>NZ_AP046049.1:0-4892415 GCF_059739425.1 Arthrobacter sp. TmtSoilC48 | reverse complement strand
AAACCTGCAGGACCAAGCCCGTCAGGGGCAGCAGATCCTGGCGCAGTGCCCAGCCCACTACTTTGTCCACGGCGTTGTGGCGGCCCACGTCCTCCCGCAAACAGAGGAGTTCGGGGCTGGCGCCGTCCACCCTGAAGAGCCCGGCGGCGTGGACTCCACCGGTCCTGTCGAACACCGCCTGGGCTTCCCGGAGGCGTTCGGGCAGTTCGGCCAGGATATCAACGGGAACCCGCAGCGGGTCCTGGGAGGGATCGAAATGAAGGGTCTTGCGGACGGCTTCGATGGAGTCCGTTCCACAGATGCCGCACGAGCTGGAGGTGTAGACGTGCCGCATGGTGTCGGGCATCTGCACGTCGGAGCGAAGCTGGGCCTCCACAACGTTGAAGGTTTGCGTTCCGTCCTTCTCGCCGGCACAAAAACGCAGGGAGATCAGCTCGGACTGGCTGCGGATGATGCCCTCGGACACCAGGAATCCGGCTACGAGGTCAAAGTCGTCTCCTGGAGTCCTCATGGTCACGGCGAAGGAGCGGCCGCCGATCCTGATTTCCAGGGGCTCCTCGGCGGCGAGGACGTCTTCCTTGAACCGCACCGGATATTCGGTACCTGTCCCGTCCAGATGGAAGCGGTGTATCTTCCGGCGCTGTGTCATCCGTGCCATGGTGCGTACCTTCCTGACAGGTTGGGGAAATCGGTGGTTGCTTGCGCCTGTGACCAGCCGCTTGACCAGCCGCTTGACCAGGCGCTGGTCCAGGGCAGCGGCATGACAGGGACGGGTTCGCCTGCTTCAACTCCGCCAGGGGGAACGGCCATGAAACCGTCGGCCCAAGCCAGCCCGCGCATCATGCCGGGACCCGTGTGGGAAGCAGGAAAAGCGAGCCCGTGGACGAAGGTGCAGGGGATGAGTTGTGTCCGGCCAGGACCCGGATCGACGTCCGCCGCGGACGTGAGGTGGCCAGGTGTCCGGAAAGGCCTGTTTTGGAGGGCAGCGAGCAGTGGTTCGCCGATGGTCATGAGGGCCATCATTGCGGCCAAGGGGTTGCCTGGGAGGCCGATGATGAAGCGGCCGTCAGGGAGTTCAGCCAATACTGCAGGATGACCGGGGCGCATAGCGACGCCGTCGAGCAGTAGGCGCCCACCGAGCGCGGCCACTGCGGCGCGGAAGTGGTCAGTTCCGGATTTGCCGGTGCCGCCGGTGGTGATCGTGACATCCGGGTGTCCGCCTCCGTGCGGAGAGTCAAGTGCGGACAGCCACTCTTCGTATGAGTCGCCGATCCGTTGCTGGCCGCCTGGAATTCCGCCCAGCTGGGAAATCACGGCGCCGAGTTGCGGGCCGAAGCTGTCGCGAACCTGCCCCGCTGCCGGCACACCCGAGGTCACCACCTCGGAGCCGGTAAGCACGACGGCGACCCGCGGCTTGCGTTGCACCTGCAGTTGGTCGTGGCCTGCTACGGCAGCAAGGGCAATGTGGGCTGGATTAAGGAGTGTGCCGGAGGGCACGAGGACGTCGCCGGCCCGGGCTTCTTCACCGGCTGGCCGTATATGCCGCCCAGGGAGCGTCTCGCCGGGTTTCGCGTCGGGTTTCAGTGCGAGCTGCAGCCCGTATCCGGCGTCGAAGGCGTGTCCGCTCTCCTTCCGAAGTACCGCCACGGCACCTTCCGGAACCAGGCCACCGGTGGCAATGACGCTGGCTTGTCCCGGTGACAGCGGCAGCCCCGGCGTCGTGATCTCCCACGGTCCTCCGCCATGAATGGCCCAGCCATCCATGGCAGAGGACGCGTAGTGCGGAAGGTCCTGGCACGCCGTCACATCAGTGGTCAGCACGTTTCCGATCGCGTCCGCCAGTGGTACAGACGCTGACGCAAGCGGAACAGCGCAATCGAAGGCCATCTGCCGGGCTTCGGACCACGTTGGGGCAGGCATCCGCTCGCAGGGCACGTGGGATGTTGGCGAAGTGCCGCAGAGAATTTCCTGCGCGAGCATGATGCCCCCTTCCTGGTGTTTGCGTACTAAGCCTTCACGTAGCCGTTCGGGTTCAGTACGAACTTTGTTGCCGCGCCGGCGTCGAACTCGGCGTAGCCGCGGGGAGCGTCCTCAAGGGGGATGGCTTGGGCATTGACTGCCTTGGCGATCTGGACCTTGTCGTGGAGGATGGCCATCATCAATTGGCGGTTGTACTTCATCACCGGGCACTGGCCCGTGGTGAAGGACAGGGACTTTGCCCAGCCGGTACCCAGTGAGAGCGAGAGGGAGCCGTGCTTGGCTGCTTCATCGATTCCGCCCGGATCGCCCGTGACGTAGAGGCCCGGGATACCCAGGGAGCCGCCGGCTGCGGTGATGTCCATAAGGGAGTTCAGCACGGTGGCGGGAGCCTCGTGCGAGGCGTCCCTTCCGTGGCCGCGGGCTTCGAAGCCAACCGCGTCTACGCCGCAATCCACTTCCGGCACTCCGAGGATCTGCGCGATCTGCTCCTTCGGGTCGCCGTTGGAGACGTTGACGGTTTCGCAGCCGAACGAGCGCGCCTGTGCCAGCCGGTCTTCGTTCATGTCGCCCACAATCACGACGGCGGCGCCAAGCAACTGCGCGCCGACGGCGGCAGCCAGACCCACAGGGCCGGCACCGGCGACGTACACCGTGGACCCTACGCCCACGCCGGCTGTAACGGCGCCGTGGAAGCCTGTGGGGAAGATGTCCGAGAGCATGGTCAGGTCCATGATCTTTTCCAGGGCCTGGTCGCGGTCCGGGAAGCGCAGCAGGTTCCAGTCGGCATAGGGAACCAGCACGTATTCGGCCTGTCCGCCTACCCAGCCGCCCATATCCACATAGCCGTAAGCGCTGCCCGGGCGGTCAGGGTTGACGTTGAGGCAGATCCCGGTCTTTTGCTCTTTGCAGTTCCGGCACCGGCCGCAGGAAATGTTGAACGGCACCGAGACGATGTCGCCCACCTTGATGAACTCGACGTCGGGACCTACCTCCACCACTTCGCCGGTGATTTCGTGGCCGAGGACCAGGTCCTGTGGGGCTGTGGTGCGGCCGCGGACCATGTGCTGGTCGGAACCGCAGATGTTGGTTGTCACCGTGCGGAGGATCGCGCCATGCGGTACCTTCCGGCCGACGTTGGCCGGGTTGACGCCCGGTCCGTCCTTGAGTTCGAACGTCGGGTAGTCAGTGTTGATGATTTCGACGACACCGGGTTCCTTGTAGGCGACTGCTCGGTTTCCAGACATGGACACTCCTTGGGCATGTGGTGATACGGAAAATGAATGCTGCCCAATTGCCCGAGAGCGGTGCTTCGATGAGGAAATACCTCCCCAGGTTTCAGGCCACCGAAGCACCATTCACGGGCAATTGGACAGTTTTTTCTTTGCTTACGGCCGGGCCGCGCCCTGAAGCTCTACTGCTGCTCCTGCGGACGCCACGGTGTGGTCGTTCTCTACCGTGCTGCCACTGACGCCGATCGCCCCGATTACAGTGCCGTCCTCCCCTCGCAGGGGGATGCCACCCGGGAACGTAATGAGTCCGCCGTTGGAGACCTCGATGTTGTACAACGGTCCCCCCGGCTGCGAAAGCTCGCCGATTGCGCCCGTGGGCATGTCGAAGTAGCGGGCGGTGCGTGCCTTCTTGATGGAGATGTCGATGCTGCCGAGCCAGGCCCTGTCCATGCGGGTGAAGGCCTTGAGGTTGCCGCCGGCGTCCACCACGGCGATGTTCATTGCTGTTTCGGTTCCGCGCGCGGCGTCGCGCGCCGCAGCTAGTACAGCATCTGCTTGGACTTGGGTGATATCAGACATTGTTTCTCCATTGATAGATGTCTTCATGAGGGCAAATTGCTCTTGGTGGGCGCGGGCTCCGGCGCCTGGTCTCCTAATATCTTTGATCCAATAGGAAAGATATATCAGTCACATACTATGGCATGTATCACACTGTGTCCAGACTCATTCAGGCCCGTTCGAGCCGGACGATGACGGACTTGGACGTCGGCGTCCCACTGGTATCGGCAACAGAGTCCAGCGGTACAAGGACGTTGGTTTCCGGGTAGTAGGCAGCGGCGCACCCCTTGGGAGTGGAGTACGAAACGATGCGGAAGTCTTCTGCGCGGCGTTCAGTTCCCTGGAATTCTGAAATCAGGTGGACCATCTCACCATCAGCAAACCCCAGCTCCGCGATATCGGACTCGTTGATGAGGACCACCCTCCGCCCACCATGGATGCCGCGGTAGCGGTCGTCCTTGCCGTAGATGGTGGTGTTGTACTGGTCGTGCGACCGCAGCGTTTGGAGCACCAGCCTGCCGGGCGGGACCTTGATGTATTCAAGCTCGTTGCCTGTGAAGTGTGCTTTGCCTGAAGCGGTATCGAACTTCCGGGCATCGCGCGGCGGGTGCGGCAGCACGAAGCCGCCCGGGTGCTGGATCCGCTCTTCGAAGTTCTCGAAGCCATCGAACACGGCCTCGATGTGTTTGCGGATCAGCGAGTAGTCATCACGCATCGACAGCCACGCGGCCTTGGGGGCGTTGGGCAGGCGCACGGTGCCATCGGTGAAGAGCCGGTGGGCAAGATTGCACACAATGGCAACTTCCGAGTGGAGGTGCTCGCTCGCAGGCTTGAGGCGTCCCCGGGATGCATGGACCGCGCTCATGGAGTCTTCCACGGTAACCCTCTGGTCACCGGTCCGCTGCGTGTCCTTCTCCGTGCGTCCGAGTGTTGGGAGAATCAAAGCCCGCTTGCCCGTGGACAGATGCGAATGGTTCAGCTTTGTGGAGATCTGGACGCTCAACCGTGTGTTGGCGAGCGCTTGTTCCGTAACGTCCGAGTCAGGGGCGGCACGAACAAAGTTTCCACCCATCCCCATGAAGAAGCGGACCTTTCCGTCTCTCATGGCGCGGATGGCGGCAACAGTGTCAAAGCCGTGCTCCCGTGGTGACAGGAACTCGAACTCGTTGTCCAGCCGGTCATGGAACTTTTCCGGCATCTTCTCGAAGATGCCCATGGTGCGGTCGCCCTGGACGTTTGAGTGGCCGCGCACTGGGCAAACTCCGGCGCCGGGCTTGCCGATGTTCCCCTGAAGCAGCAGGACGTTCACGACGTCGCGGAGGGTGGGTACCGAATGTTTGTGCTGGGTCAATCCCATCGCCCAGCACACGATGGTGGCGTTCGAGGCCAGGAGCCGTTCGCCTGTGGAGTGGATCTGCTCCAGGGTGAGGCCTGTTGCTTCCACGATGTCGTCCCACTCCACCTTTTCCAGGAAGCGCAGGTATTCGTCGATGCCCACGGTGTGGTCCTCGATGAACCTGTGGTCAAGGACGGTTTCCAGGCCCGGGGTTTTGCGGCCCGCGGCTTCGGCTTCCAGGAGGTATTTACCGAGGCCCTGGAAGAGGGCTTGATCGCCGCCGGCACGGATTTGGAGGAAGTCATCCGTCAGCTGGGTTCCCACCACCATGCCTGCTACGTGTTGGGGGTTTTCAAAGTGCAGGAGTCCGGCTTCGGGAAGTGGATTGACGGACACGATGACCGCGCCGTTCTTCTTGGCCTTCTCCAGGGCGCTGAGCATGCGCGGGTGGTTGGTGCCTGGGTTCTGCCCGGCTACGAAGATCAGCGAAGCCGTCTCCAAGTCGGTCAAGCTTACGGACCCCTTGCCGATTCCGATGGTTTCCACCAGCGCGGAGCCTGAGGACTCGTGGCACATGTTGGAGCAGTCCGGCAGGTTGTTGGTGCCAAGGCCGCGCACCAGGAGTTGGTAGACGAAGGCAGCCTCGTTGGAGGTTCGGCCGGATGTATAGAAGACTGCCTGATCGGGATGGTCCATGCCCCGGAGCTCCTCGGCCATGAGGTCATAGGCCTTGTCCCATTCGATGGGCGTGTAGTGGGTGGCGCCTTCATCGAGGAACATAGGGTGGGTCAGCCGGCCCTGCTGGCCCAGCCAGTAGTCATCGCGGGTCTTCAGTTCAGCAACGGAGTGCTGGGCAAAGAACTCTGGCGTGACACGGCGCCTGGTAGCTTCCTCGGCGACGGCCTTGGCCCCGTTCTCGCAGAACTCTGCCGCGTTGCGCTTCTCGTGTTCCGGCCAAGCGCAGCCCATGCAGTCGAATCCATCGATCTGGTTGACTGCCAGCAGCGTTTGTACGCTTCGCACCGGGCCCATTTGTTCCAGGGAGATCTTCAGTGCGTTGGCAACGGCTGGAATGCCGACAGCCTTTGTCTTGGGTTTGGTGACGGTCAGCTTTGACTCGTCGATGTTTTCACGGGGGGCTTTGGAAGCCATGCGATCTTCCCTTCAAATCTGGGTAGGCGGCTGAGGTCGTTGAAGCTGTAGACGTGGATGCCGGCAAACAGCGGATGGCCATCGAGGGCCTGATGAACTTCCCGGATCAGGCCGGAGCTGTCATAGCGCATGACGTCACCACCGCGCAGGAGTGCCTTGGCCATTCCTGTACCGCGGGCCAGCTTGAGTGAGCGTCCCACACCCAATCGCGCACCCATGGCCAGCAGCTTCTGCATGGACACCGGCCCGGGGACGCCCACCCAGACTGGAAGCCGGGATCCGGCCCGGTGCAACTCCTGCAGGTATGAGCTGATGGATTCCGCCGAAAAGCACATTTGCGTGACCATGGACGACGCCAGGGGTGACTTGCCGGCCAGGCTGCTCCGCAACTGTTCTGCGCTCAGTTGCGGGTGGCCTTCCGGGTAACCGGCGATGCCAAGGGAGAAATCTTCCGGGAAAGCCTTGATGTCCTCCATCAGCTGGCCGCTCCAGGAATACGGGCCGGCAGGTACGCTGCGGTCTCCGGCAATGAGGAAAAGTTCCCGGACGCCCTCGTCATGCAATTGATGAAGGAACAGGTGCAGCTCTGCCTGGCTGGCGATGCTCCGGGCTGCCAGATGCGGGATGACGTGGTAGCCCAGCCGGGCAAGTTCAATCGACGCAGCGACCGTCCTGGCCGGACCGTGATGCGGCAGGCAGGTCACGCTGATCATCCCCGGCGCCCCGTAGGCGGGAGGCAGTTGCCGGGCAAGGTCAGCGGAGGGACTAACCTCCAGGCGGATCGGCGTTTCCATGGCTATCCAGCGGTTCCAGAAACCAGGGCCGTCTTCTCCAGCAGCCGTGCTTGTGCCCGGGCAGCTTCAGTGGTGTGGAGGAGCAGCAACGCGGTGGTCACTGAGCCCACCCCGCCGGGTACCGGCGTCAGGGCAGCCGCCACACCAGTGACACTGGCCTCGTCCACGTCTCCCACCAGGGAACCGTCCGGAAGGACGTTCGTTCCGACGTCGATCACTACCGACGCCGGCGAAACGTGGCTGCCCGTCAGCAGCCCGGTCCGCCCTGCGGCTACAACCACGACGTCGGCGGGCCGGGTATAGCGCTCAAGCGCCCCTGATTTGGAGTGGCAGATGGTGACGGTGGCGTCCTTTTCGAGCAGCAGCAGGGACAGCGGCTTTCCCACCACAGCGGAACGCCCGACGACGGCGACGCTCCGTCCTGCGAGCGGAACCTGGAAATGCTCAAGCAGTTCCACCACGGCCTGTGCGGTTGCAGGGGCGAAGGCGGGCTGACCCACGGCCAGGCGGCCCAGGCTGAGCGGGTTGGCCCCGTCAATGTCCTTTTCCGGAGCGATCAGCCCCACGAGCGCGTCTGTTCGAACACCCGCGGGCAACGGCGTTTGAAGAATAATGCCGTTGACCGATTGCTCAGCGCTGAGGTCTTTCAACACGCTCGCCAGCACCTGTTCCGTGGCATCATGCCCAAGGTCCAGGATCCGGCAGCCTATTCCGGCGCGCTCCGCGGCGCGCTCAATGGAGCGGACGTACCAGTGCGTGGACTCGTCGTCCGTTGCCACCACCACGGCCAGTGAAGGGCGCTGGCCCTCATATTCAAGGAGGCGGGCCTCGTCCTGCGCACGCTGCTGGATGAGGGCGGCCAGTCCCTTTCCGGAAAGCACTTCAGTACTCACGCGAGGATCCTTTCGCGTACGCGCTTGACGAGGGAATCAGCTGCGAGGACCACTTTTTCCTCAAGGCCGTCGGTCTGTTCTGCCAAGCGCGAGCGGGCTTCGCCATCCTTGATGGCCACTACGTTGATGTCGATGTTGACGCGTGCGGTTGTGGCTGCGGCACGGGCAGCATCTGCTGCTGCCGCGACGTCGCTGATGACATTGGGGTTGGCCATGTCAAAGAGTTCCGTGGCGAGTTCCACCACCTCACCGGCCAGGTTGATCAGCTGGGCAGGTGTGTGTGCCGCCTGGACCAGGGCATCCTGGATGCCGGCAGCGCGCGCGGCCTTGAGTTCCCCGGTCCCGGACGGGAGTTTGTACGAATCAATTACTCGTTGGAAGGCGTGCTCATCGGCGTCTGCGAGGCGCAGCGCTTCAACAATTAAATGGTCCGCAGCGCTGGTGATGCGGGCAACGGGTTCTGCATGCTGCGCATACTTTTCACCCGTGGTGTACCTGGCCACCATGGCCACCAAGGCGGCGCCCTGGGCGGCGTGAAGGGCGGCGGCGGCACCTCCGCCGGGGGTGGGCTGCCGCGAAGCGAGCCTGGCAAGGTAGTCGTTGATGGTTTCTGAACTGATCATGTGTCTTCCTGGGCTGGTTGACGAAGTAAGGCCGGGCTGAAGTAGAACGGGTAAGACAGCGGCCCGGACCCCGTTGCGAGGGGATGAGTCCGGGCCGCTGGCCAACTGAAGCGTCCGCCAGGCCTTAGCCGCGGAGCCTGCTCATGGTGGGGTCGTACAGCGGGTCCTGGGTGACTGTCGCCTGGATGCGGCGTCCGAAGTATTCGATCTCCACGGAATCACCAATTGAAACGGCGGCAGGAAGGTAGGCGTAGGCAATTGGCTTCTTCACCGAGTAGCCGTAGGCGGCGCTGGTGACGTAACCAACTGCCTGGTCCTTGTAGAACACAGGTTCCTTGCCCAGCACAAGGCTACGGCCGTCGTCGACCGTCAAGCAGCGCAAGCGCCGTGCCGAGCTTTCCTCCGTGCGTCCCTCAAGGGCGGCCTTGCCGACGAAGTTCTCCTTGGCCATCTTTACGGCGAAGCCGAGGCCTGCTTCGAAGGGGTCGTGCTCCGTGGTCATGTCGCTGCCCCACGAGCGGTAGCCCTTTTCTAGGCGCAGTGCGCTAAAGGCGGCGCGTCCTGCGGCAATGACGCCGAACGGCTGGCCGGCCTTCCAGAGCGCATCCCACAGGCGCTGGCCGTTGTCCGCGCTGGTGTAAAGCTCCCAGCCCAGTTCACCAACGTAGGAAAGCCGCATGGCGGTAACGGTGACGCCGCCGATGGTGACCTGCTTGGAGCGGAAGTACTTCAGGCCGTCATTAGTGAAGTCGTCGCTGCTGGCGTTGCTCATGAGGTCGCGGGCCAGCGGACCCCACAGGCCGATGCAGCAAGTGCCACCGGTGGTGTCCCGAACCTGGACCCAATCGCCGGCGCTGCCGTTTTCAGTCTGGTGACGGGCAGCGCGCTCAAAGTAGGCGGTGTCAATGTTGCCATTGGCACCCAACTGGAACGTGTCCTCACTCAGGCGGGCCACGGTGATATCGCTTCGGATTCCACCGGCCTCATCCAGGAGCAGCGTGTAGGTCACAGCGCCCGGCTTCTTGGCCAGATCACCCGTGGTCAGTTCCTGCAGCAACTTCAGGGCGCCCGGGCCGCTGACTTCAAGGCGCTTCAGGGGAGTCATGTCATACATGGCAACTGCGGTACGGGTCTTCCACGCCTCGGCTGCGGCGATGGGGGAGCTGAACATCCCGGACCAGGCGTCGCGGGCAGGCGGCTGCCACTCGTCAGGCATTTCCTTCAAAAGTTCAGCGTTGGCCTCGAACCAGTACGGGCGCTCCCATCCGCCACCCTCAAGGAAGTAGCCACCCAACTGCTTGTGGCGGGCGTGGAACGGGCTGACGCGAAGGTTGCGGGGGGAGAGCTTGGGCTGGAGCGGGTGCAGGACATCGTAGATTTCCACGAAGTTCTGCTGCGAAGTTTCGCTGACGTATTCAGGCGTCAGCTGGACCTCTTCGAAGCGGTGGATGTCGCAGTCTCCAAGGTCGATCTGCGACTTGCCGTCAACCAGTACCTCGGCAACGGCGCGGGCGATGCCGGCAGAGTGGGTCACCCACACGGCTTCGGCGACGAAGAAGCCATCGAGCTCCTTGGATTCGCCCACCAGGGAACCGCCGTCAGGAGTGAAGGAGAAGATGCCGTTGAAGCCATCCTCGATCTCACTTTCGCGCAGTGCCGGCAGGATCTGCTTGGTTGCTTCCCACGCGGGGAGGAAGTCCTCAAGGGTGAAGTCAAGGCGCGAAGGCATGTTGTGTTCGCTGATGCTGCTGGGCTCGTAGCTGCCCAGCTCGTCAAGATCCACAGGCATGGGGCGGTGTGCGTAGGAGCCGATTCCGTAGCGCTCGCCGTGCTCGCGGTAATAGAGATCCTGGTCCTGGTGGCGGAGGATGGGCAGCTGGGCGCCGTTGGGTAGTTCGTTCTTACCCTTCTGGGCCGGAACCGGCGTCGTTTTTACATATTGGTGGGCCAGCGGGAGGAGCGGTACGGACATACCGATCATCTCGCCGATTTTCGCACCCCAGAAGCCGGCGCAGGAAACCACAATGTCGGCGGGGATGACGCCATCGGCGGTCTGGACGCCCGTGACGCGTCGGCCGGACTGCTCAATTCCCGTGACTTCGGTGTTGCCGAGGTACTTGACTCCGGCAGCTTCGGTCCGCTTGATCAGCAGCTGGACCGCGCGGGCGGCCAAGGCCAGGCCGTCGGTGGGAACGTGAAGGCCGCCAAGGATGTCTTCCTCGTTGATCAGGGGGTAGAGCTCCTTGCATTCCTCGCGGGAGAGGATCTTGCCGTCGATGCCCCACGACTGTGCGTAACCGAGCTTGCGCTTCAGGTCAGCCAGGCGGGTCTCTGTAGTCGCGACTTCCAGGCCTCCCACCTGGTTGAAGCAGCTCTGGCCGTCTTCGGTGAGTGAGAGCAGCTTTTCCACCGTGTACTTGGCGAACAGTGCCATGGACTTGGAAGGGTTCGTCTGGAAGACCAGGCCCGGTGCGTGGGACGTGGACCCTCCGGGCATGTTCAGCGGCCCCTGGTCCAGGACGGTGATGTTGTTCCAACCGCGGGTGACCAGTTCGTCGGCGAGGTTGGTGCCGACAATCCCAGCGCCGATGATGACAATGCGAGGCGTCGATGTCATGAAAGTTTCTCCTGCTGAAGTTCGTGTGTGTGGACGGTGGGGAGGGTGTCTTACCGGAAGACGACTGTGCTGGTCTGGTCCAGCAGCACGCGGTGTTCGCAGTGCCAGCGGACAGCCCTGGACAGTGCCAGTGCTTCAGCATCCTGGCCCACCGTTGAGAGCGCGTTGGGGCCGTAGCTGTGGTCCACGCGGATGACTTCCTGCTCGATGATCGGGCCCTCGTCGAGGTCTGCCGTGACATAGTGCGCGGTTGCTCCAACAAGCTTCACGCCACGATCATAGGCCTGGTGGTAGGGGCGGGCGCCCTTGAATCCAGGCAGGAACGAGTGGTGGATATTGATGGCCCGGCCCTCGAGGGAGCGGCACAGGTTATCGGAGAGTACCTGCATGTAGCGGGCAAGCACCACCAGGTCAGCCTTGTACTCATCCACGAGTTCCAGGAGCTTCTGCTCCGCCTCGGCCTTGGTGTCCGGCGTAACCGGGATGTGGATGAAGGGCAGTCCGGCTGCCTCGGCCATGGCGCGGTGGGTCTCGTGGTTGGAAACAACAGCTACGAGGTCTCCGCCCAGGCTGCCGCCGCGCCAGCGGAAGATGAGATCGTTAAGGCAGTGTCCAAACTTGGACACCATGACCAGCACGCGCTTCTTGGTCTGGTCATGGAAGCTGAATTTCATGTCGAAGCGGTCAGCGATTGCACTGAACTCTTCCTCAAGCCGGTCCGCCGAGTATTCGGGGGAGCCGGAAAAGGCGGTGCGAAGGTGCAGCGTCTGGCGGATGCCGTCGTCGAACTGCTGGTGTTCGTCAATGTTGAAGCCGCGCTCAAACAGGAAGGTTGTGACCGCCTGCACGATTCCGGCGCGCTCGACGCACGACAATGTGAGTACGAACTTCTGAGCCTGCTCGTCATTGAGCGCTGCTGGCTGGGGCAGGATGCTGGTTGGTGAGTCTGTCGCCACGAGGGTCATGTCTCCTCCTTTAGATATATTCTTGAGTCCCGTACTGATATATTAGGATTGGGAATCAGCGTATACTGGTCTCAAGGACAGGTCAATAGGTTTTCGGGAACTGCGGAAAGGGCTGGCACAGTGGCATTTGGAACTCTGGCAATCTCGGACGATACCAGCAGGAAATCCTTGGCCGACGTCGCGTATGAGCGTTTGCGCGACCGGCTCCTGATGCTGGACATCAAGCCCGGGGATCTCCTCAATGATGACCAGTTGGCGAAGGACCTCGGGATTGGGCGCACTCCCGTGCGCGAAGCCTTGAAGCGGTTGGAACTGGACCGTCTGGTGGTCACTTATCCGCGCCGGGGCACCTTTGCCACCCGAGTGGACGTGACTGACCTGGCCTTTATTTCAGAGATCCGCACCCAACTGGAGCCACTGGCCGCAGCACGCGCGGCGCGCGTGGCTTCTGCGGCTACGCGGCAGCATCTGCGGGACGTCATGAAGGCCGTGGAGGACTTCGATGTTGCCGGCGCCTCCGTAGTGGAGACCCTGCGCCTGGATGCCAGCGTCCACCAGGGCATTTACGCGGCCGCGGCGAATCCACATCTCGAGGATGTCCTGATCCGCTATGACAACCTGGCCACCCGAATTTGGTGCATGGTTCTGGATCGGCTACCGGACCTTGAGCATCACGTGCGCGAACACCTGGACCTCCTGCGCGCGGTCATCGATGGTGATGAGGAGAAGGCCGCAGAGCTTGCAAAGGCGCACGTCACGGGCTTTGAGCACGCCGTCCGCACGGCACTTTTCGCAGCATAGGAATTTGCCTGGCGCGATCCGGGATTGACTCCCGGCTTCGGCGATTGCATACTGAACTCTAACTAATATATCACCCGGATATCAGGTGTTCTCCTGGCTCTTGGCCGGGCGTGCAGTTCCGGGAGCTTGTGATGAATCGCAGGCTTCAGTCCCTTGGAGTATCACGTGACCTTTACACCACGCCCGTTCGAACACATCACGCTCACTGGCTCGGGCCGCGTCAAGCGGGGCATGGCGGAGATGCTCAAGGGCGGCGTCATCATGGACGTCGTTAACGTCGAGCAGGCCCGTATCGCCGAGGACGCCGGTGCCGTCGCCGTCATGGCGCTCGAGCGCGTACCCGCCGACATCCGCGCCCAGGGTGGCGTGTCCCGCATGTCCGATCCCGACATGATCGATCAGATCATCGCCGCCGTGTCCATCCCGGTCATGGCCAAGGCCCGCATCGGCCACTTCGTCGAGGCCCAGGTCCTGCAGTCCCTTGGCGTGGACTACATCGACGAGTCCGAGGTCCTGACCCCGGCGGACTACATCAACCACATCGACAAGTGGAACTTCACCGTTCCCTTCGTCTGTGGTGCCACGAACCTTGGTGAGGCGCTGCGCCGCATCAACGAGGGCGCGGCGATGATCCGTTCCAAGGGCGAAGCCGGCACCGGGGATGTTTCCAACGCCACCGGGCACATGCGCAAGATCCGTTCCGAGATCGCCAAGCTCGCAGCCCTTCCTGAGGACGAGCTGTATGTCGCGGCCAAGGAACTGCAGGCCCCGTACGAGCTGGTCAAGGAAGTGGCTGCCACGGGCAAGCTCCCGGTGGTGCTGTTCACCGCTGGTGGCATCGCGACCCCGGCCGACGCTGCCATGATGATGCAGCTCGGCGCCGACGGTGTGTTCGTTGGCTCCGGCATTTTCAAGTCCGGCAACCCTGCCGAGCGCGCTGCCGCCGTCGTGAAGGCCACCGCCTACTACGACGATCCCGATGTGATTGCCAAAGTCTCCCGCGGCCTGGGCGAAGCCATGGTTGGCATCAACGTCGACGAAATCCCGCAGCCCCACCGCCTGGCAGAACGCGGCTGGTGACGTGCGATGTTGGGGGCGAAACCGGACAGGACAATCACCGGGCGCGGCCTGCGCAAGGACTGGGCACAGTTAACAGGCCATACTGTGGAGGTCTGGCTCTCGGACGACCTTGTCATGACAGGCGTGGTTGAGCAGGCGTCCGACGACGACTCCGTCCTTTGGATCGCAGCTGCCGGGGCATCTACAAGGAGGCTGTTCGATAAGTCAACCGGTTATCAGGTGTGGGTGTGATGATTGTCGTCCGTGCCTGATCCAAACTACTGCCCGTTCTCCGCGACCCGAGAAAGGAACCGATCGTGGTTCACAAAGTAAAAGCTGTCATCGCCAAGGAAAAGAACGCTCCCGTCACGTTGGAGACCATCCTGGTGCCGGATCCAGGGCCGGGTGAGGCGTTGGTGGATATCCTCACCTGCGGTGTGTGCCACACCGATCTGCACTACCAGCAGGGTGGCATCTCGGACGATTTCCCGTTCCTTCTGGGCCACGAGGCCACAGGCGTGGTCAGCGCGGTCGGCCCGGATGTCATGGATGTTGCCCCCGGAGACAGGGTCATCCTGAACTGGCGTGCGGTGTGCGGTCAATGTCGTGCCTGCGCCAAGGGCCAGCCGCAGTACTGCTTCAACACCCACAACGCTACGCAGAAGATGACGCTGGAGGACGGCACTGAGCTTTCGCCCGCACTGGGAATCGGCGCCTTCGCCGAGAAGACCCTCGTGGCTGCGGGTCAATGCACCAAGGTAGATGATTCGGTGGATCCCGCCGCAGTGGGTCTGCTGGGATGCGGCGTGATGGCCGGCATCGGTGCGGCCATCAATACCGGTGAGGTCAAGCGTGGTGAGTCCGTGGCCGTCATCGGGTGCGGCGGCGTAGGCATTGCCGCGATCGCCGGCGCCAAGTTGGCTGGTGCCACCACCATCATTGCCGTGGATATCGATGCCAACAAGGTGGACATGGCCAAGTCCCTGGGAGCCACCCACGGAGTGAACTCCAGCATCGAGGATCCGGTAGAAGCTATCCGGGCCCTGACGGGAGGCAACGGCGCAGACCTGGTGATTGACGCCGTCGGACGTCCCGAGACGTACAAGCAGGCTTTCTATGCCCGTGACCTCGCAGGCCGCGTTGTTTTGGTCGGCGTTCCTTCGCCCACCGCCACGCTGGAGTTGCCGCTGCTGGATGTCTTCGGCCGCGGCGGTTCCTTGAAGTCCTCCTGGTACGGCGACTGCCTGCCTTCGCGCGACTTCCCGATGCTGGTGGAGCACTACAAGCAAGGCAACCTGAACCTGGACGCCTTCGTGACCGAACGCATCACGATCGACCAGGTGGAGGAAGCCTTCGCCCGGATGCAGGAGGGCAAAGTCCTTCGCTCCGTAGTGGAAATCGAACCGGCGGTGGCGCTCTGATGGCCGTCACCGTAGAGAACCGCGTCACTTCCGGAACGTTTTCGCTCGACGGCGGCACCTGGGACGTGGACAACAACGTCTGGATTGTGGGGGATGAGCAGGAATGCGTCATCATCGATGCCCCGCACGATGCCCAGGCCATCATCGAGCAGGTGCAGGGCCGCAAAGTCCTGGCCATCCTGCTGACCCACGCCCACAACGACCATATTGGGGCCGTGCGGGAGGTCGCTGACGCCGTTCAAGCGCCCATCTACCTGCATCCCGAGGATCTGGTGTTGTGGGAGCAGGTCTATCCGGACACCACGCCGGACAAGTACCTCAGCGACGGCGACGTTTTCACGGTCGCTGGAGCTGAATTGCGGGCCATCCACACGCCCGGCCACTCTCCCGGGTCCACGTGCTTCCTGCTGGAGGAACAGGACACGGTCTTCACCGGAGACACCCTGTTTAACGGTGGTCCGGGCGCAACCGGGCGGTCTTACAGCGATTACCCCACCATCCTGGCATCCATCCGGGAACGGCTCCTGACCCTGCCCGCCCACACGGTAGTGCGTACCGGGCATGGGGACAACACCACCATCGGAGCCGAGCGCGGGACGCTGGCCCTCCTAAAGCAGGACTAAGCGGCCGACTACCGGAGTCCCGCACTGTGCGCCAAAGCGATGGCCTCAGTGCGGGACCGGACGTCGAGCTTCCGGAAGAGATTCCGGATATGAAATTTCACAGTATTTTCGCTGACATTGAGTTCAGCGGCGATGGCCCGGTTACGTTGGCCGGCCGCCAGTAATTGCAGGACTTCCAACTCCCTCGCCGCAAGGCCCCAAGCCGCGACATCCCCTGCCGGAGCTGATGGTGCATCCAACGGCAACACAACCGAGATGTCGGCTCCCCAGCCCTGCATGACGTCCAGGCTCATCCTGCCGTTAACGGCTTGCACGCGTTGGCGCAGGCGTTCGATATTGGGAGCCTCGGGGGATAGCTCGCCCCTGCCATCGTCACGGACGTTGATGAGCAGGTTCTCGCCGTCGCAGTCCCACTGTGCCCGGACACGATGCACGTCAGGTTGCTCGGCGATAGCCAGGACCAGGCCTCGAACCACGGCGCGGGCGGCGTGGGCTACTTCCCCCGGCAACGCCCTGCCGTTCGCAGGCGGTTCGATGAACTGGATATCGATGTTGCTGAAGTGCATCAGCGGCCGGAGGTCATCGCGAAGCCTTTCGAACGCCGTGCTGACCGGCTCCTCCACAAGATCGCTGGTGCGGTCGTTCAACGTCCGCAGGCTGATCAGGGCCTTGACGGTCATGTCTGTGACGGCTGTTCGGGCCGCGTGGTCGTCCATGGAGTTGGACCTCAACGCCGCGAGCACGGTTTCCAATGTGGTGGAGTGTTGATCCACCAGCTCGGCAGTTACGCGGATCCGCTCCGCTGATGCGGCGCGGGATTCCAGAAGGTACGACGGCGGCGCGTCAGAGACCTTCTCCTGGATACGGGCCGCAGTGAGCCGCCAAAGGTAGGAGAGGACACGCCCGGCATCTTCTGCCTGGCCTTCCAGAGGATCCGTGAGGACCAGGAGGGCGTTGCTGGGCGCATAGCCCAAGGCCAAAACCTCCCGCTCTTTCCCGGCAACAACAGCCTTGCCCCGCCAGGGGCCACCGCCTGGAATCACGGCCCTTACACGGTCCAGTTCCGGGATGGAAACCCTGCTGACAATGCTTTCCTCGCCCGCCTTCTTTTGCGGCCGGCCCGTGCAGTCCTCGGTAAAGATCACCAGTGCGCTGCATTTGATGAAGGGTGAAAGGGCGCCACGCAGGGTCTCTGCAATACGCATCAGGGGTGCTTGCGCGATATCTGCGATGGCGTCCAGAAGTTGCCACGGAAGGGATCCGCTATCCGGGCGGCGTTTGGTCTCTGCCAGCTGGGTCATGGATGCAGCCTAAACGAAGAGGAGCCACGTTAACTACCCAAAAGGGTGGTATGAACTGCTCGTTTTCGGCGTTCCCCCTACCCGAACTGCCCGGAAGACTTGTCTATAGGCCCGAAAGGCTTGAGCACCTATCCACGAAGGAGTGAATGTGAACGTCACCGCAGAAACAGCAACTGCCACGAGCGCGGACGTAGCCGGCAATGTATCCCTGATCCTGGGCGAAGTCGCTGACACTACCTCCGGCATTGACTACGCCCAGTTGGCCCATCTTGCGGACAGGATCAAGGGTGCCGGACGTGTGTTCCTTGCAGGAGCAGGGCGCAGCGGCCTGGTCCTCAGGATGGCGGCCATGAGGCTGATGCACCTCGGCCTGACGGTCCATGTCGCCGGCGACACCACCACGCCAGCCATCAGTTCCGGAGATCTCCTGGTGGTCGCATCCGGTTCAGGTACGACGTCCGGTGTGGTAAAAGCCGCCCAGACCGCACTTGAAGCAGGTGCACAGGTTGCAGCCATCACCACCAATGCAGACTCGCCCTTGGCCGGGCTGGCCGACGCTTTGGTGATTATCCCGGCGGCCCAAAAGACGGACCACGGTTCAAACATTTCGCGCCAGTACTCCGGCAGCCTTTTCGAGCAGGCGCTGTTCCTCGCCACGGAGTCGGTTTTCCAGACCCTCTGGGACGCCGCCGACGAACCCGCTGAACAGCTCTGGCTGCGTCACGCCAACCTCGAGTAAGCCCAACTAAGTAGCAGCAGAGGCCGTTATGAACGCTCAAAAGGGGCTCTGCTGCTACCTACTTGGGACCGCACCAACTCAACACAACCCACAAAGAAAGTAAGAACACTATGAAACTCCAAGTCGCACTTGACCTCCTCACCACCGAGGCAGCCCTGGACCTGGCCGGCAAAGTCGCCGAGCACGTTGACATCATCGAACTGGGCACGCCGCTGATCAAGGCGGAGGGTCTCTCCGCAGTGACCGCGATCAAGGAAGCACACCCCACCAAGATCGTCTTCGCCGACATGAAGACCATGGACGCTGGAGAACTCGAAGCCGACATCGCCTTCAAGGCCGGCGCCGACCTCGTCTCAGTGCTCGGAACGGCAGACGACTCCACCATTGCAGGCGCCGTCAAGGCAGCCCAGACGCACAACAAGGGCATCGTGGTTGACCTGATCGGCGTTGCCGACAAGGTCACCCGTGCGAAGGAAGCCCGCGCTCTCGGGGCCAAGTTCATCGAATTCCACGCTGGCCTGGACGAGCAAGCCCAGCCTGGCTTCGATCTTCGCGGACTCCTTAACGCCGGTGAAGAAGCCCGTGTACCGTTCTCGGTTGCAGGCGGCGTCAACCTCTCCACCATCCAGGCCGTGCAGTTGGCCGGTGCCGACGTAGCCGTGGCCGGTAGCGCCATCTACAGCGCCCTAGATCCGGAACTGGCCGCCAAGGAACTCAAAGCAGCCATCCAGTAAGGCCTGTTGCCCACTCACTGAACCCGCTTGAAGCCGCCCGGGAAGTACCCTTTGAAAGGGACTTTCCGGGCGGCTCGCTTTTTGGGGCCCCACATTTCCGGCCCTCAGTTTGGTCGGACCTCAGGTTTCCGGGCTCCGTAGGTGCGCCTGTTCCAGTAGCTCCGTGAGCCACGGCCGCTGCGCATGGCGGAATGTCAAGCCCTCCGGCAGGCCTTGGACCGTGGGCTTCGAGCCGACAATGTCGATGGTGATGCGGTCACTTCCCATGGGGGCGTTTCCGATGTGGAGGTCTCCGAAGGACGGCGGCAAAACAGGATCCAGCCAGACGCCGCCCAACGATATGTGGGCGTCGTAGCGCATGAGGCCCATCACCAGCTGAATGGGCGTTGTGGCAGCCCATGCCTGGGGTGAGCAGGCGGTTGGATACGGAACCGGTTCGCTGAATTGTTTCCGGTCGAATCCGCAGAAGAGTTCCGGGAGCCGGCCGCCTGAATACTCGGCGGCTTCCAGCAAGGCTGTGGCAATCCGTTGTGCTTCCTCCACAAATCCGTACCGCAGCAGTCCTTGGACAATCAGCGCATTGTCGTGCGGCCAGACTGAGCCGTTGTGGTAACTGGCCGGGTTGTAGGCGCCCATGTTGCTTGCCAACGTCCGGATTCCCCAACCACTGAACATCTCCGGGGACATCAGGTGCTCCACAACAGAGGGGGCCTTGTCCTCATCCATCAAGCCAAACCACATGGTGTGGCCCATGTTGGAGGCGCATGCGTCCACAGGCCGCTTGTCGCGGTCCAATGCGACGGCATAATAGCCCTTGTCCGGAAGCCAAAACTCTTCGTTGAACCTCTGCTTGAGGCGATCAGCGCGTTCCTGAAGTTCGGCAGCCAAGGTGAGGTCGCCGGCGTCGTACGCCATCCAGGCCCGGGACGTATAGGCGCCGTGCACGTACGCCTGGACTTCGCATAGCGCCAGGGGCGGTTCAGCGAGGGTGCCATCGGCAAAGTTGATGCCGTCCCAGGAGTCCTTCCATCCTTGGTTGATGAGCCCGTGCTCGTTGGGCCGCGCGTACTCCACGAAGCCATCGCCGTCCCGGTCGCCGTAATCACGGATCCACTCAAGGGCGCGGTCGGCGTTCGGCAGGAGGGCGGCGATAGTGTCCTTGGAGAATCCCCAGCGGCTGACCGATCCCAGGACAACCACGAAGAGTGGGGTTGCATCAACGCTGCCGTAGTACGCGGACTTTCCGCCGAGAGCGAGGCCGCTGGAGACGTCGAGCCTCACCTCGTGGAGGATCTTGCCCGGTTCTTCCTCACTGACCGGATCCACCACCGTTCCTTGGCGGTCGGCCAACGTTCGCAGCGTGCCCAAGGCCAGTGACGGGTCCACCGGCAGGGCCATTTCCGAAGCCCACAGCGAGTCGCGGCCAAACAGCGTCATGAACCACGGCGCGCCGGCAGCAACCACCACCCTGTCCGGATGTTCCGGGTCCTGGATCCGGAGGGCGCCCAGGTCCTCATAGCTGCGGCGGAGCGTGCTCTCGATGGAGTGGTTGCTGATCTGCAAGGCAGGGATCCTGGCTACCCACTCCTGCCTGCGCCTGTCGCTGGGGGAGAGCTCACCCTGGGCTGGATGGGTAAACGGCACCGGCGTGCCGGCTCCATCAACGGTGGGCACCACGCTCACGCGGGTACTCCAGCTCCCAAAAGGGGGAATTTTCGCGGTGAAGCCCAACGCCTTTGCTCCGGCACCCGCACCTTCAGCCTGGATGACGACGCTTTTTCGGAAACCCTCCCATTTGCCACGAATTTCCAGTGAATTGCCTTCAGGAAGACGGGTCTCGGTCCAGTGGCGGGTAATCCTGGCCTCCTTCACCTCAAAAAGGTCCGCGAAGTCAGATTCGACCGTCAGCAGGATCCGGCAGTCCGCCGCTTTGGTGGAGTAGTTCCGGACTGTGAT
Source organism: Arthrobacter sp. TmtSoilC48 (assembly GCF_059739425.1). Lineage (NCBI taxonomy): Bacteria > Bacillati > Actinomycetota > Actinomycetes > Micrococcales > Micrococcaceae > Arthrobacter > Arthrobacter sp. TmtSoilC48. The sequence continues at coordinate 4,871,634 of NZ_AP046049.1, read as the reverse complement.
CTTCTCCAGGATTCCGGCCCCGACCTCGCGCAGCCGCTCCACCAGCAGCGGACTGTCCGCGTATCCGTCGGAACGGGGCACCCGGGAGGCAAAGAGCGCCCGGTAAGGTTCCTTGGTCTCCGCGGCCAGTGGCTCAAGTGGTTGTCCGTTGACCGTCAATTCCCACTTGGAGAGGATCCGGGTGTCCAGGTGGAACACACCCTGCGGTAGCTCAGGGCGGATGTCTCCGTTGGCGGCAGAAATGCAGAAGGACGAGCCTTCCACCAGCGTGACCGTGCCGGAACCAAGGGGCCCGGCGGCAGTATCGGCATTCCATCCAGCCACGTCTGTGCCTCCAATCAGCGGAACAGTCAATCAGCCACAATGCCCACGCAAACCGTTGCCTGGCTCGCCCGAGGGGCCGGTGTGCAGCCGCATGTGTGCACGTATCCGAAGCTACGCCGATGCGGCGGTGGGCACCAGAGGGTTGAAGGTTCGTTTGACGGTGTCGCCGCAGAGAATGCATCCAGAGTTAACCTACTTTCCGGTACAGGCGAACCCCAGGAGGACTATAGTGGGTGAACAGGACATTCGCTGATGCAGCCCGGCGGCCCGTTTTTACTTCCGCCACCGGAGGCCCCGCAATGACCGACACCCAAATCAGTAGTTTCCTCAGTGACTGTGTGGTGTTTGACGACGACACCGAGCAGGGTCTGGATTTCGACACCCTCTACGGCCTCTACATCAGTTGGTGCGTCCTCGGACGCAAAGTGCCCATTCCCGATTCCGCTTTCAGGACCGCCCTTGAACTTGAAGGATTGCGCGCCAGGAAGAATCATGGCCAGCGCATCTACCCCGGCCTGAACATGGTGGGTCCCGCAGCCAGGGACTACGTGATGAACAGTGTCCCCGTCTGGACTGAAACCGACACCAGCGCCCCCGAATTCAGTCAAATAAATGAGGACTCGGTTCCCTCATTGAGGTAACCCCCTGAGTTCCGGGTTTGTTGTTCAGCTGATGCCCTTAGGATGCCTTCCCAGGGGCATCAGCTGTATGCCGATTCGGAAGAGGGTAGTAATTTGAGGCCGTCCATCGTCTGGTTCCGCGACGACCTGAGGGTCAGGGACAACCCCGCCTTGCGTGCCGCCGTCGATGATGGCGCGGCGGTGGCACTCTACGTCCTGGACGAAGAATCGCCCGGCATCCGGCCGCACGGCGGTGCCGCACGCTGGTGGCTCCACCACTCGTTGGCCGCGCTGAAGGACGATCTCGCGGCGCTCGGAATACCGCTGTTGTTGCGTCGGGGACCGGCTGCCGCGGTTGTTCAGGAGATCACGACGGCGGTCGGCGCCGGCGCGCTGTTCTGGAACCGCCGGTACGGCCCCGCTGAGGGGGTGGTCGACGCCGGGATCAAGACGTGGGCTCGTGAGGCCGGCATGCATGTGGAGAGTTTTCAGGCGTCCCTGCTTCATGAGCCGTGGGAAGTCACCACCAATACCGGCGGGCAGTACAAGGTTTTCACTCCTTTTTGGCGGACCGTTTCAGCGCAGGACTTCCGCGACCCGTTGGCTGCGCCGGCCTCCGGCCACGGCTACGCGGGCCAACTGCCAGGCTGTGATTCGTTGGAATCATGGCACCTGTTGCCCACCAACCCTGACTGGTCCACAGGGTTGGGGGAGGCATGGACGCCGGGATCAGCTGCCGGACACCGGCGGCTCAAGGAATTCGTGACGGACGGACTCACAAATTACAGCGAAGGCCGTAATCGCCCGGACGTCGATGGCAGCAGTTGTCTTTCGCCATACCTGCGTTGGGGTGAGCTCAGCCCGTTCGAGGTGTGGCATGCCCTGGCTTCCAATAGCTCGGAAAGCAGGGGTATTTTCGCCTCCGAACTCGGCTGGCGTGAGTTCTGTTGGCACCAGTACTTCCATAACCCGGACCTGGCCACAGCGAACCTTCGCAAAGAGTTCGACCACTTCCCGTGGGCTTGGCCGGATGGCGATGGCTCCCGCCCCGCGAATGCTCAAGAAGGTCACGAGTCTGCAGCAGAGGAGCTTCGCGCCTGGCAGCAGGGCCGCACGGGTTTCCCCTTGGTGGACGCCGGGCAGCGGCAACTCTGGCAGACAGGGTGGATGCACAACCGGGTGAGGATGGTCGCTGCCAGCTTCCTGGTGAAGAACCTGGGCATTCATTGGCAACTCGGCGAGCAGTGGTTCTGGGACACCTTGGTGGACGCTGACCCGGCATCCAACCCTGCGAACTGGCAGTGGGTGGCGGGCTCAGGGGCGGACGCTTCGCCGTTTTTCAGGATCTTCAATCCGCAGGCCCAACGCACCAAATTCGATCCCCAGGGTAAGTACATAGCCCGCTGGATCGAGGAGTTCGGCACACCGGATTACCCGGAGGAAATCGTGGATCTCAAGACCACCCGGCAGGATGCGCTGGATGCCTACAAGGGACTCAAAGAGGTGCACTAGCTACTGAGCGCTGTTGGACAGGGTCCGAAAACCCCCCTCTGGAAATTAGTAGGAAGTCCGAGTATATTCGGTTCAGAGATGACCTGGCTCACAGTCGCTGAGGCGTTCCTGCCGATTACTGGAACCAGCCGCACGGCAGTCATTCACGATGCAAAGGAGCATTCCACCATGGTGCGCGAGCTTTCACACTACGTAGACGGCCAGAGGATCGACGGCACGTCCGGACGGTTCAGCGATGTCTTCGATCCCTGCACGGGCGAAGTGCAGGCGCGGCTTCCGCTGGCCAGCGCGGACGAGGTCCGCAACGCAATCGCAAATGCCGAGAAAGGCCAGCTCGAATGGGCGGCGATGAACCCGCAACGCCGGGGACGCATCCTGCTGAAGTTTGTTGACCTGGTCAACGAGAACATGGACGAGCTCGCAAAGCTCCTATCCTCCGAACACGGCAAAACGTTCGCCGACGCCAAAGGAGACATCCAGCGCGGCATCGAAGTAGTCGAATTCTCCGCAGGGGCGCCGCACCTGCTCAAGGGCGAGTTCTCGGACAACGCGGGGCAGGGCATTGACGTGCACTCTCTGCGCCAACCCCTTGGCGTGGTTGCCGGTATTACGCCGTTCAACTTCCCAGCCATGATCCCCCTCTGGAAGTCGGGCCCCGCGCTCGCAGCCGGCAACGCTTTCATCCTCAAGCCCTCCGAACGGGATCCCTCCGTTCCGCTGCGGCTCGCCGAGCTGTACAGCGAAGCCGGTGTTCCCAACGGCGTTTTCAACGTGATCAACGGTGATAAAGAAGCCGTCGACGCCCTTCTTGAGGATCCGCGCGTCAAGGCCATTGGCTTCGTTGGTTCCACGCCGATCGCCCAGTACATCTACGCCACCGCGGCTGCGCACGGCAAGCGCGCACAATGCTTCGGCGGGGCAAAGAACCACATGGTGATCATGCCCGACGCAGACCTGGACATGGCCGCCGACGCCCTGATTGGCGCGGGCTACGGTTCCGCCGGTGAACGTTGCATGGCGATTTCCGTTGCGGTTCCCGTTGGCCAGCAGACCGCGGATGCGTTGGTGGCCAAGCTGACCGAGCGCGTCAAACACCTCAAAGTCGGCCACAGCCTGGACAAGGACTCGGACTTCGGGCCTGTGGTTGCTGCCTCCGCGAAGGAAAGAATCGAAGGCTACATCCAGTCCGGCGTTGACGAAGGCGCAACCCTGGTCACCGATGGCCGTGGACTCACAGTGGAAGGCTACGACGGCGGCTTCTGGGTTGGTCCCACGCTCTTCGACAACGTCACCAAGGACATGAAGATCTACAAGGAAGAGATCTTCGGCCCCGTCCTCAGCGTGCTGCGCGCGGCTGACTACGACGAAGCGCTAAGGCTCTGCAGCGAGCACGAGTTTGGCAACGGCGTCGCAATTTTCACCCGCGACGGCGACTCCGCCCGCGACTTCGCCAGCCGCGTCGAAGTGGGCATGGTGGGCATCAACGTCCCCATTCCTGTACCGATCGCGTACTACACCTTCGGCGGCTGGAAGGCATCCGGTTTCGGCGACCTCAACCAGCACGGCGCCGACGCCTTCCGCTTCTACACCAAGACCAAGACGGTGACGTCGCGGTGGCCTTCCGGCATTCGACAGGGCGCCAGCTTCATCATGCCGGCAGGCAGCTGATGGGGGCTTTGGACACAGACGAAGTTCTCTTTGAGCGCCGCGGCCATCTTGGCATCGTGACGCTCAACCGGCCCCGGGCAGTCAACGCCCTCAGCGCGGGAATGGTGAAAGCCATGCTCCAGCAGTTGGCTGCCTGGGCTGACGACGACGCCGTAGCGACCGTCCTGGTGCGCGGCGCTGGCGACCGCGGGCTATGCGCCGGCGGAGACATTGTTGCCATCTACAAGGACATGTTGCACGGCGGAACGGAAACGGCGGAGTTCTGGGCCGACGAGTACCGGCTGAACTCGCTCATTGCCCGTTACCCCAAGCCCTATGTCGCCTTCATGGACGGGTTGGTGCTGGGCGGCGGCGTGGGGGTTTCGGCGCACGGCTCGGTGCGCATTGTTACTGAGCGGACGCGCACCGGCATGCCCGAGACCACCATTGGATTCGTACCCGACGTCGGCGGCACCTTTTTGTTGTCGCGCTCGCCGGGGGAGACGGGAACCCACGCCGCGCTGACGGGCGCGCATCTCTCCGGGGCCGATGCCTTGTTCCTTGGCCTCGCGGATCACTTTGTGCCGTCCGAAAACCTCGCGGCGCTGGCAGAGGCGCTGGAAAGCTCGACGGCGGAGGCCGCCGTCGGGCGTTTTGCCCAAGCGGCGCCGGACTCGGCCATCGCTGGCCAGCGGGAGTGGATCGATGCCGCCTACGCCTATGACGATGCGGAGGAGATTGTACGGAGTTTGCGCTCGCTGGGGGAATCTTCGCCCGAGGCAGCTTCTGCGGCCGACACCATTGAGACGAAGTCGCCCACATCTGTGAAGGTCACTTTGGCATCCTTGCGGCGTGTTCCGGGGATGTCGCTGGAGGAAGCGCTGGACCAGGAATACCGGGTGGGACTGCGCTGCCTGGCCGGGCCTGATTTCCGGGAGGGGATCCGTGCACAGGTGGTGGACAAGGACCGGAACCCGCAGTGGAAGCCTCCCACTTTGGCTGAGGTACGCGAGTCCGACGTCGAGGGCTACTTTGCGCCGCTCGGCGATCGCGAACTGGGGCTCGCCGCCTTGGGCGCTGACGCCACATGACCGCCGGGTTGTGCAGCCCGCATGTCCAGCCGCTTGTCCAGCCAGTTTGTTAGCCAGTTGAAGGAGACGACATGACAGAGAACGCAGCATCGGCAACGGGACTCATAGCTTTCCTCGGACTTGGCCATATGGGCGGGCCCATGGCGGCCAACCTGATCAAAGCCGGACACGATGTGATCGGTTATGACCCTGTGCCGGCCGCCGTCGAGGCCGCCAAAGCCCACGGAATTCCCATGGCATCCACGGCGCAGGAAGCCGTGGACGGCGCGGCCGTGGTGTTGACCATGTTGCCCAGCGGCAAGCACGTGTTGGATGCGTATCGCGGGGTTGACGGGCCCGGGCTGCTGTCAGTAGCCGCGCCGGATACCTTGTTCCTGGATTGTTCCACCATCAACGTTGACGAGGCCCGGGAGGCAGCCGTCATTGCCGTTGACGCAGGCCACCGTTCCGTGGATGCGCCGGTTTCCGGTGGCGTGGTGGGTGCCGAGGCCGGCACCCTGACTTTCATGGTGGGCGCTTTGCCTGAAGATTTTGAGACCGTCAAACCCATCCTGGAACTCATGGGCAAGAGGATCGTGCATTGCGGAGACCACGGTGCAGGGCAAGCAGCCAAGGTCTGCAACAACATGATCCTGGGCGTTTCCATGATTGCCGTCGCAGAGGCCTTCGTACTCGGGGAGAAACTTGGACTCACGCACCAGGCACTGTTCGACGTCGCTTCGAACGCTTCCGGACAGTGCTGGGCCCTGACCACCAACTGTCCTGTTCCCGGTCCTGTCCCCACCAGCCCCGCCAACCGCGACTACCAGCCCGGTTTTGCGGGGGCACTGATGGCCAAGGATCTTCGGCTGGCCGTCAATGCGTTGGAAAGCACTGGAGTTGCAGCGGAAATGGGACCGTTGGCATCCCGGATCTACGATGCCTACGCCGCGGGCGAGGGTGCCGGACGTGACTTCTCAGGCATCATCACGGACATACGCGACAAGTCTGTGTGAGAGATTCTGTACATGACGACGTTGAGTGAGAGGGAGAGCATGACGGAGCAGTACGGGAACATCCTGGTGGAACGTCGGGGCCGCGTGGGTTTGGTGACGTTGAACCGGCCGCAAGCGTTGAATGCGCTGAACACAGCACTCATGAACGAACTTGTGGACGCAGTCACCGCAATGGACACCGATCCTGACATCGGCGCCGTGGTCATCACGGGATCCGCCAAGGCGTTCGCGGCTGGCGCCGACATCAAGGAGATGTCCTCCAAGAGCTACATGGAAATGTATGCGGCGGACTGGTTCCGCCGCTGGGAGGACCTCACCCGGCTCCGGATCCCCATCATTGCTGCTGTCTCCGGCTTTGCCTTGGGTGGTGGCTGCGAACTTGCGATGATGGCGGACTTCATCATTGCCGGGGACAACGCCAAGTTCGGCCAACCGGAAATCAATCTGGGTGTCATTCCCGGCATGGGCGGCTCCCAGCGGCTTACCCGTGCCGTGGGGAAGGCCAAAGCGATGGACATGGTCCTCACAGGCCGTTTCATGGACGCCGAGGAAGCTGAACGCTCAGGCCTTGTGTCCAGGATTGTCCCCGCAGCTGAAGTCATTGACGAGGCTGTGAAAGCCGCCGAGGTCATCGCTTCCAAGTCCAAGCCCGCGGCCATGGTGGCCAAGGAAGCCGTCAATGCCGCCTTTGAAATGGGTCTGGCCCAGGGAGTGCTCTTCGAACGGCGGGTATTCCACTCGCTGTTCGCCACCGAGGACCAGAAGGAAGGCATGGCCGCATTCAGCGGGAAGCGGGAGCCCGAGTTCAAGCACCGCTAGGATTTTCTTTACGTTGCGGGGCCTGCTCTGCGCTTCAAATCCGACGCGAAGCGCGCAGAGCGGGCCTCGCAACGCAGTTATGGCATGCGCGAGGATAGACTCGTTGGCACCGACAAATGGGGAGAGAACATGTCAACGGAGATCGTTCAAACCGGCCAAACGGAAGCATCCGCCCAACCGATCAACCGCCAAGCCATCGTGGCGGCAGCGATGGCAGTGCTGGCCCTCGTGGGTCTGTTCTTCGCCGGGATGGCCGTCATCGCAGTCTTCGTTGTGGGCGCAGGCCACGTCGCCCTCAACCAGATCCAGCAACGTGGAGAACGCGGACGGCCCTTCGCGATTGCAGCCTTGGTTGTCGGTTACGGTATTGCCGCCCTGGCCCTCGTGTCGGCTCTCATCTTTTCGTTTTCAGTGACCCGCCAGTAGGACGCAGGTCACCATACTTTCCTCGTCACGATCCCGCCCCGGAGCGGTCCTATATAAGGACAAACAGGGCGATGACTGAGGAACGAAAATGACGTGGCAATTCTGCGATAACCACCACTGCCCGGACAGCTGGCACTGGACCGACCTGGACGACATCGCTGTGGCATGCTCCTACGCGCGCGATCAGGTTGAGCCGGAACCGCCCGGTGCGGATTGTTCACCGGTGGAGAACTTGTTGCTCTCTAAGCCGGGACGGATGACGGGGCGCCTGACGGGACAAGGGCGGCGTCAAAGAACGCGAGCTCCAAACGCACAGCCTCGCGGAACGTCTCCATAACGCGGTCGCGAACTTCCGGATCTACAGGCTCGACGGCGTTGAACTCCTCCCGTAGCCACGTCACCCAGGCGTTGTACTCGGGATTGTTGTGGAGGCGGATCCACTCCGAGTGCTTTGGCGCGGCTGGCCACATTTCAGGATCTCCGGCCCGCGCAGCCCAGTCCCCGTAAAGCCACTCGGCAACCAGGAGGACAGCGAGGACGTCCGGATAGGAGCGGGTAGCCAGGGCGCTGCGCATGAGGGAATCAAAGTCTCGGGTCACGGCTCCCAAAGCAGGCCCGATCCGGTCAGCGTCCGCAACGTCCAGTTCATCGAAGCAGTCTTGGAAGTACGTGTTCTCGTCCGATGCGAATGCTCCCAGGACCCGTGCGAACACCAACCGTGAGGACAACGATGGAGCAGACGCCACAGCCTGCCCGAGGAGCGCTATGAAGGCGTCGCAGAACTGGTAGTCCTGCACAAGGTAGCGCCGAAGGTCGTCGTCGGAAAGATTCCCGCCGAGCAACTGATCCACAAACGGATGGTTGATTGCGGCGTCCCAATTGTTGATGCAGCCGTTCTTGAGTTCTTCGGCAAAGCCCACGTGTTTCCTCCTGAAGTGTCAGGACTGCACGCTAGCAGCCGACGGTGGTGGTTACGGCTGCATGACGCGGCGCGACAGGCGTCGCCCACACGGCTCAAAGGCCAGAGGGGGTAGTGCTCCAATTCTTAGCGTCTGCCCATAATCCGATTCCTAAGCCATGGCTCGCTTCCAAAAGGGGTACCGGGCGCTCATGTAGCCTTGGCGGAAAGATGCCGTTCAGGCGGAAGGTCTGCGACAGGTCTTCAAGGGGGAAATATGATCGCAAACGGTTTCAAGCGTGTCGCACGGCGGAGTGCCATGGCTGCGCTTCTCGTGATCGGTTTGGCAAGCAGCGGCGGTGTCCCGGCGACGGCGGCAGGCGCCCAACCGCTCCACCATATTGATATGGACGGAATTGTGTCCATGGTGGGAATGCCGTTCGTGGGATCAGAGCTGAGGATGGGTGCGCCGGGGGAATTCTCGGGCTGCGACAAGACCGGGGCAGCGCCGTATGGTTACACGATTGAATGGCTGAGCAACGGCACACCCCTTCCGGCGGAACGCCAAGTGGAACCCCTAAAAATTCTGCCGGAAGACCGCGGGAACCGCCTCTCCTTCAACGTCTACGCGACGACTCCGGAGAAGCAACAGTGCGGCGACTCCCTAAGGGGCGATGAGAACACGCTGCTGCACAGCAAGGAGACAGAGCCCATTGCGGCGTCCAACCGGGCCATGGGCTGGACCGGGCGGGGAAACTTCGAGCTGCTGGGCCGCACGGACACCGGGGAACTGGTCCTGTATCCCCGGACCTACATTTACACCCTCGGATCGTGCGACGCCGGAGTGTGCCCCAGCTACGAGACTGCGCACTGGGACCAGCCCAGGCTCGTGGGCACCGGATGGAACATCTTCAACATCGTTTTCTCACCTGGCGATTTCGATGGGGACGGCAACAACGACATCCTTGCTCGCGACGCGGAGGGAGACCTCTACCAATACCCGGGCGATGGCCACGGAGGCTGGCTGGACAGATCTGTCGTCGGTACGGGCTGGAACATGTTCGACACGATCGTGGGTCCGGGTGACTTTGACGGGGACGGCAACAACGATGTCCTCGCCCGCGATGCACGGGGCGATCTCCACTTGTACCCCGGCGACGGTGAAGGCGGCTGGAAGCAGCCGGACGTTGTGGGCACCGGCTGGCAGGTCTTCGACAAGATCATTGCCTCCGGCGACCTAAGCGGCGACGGTGCCGTAGACATCCTCGGACGTGACCACGCCGGCTACATGCACCACTACAGATCAGACGGCCAAGGAGGCTGGCAAGGGGCTAATACCTGGGGTCCCGGCTGGGAGGTCATGTCGGAAATCATCGGCGCCGGCAGCTTCACCCACAACCTGGGCGAGGCAATACATTGGGGGCACACGGTGACACGGAACGACACCATCGCCATCAACCCGAACGGAGACCTGCTCAAGTACACCGGCTTCGTTCCCACCGCCGAAACCATCGGCACCGGATGGGACATCTTCCGCTCCTTGATCTAATAGCCCACTCGAAAGGGATGCCCGAGAGAAATGGCTCGCCGTCCTAACCGTCATCCCGAGCCCGCACCCGTCCGGTAATTAGTCCGGTCAGCAAGCCCATCAATATGGGGAAGATGGTCCCGGGAGCCCACGAAGCCTTGTCGGAAACGTGCGCCATCGGACAGCACGACGCCGGCCGGACAGTCAGACTGACCATCCGGCCGGCGTCGTTATTTCCTGGGCGGTGTGCCGCCCCTCAGCAGACTATCCGGCTCCTTTCCGCGTGCATCGGGTCCGGCCAGTTGCCGACCAAGTCGGGCCAAAAACCGATACGTCGGCTGGCGGATGCCTTTGCGTGATTGCGGACAGGGACCTGGATTTTGCGAAGCATGGGTGCCTCCTGACTGATGTCTTTTGCCTGCGTCGGTTGGCGCAGGTGGTGGTGCCTGCCAAAGCAGGAGCCACCGCATCAGTCAGGTCGGGACCCGGGATCGAACGAGGGTTGTGGTGATGCCGTTCGCTGCGGGTCTGTCACTGGACCGGCTCTCGGAGGCGGCAGCGGTGAGAGGATCTCCGGGATGTCGGACGCCCCGGGGGCCGACGTGCTTGAGCCGCCCCCTCCGGACACGCCTGCGGTGCTTGGCGCCGGTACCGGATAAAGCGGTGCGCCGGGAACCGGGCTGCCAGGTGCGAGCATCGCGGCGGGCGGAACAGCTGCTGGGTCAAAGGTCGGTATGGGCTGCGGGAGGCTGGGTCCTCCAAGCAGCGGCGCCGCTGCCTGCGTGGTTTGGAGTACGACGGCGAGTGGCAGCGCCGGAGCGCCTGACGGTGAGATTGGGGCTTCCGGGGAGGTCGATACCTCAGGCGGGGCGACGCCGTCGAGCGGGTTGGGCGCGGGCGCCGGCGTTGGAGGAAGCGGAGGGTCGGCAAGCCCGGGCAAGTCCGGCACATCGGGCAAGCCAGGCACTTCCGGCAGCGCGGGCACCGCGGGCACGGGAAGTACGTCTGAGACTTCGGGCAGGAGCTCCAGGACTCCCTCCACCACAGGAAGTTTCTGTACCTCGGGAAGCTGGCCGACGACGGGAACCTGAGAGATACCCGGAAGCTGGGGGACGGTCACCGTCGGGAGCGCGGGAGCCGTGGGAGCCTCCGGCAGCTCGGGAGCCTCAGACAGCACGGGAACTGCGGAAGCCTCGGCGAGCGGATCAAGATCGGGAGCCGCTGGGTCCACAGAATCGGCCAAAGATGTGACCGAGGGCGCCTGCAGAGGCTGCGTGAGCGGCGTGGTGCTGCTCGGTAGCGAAGGTATGACGGGAAGGGTATCCGCGGCGGCTGCTGAAGGGCCGGTCAACCACAGCATCCATGCAGATGAGCCAAGCATGGCAAGGAGGAAAGGGCGCAGAAGTATATTGCGGCGTTGTCCCGGGTTCTTGGCCAAACGCTCCACCCCCCAATGCGGCAATGGAGCTTTAGGATACGCCCGTTGGCGCGTTGAGTCACTCCTCCGTAAAGTCCCCGGCATCCCTGCGGAAAGTCCCCAGGACGCGGATGAGGTGATCGACGTCGTCGGCGCCGAAGCCTGACTTGCCGAAAACCTCGGAATTGAGTGCCGCCGTCGCCTTCTTGGCGAGGGTGCGGCCCTCGGCAGTGAGCTCGATCAGGGTGGTGCGGCCGTCGGTGGGGTGCGGCGAGCGGGCCACCAGGCCGGCCTTTTCGAGACGGTCGACGGCGTTGGTCACCGAGGTGGGATGCACCTGCAGCAGCGCACTCGCCTTGTTCATGGGGAGTGCGCCGCTGCGGGCGAAACTCAGCAGCGCGAGGAGTTCGTAGCGTGCGAAGGTCAGGCCGAACGGTTTGAGGACCGTCTCGATGCGCGCGAGCAGGATCTGCTGGGTGCGCATGATCGCGGTGATGGCTGCCATGGGCGCGGCGACATCGCCCCAACCGTGCCGTTCCCAGTTGCGTTGGGCGTCGGCGATGGGGTCGCGCGGGAGTGGGGTGCCCATGGGCCTCCTTCGTTGCTCGGGTGGCTAGTCTTTCAGATTCGGGAACTCTTCCTCGGTGTATTCCAGGCCGAGGCCTGCCGGCAACGGTCCGCTTCCGTGCCGCGCCACTTCCGTGCCGCGAAGTTCCACACGCCTGATCTTGCCTGAAATGGTCTTGGGCAGTTCGCCGAATTCGAGACGCCGTATCCGTTTGAAGGGCGCCAGGTGCTCGCGACAGTATCGCAGGATGTCCTCGGCAACGGCGGGTCCGGGTTCGTAGCCGGCGGCGAGCACCACAAACGCTTTCGGCACCGACAGCTTCACCGGGTCAGGCGAAGGTACGACGGCGGCCTCCGCCACGGCGGGGTGTTCAATCAGTACGCTTTCGAGTTCGAAGGGCGACAAACGGTAGTCGGAGGACTTGAAGACGTCGTCGTCCCGGCCCACATAGGTGATGACGCCGTCGGCGTCCCGGCTGGCCATATCGCCGGTGTGGTAGTAGCCGTCGCGGAACGCTTCTGCTGTTTTCGCTTCGTCACCGAAGTAGCTTTTCATGAGCCCCACGGGCCGGGGGTCCAAGCGCAGGCAGAGTTCGCCGTCGTCGGCTTCCTTGCCGGTGAGCGGATCGACCAGGACGACGTCGTATCCGGGCAGCGGCCGGCCCATGGAACCGATCTTCACCGGCTGTGCCGGCGTGTTCGCGATCTGGACGGTGGATTCGGTCTGGCCGAAACCGTCGCGGATGGTGACGCCCCACGCTTCCTCCACCTGGCCGATGACTTCCGCATTCAGCGGTTCGCCGGCGGACACCACCTTCCGGGGCGGCGAGGCCAGCTGAGTGAGGTCCGCCTGGATGAGCATGCGCCAGACGGTGGGCGGCGCGCAGAAGCTCGTGACTCCTTCGCGGCCCATTTGGTCCATGAGGGCGGCCGCATTGAAGCGTTCGTAGTTGTAGATGAAGACACAGGCCTCGGCGATCCAGGGTGTGAAGACGTTGGACCAGGCGTGCTTGGCCCAGCCGGGGGAGGCGACATTGAGGTGCACGTCGCCGGGTTCAAGGCCGATCCAGTACATCGTGGAAAGGTGGCCCACGGGGTAGGAGGTGTGGGTGTGCTCCACGAGCTTGGCCCTCGAAGTGGTGCCGGACGTGAAGTAGAGCAGCAGTGTCTCGTCCGCTTTGGTGGGGGCGTCGGGCGTGAAGTCCGTGCCGGCGTCGTACGAATCCGCGTACTGCAGCGCCTGGGCGTTGGCGTGGTCCGCCCCGACCTCAATGAGCGTGTAATCGCCCGCCACGTCCGCGAACTTCCCAATGTTGGCACTACCCACGGCCACCCAGTTGGCCCCGCCGCGTTCTACGCGGTCTTGGAGATCCCGGGTGCCCATGAGGGTGGTGGTGGGTATCATGACGATGCCCAGCTTGATGCCGGCAAGCATGAGCTCCCAAAGCTCCACTTGGTTGCCGAGCATGATGATCATGTGGTCCCCGCGTTTGACGCCCTCGCTGCGCAGCCAGTTGGCGAGTTGGGAGGACCGCCGCGAAAGGTCCGCAAATGTGCGCCGTGTGGGACTGCCGTCCTGCTCCACGATGACCAGTGCCGGTTTGTTTCCCCGTTCCGGATCCGCAGCGATCTGGTCGAACCAATCGAGGGCGAAGTTGAATTCGTCAAAACGTGGCCATTCGAATTCCCTGTGGGCCTGCCTGTAATCCTCGCGCAGTTCCAGCAGCCGGTCACGGGCCGCACGGAAGTCTTCTGTGACTGTCATAGTCCGCCTTTCGCTGGGGCTTTAGTGCCTCGGCGCCGTCGCCGGAGCACCCCGCCTAGTGGTCCACATCACCTTGCAATATACTAGGACATCCAAGGGTTTGGAAGAGCCTGCGTTGGACATGACGAAGGGGTCAAATGCTCGACGAAAAAGCAGCTGCCGGCACCGTTACCAGCGGCGAACCGACACGGAAAGTCCTCCCTCCTTATCCGGAGGCGGACCTGATGCATGTAGTGGACCTGCTTCCTGCGGGGGAGCAGGCGCGGTATGCGGAGGTGCGGGAGTTCCTCCAAACGCGGATCCGCGCTGCCAGCATCGAATATTGGAACCGCGAAGAATTCCCGTTCGGGCTCCTGGCCGAAATGGCAAAATACGGGCTCGGCGGCCTGCAGACCGACGGCTCCTCCAAGCTGTTCAAGGGCCTCATGTACACCGAGATTGCCCGGGCAGACGTGTCGCTGTCCGCGCTCGTGGGGATCCATAACGAACTCATCGTCGGCATGATCCATGAACTCGGCTCTCCCGAACAAAAGCGGAAGTGGCTGCCCGGGCTGGAGGCCTTCACACAGTTGGGCGCCTTCGCCCTCACGGAACCGGACCACGGTTCGGACATCGCCGGAGGACTCTCGACGACGGCGCGGCGCGACGGCGGCGAATGGGTCATCAACGGTGCCAAGCGCTGGATCGGAGCGGGGACAATCGCCGACTTCGCCTTGGTGTGGGCCCGTGACGTGTCTGATCACCAGATCAAGGGCTTCATTGTGGAGACGGACCGGCCAGGATACTCGGCCACCAAGATCACCAACAAGATCGGCCTCCGCATCATGCAGAATGCGGACATCACGCTGGACGACGTCCGGATTCCTGCGGATAACCTGCTGCCCGGCGCCACGGCATTCTCCCGGGCCAATGATCTGCTGCGGGACTCGCGGGCCTGGGTGGGGTGGCAGGCTGCGGGCATCCAATTGGCGGCCTTCGATATTGCCAGGTCCTACGCCCTGGAACGTAAGCAGTTCGGCAAGGAATTGGCCCGGTTCCAGCTCATCCAGCAGCAACTCGCGGACATTTTGGGCAACGCCAATGCCTCCCTGTCCTTGATGGTGGAACTGGCCCGCATCCAGCAGGCGGGAAAGCTGGAAATGGTGCAGGCCGCGATGTGCAAGGCGACCACAACGCGTTTGGCGCGCTCGTCCGTGGCCATGGGGCGGTCCCTGATGGGCGGGAACGGCATCACCACGGATTACGAGATGGGCAAGCTCTTCGGCGACGCCGAAATCCTGTACACCTACGAGGGCAGCTACGAGATCAACTCCATGATCGTGGCCAGGGCCGTCACGGGAAAGTCGGCATTCGTCTAGAACGACACTGAGGGCATCTCTTCGCTCGTGGAACGCAAGCCAAGAGATGCCCTCAGTGTCGGACTGCTATCAACTTTGGGTTAGGATCTGGACAGGTTCGGGGGAATTTGGCTCGGCGGAGTTTGGCTCGGCGGAGTTTGGCTGCGCGGAGGCTGGTTCGGGAGAGGGGGCCGCAGCGGCGTGCTCGGCCAAAACCCCTGTCCGGTGCCTGATACGGAGGCGGTAAAGGAGCGTTCCGCCGATGATCACCGCAGCAACGAACATGACGCCGCCCCACTGCAGGTACCACTCGAAGGGCGGTACTGAGTTGTAGATCTCCGGCCGTGGCCAGATCAGGTTCACCGTCATCGCGCCGCCCCAGAGCACTGCCAGGATGTTCACGGGCAGGCCCCATTTGCCTAGGCTGAATCCCGGTTCTGATCCGTCGTCCTTCAGGGGCCACTTCTTAAGGAACCGGCGCCGCAGCATCGGAACGGTGACCAGCAGGTAGGAGAGGTAGATCAGGACGATGCTGATGCTGGAAAGAATGGTGAAGATGGCCGGCTGGGAGATGTTGACGATCAGCGGGATCACTGCCACTGCACCGATGACGATGGCGGCCACTGTGGGGGTTTTCCGGGTGGGGTGCACTTTGCTGAGCTGGCGGCTGAAGGGAAGGTTGTTGTCCCTGGCCATGGCGAACATCATGCGGATAGCTGCTGCATGCACGGCCAGCGTGCAGACCACAACGGCCACTACGATGCAAACCAGGAAGGCCTTGCCGAAGGGGCCGCCCAGCACCGAAAGAACGATGTACTGGAGTCCGCCATCGGCCGCTCCCAGCTTGGGATCGGACAGATCCGGCGCAGCCAGGATTCCGCCAAGGAGGAGCAGGCCTCCCAAGAGGAAGGACGCCGTAACGGCGCGCAGGATAGCCTTGGGAGCCGTGCGCTTGGGGTCCTTGGTTTCCTCGCCCAGGGAGCTTGCGGTGTCGAACCCGTACATGACGTAGCCGGAGGCCATGGCGGCAATCATGAACACCCCGAAGAAGCCCAGGGGATGTTCTTCGCCGAATCCGGCAGTATCCAGGAGGACTTCCGGTCCCCGTACTGAGTGCCAAATCAGCGCCGCGATCAGCAGGACGGCCGCAACCAGCTCTACGAATACGCCCACGCTGTTGATCATGGTCATGAGTTTCACACCGAAAGCGTTGATGAGTGTGGAAATGCCGATCATGATGCTGGCAAGGATGACCCCGTTGACGGCGAAGTCGTAAGGCCCGGTTCCATCGCCCACGAGCTGGAAGCCGCTCCAGATCTGCGGCAGGGTAATTTGAAGGGCCAAGGCAACTGATCCCAGCGCCATGATCGAGGAAAGCAGGAGCAACCAGCCCGCCAGCCAGGCCCACGTTCCGCTTGAGAGCCGTTTGGCCCAGTTGTAGACAGATCCAGCCACCGGGTAGCGGCCGGCCAGTTCCGCAAAGCACAGTGCCACCATCAGCTGGCCGACGAAGACGATGGGCCATGACCACGCATAGGCAGGCCCGGCCGTGGAAAAGCCGAAGTAGAAGAGTTGAAAAACGCCGGTGAGGATGGAGATGTAGCTGACGCCGGCGGCGAAGCTGGCGAACTTACCGATGCTGCGGTCAAGGGTTTGCGCGTAGCCAAACTCGTCCATGCCGCTTGCATCGCTCTTGCAGGGTCCTAATTTGCTGGGTTCTGACATTCGAACTCCTAACTCAGACGTGCACCGAATGGTGATGACCTGCGGCCGCCATTGGTCGCAGTCGAAATCAATAGGCCGGGCACCACTATGTGCCTCCGGCTGTTCCCCCATGGTTGTAACGGGGCTGGTTGGGCCTTCGAGGTGGTCGAAGTCCAGGCCTGCCCGCCAAGCCGCGACCGTATAGGTGTGGCGTGGGTCATAAGAAGAGGTTAGTTCAGATTGAACAGGCGTTCAAGACTTGTGTATGAACAAATGTTCAAGATAATGCGGGGCGCTCATTCAAGGCGTAAGTGCTCGCGGGCACCGAAACGTGGGCATGGAAAACGCCGGTGGGGGCGCTGCATGCACCCTCCACCGGTGCTTTCACTGGCAATCGCGTCTCAGGCGGGGGTCAAGCTGAAGTCCGCCTCCGCCGTCGTTGATTCAACCGTCCGGCTGGCCTTGATGAGGTCCGCGCACCGCTCACCAATCATCATGACGGTGATGTTGGGGTTGACGGTGACGTGTTCCGGCATGACGGAGGCGTCGGCAACCCGCAGGCCTGTAACGCCCTTGACCCGCAACTCGGGGTCCAGCGGTGACATGTCATCGTCCACGGGACCCATCCGGACAGTACCGACCGGGTGGTAGACCGTGTTGTGCGTTTTGCGGATGTAATCCTGCAGTTCCTCGTCCGTCTGTGCCTCGATACCGGGCGAGAGCTCGCGGCCAGCCCATTCAGCCATGGCAGGCTGCGCGGCGATTTCCCGTGCCTTGCGGATGCCGGCAACCATGACCCGCATGTCGTGGCCCTCCGGATCCGTGAAGTAACGGGGGTCTACCATCGGCTTGTCGCGGAAGTCCCGGCTGCGCAGCCGGACGGTTCCGCGGGACCGGGCATGGGTGACGTTCGGGGTGAGGCTGAAGCCATTTTCCGTGGTGGGGTAGCCGTGCCGAAGGGTGTTCATGTCGAACGGGACAGAGCCGTAATGCATCATCAGGTCCGGACGATCCAAGCCCTCTTCAGTGGGGGTGAAGATGCCAATCTCCCACCACTGGGTGGAGGTCTGCACCATGGGCTGCTTGGCCTCGAACTGCACCACGCCTTCCGGGTGGTCCTGGAGGTGCTCGCCGACGCCGGGGGAATCGACCACCACGTCGATGCCATGTGCGGCCAGATGCGCGGCCGGGCCGATGCCGGACAGCATGAGGAGCTTGGGCGAGTCGATGGCTCCGGTTGAGAGGATCACCTCGCGATGCGCTGTGAGCCGGTGGGTCCGGCCGAAAGCCGAGTCAACGACGTCGACGCCGGTGCAGCGCTTGTCCGCGTCGAACACCAGTTGGCGCGCCCGCAGGCCGGTCAGCAGCGTGAAGTTTTCGCGTTCGATGATGGGGTGGATGTAGGAGACGGAGCTGGAGGAACGCGTCCCGTCCGCACGGCGGTTGATCTGGAAGAAATTTGCCCCGTTGATCACAGTGCTGCCGTCATTGAACTTTGCGCGGGGGATGCCGGCCTGCTCGCAGGCATCAAGGAGCGCGACGCCGGTGGGATCCGCCGGGGGAACGTTCATCAGGTGCACGGGCCCCGAGTCGCCATGGTGGGGAGCGTCCGGGCCTGCATCCTCATTGGTTTCCAGCCGCTGGTACAACGGCCAGGCCGCGGCGGCGTTCCAGCCGGTGGCGCCGTACTTTGACTCCCACTCGTCCAGGTCTTCGCGCGGGGCCCAGAAAGCGATGCAGGAGTTGTGGCTGGAGCAGCCGCCCATGACCTTGGCGCGGGCGTGGCGCATGAAGGAGTTGCCGTTCTCCTGCGGCTCCACCGGGTAGTCCCAGTCATATCCCGACTCCAGCAGTTCCATCCAGCGGTCAAGCTGCAGAATCTCGGGGAGGCCGCGGTCATCCGGACCGGCTTCAACAAGTGCCACGGAAACGGAAGGATCCTCGCTCAGGCGTGCGGCTACAGCGGCCCCGGCCGAGCCGCCGCCAATGACGACGTAGTCGAACCCCCGGTCGTTGAGGTTCTCGATGTTCTCGGTGTGCATCTATTTCTCCTTGCTGCGGTCAGCGAACCAGCCGGTTACCTGCGGGTTGGTGTTCTGGTAGATGTGCTTTGCTTCCTGGTATTCAGCGAGGCCGGTGGGACCGAGCTCGCGGCCGACGCCGGACTGGCCGAAGCCGCCCCATTCGGCCTGCGGAAGGTAAGGGTGGTAGTCGTTGATCCAAACGGTGCCGTGCCGCAGACGGCCTGCTACCCGCTGCGCCTTGCCGGCGTCCTGGGTCCAGACGGCGCCGGCCAGTCCGTAAATGGTGTCGTTCGCGGTGGCTACGGCTTCGTCTTCGGTGCGGAAGGTCTCCACGGTCACTACCGGGCCGAAGGCTTCGTCAACCACAACCGACATTCCCCGTTGGACGCGGTCCAGGATGGTCGGCTGGTAGTAGAAACCGGCGTCGTACTTCTCCCCTTCAGGCGCCGCACCGCCACAACGCAACCGCGCGCCTTCCGCAACGCCTCGCTGGACGTACTCGTGGACCTTGTCGCGGTGCTCTGCAGAGATGAGCGGTCCGGTTTCGGCGTCATCGTCGAAGGGGCCGCCGAGGCGGATGTCCTTTGCCCTGCGGACCAGCTCGTCGACGAAGCGCTCGGCGATGGATTCCTCCACAACCAACCGCGCCCCCGCAGAGCAGACCTGGCCAGAGTGCACAAACGCGCCGTTCAACGCATTGTCGACGGCGGCGTCGAAGTCCGCGTCGGCAAACACGACGTTGGGGTTCTTGCCGCCAAGTTCCAAGGCGACCTTCTTGACGGTTCCGGCGGCCGCCGCTGCGATGCGTTTGCCGGTTTCCAGGCCGCCGGTAAAGGAGACCAGGTCAATGTCAGGGTGCTCTGAGAGGGGTGCGCCCGCTTTGGCTCCGGGGCCTGTCAGGAGGTTGGCGACGCCGTCGGGCAGGCCAAGGTCCTTAAGCAACTGCATGGCAAGGATTGCCGTGGAAGGAGTCAGCTCGGCAGGCTTGAGGACGAAGGTGCAGCCAGCGGCCAACGCGGGAGCGATCTTCCATGCAGCCTGCAGCAGCGGGTAGTTCCACGGCGTGATCAAGCCGCAGACACCAACGGGCTCGTAGACGATTTTGCTGACGACGGCGTTGTCGCCAGCATCGACTATGCGGCCTGCCGACTGCCCGGCGAGCCTTCCGAAATATTCGAAGCAGGCAGCGATGTCGTCGATGTCGATACGGCTTTCGATGATCCGCTTGCCCGTGTCCAGCGATTCAGCGCGGGCGAACTTCTCCCGGCGTTCGCGCAGTTCCGCGGCGACCTTCAGCAGAAATGCACCGCGATCGGGCGCCGGAACAGAGGACCAGACGCCGGAGTCAAAGGCTGCACGGGCTGCCGAGATGGCGCGCTCGGCATCTTCGCGGCCAGCCTCGGAGACCGTGGCGACCAGTTCGCCGTCGGCCGGGTTGTGGATCTGGCGCACCGCGCCGGACGCGGCCGGCTCCCACGCGCCGTTGATGAAAAGAGTGGATGCGGAATCGGAGAATGTGGCTTGGGTCATACGATGCAGATTAGTTCATCTTGAACATCTGTTCAAGAGTAGATATGAACAAATGTTCAAGATTGCGGGCTGCGCGTTCGCGTGGTGAGGGGGTGGTGTGGGTGCTATTCCGGGGGACAACAACGGCGCCCTACCGTTGTCGGAGGGCGCCGTCGTGGTCCGGAAGCTATTCGCAGTATTCGATTCTTGGCTCTCCGGCACACGTTAAGCCGAAAGCGCGCAGCGGAATCAGCGGTCCCCGGCCCGTGCTGCCTTCTTCAACTCAGCGATTCTCAGCCGTAGGAAGATGACGGCCAAGACCAGGGCGTACACGGCCAGGGCGGCCACCGCGATCATGAAGACCGCGTACAGGATGCCCATAATTCCGAAGGCTGGACCCAAATTCATTACTACCCCCAATAGTCGTTGAGCCCCCATGCTACGCAAACCACGAGCGATTTCCGTGGACCAGTGGTACTCGTACGGCGCCTGTCAGCCAAGCTCGGCTCGGCGAGCCTCGGCTCCGTACTCTGACCATCCGCCTGGGTAGAGGCGGCCGCGGCCGAGTCCTGCATGCTCGAGGGCGAGAAGGTTGTGGCATGCCGTGACGCCTGATCCGCAGTAGGAGATGACGGCAGTCGCATCTTCGATCCCAACCTTCGCAAACGCTCGTCGGACCTCAAGGATCGGGCGCAGGCGTCCGTCAGGGTCTAGGTTCCCACGGCATGGGACGTTCACGGCGCCGGGGATGTGTCCGGCTTGGGGATCGGTGGGCAGCTGGAGGCTTCCGTCGAAGCGGTCGGCGTTTCGAGCGTCGACGATGATCCCGGTAGCCCCTGCCTTAATGTCCTCAAGCCGGGCGAGATGCTCCTTCGGCCACGGAGACGGCGTGAAAGTCGCGGGCGTCGGCTTGGCGGGCGTCGTCTCCAGCGCTCCTGTCCATGCGGCAATCCCGCCGTCGAGCAGCGCCGCCCGATGCCCGAGGGCACGCAGCATCCACACCAGCCGTGCTGCGATGACTCCTCCCGCATCGTCATAGGCGACGACGGTGGTGGAGTCGCCGATTCCCAGGGAAGACATTCCCTGCGCGAACACTTCAGGGTCGGGAAGAGGGTTCAGGCCGTGTGGTCCCGAACTGCCCGACAGCCATGAATCCAGGTCCACGAACAGCGCGCCTGGAAGGTGCCCGCCGTCGTACGCTGCACGACCCGACGTGCCGTCGAGGTACCACCGAACATCAGCGGTGACAACGTTGGTTCGGTGTGCCTTGAGCCATGCGGCATCAACAAAGGGCGGAAGGTCCTCTTGGGTTGTCCGGCTATCGTCCATACAGTGCAGGCTAAAGGACGCGTCCATTATTCGAGCAAAAACGTCCCATTATGTGGACGCGCGCCTAGGGGCCCGCGACCGTCGCCGCAGAATCCCCTGAGCCTGTGTTCAACCGTCGTTACCCCGCGAAGGGGCGAAAGCGATCTGCTCCGTGCGGGCAATACCTCGCTCGATAGCAGCCTTGTCTATGCCCAGGAGCGTGGTGAGCCACATGCCGTTTTGCACGACGACGATGTCTGCCGCGCGCTCCCTGCACTCATCAGCAGAAAGCCCGGGTCTGGCATTCCCTATGAGTGTGGCAAGCCCGACCAGATACCGGTCAAAAGCCGCCGCGTTGATCCGTGCAAAGTCCTCGTCAGCCTGGGCGAGGGCCCAGAGGTGGAGGCGGAGGGACAGGTACGGCGTAGTCAGGAGATCAGGGTCCGCAACGCGCCGAAGTGACTCCCGGAGTTGCTCCTCAGGGGTTGATGCCGGCTCCGGCTCCACGAGCATGAGGTCGTGCTCTTCGATCCGGTGCAGAACCGCGCGGATCAGGCTCGACTTGTCCTCGTAGTAGTAGTTCACGAGCCCAAGCGCCACGCCTGCTTCACGCGCCACGGCTCGCATATTGATGCCCGAAATGCCGTGGCGGGACAGGAGTTCCAGGGCCGCTTCGAGAATACGTGTCTGCCTGTCAACCTGTTCGCTGGACTTTACGGTGCTTGTACCCATTCGGCCAGACTATTGCCAAACCCGAATCGGCGCATCCCGGCTGCCTACAGGTTTTCCTCCGCGTAAACCCGCAGGGCATCGCGAACGAACGTGGCTCCCGGCTCGCCGCCATAGTTCGCGGCAAATCGAGGATCAGCAACGTACATTTCACCGAGGCCGGTGACGTAGCCTTTTACGTCTCCACCGGGTGTGGCGGACGGTGTGCCTGGGATTCCGCGGAGCCATTCCACGTGGCGCCTTGCCAGTTCTTGTGCTTCAGCGCTATCCGGCGCGATGCCGGATGTGGCAGCGGAGATCCAGTCGCTACCCAGTTGGCGGGAGCGGTCCTTCCATTGCTGCTTTTCTTCGGCGCTCATGCCGCGCCACCAAGCGTCACTGGTGGCGTAAGCGTCCTTGCCCCAGCGTTCCTCTACCTCGTCCTTGTATTGAGTGTGGTCGAAGCCGTCAAACATGTCCTGTGCCATGTACTTTCCATCCCCTTTCAATGTGTCAATGGTTTGCCGCACCGACGCGATTTGCCGCGACAGGCGGTCCTGCTCTTGCCCAAGCCATTCCAGATGGCCGCTCAACGCCTTGACGGTGTCGGTCTCCCGGGCCAGCACGTCGGCAATCGCAGGCAAGCCCAGTCCAAGTTCCCGGAGCAGGAGGATCCGCTGGAGCTGCACCAAGGCCGGACCGTCGTAATAGCGGTAGCCGTTATGACCGGTCCGGCTTGGCTTGAGCAGCCCAATATCGTCGTAATGACGCAGCGTGCGGCTGGTGGTCCCTGCCATTTTGGCAATTTCCTGGATCGACCAGTCCATGTGTCCTCCGTCCGACCTTCGCGTTCCTGGCTTGTCCTTTGACAGTAATGGTTGACGTTACGTCAAGGTCAAGGGGGTGGATTGGAGGAATCAGTCGGCCAGGATCAGGTAGAGCGCACGGCGGGTTTCATCGAGCTTTTCGATCGCCGCCCTGCGCTGTTCGTCGGTTGCCGCGGCGCGGAACTGGTGGACGACGCCCATCAGTTTCCCGATGCTTTGGTGGAACTCCTGCATGTTTCCGTCAGCCTCGGTGTTCCAGGCGTTGGCGAGTTCTTCTTCATGCTCTGCAACGTAGGCCCGGCCATCGTCCGTCAAAGTGAATTCCGTCCTGCGCCCCTCGCCCACGGCTGTGATGAGCTCTTCATCAACCAGCTGCTGCAGCGTGGGGTAGACGGACCCGGGGCTGGGACGCCAGGCTCCGGAGGTCTTCTCGGCGATGGTCTTGATCAGTCCATAGCCGTTGGAAGGAGCCTCGGCGAGCAGGGAAAGAATTGCAGCGCGGACGTCGCCTCGGTTACGACGGGGACCGCCCGGCCCGAACCCGCGGGGACCGAATCCGCCGGGGCCGAACCCGCCAGGTCCAAACCCGCCGGGACCAAATCCGCCAGGCCCGAATCCCGGGCCGAAGCCTGGCCCGCGGCCGGGTCCGCCGTGTCCTTGGGGACCCCGGCGCCCTTTGCCGCGATTGAAGCGGCCGCGTCCATGGCCATGTTCGGGAAGTCCGGAACCGTGTTCCGGGAACGAGCTTTCGTCGTGATTGTGGATGCCTTTCATAACAGCATCATCCTTTCGGTTAGTGGTTCGCCGAAGGAATATCGGCGATAGTTAACGATATATCGGTAACTATCGGAACGTCAATAGTCTTTTTGGGGATCGGGCATCGCGTGGGGACGGTTGGGATGTGAGCGAGCATCGGGTTAGGACGGTTGGGATGTGAGCGAGCATCGCGTTGGGGATGGTTGGGATGTGAGAGAGCATCGGGTGGGGACGGTTGGGATGTGAGAGAACGTTAAAGTCCGACGGCGGGTGCGGGCTTCACGTGAAGTCCGCACCCGCCGTCGGGGTTCTTGGGAAAGCCTACGAAAGGGGAGTGACGTAAGCGCCCGAGATCCCGCCGTCCACCAGGAACGTGGAGGCTGTGATGAAGGAAGCGTCGTCACTGGCGAGGAAGGCGACTGCCGCGGCCAGCTCTTCGGGTTCCGCAAAGCGACCCAGGGGCACGTGCACCAACCGCCGGGCTGCCTTCTCGGGGTCCTTGGCGAAGAGTTCCTTCAGCAGGGGAGTGTTCACCGGGCCGGGGCAGAGGGCATTGATACGGATGCCCTGACGGGCGAATTCGACGCCGAGTTCGCGGCTCATGGACAGCACGCCACCCTTGGAGGCGCTGTACGAAATCTGGGACGTTGCCGCTCCCATGACAGCCACGAACGACGCCGTGTTAATGATGGAGCCCTTGCCCTGCTCCTGCATGTACGGGATGGCGTACTTGCAGCAGTAGTAGACGGAGGTCAGGTTGACCTCCTGCACCCTGCGCCAGGCGTCGATTCCGGTGTCGAGGATGGAAGCGTCGTCGGCGGGGGAGATGCCGGCGTTGTTGAAGGCGATATCCACGCTGCCGTAGCTCTCTTTGGTCTGGGCGTAGAGGTTGCGAACCTCTTCTTCGCTGGTGACGTCCACCTTGACGAACAGGCCGCCCACTTCATTGGCAGCGGCGATTCCGGACGTCGGTTCGATGTCGGCGATGACGACGTTGGCGCCCTCAGCGGCCATCCGGCGTGCTGTGGCCAGACCGATGCCACTGGCACCGCCGGTGATGACTGCGCTGCGGCCTGCGAGACGGTTCGAAACTACTGATTGCATTGGTGCTCTCCTTGGAAAAGTGGAAAAAGTTCAGGCGGACTGGGTGGAAATAAAGACGTTCTTGACTTCGCTGAAGGCATCCAGCGCGTCGGGGCCAAGCTCGCGGCCAAGGCCGGACTGCTTGAAGCCGCCAAAAGGCGTGGAGTATCGGACGGACGAGTGCGAATTCACGGAAAGATTGCCGGACTCGACGCCCCGGGCTACGCGCAATGCGCGGTCCACCTTGGACGTCCAGATCGAGCCGGACAAGCCGTACTCGGTGTTGTTGGCTATTCGAATGGCGTCGGCTTCGTCGTCGAACGGCACCACGGCAACAACCGGCCCAAAGATCTCGTCCGTGAACGACGGCGCCTTCACATCCGGTGTGAGCACCGTGGGTGGGAACCAGAAGCCCGGCCCTTCCGGCGCCTTCCCCTGGAAGGCGACCGGGGCGCCGTCGGGCACGAAAGCGGAAACCGTGCCCAGCTGCTGGGCCGAAATCAGCGGACCCATTGTGGTGGCCGGATCTGCAGGGTCTCCGACACGCATGCCGAGGACCTCTGGTTCCAGCAGCTCGAGGAAGCGCTCATAGACGCTGCGCTGCACAAGGATCCTGGAACGTGCGCAGCAATCCTGCCCGGCGTTGTCGAAAGCGCCACCGGGAGCGGCGGCCGCAGCCATCTCAAGGTCGGCGTCGTCGAAGATGATGTTGGCACTCTTGCCGCCCAGCTCAAGCGTCACCCGCTTCACCTGGTCCGCGCAGCCGGCCATGATCTGCTTCCCCACGCCGGTTGAGCCGGTGAAGACAACCTTCCTAACCGCCGGATGCGTGACAAACCTCTGGCCCACCACGGAACCCTTGCCGGGAATCACCTGGAAGACGCCCTCGGGAAGCCCCGCTTCCAGCGCCAATTCACCGAGGCGGATGGCGGTCAACGGCGTGACCTCCGCCGGCTTGAGCACAACAGTGTTGCCTGCGGCCAACGCGGGGGCAAATCCCCATCCTGCAATGGGCATCGGAAAGTTCCACGGCACGATGATCCCAACTACCCCCAAGGGCTCGTGGAATGTCATGTTGACCCCGCCAGCCACAGGAATTTGGCGGCCGAAATGACGTTCCGGAGCAGCCGAGTAGTAATTGAGGACGTCGCGGACGTTGCCCGCTTCCCATCGCGCGTTGCCAATGGTGTGGCCCGCGTTTCGCACCTCAAGTTGCGCGAGGTTCTCCAGGTCATTGTCGACGGCGGCAGCGAACCGTCGCAGCAGCAGCGCCCGGTCCGCGGGGGCAACTGTCCGCCACGTCTCGTAGGCGGCGGCTGCCTTGGCAATGGCTGCGTCCGTTTCTGCCGGGCCAGCCAAGGGAACAGTCTGGATGACCTCCTCGGTGGCCGGATTGATCACATCAAACACTGTTGCTGTCATGCGGGGAACATCGCTTTCATGGTTGCGGTCTGGTCTGAGCGGTAGCCGGCGGCAGCTTCCACGAACCCGCGGAACAGCCGGAGATCGTTGGGGTTCTGTTCCGGATGGAACTGAACACCCAGAACCCAGCCGCCTTCGGTGGTTTCAACGGCCTGGACCAAGGCATCGGCGGACCTGGCCGTTACACGGAGCGTGTCCGGCACGGAGTCCAGGGCCTGGTGGTGGTAACACGGGGAGGTGGCGGAGCCGCCCAGCAGGTGATGGATGAGGCTGCCCGGGGTAGTTGTGAAGGATGCTTCTCCGTAAACCCCAGGTGCCGGCTGGCTCTTGCTGTCTGGAATGACGTCGGGGATGTGCTGGATCAAAGTCCCGCCCAGTACGACGTTGAGGAGCTGCGCTCCGCGGCAGATCGCGAACAGCGGGAGTTGGCGCTCAAGTGCGGCACGGATCAGGGCGGAATCGTGCGCGTCCCGCAGCGGCTGCGGCTTGGTAGCTGGGTGCGGCGGCTCGCCGTAGAGGGAAGGATCGACGTCGGGACCTCCCACCACGATCAAGCCGTCCACCAGGTCCAGCACGGATTCGTCGGTGCCCAGCGGAGGGAGCAGGATTGGTGTTGCTCCGGCTGCGACCACTGCCTCCACGTACGTTCCCGGGAGGATTGCCGCCGTCGTATTCCACACTCCCCAGGAGGCCTCCTGAAGGTAACTGGTGAGCGCGATCCTGGGCTTGTACGGTTGCCCGTAAGTTTCAGAGACGTTCGAAGCCACGGACCCGCTCCCAATCTGTGATGGCGCTGTCGTAAGCGGTGAGCTCAACGTTGGCGGCGTGGACGTAGTGGTCCACCACGTCGTCGCCGAAAGCCTTGCGGGCAATGCTGCTCTCGGCCAGGAGGTCCCGCGCGTCCCGCAACGTAGTGGGCAGCCGTTCCGCATCGGATTCGTAAGCGTTGCCCTTGGTGATTGCCGGCAACTGGAGATCGTTCTCGATGCCATGGATGACTGCGGCGATCATTGCAGCCACGGCGAGGTAGGGGTTCACGTCGCCGCCGCCCACGCGGTTCTCGGTGCGGAGGCCGCGGCCGTGACCCACCACGCGGAGCGCGCAGCTGCGGTTGTCCAGGCCCCAGGCGATCGCCGTCGGGGCGAAGCTGCCTTCCACGAATCTCTTGTAGGAATTGATGTTGGGCGCCAGGAAGTAGGCGAGTTCGCGCAGCGCGGCGAGTTGACCCGCAACGAAGCGTTCCATCAGGGGACTGAAGCCGTGTTCGCCGTCGCCCGCCAGTACCGGGTTCCCGTCCAGGTCGGTGAGGCTGAAGTGGATGTGGCAGGAGTTGCCTTCACGCTCGTTGAACTTGGACATGAACGTGATGCTCTTGCCGTGCTGGTCGGCGATTTCCTTGGCGCCGTTCTTGTAGAACGTGTGCTTATCGCAGGCCGCGAGGGCTTCATCGAAGCGGAACGTGATTTCCTGCTGGCCGAGATTGCATTCGCCCTTGGACGACTCGACCACCAGACCCGCGGCTTCCATGTTGTTGCGGATGGAGCGGATCACTGGTTCCAACCGGGCTGTGGCAAGGAGCGAGTAGTCCACGTTGTATTGCGTCGACGGCGCAAGGCCCGTGTAGTTCTTCTGCCAGGCCTGGTTGTATGAGTCATCGAACATCAGGAACTCAAGCTCGGTGCCAACGTGGGCCCGGTAGCCCAGCTTTTCGAGCCGTTCGATCTGCGCTTTCAGGATCTGCCGTGGTGATGCTGCCACGGGCGTCCGGTCTGTCCACAGGACATCGCACTGCACGATGGCTGTGCCTTCGAGCCAAGGGACCTTCCGGAGTGTTGAAACGTCCGGCAGCATCACCATGTCCCCGTAGCCGGTCTCCCAGGACGACATCGCGTAGCCGTCCACGGTTTGCATTTCAACATCCACGGCGAGCAGGTAGTTACAGCCCTCCGCGCCGTGATCCAGGACGTCTTCAAGGAAGGAACGCGCACCGCAGCGTTTGCCCTGGAGGCGACCCAGCGCATCGGTGATGGCGACAATGACAGTATCGATCTCGCCCCTTGCTACGGCTTCGCGCAGTTCGTCGACGGTGAGCTGCCGGTTCCGGCTGGACTCTTGGATGTGGGAATTCATGATGTCTCCGCAGTGTGGTTCTGTGAGTGGATGTCAGGTTCTGCTGGCTGCTACTTCAGCTCGGCCTCGGCCATGGCGAGTTGGGCGAACTCTTCCTCGGGTGCGCCCGCCACGATCCGGTGCCGGCTGTAGAGCCAGTAGTAAAGGAGGGCAGCGGCAAAAATCGCTGCCGTAATGGAAGCGGCAAAGACGTCGACGACGAACGTCGCCACGACTGCCACCGCGGACAGGACCAGGGCAATCGACGTCGTGACGATCCCGCCCGGCGTCTTGTAACCGCGGTCCAGGTTGGGTTCCTTCTTGCGAAGGACGATGTGCGAGAGGTTCAGCAGGACGTAGGAAACCGTCGCGCCGAAGACGGCGATGTTGATGAGCAAGGCACCATCCTGGGTGATGGCCGCGAGGAGGAATCCAATGGTGCCCGGAACAATCAATGCCCAGTACGGGGTGCGCCGTTTGCCGGTGAGGGAGAGCCAGCGGGGGAGGTAGCCTGCCCGGGAGAGGGCAAACAGCTGGCGTGAATAGGCGTAAATGATGGAGAAGAAGCTCGCCACCAGACCAGCCAGTCCCGCGTAATTGATGAAGTCTGCAAGGAAGGTGTTGCCGCCATAGGCGATGCGTAGGGCTTCAGGCAGCGGGTTGTCGGATTCGCTCATGGCTTGGGAGCCAGCTGCGCCGGGTACCAAAACCAGCATCAGCGCGCCAAAAACGACCAGGATGATGACGGCCACAATGATTCCACGGGGCATGTCTCGCTTTGGATTCGACGTTTCCTCAGCCGCGAGGGGAACGCCCTCCACCGCAAGGAAGAACCAGATTCCGTAGACCAGCGCAGCCAGGATGCCGCTGATACCCATGGGCAGGAACGCGCTGGAGCCTGCGGATCCATCGGGAACAATATCGAACAGCCGGGCCGAATCGAACTTTGGAAGCAGGCCGACGACGGCGGCGGCCAGGGCGATGGTGGCCACCGCGGTGATGGCGAACATGATCTTGAGGGCTTCGCCGACTCCGCGGATGTGGATGCCGATGAAGATGACGTACGTGACCAGGTAGACCGGCCACGAGTTGGTGAGGCCAAAGAGACCAAGTGCCTCCACATAGCCGCCGATGAAGGTGGCAATAGCTGCCGGTGCCACCGCGTATTCGATCAGGACCGCCATGCCGGTTGCGAATCCACCGAGTGGTCCCAGGGCCCGGCGGGCGAACGCATAGCCGGCCCCCGCCGTCGGGAGCGTTGATGAGAGCTCAGCGAGCCCGAAAACCATGCAGGTGTACATCACGGCCATGAGAAGGAAAGCGATCAGCAGGCCGCCCCAGCCTCCTTGTGCCAGGCCCAGGTTCCAGCCGGCGAAATCGCCGGAGATCACGTAGGCCACTCCAAGTCCCGCGAGGAGAACCCATCCGGCGGCACCCCGTTTGAGGCGCCGGTGCTTCAAATACTCATCCTCGCCGCCGGGCGGCTGGTGCACTGTTTCCATGCGTGTTCCTATCGTCTGAGGAATGCTTCTGGGAAAAGTCGAGCGGGGGATCAATCAGATCCTAAAGGACTGTTTTCAGTCCAAAGTGTGCTTCAAAGTCTGGAGCGTGATTCGCCACGAGTCAAGACTTTTCTGAAAAACCTGATGACTTGGATCACAATTCGAGGCGTGTCCAATGGTTTCTTTGATGACCTTTATTGCTCGGCGTGGGTAGCATGGAGGCAGCAGCGCCCTATGAATGGCCTCATTGGTTGGCGCAGCCCGCATTCCGTGGAAGGAGATGCCGTGCCGGACTCACCGTTTGGCCCGTCGTTCTCGATGCTGCGCCCAGTCAGGGGCGGCAACGCGTTCGAAGAGACCATCGAACACATCCTGCAGACCATCAAGCTGGGGATCTTTGCTCCGGCCGAGAAACTGCCGCCCGAACGCGAACTGGCCGAACAATTGGGAGTCTCCCGCGCCACCCTTCGCGACGCCTTGGGGGAGTTGCAAAGCGCCGGCTATCTGGAAGTCCAGCGCGGCCGGTACGGCGGAACATACGTTTCCACAACGGCAGTCCAGCGCCAGCCGGACCAAGGACCGCTCGACCCCGCCGAAGTGGAGGACGTCCTGCTCTTCAGGTCCATCATCGAGCCTGCCGCCGCTGCTTTGGCCGCCAAAGCGGACCTCTCCGCAGCTGCCCGCCGACACCTACAGGTCTGCCTCTCTGAAGTCAGCGCTTCCCCTGCCCTGGGCTACCGTCCGCGCGACGCCCGGTTCCACATCGCGATTGCCGAATTGTCCGGCTCCGCAAGCCTGGTAGGCGCCGTGGCCGAAACACGGTCCCGGCTCAACGAGCTCCTGGACCGGATCCCCTTGCTCAGCACCAACCTGGAACATGCCAACGAACAACACACCGAGATCGCCGAAGCGATCCTGCGCGGCGATGCCCCCGCCGCCGAGCGGGCCACCATCGAACACCTGGAAGGAACGGCTTCACTGCTGCGCGGCTTCCTCGCCTGATCCTCGCTCACGTCCTGCGGCTTTTTGGCGGTCGTTCTCTCACGTCGTGCGGCTTTTCAGTGATCGTTCTCTCACATCGTGCGGCTTTTCGGTGATCGTTCTCTCACATCCGAGGCCGCCCAGGTCGAATCAAAGGACGTCGAATCGCGTCGCAATATGGTTGAGCCTTTGTCATGCGGCTGACTAGTGTTGGACACATGCGCGAACTCCAGGCCAAGATCATCGAGGAAATGGGCGTCCAGCCCCGGATCAACCCCCAAGAGGAGGTCCGCAAACGGGTCACGTTCTTGAAGGAATACGTGAAAGCCACGGGCACAAACGGCTTTGTGCTGGGCATCTCCGGGGGGCTTGATTCCACTCTTGCCGGTCGCTTGGCACAGCTGGCAGTCGAGGAATTGGAAGCTGAAGGCGTTAACGCGAACTTTGTCGCGGTCAGGCTCCCCTACGGTATTCAGCACGACGAAGACGATGCCCAAGCCGCGTTGGACTTCATCAAGGCCAAAACCGAACGGACCTTCAACATCTCCCGCGCCGTGGACGGATTCGAGGAAGAGTTCGAGAAAACCACTGGCGCTGAAATCTCCGACTTTCACAAAGGCAACACCAAGGCCCGCGCACGCATGGTTGCCCAGTACGCAATCGCCGGCGAACACAACTATCTGGTGATCGGCACAGACCACGGCGCCGAGTCCGTCACGGGCTTCTTCACTAAATATGGCGACGGCGGTGCGGACATCCTGCCGCTGTTCGGTCTGAACAAACGCCAGAACCGCGAACTCCTGGCCGAGTTGGGCGCTTCCGCGCGACTTTGGCAGAAGGTGCCCACGGCTGACCTGCTGGACGACAAACCAGGCCGTACCGATGAAGACGAGCTCGGAGTCACGTACGACCAAATCGACGACTACCTTGAAGGCCGCGAAGTTTCCGACGGCGTTGCGGAAATCATTGAGCAGAAGTATCTCCGCACGCGCCACAAGCGCACAGTGCCGGTCACCATCTTCGACACGTGGTGGAAATAGCCCCGCATTTCCTCTCGCATATCCAATAGGTTTTTGGCGGTCGTTCTCTCACATCAAACGTGCTTTTGGCCGATGCGCTCGCACATAGCACCGGGCTTCGACGCGGAGCTCCCATCACGCAGTCCCACGAAAACCTTACGGCCGCACGGCCCGACGTGGGACAAACGCGTTGAGTGCCGACGTGCAGGATGTGAGAGAACGTTGCCTGTAGGGCGGCGGGATGTGAGAGAACGTTGCCTGTGGGCCGGCGGGATGTGAGAGAACGTTGCCTGTGGGGCGGCGGGATGTGAGAGAACGATCCGTAAAGGGCCGCGGGATGTGAGAGAACGTTGCCTGTGGGGCGGCGGGATGTGAGAGAACGATCCGTCAAGGGCGGCGGGATGTGAGAGAACGATCCGTCAACGGCGGCGGGATGTGAGAGAACGATCCCCAAACCTCCGATCTAGCCGGAAGAGACCGGACCTGTGGAGCCGCGGACGGTGAGATGGGTGGGCATGACGGAGCGGCTGCGGTTGCCACCTCCTGCCAAGGGGTTCAGTTGGGCCAGCAGCATGGACACCGCCACCCGGCCGGCTTGCTCGATGGGTGAGCTCATGGTCGTCAGAGGTGGGTTGCAGAAGTCGGCACCAAAGATGTCGTCGCAACCCACGATGCTCATATCTTCGGGCACGCGCAGGCCGCGTTCGCGAAGCCGCTGCAACATGCCGATGGCTATGAGGTCGTTGAAGACAATGCAGGCAGTCACTCCACTGTGGACTGCGGCATCGGCAGCGGCAGCGCCGGACTGCGTCTTTGGAGCAAAGGGGCCGAGGCTGCGAACATCCACTCCACGGTCCTCGGCCGCTGCGGACAACGAGGCCCAGCGCCGGGCGCTCGACTGCGAGACTACCGGCCCGGCTACGTAGGCCACGGATGTGTGCCCCAGGGAAATAAGGTGGTCCAGCGCCTGCGGCATGGCGGATGGAGTATCGATGATGACGGCAGGAACGCCGACGACGTCACGGTTCACGGTGACCATGGGCATCTTGGCGGCAGCAGCGGCGAGGGACTCGTCATTCAACCGGGAGGCTGCAACGATCACGCCGTCAGCACTCTGGCGCAGCTGCTCCAAGGTGCTGGCCTCAACTTCATCGGATTCCTCGGTGTCCACCAGTAACTGTGTGTACCCTGCAGCCTTGAGTTGCAGCTGCGTTCCGCGGATGAGGTCGAAGTAGAACGGGTTGGTGATATCGGGCACCAGCACCCCAACTGCTCCGGTCCGGCCGGAGCTCAGTGCCTTTGCTTGGGAGTTCGGCGTGTAATTAAGTTCGACGGCGGCAGCTTGGATCCGTTGCCGGGTGCGGATATTGACGCGGTCCGGGTTGGTGAGCGCCCGGGACACAGTAGATGCAGCGACTCCGCACAGGGCGGCAATGTCATGGATGGTGGCGGGCCGGTCTGATGCCACGGGTTGTGTCGCCATGGGTGTTCCTCTCTGAACAACGGGTCATCCGGCTGTGATTGCTGCCACACCGTTTATCAAGAATGCCACAGCATGGCAGATTGTGGCAATCGGTTGTCATGAGGATGCCAAGTTGGCTAAACTCAGGGAACAGCACCGCCTGTGAACTGTGTCACCGCACCCTTGCGGCGCCGCGCGGAACCAGCCGCCACAGGCAATATCTAGGAGATTTCGTGACTCAACCCAATGCCGTGTGGAGCCTGTCCGGTTTCGGCGATGAGATAGACCCCGATCCCGCAATCCAGGCCGCTGCACTCCTGGCCCTCGGCGCCAGCCATATCGAAGTCCGCAGCGCCTGGGACGTGAACGTGTCCGAGCTGGAAAAGGAAGCAGTGGAGCGGCTCAAAGGGATTTTTGACGAAAGAGGCCTCAAAGTCTCTGCCGTTGCCAGCCCCATAGGCAAGGTGGACGTCAGCCTTCCCGTGGAGCATGAGGTCAATCGACTCCGCCAGATCATCTCAGTGGCCAAGGGCCTTGACGCCAAGTACGTCCGGATCTTCTCCTTCTACCGCGCCGAAGGCCAGAGCCAGGAAGAAATCCGGGATGCCGTCATGGAACGCATGAGGGCATTGGCTGCCGAGGCCGAAGCCAGTGGAATCGTCCTGCTCCACGAAAACGAAAAGGGCATCTACGGCGATACGCCCGAGAGGGTGCTGGACATCATGGAGACTGTGGCGTCCCCGGCGCTCCGGGTGGCGTGGGATAACGCCAACTTCGTACAGGTAGGCGTCAAGCCTTACACCGAGGGCTATGCGATGCTGCGTCCGTACCTTGAGTACTTGCAGGTAAAGGATGCCTTGGCCGATACGGGTGAGGTGGTTCCTGCCGGGCAGGGTGACGGCGAACTGGATGCCACCATTGCCGCACTCAAGGCCGACGGCTTCACAGGCTTCGCCTCCTTGGAGCCGCACCTCGCCAACGCCCACGAGCTGGGTGGGTACTCCGGACCCGTAGCCTTCGGCATTGCTGCGAGGGCTTTCGCGAGCCTGGCAGCCAGGAATGGCGTCGAACTGGCCTGACAGCCGGCTCGGCCGCAACGCACCAGCACCATCCTTCAAAGGAGCAGGAAATGCCTACAGCGGCAGTCATCGGTTGCGGTGACATCTCAACGATCCACTTTTCGGCGATCTCAACCATGGACGACGTCCAGTTGGTCGGTGTCTGCGATACCGATCCCGGGCGGTTGCAAGGGGCAGCAGGCGCCCACAACGTGCCGGGGTACACGGACTATCTGGACATGCTGGAGAAGGCGCGTCCCGACGTCGTGCATCTTTGTACCCCACACCACCTCCATGCCTCACTGGCAGCCGATTGCCTGGAGCGCGGCGTCAATGTGATCGTCGAGAAGCCACTCGCGCACACGCTTGCAGAGGGGAAGCGGCTCATTGATGCGGCTGAACGGAGCCCGGCTAAGATCGCCGTCTGCTTCCAGAACCGCTACAACGCGACGTCCCAGGCAATGCGGAAAATGCTCGACGGCGGGGGGCTGGGTCGGGTAATCGGCGCATCGGCCACAGTCATGTGGCACCGGAACGGCGACTACTACCGCGACCGGCCTTGGCGCGGCACCTGGCTGGAGGGTGGGGGTGGCCTGATGATGAACCAGGCAATCCATACTGTCGATTTGCTTCAATGGCTGGTTGGCGATGTTGCCAAGGTGGAAGGCCGGGCCTCGACGCGATCGCTGGCCGGCGTGATTGAGGTGGAAGACACCGCGGAGTTTGTTGCCGAGCACGTAAACGGCGCGCGGAGTGTCTTCTATGCAACTTTGGCCAATGCGGTCAATGCGCCGGTCTCGTTGGACATCGTGACCGAAAAGGCGACGCTCAGCCTGCGCGGCGACCTCACGGTGACTTACGACGACGGCACCGTGGATGTCATCCCGGAGCGGGTGGCGGAAACGGGCGGCAGGTCCTATTGGGGCGTCTCGCATGAGTTGCTGATCAAAGACTTTTACACCGGGCTCGAGGACGAGGGGCCTTTCTGGATAAGTCCGGCAGAGGCAGCCAAGTCGCTCCGGATCGTCAAGGACATCTATGCGCAGAGCTATCCGGACCAGTTGGAGCTGGTGAGCTGAACCGCAGCCGGGTCTGCCGGCGATTCCGGCCCGAAGTTTCCGGCCATTTTCGCCTCCAATTCAGGGAACCGAGTCCAACATCCTGGCAACTTGGCAACATTTTCAGAAACTTTTGACAATCGGTTGCCAAGCTGGGATTCCTTCCGTAATGTAAGTCCCACACCGATAAAAATGTGGTCCACGCCACAACCTTCGTTCTGATTCGCGTCAGGCCAAAGACTCATTAGGAGCCGACAATGAAGTTAGGTCCAAAGGCGGCAGCAGCCGCCCTCGTACTCAGCGCCTCCCTGGCGCTCACCGCATGTGGCGGCGGAGGAGCCGGAGCTGGTTCAAACGCCGGTGGCGGAAAATCCATCACGGCCTTGACGCTGGGCACGCTCCGTGACATCACTTCGTGGGATCCTGCCCAGGCTCACGTCGGCCACGCACTACAGCCGTACCAGGCAGCCTATGACTCCCTGATCCTGCGCGAACCGGACGGCAAGCTCAGCCCCATGCTGGCCACCGCCTGGAAGTACAACGACACCAATACCAAGCTCACCGTGGACCTCCGGAAGGACGTCACGTTCAGCGATGGCGCCAAGTTCGACGCCACAGCAGCCAAGGCCAACCTGGACCACTTCAAGAAGGCCAACGGCCCGCAGATGGCCCAGCTCGGATCGGTATCGGACATCGCCGTGGTGGACGAGGACACCATCGACATCAACCTCAGCGCTCCAGAGCCGGCCTTGGAGTATTTCCTGAGCCAAGCCGCCGGCCTGATGGGCAGCCCCGCAGCGCTCGGCACTGATGCGATCAAGACCGTACCCGTTGGTTCCGGACCGTACGTGATGGACAAAGCGGCCTCGGTGAAAGATTCCCAGACGGTCTTCACCGCCCGCGAGGGATACTGGAACAAGGACCTGCAGAAGTACAAGAAGCTGACCCTGAAGATCCTCACCGATCCCACGGCCCGCACCAACGCCCTGGTTTCCGGCCAGATCGATGCCACGCTCCTGGATCCCAAGAACGGCAAGCAGGCAGAGGGTGCCAAGATGAAACTCGAAACCAACCAGGTTGACTGGTCCGGTTTGCTTCTTCTGGATCGGGACGGCACAAAGAACCCCGCACTTGCCAACGTCAAGGTCCGCCAGGCTATCAACTATGCATTCGACCGCAAGACCATTCTGGAACAGGTAATGCTGGGCCAAGGCACGCCTACTTCGCAGCCGTTCGGCAAGGAAAGCGGCGCCTGGACGGAGGAGCTGGAGAACTACTACAGCTACGATCCCGCCAAGGCCAAGCAACTGTTGAAGGACTCCGGCTTCGAGGGCAAGGTAACCCTTGACGTTCCCACCCTGCCCGGAGCTGAAACCCTTATCTCTGTCATGCAGCAACAGCTCGCGGACGTTGGAATCACCCTGAAACCGGGCGCGGCCATCACCAACACGTTCACCGCTGACGTCGCGGCACAGAAGTACCAGGCGCTCTTCTTCAACCTCTTCCAGGGTGAACCTACCGTTGCGATCGACCAGATCGTCTCCACCAAGGCGTTGTACAACCCCTTCAAGACCACCACACCTGAACTCGAGGCGAAGATCCAGGCTGTGCGCACCGGTGGCGAAGAGGCCGGCAAGCTGGCCCAGGAAGTCAACAAGTACGTTGTGGAACAGGCATGGTTCGCCCCGCTCTTCCGCGTGAACCAGATGTACTACCACAACGACAAAGTGAACGTCACCCCGCAAGTACAGCAGGCCGTTCCGTCCATCTATAACTACTCGCCCGCCAAGTAGGAACCCATGATCAAGTTCATTGCGAAAAGGCTGGGCAGCGGTCTGGTGGTGTTGTTCGTAGTCTCGGCGCTCACCTTCATCCTGCTGTACACCTCCAGCGGAAGCATCGCCCAAAATATCCTGGGTGACCAAGCCACACCTGAACAGGTGGCCATGAAGGAACAGGAGCTCGGTCTCGACCAGCCACTTGCAACGCGCTATTTCGCCTGGTTGGGCGATGCCTTGAGCGGAAACCTTGGAGCCTCCTGGTTCACCTCGGAGCCGGTGGCCAACTCCCTGGCCACCCGGATCCCGGTAACCATGACCATGGTTTTCGCCGCAATGATCCTGATCGCCATCTGCGCAGCCCTGATCGGCGTTGCTGCAGCGGTAAAGCGCGGCTGGGTTGACAGGGCAGTCCAGGTTGGCGCCATCATCGGCGACTCCATCCCCGGATACGTGATCGGCGTGTTCCTTGTGACTATCCTTGCCATCCAGCTGGGCCTCTTCCCGGCTACCAGCACTATCTCTCCCGAGGTGGGACCCGAGGCCTGGGTGTACTCCATGACCCTTCCGGTCATCGCCCTGCTCATCAATGGAGTGACCGGCGGGGCACAGCAAATCCGCAGTGCCGTGATCAAGCAGCTCGAGCGTGACTACGTCCGGACTTTGCGCAGCCGTGGCATTGGCGAGCGTGAAATCCTGTTCAAGCACGTGCTCCGCAGCGCCGCTCCGGCAGGCCTCACAGTATTGAGCCTGCAACTGATCGGCATGCTGGGAGGCGTGGTGATCATCGAGCAGATCTTCGCCCTTCCAGGAATGGGTCCCCTCGCAGTTACCGCAACAGGCCAGTCCGATCTTCCCGTAGTCATGGGAGTGGTGATGTACACCGTGGTGGTGGTCATCGTGGTGAACCTCCTGGTGGACATTCTCAATGGTTGGCTCAACCCGAAAGTACGTGTGTCATGAGCGATTCCGTAGATTCAGCGGCAATTTCCGCAAGTCCCGACTCCATGGGTGTGGCAGCGAAGGCCCCCGATGGACAAAGCGGTACCGTGGTGCGTTCCGGAATGATGCGCCGCCTCCTCAGGAACCCCCTGGGTATCGCCTCGCTGGTCATCCTGGGAAGCATTGCGTTGCTGGCTATTTTCGCCCCGGTCTTGGCTCCGTTTGAGGAGAACTTCGCGAACATCACCAAGACCTTGGCACCGGCGGACTCCGTGAACATCCTGGGGACTGACAGTGCAGGCCGCGATACCTGGAGCCGCCTGCTCTTCGGCGCCCAGCTCACCCTCTTGTCCGCCCTGCTGTGCGCAGGCGTGGCGATCGCCATAGGACTTCCCGCAGGCCTGATCGCCGGCTACTACGCGGGCAAGTTCGAAGCGGTCTCCAACTGGGTGGTCAGCATCCTCATGAGCCTGCCCGGCTTGATCGTTCTGCTCACCATCCGCGCGGCGTTCGGTCCATCCGTGTGGATTTCCATGATCGCCTTCGGTGTCCTCATCAGCCCGTCCTACTTCCGGTTGACACGCACCGCGGTCCAGTCGGTCCGCAACGAGCTCTACGTGGATGCCGCACGTGTCTCCGGCCTTTCGGACCTGAGCATCATCGCGCGCCATATCTTCTCCGTGGTCCGCGCACCCATCATCATCCAGACCGCAGCAATCGCGGGGGTGGCCATCGCCATCCAGTCCGGCCTTGAATTCCTGGGCCTTGGTGATCCCACCAAAGCAACGTGGGGCGTCATGCTCTCGGAGGGATTCAAGAACGTCTATCTCACGCCAACCCTGCTTCTCTGGCCGGCACTTGCCATGGCACTCACCATCGGTGGACTCGTCCTGCTTGGCAACGCTATCCGCGATGCCCTGGAAGACGGCGAAAAGATCAAGCACCGCAAGAAGAAGGTCGCCAAAGCCGAAGGCAACGCTGCAGAACGCACGACGGCGGAACCCGCCAAGGCGCGCCAGTCACGCAAATCCGTGGCCGCCGTCGAGGCCGGAACTGAGCATCACCTGGTCAAGGTGACGAACCTCGGCGTCGGATATCCGCAGGCTGATGGTTCCATCAAGAAGGTGGTGGACGACGTCTCGTTCCACGTGGACCGCGGCGAGATCCTGGGCATTGTGGGCGAATCGGGTTCGGGCAAGTCCCAGACCGCGTTCTCCATCCTGGGCCTGCTCCCGGACAACGCCAGGATTGTGGGCGGCTCCATTCAGTTCGACGGCAGCTACACCGTGGCCCCGGGCGAGGACCGCGTCAGCCAGGAGCGGTTGTCCAAGCTGCGCGGCAGGAGGATTTCCTACATCCCGCAGGAACCGATGAGCAACCTGGACCCGGCCTTCACCATTGGCTACCAGCTGGTCACCCCCATGGTCCGTGTCTTGGGAATCTCGAAGTCAGAAGCCCGCCAGCGTGCGCTCAAACTGCTCACCGACGTCGGCATTGCCAACCCGGAATTGACCTTCAACGCTTACCCGCACGAGGTTTCCGGTGGCATGGCCCAGCGCGTGCTCATCGCCGGTGCCATCAGCTGCGAACCGGACCTGGTCATCGCTGACGAACCCACCACGGCGCTGGACGTCACCGTCCAGGCGGATGTGCTGGACCTGCTCCGCGAATTGCAGCAGCGTCTGAACATCGGTGTGATCCTTGTGACCCACAACTTCGGCGTTGTCGCCGACCTCTGCGACCGTGTTGTTGTCATGCAGAACGGGCGGCTTGTTGAAGAGGGAACCGTCCGGGATATCCTCCGAAACCCGAAAGAGCCATACACCCAGACCCTTCTTGGATCCATGCTCGAAGGAAAGACCCCCATGACGATGCTTGTATCACAGGACAAGGAGCCCGTCGCATGAGCCCCGTACAAAGCTCCCCGCTACTATCCGTGGACAACCTCGTGGTGGAGTACCCCAGCAAGCGGTTCAGGGCCAAGCCCTTCCGGGCCCTTACGGACATCAACATCAGCATTGGCCAAGGCGAGACCCTTGGCCTGGTGGGGGAGTCCGGATCGGGCAAGACCACCTTGGGCAGGGCTGTTCTGGGCCTCGCACCCGTCACGTCCGGAAAGGTGATTTTCGAAGGCAACGACATCAGCAACGCCTCGCGCAAGGAACGCCGGACGCTGAGCCGGGACCTTCAGGTGGTGTTCCAGGACCCCTACACTTCGCTGAACCCGGCGCTGGAAATTGGAGACATCCTGGCTGAACCGCTGGGCGTTCAGGGCATGGAACCTGCAGCGGCCAAGAAGCGCGTCAAGGAACTGCTGGACCAGGTGGGCCTGCCCTCGGACGCGATCCACCGGCTACCGCGTGAGTTCAGCGGCGGCCAGCGCCAGCGTGTTGCAATTGCGCGGGCGTTGGCACTGTCACCCAAACTCATTGTCTGCGACGAACCGGTCAGCGCATTGGACCTCTCCACCCAGGCCCGGGTGCTGGACCTCTTCCTGCAGATCCAAAGGGACACCGGGGTTTCGTACCTGTTCGTGTCCCACGACCTCGACGTCGTGCGGCACATCAGCCACCGCGTGGCCGTCATGTACCACGGTGAAATCGTGGAGCAAGGCCCCGCCGAGGTGGTCACCCGCGATCCTGA
Organism: Arthrobacter sp. TmtSoilC48; assembly: GCF_059739425.1. Classification (NCBI taxonomy): domain Bacteria; kingdom Bacillati; phylum Actinomycetota; class Actinomycetes; order Micrococcales; family Micrococcaceae; genus Arthrobacter; species Arthrobacter sp. TmtSoilC48. Next base: position 4,830,795 of record NZ_AP046049.1, on the reverse strand, counting down.
ACACCCCTACACCCAGCGACTGTTGCTCGCCTCGCCCGTGCCGGATCCTGACCGCCAGGAACAGCGCCGGGCAGACCGCCACCGGCTGCTCGCAAACCAACTTAGCCAAATCGAACAGCAAGGTGCCGTGGCCTGAACAGCCCGGCATCCCATGACACATCCAGGGTCCGGAAGGGCCCGGAAACCCCGGAGGAAAAAGTGGCCACAATAGGCGTCCAAGCCATGATGCTGAAGGACAGTTTTGCTGACGTCGGAGCATTCGAAACGCTCCGCAAGGTCAGTGCGATCGGCTATAACGCCGTCGAGATTTCCCAGATCCCGATGACTCCGGAGAATGTGGGCGAGCTGGATCGGTCCCGCACGGAGCTGGGTATGGATATCGCCGCGCTTTCAGTCAACATTGAAGGCCGCAAGGGCATGCCGGTGGAGTCACTGGCAGAGAACTTCGACAAGATCGTGGACGATGCCAAGCGTCTGGATACCTCGCTGCTGCGCATCGGCATGCTTCCGTTCGGAGCGATGAAATCCCTGGATTCGGTGGTGGAATTCGCCAAGCAGGCCAATGGCTACGCAGAGCGGCTGCAGGAGCACGGCATCGGCCTGTACTACCACAACCACCACATCGAATTCGCCAAGTTTGATGGCAGGTACATGCTGGACATCATCGCCGGGAACTCCCCGGCCATGGGCATGGAGATTGACGTCCACTGGGTGCAGCGCGGAGGCCTGGACCCGGTCCGCACCCTCCAAAAGTACGCCGGCAAGACTGCCATGGTGCACCTCAAGGACTACAGGATCGGTCAGATGCCGGAATCGTCCTTCGGGCTCCTGGAGAAGGGCGACTTTCCCGGATTCATGGCGGAGTTCCGGAATGTGGTGCAGTTCGCTGAAGTGGGCGAAGGCAACCTGGACTTCCCATCCATCATTCCTGCCGCCCTGGCCGCTGGTGCCCAATATCTGCTTGTGGAGCAGGACGAACTGTACGGCCGGACCGTCTGGGACGCACTCCAGACCTCGTACGACAACCTGGTGGCCATGGGCCACGCTGACCTTTTCTAGATTTCAACACAGGAGATTGCATTCATGAGCAAGAAAGTACGCCTCGGCATCATCGGCCTGGGCCAGCAAGGTGGCGCCTACGCCAAGTTCATTACGGACGGCCTGGTCCCGAACATGGAGATCGGCGCCATTTGCGATGTCGATCCTGCCAAGAAGGAACTTGCGGCCTCCCAGTACCCGGATGTCCCGTTCTATGAGGACTACATTGCGCTGCTGGAAAGCGGTGCCGTTGATGCTGTCATCACCTGCGTGCCGCACTTCCTGCACCCCGAGATGGGCATCGAATCACTCAAGCGCGACATTCACGCGCTGGTGGAGAAGCCAGCCGGGGTCTACACCAGGCAGGTCAAGGAACTGAACGAGTTCGCCGCTTCCAAGCCTGAGCTCTCCTTCGGCATCATGTTCAACCAGCGCAACAACCCGCTCTACAAGAAGCTCAAGCAAATCGTCGATGACGGCGAGATCGGCAAGATCCGCCGCTCCAACTGGATCATCACCAACTGGTGGCGGCCGCAGGGTTACTACAACTCCAGCGAGTGGCGGGCTACTTGGGGAGGCGAAGGTGGTGGCGTTCTGGTCAACCAGGCACCGCACCAGCTGGACCTCTGGCAGTGGATCTGTGGCGTCCCCCAGTCTGTCTACTCCAAGGTGGCGTACGGCTTCCGCCGCGATATCGCAGTCGAGGATGAAGTCACCGCAGTAGTGGACTATGGCGACGGCGCCACGGGCGTTTTCGTGACGGCCACCCACGACATCGTGGGAACCGACAGATTCGAAATCCTCGGTGACCAGGGCAAGATCGTGGTGGAGGACAGCAAGGTGGCCACAGTCACCCGGCTGGTCAAGCCGGAGCGGGAAATCAGTGATTCGATGGATACGGAGGGCGTCCGCAAGCTCTTTATGGGCCAGTTGAACCGCGACGAGTTGTACAGCAGCGAGGTCATCGAGTTCGAGTCTGCGTGGGGCGGCCAGCACGCCGGTGTCCTGGAGAACTTTGCGGCCAACATCCTTGACGGGACTCCTCTGCTTGCTCCGGGCTCGGACGGTATCAACGGCGTCCGCCTGGCCAATGCCATCCACCTCTCCAGCTGGACCGGGAAGGAAGTTTCGCTGGACTTTGACGAGGATGAATTCCTGCAGGAGCTCAACAAGCGCATCGCGGAAGAGGGCAAGTTCCCCGAGCGCCGCTAGAGCGCGGTAGAGCGCCGGTAGAGGCTCGCCGGGATGTGAGGGAGTATCCGGACAGACCGTTCCTCTCTCACATCCCACTGGGTTTTTGACGTTTCTCTCTCACATCCCACTGGCTTTTTAGCGTTCCTCTCTCACATCCCACTGGGTTTTTACCGTTCCTCTCTCACATCCCACTGGGTTTTTGGCATTCCTCGATGGCAACCGGCCGTTTTTGTTGCCAAGCGGTCTAGGATGAAGCGGTGACTGACGTGACGAGCACCGGAGCAGCAACTGCACCCACTAAGCGTGGCCGGGGGGAAAAGTCCTCCGCCACGATCTACGACATCGCCAAGCTCGCGGGCGTGAACCCGTCGACGGTGTCGCGTGCCCTCAGCAAGCCGGGCAGGGTCAGTGCCAAGACGCAGAAAATTATCGAGGACGCGGCTGCGCAGCTGAACTACCAGGTGAACCCGTTCGCCCGCGCGCTTCCCACTGGCCGCACGCAGACCATCGGTTTGATTGTCGCGGACATTACCAATCCCACCTTTTTCGACATCATCCGCGGTGCCGAAACCACCGGATCGGCCCGCGATTACACGCTGGTCCTGGCGGAATCCGCTGAGTCGCCAGAGACCGAAGTCACTGCGGCGCGCCGTCTGTTGAGCACGGTCGACGGACTGATCCTGGCGAGTCCCCGCATGGACGACGACCACATCCGGGCCCTTTCAGCGGACAAGCCTGTGGTGGTCATTAACCGCAAGATCGACGGCGTCCCGTGCGTCGTTCCGGATGTGAACAAGGGCATCAGCGAGGCCGTGCGCAGCTTGGCAGCCAATGGGCACACCAATCTTGCCTACGTCGCCGGGCCTGCCCAGTCCTGGATGACGGGCCGCCGCTGGGAGGGCGTCAAAGCTGCCTGCGAGTGGTCCAAGCTGCGCGCCGTCCGTTTGGAATCTTCCAAACCAACGGTCGACGGCGGCAGGCAAGTTGCGCGCGACGTCCTGGAAAGCGGAGCTACGGCCGTCATCACCTACAACGACCTCCTGGCCATCGGTTTGATGCAGGAATTGCAGGCTGGCGGCATGCGCGTTCCGGACCAAATCAGCATCGTTGGCTTCGATGACATTTTCGGCGCAGACTTCACCACCCCCGCACTGACCACCGTGCGTTCACCCTTGGGGGAATGCGGCACGCGTGCCGTGACCATCCTGTTGGACATGTTGCAAGGCCACGATGCCCCCAGCGAAGCTGTGAGCGTGGAGACCGAGCTCGTTGTGCGGGGCTCCAGTGGAAGGCTGCTGAGCTAGTCCCCAGTGTTTAGGCAAATGATTGTTGCAACGAGTTGGCAATTTTTGGCAACCGGTTGACAAGATGGCAAGGTGAACCGCAAGATTGACCTATGTCACAGTCCATCGCAGCACACCCTGACAGGCTCCTGCCCGCAGATCCCGGCACGCGCAGCATCGCGCGCTCCTTGCTGGAGCGCGTCCAGGACCTGCCCATCATTTCTCCGCACGGCCACGTTGACGCCGCTGTCCTTGAACAGAACACGCCCTTCCCTGACCCTGCAGCGCTCCTGGTCAGCCCGGACCACTACGTCACCCGCCTGATCCACGCCAACGGTGTTCCGATGGATCAGTTGCTCACAGGTACAGCGTCCGCGCCTGATTCGCGGGAGATTTGGAGGCAGTTCGTCCAGGCTTGGCCGCTGTTCGAGGGCACTGCCTCCGGGTACTGGCTGCGCACCCAATTCCACGAAGTGTTCAAACTCGGCGCAGACCTCAGTGAGATGCCGGCTGACGCCAGCTATGACGCGATCGCGGCCAAGCTGGTAGAGCCGGACTTCCGTCCTCGCCAGCTCTTCAAGGACTTCAACATTGAGGTCCTGGCCACCACGGATGATCCTCTGGACAACCTTGCCAGCCACAAGGCCCTCACCAATGACCCCAGCTTCAACGGCCGGGTGCTTCCAACGTTCCGACCGGATGCTTATCTGAACGTGGCGCATCCCAGCTGGAAGGCCAACGTTGATCGTCTGATCGAAACTGCCGCCGACGGCGCAACGGGCTATGCAGGCTACATCGCGGCCCTGGAAAACCGCCGTCGCTACTTTGTTGAGCATGGCGCAGTTTCGGCGGATCACGGCGTGCGCACGCCTGCCACGCTCAAACTGCAAACCGCAGAAGCTGAAGCACTCTTTGAACTTGCCCGTGCTGGCAAGGCTACAGCCGAGGATCGTGACGCGTTCGAGGCCCACATGATGTACCAGATGGCACGCATGTCAGTGGCCGACGGATTGGTGATGACCATCCACCCTGGCTCGTACCGGAATCACCATGGCCCCACGTTCGAGTCCTTTGGTGCGGACACCGGCCACGATATTCCGTTCGCGGTGAACTACACCGAGGCGATCCGTCCGTTGCTGCAGGACTTTGGCACGGCCAAGGATTTCCACTTGGTGCTCTTCACCCTCGATGAGACCGTTTTTTCCCGTGAACTCGCGCCGTTGGCCGGTTTCTATCCGTCTGTTTTCATCGGTGCGCCGTGGTGGTTCCTCGATGCTCCGGATGCCATGTTGCGCTTCCGCTCCGCAGTAACGGAAACCGCAGGTTTCTCGCGGTCCTCGGGCTTCATCGATGACACCCGCGCGTTCTGTTCAATCCCGGCAAGGCATGACGCCTCACGCAGGATTGAAGCATCCTTCCTTGCGCGCCTTGTAGCCGAGCACCGCGTGACTGAAGCCCGCGCCCACGAGCTGATTCTCGACGTCGTCGATTCCTCGCCACGCAGGGTGTTCAAACTATGAGCGTCGATGGGCTCAGGCGATTGAACCGTGAGGTCAAAGCTGTTGAAAAGGCTCCCGTGCGCATTGTGCACCTGGGACTCGGGGCCTTTCACCGTTCGCACCAGGCCTGGTACACACAGCATGCCGGCGACGCAGGGGACTGGGGCATCGCCTCGTTCACGGGGCGTCGTCCGGATGCCGCCAAGGTCCTTGCGGCCCAGGACGGTCTCTTTACGTTGGTGGAACGATCCGATGCAGGGGATTCCTTTGAGGTTGTAGGCAGCGTTGTAGAAGCCATCGACGGCGCCAACATTGAACGATTGGTTGAACTGGTCTCAGCACCGCAAACAGCGGTGATAACACTGACCATCACGGAGGCCGCCTACGCACACGGCGCGGATGACCTGCCGCGGTTGGTCGCGGGGGAGCAACCCACGACGCCGTTGGGCCGCTTGGTCCTTGGCCTCGCCGCCCGCAGGGAGACCGACGCCGGACCCCTCGCTGTGGTTTCCTGCGACAACCTCTCTGACAATGGAAACGTGGCCCGTGCGGGCGTAGCGGAAATCGCCCTGGGCTTGGACCCCGGACTCGCCGCCTGGATCGACAACAACGTCAGCTTTGTCAGCACATCGGTGGACCGCATCACGCCCCGCACTACGGCTGACGATGTTGCCCTGGTCGGTAAGCAGTGCGGGTACCGGGACGAAGCCCCGGTGGTCACTGAACCTTTCCGCAACTGGGTGCTGAGCGGCCATTTCCCCCTCGGGCGTCCACGTTGGGAAGACGCTGGAGCGGTCTTCGTGGATGACATCGAACCCTACGAAAACCGCAAACTTTGGCTCCTCAACGGCGCGCATTCCATCCTGGCTTACGCAGGGCAGTTGCGCGGCCACACCACAGTGGCCCAGGCCCTGGGCGATGCGGTATGCCGCGAAGTGGTAGAGGAATTCTGGGACGAAGCCGCCAGGCACCTTCCCGGGCGGGAACTCCGTATCCCTGAATACCGGACTGCATTGCTTGAACGTTTTGGAAACTCCCGGATCGCACATCATCTGGCCCAGATTGCCATGGATGGCAGCACCAAGCTCCGGATGCGTGCACTGCCGGTTCTCCGTGCGGAGCGCGCCGCGGGGCGAAGCGGCACTGCTGCGGCGAGAATGATCGCGGTGTGGTCTGCCTACATCGCGGTGAATCCTGGGCTTCAGGATCCCAGGGCTTCAGGCATTGCGGCTGCCAATGAACTCTCCGGACGTGCCCGGGTTGCGGCGTTGCTGCGGCTTTTGGATCCAGACCTTGCCGATGAGCCAGGAGTCGTGGAGCTGATCCAGGAGCTGACCTCGGTTTGGGCCACTCACCGTGCCGGGACAGGAACTGCAGCCTAGGCTTCCCTTTTCCGAGGCTCGCGCGGTTGTCGCACTGGCAACCGATTGCCAAATATGGCAAACAATTCTAGACTCGTATTCAGTATTTGTGGTGAATATCGCATTGAGGCGAGAAGGAACCCTTCAACCCAGCCCAATCCCGAAAGGAAAAGCTGTGAAAATCATTGCCGCTGAAGTCTTCGTGACCAGCCCCTCCCGGAACTTCGTCACCCTGCGTATCACCACCGAGGATGGTGTGACGGGTATTGGTGATGCCACGCTGAACGGCCGGGAACTCGCCGTCGCCGCTTATCTCAAGGAGCATGTTGCGCAGCTGTTGATCGGGAAGGATCCGCACCGGATCGAGGACACGTGGCAGTTCCTGTACCGCAGCTCCTACTGGCGCCGGGGCCCGGTGACCATGGCCGCGATTGCTGCGGTGGACATGGCGTTGTGGGACATCAAGGGCAAGGTGGCCGGCATGCCGGTCTACCAGTTGCTGGGTGGCGCGTCCCGGAACGGGCTGCGCGCCTACGGCCATGCTTCCGGCTCGGACATTCCCTCGCTTTTCGACTCGGTGCGCGAGCACCTGGAACTCGGGTACAAGTCCATCCGAATTCAGACCGCGGTCCCGGGCATCAAGGCTGTGTACGGGGTTGCCGCCCAAGCCCAGGCGTCTGGCGAGCGGTACGACTACGAGCCCGCAGGCCGCGGAAACTTCCCGTTGGAGGAGGATTGGGACACCCGCGCGTACCTGCGCCACTTGCCCACGGTATTCGAAGCCGTCCGGAATGAGTTCGGCCCGGAAATTCCGTTGCTCCACGATGGCCACCACCGCATGACACCCATCCAGGCGGCCAAGCTTGGCAAGGCACTGGAACCGTACGACCTGTTCTGGTTGGAGGACTGCACACCGGCCGAGAACCAGGAAGGCCTGCGCCTGGTCCGCCAGCACACCACAACGCCGCTGGCCATCGGCGAAATCTTCAATACCGTGTGGGACTACCAGACCCTCATCAAGGAACAGTTGATCGACTACGTCCGTGCGGCCTCCACACACTTTGGCGGTATCTCCCCGCTGAAGAAGGTCATGGACTTCGCCGCCCAGTACCAGATCAAGTCCGGCTTCCACGGCCCCACGGACATCTCCCCGGTGGGCTTCGCCGCCCAGTTGCACGTTGGCCTGGCCATCCACAACTACGGCATCCAGGAATACATGCAGCACTCGGACAAGACCAACGAAGTCTTCCAGCAGTCCATGACCTTCAAGGACGGTTACCTGCACCCCGGGGACGAGCCCGGCATCGGCGTCGAGTTCAACGAGGAAGCGGCCGCTGCGTTCCCGTACCAGCAGGCATACCTGCCGTACAACCGCCTCGTGGACGGCACGGTCCATGACTGGTAAGCCGGTTCCTTCGGCAGGCGACGCCCGGCACCACATCGTGGTGATGGGCGTGGCCGGCTGCGGCAAAAGCACCGTGGGCGCCGACCTCGCTGAACGCCTCGGCGCTGAATTTCTCGACGGCGATTCGCTGCACCCGCAATCAAACATCGACAAGATGGCCTCGGGTACTCCGCTGAACGACGACGACCGGGCACCCTGGTTGGCCGAAATCGGCAGGCGCTTCACGGCGTCGGGCGCTGCTCTGGTGATCGCGTGCAGCGCCCTCAAGCGCTCCTACCGGGACATCATCCGCAGCGGCGATCCATCCGTGGTTTTCGTGCACCTGTACGGCACGCGAGAGTTGCTGAATGAACGCATGAACGCCCGACCCGGCCACTTCATGCCAGCCTCGCTCCTTGATTCACAATTAGCTACTTTGGAGCCCTTGCAGGACGACGAAGCCGGAATAGTCCTGGATATCGCCTTATCCGTGGAGGAGATCGTGGATGAAGTGACCCTGGCTTTGAGTGGACCTGCTGAAGCGCCGTCCAGGCCATTCCTGGTGGACCTCAAAGCTGCTCCCTTCCATCTTGATGACGAAGCTGTCGCATGGGTGGAGAACACCATCGGCTCAATGACCCTCGAGGAGAAGATCGGGCAACTGTTCATCAACCACAACAACGATTACTCCCCGGAGTACCTCGATGGTGTGCTGGAGAAATTCCATGTGGGCGGCATGCGCTACCGGCCGGGTCCCTCGGCGGCCGTCCAGGAACACATCCGTTACGCGCAGTCCAAAACCCGCATCCCGCTGCTCATCGCTTCCAACCCGGAGATGGGCGGAGCGGGCAGTTGCGACGACGGCACGTTTGTGGCCACGCACCTGCAGGCGGGTTCACACCCGGACAAGGCAATCGCCCGGCAAATGGGCCAGGTTGCCGGCGTCGAAACGGCCGCGCTGGGCTGTAACTGGGCGTTCGCGCCGATCGTGGACATCCACTACAACTGGCGGAACACGGTCATCTCCACCCGGGCGTTCGGCAATACGCCGGAGATTGTGGTGGAGCGTGCCAAGGCGTACTTCGACGGAATCAGCGAGTCACAAACTGTTTGCGCCGTGAAGCATTTCCCGGGCGACGGTATTGATGAACGCGACCAGCATGTGGTCACGTCTTACAACACGCTCGACTATGACCAGTGGAACAAGACGTACGGGCACGTGTACCGCGAAATGATCGGGCACGGCGTGCAGTCGATCATGGTAGGGCACATCGGTGCTCCCGAGGTCTCCAGACATTTCCGTCCCGGGCTGTCGGACTCCGAGGTGTTGCCGGCGACACTCGCTCCTGAACTGTTGCAGGACCTGCTGCGAGGCGAGCTCGGCTTCAACGGGCTGGTGCTCACGGACGCTTCGCTCATGGTCGGCTTGACGCAGGCAATGAAGCGGCGCGATTTGGTGCCTGCCACCATCGCGGCCGGCTGCGACATGTTCCTCTTCTTCCGCAATCCCGACGAGGACTTCCAATACATGGTGGACGGCTACAAATCCGGTGTCATCACGGAGGCCCGTCTCCACGATGCGTTGCGCAGGATCCTGGGGTTGAAGGCAACACTGGGATTGCACCGGATTGAGCGCGAAAGGCTGGTGCCGTCCGCAGAAGCATTGGCCGTCATCGGCAGCGACGCGCACCGTGCAATTGCCGCAGACGTTGCGGACAAGACCGTCACGCTTGTCAAGGACACAGTCCGGAACCTGCCCATCACGCCCGGGACGCACAAACGCATCCGGCTCTATGGCATTTCGGGCGGGGCGGACTTTACCCGCGCAGATCCGCTGGCTTATTTGGACACGGTCAAGGAGGAACTGGAATCCGCGGGTTTTGAAGTGCATGTCTTCAAAACAGCGGAGCAGCGTGAAGCTGCGGGGGAGCCCGGCATGAACTTCATGAGGGTGCTCGCCGAGGAAGCAACGGGCGACTACGCGGAGAAGTACGACGCCGCATTCGTGTTTGCCAACGTCAAGGGCTTCGCGCAGGAAGCGGCAATACGGATCAAGTGGTCCTCGCCCATGGCTGCTGAAATTCCTTGGTACGCCACCGAAGTTCCCACTGTCTTTGTTTCCCTGAACCAGCCGAACCATCTGATCGATGTACCCATGGTCAAGACCGCCATTCACGCTCACGCAGGAACGCGCGAGGCCATCCGTGCCACCATCCTGAAAATCCAAGGTAAGTCCGAGTTCCAGGGGACGTTCAACGAGAACGTCTTCTGCGATTCGTTCGACACCCGGCTCTAGCTCCCCACTTTCGGCGGGGACGTGCTCCTCCACGTCATCACGGTGGAGCACTGGAAGCCCGGCACTGCCCACAAGGCGGTGCCGGGCTCTTCCTTTCCCAGGGAACACGAACGCGGGCCAATTGTGAACGCTAACAACGATTCAAGTCAAGAATTTCCCGCAGGGATTACTGCCGAGTAGCGTTATAACCAAATTGTGATCCAATCCACTTGACCGACGGTATTGTTAGCGTTCACAATGGCAGTCGTATCACCTTGAAGTGGCATGTGCCGCCCCCAGCACACAGGCCAACCCAGCTTCACCGTGCCGGATGCGCAGATGCTCCGGCTGCATCAGAGTTCGCGGCAAAGCTGCCGCGGAAGGAGAGCATCGTGAGATTAAAGAAACTCCTGGGCGCCGTAGCGGTTGTCCTTACCTTGACCGTGGGAGCCACGGGCTGCGGGAGCCGCGGAGGAGCTGCAGAATCCAGCAGCACCGCCAAGCCCAGCGATTCGCTGGTAGGCATTTCGATGCCGACCCAGACGTCCGAGCGTTGGATTGCCGATGGCGCCAACGTTGAGAAATCCTTGAAGGACCTTGGTTACAAGACTGACCTTCAGTTCGCCAACGATGACATCCCTACGCAGGTCTCCCAGATCGAGAACATGCTGACCAAGGGCGCCAAGGCACTGATCATCGCAGCAATTGACGGCACCACGCTGACCGACGTCCTGGCCAAGGCCAAGGAACAGAACGTTAAGGTCATCGCCTACGACCGCCTCATCAACGGAACACCGAACGTTGACTACTACACCACCTTCGACAACTACACCGTAGGTGTCCAGCAGGCTACGTCACTGCTCACCGGCCTTGGCCTGGTGGACGCAAGTGGCAAGAAGGTTGAAGGCAAGGGCCCGTTCAACGTGGAGCTCTTCGCCGGAAGCCCGGATGACAACAACGCCAACTTCTTCTGGACTGGCGCCATGGACACCCTCAAGCCGTACCTGGATGCAGGCACGTTGAAGGTTCCCAGCGGCCAGACCAAGTTCGAGCAGGCAGCCATCCTGCGCTGGCAGGCACCCGTTGCCCAGAAGCGCATGGAAGACATCCTGACCTCGGCTTACAGCTCCGGCACCAAGCTGGACGGTGTGCTCTCCCCGTATGACGGCCTGTCCATCGGCATCATCTCGGCCCTGACCAGCACGGGTGGCTACTCCACCGGAAAGCTGCCGGTAGTTACCGGCCAGGACGCCGAAAAGGGCTCCGTGAAGTCCATCATCGCCGGCGAGCAGTACTCCACGATCTTCAAGGACACCCGCCAGCTCGGAGCTCAGGCCGTGAAGATGGTTGACGCCGTGCTCAAGGGCAACGAGCCGGAAACGAACGACACCAAGACCTACAACAACAAGGTCAAGGTTGTTCCGGCCTTCCTCCTGAAGTCCGTCATCATCACCAAGGACAACTACAAGAAGGAACTCATCGACTCGGGCTACTACAAGGAATCCGACGTCAAGTAAGCACTTCCTTCGGGTTGTGGTCCCGCTGCCGAAGCGCTGCCAAGCGCTGCCAAGCGCTGCTAAAGCGGGGCGGGGCCACAACCCACCATGAGCCGGCCGAATCCCCGGCCAGGCCAAGTTCCAACCAGTCAGTGGGAATTGACGATGAACGTACCCATTCTTCAAATGCGAGGAATAACCAAGACCTTCCCCGGGGTCAAGGCCCTTCAGGATGTCACCCTGGATGTAAACCGCGGCGAAGTCCACGCCATCTGTGGAGAGAACGGCGCCGGGAAATCCACCCTGATGAAGGTGTTGTCCGGGGTCTACCCGCACAACTCCTTTGACGGCGACATCCTTTTTGAGAACGAACCCTGCGAATTCAACAGTATCTCGGACAGTGAGAAGCGCGGGATCGTGATCATCCACCAGGAGTTGGCTCTTAGCCCGTACCTTTCCATCGCTGAGAACATTTACCTCGGCAACGAGTTGGCAAACAACGGCTGGGTGGATTGGCGGAAAACCAACCTCGAGGCCGCCAAGCTGCTTGCCCGTGTAGGTCTGAGCGAAAACCCTGTCACACCCATCCAGCACATCAGTGTTGGCAAGCAGCAGCTCGTGGAGATTGCCAAGGCGCTCTCCAAGGAGGTGAAGCTGCTCATCCTGGATGAGCCAACCGCTGCACTGAACGATGAAGACTCGGACCACCTGCTGGACCTCATCCTGCACCTCAAGGGCCAGGGCGTCACCAGCATCATCATCAGCCACAAACTCAACGAGATCCGCAAGGTGGCTGACGCCGTCACCATTATCCGTGACGGCAAGTCCATTGAGACGCTGCGCCTGGACCAGGGCCAGATCACCCAGGAACGCATCATCCGCGGCATGGTGGGACGTGATCTTGAAAGCCTCTATCCGGACCGGACTCCGAATATCGGCGAGGAAGTCCTCCGCATTGAAGACTGGACGGTCCAGCATCCCCAGGACCACAGCCGCATCGTGGTGCACAACGCCAACCTGAATGTCCGCAAGGGCGAAGTGGTGGGCTTGGCAGGCCTTATGGGCGCGGGCCGCACCGAGTTGGCCATGAGCGTTTTCGGCCGGACGTACGGACGCGCCGTTTCGGGCAAGGTCTACAAGTACGGCGAAGAGATCAACACTTCCACGGTTTCCGACGCGATCGATCATGGCATTGCCTACGCCACCGAGGACCGCAAGCATTATGGCCTGAACCTGATCGAGGACATCAAGCGGAATATCTCCATGGCGGCGCTGAACAAGCTGGCTAAACGTGGCTGGGTTGATGGCAACAAAGAGACCACCGTCGCCAACCATTACCGCAAGAGCATGAACATCAAGGCGCCGTCCGTGGCAGCCATCACCGGCAAGCTCTCCGGCGGTAACCAGCAGAAAGTGGTGCTGAGCAAGTGGATGTTCTCGGATCCGGACGTGCTGATCCTGGACGAACCAACCCGGGGCATCGACGTCGGCGCCAAGTTCGAGATCTACACGATCATCAATGAACTCGCAGCCGCCGGGAAAGCCGTGATCGTGATCTCCTCGGAGCTGCCTGAGCTCCTGGGCATTTGCGACAGGATCTACACGCTGTCCGCAGGGCACATCACCGGCGAGGTCCCCATCGCCGAGGCCACCCAGGAAACCCTCATGCACTTCATGACTCAAGAGAAGGAATAGCCAACATGTCCGCCCTACGAGAATCCCTTGGCTTCCTCACAAGCCGCCTCCGCCAGGTTGGCATCTTCGTCGCCCTGATCCTGATCGTTATCCTCTTCCAGGTCCTGACGAACGGCATCCTGCTTGAACCGCAGAACGTCAGCAACCTGGTGGTCCAGAACAGCTACATCCTGATCCTCGCCATTGGCATGGTGATGGTCATCATCGCCGGCCACATCGACCTCTCCGTCGGATCCATCGCCGGGTTCATCGGTGCTGTGGCCGGCGTGATGATCGTGCACTGGGGCTGGGCGTGGTGGCTGGCCATTCCGGCTTGCCTCCTGGTAGGTGCCTTGGTGGGTGCCTGGCAGGGCTACTGGATTGCCTATGTGGGCATTCCAGCCTTCATCGTCACCCTGGCCGGCATGCTCATCTTCCGCGGCCTGACGCTCATCACCCTGAAGAACCAGCAGATCACCCCGTTCCCCAACGAGTTGCGGGCGCTCGGTGGAGGTTTCCTCCCCGATATCTCCGGAGGCACCTCCGTACTGGAATGGCTGACCGTCATCCTGGGCGTCGGCGGCACCGCAGCCATTCTCTTCCAAGCCATCAAGGAGCGCCGTGTCCGGCGCAAGTTCAACCTTGAGAACGAGCCGATGGCATGGTTTGCCGTCAAGAACGGCTTCATCGCTGTGCTGATGCTGATCATCACCTTCCTCCTGGCCAGCTACCGTGGAACGCCGATCGTGCTGATCGTGCTGGCAGTCCTGGTGATCCTGTACTCGGCATTGATGAACAACAGCATCTTCGGGCGCCACACCTACGCCATTGGTGGCAACCTGCATGCAGCAGAGCTCTCCGGCATCAAGACCAAGAAGGTAACCTTCCGGTTGTTCGTCAACATGGGCGTCCTCGCCGCGTTGGCTGGTTTGGTGTTCACAGCCCGACTGAACTCTGCCCAGCCTGCTGGCGGTACCGGCTTTGAACTGGACTCCATTGCTGCCGCCTTCATCGGTGGCGCGGCCGTCCAAGGCGGCATCGGTACCGTTGCGGGAGCAATGATCGGTGGCCTCATCATGGGCGTCCTGAACAACGGTATGTCCATCCTGGGTCTGGGAACCGACTACCAGCAGCTCATCAAGGGCCTGGTTCTCCTCCTTGCAGTCGGCTTCGACATCTTCAACAAGAACCGGACAGGTGCTGGTGGAGGATCATCAATCAGCCGCCGCTTCAAGTGGAAGACCACGCCTCCGGCAACCGAAGCTACCAAACCTGCCAAGACTGAACCTGTGCGGGTAGACGTCAAATAGCAAGAATCCCTGGATTGGCCTGCATCCTGCTCGAGCTGAGCTGTCCTGCTCAGAGTGAAGAGCCGGATGCGGGCCAATCCTGTCCAAGCCCGCCATACGAATCCATAAAGTGAGGTGCGGATGTCTCCCGGGGCAACACCGAGCAGGCCACCCGTCATGGGGGATGTAGCCAAGTTGGCCGGGGTCTCGCACCAGACTGTTTCCCGCGTCCTGAACAACCACCCCAATGTCAGCAGCAAAACCAAGGAACGCGTGGAATCGGCTATCGCGAGCCTTGGATACAGGCGCAACACGGCCGCACGCAGCTTGGTGACGCGGCGGTCCCGGACCATAGGCGTGCTTGCCTGCGAAACCGGCCAGTACGGACCTGCCAATACTTTGCTGGGAGTTGAACAGGCGGGCCGGGAAGCGGGCTACTTCGTCAGTATCGCCAACCTCCGCGAAGTAACAGGCGACAGCATCAACGACGCCATCGCCCATTTCCGCAACGAGTCAGTGGAGGGCGTGGTCATCCTCGTACCCCATCCGGATGTCCTGGCCGCCCTCCGTGACGTCATCGTCCCGTTTCCCATGGTGGCCGTGGGCGCCGGAACTGGGAACGAACTGATGGGTGCTTCACTGAACCAGCGTTTGGGAGCGCGGTTGGCGGTGGAACATCTCATCGGGCTCGGACACCGCCACATCGGACACATTTCCGGTCCGACGCACTGGATTGACGCGGCTGAGCGCATCAAGGGATGGCAGGAGGCACTCGGCAATGCGGGCTTGGAGGCGCACGTTCTTCTCCAAGGGGGATGGGATGCCGCCTCGGGATATGAAGCAGGCCTGGCGCTCATCGAACAGCGCAAGCTCGAGGATCAGCCAACTGTCACTGCTGTCTTTATTGCGAACGACCAAATGGCTGTGGGAGTCCTTCGCGCCCTCCAGGAAGCCGGGTTGCGGGTCCCTGAAGACATCAGTGTGGTGGGTTATGACGATCAACCTGAAGCTGCGTTCTTCCTGCCTCCGCTGACTACCATCAAGCAGGACTTTGAAGAACTCGGCCGCCGTTGCATGTCCGCGCTACTCCAGCAGTTGGAAAGTGAAGCAGGCAACGAGGACCAGATCGTGAATCCCCGCCTGGTGATCCGCTCGACTACGGCGCCGCCAACTCCACCCGCTGCGTTGTAGCTAGATCCATGCCGGCGCGGCCGGCATTTCCTGCGTTGGGGCGCCAGGTCCGGCGGCTGTGATGCCGCTGTTGCCGCGGCCTGCGGCCCATTCGACGACGGCGGGAAGGGGGCCGGTGATGATCGTCGGCTCTCCAGCGGTGGTGTCGCCGAACGTAAGGCTCGTGCCGTTCCCGGCAGTGTCGTTGACCTTGATGAGAAGTCCGGTGTCGGTGCCGCGGATTTCCCATGCACCGGTGATGTCGCCGAGTAGACGTTCGAGGACCGACGTAGGGATGTCGTTGAAGGTGGCGCCGTTGTCCAGGTCCACGGCGTGGACCCACACTTCGCGGGTGCGCATCCACACTGTTTCGGATGCTGGCACGGTGCGGCCTTGGGCGGTGCGGACTTCGTGGGCCCAGTTCGCGTCCGGGAGGTCGCGCCATTCGACGGTCAGGTGCACTGCGGAGTGGTCGAAGAGGTTCCGCAACGCGATCGGGGAAAGCGTGGCACCGAAGTTTATTTCCTGGTTGCGGGCCTCGGGCGAGGCATACATCGGTGTTTCCACACTGCTGGCGGCCCATTCCACGAGCCGGGCGATCGCACGAGCGTTGTAGCCCACATGTGCTACAACGTGGCGGCGGGACCAGCCGGCCAGCAGCGACGCGCCGTCGAGCTCTGAGTCGGCAAGTTCATTGAGCTTCCGGGCAAAGAAGGCGGTTCCCCGCCGCGCCTGCAGGAGTTCTTCCTGCAGGCGCGGATCGGTGGCGAGATCGTGGCGGGCGACCATCAGGCTTCCTTGACCACGCGGTTGCTTAGCTGGCCCAGGCCCTCGATGGTGGTGACCAGCAGCTGGCCTTCCTGCAGGTACCGCTTGGGGTCCTGGGCGTGCCCGACGCCGCCGGGGGTCCCGGTGGCGATCACGTCGCCCGGGTTCAGCGTGATGATCGTGGAGATGTAGGAAACCAGGAATTCGGGGGTGAACACGAGGTCGCCGGTGGGAGTGCTCTGTTGGATCTCGCCATCCACGGCGGAAGTCATGAGCGGGCCGGCGGTGAATTCGTCCTTGGTGACAAGGGCAGGGCCGAACGGGGTGGAGTTCTCCCACGTCTTGCCCTGGAGCCACTGGATGGTGCGGAACTGGTAATCGCGCATGCTGATGTCGTTCAGGACCGCGTACCCGGCAATGTGGTCGGCTGCGTCCGCCTCTGTGATGCGCCGGCCCTTCTTGCCGATGATCACCGCGAGCTCGGCTTCCCAGTCCACGGTGTCCGATTCCTGCGGCAACGCCAGGTCATCGTTCGGGCCGATCAAGGATTCCTGGTACTTCGCGAACAGGGTGGGGTACTCGGGGATCTCCCGGCCCATTTCCTTGATGTGGTTGCGGTAGTTGTGGCCCACGCAGATGATCTTCCCTGGTGCAGGCACGACGGCGGCGAGGTCGGCGCCGTCGAGCGCGTGCGTTGCGCCGTTGGCCGCCTTCGCCGTGGTTTCCCAGGCGGGGTCGGCCAACAGCGCGCCGACGTCGGCGAAGCCGGGAATCTCGGTGAGGGTGTCGCCGTCCTGGCGGACAGCTTTGGTGCCTTCAGCGGTGCGGAGGGTGAGGAGTCTCATTACTTGCGTCCTTCGGTGTAGCTGCGGTTGAAGTTCAGTCGTTCGAAGATGGGGGCGTCGCTGAAACGGAACAGGTCAAACGAAGTTTGTGAAACAGCGTCGGCCTGCAGCGACCACTCCTGCCAGGACGGGACCACGAACAGGTCACCCTTGGCCAGGTGTTTGGTTTCGCCGTTCAGGACAACGGTGCCGGTGCCTTCGAAGACCTGCCAGACACTGGAACCGACCTCCCGGAGCAGCTCGGTGGTGGCGCCGGCGCGGAGGCGGTGGAATTCGGCGCGGATGGTGGGCATGACGTCCCCGCCGGTGGTGGGGTTTGAGTACCGGATGGCGGCGTGGCCCTGGGAGACGGTGGCCGGGTGGCCCTCGTCCTCCAACAACAACTGCTCACGGAGGGCTGCGTCGGTGTGCTCCCAGCGGTACGCGGCGATGGGGGAGTTTGTGGTGTCCTGCAGACCGGAGAGCGGACGGAGGCCCGGGTGGGCCCAGAGACGTTCAGAGCGCGAGATGTCCGGCGTGGCTTCGTCCGTGACGCGTTCGGTGCCGAACTCGAAGAACCCGGCGTCCGCGTAATGGACGAAGGGGATGTCCAGCCCATCGATCCATGCCATCGGCTGGTCGGTGTCGTTGTGGTGGCCGTGGAAGTTCCAGCCCGGGGTCAGCAGGAAGTCGCCGCGGCGCATCGCCACAGGATCGCCATTTACGACCGTCCAGACGCCTTCACCTTCGACGACGAACCGGAAGGCGTTCTGCGAATGCCGGTGCTCCGGGGCGGTCTCGCCGCCGCCCAGGTACTGGATCGCGGCCCACAGTGTCGGCGTCGCGTACGGCGTGCCGGCCAGGCCCGGGTTGGCCAGGGCAATGGCGCGGCGTTCCCCGCCGCGGCCAACGGGCACCAGGTCCCCGGCACGCGCAGCGAGGGGGTACAGATCATTCCAACGCCACACATGCGGGACGGCCTTCGGGGTTGGGACCATCGGCATCAGGTCACCGATTTCCGTCCACAACGGGATCAGGTTCTCCGACTCGAAGTCCTTGTACAGCTGCTCCAGCTGCGCCTGTTCCTCGGGGGTCGGCTCCGGCAGGGCGTGGCTGGCGGCCACAGATGCATGAGTCGTGTTCTCGGCGCTGATGGACACGTAGGCCTCCTCGATAGGGTGAACAGTTTTGGCGTAGTTCGACCCTACGGATTACCGTCAGTGATCCCGAGGATATTCTGTTCTGCAGAATTTGTTATCCGGGTTCTGCCGGGTTGGCTGCGATGTCGATCTCCAGCTGTCGGCAGGTTTCCCGCAGGGAGGCGACCAAACCGGCGTCGAACACTTTGCGGAACCGGGTGGCAGGCGTGGCGACGGTTAGTGCCCCAACCACCTGCCCGTGCCGGTTGTGGAGTGCCATGCCGAGGGCGCTGACTCCTTCCTCCGTGCCCTCGAAGTTGGCCGCGAAACCGTTGTTCCGGATGCTGTCCAGTTCGCGGATAAAGGCGGCATACTCTGCGTCCGGGATGGTGTCGCCGCCTATTTCGGCATTCTGGCTGCGGAAGAGTTGTTCGATCATCGCGGGTTCCAGTTCGGCGAGCATCGCTTTCCCGCCAGAGGTCTTGTCCGCCGGCATGACCGTCCCCTGACGGTCTCCGATACGCAGGACGTTGCTCCCCTCCACTGTTGCGAGGAAGCGGACCTTGGTGCCCACACGGACCATCAGGTTGACCGTCTCATCGAGCCGTGCGGACAGCAGTTCCATATGGGGCAGCGCCAAATCCCTCAGCAGCCTGGTCCAGCTGAGGCCGGCGGGGCCGACACCCATTGCCGGTCCCGGGACATAGCGCCGGTTCTCGTCCTGCACCGCGAAGCCCCGGTAAACGAGCATTGCAAGGAGCCGGTGGGCAGTTGAGGGAGCCACCCCGAGCTCTGCTGCTGCGTCCTTGAGGCGGAGCGCGCCGCCGTCGCGGAGAAGCTGGAGGAGTTGCAGGGCGTTGTCTACCGCCTCAATGGAATACGTGGGCCGCTTCTGCACGGGCTTCCGGCTGGACTGGGTGGCGGGCTTGTTCTGCACAACAGAATTCTATGGTGCTTCGGTTGCTGTTCACCTGACAGTGGTGGGATGAATCACACACTTCCCGCTGCAGCGTCGCAACGGCCTACTGCCGACCTTGGCCGCATGGCCCCGCGCTTCTCCAAAGGCCCGGCACTCGCCGTGCTGGTCTGCTGGCTGCTGGTGGTCTTCGACGGCTACGACCTCATCGTCTACGGCACCGTGCAGTCCTCCCTGATTTCCGAAACCGGCTGGGGCCTCACCAAGGCAACAGCAGGGACCATCGGTTCCATGGCGTTCCTCGGCATGATGATCGGCGCCATCTTCGCGGGCCGCATGGCCGATTCGTGGGGCAGGCGCAAGACCATCCTCGGCTGCGCGATCGCCTTCTCGGTGTTCACCGTCCTCTGCGCCTTGGCACCCAACGCGGCTGTCTTCGGATCGTTGCGACTCCTCGCCGGCATCGGTCTCGGCGGGCTGGTCCCGTCCGCCAACGCGTTGGTGGCTGAACTGGTCCCGGCAAAGTGGCGGTCCACCATTGCCACACTGATGATGTCCGGCGTCCCGATCGGTGGATCCATCGCTGCGTTGGTGGGCATTCCCATGATTCCTGCCTTCGGGTGGCAGTCCATGTTCCTCGTGGCTGTGGTGGCCTTGGTGATCGTGGTGCCGCTCGGGCTGAGGTACCTTCCGGAGACGCTCGTATCCACAGGATCCGGCGGCAAGGACTTCCAAGAGCCCGCCGGTTTCGGCTCCCTGCTCCGCGCACCCTATCTGGGTGTCAGCATGCTCTTCGCCTTGGCTACCATCGCCACGTTGTTCGCCTGGTACGGGTTGGGTACGTGGTTGCCCAACCTCATGCAGTTGGCTGGCTACAACCTGGGGTCGGCGCTGACCTTCGCCCTCGCGCTGAACCTCGGCGCAGTCGCCGGCTCGGTCATCACAGCTTGGGCGGGCACACGCTTTGGTCCGATTCCGACGGCGATAGCGGCAGCCGCAGTAGCCGCCGTCGGGCTTTCGGTCCTGTTGGCCGGGCCGCCGGTCACGGTGGTGTACCTCGCTTTGGTGCTTGCCGGCGTCGGAACCCATGGCACGCAGTGCCTCATTATCGCTGCGGTGGCGAGCCACTATCCGGACCACTTGCGGGGGACAGCACTTGGCTGGGCGCTCGGCACCGGGCGCATTGGCGCAGTCGTTGCGCCGCAGGTGGGTGGCCTCCTGCTTGCCGCCGGTCTCGGCGTCAACTCCA
Source organism: Arthrobacter sp. TmtSoilC48 (assembly GCF_059739425.1). Classification (NCBI taxonomy): domain Bacteria; kingdom Bacillati; phylum Actinomycetota; class Actinomycetes; order Micrococcales; family Micrococcaceae; genus Arthrobacter; species Arthrobacter sp. TmtSoilC48. The sequence continues at coordinate 4,810,236 of NZ_AP046049.1, read as the reverse complement.
ACTTCCTCGCGTTCGCCGGTGCCGCCGCCATTGCAGCGGTCCTGTTGGCCGCCGTCAGATTCACCATCAAAACCAAAATCTCCCAAGGAGCAAGCAATGTCTGAAAACACCACGTCCACCGATGTCCTGGTTGTGGGAGGGGGTATGGCCGGGCTGGCCGGAGCACTGGCCCTGCGTGAAAACGGTGCCAACGTCACGCTCGTGGAACGGGCGCCGGAGTTCGGTGAGGTAGGCGCGGGCTTGCAGATGGCCCCCAATGCCTCCCGCGTCCTGAAACGCTGGGGTTTGCTGGAGAAGGCGCTGGAGATCGGAGTCCAGCCCAAGCACCTGGTGTTCCGCGACGCAGTCACGGGCGAGGAACTAACGCGCCAGAGCCTGAAAGGCGAGTTTGAGGAGCGCTACGGCGCCCCATACGTGGTGATCCACCGAAGCGACCTTCACCGCGTGCTCCTCGAAGGATGTGAAGCGGCGGGCGTGAAGCTGGTCAACGATGTCATGGTGGACAGCGTTGAAACCGTAAACGGACGCGGTGTTGTCCACACCGCGGCTGGTGTGGACTATGAAGCAGACGTGGTGATCGGGGCCGATGGTCTCAAGTCGACGCTGCGGCCGCTCGTAGCAGCAGACCAGCCCGTTTCCTCCGCCTACGTTGCCTACCGCGGCACGGTGCCCATCACCGCGGAAACCCCCGCCACGGACCTGGAGGATGTGGTTGTCTACCTCGGTCCGGACTGCCACCTGGTGCAGTACCCCCTGCGCAAGGGCGAACTGCTCAATACCGTGGCCGTCTTCAAATCGCCGTCGTTTGAGCGCGGTGAAGAACAGTACGGGGGAGTGGACGAACTCCAGGCCGCCTACAAGGACTGCGTCCCCGCCGTGCAAGCAGCGCTCGCCAACCTCGGCACGGGCATCCGCTGGCCCATGTACGATCGCGAACCGATAGAAAACTGGGTTGCCGGACGCATGGTCCTGATGGGCGACGCAGCGCACCCCATGCTCCAGTACCTCGCCCAGGGCGCCTGCCAAGCCCTCGAAGATGCGGCGGTGCTGCAGGACGTCAGCAACGGTACGGTCTTCACCGCCGACGGCGTCAACCCGGATGCGTGGGACGAGGCCATTCGCTCCTTCAACTCGGTCCGGGCCGCCCGAACCGCCCGGGTCCAGCGCACGGCACGGATCTGGGGAGAATCCTGGCACGTGTCCGGAGTGGCCCGGGTACTGCGGAACCTGCTGTTCAAGAGCCGCAAGGACAACGACTTCCAGTACAACGACTGGCTGTACGCAGGCAACGTCGACGGTAGCCCCGCTTTGGTCCCGGCGCCTTCCAGCCAGACGGACCGGATTCCCGCCTGAAATGCCGGGCCCGGTGCCTTACGTAGAATAGAAGCCATGACTTCCACCAGTACCCCCGCTGCAGACACTGCAACTGCCCGTGCCCGACTTCTTGAACTCATCAAAGAATTGGCGGTGGTCCGCGGAAAGGTGATCCTCTCCAGCGGCAAGGAAGCTGACTACTACATCGACCTCCGCCGCATCACCCTGCACCACGAGGCCTCCAAGCTGGTGGGCCAGGTCATGTTGGCAATGATCGACGACGCCGGGATCCCGGTTGAGTGCGCTGGCGGACTCACCATGGGGGCCGACCCCGTGGGTACCGCTGTCATGCACGCCGCTGCCGACGCCGGCCGTGCCGTGGACGCTTTCGTTGTCCGCAAGGCCCAGAAGTCGTACGGCATGGGTCGCCAGGTGGAAGGTCCCTCGGTTGAGGGCCGCAACGTGGTTGTCCTCGAGGACACGTCCACCACCGGCGGCTCCGCACTTACCGCCGTCGAGGGCGTCCGTAAGGCCGGCGGCAATGTGGTTGCCGTCGCCGTCATCGTGGACCGTGACACCGGCGCCAAAGAGAAGATCGAAGCCGAAACCGGCGTGCCTTACCTCTTTGCCTTCGGCAAGGACGAACTGGGCCTCAACTAGGGAGTTTGTGTACGGGGGATGCCCCTAAAAGCGTATTTTAGGGGCAACAACCGTGCACGAACTACGGGGCTGTAAGGCAGTGCCCGCGAAGCCTATGCTAGCTGCGTGGACGTTCAAGTAGGGAAGCTCCAGGCTCCGCCGGAGGTGAACGAAAACCTCCCGGGCCGGGGCCCTGCCATGCCCGGATCCGGGCCAGAGGACGCTGCCGATCCCGCTGCCTGGGCCCGGATCCTGCCCCATGTTTCCCGGATAAAGCGAACATCGCGCCGTAACTTCCTCATCACTGCAGTGGTCTCGCTGGCGTTGGCGGGAGACATGCTGCTTACCCGTCGCGTGCAGGCCGAGCGGCGGGCCACAAAGATCCTCCGCGTCCCGGATTCCTACTCGGATCTCTACTTTCCCAAGGCCAGTTGGATCCTCTTTCCCGGATACAAAACCAGCTGGGAAGAGGCACAGTGGATCCTGAACTCACTGCGACCTGCCCTTCACCAGCGCGGCCGCCTTGCCGCCGTCGGGTATTCCAACCTTGGCCTGGACGTTGATGAGATCGTCCGGGAACTCATTCTCCACGTGCGCGAGCTGGGGCTGGAGAAGCTGTATTTCTATGGCCACAGCTTCGGTGGGATGCTCGCCACGCAAGTTGCCGCCCGTCTGCTGGAGCTGCATGGTGTCCAGACCCAGCTGATAGTCCTCGATTCCAGTCCCTTCAGCCGCGCTGATGTGCTGGACCAGAGCTGGTTCGACGGCGTGGTGTTCCTTTATGAGAATGGCTTCCGCATCCCTTCAGTCCTGCGCGGCGGCTATGAACTGGGGGAGCGGGTGGCGCACAAGGACGAACGCACCTGGCGGCAGATCCTGGACCAAAGCCTGGAGCAGCTTTCGCCGATCGCCCCGTCCAGCGTGCTGATCCAGACGGAGTCCGCGTATATCTACCACTTCGATGGCCTGCGTTTAGCCGGCAAAATCGGCCCGGCCAAAATGGCATTCCTCGGCAACGCCAAGGACAACACGGTCAATTATGAGTCCGCGCGGGCGGGGTGGAGCAAGGTCTTCGCGGCGAACATGAAGCTCCCGGTGCTCAGCACGGAGGGTGCCCGGCCAGCGCACGCCAGCCCTCAATGGAGCGCCGACGTTTACCGGCCCCTGCTGGAGCGTGTCCAGAATGAGCTGGAGCCGCTGCCACCTGCACCTGACGAGCCGTCGTACCAGGAGCCCAACGGACGGGTTATCCGGCCGGCCTAGGTTTTTGCTGGGGATTTTCCTGCTGGGCTGCGGCTCTCATTCAACCCGGCTCTCATTCAACCCCGCTCTCATTCAACCCCGAAGCGCTTCAACCTCGACGGCGGTGAGGCCCGCCTCGCGCAGGAAGCCGCGGGCGTCCCCGAACTCCCGTGCGAAGCCGACCAGGAAATGCCGGATTGCCGCCTCCGGGCTCTGGAGGATCATGAGGTCAGGGCTGAAATATTGTGCGGGTGTGGAGGGGACGTGGAGCCGCCACGTCTCGGCCATGACCTGCAGCAGGTTGGGAAGGTTGCGCGTGGTGGCCGTGTAATCCTTCACCACAGCCTCGTCCGATTCGCCCGCGGCCATGAGCGCGATCGCCGACACCACTCCGGTCCGGTCCTTGCCCAGCGAACAATGAACCAGCGTGCGCTTGCCTTCCGCGACAGGACGCAGGGCATCGGCAACCCACTCCGGCCGGACGCGGATCCAGCCCAGATACAGATTCCCCAGATCCTCGGGAGTCTCCACTGCCTGCAGAGACCCCGCCACTGCGTTCGGGTCCAGCGGATTATGGATGAGCTCGACTCTCAGGACAGTTTCCTTGCGGCGACCGTCGTCAGTCCACCCGCCACCGCCGTCGGGCTTGGTCGCGTTCGAACGAGAGGACCCGTTCGGAACCAACCACGGAACCAAGGAACGCTCAAGCTCGCTGCGCAGGTCCATGATTGCCTGGATGCCGTGCTCCGCCAGGAACCCCGATGTCGCGGCAGCATCCAGGCCAAACGGCTGGCTCCCCCTCAGTATCCGGCCACCGGCCAGAGGACGGAGGTTGAGCACAGCCATGACGGGACTCCTTTGGCTTTAGATCTGGCTCTTGAGGTCGGCCACGGAGCTCAGGATCTGGTTGGGCCGGAACGGGAAGGACACGATTTCTTCGCGTTGGGTGATGCCACTGAGCACCAGGACGGTGTGAAGCCCGGCTTCCATTCCTGCCACGATATCGGTGTCCATGCGGTCGCCGATCATGGCCGTGGTCTCCGAGTGGGCGTCGATCTGGTTCATGGCCGAACGGAACATCATGGGGTTCGGCTTGCCCACGATGTACGGTTCCCGGCCGGTTGCCTTGGTGATCATTGCAGCGATTGCGCCCGTTGCCGGCATGGGGCCGTCCTTGGAAGGGCCGGTGGCATCGGGATTGGTGGCGATGAAACGGGCGCCGGCCAGGATGTGGCGGACAGCCATGGTGATCGCTTCGAAGGAGTAGGTGCGGGTTTCGCCGAGCACCACGAAGTCAGGTTCCGTGTCCGTGAGGATGAACCCGGCTTCGTGCAGGGCGGTGGTGAGGCCGGCCTCGCCGATGGTGTAGGCGCGGTTGCCGGAATCAGAAGACTGGACCTGGTCCTTGAGGAACTGGGCCGTGGCCAGCGCCGACGTCCAGATGTTCTCCTCCGGAACTTCCAGCCCGGAGGCGCGGAGGCGGGCTGCGAGGTCGCGCGGGGTGAAGATGGAATTGTTGGTCAGGACAAGGAAGCGCTTGGACGTATCCACCCAGCGCTGGATGAGCTCGGCTGCACCGGGAATTGCCTGGTTTTCATGAACCAGCACGCCGTCCATGTCCGTGAGCCAGCATTCGATTTCGTGGCCGTTCCGGTACACCGATGCGGACGTGTGGGGCGTGGATTCTTCTGCCATATTTGCCTCCGGCTGGGGTTGGTCATGCACTGCCTCCCAGTCTTTCATTATTCGAGCAGCTAAACATCCCAGGCATTCCTCTATGTGGGTAGTTCTACCCATGTGGAAAACCGCCGTGACTCGCCTGCTACTCGACGGACTGAACTACGCTTGTTCCGGTACAGGCGTGCCACCACCGTGGGTCGGGGGATCGACATGGTGGATTTTTTGTGTCGCCGCACGTCAGCAGGTCCCCAGCACTGGATCGACAACCGGATATCCCCGGATACGCCGGTACTCAACACGTTTGAAAGGGCCTGTCATGAGCAACAACAATGGAGTGCCGCAGCCTCCGTACAATCCCGACGGCGTGCCGCAGCCGCGCTACGAAACCGGCCAGGAGCAGTATCGGCAGTATCAGCCGGGCCAGACCCAGCCGATGTATCGGCCGGAAGCACAGGAGCCGCCTTCGGCTCAGTCCGTGGCGCCCGGGCAGGACGGTCAGACCCAGGCTCTCCCCACACAACCTGCAGTGACCCAGGTTTTCCCCGCGCAGCAATTCCCAACCGAGCAGGGCCACCCTGACGGCGAGTTCGCCGAAACGGTGCACCGCTACCCACAGGCGCAGCAGGGTCAGCCCGGTTTCCCGCCGCCGGGCAGCGGATACCCTGGCCAGCCCGGATACCCGGACCAGCAAGCCAGCGGCCAGCCTGGCTACCCCGGTCAGCCCGGCTACCCGGACCAGCAAGCCAGCGGCCAGCCCGGCTACCCTGGTCAGCCCGGCTACCCGGACCAGCAAGCCAGCGGCCAGCCCGGCTACCCTGGTCAGCCCGGCGGACCCAGCCAGGGCCCGGGCGACCACAACAAGAAGGCGCTGTTCCTGATCCTCGGCGGGATCGCCGTCGTCGTGATCATTGCGCTGGTGGTCGTGTTCGCATGGTTGATTCCTTCGGTGACCAAACCTGTGGCCGTGGAGACGCCCGTGCCTTCCACCAGCGCCTCGGACGGAGCGTCCGACGCAGCGGCCGAGCCGTCCAATGACCCGTCCGACGAGCCTTCAGCCGACGCAACCGCCTCCTCGGAGATTCCGGAGGGTGCCATCCCGCTGCCCAGCGTGTGGGAAGACTTCGCCGGCCCAACCAATGTCCCCGCCGACGGCGACCCGCTGTTCAGCAAGTGGGTCACGGGCGAATCGTCCTTCCAGTACCTGGCCGAGTGGACCCACGACGAATCCTTCGGGATCACCAAGGACCCCACCACCGGTGAGGAGATCCAAAAGAAGGCCCAAGGCACGGTGGAGGCGGACGGCGACGGCATTGCCCTCGCTTACGCGTTCTTCGCCGAGTCCGACGAAGGCAAGTTCGGCAAGGATCCGAAAGAGATCAAGGCTGCGATCGAAGATATTGAGGCCCGCTACAAGGGCATGACGGCCACAGAGCTGCCCCAGAACCTGGTGGGCCACAAGTGCGCCTCGGATTTCAAGACCTCGATGCCCGAGATCCGCGAATTCCGTCGTGGCGCCGCCGTGGTCATCGGCTTCACCTGCACCAATGCGCGTGGGGAAGAAATCCAGGCAGTCAACCTGTTCTCGGTAACACCGTGGGGAACTCCGCAGATGCTGGGCGTTAGCGGGCACAAGACCTACTGGGATGCCCACCCTGGTCTGATGGAGCAGCTGGCCAACTCGTACCGCATCAACAAGTGGAAGATGGTCTAGGCGCCCGGGCCAAGAGGCGAAGAGGCAAAGAGACGCCGGGCAAAGAGGCACAGACCGGGCAGGGCTAAAGTTGAGGGGTGACTGACCTTCCCCCCAACACGGCCCTGCCCACTTCCGAGGTTCCCGCAGCGGACGGCGAGGCTGAAGCGAAACCGGAGGTCGGCGTCGGGCCGTGGGAAGGCGAGTGGCCGGTTGGCGAGCACTGGGATCCGGACCTGTTGAGGGATGGTGACCGCCGCAACGTGGTGGATCAATACAGGTACTGGAAGCACGAGGCGATCGTCGCGGACCTGGATTCCAAGCGGCACGAATTCCACATCGCGATCGAGAACTGGCAGCACGACCTCAATATCGGAACGGTTGTGCGCACAGCCAACGCGTTCCTCGCCAAAGAGGTCCACATCATTGGTCGACGCCGGTGGAACCGTCGCGGGGCCATGGTCACCGACCGCTACCAGCACGTCCGCCACCACCCCACTGTCGAGGACTTTGTCCAGTGGGCGCAGGGGGAGGGGCTTGCCGTGATCGGCATCGATATCTTCCCGGATTCCGTGCCGCTGGAGACCTACGACCTCCCGGAGAAGTGCGTCCTTGTGTTTGGCCAGGAAGGCCCGGGCCTCACACCCGAGGTCCATGAGGCCGCTGTTGCTACGTTGTCCATTGAGCAGTTCGGCTCCACGCGTTCCATGAATGCTGCATCGGCTGCGGCGATCGCGATGCACGCGTGGGTCCGCCGGCACGTGTTCCAGCAGCCGGTCTCGTAGCCTCCCGCCGAGATGGCATTTGATGACAATCCAAGCGCCGCGGATTGTCATCAAATGCCATCTCGCGGAGCGCGTGGGTAGCCAGCCTGTGGATAACCTCCCGGAGGCCGCTCAGGGGAGCCAAAATGGGGCATGCGCAGGGCGACACTTCCGGAACATCTGACCACGGGTTCCTTCTCTGTGCGTGCATCGGACAAAGCCGGCGTTACGCGGTCCCGGACACGTGCCAAGGACTTATTGGTGGTTTCCCGGGGAGTCCGTATGCCGGCCGGGTCCGAGGCTTCCGGGTCATTCGCCTTGAGGGCTTACACGGACCTGGACGATTCCTCCATCCTGGTTTCCTTGTCCGCCGCCCGGATCTGGGGTGTCCCCCTGCCAGGCAACCGCAGCGGGGATTGGCGCATTCATCTGGCCCGGCGTAGGGGGTTCAGTTTTCCGCGGCGGGTCAACGTGGCCGGACACCTCCTCACGCTTCTTCCGGAAGAAGTGGTCGAGTACGACGGCGTCAGGCTCACCTCGCCGGCGCGGACGTGGTTGGACTTGGCCGCGTTGCTGCCCTTGGAGGACCTGGTTGTGGCCGGTGACCACCTTGTGTGTTCGCATGGCCCCGATTTCCCGGTGCCCAAGGAAGCCCTGTGCAGCATCGAGGATCTGACGGAGATCGTCCGCCGCCATCCAGGCATGCGTGGCGTACGGACGGCCCGCGCAGCACTGGAACTCATCCGGGTGGGGGCGGATTCTGCCCCGGAGACGCTGATGCGCCTGGTCTTGGTCAATGCGAACCTGCCGGAACCCACACTCAACCACGTTGTCCGCGATGCCCTTGGCCGGCCAGTGCTGTGGCCGGATGCCGCCTACCGCGGGTTCAAGGTCTCCCTTCAATACGACGGCCAACATCATGGCGGCGCGGACCAGCACCTTAGGGACATCGAGCGCCAGGAAAGGTCCCTCGCGCATGGCTGGCTGGAGGTCCGGATCTCCAAGCACGACCTCCAAGGCGACAGACCCGCCGTCGTGCATAAGGTACGCCGTGCATTGGAGAGCCGTGGCTGGCGCGCGAGATGACACTTAATGCCAATGTCAGCGCGCAGGATTGTCATTAAATGCCAACTCGGCGGAAGTGTTAAGAGCCCCAGTGACCCGAAACACGGCGTCCCGGCGGATATCGCTAGGATGGGAGCTAGCCGTAAGCGGTCTACTCCAGGGTTACCAACCCACAGACGAATTCAGCATAGGAGTCACCATGCCCATTGCAACCCCAGAGATTTACTCCGAGATGATCGACCGCGCAAAGGCTGGCGGATTCGCTTTCCCCGCGGTCAACGTGACGTCGTCGCAGACTCTGAACGCTGCGATCCGCGGTTTCGCCGAGGCCGAATCCGACGGCATCATCCAGGTTTCCACCGGTGGCGCAGCCTACTGGTCCGGCGCTTCGGTCAAGGACATGGTTGCCGGTTCCCTCGGTTTCGCCGCGTTCGCCCGCGAAGTTGCCAAGAACTACAACGTCAACATCGCCCTGCACACGGACCACTGCCCGCAGGACAAGCTCGCAGACTTCGTTCTTCCGCTGCTCTCGGCTTCCGAGGAAGCCGTCAAGGCCGGCAAGGACCCCATCTTCAACTCGCACATGTGGGACGGCTCGCACGAGACCCTCTCCGAGAACCTGCGCATCGGCCGCGAACTGCTTGAGCGCGCAGCTGCCGCGAAGATCATCCTCGAGGTCGAAATCGGCACCGTCGGTGGCGAAGAAGACGGCGTTGAGAACGAAATCAACGAGAAGCTCTACACCACCACCGAAGACGCTCTCGCTACCATCGAGGCCCTGGGTGCCGGCGAAAACGGCCGTTACCTGACCGCCCTGACCTTCGGCAACGTGCACGGCGTATACAAGCCGGGCAACGTCAAGCTCCGCCCCGAGCTGCTCAAGCAGATCCAGTCCGAGGTTGGCGCCAAGATCGGCAAGGATAACCCGTTCGACCTCGTGTTCCACGGCGGCTCGGGCTCCACCGAGCAGGAAATTGCTGACGCCGTTTCCTACGGTGTGATCAAGATGAACATCGACACCGACACCCAGTACGCGTTCACCCGCCCGGTTGCCGGCCACATGTTCTCCAACTACGACGGCGTCCTGAAGGTCGACGGCGAAATGGGCAACAAGAAGACCTACGACCCCCGCGTCTGGGGCGCTTCCGCCGAAGCCGGCATGGCCGCGCGCATCGTTGAAGCAGCCCAGCAGCTCGGATCGGTCGGCAAGACTTTCTAATGTCCGACGAATTCCGCAAGAACCTGATGGGGCCGGAGCCCACGCTCCTGCCCGCCGAAACCGAGATTTACCAGCACCTGGCTCTCGGCAAGGAAGCGCTGGACCTCGTGGAGAAAAACCCCACGTCGTCTCTTCTGTGGGCAATCCTCGCTGAGGAAGCCTGGGCTGAGGGCCGCACCATCGACTCCTACGCTTACGCCCGCGTGGGCTATCACCGGGGACTGGACTCGCTGCGCCGCAACGGTTGGCGCGGCGTCGGACCGATCCCGTGGGAGCACGAGCCCAACCAGGGCTTCCTGCGCGCGCTCTACGCACTGGGTCGTGCCGCAGCTGCAATTGGCGAGGCCGAAGAGCCGGAGCGGATCGAGAAGTTCCTGAACGACTCAGACCCGAAGGCCAAGGCAGCGATCGAGGCCAGCTAACGCCTGCGCTACTAAAGCAAACGACGACGGCGGCCCTCACCGAAAAGGTGAGGGTCGCCGTCGTCGTTACCCACCCAAGTAAGTCGCATTTGTGCGCGTTTTAAGCCTTTGTGATGTCTCAGGACTTCGTAGACACTTCATGTCTCATGACACTGTGGACACTTCATGTCTCAGGACTTCGTGGACACTTCGTGGTTGAGCGGTTTCCGGCGGTCTTTTAGTGGCGGGTATTTGGTTCGTTTGCTTCGTGTGCCTCGAGGGTCAGCAGCGACTCCTGAGGGTTTGCCGTTGCCGACGTAGAGCGTGCCTTTGACGGGGATGGGGTGCGTGATGATCTCGGTGCCGTGGGCATCGAAGAACATCACCGTGGTGCTGTCGTAGATGATGTGCACGGCGGTGCCGGCTAGTTCCTTGCCCATGTTGAAGGCCGTCCCGAACACGGTGACACGGCCGCCCTTGGTGACGCGGCGTTGTTCGCTTTGACGTTGCTCATGGATGGTCACCGCAGGCTCGGGCAGGGCGGGAGCAGGAGTCTTCGGGGTCGCGTGCCAGGCTTCCTCCGGGGTCTGTTTCCCTGGCAGTGCCTGGTGTTCGCGTTCGGTGTTGTAGTACTGGTCGAAGGTGTCGATCTGGGCTTGCAGGATGGCCATGGTCGTGGCCGGTGGCTGCTTACGCAGGTAGCGGTGCAGGGTGAAGTGGAAGCGTTCGTTCTTGCCTTGGGTGGTCGGCTTCCCAGGTTTGCCGGTGATGGGTTCGACCCCATGGGATTTGAGGTATTCCACGAGCGCTCCGGTGCGTCCGCGGCGGGTTGGATTCAGCGCTGCACCGTTGTCGGAGAGGAATTTCTCCGGCACGCCGTGACGTTCGATGGCCAGGGACACGACGGCGATGGCGGCCTCGCTCGTTTCCCCGGTCGCGACCAGAGATGCCAAGGCCAAGCGGGAGTGGTCATCGATGAGTTGAAAGATCGCCACCTTCTTCCCGTTCGCGAGCGGCCACTCGGTTGCGTCGATCTGCCAGCATGCGTTCGGCTGCGGGTAGACGAACCGTTTCTGAGCGTTGTGTGGCTTCTTCCGCGGCTCGGGGATGACGACACCGGCGCGGCTGAAGATCCTGGCCACGGTCGCTCTGGATGGTGGCGCGAAGCCTTTGCGGGACAGGGTCGCGATCACCGACAAAGGGCCGTGATCGTAGCCTCCTTTTTCCAACGCTGCCCGTGTGGCCAAGAGGAGTTCGATCATCGCCGGGGCCGTCGCCGTGGGGCTCGTGAACGGAACTGGCCGCTTCGTTGCCAAGGCCTCCACCGGGCCCGCAATTTCGGCTTCTGCCCGGACTTTGTAAAACCAAGCCCGTGAGACCCCGTGCTTCTTGCAGAACTTGCTGACTTCACCCCGAGGGGCATCAGTCGGCCACAACGCGACTGCTTGACGGACGCTCAACTTCGGTGCGGGTTTGCTCATGAAACCGAGCAAACCCGCACCGAGTGTCTACGAAGTCCTGAGACACACTGTCCACGAAGTCATGAGACATAAGTGTCCATTAAGTCTTGAGACTTCACACGCGTTTTAAGCCTTCTAAACGCGCACAAATGCGACTCAGTTGGGTGCGAAGCGCGGGCGGCCCAGGGGAACCACCAGCGGCGTGTGCGGGGACCTGCGCAGCATGCTGGTCGGCTAACGCCTTCACCTTCCCAACACAAAGCACCCCAACGACGACGGCGGCCCTCACCAAAAGGTGGGGGCCGCCGTCGTTAGTGCGTAGTGGGGCCTGCTTTGCGTGCCTGGGCGTGTCCCAAGGGCGCAGAGCGGGCCCCGCAACGAAGGGGGAGACTAAGCCTTGCGCGGGATGCCCGTGCGCGCCATGGCCTCGGCGTAGGCGCCATGGATAGCGTCAAGGTATTCCTGCTGGCGGGCGGGTGTGCCTGCGAAGGAGCGGCCACCAAGGGAACGGACCTTGAAGGTCTTGAAGCCGCGGCGGGCGATGCTGGCAGGGGCGGCCTTCATCAGTTGGTCGGCAAGGCGGTGTGCCTCATTGCCGTGTGCCACAAGGGCTGAAGTACGCGGCAGGATCGCGAGCAAGCGAAGGAGTGGCTTGAGGCCTTCGGTGATGTTGGCCGGCGTCAGCTTGCCCGGTTCCTCGTTGGGCTCGATCCAGGGGTACGCGTTCCACGGCATCATGAGTTCGGGGCGGAGACCCAGCTGCCACTGCATGCCGAGCATCCGGGTGGTTGCTTCTTCGTCACCGGGGGTGATGAAACCCTCGCCCGTGTTGGTGCGCTGGTTGGAGAAAAGGCTGACGATGCGGCAGTCATCCATGCTGTGGGCGGGGTCGATGTAGAGGACCTCGCTGCCTGGCTTCTGTTCCTTCAGGGAATCGCACAGACCGTTGACCTCGGCGATGTGGGGTTCGTAGCGGCGGTTCCAGAGGAGTTCTTCGGGTGATTCAGTCGCCAGGTCTTGCATCAGGGGTTTGGTCTCCTAGGTGTTACTGCGCGCACCTTTCCAAGGGGCCGCGGGCATGCCGCTGCCGAACCTCAAAGGGTGCTGTTGGGGGCTAACTAACCTTACCGGACTATGAGCGCGGGAGCACCCTGTTTCGGCGCGCCCCCAAATGAGACGCGGCGTGTTGCCCGGCAGCGTGGCGAACGTCTCGACGACGGGAGGCGGATTCCGGGGCGTTGTCGAGCTTGAACATTAACCCATCTGTGCAGGTCAGGGTCGTTGACTTTGACCTGCACAGATGATGGGTTGGGGCTAATGGTTTTGGGGGACCCTTTCTGGAACCTCCGACGCCAGGTACGAGTCTTCGATCGAGCATCATTCGCATCATCTACCTCGGGGGTAAACGTGGTTGCAACAACAGAAGCGTCACCAGAATCAGGGCAGCGTCCCGGCAAGGCTCCAAAAGTCCGCGCGATCCTGGCGGGTGGTTTGGTCCTCGGAATTGGTGCGGCGATCACATTGGCCGCGTGGAACGACTCCGAATTCGCCAAAGGCACGTTTACGGCGGGCGCCTTCAATCTTCAGGGCAGCACGGATGGAACGGCGTTTGGCGAGAATCCTGTGACGGGCCCGGCAACTCTTGGCTTTACGGCAAGCCCCACCAATCTCTCGCCCGGAGACGTGGTCACCGCACCATTCGCCGTCCGCTTGGATGCTGCGTCCAGCTACGACGCCACTGTCACTGTCTCAACCAAAGCATCCACCGGTTCCCTGGCTGGCCTGACATATTCGCTCACCCAATCAGATGACTTCGGCTGTACTGAACCCGTCACGGCAACTTTGGTGACGGCCGGCCAAACGTTGGGTACGACGCCGGGCAGCATCACTTTCGCGCTTGCGCAGGGAGCGGGCACGGATCCTGGGGCGCCAGTAAATCTATGCTTCACGATTACCGCCGATGCGGGCCTTGTCCAATCCCAAACCGGCACAACCACGTGGGAATTCGCCGCCCAATCGCAGTGATCCATGGGCTATCGACGAGCAAAGACCAAGCGCGGTGTGGTCCTTCTTCGCATCCGTGCACTGCTTGCGGGAGGCCTGGCATTGGGACTTGGCAGCTCCGTGACCCTGGCTTCGTGGACGGACAGTGACTTCGCAAGCAGTTCATTCGGCGCAAGCGTCTTCCAGACTGAATCCAATGTCACCAGCCCTTATGACGCCTTGGGGACATGGAGCACCAACGACGTTTCACCCGGTGCCACTTTGGTGTTCAATGCCACCGCGATGAGCCCCGGCACGGTGTTCTATGCGCCGTTCGCTATCAGGACCAAAGCAAAGTCCGTGGCGGGGGAAGTGGTGCTCGGGATTCCCGTGGTGACCAGCAGCGGGACTGGAACAGCGGATCTGGGTGCGGCGCTGCGGTATCGGGTCGTGCGGTCAACCACGTGCCAGGCGTCGTCGTTCACTGGGAGCCCCGATTTCGTGGTTGGCAGCGACGGCGTCAAACCCTTGACCATGGGCCAGGCAGTCGGCGTCGTCAATCCGCTGGCGGCGGCCACTGCGACCCTGCCGGGGGAAGCCACGCACTTCTGCTTTGAAGTGTCGCTTCCGGCGGGGGCAAACAATGCGCTGCAGGGCCAGACAGCAACCGCGACCTGGCAGTTCACTGCCACCTCAAGCTCATGAGCCGGCCTGGCCGGTTTGAGCGCCGCTTGCGGGAGACGCTGCTGAACCTCGCTGCCGCGGGCGGCGCTGTCTGCCTTATCGCAGTGGTTCTCGCGGTGGCGTTCAACATCACCCTGATCCTGTTCAAAACCGGCTCCATGTCTCCCACTATCCCCGCAGGTTCGCTGGCCGTGGTCCGCGAGATTCCGGCTGCCGAGATCAAAACAGGTGACGTTGTTACGGTGGACCGGCCCGGAAAGCTGCCCATCACGCACAGGATCCAGAGCGTTGGGCCTGCGGAGGGAACTGCCCGCACTATCACCATGAAAGGCGACGCCAACGCCGAGGCTGATCCGGCGCCCTACGTCGTGGAGCGGGTCCGGATTGTGCTCTGGTCCGTCCCCGGTCTGGCGTATCCCTTGGCTGCAGCGGCCAACCCGGTGGTGTTGGGCGCAACCACGGTCTGCGTAGCGGCGCTGGTGAGTTGGGTGCTGTGGCCTCGAAACGGATCCCGGCGCGGCCAGCGCCGCAAAAGAGGGCAACATGCTGCTGCCTAGGTTGGGGGCCCTTACCGGGCTGCTCGCTCTCCTGTTGTGTGCTGCCGTACCAGCCAGCGCCCAGGAAGGACCTTCCGGTTGGTTGGAGCTCGACGCCGGTCCGACCGGGGAGGTGCACCGTCTCACCCCTGGTGGGACAGCGGATTGGGCGGTGGACGTGCATGCGCGGGGTGAGGGCGCCGGTTTGCTGGAAGTGTGGATCCAGCCGACCGAAACTGCAGGCCCGGATAGTGAATCCAGGGGGCTCCGCGACTACCTCAGCGTGCAATTGCGCTCCTGTGAACAGCCATGGAACGGCGCCATGTGCGCGAGCGGTGAACGGAGCTTGCTTGAGCCCACGGTCCTGCATCTCGCCGAGGGCTTGAGGATCGACCTCATGAAGGATGGCAGCACCTGGTCCAACGGGTCGCACATCCTTGTGAGCGCGGCGCTCGCGGAGGACGTTCCCGCAGAGTTCCAAGGTGGCCGCACACAGATTGTGCTGGGCGTTCTTGGTTCGGGTGACGCGGCTGGAGATCCCGTCCCCGGTGCGGTCACCGCACGTCCGGGCGGGCCGCCGTCGACCATTGGCTTGGCCGATACCGGTGCCAGGCTGGGTGGCGCAGCGATGCTGGGCCTGCTTGCGGTAGCCACAGGCTTCGCTCTTGCCCGCTTGCGGGGTGCTCAGGCATGAAGAAGCGGCCCGGTCGGCTCGGTTCCGTGGCAGTAGCCTTGTCCCTGCTGATCTTCCCGTCCCTGCTCATCTCCGCCTCAAGCCCGCCGCCCATGACCGATGCGTCCTGGCAGCGGAGCGAATTCGGCAGGGGCAGCTTTGGGACCATCACGATTCCCCCGGCTACGTTGAATGGGCCTTGCGAATATCACCCGACGCTCCTTGGCGCCGGCGCTTACGTCAGGGTCTTTTGGAAACCCCCGGCCACATACCCAAACCTGACGGACGCCGTCATTGATGTTCACCTGATCACGGCAGGATCCACCGTGACCACACTTCAGGGATATCCGGGAACTGCGAATACCACTGGCTCTTCAGCCGGCTACACCACGGACATTCCGGCCACACTCCTCGGCGGCATTCTTGGATTCAACACGCAGTTTCAAGTGGATATCTACATCTCAGCGGCCGGGTGGAAGTCCACGCCCGTGTCGGTCAGGGCCAATGCAGGCCTGGTCGCCGGCATCGGAGGATCCTGCACCAATCTCTGAATGGTCATCCCGGGTACTCCAAAACTTGGGCAAAACGTCCTCGGAAGGCTTCTTGACGCCAGAGTTTGAAGCCCCATCGGCTAAACTTGGCTGGTAAGAGCCCCGAAACTCTTGCGTACGCCGCCGCCCGCGGCAGGCTGCACCGGTAGGTCGGGGCATTCTCATGTACGGCGTCGAGTCCTGGCCATCCGGCTTGGTCTCGCCCGAAAGAATGGGGGAGGATCCCATGCCCGCTATCGTGATCGTCGGAGCCCAGTGGGGCGACGAAGGCAAAGGCAAAGCTACCGATCTGCTCGGTGGCCGTGTTGACTACGTGGTCAAGCCCAACGGCGGTAACAACGCCGGGCACACCGTGGTGGTTGGCGGTGAGAAGTATGAGCTGAAGCTCCTTCCCGCGGGCATTCTGAGCCCCAATGCCATTCCCATTATTGGCAACGGCTGTGTGGTGAACCTCGAGGCACTCTTCCAGGAAATTGACGGCCTTGAGGCCCGTGGCGCGGACACGTCCCGCCTGCGCGTTTCGGCCAACGCACACCTTGTGGCTCCATACCACCAGGTCCTGGACAAGGTCACGGAGCGCTTCCTCGGCAGCCGTGCCATCGGTACCACGGGTCGTGGCATTGGGCCGGCTTACATGGACAAGGTTGCCCGCCTGGGCATCCGCGTCCAGGACGTGTTCGACGAATCCATCCTCCGCCAGAAGGTGGAAGGTTCGCTGCGCCAGAAGAATGAACTCCTGGTCAAGGTCTACAACCGCCGCGACATCGTGGTGGATGAGATCGTTGAGTACTTCCTCTCCTTCGCTGAGCGCCTGCGCCCGCTGGTTATCGACAGCACGCTGGAGCTGAACAACGCGTTGGACGAGGGCAAGGTTGTACTCATGGAAGGTGGCCAGGCCACGTTCCTGGACGTTGACCACGGCACGTACCCGTTCGTCACCTCATCCAACCCGACGGCGGGCGGTGCTTCCGTTGGTTCGGGCATTGGTCCCACGCGGATTTCCCGTTCCATCGGCATCATCAAGGCCTACACCACACGCGTTGGTGCCGGCCCGTTCCCCACGGAACTCTTCGACGAGATGGGTGTGTACCTGCAGAAGACGGGTGGCGAATTCGGTGTGAACACCGGCCGTCCCCGCCGCTGCGGTTGGTACGACGCCGTGTTGGCCCGCCATGCTTCCCGCGTCAACGGCTTCACTGACTACTTCGTGACCAAGCTGGACGTCCTCACGGGCATCGAGCAGATCCCGGTTTGCGTTGCCTACGATGTTGACGGTGTCCGCCATGATGAAATGCCGATGACGCAGACCGAGTTCCACCACGCAGTTCCGATCTTCGAGTACTTCGACGGCTGGACCGAGGACATCACCGGCGCCCGCACGCTCGAAGACCTTCCGGAGAACGCCCGCAACTACGTGCTGGCCTTGGAAAAACTCTCCGGCACGCGCTTCTCGGCCATCGGCGTCGGCCCTGACCGGGACCAGACCATCGTGGTTCACGATCTGATCAACGACTAGATTTTTCTGAATTTACGACGACGGCGGGTCACCCCTGGTTCCACGTTGGAGCCAGCGGATGGCCCGCCGTCGTTATTGCCAGCCCTCCGCTGATCGACGGAGGGCGTTCCGGTTCGTGCCCCGGGACTATTTCGGCGGCCCTCGCGGTTACGCCATTCGGGGCCGAAAGCTATGTTCGCGAACACGCCGAGATGACGACGGGACGGGATAAGTGACTACAGAAACTACTGCCGACGGAGTCGGGTTCCGTTCCGGCCGGGGACCCATCCTCATTGCCCTAATGCTCTCGACCGGGCTGGTGGCCATTGATGCGACGATAGTTGCCACGGCGGTGCCGTCGATTGTGGATGACATCGGCGGTTTCACGTCTTTTCCCTGGCTCTTTTCGGCCTACCTGTTGGCGCAGGCCGTCTCCGTGCCCGTCTACGCCAAACTATCTGACGTGGTAGGCCGCAAGCCGATCATCCTCAGCGGGATCGGCCTGTTCCTCCTGGGTTCCATCTTGTGCGGGCTGGCTTGGAGCATGCCCGCCCTCATCGCTTTCCGTGTGCTTCAGGGCCTGGGCGCCGGAGCCGTGCAGCCGGTGTCGATCACTATCGCCGGGGATATTTACACACTCGCTGAGCGGGCGAAAGTCCAAGGCTACCTCGCGAGCGTCTGGGCCGTTTCTTCCGTGGTGGGACCGACGCTGGGTGGCATTTTTTCCTCGCTTGGCATCTGGCGCTGGATCTTCTTCATCAACATCCCGCTGTGTCTTCTGGCCGGATGGATGCTGGTCCGCACATTCCACGAGAACGTCGAGCGGACGAAACACCGGGTCGATTACCTGGGAGCAGGGCTCCTGACGGTCGCGTTGAGCCTGCTCATCCTGGGAGCGCTTGAGGGCGGCCAAGCCTGGCCTTGGAACTCCTCCATAAGCATCACGGTCTTTGCCGTCGGGGCCTTGGTGTTCGTCGCCTTCCTCTTCGTTGAAAGGAAGGCGGCTGAGCCTGTCCTCCCACCGTGGGTTGTTTCCCGCCGGCTACTGGTGACGACGGCGTTGATCTCCTTTGGCGTCGGCGCAGCCATGCTTGGTCTCACCTCATACGTCCCAACGTTCCTTGAAGGAGCGCTGGCGACTTCCCCGGTGTTTGCCGGACTCGCTTTGGCAGCCTTGACGATCGGCTGGCCAATCAGCGCGTCCCAGGCTGGCCGGTTCTACCTCCGGATCGGGTTCCGAAGGACGGCTTTGATCGGTATTTCCGTGACGGTCATCGGCGCTGCCGTGCTTGCCCTCACCGCCTCATCACCCAACGTGTTGTTGGTGGCCGTGGCCTGCTTCATTGTTGGCCTGGGACTCGGGTTGGTCGCGACGCCGAGCCTGATCGCGGCGCAGGCGAGCGTTGAATGGAACGAACGCGGGGTAGTTACCGGCACGAATCTTTTTGCCCGTTCCATCGGTAGTTCGATTGGTGTGGCCGTTTACGGTGCGATCGCCAATGCCATTTACGCAGGCGGCCCCAGCGGCGGCCCCGATCCGCAAACAACGGTGTCCGCTTCCACCGCTGTCTTCCTGGCCGTGCTGGTGAGTGCCGTGCTTACGGTCATTGCCGTCGTCGCCATGCCCTCCAAGGCGGACAGTTCCATCACGGCCCAGACAGCTGCCAAGACCGTCGTTGCGCCCTCGCAGGATTAGGACCGGCCGCTGGGCACCGTGTCTTCCGGGCTGACGAAGTCGGTGTGTTCGTGGATGACTTTCCATTCACCGTCCTCGCGTCGGAAGACGCTGGTGGCTCGAAGAGCGAACGGGCGGGGAGCGCTTCCGTCAATTGTGCCGGTGAAGCGGACTATGGCGGCGGTGTACGCCATGTCTCCCACGACGTCGAACGCCATAACGTCCAACGTGACGTCTCGGCCTCCTGCAAGCCGGGCTGCTACCCGCCGAAATGTCGGTTCCAGCTGGGTCCACCCTGCGGTGGAGACGCCCACTGCTCCAAACAGGCTTACTGGCTCCCGGTGGGACCACATTTCAATGCGGCGCGAGGGGTCCCCAGTGACAAGAGCGGCCTCCGCAGCATGCAGGGCAGGTTCAGCCCATGCAAGGAATTCCTCCCGGGGATCCATGGTTCCTCCTCCACAAGGGCGGGTTTCTCACAGCGTCCTCCCTGAGCAACGGCGAGTCAACGGAAACGGCCAGTCAACGGAAACGGACGGTCAACGGACGTGAAGCATCCGGTGTGGAACGCTCGACGGCGGCAGGCGGCGTTGCGCTGATGAGCGGCCGCCCGCCGTCGTACTCCCACAAAGTCGGCGGCAGGTATTAATCCGGCCGGCTGCTGGCCGTCACTGTGGATCGCGCCGGGGCAGGCTTGGGAGTGGACTCAGACTTCAACAGCACCGCTTGGATGACGATGCCCACGGCAGCGAAGGCAGAGAGGGTCACTCCGTATGCAAGCAAAGTTGGCACGAGGCCCCACACGGGTGCGAGTTGGCCGGCGATGATCACTGGCAGACTGAAGGCAAGGTAGGCGGCCGCGTAAATGCTGGCGAATACGCCGGCGCGCTGATGCGGCTGAATGTGCGGTGCGATCAGCCGGATCTGTCCACCGAACGATCCGCCGAACCCAATTCCGCCCAGTACTGCCCCAATCCAGACCGCGGGCAGCCAGGTTGCATTGATTCCGAAGAGGACCGCCAGGATCCCGAGCAGAATGAAGGAGACCCCGGCCAGTGAGCTGTGTCGGGCGGGATGGCGGCCAAATGCAAAGGTTGCCACCGCGGCTGAGAACGGGCCAAGGAAAGCGGTGAAACCCGCCACCAGGCCACCGTCCAGCGCAAAGTGGAGCCGGAGCAGCACTGGCGAGAGGCCAAGGAAGAAGGCTGGAAACATCCACCCGGCGATGTGAAGGGGGAGGCCTGCGGCGAACTCTCGGCGTATTTTGCCGGGAATGCTCAGGCGCGGGGTGAGGGAACGGACTGCACCTGGGCGTTTCACTGCCGTCTCGGAGGTGAAGCTGACAAAGACGATGCCGAGGATCATTACGCCGGTGAGAATGGCGAAAATGAGCAGGTTGGCGTCCGCTGTGAACTGAACCGCGGCGCCCGTTATGAGGGCTCCAATGCCAAGACCACCAGCCACCGACGCGCCCGCAAGGCCGCCAGCGAGCTTCTTAAGGTGGGACGGTGCCTGCTCGGCGATGGCTGCGTTGAATGCGCCGGTCGCAATGCCAGTGGCGATTCCTTGGAGGGCCCGGGCGATGATTACCCAGGTAATGGTGGATGCAACCATGAAGGCGATCATGGCACTCAGCTCGGTGTAGAGCGCAAGCAGCATGACGGGGCGCCTGCCAAGGTGATCCGAAAGTGAGCCTCCCACCAGCAGCGCTGCCAACAGGCCTATTGCGTAGATGGCGAAGGCAAGGCTAAGGGTGCCGGCCGAAAAGCCCCACTCCTGTTGGCGGAGCGAGAGCAATGGCGTGGGTGCCCCGGCCGCGAAAAAGAATGCGGCGAAGACCAACGCAAGCCCGGGGAAAGCCGCTTTGGCTGGAAAAGTGCGGGGCGGCCGCGAAGGGCGGGATGGCGACAATGTACGGGACAAGTGAAGACTCCTTAGACAGAACGGTCTAATGCCAGTTAGACAGGTCTGTGCAATAAAGTCAAGAACTTTTAGACAGATCTGTCTGATATGCTTTGTGCATGGCCTCCACCAAGCTTCCGGCTCGGCAGCGTCTCCTCGATGCCGCAGACAAGTTGTTTTATGCCGAGGGTGTCCACACCGTTGGCATTGACCGCCTCATCGAAGAGGCAGGCGTAGCCAAGGGCTCGCTCTTCTACAATTTTTCGGGCAAGGACGATCTTGTTGCCGCCTACCTGGAGGGCCGCGACCGTCAACGGCGCGAACGCATAGCCAGGCATCAGGCCGGGCTTGACGAGCCCACGGCGAAATTGCTGGCCATCTTTGACTCCCTTCACGAAGCGGTGACCTCGCCCGGATACAAAGGTTGTCCGTTTGCCAATGCCAACGCAGAAGCCCTTCCGGGAAGCGTCGAGGCTGAAGCCCTGAAAACGTTTCGCGGTTGGCTTTCCGACGCAATCCTCTCGCTCTGCGAAGAGGCTCGGTTTGCCGATCCGGCAGATGTCGCAGCGCGCATCCGCCTGCTCTATGACGGGGCGGTCTCTAATTCGCACCTGGACGCCCAGCCGGGGGCTGTCCGGTTGGCCAAGGAGCTGGCTTCCATGGTTCTGGAAAACGCACCCCGCGCCCTCTGACATTGGGCTCCGATAGGAATAGGCTCGCGGAGCAGGCAGTTGTCGCTAACCATGAAGGCAATTACCTATAGCGAGTACGGAAACCCGGACGTCCTGGAGCTGACTGATCAGCCGATGCCCAAAGTGGGTCCAGGTATGGTCCTGGTGAAGGTGAAGGCGGCGTCGGTAAATCCGGTCGACTGGAAGATCATGGCCGGCTACTTGGACTCCTTCATGGACCTTCAGTTCCCGGCCATTCCGGGCTGGGACGTGGCGGGCGTTGTGGAATCGGTGGGAATTGACGCCCCACAATTTCAGCCCGGGGATGAGGTCATTGCCTATGGCCGCAAGGACTACGTTCACGGCGGAAGTTTTGCTGAATACATTGCGCTCCCGGAGCGGCTTCTCGCCAGGAAGCCGGACTCCCTGGATTGGAACGAGTCGGCCGGACTTCCTTTGGCCGGGCTCACAGCTTTCCAGGTACTCAATCGTCTCGGGCTCAAAACAGGCGAGACGGTTTTGATCCATGGCGGTTCTGGCGGGGTCGGATCCCTCGGTGTTCAGATCGCCGCGGCGCTCGGCGCGAGGGTAATCGCGACAGCGTCCCCAAAGAACCACGACTTTCTCCGCTCGCTTGGCGCGGAACCTGTTGCGTACGGTGAAGGGCTTGTCGGGAGGGTGCGGGCCTTGCAGCCTGATGGTGTTGATGTCGTGGCGGACTTTGTGGGTGGAAACCTCGAGGCGACCCTGAAGGTCCTGTCCGAAGGAGGCCGGCATGCATCCATTGCAGACAGTGAGGTGGAGGCGCATGGTGGAACCTGGATGTGGGTGAATCCCGTCGGTGCCGAACTGCAGCAGCTCGCTGACCTGGTAGATGAACATGGGATCCGGGTAGAGGTGGCGGAGACGCTTCCCTTAGCCAAGGCTGCGGATGCCTTCCGGCTCAACATGGAGGGACATACACGCGGCAAGATCGTAGTAAGAGTGGGGTCTTAGTCCGCGAGTTCAGTTTGATCCAAGCTTACTTATGTTCAATTCATACCTAAGTAGGTTATGCTCTTCCTATCCCACCTAGGAAAGAGCAAAGATGCTTCTTGAACGAGACCTCCTTCAAGCCACTGGCTTCCGCAATGTCCACGAAGGTGACCGCGTTACTGGATTTCAGTTCAGGGTGCGCATGCCTTCCTATCGCGGCATGGCGGCCTCCCTCATCGACGGCATCTCCGTCAGGGTAGGAAACCATGTGGACGTACCTGCCGAGGTCCCGCTCTGGACCCTGGGCGGGAAGACATACACCCTCCGTGAACTCTGGGCGAGCGAAGGGGTGCGCTGGCAGCTGGAAGAAGCCGCAACGGTGACTGTGCCCTTGGAGGGAGGGCTCCCGCAAGGGGTCCATGATGTGCACATCGAGTTGAAGCTCCGCATGTCCTACATCCCGATCGAGCATCAGCCAACTGTGCACCGCGCTTCCCGGCACATCACACTGGCGCCGGAAGGCGGCGGAGGCGGCGTGTTCCAATATGGCGTATCCCTCTACAGCTTCATGCATGACTACGGAACGGTCCTGGACCTTGAAACCGCCTTGGCGGCGGTGGCAGATATCGGCGCCACCGGCGTCGAGATTTTGGGGGAGGGCCATGTGCCCAACTATCCGGAGCCCACGGCCGCCTGGATTGACCAGTGGTTCGCCTTGCTGGAGAAGTACTCGCTCGAGCCGACCAATTACGGCTCGTGGATCGATACGCGGCTACACCCCGGCCGGCACATGACTGCCCAGGAGGGTGCCGCCGCGTTGCAGCGTGACCTGAGGCTGGCCAACCGTCTGGGCTTTGGTTTCGTCCGTCCCAAGATCGGAGTTGTCTCCAGCGACCTGATCCCGGACCCCATCTGGACCGGGTCCGTGGAGCGTTCCCTGGATCTTGCCCATGAACTGGGGGTGGTTATCTGCCCCGAAATCCACTCGCCCACGCCCATCAAGCACCCGGTGGTGGACGATTACATTGCCCTCATCGAACGCACGGGAACCAAGAACTTTGGCCTGTTGATCGACACTGGAATCTTCCAGGACCGGCCCATCCCGTTGCGGGAGGGTGAGACCAGGGAAACCAGGCCTGCCTTCCTCGACGGCATCGGAGTGGATCCGGCAGACTTTGCCGACGTCGCGCAGTACGTCGTGTTTGTCCAAGCCAAGTTCCACGACATCGATGAACACCTGGAAGACCAGCAGATTCCGTGGCGTCCCGTCCTCAAGGCCCTGAACGACGCTGGATACAACGGCTACTTGTCCAGCGAGTACGAGGGCGAGAGGACCCCTTGGCGCTCCATTGAGCAGGTTCGCCGCCAGCATTCGCTGATCCGCAAGATCGCATCCGAACTCGCCTGACCACCCAAAGTAAGAGAAGAAACAAATGCCCAACGGACTGATTCAAGAAGACAGCCTGCGAGCCCACCCCGAAGGCCTCGCTTTGTCGCTGACCCTTCCCTGGTACCGGAGCCTCTGGCTCTCATCCGTCTCCACCATGAAGCTGACAGTGGACGGTGAGGAGGTTCCGCAGCAGGACCTCTCCTTCGAGCTTGGCGGAAAGACGTACGCCCTGGCGGAACTTCCGGCGCAAGCTGAAACCCTGTGGTTCCTGCAGGAGCACCCGCGGCTTATTGCGCGTCGGCCGGTACCTGTGGAACCGGGGGAGCAGCACACCATCCGAATCTTCGGTGAGCTGCGCCTTCCATACATGCAGATCGCGGCTGGACAGGATGGCGGGCCGGGTATGTACGTGCCCAACTTCGTCAGCCAGGCCCTTGAGCTGACAGTCGTGGACCGCGACGCACCCGCGCCTGAAACCACGACGCCGGTCACGCCACCACCGCCGAAAGCGGACGAGGATCCGTTCTCCTTGGGCTTGACCCTCTACTCGGCAAGTGCGGAGTTCCGGGCAGGATGGTACGACTTCGATGGGTTGCTGAACAGGGTGGCGGAGCTCGGAATCGGACCCGGCATCGAAATTGTCGCTTCCCAGGTGCTGCCCACTTACCCCACAGTGAGCGATGACTTCGCCAAGTCCTGGCATGCAGCCTTCGACAAACACGGTTTCGAGGCCAGCTCCTTCGGTGCCAACCTGGACATGGGCCGCCGTCGGGACCGCGATATGACCCCGGACGAAGAATACGAATTTACGGAGACGCTCTTCCGCGGGGCAAAGAAGCTGGGATTCCCGCTGGTCCGGATCCAGAGTGCCAAGCCGGAGCTGCTGCGCCGCCTACTCCCTCTTGCCGAACAATTGGAGCTCAAGCTGGCGTACGAGATACATGCTCCCTTGGGTCCGAATTCCCCCGAGATCATGAAAGTCCGGGACGTTTACGACGAATTGGATTCTCCTTTGCTGGGCTTCGTGGCCGATTTCTCGTCCACCATGCACAGCATGTCTCCAACATTGTTGCGGGCCGTTTCGCGGGCCGGACTCGATGAAGAAGCGCTGGAGCGCCTGCAGGCCATCTGGTCCACGGATGCCTCAATGCGGGAGCGCCAGGAAGAGTTCATCGGGTACCTCCGGAGCCGGGACTTTGATCCCGCCCGGCTCGGCTCCTTCGCGCACCTCGCTTTCAATATGCACGGACATGTCAGCCCGGGCGATTGGGCGGACATCATGCCGCAGATCATGCACGTGCACGCGAAGTTCTACGACATCGACGACGGCAACGAACCCGCCATCGATTACCCGGAACTCGTCCGCGTGTTCGTGGAAGGCGGGTACCGGGGGTATTGGTCCAGTGAATGGGAAGGGCATGCCTTCGCCGAGTTGGGTGAGGTGGATCCCTTACTGCTGGTTCGGAAGCAGCATGACCTCATCAGGCGCAGCATGCGTGCCGCGGTGGCCAAGGTCTGACGCACGAGCTCCCTGCAGCCCGGCCGGTTCTCCGGCCGGGCTCTACGCTTTGGGCTCGGTTTCGGCAGCGACGATCGCGGCGGCTTCTTCGAAGAGGCCGCGCATCCAAATGTGCTCGGAGTCGGCGTTGTGGACCGGATGCCACCACAGGGCGTTGACCAACGGTGTTGCCGGAAACGGCAGCGGCAGGATCCGGACGCCGCCCAAGCGACGGGCAATGGGGGCAAGGGCTGCCTGGATGAGCCCGATCCTGTTTGTTCCTGCGACGAAGTGGGGGAGTGCCTGGAAACTCTCCACCACTACTTCCACGCGCGGCTCAATGCCCAACTGCTGAATTTGGCGCTCGGCGGACGTGAATGCTGAGCGCGACTGATAGGTCATGACCCACGGCAAGTTGGCGATGTTGTCCATGGAGACCTCCTCGCCCACTTCCTGGTTGGTTTCTGAAACCACGGCAAGCCAATCGTCGCGCCACAAATCCACGAACGGGAGGCCCGTGAGGATCCCGTGGGGAATCACCATGCCGTCTGCCGCCCTCAAGCGGTTGGCAGCGTCCTCGACCACCACGGGATTGTGAAGCATGAACCGGAAGCGGACTCCCGGGGCACGCTCCGCTGCGAGTTCCGAAACAACCCGCCCAACCGTGGTGAAACCGTAGTCCGATCCATAGATGGAAAACTCCCGCGCCGATTCATTGGGTTCCCAGCTGGCTTGGCTCTCGAAGACGCGGCGGGCGGCGTCGAGGGCCAATGTGGTGTGCTCGGCCAGCCTTAGGGCGAACGGAGTTAGCTCGTAGGTGTTCCCCCGGCGGGCAAGGATCGGATCGCCAAAGTGGTTCCTGAGGCGGGCCAATGAAGCACTCAAGGCTGGCTGGCTCAAATGGAGGCGCTCGGCCGCACGGGTCACGCTGCGTTCGGTAATGAGGGCATCCAGGGACGTCAGCAGGTTGAGGTCGAGCCTGGAAAGCAGGGCGTGGTCCGTCACGACGGCAATCCTTTGAGTCGGGGCCTTGGGAAACAGAAGGCGTAGCAGGACCAGTGTATCCACGGCCCTGATGACGTTTCCGCTGTGGTCCTGAAGCGCCTCACAGAGATACGAGGGTCATGCCTTTACCCGAAACAGCCGTACTTATGTGCGGCATCCGAAATACTTATGTGTCTTTCTGGCAAATGCCGTGCATACTGATGAGTGACGGGGGTCACGGCGCTCCCGATAAGACAAAGAAGTCAGAAAGGCTGAAAATGACACAGCACCGCTTTCGAGGACTGAAGCTCGGCGTTCTCGTCATCCCAACCGCTGCTGCACTTGCACTGACAGGCTGCTCAGGCTCTACCACCGCCGGCAGCGCGGGAGGTTCCAAGGAGTTCTCCTTGACGTTCGCTACCTCCAACACCATTGAGAGCCCGTTCCAGAAGCTTGGCGAGCAGTACATGGCAGCGCACCCGGACGTGAAGATCACGTTCAATGCGCAGCCGAACGATTCCTACGACCAGACCGTCCGCACACAACTGCAAGCCGGCAACGCCTCGGACGTCATTGTGACGTCGCCCGGATCGGGAACAGGCCGAAGCATCCTTCCGCTGGTCGATGCAAACTTCCTGGAACCCCTGGATGATTCGGCCAAGAAGTTGGTTCCAGTGGGCAGTGAAGCCTTGTTCGGCAAGGATGGCAAGGTCTACGGGCAGGCTGCCGAAATGACCGTCGTCGGGCTGGTGACCAACGAGACCGCAGCCAAGGCCTCCGGTGTCTCCGATTTCCCCAGCGACTTCTCGTCCTTGGAAAAGCAGTGCTCCTCGCTGAGTTCTTCCGGCAAGTCATTCTTTGCCCTGGCCGGCTCAGCCGCACCCAACACCGGCCTGATGGCCATGTCCCTGGCGGCCTCCCGGGTTTACGCTGAGGATCCCAAGTGGAACGAAAAGCGTGTGAGTAAGGAAACCACCTTCGCCGACTCCCAAGGCTGGAAGGACGCGCTGCAGGCCGTCGTCAAGCTCAACGAAGCAGGTTGCTTCCAGAAGGGCGCAGCGGGCGCCGGCTTCGACGCCATCACCAAGGGCCTCGCGAGTGGCTCTTCCCTTGCCGGCTTCATCCCTGCTCCTTCGTGGAAGCAGCTCAAGACGGCAGCGGCTAATTCCGACTTTGCAGTCCGCGCGCTTCCGTCCGAGCAGAGCTCCGACAAGGGCTTCGTTTACGCCAGCGCGAACTACTCCTTCTCCATCAATGCCGCTTCCAAGAACAAGGATGCTGCCAAGGCCTTCCTTGATTGGGCTGCCGAACCTGAGCAGACCAAGGCGTTCGCGGAGATTGATGGCGCACTTCCCGTTAGCGGTTTGGACAGCTACGACTACGCATCCGGCGCTTACAAGAACGTCGGGGACCTCATCAAGGACGGCAAGTACGGTCCGCTTCCCAACAGCCAGTGGCCGAACTCCTCTGTCTACGATGCCCTCGCAACGGGTGTTCAGGGTCTCCTGACAGGCCAGAAGTCGGTTGACCAGGTGCTGCAGGCCATGGATGCGGCCTGGGGCTAAGACCAGATAAGAACCCCACCGAAGTTCCGACGACTCAAAGGGACGAGCAAGGATTACCATGACTGCGACGATGCAATCGAAAACCGAAGCAGCTGACGCTTCCCGGCGAGGCAGGCGAAACCCGGGAGCGGCCCGAAAGGTCCGTTCCCGGGGTGGGTCCCTGCAGTTCGGCCACTGGTGGTGGGCGCTCCCCGGGATCGCCCTCGTCATCGCCATCCACTACGTAGCCACCGGAATTGGCGGCTACTTCGCCTTCACCAACTGGACCGGTATCGGCTCCTTCAAAGTGGTTGGCCTGGCAAACTTCGAGGCAATCTTCAAGGATCCGACCAAGCTCGGGGCCTTGCTTAATACCCTCTTCCTGGCCTTTTCCTCCGTATTTATCAGCAACGTTGCCGGCCTCTTCATCGCCTTGGGCCTGAACCGGGTAATAAAGACACGGTACGTACTGCGTACGTTGTTCTTCATGCCCGTGGTCCTCAGCCCGCTGGCAACGGCCTACATCTGGAAGTACATCTTCGATTTCGACGGTCCCATCAATGTCTTCCTCGCCTCGATCGGCGCTGGTGACCTGGCCAAGCCGTGGTTGGCGGACCCGCAATGGGCCATCTGGACAGTACTGATTGTCCTGGTCTGGGGCAGCACCGGTTTCGCCATGGTGATCTTCATGGCAGGCCTGGCGGGCGTTCGCGTAGAAATCGAGGAGGCCGCAGCCATCGACGGCGCCAACATGTGGCAGCGCTTCTGGAACGTCACCCTTCCAGCTATCCGTCCGGCCGTAGCCATCGCATCAACCCTGGGCATTGTTCAGGGGCTCAGGGTCTTCGACCCCATCATGGCGCTCACCGGCGGAGGCCCGGCAGGCGCCACGGAAACCCTTGCCACGCAGGTCTACAAGCAGGCATTTGCGCTCGGCAACTTCGGCGGCGGCGCCGCCCTGGCCCTGGTGCTGGCCGTCATCATCCTGTTCTTCGCCGTAATCCAGCAGCGGCTGACGCGATCGAACCCCGAGGACTAACAATGTTCCGCTACACAAAACTCACCGTTCTCCGCGAAATCGGTCTGTGGGCATTGGCCCTCCTCTTTCTTTCCCCGTTCTACTTCCTGGTGACCACTGCACTGAAGTCCGATGGTGAGATCTACACGACCTCGCCGCTGGCACCGCCGTCGAGCCCTGACTTCAGCAACTTCACCGCCGTCCTGACGGCCCAAGGCAATTCAAATGTGGTGCTTGGCCTGGTGAACAGTGTCATCATCACCACCGGCAGCATCCTTGGCTTGATCGCCCTTGGGTCCATCACTGGGTACGTCATTTCACGGTCAACCCGCCGTTGGAGCAAGGGCGCCTACTACCTGTTCCTGATCGCCATCATCCTGCCAGGCCAGTTGGGGGCGGTTCCCCTGTACATGGGCGCGCGTTCCCTGGGTCTTACGGGCTCGGCCTGGGGCCTGATCGTCCTATACACGGGCATGCTCCTGCCCCTGTCCATCTTCCTGTACTCCAACTTCTTCCGCGGCCTGGGTACGGATTACGAAGAAGCAGCCACCATTGACGGCGCCAGCAAAACGCAGGTGTTCTCCAAAGTAGTTTTCCCGATGATGGCTCCGGCCACGGGCACTGTGACCATCTTCGCCGGACTGATCGTGTGGAACGACTTCTTCACTTCGCTGATCTTCCTGGGTGGCTCCAGCAACCAGACGCTGCCTGTGGCGATGTACTACTTCATCGGCTCCCTGGTCTCGCAGTGGAACTCCATCTTCGCAATCGTGATCGTGTCCATGATTCCCATCCTCGCGTTGTTCCTCTTCGCCCAGAAGCGCTTCATCCAAGGCTTCTCCGGCGGCCTGAAGGGCTAACGGACGCCGTCCACCACCCCATGTTTTAGAAAACACCCCTTACTTCCAGGAGATAACCATGTTTAAACTTGCGCCGAATATCGACCTTTTGTTCGCTGAAGCAGGCGAAAGTGCCGCTGATCGTGTGCGTGCGGCGGCAGCGGCGGGATTCGATGCCGTTGAGATGTGGGGTCCAACGGGCAAGGACATCCCCGCGCTCAAGGCCGCATTGGAGGAGACCGGAGTGCAGCTCACCGCCCAGCTGGCGGAGCCGCGGATGCAGTTCATGATCCCTCCCAAAAACCACGAACCCTTTTACGAGGGGCTCGATGCCGGCGTCGAGGTTGCGCGCCAGCTTGGCTGCCCACGCATTGTGGTTGGAAGCGGAACAGGCTTTGGCGGCCGCAAGCGACAGGACCAACTCGATGAGCTCATCGAGATCTTCACCAAGGGCGTGAACCACATCCAGGGGTCCGGCATCACCTTGGTCCTGGAGCCCGTCAACGTGCGCGTGGACCATCCCGGGGCCCTCCTGGACCGGACGTCGGAGGCAGTCTACATCGCGCGCGGCGTGAATTCGCCCGGGTTCGGAGTCCTGTACGACCTCTACCACTCCACCGTTGAAGGCGAGGATGTGGCCGCGGAACTGGCCAATGCGGGCGACCTCATCAAATACGTTCAAATCGCGGACGCGCCGGGCCGTGGCGAGCCGGGTTCCGGTTCGATCGATTGGAACGCGCGGCTGGGAGACCTGGAGGCCAGCGGTTACAGCGGGCCGATCGGACTCGAATACTACCCAACCATCGATTCCGCGAAGTCCGTCCGACGCATCCAGGAATTGGTGGCCGCCCGGTGAGTCAGCGGTCCTACCCCCCGGCGGTTGACGTTGTAATCGTCGGCAGCGGTCCTACGGCGTCCGCCTATGCGCGAATCCTGAGCGAGGAAGCGCCTGAGGCCACCATCGCAATGTTCGAGGTGGGCCCAACCGTCAGCAATCCTCCGGGCGCACATGTGAAGAACATCGCTGATGAGCATGTTCGCGCCGCCGCGCAGCTTGCTTCCGAAGGCCCGGGCGCGGGCGCGGCGACCGTGAACTCGCCAGGTGCCGTGAAAAGCGGCGAACGCAGGGCGCGGCCAGGAACCTACTTGCTCAGTGAGGGCTATGCCTTCCCCGGCGAGGACGGCATGCCCGTTGCCGCAATGTCCAGCAACGTCGGTGGTATGGGGGCGCACTGGACTGCGGCGTGCCCCCGCCCTTCAGGCAAGGAGCGCATCAGCTTCATTCAGGACATGGACGGATTGCTGGACGACGCCGAGCGTCTCCTGGGCGTCACGACCCACGCCTTTGACGGCGCTCCCTTCTCGGATCTCGTCCGCGGGCGGTTGGCGGCTGTTGTCGACGAGGGACGTGAGCCCGCCCTGCGCGTCCAGCCCATGCCCCTTGCGGTCCACCGCGAAGCCGACGGCCGACTCATGTGGTCAGGTGCCGACGTCGTCATGGGCGAGGCAACCCGGCAGAATCCGCGCTTTGAACTCTTCGACGAGTCGCTGGTCACCAAAGTAATGCTCGACGGCGGCAGGGTTGCGGGCGTCGAAGTCCAGGACCGCCGGACTGGCGGGAGCCATACGGTCGCGGCGCGCTTCGTGGTGGTTGCGGCGGATGCGCTGCGGACCCCTCAGCTGCTCTGGGCTTCGGGTATCCGGCCGAAGGCACTGGGCCGCTACCTCAATGATCAACCGCAGGTGGTATTTGCCAGTCGACTGGAAGGCGTCACGGCCCCAGCGCAGGAGGAAGCGCCGCGGGAGGAAGCGGCGCCGGAGGAAGCGGCGCAAGGCCGCGGCGGGCTCACGCAGCAAAGCGGCGTGGCCTGGGTTCCGTACACCGATGATGTCCCTTTCCACGGCCAGATTATGCAGTTGGATGCCTCGCCGGTGCCATTGGCTGACGACGATCCCGTGGTGCCCGGTTCGATCGTTGGCCTGGGGCTGTTCTGCGCCAAGGATCTACAGCGCGAGGATCGCGTGGCCTTTGATGATGACGTCCGGGACGCTTACGGAATGCCGGCCATGCGCATCCATTACCGCCTGACGGCGCGCGATCATGAGGTGATCGAGCGGGCAAAGGCGGAGATTGTGCGGCTTGGGAAGGCAGTGGGACGTCCCTTGGACGAACGTCCCTTCGCGCTGCCACCGGGCGCATCACTGCACTATCAGGGCTCGACGCGCATGGGCCGTGCAGACGACGGGGAAAGTGTTTGCTCTCCGGATAGCGAAGTCTGGGGAGCCGCGGGGCTTTTCGTTGCCGGCAACGGGGTTATTCCTACTGCGACGGCCTGTAATCCAACGCTGACCGCTGTCGCCCTTGCCGTGCGTGGAGCCCGCAAAATCGCAGAAGAGCTGGACAACTCTTTACTTATGTCAGAATCAGACAATAGAATTACTAAATAAGGAAGAAGTCGCTGCGGAAGCCTCAAGCCCCGCAGCAAGACAAGGAGATCCCATGATTGCCGACCGCATGATCGAGCAGGGAACGCTCACCACTGAAGGCGACCGAACCGCCGTCGAAGTCCGTATCCCGTGGTACCGGGCCCTGCCGGGTTCCTGCATTGCCGGGGCCGCGCTCACCATCGACGGTGTGGCCGCTCCCGAGGAGTCGTTGCGCTGGACCATGAACAACCGCACCTTCAGCTTTGGCGAGCTGGTGGAGGAGACGGATGAGTGGTGGTTTCCGCTGGATTCGGCAGTTCTTTCTGGCGAGCTGCCCCTGACGGATCCGGAGGCGGACCACGAAGTACGGGTGGACCTCAAGCTCTACATCCCCTACATCACCACTGACCACGGCGTGTTGCACATCGAAGAGAACGACACCAAGACCATGAAGGTAGGACAGCGATGACCGGCCTCGGCACTCCCATTCAGGGCGTTACCCTTTACAGCTTCACCCGCGCTTTCCATAGCCGGCAGTACGACCTTGACGGCCTGATCCGCAAGGTAGCTGCAGAGGGTTTTGGGCCAGGTCTTGAAATCATTGGATTCTCAAGCCTGCGGGGCTTCCCGGACCGGATCGATGACTCGTTCGTAGGCCGCTTCCGTGATCTCGTTTCCGAAGTGGAACTGCTTCCCACCTCACTGGCCGTCAACGTTGACACGGGCATCCGCAGGGACCGCCTCATGAACCACGACGAGCTTGTGGAGTACATGCGCAAGCAAATCGAGGTCGCCTCCAGGCTGGGCTTCCCGATCGCCCGCGTCCAAATCTCCCTGACGCCCGATGCCATGGAAAGCCTGTTGCCGGTGGCCGAAAAGTACGGTGTCACCCTGGCGCTTGAAGTCCACGCACACCAGCACGGTGCCCACGAACTGATCCTTGCGTTGCGCGACCGCTTCGACAAGTTGGGCTCCCCGCTCCTTGGCTTCACGGCCGACTGGGGTGCCACGGTCAGCGGCTTCGCGCCGTCGCTCCTTGAGGCCTACCGGCGCCGGGGCGCCTCCGAAGAGCTGCTCCAGCAGGTTGTGGCCATGTGGAACGGCTTCTACGCAGAAGGCCCACCCACCACCGAGAAGGCCCACGGCGAACGTTTCGGAGCCTTCATTGGCCTGGCCGCCCGCAACGGTCGTCCGGACCTGGGCATCGACTTCGCGATCAATGGAACCGGCCTCTTTGGCCCGGCCCCCATTGATACCTGGCTGGAAATCATGCCGTTCGTCCGCCACGTGCACGGCAAGTTCTTCGGCATCGACGAGAACGGCGAGGAACCTTCCGTTCCCGTCCGCGACCTCGTCCGCCTGCTCGTCGAGAACGGCTACTCCGGCGCGATTTCCAGCGAATACGAGGGGTGGCACTGGAACAACTGGCAGGACCCCTTCGAGATCATCCGTGGCGAACAGGCCATCCAGCGTTCAGCCGCTGCCAACGCCGGTTCGAGGATCATCACGGATCCTGCCGAAGCCCGCAGCATCCTCAACAGCCACCTCACCCAGCCGGTCCTCGGCTGATAAGAACGGATAACCACCATGTCTACAGGCATCGCAGGCTCGGGCATCGAGCTTGGCATCACCCTCTACTCACTGACCTCTGAATTTGCAGCAGGCCTTTACACTCCCGAGACGCTCATCAAGGCCGTGGCCGACGAAGGGCTCGGTCCCGGCGTCGAATTCAATATCGCGCAGATGCTGCGCACCTACCCTGATGTCGACGACGACTTCGTCAAGCTCTGGCGCGACAGCATGGACAGGTACGGGCTGACCCCCAGCGCTGTGGGAACCAACCTGGACATGGGCCGCCGCAAGGACCGGGACATGACTCCCGACGAGGAATTCGACTTCTTTGCGCGTCAGCTGAAGACCGCGAACACGCTCGGCTTCCACAGGATCGTCATCCGTTCGGCAGGCAAGGAACTGCTGCGCCGACTGCTGCCCCTCGCTGAGAAGTACGACCAGAAGCTCGGCTACGAAATCCACGCACCCCAGGGTCCGAACGATCCCAAGATCCTCCAGATCCGGGAGATGTACGACGAACTCGGCAGCGACCGCCTTGGTTTCACGGCTGACTTCAGTTCGACCATGCACAGCCTGTCGCCCACGCTGTTCCGGACGCTCACGCAAATGGGGCTGCCGGAAGAGCACTTCGCAGTCATGCAGGACATCTGGCGAAAGCCGCTGCCGATGCAGGAACGCAACCAGGAATTCGAGGACTACCTCCGCTCCAACAACTTCGATCCCGCAAACCTGGGGCCGTTCACCCGCCTGGCGTTCAACATGCATGGCCTGGTGGCACCCGAGGAATGGCTGGACATCATGCCGCAAATGTTCCACGTGCACGCCAAGTTCTACGACATTGACGAGAACGGCAATGAGCCGGCCATGGACATTCCGCGCATTGTCCGCCAGTTCGTCAAGGGCGGCTACAGAGGCTTCCTGTCCAGCGAATGGGAGGGCCACGCCTTTGCCGACCTCGGCGAATCGGACCCGATCGACCTTGTCAAGAAGCAGCACGCACTCATGCGGCGCGCCATTGAAGACTCCGTAGTACCGGCCTAGGGAGGCATCCATGCCAGCAATCGATACGGACCTCAGCGCGGAGATCCAGCAGCTCCGGATGGAACTGCAGGAAGCCCGGCGCTTGGCACGCCGCGCGAACGACCGCGGCGAGATCGAGAACCTCTTCAACCGCTACATGTACCTGCACAACGCATTCCAGGACGAGCAGATCATTCCCCTGTGGGTAAAGCCGGGAACTCCCGGAATCCGCGCCAGGTACACCAACGCGGGCCAGTACACGGACTACGAAAGTGTCATCCGCTACCACCGGAACCGCCCGAATCCCGTAGGAAAGCTGATCCTGCACTACACCACAACCCCGGTCATCGAAGTCGCGGGCGACGGCGAAACCGCCAAGGGCGTATGGATCATGACCGGCAACGAATCCGGGCTGACGGATCCCGAGGTGGCAAAGGAAAGTCCGGACTACATGTACTCGCCAGGCGAAGTACAAGGCAAGAAGGTCTGGGCCCACTGGGTTTGGTGCAAGTACGCCGTGGACTTCCTCCGCCAGGACGGTGAATGGAAGATCTGGAAGTTCCGCTGCTACGAACTCCTGCGGGCGCCCTTCGAAGAAAACTGGATCAGCTTCGCGGAAAAGAACCAGCACGCCTTCGCCCTGGACCTTATGTACTTCGGCGACGACGGCAAACCCGTTTTCATGCCGCCTGCGGACGAGCCGGTGCCAGCCGAGTACCACCCGTACAACCCATCGGCCAGGCAGACACTGGAGCCGCAGCCGCCCATACCCCACCCAACCTTCACCGAGACTTTTGAGTAAGGATCATCATGGCAACCCACAACTCCCTTTTCCAGGACGCTGACGTCCGCCGGCACCCCGAGGGTATCTCTGTCTCCGTGCAGTTGCCTTGGTACCGCAGCTTGTGGCTCTCCGCCGTCGACGACGTCGCAGCCACGGTCAACGGCGTGGAAATCCCCAAGTCTGCGCTGCGGTTCGAGCTGCAGGGACACTCATATTCGATCGAGGAACTCCCGGACCAGTGGGAGACCCTTTGGTTCGTCGCTGACAAGCCGGACATCATCATCCCCATGGATCGCGTGCCCGACTCCGGTGAGGAGATCGACGTCGAGGTTACCCTCACCCTGCGCCTGCTTTACATGCAGATCGCACCCATGCACTACGTGGGCAACCGCGTGGCGGTAGAGCGCAAGGTTGTGCTCGCATGACAAGCCTGCGGGTGGCCATGATCGGGTACGGGTTCATGGGAGCAGCCCACTCACAAGGCTGGCGAACGGCTCCCCGGGTTTTCGACCTTCCGGCCGACGCCGAGATGGCCGTGATCGTGGGCCGTGATGCCGCCGCCGTAGCAAAAGCCGCCAGTAAATGGGGCTGGGCCGAATCGGCAACGGACTGGCGCGAGGTCATCGCGCGCGACGACATCGACGTCGTGGACATCGTGACGCCCGGCGATTCACATGCGGAGATCGCCATTGCCGCGTTGGATGCAGGCAAGCATGTCCTGTGCGAGAAGCCCCTGGCCAACACCGTGGCCGAAGCAGAGACGATGGCTGCGGCTGCTGACCGTGCCGCTGCGCGGGGTGTGAAGGCCATGGTGGGTTTCACGTACCGTCGGGTTCCGGCCGTGACGTTCCTGCGTCAGCTCATCGCCGAGGGCGTGGTGGGCCGGATCGCGCACGTCCGTGCCTCGTACCGCCAGGACTGGCTGGTGGATCCGGACATGCCGTTGGCATGGCGGCTCCAGAAAGAGCACGCGGGTTCCGGCGCGTTGGGGGACATCGGAGCCCACGCCATTGACTTGGTGGAGTTCGTCACCGGCATGGACGTGGAACAGGTATCCGGTGTGCTGGACACGATCGTCAAACAGAGGCCGCTGCTTGGCAGCGGATCGGGGCTCTCCGGAAAGGCCGCTGCCGGCTACGGGCAAGTCACCGTGGATGACATCGCCATCTTCACGGGCCGCTTGGCGTCCGGGGCGCTTGCCTCCTTCGAGGCCACGCGTTTTGCGACCGGGCGAAAGAATGCGCTCGCGATTGAGATTTCCGGGGACAAGGGTGCTTTGGCTTTCGACCTCGAAGACCTGAACAGCATCCAGTTCTACGATCGGACCGCCCCTGCCGACCAGCAGGGATTCCGGAAGATTCTGGTCACCGAACCCGTGCACCCCTACGTGGCAGCCTGGTGGCCGGCCGGACACATGTTGGGCTACGAGCATGGCTTCTCACACCAGGTCAAGGACCTGGTGGAGGGCATTGTCCGGAACACGGACCCGCACCCCACATTTGCCGATGGCCTGCGGGTCCAGCGTGTACTGGACGCCGTGGAACGCAGCTCCAACAACGATTCTGCATGGACCCGCGTCGCCGCCGACGTTCCGGTCCAGGCGTAGGTCCCAGGCGTAGGAAGGACGAAAGACATGGCACGACCAATCACCCTGTTCACTGGGCAGTGGGCGGATTTGCCGTTCGAAGAGGTCGCCCGGCTCGCTGGAGAGTGGGGCTATGACGGGCTTGAAATCGCGTGCTGGGGCGACCACCTTGACCCGTGGCGATGGGACGACGACGCCTACGTCCAGGACAAGCTCGACATCCTGGAACGCAATGGCCTGAAGGTATGGACCATCGCCAACCATCTCAAGGGACAAGCGGTCTGCGACGATCCAATCGACCAGCGGCACCGGGACATCCTCCCGGATGTCGTGTGGGGCGACGGTGATCCTGAAGGCGTGCGACGCCGTGCTGCCGAGGAAATGAAGAACACGGCCCGGCTGGCCGCCAAGCTTGGCGTCAAGACGGTCACGGGTTTTACGGGCTCGTCTATTTGGAAGTACGTGGCCATGTTCCCGCCGGCCAGTGAAAAGATGATCGACGCCGGATACCAGGACTTCGCGGACAGGTGGAACCCCATCCTGGACGTCTTCGACGAGGTGGGTGTTCGCTTCGCCCATGAAGTGCATCCGTCCGAGATCGCCTACGACTACTGGACCACGCAGAGGACCTTGGAGGCGATCGGCCACCGGGAGTCCTTCGGCCTGAACTGGGACCCCAGCCACATGGTCTGGCAGGACATCGACCCCGTCGGATTCCTTTGGGACTTCCGCGATCGCGTCTACCACGTGCACTGCAAGGACACGAAGAAGCGCCTCGGCAACGGCCGGAATGGCCGGCTGTCCTCGCACCTGCCCTGGGCCGATCCTCGTCGGGGTTGGGATTTCATCTCAACAGGCCACGGAGATGTTCCCTGGGAGGACGCCTTCCGGATGCTGAACGCCATTGATTACAAAGGCCCGTTGTCCGTCGAATGGGAAGACGCCGGAATGGATCGCCTGGTCGGTGCCCCCGAGGCGCTGGGCTTCGTCAGGAAGCTCTCCTCCTATGAGCAGTCCGCTGCGGCTTTCGACGCCGCTTTCAGCACCAAGTAAGGGACCACCATGCGGTCGCGTGTGTGGCCGCGCAGCCCCAGGCAGGAGTGTGACCGTAAGGATCCCGGTGCGCGTATCACCGTGTTCACCTAGTGGGAGACGTTCAGGGTGACGGTGGTTCCCTTGCCCGGCCTGCTTTCCAGGTTTATTTTTCCGCCGTGTGCTTCAACGATGGCTTTGCTGATTGATAGTCCCAGGCCGGCGCCGGGGATGGCGGTCTTCATGGCTTGGTCGGATCGGAAGAATTTGGTGAATGCCTGCCGTTGTTCTTCTGCAGTCATGCCGATGCCTTGGTCGCTGATGGAACAGATGAATCCGCCGTTCTGCCTTCTCAGGGAAACCGTGACTTCACTGCCGTGCGGTGAGAATTTGATGGCGTTCGAGAGCAGTTGCTCGATGGCCCTGGTGAACTGCCCGGGATCAACCTCAGCCTCGAGGTCGGCGTCGATGTCGTCATGGATGATGATGCCCTTGGCCGATGCTTCCTGCTGTGCCGATCGGGCCGCTGCGCCCATCAAGTCGGAGAGGTTGGCCGGCCGGCGACGGATCTCAAGGTCCTCGGACGCCACCAGCAGGAGGTCGTTTATCAGGGTCAGCAGGCGTTGGGCGTTTCGCTCGATCACCTGTAGGTACCCCGGGTTCGGGTCATTTCCCAGAAGCTCAAGGAAGCCGAGCATGGATGTCAGAGGGGTTCGAAGTTCGTGGGAGACGGTTGCCACGAACTTGTCCTTCGATTCAAGCGCGGATACCAGCGTCGTGACGTCGGTGAAGGCCAGAACCGAACCCTTCAGCTGGCCATCGTCGTCATGAAATTGTCTTGCCGCGACCGAGAAGACCAGCTGCTCGTCTTCCTGGCCCACACGGATCAGCTTGTTGGTAAAACTGCGCCCGGACAGGGCAAGCCCTGCTGGGCTATCGGACAGTTGCGTTATGTCATCCGTAGCAGTGAATGGGTTGTGGCCGGGAATCTGTTGGGCGGCTTTCCGGTCCGCGCGAAGACGGTGATTGGTAAGGATGTCGTTGCCGCCGGCGTCGATCGCCCACACGCCGACGTTCACCGTTTCCAGGACGGCATCAAGAAGTTGCTGATGGTCCTGTGTGGCCTTGTGCAGGCGGACAAGCTCCCTGTCCTTCAGGTCTTGCATGTTCCTGTGCTTGACTACGACACCTGCCACCAGATGGGCTGTCACGGCGAACCCGGCCAGGATGACAGGAACAACAATCATCCGGATGAGTTCGGTTTGCTCCACCACGTGTCCAAGCACGTACGGGGAGGCGATGATTCCGCAGAAGGGACCGGCGATAGCCAGGACAAGGCGTGTCCGGCTCGCGCTTAGGGAAAGCCAAATGACCGGGAACACTATGAGCAGCGTTACGACACTCAGGACGGGGCCGCCGACCTCGCGGGTGAGTGCCAGAACGACGAAATCCACTAACGGTATGAGCACAAAAGTCCCGGGCGGAAGCCGGTTCCAGGGAACAGCAAGGCAGGCAACGAGCATCAGCAGATGAACCACCAGCATGAGCTGAAAGGCAGTGTCAGTCATCGTTTCGGGACTGAAAAGAATGGCGAAGACGACGATCAGGCCCATGGCCAGCGTCACCGGCAGTTGGCACAGGGCGACGGCCCTGCGTCGGCCGATTCTGTCGAAGAAGTCATCCAATGGCATAAAAACGGACGTGTCCTGCATAATCGCTAGCCCTCTCCCCAGAAGCCGCCCACAAGTACAGGCTTGATGTCGATAGCCACAGCATAGTCAGGAGATGTAGCGGCGGAAGCGGAAGTGCAGGATTCAGCGTGTAAACCGCTGCTTCAACCCGATGAAACTGC
This sequence comes from Arthrobacter sp. TmtSoilC48, assembly GCF_059739425.1. NCBI lineage: Bacteria > Bacillati > Actinomycetota > Actinomycetes > Micrococcales > Micrococcaceae > Arthrobacter > Arthrobacter sp. TmtSoilC48. The sequence continues at coordinate 4,770,072 of NZ_AP046049.1, read as the reverse complement.
ATGGCTAGGTGGTTCCCCCTTTCTTGCACTTATAAGTGCAAGTGGCTTAGTGTTAGGGAATATTAGGGAATGTACGCCGAGGGAGGCGAAATGTCCGCCTTATTGGATCGGACCGAGAAAACCGTCGTAACCACGACTAAGCAGGAGAGCGAACAAGCACGCCAGCTCACCGAAAGATTACGTTCTACCGCAACCCGGAAGTCAGTCAGATTTGCCGTAGAGGATACCGCGGGCGAGTCCGCACAGGTACCGCCGGAGCTTGCTGCTCTCCTTCGTAAGGTTGTCGAGGTGATCGGACGCGGTGGAACAGTAACCATCGGGACCCTGCCCAAGGAACTGACGACTACTACAGCCGCAAAGATGCTCGGCGTCTCGCGCCCCACGCTCATGCAGCTTGTGCGTAACAACGAATTGCCCTCCCACAAGGTTGGTTCGCATACGCGCATTCTCGCTGAGGACGTTCAGAAATACGTAGAAGCCAGGGCTAAAGTGCGCAGGCAAGGCCTTGATGAGCTTCGAGCATTCGAGGACGAGCTTGACCTGGAGGACTAAGCCGGAAGGGTGACCGTCGAGACTGTAGGGTTCAGTTATGAGCCCGGCGGTCACCATCGTCCTTCTGGACGCCAACATCCTCTACTCCAGAACCCTCCGTGATTGGATAGCCCTTCTTCAGATTGAAGCACCCGGCCTCTTCAGCGTGTCTTGGACGGAGGACATCATGGCTGAGACTCTCTACAACCTTCGTAAGAAGCATCCTTTATGGGCTGATGAGCAGATTGGCGGCATGCGCCGTCGGCTGGAGAAGACTTTCACCGGTGGGCAGATCGCCGGTTATGAGATCGACGCCACCTTGCACTATCCCGATGTTTGCGATGCCCACGTTCACGCAGCCGCCGTTCACGGTGGGGTCGATATTGTTGTCACTGCCAACGCAAAAGACTTTCCGGACAGCGACGATCTTCCATATGAGATCTACCATCCCGACGATTTCTTGGTCCTGGTAGATGACGGAGCGCCTACCGCCGTTCGATCAGTGACCGAGCAGCAGCTTGTCTACTTCCATGGAAGAGCTTCTGCTGGTGATGGTGTGGATCTGCCACATCGGCTCAAAAATGCTGATGCGCCGGAGTTTGCCACCCGCGTCCGGAAACATTTGCAGCGTATAAACATGAGCATTCTGAGTGCGTCGGATGCTGGTGAGGACTTAGTCAAAGCCCAAGGTCGCTAGAAGCACAGTCCGGAACGACTGGAGTTCCGTGTCCGTTCAGGATTCGGCCAGTGTATTGAGGCTGGTCATGAGATCGCGGTTCGCAGTCAGGGCGGCGTTCGCGGTCGCGGTGGCCGCGCCTGTGCCCAACGCGTCCTTGGCAAGCTCCAGATGCCGTCTGGTCATGACCGTGGGATCGTCCTGAAGCCATTCGTGACCTCCCCATTCGCTGGTGAGCGTGCCCGCAAAGCCTTCCTCACCCAGGAGCCGGCCGAGTTGCTGAAGCGGCCGGGACACCCGCCCGTCAGTATCCTGGAGGTCCCAGAATTTCAGGTGGAACGCGCCTACGAGCGGCAGGATTCCCTTGAGTTCCGATGCGTCACTGCGTCCAAAACGGATCACCAGGTTCATGAAGAGGGTGTGGATCGCGGGTGGAACCACATCTGAGCGCAGTGCCGTAACGACGGCGTCGTGGGTCGCCGGGTCTTTCCAATCGGTCTCCAGCCGTGCAAGTAGGTCCGCTGCCATACCGGCCTTTGCCAGTTCCTCTAGATAGGTCACCGGGAGCGCAGGCATCAACATGCTGATGTCCACCAGGACCCGGATCCGATCGTCGTCCAGGGACGAGATGTGGTCCAGGGCAGGCAGCACCTGGGGATTCCGCGGGTGCTGTTGGCCTTGGATTTCCTCGAAGAGAACAAGATCGAGGTCGTGCAGCAGTGGTTGGACCAGTTTGAGCAGTTCCGGTCCGGCCTGTCCGATCGGGAGCCGGACCCCTGTTGCCCCCACGCGCTGGGCTGCCTTGAGTTGGGGTACCAGGAACTCCAGCCGCTGGGCGGTGGTGCGGCGTACCGTCGTCGTCAAGTAGTCATCTAGACTGCAGCCGACGATGCTCACGCTGCCACCCGCTGCTTCCATGGCGCTGCGGAAGGCGCCGACTTCCTGGTCCTGTGGGGCAGGAAACGTCCGCCACAACAGCCCGGGTTCCAGTTCCACAACTGTGGCGATCCCTGCTTTGGCAATGCCGGTGACGATCTCGGCGCTGGTCTTTTCGGATGCGATGATTTCCGGCGTCCAGTTGAAGGCGCTGGCAGCCAACGTCCATCCCGAAGATAAGAGGGTTTCCATGGGGAGTCTTTCCATATAAGTATCTTAATGACAAACTTATGTCACTTTCAGACAAAGGAGCTTGTGATGTTGAAGAACGCCCTGCGCGAGGATGCCTTGAGCTTTGGTCCGGATGGATTTGAGCTTCGGTTGGGCCTTCCATGGATTCGTTCAATGCCGCTGTCCTCTATCCGGGGCCTTTCCGTCTCCGTGGATGGCTGGTCTCCGGCGGAAGGGGAGTTGCGGGTCAGGTTGGGTCAACGGGCCATCCCCGCGGATGCCTTGGCGGGAGAGTCTTGTTGGTGGTTCATTCAGGACCGCCTGGTGATCCTGTTCCCGGTCAACCGGTTCCGTGATCGCAGTGGCAACGTGCGGAAAGTGTCCGTGGACTTCGAGTTGATCGTTCCGTACCTGCGTGGTGGGGCAGATGGGCCGCTGGTCCTGCCCTTCCACTTGGAAGCGATGTTGCAGGCCTCGCAGGTGGTCCCGCGGGGAGTCTCGCTCGACGTCGCCTAGAAAGCGGATTTACGGGCGGGATGTGCAGGCTGGCACACCCCGCCGTTTCGTGTCACTTCTGCGTGGCGGGTTCTCCGGCCTCCACCCACTCCGTGAACATCTTGCGGACCATGGGTTCCAACGTTGTGGGCCACCAATCCCCGCCCTCCACGGCTTGTCCCAGGTCCTCGGGGGTTGGAACAGTGACTTCGCCTGTGGCTGCCCATTCCGCGCTGCGTGGGAAGAGTGCTCGGAAGGCGGGGTGGCTCATCGCCTGTACATTGTGGCCGATACCTATGGAGACGGAGCGGCCCGCACCGTATTCCACGGCCCACGCCACCGGATGCTCATCGCCCATGCCCGGCATGCTCCGCCACTGCGCGGGCACCTGCGTGTAGCGCAATGGGTTGTCCCAGCCCTTGAGCAGGATGGTCTTCCTGACGCCTTCGGGCCATTTAAGTCCCACGTAAAGGTCGTCGTTGTAATGCGGGAACTCGCTGGGCCACCCTTCCGTGATGGGGTGCGCTTCTGCGGTGTGGATAAGAAAATCGTTGTTGGGTGCCCGGCGCGAGGTATCCTCGCGCATCACACCGCCCAGAAGGCGTTCATACTCGGGATCCCAGCCCACCCCGCCGGCCAGCGTTGGATGGTAGGCAATGAGGCCTTTGCCGCCAGCCACGAAATCGAACAGGGCTTGTTCTGCCGCATGGCCAAACCGCTCCTCCGGCACGTCGCGCCAAGGATCATGGCGGCCGTAGTAATTCAGCACGACGAGGTCGTAGGGCTTGAGGGTGCCGGCCGTTGCTCCGCGGAATTCTTCGGTGACGCGCACCTCGAAACGGCCGGTTTCTTCCAATGCTGCCTTGAGCGCCGGGGTGGTCTGACGCCAGTCGTGGTGGACGTCGGTCATGCCGGTAATGATCAGCGTCTTAATGGTTCCGGGCATTCGTGGGACACTCCTTCGTGACTCGACTTATGATCCGAAGATACATGCTTAAGTCGGAATCAGGAAGAAGTTTTTCCGCCGTAAGTTGCCTAGCTCAACGTCAGGGTTTTGATTGGGCCTGGCTTACCTTGGGCAAACCAGCGCGGGAACGTGGCCTCAAAGAGTTGTTCGCGCGCCAGCTCAGCGCCGCCCCGCAGGGGTTCGCGTTCGTCGTTCACGGACAGAAGGATCCGCAGGTCCCTGGTGGCCAGTGGCAGGGACAGTTCGTAAACGCGTTGCCGCACTTCAGCGAGGTACACCTCGCCGGCGGATGCCATGGCCCCGCCGATCACAATGATCCCTGGGTTGAACATGTTGACCAGGGCTGCGATTGATTCACCCACAACCCGTGCCGAGCGCTGAAGCAGGCGCACTGCCAGCGCATCACCGCTGATGGCCGCCAGTGCGATGCCCTCGGGCGAGAGGGGCTGCCCCTTCTCGACGGATGTGGCAAGTGGGCCCGTGGCGCCTTCCTTGATGGCAAGTTCCGCATCACGGATCAATGCCCAGCCTCCGGCGACGGCTTCCAGGCAGCCGACCTTTCCGCACCGGCAGAGTGCGTCCGAGTCCGGCACCCGCACATGCCCGATGTCGCCGGCCGCACCGTTGGCACCCCGGTGAATTCGTCCCTGCGAGAGGAGTCCGGCGCCGATGCCCGACCCTATCTTGCAGTAGATGAGGTCGGCGTATGCGTCGCGCCTGCGCGCCCGTTCACCCAAGGCGAGCAGGTTGACGTCGTTGTCCACCCAGACCGGAGCATCAAAGCGTTCCTCGAAGGGGGTGCGGATGTCCGAACCGTTCCAGCCGGGCATGATCGGCGGCGCCACCGGCTGTCCGCTCTCGAAGTCAACGGGGCCGGGAACGCCCACAACCACAGACCAGACAGGCAGTTCCGCGGCGCTTCCAAGGAGGTCATCCAGGAGCTCCATGGCGGCCTTCAAGGTCTCCGCCGGTCCGCGCGCAATGTCCCACTCGCGGTGCCTCTGGTCGATGATGTCTCCGTCCAGCTCCGCGTAGCCCACCCTGATGTGCAGGGCGCCGAGGGCGCACACGATGATCCGTCCTTGCTCTGAGCGGAAGCGGAGCGTCCTGGGTGCGCGTCCTCCCGACGAAGCGCCGAACTCGCCGTCCCCGAGGAAGCCCATCTGGATCGCCTGGTCCACCCGTTGCGTCACCACGCCCCGGCCCAGGCCGGTAAGGCGGCCAATTTCGGGACGGGTTGTTGCTTCCCCCGTGCGCACAAGGTTGACGATGCGGAGCAAGCTCGTGACTTCGTCTGTCTGCGCACCGAACCGGAGTGTGGAATCTGTGGTCATAACTCAAAATTGTCCCACAAGAAGGTCACTAATGTGCGGAATTTGGTGCACTATAGCCAGAACTGAATGAACTTAGGAATGATGCTGACAAAAGGAGCACGCGTCATGACATGGAAAGTGGGTTTCCTGGGCGCCGGGCCTGGCGTCGCGGCCCTTCATCTGCCAACGTTGGGCCGCTTGGACGATAAATTCCGGGTGGCTCACGTTGCGGATGCCGGCAGCGGGCGTGCACGAACACTGGCTGAACCCCTGCATGCCAGCTGGTCAGCCGGGGACGGGGAGCTGCTGGCCGACCCGGACGTCGAGGTTGTGGCTATCTGCAGTCCGCCGGCGGAACATCAACGCCAGATCATCGCGGCGGTTGGGGCGGGCAAGAAAGCCATCTTCTGCGAAAAGCCTTTGGCCACCACCAAGGAGGCGGCGGAAGGTGTTGTGGCTGCCTGCCGCGCCGCCGGCACCGTCTTGATGGTCGGAACCAATCACGCCTACGATCCCGGGTGGCTGCTGGCACGTCACCTGCTTGAGGAGGAGCAGGAGGCGCCTGAGTCCATTGCGGTCACGCTGGCACTGCCGCCGAACGGCCGCTACCATCAGCTGGTCTCGGAGTATGCTTCCTCCCAGGCCCAGGCCCAGGCCCAGTCCCCGGCCCGGGAGCGGCCCGACACCGCAAATCCTGGCGTTGCCGCCCACATCGTGAAGCAGCTGCTGACCGGCCTTGCCGTCCACGACCTTCCCGCGCTCCGGCATTTCGCGGCGGACATCGAGGAAGTGCAATACGCCCGGTTCGTTCCGCCGATCGGATACGCGGTGGGGTATAAAGCCAGCGGCGTCAACGTCCAGTTGGCCCTGACCATGCTGCCCGCGGGCCCGGATGTCCTCTGGAGGGTCACGTTTTCCTCGCCGGAGCAGCGGTTGGATCTTGAGTACCCGCCTCCTTTCGTCCATGCAGGCAGCGGTCGTGTCATTGTGGCGCGGGCCGATGGGTCCAGGATGGAGCATCCGTCAGTGGAGCAGGATGGCTATGAGGCGGAGTGGCTGCACTTCGTGCACCTCCTCGAAGGCACCATTGCTGTGGACTACGACCAGATCCTGGCAGATGCCCTGTACCCGCTGGAGCTGGCCGATGCGGTCTTCGCCACCATGACCACAGGAGACGTGCAGTGAGTGGGGCTCCAGCCGTTGTGGCCACGGCGCGGAATTACCGGGCCGCCGTCGCAGAGCTTCGCGGGAGTGCACGTCACAGTGATCTCGTGCCGGGCGCCGTGGTGGTTATTCCCGGTGGAGGTCCGTGGTGGACATTGCTGTTGGAAGCGCAGGCAGCGGGGGCGGCGGCCGTCGTCGTCTCCAATCCTGGGCGCGTTCCTCCCGAGGCGGGGTCTGCGCTGTCGGCTGACGCTGTCACTCTTCCCGTGGTTGTGGAGAGGCCGTACGCGCGGGCGGACATCCTTGCCGATGCCCTCGACGCGCGCGCCGGAAGTGGTCCGACGATGGTGACGGTGGAATGCGCAGCGCCCGCTCCGGACGTGGGGGCGACCTTGCGTGACGGGTTGCGGTGGGCCGCTGTGCTGGCAGGTGGGCCGCTCAGCTACTGCGGCGGTGGGGACGGCACCTTCCTCCTCGAAGCAGCCGGTGTGTCCGGCCCGGTTCCTGTGACCGCCGGGGTGCGGCTGTTGACAGGGGACGCGTGTGATCCGCTGCTTCGGGTGATGGCCTTGGGGGAGGTCCGCTCGGAGATTGAGTCTGGAAGGGTTGGAGCGGCCGTTCGCCTTGAGACGGCCACCTTCAACGGGACAATCCAGGCTCCACTGCGGTACGAAACGCCGGCGCGCCTGGCACTCCGCAGGGCCTTGGATTCCTGCCGTTCGGGCGAGCGGCCCGACGATCTGGAACACCTCCTCAGCGATCACGACCTCGCTGCGCATCTCCTCGAACCGCATAAGTAACACTGATCTTCGGCATAGGTAATATCCCCTTCCCTGATGCGCTGCAGGGGCCAGAGACTTGATGTGGGCAGATTTACAGACCACTGAAAGGATCGAAGATGATCAAGCTTCTCTCCCACCTCTCCTACGTAGCAATTACCACTCCCGACGTCGAAGCCTCCGTTGATTTTTACGTCAACCAGGTGGGGCTCAAGGTTGTGGACCGCGTTGACGGCGCCGTCTACCTCCGGTGCTGGGGTGACTACTACCGCTACAGCGTGGTTGTTGTTCCGGGCGACGAGCCGGCACTGGTAACCATGGCATGGCGGACGTCCAGCGCCGAGGCACTGGACGAAGCGGTGCGACGCATCGAAGCGGCAGGGGTCAACGGCGAATGGACGGATATCCATGGCATTGGCCGTGGCTACCGCTTCGTGGGGCCGTGGGGCCACAGCATGACACTGCACTGGGACGTTACGCGATACCAGGGTGAGGGCCAGGATCTTTCAATCTACCCGGACCGCCCGGCGCGCCGCAGCAAGGTGGCAGGCGCACCCCGCCAGCTTGACCACGTGACCATCGCAACCAGTGACGTGGACGGGTTCGCCAAGTGGTACAACGATGTTCTTGGCTTCCGCATCATGGCCCGGACCGTCCTGGACGAGGCCCCCATCTCGGTGTTCTCCGTGCTGACCACCAACGAGAAGTCCCACGACCTCGGCGTGGTCCTGGACGGCTCCACGCGCGCTGGACGCATCAACCACTACGCCTTCTGGGTGGATACCCGCGAAGAACTCCTGATCGCCGCGGACACCCTGATGGAAAACGGCATTCCGATCGAATATGGCCCCTCCATCCATGGCATCGGCGAGCAGAACTTCCTCTACTACCGGGAGCCGTCATCCCTTCGCATCGAGCTCAATACGGGCGGCTACCGCAACTACGTTCCCGACTGGGAGCCGAACACGTGGACCCCGTCCATTGGTTCGAACAACATGTACCGGAACGGCGCCATGCCGATGTCCATGACGGAGTCCTTCCCTCCGGCAGACGGCCCCAGCGCCACCGAAGAGGGCGTTCCGGACGAGATCAAGGAAGCCCTGTTCAACCCCTACGCCCGCCAGGGCCAGGGCTAGAACCTTACGGTTATCACCGGCATGGGCATCCATGCCGGTGATAACCGCTATAACCACAAACTGATTTACTTATGTCGAATTCCGACATTAAATGAAAGTGGACCGAGGACGGTCCACGAGGGGAGTTACGTTCATGACGACGACGTCAGGCCAGTTGGAAGCACCGTTCGCACTCGCGCGTTACCGGGCCGGGGACGAGGTACGGCTGGGGCTCATTGCCGGTGACCGGATCCGGCCGCTGGGTCCCCAGGAGCTGGGTGCCCCCGGTCTCAACGCCTTCCTGGCCACGCCTGACTGGGACCGCCTGGAAAAGCTTGCCCAAGGCGAGGGTCCCTGGCTTCCGCTGGAAAGCGTTGTTCTCACGGCTCCTGTGGAACCCAGGCAAGTGCTGCAAACGGGTGCCAACTACAGGACGCACGTGATCGACCTCGTCGTCGCGGGCTTGGACAAGAACGACCCCCGCACACCGGAGGAAGCCCGCGAATGGGCCGGCAAGATGATGGACGACCGCCAGGCAAACGGTGAGCCCTATTTCTTCATCGGCCTTCCTGCGTGTGTTGTTGGTGACGACGTGCCGCTGGTTCTCCCAAGCTACAGCGAGAAGCACGACTGGGAGTTGGAGCTGGCTGTGGTCATTGGAAAAGAGGCCTTCAGGGTTGGCCGCGAAGAAGCGATGCAGCACGTTGCCGGGTACACGGTGGTCAATGACATCACTACGCGGGACCTGGTTTTCCGACGCGACATGAAGGAAATTGGCACGGACTGGTACCGCGGCAAGAACGCGCCTGGGTTCCTCCCGACAGGCCCGTTCCTTGTACCGGCGCAATTCGTGGATCCTGCCAAGCTGAAAGTACGGCTCGAACTCAATGGTGATGTCATGCAGGACGCAACTACCGATGACCTCCTCTTTGATATCCCGGCACTGGTCTCTGCCGCTTCGCAGAATATGCCGCTCCTGCCGGGGGACCTCCTGCTGACAGGAAGCCCGGCGGGCAACGGTGCCCACTGGGGAAGGCTGCTCCGGGACGGCGATGTCATGACAGGAAGTATCCAGGGCCTTGGAACGCAGGTAGTGCGCTGCGTCGCCGAGCCAGTCGCCGAGCCAGTCGCCGGCCAAGCAGCCGGGCAAGCCTAGGGTGGGCGGGGCAATGAACCTGGATAATCCCGACCTGCTGGATCGCACCGACCCCGAAGGTGAAATCTCCCGCCGTGGCAAGGCCTACCGGAACTGGGGGCGGTGGGGCGAAGACGATGTCCTCGGCACGCTGAACTTCATCGACGCTGCAAAGCGGAAACAAGCGGCCGCATTGGTGCGGGACGGCGACGTCACCTCGCTATCGCAGCCCTTCGATATGAATGGGCCACAAAAAGGCTGGCGTCGGCGTACCAACCCGGTGCACACCATGCTGGACACCGGAACGGATGCCGAGCGGGGCACGCAGGGCTTTCCCCACGGATTGGGCGGCGCGGATGATGTCATTTCCATGCCGCTTCAGTGCTCCACCCAATGGGACGGACTAGGTCACATCTTTGACCACGGTGCCGCCTGGAACGGGCGAAGGGCCGGCGACGTCGTCACGAGCGACGGCGATCTTGTCACCGGAATCGAGCACGCGGCGGCAGCTCCTGTTTCCCGTGGTGTCCTGCTGGATCTAGGCCGTCACCTGCATCCGGAAACGGGCGAGCTGCCGGACGGCTACGCCATCTCCACGGCAGATCTGGAGTCCTGCATCGAAGCCCAGGGAGCCAGCAGTGTTGTTGGCACGGGCGACATCGTGCTGGTGAGGACCGGACAGTTGACCCGCGCGAAGCGGGATGGCTGGGGCGATTATGCCGGAGGCCCAGCGCCTGGACTTTCCTTGACGACGGCCGGCTGGCTGCACAGAACCGAGATCGCGGCCATCGCCACTGACACGTGGGGCTTCGAAGTCCGTCCGAATGAGTTTGATGTTCCGGCCTTCCAACCACTTCACCAGGTGGTCATTCCCAACATGGGACTCACGGTAGGTGAGTTGTGGGACCTGGACGGCCTCGCGGAGAAGTGTCGTGAACGCGGCCGCTACGAATTCCTCCTGGTCGCGGCTCCTTTGCCGATTACAGGTGCCGTTGGTTCGCCCATCAATCCCATCGCGATCCTCTAATCAACCCGATAACAACCCAAGGGGTAATCATGACAGCAGTCCAGAAGGTAGCGATCGCCGGCAGCGGTGTTGCTGCCATGGCGGCCGCCATCCAGCTCGCAAAGGCGGGGGTCGCCGTCGACGTTTTTGAAGTAAAGCCGGAACTGAGTGCCCTGGGCTCGGGCATCACGCTGCAGGGCAATGCACTGCGCGTCTTCGACTCCCTGGGTGTCTGGGAAGACGTGCGTAAAAAGGGTATGGCTTTCGAAGGGCTGACCTTGCGGGCTCCCGGACCCGATGCGCCCGTCATCGCCCAACTCCCCGAGGTGAAGACAGGGGGACCGGACTACCCCGCGTGCATGGGAATGTACCGTCCGGACCTCGCCGGCATCCTGCTGAAGCACGCCGAAAAAGCCGGAGCGAAGGTCACCTTCGGAGCCAAGGTCACCGGATTTGATGTCCGTGATGACCAGAACGTGGAGGTCTTCGTCAACGAGGCCCCTGCGGGTAGCTACGACCTCCTGATTGGTGCGGACGGAGTTAATTCCTCTGTTCGGGGACTCATGGGCATCGACACCGCCCCCGAAACCACTGGTATGGGCATCTGGCGTGCCTTCGTCTCCCGCCCCAAGGAAGTGGAACACAGTGAGCTCTACTATGGCGGACCGGTATACATTGCCGGATACACGCCCACGGGCGAGGACACTATGTACGCGTTCCTGGTCGAGAAGGCGCAAGACCGTTTCGGGGTTTCTGATGAGGAAGCCGTAAACATCATGCGCGGGGAGTCCATGGCCTACGGCGGCCCGTGGGCTTCCATCCGCGAAGATCTGGGTTCGGCTGCGAAAGTCAACTACACGTGGTTCACCAAGCACCTGGTGCCCGGCCGCTGGAACCGGGGCCCGGTGGTGATCATCGGCGATGCCGCCCACAGCTGCCCGCCCACCATCGCGCAGGGTGCAGCACAAGCGCTCGAAGACGCTGTGGTTTTGGCTGAATTGCTGATTGGCTCGGATGCCCTCAATGACAAGCTCTGGGACAGCTTCCACGAGCGTCGGGTTCCGCGCGTCCAGGCTGTGGTGGATGCATCCGTTCAGCTGGGCCAGTGGCAGATCGAGGGTAAGAAGGATGCAGACGCCCCGGGCTTGCTTTTCGGCATTGCGCAGAAAATGGCGGTGCCGGCATGACGATCGATGTTCACGCCCATGTGCTCCTGCCCTCTCTTCAGGCTGAGGTTGAACGGCGTGCCCCTGAGGCCTTCAAAGCCGCGGCGGACCTGGAGGCGCGACGCAACGGACCCGAAAGTCTTGCTGCTTCCGGACGCATGATCGGCGAACGGTTCCCTCGGCTCACAGATGTGAAGGCCCGCCTGGCTGCCATGGATGCGCAAGGGGTGGACCATCAGTGGGTCAGTGCGTCCCCGAACCATTTCTATCCCTGGGCCGAAGAAGGTCTCGCCGTGTGGACCGCCACAGAGGCCAACCGCCTGGTTGCGGAGCACGTCGCCCAGGCACCGGAGCGGCTGACCGGCCTGGGTCTGGTGCCGCTGCAGCATCCGGAACGCATTGTGGAATGCGTGGATGACGCCATCCTCGGCAGGGGTCTTGCCGGCATCGAAATTTCCTCGTTTGCCGGCGACGTCGAGTTGTCCGATGAACGGCTGGAACCCTTGTGGTCGCGGGTGGAGGAGTTGGGTGTTGTGGTCTTCCTGCACCCTTTCGGCTGCAGCCTGGATGAGCGCCTGGATAAGTTCTACTTGTCCAACACCGTGGGCCAGCCAGCCGAAAACGCTGTAGCACTTTCGCACGTGATCTTCTCGGGAGTGCTGGACCGTCACCCCGGCCTGAAAATCCTCGCTGCCCACGGCGGTGGATATCTCCCCACGGCCATCGGCCGTTCCGACCACGCTTGGCGGGTACGTCCGGAAGCCCACGGTTGCAGTCATGAGCCATCGAGCTATTTGCGACGGATCTGGTTCGATACTGTGGTCCACGATCCATCGGCATTGCGCCACCTCGTGGAAGTCGCGGGGCCCTCCCAGGTCCTCATGGGTAGCGATTTCCCGTTCGATATGGGCCCGGAAGACCCTGTCGCCGAGGTCTGCGCCGCAGGGCTGCCGGATGATGTGATTGACAGGATCCTTTCCGGCAATGCCGAGGCATTGTTGGCGCAGCGGGTGCGGGCATGAAGATTGCGCGCTGGCAGGACGGCGCCGAAGTTGGCGAGGGCTTCATCATTGGGGACAAAGCAGTACCGTTTCCCAATGGCCTGCGGGTTGCCGAGGTCCTGGCCCGCGGTCTGGCAGGCGCCCGTGAACTGTTCGGTCGGGTGAACCACGACGGCGGACGGCCGCTGGACGCTGTCCAGCTCCTTGCGCCGTTGGTTCCGGCGGCGATCAGGGATTTCGTTGCCTTCGAGGAACATGTTGAAGGCGTCAGTGCTTCCGTTGACGGCAAGAGCGAAGTGGTGCCTGAGTGGTACGAGGCGCCAACGTTCTATTTCACGAATCCCCACACGGTGTTGGGGCCTGGTGAGCCTGTCATTCCGCCGGTGACGCAGCGACTCGACTTCGAACTGGAGATCGCTGCCGTGATTGGTGGCCCCGGAGGCGCCAACCTTTCCGGCGATGGGGCAGCCGAAGCTATTTTCGGCTACACAATCATGAACGACTGGTCCGCGAGGGACATCCAGTCGAGGGAAATGAAGGTCCGTCTGGGCCCTGCCAAGGGAAAGGACTTTGGCACCAGCCTTGGGCCGTGGATCGTCACGGCAGATGAGTTGGAACCGTACGTGGACGCTGATGGGTTCCTGGCACTGAGGGCAGAGGTCTTCGTCAATGGTGAACGGGTGGGGGAGGACCTGGTCTCCAATATGGGGTGGACCTTCCCCGAGCTCGTCTCCTACGCCTCGAGGAACTCGAGGGTGGTTTTTGCCGATGTCCTGGGCTCCGGCACCGTCGGCAATGGTGGGTGCCTGGGTGAACTATGGGGTCGCCGCGGCGAACTTAACCCTGCACCGCTCACTGCTGGTGACGAAGTGCGCATGGTGGTGGAAGGCATTGGTGAGTTGACAGGTATGGTGGGTGCCGCCGTCGAGGGCCCTCTTGTGCCTCGAGCGAGGAACCGAAACCGCGCCCGCTCCAGAGTCTAAGAAGAACAATCTTTTGTTGCTTTTAGACCAAAGTGTGATCTAAAATGAAAGTGGCGTCGGGATCCCCACCAGGATCCGTTCTCGGCAGTGAGGATGCTGCCGAGGCACAAACCGTCGCGTCGACAGCCCGATCGTTCGGGCAGAAACCCCATGCCACTTTCTACTTTGAGACTTCGGTTCCTCGTCGCCTCCCTTCTGAGCGTGTCCTTCCTGGGGGCACTGGACCACACGGTGGTCTCAACTTCACTTGCCACCATCGCCGGGGAACTCGGCGCCCTGGAGCTTATGAGCTGGGTTGTGGTGGGATACACGCTCGCCAGTACCGTCCTGTTGCCCGTGCTGGGAAAACTCGGGGACGTGCTCGGGCCGCGACGCGTCTTTCTCGCTTCCCTGGTGATCTTCCTGCTCGCATCCCTGGCCTGCGGATTCGCCCAGGACATCACCTGGCTGGTTGCATCCCGGGTGATTCAGGGAATGAGTTCAGCCGGGCTGCAGCTCATGTCGCAGACCATTGTTGCCAAGGTGACCACACCGCGTGAGCGTCCGCGATACCTGGCGGCCATCGGGGCGGCGTTTCCAATTGCGATCCTGGTAGGGCCCGTCCTCGGCGGAGCGATCACAGACTACTGGGGCTGGTCCTGGGTTTTCTGGATCAACATCCCCGTGGGCGTTGTTGCCTTGGTTTTGGCCTTTGTTGCGGTTCCCCGACTTGAGCGGGGCCAGATTCCGAGGCACTACGATGTGGCCGGTGCATGCGCCTTCACGCTGGGCCTGGTCTTCCTGGTCCTCGGCGTCACATGGACCGCCGAACGAAGCCTTGGTGCACAGGCCATCAGCGCCCTGGCCGTCAGTGTGGTGGCTTTGATGGCCTTCTTCATCATCGAGCGCCGCGCCCCCGAGCCAATCGTCCCTTTGCGGTTCTTCGCCAACAGGACCATAGCCGCCGGCACCGCGCTCTCCGCGATTATCGGCGTCGGGCTTTTCTCCATCACCGCGTACCTGCCCACCTATTTCCAGATGGCCTACCGGATCAGCGTCACAGTATCCGGGCTGGTGCCCATAGCCACGGTCCTGGGCATGCTGGTCAGCAACCTCCTCACCGGATGGCTTGCCAGCCGCACCGGCCGCTATCGGATCTTTCCCATTATTGGGACGTGCATGGGGGCGGCAGGGCTGTTTGTCATGGCCTGGCTGCCGATCGGACTTCCCCTGTGGGTGCCGATGATCGTCATGGGCTTCGTTGGAATGGGGACCGGATCGTTCATGAGCCTCATTGTTGCGGTAGTGCAAAGCGCCGCACCAGCCAACCAGACCGGAAGCATCACAGCAACGGTCAACCTCGTGCGGCAGGTTGGCTCCACCGTAGCCACTGCCATTATTGGCGGAACCATTGGTTCAGGCGTCGCAGCGCTGCTCCCCGCAGGAATGGACGCCGCAAACCTCACGCCCCACGCCGTTCACCAGGCTCCGCCTGAAACCCAGGACGTTGTCGCGGGAATCTATGGGGCTGTGTTCTCTCCGATCTTCCTCGCGCTCGCCGTTACCTATGCCATTGGGATCATCGCCGCCGTCCTGCTACCGCAAGGACGCTTGGCGGACGAACCACAAACCACCCGCCCAGAAGTCTCCGAAACCCTTTCGGCCTGACCTTGCACCAAGGAGAAACAATGTCCAAGAATCCGACCATTGCCATTGTTGGCAGCGGGCCGATCGGCTCAACGTACGCACGGTTGCTGGTTGAAGGCACCCCCGACGCCCACGTGATCATGTTTGAAGCCGGCCCGCAGTTGACCGGCCGGCCAGGCGAAAGCGTCCGCAACATTGCCGACCCCGATCAGAAGGCCAGGGCACGGGAGATGTCGCAGGGGCCGCAGTCCGGCGCGTTCCGGGAGTCGTTGGGTATTCCTGCCGGGACCGTGACTGAAGGCATGTTCACCGCCCGCCAAGGTACCCACCTCCTTGATTTCGGCGGACCGGGGTCGGCCCACGCCCAAACTTTCCCGGCCGCAGCGGCGGCGACCAACGTCGGTGGGCAGGGGGCGCACTGGACGTGCGCAACGCCGTCGCCGGCTTTTAGTGAGAAGATCCCGTTCATCGCCGACGACGAGTGGGAGAACCTCATCACCTCGGCGAAGGGCCTCCTCCATGTGCAGAGCGCAGCGTTCGCCGATTCGGGAGTCGGGGCCGCCATTCGGTCGCTCCTGGAAGAAGAGTTCGCCGGCGAGCTGCCGGAGGGTTATGGGGTGGGTACCCTGCCCGTCGCGGGCGATCCCCAGCCTGACGGTTCCATGCGATGGGCAGGTGCCGATGTTGTCCTCGGTCCACTCATCGATCCCGGGTCTCCGTTGTCCGGGCGCTTCGAACTCCGTGATCTCACCCTGGTACGCCGGGTGGAAACGGAGGGAAAACGGGCCACCGGTGTCACTGTGGAAAACCTTCGCACGGGAGAAACCACTTTTGTCCCGGCAGACGTAGTCGTGGTGGCCGCGGATGCTTTCCGGTCGCCGCAATTGCTGTGGGCTTCCGGCGTTCGGCCTGCCGCGCTGGGCCACTACCTCACGGAACATCCGGTGGTCATCTCCACAGTCGCCCTTGATCCGGAGAAGATGGAACGGTTTGCGAGCGAATCGGATCTGGAGGCCGAACTTGCACGGCGCGCCCAGAACCCAGCCGATCCCGTGGCTGCCGTCAACCGGATCCCCTTCTCGGAACCGGAGCATCCCTTCTCCGTCCAGGTCATGTATTCCGAAACGACACCGTTCCCCATGGCCCCTGATGCTCCTTACGCACGGAACCGCTGGGGCTACGTAAATATGGGCTATGGCATGCGCAAGCACCCGCGTTTTGAGGACGGCGTGACTTTTGACGACAACGAGCTGGACTATCGCGGTTTCCCGAACATGACCATCAGCTACGCCCTCACCGAGAGGGAGCACGTTGAAATCGAAGATGCCACCGCACGGCTGCTCCGGGCGGGCAAGGCGCTGGGGGTCTTCGTAGCAGAACCGCGGCTCATGCCAAACGGCTCCAGCCTCCACTACCAGGGGACCATGCGTATGGGCGCATCCGACGACGGTACGTCCGTTGCGGACCCATGGTCACGTGTATGGGGCTACGGAAATTTGGTGGTCGGTGGGAACGCGCTGATTCCGACGGCTACTGCCATGAACCCGACCCTGATGAGCGTGGCCATCGCAGTGCGCGGCGCCCGGAAGCTGGTGGAGGAGTTGGCCGCCGCCCCGGGCTCGTCGGTCAACGAAGAGGTGGTCCATAGCAGGGCGTGACTGTGGCATTGGCCTGATCACATTCCGTGGACAGGCCGCCGGGGGAGGATCATAATAGTTAGCGGAGCTAATTAGCACTGCTAACTATTATGCCAAACCTCAGGAGGCGTCTCCCTGTGAGCGCAGCTATCGACGACGGACCGGCGGAGATTCAAGCCGACGTCCTTGCCATTGATCTTCGAACCGCAGTGATGCGAACATCACGCAGGCTGCGAATCGAAGCGACCGGCGAGGTGATTACCCCTGGGCAGTACACGGTGCTCGCCCACCTCAACTCCGGTTCGCAGACGTTACGGGAACTGGCCGAGCTGGAGCACGTCCAGGCACCGTCGATGACCCGGATCGTGAACGCCCTGTCCGGGCAAGGTTTCGTGTCCCGGCAGGCCAACCCCGAAGACGGCCGGCAGGTCCACATCAGCATTACTCCGGCGGGCCAGGAAGTCCTGGCCGAGGCCCGCAGCCAGCGGACTGCCTGGCTGGCCCAGCGCGTAGCGGGACTCAGTGCGGAGGATCGGCTGACGCTCAGCCGGGCCGCGCGCATCATGCAGGAGATGAGCGCCAAGTGAGTGCCATGTTCCGTGCCCTCGAGAGCCCCAATTACCGGCTTTGGGCTGGTGGTGCGCTGGTGTCCAACGTCGGTACCTGGATGCAGCGGGTGGCACAGGACTGGCTGGTCCTGACGGTCCTCACGAATCACTCCGGAACCGCAGTGGGCATCACCACGGCGCTGCAATTCCTGCCCATGCTCCTTCTTGGGCCGTATGCGGGCGTCCTGGCCGACCGCTACCGCAAGCGCGTGATCCTCCTCTGGACCCAGACGGCCATGGGAATCTGCGGGCTGATCGTTGGCCTTCTGGTGGTAACGGGCGTGGCCCAGTTGTGGCACGTCTACCTCGCCGCCCTTGCCCTGGGACTGGCTGCCGCAATCGACGGACCGGCCCGGCAGGCGTTCGTGTCGGAACTTGTTGGCCCGGAGAAGCTCTCCAACGCCGTGGCGCTGAACTCTGCATCCTTCAACAGCGCCAGGCTGACCGGCCCTGCCATCGCCGGGGTGCTCATTGCATGGATCGGCACGGGTCCGGTGTTCCTTCTCAACGCAGCGAGCTTTGTGGCCGTCATCGTTTCCCTCTCCCGGGTTAAGGCCGCCGAGCTGGAGCCGGCAACGCCGGTGGCCCGCGGCAAGCACCAATTAACCGAAGGCCTGCAGTACGTGCGCCAACGCCCTGACCTGGTCCTCATTTTGCTGATGGTGGGGCTGTTGGGTGCCTTTGGCATGAACTTCCAAGTGACGAACTCCTTGATGTCCACGGCGGAGTTTGGCATGGGACCTGAAGAATTCGGCCTTCTTGGCTCCATCATGGCCGTGGGTACCCTCGCCGGTGCCCTGCTTGCGGCCCGCCGCTCGGGTCCACGACTGCGCTTCATGCTCGGGGGCGCGCTGTGCCTCGGTGTCTTCACCCTACTGGCCAGCATCTCGCCAACTTTCTGGATCTACGCGGCCGTCCTCGTCCCGGTGGGACTTGCTTCCATCACGTTCCTCAACAGCTGCAACACCACCATCCAACTGTCGGTCGAGCCCCAATTCCGGGGACGCGTCCTCGCGCTGTACTTGGCCATCCTGCAAGGCGGCACGGCAATCGGAGCACCCCTCATGGGCTGGATCGGCACAGAGTTCGGTGCCCGATGGGCCGTGGCTGTTGGTGGCGCAGCAGTCCTTGTCACCGGCGTTGCTGCAGTGATCTTGGTCAGCCGGCGTAGCCAGCGCACCATCCGCGAGCAGGTGCGCCGTGCATGGCTGCGGAGGCGGGCGACCCAAGCGTCGTCCAGCTAGCGGACCTCAAGCTGCCTCTTGTGAACCATGAGAGGCCGTTCGCTGTATCCAGATATCAGATCTGGTAGTAGTGCTCTTCGAGACCCTTGATGAGCAGTTCGGGCTCTCCGCTCATTGCCGCGTCGACCAGCAGGAGATGCCTGTCCGCCTGGCTGTCGGCGGTACCAACGCCGCGCCGCATTATCGGCACCATCATGACCGCGAGAAGCGACTCCAGACTCTGCCATGCCTCCACCAGTTTGGTCTTTGGCTGCTGATTCATCAGCGTTCCATGGAACTCACGGTCCAACCTCATGAGATCGTCTACGTCCTCCGGCAGACGAAGCCCCCGCATGCGCTCGGCGATGCGCCTTAGCTCTTTCTCAACCTCCACGGGCGGGGGAAGTACCGCGTGCATGGCCGCCCGCCCTTCGAGCGCTGCGAAGACTTCCCCGATCTCGGCGATGTCGCCATCGCTGAAGTATCGAACCCTATTACCCGAACCCGGCGAGAATTCGACCAGCCCGGTTGCGGCAAGGCGCGTCAGGGCCTCGCGGACTGTCCCGCGGCTTACGGACAGATCTTCGGCGAGCCTCTTTTCCACAAGATGCCGGCCAGGGTCGAGGGTCCCCAGGATGATTTCCCTCCTGATTCGGTGCGCCACTTGATCCACGAGTGTTGTTCGCTCCGCAACCCGAGGCGCGAGCGTTCTCGCGAGAGACGTCCTTGCTGGCTCGGAGGAAGGTTGACTCTCCATTGCGCTCACACCCCTATCGGCTAATGGCAGCCACCCGCACTTTGGAGTGGGCCTTGACACTAGATCACCAAACGATAGTATCAAACAATCATGTCGGACACGATTGTCCGACAGTTCGGTCGGATAGGACACCCAAATGCATGGTGGCTTCGGAAGCCAAGAGCCCGTGATTCGCGGCCACTTCCACATCCCTGCTCTCCCTGGCGGCGGTTTGGATGTGCCGTACATCGAGATCCATGGCCGGGAGACCGGGCCTCGGCTGACGGTTCTCGCAGGGGTCCATGGCTGTGAGTACGCGGCCATGGCTGCCCTGCGGGAGTTCGTTTCGGGGGTCAATCCTGCGGAACTGAGGGGGATCATCACCGCGGTTCCCGTGGTCAACGTCCCGGCTTACATGGGCCGAACGCCCTTCATCGTTCCAGTGGATGGCAAGAATCTGAACAGGTGCTTCCCCGGCGACCCGAAGGGCAGCTTTTCGGACGTGCTGGCACACCATGTGTTCGAGCGCTTCATCCGGGGAGCCGACTACGTCATAGACCTGCATTCCGGAGATCTGCCGGAAGCTATTGAGCCGGTAGTTATTTACGACGAGTCACCCGTTGGTGAGGCTGCGCGGCGGATCGCGGTGGCGTACGGGACCGAGCATGTGATCAGGCAGCCTGCCGATGCGCGGGTCACAACCGGCACCACGAGTTCTGCTGCCGCAGATGCCGGTATTCCGGCGATCACCGCTGAGGCAGGAGGCAGCGGGATCATCGACCCCAAGGCTGTCGCCATTCATGTCAGGGGCCTGCGGAATGTGGCTGCGACCCTGGGAATGCTCCCCTATGACGTAGAGCAGACCCGTGGCCAGACCGAGCACCAGCAAGGGTGGAGTTGGATTCGCTCGCCGGTGCGTGGTTGGTGGCAACCGACCGTCGAACTTGGCAAGCCTGTCTCCAAGGGCGGGCTTCTTGGACAGGTCAGTGACCTTTTCGGCGACGTCATCCACGAAGTAAGGGCGAATCAAGCCGGGATACCCATGATCATCACCACGAGTCCCGCGATCGCCGCTGACGGACTCGTGATGGTCCTAACCCAGGAGGTTTAAGAAATGAGCACCACCAAGAAGAGAGTGGCCGTCATCGGGCTCGGAACCGCGGGCAGCATGTCCGCTTGGCGCCTGGCTTCACAGGGCGTGGATGTAGTCGGGTACGAGCAGTTCGGAATTGCCCATGACCGTAGCGCCCATGCGGGCGAATCCCGTATCTTCCGCACCGCCTACTTCGAAGACCCTGAATACGTGCCACTGCTTCGAACTGCCAAGGCACTCTGGCAACAACTCGAGGGTGAAACAGGCACCAATCTGCTCACACTTGCCGGCAATCTCATGCTGGGGGAGTCCTCATCGCAGATGGCCAACGTCAGCAACTCCATCGATAAGTTCGGGGTCGACGCCTCCATCATTCCGCTCGACGAGGCACGCACCCGCTGGCCGCACCATCCGTTCCACGAGGGTGACGCCGTGGTCCTTGACCGTGAAGCAGGTTATCTTCGCCCTGAGCTTGCGGTGCTGAAGGCCGCCTACCGGGCCAAGTCGCTGGGCGCCCAACTACGCACCTACACCCCGGTCGAAGGGGTGGAAGTCAAAAACGGCGGGGTCTGGGTCAGCGCCCATGGACGAAACGAGCGATACGACCACGTTGTAGTCACTACCGGCCCCTGGGCGGCGAAGCTGCTTCCGGAACTCGCGCCACTCCTGCAGGTTCGCAAGGCGGTATCAGCGTGGTTCGTCACGAAGGAACGCGGGGCATTTGATCCGGCCAACTTCCCATGCTTCATACGCACAACGCCTGAAGAGTTCTATGGACTGCCGGCGATGGACGGAAACGGGCTGAAACTAGGCCTGTCCGGCACCGTCAACCGTCTGGTGGCTGACCCCGACGCCCTCGACCGGACAGTCCCCGTCGACGAAATAACGGCATTCAGGCAACTCGTCGCCGATTCCTTCCCGGCACTCTATCCAGATCCTGTCCGGGTCGCCGCCTACATGGAGGGCTACACCCAGGACGGCCACGGGATCGTTGGGCGGCTTGGTAGTGAGGACCGCATTACCGTCCTCACGGGCCTGTCCGGGCATGGGTTCAAGCTTGCACCTGCGCTCGGCGAAATCGCCGCGGACTACGCCCTTCAAGGCGCCAGTGACAACACGATCCCGCTCATAAGCCCTGACCGGTTCCTTGCGGTCCAGACCTCGACGGCGAACCCGTGAGGTGACGCAAGGCTCCGTCCCGTTCATTACCGCGTCCAGCGGGCACCACTGCACGCCTTTCCTGTAACCCCACCATCCCAACCCAAAGAAATTCCAAGGAAAACACGATGAAGACACGAAACAAGGTCCACGCCGCTGTGGCCGCACTGGCCCTCCTTATTGGCTTGAGCGCATGCGGCAACGCCGCCAGTAGTGAACCTTCGGCCAGCCCCACCGAACTTGGCCTGAGGGACATCTCGGAGGGTGTCCAGCCAGATCCGAAGGCTGTGAGCCTCCTGCCGAAGTCCTACAAGGACAAGGGCGAGCTCACGGTGGCCGCGGACCTGCACTACCCGCCGACCGTCTTCCTTGCCGAAGACAACAAAACCCCGATCGGCCTCAACCCGGACATCACCCGGCTTATTGCCAAGAAGCTTGGCGTAAAGGTGAAGTTCGAGGACACGAAGTTCGACACCATCATTCCGGGCCTTGACGGCGGACGCTTCGACTTCACGGTTTCGACCATGGCCAAGACCGAGGACCGGCTCAAGGTCGTGGACATGATCGACTACTTCAAGGCTGGCAGCTCCATCGGGGTGACCGCCGGAAACCCGCAGAAACTCACGAACGAGACCCTATGTGGGAAGAACATCGCCGTCACCCAGGGTTCCACCGGCCAACTGTTGCGCCTTCCGGCCCTGAACGAGATGACCTGCACCTCCAAGGGACAGCCCGCGATCAACGCTGTGACGCTGCCCAACATCCAGGAAGCCCTGGTACAGCTGCACTCCAAGCGGATCGACGGCATCCTCTACGACACCACGGCACTCGCCTGGGCACAGACGCAGCAGCCGGGCTCCTTCCAGATGCTAACCCCTCCCCTCAACGTCGGGGGAACCGGCATCACGGCAGTTGCGCTGAAGAAGGGCTCGCCGCTGACCCCGGCAATCCAGGCAGCAGTCCAATCGATCCTCGGGGACCCGGAGTACAAAGAGGCGCTCAAAACCTGGGGCCTCGAGTTTGGGGCCATCACCGACGCCAAGCTGAACTAGCAGGTGCCTGAATGACAACGGCAATCGACAAAGGAAACAAAGCTGCCATGGGAAGCATTGATGCAGCCCTCAAGCCACGGCTCCGGCTTCGGACCCGCTCCGAATATGCAGGGTGGATCCTTAGCATCCTCGTCGGCGTCGGGATTCTCACCTCCGTCCTGACAAACTCCAACTTCAAGTGGGAGATCGTTGGGAAGTACTTCTTCGCTGAGACGATCCTGCGCGGGCTCATGCTCACGATCTTCCTCACGGTTGCGAGCATGGCACTGGGAACCTTGCTCGGGCTTGCCCTTGCGATCATGCGGGCTTCGCATGTGAAGCCGGTCTCCATGACAGCCGGACTCTACATCACATTGTTCCGGGGTACCCCGGTCTTGGTGCAGCTGATCTTCTGGTTCAATATCTCCGCCCTTTACCCCAACCTGAGCATCGGGATCCCGTTCACTGACATCAGCACTGTCATCGACGTCAACACGATCATGGGCCCGATCACCGCAGCACTCGTGGGCCTTACCCTCAACCAGGCTGCCTACATGGCCGAGATCATCCGCGGCGGCTTCTCCGCGGTTGGCAAGGGCCAGCTCGAGGCCGCCGACTCGCTCGGAATGAGCGCATCCATGAGGATGCGCAAGGTCATCATCCCTCAGGCCATGCCGTCCATCATTCCGGCAACCGGCAATCAGTTCATCGGAATGTTCAAGGAAACGTCGTTGGTCAGCGTCCTCGGCGTGGCCGAGCTTTTGCAGAGCACCCAGTTGATCTACGCCCGCACCTTTGAGACCATCCCGCTGCTCATCGTGGCCAGCCTCTGGTACCTGGTCATGACCCTGCTGCTGAGCTACCCGCAGTCCAAGCTCGAACAGAAGTACTCCCGCGCAACCGCCCGGCTTCCCCGGAAGTCGAAACCCGCTGTCCTGACAGACCCGGAAGGTATCGCCCGATGAACACCGACGGCACTATCCTCGCCCAGAAAATCCGAAAGTCCTTTGGGCCCAAGACAGTCCTGAAGGACATCGACCTGGAGATCGCCAGCGGAGAGATCTGCTGCATCATCGGCCCCAGCGGCTCGGGAAAGTCCACTATCCTTCGCTGCATCAACGGTCTTGAGATCGTGGACTCCGGTGTCCTGAAGGTCAACGGCGAGGACTTCGGCTACTACGAAACCGATAAGGCCTACCACGCCCTGCCAGCGAAGAAGCTGGCCCAGCAGCGCACCAGGGTTGGAATGGTCTTCCAGTCCTTCAACCTGTTTCCGAACATGACCGCCCGGGAGAACGTCATGTCCGGACCGGTCCTGGTCAAGCGCGCGGACAAGAAGGAATCAGCCAAACGAGCCCAGGAACTATTGACAAGTGTCGGGCTCGGCGCGTTTGGTGACCGATACCCGGCCGAGCTCTCCGGTGGGCAGCAGCAACGCGTGGCGATCGCACGGTCCCTGGCCATGGACCCGGAGATCATGCTCTTTGATGAACCAACATCTGCACTGGACCCCGAAAAGGTCGGAGAAGTCCTGACAGTCATGAAAGAGCTGGCCAAGAAGGGCATGACCATGGTGGTGGTCACCCACGAGATGGGCTTCGCCCGCGAAGTGGCCGACTCCCTGATCTTCATGGACGACGGCTACGTCGTCGAACGCGGCGACGCCCGGGAAGTCCTCGCCAACCCGCAAGAGTCCCGCACCCAGTCCTTCCTCGAGAAAGTGCTCTGAAATGACAGATGGAAAATTGGCCGTCATCGGCCTCGGCACCATTGGCAGTATGGCCCTCTGGCAGGCCTCCCGGCTGTCCGATTCGGTGGTCGGCTTCGAAGCGCAGCTCCCTGCCCACGGACGCAGCGCCGTTGGCGGCGACACCCGCCTGTTCCGAATGCTCAACCTAAATCCGGGCTTCAACCCCATCCTGCACAGCTCCCAACGGCTCTGGGCCGAGCTTGAGGACGAAACCGGACAGGACATCCTTTTGCGCTGCGGTGGAATCTACATTGGCACGGCGAATGGCCCGTACATTCCACAGCTGCTCGAGTCGGCGCGGGTGACCGGAGTCGCGCACCAGATTCTCTCCCATGCCGAGATGGCCGAGCGGTACCCGCAGCACAACCTGCGTGCGGACGATATCGCTGTATTCGACCCCAACGGTGGCGCTCTAAGGACGGACCGGGCCGTCACGGCTGCGATCTCCGCAGCCGAGGCCAACGGTGCCAGAGTACTAACCAACACCCCGGTAGACGGGATCCGGGAAACCGTAGACGGCGTTGTGGTGACCTCCGGGGACAAGTCCTGGACGTTCGAGAATGTCATCGTCGCGTCCGGCGGCTGGTCACAGAAGCTCATGCCGGAGTCGCTCCAGGCACACACCCAACCCAACAGGGTCTTCCTCACGTGGTTCGTCGCGAAAAATCCCGCACTCTTCTCTCCAGAACGGTTCCCCGTCTTCGTGCGGCTCTCCGGAGACCGATCCATGTATGGTGCACCCGCAGTTGACGGGGTCACCGTCAAGGCAACGCTGAATTTCCGGCCAACGCCTACACGGAACCCGGATGCGGTTCCCAGGGAACTTACTCCGGCAGAGGTTGCGGAGACGACCGAGACGGTGAGTGAGTTCTTCCCCGGTCTGTATCCAAACATCGTCCGCTCGGATGCGTTCCCGGACCTCTTCACTACCGACCGAAACCCGCTGCTCGGGCGTTTGGACGCCGGTAGCCGGGTCTACTGCGCCACCGGGTTCTCCGGCGGGGGCTTCAAAATGGCCGCTGGATATGGCGAGATCGCCGCCCGGGAGGCACTCGGATTACAGACGTTCGACGGCCTGGATTTCGTACGTCCGGAACGGTTCATGAGCGTCCACAGTATGCAGGTTTCCCCGGCCGGACAGTCCTCTTCCCACAGCTAGTGAAAGCGTCGATATGAGTCTTCCCTTTACCCCGGCTGATTCTCGCATCGGGCTGGTCGCCAATGGCGTGTCCGGCTCGCCATATGACCGGTTGCGTGCTTTCGGCTTGAAATTGCCCAGCCTCGCTCACAACCCGTACTACCTTCAACACCGCTCGGTGGACTCCAGCATTTACATCTCAGGCCAACTGCCGTACAAAGACGGCGAACTTCTGGGCACCGGCATCGTCGGCCGCGAGGTTGAGCTTGAAACAGCCCAGGAGCTTGCCCGCCATGCAGCGCTCAACGCACTTGCTGCCGCCGTCCAAGCAGTGGGCGACCTGGACAAGGTCCGCATCGTGCAGATGCTTGTCTTTGTGGCCAGTACACCGGACTTCGGCCTGCAGTCGCAGGTCGCCAATGCAGCCAGTGACTTGCTCATCGGGGTGCTGGGTGAAAACGGACGGCACGCCCGTACTGCGATCGGTGTTGCCGGCCTGCCGCGCAGGAGCCCGGTCGAGATCCAGATGGTCTGCACGGAGGCATAGGACATGAAGAATAAGGAACACAGCGTGAACCGCATTCAGCAAGCTCTAGGGACGCTCGTAGATCGGATCGATACGCCCTCACCAATCGTGCTGTCCGACGTGATGCAGGACAACATCGACCGGATGCAGGCGTTCGCAACCCAGCAGAACCTCGACGTCAGACCACACGTCAAAACCCACAACGAGTACAACGGCTTCCTTCCTCTGCCCGGGGACGGATTCCATCCCCGCGTCGGGAGCGTGCTACCCGTGGTGCCAAACCACGTCTGCCCGGTGGTGGTCAATTTCGAGGAGTACATCGTCACCGACAGCACCGGAGCGCCACTGGAACGGTGGCCGGTGGACGCGCGCGGATTCCTCAATTAACCGCTGGGGGACGGGCCTTCGCCCCCAACCCACATCGAACAATCAACCTCACGATGGAGTGACTGACTTGAGATTAGACAAAACCACTGTCGTGGTGACAGGAGCCAGCAGTGGAATCGGTGAGGCGGTGAGTTCGCACTTCCGTCGCGAAGGTGCCCGTCTGCTGCTCACCGGCCGCAGGGAGCACCTCGATACCGCGCACACCGATGACCTGTACGTCCCGGGGGACCTTAACGACGAAGCCTTTGTCGAAAGCCTCGCCCGCCAGGCCGCCGAAGCGTTCGGCACGGTCGACGTCGTCGTCATTAACCACGGCTTGCAAGTCACCGGCCCGCTGACGGAGATGGACCATGACGATGCGAAGAATGTGCTCCACAGCAACCTGCTCAGCGCCTTCCTGGTAATGAAGCACTTCGCGCCACTGATGCCCGCGGCGGGAGGCTCCTTCGTCTTGGTCAGTTCACGGCTGGGCATGGTCGGAATGCCTGGCCAGGTCCTGTATTCCGCGGCCAAGGGCGGCCTGATCATGCTCGCCAAGGGCGCCGCGATCGAGTGGGCTCCACGGAACATCCGCGTCAACGTTGTCGCTCCGGGGCTAACCATTACTCCGGTCATCGAAGCATCAATCCAGCGCAGGCCCGACCCCGAGGCCTATCGCCGCCAGCGCGAGGGCCAAATTCCGCTCCAACGCCTCGCCACCCCCGAGGAGATCGCCGACGCCATCCTCTTCCTCGCATCCAAGGAAGCGTCCTACATCACCGGAGCGACGCTCCCGGTAGACGGCGGATACACCGCCTTCTAGGCCCCCCGCAGGGCCCGGCATCAGTCGGGCCCTGCGCCCCTTCCCAACAACGTCTGAAAGTGGAGCAATGCCCATGAGTACTGGAACGACTCTGAACCTCATTGAAACCCGGCTGCTAATCGGCGGGGAATGGATATCATCCGGCACAGGAGCCACGCTGCCGGTCATCAACCCCGCCACCGGCGAAACGGTGGCGCACGTTTCTGACGGCTCTATCCAGGACGGTGCGTTGGCACTGGATGCCGCCTGCGCTGCCCAGGATGCTTGGGCAGCAACACCGGCAAGGGACCGTGCCGACATCCTCGCGCGCACGTATCAGGGCATAGTCGCCCGCCGCGACGATTTCGCCCGCTTGATCGTGGACGAGATGGGCAAGCCCTGGGCCGAAGCCCAAGCCGAAGTAGACTACGGCGCAGGGTTCTTCCGCTGGTTCGCAGAATCCGCCGGACGGATCCACACCGAAGGCCAGTTCGGCGTCGAACCTGGCTCCAGTTACCACATGGCAGTGTCCAAACGCCCGGTCGGCCCCTCCCTGCTGATCACCCCGTGGAACTTCCCACTGGCCATGGGCGCCCGCAAGATCGCCCCGGCCTTGGCCGCTGGCTGCACCACCATCCTCAAGCCTGCCGCCCAAACCCCGCTTACCTCCCTGCTGCTTGCCCAGGTCCTCCAGGAAGCAGGTGTGCCCGCCGGTGTGGTGAACGTCGTCGTGACGAGCAACTCCCGCGATCTGATCAGCGCCATCATGAATGACGAACGGATCCGAAAAATCTCCTTCACCGGCTCCACCGAAGTCGGCCGGGTACTCCTGGCCCAAGCCGCGCAGAACGTCGTGAACACCTCCATGGAACTTGGCGGGAACGCACCACTGATCGTTTTCGACGACGCGGACCTCGATACTGCGATCGAAGGGGCCTACCTCGCCAAGCTCCGCAACGGTGGTCAGTCCTGCGTCGCAGCCAACCGGATCTATGTCCAGGCCGGCATTGCTCCCAAGTTCACCAAAGGCTTCACGGAGCGCCTCGCCGCCGTCAACGTCGGCAACGGCCACGAACCCGGCACCGGTCTAGGGCCACTGATCGATCACAAGCAACGCGCCGCCGTCCACAATCTCGTCGTGGACGCCCTCGCCAAGGGCGCAACCTGCCTCACTGGGGGCCAGATCATCGACGGCCCCGGCTACTACTACCAGCCCACCGTCCTAACCAACATTCCCGCCGACGCCAGCATCAGGGAAGAAGAAATCTTCGGCCCCGTCGCAGCGATCTACACCTTCGACACCGAAGAAGAAGCCGTCGTGGAAGCGAATGCCACTCCCTACGGCCTGGCTTCGTACATCTTCACCCAGGACCTGACCAGGGCACTGCGCGTTGCGGACGCGATTGATGCCGGCATGACAGGCATCAACCGTGGGCTCATCAGCAACCCGGCCGCACCGTTCGGCGGGACCAAACAATCAGGCCTCGGCCGTGAAGGGGGCATTGAAGGCCTTGAGGCCTACCAGGAAACCAAATACACCGGCATCCAACTCTGACCTGATCCGGGCCGCGTTGGCGGAGAAACCCTGCTTCCGGCGAAGCCAAGGCTAGCGGACCTCAAGGTCCTCGAGAGTCTTTCCCTTGGTGTCCGAAGACAACAGGGTGGCCAGCGCCGAGACGAGGCAGATGCCCAGAGTGGTCAGGCCGATGACCATGGGGATGTTCGCTGATCCGGGAGGAGCCATGGCCGTGAACAGGCTGGGGAAGAACGAGGCGATCATGAGGCCGATGTTTTGCGAGACTGCGAAGCCTGTCACCCGCATCCGCATGGGGAACTGCTCCTGGAAGAACGTGGCGAAGGTGGCGTTCCACATCTGGAACAGGATGCCCTGGACGATGACAACGCAGACGAAGATCAGCGGCAGGCTACCCTGTTCGATCGCCCACAGGTACACCATGGTCAACAAGCCACCGGCTATGCCGCCTGCAACCATGAGTGTCCGCCGGCCAATCCGGTCTGACAGTGCCCCGAACAAAGGGATAGTCAGCACTGCGGCCACGTTTGCTGCCATGGTTACCCAGAGGAATTCGCTGCTTGAGAAGCCGTTGCCATAGCTCTTCTGGGTGGCGAACGATACGCCGAAGATCAGGGTGGCCATGCCGATGACGTTCGTGAACGTCATTGCAACGCAGCGGACCAGGACCCACGGGTGGGTGCGCAGGAGGTCTGCGAGGGGGAACCGGCGTTTGGTGCCGGGCTCTTCCGACTGCGCCAGGTATGCGGGCGGCTCCTGCACGCGGCGGCGGATAATGTAGCCGGCCAAAATCACGACGGCGCTGAGGAGGAAGGGCAGCCGCCAGCCCCAGGAATGGAACTGGTCATCCGGCAACAGGGCGGCGAGCGGAATGAGGACAGCCGTGGCGAGGATGGATCCCACCTGCGTGCCCTGAAGGCTGAAGCTCGCGAAGAAGCCGCGCCTGGCATCGGGGGAGTGCTCTACGATCATCGCGCTGGCACCCCCGAGTTCGCCAGCAACGGCGAAGCCCTGGATCAAACGCAGGATTACCAGGAGGACGGGCGCCAGAAGCCCCACCTGGCCGTAGGTTGGCAGGAGTCCTACCGCGAAAGTAGCGAACCCCATGAGCAGCATTGCAAAGACCAGGACCTTCTTGCGCCCATGCCTGTCACCGTAAGCACCCAGGACCACTGCGCCAAGCGGGCGGGACACGTATCCCACGGCATAGGTGGCCAGGGAAGCGATGATGCCTACGGTGGGGTTCTCCGTGGGGAAAAAGATCGTTGGGAAAAGCAGCGTCGCGGCCAGGGAATAGAGCGCGAAGTCGTAGTACTCCAGCGCGCTTCCGATCCAGCCGCTCATTGCCGCTTTCTTCGGGTCCTTCCGGCCGATGGCCTCGTCCTGGGTGGAAGGGGTATCCCTCCGGTGCGTGACGGTCATTCGCTGAACTCCTTTGTCGTCGTTGGCAAGGAACAAAAACTCTTCCAATCCAGGACTGAACAATGCGGTGCTCATTCAGCATGGTGAAGGTTACATGTGGATCGACTTGAGTCTTGAATCGATTCATTAATCATACGATGTGACCTGCGATACGTCAAAGGTCCCTGTGAGGGGAAACGCACGACGGCGGCAGGTCGCCACGGTTCCCAGGGAACCGCTGGTTCCTCGGAACCGAAAGGGCGACCAGCCGCCGTCGTGATTCAGCCGTTTGATCGAAGAGTCAGGCCTATCGGGAGAATGACCGTGGTTACCGCGAAACAGAAAGCCTTGCGCTGGATGACATGTCCAGCCGTGCCTGCAGTTCCGAAACGGTGGGTGGGTTGGCTCCGGAGCGGCTGACCGTGATTGCTGCGGCCATCGAGGCAGTTCTTCCGATGGTTTCCAGTGCTCCCGGCGCAAATCCCTCTTCGCCCTCTGCCAAAAGGCCGAAGATGAGTGCGGACATATAGGAGTCGCCGGCGCCGATGGTGTCGGCAACCTCGGTTTTCACGGAAGGGATGCTGAACTTCGCACTCTCCGTGGCGAGGAGGGCGCCGTCAGCGCCGAGGGTGATGACGGCAAGGCGCGCACCATGTGCGAGCAGGCGGGACGTGACCTCGTCCGGAGACGATGTCGGGTAGAGCCAGTGGGCATCTTCGTCGCTGAGCTTTACGACGTCCGTGAGCGGGAGCAGGTCCTCGAAGACTCTCTTCGCTTCAGCATGGCTGCCAAGCAGGGCAGGGCGGATATTGGGGTCATACGTGACAAGGCACGACTTGTGTCCTTGCTCAAGAAGGGAGCGGACGGTGGAGGCTCCCGGGGCCAGGAAAGTGGCGATGGAGCCGGTGTGAAGGACTTTCGGGATCATGGCGGGCGCCACTGGAGCCAGCTCCCAGGCGATATCGAACTCGTAGCTGGCCGAGCCATCTGCCGCCAACGTGGCAGTAGCGGTGGCTGTGCGTTCAAGGGACGTTGAACCCGGAAGGAGCCGGACGCCTGCGCTCTGGAGATGGTTGGTGATGGCGTTCCCGTGGTCGTCTTCGCCGATTGCTGTGAGCAACCCCGTGGATACGCCGAGCCGGCCAAGGCCATAGGCGACATTCGCCGGGGATCCTCCTGGATAGCTGATGGTTCCTTCCGGGGTATTAACGATGTCGATCAGGGCTTCGCCGATCACAACAACATCCAGCTGGTCTTGGGCGGAGGGGCCGGGGGGAGGCTTGTGCATCTGGGTTCTTTCGTCGGTGCCGGCTGGTCGGCCGGGTGTGGATCCGTCCGCGGACCTGTGGGCAGGTCCGCGGACGGAGAAGGGGGTTCCGCTGGAGCGGATTGTGCGGTGCTGGAACGGAAGGTGGGCGGCGCCCGTCAGGCTTTGGCCGCACCTGTCATGATGGCGACGGCGTCGGTCATGGTGTGGGATTGCGGGGTGATGGTGGCCGCGCATTTGCCCAGGCGCTGGATGTGGATGCGGTCGGCGACATCGAACACGTGGGGCATGTTGTGGCTGATCAGGATGACAGGCAGGCCGCGGTCGCGGAGGTCGCGGACCAACTGCAGTACCTGGTTGGATTCACGGACGCCCAGTGCCGCCGTCGGTTCGTCAAGGACGACCACCTTGGATCCGAAGGCCGCGGCGCGGGCGACGGCGACTGCCTGGCGCTGGCCGCCGGAAAGGTTCTCTACCGGCACGGTGACGTCCTGCAGGGTGGAAATGCCCAGCCGGGTGAGTTCTTCCTTGGCCTTCCTGCGCATGCCCTTGGTGTCGAGGATCCGGAACAGGCTTCCCAGGGGCCCGGGAAGGCGTTCTTCACGGCCGAGGAACAGGTTCGAGGCGACATCCAGGGCCGGCGAGACGGCCAGGTTTTGGTAGACCGTTTCAATGCCGTGGAGCCGGGCGTCCTGTGGCCGTTTGAAGTGCACCTGCTGACCGGACACGAAGATTTCTCCTGTGTCCGGAACTTCGGCGCCGGTAAGGCATTTGATGAGCGTGGACTTGCCGGCACCGTTATCGCCGATGATGGCCAGGACTTCGCCGGGGTAGAGGTCAAGGTTGACACCGTCGAGGCCAACCACCCGGCCGAAGGTCTTCACGAGGTTCCTGGCTTTAAGGATGGGCTCGCGGGTTTCGGTCTGTGAGGCTGCAAATTCAGTCATGGTCATGACTTGACCTTTCGGATCCACTGATCGACGGACACGGCAATGATGATCAGGATGCCCACCGCGAGGGTCTGGTAGAGGACATCCAGGCCGGCCAGGGAGAGTCCGTTGCGGAAGACGCCCACGATCAGCGCCCCGAGCAGCGAACCCCAGATGGAGCCGCGGCCACCGAAGAGGCTGGTTCCGCCAATTACGACGGCGGTGATGGAGTCAAGGTTCAGATCGACGCCGGCGTTGGGGCTTGCGGCGTTGGTACGGCCGATCTGGATCCATGCGCCGACGGCAAGGACTGCGCCCGCGGCAAGGTAGACGCTCATGAGGACGCGGTTGACGGGAATACCGGCAAGGCGGGCTGCTTCCTTGTCATCTCCGACGGCGTAGACGTGCCGTCCCCAGGCGGTTTTGCCCAGGATGAAGGCGACGGCGATGTACAGCAGGAGCATCATGACGACGCCGGTGGAGATGCGGACCGGCCCGATCGGGAAGGTGCTTCCCAGCCAGGTGAGCACACCCGGCATCGCGGATCCGCGGACGGTGCTGCCGCCGGAGTAGAGCAGGGTCAGGGCGATGAAGATGTTCAGGGTTCCCAGCGTGACGATGAACGGCGGGAGCCGGAATCGTGTCACGAGGAAACCGTTCAGGGCGCCTGCAGCAAGTCCCACGATCAGCCCGGCGATGAGGGCCAGGGGACCCGGGACTCCGCTGCCGACGGCCATCTGCGCGATCACCATCGAGGACAGGATCATGACCGCGCCGACGGAGAGGTCGATTCCGGCGGTCAGGATGATGAGGGTCTGGGCGATGGCCAGGGTTCCGACGACGGCGACCTGCTGGGTGATCAGGGAAAGGTTCTCCACCCGCAGGAAGCGGTCGTTGAGGAGTCCGAAGACCACCACCGCGATCAGCAGGACAATGGCCGGGCTGAGGGCGGGGTAGCGGTGGAGGATGTTGCGGATTCTGCTGAGCGGCGTTTGGCGGTCAAGGAATTCCTCGGCCAGGTCAGCGTGCCCGGCGCTCGGGGGGCCGGCGGTCTGTTGCTGGGTCACTTTAGCTTGCTCCTGAACTTACTTGCCCCAGCAGATCTGGGAAGCGTCGGTGGTGGTGATGCTCTTCACGCCGTCCACGGGCTTGTCCGTGACGAGCTCCACTCCGGTGTTGAAGAAGTCCAGGCCCTCGGAGTTGGCGGGCTTCTTGCCGGTCTTTGCGAGGTCGACAATGGCCTTGACGCCAAGCTCGGCCATCTTCACCGGGTACTGCTGTGCCGTGGCGCCGATGACGCCGGACTTGACGTTGTTCACGCCTGAGCAGCCGCCGTCAACGGAGACGATCAGGGCGTCTTTTTCCTTGCCCGCGGATTTCAGTGCTTCGAAGGCACCGGCAGCTGCAGGCTCGTTGATCGTGTAGACGACGTTGATGTTGGGGTTCTTGGCCAGCAGGGTTTCCATGGCAGTACGTCCGCCGTCTTCGGCGCCCTGGGAAGCCTGGCTGCCGACGATTTCGTACTCGCCGCCCTTGCCGCCGGTGTACTTGCCCGTTTTGGCTTCGTCGCCGTTCTTCTTCTTGTCGGCGGTGTCGATGCCCATGCCGGTCAGGAAGCCCTGGTCACGGTTATAGTCAACGGACACAACCTTGTCATCGAAGAGGTCCACAAGTGCGATCACAGCTTTCTTGCCCGCCAGCTGCTGGGCAGTCCACTTGCCGATCAGCTCGCCGGCGGCAAAGTTGTCCGTGGCAAACGTGATGTCAGCGGCGTCGGCGGGGTCCGGCGGGGTATCCAGGGCAATGACGAACAAGCCGGCGTCCTTGGCCTTCTTCAGGGCATCCACGACGGACGGGCCGTTGGGGGTGATGAGAATTCCCTTATCGCCCTTGGAGATCGCGTTTTCGATGGCCTGGATCTGGGTGTCTTCGTCACCATCGGCCTTGCCTGCAGCAAGCTTGAGATCAACGCCGTCAGCTTCGGCAGCCTTCTTGGCGCCATCCTGCATCGACACAAAGAACGGATTGGACGTGGTCTTCACGATCAGCGAAACGCCGATCTTTTCATTGCTGCCCGCGCTGGACGAAGGCGAGGAGCCGCCGCCGCAGGCAGTCAGGCTTAGCGCGCCCAGCGTCAGTACTGCACCAGCGGCAAGAAGGCGGGTCTTTGCCGACCTCGAAGCTTTGGAACTCAACATTGAAACTCCTGTTTTTTGTGGCTGCTCATGGCGAGTGATTCCCCCATGACAACGTTGTCAGCTAACATGTAACCAAGCTCACACAATGCAGTCAAGTGTTAATTGAAGTTGAGGAGTGTTTCTTTGACAACGGTGTCTAATCGTTACCAACCCGATCCTGCGCGCAGGCCGCCCACGATGAAAAACGTCGCTGACCTTGCCGGGGTAGGCATCAAGACGGTCTCAAGGGTGGTCAACGACGAACCAGGCGTTTCGGAGGAAACCCGCCAGCGGGTCCTGCGGGCAACGGAGCAACTTCAATACCACCTGGACATCACCGCCGGCAGCCTAAAGCGATCCGGCCGCAAGACCCAATCCATCGGATTGTTGCTTCCGAGCGTGTCCAACCCCTTCAGCGGCGAGATCCACCGCGCCATGGAAGATGCCCTTGGCGAGCGGGGGATCGCAGTCTTCGCCTCAAGCCTGGATGACGATCCGGACCGCGAACGGAAGCTGATTTCGGCCTTCCTGGGGCGTCGGGTGGATGGACTTGTTCTCACCACCATCGCCAAGAGCCAGGCGTACATGATTCCGGAACACTCCCGTGACCTGCCGTTGGTGTTCATCGACCGCGAGCCCGTGGGCATCGAGGCGGATGCAGTAGTCACCGATAACGAAGTGGGAGCCGCGACGGCAGCCGCGCATCTCATCAAGCATGGCCACACCAAGTTGGCCTATCTTGGGGACCGCACCGATATCCAGACCGCCGTGAAACGGCGGACAGGGTTCCTGAACGAGATCAGCAGGTCCGGCATCGCGACCTCCACGGTTGCGGTCCGCGAGAATCTTCACGACGAGGAAACGGCCCTCCGGGCTGCACAGGAACTGCTCACTTCCAAGAACCCTCCCACGGCGATTTTCTCCAGTCAGAACCTGGTGACATTCGGTGCCATGCGGGCGCTGAAAACCCTCCGGTTGCACCACAAGGTCGCCTTGGTCGGATTTGACGACTTCACCCTGGCCGACATGATGGAGCCCGGAGTCACCGTCATTGCCCAGCACCCTGAACGGATCGGAAAGCTCGCTGCCGAGCGGATCCTTGCAAGGATCGACGGCGACAACCGCCCGCCGCAGACGTATGTCGTCCCGACGGAACTCATTCCCAGGGGTTCGGGCGAAATATTGCCCCCGAACTAACCAACAACCATTCAATCGACCAAAGGACCGGACATGACCAAAACCTTGTACGCGGAATTCACCGTCAAGGAAGGCAGCGAAAACAGGGTCGCTGAAATGATGGCAGAACTCGCAGGGCACGTCCGGCAAGAACCGGGCAACGTCACGTTCCTGCCGTACACGCGCGAAACCAATCCGCGGGAATATTTCGTGTTCGAGGTCTACCGCGACGAGGAAGCCTTCCAGGAGCACATCACCGCAGACTACGGCCGAAAATTCAACGCGGAACTGGCCGAACACATTGAAGGCGACGGCTCCGTCCTTACTTGGCTTAACGCCGTATCGTAGCCTTCCGCCCGGGCATGCCAGACTGGACGCATGTTTCGCCGTCCTGAGAAACCGCGCATTTTGTCCAAGAGCGACGACGCCCAGCCCCTTTCGCCCGGAATCGACAAGGGCCGTCATCTCGCGGTCAGGCTCGACGACGCGTGGCTGAGGTTCCAGACGCGCCTCGCCATCCGGCGGGGTCGGGTGGAAACCGTCATCCCGTACACCGGATACGGCACAACTTCCTGGGTCCGGGTGCTGGCACGGGTTGTCCGTAGTGACCCGAGGGACGCCGCCGGCCATGCCAACCCCTTGCAGGAGAGCATGCGCGGCTGGCGGAACTTCATCAGTGCACCCGTTGCACACGCCTCCGTACAGGTAACGATTGCCGGCACCGTCCACGACGTCGAAGCCGATCGTGGAGGCGTCGTCGATGTCCGCATTGAGGCAGCCCTGGATCCTGGCTGGCACACGATCACCCTGCAATCGGGGAGTTCCGGAATTGTTGAGGCTCCGGTGGAAATCGTGGCGGATGACGCAGACTTCGGTGTGGTCTCCGATATTGACGACACAGTGATGGTGACAGCCCTTCCCCGGCCCTTCCTGGCAGCCTGGAATACTTTCGTGCTCAATGAGCATGCGAGGACACCTACGCCGGGAATGGCCGTCCTCTACGAGAGGATCGCCAGGACGGCGCCGACGGCGCCCGTGCTGTACCTGTCCACCGGGGCCTGGAATGTGGCGCCCACGTTGTCACGGTTCCTGTCCCGCAATCTCTACCCTGCGGGGCCGAAGCTCCTGACTGACTGGGGCCCCACCCCGGACCGCTGGTTCCGCAGCGGCAGGGAGCACAAGCGCACGTCCCTGGAACGCCTCGCAGAGGAGTTCCCCCACATCAAGTGGCTGCTTGTAGGCGACGACGGACAGCACGACGAAGCCATCTATTCCGAGTTCGCACATCACCACCCGCAGAACGTCAGGGCGATCGCCATCCGGCAGCTCTCAGTAGGCGAGGCGGTGCTCGCCGGCGGCAGGTCGAAGTCCGGGGGACAACCTACGCCGGGAATCCCTTGGATCTATGCCCCGGACGGTGCCGGGATGTCCGCGCAGCTGGAGGAACTGGGCATCATCCATAGCAGCGTGCGCTCAGCGGACGAGCCGGAGAAGGGCGACTGAACGGCGGCTGCGGGCCGGGACCCCGCAGGGCTGTTGGTGCAGCCACCACCAAGAGCAGAATGAACACATGGTCAATGCCTCGGTGTCTGAAGGCCTGGCTGCGGGTGATCACTTCCTCGCTGCTTCCGACTGGAATGCAGCCGCAGAGGCTTTCGAGTCCGTGCTGGCGCTCCAGGATGATCCTGCAGCGCACGATGGATTGGGGCGCGCGCTGTGGTGGCTTCGCGACGTTGATCGCTCCATTGCGGAGCGCACAGCTGCTTACGCCGGTTTTCGTCGGCTGGGCCAGGACTCTCCGGCATTTCGTACGGCTTTGTGGTTGGCCCGCGAATACGCGGATGCCTTGGGTAGCGAGGCGGTCAGCCGGGGTTGGCTGGCACGGGCGGAGGGCCTTGCGTTCCGCTTGCCGGAAGGCGTCGAACGGGGCTGGATGGCGCTGACGCGCGGTTTGCTACGGGCCGACCCAGCCTCTGCGGGTGATGATGCCAGGACTGCGCTTGAGTTGGCGCGCAAGTGGAATGACCCGGACCTTGAGGCCGTGGCCCTCGCCCTCCAGGGCCTCGGGACGATAGCCTCCGGGAACGTGCTGGAAGGCATGACGCTGGTTGATGAGGCCATGGTCGTGGCAACCGCCGGGGAAGTTCACGATCAGATGATCTTCGGCGACGTGTGCTGCATTGTGACGCGCGCCAGCGAAGAAGCCTGCGATACATCTCGACTCAGCCAGTGGAATAAGACCGTCCTGCGCTTCATGCAAAGTACAGGCCATCCGGCATTGCTGGAATTCTGCGGTACGTGTTGCGCGGAGATATTCCTTGCCGCCGGTGACATCGCGAGCGCCGAGGGCTGGCTCACCAGGACGCTGGATGAATTGGACCAAGGCGGTCATCGTGCGCGTTGTGTGCACCCCGCTGCCAAGCTGGCGGAACTGCGACTCCTGCAGGGCCGGGTGGAGGAGGCAAGCCGATTGCTCGCTGGCTTCGAGGATCGGCCGGACGCGCTTCGCGCGGCGGCAGCAGTCAGGCTTGCGGCGGGCGACACTGCAGTTGCCGCAGCGCTGCTGCATCGCCGGATCCACCACGTCGGAGGTGGGCTGCTCACGGTGCCGCTACTGGCGTTGCTGACCGAGGTCCAGCTGACACAAGGTGACGTCGGCCAAGCCCGAGCGACGGCCGAACGCCTTGATGAAGTCGCAGCCCGGACGCAATGGCCCCGGTCACTTGCGGCATCGCACCTCGCCGCTGGTCGCGTCGCAGCCGCCCTGGGGGACGTTGCCTCGGCACGTGAACGGCTGGACGCAGCAATTTCGATTTTTGCTGAGCTCAACATGCCCCTTGAGGCCGCGAGCGCCCATCTATCGCTGGCCGGAGCCCTGCGTGAGACGGACCCTGAAGTGGCTGTTCACGAGGCGGGAGCGGCACTCGCGGCGTTCGACGACGCGGGTGCCGGCGGCATGGCAGACAAGGCAGCAGCGCTTCTTCGCGCCCTTGGCGGCCCCGCCCGCACGGGGCCGAAGGCGCTGGGGCTGTTATCGCGGCGCGAACGCGAAGTGCTCAGCTTACTTGCCGAGGCCCTGACCAACAGCGAGATCGCTGATCGCCTGTTCATCAGCGCGAAGACCGCCGAGCACCACGTCAGCAGCATCCTCGCCAAGCTGCAATTGCGCAGCCGGGGCGAAGCGGCAGCATTCGTCCTGCGTCAATCCCCCAAAGACCAGGGCCTTAAATAGGGGATGCTCCCCATCCTTTCCTGCCGCCGTCGCCGCATGCTTTGACTATCCGCAAAAAGCCAACGGGAGGTGCGGAATGAAGCAGCAACGAACAGCAGGCAACGTCCTCGATCGTGAAATCGCCGTGACAGTCCATCAACATGCCACTGTCCCGCCGGACATCGTTTTCGACGTCCTCGCTGATCTGCCCCATCACATGATGTGGGGAGGGGCCGAGGCATCCACGCTTCTGTCCATGCAGGCCCCTCCGGGGCAGGCAACTGCCGGAACGGAGTTTACTTCCACGGCTGAGGACCGAATCTGCCGGATGAGGGATTCGTCTGTGGTCACGGAGGCGCTTCGGCCCTGGATGTTTGAACGGGTCACGGAGTCCGCTCTGGAGTCAAAAAAGCATGGGACAAAGGCTGCTTGGCTCCTGGTCCACCGTTACGAAATTGAAGCGGCTTCGGAACAGAGCGACGTCACCTATACCTGCCGGCTGGTGCGGGCCAGTGGGCTGCCGGGTCTGCTGGCCATGTTTGGGTTTCCTGTTCTCAGGTCACTCGCTGTGCGTGAGTGGGCGCGGGCAAGCAGGGAAGGATTGGGCCGGCTCATCGCTGCGGCAGAAACCACGGCGCGGGCCTGAACCCGCGCTATCACAAAGAAGGAGCAAGGAAATGGCAAAGCTATCGATTGATGACCAGAGCGCCCGCGTTGAGCGCATGACCGGCTACGCGGGCCGATACCGGGAGGCGGACGGATACACCATCGCCTTTGAAACGTTCGAAGAGGGAGGCGACTTCACGCCGTTCTACAAGGGGCTGCCGGATGACCGGTGCCAAAGCCACCACTGGGGATACGTGGTCAAGGGCCGGCTCACCATGCACTTGCCTGATGGCGACGAGATCGTCGAAGCCGGCGAAGCGTACTACACGCCGCCCGGGCACACTGATGAGCTTGATCCAGGGACCATTCTGGTGGAGTTCAGTCCTACTGAGGAACTCGCCCGCACCTTGGCTGTCGTCGAGCAGAACCTGCAATCGGAAGTTGGCTAGGCCGCCTTCAGGACTCCAGCACGCGCTTCAGGTTCTGGACAAAGACCTTGTTTCGCCGGGGAACCATGTATGCCATCACCGGGGTCATGAGCACCTTGACCCCGCTTGGTTGCATCTCCACGCCTCGAGTGAAGCGGGCGCCTTCCACGGCCGGCTCCACCGTATAAGTGATGCGTGGCTGCAGTCCGGCGAAGTTGGCTCTGTATTGCAAGCGTGAGCCGTGCCTGACGTCCAACGCTGTGAAAGTTCCGTCGGTCTTGCCCATGAAGGGTTTGAACTTCAGCGGGTAGGTCCTGCCAACGATTGGAACAGGGTCGGTTTGGCCAGGCACGCTGGCAATGTCAACGTGCCAGCTCGGTTCGTTGCGAAGGTCCGCCACATATTGGAAGACCTCCTCCGGTGTCCGGGCTATGACAACGCTCTCTGCGGATTTGATCATGACTAGGTGGCGCCTTTCGCTTCCAACTTCTTCAGGCCCATTCGCAGGGAGCTTGCCACTGGCGCACCCCGGTCACGACGATCATGAAGGTGGCCAATCGCCCCATCAAACTGGTGGGCCTGCGGTTCCACGTGATGTGAATGCGTGAACCGCCAGACTCATTGGGTGTGATTCGCGCGCTCACGTAGCTTCCAGGTGCGCAGAAATTACTCTCCTGGACCGTCCACTTCACTTCGTCGGGGTTTGCCCAGTCGTAGTGTTCCTTGGCCCAGATCACGCCACCGGGAGCTTTGCTTCCTTCTCTGATGTCCGCGAAGGTCTCACCCACCTGGTAAACCTCGTACATGGGAGGGTAAATACCTGGCCAGATCTCCGGCCGACGCGGGCTAAAGTCCAGCAATGCCTCCCGTACCTTCCCCGGCGGGACGACGGTATCCAGATCCACTTCCACTTTTGGCATGTCAGCTTCCTCACCTGATGCTTCCAGTGTGGTCGTTTCTCTTGGGCGTGCAAGAGGTTTGGCAGGGGCTAGCCGCCCGTCTGGCTCAGCACCCCGACGTCCTTCGGCGAACCGACTGAGCCGCGGCGCACGAGTCGCGCCTCCAACGGCGGTCCAGCGGGCGAGGAAGATTTTCTGCCCTCAATCTGCCGGATCAACGCAGTGGCGGCAGCCATTCCCATGTCGTAGACGGGCTGCGCAATGACTGTGAGCGGGGGAGTGGTGAGACGGGTCCAGGCAAAATCGTCGTACATGATGAGGGACACATCCGAGGGGATGGAGAGGCCCGATTCCTGGATGGCCTCCACAACGCTCAAGGCGATGAGGCCGTCGGAGGCAATGATGGCAGTGGCAGCATCCGGCCCCTGGAGCAGGTCACGGGTGATTCGCATGATGGACTCCGCATCGCCGGCATTGAGCCGGACCAGGTCTACCGGCTGGCCGAGGCCTTCCTCCTCGAAGGCGCGGCGGATTCCCTCAAGGCGGTCCGAGATC
Source organism: Arthrobacter sp. TmtSoilC48 (assembly GCF_059739425.1). Classification (NCBI taxonomy): domain Bacteria; kingdom Bacillati; phylum Actinomycetota; class Actinomycetes; order Micrococcales; family Micrococcaceae; genus Arthrobacter; species Arthrobacter sp. TmtSoilC48. The sequence continues at coordinate 4,728,757 of NZ_AP046049.1, read as the reverse complement.
TGCGAGGAATCCAGCGGCATCCCCGCCACGTAGGGCCCGTCTGTCCGAACGGTTGAGACGAACGCGATGCGTCGGTGGCCTGCTTCGATGAGGTACTTGGTGGACTCGTAGGAGATGGCGCCCATGTCCACGGCGAAGGTCTCGACGTCGAGTCCTTCGGCGGCGCGGTCCAGCAGGACCAAGGGCCGGCCAGAGTCGCGGACTTCCTTCAAATGTGAGGTTTCCACTGATGAAGCGGGAGCAACGATGAGCCCATCAACCCGCTTGTCCAGAAGCACTTGGACGGCGTCCACCTCGGCGGCCCGTTCTTCGTCGGTGTTGATGAGGATGACGTTGTAACCGCTCTTCTTCGCCGTGTCGGTGATGCCTCTGGTGGCCAGGCCGAAGTGCGGGTTTTCGATATCGCCCACCACTACGCCAATGGTGTTGGATTTGCCCGTGTTCATGCTGCGCGCAAGCTCATTTGGGCGATAGCCAAGCGCCTCGGCTGCTGCGAGGACCCGTTCCCGAACGTCCTCGCTGACGGCGCCATAGTTGCCCAGTGCGCGCGCGGCTTGGGCCTTGGAGACTTGGGCGGCTTTGGCGACGTCGGCAACTGTCACGTCCCGCCGTCGGGATCCGTCAGTACTCATGTTCACCTTTCAGAAGTGGTGTTGACGCGGCTTGTGACTTCCGCTACATTTTCAATCAATCGATGTGAGTCCGGTCTCAATCCTAAGGGCTGAGACCGGACTCAACAAGACCTCACATCGAGTTAGACCCCAAAAGCGGCCCAGACAGCACCGCTGGCCCTCCCCACGATTGGACAACGCTGTGATCAAACTGAACTTCCGCCCGGCAGCGCTCGCAGCAGCAGCCTTGGCGGCCATCCTCGCCCTCTCCGGCTGTGGTGGATCCTCCGCCGGGACCTCGAGCTCGGCTGAGAACCCCTACGGCCTGATCGAACCCGGCACCATCCGCGTCGCGAGCCTGGGCGACTCGAAGCCCTACACGTTCACGGACAGCTCAGGCAACTTCACCGGCTTCGATGTGGAGCTCTTCAAGGACGTGGCCCACCGTGCCGGCGTGGACAAGGTTGTCTTCACCGGACAGGACTTCTCCGGCCTGCTCGCAGCAGTAGCCAATGGCCAGTTCGACGTCGGCGTCGCGGCCATTGGCATCACGGACAAGCGCAAGGAAACCGTTGACTTCTCCGACGGCTACCTGGCCGGCTACCTAACGGTCATCACCACCAAGACGTCAGGTATCAAGGACGTCAACGGCCTGTCCGGCAAGCGCCTGGGCGTCGTCCAGGGCACGCTCCAGGAAGCCTACGCGGTCAAGAACTTTACCTCCGCACAGCTGGTCCGCTTCCCCGACAACAACACCGCAATCTCCGCCGTCAACAGCGGCGCAGTGGACGCCCACTTCCTGGACTACGAGGCAGCCAAGGCGTACCAGGAGCAGTTCGGACTGGTCAGTGCAGCTGACATCCCGTCCTTCGACGCCCCGGCAGGCTTTGCCATTGCCAAGAACAAGCCCGCCTTCAAGGAAGCCCTGAACAAGGGTCTTGCCGCGGCCATGGAAGACGGCACCTGGAAGAAGCTCTACCAGAAGTGGTTCCCGGGCTCGCCGATGCCCGAGCAATACCTGCCCAAGGCCGAGCAGACCTCCAGCCCGTCACCAACGGCTGCAAAGTAACGCAACCGGAAACCCACCAACATTGCCGGGCGGGCCAAACCCCAAAGCCCGCCCGGCAATCCGAAAACCAACAAACGTCTGAGAGCACTCAATGGATTGGCTCAATACCATCAGCCGCACGTTCTTCGATGTCGATTCAATGATCGAAGTACTGCCCCAACTCCTGGGAGTTGGACTCCTCAACACCCTGATCATCTCCATCGCAGCAACCATCCTCGGCGTAGTGATGGGCATGGTGGTGGCGGTCATGGGGATCTCGCGGTCAAAGTGGCTGCGTATCCCGGCGCGGGTCTACACAGACCTGTTCCGTGGACTGCCCGCGATCCTCACTATCCTCCTGATCGGGCAGGGCTTTGCCCGCTTCAGCCAGTCGGTGTTTGGACCCTCGCCATATCCCTTGGGAATCATTGCGTTGAGTCTGATCGCCAGCGCCTACATCGGAGAAATCTTCCGTGCAGGCATCCAGAGCGTGGACAAAGGCCAAGGCGAGGCATGCCGGGCCCTGGGCATGAGCTACTCCAAGTCCATGGCACTGGTAGTGGTGCCACAGGGCGTCCGCCGGGTGCTGCCTGCGCTGGTAAACCAGTTCATTGCGATCGTCAAAGACTCCTCATTGGTTTACTTCCTGGGCCTGCTGGTCAGCGAACGTGAACTGTTCCGTGTGGGCCAGGATGCCGCAGTACTCTCAGGCAATCTCTCGCCGCTGGTCATGGCAGGCATCTTCTACTTGGTGATCACCGTGCCACTGACCCACCTGGTCAACTACTTCGATAACAAGTTCCGCACCGGTCGCCGCCGTCCCACAGCCCCAACCAGCGGGCTGAAGGAAGTCAAGGAACTCGATGCGGCATCGCCGCTCATCACCGGGAGCAACACGTGAACCTCACAAGCAGCAGCAACACAGCCAGTGCCAGCACAAACAAAACCACCCCGGACATCGAAAAGTTCCACGGCTCCAGCCTGGAACTGCGGAACCTGACCATGGCCTATGGCGACGTCGAAGTACTCCGCAACGTCAGCCTGAATGTGGCTCCAGGCACCACCACGTGCATCATCGGTCCGTCCGGTTCCGGCAAGTCCACCCTCCTGCGGGGCGTCAACCGCCTGCACGAACCCAAGAGCGGGGACGTGCTTCTCGCAGGCGAAAGCGCCCTCAAAGTCAAGCCGGACATCCTTCGCGCCCGCATCGGCATGGTGTTCCAGCACTTCAACCTCTTCCCTGACCACACAGCCCTGGAAAATGTGGCGTTGGCTCTATGGAGCGTCAAGGGAATGTCCAAGAAGGAGGCACGGGAACGCGCCCAGCGCCGACTCGCCGAAGTGGGCCTCGCCGAACGCGCCGACCACCGGCCCCGCGACCTCTCCGGCGGTCAGCAGCAGCGCGTCGCCATTGCCCGTGCGCTTGCCATGGAACCCGAAGTCATGCTCTTCGACGAAGCCACCAGCGCGCTGGACCCGGAACTCGTCAAGGGTGTCCTGAACCTCATGGCAGGCCTCGGCCGCCGCGGCATGACCATGCTGGTGGTGACACACGAGATGGGCTTTGCCCGCAAGGTTGCTGATCAAGTGGTCTTCATGGATGAGGGCGAAGTGGTGGAAGTGGGCACGCCCGCTGAGCTCTTCGACAACCCGCGCAGCGAACGCCTGCAGCGCTTCCTTTCGGAAGTCCTGTGATGGGCGGGAATCCTGTGATTGCCCAAGGAACAGCGGCACCGATCCGGACCGCCGTCGTCGGGTTTGGCGTCTCAGGCAAGGTCTTCCATGCCCCGCTGATTGCAGCGGATCCGAACTATTCACTGGACGTCATCGTGACGGCGGACCCGGAGCGCGCCCGCGAGGCCGCCCGCCTCTACCCGCAAGCGAGGATACTGCCCACTCCGGAACACATGTTCGCGCTTGCCAGCGAGCTCGATCTTGTGGTGCTGGGAACGCCGCCGCTCACCCACCTCCAGCTTGGTGCCACGGCGATCGCCTGCGGCCTGAACGTTGTGGTGGACAAACCTTTCGTCACCAGCGTCGCCCACGGTGAGGAACTGGCCACACGCGCGTCCGACGCCGGTGTGCAGCTCACTGTCTTCCAGAACCGCCGGTGGGACGCCGACTTCCTGACGTTGCGCAAACTGCTGCAGGAAGGGGCGCTGGGTGAAGTACGGACTTTTGAGTCACGTTTTGAATGGTGGCGGCCTGAAGGCTTCGGAAACTGGCGCGATACATCAACCCTGGCCGAGGGCGGTGGCATCCTCCATGACCTGGGCGCCCACTTGATCGACCAGGCCATCACGCTGTTCGGACCAGTGGAGGAGAGCTACGGCGAAACCGCAAACCATGGCCCCCACCCCGGCGCGGCAGACACGGAAGCCTTCGTCACCCTGCTCCACGAGTCCGGCGTTCGATCCCGGCTGTGGATGAACGGCATGGCGGCCCAGGTTGGCCCGCGGTTCCACGTCCTCGGATCAAAAGCCGGGTACACCAAGTGGGGACTCGACAGCCAGGAACCCGCGCTCGCAGCCGGTGTTACGCCGTCGGAGGCTTCCTATGGCGTTGAACCCCAGGAGTCTTGGGGGCTTCTGGGAGTTGACGGTTCAGCCACACCCGTACCTGCAGAAAAGGGCGCCTACCCGCAGTTCTACGCGGAACTGGCAGCTTGCCTCCGTGGCCAAGGGCGGCTTCCCGTAGCTCCGGCCGAGGCGCTGGAAACCCTCAAAATCATCGAAAGCATCCACGCCTTCGCCTAAGTGCAAGAGCGTCCCAAGCATCCACAAGCACGAAAGAAAGGGAGAACTATGTCCTCCACCAAGCACGTCGCCGTCATCGGGGGCGGCATCCTGGGCGTTTCCACCGCCGTTCACCTGCTCCGCGGGGGAGCTTCCGTGACGCTCCTGACCGAGCAGGGCCTGGCCAGCGAGGCCACCGGCCGTTCACTGTCCTGGCTTAATTCAGCCGGCGAAAGGTCCACCCCTTACCACCAGCTGCGGCTTGCCGGCGTAGACCGGTACCGGACACTGTTCGCGGCCGACCCCACCCGCGAGTGGCTGCAGTTCGGCGGAGGCCTCATGTGGAACGCTGCCGGCCAGCGTGACGTGACCGAAGAGCGCCATGCTTACGAACAGTCGATTGGCTACGACTCCAAACTTCTCGCCCCTGAAGAGATCGCATCGGTGACGCCCGGCATCGACGCCAGCGCTGTTCCCGAGAACGCCATTTTCAACCCGGGAGAGGGCTGGGTCAGCCTGCCGGACCTGGTCAACTTCCTGATGGAGGAGTTCCACAGCCTCGGCGGCCAGCTCGTCCTCAACGCGGGCAAAGTCCAAGTGACGCTCGACGGCGGCCGGGCCAACGGCGTCGAGACTGCTTCCGGCGAGACCTATCCAGCCGATGCCGTCCTCGTGGCATGCGGCGCAGCAACACCCGCCGTCGTGAAGCCGCTTGGTGTGGAAATCCCCAATGGTTCCCCGGTGTCCATGCTGGTGGTCACCAAGCCCGTGGAGCATCAGGTGAAGGCAGTGATGAATACGCCACGTGCCGCCGTCCGTCCCAACCCGGGTAACACTTTCGCCCTGGACCACGACTGGTACGAAGACCGGATCACCGAACACGCCGACGGCTCCTTCAGCATCCCGGACGAGGTTGTCCAGGAACTGGCCGACGAAGCTTCCAAGCTGATTGCAGGCAACCCGGAACTTAAGCCTGCGTCCTGGAAGATCGGCTACAAGCCCATCCCCGGCGACGGTGAGCCCGTCTTCGGTGAACTGGGCCAAGTGCCCGGCTGCTTTGTAGCGTTCACGCACTCGGGTGCCACATTGGGACTCATTGCAGGTGAACTGCTGTCCGGAGAGATCCTGACAGGCAGGAAGCACCCCATGCTGGCAACATTCCGGCCGGGCCGTTTCTCCTAGCGGTTACCCCTTCAATAGGCCGCATTAACAATGGCCAACGGCCCCGATACGCCATCTGCATAAGCGTGTCGGGGCCGTTGGAGTTTGTGGGGGTGGTGCTGCTGGGGTGGTGTTACTTGGTGGTTTCGGTGCGTTGGGTGCCGGTGAAGGCGAAGGCGATGGTGCTGGTGGCGCCTTGGAAGGTGTCGTTCGCGGTGGTGGGGAACGCGGTGGTGACTTTGAGGTAGTCGGTTTTGGCCGGGGCCAGGGCGGTCAGGTTGTTCAGGACCTTGTTCGCGGTGATCACCGGGGCGGCGGCCATGACGGTGGTTTTGGTGCCGGTGCAGGTGTAGGGGGCTGCGGCGCCGGTCCAGGCGACGGAGCAGTTCTCGATGGTCAGCTGCAGGCCGTTGGTGACGTCGGTGGTGAGCAGTGAGGCGGTGGCGCCGGCGGAGGTGGTGAGGGTGACGTTGTTCAGGTCCGAGTTGCCGGTGTTGGCCAGGGTGACGAGCTTTTCGACTTTGTCTCCGGGCAGCAGGCCCGCGACGGGGACGTTGAGGGTGTTGTTCGCTCCGGTGCCCAGGGCGATGGTGACGGTGCCGGCGGTGACTTGCTGGCTGGCCGAGGTGGAGGACGTGAACGCGCCGTAGGTTCCCATGCCGGCGACGGCGGCTGCGGTGCCGAGCAGTGCGACGGAAGCGAGGACCTTGCCGGAGGTGGTCTTGAGGCTGATGGCCATGGGAATCAGTGTCCTTTCGGGAGGCCACCGCTGCCGGCCGGCCGTTTCGTGTGCCGGCCCTGATTGGCTGACAAGAACCACTGTGCCGGGCCCGGATCAAGAACCACTCCTGCAATCCATCAACACTTGCTCAGGAAAAGATCAATGAAGTGCAGTCCTGAAGTCGAGCAGTTTCGAAGAAGCCCGGCGAACGGCGACGGACCTATCGTTGAAATATCCGAAAGATTTCCAGCAGCGAGAGGGGCCTGCCATGACGGAGACCGGAACTACCAAGTCCTACGACGGATTCTCCGAGGATGAACGCGCCGCCATGAAGGAGCGCGCGCAAGAACTCAAAAAGACCAGGAAGGCTTCCAAAGCCGACGGCGAGAGCGACGTCCTGGCCAAAATAGCCGAGATGCCACCAGCGGACAAGGCCATTGCGCAGCGACTCCATGCGCTCATCAGGGAGCACGCGCCGGAGCTTTCCCCTAAGACCTGGTACGGAATGCCGGCGTATGCCAAAGACGGGAAGAACATCGTTTTCTTCAAGAGCGCCGACAAGTTCAAGAGCAGGTATGCCACTCTCGGCTTCGAAGAGAGTGCGATGCTCGATGACGGCAACATGTGGCCAACATCGTATGCCCTGACTGAACTCACCCCGGAGCTTGAAACAACGATCGTCGAGCTCATCAAGAGGGCGGTCGGCTAGCGGAGCGGAACCGGCGACGACGGCGGCGGTCACCCTGGAAGGTGACGGCCGCCGTCGTACGTGTTCAGGTCCTGAAGGGGCCTAACTTGGCGGCTGATCCGGTTGGTGTGTTGGATCCGGATGTGGCGGAACGGGACCAGGATCCGGAACCGGAAGCGGCCCGGGCGTCGGATTTGGATCCGGAATAGGGCTGGGCGGGAACGGGGTAGTGGGATCCGGTGGTGGCTGGACCGGCCCCGGTTCCGGCGGGAACGGCTCAGGTTCGTGAGTCGGAGGAAGCGTCATCATCTCTCCTTTGGAACTCGGAATTGGTCCTTCCCAGACTAGTGATTATGTGTGCAGAGTCCAGAGCTCACTGGTGGCGTTGACGGGCCGCAAAAAAGTTTTCAAAAAAGTTCGTACCTCGCGTAACCCTTTGGCGTACCCCGACGATTACGTCTTTGAAAGGGCCGGGCTGGAATTTGTCCCCCATCATGTTCCAGCCCGGTTCTTCTCTTTCCTGATGAGATTTTGAGGGACATGATGGGCCATCCTTGGGGTGGCCCGGTTGAGCAGATACCCTTGGTGGGTTGCCGTCGAGCCAAGGCGGACGACCCTGCTCCAAACCCGGACCTGCCGCCGATCGAAAGTCCCTTTACTGTGACCGACGCATTGACCGACGAAGCGCTTCACGCGCTCAAGGGCAATAACGCGGAATTGTTCAGCGCCGTCTACCAGGCGTACGCCGGACCGGTTCTCGGCTACCTGACCGCTAAAGGCGTGTCGGATCCCGAGGCCATCACACAGGACGTGTTCCTTGCTGTCCTGCCCCGATTGGATGAGATCCGGGGAGGAGCAGGCGGATTACGGACCTTTGTTTTTTCCGTGGCCCACGCCCGCATGGTAGATGAGCATCGGAAGCAAAGCAGGGCCCCGGAACACCACCAGTTCGAGCCGGAGCGCGATACCCGCGAATCGGGTTCTGCAGAATCAGAGGCCATGGGCCTCCTGGCCCCTCACGAGGTCATGAAGCTCCTGGATTACCTCGGGGACGACCAACGCGACGTGCTGGCCCTGCGGATCGTGGCAGGCCTGACCGTGGAGCAGGTGGCCGTCACCATGGGGAAATCCGCCGGCGCGGTGAAGCAACTGCAGCGCAGGGCTTTGATGACGCTCCGTGAGCATTCGGCAGTAAAGGAATACGTGTCCTCATGACATACAGGGATATGGAACGCGAAGGTATCGTCGACGAGCTCCTGCTCGACGCCGGGCTCACTGACGCGCCCGACCTGCGCCAGGCCCTGCTCTCCATGCGTTCCTTCGCGACCCTCCCGGCACCTGCCCCGAACGCGGCGCTGGCCGCGATGCTAGCCGGACCCCATGATGAAGTCAGCAAGCGCCGTTTGCGAAACAAGCACCGCACGGCTGTGGTGGGCGTTGCCGTGGTTGCGGCTATGGGGCTCGGCGTGAGTGGTGTGGCTGCGGCCAGTTCCGGTTTCACCCGTACACCCACCTTCGTTGATGAGCTGCTGGGCAATTTCGCTCCGAAACCTTCGGCCGCAGCGCCCGCGCCTGACGCTCCAAAGGTCAGCACCGAACCAGCGCCCTCAGTGGATCCCGCAGCCCTCCCGCCAGCCACCGAATCACCTGCGGTGCCGCAGGCTCCCGATTCTGCCGGACCGTCAGACCAGGCCTCTTTGCAGCCAGCGACCGGAGTGCGGCCAGCGCCTGGAGCGCAGGCAGAACCTGGGGCGCGGCCGGCCGACGTCGCGAACGTCCCGGCTTCGGGCGCGGGCGGCGAGTTGCCCCGTACGGGCCAAGCGAAGCCTGCGGAAGCAGAGCCTCGGGAGATAAGCCTTGACGAGGGAAACCTTGGGCAGGCCGGGCTCCCCGACGTTGTTGAACCAACCGCCGCGCCGACTGCAACTGCCAAGCCCGCCCCGGCCCACGGTAATAAACCAAGCCAGGCACTCCCATCGCTGGGCGGGAAGCCGTCTCACGAAGAGTTCCAGGCCTTCATGGAGAAGCTGAAGCAGTGGTTGAGGGGCGCGGGACACTAAGCTTGCCTCATGATGCATGTCAACGATCCGGCCGTAGTGGAACGATTGATGCGAACAAAAGGATGCTGGGCAATAGTAGGGCTTAGCAACAATGAGTGGCGCTCCGCATACGACGTCTCCCTGTACGTTCGGGACCGCATGGGCATGGAGATCATCCCCGTGAACCTCAAGGGCGAGGACGTCCATGGTGAAAAGGGATACAAGTCCCTTATGGATATTCCTGCGGAGAAACACCCCATTGACGTCGTTGACTGCTTCGTCAACTCCCAGCGGGTGGGCGCTGTTATTGATCAGGCAATTGCCATCGGTGCCAAGGCTGTGTGGCTGCAGCTGGGCGTTTTTGACGACGACGCCGTGCAGCGCGCCCGGGATGCGGGCCTGGACGTCGTGGTCAATTCCTGCCCGGCACGCGAAGGCTGGCATTACGGCCTGTAATCGCCGGGTCGAATCCTTTGCTAATCTGCAGCTGACTCATTCTTTTAGCCTTGGGGGACGGCCATGTGTGGCGACCATTCAGCGGTGCCCATTTCCATGCCAGTTTCCCAACCAGCCCGGCGGGCCGTTCTGGGGGTATTCGGTGCTTCGCTCGTTGCCGGTTTGAGTGCCTGCGCTGCACCCGAAACCACAACCGCGCAAAGCACAGTCCCTCAAAGCACGACGCCGGAGCTGCCGCACGGTTCCGCGTCGGCGTCGCCCGAGGTGGCGGGCCCGAACGGCGGGTTGTCGGTCGGGGGTGAGGTGCCGCCGTCGTCCAGTGCAGCTCCAACCCCAACGCCCGCCGCCACAAAACGGATCCGGCGGACGTTCATTCCCGATTACCAGCTTCCGCCGATTGTTGGCGGCCTTGCGCCCGTGATCACCAAGATCGAGACCAAACACCCGGTAGTGTTCCTGACGATCGACGACGGCAATATCAAGACCCCGGAATCGGTCAAGCTCATGGCTGACTACGACTATCCGGCTTCGCTGTTCCTGACCAGGGACACCATCGCGGACAACCCCGCATTCTTCAACGCGTTCAAGGCGCAAGGCAGCCTGGTGGAGAACCACACCGTCACGCACAACATCAACATGGTGCGGCAGTGGGGGTACCAGCAGCAGCTGAACGACATCGTGGGCATGCAGGACTACGCGCTTCAGCATTATGGCCGGCGTCCCACGCTGTTCCGGCCCCCGGGCGGAGCCTACTCCAACGTCATGCGCCAGGCGGTTGCGGCCGCTGGAATGAAGGCGATCGTCACGTGGGAGGCCAAGGCGAACGCCGGAAAAATGGACTACCAGGTTGGTAACTCCCTGCGTCCCGGCGACATCGTGCTGATGCATTTCCGTGCCGAGTTCGCCGCGGACCTCGCTGCGTTCCGTGCTGCGCAGTTGGCTGCGGGCTTGGAAGTGGTGCTGCTGGAGGACTTCCTGGGCGTGGCATAGGGCCGGGTATGCTCACCTCCATGGATGTTTCCCAGCTCCGCCGGATCTGCCTGGGTTTTCCCGGTGCCTTTGAAGACTTCCCCTTCGGACCTGAAACGTCCGTGTTCAAGGTGCGGGCCGCCGTCGCGGGTGGAGCGCGGCACGAGGCCAAGATGTTCGCGCTTTCCGCCATGGATCCTGAAAATTGGTCCGTGAGCCTGAAGTGCGAGCCCGCGTTGGCAGAGCAACTCCGCGCAGCGCATCCCGAGATCACGGGTGCCTGGCATATGAACAAGACCCATTGGAACGGCGTCCGGCTGGATGGAGCCCTTCCCGATGACATGATCCGGGACATGGTGGAGGACTCCTATGACCTGGTGGTGGCTACGCTAAGCCGCAAGCAGCAGGAACAGCTCGGCTGGGCGCGGCTCGCCAACGGCACTGGTCTCTGAGGCCGGACTGCGCCGGCTCTGACACGGCCCCGCACCCTCTCCCCACGCCGCTGACATGGGGCTAGATTGATAGTGCAAGCCAACGGGCGCAGCTGGGGCTGGTCAGGAGCGGGTTGATGCTGGATCAGGGAACTTTGGATCACTTATGGAACTTTGGCGACCCGGCAGCGTCCGAAGCCAGGTTTCGTGCAGCCATGCTGGAGGAAATCTACGACGCCGATGAGCGGGCCGAGCTTGCAACCCAGCTTGGGCGGGCCATCGGTCTGCAGGGCCGGTGGGAGGAAGCTGATGCACTCCTTGACGGAATCGACGGCGACGAACCCACCGTGGGCGTGCGGGTGCTCCTGGAGCGCGGCCGGGTTTTGAACGCCGGCGGGCACCCAGCGATGGCGGTGCCGCTGCTGGAGCAGGCGGCGGAGTTGGCTGACCACCTCGGTGAGGAATTCCTGGCTGTGGACGCACTGCACATGCTCTCCATTGCGGACACCGCCCACGCGGAAGCCTGGATGCGGAGCGCCCTGGAATACGCGTCCACGGCCCACCATGAGCGAACCAAGCGATGGATGATTGCTTTGCACACAAGTCTTGGTTGGTTTCTGCACGGTAACGGGCGCTTCACCGAGGCCCTGGTGGAGTTCCAATTGGCCGAACAATGGGCGGAAAGACTGGGAATTGAGCGGCAAAAGCTGCTCGCGCGGGAAGCGATTACCGAGTGTGGAAAAGCCCTTGCGGAGGGTCCGTAGAAAGATCACGCTTTGACAAATGTTGATCGAAACTACCGAGAAATATTGATTTTCGATCATTCGTGGTGAAGTATGTCACACGAAGGTTGGCGCTGCAGAGTGGCCAACCCAGACTGTCCGACTTTCCGGCCGCCTGCCGCAACAGTCGACATTACGAGTCACTGGAGGGTTACGAAAATGAACGTTCAGCACCAGTCCCTTGGCCGCCGCGGATTCCTCCGCGGGGCACTCGCAGCTGCGGTGCTCGTCCCCATGGGGGGATCCATTGCGTCCTGCGCAGCAGGTGGTGGCGGTACCACTACCGGCCCCACGGGCACTGTCTCCGACACCAACCCCTTTGGCATGGCGGACAAGTCCACCGTTGACGCCGTGATCTTCAAGGGCGGCTATGGCATCGACTACGTGGAGTTCGCCGGCAAGGCCTTCGAAAAGGCCCACTCGGGTTCCACCGTCAAGATTGCACCGTCCACCGATATCGCGCAGGAGCTCCAGCCGCGCTTCGTCGGTGGCAACCCACCGGACTTGATTGATAACTCCGGTGCCAAATCCATTGGTTTCAGCACCATCCTGGCCCAGCTCGAGGACCTCACCAGCGTGGTGGAGGCGAAGAACCTTGAGGGCAAGGTCATCAAGGACACCCTCTATGGCGGAGTGCTGGCTCCGGGAACCTTCGAGGGCAAGCTGGCCGCGCTGAACTACGTTCTTACCGTGTTTGCCATGTGGTACTCCGACTCCCTGCTTAAGGAAAACGGCTGGACCGTCCCCAAGACCTGGGACGAAATGTACGCGCTCGGCGAGCAGGCAAAGGCCAAAGGCAAGTACCTGTTCGTCTGGGGCAAGGAAGCCGCCTCCTATTATCTCTGGATGATGATGGAGTCTGCTATCAAGGAGGGCGGCGACGAAGTTCGCCTGGCGTTGGAGAACCTCAAGGCAGACTGCTGGTCGCACCCGGCCGTCCAGTCGGTCTTCACGGCTTTGGACAAGATCGTCAAGGCTGGGTACTTCAAGCCCGGCGGTTCGGGCACCCAGTTCACAGCTGCGCAGGCGCAGTGGAGCAACGCCCAGGAGGCCGTGTTCTACCCGTCCGGTTCGTGGATCGAAAACGAGATGAAGGACCAGACCAAGGCGAACTTCAAGATGACAGGCGCTCCTGTCCCGACTGTGAGCGCCAGTCCTAAGATGCCGTACAGCGCGCTGCACAGCGCTGCCGGTGAGCCGTTCATCGTTCCATCCCAAGGCAAGAACGTCGCCGGCGGCAAGGAGATGCTCCGCGTCATGCTCTCCAAGGAAGCCGCCACCAACTTCGCCAAGACCAAGCTCGCCCCCACTATCGTCAAGGACACTGTTCCGGCCGATGGCTTCGGGTCGACTGCCCTGGTCTCGCAGACGAAGTTGTTGGACGATGCGGGCAAGGACATTTTCACCTGGAACTTCATTGACCTGTATGGCATGAACAAAGACCACCTCGTGGTCATGAACACCTTCCTCGACGGCAAGTCCGACGTTGCGACGCTGACCTCCGGCCTCCAGAACATCACCGACAAGGTCCGCAACGACAGCTCGGTCAAGAAGATTGAAGTGAAGTGACCGTAGTGAAAACCAAGCAGAGCCGGAACGACGAGGGCCTGGCCGCCGTCGTTCCGGCCGTGGCCCCACCGGTTGTGGTGAGGCGCCGGCGCAAGCCGCTGACGTGGGACAAGGCCAGCTTCTTCGCGGTGTTCCTTGGCCTGCCGCTGGCGATCTATCTCTTGTTCGTGATCTGGCCGTTCATCCAGGCCTTCGGATATTCCTTGACGGACTGGTCGGGTTTTTCGCCCACACAGAACTTCATCGGCTTTGAGAACTACGCCAGGATCTTCTCGGACGACATCTTCATGAAGGCGATGGGGAACAACATTCTCCTGGTCATCGTGCTGCCTATCGTCACCATCATCCTGAGCCTGGTCCTCGCAACCATGGTCACCGTGGGTGGGAGCAGCAAGGGCCAGATCAAGGGGCTGCGCAATTCCAGCTTCTACCGCGTTGTTTCGTTCTTCCCGTACACGATTCCTGCCATCGCGATCGGCATCATGTGGGGCCAGATTTATGATCCGTCCGGGGGTCTGCTCAACGGGATCCTGACCAGCATGGGCCTTGACCAGTTCAAGGACTTCGCGTGGCTGGGCGATAAGAACACAGCCATGACCGCCACCATGTTCGTGATTGTGTGGGGCTTTGTTGGCTTCTACATGGTCCTTTTCGTGGCCGGCATCAAGGGCATTCCTGCTGAGCTGTTCGAGGCCGCCAGGATCGACGGCGCGGGAAGGCTCCGCACCGCCGTGTCCATCACCATCCCCCTGATCAGGGACAACATCCAGACCGCCTATATCTACATGGGCATCCTGGCGCTCGATGCGTTCGTCTACATGGCGGCGCTGAACTCCGGCGGTGGTCCGGACAACTCGACGCTCGTGATGGCACAGCAATTGTTCTTCACGGCTTTCAGCAAGGGCCAATTCGGATTGGCCAGTGCCATGGGCGTTGTCCTGGCCGTGGCCACCCTGATCTTCTCCGGCCTGGTGTTCGTGGTTAACCGGCTCACTGGTGGCGACAAGGACGTGAGCATCTAATGACAACAAAAGTCTCAACCCCTGAAATGAAGTCGCTGCATTTCCAGCCGCGCAAACCCGCCACTACTCCCGGGGACAAACTGGTGGGCGCTGTTTCACACACTGCGCTGACCATTTGGTCGCTCATCGTGATCCTGCCGTTGTTGTGGACGTTCATGTCCTCCTTCAAGACATCCAGCGAGATCTTCGCCTCTCCGTTCGCTTTGCCCTCGCAGTGGCGGTTCGACAACTATGTGAAGGCCTGGAGTGAGGCCGGGATCGGGAGCTATTTCCTGAACTCCGTGGTTGTGGTGGGCTCGGCACTGGTGATCGTCATGGTGCTCGGTGCAATGTGCGCCTACGTCCTGGCGAGGTACACATTCCCGGGCAGCCGGGCGATCTACTACCTCATGCTGGCCGGCCTGACGTTCCCGATCTTCCTTGCCATGGTCCCGCTGTTCTTCGTGCTGAAGAACATCGGACTGCTGAACACCCTGCCGGGCCTGATCATTGTGTACGTAGGGTTCGCCCTGCCGTTCACAGTGTTCTTCCTGTTCTCCTTCTTCAAGTCCCTGCCGCACGAAATCACCGAAGCAGCAGCACTCGACGGAGCAGGGGAGTGGCGGACCTTCTTCCAGGTCATGCTGCCGATGGCCAAGCCGGGCCTCGCCTCGGTTGCCATCTTCAACTTCCTGGGCCTGTGGAACCAGTTCCTCATCCCTGTATCCATCAATGCTGCAGGGCCGCGTGTTCTCTCGCAGGGCCTCGCGGCTTTCGCCGGCCAGATGGGGTACGCCGTGGACTTCGGGGCACTCTTCGCCGCCGTCACTGTCACGGTGGTTCCTGTGCTGATTGTGTACGTCATCTTCCAGCGTCAACTGCAGGGTTCGGTCTCGCAGGGCACTTCGAAATAGCACACGCCTGCCAAAAGCAACGCGGGGTCACTTACGGCCCATCCCAAGGGGATTTATGGGCCGTAAGTGACCCCGCGTTGCTTTAAGAGGGGGTTAGAACATCCAGGGGATCTCCGCGTGGCCGAAGTCGGAGAACGAGCCGAAGCGGCCCGCCTTGAACGCGAGAACCTCGCCGTCCCGGTCCCGGCACGTGGTGACCTGGCCGAAGAAGACCTGGTGATCTCCGACGTCGTACTGCTGCACAACGGTGCAATCAGCCTGGGCGAGGGCGCCCTTGATGACGGGAAGTCCATTCTCGGTCATGTCGAATTCGCCCTCGCCGAAACGGTCGCCGCCCCGCACCGCAAAGCGTCGCGCCATCGACTCCTGCTTGGCCCCAAGGATCGAGACGGCGAACTTGCCACTCTCGATCAACGCCTCACCGGTCCGCGTGCCGAAGTTCAGCGAGATCATGAGGATAGGCGGTTCCAGGCTGATGGAGGTCAACGAGCTGATGGTCATTCCGTACAGCTCATCCTCGTGCTTGGTGGTGACCACGGCGACTCCCGTGAGGAAGCGGCCCATTGCGCGGCGCATTCCCATGGCATCGGGAACAGTGAAGAGCGGTGCGAGGCTCATGTCAGTTGCTCCGCTCGGCTGGTACGGAATCCGTGTAGTACCGGACCTCGAACATCTTGGCCCCGGTCTCGGAAACCCACGGACCGTGTTCCATGCCCGGCGGGCGGGTGGCCCAGTCGCCGGCTTTGAAGGTCTTGCCCAGGCGCTGGTCCACGAACGAGCCCTCGAAGATGAAGACCTCTTCCCAGAAATCGTGCGTCAGGACGCCGTTGGGTGAGGTGTCCGTCCCGGGTTCGAACTTGAGGATGCGCGTGACGCTGTCATTGTCCGAATCCCGGGCAAGGATGGCCTCCGACAAGCCCTCAATGTGCGGGTTGCAGGGTGCGAAATCCACCGAGGAGGTGGGGGTGAACTCGAATTCGGGCTTTGCCATGGCTATTCTCCTTCCAAGCCGTTGACGCCGCCGTCTACTGGGCCGTTGATGCCGTAAGAACCAAGGTACTTGTCCAGCTCGGCCACCAGGGCGTCGTAGCCGTAGTTCCGGTAGGTGTAGGCACCGCGGACCACGAACGGGGCGCCCGCGTAGAACATTTCGTACTGCTGGTGGCGTCCGGCGAACTCGGAACCGATGATGTCCCAGGCCAACTTGAACAGCTTCACGCGCTCTTCGCTGGCAACACCGGGGGACTGCACATAGCGTTCCATGTCCGGACGGGTCACACTGCTGGTCATGTCCGCGACGCTGGACGGCAGTTGCAGCACGCCACCACCAACCAGATCGCGAAGGATCGAAATCACCCGCGGGTAAGTCTCGGACTGAAGACCCATGGCCCCGTAAAGTGCGCTCTTCCCGGGAACCACCATGCCGGCGTCGTCAACCGTTGCCGTGTATTCGGCCGCAAGGACCGCCGATTCAACCGACTGCACGATCGCGGCGAGCTCGCCAAGCTTCTCCTGCACGCCGGGGATCTTGTCCGTGCCGTTCACCTGGGTGACCTTGCGTGCAACAGAAGCAATGAACTTCAGCTTGGTGGAGAACCGGATCTGGGCCTGCCAGTTTCCCAACGCGTGGGCACCGGTGTCGAAGAACTGGCGGCGGAGGGTATCGATGTTCCGGTTGATGAACACGCGGTCCCAGGGGATGAGGACGTCATCGAAGACCACAAGTGCGTCCGGCTCGTCGTAGTGGCTGGTCAGCGGGTAGTCGAAGTCGCTGGTGGCTGCCGGCGCGAACGGACGGCGGCAATATAGCTTCAACCCGTCAGTCGCCACCGGAACGGCGAAGCTGACGGCAAAGTCCACGTCATCCGGACCCAGCGGCTTGATGCAGGTGACAAACACTTCGTCCGCAATGGCCGCGCCAGTGGCGAGCATCTGCGAACCCCGGACAATGATGCCTTCCTCGGTTTCACGCACGACGCCGACCTGCAGGTATTCGCCTTCCCAACCGGACGCAGTGGTTGCGCGGGAGACCTGCGGCGGAATGATCGCGTAGGAAAGGTACAGGTTTTCGGAAAGGATCTTCTTGTAGTACCGCTCCACGTTGCCGGCGAAGTCGCGCTCGTCATTCTTGAACACGTCCGCGTGCGAGCCGAAGGCGGCGAAGAAGGTACCCACGTGGTCGGGGCTGCGGCCTACCCAGCCATGGGTATGCTTGGCCCACTGTTCAATGGCGTGACGGCGGAGGACGAGCTCTTCCTGGGTGCGCGGGGCAGCGAACGTGCGGTTCGCGGGTCCATTGATTTCTTCCGAGTGGAACTGCATGCCGTTGCTGGGATCGGCTGCGATGTCGAACAGCTCGGCAATGGTCCGGGCGACCTTCGCGAACGCCGGGTGTTCCAGGACGTTGCCAACTACCTCGCCATCGAGGATCACCGTCCGGCCATCGTTCAGGGACTTCAGGTATTGCTTTCCGGTTCTCATCGAAGTGAGCCTTTCTTGATTTTGTAGTTGTGTTCGATTCTCGTCCCATCCGGGAGCGAGAGCTCTACTTTCCAGGAAGTTCCGTCAACGAACTTCCCCTTCAGCAGTGGCAGAGTGCCACCCAGGCACATGAAGTCAGAGTCACCGATGTCCGTCCGCGCCAGGAGCTTTTCGACGACGTCCGCCGGCTTGCGCAGGCCCGCCAACGAACCCTCTTGGTACAGTTCGCCGTCCACCCACGAGCGGGCAGTGCACTGGTCAAGGTCCAGGTCCTCGAGTGAAGGGACTTCGATGACCTCGGAAGCGATGGGCTTGGGGCATGCCCTTTTGGAATCGCCAATGTCCTGGGCTTCGATGTCCCTGTCCGTGTGGTCGGAACCGATGCCGAGGTAGTACTTTCCGTCGTGGCGAATATAGAGTGGCTCAATTTCGCCGGAGGTCAGGTTGTTGCTGGTGTCGTGTTCGCCTGATGTATCGAACAGGTGCGAGTCCATCCGGTAGAACATGGGCACTTCCGGCGGTGGAGCCACGCCAATGGCTGCCAGCTCGTCGATGTGATGCTGCACGGCCTTGGGATCCCGGCCGGTATAGCCGGCCACTACTGCGTGGAAGTCCGAGACCGTGATTGTCTTGTCCGTGCCCACCACCCTGAAGGTGAGTGGGACTTGCCGTGTTGTTTCCATTACGTCTCCTTGAATGCTGCCTGAATCGTGGTGTTTCGGCTTGGCCAAAGGTCAAACGGCAAGGGCGTCGTAGGCCGCGAGCCGATCACCAATGACCGGGAACTCGGTGCGTACTGCCTTGACCTGATCGGGATCGATGTCCACCATGAGCACTGATTCCCCGGCGCCGGCTTCGGCGAGTACGTTGCCGGCCGGGTCCACCACCCGGCTGTGTCCTCCAAGCTCCACGCCTTCCTGGTTGCCTGCGGCGTTGCAGGCAATGACGAAGATTTGGTGTTCCAGCGCCCTGGCGGTTGTGAGCAGGCGCCAGTGTTCGCGACGCGCTGCGGGCCAGGCTGCAGGGACGATGACGATTTCCGCACCCCGGGTGCTCAGCTCCATCCACAAGCCCGGGAACCGGAGGTCATAGCAGGTGATCCCGGCCGTTGCTCCGAAGGGCAACTCCACCACAGGCAGGGAGGATCCGGCGGTGAGGAGGCTGGCTTCCTTGGACTTGTAACCAAAGACGTGGATCTTCCGGTACGTGTGCAGGATTTTCCCGTCCGGTCCCAGCAGGATGGACGTGTTGCTGAGCCGGCCGTCCCCGCCGGCCTCGATGATGCTCCCGACGTGAAGGTACACACCAAGATCTGCGGCAACCCGTGAACACATGGACACCGTGGGACCAGAGAGGGTCTCGGCCAGTGCTTCGTACTCATCGAAGTGGAAGTATCCGGCACTCCATAGTTCGGGCAGGACGATCAGCTCGGCACCGTCGATGCCGCGAAGAATCGCTTCAACGCGATCTATCCGCTGCCCACGGGATTCCGAATCCGGACTGGCCACCTGGACGAGTGCGACTTTCATGGTTGGTTCCTTACTTTCGTGTTTCGAGTTGGCACTTCGCGCCAATGTTTTGGGCAAACACTGTTATGAAGTGCCATCTCGCGGGGGACTATTTCTGTTCGTCCAGGTCGCTGAGACGCAGGCCCTTGGTTTCCTTGGCGAACATGACCGAGACCATGGAGATTAGGCCCATCGCTGCGAGGTAGATGCCGATTGCGTAGCCAGTGCCGAAGGCGCTGTAGAGAGCCAGGGCAATGATGGGGGACAGGGATCCGGCGATCAGCGAGGCGAGGTTGTACGCAACCGAGGTGCCGCTGTACCGGACATCCGTGGGGAACAACTCGGAGAAGAACGCACCGATCACGGCACTGTAGGCGGCGAAGATCAACAGACCGCCGACGGCGGCGGCAATAATGCCCCAGACTTGGCCTGTGTTAAGCAGTGCGAAGAACGCGAACGCCCAGATGACTGTGGCGATCGAAGCGCCGATCATGATCGGCTTCCGGCCCACTTTGTCCGCATAGAGCGCCAGGATGGGGATGGCGACGACCGCGACGCCCTGGCCGATCATGACGGCGGTGAGGCCTGTCTGCCGCTGCAAGCCCATGATTTGGGTGACGTAGGTGATGATGAACAGCGAGTAGATGTAGAAGCCTGCGTTTTCACCCATGCGGCTGCCGGTGGCGATGAGCAGTTGGCGCCAGTTGCGGCGGAACAGAACGGCCAGGGGCAATTTCCGTTCCTTGATGGCTTCTGCCGCGCGCTTCAGCTGTGCTTCCTTGAACAGCGGAGTCTCCTGAACGTAGAGACGCAGGACCAGGCCAATGATCACCAGGAGGGCGGACAGTCCGAAGGCGAGGCGCCAGCCCCAGGCGAGGAATTCACTTTCGGGCATGGTGGCGGCGAGGATTGCCAGCACACCTGCAGCCATGAGGTTGCCCAGCGGCGGACCCATGTTTGGCCAGGATGCCCAGAATGCACGCCGTGCGCTGTCATTGCTGTGCTCGGAAACGAGGAGAACGGCCCCGCCCCATTCGCCGCCCAGTGCGAATCCCTGAATCAGGCGCAACAGCAAGAGCAGCAACGGTGCTGCGACGCCGATGGCTGCATAAGAAGGGATGAACGCAATAAGTGTGGTGGCTACGCCCATGAGCATGAGGCTGGCTACCAGGGTGGCACGGCGGCCATGCTTATCGCCCAGGTGCCCCAGGACGACGGCGCCCAGCGGGCGGGCAAGGAAGCCGGCGGCGAATGTTCCCAGCGCCAGCATGGTTCCCACGAGGGGGTCACCGGTAGGGAAAGAGAGCTTGTTGAAAACCAATGCGGCGGCGGTGCCGTAGAGAAAGAAGTCGTACCATTCGACGGCCGTGCCGGCCAGGCTCGAAGCAGCGACCACGGGCAGGCTGGAGTGCTTCTGCTGCCTCAGTTCTGCTTTCTTCAAATCGGTCATTGTGGGGATCCTTTTGCGGTTGGGAGCGGCCGGGGCTTCCGGGGAAGCGAGGCCGGTCCCAGGAAATTGAGGGGTTCCAAATGGGTGAGCGGAGTCACTGAACAACACTGTAGACTAGTTGTATACAACCCGTCTATATTTGACGAAGAAGTTTTTTCGAGAGCGTCCGGGCCGGTCCTGAATGCAACTCGTATACTGGGCTTCGCGAGAAAGGCTCTCCATGATCCAGATGACCCCCACTGCTCAATCACAGCCCGAAGTGGCTTATCAGTGGATGAAAAGCTATATCGCTGCCCTGCCGCGGGATGAGGAGACCTTCCTCAATGAGGCGGTTCTCGCAAAATCCACCGGTACGTCGCGCACACCGGTCCGTGAGGCATTGTTGCGCCTCGAAGCCGAGGGGTTCGTCAAACGGATTCCACACAAAGGCGCCTACGTTCCGCCAATCTCGGACCCCGACGTCCGGGCAATCCTTCAGGCCCGCTCCGTGGTGGAGAAGTGGGCCGTCTCAGCACTGGACAGCATGCCGGATGGGCAGATCGACGCGTTCCAACGCATCATCGACCAGCAGCGCGAAGCGAAGGAGAACCCCGCCCGGTTCATTGAGTTGGACACAGAATTCCACACGCTCATGGTGCGTGCGGGAGGAAATCCAATCCTGGCCGATTTCTACGCTTCCCTTCGTCAGCGGCAACTCAGGATTGGTGTCCGCGCTGTCACGCAGGGGACAGACCGTGCCGGGGACGTGCTCCGCGAGCATCAGCTGATTGTGGATGCCTTGCGCACCCGGAGCCTGGACGCCGCACATCAAGCAATCGATGCCCATCTGGACTCAACGCGGCTGGCGGTCATCGGCTACTAACCCCTGGGTTTGGACGCCTAGTCTTCGCTGTGCAGCTCCCGTTGCCTTGCGCTCAGCAGCTCAAGCTCGGGCCGGGCAGCGACAAAGCGTTCAACGGCGTCGAGCACTTCCTTGAGGTGCGCGCGGTCAGGCGCCACGAGCGCCGCACCCAGCAAGGTCCGGCGATATTGGTCCTGCAGTCCGGTCTCGGCTGCGGACACTTCGAAGCGGCGTTTGAGTTCAGCAATGACGGGCCGCACGAGCGAGCGCTTCTCCTTGAGGCTATGGACATCGCCCAGGAGCACATCGAATTCAATCCAACCGATCCACATGGTTCATTATGGGCACGTCTCCGGCCCGGAATCCTGAGCCAATCTTGAGGAAATGCCGCACCGGGATTGATCCAGCCCGATCAGACTGGAACCAGAGCAGGGCCGGAAGCAGCTAAGGGGGCGGGCGGCATGAGCAAGAACCATACCTGGCGCGCACTCGCGGGCGTAACCGCCGTCGCTGTTTCCATGATGGCCGGTCCCACCGCAGCCCTTGCCGCATTCTCTGACACCAGGAATGCCACGCCGCAGTACTCGGCCATGCGTCTCCTTGCCCCGACCAGCGCGGACGTGGTGATGACCTGCTCGGCGAACGGTGCCAAGGTCGCCGTGGACGTGATTTCCTTCGCGGAAGTTCCTGGCGCGAACTATCACGAGATCAAGCTGTACAGCCCCTCCGGGACTTTGGAATTCACCGGCGACCTTAGCAAGAATGCCGGAAAGTCCTATAGGTCCGGAATTCAGCCCCTGGGCAGTTGGACCTACGAGATCCGCGGGTATTACAAGGTTCCCGGCTCGACCAACACATGGAAAGGCTCCGCTTTGACAGGAACCCTGACATGTTAGAAATTGGCGTGGGACCAAGCGGCAGGAGCGAACAATGGTGCTCGACTCGTTTTCGGTGAGGATAGCCCTCGGAGTGGTCACCTTGACGCTCTTCGCGCTGTTCCTCGCCTCGTACCGGCGCACCCGGTCACCCTACGCGGGCTGGTGGAGCCTGGCCCTGCTGCAGTTCATGCTGGGAAACACCGCGTTCCTCCTGAACGGAACACCGGCCCAGCACTGGGCCAACCCTTCCGGCAACGTCCTGGTGGTGGCCGGAGCGTTCAGCGTCTGGGCGGGTGCCCGTACGCTGCGGGACCTTAAAGCGGCACCGTGGCAACTCGCCGTCGCTCCCGTCGTCACCGCGGTGGCCTCCGTCCAGGAAAGTCCCGGCTCCAACGTGTGGTCCGGCGGCTTCGTGTACCTGGCCATGATGACCCTGGGCATCGCACTGGCGGCCCGTGACTTGTGGTTCATCAAGGCGACCCACTCGCAAGTGCACAAAGCACTCTCCCTGGCCGCCGGACTTCTGGCGATCTACTACCTGGGCCGTTGGTTGGTCTACGCACTCGAAGGCCCCGACAGCGCAACATTCCGTATCTATTTTGGTCCTGCGCCCTCGGGCCTGGTGTCCTTGGTGCTGCTGGTGACGGTGTCCTTCAGTATGACCACATTAAGCAGCGACCAACTGATCAAGGGCCTGAAGGAACGGGCCACCAAGGACCACCTGACAGGTCTCCTCAACCGGGGAGCCTTCCTGGACCTCGCATCCACCGAACTCAAACGACTGCGCGCCAATGATTCCGGTGCCGCAATAGTCCTGGCTGACCTGGACCACTTCAAGCTGGTCAACGACGCTCATGGGCACCGGGCAGGTGACGTCGCATTGAAGGCTTTCGCCGAAGCCTGCACGTCCTCGGTCAGGTCAACGGACCTCATCGGCCGGTATGGCGGCGAAGAATTTGTTCTCTTCCTTCCCGGAGCCACGCAGGAGCGGGCCCAAAGCATTGCGGTCGAGATCAGCCGCCGTATGGCTTCCACCCAGGTTCCGGAGGGCGTGTCCTTCCCCACCATCAGCTACGGAGTCACGGCAAGCACCCCCGCTGCCCCAGACCTCACCTCCATGATCGAGGTGGCAGACGCAGCCCTGTACAGCGCCAAAGCACAGGGAAGAAACCGGATTGTAGGAGCAGACCGCCTCCAGGCGGCCACTATCGCTGACGAGGCACGATCATGACAATCAATGAACTCACCACCCGGATCCAGATCCAGCACAACCAGGAACTGAGTGCCTTCCGGCACGACATCACCAGTGCTCCGTACCAGGCTGGAACACCCGCAGCCTTGAACGTGGCCCGGCGTTCCGTGCGGATGCAACCCGTCCAGTCCGTAGGCGATGACAGCGCAAACCTGACCATTGTGGCCGACGTAGAGGGCCTTGCATGGTTCACCGCAGATAAAGGGCTCCTGGGCAGTTGCATTACGGTCTCCATCGCCGGCCATCGGCGAAACACCGGAACGCGTGTACCTCTTCCGCTGGCCGAATGCGATGCGTGGATCGAAGCCATCCTGGGAGGTTCCTGGATTACGCACGTGTACCGGGCCGGGACTCCCATTGAAGGAGACGGCAGGCTCGATGTCGCCTCGTACCGGCTCTTCCTCGACGAACGCCGCAACCCTGTTGCCAAACCGAAAGCCGTAGCTGACGACACCCTGCGTCGCATGGAAGCGTCGTGAACGCAGCCCAGCCCAGCACAGCCCAACCCAGCGGAATCCAGCCCAGCCGCTCCTTCCCGGCCGACATTGACGCCCGGATCGCGAAACTGGAGCGGCACATCAGGGCGCTGATGGAGGAGCTCCACCAAGCACGCCACGAGCAGCGGCGCGAAGTCTTCACGGACGCCCTCACGGGGCTTGGCAACCGTGTGGCTTTGATGGATGCCTTCGTTGAAGCGCAGGAGGCTGCTGCCGGGGGTGCGCCCCCAGCCGCACTCCTCCTCGTAACCCTGGATGGCTTCAAGGGACTCAAGAAGTCCGCTGGCTATGCTTCCGCAGACCAGATTCTGGTCACGGTCGGGATGCGGATCCGCTCGGCGGTCCGGGAGAACGACGTCGTTACCCGCCTGGGTGGCGACGAATTCGCCGTGCTGTTGCCCGCCACGCCGCAAAACCGGGCGGCCGCCGTCGGAAACCGTATCCTTGCGGCTCTGGAACCCAACATCGACCTCGGGAACAGCAGTGTCCGCTGCGGTGCCAGCATGGGCCTTCGGATTGCAGAGCCGCACCATAGCGTCGAGGACCTTCTCCAGGAGGCCGATATGGCGATGGAGGAATCCAAGAGCGAGGGCCGGAACAAGCTCAAGTTGTTCGATCCCTCCACGCTTCATGCCCGGCAACTCCAGCGCCAGATTGTGGGGGAGCTCCGGGAAGCCATCCGCTCGGACCAGCTGGTCCTCTTCTACCAGCCGATCGTTGAGCTGGCCACTGGCCGGATTGAGGGCACCGAGGCCTTGGTCCGCTGGAACCACCCTGTGCGTGGGCTGATCATGCCGGACCACTTCATCCCCGTTGCAGAGGCCACAGGCTTGATCGCAGAGTTGGGCCGGTGGGTCCTCCGGGCAGCCGTGGAGCAACTGCGTCAGTGGCGGGACAACCCGGCCACGGCACAACACCATTTCACGATGCGAATCAATGTCTCTGCTGCGGACCTGCAAAGCCTGGAGTTCGTGGACGACGTGCGGGACGCGCTGGTCAAAACGGGTCTGCCACCGGAATCACTGGTTTTGGAGCTCACGGAGAGCGCCGTCATCCAAAACAATGAGCTGGACCGTTACACCTTGGCGAGCCTGCACCGCCTGGGTGTTGGGCTGGAGATCGACGACTTCGGGACGGGCTACTCGTCCATGGGATATCTCCGAAAACTTCCGGTGGACCGCGTGAAAGTGGACCGGCAGTTCGTCCAAGGGCTCGGTAAGGATTCGACGCAACTTGGCTTCCTCGCCGCGATCCAACAGGTTATCCGCTCGTGCGGCCTTGAGGGCATCTGGGAGGGAGTCGAAACGGCGGAAGAGGCCGAAGCGCTTCGAAGCATCGGGTGCACGAGTGGCCAAGGCTATTACTTCGGCCGCCCTCTGCCCGGGCCGGAATTCACGGCCCAGCTCTCCCGCCAACAGACCTGGCCCGCTTAAACAGCAACGCGGGGTCACTTACGGCCCATCCCGAGGGGATTTATGGGCTGTAAGTGACCCCGCGTTGCTTGAGCGAGGAGGCTTAGCCGAAGTACTTCGGCAAGGTGGCCTCGTGTGCTTCACGGAGGGCGTCCAAGGACAGCTCGTCCACGCCGTTGATCTCCAGCTTTCCACCGGCAGCGTCAACCACGCCGATCCGGAGGTGGGCGAAGCCGCGGGCGGTGCACATGTCCTTGAAGCGGACTTCCTCGGAGCGTGGCACCGAGACGATTGCACGGGCCTGCGACTCGGAGAAGAGGGCGGTGAACAGGTCCACGCCGTCGCGCTCCATAAGTTCCTCAAGGGCGATGCGGGCGCCCACGCCATAGCGCAGCGAGGACTCAACCAGTGCGGCAGCGAGGCCACCCTCGGAGAGGTCGTGTGCTGCATCCACCATGCCGTCGCGGGAAGCGTTGATCAGGATCTCGCCCAACGCACGCTCAGCTGCGAGGTCCACCTTCGGCGGCAGGCCACCGAGGTGTCCGCGGAGGTTGGACCATTCCGAACCGTCCAGCTCTGCTGCGGTGGTGCCGAGCAGGTAGATGGCCTGGCCGTCCTCGCGCCAGCCCGACGGCGTGCGGCGGGCGACGTCGTCGAGCTTGCCCAGGACTGCCACCACAGGGGAGGGGTGGATGGGCGTGGTGCCGGTCTGGTTGTACAGCGAGACGTTGCCGCCTGTCACCGGGATGCCGAGCTCCATGCAGGCGTCTGACAAACCACGGATGGCCTCGGCGAGCTGCCACATGACGTCCGGGTCCTCGGGGGAGCCGAAGTTCAGGCAGTCGCTGACGGCCATCGGAACAGCGCCGGAGGTGGCGACGTTGCGGTAGGCCTCAGCCAGAGCCAGCTGTGCACCCTGGTACGGCTCAAGGTAGGTGTAGCGGCCGTTGGCGTCGGTTGCCAGGGCAACGCCCAGGCCGGTTTCCTCGTCAACGCGGACCACTCCGGCGTCGTCAGGGAAAGCCATGGCGGTGTTGCCGCCCACGTAGCGGTCGTACTGGTTGGTGATCCAGTCCTTGCTGCACATGTTCGGCGAAGCGACCAGTTCAGTAACGGCAGCAGCCAGTTCCGACGGAGCGGAAGGACGGTTGGCGTCCTCAACGGAACCGGTGAAGGAGTTCGCCTGGACCGAGTCCTGCCATTCCGGGCGTGCGAACGGGCGGTCATAGACCGGGCCGTCGTGCGCAACGGTGCGGGGATCGACGTCGACGATTACTTCGCCTTCCCAAGTGATGATGAGGCGACCGGTATCGGTGACCTCACCCAACCAGGAGTACTCCACAGCCCACTTGTCCATCACAGCTTCGAACGCTTCGATGTTCTCCGGGGTGACCACGGCCATCATGCGTTCCTGCGACTCGGACATGAGGATCTCGCCCGGAGTCAGCGTGGGGTCGCGCAACAGGACGGAGGTCAGTTCAACCTCCATGCCACCGTCGCCGTTGGAGGCGAGCTCGGACGTGGCACAGGAAATACCTGCGGCGCCGAGGTCCTGGATGCCTTCAACCAGCGAGCCCTTGAAGAGCTCAAGGCAGCACTCGATGAGGACCTTCTCCGCGAAGGGGTCGCCCACCTGGACGGCGGGGCGCTTGGAGGGCTTGGTGTCATCGAAGGACTCCGAGGCCAGCACCGAAGCGCCGCCGATGCCGTCGCCACCCGTGCGGGCACCGAACAGAACAACCTTGTTGCCCTTGCCGGAGGCGTTGGCGAGGCGGATGTCCTCGTGGCGCATGACGCCCACCGCGAGTGCGTTCACCAGCGGGTTGCCCTGGTAGACGGAGTCGAAGACCATTTCGCCGCCGATGTTCGGCAGGCCGAGGCAGTTGCCGTAGCCGCCGATGCCTGCCACGGCACCGTGCATGACGCGGGCAGTGTCCGGGTGGTCGATCGCGCCGAAACGCAGCGGGTCCATTACGGCGACGGGGCGTGCGCCCATGGAGATGATGTCGCGGACGATGCCGCCGATGCCGGTAGCGGCACCCTGGTAAGGCTCAACGAACGACGGCGAGTTGTGGGACTCGATCTTGAACGTCACGGCCCAGCCGTCGCCCAGGTTGGTGACGCCGGCGTTCTCGCCGATGCCCACCAGCATGTCCTTCTTCATTTCCTCGGTGACCTTCTCGCCGAACTGGCGGAGGTGGTTCTTGGAGGACTTGTAGGAGCAGTGCTCGCTCCACATGACGGAGTACATGGCCAGTTCGGCGCCGGTGGGGCGGCGGCCCAGGACCTTGACGATCTCGTCGAATTCGTTCTTCTTCAGGCCCAGCTCGGCCCACGGGAGTTCCGTGTCCGGGGTCTTGGCAGCGTGCTCAACAGTATCGATGTTGAACTTCTTAGTGGTTTCCGTGGTCACTTGTCGCCTCCCACAATCTTGTTCAAAACGGAGGTGAAGAAGCCCAGGCCGTCAGTGTCGGAACCGCCGATTCCGTCAAGCGACTCGGGTCCGAAACCGACCTCGACCGCGTGCTCGGGGTGCGGCATGAGGCCAACTACGTTGCCGGCGGCGTTGGAGATGCCCGCGATGTCGCGGCGGGAGCCGTTCGGGTTGAAGCCAACGTAGCGGAACACCACGCGGCCCTCAGCCTCAAGGGCGTCAAGGGTCTTCTCGTCAGCGATGTACTGGCCGTCCTGGTTCTTCAGCGGCACAGTGATTTCCTGGCCGTTCTGGTAGTCCAGGGTCCAGGCAGTATTGGCGTTCTCCACGCGCAGCACCTGGTCCCGGCAGATGAACTTCAGGTGGTCGTTCTTGATCATGGAACCGGGCAGCAAGTGCGATTCGGTCAGGATCTGGAAGCCGTTGCAAATACCCAGCACGGGGAGCTTTGCGTCGGAGTTCGCGGCGTCGATGATCTTCGTCATCAGCGGCGCGAAACGCGAAATAGCGCCGGCGCGGAGGTAGTCACCATAGGAGAAACCACCGGGGATGATGACCGCATCAACATCTCCGAGTTCGGTGTCTGCATGCCAGAGCGGAACCGCCGTGGCGCCTGCAAGCCGCACTGCACGGGCGGCGTCGCGGTCGTCAAGGGTGCCGGGGAAGGTCACAACGCCGATCTTGGCGCCGGCGAGCCGGGGCTCGGCGGCGACGGCCACGGCCTCGCCAATCAGGGGGATCGAAGTCATATCAGGCCTCGACGACCTCGACGTTGACAACATCCTCGATCACCGGGTTGGACAGGAGGGTCTCAGCGGCCTCACGGGCCTGGGCCAGGATAGCGTCGGTCACCTCGCCGTCGACTGTCAGTTCGAAACGCTTGCCCTGACGGACTGCGCTGAAGCTGTTGAAGCCGAGGCGGGGCAATGCACCCACGATGGCTTTCCCCTGGGGGTCCAGAATCTCGGGCTTGGGCATGACGTCAACGACGATCCGGGGCATCCGGTAACTCCTGTGCGTGAGTTGGGTGAACCTTAAATAAGGCTGCCGCGGAGGTTGCCGTCTCACGCCGTTCAACTGGGTTTCTACAGCGTGGGGGCGCTCCGCGAGCTTGCACACCCATCTTACCGGGACCGGCGCGCATACCCTATTCAGCCGGATTCCGCGAGGAGCCCCCGCCGACCCCCACCAAATTGGGGGCAATGAAAGCCCGACGGCGGCACTCGTCGGGCGTGGCGCCCGTCACTAGGATTGGGGCATGGCGGAGAAACCGAGGTCGATGGTGCTGGGCGTCGTAGCCGCAGCTGTTTTTGCGGGTCTGGGGCGGATGGTCATCCAGAAAATCAAGGCTGACAGGGCGGCGAGGGAACACCACGTGACGGCGCCGTTGGATAAGGAAACGCGCGCGAGGATCAGCGACGCCCTGCGCGCTCCGAACAAATAGCGGCGGTATTAGCGCATGTACAAATGCGCTATTCCAGCGGGTTAAATCCGGCAAAGACGGCGTAGTTTGGGGACTACACGTGGGGCGAGGCCCCCGTTGGATCCGGATCCAACCAGGAGGAACAATGACCGAACACATTGCCGAAGTATCCGCCTGTAGCGTTGGCAGCTGCGGCTTCAACCACGACGGATGCACTGCTTTTGGAATCACCATTGGTGGAAGCCAGGACCACGCATCCTGCGCCACATTCATCGACACCAACGCCATGGGTGGCCTTCCCAAGGTCCTTGCCCACGTGGGTGCTTGCCAGCGGTCCGAATGCATTCACAACAACAACCTCATGTGCGAAGCCCACGACGTCAAAGTTGGTCCCGGCCGCGAGGCTGCGGACTGCCTGACTTACGAGCACGCCTGACCTTACTCTCGCGAAGTGGGTCCGTCCTCCCGGGGGCGGGCCCACTTTTTCGTGCCCGCCCCGCCCAACTAGGTCGCAGCTGAGCGCGTTTTGACGGCTCTAAACGCGTGTGAAGTCTCAAGACTTAATGGACACTTATGTCTCATGACTTCGTGGACAGTGTGTCTCAGGACTTCGTAGACACTCGGTGCGGGTTTGCTCGGTTTCATGAGCAAACCCGCACCGAAGTTGAGCGTCCGTCAAGCAGTCGCGTTGTGGCCGACTGATGCCCCTCGGGGTGAAGTCAGCAAGTTCTGCAAGAAGCACGGGGTCTCACGGGCTTGGTTTTACAAAGTCCGGGCAGAAGCCGAAATTGCGGGCCCGGTGGAGGCCTTGGCAACGAAGCGGCCAGTTCCGTTCACGAGCCCCACGGCGACGGCCCCGGCGATGATCGAACTCCTCTTGGCCACACGGGCAGCGTTGGAAAAAGGAGGCTACGATCACGGCCCTTTGTCGGTGATCGCGACCCTGTCCCGCAAAGGCTTCGCGCCACCATCCAGAGCGACCGTGGCCAGGATCTTCAGCCGCGCCGGTGTCGTCATCCCCGAGCCGCGGAAGAAGCCACACAACGCTCAGAAACGGTTCGTCTACCCGCAGCCGAACGCATGCTGGCAGATCGACGCAACCGAGTGGCCGCTCGCGAACGGGAAGAAGGTGGCGATCTTTCAACTCATCGATGACCACTCCCGCTTGGCCTTGGCATCTCTGGTCGCGACCGGGGAAACGAGCGAGGCCGCCATCGCCGTCGTGTCCCTGGCCATCGAACGTCACGGCGTGCCGGAGAAATTCCTCTCCGACAACGGTGCAGCGCTGAATCCAACCCGCCGCGGACGCACCGGAGCGCTCGTGGAATACCTCAAATCCCATGGGGTCGAACCCATCACCGGCAAACCTGGGAAGCCGACCACCCAAGGCAAGAACGAACGCTTCCACTTCACCCTGCACCGCTACCTGCGTAAGCAGCCACCGGCCAC
Source organism: Arthrobacter sp. TmtSoilC48 (assembly GCF_059739425.1). Taxonomy (NCBI): domain Bacteria; kingdom Bacillati; phylum Actinomycetota; class Actinomycetes; order Micrococcales; family Micrococcaceae; genus Arthrobacter; species Arthrobacter sp. TmtSoilC48. Next base: position 4,698,007 of record NZ_AP046049.1, on the reverse strand, counting down.
GACCATGGCCATCCTGCAAGCCCAGATCGACACCTTCGACCAGTACTACAACACCGAACGCGAACACCAGGCACTGCCAGGGAAACAGACCCCGGAGGAAGCCTGGCACGCGACCCCGAAGACTCCTGCTCCCGCCCTGCCCGAGCCTGCGGTGACCATCCATGAGCAACGTCAAAGCGAACAACGCCGCGTCACCAAGGGCGGCCGTGTCACCGTGTTCGGGACGGCCTTCAACATGGGCAAGGAACTAGCCGGCACCGCCGTGCACATCATCTACGACAGCACCACGGTGATGTTCTTCGATGCCCACGGCACCGAGATCATCACGCACCCCATCCCCGTCAAAGGCACGCTCTACGTCGGCAACGGCAAACCCTCAGGAGTCGCTGCTGACCCTCGAGGCACACGAAGCAAACGAACCAAATACCCGCCACTAAAAGACCGCCGGAAACCGCTCAACCACGAAGTGTCCACGAAGTCCTGAGACATGAAGTGTCCACAGTGTCATGAGACATGAAGTGTCTACGAAGTCCTGAGACATCACAACGGCTCTAAACGCGCTCTAATGCGACTCAGTTGGGTCAGCGGTCCACGAGGTTGGTCAAGGCCCGGCCCTCCCCAAGGGCTGAGATGTTGGCCAGCACCAGTTGGCTTGAGCCTTTGGGGCGGTTGCCTGCCACGTGCGGGGTGATGATCAGGTTTGGGGTGCTCCAGAGCTTGGAGTCTGCGGGCAGGGGCTCCTCCTTGGTGACGTCCAGTGCAGCCGCCCGGAGGCGACCCTCGTGCAGCGCGGCTACGAGGGCATCCTCATCGACGGTGGCCCCGCGGCCCACGTTCACGAAAATGGCGGACTCGGGCAGTGCGCGCAGGAGGTCGTCGTTCAGGGCGTTGGTGGTCTCGGGGGTGGCCGGGAGGATGGATACGAGGACGTCGGTGGTTCGAAGGACGTCCGCAAGTTCCCCTGCCGCAGCGACAGGGAAGCCGTAGCGCTCACCCCGCGAACCCGCAACGCCCGTGACGTTTGCGCCCAGGGCGGCCAGCATGGGAGCGAGTCGTCCGGCGATGGAGCCGAACCCCCAAATGGTGACGTTCGCGCCGTCGAGCGTGTAGAGCTGCTCCGTGTCTGGACTGGACTGCGCTGCGTTGTAGGCGCGGTCCCACGTCGCGGACTTCTGGGCGTCGAGGAGCTGATCGAGCCGGCGCACCGTCGCCAGGATGAGGGCAAGGGCATGCTCGGCCACGGGGCCGTCGTGGAGTGATCGCCCCGAAGTAATGGCCACATTGTCCGCAAATCCTGCTGCCAGCACGGAATCCGGCCCTGCGGCGAGGGTCTGGACGAGTTTAAGCCGGCTCAAACGCTGGGCTGCGTCGGCCAGGTTCGCCGAGGTGTTCTGCCAAACAACCAGGACCTCGGCGTCGAGGTGCTCGTCCGGAATGGGCTGGTCGACGCGGTACACGAACACATGGTGGGCGGAGCCGGACAGGTCCAGGGTCACGGTATTGGGGACGAGGATTTTCACTGCAGCTCCATCGCTAGAAGGTAATGCCGGTACGTCCACGAGGTTAGCCCGACATGGGGCCGCGGGGCTTCCCCGGCTTCATCCCTAGCAATGTGACGACCAACACCTTATGGTTGTAGGACGTTCGACGTGGCACGTAATACGAGGTATATCGCTGCATCGATTCGATCCCGCACACCGCGAGATGGCAGATAGCGCCAATGTTTGAGCCAAACATTGGCGCGAAATGCCATCTCGGCGCAGCTTCGAAAGGACACAAAATTGCTCGCACGCATCGCAGCCACTGGAGCCCTGAGCCTGGCCCTCCTGGCCAGCCTCGGTCTTCCGGCCACGGCAGCCCCGATTCCACCGAACAACCCCACAGCCGCCCCTGGCAGTTTCGCCGAAGCAAATCTCGCCGCTGATCGCACAGCCGCGAACTTCTTCTACCGGATTCCTGCACTCACCTACTTGGGCAATAACGTGGTCCTGGCTGCATGGGATGGCCGTCCTGGCTCAGCCGCCGATGCTCCCAACCCGAACTCGATCGTGCAACGCCGCAGCACGGACGGCGGCCAGACGTGGGGCCCTGTGCAGGTCATTGCGGCCGGACACGCCGCCGATGCCAGCGGCCCGAAGTACGGCTACAGCGACCCCTCGTACATCTACGACGCCGAGGCAGGCAAAGTCTTTGCCTTCTTCGTCTATTCCAAGGACCAAGGCTTCGGCGGCAGCCAGTTCGGCAACGACGACGCAGACCGGACCGTGATCTCCTCGGCGGTTATCGAGTCCTCTGATGGCGGCGTTACGTGGAGCCAGCCACGGCTCATCACCAACGTCACCAAGCCCGGGACCAGCAAGAGCAACCCCGTGGCTGGCGATGTACGTTCCAACTTCGCCTCTTCGGGCGAGGGCATCCAGCTCAAATACGGGCCACACAAGGGCCGCCTCATCCAGCAGTACGCCGGCGATGTCCGCCAGGCCGACGGCACCAACAAGATCCAGGCATACAGCGTCTACTCGGACGATCATGGCGTGACCTGGCACAAGGGTGCCAACGTGGGTGACCGCATGGACGAAAACAAAACCGTTGAACTCTCCGACGGCAGAGTCCTGCTGAACTCCCGCGACAACGCCAACCAGGGCTACCGCAAGGTGGCAATCTCCACGGATGGTGGTGCCACTTACGGTCCGGTCACCCAGGACACTGAGCTGCCGGATCCAGCCAACAACGGCGCCATCGCCAGGATGTTCCCGAATGCGGAGCAGGGTTCGGCGGACGCCAGGAAGCTGATCTTCACCAACGCAAATTCCAAGACCGGCCGCGAGAACGTCTCTGCCCGGGTATCGTGCGACGACGGCGCCACCTGGCCGGGCGTCCGAACCATTCGTTCCGGCTTCTCCGCCTACTCCACGGTGACCCGCATGGAGGACGGCAAGTTCGGCGTCCTCTACGAGGGCAACTACACGGACAACATGCCCTTCGCAAAGTTCGACGACGCCTGGCTGAACTATGTCTGCGCACCGCTTTCCGTCCCTGCCGTCACCACCGCTCCCGGTGCAACCCAGCAAGTCGCCGTGACGGTCACCAATCAGGAGGCCACCACGATCTCCGGCGCCAACGCCACCGTCTACACGCCGAGCGGCTGGTCGGCCACCACGGTGCCGGTTCCCGACGTCGCGCCTGGTGCTTCGGTGACCGTCAACGTAGCGCTGACCGCTCCGGCGAACGCCAGTGGTCCGCAGAACCTTAACGCAGCATTCACGACGGCGGACGGCAGGGTTTCGCAGTTCACTTTCACGGCGACCGTGCCTGTGGCCCCGCAAGTGGGGCTCACCATCGCAGGCTCTGCGCCTGCGCGTGACGTTGTGGCCAGCCCGTATCAGGCTGGGGAGGCACTCAGCTACTCCTTCACTGTGAAGAGCACGTCCAACGTCACGGCAAACGCCGTACCTGTTTCGGGGAGCTTCGACTCCGGCTTCCTGCCACCTGCTGCACCCAACTGCCGGTTCAACAACCTGGCCGCCGGCGCCAGCTACAACTGCACTACCGCCAAGCATGTGCTGACTGCCGAGGACATCGAGCGCGGCTACTTCGTGCCCGAGGCGAGCTTCACCATTACAGCCAGTTCGACGCCGTCGCTCACCAAAACAGTTCCGTTCACCGGCGCTGCGGTGGCCCTGCGTGACGGCCTGGTGGCGGCCGACATCAGCGGGACACGTACCGACGTCGGGCGTGACCTCGCAGCCCAGCCCTACGCAGCAGGCGACCTTTTCCCTTACGCGTTCACGGTGAAAAACACGGGTCCGCTCGTGGAGAACGTGGTGCCCACCGCCGGCAACTTCAGCCCCTTCGTCCCTGAGGGGCCCGGCAATTGCCGTTACCTCACTCTGCCGGCCGGGCAGAGCTACCAGTGCGCCACGCCGCGCCACACCGTGACCGCTGAGGAAGCCGACCAGGGCTTCTTCGTTCCAACCACCAGCTGGCAAGTCAGCTCGGCGGGCCAGAGCACAAGAAACTACGGGATCGACGGTGGCGAGGTGGACTTGAAAGTCCGGGAACCGAAGCTTGAAGGAACGGTTTCCGCGGTCTGGGAAGACGCCGACGGTGACCGCTTCGCCAGCGCAGGCGATCCTGTGACTTACACCTACACCGTGGGCAACGCCGGCAATGTGGCGCTGACGGGCCTTGAGGCAAAAGGGTCTGGAATCACTGAAACTGCCCTGCCCATTGGCGGCACGGCGACGGCCACGCGCGTCCATGTGCTTACTGCCGGGGACATCGCAGCCGGAAGCCTCGCCGCCGTAACTTTCGATGCGACGGCGCACAACGGCACCAAGGAAGTGGCCGCCACTGCCGAAGGCGACGCGCTGGCCCTCAACGTCCAGCCCGCAAAGCCGGACACCGAGCCCGCGCTGAGCGTCCAGGACTTCGATGGCCAAACGGCATCGTTTGATCTGGGCACGGGGGAGAAGTATCGCAATGGCCAGAAAGTGACTTTGAAGGGCCTGGAATACGGGCAGTGGTACTACGTATATCTGAACAAGCACAGTTACCGGCTCGGATGGATCTTTCCCACCACGGATAACACCGTGGAATTCATTCTTCCATCGGATGTAAATAATGGCCGCGACGATGTTGTGGTCCTGGGTAAGGACGGTACGCAGGTCTCGTTTGATCGCCTGCAGGTGACGCCAAAGGGCTAGCGGCAGCGCCTGGGCAAAACAGCGGACCACAGAAAGTTTCCTGCGGTCCGCTGTTTGCCGTCATATGACCTGAATTTGGTGCGGCGACAAGACAAATTTCCCGAAATGTGCTGTATGTCATATTTTGCTCTCAGTCTGTACTCTGTGACTCGACTGGTTGCGCATTTTTGACAAGACCTGTCACGAACGCAGCGATTCAAATGTTGACAGACCCAGGCGATGGAGCCCGGGCCTCACTCAGTGAAAGGTGCCAGCACTCGTGAAATCACAAGGAAAGAGCTTCGTCAGAAGCGGGGGGCTTCGAAAGGCAGCGGCTCTCGCCGTGGGCTTGCCATTGCTGCTCTCTTCCATGGCGTTGCCGGCCCAGGCAGCTCCCTCCCCGGAGACCGTGTCCGGGAATCCGGCAGGCGTGGCCAAGAAGAACCTTGACCCCAGCGCCTACAAGGACGGTCGCTACATGGTTGTCCTGGCAGAAAAGCCTGCGGCTACATACGACGGCGGTACGCCGGGTTTTGCGCCCACCAAGCCGGAAGAGGGCAAGAAGCTCGATTCCGGCAGCGTCGAGGTGAAGGAATACCAGGAACACCTGCAGCAGGCGCAGCAGGACGTTGCGCAGCAGGAAAACGTCACCATCGAACGTGACTTCACCACCGCCGTCAACGGTTTCAGCGCCAACCTGACGGCAGAGCAGGCCATCAACCTCGCCAAGGACCCCAAGGTCCTGATGGTCGCACCGGACACTCAATACGCACCTGACTACTCCACCACCGATTTCCTGAAACTCAGCGGGCCCAACGGCACCTGGGCAACGCAATACGGAGGCCAGGAGAACGCCGGAAAGGGCACTGTTGTTGGTGTCATCGACACCGGATACACCCCCTCCAATCCCTTTTTCGCAGGCGATCCGGTCGGTCTGCTGGTCGGCGACCCCCAGGTGGGCGTCCCTTACCGGACCGCTGACGGCAAGATCGCGATGCTGAAGGCAGACGGCGATACCTTCATCGGCGAATGCCAGCCCGGTACGGACACCGGCGCCAGCTACGACGGCAGTGCCTGCAACTCCAAAGTCCTCAGCACCCACTACTTCGCGGATGGCTTCCTGGGAAGTGTTCCCCCGGAAAACCGTGCCCCCGAGGAAGTCATCTCGCCCGTAGACGTGGACAGCCACGGCACCCACACCGCAAGCACAGCGGCAGGTAACGGCAACGTCGACGCCGTGGTGGACGGCCGCAGCTTCGGTATCACCAGCGGCATCGCACCCGCCGCCAAACTCTCCATCTACAAGGTCTGCTGGGAAGACACAGATCCCACGACGGGCGGCTGCTACGGCTCCGCATCTGTTGACGCAATCGAACAGGCCATCCTGGACGGCGTGGATGTGCTGAACTACTCCATCTCCGGTTCCACCACGACCACTACCGATCCCGTATCGCTGGCTTTCCTGTCTGCTGCGTCGGCCGGGATTTTCGTGGCAACCTCTGCCGGGAACTCCGGACCAACGGCCAGCACCGTCAATCACGGAGCACCCTGGTTGACCACTGTGGCTGCGACCTCTTTCTCGCAGGAACTTCAGGGCACCGTTGAATTCTCCGATGGCAGCAAATTCCGCGGAGCGAGCATCATGAACCATGAGGTGAGCGGGGCCGGCGTCGTGCTTTCCACCAACGCTGCAAGCGGTGAGGGCAACGCAGCGCTGTGTGCTCCCGGCTCGCTGGATCCGGCCAAGGTGACCGGCAAGGTTGTTGTCTGTGACCGTGGTGTGGTTGACCGCACCGCCAAGAGCGCGGAGGTCCTCCGGGCCGGTGGCGTCGGAATGATCCTGGTGAACCTGGTGGAATCATCGTTGGACACGGACAAGCATGCTGTTCCAACTGTCCATGTGAATCCTCCTGCCACGCAGGCCATCAAGGACAAGGTGACGGCCAATCCCGCCATCACTGTGTCCCTGCTGGACCACGACACCACAGGCCTGCCCCTTGAGGCGCAGCCGCAGATCGCCGGATTCTCGTCCCGCGGTCCCTTGCTGGCAACGGATTCAGACCTTCTGAAGCCCGACGTATCAGCACCCGGCGTCGCTATCCTCGCTGGCGTGTCACCCATCGGAACCGGTGGAGACAACTTTGGTTTCCTGTCAGGAACGTCCATGGCTTCCCCGCACGTGGCCGGTTTCGGCGCCCTGATCCTGGCCAAGAACCCGAAGTGGTCCCCGGCAACCGTGAAGTCGGCCATGATGACCACGGCCGGTCCGGTGAAACTGGCCAACGGCGCCATCAACAAAGACGTCTTCGCTACCGGCGCGGGGCAGGTGGACCCGGCCAAGGTCCTCAGCCCAGGCTTGGTTTACGACGCCACGATCGAGGACTATCTCAAATTCGTTCAGGGCACGGGCATGGACCTCGGTATTGAGGGACTGGGTACAACGCAGCCGCGGGACATGAACGTCCCCTCGTTTGCGCTGGGCAACCTCGCCGGCAAGATCGAGGTCACGCGTACAGTTACCGCCCTGACGCCCGGCCTCTACCGCGCCTCCGTCAACGTTCCCGGTGTCAATGTCAAGGTCACCCCATCCGTGCTGAACTTTGGCGCTGCGGGTGAAAAGAAGACGTTCAAGGTGCAGTTCGAGAACAACAATGCAGCCTTGGGCAAGTTCGCCATGGGTTCACTCACCTGGCAGGGCGCAAACAAGACCGTCACCTCGCCCATTGCCGTCCGTCCGCAGTCAGTCATCGCGGATAAGGCCATGGCGTTCACGGGAACTGGCCCCAACGGCTCGGCGGCCATCAACATCGTCTCCGGCACCAATGCACCGGTGGGAGTCACGGTTGATGGGCTTTCCAAGGCGGATTCCTCAGCAATTGAACTGGTTCCGGGACCCTTTGCCGGTGAGACCAACGCCTCGAACTTCGTCAAGAAGGTGACGGTGGGGGAGAACAGCGCCTTGGCCAAGTTCTCCGTCATATCCTCGGACGAAGCCGCGGACTTCGACATGCTCGTCCTGACCCCGTCGGGCCAGCAGCTCCCGTCCGCGACCGCCTCGGCCAGCGAATCCGTCACCGTGGCCGATCCCGAGCCAGGCGACTACTACGTTTTCGCCAACCTTTACGCGAGCCCCAACAACCAGCCCACCAAGGCAACAGTTGATGCCGCGGTCCTGGGGGCCAACGAGGGCAACGCCACGGTGACGCCCAACCCGATCCGACTCGCCAACGGCAAGGCCGGCACCATCTCGCTGAACTGGACCAACCTTACGCCGGGCTCCTACATTGGACGCCTGACGTTCGAGGGCACCAGCGAACCCAGCTTCGTCACGGTAGTGGTGGGTCCTGCCGGTGCCGCGGTTGTTCCGGATAACGAGAACCCAACGAAGGGAAAGCAGGACACGAAGATCCGCGCAGACGAGCCAACGCAAAGCAATAACGCAAGCTAGCTCGTCGAAATCACAGCAGTGGCCGGTGGATGATCCCGCCGGCCACTGCTGTTTCGTCCGGGGTGTACCTAGATGGCGCCGGTTGACGCTCCCGCGCCGCCCAGGAGTGGTGCCATGGCCCGCCAGCGTGCGATCTCGCAGCCATCGGTCCGGCTGAGCTTGCTGTGGACCTTCCGCCCACGGAACCAACCTGTCACAAGGGCCACCTGCGGGCCCCCGTACTGTTGCGTGCAGATCCGGTCCGGACGCGGAACCGGGAAGAACACTTCCTCACCAAACTGCTCAACGGCGGCAAGGGCTGCCGCTGCGTCCGGCAGGTTCGAGTCGATCGAGCCCGGCTCCGGAGACAGAATGCCCTTCGCGGACCGCAGATAGAACTCAGTAGGCGCGGCGCCAGGTGCCTCTGTCAGCGTGACGGAGAGGTCGACGTCGTACTCGCTGTTGTCGGGAGAAACCATGGTTTCCTTTCGCTGGTGGCGGCGGGTGCTTGGGCAGGGAGTCCCGCGAGACGTTCCCTAAAGCAGCGGTTCGATTGCCTGAAGCACGCGGGCCCGCAGCGTCTGGGATTCGGCTGCAAAAGCCCGCTGGTACTCAACGTACTCGGCCTTGCCCTGCGGTGTCTCGATCCTGATGGGCGGGTAGCCCCATTCTTCGAGGTCGTAAGGGGAAGCCTGCATGTCCATGGTCCGGATCCGCCACGAAAGTTCGAAGCAGTCCATCACCAGCTCGGTGGGCAGCGTCGGAGTCAGTTTGTAGGCCCATTTGTACAGGTCCATGTTGGCGTGCAGGCAGCCCGGTTGTTCCATGGTGCGCTGGTTCCCGCGTGTGGGCGTGAGCTCGTTGAGCGGGACGGCGTCCGGTGTGTAGAAGCGGAAGGCATCGAAGTGGGAACAGCGGATACGGTTCTGCTCCACCACGGTGTCAGTGCCCTCCGCGCCAAGCCGCAGTTTCAAGTACTCGTGCCGCAACTCGAATTTCTCCTGCCGGTACACCATGGCCCACTCATGGAGGCCAAAGCAGCCGAACTGACCCGGGCGCTTCGCGGTGCCGCTGAGGAAGATGCCGGCGAAACTGACGGCCTCGGCGCGTTGGGCCATGAAACTTTCCCTGTCAAAGGTGACGGCGGGCGTACCTGGCGGCAGTCCAACGGCGGCGAGGTCGCCGTCGTCGAGCACGCGGTAGAACTTCCAGTCGGCGCGCTCAAGGACGCGCTCGCCGCTCAGCACTACGCCGTGGCCGGGATGCCAGCGCAGCAATTGACCGGGTTTCTGGGTGTAATACGTGAAGAGGAAGTCCTCCACGGGGTGTTTCTTTCCTGCCGACCGGCGGGCCAAATATGGGTCCGCGTAGCGTGCGACACGTGCATGATGTGCTGCCTCCATCCCGAGCCACTGCTCTTGGGGGAGGTGCTGCGGCCTAAGCTGCTCCACCGCGGGAACCGATGATGGCGCTGGCTGCATCCCACAAGGCGATCTGGCATCCGTCGGTACGGCTGTAGGAGACATGGACTTCCACGCCGTCAACGGCGCCAGTCACCTTGGCTGTTTGCGGGCCGCCGTACTGCTGCGTGCAGTCTTGGTCGGTCTTGATCGGGGCAGGGCCCAGGAGCGAAGGATTGTTCTTCAGTGCCGTGCAGGCCGCATTCGCGGTGGGGTGTTTGCTTTCGGCTGCCGGGGCGCCGTTTATGCAGACGAGCGTATAGTTCTGCGGTGCTGCATCGGCGGCCTCCAGCACGATGATGGAGAGTTCAGCGTTTCCCTGTCCCGGCGTGGGCGTGGTTCCGGGCAAGCTGGGGTCCGGTGTTGTGTCTTCGGGGCCGAGCGTTGTGGGCACCTGGGTTGGCGCTGGGTTGGCTTGTGTGGCGCTCGGAGATGCGCCGCTTGGACTGACGGACGACGACGGCGAGGGGGCAGCGCTGCTCGACCCACCCGGGGCGGGGGTACCCGAGCAGCCGGCCAGGCCAGCGAGGGCCAGGACGGCAATGAGGGGCCGAACAGCTTGTAGGGGCCGGACTAAGTGGTGCGGGCGCATTGAATCTCCTTGGTGCCGTTTTATGCCGGAGCGGCAATGCTTTCGGGCTGGCTGATCCCTGCCCACACCTCATCAAGGGACAGCCCGAGGACGTCTGCTATCGCTGCGATGGTCTGGAAGGCCGGGGTTGCCACACGTCCGGACTCGATCTTCCGGAGTGTCTCCGGCGAAACCTGGGCCTCGAGCGCAATTTCCAGCATGGAGCGCCCTCCCCGGGCGCGACGCAACATGGCGCCGAGACGCTGTCCGCGCTCGACCTCTTCAGCTGTGAGTGGCAATCTGACCATGGCTCCAATTCTAATACCGGGATAATATGGCCGGGATAGTTATTGGTTGAATGGGAGGGCGCCGCATGATCGAGATTCTGAACCGCACTGAACTGCATCGGGCGAAGGAGGCTGGAGCACTGGTTGCCGAGATCCTTCAGGCAATGAAAAGCCGCAGTGCAGTGGGCGTCAATCTCCTGGAGATCGATCAGTGGGCCCAAGCCATGATCGCGGAGGCGGGGGCCCAGTCGTGCTACGTAGACTATTCGCCCTCCTTTGGGCGCGGTCCTTTTGGGCACTACATCTGCACGTCCGTCAACGACGCCGTCCTCCATGGACTGCCTCATGACTACGCGCTTGCTGACGGCGACCTGGTGTCCCTGGACATCGCTGTTTCCAAGAATGGGGTCGCTGCAGACTCCGCTATCAGCTTCACGGTGGGCGAGTCAAAGCCCTTGGAGAGCTTGGCAATGATCGACGCAACTGAGCGGGCGTTGAGTGCAGGGATAGCAGCGGCCGGTCCTGGCGCCCGCATCGGTGATATCTCCCATGCCATAGGCTCGGTCCTCAGCGAAGCCGGATACCCGATCAATACCCAGTTCGGTGGTCACGGCATCGGATCGACGATGCACCAGGACCCGCACATCGCCAATACCGGGAGGCCGGGCCGTGGTTACAAATTGCGCCCGGGACTACTGCTGGCGCTGGAGCCATGGGTCATGGCGGACACCGCCGAGCTCGTTACCGATGACGACGGGTGGACGCTGAGAAGCGCAACAGGTTGCCGCACAGCCCACAGCGAGCACACGATAGCCATCACCGACGGCGGGGCTGAGATTCTAACCTTGGCGCGCTGAGTGGGTCTCGGGTGCCGCTGCGCTGGTCTCAGGTGCCGCTGCGCTGGGTTGCCGCGATCAGGCCGGTCATAGCCTGGTGGAGTTCGGCCACCTCCTCGCGGCTGAGCTGCAGGCGCTCCCGGATTGCACCAGGAACCGCCGTTGCCTTATCCCGAAGCGCTGCTCCCTTTTCCGTCAGCTTGACGGCAAGCGCGCGCTCGTTGCCAGGCACGCGCTCGCGCGTAATCAGCTGTGCTTCCTCAAGTCGGCGCAGGAGTGGGGACAAGGTGGCGGGCTCGTGGAGGAGGCTGTCGCTAATGTCCTTTAGCGTCCTGGGGCTCCGCTCCCAGAGTGCAAGCATCACAAGGTACTGCGGATGCGTCAGCCCGAGCTGTTCGAGGATGGGCTTGTAGATGCCCACAACGCTCCGCGAGGCAACCGTCAACGCGAAGCACAGTTGGCGTTCCAAAAGGAGGTCGTCAGTCTCGCTGGCCTGGCTTGACTCATTGGTCAGGCTCGTCTCCTTGGTCTGGGTCATGGCGGCCTTCCCTTCCGATTAGTTAGTGCACTAATTGTTAGCGTACTATGAACTTGTTCAACCGTCTAAAAGAGGAGTCGATCCGCGTGGCAAAGGAATCCTTTACCCAGAAGTTCATGCGCGCTACGGGAAAGCTGAGGGTCATCTTTGGCCCCGCACACAGCAGCTCCATCGATCACGAAATGACCGAGGCCAACCGCAGGCTCCTGGCCCAACGCGAGGCGGAGACGCAGCAATGGGAAACCCTTCGCCGTCCGGACGGCAGCACGTATGTGGTTCCCCGTAATCCAGACGATAAGTCGCTGCGCTAAGCCTTTTCGCCCGCCGCGATTCCGCGCCTTTTCCGGCCTGCGGGCGTAAAATTGGCGTACTGGTACGGCATGCGCCGTCCTGCCGCTTTTCTCTCTCCCGTTGAAAGGAGGTGGAAGAACATGGGACGCAAGTTGGAAAACTTTCAGCACGTGACCGAGCGGCTGCAGTCCGTATTCGGACCAGCAACCCATGGGGACACGGATGCCCCTGTTGTGCATAAACACGACGACTTCGAAACGGCTTCCGAGGAAGACTTGAAGACCTTCGACATTGAGACCGATTCCGAAGGCCATCACTACGCTGTCCGGAACAACGATCCAGGGCCAACTTCAACCGACTACAGCGTGTGACCACCGGTAACTGTGACCATTCGTAGCTGCGACAGGCAGTAACAACGGCACCCAATACCGAAGGACCGGACCGCGAACTCCGGTCCTTCCTTGTGTAGGGCAGGCCTTGAGTAGGGTGGGCTTCCTGCCGGCCGGGCTTGCTTCCCGGGATCCTGCCCGGGCCACTGTTGAGCCACTTATAAGCATGCTTATTATATGAGTGCATGGACATGTGATGGGCACGCATACGTTCTGGGAAATGAGGGGGCTGTCAATGAGCGCTCAAGATGATGCCGCAATGGCCCGGGGAGGCTCTGGACGGGCCGATCACCCGCAGCGACGGGTCGCGCCGGGCAATTCCCGGCCCACACGAACAGCAGCAATCTGGGTGGCAGTAGCTGTGGGCCTGGTGGTGTTGGTCCTGTTGATCGTCTTCTTCGTCCAGAACCAGGACATGGTCACTGTTCGCTTCTTCGGATTGGAAGGAGTCCTCGCCCTCGGCACCACGCTGTTCATCGCAGCTGTTGGAGGAGGCGTGCTGGTGGCGCTGGCCGGGGGTGCGCGGATTCTTCAGCTCAGGGTGAGCAATCACCGGCGCCAGAAGATGATCGGCGGACAAGGAGGCGGACTATGACGGACACTCCGCTGGAGGACGACAAGTCGCCGGACCGGCCTGATCCAGAGGGTGGCAGGGAGGCTGCCGGTCTCCTTGGTGACGCTCTTTCCCCGGTGGTCGCCCCTGAATACACCGATGAGGAGCGACTGTCCGAACCCGATAAGCAGGGCGGGCAGGAAGCGGGCGACAAGTAATTAAGTGCGGAAGGACCGGAGCATGTGCTCCGGTCCTTCCGCAATTAATCCCGACGGCGGCACTCCCTGACGATTCATGTTCCGCCGGGGTGGTGGTCGTCTTAGCCTTCGCAGTCAGTGCAGTAGGCGACGCCATCCTTTTCGCGGGCAATCTGCGAACGGTGGCGGACCAGGAAGCATGAGTTACAAGTGAACTCGTCGCTTGCCTGGGGGATGACCTGGATGATGAGTTCTTCAGCGACGATTTCGCCGCCGGGACCGTTGGCGTCCAGGCCGTCGGTTTCGTCGAGTTCAAGAACCACGCTCTTGGCCGTGGGGGCGCTGGCGGACTGGAGCGCCTGGAGGGACTGCTCCTGGTTCTCTTTTACATCGGTACGGAGTTCGTCGTAGTCGGCTGCCACTTTTTGATGCCTCTTCGTGTTAGGGGGTTACCGGGTATGCAACGTACAGCATGCCATGAAAATTCCATACCATACCCCAGATACGGCGCTTGTGGCGAAAACCACGTGCGTGGCGGCCCAAAAAGGCCGCCACGCCGCGCCAATTGCCCTCTATTATTACCGCACCTCGATGTCCAGAGTCTGGAAGCTGTCCGCAACATGGCGACCCACCAGCAGGCGGAAGCTTCCACGCTCGAACTGCCAGCCGCCGTCGTAATGCGCAAAAGCCTTTGCCGGGATGCGGACTTCAACGCTGTCAGTCCCCGCCGGAGCAAGGTGCGTTCCGGCGTAGCCGGCCAACCAACGGACCGGTCGTTCCACCGCGGAACCGGTGCGCTCAAGGTAGACCTGAACCACTTCACGTCCCGTACGCGTTCCGGTGTTCTTCACCGGGACGTGCACAACCACGTCGTTGCCGGCCGTGACCGACTGTGGTGCGTGGGCGGTGCCGAACTCGAAGGTCGTGTACCCGAGCCCGAAGCCGAAAGGCAGCGCCGGAGCAGGGCCCCCTTCGCCTTGCTGCTTGAGCCACGCCCGGTAGCCCACATGAATTCCCTCGGAGTAGACCACCTTGCCGTCCACGGGAGTGGTGTTCAGGACCGGAACATCCTCTAGGGCTGCCGGCCACGTGGTGGGGAGCCGACCGCCAGGTTCCTCTGCGCCCAGCAGGATGTCTGCAATCGCGTTGCCGAACTCCTGGCCACCGAACCAGCCCAGCAGCACCGCGTTGACGTTCTTGAGCCACGGCATCACCACAGGTGAACCCGAATTCACCACCACCACAGTGCGTGGGTTGGCGGCGGCGACGGCTTGTACGAGTTCGTTCTGGAACCCCGGAAGGTCCAGGTCCTTTCGGTCAAAGCCCTCGGATTCGATGGCCGCATTGGTTCCGACGACCACCACAGCTACATCTGAAGCCCGGGCGGCTTCCACCGCGGCGTCGATTTCCGCCTGAGGATCCGCCACCACGGTTTCTTCGCCCAGCAGGATTGCCGTGAACGGGATGATCTGTTCCTTGGGCAGGCGGTATTCGGCTTCGATACGCACCAGCTGGCCGGCTGCGGTCTCAACTGCGTGAACAGTCTTGGGCGGATCGAAAAGCGCGGCACCCAGGACATCGGTGTCGTCCTGGATTTCGTCGTTGAAGACTTCGGCTCCATCCAATGAGAGGCGGATGTGCCCTACTGTGCCCACTCCGAGGTGGTGGACACCTGCGGAATCGGCCGTCCAGTCGGTCTCCATCCGGATGATCGCGGCGCCTTCCGGGATGCCGATGCCGAACCAGATCAAGTGTGACGCCAGGCGGTCTTCGCCCGAGAGCTCCGTGCCGTCTTCTGCGAGGAACGTCACGCGGATCCCAGGGACATTGGAGACCGGATTGTGCAGTGAAGTCCGGGGGAACGCCTGAAGGCCCTCGGCCACCTTCGCGCCGCGCGCATAGGTGACTTTGACGTCGTCGGGCAGTGCTTTGCGCAGCCCCTCCAAGGGCGAGACGGTGTACTTGGGCATCACCGTGGCGCTCCCGCCGCCTTGGGTGCGGGCCTCTTCAGCGTTATGGCCTATCACGGCCACGCTCTTGAGCGTCGCGGCATCCAACGGAAGGATGCTTCCCTCGTTACGGACCAGCACTGCGCCACGGACGGCAACTTCACGCGCGACGGCGGCCCCGTCCAGTTTGGCGGGGAGCCCGGTGACAGCGGGTTCGAAGCCTTCGAGTGAGCCGACGCGGGCAGCGAGTCGCAGGATGCGGGTAACCTTTTCCAGAATGGCCTCGCGGCTGACGCGGCCATCCTCGACGGCGGCCAGAAGTTTGGGGCCCCAGTGGCCTACCGGCCCGGGCATTTCCAGATCCTGGTGCGCGTTTGCGGCATCAACGGAACGCACTCCCGTCCAGTCGGAAACCACCACCCCGTCGAAGCCCCATTCTGTGGAGAGCGGGGTTTCCAACAGCTTGTTTTCGCTCGCCGTGGTGCCGTTGATGGAGTTGTAGGAGCTCATGACCAGCCAGGCCCGGGCCTCCGTGATGGCGTCTTCGAACGCTGCCAGATAAAGCTCGCGCAACGGGCGCTCGTCCACCACGGAATCTGCGGTGAATCGCTCCGTCTCGGCCTCGTTGGCCAGGTAGTGCTTGGGGGTCGCCCCTACACCCATGGACTGCACGCCGGCAACGTATCCGGCGGCCATGGTTGCCGTCAGCCGCGGGTCCTCGCTCATGCACTCGAAATGACGTCCACCAAGGGGCGAACGGTGAAGGTTGATGGTTGGGCCGAGCACGGCGTGGACGCCCTTGCGGCGGGCCTCCTGCCCGAGAACCTGTCCGTAGCGACGTGCGGTTTCCACGCTCCATGTCGCGGACAGGGCGGACGACGACGGGAGGGAGATTGAGTCGTGGCGCTCGTCGAAGTCTTCGCCGCGGACGCCTGCCGGACCATCGGACATGACGATGCGGCTGAGGCCGATTTCCGGGATGGCGTGGGTGGACCAGACGTCCGCTCCCGTCAGCAGTTGGATCTGCTGCTCCAGGGAGAGGCTCTGTGCGAGTTCCCGGATGCGCTCTTCGGCGTCCGGCGATCCGGTCTGCGGGGCCGT
Organism: Arthrobacter sp. TmtSoilC48; assembly: GCF_059739425.1. Classification (NCBI taxonomy): domain Bacteria; kingdom Bacillati; phylum Actinomycetota; class Actinomycetes; order Micrococcales; family Micrococcaceae; genus Arthrobacter; species Arthrobacter sp. TmtSoilC48. The sequence goes on along the minus strand of NZ_AP046049.1, from coordinate 4,681,723 downwards.
GACAGCGGCCGACAATGTGGGGTTCATTTTATTTGACTCCTTTGATACGGGTTACGAGGACGGCACCGACGATGCCGATCACAGCGCCACCGAGGAACAATGCGGGGTAACCCCCAATGGCAATGACAGGGAAGGCAACGGCGGGTACGAGCGACTGCGGGAGGGCCTGTGCGATGTTGAAGACACCGAAGGTCTTGGCGTTCTCGGTCTGGCTGCCGGGGAGCAGGTCGGCGATGAGGGCGACGTCCACTGCGCTGAAGACTCCGAGCCCGAGGCCCAGGATGGCTTGGCCTGCCAGGACCTGACCGGTGTCGGTGCTGGTAGCGATGACGATCAGCCCCACCATCATCACCAGGGCGGAGATGATCACCATGCCCTTGCGCTTGCCGACGCGGTCGCTGATCCAACCGCCTGCGAGGCTGGTGATGACAGTGCCGGCAGAGCTCACCAGTGTCGCTTGGAACACGAGGCTGGTGACCTGGGATTCTGCAACGTGGAGGTGGTCCGCGAAGAAGTACGGCAAGTACAGGAGCCCTGCGCAGTAGCCCATGTAGACCATGAACTTGGTGAGCCAGGCCCAGCCAAGGCCCGGGTAGGTGCGCGGGTTGAAGTAGAACGAACCCAGGATCTCTTTGAGGTTCAGTGGCGCCGGCTTCTCGGTGAGGACGCGGTCCTTGAACGTGAAGGCGAAAGCGATTGCGACGGCGGTTCCCACGACGCCGGGGACCACGGCCATCTGCAAGGCGTTGTCGAACATTTGCGCGAAGAACGCAGCGGCCACGAGCCCGATTGGCAAGGTCATGCCGATCAGCCCGGAGAGGCGCCCGCGCTCGGAGGGGGCTGCTTGGTCGGGGAGCGTGGCTACGAGGGCGGCCAGTGCCGCGTTGAAGCCCAGCTGTGCTAAGACCCAGGCGATGAGGACCGTGCCGACATCTGCGGCCGACCCCAGCAGGAAGAGTGATGCCAGCCCGAGCAGTGAGCCGCCGACGATCCAGGGCTTGCGCATTCCGAAGCGGGAGGTTGTGCGGTCGCTCAGGCGTCCGAAGAGCGGGTTGGCCAGCAGGGCTATCGTGGCGCCGACGCCTGCCACCACGCTCAGTGCTCCGGCGCGGGTGTCCGGGGTGGTGATTTCCGAGACCTTGATGGCCAAAACCACCAGCGCGGGGGCCAGCACGGCCATCCAAAGACCTGCGCTGGCGATTGGCATGCCGATGACGTAGGCGCGGGGAGCGCGGGCCGCTTCGACGACTGCGGCTTCGGTGCCGGCCGCCGGCGCCTGTTGTTTGAGGTTGAGGGCCACATTGCCTCCTGATGAACGGGTGACCCACCGTTGGGTCTCGAGAAAGACTTTAGCGACAAAAATCGAGTGTGACTAGATTTTTGAGAGATAAATCTAGGATGACTCGATTTTTGATGCGTGAAATAGACTGACTCAATGTCAACTTCCAAGGCCCGCGGGCAATACGCGAAGGGTGCGGAACGCCGCGAACAGATCATCCAAACGGCGACGGACGTCTTTGCGACCGAAGGTTTCGAAGGGACTGCTCTTAAGCGCGTGGCGGAACTCGTGGGGGTCAAGGAAGCCACCCTCTTCCACTACTTCAAGGGCAAGCAGGAACTCCTCACTGCAGTCCTGGCGGAGCGTGACCGGCGGTCCATGTCAGTGGTCGGGCAAGAGGAAGCGGGGCTTGGCCTCATGGCGCCGATCGCCGAGCGGAACCGGCACGAGCCAGGGCTGACCACCCTGTACGCTGTCGCGTCGGCCACAGCCAATGATCCCGGACATGACTCCCACGGCTACTTCAAAGAGCGTTACGAGGACTTGGTGCAAGGCCTTACTGAAGACATCGCCCGCCGGCAGCAAGCCGGTGAAGTCCGGAGCGACGTTGACGCGGTCCTTCTCTCCAGGTTGGTTGTCGCGGCGTTCGATGGCCTGCAGTTGCAGTGGCTCTATGACAAAGACGTGGACATGGCTGATGGGCTCAGGCAGCTTATTGACGTCCTGCTGGCGCCGGTGCAGCGCGGCAAAGGTGAACGCGGCAACGGCTAACGCAAGGAAGGACCGGGGCGTCAGTGTACCGGATCGAAGGCGAGGGCGGCCGCGACCGGAACATTTCGCGGCGGATCCTCCGGCAGGTCAGGGCTGGCCCCGAGTCGCCGTATGATCTCCGGGGCCATCATTTCCTGCCATCGCAACTGCTTTTCGTAGTGCCTGGCGCGCAATGACGGCGTGTCCCCGGGAGCATCCGCAGATCCGGCTTGCGTTCAGCCGCTCGGCTGCGCCCTCCTCAGCGGCGGCTCACGCGTGGCAACAACGCGAACGCGCTCTCGGCAATCCGGGTCAAGCGGTCGGGACTGTGGCCGTACGCACCGACGACATCTGTCCCGCGGATCACGGTTAGCACGAGGAATGCCAGATCTTCAGCATCGGCATCCGGGTCGATGTCTCCGTTGCGCTGCGCCGCGCGCACACACTCGGCCACCGCCGTCACGAGCATAGAGAAACATTCGGCAGCAATGCGCTGCACCTCGGCGTCTGAGGCGCCGATCTCCAGAGCCATCTTGCCCGCGAAGCACGCAGCCGCCGCCCGGTCGGAAGCTGGGGGCACATCGTCGGCTAGAGGCACCCCGTGGACGGCGCGGAGCAGGTAGCTGTGGAGCCGTTCGAGTGCGCCCTCGTCCGGGCCGGCGAGAACCTTCGCCGGAACGTTTCCCAACCGGTTGAAGTATCCGGCCATCGCTTGCACCAGCACACCGTGTTTACCGTCGAAAGCGGCATAGAGACTGCCGCGGCCCAGCCCGGTGGCTGCGCTGATGTCGTCCACGCTCGTGCCGTTGTAGCCCGACTCGCGAAATTGCCGCTCGGCGGCATGGAGAACGTGGTCGCGGTCGAAGGTTCGTGGTCTCGCCATACATACAAGATAGAGCCGAAAGGTCGTAATTGACAAATCAGTACAGAACCACCTAGCGTTGTTGACTGTTCAGTACACAAATGTCTGACTCCCCATATCTGGCGCGGCGAAGTCACGCCTATAGCCGAAGGAACCAACATGCAGACAGCTTCCCCGGTGGCCCTCGTGACGGGCGCTTCCTCAGGAATCGGGCGGGCAGCAGCTCGCGCCCTCGTAGACGCCGGCTTCTCAGTGGTCGGTACGAGCCGCAACGCCGCGAACGCCCGCCCGCTTGCCGGGGTGTCGTTCCTCGATCTCGATGTAGCCAGCGACGAATCGGTCCATTCCCTGGTCGAGAAGGTGATCGAGCGGTTTGGTCGGATCGACGTCCTGGTCAACAACGCAGGCGTGGGCGCAGTCGGCGCCGGCGAGGAAAGCTCGATCAACCAGACCAAGGAGGTCTTCGACATCAACGTCTTCGGCTTGATGCGGATGACAAACGCCGTGCTGCCCCACATGCGGGCCAAGGGCAGTGGCCGTGTGGTCAACGTCTCCTCGGTACTCGGTCTGATCCCAGCCCCCTTCATGGCCATCTATGCCGCCACCAAGCATGCAGTCGAGGGCTACTCGGAGTCCGTCGACCACGAGCTTCGCGAGCACGGCGTCCGGGTGCTGCTGGTCGAGCCGGCCTTTACAAGCACGGGTTTCGAGGCGAGCAGCCTGGCACCGGACTCACCCTTGCCGGTCTACTCCGCACAGCGGGAGGTCTCCCGAGACGTACTGGCCACCGCCTTACGTACCGCCGATGACCCCGATGTTGTCGCAAAAGTGATCGTCGCTGCCGCCACGGACTCCAAGCCCACACCCAGGTACACCGCCGGCTCGATGGCCGGACGCGTCAGCGTCCTGCGCCGGTTCGTGCCCTCGCGCACCTTCGACAAACAGATCCGCAAGCTCAACCAACTGGCCGGCTGACGCCGAGGCCAGCACCAGCATCTCTCGTCCGCCCAACCTCGAAACAGGCTCAACACGCATGGACTTCGAACACGTCACTTTCGACTTGCCGCATGGCACTTTTCACGCTCTGCAGGGCGGTGACCCCACAGGTCAACCAACGATCTTCCTGCACGGATTCCCGGACCACCCGCCAACGGCGAAGGCGTTCCTCGCCGAACTCGGCCGCCAGGGTCGCTACGTCCTCGCGCCCTGGCTTCGCGGTTACGCCCCGTCCCCGACCGCGGGTCCATTCGATTTCGCATCCCTCACCGGCGACGTGGTCGCGCTGATCGAGCAGTGGTCTCCCCAGCGCCAGGTGGACCTCATTGGCCACGACTGGGGCGCCTTCATCACGTACGACACCACCGTCACCGCGCCGGAGCGCATCAAACGCGCAGTCACGCTCGCTATCCCCCACCCCCTCACATTCATCGGCCGGCCCCGCCCCGCCCAACTCCGCCGGAGCTGGTACATGGCCTTCTTCCAGCTTCCCGGAAGCGGCATGATCGCCCGAGCCCGCGACTTCGCCCTCATCGACCGCCTCTGGCGTCAATGGTCACCAAACCTGACCCTCGACCCGGCTCTCCAAGCGGAGCTACACGAGCACCTCGGAGCGAGCTTTCCCGCGCCCCTCAAGTACTACCGGGAGATGACCCGCCTGGGCATGCTGAAGGCTGCACGCCGCCTCTCCCACCCCATCACGGTGCCCCTGCTGCACATCCACGGCGCAGACGACGACTGCATCCTCCCCCCGAACGTCGACGACCGGCATCGATACGCCGCACCGCACGTGCGCGACATCGTCCCCAACCTCGGCCACTTCCTGCACATCGAAGCCCCCGAAGCGATCGCGGAACGGATCACGACATGGGTGGCAAGTGGCTCACCTGACCCTCGCCGCGAAACCAACCCAATGGCCGTCCAGAACCCGAAAGGCTGACCAAACCATGACTGAGACGACTCCTCCATTCACGAGTGACGAACTGGCCGAAGGCACTATCGACACGGTGGTGATCGGAGGCGGCGCCGCAGGACTGAACGGCGCTCTGATCCTCGCCCGCTCCCGCCGCTCGGTCGTCGTGATCGACAGCGGCTACCCCCGCAACGCGCCAGCCGAAGCCGTGCACGGCCTCCTCGCCCTGGACAGCACCCCGCCGTCCGAGATCCTTCGACGAGGACTTGAGCACGTGCGCCACTACGGCGGACGCATCGTCCTCGGCACGGTAGTCTCGGCCGAGCCTGCCGCCCCCTCAGCTGACGGGGATTTGCGGTTCACCATCACCCTCGCCGACGGCCGCAGCATCACCGCCCGCCGCATCCTCGTGGCCACCGGCCTCACCGACGTTCTGCCGGACGTGCCCGGGCTCGCCGAGCACTGGGGGCACAGCGTGCTGCACTGCCCGTACTGCCACGGCTGGGAGGTCCGCGACGAACCCATCGGTATCCTCGCCACCGGCCCGGTCTCCATCGCCCACGCGTATCTGTACCGTCAGCTGACCGCGGACCTGACCTACTTCACGCACGGCACCGACCTGGACGAGGACAACCGCGCCCGCTTCGCCGCCCGCGGCATCCGCGTCATCGACACCCCGGTCACCGAGATCGTCAACGACGACGACGGCGCCCTCGCCGGCGTGCGCCTCACCGACGGCCAGGTCATTGCCCGCCGCGTCATCGCAGTCCTCGCGCAGCTGCAGATCCGCGCCCAAGGCCTGGAAGGTCTGCACCTGCCCGTGCAGGACCTGCCGAACAAGGGCCGCAGTTTCGCCTCCGGCACGGCCGGCATCACCGAAGTGCCGGGTGTGTGGGTGGCCGGCAACGCCACCGATCTGACCGCCCAGGTCGGGGCCTCCGCCGCGGCCGGCGCACTGGCCGGGGCCGACATCAACAGGATGCTGGCCATAGCGGATACCGACGCGGCACTGCACGCGGCTGGACCGATTCCGACACCCTATGTCTGAACGCGCCGGCGTCGAAACCCACCATTGATCTGGAACACGTCGCCCGACCGGAGATCGCCACGCCGACCTGGATCCGCGCGTACTCCAGCCCCTTCCCGACCCGGCGCAGTCCCGCGGTGTCATCGCGTTTCCCCGGCAGGGCCCTCAGCCCGGTCTTCCGCCGATGGACGCAATCGACGCCAGCGCGCACCTGAACCCATCCTCTGACTACAACTCACCCAACCTGATGGAGAACACACAAATGACGGAACGCAATCCCATTCTGATCACCGGCGCCGGCGGACAGGTCGGCGGCGTGAGCAGGTTGATGGTCGACATGCTGCTCGAACAGGGCCACCCGGTGCGCGCGTTCGTGCGACGGGACGACCAACGGGCCCAGTCGCTGCGCGAGGCCGGGGCCGACGTCTTCGTCGGCGACCTGCTCAAACCCGCGGACGTGGCCGCAGCGCTGAAGGGTGTCAAGCGCATTTACTTCAGCATGACCCCGCAGCCAAACTACGCTGACGCCCTCACTTTGATGGCCGCGGCGGCGCGAGCCCAGGGCAACATCGAGGCCTTCGTGCACTTGTCCAACTACGAGCAGTCATACATGACGCTCGAGAAGATGACCGCACCGGAAGAGGAGCGGCGTTCCTGGCTCGGCGGACTGGTCACGGACTGGTCACCGCAGCAGCGGGCGCACTGGATCTGCGAGCGGGTGCTGGAATGGTCCGGCCTCCCGACCATCAACGTGCGCTCGACCCTGTTCGCCGAGAACCCCCATCTGACCTGGATGCTGCTGGGCCCGCTGAGCAAGGGTGAGCTGCGCCTGCCCTTCGGCAACCAGCGGCTCGCACCCATTGCCGTTCACGACTTGGCAGAGGTGTCCGTGAAGATGCTGCTCGACCCCGCACCGCACATCTCGAAGTCCTACGAACTCACCGGCCCGGAGCTGAAGGACATGCACGGTTTCGCTGAGGACTACGCAGCCGCGCTGGGACGCCAGATCGTCTACATCCCTGAGGAGCTGGAGGCTTGGAATGAGGCCTTCATGGACGAGACCGTCCTGCAGGAGTCCCTGGGCGATCCGGCTACGGCCCGGCACGTGGCTGAGCACCTGGGGATCCAGACCCGGCTGATCGCCAGCGGTCGATACGACGTCCTCTCCGACCAGCTGGAAACCCTGCTCGGGCGCCCACCGCGGACCCTGCGATGGGCACTGCAGAACAACACCAACCTGCGCCAGCTGGCGTCTGTCCCGAGCCACTGAGCGCCCAATCCCATGGACAAGAACATGACAAAACGACAGCGGGCCCTGGTGGTCGGCCTCGGGATCAGCGGGACCGCCTCCGCGCTGCGACTTCATCGCGCGGGCTGGGACGTGGTGGTGCTGGAGAAGGCCCCCGAGCGGCGCCGCGGCGGATACTTCATCGCCCTGTTCGGAACCGGGCTCGCCGCCGCCGAACGACTGGGCATCGCCGATGCCGTGCCGAATCGCGTCGCTCCGGAAGCCGTGAGCTACGAAGTCGACCGCACGGACCGGCGCCGCCGCGGTCTAAGCTACGCCGACGTGTTCGGTGGATCTCGACTCGTATTGCGGGGCGACATTGAAGACGCGGCCTTCACCGCCCTGCCCGACGAAGTGGAGATCCGGTACTCGACCGTGCCGATCGCGCTGGACCAGTACATCGACGGGGTGGATGTAGAGATCCGCAACCTGACGACGGAGACGACGATCGTCGAACGGTTCGACCTGGTGGTGGGGGCAGACGGACTGCGCTCGACGGTGCGCCGGCTTGCGTTCGAACCCGAGCAGAGCCCGATCCGTCCACTGAACTACATGATCGCCGCGTACAGCCTGCCCGAGGCGGTACCCGGCTACCGTCAACAAGACGGACTGATCCTGGCCGAGCAGGGTCGATCAGCGTGGGTGTTCCCGTTCGCTGACCGCCCGCCGACGGTGCTGCTCTCCTACCGCACCGACGACGTGGACGCCGAGTTCACCCGGCCAGCCATCGACTCGCTGCGCGCCGCTTACGGCCCCGAGCCCACCGGCTCCACGCTCGGTTGGCTGCTCGACCAGTTCGAGAAGGCCCCCGATCACCTGTTCGACTCCGCCGAGCAGGTGCACCTCGACCACTGGCACCGCGGCCGAGTCGTGCTCGTCGGCGACGCCGCGTGGTGCCTGACCGTTTACTCCGGCATGGGGGCATCCACCGGCCTGGCCGGGGCCGACCTGCTCGGCACCATGCTCGAACGCCACCCGCACGACGTGCCACGGGCCCTTCAGGACTGGGAGGACCACCTGCGCCCGTTCGTCGACCACCACCTCGGCAGCGGTGTGAGCATGCGCAGCTTCTTCACCCCAGGCAACCGCGCCGAATTGCTGCTTCGGTCCGCGATGATCCGCCTCGCCCGCCTGCCGATCGCCGGCCGGCTGCTCGCCAAGATAAGGACCAACAGCGCGGGCGTACGGATGAAAAGTCTGGATATCGCCGCCGCTGCAGCGTAACTGGAGTTCCTCGAATACGAGCGGGAGAACGAGGTCGTGATTGTGGTTGCTGCCGCGCCGTCTGGTCGCCGCTTCGGCAATCCCGTGTGGTTATATCGTCGAGCCGTCAGGCAGGACCACCTAGAGAGACATATGCCCGCCAACAGCACTTGTTGATCACGGGCATACTGCCACCCAAAGAAGGCTCCGTCCCAAGTGGGGACGGAGCCTTCTCAGAAGAGCCGGTCGCTGACCGGTAAAGTGGCGGCCCTAGCGCCCTGTGCCGCCGTAAACGGTAGCTTCGGCATCGCCGTCGAGCTCGAAAGCGGCGTGGATGGCGCGGACGGCGTCGTCCAGCTTGTCAGCGCTGGTGACTACGGAGATGCGGATTTCCGAGGTGGAGATCATGTCGATGTTGATGCCGGCGTCGGAGAGGGCCTTGAAGAACGTGGCCGAAACGCCGGGGTGTGAACGCATTCCCGCGCCGATCAGGGACAGCTTGCCAACGTGCTCGTTGTACTCGATGCTCTCGAAGCCGATTTGGCCTTCAGCTGCACGAAGGGCGGCCAGGGCGTCGGCGCCTTCGACGATTGGGAGCGTGAACGAGATATCAGTGCGGCCCGTGCCGTGGGTGGACACGTTCTGCACGATCATGTCGATGTTCGAGTGCGCGTCCGCGATCACCTGGAAGATCGCAGCGGCCTTGCCCGGAATGTCCGGCACGCCTACAACGGTGACCTTGGCTTCGGACCGGTCGTGTGCAACGCCGGAGATGATTGGCTGCTCCAAGGCAACTCCCTCTTGAATCGTGAACTTTTCATCGGCGCCCGGGATGACCCACGTGCCTTCGTGCTGGCTGAATGACGAACGGACGTGCAGCGGCACGCCGAAACGGCGGGCGTACTCCACGCACCGCAGGTGCAGGATCTTGGCGCCGGAAGCAGCAAGTTCCAGCATTTCCTCGCTGGAGATGCGGTCGATCTTCTGGGCCGATGACACAACACGGGGATCGGCCGTGTAGATGCCGTCCACGTCGGTGTAAATTTCGCACACATCGGCTTCGAGCGCTGCAGCCAAGGCAACAGCCGTCGTGTCCGAGCCGCCACGACCCAGCGTTGTGATCTCGTTGGTGCTGCGGCTCATGCCCTGGAAGCCCGCCACGATCGCAATGTGTCCTTTGTCCAGGGCGGTGCGGATGCGGTGCGGGTCCACATCAATAATCCGGGCCTTGCCGTGGATGCCGTCGGTAATCATGCCTGCCTGGGAGCCCGTGAAGGACTGGGCGGAGGCGCCAAACTTGTTGATGGCCATGGCAAGCAGTGCCATGGAAATTCGCTCTCCGGCGGAAAGGAGCATGTCCATTTCGCGGGCAGGAGCGGAGTCCGTGACCTGGCCCGCGAGGTCCAGGAGTTCATCTGTGGTGTCTCCCATGGCGGAAACAACAACCACAACCTCGTTGCCGGCCTTCTGCGCATCCACAACACGCTGAGCGACCCGCTTGATGCCATCAGCATCGGCAACCGAGGAACCGCCGAACTTCTGAACGATCAGCTGCTTGGTAATGGCAGCTCCGTCGGAGAGCTCTTCGATCTTCACTTCGGTAGTGGGCATAGTCATGCGCGCACCCTCACTGCATCAATAGGGTTCGAACGAGGCATGCCAAATTCGAAATTGGGACACGCCTGCGTAGCTTATTCGGCCAGTTTATCGCCGTGTTGTGTCCCCGCAGGAATTGTGACCACATGGCGGCCACGCAGTCAGTTTCGGCAGCAGGCCCCCGGGCGTACGATCCCTCTTATGAGCATTGCGTGGTGCCATGGCCAGGGTTCCTGAGCCACCGGACGATCCCGGGCCGGCGCGCAGCGAATCGGAATACGAAGTGATCGGCGGCGGCGTTATCGACGACCGGTTTCCGCGGCGTGACGGAACCGCGGGGAGTGAACACAGGCTGGACCACCAACCTGGGATCGCCGACATTCTTGGAGCCGCTGTGCGGGAGGCCTGGGATGACTGCCGCATGTCCTTGCAATCCTGGTGGTTCTGGTTGGCCTGCGCGTCCGGGCTCCTGCTGGCCTGGGCGACGGCCGCAGCTGTGGTGGCCTTCGGCGAAGCCAATGGATGGTTTGAATCCAGCCTCCCAAGCGCCACGTACATACTGATGGCCGGATTGATGGCAGTCGTTTCTGCTGTCCTCGGGGCAGTATGGGGCTTCCATCAAAAGGCTCGAACATTCCTTGGCGGGCTGTTCGCCGGAGTCTTCCGCGGGGCGGTCTTCGCGGTGCCGTCCGGCATCCTGCTGCTCACGGTGGGCACGGCCGTTGGCGGGCCGATCGCCTTGGCGGGTGCCGGCGTCGTGGTTGTTGTCCTTGAGATTGTGTTGTTTGGACTCATAGGCGCAGGTGCCCGCGCCTGCTCGGGCCGAACGGCGGCAGGTGTTGCCTTGGCTGCGGCGCTGGTGGCGTTCCTGTGCCTGGGCAATGTAGCGGCTACCATCGCGTTGATTCCATGGACGACTGTGATGGACCAGGCGTCGGTGCCCGTCAACGTGGAGCGGGACGACACCGGACGGATCACAGCATACGAGTGTGTTGGGCGTCTCCGGCCCGTGGAAGTGGCGCATACAGAGCGGGTGGCTTGGCTGGCAGCGTCCAATCCGATCCTGCTCTTCGGTAGCGTCGCCGCGGAGGCGCTCCCCAAGGAGCATGAACTGGCATGGGTGTTGTCCGGCTTGCAGTGGGCCGCCGATGGACCGGGCCGTGATTTTCCCTGTATCGGAGGGGAATCGAGTGATCAGCTGGCACCTTCGGTGCCCGTCGCCCTCACTGGCCTCGTGATTCAGGCAGTGGTTGCTGCCTTGGTGCTCTTGCCGGGACGCTGGTTGTCCACGCGCCGCCTTACGTCAGCGCGTTCCGGCGGCCCTCAAACGCCCGGCCAAGCGTGACTTCGTCGGCGTACTCAAGGTCCCCACCCACTGGCAGGCCGGAAGCCAACCGCGTGACGGTGATCCCGATCGATTTGAGCATGCGGGCCAAATAGGTAGCAGTGGCCTCACCCTCAAGGTTGGGATCCGTAGCGATGATGATTTCCTGGATGGCGCCGTCGTTGAGGCGTGTGAGGAGCTCGCGGATCCGCAACTGCTCCGGGCCAATGCCCGCGATGGGATTGATAGCTCCACCCAGCACGTGATACCGGCCACGGAACGAACGGGTGCGCTCCACAGCAAGAACGTCCTTGGACTCCTCAACCACGCAAATGACCGACGGATCCCGCCTCGGATCGCGACAGATGTTGCACATTTCCTGCTCGGTGACGTTGCCACACACCGTGCAGAACTTAACCCGTTCCTTCACCGTGGTGATGGCCGTAACGAGCCGCTTCATGTCCTCGGGATCGGCCTCAAGGATGTGGAACGCCAGGCGCTGTGCCGATTTCGGGCCCACACCGGGAAGCCGGCCGAGCTCGTCAATCAGCTCTTGAACTGCACCTTCGTACAAAATGTCCTCGTTTGTTTGGTATCGATGCTGTCATCAGCGGGGTTGCAGGGGAGAACCGTCCAAGGCGCGCTCTTCGATCAGCTTTCCGCCCAGAATACGCTCCACGGCAGCACGCCCAAAGACCCTCGATTCCTCGATGGTTTCGTCCTCCGGGCTGGGGATATCCTCCGGCGCCAACTCCGGCCTGGCTTGGGTCCGCACGGGCGCCTGCACCCGTCCGGCTTGGGCTTCGGGACTATTGGTCAAGCGCTGGTACAGGCTCTGACGAGCCGAAGGACCGCTCGACGGCGCGCCCTCCTCAAGCGTCGCGACGGAGCCGCCCGCATGCTGGGTTTCCGTGGCTGTGGTGGGCCACGCAGCAGGCGCCGGGGCGGACGCCTGGACTGGCATGGTGCCGGGCCAACCCGACGCCGGAGAGACGTCCCATCCCGACGCGCCGTTTTGCCCGCCGCTGGTCGGGTGGCCGTAGCTCGGGGCTGCCGAGGCTGCCGCCTCCGCCGGTGTTTCAAGGGCTGTGCCGCCGTTCGTCGGGACCTGCGCCGCCGCCGGTTCGTAGTCGCGGACCTTCGACACGTCAGTATCAGCCTCGATGGGAGTCTGTTGCTTGGCACCCACATTGGATTCGGTGCCCACCACCCATGTACCCGGCGCTTGTTCCACTGCCCTGGACCAAGGGTCGACGGAACCCACCGTTTCTGAGGATTTAGGAGCTGTGTTGGCGGCCGATCGAGGGGCTTCCTGCGCAGGTGTTGGCTGCGATGGCGCTGACGGAATCCCCCGTGCAGGGGAAGCTGGTGCCTGCGAAGCAGGTGTCGGTGACGCCGGTGCCGGAGGGGTGTCCGGACCGGAAAAGGCGCGGGACGGTTCCCAATCCATCGGAGGTTCTTCGTCCAACGGCGGCGCATCTTCGTCGAGGGGAGGCCCCCAATCATCGTCGGCGTAGGAGTAGTCCCCAGCCGGCGCCGTGGGTTCTGCGGGAGCCGCGGGCGCCGTGGGTTCGGGTGGAGCCGCCGGCGACGCCGGTGTCGTCGGTTCTGCGGGAGCCGGGGCATCCGCAATTGGCGCTGCTGCCTCCGGCCTGGCCGGAGCCGGCGCCGCTGCCACGGGGGCAGCCGGTGCCAAGCCCCAGGCAGAGTCGACCGATGAAACTGCGCTAGGCACCTGCGCTGGTACCCGTTCCTGGGATGGCACTGGTACCTGGACTGCTACTGGATCCGGGGCTGCCGACGGCGATGCGGCGCCAGGCGAAGCCGGAACCTCCCGGCTAGTAGGTGCTTTTGGGTTTGGCTCAGAGCTCGCTGAGCTGTTGTCGCCAGCCACTGCGACGATCTGGCAGTCGATGCCGATGGTCTTGTGGATTGCCTGGCGAAGGTTCTCGGAGTGATCTGCGCGCCCAAAGGCCCCAGCGAGCCCAGCGGTGGTGAAGGCGAGTGTCAGCACCTGGCCATCGAACTGGGCCACCTGGGCATTCGGTTCCACCAAGGCCCACGTGCTGCGCTTGATCTTGGTCAGGGTCTGCAGGACCTCCGGCCAAGCGCGACGGAGGGCTTCGACGTCTCCGCCAGCGGCAGGAGCCGGCTGTGATGTCGGGGCCGGCTGGGAAGCGGGTGCGGTCTGCGGGGCGGGTGCACTTTGCGGAGCCGGTTGTACGGCGGGAGGGCCCGTGGCAGCGGCTGGCTTCGTCGAGGGAGCATTCTGGACGGGACGCTGTGTAGGCGTCGGCTCGTCCACCGGCCAGTCGTTCGTTGAAACGCGCGGAGCGGAGAGTGGCTCCCGCGACACAGGCGTTGACGACGTTTCCTGCACAGGTGCAGGTGCGGGTGCCTGAACTGGTGCGGGCGGCTGAACTGGTACGGTAACGGGCGCCTGTGGAGGGGCAGCCTGGGCAACTGACGCAGCCGCCGGTGAAGAAGCCGTGGCGGAAGGCGCGCCAGAAGCGGCAGCCGGGATCCCGGCGTCGCCGGCGTAATTCAGGCGACGCTCCACGCGATCGATCCGGGCTGCAATGCCGCGTTCTGTCTGCTCGGAGCTGGGCAGCAGGATGCGCGCACAGAGAAGTTCCAAGTGCAGCCGCGGGGAGGTGGCTCCGGTCATTTCCGTGAGCGCTGTGTTGGTGACATCCGCCGCGCGGGAGAGCTCCGCGGCACCCAGGTTGGTAGCTTGGTTGCGCATCCGGGCAATCTGGTCCTCGGGCACGCCGCGGAGGATGGCCTGTGCGCTTTCGGGCATTGCCTGGACGATGATGAGGTCCCGGAAGCGTTCCAGGAGGTCTTCCACGAAGCGCCGGGGATCGTGCCCGGTCTGGATGACGCGGTCGACGGCGCGGAAGACCGTTGAGGCATCAGCGGCTGCGACGGCGTCCACGACGTCGTCCAGCAAGGAAGCGTGCGTGTAGCCGAGAAGCGCAACGGCGAGTTCGTAGTCCAGGCCGTTGGGTCCGGCGCCCGCCATGAGCTGGTCCAGCACGGACAAGGTATCGCGGACGGAACCGCCGCCGGCACGGATGACGAGCGAAAGCACGCCTGGAGCCACGGGAACGTTCTCCTGGTGGCACAGCAGCTCAAGGTACTTGATGAGAGGCTCGGGCGGCACCAGCCGGAAGGGGTAGTGGTGCGTGCGGGAACGGATGGTGCCGATGACTTTATCCGGCTCCGTAGTGGCAAAGATGAACTTGATGTGTTCCGGCGGCTCTTCGACGATCTTCAGGAGCGCATTGAAGCCAGCCGACGTGACCATGTGGGCTTCGTCGATGATGAAGATCTTGTAGCGGTCCCGCACCGGGGCGAACGTTGCGCGCTCGCGGAGATCTCGGGCGTCGTCCACGCCACCATGGCTGGCGGCGTCGATCTCGATGACGTCCAGTGAGCCGGAGCCGCCGCGCGCGAGCTCGATACAACTGGGGCACTTGCCGCAAGGCGTGTCAGTGGGGCCTTCGGCGCAGTTCAGGCAGCGTGCAAGGATGCGCGCGGACGTGGTCTTGCCGCAGCCGCGGGGGCCGGAGAAGAGGTAGGCGTGGTTCACGCGGTTCTTCCGCAGGGCCGTCATCAGGGGCTCGGTGACGTGTTCCTGCCCGATAACGTCCGCGAAAGAGTCCGGGCGATACCTTCGATACAGGGCAGTTGTAACAGTCACAAGTGAAACCTACCTATAGGGACTGACATTTTAAATAAGAGACCCCTCATGCACCCGCCAGAGCCCATCTACCCTTGCTACCTTCCGGTCCTGGGGGAGTTCAACAGGATGACGCCACATGAGGGGCCGTCGACAAGCTTACCTGAACTTGGTTATTGGTTCGAATCGGCGCAGGGGGCTGTGGAAAACGCTCGACGGCGGGTGGCTCCCGCCCGATTCCGGCGGGAGTTAAGGCAGGTAGTCAGGCGCGTCCTCCAGCCCGAAATATCGCTCCAGCGTGGTAATTCCCTTGGATTTCATGTCTGTGGCGATCGCCACGCCGACGAACCGCAGATGCCACGGCTCATATTCATAGCCTGTGATGTCCTGCGCCCCGGCCGGGTACCTGATGATGAACCCGTATTTCCAGCCGTCCGTGGCCGCGAAACGACCCACCGGTGTATCGGCGAAGCAAGCTTGCAGAGCACATATGCCGCTGGCGTTTCCGATGTCCATGGCCAGGCCGGTCTGGTGTTCGCTGTAGCCGGCGCGTGCAGCCAAGGTATCTGCGGTCTCCTGGCCGTATTGCGCGACGTAGTCGGCATAGAGACTCTGTTGTTGCGAGTAAGAGCGGTATCCGCTGGTGGCCCGGATGTTGACCCCTGACGCTTTGGCTGCCTTCACGAACGAGTTGTATGCGGTTGCAGCCTCCGGGCGCAGCCGTTCAGTTGAAACCCGCGTAAGTGACGACGGGACATAGCTCGGCGGATTCAGCATCCGGTGTTTGTTAACCACAACCTGCAGACTGTTGGCCGAGTCGATGTCGTATTGGACCGCGACGGCAGCCTGCGGGGACAGGAGCCCCAAGGACAGCAGTGTCGCAGCGATCCCCAACCAGAATTGACGCAGCTTCATGTGGTCCTCCAAGTCATGTGCGTCCGGTCAAGTGTGTCCAGCGATGGGGTGACTGTACTCCCGGTCCGGAGGTCCGACAATCTTGACTTTCAAGTCCTGTCAGCTCTTCAATCCAAGGACGGTTCTTCAGTCCAAAAGTGGTTCCCCGGGATTTAAGAATGGTCCGCTGCGGCGCCGGACATCGAAGACTTCCCACGCCTGGGGTATCAGATCGAACGCTACGTCGCACATGCGCCGGAGTTGTTCCATTCCTTCGGCCTGGAACGCATCGTCTTCGGCGAGGCTGCTTGCGACGTCGTAACCGCTTCTTTCGGCGGTTGTCCACTCCAGCCCGTGGGAGTAGCCGCTACAGAACTGCCAGGCATAGATCAGCCCGGGAGGCAGGCTGCTGCTCGAACGCAACTCCTTGAGGATCGCTGTCTCCGTACGGTTCTTGGTGGCATACCCCCAGCTTCCATCGCCTTTCCGCCGAAACATTGGGGGCAGCCGCAAGGCTTCAGCCGATGAGTTCAGCGCCCGGCGGAGGCCGTCAAAGTAATCCGCCGCGACCTCGTGCCGTTCCGGATGGAACTCCCGAAGGTAGGAGTCCCAGAACGCGGCGGCGTTGAACACTTCCCGGGACACGAGTACCAGGCCCCGCCGCGCGCGTTCATCGGAGCTTTCCGGCAGAAGCGCCCACAGCACTGTGGCAGTGCACTCCATGATGGTGCGTACCAATGCGTACGGTGCATGGGTCTGGGTGCGGAAATAGATGTTTCCGTCGGGCGCCTCGATGAACAAGAGGCGGCGGAGCGCCTGCAGATTATCCATGGCGGCCACGAGGGACTGGGTCAGCAGGTGGCTGACGCTGCGGGAGGAACTGAAAAGGTCATCCAACTGGTGAAGGGGCGAACCGTTCTCGACGCCGCCAACGTCCATTCTTCGATCGCAGAGCGGCTCCAAGGCCTGGAGGCGTTCAAAGATTCTTTCCGCGGCCCGGCTTTCTTCGTCTGACCCGTCCAGCGAACCGGCAGAGTCGGGAGGTATTTGCCTATCGTCCACGGAGCGATCCTAGCTCTCCGGCAGATGCGGCGGGGAAGGTCGCCACCCGTTCACGGGCCACGTCATGAAAGCCGGCTCCTCGTAGGGGTGGGCCGCTCGCAGAGCCAGCACGACGGCGTCGAGCACGTCCTCCTCAACCACGCACTCAACCCGCGTTTCCGGCACTTGCTCGCTGGTTCCGACGTCGCCGATGAACGGCTGGGCGCCCGGCAGGGGAGTGAAATGGCCAGTGCCCGGCGAGGTGAACGAGCAATGCGAGTAGTCGCCGATCCGTCCTGCACCAGCGTCCCCGATTGCCTTCAGGACGGCGGGAGTGTGGGTCTCGGGAACGTAAACAACTAGGGCGTGGAGCTGCGTCATGGGAACATCCTGTCAGTAACAACGGCTACAAAGCGGCCCACACCATTGCATATCTGCGGGTCACAGCGGACCATGGGTATGTACACCGATTGGGGCAATCTCAAGATTGTGAGCTGCGGGGCCTGGGGGCGAGGGGCCGGACCCGGCAGCTCAACGGTGATACCGCAAGAATGGGCGCGTTGGGGGCGTCCATTTTTCCGTTAAGGCGAACAATGCTTTTTGGACGTGCGGCGAGGGCGAAATCGTCCGATTACACGATGCCGAAATTCTCAGGTACAGTAGTATCTGCTTTCGATTCGGAAGCAAGGAGAATTCGCCTAGCGGCCTATGGCGCACGCCTGGAACGCGTGTTGGGTTAACGCCCTCGGGGGTTCAAATCCCCCATTCTCCGCGTTTGGCCCCGGTCCCCAGGACCGGGGCCTTTTGCGTTCCCGGAATCCGGCCCTCCTGGGAGTGGGCTGCGCTACTGTTGCCCAGCGGCCACCCGCTCCAGTACTTCGCGGCATGCAAGAATCGCGGGATGGATCCGCCCGGCCGTCCTGGTGGACGTGAAGACGGTCCGCTGTGGCAGGCCAGGGAGGTCCAGTAGTTGGACGGGGCGGGTCCGACCTGTCCAGACGAGGTCCGGCATGAGGGCAACGGCGTTTCCCGATTCAATGAGGCGGATCTGCGCTTGGAGGTCGGCCGTTTCGTATCGGACGTCCGGTTCGAAGCCGGCGGACCGGCAGGCCTGTTCGGCCCAGTGCCGGGAGGCGGCGCCGCGGGGCTCCATGACCCAGGGCATGTCAGCGGTGTCGGCCAGTGAGGTCACACGTTCCCCGCCCAGTCCTACCGGGGGAGTGGCCAGCCGGATGGCGTCGCTGGTCAGCGTTGCCCGGTCCAGCCCAGGATGATGGGGCGCGGCGTGTCCGGGATATTGCTCCGCGACCACGATGTCGAAGTCGCGCGCCCAGGTTTCATAGAGGGCCGTCTCGGGTTCGCGCTGGGTCATTTCGACGCGCACTTCCGGATACTCCTGGCGCATGATGCTGAGGAAGTCAGGCAGCAACGCGAGTGCAGCCGACTGGAACACGGCCAGCCGGACGGTTCCCGTGACTGTGGACAGGGAGGCCGCGAGCTCGGTTTCCGCCCGTTCCAGTGTCTCCAGGAGGGCGGCGGTGTGGGCAACCAGGATCTCCGCCTGAGGTGTCAGCTGCACCCGGCGGCCGGCCTTGCGGAGCAGTTCGACGCCCGCTTCCTTCTCCAGCAGGGTCAGTTGCTGGGACACGGAAGAGGGACTGTACTGCATGGCATCGGCCACCTCGGCGAGCGTTCCGCGGATCTTCAATTCGTGCAGCAAACGCAGCCTGCGGACGTCCAGCAAGGCGGCCTCCAAAGGATCGGAATGGGTAATGAATATTCGTCAGAAAAGATCGCTTTTCCTAACGTGATTGTAGATCCATACTGATGGAAACAAACAAACTTCTCCGTCCCAGAAGGAGCCCCAATGACCAGCACCCTCCCGGTTGCCGCCGCCCCGCGCATCCAGGATTCCGGGCAGTTCGATGCTTTGGCACAGGAAGCCATCGCGTTGGTCCGCCACTGGCTGACCGAAGCCAGCAAGATTCCCGTGGATGTGTCCGCCCAGCGCCTCGCCGGCGTCCTGAAGGATCCGAATGGCCTTGACTTCACGGTCGGATTCGTCGACGGCGTCATCCGCCCCGAGGACCTGTCCGTCGCCGCCCGGAAACTCGCCGAGCTGGCTCCCAAGGTTCCTGCGTTCCTTCCCTGGTACATGCGCAGTGCGGTCCGTGTGGGCGGCGTCATGGCTCCGATCATGCCCCAGGTGGTCATTCCGATCGCGCGCCGGGTGCTCCGTGAAATGGTGGGCCACCTGATCGTCGATGCCACGGATGCCAAGCTCGGTCCGGCCATCGCGAAGATCCGCCAGGACGGCGTGCACCTGAACGTGAACCTGTTGGGTGAGGCAGTCCTGGGTGAGCACGAAGCGCAGCGCCGCCTGGAAGGCACGCTGAAGCTCCTGGCCCGCGACGACGTTGACTACGTCTCGATCAAGGAATCTTCCACCGTGGCACCGCACTCCCCATGGGCCTTCGACGAAGCCGTCGATCACGTGGTGGAGAAGCTCACCCCGCTCTACCGCCTCGCAGCGTCCTTCCCCAAGCCCAAGTTCATCAACCTGGACATGGAGGAATACAAGGACCTCAGCATGACCATCGCGGTGTTCAAGCGCATCCTGGACATGCCGGAGTTCAAGAACCTCGAGGCCGGCATCGTCCTGCAGGCCTACCTCCCTGACGCCCTCGGTGCCATGCAGGAACTACAGGAATGGGCCGCTGCACGCCGCGCCCAGGGCGGCGCGCCCATCAAGGTCCGCGTGGTCAAGGGTGCCAACCTTCCCATGGAGCAGGTAGAAGCTTCCCTGCACGATTGGCCGCTGGCCACCTGGGGCAGCAAGCAGGACTCGGACACCAGCTACAAGAACGTCATCAACTACGCCCTCACACCGGAGCACATCGACGCCGTCCGGATTGGCGTCGCGGGACACAACCTCTTCGACGTCGCGTTTGCCTGGCTGCTGGCCAAGCAGCGTGGCGTCACCGAAGGCATCGAGTTCGAAATGCTCCTGGGCATGGCAACGGGCCAGGCCACGGCCGTCCGCAAGGACGTCGGCAGCCTCCTGCTGTACACACCGGTGGTCCACCCTGGCGAGTTCGACGTCGCCATCGCCTACCTGATCCGCCGCCTCGAAGAGGGCGCCAGCCAGGAAAACTTCATGTCCGCGGTCTTCGAACTCAGCGAGAATGAGGCTTTGTTCAAGCGCGAGCAGCAGCGCTTCCTGAACTCCCTGGCCAACATGAAGGACGAGGTCCCGGGCCCCAACCGCAAGCAGGACCGCCGCTTGCCAGCCGAGCCTGCCCCGCTGGAGGGCTTCCGCAACACTCCGGATACGGACCCGGCACTTCCGGCAAACCGCGCCTGGGGCCGTGACATCCTCAAGCGCATCCCCGGCTCCACCGCGGGCAACAAGATCGTCGAATCCACCAAGGTTTCCGCCGCCGCCGAACTGGACCGCATCATCGCCACCGCCGTGGAGGCCGGCAAGGCCTGGGGTGCCCGGCCCGCTGCCGAGCGGGCAGCGATCCTGCACCGCGCCGGCGACGTCCTTGAAGCCCGCCGCGCAGAGTTGCTGGAGGTCATGGCTTCAGAAACCGGCAAGACCATTGACCAAGGCGACCCCGAGGTCAGCGAAGCGATCGACTTCGCGCACTACTACGCCGAGCGCGCCAAGGACCTGGAAAAGGTCGACGGCGCCACGTTCGTCCCAGCGAACCTGACCGTAGTGACACCGCCGTGGAACTTCCCGGTGGCGATCCCCGCAGGCTCGACGCTCGCGGCACTCGCCTCAGGTTCCGCCGTCGTGATCAAGCCGGCAAAGCAGGCCCGCCGCTCCGGTTCGGTCATGGTGGACGCGCTCTGGGAAGCCGGCGTGCCGCGCGAAGTGCTGGCACTGGTCCAGCTTGAAGAGCGTGAACTCGGCACCCAGCTGGTCTCGCACCCGAGCGTGGACCGCGTCATCCTCACCGGCGGCTACGAAACCGCTGAGCTGTTCCGCTCCTTCCGCCAGGACCTGCCACTGCTCGCGGAAACGTCCGGCAAGAACGCCATCATCGTCACCCCGAGCGCTGACCTGGACCTCGCAGCCAAGGATGTCGTGTACTCGGCCTTCGGCCACGCCGGCCAGAAGTGCTCCGCCGCGTCCCTGGTGATCCTGGTTGGCTCCGTGGCCAAGTCCAAGCGGTTCCACAACCAGCTCATCGACGCCGCCCGCTCCCTGACCGTCGGCTACCCGGAAAATGCCACCTCGCAGATGGGGCCGATCATCGAGCCGGCCAACGGCAAGCTCCTGAACGCCCTGACCACCCTGGGTGACGGCGAAACCTGGGCCATCAAGCCTGAGCCCCTGGACGAAACCGGTCGGCTCTGGTCCCCGGGCATCCGCTCTGGCGTCAAGCGTGGCTCGTACTTCCACCTCACCGAGTTCTTCGGCCCGGTCCTTGGCGTGATGACCGCGGAGACCCTTGAGGAAGCCATCGCCATCCAGAACGAGATCGAGTACGGCCTCACGGCTGGCCTGCACTCCCTGGACTCCGCTGAAATGGGCGTCTGGCTGGACACCATCCAGGCCGGAAACCTCTACGTCAACCGTGGTATCACCGGTGCGATCGTCCAGCGCCAGCCGTTCGGCGGCTGGAAGAAGTCGGCCGTTGGCGCCGGAACCAAGGCCGGCGGACCGAACTACCTCATCGGCCTGGGCAGTTGGCTCCCCGCCGAAGCCACGGCAAAGCGCGGCACCGTGCTCCAGGGGGCAGCCGCCCAGATCCTCACGGCTGCCAAGTCCGCTGACGTCACTGCCGAGGAACTCCACACCCTTCAGCAGGCACTCTTCAGCGACGCCGCCGCCTGGGAATCCGAGTTCGGCACCCGCAAGGATGTCTCCGCCCTCTCCGCGGAGCGCAACGTGTTCCGCTACCATCCGATCCCGGTCACGGTCCGCCTGTCCGAAGGCGAGCGGCTCGCGGAACTGCTCCGCGTAGTAGCAGCCGGCGCAGTGGCGGGATCGACCCTCAAGGTGAGCTCCGCCGTCGTACTTCCCGACGCTGTGGTGAATGTGTTCGCGAACCTGGGCGTCAGCGTCCGGGTCGAGGACGACGCCGCGTGGCTGGCCCGTGCGGCAAAGTTCGACGCCGGCCGCATCCGCCTGATCGGTGGCGACTTCGCCGCGCTGAGCGCAGCCATGGGTGGCCGCCCGGACGTGGCCGTCTACCACGGTGCAGTGACCCAGGCCGGCCGCATCGAGATGCTCCCGTTCCTGCGCGAGCAGGCCGTGTCCATCACCGCGCACCGCTTCGGCACCCCGAACCACCTCTCGGACCACCTGATCTAATCCGACCAAGACACGCCGGAGTTGCATAAACAGCCAGGCAGGACGTCCTTAACGACGTCCTGCCTGGCTGTCTTCGTTGCTCCTTAGGATTCCAGGACCAGCAACTGGGCCTTGTCCGGCTCCCAGCCAACCCAAAGACTGTCCGTTGCCGACCGCGTGCCGGACTCCGGGCTCATCTCCCGCAGCATCAATTCATGGCCTCCAGCAGTGAGCCGATGACGGACGGTGGCGCCAAGATTGGTGGACGATGTAATAACAGCTCCGCAGCCCCCATCCACAGGCGGCGTTGAACTGAGCTTCAGGTGTTCCGGGCGGATCGATACTGCGTAGTCCGCACCCATAGCGCCCTGGTCCCTCACGCGTGCGATTCCCAAACCACCCAAATCCACGGTGGCCTCCTTGCCGTTGCGCTCCAGTACTGTGCACGGAATCAGGTTGGTGTCGCCAAGGAAGCCGGCAACCCAGTCGGTAAGGGGGTGGTTGTAGACCTCGTCCGGCGGTCCCGATTGGACAATCCGGCCGTCTTTCATCACCACGATCCTGTCCGACATTGCCATTGCTTCTTCCTGGTCGTGGGTAACGAACAGTACGGAGATGCCCAGGCTCTTCTGAAGGGTTTTGATCTCCTCCTGCATCTGTTCGCGGAGCCGCTTGTCCAGCGCTGCCATGGGCTCATCCAGGAGAAGTGCCGCGGGGTTGAATACCAGGGCCCGGGCGAGCGCAACGCGCTGCTGCTGGCCTCCGGACAGCTGCCGTGGCTTGCGGTCACCCAAGGCGCCAAGCCCCACACGCTTGAGTGCTTCGTTGGCCCGCTGGCGCCGTTCCGACGCCGGCACCTTTCTCATGCGGAGCGCGAATTCCACGTTTTCGAGGGCGGTCATGTGCGGGAAGAGGGCGTAATTCTGGAAAACGACGCCCAGGTTCCGGTCCCTTGGAGGGAGCGTGTCTACGGGCTGCCCGTCAATCATGACGGAGCCGGAGGTATGTTCTTCGAACCCGGCCACCATCATCATGGTGGTGGTTTTGCCCGATCCGCTGGGCCCGAGGAGGGTGACAAATTCGCCGGGCTGGACTGTCAGGTCCAACTGGTCGACGGCGACAAACCCACCATAGCTTTTGCGGACCTGCCTGAGCTCAAGAAGTCCCTTCGTTTGCGAAGCTGCGTCTGGAGGGGTGGCGGTGGAAGTCATTGATGCGGTCATCATTGTTCCTTTACGTTTGGGCGGACACTGCCAGGGGCACCATCCGGGAGATCGATCGGCGCTTGAGGACGAACATGACCTGCAGGAGCAGCCCGATGGTCGCAACTGTTACCAACAGCGCGGAGGAGACGGCGATCTTGGGGGTCAGGTTGAACTGGATGTCGGTGAACATCTTCACCGGCAAGGTGGTGGCGCTGGGGGACTGCATGAACAGCGACATCACGGTTTCATCGATCGATACCGAGAAGGCGAATAGTGCTCCTGAGACCAGGCCCGGGAGGATAACGGGGAGGTACACATGCCGGAACACGGACAGCGTCCCCGCGCCCAGGCTTTGGGCCGACCGCACCAGGGCAGGGTTGAGCCCGGCAAGGCTGGCACGCGTTGTGAGGTACACGTAGGGCGTGGCGATGACGGCGTGCGCCAGGCCGATGGGAATGATGCTGCCCACCATGCCAACCGAGATGAAGAACTGGTAGAAGGCAAGGGCAAGCACCACGGTGGGCACGATCATGGGGGCCAGTATCAGTCCCATCACAGCCGATTTCCCGGGAAACGTGCGGCCATGAAGGGCGATGGCCGCCGTAGAACCAATAGCTACACCGATCACCACGGCAATACCCGCTGACTGGAGGCTGGCGGCCAATGCCGACGTCCATGCGGTGTCGGCGAAGAAGCCGGCCACAGCAGCGAAGGACAAACCTTCGGGTGGGAACGTGATGTAGCGGCTGTCATTGAGCGCCACGGGAACCACGATGAGGGTCGGAATCACCAGGAACAGGAAGACCGGCAAAGAAAGCAGGGGTATCAAACGGTGTTGTGGATTAGTTGTCTTCATGGTGCCCTCCGGCCTTGAGGACCCGCTGGTAGACCGCCACGAGGATACTGACCAAAGCTGTGAGGATCACGGCCAGGGCTGCGGCGCCTGGGAAGTCGGTCAACTGCCGGGCGTAGTAGTCGATCTGGTTGGCGATCATCATGTCGCCTGGCCCACCCATGACCACGGGTGTGATGAAGAAGCCTGTGCTCATGATGAAGACCAGGAGGCCGGCTGCCGAGACGCCCGGAGTGCTAAGCGGAAGGGTGATGTGACGGAACACGGATCCTTCCCTGGCGCCGAGCGACCGCGCCGCCAATCCAAGGCGGTCGTCGATGGACATCAGTGAAGAAAAGATCGGAAAGACCGCGTAGGGCAGCAGGCAGTGAACCATGCCGACGATCACCGCGAATCGGTTATGGAGCAACTCGATCGGTGCGTCCGTCAGGCCAATGCCTTGCAGGAAGGCATTGATGATGCCGTTGTCCTGCAGGAGCACCGCCCACGCGAAGTTCTTCACCAGGATGCCGGTCCAGAAGGGCAACAAGACGACGGCGAAGAGGACTACCCGCAGGATGTTCCCGGAACGCCAGAGGACAAGGGCAATGACATAGCCAAGTCCAACGGTCACCAGGGTGGATGCCAGGCTGATGGTAAGCGTGTTCGCCAGCGAACGCAGTACCAGGGGATCCTCAAGTACCCGCTGATAGGCGTTACCGGAAAAGCTTGAGCCAACCAGCTTCCCGAGCGGGGTGAGGAACAGTACGACGTCGAATGCAAGAACAGGTGCCAGCAGCAGCCACCATCCGCTCCTTCTCCGGCGCGGCTTCGCTTCATCCGGCGTCGGAGTCCCGCGGCCTTTCGCCTGGATTCTTTGAGAAGTTATGGCGCTCATGTCAGCTGGCCTGCCACAGCTTGAACTGCTGCTCGGTCTTCTTCAGGTTCTGGGACCACCACTTGTCATCCCGGATGAGGATCTTGTCCGCAAGCAGTGGACTGGTGGGAAGTGTGTCCGCCACTTCCTTGGGCAGCTTGGACAGCGCAGGCGTGTTCGCCAGGGTCAAGTTGGTAACCGTGTCGAAGGCAGCTCCGGCTTCGGCGTCGTTGGACATGAAGTTCATGAGTTTGAAAGCGGCTTCCTTGTTCTTTGCGCCCTTGGGGACCACAAAATAGTCGCCGGCCAGCACCGCGTTCTCGGCGGAGAAGTTCAGCTTGGCCCCGTCCTTGCGCGCAGCGTTGACCCGGTTGTTGAAGCTCGTTGACAGTGCGACTTCTCCTGACGTGAGCTGCTGGATGGGTTCCTGGTTGGCCGAGTGATAAAGAAGACGATCTTTTCCGGGATGGTGGCCCAAGACCCGCAGAGCCCGGTCAACGTCAAGGGGGTAGATCTTGTCGAACGGCACGCCGTCAGCCAGCAGGGCGGCTTCCAGCACGGAGCTGTCGGATAGCTGGTTATAGACGGAGCGCTTGCCGTTGTACTTGTCCTGGTCGAAGAATTGCGCCCAATCCTTGGGCGCCTGCGCATCCGGAATGGCGTTCTGGTCCCATGCCATGACGAAAAGGAAGCTCAGGTACTTGATGCCATACTCCGCCTTGGCGTAGCCGGGAAGACCCTTGTCGCTGATGATGTCGTAGTCGAACTTTTCCAGCAGTCCTTCGGCAACGGCCGTTTCATACTCCGGTGCTGTGATTTCCACCAGGTCCCACTGCACATCGCCGGACTGCACCTGCGCTTTGAGGGAAGCCAGGCTCGTGTTGGCCAAGAGAGTCGGTTGGATACCTGTCTGTTTCGAAAAGGGATCCAGGATGGTCTGCGTGAACTGGTCGTTGTAGGAACCACCGTAGGAAGTGACCGTGACGGTCTTGTTGGCGGCGGCACTTTCGGCTGGCTTGGAACTGCACCCGGATAGTGCCAGTCCGGCAAACGGCGTCAGTGCCGCTGCCTTGAGGATCTGCCTGCGGTCAAAAACGTGGGAACGGAAATCTGTCATGGCTCGCATTGCCTCTCATGTACGCCAACGTCCAGGCTCGCTTCAGGGAGACGGGCCATGGGGGGAGACGGGCGTGTGCTGGGGTTACATCGTGAAGAAGGCTCCCGAAGCTTGGGGGCGGCGGGTTGCGCACGCCCTTCATCAAAGCATTCGAAAGTCAGGTACACCGGCCGTCGTTCGGCCGTTTGGGGTGCCGTAACTGTAACTGTGAGGTTGCTCACTAGTCAACGGTTGTATTGCATTAAGAAACAATCGATCGAAAAAAGAAGCCCGCAGCTGTGTGCGGGCCTCTTTTGGGCTACCTTCGAGGGCGGGTCTCAAACCGCATATCCCAGCCTTTGCAGCCGCCGCCGAGCTGCGAGTTCGCTGGGCCCGTGTGAACCCAGGGCCAGCCGGACCATGGACAGAACAACACGGGCGGCGGTGATGGCAGGCAAGGGGATCGGACCCAAGCGGGCGGGTCGCAGACCCAGCATGTTCCGGTACTTGGGTTCAAGGCTTGCGACGGCGGCAGTGAACAGGATCCGGTAGCCCGGCTGAAGCAACGGGCTCAGGGGCGGGCGGCGTATGAAGGCAATGGTTTCTGCCAGCCGCTCATCCGAGCGCAAGATCCCGGAGCCATACCAGGCTTCCAGTTCCTGGCGCACCTGGGCTTCGGTGACCGGTGGATCTTCCACTCCCATGAGCCGGCCAGCCTGGGCCCATTCGCGGACGTAGGCATCCGGGCCGCCGGGTATCGGGCGGCCCCAGATGCGGTTGGCCCTGAGGAAGGAATCCGCATAGGTGACGTGGACCCAGCGGAGGAGTTCGGGATCATTGGCGGAATAATGGCGGTGGGCGCCAGTTCCGTCCACGTAGCTTCCCTGGACATGTTCGTGGATTTTCCGGACACGGTAGGTTGCTGCCTCAGCGGCTTCTTTGGAGCCATACGTGACGGTGAAGATCCAGCGCACGGTACTGGCCAGCCGCCCCAGCGGATCTTCCTTGAAACCGGAGTGTTCGTAGACACCCGCAAGCGCGCCGGGGTGCAAGGACTGCATCAGCAGGACCCTGATTCCGGCCACGATGGTGGCCATGGAGCCATGCACAGCCCAGACGGCCGAGCCGGGAAGGTGATATCCGGCGTCGTTCCCTTCTGCAAGGCGCGGCACCCACTCAGGTGGGGTTCCGGATGTTCCCGTGAACGTGCGTTGCAGGTCGTATCTGTACTCGGTGAGGTAATTCCTCATGCATCCCATGAGACCGCTCTTCGCGGAACCTGTACAGGGCAATTTGTGTACAGGTCCGGCCCCCATGGCAACACCATGGGGGCCGGAGGGTTCGCGCGGACTAAACGCGGGCGCGGCGCCTTGACGGTGCTGCTGCCACCAGGAGGGCCGCGATGGCGACGGCGGCACTCAGGATCAGGCCCGGACGGTACTGTTCCAGCATGGCTTGGGCGCTGACGGTTCCGGCCGCCTGTCCGTGCCCGCTCACCAAAGCGGTGGTGACTGCCAGGACCAGTGCGGCTCCCACCTGCGTGCTGGTCTGGATCAAACCGGCAGCCAGGCCTTGCTCGGAGTCCTTGATGCCGGTTGTGGCCTGGACGTTGATGGACGGGAAGGCCAGGGCGAAGCCGATGCCCAGCAGGATCACCGAGGGCAGGATGTCCAGGGCGTAGTTGGGCGTGGTGCCCACCCGGAGGAACAGGATGTAGCCCAATCCAAGGGCTGTGAGGCCCGTGAGGATCAGCTGCGTGGCGCCGAATTTCTCGATCAGCCGGTCAGCAAAGGGTGCGCTGGTGGCCACCAGCAGTCCGGCGGGCAGCAGGGCCAAAGCCATGCCCAAAGGCGTCCAACCGAGCACCGACTGCAGGAACATGGTGACGATGAACTGGAAGCTCAGGTAAGAACCGAAAAGCCCCACTGCGCTGAGGTTGGCCCTGGCCACCCAGCCTTCCTTGAGGATGCCGAAGCGG
Organism: Arthrobacter sp. TmtSoilC48; assembly: GCF_059739425.1. Taxonomy (NCBI): domain Bacteria; kingdom Bacillati; phylum Actinomycetota; class Actinomycetes; order Micrococcales; family Micrococcaceae; genus Arthrobacter; species Arthrobacter sp. TmtSoilC48. Next base: position 4,653,569 of record NZ_AP046049.1, on the reverse strand, counting down.
ATCAGCGGGTGCTTCACCTTGTTCTCGATCACAGCGAAGGCTGCAAGCACGGCTGCAGAGATTGCGAATCCGGCGATAGTTGCCACAGATCCCCAGCCCTGCTCAGGTGCCGAAACCAACGTGTAGACGAGGCCGAGCATGCCCAGCGCGAGCGTCACCGCACCCCAGATGTCATGCCCGCTGTTTTCAGCAGACGGCTTGTCTTTCGGAATGAACTTCATGCCCAGCAGGACCACGGCGACGGCGATCGGCACGGACACCAGGAACGTCCACCGCCAGCTCAGGCTGGTCATCAGGCCTCCGACCACAAGGCCCAGCGAGAAGCCGCTGGCGCCGAACGTGGTGAAGATGGACAGGGCCTTGTTGCGCTCGCGGCCCTCGGCAAAGTTGGTGGTGATGATGGAGAAACCTGTTGGCGCGGTGAACGCTGCGGCCAGGCCCTTCACGAAGCGCGTAGCGATCAGGATTGCGGGATCGTCCACCAGGCCACCCAGCAGTGAGGCTGCGGCGAACACCGCCAGAGCGATGAGGAATATACGACGACGGCCCAACAGGTCCGCGAGCCGGCCGCCCAGGAGCAGGAGGCTTCCGTACCCCAGGACGTAGGCGGACACGATCCACTGGAGCGAATCGGTTCCGAGGTTGAGTTCCTGTCCGATCGAAGGCAGGGCCACGCCAACCATGGAAACATCCAGCCCGTCCAGGGCGAGGACGGTGCACACAACCATCAGCAGGAGCCACTGGGCGCGCGTCCAACGGACGGCTGAAAGCACGGGTTCGGCGGATCTTTGAAGGGTGGTGGGTGATGTCATGCATCCAAGCTATATGACGCGTCATTGAATGACAAGGAATATGACGCGGAATATTATGACGTGGATTCTAAAGGCGGGATGGACTAGAATCAGGGCATGGCAACGACGCGTGATCGCCAGCTTGTTGAGCAGTGGCGCAGCATTCAGGACTCCTACTTCCGTACCGCAGGAGCCATTGACCGCGCCCTGGAAGCCAAGTTCGACATCGGCCTGAATGAATTCGAAATTCTGGACCTCGTCGCCGAAAGCACGGACGCCGCTTGCCGTATGAAGGCCTTGGGGGAGCGCACGCCGATGACCCAAAGCGCTGTGTCCAAGGTGGTGGACAGGCTCGAAAAAGCAGGCCTGGTCTCCCGCCAAACGTGTGCCGATGATCGTCGCTCCCTGTATCTGGAGCTCACAGACGCCGGCCGCGCCCTGCATGAATCTGCTGCGGTGGAACACCGTGCACTGCTCAAGGAAAACCTCGGGTAGGGAGTCATCCCCGAACCTCAAGATCACTTGAGCAAAAACTGAGGAAACCCTGCGCTTTACTAGGGCCGGAAAGCCTTTATTTTCATATTGATTCCCGCAACAATGGTGCTTGCACGCCAGGCTGGGGTTTGGTGCCGCTGGCTTTGGGGAGTGTTCTTGTGGGCAAGCATAGTGAATCTGACCGATACGTAGACTTGGTGCGCACCGACGGTTTTCGTCGAATGCTCATCGCCGGAATCCTGGCAGCCGCAGCCTTTTTCGCTTTTGGTTTCCAACCCCTAAATTCCGTTTCTACCGGCTCTGTGGATGGTTCTGTGGCGCAGGGCGTCGTTGGACCTTTCTCGCTTGGCAGCCTTGTGCCGCCCGAAGCCGAAACCACAGTGATCGACACCATGCCCGAGCCGCCGACCCAAGAGGCCGGCACGCCCATGGTTTACTTCGACCGCGCACTTGTCCGGACCGTGGCCAAGGACGGATCATCCGGCCTGACCGTTGCTTCGTCCGGCTTGTCGCGTCCACCAGCCGGCAGCCTTTACGCGCCGCTTGAAGTCTTGAATCCGAGTTCTCCATACGGCTACCGCTACAGCCCCATCACTGGGCTGCCCGGCGAGTTCCACTGGGGCCAGGATTACGCCGCCGCATGCGGAACGCGCGTCTACGCCGCCGACGCCGGGGTTGTCAGGGCCGTCGGTTGGCACCTTTGGGGTGGCGGCAACCGTGTTGAAATCGAACACGGCAACGGCCTGGTCACAACCTACAACCACCTTCAAGCGATTGGTGTGACGCAGGGCCAGTCCGTGCGCGTTGGAGAAGTCATCGCCGAGGTAGGGACCACCGGATGGTCCACTGGGTGCCACCTGCACTTTGAGACGATCGTGAACGGCCTGCACACCAACCCCAACGGCTGGATCTATCTGCCCCTCCGGCAGATCGATCCGCTGCAGAACATCACCATGGTGAACTACCAGCCTGGAGTTGGAACGGGCGTCTCTGCCTCGCCGCAGTGGGCCGTCCCGGTGTCGGATAGCACCAACCGGGCCGTCATCGGTGGCGACGACGAAGAGGCCGTTGCTCCGCCGGTGACCACACAGCCGAGCACGTCGAGCACTACGCCGCCCGCCACTTCGGGCACTACGCCGCCTGCCACGCAAACGCCACCATCCACGCAGACGCCACCGGCCACCTCGACGCCGACGCAGACTGTCACACCAACTCCCACGGCTACGGCAACGCCTACGGCTACAGCGACGCCAAGTCCGACGGCGACCTCCACACCGACGCCCACGGCTACATCCACAACGCCGACGTCCACCACAACGACGCCCGGCACGACGACTACAGCACCCAGCACGTCGCCTGCGGTCCCCAACACGGCCACCGCACCCGCCGTCGTCGAGCCCGTGGCGCCCGTCGCTTCAGCGGCACCCGCTGATCCGGCTCCCGCTCCGGTAGCCCCTGCGCCGGAACCCGTGGCTGTTGCACCGGCACCCGTAGTGGTTGAGCCAGCGCCTGTGGTTGTCGCACCCGAGCCCGTAGTGGTTGCTCCCGCTCCGGTTGCGGTGACTCAAACCGTGGAGCCCGTGGCTCCCGTTCCGGCGGCTCCTGTTCAGGCGCCCAGCCCTGTGGCTGTGCTTCCATCAACGCCTCCGGCAGTGGTGCTTCCGCCTGGATATATCCTCGTTGGCCCGGACATGGTCCAGCGGCCGGACGGTGTAATCGTGCCGTTGTCTTCGCTCATCCTTCCCACGTCATAAGCCGGCGAGTGTAGGTACCCCTACGTTTCATGGCTTGGGCAGCTCCCCGTAAGCTCGATCGCGGCAATCCCGCCAGACGACGTCGTCAGGAAGCGATCACATGAGAACTCTTTACAGCATTCCCCTCACCTTCAACGATGGCTCTGAAGCAGACTTCGGACGCTTTGAAGGAAAAGCCGTCCTGGTGGTGAATGTGGCTTCCAAATGCGGCTACACCCGCCAGTACGCCGGCCTTGAGGAGCTCTACGGAAAGTACCGCGAGGAGGGCCTTGAAGTCCTTGGCGTCCCTTGCAACCAATTCGGTGGCCAGGAGCCCGGAGCCGACGAGGAAATCGCGGAATTCTGCGAACGCAACTTTGGCGTCTCGTTCCCGCTCACCAGCAAGGCCAACGTGCTGGGTAAAGAGCAGCATCCGCTATTCGCCGAGCTGACCCGGGACGAGTCCGGGCAGCCGGTCAAGGTCAAGTGGAACTTTGAGAAGTTCGTCATAAACCGTGACGGCGAGCTTGTTGCAAGGTTTCCCTCAAGCGTGGAACCTGACGCGCAGGAATTGGTTGACGCGCTTGAAAAGGCCTTGTCATAAGCATCAATACCTTCGAAGGGAGAAAGTAATTTTCCAACATTCCGCCGGCAGTTAGCCTGTTGTTGGCTTGTTGTCTGGTTGGATTGGCAGTACTGGAATGACACGGGGGACACCGTCTCCCACCAAACGCTAAGGCAGCTATGGAGCTCATCGAGGCCGAGTACCCCAAACCAGGTCATGTGCTTTTGCACTTGAGTGATCTTCACCTGGTGGCCGGTCCAGGCACGCTCCACGGTTCTGTGGACAGCGCTGCAAGGCTCCAGGAGATCTGCGATCAGATCATTGCCTCCAGGATCAAGCCAGAGGCCATCATTTTCACTGGAGACCTTGCGGACAAGGGCGAGTTCCAAGCCTACAAACGTCTCCGGGAAATGATTGAGCCGGTGTGCGATGCGCTCGGAGCGAAGGCCATTTGGGCGATGGGCAACCACGACAACCGCGCCAACTTCCGCTCGGCCTTCCTGGACGCCTCCGTAGCGAGCCGGCCGGAGGACCCTGTGGACCGCAGCTACTTCGTCAACGGGCTCCGGATCATTACCCTGGACACCACGGTCCCCGGATACCACTATGGCGAGTTGTCCGAATCGCAGCTTCAGTGGCTGGCAGCAGAGTTGGCCACCCCCGCCCCGGACGGCACTATCCTCGCCCTGCATCACCCGCCGGTCCCGTGCGTCCAGGACCTCGCAGTGTTGGTGGAGTTGCGCGGCCAAGCCGCCCTGGCCGCCGTCGTCCGCAATTCCGATGTCCGTACCATCCTGGCCGGTCACCTGCATTACTCCACGACGGCGGGCTTCGCCGGCATCCCGGTATCAGTCGCCTCGGCGACGTGCTACACGCAGGACCTCGGCGTGCGCGCCGGAGGACAGCGGGGCCGGGACGGTGCCCAGTCCTACAACATGGTCCACGTCTACGAACACACGATCGTGCATTCGGTGGTTCCCATGTCCGGTGGCGTAACTGTTGGCGAGCCGGTGGACGCTGCCGAAGTGCAGCGCCGCCTCTCGGAAGCCGGCATCCGGATTCCGAGCCGTTCGCGGCGGGTACCAGTCCCGGTGTCGCAGGAACTCGTCTCCCAGTCGAACAACCGGGACTGACCCAGGCTTTCTATTTCTCCCAGGGGGCTTTGACGGGGAAGTATTTCTCCAGGAAGTCGGTTACCAGCTCCGCACGTTCGTCCGCTTCAACCTCCGGGAAGCTGCCATCGTTGAGGCAGAAGAGATCCATGTGCCGTTTGGCCAGCAGCTTTGGAAGGTAGTGCAGTCCGGACCACTGCGTTGTATCGACGTAGCGGACCTTGGCGTTGGTCTGGGTCACGGCCTTGCCGGTGAGCAGCGCGTAGTAGTGGTAGAACGAGTTGGTTACTGAGATGTTGTCCGCAGCGCGGAAGCGGCTGGCCGCGGTCTTGGAGAACTCAGCCGGGAATTCGTGCTCCATCTGGGCCACCACGCTCCGGCGCAGGGGAGCGGCCGTGTGTTCCAGGTGCCTGGTGGTGATCCGTCCGAAGCGTTCCCACAGCAGCTTGCGGTTGACGCGTGCAGCGTTTTCGAAGCCACTGCGTTCGGCATCGTTCTCGCCGAGCCCGATCCGGGTGTCAGCCTCGATGAACTTGGTGATTCCGCCGGGCGTGAAGAACATGTCCGGGCCCACGGGCCTGCCGAAGAACATGTCGTCGTTGGAGTAGAGGAAGTGTTCGGACAATCCCTCGATGTGGTGCAGCTGGCACTCCACTGCTTGCGAGTTGTGGGTGGGCAGTACTGACGGATCGGCGAAGAACTCTTCGCTGCGCACGATCGTGACCGAGGGGTGGTCGGCAAGCCATGCCGGGGTGGGCGAATCGGTGGCAATGAAGATCCGGCGCACCCACGGTGCGAACATGTGGACCGAGCGCAGTGCATACTTCAGCTCGTTGATCTGCCGGAAGCGTGCCTCATGGTCGTCGCCCTCGCCGAGGACAGCACCAGCCTGCTGGGCGCGTCTCCTGGCGATGTATTCGGGGTCGCTGCCATCCACCCACGAGAAGACGATGTCGATGTCGAAGTCGATGTCGCTGGCATGGTCCGCGAACATGTTCTCGATGGTCGGCCAAGTGAGGCCATGGCGCTGCACGGTACCGCGAACGGCGTCCTGGCGCAGCATGGTGCGCCGGGTCAGGGAATTCTCCACGGGGAGTTCAAGGTGGTCGCCTTCGAACCTCCACAGTTCCAGCTGGACACCGAGGGCAGGGCCGTACCAAAGGCCGCCGCCGAGTTCCACCCTGGGCCGGTACAGGCGGAAGATCCGTGCCTTCCGGTTGGCCGAGAGTTCGCCATCTGCAACCAGCACAGAGGTTTTCTTCTTGGCATCGACAGTCATGGAGTAGAACGGCTCATTGCGGAAGGCAGCAACCAGTGCCTCGCGAACGTCCTTGCGCGACTCCCAGTCGACGGCGATGACCGGCCTTTCGTCGTTGCCGCGCACCAGGATGAAGTCCACGCCGGCGGCGTCCAACGCGGCGCGGATGGCCAGCAGGTCAGCAACCATTGCCTGTTGGGGCGTGAGGTCACCGTTAAGGAGGGCGTACCGCCCGCGGTGACGGACGACGTCGGACCTGTGCTTCAGGTGGGCAACGACGGCAGGTGAGACCGCCTCGGCGATCGCATCTTCCTCTACGGTGGGGCTGCCGTGGTAAATCGGATCGACCTGTGCTTGCGTGATGGCTTTTCTCCGTACTGTTGTGAGTCGTTTCTGGGGAATGCGGGAGTCTAGATGGCGAGGGCCTCGCGCCAGCTGCGCAGGAAGGCTCCGCCGGCGTCGTCGTGAATGACGTCGTCCGCCAGCTCGAGGTCGGCGGCGGTAAGAATGGTGTAAGGCTTCACCGGAACGCCGTCTGCGGGCCGGACGTCCACGTGCTTCACATCGTGGTCGTTGTGGTGAAGCCAGTCTGCCATGGCGTAGTCCGTACGGGAATCACCCACGGTGCGCCAGGAGAGCGGGGTGATTCCCTGGGCGGCCAACATTTCCACTGCCCGGCTGGCGCCAAGGTCCTTGCCCAAGCGGACGGATTCGATGTCCGTGGAAATAATGGTGGGGTCCAGGCGGTAGTCCACCGTGTCATCGGACTCCGGGGCGTGGTGGTCCAGGATGGCTGCGTTGAGGCCGTGGCGGCCCATGATGTTCAGGGCATCTGCGTCGAAGAGTTTCTGCTCGGCCAGGTAATCTTCGCTGGCCACGTCAAGGTGCTGCTCAACGGAGACCATGGCGCGCTTGGTCTCATCGAAGAACATGTGCGCGGAGTAGTCCTCGGCGACGAGCCTGCGGATGTCATCCCCGTAGGCCTTGGGCACGGCGAGCTCGTGGTCCACGTGGATGGGTCCGGGGCCGGCAGCTGTGTAGCTGAACCAGACGGCGCCCTTCTCGCAGATGGCGTGGATGATGGTACCGGCCGGCATGCCGGCCTCGATCATCGGCCCCATGACCTGTTCGCTGATGAAGGCGTCCGAGCGGCCCGTGTTGAAGATGACGGGGATGCCGGCCGAAGCCAGCGCCACGAGGTCCGCGATGATATCCGGCTTGACGTCACGCGTTACAGGGCTGGCGATGGGGCCGTCGACGTCCAGCAGCAGCGCGAGGGCTGGGGCCGTGTGGGCAGCGGTCCGGTCGGTACCTTGGAGCGATTGAGTCATGCCCCTATTCTGTCAGTCCCCGAGGTGTGCATCACAGCTATGACGCCTGACGTCGGATAGTCACCGTTTGGCCACAACCTGCGTGTGCCGGGGGTCACAAGTTCCGTTAGCGCAGCATCTTCCATAGGCTTGCAGGGTGATCTTCAAAGCTGTGGGCGAGGGACGCCCGTACCCTGACCATGGATATTCCGCGCCGCGTGACTGGGCTGCCCTTCCACCGCGGCCCGTTCGCCTCGATGAACTTGTTACCACCAAGCGCACCCTGGATCTGGAGGCATTGCTCGCAGAAGATTCAACATTTTTTGGGGATTTGTTCCCGCACGTGGTCCAGTACCAGGGCGTTCTGTACCTCGAAGATGGGCTCCATCGGGCAGTCCGGACCGCGCTCCACCAGAGGACGGCCATTCACGCACGCGTATTGGTAATCGATGGCTAGGCAGGGCAAGCGTCCCAAAGATGTGACGCAGTTGCACGGCCACCATGTGGTGACCGGCCCTGAGCTTCGCGCCACGTTCGCCGAGGACGCCCGTGCCCAACGCAGCCGCTTCCGGCGCCGCGTCTTTCACGCCATTGTCCTTGTCCTGCTGGTAGGCGTCATAGCAGCCGGAGCAGTTGGTGCCTGGGCCATCATGAATGGTGTCATCAGGATTCCCACGGCGATCGCCAGCAAAGCGCCAACCAGCCTGTGCCCCACCACTACATTCGACTACGTGCCGAACGAAACCGTGAACATCAACGTCTTCAATGCCACCTCGCGGGCAGGGCTGGCTAATACTGTCGCCGACGAGTTCACAGCACGGGGGTACAAGGTCCTTTCGGTGGACAACAGCGACACCGCGTACTCGGGAATCGGGGTGGTGGTCTCGGGAGTCAAGGGCCAGGCAGCCGCATTCAACGTCCAGCGGAATTTGGCCGGAACGGATTACTTCCAGGACAACCGCGAAGACGAATCAGTGGACGTGGTCCTCACCCGGGGCTTTCAGGGCTTGGTTGAACCGCAACTCGTGGACCAGACTCCGGGCAAACTCAGCTGTCCGCGCGAGGACCTGAGGATCGCGGACAACTCCCGGTGGCCGATCATCCCCACCCGCCCCGCGCAGTAGGTCGCAGGCCTGGTAGTTAGAGCGTCAGTGCATCCAGGCGGACGGGCTTGCCCGCTTCGTCGAACTTCGCTCCCGCGCCCAGTTGGATGAATCGAACCGTTTGCGCCGTCTGGGGCTCGACGTCGGAGGCTGGGGCAGGCGGGGGTGTCTCGCCGTCGGGCGTTCGGTTGCGTCGTGCGGCACTGGCAGACAGTGTGCCGTGAATGAGCCGCGCCAACTGGGCGACATCAGTGTCCGGGAGGTAGCCCTGCTGGACGCCGTCAGTGAGGATGTCCTGGAGGAGGACGTTGAGCTCGCCCACGTGGTCCGCGAGCTTCGCGAACGAGGCCGGGGAAAGAACGGCGGCCATCGCTGGGCCTGGCGGTAGGTGGCGGCGGCTGAGGTCCTCCACCTGGGCGCGGACGTAGAGGGCCAGCCTGTCCACTGGGTTTTCAAGGGCTGCCAGCGAATCCCGAAGGTCCACGATGAAGCGCTCGGTTTCATCCAGCGCGTACGCGATGAGCAACTGCTCCATGTCTGCGTAGTAGTTGTAAACGGCGGTGCGGCCAACGCCTGCGTGGCGCGCGACGTCGGTCATGGTGAGGCCGGGCAGCCCGTGGGTGAAGAGGAGTTCACCGAAGGCGGTCAGAATACGGCGTTGGGTCTCGGCGCGTTGGGCAGCGTTCGTGGCGGCCGTGATCCTGGGCATATAGACACTTTACAGTGATGTGTCACCAAGTCCTGCCAGCTTGTGTACGTGTATCCCTAACTAGGGGGCCGGGTCTGAATGGACGGTAGGCGTGCCTACAGCTGTGCTGTAGGCACGCCTACCCAACCAGGAAAAGAATGATGGCTCCTAGCTTCTGCTCCAGGTCACCGCGCAGTCCAAGTGTCAGTGGGAGAAGTCTGCTGAGATCTCGGCGAGGGTGCGCCCCTTGGTCTCAGGCGCGAGCCATTGCGAGAGGGCTGCGCCGAGTAATGCGACGGCGGCGGCTACGACCATGGTTGCGCCCATGCCGATGTTGGCGATCGCCCAGGGCAGGGCGAAGGTGCCGAGTGCGGCTCCGATGCGGCTGAAGGACGCGGCGAAGCCCATGCCGACGCCACGCAGGTGGCCGGGGAATACCTCGGCCGGATAGACCTGGGTCATTGTGGTGTAGCCGGCATTGAAGAAGGAGAAGGCGAGAAACAGGACGAGCACGAGGATTGCTGGTGCGTCCGCCCAGACTCCGATGACCAGCAGGATGCCCGCGCAGAGCCACTGCCCGGGCACAGTGAGGATTCGGCGACCGAGCTTGTCAATCAGAAGTACGCTGGTGACAACGCCCGCGACCGCAAGTGCGGACAGGCCGACTCCACCGGCCCAGCCGCCGCCGAAGCCGAATTGGTTGAGCACCTCGTCGGCGAAGGTCGCGATTGCGAAGTACGGAGTGACCGCGCAGAACCAAAAACCTGCAGTGAATACGGTGGCGCGCCAGTTCTGCCTCGAGAACAGCATTCCGAAGGAGGCGTTCTTGATTTTGGTCCCGCTCTTCGCGGCTTCGGCCTCCTGGATCATCCTCAGATCCATCTCTCCGGTGATGCTGTCGTGCATCTGGGGCGATTCGACGTATCTGCGTGCGATCGCGAGTGCTTCCTGATGCCGACCCTTCGTAATAAGCCAGCTCGGCGATTCGGGGAGGCCCATGCGGGCGAGGAACAGGACGAGTGCGAGTATCGTGCTCGTGCCGAGTACCAGGCGCCAGGGGGTGCCGGCGTCGTGCAGGAGCGTGCCGATGATGAATGCCATCATGAAACCGACGTACCAGGCGACCAGGGTCAGCCCGAGCAATCGCCCGCGGAGCTTCGGAGGGGAGAACTCTGATAGCAACGGCCCGCCGATTGAGTATTCGCCACCGATCGCGACGCCCATGAGGAACCGGATGGCGGCAAGCTGGATCACGGCCCCGTCCCCGGAGGTTATGAAGAACTGGGCCGCCGAGGCGAACAGGAACAGGCCCATGTCCACGAGGAACATGGGTTTGCGTCCGAACTTGTCAGTGGCCCAGCCGGCCAGCGGGGAGCCGACAAAGATACCAACCAGCGGACCTGCGGCGATCATGCCCAGCGATAGTGCGTCGAGCTGGAGATCTGACCGCATGAGTCCGGTGACGGGGCCAATAATTCCGAGAATGTAGCCGTCGAGGAACATCCCGCCGATGAAGACCGCGACAAGCCGCACCATGAAGCGGCGTTTGAACTTGGAGCTGGTCTCTTTTGGTATGGGGGTGTCGACGGAGGCCGTCGTCCTGGTCGGATGGATCATTGAGATTTGTTCCCTTCTGGTTCAGCGCAGACCGCTGACGGCACCAGAGCGCCGTTGCTTAGATGCTCGGACAGCCGCAGCCCTTAGCGCCCGGTGGACCGATGCCGGCTGGCTCGATGCCAGCCGGTACGGCCGCAGGACGCGAGATGATTTCGGCGTCGTCATGTATCACTGCTCTTCGAGACGGATATGCCAAGGCCGTCGTTACCGGCACCCTCGCGCCGACCCATCGGGACCAAAAACCTGGAGTCGAGGTCGGCGACGTGTGACATATGACTCATATATCAGAAAACTCTAAGGGCGCGACCCGTCCCGGTCAAGAGCCTGAGAGGTTAATTCGTTGTATCCGTTAACTCACCGCGGTCTGCATGAATCGGGGCAGGGTCCGGACCGCCGTCATACGAGTTGGGGGGTGCGTAGCGGACCGCCTGCGGAGAATCTTTGCGGAGGACAGGGCCGTCACTGGGCCCCATTGACTGGGGTGGGTTCGGCGCGGCAGGCTGTGTTGACATCCAGGGCAAGGGGGAGCACGGTGAAGTACTCGCCGTACATGGTCACCGTGGTGGCTGTGCTCGGGTTCGCCCTCGCCGGGTGCCAGCCGGCCGCCCGGCCGCCCGCAGTGGGGTCGTCCGAATCCGTGCCCGGCCCGTCGTCGTCCGAGCTCGTGGCCACCATCAAGGCTGCGGTCGAGGATCGAAACGGCACAGTCCTCGACACTCCCCCCGCCCCGCGCCTTGCCGAGGGGCGGATGACGGCGGCCTACCGGTCCAAGCGCGACCGCGACCTCGAAGTGGTGGCTCGGTCAAAGGCCGGATTCAAGTCAATGGGCTTCTGGTACACGTCCTTTTCGACGAAGGTAACGGTGGAGTCGGTCGAGGTGACCGGTTCGGAGGCAAGCGTCCGGTTCAAGGAATTGACCGAGGAGCACCAATCCTCGACAGCGAATGGGCCGAGCAGCGTCCCATCGGGCTACTCGCTGCCGCAGATCGCGACATTCCGGGTATCTGGGGACGGCTGGCAGCTGGACAGCATCGCCCCTACCGTGCATGGGGGCGGCCTACCGATGTCCGTCGTTGACGGATGAGAACTGCCCGCAGGCTGAACGCTGAGCGGGCGGCTGAAGGAGTGCCGCGTTGACCCGCACCAGTCATCCCCGAGCTGGCCATTTACGATGTGTGCTCATAGCAAATCGGTTGTGACCGTCGTTGGAACCCGCCCGTCCCCGGCGCATGAGGTATACGCAGACTCGCGTAACATCGTGTGAACCGGACACTAAATTCATGAGGGGGACTGTTGCGGGCAACGGTCAAGGATGTGGCGCGCCGCGCGGGAGTATCGCCGAAAACCGTCTCGAACGTCATGAACGGAATCGTGCCGGTCAGCGCTCCAACGCGGCTCAGGGTTGAGCAAGCAATGCAGGAGCTCGACTACGTGCCCAACCTTTCCGCGCGCGGACTCCGCAACGGCCGCTCGGGTGTAATCGCGCTGGCCTTGCCGGATCTGGCCACCCCGTTCTCGGCTGAGATAGCCCAGAACATTGTGGAAGTAGCCCATGAGCAGGGCTGGAGCGTCCAGATCGAGGAAACAGGTTCGGATCCGCAGCGCGAGCATGAGCTGATGACCCGTGCGCGCTCCAACCTCATTGACGGCCTGATTCTCAACCCTGTGGTGCTGGATGAAAGTGCCGTGAAGGTTGGGGTGGCTTTGCCTCCTGTGGTCCTGTTGGGCGAAGTGACCCAGGAGCTTGCGGACCGGGTTTACGTGGACAGTTTCGCGGCGGCGCGCGATATGACGCTTGCCCTGGCCAAGCCCGGACGCCGGCGCATCGCCGTGCTGGGTATCAACAAGACCAGGCAGTCTGCCACCTCGATCCAACGGAGACAGGGTTACGAGGCTGCGCTTGCGGAGTTGGGGATTCCGCTGGATGAATCCTTGCTGATCTCCTGCGGTCAATGGACTCCTGGCTCCGCCGCCGAATCCCTGATGCATTACCTGGAATCCAACCCGCTGCCTGAGGCGTTGTTCTGCTTCACGGATTCGCTGGCCATTGGCGCCCTCAATGCGCTGTGGAAGAAGGGCGCCCGTGTTCCTGACGATATAGCGGTGGCTGGTTTCGACGACGTCATGGATGGGCGCTACGCGGTTCCCTCCCTGACCACGGTGTCTTTCGATAAACGAACCATCGCCACCGAAGCCCTGCGCCTCCTCACCGAGCGAATGGCGGACAGGGGCCAGGGGCAACGTGTTGTCACCGTTGACTACAGCATTGTGGAGCGGGACAGCAGCCGCTGAAGAGGCCTTCCACAATAAACTGTTCGCGCTAACAATTTTCTCTTGCCTCCACTATTACAACGATGTAATGTGAGAGCCGCGTCACCCCCGGGCCACCCTTTACCCGGCAGTGGGGATGCACCGAAGCCGGATTTTGCGCAGCAGTTGTGTCCTTTTCAGCCACCCTTCCAAAGGAGTTACGGGTGAAGCAGTTTGAATCATTGACCGGGAAACAGTTGTCCCGGAGACAGTTATTGACTGGATCGGCCCTCCTCGGCGGCGGGCTTCTGGCCACCAGCCTCACAGGCTGCGGAGGCGCGGCCCAAGCCGGCGAAGTCAGGGAGATCGGCTTCTGGCATCTCTTGTCCGGCGGCGACGGTACCAAGATGCAAGCGATGATCGCCAATGCCAACCAAGCCAATTCCGGCTTCAAGGTCCACCCCACCGTGTTGGCATGGGGCCCGCCCTATTACACCAAGCTGGCCATGGCATCTGCCGGGGGCCGGCCTCCAGAGGTAGCCATTATGCACGCCAGCCGAGTCCCGGGATATGCCCCGGGCGGCCTCATAGAGCCCTGGGATCTGGGGCTGCTGGCGGAGAACGGCATCACACCGGAGAACTTCGCGCCGCGCATCTGGGAAAAGGGCCAGCAAGGCGGAAAAGTCTTCTCCTTGGCGCTGGACTCCCACCCGTTCATCATGTTCTATAACACGGACATAGCCGGCAAAGCGGGGCTCCTGGAAAGCAACGGCCTCTTGCAGGAGGTCAGTTCGCCCGATGAGTTCAAGGCCATGGCACTGGAGATGCAAAAAGTCACCAAGGCCCACGGATTGTCCTTTGGCTACCTGAACCTGGGCTCGCAGATGTGGCGGCTGTTCTACACGCTCTACAAGCAGCACGGAGCGGAAATTGTCCTCACGCCCGGCCGGCAGATGGAGGCGGATAGGGACGCTGCCATAGAGTCACTGGAATTCATGGCCTCGCTCTTCGACGACACCATCGCGGCCAGGAGCGTCGACATCAACACCGGCATTGCAGAATTCGTCCGTGGCGATTCGGGAATGCTCTTCAGTGGAGGCTGGGAACTGCCCACCATGAAGAAAGCAAAATTGCCGTTTGACGCCGTCACCATCCCCACTCTTTATGGGACACCCGCCTCTTACGCCGATTCGCATTCCTTCGTCCTCCCGCGGCAGCTCGCCGTCGATGAAGTGAAACGGAAGGATGCGTACAAGTTCGTCAGTGACGTTCTGAAGGGTTCGCTGTTGTGGGCTGAGGCAGGCCATATCCCTGCGTTCCAGCCGGTGGTTCAATCGCCAGCCTACGGGGAGCTCACGCCTCAGATCCACTACGCCAACGCGGCGGACATCATCAACTACGATCCCGACTCCTGGTTCAGCGGCTCGGGGTCGGATTGGCAGACCTACTTTGCCGAGCACATCCAGAACGTGCTTCTGGGTCGGGACAAAGCAAGCACAGGGTGGGATGGATTCGTGGCCCGCACCAACGACCTTCTTTCCCGACCCAATCCGGTCTGACCGGCATCAGCGCACCGAGCGACAAAAGGAGTCCTTCATGAGTTCCTCTACACTGTCCCGGCAGACCAGCCAACCACGGACAACACCGAGCCCAGGCACCAAGGCCGGGCCATCTCTGCGAAGAAGCAGGGACACCCTGAACGGGTGGGCATTTGCAGCGCCCTTCCTGACGTTCTTCCTCGTATTCCTCATTTGGCCTATTCTGTACGGCTTCTACATGAGCCTCACGGGCAAATCCCTGACAGGCGCCAACGACACCCTCATCGGTTTTGCCAACTACGCCGAAGCCTTTGCCGATGCCGGCATGTGGCGTTCACTGGGCAACACGTTGTACTTCACGGTCATCAGCACAGTTCCCCTGGTGCTGGTTGCGTTGGTGATGGCGGCTCTCTTGAACATCGGCCTTCCAGCCCAGTGGCTGTGGCGGCTGTCCTACTTTGCCCCGTTCCTGTTGGCCTCCACGGTTGTGTCCTTGTTCTTCGTCTGGATGTACAACCCGCAGATAGGCCTGATCAACGATTTCCTCTCAAAGTTCGGCATAGCAAAAGTGGGGTGGCTTAATGATCCCAATGTGGCCATGTGGTCAATCGTGATCGCGACACTCTGGTGGACTGTTGGCTTCAACTTCCTGCTCTACCTGGCGGCAATGCAGAACATCCCCGTCCAGCACTATGAAGCAGCGTCACTGGACGGTGCCGGCGCGTGGAGGCAATTCTTCTCCATCACGCTGCCGCAGCTCACGCCCACCACCGTGATGATTGTGTTGCTCCAGATCCTGGCTTCCCTGAAGGTCTTTGACCAGATTTACCAGATGACCGGCGGGGGTCCGAGCGGATCTACCCGTCCCGTGGTCCAGTACATCTTCGAAACCGGGTTCACCGGATACAGGCTGGGATATTCCGCAGCTATCTCCTACATCTTCTTCGGACTGATCGTGCTGGTTTCCGCGCTGCAGTTCGTCATCACCCGCCGCAGGAGCGTATAGCCATGGCAACCACCACCCTCACCCGTTCGACCCCAGCCAGCGGTAGCCGCCAAGTCATACGGCAGCCGCGCAAAAAGCTGACAGTGGGCAAGATCGCGGCAGTCACGGCGGCCGCCTTAATTGCGGTCCTCTGGCTGATTCCGTTCGCTTGGGCCACGGTTACTGCATTCAAGTCCGAAGCGGATGCGTCAGCGTCCAAGGTCAGCTGGTTCCCGCCGTCGGGCTTTACCTTTGACGCTTTCGTCAATGTGTTCCAGGCAGGGAACATCCCGCTCTGGACGTGGAACTCGCTCTACACTTCCGCGGCCATCACGGCAATCACACTGGTGATCTCGGCTCTCATTGCTTACGCACTCTCAAGGATCGAGTTCAAAGGCAAGAAGGTCCTGATGGTCGTGATCATCGCAGCCATCATTGTCCCGCCACCCGTGCTGATGATTCCGCTCTTTTACCAAATGCTTGCGTTCAAAATGATCGATACCTCGTGGGCCATCATCCTGCCGCAGGTGATTCACCCCGCCATGGTGTTCGTACTCAAGAAGTTCTTCGACCAGATCCCGCATGAACTTGAAGAAGCGGCAGTGATGGACGGTGCCAGCCGTCTCCGGATCTTCGTGCAGATCATTCTGCCGTTGTCCCGGCCCATCCTGGCCGCCGTCGCGATCTTCGTGTTCATCGGTGCGTGGAACAACTTCCTCTGGCCGTTCATCTCCACCAACGACGACTCCCTGCTGACCCTCCCGGTGGGCCTGCAAACCATCAAGAGCGCCTACGGCGTCCAGTACGCGCAGAACATGGCGTCTGCCTTGCTGGCAGCTTTGCCGCTCATCGTTGTCTTCCTGTTCTTCCAACGCCAGATCATCAAGGGCGTCGCGACGACGGGACTCGCCGGAACCTGATCCGGCACCTTCGCCACCAACTGTTTCAGAACACAACCAAGGAGATAAATGTCCCGCGCACGCATCACCCTCGATCGAGATTTCACCATCGGCGAGGTACCCAGGCGCCTCTTCGGCTCCTTCGTGGAGCACATGGGCCGCTGTGTCTACAGCGGCATCTACGAACCCGGCCACCCTGAGGCCGACGAGAACGGCTTCCGGCAGGACGTCCTGAAGCTGGTCAAGGAACTAGGTGCAACTGTCATCCGGTACCCCGGCGGCAACTTCGTCTCCGGCTATAACTGGGAAGACGGCATCGGCCCGCGCGAAACCCGGCCCCGCCGCCTGGACGGAGCCTGGCACACCGTTGAAACGAATGCTTTCGGCCTGCACGAGTTCGTGGACTGGTCCAAGCAGGCCGGCACGGAAATCATGGAAGCCATCAACCTGGGCACCAGGGGAGTGGATGCTGCCCGCGAGATCGTCGAGTACGCCAACCACCCTGGTGGCAGCTACTGGTCCGATCTCCGCGCCAAGAACGGCCACAAGGACCCGTTCGATATCAAGCTGTGGTGCCTGGGCAACGAAATGGACGGTCCTTGGCAGATCGGCCACAAGACCGCCGAGGAGTATGGGCGGCTTGCCCAGGAAGCGGCCAAGGCCATGCGCTTCGTGGACCCGGACATTGAATTGGTGGCCTGCGGCAGTTCCAACTCCCGGATGCCTACGTTCGGTGCCTGGGAGCAGACGGTCCTTACCCACACCTACGACGAAGTGGATTACGTTTCCCTCCACGCCTACTACTTCGAAGAAGAAGGCGACGTCGGCAGCTTCCTGGCGTCCGCCGTCGATACTGACTACTTCATCGAGTCAGTGATCGCCACCGCGGACGCCGTTCGGGCGAAGGGCAAGCACAAGAAGCACATCAGCCTGTCCTTCGACGAATGGAACGTCTGGTACCAGCGTGGGCGGGACACCGAGGACCAGTTGAGCAACATCGTCAAGGCCCCGTGGCGCGAGCACCCCCGCGTCATCGAGGACAAGTACAACGTGACGGATGCAGTGGTGGTGGGGACCCTGCTCAACTCGCTGCTCCGCCACGGCGACCGCGTCAAGATCGCCAACCAGGCGCAGCTTGTCAACGTGATCGCACCGATCCTCTCGGAAGAGAACGGGCCGGCGTGGAAGCAGACCATCTTCCACCCGTTCGCCCGGATGGCCGAGCTTGCCAAGGGCCAGATCCTGCGGCTTTCCGTGGACTCGGACAAATACGAGAATGCGCGGTTCGGCGGCACGGACCTTGTGGATGTCAGCGCCACGTGGAACGAGGAAACGGGGCGCGTTGCGCTGTTCTTCGCCAACCGCGGGCTGGAAGAAGCGGCCGACGTCGAGGCAGCCCTTCGAGGTTTCGACGCGCGCCAGGTGCTCCGCGCCGAAGTCCTGGAGATCCCCGAGGGCGGTGACAGGTTCACCATCAACACGCAGGACCAACAGGGCCGGGTCGGCCTGAAGCCGCTGGAAGGCGTCAAAGCGACTGGTTCGGAACTCCGGCTGACGCTGCCCGCATTGTCCTGGGCCGTCGTCGAGCTTGAGGTTGTGAAAAACTAGCCGCTTAGAAACAACGCGGGGTCACTTAGGGCCCATGTTGGCAGCCAACATGGGCCCTAAGTGACCCCGCGTTGCGTTAAATGCTGCAGCCGTCAGGGCCGCAGGCTTCGGCGTCGGATGCGCCCACGGGGATCAGGGGATTGGCTTCCTGCCACGCCTGGTTCAGCGCCTCGCTGAAGAGCTCCGCCGGCTGGGCTCCGGAGATGCCGTACTTGCGGTCGATCACGAAGAACGGAACACCGGTGACGCCGATGGCGCGGGCTTCATTGATGTCCTCGTTGACGGCGTCCGAATATTTGTCGGTCGTGAACAGCTCTGCGACCTCGTTGGCCGGCAGTTCCAGAGCGGCGCCAAGTTTCGTGAGGTACTCCTGGTTGCCGATGTCCTCACCGTGCTCAAAGTGATCGCTGAGCAACTGTTCCTTGGCGGCATCCTGGCGGCCATGGGCGGCGGCGAGGTGGATGAGGCGGTGGGCCGTGAAGCTGTTGGCAACTACTACCTTGTCGAAGTGATAGTCCAGGCCCTCGCCCTTGGCGGTCTCCGTGACGTGGGCGAACATCTGCTTGACCTGCTCGGGAGCCAGGCCCTTGCGTTTGCTCAGGTAGTCCAATTCCGTGCCGTCATAGTGCCCGGGGATTGAGGGGTCCAGCTGGTAGCTCTTCCACTCGATGTCTACGGAATCACGGTGGGGGAACTGTGCCAGGGCAGTCTCAAAGCGGCGCTTGCCGATGTAGCACCAGGGACACGCGACGTCAGACCAGATCTCAATCTTCATGCTGTGGTCAACTTCGAGGGCCTCGCGCGCATTCCGGAAAAGTCTGTTATTTTCGTCACCCATTGCCGGGGCTGGCGTGCCCAGCCTAATGTGTGAAGCAGGTTATGCAGTCAGCCGGTGGGGCGCTCTTCGTCCCGAAGAATCGCGTGTGTCTGGGGCCGCGATGAACACGAGGTTGAACCCCGTGTGCGGGTTCGCATATTTGTGGAGGCCTTCAGCATGCGCGTTGGACTCATCGTTGGACCATGGTTCACAGTGCCCCCGGAACGGTATGGCGGCACGGAACGGGTTGTGGATGCCTTGGCCCGCGCCTTATCCGATGCAGGGCATGACGTACTCCTGGCGGCGGCGTCTGACAGCACCTGCCCCGTTCCGCTGCTGCGGGGCTTCGGGCCCAGCGAGCCTGAAGAGCTGGGGCTGACGCTCAGCGAGTTACACCACGTCATCAAGGCTTATGCCGGCATGAAGGACGTGGACATCATTCACGACCACACCCTTGCCGGACCTCTCTACGCCCACCGGCCGCCGGGTGTTCCCGTGGTGACCACCGTCCATGGCCCGCTGACACCGAGGTATGCAGGGCTCTACCGGGATATGGCCCAGGACACCGCGATCATTGGCATTTCGCATGATCAATGCAGCCGCATCTCCGACCTTCAAATTTCGGCCGTCATCCACCATGGCCTGGATCTGTCCACCGTTTCCGTCGGAGACGGCACCGGCGGATATGCATGCTTTGTCGGACGCATGTGCCCGGACAAGGGCCTGCTGGAGGCGGTGGCCGTTGCCCGTGAGGCCGGGGTGCCGCTTCGCATCGCTGCCAAGATGCATGCCAAGGATGAGCAGGACTACTTCCACGACGTCGTGGAGCCGGTCCTTGGTTCCCAGGAAGAATTCCTGGGCGAACTCTCAGACCCGGAGAAGTACGAACTGATGGGCGGAGCGATGGCCATGATCAACCCCATCCAATGGCATGAACCGTTCGGGCTGGTCATGATCGAGTCGCTGGCCACCGGAACACCCGTACTGTCCACTCCGATGGGCGCGGCACCGGAAATAGTCCGGCATGGCGTCACAGGATATCTGGCGCAGACCAATGAACTCGCAGGGTTTGTACAGGACGTGCAAGAGCTTAGCCGTGCAGAGTGCCGGCGTACCGTGGATGTGTATTTCAATGCAGCACGGATGGCGGCGGACCATCTGCAGCTTTATGCCACGGTCATCGAAGAATTCAAGGCCGGAGGCCTTCCCGGCAACGGCAAGTTGCAAGACAATCAGAGGCAAGCCCCCATCAACCTGTGATCGATAAGCAGGACATTTCCCGAGGAAGGCTTCGTGGGCCATGACTGCTTGGAACGCTGATACGGAGGCAGGCGCTTCCGAGCTGGGTGCCGTGACCGTCGTCGAAGGTTCATCCTTTTGCATCTCCTCGCATTCCGGTGACATCCACGGCGGCGGCTCCCAGGGCACCTACTACCAGGACACCCGGATCGTCTCCCGCTGGATCCTGAGGATCAACGGAGCCCTCCGAGAGCCCCTGGTCACCACCAACCGCACCGCCTTCCAAGCCGAATACGTTGGCCGGGCGTGCTCCAGCGATGGTCGTTTTGACAGTCCCCTGGTGGTCCAGCACCACCGGCACGTGGGCGCTGGCCTGCGCGATGACCTCACCATCCGGAACTACTCGGGCCAGCCGGCGCCGTGCGAAATCGAGTTGCTCATCGACGCCGACCTCGCCGACCTTTTCGATGTCAAAGGTGGCCGGGCAAGCAGGGCAGGAGCCACTGAGAAAACGGCCCGCAAAAAGGAACTGCATATCGAGGCCGTGCACGCGAACGGGGAACGTCGCGGCGTGGCGTTCCGGGCTTCGGGAGCCAAAGCGAACCCGGAAGGACTGACATTCCATGTCACCATCCCGGCCCGCAGCCAATGGAGCACCAGCGTCATTGCCATTCCCCTGATCAATGGAAAGGGGCCGGACGAGCCGTTTACGGAAACCACCGCCCTGCATCACACGATTGGCGTCCGCCGGCATATGGCCTGGGCGGAGCACGTTCCCCGGATCGCCGTCACGGACAGGAACGTGGAGGAAGTCCTTGAACGAAGCCAGAGCGATCTTGGTTCGTTGCGGATCTTCGACCACGAGCACCCTGGGCGTGCTGCCGTTGCAGCAGGGGCGCCCTGGTTCATGGCGCTCTTTGGACGCGACTCGATCATGGCGTCCTACATGTCACTCATGGTGGACCCAGGACTCGCGGCCGGCTCGCTGCAAACACTGGCCGGGCTTCAAGGCAGCAAAGTGGACGTCGACTCCGAGGAAGAACCCGGCCGCATGCCCCACGAGGTGAGGCTGGGAGTCACGGCCGGACTCTCCTTGGGCGGAACCGCCTACTACGGAACGATCGATGCAACTCCGCTCTTCGTCATGCTGCTTGGCGAACTCAGCCGGTGGGGTCTGGGGTCGGACATCATCGATTCCCTCCTTCCCCACGCAGACCGTGCTATCTCCTGGATGGAAAAATACGGCGACCGGGATGGCGACGGGTTCATCGAATACCAACGCCCCAACACCCACGGCCTGATCAATCAAGGGTGGAAGGACTCCTGGGACGGCATCAACTTCGCCGACGGCACGATCGCTGAAACACCCATCGCCCTATGTGAGGTCCAGGCTTACGCCTATGGAGCCTACGTTGGGCGTTCGCTGCTGGCGCGCGCCGCGGGCGATACCGCCGTCGAACGCCGTTGCGCGGACCAGGCGGAAGCGCTCAAGGAGGCATTCAACGAGTCTTTCTGGCTGCCGGACAAAGGCTATTTCGCCCTTGCCCTGGATAAGGACAAGAAACCCGTGGATTCCTGCACGTCCAACATGGGCCACTGTTTGTGGACGGGCATTGTGGACGAGGACAAGGCTGCACTTGTGGCCGAGCGGCTGATGTCACCTGAAATGTTCACGGGCTGGGGGATCCGCACCCTTGGTTCGGACATGGGCGCTTACAACCCTGTCAGCTACCACAACGGCTCGGTCTGGCCGCACGATACCGCGGTCGTGGCCACCGGACTCATGCGCTATGGCTTCGTGAAGGAAGCCAGCCGCGTGGCGAGCGGACTGTTCGACGCCGCGGAGCACTTCGGCGGTCAGCTTCCGGAACTTTTCTGCGGCTTTGACCGCTCGGACTTTCCGGAGCCGGTGCCCTATCCGACGGCGTGTTCCCCCCAGGCGTGGGCGGCTGCGGCCCCTATTCAGCTGGCTCGCATACTCCTGCGGTTCGACCCCGATTTCACCAGGAAAGTGCTCCACCTGGCGCCTATCCTCCCGGACTCGTTTGGGGAGTTCAAGGCAGAAAACGTGCTGCTGGGGCGCTCGCGGATCACGATCCAGGCGTCCTCGGGAAACGGCACGGTGACGGGACTGCCAGCCGGCCTGCAGCTGCGCTCCGACCCCCGGCCGCCACTGGCTGGTGACTTGTTCGGCTAACTGCCCGGGTGCTGGGTATTGCCCGGCTGCTGGCTAGAACGGGTGCTGGCTAGAGCGTGTGCTCCATGACGAAGTCATGTTCCACGGTGTCGCCCAGTTTGAAGGACTTGGTGCCCACCCTCTGGAAACCGCTCTTTTCATAGAAGCGGATCGCCTTGGCGTTTTCACTGTTCACGCCAAGCCAGACTCCTGCCGCACCCCTTTCCGCAGCGTCCGCGACTGAGGCCTTCATGAGGCGGGATGCGGCTCCCTGGCCGTGGTGGTCCGGGTGGACGTAGCACTTGCTGAGTTCCGTGGAGGGGAGCGCCGAGAGCACAGAGGCTACATCCGGGTCGCTAGCAGGCTTGGCAATCAGCATGGTGTACCCGTTGAGCTGACCGTCGTCGTCGAGCACCAAAACCGTGATGTGCGGATCGGCGAGGTAATCCAGGAAGTTCGCCTCGGCGAGCGTCTTCTCGAGATGGGCCTGGATGTCAGCTGGTGAGGCGCCGGGCGGGCACGCCAGCGGGAAGGTGACGGCCGCAAGCTCGGCCAGCTTGCCGGCGTCGTCAGTTGTTGCTGTGCGGATGGTCTCGGCCACGTGGTCCCCCTTGGAGTTGTGTATAGCTAATGCCCCTAAGAACGAATCTTAAGGGCATTAGCCGGCACAATCTTCTGGTTTACGCTTAGTCTGCTTTCACGGCGAGCACAGGACAGTCCGCCTCCAGCAGGATCCTCTGCGAGACACTGCCCATAATCAGCTTGCCAACCGGGCTGCGGCGGCGGAGGCCAATCACAATCAGCTCCGCGTTGTGCTCGTCGGCCGCATCCAGTACCTCAGCAGCGGCATCATGGCCACGGACGGGCTGCTTGATGATGTGCTCGATGCCTTGGAGGGCAAGGCGTTCCTCGATGGTCTGGATCTCCGGTTCCTGGGCGTACCTGTTATCCACCAAGGCGTCCCCTTTGGAAGAGTTGATCACCAACAGGGTGTCGTTGTTTTTCTTCGCTTCGGCAATGGCTTGGGTCAATGCGGCTTCGCCCTCGGGCGTGGGGACGTAGCCCACCACGATGGTCATGGCTTCTCCTTGTTGTGGTGGCTGTTGTGGTGGATCCGGGTACTGTTTTCGTCAGCTTGGATGGCGGCGTCCTCCTTGAGGAGCACTTCGCTGGGGTGGGCCGGGACCACGCTGGCTGGCACCGGACGGTTGCGGCGGACCAGCTTGAAGAGCAGCGGCCAGAGGATAACGATAGCCACGATGATGTAGACGACGACGGCGATCGGCTCGCTCCACAGCCCGGCGGGGTCACCGGCGAACAGCTGGAGAGTCCTGCGCAGCTGGCCTTCGATGCGCGGACCGAGGATGACGCCCAGGATCAGGGGCAATACAGGTAGCCCGAAGCGCCGCATCATGAATCCCAAGGCTCCGAGCACCAGCAGGATCACCAGGTCGAACGCCTGCAGGTTCACCGAGTAGGCGCCCAACGTTGCGAAGAAGAGAATGCCGGCGTAGAGGTAGGGCCTGGGAAGCTGCAGCAGTTTTGCCCACAGGGGTGCCAGTGGCAGGTTGATGAGCAGGAGCAGCAGGTTGCCGATGAAGAGGCTGGCGATGAGCGCCCACACCAGGGGACCTTGGCTGGAGAACAGCTGCGGGCCGGGCTGGATGCCGTACGAGGTGAACGCTGCGAGCATGACGGCAGCTGTGGCGTTGGTGGGCAATCCGAGGGCAAGCATTGGGGTCAGGGTTCCGGCGGCTGCAGCGTTATTGGCTGCTTCCGGGCCCGCGACGCCTTCGATGGCTCCCTTGCCAAACTCCTCCGGATGCTTTGTCAGCCGTTTCTCGGTGACATAGGAGAGGAACGTGGGGATCTCGGCACCACCGGCGGGAAGTGCACCAAACGGGAAGCCGAAGGCCGTGCCACGCAACCAGGGTTTCCAGGAGCGGGCCCAGTCCTTCTTGCCCATCCAGGGCCGTCCGACAGGAATGATGTGAAGCGGTGAACGCCGCAAGTGCGCGGCGACCCACAATGCTTCACCCACGGCGAAGATGGCCACTGCCACCACCACGATATCCAGGCCGTCGGCCAGCATCGGCTGGCCGAATGTCAGGCGGCGCTGGCCGGTAACGGAGTCAATGCCCACCAAACCGATGGCCAGCCCCAGTCCCAAGGAGGCAAAGCCCCTGAGCCGGGAGGAACCCAGGACTGCGGTGACGGCCAGCAAGGCGAGGATCATGATGGCGAAGTAACTCGGTGCGCCCAGGCTCACGGCGAACTGAACCACCAACGGTGCAAGTCCTGCCAGCAGCGCCGTACCGATGGTGCCGGCAATAAAGGAACCAATGGCCGCAGTCGCGAGCGCTTGGGCTGCCCGCCCGGCTTTCGCCATCTTGTTGCCTTCGATGGCCGTGACAACAGACGAAGACTCGCCGGGCGTGTTCAGCAGGATGGAGGTTGTTGAGCCGCCATACATGCCGCCGTAATAGATGCCGGCGAACATAATGAAGGCGCTGGTGGGCTCAAGGGCGGCCGTAACCGGAAGCAGCAGTGCCACAGTCATGGCCGGGCCGAGCCCTGGCAGAACGCCAACGGCCGTTCCCAGGAGCACGCCGATCATTGCGTACAGAAGGTTCAGGGGGGTGAGGGCGGTGGCGAAACCGTCCATCAAAGAGGACCAGACGTCCATCAGAGGATTCCTTCCAGGAGTCCGGCCGGCAGTGCAATGCCAAGGCCAAGGTAGAAGCCGTAGAAGGTGGCCAGGGCCAGCGCAACGGAGATGATGCCGTCGCGGACATAGTGCCGGCTGCCAAGTGCCAGCACGCTGCCCCAGAACAGGACAGTGCCGGAGATGACCCAGCCCGCCCAGTCGATGAGCAGGATATTCAGGATGAAGGCTCCTGCAAGGGGGAGCACGGTCTTCCAGTCGGCGGGGTGTGCGAGGTCAATGTCCTCGCCGCCTTCCACTTCTCCTTTGCCGCCACGCAGTACGTTGATGGCCAGCAAAATTGCGCAGACCACCAGAAGACCGGCAACGATGAAGGGAACCGCCTTGGGCCCTACGGGGTCCGACTTCGAATACGGGGTTACCAGGCCGTTGGCGTCAAGGAAGACAAGGACGCCTACCGCGCCGAGCAGGAGGGCTACCCCCAGCTCGGCGCGGCCTTTCAGGCCTGTTGCTATAGTGCTCACGCCAAGCCAAGCTTGGTGAGCACGTCCGCCACCCGCTTGTCCTGGTCCGTAAGGAACTTCTGGAACTCGTCACCGGTGATGAAGGCGTCGGTCCAGCTGTGGGTCTTCAGGGCCTCTTTCCAGCCAGCGGATTCGTGCATCTTCTCCAGGGCGGCAATCAGCGACTTCTTGTCATCCTCGCTGATGCCCGGAGGGGCCACCATTCCACGCCAGTTGGTGAAGACCAGATCGATGTTGGACTCCTTCAGGGTGGGAGCGTCAACACCTTCCAAACGCTTCTCGCCACTGGTGGCCAGGACGCGAACTTCACCGGACTTGATCTGCTGCAGGTACTCGCCTGCACCGGAAGCCGCGAATCCAAGCTTGTTGCCCAGGATGGCCGGAAGAAGATCTCCACCGCCGTCGTATGCCACATAGTTGACCTTCGTGGCGTCAATTCCAACTGCGCCCGCCAACTGCATGGGCAGGAGGTGATCAGGACCACCAGGCGAGGAACCGCCACCCACGGAGATGGATCCGGGATCTGCCTTCCAGGCCTTCACGAGGTCATCGATGGTCTTGTACGGGGAGTCCTTGCTGACCATGATGGCGCCGGGCTCTTCAATGAGCCGTGCCAGCGGGGTGGTTTCGGTCAGCTTCGACTCGGACTTGTTGGTGTAGCTGGCACCCACAACGCCCAGGCCCATGAGCATGGCGAGGTCCCCGTTGCCCTTTTCGTTGACCACCCGGGCCAGGCCCACGGTGCCGCCTGCACCTGCGAGGTTGAAGACCTCCGTGTTGTTGGCGATCTTCTCGTCGTCGAGGACCTTGGCGGCGGCCCGTGCCGTGGTGTCGTAACCGCCACCGGGAGTATTGGGAACCATGATCTGGAGGCCGGTGATGGGTCCGGCTGCAGCGCCGGAGCTGGACGAAGCAGTGGAGCTCTTACCTGTGGCGCCGCAACCGGTAGCCATCAGGGCGATGCCGGCGGCAACGGCGGCGATTCGCAATGCGCGGATCTGGCGCATGGTGTTCCTCTTCTCAGTATGGAAATTCTGTGCAGGGCGCTCAGCGTTGTGCCCCGTGAATTGATGCTAGGTCCCGGCGTGACGGTGATCACTCTTGTGTTCGCAGTGATCTTTAAGTTCATTGCGTTCACGCCTTTGCCTTCTTATGGCACCCGGCCCCGCTGGTGCTCAGCGTGCTTAGGGTATAGTTCCGATACGCCAAGGCGGACTACTTTTGAAGCTGTTAGCGGCCCTTGCATAGTGGAATCACCAAAGGATCCAAACAGTGACTCGAAGAAGAGGAATGTCCTTGGCCGGGCAGTACCTTGTGCTGCAGTTGTTGATCGTCCTGGCGGTCCTGGTCGCTGTAGTAGCTATCTCCCTGGCCCAATCTGCTGCTGCTTTCGAACGCACCGAAGGACGCCGGGCCTTGTCCGCGGCAGAGGCCTTGGGCAACAACCCCACGGTGCGTGCCCTTTTGCCCACTGCCGAACCCCGAAACGGCTCCTCCCTCCCGGCCGTGGCCGAATCGATTCGGACTGTCTCGGGTTCCTCCCACGTGGCACTCGCAAAGTTGGACGGCACAGTGGTGACCTCCTCGGATCCCAGCCAGCTGGGCAAGCAGCTTCTGCTCGGTGACAGCAGGGTCAAGGAAGGCCGGGCATGGACCGGAGTCCTTGCCGGCAATGAAGGCAAAGTTCTCTCAGCACACGTACCGGTGCTCGACGACTCCGGAACCATGATCGGCATCGCCTCCATCAGCAGGAACTATCCGTCCGCCCTTGAACGGCTGGAAGACGTGGTGCCCAACCTCCTCACCTACCTGGGCGTTGCGAGTGTCCTGGGCGTGGCCGGTTCCCTCCTGCTCTCCCGTCGCGTCAAACGGCAAACCCTTGGAATGGAGCCCCGCGAGATCACCGGGCTCGTGGAAAACCGTGAAGCGATGCTGCAAGGCCTGAAAGAAGGGGTGGTTGCCCTTGATCCTCACGAGCGGATTACCGTGGCAAATGAGAGCGCCCGCCAGCTCCTGGGACTGCCCGCAGACTGTGTGGGCCGGAAACTCGCCTCACTTCACGTGGACCGTGCGCTGAAAGTGGTACTCACCCGGGAACAATCGGACCCGGACCAGTTGGTGCTCGTGGGGGACCGCTTGGTGGTCATGAACAGGGTGGCCCTCCGCTCCCGCGGGCGCGACATCGGATCGGTGACAACTCTGAGGGACCGTACTGAGTTGTCATCCTTGGAGCGCGAACTCGGTGCCACCAGAACCGTGACGGACACTTTGCGTGCCCAAGCCCACGAGTTCGCCAACCAACTCCACGTCATTTCCGGCCTGATCCAAATTGGCGAATACGATTCCGTGGTGCAGTTCGTCAACGGCGCCACCGTGGACCGAACCCGGCTTAACGACGAAGTGACCAGCCGCATCCAGGACCCTGCGCTCGCAGCCCTCCTGATAGCCAAAGCCAGTTTGGCCACCGAGCGCGGCGTGGAACTGCAGATCGACCCGCAGTCCGGGCTCCCGCGCGTCAACGAGGAACTGTCCCGGGACCTCACCACCGTGGTGGGCAACCTGGTGGATAACGCGTTCGACGCCGTTACCGGGCTGGTTGGGGCGGCGGTGAGTGTGTTGGTGGTCAACTCAGCGGACGGTGTTTCAGTCACCGTCCGGGACAACGGTCCAGGTGTGCCCTCCGACGCCGCTGAGGACATTTTCCGGCAGGGCTTTTCCACGAAGGAGCCAGGACCTGGCGATGCCCGTGGTTTCGGCCTGGCGCTCTCGCGGGTGATCTGCCGTCGGTCCGGTGGCGACCTGACAGTAGCCAACGACCATGGGGCAGTTTTCACCGCACGATTCAACAAGCACGATTCGGATTTCGAAGGGGCAGCGCAGCCGTGATCAAAGTACTGATTGTCGATGACGATTTCATGGTGGCCAAGGTCCACGCCGGTTTCATCCAGCGGACGCCTGGGTTCGGCGTCGTGGGTGTAGCGCACACCGGCGCCCAGGCCATCCTTGAGACGCAGCGGCTCCAACCGGACCTTGTGCTGTTGGATATCCATCTCCCGGACATCAACGGGCTGGACCTGATGCATCAGCTCCGGGACGTTGCCCCGGACCTCGACGTGCTGGTGATCAGCGCGGCCCGTGAAACCGAGACGGTGCGCAAGGCACTACGCGGCGGCATTGTCCATTACCTTATTAAGCCTTTTTCGCAGGCTGATCTTCAGGAGCGCCTGCAGCACTACCTGAATGCCTACCAAGGGTTGGACGCCTCCAAGGACGTGGCTGAGCAATCGGATGTGAACAGGGTGTTTGGGCTCGGTGCGTCCGAGCGGACGTTGCCCAAGGGCTGCAGTGTAGAGACGCTTGAGTTGGTGGAAGCTGCGCTGAAATCGGCTCCCGGCGATGTCTCCGCTGCCGAAGTTGCCGAGCAATTGGGGACCTCCCGGGTGAGTGCGCGCCGTTACCTTGAGTACCTCCACGATGAAGGTGCGTTGGAAGTCAGGCTCAAGTACGGCGTCGGGCGTCCCGAAAGAAGGTATGTGCTGAAGGGGAGGTGACGAGCGCGGCCCCGGCAGCCTGGCTCAGGTATCAATTGATAAACTGGATGCACGTCCACGATCAGGTTTTCTGACAAAGGAGCGTGAGTACTATGCCCAAGACCGGCAAGAACGATCATGCCCGCGAAGACGAACTCCCATCCACTCTGCAGCGCTCCGAGCAGAAGGCCCAGGATACTTTCGCCAAGACCTACGACTCCGCCATGGAGACCTACGACAACGATGAGGGCCGGGCAGCCCGCACCGCTTATGCGGCGGTGAAGCACAGCTACGAGAAAGTCGGCGACCACTGGGAGGCGAAGGAGGAACGGGGTCCTTCTGACCAGCACGCGGCAGAAGGCATTGAATCAACGAAACCTACCGCCGGGGGAGTGGACGCCAACGCCTCCAAGGAACATCTCTATCAACGTGCCCAGGAACTGGACGTCAAGGGCCGTTCGAGAATGAGCAAGGACGAGCTGGTCGAAGCTCTGCAGAAAGCCAACGACGCCGCGACCCGGAAAGCGCGGGGCGGCTAGTCTTCGCCCGAGAATTGCTGGCTAACCATGGCTCTACACCAGAATTCGGCCCGGAAACGGTCATCGCACCTCGTCATCCGGGCACCTCGTCATCCGGCGGCTTTCCACCCCAATGCGGGCCCCAGGTTTGCTGCGATGTCGGTGAGGATCTGCACGTAGTCCTCATGTTCAAAGCTGAACGGCAGTGCGAAAGCTACCTCGTCGACTTCCCGGAACCCAGCATGGGCGTACAGCTGCTCGGCGATTTCAGCGCTGGTGCCGATCACATCCGGGGCGAACAGCATGCCCTTCGGCCCTTGGGGCGCCCGCGTCCGGGGAGTGCGTTCATCAACGTAGCGCTGGTACTTTTCACGCTGGGCATCCGAAGCAGAATCGGTGGGGATCACCACCAAGCCCTGTGAGACCCGGGGGGTGTTTCCGGACGCTGCGGCTGCCTGCCGGTACGCACGGATCTGCGTCTGTTGGACCCTGGCAAAGTCAGGTTCCTGGTTCTCATCCGGGAAAATCACGCTGCTGGACAGAAGATTGAAGCCGTTTGCCCCGGCCCAGACGGCCGACTTCATGCGGCCCGCGCCGTACCAAAGGCGGCTTCTCAGCCCGGGAGAGTGTGGCTCCACACGGTTGGAGAATTCCTCCACAACGCCTTGCTTGCCGGAGAACTCCCGAACCTTTTCGCCGGCGACCAAGCGGGCAAAGCGCTCCACGCGGCTATAGGAGAAGTCCTCTGTTTCTGAGGAATCCGGGAACAGCTCATGCTTCACGGTGTCGTAGTGCATGGGTTCGCCCACGCTCAGCCCTGGATTGATCCGTCCCCCGGCGAGCAGATCCACGGTGGCCAAGTCCTCCGCGAGGCGCAAAGGATTTTCCCAACCCAGCGGGGTGACCGCGGTACCGAGCTCGATCCTGGACGTACGCTGGCTGGCGGCGGCCATCACCGCGACAGGGGAGGAGATCCCGAACTGCAAATGACGGTGCCTCAGCCACGCACTGTCGAACCCCAACTGCTCACCGAGCTCGATGATCTCCAACGTTGAACGGTGCCCTGCAGCCGGATCGGCGGGGTCGAAAAGGCCGATAGTGAGAAATCCAAGCTTGCGGAGGGGGAGTTCGGGGCTTGGCATGGACTTCCTTCGCGATCGATCGGCAGTTACTGCCCAGAATAGATCCCGGTACCGGAGACGACGGCGGGACGTTACCTTTTGTGATGGGCTCGCTGAGGGTGCGTGCGCG
Organism: Arthrobacter sp. TmtSoilC48; assembly: GCF_059739425.1. Classification (NCBI taxonomy): domain Bacteria; kingdom Bacillati; phylum Actinomycetota; class Actinomycetes; order Micrococcales; family Micrococcaceae; genus Arthrobacter; species Arthrobacter sp. TmtSoilC48. The sequence continues at coordinate 4,622,897 of NZ_AP046049.1, read as the reverse complement.
GCAGGCCTGCGAAGACCTTTAGACCCACAGGCGGAGCCCCGCCGGAAGTCATCGGCCGTTCCGGGCTTCTGGACGAGTTCGAGTAGGGGTTGGAGCTCGGCTCGGCGCCGGGTTTGAAATGCGGTAGCAGGCGATTGAATGTGCGGGGCCGGGTGTGGGCATGGTATCCCCTGGCGGCTCATATGAACTAAATCGCCGCAACCAGAGGCTAAGCGGTTGGGGACTCGAAGTCCACAGCCAGAATCGCCCGGGACAAGGTGACGGCACGGTCCGCCAACTCTTCAAGCTCGGCGTCGGTGCAGTCGCGGGGGGCCCAGCGGGTGGCGCCCTCAAGCAGGGTCATGACCACCCTGACATGCTCCTCGGCGTCGGGGCAGCCTATATCGCGTGCCGCGGCCACATACATCTGTTCATGGAGCGTGACCCAGTTATCGACTTGGGCGCGCAGCTCCTTGGGGAGAACTCCGGCCATCCTGTCTGTCGCAACCAGGAGGTCCCACAGGTTACTTTCCGGCAATCGCACCTGCCGCGTGAAGTGGAGTTTGACCATAGCGTCCCAAAATTCGTCCGCGTTGCGGGCCGGCTCTATGGCTTCGAGCAAGGCTACGCCGAAACGGTGGAAATGCCAGCGGAGCGATTCGGCAACGATTTCGTCCCTGCCGTCAGGGAAGTGCGAGTAGAGGCTGGGCGGCTTGATGTTGACGGCGTTGGCGATGGTCCGCATCGAGACGGAGTTGAAACCGTTGGCGATGGCGAGCTGCAGGAAGGCCTCAAGGATGTTCTGGCGGCCCGCCTTCTGTCCCGTCCAGTTCCATTCCTTCAGTTGCGATTCGAAGGCGCGGGAGGCGGCTTCGTAGGACTTCACGCTCATAATTCGCCATCCTAACACTCGTTAGGTAAATTGCCTTCAGCACTTCCCTAACGTCTGTTAGTTAGGTAGTCTGGAAGTGGCGCGGAGCACATGCACCCACCATCCCAATTCGTTTGAGCGGAGAGCAAGCAATGGTCACCGAAAACACGAGCCTGGGGGCCACTCGCAATAGCAACGTCATCCTCGGAAGCGGGCTTTCCGGAATGGTTGCCGCGTACATCGGCGCACGGGCGCTGGAGGACAACGCGTCACTGAACGAGAACTGGAGCGCACTGCAGGCATTCCGTCCAATTCTGCCGCGGCGGCACCCACGAAAGATCAAGCCAGGCGGCACCGGCCCGGCACTGGCATCCTGACCCGCATATACAAAGGGAGAACCTGCCCCAATGTCTGCAGAAGTACTGTCACCGTGGCCGAATGAAACCCCACGTGAAACCAACCGCGTCCGCGAGCTCTTCCTGATGCAACCCCACGCTGACCTCAGCGGTATCCGCCCCATCATCGCCCGCTCCTGGTACCGCAGCCGCGCTGCCGGCGTCGATGCATTCGCCGACCGCGGATTCTTTGACGAGGGACGGGTGGACGAGTACACCATCGCAGCGGCCGGCCCTCATTTGCAGAAACTGGATGAAGTGGCTGCCGACCTTGGCGGTTACGTCAACATCACGGCCCCGAACGGAGTGCTGGTCAAGGCCAATTTCCTGCGGGATGACGGGTTCCCCGCCGGGTACTCCCTGCTGGAGGAGAGCTGCGGAAGCAACGGCGAAGGCCTGGCATTGGAAGAAGGGCGTGGGGTCTGGCTGGCCCCGGAAGAACACTTCCGTGAGGACATGCGGGGCAACTGGTGTTTCGCATCTTTGGTTCGGGATCCGTTCCATAACCGCGTTCGGGCGGTCATCGGGCTGACGCTTCCTGCCAACCGGGTCAGCACCCTGGAACCTTCCTCCACGCTGCTCATGCTCGAAGGCGTTGCCTCACGGATCGAGCGCGACATTGAGGTGCGGACCTCGTCCAGGGAGCGGGCTCTCCTCAGCGAGTACCTCAGGATCTCGCGCCGCAGGGGCAACCGGGCCGTTATCGCCGTCGACGGCAAGAACTCGCTCCAGAACGCTTCGGCGACAGCGACGTTGGTGGACGGCGATTTCTCCATCGTCTCGGGCTACGCCAAAGCCGTGATGTCCTCCGGCCGGGAGATGAATTGTGAAGTCATGCTCGAGGGCCCGGGACATTCTACGTTGGAAATTTCACCAGTGACGCTGTCTGCTGCAAACGTCGGAGCCATTGTTGTTGTTCGACCCCACGCTCCCGCCAAAAGTCGCACCGTCGCTTCCGGCAGCGCCCCGCTCCTCCTGGCATCATCGCCGGAAGGGACCGCTGAACGATTGCTGAAGCACGTGGATGGCACCAGCACGGAGTTCAAACGCACACTCAACCTGGCGCGTAAAGCCGTAGACCAGGACAGGTCCGTGGTGATGATCGGTGAGCTGGGCAGCGGGAAGCTGCGTCTGGCCGGTGCCATTGCATCGCTGCGTGGTGGACAGATGGTTGTCGACGCCCGCAACGGAGACCTCAGGAACGCCACCTTTAACGATGTCCTGCACAGGGTGGCCACCGAGCTTCCCGCGACGCTGATCGTGGAGCATGCCGATGAGCTCTCCCAGAACGAAGCCAGTGAGATTGCCCGCAACCTTCGCGGCAACTCCGCAACCAGGATCATCTTCACCGTTACGCGTCCCACGGATGCGACGTTGCTGTTGTCCGAGGCATTCGATGTTCTCGAGATCTCAGTGGCACCCCTGCGCAACCGGCGGGAAGACATCCCGCAACTGGCCAACGCCATAGCGCAAGAGCTGGGGGAGCGGCGCCTGTCCCGGAGGCTCGTCACCACCCTCACCCACGCCGACTGGCCACGCAACATCGACCAGCTCCGCGCCGTCGTCTCCAACGCCGTCGAACGTGCGGAAGGCGCCGAGGTAACAGTGGACGACCTGCCACAAGGGTTCCACCGCGCCCTGACAAAGGGCAGGCTCTCCCGCCTTGAGGATGCAGAATTGAGCGAGCTGCGCACTGCGCTGCAGGAAGCAAAAGGTAACCGCAGCCTGGCAGCGGAGACCTTGCAGATCGGGCGCTCCACACTCTACCGGCGCATGGATTATTTCCGCAGCCGCGGCTTCGACCTCTGACGCCACGCAGGGAGCAGCAGCCGACCTCCAAAGGGGGCCGGCTGCTCCGCGCTGCCCAGGTGGCGAAAGGCCCGACGACGAGTGGCCCCTTGTGCTGCCCGGCTCTCCCCAGTCGGTGGAACACGGTGTCCCACTGTGGTGTCTCGATATGGCACGGACGGCCGCCCCGATATCGCGTTGTACTGGAAATCACCCGACACCGGCACCCGTCCCAAGGAGTGTCCGGCAGCGACCGAGGGTACGAACACGAACAGGACGACTGACTATGACCCGCGATGCCCAGGGAACCATTCTTGTGGCCCCCCACCATTTCCCGGACCTGGCCCGTGAGCACGCGCTCGCGGAGGAGTTCGGTTACACACTCAACCCCGCGGCAGACACCGACGCCTTCCGTGCAGGGCTTCCCGAAGCCGACATTGTGATGATCACGCCCTACGCCAAGCTCACTGCCGCCGACTTCCCGCTGATGGGCAAGTGCCGGGCAGTGATCAGGTACGGAATCGGCTACGACAACATCGACGTCGCCGCGGCAACTGAAGCGGGCATCCCGGTCTCTATCGTTCCCGGCACCGCGTCGGAGGAAGTCGCCTCCCATGCCTTCGCGATGGGCCTGGCGCTGGCGCGCCGGCTGCCTGCCGGAAACGACGCCATTGACAACCTTGGCTGGGCCGGAACCATCGGCTACGACACCCCTGTCCTGTCCGAGCTTGAGGTCGGCGTCCTGGGCATGGGCCGCATCGGGCAGCATGTGGCCCGCATGTACTCGGCTGTAGGAGCCCGCGTCCGTGCCTATGACCCCTTTGTCACGGAGAGTTTCGTGGAGATGACCGGGCTGCAAGACATCCTGGAGAATTCCGATGTCGTTTCCCTCCATCTGCCGCTGAACGATGAAACGGCGAACCTCATCTCCACCGACGCGCTCGCGAAAATGCGCAAAGGCACAGTGATCGTCAACGTGTCCCGCGGCGGCCTCATCGATGAAGCCGCGCTCGCCTCGGCGCTGACCTCGGGTCACATTGCAGGCGCCGGAATCGACACCTTCGCCCAGGAGCCGCTCGGGGCTGATCACCCCCTGCGCACGGCACCCAACGCCATCCTCACGCCGCACATCGCATGGCGTTCCAACCGGTCAACGGGTGCGTTGCAGGACGGTGCCGTAGAGCGGGTACGCCTCGCGCTGACCGGCCAGCCGCTCATCGACCTCGTGAACTGAGAAGACCCGTCACCTGAAAAGACTTGTGAATCAAAAGACTGGAGAAACCCGACTTGGCTACCACCAACCATTTGGAAGACCTCGCTGCGTTGCAGAACCCCGCAGAGGATCCACACCTGCGCCGTGGGCCGCGCGGCTTCCCGCTGCTGCCTGGCGGCTACGGCCGGTCAACGTACTACACCGGCGCTCCGAGCCCCTACGCCATCAAGGGCGAGGGCTACCGGGTGTGGGACGACCGCGGCCGTGAACTGATCGACGCGAACAACAACTTCACCTCCCTGATCCACGGCAACGCCCACCCGGAAATCACCGAAGCCGCCACCAAGGCCCTCACCACCGGTGCCAGCTGGGGCATCCCGAACCTCTACGAATGGGAACTCGCCGAACTCCTGCTCGGCCGCCTTCCCGAGCTGGACCAGGTCCGTTTCGCGAACTCGGGCACCGAAGCCGTCATGTCCGCGATCCGCATCGCCCGTGCCAGCACCGGCCGTGAGCGCGTTATAGTCACCAAGGGCGGTTACCACGGAACGTCAGAGGTTGCCCTGGTTCCGGGCGGACCCTCCTACCAGCGCGGCGTGACCCGCGGCGTGATCGACGACGTCACAGCGGTGCCGCTGAACGACGTCGAATTCCTGCGCCAAGCGGTTGAATCCGCTCCGGACGCCTACGCCGCCATCATCCTGGACCTGCTGCCCAACCGCGCCGGCCTCCTCACGATTAACGAGGAATTCGTCCGGACCGCCAGGGAACTCGCCACCCGCTACGGCATTGTGCTGATCATCGACGAGGTCATCAGCCTCCGCCTCGGCTACAACGGCTTCAGCGGTGAATACGGTGTTTCCCCGGACCTGCTGACCACGGGAAAGCTCATCGGCGGCGGATTCCCCGTCGGAGCGGTCTGCGGGAAGGCCGAGCTCATGGCCGAAGTGGACCCCACCCGCCCGGGCAGCCTTCCCCACGGCGGCACGTTCTCCGGCAACCCGGTCAGCATGGCCGCCGGATCCGTGGCCCTTCGCCTCTACACCGAAGATGAGGTCAAGCGCCTGAACCAGTTGGGCGACACCGCCCGCGAAACGGTCAACGCCAGGATCGCCGACGCCGGCTGGGAGATCCGTGGCAGCGGCTCGCTCCTCCGCGCGGTTCCGGCCGGAGCGGAGAAGGTGGACGAGCACACCCAGCACAAGCTGTGGTGGGCCTCCTACGAGCGCGGACTGCTGGGTTCTCCGGCCAACCTGCTGTCCCTGTCCACGCCTATGGACGAAAAGGTGGTCGACGACATCGCTGATCGCCTGGCCGACGCCGTACTGGCGGTCGCCTCGGACGCTCCCACCACGGAAGGCGCAAACTAACCATGAAGATCGTTTCCTACGAACACGAATCCGGTATCCGCGGCGGCGTCCTGATCGATGACGCCGTCTACGACCTGGAACTGCTGCTGCAGGGTTCCAGCCAGGCAGTGCACGGAGCCACCACCACCGTCCGGGAATTCCTGGAACTCTACGGCGACCGGCTTCAGGCCGTCTCGGCCGAGGTCAGCGCACTGGCCGGCCAGGACCCGGAAGCCCACGTGGGTGTCCGGGCCGATATCCGGCTGACAACACCTGTGCCCAATCCCTCCAAGGTGCTCTGCATCGGCCTGAACTACAAGGACCACGTTGCCGAGACCGGCCGCGCGTTCCCGGAGTACCCGGACGTCTTCGCCAAGTTCGCCTCCACCATGGTTGGGCCCGAGGACGAGATCGGCGGTGCGAAGGTCAGCGAGAACCTCGACTTTGAAGGTGAACTCGCTGTGGTGATCGGGCGCAAGGCCAGCGAGGTCCCCGAAGAAGAAGCATTGAACTACGTTGCCGGGCTTGCACCGCTGAACGATGTCACCGCCCGGGACCTGCAGTACCGCGGCACCCAGTGGCTGGCAGGCAAGGCCGTTGACGGGTCAACCCCGTGGGGCCCTGCACTGGTCACCTTGGACGAAGTGGGCGATCCCCAGAACCTGGACCTCGCCACCCGCGTGAACGGCATCGAAGTGCAGCGCTCCAACACGAGTTACCAGATCTTCCCGATCGCCCGCATCGTTTCCTATCTTTCAAGTTTCCTCACCTTGGAACCAGGCGACGTCATTGCCACGGGAACCCCGCAGGGCATCGGTGCCAAGCGGAACCCGCCTGTCTGGCTGGAACCGGGCGACACGGTGGAAATCGAGATCGACAAGGTTGGACTCCTCCGCAACACCGTTGGCAAACCCCAGCTCTAATCCCTTGCAAGCCCTACGAAAGTAATGAAGACCCATGAGTGAAGTACAGACACAACCAGGTGAGGCCCGGTACCGCATTGCCGTCGACACCGGCGGTACCTTTACCGACGTCGTGGTCGGTTCCAACAGCGGCGACATGGCGGTCGGCAAGGCGCTGACCACCTACGACCGCGTGTTCACCGGCTTCGAAGCGTCGGTCCGCCGCGCTGCCGAGTCCGTTGGCTGGAGCGGTGACGACGTGCTGCGCAATGCAGACGTCATTGTCTACGGCACCACCCACGCCACCAACGCAGTGCTCACCGGCAAGGTAGCCAGGACAGCGCTGCTGACCACAGACGGTTTTGCCGACACCCTTTTGCTCCGCGAAGGTGGCCGTCGTGACGCCTTCGACTCGAAAGCCGCGTACCCGCCGCCCTACATTCCCCGCTACCTGACCTTCCAGATCACTGAACGCATCTCCTCCGAGGGCGACATCCTGGTGGCGCTGGACGAAGAGCAGGTACGGGAAGTCCTGGGTTCCTTCAAGGAACAGGGCATTGAAGCTGTGGCCGTCTCTTTCCTGTGGTCGATCATCAACGATGCCCACGAGAAGCGCGTTGCCGAGCTGATCCAGGAGATCCTGCCCGGCGTTCCGTACACGCTCTCCAACGCGGCAAACCCCACCATCCGTGAATACCGCCGCTCCTCGGCAGCCTCGATCGATGCTTCCCTGAAGCCATTGATGGCCGACCACCTGGGCAAGCTCCGCTCCGACCTCCAGAAGTACGGCTTCGCCGGCGACCTGCTGGTGGTTACCTCCGAGGGTGCCGTCCTCGACGTCGCCGATGTACTGGACCGCCCGGTACTGCTGCTGAACTCCGGCCCGTCCATGGCTCCACTGGTTGGCGCGGCGGCGGCTCCGGACCACGACACAGTGGTTGTCTGCGACATGGGCGGCACCACCTTCGATGTGTCCCTGGTCGAGAATGGCGTGGTCCGCCACACCCGTGAAGCCTGGCTGGGCGAGCCGTTCGTCGGGCACCTCACTGGCCTGTCCTCCGTGGCAGTCTCGAGCATCGGCGCCGGTGGCGGCAGCATCGCCTGGATCGACGGCGGTGGCCTCCTTCGCGTAGGCCCGCAGAGTGCGCGCAGCACCCCCGGCCCGGCAGCCTACGGCCGCGGCGGCGAAGAGCCGACTGTCACCGACGCCTGTGTGGCCCTTGGCTATCTCGACACAGAAGGCTTTGAAGGTGGGTTCACCTTGAACCGCGAGGCCGCCATTAAGGCCATCGATACCCGCATTGCCGGTCCCTTGAAGATGGACACTCTTCAGGCCGCCCAAGCCATCCTTGATGTCTCCGCCAACCACATGGCTACCGCCATCCGCCAGTCTGCTCTCGAACAGGGCGTTGACCCCCGGGGTGCGCTCATTGTTGCTGGAGGTGGCGCAGGCGCCATGGTCGCAGCGATCATCGGCAGGCTCCTGGAAGCCGACACCGTCCTGATCCCGGCTACCGCCGGCGTCCTGGCCGCCTACGGCGCCCACCGCGCACCGATCGCTACCGAGTTCCTCTCGCCGCTGCACAACGACACCCGCAGTTTCGACGCCGGTTCGGCCTCCCGGGCAGTCGAGGACCTGACGGCCAAGGCTGAAGTCTTCGTGAAGCGGTTCGACGGCGTGGGCGAAGCACCCAAGGTCACATACTTCGTGGACGCCCGTTACCCCGGGCAGGCCTGGGACCTCCGCGTCTACCTCGACGCCGCCCCGGACACCTCCGGCGATGCGGCAGGCATCATCGAGCGCGCCTTCCACGAGGAGCACGACCGCCGCAACGGCACCCACGATCCGGACAGCCGCGTGGAGATCATCACCTGGGGTGTCCGCGTGGAAATCCCCCGGTCGGAGCACACCAAGTCCGAAAGTGAACTCAGCCGCACCGCGGAAATCCACCGCACGGACAGCATTGTTTTTGGCGGCAAACCCTTCAGCACCCAGCGCTACCGCGGCGTGACGCTCGCCCCGCGCGACAAGATCGTAGGACCGGCCGTCATCGATCAGCCCACCACCACCATCGTCGTGCCGCCGGAGTGGGACGCCACGCTCGATGAACGATCCAACATCTACCTCACCCGTAAGGAGGCGTAACCGTGACCCGCGAATTCGATCCCGTAAAGCTCTCGGTCCTTGCCAACGCATTCGACGGCATTGTCCGCGAGATGACCAGCGGCCTGCTCCGCTCCGCCCGCTCATCCGTCATCAACACGGCCCGCGACTTCTCCTGTGCCGTGCTGACCGCGGACAACCAGCTGCTCGCTGCCGCCGAAGGTGTGCCCGTGCACGTCTTCGGTGCCGGCCCCCTGGGCGAAGACATGGTTGAGCTGCACAAAGACATCAAGGAAGGCGACGCGTTCCTGCACAACGACCCCTACATGGGTAACTCGCACGCTGCAGACCACGTGATCCTGGTACCCATCTTCATCCAGGGACGCCACCTCTTCACCGCCGTGACCAAGGCCCACCAGGCCGACTGCGGCAACTCGCTTCCCACCACGTTCTTTGCCACCGCGCGGGACGTCTACGAGGAAGGCGCACTGATCTTCCCCTGCGTGCGGATCCAGCGCGACTACACGGACATCGACGACATCATCCGCATGTGCCGGTCCCGCATCCGTGTTCCCGACCAGTGGTACGGCGACTACCTGGCATCCGTCGGAGCCTCGCGCATCGCCGAGCGCCGCATCCACGAACTCGCTGAAAAGTTCGGCGTGGATGACCTGGTGGACTTCGTGGACGCCTGGTTCGACTACTCCGAGCGCCTGACGGCCAGCGCGATCGAGAAGCTGCCCGAATACGTCCTCCACGGCACCTCCACCCACGATCCCTTCCCCGGCACAGGCCCGGACGGCGTGCATTTGCAGGCAACCCTCGAGGTGAAGCCAAAGCAGGGCAAGGTTGTGATCGACCTCCGCGACAACCCGGACAACCTGCCTAACGGACTGAACCTCACCAAGGCAACGGCCACCGGCGCCGCGCTGGCCGGGATCCTTTCCGGCATCCCGGAGAACCTGCCGAGCAACGCCGGAACCTTCCGCCGCGTGGAGGTGCTGCTGCGTGACGGCTGTGCCGTGGGTGTTCCCAAGCACCCCTACTCCTGCTCGTCGGGCACCACCAACCTCGCCGACCGAGTGGTCAACATCGTCCAGGCCGCTTTCTCCCAGATCGACGACGGTTACGGCACCGCCGAGGGCGCAGCCGGACAGGCGCCTGCCAAGTCGGTCATCTCCGGGACGGACGAACGCAACGGCAACCCCTACGTCAACCAGATCCTGGTAGGCGGCGTCGGTGGTCCGGCCACCCCGTACGTTGATGGTTGGCCCACCTACCAGCGACCCGTGTGCGGGGCCCTCCTGTACCACGACAGCGTGGAAGTGGACGAGCAGCGTTACCCGATTCTGGTCCACGAACGCACCCTGGTGGCCGACTCCGGCGGTGCCGGCCGCCAGCGCGGCGGACTCGCCACGCGTGTCACTATGGAACCCCGCGGCGAGAGTGTCACCCTCACCTACGGCATCGAAGGCAAGATCAATCCGCCCAAGGGTGTCCGTGGCGGCCACGATGGCGCCGAGCCCTCAGCCTGGGTGGAAGACCTCAAGACCGGCGAACGCCACGAAATCCCCGTGGTGGGCCGCTACGACCTGCAGTCGGGCGAGAAGGTCGTCTCCATCACCCCCGGCGGTGGTGGCTACGGCGACCCGCTGGAACGCGACGTCCTGGCAGTGCTCGACGACTATCGCGAATCACGCGTGACCCTCGAAGCCGCGGCCGCACACTACGGCGTGGTCATCACCGACGGCGCCGTCGACGAAGCAGCAACGGCCCAGACCCGCCAGGTACGCCTGGCCGGCTAGCACCGAGCTATCGCAACTAGCACCGGCCTATCGCAACTCATCCCGGGGCGAGGTATATTCCTCGCCCCGGGATGTTCCAACAATCATTAAACGGAGATTCACATGGAACCCATTCGAGTCGGCATCATCGGCGTCGGAAACGTCCTCAACCAATACCTGGACAAGATCGGCGTCCACCCCGACGTCCAGATCGTGGCGCTCGCGGATGTGAACGCCGAGGCAGTCAGGAAGCGCGCTGCCGAGTACGACGTTCCCAAGGCTCTCACCCCGGACGAGCTACTGGCAGATCAGGACGTAGAGTTGGTCCTCAACCTCACGCCGCCCAAGCTCCATGCACCAGTCACGCTCCAGGCGATCGCTGCCGGCAAGCACGTCCTTTCCGAAAAACCCTTCGCAACCTCCCTTGAGGAAGCGAAGCAGATTCTGGACGCAGCACGGGAAGCCGGCGTCAAGGTAGGTTCCGCGCCCACCACGTTCCTGGGTTCCGGCATGCAGACCAGCCGCAAGCTCATTGACGACGGCTGGATCGGCGAGCCGGTGGCAGCCTTCGCCTCGTTCGCCTGCCGCGGCTATGAGCACTGGCACCCGAACGTGGACCCTTTCTACAGCCCCGGCGCAGGCCCCATGCTGGACATCGGGCCGTACCTGATCACCAACCTTGTGAACTTCTTCGGCCCGGTGAAGCGGGTTTCCGCGACCACGCCCCGTTCGTCCGAGACTCGTCCGCGCCCGGGCAAAGAGGGTGAAGTCATCCGGATCCAGACCCCCACGCACGTCACGGGCACCCTCGACTTCGAGTCCGGCGCTGCTGCCACCGTGATTGTCAGCTGGGACATCTGGAACCACAACCTGCCGCACCTGGAGATCTACGGCACCGGCGGCTCCCTGGCCGCGCCGAACCCGGACCACTTCTCCGGCGCTCCCGTGCTGCGCCGCGGCGAGCCGGGCGACCTCGCGCTGGACATGACCCCTCCCGGCGGTGGCGACTGGCGCGAAACGCCCATCACCCACCGTGACGACGCCTACCGCGGCATCGGCCTGGCCGAATTCGGCTACGCCATCCGCAACGGCGTGGAGCCCCGGACGGGGGGCGACTTCGCCTACCACGTGCTTGAGGTCCTCCTCGCCTTCGAGGCATCTTCGGAGCAGGGCAAGCACATAGAGATCGAAAGCACTTGTGAGCGGCCCCGGCCGCTGCCCTCCGTGGGTCCGCAGGAGCCTTACCGCTTCGACTAAGACAACAACTAAACAGCAGCCGACGGCGGTACCTACGTGCCGCCGTCGGCTGCTGTTTTTGCGTGTCCGGGCAGGTGGGCTGCGTCCCAAACTGGGACACAACTTTGCTTCCCCGCGGTGAAAACCTGATGTTCGGGCGAATCGGTTTGCAAGTGCCGACGCACCTACGAATTTAGGAGAACGCATGACTAGCACAGCCGCTGCTGATCTCGGCACCGAGGTCAATATCGCAGCCGATAAAAAGGCCGTCCGCCGCCGCACTGTCGCACAAGCGATCGTCGAGTATTTGCAGGTCCAGTACAGCGAACTGGACGGCGAGAAACGGCGCCTGATCGCCGGCATGTACGGCATCTTCGGCCATGGCAACTCCGTGGGCCTGGCCCAAGGCATCGATGAATACGGTGTGGACTTCCCGCACTACCAAGGAAAAAACGAGCAGTCCATGGTCCACGCGGCCATCGGCTTCGCCAAGGCTTCCAACCGAGCGGCCACGCTGGCCTGCACCGCTTCAGCCGGACCGGGATCCACCAACATGATCTCCGGTGCCGCGACGGCCACCACCAACCGCCTCCCCGTGTTGCTGTTTCCTGCGGACATCATCAACAACCGGTTCGGCGACCCCGTGCTGCAGCAGATCGAACACCCCGTTGAGCGCGACGTGTCCGCCAACGACTGCTTCCGTCCCGTCAGCCGGTACTTCGACCGGATCACCCACCCGGCCCAGCTGCTGTCCACCCTCCCCGAGGCCATGCGCGTCCTCACCGATCCTGTGGAAACCGGCGCCGTGGTGGTTTGCCTGCCGCAGGACATCCAGGGCGCCGAATTCGACTTCCCGGAGTCCTTCTTCACCCCGCGTGTCTGGCACATCCGCCGGCGTCCCGCCGTCGAGGATGAGCTCCGCGACGCCGCAGAAATCATCCGCAACGCCAAGCGTCCGCTGCTGATCGCCGGTGGCGGCGTCCGCTACTCCAAGGCACAGGAAGAACTGGCACGCTTCAGCGCCGAGTTCGGCATCCCGGTGTCCGAGACCTACGCCGGCAAGGGCAGCGGACCCATCACCGACCTTAACCTCGGGGCATTGGGTGTGACCGGAACTGTGGGCGCCAACGAGATTGCCGACGGTGCGGATGTTGTGGTCACCGTGGGCTCCCGCCTGCAGGACTTCATCACGGCCTCGCACTCGCTGTTCCAGAACCCGGACGTGAAGTTCGTGAACCTCAACGTGGGTTCGTTCGACGCCCACAAGATGGGCTCGTTCCCCGTCATCGGTGACGCCAGGCTTAACCTGGCCGCCCTGCGCGAGCGGCTCGCCGCCGTCGGGTACTCGACGTCGGACGAGTTCCGCAGCGACGTGGCGGACGCACGCAAGGCCACGCTGGAAGTTCGCAAGCACGATCTCCAGGATTTCGCCGGTGAACTGATGAGCCAGGCACAGGTGATCGACGTGCTCAACAGGCGCACCACCAACGAGGACGCCCTGATTTTGGGCTCCGGCGGCGTGGTTGAAGGCATCCACAAGGCGTGGGATCCCTCCAACGGCACCGAAATTCACTTTGAATACGCCAACTCCTGCATGGGCCATGAGATCCCGGCCGGCCTCGGCTACCGTTTGGCCCGTCCCGATGCGCCGGGCGAGGTATATGTCCTGATCGGTGACGGTACCTACTTCATGCAGCCAACCGAACTGGTCACGGCTGTCCAGGAACGCAAGAAGATCATCACCATCGTCATCGACAACCGCGGACACCAGTGCATCTGGCCCCTTCAGGTTGCCAAGGGCGGTCCGGGCCGCGAATTCGGCACCCAGTACCGGGAACGCAGCAAAGAGTCCGGCCGACTGGACGGGGCCATCCTCGACTTCGACATCGCCGCCAACGCGGCCAGCATGGGTTGTGCTGCCTGGTCCACGACGACGATCGAGGAGTTCTCGGCCGCCCTCACCGAGGCGAAGGAAGTCGAAGGTCCTGCTGTGATCGTGGCCCGTGTGGAGCCGTGGCGCTATCTTTCCGGCAACGGCGCCTTCTGGGACGTTGGAGCTCCGATGACCTCGGAGCGACCCGACACCCTGGAGGGTATCGCCAAGCACCTCAAGGGCCGTGAGCGTCAGCGCTTCTACGCTGCCACCACCGCACCTGAAACGCGCTAAGCGCACCGGGCGGGACCGCTCCATCCAGCGGTCCCGCCCGTCTCTTTTACGGGATTTATTGACCAAGGAGCATTCATCATGAGCGCATTTGCCGTTACTGATCCGGCCACCGGAACCATTCACGCCGAGTACCCCGCAGCCACCGACGCAGAAGTCGAGGCCGGACTCAGCGCAGCCCAGAAGACCTACCAGGACTGGTCACGCACCACTACGGTCGCCGAACGCGCGGCCATGGCCAAGCGCCTCGCGGACCTGTTCGTTGCGCGCAAGGACAAGCTTGCCGCCATCATCAACCGCGAAATGGGCAAGCCGCTGCAGCAGGCCGTAGGCGAAGCGGAGTTCTCCGGCTCCATCGCTTCGGCCTTCGCTGAAAACGCTGAAGAATGGCTGGCCGATGAGGAACTCGAGGTTGCTGACGGGCTGAGGAGCTTCTTCCGTTACCAGGGCCTCGGCGTGATCCTGGGCATCATGCCGTGGAACTACCCCTACTATCAGGTGGCACGGTTCGCGATTCCAAATATCATCCTGGGCAACACGGTGATCGTCCGCCACGCCAGCCAGTGCCCGGAGTCGGCGTTGGCCCTGGAGGAACTCTTCCGCGATGCAGGCTTCCCGGAGGGTGCCTACGTCAACCTCTTTGCCACGCACCAGCAGATCTCGGACATCATTGCCGATGACCGTGTGCAGGGTGTCTCGCTCACCGGTTCCGAGCAGGTGGGAGCGATCGTCGCTGAGCAGGCCGGACGCGCGTTGAAGAAGTGCGTCCTCGAGCTTGGTGGAGCCGACGTGTTCCTGGTTCTGGACACTGACGACGTGGACCTCGCGGTGAAGAAGGCCGTCATGGGCCGCATGGGCAATACGGGGCAGTCGTGCAACGGTTCCAAGAGGATCGTGGTGCTGGACAAGTACTTCGACGAGTTCTCGGAGAAGTTCAAGGCCGCCATTGCTGGCCAGTCCTACGAGAACGGCGATTTCGGCCCGATGTCCTCCGATTCAGCCACCAAGTTCCTGGCTTCACAGGTGAAGGGTGCGCTGGACCAGGGCGCCGAAATCCTGGTGGGCAACAATGAGCCAAAGGGCAACGTGTTTACCCCGACGGTGATCACCAACATCACCCCGTCCATGGACGTCTACAGCGAGGAACTGTTCGGTCCCGTTGCACAGCTCTACAAGGTAAGCACCGACGATGAAGCGATCAAGCTCGCGAATTCCTCGCCGTATGGCCTTGGTTCCGTGGTGATTTGCGACGACGTCGACCGCGCCGAGCGCGTCGGCAATCAGCTCGACGTCGGCATGGTGTTCGTAGGTGCCTACGACCTCAGCGGTGCGGATGTGCCGTTCGGCGGCGTCAAGAAGTCCGGTTACGGCCGGGAACTGGGCAAGGTGGGCATGCTGGAGTTCGCCAACAAGAAGCTGTTCCGCTTCGCCAAGTAGTTTTCAGCGCACAAGTTTCAGCGCAGCACAAAGGAGGCCGGATCATCGCGGACCGGCCTCCTTCCTGGCTTTAAGCAGCAAGCCGCCTTATTGCTCCTGCTCTGTGTACGGCATAGTGCCAGCCTCCATCGCTGCCAGCTGCAGCGCAAGCAGTTTGGAGTAGAACCTGCCGTCGCCGATGCCGAGGGAAACCATGAACCACAGCTGGTCCACCGCGGTTCGCCGCCACAACCGGCCATATTCGCGGTCCGCCCCCACCTTGGCGAACTCTCCGACCCGGTCAGCGATGTCATCACCGAGGACCTGGCGGACCACCGATGGAGCACCTTGGTAACCAGTAGCGAATACAACGAGGTCAGCCTCCAGGCTGCGGTCCCCGTCCAGCAGGACCCCGCTGGAGCTGAGGCCCTCCACGCTGCCGTGACGCAACTTGATGGTTCCATCGATGATCAGTTCGGAAGCGCCGGCGTTGTAGTAATAGCCGGTTCCGTTAAGGCCAAAGATCAACCCCAAGACTCCTTGTCCGTCCGGGCCGTCGCTCAGTTCGAAGCCGGCTTCAATCAGGCCGTCCAACAGTTCCCGGTCCATCGCCTTGACCAGCTCAACATGTTTAGGTCCGTGTGCGGGGAGTGCTCCGAAAGGCGTTGAAGCGTTGATGAGGTCGGCTTCTTCGGTGCTGTATTTTCCGCTGACGTGGTTCGCATGCATCACCTTGTGGAAAGTGGAGGTGTTCATGACAAAGGTTCCGGACCGCTGGATCATGGTGACGTCGACGCCGTGCTCGGCCAGATCCTGTGCGATGTCGTGCCCGCTGACGCCGGAGCCGACAACCACGGCACGCTTTCCCTGCCATTCTGCATGGCCCCTGTAGTCCACGGCGTGCATGACGGTGCCTTCGAACTCCGATCGTCCGGGTACCTCCGGAATGTTTGGTGCAGCGTTCATCCCGGTGGCGAAAACCAGGTGCCTGGGGTTGATCCTGCGCTGCTTCCCTTGCCGGTTGAGGTCGACGATCCACCGCCGGGATGGTTCATCGAACTCCGCGCCGTCTACTGTGGTGCCGGTCCAGACGGCCAAATCCAGGAGTGTCGCGTAGCTCTCCAGGAAGTCTCCCAACTTGTCCTTGGGAGTGAAGCGGGGCCACGTCGATGGGAATGGAAGATACGGCAAATGGTCGGAAGCCAGCGGAGTGTGGAGCGCCAGCGAACTGTACCGTTTACGCCAGTTGTCCCCAACGCGCTCGTTCGGTTCCAGAACCAAGGCGGGAATCCCAAGGGCCCTCAGGCGTGCTGCCAGCATGAGCCCGTTGTGCCCTGCGCCGAGGATGACAACGTCAGGCTCCTGCTGGGTGAACTCGGGGTCGAGTCCGTCCTGCCAGCCAACGCGGTTCCGGACCGGCCCGTGGGTTTTTCCGCTCGGTCGGGCGTCGAGATGGCACTCGGGGTGGCTGTCCACGGCGTCGAGGGCCAACACGAGGGTCGCCGCGAGCCAGGTTCCGTCGTCGTCCTGCTGCACCAAGCGGACGTGGCCGAACCCGTTGCCTGCGCTGTTCCTGAACTGCAGGAAAGCGGAGATGGCGCCGGGAGTTCCCTCCTCGACAACCACCGATGCGTTGCCCGGCCGCACCTGGATCGACGTCGGCCGGTCTGCTGCGGGAACGGTGAGGCAGGTGGAGATCTCCTGGTGTCCGATTGCATTGCGGAAATCCCAGGACAGGGCCAGGAGGTCACGGACAACGCCGTCGGGCAGGAAAAGGTCCGCAGCGGCGGCGACGTCCTGCGAGGACAAAGCATTCGTGAGCTGTCCCACCCATTCATGCACGATCATGCGGGGTGTTGTGGTGGAGCCCGGCTCCATTGCCGGGGCTATGGCTACATCAGTCATGAGTGCCGATTCCTTTGTGTGTGTCATGTGTATGGTCTCTTTCACTGTGGCGTCCGTAGACGAGCCGCCCTCATTACTGCGCGGTGTATCCGCCGTCGATCAGCAGGTCCGCCCCGGTGATGTAGCTGGCTTCGTCGCTTGCCAGGTACAGGACGCCATAGCTCACCTCTATGGGCTGGGCGGCCCGCTTCATGGGGGTAGCGTTGCTGAACTCCTTGTTGGACTCCTCGCCCTCTTCCTCAGCCATGGGCGTCATCACAAGTCCCGGCGAAACGGAATTGATACGCACGCCACGGTGCGCGTATTCCATGGCAGCGGCACGGGTCATCATCTTCACGGCCCCTTTCGAGGCCTGGTAGGAGAAGCCTCCGGGGTTGCCGACGGTGCCATTGATGGAGCACGTGTTGACGATTGCGCCGCCGCCGCTTCGCTCAATCGCAGGTGCACCATGCTTAAGGCCAAGAAAGACGCCCTGTTGGTTGATCGCGGTGGTCTTGGACCAGCCGTCCAGGCCTTCATCTTCGACAGACTTCATGGTTCCGACGATTCCGGCGTTGTTGATCAGGATGTCGACGCGCCCCCACCGCTCTTCCGCTGCCGCTACTACGGATTTCCATTCGTCTTCGGAAGCAACGTTCAGATGCAGGTAATGGACATCGTGCCCGGAGTTTCGGAGATCATTGGCTACTGCCTCGCCGACGTCGTCCAGCATGTCGGTGACGAGTACCGAAGCGCCTTCTTGTGCGAAGAGGCGTGCGTGGGACTCGCCCTGTCCTCTGGCGCCGCCAGTGATGATGGTTACCTTGCCTTGCACACGGCCCATGAGTCTCTCCTTTGGTTTGGATGATGTGAAGTGCTTCACGCTTGGGAAGACGTTACTGCTGCCACTTGACGGGATTTGTGTCAGAAAGAGACATTTTCGCCTCAGGATCCGGGCAGGGCATGGCGACAGTGCGCGCTCTGGCGGGCGAGGGGCAAATGTCGTTGCGGCAGACATTGATGAAGCCGGGCTGGATCGACTGGAAAGAGAGAACGTGCAAATCTCCACCCATCGTTGTGACATGAGCAAACCTGCTGACGTGGAGCGGCTCGTTGCCACGGCAGAAGAGACATTCTGGGGCTCGGTCAACTCGATGGTGGCCGAACCCGACATCGCCGCATATTCCGCATCTAAAGGAGCGGTGCTGATGCTCACTAAATCCGTGGCGGTCGAATACGCCAAGGACAACATCAGGGCTAACTGCCTGTGCCCCGGCGGCGTCCGTACTCCCATGGTTGCCGGTTTTTTCGACGAGGAGTTCCTCAAGGACGAACAAGCCCAGCGCGCCTACCAGCCGCTCGGCCTGATCAGCCCGGAGGAAGTAGCGGACGTCGCAGTGTTCCTGGTTTCGGACGAATCACGAAAGATGACGGGTTCTGCCGTCATGGTCGATGCGGGCTATAGGCCATCTGAACAGATGTCCCACCTTGGGACAGTAGGCGCTGCCCTGGCTGCGTAATCTCGACAGAACCATCCCGCCCGTCGGGGCGCAAACAATCCATAGAGGAGCAATCACGCGATGACCATTGACCAGCAACAGGCCTTCGCAGCCCGGATGACGGAACAACGACGCAGCCGCCACACAACAGTTCCCCACGTCATCGCGGGACAGGAATATTTTGAAGGCGCGCTCCTGCAGCGGGAAGACCCCAGCAACCCCAGCTCGGTGGTCAGTGCCTGCCACGACGCACCGGATGAACTCGTCAAGCTGGCTGTTCAGTCGAGCCGTGATGCCCAGCGTGAATGGTCCCGGGTTCCGGCCGCACAGCGCATTGAACACGTTCGTCGGGCCATTCCCTTCATTGAGGAGCGCCTCGAGGAGTGGGCGGTCCGGGTGGCCCTTGAGATCGGCAAGCCCTACGCGGGTGCAAGGGCCGAAGGCGCAGAAGTTCTTGAAATCCTCCGGCAGTACGCCGATTACGCGTCGGCTCCAGGAGCCTTTGAGGATCAACGCGAAGACGACCCGTCCGGACTGGCCAACGAATCCGTGCTTCGGCCCTACGGCGTGTTCGGCGTCATCACACCGTTCAACTACCCGATTGTCCAGGCTGCAGGTCCAGCCATTGCTGCGCTGATCGCGGGCAACGGAGTGGTGGTCAAGACATCGCATGATGGTCCGTGGTCCGGGCACGCCGTATATGAGCTCTGCGAGGCAATGGGACTCCCTCGGGGGTTGGTGAACGTGGTCCACGGAGGCGACAGTCCCGGACGGGCGTTGGTCGCCTCGGACATCGACGGCATCTGCTTCACGGGTTCGGTGGTCGTAGGGAAGTCGATCCTGGGGGACTTCGCCTCCGGGCCGTATCCCCGCCCCGTCATTGCCGAAATGGGCGGCAAGAATCCGGTAATTGTCACTGATACGGCTGATTTGGAGCAGGCCGCCGACGGCATCGTCTTCTCGGCATTCGACCTCAGTGGGCAAAAGTGCAGCGCGCTGTCCCGGGTGTTGGTTACCCCTTCCGCCCACGACAAACTGGTGGAGCTCGTAGGGGAGAGAGTCAGGGACCTGAAGGCCGGCGACCCTGTGGATGCAGGTGTGTTCGCGGGTCCCGTTGTTTCTGCCGAGGCCGTGGATCGCTACGCCGGACTGCTGGCAACGGCCCGCGGTGAAGAATTCCACGTGGAGACCGGCAAGGCCCAGGATGGCGGCTACTTTGTTCCGGCCACTGTGGTCTCCGGAGTGCCCGCAACTCATCACTTGGCCACCAAGGAGCACTTCCTGCCCTTCCTGACCATCAGCAAGGTGCCCACTTTCGAAGCGGCCTTGGCGGCCGCCAACAACACAGAAATGGGTCTGACGGCGGGAATCTACACCGGTGACGAGGCAGAAGCGCGGGAGTTCCTTGACCGTGTCGAGGCCGGCTGTGTGGACGTGAACGTCCCGGGCCATGCCACGACCGGGTGGTGGCCGGGACCGCAGACCTTTGGCGGTTGGAAGGCGAGCGGTACGACCGGGAAACAGACACTCGGGAAGTGGTACTTCCAGCTGTTCGGCCGCCAGCAGGCGCGGAAACTTCCCGCTCACCTGCAGCACCTGCTCCAGCACTGACATCAGCCCAGCCACTATCGGGAAAGCAGGCACGGCATGGCTTCGAAGGACGTTTCATGGCTCCCTACGGCTTCTTCGCTGCGCGTGGGCGGGACGCCCAACGCGGAAATTCAGTCGCTCAGGGAACGTTTCCTGACAGAACCCGGAGCGACGGACCTGAGCAGTCTGAGGCCGGTCATTGCCAGATCCTGGCAGCGGAGCCTGGCCTGCAATGTAACGGCCACCTCGCCGTTTCTGCAGGCTGCTGTCCACCAGGCCGACGAGCAGTTGCTCGCTGCTGCCGAACCCGTCCTGACCGAACTCGAACGTCTGTGCAGCGACTCCGGGGGGCTGGTGGTGCTTACTGACGCAGAAGGCACATTGGCCGTCTTTCGCGGAGATGCCACAGAACGTCGAAAGGCGGAGCTGTTGTTTCCGAGCCTGGGAGCGCAGATGGCCGAGGACCTGATTGGAACCAACTCCGACGGAACTGTCCTTGAGGAAGGCGAAGCAGTACAGGTCTGGGGCGCCGAACACTTCAATGAGGCGCTCCAGAACAGTTACTGCACGTCTGCTCCCATCCGTGATCCGATACGCCGCTCCGTCAGGGGTGTCCTGGGCTTGATGTTGCCCGAGAAGCTGGCACGCAACACGGACCCCGGCTCTGTTCTCCTGACCGTCCATGGGGCGGCCGCGGACATCACCAGGAGGCTGGCGGAACGACTCGCGGCGCGGGAGCAGGCGCTGATGTCCGAATACCTGAAGGAGATCCGGAAACGCGGAGCAGATGCTGTGGTGGCGATGGATGAACGCACCACCATCGCAAGCCGGAGTGCCCTGCGCATGCTGGATCCCAGCGATTTCGCGGTACTCGCGGCCCTGGCGCGGGAAGCCGAACAGCGGGACGGCCTGTCCCAGCACCGCCTGAATGTCAGCACTGGCAGGGAGGTGCAGCTTCACATCCGTCCCATGGATTTCCGCGAATCAGGCTCTGGCGGAGCGTCCGTGATGCGCGTCCAGGTGCCGTCCGTCTCGCTAGGTGTGCGGGCGGCGCCAACTGCCCGTGAACCCCAAGCGCAGTTCGACGGGATGGTTGGAACCAGCCGGGCCTTCAAGAGGGCCCTTGGTGCTGCGGCTGCAGCCGTGAGCAGGCGGATGCCTGCTCACATCATCGGCGAACAAGGAAGCGGTAAGCGAACTTTGGCGGAGGCCATGGCCGGTCGCCTGTCGAGGGAGACGCGAGTATTCGACTTTACCCAAAGGCCTGCCCGGGCCACTGTTGACGACGTTGATGCTGCCCTTGAGCAAGGGGCGGCGGTTATCCTCCACAGGGCAGACAAGTGCCCGCCGCATTTCCTGGACGACTTGGGAGGTCTGCTCCACGTCCTGGAGCAACCCCAACTTATCCTGACTGCCGGCGCCGTCGGCGATGATCTCCTGCCGGTGCTGTCTGCGTTGAGAGGCATTGAGGTTGGCATGCCACCTCTTCGTGACCGGCGTGAGGATATCGTCGGGCTGGCGTCGCATCTGCTAAGGAGAGCGGTCGGCAGGGAGGTCCGAATGTCACCGAAGTTGCGGGATGCACTGGTGGCCGCGGACTGGCCGGGCAACGTGCGGCAACTCCGCGACCTGGTTGAATCCGCTGCCTCACGGTCCCTCAGCGGAGAACTGCACCTGTCGGATCTCAACGCAGTGCAGCTGCGTGGACTCGGCACCATGCCGCTTACCCGTTTGGAAGAAGCGGAGCTTCAGCAGATCAGGGCCGCGCTCGCCGAGGCATCAGGTAACCGCGTTCGGGCCGCCTCACTGCTGGGGATCGGAAGGTCCACGCTTTACCGCAAGATCGAGTCATATGAAGCCAAGGGGTTCGATCTGGCGCTGGGCTGATGTCCCTATCTGACGGTTGCGTGGTCCGGAATGCATCATCCTGGCACAGTTCCAGTGCCGTTCGAAGATCACAATCTAGGAACTGACCCGAATCCGGTTGAATCTACCCTCTGGTCATAGCAGCACGGCCAATCGGCCGCTCTTTCACCCAACACAGCGCGAGTCAACGGTGACTCCACTCCTCCGAGGAGAAAACACGTGAAACAAGAACTCCCCGTCCAACGCGAAGCAGCGGACGAACCAGAAGTCAGTGAAACCCGATCGTCGACATACCAGCTCAGGGGCCGGATGGGAACCACCGGACTCCTCTTCACAGTGCTGGCCTTCACGGCTCCCCTGGGCGTCGTCTTCGGCTTTGTCTCTGTGAACATCTCCTTTGGGATAGGAGTCCCGATCGCTTTCGTCGCGGTCGCTGTCCTGATGGCACTCTTTGCCATGGGATTCACTGGAATGACCAAGGCAATACCGCGGCCTGGAGCTTTTTACACCTACATCCGCGAGGGTTTGGGCCGTCCCTTCGGCTTGGGGGGATCTTTCCTTGCACTGGTCACCTACGGCTTCAACGTGACATCCTGCATTGTTGTTTCCGGCATTGCCGTGAACAACCTGCTTGGTGCTTTCGTCGATGGCGTGTCAACGCCGTGGTGGCTGTGGAGCATGGTGATGTTCGGCATCGCTTGGGTGCTGAGCTACTTCAACGTGGAGCTCTCCGCCAAGGTCCTCTCAGTCATCCTGGCCGTCGAAGTCCTTTCGGTAGCTGTCTTTGACATCGTCATCATTTCCAACGGAGGACCAGAGGGCCCGTCCTTCGAACCTTGGAACCCCTCCAACCTCTTCACCCCAAACATCGGCGTCCTCCTGTTGTTCAGCATCGGAGTGTTTAACGGGTTTGAAGCCACGGCCATCTACAGGGATGAGGTCAAGAAGCCGGCCATCACCATTCCCCGGGCCACCTTCCTGGCCGTTGCCTTCCTGGGAATCTTCTACGCTGTTTCAGCCTTTGCCCTCATCCTGTCAGCAGGAACATCACAGGCAGTGGCGGTCGCTGGGGCGGACCCCACGGCCATGATGCCAGACGCGCTACTGCGTTACTTCGGAGCCTTCGCCAACCAGATCATCGCCATCCTTCTGGTCACCAGCTTCTTTGCCTCAGGCCTGTCCCTCCAGAACATCCTTTCCCGTTACACCCACTCCCTTGCCGTCGATGGCATCTTTCCGAGGTCCATCGCGGCAGTGCACCTCAAGCATGGGTCTCCGCACCGCGCCGCTGTGACAGTTGGGGCCGTTCTCCTGCTTGTCCTGCTGGTCCTGGTCCTCTCGGGCGGCGACGAGAATTCCCTGTATGCCGCGGCGGCCGGCGTTGCGTTCTATGGGATGCTGCTTTTGCTCTGCCTGACGGCCATTGCGGTCATAGTGTATTTTCGCAGGAACAAGTCCTCGATGTCGTTCTGGCGGACGCTGATCGCCCCGATCGTGGCGCTGGCAGGGATTGGGTTCGCTTTGTTGACAGCTTCCTTCAATATGGAGCTGTTAGTGGCCGGGGATCCGCTCCTGCTGACGGTTCTGCTTCTGATCCCCTACGCGTCGATAGTCGCCGGCATCTTCCTGGCGCTGGTCCTCAGAAGCCGGAAGCCGGATACGTACGTTCGGATTGGACGCGCTCTGGACTAAGGCCGCCCGCCCTAAATAGGCTCGAAAAACGTAAGCACAAAAGGAGGCCGGATCATGGCGATCCGGCCTCCTTTCGTGCCCCAGGGGCTTAGGCTCCGTAGGTCGTGTTTCCGGAGACTTCCGGAATCTCCACCCAGTCACCGGAACCGGCGCTCTTCAGCGAGGCATCCACCAGTTCGGATGCCGACCACCCGTCAGCCACCGAGGGTCCCAGCTGCTTCCCTTCGGCCACCGAACGCAGGAACAGCGCGGCCTCGATGGTCTTGAGGTCGTTGAACCCGATGCCCGGACCGGGACCCGGCTGGAAGCGCCCGAATTCGCCGTAGGACGGCGGGGTCATGATGGTCCGGTATCCACTGCGGTCCGTGGCGAGTTCCAACTGGTTCATCCGTTCGAAGTTCCAGCGCAGCGAGCCCTCCGTGCCATACACCTCGATGATGTATTCGGCGTGCGGGCCAATGGCTACACGGGTGGATTCGAACACGCCGATGGCGCCGCCTTCAAAACGGGCCAGCATGGCGGTATAGTCCTCGTTCTCCACCTCGCGGGTCACGTCCGAGGCCTTGCCCATGTCGAAGGAGTTGGAGGAGTTGCCGGCGGGCAGCGGGCGGTCCTTGATGAATGTTTCGGTGACGGCGTTGAGCGACGTGATCCGGCCCACCAGGAACTGTGCAAGGTCAAAACCGTGACTCAGCACATCGCCCAGGACACCGGAGCCCGCCCGAGCCTGCTCGTAACGCCACGTGAACACCTGCGTGGGGTCGGAGGCATAGCCGGTGAGCAGGCGGATCTGCACGTTGGTGATACGGCCGAGAGCGCCGGAGCGGATAAGCCGCCTGGCTTCTGCCACCGCAGGCGCATGCCGGTAATTGAAGCCCACCGAGGTGATCAGCCCAGCGGCTTCTGCGCCCTGGGCAATTTCGCGGGATTCCTGGGCGCTCCGGCCCATGGGCTTCTCGATCCAGAAATGCTTGCCAGCCTCGATGGTGGCCAAGGCGATTTCGTGGTGCAGGAAGTTCGGGGAACAGATCGAAACGACGTCAACGTCCGGGTTCTCGAGCACCTTGCGGTAGTCCGTGGCCGTTTCCTTGTAACCGAGCGCGTCCTCGGCGTGGTGACGGCCGGCGTCGTCGGGGTCTGCGGCGATCACAAGCTCAGGGTGGCGCGGCAGTTCAGGGAAGAACTGCTTGGTGGCGAGGTAGGCGCGGGAATGCAGGCGCCCCATCCACCCCACCGAGATGAGGCCAACGCCAATGCGGTTCTGGTCTTTCAAAGTGGACTCCTTAGTTTTGCCGCTCTCCGGCGGTGCTGTGCCGCACAGAAAGGCGGCATCTGCGCATCAGCCTATGGAGGCAAGGTGTTTGTGCTGTGTCTCAATCTGAGACATCCGGCGAGGGCCTACGGCTGTTTGAGTAGAACGTATAGTCCAGCAACGCCAACCAAGAGGAGCCCGTCGACGATGATGGACCGCAACAAACGGATTCGGACGGAACCCCTGCGGGTGCTCGTCACGGGCGCAACGTCCGGCGTCGGAGAAGCGACCGCAAAACTCTTCGCAGCGCGGGGCGCGCGGGTCGCACTCATAGGGCGTCGCGCCGGCGAGCTGCAACGGGTTGCGGACGCGATCGACGGCGTTGCGCACCGGGTGGTCGCCGACGTCGCTGACGCCGAATCAGTCCGGAACGGCGTCCGGGGAGCGATCCACTCCCTCGGTGGCCTCGACGTGGCCGTCAACGCCGCCGGGGTTGCCGGTTACGCGCCCCTGGAGGACCTGGACGAGCACCGCTGGAGCGAGGTGCTGGACACCAACCTCTCCGGCACGTTTTACGTTGCCCGGGAAGCGGGCCTTCATATGCGCAGAGCCGGGGGAGGGGCAATCGTCAACGTCGCCTCGGATCTCGCAACCATGGGCGTAGCCGGGCTGGCCCATTACTGCGCAGCCAAGGCCGGCGTCGTGGGGCTTACCAAGGCGCTCGCCGTGGAGTTGGCGCCCCATGTCCGCGTCAATGCTGTCTGCCCTGGTCCGATTGATACGCCCATGCTGCGCTCGGGCCTGGAGTCCGAACCGGACCCCGTCCTGGCCCTCCAGCAGAAGGAAAGCACCGTCCCGCTGAACCGCCTCGCCGATCCGGAAGAAGTGGCAGCGGCTATCTACTTCCTGGCGGTTGACGGCACCTTCGCCACCGGCACCAGCATGGCGTTCGACGGCGGCACTTCCGCCGCGTAGCTGCCTCACCCACGACCTCATAAAGACAAACAAGCCAAGGAGCTTTGAAGGATATGTCCGAGTTGAACTACAACGATCTCCGCAGCGCACGCTGGTTCGCGCCGCACGACCTCACCGGATTCGTGCACCGCACCGCCATCCAGGCCGAAGGCTTCTCGCGCTTCGCCATCAAGGACCGTCCAGTGATCGGCATTGCCAACTCCTGGTCCGAACTGGTCAACTGCAACATCCACTTCAAGCTGCTTGCCGAGGCCGTGAAGCGTGGCGTCCTGATGGCCGGGGGATTGCCGCTGGAGTTTCCCACCATCTCCTTGGGCGAGAGCCTGATGAAGCCCTCGGCCATGCAGTTCCGCAACCTGATGGCCATGGACGTTGAGGAATCCATCCGGGCCTACCCGCTGGACGCGATCGTGTTGCTCGGTGGCTGTGACAAGACCGTTCCGGCCCAGCTCATGGGCGCGGCCAGCGCCGACATCCCGACCATCATGCTTACGGGTGGCCCGCAGGAGCCGGCGCACTTCCGGGGCAAGCAATTGGGCGTCGGCACGGACACGTGGAAGTACGCAGACGAACTGCGGGCGGGCAAGATCACCGAGGCGGACTTCGACGAACTCGAGTCCGCTGCCAAGCCCTCCGCCGGCCACTGCAGCGAGATGGGTACGGCTTCCACTATGACGTCCCTCGTGGAGGCGTTGGGCATGTGCCTTCCCGGCACTGCGTCCATTCCCGCCGTCGATTCACGCCGCGGGCAGGCAGCGGAAGCCACCGGACGCCGGGCGGTGGAAATGGCGTTGTCAGGTCCGAAGCCCAGCGAGATCCTGACCAAGGAAGCGTTCGATAACGCCATCACGTTGCTCATGGCCGTGGGTGGCTCGACTAACGCAGTGGTTCACCTTTTGGCGTTGGCCCGCAGGGTTGGCTACGAACTGGAGTTGGACCGCTTCCACGAAATTTCGCAGCGGACGCCGCGGATCGTTAATGTCCGTCCTTCCGGCGAGTACCTGGTGCAGCAACTGTTCCAGGTCGGTGGGATTCCCACTGTGCTAAAAGCGTTGGACCCGTTGCTGAACAGGAATGCCGTCACGGTCACCGGCCAGTCCCTCGAAAAGGGCTACAGCTCGGCACCCGAGCCGGACGGCGTCGTCGTGAGCACGCTCGAGGCGCCCTTCGACGCCTCAGGCGGCATCGCCGTCGTCCGTGGTTCCCTGGCCCCCAACGGTGCGGTGATCAAGCGGAGCGCAGCCTCCAAGGACCTGCTGCAGCATAAGGGATCGGCAGTTGTCTTTGACGACATTTACGATCTCGGACGACGGATAGACGACCCGGACCTGGACATCACCGAGGACTCGGTCCTGGTGCTCCGCAACAGCGGCCCCGTGGGTGCGCCTGGTATGCCGGAATGGGGCATGCTTCCCATTCCGGAGAAGCTGCTGCGCAGGGGAATCCGCGACATTGTGCGCATCTCCGATGCGCGAATGAGTGGCACGGCCTTCGGCACCACAGTCCTGCATGTTTCGCCGGAGGCTGCGGTGGGCGGCCCGCTGGCCATTGTCCGCGATGGCGATCCGATTGTGCTGGACGTGGAAAACCAGCGCCTTGACCTCGATATTCCTGAGGAAGAGATCGAGGCCCGGCTCGCTGAGCTCAAGCTGCCCGAGCCGAAGTACCGCCGTGGCTACGGACGGCTCTTTATCGACCACGTCAACCAGGCACATGAAGGTTGCGACTTCGACTTCCTCAAGGGCCTGCCGGACGAGGAGCCCCAGCGGCTGCCCTACGGCCTGATGAGCGGTTGGCAGGGCGGCTGGTAGGCCGCGGCGAGCCCTAAGCACGGATGGTGGGGCCGTTCCCGTCTGGGAGCGGCCCCTTGAAAGGAGAAGGTGTGTCACGACCCAAAGTAATTGCAATTGTCCAGGAGGGCCGCCCGGTTCCTCCCGTGGAACGTCTGGAGGCCGAAGCCGAAGTGGTGGTGGTCCGGACGGCGGATGAGTTCCGGGCAGCGCTGCCGGGAACGGAGATCCTGTTCCTCAACGATTTCCGGACCAAACTCCTGCGCGAAGTGGGCCCCGGGGACTTGCGCTGGATCCACACCTCCAGCATTGGCGTGGACAGTCTCATGACCGAGGAGATCATCAACAGCGACATCGTGGTCAGCAACTCCCGTGGAGTGTGTGAACGCCCCATCGCTGAATGGGTCCTGGGCGTGCTGTTGATGTTCACCAAGGACCTGCGCCGCACCATCGAGTTACAGCAGGCACGGACTTGGCAGCACCGCGAGACCGAACCGCTTTTGGGCCGCAAGGTGCTGGTGGTCGGTCCGGGCCCGGTGGGGCGCGAAACTGTGCTGCTGTTGCGGGCAGCGGGCATGGACGTGACCGTCGTCGGCAGGTCTGCCCGTGAGGATTCCCAACTGGGCGCGATCGCCTCCTTTGACGAACTGGACGTGCTCCTCGGAGAAGCCCAGGACGTTGTGCTGACCGTGCCACTCACCGAGGAGACCCGCGGTCTGTTCAACGCTGACCGCTTTGACAAAATGCGTCCGGGTGCCCGCTTGGTCAATGTTGGCCGTGGAGCGGTTGTGGTGGAGCAGGACCTCCTTGATGCCATCGATGCGGGCCACTTGGGTGCAGCGGCCTTGGATGTCTTCGAGAACGAGCCGCTGGCGGCCGAAAATCCGCTGTGGAGCCGCAACAATATCCTGGTCTCGCCCCACGCATCCGGAGACCTGATCGGATGGCGTGGCCGGGTTGTGGACTGCTTCGAGAGGAACCTGCAGCGGTGGAAAGCGGACCAGCCGCTGAACGACATTGTTGACCTGAAGAAGTTGGGCGGAACCGCTCCAAAGCCCGTGTCTCAGGCTGGTACAGTACTCCCACAATCCGCGTCGGTAGTGTGATTCAGCACTCTAAATTTCGCGACGAGGATTACATGTCTAGCTCAACAAAAGGGAAGCTGATAACGCCTACCCAGACCCAGGAACACAAGCTCAGCGGCAACATGGGGGTCGGCGAGCTCGTGATGAACGTGCTCGCGTTCTCCTCCCCCCTGACCACCGTTGCGGGCACCTTACCCGTGATGCTTCTTTTCAGTGGCCACACTGCTCCGGGGATTTATCTCCTGGTCACTCTGATGCTGCTGATTTTCTCGGTGGGGTTCGTCAAGATGAGCCGGAGCGTCGAAGCTCCCGGCGGCTTCTACTCCTTCGTCACGGCAGGCCTGGGCAAGCCGGCCGGCTTGGGCGGGGCGCTCCTGGCCTTGGTTGGGTATGTGTTCATCGGCTTCTTTGCTCCGTCACTGTTCGCCCTCACGCTGCAGAACTTCGTGGTCAATACCCTGGGCGGTCCGGATATCCCGTGGTACTGGTACGGCCTGGGCATCATTGTCGTCACCACGTTGCTGGCCTACAACCGGATCGATCTCTCCGCGAAGGTGCTGACGGTGGTCATGCTGCTCGAGTCGACCGTCGTCATCATCTTCGATGTCGCGGCGTTCGTCTCAGGTGACGTCTCACAAGGCGTCGGTTTTTCGATGCCGTCGATTACCGACGCCGGGTTGGGCCTCGCGCTGCTGTTTGCCGTTGGGAACTTCTTCGGTTTCGAAGCGACGGTCATCTACCGCGACGAGGTCAAGAGCCCGGACAGGACCATCCCCAGGGCAACCTACCTGGCCGTGGTGGGCATCGGCCTGTTCTACGCGGTGGCTGCGTGGGCTTACACCGCGTTCCTGGGAGCGGACAACGTCCAGGAAGCGGCCAAGGCCAACACCGTGAACTTGTTCAACGACGGCGCCACGGCGCTGGTGGGCAAGATCTTCGCTGACATCGGGGTAGTCCTGCTCATCACCTCGATCCTGGCCTCGATGCTCTCGATCCAGAACATCGCGGCCCGTTACAGTTTCTCGCTGGCCGCTGATGGGGCACTCCCCAAGGCTTTGGGTCGGGTGCATCCGCGGCACAAGTCCCCCTACGTTTCAGCAGTAGGCGTTGGCTTGCTCTGGGCCGTGGCCACGGTGGTGTTCACTGTGGTGGGGGTTGCTCCTGAAGCCCTCTACCCGATCGCCAGCGGAAGCGGCACTTTCTCCGTCCTGCTCCTGATGTTCATCACGAGCTTCGCCGTCCTGGTTTACTTTGTCCGCCGCCGCAGTTTCGCTCCTGAATCTGTGTGGAAGACGATTGTGGCGCCCATCGTCAGCGTGATCTTCCTTGGCTTGATTACCTACCTGGCCATCGCGAATTATCCGGAACTGATCGGCGGATCGGCCGTTATGACTGCCATCTTCATGACCTTCACGTTCGCGCTGTTCTTCGGCGGGATTGTTTATGCCTACTTCCTGCGCTCAAAGCGTCCGGATGTTTATGCCAGATTGGGCCGGCAAAAGATCGACTAAAACATCACTTCAACATCTGGAGACCTGCAATGACGCAACAGATCAGAGTTGGCCTGTTCGGGACCGGCAGGATCGGTCAAGTGCATGCCATGAGCCTGGCAACCCTGGAAGAAGCGACGTTGGCCTGGGTGTGCGACCCCTTTATAGAGGGTGCCAAGCGAACAGCCGCCGAATATGGTGGGCGTGTGAGTGACGACCCGGAAGAGGTTTTTGCCTCCGGGGAGGTCGATGCCGTTATCGTGGCGTCTCCCACGGCCACTCACGTGGACCTCATGGAGCAGTCGATCGACGCCGGGATCCCGGTTCTGTGCGAGAAGCCGATCGACCTGGAAATTGCGCGGGTTGATGCACTCCGGGCCAAGGCGGCTGCTACGGATATCCCGATCGCCCTGGGCTTCAACAAGCGCTTTGACAGGCATTTCGTGGAGCTCAGGCGGCGTGTGGGGGCTGGCGAGATCGGAGTCTTGGAGCAACTGGTCATCACCAGTCGCGATCCCGGGGAGCCGCCGGCGGCCTATCTGCCCCAGTCCGGCGGGATCTTCCGGGACATGACTATTCACGATCTGGACATGGCCCGCTACTTCATTCCGGACATCGTGGAGGTGTCGGCCACAGGCGCGAACGTCTTCAGTGACGGCATCCTGCAGGCGGGCGACTTCGATTCGACGGTGGTGACCTTGCGGGGTTCGAAAGATGAGCTTGTGACCATCTTCAACTCGCGGCATTCCGCATATGGCTATGACCAGCGCATCGAGGCCTTCGGATCCGCGGGCTTGCTTCAGGTGGCCAACAAGAACGACAGCCTGGTCCGGCACTGGGGTGCCAGGACGGTGGAGGGGATGGGGCCGTACCAGAGCTTCTTCCTGGAGCGCTACGCGGAGGCGTACCGGCTTGAAGTCGCAGAGTTCCTGCGCGCTGTCCGCGGGCTTCCCTCGCGGAGTCCTGGCTTCGAGGACGGCCGTGCTGCCCTGATCCTGGCTGACGCGGCAGAGAAGTCCGCCCGGACAGGTGCTGCGATAGCCGTGGAGCTGTCAGCGTAGCCCTTTGACTGCCCGGCCCGGGCACGGATTATTTCGCAACAATCCGTGCCGGGCCGGGCTTTGTTTTTTAAGGGAAGGGAATTGTGTCCCGCGGCAACAATTCACGTCAGGTTGGTGTTTCAAAGTGGCACATCTCCCGCATTCTCCAATCCGCCAAAGTTCAAGTAAGTGAAACAGTGTGGCGAAGGTCACGCAGTTGCGGGACTTTCTTCGAATTGCCCCGGATTCTGCAAAGTCAAACAACGTTGTTTGATGGCCCATCGCTAAAGGTGTTTCACCGGTTCATTTGCATGGCCCTATCAAACGAGGATGAGATGACCGACGCACCACCGGCGACAGCTCCACTGGTCGCCCTTAAGGACATACACAAGACATTCGGGGCGGTGTCCGCATTGCGCGGAGTCAGCATCGATGTCATGCCCGGCGAAACCTTCGCTCTTCTTGGAGACAACGCCGCCGGCAAATCCACGCTCATGAAAGTGCTGACGGGCGTCTACCAGCCCGACCGTGGCGCGATCGAGCTGGACGGAAAGAAAACCGAGTTTCCCACGCCATCTGCATCCCGGGACCAAGGTGTCGAGATGGTCTACCAGGACTTCGCCCTGGCCGACAATCTCGATGTCCGGACCAACATCTTCTTGGGCCGCGAGCCCCAGAAGAACATCCTGGGTCCCCTGTTGAGGATCATCGACAGGAAGAAAATGGAAGCGGAAACCAAGCGCGTGCTGGAACGCCTGGACATCCCCATCAACCCGCGCCTCAAGGTCAAGCGGCTCTCCGGCGGCCAGCGGCAGGCCGTGGCAATCGGCCGGGCATTGGCCTTCGATGCCCGCTTGATCATCATGGACGAGCCCACCGCAAACCTCTCGGTGGCCAAGGTGGACAAGCTTATTGAAGTAACCCAGCGGCTCAAGGACCTGGGCATCGCGGTCATCATCATTACGCACCGCCTGGACGAAGCCTTCGCCGTCGCGGACCGCTTCGCCGTCATGCGCCAGGGGCAGGTAGTGGGACGTTTCCGCGTGGGAGATGTCTCCGAAGCCCAAGTGGCCCACCTGATTTCGCACGGCACCTTGGACGACTACGTCGACACCGGCAGCGGCATTCCGGAGGAGCGCCGCAAAATCGGAAGCACATCAGCAATGGAAACCGTGGATGCACTGGCCGCGCGCGGTACTACCACCGGGAGCGACTCATGAGCATCACCATGGACAACATCAAGACCAAGTTGGGGCCAGCCGACCTCAAGGAAGGCCTGACCGCCACCAAGGTCAAGCGATTCATTGGCGATTACGGAATCATCATCCTGTTCGTGGTGATCCTCGTCTTCCTCGCCGCGGCGGCACCGAACTTCCTGACCCTCAACAACATCGTGAACGTCGTCAGGCAGTCATCCATCATCGGACTGATCGCGCTGGGAATGACCTTCATCATGATCACGGCAGGTATCGACCTGTCTGTGGGCTCCGTTGTTGGCCTTGCCGGCATGACCTTCGCCCTGCTTGCCCCTGCCAGTGGAGGCGCCTTCTGGCTTCCGCTGATCGCCGGCCTGGGCGTCGGCCTCCTGGTGGGCTTCCTCAGTGCAGCCATGGTGGTTTGGGGAGCCATCCTCCCCTTCCTTGCGACCTTGGCCACCATGGCCATAGCCCGTACGGCGGCACTGGTGATCACTGACGGGCAGGTTGTCTCCGGCCTGAGCGGACCAGCCGAGTGGCTGGGATCCGGTTTCCTCGGCCCCATTCCGGTTCCCGTGATCATCTTCCTGGTGGCTGCCGTCATCTGCGAATTTGTGCTCAGCCGAACCAAGTTCGGCTCCCACGTCTACGCCGTAGGTGGCAACGAGGAATCGGCCAAGAAGGTTGGCATCTCAACCAGCCGCGTGCTGTTCACCGTTTACCTCATCGGCGGCGTCACTGCTGCCCTTGGCGGACTCGTCCTAACAGCCCGTCTGGACGGGGCCGCACCCGTGGCCGGTACCGGTTACGAGCTCCAGGTGATTGCCGCCGTCGTGATTGGCGGAACGAGCCTCTTTGGCGGCGTCGGCACCATCCGCGGGACCGTCATCGGCGTGCTCCTGCTGGGCGTGGTGATGAACGGCATGAACCTGATGGGCGTTTCCTCCTACTTCCAGCAAGGCGTGCAGGGCGTGATCCTGGTACTCGCCGTCCTGCTGAACCGCTGGAAGTCCGACTGACCCAGCAACAAACAATGCATCACAACAATCTCCAAGCGCACAGACAAACCACTGAAAGGAACAACCATGGGTATGCGACGTAAGATCGCCGCGGCGGTCGCCATGATGGCAGCGGGGGCACTCACCCTCACCGGCTGCGCAGGAAGCAGCAACGCAACCAGCAGCGGCGGAGCGGCCAAGACCTACAACATCGGCGTTGTGGTCCTTGACCTGCAGGACCCGGACCTGGCCCACATGACGGACGCCATGAAGAAGACGGCGGACGAGAAGGGCGTCAAGCTCAACATCACCGACTCCAAAAAGGATGTCGGCAGCGAACTGAACCAGGTTGAGGACCTCCTCACCCGCCAGGTGGATGCGGTCATCATGCAGCCGCTGGACGGCGATGCCAGCCAGAACGCGGCAAAGAGGGTCATTGCGGCCAACATTCCGCTGTTCATCTTGTCCACCGAGTTCGCCGACGGATCGGACGTCGGCTACAAGAGCTACATCGGCGTGGATGACACCGTGGCCGGCCAGATGCAGGCCGAATACCTCAACAAGCTGATGCCCAACGGCGGCAACCTCGTGTTCGCGGCAGGCATCTACGGTGCATCGTGGACGGACCGCCGCAAGTCCGGCTTCGACAAGACCATCAATAAGAACTTCAAGATCGTGGCCGAATTCCAGGCCAAGGGCAGCCGGGATGACGCCAAGCGCAACATGGAGGACACCCTTCAGCGCTTCCCGTCCGGCCAGATTGACGCGGTTGTGGCCAACAACGACGAAATGGCCATCGGTGCGGCTTCCGCCATTGCCGATGCGGGACGCACGGCCGAGTTCAAGGCCGTAGTGGGCGTCGACGGCACCGAACCCGCGCTCCAGGACATCAAGGCCGGCACCATGTCCGCAACGGTCCGTCAGGACTCCGCGGGCCAGGGCGTCAAGGCCGTTGAGGTAGTGACCGACTTCCTAAACGGAGGAAACGTGGACAACCGCTACACACTGCCGTTCACGCTCATCACCAAGGACAACCTGTCTGAGTTCCTGAAGTAACCACTTCCGGACGACAGTACGGGCACAGCGGATCTCTCCGCTGTGCCCGTACTGTTTTGGCACACTCCGCCGGGTTCCAGCCTGCCTAGAATTCCAGCGGACCACTACGAATTGGAGAAGGCGAACATGCCCCATGGTGACGACGGAGACACGAAAGTAGAGCAGCTGCTTGTCGCGTTGCGCGGACAGGGCATCGAGGTGGATGACTCTCCGCGACGGCGCTCCGAGTACTCCTACGATGCGTCCAACTATCGTGTCCGTCCTGCCGCCGTCGTCTTTCCCGCAAGCGTCGACGACGTCAGGGCCATCTTGCGCGAATGTTCGGCATCCGGCGTTCCCATCACCCCGCGCGGCGGCGGAACGTCCATGGCGGGCAACGCGATCGGTGAATCGTTGGTGGTCGACCTTTCGCGAGGCTTGACCTCCGTAGGAGAGGTCGACGGCGGTACGGCGGCGGTCTGGGCGGACGCCGGCGTGGTCCTTGGCGAGCTGCGCTCCTACGCCGAGAAAGCGAGTGGCGGAGAGCTGACCTTCGCCCCGGACCCATCTTCGATGACGCGGGCCACGGTGGGCGGCTCCATCGGCAACGACGCCTGCGGCAACCACTCAGTGGCCTACGGACGAATGACACAGCATGTGCTGGAATTGGAGCTCGTCACGGCGGACGGCGCCCACCTGCATGCCGGACGGGACTTCCTGCGGGCCGTTGACGCAGTTGACCAGCACTCCGTCACCCGGGCGGAGGAAATTCTCGAAGGATTGAAGGCGTTGACCCAGGCCAACCTCGCCCCACTGCGGGTCGAACTGGGAAACATTCCCCGGCAGGTTTCCGGTTACCACTTGGGACACCTCCTGCCCGAGAACAACCTGGACATCGCCGGGGCCCTGGCAGGCAGCGAAGGCACGTGCGCCATTGTGGTGCGGGCAAAGGTGGGACTGGTCCCGAAGCCCCGCACCACGGCGCTCCTGTGTCTCGGATACGCGAATACCATCGACTCGGCCCGTGATGTGATGACCATCCTCGCTGCCAAGCCGAGTGCCATCGAGGGGCTGGATGGATCGATCGTGGACATCATGCGCCACCGACGGGGTGCCGCCAGCGTCGACTCACTCCCGCAGGGCAAGGCCTTCCTGATGGTTGAGTTCCCCGGGGACACCATGGAACAGGCGGCCTCCGATTGCGAACAGCTGCTGGAGAAACTCAAAGCAGACGGCCGGGTTGTGGACCACGCCCTTGTCACGGAGCCCCAGGAGCGCGCCAAACTCTGGCGGGTGCGGGAAGACGGTGCGGGACTCTCATCCCGGCGGATCGATGGTGTCCAGACCTGGCCCGGCTGGGAAGACTCGGCGGTCGCCCCGGAGCGTTTGGCCGACTACCTCGCGGAGTTGCTGCCCCTCGTGGAGAAATACGATTACACAGCCTTCATGTACGGGCATTTCGGTGCGGGCTGCGTGCACATGCGACTGGACTATGACCTCCGAAGCGACACTGGCCGGGAGTCGTTTGAGAACTTCACCCGCGAAGCAGCGGCACTCGTGGTGGCCCACGGCGGCTCGCTTTCCGGGGAACACGGCGACGGCCGGGCACGCAGCGAACTGTTGGACGTGATGTATTCGCCCGCGATGGTGGACATCTTCAGGGCGTTTAAACACCTCTGGGATCCTGTCGGAATCTTGAACCCGGGAATCATCGTGGACCCCGAGCCCTTCGCTGCTTCGCTGGCTCTTGACGGCGTGCCCCAGCCGGGTCCTGCGCACGGTGAGCCGGCCGCGATGGCTGGTGCCGCCGTCGTACCTTCTTCAGCTGGCCGCAGCCTGCTGCCGGTGGTGAGCCCGTTCGTCGGCAATACGCATGCATGCATTGGTGTTGGGCGCTGCCGGGCAACCGCGGGCGGCTTCATGTGCCCCAGCTACCGAGCCACCAAAGACGAGAAAGACTCGACCCGCGGCCGTGCCCGCGTCCTGCAGGAACTGACGCGGACCAACGGCACCAGCCACGGAGGTTGGTCCAGTCCGGAAGTCAGGGAAGCCCTTGACCTGTGCCTGTCCTGCAAGGCTTGCTCGGCGGACTGTCCCACGGGCGTGGATATCGCTGAAGCCAAGTCGCAGCTGGTGGATGAGCACTACCGCGGCAAAATCCGGCCGTTCACGCACTATTCGATCGGTTGGCTGCCGCGGTGGCTGCCACTGTTGACGCGTATTGCGCCCATCGCCAACGCGGGGACCCGTTTCCGTCCGTTCCGTTGGGTGGGCGAAAAGTTGGGCGTCAGCGCACGACGACGGCTCCCGGCCTTCGCGGCGTCCGGCCTCATCCGGAGGCGGGTGGGCGAGGCAGGCTTCACCGACAAAGCCGACGTCCTGCTGTTCATCGACAGCTTCACCCGCGCCTTCCGGCCTGAAGTGGTCCCGGCAGCAGCTCGGGTGCTGCGGGACTCGGGCAGTTCCGTGGGTTGCACCCCGGACGCCTGTTGCGGGCTGACGTGGATCTCCACCGGCCAACGCGAGGGAGCACGACGGCGGCTGGCGAGGCTGATCAACAAACTCGATGACGGCACGGAGCGGGACATCGTGGTCCTGGAACCCAGCTGCGCGGCCACTATCCGTGACGAAGGTCCCAAGATGGTGGGCGGTGCTGCGGCCGGGCGCGTGGCTGCCCGGGTCCGATCGTTCTCCGTGGCTGTCGATGAGGCTATTAAACGTGGCTGGAAGCCGTCCGCCGTTCCGCCCAAAACCGCTGTCCTGCAAACCCACTGCCATGAGCATGCAGTCTTCGGTTCAGGTGCTCAGAAACGCGTCTTGGAGGCGTGGGGAGTGCCCAACCTCGTCGAATCGTCGTCGTGCTGTGGAGTGGCCGGTAACTTTGGTTTCGAGGCCGAGCACTTCGATATGTCCATGAAGGTGGCGGAACACTCCATTGTCCCGGCGCTGGATTGTGGTGAGGGGCTGGTCCTCACGGATGGGTTCAGTTGTGCCATGCAGGTCTCGCAGATCGATCCGGAACGCTTCAGTAAGCACCTGGCAATTGCCTTGGATCCGCTGAGTGCGCGATGGACGGAGGATTAGGGTGGCATACGTCGGTATTTTCCTCATCCTGGTGGCGGCAGGGCTGCGCTTGGCGGGGAGGCATCTTGGCGCCTCACAGGAAGCGCATTCAACGGCCAGCTTCCGCGGGGTGCATGCGGTTCCTTTGGGAGCCGCCGCGTTCCTGGTGGCCGCAAGCGGCATTTTCATCTTCGCTGTGGGCATCAACCTGGAGTGATAAGCCCGTGTCCCAAACTGACACGGTTGGCACAGGCCCCCGGGACGGATGCTTGAAGGGACCCAATAGCCCCATTACTTTTTGAGAGTTGATCTCGATGATGAACAGGAAGCTCGCACAAGGACGGCACGTCGAATGGCTGCGGGCATCGGCACACTTCAACGAAACCGATCTTGGCGAACGGACTGACCTTCAGCTGAAGCGCTCGGGGAAACTCGTTCACCGACTCCTCCAGGACATGGCGGAAGGCCGCGACATCCGCGATGCCTCGCCGTGGCCGACACCGGGCGCCTAGCCCCCAAGCCGCGGTCCGTAGCGTTTGTTCCTGGCACTGGTCCAAGCGCTACGGCCCGCTTCCTTTCACGCCAGGAGGCAGAGTTGGCCAGTCTTGGATTGGCGGGCATGGCGGCTTCGTCCCAAACCGGGTACGGGACGTGGGAGGACTCCCCAGCCAGCTACGAGTTGCCCGTGGCATTTGGCGGTGCTGCAGGTCCGGACCTGGCGACAGCCTGCCTGCTGCTCGATATGCCGGCGCGAACTTTGATCAGGAGGCTTTGCCGGACCAAACACACCGTCAGGTCCTTCGCAGCGCCTGCGGCCTCTGCCGTGATCGAGGTTCCCTGGGGGAGGGACTGGCACCAAATGGCCTACGCGGGGCGGCGGATCAAAGCCGTGCCCCAAGGTTCCCTCACACTCTCGGCGGTTGGCGTGACTCTCACCAGCTGCGATGCGTACACGGATGATCTCGTGGTGGGCCGGGTCCGGGAGTGTTTTGCTGACTGCCTTATAGGGAGAGGCGACTCTGTGTGGCTAAGGTCTTCTCAACCTAACGACTGTTAGTTAGACTCATTCCGTTACGACCCTTCTTGAGGATGAAATGAGTCCATCTCCGCGTGAGCAGGCGAACGCTGCTGTACGGGAATTCCTGTCCAAACGCGACTGGTCGGCACAGACGCCCGCCAGGAAGCGGATCCTCGTGGCTTTCCTCCGGCTGGCCGCCACCAACGGTTACAACTCAGTGAGCATGCGGACGCTGGGCCGCGAACTTGGGCTGAAGGCGCCAAGTCTCTATTCGACTTTTCCGCAGGGCAGGGAGCAGATCGTGGCCGAATCGCTCCTCTGGTTCACCCACGGATTCGCCCGCGACCTTCTCAAAGCGGTGCAGGAAACCCCGTGCGCGGGTGACTACTGGGCAGCCCTTGTCCGTTTCCACGTCACCCAGCAATTGAGCCGGCCCGAGGCAGATCTCTGGAACCTACTGGTTGCCTCGGATAGGGTGGCGGGGTTCCTGGGTGATGACCTCCGTGAAGAGCTGGCCTTTTGGCAGATCCTGCACCAGGAGATGTACGCCGCTGCGGCCGAAGAAATGGGACTCGCGGTCACGCGGCAAGCCATCCAGGCTATTTTTACGCTGCTCGACGGCTCCGCGCGTTGGTCTGCATGGGATGGCAGCCAGGCTCAGCTTGAAAGCGTAGTGGACCACGGGGTGGCCCTGTCCCGTTCCTTGCTTGAAGTCGGCGCCGGGACCCGCGCCGGCGCGTAGCCGGCGCTGTCCCAACATGGCACACCACCCTTCTGTGCCCTGTCGATACTGTGATTCAGAACTCAATATTCGGTGATGAGGATTACATGAATAACACCACCCTTGACGCACCACAGGTGGCGCGTCAGACAAGTCAAAACCGGCTCAGCGGCAACATGGGAGTCGGAGAACTCGTCATGAACGTGCTGGCCTTTTCGTCACCCTTGGCCACGGTGGCCGGCACCCTTCCGGTCCTGCTGATGTTCAGCGGGCAGACAGCGCCTGCCATCTATCTGCTGGTTACGCTCATGCTGCTTATCTTCTCCGTGGGATTCGTCAAGATGAGCCGGAGTGTCCAAGGTGCTGGCGGTTTCTACTCCTTTGTCACGGCGGGCCTGGGCAAGCCGGCAGGTCTTGGTGGCGCCTTCCTCGCGCTGTTTGGGTACATCTTTATCGGCTTTTTCGCGCCATCATTCTTCGGGGTGACGCTTCAGGGGTTTGTGGTTAATACCCTCGGCGGGCCGGACATACCGTGGTACTGGTATGCGCTGGCCATTACGGCCGTAACCACCGTGCTGGCGTACAACCGCATCGACTTGTCGGCCAAGCTGCTCACTATCGTCATGCTGCTTGAAGTGGCAATCATCGTGGTGTTTGACGTCGTTTCGTTCTCGGCCAACGGACTAGGGGCAGTGCAGAGTGCAGGGTTCGCCCTGCCGTCCATCACCGACGCAACCCTTGGCCTGGCACTGCTTTTCGCCGTTGGCAACTTCTTCGGGTTCGAAGCCACCGTTATTTACCGGGACGAGGTCAAGAACCCGGACAAGACCATCTCTCGCGCCACGTATTTGGCCGTGGCAGGCATCGGCATCTTCTATGCAGTGGCAGCGTGGGCCTTCATCGCCTTCTTCGGTGCGGATAAGATCCAGGCCGAGGCTGAGAACAACACGGTGAATCTCTTCAATGATGCACTCGTCGGCCTCGCGGGCAGGATCTTTGCCGATATCGCCGTCATCCTGCTCATCACATCGGTGCTCGCGTGCATGCTGTCCATCCAGAACATCGCAGCCAGGTACAGCTTCGCCCTCGCTTCAGACCACGCGCTGCCCAGATTCCTGGGCAGGGTCCATCCGAAGCACAAGTCGCCGTACGTTTCGGCGTTGGCTGTGGGCCTCATTTGGGCCGCGGCCACCGTGCTCTTCACTGTTTTGGGTGTTGCACCGGAAGCCTTGTATCCCATAGCCAGTGGAAGCGGCACCTTCGCTGTGCTGCTCTTGATGTTCATCACCAGCTTCGCCGTTCTGGTGTACTTCATCCGCCGCCGTGGCTTGGCTCCGGAATCAATCTGGAAGACGGTCATCGCACCTATCATCAGCGTTCTGTTCCTTGGTGCCATCACCTTTCTGGCAATCGCCAACTACCCGGAACTCATCGGTGGATCGGCGGTCCTGACCGTCATCTTCATGACTTTCACCTTCGCGCTTTTCTTCGGCGGAATCGTCTACGCCTTCTTCCTGCGGACAAAGCGTCCCGACATCTACGCCCGCTTGGGGCGCCAGAGGATCGACTAAGCCGGAACGGGCGGGCCCGGCAGCGACAAGAACTGATCGGGCAGCTTCGCCGAGCTTGCCCTAAACCGCCACCGTCTTCAGGTAACTCCGGATGCCATCAACCACCAGTTGGTGGTCCTCATCTGAGCTCAGCCCGGACACCGTGACAGCCCCGATCACGCCAGCGCCCCGCACGCGGATGGGGAACGAGCCACCGGCGAGCGTGTAATCCTCATGGGCAAGCCAGCCACC
The DNA here is from genome assembly GCF_059739425.1 of Arthrobacter sp. TmtSoilC48. Taxonomy (NCBI): domain Bacteria; kingdom Bacillati; phylum Actinomycetota; class Actinomycetes; order Micrococcales; family Micrococcaceae; genus Arthrobacter; species Arthrobacter sp. TmtSoilC48. The sequence goes on along the minus strand of NZ_AP046049.1, from coordinate 4,581,700 downwards.
TCCCAAAGGGCTGTGGGTGCGGGCTGAGAATTGTTCAGTCAGCAGGGCAGTGCTGTGCTCGAACCGCAGCACGGAGGCGGACTTCCGGCGGATCCACTCCTCCTGGTCGGCTGTGGCTCCGGGCAGGACGCAACGGAAGAGCACAAGGTTGTGCCGGCGGATATCAATAGCCACTCCGAATTCCGAGGCGATCGCGTGGTTGGCGATCAGTGAGCCGAGCCGCCAGGCGTCGTGGTGGTCAAAGCTTGCGAACACCAGCTCTTCTTCCTGCTGGCGCAACTCCACAAGGCGGGCAGATTCAGTCATTTCTTTGCACCTTCTTCTGAAACAACGGTGTCGGCGTCGTAGCGGAGCCCGATCTGTCGGCGGATCTCGTCCATAGCCGCCATGATCGCCACGGTCTCACCCGGCGGCAGGATGCTTCCAGCAGACTCACCGGCACGAATAAGGCGTTCCATCTCAGCTGCCTGGAACTGCATTCCCCGGCTCTTCACGGGCTGGTCGTAGCGCTCCACAAGGGTGCCATCAACCCCAAAGACAGTAAACGGAACCGGGTTGTACCAGGTGTGCTCGATGTCGATCCAGCCCTCTGTTCCGATGACCATGGCCCGGTTGGCGCTGGCGGCGTCGAGTTCACAGTCAACCAGGGCCTGCCGGCCACCAGAGTACTCAAAGATGGCTGCGGTCTGCCGGTCAACACCGGTCGCCGTCATGGAAGCGCTGGCGCGAATGGTTTCCGGAGCACCCAGGATGTCGAAGGCAAAGGAGATCGGGTAGATGCCCAGATCCAGCAGCGCCCCACCGCCAAGGGCGGGATCGTTCAACCGGTGCGCAGGGTCCTTGGGCAGGCTCTGGTTGTGGCTGGCCACTACCTTCCGGACCTCGCCGATGGCGCCTTCGTGGAGGAGTTCGCGGATGCGGACCATGTGCGGAAGGAAGCGTGTCCACATGGCTTCCAAGGCCACAAGGCCTTTGGATTCGGCCAGGTCCACGATCTCCTGGGCTTCGCGGGCATTCATCGTGAAGGCCTTCTCCACCAGTACGTGCTTTCCGGCGTTCAGGGCCAAGAGCGCGTTGCCGTGATGGAACGGGTGCGGCGTAGCGATGTAGACCACGTCAACCATCGGGTCCGCCACCAAGTCCTCATAGCTGCCGTGGGCGGTCATCACCCCATGCAGCTCAGCGAAGGCTTTGCTCGATTCCAATGAACGCGAGCCAACGGCCTGCACAGTAAAGCCGTTTTCGTTCAAGTCCTGCATCTGGAGACCGGCAATAAATCCTGTGCCGAGGATGCCCCAGCGGATCGTTCCATCGGAAGTGCCATTGCTGAGGGTCACGTGCTTAGTCCTTCGTCGAGTCAGAAAGCGGGTAGGCCACATACGCAAAACGCCGGGAGTCCGGCGACCAGCTGTTGACGTTGAGGGTACCTTGGCCGCCGAAAAGTGGCCATGAATGGAGGGCAGTGGTCCAGTCCTCGGTCGAAACAAGCACGACGGCGACCGGCAGGTCCGCGGGGTGTCCTACGGTTCCGCTGGGGAACCGGATGTAACTGCCGTACCGGCCATCGGGGGAGAGATGGGGAAACCAGTCCACTGATTCGGATTCTAGGAGCCGCTCAAAGCCAGTGCCGTCCACGCGAATCCGGGCGAGCTGCGCGTGGCCCTGCGTGGACGTAAAGGATTCTGTGTTCAGGTAAAGCCATTTCCCGTCGGGCGAATATTCAGGGCCGTCGCAGTGGGCCGAGCCGACATCAAAGCGGCCGACATCAACGCTGGCGGGAGCACCGCCGTCGGACGCTATGGTCATCAGCCTGCCTGGCTGTGTGAAGTCTCCAGCTTCGATGCCCACGTACGCCAACTGCGCACCGTCGGGGCTGACGCCATGGAGGAAATGGAAGAAGCCGTCGTCCTCGGTGATGCGCGTCGCCGGTCCGCCGGCCAGTAAAGCACGGTAGATGTGGCCGTCGTTCGCGGAGACAAAGATGCCCTGGCCGTCAGGTGCCAGGACGTGATCGTTGTTCAGGTCCGGGACGCCGGTGAGCAAGATCGGCTCCAAGGAGCCCGTGTTCAGATCAAGACGCCACAGCTTCCCATCCCCGTTGAAGATGAGTGAGCTTCCGTCCAGGGTCCAGTTGGGTGCTTCAAACAACACGTCGTCCGAGCTGTAGAGCAGCTCAGCCTGACCGTTGACCGACGCGATCCACACCTCGCAGCGCTGGCCGGATTGAAGGGTGCGGATCACGTCGGTCCTTTCTTATTCCTTGCTGCTGAAGGCGGCGTCGAAGGAGGTCTGGGAGGCGGGGAAGTCGTATTTCTTCAGGGCGGCGAGGGCTTCGGGGGCGCCGTGCAGGCGGTCCATTCCGGCGTCTTCCCATTCGACGGAAATGGGTCCGTCGTAGCCGATGGCGGCGAGGGCCCGGAAGGAGGATTCCCAGGGCACGTCGCCGCGTCCGGCGGAGACGAAGTCCCAGCCCCGGCGGGGGTCGCCCCAGGGCAAATGTGAGCCCAAGACGGTGTTCCGGCCAGTGGGCCGGAGCTTGGTGTCCTTGCAGTCCACGTGGTAGATCCGGTCCTTGAAGTCCCAGATAAAGGAGACAGGGTCAATGCCTTGCCACATGAAGTGTGAGGGATCCCAGTTCAGGCCGAACGCGGGCCGGTGTCCGATCGCTTCGAGGGTGCGGACGGTGGTCCAGTAGTCGTAGGCGATCTCGGAGGGGTGCACTTCGTGGGCGAAGCGGACACCGCATTCATCGAAGACGTCCAAGATGGGGTTCCAGCGGTCGGCGAAGTCTTGGTAGCCGGCGTCGATGACCTTTTCGGGGACGGGCGGGAACATGGCGACGTACTGCCAGATGGAGGAACCGGTGAACCCGACGACGGTGTTCACTCCCAGCGCGCGAGCCAGGCGGGCGGTGTGTTTCATTTCTTCGGCGGCGCGTTGGCGGACGCCTTCGGGTTCACCGTCACCCCACACGCGCGATCCGACGATTGCTTCGTGGCGGAAGTCGATGGGGTCATCGCAGACGGCTTGGCCTTTGAGGTGGTTGGAGATGGCCCAAACCTTGAGGTTGTACTTTTCCAGGATGGCGAGTTTGGACTCGACGTAGCCGGGTTCGTCCCAGCGCCAGGCGTCCAGGTGGTCTCCGGAGACGGCGATTTCCAGACCGTCGTAGCCCCAGCCTGAGGCAAGGCGGGCGACTTCCTCGAAGGGGAGGTCGGCCCACTGGCCGGTGAACAGGGTGTACGGGCGGGGCATGTCAGGCTCCTTCAGTAGTGGTGCTGTTTGGCTTCGGGGAAAGTTGGATCAGTGAGCTTTTGGCTGCGGCCGATTCTTCGATCGCCGCGAGGACGTGCTGGACGTTCAGGCCTTCTTCGAACGACGGCGAGGGCTGGCTTCCGTCCCGAATGGCCAGCAGGAAGTCCCGGATCTGGTGCGTGAAAGTGTGTTCCCAACCGATGATGTGACCCTGCGGCCACCATGCGCCCATGTAGGGGTGTTCGGGTTCGTTGACCAGGATCCGGCGGAAGCCCTGCTCCCGGACAGGGACCGTGGCATCAAGGAAGCCGAGCTCGTTCAGGTTCTCGAGGTCGAACAGGATGGTGCCTTTGTCGCCGTAGATTTCGAGCCTGAGGGAGTTCTTCTGGCCGGTCGCTACCCGGCTGACTTCCACCGAGGCGATTGCCCCGGAGGCGAGGGTCAGCGTGGCCCAGGCTGCGTCGTCGACCGTGACATCTTCCGGGCCATTTGGCCCGGGGCGGCGGTCCACGAAGGTGTGCAGGCGGCCCGTGACCTCGGTGACGGCGTCACCCAGGAGGAACAGGACTTGGTCGATGGCGTGCGAGGCGATGTCGCCCAGCGCCCCGGAGCCGGCGGTTTCCTTCCGGAGCCGCCAGGTCATCGGGGACTCGGCATCGGAGAGCCAGTCCTGCAGGTAGGCGGCCCGGACGTGGCGGACCGTGCCGAGCCGGCCTTCGGCGATCAGTTCTTTAGCGAGCGCCAAAGCGGGGACCCGGCGGTAGTTGAAACCGATCATCGACTGCACGCCCTTCTCACGGGCGGCTGCGGCGGCAGTGGTCATGGCTTCCGCCTCCGCGATCGTGTTCGCCAAAGGCTTTTCCACGAGGACGTGCTTGCCGGCCTGAAGGGCGGCGATGGCGATTTCGGCGTGCATCCAGCCCGGGGCGCAGATATCGACGATGTGGATGTCGTCCCGGGCAATGACGGATCGCCAGTCGGTGGCGGACTCGGTCCAACCGTACTTTGCTGCGGCTTCAGCGACGGCATCGGCGTCCCGGCCGACGAGGACTTTTTGCTCGATGGCCGGGACGTCGAAGAAGCTGGCCACGTTCCGCCACGCGTTCGAGTGGGCCTTCCCCATGAAGGCGTAGCCGATGGCGGCCACCCCCAATGTGCGGGTAGGTTGCGGGTTGCCCTGGCTCTGGTCAGTGTGGGCGGGGGTGCTCATGGTGTGGTTCCTCGTTACTTACGGAGTTGCGGTTGCCTGGAGAGTTGCGGTTTCCGGCGCCCAGTCCTCCGGGACTGGTTCGGAGGCGGGCGCGTTGCTGGTGACGTCCACGAAAGAGCCGGATTCCACGGATTCGGAAATCGAGACCATGGTGTCCAGCACGTGGTAGGCCAGTTCGCCGGTGGCGCGGTGCGGGGCGCCTGAGCGGAGGGCACGGGCCATGTCCAGCACGCCCAGGCCGCGGCCGTTGGCCGGTCCTGTGGAGGGAATGATCTCGGGCTCTTCCGCGCCGGGGCGCCAGAGCTTGAGGTCGCCGTCGAAATAGTTCGGGTCAGGCAGCGAGAGCGTGGCCTCCGAGCCGGTGATTTCCACGAAACCCATTCGCTGGCGCGGCGATTCGAAGGAGAACACGCTGTGCGAGGATGCGCCGCTTTCGAACTGCGCCATCGCGGAGACATGCGTGGGGACCTCGACGGCGAATTCCTCCCCGGCCTTCGGACCGGAACCGATCACGCGGGTCGCCTTGGCGGACGAGCCGACGGCGGCCACCCTGCGGACCGAGCCGAAGGTCTGGATCAGTGCGGTGAGGTAATAAGGGCCCATGTCGAACAGCGGGCCGGCGCCGTGCTGGAACAAGAAGGCCGGGTTCGGGTGCCAGGATTCAGGGCCCGGCGTCTGGAAAGTGGTCATCCCGGTCAACGGCGTGCCGATATCACCGCGCTCGATGATGCGGCGGGCGGTCTGCAACCCGGCGCCGAGGAACGTGTCCGGGGCCGTGCCCAGGCGCATCCCCGCGGCGTCGGCGGCTTTGAGCAGGCCAAGTCCGGATTCACGGTCCAGCGAGAACGGCTTCTCGGTCCAGACATGCTTGCCGGCAGTGACCGCGGCCGTTGCAACCTCGACGTGCGCTGCCGGGATGGTCAGGTTCACGATGATTTCGACGTCGGGATGGTTCAGTGCCTTGTCTACCCCGCCCCACTCGGCGATCCCGTATTCCCTGGCCCGCGCTTCGGCAGCCTCTTCGAAGAGGTCCGCGATCACCAGGACCTTCAGATCCGGGAAGGTGGTGAGGTTGTCAAGGTATTGCTTGCTGATGTTGCCCGCACCGATCACGGCGACACCGACGGGCCCCTTCCGGGTGGAGGGAGAGAACCTCATGCCCCTGCCTCCTGGGAAATAGTTCCCTCGGCTGCCTGCGCGCTGGCTGCGGCGGTCAGGAATGCCAGGCTCTCGGTGATGCCCTCAAAAATATCGCCGGAGTAGTCATCGAACTCCACCACGCCAACTTCCAGCGATTTGGCTGCGGCGATGACGTCCAGGACCGGGATGGTGCCCTGGCCGGCGGGCTGCTGGGCTTTGGTGTCCGTGGTGGCCGGTCCGTCCTTGATGTGGATGAGTTTCACCCGGTCACCCAAACGAGTCAGGAGTTCAACGGGATCCTGGCCACCCACGGCAACCCAGTAGGTGTCCACTTCGAGGACTACATCAGGGTCCAGCAGACCTTCGAAGTACTCCAAGGCAGTCTTACCTTCAACGGTGGACTCCAGCTCCCACGCATGGTTGTGGTAGCCCACCCGGATGCCGTATTCAGCACCCTTCTTCGCCGCTGCATTGAGTTTCACCGCCGTGCCCTGGATAGTCCCGGCATCCTGCCAGTGCTCCGCCGGGAGGAAGGGATCAATCACGGTGGTGATGCCCAGTTCCTTGGCGGCGGCGAAGATCTCGTCCTGGTCCTGGCTCAAAAGCGGTGCGTGCCCGGAAGGAGCAGTAAGGCCGTTCTCCTTCAAGGCGGCCCCGAGTTCCTTGGCGGTGGCCACGAAGTTGTACGGTTCAACCTGCCTGAAGCCGATCTCGGCGACCTTCTTGATGGTTCCAGGCAGGTCCTCCTGGATGGCGTTGCGAACGGTGTAGAGCTGGAGTGAATACGACATTTGCGTTCCTTTTGATGATCGCCCGGTGTTGCCCTGTGTTGCCCGATATTGGTTGTAGTGGCTGTTGGCTCTACTTAACAGTGAACCTACTTAACTGCTCCTGACGAGAGCCCTGCCACCAGATGTTTCTGGACCAGGATGAATCCGATCAAGACGGGCAGGCTGACCACAACCGAAGCAGCCATGAGTTGGTTCCAAAACACGTCCGATTCACTGGCGTAGGCCTTGAGCCCCAAGGACAGCGTTTTTGTGGCCTCGTTGGTGAGCACGGATGCGAACAAAACCTCGCCCCAGGCGGAGATGAATGAATACACGGCAACTGCGATGATGCCTGGCTTGGCCACAGGGAGGATCACACGGAACAGTGCTCCCATCCTGCCGGTGCCATCGATCATCGAAGCCTCTTCCAGTTCTTTTGGAATCGAGGCAAAGTAGCCGCTCAGCATCCAGATGGCGAAAGGCAAGGTGAACGTCATATACGTGATGATCAGCCCGAGGTAGGAGCCCTGCAGCTGCAAGCCGGTCATGTTGCGGATCTGGGTGAAGATCAGGTATAGCGGCAGGAGGAACAAGATGCCGGGGAACATCTGGGTGGAGAGGACAGTCAGGCTGAAGGCGCGCTTCCCCTTGAACTGCAACCGGGCAATGGCGTAGGCGGCAAGGACTGCGACCGTCACTGAGCACGCTGTTGCGCAGACGGTGATGATGAGGCTGTTCTGGAAGTACTTGGCCAGCGGAACCGTGGTCCAGATGTCCAGGTACGGTGACGCGGTGATTTCCCGGGGAATCCACTGGAAGAGCCCTGAGACATCCTTAAGGGGTTTCAGCGAGGTGGAGACCACCACGAAGAGTGGAACCGCCACCCACAAGGACAGGATGGTCAGGACCACGTTCCTGAGGATCCGGAAGTTGCGTGTCTCAATCATTGTCGGCTCCCTTTGGCAGCACCATGCGGATGTAGAAAGCGGAGGCAATGAACAGCGCGATCAGCAGCAGTACGCTCATTGCGCCGCCGAGGCCGAAGTTCCAACTGCCGAAGGAGTTTTGGTAGATCAACGGGGAAATAAGGGTGGCTTCCTTGGGAGACGTAGCTCCGAACAGGACGAAGGGAACGTTGAACTGGTTGAACGTCCAGAGCGACATCACCATGAGCAGCACGCCGTTGGCCGGGCGGACCATGGGCAAGGTGATGCGTCGGAACTGCTGCCAGAGCGTAGCGCCGTCAATGGCTGCTGCCTCGTAGACGTCGGTGGGAACGTTTTGCAGGGCCGCCATCAGCATGAGGAAGGCGAACGGCCACAACTGCCATACGTTGACTATCACCATGGCTCCGAAGGAGTTCTCGCCCAGCAGCCAGAAGGGGCGTTCGTCGCCGAAGAGGTGAAGCGTGTCCACCAGGATTTGGTTCACGGCACCATCGCGCTGATTGAACATGAAGGCCCAGGCGATGGTTCCTACGTAGGCCGGGAGTGCGTAAGGGACCAGGAAGAACGTGCGAAGAAGAGCACGTCCCCTGAAGTTGGAGGACAGGAAAACCGCGCCTGCCATACCGAGGACCCAGGAGAAGCCGACCACCAGGATGGTGTAGCCCAGCGTGCGGCCAACCGTGCTGAAGAAGGCCTGGCCGATGGTGCTGTCCGGGTTTAGCCCGTTGATGAAGTTCTGGAGCCCCACGAACGGCGCGTTGAGCCAGTTGGTGAGGTTGAGCTGCGTCAGGGAGATGAACGCGATCCAGATCCCAAGGAGCATCGGGCCGATGTGGATGAGGAGTTCAAGAATCGCGGCCGGAAGGATCAAGCCGTAAGGGAGGAATGAGCGACGCCTTTTACGTACAGGCGGTGTGCTTGCTGCCCGTGCTTGGCCGGGCTCGGGATCAACGGCAGGGGTGCTGCCTGCAGCGGCCGGGCCGCTGTCCAATGCTGAATGGGACATGGAAACTCCTTTGCCGGAGCGGGGACACCACTTTGTGGTGGCGTCCCCACTCACTGGGCCTGGTTACTGGGCCGCGGCCATCTGGTTGTTGGCGTCCTTGAGGGCCGCCCGGATGTCGTCTTCGGAAACAGTTCCCGTTGCTGCTTTGGCAAAGAGGTTCTTGATTGCCGTGCCGGTGAGGGTCTCCATCTGACCTTCTTTGGCGATCAGCGGCATGGGCAGGGAGTGGTTGGCCAGGGCGTCATTCTTGGCCTTGACTTCTTCGGTCTGGAAGGCTGCATCGCTCGACGCTGCGGTGACTACAGGCAGGGAGGAGTAGGCCTTGTTGAGGGCAATCTGTTCTTCGTCACTGGTCAGGAACGCGGCCAGCTTAATGGCATTTGCCTTGTTGTCGCTGTTCTTGAAGACACTGAGGTTGATACCGGCCACGTGGCTCTGGGTGCCACGGTCACCGGTAGCTCCGGCGGTCATCATGGGGATAGGGGCTACACCCCAGTCCTTGAAGTCGCGCGCAGCGAAGTTCTTCAGCGGGCTCTGGTCGAACATCATGGCGGCCTTGCCGTTGATGAGGTTGTCCACCTTCTGGCTGCCCTGGCTCAGTTCAGCGTCCGACGGCGACATCACCTTCTCCGTGGCCATCAGGTCTACGAACTGCTTGACACCCTCTACCTGGGGATCGCTGTCAAAGGTGGGCTTTCCGTCCTTATCGAACAAGGTGCCACCGTTTTGCAGGCCACGAACGAAGGCTTGGTGCGAGTTGGCGGAAACGGATGCTCCGGCGGCGGTGAAGCCCCACTGATCGGGCTTGCCGTCACCGTTGGTGTCCTTGGTGAGCTTCTTGGCATCAGCTACAAACTCGTCCCAGGTTGTGGGGGCCTTCTCGATCCCGGCTTCCTTGAACAGCTTGGTGTTGTAATACATGTTGTAGGCCAAACCGTAGAGCGGCACGGACGTGGGGGTCTTGCCCTCCGCGCCACCGGTGGACCAGCTGGTCTTCAGGAAGCGGTCTTTGCCGCCTACGGCCTCGAGCAGTTCACCTTCCACGGGCTCGAAAGCGCCCGTCTCCTGAAGAGTCACGGCCCACGTGTTGCCGATGTTCAGGACGTCAGGACCGTCGCCACTGGTAACGGCCGTAAGAATGCGGTTGTAGAGGTCGGTCCAGCTGATGACTTCCAGCTGTACCTTTACTCCGGTCTTTTCGGTAAAACGATCCAGCGTCGGCTTCAGCTTGGCTGCGGTGTCGTCCAGGCTGTTGCCTTGGTCCGATGCCCAGTACGTGATGGTGTCACTGCTTGCTTGTGGACTGCCGCCGCCACCGCAGGCGCTGAGACCCAGTGCCAAGGCTGCCGTCGCGGCAACCGCCGATAGGACTTTCAGGGGATTCTTCATGATGCTCCGGTTTTCTCGTCGTCGAGCTGGTGCTGGCTGAAACTAGGCTGAAAGCGTTGCTGCCGTGGGATCCCAATCCTCGGGCAGCGCGGGGACCTGTGCTGCGGAACTTTCCACATCCACGAAGGCTCGGTTGTCGATTGACTCCGCGATGGAGGCCATCGTGTCCAGGATGTGGAACGCAAGTTCACCCTGGGCGCGGTGTGGCCGGCCCTCACGGATGGCGCGGGCCATTTCCAGGACGCCCGCTCCACGGCTGGCAGTTGAGCCGACCGAAGGGACGGTTGTCCAATCGTCGGAGCCGAGGGCGCAAATCCTGATGTCGCCGTCGAAGTTGTTCGGGTCCGGCAACGCGATGGTGGCCTCCGAACCGGTGATCTCCACGAACCCTGCGCGTTTGAGCGGGGAATCGAAGCTGAAGATGCTCTGGGCAGATTCACCGTTCTCGAACTCCAGGATGGAGCTGACGTGGGTGGGGACCGTGACGTCGAACGTCTCGCCAGCCTTGGGACCCGAGCCGATCACGCGTGTTTCGCGGGACTTGGAACCGAAAGCGCCCACCTTGCGGATGCTGCCGAAGGTCTGCACAAGCGTGGTCAGGTAGTAGGGGCCGATGTCGAACAGAGGGCCCGCACCGTCCTGGAAGAGGAAGGCGGGATTCGGGTGCCAGGATTCCGGACCCGGCGACTGCATCAAGGTCAATGCTGTCAGTGGAGTGCCGATGTCGCCGCGTTCGATCATCCGGCGGGCAGTTTGGAGGCCGGCGCCGAGGAACGTGTCCGGGGCGCAACCCAGCCTGACGCCGGCTGCGTCGGCTGCCTTGAGCAGGCCCAAGCCACTTTCCCGGTCCAGGGAGAACGGCTTTTCGCTCCAGACGTGCTTGCCTGCGTTCACGGCCTGCGTGGCAACTTCCACGTGGGCAGCGGGGATGGTCAGGTTAATGACAATCTCCACCTCCGGGTGGCCGAGGACAGCATCAATGCCGCCGTGCACGGGAATGCCGTACTCGTTGGCCCGGGTGGCTGCGGCCTCCTCGAACAAGTCGCCGATCGCCACAACGCGGACATCAGGGAAGCTTGTAAGGTTGTCGAGGTACTGCTTGCTGATGACACCTGCGCCGATGATGCCGACGCCCACTGGGCCTGAACCGACAGGGCTTGATGTCAGAGAACCGAAGGCGGCTCCTGCTGCGTGGCTCATGCGGACACCTTCCCGGCGTTGAGGTAGTTGTAGCTGTCTTCTACGGCATCGAACATGTCGCCCTGGAAGTCGTCCAGTTCCACGACTGCTGCTTCAAGTGAGCCGGCGGCGTTCAAGACGTCCCAGATAGGCATCTGGCCGGCACCAATGGCGAGCTGGCTCGAGGGGTCCGAGGTTACGGGACCGTCCTTGACGTGAATGAACTTCACGCGGTCACCAAGCCGGGCCAGGAGTTCAGCGGGGTTCTGGCCTCCTACTGCTGCCCAATACGTGTCGAGCTCCAGCACAACCTCAGGATCGAGGTGGTCGGCCAGGTGTTCGATGGCCGTTTTGCCATCGATGACGGACTCAATTTCCCACCAGTGGTTGTGATAACCGACGCGGACGCCGTACTCGGATCCTTTGGCAGCGGCCGCGTTGAGCTGTTCCGCGGTGGCCTTGATGTCCTCGATGGTGTTCCAGCGCTCGATCGGAACATGCGGGTCAATAACAGTTCCGATACCCAGCTGCTGCGCAGCGGCAAAGATTGCGTCCTGGTCATCGCTAAGCAAGGGAGCGTGGCCGGACGGCGCGGTGAGGTTGTTCTCCGTCAAAGCCCGCTTCAGTTCTTCGGCCTTGGTAACAAAACGGTATGGCTCAACCATGGTGAAGCCGATATCGGCCAAGCGCTGGATGGTTCCCGCCAGATCCTCTTCAAGGGCCTTTCGGACCGTGTAGAGCTGGATCGAATATGACACTGTCTCTCCTCGTCGTTGTGGTGGAGGCAAATCGATGCCGTTGATTTCCGGCATCCAAGGGGGTGATGTGCTGCTCTTCACAACCTAGGGGGACTTTTGTCGAGCGTCAAGCAAAAGTTGAAATATCGCCGATAAACTTCTGCTGCATGACACGCATAAGCAATCGTGCTTCACTAATGGCATGACCTCAGGACCCGGACACCAAGGCGGAAAAGACGCCCCCGCGCAGGACGCAGGTAACCTTTCACGTGCCGGGGACCTCTTCCAGCTCCTCCGGGACGGCCAGGCCCGGACCCGTGCTGAGCTTGCCCTCACCACAGGACTCGCCCGCTCCACCGTCGCTTCCCGCATCGACGCCCTGATCGGATCCGGTCTCGTGGGCCCTGCCGGTGAGGCAACATCCAGTGGCGGCAGGCCGCCGTCGCGCTTTGCCTTCAACCCGGCCGCGCGCGTAGTCCTGGCCGTCGACGTCGGAGCGACCCACGTGATTGTCGCCGTCACAGACCTCAATGGAAGTGTCCTCGCCGAACGGCGCCTCTCGCAGGAAGTCGCGGACGGCCCCGAGGTTGTGCTGGGCAAGGTCATCAGCGCGGGCCGCGAATTGCTCGCCGAAGCGGGACGGGAACCGGGCGACCTCGCAGGAATGGGTATCGGCCTTCCGGGCCCTGTGGAACACGCCACCGGACGGCCGGTCAAGCCGCCCATCATGCCCGGTTGGGACGGATTCGACGTCGTCCCTTACGTCCAGCGCTCACTGCCAGTACCCGTGCTGGTGGACAACGACGTCAACATCATGGCGCTCGGCGAACGGACAGCCTACTGGCCTGACCACGAGAATTTCCTGTTCATCAAAGTCGCCACCGGCATCGGCGCAGGGATCATCAGCAGCGGCCAGCTGCAACGCGGCGCCAACGGCACTGCAGGGGACCTCGGCCACGTGAGGGTGCCCCGCGGCGACGACGTCCTCTGCCGTTGTGGCAACTATGGATGCCTCGAAGCGCTCGCCTCAGGTCCCGCCGTCGCGCGCCAACTCAAGGCGCAAGGGCTCGAAGCCGCCACGGGAGCGGACGTTCTCCGCCTGGTAGCCGAAGGAAATTTGCAGGCCATCCAGGCGCTGCGGCAGGCGGGACGGGACGTCGGGGATGTGCTGGCCACAGTGGTCAACCTGCTCAATCCGTCCATGATCATCATCGGCGGCAGCGTGGGGGAGGCTGGCGAACACCTGGTTGCCGGCATTCGCGAGGTTGTGTACCGGCGCTCGCTGCCGTTGGCCACCACGCACCTGCGGATCGGTATTTCCATGGCCGGTGACCGGGCCGCAATTCTGGGCGCCAGCCAGATGGTGACGCAGTACGTGCTCTCACCGGCAGTGATTGAAGCCACGCTCCAAGCAACGGGATAGACGCCGTTTGTGACCGGATGGCCGGTGGCGCCGTGATAGCAATGAAGGTGATGAAAACGTTTCCCGCCACCTTTCAACGCACGCCATGAGCCAGTTCCTCGCCAAAGTTCCCCGGGGATGGTTGATCCTTGCCTGCATTGGGCTGATCGCGCTCAACATGCGTGGGCCGTTCGTAGCCGTGGCCCCCGTGGTGGATTCGCTGCAGGCCGACCTCGGATTCTCGCCAGTTGAACTGGGTCTGCTGACCGGTATCCCCGTGCTCTGCTTCTCGCTTGCTTCGCCGCTGGCATCGATGGCCGGCCGCAGGTTGGGTGCCGAATTCGCGGTGATGCTCACGCTGCTCGGCGTGCTGGCCGGCGTCGTGATCCGCTCCAGCGGCGGTGGTATTCCGGTGATGGTGGGGACGGTGATCATCGGTGTGGCTATTACGATCGGCAATATCGCCGTGCCGCTCATCATCCGGCGCGACTTTGCGCCGCGGCGGCAGGCAACTGCAATGGGCGTCTACACGGCGGCGCTGAACATCGGGTCCTTCCTTACCTCGGTGGCCACTGCGCCGCTTGCTGAACTGGTGGGCTGGCGGCTTTCCCTCGCGGCGAGTGCACTCCTGGCCTTGGCCGCAATCCTGTTCTGGGTGCCAACTGTTGGTGCGCGCCGGGCGTTTGTGCCATCCGCGGTTCCGGCTGCTTCTCCCTCCGGGCCGGGGAAGGTTGCCGGCGTGGCCTGGCTAACCGCTGGCCTGACGCTTGGCTTCGCCGGCCAAGCGTTCTCCTATTACGGGGTCACAGCGTGGCTGCCGAGCTTCCTGTCTGACGAGCTCGGCATGGGCGCCGCCGAGGCCGGTGCAGGCTCATCGCTGTTCCAGATCTTCGCGATTGTGGGCGGTCTGGGTGTACCGCTCTTGGCCCGCTTTGCCAGTACGACGACGGTGGCCGTCACCTTGAGTGCGTTGTGGCTGACCGTTCCCGTGGGCTTGCTCCTGGCGCCTGGTTTGTGGTGGATGTGGTCTTCCATGGGCGGCATTGCGCAGGGTGGCGGCATCACGGTCGTGTTCATTGCCATCATCAAGTTCGCCAAGGACCAGGCCTCGGCAGGGAAGATGTCCGCCGTCGTCCAAGGTGTGGGCTACCTGGTTGCAGCCTTGGCGCCAACCGTCATCGGGTACGTCCATGGAGTGTCCGAGGGCTGGACCGTGCCGCTGCTGGTGATCCTTGGTTCGGTGCTCGCGTTCTGTGTGTGCGTTACGTTGTCCGTGCGCTGGGTGGCCCGGCAGCGGTAGGTGAGTGCCGCCGTCGGGTTTACCCAACTAGGTCGCAGTTAAGCGCGTTTTGAGCCGTCAAAACGCGCTTAGCTGCGACCTAGTTGGGTGGATACTCCGCTGCTGGGCTGCCTCCCCGACCATCGGGGTCACTTGTTGCGAAGAGTGCAGGCAGCCCAGCGTCGGCGCTCGGTGTGTCGCTCGACCCAGGGCTAGGCGGCGACGAGTTCCTCTTCCGTGGCCTCTTCACGGGCTTCGGTGAGGAAGCGGGCGTAGGCCGGGATTGTCAGGAAGGTGGGGAATTCCTCGGCCAGGGTGACTTCTTCGAAGATGGCGCGGGCGTCAGCGAAGCGGTCTCCGTCGAAGCGTTCCAGTCGGGCGTATTCCTCGTCCAGCATGTCCTGGACCCATTCACGGCTGATGATGTCGCCTTGATCGGTGATGGCGTGGGAGTGGATCCATTGCCAGAGCTGGGAGCGGGAGATCTCGGCGGTGGCGGCGTCTTCCATGAGGTTGTGGATGGCCACGGCTCCGTTGCCCCTGAGCCAGGACTCGATGTAGCGGATGCCTACCTCGATGTTCAGGCGAACGCCGGCCTCGGTGATGGTGCCTTCGGTGCTGGCGATGTCGATCAGCGCCCGGTCATCCGGGGTGACGTCCTCGCGGCTGCGGTCCAGCTGGTTCGGCTTGTCACCGAGCACGGAGTCGAACACTTCGCGGGCCACGGGCACTAGGTCCGGGTGGGCAACCCAGGAGCCGTCGAAGCCGTCGTTGGCTTCACGGGTCTTGTCTGCACGGACCTTCTCGAACGAGGCCTGGTTGGCGGCTTCGTCCTTGCGGTTCGGAACAGCTGCAGCCATGCCGCCGATGGCCATGGCACCGCGGCGGTGGCAGGCCCGGACGAGTTGTTCGGTGTAGGCGCGCATGAACGGCTGGGTCATGGTTACCTGGCCGCGGTCCGGGAGTACGAAGCGCGGGCCGCGGGTGCGGAAGTTCTTGATCAGGGAGAAGATGTAGTCCCAGCGGCCGGCATTCAACCCCGAAGCGTGGTCCCGCAGTTCGTAGAGGATCTCTTCCATCTCGAATGCGGCGGTGATGGTTTCGATCAGCACGGTGGCGCGAATGGTGCCCTGAGGGATGCCGAGCAGGTCCTGGGCCAGGACGAAGATGTCGTTCCACAGGCGGGCTTCGAGGTGGTTCTCGATCTTGGGCAGGTAGAAGTACGGGCCCTTGCCCTGGGCGAGAAGGCGGCGGGCGTTGTGGAAGAAGAAGAGCCCGAAGTCCACTACGCCACCGGCGATCGGCTTGCCGTCGATGAGCATGTGCTTCTCGGGCAGGTGCCAGCCACGGGGACGGACCACGATGGTGGGCAGGTCCCCTGCAGGCTTGAGCTTGTATTCCTTGCCCTCGGGGGAGGTGAAGTCGATGCGCCGTTCCAGCGCGTCGGTCAGGTTCAGCTGGCCCTGGATGACGTTGCGCCACGTCGGTGTGGAGGAATCTTCCATGTCGGCCAGCCACACCTTCGCACCCGAGTTCAGGGCGTTGATGGTCATCTTCTTATCCACCGGGCCCGTGATCTCCACGCGGCGGTCCTCCAGGCCCGGAGCCGGGGGAGCGACGCGCCACGACGGGTCATTCCGGATGGCCTCGGTCTGCGGCAGGAAACGGGGATCCTGGCCACTGGAAATCTGGTTGCGGCGGGCATGCCGTGCCTGCATCAGCTCCTGACGACGATCAGCCGTAGCCCGGTGCAACTTGCCGATGAACTCAAGGGCGTCCGGCGTGAGGACCTCGTTCTGCCGGCAAATGGGCTGCGCGGTGATGGTGATGCCGTTGATAGTGAAGTTGTCGGTGAAGCTGTTCATGGGAGTGTCCTTTCAGGGACCCAACTGAGTCGCAGTAGATGCCGTTTTGGACGTTCATAACGGCATCTACTGCTACTTACTTGGGCAAGTTTTAGTGGAACTGGCCTTCTTCGGTGGATCCCACCAGGGCCAGGGTGGATGCGTTCGGGTTGAGCGCGGTGGCGATGTCGTCGAAGTAGCCGGTGCCGACTTCGCGCTGGTGCTTGGTGGCGGTGTAGCCGCGGGACTCGGAGGCGAATTCCTTCTCCTGGAGTTCGACGTAGGCGCTCATGCCTTCACGGGCGTAGCCGTGGGCGAGGTCGAACATCGAGTAGTTCAGGGCGTGGAAGCCGGCCAGGGTGATGAACTGGAACGTGAAGCCCATGGCACCGAGTTCGCGCTGGAACTTGGCAATGGTGCTGTCGTCCAGGTGCTTGCGCCAGTTGAACGACGGGGAGCAGTTGTAGGAAAGCATCTGGTCCGGGAACTCTGCCTTGACCGACTCGGCAAACTTGCGGGCCAACTCCAGGTCCGGTGTGCCGGTCTCCATCCAGATGAGGTCCGAGTACGGCGCGTAGGCCTTGGCGCGGGCGATGCAGGGTTCGATGCCGTTGCGGACCTTGTAGAAGCCCTCGGCGGTACGTTCGCCGGTGATGAATTCCTGGTCTCGCTCGTCGACGTCGGAGGTGATCAACGTTGCGGCTTCGGCGTCGGTGCGGGCGATGACGACGGTCGGGGTACCGGCGACGTCGGCTGCCAGGCGTGCTGCGTTGAGGGTCCGGATGTGCTGCTGGGTGGGGATCAGAACCTTGCCGCCGAGGTGACCGCACTTCTTCTCCGATGCGAGCTGGTCTTCCCAGTGAACGCCCGAGGCGCCGGCGGTGATCATGGACTTCATGAGTTCGTAGGCGTTCAGCGGGCCACCGAAGCCGGCTTCGGCGTCGGCGACGATCGGAACCAACCAGTCCTCAACAGTCTTGACGCCCTCGGCATATTCGATCTGGTCTGCGCGAAGCAGGGCGTTGTTGATGCGGCGGACAACCTGGGGGACGGAGTTGGCCGGGTAGAGGGACTGGTCCGGGTACGTCTGGCCCGAGAGGTTCGCGTCCGCGGCAACCTGCCAGCCGGAAAGATAGATGGCACGGAGGCCGGCCTTGACCTGCTGCACAGCCTGGTTGCCGGTCAGGGCACCCAGGGCGTTGGTGTAGCCGCCGGTGGGAGCCTCCTCGGTGAGCTGCTTCCACAGCTTCTCGGATCCGCGGCGGGCCAGGGTGTGCTCTTCAGAGACGCGACCGCGGAGGCGGACGACGTCGGTGGCCGAGTAATCACGGGTGACGCCTTCCCAACGCGGGTTGGCGGACCACTCAAGTTCCAGCGCTGCTGCCTGCTGCTCTGCAGTCTGTGCGGACTCTGCTGGTTCAAATGATGCGGTCATTGCATGTCTCCTTGGTGGTGCCCGGGCCGGCTTCCGCTGCGTCTTTGCTGCGTCGGCCGGCTTACCGGGGGTCTGTGTTTCTTTTCGTGAGACCTACTTTTCTGCACTTTCAATAGCCTTTCTAGAGGAAAACTATGGAAAGAAATGCAGTTCTTCGCGTATTCTCAAGAAATGTCGCCTGTGAGCTGGAATCGCGAAGTCGCGTCGCCGTCGTCGTCCCCTACGTCCCCCGAACTGGACGTCATCAGCCTTGGCCGCCGCGTGCGCCACTTGCGCAAGCAGGCCGGCCTGACGCTGGACGACTTGAGTGCCGCCGTCGGGACCGCGCCCAGCCAGTTGAGCCTGATCGAAAACGGCAAGCGCGAGCCCAAACTCGGGCTGCTGCAGTCGCTGGCAAGCTCGCTTAACGTGAGCATCGACCAGCTGCTCGGTGCCGAGCCGCCGAGCCGCCGAGCGGCCTTGGAGATCGAGCTGGAACGGTACCAGCGCGGACCGCTCTACGAGTCCCTGAACCTGCCCAAAATCCGCATCAGCTCGCGGCTTCCGCTGGATGTGCTGGAGTCGCAGGTGGGGCTGCTTCAGGAGCTCGAACGCAAACTTAACGAGCAGGTCGCGACGCCGGAAGAAGCCCGCCGCGCGAACGGCGAGTTGCGTGCCATGATGCGTGAGCGCGGTAACTATTTCCCCGAGTATGAGGCCGAGGCGCAGAAAGTCCTTAAAGGGGTCGGCTACACCACCGGACCACTGAGCCAGCACGTCATTGCGGACATCGCCGAGAACCTCGGATTCACCCTCCACCACGTGGGTGATTTGCCGCATTCCACGCGCTCCGTGACGGATTTGAAGAACCGCAGAATTTATCTAACGCAGAACCAGCGGCAGGATCACGACCCGCGTTCGGTACTCCTGCAGGCGCTTGGCCACTACGTCCTGGGGCACGAGACTCCCCGCAACTACGGGGATTTCCTGGCCCAGCGCGTGGCCACCAACTATTTCGCTGCTGCGCTGCTCCTGCCGGAGCATGCCACCGTTGAGTTCCTCCAAAAGGCCAAGGCCGCCAAGGAAATCGCCGTGGAGGACATCCGCGACGCCTTCGCTGTGTCCTATGAGACCGCTGCCCACCGCTTCACCAACCTGGCCACCAAGCACCTCGGCATCACCACACACTTTCAGAAGACCCACCAGAGCGGCATCATCTACAAGGCCTACGAGAACGACGGCGTGACGTTCCCACAGGACCACACGGGCGCCATCGAAGGTCAGCCGTCGTGCAAGGCCTGGACGTCGCGGGCAGTGTTCGACGTGCCGGACAAGTTCAGCGCATACAGCCAATACACGGACACGCCTTCGGGTACCTACTGGTGCACGGCCCGCACCGAGCGCTCGGCCAGCGGCGAATTCTCGCTGAGCATCGGCGTGCCGTACCAGCATGTGAAATGGTTCCGCGGGCGCGAGACGACTGCCCGGGCAACCTCAACTTGCCCCGATCCGAACTGCTGCAAGCGGCCACCGGCGTCCCTGGCCAACGAGTGGGCCGGAAACGCCTGGCCGTCCGCCCGTGCCCACTCACACTTGCTGGCTGCCATGCCGCCCGGCGCGTTCCCTGGCGTGGACGAGACCGAGGTGTACAGCTTCCTGGCGGCGCACTCGGCGCGCTAACCTGATGCTCGCTCACTTCCCACCTGCTTTTCCGTGATGCTCGCTCACTTCCTGACCGCTTTTCCGTGATGCTCGCTCACATTCCGGCCACATTCGGCAATCCCTCTCTCAGATCGCGTGAGTTCCGAAGGCAAAGCGTGCAGCATCTGAGGAGAACACTAAATGGGGGGATCAGCATGTATCGAGTTCGGAAGGTGGTCGCGGTAGTAGCGGCAGCCATGTTGGCGAGCGGTTCGGCGACAATCAGTGCCTGCGCGCCGCAACCAGCCGACGTCGGGCTCTTAAAGGCCGACGGCGTTACGCGGGTTTCGGTCCAAGCGGCGGATTACCCTGCCCAACGTGAGGCGCTGAATGCCTCTGCGCGCAAGCTCGGCGCGACACTGCTCGCGGACGGAGGGGATGCCGCGAACGGGAACGTTGTTTCGTCGCCCGCCAGCCTGTTGTTCGCGCTCGGCATGCTGCGAGCCGGAGCATCCGGTGAAACGGCCGCTGAGATGGATTCAGTCCTGGCGTTGCCCATCGAGGGTCGCGACGAAGCCATGAACGCCGTACTCGCGGCGCTGGAAAAGTATGACGGCGACCCCGGAAGCGTGGACGAGGACGACCCGCCACGCAAACCCGTCATGCACGCAGCCAACGGACTGTTCGTCGACAAGGGCATCCCCACCGGAAAGGACTTTCTGGCCACGCTCGCAAAGCACTATGGCACGGGTGTGTACCCGGTGTCCTTCCAGGATGAGGCGGCGACCAAACCTGCCATCGACCAATGGGTAAGCATGAACACGGGCGGGAGGATCAAGGAAGCACCCGCAAAGTACGATCCCGATAACACCTTCAGTCTGCTCAACGCGCTCTACTTCGCCGCGGCTTGGCAGACGCCCTTCGATGCCAACGACACGTCGGATCAGCCCTTCCGCAAGGCCGGCGGGGAAGTCGTCTCCGTTCCTACTATGCACGGAGGCCTCAGCATGGCGTACGCCGAAGGCGTCGGATGGAAAGCTGTGGACTTGCCTTACGCCGAAGGTTTCGTCATGCGGCTGGTACTGCCCGACGGCGGTACTCCGGGTTCCGAAAGTCCGGCTGCGGTTTCGCCGGAGGTGCTTTCGGACGCGGCAGCACGGTTGGGACGCGCGGCGCAGGACATGGTCCAGATCAGCCTGCCTAAGTGGGACCACAAGACCACGTTCGACCTGCGAAGGGTCTTCGAAACGCTCGGACTCAAGGAGACCCTCGCCACGGACACCGATTTCGATGTAATCCAACAGGGCATGAAACTGACGCAGGCGGCGCAAGCAGCCAACGTTACCGTTGCTGAAAAGGGAACCATCGCATCCGCGGTGACCCAGGTCAACGCCAAAGACTCCGCAGCCATGATTCCGGATCGTGAAATCGTCCTTGACCACCCGTTCCACTACCAGATTGTGCACGTTGAAACCGGCATGCCGTTGTTCACGGGTTGGGTTGCTGATCCACGCTGAGGGACGGGAAGTGAGAGAGCAACCGCCGGAACGAGCTGGGAAGTGAGAGAGCGATGGGGGAAATGGGCCCGGATGTGAGAGAGCGTTGAGCTAGCGAACCAGCCGTCCCACCAGCACTGCCGCAGCCTCAACGACGTCGTCTGCCTCCCGTTTGGACGAACTCAAGGCGACCTCGTTCCCGGCCAGAGTGACGATGTCCGTGATGACCGCGACCGTGAGCTTTCCCAGAGTGTCATCGCTGGCTCCCAGCAGCACGGAATTTTGCCGAACCCACTCGCGTCCACGTTCGCGCCGCAGTACCTCGAACCCAGGGGGAGTATCACCTTCGATGAAGACCCGCTCCAGGTCCCGGTGTTTCCAGGTGTAGTCGAAGTAGCTGCGGCTGCCCACGTTGAACAGGGCCAGCGGATCGTTCTCGCCTGACTTCCTGGCCTTTGCTACAGCCGCGGCGACGAGCCTTTCATGTTCGTTTTGATAATCGTCCCAGAGTGCCAGGAAGAGTTCGGTCTTGCCCCCGAAGTGGTGATACAGGCTGCCGACGCTTGACCCGGAACGGGCCACGACATCCGAAATGCTGGCGTCGGTGAAGCCGTGCTCGCAGAAAACGTCCCTCGCCGCATCCAGGAGGTTTCGTCGGGTGGCGGCTGTCCGGGTCCATTGCCACGAGCCGGCATGGACTGCCGCGTTGGATGTTTTCCGAACCAAGGATGCTCCCTTCGCCGCGACATGAAGTTTTGCCGGAGTGTCGTCGGGCTTCTTTCTGGAATCGTACCTTCACCAATCTGAAACTTTAAGCAACCAAACCCCTTGACCGTCAATCAACTAAAGGAAACAATCTTAGAAGCTCGTTCTAGAAATATGTGTTGCGGTATGTATCCGAATGCTGCGATTTTTGACGTCAAACGCCTCGAAACCCGGGTGCCGTTTTTACCGTCGCGCTGCAACTGGTTGAATCGCTATGAGAGAGCGCCAACTGGTCGCACGCCAAACAAGCCAGAGAGGAACGCGGCCTGATGTCCGTTTCAAGCAAGTCGTCCGGGATCACGTCGAACAGGTGGTTCAAGCCGGTCGTCGTTACCGCCATAGCGTTGGTGGTGGCGCTGGTCCTGGTGCTCATCGCGCAGTGGCTGCGGACGCTGCAACCCGTCCAACAGTTCCTGGTGGATTACCCTGGACACTCAGCGATCCCCGAAGGCACGCCCACAGGTTTCCCTGCCTGGCTCGGCTGGCAGCACTTCCTCAACATGTTCTTCCTGGTCCTGATCATCCGATCCGGCTGGCAGGTCCGCACCACCACGCGACCCGCCGCGAACTGGACCCGGAACAACAAAGGCTTCATCAAGACCAAGAACCCGCCCACAAAGATCAGCCTGGATCTCTGGTTCCATCTCACGCTGGACGCCTTGTGGGTGTTGAACGGCATCATTTTCATCGTCCTGCTCTTCGCGACCGGCCAATGGCTGCGGATCATCCCCACCAACTGGGACGTCTTCCCCAACGCTCTGTCCGCCGCCTTGCAGTACGCGTCGCTTAATTGGCCGGTTGAGAACGGCTGGAACAACTACAACAGCCTGCAGCTGCTGACGTACTTTGTCACCGTCTTCATCGCCGCGCCGCTGGCAATCATCACCGGCCTTCGGATGTCCGGTGCGTGGCCGAAAAAGGCAGCGATCAACAAGTTCTACCCCATCGAGCTCGCCCGCCAGATCCACTTCCCGGTGATGATCTACTTTGTGGCGTTCGTGATCGTCCACGTCACCCTGGTCCTGGCCACCGGTGCGCTGAACAACCTGAACCACATGTACGCCTCGAACAACGACTACAGCTGGTGGGGCTTCGGCATTTTCGCGGCCTCAATCGTCTTTACTGCGGCCGCCTGGTTCCTGGCCCGCCCGCTGTTCCTGCGTCCGATAGCCTCGCTCATGGGCAAGGTCTCGCGCTAGCGGGATCCGCCCTGCCACAGGGCGTCGAACGGAGCACCTGACGCCACGCGGTTCGCAATACCAGCGGTAACGAACGCCTTCGCGGTGCGGGCAGCTTCCAGCGGCGTGGCACCCTTGGCCAGTTCAGCCGTCACCGCCGCAGCCAGGGAGCAGCCGGCACCGGACACGGCCACGTCGCCAACCTTCGGAGCGCGGAGGATTTCCAGCGTTTCGCCGTCGTAGTAAACGTCGACGGCGTCCGGGCCTTCCAGCCGCACCCCACCTTTGGCGAGGACTGCTGCGCCGCTGATCTCGTGGATGCGAATGGCAGCGTCCTTCAGGCTGTCCTCATCGGTGATCTGAAGTCCGGACAGTGATTCGGCCTCGAAATGGTTGGGTGTCACGAACGTCGCCAGAGGCAGGATCTGCGCTTTCAAGGCTTGGTCGGTATCCAAGGCGTGGCCAGGCTCCTGTCCTTTGCAGATCAGGACCGGGTCAAGGACCACGTTCGCGAAAGCGCCATCGGCCAACGCCCGCTCAACAGTGCCGATGGTTGCCGGGCTCCCGAGCATGCCGATCTTCACCGTATCCAGAACCGAAGGTGCGCCCGAAGCGGGACCGTAGGCCGCCGTCGTCGCTTCCAATTGGTCCGCAATGACTTGCTAGTCAACCGGCACAAAACGGTGGTTCCAATTGTCTTGGGGATCAAAGGAAACAATGCACGTGAGGTTCGCGATACCGAACACTCCCAGTTCCTGGAAGGTCTTGAGGTCGGCCTGCGCGCCGGCACCGCCGGTCGCTTCGGAGCCGGCGATGGTCAGTGCAATGGCAGGTGCAACGGCTGAAGTCATGTCTTACATCTTGCCATTTGCGCGGTGGTGCCCCGATTTTTGGGGCACGGCGGCAGCGCGCGCGTTAGCCGTGAAGTGTCCGATAGGCGGTTTCGGCCGCCGGGTGAAGGGGCACGCCCGCGGTGTTGATGAGCGTCTCAGGGCTGAGGAATTGCACTCCGGTGCTCGTCTTCGGGACCAGCTCCTGAGCCCGTTGCACCAGCAGTTTCACGGACTCAGAAACCAGGTGGTCGGCCAGGTCGCTGCGGCACAGGAGCAGGTTGGCCACACCCACGGTCCACGTTGCAGAGGCGTCCCCGTAGCTCTTGGCGGGGATCAGGACACGGTCGTAGAACACTCCGTACTGTTCGCGCATGGCCTTGATGTGTTCGGATAGGTCCATCAGGCGGAGTCCGATTTCATTGGCCGTGGATGCGATGGCGGCGGTTGGCACGCCGCCGGACCAGAAGAGGGCATCGATGGAGCCATCGCGCAACGCTGCCAAGCCTTGGTTCAGCCCGAGATTCACCTGCTTGAGACCCATTCCCGCCGGTGCTGCGGAGATGATGCGCGGCACGGTCAGTGATGTTCCCGAGCCCACCTCGCCAACACCGGCCGTCTTCCCGGCCAGATCGGCGAAGGAGCGGAGACCGCTGTCCGCGCGCACGATGCAATGAACATAGTTTTGATACACCTTTCCGAGCGCCACAAGATTCCCGCCAGGCTGCAGGGTGGCTGCAGCCTGGGCAGCTGCGTCGGCAAGCGCGACGGCGAACGTCGCCTCGCCGGACAACACGCGCCGGATGTTCTCCAGGCTTCCGCCAGTGGTCAGCGGCACGGCGGTTTCGGCTACACCCTCGCGTTGGAGCAACTCCGCGAACAAGGTTGCGAACTCCAGGTAAAAGCCACCTGGTTCACCCCCGGCGACCGTTAGCTTTTGCGGCTTCTCGTCAGGGGTGCAGGAGGTGGAAACCGGCAGCAGTACGCCAGCCAAACCGATCGACAGCCCGGCTCTAAGAACTGCCCTTCTTGGCATGATCCTGCTAGTCATCCCGGCCTCCGGGCGCTTGCTGAAATTCAAGGCGGGCCGTCAGCCCGTGCGGTTCTCTTCCCTCAAGCACAAGCTCACCGTCGTTCGCATGCGCCAAACGGTCCACGATCGTCATGCCCAAGCCGTTCCCGGCGATCTTGCTGTGCTGCGGCGCCCGCCAAAACCGCGTTGTGGAGGCGGTGCGCTGCTCGGCGGAAAGCCCGGGACCGTCGTCGGAAATCTCGACGGCGGCCCCTCCTTCTGTCTGGTTCGTTGCCACCGTGATCCGGGCGCCAGGGGCGTACTTGATGGCGTTGGCCAGAAGCTCACCCACCATGTGCGCCAATTCGTCCGGGTTGCAGGCGAGGTGGAGCGGTTGCTCCGGCTGCATCAGCATGATGGTCGAACCAGCGCGTTCAGCAGCAGGCATCGCCCGCTCCACCTCGCCCTGCAGGACAGGGAAGGGGTCGATGACCGTGTGGTGTTTGTGCCCGGTTGCGCCATCTGCGCGGGCAGATCCCTCGAAAGCGCGGTGCTCAGCCGTAGCCAGCTTCAGCACGCCGTCGAGAATTGCCTCCACACGCTCAAGCTCAGCAACCACGCCGGCCGCGGCGGCTTTCTCGGGCGCCGACTTCAGGGCCAATTGCAGCAGATCGATCCGGAGCCGCAACGCACCCACCGGGTTCCGTAGTTCGTGCGATGTGTCGGCGATCAGTTGGCGCTGCGAATCGATGCTCTCCGTGACGGTGTTGGCCATTGCGGTGAACGAACGACTCAGCTCCCGCAGCTCGGGCGGACCGGCGTCGGGAAGGTGGCTCGTCTTGCCCGTCGTCTCAAGTTCGTGGACGGCGTTGCTCAGGCGATGGACCGGCCGCAGAACCCAGGCGGTGACGCGGGCCGCCGCCAGGAGCAGGAGCGCCCCGAGCGCCACTGCGGCAAGCCCGACGACGAGCCACCGCTCCCGCAATTTCTGCCGGGCCGCCTCGGGATTGACTTCAAGGACGACCTCCCCAAGCACCTGGCTGGCTGTACCGAAGGACCTCGAGATGACTTCCGTCCCGGATCCGAAGGGCCTGAGCGGGCTGAGCGTGGTGTCGCTGAGATTCAAGCTCGCCCGGTTCAATGCCTCACGGACTTCGGCCCGGTCCTCACTAAGGCCGCCTGAGCGCACTGTCTGCGGCTGCAGGCGGATCAGGATCCCTTCACCGTAGAGCTCGGAATAGCGGTCCATTTCGCGTTGCAGCTGGGTGGTGTCATTGTCCACAGACGCATCATTGGCAAGCTGGGCGAAGCGGTTCAATGACGTGACGCGGTTGATCTGGAGTTCCTGTGTGAGCTCCCTGCCGGCCGACGTCAGGATCACGCTGGACACGGTGACCACAATGAGCACTGCGATCACGCTCAGGATGGCCAGGACGCGGAGTTTCATCCCTGCTCCACGCGGTATCCCACGCCGCGGACGTTGATGATGAAACCGGGCAGCTGGAGTTTGGACCGGAGGCCGGTGAGGTGGACGTCGAGGGACCTCGAGTTGGCTACGAAGGCATCACCCCAGAGGGCATCGAGGATCTGTTCCCTTGTCACCACTGATCCTGCATTCCTTGCCAGGAGGCTGAGAAGTTCGAACTCTGTTGCGGTCAGGGAGAGTTCCCTTTCGCCAACAGATGCGATCCTGCGGTCCAGGTCCACCCTGACGTCTCCCACCTGGATGCTGTGGGGTGCCGCAGGCCCGGCACGGTGGGTCCGGCGCGTCACAGCTTCGATCCTTGCCAGCAATTCCACAAGCTTCACAGGCTTGACCAGATAGTCATCGGCACCGGAACGAAGACCCAGGACCACGCTTCGTTCGTCGTCGCGCGCAGTGAGGATCAGAATGGGGACCTGCGTGACCTGTCGCAGCTTCCGTAGCACTTCCAGACCGTCCAAGTCCGGCAAACCGAGATCGAGCAGGATCACTTCGTGATGCCGATGCCCCAGGAACGCGTCCTCGCCACGGGACACCCTTGTGGCTTTGTGGCCGGCGGATGCAACGGCAGCGCTCAAGGCGGACGCCATGGCGTCGTCATCCTCGACGATGAGCACGTGCACGGTCTGATCCTTATGGGCTGGTGGGCTGGTTCGCTACTAGAGCTTAACGTTGTGAGGCCCGCTCCGCGCCCTTCGGAGTGACCAAAGAGCGCAGAACGGGCCTCACAACCCAGCTGATTCAGGCGCGGGCGAGATCCTTCTTGTCCTCGTCGGCATCCCGCGAGCCAAGGTCCTTCGCGGCGAACGCGCTTCCCTGCTCGGTATCCAGGTGCGTGGCCTTCTTGTTCTTCAGCGCGAAGATGTACACCAGCAGCGAGATGAAGATCGCTGCAGTTACGTAGGTGAAGAACATGTCCACCTGCCCGGATTTCTGCAGGGCGGCACCAATCAGCGGAACCGTGCCACCGAACAGCGAGTTTGCGATCGCATATCCCAGGCCAACGCCCAGGGCACGGATCGAGGCGGGGAACAGCTCAGCCTTCACCAGTGCGTTGATCGAGGTGTAGCCGCCAACCATGAGCAGGCCGCCGAGCATCAGGAGAAACGCAACGAACGGATCCTTGGTTCCGGACAATGTGGAGAGCAGCGGCCAAGTGAACAGCACACCGGTGACGCCGAACCAGATCAGCAACGGTTTGCGGCCGATCTTGTCGGAAATCAGGCCATAAACCGGCTGGAGCAGCATGAAGATGAACAAAGCCCAGAAGTTGATGACGGACGTATCGGTCTTTGCGATGCCGGACGTATCGTTCATGAACTTCAGGATGAAGTTGGTGTACGTGTAGAACGCCACCGTGCCACCGAGCGTGATGCCAATGCAGATGAGCAGCGGCTTCCAGTGCTTGGTGAACAGGAGCTTCATGGTGCCCGGCTGTGCCTCGCCCTCAACCTTGACGTGCGCGGCGCGGAGCTGATCGGCGGAAAGGGTTTCTTCCATGGACCGGCGAAGCCAGAGGACAACCAACGCAGCCACGCCACCGATCGCGAAAGGAATCCGCCAGCCCCACGCGGTCAGGTCTTCTTTGTTCATGGTGTTCTGCAGGATTACCAACACCAGCAACGCCAGCATCTGCCCGCCGATGAGCGTCACGTACTGGAAGCTGGAGAAGAAGCCGCGGCGCTTGGCAGTCGCGGCCTCGGACATGTAAGTGGCGCTGGTGCCGTATTCGCCGCCCACCGAGAAACCCTGCACAACACGGATGAGCACCAGCAGGATCAGTGCCCAGAGCCCAATCACGTCCTGCGTCGGGAGGATTGCGATGGCGAACGATCCGGCCGACATCATGGTGACGCTGAGGGTCAGCGCAGCCTTGCGGCCCTTCCGGTCTGCATAGCGGCCGAAGAACCAGCTGCCGATCGGACGCATGAGGAACGACGTCGAGAAGACAGCCATCGCCTCAAGACCGGCCTGCAGATCGTCCGAGGAGTTGAAGAAGTGCGACTGGAAATAGGCCGCGAAAACCGTGTAGACGTAGAGATCAAACCACTCCACGAGGTTGCCCGCGGAGCCTTTAAGAATGTTGCTCACGGCCTTGCGTGTCTGTGCGGCCTCGCTGAGGGGCGCAGTTTGTTGGGTGCTCATCAATGAACCTTCCTGGACGGCCTGCGACAGCAGCCGTGTCTTGCATGAGTTCGTTCTGTCCATGAAGCTCGTGCTCATGGCGTCCTTGCGCATGGCTCTTCGTCGACTAAGAAAGGTCCTCCATGGGTGAAGAGGACATATTCCAAACTATTGGTGATGCACGGCACAACCAACGCCGGAACGGATTTCCTAACACTTCCTTAGGTTTTCAAAAGGCCTGGACGCACGACGGCGGTACCCGGCTGCCGCCCTCGTGGGAGCCTTGTGTGCGACCCACCCACACAAGCCGGGTGCTCTCTCCCATCGTGCGGGCTTTTGGCGATCGTTCCCTCACGTCCGGGCGGGTTTTGGCGGTTCTTCTCTCACATCCTGCGGGTTTTTGGCGGTTCTTCTCTCACATCCGGACGGGTTTTGGCGGTCGTTCTCTCAGATCCTGTCCCTAGTTGCGGACAAGAATGGGCCACGGGATTACTGTTCAGGCATGGGTACTTGGACCGCACTAAGGAGCGTGTTCGGCAACCTGCCCCTTCCTCCGGGACAGGTGACCGGTTTGATTGTCGACGTGGTCCTGAAGCGACGGTTCCCCTGGCCACTGCCAGGATCTGAAGCACTTCAAAAGATTGCGGGTTCTGGCCTGCTGGTGATCGGTGGAGGGCTGAATGCCTGGGCTTTGGCTGAGCGGGCCCGCCGTTCGGCGAGCCGCTTCGAGTTGGAGCGGCCGCAGGAATTGGTGACCAGCGGGCCATACGCACTAACCCGTCATCCAATGTATGTGGGGTGGTGGCTCATCCACTTGGGTGGGGGGATCCTCGCCGGTTCATCCTGGGTGCTCATGACTTTGCCGGCTGGAATCCTCGTGGAACACAAGGGCGTGCTCCGCGAAGAAGGCGAACTGTCGGAATATTTCCGTGAGTACGCCGAATACGCGATCAAGACTCCTCGCTACCTCGGATTCCGGCGTCAAAACCCGGTGAACCGCTGACACCACCGTGTGATGTGACCGAGCGTTCCCCGGAAAGGGGGATTAGCTGAGTGAGGATCGGTGGAAGCGGGTCAGGATGTGAGTGAGGATCGGTGGAAGCGGGTCAGGATGTGAGTGAGGATCGGTGGGGTGGGACAATAAGACCGGTGTTGGGCCGGCGGCCCCACCAACCACAGTGCTAATACAGCCGGGTGCCTGAATCAACAGCGCCCGCGCGAACCACTACGAAATGGATGACCCATGCCCTCGCCTTCCGGCTCCAGCACCTTGAGCAAGCCTGCACCCCGCTTCGCCTCGATCGGCTCCCCGTACTTTGGCATCATGCTCGCCATCATGGCCGTGGTGCTGATCCTGTCCAATATAGGCGCATCCAAGGGCGTCGTGCTTGGTCCGATCATCACTGATGGCGGATTCTTCCTGTTCCCGCTGGCCTACATCCTGGGCGACGTCATGAGCGAGGTCTACGGCTTCAAAGTGGCCCGCAAGGCCATCATTACCTCGTTCGCCCTCTCCGTCTTCGCCTCGCTCTGCTACTGGGTGATCATCGTGCTTCCCGGTTTCACGGACGAGTATGGAACCGCCAAGCAGGCCGCTATCGAAGGCGCACTGGGACCGGTCCCCCAGATCGTGCTCGCTTCTCTTCTGGCCTTCCTCGCCGGCCAGACCATCAACTCCTGGATCCTGGTAAAGATGAAGGAGCGCACGGGCGAGAAGACCCTGTGGGCCCGGCTCATGGGCTCCTCCGTGGTGGGCGAGTTCGTGGATACGCTGATCTTTTGCAGCATCGCGGCCTCGGTCATTGGCATCACGGACTTTGGAATGTTCGCGAATTACGTCCTGGTGGGCTTCGTGTACAAGACCGCCGTCGAGTTCCTCTTTGTCCCGATCACAGTCCTGGTAGTTGGCTACATCAAGAAGCGCGAGCCCAGCTACGGGGTAGCCGCAGCCTAGCCTCGGGCCGAGATCGCCGGAACCGTGTGAGTTCGCCGGAAGTTTCGGTATTTATCAAGCTGTTTGTGACAGCTGGGTGGGTTTTTTGTGGTTGATTCCCGCAATGGGTGGTATTCCTGGCGCGGTGGGTCTGCGGCGGTATCTGTGTGGGTTGCGGGCGTAGCAGGCATCGAGGGTTTGTTGTCGTTGCCTGCGCGCCTGCTCGATCAGCCCGTGGTGGACGGTGTTGGGGGTGTAGAAGTTCAAGCCGCTGTGCCTGTGATGGGCGTTGTAAGCGGCGAAGAACTGGTCCATGTAGTCCCGGGCGTCTTGTAGGTCCCGGAACCGTTGCGGGAATCCAAGGTCGTATTTGACTGTTTTGAAGAGCGCTTCGGAGTATGGGTTGTCGTTCGAGACCCGGGGTCTGGAGTAGGACAAAGTAATACCAAGCGCCCGGGCCAGGTCCACGGTGGTCCCGGCCCGCATGGGAGCTCCGTTGTCGGCGTGCAGAACCAGGGGCCGCTGGTGAGTCATGTCCACGGCTTCACGTATGAACGTGGAGGCAAGGGCTGCGGTTTCGTGGTGTTCGACGCGGTGGGCGATGACTTTGCGGGAGAAGGCATCGATGATCGCGTAGAGCTTGTAGGTGTGTTTGCCTGGGCCGCGGAGCATGGTGATATCCCAGCTCCAGAGCTGGTTCGGGCCTGTGGCTTCCACGACGGGTTTGATCCGCTTAGGTCCGGTGCTTGCGCTTTGGACACGCCGGTCTCCATTCTGGCCACGCGCGGCAACGAGACGGTGCGCTGTTGCGATGGAGAAGGAGCAGTGTCCGGTATCGAGCATCCGGTAGTAGGCCTGGGTGACCGAGAGATGGCCGTAGTCCTCGGAGTTCAGGGCGGTCATGAACTCTTCAGCTTCGGCTGGGGTAATCCGGTTTGGATATGCCCGGTCGGTGTGGGCGATCGTGATGCCGGCCGATGCCGGCGGGCTCAGATACCGGTACCACGTGGTGCGGTGAAGCCCAACAATGGCGCACGCCTTCACAGCTGACCAGCCAGCAGCGACCAGATTTCCGATAAAGGTCAGGGCAATGTCTTTCCAGATTTTGGGTTCAACCAGTCCGGGCGCTGCGGCTCCGGATCCTTCAGTTCGGGGTCCGTCGCCGCTGCGCTCTTGGCCATGGCGTCCAAGAGCGCGGAAGCTTTTCCCAGGATGTCCACCGCAGCCTCGGACCTGGCCAGCTTGGCCTTGAGGATCTCGTTCTCCTTCAAGACCTGCTTGAGCAGCCGCTTGTCTCCTTCTCTCAAACGCTGGTCCTCTCTTCCGGTCATGGTCCGGGATCTCAGCTCCCCGGCCGCTCGTTGTCTGGCCCACAGCTGGATAGTGCCATCGGTAATACCAACAGCCCTGCAGAACGCGGTCTTGGAGCCACGCTCCAAACACTTTTCGTACTCATCCAGAATCATGTGTTTCTGAGCCAAAGTGAAGTGACTCCGCTTCGAAGCACGCAACGGAACAACAAAATCCATAACGGACCTTTCCCCGCCCTGCACGTCAGGCCACAACCTGTCACATAACAGCCTGACGCACAGGGGTTTCCGCACGCTCACGCAGGCTTCCGGCGATCTCGACGCCTACGAGTAGTAGCGCCCCAGCGTCTCGGCCTTGAACTCGAAGAAATCCCCGGACTCTATGGCCAGCCGGGCGTCGTCCACCATCTTCACCACGAAGCGCTCGTTGTGGATCGAAATGAGCGTGGCCGAAAGCATTTCCTTGGCCTTGTACAGGTGGTGGATGTACGCGCGGGAGTAGTTCTGGCAGGCGTAGCAGTCACACCCCTCCTGCAGCGGCCCGAAATCGGCCTTGTAGCGGGCGCCGGACAAGTTGAAGCGCCCGGACGGCGTGTAGAAGGCTGAGTTCCTGGCCACACGCGTGGGTGAGACGCAGTCGAACGTGTCAGCGCCGTTTTCGATTGCCGTGAAGATATCGTCCGGCTCGGAAATACCCAGCAGGTGCCGGGGCTTGTCCTCGGGAAGTTCTTCGTTGCACCACCGCACGATGGTGCCCAGGTTCTCCTTTTCCAACGCACCGCCGATCCCGTACCCGTCAAATGGCATGGCGCCGAGGTCCCGGCATGCTTTGCGGCGCAGGTCCTCATACTGGGCACCCTGGATCACACCGAACAGCGCCTGGTAGGGCTTCCCCACCCGGGAAACCGTCAAACGGGCATGCTCTTCCAAGCACCGCAGCGCCCAGAGCCGGGTCCGCTCCAACGACTCTTCCTGGTACGCCCGGGAGTTCTGCAGGGTTGTCAGTTCGTCGAACGCGAACATGATGTCCGCGCCGATTTGGTGCTGGACCTGCATGGAAATCTCGGGGGAGAAGCGGTGTCGGTCGCCGTTGAGGTGCGACTTGAACCACACGCCGTCGTCATCGATATGCGCCAGCCGTTCCTTGCCGGGCGCCACCGCGTCGTCAGGCCCGGAAGTGTCCACGTTCTTCATGTCGATGACCTTCTTGAAGCCCGAACCAAGGCTCATCACCTGGAACCCGCCTGAATCCGTGAACGTCGGCCCGGACCAGTTCATGAAAGCACTCAGCCCGCCCGCGGCGTCGAGGATTTCGGGGCCTGGCTGCAGGTACAAATGGTAGGCGTTGGCCAGTACAGCCTGCGCGCCGAGTGCGGCAATCGACTCGGGCAGGACGGCTTTGACTGTGGCTTTGGTCCCGACGGCGATGAACGCGGGCGTCTGTATGGTTCCGTGCGGCGTGGTGATGGTTCCGGTCCGGCCCAGGAAGGTTCCGCCGTTTGCCTCGACCAAGGCGTCCGACGGCGAACACGTTTCAGTCAGCCGCTGGCCCACTGAAAAGGAGAACCCGGATTGTTGGGATGAAAGATCCGGCAAGGCAGGGGCAGGTGTGGACGGGGGCGACGAGGGCAGGAAAGCGGAAGCTGGCACGCTACCAAGTGTGCCAGCTTTACCGCGGGTAACCTGCGGAACCCGGCCTAGGAACTGTAGTTCTCAGCCTTCCACTTGTCCCAGGAGGACCTGATGTCCGCCAAGGTGTGGGCCCCCAAATCGTAGGTGGAGGCAATCACCATTGAACCGCCGTCGGGCCTTTTCTCGGGGATCGGCAGTTGCTCTGCAACGATCAGCAAACCATCGCCGTGCTCTGCGTAGCTATGTACGGTGAGGCCCACCTGGTGACGGCTCTTGAACCACACCCGGCCGGAGATCTCCTCGCCGGTTCCAAGTGTGAGGGAGTAGTCATCGCCGACCGGCGGGAGATCGCCCAGCCCCAGCTTTTGAATGGCCGGCCCACCACTTCCCGGAAGGGACACGAAGTGGGTTCGCCGTTGACCGTGTGGGTGTCTCTCAAGAGCGAAACGGAGTTGGTGCAGGAACGTGAGCCAGCCCTGGGTGATGTCCTCGTCCCATTCCGCCCACTCGGAATCGTGGTCCAGCGCGGCGCGCGTGACCTTCACTTCCGTGCCGCCGGAAACAGGGTGGAGCTCGAACTCGTCCCCGCCATGCACAGTCAACTTGGTGTGATCAGGATTTTCCACCACATCCGGGTGGAAGTAGATCTGCTTGATTTCGTCGGCCAGGTCATCGGCCTCCCATCCGTGCCATTGAGCCACCAGGGAGGGTTCGCGCAGCATTGTCCAAACCTGCTGCGCGTCGGCATTAACCACAACGCTCAGATTGTTCGTCATGGCCCCGAATCTACCGCCGTTCCCGTCTCTAAAACAGGTCTTGAAGTTTAGAAGTGCCGGGATTAGGCGGACGAATCAGGACACAGCTGGTTCAGGCGCGCACAGCATCCAGTTCGATGCCGATGCGCCGGCCCAGTTCCTCTTCTCCCAGGGTCTCCGATCCACCGTGGGCCCGCAGGAACAGCAGCGACTCGAGGCGCAGGAACCGCCATTCACGCTCGGCTTCATGATTGCCGTTATCGATCGCGCGGAAAATTTCCTTGTCGTACAGATTCGGTTCGTTAAGCGCACGCTGGCGGACCTTGGCGGCGATGCGTGCCTTGAAGGGGTCTGTTTCCTCCGACTCGTGCGCGCGCAGCAATTTCTCATACACGGCAGCTCGTTCGGTTTGTCCGCCTTCACGGCAGATGAAGCTGGAGAGGGCAAGCGCGCGTTCGATCGACGCCCAGCGGTCCGGGTTGCCGTCAAAGGGCAGCACGTTCAGGAGATCCGCGACCGCAAGGGCGTTGTCCGGATCGCGCAGCACGATGCAGAGATCGAACGCCAGGTTGCTGAGGTCCCGGAGGCAGCTGCCGGACTTGGTGTTGATGCCCTTCGCCAGCCTTTCGGCGAGCACCTGAACACCGTTCTTGCCCTTGTGATTGGCGACGGCGGCCCGCACCACAGCTTCAGGCGTCCCGTCCGGCTCGGGGATCAGCGCGAGTTCTTCGGGGGCCGGAGTGGTGACGGCTGGTGGCGTTTGTGGGCGTGGGGGGACGACGACGGCGGAGCCCGCGGCTGCTTGCACCTCGTCTTCAGTGGAGGTGCTGGAGTCCGCGTCGGCTTCGGATTCAGGCGGCAGGACGACGGCGGAGCCTGGCACGGCCGAGCCATCCGAAGCTCCAGCACCCACGGGCACGCTGGAGCCGGCAGCGATACGCGCGATGCCGCCGTCGACCGTTGTCACCACCAACAGCGCGGCAACGCCGTAATCATCGTCCTGGACCTCGATACTGGCGATTTCCTCTGCGGGCCCGTCTCCGGGAAGGAACACAAAGTCTCCGGGTTGCAGGTCCCCAGCCTGCTTTTCGCGGTATTGCTGTGAGGCTGGGCTGTGAGTCATCGGAAGTCCTTTGGTTCTCTTGCGGTCCGCCGTCCAGTCTACAAACTCCGGCCGCCGCCAGAGGCGGGACCCGCTAAAGGACGCCGCCTAACTACAGGACGCCGCCTAGCTGCAGGGCCGAACTAAAGGACGATGCCCGAGAAAGCCAGCGCCTGGCGCACGAGGTTGCCGCGGCCGCCCTCGAACTCCTGCTGCACATCGTCACTCAGGACTTCCTGTGGCGTCATCCAGGTGAGTTCCAAGGCGTCCTGGCGCGGCTCGCATTCACCTGTGACCGGAATGATGAACACAAGCGACACGGCGTGTTGGCGGTCGTCGGTGAAGCCGGTCTGGGAGGGCGCGGGGAAGTATTCGGCCACGGTGAAGGGAACGGGGCTGATGGGCAGTTGCGGGAATGCGAGGGGGCCGAGGTCCTTTTCCATGTGCCGCAGCAGGGCTGCCCGGATGGTTTCACGGTAAAGGACGCGGCCGGAGACGAGGTAGCGAACCATGTTGCCGTCGGCGTCGCCCTGCAGAAGGGAGCCGACTTCATTGACGTACCCGAGCGGATCCAGGCGGACGGGGACTGCCTCCACGTAGACCATGGGAAGGCGGCCGCGGGCTTCGAAGAGGTCTTCGTCGGAAAGCCAGCCTGGATACGGGTCGGGTGTACGTACGCTCATGGTTAAGTTCTACCGCATCCCCGGCCGAAGTTCCTTGGCAGCGAGGCCGTGGCCGCGGGGTTACGCTCTTGGCGGCATTAGCCGGCCAGGATGGACTGGAGCGGCTCCCCGGATGCTATGCGTGCAAGGATGGCAGGCTCCGCCGCGTCCGATGCGAGCGCCTTCCCCAGAATGTCGCGTGCGGCTTCGGGCGCCAGGACGATCAGACCGTTGTCGTCGCCCAGGACCAGGTCACCTGGGTTGACCTGCACGTCTCCAACCAGCACCGGGACGTTTACGGCGGAGCCGGTTCCGTACAGGCGTTTAGTGGTGAGGCACGACGTCCCGCGGGCGAATACGGGCAAGCCGGTCTGCCGCAGTTCCAGGACATCGGTCGCCACACCGTCAACCACGACGGCGGCCGCACCCTGGGCGAGTGCTGCGGCTGCCGTTACGGCCCCCACGGGCGCGTGTTGGTGGTCCCCGCACATGTCCACCACGAGGACATCGCCGGGCTGCAGTGCGAGGAGCGCATGGTTCATGGCGATGGCGTCGTGGCCTGCGATCCGGACGGTGACGGCGGGTCCGGCGATCTTCACGTTTGCCAGCAGGGACTGGATGGTCGGGGAGACGAAGCCGTCTTCGAGGAAGTGGCCGATGGTGGGGTAACTGACGGCTGTCAGGTCTTCAAGGAGTGTTGAACTCACGTGGGATCCTCATCTTTCCGCGGAACAACTGCCACGCACTCGATCTCCAACGACACGCCCCACAGGCTCACGCATACGGTGGTCCGTGCAGGCCTGGCGGTGCCGAAGTACTCCACGTAAACGCGGTTGTATTCCTCCAGTTGGTCCTGGTTGGTCAGGTACGTGTTGACCTTGACCACGTGCTCAAGGCTGGATCCCGCGGCTTCCAACACTCCGGCGAGGTTTTCGATGGTCTGCCGAACCTGCCCTTCGAAGGTGTCCGGCTGATCGTCCAGGCCCGTGATCGCTGGGATCTGGCCGGAAGTGAACACGAAACCGTTGGCAATGACCGCCGGGGAGAAGGGCCCGACGGCGGGCGCCTGGCCGGGGATACCGGCCAGGCGCTCGATGGTGGTGACGGTCACCGCGCTGCCGCGGCTTCCGTGGAGGGGGCTTCTGCGGGTGCTTCGTCGACGGCGTCGATGTTGCCGTACCGGGTCTCGGTGAGCAGGAAGAGGGCAACCAGGGACAATCCGGCGGCGGCCATGATGTACCAAGCGATCGAGGAGCTTTGGTGTGTCATGCCCAGGAGCCACGTGGTGACGAACGGGGTGGCGGCACTGCCCAGCAGGCCTGACAGCATGTAGGCCACAGACAGGCCCGAGTAGCGGACCTTGGATCCAAAGAGCTCGGCAAGGAACGTGGCTATCGGTCCGTAGTTGGCGCAGAACGCGGTCATCATGGCGAGGTAGGCAACGAAGAGCAGTGCCACCGACTTGGTGTCCATGAGCCAGAACATCGGGAAGGCCAGGGCGGCCTCGGCTGCGACACCGGCGAAGATGATCGGTTTGCGGCCGTACTTGTCCGAAAGCCTGCCGAAGAACGGGATGAGGAAGAGTCCCAGGATGCAGGAGGCCAGAACCACCCAGAGCATGAGGCTCTCGGAGTGGCCCAGTTCCTTCTTGCCGTAGGAGACGCCGGAGGCAACCAACAAGGTGAACGTGCTGCCCGTGGAAAGGGTGGCGATGCCGCCCAGGACCACCTGCTTCCAGTACTTGGCCATCAAAGCGGCGAACGGCATCTTGGCCTTGGCCCCGGCGGTCTTGACTGCCTGGAAGGATGGAGTTTCCTCAATGTTCAGGCGGATGTAGATGCCCACCGTGACCAGGAGGACGGAGGCGAGGAACGGGATACGCCAGCCCCACGAATACAGTGCTTCGGTGCTGACCGTGGAGGCCACGATCAGGAATGCGACATTGGCGATCAACGTACCGGCGGGCACGCCAACCTGCACCAGGGAACCGTAGAATCCACGGCGGGTGGGAGGTGCATGTTCAACCGTCATGAGCACCGCACCGCCCCATTCGCCGCCGAGGGCCAGGCCCTGGATGACGCGGAGCAGAAGAAGCAGCAACGGGGCCATAATGCCGATGCTGTTGTAGTCAGGCAGCAGGCCGATGGCGAACGTGGCCGCTCCCATGGTCAGCAGCGAAACCAGGAGCATGGATTTGCGTCCCAGCCGGTCGCCGAAGTGACCAAAGATGATGGCGCCCACCATGCGGGCAATGTAGGCGGAAGCGAAGGTGCCGAAGGCCAGCATGGTGCCGACGATCGGATCGAAGCTGGGGAAGAAGATCTTGTTGAAGACGAGGGCCGACGCCGTCCCGAAGACGAAAAGGTCGTACCACTCGACGGTGGTGCCAATAACGCTGGCAAGGGCAATCTTGCGCATCTTGGTCAGGTCCAACCTGGCTGTGGATGCGGAGGAAGTATCTACCGTGGGGGCCATCTGATTCTCCGGATGGGGTGCGGGGACGAATGTCCGGTGCAAAGTAGCTACAACTATGGTGTGTGCCCGATCACACCATCAATGGCATTACTTCCATCAAAACGCGGCTGGGAATGTGAAAACACACAGCGGAGCGGTGCAGCACCGCTCGGCAGCAACCCCCGACGGCGCCACCTCCTCGTTTAAGCCCACGCCACCACCAGCCGTGCCGTCTTTGCGGGAACGGCGAGGTCGATCCCGGTCAGCTCCTGAAAGCGGTTGAGCCGGTTGAGAATGGTGTTCCGGTGGCAGAAGAGTTGCTCGGAAGTGACCGTGACGTTGCCGGTGGCCAGATAGTTCCGGACTGTTTCCAACAGGCGCTCGCGCTCGCCGCCCCGGCACTCCGCCAGGGCCTCTTCAAGTTCGGCGGCAAGGTCCAGGCCGGCGTCCTGCAGGTTCTGCTGGGCCAATCGCGCCCAAGCAGAATCAGCGGACAGTGGGCCGGCGTCGCGGGGGCGGAGGAGTGCGGCGAGGCTCTCAGCCGTGCGGGCGGCCGCGGGAAGGGAGCGAAGGCCAAGGACTTCGGGAACGTAGCCGCACGGGACATTGACGACGCCGGGAGGCAGTTGCTGCGCGTCGGTTTCGGTTCCGTGCGCCTCGTCTCGGGATTCGGGACCACGGGTCCGTCGTGCAGGCAAGGCCCAGAAAACATAGGTGTTGCCGCCGGATTCATGGAGGAACAATCGTTGCCGGGTGTGCTGGCCTGATCCGAATTGGGATGCCGCTGCGCGCAGCCGTGCGCCTGGATCGCCGCTCGCGGCTACCAGTGCAAAGCGTGATTCGGGGTTGATACCCAAGGCCGAAGCAACCTGCGCGGAGGTCTCCTGGGACGGCGTGCTCTGGTTGAACAGGCGGGCAATGAACTCGCGTTGAATGCTCGATTCTTCCTGGGCCATCCTGACACGTTCGGTCAGGTAGCTCGTGTGCGTGCGGGTGGCGAATTCGTCTACGACGCGCCACACCTGATCCACGCGGGTAGCCAGCAGTGCGGCGTCCTCGGTGTGCGCGATCTCCAGCAGTTCAGCCCAGAGGATGCTGAAGTCCAGGCGGACAGCTGAGGTCAGGGACTCCGGCGGGATCCCGGCCCTGGCCCGCTTGGATCCGAGGTCGGAAGCGAAGTCGAGCAGGCCATCCTGGCTGTCGATACGCCCGTTCCTGAGGCCGCTGATCAGGCGCCGGAAAGTCTCCCGCGCCGTCTCCTGGATCTCCAGGACAGTCACCTGGCTTTCGCCGTACTCCGGGATCTCACGGACCCTCGTGGTGAAGGCCTGCGCCAGGGTGTCCAGCCGGCCTTCAAGCTGGTCCACCAGCTCAGTCCAACGAACGGCATGCCCCGAGGTTTCAGAATTGTGCATTCACACATTCTAACGGCATGATTCCGTGGTGGATTGCTAGTCTTTTTGGGAAAAACTACTGGCACTATGGAACGAGTCACACAAAAATCGCCCGGGCATCCCCAACGTCCGGTCCCGTTCGCACTCATGGAGCAACAATGGCAAGCACCGTCAGCGGAGCCACGGACGCCAGTCCCACGGCAGTACGCATCGTCGATGAAAGCGTCACCAAGAAGGTGGCCCTGGCTGCCCTCGTGGGCACTGCGCTGGAATGGTACGACTTCTTCCTTTTCACCACAGCCGCTGCTCTGGTGTTCAACGCACAGTTCTTCGTATCCCAGGATCCCTTCGTCGCTGCCATGGGCTCCTTCGCCACACTCGCCGTTGGCTTCGTGGCCCGCCCGATCGGCGGCTTCATCTTCGGCGCCCTCGGTGACAAGGTGGGCCGCAAGAAGATCCTCATGGTCACGATCGTGGGCATTGGCATTGTCACCGGGCTCATCGGCCTGCTGCCGAACTACATGACCATCGGCCTGGCCGCCCCCATCCTGCTGGTTGCCTTGCGCATCGTCCAGGGCCTCGCAGTCGGTGGCGAGTGGAGCGGCGCGGTGATTATCGCCGTCGAAAATGCGCCGGTGGAAAAGCGTGCACGCTACGCCGCGCTTCCACAGATCGGTTCCCCGATCGGTACCATCCTGTCCTCCGGTGGCTTCTTCGGCATGCTGTTCCTGGTAGGCCAGACCAACTTTGACGCCTGGGGCTGGCGCATCCCCTTCATTGCCGCCATCCCGCTTCTGGCTATCTCGCTGTGGATCCGCAGCCGCCTCAGCGAATCCCCGGAATTTGAAGCCCTCATGGAGTCCGGCGAAACGGAACATACTCCCATCCGCGGCGTCCTGACGAACAGTTGGCGCCAGATCCTGGTGGGTATGTGCTCGGCACTGCTCGGCATCGGCGGTTTCTACCTCATCACCAGCTTCGTGGTCTTCTACGGCACCAAGGTCCTCAAGCTGCCCTCCGAACTCCTGCTCCTGGGAACCCTGCTGGCCGCAGCCCTCGAAATCGGCGCCCTGGTCTGGGCAGGCCGCCTGGGTGAAAGGTTCGGCGCCAGCAAAGTCATCCTTTGGGGCGGTGTGGCCTCGGCACTTATCGCAGTTCCTGTGTTCCTGGCCATCGACTCCCGCAACCCCGTCCTGGTGGTCCTGGGCATGATGATCGGCGTCGCAGTCCTTTCCATCCCGTACGCAGTCTCCGGCACCGCGCTGACCGCGCTGTTCGCCACGAAGGTCCGCTACACCGGCGTCGCCATCACGTCCAACACGGCGGGTGTCATCTCCGGCTTCGTGCCGCTGATCGCCACCGCGCTCGTGGCAGCCAATAACTCCTTCTGGCCGGGCGCCATCATCCTGCTGGTCGTCTCAGCATTGACCGCGCTGTCCGGCCTGTTCCTCCCACGCCTTTCCATCGAAGAAGAAGGAATGAAGCATTGAGCACAACCACGGCTGGCCATCTGATTGTTGGCCAACTCGAACGGGCAGGCGTCAAGCGCGTCTACACCGTCCCGGGCGAGAGCTTCCTGGACGTCCTTGACGGCCTGCACGGCTCGCCGATCCAGAACGTGGTGGCCCGCCAGGAAGGCGGCGCGGGATTCATGGCACTCGCCGAAGGCCGCCTGACCGGGCTTCCCGGTGTAGCGATGGTGACCCGTGGACCGGGTGCCGCAAACGCGTTCATTGCCATCCACACAGCCCATCAGGACGCCACGCCGCTGATCCTGTTCGTTGGACTGATTCCGGTTGCCGACCGCGGCCGTGAGTCCTTCCAGGAGTTCGACATCAACGCCTGGTTCGGCAGCACCGCCAAGAAAGTCGTAACGCTCGACGACGCCGCTTCCGCCGCCCGCGTGGTGGACGACGCCATCTTCACGGCCCTCAGCGGACGCCCCGGCCCGGTAGTGATCGGCCTCCCGGAGGACGTGCTGGTGCACGTCGTCCCGGACGCCACGGTGGAGCCGCGCAAGGTTGCCCGTCCCGAGCCGGTTGCCGCGGACCTGTACGAGCTGAACCAAAAGCTCAGCACCGCACGCAAGCCGCTCGTCGTCGTCGGCGGCGAAGGCTGGACTCAGGAGTCCGGGGAGCAGTTGGCCGCGTGGGCAAGCCGCAACAGCGTCCCGGTGGTGGCCGACTTCCGTGCTTACGACGCCGTCCCGCACCGGAGCGACGCCTACGCCGGCTTCCTGGGGTACGGCCGCAGCGACGCCAACGCTGAACGCCTCGACGACGCCGACCTCCTCGTCTTTGTGGGTTGCGTCCGCGGCGACGTCCTCTCCGATGGCTACAAACGCGGACTCGACGCCGAGACCGTGGTGGTCAACGCCGACGCCAACCTCCTGGGCCACTTTGGCCGGGTGGACCAGCACATCATTGCCGACGTGACGGCATTCGCCAGCGCGCTGGCTGCCACGAACACCGCCGGCGAACGTGCGGAAGGCTGGTTCGCCAGCGCCCGCGCCGACCAGCTCGCGTTCTCCACGCCGCAGCCCGACGGCGGGATCGGCGTCGATCTGGGCGTCGCCATGGAGGTCCTCCAGAAGGAAATGGCCGCCGACGCCGTCCTCACCTTCGGCGCCGGGAACCACGCCCTGTGGCCCGCGCGCTACCTGGACCACAACTCGGCCGATTCCCTGGCCGCACCCCGCAACGGCGCCATGGGCATGGGAATCCCCGCAGCCGTGGCAGCATCCCTCGCGTACCCCGGGCGCCAGGTCATTTCCGTTGCCGGTGACGGCTGCTTCATGATGAACGGCCAGGAAATCGCCACGGCCATGGGCTACGGCGCCAAGTTCATCGTCCTGGTAGTGGACAACGGCATTTTCGCCACCATCCGCGAGCACCAGGAAGCGCACTACCCGGACCGCCCTTCGGGCACACACATGACCAACCCGGACTTCGCCGCACTCGCCCGTTCATACGGCGGTTACGGCGAGCGCGTGGACCGCACGGAAGACTTCGCAGCCGCGTTCCGCCGGGCCGTCGACTCCGGCCTCCCGGCCCTGCTGCACCTGCCACAGGACCCCACCACGCGTTCCCCCAAGACTTCAACAAACTGACCGGAGCCCTCACAGTGATCCAGCTTCAGAACATCATCAACGGCGAGTCTGTTGACGCCGCGGCCGGCCTGCCGTTCTTCGACCCCGCCACGGGCCAGCAGATCGGCACCGCGCCGGACAGCGACGCTGCCGCCGTCGACGCCGCCTTCCAAGCCGCTGCCGAGGCTTTCAAGAGCTACAAGCGCACGACGCCGGGTACGCGGCAGTCGCTGCTGCTGCAGTTGGCCGACCTCATCGAGGCGAATGCTGACCGTCTCCTCGAGGCCGAGGTTGCTTGCACCGGCAAGCCCGCAGCCTTGACCCGTGAGCTCGAAATCCTGCGCGGTGCGGACCAACTCCGCTTCTTCGCGGGAGCTTGCCGCGTGGTCTCCGGGACTGCGCAGACGGAGTACGTGGAGGGTTTCTCGTCCACCATCCGGCGCGAGCCCATTGGCGTGGTCGCGCAGATCACGCCGTGGAATTACCCGTTCATGATGGCTATCTGGAAGATTGGTCCGGCTCTTGCCGCGGGCAACACCCTGGTCCTTAAGCCTGCAGACACGACTCCCTGGTCCACTGTGGTCCTGGGCGAACTGGCGCAGCAGGTCTACCCGGCCGGCGTTGTGAACGTCGTCTGTGGCGGGCGTGAAGCGGGCGCTGCGATGGTGGAGCACGACATCCCTGAAATGGTCTCCATCACCGGCTCCACCCGTGCCGGTGCGCAGGTCATGTCCGCTGCGGCCAAGACGCTCAAGGACGTCCATCTGGAGCTTGGCGGCAAGGCACCCGCAGTGGTGTTTGCCGACGTCGATATCCAGCGCACCGCCGGCGAAATCGCCTTGGCTGCTTTCTTCAATGCCGGGCAGGACTGCACTGCCGTGACGCGGGTG
The DNA here is from genome assembly GCF_059739425.1 of Arthrobacter sp. TmtSoilC48. Lineage (NCBI taxonomy): Bacteria > Bacillati > Actinomycetota > Actinomycetes > Micrococcales > Micrococcaceae > Arthrobacter > Arthrobacter sp. TmtSoilC48. Next base: position 4,538,379 of record NZ_AP046049.1, on the reverse strand, counting down.
CTGGTCCACGCGGACATCCACACGGAGTTCGCGGCAGCACTCGCGGACGCTGCTTCAGCTTTGAAGGTGGGCGGTTCCGATGCGGATCTCGGCCCGCTCAACAGTGCAGCGCAGCTGGAGCGCGTGGAGGGCTTCATGTCCCGCCTCCCGGCCAACGCCCGGGTCCTTTCCGGCGGCAAGCGCACCGGAACCGGCTTCCACTTTGAACCCACGGTCATCGACGGCGTGTTCCAGGCTGACGAGGTGGTGTGCGACGAGATCTTCGGCCCCGTGCTGACGGTGCAGCCGTTCGCCACCGAGGAAGAAGCAATCGAACTCGCCAACGGCACCAAGTACGCCCTCGCGTCCAGCGTCTGGTCCGAGAACCATGGCGTGGTGACCCGTGTGTCCAACGAGCTCGATTTCGGTGCCGTGTGGATCAACTGCCACCAGGTGATTCCGGCCGAAGCGCCGCACGGTGGCTTCAAGCACTCGGGCACCGGCAAGGACCTGTCCGTGTACGGCCTTGAGGACTACACGCGCATCAAGTCCGTCACCACGTCCCACCGCTAGACACATCATGAAACTTGATCTCCTGCTGCGGAACGCAGATATCATCACGATGGATCCGGCCCGTCCTATGGCCAGTTCGCTGGGCATCTGGCAGGGACGCATCGTGGGCCTCGACGAGGACCTGGACGGGTTGGATGCCCGCGAGGTTTTGGACCTTGGCGGTGCCACCGTCACTCCCGGCTTCATCGATGCCCATTGCCACACCACGTGGTTCGGGCTGGGGCTCGCGGAACTGGACGTGTCCGGTGCCCGTGGTTTGGACCAGCTGTATGAGCTTCTCCGCGGTGCTGTGACCAGCGACGGGGCCGAAGATGAGTCCTGGCTTTTCGCCACCGGCTTCAGCCAGACCCAGCACGGCGGTTCCTTCCCGGACATCGCCGAGCTGGACCGCATCACGGGGGAGCGGCCGCTGTTCATGCGGCATAACTCCGGGCACATGGCCGTGGTCAACACTGCCGCGCTGCGGCTGGCAGGTGCCGAGTCGCCGTCGTTCCCCGATCCCGACGGCGGAGCGATAGTCCGCGACGCAGCGGGACGTCCCACCGGACTCGTCCAGGAGACGGCACAGGAACTGATTCAGCAGCTGATCCTGCCGTATTCGTTGGACGACATCGAGGACGCTCTTGAACGGGCCACCCTGTACTACGCTTCGGAGGGCATCACGAGTTTCACCGAAGCCGGGGTGGGCGGGGGCTGGATCGGGCACAGCCCGGCCGAGCTCGCGGCCTACCAGCGCGCTGCCGCCAACGGCCGGTTGCACGCCCGTGCACAGGTGATGCCGGTGTTGGATGTGCTGCACGGATTGGACGGGCATTCCTCGGACAGCCCTGGACTTGCACCTGCGGGGCTGGACCTCGGGATCACCAGCGGATTCGGGAACGAGTACCTGTCCCTCGGCCCCGCGAAGGTCTTCCTGGACGGATCACTCCTGGGCGAAACCGCCGCCGTGAGCCATGATTTCTGCAGCCACGGACACCGGGACAACACCGGCAACGTTGGCTACTTCCAGGCCGATCCCGCCCAGCTGAGGGAACGCATCGAGGCCGCCTACGCCGCGGGCTGGTCCATCGCGGCCCACGCCATCGGTGACCGGGCGATCGACCTCGCCGTGGACATCATCACGGATTGCCAGGCCATGTATGGGCCGCGTCGCCTGCCCAACAGGATCGAGCACGCCTCCATGACGCGCCCGGACCAGTTAGCCAGGCTCGCGGACGCCGGAATCGCCGTGACGCCGCAGGCCAGCTTCTTCCGCGATGGCGGGGACGGGATGACCGCTTCCCTCGGACCGGACCGCTTGCCATGGGCCTACCGTGCGGCCAGTTTCCTGGAAGCCGGCGTGACGCTTGCGGGAAGCTCGGACCGGCCGGTCGCCGACGGAAACGTTCTCCGCGGAATGCAGGCGTTCATCGACCGCCGGACCGAATCGGGGGCCGTTTTTGGAAACCCCGCGGAACGCCTCACCCCGCAGCAGGCACTGGCCGCCTACACCAGCGGCGCCGCGGCAGCCACTGGGACACTTGCCGGTAAAGGGACCCTTGAGCCGGGCAAACTTGCCGACTTCGTTGTCCTATCCGCCTCGCCCTTGGACGCACCCAACATCAGCGAACTGCAGGTCCTGGCCACCGCCGTCGGAGGCCGCTTTACGTACGAATCAACCGACTTCCACGCCGAACTTTCCCCTGAAAGTTCCTTCGCGGCCCACCGTTAATAGGGGAGACCATGACAACCACCACACGTTTCACCGCCCAGGACACCGCCTTCGTACAGGACTTCCGGACCATGAGCGCGTTCGGCGCCACGGAGAACGGCGGCGTGGACCGCCAAGCCGCGACCATTCCCGACGGCGAACAGCGGCGCTGGCTTGCGGGACTCCTGGAAGACCGCGGCTTCACAGTCAAGTTCGACCACGCAGGCAACCAGTGGGGCCTCTACGAGGCTGTACCCGGTGCGCCCTTCGTGGTGGTCGGCTCGCACATGGATTCACAGCCGACGGCGGGACGTTACGACGGCGCGTACGGCGTCCTCGCCGCGGCCCACGCCGCGTTCCGCTTGGCTGCGCGCTGGGAAGCCGGCGCCGCAGCACCCAGGTTCAATCTCGCCGTCGTCAACTGGTTCAACGAGGAAGGCAGCCGCTTCAAGCCCTCCATGATGGGCTCGTCCGTCTACACGGGGAAGCTGGAACTGGAAGACGCGCTCCACACCAAGGACGCTGCCGGGATTACGGTGCGCGACGCCCTGGACGCGATCGGTTGCCGCGGAACCTTTGAAGGGCCGGAGGCTGCTTACTGCGCCGAGATTCACATCGAGCAGGGGCGCAGCATGGAGCGCGAAGGCATCACGATCGGTCTGGTCAGCTCCAACTGGGCAGCGAACAAGTACGAGTTCGTGGTCCATGGCGAGCAGGCGCACACCGGTTCCACCGTGATTGCGGATCGCAAGGATGCCCTTCTGGGTGCCTCCATGCTGGTGGTTGCCGCGCGCGAACTCGCGGATCGTTTCCCCGGCGTACTCCACACCTCCGTGGGCCAGCTCAATGTGTACCCGAACTCGCCCGTAGTGGTTCCTTCCCGCGTGAACCTGCTGCTGGACCTGCGCAGCGCCGACGAAGCCGTCCTTGCCGAGGCCGACGCCCTGCTGCATGCCCGCATCACGGAAATCGAACGGCTAGCCAACGTCTCGGTGGAGAAGCACCACTCGCACTCCTGGGCCGTGACTCCGTACCAGCCCGAAGGAGTGGAGCTGGCCGCCAAAGTCGCCGCCGACCTGGGGCTGTCCAACAAAGAAGTCATGACCTTGGCCGGACACGACTCCACGAACATGAAGGACCTTGTTCCAACCGTGATGCTGTTCGTGCCCAGCGTGGACGGCATCTCCCACAACGAGCACGAATACACCACGGACGAAGACATCGTGGCCGGGCTCACCATGCTCACCGAGGTTGTCAGCCGGCTCTGTGATGGGGCATTGGCGGACTAAATTCCTGCCCCCGCACGGAAGCACCCCCGCCGCAGTGGGGGTGCTTCCTGGTTTTGGTGAAAGATGGCCTTGGATCGGCTGGGATATCCGCTCCTGTTACTGAGGGATGTTCACGTTGGCCGGGTGGTCGCCGACCTTCTTGTCGTCGTAGGCAGCGCCACCGAGGGCGCAAACCTGTGCGGCGGTGAAGCCTGCCGGGGCTGTACCCAGCGAGGTGAGGTCGACGCCGTCGACCGTTACTGTGCTCGGATACAGCGAGTTGTCCGCGGACTTGCAGACAAGCACAATAATCCTGAAGTCACGGGGATCGGTAAAGGTCAGACTGACGGTACCGCCAGCCCCAACTGTTGCCCGTTGGTCCGCCGCTGTGTCATAGCCCGCAGGCGTGGTGGTTTCAACAACCCAGTACTCACCAGCCAACACGTCCGTGAAGGAGCAGTTTCCGCTGGCATCCGTGGTGCACGTGACTCCTGTAGTGGTGTCTTCCGCTCCACGCGTTTCAAGCGGGGCCGCGTTGTTGAACAGTGTGAAGACGGCACCGGCCAGCGATGCTCCGCTGCCTGTTCCGTCGTCCCTCTTATGGACGTTGATGGTTCCCTTTGCCGTGTTGGTGTAGGTGCAGTCAACACTGCCCTGGAAGCCCAGGACGATGTTCACCGTTGCTCCGCTACGGCTTGTGGACGTGCCTGTTCCGGATGAGGTGCATTGCAGGTCCGTCAGCGTCCAGCCCGAGGGCAAGGTGCTTTCAGTGACGCTGTAGTTTCCCGCCGCCACCGAGGTGCCGTAGTCACGGGTTCCGCCGTTGCTCAGGCTGAAGGTCGACGGCGTCAGCCCACCAGTGGTGGTGTAGCCGAACGTTCCGTCGCCGCCAACGGTGACCTTATGGATCTTGATGGAACCGCACTTGCTGAAGTTCAGCGGCACAGGTGCAATGAAGTCCTTCAAAGCCGCAGTGAAGGAGTCGGAGGACCGGCTCTTCAGGTAGGCGCCGCTGAAGGTTTCGCATGAACCGGCCGGGATGATGCCGGCATCGGTCAGGTTGATGGCGGCCTCGCCGAAGGTGCGGGCAGAGAGGTTGCGTGGCGCATTCGGGGCGATCGGGTCAACTACCGTACCGGACGGTGGGTTGTTGGCAGGATCGTTGATGGATCCCTCGAAGTTGCCGGTCAAGGGCTGTACGGGGCCCCAACATGGAGTGCTGTTTGCGGAGTCGCAGAGGGACTTGGATCCGGTGGCGACCCAGCGGTGGAAGCCCAGAGTTGGATTTGTTCCGCCTTGCGAGAGGTCGTATTTGATCAGGACGTCGCCAGCGGTCCGGACCGGAGTTACACCATTGGCCGAAACCGCGGTGCTCTTGTTGAACTCGAAGTCCATGTTGGTGGTGCCCGTAGGCTCCTGGACCCGTTCCCATGCCAAGTAGGCGTAGTCCTTGCCGTTGGATTCGGTCTTCAAGTAGGCGTAGAAGCGGAGCAGATCGCTCTTGTTATTCGGGATGGAGCCGGTGACCACAGCCGGGACTTCTGTGTCCTCCTTGGTGCCCTGGCCGAACGAATTATCGTTCTGGCCCGTCGCCAGGTCGATTCCGCAACCTGAGATAGGAGCAACGCAACTGATGGGGGCAGTGGCCCAATCTTGCGTTTCGTCATTCAGGACCAGGTTTCCGTCGGCCGCGTCAAAGGGGCTTCCGGTGAGGTTGGCTTGGGCGGCAGTTGCTGAGAGGACCAAAGCCAGACAGGCTGCGGCTGCGCCGATCGAGGTGAGTTTCTTGTTTCTCATTAGGGTGCCTGATTTCTAGTGAAACCGTACGGCCCGGACGGGGTTATCCGGAGCCGCGACATTCCCCCGGGTTTTGGGCAGCCCGTTTGCTTAAGCTGCCTTCTGTGATGAGTTACCGCCCCGAGACCGTGGAGCGATGGCGCTGCCGGGCATACGTCGCCGGCTGCGAAGATGCGTGATGCATGCGGGTGGTAGTGATGGTTCAGGACGAATCGCCCTTTGCGGGCGTTCACGTTCTCGGCCCCAAACGCCGAAAATTTCGTCCCGGCTGAGCTTCGGGGCGCGCGTACTGCATTCCCCCATCCTTCCCAGCCATTTGATACTAGGCTCGGAGGGGGGCAAAGGCAACGACTTTTCGTGCCGCGCTGTCAGGCCCGTGGTCGTTCCACCACGATTGACGCCGGTGCCGAGCCGCCCACCGAATCCGGGTTGGCGACGTACAGGACACCCTCGCTGATCCGGGCCTCAACCCCTGCTCCATTGAGCCTGTGCAGCAGCGGTTCCAGGTCGCCGTCGTATTCAAAAGCGAGATCGCCGGACTCCGCCGCCGGACCGTGGATCACGCGCAGGATGCCGCCGTTTTTGGCGGTGAACGTCGCCGATTCGTCATCCGACGTCCGCGGACGGGCGCCGATGCTGCGGAGCTCCTGCGCGGAGTCGTCGACGCCGGGACTCACCCACGTAGCTACCACGGCAAGGGCCGGGTCGGCTTTGTCCGACGTCGCCCAGGTGCCATCCCCGGCGCGCCGGGCGGGGTCCGCCAGGAACGTGAAGCCATCCCGGGCAGTTATCTGCACGGTCTGCCCATGCGAGGCCTCGGTGACTTCTGCGATGGTCCCGTCCTCCTGTGTTCGCCGGGCGAACTCTTCCAGCACTCCAACCTCGACGCCAAAGATCGTGACGCCGTCCTGCGTTATGCCGCTCATCGCCTGCGTGTGTTCCACGCGGTGCAGCGCCAGCCGACCCGAGCCGGCATCGAACTCCAACCAGTCGCCATCCTTGACCGTGTTGACCAGGCCCAGTGCTTCCAGCAGTTCAGTCCACTGATGCGGGCGGGAGGTGAAGTGAATGGGGCGGGCTCGCAACATGGGTCCTCCTGGGCTGGCTTCACTGGCACTCCGGGTTCTGCTGGCACTCCGGCTTCTGGCCTCCAGCCTATGCCGTCCGGTTTGCCGCAGAATGAATCCATGCCCATTGAGCTCGAAGAATTGATCGTCAAGGACGCGGCCGCATGGCGGGCGTGGCTTGAAGAACATGCTGCCGACAGTCCTGGCGTGTGGCTGGTCCTTCACAAGAAGGGCGGGAACGTCACGGAGTTGGACTACGACGCCGCGTTGGACGAGGCGCTGTGTTTCGGCTGGATCGACGGCCAATCGAAAAGCCGCGACGCCGAAAGCTACTTCCAGCGCATGACACCCCGGGGCCGCCGGAGCATCTGGTCAGCGCGCAACGTCGGGCACATTACGCGCTTGGACCAGGAGGGAAGGATGACAGCAGCCGGGTGGGCCGCCGTCGACGCCGCCAAAGCCGATGGGCGCTGGGAAGCTGCGTACGCCGGACCCGCCGATTCTGTGGTTCCTGATGATCTCGCAGCTGCCATCGCTGCTGTTCCGGAGGCGCAGGCCATGTTCGACGTCCTGACGTCGCAGAACCGTTTCGCCCTCATCCACCGGACCAACCTTGTCAAAAGGGCAGACACGCGGGAGAGGAAAATCGCTGGTTTTGTGGAGATGCTTGCCCGGCACGAGGCCCCGTACCCGCAGAAGAAGCGCCCCGCTTCCGAGCCCAGGTAGTCAGGCTTCGGGCGCGAACGCCACGCCTTCGCCCACGACGCGAAGGCTGAGCTCCGTGCCGGGCTTGGTGATGGACGCGTTCCAGTGCCGGATGGTGATGATCTCGCCTCCGCCGGGGTAGCGGTGGCCATTTCCGGATAGGACGCCGTCCGCCGCGGTGTAAGCGGCGAGCCTTATTCGGACGGTCGTTTCGGGACCGAAGTAGTCCGTATCCACAACGACGCCCCGGATCGGGCCGTCGGGTGCGATGCGTATTTGCTCCGGGCGGAGCATGAGCTGCACTTTGCCCTGTGCTGGTGGCCGGCGGACAGGAATCCCGCCCAGGGAACACGTGGCCAGGGACCCTTCCATCCACGCGTCCAGGATCACGGCGTCGCCGAGGAATTCGGCCGTGGCGCGGTCTGCTGGGCGCGTGTAGACCACAAAGGGGTTGCCAATTTGTGCCAGCTTGCCTCCGCGCATGATGGCCACCTGGTCGGCAAAGGAAAGGGCTTCCGCTTGGTCGTGCGTTACGAGGATGGTTGTAACGCCTGCCGCATTGAGCACGTTGGCCACTGCCCGCCGGGTAGCTACCCGGAGTCCGGCGTCGAGTGCGGAGAACGGCTCGTCCAACAACATGAGCTCGGGTTCGCGGGCCAGGGCACGCGCCAGTGCGACGCGCTGTTGCTGCCCGCCGGACAACTGGTGCGGCCGTCGCTTCGCCATGGACGCATCCAGCGACACCATTTCGAGCAGCTCCTGGACGCGGGACGCTACAGCCCGCCGTCCGCCGTCGAGCTTTCCCGAATCCAGTCCAAAAGCGACGTTCTGTCCCACGGTCAAATGCGGGAAAAGAGCCCCATCCTGGGCGACGTATCCCACCTGCCGTTTGTGCGCGGGGAACCACACGCCATCGCCCGCAACCGTTGAGCCGTTCAGCGAAATAGTGCCGGTGTCCGGGTGCTCGAAACCTGCGATCAAGCGAAGCAGCGTGGTTTTACCGGAGCCGGAAGGGCCAACAATGGCGGTAGTTCCGCCCTTTGCAACGGAAAGATTGACTCCCTTCAACACAGCCTGGGAACCGAAATTCTTTGTGACCTCAGCGATGTCCAAGTGCGTGTTGGTGGTGGGCACAATGGATGGCGCCACGCGGGGTGACGGGAGCCTGGGGGGAGATTGTTCGGTCACTGTCCGGCAACTTTCTTGGACTGTTGGAAAAGAAGGTAGGTCATCGGGGCGGAAAGCACGATCATCAACAGCGCATAGGGCGCAGCGCCTGCGTAGTCGATCTCGCTGCTCTTGCTCCAGAACTCCGTTGCCAGGGTTCGGGTTCCATTGGGCGAGAGAAGGAGGGTGGCCGTGAGTTCGTTGACGATGGCCAGGAAGACCAGTGCAGCACCACCTGCCGCAGCCGGGGCCGTCAGCCGCAAGGTCACCCTGAAAAAGGACACCAGCGGAGTTTTGCCAAGGGATTGAGCGGCTTCATCGAGCTCTTTGGGTGCCTGGGCCAGCCCGGAGCGGATGTTGACCAGCGCCCGGGGAAGGAAGAGCAGGACATAGGCGGCCACCAGCACCCCGGCACTTTGGTAGACGCCGGGAACTGCGCGGATGCTGACCGTGACGAACGCGAGGCCCACAACGATTCCGGGCAGGGAGCTGGTCACGTAGTTGGACAGTTCAAGCATCTTGCTGAACCAGCTGGGATGCCGAACTGCCAAGTAGGCCATGGGAAAAGCCACGATGGTGGTAACTGCGGCACCGGCAGCCCCGTACAGGAGGGTCTGCAGCAACGCGGGCAGGAATTCGTCGGCGGCCCAAACCTCGGCGCCTCCGGCAGAAAGCCAGCGCAGGACGAACCAGACAGGAAGCCCAAACGCCAGCCCTGTCAGGGCCAGCAAAGCGAGCTGCGCCGGAGCTTGGTATCCGCCCAGGGGCGCCCGCGTTGCTTTCGCTTGGGCGCCTGAACCAATCCGCGCGTAGCGGGCTGTGCCACGGCTCTTGACCTCGGCAAGGAGAAGAAGAAGGCAGAGGAAGACCAGAACACTGGCCAGCATGTTTCCGGCGGCACCGTTGAACGTCGACTGAAACTGGACCATGATCGCCGTCGTGAAGGTATCAAAGCGGATCATCGCGAAAGCGCCATACTCCGCAAGGAGGTGCAACGCCACCAGCAACCCACCACCGGTCATTGCGATACGAAGCTGCGGGAGCACTACCCGGAAGAACACGGCCCAGGACCCCAGGCCAAGCGACGCGGCGGATTGTTCGATCGCCGGATCCAACCGCCCCAGAGTGGCGGCTGCGGGAATGTAGACCAAAGGGAAATAGGACAGGGTGGCTATCAGTACGCCGGACCAGATGCCCTGCAGGGAAGGTACGGCAGATACCCATGCGTAGCTGTTCACGAAGGCGGGAATGGCGAGCGGAGCAGCCAGTGCCACGGCCCACCAGCGGCTTCCCCGTAGCTTGGTGCGCTCAACCAGCCATGCGCCGCCCACCCCAAGAATGAGGCACAACGGCACGGTCAGGACCGTCAACATGATGGTGTTCAACAGCAGTTCGCCAACCCGTGGGCGAACAATGAGTTCGACGGCGGTGTTCCAGCCTGTCGCTGCCGTCATGAAGATGACGTAACCCAGCGGCATCAGGGAAAACAGCGCGATCAACACCGCCAGCAAGGACACCGTGGAAACGCCGAATGGCGGGCGAGGGCGCTTGCCCTTGCCCGCCGTCGTCGTGCTCCCTGCCGACTGTGGAATGTCGGGAGCCGATAGATCAGTGGTCACAGAACTACAGGAGTCCTGCCTTGGTCATCAGATCGGTGACCTTGGTGGAGTTCAGCTTGGCCGGGTCAACGGTGGGCGCCTGCAGGTCCTTGATCGGGACAAGCTTGTCATTGGCGGCTACCTGCGAGGCGATGGCGTACTCGAACGAGGTACCGGTCTTGAGGACTTCCTGGCCCTTCTTGCCCGTGATGAACTTCAGGAACGCCTGGGCATCCCCTGCCTTCTTGGATGACTTCAGAACGCCGCCGCCGGAGACTGAGAGGAACGCGCCCGGATCCTGGTTCTTGAAGAAGTACGGCGTGACGTTCTTGGAGTTCTCGCCGGTCTTGGCCTGGTCGCCATAGTAGTAATAGTGGTAGATCAGTGCGGCGTCCACTTCACCGGCGTTGACGGCCTTCATGGCCGTGCTGTTGCCCTTGTAGGCCTTGAAGTTTTCCTTCATGCCCTTGAGCCATTCTTCCGTGGCGGCTTCACCCTTGAGCTCAAGCAGTGCTGCGACGATCGCCTGGAAGTCAGCACCCGACGGTGAAGCGGCCCACTTGCCCTTCCACTCAGGGTTCGCCAAGTCCAGCATGGACTTGGGCAGCTTGTCTTCGCTGATCTTGTTCTTGTCGTAGACCAGGACGGTGGAGCGGGCGGCGATGCCGGTCCACTTGCCCGTGGAAGGCCGGAATTCGGCGGGAACCTGGTCCAACGTGGCCTTGTCGACGTCGGCAAAGAGTCCGGCGTTCTCCACCTGCGCCATTGCGGGGGAGTTCTCCGTCAGGAAGACGTCTGCCGGAGAAGCAGCGCCCTCCTGGACGATCTGGTTGGACAGTTCGGTATCCGAGCCCTGCCGCATGGTGACCTTGATGCCCGTTTCCTTGGTGAAGGCATCCACCCATTCCTTGGTCAGGCTCTCATGCTGCGCGTTGTACACCGTGATGCCTTCGCCGGAAGCAGCAGCATCTGACGACGGCGAACCGGAGGCGGCGGGGGTGCCGGCGTTGGAACCGCAGGCCGTGAGGCCGAGGGCGGCGGAGGCGAGCAGGGCGATTCCCGCCAGCGCGTTTTTCGAGAGCTTCATGAGGGCTTCTTTCTGCGAACAAAGACACGGAGTGCCAAGTTTTGGGGCTTGGTCCGTACGAGCGGGAAGGTTTGGGGGAGCCCGCTGAGAAAAGCGTAGGTTAGGCAAACCTATGCTTCCAAAGCCTGGAGGGCTTATGTGATAAGGATCACAACAATTACGGAACTATTGCGTGCCGTAATTCCCGCGCTAAAGCTCCAGCGTGGCCGCAGCCTCCAGCGCCATCCATGCCTGCAGTTGGGTGGAGAGCTCGACGGCGGTCCCCGCCGGATACGTTTCACTCGCCGGGCGCAAGGGGCTGGGGGAGAAGGTGAGGTCCGGACTTTTGGGATCATCGCCGGACTCCCGGCGGCCGTCCCAGAAGGCCCGGGCGGTGCTTAGAACGAGGACCCCGGCTGTTTCGCGGGTTGCTTCCGGCAGGCGCTGATCCCTGGCCGCGAGAGCCAGGTACCGGATCAGGATGCCGGTAAAGAGGCCCCCATCCCCGGTTCCATCGCCGTGGATTACCTGCGTCCCGGGAACGGTGAGCTCCCTCGCAACGGCTTCCACCAAGTGGGCGGCGCGGTCCAGGTTCTCCTGTCCACCCAGTTCCAGAAGTGCCCCAAGGATTGGGCCCTGGTTGTAGGTGTAGACCGCGTCCTCAAGGACGATCTCCCCATTCCGTATGCGAAGTCCATCCAAATACAGGGCACGTTGGGGGTGCAGCAGCTTGCTGTTCAGCCAGTTCACCAGGGCTTGAGCCCGGTCGCGGCGATCTGTTCTTGCGAAGTAGAGTGCCACGGGCGCCGTTGCGGGCGTGTTCTTGAAATCCCGCTTGGTACTCCAGAACGTTCCGCCGCCCAGGTCGTCCGTGGAAGCCGAATCGAATTGCAGCGTTAGCTTCCTGCGGATATACGCATTCCGGCGGCGTCCTGGCTTCCGTGTCTCCTTCGCCAGTTGTTCCAATCGGAGGGTGGACAGTGCCAGCCAGGCCATGTCGTCGTAGTAATTGTTGACGAACCTGAAGAAGTTCCGGAGCCGGATGGTGGTGACCAGCCGGGAAGCGAGTCGTCCCGCGCTCGGGCGGGAGTCGCCGTCGAACCTTGTCTTGGTGGCCAGTTCGCGGCGTCCGGTGTCCACCAGGCAATCCACGTAATGCGCCTGCCACCAGTAGTGCCACGGGTTGAAAACGCTGCGGAAGCGCGGCGAGGGGATGCTGACGGCGCCGATGTGCGTACCCGGAAGGAAGAGCAGCCGTCGGCCGAAGGCGTGCGTCACGGACCGTGCGGCCTCGTCTGCGCGAATCGCCCACACTGCTGCCTCCGCTGTGGGTGGTTGCTGGCCGGTGGGGTTGCTTTCGGTGGGCATGGGAACAGCCTATCCGGGGCCCAGGGTGCGCTCGATCACAATTCCAGTTAACATGCATTAACGGATTTGAGTCTGCATCAAGGAGGATGGATGGACATCAAGGGCACGGTCGCGCTGGTCACCGGCGGGGCGTCAGGCTTGGGCGCGGCAACCGCCAAACGCTTGTTCGACGGCGGAGCGTCGGTGGTGCTGGTGGACCTGCCAAACTCTGCCGGGGAAGATTATGCGGCGGAGTTGAACGCCATTGGCTCGGCGGTTGGCCCGAATGCGGTAGGTTCCGCCAGCGGCGATGCGGGCCCGCGGGCCGTCTTCGCCCCCGCCGACGTAACCAACGAAGCCCAGGTCCAGGCCGCCGTCGACGCCGCTGCTTCACTGGGAACCCTGCGAATAGTCGTTAACTGCGCCGGCATCGCGACGCCGGGCAAGGTCCTGGGCCGCGATGGTGTTCTGCCGCTCGAGACATTTAACAAAGTCATCCAGATCAACCTCGTTGGAACCTTTAACGTCATCCGTTTGGCAGCCGCGGCCATGGTGGAAAGCGAGCCGGTTTCCACGGAACTGGGCGGCCCCGAGCGCGGAGTCATTATCAACACGGCGTCCGTTGCCGCTTTCGAAGGGCAGATCGGCCAGCCTGCCTATGCCGCATCCAAAGGTGCTGTTGCGGCGATGACACTGCCCTTGGCGCGCGAGTTCGCCCGCTCGCTGATCCGGGTTGCCACTATTGCACCCGGTATCTTCGAGACCCCGATGATGGCCGGATTGCCGCAGGCTGCCCAGGAGTCACTCGGCCAGCAGGTACCTCACCCTGCACGGCTTGGCCGCGCGGCCGAATACGCCAATCTAGCCGCACACATCGTCGAGAATGCGATGCTGAACGGCGAGACGATCCGCCTGGACGGCGCCATCCGCATGGGTCTGAAATGATGGGCGATTACAGCGGTGGGCCGACTCCTGCGGCTTTGGTGGGTCAGCTACCAGCATCTGTGGCGGACCTGCCTACGGCTGACTTCTTCGACTTTGAATCTCTCCTAAGCGTCCAGGAACAGCGGAAACTCAACGAGCTCCGTTCCTTCCTTGCCTCCGAGATCGCCCCCTACGCAGGGCAGTGGTGGGACAAAGCCGAGTTCCCCGAACAGATCCTGCCCAAGCTCGCGGCCCTTCGCCTCAGTGCTCCCGCCCAGCGCGGTTACACACACTTGTTCGCCGGGCTGGTCATAGCCGAGATGACGCGCGTGGACACCTCCATCGCGACGTTCTTCATGGTCCACCACGATCTCTTCGTTGAGTCGCTTTACGACTTTGGCAGCGACGCCCAACAGGACAAATACCTCGACGACGCCTCAAACCTCCGCACCACAGGCGCCTTCGCGCTCACCGAACCAGAGCATGGGTCCGACGTCGCGGGCGGCATGCAGACCACAGCCCGGCGCCTGGAAAGAGCGGCGTCCGACGGCGGCGATTACTGGGTGATCAACGGCGCCAAGCGCTGGATCGGCAATGGGACGTTCTGCGACTACATGCTGGTGTGGGCCAAGGACGAAAGCGACGGCGCTGTTCGGGCATTCATCGTGGACGCCTCCTTGCCAGGCATCACCCGGAGCCGGATCGAGAACAAGATCGCGCTCCGAACTGTGCAGAACGCCGACATTCTCTTCGAAGACGTCCACGTCGCGGAATCAGACCGTTTCGCCGGAATCAGCAGTTTCTCGGATACGAACCACCTCTTGCGTGGCTCACGGATCATGGTTGCCTGGCAGGCGGTCGGCCAGCAGTTGGCAGCCTTCGATGTCGCGCGGCAATATGCGGTGGAACGGCTGCAGTTCGGTAAACCCCTTGCCAGGTTCCAGCTGATCCAGCAGCACCTGGTGGATATGCTCGGCAACGCCGTGGCCAGCATGGGGATGATGGTGCGGATCGCCCAACTACAGGAGGGCATTTCCCGGGACGCGCAGGGTGTCCGGCACGGCGGTGCCGACATGGCCCAGGTGGCCCTGGCAAAGGCATACTGCAGTGCACGGATGCGTGAAAGCGTGGCCTTGGGCCGCTCCATCCTGGGCGGAAACGGCATCGTCACCGACTACAAAATCGCGAAGATCTTTGCCGACGCCGAGGCCATCTTCACCTATGAGGGCTCATACGAGATCAACTCGCTGATCGTGGGCCGTGCCGTAACGGGCGTCTCCGCCATCGTCTAGCCACTTTCGCTGTCCGGGCGCCCCGCGCTTTACTCCTGAGGGATCTTTTCGCCAGCCTCAACGCGGACATCGATGGAATTTCCGCGGACCGGCATGGGGCAGGTGCCGTAAGGGGTAAAAGCGCTGGGGTAGTTGATGGCGCGGTTGAAATCGATCACCACGGATCCATCCGGGCGTGGGCGGGGGATGAAAACCTTCCGCCATTCATCCGTGGTGTCGCCGTTGGTCTCATCGTGGAACGTCACGTTCAAGGCACCGAGTTTCTCTTCCTCGGCGTGGAGGCGAACTTCATGAGCAACGCCGGGAACCCGGAACACCACTTCCCCGACCGAGCGATGGACGCCATCCACCAAGGGGTTGGCCGTTCCGATGGGTACATCCACCGGCTGGTCATAGGGTTCGAACCGGCCCTGAATCACCCAGTCCGGGCTGTAGTCGTAGGTGGGAACCCCAGCGAAGTCCGTAAAAACGGGCGAGCCCGCGTCCCTGGTCCGGATGGCGTACTTGTCCGCCCGCATCGCAAGCTCCACCACCACCTGCTTCCCGTCCTCGCCGCCGTACTGCACCCACATGAGGGACTCTTCATCCTGCAGGGTCGCCGTCACCGTGCCATCAACGCTTTCCCCGTTCTCAACGAGGGTCAGGCCATCCCCTCTGGTGGCCGTGAGGGTTGCAGTCGTGCCGTCCGTTGACCACAGCCCCGGAGCAAACTCAACTTCCGAGGGCTCCGGCTCGAGCCACTGAAACGAGGTCAGCGTCAGCCAGCCGTGATCGGAGGCCAGTGCTGCATTCCGAGAAGCTCGGAACCGCTCCCAACGGGCAAGCTGGGCGTCTGTTGCAGTGGTGGGCGAGCTCATGGTTCTCCTCGGCAGATGTGAGCGACGGTTGGCGGCTTTGCAATCTCCTCAACTATGCGCCGCCGGTGTGCATTCCCGGAAGCGTGCGCTCCCGGAGGGTGCGCTCCCGCAAGCGTGCGTTCCCGGAGGGCACCGATGGGCCGTGCACCCAATGCACGGCCCATCGGTCGGGTGGTCAGTGCTGTCGACTTGCCGAACGCCGGGCGCCCAGGAAAGCGAGCAACGATCCCAAGGCCAACAGCGCGGCGGCTGCGAAGATGAACGCCGGGCTTTGAGCGCCAGTCGAAGCAAGGGGTTCTGACGCCGTAACTTCTGCGGGCGGAGTGGGCTCGTCGGTCGCTACAGGCACCGCGGTGCTTGTACTCGGCCTGGGTGTTGCCGTGGCGCTGGGTGTGGGTGTTGCTGTGCTGGTGGTCGGCGTCGGCGTCGGCGTCGGTGTTGCGGTGGCGCTGGGTGTGGGTGTTGCTGTGCTGGTGGTCGGCGTCGGCGTGGGTGTTGCTGTGCTGGTGGTCGGGCTCGGTGACGGGGTTGCCGTCGGCGTGGGTGTTGCGGTGGCGCTGGGTGTGGGTGTTGCTGTGCTGGTGGTCGGGCTCGGTGACGGGGTTGCCGTCGGCGTGGGTGTTGCGGTGGCGCTGGGTGTGGGTGTTGCTGTGCTGGTGGTCGGCGTCGGCGTCGGCGTTGCCGTCGGTGTGGGCGTTCCGGTGCTGGGGCTCGGCGTCGGTGTGGGTGTTGCCGTGGGGCTTGCCGTTCCGTCGCCTGTTCCGTCAGCGTGGGTCCGCCGCGTTTCGGCGCCGACAAGGGTTTCTTCACCCGCAATGGTTACGGTTCCGCTGTTGGTGTAGACGTTGAGCTTCCTGTCCGTCACTTTGGTGACGACGAACAGCTCCACCCGTTCACCCTTTGGCAGGCCCGTCCATCGCACCGTTGCTTCGTGGGGAGTGCACTCGACAGTTGCGGGGAATCGCTCGTTGTCCATTGGCTCGGTGATGTTTCCGGAGCTGCTGACAACCCTGCCGACGCGCGGAGTGATGTGGTCGCAATCGATTTCCATGCCAGCGGCGGGCGTGTCCGTCACAACGACGTCGTTTGATTCTGAAGGCATTGGAGGCATGTAAAAGATGGATTCAAGTTCAGTTTGCGGAGCGTCGGCCCACCACATCGACTTGCCCGCCGAAGTAGGGGGAGCGGGATCGCAGTCCTTGGTGCATGGACCGTCGACACGGACAGGCACGCGTACCACTGTTGATCCCACGGTGAAGTTCAGTTCGGTCGTTTCGCCGGTGCCCGGCTGCACAGCATATTGCGTGCTGAAATTACACGTCCCACCCACATTGTTGGGATGTTCCGCCACGAAGTCGGTCAACGTGAAGACCACTTGTCCGGCATCGTTGGCTGCCGCCTTGGCGACTGTTTCGCCGTCGGCGTTGTCAAGATCAAATGACGCGGCACCAAACCAGCGAAGTTCTGGTGGCAGCTGCAGGTTGAAGGTATCGCCCGGTTGCGAGTTGTCAGGGACGGACCACTGACAGGTCAGGTTTACTTGGTCCCATTGGCTCGTAACTACTGAATCCGTGCTGATGGTGACCGCTGCACCCGGGATCACGGCAGCATTGGCTGGCCCTGCCGACCAGGCGAGCCCGAAGGCTGTCATTACGACGGCCAGTAGTGCGGCCACCAGAGAGGCGGACTTTAGATGGAGCTGATTCTTCATGTGTTGGATAGTCCTTCGAATGCGGAAGCGTGTCTCGTCGCATGTGAGTGGCGGCTCGACGCTGTTCGTGACGGCACCAACAGGCTTCACTCACATTGCTTCGGGAAGGTAATCCTGAGGCGCTGGTTCTGAAGGGGAATTTGCCAACGGGAAGAACTGCATGCGCGCGGGTCGGAGGGCTCCTTCACCCAGGCTTTCCATGGCAGTCCTGCACTCCATGAGTTGCCCAAGGTTGCCTGCTGAGAGGGGCAACAGCACGTGGACAGCAGAGTTCTTATACATCGCCGTAGCACCTGTCCCGCGCAGCTGCCGTTGAACAGTTTCTCCGAGCCGCGCCAGAAGGGTCCAGCAATGGCCGCGGCTCTCAAGAGGTTGGGGCAGTGACAGGACCGCTAGAGCGTAAGGGTGGGAACATGCCACCCCAAAAGTGGAGAGTTCGTGGATACGTCGCTGGAAATGGGCTTGCGTGGCCAGCCCCGTCTGAACGTCCGTGCACGAAATCGGCGGTGCAGATTCGGCGGCCTCTGCCCATCCTTCAGCCAAGGATTGGAGAGCCTCGATGTCCATGTTCCGGTCTGCTGCAAGGAAGAGGGCGCGGAAATCCGTCATGGTTTCACTGATACCAACGCCGTTCCGGGCTCGCGCCGCGCCCAAGGATCTTGCTGTAGGAGGTGGAACACTGGCCCGTGTAGCCAGCGACGTCACCACCGAGCGGACCTCGGGCAGGAACCAGTCTGCGGGGAACCGCCAACCATGCTGATAACTGGTGGTCTGCCATCTGCGCATCAACAGGTGTCGGGAAAATGTACATTCAGCGAATGATTTTGTCCGGAACGATGTCATAACCGAATAGTGCGTCCGAATAAGGATTCATGACGAAAACGGGCACGAGGTTCTCTTTAATAAAGGTTCTGTACAAATTCGCGTCATGACTTGAGCTTGATGCCCACTCCGTCTATATGGGCACGATTTTTCATGTTGTGGGGGTGCCTTAAATGGCATCCGGGACAGGTACCGACAACGCTTCCAGCGCAGGAGTTGAGAGCGATGGTCATCTTATCGGGTTGGTGCGCGGCGGTGACATGTCCGCATTCGATGAACTGTATGAACGCCATGTGTCCGTCGCGTCCACAGTGGCCCGGCGAAACGTGGACAATCCAAGCGATGCCGAGGATGTTGTGGCCGAGGCTTTCCAAGCCGTATTGCAGAGCCTCGTTGCGGGACGGGGGCCGGACAACTTCTTCAGGGCCTATCTGCTGTCCACTGTCACCCGCCTGTCACATCATCGGAACCGGAAGGCCGGGCGGTCGCTGCCCAGTAGCGACGACGCCATTCTTGACCGTACGATGCCGGAACCCGATGCCGTAGTCAAAGCCTTCGAATCCCATACGGTGGCAAAGGCATTTCGCGCCCTTCCGGAGCGGTGGCAGGCGGTGCTTTGGTATCTGGACGTGGAAAGAATGAAGCCAGCGGCGGTGGCACCACTCCTGGGTCTGTCCGCGAATGCCGTGTCAGCACTGGCGCTCCGGGCACGGGAAGGCCTGAGGCGGCAATACCTGCAAGCCCACGTGGCGGAAGCACTGGACAGTGACTGCGCTGGATTCGCATCGAAACTCGGTACATTCATTCGAGGAGGACTGTCAAGGATTGCTGAACGCAAGATGCGTCAACACCTTAATGGTTGCTCGAAATGCACCCTTGCCCTCTCGGAACTAAAGGACGTTCAGGGAACCATGAGGGCTGTGCTTATCCCGCTCGTGACCGGCATACCTCTCGCCACCTTGGCAGCTAAGGGTGCCGGACTGGGTGTCTTGGGAGGGCTGGTCCCCATCAAGGCGGCGATAGTGGTGCCGGCTATTGGGCAACCAGCGGTAATGGCCATGGTTGCGGTGGCAGGATTGGGCCTCGCTCTAGGCGCGGTGGGAATCGTTGGTCGCTTGACGCCGGATGTCCCCATGGAGCAGTTGGCCGTTGAAACGAGTTCCTCCCGTCAGGAATCTTTCATCGGGACCCCGGCTCCGGTGCCCACGTCGAATCCAAGCCCGGCGTTGCCCGGTTCGCCAGTTGCGGGTGAGCCGTCACCGTCGAACGTCGCGTCTGAACCGTCCGCCGCCGCGCCCGAACCCTTGGTCGCTGCCCCGGCACCTTCTGGCGTGGAATCCCAGCCGTCGCCTCAACAGTTTGTTCCATCGCCCGTCCCCGCCTCACCAGCTGCAACAGCCCTGCCCGCGTCACTTGTGGCGGTGACAGCGTCGGTGCGGATACCCAAGGACCGTGGTTCCGGCATGACGGCCATGGAGGTGGATTTTGGGATCGGCGGCTCACAGTCCCTGGGGCCGGCCAAAGCCGTGTTCTCAGTAGAAATGGATGCACGGATCCAGGAGAGTTCGCTGCTTGCTCCGGAAGGGTGGTCCTGCTCCATGGAGGGGCGGACAGCCGTCACCTGCATCACAGCTTCGGCACGGCGGAGCGATCTCCATTTTCAGGTTTCCGCCGAATCCAAGCGTAAAAAGGGCGCCGGTGTCCTGACATATTCCTTGAGTGGGAGTGGCCTCGCAGCGGGCGAATTTGTGCACAAATACTGACAGCAAATCACTGCCCGATGCAGCGTCACGAACCTATTCCGCCGGCCACTAACTGAGAGGCAATGCCCCGAGAGGGCAGCCGCTCTTTTGTCTGTGCAATTTAGGGGAAATATGAAAGCAACGTTGTTGGCCGTTGCAGGCTTGCTGGGCACGTTGGCGGCGGTTTGGGCTTTGGCCCCGATCGGTCAAAACTGGTTCGTCCGCAGGTTCAGCTCGCCGCATGGCCTCCGATGGGCCATGGCAAGTTTGGGCGCCCTGTTGCTGCTGTCACTGGTGGGATGCGCAATGGAGCCGGCGCACCGCCCGTGGCTTGAGATCGTAGTCCTTCTCGCAGGAGCCGGGTTGATTGTGGGCTTTCTTGTCGCGCCCGCCTTCAGGATTCATCATGGTGTGGCCTCGCAGCCCCGAAGGGTGCTGGCCATAGGAGCCCACCCTGACGATCTGGAATTGGCTTGCGGTGCCACCCTCGCCAAATTGGCCGATGCCGGCCATGAAGTCCGAACCATGGTGATGAGCTCGGGGGGAAAGGGTGGAGACAGTGCCATCCGTTTGACCGAAGCCGCGTCAGGCTCGGATTTCATGGGCGCCTCCAAAGTCCATGTCCACGACTTTACGGACACCAGCCTCGCCGAACATGGGGATGAAATGGTCCAGGCGATTGAGGTCGTGATGGGCGATTTTCGCCCCGACGTTGTGATTACCCATTCCCGTAACGATTACCACCAGGACCATCAGGCCGTACACAGTGCGACTATGCGGGCATCCCGCCAGCACTCCTCCATCCTGTGCTTCGAGAGTCCTTCATCCACACGGCAGTTCGATCCCAGCGTCTTCGTGGATATCGCGGGGTATGTGGACGTAAAGATTCACGCCGTTGCCATGCACCGGAACCAAAAGGGCAAGCCTTACATGAGTGCAGAAAGAGTACGGAGCCTCGCAGCGTTCAGGGGCTCGCAAGTAAAGACGACATACGCAGAGGGTTTCGAACCTGTTCGGCTGCTTGGCTCTGCCGTAGGGGAGTTCTGATGGTTCGGGTACTCGTAACAGGCGTCGGAGGACCAGCTGGCTCCTCCTTGGCGCGCCAGCTAAGAGAACTGGGACATTGGGTCCTGGGCGTTGATATGCAAGCAGTGAACGGTTCCGCGGCTCACATGGTCGCCTTGGTATCGGCCTCCAGCTCTCCCGACTATCTTTGGGAACTGCGGGGACTCGCGGGCGTCCATGCCATCGATCTTGTGGTGCCCACCGTCAGCGATGAACTCGTCCTGGTTTCCGAAGCCAGGCAAGGCTTCGCTCCTAATGTCGAGGTCGTAATTGCGGACCCCGCACCCGTTCGAACCGCGAATGACAAATTCCTCACCATGAGGTGCCTTGCCAATGCAGGCGTCGCTGTCCCCGATTTCGGGCTGCCCGGCGATTTCGCCTCTGTCAATCAGGCGATGGCGCGGCTAGGGGGATCCCTGGTGGTCAAGCCTCGGATTTCGCGCGGCGGACGCGGGGTGCAGGTACTGGAAAAGGCTGCCGACGGCGGCCGGAACGCCGCCCATGTCTGGTCCTCCTTGGACGATTCCTGGATTGTGCAACGATTCGCGCCTGGAACGGAGTACGCGCCCGTGGTCCTCCACCACAGGCCTGAGCCGGGTCAGGACGATCTTGTGGTGGTGCTGGAGAAGACAGAACTCAAAGAGGGACGCGTGGGCAACGCCGTGTCCGTCAGGAGGATCGAGGGAGCCGGGAGTGCCGACGTTGCTCAATTGGCTGATTCAGCCGTGACCGCGCTCGGGTTGACAGGGCCCATCGACGTGGACGTGCGCCGCCTGCAGGACGGAAGCCCGGTGGTACTGGAGATCAACGCGAGGTTCGGTGCAAATAGTGCGTTCGCGCCCGAACTCCTGGAGAACGTCCTGGGCCGATATATCGCCGGTCGATTGACCGGAAGGCCTGCGTGACACCTCTTGATGCTGCCCTGGCGTTTGTCCAGGTTGGGGGCGTGCTGATTCTCAGTTTCGGTGTGGTCAAAATCGTCTACGTTCCACTGGCCTTGTATTTCAACCGGCTTTACCGTTCCAACTCTGCCAGGCATCGCTATTCCGTCATCACTGACCGGCCCCTGGTCTCTGTGATCGTGCCCGGCTATAACGAGGCCGTGGTGATCACCAGTTGCGTCGAGTCGATACTTGCCAGCCGCTATTTACGCCTGGAAGTGATTCTGGTGGACGATGGTTCCACTGATTCCACCGCCAGCATCATGGCAGGGCTTGCAGATCAATATGATCGGGTCCGGTTTCTCTCCCAAACGAACGCAGGGAAGGGAGCTGCGCTCAACTATGGCATCGCCAAGGCCAAGGGAGACATCCTGATGTTTGTCGACGCCGACGGCATTTTTGCCCCCGACACCCTGACGCGCATGCTGGAGGGTTTTGATCACACCAAGGTAGGAGCGGTATGCGGCGACGACCGGCCGGTTAACCTGAATCGCGTTCAAACGATGATGCTTGCCGTCCTAAGCCACGTCGGGACAGGCCTGGTCCGCAGGGCCTTGTCCTTGCTGCATTGCCTGCCAATCGTCTCCGGGAATATAGGTGCCTTCCGCCGTGACGTAGTCCAACTGGTAGGAGGTTTTCACGAGGACACGCTCGGTGAGGATCTTGAGCTCACTTGGCGTGTCTACAAGGCCGGCTACCGGGTGAGGTTCCAGCCCTCAGCCCTGGTCTATGCCGAGTCGCCGTCAACGATGGGCGGATTGTGGCGGCAGCGCGTGCGGTGGTCGCGGGGCCTGCTTCAGACGCTCCGGATGCATATCGGTATGCTGGGCCGGCGGCGTTACGGGCTGTTTGGCATGTTTCTTTTGTTCAATGCCATCACCATGGTGGTGATCCCTGTGCTGCAACTTGCCATCTTGGCTGTGCTGCCGTTCCTGTACCTCGCTGGTTCTGGTCCGGTACCCGGTGAAGTCCTCGCCATTCTTGGCTGGTTGGGACTGTTTGTGTCCCTGGCGCTAATTGTCTTCTCCATTGGCCTCAACCGTTCATGGAAGGACCTTCGTTTTCTATGGACGCTGCCCCTGTGGCCCCTCTATTCGGTATTCGTTGGCCTGGCTTTAGCCAGCGCAATCATCAAGGAGATCCGCGGCAGCCCTGCCGTCTGGAACAAGTTGCAACGGACGGGCGTCATTTCCGTAACTGCCACAGAATCCGGCCCCCGCTACGAGGCAGGGGTATGAAGGCTTTCGGATCCAGGATGCTGTTTGCCAGGCTAAGTGCTGCCCTGGTGGGCTCCGTTCTCCTTGGCGTTGCATTGACGGGTGTCGCCGTGTGTGGAGCAGAAACGGAGGTTCGTCCGATGGACCGCATGGTGAATCTTGGGTTTGAGGACGTCGTCAACGAGGACCGTTCACCCCTTGTGGACCTGGCGGAACGATTGGAAGCTGTGGACGCCACCGCCGTATCGATCTCCGTCGGACGCACAGATTGGACGGCCTTTCCATGGTCCGGCCAAGCCGGCTCGGCCTCTTATGAGGTTTCCCGCACTGGACGGGACTTCGTGGGGGAGGCGATCTCAGCATTGGCGAAAAGCGGGAAGGAACGGGATGTGATCCTCACGATCGATGTCCTGTTGGACCGTGCGCTGAGTGAGGACCCCTCCCTGGCCGGTCGGAATATCGCTGGTGAGCCATCCAAAGCCTTCGCCAGTGTGTCGTCCCTGCGGCACGGCAAGGCCGGCGCCCGCTTGGCTTCCTTGTCTGCCGCCGTCGCGAAGAAGTACCGGCCCACAGCGGTGAATCTCACGGAATTGATGTTCGATGATTTCACCTTTGGCAGTGATGACTTCGATGACTTCAAAGCCACCACCGGAGAAGATGACTGGCCCAGAAACCATGAAGGCGGGATCGACCAGTCGGATGCCCGGATCAGCACTTGGCGGAGCGAAGCCATGGCTGACATCGTGCGCAGGGTGGCAGCCGCCATCGAACCCTATGGCGTCCGGCTGGAGATGGATGTGCGCTCGCCGCGGGAATCACCGTTGGCGGACCGCTCCGACAGCGGCCATGATTACGTCCTCTTGCTAAAGCAGCTCGACCGGCTCCACGTTTGGGAGTACGTAGGACTTAATGCCGAGCGCTCGCCGCGGACGAAGGACCTCGCAGAAGCCCTGACCCGCCGCGCGGGCTCCCGCATGTCATTGTCCATCGGGCTCTGGTCCGATGACGGCACGATCTCCCCGGAAAGGTTCGAAACGGCTTTGCGTGAGGCTGCCCGGGGCGGCGCCACCTCGGTGTCCGTGACACCGGTAAGCCTCATGACCGACGCGCATTGGGAGGTCTTGCGGAAAGCTTGGGTCCGGTAATTACGGGCTGTCCGGCGCTCATCCCGGGGCGTACCCTGAGCGCATGGGCATGGAATCCGTGATGACGGCAGTAGTAAGCCTTGCACTGATTGTCGGGTCGGTTTGGGCTGGCACACGGCTGGTGCAGAAGGGTGTTTCCGCGAAGGGGGCAACGGGCACACTCGGGAGTGTCCTATCCATGATCGAGCCGGCCACTGGTGCGCCGACCAAAATGGAGGCCGCGGCAGCCCGCGAGGAAATGCGGCAGCGAAGGCACGAGAAATTGGTAGCCGGCCCGGGCACCGCAGAGGTCGGGCTATTCGCCGGGAAGGTGGTCCTGCCGCCGTCGGCCGACATGATAGCCAGGCAGCAATCCGGTGAGGCCAAAATCTGAGACGTATTCCCGAGGTCGAGTCTGGTGCGGGTAAGATCCCGTAGGAAACACTAGTAACCCGGCTCACAGTATCCAGCGCAGTGTACGAGCCAAACCAGATCCCGAAGGTAAGTATTTATGGTTCACACTGCCCATCAAGACACCGATCTCGCTGCAGAACTGCGGGCTGATGTACGCCGGGTTTCCACCCTGTTGGGTGAGTCCCTGGTGCGACAACACGGCCCGGAATTGCTGCAGCTCGTGGAGCAGGTCCGCTTGCTGACCAAGGAATCCAAAGAGGCCGCGCGGGGCGGGGCGGACGCGACCGGTCCATGGAGCGCGCACGACGTCGTAGCCCAGGTCCGCGAGTTGCTTGCCTCCCTGCCTCTGGACCAGGCGACGGATCTGGTTCGTGCCTTCGCGTTCTATTTCCACCTCAGCAATGCAGCCGAGCAGGTCCACCGCGTCCGCGGGCTAAGGACCCGACAGGAGAAGGACGGCTGGCTTGCGAAGGCCGTTACGGAAATTGCCGGCCAAGCTGGGCCGCAGGTCCTTCAGGACGTTGTTAATGAGCTTGACGTGCGGCCCATTTTCACAGCACACCCCACGGAGGCTTCGCGACGCTCAGTGCTGGACAAGGTCCGCAAACTCTCTGACGTCCTGGCCCAGCCCACGGAAGAGGGAACCACTGCCCGACGCCGCCAGGATCGCCAGCTCTCGGAAATCATCGACCAAATGTGGCAGACCGATGAGCTTCGCCAGGTCCGGCCAACGCCTGTGGATGAAGCCCGAAACGCGATCTACTACCTGAACAGCATCCTCACCGATGCCATGCCGGAGATGCTGACCGACCTTTCCGAACTCCTTGCCGAGCACGGGGTGGTCCTGCCCGCCGCAAGCGCGCCGCTGCGTTTCGGTTCATGGATCGGTGGCGACCGCGATGGAAACCCCAACGTTACCGCGGCTGTTACGCGCGAAATCCTGCAGTTGCAGAACCAGAATGCGGTCCGGATCAGTATTGCGCTGATCGACGAGCTGATCTCGGTGCTGTCCAACTCCACCGCCCTGTTCGGGGCCGACCAGGAGTTGCTGGATTCGATCGAGGTGGACCTCAAGAACCTCCCCGGTCTGGATAAGCGCATCCTGGAGCTCAATGCCCAAGAGCCTTATCGACTCAAGCTCACGTGTATCAAGGCCAAGCTCATCAATACGGGGCGCCGCGTTTCCGCCTCGACCTATCATGAGCCCGGCCGGGACTACGCCACCACGAGTGAGCTGCTGGCCGAGTTCGGCCTGCTTGAGGCGTCGCTCCGGAACCACGCTGCGGGCCTTGTTGCCGATGGCGCCTTGGCACGTGTTCGCCGTGCGATCGCAGCCTTCGGCCTTCACCTGGCAACCTTGGACATCCGCGAACATGCCGATTACCACCACGATGCAGTCGGACAGCTCGTGGACCGCCTTGGTACCGAGAAGCCGTACGCCTCTCTGACCCGCGAGGAACGTTTCGAATTCCTCGGTGCCGAGCTGGCCTCACGCCGTCCGCTCTCCGGCCACCCGATCAAACTCGAAGGCACTGCGGACGGCACCTACGACGTCTTCCGGAGCATCCGCCAGGCCCTGCACACGTACGGTCCGGACGTCGTGGAAACATACATTATTTCCATGACCCGAGGCGCCGATGACGTCCTGGCGGCAGCTGTGCTGGCACGCGAGGCTGGTTTGATTGACCTCTTCGGGGCAAAGCCGCACGCCAAGATCGGCTTTGCTCCGCTGCTGGAAACCGTCGAGGAGCTCCGCGCGTCCGCTGAGATTGTGGATCAGTTGCTCTCCGATCCGTCCTACCGTGAACTGGTCCGGCTCCGCGGCGACGTCCAGGAAATCATGCTCGGATACTCCGATTCCAACAAGGAATCCGGTGTCATGACCAGCCAGTGGGAGATCCACAAGACCCAGCGGAAGCTGCGCGATGTGGCTGCCAAGCACGGCGTCAGGGTCCGTTTGTTCCATGGCCGCGGTGGTTCCGTAGGCCGTGGTGGTGGTCCGACGTACGACGCCATCATGGCCCAGCCCAATGGTGTCCTCGAGGGCGAAATTAAGTTCACGGAGCAGGGCGAGGTCATCTCGGACAAGTACTCACTCCCCGAGCTTGCCCGCGAGAACCTTGAGCTATCCCTGGCAGCAGTCATGCAGGGTTCTGCCCTGCACCGGACTCCGCGTACCTCCGAAGACGAGCGCGTGCGCTACGCGAACGTCATGGAAACAATTTCCGATGCTGCCTTTGCACGCTACCGGGCATTGATCGACGACGCCGATCTTCCGGCATATTTCCTGGCGTCCACACCTGTGGAGCAGCTGGGTTCCCTGAACATCGGATCACGCCCTTCCAAGCGGCCCGATTCCGGAGCAGGCCTGGGTGGCCTCCGTGCGATCCCGTGGGTGTTCGGTTGGACGCAGTCCCGTCAGATCGTTCCCGGCTGGTTTGGCGTGGGCTCCGGCCTGAAGGCAGCACGGGAAGCCGGCGACGCTGATCAGCTGATGGAAATGATGGACCGCTGGCACTTCTTCCGTTCGGTGATTTCCAACGTCGAAATGACCTTGGCCAAGACCGACATGGAAATCGCGGGACACTACGTTTCCTCGTTGGTCCCGGAGGAATTTCACCGCCTGTTCCACATGATCCGGGACGAGTACGAGCTCACCGTGGCCGAAATCGAACGCCTCACTGGAGAGATTGAACTTCTGGACGCCCAGCCCACGCTGAAGCGGTCCCTGGAAATCCGTGACCAGTATCTGGATCCCATCAGTTACCTCCAAGTGGAGCTGCTGCGACGCGTCCGCGAGGAATCGGTGTCCGGCGCGGAAATCGATGAACGGCTCCAGCGCGCCATGCTGATCACCGTCAACGGAGTGGCAGCCGGCCTGCGTAACACCGGCTAGACGTTCTCTCACATCCTGCCGGTTTTTCCGGATCGTTCTCTCACATCCGGTCGGTTTTTCCGGAACGCTCTCTCACCCTTCGATATGTCGACGGGGCGGGGGAGCGTTCCGGCTTAAAGCACCTGTGCCGGAGCGTTAGGGTTGTTGGATGCCGTCGTTCCAGACCAAGTTGAAGATCACTGGCCTCAAGCCTGGCAACCCTCCCGAATCAGTCATGGCAGCGGCCATCGAAGCTTTGGAAACCCGCCATCATGTCGAATCGAACCAGCTCGATATCGTGGGAGGAGTCCCGCAGCTCAGCCTCCGCTTCATGGTTGACGCCCGCGATTACACGGGTGAGAACGACGAAGCCCTAACCTCGGCTGCCATGATGCGCGACGCCGTCGAACGCGTGGCGCTGACCGGGAGCCTTTACGTGCTGCGTCGTAGCCGCGGACGCTGGGCGCCGATTTAGGCTGGCGTCACTCCGGCTGCGGCAGGTCGCCGTCGAACGGTTCATCCACAGGGGAACGGCTCCCGCGCCGCCGCGTCACGATCAACCCGACCACCACACCTATGACCAACCCGACGCCCACTCCAATTAGTGAGCTGGCCCAGAACGGCAGTTTGGTTGCAGAGCCTGTGAAGTAGCCCAGGCCCACCTGCCAGACCGCCCACAGCACTGCGCCCAACCCGGCGCAGAGGCTGAAGCCGCGGGCCGAGACGTTGGCGATTCCAGCTGCGGACGAGGTTGCGAGCCTGCCGCCAGGGACGAACCGGGCGCCGATAATGGCGCCGTAGGTGGAGGATCGGCCTGCCTTGGCGATAGCCTCGTGGATTCCACGGTGGACTTTCCGGCCCCATCCCCAGCGATCAAGTACATGGCTCACCCGCCGCTTGAACAGCACGTAGACTGCCATGTCTCCGAGCCAGGACGCGAAGGCTGCGAGTAGGAGGATGAGCCAGAAATTGGCGTGGCCGTCGGCCGCCAGCGCACCGCCGGTGATGACCACCATTTCGGACGGGATCGGTGGGAAGATGGCATCGCCCAGCACGATGGGAACGATCCACAAGTAAATTGCGGATCCCCACGTCTCGGGGGCGATGAAGTCCATTGGCACAAGGTACCGCACTTGCCGCCATGGCCGCTCGGCGGGAGACTGGCGCAATGCAGATCGAAATCATGCACGGGGACATCACCACGCGCGATGTAGATGCGATCGTCAACGCCGCCAACTCTTCACTGCTCGGTGGAGGGGGAGTGGACGGTGCGATACATCGGGCCGCCGGGCCGGAACTGCTGGAGGCCTGCCGCGAGGTCCGTCGCACCAAAGTGCCGGACGGCCTGGCTGTTGGCGCCGCCGTCGTGACTCCCGGATTCAGGCTCCCGGCGCGCTGGGTGATTCATACCGTGGGTCCCAACCGGCGTGCCGGCCAAACCGATCCTGCTCTGCTCGCCTCTTGCTTCCGGGAAAGCCTGAATGCGGCCGTGGAGTTGGGTGCACGGTCTATCGCTTTTCCCGCGATCAGCGCTGGAATCTTTGGTTGGGATGCCCGGGAGGTCGCGGAAGTAGCGTTCGAAGCCGTGAGTTCGTTTTCATCTGGGTCTGCAGATGATGCCGGGACGGCCAGCGGCCTTGAGTTGGTGGAGTTCGTCCTGTTTTCGGAGGATACGACGGCGGTCTTCCGGTCCGTGTTCAGTTAGTTGGGCGAGCGTCGAGTAATCAGGTGGGCGCGCATGCGGTGCAGTTGGGGCATGAGGCCGTAGATGACGATCGGGACAGCGATGGTGGCCAGGATGAAGGTGCGCAACACAGGAGCCAGGGTCGCGAGCCATTCGCCGAGCACCGCATTGATCGCTACGAGGGTCGGGAATACAGCGAGCCAGATCATTAGCGCAAGTTGGTGCTTGTTTGGCGGCGGGACCTTTACGGGTGTGGTGGGGGCTGCAGGCTTTGTCATTGGTGCTCCATAATTCTGTTGAGGAGGTTTGCCGGGTCAAAGACCCAGGTTGAAGGTTCGGACGGCGTTTCGGATGTCCTCATCTACGAGGTCGGCATTGATGGCTATGCCCGAGGCGGAGCCTTCACCGGCGGCGGTGATGACCTGGGCTCGGGGGTTTGCAACATTGCCGGCGACCCATACGCCGGGAATGGTTGTTTGTCCGTGAACGTCCGTGACAGGCCAGCCGTTTTCGTCGATTTCGCAGCCGAGGCGAACGGGAAGCTCGTTGTTTGGGGCAAAGCTGGGCGGCACGAACAGTGCCTTGCGGGGGACAACGCGGCCGTCATCCATTTGGATTCCGGATAGCTGGCCGTTCTCGACCAAGACGCGCTCCACTTTGCCTTCGACGATGCCGATGGATCTGGCGACCAGTTGGGAGCGCTGATCGACCGAAAGAGTGTCAGCGGGCGTGAACAGCACTACGTCTTCACTCCATTGGCGGATGATCTGTGCGTAGCGGATTGTGTCCTGAGAGCCACCCAGGACGCCCAACGCTTGGTCACGTACCTCGTAGCCGTGGCAGTACGGGCAGTGCAATACGTCGCGGGCCCATCGCTCCCGAAGTCCTGGTATGTCCGGCAGCTCATCAGTGAGGCCAGTTGCGATCAGCAAGCGTCGGGCGGTAACCCGTTGGCCGTGTGCCAGCAGAACCGAGAACGCGGACTCTCCGCATTGCACGATCTCGCTGACAATGGCGTTCAGGATCTCGCCCCCATATCCCTTGACCTCGTTCCGTCCTGCTGCCAGAAACTCTCCAGGGGGCATGCCGTCACGGGACAGGAACCCTTGCATGTGGGCAGCGGGAGCGTTGCGCGGCTCCCCGGAGTCCACCACGAGAACGTTCCGGCGTGCCCGTGACAACACCAGTGCCGCGGACAGGCCGGCAGATCCGCCGCCGATAATGATTACGTCATAGTCGCTCATGTCTTCAAGGCTCCTTGGACTTCCCTACTTCGACAACAAACGTTGCTGTTTTCGGGAATCTGACGTTGGATGGGGCCATGGATGACAGTGCAACAGTGATCGCATCGGCGCTTGATCAGGTCGGCTCCAGGCTCAAACGATTGCGTAACCAGCGCAATGTGACCCTGACCAGCCTCGCTGCTATGACCGGCATTTCGAAAAGCACATTGTCCCGGCTGGAGACGGGGCAGCGCCGCCCCAGTTTGGAACTGCTCCTTCCGCTGGCGCACGCCTACCATGTGCCCCTGGATGATCTGGTCGGCGCTCCGGACGTTGGAGACCCCCGGATACGCCTCAAACCACGGCAGGCAAACGGGCGGACAGTAGTTCCGCTGACGAGGCACCCCGGGGGAGTCCAGGCCTGGAAGATCGTCATCCCCAACTCGAAGATCGAGCCTGAACTCAAGACCCATGAGGGATACGAGTGGCTCTATGTTCTCTCCGGCCGTATGCGGCTCGTTCTGGGTGACCATGACTTAACACTTGGGCCCGGTGAGGTGGCTGAGTTCGACACCCGGGTGCCGCACTGGTTCGGCAGTACGGGCGACCAGTCTGCGGAAGTGCTGAGCCTCTTCGGGCAGCAGGGGGAACGGATGCATGTCCGTGCCAAGTCCAGCCGGGAGCAAGGGCGCTAGCCCAGGCGCAGATCAGATTGGGATGGTGCCCGGAGGCGGGGGACTCAGTCGAGTGCTTCGCTGAGCTCCAGCCGGCTACGGTATTCCACGGGCTTGTTGGTGATCGGATCCACGAAGGTGATGCCGCGGGCCAACAACTGAAGTGGCTTGCTGTAATCGTCCGGGGCTTTGTCCAGCAGGTCCGGGTAGAAGGCGTCGTTGACAATGCCCAGACCCAGCGAGGCCATATGCACGCGGAGCTGGTGCGTCTTACCGGTGTGCGGCTCCAGTCGGTACAGCGCGCGCTGGTGAGTACCGGCGTCGAACGTTCTTGTCTGTTCGATGCGCGTTTCCGCGTTCGGCAGGCCATCGATAACTTCGGCGAGCAGATAGCTGCGGGACTTGGTCATGCGGTTGCGGACCACTGTGGGGAACTCGACGGCGGGATAGCCTGCGGCGGGCGTCGCGGCGGACACGCACTCGTATTCCTTTTGGACTAGTCGCTTCTCGAAGAGGACTTGGTATTTTCCGCGCGTCTCCGGGTTGGTAGAGAGCAGCAGGATGCCGGCGGTCATCCGGTCGAGGCGGTGCATGGGGATGAGATCCGGGAGATTCAGGAGGTTCCGGAGCCGGACCAGCGCGGATTCCTGGATGTACGTCCCGCCTGGAGTGGTGGGGAGGAAGTGTGGCTTGTCCACCACGAGGATGTGCTCGTCCTGGTGGAGGATGTTGATTTCCACGGGCAGCCGCGTTTCGGGCGGGAGCGTGCGGTAGTACCAAATGAAGGTGTGGTCTTCGAGTTTTGTCCCGCGGTCCAGGGGTACGCCGCCCTCGCCCACGATTTCGCCGGCATCGAACCGGTCCTCGATGCCCTGCGGATCAATGTGTCCCCAGCGATGCATCATGTAGTCCATCGCGGTGTCCCACGGCCCGTCATCCGGGAGGCGCAGGCGGGTCGCGTTTACGCCGTCGCGCACGGGAAGGGGGGACTGCATCACCGGACAATTCTACTGTGGCCCGACATCGCAGTCGCAGACCGACGATAAAAAAGTTCTTGACAATAAAATTTGTCGGTAGGCATACTGGAAGCATGTTGGACATCGAAGTGATTGAGGACGCAGCCGCGGCAGAGGCGTCGTTGGATCCGATCCGCACGCGCATTCTGCAGGAGCTCGCCGAGCCTGGGTCGGCCACTCAACTGGCCGCCAAGGTAGGGCTACCCCGGCAAAAGGTCAACTATCACCTCAAAGCCCTCGAGCGGCATGGCTTGGTGGAGCTTGTGGAAGAGCGCCGGAAAGGCAACGTCACCGAGCGCGTCCTCCAGGCGACGGCGGCCTCGTACCTGATCTCGCCCGTCGCGTTGGCTTCGGTAGCCCCGGATCCGCAGCGTTTCGCCGACAGGTTCTCCGCCTTCTGGCTCCTGGCGCTCGCCTCCCGCACTGTCCAGGAAATGGGCAAGCTCATTTCGGGTGCGGCCGCGGCCAAGAAGAAGCTCGCGAGCTTCGCGATCGACGGCGAAATTACTTTCCGATCAGCTGCGGACCGCGCCGCTTTCGCTGAGGAACTCGGCGTAGCGGTCACGCGCCTCGTCGATAAGTACCACGACGGCGGTGCTACCGCAGTGGCGGGCGGCGCACGAAAGCACCGGCTCGTCGTCGTACTTCATCCCACCCTCAAGACCCCGTCAACGGAAAAATCAGCAGAAAAGGAACAAGGCAATGACTGACAACCGGAAATTCGAGATCGTGGCGGACACCGAACTGCCGGGCACTCCTGAGCGTGTGTGGCAGGCGGTCACCAAGGACACGGCGGCCTGGATGTTTCCCACGGACCAGTGGCCCGATGTGAAGACCGTAGAGGAATTCCCCAACCATCTTGTGTCGCGGATGGAAGGTCCCAACGGTTGGTTCAACCAGTTGGAGCATGTCCTGGAGCCTGTGGAGGGCGGCCGGGCAAAGCTCCACTATGTCCACAGCGGCATCTTTGACGACAACTGGGACGAACAGTACGACGGCGCCAGCAAGCACACGGAGTTTTACCTCCACACACTGGGCCAGTATCTGCAGTACTTCGATGGGCAGCCAGTGGTCTTCACGGATATCCAGGCGCCTGCTTCGTCGCAGACTCCCGACGGATTTGTGCAGCTGAAAAAGGCCTTGGGCGTGGATGGCGTGGAAGCCGGTACGCCATTTGAGGTGGACGTCGACGGCGTAGGCCGGCTGAGTGGGGAGGTGGACTTCTCCAACGAGAACTTCGTGGGCCTGCGCACCGGAGATACGCTCTTCCGATTCTTCGGTAGGAACGCTTTTGGTGCACCGGTAGGAATGACCGTGCATGAATTCGGTGGCTCGGGGGACTCCGAACTGACGGCGAAGGCGTGGGGTGCGTTCCTGGAGAAGGTTTACGCGTAGGGGTTTCCCGCCCAACTGACTGGCAGTAGTTGTTGTTCCCAGCGCTGGGAACAACAACTACTGCAAGTCAATTTGCGTTTACGGGGCCCACGCGCGGGCGACACCGTCCAATGCTGCCTCGTAGATTCCCGCCCAATCCGTGCCCTGGTTGTCCACTTGCGCCAGTTCCAGGCTGACCAAGCCGTGAACTTGCCCCCAAATCGCCATGGCCACGGTAGCGGGGTCGTCTTGTCGGAGCCCTCCCGCTTCCTGCGCCTTGGTGACCGCCTCCACCAGGGGAAGCATGGAGGCTGAGGCGACTTCCGGCGTCGGGCTGCAATCCACATAGGCCGCCAGTGCGCCGCCGAACATCAGCCGGTAAAGGGCTGGATGCTGCAAGGCCCACTCGCGGTATGCGCTGCCCAGGCCGCGGAGTCCGTCTTTTGCCGCAGCCTGCTGGGACTCCCCAAAGGAGCGAAAACCGTCGTCGACGGCGGCCGTCAGGAGTTGCGCTTTCCCGCCGAAGAGCGAGTAGATCGCAGAGGTGGACGTGTCTGCGGCTGTGGCAACATCGCGGAGAGTGACACGTGCGGGGCCTTCACGGTCCACAAGTTCGGCGGTCACTTCAAGGAGCCGTTGCTGGACGTGCTGATCGTGAACTATGGGTCTTGCCATACGTCCAAGTGTTTCATAACATTGTTTCATAACAACGTTATGAAACCAGGAATCCCGAATTCCCCACCAAAGGAGTGACATGGCACAGGAGATCTTTCCCGGACGCTTCACGGCGGACGTCGGGCGCGAAACAGTGACTGTCTTCCTGATCGGGATGCGCGCCAACCGGTGGTGGAAGATGGGCAAAGTGGGACGGGTGGCATCAGCCATGCCTACGATGATGCGACATCTTGCCGCCAATCCCGAGGCAGGGTTGCTCGGCAGCGAGCAGTGGTTTGGGCGCACCACCATCCTGCTCAGTTATTGGGAAAGTCCTGAGCATCTGAGGCGCTTTGCCGTGGACCGCGATTCGCCACACCTGGGGCCATGGCGGAAGTTCATGAAGGAAATTGCCGGCAGTGGCGACATCGGGGTCTGGCACGAGACGTACCAGGTACCGGCGTCGGGCATTGAAGTGGTGTACAACGGGATGCCGCTTTTTGGCCTGGCCAAGGCAACTTCCCATGTTCCCGTCGGCCCGGGCAGCAATACGGCGAAGCAGCGCATGGGCTCAGCCGCCCGGACCTCAACGGCGGGCGCCTAGGCGATTGCGACGGCGGCCGGCCGCTCGGTCTTCAGGGTCCGGCGGAGTTGGGGCGAGGCGTCGAGCTTCTGCTGGGCGGCATGCAGTCCACTGACGGCGAATTCGAGTTGCGCGGGCGGCAGGGTGTAGGGGACGCGCAGGTAATGCTCGAAAGCTCCGCCGACTCCGAAGCGCGGTCCGGCCGCCAACCGTAGCCCGAAATCCGGCGCCAGCACAGTGAGGGCGGTGCTGCAGGCGCTGGGCAGGCGGCACCAAACCGTGAGCCCGCCGCGGGGCCGTTCCACTTCCCATTCCGGCAGGTGTTCTGCAAGCAAGGCCAGCAGCGATTCCCGATTGTGCCGCAACTGGTCCAGGCGGGCGTCGAGCGGTTCCGCGAAGGACCTGACCAATCGTGTGGCGGCCAACTGCTCAACCACTGGTCCGCCCAGGTCCATGGTGGTCCGCGTCGCCACGAACCGGGTGATCATCTCCTCCTCCGCCCGGATCCAGCCCGTTCTGAGTCCCGCCCAATGGGATTTGCTGAGCGAACCGATCGAAACCACGCTGGGACTGAAGGCGGACATCGGCGAGGTCCGGACGCCGTCGAGGTTCAACCCCCGCAACGTCTCGTCCACCACCAGAACTGTTCCGGCGGCAGCAGCCGCCCGGGTCAAGCGGCGGCGCTGCAGGTCCGACATGATGCGCCCGGTCGGGTTGTGGAAATCGGGCACAAGGTAGGCCATTGCGGGGCGCTGATGGTTCATTGTGGAGACCATCGCATCAACGTCCCAAGCAGGTGAGGCGTGGGGCGGTAACGCCACGGGCAGCACTTTGCAGCCGGCTGCCCGGATGGCGTCCAAGGCATTGGGATACGTGGGGTGTTCCACCAGAACTCTGTCCTGCTTTCCCACCAGCGTATGGAGAACGATGTTGAGGGCGTGCTGTGCGCCGGACGTCACCAGGATCTGATCCGGGGTGGTGGGCACACCTTCCGAGGAGTATTTCCCAGCGATCGCCTGACGCAACGCCTGAACTCCAAGGGCGTCGTACCCGAAGCCGGGGAGCAACGCAGGCAGTTCGGTGAGGGCGTCAGCGAATGCCCGGTGGACAACTTCGCCGGCGGCCGGAAGTGACGCGTAGGCCAGGTCCAGGAGTCCCTCGGGCGCGGCAAGGCCCGGAATGCTCGCAGGTGCGGCGCGGTGAGGGATGCTCGTCCTGCCACGGCTGCCTTGGCCGGTGGTGAGGAAACCTTGCTCGCGCAGGCTCGCATAGGCCGCGGTGACAGTGGTGCGGCTTAGGCCCAGGGTCTGCGCCAGCGCCCGCTCGCTGGGGAGCGCGACGTCAAGCGGGATGCGCCCATCCATGACCAGCAAGCGCACGACGTCGGCCAACTCGCGGTAGGCGGGCAGGGCGCCATTGTTCCAAGAGCCCAGGAGGCGGACGAGTGCGGTGGGATTCAGTGAGCCGGGCATGGGACCAGTATTCCAAACTGGCTATGGAATGCAAGGCCAGTTTTCCGCGACCATGGTTACATGATGACACGAAGAATCACACAACTCCTGATCGGCCTCGCGATGTACGGCATCTCCCTGGCCATGTTTATCCGCGCCGGGCTTGGCCTGGATCCCTGGGACGTCTTCCACCAGGGCCTTTCGGAAAAGACTGGCTTCAGCATTGGTGTTGTGGTGATCGCGGTCAGCTTCCTCGTCCTCCTCCTCTGGATTCCACTGCGGCAAATGCCGGGGATCGGAACGCTGGCGAACGCAGTGCTGGTGGGTGTCTTCGCTGATCTGGGTCTGTGGCTCATCCCGGAGTTCTCACATCTGGGCGGGCAAATTGCCATGCTGGCCGGCGCCGTGATCCTCAACGGAATCGCCTCGGCTTGCTACATCGGAGCCCGCCTCGGCCCGGGAGCCCGCGATGGCCTGATGACGGGACTGGTTCGCCGAACAGGGTGGTCGGTACGCCTGGTCCGGACGGGAATTGAGGTAGTAGTCCTCGCCGTTGGCTTCCTCCTGGGTGGCTCCGTTGGTGTGGGTACGGTGGTTTACGCGCTGGCAATCGGCCCGATCGTGCAGATTCTCCTGCCGAAGTTCATGGTGCCGGAGCCAGCTAAGACCTTGGAACCGGCCAAGGTCCCGGAAACGGCAAACATCCCGGAAACGGCCAACGCGACCACCCACGCGGAAGCCGTGGAGGCCGCGCCGGCCGCGCCAGCTGCCTGACGAACGGCCAGCAGCTTGGTCGTCTGGAATCCGTCAGTCCTTGATGGCTCCGAGCGAAAGACCCGATTGCCAGTAACGCTGGAGGCTGAGGAAGGCCGCGATCAGTGGAACGATCATCAGTAGTGAGCCGGTAATGACCAAATTCTGGATGAGCTCGCCATTCCCTGCCGTGGAGCCCAGCTTGTTCCACTGGTTGATTCCGATCGTTAGCGGATACCACGCTGGGTCCTTAAGCATGATGAGCGGCAGGAAGTAGTTGTTCCAGATCGAGACGAACGAGAAAAGCAGCACGGTGACTGTTGCGGGCGCAAGCAGGGGAAAGGCGATCTGCAGGAAGATGCGCAGTTCCCCGGCGCCGTCGATCCGCGCTGCCTCGATCAATCCGTTGGGCACGGCCTGATCGGAAAAAACCCACATAAGGTACAGGCCAAAGGGGTTGATGAAGGAAGGGATCAGGACGGCCCACGGCGTGTTGGTTATTCCGAGCTGGGCAAAGAGCAGGAATTGCGGAATGGCAAGTGCTATGCCGGGAACAGAAATGGAACCGAGCACGATGAGAAGGAATACGCGTCTGCCCACGAAGTCGTGCTTCGCGAGCGCATAGCCTCCCAAGGCGGCAAGGAACGTCGACACCAGTGCGCCGGCTACAACGTAAAGAATGGTATTCAGCAGCCAACGCGAAAAGATGCCGTCCTGGAAGGTGAACACCTGGACGATGTTGTCCCACAACGCGAACCGTTCGCCGAAGCCCAGCCCGAATGAGGAAACGAAATCTCCCTGCGACTTGGTGGCATTTATCACGAGCCAAGCCATGGGAATGAGACAGTAAAGCGCGAACAGCCCGGTCACAAGGGTCA
Organism: Arthrobacter sp. TmtSoilC48; assembly: GCF_059739425.1. Taxonomy (NCBI): domain Bacteria; kingdom Bacillati; phylum Actinomycetota; class Actinomycetes; order Micrococcales; family Micrococcaceae; genus Arthrobacter; species Arthrobacter sp. TmtSoilC48. The sequence continues at coordinate 4,500,848 of NZ_AP046049.1, read as the reverse complement.
GGGACGTGCTCTTCCTCGGGTTGGCCAGCGTGTACAAAGTCTTCTGGCGCCGCAGGGGAGCTTGGGGCGTAGGTGTTGCCCGGTCTGTCACTGGTGCAATGGGGCTACTTGTTGAGGACATTTTTCATTCCCTTGATTTGAACCACGTACGCGATGGCAATGGTGAAGATTGCCATGACCAGGGCAAGTGCCGCGGCGTATCCCTGCTGTGAGCCGGTGAAAGCGAGGCTGTACGCGTACATGTTCGGTGTGTAGTAGGAGGTTATGCCGCTGTTGGACACGAGCGTTGCGAGAATATTTGGTTCGTTGAACAGCTGGAAGGTGCCAATAATCGAGAAAATGATCGTCACGATAAGTGAACTCCGCAGCGCCGGCAGCTTGATGTGCCGGATGATCTGGAACTCGTTTGCTCCATCGATTGCCGCGGCCTCGTAGAGCTCGCGGGGGACTGCCCGGAGAGCAGCATAGAAGATCAGCATGTTGTAGCCGGTGAATCCCCACGTCACCATGACACCAATTGAAACCATCGTTGTTTCGGGAGCGAATGGATTGAAGGATGTGCCTGCAGCCTTGTTGAGGCTTCCTATAAGTCCATACCGGATGCCGAGCATAAATCCCCACATAAGAGTTGAGACGATGGCGGGGATGGCGTAGGGCAGGAACACCACGATGCGGAAGAACCGGGAACCGTGAAGCCGCAGGGAATCGATGGCAAGCGCCAGGGCGATGGCACTGAACAGCATGATGGGGACTTGGATGGCGGTAAAAAGAACGACTCGAATTACGCCGTCATAGAACTGGCTGTCCTGAAAAAGCTTTACGTAATTGTCGAACCAAATGAAGACTCTTCCTCCGATCAGCTTGTTCTGGAACAGGCTGATGTAGGCGGAATAACAGATCGGGACGATGAAGACGAAGAGGAACAGCACACTGAAGGGCGCAATGAAGAGCAGGCCCACTTTGCGGCGTTTAGGCTGTCTGAGGGATTGGCGAACGGGTACGTTGTCTGAAACCTTTATGCGGTTCGTGAGCGTTTGCCTGCTCATGGAGGAGTCCTTCTTTCATGTTTCATCTGCAGTAACGGCCGGTGGGTGCCGCGTGAAGGCTCACGCGGCACCGCACGCCGCTAACGGACAGAGAATCCTTGTTCGTTGCCGTACTCGATGCTGCGCTTCTTCCAGGTCTCCAGGACCTCCGCAAGAGTGCCTTGACGGCTGTCGTACAAGGGGGCGGCAACGTCCTCGTAGCTTGAGCGCGCCCATCCGAAGAACGGCGGATACTGCCAGCCGGTGGCCACGTTCTTGGATGCGTCTGCGAGGACCTGGTTGTATTTCTGGTCTCCGAAGAAGGGGTTTGTTTTGCTCAGGAAAGCCTCACTGTTGAGGTTTGAGAGGTTGGGAACGAACGCTCCTGCGTCGATGCGCGGCTGGAGTCCGTCACCGTGGGTGAAGTACTCAAGGAATGCGTAGGCCGCTTCCTTGTTTTGCGCGGCCGCAGGAATGGCCATGGCGCTTCCGCCGTTTTCCCCGCCGGATTTTTCGCCGGCCTCCCACTGGGGGAGTGGGGCGACCCGGAAGTTTCCAGCTGCGTCGGGTGCGCGCTCAGGGAGGGTGGAGGTGAACCAGCCGCCGATGAGCTGCGTTGCAAGGGTGCCCTCGTTCAGTCCCCGGTTCCAGTCATCGGACCAGTTGGTTACCTTTGTGTTGACGAGGTCTTCATCGAGGAGCTTCTGCCAGAAGGCCACGGCGCGGCTGCTGCCCGCGTCGTTGAAGTCAATGGTCACCTCCGTCCCGTTCACTTTGAATGGGTGGCCGCCACCCTCCCACATCAGGGACATCAGCAGGAAGATGTCGGCAGAATCATTGGTGATGTAGTGGTCCCCGCCGAGTGCCCGGACCTTCTTGGCGGCCTGATAGAACTCGTCCCAGGTTGTGGGAGGTGCAGGGACGCCTGCTTGTGCGAGGACTGATTGGTTGTAGAACATCGCAGCCGGGCCATAGTCAGACGGAAGAGCGTAGGGCTTGCCGTCGATGGTCACGTTGCCCCAGGCGGCATCGACATAATCAGAAGCGAGGTCCTGGGCGCCATACGGCGATAGATCAGTGAGCTTGCCGGGGATAGCGAAGAGGGGGAGCGAAAAGTACTCGAACATTGCAATGTCCGGCACCCCTGATCCGGCCTGCATAGCGTTGTCCAATGCTGTGTACTCATCGGTGGATGAACCGGCATTGACCACATTGACAGTGATGTTCGGATGGAGCTTTTCGAACCCTGTCACGGCTTCCTTGACGGTACCGTCCCAGCTCCAGACGGTGAGGGTGATGGGTTTGTCGGTAGGAACTCCGCTCTTGGCCGAAGCGTTTCCTCCGTCCGAGCAGCCGCTTAAGGCTACGGCAGAGGCAATTATCGCCGCTGCCGCAAGAATCTTCTTTGGCATTTACATACTCCTTCGTATCGATGATTTTTGCCCGGGAGCTCCGCCATGGGCCAGGGTGAAACGCGATGGGTACAACGTTGTACCTTAGATGCAAAAGCATCCTTGGCACGTGTAGTTCGTGTGGCGTTCCACCGGCTCGGAGCAGTTCAGGGCTCAGTGCTCATGTGTCTTGCGGGTCGCGCAGAGGAGGTGAGCGTCTGTAGGTACAACGTTGAACCTCATGGTAGGTGGATGCTTGCGAGAGCGTCAAGGAAAATCCGGAAGATTGCGTGAAGCTATGATCTAGGCATTGCCCTCGCAGGAGATGCTGCAGGGTAGGAAGGGCATTGAATGAACGCGAATCCGACTATTCATGATGTGGCCCGGGCAGCCGGAGTCTCGATCAAGACAGTATCGAATGTCCTCAACGACAACCCAAAGGTCGGCCCGGCCACCAGGCTTAGAGTGCGGCAAATTGTGGATGAGATGGGCTACCGGCCCAATCTTTCGGCACGCGGACTGCGTTCGGGAAAGACCGGAGTTATTGGCCTCGCGGTTCCCTCCCTTCGTGAGACCTACTTCGCCGAGTTGGCGGATTCTGTCATTCGTGCTGCTGCCAAGCGACGGCTGCGTGTTCTCATAGAGCAAACCAACGGGGATCGTGAGCTGGAGATTTCGATCCTCTCCGGCGGACAGATGCGTTTCACCGACGGATTGCTTTTTAGTCCCGCGGCAATCGGACAGCAGGACGTGGATGTCCTCACCACGGGCGATCCACTCGTCCTCCTCGGCGAACGTATTTTCGGAGGGCCGACCGACCACGTAACAATGCACAATACGTCGTCCGCCCGGGCTGCGGTGGAACACTTATTGGACATCGGGCGAACCAGAATCGCGCTCATCGGGGCTCCAGAGGCCATAGCCGATGACGCGAGTTCGGCGAGTCTGCGCGAGCGGGGCTACCGTCAAGCTTTGGAATCTGCAGGCATCCAGTATGACCCCCAACTCGTAGTGAGAGGTGGGACCTGGGTCCGGGAAACGGGCGTGGCCGCCATACGGCGTCTGATTGCCGACGGCACCGGATTCGACGCGATATTCGCCCTCAACGACACCCTTGCGCTCGGTGCCCTCCGCGCTCTTGCCCAGGCGGGCCTCCACGTACCCGACGATGTTGCCCTGATCGGATTCGATAACCTCGATGAGGGCCGGTTCTCCCTGCCCTCGCTCAGCAGCGTTGACCCTGGCAGGCTTGAGATCGCAGAGACGGCAGTGGATCTCTTGGTGAACCGAATCCAGGAAAGGGATGGGAAATCACCCCCCAAGACGGTCAAAGCAGACTTCAAAATCGTTAAACGGGAATCAACAGGATTTAGGGGCGACGACAACCTCGTGGGCGGTGGGTAGCAACACGCCTACGGAAGTCGTTGGCATCTGGGACAGAAGTAGATGTCCCGCTCTTCGGTTCCATCCGGCGCTGCGAGGACGTCGCGACGAACAGGTGTTCCGCAGCGCCTGCATGGCTGCCGGGCCCGGCCATAAACCCAGTAGCCGGGCCTCATCGCCCGGGGGCCCAAGGTGGTCCGCAGGCCTGGACCCAGGTTCTCGCCCAGGAGCCGCTTGGCATCGTTGACTGTCTTGGCGAGGTCCGGCACTGAGCCCACAGGCAACGCAGGGTGGATTCCGGAAAGGAAGCACGCTTCGCAGCGATATATGTTGCCGATCCCGGCCAGCTTCCGCTGATCGAGCAGGGCGTAGCCGATGGGGACGTCGGGTTCAGCCTGGAGCCGGCGGAGGGCTTCTTCTTCGTCCCAGTCAGGGCCGAGCAGATCAGGCCCCAGATGCCCGACGATCCGATCCTCCTCGCTGGTTGGGACCACCTCAAGAATGCCCAACGAGAACCCGACCGCGTCAACGGAAGCCGTTCGTAGTATGCATCGTGCAGTGTGCCCCGGTTTGGTCCAGCGACCTCCAGGCGGGTAGACCATCCAACTGCCTTCCATCTTGAGATGGGAATGGATGGTCAGCTCACGCGGTTTCCTGCTCGCTCCGGGCTCCTCGTCCGCAGGTCCCACCACCCGCATGAGTAGGTGCTTGCCCCGGGGAACCACCTCGGTCAGTGTCCAACCCGCTAGGTTCAGGGTGGCGAAACGCGGTACCCGGAAGTCTGAAGCTATTATGACCTGCCCGGCCAAGGCCGCGTTGAGGCGCGAAGCTGCGCGCCAAATGGAATCTCCCTCAGGCACGGATCCGCAGACCCTTCGGGGTTGAGTAGGCTCCGGCAGCCGCAAGGGCAGCAGCAATCGGCGTGTCCAGGAGGTCGTGACCGTTGACCTTTTCCATGAAAAGCTTGTCCACTGCTCCGCGTCGCACCACGTCCACCAAAGCTTGGGCAGCCACCGCAAGGACCGCGTCGTCGTGGCTGAAGGTGAGAAGAGTCTTACCGCCGCGCTCAACATAAAGGACCAACGCGCCGTCGACCATCACCACCAGCGCGCCGGCCTTCCGTCCGGGGCGGTGTCCGGAACCGGCGTCGATGGACAGCGCCGGCCACGGCAAGGCGGCGCCGTAAGGGTTGGCCGGGTCCGTGGCTGCAAGTGCCAGTGCCGTGGGCTCTGCCTTGGTAATGCGCGCATCTTCGGTGAAGGAACGGAGCCTGTCCACGGTCGCGGGGACGGCGAATTGGGCCGCTCCCAGGTGCTCGATGAAGTACCCGCGGCGGCAACGCCCGGCTTCCTCGAGCCGGGCCAGAACTTTGTACATGAGCCCGAAACCGCCGATGATGTTCTCGGCCATGACCGAGCCCCGGGTGACGACGCCATAGCGGTCCAGCAGAAGCTCGGCGGTGCCGCGAGCATGGATGGTCGGGTCGAGTTCGGGGGAAGGCAGCGCGGACCAGCGTCCTACGGCCGATGGCGGGGCGGGAGCGGTGCCGGAGACGGAACCATAGCGCCCACCCGTAAGCCCGGGGGAGCCCAGAAGGCCCGTACCGTGGGAGCGCCCCAACCTGCTCATTCTCGGGGCACGCGCGCGAGGTGCTTTGGCAACCTGCCGATGTGCTGTGCGCCCACCGGCGATCATGGCGCGCACGGGAGCAAAGGTGTCACCCGTGACGCGGCCGGCCCACACCAGATCCCAGAGCGCCGAGACCACTGCATCATCGCTCAGCACAGAGTCCATTCCGCCTGCCACTTCAGTGAGCTGGCGGAAGAAGTAACCGCCACCTGCACCCAGGTAGTCAAGGAGCCGCTGTTGGGCGTCGCCGGGCTCGAAATCCGGGGCGGGATTGAGCGTCAGCTCGGCGGAGTCAGCCACATGGAGACTGATCCAACCGTCGTTACCCGGCAAGGCTCCAGCCCCGGACCACAACAACTCACCGGCCGCCATGAGCTCGTCCAACATGGCTGGTTTGTAGTCCGCCACGCGGCTCGCGAGCACCAATGGCTCCCATGCAGAAGCGGGAATGGGAACGCCTGAGAGTTGATCAACCGCCGTGATGATGCCATCGAGTCCGCGCAGTGCCTGGCTTCGGGACTTCCCGGGTGCGGTAACGTTCTGCCATGCTGGCAGGAACCGCCCATAGGCGGCCGTGTCAACGGGCTCAACCTCTGCGCGCAAGGCGGCCAGAGAACGACGCCGGAGCTTCCGCAGGACCTCGGCATCACACCATTCGCTGGACGGCGGCGCGTCCGCGGACATGAGCTCGGAGTCCAGCGGCTCTTGTGGGGTGCTCTCCGTCGCCACGGCATGTGGCCGGAACTCGCCCTCCACGACACGGCCATCGGCAGCGAGCCGCTTCAGTGCGGTATTGACGACGGCGACGCCAAGTCCCAGCCTGGATGCGGCCTCGGCTGCTGTGAATGGTCCGTGCGTGCGCGCATACCGTGAGACGAGGTCGCCCAGGGGATCGTGGACGGGCTCAATGAAGGCGAGCGGCACGCCCATGGGCAGGGGGACACCAATGGCGTCGCGCAGCCGGGCGGCATCTTCCACTGCCGCGAAACGCTCGACGCCGCCGATCGTTACTTTTAGCGCCCGGTTGGCTTTCTGGAGTGCGGCAAGGTGTGAGCCGGCGTCCGGCCCTTCCTCAAGGCGCTCCGCCACTTCCTCAACACTGAGCGGACCAAGCAACCGGAGGAGGTCAGCAACGCCTTCCATTCCCCGCACGCGACGGTCCGGCACCAGCCGCTGCAGCTCGCGTTCCGTGGCATCAATGACTGCGGCGTCAAGAAGCTCGCGCAGTTCCACTCTGCCCAACAGCTCATTGAGCAGCGTGGAATCCAAGGCGAGGGCTGCCGCCCGACGCTCCGCCAAGGGGGAATCGCCCTCGTAAAGGAACTGTGCCACATAGCCAAACAGCAGGGACTTCGCGAAGGGTGATGGCTGCTGGGTGGTGGTCTCCACAATGCGCAGTTCGCGACGTTCGACTGATGCCGCGATGTCCTTCAGGGCGGGCAGATCGTAAACATCCTGCAAGCATTCGCGGACGGTTTCGAGCACGATAGGGAAGGACGGGTACTTTCGGGCGACGTCCAGCAATTGGGCCGAGCGTTGACGCTGCTGCCAAAGGGGTTGGCGCTTGGCTGGGTTTTGACGGGGGAGCAGCAGGGCGCGGGCGGCGCACTCACGGAACCGCGAGGCGAACAACGCACTCCCGCCAACCTCGGCGGTGACGATCTGTTCGAGTTCCTCGGGATCGAACAGGAACAGTTCAGCACCGGGTGGCTCGTCCTCCATCATGGGCACGCGAAGAACGATGCCGTCATCGGCGGCCATGGCTGAACCATCCAAGCCGTACCGCTGCTGAAGGCGTTGTCCAACGGCCAAAGCCCACGGCGCGTGAACAGGCATTCCGAACGGGCTGTGGAGAACAACACGCCAGTCCCCGAGTTCGTCGTGGAAACGTTCCACAACCAATGTTCGATCGCTGGGAACGATGTTTGTGGCCTGCTTCTGTTCTTCCAGATACTGCAGCAGATTGCCGGCCGCGAAGGCATCAAGCCCACTTGCCTGGCAGCGCTCCATGGCTGGTGCGGGGTCGGCCGCGGAAAGCTCGCGGATGAAGGCTCCCAAAGCGCGGCCGAGATCCACCGGACGGCCCAGCGAATCGCCCTTCCAGAAGGGGAGCTTTCCAGGCTGGCCGAAAGCAGGGGAAACCAATACGCGGTCATGGGTGATGTCTTCGATTTTCCAGCTGGTGGCTCCGAGGGCAAAGATATCGCCTACCCGCGACTCGTAAACCATTTCTTCGTCGAGTTCGCCAACGCGGCGCCCACCTTTCGCGGCACGGGCGGAGGCGCTGGGGCCTTCACCATCGGCGTTGGCCGGGGATGAGGATCCTTCAACTTCCGTGCCGATGATGTACACGCCGAAAAGGCCTCTGTCAGGAATGGTGCCGCCCGAGGTGACCGCAAGTCGCTGTGCCCCCGGCCTGCCCTCAATGGTGCCTGCATGCCGGTCCCAGATAATGCGTGGCCGAAGTTCTGCAAATTCGTCGGACGGATACCGTCCGGCCAGCAGATCCAGCGTGGCCTCGAACGCGGACCGGGGCAGGCTGGCAAACGGCGCCGATCGGCGCACGGTGCTGAACCATTCCTCGACGTCGATGCTGCCCAGGGCCGTGGCGGCGACGGTTTGCTGGGCCAGGATGTCCAAGGGATTGGTGGGGATGCTGAGGCGCTCGATTTGGCCGCTCAGCATCCGTTCCACTGTGACGGTGGTGTGAAGGAGGTCGGCCCGGTGCTTGGGGAACAACACGCCCTCGGAGATCTCGCCCACTTGGTGGCCGGCACGCCCTACTCGCTGCAGGCCGCTGGCTACCGAGGGCGGTGACTCCACCTGGATGACAAGGTCCACGGCTCCCATATCGATGCCAAGTTCCAATGACGATGTGGCAACGACGCAGCGCAGCCTGCCCGACTTCAGGTCATCCTCGATCATTGCCCTCTGGTCCTTGGAAACCGAACCGTGGTGGGCGCGTGCCAAGACAGGATCTGCTCCGCTGGTGCTGCCGGCCTGGGCCATCATATGCGCCGGTGTCGCAGTGGACACGGGAGCTGCCCCCGCGGACTCGGTGGCCAGCCCGGTGCCCCAGCTTCCCGAATCCTCTGCCTTGCCGGCAGCACCCCACTCACCGCCGGCCGCGGCCAACATTTGCCGCTCGGCATGGATCTCGTTCAATCTGGCGGTCAGCCGCTCGGCCAGGCGGCGTGAGTTGGCGAAGACTATGGTGGACTGCTTGGAAAGGACAAGATCGACAATCTGTTCCTCAACATGGGGCCAGATGGATGCTTGCGGCTGAAGCCCGGAGGCCGGGCCGGAGTCAAACGCGCCCGCAGCCCCTTGGAGGTCCGACATGTCCTCCACAGGCACAGTGACTGTGAGGTTCCAGTTCTTCTTGGACGGCGGAGCCACAATTTCCACAGGTGCCTGGCCGGCCAGGAACTGGGCCACAAGCTCACGCGGCTGCACCGTAGCAGAGAGGCCGATCCGCTGGGCAGGCTTCGGTAGAAGGGCATCCAGCCTTTCCAAGGACACCGCAAGATGGGCGCCCCGCTTGGTTCCAGCTACAGCATGCACTTCGTCGATGATGACGGTGTCTACTTCGCTCAATGTTTCCCGGGCGCGGGACGTCAGCATCAAGAAAAGGGACTCCGGCGTAGTGATCAGGATGTCCGGTGGGTTCGATAACAGCGAGCGGCGATCTGCCGCCGTCGTATCTCCGGAGCGGACTCCGACTGTCACAAGAGGTGCCGGCAGTCCCAATCGTTTGGCGGTTTGCGTTATCCCGATGAGCGGTGAGCGAAGGTTCCGCTCCACGTCCACGCCCAGTGCTTTGAGTGGCGAAATGTAAAGGACCCGGGTCTTTGTTTTAGGACGTTTGGCGCGACCCTTCCCGTCGGCAACGGATTCCAACCCCGGCAACGTGTCCGAGGGCGTGGAATGCAATCTGTCCAAGGCCCAAAGGAAGGCGGCAAGAGTCTTGCCGGAACCAGTGGGGGCCACCACCAGGGCATGCGAGCCCGAAGAGATAGCGTTCCATGCGCCATCCTGGGCGGGGGTGGGCGCGGAAAAAGCGCCAAGGAACCATTCCCTGGTTGCCTGGCTGAAACGGCCGATGGCGCCCGTGGACGCCTGCTGCTCCTGCATTCCTCCATCATGCCCCACGGCTCAGACAGAATAAGCCCGAGCCGTGGGTTGATGGTCAGACGGCCTGGAAGACAGTGATGGTCAGTAGTTTGATGCCGGTGTTGCTGCAGGCATCGTGCTGCTCGGCAACGAACAGTGACGCGGTGTCATTTGGCGGGTAGATGCGGTAACCGGCAGCAGGCACCTTGGTGCAGTCGCCGTAGTTTCCAGCCTGGGTGTAGCGCAGTTCAGCCCACGCCGATTTGCCCGGGGCAAGCTCAATCTTGGTGACCGGCGTGGTGGTTTCGCGGGTAGCAGGCTCGCCGATAGGGGCGCCGTTGGCGTCGGCCGTCAAAGAAACGCCTGCGAAACCCTCCAGGGTACAAGGTGTGGTTCCGGAGTTCGTCAGGATCAGTTTTTCGTAGATGCTTCCGGCAGCGCCGCCGCCAGTGGAATCAGTGGCGGCAGTCAGGGAATCGGCCTTGCATTGACCTTCGGCGGCGGGTGCTGCGGAGCTGACCGTTCCCGACGGCGAAGGCGAGTTGCTCGCGCTGGGGGAAGCCGACGTCGGAGATGCCGAAGATGAGGTGGGCGGGGCACTGCTGCTTCCCGCGGGGCTTGGGCTTGGCCCGCAAGCAGCAAGGAGCAGCAGCGAGGCTGCCGCCGTCGTCGTCACAAGTCCGGTTTTGATGCGCTGAGTCCACATGGGCACCAGCCTTGCGCCGGGTGTGACGCGAGTCAATTGAGCCACGGCAAGGAAAGAGGATTGGCGTCCGGATCGTGATCTTTCCGGACGCCAATCCGCTAAAGGTTCGCCCTGTTACTTTGCGTCGACCTTGGCCGCTGCTGTCTTCGCTGACCGGCCGCGGAAGAACGCGGCGCCGCCCAGGCCCAAACCAGCGATACCGGCAACAAGGCCCGCCCAGCTGCGTGCCTGTGATCCGTCGTCGGTCACCGATGACGCCTGCTCTGTTGACACCGTGCCTGCTGCGTGGTGGTCACCTTCGGCTTCGGCCGGTGTGATGGTTACGGACGGGGCCGGGGCCTTGAGTTCGTGCTCGTCCTGTCCCTCCTTCGGGATCTCCGACCAGTCAGTCTGGCCCTGCTCGCAGGTCTGCAGAGTGGGGAAGTAAAGCGTCTTGCCGGCGGCGTCGGGCAGCTTGACCGAGAGAACCAAAGCATCACGAAGATGCGGGTCCAGCGGAGCCTTGGCTGTGTACACGATCTGGCTGGTCCGCTTGGTGATGGTGGTGCCATTGTCCAGCTTCTTCGGCTCAGCCAACGTCTCCGTAACTTTCTCGACGGTCCAGTTTGGGTTGACCGTGGGCTGGGCATCGGTCAATTGCTCGGGCAACGAGATAGCGACTTTTGTTGTGCCGAACGTGTCGCAGCCGTGGGGGATACCGAACGTCAACAGGGCGTACGAGTTTGCGGCAGTCTTGTTCGGATCGGCCGATACGTGTGCGGATGCTCCGGCCAGGCCGGCCATCATCAAGGCGGCGGTTCCGCCGGCGGCAGCGGTCGCGGACAGGGTACGGCGGAGGGTGGACTTCTTCATGGGATTGCCTTTCAAGGGCGCCGGAGTTGGCGCCGGGTACGGGTTTATGGCCCGTCACCAAAGGCGTCTGCTTGGTGCGTTGCGCTGGTGCCGGGCGGAATCAGGGAAGAACGACGGCGGCGGGCGGGCCGCGGCGGCTGTCTTGCCTCAGGTTCCGCCAGGGGCGGGGCAGGAAAACGTCAGGTGCGCCGACGGCGATAGGGGAGGCGCCGGCGTCGGGCCTGAACAGCAGCGTGGGCAGCGCAACCAATGGACGCAGCCACGCCGCCAGCTGCCACAGTGCGTCCTCGCCCTTGGCCAGGATCACGGCAGAGCCGATCGTGGCCAGGATGTGGCCAGCCAACATCACGGCGCCCAGAGTTGAGTCCAGCTCATGGAGGTGGGGCGCCGCTGTGTAGAGCAAAGGATTCAGGGGCTCGGCCGCGGCGTGGTGCGCATTTCCTTGGGCTGTTGCCGTAACTGGACTCAAAGCTGTGAAGGCTTCGTGGAGTACGAACTGGCTGGTTCCAAGCAAGGCTGTCATGGAGGCGACGTTGAGTTTGAAGCGCGTGGCCAGCGTCGCGGCCAATGCCGTCAAGGCGACAAGTGCCAACAGGACCGGGACAACGGGAAGTTCGCCGCCGCCGATCACATGGGCTCCGGCAGCAAGAAACACGATAACGAGCGAGATCGCGCCGGACCGCAAGGCATGGAAGGGTGCCCGGGGCTGCGATAAGCGCACGGAGTCCTCCCTGAATTGCCTGCCTGGATGCTGCTGTTGTCAGCGTCCTGATTCTATCGGGAGTTCGGAGCTGGACTGGCCTCGGATGGGTGCCTATGTGGATACTTTGACGCTTTGTGGCGATGCCGGCGCCTTAGGTGCGGACAAAGGTTGGTCCGGGTGGCTCCGGGATACGGCTGAGGTCCGCACCAGGACGACGACGGCGGAGCTCAAGTTTCAGGCTTTCCTCGCCACGCGCCATGGCCCAGTGGTGGTTGGCCGAGAATGCAGGCTTCAGGAGCCAGCTCAGCCTGCGCAGGAGTGGCTTGGCGGCGCTGACCCGCCAGTCGTAGGTGATGACGACTTCAGGGCCGTCGGTTTCGAAAGTCCAGCGGCCAGTGCCGTTGAGGTCTCCCTCGGCTTTGAGTGCAAAGCCGTGCAGGGTAACGGGTTCGGTAACTGTGAGCCGCCAACGCAAGGTGTAAGGAAGCCAGCCCTTGGTGTGGAGGTCGAAGGATTTACCGGTGCCATCCGGGTTGCCCTCGTTTACCGGGGTGACTTGGAGATAGACGGCAGGCCACCACTGCTTGAGGGTACCGGCGTTGCCGAGGACATCCACCACTTCCTCGCGTGTTCCGGGCACACGCCACACGGTGACGAACTCGTAGTCGGTGCTTTTGCTCGTCTTATTGGTCAACCCGGCCATTGCTGCCTCCGCAGTGGGTGTGGCTCCGAGGGTGTCTTGTGGCATCCGTGATTAATGTACTGCTGACACGGCGGCTGTTCCTACGAAAAGTCGCTGCTGGGCGGACCTGTATGGGTAGGACTCCGGCGGGAAATAGCTGGACTGAAGTTCAGGTCATGGCAAGCACTAACATCAGTAAGATACTTAGTATCAAGCAAATTAGCTCTTGACCTTTAAGCACTAAGAAGATAAAAATGACGAAGTGCCAATAATCTTCACCACGTTCGGCACCTCGCCAGCCCCGCACTTGGGCCACGTTTGACGGCGAATTTGCATCTGTTGTCGGTAATTGAGAAGTCGCATGAGGGAGCCTCCAATGACGGAGGCCTATCTCTCGCTGTGGTTTGTCCAGCCGCCGATAACCGGTGGATGCCCCAGCTTCGAAACTGGATTCGAAGCCCTCCCTACCTTAAGGATGTCCAATGGACACGACGAGCGAATTCAAGAAACAGGAAGAGGCAAAGCCGAAATGGTGGGTTCTGTTTCTTACATGCGCGGCTGTAGTGCTCGATGGCTATGACACGGTCGCGCTAGGTGTGTCCATACCTACGATTGCCAAGGACTGGGGGGTTCAGCCCTCGTTCTTCACGCCTGCCCTCTCGCTGACCAGCGCCGGAGTGGCTCTGGGATATCTCGCCGTGGGACGCCTCGTGGCCAGGCTGGGCACCAGGAACGTCATCCTTTCTGCGGTTGTGGTCTTCACTGTTGGTTCGCTGCTGACAGCGTGGTCGACTTCGATTGTGGAACTCACGATTCTGCGGTTCATAACGGGTCTGGGATTGGGTGCCGTTCTTCCAGCCGCTGTATCGCATGCAACCGCAGTCAATCCCGCACGCTTGCGTCAATCCATTGCAGTGGTCGTGATGACGGGCATCTCCTTCGGGGCACTCATTGCGGGTCTCACCGGCAGTGGCATTGTGGGCGCATTTGGGTGGGAATGGGTGTTCATTTTGGGTGCTATCGCCTCTGGCGTTCTCCTGCCATTCCTGTGGTTCGGGTTGTCAGGCAGCCAAGCGTCAGACCCGCTCCACGAAGCGCCCGAGGCCAAGCACCATGCGTCGGTTGCCCGCCTGTTCGATGCCTCTGTTCGAAGCAGGACGCTGCTCCTGTGGGCCTTTTCCTTCCTCATATTCGCCGTGTTCTACGTGTTCTCGTCGTGGTTGCCGACCCTGCTCACCAGTTACGGCTTCAGTGCCGGGCTAGCACCCTTGGGGTCAGCAGCTCTGGGCATCGGAAGCATCGTGGGTGCTGGCGTGCTGATTGTCGGATCGCGTCGATTCCGCATGACGTCCGTGCTGGCTGGAACCTCGGCCGTCGCCATTACGTTCCTTGTTGTTTCTGCGTTTCTCGGCCCCGACAAAACTCTGCTGCTGCTGGTCTTCGGTGGAGTCGGCCTGGGACTCCAGGCCGGAATGATCGGCGCTACGGCGCTGGCGGTCACACTGTATCCGCAAGCAACCGTGACGGCCGGCGTCGGATGGGCTGCTTCGCTGGGCCGACTCGGATCCGTGGTTGGGCCGATCTTCGGCGGGGTCCTCATTGGATTCGGCGTGGATACCAGCTTCATTGTTCTTTCAGTCTGTGTCCCTGTGATCATTGCTCTTGCCTTGGTGTTGGTTGTAGGGCGTATCACCGCATCAAGAGCCTCTACTCCGACACCAGCACACCAGGAGAAATCGTCCCTGGCTTCGCCCCGTACGTAGAGCACGCTGTCCCTTATGGCCAGCCGCCGTCTATCCGCCTTCAGACAGAGCCGATGACACCGATCTGCATCATGTTTGGGGGAGTGCGGCCACGTTATTAGTAGTCGGTGCTTTTGCTGGTTCGTTGTGCTGAATCGTACCGAGAGATTGGTCTCCCCGCCTTAGCTTTCCGGGAGCGCCCCGATCTCGCTCGTGGTGACTACCAGAGCGACTCGCGGTGGCGGATTAAGAATGCCGATGCCGTTGTTGCCGACACTAGGCTTGACGATTGTGTACATAGGTCATTTCGCCGCAGCTGCGGTCATTCTCGCAGTTGCGCCTGAAACGCCCGCCTTACCCATCGCCGTGGCAGTCGCGTGGCCAGACATTGTTTGGCCTGGATTGGTTTTCGCTGGCAAAGAGTCGGTTAAAGTGGACCGCAATAATCCGCTGCAATCCCGCGTCAAATTCACCTCCTACCCGTACTCACATTCGCTGGTCCTCGGTGGTGCGCTCAGTATTGTGCCCGCACTGCTGGCCGGGCTGATTTATCAGAGTGTCCTTGTAGGTGTTCTTTTTTGGGTCGGCGTCCTGTCTCACTGGCTTCTGGATGCGGTGGTCCACCTCCGGGACCTTCCAGTACTTGGCTGGGGACGGAATGATCGCCGCGTCGGCTTTGGCCTGTGGGCCCGGCCCCGACTGGCGTTCGTGCTGGAGTATGTGTTCTTTGCCGCGAGCGTTCTTTTGGTGGCCCCACCTTCGATGTTTGTAGGGCTGCTTGGCGGAGGGTTGCTGCTTCATTTGTTCAATATCAACTCGTTCTTCGGCTTTACCAAGAAGAACCCAGTGGGCACGCCCAAACGCTTCGCTTTGCTGGCACTGGTTGGCTACGTCATCGCGATCATCTGGTTCACGATGTCATGGCAGTAGCAGTTGCCTCGCGCGGAAAGAGTTCCGTTCAAGCTGATGTGGGACTGCATCGAGGATTAGTCTTCTGGAATGGAATCCTGGCACTGTAACCGGCTAAGCGTGAGCCAGGCCGAACTTGTAGAAAGCTGGTTGCCAGGTGTTCGTCTCCTCAAGGATCTCTCCTGGAATCTCGTAGATACCGCAGTCCTTGAAGTAGCGAACAGGCACCATAAGTACTTCGTACCGGCCCGAAGTGGGGGAGGTCACATCGCTCTTGGTGCTGGCTCCCGGCATGCGACCGGCCCTCGGGTCCAAGAAGCCGTTTCCGGAAGTCGGCCAGCTCTTCGCGGTACCTATCCTGGATTTGTACACTCAATGCATAAATATCCACCCGGACAACTTGCCCGGAGCAACGCCCCGTGGGTGAACGTGGCACGGTTCATGTCATTCGGATGTGATTTTGGAGCTTCAGGCTAAAGGTAGGGTAAGCCACATGCGCACTCATCTGCTTGCCCGGCTAGGACTCGCGGCGGTCCTCACACTCTCTTTCGCGGCCGTCGATCAGGGTGTCGACAGTGCATTGGCAGCCCCTGAGGCGACGACCATATATGCAGTTGACGGCAGGCCCTCTGCCGTCGCCTATGACCCGGCGGCGCGAACGGTCTACGCTGCCGATCGGAACGGAAATACTGTCTCCGTTCTGAAGGATGGCGTGCTGACGGCGAAAGTTGTCGTCGGCAACTACCCAACCGGAGTCGCTTTGGACCCGGTTTCGCATGCCGTCTACGTGGTCAATTCCGCAAGTAATTCGGTGTCGGTCATCAGTGGAACGGTGGTGACGGCTACTATCCCGGTGGGTAACGAGCCGTGGGGGATCGCTGTGGATCCGAGTACCCGGAAGGTCTATGTCGGCAGCTCAGGAACTGGCACGGTCTCGGTCATCGAGGGCAACGCAGTTACCGGCTCCATCGCAGTCGGCGGCGGGTTTCTCAGAGGTCTTACCGTAGACACGTCATCTCATGCCGTTTACGTATCCAATTACAGCACCAACAGCGTTTCAGTCATCGTCGGAAACGCGGTGACGCAGGTCATCCCGGTGGGTAACGGACCGTGGGGGATCGCTGTGGATTCGGCGACCCATGACGTGTACGTGCCGAGCGTCTTCGACGGAAAGGTTACGGTCCTCAACGGCGGAGCCGTGGTGCGAACCATCAAATTCGACACGTACGACGCCTTCCCGCAGGACGTAGCAGTGGACTCAACGACAGGCACGCTGTACGTCACGAACCCCGGCCGCAACACGCTATCCGTCGTCAATGGCACCTCGGTGACACAAATGCTTCCCATCCAGCAGCCCGGCCAGCCGGTTGTGGACCCGGTGACACATACTGTGTACGTCGCCTCTGGCAGCGGCTCAGTGTCGGTCATTCGGGATCCATCCAACCGGGATTTCACCACGGACGGTCGTGCTGATGTGTTGGCCAGGGACACCAACGGAACGCTGTGGCTGTACCCAACCAACGGTACGGGAGGCTGGCTCGTTCCAGGCCCGGTAGGCCAGGGCTGGAACTCCATGACAACCATCATGGCGAGCGGCGACTTCAACACCGATGGACGCGCGGACGTACTGGCCCGTGACAGCAGCGGAGTGTTGTGGCTGTACCCGGGGAATGGAGACCGCGGCTGGCTTCCACGGGTTCAGGTCGGGCAGGGCTGGCAGTCGATGACCGCTCTTGCCGGTCCTGGAGATTTCAACAGCGACGGCTTTCCTGATGTTCTGGCCAGGGACGCTGGTGGTGTTCTGTGGCTGTACCCAGGCAACGGAGCTGGCGGCTGGTTTGCTCGTACACAGGTCGGTCAGGGCTGGAACGCCATGACGACGATTCTTGGTGGCGGAGACTTCACCGGAGATGGGGAAGTCGATGTTGTGGCGCGGGACTTGAACGGCATCTTGTGGATTTACCCCGGGGACGGGACCGGAGGCTGGCAGTCACGGGTCCAGGCTGGCCAGGGCTGGAACATCATGAGCGCCATCATCGGGCCCGGCGACTTCAATGGTGACGGCCGTTCCGACTTGCTGGCACGTGACACTGCCGGGATCCTATGGCTGTATCCCCGAGCCGAGGGCAATAACTGGATATCGCGCGTGCAGGTTGGGCAGGGCTGGAATGTCATGAACGCTCTTGTCTGAGGCCCACTTGTCCGCAGCAGATGCAGACTCACGCATGGAGATTGACGAAGGAGCCAGGCGTTGGCATGACCAGGCCGTCGCCGCGGGGGAGGAGCGAATTCTTGCCCGAACTGTGGACGGTGATCTCTACAGCTACCGCCGGGACGAAATCACCCTTGGCGGGAAATACGCGCCGACAGTGGCGCCTCTGTGGTTCATGACGACATTCGCCCTGCTGTTCGGTTCATTGACAGTTTTCGCCTTCGTGCTTTCAGTCGTATTCGCAGTATCAGATGGTCAATGGGGACGGCTGGCCCTGCCATGTGGCTTTTCCCTCTTCGCCTGGTTCCTCGCCTTTTGGGCGCGTCAGGACTGGGACGCCCGGGCACGGCGAAGGGAACGGGGTGTTCCTGAGCCAAAGACGGGCAAGAGACCGCTCAAGATTGATCTTCAATGGCCACCGCCCCGAACGCGGAAGGCTGGTTGATGCCCTTGCCGGTCGATGGTGCGTTCCCGGCTAATTTGTCCGTCTGCGGGCGCCCCGCGGCCGTGTGACAAATTAGGCCAGCTGCGCCGTGAATGGCCGGCTGCGTGTTGGACCGCTATCGTCGGACGGCTAATGGGCACTTTGAGAGCGTGGAAATCTGCTCGCTCGCATGTTCATTCGGCTACGTCAGCGAAGTACTGCCCGATGTCGTAATTGCCGATCAATCGTGCTAGCCCGACAGGGGTCTGGCCGCTCGTGTTGGCCCAGAGCGGATCGGCTCGGCGTGATCGCAGGAGTTTGATCATTTCTCCGCGGCTCTTCGAGTTGAAGACGGCGACAAAGAGGGGTGTGTTCCCGAAAGCGTTTCCCACGTCAACGGTTGCGCCAGCATCCAGCAACGCGGAGGCTGCCCTCACGGAGTACTCCTGGGCAGCAAAGTGAAGGGGCGTGAAGCCGCTCTTGTCTTGGGCGTCGGGCGAAACGCCTTCAGCCAACAGAGCCAAGACCGCGGGGACGTCATCGTCCAGGGCTGCATAGTGAAGTGCTGTCCGTTCCATCTCATCCATCCTTACAGTCTGGCATCCGGGCCACCGGCGACGTGGAGAAGCAGCACAGGCAATCTCTTGGGAGCCCTGCCGTTAGTTACATAGCCGAGAGGGTCCAGGAAGCCAGACCATCGGCGAAGATGATGCGCATAACGCGCTGCGAGCCGCCGTTGTTATCGGCGCCCGCTTTCGCCGTTCGAGTTTTTTCGGGGCACATCGTGCCCTGCAGTAAGGGGTCAGGACCTCAGCATATTCTCACCGTTATGGTGCCAAAATGACATGCATGAGCATCTCCGACCGACTGCGGGCAGTGGCGCGAAGGTACTGGCTGGTGACGAGTCCATGATCGCCGCACAGCAGCTGGAAGGTGTAATTATCGGGGAGTACCTCCACGACGAACAGACGGACGAACTTCTCTATGCAATACCGAGGCAGTGTCATTTGGCTTCGAGGCCGAAGGTGAAGCAGTTTCGGGTGGCTTCAAATCGTTGCCAGAATTCCTTCGGCCCCCGGACACAGGGAGGGAACTTGTATGAAGACCAGATACAGCAAAGCGACGGAGGATGCATTCTTCTCAAGCTTGGGTCTGTTCCATATCGGCTATTTCCTTCTGGGGACAGGGTTCCTTTTCCTTGCGATAGTCCAACCCAATTTGAACGATCCCGGCACCTATTGGGCCATTGGCCTAGGAGCACTTCTCATGATCGTCGGAGGCGTCCTAATCATAGGAAATGCAGGAAGACGATGGCTGCAAGTACGCCAATCAGCGAAGGAAGACCGCAGGCGCATCCAAGAAGGTCGACCTCGCGAACGAGATAATCCACCAGAAGCAACGCCGGGCAACCAGGCGTAAGGCCGTTTATCCAAGCCGGTGTCGTCCTGCTCGCCCCAATGCTTGGAGGCGATCGGGTGGATGCGCCGTAAGTCGAGAATACGATGGCGGGGCTGAGCTGACATGAGGGAAGACAGATCGAGCAGGGCAACACGGAAAGCCTTCTTTTCGCTCTTCGGACCATTCTCGGTAGCGAATCTTTTATTGTTGGTGATGTTTGTTTGTTGTCCTGCTTGTAGTTAGGCCCAGCAGATATGACCCTGGTAAATATTGGGCGCTAGCGCTCATGGGGAATTCTTGGCATTTCTGCGCTTGTGGTCGTGATTTGGGGCTCATGGGGTCGCCTCATGCGCCTCACCGCGTCCGCCAAGGAGGATCGTAGGCGAATTTCAGCTGGCCTCCCGGTCGATGCAGACGAGAACCAGCCTCCTGAACCGCCACCTGGGAGCGGGCTATAGCCGTTGCATGCTTTTCGGGGGCCGGTCACGGGAGATGGGACAGACCCGAAGCGATGAGGTCTATCGTCGAATCAGGGACTTATGAAGGTCTTTAGGGATAGATTGTTCCCATGCTCATGGGCGCCGTAGCAGTCATGTTTGGTCTGTTCGTCTACGCTATTTCGAATGCCCTGGCGACGTGGGCTGCCAACTGGCATTGGACGCTTCGAGATGAGCAAAAGCCGTCGTATGCTGCCCGGAAACGCCAAACAATAAGAATTGGTGGGGGCTGCTTCACGTCCTTTGGCGGTGCCATCCTGCTGGTGGTGTTGCTCGTCGGTCTCTTGAGCGGACGTTGGCATTGGATCACAATTGCTGCCTGATATAAACGTTCGTCAACCGCAGCATCACAGCGGCACTTTGGATATTTTGGCTCGGGGGCTGGGGTGACACTGTCGTTGGTCTTTATAACTGTTGGATTGACGTGGCTGCTCCTGCGAAAGCGGATTGCACGCCGCCAGTACTTCATCGCTGCCCGGATGCTCGGCTGGGGAGCTGACGATCTGGATGATGACCGGGTGCAGGGCTTCGAAAAGTTCGGAATCTTCTTCTGCTCACTGTTGATCCTTGCAGGCGTCATCATCTTGGTGCTGACACTCGTTCTCCGGCCACCGTGGGGAGGAGCCTAGATGAACCACCAATTTCTCGGCATCGTTGGGGATTCCTTGTTCTTAGCGGAGCCATCTTGTACTTGCTCCGCAACAAGCTTGCGCGCGCTGGAGTCGATGGGTGGGCCCGGCTTCCCGAAAATGCCAGGTTCAAGACCTACGAGCGCCAGCTCGTCTGGTCGAAAATTGCTGCCACAGTAGTGGCCGCAGCGGGGTTGGTTTTCCTCGCACTATTCATGCTTCGGAGCTAGGATTGCTCGGATTCAGTTCCGTCATTGAAAAGGCCCGGGGCGACATTCCGGACGCCCAATGGCGGCCCTTCGCACCCGGAAGGTCTCCCTGCGTGGCGGTTTGCCGGTGAGGGTCCGTGATGAAACACTCTCGCCATGAGTCCTTGGTTCAAACGCCCGGAAGGTCCCTCGCCGCTGACGGAAGCGACGGTCCATTTCGTATGTGCTTCCACCGCGATCAATGCGACCCGGCGGCAGATCTGGGACTTCATCAAACCGCCGGAGAATGCTGCCCTCCTGTCGCCGGGTGTGGTGAGCGGCTTCCGGGCTCCTGACGTGGAGGGGCTCGGCGAGATCCAGGTCTTCATCTCGGTGCGTGCTGGAATTGAACAAGTGTCTGCTTTGGAAATCATGGAAGAAATTCCTCTTCAATTAGCTGTCACCCGCATCTTGGGCGGCACAGATCCAGCAGCGCGCATGCGGTACTTCATACATCCCGGCGACAATGGCGCGATGATCCTCGATATCGGGCAGTACTTCACGATCCCGGCCGAGGACGCCGAAAATCTCGCCAAGTACGAACAGCACTACTGGCTCGGGTGTCAACAGCTTGTTGACCGGGTGAAGGCATTCTTTGAGCAGTCCGCTGCACGTCGCTTCTGACCCTTGGCCGGGTCGGCACATGTCGGATTCCTGTAACGGCCGTCAGCGCTGGTGCCCGTTGGGCCGAAAACAGTTCCCATGGGCCGAAGCGTTCAGCCGATCCTGATCACAGCGGCGGAGTGTTCGTCGTTGGGATATGTGGGGCCTTTGAGGGCCTGAAAATCCCGTGGTGCAAAGAAGCCCGCCGATGGGGGACCGACGGGCTTCCGCATTCGACACTATCGCCAGATGCCCAGGACATCGAATGCAAGTTCCACAGGACCACGCCCTCGTCATGGCGGGGCTTGGTGCGGCAGGCTCGTGGAGGGCTCGGGTAACTTGGTGCCAAGTTGCGGCGCTTCTGGACGTGGGGGATTGGAGGCCTGCTCGGTTGCTGCGGCATAAGAGGTCAGATAAGCTCACAGTGCCCCGCCCCACTGCAGGGAAGGGGTTCTGTTTAGGGGGATTCAGTGCGCCGCTTCAGCATGTCCGTTGTTGCCCTTTTCGCCATATCATTGGCCGGCGTTATTATGGCCGCCCCTGCACGCGCCGACGATTTCCTGTGGCATAACTTGGTCCAGGAATTTTGGGACAACGGTGCTGTCTATTCAGACCTCGTAGCCATTCAGGACGACGGGATGGTCTCCGTCTATGCAGCGAACCCTGAGATTCAGCCTCAGCGGGCAGGGGGTTACGTAGGCGCCGACGTAGATGCCTTGCTTATGCCGGGGGATTGGGATGGTGATGGCTACGCTGACTGGATGTATCGGGCCACCGACGGCGGGCTGCACGTGAGGGCCGGCTGGAGCAGGACTACCCCTGTGGGCCAGATCGGTTGGGGCTGGGACGTCATGACGGCTGTGACCTCCCCGGGTGACTGGAACGGTGACGGAGCCGCAGACGTCCTTGCCAGGGACAGCACGGGTGCCCTGTGGATGTACAAGGGCAACGGTCACGGAGGCTGGCTTCCCGGCCGGACCCAGGTCGGCTGGGGGTGGAACGTCATGACGGCCATTTTCAGCGGACATGATTTCAGCGGCGACGGGCCCTCGGACGTGATCGCCAGGGACACCAACGGGCAGCTGTGGCTCTACCCAGGCAACGGGTACGGCGGATGGCTGGGCCGCATTCAGATCGGGTGGGCGTGGCAGGGCATGGACCTGATCACCGCCCCGGGCGATTACGACAACGACGGGTACGGCGATGTCATCGCCCGGGACAACACTGGCACCATGTGGCTCTACCCCGGAAACGGAAGCGGGGGCTTCACCGGTGCTAGAAGCGTCATGGACATCCCAACTCCGCAGCTTTTCGGGTGACGGCGTTTTCGCTGGCAGCACCCCATCAGCAGCTGGCGAAACATCCTCGACGGCAGGATCCAACCGACGACCAGCGCCGCCAGCAAACGACGGTGTTAGACATTCGCCTTGATCCCGTCGTCAGCGCTTCTTAGGGATTGGATTCACTTCCGCAATTCCCGTGATGCGTCTGCAAGAACAGTCCCGCCCGCGGATGAGCTCCTGAAGGTCCGTCCACGCACGCTTGCGGAACCGGGCGCATGGATGTGGCCTGCAGGCAGCCCGCATCCATGCAAGCCACTCATGGTCCAAGGTTTGTTCCTTTCCATGCGCGACGCCGGGTTGGAAACGCAACAGTGAATATTGCGGCGGCTATGGCAGGCCGAGTACCCTCGCGGCAAGAGCGTGTCGCTGGGGTGCGCTAGGAATTGGGGGGCTACCGTGCGCCGTCTGGTCATGATCCTTTCTGCTGTAGTTGCCATGACGCTTACCCAGCCCGCGATGGCTGCTCCCGCCCGCGCAGATGACTCCTGGCACAACTTCATTCAGCTGTGGTGGGACTGGGGTGTAGTTTATTCCGATCTGGTCACCATCACTGACGAAGGCGGAGTCATTGTCTATGAGGGTAAGCCGGGTTGGGAAGGGCAGGGTCTGGGCCCTGGAAACACTGTCGTTTTGGACGCGGACGCCTTGGTTACGCCGGGGGACTGGGATGGAAACGCCCAAGCCGACTGGATGTTCCGCAGCAGCGACGGCGGCTTGTACTTACGCACCGGCATTGGCGGGGCCGACGCGGAACAAGTCGGTTGGGGCTGGGACGTGATGACAGCAATGGTTTCACCTGGAGATTGGAACGGTGACGGCGCCTCCGACGTTCTGGCCCGCGACGACGCGGGTGCGCTCTGGATGTATAGGGGCGACGGCTCTGGTGGATGGCTGCCCGGGCGCACCCAAGTCGGGTCGGGGTGGAACATCATGGCTTCCATCTTCAGTGGACGTGACTTCAATGCGGACGGGAAGCCGGACGTTCTCGCTGTGGATACGGGTGGTGCGATGTGGCTGTATCCGGGAAACGGAGCTGGCGGGTGGATGAGCCGCGTACAGGTTGGGTGGGGCTGGCAGAAGATGGATCTGATTGCCGCCCCCGGAGATTTTGACTATGACGGACATGCCGACGTCATCGCCCGCGATATCGCGGGTTCCATGTGGCTCTATCCTGGCAACGGGGCAGGCAGCTTTACGTGGACACGGCGGCTCCTGAACATCCCAACACCGGCACTCTTCGGCTGAACTGCGCGCCAGCCCGGTGGCGAGGGTTCTTCGCCCACTCGAACGAGCAGTTATCCTCCTGAGAGGCCGGTCTTCATGCACGCACGCATGAGTCCGTCATTGAGGCTACGCTGCCGGCGGAGGGGCGTAACGGGGCACCATCGGGACACTTGGACGCACCAGGGCGGTCATCCAAACGGCATGCCTCTGTCTAAATTTAGCTCGAAGCGCTGAAAAGCGTCGGGGGCGTCGTGGCTAGTACCAATACCGGCGCCCAGCCAAGATGGGGCGATTGAGCGCGCCGAGAATAAGCAGTATGAGGCCGATGGCCAGCACAATCCAGCCGATGGTGACGAGGATGCCGATATTGAGTAGCCAGCCGACGATCAGCAGAACAAGTCCCAGGATGATCATTTCTTTCCTTTCGCGTTGTCGAACAAACTAGTCGTAAACTAAGCGCCCTTACTAAATCAAGATTACCCGCACCGGAAGGAAATGGGGATGCTGCTAAACCTGGCCGTGCCAACGAATCGCCATGACTTGCCGGAAAACATGAACGGGGCAAGGCTCAGAACCAATGCACGCTGTGTTCATAGATGAAGAAAGGCCCCGCATCCCTCATAAGCAAAGGGAAACAGGGCCTTTCTACGTGGCGGTGACGGTGGGATTTGAACCCACGTTGGCTTTTACACCAAACAACATTTCGAGTGTTGCACCTTCGGCCGCTCGGACACGTCACCAACTGAAATAGGGTACCGGAGTTGGGGCCCGTTCCCCAAAACGAGCCCGAAGCGAGCGCTCGGACACGGGCCCGGGAAACGCCGGGAAGTGAACTCAACTTCCGCGCACCCCAACCCAGCGATAGATTCATAAGCATCATGACTATCTCGCACGAACAAGAACACGAGGCCCAGGCATACTGGGTCACTGAGTCGGGACACGGTGAGTTGCGCCCGGAAGCCCTATCAACTCCGGGTCCCGAAGAAGCCCTCATCAGGACCCTGTACTCGGGCGTCAGCCGCGGCACGGAGCGCGTGGTGCATGAAGGGCGCGTTCCGGAGCGCGTTGCTGATCTGATGCACGCCCCACATCAGGAGGGCGACTTCCCAGGGCCGGTCAAGTACGGCTACCTGTCCGTCGGCGTCGTAGAACAAGGCCCGGACAACTGGACCGGCAAAACCGTCTTCAGCCTGCACCCGCACCAGGATTTTTACGTAGTCCCCACGAGCCAGCTCACAGCCATCCCGGACGAGGTGCCTGCCCGCCGTGCCGTGCTTACGGGCATCGTGGAAGTGGCCATCAATGCCCTTTGGGAAGCCGGGCCGAAGCTGGGAGACCGTGTCGCCGTCGTCGGGGGTGGCCTGGTGGGCGGTGTCCTGGCGACCATCCTCCGGAAGTATCCGCTGGGCCGTCTGCAACTCGTGGATGCAGATGCGGACAAGAGAAATCTCGCCGAAAAACTCAACATTGACTTCGCGCTCCCGGACGAGGCAGAGAACGATTGCGACATCGTTTTCCACTGTTCCGCATCCAATGAGGGTCTCAAACTGAGCCTTCAACTGGCCGGCGATGATTCCGAGGTGATCGAGCTGTCGTGGTTCGCAGACAAGGAAGTCACCCTGCCGCTGGGCGAGGATTTCCACGCGCGCAGGCTCACCATCCGCTCCAGCCAGGTTGGGGCAGTGGCGCTGCCCAGAAGGCACAGGAGAACCAACGCCCAGCGCCTCCAACTCGCGGCGGCAACCCTGAAAGATCCGCTGTTCGATGCATTCCTCAGCAGCGAGTGTCAATTTCAGAATCTGCCCACCACCCTCGTTAAGTTGTTTGAAAAGCCCGGCGGCTTTTGCCACGTGGTCGCCTATCCAAAGCCGGAGGAATAAGACATGTTCAGCCTGACCGTCCGACGCCACTTCATGATTGCCCACAGCCTTCCCCGCGAAGCGTTCGGCCCAGCGCAGGGCCTCCACGGTGCTACGTTCGTCGCCGAGGTGACCTTCCGCCGCCCCGATCTCAACGAGGACGCGATCGTCCTGGATATCGGTGCTGCAGGCGGCATTCTCGAGGAAATTCTTGACGACCTGAACTACAAGAACCTCGACGAACACCCCGCGTTCAAGGGCAAGTTGTCCACCACGGAGGCGTTGGCCAAGCACATCGCCGACGCAGTTGCCGCACGCATCACGGACACCCCGGATGGACCAGCCCTCAACGGCATCGACGTCCTCCTTCGCGAGAATCCGGATGCGTGGGCAGGATATTCACTGGAGCTCCCGGCCAAGTAATGCACATCCGCTTCCTGGTGCCGGGAAACGTCCGGCACGGCTCCGGCGGGAACAAGTACAACGCCAAGCTCGCCGAGCAACTGACAGCCCTGGGCGTCGGGATAGAGACAGTCATCGTCGACGGCGATTGGCCGGTTGGGAGCGCGGCGGACCGGCAGCGGTTTGCCGGAATGCTCGACGGCGGCACCACAGTGATTGCCGATGGCTTGGTCGCCAGTGGGGCGCCGGATGAAGTGGCGGGCGCGGTGAGCGCCGGAACCAAGGTGTGGATCCTGTCCCACATGGCGCTCGCAGACCACCCGGACCATGAAGCCAGGGCCATGACCGCAGCCACGGGAGTGATCTGCCCGAGCGCCCATGCTGCTGCCGCACTGGAAAAAAGGCATGGCCTCAAAAACGTGGTGGTTGCCCATCCCGGAGTTGAAGCGGCTGAAACAGCAACGGGTTCGAAACCCCCTCACATCATCGCCCTCGCCGCGTTGCTGCCCAACAAGAGCGAAACAGAACTGGTGGAAGCACTCGCCACGCTAATGGACCTCCCATGGACGGCCGCCCTGATCGGCACAGACCAGCCGGACCCGGCGTACGCGGCAGAGGTGAGGGCCGCCGTCGAACGTTACAAACTCCAAAACCGCATCATGATGACTGGGGAGTTAACCGGCAAACCGTTGGAGGACCAATGGAGCACAGCCGATCTCAGCATCCTCATCTCGAAGTCCGAGTCGTTCGGGCTGGTAGTGACGGAGTCCCTGGCCCATGGCGTTCCGGTTGTTGTCCGGCAGGGGACCGGTGCTGTGGAAGCCCTCGGGAACACGGGAGCGGGGATGGCGGTTGACCTCACACAGCCCAACAACCTTGCCAGCACCCTCCGGAGATGGCTCACCGACCAAGAGCTCCAACAGCGCTGGCGCACGGCAGCACTCCAGGCGCGGTCCAACCTCCCCGGGTGGGACACCACAGCAGCAACCGTTCTGAAAGCCCTCGGCAGCGGCGAGGGTGCAGAATAGGGCCATGACGCCCAAAGTCCAGACCATACCTGCTGCAACAACCCTCACCCCGGAGCGTCTCCGGGCCTGGGCCTGGCACAAACAAGGACTCGACGGGTCACTCGCAGGAAAGACATCCGAGGAAGTCCTGGACAACGCCGGCTGGGCACGCTCCGTGGGCGGCGCCAATCCGTACCTGACACTGTTTGCGCGGGCCGGGATCAGCCGCGAACAGGTGGACCGCGACGTCAAAGAACTGCGGATCCACGAACTGCCCACTGCCCGCGCCTGCACCTACGTCCTGGGCCAGGCCGACTTTGCCTGGGGCCTGCAGGTAGGCCGGGACGCCGCCATCGCCCCGTTCAAAGTGCTGGCCAGGATGGGTGTCGAACGCGGCGAGATCACGTTGTTGGAAGACGAGATTGAGCATGCCCTCAAAGAATCCAGTGATCCCCTGGACCCCAGACAGCTGAAGGACCAACTGGGCGATTCCGTCCGGAGCCTCGGGGAGGAAGGCAAGAAGAAGGGCGCCGCCACCACGCTGCCCACGGCCCTGGGCCTGCTCCAAGCCGACGGCCGCATTCGCCGGGTCCCCATCAACGGCCGCCTCGACCAGCAGCGCTACGCCTACACGAGCTGGGGCCTGCCGCCCAGCAAAATCGACGACGACGCCGCCCGCCGCCTCCTGCTCGAACGGTACTTGCGCTGGACTGGCGGAGCGACCCTCAAGCAGAGCCAGTGGTTCACCGCGTTCACCGTAGCCCAGACCAAAGCGGCGCTCGCGGGCGTCGGGGCAGTAGAAGTGCCCACGGCAAACGGTGACGTGCTGTGGATGCTGCCGGACGACGTCGAACGCTTGGCCAACTTCCAAGAGCCCGGAGAGGAACAGATCCAGTTGCTTGCAGGCACGGATTCACTGGTCCTCCACAGGCGGAATTCGGCTGACATGTTCGCTGAGGAGGACAAAGGAAAGAAGGTCCTGGACACCACCCTTGCGCTTCAGGCCGACCTCCCGGATCACCCGATTCTGGACCGGGGCAGGATCATCGGCCTGTGGCAGTACGATCCCGGCAAGGAACGCATCGCGGCCTGGACCTTCGCCAAGCCCACTGCCGCAGTCAGTAAGCGGATCGCCGAAGTTGAAGCATGGATCCGCGAGGAACTTGGCGATTTCAGGTCGTTCAGCCTGGACTCACCAGCGTCCCGCCAGTTGCGGATCGACGCCCTCAACGAGGCCGCTGGCCTGTAACGCGCTCAGCCCGAAGAGGCATTCAGCCCGAACCGTACGGCCGGGTGATTGCTTCGAGGAAGTGCCCGTCAGGGTCGCAGAAGTAGATCCCGCGGCCGCCGTCGTTGTGGTTGATCTGTTGCGCACGGGAGCGTGCGGGGTCTGCCCAATAGGGAATGTGTTCGGCGGTGATCCGCAGGAAGATCGAATCGAACTCCTGCTCGCTGACCAGGAAGGCATAGTGCTGCGGCGCGATGGTTCCCGGGGCTTCGAGGAAGTCCAGCGTGACGCCGTTCTCCAGGGAAACAGTGACAAAGGACCACATCGGCTGTGGGGTGGGAAGCCCAAGGATGCGGGCCAGAAACGCAGCGGACGCGTGCTTGTCCTTGGCGTAGACGATGGTGTGGTTGAAAGCGATTGTCATGATTGGCTCCTCAACATAGAGCTCAAGCGGGCGATCGGTGCTCCGCCGTCGGTACGCGGTGCGTAGCGAAGAAGTCCCGAAGGAGCGTTGCGCATTCTTCCTCACGCACGCCTGCGTAGACCTCCACCCAATGGTTGAGCCGGCGCTCGCGGAGGATATCGAACACGGAACCTGCGGCCCCGGCTTTCTCATCCCACGCGCCAAACACGACGCGGGGAATCCGTGCCAGCACAATTGCCCCGGCGCACATTGCACACGGTTCGAGGGTTACCACCAAGGTGCAGTCCTCCAGGCGCCATCCATCGCCCCCTTCGCCCAATTCGAGGGCGTGGCGTTGCAGGGCAGCCGCGGCTTCACGGATGGCGACGATCTCTGCGTGGGCGGTTGGGTCCCCGTGCGCTTCCCGTTCGTTGCGTCCGGAACCCAGCACACCGCCGTCGGGTCCTAAGACAACCGCGCCGATCGGCACGTCGTCCGTCTCCAGCGCCAGCCGGGCTTCGTCCAGGGCGAGGCCCATCCAAGCCATGTGTTCTGCGTGATACGGCTCGTTGGCGCTCATATCTCAATGATAGTTTTGGACGATGCGCACACTCGTCGTGGACCACCCGCTGGTCGCTCACAAGCTCACCGTTCTGCGGGATAAGAACACCCCTTCACCGGTCTTCCGGCAGCTCACTGAAGAACTCGTCACCCTTCTGGCCTATGAGGCCACCCGGGAGGTCAAGACACAGCCAGTCGAGATCGAGACCCCTGTCACGAAGACCATTGGCACGGCGTTCACCAAGCCGACTCCGCTGGTGGTTCCCATCCTGCGCGCAGGCCTGGGCATGCTGGAAGGCATGACCAAGCTGGTTCCCACCGCCGAGGTCGGCTTTCTGGGCATGGCCCGCGACGAAGAAACATTGGACATCATCACCTACGCTGAGCGCCTCCCCGAGAACCTCAACGGACGTCAGATCTTCGTGCTGGACCCCATGCTTGCCACCGGCGGCACCCTGCGCGAAGCCATCAAGTTCCTTTTCAAGCGCGGCGCCTCGGACGTTACCTGCATCTGCCTGCTGGCCGCTCCGGAAGGCCTCGCCAAGTTGGAGGAGGAGCTACAGGACGCCAACGTGAAGGTAGTCCTCGCTTCGATTGACGAGAAGCTCAACGATAAGTCGTACATCGTTCCGGGCTTGGGCG
This sequence comes from Arthrobacter sp. TmtSoilC48, assembly GCF_059739425.1. Taxonomy (NCBI): domain Bacteria; kingdom Bacillati; phylum Actinomycetota; class Actinomycetes; order Micrococcales; family Micrococcaceae; genus Arthrobacter; species Arthrobacter sp. TmtSoilC48. The sequence goes on along the minus strand of NZ_AP046049.1, from coordinate 4,471,033 downwards.
ACGCCGGCGACCGCCTCTACGGCGTGGCTGGCTGATCCGCACGCCCCTACCGCTTTCCGGCGTGCCCGGTTAGCCTGTGGCGCATGGACTGGAAACTTGAACTGGTGTTTGTCCCTGTGTCCGACGTGGATCGCGCGAAGGACTTCTACGTCAACAAAGTTGGTTTCAACGCCGATTTCGATGAGCGTCCCATGGACGGCATCCGCTTTGTGCAGTTGACCCCGCCGGGTTCGGCTTGTTCCATCGCCATCGGCGAAGGGCTCAGCGATGCCCCTCCGGGAACAGCGCCATCCCTGCAAATGGTGGTGAGCGATATCAACAAAGCGCACGAGCACCTCAAGGCCAATGGCGTCGAGGTCAGCGATATCGATGTCCAGGACTGGGGACACTTCGTCCACTTTGCGGACCCGGACGGCAATAAGTGGGCTGTGCAGTACATTCCGCACCGGCCCAACGGCTAGGTCACAGTTCGACGCCACCCCTGCATGGTGCGGCAGGATGGAGCCATGAGCCATCCTGCCGAACCAACCTTGCCTTCCGCACAAGCCGAACGATCGCCAACCCTGACCGTCCGTGCTGTCCTGTTCGACATGGACGGAACACTGGTTGATTCCACAGCGATCGTCGAGCAGGTGTGGCTGGAATTCGCAGAACGATACGGCCTGGATTACAACGAGATCCTGCGGACGTCCCACGGCGTGCAAGCAGGCGATACTGTGCGCCGTTATGCTCCAGCAGGAGCCGATCTTGAAGCCTTGACTGCCGAGCTCGGCCAGATGGAACGAACGCGGACCGACGGCGTGATTGCCCTGCCTGGCGCCGAAGCCCTGCTCGCTGCCTTGCCGGACGACGCCATTGCGCTCGTCACATCCGCTGACCGCATCCTTGCCGATATCCGGATGAAGGCCGCCGGCCTTTCCATGCCATCTACTGCGGTCACCGCCGAGGGCGTTACGCGCGGCAAGCCGCACCCGGAGGGGTACCTCAAAGCCGCAGCGTTGCTGGGCGCGGAACCAGCCGACGTCGTGGTTTTTGAGGACGCCCCGGCAGGTATCGCAGCCGCCCGGGCCGCCGGGATGCGAACCGTGGTGGTCGGCGACGCCGGTGGCGAGCTTGAGCCGGGCATGTGGCGTATCCCGGACTACTCCGCAGTCACCGTCGCTGCTGTGAAGGACGACGACGGCGGTCACCTCATCAGCTTCACGCTTTAGTCGTTCGCCTCCGCTGTTCCAACCGGTGAAGCGGGAGTAGGCTGTGCGCATGTCTGCGTTGCCGGAGGCGTACGGTGCTGCACTGGAGCGGGCCATGGCGCACGCTACGGATTGGCTTGCCTCGGTGCCCGGCCGTTCTGTCCGGCCCACATCCGACGCCGACCAAGTCGCCTCGAGCCTTCTTTCGAGCCTTCCCGATGAAGCAACGGACGCGGCTGACGTAGTAGATGAGCTTGCCGCATTGGCTGAGCCCGGGTTGATGGCAATCCAGTCCGGACGCTTCTACGGCTGGGTCATGGGCGGGACGTTGCCCGCTGCCATGGCCGCAGATTGGCTTGTCTCGGCATGGGACCAAAACGCCGGGCTCAGGTTTGCGACTCCAGCCGCCGCCGCGATCGAAGAATCCGCAGCGGCCTGGCTCCTGGAGTTATTGGATCTTCCGCGAGGATCCGACGTCGGATTCACCACTGGCGCTACCACCGCCAACTTCGCGGGGCTGGCTGCCGGGCGGCAATACCTGATGGATGAAGCCGGGTGGGACCTCGCGGACCTGGGCCTGACCGGGGCGCCGCGGATCACCACGTTCGCAGGCCGCGAACGGCACGCCGCCGTGGACCTCGCCCTGCGGTACCTGGGGCTGGGAGCCTGCGTTCCCGTGGACACTGACGATCAAGGCAGGATCCTGCCGGAGGCGCTCGCGGATGCCATGGATGAACAACCAGGACCTTCCCTCGTATGCCTGCAGGCCGGCAATCTGCATTCCGGAGCGTTCGATCCGATGTCCGAAGCTATTGCGGTAGCCCATGACCGCGAGGCCTGGGTGCATGTGGATGGCGCATTTGGATTGTGGGCTGCGGTCAGCCCACAACTGCGGGGGCGGCTGGCCGGAGTAGAGGCCGCCGATTCGTGGGCCACCGATGCCCACAAAACATTGAACGTCCCGTACGACTGTGGCTTGGCCATCGTCTCCCGGCCGGAAGCGCTGAGACGCGCCTTCAGCGTCCACACGAGCTACCTCATTGCAACGGAGACCGGACTGGGCGATCCGTTCGACAAAGTTCCGGAACTGTCCCGTAGGGCCCGGGGCATCCCGGTATGGGCTGCCCTCCGGCAGTTGGGCCGATCCGGAGTCATTGCCATGGTGGACAGGCTGGCAGCAAATGCCCGCGCGTTGGCGGAAGGCCTCGCTGGTATCCCGGGCGTGGAAATTCTCAACGATGTAGTTTTCACGCAAGTCTCGGTCGTCTTCGGCAGTGATGACCGCACACGCCGGGTTACTCAACGGCTCATGGCCGAAGGCATTGTGTGGATGTCCGGTTCCTCGTGGCGCGGACGCGATATCCTCCGGATTTCGGTAAGCAACTGGTCCACGGACGCAGGTGACGTAGCTGCCTCCATAGCAGCCGTTCGAGGTGCGGCAGAGGCCGAACCGGAAGCATAGAGGCGTCCTGTTACAAGGCCGAGCGTGCCTTTTCCAGGTATGCCATCAGCCCGCCCAACTGCTCAGCGGTCCACGGCAGTCCCGCGCTGATGGCCTGGCTGTTTTCCTGCCAGGTTGCACGTGCTGCGGCTTTGGTGTCCTCACTGGAGTGGAACATGGAACCTATGCCGTCCCATGAGTGCACCCATTCCTGGACCGAGGGGTCCGTGACGGGCCTCTCGGCTTGGACGTGCGCCAGTCCTTCTTCCACGAGGGCAGCCCACTTCTGCTTGGCGGCTTCGACTTTTTCTGCGCCGAGTTCTTCCCGCTTGTCCGCGAGTTGCTGGCGTTGTTCGGCTGTGAAGTTGTTTTCGAGCACGGTAATCATCTCCAACGTTGACATGAATTGTTCAGGGGTGGGCATGGCGTGTCCGTCCATGCGTGACAACAGCTCGCCCAAACGGTTTTGGAGCGCTTGGAGTTGCCGGGCGTGCTCCTGCACATGAACCAGCTGCTGTTGGAGGAGGCCCCGAAGGGACTCCAGATCATCCTCGGGAGCTTGCAGCGCCTTGCCGATGGCCGCGAGCGGAAGCCCCAGCATCTGAAGCGATCTGATCCGGTACAGCCGGCGCAGGTCACCCTCCGAATACCTGCGATGACCGGACGATGTCCTTTGGCTTGCGGATAGCAGCCCGATCTCGTCGTAGTGGTGGAGCGTCCGCACGCTGACACCACACGCTGTGGCCAGCTCACCGATGCTCCACGGCCCGGATCCTGTTGTTCCCGTCATGGGCACAACGCTAAGTCCTGACGCAACGTCAGGTGCAAGTGGGTGTGAAGATATTCGGTGTTGGATGGCTTGGAACGTCGGTTTGTTCCTTATTTCTTGACGAGTTGCACCACAGTGAACCCGCCCGGCGCAACCACAACCCGGCCGGAGTGGTCTTGCCCCGTGGAGTTGACAGGAGTACCGAGGGGCTTCCCGGAAGCATCATAGGCCTGCTGTTTGAGGGTGAAGCCTTGAGGCAACTCCACTTTCCGAGTGATGGCCTCCCGGGCAGCGCTGACATACAACGTGGAGTCACCGCCCGGTCCTGTCACCGAAACCGTGGAGATCAGCGGCTGGACGAGGAGTGCGTCAATCGATGTGGCGCCGTTGGTCTTGGCCACGACTTTGCTGGCTCGCGCCGGGAGGCTCTGTTCGAGGGTGAGCGGGGACAACTTGCCTACAGTCTCGGTGATGCCCTGGGCCCCAACGCCACCGTTGGCCGTCGCGCCAAGTTGGACCTTGTCAGCCGTCCAGATGGTGGTCCCGGACGGGGTAGTGCTTTGGTTGACGATCGGGTAAACGTTCCGTTCTTGATCGTCCGCCGGCACTTGGATGCTCAAAGACGCTCCGGGTTCAAGAGCCACGTAGGCACCTCCGGAATAGTTGGCTTCCCCTGTCCATGCAGATGCGGGCTTGACCACTGAGCCGGGGCCCTCGATGCTCCCCGATTCGGCCTCGACGATGCTGAGTCCGTGAGTCCTGACCGTTTTGTTGATGCCCAAAGCCTCTGCCTTCAACGCTGGATTAGCGTCGAGGGTCAGCATGGTGAGCAGCGCATGGATAGTGGATTCGGCACCTGAATTCGGGTTGACGCGTCCGTCACGTTCGATGCCGTCGACGGCGGTGCCCGTCGCTGGATTGTAGGCAGGGGAGTTGCTGCGGTTGGCTCCAAAGAACCAGCCGGCGGTCACGGCTGCAACGTCCAGGAGACCGGGAGCGTTGCCCGCCTTGGCTGTTGCTACCAGGCTTTGGACGCGGGAATCCACCCCGTAGGCAATCTGGGCCTCGCCCGGCGTTGGGCTCCAAGCGTTATCAGGTCCGCCCGCCGCCAACAACTGCGGCGTGAACTGGGCCGAATCCTTGACTGCGGCAGCCAAAAGGTCCTCGCGGTGGAGCACCGTTGAGGCAGTCGCTACGGCGGCTGGTGCCATTCCACCCCAAGCGTGCCAGAGTGTTTGGGACTTGTCCCACGGCATGATGGCGCCGAACGGCCAACGATCCACGGAACCGGAGGACATCTCAGCGATGCCTTCGCTGAAACGGGTCAGGGCCGTTCTGGCCACGCTGTCCTCGGGCTCGGCCTGCGAGTAGACCGAGAGTCCAAGAACGGCTTCTGCCGACGCATCGGCTCCCCCAGCAATCAGCCATGCCGGGACCTTGGTGCCGTCAGCCGTATCGTAGTTGCCGTACTTGCCCAAGGATTGCTTGTTCAAGGACTCAAGTGCCAGGTGCAGACGACCCTGCAGGAAGTCCGCGAAGTCCGGATCGGCCGATTCGAAGGCCGCATATCCTTCGCCGAGGGCCCACACGGTTCGGGCGAGCCAGTAGGATTCAGCTGAATCGGACGGGTCGGGCAATTCAACGGGCGAGGCACTGGGCGTCAGTGTGCCGTCTGTCTGCTGCCACAGCACCACGTTGCCCGCATTGGGGCCGGTGGCGGTCTGCAGGTACGTCAAAGAGCGCAGAGTTTGGAATGCGTGTTCGCGGCTGGCGGTGTCTCCGGTCTGCTGCCAGTGCCGCAAGTAGACGACGGCGGTGCGGGCAATGTCGTCCGCGTTGTAAGCGCCTTGGGTCCAGTGCCCCGTGGCGGGGTCGATCGAACCGCCACCGACGCGCCGATAACTGCCATCCGCGTTCCTGTCTGCATACGTCCACGGGGCCTGTGCCGTCGGTTGGGTGTCCAGGCCGTACGTGGTGTGCCCTTCCACAGGTTTCAGCGGGACCGTATCCAGCAGGAAATCGAGATGCGCCAGATTCGTGAGTGGCGTGGATATCGGGGCCGTGGGCGTTGCCACGGCCAGCGGGTCTGCCGCAGCGGGTCCGGTGCCCGCTCCCACCATGAGCAGTGACAGAGCTGCAGCGACAGCCGCGGGCTTGGAAAACGGCTTCGAACGAACAGTTGTGCAGGTCATGCTTCTCCTGGTGGTGTGGGGATGGAACGCAGGTGGCCAAGGCTGGACGCTTCGGCCACCTGCCTGTTGTCATACGTGGTCGAGCTTGGCCACGCCGATCTTCGAATCAGCCATGCCGTAGAAGACGAAGAGTTGATCGCCGATTTTTTCGATGGCGGTAGGGAAGACGACGTTGGGTACGATGCCCGAGATCTCATCTTCGGTTTCGGGGGCAAGGAGCGGTTTGTCGCTGCGGGCGATGACGCGTGAGGGATCATCGGCGTCCAGGATCATGGCAGCAGCCGTGTAGTTGACGTTCTGCTGTTGTTCGAAGGCGGAGGCAGCGATTTTCCCTGCTACTCCGTGGTGGATGACAAGCCATCCTTCCTCCACACGGATCGGCGCGGGTCCGCCGCCAATCTTGAGCTCCTCGAACGGATACTCGCTTAATGCCACAAGTTTGTGTTTGCCCATGTGGACCAGGTTCCGCAGGTCCTTCTGGACATCTTCCACGGCCACATAGGAGATCCAGATGCCGGGTCGGTTGTCCGTGATTCCGGCCGGAAGGTGCTCGCCCTCGCCTTCGCGGATCCAGCCAAGATCCCACATGGGCCGGTGAAGCATGGCAAAGGAGGGCACGCCGTCGGGGTCGTTGACTGGCTCCGGGAAGAACACTGCGTCCTTGTTGGGAAACAGGTTCAGGTCCATGGACAGCTCGGCTTTGTACTCAAAGAAACACGGGCCCAAGCGTTCCCAGCTGCGCAGATCCTCGGAGTGGGCGAAAGCCAGGCGCGGCCCCAACGGCCCGTACGCAACATACGTCATCAGGTGCTTGCCCAACGCGGGCGCCCAGGTGGTGCGCGGGTCCTCCGTGCCTGCATTGTTCAGGCCGCGTTCCCACCCTTCGTCGGGAGCCAGTACAACGCCTTGGCGTTCGACGCCGGAAGGTACGCCGTCTGCGCCAATGACCACTTTTGCAAGACCCACACGGGAGACATTGCCCTTGGCAACGAGGCGGGGCAGGAGGTAAAGCTCGCCGTCAGGACCGCGGCCGCTGGCCGGATTGAGAACCCCTTCGGCTTCAAACTCATTCCCCTCCTCAGGGGTCATGATGACACCCGCCCGGGTGAGGGTGAACGGGACGGTCGGGAGTGCTGTTGGTGAGGAAGTCATAGAGATTAGCCCTTTACGCTTGAACCGATGTTGCTGGAAATGAACTGGCGCTGGAAGAAAATGAAAAGTGCGATAGCGGGTGCAGCGAGGACACAGGCGCCGGCAAGGATGGCGCCGAACGGGTTTGAAGCCGTCGCTGCCACGTTGGAGATGTAGTTGGCCAGTGAAACGGCCAACGGCTGGATGGACTGGTCCTTGGTCACCAGGAACGGCCACAGGAATTCGTTCCATGGGCCGATGAACGTCAGCAGGATGGCCGTGACGATCGCAGGCCGGACCAACGGAATGGCTATCTGCCACAGGATCCGGAGTTCGGATGCGCCATCGATCCTTGCGGCCTCGAACAGAGTTGATGGCAGCTGCATGAAGTATTGGCGGAACACAAAGACTGCCGTGGAATTGATGGCGAAGGGCAGGATCATCCCGAGGTAGCTGTCCGCGAGCCCGTAGTCGCGCACAATCATGACGTACAGCGGGATGAGCAACAGCTGGAACGGGATCATTTGGACCAGGAGCATCATGCCGAACACCACGCCACGGCCACGGAACTGCAACTGCGCCAGCGCGTAGCCCACCAAAAGCCCGAACACCACGGTGAAGAAGATGACGCCGCCGGTGAAAATCCCTGAGTTGATCAGGCCCCGGAGGAGATCGATGGACCCGTTGATGCTGTTGTAGTTCTCTCCGGTGAGGTTGGCCGGATTTGGGAATGCTCCCGCCACGGAGGTGTCCGGCGAACTTTGCAGCGAGCCGATGAGCATGTAATAGAAGGGAAAGAGGAAGACGAACGCTCCGATAGCCAGCAGGATAAAGTTGCCGGCCCCGAGGCCCTTGCGCTTTTCCAGCGCGGAGCGCCCCGCTACTGAAGGTGAAGGTCCAAGCCTCTGGCTGTCGTCGTCGTTTGTTCGGTTGCTGGAGCTGACCACAGACACGTCAGGCCTCCTTCCCGCCCACAAGGCGTTTCTGAATCAAGGCAATCAGCAGCACGCCGATCACCAGCACTACTCCCAAAGCAGCTGCCACATCGGGATTCCCCTGGAGGATGCCCTTTTGGTACATCAGGAAGACCGGCGATGTGGAAGCGCCGTCAGGACCACCGCCGCCTGTGAGCAGATACGGCTCGGTGAACAGATTGGCACCGGTAATGGTGGCCAGGAGCGTGACCAGCACGCTGGCGGAACGTACGCCAGGGACCGTCACGTTCCAGAATTGGCTCCACTTGTTCGCACCGTCAACGGACGCGGATTCGTAGAGCTCGTCGGGGATGTTCTGCAGCGCAGCCAGGTAGAGCAGAATGAAGAATCCCAGTTGCTTCCACGTCACGTACAGGGCAACAGTGGGCATGGCGAGCCAGGAGTTGACCAGCCAGGACGGCTGCGGAGCGAGCGGCCCAAGCAAGGAGTTCACCAAACCGTTTTGCTGGAACAGGAACAGCCAGACGCCAACAACGGCAACGCTCGCCGTGACATAGGGGACGTAGTAGCTGACGCGGAAAAAAGTCTTGAGCCGGGTGACCCGGTTCAAAGCGTTGGCCAGGACCAGCGACAACCCCACGGTCAGGGGAACGTTGATGGCCATGAACACGCCAATGTTGGCGAATGATCGCTGGACGGCTGGATCTGACAACACCGTGACGTAGTTTTCCAAGCCTACAAACGGACGATCCACTGGCACGCCGGGGGCGGTGAAGAAGAAATCGTGGAAGGAAATATAGACCGCGTACCCCAAGGGGTAGGCCAGTACGGCAAGGATGAAAATCACGTAGGGTGCGCTGAACAGCAACCCCAGCGGCTGTCGACCCAGGATACTCCTGCGCCGCAGCCGCCGGGCCCCCATGCGCCCATCGGCCTTCCCTGTCACGGATGTGCTTTCTGAAGAGCGAAGTGGCATGGGAACCACCAGCTACTTCTGGGCTGCCAGTTGGTTGATCTTCTCTGCCGCGCCCTTGAATGAGGCGTCAATGCTCTCATTGCCGAAGATGACGGACTTGGCATAGGCGGTGCGGAAGGTGGACCAGATCTCTACGGAGTTAGCTACATTCGGAACCTCAACGGTCCGGGCCGCCTGCTCGGCAAACTGCTTGTAGGCAGGGTTCTTGGCGAAGTAGTCCGGGTAGACCGTGGTCAGGTCCTTGCGCATCGGCATCTGCCCTGTATCGGTCAGCAGCTTGCCGTCCTGATCCTGGCTCGTGGCGAACTTCAAAACTTCCCAAGCTGTGCCCTGGTTCTTGCAGGCAGAGTACATTCCCACGTTCTTGGCGTCGGAGAAGGTGTAACCGTCGTCCTGGGCCTTGGACCCGGGAACAGGGGCGGTGCCCCAATTGACCTTGCCCTGGTAGTAATTGATGGCCCACGGTCCGGCCAGGGAGATGGCCGCCTTGCCCTCGCCGAAGGAGTCGCCCTGGTAAACCTCGCTGGAAGCCAGCTTTTCCTTGTACAGGGTCTCGAACATCCCGGCTACTTGTTTGCCGGTCTCATCGTCGAACGTAGCTTTGCCGTCCTTCACCAAGGGAGCTCCCCCGGAGGCTGCAGCGTAGAAAGGGTAGAAATCGAACCAGGACTGGAAAAAGTCGCTCGCGGGGGATGGCCACACAGCGTTGGCCACCGCTCCGGATTTGACCAGCGTGCGCGCCGTGTCCAGGAACTCTTCCTGTGTTGCCAGCTTGGGGTTTTCCGGATCGAGTCCGGCTTTCTGGAAGAGGTCCTTGTTGTAGAAGAGGACTACGGGGTTGGACTTCCATGGCATCTGATACGTCTTGCCGTCGGCAGACTTGTACTGGTCCGCGAGATCGCCAGTTCGGTCCTTGATGTACTGGGCGCCATCCGGGAATTTGTCCAAGGCGACCAGGCCGCCTTGCTTCTGGAACTGCGGCACGGCCACGGGTGCCGTGTTAAAGACCAAGCACGGGGCGTTGCCTGCTGTGATGGCTGCTCCGATGACTTCCTCGGAAGATTTGCCGGCAGGGATCTCCTGGGCGTCGATCTTTTCGTCCGGGTGGCTCGCGTTCCACGACTCCACCATTGCCTTGCCCCATTTCACCTCGAACTCGTTGTTGGAGTACCAGATCTTAATGGGGCCCTTGGCTGAGGCGGCAGCATCGGCGCTGGTGTTTGTTGCACCGCCTCCGCAGCCGGCCATTGTGGCTCCCAGCACCGCCAAGGCTGCCAAAGACACTATTCGCATCGAGGTTTTTCCGTGCTTCATTGCAACTCCTAGATTGAAAATGGTTGGTGCGTTTGTTGCCTGGTCCCCGCAAGGCGGGAAGCATGCCACATCAGGTGCCGGCGTTGATGAGCCCGCTGCCCGGGCGTTCCCAGCTAGAGGGCGAGACTGTTGTGTTGCCTTGCGGCGACGGGAGACTGCTCGGGTGGCCTAGGCCGCGGACCTGACGGGACCCGTGGATCCACGGACCAGTAACCGTGGGGCCGGCAGTAGGATGTCCTCGGCCGGGGTTCCATTGAGATACTTGAGCAGCAACTCCGCCGCAGCTTGTCCCCACAACAGCGGATCGGCGGCAATCGTGGTTAGTGGGGGATTTAGGTATTGGGTGATTTCGGTGTTGTCGTAGCCAGTGATGGACAAGTCCGCCGGAACGGTGAATCCCCGCGTTTGGGCCAATGATTGTCCGGCGATGGCCATGAGGTCGTTGGCATAAACAATGGCGGTAGGCCGGTCCTGGCGGCTGAGGAGGGAATCGGTGGCAGCTGCGCCGCTGGCCGCAGTAAAGTCCGCTTCAATGAAGAGGTCGTCCTTGAGGCCTGCTGTTTCCAGCGTCTTTGACCACGCCCCGCGGCGGCTGCGGCTGTGAATGTAGTTCTGTGGCCCGCCCACGTGGGCAACGCGGGTATGGCCCAGCGAGATCAGGTGTTGCACTGCGGAGCTGATGCCATCGGTATCGTCCATGCAGACTGCGGGAAAAGGAGAGTTGGATTCCGGGCGATTGAGGGTAACGGCGGGTAGGCCCAGCTCATCCAGCAGAGCCAAGCGGGAATCGTCGTTTCGCATGTCAGTCAGGATGACACCGTCAACGCGGCCATCCTCGGCGAGCTTTCGGTAGCTTTGCTCCTCTGTTTCTGGTCCGGAAGCGATGGACAGCACCAGGGTGTATTGGTGCTCTACCAACGAGGTTTCAATCCCTGCGATAAAGGCAGGGAAGAACGGGTCTGTGCCTAGTAGTTTCGCATCGCGGGCAACCACAAGGCCCAACGCATAGGCCTTGGACGAGGACAACCCTTTGGCCCGGATGCTGGGCTTCCATCCCAGCTCCCTGGCAACTTGGAGAATCCGTGCCCGGGTTCCTTCACTGACGCCCGGCTGGCCGTTCAACGCGTAGGAGACAGCGCCCTTGCTGACACCGGCTGCACTCGCGACATCGTTGATGGTTACGGCCATTGCGTCTCGATTCTTCATTAGGTGACCGACGTCACTTGACCGGTTCAGTTGTTTGTAAGTAAACCGGTTCAGTTGAAGTAAGTCAAGGCTCTCGGTAATCGGAGATTTTGGCTTAGGGTATTCCAATGTTCTCAGAATCCACACCGATGTCAGAGAAGCAGGCGTCACCCATCAGGCTTGACCAGGCCATGGAAACCTCTCCTTCCGACCAAGACTGGTATAAGAAGGCGGTGGTTTATCAGATCTACGTGCGAAGTTTTTGTGATTCGAACGGCGACGGCGTAGGCGACTTGCAAGGCATCATCGGGAAACTTGATTATCTTCACATGCTAGGCGTTGACGTCCTCTGGCTATGTCCCGTCTATGTGTCCCCGCAGGATGACAACGGCTATGACATCAGTAACTACCAGGACATCGATCCCCTTTTCGGCTCCCTTCGGGATGTCGACGCACTGATTAATGGCCTGCATGACCGCGGTATGAAGCTCATCATGGACCTGGTGGTCAACCACACATCGGACGAACATCCTTGGTTCGTGGAATCTCGTTCCAGCAGGGACAACCCCAAACGTGACTGGTATTGGTGGCGGTCATCCGAGGCTGCGCCACCAGCACGTCCGGGTGCGGAACCCAACAACTGGGGCTCAGCATTTTCCGGGTCGGCTTGGGAATTTGATGAATCTACGGATCAGTATTATCTACATGTTTTTTCGCGAAAACAGCCTGACCTCAATTGGGAAAATCCGAACGTTCGTGCTGCGATTCATCAAATGATGAATTGGTGGCTCGACCGCGGCGTGGACGGGTTCAGAATGGACGTCATCAATTTCATTTCGAAGGTGCCCACCTTGCCTGATGGAGTAACTGAACCGAACAAGCCCTACGCGGACGGAAGACCCTACTATGTCAACGGACCGAGGCTGCATGAATTTCTGCAGGAGTTCCATAGGAATGTCTTTGAACACCGTAACGACCAAATACTCACGGTTGGTGAGATGCCGGGAGTGACTGTGGAGGACGCGGTGAGGTTCACGGAGCACGGCGGCCCGGGGCTGAACATGATTTTCCAGTTCGACCACATGACCTTGGACATGACGCGCGGCAACAAATGGCTGCCCGGGGAGTTGCGGCTTGAAGAGCTGAAGGCGTGCTTGGGGCGTTGGCAGGAGGGGATGGCGGAGCGAGGCTGGAACAGCCTTTTTTGGGGTAACCATGACTCAGCTCGCGCCGTGTCCCGCTTTGGTGACGATAGCGAATACCGCGTCCAATCGGCCAAGATGCTCGCAGGGGTCCTGCACCTCCACCGGGGCACTCCCTACGTTTACCAGGGTGAGGAACTAGGTATGACCAATATGGTTTTTGACGCGATCAGCGAGCACAGGGACATTGAAGTCCTCAACTATCACCGGGAAGCTAGCGGGCACGGTGGGCAATCTGAGGCAGAAATCCTGAAGGCGGTGCGTCCTCTTAACCGCGACAATGCCCGCACACCGTTTCATTGGGATTCGACTCCCGGGGCTGGTTTCTCCAGTGGCACGCCATGGATAGCGGTGAATCCCAATTCCAGTTCCATCAACGCCGAGGCACAAATCGATGATCCGGAATCTGTATTCACGTTCTACAGGCAACTAATCGGGTTGCGCCACTCCGATATTGTGATCTCGCACGGCGACTTCAGGATGCTCTTGCCCTTCGACCGGAATGTCTATGCTTTCATGCGTTCCCTGGACGGAGTGGAGATGCTTGTCCTCGGCAACTTCTCAGATCGCGAAGTAGAAGTGGACATCGATGACGCTTCCTGGGCTTCTGCGGATCAGGTGCTTGGCAACTATGCCACTGAAGCATCGCTGATGATGCGCCCTTGGGAATTGAAAGTGTTCCGTCGCTTGCAGCCTCCTGTGGCTGCCATCTCGAATCAGCTATCCGTCCTTGACGAAACCGGGGGTCGACCAGAATGACGGGAGGTCGCTGATGTGTGGACCAGAACGCTCGCTCTGTGATCACCTGGCTCCGGCGTCAAAGAACCAGGCTTCGGCCTTGGTGCGGCGAAAACCGCCCCGCCTCCCGCCCGGGCGCATCAGTAGATCACTGCTGCGAACGGCGGAAAGCGGGGCGGCAATCGGGCCCTGCATGGTTTGAGCCCGCTGGGGTGGGCTCAAGCCCGCTTATTGAGTTGGCTTAGTACCAGTTGTTGGCCAAGTGGAAGGCAAGGGCCGCCGAGGGGGAACCGTAGCGTTCCTTGATGTAGTTCAGGCCCCACTTGATCTGGGTCTGGTAGTTGGTCAGCCAGTCATCGCCTGCGGTTGCCATCTTCGAAGCGGGCAATGATTGCACGATTCCGTAGGCACCACTGGAGGTGTTGGTCGCGGTGGTCCGCCAGTTGGATTCCTTCTCCCACAGTGTGTTCAGGGCAGTCATTTCGCCCGGACCCCAGCCGTAGTTGGCGAGGATGCTGGCGGCGTATGCCTTGGCAGCGGCGGGATCGTCCACGGCCTTGGGAGTGGCGGCTGCGGCTGCGGCTGCAGCAGCGGCGGCATCGGCAGCCTGCTTGGCGGCTGCATCAGCGGCAGCCTTTTCGGCGGCGGCCTGTGCGGCAGCTGCCTGGTCGGCGGCGGCTTTCTCGGCCGCAGCTTTTTCGGCGGCGGCTTGTGCCGCAGCTGCCTGGTCTGCAGCGGCCCTGTCTGCAGCGCCCTTCTTGGCAGCAGCATCCAAGGACGCCGAGATTTCAGCTGTTTTGTTGCTGGCCTGGGCGGTAGCCTGCGTCTCGGACGCCCGGCTCGTTTCGGGGAGATTGAATGCGGCGTTTGCGGCCTGGCCAAGCGATGCGACGCCCAATGCTGCGGCAACGACTCCTGCAACAACAGACATTCGTTGCCCGGTCTTGCCGCGGCGTGCAGCGTTCTTCAGAACGGTTTGCGACTTCGTCAGGGGAGCGTTGTGTTCGTCACGGTGACGCGCGGAAGGGCGCGTCTGATCGTTGAGTTCAGACATGTGTGATTACCTCTCAGCGCCTGCGGAGTTAGCTGTCGGGTTCGGATGAGGTCATCCGGCCGCGCGCGTGGCTGCGGCTTCACCCCAAGGGCAAGGAAAGTACTGTGCCCGGAGACTCTGGGTCCCCCGTCTCTGCCTCGAATGAGAACGGAACTCCGGGAAGTGGCAGAGCTCGGCGCATCCCGGGTGTGGGCCAGTTAGGGGCGACCCACCCTTTCGAAGGTACAGGAGGTTTCGGCTTAAGTCACATTTGGGTAACAGAGATCACGTTCACGGCGAGTCATGTTGCCCGATTCGTTATATGCGTTCGTTCAAAGCTGCGGGGAGTCGGAGAGTGAACTCCGTGCGTCCCGGCTGGGACGTTACTTCCACGCTGCCGCCATGCGCCTGGACGATGGATTCGACGATTGACAAGCCCAATCCGGAGGTCCCTTCCGACCCCGATCTCGCCGCGTCAGCCCGGGCAAAACGCGAGAAGATTCGCCCCTGGAAAGCAGTCGGAATACCAGGCCCGTTGTCCGTGACTGTGACCACCGCGCTACCGTCGGCGGAAAGCATGACGCCTGTGACCACCGTGGTACCTGGATCGGTGTGCTTGCGGGCGTTGGACAGCAGATTGGCCAGCACCTGATGCAGCTGGGTTGCGTCCCCGCGCACCGTAATGGGCTCGTCAGGGAGTTGGAGCTTCCAGATGTGGTCCGGTGCCATCACCTTTTCGTCGCTGACTGTCTCGATCACCAGCTGCGTCAGATCAACATCCGTGACCTTCAACGGCTGGCCTTCGTCCAGGCGCGCCAACAACAACAGGTCCTCCACAAGCGTGGTCATCCGTTCCGACTGGCTCTGGACCCGCGCCAGCGACTTCCTGCCGTCCTCCGTGAAGTTCTCCGTCATACGAAGCAGCTCGGTGTATCCACGGATGGCGGTCAGCGGTGTCCGAAGTTCGTGGGAGGCATCGGCAACGAACTGCCGGACCTTGGTTTCGCTCTCCTGACGGGCTTCCAGGGCCCTGGAAACGTTGTTGAGCATTTGGTTCAAAGCGTGGCCCACGCTGCCAACTTCAGTTCCAGGATGAGCGGCCGACGGCGGTACGCGCACCGCGAGTGCCACCTCACCGGCGTCGAGGGGAAGGCGCGATACTTTCGTTGCAACCTCCGAGAGTTGCTCCAGTGGCCGCATGGTCCGGCGGATGATGACGGTGCCGGCGAGGCCGATCAGCACCAGGCCGCCAAGTGAAACAAACACCATGGTCCATACCAGCGAGGCCTCGGCATTTTGCTTGTCAGCCAACGGCAGGCCTGTCGCAATCACATCGCCGTAGTTGGTCTCAACTGCCACCAGCCGATAGTCGCCGTTGGACAATGAACGGTCTACGGGCCGGTTGTCGCGGGGGAGCGAGAGCAGGACCTGCTTGTCTTCTGCCGAGAGTGCGACCCGGCGACCGTTTGCGTTGAGGAAGCCCGAGTTGATGACCGTGGAACCATCGATCCTCGCGTTAAGTGTCCCGGCGCCCTGGCCACGGGCCTCAAGGGGATCCGGCCGACCGCTGGAGGGAAAGTTCGACGGCGGTCTGCCGAAGTCATTCGCGCGGCCTGACGCCTGCTCCAACTGCTTGTCGAGCTGTTTGTTGAAGTACATGTCCATGGAGGCGTAACTAACCACTCCAACTGCACCGCAAATCGCCACCAGCAATGCCATCGCCACCAGGACCAACCGCGTGCGCAGATGCCAGGTGGAGGGATTGAGCCAGTTCCGCTGGGTCTTACGGGCTACTCCGGAAGAGGTGGACAAGATTCAGTCCGCAGGCTTGATGACGTAGCCAGCGCCACGGATGGTGTGGATCATTGGCGGGTGGTTGGCTTCGATTTTCTTGCGCAGGTAGGAAATGTACAGTTCCACGATGTTGGCCTGCCCGCCGAAGTCATAGTCCCAGACGCGGTCAAGGATCTGTGCCTTGCTGACCACCCGCTTGGGGTTCTCCATGAGATAACGAAGAAGCTCAAACTGCGTTGCCGTGAGCTGGATGTCCTCGCCGGCGCGCGAAACCTCCCGTGTGTCCACGTTGAGGGTGAGATCACCCACCACCAGTTCCGCTGTATCCATGGCCGCAACGCCCGAGCGTTGTACGAGACGGTGCAGGCGCAGGAGAACCTCCTCCATGCTGAAGGGCTTGGTGACGTAGTCGTCCCCGCCGGCGGCCAGGCCAACGATGCGGTCCTGGACAGCGTCCTTGGCCGTGAGGAACAGTGCGGGCACTTCCGGCGCGAAGGCGCGGATCCGGTTGAGGACCTCGACGCCGTCGAATCCTGGAAGCATCACGTCCAGCACCAGCACGTCGGGGCGGAAGTCCTTGGCAAGCTTCACAGCTTCCGGTCCGTCGGCTGCCACCGCTACGGACCAGCCTGCCATGCGGAGGCCCATGCTCATGAGCTCAGCGAGACTCGGTTCGTCGTCCACCACCAAGGCTCGGATGGGGGAGCCGTCCGGGTGGGAAAGCTGGGGAAGGTTGTTCGTCATGGAGTGCGGGGATGCCATGTGACAACTCTCCATTCTGCTGGTTTGCCGAAGCTTTGCCGGTCCTGTGAGGATGCTGTGAGGTCAACACTAGCCACGTGGGAGTTCATTGGTAGGCGTTGCGGGAGTGCGGCAGTGAATACTCGCCTTCTACGGCTTGTAGCAGATTTTGAGGGAAAAATTCGAGCTTGGAGCAGGTTGCGATTGGACAGCAAGTGTTTCAGATCTTGAGATTCCGTCCTTTTGCCCCTCATGGGAATCAGGGAGGTCATCATGCACCATCTGCCGAAGAAAATTCATGATAAGCCGAATATTTCTCACCGAGACCGAATGAAATGACGTTCATTTTCCGCGACGGAAGAATTGTGATCTGCGGCACAATAGACCCTCTTGTCTCAAAATGTGGACGGTTTCACGCTTTGTTACTTGCGTGTTGCCATTGTTACGTTGCACACTTCCAATGTGAACAAGAACTCAACAGCACCTGCAGCCGCAGCAATCTGGTCCAGCACACCCGCTGGCGACGAGACCCGCTGTTGTCGAATGCAAGCCTAACTTTCCACCCCGAAGAAGTTTCAGGCATTCGCCCCCTAGCCCAGCGTTGGGCGCCCTTCCCCAAACTCATTGCGGGGACAACCAGCATTCGAAGCCGCGATGACGGCTATTCACTTTTGAGGTAATCACTCCATGTCAGTTGCATCCGGTTACGTCCACATCTCCGTCCGAAACGCCAACAAGGCCGCTTCCAACGCAGGCCTCCGCCCCGGCTTCGGCAACCGCCCCGGCTACGCCCCCGCCACCCAGGGCAACGGCCAGCAGGCTCCCGGCTACGTGCCCCAGGGCTACAACCCCAACTCCTACGGCCAGTTGCGGGCAGTTCCCACCAATGAGCCAGCACCCATGACGGCGCCTACTCCCGTCATTGCGCAGTCTGACCGCCTCCGTCCCGTTGCCAACGACAACGTGGCCCGCGGCTTCGTGCTCTACATGGGCATTGACGAAGAAACTGCAGCAGCGGCTGGAACCTCCATTGCCAAGCTCGCCCAGGAAATCCGGGCCTACGCCCAGTCCCTGGTCACCGGCGCTGAGAGCTACGCTGCAGTCGCCGTCGCACCCGCCGGGGCACCCGGCTCCGCGCTCGACGTCGTACGTTCCACCTTCGGTGACCCCACGGTCGCCGCCCGCCAGCGCACCGAGGCTTCACGCCCGGCACCGCAGCAGGAAGCCCGCCCCTCCGGCGTGTTGATCGACCTCGCCCGCCGCGAAGTCCACCTCGACGGTGAGTCGCTGAACCTGACGTTCAAGGAATTTGAACTCCTCAACTACCTCGTCGAAAACGGCACCCGCACGGTTGGCCGCGACGAACTGCTTGAGGGCCTGTGGCGCAACGCCGAAGAAGTGCCCAACGAGCGCACCATCGACGTCCACATCCGCCGCCTCCGCTCCAAGCTGGGCCGCCTCGCCAACACCGTACGCACCGTGCGTGGCCAGGGCTACCGCTTCTACGAGCACCCTGAGGTCATCGTCTGGGCCGCTCCGGAATACTCGATCTAGCCATTGCTTCCGCGAAAGCGCCTGTCCTGTAAAGGGCGGGCGCTTTCGCTTTCGCGGGACGATCTCTCGGCGCCTGCGCTCGTACCTCACGCAACAACGGCGCTTTCGGGATGCCCCGCTGCGCTGCAGCGCCCTCTCTTCGGTGGGCCGCTTTCGAACTTTCGGGGCCAGTGAGCATGTGCCTTCGCGGCGCTAAGGTTGTGGAATGAGTGACCATCACATCAGGCGCCTGGTGATCATGCGCCACGCCAAAGCGGATTGGCCCATGGGGGTCCCGGACCATGAACGTCCCCTCGAGGAACGCGGACACCGTGAAGCTCCGCTGGCTGGGCGATGGTTGCTCAAGCATGGGGTAGTTCCAGACTTCATTCTGTGCTCGTCTGCGCTGAGGACCCGCCAAACCTGCACGTGGGTGTGCGATGAGTTGGGGGACAAAGCCCCGACGCCCAAGCTCGAGGACGGCTTGTACGCTGCCTCGGCAAACCGGATGTTGACCGTGATCAACCATGTCCCGGACACTGTCACCACCTTGATGGTGATCTCGCACATGCCCGGTGTCCAGGACCTGGCCATGCATCTTGCTTCGCGCGACTCGGACCATGATGCCTACATGGATGCCGCCACACGGTTCCCAACCAGTGCTTTGACGGTGATGGAGACTGAGAAGCCATGGGCGGAGCTGGATGGGCAGGACGCTCGTCTGACGCACTTCAAAGTGCCGCGCAAGTAACCCAACTGACTGGCATTAGGGGTTGTTTCGAGGGCTCAAAACAACCCCTATTGCGAGCTATTTGGGTTCAGGGCGGACGGGCAGCTCGTGTTCTGCCGCCACTTCGCGCAGCAGCCGGACGGCATGCCGGATATTGGGGCTGGCGGTCATGGTCTTTCGATACACGATTCCGACGGCTCGCTGCTGGATGGGGTTGACGACCGGCACTGCAACGACGCCGGGTGGCAGGGGTGGCCTGCCCAGCCGAGGCACCAGTGCTACGGCCACGGCCTGCTCCACCATGGCAATATGGGTGGAGAAATCGGGATCGTAGACACGGATATCGGGGACCCTCCCAAGCCCGGCGAAGATCTGGAGGAGGGCTTCGTTGCAGATGGCGCCGGCCGGCGTACTGACCCAGGTTTCGTCCAGCAGGTCTTCACGCTCGACGACGGTCCGTCCGGCAAGTTCGTGGCTGCTGTTAACGAGGACGTCGGCCTGGTCCAGGCAGAGGTCCTCGTGCGCCAGGTTCTCAGGAATGACCAGCGGCACGGAGTTCCAGTTATGCACTACCGCAAGCTCAGCCTCGCCTGACGCAACCCGGTGCACGGCTTCACGCGGGTCCTCCGCCAGTACGCTGACTTCAAGTTCCGAATCCCTACCGATACGTCCGAGCATGGGCCCCACCAAGCCACGGCAGGCCGTTGAGAACGCCACCAGCCGCAGCAGCCCGGAAGGCTTCGCGGGATCGGCGAGGAGTGTTGCCTGGAGTTCCTCGAGTTCGCCCATTATTCGCCGTCCATAGCCGGCGAGGGCAAGGCCCCGTTCCGTAAGGAGTACACCGCGGCCATTGCGTTCCAGGACGGCCACTCCGGTTTGCTTCTCCAGCTTCTTTATCTGCTGGGAAACCGCCGAAGGACTGTAGCCCATCACGTCCGAGGCGGCCACGACAGATCCGTGCTGTTCCACAGCTACCAGGGCGCGCAGAGCTGAAATGTCGATCATGAAGTAAACCTACTTGATTTCATACAGAATTCAACGCTGGTGCTTAAACCATTCGAGATGCCACAGTGATTCTTGTGAACCTTCGCCACTCCGCCCTCGCCGTCCTCGTCGCTGTCCTTTGGGGCGTGAACTTTGTCGCGATAGACCTTGGCCTCCACGCCAACGGCCGCGATGTCCCGCCGTTGCTGTTCGTCGCCTTCCGATTCCTGCTGGTCGTTTTTCCGTTCATTCTGTTTATCCGCAAACCCGACGTGAGCTGGAAGGCGATCATCGGCGTCGGGCTTTTCATGAGTGCCGGTCAGTTTGGACTGCTGTACCTGGGCATGGCTCTGGGGATGCCCGCGGGCCTGGCCTCCCTCGTCTTGCAGGCGCAGGTGCTGTTCACAGTGCTGATCGCGGCCCGGTTCCTTGGCGAGAGGCCCAGCCGCAGGCAGATGCTGGGCGTTGTGCTCGGCCTCGCGGGTCTGGGCGTGGTCGCGGTGGGGCGCAGTGCCGTGGCTCCTATCCTGCCTCTCATGATTGTGCTGGCGGCGGCGTTGTCCTGGGCGATCGGAAACGTGGTTGCGCGGCACTCGAAAGCGGCGTCGGGCCTTGGGTTGGTGGTCTGGTCCGGGGCCGTAGTGCCGCTCCCTTTGGCGGGATTGTCACTCGTAGTGGACGGCCCCAGCACAGTGTGGGCGACCATCACGGACCTCCAAATACCCACCATCCTGAGCGCCATCTACACGGCGGTTTTCGCCTCGCTTATCGGGTACGGCATCTGGAACCGGCTGTTGACGCTCTACCCGAGTTCCGACGTCGTGCCGTTCACGCTGCTGGTTCCAGTGGTCGGCATGACGGCTGCCTGGCTGGTCCTGAACGAAATCCCAACGGCGCCCGAGATTATGGGAGGGCTGATCCTGCTCGTCGGAGTCGCGACCGCCGTGCTCGGCGCCTCACGAAAACGTCCGGAAACTCCCGTTGTGAGGCCTGCTCTGCGCGTCTAATCGCCCGCGAAGCACGCAGAGCGGGCGTCGCAACGCAGGGGGCTAGCGCTTGGAGGCGGGCTTGCGCTGTGTGGAAACGCCCGACGGCGGACGCTTGGCTGCCGTCGAAGGCGTGCGGGGTGTTGCGGGACGCTTCGCCGGAGAGGCTTTTGCGGCGCTCGAAGGACGTGCCGTCGACGTAGTTGGCCGTTTTGCAGGTGCGGCTGGACGTGAGCTGGCAGCTCGTTTGGTTGGCGTTGTGGCCCGCTTAGGCACTGGGACGGGTTGCCTGGCCCTGCTGAAACCAAACGATGGCCAGACCGCCCCGAGGAACAGCACAGCCAGCGTCCCCACCCCAGCCACTGCGGCCAGGTAGAAGTAGATGTCTGAGTCCTCGGTGCTTACAGCACTCCCCATGGCGTTGGCGTCCTGGTTGAACGCGAGGCCCCACATGCGCAGGAATGCAATGCTGAAGCCGATGAACAGGCTGGTCCCGGCAGCGCCAAGGAGAACCACGAGGTATCGCCGCCGGTTGAAGACCTGCACTATCGATGCCAAATAGCAGGTCAGCACCGCTCCCAGGAACAAGTACAGAACCAGTTCTTCGAGGACCACGGCTGCGAGCACCAAGAGCCCGAGGGACACAAAAGCGGCTACCACCGCAAGCTTTCCGCTGTTCCCCATGTGACGCATGAGTCTAATCATCGCCGACCAGCGGGCCGCGCCACGCCGTCGTAGATTGCAGTTGGATACCGTTCCCGGGGAAGACCTACTTCACGACGTACCCGTGCATGATGGTCATGACCGCGGCGACACTCTGTTCCCGGGTGCGCTCGGGGTTGTAGGTTTGCCGGTCGAGTCCCACCACGAAGATGGCCCCGAAAATGGCCGCCTCCAGGCTGCCGCGGACGATTGACTCGTCCACCTTGTATCCGGCGGCCACACGTTCCACCGCCGAACCGATCACGGCCAGGAGTTCGCCTCGTAGCTCCGCAAACACGGCACTCCACTCGCCGGGCGTCCGCCAGTTTTCGCTCACCCACAGCCGCGCGAAAGACGGGTACTCGTCCATGAACTCCATGGCCTGACCCACCATGTTCTTCATGGCCTCCAGGGGATCGCTGCTTTGCCCTTCGATTGCTTGGAGGCGTACCAGCATGATGTCCACGCCGTGCCGCAGCAGCTGCGCGATCAGGTCCGACTTGCTGCCGAAGTTGTAGTAGACCGTTCCCTTGGACACGCCGGCCGCGGCCGCGATCTCATCCACGGTCACTCCAGCGGCGCCACGTTCGCCAATCAGCTCCATGGACGCTTCGAAGAGGCGCTGCTTGGTGGCGTTGGTGCGCCCGGGACGCAGCTTCTTTTCCGCGGTTCCTGCGGCGGGCCCCGGCTCTGAAGGGGCTGCCGGCTGGGTGCTGGTCATACTGCGATCTCCGGCTTCAGCGTCTTGAGGGTCCACATCTTGTGTTTGCGGACAGCGAGCGTGGACAGTGCCGCTCCCAGCAAAGTGTATCCAAGCAGGCCCAGGACCGTCGGCCAGATCATGCTGAGTTCGCCGCCGTAGATCAGATGCCGCATCCCGGTGACGACGTAGCCCATGGGCAGGACTTCGTGCACCACGTGAAGTGGCATGGGGGTGGTCTGCCAAGGGAACGTACCGCCCGAGGACACGAGCTGCAGAACCAGCAGGATCAGCACCACGAACTTGCCCGGGGTTCCCATGAGCGCCACGATGCCTTGGATGATCGCGCTGAACGCCATTACGGCGGCGAGCATGAACAGCCACATGCCCACGGGGTGGGCGGAGTTCAAGCCGAGGCCCAAATTCACCACGAGGGTCAGGATCGTGGCCTGAAGGACCGAGACAACGAAGAACGGAAGCCAGCCTCCGACGGCGATTTTCCATGCCGGGGCGTTCGACGCCAGCGCCCGCTGGGTGATAGGTCGCATGGCCTGTACCAGCATGAACACACCGATCCAGAGCGCCAGCGTCAGGAAGAAGGGTGCCAGGCCGGCGCCATAAGAACCTGCCTTGGCCTGCGATACGTTGTCCACCGCGACCGGATCTGCGATCACTTTGGAAACACTGCTCTTCTGTTCATCGTTCGGGTTCGGGATTTCCCCGGCACCCTTGGCAAGCTCTGTGGCCAGGGTATGTGAGCCATCGGAAGCCTTCACTGCGCCAGTGGCAAGCTGTCCGGCACCGTCGTTGAGTTGGTGGGCGCCGTCGTCGAGCTTTATGGCACCGTCCAGTGCGCTCTGCTGGCCGGCGGCCAGCGCGGACGCCCCGGTTTTCAGCTGCCCGGCTCCGGCCGCTGCCTGCGAAATCGCGTCAGTGAGAGTAGGCGTTGCGGCGGCGAGCTTCGATGCCCCGGCGCTCACGGCAGCTGAACCATCCGAGAGCTGTTGAATTTTGGCTGCGTCGCCGGCGATCTTGGCCTTTGCGTCCGTGACGGGGCTTGATGCGGCGGCCGCGTCGAAGTCCGCCAGGACCTTGTCTGCCTGCTCCTGCGTCAGTACGCCGGCGCTGACCAGACGGGTGTTGGATTCCACAACACGGTTGCGGAGGCCCTTGTCCGCGGCATCCAGCTGCCCGACGACGTCCTGGACCTTCGCATTCAGCTCGGCGTTCCCTGCGGCTACTTGCGCCGCACCGTCGGCAAGCTTTTGCGAATCCGCCGGGAGGGTAGCCGTTTTGTTCTTCAGCTCCGTGAGGCCCGAGCTCAGCTGGCCCGCGCCGTCATTGAGTTGCACAGCGCCGTCGCGGAGCTGCGTTTGACCAGCGACCAGCTGATCGGCCCCGGTGACCAACTGGGTTGTGCCGTCGTGCAGCGTTGCTGCGCCGTCACTGAGCTGACCCACTCCCGTGGCGAGTTCGGACGCTCCGTCCGCAGCTCTCACGATGGAGGCATGGATGGTACCGAAGCCGGTGAGGAGCTGGTTGGCTGTTTCCTCGCCGACCTCCTTGGCGACCGTTGAATGAACTGCTGTGGTGAGTTTGTCCACGATGGTGCTCAGCAGGTAGTTGTTGGCGTCGTTCGTGGTGACATGGAGCATCGCCTGGTTGGCGGCGTCGAAGCTGCCGGGGGAGACCAGGTTTGCGGAGAAGTCCTTGGGGATCCGCAGAGCGAAGGCGTATTCGCCGGTCCGAACACCAGCCTCTGCGGCCTCGGCGCTGGAAACCTGCTTCCAGTTGAAGACGTGGCCGTCTACCAGGCTGTCAGCAACCTTCTTGCCAGCCTGCAGCTCGGTGCCATCCTTGGACGTTGCCCCCGTGTCCTCAACCACCAATGCGGCGTCGATCTGGTTCAGATTGCCGTACGGATCCCAATTGGCGTAGAGATACACCGCGCCGTAGAGCAGCGGCACCATGGTCAGGGCCAGGATGGTCAGCTTGGGCAGGAGCCCGCCGGTCATGCGCTTGAGTTCGGAGCGGGCAAGCCGCAGAACAGTCACTTTGCAGTCCTTTGAAGGTCTTTGAATTCGGGTTCGGATGCGTCGTCTTGAATCTCGCGGGCCGGGATTGGGCTCGTTGTCGCTTGCGCGTTCGTCGCCTGTGCCGGCTCGGACACTTCAACGGTTTCCGGTTCCTGCGGGTGGGCCACTGAGTTGCCAATTACGGCAGCAGGGCCAGCCCAGTTGTCCGGGAGGGCGCTGACGACGGCGACGACGGCAAGGGGCCGCCCGGCGTCGGACGCCAGTGCCTCAAGCCGGGGCAACCACGCCGCGGGATCGGCGCTGTGGCGATCGGGTGAATCGACCACCAGGAGGTCGGTAGCTGGATCTGCCAAGGCGAGGGCAGTCAGGAGCTCGAGCCGGCGGCCGGCGGGAAGCTGTTCGATCCACAAGCCGGCAATGTCTTCAAAGCTGTTGATCTTCAGCCACGGTTTGCTGAGCAGCGCGCCACGGTAACGGCGGGGGATGAGGGAGAGGTCCTCTGTGACGAGGTCGCGAACGCTTAGATGCTGTTCAGGCTCATTGACGCCGGGCGAATCCACCAAGGCGCTCGCCAGCCGGATCTTTTTGGTCTTGCTGTTGTTGTCCCAACTGAGGACGCCGTTGCTGGGTTTCATGCGGCCACTGAGTGCCAAGGCCAAGGCGGTCCGCTGATCCTGGCCTTCGCCGGCCACGAGCAAGAGTTCGCCACGACGGGCCTGGAGTGACGTTGCCGGAAGGAGGTCATCCCGGCGGCCGTTGATCTGAAGTTGCTGTACGGACAGCACAATGAGCCTTTCGCAGAAATTGTGTCTGCTGAAAGTCTAACTGAACTGACCAGTCAGTTCAAATAAGCGCTAGAGGCCGTACTTCTCCAAAAGCCGCAACCACACCTCGCTGAGGGTGGGGTACGACGGCACAGCGTGCCACAACCTGTCCAAGGGGACTTCGCCCACGATCGCGATGGTGGCCGAGTGGAGCAGTTCAGCTACCCCCGGCCCGACGAACGTAGCGCCAAGGATGACTTTCCGGTCCTCGTCCACCACGATCTGCGCCCACCCTTTGTAATCGGCGGAATAGAGCTGGGATCCGGAGACGTTGATGGGCAACTCCACTCCCGTGACGTGCTTGCCCTGGAGCAGGGCCTGCTCAAGGCTGGGACCCACCGAGGCCACTTCCGGATCTGTGAAGACGACGCTTGGAATGGCGTGCTCGTCGGCCGTATGTGCCCACGCGCTCCAGGGACGGGGCGTGCCCTGGAGCTTGCCATTTGCCCGGGCAACGATGGCATCGCCGGTAGCCCGGGCTTCGTACTTGCCCTGGTGCGTAAGCAACACATTGCCCGCGGCATCGCCTGTGGCGTACAGCCACAGTCCACTGGTGCCATCGCTTGCCGGGCCCTCCACCAGCCCACTGGCATCCGTGGTGAGCCGGAGCGGTTTTCCGTTCTGCGGTTCAACGCCCACATTTTCCAAGCCCAAATTGGCCAATGCCGGATGCCGGCCGGATGCGACCAGGACTTTGTCAGCCGTGACGGTCCCGCCGTTGAACGTGACCGTGACCGAGCCGTCGTCGTTCTTTTCTACTTTGTCCACATCCGTGTGGAGGTGGACTGTTACGCCATCGGCGCGCAGCCCTGCCAGGACCAGGTCAGCTGCCTCTTCTGGATAGCTGCTCAGAAGGCGACCACGAGCAATAAGTGTCACCACGGAACCAAGGCGGGCAAAAGCCTGGGCCAATTCGACGCCGGCCACTCCACCTCCGAGCACCGCAAACCGCTGTGGGATGACTTTTGCCGCAGTGGCACCGCGGGTGGTCCAGAAGGGTACGTCCTTGAGGCCCTCGATATCCGGGATGGTAGGTGTGGAACCTGTGGCCACGACCACGGCATGGTGCGCTTTGAGCGCGTAGCTATTGCCGTCGAGCCCGTCCACTTGGACCTCGCGTGGTCCTGTGATGCGCCCGCGCCCACGGATCAGCTCGATGCCGGCGCTATCCAGCCATTCGACCTGGCTCCCGTCCTGCCAATTGTTCGTGAACCAGTCCCGGTGCTTCAGGGCCGACTTTGCGTCGATAACTCCAGTGACCGCTTCCGACGCTCCGGGAATTCCCTGCGCCGCGTGGAGCACGCTGCCTGGCCGGAGGAGCGCTTTGGAAGGAATGCACGCCCAATAGGAGCATTCGCCGCCAACCAGTTCGCTTTCCACAACCACTGCCGTCAGTCCGCCACGAGCCACGCGGTCCGCAACATTTTCCCCAACGGCGCCCGCGCCGATCACAATTACGTCGAATTCACGGGAGTTTTCGGCAGCCATGGGAGAAGCCTACAACCGCTACCGCCGCGTTGTGAGGCCCGTTTTGCGCGCTTAGCGTGGGTTTTGGGGCGCAGAGCAGGCCCAGCAACGCGGGGGCTGAGCCCTTATGCGTGCATCGCGCCCTTGAACCAGCCCGTAATCGTGGCCGGGTGCGTGATCGCGGTGCCCACAACCACTGCGAACGCGCCGGTATTGAGGGCCTGACGCGCTTGGGCGGGGGTGTGGATGCGACCTTCGGCGATGAGCGGCTTGCCCAGTTCGGCAGAGGCGATCTGCTCCAGCAACTCCAGGTCCGGGCCGTCGGTCTTGGGGCGCTCGCCGGTGTAACCAGCCAACGTTGTGCCGATCAGGTCCGCGCCGGCTTCAACGGCTGCAACAGCATCGTCAAAGGAACCGCAGTCCGCCATGACCAGCGCGTGGGACCCGGCGTGGATGCCGGCAACGGTCGCCTGAAGGGACAAGCCGTCCGGGCGAGCCCGGCGTGTGCCATCAATCGCGACAACATGTGCACCGGCACCAGCCACGGCAAGCGCGTGCCGGAGAGTGGGGGTGATGAAGACCCCATCATGCCCGTCCTTCCAGAGGCCAATAATGGGAACTTCGACGGCGGCACGCGCGAACTGTACGTCGGCTAACCCTTGGACGCGGATCGCCGCAGCACCGCCGATGACAGCCGAGGCCGCCACCTGGGCCGTGGTGCGGGGATCGCGCATGGGTTCGCCCGGATACGCCTGGCAGGAGACGATCAGCTGGGAACGGAGGGCTTTGATGCCTTCGGGGGTCAGGATCATGTTGTCTCTCTTCTAAAGGACGAGTTTCGCGGCACCAACGATGGCAGCGGTGTTGCCCAGGGTTGCCCGCAGCACGGGGACCTCGGTCAACGGTGCCAGCAATTCCTGGCGCAAAGCCGTCTCCATGGGCTTCCACCAAAACTCGCCGGCGTCGGCCAGCCCACCAGAAATCACCACGGTTTCAGGGTCAAGAATGTTGATCAGTCCGCCCACCGCTTGGCCTGCGGCGGCCGCGCCGAGACCAACGGCACGCAAGGCGGCGGCGCGCCCGTCAGTCGACACAGCGGCAGCACCGCCGTCGTGAGTTCCGTAAGCGGCCAGCGCAAACACGCCCCGTGTGTCCGCTGCCTCACGCGAGGAACCACCAAAGCGCAGGTACGACTCGTAGATGGCGGGCCCCGAAGCCACGGCCTCGACGTGTCCTGATCCACCGCACACGCAAGACAACGGCACGCCATCAAATACAGCCAGCGGCGACGCGAAGTGACCCACATGCCCGCCAACAAAGCGGTGTCCGAGAACAGGTGCGCCGTTCAGCACAAAGCTCCCGCCGACGCCGGTTCCGAACGCCACCATGAGCGAACTTGAGGAGCCGGCGGCCGCGCCAAGCCAAGCCTCACCGAGGGCGTGGGCGTGGACGTCGTTGACGGCCCGGACCGCCGAAAGAGGCAGGGAAAGACGGGTGGACAGCCCCGAAACAAGCTCAGTCCCGGCCCAGCCATGAATCGCATCCGTGGCTGACACCACGGCCCCGGAAGAAGCATCAATAACCCCGGCGGAGCCGATGCCGACGCCGGAAACTGTAACTCCGGCGTCGGCAGCCCGCTCCACCAAGCCCGCGATCAGCGTCGCAGTGGCGTCGAGGATCGCTTCGCCACCGTCCCTGTTCAACGTCGGAATGGTCTCCGACATGAGCACTTCACCAAGCTCGGAAACAACCCCGGCGGCAGTTTTGGTGCCGCCGAGGTCAACACCGACCACGTGGGTCATGGAAGCGGTCATGAAAATTTAGACCAGCCCGTTCCGTTCCAGAATTTCACGGATCAGCGCCGTCTCTTCGGAGTTCAGGGACAGCATGGGCTCGCTCATGGTGTTGGACTCAATAACTCCCATGACCTGAAGTGCAGTCTTGAAAGCACCCAGGCCAGCAGCGCCGCCGGACACGCGGCCGTTAGGGGTGTAGACGATCTCGAAGACGTCGGCCAGACGGTCCTGCTCCCTTGCTGCGAGAGCCCAGTCGCCCGTCTGGGCAGCGTCGAACAGGCGGCGGTAGCCGGCCGGATCAACGTTGCCGAGACCCGGAACCACGCCCTGCGCACCGCCCAGGAGGGCGCCGTCCACCACAACTTCGTGGCCAGTGAAAATATCGAAGTTGGGAATGTCCTTGGCGGCGAGCAGCAGTTGGCGGAACGAAACGTCGTCGCCCGAGGAGTCCTTGACGCCCGCTATGACGCCGTCGCGGCCGAGGCGTACCAGGAGGTCCGTGGGCAGCTTGAAGTGCGTGCGGACCGGGACGTCGTACGCGAAGATCGGCTTCTCGATGGCGGCGTGGATGCTGCGGAAATGCGCCTCGGTTTCCGCCGCATTGCCGATGGCGTAGTACATGGACGTGACAACGATCGCGTCGGCACCTAGATCCACCACCTTCCGCGCTTCCTCGATCACCCGGTTGGTGGTCTGCTCGTTGGCGCCGACGATCAGTGGGACCGCTCCGGCGTTGGCGTCGGCGATGGTGGAGACCACCAGCTCACGCTCGGCGTTGGTCAGGTAGGGGACTTCGCCGGAGGAGCCGAGGACGAAAAGTCCGGACACACCGCCGTCGATCAGGTGCTTGGTGACGTTCTTCAGCGATGCGGTGTCGATGCTGCCGTCGGCGTGGCGGGGGGTGATGACCGGGGGGATGACGCCCTGGAACTGAGTGGACACAGAATTCTCCGTTGTTTGTAACTTGTGAAAGGAAAAGCTAGATGTGGAGCAGGCTCGGCGCGGCGCCCAGCAGCTTCTTGGTGTAGTCGTTGCTGGGGTTGTCGAAGACCTGGGTGGCTGTGCCTTGTTCGACGATCTTGCCGAAGTACATGACGCAGATACGGTCCGAGACGTAGCGGACGGTCTGGATGTCATGCGAGATGAACACCATGCCGAGGTTCAGCTGCGTCTTCAGGTCAGACAACAGGTTCAGGACCTGCGCGCGGACCGAAACGTCCAAGGCCGACGTCGGTTCATCCGCCACAATGATGTCCGGATCCAACGCCAATGCACGGGCGATTGCCACACGCTGGCGCTGACCACCGGAAACCTGCGACGGCGTCACCTCCGCTGCCGAGTGCGGCAGGCCAACCAGCGCCAACAGTTCCTTGACCTTGGCAGCACGGCTGGAAGCGTTCCCGATGCCGTGGATCTGCAGGGGGTCGGTGAGGATGTCCTGGATGGTCATGCGCGGGTTGAGCGCCGTAGCCGGGTCCTGGAAGACGACCGAGACGGAGCGTCCAAACTGCTTTCGCATGGCGGCGTTCCGCTTGATGGCGGGCTTTCCGTGGAACAAGACCCTGCCCGACGTCGGTGGTTGGAGTCCCACAAGTACGGACGCGAGGGTGGACTTGCCACAGCCGGACTCACCAACGATGCCCACGGTTTCGCCGCGGCTGATGGTGAAGTCCACTCCGTCGACGGCTTTGACGATGTTGGGCCGGAAAAGTCCGCCGGTCCTTGCATGGTGGTAGACCTTGACGTCTTTGAGCTCGATGACCGGCTTGGAGCCTGAATCGCTCATTTTGCGTCCTCCTTCAGATGGCTCGCCCAGTAGTGGTCGGCGTCGTCACCGTTGGCGGTTGGAACGGTGGTGAGGACGAGCTTCTGGTTGGGATCGGCGTCGGCCCTGAGTGAGCGGGCCGCGAAGCGGTCGCCCGCAGCAAAATCGCGCGGTGAAGGGACTGTGCCGGGGATCTGGTGCAGCCGGACGGCGTCGGCCTCGATGGAGACGACGGCACCCAGCAAGCCGCGGGTGTACTCATGCTTGGGGTTCTGCAGGAGCTCGGAAGCCCGTGCGGATTCCACCACCTGGCCGGCGTACATGACTGTGATGCGGTGGGCCAAGGAGGCCACCAACGCGAGGTCGTGACTGACGAATACCATGGCGAAACCAAGTTGCTCACGGAGTTCGTTGAGCAGATCCACCACCTGCTTTTGCACGGTGACATCCAAGGCCGTGGTGGGCTCATCGGCAACAACGATCTTCGGTGAGCGGGACAGGGCCATGGCGATCAGCACGCGCTGGCGTTGGCCGCCGGAGAGCTCATGGGGGTAGCTGGCAAGCGTCCTGGCGGGGTCCAGTTTCACCATTTCCAGCAGTTCAGCAGGTGTCTTTCGGCCACCACGTTTGGTGAGCTGCTCCAGCTGGTCCTTGATCTTCATCGATGGGTTCAGCGAGCTCAACGCGTCCTGGTAGACCATGGCAATCTGCTCGCCGCGCAGGCCCTCATAGGCCTTGGGGTTGCTGTGCGGCGTCTTCGCCTCGAGGAGTTCCTTGCCATCAAACAGGATGGAACCGGTGACTTGTGCTGTCTTGGGCAGGAGGCCCATCACAGCGAGTGACGTGATCGACTTGCCACAACCGGACTCGCCCACCAGGCCCATGGTTTCGCCTTCGCGGACCGTGAAGGAGACGTTGTCCACGATTGCGGTCTCGCCGAAACGGCCCGGGAAGCGGATGGACAGGTTTTTCACCTCAAGGACATTGCGGGCTCCGGGGGAGACCTGCGGGAGGCGGTCCGTGCGCTTGGCTTCAATGGCTGCCAGCAGTTCCAATTCGCGGTCCAGGAGGAGGTGCGGGTTGGCGGCGGCCAGCTTCACATCGGTGAGGACGGTGGAGCTGCCCCCATCAGAAGTGACGGTGTCGCCGAAAGCCGGCCGAACGCCGTCGAGCTCGTGTTCCTCCACCACCGACGGCTGGGCAACGGAGGTGGCGACCTCGGAATCAACAGCGATAGCCGCGGCCGAGCCGTCGTCGTCCTTCACGGCAGGAGCACGGCGCAGCTTCGGGTTCACCATGGCGTCGGTGAGGCCCTCGGCGAGGATGTTCAGGGACAGGACGGTCAGCAGAATTGTCAGGCCAGCGAACGTGGTGGCCCACCAGCCACCGGACAGGACCAGATTGCGGCCGTAGGAAATCACGTTGCCCCACGAGGGCGCCGGGTCCTGAACGCCGGCACCCAGGAAGGAGAGTGAGGCTTCCAGGATGATGGCGTCTGCCACCATCACTGTGGCGAACACCAGGACGGGAGCGGCGGTGTTGCGGACGATGTGCTTGACCAGGATGTAGAACCGGCCTGCACCGATCACGCGTTCGGCACGAACGTAGTCTTCGCCATATTGCGCAAGCACGTTGGCGCGGACCACGCGGGCCAGTTGAGGCGTGTAGATGATGGCGATTGCGATGATGATGGTCGGGACCGAGTTGCCGAACGCGGCCAGCAAAACTGCGGCCAGTGCGATGCCCGGGAACGCCATGAGGATGTCCATGAGCCGCATGATGATCTCGTTGACCGACTTGCTGGAGGTCGCGGCGAAGGATCCGAGCAGTGCACCGGCGAGGATCGCCAGGCCAACCGCGCCAAGGCCGATCAACAGCGACGACTGCGCTCCAAACAGGAGGCGCGAGAAGATGTCGCGGCCCAGGCGGTCGGTGCCGAAGAAGTGCTCGGCGCCAGGCGGGGTTGCCGGGATGAACGTCTCAAGGGGATCGTGCGGAGCGATGACCGGCGCGAGGACGGCCGCGAGCACAATCATGACGAGGAAGAGCAGGGCGATGCGGGAGCCCCAGGGCAGGGCCTTGAAGCGGATGCCCGGGGCACTTAGCCGTTCTGCGAGCTTGCTGCGCATGAGCTATACCGTCCTGATTCGGGGGTTGATGAGCAGGTAGAGAAGGTCCACCACGATGTTCACCAGAACAAAAGTGACCGAGATGGTGAGCACCACGCCCTGGACCAGGTTGACGTCCAGGTTGGTGATGCCGTTGAGGATCAGCTGGCCCATGCCGGGCAGGGCGAAGATCATTTCAATCACGACGGCGCCACCCAACAGGTAGCCCACGCGGAGTCCCAGCACGGTCACCGGGGTGACGAGGGCATTGCGGAGAACATTCTTGGAAACCACTTCGCGGTAGGGGACGCCGTTGCCGATGGCTGTGCGGACGTAGTCGCGGTCAAGCTCTTCCACCATGGAGGTCCGGACCACTCGGATCAACGACGCTGAGACGGGGATGCCGAGCGCAAGTGCCGGAAGGGCCATCGAGTTGAGCCAACCGCCAAAGCCGGATTCCGGCGTCGCAATTCCGCCTGAGGGGAACATCGGGTTGCTTCCCAGGGCGAACCACTGGATGAGCAGGATGCCAAGCCAGAACGACGGCGTGGCGATCGCGGCGATCGAGAAGACGCGGACCAATTGGTCCTGCCACTTGTCGCGGTAGAGGGCGCCGAGGATGCCGAATGCCAGGGAAAGAACAATCGCGATAATGACGCCCAGGAAGGTCAGCTGGAGCGTCAAAGGGAACGCAGAGCCGATCATGGAAGCCACCGACTTTGCGGGCGGGGTTGTGACGCCGAGGTCAAACTGCAGCAGCTTCCCAAGGAAACGGAAGTATTGCAGGACCAAGGGATCGTTCAGGCCATTTTCCTGGCGGTACTGCTGCTTGGCTTCTTCGCTGGCGCCGTCACCGAGGGCGGAACTGGCTTGGTCGCCGGGGGCGGCCTGCAGGACGAGGAAGACGAGCAACGTAATGCCCAGGATCATCAATGGCAATGCTGCAAGCCTGCGACCAAGCAGACGCAATATCGTGACCAATTTGTTCTCCGGTTGGTTGGGGGTGCTGCTGGTTGTGGGGCCTGCTCTGCGTACTATTTAGGGGATTTAGGCCGCAAAGCAGGCCTCGCAACTCAGGTTTCTAGGCGGTACGTCCGACGTCGATGAACGACAATCCGGTGGTGGGCAGAGGCTGGAAGCCCTTGAGTTTTTTCTCGTCCCAGGCGCTGGGGAGCTGGCGGTGGAGGACCGGGTAGAGGGGGACCTCGTCCGAGACCATGTCCACGATTTCGGCCACGATCTTCTTGGCGTTGTCGCCGGAGGCTTGCGACCCCTTGTTCATGAGTTCCTGCAACTTGGTGCGTTCCGGAGTGGTCCAGAAGGCGCGCTTCTCCATCCACGTGGCGCCCGAGTAGAACCAGCTCAGCAGCAGGTCCGCGTCGTTGCCGAACACGGACGGATCACCCGGAGCAGCAACGACTGTGTAATCGCCCTTGCCCACGCGGTCGCTGTAAAGGGCGCCGGACTGCAGGCTCTTCACGGTGACCTTGACGCCGGGGATCTTGTTCCAGGACTCCAGGATCAGGGGTGCAACGTCCTTCACCCACGCGGTGTCCGTGGTGAGGAGTTCGAATTCGAGGCTGCCAACGCCCGCCTGCTTGAGTAGGTCTTCGGCCTTTTTAGTGTCAAAACCATAGACGTTCCTGGCCTTGACATAGTCCGGGTGGCCCTCCTGGAAGTAGGAGCTTGCCGCCTTGGCGTTGCCGAACAGGGCCTTCTTGATGATGGCTTCCTTGTCCATGCCATAGTGCAGTGCCTGGCGGACCAGTTTGTTGTCGAAAGGGGCCTTTGCGCAGTTGAACATGAGGAACAGCAGGCCGAAGGACTGGACGGATTCCACCTTGACCTTGGACTTCAAGCCGTCGACGTCCAGGTACGGAACATCCTCGATGGCCTGGACGCGTCCGGATTGGACTGCGGTAACACGGGCGGCTGCGTCTGAAAGAAGGAGCCAGGTCATGCCCTTGGCCAACGCTGGCTTGGGGCCGTTGTAGTCTGCGAACGCTTCGAAGACGATCTTGTCGTCCTTGACGGCGGAGACCAGTTTGTACGGACCGGAGCCGATTGGCTTGGCGTCGAAGGCCTTCAGATCGCTGGCGAGTGCCTTGGGAACAATCTTGACCACCGAGATGCGGGGTCCGAAGCCCGGGAAGGCGTACTTGAGGGTGAATTCCACTGTCTTGGCATCCAAGGGCTTGACGTCCTGGATGAAGGGGATGAACTGGGAAAACAGGGACTTGTTCGCCGGGTCCATGACACGTGTAAAGGAGAAAGCGACGTCCTCGGTGGTGACGGGGGAGCCGTCGTGGAACTTGGCACCATCGCGGATGGTCACCTGGTACGTGGTGTCGTTGATCTTCTTCGGATCCGTTGCGGCCAGTGCGTTGTAGGGCTGTCGGGTTGCCGGGTGCAGCTCGATGAGGCCTTCAAAGATATGCAGGTTGGCTGCCATCGGTGTGGCTCCCGAGGAGCTCAGCGGGTCGAAGCCCGTGGAGAGAGCGTAGGAGATGCCTGCCTCGATCATGAGGTCCTTGTTCACGGCTGCCGTGTTCGCCGCGTTCCCTGTTGTGGTGCTGGCAGCGCCGCCGCACGCAGAGAGGGTTGCCGTGAAGGCGGCTGCTGCACCAACTGCGCCGCTTAGCTTCAGGAAATTCCGGCGGCTGGCGTCGTTGACCAGCGGCAGGCTGTTGATGGTCTTGCTCATAAGGGTGCCTCACCATTCGACTGTCGTGGGTTATCGGATGTAGGACGTCCGATGCTCGTATTGAAACTGTAAGGGTGGTCACAAGGGGACGTCAAGTGAGAAATGGATCACGGTGAGGCTGCCCGGGAAGCCGGGAACCGTCGGGTTCCTCGCCGCCAGCGCGCCTGAATGCGGAATTCTCAAGGAATTCCGAAGACATACCTATCAAGGAGGTGGGACATCCGATATTGTATGTTGCGAGTCACTCATTCTGCGGTGAGCATCAAGCTCGCCTCAATATTAACACCGCACTACTTCTGCGTCCGAGGTTCACAAGCCTCTGAGGGGAAGAGTGCATCGGCAAGGAGAGCGCCATGACAACTTCCGGTGTCGTTCCGCAAGCGCGGTTCAGTGCACAGGCCCGGCTGCGTGCATTGCAGTCGGACATTATGGAACTCATCCTTGAGCGCGAGCTCGAGGCGGGTGACCCGTTGCCCACGGAGAGCGAGCTTTCAGTCGCCCTGGGCGTAGGGCGCAATACGTTGCGTGAGTCCCTGAAAGTGCTGCAGGCGTTGGGAGTGATCGAGATCCGCCATGGCTTCGGGATGTTCGTGGCGCCCAGCAACTTCGATGCCTTGGCTGATGGCCTGACATTCCGGGGCCGGCTTTCCCTCCGGCACCAGGGACTCGAAGCCTTGCAGCTGGTGGACGTGCGGCAGGCGTTGGAGTCCGGGCTGATCGGCTCCTCTATCGATGTGATGACCAAGGAGCAGCTGGCGTCCATCGAGGAATCGGTGAAGCAAATGGAAGAACTCGCCGCCGCCGGTGAGAACTTCGTGGCGGCCGACGCCGAATTCCACCGCCGACTATTCGAACCCCTTAACAACGAGCTGCTGATCAACCTGATGGGGGTCTTCTGGAAGGTATACCGGAAGATCCACGTAGAGATCGGCGCAGGTAACGAGGACCTGGCCAAGACGGCCGCCATCCATCGGAATATTTATGCCGCCGTTGCAGCGGGAGACAAGGTGCTCTCGGCCGAGCTGCTCAACCGTCACTTCGACGGCATCCGGCGCCGGATCAGCGAGGCAGTGGGGGAGTAAGCGTCCCCACATACGGCAAGGGCCGCCGTCGTACTTTTCGGAAAGTACGACGGCGGCCCTTTGCGTTTCCTGCGTGACTCACCTTCCCTGCCGCGTAACCCAACTGGGTCGCATTAGAGCGCGTTTAGGGCGGTCTAAACGCGCTTAACTGCTACGTAGTTGGGCCACGGCGGGCAAAACAAAAGACCCGCACCGGCGAACCGGTGCGGGTCTCTATCTGTGCGCCCAAAGGGATTCGAACCCCTGACCTTCTGTTCCGTAGACAGACGCTCTATCCAGCTGAGCTATGGGCGCATTTCGCGTGATTCTCGGCGGTCTGTTTCTCTGACCCCCTCGAACCTCAATAA
The DNA here is from genome assembly GCF_059739425.1 of Arthrobacter sp. TmtSoilC48. Classification (NCBI taxonomy): domain Bacteria; kingdom Bacillati; phylum Actinomycetota; class Actinomycetes; order Micrococcales; family Micrococcaceae; genus Arthrobacter; species Arthrobacter sp. TmtSoilC48. The sequence continues at coordinate 4,434,628 of NZ_AP046049.1, read as the reverse complement.
ACTTTACAGAAGTTCATGTGAAGTTCCAAATCGAAAAGCTGTAATCTACGCAACTAGACCGGTCTATGTGACCTTCCTCACTTAAAACGCCGTCCTCTGAAACTGAAACCCTGAATTCTAGGGGTTTTTCGTTTCGACTCCACTGGACATCTGACGTCTGACAACGGATTGGTCTGGTCCGCGACCCCTATCGTTTAGGACACACCACTGAACCCGAGGAAGGGAACCGCAATGGGCGATCTGGCGCGACTGCCGCTGCTTGAGAAGGCACCTACTACGCATGCACGCCTGCTGGCCTGGGTTGAGGAAGTAGCCGAGCTTACTCAGCCGGACCGCATCCACTGGGTTGATGGCAGCGAAGCGGAAAACAAGAAGCTGACCGACGAACTGGTTGAGGCCGGCACCCTGAAGAGGCTGAACCCGGAAACGTTCCCGAATTCCTTCGCGGCGTTCTCCGACCCCGCCGACGTTGCCCGTGTGGAAGAGCAGACCTTCATCTGCTCCGAGAACGAGCGCGACGCAGGGTTCACGAACAACTGGATGGCTCCGGCCGAAATGAAGCAGAAGCTGCGCGGACTGTTCGCCGGCTCCATGCGCGGCCGCACCATGTACGTCATTCCTTTTGTCATGGGCCACCTGGATGCAGAGGACCCGAAGTTCGGCGTTGAGATCACTGACTCCGCCTACGTTGTAGCTTCCATGCGGATCATGGCCCGCATCGGCTCGGACGTCCTGGACCGCATCACGCAGACCGATGCATTCTTTGTGCCGGCCCTCCACTCGCTGGGCGCACCCCTGGAACCCGGCCAGGCCGACGTCGCGTGGCCGTGCAACACCGACAAGTGGATCGTCCACTTCCCCGAAGAGCGCTCCATCTGGTCCTTCGGTTCCGGCTACGGCGGAAACGCGCTGCTGGGCAAGAAGTGCTACGCACTGCGCATCGCCTCGGTGATGGCACGCGACGAGGGCTGGCTTGCCGAGCACATGCTCATCCTCAAGCTGACCTCTCCCGAGCAGAAGACCTACTACGTCTCCGCTGCCTTCCCGTCGGCTTGCGGCAAGACCAACCTCGCTTTGCTTGACCCCACCATCAAGGGCTGGAAGGTCGAGACCCTCGGCGACGACATCACCTGGATGCGCTTCGGCAAGGAAGGCGAGCTCCGCGCCGTCAACCCCGAAGCCGGCCTGTTCGGCGTCGCGCCGGGCACCGGTTGGGGCACCAACCCCAACGCCATGCGTGCCATCGCCAAGGGCAACAGCATCTTCACCAATGTTGCGCTGACCGATGACGGCGGCGTTTGGTGGGAAGGTATGACGGAGGAAACTCCGGCGCACCTGACCGACTGGCGCGGCGAGTCCTGGACTCCGGACTCCGACGCCCCGGCTGCACACCCGAACTCCCGTTTCTGCACGCCGATCGACCAGATCGACATGCTCGCCGAAGAGTACTTCAGCCCGGACGGCGTGGAGTTGTCCGCGATCCTGTTCGGCGGACGCCGTAAGACCACCATCCCGCTGGTCACCGAGGCCCGCGACTGGTCCAACGGTATCTTCATGGGTGCCACGCTTTCGTCGGAAACCACGGCCGCTGCAGCTGGCGCCGTCGGTGTTGTCCGCCGCGATCCCATGGCAATGCTGCCGTTCATCGGTTACGACGCAGGCGACTACCTGAACCACTGGGTGAACCTGTCCGCCAAGGCCAACCCGGAGCGCCTGCCCAAGATCTTCCTGGTCAACTGGTTCCGTCGCACTGCTGATGGTGGCTTCGCCTGGCCTGGTTTCGGTGACAACGCCCGCGTACTCAAGTGGGCAATCGAACGCCTCGAAGGCAAGGCGGACGCTGTGGAAACGCCGATCGGTTTCGTTCCGACCGGCGACTCCATCGACCTTGAAGGCCTGAACATGACGCCGGCCGAGGTCGAGGCGGCCGTCCGCGTTGACGCCGGCGAATGGGAAACGGAACTTGCATCCATCGAGGAATGGTTCGCCAACTTCGGCGAGTCTCTCCCCGCGGCGCTGCAGTCCGAGCTGGACGGCCTCAAGAGCCGTCTGGGCTAGACCTCTTAAGGACAACGGCGTTCTTAAGACGACGGCGGCCCGTCACCTTTTCATCAAAGGTGACGGGCCGCCGTCGTGCTTTCGGCGTCTTAGAGGGGTTTGGCGCCCCGCCTTAGTTCGCGAGCCAAACGTCGGGGCCGAAAACTTCGTAGTGGATACTGGTGGCCGGGATGCCGGCCTCGATCGCTTCGTCGCGAATCTTCTTCATGAAAGGCAACGGCCCGCAGAGGTACAAGGAAGCGTCCGCGGGCATGTCGATTTCCCTCAGGGACATGAAGCCTGCGTTGACGCGGTGCATTTCATTGCCGGGCTGCGGCGATTCGAGCCAGAGCTGCAGTTCGGCGTCAATGCTTGCGGCGTCTGCAGTCATTTGGCCGCTCAATGCCCAACTGTCCATGGAACGTTCGGCGTGCAGGACAAGAACCTGGCGATCAGTGCCGGCCTCGGCCAAGGAGCGCAGGATCGAGGCTGTCGGCGTGCACCCGATCCCCGCCGACGCGAGCACCACCGGTCCTTCGCCGTCGTTGAGGGTGATCTCGCCATAAGGGTTGGAGATTTCGAGCACATCGTTAGGTTCGACGGCGGTATGCAGGGCGGTGGATACCTCGCCGCCGTCGTTTAGCTTGGTGGTGAAGGTCCGGCTGGTCCCGGCGTCGCCTGACAGTGAATACTGCCGCACTTGGCGCAAGCCGTCAGGGAGTACGACCTTGACGCTCACATACTGGCCGGGAAGAGCCGGTGTTACCGGAGTGTCGTCGGCAGGTTCCAAGGTGAATGTCATGGCGTCCTTGCCAGCCGGTACTTTGGAAACCACACGCCAAGGCATCCACATCTTATTGTTTGACTGGGAGGCGTAGAGGTCCTTCTCAAGCTTGATCAGGGCGTCTGCCATGAGCCAGTAGACCTCCGTCCATGCCTCGGCGATTTCAGGCGTAATAACGTCCGACAAGTCGGCAGCGATTGCTGCGAAGAGGTGCTCGTAGACCACTCCATACTGCTCTTCGGCGATGCCCAGTGAGGCGTGCTTGTGGGCGATCCGGGCCAGGACCTTTTCCGGGAGCGTGCCCGGGTTGTTCACCAGGTGGGTTGCGAAGGCGGCGATACTCCCGGCGAGTGCCTGTTGCTGATCACCCGAGCGCTGGTTGGAGCGGCTGAACAGTCCATCGAGCAACTCAGGGTGCGCTGCAAAGAGGCGCTTGTAGAAGTCGGCGGTGATGTCACCAATACGCGAGCCAACCAGGGGAAGCGTGGCTTCAATAATCGGGCGGGATTTTTCCGAGAGCATGATTCTCCTGCGGGTAGGGGTCCGGCGGGTTATTCGAACCGTCACAATACAAGCATTTCGAATGCCTGTATTTATATCTCAATTTCTACTCCTTGTAGAAAAGATGTGCAAATCGGATCGCGATCCGGTCCGGACGCGGTCAGGGCAGGGGTGCGGGGGACCTGAATTCGGGTCGGAGGCCTATTGTTTGGAAGACCGGATTCATCTGCCGTGCATGAGGCAGGGACGAGATGACGACGGTGTCGAGCTCACGATAGAAGGCTTCGCGGGCCCGGTTCATTGCGTGGCGGAGACCGCACTCTGTGATGAGGGGGCAGTCATGGGTGGGGGACTGGCATTCGGCGGGATCCTGCCGGCTGTCCAAGTGGCGAAGGAGCTGGCCAACCGTTGCTTGGCGTCCCGCTTCGTTCAGGCGCGATCCACCCAAGCGGCCTCGTTCCACATCAATCAATCCAAGGCTGCGCAATCGGACCATGGCCTTGCTGACATGGTTATACGGAGTGCCCACGGCATCGGCAACAGCCTGGGTAGTCAGCAACGTGCCCTCAGGAGCGGACGCCAACACCATGACGGCGCGGAGGCTCACATCTGCGAACGCGTTGATTTTCATGGGATCAGCTTACGTAGTCAGGTCTAGTCCACCCAGAGCGAGGGCTCGTGGGTGTCAGGCTCAAGGGCGCCGAAGGAGAAACCGTCGGCTGCTTGGACGTAGGGGATGACTGCTGCCATGACCCCGCCATCCCGGTGCTCGGCGGTGCCGTGGATGCCATCCGAGCCATGCTCGGGCAGCGCGACATCACTTGCGATGGCCACGGCCCGATAATCGTTGCGACCCTGGCGAAGTAATTCCTGGACATCCGTCAACATCGCTCCCGCGTCAATGTGGCCGTCCTCGTCCGGCTCGCCTGGAGAAACCATGACAATCCGCATCTCGCCTTCGTGTGAAAGCGTGATGCCAAAGGGGAGAAAGCCGCCGTTCTGCAGAATGTGCTCCTGGGCAGTCCCCAGTGCAGTCCCCAGAATCTCCCGGAGTTCACGCTCTTGGACGGTCCCGGTGGAATCGGCCTCGTCGGTTGGCTGCTCGCTCATGTTTGCCTGTCCTTATGCCCTGACCAGTGCCAGGACGCGGTCGCGGATTTTTTCCATGGTGGGCAGGTCTTTGGCTTCGGCGTTCAGGCGCAGGAACGGCTCCGTGTTGGAGGGGCGCAGGTTGAACCACCAGCTGCCGTCCTTGGCGCTGAAGGTGCTGCCGTCCATGTGGTCTATTTCGACGTCATCATGCTGGAAATCGAGGCGGACCCGCTCGATGGCGCCTGCTTTGTCTTCGATCTCGGAGTTGATTTCCCCGGAGGAGACGTAGGGCTCGTACTGGCGCCCGAGTTCGGACAGCGGACCGTCCTGCTCGCCCAGGGCCGCCAGGACATGCATCGCGGCGAGCATACCGGTGTCCGCATTCCAGAAATCACGGAAATAGAAGTGTGCCGAGTGCTCCCCGCCGAATACTGCACCTTCTTCGGCCATCACGGCTTTGATGAAGGAATGGCCGACGCGGGTCCGGACTGCCCGGCCGCCGTCCTTGGCAACGAGTTCGGGAACGGCTTTGGACGTGAGCAGGTTGTGGATGATCACCGGGGTCTGTTCCCCGGATGCCTGGGCTCGGGCGATCTCCCTGCGTGCCACCATGCCCGTGATCGCCGATGGGGAGACGGGCTCGCCCTTTTCATCGACCACGAAGCATCGGTCAGCGTCGCCGTCGAAGGCAAGGCCGATATCGGCGCCGTGTTTGATTACGGCGGCTTGGAGATCACGGAGGTTTTCCGGTTCCAGCGGGTTGGCCGGGTGGTTCGGGAACGAGCCGTCCAGTTCGAAGTAGAGCGGGATGATCTCGAACGGCAGGGCAGGGAGGAGCTTGTTGCCAAGCACAGCAGGGGTGGTCAGCCCGGCCATGCCGTTACCGGCGTCCACGACGATCTTCAATGGCCGGGAACCGGAGAGATCCACCAGCTGGCGCAGGTATTGGGAATAGTCCTTCAGCACGTCATGGACACCGATCTGCCCCCGCGTCGCCGCCGCGGGGATGGTGCCTTCGTTCAGGTAGCGCTCGGCGAGGGCCTGGATCTCCTTCAGGCCACTCTCGGAGGAAATCGGTTGAGCCCCTGCCTTGGCCATTTTGATGCCGTTGTATTCGGCCGGGTTATGGCTGGCAGTGAACGTGGCACCGGCTGCGTTCAAGGCACCGCAGGCGTAGTAGAGCTCGTCAGTGGAGATCAAGTCCAGCAATTGGACGTTGGCGCCCCGGGTGGCAGCACCGTTCGCGAAGGCCTGGCTGAACTCCGGCGAGGACGGGCGCATGTCTCCGCCAACAAGGACGGTTTCACCTTCAAGACCCAAAACGTCGATGAAGGCAGCACCGACTGCCTCGACGATTTCAGCCGTGATGGATTCCCCCACGATGCCCCGGACGTCATACGCCTTGAAGGATGCCGAGAGGTCGAAGTTCTTGTTCTGCTCGCTAGTCACGGGCTCAATCCTACTGTGGCAGCGCAATTGAGCATGAACGGGGGAAGCTGCTATGTGGAAAAGCCGGTCCTGGCACACCGCTTTCCACATAGCCGGGGCCACCGGTTATGGCTGTCAGGGGCTGCTGGAATACTGGGTCCATGGCCAACAACTCCCAAAATGCCGCTGTTTCCGTGGAATCCCCTACCCGCCAGAGGGCTTTGGCTTGTCTTCGTGAGCTTGTGGGGCACCCCGAGGCAGAGTTCCATGACGGCCAGTTCGAGGCCATTGAGGCATTGGTGGACGCGGGGCGCCGGGCCTTGGTGGTCCAACGCACGGGTTGGGGAAAATCCGCCGTCTACTTCGTCTCCTCCTTGTTGCTGCGTCAGCGGGGTGCCGGTCCCACGCTGATCGTGTCTCCTCTGCTCGCGCTCATGCGGGACCAAGTAGCGGCCGCCGCACGGGCGGGAGTCCGGGCTGTGGCCATCAACTCAGCCAACGCGCTTGAGTGGGACACTGTCCTGGCCCAGTTGGCAGCTGACGAGGCGGACGTTCTCCTGGTGTCGCCGGAGCGCCTCACCAATCCCTCGTTCAGGGAGAACCAGTTGCCCGAGCTGATCCGCAGGACCGGATTGCTTGTTATCGACGAAGCCCACTGCATTTCGGATTGGGGCCACGACTTCCGGCCCGATTACCGGCGCATCGCGGATCTCATTGCCCAATTGCCCGACCCGGTTCCGGTCCTCGCCACCACGGCTACCGCCAACTCCCGCGTTGTCCACGATATCGAGGAACAACTCGGCGCCGGAGTGCTGACCATCCGGGGTGCGCTGGGCCGCGAGTCGCTGCGACTCGGGGTTCTGAACTTGTCCGACTCCCGCGATCGCCTGGGGTGGCTGCTGACGCACCTGGCGGACCTCCCCGGTAGCGGAATCATTTACGCGCTGACCGTCTCAGCCGCAGAGGATACTGCCCGGCTTCTTTCCGAGGCCGGACACAATGTCTTGTCCTATACCGGCCGGACTGATCCTGCCGATCGGGAGCGGGCAGAACAACTCCTCAAGGACAACCAAGTCAAGGCGCTTGTGGCCACCTCGGCGTTGGGGATGGGATTCGACAAACCGGACCTTGGTTTCGTCATTCACCTCGGCGCGCCGTCCTCGCCGGTCGCCTATTACCAGCAGGTTGGTCGAGCAGGCCGAGGTGCAGCCAACGCTGATGTCCTGTTGCTTCCAGGCTCCGAGGACCGCGAAATTTGGCAGTATTTTGCCACCGCGTCCATGCCCTCAGCTGAAAAGGCCGACGCCGTCTTGAGGGTGCTTGGAGAGGCGAACGCGGCCATGTCCACGGTGGCGCTCGAAGCACGCGTGGACCTTCGGCGCACGCCTCTGGAACTCCTCCTTAAGGTCTTGGCCGTTGACGGGGCAGTTGAACGCGTAGGTGGCGGTTGGCGGGCTACTGGACGGCCATGGACCTACGATGCAGAGCGCTATGCCCGCATCGCGGAGGCCCGGGTGGATGAGCAGGACTCCATGGTGATTTACCAGGACACTGCAGGTTGTCGCATGGAGTACATCACCTCTGTGCTCGACGACGAGACTGCCGCCCCTTGTGGCCGTTGTGACAACTGTGCTGGACGATGGTTCCCAGTGGACATTGCAGCGGCTGCCGTTGATGCAGCCGGCCAGACGCTCCGTCGCGCCGGGATCGTGGTGGAACCGCGGCTCCAGTGGCCCAGCGGAATGGACAGGCTGGGAGTGGGAGTCAAAGGCAAGATCAAGCCGGACGAAAGCATTTCCGAAGGCCGTGTGCTGGCAAGGCTGACGGACTTGGGCTGGGGTGGCGCGCTCCGCGAGCTCTTTGCCGCCGGGGCACCCGATAGGGCAGTGGACCCCGCGATGCTGCAGGCCTGCGTTCAGGTTCTGCGCGAATGGTCAGGGGCCGACGGCGGAACCGCCTGGAGCGGGGCGGGGCGCCCGGCGGCGGTCGTCAGCATTCCCTCAAGGAGCAAACCACAACTTGTGGACTCGCTGGCGCAGGGGATCGCAGGCATAGGGCGGATGCCGTACTTGGGTCAACTGCATCCAGAGCACGGCGGGCCCACAGGGTCCCGTGGAGGCAACAGCGCTTACAGGCTCGCGGGAGTATGGGACCGTCTGGCGGTCGGACCGCAATTGGCCCAGGCACTGGCAGGCATTGGTGACCAACCTGTCCTCTTGGTGGACGACCTCATCGACAGCCGCTGGACACTGACTGTTGCGGCGAGGGCGCTCAGACGGTCCGGGGTAGGTGCGGTACTGCCGCTCGCCCTGGCACAGGCGGGGTAGGGCGCAGGCGGCGTTTCGCTCAACCCGGGGCAGTGCTTCAAGGCGAGGAAGTGCGCTGAAAACCGTCATGTTGTGAACGCTCCCACGGTGCCTCTATAGGATCGAGCAAATACGAGGATCGAGCAAACACGCGCGCCTGCTGCTGCAGGCGATTAGACAAGACTTGGACCGGACCATGAGCACAAAACCGAGCAACACCGACGTCGAAGCGGCCAATGAAACCAGTTGGCGGCCGCGTTTGGCACTGCTGGTGGCGGCAACGTTCTTCATGGAGTTTCTTGACGGAACGATCCTCACCACGGCCATCCCCAGCATTGCGGCCGATTTCCGGGTGGCACCGGCTGACATCAACATCACGATGACTGCCTATTTGGTGACAGTGGCCATGGGGATCCCCTTGAGCAGTTGGCTTGCCGAGCGGTTTGGCGCCCGCAGGATATTCTGTCTGGCTATTTCGGTGTTCACTATTGCTTCCCTTTTCTGCGCAGTAAGCACCGACTTGACCATGCTGACGTTGAGTCGGGTGGCGCAGGGGGCAGGCGGCGCCATGATGGTTCCCGTGGGCACCCTGGTGGTTTTGCGGGGTACGCCCAAATCCGAACTTCTCCGTGCCACCGCCTACTTGGTATGGCCAGGCCTTCTTGCCCCCGTTTTGGCTCCCATGGTGGGGGGCGCCCTCACGACTTTCCTGTCGTGGCACTGGATCTTCATCATCAACGTCCCCCTCGGCCTGGCTGCCTTCATTGCGGCACTGAGGTTGGTTCCGCGGACTCAATTTGATGCCAACCGCCGTCTTGACTGGTTTGGCCTCTTGCTGACTACCTTGGGCGTGGGTTCCCTTGTGGTGGGGCTGGAAACGCTGGGCGGACACGCATCGAATCTGCTGGCTGTTGTGGTGGTGACTGCCGGCTTGGTTTCCCTCGCAGGTGCGGTCTGGTGGATGAGCAAAGCAAGGGTTCCGCTGTTCAACCTCAGCGTATTTGGCACCAGGACTTTCAGGGCGACATCCACGGGCGGTTTCATTTACCGGCTGACCATCAGCTCGGTTCCCTTCTTGCTGCCTCTCATGTTCCAGGATGGATTTGGGTGGGATCCCTTGAAGGCCGGGGTCATGGTAGCCGCAGTCTTCGTGGGCAACATCGGGATCAAGCCGGCCACCACACCCCTGATAAGGCGCTTCGGGTTCAAACCGGTGCTCGTCTTTGCATCGTTCGCGTCGGCCGTGACGTTTGCCTTGTGTGCGTTTCTGAATGCCCAAACACCAGAGCCCCTCATTTTCGCGTTGTTGCTGCTCAGCGGTGCCTTCCGATCCATAGGCTTCTCGGCCTACGCGTCCGTGCAGTATGCCGACATCGTCCCGGGGCAGCTGCCCTCGGCCAACGCTATCTCTGCGACCCTCGTACAGCTGGCAGCTGCGGCAGGGATCGCTGTGGGGGCCTTGTTCCTGAGGCTGTTCGAGTCAACGGATGTGCTCGGGGTTGACCAGGTAGCAGCCTATAAGGGGGCTTTCATAGCCATGGCTGTCCTCATGTTGGTCAGTACAGTGGACAGTCTGACCCTGCAGCGGCATGCCGGCGCGGAAGTCAGCCACGGGGCGAAGCGCAGCTAGACCGGCGCGGGCACAGGGCTTGGGGTAAAAGCCGGGTTAACGCAAAAGGTCCCGGTTCGAAAACCGGGACCAATTCGCGGAGACGGGGGGATTTGAACCCCCGGTGGAGTTGTGCCCCACACTTCATTAGCAGTGAAGCCCATTCGGCCGCTCTGGCACGTCTCCATTTGCTATTGCTAGCCCACCAAGGATACGCAGAACGTGCCGTCCAGTGCAAAACCGCCTTCAATCGGCTGCCCATTTCGAGGGCTGGCTACCTGCGGGGCCGTTCGCAGGGGCCTTACGTGCAGCGGGCCATCGAAACGGAACCTCAGTTGCTCCCGGCCAGCACACGCCACAGGAAGTGGTTGCTCCGGGCTTGGAGTGCGGCTGCCTGCCTGTTGTCCGAGGCGCCGGCATGCCCGCCTTCGAGTGCCTCATGGAACCAGACATTCGGGATACCCATCGCCTGCATCCGAGCTGCCATCTTTCGGGCTTGGACGGGGCCTACCCGATCATCCGACGTCGCAGTCCAAATGAAGGTTTCGGGGTATTCGACGCCGTCGTGAAGTAGGTGATAGGGGGAGAAGGTCCGGATGAACTCCCACTGCTCAGGCAAATCCGGGTCTCCGTACTCGGCGATCCATGAATATCCGGCAGAGAGTTTGGTGTAGCGGCGCATGTCCAGCAATGGCACGCCGCAGGACACTGCACCAAACAGTTCCGGGTACTGGGTCAGCATGTTGCCTACCAGCAGCCCACCATTTGAGCCGCCCACACAGCCGAGTCGACGGCGGCTGGTCACGCCGCGGGAGATGAGGTCCTGTGCCACGGCGGCGAAGTCTTCGTAGGCACGGTGCCGCTTTTCCTGCAGCGCTGCCCGGTGCCACGAGGGCCCGTATTCGCCGCCGCCACGGATGTTCGCCACAACGTACACACCGCCACGGGTGTGCGAGCCGGGACCGTCAGCCAAGGCAGCAGCCGAAGTGCGACGCTCCAGCCAAGCCCTGCCAATGGTGCCGCTGTAGGCGGGGGTGCGGGAAACTTCGAATCCGCCACAGCCTGAGAGCTGCGTAGGATTTTGTCCGTCCAGGACCAGGTCCTTGGATGCCACCTGGAAGTAGGGGACTTTGGTCCCATCCGCCGAGACAGCGAAATGCTGCTGGACCTCATAGTCGCCGTCATTGAAGAACGACGGCGATCGCTTCACCACGGCGTGCTGGCTGGTGACCCCGGCAGCTGCTCCGGCAACAGACGAACCCGTCGGCCCTGCAGTGAGGGTTCCGCGGGTGAGGGTAGTGGGCGTAGTGAAACCGGTGGCGACCAACCAGTAGTCATTTCCGGCTCCGGATTCATCTTCGTCGTCCACCGCGTAGGCATTGACGTCGTGAAGCGGCGGGCACGCGTCCAGGACGGTGGCAACCCAGCTGCTGTCGGAATCGACGTGGGAAGGGTCCAGCACCCTGATTTCGGAAGAGACGTCGCGCAGGAGGTTGAGCAGCAGATAGTCCTTGGTCCAACTCCACGACTGCAGCGACGTATGGTCATCGGGGGTAAACAGCACCACAAATTGGCGCGATCCAGCCAGGTAGCCTTCGAGGTCAGCGGCCAGCAGGGAACCGGCCGCGTAGGTGACGCCGGAAACGTCCCAGTCCTTCTGCAGGCGGAGCATCAGCCATTCTCGGTGGGCGCTGATGTTCACGTCGGTGGGCACATCGATTTCAAGCCATGAGTCGTCGCGAAGCAGCCACGTCTTGCGGTTGTAGAAGTCGATGTAGTCTACGGCGAAGGTCCGTTCGAAGCCCGGGGTTGAGTCATGGGCCACGATGGCCAGCATGTGGTCTTCGGGGATGTCGAAGATCCGCTCTGCCTGGGCGAGGGATTGGCCGCGACGCAGCTTCACGCCGGTCCGGGCGTACGAGGAGGTGGTTGCAGGCAACCCTTCTGCCGTACTGGAGACAAGCAGTGTGTCCGCATCGAGCCAACTCACGTTGCCTTTTGCCGTGGGCAGATCGAATCCGCCGGCGGCAGGGTCAACAAAGGTGCGGGATTCGACGTCGAACTCGCGGTGACGGTTGGCGTCACCGCCGTCGGGGGACAGCGAAACCATCGCGAAGCGGTACGTGTCCCCGTCCGAAGGACGAAGGAACCCGGCCCCATGGAACACCCATTCGACGCCTTCTGCTGCGGCGAGGGCATCGATGTCCAGCAGCACGTCCCATTCGGGAGCCTCGGAGACGTAACTTTCCCAGGTAGTGCGGCGCCAAAGGCCCTTGGGGTGCTCCTGGTCCTTCCAGAAGTTGTAGTAGAAATCGCCGCGTTTGTTCACCATGGCGATCCGGTCAGTCGAATCCAGGACCTCCAGGATGCCGGCTTCAACCGCTGCGTAGTCTGCGTCCTCCAGCAAATCCTCGGTTCGCGCGTTCTGTTCCCGGACCCAGGCCAGCTGTTCTTCGCCGTGGATGTCCTCCAACCACACGTTCTCATCCGTGGGTTCGGGCGCGATGGTCGCAGCGTGGCGAGGCCCGGACTTGGTCTCCAGATCCGTGTCATTGTCAGGAAGGGGCGTCTGATCAGCTTCTGTGGTGGTCATCGCCCCATCCAAGCAACACTTTTCAACTGGAAGCAAGTCACGCAGAAGTTAGGCTTGAGCGTGGCTAAATCGCAAATCAATCGTGTTGCCCTTATTGGGGCCGGCCCCCGGGGCACGAGTGTCCTTGAGCGGCTACTCGCGAATTGGGCCGCAGGGGCCACCAGCCGCGCGAACCGGACCGATACCGGGCAGCGCACACTGCACATCCACGTTGTGGATCCTTTCCCGCCAGCATCCGGCCATGTGTGGCAGCCGGAGCAGTCCAGGCTGTACCTGATGAACACACAGGCGTTCTATCCGACGCTCATCCCGGAAGACCCCAAGCTTGCGCAGCCCCTCGCAGGCGGTTCGTTCGACCAGTGGCGCGCCGCCCGACGTCGTGATGGACAGGGGCTGAACGACGCCGAAAAGGCGGAGTTGGCCACCTTGGAGTCCCACGATTTTCCCAGCAGGGCGCTCTACGGACGGTACCTGCGGCAGACTTTGGCGGAGCTGCTTCAGCGAATGCCCGACGGCGTGGAGGTCACCTTCCATGAGACGACCGCCGTGGCGGCGCGCCCGGTCCCGGCAAGCCCAGGCATCGCAGGTGGGCAAGCGTTCGACGTCGAACTGGCCGACGGCACTACCCTCACCGTCGGCTCGGTGGTCCTCGCGCTGGGACACATCGAGTCACGTTTGAATCCGGAGCAGCGTTCGTTCCAACGGGCAGCCGACGAGCACGGCCTCCTCTATTTCCCGCCTGCACCGCCAGCCGACGTTGACTGGCAGCGGGTGCCGGACAACGAGCCCGTCCTGGTGCGTGGGATGGGACTGAATTTCTTCGATGTCATGGGCCAGCTGACTGAGGGCCGGGGAGGCAAGTTCGTCGAAGCCGGCGTACCGGGAGCCGGAGTTCTCGAGTACCGGCCCTCGGGCAGGGAACCCAGGATTATCGCAGCATCCCGGCGCGGAACCCCGTACCGGGCCAAGGCTGGTTTGGCAGGGTATTACCCCAGCAGCATCACCATGCGTTACCTGACCGAGGCAGCAGTGGACCGGTTCAGGGCAGCCGGTATCCAGCCCGGATTCGACCACGATCTTTGGCCGCTCCTGCACCGGGACGCCTTGTGGGCCTATTACTCCACCCTGGCAAGGTCGCAGCCTGCCGCCATCCGCGATGCAGCGCAGTTCCTCGCGGACCTTGAGGACGCGTTGCAACCCCACGCGCACACCACCGCCAACTGGGAAAGCGACGTCGCCGCCTTGGTGGACAAGCACGTGCTTGCCTCCCGCCGACTGAATGTCCGCGGACTCGCTGCGCCCTTGGCGGGCCGGACGTTCGCGTCCCGCCGGGAACTGGATCTGGCGATAACGGCCTACCTGGACGACGACGCACGACGCTCCGCACTGGGCGAAGCGGATCCCGTGAAAATGGCAATCGGCGCACTGCACACCGGCAGGGCGATCCTGAAGTCCGTCGTGGCAGACGGTGGTATCACGGACGAATCGTGGGTCGCTGAACTGAGGGGATGGTTCGAATCGTTCGTTGAAGGCCTTGCCAGCGGGGCCCCGGCACTGCGTTCGGAGCAGTTGGCTGCTTTGGCGCGTGCCGGCGTCGTGGGTTTCGTTGGACCCGACCCGAAGTTCAGTGTGGATAGAAGCGCCAAGGTTTTCCGGGCAGTCTCTCCATGGGTCCACGACGGGCCAGCGGAGGCACCCACGTTGATTGAAGCGATGTCGCCGGCCAACAGGGTGGGCATCAATATTTCTCCACTCCTGGAACAACTCATGGCTGACGGCCTTGTGCGAACCAAAATCATGATGAGTGCCGAGGGCACGCCGGTGCAGACAACCGGACTGGATGTGGAACCGCACCCGTACCGGCCTGTGGCGTCCAACGGCTCTGTGACCCGGGGGATGTATGTTTTGGGCCTGCAATTGTCGGCGACCCAGTGGGGAACGGCCATTGCTGCAGAGGCGCGTCCGGCGACCGGGAAGGCTTATGCCAGCGGCCAGCGAACCCTGCGGGATGCCGACGAAATCGCCCGTAGCATTCTGGCCAGCTAGCTGCCTTTGTTTGCAGTGAGTCCAACGCTTCGCTAGTGTGTGAGCTGCATCACCGGCAAAGTGGTGCGCGCTTTTGATCTGCGGCGGGAGAGTCCTGCCGGTACATCCCGTCAGGCGCCGTAGGAGCAAACCCTCCCCAGGAATCTCTCAGGCCCATGTACCGCCGCGGCGAGGCAACTCTGGAAAGCAGTCCGGGCATCCGGGCTCACCGAAGGTGCAAGCAGGCCATCCCTGCGGAAACTCTCAGGTCCACCTACAGAGTGGGGAGGAACCCGAATCATCGTGGCACCCAGTGCCGCCTGAACAATGGAGTTCCTCTTGACGATTCAGCGCCCACCATCCTCCGTCCCGCACCAAGCAGGCTCACCACATCTCGAACCACACCTCGAACGGCAGCTCAGCAACCGGCACATCCAGCTGATCGCGATAGGCGGTGCAATTGGCACGGGCCTGTTCATGGGCTCGGGAAAGACCATTTCTGCCGCTGGTCCATCCGTCATTTTCGTGTACATGATCATCGGCTTCATGCTCTTCTTCGTCATGCGCGCCATGGGCGAGTTGCTCCTGAGCAACCTGAACTACAAATCCTTCAGCGACTTTGCAGCGGACCTGCTGGGTCCCTGGGCCGGGTTCTTCACCGGCTGGACCTATTGGTTCTGCTGGGTCATTACCGGCATCGCCGACGTCATCGCGATCGCCGGGTACTCCAAGGAGCTCTGGCCTTCCCTTCCACTCTGGGTGCCAGGATTGATCACCATCGGCATCCTGCTGCTTCTGAACCTGGCTACGGTGAAAGCATTCGGCGAGACCGAATTCTGGTTCGCCCTCATCAAGATCGTCGCCATCGCGGCACTGATCATCGTCGGTTTGTTCATGATTTTCAGCGGCTTCCAGTCCGACGCCGGACCGGCCAGCTTCACCAACCTGTGGAGCCACGGTGGCTTCTTCCCCAACGAATTCATGGGCTTCGTCGCCGGTTTCCAGATCGCCGTCTTCGCTTTCGTCGGCATTGAATTGGTAGGTACCACGGCCGCCGAGGCAAAGGACCCGGAGAAGAACCTGCCCAAGGCCATCAACTCGATTCCGATCCGCGTGCTGCTCTTCTATGTGGGTGCCCTCATCATCCTGATGTCCGTCACCCCGTGGACCCAGTTCGCGGCCGGCCACAGTCCATTCATTGCGATGTTCTCCCTGGCCGGCCTGGGTGCGGCGGCTACGATCGTCAACCTGGTGGTTCTCAGCTCTGCGATGTCCTCAGCCAACTCGGGTATCTACTCAACGTCCCGCATGGTTTACGGACTGGCCCAGGAAGGCGACGCGCCGGCTGTGTTTGGCGCGCTCTCAAGCCGCAAAGTACCCCGCAACGCCCTGTTCCTTTCCTGCGTCCTGCTGCTGTCCGGCGTAGTCCTCATGTATGCCGGGCAGGACATCGGCAAGGCGTTCGACATGGTGACCACCGTGTCTGCGGTTTGCTTCGTCTTCGTATGGTCCATCATCCTGGCCAGCTACCTTGCATTCCGCAAGCGGCGGCCACACCTGCATGATGCTTCGGCGTTCAAAATGCCAGGCGGCGTGGTGATGGTGTGGGTGGTTTTTGCCTTCTTTGCCTTCGTGCTTTGGACCCTGACCACGCAGCCGGACACTTTTGCTGCGCTCCTGGCCACGCCGCTGTGGTTCCTGATTCTGGGGGTGGCCTGGGTCATCCTGCGTCGCCGGCCAGCGCACCTGGTTCGCTTTAGGGAGTTCCAGGCGCAGCTTGAGAAGGACGCCAAGCACGCGGAGGAACCCGAGCTCGCCAAGAAGTAGGCGAAAATCCAAAAAGGTAGCCCTTCACGAGTCATCCTCCTGAGGGGCTACCTTTCTTGGCGGGTCATGCGAAGGGGCCGCCTAGCCCCTCAGACACTTCTGGTACTCCAACCAGGCCCACGCGTAGTGCAACCAGCCCACGGCGTCGTACCACTTGGACGGTTTGGTGGGCGGAGTGCATTGCGGGGGATTCGTGCCGCTCCCTGCAACCGTCACCAGGGCCTTTACCACGGTTCCGGACTCCACGGCGGTCAGCACCAATGTGCCACTGCCTGCAGCTGCCGCCGCGGGAACCTTGAGGTTCACTGTGGCAGTGCCTGCCGTTACCGGCACGGAGTCGAGCGTTATCGCCGCGCCCTTGCTGTCCACGAAGACGGCATTGAGAGTGTTGTTGGCCGGGCTGCCGATCGAGGTGAGGTTCAGCTTGGAGATAGCGAGTGCCATGGGCTCACCCGCTTTGACCTCTGCGGCGGTGGTGTTTACCACGGCAACTGACCGGCGCGCGAAGTCCGGAGATACGGGGTTGTGCTCACGGAGGTACTTGATCCAGGCATCGCGGTCCACCAACCCGGTGTCTTTCGTGTTGCTGCCTTCCTTGAAGATGCGGAAGTTGTCGCCGCCGGTAGCCAGGAAGCTGAACGTACCGATCCTGTACTGCTTGGCGGGGTCGATGACTGCGCCGCCTACCCAGATGCCGGTGATGCGGTCGCCTTCCGGGCGGGCGGCGTCGTAGGTGTAGTTGACGTTCCTGGAAAGTCCAAGCTGCTGGTACGGGCGGCTGGGAAGTGTTCCGTCAACGTTGGTCTGCCACTGCTGCTCAAGAAGGGTCTTGAACTGGGCGCCAGTGAGGGAGGTAGTCCACAGGTTGTTCACGAACGGCAGGACCGCGTTGGCCTCAGCGTAGGTGATGGTGCCGTCCGGGGCGTAGTAGAGCTCGTTACGCAGGCCGCCAGGGTTCACGACGCCTATCTCCGCAGCACCCAGTTCAGGCGCCTGGAGCGTGTCCACCAAGGAGTCCGCTACCAGGTTTCCGAGGGTGGATTCGTTCGCGCGGTCGTCCCGCTTGGGGGCGCCGCCAGCCGGATCCGGAGTGAAGGCGGTGGTGATATCAGCTGTCACTGCACCCACCGGCTGATTCCCGATCACGGCAGCATCGGCAAGAGCCTTGTCCACGATCGCCTTGACTGCGGCCACGCGAGGATAGGCGGCAACGAGGCTTTCCGAAGTGTCCGTGGTCCGATCCACCACGGCAGCTTTATAGCTTGTGACCGAATGCGTGGTGGTATCGATGGTGAGAGTAACGCTTCCCACGTTTTCGCCGTAGTTGCCGGTCTGCACAATGGGACGGGTTTTGCCGGTGGGTTGGCCGTTGGCGTCCAGCAAGGGTGCGTCCCAGGCGTATTCCTTGTGGGTGTGCCCGGTGAAGATGGCGGCTACGTCGGGGGTGGTCTCGTTGACGAGCTTGGCGAACGGTCCACCGGCTGCGACTTCCTGCTCCAGGGTGGCACCCTCCGGTGTGCCCGATGCAGCGCCGTCGTGGTTTTCCACGATGATCAGATCGGCCAGGTCTTCTGCCTTGATCTTTGCGGCCACCCGGTTGATGGCTTCCACCGGATCACCGAACTCAAGATCCGTGATGCCGGCGGGAGTCACCAGCGACGGCACTTCCTGCGTGACGGTGCCGATGACAGCCACCCGGATGCCGTTCATCTCCAGGACCTTGTACTCCGGCAGGACCGGAGTCTTGGTGCCCGCCTGGTAAACGTTCGCGCCCAAGTAGGCAAACTTGGCGTTGGTACCATCGGCGATGACGCGGTCGCGCAGATCCTGCCACCCGCCGTCGAACTCGTGGTTGCCCACTGCCGAAGCCCGGAGTTCCAAGGCATTGAGGACGTCGATGGTCGGCTGGTCCTTGGCAACCGAGGACGCGAAAAGCGAAGCGCCGATGTTGTCTCCAGCAGAAATGAAGGCGGTTGCGCCGGGGGCGGCCTCGGCGCGGAGCTTCTCCACAGTGCCGGCGAAGAGGACAGTGTTGGAGTCGATCCGGCCGTGGAAGTCGTTGATGCCAAGGAACTGCAGGTCAACAGTGGCCGGCACATCCGGTCCCAGGTTCATACCCACCACCACGGGGTCGTGATCGCTGGCGCGGAACTCGTCTCCGGCATAGTAGTTGGTCACATTGTTGTTATACCTGCTGTACTCCAGCGCCACGGACTCCACGGAGTTGATGTTCCAAATGTCGGTTCCCGTGACTATCCCGGCCGCTGCCGGGGAAGCAAGGATGTGGTCCAGCGAGCCCACCATGCCCCCGAAGAGGTAAGAGTGCTTGCCGGTACCAGCTTCAAGGTCCGCGTAACCTGCGCCAGTGAGGACATTGATGGGGTCTTCCTTGGCATAGGCGTTGAAGTCGCCAATCAGGAAGACCTTGTGTGTGCCCTTGGTGGCTTGGAGGTCCCTGGAGAAGGCGAGGAGTGATTCAGCCTGCTTTGTGCGGGCAATGTTCGAGGCGCCCTGGCCCTTGTCCGTGTCATCCGGGGTTGCAGCGGAACCCTTGGACTTGAAGTGGTTCACGATCGCGATGAACTTCTTGTCCTCGTCCGCGCCGACTGGCTTGAAGACCTGCGCCAGCGGTTTGCGGGCGCTTGCAAAGGCCACGGTGTCGTTGTGGATGATTGACTCCCCGACCGGCTCGGCTACGGCCTTCTTATAAATGAACGCGGTGCGGATCATATCCTCATCGCTGGGAGGGGGAGCGTTTGCGGGTGTCCGCACGTAGTCCCATACGCCCGGCGTCTTCACATTGAGGGCGGCCACCAGCTTGGACAAAGCGTCATCACGGTTCTTGCCGAACTGGGCGGAGTTCTCGATTTCCTCAAGGGATACGACGTCCGCACCTGCCTTGGTAATCGCAGCGACGATCTTGCCCTGCTGGCGTTGGAGGTTCTCAGCATTGGCAGCACCCCGGGCGTTGCAACCTTCCTTGACCGTGATCGGATTCCCGTCCCGGTCGGTGTAGAAAATGCAGCCGCTGAGCTGGTCGCCAGTGGTGGTGAAGTAGTTCAGCACATTGAAGGAGGCAAGCTTTAGGTTTCCGCCAACGTCAGCGGGGCCGTCGGGACGGGTTGTCGTGAAGCTTGCAGGCTGCACAGTCTCCGCATTCGTGGGAGTCAGCGCCGTGAGGGGCTGGAACTTCCACGAATTATTGCCGTAGCCCAGGATCACGTCTGTCCGGAATTGCACCGGAGAGCCCACGCGAACGGAATCGGACGTGGTCAGGTATGGCAGTTGCTGGGCCTTCGTGGTGGCGTCCTTGAGGAAGTTGGTGGACGCGCCGTCGTCGAGCTTGATGGCACGGAGGGCGTTCCCGGCCACCACGTCGGCATATTCTGCTGAACCATAGGTAGCGACCGCCGTCGGCTGCACTAACGGCGATGTCCCGGCCGCGAGGCCGATTTCGCCATACTGGTTCAGCGAATAGTTGTCCGTCACGGTGTACGGGCCTTGTGGGGCGACGAGCATGCCTTCAAGGGCTTCGCGCGCGGCCTCGTTGGCGGGCATCTGGAAGGCAGTGGGCTTTACCTCCGGCGCAGCTTCGCTCAGTTTCTGCAGGCCGGCAGCCTCAACCGTGAGCTGTGTCTGGTTGGCGAACTCGCTGACGACACCCGTGAGTTCCACGTAGTCGCCGGGCTGTACCGTACCCGCCGTCGTGGGGGAGTAGATGAACAAAGCGTCCGACGCCGTCCTGGCCGCCCCTGCGGCCTCCCCGCCGCTTCCGGGGGTTTGGACGTAGTAGCCGTTGAAACCTCCCGAAGCGTAAACGGCAGTTACCTTGCCACGGGTAGTTACCGTGCTGCCGACGAGCGGACTCGTGGCGCCGGTGCCTTGGATTTCGGGGATGGTCCTGGATCCTGGGTCCGGCTCGGGTTCCGCGGGCGGCGTCCCGCCGCCGGACGCCGTGGGCGTTATGGTGGCGCTCAAGCTGAA
Organism: Arthrobacter sp. TmtSoilC48; assembly: GCF_059739425.1. Classification (NCBI taxonomy): domain Bacteria; kingdom Bacillati; phylum Actinomycetota; class Actinomycetes; order Micrococcales; family Micrococcaceae; genus Arthrobacter; species Arthrobacter sp. TmtSoilC48. The sequence continues at coordinate 4,414,442 of NZ_AP046049.1, read as the reverse complement.
GTCGGCGGCATTGGAGTCGGTGTCCACACCGTTGCTCCGATTGAGGCTTTTGACGTCAGTGTTGCCCGTGGGGGCGGTTGCTGCCGACGTTTCGAAAGTGTTTGATGTGCCGTAGCCGAGGAGATCCGCGATGGCGGCATTGTCCGTCACGGAGCCAGCGGCCAGGGGAGAAACCGCGTTGGCCTGCTTCGCCAGGACCAGGGTGCCGGCGGTTCCACCGGGGTTCAAGGTTCCAGTTGCCTGCACATCCGGGGCGGGCAGGGCCGGCGCCGTGGAGGTGCTGCTGTTCGTGGCTCCTTGGATCAGGTAATAGCCCTTGGCGGGGATGCTGCCCGTAAGCGGAGTGATGCCGGTGGGCGCTCCCGTGCTGGTTGCCGACCGGTACTGTAGCGACCACCCTGCCAGACTGACCGGAGTGTCCGAGGAGTTGTAGAGCTCTACGAACTTGTTCTTGAAAGCAGAGCCGCTGCTGCCCCCGCTGAGGTAGGCCTCGTTGATGACCACAGCCGAGGTGCCCGGCGGCGCCGACGGATCGTCGGCCGCAATTGCGGGAACGGCTGTCAGCGGAGCCGAGAGCAAACCAATCGAAAGGGCTGCTCCAGCTGCTGTTTTCCAGTGTTTTTGGTGCATCCGCTCTAACTTTCATTAGGAACCCTGTGGGGCTCTTTGGACTACGCCCGCTGTCTTGTGAAGTGGGCGATATGCCGGAAGTTACTCCGGGTAAACCTGGGTATCGGGCATAGCAGAACACGTCGGAATGAACAGGAAGTGGACCGGTGATGGATGGAGGGCGCGCGGATCCTGCCGACTGCCTCGGTCAAGAGGCAGCCGCAGGAACCGAACGTTCAGGGGTTTAGCTGGCCGGCGCCATGTTCTGGATCACCTTGAAGACGGCACCTGTAGGGTCCGACAACGTGGCCAAGCGTCCAAAGGGGGTGTCTTCTGCCGCTTCCATGACGGTAGCGCCCAGGGCCGTGGCCTGTTCCACGGTGGCGTCAGTATTGTCCACTGCGAAGTACACGCTCCACATGGACGGAACCTGCTCCGGGAGGAAGCCGGCAGCGTCCATGATGCCGGCCTTGGCATCGTCACCAGCGCCCAGCGTGGTGTAACGGAACTCCGGCGTATCGCTCATGACGGCAGTTTCCCAACCGAAGACGCTCTGGTAGAAGCTGACCGCTGACTCGTAGTCCTTCGCGAGTAGTTCGTGCCATGCCGGGGCGCCGGATTCGGCAGCGACCTCATAACCCTTCATTTCCCCGAACTGCCAGGCCCCGATTGCAGCTCCTGAAGAGTCGCCATACATGGCCATGATGCCCTGTTCAGGAACATCCATGGGCTCCAGGAGGACTTGGCCACCATGGGCGGCAGCTGCCTCCGTGGTGGCTTTGATGTCGTCCGTGCGCAGGTACGTCGACCACACATCCGGCATGGCCCCCATGTCTGCCTGTTTCTGCATGATGCCCGCAACCAGGCGTCCATCCTTGGAAGCTGTGATGTAGCCGCCGTACTTCTCCTGGTCGCCTGTCTCGTAAGTCCAACCAAAGAGTGCGTTGTAGAAGGACTTGGCTTTGTCCGTATCGGATGTCATCAAATCAATCCAGCACGGTGCGCCAGAGGTGATGTCAGGCGTAGGCATATGTGAGGCTCCTGTGTTCGTTCCGCGGCGGAAGCTACGGCTGTTTGTCGGCGGTTGTGAGGACAAGCAGAACACTATGCGGGGGCTATGACAGTTTCAATGATTTTCTGGGTGTCAGTTCTCAGATCCGGCTGGGAGCCTGACTTCCGGCCCGGTTTTAAGCCAAAAATGCCCCGGGCTCGTGAACCCGGGGCATCTGCTGGCGGAAGGTAAGGGATTTGAACCCTTGGTACGGGGTTACCGCACACTGGTTTTCAAGACCAGCTCCTTAGGCCGCTCGGACAACCTTCCCTGCCTAGTAGTGTTTCATAGGGAGTTGGCTGTTCCAAAACATCACGTTCTCCAGTCCCTGCCCCGGGCCTGGATGTACAAGCAAGAAACCGGGAGTTCGTCATGAAAGCCGTCTATATTTCTGAACCAGGCGGACCCGAAGTCCTCGAAGTCCGCGACGTACCGGCTCCGGTGCCGGGCGAGGGCGAGGTACTGATCGACGTCGTGGCTGCTGGCCTCAACCGTGCCGACGTCCAGCAGCGCCGCGGCTTCTACCCACCGCCCCCAGGGGCTTCGGAGATTCCCGGGCTGGAGGTCTCCGGCCGCATTGCCGCCTTCGGGCCAGGTGTCACCAAAGCCTTCTCGGTGGGGGACAAAGTAGTGGCCCTGTTGTCCGGCGGGGGATATGCCCAGCAGGTCGCCGTGCCCGCAGAGCAAGTACTGCGACTACCCGATGGCGTAGACCTGGTCACCGCTGCGGCACTGCCCGAGGTGGCGGCAACCGTCTACTCGAACCTCATCATGACGGCCCAGCTCCAACCGGGGGAGACCGTACTCATCCACGGCGCTACCGGCGGCATTGGCGCCATGGCCATTCAGCTCGCCAAAGCCTATGGGGCCAAGGTTGCCACCACCGCCGGCTCTGATGAAAAAGTTGGCACGGCAAAGGCCTTCCTCGGTGCCGATATCGCCATCAACTACAACGAAGAAGACTTCCCTGAAAGCCTCAAGGCACAAAACGGAGGCAAAGGCGCAGACGTGATCCTCGACGTCGTGGGCGCCAAGTACCTGCAAAAGAACATCGAAGCGCTCGCCGACTATGGCCGGCTGATCGTCATTGGCCTGCAGGGCGGAACCAAAGCCGAAATAAACCTGGGACAGCTGCTCAGCAAGCGTGCTGCCGTCATCGGAACCGCCCTCCGGCCACGCCCGGTGGCCGAAAAGGGCATCATTATGTCCGCCGTGCGGGAGTCCGTGTGGCCCATGCTCGCCGACGGCCGCATCAAGCCCCTGGTGGCCAAATCATTTCCGCTGGACCATGTCCGCGAGGCACATGAATACTTTGATTCCGGAGAGCACGTAGGTAAGGTCCTCCTGCTCCTCTAACAACCACGGCAGCCCCGTTAATGCAGGACGTCCCCACCAATTCCCAGTAGCAAGGAGCCTCATGTCCATCCGGCACAGCCTGCTTGCCCTGCTTCAGGACCAGCCCCGGTATGGCTATGAGCTGCGTGTGGAATTCGAGGACCGTACGGGTGCTGCCTGGCCGCTGAACATCGGTCAGGTGTACACCACGCTGGACCGGCTTGAGCGCGATGGCCTTGTCAGCAAAGACGGCGACGACGGCGGTGGCCACGTCGTTTACAGCATCACTGACGCCGGGGTTGCCGAAGTTGCGGCCTGGTTTGAGGGAGCCGTGGACCGCGACAACCCGCCGCGGAATGAGATTGCCATTAAGCTAGCCTTGGCCGTGACGCTGCCCGGGGTGGATGCCTCGGCCGTGATCCAGTCCCAGCGGGAGGTTTCGGTTCGCGCGCTGCACGAACATACGCAAACACGGAAGGCTGTCTCGGCCAACCAGCGGTCCTCTGATACTGCATGGCTTTTGGTGCTCGATTCCCTGATCTTTCAAGCCGAGGCGGAAGTGCGGTGGCTGGATCTTTGCGAGGCCCGCATGGTCCAGTCGCAGGGCAACAGAGGGCTGAGTTAGTACGCCCGCCGCAGAGGTACTACCGCTTACCGCAAGACCATCGGGGTTCCTGTGTCACGCCCCACTTCTGTATGTCCTCTTTGTTAGCGTGCCCTGACTGTTCAGCGCACCCGCGGCCACAACCGCAGCAGTTCTCAAGGAGGAGACACGGGCATGACCCCTGACCATACAGAACCTGGCCAAACAGAACTTGATCGCACAGAGCTTGACCGCACAGAACTCGACCGAACAGGAGAAGTGAAGGGCGTCGATCCTGCGCTGCCTGCAACGGCCGTGGATGAATCCGTCCTGGATGCCGAGGACCGCAGATGGACTCCGGCAAGGATCGGAATCTGGGTGGCGATTTCCCTGCTGGGGGCCGTGGCCTGGTTCATGCTGGCATTGGTCCGCGGCGAGACCGTCAACGCCATCTGGTTTGTTTTCGCAGCCGTGTGTACCTACCTGATCGGCTACCGCTTCTACTCCAAGGTCATTGAGCGATACCTCCTTAAGCCCAACGATCGGCGTGCCACGCCAGCCGAATACAAGGCCGACGGCAAGGACTATGTCCGCACTGACCGTAACGTCCTGTTTGGACACCATTTCGCGGCCATCGCCGGCGCTGGACCCTTGGTGGGCCCGATCATTGCGGCCCAGATGGGCTATCTGCCCGGCACTATCTGGATCATCATCGGCGTCGTTCTTGCCGGCGCGGTGCAGGACTACCTGGTCATGTTCTTCTCGATGCGCCGCGGTGGCCGTTCCCTGGGTCAGATGGCCCGAGAGGAACTCGGTGTCATTGGTGGTACGGCGGCGCTCGTGGCAACGCTGCTCATCATGATCATCATCGTGGCCATTCTTGCCCTGGTGGTGGTCAACGCCCTGGGTGAGAGCCCGTGGGGCGTGTTCTCGGTGGGCATGACGATTCCCATCGCGCTGTTCATGGGCGTCTACCTGCGTTATCTTCGTCCGGGCAAGGTCATGGAAGTCTCCATCATCGGCTTTGTTCTGCTGATGGCAGCGATCATTGGTGGCGGTGCCGTGGCCGGCACCGAGTGGGGCTCTGCCTTCTTCCACCTGGACAAGGTCACTATCGCCTGGGGCCTCATCATCTACGGTTTCATCGCGGCCATCCTGCCCGTGTGGTTGCTCCTTGCGCCGCGTGACTACTTGTCTACGTTCATGAAGATCGGCGTGATCGTGATGCTCGCCGTCGCCATCATCGTGGTCCGCCCTGAAATCGACGTCCCGGCCTTTAGCGAGTTCGCGGGCCGTGAGAACGGCCCGGTCTTCTCGGGGGCGCTCTTCCCGTTCCTCTTCGTCACCATCGCCTGTGGTGCGTTGTCCGGTTTCCATGCGCTCATCTCCTCGGGAACCACGCCCAAATTGATCGAGAAGGAACGTCAGACCCGCTTCATCGGCTACGGCGGCATGTTGATGGAATCGTTCGTGGCCATCATGGCGCTGGTGGCTGCCATTTCGATCGATCGCGGCATCTACTTCGCCATGAACGCGCCACTGGCACTGACGGGTGGCACCGTGGAGTCGGCTGCGCAGTGGGTAAACAGTCTTGGACTGGCCAACGTCAACATCACTCCTGACCTTTTGGCCCAGACTGCCAAGGACGTGGGAGAAGAGAGCATCATCTCGCGCTCCGGTGGAGCGCCCACCTTGGCGGTCGGCCTGGCCCACATCATGCAGCAGTTCATTGGCGGCCCCGCAATGATGGCCTTCTGGTACCACTTCGCCATCATGTTCGAAGCCCTCTTCATCCTTACGGCAGTGGACGCCGGCACCCGGGTTGCCCGCTTTATGCTGCAGGACTCCATCGGTAACTTCGTGCCCAGGTTCAAGGATCCTGCATGGCGCCCTGGCGCTTGGTTGTGCACCGCCGTCATGGTGGGAGCCTGGGGTGCGGTACTTTTGCTGGGCGTTACGGATCCGCTGGGCGGCATCAATACGTTCTTCCCGTTGTTTGGCATCGCGAACCAGCTTCTGGCTGCGATTGCCCTGGCAGTGTGCATGGCCATTGCGGCCAAGCGCGGGGCTTTCCGTTACCTGTGGATCGTGGCTGTTCCCCTGGCTTTTGCCGCCGTCGTGACCGTCACGGCCAGCTTCCACAAGATCTTCTCGCCGGTTCCCGCAGTGGGCTACTTCGCCAACAACCAGGCGTTCGCGAAAGCCCTGGCAGATGGCAAGACGTCCTTCGGCACCGCCAAAACGGTGGAAGCCATGGAGGCGGTAGTGCGTAACACCATGATCCAGGGCGTGCTGTCCGTGATCTTCGTGACGCTGAGCATCATCGTGATCATCACCGCAGTGGTGGCAGCGGCCAAAGCGTTCCGTGCCGGGGGCGGTAAGGACCACGAGGATCCGGCAGTGGCCTCCAAGGTCTTCGCCCCGGCCGGGCTGTTCCCGACCTCCGCAGAGAAGGAGTTGCTCGCCGAATGGAACGCCTTGCCGGCCGGGCAACGGACACAAAAGGCGGGGCATCACTAATGCACGCCGTCGTCAGGGGATTCCGGGGCTTTGCCGCCTACATGAGTTCGCTCATGGGTGCCGACGCTTACCGCAAATACCTGGACCACTTCACGTCCACGGGCCACTCCGGTCCCGCCATGACAGAACGTGAGTTCTGGCGGGACCGGATGGACCGGCAGGACAGTAATCCACAAGGCCGCTGCTGTTGACGTGTAGTTTCGCTACGAACGAAGTCCAAAATCCGGTCCTGGACCCAGGTTCCCGTGAACCGCATGAGAGTATGAACGGATGAGCGATCTGAACAACATTCAGCCCACGGATGAGGCTTCGGACGACACCCCTGTGGAAGGAACCACCTTGGACGAGGGCACCACCACGCCCACAGAAGAGCATTCGGGCAATGCGGTACCTGTCAAGGATTCCAAGCCCCGGGGCGCGAACCTCCAGGAACTTGTTGACGAGCCGGCCAAGGTAATGAGGATCGGTACCATGATCCGCCAACTCCTTGAAGAGGTGAAGAGCGCACCGCTGGACGACGCCGCCCGCGGCCGGCTCGCAGAGATTCACGAGCGCTCCATCAAGGAACTCGAGGACGGATTAGCGCCGGAGCTCATCGAAGAGTTGGAACGCATCAGTCTTCCCTTCCCCGATGAGAAGGCGCCATCGGATGCAGAGCTTCGTATCGCCCAAGCCCAGCTTGTGGGCTGGTTGGAGGGCCTCTTCCACGGCATTCAGGCTGCGGTCGCGGCTCAGCAGGCCGCAAAGGCACAGATGCAACTCCGTCAGCTTCCGCCAGGGACTGTCATTGCGCCCGGCATTGTCATCGGCGAAAACGGTCAACCGCAGCGCGCCGCTGCACCGGGTGCGCCTGGTGCGGCGCCCCAGGGCCGACCCGAAGATCCGGACCACGGCCCGGGCCAGTACCTCTGAGCTTGACCGTGGGTTTCTTTGGGGCCGTCCGGCAAGGGCGGAAGGACGATCTTGAGCTGGGTAAGGGGCTCTGGCGCCGCGCCCACGATCGCTTTCACCGCGGATTGGACCGGTACCATCAGGTCCTTGAGGGTGTCGACGACGACCAGCTCTACAACGAGCTCGTGGAGATCGCGAATGAGCTGGCTGAGTTGTCTCCTCGTGTGAGGACCATCTGCGTGGAAGCCCAAAAGAGGGCGCCGAGCGATGGCTTGGACGTTCCTGGTTCTCTAGCCGGCGTTCACCGCGCTCTTTCCAAGGCTGGGAATTCCTTGGCCACCACGGCCGAGGCAGCGGCCATGCTTCGGCTGGCCGTTGGCCCCGTCCCTGTGGGTGCATTGTCTGTCAGGCGCCGGGCGGAGTCAGTCTTCGAGCAGGTTGCCGACGCTGAACGCCAACTACGGGCTCCAGAGGTTCAATAAAGCAAGCGTGTGCAAATACTGGCGCACGCCTATATTTACAGATTGCAAGCAGTTAAGCGGATAGCTGATCTCTGTAATATTTGGTGCCTCAGGCAACCCATTGCTGGCAGGATGACAAACATGACTTCGTCACCAACACTTACTTTCAACGACGGCAACACCATTCCCCAGCTCGGCTACGGGGTGTGGCAAGTTGAAGACGACGTAGCCGAAAAAGTTGTGCGCCAGGCGTTCGAAGCGGGCTTCCGCCACATCGACACCGCAAAGATTTACGGGAACGAGTCTGGAGTGGGCCGCGCCATTGCTTCCTCTGGCCTTTCCGCCGAAGAAATCTTCATCGCCACCAAGCTCTGGAACGCCGATCAAGGCTACGAGTCCACGCTTGCCGCGTTCGAAGAATCCATGGACCGCCTGGGCATTGAGACATTGGATCTCTACCTCATCCACTGGCAGCAGCCCAAGCAGGACAAGTTCGTGGACACCTGGAAGGCCCTGATCGAACTCAAGAAGCGCGGCCGGGTCAAGTCCATCGGTGTTTCCAACTTCACCGTTGAGGGACTGCAGCGCATCATCGATGAAACCGGAGTTGTCCCGGTCATCAACCAGGTGGAACTGCACCCGTTCTTCAACCAGGCCGAACTGCGCGCCTTCAACGCCTCCAAGGGCATCCTGACGCAGGCTTGGTCACCGCTGGGACAAGGTGGGGAACTGTTGGAGAATGCCACGGTGGCCGAAATCGCAGCCAAGCATGGCGCCACCCCGGCCCAGGTAGTCATCGCCTGGCACTTGGCCATCGGCAACGTCGTGATCCCCAAGTCCGTTACGGAATCCCGTATCCAGGAGAACTTCGCCGCCTTGGGCGTGAAGCTGGACGACGCCGACGTCGAGGCCATCAATGGCTTGGACCGCGGTGCCGAAGGCCGCATCGGCCCCGACCCGGCAGTCTCCGACTTCGCCTAAACCCGAAGCCTAAGCACGTGCCCCGCCCCGACCTGGGGTGGGGCACTCGCCGTTAACGCCCGACGCCGGTACTCGCCACCGGGGCGAAGCGCCCCGAAGTCCGTGGTGAACCTTGAGTCCGTGGTGAAATTGAGCGACGCAAGGGACGGAGTTCGCATGGTGGTGTTTGACGCGTTGGAACGGCAGATTGTCGCTGCCCTCCAACTGGATCCGCGCTGTCCTTGGCGCAAGATGGCGGCTGTGCTCGGTGAAGCTGAGCGGACGGTGGCCCGCCGGGGATCGCAGCTCTTGGAATCCGGGGCCGTCGCCGTGGTGGGGGTACGCCCCAGGCCGACTGCAGTCCTCGTGGAAATGCGCTGTACCCCGGGAACAGTACGGGCGGCCGCCCAAGCACTCGCGCAGCGCGCAGACACCACCTTCGTTTACACCACCACGGGCACCGGCGATTGCGTTGCCGAAATCCTCACCGAACCAAACCGCATGGGCGATGTCCTCTCCGATGAGTTGCCCTCAACCATCGGCCTGCGCGACTCCACCAGCTACCCCGTATTGCGCTACTTCCGGACGATCCGGGGCTGGCGGCCCGAGATCCTGACCACGGACAGGGCGGAAGCGCTTCGCTCGGGTTTGACGTCCGACTCAGGCATCCTGGAGCCCCTGCAGGAACTGAACCGCCAGGACACTGAACTGGTGGACGCGTTGTGTGCGGATGGGCGAATGAGTTTCGAGGCACTCGGGCGGCGGGTCGGCGTCTCCGAGGCTACTGCCAGGCGCCGCAGCGAGTGGCTTCTGGCCAACAACCAGGTCCAACTCCGGGCGGTGGTCGAACCCGCGTCCTTTGGGTTGGCAGTAGAGGCGTTGCTTTGGATCCGGGCTTCGCCGCAACACGTTGAGCAGCTCGGCAAAGGCCTGGCGGAGCTTCCCGTGGTTCGCTACGCAGCCGCGATCGCAGGCGACTACCAACTCGTTGCGGACGTGACCGTGGGGGACATGTCCTCCCTCTACCGCTTCATCACGGGCTCGGATTGGGCGCAGTATGCTGCAGGCGTCGACGTCTCCATTTTGCTTGATGCCCGTAAGCGCGGCGGACGGCTCATGCGGCCGTCGTCGTAAGGGTTGCAGTGCCCGTTGAAGCATTCGACCCGGCCTCAAGGACAGGAGCGACGGCGGCGTACCCCGTCTGCTGCTCGAAGGCGCGGCCCCACCGGAGCAGCTGCATATCCGTGTAGTGGTTACTGGCGAGCTGGAGGCCAATGGGCAGGCCGGCGGAGCTGAACCCGGCGGGCACGCTGAGGACGGGCAAGCCTGTGGCGGATAACAGGCAGGCGGAGCGCATCCAGTCCAGGTAGGTTTCGGAGGCCGCGCCGGCTACCTCCAAGGGATACCGGAGCGTCGCATCAAAAGGCAGGACCTGGGCGCAGGGACTGGCGAAGAGATCGTAGCGCCCGAAGAACTCCTGCACGCTCTTTTCAAGGCGGGTCCGGGCCGCGGCGGTCTCGATGAGATCCCGGGCAGTCAAGGCCAAGCCCTTGTTCACATTCCAATGGACTTCCGGCTTGATGACATCCCCGGCGCGTTCCAGGATTGGACCAAGCCCTGCGGCAAAGTCCATGGCCCGCGTGTTGCCGAATACCAGGTCGGCCTCGCTGAAATCCGGTGTGGCCTCTTCCACGATCGCTCCCAGCTTCTCGAAAACTGCCAGCTGCCGCTCAAGATGATCAAGAATTTCCGGCTCCACGGGTACGCCAATCCCGAAGTCCCGTGACCAGCCAATGCGCACTCCGCGCATGTCGGTCTCCAGCCCGGACCGGAATACCTGCGGATCAAGGCCTGCCGGATGGGGAACGCGGGGGTCCTTGCCGGCGGTCACGGACATGAACAGTGCAATGTCTTCCACGCTTCGGGCCATCGGCCCGGTCCGTCCCAGCCATGCGTACGCGTTGACGTCGGAGGGCATGGGGATTACCGCCGTCGACGGCCTGAAGCCAACCACATTGCAGAAGGAAGCCGGGATGCGAAGCGAACCACCCATGTCGCTGCCGTCGCCGATGCTCTGGACGCGGGACGCGACGACGGCGGCTACTCCGCCACTGCTGCCGCCCGCGCTCAGGGTGGGCGCGTAGGGGTTGGTGGTGGTGCCGAAGAGGTCGTTGAACGTGTGCGATCCCGCCCCGAATTCAGGAACGTTGGTCTTGCCAGTGGTGACTACGCCGGCCGCCTTCAATCGCGCCACGATCAGGTCGTCGGCGTCGGGAATGAAGTCGCGCAAGGCGAGGGACCCCTGGGTGGTGCGCATCCCGGCGGTGTTGTTGGTGTCCTTGTGCGTCATGGGGAGGCCGTGGAGGGGCGGGAGTTCGGCACCGGAGGCGGTGAGCTGGTCGGCCTGGTGTGCCAGGTTCTCCGCTCCCTCCGGGTCGAGTGTGACCACGGCGTTGATGACGGGGTTCACCTGGGCGATCCGCTCCAGATGGGCTGCCAGGGCTTCGCGTGCCGAGACCTTCTTGTCGCGGATGGCGGCGGCGAGTTCGACGGCGGACAGCTCGCCAATGGTGTCAGTCATGGTGCTCCTTTGCTGGGTGTTCTCTGCCTGAAAGTGTGCCCCGTCACATCAGGGTGCGGAAGTCGGAGCTTTCAAGGAGGCCTCGTTTGACTGTTTCGGCCAATCATATGGCTGATTCCGTCAGCTATTGTGTGTGATCCGGCTCATAGCGGAAGGTGTTGCTAACCCACTGGCCGATCTGGTCGTTGGGCAAGGATTTGCCCTTAGCGCAGTACCTACCGGACAAGGACGTCGACCGCGGACTGGCGCCGGGCACCAACCGGAGGTTCCCCATGTATCAACCCCTGGCACTTCAATCCCTCGCACTCCAACCGTTCGCCGCGAACGGCTCAACCGACATCCTGTCCGCCGCGAACAACCCCGTCCTGTGGATCTGCGTTGCCGGCGTCTTCGGCGTCATCATCATCCAGTCCCTCATTTTCATGAAGGCAGCCCGCCGCGCAGCTCCCTCCGTGAACATGAGCGCACAGGACATCAAGACGTCGTTCCGCTCGGGAGCCGTTTCGGCCATCGGACCCTCACTCGCCGTTTCACTCGTGGCCATTGCCCTGTTGGGGCTCTTTGGCGCGCCGGCTGTCCTGTCCAGGATTGGCCTGATCGGATCGGCCGCCTACGACGTATCCGCAGCCGGCATCGCCGCCGGTTCAATGGGAGCAAAACTCGGCGACGCCAGTTACACGCAGAGCGTCTTCGCGGTCGCGTTCTTCGCCATGAGCATCGGCGGCGCCATGTGGATGCTTGCCACCCTGATCCTGACCCCGCTGCTCCGCAAGGGCGACGACAAGATCCGTTCCGTGAATCCGGCGGCCATGGCGATCGTCCCGGCAGCCGCCCTGATCGGCGCGTTCTCCTGCCTGGGACTCACCGAGCTGCCGAAATCCGGAATCCACGTCCTGTCCTTCGTTGTCTCGGCGGCGGTCATGGGTATTTGCCTGCTGTTGGCCAAGAAGCTCGGCAAGAGCTGGCTGCGCGAATGGGGACTGGGATTCTCAATCGTCATCGGCTTGGGCGCTGCCTACCTCGCCGTCGGTCCGGCCGTCGGTGCCTGAGCGCACGGCGCAAGCACCTGACCCCGACTCCCGCCCTGCAGCCAGACCACTGAGCACGAAAGGAACACCCCTCATGTCTTCCATTACTTCCGCTCCCGCTACCACGAATACCGCCATGGCGGACTTCAACCGCACCACGTCCCGCTGGGGACAGATCACCATGATCGGCGGATTGCTGATCTCCATCGCCGGGCCGCTGTATCTGGTCTTTGCCAGCGGCCTCGACATCGGCCCTGCCCAACTCTGGATCGCTTTCGCAGCCGTCGCCGCAACGTTCGGCATCATCTGGATCGTTGAGCCGCTCACGTACTTCCCGATCCTCGGGCCAGCCGCCATGTACCAGGCCTTCATGATCGGCAACATCTCCAACAAGCTCCTGCCGGCGGCCTTGATCGCCCAAACCAACATCGGCGCCAAGCCGGGCAGTAAGCGTGCGGAGCTTGCCGCCGTCGTCGCTATCTGCGGTGCTGCCGCAGTCCACCTGATCTCCCTCGCGATCTTCGTCGGGCTGTTGGGCAGCTGGCTGATCAGCGTCATTCCGCCGTCTGTACTTCTCGTGACCCGCCTGTATGTTCTGCCCACGGTTCTTGGTGCAGTCCTGGTGCAGGCCATCGTGTCCATGAAGCAGCCCCGCACCACGGTCTTCGCGCTCCTGGTCTCGGCGGTCGTCGTCTTCGTGGTGCTCCCCTTGGCGCCGTCGCTGGCCATGGTGTCCACCGCCATCGCCGTGCTGGGAACCATCCTGCTGGCGTGGTTCTTCCGCGGAAAGCAGGTCATGGAGGCCAAGCCGATCCACATCGAGTAGCGGCCACGCCCGAAACAACTCCCGACTGACAAACAAGGAAGACATGACCATGACCCAAACAGCTACCGCACTTCAGCTCGACAGCGAACAGACAACCAAGCTCCACTCGTTGTACCGGCGCCTTCACGCGCATCCGGAACTGTCCATGCAGGAATTCGCCACCGCCACACTGATCGAGGAGCAGTTGGACGCACTGGGCATTGAGCATTTCCGCTGCGGTGGCACAGGGGTGGCGGGAATCCTCAGGAACGGCGACGGTCCTGTGGTTGCCTTCCGTGCGGACTCCGATGGCCTGCCCATCGAGGAAGCCACCGGGCTGGATTACGCCAGCACGGACACCGGAACACTGCCGGACGGCACGTCGGTTCCGGTAATGCACGGCTGTGGCCACGACACGCACGTGGCCAGCCTGCTCGGTGCCGCCGAGGTGCTGGCAGGGAACCGGGATGCCTGGTCCGGCACCCTGGTTTTGATTTTCCAACCGGGGGAGGAGACCGCGGCAGGCGCACTTGCGATGCTCGACGACGGGCTGTGGGACAAGGCTCCCCGGCCGGAAGTGGTCTTCGGGCAGCATGTCATGCCGCGCCCTGTGCGAACGGTCGCCATTTCAAGCGGTCCCGTGGCGGCCATGGCCGATTCGCTTCGCGTCACGGTTCACGGCCAGCAGTCGCATGGCTCCCAGCCGCAGGATGCCATCGATCCAATCGTTATGGCCGCGCACATGGTCACCCGGCTCCAGGGGATTGTGTCCCGCGAGCTGGACCCGCGGAAGTCCGCCGTCGTAACGGTCGGTACCTTTCACGCCGGGCTCAAGGAGAACATCATCCCGGCGTCGGCGGAGTTCACTTTGAACATCCGGACGTTCGACGAGGACGTCCGCGGACAAGTCTTGTCCGCTGTCCGTCGCATCATCGAGGCCGAGGCTGTCGCATCCGGCGCGCCGAAGCCTGAGATCGAGGAGATGTACCGCTTCCCGCAATGCTTCAACGATCCCGATGCGGTTCCTGCCGTGATCGAGGCACTGCGCGCTCAGCTGGGGACTGAGTCGGTGGAAATCACCCCTCCGATGATGGGCAGCGAAGACTTCGGGCACCTGGGAACGGCGATCGGAGTGCCGTCCGTGTTCTGGATGTTCGGCGGAATTCCTGCAGCCGGGCACGAGGGCCCCGGTCCCATCCCCGTGAACCACTCGCCGTTCTTCGCCCCCGAGCTGGAAGGCTCCTTGGCCGGAGGCGTCTCGGCCGCCGTCGCCGTGCTGATGTCCCGGCTGGGCAACTGAGAATTTCAAGGACATTCCCATGACTTCAGCTCTGACAGATTCTTTGACCCAACCACAAAGCGCCACAGACGCACCGCCGTCGGTAAGCCCAAACCTGCAATCAGCCCAAGGCCCGCTCGCCGGCAGGCTCGTGGTGGACCTCAGCCGGGCACTTGCCGGTCCGCACGCCGCCATGATGATGGGCGATCTAGGGGCGCGGGTCATCAAGATTGAAAACCCGGGTACGGGAGACGATACGCGCGGGTGGGGTCCGCCGTTCGTGGGTCCGGAGGACGATCCGCAAGCTACGTACTTCCTGTCCTGCAACCGCAACAAGGAATCCCTCACGCTGGACCTCAAGAGCGAGGACGGCCGGACCGTCCTCCGTCAACTGTTGGAGCGCGCCGACGTCGTGGTGGAAAACTTCCGGCCAGGGGTTCTGGAACGGCTCGGCTTCAGCACCGACGCCATGCACCGCATCAACCCGCGCTTGGTGATCCTCTCCATCACAGGTTTCGGCCATGACGGTCCTGAATCGCACCGCAGCGGCTATGACCAGATCCTGCAGGGCGAAGCCGGGCTCATGTCCCTCACCGGCTCCGGGCCCAATGATCCACAGCGGGTGGGTGTGCCGATCGCCGATCTCCTGTCCGGGATGTACGGTGCGTATGGCGTGGTGGCTGCTTTGCTGGAACGGGAACATACGGGCCGCGGGCAAGTGGTGCGGACGTCGCTGCTTGCGTCCCTTGTGGGTGTCCACGCCTTCCAGGGCACCAAGGTCACCGTTGCCGGTGAAGCCCCGGAAGCGCAGGGAAACCATCACCCGTCCATTGCGCCGTACGGGCTCTTCCGCTGCCGGGGTGGCAGTGTCCAGATCAGCGTCGGGAGCGAGAAGCTGTGGGCGGCGTTTGCTGCCGCCTTTGGAATCGACCCCTACGCTCCTGGCCTGGCCACGAACGCGGACCGGGTCCGAAACCGCTCCCATGTCATCGACGTTGTGGAGGCTGCCTTCGCCGATTACGACGCCGAGCCACTCCTCGCCAAGCTCAGCGACGCAGGCATTCCGGCCGGGAAAGTCCGGACACTCAAGGAAGTCTACGAGTGGCCGCAGCTTGCCTCGCAAGGACTGCTGGTGGGCGTCGAACACCCCGTTCTGGGGCCCGTCACTTTGCCGGGGCCTCCATTGCGCTTCTTCGACAACGCCGACGGCGCTGAGTCCACACGCCGTGCCCACACCGCGCCGCCGCTGCTCAACCAGCACGGCGACGGTATCCGCGAATGGCTCGCCGCCAGGGAGGTGGGCTGAATGGCGACAACTGCCACCCGCCGTCGGCTTGGAGTCCGGGAGTTGCTGGAGGAAACGCTCGACGCCGGGACTTTCGTTTCGTGGGATCGTCCGGTTCGTGGCGCGCAGGGTTCCTCGGGTTCGGCTGATGCTGTGTCCGCTGACTACGCTGCCGACCTTGAAGCGGCGCACGAGAAGTCCGGCAGTGATGAGTCCGTCCTCACGGGCGAAGGCCGGATACGCAACCACCGCGTGGTGGTTGTCGCATCTGACTTTGCCTTCCTGGCCGGCTCGATCGGGCGAGACGCGGCGCAAAGGCTCGTAGCCGCCGTCGAACGTGCAACGGATCTGGGCCTCCCGCTCGTGGCCATGCCGGCGTCGGGCGGGACCCGCATGCAAGAGGGAACCAGTGCGTTCCTGGCCATGGTGGAGATTGTGGCGGCGGTCCAGGCGCATCGTTCGGCCGGGCTGCCCTATTTGGTGTATCTGCGGCATCCCACCACCGGGGGCGTCATGGCCTCGTGGGGTTCGTTGGGGCACGTCACCGCGGCTGAGCCGGGTGCGCTCCTGGGCTTTCTCGGCCCGCGCGTGTACGAGGCCCTGCATGGCGAGCAGTTCTCTTCAGGAGTGCAGACCGCCGAGAACCTGTTCGATCACGGCCTGGTGGACGCCGTGGTTCCCGCTGAAGGACTGCGCGATTACTTTGGGCGTGTTCTGGACCTGTTGCGTCCTAACGTTGCCGTGACCCCGATGGCTGCCTCCCTGCTCAGCGCGGACGCCCCAGCCACGTCCCGGGATGCTGGGGCTGCAGTGACCTCGGACGTAGGCGCGTGGGAGTCCGTGCTGCGCTCAAGGGATCCGCTCAGGCCGTCTCCGGGTGAGCTTCTCCGGGAGACCGCGGACGATGTGGTGCTGCTGCGCGGTGCGGGCGATGGCGCCAAGGACCACGGAATGCTCGTGGCGCTCGCCAGCTTTGGCGGGACCTCCTGTGTGGTGGTGGGACATCACCGCACCAGCTCCGACGCAGCTGCTGCTGACAGGCCAGTAGCGATGGGTCCCGCCTCCTTGAGGGACGCGCGGCGTGGCATGCGGCTCGCCCAGGAACTGAACCTGCCGCTGGTCACGATCATCGACACTGCAGGTGCCGCACTGTCGAAGGAAGCCGAAGAGGGTGGGCTGGCCACCGAAATTGCCCGGTCCCTCTATGACCTGTTGGGCCTCGGAACGCCAACGTTATCGGTCATGATGGGCCAAGGTACCGGAGGAGGGGCACTGGCACTGCTGCCCGCCGACCGGACCATCGCTGCCCGGAACGCCTGGCTCGCACCGCTGCCGCCGGAGGGTGCCAGCGCCATCGTGCACCGGACCGTTTCGCACGCACAGGCACTCGCGGAGAGCCAGGGCATCACGGCTGCCGCGCTCGCAGCCAGCGGAGTGGTAGACGTGGTGGTGGAGGAGAATCCCGATGCCGCGGAAGAACCCGTTGATTTCTGCCGCCGCATAGGTGACGTGATCGCCGTCGAGCTCCAAGGCCTTGCCCGGCGGGGTGCCCCCGGGCTCCAGCAGCGACGGGCAAAGTATCGCGCGCTGGTGTCGTAGCGGCCGGAGCCCTGCCCGTTCCTCGGCCAGCGGGCAGGGCTTCAGCCTATCCTTGCGGGGCAGTCAGCAAGCCGGCCGGTTGAGCACGTCGCTGGACACGCGTTGTTTGAGCAGGGAACCTCCGGGACCCTTGAGTAGCTTCCGGTCCTTCACCATGATTGTTCCGCGGAGCACGGTCATGCTCGGCCACGCCGCAACTTTGTAGCCCTCCCAGGGTGTGTAGTCTGCCTCGTGAAGATCCGAGGCCGTAATTTGGCGTTCCGCACTGGTATCAAGGACTGCCAGGTCAGCGTCGCTGCCAATCGAGATAACGCCCTTCTGTGGATAGAGGCCAAGGATCTTCGCCGCATTCGCAGACGTTATATCGACGAAACGCGTCAGGTCCAGGCCACGCTTTGCGACGCCCTCGGTGTAGGCCACGGCCATCCGCATTTCCACCCCGGCATGGCCTCCGGTGGCGTCGAATATGGTCTTGCCACGCGTTTTGACGTCCAGATCGGTGCACACTCCATCCGTGGCCAGGGTGCTGAGCGAGCCATTGAGCAGCGATTCCCACATCGAGTCACGGTCATCCTCGGACTTCAGAGACGGGTACGTGTGATAAATCGCGCCGTTCTTCTGCCGGTAGTCGTCCGCTGTGAAATAGGCGTAGTGGGGAAGGATCTCTCCGTATACAGCCTGGCCACGTCCGCGGGCCTCGCGAATGGCGTCCACGCCTTCGCGCGCACTAACGTGCATCAGGTAGATGGGTGCACCTACGTGCTGGGCAAGCGTAATCGCCCGCTGAAATGAAAGTTTCTCGGACAGGTTGTTGTGTGCGTGATGCATGTACTCGATGCCGGTTTTGCCCTCCCGCTGCAACTTCTTGTAGGAGTACATGACGATGTCGTCGTCTTCGGCGTGCACAGCGAGCATCGCGCCGGCGGCAGCCGTTTGCTCCATCAGCCCCCACATGTTGCCCAAGTCAGTTTTCTGTTTCGGCCGCGTCGGCGTCGTATTCGTCATCCACACCTTGTAACTGCCGTGGCCGCCTGCCACTGCGTCAGGAATCTGCTCCAAAACTTCGAAGGGAATTTCGGGTTCCTTGAACGTCCCATGCAGCGCGTAATCGGTGTAGGTAGAGCCGGCCCACTCGGCTGACTTCCGCGCGAACGATTCGGACAGTTCGTCACCGGGCTTCCAATGTGCGAAATCAACAAGCGTGGTGGTCCCGCCGTAAATGGCTCCCTCGCTGACGCGGTCCGGTCCGAAGCACATGATGCCGCTCTCGGCAGCGGTTGGAAGGACGGAATTCGTGTGGACGTGTGGGTCCACGCCGCCGGGCACCACGAGCTGACCCTTAAGGTCTACCGTCTCCCGGGCTTCGTCGGGTGCGCCCGCGCCCGGTGCCCGAAGCGAGACGATCTTGCCATCGGAAATACCAATATCCAGCTTGCTGGCTCCGGAGGGCGTGACGACCAACCCATTGGTCAGGAGGAGATCAAACATGGGGGACCTGCGCATTCGTAGTGTCGGGAGTTTCCAAGGAGAAGGGTTCAGTACTGAAATAGCGCGAGGCCAGCGTGACCTTGGCCGAGACACGGGCGTTGACCAGTTGTGAAACGGACACGTCCGCGGCCGCGCTCAGCAGCATCGCGGTCTTTTCCCGCGACCATTGCCTGTCGCTTTGGAGCAGTTCCAGCATGTCGTCCAAGGCGAGCCTTGCCGCCTCATCCAGGGTGTCGCCGTCGCCGATTGTTATGACCGAACCGCCGCTGAGGACCACTGGCCGCTGGATGCCGTCTGCAACTCGAACTGTGGACCCAGGAACAACCGTGCAGGAGAGCCGCACGCTGCCTTCGACCTCGACCGCGGTCAGCGAGCACTCGCCATCCCCCTGCGCCGCGTGCAGGTCGCCGGCGTACAGCATCGCCTCGGCTACTTGGACAGGGATCACGACGGCGGAACCTGCAGTTACGTCCTTGCAATCCATATTGCCGCCATGGATTCCTACGGTGCTGGAGTTCGGGCCGGCACCCACAGATGCCACTCCGATCTTCCCCACCATGGGACGCACAGGAATGGTTGTGTCCTCATCGAACACAACATGGCCATTGGCGATCTCCACTACATGGCCTGCCCGTCCTAGGCCGTCGGTGAACCCGCCGCGTCCTGGCAGCGTCACCATCGCACCGCGATCGTGGATCCTGATTTCGTGGATGTCTATTCGCAAAATATCGCCGGGGTTCACTCCGCGAACGGCAACCGGACCAGTGACAGGGATGGACAGTTTCTCGTACTCCCCGGTCTCCTCGAAGAGGCCACCAGTGAGCAGGCTGCGCGCATCCAGCCAGAAATGCTCGCCCTGATCGACGGTAAGTTCTGGTTTGGCTGCGGACTCGAAGGATAGTGAGGCGTTGCCAAATCCGACGCGCGGCACTTCCTGCAGCGTCTGCGTTTCGTTCATGCGTGCCTCCATTCAGGACGGGTAGACGGGTATTGCCCAGTTCTGGTCTTGGGCGACCTGCCCGATCACGGCCCTACGGTAGAGGTCCTGGAGGCTGCGGGTGAGGTCTCCGGCTGTTCCGTCGCCGATAGTTGTGCGGTCAACCGAGGCAACGTGGTTTACTTCTGCGGCACTGCCGCAGACAAACACTTCGTCAGCTGAGTACAGCTCGGTGCGGTCGATGGGCCGGACGTCGACGTCGAGCCCCAGTTCCGTCCGGGCGAGGTGCAGGACACTGTCCCGGGTGATTCCTTCAAGAATGCTGTCGGTGACGGGGGGAGTGCAGAGCCTCCCTTGGCGGACCATGAAGACGTTGTAACCGGCGCCTTCAGCCACATGTCCGCTTTCGGTAAGAAGCAGCGCGGCGTCATAGCCGTTTCGTTTGGCTTCCAACAGGGCCAGCCTCCCGTTCTGGTAATTGGCAATTGACTTGACCCTGGGCGGCATGGACCGATCGGAGAGGCGGGCCCAACTGCTGATTTGCACATCCAGGCCAGTTGCGCCGAAGTAGTTGCCCATGGGAATGGCTGCCATGAAGACAGTAGAGGGACCCGTGTCTTCCGGCTTGCCATCCTTGGAATCGACGAATACCTGCGCCCGCATATGGAGGTTGCCCCGCAGGTCGTTGGCGCGAATGAGTCCGAGCAGCTGGTCGCCGAGCTGGTCGATGTCCTGTGGGCCCTCGATTTCCACGACCCGCATGGAATCGATCAGTCGCTTCATATGGTCGGCCACCCGGAACGCGTACAGTTGCTGCTCGTCCTCGCTCCAGTACGCGCGGAAGCCCTCAAAGACCCCGACGCCGTACTTCAGTGATGTGCTCAGCACATGAAGGCGGGCATCGGCATAGTCCACCAGCTCACCGTCGTGGAGGAGGTACTTTACTGGCTGGCCGGGAGCTGGCTGCCTGGTGCCAACTGCGGCTGCTGCTTCTTGAAAGTCGTCCATGGTAGGTTCCGTTCCTCATTTATCTGTGCTGGCGGGCATGACAGCCAGCAGCTTCATCTCAAGCGGCACTTGCTCACTATATTGAAGTCACTTCTCGGTGATGTCAATGGTTCCGACTGTCTTGTGGCCGCTTCCAGGGGCACAAGTGGCCACGGAGGGGCAAGCGTGGCAGAATCCGCACTGCAGTTCCTATAAGTGCGCCAATCCGGCGATTTTCCCAAAAAGGAGTGCAATTCGTCACACTTGGCGCTACAGTCAAATTCAATAAAGTGATGAGACTTTGATATGAGGCGCTCGCCCGTCAAGGTCCGAACAGGAGCTGAACATGTACCAGCCATCGGTCCGTAGCCAGGACGATCTTCAATACATTGTGAGTGGGCTCAACGCGAGCACACCTAACAACTCCCTCTCAAACTCCCGCGGACTTCGTGAGGAGGCTCCATGAGCATTCAAGGGCTTCCGCGTACATCGCCCGGCCTCCGCGTCACGGGGTGGGCCCGCCGCGGCCAGAGCCTCCTGATGAACCGGTCGAGCACCATCATGGTCGCAATCGCGGTGACCATCATTGTGGGATTGCCGCTTATGGCCATGGTGGCTCCACTGCCGCACGACCCATTGCGTCCGGATACGGACGCAATCGGTATTGCACCCAACGGGACCCATTGGTTTGGCACTGATGGAAATGGGATGGACATTTTCTCCCGCACCATCGAGGCTGCGAAGCTGGACCTTCCAGTTGCCCTCGCCGCCACGGCACTGTCGCTGGTAGTTGGCGTTCCTTTGGGCCTGTTCGCAACGAGCGGCAAGCTCGGCGATGCCATCATGCGCGTCATTGACGCATTTGCAGCCCTTCCGATCATTGTGATCGCGGTGGTCTCCATCAAGCTGATGGGTGGTGGGGCGACGGACGTGGTCCTTGCGATCGCTATCGTGGCTGCGCCCAGGTTTGTGCGACTTTCCCGCGCTGCGGCGCTGGCACTTCGGTCCGCGCGATATGTGGAGGCTGCCGCAGCGATTGGTTGTTCTCCGATCCGCATCGCCTTCAACCACATCTTCCGCAACGCATATGGCGTGGTCCTGGTGCAGGCAACGCTCACCGCTGCCAACGCGCTCGGAACCATTGCTGCATTGAATTTCCTGGGTGTAGGCGTGAAGCCGCCTACACCCACGTGGGGGGCAATGATCAACGATGGCGTCAGCATGCTGATTCGCGGGGAATGGTGGGCTGCTGCCTTTCCCACGCTTGCCATGCTCCTGGCGATTGGTTCCCTGAACGTGATCGCCGGGGGAATCGAAACCAAGATCGAGCGAGTGGAAAGGGCGCGATGATGACAGGACTTCACGTACAGGACCTCGTCACCGAGTTCCACTCCCGCGGCGGAATAACGCGGGCCCTGCACGGTATCTCCTTCGATGTCGGCGCCAACGAAGTCGTGGGCATCGTGGGTGAGTCGGGATCAGGGAAGTCCACTGTTGTGCGCTCGGTGATCAAGCTGCTGATGCCTCCCGGACGTGTCATGGAAGGTACTGCCGAATTCCACGGCCAGGATCTGATCCGTTTGCCGGAGCGGCAGATTCGCCATATCCGTGGCAGAGAGATCGGCTTCGTGGCGCAGAACCCCTTCAGCGCGTTGAATCCGGTGGTCCGCATCGAGAAGCAGTTCGCAAACATCGCCAAAGCCCACGGGCTGAGGGCGGACGCCGAATTACGTGGCCGGGCGCTCGACTTATTGGCCTCCTCCGGTGTCAACGAACCCGAACGGGTAATGCGTGGCTATGCGCACGAACTCAGCGGCGGTATGGCTCAGCGCGTCGTCATCGCCATGGCGCTGTACCTCAACCCACGTCTGGTTATTGCGGATGAACCGACCACGGCCCTGGACCTCACCGTGCAGCGCCAGGTACTGGACACGCTCACCCGGTTGACGAAAGGGAGTGGACGGTCAATGTTGATCGTCACGCATGACCTTGGAGTGGTGGCCAATTACTGCGATCGCGTCCTGGTGATGTACCGCGGCCGGATTGTTGAACATGGTCCCGTGTCTGAGGTTTTTGTCCATCCGAAGGATCCCTACACCGTGTCCTTGCTTGACTCAGTGGTGCAGCCGAAGGCCGCTGCGCCCGGCAAAGCAGAGCCGGAGGCCGGGAGGCCCGCCAGCGCGCAGCCGAAAACTTCCGACACAACGAATCCCACCGTTCTCTCTCCATCCAGGAGTGCCTAACCATGCCCATCATCGAACTGAAGGATGTCAGGAAAACGTTCCGAAGCCCCCAAGGGCAACTCGTCACTGCGGTGGACGGAGTCTCATTGGCCGTCGAACGGGGCGAAACCTTGGGAATCATTGGCGAGAGCGGCTCCGGCAAGTCCACACTGGGCCGCCTGATTCTCAGGCTCATTGAAGCCGATTCGGGCACGATCCTCCTGGAGGGCGAGGACATCCGGGACTTGTCGAAAGCGCAGCTAAGAAAACGACGCCGGCGCTGGCAGATTGTGTTCCAGGAGCCTTTCGCGTCCCTGAACCCGCGTTTGACGATCCGCCAAATCGTCGAAGAGCCGCTGATCGTTGCGAAGACATATGGCTCCCGGGCCGAACGTCTGCGCCGTGTCACGGACACGCTCGAAGAGGTGGGGTTGTCGCAGGATTTCCTCGGCAGGCGTCCCGCCAACCTCAGTGGTGGGCAACAGCAACGGGTGGGCATTGCCCGCTGCCTCGTGACTGACCCGACGCTGGTGGTCCTGGATGAACCGACGTCCTCGCTGGACCTGACCATCCGGGCATCCATCCTGCGCATGTTGGCCAAGCTCCAGGTGGCAAGGGGCCTGACCTATGTCTTCGTTTCCCACGACATTGATACAGTCCGTCACTTTTGTACCAGCGTGGCTGTCATGCACCGCGGACGGTTCGTTGAAACAGGTTCCACGGATGACGTTCTTTCCAATCCCCAGGAGCCCTACACGCAGGCCCTGATGTCCGCGGCAATGCCTCCCATTCCCTACAACCCAGGAGCCAAGGAGGCCATGGCATGATCCGGTACATCCTCTCCCGTATTGTTATTGCCCTTTTACTCCTGTTGGGACTCATTACCCTGAGCTTTGGATTGGTTTCCCTGCTCCCCGGTAACCCGGCCGTGGCGCTATTGGGTGAGTACGCTACTGAAACCGATATTGCCCGGATCAATAGCCAGCTCGGTTTGGACAAGCCTTTTTGGGACCGCTACTTCGATTACATTGGCCGGACGTTGAGCGGAGATCTGGGAAATTCCTTCTTCACCGGAAGCTCGGTTTCCAGCGAGATCTGGACGCGGTTGCCCAACACGCTTGTCTATCTGGTGCCTGGGCTGGTGCTGGCCCTGCTCATTGGAATGGGAATGGGTACCCTTGCGGCCTACCGATATGGGCGCGTGGCAGACAAGGCATTCACTGCAGGGGTCTCCGTCCTCATGGCCATGCCGGAGTTTGTCCTGGCGCTCCTTCTTCTCTTTATCTTCTATCAGCAACTCCATCTGGCCCCCGCACCCTTGGGCATGCTTTCCAGCTCCGATATCCCGCCACCTAAAGTCACGGGATCTTTGGCGCTGGATGCGATGCTCGCCGGGCAATGGGGGACGATGCAATCCATCCTCAGCAGGGCAGTGCTGCCGATTATCACCATGGGCTTGTTTTTTGCGGCTCCCTTTGGAAAGACCGTCAGGACCGGTCTCCTCCAAGTCCTCAACTCACCGCAGATCGAATTTGCGAGGGCCTGCGGACTGAAGCCGCTGCAGGTGTTCCGCTACGCCCTCAGCGACGTGAGGGGAGCCTTGATGACCTACATGGTGCTGTTGTTTGCCGCCGCGTTGAGCGGTGCGGCAATTGTGGAAAGTGTCTTCTCCTGGCCAGGTGTTGGTGGCTGGTCATTGGACGGGGTGCTTAAGGGCGACGTACCCGTCATACAGGGGTTTGTGCTGATCATGGGTGCTACCAGCCTCCTTGGTTACGTGCTGTTGGACACCCTGATTACGCTGCTGGATCCCAGGACACGCAACAACGTAAAAAGTGGCGTTAGGCGTCCCTCGAAACCGGCCCCTGCTGCAGAGCCGGTCGTAGAGCCTGCCGTGCAGCAGGGTTAGGCGCCCAAAGAAAATCCTTGACAAACCATCCAGATTCAATAGATTGAAGATATGTTCACTTCATTGCATGCAGACAAGTTGACGGTCCTTGGCGGGAACATCCCGCTCGACGGCCGCGTGAGCTGGGTTCCGCAAGGTGCAACAGGCTTCCAGCCGTCGAACGCCTACCTCCTGGCCGAAGGAACCTCCAGCCTTTTGGTTGATTCAGGTTTGGCTGTCCACGGCGAAGAGATCCTTGACGACCTGGCGGAGCTCATTGGTGAAGGCGGGGGAGTATCCATCTTCTTCACCCGAAGCGAGATGGACTGTGTGTCCAACCTCGAACGGATCGCCGGGCGGTTCGACATCGAGCGGCTCTTCACTGGCGGGGTGATCAACCCCTTCGATGCCTTCGATGACCTGAGCAGGATGGCACTGCGCGGGAGGCGCCACCAGATCGACGCGCACAGAACCGAAGAAGGTGACTCCCTGGCCAGGGCTGCCGAGATCCAGATAGCACCCGGCCGCGTGCTCCAGGTGGAATCGCCCCTCCTGCGCCTCCTTCCCACCTTCTGGGGTTGGGACCAGGAAACGGGCACGCTGTTCACCTCGGATACCTTCACGCACGGCGTTATGGACCGGCCCGACGGCCAGCGCATTATCGACTCCACAGTGGAGGACACCACCACGGTGGAACAGGTGGCCGGGCACCTGTATGCGAAGTACGAGTGGATCCCGCGCTCCACGTGCGAGCCCCTGAGGGAGTGGCTCCAGGACAAGTTCGACACCTTGGATCCAGAGATCATCGCACCCTCCCGCGGCTGCGTTCTCAAGGGACGCGACGTGGTTCGCCGGCACCTCGATTTCATGCTCGACGCGCTAACCCCGCAGTTGGTTTAGGAGAGAATAATGGAAGAACAACTCGTAGAGACTATGAGTAGCGACCTCCCACGCAGCGTCGCGAAGGGCGTCACGTGGATGAGTTCCTGCCTCCCGTTCCACCTGGCCGACCGCGTGATCCACGGCCATAACTCCACCTACCTGGTCCAGGGCGAACACTCGTCCATCCTGGTCGATACCGGTAACCCGTCCAGTTGGCCAATCATTTCAAGCACTCTGGATGAGCTGCTGGATGGACGGGAGCTGACCTACGTCTTCCCCACGCACCCTGAGCTTCCGCACACCGGAAACCTGCCAAGGCTCGTGGAGAAGTATCCGAACATCCAGGTGGTGGGTGACATTCGCGACTACCACTTGTTTTACCCGCAGATCGTTCCGAATCTCCACGCAAAGGTGCCCGGGGACAAGGTGGATCTTGGTGGGCAGGAGTTTGTGGTGGTGGAAGCCCTCATCCGGGACTTGCCCAACACCCAATGGGGATTCGCGCCTGGAGCCGGCGTCCTCTTCACCGCCGACGGTTTCTGTTACATGCACCGCCCCGAACTCGACGACGAAGACCCGGTACACCTCCCGGGCGAATGCGGTTTGACCACCGGCGAACTGCAGGTTCCCATCGCCGTCGAGAATGCGGCCTTCTTCACCGGAAGTGCCCTTTATTGGGCACGCTTCGCAAATGACGCAGACGCAGTATATGACCGCGTCCTTCACCTTATTGATGAACTCGGCGTCACATCCGTGGCCCCAACCCACGGCAATTTCATTAGCAACATCCGCGATGTGGAGCCCATCATCCGGGCCGGCCACAAGCGGGCATACCGCTACGAGACTGCACAGCCGTAGCTTCCCCCCAATAAACGGAGCCACCTTCATGAAAAGTCTGCGTTTGCTCACCGGAGGCGCTGCAATAGCCCTCACCACAAGCCTTGTTGCCTGCGGGGGTCCAGCCCCGCAAACTGCAGCTACCAAATCCATTGAAAACGTTGTTGTTGCTGTGGGCGCCCTGCCTGACAGCCTGACGCCCGCACCGTGGGGCGGCAGCGCCTCCCACGTGGTGCTGAGTGGACTCGGCTCGCAACTCCTTGAATACAAGGTTGGAACAAGCGACGGAAAGTCTTGCCCCGCGCCGTCCACAGAGGTATCTGGCAGGCTGGCCGAAAGCGCCAAACCAAGCCCCGACGGAACGGGCGTGATAGTCACCCTTCGCAAGCTCACCAGTCAGTTTGGAAACACACTGTCGGCCGAGGATGTCCGATGGAGCTTCGACATCGGCATGAAGCGTCAGCCGGTTATGAAGGGGACGCTGAAGAGCAGCGGCTTCAACGTTGACAATCTGGTCAAGGTGATCGACGAGCGCACCTTCCAGTTGAACACCACCGGACTTACCTCTTACACAGAAGAATCATTGCAAAACAACCTCTTCTACATCCACGACAGCACCGAGGCAAAGAAGCATGCCACGGCGGATGACCCCACCGCCAACGCCTGGCTTTCCAAGAACCTCGCCGACTACAGCGGCTGGAAGCTGGAAGAGTTTACTCCCGGAGCTTCCCTGACGGTGACGGCCGATCCTCAGTGGGAGGGCACTCGCGGAACGGTTAAGCGCGTGTCCGTCAAGGCTGTCCAGAGCACCGCTACCCGCAGCCAGTTGGTGGAAACCGGCGAAGTGCAGGTAGCCAATGGGTTTGAATACGACCAGTACAAGTCACTGGAGAAGTCTCCCGGCGTGACTGTCCTGAACTGCCCCAGCCAGACCCGAGACACCATGATGATCAACACGAAGACCGGTCCGCTTGCCGACCCCAAGGTTCGGCACGCAGTCTCCATGGCCATCGACCGCGAGGCGCTGATCAAGGGTGCGTACGCCGGATTTGGTGAACCCGCAGGTTCAATCTTCCCCAATGTCGGGGACTCCCCGATCTACAAGTTCAACAAGGACGAGGCCAGGAAGCTGCTCACCGAAGCCGGATATGGCAATGGTTTCCCGATGACCCTTAGTTACAGCGTTACGCGTCCTGGACCCGTAGCCGCAAAGTCTGCGGTCCTGATCCAGTCCATGCTCAAGGAAGTCGGCATCGACGTCCAATTGCAGAATGTGGCCAGCTCCACCGACTTCTCGACGGCGCTCATCGATGGCCGGTACCAGGCGGTGCTGTACTCGGAGCCGATCGTCATTGCCGATCCCGCCTTCTACAGCTACGCGTTCTACGGCACGGCCGCTCCCAGCAACAGCACCGGGTGGTCCAACCCGGAGTTCGATAAGGCACGCAGCGAACTCGCGGCCACTCCGGACCAGGAAACGGAAAAGCGCGATGGCCTCCTGAAGAAGATGGCCGGGCTGGTGGACGAGGGCGCAGCCATTCTGTCGCTCGTTGAAACCAGGGGAGTGCTGGTCACCAGGGACGGTCTCACGGGTGCGGTTCCACTGACCAACGGCCAAATCTACTTCAATTCCCTGGGCCGCTAGGCCGCCGGTAGCTACGAGTGATGCCGGCCGGTCGCCGTCGAAACCCGGCCGGCATCACCCTACAGAAGGAAGACTTCGATGATTGAAATCTGCGGAAAGCAGGTCCGCGACACCCTGCAGGAGTTACTGGATCCGGCCACTACGGCCCTTGTGGTTATCGATATGCAGGAAGGAGCCGTCTACGCCGGCGGCGCCATCGGCGATTCCGGCCACGACCTGAGCATGATGCCTGCCGTGGCCAAGAACTGCGGCAGGGCAATTGAGTCTGCGCGGAAGAATGGCGTGCCGATCTTCCACATCCGGGTCGAAAACCTTCCCGACGGCGCCAGCTCGCCCGCCGCTTGGCTGCGGGCTTTGTACACGGCTGCCAACGGGCGGCCGATCGATCTTGGGAGGCTCAGCCTCAAGGGCGATCCGGCCACGGAATTCTGCGCCGAGTGCATGCCTGAAGAAGGCGAAGTCGTCATCACCAAGCGCCGCCCCAGCGCATTCGTGGGCACGGAATTGGCGCTCCTGCTACGGAGCCAGGGCATCGAATCAGTCGCTTTGGTAGGCGTCTCTACAGGCGGTTGCGTCGAGGCCACGCTGCGGGACGCGGTTCATAACGACTTCTATGCAGTCCTGATCGAGGACGCCGTGGGCGCCTACGACACCGTGATCCACGACGCTGCGCTGACTGTCATGAGGGCCCGCCACGATGTCTGCACGCTGGACCAAGCCATTGAGGTGTGGGATTCGGCCCGCGCCAGCTCCTGATTCGACCGACGGAACCACGGAGAGGAGAAGCCGTTGAATCCACGTACAGCCCAACGGGCGGCGGTCACCGGCGCCCACAGCCTCATCGGAGACCGCATTTATCGTTTGGGAGCAAATATCGTCCTGGATGAAAACGTCAGCTGGTGCCCGCCCGGCACCCGAACCACCCAGGCTGTCAATTGCTACCTCATTAAGGGAGACAACGGCTCGGTGCTGGTGGATACGGGTATCCGGCTTCATGAGGCAGACATCATCCGGCAGCTGGACTCTCTCCTGGAACAAGGGGAACCACTGGTTGTGGTGCTGACACGAACGGAAATGGAATGTTGCCTGAACCTTCCGGCCATCGAAGCACGGTTCAATGTCGAATCGGTCTGGTACACCGGGGGAATTACGGTGCCGAGGATGGCTGCATCACCGCAGCGCATCATGGTCAATCCTGGAACCTCCCGTGAAGTGGAGGTTATGGACGGCCTGACGTTGGAGTTCGTATCGCCGTTGATGCGGCTGCTGCCAACACTTTGGATCTTCGATCCAGTCTCCAAGGTGCTCCTGACCTCGGACGCATTCACGCATCGCTCCCCAGACAGCTCCGTGGGGAGCTCCCCGGCGGCGGGACTGCATAAGTTCCAGTGGTTTGCCCAGGCGGATACGAGGGACATTGGGCGGGACGTTGAAGAAGTAATCCTTCGGCGGCAGGTTGAGGCGATCGGACCCGGGTACGGCGAACCCATCGTTGGCGCTAGCGAATCTGCCGCCGAGGCCGCCATCCTGGCCGAGGCGATCAGGAAGGTAGGTAGCCAGTGAGTGTCGAGGTTTCGGGCGGGGAGTCCACCAAGGGTCGCGTCATCGCAGAGGGTGTGCATTGGCTGGGCGGTTGCCTGTCCGCCAGCGCCGAGGGACAGGAAGTCCACTACCACGTCTCGTCTTATCTGGTGATGGGCTCCGAAGCATCCATCCTGGTGGACACGGGAGATCCCGCGCACAGGGATACGGTCCTGGCCGAACTGGAGAATGCCCTTGGAAGCAGATCGCTGGACTACGTCTTCCCGACGCATCCGGAAATCCCGCATGCTGGTAATCTTCCCGTTCTGTTGGAGCGTTATCCCTCGGCTGTCGTAGTTGGGGACGTTCGTGATTATGCACTCCATTTCCCCGAGTATGCAGACCGTCTGACGGCCAGGCGTGCTGGGGAGTCGATTGATCTGGGGGACAGGGAGTTCCATTTCCTTCCGGCTTACATCCGCGACCTGGAGAACACTCTCTGGGGCTACGACTCCGGTGCGGGGATCATGTTTGTTTCCGATGGCTTTTCCTATATCCACGACATACCGGGACCGGATGAGGACGACGAACCCGTGCATCTGCCAGGGCAGTGCCGCTTGCTCTCATCTGAGATGCCGGAACCGCCGTCCGTGGAGCAGGCGGCGTATGGCACGGGCCGTGCGCTGTACTGGACCAAATTCGTTGATGTCGGCAGAGCGTTCCGAAGCATCGAGGAATCCTTGGAAAACTACCCAGCCACCTTGATAGGGCCCGCCCACGGAAACGTCATTGATGACGTTCAGGGCATGCTCAAGACATCGCTGGCGGCCCACCGCAAGGTTTACGAAGGACGGCGGCTCTAAATGAACTCCCGTCACCATGAACAGCAAGGAGAGAGTCAATGCGGGACCTGATTGGATATGGGGAGAATCCCCCGATTGTCACTTGGCCTCACGGTGCCAAGGTTGCCGTCTCCTTGGTGCTGAACTACGAGGAAGGCGCTGAAAGTTCCATCGAAGCAGGAGATGAGCGGGACGAGGACGTTTCCATCTTTGGCGGATGGTCCTCTGACCCCTCGCGGCGCAGCCTTATGAAGGAGTCCTTCTTCGAATACGGCAGCCGCGTCGGCATTTGGCGATACCTGGGCATGTTCAGGGAGTACAACGTTCCAGCAACCGTTATGGCCTGTGGAGCTGCCCTTGAACGGAATCCGGACGCGGCCGTTGCTATTGTCCGGGATGGTCATGAGATCTGCGCCCACGGCTACAAGTGGCGCGGAACGGTGGGAATGGAGCCGGATGAAGAACGGCAGGAAATCCGGAAGTCCTTGGCCGCCGTCGAGGCCGTGTCCGGAGTGCGGCCGGTGGGTTGGTATGTCCGTGAGGGCATCACCGAGAACACCCGGACCATCCTGGCCGAGGAAGGCGTTCTTTACGATTCCAATTCCTACGCAGACGATCTTCCCTACTATGTGAAGGCCGGCACGCACAATCACTTGGTGGTGCCATACTCGGGTGACACGAACGATGCCCGCTTCTGGGGCAACGGGAGCCTGGGCACCGCGGAGGATTTCTTCAACGTGTTGAGGGACTCTCTGGACTGCCTGCTGATTGAAGGCGAAACCGTGCCCAAGATGATGTCAGTCGGGCTGCATTTGAGGATTGGCGGGCGGCCCAGCGTTGCCCACGGAGTGCGCCGTTTTCTTGAGTACGCCTTTGCCAAAGAGGGAGTCTGGTTCGCCACCCGTGAGGAGATTGCGCGGTGGTGGATGGAGCACCCGCCCGTGGAGGTAAACGCCAGACCGGCCGAGGCTGCTTTCGAGGGGGCGGCGTGATGGGAACGGGTGACGGGCAAACAGCCACAGTCAACATCGATCGGCTGGTGCACAACGTCCATGAGCAAGGCTTTACTGCCTTGGACAAGGTAGGACTCAACGGTCAGCGCGACCAAGGCCTGGTCAGCACACTCATCTCCCGGGACCTCAGCGGTTCAGATGATTTGTGCGTCAGCTGGGGCCGGATCCTTCCCGGCCAGCACCACCTGTGCCACCATCACCCGGACGCATCAGAGTTCTATGTTGTCGTCAGCGGGACCCCGATTGTCCATCTTGGCGACCTCACCTACCGGGCAAAACCGGGCGATGGCATCTACATCCCCCGCGGGACTACCCACGGACTCACCAACGACGGTTCGGAAAATGTGGATCTCGTAGTTGGTGTGAGCAAGCCTGCTGACTGGCAATTCGTCCCGGATGAGTGAAGTCTCCAGCGGACGGCAAGGCCAGATCCATTCGTCATCATCACTTTCAGGAGGACCACACGTGAACCAGGAACAGCCTCCGGTCCTGAAACGCAGCGTTGGCATCATCACCGCCGACCCCACCCCTACTTTGCTGGCACTCCTCGCGCACGCCGGGGTGGACTTCCTTGTCCTGGACGCTGAACAGACGGGGATTTCCGTCCGGCAATGCCGTGATGCAGTGCAACGGCTGGCTGGCTCCGGGGTGCACGTGGCAGTGCGGGTACCGGACTTGGAACCGAACACACTGGTGGCCTTCGCGAACACCGGGGTAGACGAGATAGTCCTTCCGCAGCTGCGCACGGTGGACCAACTCGAACGGGCTTACGAGGCTACGAGGTACGCCCCCGTGGGTTCACGTCCCCACCAAGTCACGCCCGCTTCGTCCTTTGGGTTGGACTATTCCTTCTCTCCCTTGTTGACCGTGTTGTTCGAGACGGCAGAAGCTGTGGAACGGGTCAAGGAGTTCGTTGACAGTGACGCTTTTGCCGGAGGGTGGGTGGGCCCGACTGACCTGGGCACGGATCTGCGTCGACATGGGGAAGAGCGCCCCGAAGCCTTGCAGGAAGCCATCCAGCATGTGGTCGACATTGTTGCAGGGGCTGGCTACAGCATTGGAGTTCCTGCGCCCGCAATGGCCGCAGCGGCGACTGTTTTCAGCCGTGGCGCTGACCGTTGTGCCGTCTATTGGGAGAAAGAGGTTGCTTCCATGCTTACCGGTTACGCCGGGTTGCGGGCGGCGTGAGCAACCTTGCCAAGGACGCATCCGCCGTCGAAACCGTTGCCTTCAAAAAGGCATCCAAGCGAAATCATCTTCGATATACTGACGCAAAACCGAGGACTAATGAAGGAGTCGTCGTGG
This sequence comes from Arthrobacter sp. TmtSoilC48, assembly GCF_059739425.1. Taxonomy (NCBI): domain Bacteria; kingdom Bacillati; phylum Actinomycetota; class Actinomycetes; order Micrococcales; family Micrococcaceae; genus Arthrobacter; species Arthrobacter sp. TmtSoilC48. Next base: position 4,381,888 of record NZ_AP046049.1, on the reverse strand, counting down.
ACGGTACAGACACAGCACAAGGCGAAGTAACCGAGTCCCTGGAACGCGACTTCTGGATTGCCCATCTCGGGGCCATGATCAAACAGCAGCGCCTCGGCCGTTTCACGGTGGAGGAGCTTGCTGAACGCGCAGGCGTCAGCGCGGGACTCATTAGCCAGATCGAGCGCGGAATCGGTAATCCTTCCTTTGCGACGCTGCTTCGTTTGGCAAACTCGCTGGACCTTCCGTTGGCAAGCATGTTCATGGACCCGAATGAGGGCCAGGACCACATGCTGGTACGCCGGGCCGATCGGCGACGCATCGAAATTCCTTCCCAGGGCATCATCATGGAGCTGATCGTTCCGGATTCGGAGCGCAAGCTCGGCGTCATCAGCATGACCATTCCAGCCAACTTCGAGGGCGCACACGTTCCGCACTCCCACGAGGGCGAGGAATGTGTCATCCTGCAGGCCGGCACTCTGGTGGCGACCATCGGTGGCCAGGATTTCGTGCTGGAAGCCGGCGACAGCCTGACGTACGACGCTTCCTTGCCACATTGGTGGAGCAACCAAACGAATTCGGCCGCAGTCATGCTCGCGATCTCGACGCCGCCCTCTCTCGGCAAAGCGCACTAAACGTGGGCACTCCCGGCCCGAAGACCAGGCTTGGCATCCTGGTGCCGTCGAGCAATTCGAATGCGGAAACCCTCACAGCATCGATCCTTGCGGAACAGCCCGATCTTGGAGTGCACTACAGCCGCTTCCGTCTGCCTCCCCGGCTTGATGATCCAGTTGACCTGGGAGTCCTCGGAGAGGCTCCTTCCCTGTTGAATGACGCCGAGCTGCAAGCCATCGCCTTCCACGGTACATCCGGTTCCTGGACGGGCATCGCAGGCGATCAGGGACTTTGTGCCGGACTTGAGTCCGTGTGCGGCGCGCCCGCAACCACCGCATCCGTGGCCGTCGTCGAGGCCCTTGCAGTCTTGAAGGCGACGCGCGTCGGCCTCGTTTTTCCAGGGCCCGACTCTATTGCAGCCCTGATTCAGGAGGAGTACGCGGCCCACGGCATTGACGTCACGGGTATTTCGGTTCCGGAGGTGGTGATGACCAACCCGGAAATAGCCCGACTGGACAAGTCCGGAGTCGTGGGCCTGATGAGGCCGGCCTTCACTGCGGACATGGATGCCGTGGTGTGCATCGGAACCAACCTTCGCTCGGGATACTTCGTCGCCGGCCTTGAGCAGGAGTTCGGCATTCCCGTAGTCGACAGTGCCATCGCGACTCTTTGGCACCTGCTCCGCATTGCCGGGGTGGCCCGGCCGATCCCGGGATGGGGAGCGCTCCTGGCTTTGGAGTAGAAGCGGCTGGCCCTGAATGGAAGTGGCCCGAGGGCAGCTTCCCGGAGGCCCTATGACGTGCCCTGCAACGCCGGTGACCCGCCGCCGTCGTGTGTTCAGCGGTCGTCTGCTCCGCCCGCCGTAACGTCCAGCCAGGCATTGACGATGTCCATGCGTGTCGCGAACCAGGCATCCTTCTGGCGTGCGTGGGAGATGAATCGCTCGAGCGCCACTGCGTACGCCGGCCGTCCAATGAGCCGGGGGTGTAGTCCGACGCTCATCACGGAGGGGCCGCCGCGGGGATCTTCGAGCAGCATGTCCAATGCGGCGGTGAGGTGGTTGCCGAACGCTGTCGCGGTGGGGAATTGCTTGAACAGCCCGGAATCGTTGGTATCACCCGCGTACGGCAGGACTGGAAGGCGCGGATTTCCTTGGCCACTGCCCCAATGCGGCAGGTCGTCATTGAAACTGTTCGATTCGTACGCGAACCCGTTGGTAGCGAGAGCCTGTCGGGTCCCCGGTTTGAGTCCATCCCGCGAGTACCAACTCGTGGGGACGTGGCCTGTACTCTCCATAATCGCGTCCCTGGACGCGACAATCAGGCGCTGCTCCACGTCGTCGTCGAGGTCTGTGTGCGTGTCCCACTGGTACCCGTGATCTGCGATCTCATGACCGTCGCGAACCAACGCTGCAGCAATTGGAGGGTTGAGCTGCAACGCTGCGGCACAGCAGAAGGCGGTCGCTTGGACTCCGTGTTTCCGCAGGATCCTCAGCAAGCGCCAGATGCCGGCCCTGGAGCCGTATTCGAAGGCCGATTCCAGGTCGATGTTGCGCACTGCTGCTGGCTGGGCGGGAATCCAGTGTGCCGCCAGGTCGTCCGCCTTGTCGCCGCGGGCGATGCTGCGCTCAGCGCCCTCTTCCACATTGATCACGAGGGAAACTGCCACCCTGGCATTGCCCGGCCAGCGGAACTCTGGCGGCGTTTCGCCATATCCGACGAAATCCCGCTGCTTGGGTGGCTGTGCCATTGGCTTCTCCATCTCGGGGGTTCCTGCGCCGCAGCGTTACGGCTATAGTGAAGCAAACTTCGATATGATGAAACTAGCCGAGAGGGGCCTGAATGTCTACGCTCATCCGTGGAGGCACCGTTATTACGGCGTCCGGCGACACAGTCATCGACGGCGGCGCGGTAGTCATCCGCGATGGCCGCATCGCGGATGTGCTCCACCGATGGGATGCAGATCAGCCGTTTAACGGCGAAGTCATCGAGGCATCCGGGTGCGTGGTCATGCCAGGCCTGATTAATATCCACACCCACGGAGTGACCCCGGGCCCGCTGTTCCCGAGTGCGGCACCGGCGCTGCCTGCCGAGCGATGGATGGCGAATCTGGACAGGCACCTTCTGGCGGGAACCACCACAGTGCTCAGCCTCTGTGGTTTCGCATCCATGGACGATGTCCGCGAAGCAGACAAAAGGCACGCCGTACACGTCCGTGGTGCAACGACGCATTTACCGCATTGCTTGCGGGCCGCAGCTTTGGCGGATGGCCAGGGTCTCACAACCGAAGCGGGCGAACTCACCATTGAGCGGATGCTCGACGACGGCGCTGTCGCCATCGGTGAGTTGGGCGGCGGTCAAACGTTGGGCGGGGGAGGGCAGGACCTTGTTTATATCCCCGCGGCTATCCAAAAATCCTCCGGCATTCGAGTCACCATTGATCAAGCCCGCCGCATCAAGGAAGCAGTCCTGGGCAGGTTTATCGATACCCGCGCATTTGATCCGGCAGCCCTTGCTGCGGCGGCGCAGGACGCAGGCCTGGCGGACGCCTTCACAGCTACCCAGCTGGCGAAGCTCGTCAGGGACACCGTGATGCCGTCATTTGTCCCGGCCATTGAAGGAATCAGGGAGGGCGTCCGTGCAGCGTCGAAGTTTGGCGTGCCAGCCATCGTGCACAGCGCATCCGCGACCTCCAGCGTCTTAAGGGAACTGATGCCCGAGCTTGCTGGAACGGGAGCCACGGTCATTGCCGCGCACGCCAACCACCCGTCCCACACGCCAGCCGAGGCCTACGAACTGGCTGTCCTGGGCAGAAAAATGGGTTGGCCGGCTGAGGCTTCAGTGTTTGATCTCCTGCACCGCCGGCGAACGGTGACTACGCGCGAGCACTGGGACTTGCTGCTTCAGGAAACCGGCCTGATCTCAGTCATCGGGACCGACTATGGACACGACGGGGACCATGACGAGCTAATCTCTGCCGTCCAGGATATTGCGGCGCACGGACACCGATCCCTGGCGGGTGCCGTCGCCATGGCAACCTCTGCCGTGGCTGATCTGGTCCCGGGCATCGCACCCGGAAGCGGGCGGCTCGAGGCTGGGCGAGTCGGGGATGTAGTGGTCGCCAACGCCGAGGATTTCAGGGATGTACGTTTTGTTCTGGCAGACGGCGTCTGCGTGGTTCGCGATGGACGGCTCACCCCGGAGGCGCACCGATGAGTCAAGCATCCAACAAGGCGCTGCCGTTGAGCAGTCACCAACTGGCAATCGTCCGTGAGCTGGTTGGAGCTTCGATTGCCCAGCAGGACCTTCCCGCGCTGGAGAGTGCCTACCGCGACTTCCGGACTGGGATGGATTCCCTGAAGGCTGCCTTTGAACAGCAAATCCTTTTGGAAAAGGAGACCGACGCAAAACGGGAGGTGAATCCTTGACGGAAGCGTGGGAACTGGGCATCGCGGAAGCAGCTGTACTCATCCGGCGTCGCCACTTGTCCGCTGTTGAACTGCTCGACGCTGTTCTGGATCGTGCCCGGGCCACAGAGGAGTATGCCCAGGCCTGGGCGCATATCGACGAACGCGGCGCACGTGAAGCGGCCCGCATCGCCGATGACCTGGCCATCGGGGGCCAATTCGCAGGCAGCCTTCACGGGATCCCCATCGGAATGAAGGACGTCATCGACGTCCAGGGGATGCCGACGGAGGCCGGCTCCGAAAGCCTCCGTGGGAATATCGCGCCGGACGACGCCGGAGTGGTACGCCGGCTCCGTGAAAGCGGTGCCGTGATCCTCGGGAAGCTTCAAACACACGAGTTCGCCTTCGGACAAGGAACTCCACCGTCGCGAAACCCTTGGGGCCCTGACCGGTACGCAGGAGGCTCATCCGTTGGATCGGGCGTTGCCGTTGCTGTGGGCTCAATTCCCGGGGCGCTGGGCACTGATACCGGTGGCTCCGTCCGGAACCCGGCCGCCATCAACGGGCTGGTGGGGCTCAAGCCAAGCTACGGCGTCGCTTCTTCCACTGGCGTCCTTCACATAAGCCACACCATGGATCACGTGGGACCTATTGCCCGGAGCGTCGAAGACTGCGCGGCACTTCTGGACGGCATGGTGGAGCCACAGGGCATGGCGCTGCTTGGCGGGCCAGTCTCAGCCCAAATCCGTGACCCCCTTGTTCAGGTCAGGCTTGGGGTCGATCGCAGAATGTGGTCGGAATGGGGAGTTACCGCGGAAGTCACGGAGGCTGTGGAAGGAGCGCTGCGTGTATTCAGGGACCTTGGATTCGATGTCGTGGAACTTCCGATTCCCGAGCTTGACCTTGCCCTGCATGCCAGCGTCGCAATCTCCCTTTCCGAAGCTGCCCAGCATCATCGCGTCCGGCTGGGCAGCGCGGCGGAACGATACGTGCCCGCCACCCGCATCATGATCGAAACAGGTGCGCTGGCTTCCGATGAGGATCTTCACCTGGCGTGGCAGGTAAGGGAGCACCTCCGCTGGTTGTTGCCGCGCGCCATGGCACAGGCTGGAGTGCATGGACTCGTGTCACCTACGCTGCCGACGATCGCCCCCTTGGCTAAGACGATGTCCTCTGAACTGACTGGTTCCCCCGGAGAGGACTCCCTTTCGGCTGCCCTTCGCATGCTCTCAGCTGCGAATCTGACCGGCATGCCTGGGGTGAGTATTCCCTGTGGCTTCTCAAACGGGCAGCCCGTTGGTCTGCACATCATGGGACCGGAACACGCCGATGCCAGGGTCCTCGCGATCGCCCAAGCCTATGAGCGCGCCACGCAATGGAAGGGGTTCGTGCCGGTCCATATGCTGCCACAAACTGTTGGGTAGGCATCTGCGCGTCAGGGAGTGCTTGGCCGATGACACCCAAATTCCCCACGGACCCTGAAACGGGCTGAGGACGCCTGGATTCCCGGGACGTCAGCCCATGGGAGTGGCGCGCACGAATATGGGTGTCGCCAGCGAAAACGCTAACCCTCGAAATGGCGAACCACACTGGCGTATAACGGCAAAAACACGAGAACCCCTGGAAATCCTTTGATTTCCAGGGGTTCTCTACCGAGCTTCCTATCAGAATCGAACTGATGACCTTTTCATTACGAGTGAAACGCTCTACCGACTGAGCTAAGGAAGCACCGCGTCCATCACCGGTTTCCCGGGCGATCACGCAAGACATAACTGTAATAGAGGCACCGCGCCCGGGTCAAAACGAGGGCGGTGGAGGCCGTTGCGGGGATGTTCACTTGCACGTCGGGCCGGGTTCAGGCGGCCTTTTCCCGGCCACCGGAGGCTGGGAAATCAACGGTGGCGGTTATATCCAGCCACGCAAAACCAGCCGAAGGAGCCGCGCAATGACCGGGGACGCAATGACCAGGGATACCAGCCACACCCACACGCGGCTGCGGCTGGCTGTGGTGGACATGGTGGGAACCACCATTACCGACAATGGGCGCACGGAGCGGGCGTTGTCCCGGGCGTTGGCGGAGCATGGCGTAGAACCAGGCAGCACCCGCTTCGAGAGCATGCTCGGTTACGCACGTGACACCATGGGCTTCTCGAAAATGGCCGTCTTTGGGGACCTTTTTGGTGACCCTGGTGTAGCAGAGAGCGCGAACAAGGCCTTCGAGAGGGCTTATGACGAGTTGATTGAGGACGGTGGAATCCGCGCTATTCCCGGTGCGGAGGATGCCATTGTCTGGATGCGGGAGTCCGGCATGCAGGTGTGCCTTGCCACAGGCTTTGGCCGTCACACGCAGAACATGGTCCTGGAATCACTGGGCTGGATGGGTTTGGCGGACCTCAGTTTGTGTCCGGCAGATGCCGGACGGGGCCGCCCCTTCCCTGACATGATCCTGACGGCGTTGCTGGCTTTGGACCTGGACGATGTTCGTGAGGTGGCCGTCATCGGAGACACCAGCTCAGACATGCTCTCGGGCGTTCGCTCAGGTGCTTCGCTGATTGCCGGAGTCCTCACAGGCTTCCACTCTGAGGCGACGCTGCGCGCAGCGGGCGCCACCGTCGTCGTGGACTCCATCAAGCAGCTCCCGCTCCTGCTGGAGAAGCGGGAGGCCAGGCGCGTCTAGCCCCTTAGGTCACGGTAGGCCTAGCACTGGAGCCCGTCCCGCGGCAGCTTTCCGTCAACGAAGTAATCGTCGACGGCGGTGCTGACGCATGAGTTCGAGCGACCGTAGGCTGTGTGCCCTTCGCCTTCCCACGTGACCAGAGATGCATTTTCAAGCTGTTTACGTAGCGACTGCGCCCACTCCAGGGGGGTGGCCGGGTCTCCCGTGGTGCCGATAACGACGATGGGGGCGGAGCCGGTGTAGTCCACGGGAGCAGGCGTGCGGGTGTTCTTGTAGGGCCAGTCCTTGCAGGTGACCCCGCCGTAGGCAAAGAATGCGCCGAAGGTCGGAGATTCCTGCTTGAGGCGGGTTTCCTCCGCCCTCATGCCAGCGGTATCAGTGACCATTGGGTAGTCGAGGCAGTTGATGGCCTGGAACGCGAATGCCGAGTTTGAACTGTACGTACCATTGGCTTCGCGGTCGGCCCCGAGATCGGCGATGCGCATCATCTGGGATACGTCGCCGGAGAACGCGCTGTCCAGGGCCTGGGTCAATGCCGGCCAGCTTTGGTTGTCATAGAGCGGGAGGAAGAGCCCGTTGACAAACTCGGTCCCAGTCACCAGCCTTCCGTCCTTGGCTGTTTGCGGGTTCTGGTCCACTGCGTTGATGAGATCCCTGATTTCCTGGATTCCATTATCAACGGAGCCGCTGAGGGGGCATTCCTTTTGACGAAGGCAGTCGTCCACGTAGGTGCGGAGGGCCTTTTCAAAGGCTCTTGCCTGCCCCGCAGTCAGTTCCTCGTTGCTGATGGACGGGTCCACGGCACCGTCAAGGACGAGGTGCCCGACGTTCTCCGGGAACAGCGAGGCGTAGGTGGAACCCAGGAAAGTACCGTAGGAATAGCCCAGGTAATTGAGCTTGGCATCGTTGACGACGGCGCGCAGGACGTCCAGGTCCTTGGCAGCACTGACGGTATCAATGTGTTCCAGCACTGGGCCGGTCTTCTCGACGCACTTCTCAGCCAAGGACTTGTTGAAGGCCAGTGCCGCCGCCAGGCCCTGGTCCGTTTCCTTCCTGAATACTTTCTCGCGCGCGGCGTCCCGTTCGGCATCCGACATGCAGGTGACGGGAGCGGACCGCTTGACGCCCCGGGGGTCGAAGCCCACCACGTCGAAGTTGGCCCGGAGCTTCTCGGTGAAGTGCGTGTTTCCCGCATCCTTGACGAAGTCGACACCGGAGCCGCCCGGACCTCCCGGATTGACCAGGATGGAACCCTTCTTGGTGCCCGTGCTGGGCAATTTGATGGCGGACAGCGTGATTTCGGCGGAGTCCGGATTGCCGTAGTCCAAGGGAACCTTCACTTCAGCGCACTGGAACCCATCCTCACATGAGCTCCATTTCACGGACTGCGAATAATACTTTTCGAGTCCCTTAGGCGCCGAGGCCGCAATGGACGGGTCAACAGTGCTGGTGCTCGGCTTCGCAGTAGGTGTTGGCAGGAAAGGCAACGAGCAGGCACTGAGCACCAGCAAAGAGGCAAGGGCCAAGCAGAGGGCCGCGAAACCCCGCAGCCTGGCGCCCCCGCCCGCAGCAGGCTGGACAGACCGGTCCCTTGAACGGGCACCGGCGGGCCGGCGAAGTGCGGACTTCATGCATTCTCCTATTGCTGGATGAGGCTCGTCGCCATGGACTCGACCGCCAACAGCGGCGCAACATTGGTGGTGGTAATGCGGACACGGGCCTTGTTGATCGCGTCCATCCGGGCGAGGGTGGCTTCCGGGGTTGAGCGGGCGGCGTATTCTTCAAGATCGCTCTTGAGCTCAACGTTGACCAGCTCCACTGCGTTCCCCAATTGGATGATCAGGACGTCCCGGTAGAAGGACAACAGATCGGTCAGCGTGCGGTCCAGGGAGTCCGTGATAGAGCGCTTGGCACGGCGTTTTTGGTCGTCCTCAAGCTGCCTCACCTGACTCCGCATTGAGGGTGGCAGCGTGCCCGACTCTGGTGCGCCGAGGCTTGCCAGGAGCGCAATTTTCTCGGCCGCGTCGCGTTCATCATTGGAGCTGTTGGCTTCATCGGTGGCGATCTTGACGAGTTTCTCCGCCATCATCACCGCTGCCGTAACCCCACGGAGCCCCAGGGGGATGCGAACCGTTTCGAGACGGCGTTCGCGGGCGTCCGAGTCCCGGGCGAGGCGGCGGGCAATCCCGATGTGGCTTTGCGCGGCACGGGCAGCCCGGTCCGCGAGTTCAGGATCTATGCCGTCGCGCCTTACCAGCAATGCCGCGACGTCGGACGCTGGCGGAAGTCGCAGGCTGACGGGACGGCACCGCGAACGGATCGTAACCAGTACGTCTGCCGGCGATGGGGCGCACAGCATCCAGATGGTACGCGGAGTTGGTTCCTCGATGGCCTTCAACAGAACGTTGGTGGTTCGTTCCGCCATACGGTCCGCGTCCTCAACGATGATGATCCGCCATCGGCCCGTGGCGGGCCGGTCACCGGCCTTTGAGACAAGTTCGCGGGCTTCGTCAATGGTGATGGTGACTTTTTCGGTTCGCACGAACGTGACATCCGAATGGGTCTCGCCCAGGATCGTGTGGCACGCGGCGCACTCGCCGCAGCCACGCAAAGTGACGTCGTCCTGCTCGCAGTTCAGCGCGGCAGCGAAGGCCTTGGCAGCATTGGAACGGCCCGATCCCGGAGGGCCCGTGAACAGCCAGGCATGGGTGAGGCCGGTTTCGCCCTGCGCTGCCTGCTTGAGCTGGGCAACGACCGGCGCCTGGCCTTGGAGGTCGTCCCAAACGCTCACAGGTGGTTCCCGGAAACACGCTCGCCCAGCCCGCGCTCAGCCAGCAAGGATTCCACCCGTTCGAGGATCTGCGCGGCCAGCGTCGAAATGTCTGATTTGGCAGGTAACACCAGATAATCCGAGGGAGCAGCAGCGGCGAGATCAAGGAAGGCGTGGCGGATGGTGGAATGGAACGCGTCAGGCTCCGATTCCAAACGGTCCTCAGCAGCCGCACCGGCGGTGCGGCGTTCGCGGCCGTCGGAGGGCTCGACGTCGAGCAGTACAGTCAGGTCCGGATGCAGGCCTTCCGTGGCCCATTCGTTGAGGGACAAAACACCCTCTGCCCCGAGCCCGCGGCCAACACCTTGATAGGCAACGGACGAGTCAATGTAGCGGTCCGTGATGACCACACGACCGGCTGCAAGCGCCGGACGGATCACCTGGCTGGCGTGCGCTGCCCGGGCCGCCGCGAACATCAGGGCCTCTGTGCGGGCATCGATGGTGCCGTGGCCATGGTCCAGCACAAGGGAGCGCAGCTTTTCTCCGATGGGCGTGCCGCCGGGTTCGCGCGTGCGCACCACGGACAGGCCCCGCGATTCGAGGGCATCGCAGAGCCGGGCAGCCTGGGTGGACTTGCCCGCTCCATCTCCGCCCTCGAAAGCAATAAAAAGGCCGGGGCTCTGAATACTCACCTGTCTAGCCTACCGATCAGGGGCAAACCGTAACGGCTTTCATCCACAGGCTCGCCCACGACTACCCTGAAACCATGAGCCTTTCCGATCAGCGCGCAGCCGATTTGTCCCCGGAAACCGTTGTGGTGGCTGCGGGCCGCCCCGAGCGCAAACACGATGAACCGGTGAATCCGCCCATCGTCCTGTCCTCCACATACTTTGGAACCGGTTCTCTTGGCGACGGCGATCGCGGCTATGGCCGCTACGCCAACCCCACCTGGGACCCGTTCGAGGACGCCCTGGGCAAGCTGGAAGGCGCAAAGCTGCCCGGCTTGCTCTACGCATCCGGGCTCGCTGCAGTCAGCTCGGCTCTCTCCTTGGTACCAGCCGATGGAGTTGTAGTCATGCCATCGCACAGCTACTCAGGTTCCTTGGTGATGGCGACTGAACTCGCGGAGAAGGGCTTCCTGGAGCTCCGTCTCGTGGACATTGCGGACACGGACGCCGTGAAGGCGTTGATCAGCCCGGAAGAGGGCAAAGCCGCGGACCTGCTCTGGCTGGAAAGCCCCACCAACCCCATGCTTGGCATTGCCGACGTCCGGGCGCTCACCGACGCCGCCCACGCTGTGGGCGCGATCGTGGTCACGGACAACACTTTCTCCACGCCCTTGGTGCAGCAGCCGCTGAGCCTGGGCTCCGACGTCGTGCTTCACTCGGTGACCAAATACCTGGCCGGCCATTCCGACATCGTCCTGGGCGCCTTGGTGACCTCCAACCCGGAACTGCGGGCCACGCTCCTGCACCACCGCATCATCCACGGCGGCATCGCCGGACCGTTCGAAGCGTGGCTGGCGCTGCGCGGACTGCGCACCCTCGCGCTGCGGATCGAGCGTTCGCAGGCCTCCGCGGCCGTGCTCGCCGAGCGCCTCAGCACCCATCCGAGGGTGGAGTCCATCCGTTATCCGGGCCTCCCCACCGATCCGGGGCATGAGCGTGCCAAGGACCAGATGAAGGGTTTCGGTTCCATCCTGTGCATCCAGATCGCCGGTGACGAGTCCCGCAGCGGCGCTGACGCTGCCGACGAACTGGTCCGCGCGCTCCAGCTCTGGCTCCCGGCGACATCTTTGGGCGGGGTTGAGTCGCTGATCGAACGTCGACGCCGGCACACGGCTGAGCCGGTCAGTGTCCCCGAGAACCTGGTCCGTTTAAGCGTGGGAATCGAGAACGTGGAAGACCTCTGGTCCGACCTCGAGCAAGCACTGAAGTCGCTGGACAGTTAGGCTAAGGGGCGTGGACGGAAAATTCTTGATCGCGATTGTCACCAACGCGGTCTACTTCATCCTTGGCTTGGTGGCCGTTGTCCTTGAGCTGTGGGCGTTTGTGGATTGTTTGCGCCACCGGCCGACGCTCTTCGTGGCCGCCTCCAAGCGCACCAAGACGTTCTGGTTGGCCCTCACCGGCGTTGCTTTTGCCATCGGCGCGTTGACCCTCTTGAGCGGTGGAAGCGGTCTCGGCCTGTTCGGCATTGCCGCAGTAACCGCATCCTGCGTCTACCTTGCTGACGTCCGTCCAGCAGTCCGCGAAGCAGGCAGCGGCGGCAACCGCAACGTCGGTCCCTACGGACCCTGGTAAACAACGCTACTTCGGCGCAACCGCGTCCCACGCCACCGTAACTTCACCCAGACGCCACCGCGACGGGCCATCCTGAAGCGGCCACCCGGCGTCGCGTAGTAAGCGGCACATTCCCGTCCAGCGCTGCCGGTTGCCGAACGATGCCAGTGGCGCGACCTCCAGCCATGCCTTGTCCATGGCCCGCAGGAACGTATGGATGGGTTCGCCCGGCACGTTCCGGTGAATAAGGGCTTTAGGCAGCCGCTCGGCCATTTCCGACGGCAGCTCAAAACTGCCGAACCGCACCGAGAAACCAAGGCTCAAGGGGCGGTCACGGTCCAAGGCCACCCACGTGACACACCGGCCGATCTCGTCGCAGGTGCCATCGATGAACAGGCCGCCCGGAGCCAGACGGGACTGGACCATCCTCCATATCCCGGCCACGTCCGCCTCCTCATACTGACGGAGCACATTGAAGGCCCGCACAAGTATGGGGTCGCCGGGAACCGGCACTTCGAAACCACCCACGTGGAAGCTGAGCCCGGGGCGTTCCAGCGCCTTCGCAGTCCGCACCCGCTCAGGCTCAATTTCGATCCCGCAGACGCGAACATCCGAACGGACAGCCTGCAGCCGTTCAAACAGTTCGACGGCGGTGGCCGGCGAGGCGCCATAGCCCAGGTCCACAACCAAGGGGTCGACGGCGGCGCGGAGCCGCCACGCCTGCGGACCGGCGAGCCACCGATCCAAGCGGCGCATACGGTTCGGATTGGTGGTGCCGCGGGTGACGTTGCCAACAGGCTTCCCACTTCGACTTCGGGAAGTACTGACCCGTTCCGCTTTTTGCACCACGAACCCACTTTATCCTGCAACGCGGGGTCACTTACGGCCCATGCGGAGCGGCTTTATGGGCCGTAAATGACCCCGCGTTGAGAAACGTAACGCCCGGCAAGGCACAGGACCCCTCGGCTAGGATGAAAACCATGACTTACAAGCTGATTCTGCTGCGCCACGGCCACAGCGACTGGAACGCCAAGAACCTGTTCACCGGTTGGGTGGACGTAGACCTGAACGACCAAGGCCGCGCCGAAGCAGTGCGCGGTGGGGAACTCCTGGTTGAGAACGATATCCTCCCGGACATCCTGTACACCTCGCTCTTGAAGCGGGCCATCAACACCGCCAACATTGCCCTGGACAAGGCCGACCGCGGCTGGATCCCGGTCAAGCGCGATTGGCGCCTCAACGAGCGCCACTACGGCGCGCTGCAGGGCAAGGACAAGGCCCAGACCCTCGCCGAGTTCGGCGAAGAGCAGTTCATGGAATGGCGCCGCAGCTACGACACCCCGCCGCCGCCCCTGTCGGACGACAGCGAATTCTCGCAGGCACACGACGTCCGCTACAAGGACCTCGGTGACGCCCTCCCGCGGACCGAATGCCTCAAGGACGTCCTGGTCCGCCTCCTCCCGTACTGGGAATCGGACATCAAGGAAGACCTCAAGGCCGGTAAGACCGTACTGGTTACCGCGCACGGCAACTCCCTGCGCGCGCTGGTCAAGCACCTGGACGGCATCAGCGATGAGGCCATCGCAGGACTGAACATTCCCACGGGCATCCCGCTGGTCTATGAACTGGACGAGGACTTCCAGCCCATCAACCCGGGTGGCACGTACCTGGACCCCGAGGCGGCAGCAGATGCGATCCTGGCTGTAGCGAACCAGGGTAAGAAGTAGGCTCTACGCTACTGCCGCGGCGGCTGCCCGGTCGTTCCTCCCTTGGACGCAGCCTGCCCGCGGCCCCAGCTACGTAGTTTGTTAACGACGGCGGCCGGTCACCCCAGGTGACCGGCCGCCGTTGCTGTTATGCAGGGAGTCGCTGTTTATGCAGGGACGGGCTTAGAAGCCCTCAGGCTGCCATTCGCCCGTGACGAGGTACGTAACCTTGCGGGCAACGGAAACGCCGTGGTCCGCGAAGCGCTCGAAGTAGCGGCTGGCCAGGGCCACATCCACCGTCGTGGAAGCAGTTTCGTTCCAACCAGGGGAAGCAATCGCCTTGAAGACGCTCAGGTGGAGGTCGTCCACGGCAATGTTGATCTTGAGGATGTCACGGGCCACCTCAAGGTTGCGGGTCTCGAGGAGTTCGGTGACCTTGGCCGTGATGTCGATGTCGTGCTGGGCCATCGCCTTGAAGGTCTGGGTCAGAGACGTCGGGATGACGGTAGAGGGGTAGCGCAGGCGGGCGAGTTGCGCCACGTGGCGGGCGAGGTCGCCCATGCGCTCCAGCGACGCACTCATACGGAGCGAACCAACAATCATGCGCAGGTCGCTGGCGACGGGACCTTGCAGGGCGAGGATGTCGATGGCACGTTCGTCGAGGCTGTTCTGCAGGAAGTCGATGCGCGCGTCTGCCGCGATGACGTCCTGGGCAAGATCGACGTCGGCGCCTTCGAAGGCCGTGGTGGCCTTCGTGATTGCTTCGTGAACCAGTTTGGAAATCTCGACGAGGTCGTCACCGACCTGGGTGAGCTCCTCCTGAAAAACCTTGCGCACTAAGGCGTCCTTTCCTTGGAAATCCTGTCCCATGGTGGGGTACGGATTTCAAAAACCATTGGCAGTCCAACCACTAACTGTGTCAGGAGCCAGTGAACGGTTGCGCACCTTTAGATGAACGTTAGTTGAACCGCCCCCGTTTGGCACCGGATCAACACTTTGGCGTGATTCCAGAGCATAAGCTGGACATGTGGATCCGTTGCTTATAGGTGTCGTTGCAGGCCTGGTTGGCCTGTCGCTGGGCGTCTTTGGCATGCTCGCTTTCAGGATCAGCGAGCGGCAACGCAGGATCGTGGACCTCGATGTTACCGAACCCCTGCTTCCGGAAGGTGCAGCGGAAGTGCTTGCCGTCGTCGGGCGCGCGTTTGTGGTGGTCGATGCGATCGATGGCGTGGTCCGCGCGAGTCCGGCAGCGTACGCTTACGGCCTGGTTCGCGGCCACACGGTGGTTCATAAGCAGCTCCTGGACATGACCGCAAAGGTCCGCCGCGACGGCGTGATTCTGGAGCAACAATACGAACTTCCCCGGGGGCCCCTCGGCAAGGGCACCATCGTGGTCCAGGTGCGGGCAGCCATGCTCGGGTGGGAGTACATCCTGCTGCTCGCCGACGACCGAACCGAGATCACCCGCACCGAGGAGATCCGCAACGACTTCGTGGCCAACGTTTCCCACGAACTCAAGACGCCGGTGGGCGCTATTTCGCTCCTGGCCGAGGCATTGGAAGCCTCGCCTGACGACGAAGAAGCCGTGCGCCGCTTCGCCAAACGCATGCATAAGGAATCCGGACGCCTCGCGGCGCTGGTCCAGGACATCATTGAGCTTTCCCGGCTCCAGGGCGCAAATGTTGCCCAGCAAGGCCACACGGTGGACATCAACACTGTGATTACCGAGGCAGTGGACCGCTCGCAGCTCCCGGCCGAGAGTAAGAACATCCAGATTGTTGTAGGTGGCCATTCAGACTCCCTGGTGTTCGGTGACAGGGACCTGCTGGTCACCGCCCTGCGCAACCTGATCGACAACGCCATCCGCTACTCGCCGGAGAACACCCGCGTAGGCGTCGGAGTCCGGACGCGGGAGGGCGTCGTTGCTATTTCAGTCACGGACCAGGGCGAGGGCTTGACCCCCGAGGACCAGGAACGGGTCTTCGAACGCTTCTACCGGGTGGACGCTGCCCGCTCCCGGCATACCGGTGGCACCGGCCTGGGCCTCAGCATCGTCAAGCACGTTGTGTCCAACCATGGTGGCGAAGTCACAGTGTGGTCCCAGCCTGGTCAAGGTTCAACGTTCACCATCCGGTTGCCCGAGATGGAAGGCCAGAACGACGACGCCGGCCTCCCGGCGTCCGCTGCCACCGCGGCTCCGTCTCCTGAACTTCCGGCGGCGGGTGCCGCCGTCGCACCCCACCACACGACTCAGCAACCGCATCACGCGAATTAACCCGCACCATGCGAATTAACCGCATCACGCGAATCGACCCGTCACGCTAATCAACAAGGGGGCGCCAGCGGCGCCCAAGAGCAAGGAGCCAGCGCTTGAGCAGGATTTTGATAGTGGAGGACGAAGAGTCCTTCAGCGACCCCCTGTCCTACCTTTTGGGCAAAGAGGGTTTCGACGTCGAGGTAGTGGACAACGGCACCGACGCCTTGGTGGAATTCGACCGGAACGGTGCCGACCTCGTCCTGCTGGATCTCCAACTGCCCGGAACACCGGGGACGGAAGTGTGCCGTCAACTGCGCCAACGTTCCAGTGTGCCGGTCATCATGTTGACCGCCAAGGACTCGGAGATCGACAAAGTTGTGGGCTTGGAGTTGGGTGCGGACGATTACGTCACCAAGCCATACTCCTCCCGCGAACTCGTGGCGCGCGTGCGCGCAGTGCTCCGCAGGCAGGGTGAGCCTGAAGAGCTGATCACCTCCACCGTGCAGGCCGGGCCCGTCCGGATGGATATCGAACGCCACGTGGTGAGCGTCAACGGCGAGCAGGTGTCACTGCCGTTGAAGGAATTTGAACTCCTAGAAATGCTGCTGCGCAATTCCGGACGTGTGCTCACCCGGGGCCAGCTCATTGACCGCGTGTGGGGTTCAGATTACGTGGGTGATACCAAGACGCTTGATGTTCACGTAAAGCGACTGCGTAGCAAGATTGAGCCTGATCCGTCCGCTCCAAGGTACTTGGTGACGGTGCGTGGACTGGGCTACAAGTTCGAGCCGTAAAGCTTCAAGCAGCTGACCGTCGGCCAGCAGACAACGACAAAGGAAGGGTTCCGCCGCAGCGGAACCCTTCCTTTATTGTCTTTGCTTGCAGCGCGCGGCCTGCTAGTGGCCGGCAGCTGCAGATTCGGTGTGCGTCGGCGTCGGCGTTGCCGTGGAAGTGGAAGACGGAGTTGCCGAGGCACTGGAGGAGGGCAGGTACTCCTTGTACTCCGGCAGCGTGCCGTCAACCACGGGAACGTTGATCGTTGCGGAGTCCGACCCGCTGCGAATGGTTACCGGGCTCAGTCCGCCGGGCCTGGTGCCTGCGGTGCTAAGGACCGCGGCGTCGGCTTCGTCGTTCAGGTACGTCTCCGAGTTGGCCTTGACCGGGATTTCCGTCTGGGCGCCATTGGCACCACTGATGGTCAGGGTGGCATCCGAGCTGGACTTGTTGAACACGGCGCCGATTACGCGGCCCGGCTGGTTCTCGCCTGAAGCGACGATCAGCATGTTGCGCAGCTCAAGCTGGCCGAGATCTGCTTTGACCCCGTCCGATGCTGAGTACTGGTGGGAAGTCTGCTGGGCGTTGACGAAGCCACAGCCGGTTACGGACAGAAGACCGACGCCGATTGCAGCCGCCGCAATTGCCAGCTTGCCGCGCTGGACAGGGTTCATCGCAGTAATGCGCACGACACCTACTCCTCAAGAGTCATTGGAACACTTTTCAGCCATAGCCTATCGGCAAAGCGGCCGAAATAAGGATTCGAGAAGGCATTGTGGCGAACGCGACCGGGAAGATCCGACGCGCTCCTTGCTTCCGTGAAGCATCTTTCCGGGCTCGCGTCAAGGGGTATCGCGAGCCCGTTTGGGGCCTATTTCCCTTTATTGGCGCGGCTGGACAGCCCGTCGGGTGCCAGTCGTATGCCTTAATCGTGATAGACTAGTCTGCGGGAAAGGGGAAAGTCCACATGGTTTTTGAGGTCGGCGAGACAGTAGTTTACCCTCACCACGGTGCAGCAAAAATTGAGGAAATCAAGATGCGCACCATCAAGGGCGAAGAGAAGATGTATCTCAAGCTCAAGGTGGCTCAGGGTGATCTGACCATTGAAGTTCCAGCAGAGAACGTTGACCTTGTTGGGGTCCGGGACGTAGTGGGCAAAGAAGGCTTGGAGCACGTATTTGACGTTCTCCGCGCCGAGTTCACTGAAGAGCCTACCAACTGGTCACGTCGTTACAAGGCAAACCTGGAGAAGCTTGCTTCGGGCGATGTCATCAAGGTGGCGGAGGTCGTTCGCGATCTTTGGCGTCGTGATCACGATCGCGGCCTTTCCGCAGGTGAGAAGCGCATGCTGGCCAAGGCGCGGCAGATTCTGATTTCAGAACTGGCCCTGGCTGAGAAGACAGACGAAGAGAAGGCAGCAAGCGTTCTCGACGAAGTCTTGGCTTCCTAAGAATTGATGCCCGGTGGTGCGCAAGCGCCGCCGGGTTTCTTTTTGCCACAAAGTACCGAGAGCTACTTGATGATCAAGTATCTTCAAGTATTTTCCCAGTAACCTTGGGCGCATGAGTATTCCTTCCAAGCGCGCTGTTACGGCGGTAATCGTGGTGGCTGCCGGCTCGGGCGAGCGCCTCGGCTACGGCATGCCCAAAGCCAAAGTTCCGCTGGGCGGCGAAACCATCCTGATGCACGCCCTTCGTGGCGTCGTCGCTGCCGACGTCGCACGCCAGATCTGCGTCGCGGTGCCCAAGGGGGATGCGGAACTCCGGCAACTGATCGCCGCGTTCACGGTTGAGCTGGTAGACGGTGGCCCTGAGGTGACAGTTGTCGACGGCGGCTCCACCCGTGCCGATTCCGTCCGCGCCGCTTTGGCTGCTTTGGAAGAGGGGACAGAAGCCGTCCTGGTCCATGACGCAGCCCGCGCATTGACCCCCGAGCGCGTATTCCAGCGCGTGGCCGATGCTTTGGCCTCTGGCGCCAAGGCCGTCATTCCAGCCATGCCTGTGGTGGACACCATCAAGACCGTCGCTGAGACCAACGGCCCGGACTCCTCCATTGCTCCGGAAGTTGTCACTGGAACAGCGCCCCGTGAACAGCTCAGGGCAGTGCAGACGCCCCAGGGTTTCGACCTCGCTACGTTGCGCCGCGCGCACGACGCCGCCGGGCTCTTCGATGACAAACAGGCCGCCGCAGTCACAGATGACGCCATGCTTGTTGAGCTTCTGGGCGTTCCGGTCCACGCCGTCCGCGGGGCCAGCCAGTCGCTGAAGATCACCACGCCCCTGGATCTCATCATTGCCGAGGGCCTCCTCGAGGGTCCCCTTGGAATGCGCTGGGTGGAAGGCTGATGGCCGGCCAGCAAGCTGCGGGCCTTGCCGGCACCGTGGTACTTCCCCGAACCGGAATCGGCGTCGACGTGCACGCATTCGCGCCGCAGGACGATCCCCAGCCGCTCTGGTTGGGTGGCCTCTTTTGGGAAGGCGAGCAGGGGCTCTCCGGACATTCCGACGGCGATTGCGTCGCCCACGCGGCTGCCGACGCCCTGTTTTCCGCCTGTGGAATAGGTGACCTCGGCACCCACTTCGGAACGGACCGGCCCGAGTTCGCCGGCGCCTCCGGGGTCAAGCTGCTCGGTGAGGCTGCACGGATAGTCAGGGCCGCAGGTTTCGAGATCGGCAATGTCGCCGTGCAGTTCGTAGCCAACCGCCCCAAGTTCGGCCCCCGCCGGGAAGAATCCCAAAAGGTCCTGAGCGAAGCTGCAAACGCGCCCGTCAGCGTCACAGCCACCACCAGCGATGGCTTGGGATTTACTGGCCGCGGCGAGGGAATTTCTGCGGTTGCCACCGCCCTCGTTTACCCCGTCAACGGAGCAATCCAGCCGGGTTCCACTGAAGGTGGGCTGAATGCTTAAGGTGCGTTCCGGCGTCGTGCGTTACGCCGTGCTGTTGTCCGCGGCCGTGACTTCTGCGCTCCTGCTCGGGGGCTGTGCAGGGACACAGAAGATGGATGTGAAGGCCAGTTGCGAGTTCCTCAACAACGACACCTTCAAGCCCGATGGCAACCGACAGCAGCAGTCCAAGCAGATCGCTGCCCATTATCACGAGATCGCAGACAAGCTGGCTCCGGAAATTGGCGATCCCATCAAGGAGATGGCCGCCATCATGGACAAAGCCGCGGCGTCGTCGCTCGGGGCGGCAACGCAGGAACAGCAACAGCAGCTGACCGTGCACTTCAACAAAATCGGCGAGTACTGCAAGTAGGCAAGTCATGGCGCGTCATCGGCTAATCTGGAGCGGTGACCCTGCGCTTCTATGACACCGCCTCCGCCGAAGTCCGCGACTTCGTTCCCCTCGAAGATGGCAAGGCCAGCGTGTACTACTGCGGGGCTACCGTTCAGGGGATGCCACACGTAGGGCACGTCAGGTCCGCAATCGCGTTTGACCAACTGACGCGCTGGCTTGAATTCCGTGGGCTCCGCGTCACGGTAGTGCGCAACGTCACGGACATCGACGACAAAATCCTGGCCAAGTCCGAGCAATCCTTCGGTCCCGACTGGGCCGCCGAGCCGACTGCGCGGAAGGACGAGGAGTGGTGGGCTCTGGCTTACCGCTACGAGCAGGAATTCGAGAACGCCTACGAATCCCTCGGCGTCCAGCGCCCGACGTACGAGCCACGAGCCACCGGGCACATCCCGGAAATGCATGCGCTGATCCAGCGGCTGATCGACCGCGGCCATGCCTACCCCGCCCTGGACGACTCCGGAGACGTGTACTTCGACGTGCGCTCCTGGAGCAAATACGGCTCCCTGACGCGGCAGAACATTGATGACATGCAAGGCGCCCCCGACGCCGACCCGCGCGGCAAGAGGGATCCGCGCGACTTCGCGCTGTGGAAGGGTTACAAAGACGGCGAACCCGTCACTGCCAAATGGGAGTCCCCCTGGGGAGCCGGACGTCCAGGGTGGCACCTCGAATGCTCCGCCATGGTCACCAAATACCTGGGCACGCGCTTCGACATCCATGGTGGGGGATTGGACCTCCGATTCCCGCACCACGAAAACGAGATGGCCCAGTCCCAGGCCGCAGGCGATGAATTCGCCAATTTCTGGATGCACAACGGCATGGTCACCTACGAGGGCGAAAAGATGTCCAAGTCCATCGGCAATACGGTAAGTCCTGCCGAGATGCTTGACCTGGCCTCGCCCCGCGTGGTCCGGTACTACCTTGGCCAGGCCCACTACCGATCCGTACTGGACTATCGGCCCACATCGCTGCAGGAAGCAGCGGCCGCCGTCGAACGCATTGATGGCTTCATCGCCAAAGCCGCCGCGAAGGTGGGGCAGCAACTCAGTGAGCCGAAGAGCTACGCCGAGGATGCGCAGGCCGCGATGCCGGCCGCCTTCATCGCGGCCATGGATGATGACCTCAACGTCCCGCAGGCGCTCGGTGTCCTGCACGAGACCGTTCGGGCCGGCAACACAGCCTTGGCTGCGGGGGACCTGGGCGCCATAAAAGACGCTCTCTCCAGCGTCCACGCCATGACAAATGTCCTTGGCCTGGACGCCGTGAAACGGCCGGAGGCCGTGCAGAGCCGCGAACACGCGGCACTGGAAATTTTGGTGGAAGCGCAGCTTGAGGCCCGCGCCGCAGCCAGGGCCAACAAGGACTGGGCCGCGTCCGACGCCATCCGCGACACCCTCGCGGCCGCCGGAGTCGTCGTCGAAGATGGTGCGGAAGGCGCTACCTGGAGCCTGAAACGCGACTGACAAACCGCCGCCACCGCCGAATTGCATTGGGTCAGTAGACTGGAATGCAGACTCATTAATTTCAAGCAAGGTGGACAGAATGGCCAACCACGGTCGCCCGGGTGCAATCCGCAAGAGCAAGAAGGGCCCCTCCACGGGTACCGGAGGCCACGGTCGCAAGGCCCTCGAAGGCAAGGGGCCCACCCCCAAGGCCGAGGACCGGACCTACCACAAGGCGTACAAGAACAAGCAGCTTTCCGAGCGTTCAGCTGCCAAGCGCGGTCCCGCACGCCCGGGAACCGGCGCCCGCTCCGGCCCCAAGGGCCGCGCAACTGAAGAGCTGGTCACCGGCCGCAACTCGGTTGTGGAAGCGCTGCGCGCCGGCATCCCTGCAAAGGCCCTGCATGTTGCCATCCGCATCGAAATGGATGATCGCGTCAAAGAGTCCCTCAAGCTTGCTGCAGAGCGCGGCATCCCGCTTCTGGAAACCGGCAAGCCCGAACTGGACCGCATGACCGAGGACGCAGTCCACCAAGGTCTCGTCCTGCAGATCCCGCCGTACGAGTACGAGGACGCCTACGACCTCGCAGAGACCACCATCGCCAAGTGGAAGAAGGGGCACATCTCCAACGCCCCGATCTTCGTTGCACTCGACGGCATCACCGATCCCCGCAACCTCGGTGCGATCATCCGTTCCGTCTCCGCGTTCAGCGGCCACGGTGTCATCGTTCCCGAGCGCCGGTCCGTCGGCGTCACGGCATCGGCATGGAAGACTAGCGCCGGTGCCGCAGTCCGCGTACCCGTGGCCCGCGCGTCGAACCTAAACAACGCCCTCAAGCAGTTCAAGAACATGGGCATCTACGTCCTCGGCCTGGACGGCGACGGCGACGTCTCGCTGCCCGACCTCACCGTAGCAACCGAGCCCGTCTGTATCGTAGTCGGGTCCGAAGGCAAGGGCCTCAGCCGTCTCGTGCGCGAAAACTGCGACCAGATCGTCTCGATTCCGATCGACTCCGCCATGGAATCGCTCAACGCGTCCATGGCCGTGGGCATCTCGCTGTACGAAGTCTCGAGGCAGCGCTCCGCCGAGTAGTCCTGATGAGGGCGCCGCAAGCGCCATCCTCCGCGTGCTGCTCCTCCGTCGCTTTGACGCACGCTTCCGGATGGCCCCAGCGGCGCCCTTGGATGCTCTCTCACTTCCCGCGGGTTTTTGGCGGATCTTCTCTCACTTCCTGCCCCTTTTCGGCCAACGCTCTCTCACTTCATGCTGGTGGGGGAGCGTTTGCTGTCTTCTGGAATGACGACGACGGCGGCATCCGGCCCGGGCGGTCCGGTCCCCTTTGAAAAGGGGATGTGAGAGAAGATCGGCCCAAAACCCGTTGGATGTGAGAGAAGATCGGCCCAAAACCCGTTGGATGTGAGAGAAGATCGGCCAGAAGCCCGCAGGATGTGAGAGAAGATCAGAATTCGCGGCGGTTGGCCAGGACCGGGAGCTTTTGGCGGGCTTCTTCCACCACTGCGGGGTCGAGGTCGGCGAAGAGGAGGCCGGGCTCGCCGTCGAGCGCTTCCACGACCTGCCCAAAGGGGGACACGACGGCGGAGTACCCGACGCCCGTGGGCGCGGCACCTTTGACCTCAACCCCTTGCGTAGCAGGATCTCCCTGGCCGCAGGCAAGCACGAACGTCGTGGTGTCCACCGCCCGGGCGCGGGACAGGAGCTGCCATTGATCGGCCTTTCCCGGTCCGGCTCCCCACGATGCCGCCACGATGTTTACAACGGCTCCGCGCAACGCGTTGGCAGTGAACAGTGCGGGGAAACGGATGTCGTAGCAGGTGGCCAAACCAAAGGTGACGCCGCCGACGTCGAACGTCACTGGGTCTGTTCCCGCCTCAACCGTGTCCGACTCAGCGAAGCCGAACGCGTCGAAGAGGTGGATCTTGTCGTAGCTGGTCTCTACTCCGGGGCCTGTGACCAGGAGGGTGTTCCGCACGCGGCGCGCGCCGGAATCCGAAGCTGAGCCAGGCGTGAACATGCCAGCCACGATCACCAGCTGAAGTTCGTCAGCCAGCTCGCGCACCCGGCCCGCCCAGGGACCGTCGAGAGGTTCGGCGATGTCCAGCAGGGAGTTGCCGAACGCGCGCATCATTGCCTCGGGAAAAACGACAAGCTCCGCGCCGCCGTCCTTGGCACGGTGGGCGTACTCCTCCAGAAGCCGCAGATTGTCAGCCAGGTCCCGGCCGGTGATGACTTGAGCGAGTGCAACGCGCACGATTGAACCTCCAGTTCTGTCCAGTCCCAGTATGGCAAGGCTGCCGCCAACACACAGCCGCGGCGACACATTCGGGGGAGCGGATACGGGTGTGCTGTTGCCCGGACCAGAGCGTTCCAGCACGTGAGCGGCCCGGAACGAGGCCCGCGGCCGGTACGTGCCGGAAATTTGATGTGGTGGGCGCCGTCACACGGGCGGCCAACTCAGCACTCATCCTGTATGGAACTAAACTTGCAAGCAATGGTTATGCCTATTTTGGACCCAGCAGCCGCCCTGGATGCATCGCGCCCCAGGCCCCTCGGACTGAGCGAGCCCCAGCCCGATTTCTTTGATGCCGTCACGCAGCAGACAGACAACGTCAACGTCGCAGTGTTTGCTCCGGACCTGGAACGCGTTGAGGTCGCATACCAAGCGCCCGGTGATGGTTGGCGGGTTCACACCCTTCCCAATCTGGAGGACGGTGTGCACTTTGGCATCGTCAGCGGCATGCCGCCGGGCACGCGGTACGGATTCCGCGCTGCTCCACCCGAGGGCGGGCTGCCGATGTCGGTACCGGCACTGGATGTTGACGACGACGACGAACAGTCCCTGTTGCTGGATCCCTATGGTCGCGCCGTGGATCAGCGGGGCGAGTTCCTTACGAGCGTCCACATGGCAACGGATTTCGACTGGGGCGATGACGCGCCGCCGCGTACGCCGATGCGTACGTCCGTAATCTACGAAGCCCACGTTCGTGGCCAGACGATGCTTCACCCGGACATCCCGGAACACCTCCGCGGCACCTATGCCGGAATGGCACACCCAGTGATGATCCAGCACCTGACTGAGCTTGGAATCACTGCGGTGGAACTCCTGCCCATCCACTTCCACCTGGACGAGTCGCACCTCCAGGACCTGGGCATGACGAACTACTGGGGATACAACACCGCGGCCTTCTTTGCCCCTCACTCCGACTACGCCACAGAGGCCGCGCGGAACGCCGGTCCCCACGCTGTGCAAGACGAGCTGAAGGGCATGATCAAATTGCTCCACGCCGCCGGCATCGAGGTCATCCTGGACGTGGTCTACAACCACACCGCGGAAGCCGGACCGGACGGGCCTGCGCTGAGCTTCCGCGGCCTCGCGGAGAAGCGCTACTACCGGCACGATGCGCATGGACGGTATCTGGATACCACCGGTTGCGGCAACACCCTGGATTTCAGTGATCCCGTGGTGGTGGACCTTGCCTTGGATTCCCTGAGGTATTGGGTGAATGACTTCCACGTGGACGGCTTCCGCTTCGACCTCGCCGTGACCCTGTGCCGGGACGCGGGCAACCAATTCGACCCCAACCACCCCTTCCTGCAGGCCATTGCCGAGGATCCGGTCCTGTCGGAGGTCAAGCTCATCGCCGAGCCTTGGGACGTAGGTTACGGCGGCTGGCAGACAGGGCGGTTCCCGCCGGGGTGGTCAGATTGGAACGATCATTTCCGCGACGGCGTCCGGCGCTTCTGGCTGTCCGACCGCGCTGCCATTGAAGCCGGCGGCCAAGGCGGCTCAGTCGCGTCGCTGGCTGAGCTGATGGCGGGTTCGGCGAGCCTGTTCGCGCCGTCCGGCCGAACGCGCCTGGCCTCGGTCAATTTCATCACGGCACACGACGGCTTCACGCTCAAGGACTTGGTGAGCTACGACCGAAAGCACAACGAGGCCAACGGTGAGCAGAACCGCGACGGCCACGGAGACAACCGCAGCTACAACCATGGCTTCGAAGGCCGTAGCGAAGACGAAGAAATCGTATCTGCCCGGGCGCTCTCCGTCCGGAACCTGATGGCCACCTTGTTGTTGTCCATCGGCGTCCCCATGATCACCGCTGGTGATGAGATCGGGCGAACGCAGCACGGTAACAACAATGCGTACTGCCAGGACAATCCCACGGCCTGGCTGGACTGGAGCCGGACCCAGGAAGCCAACGCCATGTTCCAGACCACCAGGGAGCTTGTCAGGCTTCGCCGCTGGTTCCTGCGCCACCAGCCTGAGAGCTTCCCCGCCCACGCGAATGATTCCAGCCTGCAATGGTTCGACGACAAGGGAAAGCGCATGACGCCCGCGCGTTGGAATGATCCCAACGCGCGCTCCATTCAGCTCCTGATGGGTCATGAGGACAGCGAAATCCGGGGCCTGATTGTGGTGAACGGCAGCAACCAGGACGTAAAGATGGTGCTTCCCGAGATCCTGAGCGAAACCGGCATCGGCAAGCGTATGTTCGAACTCCGGTTCACAACGTCGGTGCTGCATGAACGCCGGAAGGGTGCGCTGGTGGCGTCGGGCGAGCGGGATATCCTGCAGGCCAACACCATCAACGTTTATCGCACGTAGGAGCCTCCTGCATGAAACGGATCAGCAGCAAACTGCTGGCCTTCGGAGCTCTGGTGATTGCCGTCGTCGCGCTTGTGGTCGCATTGGTGGGCGGCGGCCCGCTGACCGTCCCTCAGGAAACGTCAAGCACGCAGACCACGACGGCGGAGCCTGGCTCGGCGTCAGCGCCGTCGTCGATGGCAAACCCCTCTGCGCTGCCCAGCATCAACGCCTCGCAGCTTCCCCGGGAAGCGCAACAGACGCTTGCCCTGATTGCGAAAGGCGGGCCCTATCCCTATGACAGGGATGGCGTGAATTTCGGTAACTTCGAGGGACTCCTGCCCAAGAAGTCCAGCGGATTCTATAAGGAGTACACGGTTCCAACACCCGGTGAGCCAGATCGCGGCGCTCGCCGAATCATTGTTGGCAAGGACACGGCCAAGTACTACACCGCTGACCATTACGATTCGTTCAAGTTCATCGTCGAAGGCAAGTAGGAGCCCATGAAGATCTATTCCGCAGACACCTGGACCATCGAAGAACTTCAGGAGCAGGTGGCAGACGCCGGGCGCAGGACCATCCTCGTCCCGCCGGCGACAACAAAATCGGGCGTCCTGGAGGTCTTTGGCCAGGTCCTGGACTTCCCGGAGTACTACGGCGTGAACCTGGACGCGCTCAACGACTCCCTGCATGACTTTGCCGACGCCTTGTCCGACGACGACGGCACTCCCGTCACGATGATCTGGCAAGTCCCGGCGGCCTACCGAACGGACCGTTCCTTCGGCGTGGTCTGCGAGATCCTCCAAGACGCGGAGCGCTACGCAGGCCGTGACCTTGCGGTGATTGCGGTCTTCGAAAACTAAATTTCATGAGTCGCAACGCCTCGCCGAAGCAAACAACAAAGCCGGATGCCAGTTATCCGGAAGCGTGCGTCAAAGCGACGAAGGAGCAGCACGCGGAGGATGACTGACATCCGGCGGATGTCGTCTGGTTACGGACTAGGCGTTCGCGATCAACCCCAGTTCAGCTTTGGAAGCCAGCGCCGAGTGCTTCGGGAACACCCGGACGGTGTAGCCGAAGGACCCTGAACGGTTGATGACCAGGTCGCCGTGGAAGAGGTGGCGTCCACCTCCGAGGTTCTCCAGGGAGTCCAGTTCCGCTACGACGATGTCCTCAAGCTCATCGGATTCCTCGGCACGGCCAAACGCCACCTCCACGGAGACGTCGTCGGGGGTCAGGTCGTGGAGCGCCACGTATGCGTTGACCTGCAGGGTGTCGCCGACCTGGGGTTCTTCGGACACTCCCACCGAGTCGACGTGTTCCACTACGACCTCAGGCCAGGCGCTGCGGACCTTGGAGGTCCAGGCCGCGAGCTCCTTGGCTTCCTTGAACGATTCAGCGGTGGCCCGACGCCCGGCTACTGCCGCGGGGCAGTACAGGTTGTTGACGTAGTCGTGCAGCATGCGTTCGGCTGAGACTGCCGGGCCCAGGTTCGCCAGGGTGTGCTTGATCATGGACACCCAGTGGGTGGGCACGGTCTCGCGGCTGGATTCGGAGGGTCCTGCTGCGCCGGCGCCTTGGGCCACGGTGGTCCCGTAGAAGCGCGGTGCCACTTGGGTTTCCAGCAGCTCATAGAGTGCGGAAGCTTCAATGTCGTCGCGCTCATCTGCGGATGCGCCGTTGTTGGCCGTGGGGATCGCCCACCCGTTTTCGCCGTCGTACATTTCGTCCCACCAGCCGTCCAGGACGGAGAGGTTGAGCGAGCCGTTGATGGCTGCCTTCATCCCGGATGTGCCGCAGGCTTCAAGCGGCCGAAGCGGGTTGTTGAGCCAGACGTCGCAGCCGGGGAAGAGGGTGCGGGCCATGGCGATGTCGTAGTTCGGGAGGAACACGATCCGGTGGCGAACCTCGGGGTCGTCGGTGAACCGGACAAGGTCCTGGATCATTTTCTTGCCGGCGTCGTCAGCGGGGTGCGATTTACCTGCGATGACCAGCTGGATGGGGTGCTTGGGGTCCAGCAGGAGGGCTTTCAGGCGCGCGGGGTCGCGCAGCATCAGCGTGAGTCGCTTGTATGTGGGCACCCTTCGGGCGAAGCCGATGGTCAGAACGTCCGGATCCAGCACGCTGTCCGTCCAGCCAAGCTCGGCGTCGGCAGCACCGCGTGTCTTCCATGAGGCGCGCAGCCTGCGCCGGACGTCTTCGACGAGTTGGGTGCGCAGTTCCTTGCGGAGCCCCCAGACGTCTTCGTCGCTGACGTTGTAGGCGAGGTCCCAACGGCCCAGGGCTTCGGCTTCTGCGCCGAACTGCTGCCGTGCCAGGGAGGATATCTTTGGGTCCACCCAGGTGGGAACGTGGACGCCGTTGGTCACGGAGGTTATGGGGATTTCGGAGTGGTCGAATCCGGGCCAGAGACCGGAGAACATTTCCCGCGAAACCACGCCGTGCAGCTTGGCTACGCCGTTGGCACGCTGCGCGAGGCGCAGGCCCATGACTGCCATGTTGAAGACGGAGGGGTTGCCGCCGTCGTAGTTTTCCCGGCCGAGTTCCAGGATCCGGTCCACGGGCACTGCAGGGGCGAGCCCGGCTTCGAAGAAGTGCTTGATCTGGAGGGTCTCGAAACGGTCGATTCCTGCCGGGACGGGAGTGTGCGTGGTGAAGACGGTGGATGCACGCCCGGCTGCGAGGGCTTCGTCCCAGGTGAGGGGATCGTTGGCGTCCGACATCGCTTCCTGGATGCGTTCGATTCCCAGGAATCCTGCATGGCCTTCGTTCGTGTGGAAGACCTCCGGTGCGGGCGTACCTGTCAGTTCCTGGTAGACGCGCAGGGCTTTGACGCCGCCCATGCCCAGCAGCAGTTCCTGCTGGAGCCGGTGATCGCCGCCACCGCCGTACAGGCGGTCGGTGATGCCGCGCGCGGCTTCGTCGTTGGAGGGGACGTTTGAGTCGAGCAGCAGCAGCGGAACGCGTCCGACGTCGGCACGCCAGACATGCGCGTGAAGCTCGCGGCCATTGGGAAGCGGAAGCGAAATGTGCACCGGCTTGCCGGGGACGCCGTCCTTGGAGGGCTGGCGCAGAAGAGTCAGCGGCAGGCCGTCCGGGTCCAGTACCGGATACGTCTCCTGCTGCCAGGCGTCACGGGACAGCGACTGCTTGAAGTAGCCGGCCTGGTAAAGCAGCCCGACGCCGATCAACGGGACACCGAGGTCCGAGGCGGCTTTGAGGTGGTCACCAGCAAGGATGCCCAGGCCACCGGAGTACTGGGGCAGAACCTCGGTGATGCCGAATTCCGGCGAGAAGTAGGCGATGCAGGCCGGAGCTTCTTCACCAAGCCCCTGGTACCAGCGGGGCTCGCTGAGGTAGCGGTCCAGATCGGCCGCAGCTTCCTGTACCCGGTTAACGACTTCGCCGTTGCTGGCGAGGTCCTGCAGCTGCTCCCTGCTGATGGACCCCAGGAGGGCGATGGGGTCATGCTGCGCGGCCTCCCAGAGAGCCGGGTTAAGGCTCGCAAAAAGTTCCCTGGTGGGCCGGTGCCAGGACCAGCGCAAGTTGGTCGCCAAGCGGGCCAACGGCCGGATGGGCTCAGGGAGGACGGTACGGACTGTAAATCTTCGAATTGCCTTCACGAGCGCCACACTAACGGACTCACATGGCAGTCGGAACTGGTTTGGGTTTCTTTTAGGTAAAAGTCATCTTGCGTCGCGAAGATGGCTCGTGTGCTTAGCATTCTTGGATTTTTGTCGCTAACGTCGTGGTTGTGACGAATACCTCGCGAACCATGACCGCTTTGAAATCCAAGACGAAAACGGACATCACCGCCGGACTTCGCTTCGGCCGGTTCCCCATCACGGCTGTCCAGCCGGTGGTTGAGGGTGGCCGGTTCCCCGCGAAGGCCCTTCCGGGTGAGGATCTCGCCATCGGTGCGACCGTCTTTCGTGAAGGACATGATCAACTCGGCGTCTCCGCCGTCCTGCTTGATCCCAAGGGCAAGGAGCGCCAGCGGGTCCGCATGGCGCCGGCCAAGGATGAGCGCTGGAAAGGCCTGGACCGCTGGGAGGGTTCGCTCTCGCCGTCCGGCACGGGTGCGTGGTCTTTCGTCATTGAGGCCTGGCATGACCGCTATGGAACGTGGCACCACAACGCTGAAGTGAAAGTGGGCGCCGGCATTGACGTCGAGTTGATGCTCGCCGAGGGTGCAGCCCTTCTTTCGGAGGCAGCAGAGGACGACGCCGGTCGCACCGCTGCGGAGAAGCGCACCCTGCGTGCCGCTTCAGTCGTCCTTGCCGACACCACCAAATCTGCCGAGGAACGCCTTGGTGCCGGTTTCAGCCCCGAGGTGCTGGCCGCCGTCGGACGCGTTCCGATCCGCGAGCTGGTGACGGTTTCGGAGCCGTTCCCGCTGCAGGTGGAACGTGACCTCGCGGGTCGTGGTTCCTGGTACGAGTTCTTCCCCCGCTCCGAGGGCGCGGTTTTGGATCACGCCACAGGTATCTGGACGTCGGGCAACTTCCGCACCGCGGCCAAGCGCCTGGAGGCGGTTGCTGAGATGGGCTTTGACGTTATCTACCTGCCGCCGATCCACCCGATCGGTTTCCAGCACCGCAAGGGACGCAACAACACGCTGACGCCGGGCCCGCAGGATCCGGGCTCGCCGTGGGCCATTGGTTCCAAGGACGGTGGCCATGACGCCATCCACCCGGATTTGGGCACTTTTGAAGATTTTGACGCTTTTGTTGCCCATGCCCGCGAGCTGGGACTCGAAGTTGCACTGGACCTGGCCTTGCAGGCAGCCCCTGACCACCCTTGGGTAACGTCCCACCCGGAATGGTTCACGACGCGTGTGGATGGGTCCATTGCCTATGCCGAAAACCCGCCAAAGAAATACCAGGATATTTACCCCCTGAACTTCGATAACGATCCGGAGGGCCTATCCAAGGAAATCCTGAGGATCGTGCAGTTGTGGATCAGCCATGGCGTGAAGATTTTCCGCGTGGACAATCCGCACACAAAGCCTGTCTGGTTCTGGGAATGGTTGATTGGAAAGATCAACAAAAAGAATCCTGAGGTAGTTTTCCTGGCCGAGGCTTTCACGCGTCCACCCATGATGCACGCGTTGGGCAGGGCAGGGTTCCAGCAGTCGTACACCTACTTCACGTGGCGGAACACCAAGACCGAGCTGGAGCAGTATTTCCATGAGGTGAGCCACGAGAGCGCGGCCTTCTTCCGGCCCAACTTCTTCGTGAACACGCCTGACATCCTCACGGAGTACCTCCAGTACGGTGGTCCCGCGGCCTTCCGCATCCGGGCTGTCCTTGCCGCGACGGCAAGCCCGCTCTGGGGCGTGTATGCCGGTTACGAGCTGTACGAACACGTGGCCCGGCCCGGGGCAGAAGAGTACATCGACAACGAAAAGTACGAGTACAAGGCCAGAGACTGGGAAGGCGCTGCCGCGTCCGGCCGCACGTTGGCTCCGTACATCACCAGGTTGAACACCATCCGCAAGGACCACCTTGCCCTGGGCGACCTGCAGAACCTGACTTTGCACAGCAGCACCGATGACGCAACCATCGTCTACTCCAAGCACAAGACCTTGCCGGACGGCACCAAGGACACGTTGATCATCGTTGTTAACGTGGATCCGCACAGCGCCCGCGAAAGCACGGTTTCCCTGGACCTGGCTGCCCTGCAGCTGGATCCCGCGGACTTCAACGAGGACGGCCGGTTCCTGGTGGATGACCTGATCAGCGGGCAAAGCTGGTGGTGGGGTGAACACAACTACGTCAGGCTCGACGCACACGTGGAGCCCGCACACATCCTGAGCATCCGGAGGCAGCCTTAGTGAGTTTTTCTCCGCAAAACCCGAGCCAGTACTTCACTCCGAAGAACACCTTCGAGCTGAATGCCCCCGGTCTCCAGCATGATCCGCACTGGTACCGCAAGGCAGTCTTCTACGAAGTACTGGTGCGGGCCTTTGCGGATGCCAACGGGGATGGCTCCGGTGACTTCCACGGCTTGATCGAAAAACTGGACTACCTTCAATGGCTGGGCGTTGACTGCCTCTGGTTGCCGCCGTTCTTCCATTCCCCGTTGCGTGATGGCGGCTATGACATCGCCGACTACACCTCGGTGCTGGACGAGTTTGGCACGATCAGCGACTTTAAGCGCCTCGTGGCGGAGGCGCACGCCCGCGGCGTCAGGGTGATCATCGACCTCCCCCTGAACCACACCTCGGACCAGCACCCGTGGTTCCAGGAATCCCGGAAGGACCCCACGGGTCCCTACGGCGATTTCTACGTGTGGAGCGATACGGATGAGAAGTACCAGGACGCGCGCATCATCTTCGTGGACACGGAGGAATCCAACTGGACGTTCGATCCCATCCGGCGCCAGTTTTTCTGGCACCGCTTCTTCAGCCACCAGCCGGACCTGAACTTCGAGAACCCCAAAGTCGTCGAGGCACTCTATGACGTCATCCGGTTCTGGCTCGACCAGGGAATCGACGGTTTCCGCGCCGACGCCGTTCCTTACCTCTTTGAGGAGGAAGGCACCAACTGCGAGAACCTTCCAGCCACCCATGCCTTCCTCCAGGACCTGCGCAGGATGGTGGATGCCAACTACCCCGGACGCGTGATCATCGCCGAGGCCAACCAGCCGCCCCATGAGGTGGTGGAGTACTTCGGCACCGAGGAAGCCCCCGAATGCCACATGGCCTTCCACTTCCCGATCATGCCCCGGCTCTACTATGCCCTCCGGGACCAGAAGGCGGCTCCGATCATCCAGACCCTTCGGGAGACCCCGGAGATTCCCAAGGGTGCCCAGTGGGGGACCTTCCTGCGAAACCACGATGAACTCACCTTGGAGATGGTCAGCGCGGACGACCGCGCTGCCATGCTTGGCTGGTACGCACCGGACCCCAGGATGCGCGCCAACATCGGTATCCGGCGGAGGCTGGCTCCGCTGCTGGACAATTCCCGGGCTGAGATTGAGCTCATTAACGCTCTGTTGCTCTCCCTGCCAGGCAGCCCTTTCCTCTATTACGGGGACGAAATCGGCATGGGGGACAACATTTGGCTCGATGACCGCGATGCCGTCCGCACACCCATGCAATGGAACCCGGACAGGAACGCGGGTTTCTCGGGCGCGGACCCGGGCAAGCTGTACCTGCCGGTGATCCAGTCCCTCGTCTACAACTACAGCATGGCCAACGTTGAGGCAGAGGCCGCGCACTCAGGCTCCCTGCTGCGATGGACCCGGCAGATCCTTAGCGTGCGCAGGAACCACCCCGTGTTCGGCCTGGGTAGTTTCCGCCACATCGAAGCGGACCACGAGGCCGTCCTGGCCTATGTCCGGGAACTGCCCGCCGGCAATCCTGAGGGCGAGGACGCGGAGACTATCCTGTGCGTCTTCAACCTTTCGCAGCATCCGGTGGCCGCGACCCTTGATCTGCCGGAATATGCCGGCAGGGGCTTCCGCGACATTTTCGGTGGCCAACCATTCCCGGCCGTTGGGGACAACGGCCAACTAACAGTCATGCTGGGTAGCCACAACTTCTATTGGCTGCGGCTGCGCTCTGCGTTTTCCAACCCCTCATCGCCATTTACCCAGGCGATTCCCGTGGTGTCTACCAAAGGATGAGATGAAAAAGGGAACACTTAACCCCTCGATCGAAAGTCTTCTCCGGAGCTGGCTTCCCACTAAACGCTGGTTCCCGGTGAAGAGCCCCGACTTTGCGCTGGAGCGTGTGGGCGGCTTCACCCTCCCGTACCCCGAAGGTAGCGCCGGTTTGCAGGTTGAACTGCTCGCCGTAACGTATCGGACAGCCGACGGCGGTCCCCGGACCGACGTCGTCCAGGTGCCGTTGAGCTTCAGGAGCCAGCCGTTGCCGGATGCTCCCACTGCCCTGCTCGGGGAGATCACGGATCCCGAACTGGGGCTCCGGCTCGTCTACGACGCCGTGTACGACACCGAGTTCATCACGGCGTGGCTGGACCTCATGCGCCGGGAGGACACAGTGGGTGACGGCCTCGCCGCGGGCCATCTCACCCGGGGCCGTGTGGCCCTTCCGGAAGGACCTACCTCGGTCCGCGTGCTGTCCGGGGAGCAGTCCAACACGTCCGTCATCATTGACGACGGCGGTTCGACGGCGATCGTGAAGATCTTCCGTGTGT
The DNA here is from genome assembly GCF_059739425.1 of Arthrobacter sp. TmtSoilC48. Classification (NCBI taxonomy): domain Bacteria; kingdom Bacillati; phylum Actinomycetota; class Actinomycetes; order Micrococcales; family Micrococcaceae; genus Arthrobacter; species Arthrobacter sp. TmtSoilC48. The sequence continues at coordinate 4,347,912 of NZ_AP046049.1, read as the reverse complement.
TGGCAGCCGGCAGGAATCCCGAGGTGGAGTTGGGCGCTGCGCTGACGGCAGCAGGGACAACCGAGGTGCCCGCAACGTTGGGTTGGATCACAGGTTCCTGGGATGGCCAGGACCCAGGCGGTTCGGCGACCGGCGAGCTCACGGTGGCCCATGAATTCCTGCTGGGGGGACTGGACGCGTGGAGGCTGGCAGTCGAGGCCGCTGCAGCCGGCGCTGATTTCACCAAAGAGGCCCACGAACTCGGTGCTGCAACAGCAACGGTCCACGCCAGGCTCGCGGAAACTTTCGGCACACTGGATGGCCAAACGCAGGGCGCCGGCATCATTGCGACCCTGGCCCGGCGTGTCCGCCAGTCATGGGCAGAAGCGGCTTCCGCCGTCGGGCCTTATGAGGGCAACCTCGAAGAGCTGCTGGACACGCTTCATCCCAGCGATGTGGGCCAGCTGCAACGCGTCCACGGCGATCTCCACCTTGGCCAGATCCTTAAGGTTCCCGGAAAGGCGGGGGCGCCCGGCAGGTGGGCCATCCTGGACTTCGAAGGCGAGCCCCTCCGGACCATTAACGAGCGCAACACTCCCGATCTCCCCTTGCGGGACGTCGTGGGAATGCTCCGTTCCTTCGACTACGCGGCAGGAGCCGCTGTCCGTGAGAACGCCGAAGCCAAGGTGCCCGCAACATGGGCGGATGACTGCTCCACCGCGTTCCTGGCCGGCTACAGCGAAGTCATGCCGGGAACCATTGACCGCCGCTCGCCGCTCTTTGTGGCATTGTGGCTGGACAAGGCCTTATATGAGGTGGTCTATGAGTTGCGGAACCGGCCGGACTGGCTGTCCATTCCGGTCAACGCATCACGGCAAATCCTCGACAACACGAGCCGCGGCAAGCACGCCGCGGCTACAGCGGAAGGTAATGAAATGACAGGCTCTGCACGCACCGAACGGCCCCGAGTTCCCCTGCATGTGGACTCCGAGACCTTGGCCCGCGTGGCAGCTGGAGCCCACCACGCACCACACTCCGTGCTCGGCGCCCACCTGGACGATCACGGCCACGTCACCATCCGGACCGTGAAGCACCTCGCCACGTCGGTAACGGTGGTGACGGAGGCCGGACGCACTGCCATGGAGCACGAGGCCAACGGCATTTGGGCCGCTGTCCTGGATCCGCTGCAACACGGCCATGTGCCGGACTACCGGCTGGAAGTGGTTTACGACGCCGAACCCGTCACCATTGATGACCCGTACCACTACCTGCCTACCGTGGGCGAGGTGGACCTGCACCTGATCGGCGAAGGCCGGCACGAGCGTCTCTGGGACGTCCTTGGCGCCCACGTCCAGCATTACCGCTCTTCGCTGAGTGAAGTAGACGGTGTTTCCTTTGCTGTCTGGGCCCCGAACGCCCAAGCGGTTCGGGTCAAGGGTGATTTCAACGGCTGGGATGGCCGTAGCCACGCAATGCGTTCCCTCGGCTCGTCCGGCGTCTGGGAAATCTTCATTCCCGGGGTTGTAGCAGGGGCGTGCTACAAATACGAGATCCTGACCCGCGGCGGCCACTGGGTTGAGAAGGCGGACCCCTTGGCCTTCGGCACGGAGGTTCCACCGCTGACGGCATCCCGAGTGGTGGACTCCAGCTACCGCTTCAAGGACGCGGAGTGGATGACTGCGCGCGCCGAAAAGGACCCGCACAACTCGCCCATGAGCGTCTACGAAGTCCACTTGGGATCCTGGCGCCTTGGCCTGGGCTACAAGGAGCTGGCCAAGGAACTGGTTGACTACGTGAAGTGGCTTGGTTTCACGCACGTGGAATTCATGCCCGTAGCAGAACACCCGTTCGGTGGCTCGTGGGGCTACCAGGTCACGTCCTACTTTGCGCCCACGTCCAGGTTCGGGCACCCGGACGAGTTCCGTTTCCTCGTGGACTCCCTGCACCAGGCGGGCATCGGTGTCCTGCTGGACTGGGTCCCTGCACACTTCCCCAAGGATTCCTGGGCGCTGGCCCGTTTTGACGGCGAGGCACTGTACGAGCACTCGGATCCCAATCTGGGCGAACACCCGGACTGGGGCACCCTCATATTCGACTTCGGACGCACCGAGGTACGCAACTTCCTGGTTGCCAACGCACTGTACTGGCTCGAAGAATTCCACATTGACGGACTCCGCGTTGACGCCGTGGCCTCCATGATCTATCTGGATTACTCGCGCGAGGAAGGACAGTGGCAACCCAACAAGTTCGGCGGCCGCGAGAACCTCGAAGCAATCTCCTTCATGCAGGAGGTCAACGCGACCGTCTACAAGACGCACCCCGGAGCCGTCACCATCGCAGAGGAATCCACTGCATTCCCAGGTGTAACGGCACCCACCAATCATGGCGGGCTCGGCTTTGGCCTCAAATGGAACATGGGCTGGATGCACGACTCCCTGAAGTACATCTCCGAAGACCCCATCAACCGCAGGTGGCACCACGGCACCATCACGTTCTCCATGGTCTACGCCTTCTCGGAGAACTTCCTCCTGCCCATCAGCCATGACGAAGTAGTCCACGGCAAGGGATCAATGCTTCGGAAGATGCCGGGTGACCGTTGGCAGCAACTGGCAAACCTTCGGGCCTTCTTCGCCTACCAGTGGGCACACCCCGGTAAGCAGCTCATTTTTATGGGCACCGAATTCGGCCAGGAAGCCGAGTGGTCGGAGCAGTACGGACTTGACTGGTTCCTGGCTGACATCCCGGCGCATCGTGGGCTCCAACTCCTGGTCCGCGACCTCAACGGCCTATACAAGTCAACGCCTGCACTGCATGTACGCGATAACGAACCCGGTGGCTTCCAGTGGATCAACGGTGGAGACGCCGACCACAACGTGCTGACTTTCATTCGCTGGGACCACGACGGCAAGCCTTTGGTGTGCGCAGTCAATTTCTCGGGGGGCCCGCACAACGATTACATCCTGGGAGTGCCAGAAGCAGGGGAGTGGGTTGAAGTCCTGAATACGGACTCCGGGACCTACGGTGGTTCGGGTGTCATCAATGCCGGAACATTGAAGGCTGCGTCACCGGGGACTGACGGCCAGCCGGCAGCATTGACCGTGACTCTTCCACCACTGGGAGCCTCGTGGTTCGCGTTGGCTGACTAGTTCTCTGGAACAGGGAGGGTCCTGGAGCTTGCCGCTCCGGGCCCTCCTTCCCTGTGTTTCAGGGGTTTCAGAGGTGACGAGGGAGACCTCTGCCAGCGGGCTTTGCCATCTCGCTGGAGTAGGGGTATAGTTAGTACCCGCGCTGGTCCCCGAGTGGAGATCGCCAAGCAGACAAGATACCGCAAGGAAAAATCAAGTCATGCTTGCCGATTTGACTCCGAGAGGTCCAGCCGGTAAGTTTGAAAAGTTGCTCCGGAGCGATCCAGCGAAGGCTGGTGGTACTGCTTTGGAATAGTGACCTGTTGTTTGAGAACTCAATAGTGTGCCAAGTTTGTTGATGCCGATTGTTTTTTTGATTGGTTGAAATTATATGCCGGATCGTCATGCACCCCCGTGTGTGGTGGTTTGGTTTTCAGCTGGTTTCGAATTTTGTGCAGCCGTGTTCGCCGTTATTTCCGGTGGGTGTGGTTGTGTCTGTTTGATTTTTTTTGTTTTCAACGGAGAGTTTGATCCTGGCTCAGGATGAACGCTGGCGGCGTGCTTAACACATGCAAGTCGAACGATGATCCCTGGCTTGCTGGGGGGATTAGTGGCGAACGGGTGAGTAACACGTGAGTAACCTGCCCTTGACTCTGGGATAAGCCTGGGAAACTGGGTCTAATACCGGATATGACCATCTGGCGCATGTCATGGTGGTGGAAAGCTTTTGTGGTTTTGGATGGACTCGCGGCCTATCAGCTTGTTGGTGGGGTAATGGCCTACCAAGGCGACGACGGGTAGCCGGCCTGAGAGGGTGACCGGCCACACTGGGACTGAGACACGGCCCAGACTCCTACGGGAGGCAGCAGTGGGGAATATTGCACAATGGGCGAAAGCCTGATGCAGCGACGCCGCGTGAGGGATGACGGCCTTCGGGTTGTAAACCTCTTTCAGTAGGGAAGAAGCGAAAGTGACGGTACCTGCAGAAGAAGCGCCGGCTAACTACGTGCCAGCAGCCGCGGTAATACGTAGGGCGCAAGCGTTATCCGGAATTATTGGGCGTAAAGAGCTCGTAGGCGGTTTGTCGCGTCTGCTGTGAAAGACCGGGGCTCAACTCCGGTTCTGCAGTGGGTACGGGCAGACTAGAGTGCAGTAGGGGAGACTGGAATTCCTGGTGTAGCGGTGAAATGCGCAGATATCAGGAGGAACACCGATGGCGAAGGCAGGTCTCTGGGCTGTAACTGACGCTGAGGAGCGAAAGCATGGGGAGCGAACAGGATTAGATACCCTGGTAGTCCATGCCGTAAACGTTGGGCACTAGGTGTGGGGGACATTCCACGTTTTCCGCGCCGTAGCTAACGCATTAAGTGCCCCGCCTGGGGAGTACGGCCGCAAGGCTAAAACTCAAAGGAATTGACGGGGGCCCGCACAAGCGGCGGAGCATGCGGATTAATTCGATGCAACGCGAAGAACCTTACCAAGGCTTGACATGAACCGGAAAGACCTGGAAACAGGTGCCCCGCTTGCGGTCGGTTTACAGGTGGTGCATGGTTGTCGTCAGCTCGTGTCGTGAGATGTTGGGTTAAGTCCCGCAACGAGCGCAACCCTCGTTCTATGTTGCCAGCGCGTTATGGCGGGGACTCATAGGAGACTGCCGGGGTCAACTCGGAGGAAGGTGGGGACGACGTCAAATCATCATGCCCCTTATGTCTTGGGCTTCACGCATGCTACAATGGCCGGTACAAAGGGTTGCGATACTGTGAGGTGGAGCTAATCCCAAAAAGCCGGTCTCAGTTCGGATTGGGGTCTGCAACTCGACCCCATGAAGTCGGAGTCGCTAGTAATCGCAGATCAGCAACGCTGCGGTGAATACGTTCCCGGGCCTTGTACACACCGCCCGTCAAGTCACGAAAGTTGGTAACACCCGAAGCCGGTGGCCTAACCCTTGTGGGGGGAGCCGTCGAAGGTGGGACCGGCGATTGGGACTAAGTCGTAACAAGGTAGCCGTACCGGAAGGTGCGGCTGGATCACCTCCTTTCTAAGGAGCTGCTAACAACCGTGTCGGTTCCCGTGCATGCGGGGGCTGGTGGTTGTCAGTGTTGCCCATTGCGCAGGCGTATGTTCTGCGGTGGGTGCTCATGGGTGGAATATCAACGAATCAAACGTTTGTTTGGCATGGCCTGACCGGTTGTGTCCTGGTGTTAGTACGGCAGTGCGTGCCCCCTTGGGGGTGTGTGTTGTTGGGAACGTGCCGGGGCGTGGTTTGTGTGGGTTGTGTTTGGCGCACTGTTGGGTCCTGAGGCAACAGGACCTTTTTGCAGCAATGCAGGGGGACACAGTTCTGGTGTTTCTTTTGTTCCTGCTTCCGGTTCGTACCGGCACCCGTGTGGGTGTTGGGGGTCTGGTTGACGGGGTTGTTGTTTGAGAACTACATAGTGGACGCGAGCATCTAGAACATGCATGGTGCCGGCTCTTCGGGGTTGGTGGGTGTGTGTTCTTACAGCAATTTCTTATGAATGAACCTGGCCTTTTGTGGTCGTGGTTCTCTCGAATAGATGATGCATCGTGAACCGGTGGGCCCCTTTGTTGTGGGTTTGCTGGTTTGTGTGTGGTCAAGTTTTTAAGGGCACACGGTGGATGCCTTGGCATTAGGAGCCGAAGAAGGACGTAGGAATCTGCGATAAGCCTGGGGGAGTTGATAACCGAGCGTTGATCCCAGGATGTCCGAATGGGGAAACCCCGCACAACGCTTTTGGGTGATTGTGTGACCCGCATCTGAACACATAGGGTGCGTGGGGGGAACGCGGGGAAGTGAAACATCTCAGTACCCGCAGGAAGAGAAAACAAGAGTGATTCCGTTAGTAGTGGCGAGCGAACGCGGATCAGGCTAAACCGTTTCCATGTGTGATAGCCGGCGGGCGTTGCATGGGCGGGGTTGTGGGACTTTCCGTACTGGTTCTGCCGGACCGGTGGGGTGTGTAGTGCAGGCATAGGTGAACGGTCTTGAAAGGCCGGCCAGAGAGGGTGTGAGCCCCGTAACCGTAATGTTGTGTACCGCCTGGAGAGGATCCCAAGTAGCACGGGGCCCGAGAAATCCCGTGCGAATCTGTCAGGACCACCTGATAAGCCTAAATACTTCCTAATGACCGATAGCGGACCAGTACCGTGAGGGAAAGGTGAAAAGTACCCCGGGAGGGGAGTGAAACAGTACCTGAAACCGTGTGCTTACAATCCGTCGGAGCAGTCGTGAGTAATCACTAGTAACTGTGACGGCGTGCCTTTTGAAGAATGAGCCTGCGAGTTAGTGTTACGTCGCGAGGTTAACCCGTGTGGGGTAGCCGTAGCGAAAGCGAGTCTGAACAGGGCGAGTGTAGTGGCGTGATCTAGACCCGAAGCGGAGTGATCTACCCATGGCCAGGTTGAAGCGACGGTAAGACGTCGTGGAGGACCGAACCCACTTCAGTTGAAAATGGAGGGGATGAGCTGTGGGTAGGGGTGAAAGGCCAATCAAACTCCGTGATAGCTGGTTCTCCCCGAAATGCATTTAGGTGCAGCGTTGCGTGTTTCTTGCCGGAGGTAGAGCTACTGGATGGCCGATGGGCCCTACAAGGTTACTGACGTCAGCCAAACTCCGAATGCCGGTAAGTGAGAGCGCAGCAGTGAGACTGTGGGGGATAAGCTTCATAGTCGAGAGGGAAACAGCCCAGACCACCAACTAAGGCCCCTAAGCGTGTGCTAAGTGGGAAAGGATGTGGAGTTGCGAAGACAACCAGGAGGTTGGCTTAGAAGCAGCCATCCTTGAAAGAGTGCGTAATAGCTCACTGGTCAAGTGATTCCGCGCCGACAATGTAGCGGGGCTCAAGTACACCGCCGAAGTTGTGGATTTCACACAGTACCCTAGCCTTCGTGGTTCAGGGGTGTGGAGTGGTAGGGGAGCGTCGTGTGGGCAGTGAAGTCGCGGTGGAAACCAGCGGTGGAGCCTACACGAGTGAGAATGCAGGCATGAGTAGCGAAAGACGGGTGAGAAACCCGTCCGCCGAATGATCAAGGGTTCCAGGGTCAAGCTAATCTGCCCTGGGTAAGTCGGGACCTAAGGCGAGGCCGACAGGCGTAGTCGATGGACAACGGGTTGATATTCCCGTACCGGCGAAAAACCGCCCATGCCAAGCGGGGGATACTAACCGCCCGGAGCCTGCCCGCCCACCCTTGTGGTGTGTGGGTTTTGGCCGAGCGCGGGACCTGATCCCGGGAGGTAAGCGTATTAACAGGTGTGACGCAGGAAGGTAGCCGGGCCGGGCGATGGTTGCCCCGGTCCAAGGATGTAGGGTCAGGGATAGGCAAATCCGTTCCTGTGTGTTTCGAGCACGATCCTGAGATCTGATGGGACTCCCGTTCGGGGGGATCCGGTGATCCTATGCTGCCTAGAAAAGCATCGACGCGAGGTTTTAGCCGCCCGTACCCCAAACCGACACAGGTGATCAGGTAGAGAATACCAAGGCGATCGAGAGAATTATGGTTAAGGAACTCGGCAAAATGCCCCCGTAACTTCGGGAGAAGGGGGGCCTGCCCCGTGATGGAGACTTGCTCTCCGTGAGCGGGTGTGGGCCGCAGAGACCAGGGGGAAGCGACTGTTTACTAAAAACACAGGTCCGTGCGAAGTCGCAAGACGATGTATACGGACTGACTCCTGCCCGGTGCTGGAAGGTTAAGAGGACCGGTTAGCCCCTTGTGGGCGAAGCTGAGAATTTAAGCCCCAGTAAACGGCGGTGGTAACTATAACCATCCTAAGGTAGCGAAATTCCTTGTCGGGTAAGTTCCGACCTGCACGAATGGAGTAACGACTTCCCCGCTGTCTCAACCATAAACTCGGCGAAATTGCAGTACGAGTAAAGATGCTCGTTACGCGCAGCAGGACGGAAAGACCCCGAGACCTTTACTATAGTTTGGTATTGGTGTTCGGAGTGGCTTGTGTAGGATAGGTGGGAGACGTTGAAGCCCGGACGCCAGTTCGGGTGGAGTCATCGTTGAAATACCACTCTGGTCACTTTGGACATCTAACTTCGGCCCGTGATCCGGGTCAGGGACAGTGCCTGATGGGTAGTTTAACTGGGGCGGTTGCCTCCTAAAAAGTAACGGAGGCGCCCAAAGGTTCCCTCAGCCTGGTTGGCAATCAGGTGTCGAGTGTAAGTGCACAAGGGAGCTTGACTGTGAGAGAGACATCTCAAGCAGGGACGAAAGTCGGGACTAGTGATCCGGCGGTACATTGTGGAATGGCCGTCGCTCAACGGATAAAAGGTACCTCGGGGATAACAGGCTGATCTTGCCCAAGAGTCCATATCGACGGCATGGTTTGGCACCTCGATGTCGGCTCGTCGCATCCTGGGGCTGGAGTAGGTCCCAAGGGTTGGGCTGTTCGCCCATTAAAGCGGTACGCGAGCTGGGTTTAGAACGTCGTGAGACAGTTCGGTCCCTATCCGCTGCGCGCGCAGGAAATTTGAGAAGGGCTGTCCTTAGTACGAGAGGACCGGGACGGACGAACCTCTGGTGTGTCAGTTGTACTGCCAAGTGCACCGCTGATTAGCTACGTTCGGATGGGATAACCGCTGAAAGCATCTAAGCGGGAAGCTCGCTTCAAGATGAGATTTCCATACACAATACGTGTGAGAGGCCCCCAGCCAGACCACTGGGTTGATAGGCCGGATGTGGAAGCGAGGACCAAAGACTCGTGAAGCTGACCGGTACTAATAGGCCAACAACTTACACCACACACAACACACTGCACGCGTCCACTATGTGGTTCCCGAACAACAACCGTTCCAGGAACCAACAACTGAATACACAACACCACAGTTGTAACCACACAGTCTTCCCACCCCGCACCCGAACAGGTGCGCGGGACGGGTAACAAGGTTACGGCGGTCATAGCGTGGGGGAAACGCCCGGTCCCATTCCGAACCCGGAAGCTAAGACCCACAGCGCCGATGGTACTGCACCCGGGAGGGTGTGGGAGAGTAGGACACCGCCGGACACACATTAGGTAGAGACCCCCAACCCACACCGGGTTGGGGGTCTCCCGCATTCAATCGACTGCATTCAAACGAGAAAAAACAGACCAACACAAGACAAGCCCCGACCACCACAGCCGGGGCTTGACCCATTTAAACCGGGTTTAGCTATGCCCCGTGTTTAGCCGTTCCAGAACCCATCGAGTCGCTCGGCCAGTGTTCGGCCTTGGTCGTAACCGGCATGCGCAGCTGCCGGACGTAACGACAGGTCCATTGCATTGGCTCCGAACATGTGCTCGGAGCTGCCCTCCGGGAAGATTGTTTCGACCCGGCTGCCGCCGGCACGTAATTCGTCGACCTGCGCGGCGAGATGCATGCCCCACTCCAGCGGAGTCCGTGTTCTGCCCCCAAATGGTGACAGCACCAGGACGCGTGCGTATCCCGAAGCCAGGTCCGCGTTCTCGGCGTTGGATCGGTAACCGCCGTCAATGTATCGCCCGTCACCGATGCTGTAGGCGAATCCACTGGCGCAACTGGCGGCTACAGCATCCGCCAGTTCCACTCCGCTGTGACGATCGAACTGGACCGGCTGACCTGTTACGGCGTCCGCGGCAGTGATGAGCACTGTTCGCTGGGGCCATTGCAAACTTGGGAGTCGGGAGGCAACTGTTGCACGCCACTGTCTTTGGCTTGATTCGTCCGCACTAGCAGGCAGCTCGAGCGCTGCAGCGCCCATCTTGCGACGCATATCGGCAGGATCCTTCGACGCCTCAATGATCTTTTGTGTTCGTTCCAATTGATCCACCACATGCCGCACTGGACCGGACTGTGCTGGACCGGACTGTGCTGGACTGGACTGTGCTGGACTGGACTGTGCTGGACCGGACTGTGCTGGCCTGGGCTGCGGCGGCCGTGGCTGGGGTGGCGCGGCAAGGATAGCTGCATACAGTTCTGACGGGCTCGCGCCAGCTATCTGTGCAGCTGCGGTGGAGCCAGCCGATGTGCCCACCGTCAAGTCGGCCGTGGTCACATCCAAGCCGGCATCGAACATTCCAGCGAGGACGCCGATCAGCCACGCATTGCCCGTGGATCCACCGCCACCAAGCACCAGCGCTCGTCCGGCTGTTTGCCCGGGAATCGTGGCGGGTGTTTCCTGCGGCTGGTCCCGGGCAGACCGTGGCTGCCCGGAAGTGGTGGTCGAGGTGCCGGGCAGGGTTGAAAAAGGTGTTGTGTTCATGGGAGTCGCCTTTCGCGAATTGCCTCTGTGGCGCTCCCGTTGGCGACTAGCTGAGTCGCGAGATCGTGTCCTGCGGGGGAGCACCCATTTCGGATACTGCGTTCATGGGTCTCACCTCCTGTTGATAGATCACGATCAACGGGACTCTAGCACCGCGCTAACAAGCTGCGCAACCAAGCCAAGCTCCAGCAGCCGGGGTGGACATGGTTGCCGGGGGAAATGCGCGTTTCGGCACCGGTAGAGTTGGTGGTCATGGACAGTATTTTCAGTCATCCCGAGCCGGAGCCTGAGCCCTCGTCACAGGACACCAACGACCTCGAACCCCTGGTGGTGACAGTGGTGGTGCCAACCAGCGTTTCACATGCCTTTTTGGGTTTTACGGACCATCCCCATCTGTGGTGGCCCCTTGAGGAGGAGAGTGTGTTCGGCGCGGGATCACACGTGGAATTCGAGGAGAACCTGATCCTGGAGACGGCCGAGGACGGGCGCACTTCGGTTTGGGGAACCATCGATGACTGGCAACCGCCGTTGTCCTTCCATGCAAGCTGGTATCCGGCGAGCACGCCCCTCTGGTCCACTGAATTGAGGGTCTCGTTCAGGGCGGTTGAGGGTGGCACGGAGGTGCGGTTGGTTCATGACGGTTGGGAAGGGGCAGAGGATCCTGCTGCCAGCCGGGCATCGTATGCGGAAGGTTGGCCTCGGGTCCTGGAACGCTATGTACGGTTCATGGGCGGGACAGTTGCCTAGGGTCAGGCGACTTCGTGCTGAGGATTGGTCACTCCTGAGGAAAGTCCGGCTGGAAATGCTGACGGACACGCCCATGGCTTATGTCGAAAGCCTGGAGGCGGCGCGGCGGCAAACGGATGCGCAGTGGCAGGAGCGGACTGCCGCTATGGCCGGCGATTCCAGCGTGACGCTGGTGGCTGACGGTGGCGTGGATGGAAGTCCGTTCTGTGCGCTGATGAGGGTTGTCGTGAAGCATCCTCAAGACCCGCAGAAGCCCCTTCAGGCCATGCTGATAAGTGTCTACGTTGCCCCCGAACATCGAGGTTTGGGGTTGGCTGATGAGCTCCTTCACGCGGCGTGCGAGGCTGCCCGGGTCGATTTGGGTGCTAAGGTCTTGGAGTTGGGCGTCCACGAGGACAATACGCGGGCGCTGGCTTTCTACCGGCGGCACGGTTTCAATACCACAGGGGACAGCCGGCCGTATCCGCAGGACACGTCCAAGCGGGAACTGGTCATGGAAAAGGTCCTGGAGCAGTAGCCGTTGGTTGAGGCGGGAGCCCCGGTTCCCGGGATGAGCGCCAGCCTAGGAAGCGTCACTCCTGGGCACGGCCGTGCTCGAACGAACCACGAGCCTGGTGGGGTGTTCAGTATCGGACGGTTCAAGGACCAGGCCATTGTTGATGGCGCCCAGTAAGGTGCGCACGGCCAGTGCTCCTTGCCCCTTCGCGTCCTGGTCGATGGTGGTGAGGCCCATGACCTTGCCGAGGTCGTGTCCGTCGATGCCGATGACCGAGAGGTCCTCTGGAATCCGCAGGCCGAAGTCACGCGCAGCGAGAATGGTGCCGATGGCCATCTCGTCTGATGCCGCGAACACCGCTGTTGGTCGCTCTGGTGCGCCTCCCAGCAATTGTCGGGCAGCGGCGTAAGCGCCTTCGATAGTGAAGTCGGCGGAAACGATCCATTCGGGCCGAACCTGGGAGCCGGCGTCGTTCATTGCTTTCTCGAAACCACCGCGCCGTGTCCCGGGAAGCTGGAAGTCCTGCTCGTATGCTTCTTCGCCGGTCATGTGGGCGATCTTGGTGTGACCCAGGCCGATCAGGTGGTTGGTGGCTTGCTGTGCAATCGCGGAATCATCGATCCGGATGGTGGATGCCCCCGGAAGGGGCCCGCCGATTCCAACGATCGGCCGGTGCACGGCGAGGAGCTGCTGCATCTCGTCCTCGCTGAGCTCCAGGGAGACCGCAATGACCGCGTCCACGCGCTTGCGCAGCAGGAAGTCGTTGAACACACTGTGCCGGTGTTGGGGGTCTTCCCCGATGTTGTAGAGCGTGAGGTCGTATCCGGCACTCAGGAGCGCCGCGGAGGCACCCTCGATCACCGCTGAATAGAACCAGCGGTGGACCGAGGGCACCACCAGGCCCACGTTGTGGGTACGGCCGGAAGCCAGGCTCGAGGCGTGATAGGAAAGCACGAAGCCAAGCTCGGCTGCGGCTGCACGTGCCCGTTCCCGGCTGGCGGGGGAGACGTTGCCTTTGCCACTGAGCGCGCGTGAAACCGTGGCAACGGAGAGTCCCGATCTCTCGGCTACGTCCTTGATGCCGGTCATGCTGCTCCTCGGTGGGAAAGTTAGCTGGTTGTGAGCCAGATGCTCTCCCCCGAGCTTAGTAGATCGGTGCCCTGCAGATTGGAGCCCACGGGATGGGCGCCGGCTGCTGCCGAACTGCGAAGTATTACCTTGCCGTCGGGAAGCGGCAGGGGCTGGTTACCCACATTCATGATCACCAGGGTGTCGCCGTTGAGGTAGGCGAGCGAGGAGTCGGTGCAGTAGTCCTCCACCCATGCCAGGGAACCCTGGCCCAGCCGACGTTCGGCGCGTTCGGCGAGCATTTCCCGGTAAAGGCTAAGGTGCGACGCCGGATCCTCCTGTTGCTTGTCCCTCGCCAATGCGGCCCAGGACTCTGGTTGCGGCAGCCAGGGTTCCTGGCCATCGCCGAAACCGGCATGCAACTCCGACGAACGCCAGGGCAACGGTACGCGGCAGCCGTCCCGGCCTATCCTTTCTCCGCCGGTCCGGGCGAAGGTTGGGTCCTGACGCATGCTTCCGGGAATGCTTGTGGAGTCAGGCAGCCCAAGCTCTTCCCCTTGGTACAGGTAGGCAGCACCGGGGAGGCCAAGCATGAACATGGTGGCCGCGGCAGCCCGGCGTCGTCCGAGTTCTTCATTGGGCTGTACATCGTCGGGACCGATGCCGTCGCCGTCGCGGGGACCGGGGCCCTCGTAACCGAAGCGGGAGGCGTGCCGGACGACGTCGTGGTTGGACAGTACCCATGTGCTGGGAGCGCCAACCGCGTCCAGGGAGACCAGCGAATCGGTGATGATGTGGCGCAGGCGGTTCACGTCCAGACCGGCGTGCAGGTACGGGAAGTTGAAGGCCTGGTGCATTTCGTCGGGCCGAACCCACTGTGCCAGCCGTGGAAGGGGATCGACGTTGGCTTCGGCGCAGAGGATCCGGTCGGGGCCATATTCCTCCAGGATGGAGCGCCAGCGCCGGTAGATATCGTGCAAGGCGGGTTGGCCGAACATGGGGGCATCGTGGCCGGGGTAGCCATCGGAGCTGTTGCCATCCGCGCGTCCGCCCCAGTTGGGCAGGCCGGCGGCTTTCACCAGCGCGTGGGCCACGTCAACCCTGAAACCGGAAATGCCGCGGTCCAGCCAGAAGCGGAGGACCCGCTCGAACTCGGCGTGCACGGCATCGTTGTCCCAGTTGAAATCCGGCTGGGAGGAATCAAAGAGGTGCAGGTACCACTGTCCGGGCTGGCCATCCGGTTCCATGATCCGGGTCCAGGCGGGGCCGCCAAAATGGGACTGCCAGTTGTTGGGAGGTTCGTTTCCGTCAGGTCCTTGGCCGTCCCGGAAGATAAACATGTCCCGCTCGCGGCTATTGGCCGGAGCCGCGAGTGCGGCTTGGAAGGCGGCGTGTTGGTCGGAGCAGTGGTTGGGAACAAGATCTGCAATGACCCGCAGGTGCAGGCGGTTGGCTTCGTAGATGAGGGCATCGAAGTCCGCGAGGCTGCCGAACAGCGGATCGACATCGCAATAGTCGCTGACGTCATAACCTGCGTCCCGCTGCGGTGAGCGGTAGAAGGGCGAGAGCCAGACGGCATCAACGCCCAGTTCGGCGAGCTGGGCGAGTTCACGGGTGATACCGGCGAGGTCACCGATTCCGTCGCCATTGAGGTCACGGAAGGATCGCGGATAGATCTGGTAAATGACTGCGGAGCGCCACCATCCGTGGGCCCGGGAGGCCTCGTGGACGGGGGTCAATGCAGTGAAAGCTGCAGAGGGCGCGGACGCCTCAACTGGAAGCAATGAATCAACAGACATGAACACATCGTAGAAGACCAGGCATCAGATTGGAAACGCTTTCAGTCAAAATTGTCCTTCCATGACAGCAATGTTTGGTGGGGGGGTTTACCAATCATCGTTTTGACATGTACTGTTTGGAAGCGCTTGCAGTTGTGAGCCACATCACCGACGTTGCCTCTGGGCGAAGAGCCCCGCCGTCGAAGCACATAAGGAAAGGGACACCAATGAAGGTGCACAACACCCTCGCGACTCAGACCACCCGCCGCGTTTTCGCTACCGGCGCGATCTCCGTGGTCGCAGCCCTGGCCCTGAGCGCCTGTGGCGGCAGCGCCTCCACCGCTCCCAGCTCGGAAGCCACGAAGCAGGACCTCAAGGCAGCCGGCGCCGGCACCATCACCATGTGGGTAGATGCCGAACGGTCGCCGGCGTTGAAGGACATCACCGAAAAGTTCAAGTCCGACACCGGCATCGAAGTCAAGCTCGTAGTGAAGGATTTCGCTGCCGTCCGCGATGACTTCATCACTCAGGTTCCTACCGGCCAAGGCCCGGATCTGATCGTTGGACCGCATGACTGGATTGGAAAGTTTGTTCAAAATGGTGTGATCGCACCGGTGGAACTGGGCGACAAAGCCAGCCAGTTCCAGGATTCGTCCATCAAGGCCATGACCTACAACGGCGCCGTCTACGGCGTACCGTACGCGATCGAGAATATTGCCCTCCTGCGAAACACCAGCATCGTGGACAGCAAGGCGAGCACCTTGGATGAGGTAGTGGCCAACGGCAAGAAGGCCGTTGCAGAGGGCAAAGCCACCTTCCCGTTCCTGGTGGGCATGGATCCCAAACAGGGCGACCCGTACCACCTGTACCCGCTGCAGTCATCCATGGGTTCGCAGGTTTTCGGTAAGAACGCCGACGGCGGTTACGATGCCAAGCAGCTGCTCATTGGTGACGCTGCCGGCGTCGAATTCGCCAGGAAGCTGGCCGCCTGGGGCGATGCCGGCGAGAAAATCATCAACTCCAACATCACAGGCGACATCGCCAAGGAGAAGTTCCTTGCCGGAGAATCTCCCTACTTCCTGACGGGTCCGTGGAACGTGCCGGATGTTCAGAAGAAGGGCATCAAGTTCGCAGTTGATGAGCTGCCCACGGCCGGTGGCGAGGCAGCGCAGCCATTCATCGGCGTCAACGGTTTCTTCATCAGCGCCAAGAGTGCCAACGCCCTGGCCACCAATGAGTTCGTCACCAACTACCTCACCTCAGAGTCCGCCCAGGACTCCATGTACACGGCCGGCGGTCGCCCGCCGGCGCTCAAGGCATCCTTTGAGAAGGCAGCCAGCGATCCCGTAGTGGAGGCCTTCGGCAAGATCGGCGCCACCGGCGTGCCCATGCCGGCCATCCCCGAAATGAGCGCCGTCTGGGCCGACTGGGGCGCCACGGAACTGGCCATCATCAAGGGCCAGGGCGATCCCGCTGAAGCGTGGACCAAGATGGCCGCGAGCATCAAGTCCAAGATCGGCGGCTGACGCCGCAACCGGTGATTCCACCGGTCTGCCCGGGGCCGGACGGTGCCCGCCGTCCGACCCCGGGCCCACCGTCCGGCCCATGCCAGCCGCAAACTGCTTTACTCCAAGGATCAAAGATGCCAGAGCCAGATCTCCACGAACTGCCAGCCAGTCCAGCCAGTACGACGCCGGTGCAGCCGCCTCGCGGTGCTCCCCACCAGAAGGCTGCCCACCAGAAGGCTGCACACCAGAAGGCTGCACACCGGAACGCTGCCCGCCGGAAAATAGGGAACGGCAGCCGGGGCCCCGACTCCATCAAGGGCACCATCCTAAAGATCGTCCTGTTGGGCGTGGTGGATGCCTTTGCCGTGTACGTGCTGATGATGCTGTTCCTGAGCCAATCATGGGCCGCGCTCGCTGTCTCCTCGCTGGTGGTCCTGGCGATTAACTGGATCTATTTGCGCAGGGGCGGGCTTCCGGCGAAGTATCTGGCTCCGGGTGTGCTGTTCCTGCTGGTGTTCCAGGTCCTGGTGGTGTTCTTCAGCGGCTATATCGCCTTCACCAACTATGGCGACGGGCACAACAGCACCAAGGAAGACGCCATCGCGGCCATCCAGCTGACTGCCCAGAAGCGCGTCCCGGATTCGCCCGCATACAAGGCGGCCGTGCTGACCAAGGGCGATACGTTCTACCTCTTGTTTACGGACCCCTCCGGCAAAGCTCAGATAGGCAGCACCGAGGCGCCGCTCACTGACGTCTCCGGGGCGGGAAAGGATGCCACCGGCAAGGCCAACTCCCTTCCCGGTTACGAAACACTGAAATTCCAGGAGATCGTGGCCAACCAGCAGGAAATCCTGAAGATTACCGTTCCCGTCTCGGAGAACCCCGCTGATGGAACCCTGCGCACCGCCGACGGCAGCACCGCCTACCAGTTCAAGCCGGCGCTGAGCTACGACGCCGCCACCGATACCTTCACTGACAGCGAGACCGGCACAGCCTACCGCGACAACGGCAAGGGCGCCTTCGCGGACGCTGACGGAGAGACGTTGGCCACCGGCTGGAAGATCGACGTAGGCATGGAGAACTTCGCCCGCGCCTTCACCGATCCGAGCCTCCGCGGTCCACTCCTGGGCGTCATTCTTTGGACTTTCACCTTCTCCGTAGCCTCCGTTGCCTTGACGTTCGCCATGGGACTGTTCCTGGCCATCACCTTCAACCGTGAGGATCTGCGCGGCAAGAAGGTTTACCGGATCCTGATGATTTTGCCCTACGCATTCCCGGCATTCCTGTCTGGATTGGTGTGGTCGGGCATCCTCAACCCCGAGTTCGGGTGGCTCAACCAGACACTGCTGGGCGGGGCGAACATTGGCTGGCTCACGGACCCTGTCCTGGCAAAGATCAGCGTGCTGGTGGTCAATGTGTGGCTCGGATTCCCGTACATGTTCCTGGTATGCACCGGGGCACTCCAATCCTTGCCAACAGAAATTGACGAGGCTGCCCGCATGGATGGAGCATCCCCTTGGCGAGTGTTCCGCTCCATCAAGCTGCCGCTGCTGCTGGTCTCGGTGGCACCGCTGCTGATCTCCTCCTTTGCGTTCAACTTCAACAACTTCAATGTCATTTACATGTTGACCGGTGGCGGCCCGCGCTTTGCAGACACCGATCGCGATATCGGAGCCACGGACATCCTGATCACGCTGGTCTACAAGGTGGCGTTCGGCCAAGGCACAGGGCGCGACTACGGACTGGCAAGCGCGCTCGCCATCATCATCTTCATCATCGTGGCCACGATTTCGGCCGTTAGCTTCAAGCAGACCAAAGCACTCGAGGACGTGAACTAATGAGCGAGGCACAGGTACGCACCCTCCCCACCATTGAACATGCGCACGACGGCGGTCCCGCATCGCCGGCGCCAAAGCGGCGTCCCTTTGGGGTTTGGTTCAAAGACAAGGGCTGGCGGCACGCCGTCGGGATCGTCACCACCATCTTCGCCGTGTTCCCGCTGCTCTATGTTTTGTCGGCGGCACTGGACTCCAATGGCACCTTGGTAGGCTCCAACGGTCTGTTCTCCAGATTCGATACCGGCAACTTCACTGCGCTCTTCAGCGATCCAAGCCGTCCCTTCGGCCGCTGGTTCTTCAATACCCTGGTGGTGGGCCTGGTTACTTCCGCCGCCACGGTCTTCCTGGGGGCGATGGCCGCGTACGCGTTCTCCCGTATGCGCTTCAAAGGCCGACGTGTGGGACTGTTGACCCTGCTCCTGCTGCAGATGTTCCCGCAACTGCTGGCCGTCGTCGCGATCTTCCTCCTCCTCAGCGGTATCTCGCAGGTGATCCCCGCCCTGGGCCTTGGCAGCCAACTGGGGCTCATCATGGTGTACCTCGGTGGCGCGCTGGGTGTGAACACGTACCTCATGTACGGCTTTTTCAACACGGTCCCGCAGTCCCTGGACGAAGCTGCCAAGATCGATGGCGCCAGCCATGTCCAGATCTTCTTCGGCATCATCCTGCGCCTGGTCACTCCCATCCTGGCGGTTGTTGGACTCCTGGCATTCATCGGTATCTCCAGTGAATTCGTGATCGCCAGCGTTGTCCTGACCGATCCTGATAGCCAGACCCTCGCCGTCGGGCTCTATTCCTACGTGGCACAGCAGCGTTCGGAGAATTGGGGCGTCTTCGCCGCTGGCGCCGTCATCGCGGCTATCCCGGTCATGGCGCTGTTCCTCTTCCTGCAGAAATACATCGTCAGCGGCCTTACCGCTGGCTCAGTAAAAGGATGACCATGTCGCTTGCCGTTCCACATCACGACGGATCCGCTCTTTATGTTTCGAGCCATGCTCCCGGGCGGATTTCCTTGGGCGAGGTTGTTCGGCTTCGCCTGCGCGTTCCGCAGGACTGGGGTTCCGCGTCCCGCGTTTGGGTCCGTTCCGTGCAGGACGGCGAGCCGCGGTACGACGCCGCGATCCGGCTCGGCAGCATCGATGGCTGGGTCTGGTGGGAAACGGCGATGCTGGTGGCCAATCCTGTGGCGAAATACCGGTTCCTGCTGGAAATCGAGATCAGCAGCGCGAGTGGGCGGCACTATTGGAACCTCAACGCCCAAGGGCTTTTCAACAGAGACGTTGCTGATTCAGCGGACTTCCGCCTCACCACATTTGCCCCCGCACCGCAGTGGCTGCATCAGTCCACCATGTACCAGGTGTTTCCGGACCGTTTCGCCCGCTCTGCCCAAGCCGATGCTCACCCCCTCCCGGACTGGGCTGTGGGCAGCTCGTGGGACGAAGCAGTAGTGGCTACCGGGCGGGAAACGCCCATTCAGTTCTATGGCGGTGACCTGCCCGGAATCACGGGGAAACTGGACCATCTCCAGGAATTGGGCATCGACGTTCTCTACCTGACGCCCTTCTTCCCGGCCCGTTCCAACCACCGCTACGACGCCTCCACCTTCAACTCCGTGGACCCGCTCCTTGGCGGGAACCAAGCGCTGGTGGAGTTGGTGGAGGCGGCGCACTCCCGGGGCATTCGTGTGATGGGTGACCTTACCGCCAACCACACGGGCGAAGCACACGACTGGTTCGTGAAGGCTCTCGCCGATCCCGGCTCGGAGGAAGCGGGTTACTACTACTTCAGCGAGGACCATTCGACGTACGAGTCGTGGTGGGGTGTGCCGTCGCTGCCGAAACTTAACTGGTCTTCGGACGCCCTCCGGCGGCGTTTCGTGACGGACGAGGATTCGGTGGTTGCCCGGTGGCTCAAGCCGCCCTTCAACCTGGACGGCTGGAGGATAGACGTCGGCAATATGACCGGACGCCTTGGCTCCGTGGATCTGAATCACGAGGTTGCCCGGCTCATCGCCGAGCGGGTCCGTGAGATCAACCCGGATGCAGCTTTGTTGGCCGAGTCCACATCCGATGCCGCGCCGGACTTCACGGGTGAGCACTGGCACGGTGCCATGACCTACTCCAACCTCACCCGGCCACTGTGGTCCTGGCTTGCCGGGGATGCACCGCACGTAAACTTCTTTGGGTCGCCCCAGGCAGGACCCAACAAGATCGAGGCCGAAGCCTTCCTGGCCACCCATCTGGACCTCACTGCGGGATTTAGCTGGGGTGTGCGAAATAACACGATGAATGCGCTCAACACACATGACACCGCACGCGCAGCGACAGTAATGCTCGACGGCGGCCAGGAAGTTGGCGCGCTGCTCACCTTCACCCTGCCGGGCGTTCCTGTCCTGTTCGCGGGAGACGAGTTTGGCCTTGAAGGCTTCAACGGCGAGGACTCCAGGACGCCCATGCCGTGGGGCTGGCAGGAAGGAAAATCCGGCCGCCACCCCGTCAAGGATCTGCGTTCCTTCTACTCGGCCCTGGGGCGGCTAAGGAGTGGGCTGCCCGCACTCACCGAAGGCGGGCTGCGCTGGATTCACGCGGAGGCGGACGCCGTGGTATTCGTGCGTGAGACCACTGATTCTGCAGTCCTGGTCATGGCCGTCCGCGACTCCGCCCGGGTCTGCCTGGATAAGGCCGTCCTTTCCAAGCTGCAACTCGAATCGCTGTCCGACGCACCCCTGCACAGCTTTGGGAACATCTCGACGAGCCGGGGGAGTGAGGGCGACGTACTGCTATGCGCGGACGGCATTTCTGCTGGTATCTGGTCCCTGCCCGGAACCTGCCTTCCTACGGTGGTGGGTGGCGCTGATTAGACTGGGAGCACTGAAAACTCTGCGAAGACTGCCGATTTGGCGTGTCCGCGGAGCTCATGTGTGAAGGGACCACCTTGTCGGACGAAACGGCTATGGCCGGAACAACAGAGGAAAGCATCAAAGGCCGCACTGTCGGCCGCCCGGAAGCCGTGCAAACGGACGCCGGCCACAGTGCCAGGCAGCGCGCGTTCTTGGAGAGCCTTGCCGGCGGACTCCGGCCCGGCCAGATCGCCGAAGATGAAGCCACCCGCACGGTCTATTCCGTAGATCAAGGGCCATTGCTGGAGCGACATTTGCCGCTCGCCGTCGTCTGGGCCGAATCCGTGGAAGACGTCCAAAACATCGTCCGCAGTTGCGCAGCCTACCAGGTGCCAATCGTCGCGCGTGGTGCCGGAACGGGTGTCTCGGGAGGCGCACACGCCACCCAAGGCTGCATCGTGCTCAGCCTGGAACGAATGAACCGCATCCTGGACCTCAACCCCGACGACGAGACCGCCGTCGTCGAACCTGGCGTCATCAACGCCGAACTCAATGCCGCAGCCGCCGAACACGGGCTCATGTATGCAC
The DNA here is from genome assembly GCF_059739425.1 of Arthrobacter sp. TmtSoilC48. NCBI lineage: Bacteria > Bacillati > Actinomycetota > Actinomycetes > Micrococcales > Micrococcaceae > Arthrobacter > Arthrobacter sp. TmtSoilC48. The sequence goes on along the minus strand of NZ_AP046049.1, from coordinate 4,326,704 downwards.
CGGATCCGGCCAGCTACAAGATGTCCACCATCGGCGGCAACGTAGCCACCAACGCAGGTGGACTGCGCTGTGCAAAATACGGGGTGACACGGGATTCTGTACTGGCACTGGACGTTGTCCTGGCCGACGGTTCACTGCTCCACACCGGGCACCAAACGTTCAAGGGCGTTGCCGGATACGACCTCACGGCACTCCTGGTCGGCTCCGAAGGGACACTCGGAATCGTCGTGGGCGTGACGGTCCGCCTGAAGTACCTGCCACGCGAAGTCCACACCATCGCCGCGTTCTACCAGGACTTCCGCAGCGCCGCCGCAGGCGTCCTGGCAGTAGGCAAAGCCCGGGTCCAGCCAGCCATCATGGAGCTCCTGGACAACGGAACACTCATCCAGCTCGACGAGATGAACGGCTCAGACCTGCAAACCCGCGGAAAATCCCTGCTGCTCATCCAAACAGACGGTTTTGGAGCAGCCGCGGAAGCCGACGTCGTCCGGCAAGTACTCGCCGAAGGCGGAGCCAAAGTCACCACCGAAGCCAGCGAAGAAGCCGAAATGCTCGTCGAACTACGCCGCAACAGCCGCGGCGTGGAAATGGACGACGAATTCAGGGTAGGCGAGGACATCGCTGTTCCACGCTCCAGGCTGGTGGACTTCGTGGCTGAACTCGAAGCCATGGCCGACCGCTTCCAGGTCCGCCTCAAAGTGGTGGCCCACGCTGGAGACGGAAACCTCCACCCCACGTTCTGGATGGACCGGGTAGACCCCGCCACAGACGCCGACGCCCTGGTACGCCTCAACGCTGCCCTTGATGAATCCATCCGGGTCGGCCTCGAAATGGGTGGCACGATTACCGGTGAGCACGGCGTGGGGCAGTACAAGCTCCGATGGCTCGGACTGGAACAACCTGAGCCGGTGCGGGAACTGCAGCGGCGGATCAAGGAGTTGTTCGATCCTGCGGGGATTCTTAATCCTGGGAAGGCTATTTAGGGGTTTGCCTGCGGGGGTGGTGGCGGACCCGGGTGGCGGGCCGCAGGGCCGAAACGCTCTGCGCGCTCGGTCGTTCCTCCCTTAGACGCGCGCTGCCGCGTTCCGGCCCTGCGGCCCTTTCGTTCGGCTCGCCACGGGCGTTGCCGCGTTTCGGCTCGCCACGGGCGTTGCCGCGTTTCGGCTCGCCACGGGCGTTGCCGCGTTTCGGCTCTGCGGCCCTTTCGTTCGGCTCGCCGCGGGCGTTGCCGCGTTTCGGCTCTGCGGCCGTTTTGCGACCTCCACCTTCCGTCCGGGATGGTATTCCAAACAGTCGCCTGCTTTTCTCCCGTCGCATTAACCTCGGGCCATTTCGCATGTTTACTTTGTGCCGCGCTCCTCGTAGTCTTGTTTGGTATACCAAAGTTGCTATGAGGAGAATTGCGTGCGCGAGAAGCGTTTGGGGCTGGGTGGGCGGCGTTCTCGGGTGTCCCGTGTTGTGGTGTTGTTGGCTTTGGTGCTGGTTTCCGTCAATCTTCGGCCTGCCATCACCACCATTGCCGGTGTGATGAACCAGGTCCCGGGAGCGTTTCACGTGGATCCGGCTATGCTCCCTGTTTTGGGTACGTTGCCGGTCCTGGCCTTCGGTGTTTCCGGGCCGATTGGGCCGTGGCTTGCCCGGCGGTTTGGAACAGGGCCTGCCGTGGCGCTTGCACTGTTGGTACTCGCTGCCGCGTTGATCGTCAGGGTCCTTGTACCCCCGCTCCTCCTTCCCGGCACGTTCCTTGCAGGCATGGCAATCATGACGGCCAGTGTGCTGGTTCCGCAGATCGTCAAGGCGAACCACGGCTCCGGCTGGTGGACGGGGCTCTGCACCATGGGCTTTGGGCTTGGAGCAGCGCTCGGCGCAGGTTTGGTCCAGCCCCTTGCCCAGGCTTTCGGCGGGAGCCTCTCCTGGGCGCTGGCGGTGTGGGCCGTCCCGGCACTGTTGGGAGCATGCCTCATCCAACGCTCCGGAAGACGGTCGACGGCGGCGGCAGGCGCCTCCGCCGGCAAAGCCGGGTCAACGGCAGGCGCCGTTTCGCCGCTGACGCAGGGCGCGCCGTCGTTCTCTGTATTCCCGGCGCCTGTCATCCCGGCGCCCGTCAGCCCGTCGGAAGTCACGCCGGTGCAAGTCACACCGCTGCGTAAGCAGCGCACAGCCTGGGCTGTCACGGCTTTCTTTGGACTTCAGGCCATGCTCTACTTCGCGATCACGTCATGGCTGGCGGTCTATCTCGTCTCCAAGGGGCTATCATCGGCGGACGCTGCTGCGTTGCTGGCCTGGTTCAGCCTTGCGGGGCTCCCCGCGAGCCTGCTGGCTCCTGTGCTGGCCGGTCGTCCTGCCATCCTGCGGATCATGGCACCCGGCCTGGGACTGGCGGTTGCCCTGGCACTTTTAGGAGTCCTCGCGGTGCCGTCCGCCCTGCAGTTCGTGATGGTGGGGATCCTGGGAGTCGTCCAGAGCGCCGGGTTCGGCCTGGCGATGGCTTTGGTAGTGATCCGCTCCTCAGGTCCGCAGACAGCGGGAAAGCTCTCGGCCATGAGCCAAGGGCTGGGGTTCGCCCTTGCCTCGCTCGGTCCACTCGTCGCCGGGCTGCTCCATGCATGGACCGGAGGCTGGGAAGTGACGTTCTGGGCACTCGCGGCCCAAGCGGTGGTTCTGGCCGCTACAGGCTTCCTGGCCATACGTGGGCCCGTAGTGAATGTTGAGCCGGTAAGCCGCAATGCATCCCCCAACGGACTATTCACCCTCGCGCGCGGGGGTGAATAGTCCATTAGGCGGGGTTCGACCACTGTCGGCCGGCTATGCTCCGGCGTATCCTCTGCGATATGACCAACTCAACGTCTGGCGACAACACCCCCAACACTCCCGCCACTGAAGTCCTGGAGACCAACGAATGCTGGGAACTTCTCCGCGGCGTTTCAGTGGGCCGGCTTGCCGTGTGGGTGGACAACCACCCGGACATCTTTCCTGTGAATTACAAAGTGGACCACGGGACCATGGTTTTCCGCACAGGGGAGGGCACCAAGCTTCATGCAGCCCTTGGTGACGCTCCTGTTGCGATCGAGGCTGACGGTGTCGATGCGCAAACCGGAGTCGCCTGGAGCGTGGTGGTCAAGGGGCAGGCTTCCGCCGTGAAGCTGACGCAGGACGTGCTGGATACCATCGGCCTGCTGCTGTTTCCCTGGGAAGCGGGGCAAAAGGACCAGTTCATCCGCATTGTTCCATCGGACGTGTCCGGGCGTCGTTTCAAGGTGACGCCTCCTGCAACCTGGTGGACGCCACTGGATGATGCGCCCACAGCCAGGGGCGAGTAGCGCTTAACGCCGAAACCCGCTCTGTCCGCACTCAGACCGTTGTACAGTCAGGAGTTCGGACACGAGCGGGTTCCTTAGCAGTTAGAGCAGTTCCAGTTGGTCTGCCACCACCTTGCCGGCGTGGATCACCGTGCGGTCCTTGCCCCGGTCCATGACTGTGGAAGCCACAGTCTCGCCGTCCACCAGAAGCAGCTCGGCCGGATCTCCGACGTCGACGCCGGGACGGTGGGCAGTGTCCTTCAGCCTGGTAGCGCCGGGGTCAAGGATGCTCGCCCCACCGATGGTGGCGATCGCCAGGCAATGCTCGATTAACTCGTCCTTGCGGAAGCCATGGGTGAATGCGAGCTGCCAGGTGCGGTCCAGCATGTCCGTGTTGCCATAGGGGGACCAGTAGTCGCGCTGGCCGTCCTCGCCCAATCCATAACGCACCCCGGCCTCTGTCAGGAGCGGGATGGGCAACTGACCGGAAGCAGCGGGGGCAACCGAAGCCATGGATACGTCAAGTTCCGCGAAGGCATCAATGAGCCTGCGCGTGGTGGCCTCGTTGACGCTGCCTAGTTGGTAGGCGTGGGACATGGTGACCTTGCCCTGCATACCCAGCGCCCGCGTGCGTTCCAGCACGAGGTCGGTGCTGAAGACGCCCAGCTCGCCGGGCTCATGGAGGTGGATGTCGATTGGCACCTGGTACTTCTCAGCCAGGCCGAACACGATGTCCAGGTGTTTCGCCGGATCCCGGTCCAAGGTGCACGGATCAATCCCGCCCATGACGTTGGCACCCGCCTTCAGCGCCTCTTCCATGAGCTCCACCGTCCCCTCTTCAAGCAACAATCCAGCCTGCGGGAACGCGATGATATCCACGGAAGCCTGACCGGCGAACTTCTCCTTGGCAGCAGCAACGGCGTCGAAACGCTCCAGCCGGCAGTCCACATCCACCTGCGCATAAGAACGAACACGCGTAGTGCCACGGGCGATCATCCGGTTCAGGGTGTCATTGACGCGGTCCTGCAGGGGGACTTCGGCGTTGCGCCAGTTGAGGCGGTCGTTCATCATCATGGTCCATACACCCGGACCGCCGGTGTGCTCGCGGAACGGCAGGCCGATCCGGGTGGAGTCCAGGTGCACGTGGACGTCGGAGAAGGACGGCAGCAGGAGGCGTCTACGGCCTTCCACAACGGTCACGCCATCTGGAACGACGCGCTCAGGGTCATGAGGCTCGACGGCGGTGATCTTGCCGCCTGCTTCGCCCGCCGCAAGGGTGACGTCGCTGAGCGCGTTCCCCCAAGGACGGACGGCGCGGATCAGGGTGTTCAATGTTTGCTCCTTTGCTGGTGAATCTATGTCCTGCGTCTATTGCACGCCTGCCATGGCTGCCGCGGCCATACCTGTGTGGTGGCAAGCTGGCGCGGCGGGCTGGGCAGGCGTGGGAATCTGGTCGATGCAGCGTTGGCGCTGTTCCTCGGGAAGAGTGCCGATCAGAGGGCACCGGGTCCGGAAGACGCAGCCGCTGGGCGGATTGGCCGGTGCTGGGAGGTCTCCCCGGAGAAGGATTTTCACTTGCTCGCGGGCGGCCCTTGGATCCGGGAGGGGCACAGCAGAGAGCAGGGCCTTGGTGTACGGGTGCAGCGGGTTCTGGAAGAGCTCATCCCGGGGCCCCTGCTCCACGATCTTGCCCAGGTACATTACGGCAACTTCATGGGAGATGTGCCGGACCACGGAGAGGTCGTGGGCAATGAAGATGTAGGACACTCCAGTGTCGCGTTGGATCTGCTGCAGGAGGTTCACTACCTGCGCCTGCACCGAGACGTCCAAGGCAGATACGGGCTCGTCGCAGACAATTACCGATGGGTTGAGGGAGATGGCCCGGGCAATTCCGACCCGTTGCCGCTGCCCACCGGAGAACTCGTGCGGGAACCGGTTGTAGTGCTCAGGTTTGAGCCCCACTTGGTCAAGGAGTTCCTTGACCCGGTTCTTCAGGCCGCCCTGCGGATTGATCTTCTGCGCCACCATGGGAGCTGCAATCGCTGTGCCCACTGTCTGCCTCGGGTTCAGGGAGGCGAAGGGGTCCTGGAAGATCATCTGGACCTTGCGCCGGAAGTTGTACAGGTCCTTTCCGCGCAGCTGGCTGATGTCGGTGCCATCCACCATGATCCGGCCGCCCGTCGGGTCCATAAGCCGTGCCACCATGCGTCCCGTGGTCGACTTGCCGCAACCGGACTCACCCACGAGTCCCAAAGTCTGGCCTCGAGCGAGACTGAAGGAGACGCCGTCGACCGCTTTGACCGATCGCTTGGGAGCCCCTGGCAGGAGGCCGCCCTTGAGCGGAAAGTGCTTCTGGAGGTTCTCCACCTGGAGAATTGGTTGATGTTCCATGGCGGTCCTAACGCGAATTCCGAATGGTAATAATCTGCGGCCCGCTCAGGTGGCAGCGATTGCCATGCCCGTCGTCCACCGTAAACTCAGGCCTCTGCTTGGCGCAGACGCCGTCGCCCACGAGTTCGGCGTACTGGCACCTGGCGCTGAAGATGCAGCCTTTGGGCAGGTCAAGGAGCGACGGCGGCTGGCCGGGTATGGGGTTCAGCTGGCTCGCGGAGCCGTTCAGGGTAGGCATCGAATTGAGCAGGCCCAAAGTGTAGGGGTGCCGGGTGTCGTAGAAGATCTCGTCCACGGGACCCGATTCGACACACTGGCCGCCGTACATGACCAGGACGTCGTCGCAGATTTCGGCCACGACGCCGAGGTCGTGCGTGATGAGGATGAGCGCGGAATTGGTTTCCTCCTGCAGCTCTGACATGAGGTCCAGGATCTGGGCCTGGACTGTTACGTCCAACGCGGTGGTGGGTTCGTCAGCGATCAGCAGTTCCGGTTGACAGATCAGTGCCATGGCGATCATGGCCCTTTGGCGCATGCCGCCGGAGAAATGGTGCGGGTATTCATCGAAGCGCTGCTCGGGACTGGGGATACCCACCCTTCCCAGCATGTCGACGGCGGCTCTCCGGGCCTGCTTTTTGCTCGCCTTGTTATGGACGAGGTAGGCCTCGGCGATCTGGTGTCCCACGGTATAGAAGGGGTGGAGCGCCGAAAGAGGATCCTGGAAGATCATGCCGATGTTGCGGCCACGGAGTTGGCGCATGGCGGATTCGGGCAGCGTGACAAGATCCTTGCCCTGGAACATTGCCTGTCCGGTGACGTGGGCCGAGGTGCCCTTAAGGAGGCCCATGAGGGCTTGGCTGGTGACGGATTTTCCTGAGCCGGACTCGCCTACGATGCCAAGGGTCTTGCCGCGCTCCAGGGTGAAGTCCATCCCGTTAACGGCGGAGACCAGACCGTCATCCGTGGGGAACTTCACGGAGAGGCTTCGGACGTCCAGGAAGGGGGCGGTGGCCGTGGCGCCCGCTGGGCGGCGGGCAGGGGATGACGTCAGTGGTGTGTGGGTCATTGGAGCCTCACTCGGGGATCGATGGCGGCGTAGGCGAGGTCCACCAGAACATTGGCGACGATGACGAAGAACGCGGCCAGCATGGTGATGGCCATGGTTACCGGCAGGTCACCCGAGATTGCGGCGTGCACGGCAGTGAATCCCAGGCCGGGGACGGAGAAAATCTGCTCGGTAAGGACGGCGCCTCCCAGGAGCAAGCCGATGTCCATGCCAAGCATGGTGACAACAGGTGTGATCCCGGCACGGACGCCGTGCTTGAACGTGACGGTCCGGGGGGCCAGGCCCTTGGCGCGGGCAGTGCGGATGAAGTCCTCGCCGAAGGTTTCGATCATGTTGGTGCGGGTGACGCGGATGTAGGAGGCGCTGAACAGGACGGCCAACGCAATCCATGGCAGCAGGTAGTTCGCCACCCACGCGCCCGGCCCGTGTGGACCAAAGGGGCTATTGATCTCGTTGGTCGTGAACGGCAGAAGGTGCAGCTGGTTGACGAAGAGAAGCAGCAGGAAAAGGCCCGTCACCGGGATGGGCAGCGATACGCCCACCGAGGCCGCGCCGACGATGAACTTGTCCACGGGCGAGCCCTTGCGCAGCGCAGCGAGCAGGCCCAGCCCGACGCCGGTAATGGTCCACAGGATGAGGGCCCCAATGGCCATGGAGAACGTGTAGGGGAGCGAGCGGGCGATGATGTCCGCAACGCTCTCATTGGTCTGGAAAGACTTGCCCAAGCATGGCCATTCACAGAGCGTCTCGGCTCCGGGCGCACCAATCATGCGGGGTGAGAAAAGGCCGCGCATGTAGTCGATGTACTGGATAAAGAAGGGCTGGTCCATGCCCAGGGCAACGCGGGCCTCGGCCACGCGTTCGGGAGTGCATTCCTGTCCGCAGGCGGCGGCCGCGGGGTCCGAGGGGCCAAGCTGGAAGAGCGTGAAAGTGATGAAACTGACTGCGGCGAGCAGCAGGACCAACGATCCGGTCCTGCGAAGAATGAAAGTCATCATTGTGGTGGTTGCGGGGCCGCCTGCTGGAGCAGGCGGCCCCGCTTCTCCTTCTGGACTATGCCGATGTGTTGTCGAAGCCCGGTTAGTGCTCGACGCCGACGATCGAGAGGTCGATGCCGCCGAAGAAGTAGCCCACCTGGGCGTTACGGACGTTGGATCCCACCACGCTGTTGGTGTGGCTGCGGATGAGCGGGACGATGGGATACGTCTTCAGGGCCGTGCCGAACGCCTCGGACCACTTCTTGCCCAGCTCTTCAGAAGTACCGTCCGTGTTGCGCAGGTCAAACATCGTCTTGGAAACTACGGGATCGAAGTAGCGGGAGGTGTTGGAGAAGCCATAGCTGGTTCCTTCATTGTTCGGTCCCAGCAATGGGTCCGCTGATGTACGGACGGAGGCCGGATCGGCACCGCCGCACCAACCCGAGCGGCCCATGTCCGGAAGCTGTTCGCTGGCCAGGACCGAGTAGTAGTTCGGCGCGGGGATGGCCACCAGCTCAACATCGATGCCCAGGGCCTTCAGGTTTTGCTGGACTACGGTGCCGGTGTTCTTGAAGGCATCGCGGTTGTTGGCGTAGCCGTATGTGAGGGACTTGGGGTAGTCCTTGCCTTCAAGGAGCTTCTTGGCTTCCTCCAGCTTGGGCTTGCCGGCAGGATCCAGCTCCAGCTCAGTCTCGACGTAACCACGCATCTTGGAGTTCAGCGGGCTCTGGGTGATCTCGCCAAAGCGTCGTCCACCGTACTGCACCAGGATGGATTGGCGGTCCAAGGCCAGGGCGATTGCCTTGCGGACGTCCGGGTCCTTGATCTTTTCCGTGTTCAGGCTGAGGACATCGTTGCAGCCCAGAAGGCCGGACGCGACGCGATCCTTTACCTTGGCATCGGCCAGCTTGGCGGAATCCGAGGTCTGGAGAGCGCCGTTGGAATCGAGGGTAATGGCATTTGGATCCGAGTCAGCCAACAACTGCTGGCTAATGGTTGCCTGCGAGGTGGAGAGGGAGAAGCTGAAGGTATCCGGAAGGGCAGTGCGGTTGGAGTCCGTAGCGGGGTCCCAGTGCGGGTTGCGGACCAGTTTGAGCGACTTGCCACGGTTGTAGGACTCCACCATGTATGGCCCCGAAGACATCGGATGGTTGGTGTAGTCCAGCTTGGTGTCCTTGGCCTTCGGGACCGGGGCTGTATTGGAACGGGATGCCAGGGCCGGGAACTCCGCGAAGGGCTTCTTCAAGTGGAAGATGATGGTGCGGTCATCCGGCGTTTCCACTGCCTTGAGCACAGCGGAAGGATCCTTGTACGGCCCCTTGTACCCGCCGGCGTCGAGCGCTGAATTCAACTCCTGCGGCGCCTGGGTGAAGACATCCTGCGCGAAGGTGCGTTCCACGCCGTACTTGATATCGGCGGAGGTGATGGGTGTGCCGTCCTCAAACTTCACGCCTTCCTTGAGCGTGAACGTCCAGCTGAGGCCATCGTCGGAAACTTTGCCGGTGTCCGTCGCGAGGTCAGGGACCACTGTTGGTGGTTGGCCTGCGGTTTCCTTGGCCATGGTGAGGGTCCGGTAGTACAGCTGGCCCACATTGGCGGTCTGGACGTAGTTGCTGTTGCCGGGATCCAGGGTCTGGAAGTCCGAGGACATCAGGACGTTGAGGTTGCCGCCCTTGGTGTTGAAGCCGGACTTCACCACCACTGGTGCCAACTCCGTGACCGATTCTGCGGACTTGGTGTTGCCGGGCTGGTTCTGGCCAGCGGCGCAGCCTGTTGCGGCCATGGCAATCAGCACGGAAAGCGCCAGTGCTCTCGTGGGGGTTTTCATGATGCTCCTCTTGAAGGGGTTGGGTGGAGGGAGATGTTGGAAGTTAGTGGCGGGAAGCCTTGGGGTCCAGCGCGTCCCGGACGGCGTCGCCCAGGAGGTTGAACGCCAGGACGGTGACGATGAGCATGACGCCAGGCACGGCCAGGAACCATGGATCGCTGAGGTACCAGTTGCCGGATTGCGCGGCGTTCAGCATCTGGCCCCACGACGGTGTGGGGTCCTTGACGCCGACGCCCAGGAAGGAGAGGGCTGCTTCGGCAGAAATGTTGGTGGGGATCAACATGGTGGCGTACACCAGGACGACTCCCATGACGTTGGGGATGATCTGGCGGAACAAGACACTCAGGTGGGAGGCCCCGAAGGAACGGGCCGCTTCGACGAATTCGCGCTCGCGGAGGCTCAGCACCTGGCCTCGGACGATTCGGGCCAGATAAGCCCAGCCGAAGAATCCGAGGATGATCACCAGCGAGGCCATTGGCAGGAAGCTGCCTTCACCCAGCGGCGTGTCCCGGAGGCGCGACTGCAGGATGGGCGTCAGTGAGAGCACCAGTAGAAGGTGCGGAAAGGCAAGGAACAGATCCATGATGCGGCTGATGATGGCATCGGTCTTGCCACCGAAGTAGCCAGCGGCCGCACCGAGTACTGTTCCCAGAACTACGGACACGGCAGTGGACAGCAGTGCGATGGTGAGGGAAACCTGGCCACCGTAGGCAAGCCGGGCGAACAGGTCGCGGCCCAGGCCGGGTTCGACGCCCAACCAGTGCTCGGCCGATGGATACATGTAGCCGGGGAGCGGCAGGCCAGGCGTCTGGAAGTCGTCCAATACTTCGGGGCTGGTGTTGGACGTGAAGGGGTCATTGCCGGACATCGCGCTGAGTACGGGGGCAAGGATGGCGAACAGCATGATGGCCACCACGACGCACAGGCTCAGGAGTGCGATCTTGCTCCGTCGGATCCTCATCCACGCCGTGGCGAGCAGCGAGCGCGCCTCGGCGGTGGCTGCTTTGCCCTCTGGCGAGATTGCCGGAGTGGGCGGCGGACTGCCGGTATTCGGTTCGATGGACTGTAGCTGGGTCAACGGTTGTGCTCGTTTCATGATCCAGGGAGCTGACTCCGCGATTCTTGTATACCAAACTAGATTAGATCACGATTGATGCGATGTAAATCACAAATAATGTACTGTTTGGAATACCAGATAGCTATTTTGTTCGAGCAAAGGAGTGCACGTGCCCATCAAGGCAACTGCCCGCTACGTCCTGGGGCACAACAACGGGCAACACGTGCTGCTGGAGGATGCCTGCGTCGTCTACAGCGGCGACACCATTGAATACGTCGGGCACAACTACACAGGTCCCGTAGACGAGGAACTCAACCTCGGTGACGCACTGCTGATGCCAGGCCTGATCGACCTCGATGCCCTGACCGACATCGACCACCTCATCCTCGATAGCTGGGCAGGGCCGGAGCAGGCAAAGGGACACCAATGGTCCGAGGACTACTTCCGCAACCGCCGGGCGGATGTCTTTACCGCCGAGGAACGCCAACAGATCCGTGAGTACGCCCTCATCCAACTGGTCCTGCACGGCATCACCACCTACATGCCCATTGCGTCGGAGGTCCATTCCGAGTGGGCGGAGTCTTTTGAGGAACTCGTGGGTATGGCGGAGAGCAGCCGACGGCTGGGCTTGCGTGGCTACCTTGGGCCCGCATACCGCTCGGGCGTGAATGTCGTGTTGGAGAACGGCGAACGCTCGGTCATGTTCGACGTCGACCGCGGCCGTGAGGGGCTCGCGGACGCCTTGCGCTTCATTGACCATGCGACGGAGCTGAACGACCCGCTAATCAGCGGCGTCCTGCTCCCGTGCCGCATCGAGACCCTGGACATCGAACTGCTCAAAGCCACGGCGGCCGCTTCGGAAGAGCGGGACGTCCTGGTTCGCCTGCACTCCCTCCAGGGACTCGTGGAAAGGAAGCTCATCCTGGACCGGCATGGAGTCACGCCCCTGGAGCTCCTGGACCAAGTGGGCATGCTCAACGAACGTTTGCTGATCCCGCATGCCACGTACACTGACCGCAACCCAGCCGTGTTCGGAGAGGACCGCGGCGACCTCGCCCGGCTGGCAGACAGCGGCGCCAGCATTATCCACTGCCCGCTGACATCCATGCGCTATGGCAGCACCTTGGATTCCTTCAACGCATACAAGGCAGCAGGCATCAATATCTCCCTGGGTACCGACTCCTTCCCGCCGGACCTGGTCCGGGGCATCGACGCGGGCGTGCAGCTGGGCAAGATCCTGGCAGGCAACAACGACGCCGGCGACCTCGCCGGATACTTCGACGCCGCCACGCTCGGAGGAGCCCGGGCACTGCGACGAACCGATCTGGGCCGGTTGGAGCCCGGGGCCCAGGCAGACATGGTGGCCTTCTCCCTGGGAGACATCCGGGACGGGGTTCACGAAGACCCGCTAAGGACACTCACGCTCAACGGAACAGCCCGCCAGGCAGTGCTTTCAGTGGTGGCCGGCCGGACCATCATGGCCGATGGTCTCATGGAGGGAGTGGACCTGGATTACTGGCGGTCGAAGGCGCAGGAACTCTTCATCAGGATGCGCAACGCCTACACACTCAGGGATGCCCTGAACCGCCCCTCCGACGAGCTGTTTCCACCCGTGTATGCTCGGTTGGAACGCTGACCGGCGCCGGCCGGCGAATGGAGCGGACGCTGGCATGAAGGGAAGTTTGACAGTGGCTGAGGCGATGCCGGAAACCGGAAATGGCCGCGATGACGAAGCCCGTGCGGAGCACGTCTACCAACTTGTGTTGGAGGGAATCGTCACGGGCACCTTCGCACAGGGTGGGCGCTTGCGTGAACGGGAACTCTCCGAGATGTACGGCGTCTCCCGGATCCCCGTCCGCGAAGCCATTCAACGCCTGGAGAAGGATGGCTTCGTGGCCACCTTCCCGCGCCGCGGCGCCGTGGTCCGGCAACTCACGCTCACGGACGTCAACGAGCTCTTCGACGTTCGCCTTTGCTTGGAAACGTTCGCCGCGAGGATGGCTGCCACCCGCGTTGCCGAAGGCCATTCAAGCGGCCGGCTCGAGGAACTGATGGAATCCTCCAACGCCGCCATCGACGAGGATCGCGCAGACGACGTCGCGTTGATCAGTGCCGAGCTCCACGCCGAGATCGTCCGTCTCTCCGGCAACAGGCTGCTCATCGAGTCCGTGCAGCCGCTCTTTGGCCGCATGCGCTGGATCTTCGGACTGGCCCACAACCGCAGCAATGAGCTCCAACGGGACGAACACAAAGAGCTCTGCAACGCCATCCTGAAAGGCCGGCCGGACCTGGCGTACTCGCTGGCGTACACGCACATTGAACTCGGCAGGGAACCTGTACTGGCTGGCCTCGCGGAAACCCTGGAACCCTAAATTAGTCGTCCGCGTCCGGGTATTCGTCCACTTCGTCGTACCGGCCTGACTCCTCCACCTCAACCTCAAGGATCTTGAGCATCTCGGTGTCCGGGTTCAACATGATGGCGGCCTCATCCCTGCGGTGCTGCAGCACAGTGTCCAGATAGGACTGCACAGTCTCAGCCAGCGGGATGTAGCGGTCCTGCTTCTGGCTCATGTACCAGCGGTGCTCCAGGACCTCGTGCACCACTTCAGCCGGTTCCAGCTTGCCGGCAAGGTGCCTGGGGATGGACCGCACGATCGGCTCGAAGATCTGGCTGACCCATGCGTGGGCGCTGATTTCCTCATCCAGTTCAGGGTTGTTGTCTGCCCTGAACTGGTCCATATCGTTCAGCAGCCGCCGGGCCTGGTTCTCCTGGGCATCCAACCCGGTAAGCCGCAGCAAGCGCCTTTGGTGATGGCCGGCGTCGACGACTTTTGGCTGCAGCTGGATGGTTGAACCGTCCGCCGTGGTCTTGATCGCATATTCCTCGACGTCGAAGCCGAGCTCATTGAGCCGGCGGATGCGGGCGCCCACGCGCCAGCGCTCGCCGAGTTCGAAGGATTCCTTCTCCGTCAACTCAGCCCATAGCCTGCGGTAACTGTCCATGATGAGTTCACTGGTAGCCACGGGATCGACCTTTTCCTCGATGAGCCCGCCATCCAGGAGGTCCATCAGTTCGCCGGCGATGTTGACGCGGGCAATCTCGAGATCGTACTCGCGCTGGCCCATGGACAGGTCCGGGTAAAGCTCGCCGGTTTCGGCATCCACAAGGTACGCAGCGAACGCGCCCGCGTCACGACGGAACAGCGTGTTGGAAAGCGAGACATCTCCCCAATAGAAGCCAATGAGGTGCAGGCGGACAAGCAGCAACGCCTGGGCGTCGATGAGACGCGTTAACGTGTCCTTCCGGAGCATCTGCGAGAAAAGCGCCCGGTACGGCATGGAGAACTTCAGATGCCGCGTGACCAGCACCGGGTTCAGCGGCTTGCCGTCCGCGGTGGTCCGGCCAGTGATGACAGCAACCGGCTCCACGCAAGGAACGTCCAGCCGGGCCAGCTTGCGGAGCATGTGGTACTCATGGCGGGCCACGTGCTCCGAGGTTTCCTTGATGGCAATGACCGATCCACCCAAGTGCGCGAAACGCACGATGTGCCGGGAAATACCGCGGGGGAGGGCGGCGAGGTTCTCGGCCGGCCAGTCCTCAAGGGCAATGTGCCACGGCAGGTCCAACAACTCCGGATCCGCCGCGGCGGCAGTGATGTTAAGGGAACCGATAACGCTGGCCGGTGGTGCTGTGTCCTGCGCGCTGGCCGCCTCAGTCCGGGGGAGCTTGCCGATCTGCCCGTAGTCGGTCGGTTCGTCGTGCCACTGGGCTCCGTTTTGCTCGCTCATGCCTCAATTGTTCCGTACTCGCCGGTGTTGGCGTTCATTGCTGGGGGAAAGGGAGATTCGGGCATCGCGGACCACTGGACGTCCGGTGCTGCCTGGAAGGTGACGCCCTGCCTTGTGAGGCGCTCACCCAAGGCGCCAAGCCGACGTCGGAAGTCACCAAGGTCCCGCGCGTCCTGGGCCGACCACGCCACTTCCGCCAGGGAAACTGCCCTGGGGTACATGAGCCAGTAGGCCTGTTGGTTGTTCCGGACCGTCTCCGTCCACAACGGGCCTTCGACGCCCAGGATCCTGTCATCTTGCACGCCCCCTTGGGCGGGATTCCAGTCGTAGTACTCGGCCCACGTGAAAGGCCCACCGTCCACCCACTCAAGGCCGACGGGACTCGTTGCTTCATACTTCTGGTCCAGGTACGTGTTTGCCGCAGGGGACATGATCATCAAGGACCCCGTGGACTCTGCCTTCTGAACCAAAGGGGGGAGGTCGCCGAACCAATACTGCACGACGTCGCCCTCACGGAGGTCCACGGCGGCGTACTCGTTCCAACCCACCACTTTCTTGCCGGTCTCGGCGGCGATGCGGGCGAACTCCTGCGTCATGCTGACGTAATGCTCGTGATCCGTTACCAACGCTTCGTCACCCCCGATGTGCAGGTAGGGGCCGATCGTCATGGCCGCCATTTGTTCAAGGACTTCCCTGACGAACTCATACGTCACAGGAAGGGCTGCATCCAGCGTCGACCAGCCCACTGCTGCCGAGGTACTCATGCTTGCCGCATGGCCGTCCGGGTTGAGCTGCGGTATGGCTGCAAGGGCCGCATTGACGTGGCCTGGCAGATCGATTTCCGGGACCACCAGCACGTTCCTGGCAGCGGCGTATTCCTGGATCTCCCGGAGGTCCTGCTGGGTATAGAACCCCTCCCGGCCGCGGACTGGTGCGGCTGTGGGGAACTCCACCGCGCCTGCTCCGCCGATTTCCGTGAGCTTGCCATAATCCAGGCCCGATGGATTTTCCTCCGGCGTTCGGATCTCAATACGCCATGCCTGGTCATCCGTAAGGTGCAGATGCAGGGCATTGAGCTTGAACTGGGTCATGACATCTATCTGCTCCTTCACCTCTTCAACGGTGAAAAAGTTCCGGGCGACGTCGAGCATGAGTCCGCGATAGGCGAACCTGGGCGCGTCCTTAATCACGACGGCGGGAATCACCCAGGTGCCGCCGGTCGCGTCGTACGAATCCGTGCTGTTCGAATCCGTGTTGTTCGTATCGTCCGCACCGGTGAGGGAGTGTTCAATAGCAGGCGGGAACAACTGGCGGAGCGTTTGGACTGCGTTGAAGAGGCCAGCGGGGGTTGTTGCCGCGAGGCGTGCACCGGCATCGGTGACAGTCAGCTGATAAGCTTCCGGACCGCCGTCGAGCGTTTCCACGAACTCCAGGGCGATGTCTCCGGCGTCGGCTGTCCCGACGACGGGAAGAGCGAAACCTGTGCCGCGGCGAAGCAGCACCGCCAGCTGCTCCGCGACCGGGACGGCTGCCTCGCTTGCCGCGATCCGGGCCGTAGGGGCAAGCGTGAAGCCCTGACCGTCCGATGGCGCGACGTGTACGGGCCGGGGGATCAGGTTGTCCGTGGTGTTCATGCCGTTCTTTCTGCGGAAAGGTTAACGCGAGAGCGGCCCGACCGGGAAGGGTCGGGCCGCTGTCACAATGCGGATACTTCTGGTGGCTGGGCCCACGCCGGCAGGGTTCCCTGGCCGAAGCGGAGCGAGGTTAGGGTGCCGGTGGGGATTAGTCGCCCAGGCGCAGGCCGGTCTTGGTGTCGAACAGGTGTACGTGGCCGGACTGCGGACGAACGAAGATGGACTCGCCCTTCATCGGGGGGCGGCGGCCGTCAACGCGGGCAACGATGTCGTGGCTCTTGCCATCCAGGATGGTGTGGCCGTAGACGTAGGCGTCGGCGCCGAGTTCTTCGACGACGTCAACCTCAACCTGAAGGCCTTCGCCGTTGCCGACCGTCTCGAGGTCTTCCGGACGTGAACCAACAGTAACCGTCTGTCCGTGTGCTTCTTCGAGGACGTCGCGCTTGACCGGGTAAACGGTGCCACCGAACTGGACGCCGCCGTCGACGACCGGCAGTTCCAGCAGGTTCATGGCGGGGGAGCCGATGAAGCCTGCAACGAAGACGTTCTGCGGGCGGTCGTAAAGGTTGCGCGGGGTGTCAACCTGCTGGAGCAGGCCGTCCTTGAGGACTGCGACGCGGTCACCCATGGTCATTGCCTCAACTTGGTCGTGCGTCACGTAAACCGTGGTGACGCCGAGGCGGCGGGTCAGGGACGCGATCTGCGTACGGGTCTGGACACGGAGCTTGGCGTCAAGGTTGGAAAGGGGCTCGTCCATGAGGAAGACCTGGGGGTTACGGACGATTGCACGGCCCATGGCAACACGCTGGCGCTGACCGCCGGAGAGTGCCTTCGGCTTGCGGTCCAGGTACTGCTCGAGGTCAAGAAGCTTGGCGGCTTCGCGAACACGCTCGGCGCGCTCTTCCTTGGAGACGCCTGCAATCTTCAGCGCGAAGCCCATGTTGTCCGCAACAGTCATGTGCGGGTACAGGGCGTAGTTCTGGAAGACCATTGCGATGTCGCGGTCCTTCGGCGGAACATCCGTGACGTCGCGGTCACCGATCAGAATGCGGCCGGCGTTCACATCCTCAAGACCTGCGAGCATGCGCAGGGAGGTGGACTTGCCGCAACCGGAGGGTCCAACGAGGACCAGGAATTCGCCATCGGCGATGTCGATGTTGAGTTTATCGACGGCGGGCTTATCTGTGCCCGGGTACAGACGCGTTGCGTTATCAAAAGTAACTGTAGCCACAGTTATCAATCCCTTCACCGGCAGGTACGTGCCGGACGATCCGTTGTGAATGGTTCATTTTCTTCAGTTGAACTCCCCGGCCATTGGCCGGGGAGGATCGTGTGACGTCGCACGGTACTGTGCGTCACATCACGTTCAAGAGTATGTCAGACTTTTGGATTTACTGCGCAAATGTTACGAACGTCACATGTGACGCTGGTCCCGCTCATGCTTCCCAATGACGGGCTCATGCTTCGGCAGTGACTCGGCGGCGCTCCCGCAGGAGTGCTTCCAACAGTTCCGCAACCTGCACCGGGGCTTCCACCCGGTACTCTGCCTGCGTGAAATCCAAGCCCACCTTGATGCCGACGTCGTCGCCCATCAGCCGGCCCAAGGCGTCCTCATCGGTCACGTCGTCGCCGGCGAACAGAATGGCCGTGGCGCCGGTCGCTTGACGGAGGAACTCCACTGCCTCTCCCTTGGAAGCCTTGACAACGGAGGTCTCCAGCACGCGTTTGCCGGTTTTTACGTACACGCCAGGATGTTCGCGCAGAACCCGCGTGGCGGCCTCGACTGCATCTTCCGCAACGTCGTCGTCGGCAAGCCGTGTGTGAAGGACGACTCCGGCGGGCTTGTCCTCGAGCAACGTCCCTGGCGCGACATCGACGATGCCGGCCAGGACGTCGCGTACTGAAGCGAGCCGTGCACGCTGTTCATCATCCAACTCCAGGCCCACGGACCCTTCGCCCAGCCATACCTCCGCGCCGTGGCTGCCAATCAGCAACGTGTTCACAGGAGGCGAGGCGACCAGGCGCAAACTGTCCAGGGCGCGTCCCGAGATGAGTGCCGTCGTCGTGCGCGGCAGTTCAGCCAGGGCTTCCAAAGCCGCAGCCGATCGCGGAAGCGGCCGGGCGTCACCAGCATGGTCCACGATTGGGGAGAGGGTGCCGTCGAAGTCCAAGGCCACCAGGAGTTGGTCCGTGCCCGCGATACGCCGGATGGCGTCCAACAGTTCCGGGGACAAAGACAGGGGCGTCTGCTCAGCTGTCATCGCGCACCACCTTCTCCTCGAGGGCGGCCAGGAACTCCGCCGACCAATGATCGACGTCGTGGTCCAGGATCTGCTTCCGCATCAGCTTCATGCGGCGGCGGGCTTCCTTGGGGGAGAGGTTAACGGCCCGGAGAATGGCCGACTTAAGGCCGTCGATGTCATGCGGGTTGATCAGGAGCGCCTGCTTCAATTGGTCGGCAGCTCCCGCGAATTCACTCAGTACCAGCGCGCCGTCGTCCTCGGAACGGGCCGTCACGTATTCCTTGGCCACCAGGTTCATGCCATCGCGCAGCGCCGTGACCAGCATGACGTCCGCGGCCAGGTACAGCGCCACCATTTCCTCAACGGGGTAGCTGTGGTGCAGGTAGCGGACTGCAGTGTTCTGGATGGTGTCGTAGGTGCCATTGATATGGCCGACGGTGCCCTCGATTTCTTCGCGCAAAAGCCGGTACTGCTCCACGCGTTCGCGGCTGGGGCTCGCTACCTGTATGAGGGTGGCGTCCTCCACCTTGATGCTGCCCTCACGCAGGAGTTCCTCGAAGGCCTTCAGGCGGTGACCGATGCCCTTGGTGTAGTCCAGGCGGTCCACGCCAAGAAGGATAGTCTTCGGGTTGCCCAGGTCCTTACGGATCTGCTTGGCCCTCTCGATGATGTCCGGCCTCCCGGCCAACTCGCGGATCTGGTCCACATCGATGGAAATAGGGAAGGCCTGCGCCCGGGCAATGTGGGTGACCTCG
Organism: Arthrobacter sp. TmtSoilC48; assembly: GCF_059739425.1. Classification (NCBI taxonomy): domain Bacteria; kingdom Bacillati; phylum Actinomycetota; class Actinomycetes; order Micrococcales; family Micrococcaceae; genus Arthrobacter; species Arthrobacter sp. TmtSoilC48. The sequence goes on along the minus strand of NZ_AP046049.1, from coordinate 4,307,665 downwards.
CCGTCCGGGCCCTTTACATGCACTTGCTGCTGCTTGACGCTGGCGCCCAGGAAGCGGCGGGCAGAGCGCATGAAGTTGCCGGCATCGCTGGGACGCTGGAAGCCCAGCAGGTCCGCGCCCAGCAGGCCATCAATGATCTCGCGGCGCCACGGCAGCTGGGCGAAGATCTCCGGAGGCGGGAAGGGAATGTGGTTGAAGAAGCCGATCTTCAGGTCCGGCCGTGCCTCGCGGAGCATGCGGGGAACCAACTGGAGCTGGTAGTCCTGGACCCACACCGTCGCGCCGTCAGCGGCATGGCGGATGACGGCGTCGGCGAACTTCTTATTCACCTGGCGGTACGAATCCCACCACGTGCGGTGGAATTCCGGCGGGGCAATGACATCGTGGTACAGCGGCCAGATGGTCGCATTGGAAAAGCCCTCGTAGTACAGCTCGACATCGTGGCTGCTCAACTGGACCGGGACAAGATCCATCGCTTCGTGGCTGAAAGGGCGCACGGTTTCATCCGGGGCGCCATGCCAGCCCACCCACGCGCCGTCGGACTTGGTCATCATCGGTGCAAGCGCGGTAACCAGGCCGCCCGGTGAGCGTCGCCAGCCCCCGCCACCATCGCCGTTGCCATCGCTGCTGCAGCGATCGACGGGCAGGCGGTTGGACACCACCATGAAGTCGAACTTGCTCGCCGTTGGCTTCCTGGTGGGAGAGGCCCTAACGCCGTCTTCCGTCTTGAGTTTTTCGCTTGCCAAATCCTGCATTACTGCTCCCTGGGGTTGCTGTGACTCACCTCCCAGCCTACCGGCGGAATCATAGAGGGCGGTTGATCGTTCAACGACCGGGTCATTGCGTGCGCACCGACTCTTCAAGTTTGCTCCCGTAAACTGACCCCGTTGCCCTAGCTATGCACTACCGACGTCGAGTAATCCGAGGAACTGATGAGCCCCGCAAACGAACCCCGCCTCTCCAAGGCTGAACGCACCGCCCAGGCACGGGAGAAAGCGCGCGAAATCCGCGAAGCGCAGCTGAAAAAGGAAAAGCGCAACAAACTCCTGATCGGTTGGGGCATTGTGGTGGCCGTTGTCGCGATCCTTGCCGTCATCGCGTTGGTAGTGACCACCAGCATCCAGCAAAGCGCGCCGATCGCCGATCAGGGTCCCACTCCGGCGAATGGCAATGTGCACGGCGGCGTAACATTGCTGGCCAACTCCGACGTCGTAAAGTCCGATGCTTCGTCCGTGAACGTGGCAGACGTCCCTTCGGCCCCGGCAACCAAGCCCGCCACGGTCACTGTTCCCGGTGGTGAGCCCGAGGCCGGCAAGCCCGTCAAGGTGATCGCCTACATCGACTTCATCTGCCCGGTTTGCAAGCGGTTTGAGACAACCTACGGGGAGTCGCTCACCAAACTACGCAACGAAGGCAAGATTTCCGTCGAGTACCGTCCCCTTGGCTTCCTGGACCAGCAATCCACCACCAACTACTCCTCACGCGCCGCAAATGCCGCAGCGTGCGTGGTGAACTCTTCGCCTGAGAAGTACGCCGACTTCTTCAACCTCCTCTTCGAACGCCAGCCTGCCGAAGGCAGCGCCGGTATCTCGGACAACGACCTCAAGGCCATGGCCAAGGAGGTAGGTGCAGCGAACATCGACTCCTGCGTGGACAGCAAGCAGTACCGGCCCTACGTAAAGGTGGCTACGCAAGAAGCGGCAGCCATCGGCATCACGGGCACCCCCACCGTGTTCATCGACGGTAAGAAGTGGGACGGATCCACCGACCTGAACGCTGAAATCCAGACCGCGGTTGACGCCAAGGGCTAGGTCTTAGGAATTTACGACGGCGGCTGGTCGCCTCGGTTTGTGCCTTGCGCTCAACCTGGGGTGGCTGGCCGCCTTCGTGATTTCCGTGACGGGGAGGGTCTGGGCTAACCTTATCTAGCGTCGTTTTCGGCGCATGCCTCCTTAGCTCAGTTGGCCAGAGCACCGCTCTTGTAAAGCGGGGGTCGTCGGTTCGAATCCGACAGGGGGCTCCACAAAAATCCGCGGCGCTACCGGGACCAAGTCCGGTAGCGCCGCGGTTTTGCTTTCCCGGAGACTTCCGGATCCCTTCCGCCCCTGCCATGCGGGAGGGTTTTGTGCGCCGAGATTGTAGGCATTCTTCCGACACCTGCGGACAGGACGGATCGGGGCGGCGTTGTTTTTCATACACTCCCGACTATCTCAAGTCCAGCGGGCGGCCTGTCAGCACGCATAGACCTGGAATCCCTGCCATTCACGGGCTCGCCGTTGAACGGCTCGTTGCGCGAGCTGCGGTTTCGACGCGCCGAACTGGCGAACTGAAGCGGTACTGGGCCCATCTACGGCACACTCATTCGTGCCTTGCACGGTCTAAGGGACTTCCTCCTGCGGCACCGGGATCCTGCGTTGGCGTTCACGCTGACCCTGCCGAAGTGCCAGTAGCGGAAACAGGAGCACGGAGAGCATGCCGGCTCCAACGAGCGCCGACGAGATTCCGCTTGAAATGAAGCCCTGATCCCTGCCAATGGCCGTGACGGCAACGATGATCGGCAGGCCGGTTGCCCCGAAAAGCATGATGGCCCGTTTCTCGGCGAACGTGGACCTTGGCGGGGCAGCAAGCATCGACGGCAGGCCCCGGATGATCAGCAGGAGGAGCACGAACAGCGGGACCATTGCCAGGGCTGACGGGCTGGACGTGAGCGCGCCGAGATCGAAATCTATGCCGGTATCGATGAAGAAGATGGGCACCAGGAACCCGAAGGCAACAGCATCGAGTTTGGTCTCGATCACCTTCCGGTCCCGTTCGGGTGCGCGCGCAATGGCCACTTTCCAGAGGACGCCTGCGGCGAATGCCCCCAGCAACATGTCCAGTCCCAGGACCATGCTCAGCACCACGAGCACGGTGAGGATGAACATGATGGAGCGGACAGCGAACTGGCCGCTCGTGTGGAGAGTCCGGGTGACCTGCGAGTGGAAGAGCGTGTGCCTCGCCTTGGAGGCAAGGAAAATCGCAATGCCGGCCAGGAGGACGAATCCGAGAAGCACCGCCGTGGCCGGTCCCAGCTGCCTGCCGCTGAAGAACAGCGAGATTGCAATCAGGGGACCAAACTCACCAGCTGCACCCAATGCCGTGACGGCGATACCCATCGGGGATCTTGATTCACCGGCATCACGAAGAATGGGCAGCAACGCCCCCAACGCCGTGGAGCACAGCGCCACCCCGATGATGACCGCGGCCTCCGGCGTGGGGGCCAACAGAAAGCCCGCCCCAACGCCCGCGGCCAACGAGATCAGCCAACCGGCAGAGGCGCGGATGGCGGGCCGGCCCCGGATATCGGAAAAATCTATCTCGTTGCCGGCCACGAAGAAGAGCATCGCCAGCCCGAAATCAGCCAGGGTGTCTGTGAACTGCGTGGATTCGATCCATCCCAACATGCTGGGACCCAGCAGGATTCCCAGGACGATCTCGAATACCACGAGCGGCACTTTGACCACCCGGTCAAGCAAGCGGACCGCCAGGGGCGCCGCCACAGCCAAGAGTGCGATCAGAACCAAGGATGTAGACAAGCCCTGCATCAGCGGTACCTCCGGTACCTCGGCCGCTTCTACCCCGGCCGCTTCGACGGAAAAGTATTCCAAAGCTACCGCCACACCTTCGATGACGCCATGATGCCGGACTCCCGGTAGGCGGCCAGAGTTATCCACAAACAGGAAGAAGCGCACGACGCCGGGTCCCGGCCCGCGTTAGTCTGGTTACCTCGGCTGAAGCAAGCGGCCGCAACACCCACTGTGCGGAGCCGTTTTCCAATGTCCGATGATCCAGACCTGGGCGCCCTTGCGGCGTCTTCCTTTTCCCTCCCCAAGCTCCGCCCCGGCCAACTCGCCGCCATGAATGCGCTCGCCGGCGGCCGCGACGTCCTGGCCGTCATGCCCACTGGGTACGGCAAATCAGCCACCTACCAAGTGGCAGCCAAGCACCTTTACAACCAAACCGGGCGCCCCGCCGTCGTGGTTTCTCCCTTGATTGCTTTGCAGGAAGACCAGCTGGACGCGCTGAACGGGCAGCTGGGTGACGGAGTGGCCGTCGCAATTAACTCCTCCCGCAGCGACTCGGAAGTGGAGGACGCCTGGGAAGGAGCGGAGTCCGGCAAAGCCACTTTCGTGTTTCTGGCTCCCGAACAGTTGGCCAAACAGGAGACCGTGGACCGGATAGCCAAGCTGGACATCACCCTGTTCGTGGTGGACGAGGCCCACTGCGTCTCCTCTTGGGGCCATGACTTCCGCCCCGACTACCTCGATCTGGGAAATGTCCGCGAACGATTGGGAAACCCTCCAGTGGCGGCCCTTACGGCCACAGCCTCCCCGCCGGTGCGCGATGAAATTCTGGAACGGCTCGGCATGAAGGATCCGCTGGTCCTGGTCAGGGGCTTTGACCGGCCCAACATCAGCCTTGACGTGGTCCGGCATGAAGAAGACAAAGGCAAGCGAAAAGCAGTCCTGGAGCAGGTTGCCGCGCTGGCCAAGGGGGGAGAGCGGGGGCTGCTGTACGCCGCCACGCGCAAGGACACGGAAAAGTACGCCACCAAACTGGCAAAGGAAGGACTCCGCGCGGAGGCCTACCACGCCGGTCGATCCGATGCTGACCGGGATCGGATCCATGAGCAGTTCCTGGACGATCAATTGGATGTCGTGGTTGCCACAACGGCTTTCGGCATGGGTATCAACAAACCCAATGTGCGGTTCGTCGTCCATGCCGACATTCCGGAATCCCTGGACGCCTACTACCAGGAAATAGGCCGTTCCGGACGCGATGGGAAACCGGCTGCTGCCACACTGCATTACCGCGAAGAGGATCTTGGCCTGCGGAAGTTCTTCGGCACGCATTCACCGGACCCGGATTCGCTCCTGGCAGTCCTGAAGATCCTGAAAGCCGCAGGCGCTCCTGCCCCCAAGAGCGCGCTCGCGGAGCTGACCGGATTCCCCGTCCGTCGCCTCACCGGGCTCGTCAACCAGTTGGAGGAAGCCGGCGCTGTCACCACAGGCAAGCGCGGCATTCGCCTGGCATCCAAAGCCAAACTCTCAGCCCTGGTGGCACGCGCCGTCGAACTGGCCGAGGCCCGGCAGCGCGTTGACCAGTCCCGGCTGACGATGATGCGCGCCTATGCGGAGACGGACAGCTGCCGCCGGCAGTTTCTGCTGGGCTATTTCGGTGAGGAACTTTCGAAGCCGTGCGGCAATTGTGATGTGTGCGCCGCTGTTTCCAGGGCTGTCGATGGCAACTCAAACCGTCAAAGCCCAAATGAACAGCGGGCTGGCGAAAGCGACCTATTCCCGCTGCAGTCCGCTGTGATTCACAAGGAATGGGGGCCGGGTCTGGTGATGAGGCATGAGGACGACGTCATCACCGTCTTGTTCGAGCAGGAAGGGTACAAGACGCTCTCCCGCAGGGCAGTCGTGGAACACGAACTCCTGAAGCCTGCATAACGCTACGAGGCTCAGTGTTTCAGGTGTTCAGCTCCAGCATCAGGGCGGGCAACTCGTCGGCAAGTTCGCGCGCAAGGAACCCGAGTGGGCCCAGTTTGCTGGCCAAACGGTCGGCTGCGGCGGCGTGCAGGTGGGTTCCCCAGCAGGCAGCCTGCGCGCCGGTGGTCCCACGCGCCCGGAGACCGGTGATGGCACCGGCCAGTACGTCTCCACTGCCTGAGGTACCCAAACCTCCGTACCCGGTGGTGATCTTCCACAGTTCAGGGTCCCCGGGGTCTTCTCCATGTGGGCGTGCGATCACGCCCTGGCAGCTAACCACTGCACCGTACTGTTCGGCGACGGCGGCAACGTCGGTTTCGAGGTGGTTTACGTCCCGTCCCAGCAGGACTCCAGCCTCTGTCGGGTTGGGAGTGAGGATCAACCGGCCCCGCCAGGGTTCCAACATCCCCTTTAGCTTCACCAGTCCGCCGAGGGCGAAGGCGTCGAGGACAACGGCCGGCCCTTCGCCTTTGAGTTCCTCCCGCTCCAACAACCTGGCAAGCAATTCCCCTGCCAGGTCCGAATCATCCAGGCCGGGCCCGACCAACACTGCGTCTGCCCGTTCCAAGTACCTTGAGATGACGTCCAACCCCTCACCGGTAACGGACCCATCGGCAGTTTCCGGCAAGCCCACCGCCCCGCACTCCGGGAACGCGACTCCCACCTGCACGGCCACCGATTCGGCCACAGCCAACGTAATCTTTCCTGCCCCCGCGCGGAGGGCGGCGATGCCGGCCAGGACGGTGGCGCCCGGAGTGGTTCGTGCACCGCCGATGATCAGAACAGCGCCGCGTGAGTATTTATCTTCGCCCGGAGCGGGCAGCGGCCACTCACGCAGAAGCGATGGCGTCACTTGCGTGGGTGGAATCACTGTGGGTGGACACTGGCATCTCCGGCATGCTCGGTGACCGTGACGCCCTGTTCGGTGAGATGATCGGCCACGTTGAAGCTCTCGAGCATCCATGGTCCAGCGCCAGAGGGGCGCACGTACCGGGTAATTGATGCGTTCAGCACCGTTGTGCTGGCGGCGAGATCCAGGATCTCGCGCTCGGACATCCCCTCCAGTACGTATCGGACCAGAAGGATCACTGCATCATGGCAAACGAGCATTACACGGTGTCCTCTTCCCAGATTGTTGAGCTCGTCCAGGACGGATCGCAGGCGAAGCGCGACGTCAGCCCAGGATTCACCTCCGGGTGGCCTGTAGAACAGCTTGCCCAGCCAGAGGCGCCGCTCGGCCTCGTCGGGGTAACGCGTTTCCACGCCTAAGCGGGTGAGCCTGTCCAAAATGCCCAATTCCCGGTCGCGGAGGCGTTCATCCGTGTGGACTTTCAGGGGCCAGCCAGCTGTTTGAACAGCAATTTCCGCTGTCTGAAGGGCGCGTGCATAGGGGGAGGAGACCACCGTGTCCGGGCGGAACTCCTCCGCAATCCGGGACAGCGCAGTTCCCAATGCCTTGGCCTGATCCTGGCCGGTATCCGATAGGTTGACGTCCGGGTCCCTGGCGGGGACGTCAATGACCTCAGCCCGCGCCAGGCGGGCATCCGTCGCGGCCACGTTGCCTTCGCTTTCTCCATGCCGGACCAGCAGCAACTCAACAGCCCCGGCTTCCTGCACCGCCTCTGTCAGTTGCCTTGCCTTTGTCCGCTCGTCGTCGTTCAAAAAAACCAACTCCTTCGCGCGCGCTTGCCGAATGCAGAACACTACCCACTGCGTACCCGCGGGACCAGAGAATAAACGCACGACGGCGAGCTACCGTCCCAGCGTGGCCGTCCACCCGCCGTCGAGCCTGAAAGACATTAGGGGACCCTCCGGTACTGTTGCCGGAACCCATGGTGAAGTAAGTTGCTCGCATGGAGGACTCATACCAAGTCATCGTGGTGGGTGCCGGATTTGCAGGCGTCGCGGCAGCCAAAAAACTCGGACGCAAGGGCGTACGCGTCCTGTTGATTGACTCGAACAACTACCACCAGTTCCAGCCGCTCCTTTATCAACTGGCTACTTCCCAGATCGGGGTTTCAGCCATCACGCGGCCGCTGCGCTCCGTTTTCCGCCGCTATAAGACCGTCAAAATCCTGACGGCGGGTGTTGCCTCCATTGATGCCGCCCAACGGTCAGTCACTACTGCCGATGGCGTGACTTTGCGGGCGGACATCCTCGTCATTGCGGTAGGTGCCGTTCCCAACTTCTTCAACACACCAGGTGCCGGGGAATATGCTTTTCCGTTGTACTCCGTCACCGACGCCACCAGGCTGGGCACTGCCATTACGCGGCTGCTGGATGAGGCCGACAGAAGCTCAGAAGGCATGGTAGACGTGGTGGTAGTGGGAGGAGGACCCACCGGCGTGGAGACCGCCGGGGCCATGGCAGAAAACGTGAAATACATGGTCCGCAAGTACTTCTCTCCCGAGCTCGCCGCCCGCTGCCGCGTGCACCTGGTGGACATGGTGCCGAGCGTGTTGAACATGTTCTCCACGAAGTCGCAGCGGTACGCCACCGAACGTCTTGGGAAGGTGGGCGTCCAGCTGCATATGGGAGTGGGCGTTACCGAAGTGCGAACAGATGGTGTGGCGCTGGCTGACGGGAGCTTCGTCCCCGCGCAGATCGTCGTTTGGGCAGGCGGTCTGAAAGCAGGAGACCTCATCAGCACTTCGGGACTGACACAGGGCAAAGGTGGGCGCGTCGATGTTCGTCCGGACCTGACCGCCCCGGATGTGGATGGTGTCTACGTCATCGGTGATGCAGCGAACATCACCGATTCCACTGGCGCAAAGTTGCCACAGCTTGGCTCGGTAGCCCAACAATCGGGAAAGTGGGCGGCAGCCAATATCCTTGCAGACCTGACTGGCGGAAGCCGTACTCCCTTCCGCTACGTTGATAAGGGTTATATGGCCATGGTGGGCCGCGGTGCCGCAGTAGCAGAACTGGGCCGCAAGCGAATCCAGTTGCAGGGCCTTTTCGCTTTCTTGTCCTGGCTTCTGGTCCATCTGGCCCTCTTGTCCGGGGTCCAGCAGAGAGTCCGTGCACTATTTTCCTGGCTCAATGGATACCTCCTGCACAGCCCCGCGCAGGTGGTGGTCAGTGGGCCAACCGAGAAGGAGCTCCCTATGCTGACACTTCCCGAAGTACGTCCGGCCCCATCAACCGATACGGGGCTGGAAAAGGAATAGGCTCAGCCCGAGGTGGAACGCGCCCTCTGAACGAAATGTGCCACTAATCCCCACGCCACCAGAAGGAAGCCACAGTATCCCAACGGGGACGGGTTGATTGGTATGGCCAACAGCATCAGCAGCACTCCGACGGCGACAGCAAGAACGTGGCGGGCCCGCGGTTCATAGGGGCGACGCGCCGGGATTCCTGTTTCCAGTTGACGGGCCAAGTCCGGATCCTGGATGAAAAGTTCCCGTTCGAGTTGCTGCAGCACCCTGCGCTCCTGTTCGTTTAGGTGCATGGTTGTCCCTCCCATGTAGAGCTAAGGCTCCTCGGTGCGATCGGTGAGCCAACCGGTTCCTTCAAGGAATTCCAGCGGCACAATAAGCTAAGCATGCTTACTAAATGCTCCGCAAGGAAAATTTTCCGGACCCTTATTCCGGGCCGCGTCCACTTGGGGGACTGGCTACGATGGCAAGTAGGTACCCCGATCAAGGAGCACAATGTCACTGAAAGATCGCCTCAAAGAAGACGTCGTAGGCCACATGAAGGCGGCCAACAAGACAGCGCTCACCACCGTGCGGAATGTCCTGGGTGAGATCGCCACCCGCGAGAAATCGGGCAAAACGCCCATCGAGTTGGACGATGCGCAGGTTACGTCACTGCTTCAAAAGGAAGCTGCCAAGCGCCGGGATACCGCACGCATCTACACCGAAGCCGGGGAAGCAGACAGGGCAGCCGCCGAAGTTGCGGAGGCTGAGATCATCGAGGCGTACCTCCCCAAGGCCCTCAGCCGGGAAGAAGTAGAGGGCATCGTCGACGAAACCATCGCAGCTTTGAAAGCCGACGGGCAGGAACTGTCAATGCGTTCCATCGGCGCCGTCATGAAGCCGGTTACGGCCAAGGTTGCAGGACGCTTCGACGGCAAGACCGTCAGTGAGATCGTGCGGGGCCGCCTGGGCTAGGGCCGACTAGGACCCGCTGGCTGGCTCGCCCCGGGCGAGTCAGCCGTTCCCAAGCAGCCACCGCAAAGTATCGGCATTGCGCACGGCGTTGCCACCGCCGTCGTTGTTGAAGTAGGCGTACACGTCCTTGCCCGTGCTGTTCCACTCACGGATCCGATCCGCCCACCAGCGAAGGTCCTCCTCCGAATACGAGCCCCCGTACAGGTGATGGGGGTCCGGTCCGTGAAGCCGGACGTAAACGAAGGGTGCCGTGGCCCGGAGGATGCACGGCAGATTGGCTCCGCTCATGATGCAGTAGGCGGCCTCGCGGCGTTCAAGCAAGCCGTATACGTCAGGGTGGTCCCAGGTATCGTGCCGGAACTCCACCGCCACACGAATCCAATGCGGCAAGGCTGCCAGGAAGTAATCGAGCCGGGCATCATCGCGGGCGAAATCAGGCGGAAGCTGGACAAGCAGCACAGCTCTTTTGTCACCGAGTTCGTGCCAACAGCGGGTAATGCGCTCCACCCACACTTCAGGGCTGTACAGCTTTTTCCCATGTGTGAGGCCGCGCGGTGCCTTGACCGACATCGCAAATCCAGCCGGCAGGCGATCATGCCAGCTTTTGAATGCGGTGTCCCGCGGCCAGCGATAAAAACTCGCGTTGAGCTCAACGGTGTCGAACCGTGCCACGTAGTGCGCCAGGCGCTTGGCCGTGGGCAGGCCGGGCGGGTAGAGCACATTTTCCCAGTGGTCGTAGCTCCAGCCGGACGTACCGATGCGGATACTCATGCTGTGGATGGTAGTCCCGGCGAACGCAAAAAATGCGTCATTTCACGCGTCGGGTGGGGCGTCCGGAGGCCACCATCAATGCTCGGATGCTCTTCTGCTCAGGACTTGATCCCAGCCCTGACAATCAACGCCTGGAGATCTTCGGCAACCTTGGCCACCTCGCGCTGCCGAGCGTTCCGTGTCGACTTGGCCGCGTGCGTGGCGGGCCGGGTGGCGCCGGGAGAAATGCGTGTCCGGGGATCGCGACGGAACGCGCCATCGCGTCCAATCCTTGGATCACGCACGGGGGCGTCGGCGGTGACGCGGCCCTGAAGGGGGTCGTGGAAAAGTGGGAGGTTCATGGTCCATTCCGGGGTATCAGGATGTGAACTTTGATCCTGACATATGCCCGAACGCCGCGATATGGACAGGTGCCTACCTTCACCCTGAACCACTGTGCACATGTCCATGCCGACGCTGGGGTGCTACCTGGTGGCGGGCTACGCCGTCGTCTCAGCCGTTTGGCCGCGATGTGCCGTCCCCAGCGGTCAGGTAGAGCGTCCGCGAGTTACCGGGGGGGATGAGTGGGCCCCATCCTAGCCCCAGAGGGCCTTCCTGAGCAGCGCCTTGAGTTGCGTCGCCTCAGCGTTGCTCAGCGAAGACAGCTGTACTTGCTCGCACGCGTCCAGGGCCGAGCGAGCCTTCGTGTGGATCCGCCGGCCTTCAGCCGTGGAAACGATGATCTTGGCACGCCTGTCCTGCTTGCCCTGAGCGCGTTCCACCAGGCCGCGGTGCTCGAGGTCGTCCACCAGGCTGACTACTTGGCTGGGGTCGAGGCTGAGGAAATCGGCTAGTTCGCGCTGGGTGGGCTCCAGGCCGCTGCATGCCAGGGTCAGCACTGAGAACGACCTTTCGCGCAACCCGTAGTCCGCCAGCGCCTTGTTGTTGAGGACCGAGCCTGTTGCGTGCAGCTTGGCAAGCAACAAGCCGACGTCGTTGCCGATTTTGGCGGCCGCGAGGCGCGGGGTCTCAACTTCGGTGCTTTGCAGGCCCATGACAACTCCAATAGTAAACAAAATCAATCATTGACTTTTACAATGATCCGTATTCTCATTGATCATGACAAGGATCTCACGACGCAGTGGGATCGGCCCCACCGGCTCCGGCCGGTGACTGCATGCGAAGGAGCACGCCATGAGCTTGAACGGCAAGGTTGCAATTGTTACTGGGAGCGGGCAGGGTCTTGGCCTTGCTTACGCGAGGGAGCTCGCCCGCCAGGGTGCCGCCGTCGTTGTTAATGACGTCAATGCCGGGATGGCGGCGCAGGCCGTCGCACAGATTGAGGCCGACGGCGGCCGGGCCACCGCTGTTGTGGTTCCGGTGGGCACTACGGACGCCGCCAAGGCGCTCGTGGCAGGTGCCGTTGAGGCATTCGGCCGGTTGGACATCCTGGTCACCAATGCCGGCATCCTTCGCGACAAGAGCCTGCTGAAAATGACCGATGAAGACTTTGACCTGGTGATCAACGTCCACCTTCGCGGAACTTTCACGTGTGTCCGGGAGGCATTCGCTTACTTCAAGGAAAACAACATTCCCGGCCGCATCATCACCATCGGCTCCCCGACAGGCCAGCGCGGCACCTTCGGCCAGACCAACTACGCCGCTGCCAAGGCCGGGATCGTGGGCATGGTCCGCACCTGGGCACTGGAAATGAAGAAGGCCGGCGTCACGGTAAACTCCGTGATCCCAGTGGCCGCCACTGCCATGACCAAGACCGTCCCGTACTTCCAGAAGGCCGTGGAGGCGGATGAACGTGGCGAGGCCATGCCGTCCTTCTTCCGTCACGACCTCGGTTTCGGAACCGCGGATGACGTCGCCGGGCTGATTGCGTTCCTGGCCTCTGATGAGGCTACGGGCATCACCGGTCAGGCCATCGGCGCCGGCGGTGACCGGCTTCAGGTCTGGACGCACCCGACCGCGGCAACCACCGAATACCGCGACGGCGGCTGGAGCTACGAGGCGCTGCGCGAAAACGCCGGCTCCCTCTTTGGCGCGGACGCGTTGCAGGGCTACGGCGAGGAATTCCTGCCGTTGCCCGCCGAACTGCAGCCCGAACCAGTACAGGCCCGCTGATCATGACCCGTTACGAACCTGGCATCGACGCCGCCAAGCTCGATGCGATCGACATGCACGTCCACCTTGAGGTGGACAGTTGCGGCCACGGATCGCTTCCGGACGCGCTTACTGAGGCCTCCGCGAAGTACTTCAAGGCCGAGGACCGTACGCCGTCGTTGGACAGGATTGCCGCGATGTACCGCGAACTGAACATGGCCGCCGTCGTCTTTACTGTGGACGCCCGGACCCAGCTCAAGCACGAACCCAACAGCATCCCGGAACTGATCGCCGGCGCCGCGCGCCACAATGATGTGCTCATTCCGTTCGGCAGCGTTGACCCGCGCACGGGGGAGGACGCAATCGCCGGGGCGAAGTACCAGGCTATTGAACTCGGCGCCCGCGGTTTCAAGTTCCACCCCTCGCTGCAAGGCTTTGATCCGTCCAACGAGCAGTTCTACCCGCTGTGGGACACATTGCAGGAACTGGGGCTGCCGACAATTTTCCACACGGGCCAGAACGGTATGGGTGCCGGGCTTCCTGGCGGGTACGGCATCAAGCTGGCATTCTCCAACCCGCTGCTGCTGGATGCTGTGGCGGCGGATTTCCCGGGCCTGCAGATCATCATGGCCCACCCATCGGTGCCTTGGCAGGACGAGGCCAACTCCATCGCCACGCACAAGTCCAACGTGTTTATCGATCTGTCCGGGTGGTCGCCCAAGTACTTTCCGGAGTCCCTGGTTCGCCTTTCAAACTCGGTGCTCCAGGACAAGGTGCTGTTCGGCACGGACTTCCCACTCATCACTCCGCAGAAATGGCTCGGCGCGTTTGAGGATCTTCCCCTGAAGGACGAGGTTCGTCCGAAGATTCTCAAGGAGAACGCTGTCCGGCTGCTCGGTTTGGATGGTTGAGATGTCCACCACGGCGTTGGAACATCGGCTTTACGCCGCTGCTGATTGGTATGACTCCGAATCCCTCCTCACGGACGACGAACGCCACATCCTGGCCCGGCTCCGGGATTTCCTTTCGCAGGAGGCCAAGCCGTTGCTGGCCGATTATTGGGAGCGGGGCGAGTTCCCGGAGCAGTTGGTGCAGCCTTTGATCGATCTCAACCTCATGGAACCGTTCGAGGCGCCCGCCCGGGGAATTTACCACGGCTTCCGGATCTTCGAACTTGCCCGAACCGATGCTTCCCTGGCCACTTGGTACACAGCCCAAGCCGGGCTGTTCCGTACAGCCATCCGCGTCGGTGCTTCCGAGCCCCAACAAAAGGAATGGATGCCAAAGGTTATCGACTTCTCGCTCAAAGGCGTCTTCTCGCTGACCGAGCCGGAGCACGGCTCGGACATCGCCGGAGGGCTGTCCACCACAGCGCGCTTTGATGCAGATCTCGACGGCGGCAGCTGGGTTTTGGAAGGCGCGAAGCGTTGGATCGGGGGAGCCTCAACTGCCGACGTGCTGTGTGTGTTCGCCCGGGATGTAGCAGATGGGCAGGTCAAAGCGTTCTTGGTGGACCGCACCGCGCCCGGGGTCAGCCTGGCGAAGATCGACGGCAAGACGTCATTGCGGATGATGCAGAACGCCCACATCACCCTGGAAAACGTCCGGGTTCCAGAGGCCATGCGCCTGCACAACGTGAACTCGTTCAAGGATGTGGCTGCCATGCTCCGGGCGATGCGCTCGGATGTTGCATGGATCGCCACCGGCATCCAAGCCGGCGCGTTCGAAGCAGCGCTGGCATACGTCAACGAACGCCAACAGTTCGGACGCCCATTGGGGTCCTTCCAGTTGGTGCAGGAGAAGTTGGCCCGCATGCTCGGAAACATTACGGCTTCGATCTCGCTCGTGGTCCGGCTAACGGAACAACAGAGCAGTGGAATCTACCGGGACCAGGATTCAGCCCTGGCGAAAATGCAGACCAGTTTGTTCATGCGCGAGACCGTCGCTCTCGCGCGCGAAGTGGTCGGCGGCAACGGCATCACACTCGCTTCCGACGTCGCACGATTCCACGCCGACGCCGAAGCCGTCTATTCCTACGAAGGCACCCACGAAATCAACGCCCTCATCATCGGCCGCGCCCTCACGGGCGCCAGTGCCTTTACCAGATAGTCCAGCGCCTTCACCCGCTAGCCGCACTCTTTACAACCGACAACTACCAGGAGGCAACGATGCCCAATCTCGTCGTCGATTTCGACACCCTGCCCACCATGACAGGCAAGGACCTAGGCACTACCGATTACCGCGAAATCACGCAGCAGCAGATCAACCTGTTCGCTGATGCCACGGACGATCAGCAATGGATCCACGTTGATCCCGAGCGCGCCAAGGACGGCCCGTTCGGTGCGCCCATCGCCCACGGTTTCCTGACGCTTTCCCTGATCATCCCGTTCTGGGGCGAGCTGTTCGACGTCGACGGCGTCACCACCAAACTGAACTACGGCCTGGACAAAGTGCGCTTCACTTCCCCGGTCAGGGTGGGCTCCAAGGTGCGCATGCAGGCCACTATCGCCGAAGTCACCGAGGTCAAGGGCGGCGCCCAGATCAAGGTCAACGCCACCATCGAGATCGAAGGCAAGGAACGCCCCGCCGTCGTGGCCGAGTTCCTCGCCCGCTTCTACAAGTAGGAACCCCGTTTTACAAGAAAGACTCCCCACCCCTCCTCCCCAAGGAACAGCCATGTCAGGACACACTGCGCTCGCACCTCTGAGCACGGCCGCCAAGCGCAAAGAAGCGCGCACGGTCATCTTGTCCAGCTATCTGGGCAGCACCATCGAGTTCTACGACTTCCTGCTGTACGCAACGGCCGCGGCCGTTGCCTTCCCCAAGGTCTTCTTCGCCGGCACGGATGAATGGGTGGGCGTCGTTGCCGCCTACGCAACCTTCGCCGCCGGTTACGTAGCAAGACCCTTGGGCGGCATAATCTTCGGCCACTTCGGTGACCGGATCGGCCGCAAGGGCATGCTCATCGTCTCCATGGCAATGATGGGCATCGCCTCCACGCTCATCGGCCTGATTCCCGGCGCCAGCGTGATCGGCCCCTGGGGTGCGGTCATCCTAGTGGTCCTGCGGGTCTGCCAGGGCATCGCGGTTGGTGGCGAATGGGGCGGGGCCGCGCTGATGGCGCTGGAGCACTCCGATCCCAAGCGACGTGGCTTCGCGGCATCGTTCGTCAATGCCGGTGCGCCTACCGGAGCCGTGCTTGGCACCGTAGTGATGGGCATCTTCTCGGCACTACCGCAGGACGCCTTCCTGGCGTGGGGATGGCGGGTGCCGTTCCTGCTGTCCTTCGTTCTCCTGATTGTGGGCATGTTCGTTCGGCTGCGAGTCTCGGAAAGCCCGATTTTCGCCGAGGCAGTAGCCAAGGAAGATGCCCAAACCACCAAGCGCAAGATCCCGCTGCTTGAAGTGCTGCGCCGCCCCAAGGCATTGATCATGATCATGTTCGCAGGTGCCGCGGGCTTCGGCCTTCAAGTTGTGCTGCCCACGTTCTCCGTGACCTACGCAGTGTCCAAGGGTGCACCCCAACAGGGCGTGCTTTATGCGTTCGCGGGAGCCTCGGCCATCTCCATCGTGTTCGTTCTTCTAGGCGGAAGGCTGTCCGACCGATTCGGGCGGCGGCCGGTAATGGTGACGGGCTTGGCGTTGTTCATCGCCTACCTGTTCCCCATGTTCGGGATGCTCGGTTCCGGGAATGTCGGCCTGATCTTCCTGGCCTTCACTGTGGCGCTCGTCCTGCACTCGTCCCTGTACGGGCCACTGGCAGCGTTTGTGTCGGAGCAGTTTGGGACCACGTCCCGCTACACCGGTGCCGCCGTCGGATACCAGTTGGCCACGCTGATAGGTGCCGGCTTCACCCCCGGCATCATCGCAGGCCTGTACAAGGACTCCGGCCAGAGCATCGTCCCCGTGGTGGTGTTCCTGTCAGTCATGGCACTGGTGTCGATTGTGTTCATCCTGCTGACGCGGGAGTCTAAGAATAACGACCTCACTTCGGTCAGTTAGGAGCACTGCAAACATGGACAACAACGGAGTTGGTTCCTGGCTGCACCGTCGCCGGATCAAGTCGGGACCCAAGACGGCACTCATATCCGGGGCACGCACGCTGAGCTACGGCGAACTCGCCGACCGGACAGACCGGCTGGCAAACGCCCTCAAGGACAGGGGAGTGGGCAAGGGAGACAGAGTCGCTTTCCTCGGCGAGAATCATCCTTCCTTCGTGGAGACCTTCTTCGCCTGTGGGCTGCTCGGCGCGATCTTTGTCCCGCTGAACACCCGGCTCGCCGCCCCCGAATTGCAGTTCCAACTCCAGGACTCCGGGTCAAGGGTCCTGGTCAACGCCGAGGCCCTGGAGACCCTGGCGACCTTTGCCGTCGAAGAAACCCCGGTGACCCATCGCCTGGTGGTGGCCGCCGACGACGCCACGGAAGTTTACCCTGCAAAGCTGCCATCCGGCGTCGAACGCTATGACGAAGTGCTTCAAGCGGCGGCCTCGACGCCGCAGGACGAGGCCGTCAGCCTGGACGACGGCGCCATGATCCTCTACACCTCAGGAACCACCGGCAAGCCCAAGGGCGCCCTGTTGACGCACGGGAACATCACCTGGAACTGCATCAACACCGTAGTGGACATGGACCTGAACCGGAACGACGTCGCCCTGATGATCTCGCCACTGTTCCACGTGGCCTCTTTGGACATGGGTTTGCTGCCCATGCTGCTCAAGGGAGCAACGGTGGTGCTGGAAACCAAGTTCGAGGCCGGCAAGGTGCTGGGACTCATCGGGCAACATGGGGTCACCACGCTCAACGGAGTCCCCACCACGTTCCAGATGCTCTGCGACCATCCTGAATGGCCGACGGCGGACCTTGGCTCCCTGGACAAGCTCACCTGTGGTGGTTCGGCGGTTCCTCGGCGGGTCCTGGATGCCTACGAGGAGCGCGGCATTGGCTTCACGAGTTGTTACGGCATGACTGAGACGGCGCCCGGAGCCACCATGCTGCCTGTCTCAAGGTCCAAGGACAAAGCTGGATCTGCCGGCTTGCCCCAGTTCTTCACCGACGTCCGTATCACCGATCCCTTGGGCGGGCCCACGCCTGCCGGGCACGTCGGTGAGATCCAGATCTCCGGGCCCAACGTGATCAAGGAGTACTGGAACCGCCCTGACGCCACGGCGGAAAGCTACGCTGATGCCCGCTGGTTCCGGTCCGGCGACATGGGCTTCCAAGACGACGAGGGCTTCCTGTTCATTTCGGACCGCATGAAGGACATGATCATTTCAGGTGGCGAGAACATCTACCCTGCGGAAGTCGAAGCCGCGATCGCCGAACTCGATTCCGTGGGGAGCGTCGCTGTGATCGGCATCGAGGACCCCAAATGGGGCGAGGTGCCGCGAGCCATCGTCACCCTGCGGGAGGGTGCCTCGCTCAGCGAAGAGCAGCTGCGCTCGCACCTGGAAGGGCGGCTTGCGCGCTACAAGATTCCCAAATCCGTAGTGTTCGTTGACGAAATGCCGCGAACGGCCAGCGGGAAGATCCGCAAAATGGAGCTACGAAAGCAATTCGCGTCCTGACCCCGGGTGTTCTCTCACGTCTTGTTGTATGTGAGAGAACATCGGCTCTAAAGGGTTGGTATGTGAGAGAAGGTTGGCGCAAAAGGGTTGGTATGTGAGAGAACGTTGGCGCAAGAGGGTTGGTATGTGAGAGAGTGCCCCTATGTTTTTCGTCAAGCGGTTGCGGGTGTTTGGGGTTGGTATAGGGTCCCGTCTCTGAGCATGGCGTAGAGGGTGTCGCAGCGGCGTCGGGCGAGGGCGATAAGGGCTTGGCTGTGGTGTTTGCCTTCGGCGCGTTTGCGGTCGTAGTAGGAGCGCGATTGCGGGTCTTTGAGGGCTGCGAAGGCGGAGAGGTAGAGGGTGCGTTTGAGGACTTTGTTGCCTTTGCGGGAGGCGCGGTCTGCCCGGAT
Organism: Arthrobacter sp. TmtSoilC48; assembly: GCF_059739425.1. Taxonomy (NCBI): domain Bacteria; kingdom Bacillati; phylum Actinomycetota; class Actinomycetes; order Micrococcales; family Micrococcaceae; genus Arthrobacter; species Arthrobacter sp. TmtSoilC48. The sequence continues at coordinate 4,289,202 of NZ_AP046049.1, read as the reverse complement.
GGAGGACCCCGAACGCCAGGTCACGGGGGCCAGGCCGGCGTAAGAGGCCAAGTGCCCCGCGGTCGGGAAGTCTTTCCCGGCGACTTCGGTAAGGATCCGTGCTGCGGTCCTGATGCCCACTGCCGGCAGAGACATCAGGACCGGGTAAAGAGGGTGGGCCTCCACAAGGGCCTCGACCTGGGCGTGAACCATGGCGCGTCCTTCATGGAGCCTGGCGAGCATTCCGGCCAGTTCCGGGAGCACGATCGTTGCGGCGTTCGTCCCAACAACCGTGACTGTTTGCCGGCCGAGGGCGTCGATGATCTCATCTGCCAGGCGTTCGCCCATGCGCGGGGCGAGCTTGGTCAGCCGGTTCGCGATCCGGCGCCTGCCGGCGTGACGCAACGCTTCAGGGGTGGGCCAGGTCCGCAGCAGATCCTGGACCGCGGGATGATCCAGCCTGGGACCAAGCACCCGCTCAAGCGCCGGGTGGATCTGGGTCAACAGCCCACGGATCCGGTTGGACGTGGCCGTGGCCTGCTTGGCCAGATCATCATCGAACCCGCACAGCATGCCCAACTCGGCCAACTGCTCGTCAGCGAGCCGGACCGAGCGCAGGGTGTGCGGCATGGTCCGGGCCGCGTCGGCGATGATGAACGCGTCGCGGGCATCGGTCTTGGCCTCCCCGGGATGCAGGTCCGCGATCCGGCGCATCGCCAAACCAGGCAAATACCCCACCAGAACACCGGCGGCCTGGGCCACCGCGACCGGCAACGCACCAATGGTCGCTGGCTGGTCAACTACCAGCAGGATCCGGCCGTGATGCTCCAACTCGGCCAGAATGTCTTGGATCCTGGCCTCGTCGTTAGGCAGCGCCCGGTCCAGCAGCTTCTTTCCCGCCCGGTCCACGGCAACGGCATGATGCTCGCCCTTGCCCACATCCAGTCCGATGAACACCTCAACCGTTTCGTGTTCTGCGATCACGTTGGCACCTCCAGTCGTAGTCAGCTCCCGTGCTGGCCTGTCCGCGGTGTCAGGGCCCGGCATCCACGTTACGCACGACGTTCCCACACTGTCCTGCCCCTATAAGCGGTCTCCCCGACACCTGCCAACCCCGGTGACAACACTCTCAAGATCATCAACAACAGAGGATCACAATCATGCCGGGATCAGCAGGCCAGCACACCCACATCCTGCACCAGGAAACGGGCTACGAAAAAGGTAACGGGATTGGGGCGACATAATCCGTCAACGGACTAAATCCCGGTTAATTTTGTCCATCGACCTGCATAAATACTGCGGAGAGCACTACGATGAGCAACGACTCTTCACAGAGTTTAGGTCTCACTGCATTATTCACACCTAACCCCGGGGGAACACCTTGAGTTACCAGCAACAGCCACAGCAAACCCAGCCGTATGGCGCACAGACCGGCGAACCGCCGCTGTGGGCTCCCTACTATGGCGCACCCATCGGCGCCGCCGTAAAGCGTTTCTTCAAGAAGTACACCGCCTTCACCGGCCGTGCGAGCCGCAGCGAATACTGGTGGGTGGCCCTCGCTTTGGGTGTCATCGGCCTCGTACTGCAGATCCTTACCGGCATCCTCGGTGCTGCAGGTTCTACAGTCTCGGCAAACGGAACGGCAGTTCCCGGCCCGGGCGCAGTTGTAGGACTTATTTTGATCTTTGCGTTCTACCTGGCGGTACTCATTCCGTCCATTTCGTTGCTGGTCCGTCGTCTGCACGACGGCAACTTCAGCGGCTGGCTCGCCTTGCTCGGCCTCATTCCGTTCCTTGGCGGACTCGCAATTCTGGTTCTCGCACTCCTGCCGTCCAACCCGGCCGGCCAGCGCTTCGACCAGCCCAGTGCTGTCTAGCACTTCACGCACTAAGTAAAAGGGGCGGCACGCGACGTGCCGCCCCTTTTTACGTGTCCGGGGAACCACTCCATGGAATGCTGTGGAGTGATGCGGACCAATCCCCAACGACGAGGAGTTCCCATGTCTGCGAACGTAACGCCGAAAAACATCAAACGCTGCGCGGTCATTGGTGGCGGAATCATCGGCGTGGCTGTTGCCCGGGAATTGGCCAACAAACTCGACGGCGTCCAGGTCACCGTTTACGAAAAGGAAGACCAGCTCGCCAAGCACCAGACCGGTCACAACTCCGGGGTGGTCCATGCCGGGCTCTACTATGAACCCGGCGGGCTGAAGGCAACTCTGTGCCGCAGGGGTGTGGAACTGCTTCGCGAATTCTGTGCCACCAAGGATCTGCCGTACGAGGCCTGCGGCAAGTTGGTGATCGCCCAGACCTCCGCAGAGTCGAAGCGGCTGGAGAACATCTTCGCGCGGGCAACCGCCAATGGAGTGCCGGGCGCACGCATGCTGCGCGCTGACCAAATAGGGGAGGTGGAGCCGAACGCCGTCGGGCTTTCTGCTTTGCACTCGCCGGAAACGGCGATCGTGGACTACAGGGCCATCACGAATGCGCTCGCCGACGACGTCCGTGACGCAGGCGGGCAGATCCGGCTTGGGCAGGAAGTCACCTCGCTGGAACAGCAGGGGAGCGGCGTCGTTGTCCACACGAAGGATGGGGGCGAGCATTACGATCTTGTGGTGGCATGCGCCGGGCTTCAATCCGACCGGTTGGCGAAAGCCACTAGAGAGCCCGCAACGCCGCGCATCGTTCCCTTCTTTGGGCAGTACTTCCTCCTTGGCAAGGAAAGCCGCGCAAAAGTCAGGGGCTTGATTTATCCGGTGCCGGACCCCAAGCATCCCTTCCTTGGCGTGCATCTCACCAAAAGGATCGACGGCGAAATGATGCTGGGTCCCAACGCTTTCATCTCCTTCGGGCGCGAGGCCTATTCGTGGAAGGACATCGATGTGCGCGACGTCTTGAATTACACCCTGTTTCCAGGTTTCTGGAATTTTGCCCGGCACAATGTGCCATCGGCGGTCCGCGAATTCCAGACCGTGGTCAGCCGGAAGAAGTTCATTAAGGAGGCCGTACGCTTTGTTCCGTCGTTGGAGGGTGCCACTGTTCTTCCCGGCACGCGCGGCGTCCGTGCGCAGGCCATGAATGCTGACGGTTCCCTGGTGGATGATTTTGTGATTTCACGATGCCGGGACACGGTTTTGGTGCGGAATGCACCGTCACCTGGGGCTACGTCGTCGATGGCGATTGCGGAGTACGTCGTGCAGCAGGCTCTGCAGGACTAAATGCAGAAAAGGGGAAGTTAACAAGCCCGTGACCCTGCAGAAACCGGCCCCACATGACGTGTGGATACCTTTGCCGCATGAAAGCATCATGGTTGGCCGGACATATCGCGAAGATTGGCTCCAGGATCGGCGAATGGATTGAGGCCGCATACGTCCTGGATTGTGTGGAACCCGTAAACGATCCCGGGGGCCAAGGGGCTCAGGGGCGCCCCGCTGATTGGACGTGGTTGCCGGCGCTTAGCGGGGTTACGGTCGCCAGTGCGCAGGCCATTCAATCCCACTCGGGAATGGTCCGCCGTAACCCCTAAAGGTTCGCTTGAAAGCTGCTGAATGTTGTTTTGGGCACACTTTTCGTCCAACGCGGATGCTATGCCCTAAACTGCTTCACTGAGGTGCCTGAAATGGCACTATGCAGCAACGAAAGCGAACCCAATGGCTACTGATTACGACGCACCCCGCAAGACAGAAGAAGAGACTCCCGCGGACTCGCTTGAGGCTCTTCAGGCGTCCCGCGCAGCCGGTGCCCAGATTGCAGTCATCGACATCGACGAAAACGACACCGCGGAAGGTATCGACCTCCCGGGCGCCGATCTTTCCGGTGAAGAACTGACCGTTGTGGTGGTACCCGAACAGTCTGACGAATTCACGTGTTCTTCCTGCTTCCTGGTCCGCCACAGGTCCCAGGTTGCCTTGGAAAAGAACGGCCTTAAGTATTGCAAGGACTGCGAGGGCTAATCCCAGGCACCGCAAAGCGTCGAGCCCCGTCAGGCCAATGGATGGTCGGATGGGGCTTTTGCGTGTCCGCAACTCTTTGTAACGCCCAGGTGTCGTTATCTTCGATTACGAACCTATGCATGAAGACCCACTAACTGGTCCCTGAACCGGCGTAAATGTCCCCTTCCATGACTCTCCTGTGACCACCCCGGAGTCGTTTTAACGGTTGTGCGCCGAAGCGGCCACAACCCATCCAAACAACCCAAGCGACTCCTACTGTTGAAGTATCAACTTCGCCTGAAGGGGGCACAAAAAATGAGGAAATTTGGAGCGGGTTTGGCAGCAGTCCTCGCAGCTGCCGGACTCGGTCTGGTGGCACCGGGGCCGGCCTCGGCATCACCATATTGCGGGATCATGTGGGGCTCGCTGGCCAAGGCCGACCCCGATATGAGCGCCGCCAACGTCACCAACGTCCGTACGGGCCAACAGACCTGTTACGACCGCCTGGTGATCGATATGACCGGCAAGGTGGCCGGCTATTCAGTGCAGTATGTCCCGGTAGTGGTCCAGGATGCCACCGGCTATCCAATCCCCGTGCTCGGTGATGCTGACCTGCAGATTATGGTGACGGCTCCGTCCTATGACCAGAACGGCCAACTCACGTACGCTCCGGCTGCCAAGGCTGAACTGTCCAACGTTTCCGGGTACCAGACGTTCCGTCAGGTGGTTTATGCGGGCAGCTTCGAAGGAACTACGAGCATAGGTTTGGGCGTCCGTGCCCGGCTTCCGTTCCGCGTCTTCACGTTGGACGGGCCCGACGGCGGTTCGCGCCTTGTGGTGGACGTCGCCCACCGTTGGTGATTGGGTAGCCCGGCTAACGCGAGAACGCAGGAAAGCGGCCAGTTCGTCCGGAGATTTCCGGGGTACTGACCGCTTTCCTGCGTCTTCGCGTTGAGGAACTACTCGGGGACCACCAGGGCAGGGGTGTCCTTGCGGATGGTCTCACCGCGGAAGAAGCCGGGACGGACGCGGGACATGATCAGCATGAACACGGCACCCAGGGCAAGGATTCCGATGCCGAGCACGAACACGAGCCCCACTCCGAAGATTTCCGAACCACTGCCAAACTCCGGGGCCCAGCTGTCCACCGCGGTCTGCAGGAAGACAACAAACAGGCCGACCCCACCCAGAAGCGGGCAGAAGAGACGCAGGAAGAAGTTCCGGGCACTGGAGAACACGCTGTTCCGGAAGTACCAAACGCAGGCGATGGCCGTGAGTCCGTAGTAGAAGCAGATCATCAAGCCAAGGGCAAGGATGGTGTCGTTGAGGACGTTCTCACTGATCACGTGCATCACGGCGTAGAAGCCCGCGGACAGGACGCCCGCTGCAATGGTGGCGAAGCCCGGCGTCGAGAACTTCTTGCTCATGTGGCTGAAGCGCTCAGGCAAGGCGCCGTAGTGCGCCATGGCCAGCAGGCTGCGGGAGGGCGAGGTGAACGTCGACTGCAGGGAAGCCGCCGAGCTGGAGAGGACGGCGAGGGACATCAGGATCGCGAACGGACCCATGACCGGAGACGCGAGGGCCGTAAAGACGTTGGCGTGGTTTTCCTCATTGTTCAGGCCGATTCCGGTGTCTCCGACGCCTGCGAACATCATGGTGGCGATGGTGACCAGGAGGTAAATGCCCAGCACGATGACGGCGGTCAGGGTGCCTGCGAGGCCGGCGGTCTTCTTTCCGTTGGCGGTTTCCTCGTTGACTGTGAGGCAGACATCCCAGCCCCAGTAAACGAAGATCGAGAGGGAGATGCCGGCTGCGACCTGGCCGAAGGTCTCAATCTTGGTGACGTCGAACCAGTCCCAGCTGAAGGGAACGGCGGTCTCGGACGTGGACCAGTTGGCGAATGCCATGGCAACGAACAGGCCGAGCACCAGCAACTGGAAACCGACCAAGCCGTACTGCACGATCTTGGTGGTGTGCAGGCCGCGGTAGCTCACCCAAACAGCCAGCGCTACAAAGACGAAGCAGGTGGCAACATTGAGTACCTTGTTCGAGGCGAGGTCGGCCAGCTCGGCCGAGCCCGTAACCTGGGCCAGGAAGAGGTAGAAGAAGTCAACAGCGACGCCCGCCAGGTTGGACAGGACGATAATGTTCGCCGCGAGCAGGCCCCAGCCGCCCATCCAGCCCACCCAGGGGCCGAAGGCCTTGGTGACCCACGTGAAGGTGGTGCCGCTGTCCGGGGAATCTGCGTTGAGTTCCCGGTACGCCAGGGACACCAGGATCATCGGAATGAACCCGATAAGGAAGATCACGGGCAGTTGCAGCCCGGCTTCGTTGACGGTTGGGCCAAGCGCGCTGGTGAGCGTATACGCCGGGGCGATGGTGGAAATGCCAAGAACGACGACGGCGAGGAGCCCCAACTGCCCCGTCTTCAGTCCCTTGCCGCTGATGTCGTGCGACGTGCCGGCCGGGCTGGTGCCTGCGGCCGTGCTACGGATTGTCTGGCTCATGAAGGGCCCTTTCTAGATGGCCGTAGGCTGCTGCTGCGTAATGCAGTGGATGCCGCCGCCCCGGGCGAAGAGTTCGCGCGCGTCAACACTGACAACGCGGCGTCCGGGGTAGGCGTCGGCGAGGATGCGGAGTGCTTTCTCGTCCATGAGGTCATTGAAACTGCATGCGATGACCCCTCCGTTGACCACGAGGTGGTTGATGTAGCTGTAGTCCACATAACCTTCGTCGTCGGTAAGGGTTTCCGGGGCGGGAACTTCGATGATGTTCCAGTCCCGGCCTGCTGCGTCATGGGTTGTGCGCAGGAAGTCGATGATTTCCCGGGAGACGTTGTAGTCCGGGTGTTCCGGGTTCTGCTGGGAGTGGACCAGCAGTGTGCCGGGGCTGGGGATTGCTGCCACAATATCGACGTGCCCGCGCGTGCCGAACTTCTCGGAGTCGCGTGTGAGGCCACGGGGCAGCCACACCACATGCGTGGCGCCGATGGTGCGGGCAAGTTCCCCTTCGATGTCGGCCTTGGTCAGGCCCGGGTTGCGGCCTTGGTCAAGCTGTACGGTTTCGGTGACCAGGACGGTGCCTTCGCCATCAACTTGGATGCCGCCGCCCTCGTTCACGATGCCCGACGGAATGTGGTGGGCATTGGCGCGGCCGCTGACCTCCGCAGCAATGAGCGAGTCCTTGTCCCATGCGGCCCAATCCTGGCCGCCCCATCCGTTGAAGATCCAGTCCACGGCGCCAAGCTGCTTGTTGGCATCGAGCACGAACGACGGCCCGATGTCCCGCATCCAGGCGTCGTTGAGCTCGGCGGTGAGTACCTCGACGCGAGGGTCCAGGTAGCGCGCGGCAGTGTCGACGTCGTCGGGGTGTACCACCATGGTGACCGGCTCGAATTCAAGGATGGCGTTCGCGACGGCGGCCCACGTGGATCGCGCTGCGTGGGCCTCTTCCTCGGTGTCACCCAAGGTGTAGCCGCCGGTCGGGAAGGCCATCCAGACGCGGTCCTGGGGAGCGGTCTCGGACGGCATGCGCCAGGCGCTCATGCGGAGACTGCCTGGTACGGCGAGGCCTCGGCTGTGGAGCCGAGCGGGGCGTTGGGGTTGACCGGTTCGGTGAGGCGGCCGTACGTTTCCGGGCGACGCGTGGCCAGGAAGGGGAAGAGCGTGAGCCAATCCTTGCGCTGGTCCAGGTCAAGATCTGCAACCAGCACGGCGGATTCGTCGCGGGGTGCCTGGACCAGGATGCGGCCGTAGGGATCGGAGATGAAGGATGAACCGTAGAAGTTCAGTGTGCCCTCGCTGCCGTGGCGGTTGGGGGCAATCATGAAGAGTCCGTTGGCGATGCCGTTGCCCACGATGACCTGCTGCCAGAGCGGCTGGGTGTCGAAGTCGGGGTGGTCCGGCTCGGAACCGATGGCCGTGGGGTAGACCAGGATCTCTGCTCCGCCCAGGGAGTACATGCGTGCCAGCTCCGGGAACCACTCGTCCCAGCACGTGGGCATGCCAAGGCGTGCGCCGCCGAGTTCTGCCGGAGCGTGCACTGCATAGGCGTCCTCGGCGGCCGGGCCTTTGCGGAAGAACTTGTCCTCGTAGTAACCGGCCGTGACAGGGATGTGGAGTTTGTGGGTGCGTGCGACGAGTTCGCCAGCGGGGGAGACGAGGATGGCTGTGTTGAGTCCCAGGCCATCGTCCGTGCCGTCCGGGTTTTCGGCACGCTGGTAGAGCGATGCGTGCACCGAGACGCCGTACGTCCTGGCAGCCGCTGCGGCGAACGTGAAGGTTGGGCCCGTGAGCAGGTCTTCGGTGATGTCCGAAGGGCGGATACCAGCGGCCGGGTTGTTCTCCGGCCGGGTGTCTGCAGGGTAGCGGGAAAGAGTCAGTTCAGGCAGGAAAACAACACTGGCTCCCAGCTTGGCTGCGCGTTCGATTCCCTCGTTCAGTTCGGCATGCAGGACTGCTTCATCAGCGTGCCAGCGGTGCTGAACGACGCCGACCCGCAGTGGGGTGCGGGTGGACGGCTCGGTGCGGGCCAGGGAAGTCGGGGCTTCGAGGCGGGTAATTTCAATCATGGGGGCATGTACTCCGGTGAGACGACAGTCACTAAATGAATAGCGTTCATTTAGTATGGCGGTAGTCACGGCTGGATGCAAGGGGGTACCGGATCGAGGTCTCCCCAGATGGCATTTGATGCCAATGTTTCCGGCCACCATTGGCATCAAATGCCATCTCGGCGGGGTTATCGCTTTGGTCGCGCCCTGACATGCATGCGCTCGCCCTGCTGCCCAAAGAGGGTAAGGAGTTCCACGGGTTCCTTTATGGCGACGGCGGCCAGCCGCGTTGAAGGCCTTGTTTCACGGTGAGTTGCATTAATTAGCAGTCGACTTACGGTCCAGGTGCGAGGACGATTAAAGAACAGCCACTAAGGAGGTTGGGTATGTGCTACTCGTACTACGAGGGCTATGAGAGGCGTACGAAGAAGGACTCCGTGCGCACGCCCGAGATGCACAAGCCTGAGACCAGCAAGGATCAGGCACCTGAGGCCCCTGCCGAGAAGAGCCCGCAGACAGAAGGAACGTTGTGGACTTTCCTGGCGCGTCGTCGCAGGGAATTTGAGGTTTCAGAACCGAGGATCGACCGCATCCGCGAGAAGGTCTAGGCGTTTTCGAGCAAGACCCCGTCCAACGGACAATTCACCACCGGGTGCGGCGGTGAATTGTCCGTTAGGCGGGGTTTTTGCTGCTATCTTCCCGAAGTCTCCAGGAATTCGAGGGCCGCAGTAACCAGTGCTTCCGTGCCAAGGGCCAAGGTCGGCTGGATGATCGGGGCAAAGTAGGGCGAGTGGTTCGACGGAACGTCCTCGGGCAAGCGACCCGTCGTCGCCCATTCCTTGAAGTGGGTGGCCTCGATCCCGCCCAGGAACCAAAACACGAGGGGCGCGCCGGCCGCCGTCGCGAGTTCCCCGACGTCTTCACTGCCTGAGACCGGGCCGGGGTCCATGATCCTTGCGGCGCCGAACTTATCGCGAAACGCCGAAGCGATCCTTCCGGCGGCCGATTCATCATTGACCGTCAGCGGGTAGCGCTCCTCATAGTGGAAGTCGGGTTCCTTCAGGGCGCCTGAGGCAGCAGCTTCACTTCGAACGATGCGCTCGATCGAGTTCAGGACTTTCTCCCGTGTGGGCTCGCTGAAGGATCGAATGCTGAGGCCCAGGGTTGCGGTCTCGGGAATGATGTTGTTCTTTGTTCCCGAATGGATTTGCCCAACGGTAACCACTGCAGAATCGCTGGCGGCCAGTTCCCGGGACACCACTCCCTGCAGGCGCATGGTGGCTGCCGCAGCCATGAGGACTGGATCAACGGTGGTTTCAGGCCGGGAGCCATGGCCGCCGCGCCCATGCAACGTCACGTTGAGGGAATCCGCTGAAGCCATGGCCACGCCGGAACGGATGCCGAACCATCCGGCAGGAAAGGGCGCCACGTGCTGGCCGAGGACCACGTCCGGCTTGGGGACCAGGTCAAAGAGCCCATCCGCCACCATGGCCTGGGCGCCGCCGCCCCATTCTTCGGCCGGCTGGAAGACCGCGATCAGCGTGCCCTGCCAGTCCTGCCGCTTTGCGGCCAACGCTTCCACTGCTCCGAGGAGGCAGCTGACATGTACGTCGTGTCCGCACGCATGCATGATCGGCACCTCACGGCCTTCATGGTCGACGCCGACTGCCGCACTTGCGTAGTCCAGCCCGGTGTCCTCCTTGACCGGTAACGCGTCCATATCCGCACGAAGCATCACCACGGGTCCAGGGCCATTGTCCAGGACTCCTACAACCCCCGTTTTCCCCACGCTGCGGTGGACCAGCAGCCCCAAGTCCTCAAGGTGTCCGCTGATGATCCCGGCTGTTCTGACCTCTTGGAAGGAAAGCTCCGGGTTCGAGTGCAGATCACGGTAGAGGGCTTCCAGGTCAATGCTCATGGGGAATTTTCCTTAACAGGTCGACGCCGCAGGGTCTGGCCAGTGTATCGACGTCATCAGGCAACGACGCCGACCCACACCTTTGCGCTTCAGGGCAAACTTGGTTGCATGGAATCTTCACAAGAGATCACTACCCAAGGCTCAACAGTCGAGGATTGGACCAAGGCCCTGGCAGAGTCCAGCGGATCACCGGGTGGAGGCGCGGGAACCGGCGTGATGCTGGCCGTTGCAGCGTCCCTGGCGTCCATGGTCGCAGGTTACACAGAGGCGCCCGGGCGGGAATTGGCCGAGCTGCACGTCCGGGCCCGCTCCCTCCGCGAAGCCGCCCTTAAGCTGGCTGACGAGGACGCAACGGCGTCGAAGGCTTTCGGTGCGGCCTTCCGGCTTGATCCTGGTCCGGACCGGGAGCAGGCAATCCACCGCGCATCCGTCGATGCTGCCAAGGCCTCCGCTGTGCTCGGCGACCATGCCATCGACGCCATCGAGGACCTGGGATGGCTTGCTGCCCACGGGAACCCAGCACTCATTGCCGACGTCGTGGTGGGGTTTGGAGCCCTCAGGGCAGCCATCGCAGGAGCCCGCACCAACGTGAGCTTTGATCTCGGATCGCTCAGATCCGCAGGCGCGACGCTTGATGAAATCAAGGAAAAGCACCCTGGATTGTGGGCAACGGTAGGCCGGCTCAGCGATGCCCTGGACCGGATTGACGAGCTGGTGGCCGCCGTAGATGACAAGGCTGCACCTACTGACGGCCACTGATTCCCGACGGAACGCCGGCCTACTGCACGCTCGCTTACCGCGCCTTGGGCACCCTGCGGAGCACGACGGCGGCAAGCACTGCCGCTCCGGCCATCAGTACCAGCCCAATCGCCGCAGTGATGTGGACGCCGGACTCGAAGGCTACCCGGGCGGCGGCTGTCAGTGCATCGGACAATGGAGCGGGTAGTGCAGCTGCGGCATCCACGGCGCCGGCCAGCGTTTCACCCGCGTTCCCTGCCGCCTGCGTGGACAAGCCCTCCGGGATGACGAGGTTGTGCTGGTAGGACGCGGTGAGGATAGAGCCCAGCACGGCCGTTCCCAGGAGCGAACCCAGTTCGTATCCGGTTTCGGAAATTGCGGACGCCGCTCCGGACTTGTCGGCCGGTACGGAGCCGAGGATGAGGTCGTTGGAGATGGTCTCCGCTGCGCCAACGCCAACGGCCAGGACAGTCAAAGCTGACAAGAGGAACATCGGTCCGCTGCCGTGGTCACCCACAGCCACCACTAAATAGCCTGCAGCGCTGAGGGTAAGTCCGCCGGCCACTACGAATCCCGGCCGGATGCGCTTTACCAGCGGGACCACCACCAGGCCGGCGACGACCGTTGCCAGGAGCGCCGGAATCATTGCAATGCCCGCTTCCATGGGGGACTGGCCTTCAACCAGCTGCAAGTGCTGGGCGAAGAAGTAGATGAAGCCCGTCATGGAAAACAAGGACAGGACGTTGGCCACGATCGCCGTGCTGAACACCCTGTTGCTGAACAGGCGGACATCCAGCATTGGGTTCTCAAGTTGGCGCTGGCGACGGACAAACAGAACGCCCATCACCAGGCCGAAGACCATGAAGGCCGCTGCCGACACCCCGAATCCGTGAACAGCGAATTCCTTGATGCCGTACACGAACGGAGCCATCGTGATCACGGACAGCCCGATACTGGGCACGTCAACGCGGCCGGGGTTGGCGTCCTTGGATTCGGGAATGAGGACCCTGCCGAAGGCGAGGAGCGGCAGGAGCAGGAAGGTCGCCACCAGGAAGACAGCACCCCACCAGAAGTGCTCAACCAGCCAGCCACCGAAGATCGGGCCAAGGGCAGCGCCACCAGAGAATCCGGCGGCCCATACGGCGATCGCGAGCCGCCGGCGGTTCGGATCAGCAAAGATGTTCCGGATCAGGGACAGGGTTGAAGGCATCAGCATCGCGCCGAACACGCCAAGTGCTGCGCGGCCGGCAATCAGCCATTCCGCGGAAGGCGCGAACGCCGTAGCAGCCGAAACCGCAGCGAAGCCGGTGCTGCCGATCAGCAGCAGCCGCCGTCGTCCGATCCTGTCGCCCAGGTTGCCCATGGAAACCAGCAACGCCGCCAACACGAGCGGGTAGGCGTCGATGATCCATAGGAGCTGCACGCCACCCACGTCCAGGGAGCGGGCAATTTCGGGCAGGGCGAACGTGAGCGCGGTGTTGTCGACGGCCACCAGCAGCACCGGGAACATCAGGAGTGCCAGGGCCGTCCAGTCGCGCCAAGGTGCGCCTCCACCCATGACGGGACGAGCGGAACGGGGAGCTTGGGTCGAGGACGGCGTGAACATGACAGCTACTGTACCGTCCAGACGGTACAGTTTCAAATTAAGCGCCGTCGACCCCGTAGGGAATGATGTACACATGCCACGAAAACCAGTTGCCAGGGATGCGGTCCTGGATGCCTACGAAGCCCTCCTCATCGAGGTGGGGGAGCGGGCCGCCACCCTCGATGCCGTTGCCAAGCGGGCGGGCGTCTCCAAGGGCGGGCTGCTTTATCACTTCCCCAGCAAGGAATCGCTGATCAGCGCCCTGCTTGAGCGCCTGGATCGGTTGGCTCAGGAAGACGTCGAGCAAATGAAGGCTGCGCCGGACGGCTCTGCGGTTTACTTCATCCGCTCCTCCCTATGGGCGGGAACCCCCATGGATCGGGCTTTGGTCGCTGCCACAAGACTGGCCGAAGTTGCGCATGAGGAGACCCGCCGCAGGTTTGCCGGAATCCAGCAGCAGTGGTTGGACGTCCTGGCCGAGGATGTTGGTCCGGAGGTTGCCAAAGCCGTCAGTTACATGGGCGACGGCCTGTATTTCAATGCCATGTTCGAGGGTGGCCAGGAAGGCGGCAAGGCCGGGCGGGAGGCCGACGTCGAGATCCTCCTTGGCATCCTGGACCGGCTCCGCAAGTAGCGGGCCATCCATTTGCGGCGACGCCCCCGACGTAGGACAATTGAGCCTTGTGGTGCGTCTTCACAGGGGCCCGCAAAAATTGAATATGCCTTTGATCTGCGGCGGGAGAGTCCCGCAAGCAAGTGATGCGGGCGCCGTAGGAGCAAACCCTCCCCAGGAATCTCTCAGGCCCACGCACCGCCGCGGCGAGGCAACTCTGGAAAGTAGCAGGCCTTTTGCCGCGCCCTCTTGGCGCGGAAGAAGTGCTGTGCTCACCGACGGTGCAAGCGATCGTTGTTCAAGCAACACGCGGAAACTCTCAGGTCCAATACAGAGCGGGGAGGAACCCGAGCCGCTGTGGCGTACCCAACGCCGCCCAAGTAATGGAGTTCCTTCGTGACGGTTAGTTCAGCCTCCACCACCTTCGTCGACCGGCACATTGGCGCCCGCCGCCAGGCCGACATTGAAACCATGCTCAAGACGGTCGGCTACGACACCGTCGATTCTTTGGTTGATACAGCCGTTCCCAACGACATCCGCCAGGACGTTGCCCTCACCCTTGAAAACGCGCTCAGCGAAGTTGAGGTGCTGGCCGAGCTGCGCAAGCTTGCGTCCAAGAACAAGACCGCCGTCCAGATGATCGGCCAGGGCTACTACGACACCGTCACGCCGCCGGTTATCCGACGCAACATCCTGGAATCCCCGGCCTGGTACACCGCGTACACGCCCTACCAGCCGGAAATCTCCCAGGGCCGCCTCGAAGCTCTGCTGAACTTCCAGACAATGGTCCAGGACCTCGTGGGCCTGCCGATCGCCAACGCCTCCCTGCTGGACGAAGCAACGGCAGTGGCCGAAGCCGTGCTGATGATGCGCCGCGCCAACAAGAACAAGGCCGCCCATGACGGCAAGACGGTCCTCGACGCCGACTGCCTTCCCCAGACCATTGCCATCGTGAAGGGCCGTGCCGAGGCACTCGGCTTCGAGGTTGAGGTCGCTGACCTTTCGCTCGGCCTCCCGGAAGGCGCCATCAACGGCGTCGTCCTGCAGCAGCCCGGCGTTTCCGGCCGCGTGTTCGATCACTCCGCCGTCATCGCTGACGCCAAGGAACGTGGCGCGCTCGTCACCGTGGCTGCAGACCTGCTCTCGCTGACGCTCATCACGCCTCCGGGCGAGCAGGGCGCCGATATCGCCGTCGGCTCCGCCCAGCGCCTGGGCGTTCCGCTGTTCTTCGGCGGCCCCCACGCCGCCTACATGGCCGTCCAGAAGGGCCTCGAGCGTTCCATGCCGGGCCGTCTGGTGGGCGTTTCCAAGGACGACGCCGGTGTCCCCGCTTACCGCTTGGCGCTGCAGACCCGTGAGCAGCACATCCGGCGCGAGAAGGCCACGTCCAACATCTGCACGGCCCAGGCCCTGCTTGCCATCGTCGCGTCCATGTACGCCGTCTATCACGGTCCCGAAGGCCTGAAGGCAATCGCCGAGACCGCCCACGGTCACGCGCGCACGCTTGCAGCGTCCCTGAAGGGCGCCGGCGTCGAGGTCCTTCACGGTTCCTTCTTCGACACCATCACCGTCCGCGTTCCCGGCAAGGCTGCCGGGATCGTTGCCGCTGCCGAGGCCAAGGGAATCAACCTGCGCAGCATTGACGCTGATCTGGTGGGCATTTCTGTTGACGAGACCACTACCTCAGAGATTGTCGGCGGCGTCCTGGATGTCTTCGGCGCCTCGGTCACCGAATCCGCTGAAGGTTTTGCGCTGGAATCTTCCGTTGAGCGTACGAGCGACTTCATGCAGCACCCGGTATTCAACACGCACCGCTCCGAAACCCAGCTGCTGCGCTACATCCGCAAGCTTTCGGACCGCGACCTCGCACTGGACCGCACCATGATTCCGCTGGGTTCCTGCACCATGAAGCTGAACGCAACCGCCGAGATGGAAGCAATCTCCTGGCCGGAGTTCGCCTCGATCCACCCGTTCGCTCCGGACTCCCAGACCGCTGGCTGGCGTGAACTCATTGCCGACCTTGAATCCCAGCTGACCGAGATCACCGGGTACGATCAGGTTTCCATCCAGCCGAACGCCGGTTCCCAGGGTGAGCTCGCCGGCCTCCTTGCGATCCGCGGCTACCACCTTTCCCGCGGCGACGAGCAGCGCAATGTGTGCCTCATCCCTGCTTCTGCCCACGGCACCAACGCGGCCTCGGCTGTGCTCGCTGGCATGAAGGTAGTAGTGGTGGCCACCGCTCCTGATGGCACCATCGACCACGTGGATCTCAAAGCCAAGATCGAAGCCAACCGGGACGCCCTTTCGGCCATCATGATCACCTACCCGTCCACGCACGGTGTTTACGACGCCGACGTCCGGGAAGTTTGCGACGCGATCCACGAAGCCGGCGGTCAGGTCTACATCGACGGCGCAAACCTCAACGCACTCGTTGGGCTCGCCCAGCCGGGCAAGTTCGGCGGCGACGTCTCCCACCTGAACCTGCACAAGACCTTCTGCATCCCGCACGGCGGCGGTGGACCCGGTGTTGGTCCGGTTGCGGCAAAGGCACACCTGGCACCATTCATGCCTGGCGACGCTGCTTCCTGGACCGAAGGAAACGACGTTCCGATTTCGGCATCCCGTTTCGGTTCGGCCGGTGTGCTCCCGATTTCCTGGGCTTACGTGAAGCTCATGGGTGGCCAGGGGCTCACCGAAGCCACCAAGTCCGCGCTGCTTGCTGCGAACTACGTTGCCTCCCGCTTGGATGAGCACTTCCCGGTTCTTTACACCGGCGAAGGCGGTCTTGTTGCCCACGAGTGCATCCTGGATCTCCGCGAACTGACTGCCCGCACCGGCGTCACGGCTGAGGACGTGGCCAAGCGCCTCATCGACTTCGGTTTCCACGCTCCCACCTTGGCGTTCCCGGTTGCGGGCACTTTGATGGTGGAGCCGACCGAGTCCGAGGACCTTGCCGAGATCGACCGCTTCATTGAAGCCATGATCACCATCCGTGCCGAAATCGAGCAGGTTGCCACCGGCGATTTCACTGTTGAGAACTCGCCGCTGCGCAACGCGCCGCACACGGCTGCCGCCGTCGTGAGTTCTGCATGGGACCGCGCATACCCGCGTGAGCAGGCCGCGTTCCCAGTCCACCACCTGAAGCAGGACAAGTACTTCCCGCCGGTCGGACGCATTGACGGCGCTGCTGGCGACCGCAACCTGGTGTGCTCCTGCCCACCCCTTGAAGCGTTCGAGGACAACACCGCAGACTTCGAGAACTAAAGGACTGACTCAATGACTGAGAACTACACCGCTCTCTACGAGCAGCACAAAAAAGCCGGGGCCTCGTTCACGGACTTCGGCGGCTGGCAGATGCCGCTCAAGTACGAGTCCGAACTCGCCGAACACCACGCAGTCCGTAACGCAGCTGGCCTCTTCGACCTCTCGCACATGGGCGAAGTCTGGGTGACAGGACGGGACGGGGCAGCGTTCCTGGACTACGCCCTGGTGGGCAAGATCTCCGCCATGGCCGAGGGCAAGGCCAAGTACTCGCTGATCTGCCAGGAAGACGGCGGCATCATCGACGACCTCATCACGTACCGTCGCGGCGAGGACAAGTTCCTCGTGGTGCCGAACGCTGGCAACGCCAAGGTAGTGGCTGAGGCGCTGTTGGAGCGCGCAACTGGTTTTGACGTGGTTGTTCAGGACGCCTCGGCCGAGACCTCGCTGATTGCTGTCCAAGGTCCGCGCGCCGAAGCCATCCTCCTGCGCCTCGTGCCCGCAGAGCAGCACGCGCTGGTCACCGAACTGAAGTACTACGCCGCTGTTGAGGTGCCCTTCACGTTCGACGGCGGTACTCAGGACCTGCTGCTTGCCCGCACCGGCTACACCGGTGAAGACGGTTTCGAGATCTTTGTGTCCAACGACTCCGCTGCTGCCCTCTGGCAGGCCATCGCCGACGCCGCGGAAGAAGGCGAGCTCACTCCCGCTGGCCTCGCTTCCCGCGACTCCCTGCGCCTCGAAGCCGGCATGCCGCTCTACGGCAACGAACTGTCCCGCGAAGGAAACCCGTTCGCCGCAGGACTCGGTCCCGTGGTCGCACTTTCCAAAGAAGGCGACTTCGTCGGCAAGGAGGCACTCGCTGCGCTCAAGGCCGACGGCGCCGGCTCCACCAGCGGGCGCAAGCTCGTAGGCCTCAAAGGCCTGGGCCGCCGCGCTGGCCGCAGCCACTACCCGGTCCTCAAGGATGGTGCAGTGGTAGGCGAAGTCACCTCCGGCCAGCCCAGCCCGACACTTGGCTACCCGGTAGCGCTTGCCTACGTGGATGTTGAGCACAGCGAGCTTGGGACCGCGTTGGACATTGACCTTCGGGGTAAGAGCGAGCCGTTCGAAGTCGTTGCATTGCCGTTCTACAAGCGCCAAAAGTAGGCCGGGTCGGGTCCCGACACGCCTTAAGCCCGGCGGGGCCGACCTCCTCTGCATGCTCGGTCGCGATGGCGCCCGCTGGGCGGACGCGACGCTCCCTTGGACGCATGCTGCCGGAGGCCGGCCCCGCAAGGGGCGTGCACCTCACCAGGACGCGTGGCCACTTTGGCGATTCGTGAACCGCTTAATGCTGGGGGAGTGGCAACCTGCCGGGGGCTGGCCCGCGGGGTAATTCGGTGCCCCACCATCCAACCCAGCCATAGTTTTTTGATCAACCACAGTAAGGAAACAGAATGCCCAAAGTAGCGCCTGAACTTCAGTACTCCGACGAGCACGAGTGGGTTTCCCGCGGGGAGGGGAACCTGGTGTCTGTTGGCATCTCCGAGGTTGCAACCGACGCGCTGGGCGATATCGTGTACGTGGATCTGCCTGAGGTTGGTTCCACCGTGACTGCCGGTGAGACCTGTGGCGAGGTTGAGTCCACGAAGAGTGTTTCCGACCTCTACTCGCCGGTCACTGGTGAGGTCACCGAGATCAACGACGCCGTAGTGGGCGATCCTGCCCTGATCAACAACGATCCCTATGGCGCCGGCTGGCTCTTCAAGGTTGCGGCTGAGTCCGACGGTCCGCTGCTTTCGGCCGAGGAGTACGCCTCCAAGAACGGCGGAGACCTCTCGTAGGGTCAATGGTTGGCCCGTCGGGGCCGACGTCCTCCGCGTGCTCGGTCGCGAAGACGCCCGCTGGGCGGACGTGACGCTCCCTTGGACGCACGCTTCCGGACGCCGGTCCCATGGGCCCGTTCCCGCAGCCGATGAGGTATTGCCAGTCCGTTTCGTGGGGTTGCTGCGGGAGATGCCGTGCGCACGGCATGTTCGGCAGGGGAGCCCCGAAATGGCCGCTGGAGTCCGCGGAGGACGTTGGCTCGAAGCGCCCATACAGCGCCCACTGTGGCGTAGCGTGGGATTGTAGGAACTAAATAATTTGCGACGCCGGGTTGCCGCCTTTGGGGGCCATCCGGCGTCGTGCTTCGGTCGCCTGCCGCCATAAGCGGGGGCCGGCCCTCCGGCAGGACCATCTGCCGGACCGTTTTCAAGCTTTGTTAAGGGATCCAGCCATGGCTGTTGGTGTTTTCGATCTGTTCTCTGTGGGTATTGGCCCGTCGAGTTCGCATACTGTGGGGCCGATGCGTGCTGCTGCGGTGTTCGCTGGCGAGTTGCGTGAGTCCGGGGTGCTGGATTCGGTGGCGGGGTTGCGGGTTGATTTGTATGGGTCGTTGGCTGCGACTGGCCGTGGCCACGGGACGATGACTGCGACGCTGTTGGGTTTGGAGGGTTACCATCCGGAGTTGATCCTGCCTGATGAGGTGGAGGAGCGGTTGGCTGCGATCGCTGAGACGGGTGTGCTGAATCTTGCTGGTGCTGGCGTTGCTGGTGCGGGGGTGCAGTTGCCGTATGCGGTGGAGGATATGGTGTTGCATCCGTTGACGGTGTTGCCGCGGCATACGAACGGGATGAAGTTTGCTGTGGTTGATGCTGAGGGCGCCACGTTGCGGGAGGCGACGTTTTTCTCGGTTGGTGGCGGGTTCATTGTCCGTGAGGGTGAGGAGGACGCGGCGCGGGCTGAGTTGGAGGAGACGAAGGCGGAGTTGCCGTTGCCGTTCCGGACGGCTGCTGAGTTGCTGGGTCGGTGTTCCTCGAAGGGGTTGGGGATCAGCGACATCATGTTCATCAATGAGCGCGCGTCCCGGTCTGAGGAGGAGATCCGGGAGGGTTTGTTGCATATCTGGCATGTGATGGAGGCGTGTGTTGAGACGTCCCTGAAGCGTGAGGGTGTGTTGCCCGGGGGGTTGAGGGTCCGTCGTCGTGCTCCGGACTGGCTGGAGCGGTTGTTGAAGGAGGACAAGGACCGTAACGATCCGAAGTATTGGCAGGAGTGGGTGAACCTGATCGCGTTGGCGGTCAATGAGGAGAACGCTTCCGGCGGGCGGGTGGTTACGGCGCCGACGAATGGTGCGGCGGGGATTATCCCGGCGGTGTTGTATTACGCGTTGCATTATGCGCCGGGCATGGACAAGGCCACCCAAAAGGATAAGGACGATGTGGTGGTGAAGTTCCTGCTGGCTGCGGGGGCGGTGGGTGTGTTGTACAAGGAGCAGGCGTCCATTTCGGGGGCTGAGGTGGGCTGCCAGGGCGAGGTCGGCTCGGCGTCGTCGATGGCTGCTGCGGGGTTGGCCGAGGTGATGGGTGGTACGCCGGGTCAGGTGGAGAACGCGGCGGAGATCGCGATGGAACACAACCTGGGGTTGACGTGTGATCCGATCGGGGGGTTGGTGCAGATTCCCTGTATTGAGCGGAACGCGATCGCGGCGGCGAAGGCGATCAACGCCGCGAAGATGGCGTTGTGGGGTGATGGGACGCACCGGGTGTCCCTGGATGAGGTGATCGTGACCATGCGCGAGACCGGCAAGGACATGTCCTCCAAGTACAAGGAAACCGCGATGGGCGGCCTGGCCGTCAACGTCGTCGAATGCTGAGTCTGTTCGCTGTCTGTCCCTAGTGCCATGCTGTATCCATGAGCGGGGGATACGACAAGGATTTTTTGCGGGCACGCGTTGAACTGCCCAGTCCGTCGGCAACGACGATTCTTTTGGACTACACGCACTTCTCCGTGCGCTTCCGGGCTCCCCGGAAGCTCGCGGCGATCGTGGGTGTCAACATCAGCGGCGGGGAACTGAGCTCTCTGGCCCGGGAAGGGACTTGGCATTTCGATGACAGGATCCCCAAGGAGCAGCAGGCTGGCCCGGACGTCTACAAAAACAATGCGTTCGATCGCGGCCACCTGGTTCGTCGCCTGGATCCCGTCTGGGGCGATCCGGCAACGGCCAAGAAGGCCAACCAGGACACATTTGCCTTTACCAATGCCGCGCCGCAAGTGGACGACTTCAACCAGGGCAAGGAACTGTGGGTTGGGCTCGAGGACCACGTGCTGGGCCATGCGGACGCGCACGATGCCAAGATAACCGTGTTCACCGGGCCCGTTCTTCTCGACGACGACCTCCCGTACAGGGGCGTGCAGGTTCCGCGGAAATTCTGGAAAATCGCCGTATGGACCAACGACGCCAAGCTGGCCGCCGCCGGGTTTGTGCTGGACCAATCGCCATTGCTGGGCAAGGTTGAACTGAAGAAAGCGATCGATCAACGGCTCCTGGAAGGCGAACCGCCGCCCCTGGGGCCGTTCCGGACCTTCCAGGTTCCCATCGGACAGATCGCTGACCTTACCGGTCTGAGCCTCACCCGGCTGGCCAACGCGGACCGCCTTGTGAGCGGCCAGCGGGAACTCGGCAAGGAACCCAAAGCCATCAAGTTGGAGAGCGCTGAGCAGATCCGGCTATAACGGCACGAACGCCCCCTCTATACGTGTCGCTGCCATGAGCTTCGTGACGCCCAAAGATGACTATTTCTGATAATTCTGCAAATATTTCGACTCTGATTGTCAGAATCATCATCCTGATTGACGTTCCATCCTCACGTCGGTATTTTCAGTTCTGCTGGGGGGCGCCATTGTGGAACGAATCGACAATGAACGGGTCACCAGAAATTCACTACTAGAGAGATGGACTGGTGACATGAGGAAAATTGCCAAATTTCTGGCCGCATCGGCTGTAGTAGTTCCCGTTTCAATTGGCGTGGGTGCGGGCGCGGCAAATGCCTGGGCTGATCAGACCTGCGCCAACGGTAAGGTCTGTTTGTTTCAGAGTTCAGTGTGGAACGGAACGAAGTACTCTAACAACTACGCGGCAACTTACGTCGGTGACGCTGCTAATGATCCGACATCAAATATTGTGGGATACACCACTAATCCAGCCTATAGGTACGTCATGTTCTACGAGCACCTGAACTTCGGCGGAAACTCATTTTACATGAAGGAGGGGCAAGCAATCAGCTATCTGGCCGATATTGCCTACCCCGGTGGCGGCAACTGGGACAACCGCATCTCAAGTCACGACGAAGCCTACTGATGCCGCCTAACAAGCGGTACAGCGGTCGCACTAGGTAGAAAAGTTGAGGAGGCAAAATGGCGCGGTATCCACTGGGTCTGATCGTGTTGGTAGTTGCATTGGCCGGATGCAGCGTCAATTCGCAGCCCGCCGGACTGGATGCCGCCTCCTTGCCTTCCGTGGACCGGGCAGCATTTTCCGGCGTGCATGCAAAACTTGATCCGGCGACGGCGACCATTTCTTTGCCCATGGATGCGTATGAAGCGACGCCCGATGAATCAATGCTCATAACGGCAGCCAACATGTACGTCATTGAAGATTGCATGAAAAACGCCGGTGTCATCATGCCGGAGAAGCACGGCGACCTGACAGTTAAGGCTGACCAATCGTATGGCGTTTGGGTTCCTGAACTTGCGGCAAAGTACGGGTATGACAAGCCGATCATCCGTACCATAGCGGGCATTTACGATTCCAAAACGAGGGAATCAGCAGACGCAAATGTGAAGAAGTACTTTGAATGCGATAACGCCACTATGTCCAGTCAGATACCTCCTTTCCGTAGCAGAATCGCGGGTCAGGACTCATTGCTAACGAACATTAGCAACGACTCGAATGCATTATCTGAGCGGGATCCAGAGTGGGGCAAAGCACGCGATGACTGGATTGCTTGCCTCAAAGAAGCCGGAATTTCAATGCGGCAGGATTCACCCGATGCCTGGGTTCCTTCATACCCTTCGGACAAGCAAGGCGAAATCAGGACAGCTGTACAAGACGCGGGCTGCAAGCAGGAAACCAAGGTAATGCAGCGCATCTCGGATATCCGGGCGCAGTATCAATCTGCCCTGATCGCCGCCAACCAAGCCGCCATGAACAGGCTCGCCGTTGATAAAACCGAGGCTCTGGCAAAAGCCAGGACGATTTTGCGGCAACACGGCAAGGGCGGCGCTTGATGCCGATGCAGCAGGACGCGGTAGTCAAGGTGCCGCGGGTTCCTCGATTCCGGCGGATCATTGGCTTCCTGGTCATAGTCATGGCAGGAATGGCAGGTGCCTTCCTTGCCGGAGGTTACATAAAGTCACCCCAGTCTGCAGCCCTCGACTCCATCAACATTCCAGTCCAGGTGACCGCCACGGTGGAGCGCAGGGCTTTGGCGAGCACACTGGTCGTCCCCGGGAGCATGACTCCGGGAACGTCGGTGGGCATCGCAGCATCAGTACCTTCAGGGACTGAACGCGCCGTCATCACGAGCATGCTGGTTGCCGTTGGTGACACGCTAAAGCCCGGCACGATCGTTGCGACTGTGTCCGGGCGCCCTCTTATTGTTATCTCAACGTCCGTCCCCCTGTATCGCGACCTCAAAGATGGTGACAACGGTCAAGACGTTTCCGCGTTGCAAAAGTGGCTTCAATCCATGGGGTATCTGCCCAGCATGACCGGAGTATTTGATAAGTACACCCAAGAATCCGTGGCGGCTCTGTACCGTGACGTTGATCAGCCAGCACCAAAATCCGACGACAAGAAGACCATGGTCCGGTGGAGGGAGTTTGTTCAAATTCCTGGTGATGAGGGCTCGGTGACGAGCATTGCTGCTTCAGGAGCCGTGCTGACGGACAATCTCTTGGTAGCAACAGTGCAAACTGCCCCGGACGTGGTGGTGGGACGGGCGTCCATTACCCAGGCTGAAGCTCTCAAAGCTGGCCAGGCCGTCGCGCTTGAAGCCAGTGGTTACAACGCTCAGGGCGTCATTCAGAGCATCGGGGTTTTCGACCAAGGCAATGCGGAAAAGGGGACGCTTCCCGGAATGGACATCATCGCCTCTGTTCCCGAGGACCCCAACAAGCCAAAACCCGGTCAGCCTGTCTCTATCAACGTGAAGGAGCCGGTCCAGGAGACCTTGGCAGTTCCCCTGACTGCCATCAAACAGGACGACACCGGGACGTACGTGATGGTGCCGAGTTCGAAAAAGGACACTGGTGAGGGCGCATCGGTGGAGAGAATTGACGTGACAGTGACGGGGCAGCGCGATGGCTGGGCTGCTTTGGCCGAGACATCGGACCTCGAGCCTGGAACCGCCGTCGACGTATCGTGAACATGCCAACGCCCGGCGGGATTCCCCTGCTCCGCTTGGAACGCATCGGGCGCTCCTATGGCGGAGCCGATGTACCCACCGCTGCCCTTCAAGATGTCAATCTTGAGATTGGTGAGGGTGAGTTTGTTGCGATCATCGGCCCCTCAGGCTCCGGCAAGTCAACGCTCCTGAACATTCTTGGGCTGTTGGACCGCGCATCAGAGGGCACGTACTTCATCAACGGTGCCGATGTGTCACTGATGGCGGAGAAACAGCGCGACGTGTTGCGATCGCGGATGTTTGGATTTGTCTTCCAAGCCTCGCATGTGATGTTGGATGAATCGTCAGCACGAAATGCGGCGCTCGGCCTCCGTGTTCAAGGTGTCCGCAACGTGGAGCGGGAGTTGCAGGTGACGGAGGCCCTGCGTCGGGTTGGGTTGCTGCACAGGACGGACGTGCCCGGCAAGAACCTCTCTGGAGGGGAAAGGCAACGTCTTGCCTTGGCGCGGGCCCTCGCGACCAGGCCCAGGATCCTGTTTGCAGACGAGCCGACTGGAAACCTGGACAGTGGCAATACGCAGAGTGTCATCGCGGATCTCAAAGCCTTGAATCAGACGGGCGTGACCGTCGTCGTCATAACGCATGATCCGATCGTCGCCGCCGCGGCAGACCGGCAGATCGTTATCAACGACGGACGGTTGGAAACGCCCGATGCACAGAGTTCGCAAGGCTCGGCCCATCATGAGGCCAGGGGTGGACGCCCGGATTCAGCTGAAATTCTCGCCGCAGCGCCTCTTGGGCGACGGCTCAATCTACTGGCGGACGAGATCTATGATGCCTTGGCGTCCCTTACCTCCAGGACAGGTAAAGCAATCCTGCTCATTCTGGCGTTCATGCTGGGATCCGGTGGACTGGTTGCCTCGGTTGGACTTAGCCAAAGCGCCTCCGCGCAGGTTTCCGAGCGCTTGGCCGAAGCCGCATTGGATGAACTGCAAGCCTCGAGGAGTCCCTCGGGGGTTCAACCCGGAAACCCTGACCTCGCAGGTTTGCGGGATCAGCAGAACAAAATAGCGGCCCTTCATGGAGTCGTTGCGGTTGGTTTGCGCGTTGAGATGGCGACTTCCGAATTCCGACCCACACGCTTTCGGCCAAATACAGGCATCCAAGAGGACGACTTCGCGGGATCCCTCTTGGCCGTGGATTCCACGTTTCTGGAACTTAGCGAGGCCGTAGTTGAACCGGCCTCTGCGCTGTCTCTTCTGGGCGAGTCCTTTGGAAAGCCAGTGGCAATAGTGGGACAGGACACGGCCACGCGTTTGGGGATACCTTCTGCGGGTCCAGGCCAGAAAATTTGGATCGGTGGGCAGCCGGTTCCCGTCGTGGGCATACTCAGCCAGACCGGAAGGAACCCTGTTCTGGCAGACAGCATCATCCTGGGGATCGGGGCCTACCCGTCCACTGCTTCTGATAACCCGGTATTTGTGGTCCGCACCCTCCCTGGGTTTCCAGCGCCACTGGCCGACGTGATTCCTTTAGCCCTCGACGCCGCCCATCCCGAGCACTTCACAGTAAACACCGTGGCCGACCTTCGCTCGCTCCGAAGAGGTGTGAACAATGATTTGGGCGTATTGATCAGTGTCATCTCCTGGGTGTTGCTCGCTCTTGCCTGCCTGAGCGCTGCTACATCCATGTATTTGACCGTGCAAACACGAAGATCGGAGATCGCTCTCCGTAGAGCCCTCGGTACGAGTCGCGCCAGCATTGCCCGGATGTTTATCCTTGAGGGCTTGCTGGTGGGATTGGGTGGGGGCCTGGCGGGGGGAGCGGTGGGGGTGCTCGGCGTCCTGGCCTTTTGCCTGAGCCAGGAGTGGACGCCGGTGCTGGGACCTGAATCAGTGTGGACTGGGATCGCTGCCGGCGCAGCCACCGGTGTTCTTTCTGCGGTGTATCCGGCTATTGCGGCGTCCAGAGCGGATCCGGCGCAGGCAATTCGCGCCTAGCTCGAACGGGCAACTCACGGAGAGTCAAGCTATTTTCCTACGCCCGATAGACTTGGGGCTGCATGTCCGCATGCGCACTTGCTTCTGAGCACCGATTTGAACACTGCACCAACCCCCTGAGATTGGACACGGCCACCTTGCGAGAATTTACCGCCCGCTTTGCCACCGCCGAGGAAATCGATAACTGGGACAAGCACGTCACAGCCAACCCCAATGGCGGCAACATGCTGCAGTCGGACGCCTATGCGGCAGTCAAGGATGGCAACGGCTGGTTGGTCCGCCGCTTGGTTCTGGAGACCTCCGAATACTCCAGCTACAACTTGCTTCTTGAGAAGAAGTTCCCTGTCCTTGGCCGCCTGTGGTACCTGATCAAGGGCCCGGACGCCGCCTCTGTGGATGACATCAACCCCATGCTGACCGCAATCGCTGCGCTGGCCCGTGAACAGAAGATGAACGTCTTCACCATCAAGATTGAGCCCGACGTCGTGGACTCGCCTGAGGTGGCGGCTCAACTGAAAGCCGGGGGCTTGGTTAAAGCGCCAAATATCCAGTCCAACGACTCAACAGCGCTGCTGGATATTTCGGCCCCCGCCAACGAAGTGTTGCGGAGCATTTCATCGCGGGCACGCAACGCCGTCCGCAGGGCAGAACGTGAAGGATGCGAAGTTCTCCCAGCTGAGCCTGGCGAGGAGACCTACCGCAAGCTCTACGCACTGATGCAAGACACCGTGAACGCCAAGGGTGCTATGCCGTTGCGGAGTTATGAGTACTACTCCCGTTTCTGGCACGAATTCTGCAGCCGCGGGCAGGGGCACTTCTTCTTTGTCTATGAGGACGGTGCACCCAGCGTCGGTGCTTTCGTTATCAACTATGGCTCCAAAGCAACCTACAAGGATGGCGGCTCCACGCAGAACCGCAAGCAATACGGTGATTCGCATCTGGTCCAATGGGCAGCTATCCAGCGGATGCAGGATCTGGGCTGCGTTGAGTACGATTTCTGCGGCACGCCACCTGCCGCCCGGATCAAGGACAAGACCCACCCACTATTTGGCATGGGCTTGTTCAAAACGAGTTTCACCAAGACCGTTACGGACTTCGTAGGCTGCTACGACCTCGTCCTCGGACGAATCCGGCATAAGCTCTGGCTCAAGGGTGCCGAACGCGTCTTCCGCCGGCTGGAAACCATGCGCACCGGCGGACAGTTCTACTAAGAACCGGCACCAACCCAACACACTTCAGGCCCGCCCCGGCCACCAACGGGTGCAAATCTATCTAGGTGAGGTAATTTCTTTGACTCCGATTGAGGCTGGAACCGGCATGGAATTCGTGATTCTCAATGACGCTGATTTCGAGACATTCGCAAAGGGACACCCGCAAGGCAGCTTCATCCAGTCCGTAGACCTGGCGCGGTTCCAGCGTGCCCGCGGCCAGGAGGTGGAGCTCTTTGGCGTAACCCGCGGCGGCAGCCTGATTGCCGCCGGAAAGCTCGTCTACACAGCCAACCGTTTTGGCTACAAGGTCTGCGACTGCGCAAAGGGACCACTGCTGGACTACAACGACGCCGAAACGGTGCGGTTCGTCGTCGAGCAGTTGAAAAAGCATGCGGCCTCCAAGAAGGCTGCTGAGCTGCGGATCTCGCCAAACGTCAAGTACATCGCCCGCGACGAGGACGGGGCGGAGCACCCGGAGGTTGAGGACAACCGTCCACTGCTGAATGAACTGGCAGGGTTGGGCTTCAAGCACCAGGGCTTTGACATGAATTTCGCGAACATCAATTGGATGTTCGTCAAGAAGCTGGACGGGATCGCCGATTCCGAAGAGCTCATCATGGGCATGAACTACCGCACGCGCAAAGCCATTCGGAAGGCCGAAAAGAACGGCGTTTACCTGGAGCAGGCCACGCTGGAAACGCTGGACGACTTCTACAACGCGCTGAGCACGGCCGGCGACGAAAAGGGCTTCACCTACCGCGAGCGTGAATACTACGAAGGACTGCTCCGCAATACCTCGGATGAGTTCACCAAGCTCATGATGGCCAAGATCAATATCCCCGAATACCGGGCGTCCATCACCGAGCGCCTGGATGCCGAAGCCAAGACTCTCGCGGACCTCAAACGAGAGGTCGAGGAAACCGGGAGCAAGAAGAAGGCCAACCGGGTCAAGGTTGTCCAGGATCTCGTGGACAGCTACGAGCGGAGCCTGAAGGACATCGAACGCTTCCCCGACTCGGTTGGAGTGGCTACGGTTGCGGCAATCCACTTCGCATGCTCCGGCGATGAAATCGTGTGCGTGATCGGCGGAACGGTGCAGGACTACATCTACTTCAACGGGGCAACGTCGCTCTACTGGGGCATGATGCTGCACGCGCTGAACAATGGCTACTCGCGGTACAACTTCTATGGCACGTTCGGCATTCAGGGCCAGGATGAAACCGGTCACGGCGGCTACGAATTCAAGAAGGGCTTCGGCGGCGAAGTGGTCCAACTGGTGGGCGACTTCGTTGTACCGGTGAATCTGCCGGTCTTCACTGCTTACCAGGCGGTCAGGAAGCTTGCAGCTGCCGCCAAGACGGTACTGGCAAAATTGCCGGAGCCCGGAAACCTGCTGAGGAAATTTCGGGTGAAGAACTAATCAACGAAGCCAAGGGAGGAACACTGCGTGACTGAACGCCCTGAGGGCTCCGGCGGCAGGCCTCACACTGACGGCTTGCCCAAGACCCAGCCGATGCGGCCATCGCAAATCCGGCAGAACGCCAATGCCAAACGCATGCTGATGCGCTTGGTGCAAGGCGATAGTCCGCCCACAGCCCCCATGAACATCGTGGACCGGCTCGCGGGAAGTCCGTACGCCAACCCAACTATCCAGGTTGTCGGCGTCGACGCTTCAGCGCGCAAGACCATCGACTTCGCCCTGCATCTGGCCGAAGTCATGTTCCGCTACGGCGCAGGCGCCCTTGAAGTTGAGACCAGCATGATTGCCGTGACTGCCGCTCTTGGCTTGAAGAACGTCGAAGTGGACATCACCAACCAGTCGGTGGCCATCAACTATGCACCGAAGGACCAGACCCCCATCACGTTGTTGCGCGTGGTGCGCTCGTGGACCAACAACTACGCCGGCCTGGCCCAAGTGCATCAACTGGTCACGGACATCGTGGCCGGAGGCGTTGGCCGCGACGAAGCAGTCCGTCGACTCAACGACATCGTCCGGAGCGCCAAGCCCTTCCCTCGCTGGATGGTGACCGTTGCCTTCGCTGTGTTCGCCGCGGTGTTCGTGGGCGTACTGGGCGGTGGTCCGGGCGCATCAGCCCTGGCATTTGGCTCCAACTTGCTCATCAGCCTGGTTGCGCGTCAACTGAGCCGGTGGCGCACCCCGGACTTCTTCATCACCCTGTCGTGCTCGTTCCTGGTTACATTTATCGCCCTCATGCTGCGTTGGGCGGGCGCGGACATCGCTCCGTCCATTGTGGTTGCGGGCGGGATCCTGTTGTTGCTTCCCACAGGCAGGCTTGTGTCTTCCGTTCAGGACGCCATCAACGGCTTCCCCGTCACGGCCGCCGGACGATTCCTCTCCACGTTGCTCACCTTCGGCGCGATCGTCGCCGGTATCGCCGTAGCGGTTGTGGTCGGGACCCTCATGGGCAGCGAAGTCCTGGACGTCACCAAAACATTCCCGGACGCGTATCCTTTGTGGGGCCAAGCCATCCTGATCGCGATCGCCGTAGTAGCTATCGGGGTCACCGAACAGACGCAGATGCGTTTGTTACTCCCGACGGCGGCAGTCGGCCTGGTTGGCTTCTTCGTCTTGTGGGGGGCTACCACAGCCGGGTTTGGCGACCGCTTGTCGCCGGCAGTTTCGGCTGTGGCTATCGGCCTGCTGGCTCGGGTAGTGGCGCTGAAACTTGGTGCTCCCCAACTTGTGGTGGCTGTTCCGGCCGCGCTCATTCTGCTGCCCGGTCTAACCATATTCCGTTCGATGTATGTATTGACCATCGAGGAAGCGGACATTCTGCAGGGCGCCGGGGGCATGTTGAACGCAGGCGCGATCGTCCTGGGAGTGGCAGCAGGCATCGTGCTCGGCGACAACCTGGCAAGGCCGCTTACGAAGGGACTATCCAGCAACGAGCGCCGCAGGGTACGGCGCCGCTAGATCTGCCCTACGGGGAGCTTCTTCTCTGCCTGGAACACTTCCTCTACCCGGCCCTGGGCCCAGTAGCCGGAGAGTGAAACCTGCGAACGCTCCAGGCCGCGCTGGGTGAAGAAGATCTGCCGCAGGCCCTTCATGTAGCCCCTCTCGCCATGCGCAAAGACATCTACGCGGCCGGGCAGCCACTGCACGTCGCGAAGCGCGTCCAGCAACACCTCGCTTGATCCGGCCGGCACTCCGTTGCGCTGGAGCCAACGGAGTTCCAGACCGGCAGGAGCGGCGATAGGCAGGATGTCCTCGGCGCTGTCCACCTCAAGCAACGCATATCCGCGGGCTTCCGGGGCGAGGGCCTCTATGCAGGCTGCAATGGCTGGAATCGCGGCGTCATCGCCGGCGAAGAGGTGCCAATCGGCGTCGGGCGCGGGGTTGTAGCCGCCGCCGGGCCCGGTAAAAATCAGGGAGTCTCCGGGTTCTGCTGCCGCCGCCCAAGGCCCTGCCAGGCCCTCGTCGCCATGGACTACGAAGTCAATCGCCAGTTCCCGTTCTTCAAGGTTCACCCATCGGATGGTGTACGTCCGGGTGTGAGGCCATTGCTCACGTGGCATTGACTCGCGGATTCCCCACAGGTCCAGCGGAAGCCGGTAATCAACGCCGGGCTGCGGAAAAACTATCTTGACGTATCGGTCCACGTATTCGTTGTTGGCGTAGTCGCTGAACCCTGGGCCGCCGGCGACGATCCGCACCATGTGGGGTGAGAGCCATTCTTTGCGCAGGACGGTCAGGTTAACCTGCGGGCGCGTGTTCCGGGTGGCGGACGAGGTAACGGGGAGAGCAGCCATGTAGGCAAGCCTAAGCTAATTCATTGGGTGCCACCTGGGTATGAGTCAAAGGTTACAAGATGGGTAGTTCCCAATTGACGGGCTCTGCGCCCTGTTCCATCAACAGTTGGTTGGTGCGGCTGAAGGGCTTGGAACCAAAGAAACCACGGGATGCTGAGAGGGGACTCGGGTGCACTGACGTGATTGCCGGTGTACCATCCAGCAGCGGCATGACCGCTTCGGCGTCCTTCCCCCACAGAATCGCTACCAGCGGACTACGGCGTCCCGCGACGTCGGTGCGATGGGCTACCGCCCTGACGGCCGCCGTCGTGATTGCCTCCCAGCCTTTGCCGCGGTGTGAGCCGGCGTTTCCCGCTGCGACGCTAAGGACGCGGTTCAGCAGCAAGACGCCTTGGTCCGTCCAGGCTGTGAGGTCGCCATGGATGCGCGGCGGGAGCCCAAGGTCGTCGTGGAGTTCACGATAGATATTTGCCAGGCTCCGGGGGATCGGCCGCGTATGCCGCGAGACGGCAAAGGAAAGCCCGACGGCGTGTCCCGGGGTTGGGTACGGGTCCTGGCCAAGGATGAGTACTTTGACGTCGGCCAGTGGTCGGCAGAAAGCCCGGAGCAGGTTGGTAGCCGGGGGTAGGACCTGGATCCCTTGGGCAACCTGACCCGCAACAAAGGCCAAAGCTTCACGGAGTTGGCCTTCCACGGGTCGCAAGGCGTCCGCCCAATCCGCGGCCATCAGCTCTTCCAGGGGTCGGTCAACAAGCTCGTCGAAGCCCGGATCGGCAACGCCGGCAGGTTCCAGGTCAAACAGTGCATCCTCGCCAGTCACCCTGTCATTGTCCCCTCCATGGCATCGGCGGTGCGAATGACAGCGTTGTTATTCGCCCGTAACATGGGTGTAGGACATTTTCCCCCAACCAGCGTCAAGGAGTGTGCCGTGGCAGAACCAGCACCGGAACCAATGGCGCCGCAGTCTACCGGTTTGGCACTTGAAGACCTGGCGGCAGAGACCCGCAGCGACTCACCTTTAAGTGACCGTGATCAGCAAATGTTGGCCTTGGAGCGGCAATGGTGGAAGTACGCCGGCGCCAAGGAACAGGCGATCCGTGAGCTCTTCAATCTCTCCGCCACCCACTACTACCAGATCCTGAACGCACTTATCGATACCGAAGATGCGTTGGCCCACGATCCCATGCTTGTGAAGAGATTGCGTAGACTACGTACGTCGCGCCAACGTGCGCGGACAGCGCGCCGCCTGGGGTCCGACGCGTAAATCGCCCGGCTGATAGTCAGCAGCAACCAGCAAGGACAAGGCTTCACCATGACCAAATTTGCCAAGGATGAATTCGACCGGGTCCCACAGAACAGCTCCCGGCAGGGTGTTCACCGTGACGCCCAAGAGACAGCCCGCCCCAATTTGTGGCCGGTCTTGACCGTCGGAGCCGTCGCACTGGTGCTGGGACTCGTCGCTTTCCTTATACTTCCGCGGCTTGGCCTGGTTGCCCCCGGTGCGTCCGCAAGCGTTTCGACGCCGGCGCCCCAGCAGAGTGAAACTTCCCCTTCGGCTGCACCTACCGAATCAAGCAACGCGCCCATCGCTTCCGGTGAGCCGAGCCCGGGCACCACACCTTCCGGCGAAGCCTCGGCAACTCCTTCTGCTGCACCGGTGGACAAAACCGTTGCAGTTGCCGTCTACAACGGCACGGCGACGGCCGGGCTTGCGAGCCGCGTCGCAGGGCTGGTCCAAGGCGATGGCTGGACGCTGGGAACTGTGGGGAACTGGGGAGGCCTGCCGCAACAGTCTTCCGTGGTCTTCTACAACGTTCCCGGCCAGAAGGCGAACGCAGAAGCGCTGGGCAAGCTCCTGGGTATTTCCGCCGTTGTTGAATCTCCTGAAATCCAGCAGCCGCTGGTTGTTGTTGTGGGACCTGGCTACCAGTAGTTCCGCCGATCTTCGAGCATTTTCCCGGGGTTCCAGCCTCGAAAGTGGCAACTCGGTTAAGCCTCAATAACAAAAGTCATGGTGGACCCCTCCGCAGCAGCGCGCGGCGAGTGACTGTGGTTACAGTGGATTGATTCCGGTCCGGAGATCCCGGCAACCGGTCTTGGCTACTGTGAAAGTGTGGGCATCATGGCTTTGGGAACCGTCAAATGGTTCAATGCCGAAAAAGGGTATGGATTCATCACTGTGGATGACTCCGGCGACGACGTCTTCGTGCACTGGTCCGCGATTCAGATGGAAGGCTTCCGCGCTCTTGAGGAAGGCCAGCGGGTGGAGTTCGAATTAGGCGAAGGTCAGAAGGGTCCGCAGGCCGAAAGTGTCCGCGTTGCATAGTCCCCTCGGCCGTCGCGTCAGCTAACGGCTGAAACCCCTTTGTTTATAGCGCAAAGTGGCGCTTCTGCTTGCACTCTCCCCGGTCGAGTGCTAATTATTGATTTAGCACTCCTACGCTTCGACTGCTAACTGCGGCCCGGTTTACGCCGGCAGTAGATGGCTCCCGGAACGTCAGGAGGATCAAGAAACACCTTGGTGGGGTGAGGTCCGGAGCGCGGGGCATACAGAGGCCGCAAGCAAAGGACCGTCCGTCGCGGGCACCCTATCTGACAGGTTCCTTCTTAACGACTGTCCCGAAAGGACTACCGCCGTTATGGCCAAGATCATTGCATTTGATGAAGAGGCACGCCGCGGCCTCGAGCGGGGCCTGAACATCCTCGCCGACGCCGTCAAGGTCACCCTCGGCCCGCGTGGACGCAACGTCGTCCTCGAAAAGAAGTGGGGCGCCCCCACGATCACCAACGATGGTGTTTCCATCGCCAAGGAGATCGAGCTGGACGATCCTTACGAGAAGATCGGTGCTGAGCTGGTCAAGGAAGTTGCCAAGAAGACGGATGACGTCGCTGGCGACGGTACCACCACCGCTACGGTTCTCGCCCAGGCACTGGTCAAGGAAGGCCTGCGCAACGTTGCCGCCGGCGCCGACCCCCTGTCCCTGAAGCGCGGCATCGAGAAGGCCGTCGAGGCCGTCATCACCGAGCTGCTCGCCTCCGCCAAGGAGATCGAGACCAAGGAAGAGATCGCAGCTACGGCTTCCATCTCCGCCGGCGACCCGGAAATCGGCAGCCTCATTGCCGAGGCCCTGGACAAGGTGGGCAAGGAAGGCGTCATCACGGTCGAAGAGTCCAACACCTTCGGCCTGGAGCTCGAACTCACCGAAGGCATGCGCTTCGACAAGGGTTACATCTCCGCTTACTTCGTCACCGACGCTGAGCGCCAGGAAACGGTCCTCGAAGACCCGTACATCCTGATCGTGAACTCCAAGATCTCCAACGTGAAGGAACTTGTCACGGTCCTGGAGAAGGTCATGCAGTCCAACAAGCCGCTGCTGATCATCGCTGAAGACATCGAGGGCGAGGCCCTGGCCACCCTGATCGTCAACAAGATTCGTGGCACCTTCAAGTCTGTTGCCGTCAAGGCTCCGGGCTTCGGTGACCGCCGCAAGGCACAGCTCGCCGACATCGCCATCCTCACCGGTGGCCAGGTCATCTCGGAAGAGGTTGGCCTCAAGCTGGAGAACGCTGGACTCGATCTCCTCGGTACCGCCCGCAAGGTTGTCGTTACCAAGGACGAGACCACCATCGTTGAAGGTGCCGGCGACGCCGACCAGATCGCAGGCCGTGTTGCCCAGATCCGCGCCGAGATCGAGAACTCCGATTCCGACTACGACCGCGAGAAGCTGCAGGAACGCCTGGCCAAGCTGGCCGGCGGCGTTGCAGTCATCAAGGCCGGTGCCGCAACCGAGGTTGAGCTCAAGGAACGCAAGCACCGCATTGAGGACGCTGTCCGCAACGCCAAGGCTGCTGTTGAAGAAGGCATCGTTGCCGGTGGTGGCGTTGCCCTCATCCAGGCTGGCGCCAAGGCATTCGCCAACCTCACCCTCCAGGGTGACGAAGCAACCGGTGCCAACATCGTCAAGGTTGCCATCGATGCTCCGCTGAAGCAGATCGCCTTCAACGCCGGCCTCGAGCCGGGCGTTGTTGCAGACAAGGTTCGCGGCCTGCCTTCCGGCCACGGCCTGAACGCTGCCACGGGTGTCTACGAAGACCTGCTGGCTGCTGGCGTCAACGACCCCGTAAAGGTCACCCGCTCGGCTCTCCAGAACGCTGCTTCCATCGCTGGTCTGTTCCTGACCACCGAGGCTGTAGTTGCCGACAAGCCTGAGAAGAACGCTCCGGCTG
The DNA here is from genome assembly GCF_059739425.1 of Arthrobacter sp. TmtSoilC48. Lineage (NCBI taxonomy): Bacteria > Bacillati > Actinomycetota > Actinomycetes > Micrococcales > Micrococcaceae > Arthrobacter > Arthrobacter sp. TmtSoilC48. Next base: position 4,254,208 of record NZ_AP046049.1, on the reverse strand, counting down.
CCGGTGGCGACGACATGGGCGGCATGGGCGGCTTCTAAGCCTCCTAAGCTGTAGCGTCACGCTTTAGAGCAAACGACGGCGGTCCTCACCATTTGGTGGGGGCCGCCGTCGTTTGCGTCGGCGCCCAAGCAGGTAGCAGCAGATGCCCTTTTCAGCGTTCAAAACGGCATCTGCTGCTACTGAGTTGGGCGCTAGCACGCTTTCAGTGTCTGTGCGGTCTGGCAGGATTGAAGGCATGACGATTATTGCTGCCGCCGATGGCTCTGCCCTCGGCAATCCCGGGCCGGCCGGTTGGGCCTGGTACGTTGACGATTCCTGTTGGCGCGCCGGAGGTTGGCCACACGGCACCAACAACATGGGCGAGCTCATGGCTGTCCTGGACCTGTTCCGTTCCACGGCCCACATACCGCAGGAAGAACTGCTGATCCTTTGCGACAGCCAGTACGTCATCAACTGCATCACCAAGTGGATGCCCGGGTGGAAGCGGAAGGGCTGGCGGAAGGCTGACGGAAAGCCCGTGCTGAACGTTGACCTCCTCAAGGACATCGACCAAGCAATCGTCGGGCGCAAATACACGTTTGAATGGGTCAAGGGTCACGCCGGACATGACCTCAACGAGGCAGCAGACGAGCGCGCACGCGCCGTAGCCACCGCCTTCCAGCAGGGCACGGCAGCTCCTATCGGACCGGGGTTTACGGGCTCACACCAAGTCTTGGCCGAACCTGTTCCTGCCGCAGCGGCCGCCGGCACCGGGGCCGTTCCTACAGCCGGATCCGTACGCACAGTAGGGGCCGTTCCCACGACCACTCCAGTTCCGCCGGCCAGAGCCGGGCGCGGATTCCAATCCCACTCGGAACCCACCCTGTTTGGGGAGTCGGGTATCTTCGGCCAGCCGGATCTTTTCAGTGAACTGGACGAGGATGCGTCCGCGCGGGAATTGCCCGCGGAGGAAGTCGTGGTTGCCCTGGAGCGCGAACTCCTGCGCCCCGATGTGAGGACTGACATCGGCAGGATTGGAGTATTGCTTCATCCCGACTTTGCCGAGATTGGCAGCTCCGGTCGCTTCTGGACCCGGGACGCCATGATGGTCGCCCTCGAGGAGGACCCCGGCGAACCGATTGAACTGGAAGTTCTTAGCGCCGATCGCTTGAGTGAGAACACGATCCTGCTGAACTACCGCAGTTTCGCGCACTCAGGTTCGGCCCTCCGCAGTTCCGTTTGGCTCCTGGACCGAGGCCAGTGGCGGCTCCGATTCCACCAGGGAACCCCCGAAAACTGACCCAACCGGAAGCAAACAGGAAGCACGGCAGAGGAAGTACAGCTCAGGAAGCAACGGGCTTTAATGACCTGCGGGGCGGCTGCACAGGGGGAAGACAGCCGGCCCCGCAGGAGCTTATAGCTAGCTGGACCGTGAATGTAGCTTGATCGTGGAGCCCTTAGTAGGCGAACCGCTGCGTGTTGCCCTGCTCCACTTCGAGGTAGCTTGCGGCTGCCGACGCCAAAGCCATGTTGATGGAAGCCAGTGAAGCCTCGACTTTGTTTTGCGTCAGGGACCATTCAAGGACAAGCGATTGGAAGTTGGTTGCCGCGGAGCCTTTCCACGTGGCTTGGAGCTCGTCCAGTCCTAGTTTCATGGCTTGCACGTCCGTGCTGATGCGGTCAACGGTTGCTTTAACGTTGGACGACTTGAGCTGAAGGAGCTCTGTGTCGACGGAAATGACGCTCATGGGTGATGCCTTTCGACGATGATGTTCCGCTGCTCGCGGCGGTGTGCGTGGCCACAACATCGAGCCTAGGCAGCCGCTTGGGGGCGGGGAACAATCATTCGTCGCTATGTGGATAACCGCTCCGTTGATGAGCCGTCATACAGGTAATGCCAATGCGGGGGACACCCGCGTTACTGCGATATCAGCTCCGCGGGCTCCTCGCGGAACGGGAGGCTGACCACCAAAGTTGCGCCGCCGCCGCCGGTCTCTTTCACCCGGACGCTGCCCCCATGCGAGCCAACGATGGCGGCCACAATGGCCAGTCCAAGGCCACTGCCGCCGGTCTCGCGGGTGCGGGAGGTATCGGCACGGTAGAAGCGTTCAAAGATCTTGTTCGTCTCAGCCTCCGGAATGCCGGCCCCGTGATCCCGTATTTCGATGACCGAAAGCGTGCCCTCAGGACTGCTCCGTACACCAACGGCGAGTTCTATGGGGGTACCGTCTGGCGTGTAGCGCAGGGCGTTGCCCACCAGGTTGCCGATTACCTGCCGGAGCTTGGCCTCATCGCCGTGGACCGGGGCCGGGGTGGGGGACGATCCGTCGAGACCGATGAGCGTGATGTTCCGGTTGCCGGATGAGGCCTTGGTATCCACCACGGCGTCGTGCGCCAACAACTGAAGGTCCACAGGCTTGAGCTGCAACGGCCGCTGCTCGTCCAGCCGGGCCAGGAGGAGCAGGTCTTCCACCATGGAACCCATCCTCTTGGCTTCGCTTTCGATTCTGCCCATGGCGGTGGCGACGTCTTCGGGAGTCGCCAGCGCGCCGTGGCGGTAAAGCTCAGAGAAACCGCGAATGGTGACCAAGGGTGTCCGGAGCTCATGGGAAGCATCCGCAGCGAAGCGGCGCATCCGGGCTTCAGAAGCGGCGCGCGCCGCAAAGGAGGCCTCAATGTGGGCCAACATTGCGTTCAGCGAAGCGCCGAGGCGGCCCACCTCTGTATGGGGGTTGTCGATTTCCACGCGTCGTGAGAGGTCGCCTGCGGCGATGGCTGCGGCTGTCTTCTCCACCCGGGCCAGGGGCCTGAAGGATCGTGCCACAGTCCATGTAGCGATGAAGAACGCCAGAACCAGGGTCAGCAGGCCAACACCAACCACCACCAGTACGGCGTGTTCCATGACTTTGTCCACGGGCGTCAACGGCAGGCCGATAATGACCACGCCGTTCTGCCCGTTGGCCACGACGCCCACGGCGACGACACGCCAGTTGCTGCCGGCGGTGCCACTCACTTGGAACGGGGCATTGCCGCGCGCTTTGGCCTCGGCAGGAGTGATGTTCGCGATCGCCGGACGGTCGCTTTGCATGCCGCCAAAGGGATACGGCGAAAGCCCCGGAACATACAGGGTCAGCGAGTAGTCCGTGGGGACGGCAGGGTTCGGCTCGGACAGCTTGTCGAATGACTGCTGGTCCTGGGCCAGTGCGACGGCGGCCTTGAGTTTGTCATCAACCTGGCCTTGCAGGTAGCTCTTGACGAGCGTCAGCGTGCCGGCGCCCGTCGCGGCCAGCGCGAGGAGGAGCAGTCCCATGATGATGGCGACGAGCTGCGACCTCAGGGACGCCGCTTTCCAGCGTTGCAGCAAGGTCAGCGCTTCTCTGCCGTTCGCAGCACGTAGCCCACTCCGCGCTTGGTCTGGATGAGGGCTGCGGCATCGGGGTCGATGTCCACCTTGCGGCGCAGGTAGGAGATGTACGACTCAACGATCGAGGCGTCGCCATTGAAGTCGTATTCCCAAACGTGGTCCAGGATCTGTGCCTTGGAGAGAACGCGGTTGGGGTTCAGCATGAGGTAGCGCAGGAGCTTGAACTCGGTGGGGGACAGCTCAATGACCGTGCCGCCGCGCCGGACCTCGTGGGCGTCGTCGTCGAGTTCGAGATCGTCCACGCGGATCACGGCGTCGTCATCCTCAAGGGGCTGGGTCCGGCGCAGTACGGCGCGGATGCGGGCCACTACTTCGTCAAGGCTGAAGGGCTTGGTGACGTAGTCGTCCCCGCCCACAGTCAGGCCCGTTACCTTGTCCTCGGTGTCGTCCTTCGCCGTGAGGAACAGGACCGGGAAGTGTTTGCCTGCGGCACGGAGCCGACGCGTCACTGTGAAGCCGTCCATGTCGGGCAGCATGACGTCCAGGACCGCGAGGTCGGGGGCGTGGAGGTCGGCGGCGGCCAGGGCTTCGCGCCCATTGGATGCGGCAACGACCTCGAAACCTGCAAACCGCAGGGACGTGGAGAGAAGCTCGCGGATGTTGGGTTCGTCGTCGACGACAAGGAGCTTGGCTTCGGGGCCGTTCTTTTTCATGACACCCATGATGCTCCCAGTTTCTGTGAGTTATCTGGATGCTTGATGTGAGAAGACTGCGCGCCGCTTAGACTCCGAGGGCGAGTCCTGCGCCGAGGGCTCCCATGGTCACAGCGATCCCGCCGTCCAGGATCCGCCAGGACTTGGGCCGCGCGAAGAAGCCGCGCAGGAACCTGGCACCGAAGCCCAGGGAGCAGAACCAGAGGACGCTTCCCAGCATCGCCCCGGCTCCGAACCACCATTGCAAAGAACTGCCTTGGGCACTGGCCAGCGAACCAATAAGCGCGATGTCCAGGTAGACATGCGGGTTTAGCCACGTCAGCGCCAGTACGGTGGTGAGTACAGCGGCGAGGCCACGTTTGGTGTCGCCACCGGTGGACGGCGTATCGGAAGAATCGAGCGCCTGTGGGCGAAGGGCGCGACGCGCAGCAAGAACCCCGTAAGCCACCAGGAATGCCGCGCCGACAAAGCGCAAGATCACGACGGCGGCAGGAGCGGCCGCGATCAGTGCGCCTGTACCAAGCACGCCAGCGGCGATAAGAAGGGCGTCTGAGAGTGCGCATACTGCGACGACCGCACCTACGTGTTTGCCAAGGATTCCTTGTCGCAGCACGAAGGCATTTTGGGCACCGATAGCAACGATGAGGCCAAGACCGGTCGCAAGGCCGAGGCCTGCCGAGTTGAAGAAGTCAGAGAAAGTCACCCTTGAAAACTATGGGGCGAACGAAACTTAGACCAGCTAATGTTTTTCACGTCGCATAAGATCTTCTTATGCCACAGTTTCCTTCTGAGCAGTTGTTGACGTTCGCCACCGTACTTTCGGAAGGCACACTGGATGCGGCAGCGCGCCGGCTGCACATCACGCCGTCGGCCGTGTCCCAACGCTTGAAGGCGCTTGAGCAATCGTCCGGAAGGGTCCTGCTCCAGCGGAGCAATCCCGCGCAGGCCACGGAAGCGGGCGAAGTGGTGCTTCGCCTTGCCCGCCAAGTAGGCCAGCTGGAGGCAGATGCAGGCGTCGAGTTGGGTTTGGGCGCGGACGGTCCGCAGCTGGCTGTGCCGATCGTGGTGAATGCGGACTCGCTTGCGGTCTGGTTCCTGCAAGCACTTGCCCGTGTGCCCAGCGATCTCAACATCACCTTTGACCTGCACCGCGACGACGAACAACACTCCACCTCGATGCTGCGTTCGGGGACCGTCATGGCTGCGGTCACGGCCACTCCGGACCCGGTGCAGGGCTGCCGGGTGGAGAGCCTCGGAGTCATGCGTTACCGGGCAGTGGCAGCTCCGGTCTTTGTGGACCGCTGGTTTGCGGACGGGGTGGACGGAGGCAGGCTCAATACAGCACCGGCCGTGGATTTCGACCGAAAGGACACCTATCAGTGGGCTTTCGTGGAATCGTGGCCGGGTGCTTCAAAGGCACAACAGAAGGGGCCGCGACACTACGTGCCGGCTTCACAGGACTTTGGCGATGCCATTCGCCTGGGCTTGGGCTGGGGATTGATTCCGGAGGTTCAATGCGGGCCGGACATTGCCGACGGGCGCTTGATTGAACTCGCTCCCGCGCGCCCCTTTGATGTTCCGCTCTACTGGCAGCGCTGGAAGACGGCATCAAAAGTGCTCGACGTCGTCAGCTCCATAGTGCGCGAAGTCTCCGCCGAGTACCTTCGAACGCCCTAGCCCGGGACATCCCCAAGGCTTAAGATCTGAACACGCCCACGGATGCTCCTAAAAATGTCAGTGCCCCATTCCAAACTGGAAGCATGGCAAAAGAAGCAGCCCCCATCAGCATTCATCACAATGAAAAAGCCGCGGACGTCGAGTTCCACGTGACGTACCTGGATACAGACTCGGGCCACATTCGGCGCGAGGAATTTCCGGACCTGGCATCGGCCGAGCGCTTCGCCAGCGCACAGCTCCATGACGCCGACTGCTGGGCAGTAGTGGATCACGTTGCCATCCCGCATGCCAGCCGCATGGTGGCCTGAGGACGAACGCTACACCAGCCGTCCTATTCAGGCCGGTTGTGGGAATGGCCACCGTGTACGAAGTCGGATGACACGCCTTCGTACTTCAGCAGCATCATCATTCCCTCTGCAGCATGGTCCAGGTTGTGGCAGTGATCCATCCAGATGCCCGGATTGTCAGCGTGCAGCAGCAGCTCCCATACGTCGCCCGGCAGCACGTCCACGGTGTCAAGCATCAGCGGCGATCCACTTGGGGCCACGCCGTTCCTGCTGAGTACTTGAACGTGGTGTCCGTGGGGATGCATGGGGTGCGGCTCCGCGGTGCGGTTGACGATCGTCACTTTTACGGTGTCCCCTTCGGCCACTTCAATGGATGGCACCAGGGGATAGGCTGCGCCGTTCACCGTAAACGCGTAGCGCGGAATTCCGTCAACAAAGCGGAACTGGCGATCCAACACCAGCACTTCCTCCCGGACATTTTCCGCGGGTGCCGGTGTGCCGACCATAGGTTCACCGTAGTCCAGGAGATCCAGGACGGGCGTCGTCGCAAAGATGCCCGGCTCGGCCTTCTCAGGGACGCCAACCGCCTTCACAGGGATGTCGGCTTCTTTCATTGCGGCGTCAGAGCTGGATGGAGCAACCACGACGACGGCGCTGGCTGCCGAGTCAGAGCGGACCGTCACCGCGGATTCGGGCATCGTGAACGTGACGTCCATCCTTCCCCCGGCTCCCAGCCGCAATAGCTTCCCCTTGACCTCCTGGGGCTGGTTCACCTCCGTTCCGTCCACGGCTGCAACCTTGAACGCCGTTCCATCCAGAAGGTAGCGCTGCGGCAGGGAATCAGTGTTGATGAGGCGCACGCGAACGCTCGAGCCGGGGACGGCCGCGTGCACACTGCTACGGTCTGAGGAGCCCAGCAACCCCAGACCGTCGAGGTCGTGTCCTGCCACCACAATGTCGGTATCCGCGCGAGGCAGTGTGGGGCTGTGCACGACGAATGTGCCGTAGAGGCCCTTGCGGACACCTTCGGCTGAATCTTGGTGCGTGTGGTACCAATACGTGCCGGCCTGCGCCGCAAGGAACCGGTAGGTCATGGACTGCCCGGGCATGACGGCGTCCTGTGTTGCCCCGGCCACGCCGTCCATGGCGTTGGGGACGTCGTAGCCGTGCCAGTGCAGAGTTACGCCAGCGCCCACGTCCTGGTTCCTCAGCTCAACTTCCATGACCTCGCCCAGTTGGGCTTCGATGCCAGGGCCCGGGAGGCTGCCAAAGGTCCATGCATCAGTAGACTCCCCGGAGGGCAGGGTTATGTGTTCGGTGCGGGCAGTGAGTTCGTAGCGCCGGACCACGGCATTGTCAGGGAGGTCGCCCACCAGGCTGGTTACCGGAGTTGGGGCCACCACTGGTGCAGTGGTGACACCTCGGTGATGACCGATTGCGGCTGCAATCACCGCGCCATCAGCGGAACGGCTACCCAACCAGGCAAAGACTCCCGAGCCCAAAGCGGTGCAGGCCATGAGTCCGGCGACTGCAGCAGCCGCCGTCCTGCGCCTGCGAACCATGCGGCCCCGGCCGGGTGAAACGGTGCCGCCGGGCGGAGCGGCAGGAGCGGACGGGCGCGGGAAGTGAGGGACCAGCGCGTGCCTGGCCAGCATCACGGTCCCAGCAACCAGGAACAGGAGAACCACCAGCGTCCAGGGGGCGGGAAATGGGCCGAGGACAAAGGTCAGCGCAAGTGAAGCAATTGCCGAAGCCGCGGCGGACACCATGGCGAGGACAGCCCATTCCTGGGTTCGGCCAGCGCGTCCGGGTAGCTTGCCCGAACGTGGTGGGCCGGTGTTCCGCCTCCTCAGCAAGTACGGAACACCGGCCATCGCGGCCCAAGCCGCGGGGATGGCGGTCAAAGGCAGGCTGATGGTTGTGCGTTCGCTGGCAAACCACCAACTGCCCGCCACCAAAGCGGGGAGCAAGGCATAGCGCGCCGCAGTGGCAACGACGGCCAGGCCCAGCAGAAGAAGCGCCAAGTCGACACCGCGTGGCTTGACTGGCCTCCTGTCAGCTGTTGAAGAAATGGCCATCCAGGCGGCGGCCATCCAGGCGCCGGCGGCGAGGATGGCCAGCACCAAATCGACGGCCAGTAGCTGTGAAATATTCACAGCCGCCGCTCATCACGCCGTAGCGGAAGAGGCGGAAGCATCCGAGGCTGCTGCCTTGGGTGGAAGGGGCTGGGGATTAAGTGCAAGGGCGCGGGCACGCCTGAACAACCAGTAGGACATGAAGATGATCAGCAGCCCCGTGATGGGGTGAATGGAAGCCACCCACGAGCCGGAGGGCGTGATGAAATCCTCCGACGAGCCAGTGAGCATGCCGCCGATAATAAAGATAAACAGTTGCACCCATGTCATTAGGAAGATTCCGGCGGCCAGCCAGATGGTCCGGGATCCGGCCTTGGCAATTGCCGCGACGATCACGGCCAGCAATGCCGAATAACGCAGCACATATTGGCCGTTCATGACGTGATAAACGCCCGCTTCGCGCTGGGCTTCAATAGTGTTTTGGAAATGGAAGTAGCCGGCGAAAAAGAGCTGGGCAAGGCCTGATAGCAGGATGATCGCCGACAGGACCAGGAGGGTTTTACGCATAAGGAGTCCTCTGGTAAAAAATCACAGATTCTTCAAGGCCTTCGAATCGCCGGCACCCTGGCTGCGGGATTCCCCCGTTACCGACGACTGGCCGCCAGGCTGCCTGGACCAAGGGCAACCCTAAAGGGCGGAGAGCTTCACTTGGAATCCTAAAATTGCTGGAGATAAATAGCAATGGCCCGGCGATTATTCCTCTGCGGGGGCGTCTTTACCCACATCCTTGGCGTCCATGATCCGGTAGGCATACCCCTGTTCGGCGAGGAACCGCTGGCGCTTGGCCGCGAAGTCCTGGTCCAAAGTGTCGCGGGCCACAAGGGAGTAGAACCGGGCCGAACGGCCGTCTTGCTTTGGCCTGAGCAGGCGGCCCAGTCGTTGCGCCTCCTCCTGCCGGGACCCGAATGAACCCGAAACCTGGATGGCGACTGAAGCCTCCGGAAGGTCGATGGAGAAGTTGGCCACTTTGGACACCACGAGAGTCTGGATCTCGCCTTTACGGAAGGCATCAAAGAGTTTCTGCCGGGCTTTGACGCTGGTTTCCCCCTTGATCAACGGAGCATCCAGCCGCTCGGCGATCTCGTCCAGTTGGTCTATGTACTGGCCGATGACCAGCAGTTGCTCGCCCTTGTGCGCCGCCACGAGCTGCTCCACCAGTCGGGTCTTTGTCTCGGAGGTTGCGCACAGCCGGTATTTGTCGGCGTCATCGGCCATGGCGTAGGCCACCCGCTCGTCGCGGGGTAAATCGACGCGGACTTCAACGCAATCCGCCGGTGCGATGTAGCCCTGCGCTTCGATGTCCTTCCATGGAGCGTCGTAGCGCTTGGGCCCAATCAGGCTGAAGACTTCACCCTCCCTGCCATCCTCGCGCACCAGTGTGGCCGTCAGTCCGAGCCTTCGCCGGGCCTGCAGGTCCGCCGTCATTCGGAAGATCGGGGCGGGCAACAAGTGCACCTCGTCATAGATGATCAGGCCCCAGTCATGACCGTCCACGAGTTCAAGGTGCGGGTAAAGTCCACCGCGCTTGGTAGTGAGTACCTGGTAGGTGGCGATGGTGACGGGCCTGACTTCCTTGACCGCACCCGAATATTCGCCGATCTCATCTTCGGTCAAGGACGTCCGCTTGAGCAGTTCGTCCTTCCACTGCCGTGCCGAAACCGTGTTGGTGACCAGGATCAGCGTTGTAGTGGAGGACGTCGCCATGGCGGCCGCGCCCACCAAGGTCTTTCCCGCACCACAAGGAAGAACGACGACGCCGCTGCCGCCGGCCCAGAAGTTCTCCGTGGCCAACTTTTGGTAAGGGCGCAACTGCCAGCCTGTTTCATCGAGCATGATCAGGTGCGGCTGCCCGTTGACGTATCCGGCAAGGTCTTCGGCCGGCCATCCCAACTTGAGGAGCAACTGCTTGAGCTGGCCTCGCTGCGAGGAATGAACCACCACAGTCTCGCCATCGATCCTGGGCCCAAGGAGCGGGGAGATCTTCTTGGCGCGGATGACTTCCTCCAGTACGGGGTAGTCGTCAGTGCGCATCACCAAACCATGCTGTGGATCCTTTTCGAGGCGAAGCCTGCCATAGCGGGACATGGTCTCTTCGATATCGATCAACAATGCATGCGGGACCGGGAAGCGGGAGTACTTCAGCAGCGTATCCAACACCTGCTCGGCGTCGAGTCCGGCGGCCCGGGCGTTCCACAGCCCAAGAGGCGTCAGCCGGTAGCTGTGCATGTGCTCGGGAGCGCGCTCCAGTTCAGCAAATGCCGCAATGGCGTGCCTGGCTTCCGTGGCGAGCTCGTGGTCGACTTCCAACAGAATGGTTTTGTCGCTTTGTACGATCAGTGGACCGTCGGTCACTCTTGCATCCTCACTTGTGCAGCTCTCCTGCTGGTTCTACATCGATGATCCGGTGGATGGACAGTACACGCTCAGTTTCCTTGCCGGGATCGAAGACCCGCACGCGGCCACCGGAGACGGAGACAGGGACCACTGTTTCGATGTTCGCATTGCCCAGGCTGTCCACCACGTTCATGGTGACCGCCTGTTTGAGGCGGATGGCCTTCTGCAGCGTTTCCAGGCCGAGCTGTGTGGAAGCTTCGCCTGTCGCATCAGCCGGGACGCCACGGTGCTGCCGCAAGACCGAAAGCTGGGCTTCGACGTCGTCGTCCGGTGGGGCCGTCCGCGGTGCCGTATAGACCGGACGCGCGCTGCCCGGCACTGCCGCTGTCCGTTTAAAGCGGACGACGGCGGGTTCCGCGTCCTGGACGGCAGGCGAAAGTCCCAGCTCGCGCAGCACACGTGCAGTCTCCTTGGGGCTGGCAGAGGACGTCAGCACGGTCGGAGCGATCCGAACCAGGCTCAGTGCAGACGTGCGGGCCTCCTGCAACAGGTCAGTGATGGCGGATTCGTCGTCGCTTTGGATGAAGCTGGCACTGGAACCGATTCGCAAACGTCCGTGTCGGGATGCTGTGTCCTGCACCAGGTACTCGAGCGGTTGCGGTACGTCCGTGGCTGAATGCTCCCGGAGGAACGTCAACAGCGATTCCGCATCCTGGCCGGCGTCGAGGGCCCTGCGGATGGTTGCCGTGGAAAAACGGTAGATTGACGCGGGGCCCTGGCCCTCGGCGTCGGCCATGAGCAGCAGCGTTTCGCTGAGTTCGGGCGCGAGATAACCGGGTGCCACGGCAGTGAGGTCCGCCTGCAGGAGGATGTGGTTGACCGCGGCTGGCAGGTGTTCACCGAGGAGGGTCATTGCCTCCTCCGGATGGCCGAGCGCGATGGCAGACCCCAACTGTGTGAAGGCCCCGGAGCCCATCAAGCCCAACAAAGTGGCTTCTTCCAGGATCCCCCTCACCAGGGAGCTGAACCGGCGGGACATGCGGGGCTGCGTCCATTCCGCGCGTTGCAGCACCGCGCGCGCGTCAAGGACAGGTGCTTTGCCATCCGGAGCGGCCGCCTCAGCGGTCAGTTCATTGAGGATCTCCAGGATCCTGCGCCGGACCACTGGAGCGTCGGGCCTTTGAGCCTCGGCGGACAATGCATTGATGGTGCTGCCGGCGGAACCTGGATGGGATGGCGAACCGGACGTCGACCCCGGGAGGGGCTGGCCCACCATCGAAGGTGCCCGCTCGCTGGCCAACCAGGCGTTCACCAGCCAGAGCCACTGTTCCTGTCGCGGCAGGGAAAGCCATTCCAACGACGGCGGCTGGATCCACGTGGAACTGTCAACGTCCAGCCGCAGAAGGCCGGCCAGTGCGCAGAACTCCAGCAGGAGGGCAGTTTCGTGGACGCCGCACCGGATGGATTCTGCAAGTCGCCGCAGCTCACGCACGCCTACGCCGCCGCTCCGGAGGGTTGCCAATGGCTGCTCACGAACCGCGAACAGCACCTCGCTGGTGAGCCGTAGTGTCTCGGCGATGGCGCCCATCGCGGCGTTGCGTCGGAGGGCAGCACTCGTGTGGCCCAGTTCCGGAACCGGAGGGGTCAGGGTGAAGTCGTCAATGATCGCACCACCGCGCAGTGCTATGCCGACACTGTGCGGCAATTCGACGTGGCCGGCGTCCAATGGAACCAACAGGCCGCGGGCCAGCAGCCAGTCAACAGGCCCGACGTCGGCGCTTTCGTGGGTTACGGAGGCCCGGCGTTGAGCTTGGGGGACCGCGCCCATGGCCCAACTGCCGAACTTGTCCAGTAAGCCGACGGTCCTTTCGGGCGCAGTGGCCAGAATGGCGCGCACATTCTCTGCACTTGACGTCCAGCGTTGCAGGGACAAGGCTGCGTCCATTGGCGTGCTGGCGGGGTGGATGTCCAGGCCGCACTGATGGAGCTCGGCTACGAGCTGGACCACGCGTTGGGCGAAAGCCGGCTGCAACCTGACCAGCTCTGTGTAGCTTCGGCCCAGGCCGGCCGGATAGATGCCGATCACGTCCTTCAGGCTTCCAACTGGAAGGTAGAACCGTTGCCGGGAACTCGGTTGTGAGTTTGCTGCCGCAGGAGGATCGGCCCGGTGGATAAGCGCCAACTCCTGAAGCTTTGCGAGAATCGGTTCCAGTGCAGACAGCGTGGAACCAGCAATGACCTTCTTGAGCCCGGCAGCGGAAACACTGTGCCCGGTATCGGCATTCGTGCACAGATGAAGCGTTTCCAAAACCTGCATTTCGGGCTTCGTCAGCCGCTCCAACGCCCGTTGCACGCTGACCCGCGCACTTGCCCGGGCTGCCAAGGCAGCGAAGTCCGGGGCCATGGGAGAAATCAGGTCGGGTCGCGCGGCAAACAAGGCCCGCAGCGAATTGTCGCTGCGCGCTTCCAGTTCCTTGCTGAGCGCGCGAATGAGGGACATCAATCCAACGTTACCGCCACCGGGCCGCTCGTGCGTGGCCAGGGCAAAGCTGCCCCGGTTGATTTGCTATTGACGGTGCTTCATTCGCTACTGCCGGCGCCGTTGACGGATGGCGTCCAACACCAGGACCACTGCAAGCATGAAGGCAACCGGCAGCCCATAGAGGGCGGTGGACGTGATCCACACCGGCGCAACTCCACTGTTAAAGGCGATGGCCATGACCGCGCCCACTGCGGCCAAGGACAGGACGGCGATCATGGCGGCAACGATCATGAGGGGGCGGCGGTAACCCGGGGAAGTCATGCGCCTAACGCTAGCAGCAGGGCCACACGGACCAGGCCCATGGGCAAAGGCACCGCAAGCGTGAAGCAAAGGCGCCGCAAAGCGGCGGCAAAGCATGAATAGGTGGTCCGGCAGGATAACCTTGAAGTAACAGACCAACACGGACCGTGCTGTCTCCCTCGATCCCGCAAATCCCTGCGGATGCGGTGGCGGCACGACGTGTCTCCACAGCAAGAACGAAGAAGGTTGATTACGTGCCCACCGGCAAGGTCAAGTGGTATGACAAGGAAAAAGGCTTCGGATTCCTCGCGGCTGAGGACGGCCAGGAGGTATTCCTGCCCAAGACGTCACTGCCCGCAGGCGTAACCGAGCTCAAAGCCGGTACGCGTGTGGAATTTGGCGTGGCAGATGGCCGTCGCGGTGCCCAGGCATTGGGCCTTCGGGTCCTGGACAAGACGCCCTCCATCGCCAAGGCCAAGCGGATGAACGCCAAAGACCTGGCGCCGTTGGTGCAGGACCTCGTGACCGTGCTGGATAACCTGTCCGGTACTTTGTCTTCCGGCAAGTACCCCGAAGGCAACAAGGCCAAGGCCATCGGTATGGCTCTGCGCAAGGTTGCCGACGAGCTGGAAGCCTAGGAACCGCCATGACTTCGGAATCCGCACAGGACACACAGGCCGGAAGGGACGCACAGGCCAGCCCTGGGGCCGTCACTTCTGCCGCCGACGTCCCTGTCACCGGGGGGAATCCTGTCAACGGGCAAGCCCCTGAAAACAGCGACACCCCTGCGCGGAAGCCGGTCGCAGCGAAGCCGCGGGCAGGCATCCCGGTGTGGCGCACTGGCAAGCCGGATGCGTTCCTGGCCGCCGCCGTCGACGTCGCGCGGGAAGCGGTGGAGACTATCGCGAACCCGGGCGAGGTAGGTGCCCACGTAGGCGCAAAGTCCGAGGGCGACCGCGTGGTCACGCACTTGTTCGAGTCCAAGCTTGCCGGATACGGCGGGTGGCAGTGGTATGCCGTGATCACGCGCAATTCCCGGTCGAAGATCGTCACAGTCAGCGAGCTGGGGCTCCTGCCCTCCGAGGATTCCATCCTTGCCCCGGAATGGGTCCCGTGGGCAAAGCGTGTCCGCCCGGAAGACGAGACACCCTTGGTGGAGGAGACGGTGGAGGAAGTGTCCGAGGAAGCCGTGCAGGCCGAGGAAGACGCTGCCGCCGAAGCCGCCGATCCTGACGCGGTGGATAACGACGACGATGACGACGACGTCGCCCGCCTGGGCGATTAACGGCAGCGGCGCCGTCCGGGAAGAACCCTGACGACGCCGTTTCCTGCCTTGCGCGGAATTCCGCGACAGTTACTTCTTCAGTTTATTTCTTGAGTTCGCCCACGACGTAGTCGATGCTGGCGAGCAGGGCCGAGATGTCGTCCGGTTCGATAGCGACGAACGTGGCAATGCGAAGCTGGTTTCGTCCAAGCTTGCGGTACGGCTCGGTGTCCACGACGCCGTTGGCCCGCAGGATCTTGGCGATTGCCGCGGCGTCGATGGAGTCATCGAAGTCGATCGTGGCGATGACGTTGGAGCGGTCCTCAGCCTTCGCGACGAACGGTGTTGCGTACTCGGACGCCTCGGCCCAGGAGTAAATGCGGCTGGCAGAGTCTGCCGTGCGCTTGCTGGCGAAGTCCAGTCCACCATTGCTGTTGAGCCACTGCACCTGCGCATCCAAAGTCACCAGCGTGGACAGTGAAGGTGTGTTGTACGTCTGGTTCAGTTTGGAGTTGTCGATAGCGGTCTGCAGGTCCAGGAAGTCCGGAATCCAGCGGTCGCTGGCCTTGATCCGGGCCGCGCGCTCCAACGCTGCCGGGGAGAACAGGCCCAGCCACAGGCCACCGTCAGAGGCGAAGTTCTTCTGCGGGGCGAAGTAGTAGACATCCGATTCGGCGACGTCGACGTCCAGCCCGCCGGCGGCTGAAGTGGCGTCCACCAGGACGAGCGAACCGTCATCGGCGCCTTCGACGCGCTTTACAGGGGCTGCAACACCGGTTGAAGTCTCGTTCTGGGGCCAGGCATAGACGTCAACCCCGGCCTCCGCCTGGGAGACCGGCCGCGTGCCGGGCTCGGACGTGATGATGGAGGATGCATCCAGGAAGGGGGCTTTGTTGGTGGCCGCGGCAAACTTGGAACCGAATTCACCGAAGGAAAGGTGCTGGGCCTTTTTCTCAACGAGCCCAAAAGCTGCTACATCCCAGAAAGCAGTGGAACCGCCGACGCCGAGGACAACCTCGTAGCCCTCGGGTGCACGGAAGAACTGGCTGAGTCCTTCGCGGACCGAACCCACCAGGTTCTTGACCGGCGCCTGACGGTGGGACGTGCCAAGAATGGTGGTCGATGCGGCAGACAGGGCCTGGACCTGTTCCGGGCGGACCTTGGACGGTCCCGCGCCGAATCGTCCGTCCTTGGGCAGCAGGTCGGCGGGAATAGTGATGCTGTTGTCGCTCACGTGTGGCTCCAATGGGTATCGGTTAGAGAGGGGGAGGTGGGCAGGTGGCATCGGCTGCCCCTTCGACTCCCTCATTCTGCCTGACCGGACCCAGCGTCAGGAATCTGCGGGTGTCATAGTCCGCCACGTGGAATGCCGGATCACCACAGGCATTTCGACCCAGGGAAAAATTATCCAGAGTAATTCCAAATAAGCTAGGCTTGGATTGACGTTCCGGAGGTGTCGGTTGCACACCGTCCACCTTGGCTGGGACGCGGTACGGTGGAGATTACGCAAGAAATGCGTTCGAGGAGAGCTGAGCTGGATGACGGATCTGATCGATACCACTGAGATGTATCTTCGGACCATTTTGGAGCTTGAAGAAGAGAACATCGTGGCTCTTCGCGCACGCATCGCGGAGCGTCTGCGGCACTCGGGTCCCACGGTTTCCCAGACCATTGGACGCATGGAGCGTGACGGCCTGGTGATTGTGTCCAACGACCGCCACCTGGAGCTGACCGAAGTCGGGCGCAAGCGGGCCACCGAGGTCATGCGGAAGCACCGCCTTGCCGAGAGGCTCCTGGCGGACGTCATTGGTCTGGACTGGGCGTACGTTCATGACGAAGCATGTCGCTGGGAACACGTCATGAGCGAACGGGTGGAACGGCGGCTCTATGAGTTGTTGCAGCACCCCACAGAGTCACCATATGGCAACCCTATTCCGGGCTTGGAAGCCCTTGGCGGCCTCGCCAACCAGCCTCTTTCCCGCCTGGACGTGAACCTGCTGCATGCGATGGACGGGTACGCTGCCGATTCGCGTGTAGTGGTCAGCCGGCTTGCTGAACCCATCCAGGTTGAGCCCGAGCTCCTCACCCAGCTCGATGAAGGCGGAATTCGTCCTGGCGCAACCGTCTCCTTGGAACGGGTGGGGGAGTACATCTCCGTCCGCGTTCCGGGCATTGAAGGAGCACTGGAGCTGCCTCCCGAGGTCGCTGCGCACGTCTTCGTCGCCGTCAGCTGACTCTGACTTGCCCTGACCACGGGAGTGTCGGATCTCACTTTGTGGTGGTTGGCGCGCGTATGACCTGCGGCTTTCCGCGACTGATGATATGGAGCACCCGCAACACGGTCGTTTTGGAAAGATAACGAATTTATTACTGCGGGCTTTAATCACCTATAGTTATCTACTAGCGCCGATACCAAAGCGTTACCTGATCTGGAGCCGAGCTCTGCCAGCAGATCAGGTGTGTCATCAACTACTGGCAGAGGCGGGGGAACCACAAGCGGCTGCCTAAAGAAGCAGCCTTGGGGTGAAGTCCGCAGCAGAAGTGCCTACTAACGCAAGTCCTTCCGGGGATACCTGTGTGCCGTTTGCGCTTCGTGCGGACCGGGTCTTTGAACTCTCTGACCCGAATCCGACAGCTAACTTCGCAGGCTTTCCAGAGAGGAACAGAGTTTGACATCGCAGAACGTCAGGGGCCGTCGCCGTGCGTCCGGCCCCACTGCTGAGCTGCGGCCAGCCCGCGCCGCAATGGAGATCCGGCCACGCGACACCCCGCGTCAGGTGCGCCGCCGTAAGAGCCCGTTGCGCCAGGTAGCCGACTTCGCGTCAGCCAGTGGTGTAGGGCAGAAGGCCGGTGTCGCGCTTGCAGCCACCGGACTTGCCCTGACTGTAGGTCTGCCTGCCACAAGCCCCGTCATGGCCACGTCGGAATCGGGCCAGACCGAGGCGGCGCTCTCCGTGCCCGGTGGCAGCCAGCCCGAAGTTTCTGCAGCAGCCTCTGCCAAAATCGATTTCAGTCGTGCCGCAGTGGCCACCGCCGCTGACCCGGACGGCAAGCTCAAGCAGCTGTTGAGCGCCCAGTCAGCGGGGAGCATTCAGCGTGCTTCCTCACTTGGCACCTTGGGAAGTCCTCTGGACAAGCTGGTCACGGCATCGCCGTTTGGCTACCGCGTCAGCCCCCTTACCGGCGGCACCGGTGACTTCCACCGTGGCCAGGACTTCGTGGCCCAGTGCGGAACCGCCGTCCACGCCGCCGCTGCAGGCAAGGTCACGTTCGCCGGGTGGCATGAGTACGGCGGAGGCAATCGCGTTGTGATTGATCACGGCAACGGCCTTGAGACCACGTACAACCACCTGTCGTCCTTCAACGTCAAGGTGGGGCAGACTGTCAGCCGCGGCGATACCGTCGCGCTGAGTGGCACCACAGGAGCATCTACCGGCTGCCACCTCCACTTCGAGGTCCAGGTAAACGGCGAAGTCGTAGATCCCATGGGCTGGCTCTGAGCAATTTGATGGTTGTCTCTCGCATCCATGACACGCCCCGTGACCTGAATGTGACATTCACGAACATCTGTTGTACCGTCTAAAGCGCATCGGCTTTTTAGGGGGCCGGTGCACTTGAGTGGATTGCCTAGCTCTGCCACCACTCGAGGTCCGTTCGCAAAAATCGTCTGGCAGGGGCGGGGGAACCAATTTTGGTCTTCGAGTCAGAAGACCTTGGGGTTAAGTCGCAGAAGCTTCCTTGAAGCCGCGCGGCCGGATGACTCCCATCCGAATCCGACAGCTCACCTCGCAGGCATTGGGAGAGGCTACCTTCGTGTCATCACGCACTACCCCTGCGCGCCATCGCGCCGAATTGGTTCGCACGAACCCGTTGAACACCCTTTCCAAGGCTGTCTCAACCAATGCAGGCACCGTAGGCCGCCAAGCCGCCGTTCTGGCCGCAGCCTCGGGGCTCGTTCTCAGTGTTGGACTCCCGGCCCAGGCCGCTGACACCGACGTTTCGAAGTCGGAATCTTCCAGCACCCAGCAGTTGGTCGCCACCGCAGTTGTTACCGCGGAGCCCACCGCAACGGTTTCCTTCGAAAGCCCCGTTGTGGTCACCAAGGAAGCTCCCAAGGTTCAGCGGGCCTCCCAGCGCACGTCGACCGAAGACCAAGCGAACAGCACCCTCGGTGCCCTGTCCTCCAAGGCCAAGGATGCTGCTTCAAGCGCGGCAGCCTCCGGACTTGCAGCAATTGCCTACACCGGCATCGGCCACCCCTACGTTTGGGGCGGCACTTCCCCCAACGGCTGGGACTGCTCCGGATTTACCCAGTGGGTTTACGCCCAGGCCGGCATCAGCATCCCCCGCGTCAATGCCTGGACGATCATGACCCCCACCAGCACCCCTGCCCCTGGCGACCTCGTCGTTCAGAACGGCGGAGCCCACGTGGGCATCTACGTCGGCAACGGCATGATGATCAGCGCTTTGAACCCCAGCCAGGGCACGCTCCTGCACTCCGTGGCCTCCACCGGCACATCCTCGTTCTACACCCTCCGCTAGGAAATCCCATTCGGGGTAAGCCAGCATGCCCCCCAAGTGCTGGCAGCCCATAACCCGCGTGCGGTCCCAGCGTGCGCGGCTACGAAAAGAGAGTAATCATGACCAGTGCAAACAAGGTTGCACGGCATAGAGCTGAGGCCCCCAAGACCAGCTCACTTGCCGTCATTGCCAAGGCTGTCAGCGACAACGCCGGTGGCGTTGGCCGTCAGGCAGCAGTGATCGCAGCTGCGTCGGGCCTTGTCCTGACCAGCGGAGTTGCTGCCAATGCTGCGGACACCAACGTTCAGCGGGAATCTACGTCTGCTTCCACCCTTGACGTGCAGTCGGTTGCCCAGGCCACCATTGCTGCTGATTCCAGCGTTGCCATCTCCTATGAGCGCCCTGTGGTCAAGACTGAGGAAGCCCCGGCTCCCGTCGTCCAGAAGGCGACCGCCAAGGAAGCTCCGGCTGCCGGTGGCACCGCAACTTTGGCGGTCAACGCTGACGCGTCCGCAGCCAAGGCGCCCGCTGCATCCAGCGGCCTCGGTGCAGCTATCGCTGCAGCGGCCTACGCACAGCTCGGCGTCACACAGGACTGCACCATGCTGGTGACCAACTCGCTGGCCGCGGTCGGTATTCACTTCCACGACTGGCCGGCCGGCTACCTCTCCCTCGGCCGCACGGTCAGTGCAGCTGAAGCCCAGCCTGGCGATCTCGCTTACTACGCCAACGGCGGCTATGGCGGAATGGCACACATCGCTGTTTACGTCGGCAACGGCATGGCAGTCCACGGTGGATGGAACGGATCCACCACGGCACTGTTCAGCGTGAACGTTGGCTCCGGCCCCGTTTTCATCCGCGTCAACGGCTGATCACTTACTTCACGGAACACCCCGCAGGCTCAGGTCGGCGGGGTGTTCTGCTTTAATCACCGGTTTTCGTGGCAGCCAGAGAAGCGGGCTGCCGACACCCAAATCCGGGGGGGCGCAAGTCCGATTCCGTGGCCTCAGGGAATGTGCGCGTCCTCTGCAAGGTGTCCCGCGCATGAATTTTCGCCAACACCACAGCCGAAACGACAGAAAAATTCGTTGATACGGCATACAAGTGCTTACCCTTGTGTTGTCGATCCACAGCCCGTACAAGCAGAGGGCAGCCGGCCCTCGTGCCCCTGACGGGTGCGGCCGTGAAGAGGTACGTGCATGCGCACACTCGTTCTGAATGCTGGATATGAACCGCTGGCGGTAGTAACCTTCCGCCGGGCGCTGGTCCTTGTGCTGACTGGAAAAGCTAGCGTAGTGGCCGAAGGCGACGAGCCTGTCGTCGGGCCACAGGAGATTCTCGGACGACCATCCGTGATCCTTCTTAATCGCTACATCCGGCCCCGGTACAACAGGATCACCGCCGTGAGCCGCCGCGGGGTACTCCGCCGCGACGGCCATCGCTGCGCCTACTGCGGGAAAACAGCCCACACCATAGACCACGTCCACCCCAAATCCAGGGGCGGCGCGGATTCCTGGGAAAACCTGGTTGCGGCGTGTTTGAAATGCAACAACGCCAAGAGTGACCACACGCTCGCCGAGATGGGTTGGAAACTTCGTTTCAAACCCGGCGTGCCCACAGGAACCATGTGGCAGATCAAAGAACTCGAGAAACCTGCGCCGGACTGGGACCCGTTCCTGTTGCCGGAATCCGCCGCCTGATCGATTTCTGTTGCCCTCCCGCCGTCCGGGTACTCTGGGCGGATGGAGTTCAACGCTGTGATTCTGGCGGGTGGCAGGGCCACCCGCCTCGGTGGCGTGCCCAAGCCCGGATTGACGTTCGACGGCGCCAGCCTCCTTTCGCATGCCCTGCAGGCCGCACGAGGAGCCTCCGCTGTGGTTGTGGTTGGTCCGGACACCTCTGGTATCGGCGGTGTCCTGCCTGATGGAGTTCTTAGTGCCCGGGAGGAGCCGGCCTTTGCTGGCCCTGCCGCTGCGATTGCTGCCGGTCTGGCGGCCCTTCATGAGGCGGCGGCTCTTCGGCAGGCAGTCAACCCAGCGCCATGGACGCTCGTCCTGGCTTGCGACATGCCGCACGCCGCCAGGGGCATTGCGCCCCTGTGGGAAGAACTGCGTGCGCACCCCGAAGCGGAGGGCGCCATGGCCGTTTCAGCCGATGGCCGGCAACAGCCTCTCCTGGGGGTTTACAGCACCCGGGCTTTGGAAAGGGAAGTTTCCGCAGCTTCTGCAACTTCGGGGTTAACGAACTCTTCAGTGTTCCGGCTGCTTGCTAGGCTGAACCTGCTGGCCGTTACTGTTCCCGATGGGTCTACCGATGATGTGGACACATGGGAGGACGCTGCGGCCCTGGGCATACACAACGAGCAGGAGGCGGACATGAAGAGCCAGGAAGAGACGCTCGAGGACTGGTGCCGCACACTGTTGCAGGCCTTTGAGCTTGAGGGCGTTGAAGTGGATATCAATGAAGTCCTCGCAGTGGCAGGAGTTGCCGCCCACTCCGTGGTGCGGCCTGCCGCGCCCCTGACTACGTTCATCGCCGGTTACGCTGCTGGTATGGCCAGGGGGATCGGCCAGGCGGCGGACGACACCGCCATGAGCGCCGCCCTTGACCTGGCCCGCCAGGTTGCCAAGCAATACCTGGAGCCCGGGACTGAGGCGGAATGACCGAGGCCCCCGGACAGGGCCACCACGCGGCACACACATGGCATGAGGCCCGGCAGCGCGCCTTCGACGTCGCTGCTCCGATCCCGCCAAGCCCGGTGCCACTGAAGGCCGCCTTGGGAAGGACGCTTGCCTCGGACGCGGTCGCCGTACAGGACATGCCGCACTACGCGTCCTCCGCCATGGACGGCTGGGCCGTCAACGGAACAGGTCCTTGGATTCTTGTTGAGCCCGGACACAGGCTTGCTCCCCACCAGGCCAGTCCCATCGTTACCGGGGGACTCATTCCGCCAGGCGCGAAGGCTGTTTTGCGCACCGAGAGCGGGGTCATTACCACCGACGACGACGGCCTTCCAATCCTTGCGCTTGGCGGGGCAGCGAAGCCGGGGGAGCCCCGCAATGGCCAGCACATCCGCAAGGCTGCCGAAGAAGCTGCAGAAGGGGACGTGCTGCTCAAAGCCGGAACCATCCTCAATCCTGCGCACATCGCCTTGGCTGCCCTGGCCGGCCTGGATGAGCTGGAGGTCCTGGGGAAACCCTTGGTTCGGTTCCTCCTGACGGGCTCGGAAGTTGTGACGCAGGGCGTTCCCGTACCGGGCAAGGTCCGCGATACCTTCGGACCCCAGCTTGGCGCCGTCGTCGAACTCTTGGGTGGCATTCCAGGGGAGCAACTTAAGGTAGGCGACAACTACGACGACTGGCTTGCGGCTTTGCAGGACACCGAGCCTGAACCTGCAGAACCATATGCCACAGCGGAGCCGCCGGCCGACGTCGTTATTACTACGGGCGGGACCGGACGCTCGGGGACGGACCATTTCAGGAGAGCCGTGGCTGAACTGGGTGGCCGGCTGCTGATCGATGGCATTGCCATGCGTCCGGGGCACCCTGCCGTATTGGCGGAGCTTCCGGACGGACGCTTCGTGCTGGGCCTGCCCGGGAATCCGCTTGCCGCCATGATGGCGCTCTTCACGGTTGGCGGGCCGCTGCTCGCAGCGCTCGGCCACAGGAACCTGGAGGACGTTGGTGAGGTTCCCAGCGGTGCGATGATCGACGCCGATCCTGGACGGACGCGCCTGATGCCTTTCAAACTGGTCTACGGATTGGCATCGCCCGCGCAGCACGCAGGTCCTGGAATGATGCGCGGGCTGGCAGGAGCGGATGGCGTCCTGGTGGTCCCGCCACACGGTGTCCAGATGGGGGAGCTGGTCCCCGCCTTTCCCTTGCCTTGGGGCAAACCCCTGCCCATGCCCAAAGCGGGTGAAGGGAAACGAAAGGCGCCGGCCCGGCAACAAAAGAAGGCCCCTTCCGGTCCCGTTGACTGGAGCGCGCTGGAATCCTGAAGGTCCCCGGATGGACGCAGGTGGTAACGGGGTGCCCGGGCTTGCAATGATGGACCCATGAACAGGCATGCTCCCGAACAGGACATCAATGAAGATGACCTGCAAATCCACCCGCCCAAGAAAGCTGCGGCAGGCCTCAAGGCTGTCACTGTCGCCCTTGAAAGGGGCTACTCCCAGGCAGGAGTAGCCCGCACGGTCCGCTCCATGCTCAGGGTTAACCAGCATGACGGCTTTGATTGCCCGGGCTGCGCCTGGCCGGAATCCATCACGGGACGCCGGAGTCCCGCTGAATTCTGCGAGAACGGCGCCAAGGCAATCGCTGAGGAAAGCACCACGCGGACGGTGGGGGCCGAATTCTGGGCAGCACATTCCATCGCAGATCTTGAAGACAAGACCGAATACTGGTTGGGAAGCCAAGGACGGATCGCCGAGCCCGTAGTCCTCAAACCGGGGGATACCCACTATTCCCCGATCAGTTGGACTGATGCCTTTGCCTTGATCGGGGAGCATATCAATGCCACCACGCCCGATCGCTGTGTTTTCTACACCTCCGGCCGGACGGCCAATGAGACCGCGTTCATGTACCAGTTGTTTGCCCGCAGCCTGGGCACCAACAACCTGCCGGACTGCTCCAACATGTGCCATGAGTCCTCGGGCAGCGCGCTGAACCCGACCATCGGAATCGGCAAGGGAACTGTTTCGCTGGAAGACATCCACCACGCTGAACTGGTGTTCGTGGTGGGCCAGAATCCCGGGACCAACCATCCCCGCATGCTGTCCGCGTTGCGTGACTGCAAGAACAACGGCGGAAAGATCGTTGCCGTGAACCCGCTTCCGGAAGCGGGACTGCTGAACTTCAAGGACCCCCAGTCCCTCAACGGCGTGATCGGGGGCGGCACTACTATCGCCGATGAGTTCCTCAAGATCAAGGTCGGTGGCGACCTCGCTCTGTTCCAGGCGCTGGGCCACTTGCTCCTGGAGGAAGAGAAGCGGAACCCGGGGACGGTGGTCGATAAGTCATTTATCGGAAAGCAGACCGAGGGCTTCGAAGCGTACGCGAAGGCACGGTCCCAGCTGGACTGGGATGAGACTGAGCGCGCAACCGGCTTGTCGCGCGGGGAAATCGTCACTGTGGCGGGGCTGATGGCCAAGTCCAAGGCAACCATTATTTGCTGGGCGCTTGGCTTGACCCAGCAGCCGCACTCCGTGGATACGCTGAAGGAGATCATCAACCTGCTCCTGCTCCAAGGCAACTTCGGTAAGCGTGGAGCCGGCGCGTGCCCTGTGCGTGGCCACTCGAACGTCCAGGGTGACCGCACCATGGGTATCTGGGAGAAGCCACGCGAACCCTTCCTTGCCGCGCTGGACAAGGAGTTTGGATTCCGGATGCCCCGCGAGCATGGATATGACTCCGTGGAGACCCAGCACGCCCTGGAAAAGGGGGAGGTGGATGTCTTCGTTTCCATGGGCGGAAACTTTGCTGCAGCCGGTTCTGACACATCAGCATTGGAAGCCGGGCTCAAAACAGCCGGCCTGACTGTCCACATCTCAACCAAACCGAACCGGGCCCACGTGGTGCACGGAAAGACATCCCTGATCCTGCCCACGCTTGGACGCACGGACACGGACGACAAACACCCCAAGGGCAAGCAGTTCCTCTCCGTAGAGGATTCGATGTCGGTCATCCACAAGACGCAGGGCAGGCTGGCTCCGATCTCGGAGCACCTCCTGAGCGAACCCGTCATCGTGGCCCGCATGGCGCAAGCGACACTCGGGGATGACCACGGCGTTGACTGGCGCGCCATGGCTGAGGACTATGACGTGATCCGGGACCACATCTCACGCGTTATTCCGGGGTTCGAGGACTTCAACGCCAGGGTCCGCACGAAGAACGGTTTTGTCCTCCCGAACCCGCCACGGGATACCCGTACCTTCGCCACTGACATCGGCAAAGCACGGTTCACGGTTAGTCCGCTTGAGTATCTTCAAGCTCCAGAGGGCCACTTGATCCTGCAGACGGTTCGTAGCCACGACCAGTACAACACCACGTTCTATGGCCTTGACGACCGCTACCGCGGAGTCTCGGACGCCCGCAGGGTGATCCTGGTCCATGAGGAAGACCTCGCTGGCCTGGGTTTCAAAGACCGTGACCTGGTGGATGTCATTTCCACGTTTGCCGGCACGGAGCGGCGGGCCAACAAGTTCCGGCTGATCGCATACCCCACAGCCAAGGGCTGCGCGGCCGCATACTTCCCGGAAGCCAACGCCCTGGTGCACCGCGAGCTTGTGGCCCGCGAATCGAACACGCCCGGCTACAAGGCCATGACTGTGCGGTTCGTAAAACACCCAGAGGAGAACGGATCCTGACATGGGACGTGTGACCCAGCGCCGAAAGCTGCATAAGTTCGTTCTTGACGGATCGCCCCAGGCCCTGGAACACCCTGTCCGGTACAAAGAAGACGTCCTCGCGGTCGAGGAGCCCCTGGAGATCCGCCTCGGCGATATGTCGTTCTCGGTGACCATGCGGACCCCCGGAGACGACTTCGACCTGGTGGCGGGGTTCCTTGTTTCCGAGGGCATCATCTGGGAGCCGGGGCAACTCGTTTCCGAACGTTTCTGCGCAGGGGAGGACGAGAACGGCGTACAGACCTTCAATGTCGTGGACGCACAGCTGCGACCCGACGTCGAACGTCCGGATACGGGCCGTAACGTCTACACTTCAAGCTCCTGCGGCATTTGCGGCACCGACTCGATCGACGCCGTCCGGAAGTCCTCGCGGCACAGTCCTGCGGACGACGACGTGACCATCCCCGTAAAAGCGCTGGCTGCCCTCCCGGACCGGTTGCGTGAGGCGCAGGCGGTCTTCGCCAAAACAGGCGGCGTCCATGCCGCGGGCCTTTTCAGGGTTCACGACGACGGTACTTCCGAGCTGTTGTGCCTGCGGGAAGACGTTGGCCGCCACAACGCCGTGGACAAAGTGGTGGGTTGGGCTTTGCGGGCAGGCAAGCTGCCGCTGAAAGGAACAGTTCTTCAAGTATCCGGCCGGGCGTCGTTCGAGCTCGTCCAGAAGGCTGCCATGGCGGGCATTCCCGTCCTTGCAGCGGTCAGTGCTCCATCGAGCCTGGCGGCCGAGCTCGCGGACGAAACGGGGATCACGTTGGTGGGCTTCAGCCGCAGTACCAGCCTGAATGTGTACGCGGGGAGGGACAGGATCGTAGGGGTGGAGGCCGGCTGAGGCCCCATTCGTTGCGGATAGTCCTCGATCACTTGGCTATTGAGCTGGAACAACGTAGATTTTATCCATCGATTGGAATCGCCGTGTCCTCTAATAACGCCGTCCATCACGTACCGGCCCGCCAGCCGGCCATGACGCTTTGCCACCAGCCAATGCCTAAGGGGTTTTAATTGCACGACGACCGCCGGATCACTGAACAGCGTCTCGATCGATTCGTTCGGGAACGTCTTCTTCCGGCCATTTACGGTAGGTCCGTCCCGCTGCAGCTGAGCAGCTGGGACGCGCCCGGAGAACCCGTGCCCGCAGCGGAGGCCATGCGCCAGCTTTTCACGCCCCAGGAGCCGGGGGCACCTTGGGGTAAGCCGTGGAGTACCAAGTGGCTCCGGCTCCAGGGTGAAGTTCCGGAAGGCTGGGGTTCAGCCGAGGGGACGGCGGTGGAAATCATCGTGGACCTCGGTTTCAACAGCGACGTGCCGGGGTTCCAATGTGAAGGCACGGCCTGGCGTGCCGATGCCAGCATCATCAAAGCGATCTCGCCGCGTAACTACCACGTTCCGCTGAAGCTGCTCGGCGGCGGATTGTCCGTTGACTTCTATGTTGAGGCGGCAGCCAACCCGGATGTGGCGCAGGGTTGGTCATTTGCGCCTACCCTTTTGGGGGATAAGGCGACCTCGGGCGGGGAACCCCGGTATCGCCTGGGCCGGATTGCCATTGCCGAACTCAACGAGACGGTGTGGGAACTCAACCAGGACGTTTGGACATTGAGCGGGCTCATGCACGAGCTCCCCATGGACCTGCCGCGCCGCCACGAAATCCTTCGGGCCCTGGAACGGATGCTGGACATCATGGATCCGGATGACGTCGCGGGAACGGCTGCCGCAGGCCGCGAGGCATTGGCAGAAGTGCTGAGCCGGCCCGCCTATGCTTCGGCCCACGAACTTGTGGCAACTGGCCATGCGCACATCGATTCTGCATGGTTGTGGCCTGTCCGTGAAACCATCCGCAAGTGTGCCCGCACGTTTTCCAACGTGGTGGCCCTCATGGACGAGGACCCCGACTTCGTCTTCTCGTGCTCCTCAGCCCAGCAGATGGCCTGGATCAAGGAATTTTATCCCGAGCTCTTTGTCCGCATCCGGGAAAAGGTCAGGGCCGGGCAGTTCGTTCCCGTCGGTGGGATGTGGGTTGAATCGGACACCAACATGCCCGGTGGCGAGGCCATGGCGCGCCAGTTCGTGGAAGGCAAGAGCTTCTTCCAAAAGGAATTCGACGTGGAGTGCCAGGAAGCATGGCTGCCCGATTCCTTCGGTTACTCGGGAGCACTGCCACAGATCGTCAAGTCGGCAGGTTTGCGATGGTTCCTTACGCAGAAGATTTCCTGGAACAAAGTGAACCTGATGCCGCACCACACCTTCACCTGGGAAGGCATTGATGGCACCCGGTTGTTCACTCATTTCCCGCCCGTAGACACGTACAACGCAGAGCTCCACGCCCGCGAGCTTGCGCATGCGGAGCGCAACTACCGTGAGCACGGCCGCGGAACCATGTCACTGGTTCCCTTCGGTTATGGCGACGGCGGTGGCGGTCCAACCCGTGAGATGGTGGCCGCAGCACGCCGCACCGCAGATCTTGAAGGTTCGCCCAAGGTCCGGATGGGCACGGCCAAGGACTTCTTCACGGCGGCCGAAGCCGAGTACCGCAACCTCCCGGTGTGGGTGGGCGAGATGTACCTGGAGATGCACCGTGGAACGTACACCAGCCAGGCGAAGACCAAGCGCGGCAATCGGCGCAGCGAACACCTATTGCGTGAAGCAGAACTGTGGTGCTCCACGGCCGCAGTGCGCCTTGGCGAGGCATATGCCTATCCCGAAACGGAGCTCAAGAGGCTCTGGCGGTTGGTGCTCCTGCAGCAATTCCACGACATCCTGCCGGGCAGTTCCATTGCGTGGGTCCACCAGGACGCCGAGCGGAATTACGAGGCGATCGCCCGCGATCTCGAGGTCATCATCGGCCAGGCCGCCCAGGCGCTTGTCGGCCAAGGAGACAAGCAGTTCCTGCTCAATGCGGCCCCGCACAAGAGGGGCGGCGTGCCGGCACTGGCCGTTGGGGAAGCGGTGAAACCGGAGGCAGGTGTTGATGCCGGCGAGAAGGGTGGCGGCTACATCCTGGACAACGGAATCATCCGCGCTGTCGTGGACAGCGACGGCTTGCTGACCTCGCTCATGGACCATGCCACTGGCCGTGAGGCGATGGTGCCCGGTCAGCCCGGCAACCTGCTTGAGCTGTTCAGGGATACTCCCAATGAATGGGACGCCTGGGACATCGAGGAGTTCTACCGGCGCAACGTCACCCAACTGACCCAAGCGGAAACCATCGATCTTGAGCGCACGGAGGAAGGCGCCGTCGTGGTGGTCAAGCGTACGGTTGGTGCCTCCACCATCACGCAACGGATAACGCTCGACGCCGGTGCGGAGTCGCTGGGGATCTCCACCACAGTGGACTGGCAAGAACGCGAAAAGATGCTCAAGATAGCCTTCCCACTGGATGTCCGCGCGGACCGCTCGGCCTCCGAGACCCAGTTTGGCCATGTGTTCCGGCCGACCCACACGAACACATCATGGGATGCTGCGAAGTTCGAGATCTGCGCGCATCGCTGGATCCACGTTGCCGAGCCTGGTTATGGCGTAGCCGTCAGCAACGCTTCCAGCTACGGGCACGACGTCACCAGAGCTGTCCGCGGAGACGGGGGGACGACCACCACCGTCCGTGTCTCGCTGCTGCGCTCCGCCAGGTTCCCGGACCCTGAAGCAGACCGCGGCGAGCACACACTTGAGCTGTCCCTTAGGCCTGGAGCAGGGATCGGGGATGCCGTGGAGGAGGGCTACCGCACCAACTTGAAGCCCCGCTATGTCACTGGTGCCAAGCCAGTGGAACCTCTGCTGTCCGTGTCCAACCCTGCCTTGGTAGTGGAGGCAGTGAAGCTGGCTGAGGATGGCTCCGGAGACGTCATTGTGCGTCTTTACGAATCCTTGGGACAACGCTCAGCCGGTGTTGTCAGGGCCAATTTTGAAGCTCATGGCGTCCTGGCCACGGACCTGCTGGAGCGGCCGGTAGAGGCCCCTGGAGTGAGTGTGGGGCAGGACGCAGCCGAGCTGGTCCTGCGCCCGTTCCAATTGGTCACCTTGCGGTTCGCCCGATAAAGGCTGGGCGCGCCTGAAGGCCGGGCGCGCCTGATGGCTGGGTGGCCTGATGGCTGGGTGGGCCTGGTGGCTGGGCGGGCCGGGGCGACCGCGCGAAGAGCTTTAGACGTCGTGCTGGAGCCGCTTCACGAACAGCTTGGTCCGTTCCTGCCGGGGTGCGCGCAGCACTTCGGCAGCAGGGCCCCGCTCCACCACAACGCCGCCATCCATGAAGATGACCTCATCAGCCACATGTTGGGCGAAGGCCAACTCATGCGTCACGATCACCATGGTCCAGCCTTCCTCGGCGAGTTCCTTGATGACGCCCAGGACGTCACCGACGAGCTCGGGATCCAATGCCGAGGTTGGCTCGTCGAACAACAGCAGCTGGGGCTGGAGCGCCAACGCACGGACGATGCCCACGCGCTGCTGTTGTCCGCCGGAGAGCTCGAACGGATAAGCATCCCGCTTGTCAGCCAGGCCAACCCGCTCAAGCAATCGCTCGGCTTCAGCGATGGCCTCTGCCTTCGGGCGCTTCTGTACCTGGACCGGACCCTCGATGATGTTCTTCAGGACAGTCATGTGCGGGAACAAGTTGTAGTGCTGGAACACCATGGCACTGCGGTCCCGCAGCGCAGCGATCTCCCTCTTGCCCACTTTGGCGCCGAAATCGATCGAGAGGCCGTCAGACGTCTCGCTTGCAGGGCCGGAGCCGGGGCCCGTGCCGCCAAAGGTGACAGTACCGGCGTCGGGAATTTCAAGGCCGTTAAGCGAGCGCAAGACAGTGGTCTTGCCCGAACCTGAGGGACCGATGAGGGCCACCACCTGGCCGCGCCGGATGTCGATATCGATGTCGCGGAGCACTACGTTGTTGCCGAAGGCTTTAGCGAGGTTCCGGGCCTTGAGGACCGAGGTGACGCGTGGTTCGCGCTGTTGAGGTGCATCAGTGGGCGACATAACGGTCCAATCTCCGTTCCACGGCGGACTGCGCGGTGGAAAGGACCAGGCAGATGACCCAGTAAACCAGGGCTGCCTGCAGGTACAGGGCCATGAACTCCTGGCTGAACGCAGCGATTTGCTGGGCGTTGCGGAAGAGTTCAGTGACCAGGATGAGTGAAGCGAGCGAAGTGTCCTTAACCAGGGAAATGAAGGTGTTGGACAAGGGTGGAACGGACACGCGTGCCGCTTGCGGAAGGATGATGCGCACCAGCGCTTGGGGGCGGGACATCCCGATGGTGTGACCGGCTTCCCATTGTCCCTTGGGCACTGAAAGTATCGCAGCCCGGATGATCTCGGCAGCGTAGCCGCCCACGTTCAAGGAGAAGGCGATGATGGCGCTCGGCCAGGGATCCAGTCGGATGCCAATGCTGGGAAGGCCGAAGAAAATCACGAACAGCTGCACCAGCAGAGGAGTACCCCGGATAACCGAGACGTAGAAGCGACCTATGCCGGACAGCAGCCAATTCGAGCTCAGCCGCAACAGCGCCACCACCAAGGCCAACACCAGGCCCACAGCAAAGGAGGCCAGCGTAAGGGGGATGGTGCCCGTTACGGCACCGCTGATGATCGGCCCGAAGGAACTCCAGATGAGGTCCCAGTTCATTTATTTGGTGACATCCGCACCGAAGTACTTTTCGGAGATCTTCGTCAGGGTTCCATCTGCCCGGAGGTCATCCAGCGCCTTGTCTACAGCCTTGGTCAGCTCTGTGGAACCCTTCCGGAACACCATGGCGCTCTCGGTCTTGTCCGGCGCTTCGGCGGCCACCTTCAATCCGGAATCGGGTGTGGTTTTCGCGTAGTCCAGGTAGGTGAGTTTGTCGTTCACCGTTGCGTCCACGCGTCCCTGCTGTACGAGGGTGGCCGACTGGGCCCAGCCTTCCACTGCCTGAACGTTGGCGCCGGCCTCTACGGCCATCTTGTAGAAGTTGCTGGTCAGCGACTGCGCGGTGGTCTTGCCCTTGAGGTCGGCGAAGCTGTTGATGCTGGAATTGTCCTTCTTGGTCACTACAACGCCGGTGGAGACGGTGTAGGGCTTGGAGAACTCGTACTTGGCTTTGCGCTCGGCATTGATGGAGATCTGGTTGGCGATGGTATCGAAGCGCTTGGCGTCCAAGCCCGCAAAAATGCCATCAAATTGCGTCTCTTGGAAGCTCGCCTTCACGCCCAGCTTTTCAGCCACCGCTTTGGCAATCTCGACGTCGTAGCCCGTCAGTTCACCAGCGCCCTCGGCATGGAAGCTGAACGGGCGGTAGGTTCCTTCCGTTGCGATGACGAGTTCGCCCTTGGATTTCACATCGGACAAGGATGTATCGCCACCGGACTGGGCTGGAGTGGGACCGCCACCGCAGGCAGAGAGCGCAAGGGCGGCGGCGGCCAGGGTAGCGGCGAAAAGAGAACGGCGGGAGCGAAGGCTGGTCATGGAGCCATCTTAGTCGCGGGCCAATGCGGATTCCCGGCAGGGAAGGCTTGGAGACTTGTGGAAGGGGTGGTTAAAAAGGCTGAGTGGGGGCGGTCCCCAACAGCCCGCCACCACTCATCCCCCCAATTGTGATCACGTGGGCGCCACATTCACCGGAAACCCGTTCTCTGATTCCGGTGCCAGGCTGCAACCGCGTTCACACATTCATGATTGTGCCACGATCTAATGGTTTTGTGAAAGTCTTACGCTGTGCGTCTTGCTTTGCGTCTGGCAAATGCCTTGGAAAACCAGATCCCGGCGAGCCCAATGGCCGTGGCCAGCACGGCGGAGTAGTTAATCAGGGAACGCAGCCACAGGTGCACCAGCGGGATCAGTGGGAAGAGCTGGGACAGCAACAGCAACGCCAGCCCAACAAACAGGAGGGCCGAGGCGGCACGCAGCAGCGCAGGGTAGCGGCCTACGACGGTCCGCCAGATTGCGGGCAACAAACAGGCTGATACATATCCGGGATAGAAGCGGCCCAGAGCCGCGTAAGCCTCCATGGATGGTCCCCAGGTCAGCCCTGTCATGCCCACCGTGGAACCGCGCGTGTCTGTGATGGCAAAGAAGAACGTGGTCAGTGCCACCGTGATTCCCAGGACCGTCAGCCCCCAAGGGCCACGAATAGCCCGTTCCGCTGATCTGGAAGCGAAACCCATGGCAATCTTGATGCCCATCAGCAGGAAGGTGCCGTAGAGCAGGAACCGCAGAATCAGGTTCGTTACGTTAACGCCGCCGAGCAGGGCATCGATGGCAAGGTACGGGCCTTCGATGCTGAGGAGGATATCCAGGGTGATCAGCGCGAAAATGTAGAAAACCACCCGGTTCTCACCCCTGAGCAGGCTCGGAATCCGCGCGATGGTGATCGCCAGGCACACAATCAGCGTTGCCCAAGGCAGGACAGCCGTCATCCGAGATTCTCCCAAATTCGTTCAGTTCGTTCGTGGTCTTGTTCCTGACGGCGCAGCGTTTTGCCCAGCGCCTGGAGTCGTTCGCCTGCCAGGGTCACCAGCTCGCCCAGCGTCATCCGGTCGAGTGCTTCCTGGCGTCCGTTGGGCGACCAGCCGGCTTCGGCTTCGGTGATCAGCCCTCCGGCGACCAGCCCGCCCGCCGGTCCGACGCCGGCAGCCCGCGACGTCGCGATGGCCAGCTCGGGAGGAAGCCTGTTGGCTGTCAGGTGGGCGGAGAAGTTCTGTGGTGCGATCCCGGTGGCTTCGCTGACCCGGTGCCGCAACTCGCCGTCGTCGATTGCATCCACCCAGTTGCGCACCGCGGTGGGGTGCGGTGTTGGCGATAGTCCCGTGACGGAGACGGACCCCGGCTCACTGCGTTCCACCACCGCGCGCAACAAATCCATGGTGGCTATCTGGCTCACCAGTTCATCAGGCGTGGGTGGGACGGGATCGCCCCGAAGGTCTGCGTAGAGGTCAAACGTGGCCAGGGCTTGGACGGGACTGATGTGGTAACCCCGGCTGATGCTGACCAGCGTTGACTCCGCCACCTTGCCGCGGACCAGCTGTTGGGCCAGCGTTGTCCGTTTTATCCCGGAAATCCTGCAGACGTCCGCTGTGCTGGCGTTGGGTGCAACGCCGTGAAGCCAGCGTTGGAACGCCTTGGACGGTAAGGGCATGGAGGGCTTTCTGGGGTATTTCAAACGGGCAAGTCCGGCATCTTCCAAAAAGGAACCGGAGCGAAGGTACGGATTGATTTTACGCCGACGCCACATTGAATTATGCTTGATGCTTGAACCCGTTGGTCCGTACACCCCCCAAGTCCGGACCAGCGGGTTTTTCCATGCCCTTGGGAATCACGGGCATGGAAGCCGCGTTTGATAGATGAACCCACGCTTGTTTGCCGTGCTGGTGATGTAGACGCGAGCGCCGTGTTGGCGCTGCGAGAGGAATAGAGAATGACTGCAACCTTGGTGGCCAAGGATCTTGCCGGTGGCCACGGCCACCGCACGCTCTTTTCGAAGCTTTCCCTCACCGTTGCGCCGGGTGATGTGGTGGGCGTCGTCGGAGCGAACGGCGCTGGCAAATCCACGCTTCTGCGCATCCTCTCAGGCGTGGACCAGCCGCAGGAGGGGACCGTCAGCCTGGCTCCGTCGGACGCCTTTGTGGGCTGGTTGCCCCAGGAACACGAGCGCACCGCGGGCGAAACCATCGCAGCATACATTGCGCGCCGCACGGGCTGTGCACAGGCCACCGCAGAAATGGAGGCCACAGCCGAGGCACTCGGTTCCGGTGCTCCAGGAGCAGATGATGCATATTCTTTGGCCTTTGACCGCTGGATGGCATCCGGTGCAGCAGACCTGGAGGACCGCATTCCTGCTGTATTGGCGGATCTTGGGCTTGAACTTGGCACCGATGCCCTCATGACAGGGCTCTCCGGGGGGCAGGCTGCCCGGGTTGCTTTGGCTGCGCTGCTGCTCAGCCGCTTCGATGTTGTTCTTCTTGATGAACCCACCAATGACCTGGACCTTGATGGCCTGGCCAGGCTGGAAGCGTTCGTGCAGGGCCTGCGCGGAGGAGTGGTTCTGGTGTCCCACGACCGTGAGTTCCTGGCCCGCTGCGTCACCACCGTAGTGGAACTGGACCTCGCCCAGAACTCCGTGGCTGTCTACGACGGCGGCTACGAAGCATTCCTCGAAGAGCGCGCCGTCGCCAAGCGCCACGCCCGCGAACGCTACGAAGAGTTTGCCAACACCAAGGCCGATCTTGTGTCCCGCGCACGGACCCAGCGCGAGTGGAGCTCCCAGGGCGTCCGCAATGCGATGAAGAAGAACCCTGACAACGACAAAATCCGCAGGGCAGCGAGCACGGAGTCTTCCGAAAAGCAGGCACAGAAGGTCCGCCAGATGGAGTCGCGTATCGCCCGCCTCACCGAGGTGGAGGAGCCGCGCAAGGAATGGCAACTGCAGTTCAGCATCGGTCAGGCACCCCGCTCAAGTGCCGTCGTCGCCACTCTTCGTGACGTGGTGGTCCGGCAAGGCGATTTCACGCTGGGACCGGTCAACCTGCAACTCAACGGCGGTGAGCGCATCGGCATCACCGGGCCCAACGGCGCCGGTAAGTCCACTCTCCTGCGCTTGCTGCTGGGCACCCGGAAACCGGACGACGGCGAGGCCTCCATGGGCGCGTCTGTCGCCATCGGCGAAATCGACCAGGCCCGCGGACTGCTCGACGGCGGACGGCAGCTTGGCGACGCCGTCGAAGCTGTGCTGGTGGACTGGAATAGTGCCGACGTCCGCACGCTCCTGGCCAAGTTCGGCCTCAAAGCGGACCACACCTCGCGGACAGTTGACTCTCTGTCCCCGGGGGAGCGTACGCGCGCCGCGCTGGCCCTCCTGCAGGCCCGGGGCGTGAACCTGTTGGTGCTGGATGAACCCACCAACCACCTTGACCTCCCTGCGATCGAGCAACTTGAAGAAGCGCTGGAAAGCTACGAAGGCGCCCTCCTGCTGGTCACCCACGACCGGCGACTGCTGGAGAACGTTCGGCTCGATTCGCGATGGCACCTGGAAAACGGCCGTGTCCAGGAGCTTCACCACATCCCCGGCCAGGAGAAGTAACCATGAGCATGGATGGCGTTGCCTGGAGCTCGCTGCACAAGATCACGCGTGCCCAGAGCGGCTCGCAACCGTTCTCGAAGGAAACGCTGAAGCGCGTGCTTGGCTTTGCCGCGCCCCACAAGGGCAAGCTCACAGCCTTCGTCATCGCCTCGATTGCGGGAGCCTTCCTGGCCGTCGCCACGCCAGTGCTTGCCGGGCAAGTGGTTGACGCGATCATTGCCAAGGCAGGCGTGGGCACGGTGATCTGGCTGGCCGTCCTCATTGCGGTTGTGGCTGTTGGCGAGGCTGGAATCGGACTCGTGACCCGATGGCTGTCCTCCACCATCGGCGAGGGCGTCATTGTGGACCTCCGTACCCGCGTGTTCGACCATGTGCAGCGTATGCCCATCGCTTTCTTCACCCGGACACGGACCGGCGCGCTGGTCAGCCGCCTGAACAACGACGTCATCGGGGCGCAGTCAGCGTTCGCAGGCACCTTGTCCGGCGTGGTGAGCAACGTCGTGGCGCTCGCCTTGACCCTTGTGGTCATGCTCAACACGTCCTGGCTGGTCACCGTCCTGGCCATGGTGTTGCTGCCGATCTTCCTCATACCTGCCCGACGCATGGGTTCCAAACTGGCGGACCTCCGACGCGAGGCAGCGGCACACAACGCTGCCATGGGTACGCAGATGACCGAAAGGTTCTCCGCTCCCGGCGCCACATTGGTAAAACTTTTCGGCAGGCCGGACGAGGAATCCCGGGAGTTTGCTGCCCGGGCCGGCCGCGTGCGTGACATCGGCATCCGCACCGCCATGCTGCAGTTCACCTTCGTCACCGCGCTGACGTTGGTCTCGGCCTTGGCTCTGGCCCTCGTTTACGGATTGGGCGGCTGGCTTGCCCTCGGTGGACAACTGGCGCCAGGCGATGTTGTGGTCCTGGCCCTTCTCCTTACGCGTCTCTACGCTCCGCTCACCGCGCTCTCCAACGCGCGCGTGGAAATCATGAGCGCACTTGTCAGCTTCGAGCGGGTCTTCGAGATCCTGGACCTGCAACCCCTCATCACGGAAAAGCCGGACGCGGTGGCCCTTCCGTCCGGACCTGTCGCCGTGGAATTCCACGACGTCCGCTTTTCCTACCCGTCGGCGGACAAAGTGTCCCTCGCCTCCTTGGAAGACGTGTCAACCTTGGACACGCGCGGCGGCGAGGAAGTGCTGCACGGTATCAGCTTCCGCGTTGAGCCGGGCCAGACAGTGGCATTGGTGGGCTCGTCCGGCGCAGGAAAGTCCACAGTGGCCCAACTGCTGTCCCGCCTCTACGACGTCGATTCCGGTGCCGTGCGTCTGGGTGGGCGCGGACCTGGCACCGGCGTGGATGTCCGGGATCTCCGCTTTGACTCCCTGCGGGACACCCTGGGAATGGTGACCCAGGACGGCCACCTTTTCCACGAAACCATTGCCTCCAACCTGCGCCTGGCCCGGCCGGATGCCACGGAAGAAGACATGTGGGAGGTGCTCAGGCGTGCACGCCTGGAACCCATGATCCGATCCCTTCCGGACGGCCTGGAAACAGTTGTTGGGGAGCGTGGGTACCGGCTCTCCGGTGGAGAAAGGCAACGTCTCACCATCGCACGTTTGCTCATCAAGCAGCCGCGCGTGGTGATTCTTGATGAGGCAACCGCAGCGCTGGACTCCACCAATGAAGCCGCCGTCCAGGCAGCCTTGGGGGAAGCGCTCGAGGGGCGTACCGCCGTCGTGATTGCCCACAGGCTGTCCACCATCCGTGCCGCGGACGTCATCCTGGTGGTAGAGGACGGCAGGATCGTGGAACGCGGCACGCACACGGAGTTGCTTGTTGCCGACGGCCGCTATGCCGAGTTGTACCGGACCCAGTTCGCGGAAGCCACGGCGGTGGCCGAGGAAGCTGTTCCGGAGCCCAACTGAGTCGCATTTGTGCGCGTTTTGAGTGCTCAAAACGCGCACAAATGCGACCTACTTGGGTGACCTACTTAGGCGAGGCGAGGCGAGGGCAGGAAGGACGTGGTCCGTCAGCAGTGGTGCGAGATCCCCGGGCAGAGATGCTGTGAGGTCCAGCCAACGGACCTCGGCGATCTCGGCGGAAGGGTGCGCTTCCCAGGTTCCAGGAGCCGTGAAAACTGTGGCCTCAATGTTGGTTGCGGCCTCGTTGGCAGCCACCGCGAGCCAGGCGCCCAGGGGTTCAAGCTCCCACGGGGCGATCTCGATGCCCACTTCCTCGAGCAACTCGCGGGACGCAGCCTCGGCAGCTGTTTCACCGGACTCGGGTTTGCCGCCCGGGTGCATGAATTTGTCCGTGCCCCGTTTGCGGACGGTCAGAAGCTGGCCCTCCTTGTTGTAAACGCACACGGCGCTGACCACGATCACATCAGTAATGCTCATGCTTGCCTCCCGGCGTTCGTTCGGACCAGATGCGATTCCAGCAGCAGATCCTTTGCGGGACCGCGGACATCCCAGGTGAAACTGAACGCATCCGGGCCTTCCCAGGTGTACTTCACGTAATAGTCATCGGGATCGCACCAATGTTTGTCCTGGTTGGCCTGCTCCGCAAAGCTCATCACATGGAATGGCCGGCCATCGGGGAAGAAGACGTCCATGGAATTTGGTCCAGGGCCTGGCTTGAGGAGATACTCGCGGAACGCCGGGCCTGTGTGGGTGGGCCAGTGCATGGTTCCGTCTTCGCGGTAGTGAAGGCCATCGCCGTCGGGCTCTTCCGTGTACTGCACGACGCCGGTAAAAGTTCCGCGGGTGCCGGAGGCCCTGTCCAGGAGAGTCCGCTCCACATTCCACGTGCCGGCCAAATAGGCACGCAAGTCCTGGATGGGCTGCTGCTGGTTCAAGTGCCCTCGATTGGAATCGAACCAACGACACCGGCTTTAGGAGAGCCGTGCTCTATCCACTGAGCTACGAGGGCCTGCGTGTCCATCCCCGGGAGTACCGTTACGGAGCTCCTTGGCCGGACACGACTACAAGCATACAAGCTGCCGGGCCAGTGCCCGAACACGGCTAGGCTGGCCGTCATGAGAGGGCATGCGACACCACCGGAAACCACCGGCACATTCCTCCCGGATGTCCGCGCGACACGGGCAAACATTGGCGGCTGGGCCCAGTTGAGTGTGGTCCAGTATTTCGTTGCCGAGGCTGCTGTCATCGAGGCCTGGGCCGGTCCTGAACCCTACAGCAGAGCTACCGGGTTCATCAGCGACCTCGGCGCAGTATCGTGCGGGGTCTACGAAGACCGGGCAGTCTGCTCCCCTTTACATGGGCTGATGAACGCCTCTTTTGTAGTGCAGGGCCTGGCATTGATCCTTGGTGCGGTGTTCCTGACAGCAGGGCTTTTGTGCGTGGCAGCGCGTCCAGGTGTGCATGCCCAGCGCTTCCACACCGCCACAGCCGACAAAGAGCCCCGGACCCGGGTCTTGGCCAAACCATGGATCATGGCTGTGGCCATCCGAATACTCACGGGTGTTTCAGGCGCCGGGACGGTCATCGTTGGCCTGGTTCCAGAGGATGTGGGCTCCCCATGGCATTTTGCCGGCGCCCTCATGTTCTTCGTCGGCGGTGGCTTCGCATTGCTTCTGCTGGGCATCCTCTGGTTCCGGCAGACCCCGATGAGCTGGTTCATCGCCGCCTGCGGCGCCCTCTGTATCGGGGCACTCATCGTTGGCGGGATCACGGGAATGGAGGTGCCCCAGCCCGGAACACTGGAGAGACTGATGGGCTACCCGGTCACCATTGGCTTGGCAGCTGCCGGCCTGGTCATCGCCCAGCGCGTGCAAACGGTGCGGAAAGCGGCGAAGGCCCTGCGGTAAATCCGGTCCTGCGGTAAAACTGCCCTGGGGGGGCAGGAGCGGGACGGTGACCGTGGACGGATGCCACAGCCACCGCTCCCGGTTAGGGGATGCTCTGCCAGAACCAGCGGATCAGGTCAACCGAAAGTCGGATGACATTCACCATAAGGTTCAAAGCGCCCCAAGGCTTCTCGCGCTTTCGCTTCGAAGTCATCGGACACCTCCTCCCGTAGGAAAAGGTGCAATCACGGACCATAAGAATGCCACTTGCCCAAATTCTGCAAGCGCGTCATTAGAGAAAATCCGCTCGGGGGCCTAGTCTTGATGTGTGAGCACCAAGGACTAGACCCTTGATCGCACAACATAGGTGCCCTGCGCCTAAACAATGACCCGCTTGCCGGCGGGTCAATTGTTTTAACGAAGGGGTGGGCGGTTGGCCCACTGGGATAACACTATCGTTTTTATTTTGCCCGCTTCCTCCGCCTTGCGCATCCGGCGTCAGCCGTCAGCCGTCAGTGCCGTTGAAAGCGTGCGTCCGCGGGACTCCGGGACTATTCTGACGCTATGACGACGGCGGGTGGTCCGCTCGGCAGGGACCGGGGACTTCTGCCTGACCTCGCTGGCCGGCGCGAGCTGATTGGGGGTTGGGCCGCGATTACCCTCATCCACTATTTCGTGGTGGAAGCCATGGCGATGGCTGTGTGGCAAGGCAATCCAGGCTATGACCGGCGCGCCCACGTCATCAGTGATCTTGGCGCGGCCCACTGCGGTCCCTTCAACGGTTACGAGGTGTGCTCGCCGCTTAATTGGCTGATGAATGCCTCGTTCGTGCTCCAAGGGGTTGCCATGGTCCTCGGGGCGGTGCTGTTGAGCTCGGCTGTCCTCTCTGTGGCGGCTGAATCCGGTGCCCGGGTTATCCGGCCGGGAATGGCATCACCAGCCGCGGCATTTCCCTGGATTGCGGCCGGGGCAGTCAGGGTGCTGGTCCTCGTAGCGGGCATCGGCCAGGCAATGGTTGGCCTGATCCCGGAAGACACCGACCTGGCGCTGCATCTGACCGGCGCGGGACTGTACTTCATCGCCGGACCCCTGTCCTTGGTGATACTGGGTCTGGTATGGCGGGGGCACACGCAGATGTGGGGGATGGTGCTCTTGTTCGGGGTTGTTTCCCTGGGAGCAACCATCTACGTCCTTGCGGTGCAGTTGCGCGTCGAGGAGCCGGGCGCCATCGAGCGCACCATGGCGTATCCGATCATCCTGGGGTTGTCCTTGGTGGGCCTGATAGTGGCTCACCGCGTCACAAGGGAACGGAAAGCTGTCAGGGCTGTTTCGCGTTCTTCCGTCCAAGGAACACAGCCGCCACGCCGCACAGCAGGCTGATCAGGAACAGTACCCACGACGCAATGGTGACGGCGGAGGCCAGGGCAACCTGACCGGCGTCGGGCGTTTCCGTAGCCAGCATCGAATCA
This sequence comes from Arthrobacter sp. TmtSoilC48, assembly GCF_059739425.1. Taxonomy (NCBI): domain Bacteria; kingdom Bacillati; phylum Actinomycetota; class Actinomycetes; order Micrococcales; family Micrococcaceae; genus Arthrobacter; species Arthrobacter sp. TmtSoilC48. The sequence goes on along the minus strand of NZ_AP046049.1, from coordinate 4,213,441 downwards.
ATGGCGACGTTGGACCACAAGTGAGCCACGGCGAAAAGCAGGGGAGCGGCCCACAATGCCCAGCGCCACGACTTTCGGGCAACGTTGGTGCCGATGAGCAGGAGCCAACTGAAGCCGAAGATCAGCGGAAAGAGCGTGCCGGCAGTCTTATGGACGTAGTTCAACTGGCCTCTGGCGGCCTCGTCCATCGCGGCGCGAAGCTGGGCGACGTAGTCCTGGGAGAACCCGCCGATCAGCGAATCCGGCATGGCGAGCCCGCCTGAAAGCTGCGTCATTTGGTTCAGCGTCAACAAGTGCAGGTACCAGAACAGGAACAAGCTGGCCACAACTCCTGCGATGACAATCAGCTTGGAGTTGCTCTGCGCCTTCTCGGGGGTCCGCCGCGTGGTGGGATTGATCACGGGTGGGAGGGTGTGCTCAGGGACCACCGCCTTGGCTCCGTGCTTCTTGATGCGCTGCGCTGGTGTCTTGGCCATGTCATTCATTATCCCGCCACATAAGCTGGGACCATGACCACCGGCAGGCACACCGCAACTGAACTCGATCCATCACTTGATGACTACCAATTGGCCACCGCGCTGGTCCGCGAGGCAGGGCAACTGGCGCTGCTCATGCGGATGGGCGGACTACAGGGCACGCGCAAGACGTCAGTGTCCGACGTCGTCACGGCAGCCGACCATGCGGCCGAGGCTTACGTCTTGGAACAGTTGCAACGCTGCCGCCCGGAGGATGGCATCCTGGGCGAGGAAGGCACTTCTGTTGCCGGTACCAGTGGCCGGACCTGGGTGATCGATCCTGTGGATGGAACCTACAACTTCCTGCATGGCTCCACGTACTGGTGCTCGGCCATTGCCCTTAAACGCGACGATTCAGATCACGGCGGCAATCCCGTTGCTGATCCCTCCGTAGTGCTCGGGGCCATCTACCAGCCCGAACTGGACAAGCTCTGGCTAGGCGGCGAAGAGCATCCGGCCAGCCTGAACGGAGAACGCATTTCAGGTTCCGGAGACCTCTCTGTTGGCCAAATCTGCGCAGCAACCTACATCCACCCCACCTGGTTGGCGGACCCCCGCACTGCCATGCCCTGGCATGCCGCTGCCGTCTCCGCCGCATCACTGCGGATGTTCGGTTCAGGCTCGTGCGACCTCGGCCGTGTGGCTGATGGCGAACTCGGCTGCTGGTTCCAGCACAGCTGCCCGGAATGGGACTGGCTCCCAGGCAAGGCGATCGTCCGCGCTGCAGGCGGCGACACCGCCGTCGTGCAGGTCAACGGGATTAACTGGTTCATCGCAGGAGGCCCGACGGCGGTCCGCGAGCTGAGTGGGGCCCTCACCTCAGTACCGCAGTTTGCGTAGTTTTTTGATCGCCTGGGCGGTGCTCTCGTTGGGGGTGGCCCTTGAGTGTCAGAGGCACCGCCTAGACTGGTAGTCACCATGGATATGTTGTTCGACCCCTACGCAGACGGCCCCTTCAACGCAGGCTCCAAAGCCGCTACCAAGGCTGCCCCGGAGCTTTCGCACGCGGGCGGCGGCGCATCCCGTGCCCGGTTCGGTGAGGGCAGCGGTGGGTCCAGCACTGGAACAAATGAACGTCCTGCCTCCGGTGGTTGGGGTAACCAGGAGGCCGGTAGGCTTCCGTCCGCCGACGCCCTCCTCCAAGGCTTGAACCCACAGCAGGAAGAAGCCGTGAAGCACGCCGGCAGTCCGTTGCTGATCGTTGCGGGTGCGGGCTCAGGCAAAACCCGTGTGTTGAGTAACCGGATCGCCTACCTGATCGCCACCAAGCGTGCCCACCACGGCGAAATCCTGGCAATCACCTTTACCAACAAGGCCGCCGCGGAGATGCGCGAACGTATCGAAGCCCTGGTGGGTGGGCGGGCCAAGGCCATGTGGATCTCCACGTTCCACTCCTCCTGTGTTCGCATCCTGCGCCGCGAGGCTGCAAATGTGGGCCTGAACTCGAACTTCTCCATCTACGACTCCGCGGATTCCCTGCGCCTGATCACACTTGTGTCCAAGAACCTGGACCTTGATCCCAAGAAGTTCCCGCCCAAGGCCATCCAGCACAAGATCTCCGCTCTTAAGAACGAGCTCATCGACGCCGACTCCTATGTCTCCTCGGCAAACCACAACGACCCCTTCGAGCAAGCCGTGGCTGACGTGTTCAAGGGCTACACCCAGCGCCTGCGCCAAGCCAACGCCATGGACTTCGATGACCTCATCGCGGAGACCGTCTACATGTTCCGGGCCTTCCCCGCGCTCGCCGAGTCGTACCGCCGTCGCTTCCGGCACGTGCTGGTGGATGAGTACCAGGACACCAACCACGCCCAGTACGCCCTGGTGAGGGAAATCGTTGGCCTGGGCACTGATACTGACGTGGAGCCCAGCGAACTCACGGTGGTGGGAGACTCCGATCAGTCCATCTACGCATTCCGTGGTGCGGACATCCGCAACATCGTGGAGTTCGAAGCCGACTACCCCAATGCGCGCACCATCAAGCTGGAGCAAAACTACCGCTCCACGCAGAACATCCTCACCGCCGCCAACTCCGTGATTTCCCGGAACCCCAACCGCCAGGAAAAGCGGCTGTGGACGGCAGAAGGAGACGGCGAGAAGATCGTGGGCTACGTCGGAGAGAACGAGCACGACGAAGCCCAGTTCATCGCCAAGGAAATTGACCGGCTTCAGGACGAGGAAGGGCTGCGTCCTGGCGATGTCGCCATCTTCTACCGCACCAACGCCCAGTCAAGGTCCATTGAAGACGTGCTGGTCCGGGTGGGCCTGCCGTACAAAGTTGTGGGCGGCACGCGGTTCTACGAACGCAAGGAAATCAAAGACGCCCTGGCTTACCTGCGCGTCCTTGTGAACCCTGACGACGACGTCAATCTCCGCCGTGTCCTGAACGAACCCAAACGGGGGATCGGCGACCGCGCCGAGGGTGCCGTCGCTGCCTTGGCTGAACGCGAGCGGACGTCCTTTATGGCTGCCGCCCGTCGTGCTGACCAGGCGCCCGGCATGGCAACGCGTTCGGTGAACGCCGTCCTTGGCTTTGTGAAGCTGCTGGATGACCTTGCTGAGGTGGCTTCCGGGTCCGGTGCTGCCGCAGCCCTGGAGGCTGTCCTCGAGCAGACCGGATATCTTGCCGGTTTGCGCGCGAGCAACGATCCCCAGGACGAGTCCCGCGTGGAGAACCTCGCCGAATTGGTGGCCGTAGTCCGCGAGTATGAACGCGACAACCCGGACGGTTCGCTGGGCGAATTCCTGGAGCAGGTTTCCCTGGTGGCCGACGCCGACCAAATTCCTGATGCTCCCGGCGGGGACATTGACGCCGCGGTGGCCGAAGCCAAGCGCATGGGCGTTGTCACGCTCATGACGTTGCACACGGCCAAAGGCCTGGAGTTCCCGGTGGTCTTCCTGACCGGCATGGAGCACGGGATCTTCCCGCATCAGCGCTCGGCCACGGACCCCAAGGAACTGGCCGAAGAACGCCGCCTGGCCTACGTGGGCCTTACCCGTGCACGCAAACGGCTCTACGTCACGCGCTCCGAGGTGCGCAGCATGTGGGGCCAAAGCCAATACAACCCCGCCAGCCAGTTCCTGGAGGAGATTCCCTCCGAGCTGGTGGACTGGAAACGTGAAGGCATGAGCCGGCAAGCGGCAGGTGGCGGTTGGGGAAATGCTCCCATCGGCTCCAATCGCTACGGCGGCTCTTTCTGGGGTGCAGGCACGTCACGCGGGGTTGCCGCCAGCCCAACTGCCGGTTTCGACGCCGACGTCCCGGCCGCCGTCGCACGCAACCGGGTGCAGCCGCAAAAGGAAGTCATTTCCGTGGTGGTGGGGGACAAGGTCAACCACACAAGCTTCGGCAACGGCGTTGTGCTCGGAGTCGAAGGCTCGGGTGACAAGACAGTCGCCAAGGTGAAGTTCGACGTCGGTGAGAAGCGCCTGCTGCTGCGGTACGCGCCCCTGACCAAACTGGATGCCTGACGCCTCACGGCATAATTGGTGGCATGCGACGGACTGTATTGGGGATTCTTGCCGCTTTGCTCCTGGTGTTGGCCACGGGCTGCTCGTTCGCCACGAAGGACCCTGACTACGTTCCGCCGGCGCCGTTGCCTCCGCTGGAACAGCTCAAGGAGGTCCCGGTTACCGAGCAGACCGCTCTGGCCGCCGGCGAGGGCGTCACCGCGTTTGTGACGCCGGACCGCAACATCGTGTGTGCCATGACCTCCTCCAGGGGCGGCCACCTCAACATCCCCTATGAGGCGAACACGTATTCCGATGCGGCCAACAACAAGTTCGCCGTGGTGCCTGTGGTCCATTGCGAATTGGCGAAGTATGCCAAACCTGAGCCAACCGACGTCGCAGACGACTGCGGTGGCACAGGGCTGGGTTATCTCGGTGGCACGGTTCTCCTGACGCCGGACAAGGCCGTCTATGGCTCATGTCGTTCCGGCGTAACACAAATGGAGTCTGAGTTCGGGCCCAAGGGGAGCCGGAGCGGCCCCATCTCCAAGCTGCCTGAGCTGGCCGACGGCCAGAACATCGAACGCAACGGCCTTCGGTGCTCGGCCTATAACGACGGCGTTGCCTGCGGGAATGTCTCCGGTGGCGTGGCGTTCTTTGTCAGCAGGCAGGGCTACCAACTGATTTCCGACGGCGGCAAAGAGGTCACGGGGAACCTGAAACAGGCGTCGTGATCGCCGTTGAACAGACGATGAACGGCCAAAAAACCGCGTCATTCTGCGAGTTTTCTACGCGCGATAGAAGTGTAAGGTTACTCACTTAACCGGTAGTGTGTAGCTGGCGGGACTCCTCAAAGGGCTAAAGTTCCGAGAGGACCTTACGCAATGTGACCGGCTTCAATCCTGGTTGTTACCGCGTACTTTCCGCAGCTGGCTATCGCGGTCATCGCGGTTCCCGGCTGAACAGAAAACTACTTCGACGTAGAAGGACACTAAACCGTGGACCTGTTTGAATATCAGGCGCGCGATATGTTCGAAGCGCACGGTGTACCCGTGCTCGCCGGCATCGTGGCGCACACTCCTGAAGAAGCAAAGGCAGCTGCCGAGAAGATCGGCGGCGTTACTGTCGTAAAGGCACAGGTTAAGGTTGGTGGCCGCGGCAAGGCTGGCGGCGTCAAGGTTGCCAAGACTGCCGAAGAGGCGCTTGAGCACTCCACCAACATCCTGGGCATGGACATCAAGGGCCACACCGTTAATAAGGTGATGATCGCCCAGGGTGCGGACATCGCCGAGGAATTCTACTTCTCGGTCCTGCTGGACCGCGCCAACCGCAACTACCTGGCCATGTGCTCGGTTGAAGGCGGCATGGAAATTGAGCAGCTGGCTGTTGAGCGTCCCGAGGCCCTGGCCAAGATCGCCATCGATCCCGCTGTGGGCATTGACCAGGCCAAGGCTGACGAGATCGTCGCAGCCGCAGGTTTCGCTGAAGAACTGCGCGGCAAAGTGGCCGACGTCATTCTGAAGCTCTGGGACGTTTTCAAGAAGGAAGACGCAACCCTGGTTGAGGTCAACCCACTGGTGCGCACCGGCGCAGGTGACATCATTGCCCTCGACGGCAAGGTTACCCTCGACGAAAACGCGGACTTCCGCCACGTGCACCACGCACTGCTCGAGGACAAGGAATCGGCTGACCCGCTCGAGGCCAAGGCAAAGGCGCAGGACCTCAACTACGTCAAGCTGGACGGCGAAGTAGGCATCATCGGCAACGGCGCCGGTCTTGTGATGTCCACGCTGGACGTCGTTGCTTACGCTGGTGAAAACCACGGCAACGTCAAGCCCGCCAACTTCCTGGACATCGGCGGTGGAGCTTCCGCCGAAGTCATGGCCAATGGCCTGGACGTCATCCTGGGCGACTCCCAGGTCAAGAGCGTGTTCGTCAACGTCTTCGGTGGCATCACCGCTTGTGACGCTGTGGCAAAGGGCATCGTGGGTGCGCTTGCAGAGCTGGGATCCGCTGCGAACAAGCCGCTGGTCGTTCGCCTCGATGGCAACAACGTCGAGGAAGGCCGCCGCATCCTGACCGAGGCCAACCACCCGCTGGTTACCCTGGCCGCCACCATGGACGAGGGCGCCGACAAGGCCGCCGAGCTCGCCAACGCAGCTAAGTAAAGGGACGCGACAATGTCTATCTACCTCAACAAAGACTCCAAGGTCATCGTTCAGGGCATCACCGGCGGCGAAGGCACCAAGCACACCGCACTGATGCTCAAGGCCGGCACCAACATTGTTGGTGGCGTCAACGCCCGCAAGGCCGGCAGCACGGTCCTGCACGGCGAAAAGGAAATCACCGTCTTTGGCACCGTCAAGGAAGCCATCGCTGAAACCGGCGCAGATGTCTCCATCGTCTTCGTTCCGCCGGCATTCACCAAGGACGCCGTGGTTGAAGCCATCGAAGCCGGCATCGGCCTCGTTGTAGTCATCACTGAAGGCGTTCCGGTTCAGGACTCCGCCGAATTCTGGGCACTCGCCCAGTCCAAGGTTGACGCCGACGGCAACCAGATCACCCGCATCATCGGGCCGAACTGCCCCGGCATCATCACCCCGGGCGAAGCCCTGGTCGGCATCACCCCGGCAAACATCACGGGCAAGGGCCCCATCGGCCTCGTGTCCAAGTCCGGTACCTTGACCTACCAGATGATGTACGAGCTCCGCGACCTCGGGTTCTCCACCGCCATCGGCATTGGTGGCGACCCCATCATCGGCACCACGCACATCGACGCCCTGGCTGCGTTCGAAGCCGACCCGGAGACCAAGGCAATCGTCATGATCGGCGAAATCGGTGGTGACGCTGAAGAGCGCGCTGCTGACTTCATCAAGGCCAACGTCACCAAGCCGGTTGTTGGCTACGTTGCAGGCTTCACCGCTCCTGAGGGCAAGACCATGGGCCACGCAGGCGCCATCGTCTCCGGCTCCGCAGGAACCGCACAGGCCAAGAAGGAAGCCCTCGAAGCTGCAGGCGTGAAGGTCGGCAAGACGCCGTCCGAAACTGCCAAGCTGCTGCGCGAGGTTTACGCAACCCTCTAGTACCCAAAGCAACGCGGGGTCACTTACGGCCCATTCCTGACTGTGGAATGGGCTCAAAGTGACCCCGCGTTGCTCTTTAAAGCACGACGGCGGCTCCGCACCTTTCCCACGGAAGGTGGCGGGGCCGCCGTCGTGCTTTAACGCGCGTTGTGGGCCTATACCTTCCCGCCTGAATCTTTGTTAGTATGTCAGGACAAACTACTTCCAAGGAGCGCGCAAACATGCCATTGGTAAGAATCGACGTCAATCAGGGCAGGTCGGCGGACGAATTGGTCGCCATCAGCCGGGCCATCCACGATGCAATCGTCTCTGAGTATGAGATCCCTGAGCGTGACTACTTCCACATCCTCACTGAACATCCGGAGGGGCAAATCGTGGCCCAGGATGCCGGGTTGGGTTTTGGGCGGAGCCTTGGCGTGATCATGATCCAGATCTTCACCCAGGGCGGCCGCAGCCAGACGGCGAAGAGCTCGCTCTTCGAGGCCATCACCGAAGGGCTTGGTGGGCTTGGTGTCAAGGGTGAGGATGTCTTCATCGGCTACATGGAGAACTCTCCTGGCGACTGGTCTTTCGGCTTCGGGCGCAGCCAATATGTCTCCGGAGAATTGGCCATCCCACGCAAGTAGATACAGTCCGTGTCATGTTGTAAATATGTCAGTACAAACCTTTGACAGGACATGAAATCTGGGGCAAAGTAGTCATGTGGCCCCGCTCACTGAGGGGTGGCAAGGCATTGGGGCCCAGCGCTCAAAGGTTCAGAGTTCACAAGAGAAAGGTCAACGATCATCGTGACCCACGAACTGCTTACGATCGGGCGCATCAGCGTTGATATCTACCCGAACGATATTGGGGTGGACCTGGAGGATGTGACGTCCTTCGGCAAGTATTTGGGAGGTTCGCCCTCCAACGTGGCGGTCGCTGCTGCGCGCCACGGCCGCCGCGCCGGTGTCATCACCCGCACGGGCGACGACGCGTTCGGAAGCTACCTGCACCGGGAACTGCGCAAGTTCAATGTTGATGATTCGTTCGTCTCCCCGGTCAAGGAGTACCCCACAGCGGTGACTTTCTGCGCGATCAAGCCGCCGGAAGATTTCCCTCTCTACTTCTACGGACGCTTCCCCACGGCACCGGACTTGCAGATCAAAGCCGAGGAGTTGGATCTGGCTGCTATCAGGGACGCGGGCATTTTTTGGTCCACGGTGACAGGCCTCTGCCAGGAACCCAGCCGCAGCGCGCACATCGCCGCCCACGAGGCCCGGCCCCGGACTGCTTTGAAGGAAGGCCAGTTCACCATCCTGGACCTGGATTACCGGCCGATGTTCTGGGATTCGGAAGAGGAAGCCCGCGCACAAGTTGCCAGGATCCTCCCGCACGTCACAGTCGCGATCGGCAACGACAAAGAGTGCGCGGTAGCCGTAGGTGAGGGGACGCCGGATGAGCAGGCAGACCGCCTGCTGGCAGCCGGCGTCGAGATCGCGGTGGTGAAGCTCGGCCCGGAAGGCGTCATGGCCAAGACCCGCACTGAGCGTGTCGTCTCAGCCCCTGTTCCGGTGGAAACCGTCAATGGCCTGGGCGCCGGGGACTCCTTCGGCGGCGCTTTCTGCCATGGCCTGCTGTCCGGCTGGCCGTTGTCCGAGGTGCTGGATTACGCAAATGCCGCGGGTGCGATCGTTGCCTCCCGCGTATCCTGCGCGGATGCGATGCCGACGCCGGATGAGGTCACCTCGCTGCTCGCGGAACGCGGCCGGCGGATCCCGGGAGCTTCCACGCCGGCAGCACCCACGTTCGCAGAAGGAGCAGTCCGTTGAGCCTGAACGATGACCCCCGCCGGTACGAGCACTTGAGCCGCATCCGGCTCGAGGACCCGGAAGCCGTCGCACGCGCGGCTGCCACCCGGCGTCGCCACCCTGGGTTGAAGCACGGGGTCCAGAACTTCATTGTTGCGGCGGACCATCCGGCCCGTGGTGCCCTGTCGGTTGGGCCGGAGCCGATGGCAATGGCCGATCGCCGGGACCTCCTGGACCGGCTGCAGATCGCCCTCGCCAATCCGGCCGTGGATGGAATCCTTGCCTCACCGGACATCATGGATGACCTGCTGCTGCTGGGTGCTTTGGATGGCAAACTGATCTTCGGTTCGATGAACCGTGGTGGCCTGGCTGGCCTGGTCAACGAGTTCGATGACCGGTTCACCGGCCACACAGCTGCCGCCTTGCAGGCACTCGGTGCCGACGGCGGCAAGATGCTCACGCGTATCTGTCTGGGAGACCCGGACACGGTGGCCACCCTTGAAGCGACCGCAAAAGCCATCGATTCGTTGGCCGAACGTAAGCTCATCGCCATGGTGGAGCCGTTCCTGTCGGTGCGTGACGCCCATGGCAAGGTCCGCAACGACCTCCGCGCGGACGCCGTGATCAAGTCCGTTGGTATCGCCGAGGGCCTGGGTTCCACGAGTGCCTATACGTGGATGAAACTGCCCGTGGTGGCCGACATGGAGCGCGTCATGGCCTCCACCACCCTTCCTACTGTGCTGTTGGGTGGTGACCCCGACGGCTCCCAGGACGAAGTCTTCGCCAGTTGGCAGGCCGCCCTCGCGCTCCCGGGCGTCCGCGGCCTCACGGTGGGCCGGACGCTGCTCTACCCGCACGACGGCGATGTGGCGGGTGCGGTGGCGACAGCCGCCTCGCTGTTGAACAGCACTGCACCTTCGACCGGGCCTGCACCAGCTGCGGGGGAGCACACCTCGTCAGACCGTATTCCAGTGAAAGTATCGGAGTAGCCCCGCCATGCGGACCTCAACAGGAACAGCAACCCGTCGGATGACCGTGGCGCAGGCCGTGGTCGAGTTCCTTTCCAAGCAGTACACGGTGGATTCCATCGGTGGCCAGGAGTACCGTGAGCGCCTCATCCCGGGCATGTTCGGTATCTTCGGGCACGGCAACGTTGCCGGCGTTGGCCAGGCGTTGAAGCAGTACCAGGCCACGGACCCGTCCATCATGCCTTACTACCAGGGCCGCAACGAACAAGCCCAGGCACACCAGGCAGTTGGCTACGCACGGCACACGCGTCGTCGCCAGACCTTCGCGATCAGCACTTCCATCGGTCCGGGTTCCTCGAACCTGCTGACGGGGGCTGCCTTGGCAACCACCAACCGCCTGCCTGTGCTGCTGCTGCCGAGCGACACGTTCGCCACCCGTGCCGCGGATCCCGTGCTGCAGCAGTTGGAGCTGCCGTACGCATACGACATCACAGTCAATGATGCCTTCCGCCCGCTGTCCAAGTTCTTTGATCGGGTGTCCCGGCCGGAGCAGTTGTTCTCGGCGTTCCACCACGGCCTGCGTGTCCTGACTGACCCGGCCGAGACCGGTGCAGTCACGATCTCCCTGCCGCAGGACGTCCAGGCCGAAGCCCTCGACGTTCCGGAAGAGTTCCTGGCCGAGCGTGAGTGGCGAATCCGCCGTCCCGAGGCCGAGGACGATGACATCCGACGCGCTGTTGAGGCCATCCGTGCAGCCAAGCGCCCGTTGATCATCGCCGGCGGCGGCGTGCTCTACGCCTACGCCAACGAGGAACTCGCAGCCTTTGCCGAACTCACCGGCATTCCGGTGGGGAACACGCAGGCGGGCGTCGGCGTCCTGCCATGGGACCACAAGTTCTCCCTTGGTGCCATTGGCTCAACGGGCACGACGGCGGCCAACGCCATCGCTGCCGAAGCGGACCTCATCATCGGCATCGGCACGCGCTACGAAGACTTCACCACTGCGTCCCGCACGGCGTTCCAGAACCCGGACGTGAAGTTCGTGAACATCAACGTCGCCCCGATCGATGCGTACAAGCACGGCACCACCATCCCGATAGTCGCTGACGCCCGCAAGGCCCTCGGGAAGCTGAACCAGGCGCTGGGCGGCTACCGCGTTGGTGCTGATCTGGAAGAGAAGGTCGCAGCCGAGAAGAAGCGCTGGAACGCGATCGTGGACGAGGCCTTCGACACCCGGTACACGCCGTTGCCGGCCCAGAACGAGATCATCGGCGCCACGAACAAGGCCATGGATGACCAGGACGTCGTTATTTGCGCTGCGGGCTCGCTTCCTGGTGACCTGCACAAGATGTGGCGCGTCCGCGACCCGTTCGGCTACCACGTGGAATACGCCTACTCCTGCATGGGCTACGAAATCCCGGGCGGGCTGGGCGTAAAGCGCGCCGCTCTGGCCGAAGCCGCTGCCGGCGGTCCCAACAGGGACGTCGTCGTGATGGTGGGGGACGGTTCGTACCTGATGATGCACACCGAACTGGTCACCGCCGTCGCCGAACGCATCAAACTGATCGTGGTCCTGATCCAGAACCACGGCTACGCCTCCATCGGTTCACTGTCCGAGTCGCTCGGTTCCCAGCGATTCGGGACGCAGTACCGGGTCCTTGACAAGGAACAGCACAGTTTCGACGCCGGTGAGCACCTGCCGATCGACCTGGCCACCAACGCCGAGTCCCTGGGCGCGAAAGTCATCCGGATCGAACCGTGCGAGAACGTCATCGAATCCCTCGGCGCTGCCATCAAGGAAGCCAAAGCAGCCCCCGAAACCGGCCCGATCGTCATTCACATCGAGTCCGATCCTCTGCTGGACGCCCCCGGCTCGGAGTCCTGGTGGGACGTTCCCGTCTCCCAGGTCTCGGACCTCGAATCCACCCAGCAGGCCTACGAGACCTACACGCAGCACAAGAACCGCCAGCGCAAACTGCTCGGCTAACCTCCCCCAAGCTAACGTCCCACAGATCAAAGGAAGTCCGCATGTCGACGACGACCACACTGACCACCATTAACCATTTCATCAATGGCGCCGAGTCCACGGGCGAGGGCGACCGCACCCAGCCGGTGTACAACCCGGCCACCGGCCAGGTGTCCGCTGAGTTGCGCCTGGCGAACGAGGCTGACCTGAACACTGCGGTGGCTGCTGCGAAGAAAGCTGCGGAGTCTTGGGGTGATATTTCGCTGGCGAAGCGCACGGGTGTGTTGTTCAAGTTCCGTGAACTCGTGGCCGGGCACGTGGATGAGCTTGCTGAGTTGATCACGGCCGAGCATGGCAAGGTCCTCTCGGATGCGAAGGGTGAGATCGGCCGTGGCCTGGAGGTGATCGAGTTCGCCTGTGGGATCCCGCAGCTGCTCAAGGGTGACTATTCGGACCAGGTCTCCACCGGAATCGATGTCTTTTCCTTCCGCGAACCGTTGGGTGTCGTGGCGGGTATTACGCCGTTCAACTTCCCGGTGATGGTGCCGTTGTGGATGGCCCCGATGGCTATCGCCACGGGTAACGCGTTTATCCTCAAACCCTCCGAGCGGGACCCGTCCGCGCCGATGCTGCTCGCGAGCCTGTGGAAGCAGGCGGGGTTGCCTGATGGGGTGTTCCAGGTCCTGCACGGCGGGAAGGAAACAGTTGACGGGCTGCTGACCCACCCGGACGTGGACGGCATTAGTTTCGTGGGTTCCACCCCGATCGCGCAGTACGTGCATGAGACGGCCACGAAGCACGGCAAGCGTGTGCAGGCCTTGGGCGGGGCGAAGAATCATGCCATCGTGATGCCCGACGCGGACCTGGACAACGCCGCGGACCACCTCGCGGCTGCCGCGTTTGGTTCCGCGGGGGAGCGGTGTATGGCGATCTCGGTTGCCGTGGCTGTGGGGGATGCTGCGGAGTTGCTGGTGAAGAAGGTTCAGGAACGTGCGTTGGCGGTGAAGGTCGGCAACGGTACCGAACCCGGCGCGGAGATGGGTCCGGTCATCACCCCGGCTTCGAAGGAACGCATCGTCGGGATTGTCACCGAGGCCGAAACCGCCGGTGCGGCGATGGTGGTGGACGGCCGTGACCTGGTGGTCCCGGGCCATGAAGACGGGTTCTGGGTCGGCCCCACCGTGATCGACCACGTCAAGACCGAAATGAGCGCCTACACGGAGGAAATCTTCGGACCCGTCCTGGTGGTGGTCCGCGTCGCCGACCTGGAGGAAGGCATCGCGCTGATCAACGCCAACCCGTACGGCAACGGCACCGCGATCTTCACCTCCTCCGGTGCGAACGCCCGCAAGTTCCAGCGCTCGGTCACGGTCGGGATGGTGGGTATCAACGTGCCCCTGCCCGTCCCGGTGGCCTACCACTCCTTCGGCGGCTGGAAGAACTCCCTCTTCGGTGACAAGCACATCTACGGCCCCGAAGGCGTCTCCTTCTACACCCGCGGCAAAGTCATCACCTCCCGCTGGCCCGAACCCACCCACGCCTCCGAAGCCTCCTACAACTTCCCCTCCAACTAACCCATCCCCACCGCCACCCTCGCCTCGCAAGCTCGGCCAGGGAACCCTGGCGGTGTGGGCCCTGATAGAGAAAGACACCGCTGTCATGACTGACGTCGAGAACAAGCTCATCATCGGCACCGCTCCCGATTCCTGGGGTGTGTGGTTTGCGGATGACCCCCAGCAGACTCCGTGGGAACGGTTCCTGGACGAGGTTGCTGAATCCGGATACAAATGGATCGAACTGGGTCCGTACGGCTACCTGCCGAACGACCCCACCCGCTTGGCAGAAGAGCTCAAGCAGCGCGACCTCCAGGTCACTGCAGGAACGGTGTTCACTGCCTTCCACCGTGGTGCCAGGCAGTACGACGAAGCCTGGGAGCCGGCACGCAAGGTGGCCGAACTGACTGCGGCAATGGGTGGCGAGCACATTGTGGTTATCCCGGCTATGTGGCGCGACGACGTCACGGGTGAGGCCGTAGAGAATGGCGAACTGACCGACGAGCAATGGGCTGATCTCTTCGCAGGCCACAACCGGATGGGCAAGGTCCTGTTGGAGGACTTTGGCCTGCACCAGCAGTTCCACTCCCACGCTGACTCGCACGTTGGCGCGCAACAGGACATCGAAACCCTGTTGGCAGCAACAGATCCGCAGTACCTGAACCTTTGCCTGGACACGGGCCACGCGGAATACTGTGGCGCTTCTAGCCTTGAGCTCATCAAGAATTACCCGGACAGGATCGGCTACCTGCACCTCAAGCAGATCAACCCGGAGATCCTGGCAGAGGTCAACGAGAAGAACATGACCTGGGCTGCTGCCAACCTGGCCGGCGTCATGACCGAGCCGCCCAACGGGCTTCCGGACTTGCGCGCCGTTATTGAAGCTGTGGAAGGCCTCAACCGGCCGATCTTCGGCATCGTGGAGCAGGACATGTACCCGGTAGCGTTCGATGTACCGATGCCCATCGCCAAGCGAACACGCAACTACCTGCTTTCCTGCGGCTCGCGCACGCGGGTCCAGTAGCTCCCGCACGCGGGCCCTGTAACAAGAACGAACCTCACGAAGGATAGAAAAGTGACAAAGATTCTCCGCGTTGCCGTCATCGGCGCAGGCCGTATGGGTGCCGACCACATCAAGCGCCTGAACACCCGCATCCACGGCGCTGAAGTAGCCGCCGTCGTCGATGTTGACCTTGCCCGCGCGCAGGCTGCCGTTGAAGGAATCGACGGCGCCGTGGCACTGTCCAGTGCCGATGAGGCGCTGAACAATGGTGACGTCAACGCCGTCCTGATCGCCACGCCGGGCTTCCTGCATGAGGAAATCCTGTACAAGGCCTTGGAGAAGGACTTCCCGATTCTCTGCGAGAAGCCGCTGACACCGGATGCAGAAAGCGCGTGGAAGGTTGTCCAGGCTGAACTGGCGTTGGGCCACAAGCGCATCCAGGTGGGTTTCATGCGCCGCTTTGATGCCGAGTATTCGGCGCTGGGTTCGATCATCCGCAACAGCGAATTGGGGGAGCTGTTGATGTTGCACCACCAGCACCGCAACCCCACCACGCCGGAGGGCTTCACCAACGAGATGCTGATCAACGACTCCGTGGTCCATGAGTTCGATGCCATCCGCTACTTCACCGGCGAGGAAATCACGTCGGTGCAGGTCCGTCTGGGTAAGCCGACGCGCAACGCCCCGAATGGCCAGCACGACCCCCAGCATGTGTTGCTTGAAACTGAATCGGGAGTCTTGGCCGACGTCGAGATCTACGTCAACGCAAAGTTCGGCTACCAGGTTGCCACTCAGGCGTCCTTCGAGGACGGCATAGTGAGCATCGGCGGGGACAGCGGCCCGTACATCCAGACCTCTGGCAAGTGGGGCGGGAGCGTCACCCCGGGCTTCGAGGAGCGTTTTGGAGCAGCGTACGACGTCGAGGTGCAGGCTTGGGTGGACGCCGCCCTCCGCGGCGAAATCGGCGGCCCCACCGCTTGGGACGGCTACGCCACGGCCGCTTGCTGCGAGGCCGGCGTCGAAGCGCAGAAGTCGGGCGAAAAGGTCAAGGTCCAGTTGAACACCAAGCCGGATCTCTACAAGTAGGGACACGGACATGAAGATTGCCCTTGATCCCACACCGTTCCATCACACGCACAGCCTTCTGGAGTTCCCGCGCGTCGCCGCGGATCTCGGCTACAAGTACCTGCAGATGACGCCGCATGCGGACCTCATCCCGTTCTTCAACCACCCGAAGGCTGATGACGAGCTCGTGGGCAAGTTGAAGGCAGCGTGCAAGGACACTGGCGTTGAAATCGCCTCCGTCCTGCCCGTCCTGCGGTGGTCCGGACCCGATGAGGACGCCCGGGAAGCTGCGGTCCGGTACTGGAAGCGGGCCATCCAGATCGCCGTGGACCTCGGCGTCCAGACCATGAACACGGAGTTCAGCGGCCGTCCGGAGAAGGCCGAGGAGTCTGAACGCGCCTTCTACCGCTCCATGGAGGAACTCCTGCCGATCATCGAGCGCGAAGACATGGACGTGCTCATTGATCCCCATCCGGATGACTTCGTGGAAGACGGACTGGCCGCGCTGCGCGTGATCCGGGGCGTGAACTCCCCGAACATTGGCATGGTCTACGTTGCCTCCCACACGTTCCACATGGGCAACAAGCCGTTGGAGATCATGCGGGCGGCGGGCGACAAACTCCGCTTGGTGCATGTATCCGACACGATGAACCACCACGCCTCCCACGGCCTCAGGTACATCACCAACCCGCCGGGCAACGCTGTCCGCGTCCACCAACACCTCAAGATCGGTGACGGGGACGTGAACTGGGACGAGTTCTTCGGTGGCTTGAAGGAGATCGGATTCCTGGACAAGGAGAACACCGTGATGGTCTCCAGCGTCTTCGCGGAAGACGAGAACGCCGAGGACGTTTCCAGGTACCAGCTCAAGACGATGAACGACTACATCGCCCAAGCCAAATAGTGCTCAACACCAAGAATGCCCCTGTGACCAAGAGTCACAGGGGCATCTGTTATCCATGCGTCAGGCCGTAAAAGGGAGCCTGGCATCCACGTCCTGGCCTTCCCAGGTCTGGCGGATCCAGCCGTGGTGCGGGTCGTCGCTGATGAGCCAGTCACGGACCCGTCCGGGGCCGGCCATGACGTTGAGGTAGTAGAGGTCGTAGCCCGGAGCTGCCATCGCCGGCCCATGCCAGCCGTAGGGAACCAGGACAACATCACCGGTCCGGACTTCCGCGGAGACGTCGATGGGCCGGTCGTCAGAGGCGTAGACCCGGGCGTAGCCGATTGCGTCTGAATCCGCGGGGGCTGGGGAGTCCGGGGCCACCCGCGTTTCGAAGTAGTAGATCTCCTCCAGGCTGGTCTCGCCTTCCTTCTCCTCATCGTGCTTATGCGGAGGGTAGGAGGACCAATTGCCGGCAGGTGTGATGACCTCGCAAACAATAAAGCGATCAGCTTCCAGCGCTGCCGGTGTGCCGAAGTTGTGGACCTGCCGGGAGCAGTTGCCGGCGCCCCGCAGCTCCACGGGGGTCTCGGCCGCCGTGATCAGGCGAGTAGGGTAGTCAGCCTTGGCCGGTGCCGTCGCAACCGCAACCCGGCCGCCGTCGTGCGAACTGATGGTGACGGCCCTATTGATGCCTGTGTACAGGACGTCACTTGGCCCGTGGAAAACCGACTGCCGGCCCGCGAGGCTGTACTCGCCGTCGTCGACCGTTACGGTGAACGAACCGCTCAACGGAACCACAATGCGCTCTTCTCCAGCGGAAGGAAGCTCGACGGCGGCACCCGCCGCGAGCGTCGCCACCTTCAGTCCCGTATGGGCCCAGCCGTCGATCGCGAGAGTGGAATCGGAAGCGCCGAGCGAGATGTCCCATTTGCCGTCAGTGGCTGTTCCCAGCGGGTAGACCCAGTTGGCCATAAGTTTGTGTCCTTGCGTTAGCGCTGTACGAGTGTCATTTCAAAGCTGTAGGAATCGGCGCGGTAAACGTGGTGTCCGGTTTCAACCATGCGTCCGGTATCGTCCACCGCGGTACGTTCCATGGTGACCAAGGCTGATCCGACCTCGGCTTCGAGGAGTGGGGCCTGGTAGTCATTGGCGATCATGGCGCCGATGCGCTGGGATGCCAATCGGAAGTTCACGCCACCGCGGCGAAGGATGGAATAGAGTCCCTCGCTGGAGAGCTGGGCTTCATCCATGCTGGTGATGTCATCACGGACCCAGTTCTCCATGAGCGCCAGGGGCTTGCCGCCAACTTTGCGGAGGCGGGTGAAGTGGTAGACCTTTGACCCAGGAGGCAGCTGAAGCGCGGTGAGCGTTGCGGCGTCGGCCTCCACGTGGGAGAAGCTAAGCACGTCCGTGGTGGGCTTCTTGCCGTTGTTACTGAGGTCATCAAAAAGGCTGGAGAGCTCCAGTGGCCGCCGGACCTGGCTTGAAACAACCTGCGTTCCCACGCCGCGCTTACGGACCAGGAGGCCCGAACGGACCAGTTCGTCCATGGCCTTTCGCATGGTGGGGCGGGACAGATTGAGCTGTGCAGCAAGGTCGATCTCGTTGTCCAACCGGCTGCCCGGCTCCAGGACGCCGCTGTGGATGGCGGCTTCGATTCCCTGGACCACTTGGTGGTAGAGCGGCACCGGGGACGAACGGTCGATGCTGAGGCTGAGTTGGTTCGCCACTGGTTTCTCCTAGCCTGCGGAAGCCCGGCCGGGAAAAGCAGTATCCCGGCCGGATGGATGAGTATGTCCGCTCATGTTCTCTTGATAGGACATACTGCCTTTTTCTGATAATAGCAGCCGGGCTGTGCTGGTCAAGGAAATGGCTTCACGTCCTGTCGTGGTGCCATCTACTCGAGGAGCTTACGTTAAAACATCCTAATGTCAGGACAAAGTATTGACAAAGTGTGAGGCGAGTCACCATGATCGAGGTAGCAGGCGATCCGGGCACGAGTCCCCGGACGCCCGAAGCTGACATCAAAGGAGATAACGGTGGCAAAATTCTCGTGGCGCAAAGCGGCGGTCGTCGCAGCAGTGGTTCCATTGGTGGCCCTGAGCGCCTGTTCGAGCCAGGGCGGAAAACCGGCAGATTCCGGCGGAGGTGCAGCCGCCGGGCAGGTGGCCAGCACGGCGCGCATCAAAGTAGCCCTTATTACGCATGCGGCGGCCGGGGACACGTTCTGGGATATTGTCCGCAAGGGCGCAGAAGAAGCATCGAGCAAGGACAACGTAGAACTCCTGTACACAAGCGATCCCGAAGCCGGACGCCAGGCGCAGCTTGTTCAGCAGGCCATCGACCAGAAGGTGGACGGCATTGCTGTCACGCTGGCAACCCCGGACGCCTTGAAGGATGTCCTGAAAAAGGCCACCGCTGCGGGCATCCCGGTTGTGAGCCTGAACGCCGGTGAATCCGTTTCCAGCCAGCTGGGCGCTTTCACTCACTTCGGATCGAACGAGCAGCTTGCAGGCGAAGCGGTGGGCACCCGTCTCGCTGCAGAAGGCTACAAGCACCCCGTTTGCGTCATCCAGCAGCAGGGTCACGTCGGCCTGGAAGCGCGCTGCGCCGGCGTGAAAGCAAAGGTGCCGGCAACAGAAATCCTCTACGTCGATGGCAAGGACATGACCGCGGTCCAGTCGACGGCTACAGCGAAACTCCAGGCGTCCAAAGATGCCGATGTGATCATCGGTCTTGGCGCCCCCATCACCCTCACCCTGCTCAAGTCCGTCACTGACGCAGGCAGTTCGGCCAAGGTGGCCAGCTTCGACCTCAATGCCGATCTCGCCCAGAAGATCGTTGACGGCCAAGTGATCTTCACCGTTGACCAGCAGCCATGGCTTCAGGGCTACATGTCTGTCGATGCCCTGTGGCAGGCAAAGCGCGGCGGTTTCAAGATCGGCGGCGGCCAGCCTGTTCTGACCGGGCCAACCATCGTGGACAAGACCAACGCCTCAGATGTCCTCAAGTTCGCCCAGCAGGGCGTCCGCTAGATCCAGGCATCCGGCTGCGCGGCGGGGAACCGTCGCGCAGCCTGACCAACAAGGAGTCATTCCTATGGCAAATACAACAACTCTGCCGCCGGCGGGGGCCAAGGCCCCTGGCGACGAACGGGTCGGACGCCGTAGTCCGATCCAAAAGTTCCTGGCGAGACCCGAGGTCGGTGCACTGGTCGGAGCCGTAGTTCTTTTCATTTTCTTCGCCTCCGTTTCCCAGACGTTCACGCAACCGAACGCGCTGGCCACCGTGCTCTACGGTTCATCGACCATTGGCATCATGGCAGTAGGGGTTTCCCTGTTGATGATCGGCGGTGAGTTCGACCTTTCCACAGGTGTGGCCGTGATCTCCTCCGCCCTCACCGCCTCGCTCTTCAGCTGGAACTTCTCACTGAATGCATGGGTTGGTGTCACGTTGGCACTGGTTGTCTCGCTGGGCATTGGATTCATCAACGGCTGGATTCTCGTCAAGACCAAACTTCCGAGCTTCATCGTCACCCTGGCGACCTTCCTCATGCTGACAGGCCTCAATCTGGCACTCACCCGCCTTATCGGCGGCAGCGTCTCCTCGCCGTCGATCTCCAAGCTGGACGGGTTCGAATCGGCACGGGCGGTCTTCGCCTCCTCCATCAGCATCGGCGGAGTGGAAGTCAAGATCACGGTGTTCTTCTGGATCATCCTGGTGGCAGTGGCATCGTGGATCCTGTTGCGCACCCGCGTAGGCAACTGGATCTTCGCCGTGGGCGGCGACGCCAATGCTGCCCGCGCCGTTGGTGTCCCGGTGACCAAGACCAAGATCGGCCTCTTTATGGCTGTTGGTTTCTGCGGCTGGATCCTGGGCATGCACAATCTCTTTGCCTTCGATGCCGTGCAGTCCGGTGAAGGTGTTGGCAACGAGTTCCTCTACATCATTGCTGCCGTCATCGGTGGGTGCCTCCTGACAGGCGGCTACGGCTCGGCCGTAGGTGGCGCTATCGGTGCGTTCATCTTTGGCATGGCCAACAAGGGCATCGTGTACGCACAATGGAATCCAGACTGGTTCAAGTTCTTCCTGGGCTTGATGCTCCTGCTGGCCACTATCGTGAACCTGATCGTCAAGCGCCGGGCAGAGCTCAAGTAAAGGGGCCGGAACAATGAACGCACAACAGATCGACCAGCAGACATTGCTGAAAAACGAGAAGGACCCGTTGACGCACACACCCGTGCACCTGCTTTCGCTCGAGGGAGTAGGCAAGCACTACGGCAACATCATCGCCCTGCGCGATGTAACCATGGCGGTGGACAACGGCCGGGTCACCTGCGTCCTGGGAGACAATGGGGCCGGAAAGTCAACGCTGATCAAGATCATCGCGGGCCTGCACCAGCATGACGAAGGCACATTGCAGGTGATGGGCGATGACCGGAAGTTCAATTCACCAAGGGACGCCCTCGACGCCGGTATCGCCACCGTGTATCAAGACCTGGCAGTGGTTCCACTGATGCCCATTTGGCGTAACTTCTTCCTTGGCTCGGAACTGATCAGCGGATTCGGTCCGTTCAAGAGCATGGATGTCCAGAAGATGAAGGACATCACGCTGAAGGAGTTGGCGGAGATGGGCATCGACCTCCGCGACGTTGACCAGCCCATCGGCCAGCTCTCGGGCGGCGAACGCCAGTGTGTCGCCATCGCCCGGGCCGTGTACTTCGGCGCGAAGGTGCTGATCCTGGATGAGCCCACAGCCGCCCTTGGCGTGAAGCAGTCCGGCGTGGTGCTTCGGTACATCCTGCAGGCCCGCGACCGCGGCCTCGGCGTCATCTTCATTACCCACAACCCGCACCACGCCTTCCCTGTGGGGGACCGCTTCCTGCTGCTCAAGCGGGGCAAGTCGATCGGCTATTACGACAAGAAGGACATCACCTTGGATGAGCTGACGGCCCAGATGGCCGGCGGTGCAGAGCTGGCGGAGTTGGCCCATGAGTTGGAGCAGCTCGGCGGGCATTCCGATGCGCTTGAAGAGGTCAAGGCCGAAGTGGCGGGTGTGGCTGATGCTGCCCCGGAGGGTGCCACGAAGCGGCACTAGGCTTGTTCGGCGGACTTCTGCCCGGAGCGCCTGATGGCTCCGGGCGGAGTCGTGTCCGGTTCGTTAGCGAACGGCCGACGTCGTGCCGCGAAGTACAAGCGTCGGCTCAATGAGCTTCCGCTCCGGCTCCAGCGTTGGATCTTCGATACGGGCCAGCAGCCTTCGCGCTGCGTCCACGCCCACAAGGTCGCTTCGGTTATCGATGGACGTGAGGTCCAGGAAGCGCGACTTGGCCAACGGGGAGTTGTCGTACCCGATCACTGAAATGTCCTTGGGGACTGAAAGTCCGCGGGCCTTGATGGCGGCGAAAGCGCCGAGCGCCATGGTGTCGTTGGCGGCGAAGATTGCTGTGGTGTCCGGGTGGTGGTCCAGAAGCCAACAGGCGGAGCCGTATCCGTCTTCTTCCGACGTTCCTGCAGACTCGCCGATGACGACTTCGACGCCGGCAGCGTCCAGGGCGCGTTGGTAACCGGCGCGCCGGTGTGCTGACGCGCCGTCGGACCCTGAAAGGTGGCCGATGCGGCTGTGGCCCAACCCCAGCAGGTGGTCCGCTGCCATGGAGCCCCCGCGGTCGTCGTCGTTGGTTATCAGGTCCACACCTGTCGGGATGCCATTCCGCCATCCGGCAACCACGGTGGGGACCCACGTTTTGGTGAGCATGGACTCGCTGGGTTCGGCCGCAAGGACCAGGGCATCCACGTGCATGGCCAGCAGGCCGTCCGTCGCTTCCTTGATGCGGTTCTCTCCTGGCCGCGAGTCCGCGAGCATGACCTGGTAGCCGAGGTCTGAAAGAACCGATTCCATCCCACGGAGGAGGTCTACAAACCAGAGATTCCGGTAATCGTCGATCACCAGGCCAATGCTCTTGGTGCGGTTGCTGGCGAGGGTTGTGGCAGCGCGGCTGGGCCGGTAGCCAAGATCGTGGATGGCCTTTTGGACGGCGTCCCGACGCTTTTCGCTGATCTTCCCCGGGTCCTTGAGGAACAAGGAAACCAACGACGGCGAGACTCCGGCCTGGGTGGCGACGTCGTAGAGGGTGGGGCGTCGGGTCTGTGCGCTGTTCAACGGAATCGGTGTGCCTTTCTTGTCTGTCCTTGAGGATAGTCGGTTAAGGATTGACAGGACATATAGACATAGTTACGCTCAAACCCAGTGCAAAAATTGTAGCGCTACAAAATGCCGTCCTGCGCCCCGCGCGGCGGCGAAATTTCAAAGGAGAAATCAATGGCTGAAAGCCTCGGCGTCGCCGTCATCGGTGCAGGCATGGCGGGCAAAGCCCATGCTGCTGCATACCGCACGGCATCTGCCCTCTACAGCCCCGTGCTGCCCCCGGTCCGCCTGGTCTCGATCGGTGACGTCAACGCCGAATTCGGTTCCCTCGCTGCCCGCCGTTTTGGCTACGAGCGCAACGACACGTCCTGGCAGGCCATCGCAGAAGCTGACGACATCGACGTCGTCAGCGTGGTTATCGCCAACTCGCTGCACCGCGAAGTGGTGGAAGGCCTGCTCGCTGCCGGCAAACACGTTCTCTGCGAAAAGCCCCTCAGTGACACGTTGGAAGACGCCCGCGCCATGGCTGACGCTGCCCGCGCTGCTGAAACCCGTGGAACACTGGCCCGTATCGGCTTCACGTTCCGCCGGACTCCGGGCATCGCCTACATCCGTGACCTGATCCGCAGTGGCGTCCTGGGTAATGTCCTGCACTTCAGTGGCCGGTACTGGACCGACTACGGCTTCAGCCCTTCGGCTCCCATGAGCTGGCGCTACAAGGGCGGCCCCGGCTCCGGTGCGCTTGCCGACGTCGGAAGTCACCTGACGTATGTCTCCGAATTCCTGTGTGGCGACATCAAATCCATCAGCGGTGGCCGGCTCGCCACGGCGATCGACAAGCGGCCCCTGCCTCTCGCGGCCGTCACGGGCCACGACCACGTTGCCGTCAGTGACACGTTCGAGGCCGTCGAGAACGATGACTACGCGGCCTTCAATGCAGAGTTCGCGAATGGTGCTGGAAGCTTCGAAGTTTCCCGCGTCGCAGCCGGTCACGCCAACGGCCTCCAGTTTGAGGTCTTCTGCGAGAACGGCGCCGCCAAGTTCGACCAGCGCCGGCCGTCCGAAATCCAGCTGTTCCTCAACGATGGTTCCGGAAATGAAAACGGCTACCGTCAAGTCAGCCTCGGCCCCGGCCACCCCTACATCGCCGGCGGCCTCGCCATGGACGCCCCGGAAGTTGGCTTCGGCCAGAACGACGCCTTCGGCTACCAGGCACGGGCATTCCTCGAAGAGGTCGCAGGCCTCAACGAAGAATCATCCCTGCCCCGCTGCGCCACCTTTGACGAAGGTGTCCGCAACATGGAACTCCTCGGAGCCGTCACCGAATCCGCCCTTAACAACGGAAAGAAGATCACGCTATGAAGCTCGGCGTCTACAACGCGATCCTGCACGACCGTCCGCTCCCGGAAGCACTGAAGGTCATTGCCGATCTGGGCCTCACGGGCATCGAGATCAACACCGGCGGGTTCCTGCCTGCCGTGCACGTCCCCACTTTTGACCAGATCCTGGAAAGCGACGCTGCGCGCGACGACTACCTGGCGATCTTCGAGGGCACCGGCGTTTCCATTGCGGGACTGAACTGCAACGGCAACCCGCTGCACCCCAAGCGTGAGATCGGCGAAAAGCACGCGGAAGACATCCGCCGCTCCATTCGTTTGGCCCACCGCCTCGGCCAAAACCGCGTGGTCACCATGTCCGGCCTGCCAGGCGGAGAACCAGGAGCCACCACCGTCAACTGGGTGGTCAACGCCTGGAACTCTGCGGCCCTGGATGTGCTGGATTACCAGTGGGGCGTGGCTGCTGAGTTCTGGAAGGAAACCGACCGCCTCGCTGCCGACCACGACGTCAAGGTGGCGCTGGAACTGCACCCGCAGAACATCGTCTTCAACACCGCCGATGTCTACAAGCTGATCGAGCTCACCGGCGCCACCCATGTGGGCGTTGAACTGGACGCTTCCCACCTGTTCTGGCAGCAGATGGACCCGGTGGCCGTGGTCCGAGAACTCGGGCCTCTCGTGTTCCAGGCCGCTGCCAAGGACGTCCGCGTCAACAAGGAAAATGCTGCGCTCTACGGCGTGCTGGACAACAGCTTCCGCCGGCTCTCACCGGATGAGCCCCGCACCAACCTGGGCGGCGACGAGTGGGCCAACGAATGGCCCAAGAACTCCGCCTGGGACTTTGTTGCCTTGGGCCGCGGGCACGACACAGCGTTTTGGACCGAGTTCCTCCGTGCCCTTTACGAGGTTGACCCCAACATGCTGGTCAACATCGAACACGAGGACGTTTCCCTTGGCCGCATCGAAGGACTTGAAGTTGCGGCAAAGGTCCTTAAGGAAGCCGACGCGGCACTGAACGCCTCTGCGGCTAGTGCCATTTGACAGGACAAACTGACAAGGTTTAGTGTCGCCTCAAGAATCCCTCTTAAGACTCAACTTCTGCTGCACTGACGGAGACAGATAATGATCAAGCAAGTGACCCTTGGCCTGGTGGGTGTTGGCCGGATCGGTGTAATGCATGCCAGGAACATCACCTCGCTCAACCAAGTCCTGAACCCGGAAGGTGTCCAGGTCCAACTCAAGCTGACCGACGTGGCGGAGGAGCACGCCCGTTCTGTGGCCGCTGACTTTGGAGCGGAATTCGTGGCTTCAGTGGCGGAGCTGATCTCTTCGGGGGTGGACGGGCTGGTCATCGCAACCGGAACGGCGACACACCCGGACCTCATCCGCGCGGGCGTCGATGCTGGAATCCCGGTGTTCTGTGAGAAGCCCGTGGCCGTGAATGTGGCGGATTCCTTGCCAGTCCTTGAGTACATCCGCGACAAGGATGGAACCGTGCAGATCGGCCACCAACGCCGATTCGATGCCGGCTACCTGGAAGCCAAGCGCGCCTACGAAGCCGGGGAGTTGGGCTGGATCCACTCCGTCCGCGCCCTCACCTGCGACATGACCCCGCCGCCCGTTCAGTTCCTGGCAACCTCGGGCGGGCTGTTCCGGGACTGCTCCGTCCACGATTTCGACATCCTTCGCTGGCTCACGGGCAAGGAAATTGTGGAGGTCTATGCCAAGGGCTCCAACAATGGCGACCCCGCGATCGGTGAGGTGGGCGACGTCGATACCGCCCTGGCGGTAGTAACGTTCGACGACGGCACGGTGGGTACGGTTTCGGCCAGCCGTTACAACGGGGCCGGGCATGACGTGCGGCTGGAACTTCAAGGCTCGGAAGGCTCGGTGGTGGTTGGCATGGATGACCAGATGGCTGTCCGTTCAGCTGAGCCAGGGGTTGCGTTCCCGTCCGGCAAGTCCCATCAGACCTTTGCTGAGCGCTTCGACCAGGCGTACCGTTCCGAGATGGCTGCGTTCGTGGAATTGGTCCTGGGAGAGCGCAAGAATCCATGCACGCCCGAGGACGCCGTCGCTGCTTCCAAGGTTGCTGACGCCGCCCAGGAATCCCTCGAAACCGGCGTCCCGGTCCGCGTCGCCCCCTGATCTTCTCTCACATCCTGCGGCCTTTTTACCATCGTTCTCTCACATCCTGCGGCCTTTTCCCATCGTTCTCTCACATCCTTGGGGATTGCCGGCTTTCCTCTCTCCCTTGCTTCAGGAAAGCCACGACGCCGGCACTTGGCCCTGGTGCCGACGTCGGGTCCTACCGCGCGCGGGAGCTGAGCGAGGATCGGCCAAAAAGGGGTCCGATGTGCGAGAGGATCGGCCGGAAGGGGGCCCGATGTGCGAGAGGATCGGCCGAAAGGGGGGCCGATGTGCGAGAGGATCGGACGTAGCTGACGCGGGCCGGATGAGTCTGGGGGAAAACTCCGACCCGCGCCAGGTCTATGGGGGCTGATCAGGCGATGACCTTCATTGCCTGCCAGCCCGAGCCGAGGCTGACGGGCGGAACGTTGCTGAGCGTTCCGCTTCCCGATCCGGGATAGAGCCACAAAGTGTCTCCGATGCGGCCTACGACGTCGTTCTTGCCGTCGCCGTCAAGGTCCCGTGGTCCGGCCAGCGCAGTGCGGGTTCCCCAGCCCGTCCCGATCTGCGTCCATTGCAGCCAGCCCCCGGAACCATTGCCCGGATATAGCCATAATGCGCCTGTATCGGTGCGCCGCGCCAGTACATCTGCCTTGCCATCACTGTTGAAATCGCCGGTGCTGAAGATGGCATTCATGACGCCCCAACCCCAGCCGACTGTGTAGGGAGTCCGCTGTCCTCCAGCACCATTTCCTTCATACAAGCGGAGGTCGCCATTGCTGCGGCGTCCCATGAAATCGGGTATTCCGTCACCGCTGAAATCCCCTGGTGAGAAGAGCTGTGTCATGGTGCTCCAACCGGTGCTGACTTGCTTCCGTGCGCCAAAACTGCCGGCACCGTCACCGGGGTAGAACCACAGCACGTCCCCGGATCGTGCCAGGACGTCCGGTTTTCCGTCGCTGTTGAAGTCGCCAGGGGTGATGGTGTCCGTGTTGGTTGACCAGGCCGGCGCAGGCAAGGCGAGTTGCCTGGGGGAGAGCCCGCCCGCGCCGTTGCCCGGGTACAGGTACAGGTTGCCGGCGGTGTCAGCCGCAAGGACGTCAGCGCGGCCGTCGCCGTTGAAGTCATGGGCCGACGGCGGTCCGGCTATGGGAACGGTGTACGTCTGGGTACCGACGGAGGACGTGTTGCCTGCCGCGTCCACGCCTATGTATTTCAACGTCAGGGTGGAGCTGCCCATCACGATCGGGCTGGAGTACTTGATGTTGGAAGCAGACTCCGTCGCCGTTGGGGTGCTGCCGTCGGTGGTGTAGTAGATGGCCGCCCCAGGCTCGTTGGCTGTCAGCGTGATCGTGGCGCCGCTGGCCAAGGCCCGCGAGGTGGGATTGGCCGTCACCACCGGAGCTGTCGTGTCCGGCGGGATCGTGTAGGTCTGCGTTGCGATGTCGGACGTATTTCCGGCCGTATCTTTGGCAAAGTACTTCAGGGTCATGGGGTCCGGCCCATTGAACGTTATCGGCGCGGTATACAGCAGGCCGGCGGTGAGGGGATCGGTGCCGTCCGTGGTGTAGCGGATTTCCGCCGGTTCGTTGGCGGCCAAGGTGATGGTGGTACCCGCTGCGTAGGCACCGCCCACAGGGCTGGCTGTCACCACAGGCTTGGTGATATCAGGGCCTGTCGAATACGTCTGGGTGGCCACGGCAGACGAATTATTCGCGCCGTCAACGGCGAAGTACTTCAGGGTCATCGGGCCGTTCAGCGGGATGGGACTGGCGTACTTGCCGCTCGCCGTGGTGGGGTTGCTGCCGTCCGTGGTGTAGTAGATCGTCGCCGTCTCATTGGCGGAGAGGGTGATGGACTGGCCCACCGCGTATGTTCCACCCGGAGGTGTTGCCGTGACCACGGGGGCGACGTTGTCCGTTCCGAGATAGGCCTCGAACTCGGCCAAACCGGCGTTGGTGGTGGTGGAGCTGACTGAAGTGATGTTCAAACGGACCGAGCTCACGGTCTTGGACGGGAAGTTGATGGTGAGCCCGGAACCGTTGTTGGGAAGCGCCGGGACTGCCACAGTGCTTCCATCCGAGAACAACAGGTTTCCTCCGGTCACTTGGTCGGAGAGGAGCGGCCGGTCGAACAAGGTCACCGAGTTGATGGTCCTTGTGGGGGAGAAGTTGTATTGAATCCAGCTGCCCGCCTTTTCAGCGGCTGTCACCCATTCACGCGTTGCGTCCATGGGGGTGCCCCACGCATACCCATCCCGGGCTTTTTCCGGGCTCTGGGCTGTTGCTTTCTGGGATGACGCCGTGACGGTGGTCCCTGCCGATTTCGCAGCGTTGCCCACCCATTCAATGGCTGTGATGTATTGCCGTTTCAGCCACTCATCGTAGGGGGAATCGGGGCAGCCTTCCCCGGGACTGCTGCAGATGTACATGTCGAAATCCGCGAACCGCACGAAGGTGTCCACTTTCGTGGTGAGTTCGGCACCGGTCACGTTCTGGGGGTACTCGTCAATCACGTAGGCGTCGTAGGCCAGGGAGGTGTGTGGGCCGGTGTAGCTGCGCGTAGCCAGTTGGGCGAATTTGGCGGTTGCCCAATGGTCGCTGTGATCGTAGGGGCTGTTGAAGTTGCCGGTCCAGTCCTGCGTGCGGAACGTGGTCGGTTGGAAGTTGGCCACCAGCCGGTTCAGTGCGGTCTGGAACTGCGACTTGGTAAAAGTGGCTGCGTTGTCCACGGGCCTGATGGAGGAAAGCCGTCCGTCCCAGAGTTTGAGGATGCTTTGGTCGTTGTACGCCGCACTGCCGTCACCGTTCGGGAAACCATCGGGAAGGCGCATGAACACCACCGAGATATTGGGTGCGCCATTGAGGGTTTGCATGGTCAGCGGACGGTTGGGAACCCCTGCATCCGAGGTGGTCCACGAATCAGACACTCCTGCCATCTTGGAGTAGCTGGCCCTGATTCCAGCTTCCAGGCTCTTCCAATACACGGCACCCTCGCCAGCCTCGCCCGCCGTGGTGAATACCGTTTGGACGCAGCGTTTGGCCTGGATGTCCCTCATGAAGTCCGGACTGAGGAAAAGCAGGTCATCGTCCGTGTGAGCCACGATCTGCATGGCCCCGCCGGTTCCTGCGCACGGCGGAACGGCCGCCGACGCAGGGGCGATGGAAAATGCGACGAGTCCCGCGAAGGCCAAAGCCGGAGCAAGCATCAAGCCCAGGAAGCTGAAGAGACGGGGTTGCCGATTCGGACGACGGACGTATTTTGGACGGTCCACAACCATGCTCCTTTGAGCAGATGTTGGGCCCCCCAGCCGGCAAACTTACGACGCCCACGGGACGTCATTCGAATGGAGTTATGCGCTGGCCGAGCTTTCAGCAGAGCTGAAAGCGATGCAGTGAGCGCTACTGTACTCCTCCAGGCCGGGCCTGGGTAGGGTTCCGGCACACTTCTACGAACGCTTTAAAAGGTGCCAGCCGCTCGTTATCGGGAAGCTGGGACGCCTCCGGATGCCATTGCACCGAGGCAACCCAACGGGAAGGATCTTCAAGCGCTTCCACGGTGCCGTCGTCGGCGATCGCTGTAACCACCAGCCCTTCGCCCACCCTGGCCACCGCCTGGTGATGCCCCGAAGCAATCTTGATGGAAGTCCCCTCCGGAGCGCCATAGAGTGCGGCGGTCTTCGATCCTGGTGCAAGCACAACGTCATGCCATGCCCACTCACCGGCACTGGGGTCGTCCGGATCCAGGCCATTGTGGTTCACGGCAGACGGTGCCATGTCCTGGATCAACGTCCCGCCGTAAAGGACGTTCAACAACTGGTGGCCGCGGCAGATCCCCAGCAGCGGAAGGCCGGCGTCGATCGTGGCCCGTGCGACGTCAATGTCCAGGTGATCCTGTTCCGGGTTGACGTCATACACCGAATCCTCCGGGTCCTGGCCATAAAGACGCGGTTCCAGGTCCCCGCCACCGGGCAGCAGCACGCCGTCGAGCGTTTTCATGACAGAAGCCAGACGCCCGGCACTGTCGGCCGACACAGGGGTCAGCAACACCGGCTGCGCACCCGCTTCACGGAGCAAATCCACAATAAATGTGAAGAGTTGGTTGGCTTCGCCCACGCGGGCGTCGGGATTGTCCGAGCTGCTAAGGCGAATCGGAACTCCGATACGCGGCCGGGCGCCAGCGCCGCCCTCATCTGAAGTCTTCATGCTTCATCATGCAACGGAACATCGCCCTGCGCGTAAACGGGACTCAAGCCGTTGAGCACTACTACGCTGATGCCATGAATCCCTCCGGTGCCTTGAACCCAAGTCCGCGGACGCTCGACGTCGAAAGCATCGTTCATTTCGACAAACTGGTTACGTCCGGGGCGGGATCCATGCACGGCTGGCACGCGCAGTCGCTGGACCTTCGCGGACGCTCGCGGGAATTGAAAATGCTGGACCCGCAGGGCGCGATCTTCCTCGGATGCACTTTCGACGACGGCATCGAGGAGAGCCTTCGAAGCCGCGGCGCGCTCATCTTTCCCAAGATGCGCGGCGTGCCCTTCAACCCCTATCGAGGCACCCTCTACACGGCCAGGGAACTTTACGAGGACATCTCCACTGCAGAGTATGAAGCCACCCTGGATGCGAGGATTTACCAGTGGAGCATCCTTCCGGGAAAGCGGGCAAGCCTTGACGCAACGCTCGCCGCGGCCCTGCACGACCACGCGATCGGCGACGCCCTGGACGAGCTGCTGCAAGACGGGGACCTGGCAGGCACCAAACTCGTGGGCGTCATGGGCGGACACGCAGCGCAACGCGGAACCAAGGAATTCGCCGACGCCGCGCGGCTGGGGCGCTTGCTCGCGCAAGCCGGATTCACAGTGGCAACCGGCGGTGGCCCTGGCGCCATGGAAGCAGCCAACATGGGCGCCTACCTCAGCGGACTGCCCGACGCCGATTCCACCACAGCGCTGCACACGCTCGCTTCCATACCGGGGTTCAGGCCCTCGGTGACGGCTTGGGCGCGGCAAGCAGCCGCCGTCGTCGAACGTTACCCGGAAGGCACAGCGACGCTGGGGATACCCACCTGGTTCTACGGCCATGAGCCACCCAACCTGTTCGCCACGCACATCGCCAAGTACTTCGCCAACGCAATCCGCGAAGCGATCCTCCTGGAGCTTTGCAACGGCGGAATCGTGTTCCTGCCCGGTTCTGCCGGAACCGTGCAGGAGATCTTCCAGGACGCGTGCGAGAACTATTACGGTGCCCCCGAAACCATCACTCCCATGGTCCTGGTGGGCCGCGAGCATTGGGAACGGACCTACCCGGCCTGGCCGATGCTGCGAAGCCTCGCGGCCGGGCGGCCCATGGCGAACAGAATCTTCCTGGTGGACACGGTGGAGGACGCGCTCGCGGTCGTGGCCGCGGGCTAAAAGTCCTTGCTGCGGCTAGAAGTCCTTGCTGCAGCTAGAAGTCCTTGCTGCAGGGGCCTGAGCCGAGTTGGGCAAGGCCCGTCTTGTCCCCGGCAGCGTACTCGCGAACCCACGAGGCTTGGTCGTACATCAGCTGGCGGGGGTCATCCACATGGTCCAAGCCAAGAACGTGTCCAAGTTCGTGCATGATCACGGCCGTGCCCACTTCCTTGCCCTGGGGTGTGTCCATGATCCCGGCAAACTGCGGTGCATCCAACGACACCGACCCGGTCACGTAGGCCTTATAGCCGTTGCTCAGGCCGATGGAGGAACTTCCGCCCAAGCCCACCGTTTGTCCGGTCAGCCGCGGCACCTGCTCCGGTGTGGTCCAGGCAATGAGCACCGGCGCCCAGCGGTCCCCGTATGTGGTGGGCTGGTACCCGGCCCTGTTGGTGCTGGGGATTTCGGACGTCGGACCGTCATAAATGAACTGCAGCCCGGAGGCGAGGCTGGCCTGCCGAACTGCTTCCTCCACCATCGAATACCAGCTTGTTGGGGCCAGGTTTGAGTTCACGACGTAGTGAATCGGCCGGCAAGGGGAGTAGGCAAGGGGAGTGCCGTCTTCCTTGACGACCAGGAATTTGTAAGAAGTGCTGGTCCGTTGCAACGGCGCCGGCGTGCCCAGGGGAGCGTCTGCTTCCTCAAATCCGGGCAGCGGATCCTGACGCTGGCCAAAAGGAACCAGCCCGGGCCGCGGCGCCTGGCTCTGCGTCGTGGAATCGGACCAGAACCTTTGAAGTTCGCCGCTGAAGTAGGCGCCGGCGCAGACCAAACCAAGGATGCCGAACAGGAACAGGATGGCCGCGATGCTGCTGTGCTTGATGGGAGGCCTGGGCGGCGGCTTGGCTTCCGGGTGGTAAGGCGGCGGGGGATAGGGGTCTGGCCACTCTGGCGACCCATAAGGTTCCATCGAACCCCCTCACGGGACGGCCCAATCGGACGGTGGGGCGCCGCCGTCGGCCGCTTCCGTCAGGATAGAACCCATGGGACCGCGAGTCCATGCCGATTCCTGGGAAGCTGCGCTGCTTCAGATGTCCTTGCGGCAAGGAGCCGAGGCCAGGAGGTGAAGGCCGTTCAGGTCGCCGGCAGCCAACCCGTCAGGGGCGCCGATCTCCGGGTACATCAGCTGAACCGGATCATCAACATGATCCAAACCCATGACGTGCCCCAGTTCGTGCTGCATGACCGCCAGCACGTAGTCCGAACCGCCCTCCTCGGCCAGAAGCTCCGCCACTTGCGGGGTGTCGAGCTCCAGGCTGCCCGTGATGTAGCTCTTGGGACCGTTGTTGAGTGAGTACATGGTGCTGCCGCCCGTACCGATGACGGTCTCAGCCAGCGCCGGAGCGGCCTCGGGCGTGGTCCACGAAATGAGCAAGGGTGCCCACCGGTCACCATACTTGGACGGTTGGTAGGGTTCCCGTTTAGTGGTGGGCAACTCATCGGTGCTGCCATCGTTGATGAACTGGATTCCGGACGCCGCGGAAATATTGGCGATTGCGGTGGCAAGCAGTGAATCCGTACCCTCAGGCGCGGTGGCGTCGTTCACCACGTAGTGCAGGGGACGGCACGGCGAGTACCCAACCGGAGTGCCGTCGTCGTTGGTTGCCAGGAACTTATATGAATCGCTGGCGTTGGCTGGGGGCGGCGGCGATGCCAGCGGGGCGTCCGCCTCGTCGATTCCTGGAGGCGGCGCGTCCAGGGCGCGTGCCGGGGTCTGTTGGATCGGCTCGCTTTTGGGCGAATTGGGCAGGGCCACGCCCGGAAACAGCCCGATGATCCGGGGATCGCCGTGGAGCAAACCGCTGACAAGGACGGCCACCACCGCGGCGACACCGGCCATGAGGACGCCGCGAAGAATTCGGAGGGTTGTGCCCGCACGACGGTGTTTTGGCGCGCGCAATGGCGGCTGCTCCGAATCCACGGTTCTCCATTCCCTACGCCCCGGTCACGCGGGGCCGCGCGGAGGACGAACCAACATTACCGCCTAGACGATCATCGTTCCGAACGCGAGGCCAAGCCCGTAGGTGGCGGCCGCGGCGCCCAGGCCGATCGCCAGCTGCCGGAAGCCACGGCTCAGCGGTGAGGTCCCGGACAACAGCCCGACGACGGCGCCGGTCGCCAGGAGCGCGATCCCCACCAGCACACCGGCTACTATCAGTGCCGCCACACCCGTGATGCCGAAAATAAACGGAAGGATGGGCACGACCGCACCCGAGGCGAAGAAGCAGAAGCTGGACATCGCAGCGCCCCAGGCAGACCCCACGGTTTCGTGGTTGTCAGCGGGTTGCTCCTTCTCCGGTTGCAAGGAGAGGCTGGGATCGCAGTCGCAGCTGAAGAGTCCCATGCGTTCGGCGGCACGGTGCTCGGCTGCCTCACGGGTCATGCCGCGGGCCAAGTACACCAGCACAAGCTCGTTGTGCTCGATGTCCAAAGAAGGGGCGGCTGTGAGGGTTGCCTGCGTGGGCAGCGTGGCGCTGAGCAACTCCCGTTGCGAGCGGACCGAAACGTACTCGCCAGCACCCATGGACAGGGCGCCGGCCAGCAAACCGGCCACGCCACTCATGAGGACCACCGGGCTGGGAACGCCGGTTGCTGCCATACCCATAACCAGTGAAAGGTTGCTCACCAGGCCATCGTTGGCGCCAAAAACAGCGGCACGGAAGGTACCGGAGAGCCTGTTGCGGCCACGCGTGGCAAGGCCCCTGACAACTTCTTCGTGGATTTGTTCGTCGGCAACCATGGCTGGAGTCGCGGCAGGTTCGGCTCCGTAGGGGGAGCGGCCTTCCGCGCGCTGCGCCAACGCGAGGACGAACACGGAACCAAAGTGCCGGGCCAGGAAGCCCAGCAGCTGGCTGCGGGTGGAAGCTCCCTTCGGCATTCCGGCGTGTTCTCCCAAGAGCTTGAGCCAGTGTGCCTCGTGCCTTCCCTCGGCCTCGGCCAGGGCGAGCAGGATCTGCCGTTCTTCGCCGTCACGACGCTGGGCGAGTTCCCGGTAGACGGCGGCTTCGGCACGCTCGTCGGCCAGGTATTG
This sequence comes from Arthrobacter sp. TmtSoilC48, assembly GCF_059739425.1. Lineage (NCBI taxonomy): Bacteria > Bacillati > Actinomycetota > Actinomycetes > Micrococcales > Micrococcaceae > Arthrobacter > Arthrobacter sp. TmtSoilC48. Next base: position 4,179,064 of record NZ_AP046049.1, on the reverse strand, counting down.
ACGCCAGCGCCTGATGTCCGCCGGTGTGGGCCGGGCTGGTTGGGACGGTGTTCCGGATCCGGGGGCGGGGTCCGGAGCGGGGCTCGACGAACCGTGGGATTCCTGGTGCTTCTGCACTTTTTCTCCTGTGCTGGGTGGGGTAGTTGCGGCCCCATTGCACGCCCACTGTACCGCTTATTGGCGGGGATTTTTGGCCGGTATTCCTTAGCTGGAATGTTCGGCATGCCTTAATTTTCGAAGCTGCAATCCTCTGCCTGGAGCCTTTCCCTGGGTCCATGTGGGCCGTTGCCTTGACCCTCTTCAGGCACAGTGCTCAGATGGAAGGACAGGGGCGGGGGCCCTCCCCGCACTCGGTCAGCAGGCTGCTTGCCAGCCCACCAGACGGAGGTTGCAGCATGGACACCACCGAACCGCACGCCAACCACCCCGAACGGGAGACCATCGAGTCGGATCCCGCCTACGATTACAGCGATGACCAGGAAGTCGACGAACCCTGGGTGGAGGAAATCGACGTCCCGGATGACGACGAGCGGGTTGTCCCCCTGGATGAAACCGAAGAATTCCGCGGGGAAGAAGACGAGGAATTCTAGGACCGTTTCTTAGGCAGGGCCATCTTCACCGAAGGTGAAATGCCGCTCCAGTCCCGCCGGACGCCCGAGCGCTGCAACAGTCACCGTCAACGTCCTCGACGATTCACACCACCGCGATGGACGCACAGCCTGGGCAAGGGCATGCGCCAACAGGCGCGCTTCGGGGTGCCGGAACCGGGCCAGGCCACCGTTCAGGAACAGCGTCACCGTCCCAAGGACAAGGTCGACGCCGGGAATCACCGGAACAGTGGGCGCTTCGGTTTTGGTGGGGCTGCTTTGGCTTGGGGTGGTAACGCCTTGGTACGGCAAGGACTGCTCCTTTGGGGAGTGCTCTTGCCCGCTCGGTTGTCTCTGGTCCGGGGCGGGCCGCTTCCTCATCCGAACCACCCGTGAACATGGGGTTGGTGTGTGGCCAGTCGGAGCTTGGCGCCACCTCTCTTGAAGCTGGGACCACTGTACTGGAGGAGTGCTGTCCGGGAGAAGTGTGGCCCTCGGATCCGCTCGCCCCCGCACAGCGCAACGGCGGCGCTGCCCCGGGAAGGGGCGGCGCCGCCGTCGAACATTGCTTTGTTCAGTTCTTATCTGATGCCTTGCGGCCCTGGGCCGTTAGCTGGCGTTGTGGCTGCTGACGGGGTGGGCTTCCAAGGGCAATTCGTCAGATACCGCTCCGGCCACGCGCTTTTCCCAAGCGGCCCGGACTTCGGGTTCGGTGGGCGGCGTGAGGAGGGAAATCACCACGTAGGCGACGAACGAGGCCGCGAGGCCGTAGTAGATGGGCTCGTTGGCGTAGACGCCATCGACGCTTGGAATGACTCCAGTGGCGAACAGAATCAACAAGGCCAACGTCAATACCGAGCCCACTGCCATGGACCATGCAGCAGCGATACCAGTGCCGCGCTTCCACACCAGGCCGCCAAGAATCGCGACGAGGAGGCCGCCCACAAGGATGTCGTAAGCAATGGTGAGGGCAACAACCACGTCCTGCGCGGCCATGGAGATCAGCACCGCGACGATGCCCAGGCCAAGAACCCAGTAACGGTTGGCCTTGACGTCGTGCTCGGGGTTTTCGGTGTCGTCCGTGTTGATGGTCTTGCCGAACCAGCTGGCCACGAACGGAACAACATCTGCGCGGGCCACCGTGGCGGCGGCAATCAGGGCACCCGAAGCGGTGGACATCATGGCTGCAACAGCTGCGGCCATGACCAGGCCGCCGATGCCGATGGGCAGGATGTGGGTTGCCACTTCGGCGTAGACCACGTCCTTGCCGAGGTTGGCGACATCGATATTGGGCAGTGCTACGCGGGCGGCCAGGCCGATCAATGCACCGGCCACACCGTAGAGGATGCAGTAAACGCCGGCGGTCGCTCCACCCCAGCGTGCAACCTTGGGAGTCTTGGCCGTGAAGACGCGCTGCCAGATGTCCTGGCCGATCAGGAGTCCGAGTGTGTACACGACGAAGTAGGTGATGATCGTCTGGACGCCGATTCCGTCGATCTGGAAGAAGCTCGCATCGACACGCTCACGGATGCCGTCCAGTCCTCCGGCCGCGTTCATGACGAACGGGAGCATCAGGAAGAAGATGCCTACGGTCTTGATGATGAACTGGACCTGGTCGGCCAAGGTGATGGACCACATGCCACCGATGGTCGAGTAAACAAGCACAATTGCACCGCCGACGGCGATCGCCATCCAGCGTTCCCAGTCGAAGAGGACCACAAAGATGGTGGCGTATGCGCCGGTGGATGTGGCACAAAGCATGAGGGTGTAGGCCAGCATGACGATTCCGGAGGTCTGCGTGGCCTTGCTGCCGTAGCGAAGGCTCAGCATTTGGGAGACCGTGTAGATCTTCAGGCGCTGGATAGTGCCGGCGAAGAGCAAGCTCAGGAGGAGCACGCCGGCGCCGATTGCGACTACCAGCCACATACCTGAGATGCCGAACTTGTAGCCCAGGCCGACGCCGCCGACGGTGGATGCCCCACCGAGGACAACTGCGGCCATGGTGCCGGTGTAAAGGAAAGGTCCAAGGCGGCGGCCGGCCACCAGGAAGTCGCTGTTGTTCTTGGTGCGGGACTTGCCCCACCAGCCGAATGCAAGCATGGCAAGCAGGTACACCACCACAATGGCGATGTTTATGAACGATGAGTCCATGAGTGGCTCCTTGGAGCTGGTGCACGGAGGTTGGGTTTTCGACGATACGCCTGGGAAGCGTCGAAGTCTCCGTGCTGGTGATGGGAGATTGGGGATCGTGTTGTGCCTCACAGACAACACTTGTTGCCTATGAGGATATGTTGTGATGGGAGTAACAGTCAAGGGGCTTTGGTCATCCTCGGGCTGTTGAGGGCTCCAGCGGCCCCTGGTCCCGCTACTATTGCTGCAATGACAGGGCCGAATGACAGGCCTGAAAGGTTCGTGAATGAAGGCTCTCCCCGTTGAACCAAGCAACGTTCCCGTTGCCATTGGTTCCAGAATCCGCGCAGCCCGCCAGGCGCAGCGCCTCACCATTGAGCAAGTGGCGGACGCAACTGGTTTGACCAAGGGCTTCCTCAGCCGTGTCGAGAGGGATCTGACGTCACCGTCGGTCGCTTCACTTGTAACCCTTTGCCAGGTCCTGTCCGTGTCGGTAGGAGACCTGTTTGCCGCTCCCGAAACGCACCTGACCAGGCGCGACGACGGTCCCCGGATTTCGCTGGGCGGCCAGGGCATTGTGGAGCGTTTGTTAACGGCCCGTTCGGAGCGGCGCCTGCAGATCCTTCAGGCCACCATCGAGCCACGGGGCCGTGGTGAGAACGAGCTCTACGCCGTGGACTGTGACGTTGACGTCCTTCACGTGGTGAAGGGACGCATCAAGCTCATCCTGACCAACGAGGAGTACGACCTCGAAGAAGGGGACACCCTCTCCTTCCCGGGCAGGGAACCCCACACCTGGGTCAATCCCACGGACGAAACCGTCGAGGTCCTCTGGATTCTGGTGCCCGCAGCCAGTAAGTAGCTCTTGCCCGCTCCTGCGGGGTGCTGCGGCGGGGTCAGCCCACGTGGACCCAGGGGCGCCGGGTGATGTCGGGCTCAGCCTCACGCAGTACCTCGCGGGTCACCGGCGCGATCTCGCCCTCGCCAAAGAAAAGGAACCTGCTGAGGTTGGAGATGGGGTTGCCCTCGGTCCAGCGGAAGTAAATGTGCGGCATGAAACCCGTAACGTCGCGGATGTGCAGCAGGACAGCGGCAAGGGTGTTGGGCACGTTGTTGCTGTGTACTTCCAGGATCTTGAAGCCGTGCCGTTTCTTGCCCACAACCTGGAGCTCCTGCTCGAAGTCCGAGCTGTCGTCAACAATGATCTCGATGAATACCGCATCGCAATCCAGCGGCAGGTGGTTGGCCTGCTGCGCGTGTTGGAGCTTCTCCCGGTACCGTCCGGCGCTCAGGTGCTTTGGTTCATGGGCGATGATCCGAACAGGGCCGTCTGCGTTGTTTGCAGTGAATTCGAGTGCAGTCTGGTCCATTTTGATATGCGTGGCACGGAGCTCAAAGGCACGCCGGATCCTGGAGATGAAGCTCACCACCATGATGCCCAGAATGAACAGCGCGGCGATCTTCAGGCCGTCCGGGCGCTCGATCGAGTTGACCACGGTTGTGTAGATGAAGACCAGGGAAACCACTCCGAAGCCGATGAACTGTGCCCGTTGTTTCTTTCTCCGGGCGGACAGGGTCACGGCGATGGAGGCGGACGTGATCAGGACGAGTACACCCGTGGCATAGGCGCCACCCTGGGCGTTGACGTCGGCTTGGAAAATAATCGTCACGATGAAGGCGATGACTGTGAAGACCAGGACGAGTGGGCGCAATGCGCGGACCCACGCTGGAGCCATGCCGTAGCGCGGCAGGTACCTGGGGACCAGGTTTAGGAGGCCCGCCATGGCCGAGGCTCCGGCAAACCAAAGAATAGCGATGGTACTGACGTCGTACACCGTGCCAAATCCGTCGCCCAGGAACTTGTGGGCGAGGAAAGCCAGGGCACGGCCATCAGCCTTGCCGCCGGGTTCGAATTCAGCTGCCGGGATCAGCATGACGGTGGTGAAGCTGGACGTTATGAGGAACGAACTCATGATGATGGCGGCGGTGGTCAGGAGCTTGTGGGCGCCCTTGATCCGTCCCGCCGGCTTGGCTTCAGTATCGGAAGGATCTCCCTTGATCTGCGGCATGACTGCGACGCCGGTCTCGAACCCTGAGAGGCCAAGGGCCAGCCGCGGGAAAACCAGCAGTGCAAGGGCAATCATCAGGATGGGATCACCGTGGGATGTGTTCAGTGCGGTCCACCAGTCTGAGATGACCCGGGACTCGGTGAAGACATGGCTGATGGAAACGATGACGACCACAAGGTTCAGTGCCAGGAAGGCGGCGACCAGGACGACGGCCACGTTGATGGCTTCCTTGAATCCGCGCAGGAAGACGATGCCCAGTCCTGCAATCAGGGCCAGGGTGATGACAACCTGCTGGCCTTCCAGGAAGTGTGGAGCGAACGGGTTCTCAATGAGGTGGGCGGTGGCGTCGGCGGCGGAGAGCGTGATGGTGATCATGAAATCCGTGGCCGCAAAGCCGAGGAGTGCCAGGACGAACAACTTGCCACCCCACCGGGGGAGCAGACGCTCGAGCATGGCAATGGAACCCTCGCCGCGAGGACTTTCCCTGGCGACTCGACGGTATACAGGCAGTGCGCCAGCCAAGGTGACGAAGACCAGCAGCAGCGTTGCCAATGGCGACAGTAATCCCGCAGCCAGGGCCGCGATGGCAGGCTGATAGCCCAGCGTTGAGAAGTAGTCCAGGCCTGTCAGGCACATGACCTTCCACCAAGCTTGCGGTTTGTGGGCTTCCGCAGGCTTTCCGTGGGGACCCTGCCGCTTGCCCGAGGTATCCGGCATTCCTTCAAGCAGCCATGATTTGAGGTGGAATGCCTTTTTGTGCCGGTCGGCAGGGTCGGCTGGCGGCCTCGTCAGGGTGGTCACGTTGTCCTTCCGGGCAGCACGGTGCTGCTCACGCAAAGGAGCGTATGGCCGCATTCTGCGCCTGGACCCCGGTTTTTATGGAATCTTTACGCCGGATGTGACCGGCATCTCATAGGGCCCGGACCGTGAAGGAAACTTGTAAACATATGATGCTTATTAGGAAACTTTGAGTGTATGATGGGTGTCACAGTTACTGATTCATCTCGACCTATCCACTAAGGAGTGGCGCATTTTGGAAGAGCTCCGTATTGAGGCCAACGGGAACCTTGGTCCCATCGATTCGTCCCGCATCCCGCGCTACGCCGGTGCTGCCACCTACGCCCGCCTGCCCCGCCTGGACCAGGTCTCCAAGGCTGACGTCACCGTTGTCGGCGTGCCCTTTGACTCCGGTGTTTCCTACCGCCCCGGCGCCCGCTTCGGCGCGAACCATGTGCGTGAGGCCAGCCGCCTGCTGCGCCCGTACAACCCTGCCTGGGATGTCAGCCCCTTCGAGAACATCCAGGTGGCGGATGCCGGCGACATGGCGGTGAACCCGTTCAACATCAACGAGGCCATTGAGACCATTCAGCAGAACGCGCTTGACCTTACGGCCAGCGGGAGCAAGCTGGTCACCCTGGGTGGCGACCACACCATCGCCCTTCCGCTCCTGAGGGCAGCAGCGGAGCGAGCCGGTGAGCCAGTGGCCATGCTCCACTTCGACGCACACCTGGACACCTGGGACACCTACTTCGGTGCGGAATACACGCACGGTACGCCGTTCCGCCGCGCAGTGGAAGAAGGCATCCTGGACACGGAGGCCATCAGCCACGTGGGTACCCGCGGTCCGCTGTATGGCAAAAAGGACCTCGACGACGACCACCGCTTTGGCTTCGGAATCGTCACCTCCGCTGACGTCTACTACCAGGGTGTCCTGGAGACGGTGGCCAAGATCCGCGACCGCATCGGAAGCCGTCCGCTGTACATCTCCGTGGACATCGACGTCCTGGATCCCGCACACGCCCCCGGCACCGGTACCCCCGAAGCAGGCGGCATCACCAGCCGGGAACTCCTTGAGATCATCCGTGGCTTCCGTGGCATGAACCTCGTTGGTGCTGACATTGTGGAAGTTGCCCCGGCTTATGACCACGCGGAAATCACGGGCGTGGCCGGCAGCCACGTTGCTTATGAACTGGTAACCCTCATGGCGGACAACGCAGTGGAAGGCGACCGTCTCGGTGCGCCAAACGGCTACGCCCAGCAGGCCCTCGGTGCCCGCATCGCGGAACTCGCCCAGGCAACCGGCACCGCAGGAGAAACGCGATGATCGATTTCGATCCAGGCACTGCGGCGCCAACCCGGGGTACCGATCAGCGCAACGGTGGGGACCTCGTCGTCGAGACCCTCGAGGCGCTGGGTGCCAAGACGGTCTTCGGTATCCCCGGACAGCACGCTTTGGGCCTCTTTGACGCCATGGGCCGCGGCAACCTGCACTTCGTGTCTTCGCGTGTGGAGAACAATTCGGCGTTTGCGGCTGATGGCTACTCCCGCGCCACCGGCGAGGTGGGCGTGCTGTTCCTGTCCACCGGTCCGGGTGCGCTCACCTCACTTGCTGGTTTGCAGGAGGCGTATGCCACCGGTGTTCCGATGGTGGTTGTTGCCAGCCAGATTCCGCTTGAGGGCCTGGGTGCTCGCCGCAAGGGCATGCTGCACCAGTTGGACGACCAGAAGGCTTCGGCCGCGAACGTCACCAAGAGCCAGCGCCTGATCCAGCATGCCTCGGGCATCCCGTCCGCCATCCAGGACGCCTGGACCGAGGCCATTTCCTCGCCGCAGGGGCCGGTGTGGATCGAGATTCCGCAGAACGTCCTGCTGGATCCCATCATGGTCCCGCCGGTGGAGGACGCGCTCGCCGAGGCAGCAGACAACCCGCCGCGCGTCGAGCTGATCCGCGAGGCCGTGAAGTGGCTTTCGACGGCGGAACGTCCGGCGATCATCGCAGGCGGCGGTACGCGCCGTGGCCGGGCTGAGAAGTCGCTGCTGTCCATTGCCGAGCAGCTGCGCGCCCCCGTCATTTGCACCCCTGGCGGCAACGGTGCATTCCCGTGGAAGCACGAGTTATCGCTGCAGTCGTGGATCGAGGACCGGTACATGACCGATGTCCTTGAAGATGCCGACGTGCTGATCGTCATCGGTTCATCCCTCGGTGAGGTTACGTCCAACTACTTCACGTTCGAACCCCGCGGCCGCATCATCCAGATCGACGCCGAACCGCGCGTCCTCGAATCCAACCGGCCAGGCTTGGGCATCCGTGCGGACGCCGGCCAGGCCCTGGCAGCCTTGGACGAGGCGCTGGCAGCAGCTGGTGCCGCGGACACTGTGACTCGGTCCTGGCACGGCACCAGCCCGGAAGATGTGGTCAAGGAGTCCCTGGCCAAGGTCAAGGCACGCCTTGAATCCCAGGATCTGGCCAAGGAATTGAAATTCATGTCGGATATCCGCGAAGCGGTTCCGGCCGACATGCAGACCTTCTGGGACATGACCATCTCCGCGTACTGGGGATGGAGTTGCTGGGACGCCCGCGAGGGCCAATTCCACTCAGCCCAAGGTGCCGGCGGCCTCGGCTACGGCTTCCCGGCAGCCATCGGCGGTGCCGTGGGCCTGGAAACCACCGGCAAGCCCGGCAGGGTGCTTGCTGTTTCCGGTGACGGTTCCTCGATGTACTCCATCTCGGAGTTGGCCACGGCGAAGCAGCACAATATCCCGGTCACCTGGCTGATCGTGGACGACGGCGGCTATGGCATCCTCCGCGAATACATGGTGGGTGCTTTCGGAAAGGCCACGGCCACTGAGCTCGCACGCCCGGACTTCGTGAAGCTGGCCGAGTCGTTCGGTGTTCCGGCGCGCCGGGTTTCCCCGGAGGAAGTGGGGGACGCGCTCAAGGCGTCCTTCGAGGCGGATGGTCCCAACGTCGTCGTGGTTGAGACGCTGCTAAAGATGTTTGGCCCGACCCACCTGGACCACTAAGAACCCAAAGCAATCAAGCCCCCGCACGTTTTCCGTGCGGGGGCTTGATTGCTTTAACAGCCCAGGCTCTTCTTTAGTTTCCCAAAGCAATCAATATGGGTTATAGTTGCTCTAGGCAAACAAAAAAGGGGTGTTCTTCCATGTCAGTCGGTTCTGCCACAGCAACCGATCTTGTGCATCAAATCTTCGACCTCCAGCGCACCCTGCGCTGCGTGGTGACCGCCCACATGGCCCGCGTTCCCGACGTCGGGATGGCAGTCCAGGGCGTCATGCGCTTTATCGGCGAGGGGGAGACCCGGGCAACGGCGCTGGCTGCGCGCCTGGGTGTCAGTGCGCCGGTCCTCAGCAGGCATATCGCCGAACTCGAGGATCTTGGCTTCGTCGCCAGGCGGCCTGATCCGGCGGACGGCAGGGCCCAGCTCCTTGCCCTGACGGAGGATGGCGCGGCCAAGCTGCGCGACTTCGAAGAACAACGCAGCGTGAGGCTGCGGGATTACCTGGCGGACTGGAGCGAGGCGGACGCTCTCGAGGCCTCCCAGGTCATCAACAAACTCACGACGTCCCTCAAGGACTCAATCCGGGCAACGGCGGCCGGCTCCACGACGACTACTCACACAGCTTAGGAGCCACGCATGGCCACACCAGTTCAGAATGCCACCCCACTTCAGAATGCCACCCCGGGGCAAACCGCCGCACCCATGACGCACCGGCAAATCATGGAAGCCCTCACAGGTCTCCTCGCGGCCTTCTTCACGGCGATCCTCAGCAGCACAATCGTCGCCAACGCGCTGCCAACCATCATGTCCGAACTCAAGGGCACGCAAACCGATTTCGCCTGGGTCATCACCGCCGCTTTGCTGGCGAACGCCGCCACCACGCCCATCTGGGGAAAGCTCGCTGACCTCTTCGACAAGAAGCTCCTGGTCCAGCTGAGCATCATCATTTTCGTGGCGGGCTCCGTCATGGCCGGCTTGTCCGAGACGATTCCGCTGCTGCTTACTGCGCGTGTCATTCAGGGCATCGCCATGGGTGGCCTCACCGCCCTGGCCCAAGCAATCATCGGTTCCATGATTCCGCCGCGCGACCGCGGCAAATACTCCGGCTACATGGGTGCCGTCATGGCGGTGGGCACTGCCGGCGGCCCGCTGCTGGGTGGCTTCATCGTGGACAGCCCGCTCGGCTGGCGCTGGACGTTCTTCGTCTGCGTGCCGCTGGCCGTCGTTGCGCTCATCCTGCTTCAGGTGACCCTGAAGATCCAGCACATCAAGCGCCCCGCCAAGATCGACTGGCTCGGCTCCATCCTCTTGACTTCGGGCGTGAGCCTGCTCCTGATCTGGGTTTCGTTCGCCGGCAACCCGGACTACTACGACTGGTTCTCCTGGCAGTCAGCACTCATGGTGGGCGGTGGCGTAGCGCTGCTGGCGCTCCTGGTACTGGTGGAAACCAAAGTTGCCCAGCCGATCATTCCACTCAAGATCATCTCCGAGCGCACCACGGCACTTGCCATCATCGCTTCCATCGCGGTCGGTATCGCCATGTTTGGTTCGTCCACCTTCCTGGGCCAATACTTCCAGGTTGCCCGTGGCGCCACGCCGACTGAGGCAGGGCTGCTCACGCTGCCAATGATCGCCGGCAACCTTATTGGTTCTGTGGCATCGGGCATCCTGATCAGCCGCTTTGGCAAATGGAAGCGGTTCCTGATCGCCGGCTCCGTGCTCCTGATCGGCGGCCTCGCATTCGCCGGCACGATGGACCACACCACAGAACTCTGGATCGTAGCCATCTACACCGGTGTGTTCGGCCTCGGCTTGGGCATGCTGATGCAGAACCTGGTGCTCGCCGTGCAGAACACCGTTCAAGCGAAGGACATCGGTACGGCCAGCGCTTCGGTTGCGTTCTTCCGCTCTGTAGGCGGCGCAATCGGTGTGTCCGTCCTGGGTGCCATCATGTCCAACCACGTGAAGGACCTGGCCGTTGAGGGGATGGCCGCCGCGGGCATTCCGGTCCAAGGCGGCGGGTCCGGTGCCAGCATGGACCTGGCTGATATGCCGGCGCCCATCGCGGAAATCATGCGCGCCGCTTACGGCGACGCCACTGCCCAGATCTTCCTGATCTCCGCCATCATCAGTGTGGTGGCACTCCTGGCTGTGCTGTTCATCAAGGAACGCCCCCTGCGGCGCACCGTTGACGCGGCGCCCGAGTCCGAACTCATGGCGACGGCGTCCGGAGATGCTGCCATGTCGTTGGATACAGCTACCTTGGATGCGGGGAAAGCGGACGACGGCGGCGCCCGCCTGGGTGCCGATCGCTCCGTCCCTGGGGCCAGCCGCCAGGTTCGGTCCACGGACTCCGGATCCGATCTTGACCTCGAATTTGCGCGGATCCTGACCCAGGAACGCCCCCACGCCACGGTTGACGTCAAGGAGGTCCAGGAGCAGCTGTCCCGCACCCAGTACGTCCTGGCGGAACAGCAATTGCAGCTCAGCCGGGCCAACGTTGAGCTGCAGGCACGGTTGCGGGAGCAGCAAACCATCGCGGCGCAGCAGGCGAGCACCGCAGAGGAACTCGCCGCGATCCGTAAGGAACTCAAGCGCGAACGCAGGCAGCAGGAGCGAATGGCTTTGCTGCTCCTCCAAGGCGTCGAAGCGCGGGAGGCGCGGCCGGACCACGGCAGGCACGCGGGCTAGACACCACGGATCCTGCCCTTGTTCGAAACTCCTGGCGTACTAAGCAGGCTGTGGCGAACGAGGGCGGGACCGAAGCGCCGGCTGTGACCAGCCGGCGTTTTTGTTGCCTACAGCGGCTGATCCGGCCAGCATCGGCTGTGATGGCTGCGCCAGCGGGAGCAGATCCGACACGGGACATACTCCGCTGGGATGATCTTTTCCCCGGGTTGTTTCGCCGAGGCAACGGATTTCGTAGAGTAGGGAGGCTAATACTGTCAGCCCTTGCTGCAACACTTCTCTTACTTCATTCACGCACTCTTTCTAAGGACCCGTGGGCATGCTTGTCACCCTTATACGGCGCTACTCCAAGCCGTATTTGCCGCAGATAGTGGCCGTCCTCATATTCCAGTTGGCGTCCACTATTGCCACGCTCTACCTCCCAAGCCTCAACGCCAAAATCATTGACGAGGGAGTCTCCCGCGGCGACACCGATTTCATTTGGCGCACGGGCGCCATGATGCTCGCCGTCGCACTCGGCCAGGTGCTCACCGCTGTCGCAGCCGTGTACTTCGGTGCACGGACGGCAATGGCGATCGGCCGGGACCTCCGGCGCAGCGTCTACCGTCAAGTGAGCAGCTTTTCCGCACAGGACGTGAACCGTTTTGGTGCTCCCACACTGATCACCCGTGGCACCAATGATGTCCAGCAGGTCCAGATGCTGGTGCTGATGGGCCTGAACTTCATGGTCTCCACACCCATCATGTGCGTGGGTGGCATCATTATGGCCCTCCGCGAGGACCTCAGCCTGTCCTGGTTGGTCTGGGTTTCCGTGCCCATCCTGGTGGCAGTGGTGGGCTACCTCGTGGTCCGGTTGATGCCGCTCTTCCGGTCAATGCAGGCCAAGATAGATGCCATTAACGGTGTGCTCCGCGAGCAAATCATTGGTATCCGTGTTGTCCGTGCCTTTGTCCGTGAACCCTATGAGGCCAAACGTTTCGGTGATGCCAACCAGGATCTCACCGCCGTCTCCGTGAAGATCGGCAATCTCTTTGTCCTGATGTTCCCCGCGATCGGCATGATCCTGCACCTGTCCACTGCTGCGGTGCTGTGGTTCGGCGGTCAGCGTGTGGACTCCGGTGATATGCAGGTAGGCTCCCTCACGGCCTTCCTGCAGTACCTCCTGCAGATCCTGATGGCAGTCATGATGGGCACCTTCATGGCCATGATGATTCCCCGTGCTTCCGTCTGTGCAGACCGCATCGGCGAGGTCCTGGACGTGGAGCCTTCCATCCACAACCCGGCTTCCCCCGTGGTTCCGGCGGAAAAGAAGGGCCACGTGGAGTTCCGCGATGTCACCTTCAAGTACCCCGGGGCCGAGGCACCGGTGCTGAGCAACATTTCCTTCACCGCTGAGCCGGGCAAGACCCTGGCCATCATCGGTTCCACGGGCGCAGGCAAGACCACCCTGGTCTCCCTGCTGCCGCGGCTTTACGATGTCGCTTCAGGTGACGTCCTTCTCGACGGCGTCCCCGTCACCGAACTGGACGCGTCGGAGATCACCAGCCGCGTCTCGGCTGTTCCGCAGAAGCCGTACCTTTTCTCCGGCACCATCGAGCACAACCTGCGCTTTGGCAAGCCCGAAGCTACCGACGAGGAACTGTGGGAGGCGCTGGAGACGGCGCAGGCCAAGGGCTTCGTAGAGGAAAAGTCATCCGGCTTAAACCGGCGCATCGCCCAGGGCGGCACCAACGTCTCCGGCGGCCAGCGCCAGCGCCTTTCCATTGCAAGGGCCCTGGTGACCAAGCCGAATGTCTATCTGTTTGACGATTCCTTCTCCGCATTGGACGTCGCTACCGACGCCCGGCTCCGTAAGGCCTTGAAGGCCAAGACGCAGGACGCCACAGTGATCATCGTCGCGCAGCGAGTCTCGACCATTGCCGATGCGGACGAGATATTGGTCCTGGATAACGGCCGGATCGTGGATCGCGGAACGCACGATGAACTGCTGGAAACCTCTCCTACGTACCAGGAAATCGTTGAATCCCAGCTGAGTGTAGAGGAAGTCGCATGAGCGAGCAGGACCAGCAGAAGAAGCGTAGCTGGGCTGCCAAGGCAGAGGCCGCGAAGAATGCCAAGGCCACGGCCGAGGCAGACGTGGCAACCGAGGCACTTGACGATGACGTCGTGGAGGAGGAATACGTCCCGTCCGAGGCAGATGGCGGTATGTTCGGCAATCTTCCAGCCAAGAAAGCCAAGGAGTTCTGGCCATCGGCCAAGCGCCTCATGGGCCTGTTGAAGCCTGAGAGGGTTGGCGTTTATGTCGTGATCGGCCTTGTGGTGGTCTCGGTGGTCCTGAACGTGATTGCCCCCAAGGTTTTGGGCACCGCGATGGACGTGATCTTCGGCGGCGTCATGGGCAAGCAGCTCCCGCCAGGCGTCTCGCAGGAACAGTTCGTAGAGCTCATGCGCCAGCAAGGCCAAGAGAACTTTGCGGACATGGTCTCCAAGATGGAACTCACCAACGGGATCAACTTCCCCAAGCTGACGTTCCTCATTTCGATCGTCCTCCTGATGTACTTTGTGGCCAACATCTTCCTGTGGGCACAAGGCTGGCTGCTCAACAGGATCGTCATGCGCGTCATCAAGCAGCTCCGTAATGACGTCCAGGCAAAGCTCAACAGGCTGCCGTTGAACTACTTCGACACCCGTCAGCGCGGCGACATCCTTTCCCGCGTGACCAATGACGTCGACAACGTCCAGCAGGGCCTTCAGCAGGCGTTCGCACAGTTGGTTAGCTCGGTGCTCACCGTAGTGGGAATCACCGTGATGATGTTCATCGTGTCCTGGGAACTGGCATTGATCGCGTTGATCGCCTTGCCGCTTTCCGGTGTCATGGCTGGCTTCATTGGTGCCAAGAGCCAGAAGCTCTTTGCTGCACAGTGGAAGAACACCGGCTCGCTGAATGGCCAGATCGAGGAATCATTTTCGGGACACGATCTCGTCAAGGTGTTCGGCCGCGATGCTGACATGCTGGTGCGCTTCGATGAACGCAATGAGGCCTTGTACAAGGCGTCCTTCGGCGCCCAGTTTGTGTCGGGTGTCATTTTCCCGGCCATGAACTTCGTGTCCTACCTGTCCTACGTCGGCATTGCGGTGGTTGGTGGCCTGCGGGTTGCCTCCGGCTCCATGAGCCTTGGCGACGCCACAGCGTTCATCCAGTACTCGCGTGAATTCACCCAGCCGCTAGGCCAGATCGCCGGTATGGCCAACATGCTGCAGTCCGGCGTTGCCTCGGCCGAGCGCGTCTTTGAATTCCTTGACGCTGACGAAGAAGTTGAAGAGACCGGTACACGCCATCTGCCAGCCAAGACCGACGGCCATGTGGAGTTCGAGCATGTCTCGTTCAGCTACGTGGAGGACAGGCCCCTCATCGAGGATCTCTCCTTCAGTGCGGAGCCTGGGCACACGGTAGCGATCGTCGGGCCTACGGGAGCTGGAAAGACCACCTTGGTGAACCTGGTAATGCGCTTCTACGAGCTCAATGCCGGTCGTATCACCTTGGACGGCGTGGACATCAAGGATCTCAGCCGCTCCGAGCTGCGATCCAAGGTGGGCATGGTTTTGCAGGACGCATGGCTCTTCGGCGGGACCATCTACGACAACATCAAATATGGCAACCTTGACGCCACCGAGGAACAAATCATGGAAGCGGCCAAGGCCACTTACGTGGACCGCTTCGTCCGGGCTCTGCCGGACGGTTACCAGACGATCATCGATGAAGAAGGCAACAACGTCAGCGCCGGTGAGAAGCAGCTCATCACGATTGCCCGTGCTTTCGTCTCCGATCCTTCGCTGCTGATCCTTGATGAAGCTACGAGCTCAGTGGATACACGTACTGAGCTGCTGCTACAGAAGGCCATGGCTGCGCTCCGCACGGACCGGACGAGCTTCGTCATCGCCCACCGGTTGTCCACCATCCGCGACGCCGATACCATCTTGGTGATGGAGAACGGGCGGATCGTTGAGCAGGGCAACCACAACCAGTTGCTGACGCTCCAAGGTGCCTACTACCGCCTGTACATGTCCCAGTTTGCCGGTGAGGAAGAGACCGCCGTGGATGACTCGACGGCGGTGCACAGCTGAGCGCGAATTCCCTGAGTACCGGATTGCACTCCCGGGATTCCGTGGAACCCCAGCGCATCGAGGTACTCGTACCCATGCGCTGGGGTGACATGGACGCCTACGGGCACATCAACAATGTGCAGATCGTTCGGATGCTGGAAGAAGCCCGAATCGCGGCTTTCGGACCACCCCGGGGCGCTGGCCTTCCGGGCGTTGAACCACCGGCGGCCCTCTTCAATGATGTTGAGGAGGGCACCATGACGTTGGTTGTGGAGCACAAGGTCCGGTATGTGCGGACTTTGGAATACCGCAACATCCCGGCCGTGGTGGAGATTTGGGTTGGCGCCATCAAGGGGGCCAGCTTCGATCTTCACTACGTCATCAAGGACCCCGTCACACAGGAAGAATGCGTCAAAGCCAGTACCCACCTGGCCTTCGTGGCAGAGGCTACCGGCAGGGTCCTCAGGCTCACTCCGGACCAGAAGGAAAAGCTGGAGCGGTACCGCGCGTAGAGTTTCACCATGAAACTTGAAATCGCGGTGGTGAGCGCGACGGGTGCCGGTACGGCCGCATCCGAAGGTGCCGATCGGATTGAGCTCTGCAGCAGTCTGGAACTTGGCGGCATCACGCCAAGCCAGGGACTACTGGAGGCCAGCATTGAACATGTTGACGGACGCCTTGAGATCCACCCGCTGGTGCGTTGCCGCCCCGGCGATTTCCACTATTCCGCCTCGGACGTGGACACCATGGTGCACGAAGTACGTCACCTGCTGGCTCAGGGCGCCCACGGGGTAGTAGTGGGCGCCCTGACCGCAGAAGGCGATATCGATGTTCACGCGGTCCAACGGCTGGTGGATTCTGCCCGGCAGGCGAGCCCTGAAGCGCAGCTGACCTTCCATCGCGCGATCGACCAATCACGGGACCCGTTGGCGGCCCTTGATCAACTGCTGGAACTCGGGTTCACGCGGGTACTCACGTCTGGCCACGAGGCCACAGCAGGTGCAGGCCTTGCCACCCTTTCCGAGATGGTGGAGCGGGCGGGAGGAGCACTCGAAATCATGGCAGGAGGCGGCTTGCAGCTCGGCGATATTCCGGCGATGCACGCGGCCGGCCTCTCAGCAGTTCATATGTCCGCCAAGAGAACCGTCTCTACGCTGGGCCAGCGAACCATATCCCTTGGCACGCAGGACGGCGCCGACCCCACCGCCTATACCGTGACAGACCGGGAAACGGTCCGCATGGCGCGGGCCGAGATCAACGCGCTGGAACTCGGTGCTCCTCCGGCATAGTTTCCACTGCTGGGTCAGCCTCCCCACATTGCCTGGTTCAGGGGAGTTACCGTCAGGCTTTCGAGCCGTGCGGTTCCTCCTTCCGAGAAAACCGAGATGCTGGTGGCCCCAGCGCTTGGAAAGACCTGGTCCGTGATGGTGGTCAGGCCGTCCTGGGCGAAGAGCTCCACTGATGCACGGTCCACGTACAGGCGCAGGCGGAGCCTGCCATTGATCAACTCGACCCGCGGATCCTCTACTGAGCTGAAAGCTGGATGGAATCCCTCGTTGCCCGAGTTGGTCCTGTCGACGGAGAGCCGTTTTGTGGCCGGAACGTAGCCGATGCGGGTTGCTTCGGTTCCGTTATCGAGGACTTTCACGCCAAACGCCGATGCCGTCCCCGGAGAGAACTCGGCGTCAATCTGCACCACGTCACCTGTAATGGGAAGTGTGGTTGTTCCTGACGCGATGTCCTGGGCTGACGCCGTGTATGCGGCCGCAGTGTTCTTCAATGCATCGGCCTGGGACACCACCTGCTGTCGCAGCCGCGGACCCGCGGACATCTGGGTTAGTACCACTTCACGTGGCAACGCCATGGTTCCGCGCCACGTGGTGGTGGGAGTGTCCTGACCGTAGTCCCAGTTGTTCATCCAGCCCAGCATGATGCGCTTGCCGTTGGGAGCATTGTTGAAGGACACCGTGGCGTAGTAGTCCCTGCCCCAGTCCAGCCAATCGTGCTGCTCAAGATGGGAGGCATCGGAGGAAACGAACTCGTCGGCCAGGATGTGTCCCCAGCCGCCGCGGTTGTTGTCCACGATCTTGATGGTGGCCTGGCTGCCCTTGTAGGCGCTGACGTCCCAGGCTTTCCACTCCAGATGTTCGGAATCGCTGCCGGTGGCGGTACGGACGGTCTGGCCATTGACCACAAGGTTCACTGTGGTTTCAGCGCTCCTGGGCTTCGCCTGCTCCGAGCCCAACACCATGTTGTCCAGAGTGAGGTGGCCCCAGGGCCCCGTTGCGTTATCAACAATTCGGATGCGGGCGATCTGGCCGTACCAGGGGGAAACGTCCCAATTCTGCCAGTTCAGGTCCCCTGAATTCGTACCGGTGGCAGTGCGCACAGGCACGCCGCCAACCAGCAGCTCAACCTGGAGTCCGCCGCCGCTGCGGTTGCCGCCGCCCAGGAGGAAGCCGATGTTGGTGTTGGTCAGGTAAAACTCAGGGGACGTGATGGTGCCGACGTTGTTGTCCTGGTACGGGCCGCCTTCGAACGTGTTGATCCGTTTTCCAATGGCGAATTCACCGCCCGACGTCGAGGGGTTAAGTGCCGCCTGGAAGTCACCCGATAGCTGCCAGCCAGCTTGCGTGAGCGTTCCGGGGTAGTCGAAGCCGTCGAAGAGCAGATAGCCCGGAGGCGCCTGGTTTCCTGACTGCTTGCCGGCTTCCTGCGGGTGTTTACCGCCGCCGGCGAGGAAGTTGAGGTAGTCCTTGTCCAGCATGAAAGGTGCTGATTCCATGGTGCCCACGGGAGCATCTCCACCGTGGAAGCCGTTAACCAGCCCGGCTCCGATGTTGCCGGTAACCGCCATCTGTCCAGAAAGACTTCCGGAGGCGGGGGCGCTTCCCCAAGGCCCGGAACTGTTCGAAGGATCGTTCTGGATGTTCCAGCCGCTGTAATTGCCACTGTTGAAACCGGCAAGGACGTTTCCGGGGGGAAGCTGGCCCGGGGGATCGATATTTTCGGCGGCGAAGGAAGTGCCGTTGAAGGTTCCTACGAAGTATTGTCCGCCGCTGCCGCCTGCGACGGCTCCGGGGTTGAAGTTCACCGAGAGGACCCACTTGACGTTGTTCGGGTCACCATCGACGGCGAGTGGGAACAGATCAGGGCATTCCCACTGCCCTCCGGTGGCATTTGCGGGACCGAAGTCATCCAGATAGTTCCATTGCTTCAGGTCATTGCTTTTATAGAAGAGGACGCGGTGCTCGTCGGCTTCAACGGCTGCCATGACCCAGTAGTCCGGGCCGGTGGGGGAGTCGTACCAGAAGACTTTGGGGTC
The DNA here is from genome assembly GCF_059739425.1 of Arthrobacter sp. TmtSoilC48. NCBI lineage: Bacteria > Bacillati > Actinomycetota > Actinomycetes > Micrococcales > Micrococcaceae > Arthrobacter > Arthrobacter sp. TmtSoilC48. Next base: position 4,160,361 of record NZ_AP046049.1, on the reverse strand, counting down.
GCGGAAGCTTGACGTGTTCCTGTTCAGGACCGGGTTGTTGCCGTACTTGGTCCAGGTCTGTCCGTCGTCGGTGCTGAATGCCAATGACTGGGCCTGTTTACCGGCGAGGGTGGGGTGGGCCGCAGTGTAATTGCTCGTGTAGATGGCCACCAATGGCGGATTCTGGACACTCCCCAGCCCGCTGGTGTTCTGGGTGTCCACCACTACTGATCCGGAGAAGATTTCCTCGACCACCTGGCCGGATGCGTTGAAACCCCGTGGAATGGCGAGTGGTTGTTCCTCCCAATGGATCAGGTCGGTGGAGGAAGCGTGGCCCCAGCTCATGTCTCCCCACCGTGTTCCGTTGGGGTTGTACTGGTAATACATGTGGTATTTCCCGTTGTGGAAGACGAGTCCGTTGGGATCGTTCATCCAGTTCGCTTCCGGAGTGTAGTGCAGGTACGGCCGGTATTGCTGGGTGGCCGGATCAGGATCGGTGGCCTGGGCGGTGGTGGCAACGGAGAATGAGGCAGCGGTGAGTGCCACGGCCGCCCCAATCGACTTGAGGGCTTTGGTGCGTCTTGTCATCGTTGACAGACCTTTCGTCAGGGGCTTGCGTTGCAGGATGACGACGGCCGGCCCGCCTGATGGGGCGACGCCCGCCGTCGTGCTATTCGCTATTCATATTCACGTCGTGCGATGACGCCGTGCAGTTACGGCGTTGCCCTGAACGCGTAGTTGGACGCGTAGCGAACCACCTGGTTGCTATCGCCGCTGTCCAACACTTTGGACCCGGAAGTCGATGCGTCCAGGACCACTGTGTGCACCGCGATGGCCGAGACGGTGTTGTTGGTGGCGATGTAGTTGTTGTTACCGGATGCCACCAGGATGATGGTGGGCGTCTGCCCCGACGGCGTGACCGATCCCGAGGCGACGTCGTAGCTGAAGTGGTTTCCAATGACGGTGTTGTTGCTGCCCGCTATGTGCACCAGGCCGAACAGATCATCCAAACCGTTGTTGTAAGGCTTGAGGGGATCGAACGGTTCCATCTGGCGCAGGAAGTGGTTTGCGCCAACGAGGTTTTCGGTGCAGCTGCCCTCGAAGTTCACCATGCCGGGGTAGAAGGCATGAAAGCGGTTGGACGTAATGGAGGAGCGCGTGCAGTCCTTGAAGTGCACGCTGCTCTTACCCCGGGGGAAAACGTTGTTGCCCGTGACCAGCAAGCCCATGTGCCCCTCGGCGAAGATCGAGAATCCCACGAAGCCTGCGCCAATAAGGTTGTCGGTGACTTTCGAGGCCTGGCCCGATCCTGTCAATTCCACGCATGATCCACATTCAGCAAGGAAGTTGCTGCTCACGCTCAGGGCATCTGTATCCCTCACCACAAGCCCGTGCTCGAGGTACACCATTCCCATGCGCTCCACCCGGCAGGAATCGTTGGCAGAATCGAAGCGGATGCCTGTTTTCCCGTTGGTGTAGTCGTTCTCGTTGGAGCCGAAGGAGACTCCGTCAAGGCAGAAGTTCTCGAACACCACCCCACTGATTCGTGGATCACCTGTGCGGTAGACCCGGAAGGCGTCCGTGTTCCCGTCAGTGTTTTCCACCCTGACGCGGCTGGCGCCGGGGTTGATCTCGTGCCAGCCCGATGTGTTGCCGGCGTTGTAGCGGATGCTCAACGAAGTGAAGCCATGGCCCGATCCACGGATGGTCAGGAAGCTGATGTCCACATTCACCCTGGTCTTCAGGGAGTAGTCTCCCGGCGGGATGTAGATGACAGCACCTGGCTTGGACGCCTGGCTGGTCTGCTGGCTCTTGATGTCAGCGATGATGCTGTTGATGATGAGCCCGATGTCGTTGTACGGGGTGGCGGACGGATTCCCTGGAACGCTCCAGGTGGTGACGTCGTAGACGGTGGTCAAAGCTGGTTCTCCTCACATCGTTGGGGGACTGAACTGTGCTGCTTCTCTTCAAGTGCGTCCGGAACCGCCGGCGCCGCGCTCTGCATGCTCGCTCGTGCCTCGCTTAGACGCATGCTGCCGCACGCCTCCGGTGGTTCCGGGTGGTTCTAAAGGCGGGTGGTTCTACAGAGACGGTTGCTTTACAAAACGCCGATCAGGTGGCGGTGCCCTTGGGGCTGAGTACCGGCGTCGGGCGTTGCGGCCACCTGCCCTGGTGCCGCGGAAGCAGCGCTGCCCGTGGCTGCCATGGCGAAGGCAACTGCTGCCGATGCGGTAAGCGCGCGGAGTACACTTCGTCGGCTGATGTCCGGGATGGGTTTCATGCGTTCTCCTGTGAATAGGGTCCCCAAGCGGGGAAGCTGGCGAGAGGTGGGACGAGAGGTAGGAAGGGACCGGACCAGGGGTGGAAACCGGCGGACGGTATAACAATCTGCCTAAAGAGCTGGCGTCGGCCTAAAGAACAGGCGTGAGCCGGAAGAGGCACAACGGGTGCCAAAACCTGCCCACATCAGCCAAAATGTGCCAAAACGGTTTAGCTGCCTGCGACGATGACTCTAGGGGTGGGCCATCAAGCTCGTCAAGAGCTTGGGGGAGCCAAAATGTGACGCTTGACATACCCCGGAAATCGGGCCTATGGTGTTGCCAAGTCGTTTTGGCAAAACGATTCTTCATCCCCACAGAATCTTTCACATCCCGTTCAAAGAGAAAGTCGACAGCGATGTCCACTCGAAAGACCATCTCCAGACTCGTCACACTCGGCGGCCTCTGCACTGCCGTCGCACTAGCAGCTACGGGTTGCGGTGCCGGGGGCCCCGCACCAACATCCGGAAGCGCGTCCAGCACTGTCAACGTCCTGGTGGAAGCAGGCGGCCACGCCGAGCTCACAGGCGTTGCCGAGCAATGCAAGAAAGACACCGGCCTCAACGTCAACTTCGTCGAACTGCCCTATGACGGTATGTTCAACCGGCTCTCCAGCGAGTTCTCCTCCGGCAACGTTTCCTTCGACGTCGCGGCGTTGGACTCCGTGTGGCTCCCCAGCTTCAAGGATGCAGTCCAGCCAATCGATGAACTGTTCACAGATGAAGCGAAGAAGGACATCTTCCCCGCCCTCGTGAAGGAAGCCAACGTTGATGGCCACTTCATCGGCATGCCTGCCTGGACCAACGCAGAGATCATCCTGTACCGCAAGGATCTCTTCGAGGACGCCAAGAACAAGGCAGATTTCAAGGCAAAGTACGGCTATGAACTGGCAGCTCCCACCACGTGGAAGCAGTACCAGGACATTTCCGAATTCTTCACCAAGGACGGCATGTACGGCACGGACGTGAAGGGCGCCGTGGAAACGGAATGGCTCGCACACGTCCTGCAGGCAGGCTCGCCAATGGTCCTTGATGCGAACAACAACGTGGTCATCGATAACGCTGCCCACAAGGAAGCGCTCGACTTCTACGTCAGCCTCACCAAGTCCGCCCCTCCTGGTGCTGCACAGGTTGACTGGGCGGCGGCACAGAACCTGTTCAACCAGGGCAAGACCGCTATGACCCGCTTCTGGGCACACGCCTACCGGCAGATCCCCAAGGACTCTCCCGTAGCAGGCAAGGTTGGAGCTGCAGCGATGATTGGCGGCAGCGCCGGCGTCGCGGGTGTTCCGGGCCCGTGGTACCTGTCAGTACCCAAGGCGACCAAGAACGCTGATGCCGCCAAGAAGTTCATCAAGTGCGCGTACGACCACAACAGCATGGGTGTGGAATCCAGCCTTGGACTCGCCTCCCGCATCTCAGCATTTGAGAAGTACCAGAACCAGCCAGGCTACGAGAGCTTCAAACCGCTGATTGAAACGCTCAACGGCAAGGCAACCGCAACGCGTCCGGCAACAGCCAAGTGGCAGCAGATTGTGGACACCGTGCTGGTGCCGCTCCTGCAGAAGGCTGTGGCCGGCGGCGACTCCGCCACCCTCCTGGCTGACGCCAAGAAGCAGATCCAGGACCTCCTCAAGTAAAGGCTCCGCGGCCGGCACCAGCAGACTCAGCCGGTGCCGGCCGCGGCCCCAACCAACAGAGCCCCAACAAACAGAAGAGAAAATCGTGCGTATCTCCGATCGCCGCTTCGCCCTATACCTGATGACCCCAGCGGCGCTGTTCCTGGCCGTGTTCGTGGCCTACCCGCTGTTCCGCCTCGTCGCGGACAGCTTCTTCAAGATCTCGCCCATCGCGGGCGGCCCGCGTGACTTCGTCGGATTCCAAAACTATGCGGCAGCGTTCGCCTCCGAAGCCTTTATGGGTGCCGGCTGGCGGACCCTGGCTTACACAGTGGTGGTGGTGACGCTCGAGTTCGCGCTCGGCCTTGGGATGGCTCTCCTGTTCACCACGCTGGGACGCAAGTCCCAGATTTGGCGAACGGTGTTCCTTTACCCGCTGATGATTGCGCCGATCGTGGCCGGCCTGCTCTGGAAGTTCCTGATGATCGATAACTTCGGCCTCATCGGAACCCTCCTGCACCAAGCGGGCATCCTCTCAAACCCAAACCAGATCGGCTGGCTCTCGGACCCGGATATCGTGCTGTTCTCGGTAGCCGTCCCGGATATCTGGCTCACGACGTCCTTTATGTGCCTGGTGCTGTTCGCCGGCCTCCAAAACATCCCCGGCGACCTCATCGAGGCAGCCCGCCTGGACGGCGCCAAGGCACCGGCGCTCCTGTTCCAGATCATCCTTCCGCTCCTCCGCCCGGTGATCGCCGTGGCACTGGTGGTCCGCGGAATCGATGCCGCCCGGGCCTTTGACACAATCCTGATCCAAACCAACGGCGGCCCGCAGTCCGCCTCCGAAACCATGAGCCTGTTGATCTACCGGACCATGATCCGCTTCGGCGATCCCGGCCTGGCCAGCGCCATGGGCACTATCTACCTGCTGGCGATGCTCGCCGTCGCATTCTTCGCGGTGGCCACCATCTGGCGGCCAGGAAAGGACAACTGATGCGCGTCGCCGAACGAACAAAGCCCGACGGCGGGAAGGCGCCTGCCGTGAGTGCCAGGAGTTCCGTTTCAACCGCCACGCATGTTGCCCCGCGCAAGCGCCGCGGCGTCAACCGCGAAGGCCTGGAAGCCGGCCGCCGCAGCACCAGGACCATTCTGTGGATCCTGCTGGCCGCGGCCATGGTGCTGTACGGATTCCCGTTCCTGTACCTGCTGTTTACGTCTTTCAAGACCCCGATCGACACCATCGCCGTTCCACCTACCATCCTCCCCAAAGAATGGACCCTGGAGAATTACGCGAACGCCCTTGGCCGTAGCGGTGTGCTGGCTTCATTCATCAACAGCATCCAGACCGCGATCATCAGTACCCTGTTGTCGTTGGTCCTGGCTGTCCCGGCGGCCTATGGCATCACGCGCTACAAGACTCCGAGCGGCCGGGTGTTCATCATGGCCGCGCTGGTCACCCGCATGGTGCCGCCGGTAGCAATCGGCATTCCGCTGGCATCCATGATGGCTTCGGCTGGTTTGGCGGATACCCCGATCGCATTGTCCATTGCCCACACCACCATTTCCTTGCCGCTGTCCATCTGGCTGATGTCCAGTTTCTTCGAGGCCGTTCCCCGCGACCTGGAAGAGGCAGCAACGGTGGATGGCTGCAGCAGGCTCGGCGCGCTCTGGCGGGTAGTGATCCCGGTGGTTTCCGGAGGCATCGCCGTCACCGCGATCTTCGCCTTCCTCGCATCATGGAACGAGTTCCTCTTCGCACTCCTGATGACCGCCATCCGATCCCAGACGACCCCAGTGGTCATCGCGAACTTCCAGACCCAGTTCGGCCTGGACTGGGGATCCATGACGGCGCTGGCCGCCGTTTACTCCATCCCGGTCATCCTTCTCACCCTTCTCTTGCAACGCAAGATTGTCGCAGGCATGACGCTCGGCGCCGTTAAGGGCTGAGAAACCGTCAAGGGCTGGGAAACCACACCACAAAAAGGGCAGAAGCTATGTCAAGCAACAACTACTACGACGTGACTACGTGGCCGGTCGGCAACCCGTCCGAAGACGTCGGCGAGGTCATCAACAGCATCATCGCCGATATCAAGGACCGGCAGGCAGCTACCGATGTGAACAACGGAGGAAAGCCGGGAGCGGTGATCTACCTGCCACCCGGGGACTACCACCTCCGTACGCAGGTGGTGATCGATATCAGCTTCCTCAGGATCCAGGGCTCGGGACACGGCTTTACGTCTTCGAGCATCCGGTTCAACGTTCCCGAAGAGGAGTGGCCTGATCTGCATGAGCTGTGGCCCGGAGGAAGTCGCATTATTGTCGATCTTCCGCCCGCTTCGGACGGGGAGGGCGCGGACGGGGAGGGCTCGGACGAAGCCAAGGGGGCGGCCTTCTACATTGAGCGAAGCGGGAGCCCCCGGATCAGCTCGGTGGAGTTCTCCAACTTCTGTATCGACGGCTTGCACTTCACCCCCGACGGCTCGGGGCTGCCAGCGGAAAACACTTACGTGAATGGCAAGACCGGTATTTATGTGGCGAGCGCCAACGACTCATTCCGCGTCACGGGGATGGGGTTCATCTACCTTGAGAACGCCCTCACGATCCATAACGCCGACGCGCTTTCCATTCACGATAACTTCATCGCCGAGTGTGGAAGCTGCATCGAGTTGCGCGGTTGGGGACAGGCGTCCAAGATCACCGACAATTTGATCGGGGCAGGTTTCAAGGGCCACTCGATCTACGCCAGGAACCATGGCGGGCTCCTGATAACCTCGAACAACATCTTCCCCAGGGGTGCGAGCAGCGTCTATTTGGACGGCGTCACGCGTTCAAGCGTCACCAACAACCGTCTGCATTCGTTCTACCCCGGGATGGTGGTGCTTGCCGCGAACAGTTCCGAGAACCTGGTGGCAACGAACCATTTCCTGCGTGACCATGAGCCCTGGACACCCTTCCTGGGAGTCGATAACGGGCTGGACGATCTTTACGGGCTTCTCTGCGTTAGCGGGAGCAACAACTCTGTGGTGGGCAACCACTTCTCCGAGGTCATCGACGCACAGAGCATCCGTCCCGCAGGTGCGACGCCGGTCATCATCCGTTTGCTGGAGGGGGCTGGAAACTTCGTCTCCAACAACCACGTGGTGGCGATGGACGTTCACTCCACATCCAGTGATTCCTGCTTCTCTGCCCAGGTGGACGCCCTGCTGACCACAGGTGCTTCCGACGGGCTCGCCGTTACGGCCGTCCTGGTCGAATCCGGATCCGCCCGGAATACGGTCCTGGATTCCGGGACTGACGCGCAGGTTATTGCAGACAGGGCTGTCAACGCCTTGAGGGCCACACCGACAGTCGGTTTCCAGGCGGCACATGCTGATTCGATCGCAGGATCAGCACCAACATCATGAGGACGTGGGGGACCAATGACCAATAGATCAGTGGGTATCAAGGATGTGGCGGCAGAGGCCGGGGTTTCGGTCACCACCGTCTCCCACGTCCTGAACGATGTTGCCTACGCCCGGGTGGGCGCCAGAACCAGGGAGCGGGTGCAGGAAGCCGCACACCGTCTGGGGTACGGCCCTAACCGGCTGGCACAAGCCCTGCGGACGCAACGTTCAGGAATGATCGGGTTCATCAGCGAGGAAATCGCTACCACGCCGCATGCAGGCAGGATCATCCTCGGCTCAGAGGAAACTGCCAAGCGCCGGGGCTACAACATCATGATCATCAACTCCACCAGCACCAGCTCCCAGGAGTCCAAGGAAAGCCAGGTGGCGGACCTGCTGGACCGGCAAGTGGACGGCATCCTGTACGCCACGATGTATCACCGGAAGCTGGCTGTGCCCAGGAATCTGGCAGGACTGCCTGCAGTCCTGGTGGACTCCGAAGACATCAGCCACACTGTTTCCTCCGTCATCCCCGACGAGGTGGGCGGAGCAAGGTCGGCCGTGCAGACATTGATCGACGCCGGCCACACCCGGATCGGGATGCTGAACAACACCGACGACGTGCCTGCAACCCACTCCCGGTTGCGCGCCTTCAAGGAAACGTTGGCAGACGCAGGGCTGCCGTTCCACGAAGAACTGGTCCAGTCCGAGCATTCGGAGATGCCTGGTGGCTACCAGGCGGCGCTGCGCCTGCTGAAACCGGAGAGCCGGCCAACGGCCGTGTTCTGCTACAACGACCGCATGGCCATGGGCGCCTACCGGGCCGCTGCGGAACTCGGTCTCAGGATTCCGGAGGACATCTCCTTCGTCGGTTTCGACAACCAGGAGCTCATTGCCGAAAACCTTTACCCTGCGCTGACAACGGTGGCACTGCCGCACTACGAGATGGGCGCATGGGCAACGGAAAACCTGATCGATGCCATCGAAGGGAAAACCGACCTGCAGCTGTTCGCCACCCACCCCACAGTTCTTCCCTGCCCCATGGTTCTTCGCGATTCCGTCGCATCCCTCCCGAAAGACCTCCGATGACTGAAACAACAACCCACCGTGCCGGTCCCGGCGAAGACGCCGCCCCATCGGTGCGCCCGATCCTTCACTACACGGCCAGGAACACCTGGCTGAACGACCCCAACGGACTGGTTTGGCACGGGGGCCTCTACCACCTCTTCTACCAAAACAACCCGTTCGATAACGTCTGGGGCAACATGTCCTGGGGGCATGCCACCTCAACAGACCTCCTGCACTGGACTGAACACCCGGTTGCCATCGCCTGCGACGATGAAGAAGACGTGTTCTCCGGCAGCATCGTGGTGGACCACGGCAATACGTCGGGCTTCGGCACAGAGGAAGATCCGGCGTTGGTGGCCATCTACACGAGCGCCTTCAAGGAAGGCTCGACGCATCAGGGGACACAGGCACAGTCCCTCGCGTTCTCCACAGATGGCGGCATAACCTGGAGCAAATATGCAGGCAATCCGGTGCTTGGCCGGGGCTCGGCCCATTTCCGGGATCCCAAGGTTTTCCGCTATGAGGGATCTGCCGGGTCCTGCTGGGTGATGGTGGCCGTGGAGGCCCAGCATCAGCAGGTTGTTATGTACCGCTCGGACAATCTGAAGGACTGGGAATACCTGAGTACTTTCGGCCCCGCGAACTCGTCGGAAGGCGAATGGGAATGCCCGGACTTGTTCCCGCTCCCCGTCGATGGCAATCCGGAGAACGTCAAGTGGGTCCTGGTGGTTAACGTCAATCCTGGTGCCGTGGCCGGTGGCTCGGGAGGGCAGTACTTCGTGGGCCACTTCGATGGCGTGCGGTTCACTGCCGATCCTGATTCGCTCGTTTCACCGGACGCTGACGGGACCATCGATCTCAGGCAATGCCTGTGGCTGGACTGGGGACGCGACTACTATGCAGCGGTCTCCTTCAGCGACACTCCGGACAACCGCCGCATCATGATCGGTTGGATGAACAACTGGGACTATGCCAACTCCTTGCCTACGGCCCCGTGGCGCTCGGGCATGTCGCTTGCCCGCGAGGTTGAACTCGCGACTGTAGAGGGCTTGCCGCGCCTGGTGCAGCAGCCGGTGCTTCCGCCGGTGTTGCCGCTGGATTCCGGGACGCCGGCCAACATTCTTCAGGATGCCGAACTTCACGACTCCGCGGTGCAACTGCCCGACGCCATGACCGGATCAGCCCAGCTGATCGAGGCTGAGATCCTGCCCGGCTCGGCCCGGACCATTGCGTTCAGGCTTTTGTGTGCCCCGGACGGCAGCGCCGCAACGGTTCTCAGCTTTGATGCCGTAACGAGTCAGCTCATCCTGGATCGCCGCAATTCAGGCAACACTGCTTTCCACGAAAAGTTTGCGTCGGCCGAGTCGGCGCCAGTGAAGCTCGACGGCGGTGTGCTAAGGCTGCGTATTATCGTGGACCAGTCGGTGGAGGTCTTCGCCCAAGACGGCAGCGTTGTCCTGAGTGATCTTGTTTTTCCCCTGCCCGGGAGCCTGGGCACAGATCTGCGCGTGGAAGGCGGCACGGCCACTGTCCGGAAACTGGCCGTCAGCTCACTGTCCTGATCCCGAGGCTCCCCGAACGGTAGAGGGAGGTCTGGCGCCGGCTGCCCGGTCCGAGGAGACTGTGGGTGTGGACGTTGATTCCTCACGAACGGATACGGACATGGCCGCCACGTCACCTTCCCATCCCACTGTCACCACCATTTCTCTGACGATGGCCGATATTGGCCCACTGAACCCCTTGCCCGTGGTGGCCGCGGAGCTCGATCAGCCGTACACCGTGGGCGAGGGAGTGCCGGAAGAACTTCAGGCGGCCGCCCGCTACGGTGTAGTGCCCAATGTGTTCCCGTACCTCATGCAGGATGGCTATAGCCGGGAGGCGGCACCCAAGGAGCTGCCCGCCGTCGTGCTTGAGAACAGCAAACTCAAGGCGACCGTCATACCGTCCCTGGGCGGCCGTATTTGGGAATTGTTCGATAAAGCGACGGGAAAGCAGCTCCTCCACACGCACGACGCGCCCCAGCTGGCCAACATCGCGCTGCGAAAGGCGTGGTTCGCGGGAGGCTTGGAGTGGAACATTGGCACGCGCGGCCACTCGCCCACCAGCTGCGATCCACTGCACACGGCGATCGTCCACACCGCCGACGGAAAGCACATCCTTCGCGTGTGGGAGTTCGAACGGCTCCGGGAAGTGGTGTTCCAAGTGGACATATGGTTGCCTGCCGAATCGGAGGTGCTGTTCGCGGCGGTGCGCATCCGCAACCCGAATGACCATGACGTTCCCATGTACTGGTGGAGCAACGCAGCCATTCCGGAGACGGACCGCACCCGGGTGATCGCGCCGGCCGAGGAAGCATTTGGCAGCGACTACGCCACGGACATCACCCGCGTCCGGCCGACAAACCACAACGGCTACGACGGCACGTGGTTGGTCAACAGCCCGCATGCCGCCGATTTCTTCTTTGATATTGATCCATCCGAACGTCGCTGGGTTGTGGCTGCGGACGACGACGGCGATGGGCTGGCGATGCTATCCACGAGCCGGCTGAGGGGCAAGAAGCTTTTCGTCTGGGGACAAGGCCAGGGCGGTAAACGGTGGCAGCAGTGGTTGAGCCCGGGTGCCGGCCCTTACGCCGAGATCCAGGCTGGCTTGGCGAGAACCCAGTTTGAGCATTTGTCCATGCCGGCGGGTGCGGAATGGTCGTGGGTGGAAGCGTACGGGAACGGGCATCTGGACCCGGAAACGTCCCACGGATCGGATTGGGATGCGGCCGTGGCCCATGCCGGCCAGCGGCTTGAGGAGCTCCTTGCGCACGAGGACCTGGAGGCAATGCTGCCCGCCGCCGTCACCGATGCTGACGTCCCGCCATCCACCATGGTGCTCCGCGGCAGTGGCTGGGGAGTGGTGGAGCGAGCGCGGCGCCGCAGGACGGGCAAGGGCTGGATTGACGAGAGCGGCACCCCGTTCGTAGATGAAAGCATCACGGCGGAGCAGGAACCATGGCTGGAACTGCTGAAGGGAAAAGCGTTCGACGGCGCAACCACCTTTGTTGCCGGTGCTGACTGGGAGGAGCTGCTGGCGGGACAGGAAAGTCCTGAGGCGCGCTTCCACGTGGCCACCATGAGGCATGCCAGGCAGGATCTGGAGGGAGCCAAGGCGGCCTACCGTGGGGTGCTTGCTGCCGGGGGCGTTCAGCAGCGGACTTTGGCGCTCGCACATCGCGGATTGGGGTTGGCGTTATTGGCCGACGGCATCGATGGCGAGGGTCTGGATGAACTCAGGAGCGGTGTTCAGGCCGACCCCTCCAACAGGGCATTACTCACCGAGGCGGTGACACTCAGCATCCGCCATGACCACCCGGCCCAGGCGCTGCAACTGCTGGAGTCCGAGCCCAGGCTGGAGTCCGAGCGCAAGCTGGAGTCCGAGCGCAAGGAGGGCGCCGCCGTCGGGCGTTTGAGGTTCCTCAAGGCCCTGGCGCTGGCCCGCGTGGGCAAGGCAGGCGATGCTGCAGCCATCCTGCGCGAAGGGGTAGAGATACCGGACCTCCGCGAGGGCGAGGATGCCATAGCGGCGCTGTGGGAAGAAGTCTGTCCCGGTGAGCCAGTGCCCTTCGACTACCAATTTGGAATGCACTAGGGGACTGCTTTCGCGCCATTCCAAAGGGAAGGCGCTATCCCGTCTTCGGCCTGAAAATGCCGGGCGGGGGGAGTAAGAAATCAACCCTTGACGGGCGGACACGCTACGGAGTTAGTGCCGGGGTGGGCGTAGCCGTGATGGTTGCGGTCGCTGTGGGGTCGGTAGTTGGGGTCGCTGTGATGGTTGCGGTGGGAGCGGCCGTAGCTGTTGGCGTGGGTGAAGCTGTGGGTATAGGCGTTGGGGCGGGTTCAGCCGTTGCTGTCGGAGTGGGTTCTGCGGTTGCCGTTGGGGTCGGCGTTGGGGAAGCGGTCGCTGTTGGGGTCGGTGTTGGTGAAGCGGTCGCTGTTGGGGTCGGTGTTGGTGAAGCGGTTGGAGTCGCGGTCGGTGTTGGTGAAGCGGTTGGTGTCGCGGTCGCTGTTGGGGTCGGTGTTGGTGAAGCGGTCGGCGTGGGCTCAGCAGTTGCAGTGGGCGTCGGCGTCGGCGAAGCGGTTGGGGTAGCTGCGGGTGCTGGAGGCGGCGCAGCCGGCTCGGGAGCCGACGTCTCCGGCTCGCCAAGTGCGATCCCGAGCGACCACACCGGAACCTCGCCAACCGGCGTCGTTCCTGTTGCAGGTGAGAAGCTTGTGAGCCTGAGCAGATCCACGGACGACTCTCCATCCAGCGGGATCAGGCTCCACGACGATGGATCCACCAGCACGCCATTCACAATCGTTTCAAAGTGGAGGTGGCATCCGGTCGACGAACCAGTGGAGCCGACCAAGCCGATGACGTCCCCGGCTTCAACTACCTGCCCCTTGCGCACGGCGCTCGCCTGCAGGTGGTTGTACGTAGTGATAAGCCCGTTGCCGTGATCGATCTCTATCCGGTTGCCTCCGCCCCAGGCATGCCAGCCCACCTCGCGCACGTAACCGTCATCGGCAGAATGAACCGGTGTGCCACAGGCCGCTGCGAAGTCCTGCCCGGTATGGAATTCCCCAGGAGCACCCGTGATGGGACTGGTGCGCAGTCCAAAAGGTGAACTGGGACGCAGGTTCAGCAGGGGTGACATCAACATGCCTGGTCCTGGCCGCACATGACGGGACGCGGGATTCCCAACCGATGTTTGCCACGAAGCAGCGCCGGAACAGGGGAGTGTCAGCGGACCCTGGGAACTCAGGAAGCCCACGATTTCCTGGGCCAGCTGCCGGTACTTGGTGTAGTGGTCCGAATCCTGGTTCCGCTGTACCTGATGGATGGCCAGGCTGGAAGGCAGAAGCTGCCAGTCCTTGATGCCCTTCAGGGCAAGGAAGAAACTGGTTGCGCTAACGAACGGATCCATTCGATCGGCATAGGAGCCCCATGCCCCGTTGGCGCGCTGCTGGAACAACCCGCGGGAGTCCGGCCCTGCGGCGTCGCCGTAATCCTTGCTTTCAAGGGAAGATTCGCCAAGCGCGGCTTGTACCCCAAGAATTTGGGCATCGGATGGCAGGCCCAGCTTTTCCGCAGCCACCATGATGGCCGAAGCATTACGGAGCTGGACGTCTGAAGGGGCGCCGGTGGTGGATGCCGGTCCAAACCCTGTCTGTTGACACAGCGTAGTGCCCAAGGGGTTGGCAGCCGCAGGCTCAACAGTTCCCGAAGGGTTGGTGGCTGGACTCGGAGTGTCGTTCGTGGACCAGTTCGCTGCTGAGGGCGCATCGCCGGATGAATCTGCCCGGATCTGCTGGACGGCTGGGGGCGCCGGGGTGACCGCTCCGGATTGGAAGCAGCCAAGCATGACAGCGGCCGCGATAACCGCTAACGGAAAGCGGGCGTGCCCACGGAGCCGCGCCGGGCCTTTGTCAGGAGTCTTGCTGTTCACCAAACCCGCTCCTGACATGGATCCGTGCCCGGCGAAAAGTGTTGGAGGTCCACACCATTGTCTGGATCCGATCACTGCATGTTACGGGTACTGCATGTCTATGGGAATGACACGCCCACGTCAAGGCTTTGCGCATACTGCAGTGCTCCAAATCCAGATGCTTGGCTAAGTCAAACAAGGTAAGTTGGCATGGTGACCCCCTCCGTGAAGCCTGCCATTGACCGCGCCCCCGGAATCTCCAAGGAGATCGAGGACGCGGCCTGGTATGTGCTGGGCCCGGCACTTCAAGGGAGACCTTCAGCGCTGGACGGGCGCACGCTGACCTGGACGGCAGACGCCGCCGGGGAGCTGCTGGAACGCCTCGAGCGCGGGGTGGAAGATTCCAAAGCGCCCATGATGACCAACCTCCGGCAAAACCTTGAAGGCGCCTCCCGGGAGGCCAAGCTGCTGGCCGTGGAGTTGCTCTTCCTTCAGTCCTTGCCGCTGGCCCATGAGGTCAAGTCGCTCAGAGTGAAGCGTGCCCGTGTGGCCGAGGCTGCCTCCTGGGTAGAGCCGCCGATCGAGTTGCCGGAACAGCTCTACGAGGGCATGACGGACCACGGCGTGATCCGCGACCGTACCGCCGAGTTCAACTGGACCATTTGGGACCACCTGAAATGGCTGTGCCGCTTTGTTGCGCACGTTGACAGCCAAAGCACGGAGACCATCAACCAGGCGCTCGCTGATCCTTTGAAGTTCCATGAACTTGCGGTCGGAACACCAGAGGACCAGCCGGCCCTGCGCCGCAGTATTGAGTATTTGGTATGGCCCAGCTACTTCGAGCCTGTGGTGGCTGACGTGGAGCGCCGGGAGATTCGTGACGCTTTCGCCTCACTCGTTGGTGGCGCCGGGGGCGATACCGAAGAGGACGTGACTGCGGACATCCATCGGATCCGGCTGCACCTGGACGAACAAGCCGGCCAGCGCATTGACTGGTACGCACGCCAGCTGGTCAGCCAATGGCGGAAGGTGGGGGACCCCGGCCGCCGCTCCTGGTTGCTGCGTACCCATCACGACAACGCCGACCTGCTGGCCGCCTGGGTTGCTGAAGAGAAAGCCACCCTGGACGTTGAGCACCTCCGCTCGCTAACTGCAGGAGTCACTGCCGGTGTGGTCCAGCATGCCGTGGACGAGGATTACAAGCACCTGGGCTATGTGGAGCGCGAGGACACCAAGACGGCGGTCTTCGCCTTCCTCACGGTGATGAAACCCGGTGACCTTACGCTCTACCAGCACGCCGGACGTGTCCGGGTGGGAGTCGTCCTTGGCGAGCCCGAACACCACGAGGACAACCGCCGCATCCGCCGCAAGGTCCGCTGGTTCGATGACAGTTACGCCATTACCGAACTCCCACGCCATGCGCAGCGGCAATTGTCCACGCCCGGGATCATCGTGGACGTCACAAGGGTCATTCAGGCGTTGCAGGAACTCCTTCCGGTAGAAGCCGAAACCGATGGCGAGGACGAAGCGCCGCCCACCGCCGTCGTCGAGGTTGTCCAGCAGGGTTTCCGGCCGTTGACGGAAGAGTTCGCAGCTTCCCTTCACATGGACCTCGAGCCGCTGAAGGAAATCGCCGAGCTGCTCGAAGAGAACCGCCAACTGGTTCTTTACGGACCTCCAGGTACCGGCAAAACGTACCTTGCCAAGCACCTCGCTGCCGAGCTCGCCGGCGACAGCACCGATGAACGCGTGAAGCTGGTGCAGTTCCATCCGTCGTACGCGTACGAGGATTTCTTTGAGGGTTACCGGCCGGACAAGACCGACGACGGCCAGGTCTCCTTCAAGCTCGTGGCCGGACCGTTGCGTCGGCTCGCGGAGGAAGCTGCCAAGCCGGAGAACGCGCACAAGCCGTACTTCCTGATCATCGATGAGATGAACCGTGCCAACCTGGCCAAGGTCTTCGGCGAGCTGTACTTCCTCCTTGAGTACCGTGACGACCGCATTTACCTCCAGTACAGCCCCAACGAGCCCTTCAGCCTGCCGGACAACCTGTACATCATCGGCACCATGAACACAGCTGACCGTTCCATCGCCATGATGGACGCCGCCATTCGTCGTCGTTTCGCGTTCATCGAACTGCATCCCAAGGTGGAACCGGTCAGGGGCTCGCTGCGGCGCTTCCTTCAAGCCCGCGGCCTGGGCACGCTCAACGCGGATCTCCTGGACGCCCTCAACGACGCCATCGATGACTGGGACCGGGACCTGATGATCGGGCCGTCCTACTTCATGAAGAACGCTGCCCAAAACCCCACAGGGCTTCGCCGGATTTGGAAGTACGAGCTCATGCCGTTGCTGGAGGAGCACTACCACGGGCAACTGAACCGCGCGCAGTTGGAGGAACGCTTCGGCCTGGACCAATTGCTGGGACGACTTGCTGCCCGCTAAGGCCGTCCCGCCACGCCCGCGGCGGCCACCGGCAAGTGCCGGTACGGCGCGTACGGCTGCCGGGACCCGGCACATCGTCATGGACGAGCTCTCACGGGGAGTCGTTGACAAGCTCGACCCCCCAACCGCTGCGTTCATCAACGCCAGCGGGCTGGCGAAAGCGTCACCGATTGGCATGGGCCTCTACAGGATCGAACCCGTCGGCAAAGTCGGCTCGGTAAGGACTTCCACCGTCCAGCTCGAGGTTCGCCCCAAGGACCGGCTGGGCCTCAGCCGCTTGCTTTTCCTCCTCAGCTACGCCGGCGATCAAGGCTTCCGCGACCACTCGGTGGAAGCCGTTGAGCACCCTGATCTCTGGAGTGCCCTGGCCGAATCGCTGGCCCAGCTGGCTGACCGTGCGCTGAGCCGCGGCGTCCTTCAGGGCTATCTCACCATCGATGAATCGCTGCGGACCGTGAAAGGCCGCATCCGCATCTCGGACCAGATCTCCCGCAGGCCCGGAATGATGGTGCCCTTGGAAGTGTCCTACGACGAATTCACCGAGGACATCGCCGAAAACCGCATCCTTCGCGCTGCCTTGGAACGGATGGGGAAGGTGCCAGGCGTCCGGGCCGATGTCCTGAGCCGCTTGCGCCAACTGAAGGGAAAGCTCGACGCCGTCACCCGCCTTCAGTCCGGAGCCCCCCTGCCGCCCTGGCGGGCCAACCGAATGAATCTCAGGTACCACGCCGTTCTGCGGCTCTCGGAGGTCATCCTGCGCAATGCCTCGGCCGAGGCCGGAGAAGGGAAGCAGCAGACCGCTTCCTTTGTGGTGGATATGGCACAGGTTTTCGAGGAGTTCGTGGGCACGGCTTTGCGGCATGCGATGAATGCCTATCCTGGGGAAATGCGCCTCCAGTATGGGGCGCTGCTCAATGAGGCTGTCCGGGACACGGATCGCCTGATAGTCCGCCCCGACGCCGTGCACTTCCTCGGTGGGAGGCCCGTGGTGGTGTACGACTCCAAGTACACGGCGGCAGGAGATGCCGGCGCTTCACTGAACGCGGACCATTACCAATTGCTGGCGTACTGCACCGCACTTCGGGTCCCCACGGCATGGCTTGTCTACGCTGGACCGGGGGAGATGAAGCTGCGCAGGATCCTGAACACGGACATCGACATCGTGGAGTATCCGCTGGACCTGTCCCGGCCGCCGTCGGAGATCCTGGCCGCCGTGGCCGACCTCGCGGAACAATCGTGGGGCGAGGTAGTGCGTCAGGCTGTGGCGGGAAGAACGGCCTCAGACTAGCCTGAGATCGTCGGCTCAATGAACTCCGGCGCAGTGGAAATTTTCGAGGGAGGCATCATGGCTCGCAGGAAATCGTGGCGCGATATGAGCAAGGGCCAGCGGATCATGCTCATTGTCAGCGGAGCCATAAACATGGCCCTGCTGGGTGCAGCGCAACGGAGCATCGGAAAGACCCCCGACTCCAGAATCAGGGGGAAGAAGGCGGTGTGGCGCGCTGTTTCGTTCATCAACTTTTTCGGACCGGTGAGCTACTTCCTCTTCGGCCGCCGTCGTGATGCCGCAGTAGCAGGCACAGCGCGCTAACGCTCAGGCGGGCATCTTCACGAGGAAGGTTGTGCCCCGGCCCGGTTCGCTTTCCAGCGTGATGGTTCCGCCGTGCGCTTCAACGATCGCCTTGCTGATGGGCAGTCCAAGCCCGACGCCGGGAATGGTGCTGTTGCGTACGCCGCCGGCCCGGAAGAACTTGGTAAAGGCCTCGGACTGCTCTTCTTCCGTCATGCCCATGCCGGTATCGGAGACGCGGCAAAACACAAAATCCTGGTCCTCCCACGCGGCAACTTCCACGTCTGCGCCTTTGGGGGAGTACTTGATGGCGTTTGATACCAGGTTGTCCAGGACCTGGGCTATTCGTGAGGAGTCCACGTGGGCCTCCAAGGACTCAGGGACATCCATGGACAACCGGATGCCCGCTTTGGCTGCCCGGGGACCGGCTGAGCTCACGCTTCCCCGGACCAGCTCAGCCACGTCCACCGTGTGCGGCTGAATGACCATTTGGCCCGAACGCACTGCCAACAAATCCGATACCAGGGTAAGCAGCCGTTCGGCGTTCCTTCGAACGATGTCGAGTTGCCTCCGGGACGACGGATCCAGGGAACGGGGATCATCCAGCAGGAGCTCCACGTAACCAAGGATGGACGTCAGCGGCGTACGGAATTCATGGGAGACGTTGGCGACGAAGTCGTCCTTGGCGGCCAGGGCGTTGACCAGATCAGTGACGTCGCTGAAGACAACAACCGAGCCGGCGAAGTTCCCGTCGTCGTCAACCATGGGGCGGGCGCTTGTGGTGAAGGCACGCTGGTCTGCTCCGGAACCAAGCCACACTAGTTGATCCGTGAACCTTTCCCCCAGGACCGCGCGTCGGACTGGACGGCGGTCAGTGGGCAGCGGCGTGGTCCTGTCCTGGTCGAAGACGAGCAGTTCGGATTCGTTCGGATCGTCATTGCCTGGAGGTGTTGCCAGCGAGTGGGTCTGGCGCTGGCGGCGGTTCATGAGGACGTCATGACCTTCGCCGTCCACTGCCACCACACCCAGCGGCAGGGCTTCCATGACCGTGTTGAGGAGCCGCTCCTGTTTGGTGGTGACGTCCAGCGCTTTCTTGAGTTCCTCATCCTTCTGCTCCAAGGCCCGTTGTTGGCGCACCATGCTCAGGGTCAACACGCTCACGGACACGCCGATGCCAAGTATCAGGATCGGGAAGAGCAGGGGTTTGGTGAGGTCCTGCTCGGTGAAGGATCCCTTGACGAACAAGGGAGCCCAAACGATGCAGAGCGGACCCACGAATGACAAGGCAATCGCCAGCCTTGGATACAGGCCGGACGCACACAGCCAAATGACGGGCAGGACCACCAGGACACTGAGCCCCGTGAGCGCTTCCTGCCCGCCTTCCCTGCCGAAGGAAATCGACACCATATCCAGGATCGGTATCACCAGGAAGCTGGGGAACGGCAGCCGGTGCCACGGCACGATGACGCACATCGCCAACAGGAATGCCTGGCTGAGCAGGAAGAGGAGGAACAGGGGATTCTCAAGGGTGGCAGGGAAAAACAGCCACACCAGAATCGCCGAAATGCACACACAGACGGACAGCGGCAACTGGCTGAGAACCACCCTCATTCGCAGGGTGTGTTCGTGGAAAGAGCGCCGGAAAACCAGGAGCTTTTTCTTCTCGCCAAGATCCCAGGTGCTTGGGCGGGTCACGGCGCAACCACCTGGAATGGAGAAGAAAGTCGGTTCATGAGATCAGCCTAACCATAATGGTTATACTTCGAAGGGTTATCGAAGGGGCTGAGGGGCAGCGATGAGTGAAGTACGTGTGGGGCTGGTCATTGAAGATGACCAGGATATTCGCGAATTGGTGCGTGTGGTCCTTTCCCAAGCGGGATTTGATGTCCATGTTGCATCCACTGGATCCGCGGGCGTCACGTCAGCCCGCGAACTGAATCCAGACGTCATAACCCTGGACCTGGGGCTGCCCGACATCGATGGTTTCGAGGTGGCACGCCAGATCCGGAAGTCCTCGGACGCCTACATCATCATGCTCACTGCCCGTGCGGAGGAACTGGACACCCTCATGGGCCTTGAGGCCGGCGGTGACGATTACCTCACCAAGCCCTTCCGTCCCCGCGAACTTCGCGCACGTGTCGAGGCCATGATGCGGAGGCCCCGCGCGTCGTCGGAGTCCAAAGCCGCCGTGGAAGCAACAGACCCTGAAATGACCCACAACGGCCTTGCAGTTTCGGCCGGCTCCCGGACGGCAGTCCTGCACGGCAAGGAACTGAGGCTCACCCGCACCGAGTTCGACCTCCTGCTTGCCCTCCTCGAAACCGGCCGGA
Source organism: Arthrobacter sp. TmtSoilC48 (assembly GCF_059739425.1). Lineage (NCBI taxonomy): Bacteria > Bacillati > Actinomycetota > Actinomycetes > Micrococcales > Micrococcaceae > Arthrobacter > Arthrobacter sp. TmtSoilC48. The sequence goes on along the minus strand of NZ_AP046049.1, from coordinate 4,140,195 downwards.
TTGTGCGGACAAAAGCAGATCTGGCGCGGCGCCTTCGCAACGAACCCTACGACGTCGGCAGTTATGTCAGCGACGCCGACGAGCGCGCCGTTGAGGTACACATGGGCAACCTGCGCAAAAAACTTGGCGACAGCATCCAGAACCCGCGCTGGCTCGAGACCGTGCGCGGCGTTGGATACCGGCTGGCGCCGCTGGCACAGGGCAACTAAGGATCACTGCCCACCCTGTGCCGCTGGACCGCGCCCGGAGGTTGCCCTATGGTTGGGGCATCAACGGTCGTTGGCCGGTGGAGCTCCATCGCGGAGGGTGCATCATGGGTATTATTTCTTCCGGTTTCCGTGGGCGACGGTCCGAAAACCCTGCGTTGCCTCCGGGACAGCATGAAACGCAGGATTTTCCTGTTCTGACCGCTGGACCCGCCCCGCTCATTCCCGTTCAGGAGTGGGAGTTCTTCATTACTGCGGAGGATGGCCAGCGTCTGGCATGGTCCTGGGATGAGTTCATGGCCTTGCCGCAGGAGGAGATCACCGAAGACATTCACTGCGTAACCAGTTGGTCAAAATTGGGAACAGTGTGGCGTGGAGTCTCAGTGGACACGCTTTTTGAAAACGTGGAGACCACCCGTGACTTCGCCACTGCCCATTCCTTCGGCGGCTACACAACCAATGTTCCGCTGTGGGACCTCCTGGGCGGTAAGGCTTGGGTGGCTTGGGAGTTCGACCACGAACCACTTGAACGGGCGCATGGCGGTCCGGCGCGGCTTTTGGTGCCGCACTTGTATTTCTGGAAAAGCGCCAAGTGGATTCATGGTCTGGAACTGACGGAGGAAGACGTTCCCGGCTTCTGGGAGTCGAACGGGTACCATCTTCACGGCAATCCGTGGAGCGAGGAGCGGTACTCGTGAGGCCTTTGCCGTGAGTTCTGTATGGCGGGTCGCTGAAGTGGTGGGCGGGGAACCGGAAAACGCCACTGCCCGGACCATTAGGCTGCGCGTGGATGGTTTGATGGGATATCTGGCCGGCCAACACATTGACATCCGCCTCACCGCCGAGGACGGGTATACGGCCATCCGGTCTTACTCGGTGGCATCGGCAAGTGCCGACGAGCATCTGGAAATCACCGTTGACGAACTGCCCGACGGCGAAGTGTCGCCTTACCTTGTCCGGGACCTGGCGGTCGGAGACCGGTTGGAAATCCGGGGACCGGTGGGTGGCTGGTTTGTCTGGCGGCAGGGCAACGCGAACCCGGTGCAGCTGATCGGGGGAGGGTCGGGTGTGGTGCCGCTGATGTCGATGATCCGTGCCCATCAGGCATCCGACAGCGAAGCCCCTTTCCGGTTGCTCTATTCCCTCAAGGCTCCGGAAGCTGCGCTCTACCGTGACGAGCTGCATCGTTTGGATCGGGAATCAGCCAAGCTGATGGTCGATTATGTCTACACGCGTTCGACGCCGGAGGGCTGGCCGGCAGCGCCAGGCCGCCTTACCTCCGAGAGCCTTTTGGGCAAGATCTTCCCAACAGAGGAGAAACCGGATGTTTTTGTTTGCGGCCAGACAGTCTTTGTGGAGACCGTTTCGGACTGGCTTGTAATGGCCGGTTATCGGCCGGAGTCGATCAAGACCGAGCGGTTTGGCGGGACGGGAGGTATCCGGTGACCAGCGCCGATGACTTCCCCGTCCCCGGGTCCGAAGACCCGGACATTGCAGCAGGATCCCATGACCCCATTCCGTATGTGGACGGCAACGCCGCTGCCGGCGCCTTGTCCGAAGTCTTCCGGATCGACATCATCGCGGCGCTCGGGCGCTGCAGGCATTGCGGTTCCATCAGGGCTTTTGGCGAGGCCATGGTCTTCACCGACGCGCCCGGCATTGTGGTCCGGTGCCGCGACTGCCAGGGCGTCCTGCTGCGATTGGTCCAGACACCAACGCGTTATTGGCTGGATCTGAGCGGCCTCAGCTACTTGGAGATCGACCGCGAAGAATAAGGGTTGCCCAATCCCGAAGACGTGGACTTGGGCCTATTTCCCGGGCGTGACGGTTGAGGTCCAGTAGGCGTTCATTGCCTCTACGGCTTCTTCCTTACTCATGGTGGCAACAGTCGCCTCAGGGATCTTGGCTGTCTTGGTCAGGAGTATGACAAGCTCGAGAGGCAAGGCCGTAGTCGGCGCTTCGGGTAGGCCGCGGTCTGGCAGATCACCGTCCTTCACGCACCCCCAGAACTCGTCCGGGGTGACGTCCAGTTGATTCTTCAAAATTTCACCCCAGAGGGAAGGACCATAAGCGGTCCGGTCCACTGGCCGTGAGATGCGAGTCCGAAGAATTCTCCCGTCATGTAAGGCGAGCTCATAGGTGGCGTGGTGACGGACCTTCTGGCCCTTGGCGTTGAGCACAGGTTGCCATTCCTCCGTCCTGCAGAAAGTCTCGTGATCATCTCGGGTGCCTGGGGGATATTTTTGGCTCACTTCTTGCTACCGGTCAGCCATGCGGCCAGTTCCTCATCAGTGGAGGAGTCAATCAGTTGTACTAAAGCCCAGTTGCCTCGATGGTTTGATGCCATGCGGAGGTGGTCCTCCCAGTCTTCAGCGTATTCACGAAGAGCGTCGATTAGATCAATGGTCGCTTCTTCCAACGTCGTCCCCTCGGCTGCCAGGGGCAAGCCGGGCAGGAACATGGCCCATGCCCCGTCCTCGTTGACGACCTGCGCTTTTGCCGGAAGGTTATTCACTAAGAATTCCTTGAACAAGCTGGTGTTCACGACAGAGGCGGAGCTCTCTCCACGCTCAATGATGGACAGGCCGCCGCGATCGCTAGTATCCAAAATTGTCTTGAAGGACTTGCGGGCGCCGGCGAAACCGAAAGTCCGCCGCTCGTGTGTAGGAGTGCTCATACATACAACGATGAGCCATGTACATGATGTACGTCAACTCTAACGTCTGGATCGTGTCCCCTACCGACGCATCTGGATGATCGTCTTCCCATTCCGGCGTGCGGCCGGGGTAAGGGCATTGATCGCGTCGTCGAATTCCCCGATGTTTCCGATGTTTGTCCGAAGCCGTCCGTCTCGGATTCGCTGGACGATCTCACCCAGTTGGGCACGATCCGACTCGACAACGAAATCCACTGCCAGACCATCTTTAGGGCGTGCTTCAACCGGCCCGGTGATGCTCACCAGCGTTCCGCCGGGCCGGATCAGGGCCGCTGACTGCTTCTGGATATCGCCACCGATCACATCGAATACCAGGTCAACCGCGCTGATATCCTGCAAGGTGTCGTTGGCGAGATTGATGAACTCGTGCGCTCCAAAGTCGAGGGCCTTCTGCCGATCGGCAGTTCGTCCGGTGCCGATGACGTAGGCGCCCGCTTCACGTGCCAGCTGTGTCACCATCGTTCCGACTGCCCCAGCGGCGCCGTGCACGAGCAGGCTCTGCCCCGACTGGATGCGGCCATGGATAAACAAGCCCTGCCAGGCGGTCAGGCCAGAGATGGGCAGGCTCGCGCCAACTGTGAAGGGGACGTCGCCCGGCAGCGGCGCAAGGTTACGTGCTTCCATCGCCACGTACTCCGCCAGGGTCCCATCCCGGTGCCAGTCCGCAAGGCCAAACACGCGTTGACCCACAGTCAATCCTGTCGTCCCATAACCGAGCGAGGTTACGACGCCGGCCACCTCGTGCCCAATGATGGAGGGTGTCCGGTCCCGGCCGGCTCTATCAGTCCAGGTCGAGGGCCATTCCACCTCGGTTGGGACGAATCCCGAGGCATGAATCTCAACAATGACATCATTTATGGCCGCCGCCGGCCGCGGCCGTTCGGCCATCTTCAGCCCGGCCATTCCCGCAGACTGATCCGACACAATAACTGCTTTCATCAAAAACTCCTGTCCTCGATCCTGGCCAACACCGCGGATTCACATTTAACAGCCCCGGACAACCGGGCACCACAACCGGCGCCGCCTAACTGCCCACCCGCAACGGCTCCGCCATCACCACAGGATGATCGCGGCCCACGTCCTCGCGGAAATCGGCCTCGAAGAACTCCGCGTTCGCCCTGACGTAATCCGACCATTCGTCAGGGACATCCTCCGCATAGTAGATCGCCTCTACGGGGCACACGGGATCGCATGCCCCGCAGTCAACGCACTCGGACGGGTGGATGTAGAGCGAGCGTTCACCTTCGTAGATACAATCCACCGGGCACTCGTCAATGCACGCCTTGTCCTTCACATCCACGCAGGGCTGTGCGATCACGTAGCTCATGGCGCACTAAATACCGGTGTAGACGGTCTTGCCCCAGGTGTAGAAGTCCAGGGCGGACCTGCCTTGCTCGCGGAAGGTGTTGGTGGAGGAATCCTTCACGCCGCCGAACGGAACGTTCAGGTCCAGCCCGGCAGTTGGGCGGTTGATCTTCACGACACCTGCCTGCGCGCGGGCTGCGAAGTCCGTGGCGAGGGCCAGGGAGTCCGTGCAGATGCCGGCGGTGAGCCCGTAGCGGGAGTCATTGATGGCTGCGAGGCCGGTTTCATAGTCTGCCACTTCCAGAACGGCCACCACTGGCCCGAAAATCTCATCGGTCACGGCTGCGTCGTCGAACGGCAGTCCGGTGAGGATCGCCGCCTGGAAGAACAGCGCGCCGGTGGGGTCGCCGTCGTACTGTCCGTGCAGGAGTGTGGCCCCGCGTTCGACGGCGGTGCGCACCGCTGCCTGGTCCTGCTCGAATTGCTGCCTGCTCACTACGGCACCCATCCGGACCTCGCCATCAAGCCCGTCACCGGTGGTGTAGGCGGCGGCCTCCTGAACCAAGGCATCGAGGAAGGCGGAGCGGATGCCGGGTGTCACGTAGACGCGGGACGTCGCGGTGCACGCCTGTCCCGTCAGGCCGAATGCACCGGCAGCTACTACCTGCGCAGCTTTGCGGGGGTCGGCGTCATCCAGCACCAGCACGCCATTTTTGCCGCCCATTTCGAGTTGGACCCGGGCGCGCCGGGCATTGAGGATCTCCTGCAGCCCAAGGCCAACATTGGTGGAGCCGGTGAACGACAAGCCGGCGATGCGGGGATCGCGGGCCAGGGCGTCACCCACCACGCGCCCCTTGCCGTGCACCACGTTGAACACCCCGGCGGGCAGCCCGGCGTCCTGCAGTGCACGTGCCAGGTGGGTAGTGGACAACGGAGTGAGCTCGGCCGGTTTGATGACCACGGTGTTTCCGCTGATCAGTGCGGGGGCTGTTTTCCATGCGGGGATGGCGATGGGGAAGTTCCACGGCGTAATGAGTCCCACCACACCCAAAGCCTCACGGCGCGTGGTGATGGTGGTGTCCGGCAGGCCGCTCGGCAGGACTTCGCCCGTTGCCGCCCAGCCCAGCGAACCGAAGAAGCGCAGCACGTCCGAGGCGCGCCTGACCTCCCCCTTTGCCTCCGCGAGTGTTTTTCCTTCTTCACGGACAAGGTCCTCGGCGATCGCGTGTTGGCGCTCGTTGAGCAGGTTTCCAGCCGCGATGAGGATGGCGCCCCGGGCTGGTGCGGGCAGGGCCGCCCATGACGGCTGGGCTGCGGCGGCCGCGGTAATAGCGGCGTCCACGTCCTCGACGGTGCCGCTGGGTGATAGCGCTGCGAGTTCGCCTGGCCGGGCCGGATTCATTCGCTGCGTGTCCGCGTCTCCGAGCCACTGGCCATTGATGAGGTGCTGTGCGGTAACCCTCTGCGGGTCGGTGATCGCCTGGGGGTCAACTGCTGTGGAAGTCATGATGTTCCTTAGGATTTCGGGAGGGAGGCTAGAGGCTGCGGATCAGTCCGCCGTCGCACCTGAGCGCGACGCCGGTGATGTACGACGCCGGCGCGCTGCACAGGAAGGCGGCAGCGGCACCGAACTCCGCAGGTTCTCCATAGCGTCGGGCGGGGATGGTCTTGCGGGATTCGAGCTGGATGTCTTCCAACGTGGTCCCGCGTCGCTTGGCGGCGGCGTGGTCAAGTTGCGTGACCCTGTCCGTGGCGATGCGGCCCGGCAGGAGCAGGTTCACGGTGACCTCGTCCAGGGCAACTTCGGCAGCGAGGGTCTTGAGGTAACCGGCAAGGGCAGCACGTCCAGTGTTGGAGACGGCTAGGTTGGGCAGCGGGGCTGTCACGCCGCTGGACCCGATAGCCAGGATCCGGCCCCACCGCCGTTCCCGCATCCCGGGAAGCACCTGGGAAACCAAAGCGTGCTGCGGTTTGACCAGGAGATCAAACGCCGCCGCAATGTCATCGGAGCTGAGCGTGGCTGCGGCACCGGGTTTGGGGCCAGGGCCGTTGAGGACGAGGATGTCGATGGGTCCCAAATCCGCGACCGTCTGTTCGACTGCCGATTCGATGCCCTCGGGCGTTGTGAGGTCTGCTTCGATCGCCACGGCGTCGAAGCCGCTCGGACCCAGTGAGCCGGTTCCGTACGCGGCCTGCAGTTCCGCGACAATCTCCTTTGCACGGTCCCGACGGCGGCCCACGATCGCCACGCGAACGCCTTCGGCAGCCAGGGCACGCGCTACAGCCAGGCCCAGCCCACCCGTGGAGGCGGCAACCAAAGCGGTCTTGCCCGCGATTCCGAGATCCATCACAGGCTCCTTGCAAGGGTCGTAGCATTTTCAAGGGCTGCAGCTGCCTCACCAAGATGTGTGCCCATACTCCCGCGCAGGGCTTCGGGAAAGCCCGCTGCAGGGGCACGAACGCCCGAGTCCTTGATGAGTCCCCGTTCGCGCAGGCACTCCTTGCGAATAGCCAGCGCCACCTTCGCCTGCTGCTCAAAGTTGATCAGCGGCAGGTAAGGGAGCAGTTCGCGCCGGGCTGCTTCATAGCCGTCCTGCTGCCACGCCCGCACACAAGCTATGAGGGCTTCAGGGTAGGAGAAACCAGTCATTGCGCCTGCTGCGCCGGCCATCAGTTCATCCAGCAGTCCCTGCCCGCCGAGGCCACCAAAGACTGAAACCCCGACGCCGGCACTCAGTTCTGCGATCGCGACGCTGGTGGGAGGTGCTTCAGCCTTGACGGCTATGACGAAGTCACAAGAGGTCACCACCCGGATCAGAGCGGGGGCGGGGATGCTGACGCCACTTGCCAACGGATAATCCTGAAGGACAACCTTGGCGCCAGTAGCCTTGTGGATGGCATCCAAGTGCGCAATCACTGTCTCGGGCTTGGCCGAGTTAGCCTGCACCATCACAGCTGCCAGGCGTTTTCCGGCAACATCCTGGGCGGCCCGGACTTCCTCAATGGCAGGCCGGGTGGCCAAGGCGGTCACGCCCACCACCAACGGCAGCCCGGTGCATTCGACGACGGTTTCCAGGACCTGGCGGCGCTCCTCGGCGGTCAATGCGGCTGCTTCGCCGAAGACCCCCAAGACCGTGAGCCCCGTGGCGCCAATGGACTCGTAGTGCTCAACGAGTTCGGCCAAGCTGTCCAGGTCCACGTCCAGCGTGCTGCCTTGGAATGGTGTGGCAACAACGCCCCACACTCCAGGAGCCAAAGATTCACGGCGCGGTACAGGGTGTTTTAGGGATTCGCGCGCGACTGATGACGGCATCGGTATCTCCTCTTGTTCGTTCGAAAATGGTGTTCTGCTGGCGAAACGGGCCAGCACTAGAGCCGGATCACAGAGCCGACGATCAGCGCCCAGGCCAGACGGGCGAGCGCTTTTCCTGGAAAGCGCGCACTCCCTCGGCGGAGTCTTCGCTGTCCAGCGCCGCCATGAGAGCGGGCAGGCGCAGGCCGCGGGCTTCCTTGGCCGTCAGGTGGGAAGTCTGGGTGACCATCTGCTTCACGGCCCGGACTGAGGTGGGGGCGCACGCAAGGATCTGGTCCACCCAGCGCTGCACCGCGGCGTCGAGCTCTTCTGCAGGAACTACTTCGTTGACCAGCCCCATGGACTGCATCTCGGCAGCGTCTGCCTTTCGGCCCGTCAGGAGCATTCCCATGGCCTGGGTGTGGGGGATGCGCCGCACCAGCTGGTGGATGCCGCCGTCGAGCGCCAATCGCCCAACCCGAGGTTCCGTCAAGCCGAACTTCGCTGTGTCGACTGCCACCACGATGTCGGCACCCAGCACAATTTCCATGCCGCCGCCCAGGGCGTAGCCGTTGACCCGGGCGATGACGGGGATATCCAAGGTGGTGCGCAGGCTCAGCCCGCCGAAGCCGTTGGGGTCCAGTCCGGCCCAATACTCCAGGCCGGTTTTGTCCACGGCCGACGCCGACATGTCAGCACCAACGCAGAAGGCGCGGGACCCGGCACCGGTAACAACAACTGCACGCACTGAAGGATCGTTCTCCAGCTGGGCCCAGATCTCGTTGAGCCGTGCATGCGTGGTGGCGTCGACGGCATTGAGGACGTGCTGGCGGTCGATGACCACCGTGGCCACGTGGTTCTGGATGGTCAGGGTGACGGTATCCACCTGAGCTTCAGCCACAGCGGTCATCGCAGGACTCCCAACTGCTGCAGGCGCTCGATCGTCGCTTGATCGAAGCCGTTCTCCAGCAGAACCTCTACGTTGTGCTCGCCAAGCCGCGGTGCGGTGCGGCGAATAGTGGGAGGGGTGGCGGAAAGCCGGATCGGCGCATTCAGCATCCGCACCGTGCCCACAGAGGGGTGTTCGGCTTCCACGATCATGCCGTTGGCCTCGGTTTGTGCATCAGCCAACGCCTGTTCCAGGGTGTGCACCGGAGCATTCAGCAGCCCCTGTTCCTCAAGCCGGTGTGTCCAATACTCGGTGGTATTGGTGGCGATGCGCTCGCGGAAGATGGCCTGCAATGCCGGCTTGTTCTTGAATTGCTGCTCAAGGTTGGAGAATTCGGGCCGCTGGGTGAGGTCCTCGTCCAGGCCAAGTGCTTCAGAAATCCTGGCCAGGGGATCGGGCGTGAAACCACCCACCATGCACACGGCGCCGTCGGTGGTTTCGAAGACACCGCTCAGCGGCATGGCGCCCCAGTTGACCTCGTAGCCGCGGTTGAGCTGCATGCACGCTTCCTGCATTTGCAGGTGCAGCATGGAGTCGTACATGGTCACCTCCACCTTCTGGCCCACCCCCGATGCCTCGCGTGTGCGCAGTGCCAGAAGGATGCCCTGCATGAGGTGCATGCCGGTGATGTAGTCGCACAGGGTGGTGGGATAGATGGAGGGCTTGGTGTCATCGGATTCCCTACGCCACATCACTCCGGAGTAGGCCTGCGCGATGGCATCCTGGCCGCCCTTGTGGGAGTAGGGTCCTTCGGGGCCGAAGCCGGTGCCGGAGGCCCAGATGATCCCGGGATTCTGTTGCTTGAGGTCCTCGTAGCCGAAGCCCATCCGTTCCATGACTCCGGAGCGGAAATTGCTGACCACTACGTCGGCATCAGCAATGAGCCGGTGCAGCACCTCGCGCCCTTCCTCAGTGCGGGTGTCCACGGAGACGCTGCGCTTGTTCCGGTTGATGGACAGGAAGATCGGGTTGTCCTGGCCGTCCTGGTCCGGGAAGGAATTGCGCGAAATGTCGCCTGCGCCGGGACGTTCCACCTTGATGATGTCCGCACCGTAATCGCCCAGCAGCTGGGTGCATGACGGGCCCATGAATACTTGGGTGAAGTCCACGATTTTGATGCCGTCCAGCGGAAGCGGCGTGGGTACCGGAGCCCCGGCGGCGAGTGCCGCCGTCGTGCTTTCCGCTGTCTGTTCCAGAATTACGGTGCTCATGCCGGCACCGCTGCGGTTGCGTCGACGGTAGCGTTCGACGACGGGACGTCGCCTGGGTCAGCACCATGCCGGCGCATGCCCTGCTGGATATCCAGCGCGGAGACGTCGCGGACCAACACGTTGTTTTCCACGGCGAGGGCCGCTGCAACGCCGACGGCCTGTCCCATTGCCATGCAAGGCGGGATCTCGCGCGACATTTTCTGTGCCTCCGGAGTGGCGGAGTAGTGGCGGCCGGCGACCAGCAGCTGGTCCACTTCCTTGGGGAGCAGCGAGCGGTATGGGTAGTAGTAGTCACGGCCGCGGGCAACGGTGTCCGCGAAGTGGCGGCGCTGGGTGACGTCGTCCTTGGTCATGACGTACTCGCCCTGCAGGAGCCGGGTTTGGCGGACACCCATTTGGGAGGCGACATCGAGCATGTAGCAGTTTTCGAAGCCGGGCAGGTTCGCGCGGACGTACTCCACGGCCTCGGAGATCCGGTCCCGGGCCGCGAACTCCGCGGCAGTCATGTCGGCGGGATCGACGCCGTCGAAACCGGACATGTGCGGGGCGTTGCACCAGACCACGCCGTCGATGGGTGTCTTGAGCCACCACAGTTCCCAGGCGCCGCCGAGGAGGCGCTTGATCTTGCGGTTGATGGCGCGGGCTTCCTTGGGGTTGGCCTGTTCGAAGGCTTCGGCAGCGTTGGTATCCACGTTGCCCAAACGGAAGACGAGGGTGGTGAGGTAGTTGTCCTTGGCATAGCTGGCGCCGGCGCGGGAGGCGACGTCGATGTCGCCGGTGGTGTCGATCACGACGTCGGCCATGAAGGCCTGCGGGCCGAGTTTCGTTTCGCAGATGACGCCCTTGATCACGCCGTTGTCCACGATGGGACGGGAGAACCAGGAGTGCAGGCGGAGGTCCACGCCGGCCTCGCGGACGAGGTCGTTGGAGACGCGCTTCCAGCCGTCGGGATCGAAAGCGGCTGCATAGCAGATGGGCTTCGGGTTGGTGTGGGAGTGGAAGTCGAAAGTGCCGTAGCGGCCCCATTTGTTCCAAAGTTCCTCGGAGGTCTTGCGGTCATCGGCGGGCGGGACGATTGCCAAGCCCAGCTTCTGGAGGCGCTCCACGTATTCGGAGACGATGCCGGTGACGGTGATTTCCTGGCCGTTGATCATGTCATCGAGAACCAGGACCATGCCGCCGGAAGCGAGTCCGCCCAAGGATGAGTAGCGTTCCAGGAGCGTGACCTTTGCGCCGGAGCGGGCGGCGGTAACCGCTGCAGCGACGCCTGCGGGACCACCACCGACTACCAGGACGTCGGACCGTGAGATGACCGGGGCGGTGAGGTCCGCCGTCGTAGTGCTGAGTTCAAGCGAGTTCATGATGAAGTCCTTACTTTCCGACGAAGATGCCGTTGGAGCGGCGTGCGGCGAGGTAGAAAACGATGCTGAGGATGGAGAGGACGGCCACGTAGACCGGGAAGACCCATGTGAGGTTCAGGGATTGGAACCAGACCAGAAGGTAGGAGGCAGTGCCGCCGAAGAGGGCGACGCCGATGCCGTAGCCCAGCGCAACGCCGGTGCCGCGGATGTTCTTGGGCATCAGGGATGAGCTCACCACGTTGTAAAGGGTCATGTTAAGGACCAGGACGATCGAGCCACCCAGGAGGACTGCTGCGAATCCGCCAATGCCCGGCTGGACGTACATCAGCATGAGGAACACGGACGGGATGGCGAGGATGCGGGTCACCAGGAACCAGCGGGACATTGCTTTGCCGTCGGCCAGCTTGCCGATGACCCAACTGCCCACTACGAGGATGATGGCCAGGATAGTGGTGAGGGCGAAGACCGCGGTGGGATCTTCCTTGAAACCGCTGCGGGCTGCGGTGGGAAGGCCAACGTTCCAGGCGTAGTTGTAGGCCTGTGCTGCACCCACCACGAAGATGATGGCAAGAACGGAGAGCCAGTGCTTTCGGACTCCGGACCACACTGTGCCGGGGGTGTTGGTGGCCATTTCCTCGGGCTTGAGGGTTTCCGGCAGCGCACGGCGGAGGTAGAGCACCACGAAGCCGAAGAGCGCGCCGATGATGAACGGGACGCGCCAACCCCACTCGGCCATTGCGGCTCCGCCCAGGACCAAGCTGCACAGGAAGCTGATCAGGGAGGCCAGCAGGATGCCGATGTTCACATAGAACGACATGATGCCGGCTACGTAGCCTTCGCGGCCTTCCGGAGCGAGCTCCACAGCGTGGGAGGTGGAGAGTGGGGCTTCGATTCCTGTGGAAATACCCTGCAGGATGCGGCACACCAGCAGGATAATGCCGGCCCAGGCGCCGATCGTGGCGTAGTTGGGCGTGATGGCAATGATCAGCGTGGTGCCGGCCATGAGCATAATGGACAACAGCATGACCCGACGCCGGCCGATCCGGTCTGCGAGCGTCCCCAGCAGTATGCCGCCAAGGGGGCGGAAGGCGAACCCGACGGCGAACACGGCCAATGCATTCAGAGTGGCGGAGAGTGGCTCGGAGTTTGGGAAGAAGTTCGGACCGATGAAGGCTGACAGGAGGCCGAAGACCATCCAGTCGTACCATTCAAGGGCGTTGCCGAGGCCCAACCCCAAGAGTCCTTTGCGGACCTGCGGAGTGAACTTTGGGTTCTTTGTGGGGGAGGAGTGGCTGGTGCTTGGTGACGGGACGGCGTTGTCCGTCGTTTGGGTGTTGAGCATGGAAGTGTCCTTACGCTGACGCCCCGGAGGGCGTGGGAGGGTATGACGCAGGAACGCCTGTTGGAGGAGGCGCTTCGTGCGAAAGTGGCAAGGATTGTCTGCGGCCACGGTTCGTGTCCGGACAGTTAAGGGAAAACGCTGGCGCCGTTAAGGGGCAGCAGTGTTACCACGCGTGTGGTGCGTTGACCCAGATGGCTACGCATACCTCTTCGTAGCTGTTTTTGTACCAGTGGGGGATCTCTGAGGAGTAGGTGATCGAGTCGCCCTCTTCCAGGCTGTAGCAGACGCCGTCCAGATAGACGTCCTTACGGCCGGAAATGATGTAGCAGAACTCTTCACCACTATGGGTAAAAGGGGTTGCGCTGGTGTCGTGCCCTGGGGGCGTGCTGATCCACTGCGCTTCAATGCTTCCGTCGCGGTTGGGAGTCAGCAATTCATGTACGGCTTCGCCCACGGATTCACGGGTGACGTTCTTGAGGTTGCGTCGCTCGGATCTGCGGACCACAGGTGAGGTGGACTGGTCCTGGCCAATGAAGAATCTCCCTACAGGGATGTCCAGGCCGTGGGCCAATTGGGCGAGGGTGGTGAAGGAAGGGTTGGCCATTCCGCGTTCGATTTGGCTGACGATCGCCTGGCTGAGGCCGGTGATGTCCGAGAGCTGGGCGAGGGTCATGCCCTTTGCCTTGCGCATGGTGCGCACCTTGTTCCCCACAGTTGCCAGCAGTTCGCTGGTGGCTGGCGGTGCAGGAGTCTCGGTAGTCATTGCCGCATCCTTCGTTGGTGAGCTAACTCACACAACTATAGTGAAGATTTTCAGCGAGTCAATGGTTTTCTTTATTTTCGTGAAGATCTTTACGAGATCGAGGGTTGGAGTTCGCAAATCGTACCGAACACGAAGGCCTCGATCGTCTGCACTTGCTCCCTCAGTTCCTGAAGGTGCCCGGCATTGGGGAGGAGCCTGATGCTGATTTCCAACTCCGTGGCCAAACGGCGCATGCAGATGGCCCCCACCATGTGGCTTGAAGTCTTCAGGCTCAGTACAGCGTCCATGGCGTCTTCAATGTCCAGGTTGTTCAGTGCGTGATGCAGGCGGCCAACCCGCCACGGCAGGAGATCGATGTAGTTGCGGACGAACCTGGTGACGATGGACCGGTCTCCGCCAAGCTCTGCCTGGAGTTCGGTGAGGACGGTGGGATCAACCAGTGAGTCTGTGCACTCGTCATACTCAGACACCAAACCCCTCCCGCCTCCGAACAATAGATGCACGATTCAACAGTAGGTCCCGGGGAACTATCGAAATGCCCCAATGCGAAAGCTTGATCCAATCTTGAGCGGACTCAGAGGGAGTCTTGATCGAAGTCGCTGAAAGTAAGTAAAGGAAATGGAGTAATTGCCGAAGCGGGGGGATCAAGGCGTGGGTAAAGGATTGGAAATCAGCATGAACGGTGATGTTCGACCCTCAGCGGGGCTCATGGTCATCATCGTGTTGTGCCTGACGGTGCTGCTGGGTATTGGTGGAACGTCGGCGTATGCGTTGTGGGAGCAAGGGTCACACAACAGCACTAATCAATCGGACTCCGCTGGGTCCGCCGGGAATGCCGGGCCGAAGGCGCCATAGGGCGAATGGCCCTCCAACGGCCCCTCCAGGAACCCCGTCAGGCGTTCTTCGAGGACTGAGCTGTCCCGCAACTCGCACTCCCACACCGTCAGGACGTCCCAGCCGGCAGCGCGCAGCTGTTCCCTCTGTATCTGATCGCGTTCACGGGTCCGCGTGCGCTTGGTTTCCCAGAAGGCCGCATTGGCAGTGGGGGAGTGCAGGCCGACCTTGCAATCATGGAAGTGCCAGAAGCAGCCGTTGACGAAAATGACCTTACGACGGCCGGAGAACACCAGATCCGGCCGACCCGGCAGCTTGGTCCCGCCGGCTTGCCCATGCAACCGGTAGCGGTACCCCTTGGCATGCAGGAGTTTGCGGACCAGTAACTCGGGCTTGGTGTTTTTGCCCCTGATCCTGGACATGTTTCGGCTACGCTGCTCCGGCGTCAGCAAGTCCCGGCTCTCGCCCATACAGTCCAGCCTACCCAGGGATTACTGTCACGGTCCGGGGAGCCTGGAACGATAGCAAACGGAGCCATTCGGGGTTGGGGTCCCCGAGCCGGATCCCCTTCAGCGCCGCGGTGGTTTCCTGAACCACGACGACGGTCTCCAGCTCGGCGAGTTTGGCACCAAGGCATCGATGGATTCCGGAGCCGAAGGCCAAGCCGTAGGGCGTGGGTCCCTGATGGTCGGTGGCTTCCCCGGCAGACTCACCGCTGCCTTCACCGGCCGCCCAGGGAAAGCCGTGGTTCCCGGTCAGCTCCACCAGGATTTCTTCCCCGGCGAGCACTGGCTCGCCATTCAGCTCGGTGTCGCGGGCGGCCACCCTCCGCCAAGTGGGCACGGAAGACTCGGTGGCCAGCACATGACGAACAATCCCGCGGGCTTTGGCGCTGGAAGAGGCTTCGTCCCAGGAGATTCCGCGCGAGCCCTCGGCCAGACGGAAGAGCGTGGTGCTGATGAGCTGCGTAGTGGTCTCCTGGCCTGCGATGAGCAGGAAGTAGCCCAAGGAACAGATCTCCGGCGTGCTGAGGCCGTGGTCTGCAAGTGCCCTGAACAGGTTTGTTGTACCGGGAACTACCGGTGCCTCCACCGATTCCAGGACCAGCTCGCGCAGCCAGCTGTAGAAGTCCGCAGCGGTCTGGGCCAGCTCGAGCTGCCGTTCAGAATCCGGCCAGCCCCAGAACAACTCAAGGGAGTCCAGGCTCCACGCTTTCAACCGGGGGAGGTCGCGAACGGGAAGCCCCAGCATCTCCAACATGATGACTGCCGGCGGATACACGGCCACTGCCTGCACCAAATCAACATTTCCCGCAGAATCAAGGACCTGGGCTGCGGCCGCGGCCGACTCCCTGGAGAGCTGCCGGATGCGCGGTTCCATGGCGGCCACCTTGGCAGGCGTGAAGAAGCCCGCCACTACCTTGCGGATAGCTGCATGTGAGGGGGAGTGGTTGCTGGCCAGAACGGGTGGAAGGGCGAAGCGCGCCTTCTGCAGGACGCGGAGAGCCTGACCGCTCAGGGGTGTCACTGCCAGAAGCGCATTGGCAGGGCTGAAGTCTTCGGGCCGGTGAAGGACCTCGCGGACGGTGTCCGGATCGCGCAGCACCTTATAGGGGCATGCAGTAACGGTGCTCATGCCGGCACCCCGGCAAGCCAGGAGGGCGCGTGATCGCGGAACTCGCCCGGGTCCATTCCGGCGGCTTCCTGCCGGATGGCACCCAGCAGCGGCACCGGCCAGTCGGAGATGGTGGCGCGGTTGCTGCGCTCCACAGCGCCAGGGACAGCAGGCCAGCTGCCAAGCACAACACCGACCACCGGTAGGCCCCGCCGATCGAGGGCTTCGAGCGTCAGCGCCGTGTGGTTCAACGTGCCCAGCGACGGCCGTGCCACAACGGCGAAGCCAGCCGAATCGCCCAGGAGGGTGCCCAGGTCAGCCAGGGTCCCGCCGTCGTGGTCCAACTCAACCAGCACCCCGCCTGCACCTTCCACAAGGACGTGGTCGTGCGTGTTGGCCAGTGCACGGATTCGCCGGGCATGCGAAGCAAGCTGCGGCAGCACCACCTCATCACAGGCAGCCGCGGGGACGGGAGCCAACGGCTGTTCGAGTACGATGCCGGCCTCGGCCGTAAGCGGGCCGGCAAGCCGCACTACTTCCGCGCAGTCCGAATCGCCGTCCCCGTTGCCGCTTTGGCAGGGCTTGTAGACCGCTACCGAGCAGCCGCGTTGCTTCAGCGCCGCGGCGAGTGCCGCCGTCGTGATGGTCTTCCCGACGCCGGTATCGGTACCGGTCACCAGGATGATGCGGGGAAGTTTCATGAGGTTCGCTCCAGGATGTCGCGCAGCACTGCGCAGGCGTGGTCGAGGTCGGTGGGGGTGAGGTTGGCACGGGCCGTGAGTCGCAGGCGGGAGATTCCGTCCGGCACCGATGGTGGCCGGAAACAGCCCACCTGGACGCCGGCAGCGTACGCGGCCTGGCTCGCAGCCAAGGCAGCTTCCGCTGAAGGCATGGGGATGGATTGCACCGCTCCGGCACACCGCTCGACGGCGGCTGGGAGTTCCAGCGCGGGTTGCAGTCGGGCGGCGAGAGCGGCTGCGTTGTGATGGACGGCCGCGGCGCGCCAAGGTTCCTGCCGGATGATCCCGACGGCGGCCACGGCAGCAGCCGCTGCGGGCGGGGCCAACGCGGTGTCGAAAATGAAACTCCGCGAGCGGTTCACCAAGTGCTCCCGCAGCAGGCTGGAGCCGAGCACCACCCCGCCCTGGCTCCCCAATGCTTTGGACAAGGTGGCCGTGCGGACAACGCCCGGATGGTCCGCGAGGCTGGTACCCGCCACCGCGCCCCGCCCCTGAAAGGCGCCAACGCCGGCAACGCCCAGGCTGTGTGCCTCGTCGATCAGCAGCACGGCATCGTGTTCCTGGGCCAGGCTGAACAACTCCTGTAGGGGAGCGGCATCCCCGCCCACACTGTAGATGGACTCCACAACAACAAGGGCCCGCGGCTGTGTCCGTTCCGCCAGGAGGCGTGCCGCATCCGCAGCGTCATTGTGCTTGAATTCCCGCATCTGGGAGCGGCTCAGCCTCAAACCATCGATCAACGAGGCATGGCAGTACTCATCTGCCACAATCAACGTTCCGGGACCACCCAAAGCCGTGGTGACACCCAGGTTGGCGAGGTAGCCGGAGGAGAACACCAACGCAGCTTCCGCTCCGGTGAACAGGGCAAGGTGGTGCTCCAACTCAAGATGCAGCTCCGTGGTGCCGGTGACCAACCGGGACGATGCAGCGCCAGTGCCCCAGCGCCTGATCGCGTCCATGGCAGCCGCCGCCAGGCGTGGATCCGTGGACAGGCCCAGGTAATCGTTGCTTGCGAGGTCGATCATCCGGCGAGGTCCGCCCTGCGGGCCTCGCACTGTCGGCCTCCGCACGAGTCCACGGCGCTCGCGGACCTCTGCCTGTTGCTCCAGCCAGGCGGTCATGGAGAGGCTCATGCTCTGGCCCCCAGCCTGTCTGCGGCCGCGGAGACTGCCGCCACCATGCCCGCGGTGATGGTCCTGATCTGGGAGGTTGAGCTGATGTACGGCGGCATCGTATAGACCAGGTTGCGGAACGGACGGATCCACACTCCCTGCCTGATCGCAGCCCGGGTCACTGCAGCGACGTCCACCGCGTCCGCCAACTCAATGACGCCCACAGCGCCGATAGTACGGACGTCCCTCACGCCGTCGAGCCCCACCGCCGGGGCCAAGCCCTCCGCGAGGCCTGCGCCCACGCGGTCAACGTCTGCGCGCCAATCCCCGTCCCGCAGTAGTCCGAGGCTCGCGTTGGCCACGGCACACGCGAGCGGGTTGCCCATGAATGTGGGACCGTGAAGTAGTGCACCAGCACCACCATTGGAGACCACCCGGGCAACCTCACCCGTGCACAACGTTGCGGCCAGCGTCATGTACCCACCCGTGAGCGCCTTGCCGACGCATAGCATGTCCGGGACAACGCCGGCATCGTTCGCCGCGAACAACTCGCCTGTTCGTCCGAAACCAGTGGCGATCTCGTCCAGGATGAGCAGCAGGCCATACTCGTCAGCCACCTCACGGAGGATTCGCACACACTCTGCCGGGTAGATGAACATCCCTCCGGCCCCTTGCAGGACAGGTTCCACAATGATCGCGGCGAGCTCGTTGGAATGCTCACGTGCCAGCTCCTCAACTGATGTCCGCCACTCACTGATAACTGCTGGGCTGGCCGTCGCCGCGGCTGGAGGACGCGGCGCGAACACGTTATCCGCCAGCAAACCAGGGAACGCGGAGTGCATACCGTCAACGGGATCACACACGCCCATCGCCGCGAACGTGTCGCCGTGATAGCCGCCGCGGACCGTCAGGAAACGCTGCCGTTGTGGACGCCCGGACGCTGTTTGGAACTGCACCGCCAGCTTCAGGGCAACCTCCACTGAGATGGAACCGGAATCAGCCAGGAACACGCGCTCCAACCGACGGCCGGGCTCGCCTGGTGCCAGCGCCAGCAGGTTCTCCGCAAGATCCACTGCAGGCTGATGCGTCAGCCCACCGAACATCACATGGCTGAAGGACTCCAACTGGCGCTGAACCGCGGCATCCAGCACAGGATGGCGATACCCATGGATCACCGACCACCACGACGACATTGCATCCAGTACCTCATGCCTTCGGCCGTCCTCGTCCCGAAGCCGCAGCGCCACGCCGTCGGCCGCTTCAACTTCCCAGAGCGGCAGCGTCCCGGACGCCGGAGCGTAAGGATGCCACAGGCTCGCCCGATCGCGCTCGATCAAGGAACCTCGCTCGATCAGGGACTCCCGCTCGATCAGCGACGTCATCGGGACAACCGTCCGTGACGCGAGCACTCTGCCGACCATCCCAGCGGCGTCACCTGGACCTTCATCCGGCGGCGGCACTGCGCACAATACCTGGGCGGTTCCATCGCCAACCGTTGGTTGCAGCCCTGGTGGGGGTCCGACGTCGGGTGGGGGTCCGACGTCGGGCGCTCGCCTTGGGTGCCGGCAAGCGCGCCCCCGCAATGCCCGCAGTAGTCCGCCGTCATTGCGCCAACCGCGGTCATAGTGACTTCTGGAGTTCCTTGATGGGCATGTTGAGCTCCACCAGGAGGTTCAGGTCGGCGGTGGCGGGGCGGCCCAAGGTGGTGAGGTAGTTGCCCACGATCACGGCATTGATGCCGCCGAGCAAGCCATCGCGGGTTCCGAGATCCCCGAGGGTCAGTTCGCGGCCGCCAGCGTAGCGGAGCACTGTGCGGGGCATGGCGAGCCGGAAGGCGGCGATGGCGCGGAGGGCGTCCTTGCCGTCCATGATGCCCTGGTTTTCCAGCGGCGTTCCAGGGCGCGGATTGAGGAAGTTCAGCGGAACTTCGTGCGGTTCCAAAGCCGCCAGCTGGGCGGCGAGTTCGGCCCGCTGCTCCAGGGTTTCGCCCATGCCGATCAGGGCGCCGCAGCACAGTTCCATGCCGGCGGCCTTGACCATGTTGCAGGTGTCCAGCCGTTCCTCGTAGCTGTGTGTGGTGACGACCTCGGGGAAGTAACTGCGGGCGGTTTCGAGGTTGTGGTTGTAGCGGTGGACGCCCCACTCGGCCAGCTGGTCGACCTGGCGTTGGGTCAACATCCCCAGGGAGCAGGCGATGTTGATCTCAACTTCCTCGTTGATGCGGTCAATCGCGAACTTGATCTGGTTCATGAGCTTGATGTCCGGGCCACGCACAGCTGCGACGATGCAGAACTCCGTGGCGCCGGTGGCGGCTGTTTCCTTGGCGGCCTTCACCAGCTCGGGGATATCCAACCAGACGCCTCGGACAGGGGAATCGAACAGGCCGGACTGGCTACAGAAGTGGCAGTCTTCAGGGCAGCCGCCGGTCTTGATGGAGATGATGCCTTCAACCTCGACGTCCTCGCCGCAGTGCTTCAGCCGGACCTCGTGGGCGAGCTGCATGGCCGCGGGTATCGCTTCGTCAGGAAGTTGGAGGATCTCCACAAGCTGGGCTTCGTTGAGGCCTTCACCACGCTCAAGGACCTGCTCGCGTGCGATGTCCAGGATGGCGTAGGCAGCGCCTGCTGGGGTTCGATCAGTTGTTTGGGTCGTCATGGACTTGACGGTATCCGTGGGCGCGTTACGCGATTTTGTGGGGTCCGCACAAAGTGGACTCACGGTTTTTGGAGCGCCCTTATGGCTTAGGGGTGAAAGAGCTGGTGCAGAAGTTACAGCTGTGAAACATCGTTGTGACTGATTTGACCCGCCGCGTGACTAGCGTCGTTGGCGAAGCACCGACCACGAATCTTGAAAGTGAGCCCGGATGAGCGACGTTCTGACAGACACCCAAAGAGCTACGACGGCGGGGAACGCCGATGCGATGAGCGCGGCGAAGGAGAGCCTGGAAGACTACACGCTCCGGTTCGCCCCGCGCTCCTACCGGAAGTGGAGCGCGGGTGTGGTGGCGACCAGTGCGCTGGGCGGGATCGCCTACCTGGCTGACTTCTCGATCGGGGCAAACATCGGCATCGCCTACGGCACCGTGAACGCGATCGTCGGCATCATCGTGGCCGCAGTGATCATCTTCGCCACGGGCTTTCCGCTGGCGTACTACGCCGCCCGCTACAACATCGACCTCGACCTCATCACGCGCGGGTCAGGCTTTGGCTACTACGGTTCAGTGGTCACGAACATCATTTTCGCGACCTTCACCTTTATCTTCTTTGCGCTCGAGGGTTCCATCATGGCCCAGGGCCTGCAATTGGGGCTTGGCGTCCCGCAATGGCTTGGCTATGCCGTGTCCACCATCATCATCATTCCGTTGGTGATCTACGGGATGAAGACCCTTGCTACTTTGCAAGTGTGGACCACGCCCTTGTGGCTGCTGCTCATGGTGGTTCCCGTTGGCTATCTGCTGCTGTCACACCCGGAGAGCATCGACGTCTTCTTCGCGTACACCGGTGCTTCGGGCGGGGGCGGCACCAATCTCGCCTCCGTGATGCTGGCTGCCGGTGTTTGCCTTTCGCTGATGGCCCAGATCGCCGAGCAGATCGATTACCTGCGCTTCATGCCACCCAAGACCGCGGAGAACAAGGGCGCTTGGTGGCGTGCCGTAATTCTTGCCGGACCCGGTTGGGTTATTTTCGGTGCCATCAAGCAGGTGGTGGGCATGTTTATTGCCATTTATCTGATCGCCCGGCTGGACCCCGCCGCGTCCGTGCACGCCAACGAACCAGTCCACCAGTTCCTGGGCGTGTACCAGGAGATGATGCCTGCGTGGCTCGCGATGTCCCTTGCCGTTGTGTTGGTGGTCATCTCGCAGATCAAGATCAACGTCACCAACGCCTATTCCGGCTCGCTTGCCTGGACCAATTCGTTCACCCGCATCACCAAGACCTACCCGGGCCGCATGGTGTTCGTGGTGGTCAACCTGGTGATCGCGTTGGTCCTCATGGAATCGAACATGTTCGAGTTCCTCAACACGATCCTTGGCTTCTACGCCAACTGCGCCATGGCCTGGGTGGTCACAGTCGCCTCCGATATCGCCATCAACAAGTACCTCCTGAAGATCTCGCCCAAGGTTCCTGAGTTCCGCCGGGGCATGCTTTACGCCGTCAACCCGGTCGGTTTCGTTTCCATGCTGGTGTCGGCGGGGGTGTCCATCGCGGTCTTCTTTGGGGCTTTCGGTGCCGCAGTGCAGCCGTACTCGCCAATTTTCGCCGTCGTCCTTGCTTTGGTACTTCCCCCGGTCCTGGCTTTGGCAACACGTGGCCGTTACTACCTCCGCCGCACCGATGACGGGATTGACCTTCCCATGTTCGACGCCGACGGAAACCCCAGCGACGAGAAGCTCCTCTGCCACGTCACCGGACTTGAGTTCGAACGCCCGGACATGCTCCGCTCAGGCCAGGACGGTCCCGACGGCGAACCCCGCTTCATCTCTTCCCTTGCCTTGTCCACGGATAAGTCAGGCGCACTGGTGCTGCCGGCCCAAAAATAGGCCCGCTGCCCCAAGTAGGTCGCATTAGATGTCGTTTTGGGCCCTCAAAACGGCATCTAATGCGACCTAGTTGGGCTGACGCTGTGTGCGAATAGTCAGGGTGCTTAGAATGAGGCATGGCACAGGATGAGCGGAACGAAGAGGCCGGGCAGGGCGAGGAATCCAGGCAGGTCGAGTCAACAACCGACCTCGACGAGGACATCGTGATGGCGTTGGAAAACCACGTCCTTAACCCGGCGGAGGATCCTGAAGACGCGTCAGATCCACGGACGATGTATCCGTCGGGGGAGTTCGAACCGCAAACCCAGGACTACCCGGGCTGGACCGAGGCAATGATCCCGCGCCCGGATCACGGGGAGCAAAGCTACGTGGGCCATCACCGGATGATGGGATTCCGGACCCTGATTACTGGCGGCGATAGCGGGATTGGGAAGGCCGTAGCCATTGCCTTCGCCCGTGAAGGCGCAGATGTGGCGTTCACGTATTTGCCGGAAGAGGAACAGGACGCCGAATTGACCGTCCAGTTGATCGAGGCCGCGGGCAGCCGTGCCCTCGCGCTGCCGGGAGATCTGCGGGACGAGGAATTCTGCCAGGAAGTCATCGCCCAAACCATCGAGGAATTTGATGGGCTGAACGTTCTGGTCAACAATGCAGGTTTCCAAATGACTACCAGCGAGGGGATCGAAGACCTCAGCAGCGAACAGTTCGACCGGACCTTCAAGAGCAACGTCTATGCGCTCTTCTGGCTTACCAAGGCGGCCTTGCCCCATTTGCAGCCGGGGTCCTCGATCATCAACACCTCATCGATCCAGGGCTACCATCCGAGTCCCTCGCTCATCGATTACGCCGCCACCAAGGCAGCCATCAACAGCATGACATTCTCGTTGGCAGAGTCCCTCGGTCCTAAGGGAATCCGGGTCAATGCGGTAGCTCCGGGGCCGGTGTGGACCCCATTGCAGCCACCAACCCAGCCGGAGGAAAAGATCGTAAAGTTCGGGCAGGACACACCCCTCGGCCGGGCCGGTCAGCCTGCTGAACTTGCCGCGACGTATGTGCTCCTGGCGACAGAGGAGTCCAGCTACATTTCCGGCTCGGTTATTGGGGTTACCGGCGGGAGGCACCTCGCATAGGGAGCCTCCTGGTATCCAGCCGGTATAGCCAGCCAGGCAGTTCCACCGCCAGGTCCTTCACGAGATCAGGGCTTGAGCACCACTTTGATGCAGCCGTCCTGCTTCTTCTGGAATTTCTCGTACAAGTCAGGTGCATCGTCCAGGCCACCAGTGTGGGTGACCAGATGCATGACTCCCAGCGGATCGGCGTCGTCCTCTACCAAGGGGAGCAGCTGGTCAGTCCAGTTGCGGACGTTGCATTGCCCCATGCGGAGTTGGACTTGCTTGTCGAACATGGTCATCAGCGGCATGGGATCGGCCTGGCCACCGTAAACGCCGCTGAGTGAAACGGTGCCGCCGCGCCGCACCATATCCACAGCTGTGTGGAGGGCAGCAAGGCGGTCCACGCTCATCGTTTCCATGGCTACCTGCGCCGGCTTGTCAGGGAGCAGGGAAACCGCCCGGTGCAGGAATGATGCGACCGGGGAGCCGTGGGCTTCCATGCCCACTGCATCCACTACCGCGTCGGGGCCCCGGCCGAGGGTCTGTTCGCGGATCCGGGCGGCAACGTCCGGGCCGTAGTCCATCGTCTCCACCCCATGTTCTTCCGCCATGACCCGGCGCTCGGGAACGGGATCTACGCCAATGACACGGAAACCCTTGTGGACGCCAATTCTGGAGGCGAACTGGCCCACGGGGCCGAGTCCCATAACCGCCAACGTGCCGCCCTCGGGGACGTTCGCGTATTCCACGGCCTGCCACGCAGTGGGCAGGATGTCCGAGAGGAACAGATAGCGCTCGTCCGGGAGGTCTGAATCTACTTTGATGGGCCCATAGTCCCCGAAAGGCACACGCAGGTACTGTGCTTGGCCGCCCGGGACAGAGCCGTAGAGTTCGGAGTATCCAAAGAGTGCGGCCCCTGTGCCCTTGGCTTTGACCTGCGTGGTTTCGCACTGCGACTGGAGGCCTTGGTTGCACATGTAGCACCGGCCGCAGGAGATGTTGAAAGGCACAACTACCCGGTCGCCCTTCTTGAGCCGGTGGACCTCCGGACCCACTTCTTCGACGATTCCCATGGGCTCGTGGCCGATGACGTCGCCCTTGTGCATGTAGGGGCCGAGGACTTCATAGAGGTGCAGGTCCGAGCCGCAAATGGCTGAAGATGTTATTCGGACGAGGACATCCGTGGGTTCCTGGATGGTGGGATCGGGGACATCAATAACGCTCACTGAGCGTCTTCCTTGCCACGTCACTGCTTTCACAATCGCTCTCCCTGCTTTGGGGGCTGGAGGTGTCCCGCGCTGCAGGAGACCTTCCCAGCGAAGCAGAGTTGGCAGCGGCGCACAAGGTCTTCGGTAGCCTCGACAGCCCCGGATGCCCGGCCTAGATTGAGGCTATGAGCGAAGCATCGAGCGAACCGGACCAAACGTCTTCCGAAAGCGCAGCGCCCTCTGAAGCCTCAAAG
The DNA here is from genome assembly GCF_059739425.1 of Arthrobacter sp. TmtSoilC48. Classification (NCBI taxonomy): domain Bacteria; kingdom Bacillati; phylum Actinomycetota; class Actinomycetes; order Micrococcales; family Micrococcaceae; genus Arthrobacter; species Arthrobacter sp. TmtSoilC48. The sequence continues at coordinate 4,115,636 of NZ_AP046049.1, read as the reverse complement.
CCCGCGGTACCTGCCGACGTCGAGCATGAGGGCAGCAGCGCCGGGACGGGTGACTTCACTACCGAAGTGGACCCTACCTTCATCCCTGATGAAAGCGGCGAGACGCCGGAGGAGAAGCGCGCCCGGGAGCATCCAGAGCCGACGGGCAGCTAAACGCGCCTGATTTTGCAGCAGTAGAACGACGGCGGTCCGCGGCGACCGTCCCGGGTCATCTGCGCGCGCCACTTAGTAAGTAACCTGATAATTGGTGTTAAGCTGAGAGGAGATAGCTGTCTACGTGATCAGAAAGCGTTTGGAACGAGCACGGGATGGGTACAACTTTGGGTACTAAGCACAGCATGGGCTAGGGGCGGCGCCCAAACAAAGCCGTTCGCGAGGGAGGCAATCCACATGGACACAGGACAACTGGTATTGATCATCGTGTTGGCCGTCGTCGTAGTCGCAGCTGTGATTATTGCGGTAGTAGTTGGGCGTAAGAAGAAGACGGAGCTCAATCGCCGTCGCGCAGGGGAACTGCGCGAGAAGGCAGACCAGGAGGCCGTCGGCGCACACCAGGCGAAGGCCCAGTCGGCACAAGCCGAGGCTGCTGCCGTTCAGGCAGAAGTCGAGGCCAACCGGCTCCGGCGCGAAGCCGATCGGCACGCGGAGAAAGCCGAAGAAGCCAGTGGCCGCGTTGAGGAGCACCTGCGCCATGCCGACAAGGTGGACCCCGATGTCAGGACCGGCCGCGACCGGGAGAACGACACCGATCGTGAACGTGACCGTGACATGGGTTCGCGTGACGAACGGCTAACACGGGATCGCTCGGCACGGGAAAGTGTCAGGGAAGAGCCTTTGCGGGACGACTCTGTGGGGGACGCATCCAGGCGGGACAGTTCCAGGCGGGACGGAGATAGGAACGTGTAAGTTCCTACGGTGAAACGGAGGCAGGAAGTGAGCATCGTGGTAAGGCGACCGGGACAGGTGGTGCGCCCGATGGATTCAAGGCAAAACAGGCATGCAGTTGACGTCGTTCTTGGCCATTTGGGCGAGATCGGCCCAGCGGTAGCGGCCCTGCGCCGTGAATCGTCGCGGCTCGCTGAATGGGGTGAGGAATTGGCCCGTGTCCGTATTCGTGGCGGAAGCGTTTTTGCTGCCGGCAGCGATGGGTCTGCCCACGAGGCACAGAGATTCACCTCCGAACTGGCGGCCCACGATGCTAATCATGGTTCGCCTGGCGATGGTTCTGCCTTCAAGGCCATATCTGTCAGCAATAGCGCCAATGACGGCGACCGCGCAAGCATCAGCGACCAGATTCGAGGGCAGGTTCGCCGCGGCGATATCGTGGTGTTGCTCGCTGCGAAGGGAATCACGGATGATCTCCGGGAGGCCGCTGCCGCTGCCAAGGCCGCCGGAGCACGTGTTTGGGCGTTGACCGGCAAGGAGTCCAAAGACCTTGCCCAGGCGGTCAACGAGGCGATCTGCATCGACACTGATCCGCCGCATGCTGAAGAAGCGCACCTTGTTGCCGTGCTGGCCCTTTGCGAATGCTTCGACGACGCCATGAAGCTACGGGGCCAGGGCTAAACAGCCTGTGATCTGCCTCTCACCAGGAATAGTTGCAGACGCTGCACAGTTGCCCAGAATGAACCTGATTCATTCTGAAAGGAACTGCGCATGCTGTTTTCCCCCTTGGCCCTCGGTGAGCTTGAACTTCCCAACCGACTCGTGATGGCGCCTTTGACCCGGCTGCGGGCCGGTGCTGAGGGAGTCCCGGGGTCACTGATCGCCGAACACTACCGGCAGCGCGCGTCCCTTGGTTTGATCGTCAGCGAGGGAACATACCCGACGCCGGCCGGTCAGTCGTACCCGGGCCAGCCTGGCCTGGTGACGGAAGCGCAAATTGCAGGGTGGAAGACGGTCACCGACGCCGTTCACTCGGAGGGTGGACGCATTTTCGCCCAGATCATGCACGGTGGCCGCGTTTCGCACGCGGACATCACAGGCGGCCACGAAATCGTGGGCCCGAGTGCTGTTGCCATCGAGGGCGATGTCCGCACGCCCAATGGCAAGCAGCCTTACCCGGTGCCCCGCGAACTCCGCACCGATGAGCTGCCGTCAGTCATCCAGGAGATCGTCACTGCTTCCAAGAACGCGATCGAGGCAGGATTCGACGGCGTGGAACTCCACTCCGCCAACGGTTACCTGCTGCACGAATTCCTTGCGCCCAACTCCAATATCCGGACCGACAGCTATGGTGGGTCCCCGGAGAACCGCGCGCGCTTTGTAATCGAGACCGTCAATGCGGTGGTTGAGGCACTGGGTGCAAACCGCGTGGGCATCCGCATCTCCCCGGAACACAATGTGCAGGGCATCGCCGAGACGGATGCAGCCGACGTCCGCGCTACCTACGAAGTCCTCGTGGAGACTATTGCGCCGCTCAACCTGGCGTACCTCAGCATCCTGCACCACGACCCCAAGGGCGCCCTGGTCCAGGATCTTCGCGAACGCTTCAACGGCACCTTCCTGGTGAACACTGGATTCAGCCAAATCACGACGCGCGAGGAAGCTCTTGCATTGGTGGCCGATGGCCTCGCGGACGGTGTTGTGGTTGGCCGCCCAGCCATTGCCAACCCGGACCTCGCGCGCCGCTGGCGTGAAAGCCTTCCGCTCAACGAGCCGGATGCGTCCACGTTCTATGCCGAGGGCGCAAAGGGTTACACGGACTACCCGTTCTACGCCAACTAACCCCGCAGAACCCAGCAAGACCGCGACGTCGGCACTCACGCGAGTGCCGGCGTCGTGCTTTAACGTGTGCCTGCCCAACTAGGTCGCAGCAGCGCGCGTTTTGACGGCTCAAAACGCGCGCTGCTGCGACCTAGTTGGGGGAGTGGGGGCGGAATGTGACAGGGTGAGATAGCTGGTGCGGGAGACGTCCCGGGCTTGTGCGCGCCCGTTCCTATAGGATTTGTGGCATGTCTGAACCTTCGCCGGCTCTTGCCCGCCCCGGCTTTCCCGTCAGCCGCCAGGTGTTGGCCGATCACGTTTATGAAGCCCTCCTCGAATGGCTCATGGATGGTCGGCTCGAACCCGGGGCGGCCGTCAGCATTGACGGAATGGCGCGGGAACTGGACGTTTCCCCCACTCCGGTACGTGAGGCGCTGGCGCGACTGGAGCATACGGGCATGGTGCGGCGCGTGGCGCTGAAGGGGTATCGCGTTGCCCCCGTGTTCACGCGGGAGGACTTTGCGGAACTCATGGAAGCACGGCTTTCGATTGAGCCTGTGAATGCCCGCCTGGCGTGCGAGCGAATGACTTCGGAAGGCTTGGACGCATTGAAGCAGGCTGTTGAGGATCTCAAGACGGCACCCAGGGGCGGTACGTTTGCCGAGTACCGCAGCTACCTCGAGGCTGACGAGCGTTTCCACCAGTTGATCGCAGCGCAAGCCAGGAACCAGTTCCTCCTCGCCGCTTACAACACACTGGGCGGTCAGATCCAGCGCTTCCGGTTGTTTGGGGGAGTGGGCATCACGGATGCGGAGCAGGCTATCGCCGAACACCAAGCCGTGCTCGACGCGATGTCCAGCGGAGATCCGGGGAAAGCGGCGGAGGCAATGATCCAGCACGTGGAAAAGGTGCGGGGTAGGGCCATGGCTGACGCGCCTGAAGACTGAACAACCACCGATCCGTAAGGGCTCGCCGCGAACGCGGCGGGCCTTTTTCATGTGCAGCGTGACCGCTTTCACAGACATATGTAAGACATATAGGATCTAGGAAGTTTCGCGAAAAGGGTTGACAGCTTTGCTTGGTTCGTAAATCCTATAGGAAACAGGATTTCACGAAGGAGTGTTCACCATGGCGTATACCGCCGAGAATTGGCCCATCACCGCGGCCCTCCTGCAGTTCCCCGGCACCGACGCTGCGGGGCGGCACATCAACGACGCCGATGCTTCCGTGTGGGCGGGCGTCCTCCAGGAAGTGAAAGAGGCGGGCTTTGCCAACGCGGACCTCACCGACAGTTGGGTCCGTCCGGGCGATCTCAGCACGGATCGGCTGACCGAGTTCAAGCAGACGGCTGACGAAGTGGGAATCGGAGTGCCCGTCATCTCGGCAATCCGCCGAAGCGTCATCCACCAGACGGACTGGGCCGACAACCTCGCCTACAGCCACCGCACCATCGATGCCGCTGCGGAGCTCGGATGCGAGGTTGTCTCCTTCGGACTTCACCAGGCCATCACGCCGGAGCAGCAGAAGCAGTTGTGGTTCTGGACGGTGGAGGGTTACAAGGACCCGGTAGGGGACAAGGAGCTGTGGGGCAACGCCGTGACCCGCCTTCGTGAACTTGGCAAGCACGCAGCAGAAGCCGGAATCCTCATCTCCCTGGAAATGTACGAGGACACCTACCTCGGCACCGCTGATTCCTCCGTACAGTTGGTCCAGGACATCGGTCTGGACAACGTCGGCCTCAACCCGGACCTGGGTAACCTGATCCGCCTGCACCGTCCCATCGAGGACTGGCGTGAGATGGTGGCCAAGACCCTGCCGTACTCCAACTACTGGCACATGAAGAATTACATCCGGGACGAAGATGTGGCCCGTGACAGCTACATCACCATGCCCGCACCCATGGAAAGCGGCCTGATCAACTACCGCGAGGCATTCAAGTTCGCTCTCTCGGTCGGCTTCCAGGGCATCCTCTGCACCGAGCACTACGGTGGCGACGGGCTCAGCGTCACGGCCAGCAACCAGGAATACCTGCGCCGCCACGTCCTGCCGAAGACCGAGGGTTACAAACTCGGCACGAGCCAGGTCGCGCAAGGCCGGCAACAGCCCGCGACAGAATTCGCAGGAGTCTAAGGAATGACACAGATTTTCGACAACCCGGCAGACTTTGCCGATGAGGCCCTGGACGGCTTCGTGGCTGCCAACCGCGGCTATGTTGCCAGGGTGGATGGCGGCGTGGTCCGCTCCACCGAAGTACCTGCCGGGCAAGTGGCGTTGGTGGTCGGCGGCGGTTCCGGGCACTACCCGGCCTTCGCCGGATTGGTCGGCCCCGGACTCGCAACAGGCTCGGCCTGCGGCAATATGTTCGCCTCCCCGGCGGCCGGCCAGGTATACCGCGTGGCCAAAGCGGCCAATGCCGGAGGTGGGGTTCTGCTGAGCTACGGCAATTACGCTGGCGACGTCCTGCACTTCGGGCAGGCACAGCTCCGCCTCAACGCCGAGGGCATCGAAACGCGCACTGTCACCGTCACTGACGACATCGCCAGTGCACCCATCGATCAACTAGGGAAGCGCCGCGGCATCGCGGGCGATCTGACAGTCTTCAAGATTGCCGGTGCCGCCGCCGAAGCGGGACTGAACCTTGACGACGTCGAGCGTTTGGCCATCAAGACCAACTACCGGACCCGGTCCCTCGGCGTGGCTTTCGACGGTTGTACGCTGCCTGGTGCCAAGGATCCGCTGTTTCACGTCCCGGCCGGGCAGATGTCCCTGGGCCTTGGAATCCACGGTGAGCCCGGCATCTCTGAACTCCCGATGCCCACCGCGTCCGAGCTTGCACAACTTCTGGTTTCGAAGCTGCTCGCGGACAAGCCCGAGGACGCGGGGGATCGCGTGGTGGCGATCGTCAACGGCCTGGGCACTGTGAAGTATGACGAACTCTTCCTGCTGTTCGGTAAGGTCGAAAAGCTGCTCATCACCGCTGGCCTCACCGTTGTTGAACCGGAATGCGGCGAGCTGGTGACCAGTTTGGACATGTCCGGACTGTCCCTGACGCTGCTCTGGCTGGACGATGAACTCGAACAGTACTGGGCCGCGCCCGCCGATACTCCCGCTTTCCGCAAGGGCAGCATGGCACCCCGCGCAGCACGCGCCGAGGCAGCGATCGTCGACGCCGAAACCGCCGACGTCGAACAGCCCACCCCGGCCGCGGCGGAACTTGGGCGGCAGGCCGTGGCGGTTCTCGGCCAGGTCCGCGATGTCGTCGTCGAACACGAAGACGAGCTCGGCAAGCTGGACGCTATCGCCGGCGATGGTGATCACGGAATCGGCATGCGTCGCGGCGTCGACGCTGCGGCTGCTGCGGGCGAGGCCGAGTCGGGCTCATCGGTAGCGCGGGTCCTTGCAGCGGCCGGCGAGGCCTGGAGCGAACGGGCAGGCGGAACATCCGGCGCGCTGTGGGGTTCGGCGGTCATCGCGGCCGGCCAAGCACTCGGCAACCGCGAATCGTATTCGTCCCGCGACGCCGCCGCCGCGGTGAAGGCCTTCGTCCTGGCCATCACCGAACTCGGCAAGGCCGAGCCCGGAGACAAGACCATGGTGGACGCCCTCCTGCCATTCCGGGACGCCTTCCTGACAGAGCTCGACGGCGGTGCTCCCGTTGATCGGGCACTGGCAGCAGCCGCTGCGGCTGCTGAATTGGCCGCCGCGCAGACCGCTGAACTGCGGCCGCTCAAGGGCCGGGCCCGCCCACTTGCCGAGAAGAGCCTCGGCCATCCGGATCCCGGCGCAGTCTCCTTTGGCCTGATCGCCACAAGGATCTCCCAACACATTGATTCACTACTGGCCAGCGCTGCTTCAGCGTCTCCGGCCGGAAACGGAGCCTAAGAATGAGCGACACACAAGGCTGGCGCATCGTCGTCGGCAACGACGAAGCCGGAGTGGAATACAAGCAGGCACTCCTGGCATTGCTGGAATCCGACCCGCGCGTTGCAGCAGTGACCGATGCCGGAGTCGGTGCCAACGATTCAACGGCCTATCCGCACGTTGCAGTCGATGCCGCCCGCAAGGTAGCTGACGGTGAGTTCGATCGGGCCCTCCTGATCTGCGGCACCGGGCTGGGCGTGGCCATTGCGGCCAACAAGGTCCCCGGAATCCGTGCGGTGACCGCCCACGACAGCTACTCGGTGGAACGCTCAGTGTTGAGCAACAATGCGCAGGTCCTCACGCTCGGGCAGCGGGTGATTGGCTTGGAACTGGCCAAGAAGCTCGTAGGGGAGTGGCTCGGCCACCGCTTTGACCAAAACTCATCCTCCGCCGCGAAGGTGGACGCCATTTGCTCCTACGAGCCCAACTACACGAAGGCAGTTTGATCATGACCATTCCTGAAGCAACCGAGGGCACCGCGAAGAACGCAGCCCGGAAGATCGCCGTCGTCGGCTCCGGTTACATGGGTGGCGGCATCGCCCAGGTCCTGGCGCTCGGCGGAGCGCGCGTGGCTTTGGCTGATGTCTCTGCCGAGATCGCGCAGAAGAACTTCGACCGCCTCCTGGTTGAGTCTGACCAGTTCATTGCCGATGGCCTTTTCCCTGAAGGTTCCACGGAGATCCTCAAGCAGAACCTGTGGGCCGCGAAGGACATTGAGGAAGCCGTTGCGGACGCCGACTTCATCGAGGAATGCGTTCCCGAGGTCTTGGAAATCAAGCACCAGACGCTCGCCCGGATCAGCGCAGCTGCCCGCCCGGATGCCCTGATTGGCTCCAACACCTCAACGATTTCCATTGCCTCCCTGGCAGAAGCCGTGACCAACCCCGAGCGGTTCCTGGGCGTTCACTTCTCCAACCCGTCGCCGTTTATCCCCGGCGTCGAGGTCATTCCGCACGCCGGCACCGACGCCGCCACGGTAGCCGCTTCCCGCGAGCTGGTCCACGCGGCCGGCAAGCAGACCGCCGTCGTGAAGGACGTTACGGGTTTTGTGCTCAACCGCTTGCAGTACGCGCTGTTCCACGAAGCTGCGCAGCTGGTGGAGCAGGGCATCGCAACAGCGGACGACGTCGACACCCTGGTGCGTACGACGTTCGGCTTCCGCTTGCCGTTCTTTGGTCCGTTTGCGATCGCGGACATGGCCGGTTTGGACGTTTACAACTTCTGCTACAAGTCCCTGCAGACCGGCTTCCCGGAGCGGTTTGCGACGCCGAAGATCCTCTCGGACCTCGTGGAGGCAGGCAAGCTCGGCACCAAGACCGGCGCGGGCTTCCTCAACGTCCCCGCCGAGCGCACCCCGGAACTCATCGCATACCGGAACAAGGCCTACGTCGCCATGCAAAAGCTCATTGAAGAGCTCGGCCCGGCACCCATCAACTAACTTTTTCAGGAGAAAACACATGTCTTTCCCCGCTGAACGCACCGCCATCGTCACCGGCGCCGTTTCCGAGCGCGGCATCGGCCGCGCCACAGTGAACTACCTGGCCGCCCAAGGCTGGAACATCGGCATCATCGATCTGGATGACGCCGCCTGCAAGGCTGCAGCCAAGGAAGTTGCTGCAGAATACGGGATCCAGGCCCACGGAGTCGGCGCGAACGTCGCCAGCGAAGCCGAAGTCCGGGCCGCCATCGATGACCTGGAAGCGGAGCTGCCGCAGATCGTCGCCCTGGCCAACGTTGCCGGCGTCAGCTCGCCCATCGGATATCTGGAACTCGAACCTGCCGAGTGGGACCGCGTGCTGAACATCAACCTCAACGGTGTCCACTACGCCACCCGCCGGGTGGCCGAATCCATGGTCAAGAACCGGATCGGCCGCATCGTGAACATCTCGTCGGTCTCCGCCCAGCGCGGTGGTGGCACGTTCTCCAAAACCCCCTACTCGGTTGCCAAAGCCGGTGTGATCGGCCTGACCCGTGCCACAGCCCGGGAACTGGGCGAATACGACATCACCGTCAACGCGATCTCACCAGGCCCCATCGACACCGACATCATGGGCGGCACGTTGAGCCAGGAACGCAAGGACGAACTGACCAAGGACCTCGTGGTGAACCGCGTGGGCTCCACCAGGGACATCGCCGCCGCCATCGCCTTCCTCATCAGCGAGGACTCCGGATACATCTCCGGCCAGACGCTGAATGTGGATGGCGGGCTGTACATGCACTAGGGCGGGTCATGAAGACCTGGACCAGAGAACGCAAGATCTACCTTGCCGTGGGCATCCTTGCCTGCGCAGTGGGCATGGTGCTCATTTTCTTCCCGCGCTGATGGCGCGCTTCTAAGCCATCGCAACCCCAACTGAATTGCTCAAAGAGGAGTTTCAATGTCCGTTGCCTCAACTTCCACCAAGGAGTTGCTGGATTCACCGATTCTGAAGTCGGCCATATCCAAGGCTTCGCTACGGCTGATGCCGATGCTCGTCATCCTGTACGTGGTGGCATTCCTTGACCGCACCAACGTGGGCTTCGCCGAAGCTGCCCTTGGGGTGGACAAAGGTATCACCGCAGGTGCTTACGCACTGGGTGCCGGTATCTTCTTCATCGGCTACGCATTGTTCGAGATCCCCAGCAACCTGCTGCTCACCAAGTTCGGCGCGAAAGTCTGGCTCGCGCGCATCGCCATCACCTGGGGCGTAGTGTCCGCGTGCTTCGCCTTCGTCCAAGGTGAGACGTCTTTCATCATTCTCCGCTTCCTGCTGGGTGTCACCGAGGCAGGTCTCTTCCCGGGCGTCATCATGTTCCTCGCCGCCTGGTTCCCCAACAAAGTGCGGGTGAAGATGTTCGCCATCTTCTATCTGGCTCAGCCTCTCTCCCAGATGCTGGGTGCTCCGCTGTCCGGCTGGCTCATCAACATCGGTGACCAGGTTCCTGGCGTCGCAGGCTGGCAGGTCATGTTCTTCGTTGAAGGTTCGTTGGCCATCGTGGCCGGCATCGCGTCCTTCTTCTTCCTCATCAACAGCCCACAGGACGCCAAGTTCCTGAGCAAAGAAGAGAAGGTAGCCCTGACTGATGTCATGGCACTGGAAGACACCGTCAAGGAAGAATCAGGTCCGCGCGGTGTGCTGGCTTCCATGCGTAACGGCCGGGTCTGGTACTTCACCGTCATCTACTTCTGCCTGCAAGTAGCTGTCTATGGCGTCACGTTCTATTTGCCGCAGCAGGTGTCCCAGCTCACCGGCCAAAAGGTGGGGCTCGCCGTCGGACTCCTTGCCGCTATCCCATGGTTCTTCGGCATCTTTGCCTGCTACTTCGTTGGCAAGGCTGCAAACACTGTGGCACGCCGCCGCCGCTGGGGGACCGCATTGTTCGTCTCCACAGGCCTCTGCATCTTCGGTTCCGCCTGGGCCGGCGCCAACCACCTTCCGGCGTTGGGCATCATCTTCATCACGCTGGCGGTGTGCAGCTTCCTGTCGACCGGTCCTATTTGCTGGTCGTATCCGACCGCGTTCCTCACCGGAACTGCTGCGGCTGCCGGTATCGGGCTGATCAATTCCCTGGGCAACCTTGGCGGTTTCGTCGCACCGATCCTTCGCACCACGGTCAACCAGGTCACGGCCTCGGACACGGGCACCATGGGTGTTTACGCCCTGGGTGTCCTGCCCTTCCTGGCCGCGCTGATGATGTTCGGCACCCGGGCCTTCACCAACAAGGCCGACGAGTTGCTGGACAAGTAGCCGTGGACAAGACTGCCTTTGATTTCCTCGATGCTCCTGTCGGGGCCTTGTTCATCGGTGTCAGTACCAAGATGTACATGGGCTACGCGCAAAGTTTGGCGTGGCTGGAGCAGTTGCTGGCAGAAGTGGACGCCCGTCCGGCCCTTGCGGCCGGGCGGGTAGTCCCGTTTGTGATCCCTTCATTCCCGGTGCTGCCCGCAGCGTCCGCGAAGCTTCAGGGGTCGAGAATGGTCCTTGGGGCACAGAACTGTGGTTGGTCGGAAGGGCCGTGGACTGGCGAAGTCTCCCCGTCGATGCTTGCCGAGCTTGGTGTCGGCCTGGTGGAGATCGGCCATGCGGAACGGCGCCGCCACTTTGCCGAAGACGATGCCATGGTGGCCCTGAAGGTTCGTGCCGCCGTCGACGCTGGCCTGACGCCATTGCTGTGCGTCGGAGAGAGCGTGGTAGATGAACCTGGAACTGCCGCCGAGGCCGTGTTCAGGCAGGTTAAGGCGGCCGTGTCCGGGGACTGGTCCGTCGCTTCCCAATTGGTGATCGCCTACGAACCCGTGTGGGCGATCGGTGCTGCAGAGCCGGCGTCGGCTGCCTACGTTTCCCAGGTTGTGGCTGAGCTGCGGGTATTGCTCGCTGCCCACGGGGTGAAGCAGCTGCCCATCATTTACGGTGGCTCGGCGAAGCCGGGTCTCCTGCCACAGCTGGAAGGGGTTTCCGGGCTCTTCCTGGGCCGCTTCGCGCACGACGCCACCAACTTCGGCCGTGTGCTGGACGAGGCCCTCTCCCTGCCCAAGTAAGTCGCAGCAGATGCCCTTTTGAGCCCTCAAAACGGCATCTGCTGCGACTCAGTTGGGCGGGACGAAGCGCTTAGGTGACCCCGCGCTGGCAAAGGGCCACAAAGCCGCCAAGGTTCTCCAGACCCTCGGGATGCGTCGGGAGGTAGTTGGTGAGTTCGGGTGAACGCACGACGACGGCACGCCACTGCCCGCGTGACACCGCCACGTTGATCCGGTTGCGCAGGAGCAAGAATTCCATGCCGCGCGGTACCTCCCCTGCGGCTGATGCGGCCATGGAGACGATAACCACCGGCGCTTCCTGGCCTTGGAACTTGTCTACCGTTCCCACCCGGACCTTGGTGAGCCCGGCCTCGCGGAGCTGGTGCTTGATGAGCTGGACCTGGGCGTTGTAGGCGGCGACCACGAGGACGTCGGTCTCCATGAGGGGCCGCGGGCCTTCCTCCTCTTCGGAGGGGTCTAGCCACTGAAGACCCAGGTGGGCCCGGACCTGGCGAACCACTTCTGTCGCTTCCTCGGGCGAAGAGCTCGAGTTCCCTGTGTGGTCAACGTAGACGCAGGAAATCCCGGGCCCTGCTCTATCCAGCTGACGCTTCGAAGCCGCGGGGGCCGCTTCCAGACGGCCGTCGTACGACAAGTCCGAAACAGCAGAGCAGAGGGCCGGATGCATGCGCCACGACAAGGCAAGGAAGTAGCCAAGCTCCGGTGGAAGGGTGTTGTAACCATCGGACAGCCAGCCCAGCGCGGACTCGTCAACCGGTTCAGGGTGTATTCCCTGGGTCACCTGGGGAAGCTGCTGGGGGTCTCCGAGCAGCAGGAGGCTCTTTGTGGCCCGGCTGACGGCCATGGTATTGGCCAAGGAAAACTGTCCGGCCTCGTCAATGACCAGCAGGTCCAGGGAACCCGCGGGAACGGAACTTCCCACCATGGTCCAGGACGTTCCACCGATCAGGGCTCCGCCAGGCTTGGATAGGATGTCCTCCACGTCGCCCTTGGCGCACCCGTTCCACGGCACAGGTTCGTTGTGCTTGACTTCCTTGGCCACCCGCAACGGATCCACTCCGGCTTTCTCCACCGCTGCACAAAGCATGTGTTCCACCACGGCGTGGGATTGCGCCACGACGCCAACTTTCCAACCATCTGCTACAAGCCGGGCCAAAACGCGGGCACCAACATAGGTCTTTCCGCTGCCGGGAGGGCCTTGGACTGCCAGGTACGAGTTGTCCAAATCCTTCACAGCAGCGGTGATGGCGTCGATGTACCCATCGGGACCCGGTTCCACGGCGGGCAGCGACGCGAGCGTGCGAAGCTTAGGTGGTTGTCGTCGAACCAGATCCAGCGAACAATCCCGCGGCCACAACGGCAGGGAGGCCCGGAGCTTTGTTGCCAGTGCTGCCAATGCGGCTCTCTGCCCGGTGGTGTAGAGGGGCTCGTCAGGCGTCAAAGCAATGGGCAGCTGCTTGAACTCGGTGGAGTCGTTGCGCAGGCTTTCCTCCATGATCACGGACTCAAGCTCGCCTTCTTCGCCCACCTCAATGACCTCGGTCTTGCTCCAACCAGCCCTACCCAGCACTGATGATTCCTTTCCGACCAAGGCGTCAGGCAGCGGGGGACCATACATCCGGAAGTACGTCTTGCCAGGCTCCAACCCGGCACCGTCACCGGAACGGCCAATGAGTTTCACTGTCCGTACGCGGTTCCGGCGAGGCGGGCGCTTGGCCCAGTCCTGCAGCACTTCCGCATGGTCAACCGTAAAGATGTCGCGGCCGTCTTCCCACTGGGAGGTTGGCTTTTCCAAGCGGTCGAAGTGCCCCCACCAGTGCTGTTTGTCCTCACGACGGTGGTACCCAACGCCCGCTGCCACAATTGCTATCGCCCGGGAAGCCGCTGATGCCCTTTCTTCCCCAGGGAGCCCGTCAAGGTAGTCGAACAGCGCTTTTTCCTCCGGCGCAGCCTGGTACTTGTCCTCCTCAGGCGTGGGCTCCTCCTGCGTTATGGAGCCTGGCACGATGGATCGCTCGGCGGCGCGGGCTAGAAGCCAATTGCGCAGCTCCAAGGTTGAGAGACAGTCGTACTCGTTGTAGTCGCGGATGCTTTCAAGGATGGCTGCGGCCTGCTCAGCCTGCCCGGTGTCCCTCGCCGTGCAGAAGTCCGCGTAGGCAACCACGGAGGCACCGGCGTCGGTCACGTCTCCGGACCGGAGGTGCTGGCCCATATAGAGGGGTTCAAGTTTCTTGATGCTGTACGAGTTCTCGGAAACGCGGATGCTGTGGCGGACGGTGTCGTAAAGGTCCACCAGGACGCCTTGCTTCAGGAGGTCGTCGACGGCGGTTTCGCCCACCACGTGCGTCAAGGAAAGGTTGCGAAGGGCCGTCTTCTCGTAAGCGGCGTAATGGTAAATGTGCATGCCCGGGTACGTAGCCCGGCGTTTGGCAACGTACTCCAGGAAATCAACAAAAGCCTGGCCCTCCTCCTCCCGGGAATGAGCCCAAAATGGACGAAACACCGGTTGGGCGCCGGGCTCTGCCGGGTTTTCGATGACGCCGAAAAGGTACTCGAGGCCCCATTTGCCCGTGACGGGATCCTGCCACAAAGGATCGCCCTCGAAGTCGAAGAAAATATCGCCGGGATCCGGTTCCGGGAGCCTGCCGAGGGTGTTCTCCGGCAGGATCTTATAGCTGACAGTTTTGGCTTCGCCTGCTTTGTCCGTGTACTTCACTGTCCCGTCCGGAGTCCCTACGCCGGTCTGCAACTGTGCTTGCTCGCGCAGCCGAAGCAAGGTGGGATCAGGGGCATCGGGGAGTGCCGCGAGCTGGTCGATCGTGGTGACTCCGGCCTCTATCAGCTTCTTACGGCGGCTTATTCGCATTCCGGCAACCATGAGGAGGTCCCGATGCAGTTTTACTTGCTCGGCACAGTAGTCGCAGCGGCCGCATGCGGAGAAGCGGGAGTCGCCCCATTCGATGGGTCCTGAAGCAGCCCGATGGGCCGTGGTCATTCCAAGAAAGCGTTCGCGGCGTTCCTTGAAGACTGGCAAAATCTCCGCGAGCGGGTGATCGCTGTGCACGCGGTTGCCCAGGACCAAGGTGACTGTGGGATCCGGCGTAATACCTGCCTGAAGAAGTTGATCGCCATAGGCAGCCAGCTGCAAAAGTGCAGTGACCTTGGCATGCCGTGCAAGCTTTGTGTCGAAGACGGCGTACTGACCGCCGGGACGCTTGACCAGGAAGTCGGAACGGCCGTGGAATTGGCCGTCAAAGAACGCGGCCTGGAACACGATGTCCGCTCCGGAACGCAAGGCCTCGATGGATTCCGCATGCTTGGCCAAAAGGGTGGCGCGGTCCATGGCGGAGGCGGGAACGACGTCGTAAACGCCCTGTCCTGTTGCTGGGTCCCAGGGCCCGAACTCGGCCACGAACTCGTCCAAGACCCTGTGCTCATGGACATCGCCGAGCTTGGCCGTGCGATCCAACATGGCATCTGCCGCGAACTCAGCTTTGGGGGAGCGGCCCAGTTTTTCGTCGAGTTTCCGGAGCAGCTGGTACTCACAGGTGGCAGCGATGACCAGATCACTGGCTGAGAACACCAAATCCTGCGGCGCGCCAGCTATCTCCGAATCGAGAAAGAACACCGTGACCTACTCCCTGTTGCCGGATGAACCCCTGTTGCCGGATGAACCACTCCGAAGTGGACCATGAAGCCAAGCTATCAGCGGCCTCCGACAATTTAGACTGCACCCATGACTGAAACAGCACCGACCACCGTCGATCCCGCTTTCGAAGCCGCCTACGAGGCCGCACAAAAGAGTCTCAGCGAGGGCGGGATCCCTATTGGCGCCGCCTTGGCCCGCGGTGGGAAGATCATCGCGAGCGGGCACAACGAACGTGTCCAGCATGGCGATCCGATCGCGCATGGCGAGATGTCGGCGTTGCGCGCTGCCGGCCGGCAAAAGACTTACCGGGATACGACGCTTTACACCACGTTGGCGCCGTGTGCGATGTGCACCGGAACCATCATCCAGTTCAAGATTCCGCGCGTGGTGGTGGGCGAAGCGAAGACGTTCCCGGGGGAATTCGATCTCCTGCGTTCGCGTGGTGTTGAAGTGGTGGTCCTCGATGACCCCCGGTGCGTGGAGATGATGCGTACCTTCCAGGATGAACACCCGGAACTCTGGGCGGAGGACATCGCGGAGTAGACACGAAGGGAGCGACGGCGGCACCCATCTTTTCGAGCGATGGAGCGTGCCGCCGTCGCCGGCTGCGGAGGAGCCACATGCCAAACGGTCATCCGACGACTATTTGGCAGGCTTCCTCGGAGCCGACCGGCGGGAACGGGCCGCCGGAGTTGATGGGATCAGTTCCTTGACCTGTGCCAGGACGGTGGGGTTTACGCCGCGGGCGCCCAGGTCTTTGGCGAGGGTTTCCACTTCTGACTTTGCGGCCGCGGTGTTGTCCGCCTTCACGTGCAATTCCGTCCGCAGTTCCACGAGCTTCCTGTAGGCCAGGTTGTTCGCTGCGCCGCTGCCCTTCTGGTAACTCGCCAGCCCGGCATCCGTCAGCGCCAGCGCCCGTTCAGGATCGGCGCTATGGTGTTTCACCATTTTGTCTTCCTTGCGGCGATAGAAGTCATCACCAACGGATTGCGCGACGGCGGTAGCCGCCTTGACGCCCAAAGGTTCACCGCTGAATCGCTCGGCTGCCTCGCTCAGGGCGTCCAGCCCTTTGCTCAGGTGGGGTGACATGGACCCTTCGAAGGCGAGCGTGAGTCCTACTTCCCGCGTGAAGAACTCCGGTGCAAACCGGTCCTCCTCCCGTGTGACCGGGAAGCCGACCCGCAAAGGCAAGGTGTTGGACGCCTGGACGATGCCCTCCGTTGAATAGATCGCGCGGACCAGGTACTGGCCGGGCTCGTCGAACGCGAAGCCTTGCACTCCAAATGCCAGCTGGACCAGTTGGCTGTAGCGGTCGCTGCCATCACTCGTGGCGCCGGCGGCAGGCTCCAGGGTCACCGGTTCAGGGAGGCCATAGAAGCAGACCACTGATTCATGCAGTACCACCGTTCCGTCCGGCTTCTGCACGTAAACAGTGGTGTTTCCGAACCTGGGATCCAGCCGCCCGTCCACCACTACTGGTACATCGCTGGTGTTCCGCAAGCGGAATTCGATGGACACAGGCTCCATGTAGTCGAAGTGGCTCTTGGCTGAGAGGGTCAGTTCAACATCGCTGCCCGGCCCGGAGACGGTCATGGAGCCGGCAGGGGATTCCAGATGCCCACCGGAAGCCCAAGGATCTCCACCCATAATCACGGATGCACGGTCGCCATGGCGCATGTGGAGCAGTTCGTCGTCGTCGAACCGGAACCGGAAGTTGCCCCAGAAGGTATCGGCGCCGTTGCGCTGATCGTATTTCCAGTCGTAGTTCATCCAGGACAACGAATCCGGCCTCGCCTTGTCCCAGGCATGCAGGAAGTTGAAAGCGTGCCCTGCCTCGTGGACCCACGTGTACAGGAAGTGGCGCATGGCCCAGGCCTGGTCCTGCGTGGTGGGGTTCGAGACAAGGTTGGTGAACCAGGAGTGGTTGCGGAAGACTGCAAAACCCTGGCGATCCGGACCGCGGCCCGCGCCGCCAAAGCCTGCAGCGGCGTCGAACATGATGCCACCAACTCCGGCGCTGTCGAAGAGGCCGGCCTGCACGCCCCAAAGGTTCCAGGCAGGCCATCCGGAGTTGAACTTGCCGAAGGAGGTTTCCATGGCGTCGTGAAGTTCACCGACGTTCCACGAGGCGAAGCCGGCTGCACTGTCATCGATCACTGTGTGGACCGGATCGATGGTGACGGCGATTCCCGCGTCCAGGTACGAGGATTCGATGGTGATGGTGCGCTCAGCCAGGTCTGCTGGGCGGTTGTTATGTGAATGGCTGTTGTAAACGGGCGCCTTGGGTTCGATGTCCACGGACGTGCAGTAGTCGAGTTCAAGGTTCATATCGCGGAAGCAGCCCGAACGGTAGGCGCAGGCGTATGGCTGCCCGGCAACGCCGCCCGCCGTGAACGTGGCCACTGCGCCGGTGATCGCGCCGTGGGACCAGGACACATCGATTTCCACTGTTGTGGCGGGGTGCGTGCCTTTCCAGTAACGGACCGTTCCAGTGATGTGTGCATGCGCACGGGTCATGGTGACCACCGGGGCGTCCACGATCCAGGACTCCACATACGTCTTCACGAGTTGGTTGAGCCCACCTGCTTTGACCCAGCGGGTGCTGTATAGATCGCCACTGACTTTGTTCAGCACCGGGGATTCCACGCTCTGGCGGGGATCGACATCCAAGCGGAGGTCCAGCGCGCTGCCGACAGGACCGTTGCCTGCCTGGTTGCCTTCATAACGACCGCTCACGGGAGCGGAGCGCCAGCACCTCCAAAATTCTTCGGAGGGCCATGCCAAGGTGCTGGGCTGGGGGCCATAGGTGTGGGGTCCAAAAGCGTCAGCCCCACGAGTGGGTGGGAACGGGATTTCAGAGGGGTTGCCGGGGACAGGGTTGTAGTGGGTGCCGGGGACGTTGGGGGTGTCCATGTGAGGATCTTTCTCGCTCTGCAAGCAGTCAATATGCGTTCGCCCATCACGGGATGTACCGGATGGACGGCATGACGGTTCAGGGCGGGGCGATGCAGGTGAGGAGTCCCAAAGGGGTGAAAGTGGCCATGCCCAGAAGCCGTGTGTAACCCAAAATGAGGATACTCCAACGAATGGATTATATCTAGGGAGGCGTCTTAATTTTCTGCCCGGCAACCTGCCGGATCGCCTAGTCAGCCGCAGCCGCCAAGCGTAGGCTGGCAGCATCGGCGTCGGTGCCGAAAGGACCATCCCGGAGGACCCCGCGTCGATGAACCCCATTCGATGAAGGAGGACCCATGAGTGTCGTACGTGAATTCATGACCACAAATGCCCAGTGCATCCCGGAGGACCAGACTCTCCAGGACGCCGCCCGCATGATGAGGGATCTGGACTGCGGTTCACTTCCCATCTGCGGCAATGACGGCAAGCTCACCGGCTTCATCACCGACCGCGACATCGTGGTCAAGTGTCTGGCCGAGGGAAAGGACGCCCGCGAAGTCCGGGCCCGCGACCTCGCCACTGGTAAGCCGTATTGGATTGACGCTGATGCCAATGTTGACGAAGCCATCGCCATGATGGAAGAGCATCAGGTTCGCCGTCTTCCCGTCATCAAGGATCACCAGCTCGTAGGCATCATCAGCCAGGGAGACATTGCCCGCAACCACTACGCAGAACAGCGCGTGGGCGAAATGGTGGAGCACATTTCCGCCAAGGAGCATATGTCCCACTAGCGGCCGACCAGCCACAGTAATCCAGGTAATCCAGCCGCCGCGAAGCGCTCCCGTTAGAGGAACGCCTCGCGGCCCGTTCCTTCGCGCAGCACGAGTTCGTCATTTTCTATCGAGACGATCAGGCTCCTGGGTTTACCAGCGAGCTTTTTCGTTGCGCTGAGCTTTCTGCTTCGGACTTCAACTCCCACCGTGGCGCCTTTCGCCGGCAGCTCCACCGTGATTTCGTCGGCCATTCCCAACAGCATCTTGGTGGACACATCCCGTTCGGACACAGCTTCCTTGCCGTTGACGGTCACGCTCACGTCATCGGAAACAAACCCGTCCTGAAGGATGATGAGCAGTTCCTGCATGGTCCAACTACAGCACTAACAACGCTCCCGGCATAGGCCTTGCGGAGCCCGGACCTGAAAACTGTCGGTCATGTGAGGCAAACTGTCAGGGTGACTCAATCTCTCCAGCACCAGTCAGCCGATTCTGCCATCCATCAACTCATCGCCAACGAACTCGGCGTGAAGGCCTGGCAGGTCAAGGCCGCGGTGGAACTGCTCGACGCCGGATCCACCGTTCCCTTCATCGCCCGCTACCGTAAGGAAGTCACCGGGACGCTCGATGACACCCAGCTGCGCGATCTTGAGGAGCGCCTCCGGTACCTGCGGGAGCTGGAAGAGCGGCGCAAGACCGTCCTGGAGGCGATAGCAGCCCAAGGCAAGCTGACCCCGGAACTGGAAGCCGCCGTCGTGGGTGCTGACACCAAGGCGAGGCTGGAGGATATCTACCTTCCCTTCAAATCCAAGCGCCGCACCAAGGCCCAGATAGCCCGCGAAGCCGGGCTGGAACCGCTGGCCGACGTCCTGCTCGCCAACCCGCAGCTGGACCCCGAAACCGAGGCCGCCAAGTACCTCAACGCCGAGCACTCCATTGAGGACGCGGCAGCAGCGCTCGCCGGCGCCCGCGCCATTCTTGTGGAGCGCGTTGCCCAGGATCCTGACCTGGCCGAGGACCTGCGCGAGCGGCTCTGGAAGCAGGGGCGCATGGTCTCCCGCGTCAAGAAAGGCATGGAGGCCGAAGGCCAGAAGTTCAAGGATTACTTCGAGTTCACGCAAGTCCCGTCAGGCATGCCGTCGCACCGGGTGCTCGCCCTGTTGCGGGGTGAAAAGGATGGCGTACTTGAGCTGGACCTGGCCGAAGCAGACCCCGCCGACGACGACGCCCTGGCCGCCGCCCGTAGCCGCTACGAGAACGCTGTGGCCAAGTGCCTTGGGGTCGCCAACCACGGCCGTCCCGCCGATCTCTGGCTCACCCAGACTGCCCAGCTCGCCTGGCGCGGCCGCATTCTGGACCGTCTCACCACGGATCTTCGCGGACGGATGTTTGCAGACGCCGAGGATGAGGCTGTCCGCGTGTTCGCCGCAAACCTGCGCGACGTGTTGCTCGCTGCGCCTGCAGGCAATCGCTCCACGCTCGGCCTGGACCCGGGACTCCGCACGGGAGTCAAGGTGGCAGTGGTGGACGGCACGGGCAAGGTGGTTGCCACGGACACCATCTATCCCCACGCGCCGGCAAAGAAGTGGGACGAGGCTTTGGCCACGCTCGGCCGCCTGGCAAAGCAGTACAACGTGGAACTCGTGGCAATCGGCAACGGCACGGCGTCGCGGGAAACGGACAAGCTGGCCACCGAGCTCATCAAATCCCTTGAAGCCGCGGGTTCCAAGGGTGTCCAGAAACTCGTTGTTTCCGAGGCCGGTGCTTCCGTTTACTCGGCATCGGCCCTGGCAGCTTCCGAGCTCCCCGGCATGGACGTTTCACTCCGTGGTGCGGTCTCCATTGCGCGACGACTTCAGGATCCGCTGGCCGAACTGGTGAAGATCGAACCGAAATCCATCGGCGTGGGCCAGTACCAGCACGACGTCACCGCAGCGAAACTGGACCGCTCACTGGATGCCGTGGTGGAAGACTGCGTGAACGCCGTAGGCGTCGACGTGAATACAGCGTCGCCCGCGCTGCTTAGCCGAGTGGCCGGCGTCGGGCCTTTGCTGAGCGAAAACATTGTGGCGTACCGCAATGAGAATGGCCCGTTCGCCAAGCGGAGCGACCTCAAGAAGGTACCGCGACTGGGCGCGAAGGCGTTCGAACAGTGCGCCGGCTTCCTTCGGATCACCGGGGGAGCGGAGCCGTTGGATGCTTCCAGCGTGCACCCCGAGGCCTACTCCGTTGCGCGCAAGATCCTCGTCGCGGCCGGAGGCGAGCCCACCACTTCACTGGATCCGCAGGCATTCGTGGACGGCACGTTCGGACTGCCCACCGTCAAGGACATCATGTCCGAGCTCGAGAAGCCGGGCCGCGACCCCCGTCCCGCGTTCAAGGCGGCGTCATTCTCGGAGGGGATTGAAAAGATCTCCGACCTCAAGCCGGGCATGATCCTGGAAGGCACCGTCACAAATGTTGCCGCTTTCGGTGCTTTCGTGGATGTCGGGGTGCACCAGGACGGTCTGGTCCATGTGTCCGCGCTGTCCAACAAATTCGTCTCGGACCCCCGCGAGATCGTGAAATCCGGTCAGGTGGTGCGGGTCAAGGTGCTTGAGGCCGATCCCGAGCGCAAGCGCATCTCCCTGACCTTGAGGCTCGACGACGAACCCGGCACTGCGGGCGGCCGGCATTCCGGTGGACGTTCCTCGGGTGGAGGCAACCCCGGTGCGCGGGATGCTGGAGGCCAGCGCTCGAGTGGGCAGTCCAATCAGCGCGGCGGCGGCCAGCCCGGTCAGCGAGGTGGCGGGCAGCCAGGCCAACGTTCGGGTGGTCCGCGGGGTAGTGGGCAGCCGGGCCAGGGTGATCGTCGCCAGGGCAAACCCCAGCAGTCTGAAGCTCCAGCCAACACAGCCATGGCCGAAGCACTTCGTCGGGCTGGGCTCGGGAAGTAGCCGGCGACCAATGTCCGATGGACGGCACCCCCTAACGGACTATTCACCACCGCGTGCGCTGGTGAATAGTCCGTTAGTGGGTGACAAGTGGGCTAGGGGGTTGCTGAGGGCGTCGGCTCCCGCAGGTGGGCATCGCCGTCGTGCTCTTTTTCCTTCTGCCACGGCCAGCGGCCAGTGATCTCCAGCTCGAGGGAGAAACTCAGGAATGTCCGGATCAGCACGATGATCGCCAGGACGCCCACGCTCTCGAATGTGGGGGTTACTGCGACGGTGCGGATGATGTCGGCTGCCACGAGGAGTTCCAGGCCCAACAGGATGGACCGTCCCAGCAGTTGCCGGTAAGCGCGATAAGGCGAAAACGGGGCGAGGCCGCTGGCTCGTTTGGGCTGGTAGCCGCGGAGGGCAAGCGGAATCGAAACGAGCGCTCCAACAACCATGACGGCCACGCCGGCAAAGTCCATGTACCGGCCAACTACTTCGATGATGTGCTGGAAATCCATGGTCCTCCCCGGATGGTGCGCGCCGTGTGCCTCCACCGTCTCATACGGCGCCACGAAATCGACCCATAACAACGACGGCGGCACCTGGGTTCCGCGTAAAAACGAAACCCACGTGCCGCCGTCGCGCGTTGGTGTTACTGTGCCGGTGCGGGGACCGGGAAGAAGACCCGGGGATCCTGCAGCAGTGCCGGGTAATCGAAATCGGTGCGCTTGACCACGTCGGTGACTTCGAAGTTGCGGGCGAACTTGCCTTCAACCGTGATAGGCCTTCCATGGATCAAGCCGACAGCGAAGATCTGGCCGTCATCGAACGGGACGGCGATCTCGGTCTTGCCGGGAAGCGTATTGAAGGCCGCTTCCTGGGCTTGGCGTTTCCGCGTGGGCTTCTTCTCCAGCACCTTGGCGGGACGCTTCTTGGGGCCCTTGAGTTGGCGGCGGGACTTCTCTTCCGCGTACACGAATTGGTACTCATCGGATTCCGAAGCTGCGGCAGCCTTGGCCTTGCCATGCGGCGGCATGCTCACGGTGGTGAGCTGTTCAGGACGGAGTTCCTCCACGTTGGCGCGCAGGATCCAGAGACGGTCCTCTTCAGGGTCTTCGGGGTGGAACTCGTGCTTGGCCTCGGGCCAGATGTATTCCAGTTTCTCTTCGACGCCCGGGAAGAGCGGTCCGTAGAACTTGGGGTCTTTCCCAAGGAGCTTGGAACGGTGGCTGAGGTGCAGGTCCTCGTAGCCCAGCCATGGCGGCATGATGATCCTGGAGGCGTAGTCCGGGTGCGCGGCCTGGGGTGCGAACTCCGCGATGTTGTTGCGGGTGTTGTCCGGGTGGCCGCGCTGGATCCACTCGTCGGCCATCGCCAGGCCATACATGGTGAGCGCGGGGACGTGGCCCATCCACATACGGACGGCGGGGTGCTGCTGCCAACCGTACTCCGGGATGACCAGTGCGCGGAGGACCTGGAGGGCTTCGACGCGCTGTTTGCCGAGCCTTGAGGTGTCGAGCGCCGCGGCGCTCTCACGGAAATCGGCGAAAGGGAGGAAAGTCTGCATCCTTTCAGTTTGGGGGTCCCGCGGCGAAGAACCAAGTTGAGTGCTCCGGGACACGTGCACGGATGGGGCCTAGAGTTGTCGAGTGGAAACTTTTGGCGAGAAAACGACGACGACGGCGCCCCCGGTTGCCGAACTGCACCTGCACATCGAAGGGACTCTCCAGCCAGAGCTGATCTTTGCCCTGGCCGAACGCAACGGCATTGAACTGCCGTATGAAGACATCGAAGAACTGCGTGAGAGGTACGAATTTACGGATCTGCAGTCCTTCCTTGACCTGTACTACGAGAACATGGCCGTCCTGCAGACCGAGCAGGACTTCACTGACATGACCCGCGCCTACCTTCAGCGCGCCGCAGCCGGGGGAGTGCGCCACGCGGAAATCATGATGGATCCCCAGGCACACGTGTCCAGGGGTGTGCCGCTTGAGGTGTGCGTCAACGGTGTCGCGAATGCGCTGGCGACGTCGGAGGAAGACTTCGGCGTTTCGACACTCCTGATTGCAGCGTTCCTCAGGGACATGTCCCAGGCATCCGCACTTGAGGTGTTGGACCAGTTGCTCGCGATGCACGCCCCCATCGTCGGCATCGGGCTGGATTCAGCGGAGGTGGGCAATCCGCCGTCCAAGTTTGAGCGCTTGTACCAGCGTGCCGGTGACGCCGGTTTGCGCAGGATCGCCCACGCGGGCGAGGAAGGGCCGGCCGCTTACATCACCGAGGCGCTGGACTTGCTGCACGTGGAGCGGATCGATCACGGTATCCGCTGCATGGAAGACACGGAGGTGGTGCAGCGGCTCGTCGCGGAGCAGGTGCCCCTGACCGTTTGCCCGCTATCCAACGTTCGTTTGCGTGCGGTGGACAAGCTGGCTGATCACCCACTGCCGGAGATGCTTGCCATCGGTTTGAACGTTTGCGTGAACTCGGATGACCCTGCCTACTTTGGCGGCTATGTGGACGACAACTTCGAGCAGTTGGCCAAGGTCCTTGAGTTCTCGGTTCCGGAGCAGGCCACTTTGGCGGCAAACTCGATCCGATCCTCGTTCGCCAGCGACGCCCGGAAAGCCGTATTGCTGGATGAAGTGACCGAGTGGGTCAAGGCGTCTGCGCCTGCCCAATAAACCCTGAATTGGCGCCGGAGGCGAGACTCGTCGATCACTTCCGGCCCTTGGAATGTCATACTCGGTCACGACACACGGTGTTTACCAATATCAGTCGCGCGAATTAACAATTCATTGGCAAACTGCAAGGGATTATCCACCGTAGAAGGAGAAGCATGGGCGCGAACACCGCCGAGAACACCAACCTTCGTCTGAAGGCCGTACTGGACATCCTCGCTGAGGGCGTATGGTCTGGAGCCACGCTGAACGCAGGGGAAGTCCTGGCAGAGGCCATCGGACGCGTTCCTTTCAACGATCATGAGGCTGAACTTCTCAGTGGGGGCATTCCCCGCGGCCACAAAACCCTGACGTCGGCTTCGGCCAAGCTGGTCAAGGCCGGTTGGCTGGTCAAGGGACGTTCGGGCTGGACCATCCCGGAAGACGGCTTGCGGGCGACGGTCGCCTTCCCTGACGTTTCGGCTTTTGCAGAGGCCCTCGACGCCGGAACACCGGTACCAGCCGATGTTCCCGTGCCTACGGCCCCTCCCGCCAAGGCCAAGACGAAGCGCGCGGCAACGTCGAAGAAGGCCGCAGCTCCGAAGGCTGCCGCTAGCAAGGCTGCCACCACGAAGGCTGCCGCTACCAAGGCTGCGCCGGCCGCGAAGAAGGCTTCCACTCGTAAGGCTCCTTCGAAGGCAGCGGCGGCTCCCGCCGTCGAGACCCTGCCGCAGCCGGACGCCGTCGCGATCGCGGGTGACTTCAACAAAATCCTGGGCGCTCCGGAAGACTGGGCTCCCCAGTACGACGAAGTCCAGATGGAGTTCAACCCGCTGGTTCAGGTATGGACCCTGACCGCAGACCTGCCGGCCGGTTTCTATACCTATAAGATCGCGCTGAACCGTTCGTGGGACGAGAACTATGGTGCGTTCGGCGTCCGTGACGGCGCCAACCACGAGCTAAACCACGACGGCGGCCCTGTCACGTTCACGTACAGCCACGCAACGCACGACATCGTGACGGCCTAGTTCCAGGTTCCTCCAAGTCCCAACTCCAAATTTGCTCCACGTTGGAGTTGGGACTTGGAGCAACGGGTCGCCCTGACGCAGGGTGACGCGCGGGGTTACATTAGGTCCATGGCTGAGTCCCCAGAAACGCACGCCGGTCCTGCCAACGATGCTGTGAGGCTCACGGCTCGCGTGAGCGGCGTGGTTCAAGGCGTCGGATTCCGGTACTGGACCGCGCGAAAAGCGGACGAACTCCTCCTCACCGGTACGGTGCGCAACCGTTACGACGGCTCTGTGGAACTCGTGGCCGAGGGATCCACGGCGCATGTTGGCCGCTTCCTGGACTGGCTTAACTCACCACGCGCTCCAGGCAGGGTGGAGAACGCCGAATCAGACGTTTCCCCGGCGACGGGGGAGTTCGACGAGTTCCGCATAGTGGGCTAAACCTTCTAGTCAGGCCCCGGGAGAGGACGTTGTGAGCCCAGACTCCACTCCTGCCAGCAGCAGTTCCTGGTCGTAGGCGACCAGACTGTCGACTTGGAGCCTGATGGCTGTAGCAAGGTGGATTGCATCAGCGCTCCGAAGTCGTCTGGGCGAGGCCGCGGCATACATGAGGTCCGAGCGCGTCACGTCGACCAGATTAATACCTGCGAGGACGCTATTAACCACTTCGAACGGCAGGTCCCTACGACGGGCGGCGCAATGGAGTTCCGTATATAAGAGCATTGAGGCAACAAGCTGCCCTCCGGCAGCAGTTATGTCCGAAAGGTGAGCGGCTGCCATAGCTGACTCACGCTCTTCCACTACGAGTTTTAGTACGGCTGAAGTGTCAACATAAACGATCACCGATCCCCCCGCAGATCCGCCAAAATCCCCGCAGTATCCATCTCACTGGCACCACGCGGAAGAATCTTGAAGTCGACGGGACTCGTGGTGGCTGGCCGCACGCTGCCAGCTTGCAGCAAGCGTTCAAACGGCGAAGCCGACGGCGGAATCAGTGTTGCGGCAACTTCACCATTATTGGTGACATCGATGATTTCGCCGTTCTTTACCCGCTCCAGGATCTTGCTGCTCTGATTGCGTAGTTCACGGTGCGGAATTGTTGTCATGGTTGACCTCCGTAGCAATCGTAGCACCTCCCCACAGGAAGCCGCTGGACTGCACAGCTCAGGCGGTCTGCGCAGTATGTCCTGTCGCCTCGATGTAGTGCGCCAACGTCTTCAACGCAGGCTGTGACGAAGCATCCCGCACAGCGTCCGCACCTACGGCGTTGGCCACTGCCAGGGCATGGCTGTGCTCAAGTCCGGAGCGAAGGGCCAGGACCAGCGCGGCGCAGAAAGCATCGCCGGCTCCGATCGTGTTCGCGATGTCCGTGACCCTAACCGCAGGAGCTTCGGCTACCCGTTCGCCGTGCTCGAAGATCGCCGAGCCCTCGCCGCCATACGTCACCGCAACAAGGGGTGCCGTGCGAAGGGCGGGGATCAGGGCGTACTCGGTTTCATTGACGATCACCAGGTCGCAGCGTTCCAGGAGTTCCGGGAGGATGGGCGCGGCGGGTGCCGCGTTGAGGGCAAAGTAGCCATTGGTTCGCCGGGCGGCTTCAAGCACTACGCTCTGGTCCACTTCAAGTTGGCACAGCACGGCTTCCTCGTCGGCGAACGAGACTCCATGCACGGACACTTCCCCATTCGCGCCGGGGCACACAACGATCTGGTTCTCGCCATCGCCGTCCACCAGGACCAGCGCCGTGCCCGTGGCAGCATCCACCTGCGCGATGTCCTGGACGTCGACGCCGGCACTCGCCATTGCTTCGAGGAGGCTGCGGCCTGCTTCGTCCCGGCCTACTGCCCCCACCATGCGGGAGGCGCCGGCGAGCCGGGCTGCAGCCACGGCCTGGTTGGCGCCCTTGCCGCCGGGCTGCTGGCGGAGGACGGCCCCGCCGACGGTTTCGCCCGGCGTCGGGAGGCGGTCTGTGGTAGCCGTGATGTCGAGGTTGATGCTGCCTACAACGGTGAGTGCGGTGCTCGCAGGAGTCAAAATGGGCGCAGAAGACTGAGGGGAGGAGCTCATGGATGGACCTTTTCGGGAGGATTCAGGAGGACTGGATGACGGAGAGGTGACCGGCCTTGGCGGCCACGAGGCATTTGGCCAGGTAGAACGGAGACCCGTTGCGGCGGACGTACTGAGTTAGGACCAGGACCGGCTCGGACGGGCGAAGGTCCAGCAACTTGGCGCGGCTGGGACCGGCGGTGCTCAGGCTGATTTCGCATTCGCCAGGTCCAAGTGACGCCCCCGGAAGCCCGCTAAGGACCTCCAAAAGGGTGGAAGCCGAAAGGGTGGGAGCTTCCGCCGCTTCTGAGAGGGCCTCGGCCTCGGGGATTCCCTGGGCGACGTTTTCCTGCAGGTGTGCCACGGGCTCGCCATTGCGGATCAGCACGCTTTCCCAAAACCAGCAGTCTTCGCCGGGCTGAACGCCGATTCCGGGCGCCACGAATTCCGAGGCAGGCTGTTTGATCGCCGCAACGCGCTTGACCTGGATGTCCTGGTCCGTCCCGCCAAGGAGTTGATCGAACGGGCGGATGTGTTCGATGCCGATCCGTGGCAGCGAATCGGCCACGAATCGTCCGACTCCACGCCGTGCCCTGGTGAGTCCGTCTTCCTCCAGCAGCATCAGCGCTTCCCGGATCACGGTGCGGCTGACGTCCATCATGGCCCCCAGCTCGGTCTCAGTGGGGAGCAACGAGCCGGGAGGGAGGAGTCTGGTCCTGATTGCCTCGGCTATGCGTGAGTATGCCGCAACGCGCAAAGGCTGGCCGGGTTGCGGCGCAATGGGTCGGGACAGGAACTGGACGGCATTGTCGGTCAAGGGTGCCTCACTTGGTTTGGTTACGGACACTGTACCGGAAAAATGTGATAGGTTGCACAAGCTCGTAATACATGCTTGTATAACAACTCACATCTCGTGGCGCCGCCAGCGCCCTCGGACAAGGGAGTTTGATGTGAATATCCCCAACACCGCGGTAGAGGCGCAGCCTTCCGAAACCGCAGCAGCGACGACGGACACCCGCCCCGGCGGTCGTGCTGCAGCCCTGCTGATCACCACGCTGGTTCTCGCCGTACTGTCGTTCCAGCTCAACGCCAGCATGATCACCCCGGCACTCCCGCACATCGGTTCCTTCTTTGGCGAGACGCCCGAGGCAGTGGCGCAGGTGCAGTCCATGTTCTTCCTTGCGGGCGCCATCTCCGGACCCGTGATTGGACGCTGGAGCGATTTCATCGGCCGACGCACCGCACTGCTCTTGGTCCTGGCCATCATGGGCGCTGGAACTGTGCTGTGCATCTTCGCCCCGAACCTGCCGCTGTTGGTCACCGGTCGCTTCATGCAGGGTGTTTCCAGTGCCATCTTCGCGCTCTCCTACATCGTGCTCAACGAATACTTGCCTGCCCGACTCTTCGGCACGTCCATCGGCATCATCGCTGCCATCAACGGCGGTGTGGGCGGTGTTGATGGCTACTTCGGTGGACTGATGGCTGAAACGCTTGGCTTCCAGTCGATCTTCGTTGCCGTGCTCGCCCTGGCCGCGATCGCCGTCGTCTGCGTCATCAAAGTAGTCCCGGGCGGGAAGTCCGCTGTGGCTCCGGGCCGGATGGACTGGTGGGGTGCAGGCTCGCTGTCTGTGTTCCTCGTGTTCATCACGTACTTCGTTTCTACAGGTTCTTCGGCCGGTTGGACCTCGCCTGCCGCGCTTGGACTGCTCGCAGGTAGCATCGCGTCCTTCACCGCGTTCTGGCTCATCGAGAAGAAGCGCTCCACGCCGCTGGTCGCAGTGCACCACCTCCGTTCGCGCCAGGTATGGCCGGTCATCGCCACCACTGTGCTGACGCTCGCTGGCATCTTCGCGATCATCAACTTCACAGTGGTGCTTCTCAGCCAGGACAAGGACAACGGCTTCGGTTTGTCGGCCTCGGTCGCAGCATTGCTGTTCCTGACTCCGGCAGCCCTGATTGGCGTGTTCGCGGCCCCGCTCGCCGGCTGGATTGCCGACCGCCGCGGCTGGATCAAGACGGTCCGCGTCGGTACAGCCACCAGCCTGGCCTGCGCCATCGCGGCAGCCCTTTTCGCCGACAACCAAGTAGCCGTCCTCATCGCCATTGCAGCCTTGGGCATCTTCTACAACGGATTCTTCCTCACTGCGATCAACGGACTATCCGTCCTGCTCTCGCCCAAGGAGGCACCGGCGGCACTGCCGGGAATCAACGGCGCCTCCTTCGGCATCGGGGCGAGCCTCGGCGTCGTGGTTGTTGCCCCGTTCGCTGGGCAAGGGACCGCAGCCGGGTACTCGGCGGCGCTCTGGATCTCGGTATCCATCACCGTCCTCGCCTTCCTTGTCAGCCTGTTCATCACGGCACCCAAGGGCGAAAAGATCTAACGCCCGACGGCGGCACGCGACACCGCGCGTTCGCCACGTTCCTCTTCAGACGCTCCTCTTCACAACTGCCCGCATCATCCTGAAACGAGAGACCATGATCCAGACCACCGCAGCTCCCTTCTACCTCGACTGCGATACGGGAATCGACGACGCCCTCGCCCTCGCCTACCTGCTCGCAACCCCGCGGGCGGAACTCGTTGGCATCGGCACCGTGAGCGGCAATATCAGCGCCGCCGGTGGTGCCCGTAACACCCTGGACCTACTGAAACTGGCCGGGCATCCGGACATCCCCGTGGCGATCGGTGCGCATGATCCGCAGGTCGGCAGCTTCCACGGCGGTGCACCGCACGTCCATGGCGACAACGGAATCGGCGGGGTGGAGCTGGTTCCGTCGGATCGTGAGCCCGTTGAGGCGACTGCTGCTGAGCTGCTGGTGCAGCTGGCACACAAGCATGCCGGGGAGCTGCGTATCGTGGCGATCGGTCCGCTGACCAACATCGCCGAAGCACTCCGGCTGGAGCCGAAGCTGCCGGAGCTCATTGCTGAAATTACCATCATGGGCGGCGCCGCCTTGGCCCCGGGAAACATCACTCCCGTTGCTGAAGCCAACATCGCCAACGACCCCGAGGCTGCGGCCGAAGTACTCGCCGCCGAGTGGAACGTGACCCTGGTTCCGCTGGACGTCACCATGACCAACGTCCTGGAGGAAACCCACCGGCAGGAGCTGCTGGAATCCGAGCACTCCGTTTCGAAGGCACTTGGCGAAATGCTTGGCTACTACTTCGGCTTCTACGTGGACATCTTCGGGCGGGCTTGCTCAGCGATGCACGATCCCCTGGCTGCTGCCATTGCCGTCAGGGGAGTGGAGTTGACGGTGGCGCCTACCGTTCGCGTGGAGGTGGACACAACAAACGGTCCCAGCCGGGGACAGACCGTGTGCGACCTCCGTGGACGGTACCTCGGGTTCCCCGACCAGCGTGGTGGGCGTTGCCGCGTAGTGCTGGAAATTGGCGAAGACTTCGCTCCGCACCTGCTGGGCACCATGCAGGCAGCCTGGCTCTCCGAAGAGGAGCTCACCGCTCCCGTCGCCTAACTGACGGGAGGCAATACGTAGCGACGACGACGGCGGGAAGGTCCCGCCGTCGTCGGGGTTTAAGCAGTTCCCATGGTTTAACGTGCCTAGGCGTACATGAGTGAGCCGGGCGTTGTCAGCGTTTCGCCTGTTTCGAGCCACGTCTTGAGCCCGGAGAGGATCATGGGCCAGCCGCCGTAGAGCTGCTCGTTGGCGCCTTCGCGGAGTTGATCGTGCGTAACGGTGAGGTGGCAGGAATCGCCTACGGGTTCGATTTCCCAGGTGATCCGCGACGTTCCTTCAGCTTTGACGTCCTCGCCCCACAACGCTTGCATCGTCTGGACCAGCCGCCGCGGGGGATCGACCTCGATGTTCTCGCCTTCGCCCAGGGGCTCCTCCGCTTTGACGTTCCGCATTTCAAACCGGCCGCCGGGAGTCCAGTCCGCCGTGAACGTGTTCCCGAACTGGTACTTGCTGCGGATTTCGCTGTTGGTGATGGCTTCCCAGAGCCGTTCCGGAGTGGTCTTGATGTAAATCTCGAAGATCTTTTCCATGGGACTTTCCAATCTGGATTTGAGGTCGCTGAGTGCAGCGGCCCATGGTTCTGCGTATTTGCTCACCCAGCGGTCATGGATGAGCCTGATGGGGACGGGGTTCAGGAAATGCAGCTTTTCACGTCCTCGGCGGCGCGTGACCACCAGTCCGGCATCCTCCAACAGTTTGAGGTGCTTGGCGATGCCGAAGCGGGTCATCTCGAACTGGGCTCCGAGTGCGGAGGCGGATTGCCCGTCCTCCCGGAAGAGTTCGTCGAGCAGTTCCCGCCGGGTGGGGTCTGCCAGTGCCTTGAACACGGCGTCCATGGGTTTAGAATAGGTGACCATTTAGTCACGTGTCAACGGTTTTGGACTTGCCGTCTTGTTTCCGCGGACAGAGTCCTGGACCGTGCTTGGATAGTCGCATGCCTGCTACTCCGAGCGTTGCCGTCTGCGGCCCGGCCTCGTGGAACCAGCTCATCCTCCTGGATCACCTCCCCGAGCCCGTCCCGCACATGCAGTTCGCGCGACGCGCCTGGGAGACAGTCGGCGGAACGTCGGCGGGGAAAGCGGTGCACCTTGCGGACCTGGGCATCGGCGTGCAGTTGTGCTCCCCACTTGGAGCGGACGACGACGGCGGGCGGATCCTCCGCGCGCTCACCAAGGCCGGCGTCACCGTAGAGGAGATTGCCTCCGACCGAACGGAGCGCCACGTCAACCTCATGACCGACGACGGCAGCCGCGTATCGCTCTACGTCTCGGTGCCTTCCGCCCCGGCCGAGGAGGATCTCGCGACAGCGGCCGCGGCGGTGGCTGCAGCTGATCTTGCCGTTATTGACCTCAGCGAATTTGGGGTGCTGCTGCTGGAGCGCGAAGAGGTTCACCAGACGCCTTTATGGGTGGACCTTCATGATTACGACGGAACCTCGGCGTTCCATGAGCCGTTCCTGAGCGCGGCCGGGGTGGTGTTCATGAATGACGACAGGACAGATGATCCCTGGGCGCTGATGCATTCCTGCCTTGCGCGCGGGCCCCGGTTGGCCGTGTGCACTCTCGGTGCGGAAGGTGCTGTCGCCTTGGAAGCTGACGGTACTCAACATGAGATTCCAGCCGTTCCCGCGAACGTGGTGGATACGAACGGCGCCGGCGATGCGTTCATGGCCGGCTTCCTCGCTGCGACCCTGCGCGGCGCACCGGTTTTTGATGCCCTCGAGGCGGGGGCGGTTCAAGCCCGCGTCGCGATTGAGAGTGAGCATCTGCATCCGGTGCTGGGGTAGTGAACTTAACGACCGTCACTATGGTTCGGTCTTGCTATCCCCGTGAACCGCGCGGATCCCACCCGGCTCCTTCACGAGCACGTCGGCCCCCTCTTTGGCCGTCATGACTGCCTCCAGCAAGTGGATGCTAAACAACCTCAAGGACGCTTCCTCAACAGAGACGTCCGGCCACAAAGCATCCCTATCCGACTCGGGCAGTTGAATGCGATCCCACAGCTCATCCGGCTGAATCGGCATCCTGAAAGGCCTGGAGCTTCCACGGTCATCGGTAAAGACAATCTCGAATTGCCGGTCGACTTCGTTGAAATTGGCCGTCAGCTCGCGGTCGTTCATTTTCGATAGCAGGGCAATTAGGCGCTCAGCTGGGGTAGTCATCAAGCTCGTCCTCGAAGGCTCATGGGCAGGATATGCCGCAATATTTCGCTCGTTTCAGGGCCCGAGGCGAAGGGTTTGGTACGGCCCGGGCGTCGTGTTTGATGACGTCGTCAGCGAAGGTCGGCGGGAAGACGCTCATCCGAAAACCACCGTGCCGTCGTCGTCGATTCTCCAGCCCGGGTTGTGCGCGATTTCCCAGATGATGCCGTTCGGATCCTTGACGTGGCCGTGGAAAATGCCCCCGAAAGCGCTGGACTGGGCAGGCTTCAGCAGGGTTGCGCCGGCAGATACCAGTTGCTCGATGGTGCTGGAAACTTCGGCTGCGGAATCGACGTTGTGCGAGAGCGTTACGCCGCTGACACCGTCGTGTTGGGCGCTGCCGGCCAGGTCCTGGTCGAACTTTTCCGCATCGAATAACCCGAGCACCAACCCCGGTCCAACCTGGAAGAAGATAATCTCCCTAGGCACGTCCATGAGCGGATCCCAACCGAGCCCGTCCTTGTAGAACGAACGGGCACGGTCGAGATCCGCGGTGGCAAACGTGATGAAGTGCAGTCGCTGGTCCATACGGCCATGCTAGCGACAGGGTACGACGGCGGGACTTAGCTCAGGTGCTGACGGGCGCCGTTGAGGTGGGAAGCCGGCGCTGCGAAGAGAGCAGAGACATGGTCGCCTAGCTCGTTGACGTGGGTGTAGCCCGGAAACTTGCGGTGCGGAGCAGCTGCCTTCATGGCATCGTCAAGGAGCGCCTTGACCACGAACACCACTGCGGCCGACGTCTGTTCTTTGGGTTCAGTCTTGTGGCCGGACTGGGCTGCCTCGAAGCCGTCTGCGACACCGAGAACCCATGCTTCGGAGGCGGCCTTAATTGCGGCATAGCTGGCGCCCGACGCTGTGGGCTTTGCCGCAGCGACAGCCGAAACAATGGCCAGGCGTCCACGCGGCGATGCTTCCAAATCGGAGTAGAACGCGCGCGAGGTGTTGCGGAGGGTCGTCATGATGCTGGTGTGCAGGACGTCCCAGTCCGCGTCCTTTTGGCCAACGATTCCTTCGCCGCCACGCCATCCGCCCACAAGGTGGATAAGACCATCCACGGATCCGAACTCACTCCTGACGGAACCTGCCAGGGCCTCTACCGATTCGGGGTCCGAAAGGTTGCAGGTGTACGGCACCACACCTTCGTGGGAGGCCGCGAGTACTTCAAGGCGGGCAGCGTCAAGATCCACGGCGGCCACACGGGCTCCAGCAGCAACCAGCGAGCCGACCACGGCTTGACCCGCGGCACTGGTGGATCCCGCAACGACGACGTTGAGGGGCTGAGTGGATGGGGTGCCGGATGCCACGTCGTTGTGGTCATTCGTGATTGGCAATGTGTGTCCTTCCAAAGGAAAAAGTGGTCAGAAGGAGCCTACCTAGTGATGAAGCTGACTTATCAATAAACGGCCTGAGCATAAGAATCTCTCATGCTCGCGTAGCTTTGACTCTGTCTGAGCGCACGGACGAGGTTGGCTCGGAAGTGGGAGGATGAATCTGTGGAACCCCTCTTCGACTTCCTGGGCAGTTACTGGTGGCTCATTTTCCCTATCGGCGGGATGGCCGGCGGGTGGGCAAGGTCATGGTCCAAAGCCAGCGAAGAGCGCCATCGCCGCAAGGTGGAGTTGTACAAGCTGAAGAACCAGCTTGCGGTGCACGAGCAAGCCAACCAGGCCGAGGTTGTCTCGTTGATGGCAACTCACGATGCCGTGAACCATAAATGGTTGGACTACGAGCTGGACGTTGGGAAGCTCATCGACTACCCGCTGATGACTGACGTCCGCGAACCTCTGACTGTCGCATTCCTCCGAGCCAAAAAGGAAGCGGACGGACTGCGGCCAGCCGCGGCAAAGGACATAACGACGCCGGCTCGGCTGGCTGAGTATCGGGCCGCCGTCCACAGCTTCGAACTCGCTTTCGATGTGGCCGAACGCGAAGCCAGGCGCATCAAGGACAGCAACTTCACTGGCCCGGAACGTCAAAGACTGGCAACGGCGCGGAAGCTGCTGCGTATTGCAGAAGACTCCGCAGCTACCCCGGCAGAACGTCAAACGGCGTACAAGCGTGCGCGCAAGGAACTCGATGGCCTGATCGTCCTTCCGGAGGCGACCGTTGCTGCCCTCGAAGGCAGAATCGCTGGAATGCTCGGCGCGCGGCAAGACCCTGACACGGACGCACGGATCGCTTGACGGGGACAGCGTCTTCGCTTTCTGACCTTCTTTGAATCCCGGGCGGCCGTCTTGCATGGGCAGCCCGTGGTGCAGATGGCTGAGACGGCTATGCGGGCGCTGCTTCGGCATCTTGAAGGCGACGAGGAGTTGCCGCAGCGGATCGAGCTCGGAACGGAGCTTGTGGTGCGGGGTTCCACCGCGGCCCCACGTCCGGGCAAGTAGCCCTAACGTCTGTTTTCGGTTTCAAAGCCCTGCCTCGGGAGAGCGGCCTGGGGGCACGACTATGTCCCAGATATTGAACAACAGACCGCTCATCAGTAAATGTTCATTATCATCAACATTTCTTGAAAGGGCCGATATGGTGAATATATGCAACATTCTGAGGAGACGCCCTTCTTTCGAGCTATTGATGCCAAGTCCTTTGGAGCGGCTATCCGTGGTGCCCGTCAAGAACGCGGATTGACCCAGGGTGAGCTGGCCACGGCCATCAAGGCCAGTCGGCACACAATTGTGCGCCTGGAGCAGGGCGAGAATGTCTCCTTGGAGACGGCCATGGCCGCCGTGCGAACGCTAATGCGGGACGTTGCTTTAATTCCACGCTTCGCAAGACTGGACGTGAAGAGGTGAATGCAGGGAAGCGTCTGGCGGTTTGGCTCCATGGGCGACACATCGCCTGGCTGACGGGCACATCGATGCGGCCCAAACTGGAGTATCTTCCTGAGGTTGTCGCCGAGTACGGCGCGGGGGCGGCACTACTCTCCCTGTCCCTACCACTCCGGCGGGAAGCGATGGTGGGGCCTGAGGTCTACAACTTCTTCGACGGACTGCTGCCCGAAGGTCAGGTCCGGGCGCATCTTGCGTCCATGGCAAAGTCTTCCACCACTGACATTAAGGCGCTCTTGGCGAAGGTGGGTGCCGACTGCGCTGGAGCGGTCCAAGTACTGCCGGAAGGGGTGGATCCCTCGGGCGTTGGCGGGCTGCTCGAAATGTCGGACGCGGAAGTCGTAGCCGCCGTTGAGTCCCTTCCCACCTGGGACCTACCGGACGACTTTGCCATCTCAACATCGCTGGGAGGTGTTCAGTCCAAGGTTCTGCTAACTCGGCAAGGTGACAAGTGGTGTTGGCCAGCCAATGGAGCGGGCTCAACCCACATCATAAAGCCGGACCCCCTGGATTCCCCCATTCCACATCTCCTTGCCGCAGAGCACTGGGCGCTGGAGCTGGCCAGTACTGCTGGATTGGCATCAGCAAAAACATGGATCCAGCATTTCGGAAGTCGGGATGCATTGATTGTTGAGCGGTATGACCGTACGGCCGAAAGCGTCCGAATTCACCAGGAGGACTTTACCCAGTTGTTAGGCCTCTCCTCGGCGGCGAAGTATGACCAATCGACCACCGCGCCTTCGCGCTTGACCAAGGTTGTCGAAGTGGCGGCATTTCACTCAAGAAGTCCTGAGGTTTTCATGACTGATTTGCTGAAAGTGGTTACCTTCAACGTCCTCATTGGCAACGGCGAAGCGCACTCAAAGAACTATTCCATCCTCATTGGCGAATCAGGTGAAGTTACTCTAGCGCCCGTGTACGACGCGGCGCCCACCTTGTTGCTGTACGCGCGTAGCTCGAACGCCGGTCACTCCATCGCGGGGCAGGCGCGGCTCAACTACATCACGCTTGATCACCTGCGGCGGGAAGCTGCAGCCTGGGGTCTGGATATGGACGTTGCGCGTGGAGTCATCGAGGAAACCGTGAAGGCTCTCGCGCAGGCCGGGGTTCCTGCACCGCAAGCAATCCAACACTTGCCTGACCTTATAGCCAGACGTGCCGACGACCTTTTGGCGGGCAAGTCGGCCAGGCGGGAGTAGCAAGTCGGCCAGGCGGGAGTAGGTGCCCACACGGCGATTGGTCGTTGACGTCCCGGGCGTGGTGCTTTCGTCTCAGCCCCGGCCCATGCTCGTCGATGGGTCCTGGTCACCCTCGGACGGGTCTGCCCGGAGTTCGTCCGGGGTTCCATCAGGCAGGCCTGCGGGTCCGGGGACGTCGCCGGATGCGGCGGGTACGTCGCGGTCGCCTTCCCGGTCCTGGTTCATGTCGCTGTCTGTTACTCCGGCAGTGCGGGCTGAGGGTTCCTCGTGGGCCTCGCCGTCGCCGGCCACAGCGAACGAGCGGCCCGACGTTCCCTGCGCCTGCTCTTCAGGCGTGTCCGAGTCCATCGCGTTGGATCCTTCGCTGATGGAGGAGTGGACATGGATGTCGTCGTCCTTCTCGTTTGGCTCCGGAACCTGCCCTTTGTCAACGGGATCGGACGTGCCGGCCAGGTCTTCCATCGCGTTTTCGGCGGCTTTACGGATGCTGTCTTCAACGCCCATCAGAGGTTCTCCTTTTCACGATTGGGTCCGGTGGCCGGACTCGAATAATAAAGTAAGCCTACTTACTTTCTGTTCGATGTGACACCCCGCCCGGATTGACAAAGTGGGCCCCGGTTTGATTCATGTATGTGCAGGTCAGCGCATGTCGTGCCGCACTTTGTACCGTTGAACGTTGGGCGATATGGTGTCTTCAGACCGTTTTGCAGAGGGCGGCAATATTCGCTCCTTTGCTGTCTGCTGGGGACGCTTTTCAGTCAGTAGGAACGTGCCACATGGTCAACCCCCGCCCCGAGCAGGAAGCTCTCCAGAACGGATATTTTCTGGATCTGGTCCTGGGCAGTGAAGACGTCGAGGCTTTTCTCGGCGATCTCGCTTCTTTCTCGGCAGAGAGCCTCTCTCACCGCAAGTCTCCTGTTTATTGCGGCATTACAGTCCTTCGTCGCAAGAAGTCGGCCACGGCCGCAAGCAGTGATGACCGTGCCCGCGTCATGGACGAACTCCAAAACACCTTCGAAGGCCCTTGTCTTACGGCCATGGACAAGCTGACCTCAGTTTTGGTCCCGGATCTTCTTCGCGAACACCGTTGGCCGGAGTATGTTCAGGCCGCCTCCCATCAGGGGCTTCGGTCCATCTTGAGCGTGCCGCTGCTGGTCGAGGGGGATACCCGCGCTGCCCTGAACCTCTATTCAGAGCGGACCAATGCATTCAGTGACGATGATGTGGAACGCGCCGAAGTATTCGCTTCGCACGCTTCGAAGTCTCTGCGGCTCGCCTTGAAGATCGCGCAACTCAGCGATGCGCGGAATGATCTCGCCGCTGCGATGCAGTCTCGCACGGTGATCGACCTCGCGGTGGGTGCGATCATGGCGCAGAACCACTGCAGCCAGGAAGAGGCCTTCACCATCCTGCGGACTGCCTCCAGCAATCGGAACATCAAGCTGCGGCATTTGGCCCAGTCGATCATCGCCGCCGTGTCCTCGGGGAAGATTACGACGCACTTCGAGGAGTAGGGGGACGATGAGTTTGGGGGTGGTGTTTCACCCCACCCGCGTCCACGGATTGGCTGTATTGACTGCCTTGCACGGGACGCAGTCTCCGGAAACGTGTTTCAACACAAGCATCTTGCCTTCGACGGCCCACTCATATACCTCTTGGGCCGGCTGACCCTTCGCAATTGTCATTCGATTGCCATCAGTGGACCACGTGTCTTCAACATGCGCATTCGCGGGTGCCGGGCAGTCTGGCAGAGGCTTCTGATCAATCGCGAATTTGCCATCTTCCTTGAATTCCCAGCTGAACGTCCCAGTGTTGTCACACAGGAATTCCTGCTTGAAATCGGGCACGACCCGTAGGGCATCCTCCTTCGTGACTGTGGAAGCCCATGTTCCGACCAATGCATGTTTTTGATCCGGTGTGGCTGCTGGTGCACAGGATGCAAGCAGGATGGTGACCAGAATCGCAACGGCGATTCCGGCTGTGGAGATCGCAGTTTCCTTGGCGGCGCGTGTCTTGTGGTTCATGATTGCTCCGCTCCTCCGCGTCGCCAATTTGTCTCGAGCCCAGTCAGACGCAGATTTTCCTGGAAAGAACGCTACTCCCGACGGTTCCATGGCACCAGAGCCTGCATTGACGTGAGTGCAGCCGCCATACTGGTTGCCCTCAGACGGTCTTCTCTGTCCGCCCCGCGAACGTGTTTCGTAACCCGAAGCAACTATGGAGCAGACTTGGGTGGGTGACGACGAATAGACCCCGGCCCGGCCTCGCCATTGCTGCGTTGAGCCTTGGGACGGCGCTGAACCCGCTGAACTCGTCGATGATCGCGGTCGCGCTGGTAGTGCTGCGGCAGGATTTCGCGCTCGACGTCGCCACCGTTACCTGGGTGATCACGTCGTTCTACCTCGCGTCCGCGGCCGGCCAGCCGCTCATGGGCAGGCTCGCTGACCGCTTCGGCCCCCGACGCTTGTTCACTTTCGGCATGGCTCTGGTCGCCGTCACCTGCGCCATCGCGCCGTTCCTTCCCAGCTTCGCTTTGGTGTGTGTGGCCCGCGCGCTGATGGCGGTGGGGACCGCGACGGCGTATCCCTCGGCCGTCGTGATGGTCACCGAACTGAGCAAGCTGGCTAACTTACCGTCCACCCGGCCGCTGGGCAGGATCCAGATGGCAAACACATCAGCTGCTGCCGTGGGTCCGGTGGTCGGCGGATTGCTGGTGAGCTTGGTCGGTTGGCAGGCGCTGTTCGCGATCAACGTGCCAATCGCGCTGCTTGCGCTGATTGTGGTGCACAAGGCTGCGCCGGCCGACTCTGGACGGGAAACGGGCAGGCTGTTGGCTCTGATCCGCGACTCCGACATCCCCGGCATCCTCGCATTCGTCACGTCACTCATGCTCGCGATGATGGCGTTACTGAACGTGATGCCGGCCTACCGTTGGTGGCTCTTGGCCGCTGCGACTGTGATCGGTGCGCTTTTCGCCTGGCGCGAGCTGCGCTTCCGCCCGCCGTTCCTTGACCTCCGCCTGCTGGGCAGGAACCGGCCACTGTTGCTGGTGTACTTGCTGTTCGTGGTGTTCAGCGGCGTCTACTACTTTGCCTTCTTCGGACTGCCGCAATTGCTGCAGGAGGCAGGTCATTACGACGCCGGTGTAGTAGGCCTGCTCATGCTGCCCCTTGCGGCATTGTCGGTTGTGGTGACGCCACTGACGGTGCGGCTGATGGAGCGGTTCGGCGTCCGTTCCGTCCTGATCGCCGGTGTGCTGATTCTGACTGTTGCTGCAGCCGGTCTTGGCGCGCTCACGTTGTCGCTGTGGGCGCCTTTGGTGTTCGTGCTGACCGCAATGATGGGCATCCCCTATGGGTTGGTGAGCACGGCCTCGAACCAAGGGCTCTACGTTTCTGCCCGCCCGGAAGAACGGGGGGTAGCTGCCGGAATCTTCCAGACCTGCCGCTACCTTGGCGCGATCACTGCAACCGTGCTGATCGGCGTTCTATATGGCTCGGGCGTGAATCAAGCGAACTGGGGACTCATGGTCCTGGTGATGCTGGGCCTGAACGTGCTGGTGTTGGTGCTCGCCGTGATGTGGCGGAAGCCCACCGCGGACACGCGATAAAACAACTGACCCAAAGAATCGGGCCTTCCGCGACACGTTCCGGCATTCACTCGTACTCAGCACTGCAATAGTTACGCCCCGGATTGCAGGAGAAGTAGATGCTTGGACTCGAAAATACCCCGGAAATTCCCAGTGGCTCGCCAGCGCCCGAATTGTGGCTGCTGCTGGTCACAGTTGCCATTCTTGTGACCCTGGTGGCTCTCGCCGCAGTGGTCGTTTCCCGTTTGGCGTTGCCACTCTCTGCCTTGTTGCAACGAGGACGTCGTGGGAGGGGGCCGCGGCATCGCAGCTCCCGCAAGCGGGAGCTGCCCCGGGGGAGGCACTAGCCACATGCCTTGCTTAATACGTTAGTGACCACTAACGTATTACTTGTGTTGGATGCCCTGGAGATAGCTGCCGAGCCCAATCGGCGTCGGCTGCTTCATCTCCTGGCAGGCAGCGAGAAGGCGGTCAGTGATTTGGCGGCTCATTTCGAGGTCAGCCGGTCCGCGGTTTCACAGCACCTGTTGTTGTTGGAGAAAGCGGGCCTGGTGATGGCCCGCAAGGAAGGGAGAAACCGGTACTACAGGCTCGATCCCCAGGGGATGGGCCGGCTCCGTGATCTTGTTTCCCAGTTCTGGACCAACGAACTGGACCTGCTGGCTTCCGATGCCGCCGCTCTTGCCCAACGGCGGGGCGACCAGCATCAACAACACCCAGACCACTAATAACTTCCAAAGGCGAGGACGCACATGAGTTTCGACAAAACCATCCACCTGCCGGTCACAGCCGACGAGGCCTTCGCCCTCATCACCCAGCCCGAGCGACTGCGGCGCTGGCAAACGGTCGCAGCCCGGGTGGACCTCAGGATCGGTGGGGATTTCCGCTGGACCGTTACCCCCGGCCACCATGCCGCCGGAACGTTCCAGGAAATCGAACCGGGCAAGCGCGTCGTCTTCACGTGGGGCTGGGAAGGCGGGGGCGATCTGCCTCCGGGTGCCTCGACCATCAGCATCACCTTGGAGCCGGATGCCGACGGAACGTCCCTGCGGTTGCTGCATGAAGGGCTCACCGAGGAGCAGGAGACATCCCATGCGATGGGCTGGAACCACTATCTGGATCGTCTGCTGGCTGAGGCTTCATCGAAGGACGGCGCTGGCCGCGACGACTGGGCATGGGCACCTGATCCCATCAACCAGCTGAGCTCAGCTGATGCGTCCCTGGCGATCCTTCTTAGCGTGCTTCGCAACGTCACTCCCGGGGACACAGCGAAAGCCACGCCCTGCGAGGAGTTCAACGTCAGCGAGTTGCTGGACCACTTGGCCGCATCGCTGAAGGGCATCGGCCGTGCGCTCGGTGCAGCATCCGTGGACCGCGCGGACGCGTCGCCCGAGGTGCGGATCGCTGAATTGGCCCAGCCCGCGCTGGAAGCCTTCAGCAAGCGCGGTCTTGAGGGAACCGTAGACATGAAGTTCGCCGAATTGCCGGCAACCACGGTCGCCGGGATCCTGAACCTCGAACTGCTCGTCCACGCCTGGGACTTCGCCAAGGCGACGGGACAGCAAGTGGAGGTGTCCGACGTCGTCAGCGATTACGTGACGGAACTTGCCCGGCAGACCATCTCCGAGCAGGTCCGCTCCGGCGGCAGCTTCGCGCCAGAGCAGCCGACGGCGGAGACAGCCAGCAGCCTGGAACGGCTCGTAGCCTTCACCGGCCGCACAGTCACCCTGTAAACCTCCTTAACCCCAAAACAAACAGCAGGAAAGAAGGACCATCATGTCCAAGTATGTTTTCATCTACCACGCACCGATGACCCCCGCAGAGGCAGCCCCGCCGTCACCGGATGACATGGCAGCCGTCATGGGGGAGTGGAATGCGTGGGGTGCCAAGGTGGGCGATCGCCTGGTGGACTTCGGCACGCCGCTGGCCAACGGAGTCCGCGTGGCCTCCGACGGCAGCACGTCGCCCAGCAAGCGTGAAGTGGCCGGCTACAGCATCCTCGAAGCCGACAACCTCGACGCCGCAGTCGAGCTCGCCAAAGTCCACCCGCACCTGAACATGCCCGGTGGCTGTGAGATCGAAGTCCACGAGGCGCAGGAAATCCCTGGAATGTAGCTCGCGTTCCTCAGCGATTGGCGCGTTCCTCAATGATTGGTCAGGGCCGACCCGGCAGTGGTGAGAATGATCAGCTGCTGGGTGGCCCTGGTCATCGCGACGTAGCGGTCTACGGCTCCTTCGATGCCTGTGCCGAAATCCTCTGGATCGATCAGGACCACGAGGTCGAACTCCAGTCCCTTCACTAGTTCCGGCGCCAGCCAACGCAGGCGCGCCGACGCTGGGAGCGAGCCGCGTCCGACGTCGTTCTTGCTGATGACGCAAGCGATTCCTTCGGCGTGCGCATCAAGCCATGTGGTGAGGATCGAGTCCAGCTCTGCAGCGGATCCGTGGATGACAGGGAGGTCGCTGCTTCGGATGGATGTGGGGACGTTGGCGTCGGGTAGGGCGGCCTTGATGACAGGTTCGGCCTCGGCCATGACTTCCTCGGGCGTGCGGTAGTTGATGCTGAGATGCGTCAGGTTCACGTTGGTCAACCCGACGCGCTCCAGGCGTTCCTGCCAGGACTCAGTGAATCCGTGCCTGGCCTGCGCGCGGTCACCGACAATGGTGAAGCTCCGGGACGGGCAGCGTTGCAGGAGCATCTGCCACTGGGCGTCGGTCAGTTCCTGGGCCTCGTCCACCACCACATGGGCGAACGGGCCGGCGAGCTGGTCCGGGTCCACGATCAATACTGACTCGTCCATGAGCTTCTCCTGCATGTCCTCGCCGCGCAGCATGGACATGACCAGCATTTCGGAATCGTCAGCGGCTACGAGGTCTTCCACAACGCGATCCATGAGTTCACGTTCGGCGGCGGCCTCGGCCTTCTGTCGACGCCTTCGTTTGGATGCTTCAGGATCGCCCAGCCGTTGCCGGGCTGCGTCCAAGAGGGGCAAGTCCGACACAGTCCAGGCGTTCGGATCGGCCCGCTGAAGCCTTCCCGCGTCCTCAGTACTGAGCCAAGGGGCGCACAGACGCAGGTACGCCGGCACCCGCCAAAGATCGGCCACGAGATCCGTGTAATGAAGCAGCGGCCACGCCCGGCTGAACGCTTCCACCAGATCCGGATTCCGGGCGAAGGACCGCCGAAGCAAGTCCTCCGGAACCTCGTCCGTATCGAACTTGTCCACCAAAATGGTGAGCAGTTCCTCCCAGACTTCCTCGCGCGCCTCATTGTGGGGAGTGCCTGGTGCTGGCACGTCGAAGGCCTCGGCCCAGTCGTCTGCGCTGAGCCAGACGTCGGCCCAGGGCGTCTCGACTTCCAGGCCCTCCTTCGGCGGTGACTCGTAGAACCTCACGGCCGGCTCGATCGCCTTCACCAGGTCCGCCGAGGATTTCAGACGGGCAACTTCGTCGTCGGCTTCAAGGGCAGCATCGGCTCCCTCAGGCACGAGGTCGCGCAGGGTGCAGGTCTGCACGCCCTCCTCACCAAGGCTGGGAAGGACATCGGCAACGTACGCCAGGAAGGGCCGGTGGGGGCCGACGAACAGGACGCCGCCCCTGCGGTGACCGAGCCGGGGGTCCGAGTAGAGGAGATAGGCCGCGCGGTGCAAAGCGACCACAGTCTTACCTGTACCGGGACCGCCGTCGACCACCAAAGCACCCCGGGAAGATGCGCGGATGATGGCGTCCTGGTCCGCCTGGATAGTGCCGAGCACGTCCCGCATCCGTGCCGAGCGGCTGCTGCCCAGGCTGGCGATGAAGGCTGAAAGGTCCTCAAGCGCAGCGGTGCCGCCGGGCAATTCCGCCGAGGCCGGGTCTTCCGTGAACGCCTCGTCCCAGTAGTCAGTAACCCGGCCACGGGTCCAGCGATAACGACGGCGGGCCGCCAGACCCATCGGGTTGGCGTGGGTGGCTCCAAAGAAAGGCTCGGCGGCGGGCGAACGCCAATCGATCAGCAGCCTGCGGCCGTCACTGTCCGTGAGGCCGAGTCGTCCAATGTAAAGGGGCTCCGCGTTGTCCTTGCTGACGATCCGGCCAAGGCAAAGGTCCAGGCCGAAACGACGCAGTGCACGCAGCCGACCGGTCAGCCGACGGGTTTCAACGTCCTTCTCCACGGCCTCCTGGCCGAAGCGGCTTGGGGCTTTGCGTATGGCATCGAGCTGATCGGATAGCTCGGAGATGGTCTGCTCAAGGCTTTCAGCGATGGCTGCGAAATGCTGCTCATCGGCAGCGATCAGGGCTGGATCTGCTTTGGGTGCGAGGTGCTCGGGAAGGTTGAACGCGCTGGTTGTGAGGGGCACGTTGTCAGCTCCTTTCTGGGCTGATGACGCCGGAACCGCGCGTCTGAAACAGCGCGTACTCCCGGCGTCGGCTCTCAATTTTGCAGCAACCCCTGGGCCTTGCGGCAAGCCCCCCAGTGCCGTATAGATTGAAAGTGAGGAGACACAACGTGTCTCCTTTTTTCGTGCCTTTTGCTGGGCTGTTTAGGGGTCTCGGCCTTCTCTTGACTTAAGAACTGAGTAAGCTCAGAATTGAGTCAACTCAGTTATTTAG
The DNA here is from genome assembly GCF_059739425.1 of Arthrobacter sp. TmtSoilC48. Lineage (NCBI taxonomy): Bacteria > Bacillati > Actinomycetota > Actinomycetes > Micrococcales > Micrococcaceae > Arthrobacter > Arthrobacter sp. TmtSoilC48. The sequence continues at coordinate 4,070,656 of NZ_AP046049.1, read as the reverse complement.
TCAGGAGCACCCCCCATGAGAGCCTTCGTCCTCAAAAAGTACAAAGAACCCCTGCAGGAAGTTGACGTTCCGGAGCCGTTGGTTGGGGAGCATGACGTGCTGGTCCAGGTGAAGGCAGCCGGTCTGAACCAGTTGGACGAGAAGATCCGCCAGGGGGAGTTCAAGCAAGTTCTCCCGTACAGGCTGCCCCTGATCCTAGGCAATGACCTCGCCGGCGTGGTGGTCAGTGTTGGTGCGAAAGTCCGGTCCTTCAAGCCGGGCGATGAGGTGTTCGCCCGCCCGGACAAGGATCGCATCGGCACCTTTGCCGAACGGATCGCTGTGGCCGAGACGGACCTTGCCATCAAACCGGCGTCGATCAGTATGGACGAGGCGGGATCCCTTCCACTGGTGGCCTTGACCGCCTGGCAGGCGCTCGTTGAACGCGGCAAAGTTGGCCCGGGCCAGAAGGTCCTGGTCCATGCGGGGGCCGGGGGAGTGGGCTCCATCGCGATCCAGCTGGCCAAGTACCTTGGGGCCACCGTTGCTACAACGGTCAGCGCCGCAAACGCGGACTTTGTCCGCGAGCTCGGGGCCGACGTCGTCATTGATTACCGGACGGAGGACTTCGCGGAAATCCTCCATGGCTACGATCTCGTTCTGGATAGCCTCGGCGGTGAGAATCTGGAGCGGTCGCTGAAGGTCCTCAAACCGGGCGGTAAGGCCATCGGCATCTCAGGCCCGCCGGATCCCGGCTTTGCCCAGGAGCTCGGAGCAAACGCCGTGATGAAGGGCGCTGTCGCGCTCATTAGTGCCGGCATCCGGCGTAAGGCCCGTCGTCTCGGCGTTACCTACGAGTTCCTCTTCATGAGCGCCAACGGCAGCCAGCTGCGCGAGATTGCCGCGCTGATCGACGCCGGGGAAATCCGCCCCGTGGTGGGCCGCGTAGTTCCGTTTGACCAGACGCCGGACGTCCTTGCGGAGCTGGACAAGGGCGGCGTCCGTGGCAAAACAGTCGTCAGGCACTAAGTAAATCCACTAGTCAGGAACAAACATCATGAGCAATGTCATCACCGCCTACAAGGACGCACCGGTCAGCACTGTTACGGCCGGCGGCGTCACCTACAGTTACCGTGAGCTGGGCCCGAAGGGTGGAATTCCCGTCGTCTTCCTGGTCCACCTCGCTGCCACGATGGACAACTGGGATCCGCGCATCATCGACCCCATCGCCCGGAAGCACCACGTGATCACCTTCAGCAACCGCGGTGTCGGTGCCACAACCGGCAACGTTCCGGGCACCATAGAGGAGATGGCGGAAGACGCCGCGACCTTCATCAAGGCGCTCGGGCATCAGAAAGTCGACCTCTTTGGATTCTCGCTCGGGGGCATGATTGCCCAAGCTTTGGTGCTCAAATACCCGGAGCTGGTGCGCAAGCTTGTTCTTGCCGGCACTGGTCCTGCAGGTGGGAAGGACATCGACAAGGTGGCCCGCGTAACCTACTACGACGTCCTGCGAGCAACACTGACCCGGCAGGACCCCAAGGAATTCCTGTTCTTCAACCGCAATGCTGCAGGCAAGCCCGCCGCGAGGGCATTTATCCAGCGACTCAACGAGCGCACCGCCAACCGGGACGCACCCATCAAGACCAAAGCCTTTCAGACGCAGCTGAAGGCCATCAAGAAGTGGGGCCGCACGGAACCGGCCAACCTGGGCGCGATCACCCAGCCGACCCTCATCGCCAACGGCGACAACGACCGCATGGTTCCGTCCCGACTCTCCGACGATATGCACCTCCGGATTCCGGGCAGTGAACTGGTCATCTACCCGGATTCAGGGCATGGCGGCATCTTCCAGTACCACCAGGAGTTCGTGCCCGTCGCCCTCGAATTCCTGGGCCGATGATCCAGCAACCGCTGATACGGTATTTGAATGCAGGCTGTGCCCCAGACCCTTGGCCGACGCGAGCGGAATAAGCAGGAGAAACTTGACCGCATCACCGCTGCGGCCCGCGAGCTCTTCACCCAGTACGGCGTAGACGAGGTCACCACCCAGCAAGTGGCTGAAAAGGCCGACGTCGGATCGGGAACCTTGTTCTTGTACGCCAGGACGAAGGCGGAGCTGCTTCTCCTTGTCCACAACGTCAAATACGCTGAAGCGCTCAACTCGGGCGTCGCCGCCGCGGAACAGGAAGAAGCTGTCCTTGACGGGATCATGGCGATCATTCGACCCATTATTAAATGCAACCGGGTCCAGATCGAGAACGGCCGGACCTACCTGAAAGAGATCGTCTTCGGCGATCCCAGCGAACCGCATCACGCTGAGGCACTTGCCCTGACTATTCGCACGGAAGCTGCCATCGCAGAGGTGTTGCGGCGGGATGAGCAATTGACGGCCCGGGACCCAGCGAAAATTGCCAGGGTCATCTCGGCGATCATGTTCGTCAGCATGAGCTCCTCCGCCAATAGCGGTCTCACGGACGAGCAGGTCGGAGATGAGATCCGCGATCAGATCAACGTGGTTTTGGCCGCAGGGAGCTAGCGGCCGCAGACGCAGTCTCTAGTGGGAGTGCCCGTGCCCGTGGTGGTCGTGGGCGCCTTCGGTCGTCATTCCCGTAGCCGCGGCAAGATGGTTCCAGCCGGCGTCGCTCAGTGCGTGGTAGGCGATATGGAGTTCCTTGGCAGGCTCGCCAACGGAGGCCGTGTCGCGCCTTTCAAGGACAGCGATCAGCTCGTCTGCCGCATGGGTGAACCGGCTGGCAGCGGCCTGCAGATCCGGCGGCCAAGTGATCGCTGCGACGGCGATGTGTGCGTTGCGGATCAACGCAGCCCAGTTCCGGTCGATCTTTGGGTCAGGGCCGGTGAGGGTGGTTGCGATCCCGTGGAATCCGACGTTGTCGATATAAGTCAGTGACGCCAGCAACCCGGCCGGTGTCACCGGCTGTGCGCCTGCATCTGATGGGTCCATGGCAGCCTCCAACGGGTCCTTCCTCCAAGGATGCCTTCAATGCTTCACCTGCTCAAGGGCATCGGCGCGGCCTGTTTGGGAGATGCAAACGAGTCCTTCCAAGAAGCCGACGCCGATCACACCTTGCGCAGGTTGGGGTGCCAGTTGACGGGTAGGCTGAAACCGACCATCGTTGACCGTCATCATCGTTGACGCGGCACATCGTTGACCCGGCACGCGCAAGGAAGGACTGTTGTGGAACCACGCCCGACCATAACCAGGTTCTTCCTCAGAGCAGGCCTTCTGGCCGCGGTCCTGGCATTGATCGCCGGACTGTTGGGCATGCACGTCATGGTCGGCCCCCACTCCCTGCACACCGCCGTCATCACCACTGCGCCGGACACAGCCGCTACGGCCGTCCCAGCCCCTGGCGATGCCGCAAAGCACACCGGCCATGCGGGCGCGTCGCAGTCTGTGAGCGGAGACACCGGAATGGCGCCGCTGGCGCTGTGTTCCTGCTCCGGGAACTGCTCATCTGCGCATGTGGCGGGCGGTTCCTGCATCCCTTCAGTCGGGCCCGGCGGTCTGGCTGCGCCGGTTCGGGACAGCACAACCACAGCGCCGTCCACCTTCCAGATCCAGGCCCATCCTTCCGGCACACTGTGGTCTTACCAGCCCGGAAGTCCTTCACCGGGTGAATTGTCGATCAGCAGAACATAATCGGTCGCCCGCGCCGAGATCAGCGCCGCGCCAAAATCAGCGCCGCGCCAAGATCAGCGCGCCCGGATGACTGGGCTGCCCGAATACTTGGGCAGCGGCTCTCTTCTGCTGCCCCAGGCAGTGCCACTGCCCAGCGGCTTCTGCTGGGCATCGCCAGAACCTTTCCGAGTGGACGCATCGACGCCCACCCCTCCTTGTGAAGGACCACTTATGAACACCCAAAAACTCTTGCCCCTGTCCGCAGTTGCCCTCGCGGCGGCCTTGGCCCTTGCCGGTTGCAGTACCGGCACCCCGGGTTCGACCGGGACCTCCATGCCGGGGATGGATCACGGCTCCATGGGCTCCTCCAGCCCCGCTGCGTCAACGTCATCGCAAGCTGCGGGAGACCACAACGGAGCGGATGTGATGTTTGCCCAGATGATGATTCCCCACCATGCGCAGGCCGTGGAAATGAGTGACATGATCCTGGCCAAACAGGGCATCCCCAATGAAGTCAGCGCCCTCGCCACCCGCATTAAGGACGCCCAGGGACCGGAGATCGAGAAAATGACTTCCTGGTTGTCCGGCTGGAACCAGTCGACGCAGATGCCCGGCGGCCACAGCATGGAAGGCATGATGGGCGCCGATGACATGGCGAAACTCCAAGCAGCCCAAGGTGTCGACGCCGCAAAGCTGTTCCTAACCCAGATGATCGCCCATCACAAGGGTGCGGTGGTGATGGCCCAAACTGAAACCAGCAGCGGTCAAAATGCCGATGCGGTGCAACTGGCCAAAGACATCGTGACCGCGCAGGAAGCTGAAATCAAGGAGATGCAGCAACTGCTGACCACCCTCTAAGCAAGGCTCTGGCTGTCGGCCCGAACAGGGCCGGCAGCCCCTTGCAGCCTTGCTCCTCTACCGCAACCACGGTTCGGACGTCGTGAAAATGCCTAGATAACAATGTCCAAGTCACCAGCCCGCATATCGCATCGCGGCCTTCCGGACGGCAGGTAAATGTGAAATCTTCAGACCATGACCGACGATGATTTGACCGAGCTTCGGGCCCAGGCAGACCAGGGCAGCCAGGACGCCATTGACCAGCTTGTGGAACTGGCCGCTGAGCGCGGCGACCTTGAGGAGCTGCGTCGTTTTGCCGCGCGGGGGAGTACCGACGCCGTGGACCTCCTCATTGAGCTTGCCTCAGAACGTGGCGATGTGGAGGAACTTCGACGCCTCGCCGACGGTGGAAGCCGGACAGCAGCCGAGGTCCTCGCGGAACTCGAAGAAGAATACGGCACGGAATGAGAGCCCTTGGCGTCAGACTTGCCTGGGGCTACGGCCGAGGCAATTTGCGGTCAACGAGGTATGCGGAGAACACGAGGACGCTCAATCCCACGAGTACCGCACCGTAGTAGAAGAGGACGCCGGGAAACCCGAAGTGCACCTCTAGCACCCCGCTGAGAAACAGCTGCGCGGCGATGCCGACCAGAATGAAAACTGCGGCGATGCGTCCAATCTTCGTGCCCTTGGACAGGCCGGTGCCGCGGGGAAAGCCCGCCACGAAGTCAGACACACTGAACTGATCGCCCAGGCTCAGTCTCTTTTCATTGGCTTCCTTGAGGAGTCCGGGAATCATGCTTTCAGCGACTCCCCGTCGCCTCAATGCGTAAACAAGATCTTGTTGTGTGCTGGTTTCCATCGACTTACTCCATTCCGGCGTGATGCGGTTAGACAACATCCTTGGTGCACGCGCCCTAACTAACGCTGGCCAGGACTTGGTCGATGCGCGCCAGGAGACCCGGCCAGCCGTTGCCCATACCTTCAATAGCTTGCCGCCCCATAGGGCTGTCCAGGTTGAAGCCGGCGTGCTCGAAGTGAAAGATGGTGCCGGTTTCGGTGGCTTCCAAGGCCCAGGTGATGGTGGTGTCCAGAACGCCCTCTGCGAAGACGAACGTGATGGAGGTGCCGGGTTCGACGGCGGTGACTTCGCATTGCTGCTGGCCCCAGCCACCCATGTCCATCGTGAAGCGGTGGCCCATCACGGGTGCGATGTCGCCGGCAGCCCACCAGCGGGCGAGCAGTTCCGGGGTTGTCAGGGCAGCCCACACTGCCTCTTTGGCGTGCGGGAACGTGCGCTCGAGTTTGATGGCATTTTCGGTCATGGAGTGTTTTCCTCATCCAGTAGTTCGGCCAGGGCGTCGAGCCGCTGGTTCCAATATTGCTCGTAGTTCTTCAGCCAGTTGCTGGCTTCTCGCAGGCCCTGGGCCTCAAGGTGGTAGATCCTGTGCCGGCCTTGCCGTTCCTCGCGGATCAGGCCAGCTTCCCGCAGGACCGCCAAATGCTCTGACGCCGTAGATCGACTGAGGTCCAGGCGGCCCGTGAGATCGCCCGCCGTCAAGGGACCCTCACGGAGGCTATCGAGGATGGTGCGCCGCGAAGGGTTCGCGAGGGCGCCGAAGACGTCGGGTAGCACCCGATGATGATATGTCGGAAATTTCCGAAATGACAATCCGGGCTGGACTTGCCGGGCCAAAGATAGGGAGATCAGACCAGAGCCGTCATGATGTTCCAGCCTTCGCCGATCTGTTTCCGGGGTTCCAGATGGCGGCTTCCAATGCCGGGATAGAGCCAGAGGATGCCGTTCGTATCCCGGGCAATGATCTGCGAGTATCCCTCGCAATTGTTCTCGAAGTTGCCGGTGGCGATGATTGCTGGGCGGTTTCTAACCAACGTCGCAACAGATCTGAGACGAAACTAGCAGCCACGAGATGGTTCGAATGCCAGTTCGACAGGCCTGCCATGCCTGGCGGGTAAGAGACCCGCATCAATAAGCGTGTGGTTCTACATCTTGGTCGCAACACCAATGTTGAATTAGGTAGGGAAACCGGTGTTTACGCTTCTGGTCCAGCCGGACAGTTCGTGCCGATGACAAAGACCGTATTCCTGCCGTTTTCGGTTTGGGTCTTCAGGGTTTCAGTCAGTTTCATCTCCGAAATCGGGGTTGGTTGCTCACCGTCTGCTCCGGAGGGCTTGGTTACTGCTCCGATGCGGTCAATAACCGCATTGGCAGGAACTGATGGGGGTGTCCCTCTGTTTTTCGTCAAGCGGTCTGGGCGGTTTTTCTTCGTAGAGGGTGCCGTGTTTGAGCATTGAGAAGATGACGTCGCAGCGGCGGCGGGCCAGGCAGATGACCGCGGCGTTGTGTTTCTTTCCCTGGGCCCGTTTCTTTCGTAGTAGTCCTTGGACGCCGGGTGGTGGCAGCTGGCGATCCAGGCGGATCTGAAGGGCACGTTCTTGAGCTGTTTGTTGCCGGGACGGGCAGGGAATTCCCCGCGGATCGAGGTGCCTGAACGCCGTGTGACGGGTGCGATGCCTGCGTAGGCTGCAAGGCGGCCGGCGGAGGCGAAGGTGCTTGCGTCGCCGATGCTCAGGAGTACGGTTGCGGCGGTCTTGATGGTCAACGATCACCAGCACCCTGCCGTGTTGCTGCAGGCGGGTGAACAACTCACGGAGCGTGGTCTCGTCCTGCGGCAAGGGCTTGTCGAAAATCCGCTCGCCCGAGCGGTCCAGGGCGGTCGCGTGATGTTCGGATTTCCCAACGTCCAGCCCGCAGAAAACAGCGAATTCCTCGTCCATACGCGCCTCTTCGCGTCCTCTGGCCGCAGTCACGACACCCGATGCTGGCACCCACGTTACAAAGAGACCTCTCCCTCAAAAAGGGCCGGCCCTGTCCCTATCAGCAGTCAACGCTTGTCTCCGGATCCGGCGACAACACCCCCCGGATCATCAGTGACAGGGCAAGAAAGTCATACCGGGTCCAGCGACCAAATCCCCGGCTCTCGGGGACTCAATAAATGTAACGGGGGGAGTTGCCGGCGCTGCTGCGCATCCAGCCAATGTAGTCGTTGTTATAAGTGCCGCTGCAAGGAAAACTTTGTTGAGGGCTTTCAATAAGTGAGATCCTTCGATGGTCGGACGAACGCTGTTCGGCGTGATCGCGGCAGGCGGAGGCCTGCCGCGACCGGCATGGGAATCCTGGTAAGTGGCTATACCGTTTTAGTGACTTTCTTCAGCCCTGCGGGCCGATCGGGGTCTATGCCGCGTGCAAGGGCCAGTTTCAGGGCCAGTTGCTGGAGTGGGATGATTTCGATGAGAGGAATGAGAGCGGGATCGATTCGCTTGGAAGCGTTACCCGCGGGGGTTTCAAGATCGATGACGGTGCCGCCCAAGGCGCGTGAGGCCTGCATGAAGCTATGTACGGATTCGCGTCCGCCTGGAGATGCTGTTAGGGCTATTACCGGCGTGCCTGGCACGACCTGGCCCATCGGTCCATGGGTAGCATCGGCTGCACTCCAGCCTGATGCTGCAATGGAGTTGGTCTCCATAAGCTTGAGTGCACCCTCTTTCGCCGTGGCCATTGAGTAGCCACGGCCAACGATGAGGATCCTCTCGGCGTTGGCGATGACTTCTGTGAACTCCTCCGCGGGGCCTCGGTAGTCGGCTATGACGCCTGCAGCTACTTCTGCTGCTGCTTCTACCTTGTGGGCGATCTCCGCCCAGATGCCCCCACCGGCAAGGCTCAACGTCAAAAACAAGGTGAGCAGTTCGGCGGTGTAAGTTTTGGTGGCGGCGACCGATAGCTCAGGGCCAGCGCTCAGGCAAACATGAACATCAGCCAGGTCAGCGAGAGAACTGCCATTGCTGTTGGTCAATGCGATAACTGGGACGCCGTTGTTTTTCGCTGCGGTGACGGTATGCAGCAAGTCCGGTGATTCGCCGGATTGCGACACCGCTATGACCACCGAGTTGGGATACCGCAGCTGGGTTCCAAAAGCAGTCACGGTGCTTGGAGTTGAAAGCATAGCGGGGATTTTCAGAAGGTTGTGCGCTAGATATTGACCGTACATGGCGGCATGGTCGCTGGATCCGCGAGCAACGAATACCAGCAGTTCCGGTTGGGAGCGGCGCAGAAGCGCTGCTGCTGCGGTGATGTTGTTCTGCTGGTGGTCAATAAGATCCAGCCAGCGTGCAGGTTGCTCTGCGATTTCGGAGCGCATGTGTGCGCCGGGTTGCAGTCTGTCTCCAGTGATCACGATGCCAGCCCGGTGATCATGGCGACAAGCTCGTTGTGTGACGTATCTGCCAGTGTCCGCGTGGCCACCTGGGTTCCGCGCCGCAGGACTGTGACACGGTCAGCGATCCGGAAGACCTGGTCCATGTTGTGGCTCACGATGAGCACAGCGGCGCCGCGGGCCTTCAGTTTGAGGATTACCTCTTCGACTTTGGCCGTTTCGGCCACCCCGAGGGCCGCTGTGGGTTCGTCCATCAGCACCAGTCCGCTGGCCCAATGGGTGGCCCGGCAGATGGCTACGCCCTGGCGCTGGCCGCCGGAGAGATCACTCAGCGTCGCTTTCGCTGATGGAATACGGACATCGAGTGTGTCCACGAGCTCCTGGGTTTGCCTGGCCATGGCCTTGCGGTCCAGAAGCCGCAGGGGGCCCTTCGTCAGTTCCCGTCCAAGGAACATGTTCATGTAAACAGGCTGGTCCTCGACCAATGCAAGGTCCTGGTACACAACTTCGACGCCTTTAGCCCGTGCGTCGGAGGCGTCACGGAAGCTGACCTGCTCGCCGTTCAGCCATATCTCGCCCTCGGTGGGCTGATAAAGGCCTGAGATGATCTTGACGAGGGTGGATTTGCCCGCGCCGTTGTCGCCGACCAAGGCGACGATTTCGCCGGCCTGGACTTCCAGGTCGAAGGTCTTGATGGCCACGACACCGCCGAAGCTTTTATGGATGCCTTTCAAACGCAATGGCGGGGTGGATGTAGGAACAGTGGTTTCCGCTGCTGACGGCGTGAGTGTCATTGTGGTGTCCTATTCTGTGGGGGTCATAGCCGAGGCAAGGGTCAAGGGGGCGGAGCCGTCTGCGGCCCATACACCTTCGACGTGGGGTTTTCCGGCGGAGATTCCCGAGATGGCTGCGGTCAGTGCGCGGGTCACGAAGACCTGCGGCCGGAAACCGAAGATGACGGTGTCTCCTTCGGCGATATGTTTGTCAGCCGTCGGGATGGTGGCGTAGTAGTCGATGGCTTCCGCTGCGGGCATGTCGACGGGAAGCGCTGGCGCTGCGCTGACGTCGTCTCCGCGGCCGACAACGAGCGCCGGGGTGGTGCTCTTCCCCAGCACGGGGTCAACGTAGAAGCCTCCGCCAAAAACGTAAGCTTTGTTGTTCCACAGATGCGAGACTTCGGTGACGTAGGCGATGGCAGGTTCTTCGACGAGGTCCGTCACAGCGTGCAGGGGTGTTGTGCCGGTAAGACCATGACCTGGTTCGACCTGCGTTGCCCCGTCCCGCGCCAGGCCCTCCAAGACAGACACGGAGGTTGTCCCCGGGGCGTTGATCTGAAACCCAACCCGACCGGAGGCGGTCAGGAGCTTGGCGGCCCTCATCAGGGTTCCCCGGTTTGGTGTGGGCATGGCCGTGCCGGTGTCCGGGTCAAACAAGGTTGCCGGGAAGGTCGTAATGCCTCCGAAGCGAACGCCCGGAATCGAATCGATGAGGTCTGCAGCCGCCACAATTTGTTCTAGGGCGAAGCCGCCTTCGTGGCCGGTGTAGAACCTGTCACCGGGTGCCGCTACCCGCAGTAGAACGTCCTGCGTACGGCCGCGTTTGAGGGCCGCAGCACCAGCTTCCCGGGCCTTGGCTTCACTGAAGACGGTCCAGTACAAAGGTTCCAGGGAAGCGGCCTGGTCCGCCTCGTGCCGTGGAATCTGCACGAGGTGTCCGAGGTGCCCGATACGCAGGCCTCCGCTGGCGGCGGCAATGGCGCATTGAAGATCAACACCGACAGCATGCGTCAACCCCACCCGGACCAGGGCACGGGAGACGTCGGGATTCCTCCCGATCTGTTTGGTCATGGCGAAAGCTGTGAGTCCCAGCCGGGCTGCTTCGGAGGCGAAGGCCTTGGCATTGCGTTCCACGGCGTCGAGGTCGATGGCGTAGCAGTTTACGGGCAGCTCGCCAGCTGCATGAAGTTGGGCGACTGCACGGAGAAATTCCGGGTTGCGTCGTCGTAACAGGTCAAGGAACATCTGTCAGCCTTTCTAGCTCTTTTTGCCGCGCAGGGAGAAGGACACAGCGATGAGGATGATGATGCCGCGGACGATCATCTGTTGGGAGACGTTCAATCCGGCGAGGATGAGTCCGTTATTGATCATGCTCATGAGGAGGCTTCCGATCAGGGCACCAACTACGGTGGCCTTGCCCCCGAAGAGACTGGTGCCGCCTACAATGACAGCTGCGATTACCGTCATTAGATCGGTTTCGCCGAGTGTGTAGCGGGCACCGTGGAGGCGTCCGGCGTAGAGAAGGCCTGCGAGGGCTGCAGTCATGGCGCTACCTACGAAGACCATCATTCGTACGCGGTTGACCTTGATGCCGCTGACCCGCGCGGCTGAGGCGCTGTTGCCGACGGCAAGTACATGCGCCCCGTATCGGCGTTGCCTCAGCAGGTGCCAGCCCACCAGAACGGCTGCAGCCGTCCACCACAGCATGATGGGGAGCCCCAGAAGGTCACCGCCGCCAAAAAGCCAGACAAAGGCCTTATCGGTGACCGGGACGGACTGGAGGTCAGTGAGCTGACGGGCCAGTCCTGCCAGAAGGCCCATGCTCGCAAGGGTAACCAGGAAGGATGGCAGCCTGATGACGGTGACAAAGAAGCCGTTGACCAGACCGACTGCCAGGCCGATCGCCAGTCCCGCCAGCGCAGCAATCCACCATTGTCCGGTGCCCTGAAGTACTACCGCTGTCGTGAGTGCAGAAAGGGCAACTGTCGATCCGACGGACAGGTCGATTTCTCCTGTTCCGAGGACGAAAACCATGCCGATCGCCATGACTGTGATGGGCGCAGCCTGGATCACGATATTGAACAGATTCGTTGAGTTGAGGAAGACGCTGCTCTGGGTCACTGCGAAGAACAGGAACACGATGGCGAAGCCGATGTAGACAACGTAGTTGTTCCACGCCACCCCCTTGACCTGATCCAGTAGTTTGGGTTTTTCGAGAGTTGGGATGCTCATCTTGCTTGTCCTTTCTGGGTAGTGTCCGGCCATGAGGCGCCGACACGTACGGGCACGGTAGAGGCCGTGCCTCCGGCTTGGAGGGCGAGTTGGAGGGCTCCGGCCAGTGGTGCCCGTTGTCCGAGTTCGCTTGTGTAGATGTTGAGGGAAGATCCATGGCGCTGCAGCCAAGTCCTGATGAAAGGCAACAACTCTTTCCTGCCGCCGATACCGCCTCCGATGACAAAGATCTCCGGATCGAGAACGGCATTGACCGCCACCAAGGCTGCTGCCAGCCAGCGGCTTTCGGTATCAAGGGCTTCGATGGCTGCCGCGTCGCCCTTTGTGGCAAGGGCGAATATTTCCGGGGTTGTAAGACGTCGGCCTGATGCTGCGAAATAGCGGGCGTCGAGACGGTCTCCGGCTACGACCTCCTCAAGCGGACCGCGAACATGGTTTTCCGGGGCGAGGGCGTCCGTTCCCATGGGTAGGTAGCCGATTTCCCCGGCCGCTCCGCTGGATCCCCTCACGAGCCGTCCATCTGCTATAATCCCCATCCCGATTCCGGTTCCGACTGAGACGAACACAAAGTCGGAATGACCCCTTCCGACTCCATAGTGGAGTTCCCCCAAGGCAGAGATGTTGACGTCGTTTTCCAAGACCACTGGATGTTTCAACCGCTCGGAAAGGGCCGGGCCGAGGGAGACGTTGCTCAGTGCCGAAAGATTCGGCGCTTGGGACAGGTGATTCCCTTCGCTGTCCGGTACGCCGGCGGCGCCAATCCCGGTCGCCAGGATCTGATCTGATGTGGCGCCAATGTCGGCGCAAAGTTCCTCCGCGAGCCTGGCAATCTGTTCCACAACGTCAATGCCACCGGCGCTGGTAGGCGTTCTTCTTTCCGCCAGGATCATTCCGCTGGAGTCGGCGATGCCGGCGCTGAGCTTCGTTCCGCCCAGGTCGACTCCGAGGACGTACCCGGGGTGCAAGTAAGTCGGGGCGCTCATGCGCTCTGTCCTTGAGTCAGAACCCGCAAGGGGTTTGCGCGCAGTATCTGATCCGCGTCCGTGGCAGAGAGCCCGTGTTCCATGGCCATGGGGATGAAGACAGCGCCCAGATAGTTGTATCCCCACTCACCATGAGTGGAGGGGTTCAAGTAAACCTCAGCACCCGTAAGGTCCTGGGAAAGGAAGATTTGTCCTGCATATCCGCGCGAGGTGAGCTTTGCGAGGTTCGCTGCTCTGTTGGCGTCGCCGCGGTAGTAGGCGCGCTTGGTGAATTCGCCTTCGTGCGGCTGCGCTGGCCCGGGTTCCAGAACGAAATCCCAAAATTCTTTGCCGATGGTGTCGAAGGCTATGTTGACTCCGGTGTCGAGGACGCGTAGTAGGTAGTCGAATTCGGGCTGGATGTCCATGTGCCCAATCACGACGCGGCTAAGGTCGGCGCCCTCCTCCTGAAGGATGGAGAGCTGTTCAAGGGCCATGGTCCCGTGAGTGGTGTGGGTTGTGAGAGCCACTCCGGTGGATTTGTGAGCCCGTGCTGCTGCTCGAAGACACTTCTCTTCGTGGGCTGTGATTTCGTTGAGCCCTGTGGCTTGCTCACCGAGGATGCCCGCCTTGACCGTTGTTGAACCGATGCCGGAGGTTACGTCCAGAATGAACCGCTCCGTCATTTCATTAACCGATGCTGCGGTGGTCCACTCTGGGCTGTAGGGCTCCAGATACACGGAGCTGCCGGCCACGATGTGGACCCCGGACTGCTTCGAGATCTCCTGCAGGATCGGCAGATTCTCACCGAAAGCGGACCTGCCCACGACGCTGTAAGGACTCAAATCAACGATTGTGTCGAATCCCAGCCTGCTCAGGCCGCTAAGGGCCCGGACTCCGTGGGCGACCTGATCACTGCAGTAGCTCTCGTCTGTGGGTTCGACAACCAACGCACGGGGATCGGCAAGCGTTTCTGGACGCCCACCGGAAAGCCAGGGCCCCGGGACCAGGGAGGTCAGATGTTCATGGTGGAGAATTTTGCCAAGATGGCCCGGGTCCACTGGCCCCAGCACGGTCTGCACAAATTGTGGCAAGTACGTTTCCTTCAGGAGGGTGCCCAGCGGGCACGGTTATCGAGAGGGTGGCAGGTGGTTCAGGAGCGTTCCTGCCCACCCGCCTGGTGCCAACAGCCGCTTAGCTGGTCGCGGTGCTGGCGAAAGAATTTACTTACCGGTGACGCTTTGCGGAGGCTCGACGCCGTAGTCGTCCTTCCATCCCTGGACAAGGTTGTCTTTGGTGACCTTGGTCGGCGTCGTGGCAACAAGCGCGGGGGCAGTCTTGCCCAGCACACCGTAGGCTGATGCAGTCGCCAGGCCCTTACCGAGGGAAATCGAGCTGTTTCCAACGAGTCCCACGGCGTTACCATCTCGCGCCATGTCCGCTGCGAGGGTTGCATCCAGGTCGTTGGTTACGACTTTGACGTCGGAACGACCGGCGTCCCGAAGAGCGGCGAGCACGCCTTGGGCAGCGGTGGCCCACGGGACATAGATGCCCTTGATGTTCGGGTTGCGAGCGATCATGGCTGCAGCAAGCTCTTGAGTTTTGGCTTCATCAGTGAACCCCACCTCAGCGACGATCTTTTCGCCCGGGTAGAGGAACTGGGTCCAGGACTTGAACGCTTTGTCGCGCTGGTTCGTGAACCAGAAATCAGCATCGTGATACATGTAGCCGATGTCGCCCTCACCACCCAGCGCATCCCCCAGGATCGTGGCGTTCATTTTCCCTGCGTCAGTAAGGGATTCAGTCACAATCGATACAAACTCGTTACCTGCGTGGTAGTTGGCCGGCGGTGTCGTCATAACAACGAGCTTTGTGCCCTTGTCCACGGCTGGTTTGAAGGTTGCTTCGGCAGAGACCGGATCGACGGCAATGGTCACGATGATGTCGGGTTTGAGAGCCAACACCGTTTGCAGGTTGTTCGCCTGGGTTGCAGCGTCGAAGTTGGCCTGTGTGCTGGCTACGACGTCGATGCCCAAGGCCGTGAACTCTTCCCGGGCGCCCTTTTCGACAGCAGAGACGAACTCAGACGAGGTGTGCCACACGAACGCAGCTTTGAACTTGCCGCTCTTGACCTTGGCTTTCTCATCGTCCGTCAGCACCAGATCCGTGATCTTGCCTGGCTTTTCACCATTGGGACCTGCAAACTCCAGGCTCGGCTCGGAGACCTGGGCGGCCGTGCTGGAGGAGTCACTTGGTGAACCGCCCTGGGCCGAGCACCCGGATAGAGTCAGCGCCAATGCGGACAGTCCAACAGCGAGCCAGCGTACGCCCTGGGCGCGTGCCGTAAACCTTGAAGATTTCATGAAGTTCCAGACCTTCCTTGAGCTTTGTCGTAGGGAAGCCGGCCGTCCAGTTGCCGGCTCCCGCCAACAGCATTGGGACGGAAGCGTCCTCGACTTGATACACATCAGTTTGATTTCAAGCTGCAATCAAAGTCAATGGTTAGGGTCAAAAAATTTCAAAAACGGCCCACGTTGGCCCGTTTTTGGAGGGCGTCCGGTATCTTTGGCTTCAAGATGATTTGAATTCCGGAAGGAGTTGGCTGCGTGCAGAGTCCCAAAGCCACGAACCGAAGCGCGGTACTTGCCGAAGTGCTCAGGGCTGCCCCGGCCAGTCGAAAGCAAGTCGCCGAGGCGACAGGTATCTCCTCGGCCACGGTCACCCGCGTGGTGGATCAACTCCTAGCCGAGGGCGTCCTACGTGAGGGATCGGAAATAGTCTCGGAAAACAGGGGCCGACGGGCAGTGCTGCTGGATCTGGTGGCAGACCGATCCTATGTGCTTGGCATCGACCTCGGCGCCTCGAACACCCGCTTCATCCTCGCCGACCTCAATGCCAGACCAGTTCTCGTCTGCGAAGTCCAAACACCATCAGACCTGGACACACTCAGACTGGCAGACTGGCTCGCCGGTGAGGTGCGCAGCGCCTGCGGAAAAAAGTGGCCACTGGTGGATTCCATTTGCATGGGACTTCCGGGTGCTGTCAGCCGCGTTGATGGCTCTGTCTCCAACGCGACCCATTTGCCCCAAGTCGACGGGACCGTGTTCCTCGAAGCATTTGAGGGCACGGTACAACTGAAATTACTAACTGACAACGATGCGAACCTGGCTCTGCTAGGGGAACAACGCTTTGGTGCTGCCCGCACGTCACCCACCGCAGCCATGCTGACCCTGGGGACGGGCCTTGGTGCCGGGCTCGCGATCGATGGCAACGTCCTCAAGGGTTCCCACGGACTCATCGGCGAGTTCGGTCAGCTGCCCATTGGCCCACTTGGCGGGAGACTCGAACATATGGTCACCGGCCCCGGCATATTGCAGCGTGCACACGAAGCCGGACTGCCGCTGAACACACCAGCTGACCTATTCGCCGAAAACGCCGGGCACCTCCATTCCCTGCGCGCACACTTTGACCACGCGCTTATGATCGTCCTCACCGCGATTTCGGTGTCGTGTGACCCTGAGACTATTGTCCTTGGAGGCGGAATTGCGAAGTCGCTGACTACCAGTCTTAGCCGATACCAAGCCACCTTGGAGCGAAACCTTCGCGTCTCTCCCACGCTCGTTCCAGCTGAGCTTGGAGACTTTTCGGGGGCAGCAGGAGCCGTCGTTTCTAGCCTGCGTGCCATCTACGCCGACTTGGGAATTCAGCCGGAATTTCTCGCCGATCTGCCGGCAACCCAGGCCCTGACGCCGAGCAGCATAGGCAAAGCCCGTATGATTTCACCTCAAAAAAACGTTCATCTTGGTTCGATATAGGCCAGGGTCAGTGAACCCGCACTCTTGTCTTTGCTGAGTCCGTTCAGCGAGGACTCGTTGAACTCTTCCGCCCATGGGTGCCCGGCTGTGCTGGGCGTAAGCTGGCGCCCCAGCTCACGCCTTATCCGCATCGACAAAACGTAGAGCGGCCGACGCAACTGCCCGTCAACCCGCAGTAGGCCGCTCCCGCGGCTTGTTCGCCTTAAGAGAGGACTAGTGCACGGTTTGCAGTCCTCTTACTTTGTTGTCGACTCTTCTTTGCGGCACGGCTCATACTGCCCAGCGGGAAGTCTGGGGAGTACCTGGTGCGGGGTAAAATTCGTAAGACCGCTGCTTGGCATGCCCAGGACTATTTTCGGGGCATTTGCTTTCGGTATGAAGCCGTCGCGGGACCAAGTTCAGCCAGTGATTATCGGGCGGCATCAGTCGCCGCCGTGCGGTGGAATCTGAAACAGTCCGTTGCGCTGGACCAATCGAGAACTGCCCGCGGCCGGCTGTTGATCTGATCGGCGGCGAAATCGACCTCCTCCGGCCCTACGGCGCTCAGGTCCTCTCCCTTTTGGAAATACTGGCGGAGCAATCCGTTCGTATTCTCATTCAATGCACGTTTTCTCATTCAATGCACGTTGCCATGGGCTGGCTGGATCACAGAAGTACACCTGGATCCCCAACGCCGAGGTCACTTCTGCATGCTTGGCCATCTCGGACCCACGGTCCCATGTCAGCGTCCTCCGCATGCTTGCCGGCAAAGCCGCAAGAGCCTCGATGAGTTGGTCCCGCATGTTCTCTGATCGACTTTCCGGCCGGAGCGTGAACGCGATCAAAAAGCGTGATGTACGTTCTACCAACGTGACAATCGCTGATCTATTGGCCTTGCCCATGATGAGATCGCCCTCCCAGTGGCCGACCTCCTCCCGCCCGGCAATATGAGCCGGACGATCCCCGATCTTCAGGGCATCCGTGATGTATTGGCGCGACTTCACTTTCGTTCTCGATCGGGGCCGTCGACTGAACTTTCCGGAACGCAACAGTCGAGCCGAGCCTGACGGCATGGGACGAATACTCAGGACCATCTTGAACCGGGGCTTCTTCCAGCCGCCAAGGCCGTCACCGGGATACACCCAGAGATCGCCTGCTGTGTCACGGGCAAGAACGTCGTGAAAGTAGCTCGTATTGATGCTGACGTAATCCCAGTTGTTGTTGGGGACGTTCAAAGCCCGCGTCGCTTGCGCAGGAACCACTGCGAGCCCCAGGAAAAAGGCCGCAACCATGGCCGCAGCTGTACCAAGGAAAAGTCCGTGTCGGCGGCTTCCAACCCGTCGCGATAAACGAGTTATGCGCCGTGCACTTGTAGTCGACCCTGATCGGAACATCACTGTTACCCCCATTAGCAACATAGCCATCACGCGATGGACCGGAGCCTAGCCGGATCGCCGAAGTTTTGTTAGGGGCTGGCGGAAAGCCCTGTCATCCTAGAGACATTCAGGTTTCACCGGTCGGGACGGAATCGAGGAGCTATGAAGCGGGTTCGCTACTTCACAGCGGCAGCAGCGGTTGCCGTCCTGCTACTCACCGGATGCACGGCCACAGCGGACCCCAGCTCACCGCCGTCGGGCGCGTCAGCAACCCCTACGGGCGCTGCCTCATCGACAGGCTCGCCATCCGCAACGCCTCCGGCGGCGCTGGCAAAGCTCGCCAGGATTCCCTGGGACGGTGGACCTGATTTTTACAAGAAGTTCAGCAAGGCCGACGCCGCAGGGTGGGATGACCCGGGCTTCTTCCCCATCGGAGTCTGGTACGCATCCGCGAACGGCGAGCAGATGCAGTTCGACAAAGCTCATGGCATCAACTTCTACGTCCAATTCAACCCTGACACTGACTATTCGCTGTTCGACCAGCACGGCATGTTCTCGCTGATGAAAACGAAAAACGCACCCGATAACTGGGCCCAGCTCCCGGGCAACTACGTCGACGACGAGGTAGATGGCCGGTTCGGTTGGGATGAGGGCGTCGTGCACATGAACCAGACCATCAAAGAGTTGAAGGCCAAGGAGGAGGGTCGGTTTACCTACGCCAACTGGACTCCGTCCCTCATCAGCTACGACGCGCCCATGGACATCACCAAGCGGTACTGGGAGACCGTGGACGTGTCCTCGACGTCCAACTATTACTACGCAGGTGCCTGCCGCGATTGGCGGCTGCGCACACCGCAGGGATACAACCCGACGACGACGGCCACCTGCCAGACGTCGTCCGCGTACGCGAAAGCCATGCAGGTCATGCAGGAGGTCAACGCAGCGAGGGGTGTGTACTCGCCCATCTGGATGGTCCCGACCGTGCTTAGCCCGGAAGGGGAGCACGACCTGTCCGACCAGATGACGCCGGACAGGGTGAAGGCGCAGGTGTGGGCGATGCTCATCCACGAGTCGCGCGGCATTGTGTGGTTTACCCAGTCGCCCGGCGGTGGGTCCGATAACCCGTGCATGTCGGGGGATGCGCTCGCCGATGTCCGCATCCACAACACCGCCTGCTCCCGGGACCAAGTGCAGGCCATGGGTGAGATCAACGCAGAAGTGAAGGCCCTGGCACCCGTTCTGAACACGCAAAGCTATGTATGGAACTTTGGCGACGGGTTGGACACCATGCTGAAAAGCTACAACGGGGACGCCTACATTTTCGCGATGACGCAGGACGCGCTGACCGGGCAGCGGACCTTCACCCTGCCAACGGGTGTCACTCCCAAGACGGTTGAGGTTGTGAACGAGAACCGCACCATCGCCGTGAAAGACGGGAAGTTCACGGATGATTTTCCCGTTGAATCCACGCATCACGTCTACAAGGTGAGGCTGTAGGGGCGCTGCGCCCGGCCTGTTCAGTCCTGTGCATTTCGTTGCCCTTCGCAGTGCAACCGCAAGAAACTCCTTGAGGAAACCCACTCAATGAGGAGCCTCACTTGCACCCACGAACCTTGGCCAGAAGTCTGGCCGCAACCACCGCATCCGCAGCGCTCATAGCTGCCACGCTGGTAGCCGCCGGAGTCGCAGCCAGCCCCGTAGCAACCGCAGCCGAGCTGACTCCGCCGCCTACCGGCGTCGTGTATGCCAGTGACGTTCCATGGTCCAGCATGACGAACGGTTGGGGGCCGGCCGAACTGGACATGAGCAACGGCGGCCAAGCGCTCGCGGACGCCAATCGCGCGCCGCTGACGATTGGCGGCACCGTGTACGCGAAGGGTCTGGGCACCCACGCGGCGTCGTCCATTACGTATAACCTCGGCGGGCAGTGCCGGCAGTTCCTCGCCCAGGTGGGTGTGGACGATACCCAGGGTGATCGCGGCCGGGTGGACTTCAAGGTCCTGGTGGATGGACTGGAGCGTTTCGCGGGGGAGCGGAAGGGAACGGACGGAGCTCTGCCAGTCAACGTGGATCTGAGGGGCGGCACCTCGCTGCAGCTGAAGGTGGAGGCCGGCCCGGAAGGGAACGGCAACGATCACGCCGACTGGGCTGAGGCCAAGATCAATTGCTCCGACGCGTTCCTCGCCGCGCCGCTGCGTATCGAGGGCTCAGCCGGGACGAACCTCAACTCGCTGGTCCCGGGGACCCCGGCTACCGTCGTCGTGCGTGACCTTCAGCCGTTGAGCCCCGTCAGTCTCAGCCTCCGGGGCGAAAACGTGGCCGACGCCGTTGCTGACGCCACCGGCGTTGCGATCATCACCTTCGTGGTACCTGCTGGAGCCGGAGGCGGGACGACTGAACTGGTCGCCACCGGCACTGGCCCCTTCGACGTGGCCACCACGGGCAGGATCGGCGCGTTGATCGTGCAGATCAGCGATGCGAAGTTCTATGTCGACTGCTCCGCGGCCACTCCCGGTGACGGCAGCCAGGCCAGCCCGTTTAACTCGATCGCCCAGGTCAACGGCCACGGCGCGTTCAACGCCGGCGAATCGGTACTCTTCCGGGCTGGCACTGACTGCACCGGAGCGCTCACGCCCGCGGGCACCGGCGTCGCGGACCACCCGATCACATTGTCCGCTTATGGCGATGGCGGCAAGCCCACCATCAACGGCAACGGCGCGATGGCAGCCATCCAGATCACCAACGCCAGCCATTGGACGGTCAGCGGACTGCATGTGGTGAACCCGTCGGACACTCCGGTGCGCAGGGTGGGCATCCTCTTTGAGAACAGCGGAACGGCACAGACTGCCGGGATCGTGGTCACGGGAAACCATGTGGAAGACGTGGCCGGCTGGCGCAACAAGGCCACGAACGGCGCCGGGTTCGCCCAGTCTGCCGGCATTATGGTGCGCACCTGGGGCAAGGGCTCGGTGGACGGCATCACCATCACTGACAACGAGGTGAACGATGCCGCCGGCGGTGGCGTGAAGATCTCCGCCCCGGACACCACCGAGCGCTACAACACCAAGGTCTACGTAGCGCGCAACAAGATCCACGACGTGGGCGGCGACGCGATCGTGATCCATAACTCCGACGCACCGCTCATCGAGTACAACAGCGGACTCAACCTCGGCCAAGGCGCCCACCCCTATGAAGGCGGCAACTTC
The DNA here is from genome assembly GCF_059739425.1 of Arthrobacter sp. TmtSoilC48. Classification (NCBI taxonomy): domain Bacteria; kingdom Bacillati; phylum Actinomycetota; class Actinomycetes; order Micrococcales; family Micrococcaceae; genus Arthrobacter; species Arthrobacter sp. TmtSoilC48. Next base: position 4,049,616 of record NZ_AP046049.1, on the reverse strand, counting down.
GCCGGCATGTGGCCGTACAACTCCAAGAACCCTGTATTCCAATTCAACGTTGTGGGCAACAGCAGCACCTCTGTGTACGACTCCACGGCATGGGACTGCGACATGAAGATCGTGGGAACCTGCCTCTTCCAGTACAACTACTCGTACGGGAATGCGGGCGGCTTCTACCTGAACTGCGTCTCGAACTGCGGCGGTGGTGTCACTGCGGCAAACGTGGTGCTGCGGTACAACATCGCTCAGGACGACTGCCGGTTGGGCGGCAGCAGCAGCGGTACGGGCAAGCACTACATCTACAACAACACCTTCTACTGCCCGTCGCGCGTCTTCCTGGACGACATGACCGGCCCGCGCGAGGTCCGCAACAACCTCTTCGTGGCACCGGGCGGCGGTTTGAAAACCGCGTCGGCTGTTTATGCGAACAACGCGTACTTTGGCGGTATTTTGCCTCCTGCTGGTGAGACTGGTTCGGTGCTGGGGGATCCTCGGTTGGTTGCTGGCGGGAGTGGGCAGACTACGCTTTCCGTTCCGGGTTATCGGCTGCTTTCCGGGTCGCCTTTGTTGGGTGCTGGCGTTGCGATTAACGACGACGGCGGCAGGGACTTCTTCGGTAACGTCACCTCTGGTGCGGCTTCCGTTCCGAATATCGGCGCTTACCAAGGGCCGGGCGTTGCTCCCGCCGCGTTGCCCTTTGGTTCGTTGGTGAATCAGACGTCCGTGGCGAATGCGGCCAACCCACGGAACGGTGCTGTTACTGCTGACCGGCGGACGTTCTCGGAGGAGGCTCTGGCGGAGGCTGGGCTTGGCTCGGGCGAGCGGTATTCGGCGTTTGGGGTGTCATCCGTTTGGCATCCGACGGCTGTGGGGACGCCGGATACCTTGAAGGCTGCTGGGCAGGAAGTTGCTGTTTCTGGCAAGGGGCGGACCTTGTTGGTGACGGGGTTCTCCACGGGGAACGTGTCTTCGGGTGTCGCGACGGTTCATTTCACGAATGGGCAGAAGCGTGACGTGGTTCTGTCGTTGCCGAACTGGCTCTCGGGAGTCCCCTCGGATACGAGCGTGGTTGTTGCTACGTCGGCCTATCACCAGCGGCACACGCAGGCTTACATTGGCGGGCCTTCGACGGTTGTGCGGGTGGATGAGCCAGCTCGGGTGTTTGCCACGAAGATCGACATTCCGCCGGCGTTCGAAGTGTCTAGCGTGACGCTGCCGCAGGGGAGTGCCCTGGTGGATGAGGGGCTGAACATCATGGATATCGCGGTGGGGAATCTGCCGGTGGGGTTGGGGTGATTCTGGCTGGTTCGGTGAGGTAGGGCTTTTGTGGGATCCGCTGGGGAGGCGGGTCCTGCGCCTGACGCACAGCGTGTTCAGCCTGTGTCCGCTTCTTCGAGTGGCTGGCGACATTTGACTGAGCGGAGTGTGGATGTAGTGGAAGGTTGAGGTGTTGTTGAAGGCGAGTGGTCGGACGTCCTCAGGAATGTGCCTGCCGCGGCCTGGGAGCTCGTTGACTACGGCTGTGCCGATTCGTCGCTCACGGCGAAGATGGCGGTCTTTCGTATGCTGCTGACAGTGTGCGCCGCTTCCGTAGGAGAAGCTGCCCGTGGCGGTGACGGGAGGGCATTGGGCTTCGGTCATAGCGCGGAGGTAACCGCGTTCGCGTGGGTGGGCGTGTAGACAGAGCTGGGGTCGCCGACCTGGAGCCCGATGACCCGGTGGCCGAGGGCAGCTTTTCAGAGCGCCGAGGCAAAGCCGTATCTGGAACACAACCTTGCGTGAGCGCTACGGCAACTACATAGCTGAGCCTATCGGCGTTCGGCTTGCGTTATCAGGGCTGCTTCAGCTCAGGGAACGTGCGAAGAATCAATTTATAAAGCTCCGCCGCCGCATGTTGGTCGAACTGAATAGTCTGGCTGACCTTCCCGGCAATCTTTCTTTCCTGTGATCCATACGTGTTCAGTGTCAAAAGCTTTGCGCCGTCATCCGAATACGCTAGATGGAACGTGCATTCGGTTTCAGTCGGATGCTGACGAGAATTGCTTGCGCCCTCCTCGATTCTGCGTACAAGAGCCATTCCTTGATCGTACGCCTACCGCGAGCTGAAGACTTGCTTCCCGCCTAATTGATAGCAGGCACGCTAGGTACGTGCTTGCTGTGAGTTCTGCGCCATGACTCTTCGATGTGACAGGTTCAGACCGATGATCCGACTAATCTCGCTTCGTCGATGTAGGTTATTTAGGACACGGGAATCTGCCCGTGCGTTGGTCGCTCCTTGGGCCTGGACTGGTGAGGATCCAACCCGTCTTCTGTTGTCGAACCAGCAGGGCACGGAAATCTCTATTGAAGGGACTAAAGCATGGTCGTTGCGCACGATTCCCGTTATGCCCTATGGGAAGTCCTCGGTAGTCTTTGGGACCGTGCAACAGGCGGAGCCGACGTAGCGGCCAGACCCGACAAGAAGGTTGACGAAGTCTGGCCTTCCGCTACCAGACCGCCGGGCGTAAGCGCTGCTCTTTCCTGGTTGTCGTCGAAATCGCCGAGCGCCATCCCACGGATACTCCTTCTGGTCGGAGGACCAGGCGCCGGCAAGTCCCACGCAACGTCGACTGCCGTGGAGGGCATGACGAGGACCTCAACTGTGGAACGCGGTCTGGCCCAGCGCACGTATGAATATACCGATGGCAGCCGCAATCTCTTAGTAGTTAACGATGCCACCATCAGTGATACGAGACACGGCACTCCACTGGTAGCGGACATTGACGGTGCTTTGGCCGGTGACCTCCGTGAGGGGCTTCGCACTGACGTTATGGCCTGTATTAACCGAGGGATATTGATTGAGGAACTTAGCCAGCTGCCAAGCGACGAAGAAAGCGCCGGAGCGCTAGTCGTCTCCTGGCTAACCCACGATCGACTTCGACTTGGTGCTTTTACGCTCGATTCCAGTGTGCGGCTGCCATACGGGCGGTCGGCCGAACTCAAATACGGCGGCTCTCCTCTTGCGCATGTAGTCGTCGTTTTCGTTGATGAGTGCTCACTTTTCGAGGCGAGCCCCACGATGTCTATCGTTGACAACGAGCTGCGGGAAGTTTCGGGTTACAGGATTCGACGTCTCGCCGACCGAACTGGGCTCTTAGCCGAGGATGGGCAAGTACCTGCTGCGGATCTCCTGGATGCGGTGGTTGCATCCATTGACAGCCGTTTAGAAACTATGGATGAGGTTGTAGACATTCAGGCCGATCCACTGGCCGGTAACTTCGAGTCCCTAAAGTCCGCGGGCGTGCGCTCATCCCTGTTGACTCTTGCCCGCTCGGCCGAACTGGCAGGTTCGACCCGAATGACGTACCGGGAGCTTTGGGGATTTATCGCGCGCGTCCTCGTCGGGGCCGCGCCGGACTGGTTGTCGAGGCACCAATTGGCAGGCTTCATCCTGCAGAACCAACCGAAACGGATGAATCGCCTAGAAGACTTTGAAGCGCTCCGTCGCCTTTCCGCCTTGCGCTTCACGCAGGGAATATTCGGTGCGGGCGCTGAGTCGTTGGCGAGTGCCAGAGCTGGTAATGATCCGGTGCTCCGGCTAACTATAGCCATTGATCCAATTCTTGATGCCCTTCCTGGAACTAGTCCATACAATCCCCGGGCAGGGTGGGCCGATCCAATTCACGAGGCCTTTGCATCCCAGTCGATGACTATCACGCCGCTTACCGCCCTTATCGCTAGCACTGCGGGGGACGAAGTCCCGGAAGGAGCTGCCAAGTTTTCTGAAATCGTATCCGAGTTTGACTGGCAGGTTGATGCTGCTTTTGCCGCCCTCGTTTCCAATGAGACTCTTCCGGACAACGATCGCCTCCAGGCATCGTCATGGTATGGCGCTTATCTCACACGACTGTACGCAGTAGCCCTTGGGATTCCGGCATTCAGACGTGAAATTGATGCGCTCATCGAAGCCATTGTTGCAACTCCTAAGCTGCCGGATGTGCTACGAAAGCCGATGGAAACCCTCCTTAGACCAAAGCGACAGCTTCGGGATGGCGAAAGCGAGGCACTCCTTCCGCTATTTGACAGCCGGACAGAGCCTATTGTCGGCCACCTGATTGAGCCCAAGATGGCTCTAAGAGTGGAAGATGGGAAGCTGGGAACAAAGAGAGGGGGCAGCGACGAGGTCTTTCTCGAATTGCGGCGGGAGGGCGAGCTGCAAGGTCGCATCAACGTTGACTTCGCCCTTGTGCGGGAAGCACTCGCGTGCGTCGATGACCATTCAGGAGTCACTAATCTTGTAGACGTGACCGCACCAAGGCTCGAACGCGTGAGGTCATCGCGGCTTCGAAGCAAGCTCCTAGACGGTGCGGAGCTACGCATCGCATCCGGGGTCGAGAGCCACCTTGTCACGTTTAGCAGCTACTAGGGGTAGTGATGCAAAAGCCATCTGCAAGACACCTGTTGCTACCGTTCAATCGCCCAGAATACTTCTCTGTTCCCGAGGCGCTTGTGTCAGCTCTGGCGTGGAAGGCTTATGAGCCGGCGCCTGATGCCAAATTCGATAAACCCTTGTCGCGTCTCGGGTTTATGTATAAAGCTGAACCTCAAAGCCCGACGACTTTCGATTTCCGGGTTACTTGGCCCGGTGGGATAAGGGCGAAGGCGTTTGGCGACATCCTTAAGGACACCGGAAATTTCTCGACAGAAGCGACTAGTGCACTTCTGGGCGATGCCGTCGCGCAGAGTGTACTTGGAATTCGTAGTGAGAAATCAGGTAATCAGCCCGCTAGTCCAATGACACCTGGATTGGCGCTAATGCAGAATTCGCGTGGGGTCATGGTCAAACCGAGCCCCCCGGACTATGGAACAATCATCGAATCTATGTACTCGGTGGGGCTAACCGCGCTTTCGCACGACGGCACCACGGAGTCCGCAACGCAACGGTGGGTGGCCGCCGTGGATCAACGGCTGGAAGACGACAAAGTTCTTTACGCCATTGATAAGGCTTTGATGGACTTAGTTCACGGCGGCGCCTTTGTTCGCCGATCCAGTTTCCCGTTAAATGAGAAGGCGGCCGATTGGGCTGGACTCTTAAATGGGACCCCATTCGAATGGCTTGCCACATCCTGGAGGAGACTTACTTCGAAGGAATGGGTGGAAGCACTTCCCGCTCGAGTGTGGGTTGACTGGGCAACGACTGTACTCCGGCTTGGCGTTGGACTTGGATACCTTTGGGAAGCGGCTTGGTACGAGCGCATTGCAGAGGCAGTCTTAAATGAAGAACGGATGCCTGTTTCATTTGCCGAGCTCGTTCGCTCCGTTCCCGTTCCCCTTCCCTGGAAATCGAGTCAGGAGTCAATATCTGTTAGAGAAGTAGGCTCGATGATGAAGCTACGGCTCAACCGCGGTGAACAGATTCGTAAGTTTCTGGACAGTAAACTCAACTTTCCGGATGATGGTGCCCACAGTGGGTCAAGGGCTCAGAATCCGATTGACTTTCTCAGTGATCTTTCGAAAAACTCCCGTGCTGAACTGCGATCGGCCCTCAACTACTCTGGCGAGCCGGCTCGTTTGACCAATGAAACCGTCAAATATGGTCTTTCAATTCGCGAGTCGACTGGACCTTTTACCGACTATTACGGTTTACTCAGATCGCGGGGACGAAGGTGGGTTGTGATTGACCCGGGAACTGAATGGATTACGGTAGTTGCTAGTTTGGCCTGCGAGAAACCAGAAGAAAGCTGCAATGTCGGCAAAGTACTGGATGATTTGGCCGTATTAGGCATCCGGCCAGAACTCGGCGACGTTGTGCAACTCCTAGAAAAGGCCGGGCTGGCAAGAGGTAGCGCAGATGCAGACATAGCCGTCATCGTTGAAAGTGCTTATTAAGGAGACATCTTGGATTATCCCATTTCCGTAGCTCTTGGGAAAGCTTTCTCGAGCGCCAAAGATCTGGCATATGTACACGTTCCTGACGGCATCACGAAGGCAGAAGCTCTGGCGATGGTTGAGTCGGCGAACAAAGCTACTGGATTCGATCCTCCATACGCATTTCTTGTGTGTGAGGAACCTGAAGATAATGGTGACGATCTTAGGCGCGAAGTTTCGCCCAAGGAAGCGATTCGGTATCGGGAGGACCGGCATGTTGCCGTTGTTCACGGTCGGAAGCCGGATATTCCGTCATTTCACAATACCTTTCAAGAGATCGTCGGTCAGAGCTTTCCCGATGTCACCTCAGGAAGTCTCACACTGAGGCGACTATCGGAGCTCGTAGTGGATGACGTTCTCCACCAATTCAACTTGCTCGACCGGGACAGGCGAATAGCTGGCATTCTTGAATCTTGTCTAACTGAAGTCAAGGATCTGTACATTGAAGGTCACTCAGATGTAAGTACTTGGAATAGCGTGTGGTTTCGCCATTGTAATGTCAGCATTCAGAATCTTCAGGCACTCCTTAGCGAAGCGCAGCGCGACAGAAGTCCTTTGAGTCCGTACGAGTTCTTTGGGCAATTTGCTCATGCATCATTCGGATTGCCCAGGCCTGTCCGGTTGTGGTCAGAAAGACGCTCACGAATTCGGGATGCGAAATTGCTAAACGATGCCCAGGAAGAGTACTGGAGTCAAGCGGAAAGTATTGAGAACGCCCTCCGAATCCTTAGTTTAAATGGAAGGGAAGGCCATGAAGGGCTGCTTCAAATTCCGTGGGAAGAATTTGAGCAGAGTTCACTTGTCTCACCAAACTTATGGCTATCTCTGGCAGAATTCCTTGGGGCCGACCTAACCAGGATCAAGGCGTTCTCAGTGTTGCCAGAAAAGGACTTCGTCAATCCGGGGGGGCAAGCTGAGTCGAATGTGCCGCTGAGGTTGACCAGTGCGCAGGGTACTAGCTTAGCCCTTCAGCCTGAGATCGATGCTTCGCCCGTGCTTGTACCAATGACGCGAGACATAACTCTTCAAGATGGTTATTGGTCGGAGTCCGTTTGTCTCGTTGTTTCCCTCGTGCGGCCCGCCGACACTCTCGAGCTAGATGGGAGCGAAGTCCGAATATCGCTGTCTCCGGTCTCTCAGGCTGAGTGGAGTGAGAGTGAATTAATTTGGACTGAAAGTGAAATAGTCGTCAAAGGGCGGATCAAATGGAAGTCTGGTACCGGAAAGAATGCGTCCAAATTCCGCCAGCTCAACTTGACCGCCAGTTTTCCGTCCGGGACAGCCGCTGCTCCGCACTTGCCGCTCAAAGCGCAGACGCTGAGCGTACTATCGTTTGATGCTGCAGGTGAATTTCTTGCACTGGCTCCAAAGAAGGCGAAGGGAGCTGTCGGACGTCCGACTGTCCTTGGTCGTTGGGCCGGGGACGCTGATGTGGTTGATCTGGCGACGGACCTCAAACCAACGACGCAGGGCTTTGCGGCTCTCTTATGGAGTGCAAACGAAAGTAGCTGCTACTTGGACGGAAAAAAGATCGAACGCCACGGTCTTTGGAGTCAATTAGCTTTTACACACTTCGTGCCCACAGGAATGCACGAATTTAGTCTGGGAGCGTTGTCATTTCGAGTTAGCAGTATGGAAGTTGAATCTGGCCAACAGTCTGCAATCTTGGCGGCTGCACTGAAGCAGCAGGTATCTCCCAATCGGCCCAGTGCGCCGACTGTGGATTCCGTGAGGGGGCAGTATGAGGCTTTTGCGGCCGAGGCCCTCTCTTCTCCTGATCATCAAGAACAATTTATGCTTGCGCTGGGGCATGCGGCCTTTCCTGCAGAAATGCAGGCCACCATGGCTGGGATGTTACCTCAGGACGGCGGTGCAATCCTGATGAATGGGCGTGCTCGTCAGGCGCTCCGCGACCATGATTTCATCGATTTTGAATTTCCAGAATTTATACTTGGACCCGCTGCGGAGCGGTTTCGTAACGCAGCTAAGCAGCTTGGATTCGATAAGCGTCTTTTTGTCGAGGGTGGCGGGGACGGCGTAACCTTCGAATGGCCATCGCGGATTTCTTGGCGGTCGCTTTGGCAAGCAGCTGAACTTACCGAGTACCTTGAGTCATACGTTGAGTTGTTGGAAAGTGCCAAGTCTACAGAGAATGCGGCACTTATATTCTGGGCAACGTATCCATTCTCCATAAGCATTTGGGACGTTGATAACGGTTCGGGCTGTAGCGCTGTTCTCCTGAGTCCCCTTCATCCCATCCGACTTGCCTGGCTCGCGGGAGTTGAAGATGTTCTAGCATCGGCGACAGAACCACTTGCATTCCTTGGATCCATCGAAGGGTGGAACTTCCCTATATCAGGGCCGGGTTCCGGAACAGGCCACCGCTTGCTGGCCGTCCCTTGCGACACTGGCGAAGGCCAGCTATTCACGAGTTGGGGGATGCTCGTCAGGGCGTCCACGTCGGACCCGCTGCCATTAGTTTCACCTATATCCATAGGAAGTTTTGATGCGCCCGGAACGGCAGTTAGTGGTCTCAACGCGCAAGCCGTGAATGCCGCGTTGCGATCCTTCCGGAAGATGCATCCACACGTGACTACTTTGACAGTGGATCTCAGTGCTCAAAAGAAGCAGCCCAGACTGAGTGAAATAGACTCCGCAGTTTTGAAGATGGCCGTTAATTGGAAGGAATCCCAATTGGACGGTCTTCTAGGAGGCATCCGCGTGTTGGACTCAGTTAACCGACTCGGCGTTCCACCACGGGGAGAGCTCACGAAACTTGTGCGTGACAATCCCAGATTGCTTTTCACATGGTCCCGGTACAACCCCCGGAAAGTGTTTGATCGAGCCTGCAGTATTCGTTTCCTACAGGACTCGGGCAGCGTGCTTCGCGTCGGAAACAGTCGAATGTCTCATGGAGTCGTCGGTCTAGTGCCGCTCCGTCGTTTTGAGGCTAACGATGGCCGGCTGTCAGGCTCTCATGTCAACGATTCCCACCCGGGCATCGATCCAACGTGTGGTTGGCACCCATTCACGAATGCGCTTTCTGCGGTTGAAAATCTTCCGGTTGTTTCCTCGGGAATCTCACGTGGCAGCTTGAGTGATAAATCAGCCAATTGGACTGTGATGGGCGAAACGTATCTAAGCCCGTCCACTATTTCCACCCTTATGGGCAATGTACACGGTGGCGAACAGATGCTGTGGGAATGGCGGCCTCCCGTATTGGACGAGCGTGTCGGCCGTGCTCTATTGGAAAAGCGCCCGTTTGTCTCGGTCGCCCGTGTACCACGGGCCTTCGGAAATGAACTAGATAAACTCCTGCGACGTGCAAGTCCCGAAGAAGAGACGGACAGGCTCCGCCAGAGTGTCATGACTACTTTGGGATCCCGTGGGGTTGGGTTGTCCTCGCTTCTTGCCATGGGTGGAACACACGTCGCAGGCGCCGTTGGTTTTTATTTGGCTTTAAGCCTCTTCGATCAAACCAGAAGTGAAAATACCAACCGTCTGATAATCCCCATCGATGCCGCCGACTACTTTCTTCGTACGCTGGCCGATGGAGCCGCGCACGGTGACTTTCAGCATCGTGCGGATCTTTTGGTCATGGATCTTTCAGATTCCGGTCTGACCGTTACTCCGGTCGAGATTAAGGCGTACGGGCTCCAGAGCCAAAGACAACACAACAAATTGCCGGAACCCGATTCTTTGGAGCTGGCACCAGCCCTCAACCAGTTGAAGGATAGTCAGGAACTGCTCTCCAAAATCCAAGGCCTTTCCAGGAGCTTGCGCGGCGCCGATGCTCGGCTGTGGTGGAACAGCTTGACCACTCTTGTTGAAGTCGCGGCAAAATTGAGTCCGCAGACTCTGGGCGACTTGAACGACTTCGTGCGGCGGATGGCAGCGCTTGTGAATGGCCAGACCGACTTCAGTGTTGGTCGCCCAATTTTGATGTATTTCTTGCATAGTGCCCAGTTCGTAGATGGTAAAAAGTTCTATGCAGGCCCGGTGGGCGGGCACGGCTCCGAGTCGTTGGGACTTGTTTGTGATATGGAAAAGGCTTTTCAGGCCATTCGGGGGATTGGGGTCGAACCAATCGTGGACGCCTGGCAAAGTCTGGTCCGCACGGCATTAAACGACCCAATTCCTGAGACATCTGTGGCCGTTGCGTTTGAGACCCCGAGTACGAGCGGGGCGGACCATTCACCTACTGAGGCCAACATTCCTGCGCAGCTAGGGTACGCCGAAATTGACCGACGCGGTGGGCCCGACCCCGCCGATACCGACCAAGAGTCCGATGCTTCTGTGGCCCCGCTAGCAACGGTGCTGGACTCTGGGCCAGAGCTGCCCCGCCGACGCCCTCTGTTGCCAGACAATGCACACCACTCGCTCAGTTCTCAAGGACCGAGTTCACTTGTTCCGGAACGGGAAGGTCGTGGGCCCATCTGGGGTATTCGGGATGAGGGCGTAAGGATCAATGTTGGAACAGTGTTGGATTCAGTAGGAAACGCTCCGGTTGATTTTTGGCCCAGCAATACTGGCCTTAACCAACCAAACATAGGGATCGTTGGCGACCTAGGGACTGGAAAGACCGAACTCATTAAGGCGCTTATCGCTCAGATTCGAGACCAAGCGAGAGTTGTTCAGCCGGGCCTACCGACTTCAATGCTCATTTTTGATTACAAGGGCGACTTTCAACAAGAGGAGTTTCTGGAACGCGTTGGGGGCGTGGTTTTAAATCCCTATAGAATTCCGTTGAACGTCTTCCTTCCCGTTACTGCGGAATATTCTCGTAAGCCTTTTCAGCAAGGGGCAGCCCTTGTCGACACTTTCAAGAAAATCTATTCCGGGATCGGACCCAGACAGATGAGCCTCCTGAACCAGGCGGTTAGGGAAGCATTCCAAGACCGGAATGACCTTCCCCCCACGATCGCTGACGTTCGCAGCCGATATGAGGCACTGGTCGGTGATCCAGATTCGGTGACTTCTATCCTGGACACTTTCGTTTTCGGCGAAATCTTTAGCGCCGATAGGGATGAGCTTTTGTCATTCGACGAACTTCTCGAGGGCCGCGTGGTTGTGGTGGCTCTGAACAAACTTGGACAGGACTCGAATACTAAGAACTCTCTCGTGGCGTTGTTCTTGAACCTCTACCATGACTACATGCTTCGAGCAGGATTGTTGCCGTTCGAAGGGAAGGCGCCCGTGCTCCGGTATCTGAGATCGTTCTTATTGGTTGATGAGGCCGTGAACATCATGCGCTACGACTTCCAAGTCTTGGAAGACATCATGCTGAAGGGGCGAGGTGCCGGAATTGGGGTGATGTTGGCATCACAGTACCTTTCACACTTTAGGGCAGGGAAGACCGACTACGGGCAGCCACTGAGGACGTGGTTCATCCACAAGGTCCCAAGCGTGACTGCCAAAGAACTTGCCGCGCTAGGAATAACGGAGGTTTCAGAGGATGTTGCCCAGCGCATCCCTGCCCTTGGTAACCATCAGGTCCTGTACAAGTCGTTCGGTTGGGACAGAGGTCACTTTGTCCGGGTGACGCCGTACTACGAGTTGTATGGGGAGTAGGATAGTGTTTTTGTCCGACGCCTGGACACCGATCGCCCCCCGCGGCATACTTGAGATTGTGATTTTCGTAGATATGTTCGAACTGTGAAGTTTATTGATCTTTTTGCTGGGTGTGGTGGACTGTCCCTAGGGGTGGAGCGGGCAGGTGGCAAGCTTCATTTCGCCGTGGAAAAGTCCGAAATGGCGGCGAGGACGTTCTACCACAACAACATCGCGAGTGCTCGCTCTGATTCGGACTGGGAGCGATACCTTGCACGCGAGATTGCAGAACAAGCCGCGGCCGGAGTTATCGTGCGTCCCCTAGCCGACGTGCTTGAAGACGGTCGGGTCATGGCTGATGCCGCTGCGCACGAGCTTGACCTAGTGGTGGGAGGGCCACCATGTCAGGGATTCTCCATGGCAGGACGACGGAACAAGGACGACGTCCGAAACAAGCTGGCTTGGGAATTTCTCAGCTTCGTTGAACAAACGTCGCCGAAGATGGTAGTCATCGAGAATGTAGTTGGCATGAGCCGAAGCTTCGTTGAAGGCGAAGATTCGTCTTTCCAACAGTTACGGCTTGCGTTGGAGCTGAACGAACGCGGCAAGTATAGGTATGTGGTGCAACCTGTTCTGGTAAACGCCATGCATTTTGGCGCACCGCAGCACCGACCAAGATTGATGCTTATCGCTCTACGAAAAGATCTCGCTGTTCAACTAGGCGTTGCAGCTACCGAGAACATATGGAAATCCGGGTTCAAGGACCAGATAGAAACGGGCGACATTCCCGAGCTTGCTCCCAAGCCCTCCATCGCTAGCGACGATAAGCTGTTAATTCGCGACGCCATCGCGGATCTTGATACATGGCCAGCTCATCCCCCAACTCAAAACAAAGAATATATCAAGAAACTTCGCAATTTCGAGTCCTTCGTCGTCAGGAGGAGCGAAGTTCTCTGGCGCCAGAACCACAATATGCGACGTCACTCACCGCGTGTAATAAAGCGCTTCTCTTTCTATAAGCTGTTGCTGGAACGTGGCATCGATCAGGGACTACTGTCTGTTATGGGTCAACTCGACGAGGATTTGGCGCTGCGTCACGCACTCGTCGAGCTTAGGGACATTAAGTTTCCGGTTAACATCCAGGTGGATTTGGATGGAAGCGCCGAGAGTATTGATAACGTGGAAGACTTGGCAGCGCTCGCGTGGGTGCTCAGGACCAAGAAACACAGCCAAAAGGTACTAGCAGCAGATGCACCGTCGCGAACCGTCGTCACTCTTCCAGACGACTACGGTCACCCTATCCATCCCCGAACGTTTACAGTGCGAGAACTAGCCAGATTTCAGGGCTTTCCTGACAATTTTGAATTCATGGGCAAAGAAACCACTGGAGCGGAGCGTCGTCGGGTCGAAGTTCCCCAATACACTCAGGTTGGAAACGCGGTGTCTCCATGGCAGTCGTACGCTGTGGCCGCGCGTGTTAGGGAAATCTTGGACAGAATCGAGCGCGCGAAGGACAAGCAGGATGAACCGGCATATCTCAAGAGTTGCGAGATTTCAGAGGGCCTGAATCTGTCGAAGACAACGATTGCAGCCGCTGTCTAAACCTGTCAGAAACTGGCGTAGCGGGAAGGTCGTCAAGGTTACGGTAGCCGGACGAGCTGGCTTGGTGGACCAAGGCAGCGACTTTACGTTCAATGCTCCGTCCTCGGGCGTAGCATTGGACTGTGGTGGACTTCATGACACCAGCGAATAGAAGCGCCCACATGGCGAAGATTCGTTCATTCGACACGAAGCCGGAGCTACTGCTGCGGCGAGCGCTACATGCTGCTGGGTACCGCTACCGCTTACACGACCGAAGGCTTCCGGGGACGCCCGACCTGGTCTTCGCCAGCCGCAAGAAGGTCATCTTTGTGAACGGTTGTTTTTGGCATGGACACAGTTGCGGCGTGGGCAGCCGTCTTCCGAAATCGAACACGGATTTCTGGAAAGAAAAGCGGCGACGTAATAGTGTTCGAGATACGCGTCAGAGATCGCAGCTGACTGAGATGGGATGGTCCTACTTGGACGTTTGGGAATGCGAATTGTCGACGAAAGATGAGGCTGAAATAGTCAAGGTTCAAGAATTCCTAGGGTGACTTTACGTAGCAATCGGGAATCTGTGTTCATTGCCATCTATTGAAGCTATTCAATAAGAATTATTGACGCTGCCACGCGCCATGCTGAGTCATCTGGTGCCAAGCAGGATTCTTCCCACGGCGGCTTTTAGGGCATTTATTGAAGTAGTTAGAGTCGGCACGCGCAGGGCCCGGACACACCAGTCCGGTTGTCAGCCGTAACGTCCATGCCTGCGTGTTCTCCGAGCGACATCCAAAGCTGAACCAGGGGCCCGGGGAATGACCAGAGATGCAACATCGAAGCTCCCGAGAGCCTGTGTCAACGGCTCCGACCAACGTTCAGCAAGCGGGCCCTTTCGTGTGGGTCTACTGCCCGAGGTGGATTCCTTTCCACGCAAGACTCCCATGAAACCGTGAAGGAAGGATTCTCAGCGGGTCGATTTCATTTCCTAGCTGGTCAAGTGGCCTTTCTATTCCCATTCGGACTGCCAGGCTGAGACCGCAGACTTGAGCCTGGGGCCCGGAGAGAAGTTTCAAGGGAGAGTCGGTCGTTTCGGCAGGCGCAAGCCATCGGAAGGATCCAGGAAACCACAATCTCGGTTGTCGGCTAACGTCTCGACCGAGTCTTGTGGCGTCGACTGATGAATCACTTATTGAAGTCAGGAACAGCAGGCCACCAAGCCCGAATCCAACGAATGCTAGGTATTGATTTCCGGGCTGGATTCGAATGGATTGGTGACTCCCTGCCTCCCATAGATAGGTTGTGGATACGCCAAGTTGAACGTAGCACCCCGGTGGCACGGACCGGCTGCTATACGCTCGCTCAAAGACTGAGTGTGGGACACGTCCTTGAGGACTGACGTGCGTCAAAAGCAGCGAGCGTACCAAGGCCCAGAATCCAAGTAACTGGATTTGGTCCGCAGTTAGACATCTTCCGTGGGTGCTCTCGAGAAGTTTGTAGATAATCGGCTCAGCAGCGCATTCCAGATCATTCAGCCAACCTTGATTGCATTCTCTGCAGACATTATTCACCGTCATGTCAAACTGCGTAATGGGTCGTTCGATGAGTTCCGTGCCAGAACTCGACATATACGAAAAGGAAAGGCTTGGGACACGGGGAAACTTGTCCTTGAACGATTTGCGGAGCACATGCTCGCGTGAGCGCTTCCCGGAGGTGGTGCGGCAAAATAGGCAACGGGGTGGATCGGGGGTTCGCTGAGGGATGCTTTGATGAGGTTTTGCGTTGCCTTCTGGTTGTGAGACTTCCGATGAATTCATAATTGTTGACTTCGATTCTTTAGTCAGTGGTCCAAACCCGGATGGGAATTGAGCTGGCCTTAAGTTGAACGAGCCTAGGTTTATGTCTCCCGGTTCGTTGGGTAACATCAAGGCTTCTTCGCGGTAAGCCTATCTGGCGAGTCCTTGCTAGGCTTGCCGCGGAGAAGCTCAAAGCCATCCGCCGCCAGCGACTCCCGCTTGAAGGTTGGAGGACAGAAGAGCCTGATTCATAATCGCTTGCTGTGGCGTTGGTGTCGCGCTGACGACCTGGCTGGGGGATATGACCGAAATTGGTTAGGCTCCGCTCATGCGCCCCACCCAGGACCGGGTAACAGTCAATCGATAGAGTCTACGACTGATGTTCGGACGGAAGTCCAAGTTGTGGTGGTGCCCGCGGGGACGATTGAGTTTCCTGTTTCGTTCACCGCGCGCATGCCGATGAATAGCCCGCTGGCCGGGTCAAAGATGACGTCCGTGCGCACCCCGTCCTCTGTTCTGCCGACGGCTGTCCCGGAGCGGCCATCCAATGCGGTCTGTTGTTCCGTGACGATGGCGCCGGGAACCAGGGCTGCGGCCCGGTAGAGCGCTGCCCTCCACTCGGCCGGCACGACGCCGGTGGCCAACTGACCTGCAATGAAGCTCCAAACGCTGGCGTCGGTGCCTTTGATCTCGGCCTTGATCCAATCCACCAAGGCCGCAGGTTCCCTCGGAATGGTCGCTTCCTCCGCTGGGCTCAGATTCCCAAATGTCACGGAATTCGCGCTGAAAACCACGCTGCCACCCAGACCGCGTAGTTGTCGACCGGGCTCAGGGCTTTGGAGCCCTTTGGACCTATAGTAGTTTTCGATTTTTTCCTTGGTGGCGGTGCCGAAGTATTCAGCCGGCTCAAGAGGACCAAGATTAAGGACCCATTCACCGTTCCGGTCGTACGGAACAAAGAGCTGGTTGTCGGAGCGCGCGGTCCACATGAGACCGTTTTCGGAGGCATTGATTATTGATTCGGCTATATCGAGCCTTAAGTACTGTCCCGGACCAACCGCCGGATCCGTCGTTGCGATGACGGAGTCGGCTGCCCTGTTCAACAGCTCTGCAGCATGAGCCGTTGCCGGAATGGTGTTTCCTCCAAGATGAATTACGTCCGATGCGACGAGGCCACCAGCCAGCACCGCTGCCGCTGCGGAGACAAGGATTGTCCTCCGGATTATCCTTTTCGGCTGCGAGAGCTTTTGCGCTTGGGCTTCGCCGTTGCTTTCGGCGCGTGAGGCGGAACTTCCATGTTGGGCGTCGGCCCCGAGGGGCTGCAGTGTTCTGGCCCGTATCCCGGTGTTTTCTAGCCAGTTACGAGCGGACCGGGATGTCCGGTTCGCTTCCTCGACGAGAAGGATCTGGACGCGGTTTTTGGTGTCCTTCGGATAAGTCACTTCAGACAGGTTCATGACAGTCTCGTTTCAACGATTTTCGTGTCGGTTTGTTCGATGCGCTCTTTTGGCCTACTGAAGGCGGTCAGCTTAACTCGGGCGCGGTGAAGTCTTGACTTCACCGTCCCGGCGCGGATGCCTAGTGTTGTTGCAGCTTCGTCCTGACCGATTCCGTTCAGTAGACACAGGATCACTACGTCGCGTTCGCCGTCGCTTAGTCCCGCCGTCGTGGCCAGCAAGTCTCGGACGGAACGTTCGGCGTCGAGCCTCGAAGCGATCGCTTCCGCATGGTCGGCTTCGTGTTCCCCATGACGTGAATCCGAGTGCGGCAGCCTGGCAAGAAAAGCGGCATGCCGTTTGGCTGCCCTGGCACGGTTGCGGTTCGCGTTTGTTGCGACCCCAAGAAGCCAAGGCAAGACACTGTCTCGTTCCAGTTTGAGCCTGTCCCGTTGCCGCCATGCCTCTAGAAAGGTGATTGAAGCGAGTTCTTCGGCATCATGCCAGGAACCGCAACGGCTCAGGCAGTACCGGAAGACAGCATCCGCATGCCGGTCGAATAGGGCACCGAATGCGTCAGCGTTGCCTGCGACGCACTCTTGCCACAGGTCTTGATCGGATTCCCCCGTTTGCCTCATGCCTTGTAGTGTCCGCAGCTCCGCAAATGGTTCCCGGAAAGCCAGGTCTTCCAAGTTAGGCATTTTTGCCCGCCACGTACTCCGCGTCCAGTTCCACGCCGCCGAGGATCGACGAGTAGTGCCGTGTCAGCCACGGAAGCCCCACCGCGTACAGGCTGGGCTGTTCGGTGACGCCGGCCTTGTGCTTTGGGTAGAGCGATTCGTCGACCACCGGGATGTCGATGAAGGACAGGTCGAGTTTGTATCCGGTGGCCCACAGGACTGAGGTGATGTTTGCCTGGGCCAGGTTCAGCCGGGCCGGCTCGGAGGGTAGCCAGTCGTCCTCCGGTGTTGGAGGCTGCTCTTCTGCAGGTGCATGCCGCGCCGACCGAGTTCGCGGAGGTGGATGTCGTGGCCGCCGTCGGTGCTTTCATGAGAACGCGGCCGCGGCCATGGCCTTCGAGATCTGTGTGCCCGGCACCGCGATAGGGATTGTTGCAAAGGCCCGACTGGTCCGTCACTCCTTCACATATTGACTGTGAGCCGGCTCACCGCCACAATAAATGAACGCTATTCATTTCTAGCATGAGGCTCGTGTCCTTAACGGTAGAGCTCGAGCCAATCCAGCACTTCAGGATCGCGGGAACCCCGCAGGTCCGGTCGCAGCTAGGAAGTTTCGGCAAGGCCGGAAGCTTCGTTAGTAACCCAGCATGACGACTTAGGATCCCCATGACCCCCACATTCAATACAGATACACCGGCAGGCGAGAAGCCTGTGGGGCCAATTTCCGCTCAGACCGTAAACCAGGGTTGGCGCCGTGTTCTCGGTGTTCCGTCGCTGGTGTTGCTGGGCTTGGTTTACATGGTGCCCCTGACGATCTTCAGCACCTACGGCATCGTGGTGGAACTCACGGGTGGGCGACTATCGGCCGCCTACGCCGTGACGCTCGTGGTCATGCTCTTCACGGCACGCTCGTATGGTCGGATGTCGCAGGCGTTCCCGTTCGGTGGTTCCGCTTACACGTATGCGACGCGGTCGTTCGGCGCCGGCTTGGGATTCATGGCCGGCTGGTCGCTCCTACTCGACTACCTGTTGCTGCCGATGATCAACTACCTGCTCATCGGCATCTATATGGAGGCTGCCTTCCCGGCTATCCCTGCTTGGGTGTTCATGATTGTCTCCATCGTCGCTGTCACAGTGCTAAACGTCATGGGCATCACGGCGATTGCGAAGGCCAACTTCGTAGTAGTGGGGCTTCAGGCGCTCTTCATCGTTCTATTCGTCGCACTGGGACTCTCATCCATCACGGGCACCGGCAACCTGGACTTGATGGCGCCTTTCACCGGCGCCGTGGGTGCCGAAGGTCTCTCACCGATCTTCGCAGGCTCCGCCATCCTCTGCCTTTCCTACCTCGGGTTCGACGCCGTCTCCACCTTCGCCGAGGAAACAAGGGACCCGAAGCGCAACCTGCCCAAGGCCATCATGCTGACCACCATCCTGGCCGGCGTCATCTTCCTCGGTCTGGCTTACATCAGCCACCTGGTTCTTCCGGTCAGCAGCTTCAACGATGTGGACTCCGCTGCCATCGAGGTCATCGACAAAGCAGGTGGGGAGCTGCTCGTCGCCTTCTTCACGGCTGCCTATGTCGCGGGCAGCCTCGGATCGGCGCTCACCTCGCAGGCTTCGGTCTCACGCATCATCCACTCCATGGGCCGCAGCGGCGTGTTCCCGCCAGCTTTGGGAAGGCTTCATGCTCGATTCCAAACGCCCGTTCTTCCGATTCTGATCACATCGGGCGTCTCACTGCTGGCCTTCGTGCTCGACCTGTTGACCATCTCCTCGCTCATCAGCTTCGGAGCGCTGGTCGCGTTCTCCATCGTCAACCTGTCGGTCATCAAGCACTACTACTTTGACCGGAAGGACCGCGGCACCAGGGGAGTGATCTACAACCTGATACTGCCGGGAATCGGCTTTGCGCTAACTATCTGGTTGTGGACGAGCCTGAGTGGATTGTCCTTTACCTTTGGGCTTGCATGGGCTGGCGTGGGCCTCGTCTACCTCGCCATCCTCACCCGCGGCTTCCGGCGGCCGGCACCGCAGCTTGATTTGAAGGAAGCGTAGAGGGCTTCCGTAACTCAGCCCCATGTCGGCGACGGCGACAGCGCAATGTGCTGTCGCCGTCGTCGTTCTTCTCTGGTGACCATTGCCACGCGGGGGTTCGTGTGGAAGCCTCGACATGATCCTGTCGCCGGGGTGACGACGGGCAGCAGGGAAGGAACCCGACATGGGACTGATCCATATTGACCTGTTCACTACGCTCGACGGCGTCGCTCAGGCGCCCGGTGGCCCTGAGGAAGATCCAGAAGGCGGTTTCGAGTTTGGCGGCTGGCAGGCGCCTCTCTTCGACGATGCCGTTGGTGAACAGGTCGAATCAGGGATGGTGGGGATGGACGCGCTGCTGCTCGGGCGCCGGACCTATGACATCTTCGCGTCGTACTGGCCACACCAGGACAATGGAATCGCACGGTTGTTCAACCGCATACCGAAGTACGTGGCATCGCGTCAGTCGCTGGACCTCGAGTGGGATGGTTCCTCCCAGCTTGGTCCCGATGTGGCGGCTTCCTTGCACGAGCTCCGCGGCAAGCACGAGAACATTCACGTGATCGGCAGCTTGGACTTTGTGCAGACCCTGTTCGCGGAGCGGCTCTTCGACCGGCTCAATCTGTGGGTGTATCCGATCCTCCTTGGCCGTGGGAAGAAAGTCTTCGCCGATGGCGTCGTACCGACGAACCTTCAACTCATCGAGCCGGTGGTCGCCTCGCCAAAGGGTGCCGTGATGCAGCGGTACGCCCTGGTTGAGGGGACGCCCGGGGTGGGGGATATGACCGAAATCGGCTAAGGCTCCGCTCATGGGGCCCAGCCTCGAGGAGAAGTCGGCTCGCCTTTGGACCATCATGATGAAGGGAGGCATCCTGGCAGCCTATGCAATGGCCTTCGCTGCCTTGATCTTGGTCGGCCGAGGCCGGCGCTAAGGACTTCCACTGGACCTTGGTCCGCTGCGGATTACTGCGCCGCCCAGTGAAGATCGACTTACGAGCGCTTGTGCGGCAAACCCGGTCCGCGTGCAGGTGCACGTTTTCTCAATATCTTCGCACCCTATTGCAACCCGCCGGTAAGTTACTGCAAAGTAACTAGGAATGCCGCGGACATAGGGGTTCGCGGCCCAGAGAAAGGCAGGCCATGCGCCGATTCCGACTCACTGCCGTCCTCGCCGCTGCGGCGCTCACGATTGGACTCTTCGCCGCACCCGCGGCTCAGGCCGACTCGATCTCGCCGGACCCGCCCGGAGCCAATGACTGGACGTGCAAGCCTTCGAGCGTGCATCCATATCCGGTGGTCCTCGTCCCGGGGACGTTCGAGACAATGTACAAGAACTGGGCGCTGCTTTCGCCAGTGCTCAAGGACCAGGGGTACTGCGTCTTCGCGCTCAACTATGGGGTGGCCAACGGTGTCCCCGCCAGCGGGGCAATTCGGAACTCCGCAGCTGAGCTTGCGACGTTCGTGAAATCAGTTCTCGGCGCGACGGGTGCGAAGAAGGTCGATCTGGTCGGGCACAGCCAAGGCGGGATGATGCCGCGGTACTACATCGGCTTCCTCGGCGGCGCCAAGTATGTGCACCACCTCGTCGGCATTGCGCCGTCGAGCCATGGCACTCAAGGTCTCATCGCGCCGTCGCCCGCGGGGATGATTCTCGACACGACCGCAACGAGCACCCTGTGCCAGGCGTGCGCGGACCAGCATGCCGGGTCGGCGTTCATGGCCGAGCTCAACTCGATCGGCGACACCGTACCCGGCCCGTCCTACACCGTCATCTCGACCCGTTACGACGAGGTCGTTACCCCTTACACGAGCCAGGCTCTTGTTGGGCCGGTGAAGCAAGTGTCCAACCTTGTGCTTCAGGACTACTGCCCACTCGACACTTTCGAACACGATCAATCTCCTAACGATCCGAACGTGTGGTCCCTCGTCTCCAACGCGCTCCTCCAAAGCGGCCCCGCCGATCCAACGTATCGCCCGCACTGCGTGTAGCGGGCAGTATCCCTCCTTCGCAGTATCGGTCCCCACCGATAGGTCCGCAGATTTGCCGCACCCACAACCGATGTTGGTGGTGTCCCATTCCTTCGAACGAGGACAGTCACAACCTTGGGGACACTTCCCCAAGGTTGTGACTTGATCCCACCAATTGAGTTTGAGATCGCTCGGTATAGCACCGGGCGCACGTAAGACGATCCTTTACCGTTCGTTGCTACTGCGACAGCGGTGGCGCGGGCGATCCAAGTCGGCGATCCAAGTCTTGGGGCAGCTACGCCCAGACGACCAGGTGATGCGGACCCGTATGTCCAGAAGCCCTGATCAGGCAGTCGAGGACGGGGTTCATACGGTCAAGTCGAGATTGAGATCGTTGGACGCAATGGGTTGAGGAGATCGATGCTGCCGGCGTCAGGCCGGATCCTGTCGGCGCTGACGAGCGCGTTGAGCCTTCCGTTGCGCTTCATCCATGTTGGAGGACAGTCGAGCGCCCTGAATGTTCCAGTCGAAAGCAAGCGAATCCGGGGCAACAAAGGACTCCCAGACTCCATCGAGATATGACTTGAAGACTTCCGCCCGGGCCAGCCTATCTTCGATGCTCCTCGAGTCTATAAGGGCTGATCTAACACTGGGGTCCAAGATTGGGGTATCGACTACCATTGCGTCGAGGTACGAGAATTGAGTGATCATCTCCTTATGCATGTAGGCCCCTACGTTCGTGATTCTGAATGGCCCGCTGGATTCTTGTCCCGGAGCAGTTTCAAGAAGCCTGTGCGCGACCGCACGGCCCAACTGCCATTGAATCTGTTCCGGCAGGAAGTCCCATTTTTGGGCAACCTCGAAGATGTCCTCTGCGTTCACGTACCCCTCGTTCAGTCGAGGCTGCCCCGTCGTATGAATGTAACCAAGAAGCAGGGGGAGCAGAAAGTGCTCTCTTTCATCTCCGATAATGATGTCAAACAGATTAACAATTCGGCTTGATGACGGGTCGTAATAGTCGTTCTCACCAAAAAGTATGGAGCGGAGGAACTCATGTGCCGGGATGACGTAGCTGTTTCCGTTTGCGGCTACTTCTAAGACGCGAGCCGTGTCAACGTAACCACTGCCGATGAAGGCCGAGAGAAACTCCAAGGCAAGTCGAACGTTGCCCCCGCTGAGATTTTCCAGGAGCTCGATCAGTATCTTGTCTCGGGTGAATCCGAGTTCGAGTGCGTCAAGATACACCAACAGGTCTTCCGTGCTGACGCTTAACCCACTCATTTCCAAGTCTTGATCAACGAGCTTTTTCCTAGCGAAGGCGAGCCTTTTAGCGATGACCTCCGAGACTCGGGGAGGAGCCACGAGAAATGCTCTAGGTTGATACGCAGCTAAGACGCCTCGCCGCTTTGAATCATAAAAAGTCGCTGGCCTCAAAGAGACAAACACGGTGGCACCAAGTGATGAACTGAGTGACTGCGCGATAACGAAAATCTCGTTCTGGAAGTCAGTCGATCGTTGATCGATGTTGTCGAGAACGAGTACGGACTTCCTTCGCGCGGTAGCGTCTAGATGCTTTAGTGAACGCTCAAGATGTCTCGCCTTGTTAGCGATGAGCTGGGAGAGATGCTCAAGTTCCCGTGATGCATACGTCGCTGGGTCGGCATCAGCTAGCGGGCCATAAATTCCCCTTCGAAAGCGGTTCAGTTCTGGGTTGTATACGGCTCTTACAAAAGTGTTCTCCAAGAGGTCTATACCGTGGTCAACCTCCAATTGCTCAATGACGGTGTCGACTATATGTTGCTGCAACTCCGTCTGGAGGGCTGGCTGTCGACCGAAATCGACGTAGAAGACCAAGCTAGTCTTTAGCTCCTGTGCAGCTTCAACCCGCAGCAGGTGCTTGATGAACATCGTCTTGCCGACGCCTACATCACCAAGAAGGACTATAGG
Organism: Arthrobacter sp. TmtSoilC48; assembly: GCF_059739425.1. Classification (NCBI taxonomy): domain Bacteria; kingdom Bacillati; phylum Actinomycetota; class Actinomycetes; order Micrococcales; family Micrococcaceae; genus Arthrobacter; species Arthrobacter sp. TmtSoilC48. The sequence continues at coordinate 4,026,729 of NZ_AP046049.1, read as the reverse complement.
CTTGCTGCTAACAGCGCCAGCTACGAGATCATGTTTGAGCGACGGAGCAAGGCCCTTCTTGCTCCGAACGCCCTCCGCTTCGACGCCGAGCAGGTCCGGCAGAGCGGAATAGCGATTTCTCAATATCTCTTTGCTTACCAACGAGTACTGTGAAAGCGTCCCGCTCTCGTAGTAACACTCTCTGAGGAAGTCATCAGAGACGTGTGCGTCTCCTTCGATGTCCTGAATGAAAACGGTTGAAAGAATCTTCAGATCGGTCTCCCGAGCGGAGCGACGGCGGAAACCTGGATAATTGAGAAGACTTGCCGACATTTTCGGTGGTGGTTGCTCGTTTGGGGAGCCCGCCATCAGAACTTGCACGAGCTTTCGTTGAACGAGAGCCTCTCGGCTCAACATGTCCCAAAGCGCCCTGAATCTCTCCACCATGTCTTTGAAGGATGCGAAAACCAGGGCATCTCCTTCGTATGGTGATTTGCCGTCCGTCCGAGAGCCCAGAAACACCGCCAGCTGATGACCGTTCGCAATACCAGCTAAGGGGATGCCCATCCTTTGCGCATATCCGAGTACTTGCTCGACGGCCTCTTTAGCCATTGGGTCTCCGCATAGGGTTTGCATTGATACCGTAGTTCGGCCTTCGAGCCCGACGGGAAGCTCAAAGGCTTTGCCCTCCCTCTTTGCTTCGATTACAAGGGAACGGCCTGGGGCGGAAATAACGTAGTCTGCGAAGCCGGGTTTTGCGTGTTCCTCAGTTACGAATGAGCTGCGAGGATGCCCGAGGCACTCGACCAAAAGAGCATCGATAAGCTGAAAGCGAGTCGTGTCTTCGTTCCGGCCACTGTAGTCGGACTTGGCCAGTTCCTTCATCCGTTGGAACCCCATCTGGTAGGGGTCTGCGCTTAGCTTCATTCCCATATACTAAGTGCCCATTGCGGATCGCCTCATCAGCAGATGCGGCGAAAAGTTAACGGGAAAGTTATTTTGGACCGAAAGAGAAACTGCAATACCAATTACTCTTTTACTTTTCTCTTTCCAGACCGGGTGCGGTCCTCGTCTGTTCCTCGTTGTGAACCTTGTGCTGGGTGGTGAACTTGCGCGCCCGTAAGCCGGTCGATCATCGTGCCGATGGAACCACTTACACGTTCCATGCTGTTGCTGGCTTGGATCACGTACATAAGACCGCACGATGAGATGCACTATGAGGGGAGATTACCGCAATCGTGTTCCTTATGTATGACTGGAATGAAAATCGGCGCGTCTCAACGAGCGATCAGGATCTCGCTGCCCAGCGTCGTTTGACCCAACGTCCTGCGAAGGCCGGAGCATGAGCTGCCCGGGCCCACTCAGGTCGGTAACGCGCTCGAATACCAAGACTCCCTACGGCAATGACAGATATGAGGTCCCTATCGCTAAGTTCTGTTCCGCGGCGGTGTGTCCTTAGGCCATTATTCACGCGGCAACGCGCCCCGCCACGTACTCCGCGTCCAGCCCCACACCGCCGAGGATCGATGAGTAGTGCCGTGTCAGCCACGGGAGGCCCACCGCGTAAAGGCCGGGCTGTTCGGTGACGCCGGCCGTGTGCTTTGGGTAGCCCCATTCGTCCAGGACGGGGATGTCGATGAAGGACAGGTCGAGTTTGTATCCGGTGGCCCACAGGACTGACGTGATGTTTGCTTGGGCCAGGTTCAACCTCGCTGGCTCAGCGGGCAGCCAGTCGTCCGAGGGCAAGGGGGCCTGCCCTGGAGCATCAATCCCCGCCGCTGCAATGTAGGCGTCAATGGCTTTCCGCATGCGTTGGTTGAAGCTGGATTCGACTGTTGCGAGGCGTTCGGGGAGGTCGTCGCTGAAGGTGATGTCGCCGTCGTCGACGTTCTCCAGGCGGCCGTGCAGGTGCATGCCGCGGCGGCCGAGTTCGCGGAGGTGGATGTCGTGGCCGCCTTCGGTGCCGGAGAGCAGTGGGTTGCAGGCGAAGCGGGCGGCGGGGGAGGGGAGTGCTTCGCGGGTGAGGGCGTTGATGCCGTAGTCGGGGCCGTGCTTGGCGGTTTCGAGCATCCAGTAGATGAGGTCGTGGCCGCGGTAGCGTCGGGGTGCTTCGGGGCAGGTGGAGACGGCAAGGTGGACTTCGCGGCCGGCGTCGTGCAGTTCCTCGGCGATCTGACCGCCGGACTGGCCTGTTCCGACGATGAGGACGGCGCCGTCGGGCAGCTGGTTCGGATTGCGGTAGTCGTGCGTGTGGAGCTGGACGATCTCCTTGGAAAGGCCGGCGGCCACGGCCGGGACCTTGGGGACCTGGTACGCGCCGGTTGCCAACACCACCTTGCGGGCCTTCATGTGCCCGAGCGACGACTCAATACTGAATCCGCCGTCGGGGGAAGCGGCCAGCCGCGTTACGTCCACGCCCGTGTGGACGGGAGCGCCGATCACCTCCGCGTAGCGCCTGAAGAGGTTGACCACAGCGTTGCGGGGAATGAAGGCCTCAGGCTCGTCGCCGGTGTAGGGCATGCCGGGCAGGTCCAGGCTGAAGTTCGGCGTGTTCATATAGAACCCGTCCCAGCGATCCTGGAATGCGCCACCCAGGGAATCCCGACGCTCCAATATCCGATGCTCGACGCCGGCCTGGGTGAGCCAGTAGCTCGTCGCGAGTCCCGCCTGCCCTGCGCCGATGATGACCGTGTCTATTGGCTTAGTCGGCATTGTTGCTGCCCTCGGCTCGTTGCCAATGCTCGCGCAACATGCCCGCGAGCCTCCCGGGTTCAATCCGGTGCGGGGGATCGAAGTGGTGGCGTTCCTCAAACACCTCCACACGGTAGTCCCGGAAAACAGTGGATAGGCGATCGGCGATGTCACCGTACTGGTCCGGGTTGCTCAGGCCGCCCAGAACGTACAGCACGGGACGTTCAAAAGAAGCCAGGCGCTCGCGGTCCAGATGATAGTTCCGGAAATCCTTCAGGAACGCCCTGATTCCGGCAGGCCGCTTGGCCATCCACGGCGGCGGGTCACCCGCCGGCGGAGGCGGCAGGACGACGTCGGGCCTCACCGACAGCCTCATGAACTCCGGCATGAACTGCTCCGGAGGCAGCGACTCGAGCGCGCCCAGCTGCTCCCAGAAGCGGGCGTGGGCCTGGCTCCAGCCCCAGTCTCCCGCCCATGCGGGTTCCAACAGTGTGAGGCTAAGCAGGCGCTCGGGATACTTGGCAGCGAAGGCGAGGGCCGCGGCCCCGCCGCCCGAATAGCCCACGAGGTGGAACATGTCCCATTGTTTGGCGCCTGCCTCCCGCAGGACGCCGTCGACTTCGGTGTCGAGCGTCCAGTCCGACGGCGGTTGGTCGCCCTCATAGAGATCCAGGTCCTTGGCCACGGCGTCGACGTCCGGCCCCAAGGCCTCAAGCAGCGCACCATAGGCGGGCCCCGCAGGAAGGACACTGCCCGGAAGGAGGACCACTCGAATGGGTTCCATGGCTGCACTGTACGCCTGGAGATGCGGCTTCGGGAGGGCTGTTCAGGGGCGGAATGTCACAGGATCTTGGCCAGGCGGGTGCACTCTTCCCACAGCCGCTTCCGCGCCGCCGGATCAGAGCCCATGCCGGGCGTCGGCAGTTCCTTGCGTTTCGCCCAGAGCTTCCCGGACACAGCGGCAGTTTCTGGAGCGGTGGCCAGCCAGACGGGGGTATCGGCAGCTTTCTCAGCAGTCGCGCCGAAGGTGTTCGTCATCCAGCGGAAAGGTCCGCCAACGTCCTGGAGTAGCGCCGTGTGCTTTACCAGGCCCGGGTGCACGGCGTTCACCACCACGTTGGATCCGCGAAGGCGCTCCGCGAATTCCTGCGTCAACAGGACCCGACCGAGCATTGTTGGGGGAGTGGCGCGAAGGTAACTGTAACTGCCCTTGGCGGTTTGCAGATCGTCGAAGTCGATCTTGGTGGTGGACGGGCCTCCCGAATACTTGGAGGCGATGTTAACGATCCTCGAAGTCCGCGCCCCATCTGCGCCGGCGCCGCGCTTGAGCGCGTCCAGGAGCAGGTTCGTCAGCAGGAAGTAGCCCATCACATTCGTGGCGAACGTGAGCTCAAGCCCATCCGGGGTCACGTGACGCTCCTTGCGGAATACTCCAGCCGCGTTGATCAGCACGTCCAACTTGTCGTGGCGCGACAGGAACCCGTCTACTGCCGACCGGATCGAGGCCTGGCTTGAGAGGTCGCAAGCGAGCGGTTCGAGAACCGCGTTCGGTTCTTTGGCCCGGATATCGCGGATGGCATCTTCTGCCCGCGCTGCTGAACGTCCAACCACGACGACGGACGCTCCTTCGCGTGCAAGTGCAGTGGCGATGGCCTTACCCAGGCCGCCCGTGGCCCCGGTCACGAGCGCTGTTCGTCCATTCATCGAGGGCATAGCTTGATCTCAGCACTTATTGGCTGGTTTGGCGAGGGTCCGTCGAGCTGAAGAGGTCCTAGTTTTTGGAGCCCTTTTTCTTGGGTGCCTTCGGCGGCAGGGCTGCAACATGGTCAAAGGCCTTGGCCACCCAAGGCTCGGCCTGCGCGGCGTCCTCGTTCCACGCTTCGGGCAGACCAACATAACCGCCCATGGGGCGTTCTTCGGGGCCGAAAGGTTGAGTCTCGTGATCCGACTCGAGCTCGGCCTTGTCGGCCTCGGAAAGGCGGACGCCGATAGTAGGCCCGAACAGACCGGCGAACATGTTGCCATTCACGAAAGCGCCGAGGTTGCCGAACATTGGTTTGACGACGACGTCGGGATGGTCGGGCAGCACTGAACGGAAACGTTCCTTGTCGGCATCCGACGGCTTGGGCATCTGCATTGCTCGTCCTCCTGGTTTAGGCGTGAGAAGAGATCCGTCTGCAGCTTACGGCCCGGGCGGTTCGATAGTCACCATCTGGTGGATTGGACGGCAGACGCGATTTGGCTCTGCGGCGGGGATGCCAATGTTCGTTAGCTCTTCACGTGGTTATCGGGGGCCCGTTTTGTGTCTGCCCAGATGGCCAGAACGGCGCATCCGGTAAGAATAATCAACCCCGTGAATTGACGGAGATTCAGAAGTTGATGAAGGGCCACGGCCCCGACAGCCGATGCTAAGGCCGGATCCAAGGCCGAGATCATCGCGAATGGGAGAGGCCGCAGACGCGCCATTGCAAACAATTCCAAGGAAAACGGAATGATCATCGTCAAAACCGCTACGGCGATTGCCCCGGACGTGAACGGAACCATGGTTGGGGGAACTGACGATGGGGACATGAGCTGGGCCGCTACGACAACCGGCAAGGCAATCCAAAGGGCCTTGGACAGCATCACCAACGGGTGAGTTCCGGGTGGCATGTCGGTCCCGAGCTTGATGTAGATGCTCAGGAGGACGCCCGTCAGTAGGGCCCACAATGCCCCAGCAAGGCTTGAGCCTCCGCTGTAATCGGCAATAAGACCTAGCCCGAGCATGGCTCCAACCGCTGGCAGCTTGGTCCGAGGGGACCGTGAACGCAAACAGCCCACGATGAGTGGGACCAGGAACTCTATGGAAACAGCCAGTGACAGCGTGATGTGGGAAATTGCCTGGTAGAAGGAAACCTGCATTAAGCCCAACACAATGCCATACGCCGCGACCTGCCTTGGGCGAGAGCGAGGGCGAGGAGCTATCGAAGACCCATTGAGCAGGAGTGCTGGCAGAAGCAGCAGCGCACCGATGCCCACCCTTAGTGTCGTCGCCATGCTGGGGCCCATGGCTTCGATCAGTCCAACGGCCAATCCATTGCCCACTTGCATGGAGGACAAGCTGACCACGACCGCCAGCAAACCCGCCCGAGTGCGATTCGACTGCAACACGGCGTACTTAGAGCCTCCGTGCCGGGCGCGAGATGCTGTTGAACGGCAGTAGTCCGAGCTTGGTTCCGCTGGCTCCGTGTTCGTTGTCCATCTAAATGTCCCGCCTCAGCTTTCGCGTTTATCCCTTCATCAGGTGTCTGCTGGGGGCGAAACGTGACGGCCGTGACTGGATTCGTTGTGTTGGCGGGCGGTTTAGCCGTTGGGAGAAGGCGAGATCTAGAAGATCAGGCGACGGCGTTCATCAGGTACTTCCGGGCGGTCGAGACTTTCATGTACAGGCGTAGATCGTCAGCGCCCGTCGCTGTGAAGCCATGACGCGTGTACCACCCGACCAGACCTGGGTTATCAGCATCAACGACGATAACTTGCCCTCCTCCGACGGCTGCGGCTTCAACCAGGGTCTCTAATGCCACGCGCAGTAGCTGTGAACCCCATCGTTTCTCCTTGTCGCCCCGAAGCGTGATGTCGAGGGCGAGTTTGGCCAGGAGCCAGCCGGGAGTGTTTCGGAGCATATTACGTTGTACAGGTTTAGGCATGTCATCCCGGACGACAAGCGTTGGGCAGATGGCGAAGTACCCAGCTACGCGGCTGTCGTCAGTGGCTTTGTTCTCAAGGAGAAGGTAGACCATGCTTGCCCCCGAATCCATTGACTTCAATGCGTACTCGGTGAGCCACTCGTTGTAGCTTGCTTCACCGCAATCGAAGGCCCCCAGTTCGATGCCGGGGGCCAACTTCACAACGTCGTAGGTAGGTTCATTCATCGACGGATAAGTCTAGGGAGCCTGGAAAGCGCCTCAAGCCCTGCTGACTCGTCAGGAACATCCAGTGAAGCCATCATTGAGTCAAAAACTTCCGGAGCCATGAGGGTGACATCTGCGCGCGCGATGACCCGCTGTGCGGCTTGTCGGGCTGCGTCAGTTACAAACGCAGTCTTTGAAACATGGAGAAGCTCCGCGGCTTCAGCGATTAACCGGTCCGTGGATTCGTCAGTGCGCAACTCTAAGCGTCGCGATTTGGTGATTGCCAAGGTCTTACCTCCTTGCTCTAGTGTACGGCAAATGTACGGAAAGGTTTAGTGTTCATTCCACTCTCAAGCCTCTCCATCGCCCACTCCCAGCCAATCAGCTCCTGTTCCAGTCGCACGCCGTCGCCGTAGCTGCCCGTCTGCAAAGCCTCGTAGAGGCGGGCTTCTTCAGGAGTCAGCCTGCCCAGAGAAGCGCGGGACTGGGTTGCCTCCACGCTCCAAGCATCGCGATGTGCCAGCAGGGTCTTCTCGTCCATGAGCACGCTCGACACATGCGGATGGACGGAGCGGAGCTGATCCAGGATCCGGAAACCGTGCGTGTCCAGATCCCCCCAGTACAGAACGTCGCACTCCTGCAACCAGGAGGCCTCCCGCAGAGAGGAAAATCCATAGCCAGCACCAAAGATCGCCACTGTGTCCGGCCGCTCCGGAAGAGCCAAGAAGTTCACGAGGTTTTCGGTGATGATCACGTGAGTGACGGGCAGCCGAAGGGTCCGGAAGGCTGATGCTGTCACAGTGATGTCCCGGGCATCACCCAGCAACGGGATTGCCGGATCCAGAAGCCGGAAGCGCACTTGTTCCGGGGGATGGAGAAAGCCGTGGCGGACCGCGAAGCGTGCAGCCGGGGTTCGGGCGGCGGATCGTCCTAGCAAGGCCTCGCCGGCGTCAGAAACCGCGGGCACGTCCAGCAGCTCGTCCTCGCCTGAAGCGACGGGCGGTGCATCCTGGGCCTGGGAGCTCTGAAGCACCAATGCAATCTCGTCAATCGTCCGCCGATGCGTCTCGATGAACTTCGTGTGCACCCCGGGCAGGCTCAACTGCCGAACATGGATCCCCGGAGTGGGATGATCGCGGAGCCACAAAGCCACCCGCGCAGCAGTCAACGCTGCATCGCCCAACTCCAAGAGTGCGAGTGGTCGCTTCAGCGCCCACGCCTTCAACAAGGGATCAAGATCCACCAGTGAAGCAGTAAGAGTTCGGAACCGGGCTAACTCCCGCAATTTACCAACGAATCCAACCTCGTCCTCCACCGACGGAAACACAGCCACAGCGGGAAGGTGGTTTGAACCGATAGTGGTGCGGCCGACGTCGAGCGTTTCCAGACTGAACGGGCCTGCGGCGGCGAACAGCTCCGCAGCCCATTCACGGGCAGCCGAATAATTGTCGCGAAGCTCCGTGGCAGAGGGCCGCTTTAAAGCACGGCGCCGCGGATACGTGCCGGAGGGTTCAAGAGCCTCCCGCAACAGCTGTCCGCGGTCCCACGCAGTTAATGACATCGCTCGCAGCGAGGACAGCGACGTCCAGCGGGACCGCGCAGACTTACCCGGCACGCTTCTGCCGTTCTTCGCGGTACTCCGTGATGGTCATGTTCCGAAGCTGGGAGTCGTTCCCGTTGGTGTTGGCTACGAAGCCCACGTGCGCCACAAAAGGTTCGATGACGTTGATCTTCTGCAACGGTGTGACGATCAGCAACTGCAGCTTCATGCGTTGGAACAGCTCCATGCCATACCGTGCGGACTCGTCGGAGCCCCGGCCGAAGGCCTCGTCAATCACTACGAAACGGAAGCTTCTGCCCTTGCCGGCGCCGCCCGAAGCGCCCCGGGCAGCTCCCTTCCCAGCCGCCAACCCAAACTGGAACGCCAAGGCCGCCGCCAGGATCGTGTAGGCCAACTTCTCCTTCTGCCCACCGGACTTGCCGCCGGAGTCCGTGAAGTGTTCGAATTCTTCGCCGGTCTCCGTCCACCTCTCCGAGGCCGAAAAGGTAAACCAGTTCCGCACATCAGTGACCTTGGCCGTCCAGCGTTCGTCCAAGCTGCTGTAGCCCTCGCGACCCCGGAAGCGTTCGATCAGCCGCTCCACCTGGAGGTACTTCTGTTCCGAGTACTGATCGTCATCGCCGATGGTTCCTTCAGAGCAGGCTCGCAGGTCAATGCCGAACTGCCTCACATCAAGATCCGTGGAGCTCTGGTGCTCCAACTGGATGTGCCGGCCCGGGTTGTATTCGATCTCCGCCAATGATTGGTTGATCTCGCTGATCCGGTTCACGATGTCTTGCCGCCTGCTGTCCAGGAAAGCATTGAAAGCGACCACCTCGTGGATGGTGTTATGCGTCAGCGAGTCCTTGAATCGCGCCTCGAACCGGGGCAGGTCATCGCACTCCAGCTGTTCAAGGAGCCGGTTGAACTCATCCGCGGCTTCCAGGGTTGCATCTATGTCCGTGGTTTCGTTGGGGTACTTGCTGCGGAAGTCAGCCATGAGCCGCACGGTGGTGGCGGCAGCATTCGCGATGCGCTTGGTCAGCCCGTCAATCCTCGCCGTCAGCCCCGATCGAACGGAACTCTCAGCGGCACCCGTGTTCCGGTAGGTGAGTTCCTTGTCACCGAGTGCCGCTGCGGTGAGCTGGGCTACTGCCGCCAACACGCCGTCGTCGTCCGTTAGCGGTTGATCCGTCAGCGTCAGCCGGCATTCCTCAATAGCTGCCGCGATATCCCGCGCCGCATTCTCGTTGGCGCCGAGCCTCTGCTGGACCTTGTCCGACCGCTCTTGCAGCCGCTCAATGCGGCCGGAAACCTCCGACTCCTTCGCGGTGAGCTGCTGCAATACGCTGCTGCCCGACTGGAGCTCGAGCTTCTCGTCCTTCAGTTCCTGGACCTTGCGGGCGGTCAACTTCCAGCTGATCTCGGAAAACTCAGCCACGGACCCGACGTTGCCCAGCAACTGCCGCAACCGGCCCACGTCACCAAGAGACGTATCCACCTTCGCCAACTGGGTACCGACGCTGCGGTGCTTGCCATCGACGTCGTCGCGTTCGGCACGGATCCGGACAATTTTTTCGTGGTTGTCCCAGCCCAGCACGAAAGTGCGCCGGTCCATGAGACCCTTGCGGTCATCCTTCTCATGCCGGCCGCGGGTGCCCTTCAACTGCCCGTTGATGGTGAGCGCCTTGGGATACCTGCGGAAATCCTCCATGGTGTCGCAGCACATGTAGTCGAACCGCGTGCTGAGCTCATCCAGCAGAAAATCGCGGAACGGCGTGCCCTGCTTGATGGCGATCTTCGCCCCCAAGGTCCCCGGTGCAGGCGGCCGTGACGAGTACGAGTCACCCACCTTCCGGTAGACAAGCCTGCCCTTGAGATCGTTGGCGTCAACCCACGAGCTCACCGCAGCGTAGTGTTTCGCCGAAACCAACAGGGACAGCGCAAAGCCCCGCAGCGTCCGCTCAGCGGCACCTTCCCATTCGGCTTCGCCTTCGCGGACGCGCAGCAGCTCGGCCGCATAGGGGAGTGCGGACTCGGCAATGCCAGTGCCCTCGCAGATACGACGCCGAAGCTCCAGCTGCGGGCGCTCAAGCAACGTGGGCCGGGAACCAAGGCTCGCCAACTCGGCGTCGATGTTCTCCCTGCGCGCCGCCAGCTCGTTGAGTTCTGAATGGAAGGCGGTGCGGCGCTCCTGCAGCTCCGCCGCCCTGACCGCGAGGCTCTGTTCCACCTCGCCCAGCCGGGCCCGGTTCGCATCGAACAGAACCCGGTCTTCAGGAGCGTTCAACCCAAGCTCGACGGCGGCAGCTGAGTACTGCTCGAAACGCTTGCGTTGCGTCTGGGCCGTCTCTTCAAGCTGCGCGACTTCGGCGTCGATGGCGGCCAGCCTGCCGCCGCCACTGGTGCGTATATCCTCTTGGACGATTGCGAGTTCGTGGCGAAGCCGGGCCATGTCCGAGGCCAATTGGGTGCTGTCCTCGCGGAGCTTCTGACCTGTCTGCTCCAGCTCAGCCTGGTGTTCAAGGCTCAGCCTGAGCTGCTGGTCGGTGAACCATGGATGCAGCTGGTCACGTTGCTGGCGGGCCTGGTGTTCTTCCGAGCTCAGCTTCTGATGGGTGGCTGCGCTTTCCCGGATCGGCTTGAGCATCTCGATCTGGTCCTTTGCGCGGACCACGGCTTCATGTGCCTTCTTGAGATCGTCGAAATGGCTGATCAGCTTGGTGATCCGTGCCTCCACGTCATCGTCCTCCAACATGTTGGTGCGGACGAAGTGGGTGATGTTCTCCACCTGCTTCATGGAAACCGTGCGGTGGAACAAATCCATGGCCTGGTTGCCGCTGATGCCAAAGTGCCGCTTGAAGGCCGCAGCGTAAGGGTCGAAGGTATCGTGGACGCTCACCCCGGCCGCGCGGAGTTTCTTCTTCAGCTTGGCCGGATCCTGGCCGAAGTTGGAGAAGTCCTCGGCGATTGATTGCTCCGTCTCGGCCAGGGAATAGAAACGCGTGGGCTGGCCGGCTTCCTGCATGGTCCACAAGGTGATGCCCAGCGTGATCGTCTTGTCCACAACGTCGTTGTGGAAGACGCCAAGGACCACCGTGAGCGTGCCCGGCGCTCGCAGCGCAACAGGCTTGGAGTACTCGCCGCCCGTACTGCGGGTGCTCTTGTGGAAGCCCCTGACGTAGGACATCAGCGTGCGTTCACGCTTCTGGGCACCTGCGGCCTTGTTGTACTCAATCCGGTTGGCGGGGAGCAAAAGCGTGGTGATCGCATCCACCACCGTGGACTTACCCGAGCCGATGTCGCCTGTCAGCAGGCTGTTCGCCCCATCCAAACGGAACGTGCGCACGCCGCCGTGGAACGTGCCCCAGTTGAGCAGCTCCAAACGCTGCAGCCTGAACCCGGGCGGTAGAGCGCCGTCGTGCGCTTGTTCCTCCAGCGTGAAGAGGCTGTCCTGAACATCAGTGCTCATGGTCATTTACTCCCGGTGAGTGATTCGCGATAGTCGGCCAGCCGCGCGTCGAACTCTTCCAGCCACTGCGCATCAACGTACGCCTTCAAAATCCGCGCTACCTCGTACGTGCCCGTTTCGCCGCGGAGCCTTCGCAGGAAACCGAGCTCCACCACCTTCTTGATGTTGGTGCTCAACCGGTCCAGAATCCTTGCCTCGTTGCTCGATTCCGGTAAGAACACCGAGACCATGTCCCTCAGCTCCTCTTCCGTCATGATCAGGCGGAGTTCGCTGCTGTTCGTATCAAATTCCAGCAGCCGCTTCCGGAGCAAGGCGAGCAACAGGCTGACATCGAAGGTGAGTTGCCTGCGGGGGATAAGCCGGGGGAGCGTGCCTTCGGGATCCTCACGCGATTTCAGGAAGGCGTAGCCCTCCGACTCATCAAGGATCAGGTTCAGCCCCAGCACGGCCACGTAATCGCGCACCTGCGATGTCAAGGTGAGCAGCGACTGCCACACCTTCTCGTCAGTTTCCGCATACACAACGCCCTTGAACAGCTTGGTCACAACCGCCGGCAGCTCGTCCGACGTAGTGGTTTCGCTTGCAATGTTCATGCCGGCCTCACAAAGATGATTTGCTCGATGGTTGCTTCCCGGGTGCTGCCGTCTTCCAACTGCCACGTTAGTTGTTGCGTGCTTTCGGGATCGATGCTTGCCCAGTCCGACTCTGCAGCAAGCTGGTAATACGCCACCACCTCCGCGAGGCCCTGCGATAACGGGTGTGCGGCTGTGATATCTGCCAGCGTCGCTTGGTCCGACTCCTCAAGGACACTTTCGATGTTGGACTTCAGGCGCTCCCTGTCAACATGGAACTGGCTGAACAGCGCGCTGGCATCCAGCTCCTGGTCATCCGCAGCTACCACCTCGTCCATCACCATCACGCGGCTGCCCGGCTCATAAAGTGGCCGCTCGAACGGCAAGGCGACGTCCACGGACGGCGCCTCAATCTCCATGACAAAGTTCGACGGCGGCTGGTCCCGTTGGTCCAGCGCGCTCGCCTCGATGCTGCGGATCAGTTGCATGATGCGCTTGTTTTCAAGGAAGACTTTGTCGTCCAAAAGTCGTCGCATTTGCTGCGACAGTTGCCTGACTGTGCTTTGGGTCTGCTCCACTGCCGGCAGCCAGTCCTGGTGGAGGTTGGTGATGGTGTGGAGGTTGTCCATGCGGGACAAGGCCTCAATCTGCGTGGCCCTGTGAAGGAGGTCGTTGAGTTCCCTCCTGAGCTGCGGGGACATCAGGTAGTCCCAGAAACCCTGGAAGGTGCGGCCCTGGAGTGAGCTTCCGATGTCCTGCTGGTTGGCAAAGATCGAGTCGAGGAGTTCGCCCTGGCTGCCGTCCCACGTAGCAATTTGCTCGCGTACTTGGCGGTCCAGTTTCCGGAAATTCTGCTCGACTTCCCGGAAGTCCGAGAGCAGATCTTTCGCCAAAGCGGTTAGCTGCTGGAAGTGGTCCAGGGCCTCCGGCGCAGTCATCACCTTCACGTTGCCGTCCCGGATCTGCTGCATCTCTTTGTCGATTTGGTCCCGCTGCTGTTGAAGTTCAGCAAGACGCACTTCCGGGTCTGTCTCCGACTGCTGTACCAGGGTCTTCAGGACCGCGAAGATACTCGTCAGCCTGGACTGCGTGGCCACGAACTCGCGGCCCTTAAGGCTCTCGACCCATCTCACCACGTCCTCGGCCGCAGGCGTGAGATCGTAATGCGGCTCGTCTTCGCCCTGGACGTAGTACTTGCGCAGCCAAGCACGTTCCGGCGCCGCCCAGTCGTCCAGGTACTCCGCTGCATTGCGCGGGAACTTATCCTCGCCATAAGACTCCCGCACGCCGAACAGGACATCGTCCAGAACGTCGACCAACTGCTGACGGCCGAGGTTTCGTTGATTGGGATCAGTGAAGGCGGACATGAAGAAGTGCAGGGCGAGGGGCGCGTTTTGCGCTCGGAGGAGTGCCCAGCCTGCATGGCTTTCACGCAGAGTGTTGATCGCGTAGTAGTCCATTTGGTCCTTCGATGATTGGTCCGTGCTGGCTTTGAGCTGGTTTCCTGCTTCAAAGGCTAAGCCAGATGTCCGACAGTTTGTTCTCGTCCTCTGGCCCATCGGATTGATTAATCTGACGTCCCACTAGCTATCTGCTCAGATCTATGTAAACTTGACGGTGTTGTTGTGTTTGGCATTTGGTAGTTCAGGCAGTCCCCGTGATCCATCTGGATCGCGACCTTCTGAAGTAACGGTGGAGAACACCCCACACCGGAGACCCGAAAGTCGGGAGCATCTCCACCTTCAGTAAGGACTGAAAAAATGGCTACAGGTACCGTGAAATGGTTCAACTCCGAAAAGGGCTTCGGCTTCATCTCTCCTGAAGATGGCAGCCAGGACGTTTTCGCTCACTACTCTGCGATCAACTCCTCGGGCTACCGCTCCCTCGAAGAGAACCAGAAGGTTTCCTTCGACGTCGAGCAGGGCCCCAAGGGTCCCCAGGCAGTAAACATCCAGGCTATCTAGTCTTCGGATAAACGAAAAAGCAGGGCCGGTCATTGACCGGCCCTGCTTTTTCTTGTGCCTTGGGGCCATCTCAGCCCCGGGGCCCTTGCCCTTCGCACGCCGCCCGCCATAATTACTGCTAGCTGCAGAATGATGGGTCGGGTTTGGCTTGTTTGCCAGCCTGTCCTGGATAAGAGGGTGCTGCATGGGCAACGAAAGATTAGGAACCCGCTCCCCATGGGTCTTTCCTTTACTATGGCTCCTCACTACGGCCTTGAGCGCAGTGCTGTCGGGTGTCCTGTTCCATTTCCCTGGCGCCCTGCCGCCCAATAACGGTGACTCCTTCAACTTCAACCCGGCCGGAGCGCTGGTGAACGGCATTGCCACCGGGCTCTTAGTTGGTGGTCTCCAAGCAGTGCTGTTGAGGCGGTCCGGACTACGCGCCTGGCGGTGGATCCTTGGGGCCACTGTGTCCTTGCTGGTGGCGCACAGTTTTGGAGACATGCTTCCAGACGCCGTGGGGTGGCCGCTCATGGCAGGTCTAGGAGGCTTGGTACTCGGCCTGGGGCAATGGTGGGCCGCCCGGTGGTCCGCCAAAGTTGGGATTATATGGACTGCAGTCACGGGCGTCGCCTGGGCCGTCAGTATGCGGTTGTCATATCAGGCTGGCAATGCGCCGGAGGACTGGCTTACCGAGCACCTTGTCGTGGCCGCGGTCGTCGGCATCTCGATGGGTGCCTGCACACCAGCAATGTGGCGATGGCTGCCGCTGCGATCTGAGCAGGCTGGAGCCTCCGCCCGCTCGCGGTCATCGCGTTTGTAGTAGATATATTCTCATCCAGAAAAGATGCTTAGAACATATATCCACATAGCGAATTACACCCCTGTAACTCACCTTCGAACGTCCGTAGCGTGGTTGATATCAACTACGAAACCGAGGGCCTTCCATGGACGAACAGACTGCCAACGACTCTTTCCCAATAGCTCATTCGAAGCAGGCTCAGCACCTAGGCGAGTCGCGGGAGCACTCATTTTTGCCAGAATCGCCACCTAGACGGGCCTTAAGCGGCCTGTGCAAGGCTGTTTTGCCACCTAGTCCCGTTTCCGAAATCTAACCTGCGAAGTGAGCCGCATGTCGGTCATCCACAGAAACAGAAGGTTGGATCGAGTGTTCGATTCTGAGGTTCAGCGCATCCTCGATTTCGTTGGCCGCGGCATAAGCGTGCGGATTATTGGAGCCCCCGGAAGCGGCAGGACCACGGTGCTGCAAAATGTCGTGGCCAACCTGGAAAAAACCGGCATCGCAATCCACTTAGTCAGCGGCCTTCGGACGCATCGCTCAATTCCGTATGCAGCCATCAAGAGCCTGGGTTTAGAGCTTCGGCCCGGCCGCAGCGGAGTTATGGATATGGCAGATGCGCTCTCAAGCCAGATATCCAAGCCTGGAAAGCACGTCCTGATAGTGGACGACATCCATCTGCTGGACATCGAATCGCTGGCGGTCCTGGAATCCGTTCGGCGCAGGTCCGATTGTCCGCTGATCGTCACGGCTCCGGACAGCGGCTCGATCTCAAGAGGTCAACTGGCCGTCATGAACAGTGGCCGCGAAGCTTTGCTGCAACTGAACCCACTCCATTTTGAGCAGGTACACACTTTGGTGACGCAGGTGCTGGGGGCTGCTGCAGATGCCGACACAACAGCCAGAATCCTGACCAAGTCCGGCGGCAACCCTCGGCTCATCGTCCGCATTACGGAGACCGCGGCCTTAAGCGACCTGCTGGTTATGCGTGGCCGGCAGTGGCAAATGACAGGTGACAGCCTCTGGAACGAGCATCTGCGAGGAACCCTCGAAGAGCTACTGGCGGACCTGGAACCGGAAGAAGTCACTGCCCTGCACACTATGGCAATCCTTGGCACCGCCCGTGTAGACGTTCTTCAAAAGGTGGTTCAGCCCGATGTGCTGGAAGGCCTTGAACGGCGGGGATTCCTGTCAGTCATGGACGATCACCACAATGGACCGATCGCGGCGATAAGCCCGCCAGTCATCGCAGACTATTTCCGGGGCCAAAAGACGCTCAGGGACCGGCACCTCTTGCGGAACAAGATTGCTGGTGCACTTGAGGGCGTGCCTCAAACTGCGCAGGGCAATTCCACCACTGCTGACTGCCTATCCCGGGTGCTGGGGTCCTTGCGGCTCGAAAAGGGAAACGATGACGCCGTAACCGCCCGGCATTTTCACGATCACAGTGCGGGCCGCGAACGCACGCGCTATGAACGATGGCAAGCGAACAAGTCCGCGACCAATGCTGCCGCTCTGCTCAGGGTTTACTGGGGAGCGCCGGTGAACGTTATGCGGGCAACCCGCGTCTGCCAGGAGACGTCAACGCTCAACGGCGACCCCAATGACGTTCTCTTCCTCGCGATCACCAAGGCTTTCCTTGCAATCTACTCAGGGCAAGGCGTGAGTGCGGCAGTGGACATCCTGAATGGATTCGCCGAGCAGAACCCGGAACAGGCCTCTACGGCCGAGGCCGCGATCCTCTTCATCAACGCCTCGCATGGTCGGATTCCGCCAAGTGTCGAACCTTCCGCCGAGGGCTCTGAGCATGAACCGCTGGGCCTGGAAGGACTCGTCAAAAGCTTGCTTGAGCTGTATCGCTTTCAGCCGGGTAAGGTCCTCGACGTGACAGAGAAGGCTGAGGACGACGACGCCTTCCCGCATCTTCGCCCGTTTCTTCACGGTTTCGCGCTTTTTGCAGCAGGCAGGATCGAGGACTCCTTGGTCTTCGCGCTGGATTGGCGTGCCGAGGCCCGCCGAAATCTCGATCAGTTCGGAGTCGTGGCCAGTAGCTATGTTGCGGCGCACGGTCTGCTGTACCGCGGCTACTTCGAGGAAGCCGAGTACCTCATGAGCAGCGTCTTTGCCATGGGCCGTCCCGGCTTCGTCGTCGATGTCCTTTACGACGCCATGCTGCGGCTCGCAGGCCTACGGCATGCGACCACGGCGATCTCGCCAGCGCTGTCCATCGCGTCGCAGGCGCGGAGTGAGGTTCCTGATGTTGGTCCGTTGCCCGGTATCGGCAAGGGTGTACATGAGCTCGTTTCCGCAGAAACTACCCAGCCGTCGGTTTTTGACCGGCATGCAGTCAAGCTCATCAAACGCCAGATGAAGAGCGGCTACATTCTGGAAGCAACCATGACAGCACTCCTATGTACATGCCTGTGTCCCGGTGCCCCGGTACTGGATCTGCTGCGCAAGATCCTGCGGGACAGCGGTGTAACGGCTCACGACCAGATGATGGCCGTTGCCACCGCCGTTGTGGAAGGCGATCACAAGCTGCTTGGTCTCCTCCTGAAACACTACGAATTGGATGCCGACAACTATCAGATCGGCATGCTCCTTCGAGGTGCCCTCAAGCGCCACGTCCTGGAGGGAAACACCGCGGCGGCCGAGGCCATGGCCGAAGCTTCCTCGATGTTCGCGGCAAGATTTCCCACAACCAACGAGCAACTCTCGTTCAACACTTTCAGGACGACGCCACTCACCGAACGTGAAATTGAGGTCGCTGCGTTGGCAGGACATCGCTCAAACGTTGAGATTGCTGAACATCTTGGGATCAGCGCGAGAACAGTGGAAAACCACATCTCCAACGCCCTGCGAAAAACCGGCGCAACCTCACGTAATGGCCTCTTCATCCTCGTGGGCAATTCAATGGCAGCACGCTGACTCACGTTAGGCTGAACGCATCTTTCAGTACGAGTCTCCGGTGACACCGGCAGAGCTCAGACCTTGATGCGTGAAGGGTTCTCGTGAGCAATTCCCCGGCCTTGGCCCGCCGCCTCGGCACCTTCGATGCTTCCCTCATTGGCTTAGGCTCCATGATCGGCGCCGGGGTTTTCGCGGCCTTCACACCAGCCGCGGCGGCTGCAGGATCCGGGCTGCTGATTGGCCTGGTTGTCGCGGCCTTCGTGGCCTTCTGCAATGCGACGTCCTCCGCGCAACTGGCTGCCAGATACCCCACCTCCGGCGGAACATATGTCTACGGACGGGAGCGGCTTGGGCCCTGGTATGGCTTCCTGGCTGGATGGGGATTCGTAATCGGCAAGACGGCCAGCGCCGCGGCCATGGCGATGACCTTCGCGGCCTATGCCGCACCGGCAGGTTGGGAGCGCCCGGTGGCGATTGCCGCCGTCGTAATTTTGACGGCTGTGAACTATCACGGGGTGACTCGAACGGCGGGACTTACCCGAATCTTGGTGATCGCGGTCCTGACCGCTTTGGCGATAGCCCTGGCCGCCGTTTGGGGTGGTTCGGGACCTGACTTCAGCAATTTTGTGGGGGAGGGTCTGCTGGCACACGGTTGGTACGGCATCTTGCAGTCGGCCGGGCTGTTGTTCTTTGCCTTCGCCGGCTACGCAAGGATTGCCACCATGGGGGAGGAAGTTCGCGAGCCTCGCCGCACCATTCCCAGGGCAATCACGATCGCCCTGGGAATCACCATCGTCATTTATGCCCTCATAGCGGTCACGTTGTTGGCGGCGCTGGGACCCGAGGGTGTTTCCGGGACCCCGACACCCCTCGCCCACGCTGTCACGGCTGGTGCGATGCCTTGGGCAGCTCCGATTGTTCGGATCGGAGCCGCAGTCGCCTCTTTGGGGGCCCTCCTCGCGCTGATCGCAGGGCTGGGCAGGACGAGCCTGGCGATGGCCCGCGAACACGACCTCCCGCACTGGCTCGCGGCCGTTCATCCTCGCTACAAGGTTCCCCACCGGGCCGAAACGACGCTCGCCGTAGCAATTTGCCTGATTATTGCCGTGGCTGACCTCAGGGGCGCCATCGGTTTCTCGTCGTTCGGTGTGCTGCTGTATTACTTGGTTGCAAATATCGCGGCCTTCACCCAGCCTGCCGAGGACCGCCGGTATCCGAAAGCACTTCAAGTGGCTGGAGCTGTTGCCTGCGTGGCGTTGGTTGCGACACTGCCGCCGCTATCTGTCGGTCTGGGTGTGCTGATGTTCGTGGTGGGCATCGTGTTCAGGGTGATCCGGTTGCGCCGGAGTTCCTCCAGCCTTCGATAGGCCTACGCCGGAAACCGGCTGGGCACGACTCCACCTGGGGGTTCTTAGGTGGAGCCGTGCCGTTGTGCCTCCTTCGCCTGGGACGAGTGGGGTTCCCGCCGGACACCGGGTTTCCCGTCCCGAAGGCACAAGAGGAGACTATGGCCGGGAATAGCGGCCTAGGTGTTCTTTCGTTCGCTCTAGGTGCTCATATACGGGCAAATTCAGGGTATCGAGGGTGCCTCAATCCAAAAATGAGTGTTCGCAGGGACGGACTAGGTGGTGTGACGCGATTGCGCCCCGCTCAAAGACCACTGGCAGAATTGGCGCATGGAGTCACCCATCCAAGTCCCCGCCGTCGAGCTTCGTATTTCCCTTAGTGAGACGGACCCGCTGATTTGGCGGCAGCTCGTTCTCCCGGAGAGCGCCACCGTTGCCGATCTGCACAGCGCGATTCAATGCGCATTCGATTGGAAGAACGCACATCTTTACGCCGTGGCCGGCCATGACCGGGCGGGCAAGAAACGGATCATCACCAGGATCGCCGAAGACGACGACCCACTTGAAGGCTCGGAGGAGGCCAGCGGCGTAGAACTGGGCGAGTTGTTCGACTCAAGCCAGCCTGGGAAGTCGTCCTTTGAATACGACTACGACTTTGGCGACAACTGGACTCATGAAATCGAAGTCGTGGGACCCGCATTGGTTCAGGAATCGACCATCACGTGCACCGGCGGCGCAATGCGTGGCCCAATCGAGGATTCAGGGGGAGTGCATGGCTACGCCAACGTTGTGCGGGTGGTCGGAGATCCAAAGCACCCAGAGCATACGGAAGCTGTTGAGTGGCTTGAGCTGGTAACACAGGAGAAGGCATCAAAGTTCGACGCCCACGCTTTCGACCTTGATGCTGTTAATGGGCAACTGACTCGTTTGGCGCAGCGGCTCTGGCCAGGTGAGGTAGCCCCTGACGAGATGGAATTTGTTCTGGGGCCAGCTCTTTGGTTCTTGAAGGAGGCGGAGCTTGACGGATTCCCGCTGACATCGGCTGGCTACCTGAAGCCGATTGTGGTCAAGCGGGCAATGGCTGAATTGGGATGGCAGGAGGTCTGGCACGGAAGTAGTTCCACGGAGTACAACGTGGCCCCAGTACGCATCGTCCGCCAACACTTGCAGGAATGGAAACTCCTGCGAAAGAACAAGGGCAGGCTCGTCCTGACCCCAGCGGGTAGAAAACTGGTAAACAGGCCAGCAATGTTGTGGCACTACATTGCTGACCGTTTGGCATCACCTGACGGTGCGGGACTGGATGTCGTTACCCAACTCAAACTGCACTGGGAATTATCCGGTAATCGCCCACCACGGAACCTGAGTGCCCAAGTAGTCCAGTTGGCGCTCAACGAGCGCGGCCTCCGGTTGATGAACGGCGCCGATATACCCATTGAAGTAGCTCGCGAATTGGAGCAGGTCGTCCAAAGCGCATTCCACTGCCTAAGGCTTTGGGGCTCCGAAAAATGGGGCCAGTATGAGCGTGAATTGTCCGACGCCGGCACCAAGTTCCTCCTCGACGTCCAGCGCCGTCTGGGCGAAGGCTAGCCAGGGTCCGCGATCAATCGCTCGGGTGCGCCAGCTTTTTCAGCAGCGCCACCAGGTCACCGACGGGCGCCGGCTCGAAGAATTGGGCATCGGCGAGCTCCACGGCGGCGATCGCACGTGGAGCCAATTCGGAGCCCGCTTCAGTAACACGTAGCCGTTTTGCCCTGGTATCCGAGGGATCGACTTCCCGCTCAATGAGACCCTTCACCTCCAAGGTCCGGAGCACCTGCGAGGCCATTTTCACGTCGGTACCGGCCTGGCGGGCAACGGCGAGCTGATTGGGATGCTCGCCTTCTTTGTTGAGCCACCAGGTGCAGGCGAGCAAAACGAACTGAACGTGAGTGAGGCCGATCGGAGCCAACGCCGCAGCAACCTCGCGTTGCCAGCGCAAGGTTGCGTGCCACAGCAGGAAACCGGGACTCTCGCCCGGGTTGAGCGGCATCAGCGCTGGGCGAGTTCGACGAGTGAAGCCATTGTCTCCGGCCAATCGGCAGTAATGGCAGGCCCGATCTCGGGGCCAACCTGGTCTGCACCCGCACCGGTGATCTCCATCCTGTAGACCAGCCGGACTCGACCGCCGTCGAGCCTGTCCAAGCGGTGGGCGGTTCGGATCAGCAGCTCATCAAAGCGAGCTTCGTCGACGAACAGCTCGCCGTTCACCACTTCAGCGATTCGCAACTGGATGGGTTCATCCCCGGGTGGCGTCATAAGGATTTGCGAGCCCACCGCGAAGGGGCCATCGATCTCAACGCGTTCAATTTCGGCGTTCCAGGAACCCCAGTTTTCAACGTCGGCCCAAAGCTGCCAGAGCGCCTGGGGTGCCGCGCTGGTTTCAACGCTGTGTTCGTAGTCCCACATGATTGCCTCCCAAAGCTAGATGATCTACGCACAGACTATCTATGCGTAGATCATCCTGTCCAGTGGCAGTTTCAGAAGCTCCTACTCACAGCCGATGCCGTCATGGTCGTTGTCCAGGCCATAAATGTCAGACCCAACCACTGTCACCGGGCCTCGGACATAAGCAGGTCCGTTGCCTTTGCCTCCGGCACAGTCGACGTCGGACGCAACAGGCACGCAGGCACCGGCGTAGTTCGGGTCGCAACCACTTTGAATGGCAGGGGCTGGGGCAGGCTTCGCAGCCGCAGCGGCAGCAGCCTGATCTGCCGCGGCTTGATCGGCGGCTGCTTTGGCAGCGGCCGCTTGGTCGGCGGCGAGCTTGTCTGCGGCAGCCTTATCAGCCGCTGCCTTGTCCGCTGCAGCTTTCGCGACTGCGTCCGCTGCCGCCTTCTCTGCCGCGGCTTTTGCAGCAGCGTCGGCCGCGCGTTGATCAGAAAGCTTTGTTGCTGTTGCGGAGTCCAGCCAGGCGAGTTTTCCGGATAGATCGACGGTGCAGATGTATGTTTCGCCGGCCACAGCTTGGGTGTTCTTCTCGGAGGTGCAGGCTTTCCCGGCTATCTGGCTTGGCGTTGGACTAGGCGTAGGCGAGGGAGATGCCGACGTCGATTCCTTGGTGCTGCTCACCGATCCAGCAGCTCCCATGGACCCCGAACCGCAACCGGCAAGCAAAATCATCAGTGACCAGATGGCCGTGATACCGAGTGCTTTACTGCGAAAATCCCGTGACGATTTGCCGCCGAAAAGCGAGTGTTTTCCGGCGCGCGAAAGTTGTGCGTGCAATGTGTTGCCCCCTTAGAGTGCGCCCATGCGAAAGGCGCGTGGAGCGACAGTAACACCGGTCACATGGGCCCCAACAGGAGAAGTCTTCTATGACTTATCGCACGGGGTGGGGGACTGCTTCTAGCCGACCTCCTCGTTGTCCTCGCGGTAGTCGTCATCCTCTTCGAAGGAGGGCGCCAGGGCCTGCTCGATATAGTCTGCTTCCGCAGCCTCTGCTTCAGAGACGCCTTCGAGCCGCGTAAACGCTGAACCGCCAGGAAGCACATCTGTCCGCTGCTCCAGAACATCGGCCTCAGGGGCATCATCGGGTAGCGGTTTCGTTAGTTCGAACTCCTCGGAAACCTCCGGGAGGACGGGCGTTTGTTGCTCAAGGGCATCGGCCTCCGGCACTTCACGAGGCGATTCCGGCTCCTGTCCGATGTTCATCGTTTTCCTCCTTCTCATTAACGGACTCGCTAATAGACCTGTATGGCTCCTAACCTGAGCCCAACAACCACGATGGGTCAGTTTGGGTTTCCTTCGGGTGCCGGCGCAGTTTCCGGATCAGCAGTTCCAGTGGCCACACCACCACCCGAAGAACCCCGGCTGCCAGCAACAGAATCACAAACAGCACTATGGCTGGCAGGCAAAAAATGAACACCGTGATTGCCGTTATGAGATAACCGGCGATATAAGCCGTCATCACTCCGGTGTCCACCGTGAGCTCCCGAAGATTGAATTACCAATAGAGGATCTTGCCCGGTGTACGCACCAGGCTACGGACTAACGGGTTTCGGTGGGAGCCGAGCTGGTATTGGTGCCGGCGCCCGAAGAAGCGCCCCGCGTGATGGGTATCTTCCGTGACTGTTTCTCCGATTGCTCCGGCATCGGAATCCGCACTTCGAGGACGCCATCTGTATAGGAGGCATTGACGTCTTGTTCGGAAACCGCCATCGGAAGTTTCACTGTTCGGGAAAAAGTGCCGTAGCGGAATTCTGAGCGGTACCCCCTCTTATCCTTGTGCTCGGACTTTTCCTCATGGCGCACATTGATCTGAAGTTCGTCACCAGACAGAGTGATATCGACGTCCTTTTCAGGATTGATGCCAGGAACCTCGGCTTTGACTACCATCGATCCACCGTCCCGGTATTCCTCCACCCGGAGCCAGGAGCCGGTCTCTCCTTCAAGGAACCGACGGACAGGATCGGCAATGTCGCTGGCCGACCAACGAAGTAGATTGCTCATCGTGGTGCCTCCTGCTTGTTACCAGGCCCCGCGGACCGACCCCGGGCGGGGCCTTAATCGGATCTACACAAATAAAATACGCCGAACACGCAACGTTGTTAAGACGCTCCTTGGCTCATGAATCTTGCCGGATCAAGCCTCCGAGGAGGCTGCAAAAGGCTATCCCTCCACCATGGCCGCGGACACTCCTGAAGCGTTCTCGCTTTCGAACACAGGGCCTGCAGACGGTCGTTTCGCCCGGCGTTCCTCTCCAGGACCGTGCGGACGAAGCTGCTTGAACACCCAGGGAACGAAGTACGCCTTTGCCCATGCGAGGTCACCAGCTCTGGCTTGACGCCAGCTGCGTTCGGGCAGCTCTTTGGGTTCCAGCGGCTTCAGGCTATGCGGCACATTGAGCGTCTCCAGCACGGCGATGGCCACGGTGTGATGACCCAGTGGGGAGAGATGCAGCCGGTCAGGGTCCCACATCCTCGGATCCCGGAGTTGCCTCAGCGCCCAAAGATCTGTGATGAGTGTGCCGTGGCGGGCAGCAATAGCGTGTACGTTCTCGTTAAAGATGGCCACTTTGCCCCGGTTGCGCCCCAGCACAGGGGTGGACGCCCAGTCCGGTCCCGTGAACAAAACAATCGTTGCGCCTGTCTCAGCCAAGAGGCTCACGCCGGTCTCAAGTTTGCCGGCCAGCTTGTCCGGATCACTGCCGTGGAAAACCATGTCGTTCCCGCCTGCAGACAAGGTGATCAGATCCGGCTTCAGGGTTAGCGCCCGTCCGACCTGCTGGTCGAGGATCTGCTGCAGCAGCAAACCCCGCACGGCCAGGTTGGCATAGGCAAAATCCGGATGGTCGGCTGCCAGCTCTTCGGCAACACGGTCAGCCCAGCCGCGCAGCCCTCCGACGCTTCCTGGTTCCGGATCCCCAATCCCTTCGGTGAAGGAATCACCAAGCGCCACATACCTGCTCCATGGGTGCGAGGGGTCTTTGATACTCTGCCCAGCACCCGCTTTGAGATCAACAAGGCCTTCGGGGGTTACCCGGCCACGCCACCTCATTGCCCTACCTCCTTGTAAGGAAAAAGGTTTCTTACAATGTGGATAACGGCAGCACTTGTCGTGATGTTCCCGGAAGTACCGGCCAGCTAGAGGAACATTTCCTCCGCCACCACCGACGCCCCTGTCCCCAACCCGCGGACGGTCCACCCCGCACTTCGCCAAGCCTCGGCGTCCAGTACGTTCCGGGCGTCCAGCACCATCCGGCGTCGCACCAGCGAGCCCGCAAACGACGGCGAGAGGGACACGTATTCGTCCCATTCGGTGAGCAGAAGCACCAGCTCAGCACCCTCAAGGGCACGCTTGGTTGAGGCCTCGAAACGGATCTGCGGGTAGCGGATCCAGGCGTTGTTGATGGCTTTGGGATCGGTCACGGTTATATGTGCGCCGGCAGATGCGAGCTGCTGCGCGACGTCCAGGGCCGGGGAGTCGCGGATGTCGTCGGTGTCCGGTTTGAATGCTGCGCCGAGGATCGTCACCGTTCTGCCGGACAGGAAACCGCGGCACATTTCCCTTGCCACATCCACTGCTCGGCTACGCTGGTCCAGGTTGATGCTGTCCACCAAGGCCATCCATCGGTCCACGGACGGTACGGAAAGCTCGCGCGACTGGGCGCGGAACGAACGGATGTCCTTGGGCAGGCACCCGCCGCCGAATCCAAGCCCGGCATGCAGGTACCGGTTGCCGATACGCGGGTCCAAACCCATCGCTTCGCTGAGCTCGCTGACGTCAGCACCCGAGGCATCGCACAGTTCTGCCATCGCGTTGATGAAGCTGACCTTCGTGGCCAGGAACGCGTTCGACGCCGATTTGATCAGCTCCGCCGTCGCAAAGTTGCAGACCAATCGAGGGATACCCGCGCTGATCAGGGGCTCGTACACCGCGTCCAGAACGGCGGTCACCGGAGCCCCGGCGGCGGCGCCCTTGCCACCGGGAACGCCGTAAACCAGGCGATCAGGAACCAAAGAATCCTTGACGGCTGTGCCTTGACGCAGGAACTCCGGGTTCCAGCCGAGCAGGACGTCCGAGCGTCGGGCCAGGACCGCGCGCAGCGTCTCCACAGTGCCTACCGGCACCGTTGATTTACCCACGACGGCGGCACTCTTGGCCAAGTGGGGCAGGAGGCTCTTCGTGGCGCTCATCAGGTAGGAGAGATCGGCCGTGTCAGAGGTCTTGGACTGCGGCGTGCCCACGCAGAGGAAATGAACTTTGGCGTCGGCTGCCGCTGAGAAGTCAGCGGTGAACTTCAGCCGGCCCGTGGTGCGTCCATCACTGAGAAGTTCGTCCAGGCCAGGTTCGTGGAAGGGAGCCAGCGCCTTGTTGAGCTGCTCAACCTTGTGGGCGTCGACGTCGATGCCCACTACGGTGTGGCCCATGGACGCGAGTGTTGCGGCGTGGACTGCGCCGAGGTAGCCGCAGCCGATCACGGATATTTTCATGCCGAGGGTCCTTTGCTTGAGGTCAATTCGGTGGGGCCGGCTTCGCTGGGAATGCCGGCGACAACTTCGTTGTAATGCCGCACCAGATCGGCGCTGAGCACGGGCCACGTCCGGCCTTGGACCGAAGCGGTTGCAGCCGCAGCGAACGCGCGGCGCTTGGCGTCGTCGCCCATCAGGTCCTGAACGTAGCTGCGCAGTTGAGCGAGGTTCCCCGGCTCGTACAGCCAACCGGTGCGCGAGTTTTCCACGAGGTCCAAGGGGCCGCCGCGGCCGGTCGCGACCACAGGAACGCCCGAAGCCATGGCTTCCTGGATGGTCTGGCAGAAGGTCTCGAACTCGCCGGGATGGACGAAGAGATCGAAGCCCGCCACAGCCTGCGCCAACGAATCCCCACCGAGGAAACCAGCAAAGTGGGCGCTCGGCAGGGCCGCTTGGAGTGCCTCCCGTTGCGGGCCATCACCAACGATCACCAGCTTGGTATCCGGCAGGTCCGCCAGCACGGCGAGGTCTTCCACCTGCTTTTCCACGGCGAGGCGGCCGACGTAGCCGATGATCCGCTGACCCTGCGGCGCTACCGATCTGCGCCACGCCGTCGAACGTTTCGCAGGGTTGAAGCGCGCGGTATCCACGCCGCGGCGCCACATATCCACTCGCAGGATGCCGCGGCCGCGCAACTGGTTCAGCGCGAACGTGGACGGCACGAGGGTCCGGGTGGCCAGGAGATGGATGTTGTCCACACGGTTCCACGCCCAGTTCTCCAGGAACGGCACCCCGTAGCGGGCGGCGTAGCTGGGAACCTCGGTCTGGTAGATCGCGACCGTCGGGATGCCGAGTTGATCGGCAGCCTGCACAGCCCGCCAGCCCAGCACGAATGGCGAGGCGAGATGAACGACGTCGGGGGCGAAATCGGCAAGGATTCGCTTGACCCGATTCACACCACCCAAAGCAACCCGCACATTCGTGTAACCCGCCAGCGGCACGGACGGAAGCCTGTGCACATACGCACCTTTGACGACGCTCGAAACATCAGTGTCCGACGTCGACGGCGCGATCACCATCACCTCGTCCCCGCGCTCCTGCAGATGCTCCAGCACCCGCAGGATGGAATGGGTTACCCCATTCATCAGTGGCAGGAATGATTCGGCGACGATTGCGATCCTCACGCCTTCAACGGTGGTCGGGGCGGTTGGCTTTGCGGGTTCGAACGGGTGGCCTGTGGAGGAAGAGTTGGTTAACAGGAGGGTGTCCTGTTTGTCGGAGCCGCCCGGTAGACTCCCGTTCAATGACGCGCTGCCGCGTCTCGACTTTGGGGGTTCAAAATGGGTGCTGTTATTGATGATTCGCGCGCGCTTGGGGGAGTAAGCGTACGACGCCGGCGCCGGGCGGCGGCGCGGACAGTCGCCGTCGGATTGGGCCTGGCTTTGTTGCTGGGAACGCTTGGTCCATTGACAACGACCGTCTCGCCGGCTGTTGCAGATGCGGTGACGAATGTTGTTCCTGTGGGGGACCAGCCTGGGAAAATTGCCGTAAACCCTCTGACGAACCAGGCGTATGTTGCCACGTTTGAGGGCGTGTTCGTCATCAATGGAGCTTCTGGCGGAGACGTCTTGTATTCGGGAGACATGCCCGTGGACGTTGCTGTGAACACTGCGACCAACAAGATCTACGTCAGCGAGATTGGTGGGTCCGTTGCAGTGGTTGACGGCGTGACGCACGCCGTAACGTCTTTGCCCGTGGGCTCCGGGGCTGGCGTGGTGGCTGTGAACGAAACGAGCAACAAGATCTACGTCGGTATCGCTTCCGGCGTTGCCATCATCGACGGTGTTACGAACGCAATTTCCACTGTTCCTCTCTCGGGAGGTGCACAGGACATCGTGGTCAACCCCGTCACGAACAAGGTCTACGTAAACTCCAGCGGAACTATCAGAGTCATCGACGCTGCTGGCAGCGTTACCGGCGACATTATCATCGGCGCTGGGTTCATTCGCGCCCTCGCAGTCAACCAGGCAACCAACAAGATCTACTACACCACGCTGGGAAGGTACGGTGCCGGAGTTGGCGTGATTGACGGCGCAACCGACAAAACCACGGATAAGATCGAATCTTCCAGCAAAGTGGGGATGTTAGCCGTCAACCCGGCCACCAATAGGATCTACGTGGCTGCAGACAGCAACTCCACGGACGGCTACGTCAAAGTCATTGATGGGGCCACCCTGACTGAGATTGTGCAGATCATCACCCCATCGCTTGTCAGCGACATAGTGGTGGATCAAACGAGCAACAAGATCTACGTCCCTATGTCCGGCCGGGGAACCACCGTCATCGATGGCGCCGACAACAGCGTCTCGGCGGTCTTCACGGGGCAGAACCCGGTTTCAGCGGCTGCGAACCCGTCTACGGGAAAGGCGTACGTGGCTAACAATGGCAGCGACTCCGTGTCGGTGATCGATGGGACGGTGCCGGCTCCTGTTAAGAATGACTTCAACGGCGATGGCTTTGCTGACATTTTGGCTCGGGAAGCTTCCGGCGTGCTGTGGCTTTACCCCGGTAACGGCGCGGGTGGGTGGCTGCCTCGCCTCCAGGTCGGGCAGGGGTGGAACGTCATGACGGCACTGGTTGCTCCGGGCGACTTCAACGGCGATGACCACGCTGATGTGCTTGCCCGTGATGGAGGGGGCCTCCTCTGGCTGTATCCGGGCAACGGTTCAGCAGGCTGGAAACCGCGGGTACAGGTCGGCAGTGGCTGGGAAGGCATGAGCGCGATCGAAGGGATTGACTTCCACGGCGAGGGGTTTGTAGACGTTGCAGCGCGCGACCGCGGAGGTGCCCTTTGGGTTTATCGGGGAGATGGCAGCGGCGGCTGGTTACCCAGGATGTGGGTCGGTTCAGGGTGGTCGGACATGTCCGAGATCACTGGCGTCGGCGACTTCAACGGGGACGGCCTGTCCGACATCGCTGCCCGCGACGGCGCCGGTGCACTGTGGCTCTACCCACCCAACGGTTACGGCAGCTGGCTGCCGCGACAGGCAATCGGGCAAGGCTGGAACGTCATGAACTCCCTGGTTGGACCCGGAGACTTCGACGGCGACGGGCGCGCGGATATCCTGGCCCGAAACGGCGCCGGAGAGCTGTGGCTGTACTCGGGGCAAGGCGGATCCTGGTGGCCTTCGGCTTCCCGTGTTGGGACTGGGTGGAACGGGATGACAGCGATTCTTTAGGCGAACGTCGATAAATAGGAAAGATCCACACTTCATGCGAGGCGAGTTTCTGACACTGAGCCCTTAAAAATGCGGCCGGTCCCAGACTAATTCTGGAACCGGCCGCTCAATGGAAATCGCTAGCTGATGGGGTACTCAAAGAACGGGCCGGTGTATGCGCCGCCCGTGTAAACGAGGGTGCCGGCACCCGGTGGAAGGTCGAGTACAACGCTGGCCGACACCTTTTCAGCGGGTCCCATGCCACCGCTCGGGAATTCAAGTGCATCGTCGATGCAAGAGTATGTTGCCGTGGTGCCCAGACTACCGTTGAAGGTCGTGCCATTGGCTGCAATGAACTTGAAATCGTGCGCGGACACCAAGTGCTTTGGGAAGGAATCTTGTGCGAGTTCCGGGGTGGTCTCTACGGTCATGGCAACGGCGATAATCCGGCCATTCTCCGCAGGCCGGGAATACGGCTCAGTGCAGACTGTGTCGAGGATGCTGTCCACAGTGAATTTGGTAGTGACCTTCTTGCTGCTCTGGTTGCTGAACGTTCCAATGTCGCCGAGACCAGCGATGAAATTGCCACGTGCAGACTTGGCGTTGCCTGTCGGCGAGGGCGTGGACTTGGGAGTGGCTACTGGTGTGGCAGTTGGAGCGGTGACCGGCTCGTCGGACGCTTTGGCCGATTCTGATGGGGTGTTTCTTGCGATGGCGCCACCGCAGGCGGTGAGCGCCATCGTGATCCCGAGAATAAGGGAAGCCCCCATGAGTGCTTTACGCATTGCTCTTCCTTCTTTAGATGCGAGTTGGAGTGATCTCCGCACTCTGCCCTGGTCTCGAACCAACACCGTCTGCCGACGACAGAGTCACCGCGAATCAGTCATATCATTGGCAACTTTTCCGCTGAGGATCACCATATCTGCGGTCTTCCTAGGATTATGGGAACCCGCGCTGAGCCACGCTTTGTTACGTGTGCAAGTGGTCCGGACGTCGGAAGACCCTTTGATTGCACGGGGGTGTTGATAGGGCTTACGCCTTGGAATAGGGCGGATAGGTTGCGCCTATCCAGCCTGCCCACCCCGCGCCCGCTTCAGATCCTTCCGTAGCCCGCGGTTGTCCGCCCGGAGCTCGCGATTGTCGTCGGCCAGGCCCCGGTTGTCCTCCGTCAGTCCCCGGTTTGCGGCCTCCAGCTCCAGCACGCGCTTCACCCCGGCCAGGTTCAGGCCTTCGTCCAGGAGCGCGCCAATCCTCCGGAGGGTCTCAAGGTCCTGTTCGCTGTAGCGGCGAGTGCCGCCGTCGGTCCTTTCAGGAGTGAGGAGCCCTTTGCGCTCGTACTGCCGAATGTTTTGCTGCCCGGTGCCTACCAGTTCGGCCGCAACGGAAATGGCGTAGACGCCACGACCGTCCCGGTCCGCAGCGTCACGTGCGGCAGCGCCGTCCGCCTCCGCGGGCGTACCGCCGTCGTGATCCAGACGCTCGGTGTCACCATCGCCAGCCATGCAAACCTCTCAAAAAATCTTTGAAAAAACCTCTTGCACCACTCTCTCACCAGTGCTATAAAAAATCTATACCAGCCAACACAGATCTGGAAGGCTGGCAGAACAACAAAACCGCATCAAGATCTGAAGGAGTGAGAACCAAATGCTGATGCGCACAGACCCGTTCCGCGAATTCGACAGGCTCGCCCAACAGGTTTTTGGCACAACAGCAAGGCCTGCCGGCATGCCGATGGATGCTTGGCAGGAGGACGGGCAATTCATTGTTGCCTTCGATCTGCCGGGCGTCACGCCTGATTCGGTGGAACTGGACGTCGAAAGCAACGTCCTGACGGTTAAGGCAGAACGTAAGTCGCCTGCGGGCGAGAACACCGAGATGATTGCCGCCGAACGCCCGCAAGGCGTCTTCAGCCGGCAGCTCATTCTGGGTGACACCCTGGACACCGAAGGCATCCAGGCCAGCTACGACGCAGGTGTGCTGACACTCCGCATCCCCGTCGCCGAGAAGGCAAAGCCGCGGCGTATCGAGATTTCTTCCAATAGCCAACGGCAGGAGATCAACGCCTAACCAAAGCTGCCCCGTTGGAGCTCCACCCGGGGGTGGCTGACCAGCGGGGCGTCAGGCCGGGAGCTTCAGACCGACCGCATCGGAACAGATGGGCGCAGGCTTCGCGCCACGCCACAGCACTTGTCGTGCAGATGAAACGCGGTCCCCGACGTTGTCTCCCGATTGATGGCCCCCGGCCCATGCCGGGGGCCATCGCCAAATCCGCAGCACTTATCCGGAACCAGCAGTGAGCACCAAACAACCCGACTACTACGCGATCTTGAACGTGGCTCCCGGCGCGACAGCCCGTGAAATCACCCACGCCTACCGCTCGCTGCTCCGCACGCACCACCCCGATACCCGCAAAAAGGCCGACGACGGCGACACCACCAAGGCGGCCGACCTCCAGAAACTGCACGCCATCATGCAGGCGTATGTTGTGCTCTCGGATCCGGCGAAGCGGAGTGCGTACGACCACAGCCGGAGAGCGGGTAGCTCGTCGGCCGGCTCGTCAGGGCCCAGCGGTTCCACCGGGAAGCCGGTAAAGGTCCGCGTCCACAAGACGCCGGCTACTCCCGCTGCCAGTCAAAAGGATCAGCAGCCTCTCGTGTTCGGCCCGGTCCACTGGGAACCACTGCCCGGGACGAACCCCGGATACCCCTCGCCCAAAGCCCGAAGGAGATACTTATGAGTGCCTGGCGCTCGTACGACAGCCATCTGATGCCCGCGTTCTACGAGCGATTCGAGAATCGTTGGGGAAAGGGCACCGCGCCGTTCCTGGACCCGGAAGTCCACGAGCAGCCCATGCCGCGCGCTCAATGGATCAATGTTGATACTGGTGCGGCTGTGGCCGTGGTTCCCATTTGGACGGACGATCCCGAACATCGGTCCTTCGGCGTCTTCTACCTTCCGCCGGCCGGGGATATTTGGATCCTCCGCCCAGGGCCAACTACGTTCATCGAACCCGGAAAGGGTGGGAGCAAAGAGCAGGTCTCGTTGCGTAACGACGCCTTCAAGAAGGCAGTCCATCACGCCAAGGAATTCATCTACGGACCGCAGCCCTAGTATTTTGCATTGTCGGCCCAGTCCCCACGTCAGGATTCCCGAAGTACATCCGGAAGCTCGTCGACGTAGACGGTCTGGGGCGGCTCGAAATAGATCACCAGTACCTTCTCGCCCACAGGAAAGACGCTGGTCTTGTCGAATGGGTAGGCAAAAAATGCGCTGGTACCGCCATGGAAGGGGAGCATGACTTCGCCGATAGTGCCCGGGGCGATGGTCCCGGTCACCCTGCCGATCTTGCCGGTGAGGCTTCGATTGACCTCTCTATGCATCTGACGCCGCATCTGACGCCTTCGCCGGCGGGGACTTCACGGCCGTGGGCCGGGTGGGCGCCGCAGTCGGTCGGTTGGCTCCGTTCCCCTTCAAGGCCGAAGCCAGGGATGGCAGGAAGCTCCCAACCTGGGACAGGATTCCTCCCACCATGCTGTTCAGCCCGTCGCCGCCGTTGAGCACCGTCAGCTGACCGATGCGCGAGAAAGGCTCTGCCGCAGCCGAAACGATGGCGGGCATGTTCTCGGCGATTTGCTGGTTGATGACGGCTTCCTGGTTTGTCTCCAACGCTTCACCGCGGGCCTTGATGCCTTCCGCCTCAGCCAACGCCTTGGCCTTAACTGCGGATGCTGCTGCATTTCCTCGGGCCGTCGTCGCAGCAGCCTCGGCTTCACCTGTCACGCGGGTTGCGCCTGCCATTGCCGCTGCAGCTCCAGCATTTGCTTGGGCCTCGAGTTCAACGCGCCGGGCGTTGGCTTGCGCGTCGAGTTCGATGCGCTTCGCGAGGGCCTCGGCAGCACTGATATCAGCGGCCTTCTTCGCTTCAGCCTCGGTCCTCTGCGCGTAGGCCTTGGCATCGGCAGGCTTGCGGATGGTTGTCTGCAACTTCTGCTCTTCGCGGTCGGCCTCGAGCTTTGCCACCTCGGTCTCCTGGACCACCACCTGCTGCCGGGCAGTAGCATCGGCCAACGGTCCGGCTTGAGCAGCGTTGGCCCGGGCCTGTTCAGCATTCGCCTGCGCAGCGGATTGCTTGATGGCGGACAGGCTTTGGGCATCGGCAATCAGTGCAGCAGCTTCCGCTTCCTTCTCAGCCGCCTCACGGTTGCGTGTGGCCTCAGCGATCCGGGCCTCCATCTTGACCTGGGCAATGTGCGGCTTGGCAAGGTTCTGGATGTACCCCGTGGGGTCCTGCAGGTCCTTGATCTGCAGCGAATCCACCACGAGGCCAAGCTTCTCCATCTCCACGCCACTGGCACTGCGGACGAGTGAGGCGAGCTTGTCGCGCTCGCGGATGATTTCCTCAACAGTCATGCTGCCGATGATCGAGCGGAGATGCCCTTCAAACACGTTGTAGACCTGGCTCTCCATCTTCGGCTGCTGCCCCAGGAATCTTCGCGCAGCGTTCGCGATGAACGGGGGAGCGTCGCCAATCTTGTAGATCACCACGCCGTCCACAATCACCTGGATGCCCTGGGACGTCACACAGGAAACCTTGAGCTCCGTCTCATTCAGCGTCAGCGCCAGGGTTCGCACGGTCTGCAGTCCCGGAACCACCAAGGCGCCCTTGCCCGTGACGATCTTGAAATCCATGCCGTCCGTATTTTCGAGCGTGCCACGGGTCAACCCTGAAATGATCAGGGCCTCGTTCGGTTCCGCCACCTTCCACATCGCCTTGGTTGCCAGCCACACGAAGCCGATGACAACAACCACGCCAAGGATGCCGGCGATCAAGGGGAAAAATGCCGAGAGGTCGTTCATTGACCTTGTCCCTTCAGACGATGTGAACCGGCCTCATCCGTTGACCCCCATAGGCCATGTGCCTGTTCGTGTACACAGTCTCGTTGGGCTGCAGCAGGGAAGTCCAGCACTTTTGTGCGTCATTTGTGCCACGACCCCCAGCCAGGCTGGAGCCTGCCCCGTAACGCGGCAACCCGCCGTCGAGCCTTAACAAAGAAGGCTGGTGCAACCTTTGGAGAGAATCCGTAGGTGGCTGCACCAGCTGCTAGTACGACTTTCTGTTTATTAGTTGTGACACCTGTTCATTGGCCGCTCCTAGTTCCCGGCTTCTATTATTTCCGGGCCTTTTTATCGTCTGTGAAGTACTGGGCAAACATCCAACCGGCGGCGATCATCAGGATGCCCAGCACCATATGAGACCAGTTGTCCACAGAATTCAGCGACAGGAAGTTGGCTGCGGAATCGACTCCGACGCTCAGCCCATAGATGCTCAGCACGATGTACAGGGCGCCGAAGCCCATCAGGAAGTTCCTCGCGCCGTGTGCTGTGCGGGACATGGCCCAACCCGTCGCACCGATGGCCATCTGTACGAGGTTGAGCAGCACGGATACCTGGAATACGCCAAAGAGCATCGCATGCGAGTCCGGGCCGAAGAATTGCAGCTCCGGGTACTGCATGGTGATGCCTGGAATGAAGCCCAGGATGCCCACCAGCCCAACGATGACACCCACACCCAGACCTACCACCTGGATGTCTTGCCGTCCGAAATGGACACCGCGTGCATGTGAAGCAGACGTACTCATGTCGTCCTCCAGTCACCTTTGCGAACATCTCCCATTTTACGGCCGGTTCATGCAAAAAGCGCTGGAATTGGCGGTATTACAGGGCGCCTGCCGGGGGAGCGCTGCCTACCGTGGCACGATAGGACACGATGAAACTGCGCGCTGATCAGACCGGAAACCGTGGCCTCCCGATGCCCCTTTGGCTACAGGGCGGTTTGGAAGCGGCACAGGCAGCCTTCATTTCGGCCATCGTTGTTGTGCTTCCCCTAGTGGGAGTGTGGGCCACCGACGGATTCCAGAACCGGAACGTGGACTTCCTGGCGCGCCTGGCCGGGCAGGCCTGGCTGCTGATCCACGGTGTTCCGCTGACCTTGGCACAGGTCAACGTGGGCACAGCCGGCCAGCCTGGAACTGGTCTTCTTTCGCTGATTCCCTTGGGCCTGACGCTCATTCCGTTCCTGCTTGCATGGCGGGCGGGACGACGACTAGCCCGCGCTTCCTACACGGACCAGCTGTGGCAGGCGTTCCTCGGTGCCTGCCTTGTTTACGCCGCGTTCGGGACAGCGACAGGATTCGTGTGCCGCACCCCCGAGGTGGTCATCAACCTCTGGTTCGCCATGACCATCCCACTGATCTCCTTCGCACTGGGCCTGGTGGTCGGCGCCCGGCGTGAGGCAGGCTCCTGGAGCAGACTTATCGGTGTGGACGCCGTCGCCTGGATCGCGAAGACCAGCCAACACTCACGGTGGGCGGGCTCCTACGTCGGCTCAGCGCTGAAGGCCGGATTCGTTGCGACCATGGCCGCTGTTTGCCTTGCCGCCGTCTTGTTGGCCGTGGACATCGTGTGGCACTGGACGGACATCATCGCTGTTTACGAAGGCCTCCAAGCCGGCGCTCTGGGCGGGGCGGTCCTCACGATCGCGCAGCTCGGTTTCCTTCCCAACCTCGTGGTCTTCGCTTTGGCCTGGTCCTCCGGGGCTGGCTTCTCGCTCGGCGTCGGCTCGCATGCCGGGCCGCTGGGCACCGCCGTCGGACCCCTGCCTGCCGTCCCCGTTTTCGGTGGGCTTCCCGCCGGACAACTCGACGCCGGGGCCATGGCTCTCGCCCTCCCCGTAGTTGCAGGGATCATGGCCGGCTGGTGGTTCCTCCGCGAAGGCGAAAACCACTTCGACGAATGGCTCTCCATCAAGATCAAGGCCCGCTGGTTCACCGCCGCGGCGTCCACGTTGTTCCTGGGGGCGTTCGTTGGAGCTGTCGCCGGTGTCCTGAGCGGTGCGCTCGCATGGGTCGCCCGTGGTTCAGCAGGTATCGGCCGGCTCACGGAAATCGGACCCCACCCATTGTGGACGGCAGTCTGGCTGGCCGCCGAAGTGGGCATCGGCGTCGTGATCGGTTACGCAGTGGGGCCGTGGCTGGAACGCCGCCAGAAGCTGCGCGAGGCGAACCTGGACGAAGTAGCGTTCGACGACGAACACGCCTGAGGTTGCCGGCCGGGCATTTGGTTGGGCTCGGGTTTTGGTTGGGCTGGGCTCGCTTGGCTGGGCTCGCTTTAGCGGACCGGGCCCGGCATCGAGTCCTCAAGCTGCGTGAGGCACTGTGTCTTGGCGGATTCCGTCAGCGCCGAGCGAGCGCAATCCTGATAAGTGGTGACTTGTTTGAAGAAGAGCACAGACGTCAGAATCAGCAGGCACATGATCGCCGAGACCACGAGTCCCGAGATGGTGCCGAACAACACCAGCCGAGGGTGCTTGTACTTCACCGACCGGACCAGGACCACGATCCCGAGCACCAAACCGGCGATCGTCAGGATGGCGCTCAACCACACGTAGTTCACGTTCAGGGAGAACACGAAAAACGATCCCAAAGCCGACAAAAGGAAAGCGCGGAACAGGATCTGTGTCACGCCGAAGGCGGACTTTTCCGCGGCGGTGCGGGGTTGCTGGCTCGGCTTGCGACCGACGTCGGGATTCATGTTTTCCAGCCTACGCGAGCCGCCCATAAGCTAGTGCAATGCGCATTGTTGTCCTCGTGTCCGGTACTGGTTCCAATCTTCAGGCTGTCATCGACGCCGTGAAGTCGGGTGAACTGGATGTTGAGATCGCCGCTGTGGGCGCCGACCGCCCCGATACGTACGGTGTGGAGCGCTCGGACGAGGCCGGCATTGAGACCTTCGTGGTGAACTTCAACTCGTTCGAAACCCGCGCCGAATGGGACGCCGCCCTCCGCGACAAGGTCCTTTCCTATAACCCGGACGTGGTGGTGTCTTCAGGATTCATGCGGATCGTGAGCGCCGACTTCATCGAAGCCTTCAACGGCAAGTACGTCAACACACACCCGGCGCTGCTGCCGTCCTTCCCCGGTGCCCACGGTGTCCGCGACGCCATGGCTTACGGCGTGAAGGTCACGGGTTGCACGGTCCACTGGGCAGATGCAGGCGTGGACACTGGACCCATCATTGCCCAGGAAGCAGTATCCGTGCTGCCGAATGACACCGAGGAAACCCTCCACGAGCGCATCAAGGTAGTGGAGCGCCGCCTGCTGGTCCAGACTCTGGCCGACCTCGCCGCTTCTCCCAACTAGGTCGCATTTAAGCGCGTTTTGCGCCCTCAAAACGCGCAGTGCTGCTACTTAGATTCCGGTTGACGTCCTCTGCCTGTGGATAACGCCGCACGCCCATAGGGAAGTTTGTCAGCATGGGGCATGAAGACTCCGCGACCCCTTCCTGAATCACTCGCTTCGTTGCCTTTCACCTGGCAGGAAGCCGTTGCAGCGGGAGTATCCCGACGGCGGCTGAGTCACCGAAGCCTGGTCTCACCGAGCCGGGCGATTCGGATACCTCAGTCGGATGCTCCGTGCGCCCTTGCTGAAACCGTTCGTCCGGTGACCCTTGTTACTCCGTTCTCAGCCGCGTCCCACGCGACTGCCTTTTTGTTGTGGGGGTTTCCGGCGTTCTTGCCAGGCAGCAACGACCCAAGAATCCACATCGCACGCCTTCACACCATGGCAATTCCTCGTCGCCGAGGCGTCATTGGCCACCGGGGCCAGTTCTTTGAAGACGAAATCACCACGCTCAACGGCCTGTACATCACGAGCAGAGCCCGAACATGGTTGGACTGCGCGCGGAAAATGGACATCGACGAGATCACTGTGGTGGCGGATCACTTGCTGCGCATACCGAGGCCGGAATTCGAGGGCCGCAGCGCGCCTTACTGCACGGTGGATGACCTGGAAGAAATGTTGGATCGCCACTGGGGAACACCGGGGATCCGCAAAGCCCGCCTTGCTTTGGAACAGGCGTGCGTCGGCGCCGACTCGGCCCCCGAAACGCGGCTTCGGCTGGCACTGGACCGGGCGGGGCTACCGACTGCGGAAGTCAACGTGCCCACGGAGTTGGGTCCCGGCGTCGTGCGTCAATCGGATGTAACTTATCGCGAGTGGCGGGTGGCGGTCGAATACGACGGGGAGGGCCATTCGGAGGCCGAGCAGATCGTGCGGGATATTGCCCGTGAGGAGGAGTTCAGCCGGGCAGGGTGGATCCTGGTCCGGATCTCCAAGCGTCACATGACCACCGGCGCGAGGTCCGCAGTGGCCAAGGTGAGGCGGGCGCTCGAGCAACGCGGTTGGTCACCCAAGTAAGTCGCAGTTGTGCGCGTTTAGCGGCCTCTAAACGCGCTTAAGTGCGACCTAGTTGGGGAAGCTAACGCAACACGCGCTGCTTCGTCTCGGGAGCGAAGAACGCCATCCACAACACAGAAAGCAGCACAAGCCCGCCGGCCATCGCAAACGACTGCGCCAAGCCGAACTCGGGCCAGAAGAACGAAGCGAACACCAAAGGCCCGAA
Organism: Arthrobacter sp. TmtSoilC48; assembly: GCF_059739425.1. Taxonomy (NCBI): domain Bacteria; kingdom Bacillati; phylum Actinomycetota; class Actinomycetes; order Micrococcales; family Micrococcaceae; genus Arthrobacter; species Arthrobacter sp. TmtSoilC48. The sequence goes on along the minus strand of NZ_AP046049.1, from coordinate 3,987,957 downwards.
GCCTGCGCCGATGCGGGAGAACGTCGAGGCCCAGCCGAAGCCTGAGCCCCGGAGTTCCGTCGGGTACAGCTCGGACACGTAGGCGTAGAGGACCGGGATTGCCACCTGGACCACGAAGCCAAACACCAACAGCCAGAACACGGCGGCTTGCGGCACGTCCACCACAAACGCGACGATCACCAACGTCAGCGCGGAAAGCGGACCGGTGATGGCGAGGATCCACTTGCGGCCCACCCGCTCCACCAGCAATGCGGCGACCACCACGCCCAAAAGCCCGACGGCGGCCATCCCGGCTGTGGTGACGAAGGCTTTGTACTCCTCGAAACCGGCGCCAATGAGGATCCGGGGCATCCACGTCAGGGACAGGTAGTAGACCAACAGAATGCTGAAGAACAGGGCCCAGGCTGCAGTGGTGATTTTCCAGTTGAATGTCCAGATTTTGCGGAGCTGTTCCCAGGCGCTGCCGGGGGAGAGCCTGGGGGCGGCGTGGGGTTCCGGCAGGCTGTACGCCCGGGGTGAGGCGCCCGTTGCCTCCACCAAACCATCAATCACCGCCGCGGCCTCAGCCCGACGGCCGGCCCGAATCAGGAACAACGGGGACTCGGGAACACTGCGCCGCACCCAGAAAACGAGGAGCGCAGGCAGAACCATAATCAGCATGGTGAGCCGCCAGTCACCGAAGGCAGCAACGAGTCCAGCGGAAATGAAGCCACAGAGAGCCGCGCCCACGGGCCACCAGCCATCCATCGCCGTGAGGACTTTGCCCCGCTGCCTGCGAGGCGTGAACTCACCCACCAGGGCATAGTCCACCGGGATGCAGCCGCCCAGCCCAAACCCGGCCATGAAGCGGAAGATGCAGAACCACACGATGTCCGGGGCGAAGGCGCCGAGCACGGTGAAGATGCTGAAGATCAGGAGGGTGGCCGTGAACGCCTTCTTGCGCCCGATGGTGTCGGCGATGGTTCCCCACGCAAACGCGCCCAGAGCCATGCCGATCAGGTTGGCCGTACCGATCCACGCAGCGTCAGCGGGCTGCAGGGACCAATGCTTGGACAGAAGGGGAATGAGGATGCCGTTGAGCGTCACATCCCAGGCGTCGAACATGAATCCGAGCCCACCGATCACGAAGATCCTGCCTTGGACCTTCCACCGCCACGGCAGTTCCTGCACGACTTGTTCGCCGCTGGGCACGGCTGTGTATGTATTCATCTGCCCTCCTGCATGCAACTTTATGCGCTCGGGCCAACACCGCCGTTCGCTCGGGCCAAACCGATGTTCGCGTTACTTTTGGTTTTCAATCGCCCTTCGCAGGTAACCACCGGCTTCTTCGAGAGCTCTCTTGGCCTGAGCTGGTTCGATGCCGGTGAGCAGTACCAGGATGGCGGCTTTTACCGAGCCGTTGACCGAGTCCAGTGTTGCCACGGCTTCATGCGCGTCCACACCGGTGGCGTGCTGCACTGTCCGTTGCGAGCGGGCCAGGAGTTTTTCGTTGGTCGCGCGCAGGTCAACCATCAGGTTCCCATACGTCTTGCCGAGCTTCACCATCACCAGCGTGCTGATCATGTTGAGGACAAGTTTCTGGGCCGTGCCCGAGTTCAGCCGCGTCGAGCCCGCAATGAACTCCGGACCCACCACAACCTCAATCGCCACATCCGCAAGATGACTGACGGCCGAGCCCTTGTTGCAAGCCAGCGACGCCGTGAACGCACCCTTTTTCCGGGCCTCTTCCAGCGCGCCGATCACGTACGGTGTCCGGCCGGACGCCGTAATACCCACGACGGCGTCCGCTTCCGTCACGTTGATATCGTGCAGGTCGCGCGCGCCTGCGGTCGCGTTATCTTCGGCGTACTCAACGGGTTTCTGTATCGCTTGGACGCCACCTGCAATAAGTCCGACGACGAGTCCCGGCGGGGTGCCGAACGTCGGTGGGCACTCGCTCGCGTCGAGCACACCCAGGCGCCCGGCCGTTCCAGCCCCCACATAGAGAAGGCGACCCCCACGCTGGAGTCGCTCCGCAACGGCGTCGACCGTTTGAACAATCGCAGGGCTCGCCGCCTCAACCGCGGCGTGTACTCCTGCAGTGTGGGCAAGCATGGCCGCGACGAGTTCCTCGGTGCCCATGATGTCCAGGTCGCTCAGGTTCTCGGCCGCGGCTTCGGTCTCCAGCCCGGCGAGTTCCGTGCGCAGGCCCGCGAGCCTGTCCGCGTCAGTGGGGCTAGTCGGGCCAGTTTGTTCCGTCACGGTGGATGTACCTTTCCTGGATGAGCCCGCGGCGCGTCGCAGCGAGGGCAGCACCGTCCAAGCCATCGCCCAGCGGGGCCACCACCTCAATCCCAGCCGAAGCAAGGGACTTCCGCAAGAGCTCCGCGAAGAACCCGGAGCTGACCACTCCGCCCAGCAGCGCAACACGGCGTGAGCTCCCGGAGTCGCCGCCGGCGGCCAGCTGCACGGTCTTGGTCAGGATGCGGCAGGCCTCGTCAACAATGACATTCGCGACGGCGTCACCCGCCTCCGCGGCGTGCAGAACCAGCGGTGCGAACCGGGCCATGGCGCGGTACGGGTTTTCGATGGACGCGAGCCAGCCCGGGAGCATTTCCGGGGAATCGACCAGAGCTCCCGCCGCAGCCGAAAGCGAAGTGGCGGGGCCGCCGTCGTGCGCTTCCAAAACGGCCTGGAGCCCCCGTTGGCCGATCCAACGGCCGCTGCCACGATCGCCCAGGTAGGGTCCCCAACCGTCGGCGCGATGAAGGACGCCGGCTTCATCGAAACGGAAGGCCACCGCCCCCGTCCCCACGATCAGGGTAGTGCCCGGGGCGCCTTGGAGGGCTCCAAGTTGGGCTGCGGTGGCGTCCGAAAGGACAGCTGCCGGGACGCCGAAGCGTTGGGACAACATGGAAGCCAGCTCACGGGACTTCTCCGCAGAAGCCTCGACGCCGGCCACTGCCGCGCCGATTCCTGTCAACGTGCTCACAGGCAGGCCGGGCGGAAGCATCGCGACCGTCTCAAGGAGGAGGTCGAAAGCGATCGTGGGGCCGTTGTCCATGTGGACTCCGGGGAACCCGTGCTGGTCCGCCGCGCCAAGTAATTCGATGCCGCTGCGCAGCTCCACGCGGCAACGGCTCTTCCCTACATCGGCGGCGAGAACGACATCGGTGGCTTCCATGGCTCAACCCTATGTTGTGGGGCCTGTTGTGCGTGGCAAACGTGGGGCATGGGGCGCAGCGCGGGCCCCGCAACGCAAGACCAACCAGGACCCGAAACGAGCGCGCCAACGAAACACGATAAACTCTCCATATCCCACCACCCGCGACATCTACGCGAACTAAGACGGAGACTTTTGTGAGCTTGACGCAGCTTGACCGTGTTCCCATCCGCCGTGCACTGATCTCGGTTTACGACAAGACGGGACTGGAGGAGCTCGCGAAGGGCCTGCACGCAGCCGGCGTCGCCATTGTTTCCACCGGCTCCACCGCCAAGAAGATCGCCGCCGCAGGCATCCCGGTCAAGGAAGTCGAAGAAGTCACCGGCTCCCCGGAAATGCTGGACGGCCGCGTCAAGACCCTGCACCCGCGTGTGCACGGCGGCATCCTGGCTGACCGTCGCGTCCCGGCGCACATGGAAACCCTCGCCGGTATGGAGATCGAGACGTTCGATCTCGTCGTGGTGAACCTGTACCCGTTCGTCGAGACCGTGAAGTCCGGCGCAGCACAGGACGAGGTGGTTGAGCAGATCGACATCGGAGGCCCCGCGATGGTGCGTTCGGCCGCGAAGAACCACGCCGCCGTCGCCATTGTCACGGACCCGAACTTCTACGGCGCAGTGGTTGCTGCAGCACAAGAAGGCGGTTTCGACCTGAACACGCGTCGCCGCCTCGCTGCCAAGGCGTTCGCGCACACGGCCAGCTACGACAACGCTGTGGCAACCTGGACCGCCAGCCAGTTCCTGGATGAAGACGGCGACGGCGTCATCGACTGGCCTGCCTACGCCGGTCTGTCCTTGGAGCGTTCCGAGGTCCTCCGCTACGGCGAGAACCCGCACCAGCAGGCTGCACTCTACGTGGACAAGGCTGCTCCGGCCGGCATCGCGCAGGCTGACCAGCTGCACGGCAAGGCCATGAGCTACAACAACTTCGTCGACGCCGACGCCGCCCTCCGTGCTGCGTTCGACTTCGCCGAGCCCGCCGTTGCGATCATCAAGCACGCCAACCCGTGTGGTGTCGCTGTCGGTTCCGCCGACGCTGCCGATCCGATCGCTGACGCCCACGCCAAGGCCCACGCCTGCGACCCCATTTCCGCTTTCGGTGGCGTGATCGCCGCGAACCGCACCGTCACCGCTGGCATGGCCCGCACGGTTGCCGACATCTTCACCGAGGTTGTCATTGCTCCGGATTTTGAGCCGGAAGCCGTGGAGATCCTTTCCAAGAAGAAGAACATCCGGCTGCTTGCCCTGCCTGAGGGCTACGGCCGCTACCCCTCCGAAATGCGCCAGGTCTCCGGTGGCGTGCTGGTTCAGATGAGCGACAAGGTGGACGCTGAAGGCGATAACCCAGCCAACTGGACCCTCGCAGCGGGTGAAGCCGCCGACGAGAAGACCCTCGCGGACCTCGCCTTCGCTTGGACCGCCTGCCGCGCAGCCAAGTCCAACGCCATCCTGATCGCAGATCACGGCGCCGCTGTGGGCATCGGTATGGGCCAGGTCAACCGCCTGGACTCCTGCCGCCTTGCCGTCGAGCGCGCCAACACGCTGGGCGTCACGGTGGAGTCCGACGTCGAAGGTGCTGGCGGCGCTTCGAACGCCGACGCGACCAACGCACCAGAGCGCGCACGCGGTGCCGTGGCAGCCTCGGACGCGTTCTTCCCGTTCGCTGATGGCCTGCAGATCCTGATCGATGCCGGTGTCCGCGCCGTGGTCCAGCCTGGCGGTTCTGTCCGCGATGAGGAAGTCATTGCCGCTGCCAACGCTGCAGGCATCACGATGTACTTCACCGGTGCACGCCACTTCTTCCACTAAACAACGGCGGGCAACAGCCCAAAGCCAGTGAAACGCAACGGCGGCCGCCCCCGAAAGGGGACGGCCGCCGTCGTTGTTAACAAGGTCGCGCTAAGAAGACTGCTACGAAGCCGCCGCCGTGGTGTAGGTGGACTGAATGACGGAGCCCCAGTACGGGCCATACATCGTGTTGGAGTTGCTGCCGTAGCCGTAGCTGTTCACCGAGTTCTGGTAACCGCCGGAGCTGTTGCCGATGAACCAAGGACCGCCCGAGGAACCACCGGTCATGTTGCAAGGGATTCCCTGGGTGGCGAACTGCGGGTTGTAGGGATCGTTGGTGGCGGTGCCGGAGCAGCTCTTGAGCGATTCGCCGTTGAACGGAGCAGCTGCCGGGTAGCCGAAGGACTTGTAGCTCAGGCCGCGGGCGGCGTTGAACTGGACACCGGAGGAGCCTACGACATCGGCGAGCCGCTGGCCGTTGAGGGTGTTCATGACGGCGAAGGCGGTGTCGTACTGCATGTTGCCGTTGGATGCCCATTGGGTGGGGGAGTACAGCGCCCTTGCTGTCCACTTGCCATAGGGTGCGGAGCCGTTGAGGTAGGCGGGTACGAACACGAAGTTGGTGGCGTAGGCGCCGGGTCCCTCGTTGACGCAGTGGCCTGCAGTGGACACGGTGCTCTTGTTGGCTGCTGTCACGGAGTTGCCGGAGCAGACGTAGTTGGAGCCGCCGAGGGTGAAGAAGATCTTGCCGATGTGCTTGACGGGCGTTTCGCTCTGGTTCACCTTCCGGTCGATGGTCTTGGAGTCGGTGGAGGCTTGCTGGCCCTCTATGCTTTTAAGGGCGCCCGGGGCTTCGGTGACCGGGGCTTTTCCGAGGTTGAGGAGCCGGCCGCGGTCAAGTGCCTTGTTGGCGAGGATGTCGCCTGACTTGGCGTTCTTCATGCGTTCCGGGGTCCAGTAGTCTGCGGCGCCGTTGTCCGACGCTACATGGCTGCTGACCGCAACGCCGCTGGAGTCGATGTCCTTGGCGGGGGCCGCATTTGCGCTGGTGGTTCCAACCAGGGCAAGGATTGCGGCAGCGGACAGACTCAGCAGGCTTGTGGCCAGGGTCTTGGTTTTTGTCACGTTCTTCCAACCTATCGAGGGAGTGGGGCGGCCAGTGATGGCGACCGCCGACTGACGGAATCGAAGCTACCCAACGTATGACAAGTTTGTAAAGAGTTCTTTCATAGTTTGTGATATTTTGCTTTCACTTCTTGTCACACGGCGGGGAGCGATGCACGACGCCGGTCGGCAGCTCGGGCGGCAAGGCCGCCGTCGGGCGTAAATCGCTTTCCCGCGCGGTAACGAACACGTGATCCCGGACACGAAGGGCCGCCAATCCGGCCCACTCGGGTAAGTTTAGAGATGTTGAAATCTGCAGACTTTCAGGGAGAACCCCGCCAATGGCCAAGATTATCTATACCCACACAGACGAAGCGCCGATGCTGGCTACCTACTCATTCCTGCCGATTGTGGAAGCGTATGCCTCGACCGCAGGTGTGGAGGTCGAGACCCGCGATATTTCGCTGGCAGGCCGCATCATCGCCGTTTTCGGCGATTTCCTGACTGAAGAGCAGCGCACGGGCAACGCCCTTGCTGAGCTTGGCGAACTGGCAAAGCAGCCGGAAGCCAACATCATCAAGCTGCCCAACATCAGCGCCTCAGTGCCGCAGCTCAAGGCTGCCATCGCCGAGCTCCAGGCCCAGGGCTACGCCCTCCCGGACTACCCGGACAACCCCTCCTCGGACACCGAGACGGACATCCGCTCGCGCTACGACAAAATCAAGGGCTCCGCTGTGAACCCGGTGCTGCGTGAAGGCAACTCTGACCGCCGCGCACCGCTGTCGGTGAAGAACTACGCCCGTCAGAACCCGCACTCCATGGGTGCATGGTCTGCCGATTCCAAGACCAACGTTGCCACTATGGGCCAGAACGATTTCCGCTCCAACGAGAAATCCGTTGTGCTCAAGGCTGACGATTCCCTCAGCATCCAGCTGGTCCGCGAAGACGGCACCACCAAGGTCCTCAAGAAGGACTTCCCCGTCCTGGCCGGTGAAGTTGTGGACGCTACCGTTCTGCGCGCAGACGCCCTGGACGAGTTCCTGAAGGCACAGGTTGCCCGTGCCAAGGAAGAGGGCATCCTCTTCTCCGCACACCTGAAGGCCACCATGATGAAGGTCTCGGACCCCATCATCTTCGGCCACGTGGTCAAGGCTTACTTCTCGGAGCTTTTCGATACTTACGGCAAGCAGCTCGCAGCCGCAGGCATCAGCCCGAACAACGGTCTCGCAGCCATCCTCAGCGGTCTGGAAGACCTGCCGGAAGACGTCCGCGAAGGCGTCAGGGCAGCCATCACCAAGGGCCTCGAAGACGGACCTGCGTTGGCAATGGTGGACTCGGACAAGGGCATCACCAGCCTGCACGTTCCGTCGGACATCATCGTTGACGCTTCCATGCCGGCCATGATTCGTTCCTCCGGCCACATGTGGGGCCCGGACGGCAAGGAAGCGGACACGCTCGCCGTCATCCCGGACAGCTCTTACGCCGGCGTCTACCAGGTAGTCCTGGACGACTGCCGTGCCAATGGCGCGTTCGACCCCACCACCATGGGCACCGTTCCCAACGTGGGCCTCATGGCGCAGGCAGCCGAGGAATACGGCAGCCACGACAAAACCTTCGAAATCGAGGCAGCCGGAACCGTCCAGCTCGTGGACAGCAAGGGTAACGTCCTGACCGAGCACCAGGTATCCCCGGGCGACATCTGGCGCGCATGCCAGACCAAGGATGTCCCGATCCGCGACTGGGTCAAGCTGGCCGTTACCCGCGCCCGCGCTTCCAAGACCCCGGCCGTTTTCTGGCTGGACAAGGGCCGTGCGCACGATGCCAACCTCATCGCCAAGGTCAACGAGTACCTGAAGGACCACGACACCGAGGGCCTGCAGATCGAGATCATGTCCCCGGAGGAGGCAACAGCCTTCACCCTGGAGCGCATCCGCAAGGGCGAGGACACCATCTCCGTCACCGGTAACGTCCTCCGCGATTACCTCACGGACCTGTTCCCGATCCTCGAGCTCGGCACCAGCGCCAAGATGCTCTCCATCGTTCCGCTGATCAACGGTGGCGGCCTGTTCGAGACCGGCGCCGGTGGCTCCGCTCCCAAGCACGTCCAGCAGCTGGTCAAGGAAAACCATCTTCGCTGGGACAGCCTGGGTGAATTCCTTGCCCTGGCCGTCAGCTTCGAGCACCTTGCCACCACCACGGGCAATGCCCGCGCCCAGGTCCTTGCCGACACGCTGGACCGCGCCACGGGTACCTTCCTGCTGGAAAACAAGTCCCCGCGCCGCAGCGTTGGCGAGCTGGACAACCGTGGAAGCCACTTCTACCTGGCCATGTACTGGGCACAGGAACTGGCCAAGCAGACTGAGGATGCTGAGCTGGCCAACGACTTCGCAGCCATCGCTGAAGCCCTGACCTCCAACGAGGAAGTCATCGTCGGCGAGCTGAACGCAGTCCAGGGTCCCGGCGTCGATCTGGGCGGTTACTACCGTCCGGACGCCGCCAAGGCTGCTGAGGTCATGCGCCCGTCGGCCACGTTCAACAAGGTCGTCGCGACCCTGAGCTAGTCATTACAGATAATGCCCCTGAGACCCGGTCTTGGGGGCATTATCTGTCTACATATTCCTAACGGTCGGCCAGGAAACGCTGAGGCGCCACACCGCCGTCGACGATGTCTTTCAGCACCCGGCCAATAGCCGGCGTGAACTTGAAACCATGCCCGGAGAACCCGGCGCCCACCACCAGCGGGCCAAAACGGTCCAGCACAAAGTCCTCCGTGGGCGTGGTGGTGTACGTGCAGCTGATGGGAACCGCTGTTGAAGGGTCGACGCCGGGAAGCCACTCTTGCGCGTAACGCATCAAGGCGTCGAGCTGCTCGGGTATGGGCTGGAACGTGCGCTCGTCCGGATCCATCACGGGGCCGACGCCGTGCCAGCCCGCTTTGACGCCTTCGCCGGGGGTGAGCATGCCGTAGACGGGGCTGTACCAGTACTCGTACGCGGGATCGTCCATGTCCGGGTTGTGGTTGAAGCTTGGCCACACGAGCGTGTTGTCCACGGGGGTGAAGTGGGCAGGCTGCTCCTGGGTAACAACCAGCGGCGGTAGCTTCGCGTGGTCGCCGAGGACCTTGTTCGTCCAGGCGCCGGCGGTGACCACCACGCGGTTGGCTGTGTACTCGGTCTCGTCCGTCACGACCACCACGCGTTCGGCACCGTCGACGCGGATGTCGCGGACCGGCGTCGAGTACTTGAAGATGGCGCCATGGGACTCGGCGGCCGTTCGAAGTGCCACCAGTGCATTGGCTGAACGGACCCGTCCGGATCCGGGAACGAAGAGCACATCGGTGGCGAAGTTCATGCCTTGCCACCGGTCCATGGCCTCATCGGCTGAGATGAAGTAGCTTTCGATGCCGCGTTCCTGATGGGCCGCATGGACGGTCCGGAGCCGCTCGACGTTGCCGTGGTTCGCCAGCCCCACCAGGTCCAGCAGCGGCGCCCCTGTTTCCGCAGCAAGCTCATCCCATAGGGTCTTCGCCTCGGCGACGAGGTCCAGGTAGTCGGCCTCGGCGTAGGCGGTGTTGAAGTTGCGGGTGGCGCCGTGGGAGGCACCGATGTGGTGACCGGCCTCGAACTGCTCCAGCAGGACCACGGACTTACCGCTCCGGGCCAACTGCCACGCGGCGGCCGATCCCATTGCTCCTCCGCCAACAACTACGACGTCCACCATGCCAGCTCCATCCACCCTCGGCCCACTATCAGGTTCCATTCTGCCCCCACCCGTGCAACTAGGTCGCAGCAGATGCCCTTTTGAGCGCTCAAAAGGGCATCTGCTGCTACTTACTTGGGTTGGCGCTCGTCGCAAAGGCATGGAAGATTGGGACCCGTGAAATTCCTTCACCCGTCTCCCAAGTCCTCTGCCCGCGGCGTCACGATCCTGCGCGTGGTATTCGGCGCACTGATCATGGTGCATGGCATCCAAAAGTTCGTGGCCGGGCACGCCGCCTTCGCTGCGTCGGTTGCTGCCATGGGCGTGCAGAAGCCCGAGATCGTTGCCTGGCTGGTCATCGCAGGGGAGATTGGACTGGGGCTGCTCCTGGTCCTCGGGGCCCTGACCAGGGTGGCCGGTTTCCTTGCGGCAATCATGTTCGCCGGCATCTGGTTCGTCACGGAAGCCGGCAAGCCGCTGCTTACGGACAAGTCCGGTGTCAACGCCGAACTCCTGATCGTCTACGTCGCGATTTCAGTGGCGTTCGTGTTCCTCGGTCCCGGCGCATGGTCACTGGACCGGAAGCTGGCCAGGCAGCCGATCGGCCAGCGTCGCTAAGGCCAGTGGCGTCAAGGCCGGCAGCGTTAATACAGCCGGGTTAACTCCCGACGGCGGCACGCGCCGAACGCTGTAACCTCACCGCGCAGCGCAATCTCACCGCGCGTCGTTCGGGTACCTGATCCCCAACTGGGACCGGACGCCATCGAACAAGCGCATGACGTTGATGGAGTCCTCCAGCGGCATGACCGGGCTCTCCAGCAGGCCCTGTTGAATGCAGCGGGTCACTTCGCGGAGTTCGTAGGTGTAGCCGACGCCCACCACATCGAATCGTTCATGCCGCGGCTCATCCCAACCAACACGGATCAGCAGTTCCCGGGGGTTGTTCACCGAGCCCACCGTCTGCAGATACCCGAGCCCGCCCGCCACAGTGGCAGTCCGAGGTCCATGGGCCGTCAGGGAAGAGGTTAATTGTGCCTGGGCACCGCTGGCGTAACCGAGCGTCAGCGCATTCTGTGTGTCCACGCCGTCCTCGTTCAGCGTGCCGATCGCGGTAACTGACTGTGGGAAGCCCAGTGTTCCCAAAGCCCAGAGCAACGGGTAGACGGTGATGTCCAGCAGGGCCCCGCCTCCGTCGTTGAGTGCCCAGATGCGGGCGGACGGATCGTAGGGTGCAGGGAAGCCCAGGTCCGCGCTGACCCACTGGGTGTGCCCGATTTCTCCTGACGCCGCAATGGAAAAGGCGCGCTGCATGCTTGGCAGGAAGCGGCTCCAGACTGCCTCCATGAAGAACACCTTGTGCTCGCGGGCCAGCCTCACCAGCTCGGTGGCTTCGCGGGCGTTGATGGTGAGTGCTTTCTCGCAGAGCACATGTTTGCCTGCACGCATGGCCGCCGCGGCGATCTGGAAATGCTGTGCGTGGGGTGTGGCCACGTAAACCACGTCGACGGCGGGATCCTCGAACAGTCGCTCGTAGCCGGGGACACCGGCGTCGTTCCCGTACGCCTTGGCGAAACCAAGTGTGTGCGCAAAAGCGTCCGCGGCAGCTTGGGTCCTTGAGCTCACGGCGTAGAGTTCGGCGTCCTCCAGCAGGGAAAGGTCCAGGGAAACACTGTTGGCGATGTTGCCTGTGGACACGACTCCCCATCGCAAACGCTGGCCGGTTGCAGCACGGGGATCCTGGTTGGTCTGGGTGGACAGCCACGGCTTGGCGATAGGGAGAGTCATGCCTGTCATCCTCTCATTTCCGACACTGTAAGCATTCTGTCGAGTCGCCCGAATGTCAGGCCAAACTATATTCCTCGCCTAGGCTGAGGGAATCATCCCTCGCAGAGGTTCTGTGGGGAGTTACCGAAATGGAGCAGGGATGGGTATTTTTCGGCGCGTCATTTTGCCGGTTTCCTGGCTGGTGGTTTTCGCAATAATTGCGGTGGCTTTGGTCAAGATCGCTTTCGTAGACGGCCTTAAGCCGTCTGATTCCGGGCCCGCGCCCTTGGCGCAAGTGGACATACCGGTGGTCCCGGCCACTCGTGCAACTGTCACTAATACCGTGGAAATCAAGGGCACTGTCCAGAGCGACGCAGCTGAGCCCATCCGGAGCACTTCTGCGGGCAAGGTCATTAAGGTTTTCGTCGAACAGGGCGCCACGGTTGCCAAGGGCGATGCCCTGTTCCAGGTCAAAGCCGAGCGCGCAGTGACGTCTTCGCAGCCGTCCAAGGATGGAATGTCCTCGGCGCCGAAGCCTGTATATGACTACTTCGATGTCCTGGCACCCAGCAGCGGTACCCTGCAGTCCTTAACCACGCTGATCGACCAGCAAGTGAGCGTCGGGGAAAGTGTCGGCAAGACCGACCCCGGAACGTACACCGTGGCCGGCTCGGTCACGGCCGCCCAGCAGTACCGCCTGCTCGGCAAGCCCGGGCCGGCCGAGATCGCTTTGGTGGGTGGGCCGGCGCCGTTCCAGTGCACCGAAGTGACACTCAAGAACAACGCGTCCGACGACGGCGGAGGCACCTCGGGTGGTTTGTCGTCCACAGGCGGAGGTGCTGGCATGGGTGTCGGCGGGGCAGTCGCAATCCCCGGTGGGGGCGGCGGCCAGTCGCAGGACGGTGGCACGCCCACGGGAACGCTGAGCTGCGCCATCCCGGCTGGGCATGAAGTCTTTGCCGGACTTGGCGCGACCATGACCGTCAGTGCGGGCGTCGCCGCCGATGTGGTGACGGTTCCGCTGACCTCGGTGAAGGGCAGCGTGAAGGACGGCATCGTCTGGATTGCGGGCGCAGGAGGGAGCGGGGCTGCCCCGGAGGAGCGCACCGTACAGCTTGGTTTGAATGATGGCAACGTAGTTGAAGTGACGTCCGGCTTGACCGAGGGCGAGCAGGTCCTCGAGTTCGTGCCAGGCGCTCCGGCTGCCCCGGACCCCATGATGGGGCCTGGGCAGGGCACCTACATTCCGGCGGGTTAAGTATGGACGCGATAAGCACCAGGGAAACCCTCGTCAGTCTCCGCTCGGTGACCCGTTCCGTGACGCTGCCGGACGAGCAGCAACTGCATATCCTCCGAGGCGTCGATCTTGAGGTCCAGAGCGGTGACCACACGGCCATTGTCGGCCGGTCAGGATGCGGAAAGTCGACACTGCTCAACCTCTTGGGGCTCCTGGATGTCCCCACGTCCGGTGAACTGGAATTCCTCGGCAACCCTGCGGACCGATTGAGCAGCAACGCCCGCGCCAGCCTGCGTGGTTCCACAGTTGGCTTCGTGTTCCAGCAGTTCAATCTGCTGCCGGGACGCAATGCTTTGGACAACGTCATCACTCCCTTGTTTTACGCCAAGGGCAGGGAGTTTTGGCGCCGCCGCGAACTGGCCATGGACATGTTGGACCGCGTTGGATTGGCCGCCCGAGCCAACACCATGCCAAACATGCTGTCCGGCGGTGAGCAGCAACGCGTTGCCATCGCACGCGCCTTGGTCCGCAGGCCACGGCTCATCCTTGCCGATGAACCAACAGGCGCATTGGACGTGGAAACCGGTCAGGCTGTCATGGCCTTGCTGGATACCGTGGCCACGGAAACAGCGGCCGCACTGGTGACCATCACGCACGATACCAATGTGGCGGCACTGGCCCGTGCCTGCTATCGACTGGACACCGGAGTGCTGACCCCGCTGGCACTTGCCGAAACAGCAGGAGTCAGCGCATGACCGGCTTCATGTCCACGCTGGTGGAAGCCTGGCAGGAACTCCGGATCAACAAGGTGCGTATCCTGTTGGCTCTCCTTGGGGTCGCCTTGTCTGTTGCTGCGCTGACATCCGTGGTGGGCCTCGGCAGCCTGGTACGCGAGGGGATCAAAGTGCAGTCCGAACGCGATGGAGGCCGCGTGGCAACGTTGACGCTGGGCGTCAACGGCCCGAACGCTCCCGATGCCGAAAAACTGGAGAAAGCCTACGAAGGAATCCAGCAGCGTTACGGCATCACCACGTCTGCACATGTGGGCCGCACCCAGGCGGGCTTCCAGTTTCCCCGCGGCGTGACCACCGTGAACATGACCATCGTGGACATCGGGTATGGCACCATACACCGCGTGCCCCTCACGCAAGGGACGTGGTTCGCCGCCGACGACGACCAAAGGCTCGCACCCGCCGTCGTGGTCTCCGAAGGCTTTTACAACCAAGCGGGCAGGCCCAACCTGGCCACCAATCCCACCGTCACCATCCCAGGTGACCAGCCGGCAACGGCGGTGATTATCGGCGTCGTTCCCGATACCTGGCCCGACTCTCCTCCGTCCGCGTTCATCCTCACCAACGCTGCGGCAATGACCGGTATGCAAGCTGATATGTCCGAGTTCAAGATCTGGGTGGGGGAGGAACAGGCCGCCGCACTGACCGCCGCCATCTCGGCGGACCTGCAGGGCCAGTTCCCGGGATACTACGTCCAAGCCCAACGCGTCGACTTCGCCGCCTACGGTGATCCGCTGGGACCGGCCCAGTGGATTGTGGGCGGCGTAGCCGGACTGGTGCTCCTGCTCGGGGCAGTGGGAATGCTCAACATTTCCATGGTCACCGTGCGCTACAGGGTAAGGGAAATCGGCATCCGGCGCAGTTTCGGTGCGACGTCCGGCCGGATCTTCTTCGGCGTCATGATGGAATCCGTCGTAGCCACGGCGGTTGCCGGAATCGCAGGCGTCATGCTGGCTGTCGCAGTGGTGAAGAACCCTTGGATCGAGTCAAAGGTAGCGCCCGGCCTGACCGAATATCCGTCCTTCCCCGTAGACGCAGCGCTCCTGGGCCTTGGCGCGGCTGTCCTTGTGGGCGCACTCGCCGGAGCCATCCCGGCGCTCGTGGCGGTGCGCGTCAAGGTCATCGATGCAATCCGCTTTTGACCTCCTCCGTGAGCCGGCCCTGCTGAAGCCGGAAGCAGCGTTCCGTTTTTTGCGCCAGGCTGCGGTCGTGGGTGACAACCAGGATGGTGGTGTTATGGTCCCGGCTCAGTGAGCTCAGCAGCTCAATGATGTGCTCGCCGGTCTGCTCATCCAGGTTTCCCGTGGGCTCATCGGCAAGGATCAGCTTGGGCTCGTTGGCCAGTGCCCGGGCGATCGCGACGCGTTGCTGCTCGCCACCGGAAAGGCGGTTGATCCGGCGCGACTGCTTTTCCGGATCCAACTGCACCTGCTCCAGCAATTCCTTGGCGCGCTTCAGCCGCGCAGCCTTCCGGACCCCGGCGAACTCCATGGGCAGCATGACGTTGTCCACGGCGCTGAGGTTCGGGATCAGGTTGAATTGTTGGAACACGAAGCCGATATCACGACGGCGGTACTCGGTCAGCTTGCTGTCCGGCAGTCCCGCCAGGCTGACGCCATCCACGACGACGTCTCCGCTGGTTGGTTTGTCCAGCGCACCCAGGAGCGACAACAGCGTGCTTTTGCCGCTGCCGCTCTTGCCGACGATGGAAGCAAGAGATCCCTTCTCCAGCTGGAAACTCACACCATTGACAGGCTTGATGGTCCTGTCACCGGACTTGAACTGACGGACCAGGTCCTTGACTTCAATCACGGCTATTCTCCTCGGAGTACTTCGATGGGACGGATGCGGGCGGTCAGCAAGGCCGGGACCAATGCGCCGATGATGGCCACCGCGAAGACCGCGGCGATGCCTGCAGCGATGACGCCGGGGGAGGCGCTCGCAGTGACGGAAGTGAGCAATTGGGAGGCCCCGCCGAACGGACCGCCCTGGCCACCGGCGAAACCTCCACCGGCGAACCCTCCACCGCCGAAGCCGCCCGCGCGCTGGGTGGCTGGGGCCGCCGTCGTGCTTGTGTTGGAACTGATCAGCGCGGACGCGATACTGCCGCTGGCGAGCGATGCAATGGCGGCACCCACCACGCTGCCTAAAGCCACGAGTACCAGCGATTCCAGGACGAACTGGAGGCCGATAGTGCGGTTCCGGGCACCGATGGCCTTCAGCACGCCAATTTCGCGGCGGCGTTCACGGACCAGCATCACCATGATCAGCAGGATGATGAGTCCGGCGGTAGCGAGTGCAGCAATGAACGCGACCAGGGAGATGTTCTTGACGCTGTCCAGCGAACTGACCGCGGTTTCGAGGTTGCGTTGGCCTTGCGTGACGTCTGCTTTGCCGGTTCCCAACGCGGCCTGGACGGCCGTCTTGGTGCTGTCGACGTTTTCCATGCTGTTGACCGTGACGATCATCGTGGAGAGCTCGTCAGGGGTACCCGCCAGCGTCTGGGCCTCGGGCAATGTCACGTACACGGCGTTGTTGCCGAAGGCGGTTCCGGCGTCGAAGATGCCCGCCACCGTGAAGGTCTTGTCCTGGATGGTGAACGTCGAGCCGACCGTAAGGCTGTTCTTCTCGGCCAGCGTCGTTCCTACCAGCGCTTTTGCCTGGGCCGTGGCGTAGTCGCCCAAGCCCGTGCCGCTGGTGATGTCCAAGGCCTTGCCGGTGCTGTCGACCTCGGCGCCGATGCCCGTGGCCGTAATAGGAAGGGTGCGAACCCGTTGGGCGGTGCCCGCACCTCCGGTGTTGGTGGTGGAGCCGTTGCGGTTGCCGAGGGTGCCTGCATCGATGGCTGCCGTGAGGTTGGTGGTGACGCTGGCCTGCTGCCCGCCGGGACCGAAACCGCCCTGAACGGCTTGCTCGGTGGTGCCTGTTTCTGCCGTGGCCGTTTGCAGACGCAGCGCCTTGGTACCCACCACGGACGTCACGTTGGTGACCGAAGCTGCCGTCTGCGCTTGAGCAGTGGTGAGCGGTTCGCCGCCACCTTCGAAGCCCTGCCCACCAGCCGGATTCACTGTCAGGGTGGTGCCCACGGAAGCATTGAGCTCCTGGACCTTGGCACCCACGGCCTGGTTGGCAACGAGCATGGCCAACGCCAGGCCGATCGCTACGGCCAGCACAGCGACTACCGCGGCCGTTCTGATTTTGTTGCGGAAGGCATTGCCTACGCTTCGGGCAAGGACGCTCACGTTTCTCCTTTGGACCTGCTTGGTTCCGCAGACCGCTGGCTCGCGGGCTGCAGGTCCAACACTGCTGAGCGCTGCTGTGCGGGAAGCCTGCCGAAGCTATGCGTGGGCTGTGAAATGTGCGGAGGTCAGGCAGGTCCGGATTCCGAACGACCTCTTGACAGCGTGACGAGCTACAAAGGCATAATAGGACAGCCCCTTGAGAAAGCGCTTTCTCGCAGTGAGGGCAAGGAAAAGCTGTTAGTCGAATCGCCCATTCCCGCTACCAGGCATGTGCTCTTTGGCGTGCCGGAAAACAGGCCAATGACGTCCACAACATCCCCGAACAACCTTCACTCCCGATTCCCGAACCGCCCGTTACGGCGACTTCCAGCCACGGTGGCAGCAGTAGCAGGCATCGCGCTGGCGGCAACGCTGGCAAGCGCGCCCCCGAGCAGCGCCGAACCGGTTGATCTGCACGGTTCGCCCACAGTCTCAATACACGATTCAGCTCCCACAGGTTGGGCCTCCGTTGGCAGCACCCCGGCCGGCCCGGGGACCAACGGTGGGTCCGACGCCCCGTCGGAGAACGTTCACGTGGTGAGCACCTTGGCAGAACTCAAGGCAGCCACGCTGAATAACGGCGACCCCAAGGCACCCAAAATCATCTACATCCGGGGGATTATCAACGGTAACGAAGCCCCTGACGGAAAGATCCTTGGCGAGCAGGACTACGCTCCCGGCTACAACATCCAGAAGTATATGAGCTGCTTTCTGGACAATGGCAAGACCTGGAGCGACCAAGCGTTCCCGTACTGCAAGCAAATGAGGCAATTGCGTCAACAGGGCAGCAACGCCATGAAGCGGCAGATCGAGGTGAACCTTCCGAGCAACACCACGCTGCTGGGACTGGACGACGACTCCGGGCTGGTGGGAGCCAACGTGATCATGAACGTTGCCAGCAACGTTGTGATTCGGAACTTGAGCATTGAATCCCCCGTGGACTGGTTCACCACGTGGTCTCCCGACGACGGTGACGGGGCCTGGAACGCCCGCTTCGACTGCTTGTCTGCCGTGACCTCGGACCACATCTGGATTGACCATGTCCTGGTGACAGACGGCCGCTATCCTGACAGCGAGGCGCCCAAGGACTTCAAGAACGAGCCCGTCATCCGCCACGACGGCCTGCTGGATTTGAAGGACGGAACAGACTTCGTCACGATCTCCAACAGCCAACTCAAAGACCACGACAAGACGAGCCTTCTGGGATCCGGCGACGAGCATGTAGACAAGGACGGCGGAAAGCTCCGCGTAAGCTTCATTTCGAACCTCTTCGAGAACACCCAACAGCGTGGTCCCCGGGTCCGCTTCGGCCAGGTGCACGTTCTGAACAACTACTTCGTTGGCAGTAGCGAGGACCCGGACTATCCCATGATTAGTCAGGAGCAGGGCGGCACCAGCTACTTCATCGGCGCGGGCTACGATTCCCGGATCTTCTCCGAGTACAACGCCTTTGACTACTCCGGGCCGGACGCCGATGAATCCATAACCGTCACCAGCTACAACGGCAATATGTTCAGTGATACCGGTTCCTGGTTCAACGGTGACCCCGTCAACCTGGAAGCCATCGCCCAAGACTCCTTTGACGAACGCAAGGCGGAAGCGGTAGCCGCCGCGGCTGAGTCAGGCACCGACGGACCCGAATGGGCCCAGCGTGACTTTACGTCCGACGTTGGCTGGTCACCTTCGGATAACTACGAGTACCGGACGCTGAAATCGCCGGACGCAGTCCGCAAGGCAGTGCTGAACTTTTCGGGACCCGGGGTGATCAAGGTCCAAGAGGGGAAGTAGCCCTACAGTTCAGGCAAAGCGAGAGCCCCGGCCCGCCTGCTGGCGGACCGGGGCTCTGCTGTTACTTGGAGCTAGCTGTTACTTGGTGCTCGGTGCTACTTGGTGATCGGTGTTACTTGGTGATCGGGCCGAGTACCGGATCGTCGACGTAAGCCGTCTTGACGTTCGCTGCCGTCACGATCTGCGGCGGGAGCAGGTAAGCCGGAACAGTCTTGACACCGTTCTTGTAAGAATCCTTGTCATTGATTTCCAGCTGCTTGCCGGCCTGCAGGTCCTTCACCATGGTGATGGCGTGCTCAACCAGCTTGCGGGTGTCCTTGTTGATGGTGGAGTACTGCTCGCCAGCCATGATCGACTTGACCGACTCAACCTCGGAGTCCTGGCCGGTGATGACCGGCGTCGGCTTTCCTGCGGCCTTGACCGAGTTCAGGATGTAGCGTGCCAAGAGGTCGTTCGGGGACAGTACGCCGTCCAGCGGGGCCGAGGTGTAGCTGCCTGCCAAGAGGGTGTCCGCACGCTTCTGCGCGTTTTCGCCCTTCCAACCCTGGGTAACAGCCTGCTCGAAAGTGGTCTGGCCGGAGAGTACCTTCAGGGTTCCGTCGTCGATCTTCGGCTTCAGCACGCTCATGGCTCCGTCGAAGAAGACCTTGGCGTTGGCATCATCCGGGGAACCGGCGAAGAGCTCGATGTTGTACGGGCCGGAAGCTTTCTTGGCCTTCAGTCCATCCAGCAGGGCCTGGCCCTGCAGCACACCGACCTTGAAGTTGTCGTACGCCACGTAGTAGTCCACGTTCTCCGTGTTCAGGAGCAAACGGTCATAAGCAATGACCGTGGCGCCGGAGTCCTTGGCCTGCTTGAGCTGCGTACCCAGCTGGGCGCCGTCGATTGCGCCAACGATGATGACCTTTGCACCCTTGGTGACCATGGCGCTGATCTGGTTCTGCTGCTCGGACACGCCGCCGTTGGCGAACTGGACGTCGGGCTTGAACCCGGCGCCGCTGAGGCCGTCGTTGAACAGCTTCTCCGCGAGGACCCAGTTTTCACTGGTCTTCTGCGGAAGGGCGACGCCGATCATCGAGTCCTTGGGGAACGCTTCCCCGCCAGCAGTGCTGCTGCTTGAGCCGCTGTCAGAGCGGCCGCAGGCTGTCAGCGCCAGTGCCGCGATGGCAGCGACTGCTGCTGCCTTTCCTGCTTTACCAAACATTCGCATATCTTGGTTCACTTTCTGTGTGGGTGGGGTGGAGCGAGTCAGGCGGAAACCGGTCACGCTTCCTTGGAGATGACCTCTTTGGTGGACGTGGTCTCGTCCGGCTTGATGTCGTTGTTGCGCTGGAAGTTCTTCATCAACAGGCCGGTGATGGACCGCTTGCCTTGGATCTTGTTGTAGACGTCGAAGGCTACGGCGGCCAGGAGCACCAGGCCCTTGATGATCTGGGTGAGGTCGGCGCCTACGCCCAGGAGCTGGAGGCCGTTGTTCAGCACGGCCATCACCAGGCCACCGACGATCGAGCCGATCACGGTGCCAACGCCGCCGGTAACTGCGGCGCCACCGATGAACACGGCTGCGATTGCGTCCAGTTCCCAACCGACGCCGTCAAAGGGGCCGGATGCGGTGGATCGGCCAACGAAGATCATGCCGGCGAGGCCTGCAAGGACGGACATGTTGAGCATGACCATGAAGTTGACCTTCTTGGACTGCACACCGGACAGTTCTGCTGCGTGCCGGTTACCACCAACAGCGTAGACGTGGCGGCCAAGGACGGTCTTGTCAGCGATGAAACCGTAGATCAGGACCAGCACGGCCAGGATCAAACCGGGGATTGGGAAGGAGGTTCCGGGGCGGCCGGTGGCGAAGAGGTACGTGGCGTAGAGGATGGCACCGCAGATCAGCACCAGCTTGGTGACCTCAACCCAGAGCTCGGGAACGTCGGCGCCGAGGGCTTTGTTGGTAGCGCGGGCCCGCAGGGACATGATGACAACAAACGCCGCGGCCACGATGCCCAACAACAAGGTGAGGTTGTTGAAGCCCGTGTTTGGCCCAATTTCCGGCAGGTAGCCCGAGCCCAGGTACTGGAAGTCGCTGGGAACAGGGATGGTGTTGGATTTGCCTACGAACTGGTTGAAACCACGGAACAGGAGCATGCCTGCCAGCGTCACGATGAAGGCGGGGATGCCCACATACGCTGTCCAAAATCCTTGCCAGGCACCGATGATTGCACCGAGCACCAGTCCGAACAGCACACCCATGTACCAGGGGATGCCCCAGTCCCGGATCGCGAGGGCTACGGAAACACCCACAAATGCGGCCACGGAACCCACGGACAGGTCAATATGGCCGGCGATAATCACCAGGACCATGCCGATGGCCAGGATCAGAATGTAGGAGTTGCCGTTGAACAGGTTGATCACATTGCCCGGGGTCAGCGTCCGGCCCTCGGTGAAGATCTGGAAGAAGACGATAAGTGCCACCAGGGCGAAGATCATGCCGAACTGGCGGGTATTGCCACCAAATAGCTTCTTGAGCGCGTTCATTGTTTTGGTCCTTGTGTCAGGAAGGGGTGAGTCTGGGCCAACGGTCAGGCCGTCTTGCGGGCGGAGGTCATGAGTTTCATCAGGCTTTCCTGGCTCGCTTCGTTCTTGTCCAGGACACCGGTGATGGCGCCTTCAAAAATGGTGTAAATGCGATCGGACAGGCCCAGGAGTTCAGGAAGCTCCGAGGAAATGACAATCACTCCCTTGCCCTGGTTCGCCAGCCGCTGGATGATGCCGTAAATCTCATACTTGGCGCCGACGTCGATTCCCCGCGTGGGTTCATCAAGAATCAGGAGATCCGGATCGGTGAACATCCATTTGGCCAGCACCACTTTCTGCTGGTTTCCGCCGGAGAGCTTGGCGACGCCTTCCTCCACTGACGGTGTCTTGGTACGCAGGGATTTTCGGTACTCCTCTGCAACCGAGAACTCCTTGCGGTCGTCCACCACTGTGTACTTGCTGATCGCCCGGAGGTTCGCGGCTACCGTGGTGGTCTTGATGTCATCCAGCAGGTTCAGGCCGAGGGACTTCCGGTCTTCCGTGACGTAACCCAAGCCGGCGTCGATGGCCGCCCGGACGCTGCGGAGGTTGACCGGCTTGCCGTCCTTGTAAACCTGTCCCTTGATGTAGCGGCCATAGGAGTGCCCGAACAGGGATCGGGCAAGTTCTGTTCGGCCGGCCCCCATGAGTCCTGCGAAGCCCACGATCTCACCGCGGCGTACGTAGAAGTTGGAGCCTTTGCAGATCAGGCGGTCCTGGATCTGCGGGTGGCCGACGGTCCAGTCCTTGACCTCGAAGAAGATCTCGCCGATCTTGGGCTCATGGTCCGGGAACCGGGACTCGAGCGTCCGGCCCACCATGCCTTTGATGATGCGGTCCTCGTCAACGCCATCCCGCTTGACGTTCAGTGTCTCGATCGACTTGCCATCACGGATAATGGTGATCTCATCGGCAATCTGTTCGATCTCGTTGAGCTTGTGGGAAATGATGATCGAGGTGATGCCCTTGCCCTTCAGGCCCAGGATCAGGTCCAGCAGGTGCTGGGAGTCCGATTCGTTCAGGGCCGCTGTGGGCTCGTCCAGGATCAGCAGGCGGACGGACTTGTTCAGCGCCTTGGCGATTTCCACCAGCTGCTGCTTGCCGACGCCAAGTTCCTTGATGGGGGTGTCCGGATCCTCACGGAGGCCAACCCTGGCCAGCAGTTCAATGGAACGTTTCCGGGCTTCTGCCCAGTCGATGATTCCCCACTTGCTGGGCTCGTTGCCCAGGAAGATGTTCTCGGTAATCGAAAGCTCCGGGATCAAGGCCAGTTCCTGGTGGATGATGACGATGCCCGCGGCTTCGCTTGCGCGGATGTCCTTGAATTGCTGCGTTTCGGCCATGTACACGATGTCTCCCGTGTAGCTGCCGTAGGGGTAGACCCCGGAAAGAACCTTCATCAGCGTGGATTTTCCGGCGCCGTTTTCGCCACAGATTGCGTGGATTTCGCCGGCCTTTACGCGCAGGCTCACATTCGACAAAGCCTTCACGCCGGGGAATTCCTTCGTGATCGAGCGCATCTCCAAGAGGATGGGTTCGTCCTGCGTGTCAGGGGTTGTCATCAGCCCTTACGCCTCCAATGCATGACTTCGTTGTCGCTCCCCAAATGGCGGAGCTGTCTGATGAAAAAGTAAACTGGATCACCTATCTTGTCGTCAAGACTTGAACACAAGAACCAGCTAACGATTTCGTTACCTACCCGTAATTCCAGCTTGTTGGAACACCAAGGCAGCCGCGCCAAGCGCTTCGGCACGTGCTCCCAAGGACGACATTGCGAGGTGCGTTGTTTCGCCCACCACAGGTACGGCGTGACGAACAAGGCCCCTGCGGATGGGGTTGAGAAGGAGGTCGCCAAGGCCCGCCAGGGGCCCGCCGACGACGATCACTTCAGGGTTTATCAGGTTGGCCACGTTGCCCAAGGCGCGCCCCACGGCAAGGCCGGCATCATCCACTACGCGTTGGGTTGCGGAGTCACCTGCGAGGCAATTCCGGACAATGTCCTGGGGCGTCAGCGATGTCTCTTTGCCCCTGCCCAGCAGCTCGATCATGGTGGTGGTGGAGGCGATGGTTTCGAGGCAGCCGCGGTTGCCGCACCGGCACATCAGCCCGTGCTCGTGGATGGTCGCATGGCCGATTTCTCCCGTGATGCCCACGTTCCCGTAGTAGGGCACGCCGTTCAGAATCAGGCCCGAACCAATACCGGATCCGATCTTGAGGAACATCAGGTTGGAGACGCCGCTATGAGGTCCCCACGTCACCTCCGAGAGGGCGCCAAGATTGGCGTCATTATCAACAAATACGGGACAATTCAGGGCTTCCTCAAGCCTATGCAGGATATCGATCCCCACCCATTCGGGCAGGATGGCACCTTGCGCCACCGTGCCCGATCTACGGTCGATCGGACCAGGGATACCCGCGCCGGCTCCCACCACAGCGCTTGGATCGATGCCGTTTTCGGCGAGCAATCTCCCCAGTAACCGGACTGCGGCGGCGATACCTTCCTCCGCATGGTGGCCCAGTGGAAGTTCGATGAAATCCTCTGCGATGACGTGATATCCGAGGGAGGCCAGAACCACCCGCAGGTGGCGTCGGCCGAAGTCGATTCCGACGGCGACCGCACCGTTGCTGTTCAACCTCACGTTGGTTGCCCGGCGTCCGGAGCTGGTGGTTGGCTCGGTGGAAACGAGGCCTGCGTCCTGCATGATTTTCACAATGTTGGACACCGTGGCAGTGGAGAGTCCGGTCTGCCTTGAAAGCTCGGCCTGCGTAGACGGCCCGCTCAACAAGCACTCGATAATCCGTTGCTGGTTCAAGTGCCGGAGCGCGGACTGCGAGCCGGGTTTTCGTGGTTGGCTCTTCGTTGAGCGCTGCGTAGCGGGCATGACAAGAAGATTGCCCCAAAAGCCACCTTGTAGTCAAGAAGTGAACACAAGCAGTCAAGCTTCCCCGACATACTCCAACGCAAGAAGTCCCACATCCCTCTGGTTGTGTGGCCTGATCTGCGTGCAATGCGTCCCGCTTCGCCCGCCTCCGGGTCTAAATGCCCCGCTCCACGTGTAAGACCACAGGCCTACTCTGGAAACAAAGAAGACTTCCGGCCCTCACCGGTCCGGTACCCGGTGCAACCAAGGTGGTAATGATGCTGCTATCCGTCCTGCAGGCCAACGCTTCAGTCCTGGACGTCGAGGCGAACCTGCGCACGATCGACGACGCCGCCCGGCGCGCAGCACAGGCAGGGGCCGGGTTGCTCCTGACGCCGGAGCTCTTCCCCGTGGGCTACGCACCGCTGCGGCTTCACGCCGAGTTGGACCCGGCAACACTTCCCGGCATCCGCGAACGCCTCGCTGGCATCGCCCGCCGGCACAATATCGGACTTGTGTACAGCCTTCCGGCGCCATCTCCCGAGGACAACGCCTGGCACATCACCGCCACCCTCGTGGACGGCAGTGGCGAGGAACTCCTCCATTACGCCAAGGTCCACCTCTTTGGCGCGGAGGAGCGCAAGGCGTTCGTCGGCGCCCAAGCACCTCCCGCCGTCGTGGATTTCAACGGGATCCGCACGTCGATCCTGATTTGCTACGACGTCGAATTCCCGGAGGCAGTCCGGGCAGCGGCAACCCGCGGGGCTGAACTCCTGCTGGTCCCCACGGCGTTGTCAATGGGGTTCGACAACGTGCCGCAGGTGCTCATCCGTGCCCGCGCGGTGGAGAGCCAGCTCAACGTTGCGTACGCCAACCACAGCGGGCACGAGGACATCTACAACTTCCTCGGCGGCAGCGTCGTTGCCGGCCCCGATGGCTCGTTACTCGCGGCTGCGGGGGAGTCGGCAGCGCTCCTGTTCGCGGAAGTGGGCACGGAGACGGTGAAAGCCGCACGCGACGAAGTCCCGTATCTGCGCGAACGACGCCCTGAGCTCTACCGGAAATGGGAGGCGGGCGCCTAAACCGCGCCTCCCTCGGACCCCGTCAACCCGGCAACAAGCTCGTCCGCGTACTGCAGCGCGATCCATAGTTCTGCCCGGACCTGTGCCTGGTTGAGGTCCTTGTCCAGCAGCTCACCGAGGACGCCTATTTGCCGGCGGACGCTGTTGCGGTGCAGGCCCAGCAGTTTGGCCGAACCGTCCCAGCTTCCGTTTTCGCTGAGCCAGCCGCGCAGCACTGACAGGAGGGAATCACGGCGGTCAGGTTCCAGGGACAACACGGGGGCAAGGAGGCGCTCGGCCAGCATGGTCCCTGCCTCGCGTCCCAGAAGACCGGTAACAGACCACTGCACTTCGTCCACGCGGACACTCTTTCCGCTGGACAACACCCGCCCGCGCAGCGAACTTACCCGCTGATACGCCGTCGCAAGCCCGGTGAGTTCGGTGGGCTCGCCGATCGCCAGCCTCCAGCCAAGCTTTTCGACGTCGGCAAGCAGCGTGTCATCCACCTTCAAACGGGTAATGGCCGCGAAGCCGTAGTCGGTTATTTCCACGAGCTTGGTATCGAACAGCCTGCGCCACTGCAGCAGCTCACGGACCGGGCCGTCGCCGGCGGGCCAGTCGGGGGATTCGGCCTTGATGCCCTGCACTACCCGCATCTGGCCCGAACGCGTCGAGGAAAGGCTCTGCGCCAGCAGGTCTTTGAGTCCGTTGACGTGCTTGGTAGCGCCGGTGGACAAGGTGTCCGGATGGAGGAGCAATGCCGTGGCAAGCTGGCTCGGAGCAAGTGACCCGCTGGTTCGTTGACGGACCAGCAACTCCAGCAAACCCACCGCGGACTGCACCACATTGTTCTGTGCAGGTGTCAGGGGAGCGTCCGAGCCAAGAATCAGCGCCCCAAGGTTCGCGTCCTTGGTACTGCGCAGAGGATGACCGAACACCAGGGCAGACCCAGGCTGCTCGAAACCATCCATTTCCACGCGCGGTCCGCTGCCGGTCAGCAACCGTTCCAGCAGCGGCGCCAACAAGGAGTGCTCGACGCCGGTGCTGCCGCCGGCATTGTGCCCGCGCGCCCGCACGCGTCCGTCCGCCCCGACCAGCACGGCCCACACGGGCACGCGCTGGACGAGGGCTGCCAATAATTCATGCTCCGGTCTGGGGGAGAGGACTGCCCGCATGAGTTGGCGGTTGGTTTCGGCCAATTGCCGGAATACGCGGGCGTTGTCCGATTCCAGGAGCTGGGAGAACTCCAGGCCGATCGCGGCGAAGGGCACGGACTCAGGGACCTCAAACAGGGTGAGGTTATGCCTGCGGCAGGCGTCGAGGAGGACGTCCGGGACGGCGTCGAAATAGGGCCTGATGCCGAATCCGAGGGCGGCCACCTTCGCCCCCACCAGTCGCCGAACATACGCGTCCACGTTGGCCGCTGAGCCGCCATCCCCAAGGAAAGGCAGGCCGGCGGTCAGCAGGAACTCGCCCTCTGGAAGGTACGGGGTGGGATCTTCGAGCTCGCTCGGTTCCACCCACCGCAGCAGCGAGGCGCCGCTGCCGCCGTCGTGAAGCATTTTCAACTCGGGCGGCAGCTGCTCCAGGAACTGTTCCAGCGTGACGAAACTCAGGCGGGCGGTGGCGGGCTCAGGCAACATGGTCCTGCCCGGCGGCTGCCGGCTCCTGGTAGTCGGGGCACTCGTAGGCTGCGTCTTCTTGGGTAAAGGAGGCATATACGCGCGGCAGTCGCGGCGCAATCCTGTTGATGATTTCATCCCCGTGGCTGCCGATCGCGGCGCCCCAATCGTCGGCGCTCGCCGCACCGGTGGCCGGGTCGCCGAACAACACCGCAGTATCGCCTACGTCGATCCCGGTCGCGTCGGGTCCGAGGTCCACCATGAATTGATCCATGCAGACCTTGCCGATGACCGGGACGCTGCGTCCCCCGATGTTCACCACCGAGCGGCCACTGATGCCTTTCGGGATGCCGTCCGCATAGCCGAGCGGAATGAGCCCCAGGTAGCGGGGTTCATAGGTGATGGCCTGGTGCTCGTAGCTGACGCCAGTGCCTGCGGGGACCTTCTTGACCATCACCAGCGGGGCCGTGACGCTGAGGGCCGGCCGTAATCCGAAGTCGGTCGGATTGAGGTGATCTGCGGGGGCGAGGCCGTAAATTGCCAGTCCCGCACGGACCATGTCGAAGTGGAATTCCGGCCGGTCCAGGATGTTGGCTGAGCTGGAAACGTGCCTCAGTTCAGGTTTCAGTCCGGCAGCGCGTGCCTCACGGACGGCGTCTTCGAACTCAGCAACAGCGCTGGCATTCCCAGGATGGGCGGGCACATCGGCCCACGCCAAGTGGGTCCAAATGCCGCGGACAAGAACGGTGCCGTCCACTTCCGCTTGCCGGGCATGGGCTACAAGTTCGGCCCAATCCTCCTTTCGCGCCCCGCCGCGGCTCAGCCCGCTGTCCAGTTCAAGATGTACGACGGCGGGACGGCCAAGGCGTTCGGCGATGCCTGCCAGCACCTGGAGTTGGTGGACGCTTCCGAGGGAGACGTCGATGTTGTTTTCGAGTGCTTCCAGGATGGTGTCGCTCGTCTGCGATGCCAGATACAACCACGAAAGGATCGGTGCTGTGATGCCGGCTTTGCGCAGTGCGATGGCTTCGGTGAGCTGCGCGGTTCCCAGCCAGTCGGCGCCGGAATCAACGGCCGTACGGGCTACTTCCACGAGCCCATGCCCGTAGGCGTTGCCCTTCACTACGGCCATGAAGAAGGGTGCCTTGGTGCGGTCCTTAAGGGCCTTGATGTTGTCTGAAATGGCGGACAGGTCCACTCTGACCTGCCCGGAGAGGGCCAGCGGACCGCCCTCTTGGTACTGTGCAATACGTCTCATGGTTGAACACTATAGGTCATTTTGCACCATTGTGTGAGGTGGCTTACATGCCAGTCTTGTGGAGGGGAAATCGAAACTACTTTGAAGGGACGTCAAGGGTGACTGTGCCTGTGAACACTCAGAACTCAACGGCGGCGAGCATGGCCAGGCCAAGCCTCGGTGCCCAACTCCTGCGCCGCAAGCCGATCGGGCAGATGGTCAACGAGGCCGGAACCGGCGAAAGCGGCACGCCGCTGGTGCGCAGCTTCGGAGTCCTGCAGCTGACCATGATCAGCGTCGGTGCAACGCTGGGCACCGGCATCCTGGTGATCCTTGGCGAGTCCGTGCCGCTGGCCGGCCCGGCCATCTGGATCTCCTTCGTGATCGCTGGTTTGGCTGCGCTCTTCTCCGCCGTGTCCTACGCCGAAATGGCAGGGCTCGTCCCGGTGGCAGGCTCCAGCTACTCCTACTCCTACGCCACGATGGGTGAGGGCATGGCGTGGATCTGCGGTTGGTGCCTGGTACTGGAATACGCGGTGTCCGTGGCCGCTGTTGCGGTAGGTGCGGGACAGTACGTCAATGAGACACTGGCGGCGTTTGGGCAGGTCCTGCCTGATGCCATGAGCCAGCCGCCGGGCGATGGCGGGGTGGTGAATGTTCCCGCCATGGTGATCGTGGTTCTTGCCATGATCCTGCTGGTCCGGGGCGCCCGTGAAAGTGCCTGGATCAACACGGCGATCGTCATCATCAAAGTAGGCATCCTGATCTTCTTCTGCGCCGTCGCTTTCACCGCTTTCAATGCCGGAAACTTCGAGCCCCTCATGCCGATGGGTGCAGCCGGTGTCTCTGCCGCAGCATCAAGCGTCTTCTTCTCCTACATCGGATTCGACGCCGCCTCCACCGCCGGCGAGGAAGCCAGGAACCCCAAGCGGGACCTGCCACGTGCCATCATGCTCTCCATGGTGATTGTCACCAGCATCTACGTCCTGGTGTCCGTAGCCGCGATCGGTGCCCGTCCGTGGGGCTGGTTCGATGGCACGGAAGCTGCCCTGGTCCAGATCCTGCACGAGATCACCGGCCAGCCGTGGATCGCTTTGGTCTTCTCTGCCGGTGCAGTGCTTGCCATCGCCAGCATCGTGCTGACAGTCCTCTACGGCCAGACCCGCATCCTGCTCTCAATGTCCCGCGATGGCATGGTGCCCAAAGTCTTCGGCCGCGTCTCCCGCCGCACCGGAACACCAGTCGCCGGGACCCTTATAGTGGGAACCGCCGTCGCACTCACCGCTGGCTTGGTCCCGCTGGGTGCCCTGGCCGACGCAACCAGCATCGGCACG
Source organism: Arthrobacter sp. TmtSoilC48 (assembly GCF_059739425.1). NCBI lineage: Bacteria > Bacillati > Actinomycetota > Actinomycetes > Micrococcales > Micrococcaceae > Arthrobacter > Arthrobacter sp. TmtSoilC48. The sequence continues at coordinate 3,958,618 of NZ_AP046049.1, read as the reverse complement.
CTGTTCGCCTTCGCACTGGTCAATGTCGCCGTGATCTATCTCCGGCGCAACCGTCCGGACCTTGACCGGAGCTTCCGGGTCCCGCTGTACCCGATCACCCCAATCCTGGGCACGCTGATGTGTGCCTTCCTGATGCTCAACCTGGGCGAAGACACCTGGATCACGTTCGGTGTTTGGATGCTGGTGGGCATCGCCATCTACTTCGGCTATGGACGCCGGAATTCCAAGGTAGCCGCGCTCAGCGAACAGGACTACCGTGAACTGACCACCAGGGCCGTGAGCCCGGAACCCGTGAAAGCCGCAAACTGATGACCATCGCTACCGAACTTCCCACAGCCGACGTTGCCGCTTCCGCGGCGGAGGCAGGCGAAGCCCCCATCACCATGCTGAACCCGGACTTCCCGTTCAGCTATGACCAGTACCTGGCACACCCGGACGGACTCGGAAGCATTCCGGAGGAGCGCTACGGCACGGAAGTAGCCGTCATCGGCGCCGGCCTGTCAGGGCTGGTCACCGCCTATGAGCTCATGAAACTTGGCCTCAAGCCCGTGATCTACGAGGCAGACCAGATCGGAGGCCGTCTTCGCACCGCAAGCTTCCCCTCTGCGCCCGGCGTCGTAGCCGATCTTGGTGGCATGCGTTTCCCGGTCTCCGGCAAAGCCTTCTACCACTACGTGGACCTTCTTGGCCTGGAAACACAGGACTTCCCCAACCCGATGGCCCCGGCGACGTCCAGCACCGTGATCGAACTTGCGGGCAAAAAGCACTACGCCACCACAGCAGATGAGCTGCCGGAATTTTTCCAGGAAGTGGCCGATGCCTGGAAGGCCGCAGTCAACGATGGCGCTGTATTCGCTGAAATGCAGGAAGCCATCAAGGCCCGCGATACCAAGCGGATCAAGGAACTCTGGAACGCACTCCTGCCCGAACTGGACGAGCAGACGTTCTACGGATTCATCGCAGCCAGCAAGTCCTTCAAGGAAGCCGGCTTCGCCCACCGCGAAGCTTTCGGCCAGGTGGGATTCGGAACCGGCGGTTGGGACACCGATTTCCCCAACTCCATCCTGGAGATCCTCCGGGTTGTCTACACCGACGCAGACGACCAGCACCGGCTCATCTCGGGAGGAGCGCAAAGGCTCCCCGAGGCACTGTGGAACCACGCGCCGTCGGACCTTAAATACTGGCCGGCCGGCACGTCACTGTCGTCGCTGCACTCCGGCTCCCCGCGTGGAGCGGTGGACAACATCCGCCGGGCAGACAACGGTGACCTGGTGGTCCGCGAAAACTGGGGACGCGAAGCCACCTACCGGGCGGTGGTAACCACTTGCCAGTCGTGGTTGCTGTCCACTCGCATCCACACCGAGGAGGCTTTGTTCCCGGCCGAGCTGTGGACGGCGATCGAGCGCTCGCACTACATGCAGTCGTCCAAGACATTCGTGATGGTGGACCGGCCCTTCTGGAAGGACATCGATCCCGAAACCGGACGCGAAGTCCTGTCCATGACGCTCACCGACCGCCTGAACCGGGCCACATACTTGCTCGACGACGGCCCTGACAAGCCCGCTGTCATCCTCCTGTCCTACACATGGAACGATGACGCGCTGAAATGGCTTGCGCTCACTGCCGAAGAGCGCGTCAAGCTCATGCTGCATTCGTTGGAGCAGATCTACCCCGGTGTGGACATCGCCAGCCACATCGTGGGGCAGCCGATCACCGTGTCCTGGGAAGCGGACCCCAACTTCATGGGGGCCTTCAAAGCCAACCTGCCGGGGCATTACCGGTACCAGCAGCGGCTCTTCACCCACTTCAAGCAGGATCAGCTGCCGGAGAGCCAGCGGGGCATCTTCCTGGCCGGTGACGACGTCTCGTTCACCGCAGGCTGGGCCGAAGGCGCCGTGACCACCGGCCTCAACGCCGTGTGGGGTGTGGTGAACCACCTGGGCGGATCGTCCGTTGCCGGCAACCCGGGCCCGGGCGACCTGCTGGACGAGTTCGGTCCGATCAGCCTGGACTGAATTTCCCTCGACCAGATGCGTTGCGGGGCCCGCCCTGCGTCCCAAACCCCGGGTTAGGGCACAGGGCAGGCCCCCGCATTCGCGCCTAAGCGTGCATGTCCCGGTGCGCCGCAGCGAGATCCTTGTAATGGGCGGCGTTGTGTTTGACACCCTCAAACTCTTCGTCGGTCAATTCGCGGCGCACCTTGGCGGGAACCCCGGCCACGAGTGATCGCGGCGGGATGACTGTGCCTTCCAGGACCACGGCGCCGGCTGCAATGAGCGAGCCCGTGCCGATCACTGCGCCGTTCAGGATGGTGGCACTCATGCCGATGAGGCAGTCGTCCTCCACAGTGCAGCCGTGGACCACTGCGCTATGCCCGATGGAGACGCGCTCGCCCACCGTGCAGGGGAAACCGGGATCGGCGTGCAGGACCACGTTGTCCTGCAGGTTCGATCCGGCACCGACGCTGATCGCGGCCGTATCTGCGCGCACGGACACACCATAAAAGGCGCTGGAGTCCTCGGCCAGCGTGGCCCTGCCGATGATCGATGCGGTAGGTGCCACGAAGGCGGATTCATGAATGGCCGGGGTGTCCCCGGCGAAAGTGTAAGAGGGAGCCATGGAGCCAGCTTAGTTCCCAACTGGGTAGCAGCAGAGCGCGTTATGAGCGCTCAAAACGCGCACAAATGCGACCTAGTTGGGTGAGGGGGTGCGCAGGACCAGGAATTGGTAGTGCTGCGTCCAGTTGCCCGCTCCCGGCCCGGACTCGACCCCGATGCCCTCCGGCCAAGTCCTGAAATGCTCAATCGAGCCGTGCTCTCCGAAGATCCGGCGCACGGTGTCGTCGCTGCGGCGGCTGAAGAAACGGCGGGGTTCTTCGAGGTCCTCCGGGTTGAGGACCTCCACATCCTCACCCGACCAAAGCCCGACGGCGATCGGCGCGCCAGCCGCGCTGACCCGCACAAGTTCGCTGACGACGTCGTGAATTCTGCTGTTGGGGACGTGCAGGAGGGTGCTCATGGTCCAAACGGCGGAGAACGTGCCATCAACAAAAGGCAGGCTGCGTCCGCTGGCCACTGAACAATCCAGCCCATGCGCCCGGGCCATATGAACGCTCTCCGGTGAGAGGTCCACGCCCGTGTAGTGCAGGCCTGCACGGACGAACTCCAACCCTTCCACACCCGTGCCGCAGCCCAGCTCGAACACGGAGTGCCGGTGTTCCTCCTTCAGGAGGCGGGTGAACCATTCCCGGCACTCGACCCGATGCGGTGTCAACGCGCGCGTGTTCCGGACAGGCGCCTGGCGGTCGTAGAAAACTGCGAGGTCAGCTTCGTGGTCAGCTTCGGGGACGCCATGCATACCCCCAGCTTAGGAGTGGCGCTAGTTGAACACCACGGTCCGGGTGCCATCCAAAAGCACGCGGTGTTCAGCGTGCCACTGGACTGCCTGGGCCAGGGTGCGCCCCTCCACGTCGCGGCCCATCTGGACGAACTGGGCGGCAGTGCGGGCGTGGTCCACACGGATGACTTCCTGCTCGATGATTGGCCCCTCATCGAGGTCCGCCGTCACGTAGTGGGCCGTTGCGCCGATGATCTTCACACCGCGGGCGTGGGCCTGGTGGTAGGGCTTGGCCCCCTTGAATGAAGGCAGGAACGAGTGGTGGATGTTGATTGCCTTGCCGTTCAATTCCGTGCAGAGCTCGTTGGAAAGGACCTGCATGTAACGCGCCAGGACCGTGAGTTCGACGTCGTGCTCCGCAATCAGTTTCAGGAGTTCGGCCTCGGCCTGCGGCTTGGTCTCCGGCGTCACCGGAATGTGGTGGAAGGGGATCCCGTAGAACTGGGCCAGCTCTTCAAGGTCGCGGTGGTTTGAAACAATCGCCGGAACCTCGATAGGCAGCGTTCCCGTGCGCTGCTGGAACAGGAGATCGTTCAGGCAGTGCGCATCCTTGGAACACAGGATGATCGTGCGGACCTTACGGCCTACAGGATTGATCTGCCAGGTCATGCCAAAGGACTCAGCGACCGGCCGCAGTGCGGCGGCCAGCTCGTCCTGGGAGGACGACGTCGTAGCCTCCACGCGCATGAAGAAGTTGCCGGTGGTGGGGCTTCCGTACTGCTGGGAATCGGCGATGTTGCAACCCGCCTCAAGTAAGGCTCCAGCTACCGCGTGGACGATACCGGGGCGGTCGGGGCAGGAGAGTGTTACAACAAAAGCGGCAGGCAAGGCGGATTCAGTCACGCGGATAAGCCTACCTGTGCTGCCTTGTTGTACTGTTAACGGGTCGCAACTGGCGTTGGGTGGACTACCACCAGGGAGCGGCAATCACGAAGACCACGGATCGTACGCCTGGGCCGAGGGTCATGTCTTACCGCTGCATGCACGTGACCGACGCCTCCGTAATCAAGGGGACGCGGGAATGCTGCTGCCGGTAGCCTGACCTGTAGCACCACCGTTGCCTAGCCAGGAGATCTCCGTGCCTACCACCACTTCCGCGTCTGTCAGCAACCAGTCGCTCGCTGAGCTCGATCCCGAGATCGCAGCAGTCCTCGACCAGGAACTCGGCCGCCAGCGCGGCACCCTGGAAATGATCGCCTCCGAAAACTTCGCCCCGCGCGCCGTCATGGAAGCGCAGGGCTCCGTCCTGACCAACAAGTACGCCGAGGGTTACCCGGGCCGCCGCTACTACGGCGGCTGTGAATACGTCGACGTCGCGGAGCAGCTGGCGATCGACCGCGTCAAGGAACTGTTCGGTGCCGAGTACGCCAACGTCCAGCCGCACTCCGGTGCACAGGCAAACGCTGCGGCGCTGTCCGCCATGATTACCCCGGGCGACAAGATCCTGGGCCTGTCCCTGGCACACGGTGGCCACCTGACCCACGGCATGAAGCTGAACTTCTCCGGCAAGCTCTACAACGTAGCTGCTTACCAGGTTGAAGAAGACAGCTTCCGCATCGACATGGACAAGCTGCGCGAGCAGGCCATCGCCGAGAAGCCGCAGGTCATCATCGCCGGCTGGTCCGCTTACCCGCGCCACCTCGACTTCCCCGCCTTCCGCTCCATTGCCGACGAAGTTGGCGCACTCCTGTGGACGGACATGGCACACTTCGCCGGACTGGTTGCAGCAGGCCTGCACCCGAGCCCGGTCCCGCACTCCGACGTCGTCACCTCCACCGTGCACAAGACCCTCGCAGGTCCGCGTTCCGGTGTGATCCTGGCCAAGCAGGAGTGGGCCAAGAAGCTGAACTCCAACGTCTTCCCGGGCCAGCAGGGTGGCCCGCTCATGCACGTCATCGCCGCCAAGGCTGTTGCCTTCAAGATCGCCGGCAGCGAAGAATTCAAGGAGCGCCAGGAGCGTGTCCTCGAGGGTGCCAGGATCATCGCTGACCGCCTGAACCAGTCCGACGTCGCCGAAGCCGGCGTCTCGGTCCTCACCGGCGGTACCGACGTCCACCTGGTCCTGGTTGACCTGCGTAACTCGCAGCTGGACGGCCAGCAGGCCGAAGACCTCCTGCACTCCGTGGGCATCACTGTGAACCGCAACGCTGTTCCGTTCGACCCCCGCCCGCCGATGGTCACCTCCGGCCTCCGCATCGGTACGCCTGCACTGGCTACCCGCGGATTCGGTGCCACCGAGTTCACCGAGGTTGCCGAGATCATCGCTACGGCGCTGAAGGCCGGCTCCGCAGCGGACGTCGAAGCCCTCCAGGCACGCGTCGACAAGCTGGCTGCCGACTTCCCGCTGTACCCGCAGCACGAGCAGTGGTAAACAGCGGTTCCCGCGACAACAGGCGCTGAAAAACGCATTACCCGGGCACTGAACCGGAGCCAACGGGATCCGCGGCCACACCCTCGGCGGCGGGTCCCGTTGGCATGAGCCTGCTCGAAGGCTTTCGAAAATAGGTCACCCACCAGAAAGAGCAGATGGAATGACACAGTCCACAGCACAGATCCTTGACGGCAAGGCCACCGCCGCAGCCATCAAGGCCGAACTGACCGAACGCGTTTCCGTCCTCGCAGCAAAAGGCATCGTCCCGGGCCTGGGCACCATCCTGGTGGGTTCGGATCCGGGCAGCACCTGGTACGTCGGCGGCAAGCACAAGGACTGCGCCGAGGTGGGCATCCAGTCCATCCGCCGTGACCTGCCCGAGGACATCACCCAGGAAGACCTCCTGAAGGTTGTCCGCGAACTCAACGAAAACCCGGAATGCACGGGCTACATCGTTCAGTTGCCGCTGCCCAAGCACATTGACCAGGACGTCATCCTGGAGGCCATGGATCCGAACAAGGACGCCGATGGCCTGCACCCCATGAACCTTGGCCGCCTGGTGGCCAACGTCAGTGGCGAAATGAAGTCCCCGCTTCCTTGCACACCCAAGGGCTGCGTGGAACTGATGCGCCGGCACGGAATTGATCTCAACGGCAAGCGCGTCCTGGTAGTGGGCCGCGGTGTCACTATCGGCCGCCCCATTGGCCTCCTGCTCACCCGCAGGGAAGTCAACGCCACGGTCATCCTGGCGCACACGGGAACCGTTGACCTGCCTGCGGAACTCAAGCAGGCCGACGTCGTGATTGCCGCTGCAGGCGTGCCGCACATGATCAAGGCTGCAGACCTCAAGCCGGGCGCAATAGTGCTCGACGTCGGCGTCAGCCGCGTGGAGGACGCCAACGGCAAGGCTGTGGTCACCGGAGACGTGGACCCCGCAGCTGCCGACGTCGCCGCCTGGTTGTCCCCGAACCCGGGCGGCGTGGGTCCGATGACCCGCGCCATGCTGCTCGCCAACGTCGTGGAGAGCGCCGAGCGCGCAGCTGGCATCGCCTGAGGCGTACCAGCAGTCGAAAACGCAGGGCGCTTACTCCTCCGGGAGTAGGCGCCCTGCTCCGTTAATCCGACGACGAACACCCGGAGCAAAGCTAGGCTCGGTGTATGCAACCCCGTTTCCCTGGTGGCCGCCGTTTTGCAGGCCCACCCACGAGCTTCATCGTCATCACGGTGGCGCTCATCCAGGTGGCGGGGACGCTTTTTTCCGCGAGCCATCAGGACGCCCCACGGCCGTTGGACGCGCTAGCGATCCTGTTGCTGCTGGCCGGGCCCGCTGGACTGGCGTTCCGGAGGCGGGCGCCTGTGGTTATGCTTCCCGTCGCCTTGGTGGCCACGGGTGCCTATGTTGGCCTTGGCTATGCCTGGGGTCCGATTCCGCTCTCGCTGGCGTTGGCCATAGTTCTGACGTCGTCGGCGGGTTTGCGGTGGCAGGCGTGGGTGGGGGCCGGAATCGCCGCTGCCGCGGTCGTGTTCGCGACCGCACTCGGCGGCGATCCCAACTGGCCCCTCCGTGCTTCAGCAGGGGTGGCATGGGCCGCCATTCTGGTGCTGATAGGACAGGGATTCCGACGCCGGCGCGAGCGGTTCGCGGAATACCGACGTCGCCGGGAGGCCGCCCGGAAGGCCGAACGCGATGAGTACCGGCTCACCCTCGCCCGCGATATCCATGATGTCGTGGCTCATTCGTTGTCCATGATCAACGTGCAGGCATCCGTGGCGTTGCACGTGGGCTCGGATGATCCCCAGAAGCTTCGGCCTGCACTGGAAGCCATCAAAGCAGCCAGCAAGGAATCCCTCACCGAAGTCCGGCAACTCCTGGGCGTGTTGCGGGAGGACGTGCCGCTTGCCCCTGCGGCCCGCCCTACGCTTGCCAGGATCCCCGAACTTGTGAAGAACGCGGAGCTGGGTGGCTTGCAGATGCACTTTGAGGACCACTCGAACCATGAGCTCGTCGGCCCGGCGCAGCAGGAAGCGGCGTACCGGATCATCCAGGAAGCCCTGACCAACGTCGGCAGGCACTCAGGTGCCCAATCCGCCGTCGTGAGCGTCTCCAGCGGTGAGGGGCTGCTGACTGTCCGGATAGACGACGACGGCGCGGGCATGGGCGGGGCGCTCCCCGGCAACGGCCTCACGGGGATGCGCGAGAGGGCGGTCGGCTTGGGCGGGACGGTTACGCTACACGAACTCCGGCCCGGGCTCCGCGTAGAGGCGCTGTTGCCCATAACAGAGCAGGCAGAAGGAAACCGCCCATGATCCGCATCCTCCTCGCCGACGACCAAACCCTTATCCGGGCAGGCTTCCGTGCCCTCCTGGACGCTGAACCGGACATGGAAGTGGTGGCCGAGGCCGGCACCGGAAGGGAGGCAGTGAGGCTGGCGGCGCGCGACAAACCGGACGTCATCCTCATGGACATCCGGATGCCGGACGACGACGGCCTCACCGCCACCCGCAGGATTCTCTCGGACCCAACCCTGTCCGGCACACGCATCATCATCCTGACAACCTTCGAGCTCGACGAGTACATCGCCGAAGCCGTCCGCGCAGGCGCAGCCGGCTTCCTGGTGAAGGACACCGAACCCGCAGAGCTCATCCGCGCCGTCCGGGTCGTCCACGACGGCGATGCGCTCCTCTCGCCCTCGGTCACCCGGCGGATCATGGCACAGATGGCATCGCAGAGCCGGGCGGCAGGAAAAGTGGTTCCCCTCGAGCAGGTGACGGAACGCGAACGCGAAGTCCTGGCCTTGGTGGGGGAGGGCCTGAACAATGCAGAGATCGCCGAACGCCTGTTCATCACCCCGCTGACCGCGAAGACCCACGTTTCGCGCATCATGACCAAGCTGATGGTGAGGGACCGCTCGCAACTGGTGGTGCTCGCTTACGAATCGGGCCTGGTCCGGCCAGGATGGAGCAGCTGACCGCCGCCCGGCCACTCCACACGGAGTAGCGGGCCGCTTCCAAGTGACTCCCGACGGCGGACGTCCCGCCGGCCGTCCGCGGGCAGACTCGAATCAGGGCCGAAAGACGGTTCGCGCCGGGAAACGGCGGAGAGAGTTTGGATCACTGACATGTTCACCGCATTGGCTTCAATCGTCGGGGAGACCACCGCGCCCGGGGGAGCGCTGGCACAGTTGCCGGCCACCGTCGTCGCGCATGGTCCCTGGGGAGACGGTCCGTACTGGCCGTTCTTCCTGCTGTTCCCGCTGTTCTGGATCCTCGTGATCTTCCTGTTCATTTTCGTCGGCAGGCGGGCTTGGCGCCGCAACCATCACTGGGTAGCAACCCAGGGTGCCGAGGGCGTGCTGCGCGAACGCTATGCACGGGGCGAAATTGATGAGACCGAGTTCCGGCAGCGGCTGGAGGTATTGCGCTCGCAGCCACCGTCCTGACCTGGACGAAAGCGAAAATGAGAGGGCTCTTGCAAAAATATCTGCAAGAGCCCTTTCACATATTCGTTGGCGCTACTAGTCTGCTGAGGGTGCACAATGAAGCAACCGGCTCTGCAACACACTCCGAATCGTGGCAAACCAGCTTCGACATGAACCCACCCACCGTCATCAGCGCGCGGAACCTCACCAAAACCTATGGCGAGCTCACAGCCGTGGACAACATCTCCTTCGATGTTCCGGCGGGAGAGTCCTTTGGGCTGCTCGGCCCCAACGGTGCGGGCAAATCCACCACCATGAAAATGATCGGCGGCGTCTCGCAGCGCACTTCGGGAACGCTGAACATCATGGGCCTGGACCCGGAATCCCATGGTCCCGAAGTCAGGGCACACCTGGGCGTCGTTCCGCAGCAGGACAACCTTGACGAAGAGCTGAAGGTTCGCGAGAACCTGATCGTCTACGGCCGCTACTTCGGCCTGCCGCTGAGCTACCTGCGGCCCAAAGCGGACGAGCTCCTGGAATTCGCGCAGCTCACGGACAAGGCCAACTCCAAAGTGGATGCGCTGTCCGGTGGCATGAAACGGCGGCTCACCATCGCGCGGTCGCTCATCAACGAACCCCGCATCCTGCTCCTGGACGAGCCCACCACGGGCCTTGACCCGCAAGCCCGGCACATCCTCTGGGACCGCCTGTTCCGGCTCAAGGAAAACGGCGTCACACTGATCCTGACCACCCACTACATGGACGAGGCAGAGCAACTCTGCGACCGCCTGATCGTGGTGGACAAGGGCAAGATCATGGCCGAGGGATCGCCGGCCAGCTTGATCCGCGAGCACTCCTCCCGCGAAGTACTTGAATTGAGGTTCGGATCCGAGCGGAACTCGCGTATCGGCGTCGAACTTCAGGGCATCGGCGAGCGGCTCGAGACACTTCCTGACCGGGTGCTCATCTACGCGCACGACGGCGAGGCCGCACTGGAGCAGGTTTCGGCGCGGGGGCTGCGCCCGATGACGTCCCTGGTGCGCCGTTCCTCCCTGGAGGACGTGTTCCTCCGGCTCACGGGCAGGAGCCTCGTTGATTAAGGATCCGTTGGGACCTTTCGGTGAAGGTACTGCCAAACCAATCACGACGGCGGAGCAGCCGTTGCGTGCACACCCGCCTGCCGTCTCGGCGGCCAGGGCGCGTCGTTGGGGTTCCTTCTTCTATGCGGAACAAGTGCTCCGGGTCATGCGCAATTACGGCTGGTCCGTGGTGCTCTACAGCGTGGGGCAGCCCGTGGCCTACTTGTTCGCCATGGGAGTCGGGCTGGCAAGCCTGGTTGATGCGAACAGCGAATCCGTCTTCGGGGGCGTCAGCTACCTGGAATTCGTGGCACCAGCGCTGCTGGTGTCGGCGGCAGTCATGACGGCTTCCGGAGAATTCTCCTACCCCATCATGGACGGCTTCAAATGGCGGCGCGTATTCTACGGGCCGCACGCCTCGCCCCTGGTACCACAGCAAATAGCGAGCGGCCACATCATGGCAAGCACGCTCAGGTTCCTGCTGCAGTCGCTGGTCTACTTAGCGGTGGTGGCCATGTTCGGGGCCTCGCCGAGTCCCTGGGGATGGGCGTCCGCACTGGTTGCCACCGTGGCGGCATTGTCCTTCGGCCTGCCCCTCATGGCCTATGCCGCCAGCATCACCCAGGACAAGGGGCAGTTCGCGTTAGTGCAGCGATTCATCGTCATGCCACTCTTCTTGTTCTCCGGGACGTTCTTCCCCCTGGACACGCTGCCGTGGGCTGTCCGTTGGATCGGCTGGATATCGCCAGTGTGGCACGGAACCGAGCTGGGGCGGGTCTTCACTTATGGCATGGACGAGAACCCCTTGCTGACCATTACACATGTGGTGTACCTCCTGGCGACCGCCACGGCCGGCTGGCTGCTGGTCAGGCGCCAGTTCGTGAAGAGGATGGGCTCATGAGCATCCTGACCGGCGGCCACAGCGCCACGGATATCGCCCGGGAACGCAAGTTCGGACCGCTCTACTCCCGAAATGCCAAGGCCGTGGTGGCCCGTGGCCTCATGGCCGCGAAGTCCAGTACCTGGCTGGTGTTGCTGTCCGGGTTCTTCGAGCCGGTCCTCTTCCTGCTGGCAATGGGCGTAGGGATGGGCTCGATCGTGGGCACAGTCCAAGGACCCGGTGGCGCGGACATCAGCTACGCGGCCTACATAGCGCCGGCACTCCTGGCGGTCTCCGCCATGAACGGCGCCATTTACGATTCCACCTGGAACGTCTTCTTCAAGATGAACTTCGCAAAGCTGTACCAGGGGATGCTCTACACATCCCTTGGCCCGCTGGACGTTGCCATGGGCGAGATCTTCCTGGCGCTGTTGCGGGGTCTCCTCTACGCCACGGGTTTCACGGCAGTGATGGGAGTCATGGGGCTGATTACTACCTGGTGGGCCATCCTGGTTATTCCTGCGTCAGTACTGATCGCTTTCGGCTTTGCGAGCTTCGGCATGGGTATTACCAGCTTCATGAAGACGTTCCAGCAAATGGACTGGATCAACTTCTTCCTGCTGCCCATGTTCCTGTTCAGTGCCACGTTCTACCCGCTCAGCGTCTACCCGCAGGTCATCCAGTGGTTTATCCAGGCCATGCCCCTATGGCACGGGGTCGAGTTGCTGCGACAGATCAGCGTGGGCTCATTCAGTCCTGCCACTGCCATCCACGTTGGCTACTACCTGGTGATGATTGCCTTGGGGATCACGCTCACCACCGGACGGCTGCGTCAACTGTTCCTGAAGTGATGGCTTTGTGTTCGCCATCCGTGGAAGCGGCACAGGCACCTTCAGGGGTTTGCGACAATTGACTCATGCAATCTCTCGGCGACCCGCACCCGTCCACGTCCTCGTCCGGTAAAGGCCTTTTCAAGGGCTTCCGCATCGGCGGCCTGGGGATGACCGTAGTCATCATCGCTTTCGTGGTGGCTGTTATTTTCGCGGCCAACCAGAACGATTTTGTGGGTTGGGTAGTTGCGGTGGTCGCCTTCGGCTGGCTCGCGCTCGCCGCCTTCGTGGTGTTCAGCATTCGAAGGGCCGCGCGGCGCGCCGGAGCAAAATTGAGCGAAGCGCAAGCCGCCTTCAACTCGGCAACCGGCCGCGCGCCGTCGTCGTCCTCGGCTGACAGCGGCGGCACCCGCGTTGTCGCTGAACGCAGCCAGGCCGATGAAGTACGGGACCTAAAGCTGGACCACTCCTTCAAGATTGTCCAGGTGCAGGTGCGCGTTGTGGACGAGGAACGTGCCAAGGGTGCAGCGGCAAACCAGGACACCATCAACCGCGCGCTGGAAACCATCGCGATCACGGCCACCAATGCCCGGGACATGATCAAGTCCTCAGGTGGCTCGGACGAGCCCGTGGCCGGCACCATCATCGACTAGAGTAGACCGGGTGAGTACGGCATTGAAGAAGGACTTCCTTCGCATCGCATCGGTCAACGTCAATGGCCTTCGGGCTGCCTACAAGAACGGCATGGCGGAATGGCTGGAGCCACGCGAAGTAGACATCCTCTGCTTGCAGGAAGTCCGCGCTCCGGACGCAATCGTCAACACGCTGCTCGGCGAAGGTTGGTACATCCTCCACGCCGAGGCTGAGGCAAAGGGTCGCGCAGGCGTTGCCATTGCTTCCCGCGAGGAACCCACAGCCACCCGGATCGGAATCGGCGATGACTACTTCGCCACCGCCGGCCGCTGGGTTGAAGCGGATTTCATCGTCAGGAACACCGGCGGCGAAACCTCCACGTTGGCCGTGGTCAGCGCTTACGTTCACTCCGGTGAGGCAGGTACGCCCAAGCAGGATGACAAGTACCGCTTCCTGGACGCCATGACCACCCGCCTCCCCGAGCTCGCCAAGCACAGCGATCACGCGCTGGTAGTTGGCGACCTCAACGTTGGACACACTGAACTGGACATCAAGAACTGGAAGGGCAACGTCAAGCGTGCCGGTTTCCTGCCGGAGGAGCGCGCTTATTTCGACCGCTTCCTGGGTGAAGAAATCGGATGGAGGGATGTCCACAGGGGCCTGGCAGGAAATGTTGCCGGCCCCTACACCTGGTGGTCCCAGCGCGGAAAGGCCTTTGACACTGACACAGGCTGGCGCATCGACTACCACCTGGCTACTCCCGGACTTGCAGCAGCCGCGTTCTCGGCTGTCGTGGATCGGGCGCCTTCGTGGGACACCCGCTTCTCTGACCACGCACCGCTGGTAGTGGACTACCGGCTTTAAGCTTCACGAAAGTATTGCTCAATGACTAGCTCCATCACGACTGAAACCGGCACCCCAGCCGCCACACTGCCCAGCGGGAGTACCGTGACCTCCACCAAGCTTGCCGTTGGCGCCAAGCAGCGCGTCCTTTCAGGTATGCAGCCCTCTGCTGATTCCCTGCACCTTGGCAACTACCTTGGCGCTTTGGTCAACTGGGTTCGCATGCAGGACGAGTACGACGCCGTCTTCTTCATTCCGGATTTGCACGCCATCACCGTTCCGCAGGATCCTGCCGAGCTCGCCCGCCGCACCAGGGTTACGGCTGCCCAGTACATCGCCGGCGGCGTGGACGTGGAGAAGTGCACGCTGTTCGTGCAGTCTCAGGTCCCCGAGCATGCCCAGCTTGCGTGGGTACTGAACTGCATCACCGGTATGGGTGAAGCCGGCCGCATGACGCAGTTCAAGGACAAGGCACAGAAGCAGGGCTCGGACCACGCCAGCGTCGGCCTGTTCACCTATCCCATCCTGCAGGCTGCAGACATCCTCCTCTACCAGCCGCACGGCGTACCTGTCGGCGAAGACCAGCGCCAGCACGTGGAGCTGAGCCGGGACCTCGCCAACCGCTTCAACAGCCGTTTCGGCGAGACGTTCCAGGTGCCCGAGCCCTTCATCCAGAAGGAATCGGCAAAGATCTACGATCTCCAGAACCCCACGGCCAAGATGTCCAAGTCCGCTGAATCACCCGCAGGCCTCATCAACCTGTTGGATGATCCCAAGACCGTGGCCAAGCGCATCAAATCCGCTGTCACTGACACTGAGACCGAGATCCGCTACGACCGCGAAAACAAGCCGGGCGTCTCCAACCTGCTCACCATCTACTCGGCCATCAGTGGTACCCCGGTGGAGAAGATCGTGGCCGACTACCAGGGCAAGATGTACGGCCACCTCAAGGTAGACCTCGCCGAACTCGTCTCCGGACGCCTTGCCCCCATCCGTGAGCGGGCCAACGAACTTCTAGCGGACCCCGCAGAACTGGACCGTCTCCTGGCTCACGGTGCGGACAAAGCGCGTGAGATCGCCTCGGCGACGCTCGCCGATGTCTACTCCAAGGTAGGCTTCCTGCCCTACCGCGGGGATGCCTACCGCAGCGAGCAAGGAGTCCGCTAAGTTCATGTGCGCAGCTGGCCAGCTTAACGTCAAGACCGATACCCCCCAAGGCGTCGGTCCGGACGAATCGCGCCAGCCTGCTGTCACCGGCACCGATTGCGGTGCCGGTGACACCATGTGCGTTGGGGTGATCCTCGGCTTCCCGCCGGAGATCGCGCGTGAACTGCAGGCCTGGCGCGCTTCCTTTGGGGATCCCATGGCCGAAGTCATCCCAGCCCACATCACCCTCATCACCACCACGCCCACCCAGGATTGGGCAGCCACCCGGGACCACGTGCGCGAGATCGCCCGCTCACAGGAACCGTTCACCATCACCATCTCCGGTACCGGTTCGTTCCGGCCCGTTTCGCCCGTGGTTTTCGTCAACGTCGAAGAAGGCTTTGAAGAGTGCGTGCAACTGCACGAAAAGCTCCAGACGGGTCCGCTTGAGCGTTTGCTTCCTTTCCCGTACCACCCGCATGTCACCGTGGCCCATGATGTGGCCGAGGAAAATCTGGACGAGGCCGAAACGGTCCTGAGAGATTACCGGGCGACCTTCCCAGTGGTTAGCATGGGACTTTACGAGCACGACACCAATGGAATTTGGCAGCTACGGGAAGAGCTCGACTTTGGCGGCGACACTGACGAAACGCAGCAGGCGGAATCAACATCCACCGGCGGGAAGTCCTCCGCTGCCAACTGAGCTGGCAAAGCTAAAACTTCAACTTCTTCACAAGCGGCAGGACTGGGGCCATGCCAAACGTGCCGGAGAAGGCCTGCCGAAGAGGGCCGGAGCCCTTCTCGCCCTCCTGATTGCCAGGCTGAACACCAACCGGGCCATGCGCTCCTTCCAGAACTACACCCGGCAGCATGGGCCACTTCTGAGTGCGGGCATCGGCTTCAACATGTTCTTCTCCATCACGGGTCTGCTCACCACCGGTTTCGCCGTCGCCGGAATCGTCCTCGGCGGCAACCCGGTCCTCGAAGACGCCGTCATTGGCAGCGTTGCCTCTGCAGCTCCGGGACTCCTCCAGGTCAACGGCGGCGAGGGACTGGTCGATCCGCAAACGCTCCTCAATCCCTCAGGGCTTGGATGGACTGCGGTCATCGCGGCTGCGGTAACCATCTTCACGTCCCTTGGGTGGATTGCCAGTGTCAGGGAAGGCCTGCGTGGCGTGATGGATGCTGATCCGCTCCAGCGCAGCCCCATCCTGCAGAAACTGATCGACGCCGGCACCCTCCTGCTCCTTGGCATGATCCTCGTGGTCAGCGCCGGCGCATCCCTGATCTTTGGCACGGCTGCTGCCTGGATCTTCGACCTCCTCCGGTTGGACGAAGCAGTGGCGGCTCCCGTGGCGGCCGTCGTCAAGGTCGTCGTCCCCCTCCTGCTGAACTGCGCGACGGCGGCAGTGTTGTTCCATATCGCCGGTGGCCTAAAGCTGGGGCGCCAGGCGTTCATCGAAGGGGTTGCGCTGGCTGGCATCGGGACCACCGTGCTTCAGCTGTTCAGTACCGAACTCCTCGCCCGGGCAGGACAGAACCCTGTCCTCGCCTCGTTCGCCATCATCATCGGCCTTCTGATCTGGTTCAACCTGGTAAGCCAGGTGTACCTTGTTTCGGCTTCGTGGGCCGCCATCCGCGAAGCTGACCTGCAGGCAGGGGAGACCCCGCGCAAGAGGCTCCTCGGTTCACGCCGCACAACGCCCCAGACGTAAGAGTTGCTTTCTTCCAGGAGGTTTCATGAACAACCAGTTGTGGATCGCTTGCCTCCTGGGAACCGCTGCAGGGCTGGTGGTTGGCCAGCTCGTCTTCAACTCTCCATTTGTGGGAATCCTCGTTGGCCTCGGCCTGGGCGCCTTGGTTGGAGCGGCTGTAGGACCCCGCCGCGAATAGAGGACCCCGCCGCGAATAGCAACGCGGGGTCACTTACGGCCCATCCGGAGGGGGATTATGGGCCGTAAGTGACCCCGCGTTGGTTCCAATCCGGCTATGGTGCCCGGACCAGACCTTCCCACCTGACGGTCCAGTCAGCCGGGAAACCTGGTGCGTGGCGGTCCGGTCCGTTGTCCCAACCAGCGGCCATCAACGCGACGGCGGCGAGCAGCCCACCATTCCCAGGCAGATATAGCGGAAGCGAATCCGTTTGACGGTTGTGCCCGTTTGTCAGCACGGTGTTTTTTCCGGCGTCCAGCAGAAGGGCGTCGACGGCGGCCTCCGGGTCCTCCAAACGGGCGGCTGTCATTGCCATTACTGGATAGTCCCAACCCCAAGTACTGCCCCAATCCCAGTCCGCCAGGACATCCGACAGGGTTGCCCGCATGATGTCCGGATCAATCAGGTCCGTCAGAGGCAGGACGCCCAGCGCGCACAGCATCGAAGGGTGGTCCGTGCGGATGGTGAAGGGCTCCACGTCGATCGCAGCGTAAGCGCCATTCACCACGCGTGGCTTTACCAAAGCGTCCGCAACGTCAGTCCACGCTTCCACGGGTTCCAGACCCAGCCGCTCACGCCAGGCAGCTGCGGTCCGCAGCCCCCACTGCCAGTAAGCCAACTCAAATGTGGGATTGGTGACCCTGGCCCGGATGGAGCCGTAGCTTTCCTGTGCAGGAATCAAGGGTGGCCCCAGCTCGAATCCACGCTGCGTTGGATGGGCGAAGCTGGCCATGAAGGCAGCTGACTCGAACACAATCTCCGCGAATTCTTCCAACACCTCACGGCTGGGATTTGCCCGGTACGCAAGCTCGGCCAAGTAAATGGGGTGTGGCTGCTGCCAGATCAGGAATGTTCCGATCGGACTTGGGCTTTCACGGCCGTCCGGCCCGATCTGCTTGGGCCAGCGCACGCCGTCGAATCCTTGCGCGTTTGCCGTTTGACGCGATACCTCCAGCACTGTGGAGTACCACCGTAGCGATGGCAGGAGCAGCTCCACCCGGTTCCAGTGGGCAAAGTGCGCAGCATGCCACCAGTGCATTTCCAAGTGGAAGCGGCCGCGCCAGGAGTTGCACACGAGTCCGGTTTCCTGCGGAGGCAGCGAACCTGAGCAATTGATCGCCGTCAGATACTGCGAAAGGACAATCCGGCGCTCAAGTTCCTTTGCTCTGGGATCGTCGGTCGCATCAAGTTCGATCGCCCCGCCGGAGGACCAGAACCCGGGCCAATAGGCCTCCGAAGCTGCGGTCACGCTAAGGGCAAGTGAAAGCCCGACGCCGGTCTGGCCAATGGCGTCAGGGCTCACCGCTGGCGTCGTGGCTGTTGGCCTGTTGTTGCCTCGAGGGATGCAGTCGCCATCTCCGGCGGACAGGAAGGCGACGGTGAAGTCCAGCATCTGGTTGGTTTCCGGACGCCCGGTCATGGCGTGAGCTACTCGGAGTTGGTGCTGTCCGGTCTGTTCCACTGTCAGGTTGTCGCCGGTGATCACCACCTGATAGCGGGCCTCATCCAGTTCCCGGTGGACTGTCCATGTTGGACAGCCATCATGCTCTTCGGACATCACGGGACCGTCTACCGAGGTGGTGTGGGCGTCCGGACTGTTCCAGTCAGCCGCGTCGTGCCAGGCCTCGGAACCGTAGGGAAAGCTGATGCCAACAAGCAGACCGGCGCCCAGTGCTGGCGACTCCACGCGGAAGCCGAGTTCGTCGTGGTCCGGGTGGCACGCCGTCGTGACCTTGACGGGGTGTCCGGCCAAGGTGAAGCGGCTGATGATTACTCCCGACCATAAATCGAGTGTTTGTTCGGTGTCGGTGATTTCAGCCTCAAGGATGGAGCGCGCCGTGCCATTCTCCAGCCACCGGAAGCCGATGCGCCCCAGGTCCAGCCGGTGCTGGTTCGCCCGGAGCCAGGTTTCAGCCGTGGATGTGTCTGTCTCGCGATCATTGACGATGCCACCCACCATGTCCACGTAGGGCACTGGGCCGCGGGGGGAATCGTAGAGGACTATCGAGTCGGCAAGGTCGTACGGCTGCGGCGGCGGCACGGAGTGCCAACCCCATTGTGACTGGGTTCCCAGAAGCGTGCCCGGCGGGAGGTCATCGCGGGCGCCCACAGGGTAAGACGCCGGCAGGGACTGGAGTCCGGTGACGTCAACGGTGAAGCCGAACTCGCCATTGCCCACGGAGAGCGGGCTTCCGGGATCGAGACGACTCTGATGGACGTTGTGCCGCTGAACGAGAGCCTTCCGGTCGATTTTTCCGGCTATTGTGTGCACTCCGCACGCCCTCCCAGTTTCGTGATCGAAATAGTTAATGCTCATAACTATTGACGAGCATAAACCCTCTTGATACGTTTCAGGAACCGTTTTCTCAGACTTGAAGGAAGTTACCCAATGACGCGTAAATCTGTCCGTCGCATGCGAAAGTCAGTAGCAGTTTTGGCTGCCGTCAGCCTGTTGGGGCTCACCGTGGCATGCTCCAGCCCCTCATCCAACCAGTCCGGGGACGGGCCCGTGGAAATACGGTTCTCGTGGTGGGGCAATGCCACCCGCGCCGAACTGACCAACAAGGCCATCAAGGAGTTCGAGGCCGCCAACCCCAACATCAAGGTCAAGCCGGAGTATGGCGACATTGGAGGCTACTTCGACAAGCTGGCAACCCAGGTGGCAGCCAACGACGCCCCCGATGTCATCACCATGGGAGGTGCCTACCCGGCCGAGTATGCAAACCGCGGCGCACTGCTGGATCTGTCCAAGGTGGAGGGCTCACTCGACCTCTCCAAAATGGATCAGGGAGCCCTTGAAAACGGCCAGGTCAAGGGCAAGCAGTACGGCATCTCAACCGGTGCCAACGCTTTGGCCATCGTGGTGAACCCCGCTGTTTTCCAAGCGGCAGGCGTTTCCCTGCCGGATGACAACACGTGGTCATGGGATGACTTCGCAAAGACCGCAGAGGACATCACGGCCAACAGCCCCAAGGGAACGTACGGTACAGCCACAGTCCTCACGCATGACTCGCTGGACGCTTTCGCCCGTCAGCGGGGCAAGTCGCTTTACACAGAAGACGGCCAGTTGGGACTGGACAAGGAAACCGTGCAGGACTACTTCGATTTCTCGCTCAAGCTCAGCGAGTCAGGCGCGGCCCCCAGCGCTTCGGAGACGGTAGAAAAGCTCAACGTCAGCACTGAGCAGACACTTATGGGCATGGGGCAGGCCGGCATGATGCTCACCTGGACTAACTCCCTGACCGCACTGAGCAAAGCCTCCGGCGCTGAGCTGAAGTTGCTGAAACTGCCTGGGGAGACGCCCACGCCCGGCATCTGGCTGCAGTCTTCGCAGTTTTACACCATCTCAGCCCGCAGCAAGCACACGGATGCCGCTGCCAAGCTGGTCAATTTCCTCGTGAACAATGAGGCCGCAGCAAAAATCATCCAGAGCGACCGTGGCGTACCCAGCAACTCCGGCATGCGTACGGCCATCCAGGATCTGCTGACTCCGCAAGGCAAGGCAGAGGCCGCCTATATCGACCAGATCGGCAAGATGGATTTCGCGCCCACCTTCATCGGTCCCACGGGCTCCACGGCAGTCTCCGAGATCACGGCGCGCATCAACACCGAAGTCCTCTTCAAGCGGCTGACGCCGGACAAAGCCGCCGAGCAGTGGCTTAGTGAGAGCAAAGCGGCCATCGGCAAATAGGGAACACCAACGCGGGGTCACTTAGGGCCCATCCGGAAGGGGATTATGGGCCCTAAGTGACCCCGCGTTGCTTTAATCAGTGGGCGTCCCGGACTTCCAAGTAGGGATCAGCCCAAGCGCTGATGATCCGTGCCACCCGGGCGGCTTGTCCCTTGCCCGTCAGGAGGTGCTCGCTGCCCTCCAGCGAAATGAAGCTGCGAGGATGCCGGGCCGTCCGGAAGATTTCGCTGGCGTTGTCGATGCCCACGGTGTTGTCAGTGGGGGAGTGCATCACCATCAAGGGCCTATGGAGCGTGCGGATGCAGTCGCGCAGGTCAGCGCGTTCCACATCCTCCACAAAGTGCCGGCGGATTTCCATGGGCCTGCCGCCCAGGTCAACCACGGCGCTGCCGTCGCGCAGGATGGAATCTATTTCGGCGTCGAACATGTGCTCGACGTGCTTTGGCTCGTAAGGTGCGCCCACCGTCACAACGGCGTTGAGGCCGGGGATGTCGCGTGCAGCAGCCAGCACCGCGGCGCCACCGAAGGAGTGGCCCACCAGCAAGGAGATCCCCCTGCCCTGCTCCCGCATGAAGTCGGCAGCGAGAATGGTGTCGGCCACTTTGACGCTGAACGAGCCTGCGGACCATTCTCCGGCAGAGCCGCCCAGGCCAAGGTTGTCGAACCGGAGCATGCCCACACCCTGCTCCGCGAGCCCTTTGCAAATCCGGGAAGCAGCGGGGCTGTCCTTGCCCAGGGTCAGGCCGTGCGAGTACACACCCCAGCCACGGACAGGGCCCTCAGGCACGTCTACAATGCCAGCGAGGGCATCACCCGTACTTCCAGTGAAAGTGATCTTCTCAGGGCGTGACACGCTGGTCTCCTTGCTTTTGCACTATCGGGCCGGAGCCGGACTGGTGAAGTGATTAACGACGACGGCGCCACTCACCAACAGGGGTGGGCGGCGCCGTCGTCGTTTGGTTCCTAGGGGGACCGGCGAACTAGATCTTGCGGGCCAGGATGGCCTGCTTGACCTCGGCGATTGCCTGGGTCACCTGAATGCCGCGGGGGCATGCTTCCGAGCAGTTGAAGGTGGTGCGGCAACGCCACACGCCTTCTTTGTCGTTCAGGATTTCCAGGCGCATGTCGCCGGCGTCATCACGGGAATCGAAGATGAAGCGGTGTGCGTTGACGATTGCGGCCGGACCAAAGTACTGGCCGTCGGTCCAGAAGACCGGGCAGGACGAGGTGCAGGCAGCACAGAGGATGCACTTGGTGGTGTCGTCAAAGCGCTCACGGTCGTCAACGGACTGCAGGCGTTCCTTGGTGGGCTCGTGGCCCTTGTTGATCAGGAACGGCATGACTTCGCGGAACGACTGGAAGAAGGGTTCCATGTCCACGATCAGGTCCTTCTCCACGGGGAGGCCCTTGATCGGCTCGACCGTGATGGGCTTGGTGGTGTCCAGGTCCTTCAGCAGCGTCTTGCAGGCGAGGCGGTTACGGCCGTTGATGCGCATGGCATCCGAACCACAAACACCGTGTGCGCAGGAGCGGCGGAAGGAAACGCTGCCGTCGATCTCCCACTTGACTTTGTGCAGGGCATCCAGAACTCGGTCCGTGCCATACATGGTCAGCTTGTAGTCATCCCAGCGGGCTTCTTCCGAGATTTCGGGATCGTACCGGCGGACGCGCAGGGTGATGTGGAAAGTGGGGATTTCACCGTCGCCGGCGACACTCGCCGGAAGCTCGATCTTGGAAGCGGGCTCTGCCATTTCGGTAGTCATTAGTACTTACGCTCCATCGGCTCGTAACGGGTGAAGACAACGGGCTTGGTCTCCAAACGGATGCCCGCAACGGATTCGGCCGACGAGTCGACGGTAACGGAGGAGTCCAGGTAAGCCATGGAGTGCTTCATGAACTTTTCGTCGTCGCGGTCCGGGAAGTCCTCGCGGTAGTGGCCGCCGCGCGACTCTTCACGGTGCAGTGCACCGACGGTCATGACCTTGGCCATGTCCAGGAGGAAGCCCAGTTCCACGGCTTCCAGCAGGTCCAGGTTGAAGCGCTTGCCCTTGTCCTGGACGGTGACGTTCTTGTACCGCTCTTCGAACGAGGCGATGTCGCTGAGCACCTTTTCCAGGGATTCCTTGGTGCGGAACACCTGCATGTTCGCGTCCATGGTGTCCTGCAGTTCCTTGCGGATCTGGGCAACACGCTCGGTGCCGCTGCCGTTAAGCAGGCCGTCAAGGATGCCTCGCGTCATGGCCTCCGGGTCCTCGGGCAGCTCGACGAAGTCGGCCGTCTTGGAGTACTCGGCGGCCGCGATGCCGGCGCGCTTGCCGAAGACGTTGATGTCCAGGAGCGAGTTGGTGCCCAGACGGTTGGAGCCGTGGACGGATACGCAAGCAACTTCACCGGCTGCGTAGAGGCCCGGAACGATCGTGTCGTTGTCCTGGAGGACTTCGGTAGTGATGTTCGTGGGAATGCCACCCATGGCGTAGTGCGCAGTGGGGAACACCGGAACCGGGTCCGTGAACGGTTCCACACCAAGGTAGGTGCGGGCGAACTCGGTGATGTCCGGAAGCTTGGCCTCGATGTGGGCAGGCTCAAGGTGGGTCAGGTCCAGGAGGACGTAGTCCTTGTTCGGACCACAACCACGGCCTTCACGCACTTCATTCGCCATGGCGCGGGCCACGATGTCACGGGGTGCAAGGTCCTTGATGGTGGGGGCGTAACGCTCCATGAAGCGTTCACCCTCGGAGTTACGCAGGATGGCACCTTCACCACGTGCACCCTCGGTGAGGAGGATGCCCAGGCCTGCGAGGCCGGTCGGGTGGAACTGGAAGAATTCCATGTCTTCCAGGGGGATGCCACGGCGGAAGGCGATGCCCATGCCGTCGCCTGTCAGGGTGTGGGCGTTGGAGGTCGTCTTGAAGACCTTGCCTGCACCGCCGGAGGCGAACACTACGGACTTGGCCTGGAAAACGTGCAGTTCACCGGAAGCAAGATCGTAGGAGACTACGCCGGCGACACGCTTCTGCTTGTACGGGGTACCGTCTTCGCGTACTGCGTCTTCTTCGACGATCAGCAGGTCAAGGACGTAGTACTCGTTGTAGAACTCAACGTTGTGCTTGACGCAGTTTTGGTACAGCGTCTGCAGGATCATGTGGCCCGTGCGGTCGGCAGCGTAGCAAGCACGGCGGACAGGAGCCTTGCCGTGGTCGCGGGTGTGGCCACCAAAGCGGCGCTGGTCGATCCGGCCTTCGGGTGTGCGGTTGAACGGCAGACCCATCTTCTCCAGGTCCAGCACGGCGTCGATGGCTTCCTTCGCCATGACCTCGGCTGCGTCCTGGTCAACCAGGTAGTCGCCACCCTTGATCGTGTCAAAGGTGTGCCACTCCCAGTTGTCTTCTTCGACGTTGGCCAGTGCTGCACACATGCCACCCTGGGCTGCACCGGTGTGCGAGCGGGTGGGGTAGAGCTTGGTCAGTACCGCTGTGCGTGCGCGCTGACCGGATTCGATCGCGGCGCGCATGCCGGCGCCACCTGCACCGACAATGACGACGTCGTACTTATGGACCTGCATACCAGATGCTCTCTCTTTCAAAAATTCAGATGGTCGGCGGAGGCTGTTCCGCTAAGTCGGGCGCAACCGGTTCCCTGCGGGGCCGGCCGGCTGCGCCAGGAAGCCGCTACGGGGCCGGGCAGAAGCCGCCAGGCAGCTGAACGCCGTCGACGACGGGGCACGGGTTGAACGTGAAGATCACCAGGGTGCCGAGAATGATGATGACAGCCGTGGCTGCATAGAGGACTACCTTGAGCCAGAAGCGCGTGGAGTCCTTTTCAGCGTAGTCGTTGATGATGGTGCGGACGCCGTTGGTTCCGTGCAGCATGGCAAGCCAGAGCATGGCGAGGTCCCAGAACTGCCAGAAGGGATCTGCCCACTTACCGGCAACGAAACCGAAGTCGATGGCGTGGATACCCTCACCCACCAGCAGGTTCACGAAGAGGTGGCCGAAGATCAGCACCACCAGGACGATGCCGGAGAGGCGCATGAAGAGCCAGGCGATCATCTCGAAGTTGCCACGGCTGGAGCCGGTGCGGTTGTACTTCGGAGCAATCTTGCCCGAACCGATTTTTCCGCTGCGGGGGGATTCGATCGTCGTCATGGTTTAGTGGCCTCCCAGCGCGAGGGAAAGGTGGCGGATAGCGAAGCCGGCGAACGTAACGAGCCACAGCGCAAGCACGATCCACAGCATTTGGCGCTGGTACTTCGCGCCTTTCTTCCAGAAGTCGATGGCGATCACACGAAGGCCGTTGAAGGCGTGGAAGATGATCGCGGCGACCAGGCCCGTTTCACCCAGGGCCATGAGGGGGTTCTTGTAAGCACCAATGACGGCCGTGTAGGCCTCGGGGGACACGCGCACCAATGAGGTGTCCAACACATGGACCAACAAGAAGAAAAAGATCACTACACCGGTAATACGGTGTCCAACCCAGGACCACATGCCTTCACGGCCGCGGTACAAGGTGCCAGCTGGTTTTGTCGGCACTGATTAAACCTTCCTGCAACACAGCGGCGCTGGCATGGGATCCATGCGGGGGGAACGCCTGCTGCGAGAGCACTCGTAGCTCACGCCTAAATCTAGGCTTCGCTACCAGCTTATTCAATTTAGGACGCGCTTCTCTGGTTGTTAATTCCATGTTTCCTGCCCGTATTTAGGCGATATTTCGGCGATTTCCCGTACTTCGTGAGACGAAGGCCACATGTGTGGAGGCCTGCGGGGCTTCGCAGCCGCGTCGGATAAAGTGTTGCGGTGAGTACAGAAGACGCGACATTCCCGGAATCTCCATTGAACCGCTTCCACGCGGTTATTCCGGCGGGCGGTGTGGGGACCCGGCTGTGGCCACTCTCGCGTGCCGCTGCGCCCAAGTTCCTCCACGACCTGACCGGCTCCGGCAGCACGTTGTTGAGGGCCACCTATGACCGCCTTGAGCCGCTGGCCGGTGAGCGGGTGCTTGTTGTGACCGGCGAGGCACACCGTGCCGCTGTATGCCGGCAGCTCCCCGAGGTGGGCGATGACGAGCTGGTGCTCGAGAGCGAGCCCAAGGACTCCGGTGCTGCCATCGGATTGGCCGCCGCGATTCTCCACCGCCGCGACCCGGAGACCATCATGGGTTCGTTCGCCGCGGACCAGGTGATCAGCCCTGACGACCTCTTCCAGGAGACCGTGCGCGAGGCAATTTACACCGCTGCCACGGGCAAGATCGTCACGATCGGCATCAAGCCCACGCACCCCTCCACCGGCTTCGGCTACATCCGCTCCGGTGAAGCACTGAACGTGGAAGGCGCTCCGAACGCGCTTGCCGTGGCTGAGTTTGTTGAGAAGCCCAGCGAGGAAGTCGCGAAGAAATATGTAGAAGCAGGGGACTACGTCTGGAACGCAGGCATGTTCGTGGCTCCCGTAGCGCTCATGCTCCAGCACCTCGAAGCGAACCAGCCGGAGTTGTTCAAGGGCCTCCAGGAAATTGCCGAAGCCTGGGATACGCCACAGCGCGCTGAAGTTACCGCGCGTGTCTGGCCCACACTGCCCAAGATTGCGATCGACTACGCGGTTGCCGAGCCGGCAGCGGCAGCCGGCGATGTCGCCGTCGTGCCTGGTACTTTCCGCTGGGACGACGTTGGCGACTTTGCCGCGATCGGCCGCCTGAACAATGCGGGCGACGTCGATGAAGTTACCGTTCTTGGCGAAGGTGCCCGGGTGTTTGCCGAGAATGCGAGCGGCGTAGTGGTGTCCGATACCAAGCGCGTGATTGCCCTCATCGGCATCAAGGACGTGGTCATCGTGGACACGCCCGACGCACTCCTGGTGACTACCAAGGAACATGCCCAGTTGGTCAAGGGCACTGTCGACGCCCTGAAAGCCAGTGGCGATACGGACGTCCTGTAGCAATCCCTTATACCGTGAGCCACCTCTTTGGTTGTCCTGCGCCTGAACGCAGCGTAACCAAGAGGTGGCTTTCGTTCTTCGGAGGCCGCGGATGGCTAGAGTTGTGACGTGCGCAATTACACGACTGAAACCGAGCCGACCCCCGTTGTAAGTCCGTGGGTGGATGAGCTGCTGCCTGGACTCATCGATTTCAGGCGGGACCTGCACGCGCACCCTGAACTTTCCTTCAAGGAATTCCGCACCACCGACAAACTCGCGGAGCGGCTCGAAGCTGCAGGATTGCAGCCGCGCCGCCTTGAAGGAACCGGACTTACGGTGGACGTGGGCGAAGGCCCTATTGCCACTGCACTGCGCGGTGACATCGACGCCTTGCCCATCATCGAGGAAACGGGCCTGCCGTTCGCTTCCAAGAACCACGGCGTCACGCACGCCTGCGGGCATGACGTCCACACCACCACCATGCTCGGCATCGCCTTGGTGCTGCAGCGGATGCACAAGAACACCCCGCTGGGCGGGACTGTCCGCATTATTTTCCAGCCAGCCGAGGAGACGATGCCCGGCGGTGCTTTGTCCTGTATCGAGCAGGGCGTGCTGGAGGGCGTTCCCCGGATCCTTGCGTTGCACTGCGATCCCAGGATCAACGTGGGCAAGATCGGCACCCGGATCGGGGCCATCACCTCGGCATCGGACACCATCAAGATCGAGCTCACGGGCCGGGGTGGCCACACGTCCAGGCCGCACCTGACGGAAGACCTCGTCTTTGCCCTGGCGCAGATTGCGGTCAACGTACCAGCCGTGCTCTCCCGTCGCGTGGATGTCCGCAGCGGCGTGTCAGTGGTGTGGGGCCAGATCTCGGCAGGTTCGGCACCCAACGCGATCCCGGGCACTGGCTACATGGCGGGCACCATGCGCTGCCTTGACCGCGATGCCTGGCACAGTGCCGGGGAGCTGCTGGACGACGTCGTGAAGCAGGTTGCCGCTCCTTACGGCGTGGACGTGCACCTGGAGCACACCCGCGGCGTTCCTCCAGTGGTCAACTCCGAGCATGAGACGGCCCTGATTGAAGCGGCGGCGCGAGCCGAACTCGGCGAGAACGCCGTCGTCCTGACACCCCAGTCCATGGGTGGCGAAGACTTCGCCTGGTTCCTGGCAGACCTCCCGGGAGCCATGATGCGGCTCGGCACCCACACGCCCGGGGGCGAGGAATATGACCTTCACCGTGGCGACTTCATCGTGGATGAACGCGCCCTTGGCTACGCCATCCGCGTCCTGACCGCAGCCGCCCTCCGCACCATCCGCGACCTCCAGGACTGAACCCAACTGAGTCGCAGTTAAGCGCGTTTTGAGCTGGCGGTTTCTAGCGGTTATCGCAACAGGAAGGTTCTGATCATCTCATTTGGGGTGCAGAAGTCGAAGCGTTGGCGGGGTCTGTCGTTGAGTTCGTGGGCGACGTAATCGAGGTCTGTTTGGCTGTAGATGCTGAGGTCTGTGCCTTTGGGGAAGTATTGGCGCAGGAGTCCGTTGGTGTTCTCGTTCGAGCCGCGTTGCCAGGGTGAGTGGGGATCGCAGAAGTAGATGTCGATATCGGCTGCGATCTTTACTTCCTTGTGCCTGCTCATCTCGGTCCCTTGGTCCCAGGTCAGCGAGAGCCTCAGCTCGTCGGGAAGGGCGCTCATTTTGCTGATCAGCCCGTCCCGGACGGACTCGGCACGGTTTTGATCTGCGGGTACGTGGACGAGCATCACGAACCCGGTGGTGCGTTCCACGACGGTGCCGATGGCGGTTTTACCGTCCTTGCCTATGATGAGGTCGCCCTCCCAGTGGCCTGGTACCGCACGGTCTTCGACCTCGGCGGGGCGGTCGGCGATCATGACCATTCCCTGGATTCTGCCGCGGCGTTCGTCCGGGCGGCGTTGGGGTTTGCGCAAGGTCCGGCCGGTGCGCAGGTTCTTCACCAGTTCCCGCTTCAGTCCGCCCCGGGACTCAAGATAGAGGGACTGGTAGATGGTCTCGTGTAACACCCACATCTCCGGGTTGTTCGGGTGGTCCTTGCGGAGCCGGCCGGCGATCTGGACCGGCGAGTCTTTCTTACCGAGTCGCTTTTCGACTTCCTTGCGCAAGGCTTCGTTGCTTTTGAGCTTAGCGGTCTTGGGCCGGGCCGCCCTGGCATGGGCCCGGGCATGGGCAGTGGTGGCCCGGTAGTAGTAGACCTCATCGGCGTTCCGACGCAGTTCCCGAGATATCGTCGAGGGCGACCGGCCCAACCGCCGGGCGATCTCACGGACGGATTCCTTGCCCCTGAGCAAGGCAATTTGCTCGCGTTCATCAAAGGACAGCGAACGCCCCGAAAGGGTCCGACCCCTACGGGGCCGGACCCCTCCCGAGGACCTCAGCTCACGCCGAACGGTCGTTACCGACCATCCGACAGACTCTCCCGCTTCTTCAAAACGGGAACCGTCCGCTACCTGCTGCCAAAACGACTGAACAACCTCAGCAACCAAACGACTTGAGAACTTCACCACGGCAATCGACACCCTTCAATAATCAGGTGTTGCGATCACCGCATGATTCGAAGCTCTCAAAACGCGCTTATCTGCGACTTACTTGGGTACCAGCACGGGAAGATGAGTTGTGCACAATTGAATTGTGCACTATCGTTTTCTTCATGAGTGATGCACCCCGACTCCGCCACCAGGTCTGCTTTGCGTTGTATTCAGCGTCCAAAGCGGCGACGGCGGTCTACCGCCCCGTGCTGGACGAGCTGGGTCTGACCTATCCGCAGTACCTGGTGATGCTGGTCCTGTGGGAGCAGGAACCGCGCAGCGTGCGGGAACTTGGCTCCGAACTCGGGCTGGACTCCGGTACGTTATCGCCCCTCCTGAAGCGCCTTGAAGCCCTTGGTCTCGTTGAGCGCCACCGATCCGTTGAGGATGAACGCCGGGTGGATGTCGTCCTGACCGACGCCGGCAGGGAGTTGAGCACCCGCGCCCAGGCTGTCCCCAAGCGCCTCGCTGATGCCGCGGGCCTGTCCCCGGACGAAATTGAGCAACTGCATGCGACGCTCGGCAAACTCACGGCGGCACTGCAGAAGTCACTCTGACACTTCCAAAGCCACCCACAAGCCCTTTGATATCCAAGAGAAAAGGAATATTCGTGAAGACTCTCTACACTGCCGAGGCTTTGGCCTCCGGCGAAGGCCGCGACGGCAACGCCCGCACCAACGACGGCAAGCTCGACGTCGCCCTCGCCAGCCCGGTTGAGCTCGGAGGCAACGGACAGGGCACCAACCCCGAGCAATTGTTCGCCGCCGGCTACGCGGCATGCTTCCACTCCGCCCTGCGTTTGGTGGGCCGCAAGGAACGCGTTGACCTCAGCGATTCCGCCGTTGCCGCCAAGGTCCACTTCGGTGCACTCACCGACCGCGAGGGTTACGGCTTGGCCGCCGAGCTGGAGATCGCGCTGCCCGCCTTGGATCGCGACACCGCCGAGGAACTGATGGCCAAGGCCCACCAGATCTGCCCGTATTCCAACGCCACCCGCGGCAACATGGCAGTGGACCTCAAGCTCGTGGAGTTTGCAGCATGAGCACTGCGACAACTGTCCTGCCAGTGGAAACCCGGGAAATCCAGCTCACCTCGCGTCCTGTCGGCCGCCCATCGCCGGAGAACTTCCGCCTGGCCGCCTCCGGGCTGCCGGACCTTCAGGACGGGCAGATCCTGGTCCGGAACCAGTTCATGTCCGTGGACCCCTATATGCGCGGGCGGATGAATGACGTCAAGTCCTACTCGGCACCTTTCCGCCTGGATGCAGCGCTCGACGGCGGTGCGGTAGGTGAGGTGATCGCGTCCAGGTCCGACGCGCACAAGGTGGGTGACGTCGTCGTGCATCAGCTGGGGTGGCGTGAGCACGCGGTGGTGGACGCGGCCGCGACAACCACCGTTCCAAGCGGCCTTGCTCCAACATCGGCATTCCTTGGTGCTTTGGGCATGACGGGCCTGACCGCGTATGCGGGCCTGCTCAAAGTTGCCGAGTTCAAAGAAGGCGATGTCGTCTTCGTGTCGGGAGCAGCGGGTGCTGTGGGATCCATGGTGGGCCAGATTGCGAAGGCGTCGGGAGCCGGCAAGGTGATCGGCAGTGCCGGTTCTGCCGGGAAGGTCGCCAGGCTGCTGGAGCTCGGTTTTGATGCCGCCTTCAACTACAACGATGGTCCCGTTCTTGAGCAGTTGCGTGAAGCTGCGGGGGAGCGCGGCATCGATGTGTACTTCGACAATGTTGGTGGCGAACACCTTGAAGCCGCCCTGGCTACGCTCACCGTGGGCGGGCGCGTTGCCATGTGTGGTGCCATTGCCCAATACAACTCCACCGAGCCGCCGGTTGCACCAAGGAACCTGGCCGTGGCGATTGGCAAGCAGCTGACACTGCGTGGATTCCTCGTTGGTGGCCAGCGTCAGCACGCGGCGGAATTCGCGGAGAAGATGGCCGGTTGGCTGGCGGACGGAACAGTTCGCTACGACGAGACGATCGTGGACGGCCTGGAGAACGCACCACAGGCATTCATTGATTTGCTGGACGGCGCAAATACCGGAAAGATGCTCGTCCGGCTGTGATCTGCTGGGTGGGCCGGGTGTGACTTGCACACCCGGCTACTGCTTGGTAACAAAAGGTCAACAATCTGCCCTCGGGGACCGGATTGTGCTACCTGCGTGTGGTCTGCGCCACTAGTGTTGGGGGTATCAAGGCGCTTCGGCGCAGTGCTGCGAACTTCAGTGAAAACAGAATTTCTGCCTCGGGTATTCGAAACGGACACTCATTGACCATCCGTCGTAGCGCGACTCACTTTCTTCCTGGAGGAAAATTGAAGAACCCACTGCGTTCCACCCTTAAGCGCGGTTCAATGGCCGGAATTGCAACCGCAGGAGCCGCAGCGCTCTTGCTCAGCGGTTGCGGACAAGCTCCCGACGCCGGTTCGGGCGCCGCCACCAAGAGTGACTACATCGGCTGCATTGTGTCCGACTCCGGCGGATTCGATGACCAGTCCTTCAACCAGTCCTCATTCGAGGGTTTGCAGAAGGCCGAAAAGGACCTTGGCATCACCATGAAGTCGGCTGAGTCCAAGGCCAACAGCGACTACGAGGCCAACCTCAACGGTATGGTTTCCGCTGGGTGCAACCTGACCGTCACGGTGGGCTTCCTCCTGGACGGCGCCACCAAGGCTGCCGCGGAGAAGAACCCCGACAAGCACTTCGCGATCATCGACTTCTCGTATCCGACCCCCATCCCCAACGTGAAGTCGGTGGTTTATGACACAGCCCAGGCTGCCTACCTCGCAGGCTACGCCGCAGCCTCAGCAAGCAAGACCGGCAAGGTGGGAACCTTCGGCGGCATCAAGCTCCCTACAGTCACCATTTTCATGGACGGTTTCTATGACGGCGTCCAGGCCTACAACAAGGCCAAGGGCAAGTCTGTACAGGTTGTCGGCTGGGACAAGGCCAGCCAGGATGGCTCGTTCACGGGTGACTTCGAGAAGCAGGACACCGGCAAGCAAATCACCAAGAACCTGCTGGACCAGGGCGCGGACATCATCATGCCCGTAGCAGGCCCGGTGGGCAAGGGTGCAGGTGCAGCCCTAAAGGAAGCCAAGGCCGCCGGCAAGGACGTCAAGCTCATCTGGGTTGACTCCGACGGCTACCTCACTGCTCCTGAGTACAAGGACCTTATGCTGACCTCCGTGGTCAAGCAGATGGGTCAGGCTGTTGAAACCGTGGTGAAGGACGACAAAGACGGCAAGTTCAGCAACGAAGCCTACGTTGGCACCTTGGCCAATGAGGGTGTGGCCATCGCACCGTTCCACGACCTCGATTCCGCAGTTTCCGCCGAGACCAAGTCCGAGCTCGACAAACTGAAGGCGGACATCGTGTCCGGCAAGCTGGTTGTTGAATCAGCGTCAAGCCCCAAGAAGTAACAACTCCCGGACGCGCCGCCAGTACCGAGTGCCGGTACTGGCGGCGCGTTTTTGCCCTGACCTGCGCCTATTTTGCGGACGCCAGCGCCTATCTTGCTGGCCCTCGCAAGAATAGGCTTCTGCTCAAAGCCAATGGCTTTGAGCAGTACAGCCGTCCCTCGGACTCAAAGAACGGTGGGAGTTGTGAAACTCGAATTGAAGGGGATCTCGAAAGCCTTCGGGACCTTCTACGCCAACCAAGACATCGACCTCGTGGTCGAATCCGGCCAGATCCATTGCCTCCTCGGCGAAAACGGCGCCGGAAAATCAACCCTCATGAACGTGCTGTACGGACTCTATGAACCGACGGCCGGACAAATCCTCGTTGACGACAAGACGGTCAACTTCCGCGGCCCGGGCGATGCCATGGCTGCCGGTATCGGCATGGTGCACCAGCATTTCATGCTGGTGCCCGTCTTCACTGTCGCCGAAAACGTGGCCCTCGGGGCAGAACCGACGTCCTTCGGCGGCGTCCTCAGCATTGATGAAACCCGGAAGAAAATCCGGGACATTTCAAAGAAGTACGGCTTCGACGTCGATCCGGACGCCTTGGTGGAGGACCTGCCCGTGGGCGTCCAGCAGCGCGTCGAGATCATCAAGGCCCTGGTCCGGGAGGCCAAGGTGCTCATCCTGGATGAACCCACAGCAGTCCTGACACCGCAGGAAACGGATGAGCTACTGGACATCATGCGCCAGCTCAAGGCAGCTGGCACATCGGTTGTGTTCATTTCGCACAAGCTTCGCGAAGTGAAGGCCGTCGCGGACGTCATCACGGTAATCCGCCGCGGCAAGGTAGTAGGGGACGCCCCGCCCACGGCCTCGGCCACGGAACTCGCCTCCATGATGGTTGGCCGCCCCGTTAGCCTGACCTTGGACAAAGCCGCCGCCCAGCCCAAGGAAACCACGTTCGTGGTGAAGGACCTGACAGTACGCGCGCCCAATGGAACCAACGTGGTTGACGGCATCAGCTTCGACATCGCCCAAGGCGAGATCCTCGCCGTCGCGGGTGTCCAGGGCAACGGCCAGACGGAACTTACGGAAGCCATTCTCGGTATCCAGCCGCACGTTACGGGATCCGTGACGCTGGACGGCAAGCAGCTCCTGGGCCTCCCGGTCAAGGACGTGCTGCGCTCCGGCGTCGGGTTCGTCCCGGAAGACCGCACAGTGGACGGCTTGGTGGGTCCCTTTTCTGTCGCCGAGAACCTGGTGCTGGACCTTTACGACCAAGCACCGTTTGCCAGCGGCATCAGCATGAAGCCCTCCAAGGTGGCAGAAAATGCCGAAGCCAAGATCCAGGAGTTTGACATCCGGACGCCGTCGGCGGGAGCCGCGGCCGGAACCCTCTCCGGTGGCAACCAGCAAAAAGTGGTCATGGCGCGCGAGCTATCCCGGCCGTTGCGGCTGTTCATCGCAAGCCAGCCCACGCGTGGCGTGGATGTTGGCTCCATCGAATTCCTGCATAAACGCATAGTCGCCGAGCGGGATGTGGGAACACCGGTGATGATCATTTCCACGGAACTCGATGAAGTGATCGAACTCGCGGACAGGATCGCCGTGCTTTACAAGGGGAAGCTCGTGGGCATTGTCCCTGCCGGAACTCCCCGCGACACGCTCGGCCTGATGATGGCCGGCGTTGGCCCGGAAGGAGGCTCCCATGACGAGTAACGACCAGACCCCCAGTAAGGACCAGACCCCCAGTAAGGACCAGACTCCCGAGGAATCTGCCTCGGAAGTACGCGCGGCGGACGTCGCACTCGATACCGCTGGTGGCACGCTGGAACCGTCCATCGTTCCCGTGTCCTCGCAGAGCGGGGGCACCAGTCACCAGCAAGGCAGCACGATGCGCAAGATCGTCACGGGCAGCGGCTTTGTCTCCGTCCTGGCGGTTATCGTGGCGCTGTTCCTGGGCGGTTTGCTCATTGCCAGCACGGACAAGAAGGTTGCCGAGAGCGCGGGTTACTTCTTCGCGCGGCCAACGGACTTCCTGCTGGCGCTGTGGAATGCCATGACAAAGAGCTACGTCGCGTTGTTCCAGGGCTCGGTCTTCAACCCCCGCCAAGGTTTCATGCCCCTGCTTGAAACCATGACGGTGGCCACGCCGCTGATCTGTGCAGGCCTCGGCGTTGCCCTGGCCTTCCGCGCAGGCTTGTTCAACATCGGCGCCCAAGGCCAGATCATCATCAGCGCCACGTTCGCTGCCTATGTCGGCTTCACGTGGCACTTGCCCTTCGGGCTCCACTTGCTGCTCGTCATCATCGTGGGCGTCCTCGGAGGCGCTGCCTGGGGTGCGATAGTTGGCATCCTCAAAGCCAGGACCGGGGCGCACGAGGTCATCGTGACCATCATGCTGAACTACGTTGCGCTGTTCCTTTTGGACTTCCTCCTGAACACCGCGGCTTTCCGGCGACCGGGGGACAACAGCCCCATCTCACCCCGGCTGGATGACACTGCCACCTACCCCGTGCTCATTCCAGATTCCCGGCTCCACCTGGGCTTCCTGGTAGCGGTGCTGCTGACGTACGGCGTGTGGTGGATGCTGAACCGCTCCACCATTGGCTTTGAGTTCCGCGCAGTCGGCGCCAACCCCGTGGCCGCGCGGACGGCCGGGGTCAAGGTACCCCGTGCCACCATCCTGGTGATGGCCTTTGCCGGCGCGCTCGCAGCCTTCGGCGGAGTTGCCCAGGTGGCCGGTACGGAAAAGGTGCTGACTGGCGGCGTAGCGGGCCAGATCGGCTTCGA
Source organism: Arthrobacter sp. TmtSoilC48 (assembly GCF_059739425.1). NCBI lineage: Bacteria > Bacillati > Actinomycetota > Actinomycetes > Micrococcales > Micrococcaceae > Arthrobacter > Arthrobacter sp. TmtSoilC48. Next base: position 3,923,731 of record NZ_AP046049.1, on the reverse strand, counting down.
TGCCATCACGGTTGCCCTGCTTGGCCGAAGCACTCCGTGGGGCACGTTCTTCGCGGGCCTGCTCTTCGGTGCGTTCAGGGCGGGCGCGGTCCAGATGCAGATCCAAACGGGCACGCCGATCGACATCGTGTTGGTGGTTCAATCGCTGATCGTCCTGTTCATCGCAGCACCGCCATTGATCAGGTCGATCTTCAGGCTTGAGCCCAAGAAGAAGACCAAGACGCCTAGGGCTGCCCGGAAAGCTGCCCTTGCCAACGCCGCCGGAGGTGCCAAGTGAGCGCAACATCCACCGCCCCCATGGCGGGAGCAACAGCATTGCCCGGACTTCGCCCATCCTTGAAGGTCCCGGTTTCGCTCGGCGTCCTGGCTCTCATTGCGCTCGTCTTCTTCGGCCTCATGGGTCCGGACCAGACGGCCGAGATGAAGATCAGTGATCCCGGCGACGCCTTTGTCGTCCCGGCGCTGGCGATTCCAGGCCAGGTAGGTGGCATCGTCCTGGCCATCGTGCTCCTGGCCATGGCCGCTTACTCCATCTTCCTGTGGACGCGGGGAGAGCGATCACCCAAGTGGTTGCCCATCGCGTTTGCGGTGGTCTTCGTCTTCGCCTTGCTGGTATGGATTGTTGCCGGTGCGCGCCAGCCCTCAATCTCCCTTGCCGGCCTGGTTGCGGGTTCGGTGACGTTGGCTGTTCCCTTGGTGTTTGGCTCCCTCTCCGGCGTCTTGTGCGAGCGGGTTGGCGTGGTCAACATTGCTATTGAAGGCCAGTTGCTCTTTGGAGCCTTCACCGCCGCCTTGGTGGCAACGGTGACCGGCAGCCCGTACGTCGGCCTGATTGCTGCCGCAGCCGCCGGCGCAATCGTGTCCATGGTCCTCGCCGTCTTCAGCATCAAATACCTCGTCAACCAAATCATTGTGGGCGTTGTCCTGAATGTGCTGGTCTCCGGCCTCACGGGCTTCCTGTTCGGCACCGTCATGGTTCCCAACAAGGAGCAGTTCAACACCCCTGGCCGCCTGGATATCCTGCCGATTCCGTTCCTTTCGGACATTCCCATCATTGGGCCCATCCTGTTCAAGCAGTCCATCGCGGGCTACCTGATGTATGTGGCCGTGGCCGTAGTTTGGTTCGGCCTGTTCAAGACCCGTTGGGGCCTGCGCGTCCGCGCTGTCGGCGAGCACCCGCAGGCTGCGGACACCCTGGGCATCAACGTCAACGCCACCCGTTTCTGGAACGTGACGCTTGGCGGTGCGATCGCCGGCATCGGCGGTGCCGTGTTCACACTGGTGACCATCGACTCGTTCACCAAGGAAATCTCCGGTGGCCGTGGCTTCATCGCCCTGGCAGCCTTGATCTTCGGACGGTGGAATCCGATCGGAGCCTTCCTCGCCTCCCTGCTGTTCGGTTTTGCGTACAACCTGCAATCGATTCTGGGCATCATTGGAACCCCGGTTCCGAGCCAGTTCATGGCCATGCTGCCGTACCTGGTGACCATTTTCGCCGTCGCTGGTTTAGTGGGTAGGTCGCGGCCACCTGCCGCAAGCGGCATACCGTACGTGAAGGGTTGACGATGCCGACTCTTCATGAGAGGCGCGTCGATTGGCATGCGCTGGAAGAAGCTGCAGTACAGGCCATGGAGCGGGCCTATGCCCCGTATTCCAAGTTCCCGGTGGGGGCTGCGGCCCTCACCGAGGACGGCCGGATTGTCAGCGGCTGCAACGTGGAGAACGCCAGCTATGGACTGACGCTCTGCGCTGAGTGCGCGTTGGTGGGCCAGCTCCACATGACCGGTGGAGGCAGAATAGCGGCTTTCTACTGCGTCGATGGCGAAGGGAACGTCCTCATGCCGTGCGGGCGTTGCCGGCAGTTGCTCTACGAATTCCGGGCGCCCGGCATGCAGCTCATGACGACGCAGGGAATCAAGTCCATGGACCAGGTGCTGCCTGACGCCTTTGGTCCCGAAAACCTGGAGGAAAGCACGTGAGAAGCACCGAAGCCTTCGACGCCGTTCAGATCATTTCCATCAAACGCGACAAAGGCACGCTCACACCGGAACAGATCGACTGGACCATCGATGCCTACACACGCGGCGTGATTGCCGAGGAGCAGATGGCGGCGTTGAACATGGCGATCCTGCTCAACGGCATGAACCGTGAGGAAATCTCCCGCTGGACTTCGGCGATGATCGCCTCGGGGGAGCGGATGGACTTTTCCGCGCTGACAACGCCCGACGGCGGCCGGAAACCTACCAGCGATAAGCACTCCACCGGTGGGGTAGGGGACAAGATCACCCTGCCATTGGCTCCGCTGGTGGCAGTTTTCGGCGTCGCCGTTCCGCAGCTGTCCGGCCGCGGGCTCGGCCACACGGGCGGCACCTTGGACAAGCTCGAAGCGATCCCCGGGTGGCGCGCGAACTTGAGCAATGAGGAGATCATGGCCCAGCTCCAGGATGTGGGAGCGGTGATTTGTGCTGCCGGATCGGGTCTGGCACCGGCTGACAAGAAGCTCTACGCCCTGCGCGATGTCACGGGAACCGTCGAGGCAATCCCGCTGATCGCATCTTCGATCATGAGCAAGAAGATCGCGGAAGGCACGGGCTCGCTCGTGCTTGACGTGAAGGTGGGATCCGGTGCGTTCATGAAGGATGAGGCGCGGGCACGTGAGCTGGCGGAGACCATGGTGGCCTTGGGGAAGGACGCGGGTGTTCACACAGTGGCACTGATGACCGATATGTCCACGCCGCTGGGCCTGACAGCAGGCAACGCTATCGAGGTGGAGGAATCCGTGGAGGTGCTTGCGGGTGGCGGTCCGGAAGACGTCGTCGAACTGACTGTCCGCCTGGCCGAGGAGATGCTGGCCGGGGCCGGCATTCACGACGCCGATCCTGCGGCTGCCCTCAAGAATGGGCGCGCCATGGATGTCTGGAACCGGATGATCGAAGCACAGGGTGGCGATCCGCGCGCTGCGTTGCCGGTGGCGAAGGAATCCGAGGTTGTCTACGCCCCGGCCGACGGTGTCCTGGTGGAGCTCGATGCCCTCTCCGTTGGCGTTGCGGCGTGGCGCCTCGGAGCCGGCCGGGCCCGCAAGGAGGACAAAGTCCAGGCCGGAGCCGGTGTACGGCTGCACGCCAAACCGGGCGCGCTGGTCAGGGCCGGCGAACCGTTGATGACCCTGTTGACGGACACTCCTGAAAAGTTTGACAGGGCCAAGGAAGCACTGCAGGACGCCGTGGTGATTGCGCCTGAGGGCTCGAGACCGGCCCATCAGCTGATCATCGACAGGATCGCCTAGGCTTAGATCCTGTGCAGGCCATCAACGATTTCATCCTCGCCGCGGCCGGGCAGCCGTGGGTGTTGTTCCTTGTGTTGGCCTGCTGTCTGATCGACGGTTTCTTCCCACCGATTCCCAGCGAGTCAGTGGTGGTCGGCTTGAGTGCGGTCTCCGGCGGCGGAGGCTCACCCAACGTGTGGCTGCTCGGTGTGGTGGCTGCAATTGGCGCTTTCTCAGGCGACAATATTGCCTACTTGATCGGCCACCGCATCGGGATCCAGCGTTGGCGCTGGATGCGCACCCAGCGCATGCAAGGCGCGTTCCGCTGGGCCGGCAAGGAACTTCGACGGCGTTCGGCCTCACTCATCATGGTGGCGCGCTTCATTCCGATCGGACGGGTGGCGGTCAACCTGACGGCCGGTGCCACGCATTTCAACCACCGCCGCTTTATTGGGCTCACCGCAATGTCGGCCATCCTGTGGGCCAGCTATTCGGTGGTTCTGGGGTACTTCTTCGGGGTCTGGTTCGAGCACAACCATCTATTGGGTGCCGCGATTGCGATTGTGGTGGCGGTGATCCTGGGAATCATCATCGACCGCATCATCAGCAAGGTCCGGGGATCGGTTCCGCTGGACCGCAAGAACATCGCCGAAGGCACGAATGTCGCTGGGGAAGAAGCGCCGCCTCCACCCACGGTATGACACGGACGACGCCGGACGATCAGTCCGGCGGCTGAGGCCGGAACGCGGGGTCCACGAGTAGCGTTAAGTCAGTGATCCCGAGGCTGGGGCGTAGCGAACGACGTCCCGGCCATGGGACACTAAGAGCGACTTCCGTCACAGTGTCAAGTCATATTCGCCTAGGAGCTACCGCCGCGTGGAGTTTTTGAACCAAATGCTCGAGCATGCAGCAGGGCAGCCCTGGATTTATCCGGTCCTTCTGGTCTTCTTCTTCATTGACGGATTTGCCACCATCCTTCCCAGCGAAACAGCCATCGTTGGCCTCTCGGCACTGTCCCTCCACAATGGACAGCCCAACCTGTGGATCCTCGGCGGCACCGCATTGGTGGGTGCCATGGCAGGCGACAACATGGCCTACATGCTGGGCCGCAAAATTGGCTTGAACCGTTGGAAGTGGATGCGGCGCCCCAAGGTCCGGAAGATGTTCGCCTGGGCCCAGTATGAGCTCGACAAACGTGGGGCTGTCCTGATCTTCACGGCCCGGTATATTCCCTGGGGACGTGTGGCTGTGAACTACGTTGCCGGACAGACGGGATTCCGTCACAGGACATTCTTCTTCCTGGATGCCTTTGCCTGCGTCACCTGGGTTTGCTACTCCATCGGCATCGGACTCCTCGCAGGGCAATGGGTGCACAACAACCCGCTGCTTGGCGTGGGCATTGCAGTGGCGTTCGCGGTGATCCTGGGCATTGTCGTGGACCACGTCCTTCGCTGGTGGCACAAGTACCTGGAAAAGAAGGACCTGGAGAAGAAGGATCAGGCTGCCGCCGCTGCGGCAACTGCGATGGCGCCCACGACGAACCCGCAGGAGATGACCCCAAAGGCGGCCGCCGGCGTCGACCTCTCCAAGCCTGCTGGCTAAGCACCTGCGGTCCCCCTACAGTTAGTACGTGACTGAGCCCATTGTTGACGCTGCCCCTGCCCTCGACTTCGATTTGAAGAGCCTTCCCAAGGTTTCCCTCCATGACCACTTGGACGGGGGACTGCGGCCTGCAACCATCATTGAACTGGCGCACGCCGTCGGCCACACGCTGCCTTCCACTGATCCTGTTGCCTTGGGCCAATGGTTCCGGGAATCCGCGGACTCCGGTTCGCTGGTGCGGTACCTGGAAACGTTCGACCACACGATTGCCGTGATGCAGACCAAGGAGGGCTTGTTCCGGGTCGCCAAGGAATTCGTGGAAGACCTCGCCGAGGACGGCGTCGTCTACGGTGAAGTCCGGTGGGCCCCCGAACAGCACCTGCAGAAGGGCCTGACCCTGGATGAAGTGGTGGAAGCGGTCCAGGATGGCCTCGAAGCCGGCGTGGATGCGGCTGAAGAACGCGGCCAGCAGATCCAGGTCGGGCAACTCATCACTGCGATGCGCCACGCTGACCGCGGCCAGGAAATCGCGGAGCTGGCTGTTCGACACCGCGCCAACGGCGTTGTCGGTTTCGACATCGCGGGGGCCGAGGACGGCTTCCTGCCCTCACGGTTCAAGGACGCCTTCACCTACCTTGCCGAGAACAACTTCCCGGCCACGGTCCACGCCGGTGAGGCCGCAGGCCTGGACAGCATCCAGTCGGCGCTCGTGGACGGACGGGCTTTGCGGCTTGGGCACGGGGTGCGTATTGCCGAGGACATCGCGGTGGAGTTTGAGGACAACTCCGACGACGACGGCGAGGACACCATCGGCATGGTGACACTCGGCGGCGTGGCCGCCTGGGTGCGCGACCGCGGAATCGCCCTGGAAATCTGCCCGTCATCGAACCTCCAGACCGGTGCTATCTCCAGCTTCGGCGAAGGCATCGAGAGCCACCCGTTGGACATGCTTTTCCAGCTCGGTTTCAACGTCACCATCAACACGGACAACAGGCTCATGAGCGGTGTCACGTTGACGGACGAGTTCGAGCTCCTGGTGGAGACCTTCGACTACGACCTCGATGATTTGCTCGAACTGACGCTCAACGCCGCAGAGGCCGCCTTCCTACCATTGGACGAGCGTGAAGCTTTGGTCGAGTACATCAACGATGCCTACGCCAACCTCGGCTAAGGAGTCCGGCAACGGCATTTCGGAGCTGATCCGGACCATAGCCTCATTGCGCGAGCATTGCCCTTGGATGGGTGCGCTGACGCATGAGTCCCTGGTGGAGTACCTGATCGAGGAAGCTTACGAGGTTGTGGACTCGATTGAGGCCGGGGATTCGCCCGCCAGGGACGAGGAGCTTCGCGGCGAGCTGGGCGACGTACTGCTTCAAGTGGTGCTGCATGCCCGGCTTGCCGAGGAGCGCGGCAGCTTCGACTTTGATGCTGTGGCCCGCGGCATCAACGCGAAGATGGTCCGCCGCAATCCACACGTCTTCAAGCCGGACGGTTCGCTGCAGGCCACGTTCCCGGCGACGGTCGAGGAAATCATCCTGAAGTGGGATGCCGTGAAGCGTTCCGAGAAGCCCGGCGGTGCCGATCCGTTCGAGGGAATTCCACCGCACTTGCCTGCCTTGGCAGGGGCGCAAAAATCCCTGGACCGTGCTGCCCGTGCGGGTCTGTCGGTCGACGCCCAAAGCCGGGCAACCGCCGTCGGGCTTCCTGCGGTTCCAGACTCGGAAGAGGCGCTCGGTGAGCTGTTGCTCGCCGTCGTTGCCGGCGCCCGGGAGCAAGGGCTCGACGCCGAGCGTGCCCTCCGCGCAGCAGTTCGATCGTTTCAGAACGGGAAGGCCCGGCCTTCATGACGTGAGGAGTTTGAACCCGTTCCGTAACCTAAGCCACTCTCGACTACGCTAGTAGCGACGAGGACGTTGAGAATTTCCCTCCACATTCCTGTAATTTGCCCATAAGGAGCACATCCATGGCGCTTATCGATGCCATCCACGCCCGCGAAATCCTTGATTCCCGCGGAAACCCGACCGTAGAAGTTGAGGTCCTGCTTTCCGACGGCCAGATCGGCCGCGCAGCAGTTCCCTCCGGCGCCTCCACCGGCGAACACGAAGCTGTTGAACTCCGCGACGGCGACAAGGGCCGTTACCTCGGCAAGGGTGTCCAGAAGGCCGTTGACGCGGTCATCGACGAGATCTCGCCGGCACTCATTGGTTTCGACGCAACGGACCAGCGCAGCATCGACCAGGCCATGATCGACCTCGACGGCACCCCGAACAAGAGCAAGCTCGGCGCCAACGCCATCTTGGGTGTTTCCCTGGCCGTTGCCAACGCAGCCGCTGCTTCCTCGGACCTGCCGCTGTACAAGTACCTCGGTGGCCCGAACGCACACGTCCTGCCGGTTCCGCTGATGAACATCCTCAACGGTGGCTCGCACGCCGACTCCGATGTTGACATCCAGGAATTCATGATCGCCCCGATCGGTGCCGAGACCTTCTCCGAAGGCCTCCGCTGGGGCGTTGAGGTGTACCACAACCTCAAGGCTGTCCTTCAGGAAAAGGGCCTCTCCACGGGCCTCGGCGACGAAGGTGGCTTTGCCCCCAACCTGCCGTCCAACCGCGCTGCACTGGACCTGATCCAGGAAGCCATCAAGAACGCCGGCTACACCCCGGGCACGGACATCGCCCTTGCCCTGGACGTAGCATCCTCCGAGTTCTACAAGGACGGTGCATACCAGTTCGAAGGCAAGGCACTGACCGCCTCGGAAATGAGCGCCTACTACGCCGAGCTCGTTGCAGACTACCCGCTGGTCTCCATTGAAGACCCGCTGGACGAGAACGACTGGGAAGGCTGGAAGACCCTCACCGACACCATCGGTGACAAGGTCCAGCTTGTTGGCGATGACCTCTTCGTCACCAACCCGGTCCGCCTGCAGCAGGGAATCAGCGCCGCCACGGCCAACTCCCTGCTGGTCAAGGTCAACCAGATCGGTTCCCTGACCGAGACCCTGGACGCCGTTTCCCTGGCCCAGCGTTCCGGTTACACCACCATCACCTCGCACCGCTCCGGCGAAACCGAGGACACCACCATTGCTGACATCGCCGTTGCCACCAACGCGGGCCAGATCAAGACCGGTGCCCCGGCCCGCTCCGAGCGCGTCGCAAAGTACAACCAGCTCCTGCGCATCGAAGAAGAACTCGACGACGCCGCACGCTACGCCGGCCGCAGCGCGTTCCCGCGTTTCAAGGGCTAGCATTCCGCGAAAACAGCTGACCGGTGGCTATGGTGGAAAGACCATAGCCACCGGTTCTGTTTAACGCTTGCCTGCGGAGCCGCGGGCACAGCAGGACCTACGCAAGTTCCCCACACGTACGTTACGCGCAGGGCAAGCGCAGCAACCAGCCAGGCAAGCACCGGGCATTACAGGAGTGTCATGGCCACCCGTCGTCCAAAGGTTCCCAGGGCCGACGCCCTCGGAAGGCCAAACAGCGCAGGAAGGCCGAACAGCGCAGGAAGGCCAAACAGCGCAGGCACGGCCAACGGCCCGGCACGGCCCGCTACGGCAGGCAAGCCAAACAGTGCAGGCCATGCCGACGGGGACGTCATCGAGGCAGAGTTCGGCGCCTCCCGCGCCCCTGCGGAATCCTCGACGCCGGCAACGGCCGCCAGAAAAACCCGGGCTCCCAAAACCCCGGGCAGCGGCAAGAGCCCAGCCACCAAAACCACGGGCAGCGGCAAGAGCCCAGCCACCAGGACGAGCCCCGCCGCGTCCACGAAAGCTTCAAGCAAGGCCTCCGGCAACAGTGCCGGTGATGCCCAGGACCTCGATCCCGTACCGGCCAAGGCGTTCTCGGGCAGGATGCTCGCGCTGGCCGTCGTCATGATTGCCATCACCATCATGCTGGCGCCCACGGTCCGGATTTTCCTGGAGAAACGGGCCGAAATCTCAGCGTTGGAGGCCGAGATCGCCAGCAAACAGGCAGAGCAGGCGGAGCTGAACAAGCAGCTTTCCCGGTGGCAGGATCCCAACTACGTGAAACAGCAGGCCCGCGACCGCATTAACATGGTTATGCCGGGTGAAACGGGTTACTGGGTATTTGGCGGGGAAGAAGCCGCCGGTACCCCTGGGGGCCGCACCGGCTCCGGCTCATCCGCAAACCCGGCAAACCTGCCCTGGGTGGATGCGCTCTGGGAGTCAATCAGACGATCGGCAACAGACTAGACGCGGTGCCCGCCGCCGTCGTGTTCCTTCCGGGACATGGCCAAAAGGGCAGGAAGGTTGGCAGCGCAAGTGGAAGAGAACACGGCAGCCATGCCGCAGGAATCCCGCCAGCCATCAGCACACGACCTCGATGTCCTCAGCCGCCAGCTGGGCAGGCCGGTGCGGGACGTGGTGGAGATTCCCGCACGCTGCGTATGTGGGAATCCGCTCGTGGCGGCCACGGCGCCCCGGCTCAGCAACGGGACACCATTTCCCACGACGTTCTACTTGACCCACCCGGTCATCACGTCCGCTGTGTCGCGCCTGGAAGCGGGCGGGCTGATGAACGAGATGAATGATCGGCTTACCGCGGACCAGGAACTTGCGGATGCCTACCAAGGTGCCCACGAGGCCTACCTGCAGGCGCGCAACGAGATCGCTGGACGTTCCGGGACCGGTGCCGTGCCGGAAATCGACGGGATCTCCGCTGGCGGCATGCCCACCCGCGTCAAGTGCTTGCACGTCCTGGTTGGCCACTCGCTGGCTGTCGGTCCCGGGGTCAACCCGCTGGGCGATGAGGCCCTGGAAGCAATTTCGGAGTGGTGGACCAAGGATCGTTGCTACTGCGATGGCGCCTGGGACACTGCGGGCGAGGCGCCCTCGAGGGATCTGAGCCGTCATGGTCCTCAAGGTTTGCCTGACATCGTGGGTCGCCTGGCACCGGTCCGTAAACCCAAGGCCGGGTCCGTCAGCGAAGTGGTGGAGGACGCATGAGCCGCGTTGCTGCCATTGACTGCGGAACCAACTCCATCCGTCTCCTCATTGCCGATGCCTCGGCGAACGGGGCACCCGGGCCGCTGACCGACGTCGTGCGTGAAATGCGTGTGGTGCGGCTTGGCCAGGGCGTGGATGCCACCGGAGAACTTGCTCCCGAGGCCTTGGAACGCACCTTCTCCGCCACAGCGGACTATGCAGCGCTTATCCGCGAACACGGTGCCACGCGCGTGCGCTTTGCCGCCACCTCGGCCACCCGCGACGCCAGGAACCGCCAGGTTTTCGTTGACGGGATCCGTGAGCTTCTGGGTGTGGAGCCTGAAGTTATCTCGGGTGATGAGGAAGCTGCGCTGTCCTTCGCAGGGGCAAGCAGTGTTTTGCCGGTAACGGGGGATGACGCCGTGCTGGTGGTTGACCTGGGCGGTGGCAGCACCGAATTCGTCCTCGGCGATGCCCATGGCGTGATTGCTGCGCGTTCGGTGGACATTGGCTGTGTACGGTTGACCGAACGGCACCTTCGCAGCGACCCGCCTACGGCGGCGCAAATTGCAGCGGCAGAGGCCGACGTCGACGCCGCACTCGACCTCGCCGCTCAGACAGTCCCGTTGGACCGTGCCACAGCCGTGGTTGGCGTCGCGGGTTCCATCACCACCATCACTGCGCACGCCCTGGGCCTCAGCGAATATCAGCCGGACCGGATCCACGGCGCCTACCTGGACATTGAAACCATCAGCGACGCGTGCACCAGCCTGCTGGAGATGACCCGCGACGAGCGGGCGGTCCTTCCCTACATGCACCCGGGCCGCGTGGACGTTATTGGAGCTGGAGCCCTGGTGTGGCGGCGCATCCTGGAAAGGCTTGCTGCCGTGGGCAACGGTGCCATCGGCGGTGCAATTTCGAGCGAGCACGACATCCTGGACGGGATTGCCCTGAGTATCCGGGACTCCGCATGACCCTGCGATGCCACCGCCTGCTTTCTGCTGCCCTGGCCACGATGCTGGCCGGGGGAGCGTTGGCGGGTGCGCTGTTGACTGCACCGGCAGCGATGGCGGACGCCTGGCGGGACAAGGAGTACTGGCTCAAGGAATCGGGAATCACGAATGCCTGGCAGGTCTCCAAGGGTGCAGGAGTCAAGGTCGCCATCATCGATAGCGGCGTTGACGGGAACCACCCTGACCTCAAGGGCGTCGTCGTGGGCGGAACGGACGTTTCCGGAGCCGGGGCGCCCAACGGACAGAAAAGCATAGGCGCCAAGACAGAGCACGGAACCCTTGTGGCCACCATGCTTGCCGGGCGCGGCCACACCACGCCCACAGCTTCCCCGTCGCCCTCAGCCTCACCGACGGTTCCTCCTGCCGGGGGACCGGACGGGATCATCGGCGTCGCGCCTGAAGCGGAGATCCTGGCAGTGTCCACCTGGCTGGGGTCACCTAATCCGGGAGGCAAGACGGACCAGGAACAGATTCCGGACGCCGTGCGCTGGGCCGTGGACAATGGCGCGAAGGTCATCAATATTTCCCTGGGCAGCACCTCACCGGTTTGGCCTCAAAGTTGGGATGCCGCCTTCCTGTATGCCGAGCAAAAGGATGTGGTGATCGTCGCCGCCGCGGGCAACCGGGTGGGTGGCAACGTGCAGGTTGGCGCTCCTGCCACCATTCCCGGCGTGCTCACCGTGGCAGGGCTCGACGGCGATGGCCGGGCCAGCGTCGACTCCTCCTCCCAGGGGATCAGCATTGGCGTTGCAGCACCGGCAGAAAATCTGTTGGGAGGCCTTCCCGGGGGCGGATACGCGCAATGGGCTGGAACGTCCGGGTCCGCGCCCATCGTTTCCGGCGTGGCTGCGCTCATCCGGTCCAAGTGGCCTGACATGAGCGCGAAGCAGGTCATCAACAGGATTGTGAGCACGGCCAAGGATGCCGGTGCCCCGGGCAAGGACCCCCTTTACGGCTACGGCGTGCTCAACGCAGAGGCAGCGCTGAAGGATCAGGTAGAGACAACAAGCACCAATCCGCTCGGCTCGATCGCGGACTGGATCCGCGTCCACCGGCGAGGTGACTTCAGTACGCCCTCCGAGGCCCCTGTGGCCAGTCCTACAAGCGCTGCACCCACCTTGGCAGATCCGACGGTTCCTGTCGCCGCCACTCCTGCACAAGTGGATGATGCCCTTCCGGCCGCTGTCGTACTCGGATTCGGCGGCATTTTCGCAGTGATCATCGTGGGCGCATCCATTCAGCTGCGCAGGGTCGCCAAGAACCCTTCCACTGCCGGGGAAGAGGCAGAAACTGGAACGCTGGAAGCGGTGGATCCACCCACCCGGAAGTAGCTAGTGAAGATTTTCACAAAGTGCTGTACTCTGGTTTCATGGCAACCACCCCAGAGCTCATTGACCGTCCCCGGGTTCTCGTCGTCGGCGGCGGCTACGTCGGCCTGTACGTAGCCCTTAAACTGCAGAAGAAGATCGCGAATGCAGGTGGCATCGTCACCGTCGTAGATCCACTGCCCTACATGACGTACCAGCCGTTCCTCCCCGAGGTCGCTGGTGGCAACATCGAGGCACGCCACGCCGTCGTCTCCCACCGTCAGCACCTCAAGCAGACCGAACTCATCCAGGGCCGCGTCACCAGCATCGACCACGCAAACCGCACTGCGGTCGTGGCTCCTGCCAATGGTGAAGCTCCGTTCGAGGTTCCGTACTTCGACGTCGTCATCGCAGCCGGTGCCATCACCCGCACGTTCCCCATCAAGGGCCTCGCCGACAAGGGCATCGGCCTGAAGACCATTGAGGAAGCCGTAGCACTTCGCAACAAGGTGCTGGAGCGCATCGAAGCCGCTTCCACCATGACGGACCCCGCAGAGCGCGCCAAGGCCCTCACCTTCGTGGTTGTCGGTGGCGGTTTTGCAGGCATCGAATGCCTCACCGAAATGGAAGACCTCGCCCGCGCAGCGGTCAAGAACAACCCGCGTGTCCGCCAGGAAGAAGTCCGCTTCATCCTCGTCGAAGCCATGGGCCGCATCATGCCCGAGGTCACCGCATCCCAGGCCGAGTGGGTCGTAGAGCACCTGCGTAGCCGCGATATCGAGGTCCTCCTCAACACCTCCCTGGACAGCGCAGAGGGCAACCTCAAGCTGATCAACCTCCCGGACAAGACGTCCGCCGGTGAAGTCGAAGCTGACACCCTCGTGTGGGCTGCCGGTGTGCAGGCCAACCCGATGATCCGCTCAACGGACTTCCCGCTGGAACCGCGCGGCCGTGTCCGCGTCCTCCCGGACCTCCGTATTGCCGGCGACGAAGGCATTGTCGAGAACGCTTGGGCAGCCGGCGACATCGCCGCTGTTCCGGACCTCACGGGCAAGGGCCTGCCGGACGGTACCTGTGTGCCGAATGCCCAGCATGCGCTCCGCCAGGCAAAGAAGCTCGCCAAGAACCTGTGGGCTTCCCGCTGGGACAAGCCGCTGCACGACTACAAGCACAAGAACCTTGGTGCTGTTGCCGGCTTCGGCGAGTGGAAGGGCGTTGCCAACATCAACCTGCTCGGCCGCATCGGCCTCAAGGGCGGCCTCGCATGGCTGGCACACCGTGGCTACCACGGAATGGCGATGCCCACGGTTGAGCGCAAGTTCCGCGTGATCTTCGGCTGGATTCTGGCCTTCTTCGCTGGCCGCGACACCACGCAGCTGATTGACCTGGACAACCCACGTGGCGCATTCGTTGCAGCTGCAACCCCGGCCCCCAAGCCGGCTGCTGCACCTGCACCTGCTCCCGCGCCTGCTGTTGCGGAAAAGCCTGCCGAGGACAAGACTCCGGTATCGGCTGACGCCAAGTAGTACACGTCCGACGACGGCTGCTCCCTCAGGGGAGTGGCCGTCGTCGTTTAAGCTGTTGCCATGCTTGGCGAAACCGATCTGAAGACCCTCCTGGAGTCCCTGCATCCTGTCATCAGGGATGGTGACTATGTGTACGCTCTCTGGCCGCACGGCAAACCGCTGGAAGGCGACATCGAGGCCGCCGTCCGGGAGGCCGAAGGTTTGACCGTGGTGCTGCGGCGCGACGAAGCGGACAGGCTTGGTCTTTCCTACGATTTCGTGGCCGCCTGGATCACGCTCCAGATCCATTCCGCCTTGGAAGCCGTGGGTTTGACGGCGGCCGTGAGTGCGGCGCTGACGCACGCAGGCATCAGCTGCAACGTCCTGGCGGGCTTTCATCATGACCACTTACTGGTCCCCGTGGTGGAAGCGGACCGCGCTGTGGACGTGTTGCGTTTGCTGGCCCGGGGAGTGGTCCTGCGGACGGAGCGGCCAGAAGACCGTCCTGAAATCCTGGAACTGACCGCCCGGACCTTTTCGGTGTCTCCAGTGACCGGCGAGCCGGTCCAGGGGACGCCCTTGGAGGTTGGATTGCTGCGCGAGCTCTTCGAGTGCGACGAGTACATTCCAGAGTTGAGCATCGTAGCTGAGATCGGCGGGGACATTGTTGGCCACGCCATCAGTACCCGTGGCTGGATCGGCGACCTGGAACTTGTGGGGTTGGGTCCCATCGGAGTGCTTCCCCAGTTTCAACGACGCGGCGTCGGCTCGGCCCTCATGCGTGAGACCGCCGCGCGTGCCACGGCGGCAGGGGAGCCTGCCATAGCTTTGTTGGGCAGCCCCCTGTACTACCCGCGCTTCGGCTACGTTCCGGCCACCTCCCTGGGTGTGGAACCGCCCGAGGCTGCCTGGGGCGATCACTTCCAGCTGCTGCCGCTTCCGGCATGGCCCGACGGCGTTCGGGGGACCTTTCGCTACGCGGCGCCATTCGAACGTGTGTAGCTGGGATACCATGGTGCGGGCGCCCCAGTAGCCCAATTGGCAGAGGCAGCGGACTTAAAATCCGCGTGTTGTGGGTTCGAGTCCCACCTGGGGCACAAATGGAAGGGGAGGAGGTTACCTCTCCTTCCATTTTCTTGCCCCAGTTTATTGGCCGCATTCTTCATATACTTTTCCCAGCAGGCTCGTAGATTCCCCACAGGCAACGAGTGTTATAGGGATGTGACCTGAATCACTTATCTTCCCGGATCAATTGCACTAGTTTGAGTCTTAATCAGGAACACCTGAGTTATCGCATCAAAGGCAGTTCGCACCTTTCGATCGAGGAGACAACGAATGTTTGATCTTTCCCAAGCGGCGCCCCGAGCCGCCAAGCTTACAGCGCTTGGCATTGGGGTTGCCCTCCTGGCCACAGCTTGTGGTGGGTCCTCCACGCCAAGCCAGACCGGGTCCAGTTCCGCCGCCGCTGCAGGCATCTCCTGCCCGGCTCCGAGTGCAGGGGCGGGAGCCGGCAACAGCCAGGCTGCTACCAACACGGGACCCGTACCTCCCTCGACCACCACTACCGCCACTCCTCTCAAGCTTGGATCGCTGCTGCCGACGACGGGGTCGCTCGCGTTCCTCGGCCCACCGGAAATTGCTGGCGTCAACCTCGGTATCAAGGAAGTCAATGATGCCGGCGGCGTCCTGGGCGCTCCTGTTGCCGTTGTGCACCGTGACTCCGGTGACACCAAGACCGACATCGCAACCCAGTCCACCACCGCCCTCCTGGGCCAGGGCGTGAGCGCAATCATCGGTGCGGCTTCGTCCGGTGTTTCCAAGACTGTTATCAACCAGATCACGGGCGCTGGGGTCATCCAGTTCTCGCCGGCGAACACGTCCCCTGACTTCACTACATGGGACGACAAGGGCCTGTACTGGCGTACCGCTCCCTCCGACGTCCTGCAGGGCAAGGTCCTGGGCAACTACATGGCTACCTGTGGTGCCCAGACCGTGGGCATGATCGTCCTCAACGACGCCTACGGCACGGGCCTGCAGAAGAACGTCAAGGAAGCCTTTGAGGCCGCTGGCGGCAAGGTTGTAGCCGAGGAACTCTTCAACGAGGGTGACTCGCAGTTCAGCAGCCAGGTGGACAAGGTCATCGCCGCCAAGCCCGACGCAATCGCACTGATCACCTTCGACCAGGCAAAGAGCATCGTCCCCCTGATCACCGGCAAGGGAATCAAGCCCACGCAGCTGTTCATGGTTGACGGCAACACCTCGGACTACAGCAAGGACTTCCAGGCCGGCACCTTGAAGGGCGCACAGGGAACCATCCCTGGTACGTTCGCCAAGGACGCCTTCAAGCAGAAGCTCCTCGCCATCGATCCTGCACTGAAGGATTACAGCTACGCAGGCGAGTCCTACGACGCCGTGAACCTGATCTCGCTGGCCTCTGAAGCTGCCAAGAGCACCAAGGGCACGGACATTGCAGCCAAGCTCAAGGACGTTTCCCAAGGTGGCGAGAAGTGCACCGACTTCGCCTCCTGCGTAACCCTGCTTCGCCAGGGCAAGGACATCGACTACGACGGCCAGTCGGGTCCGGTAACGTTCTCCGACGCCGGTGACCCCACCGAGGCGTACATCGGTATCTACGAATACCAGGACAACAACACCTACAAGCCGGTCCGCGAAGAGTTCGGCAAGCTCTAAGCCAAATCCTGACTCGACCGCAACCGGAACAGGTCCCCTTCCTCTCGGAAGGGGACCTGTTCTGCTTCATAGGGGTGTGTTGTGGGGCTGGTATGCGTGGGCGTAGAGCAGGCCTGGCAACGGGCATACGAAGGAGGGCCTCGCAACGGCCGCACATGAAGGAGGGCCCTGGGTATACCCAAGGCCCTCCGTGCGTGCGTGATGCGGCTCCTAGACCTCGTCGGCCAGGGTTCCCAGGTACAACTGGATGACCTTGGGGTCCTTCATGAGTTCGCGACCCGTGCCCGTGTAGGCGTCCTTCCCTTGGTCCAGGACATAGCCGCGGTCGCAGATCTGCAGGCAGCGCCGCGCGTTCTGTTCCACCATGATGACTGAGACGCCAGCGCGGTTGATCTCATGGACCCGCAGGAACGTCTCGTCCTGCTTGACGGGGGAGAGGCCCGCCGATGGCTCGTCGAGCAGGAGTACCGCGGGATCCATCATGAGTGCCCGCCCCATGGCTACCATCTGACGCTCACCGCCTGAGAGGGAACCGGCCCGCTGGGCACGTCGCTTGGCCAGTTCGGGGAAGAGGCTGGCAACGAAGTCGAACCGCTCGGCGAAGTCCTTGGGCCGCTGGAACATGCCCATCTGGAGGTTCTCTTCGATGGTGAGCGTGGCGAAGACGTTGTTGGTCTGGGGTACAAAACCGACGCCCTGCGTGACAAGCTTGTTGGCCTTCAGACCGGTGAGATCCTGCCCTCTGACCACCACAGTGCCGGAGTGGACCTTGACCAGGCCGAACATGGCTTTCAGCAGGGTGGACTTACCGGCGCCGTTGGGGCCGATAATTCCAATCAGTTCACCCTTGCGGGCCTCGATGGAGCAACCGTTGAGGATGTTGACGCCAGGAATGTAGCCAGCCACGAGGTTGGTGACTTTGACGACGGAATCGCTGGCGGGTGCATCTGCTGAGGCGGGCATTGCGCTGGTGCTGCTCATTTCCCGTCCTCCTTCTTGGTTTCTACGATGTCGGAGAGGATACCTGCGTCTTCCGTTCCCACCACCGACTCTTCGTCGGCCTCGAGTTCTGCTTCGAGCACCTTGATGCCTTCTGCGTCGCCGAGGTCGACGTCGTGGTGTGCGCCAAGGTAGGCGTCGATCACGGCAGGGTTCTTCATGACCTCGCCGGGAGGCCCTTCGGCCACGATCTTTCCTTCTGCCATGACCACTACCCAGTCTGCGATGTGGCGCACCATGTTCATGTCGTGCTCCACGAACAGGACCGTCATGCCTTCAGCCTTGAGGTTCTTGATGTGGTCCAGGAGGGACTGCGTCAGTGCCGGGTTCACGCCGGCCATCGGCTCGTCGAGCATGACGAGCTTGGGCCTGACCATGAGGGACCGTGCCATTTCCAGGAGCTTACGCTGGCCGCCGGAGAGTGAAGCGGCGTAGTCATCCTTCTTGGTGTCCAGCTTGAACTTCTCCAAGAGCACGTGTGCCTGTGCTGTGATCTCCTTCTCGCGGCCACCCCAGATGCCCTTGAACAGGGCTTTGGAAAGACGCTCGCCTGGCTGGTCCGCGGCACCGAGCCGCATGTTTTCCATGACTGTCAGCTTGCCCATGACTTTGGTCAGCTGGAATGTCCGCACCATGCCCATGCGTGCCACTTTGTAGGACGAGACGCCGGCAATGCTGTTTCCTTCGAACTGCCACTTGCCCGTGTTTGGCGTGTCGAAGCCGGTGAGCAGGTTGAACAGTGTGGTCTTGCCGGCACCGTTCGGCCCGATCAATGCAGTGATCTTGTGGCGCGGGATCTCCAGGTATTCCACGTCCACGGCGTTGATGCCGCCGAAGGAACGGGTGACGTTTTCGGCCACGACGATCGGATCGCGCTTTTTGCAGCCGGGGGTGTTTTCCCCGACCGCAATGGGGCGGGAATCGGTCATGTAGTCGATGCCTGCCTCGTCGCTTGGCGTAGCGCGGTGGGCAGAACTACCACTGCTGGAAGGCGTAGCTGGGTTCATTGGGTTGTTGCTGTTGTGTTCGTTGGTCTCACTCATGCGAAAGCAAGCTCCTTCTTATTGCCGAAGACGCCTTGCGGGCGGAAGATCATCAGGAGCATCAGGGCCACACCAACAAGGATGTAGCGCAGCTGGCCGGCCTGAACGGTGGTCAGCCAGGTGATGACTCCGGATTCGATGAGCCCATAAAGCAGGCTCTGCGTCAGCGAGAGCACTACCCAGAAGATCATGGCTCCGATCACCGGGCCCAGGACGGTTGCCATGCCGCCGAGCAGGAGACAGGTCCAAAGGAAGAACGTGAGCTCCGTGCCGTAGTTGGACGGTTGGACGGCGCCGCGGGGGAGGGTGAAGATCATGCCTGCAAGGGCACCCAGGATGCCGCCGATGATAAGGGCCTGCATCTTGTAGGAGTAGACGTTCTTACCAAGTGACCGAACGGCGTTCTCGTCCTCGCGGATGCCCTTCAGGACGCGGCCCCATGGGCTGCGCATCAGCAGCCAGACAAGCAGGCAGCAAATAATGACCAGGCCCCAACCGACAACGCGGATGAAGAAGTCACGGTTGTTCATGCCCATGTAGGACCCCTCGGGGAAGGGATTCATGGAGTAGAAGCCACCCTCGAACGCGGCCAGTCCGTTTGCCGAACCCGTGACGCTGGTGAGCTGGTTGGTAGTGACAACGTAACGCACAATTTCTGCTGCCGCGATCGTGACGATAGCGAGGTAGTCCGCCCGCAGGCGCAGGGTCGGAATGCCCAGGATAAAGGCGAAGATCACCGAACACAGGACCGCGATAAGCAGCCCGATGAAGAACGGCGTCTTGAAGGTCAACGTGGAGATGGCGAAGCCGTAGGCTCCCACTGCCATGAATCCGGCCTGGCCGAAGTTCAAAAGGCCTGAGTAGCCGAAGTGGACGGCGAGGCCCAGAGCAGCAAGTGCGTAGGCCGCCGTCGTCGGGCTGAACAATTCGCCAAGGGCGCTGGAAAGAATAAATCCGAAGTCCATGGCCCGCTCCTAACCCACACGCTCACGCCGGCCGAGGATACCCTGCGGTCGGAACAGAAGGACAACAATCATGATGAACAAGGCGCCAACGTACTTGAGGTCGGCAGGGAGGCCAAAGACAGTCGTCAACTCCACGAAGATCCCGACGACGATGGAGCCGATCAGGGCACCGAAGACAGTTCCCAGGCCACCGAGCGTCACGCCGGCGAAGATGAGCAGCAGGATTTGCGAGCCCATGTCGAAGGTCACGCCAGGCCGGTAGTAGGCCCACAGGATGCCGCCGAGGGAAGCGAGGACGCCGCCAACAATCCACACGAGCCGGATGACCGAGTCGACGTCGATGCCGGAAGCAGCCGCCAGGGCAGGATTGTCTGCCACCGCCCGGGTTGCTTTACCCAGACGGGTCTTCAACAGGACGATGCCGATCAGGGCAATCACCACGGCACTGATCAACAGGGACCACAGGTTGTTCGGAGAGATGGAGATGGGCCCGATCTGGACTTCGGCGCTTTGGGCTCCGGGCAGCTGTTGGGTTGCGCCGCCAAAGAAGAACTGGATGACGTAGCGGATAGCCAGTGCCAGGCCGATGCTGACAATCATCATGGGCACCAGGCCCGAGCCGCGCCGTCGCAGAGGCCGCCAGAGCCCGGCATCCTGGACATACCCGAAGAGCCCGCCGCCGATCAGCGAGAGCAGGATGGCCAGCCAGAACGGCAAACCAAAACCGTTGAACATGAACACCAAGACAGCGCCCATGGTTACCATCTCGCCGTGGGCGAAGTTGGTAAGGCCTGTGGTACCGAAGATGAGGGACAATCCCACGGAGGCAAGTGCCAGGAGCAGGCCGAAGCTCAGTCCTGCAACGAGGCGATTGAGGAGGTTTTGGCCGAAGTCCTGCTGCTGGACGACGATGCCTTTGCCGAACGCGAAGATCACCGACAGGTTGGACGTTTGGTTGAACGTGACATCGCGGGGATTCTCCTGGCCGTCGGCCAGCTTGATGCCCTCCGGCAAGGTGGAGGTATCCAGCTCAACCCTGTACGTGCCCTGCACCGGGACGCCAATGCTCCAGGCGCCGTTGGCTCCGGAGGTTGCTTCGCCTTCGAATCCGTTGCCCGAGGCCTTGATCTTCACGCCCGGTATGGGAGCACGGGCGTCGTCGCGGAGGAAGCCGCTGATATTGTTCTGGAAATTCGTTGGGGATGGCGAAGGCGAGGGGGTGGTAGCCTCCGCCGAGGGGGCGGCGATCAACAGAGCGGCAATGAGGGCTGCGAAGAACGCCCCCACGGCTCTCTGCAGTCCCTTGGACCGTCTCATGGACGGGTCGCGCAGTGTGCTTCTCAAAATGGAAACCTCCACAGTGGGGGTGGTCCCGGCTGCGCCATTGCAGCCGGTGCGAACGGTCATGGGGCTTGTGAACAGTTCTTGCCTAGCTGCCTCGATTGTGATCTAAGTCACCCATGTGTGGCCTATGTTACCGCTCGGTGCGGCTAAAAAATGCACAGCATAGAGGTCAGAAGATCGCGATCGGATAACAACTGTGAAGCTATAGGCAACAAGCAATCTTCCACATTCGTGTCACGGTTGAGTTTCGTCTGGGTGAACAAGGGAACTTTCCCTGCCTTGGGCGCGTGGTAATTGGTACCGTGAATTATCACTTAGCCCTTTTTCAGGAGGACACCCGCAATGGCACTTGGCGGAAACCCTATCTTCAACGGAAAGAATTTCCGTGGAGCCAAACAGGCACCGCCTGTTCCGCAAAATCCGTACTCCAACCCGTACGGCCAACAGTTTAACCAGGCACCTGGCCGCGCGCCCGGACAGGTCCTCGACGCCCAGTCAGCTTGGTCCGCTCCGCAGCAGAACATGACCAACGAACAACTGCAGCAGATGTACAACCAGCCTGCAGCAGGACCCGCCGAAACCGGGCGGATGACCTACGACGACGTCATCATGAAGACCGTCGCGTGCCTTGTGGCCCTGGTCGTCGGCGCCGGCATCACGCTCTTTGTGGCTCCGGGCCTGTCCACGATGCTCATGATTGTCGGTGCACTGGGCGGTTTCGTCCTGGCACTGGTCAATACCTTCAAGAAGCAGCCTTCTCCCGCGCTGATCCTGGCCTATGCGGGCCTTGAGGGACTCTTCCTCGGTGGCCTGACCCGGATTCTTGACGGAATGTTCCCGGGCGTGGGCCTCCAAGCGGTCATCGGCACGCTGGCCGTCTTCGGCGTTACGCTGCTGCTGTTCAAGAGCGGTAAGGTCCGGGCAACGCCCAAGATGGTGCGCTTCTTCATGATCGCCACCATCGGCTACGCGGTCTTTGCGCTGATCAACCTCGTCATGATGTGGACCGGCGCGGTCCAGGAACCGTTCGGCCTGCGCACGAGTATCACGATTGCAGGCATCCCGCTGGGTGTCTTCATCGGCATCCTGGCGATTGGCTTGGCAGCTTTCTCGCTCATCATGGACTTCACCAGCATCGAAGAAGGCGTCCGTGCCGGCGCCCCGGAGCGCTACTCCTGGATCGCTGCCTTCGGCCTGACCGTCACCCTGGTTTGGCTCTACGTCGAAATCATTCGGCTCCTGGCGATTCTGCGCGGCGACGACTAAGTCCGCCCGGGTTCAGGAAAATGCCCCCGAAATTATTTCGGGGGCATTTTTTGTCTAAACGGGTTCAACCATGGGCGCCGTCCCAGAAGGCCTCAACCCAGGCGTTCGAAAACAACAGCCATTCCCTGGCCGCCTCCCACGCATAATGTGGCCAGGCCAAGGGTTCCGTCGCGTTCTTTCAAGCCATTGAGGAGCGTAGTGGTCATGCGTGCTCCAGTCATGCCGAAGGGGTGGCCCAAGGCAATGGCGCCGCCGTGGACGTTGAGCTTCTGTGGGTCGATGCCCAGTTCACGGGCGCTGGCAACCACTTGGACCGCAAAGGCTTCGTTGAGTTCCACGAGGTCGATATCGTCAATCGTCAGTCCTGCCAGTGCCAACGCCCGCCGCGTTGACTCAACTGGCCCCATGCCCATGAGCTCGGGTGAGAGGGCTGAAACGGCGGTGGAGACAACGCGCGCGAGCGGTTGTAGTCCAAGCTCGCGCGCACGGGAGTCACTCATGACCAGGACGGCGGCGGCACCATCGTTCAAGGGGCACGCATTGCCCGCGGTTACTGTACCTTGGGGCCGGAAAACGGGCTCAAGGGCGGATACGGCTTCCAAGGTCACTCCTGCCCTCGGGGAGTCATCCTGCTCAACCAGGGTCCCGTCCTTGCGCGTGTATGGTGTGATTTCGCGGGCGTAGAAGCCCGAGGCGATGGCAGCTTCGGCGCGATTCTGGCTCAGCACGCCCCACTCGTCCTGCTCTGCCCGGCCTATTCCGTAGCTGGTGGCCACATTCTCGGCTGTCTGGCCCATGGCGATATAGATATCGGGAAGCCTCCCGCCAAGCCGCGGATCCGTCCAGGGAATGTTCGACGCCGCCCGGGCAGCTGTCCGCTGGGCTGCTGATTCGAAAAGTGGGTTGTGGTTGCCGGCGTCGGTCTGTCCGGCCCCTGCCCAATTCTGGTATCTCGAGACACTTTCCACGCCGGCCGAGACGATCGCGTTCGCTTCACCGGCCTTGATGGCGTGGAATGCCATGCGAAGAGTCTGGAGGCTGGACGCGCAGAACCGGTTGATGGTCGCCGCCGGTACGCGGTCCAGTCCTGCAAGGACAGCGACGACGCGGGCCATGTTGGAGCCCGCTTCGCCGCTGGGTTCGGCGCATCCCAGCAGGATGTCATCAAGGCCGCCTCCATCTTCGGCGGCAGGATCGAAACCTGGAACTTTCGCGAATGCGGCCTGCACCATGGCGGTCGCAAGGTCGTCGGGGCGTTCGTCCTTGAGGGAGCCTTTGAAGGCCCGCCCGATTGGACTTCTGGCAGTGGAAACGATGACAGCCTCAGTCATGGCCCCAGCTTACGCCCGGCATCTGGAATGAAGACGGGCGTAAGCATGGGCGGTCAAGCCAAGCGAAGGGCGCCTGCTGCCGGAGTCACCGTGAAGATGTCAGGGGCGGTAAAGCCGCTCTCAGTGAAGGAACGCACGACGGCGTCGCGCACCTGCTGCTCCCGGCCTACCGGAGTCAGGGCGATGGCAGAGCCGCCGAAACCTCCGCCGGTCATGCGGGCGCCGATCGCGCCGTTGGCCCGGGATGTCTCCACCGCGAGGTCCAGCTCGGGGCAGGAGATCTCGAAGTCGTCGCGCATGGACATATGGCTGGCGTCCAGCAACGCACCAATGCTGGCCGGGCCTTCGCTGTTGAGGGTTTCCACGGTCTGGAGTACCCGGTTGTTTTCGGTGACGACGTGCCGGACCCTGCGAAGGGTTGTCTCATCCAGCAAGCCAGCGGCTTCCTCCAAGGATTCCACGCCGACGTCGCGCAGTGCTTTGACGCCGAGAATTTCGGCACCCAACTCGCAGGAGGCGCGCCTGGAGGCGTAACCGCCGTCGGCGTGTGAATGCGACACCTTCGTATCGATGACCAGCAGGACCAGGCCCGATGCCTCGGCGTCGAAGGGGACAAGGTCAACGTGCTGGTCCCGGCAATCCAGGAACACGGCATGACCCTTGGCTCCGCGCAGTGAAGCTGACTGGTCCATGATGCCGGTGGGTGCGCCGACGAACACGTTCTCAGCGCGCTGGGTGGCAAGCACCAGATCCTCTGCGCCTAAACCTGCCCCTGTGAGGTCGTTGAGGGCGGAAATGACGGCACATTCGATTGCGTGGGAAGACGAGAGCCCGGCACCCAGCGGCACGTCCGAATCGAGCAGCAGGTCAAAACCGGGAACGTCGATGCCACGCTCTTTCAAAGCCCAGGCAACGCCGAGCGGGTAGCGCGACCAACCGTTGCCGGATCCCGGCTCCAGGTTTGAGAGGTCCGCCTCCACCAAGCCGTGGCCACCGAACAGGGACAGCAGCCGCACCGTGGAGTCCGTACGAACCCGAACAGCCACCTTGGCCGTCTTATCAATGGCGAACGGCAGGACGAAGCCCTCGTTGTAATCCGTGTGTTCACCGATCAGGTTCACGCGCCCCGGTGCCTGCCACACGCCGTCGGGAACTGAGCCGAAAGTTTCCTGGAAGCGGGCCGAAAGCACGCTGGTGTCAGTGGTGGTGCTCATGCTCGGGTGCCTTCCAGGGTGTCGGTCAACTGTGTGGTGTCGGCGGCTGCGGCGACATCGCGGAGTCGCTGCGCCACAGCTTCGGGGGTGGTGTCATTGATGAACGCGCCCATGGCTGCTTCGGAGCCTGCCAGGTACTTGAGCTTATCGGCAGCGCGGCGCGGTGAAGTCAGCTGCAGGTGCAACTGGCCGGCGGGGCGCAGGGCCGGGTCCAGCGGTGCCTGGTGCCAGGCGGAGATATACGGCATGGGCGTGGGGTAGAGGGCATCAAGCCGCTTCAGCAGGTCCAGGTAGACGTGGGAGAGCTCGTCGCGTTCTTCACCCGTCAGGGCAGCGAGGTCAGGGACGCTGCGGTGGGGGACCAGATGAATTTCCAGAGGCCAGCGGGCGGCGAAAGGCACGTAGGCACTGAAGTGCTTGGCTTCGAGGACCATGCGGCTGCCATCCTCGCGTTCTGCTTTGAGCAGTGACGCGCCGAGCGTTTCTTTCGCGTCGACGTCGTCGTAGTATTTGCGGGCTATCGCGCCCAGAGTGGCAGCCCGGGGCGTGACGTAGGGGTAGGCGTAAATCTGGCCGTGGGGGTGGTGCAGCGTGACTCCGATATCGGCGCCGCGGTTCTCGAAGGGGAAGACCTGCTTGATGCCGGGCAGGGCACTTAACGCCTCTGTACGTTGCGCCCATGCCTCGATGACGGTGCGGGCGCGGGTCTCTCCCAATTCGGCGAAGGATCCGGTGTGCTGCGGCGTGAAGGCCACAACTTCGCAGCGACCGAAGGCGGGCCCGGTGACCCCGTGGCCGGCGAGTCCGTTGCGGGGGATCTCCGGGATGTCGCCCAGTGCCGGTCCCAGTGAGGGGAATCGGTTTTCGAACACCACGACGTCATAATCCGGGGCGGGGATCTCGGATGGGTTATCAGCAGTGGTGGGGCAGATAGGACATTGGTGGGCCGGGGGGAGGTGGGTGCGGCTTTGGCGATGGGCGGCCACTGCTACCCATTCGCCGGACAGGGCGTCGTATCTGACCTCTCCGGGCTCGCCACGTGCCGGAAGCCCGCGGTGGTCCACCAGCGAGTCCGGTGTGCGCTCGGGAGTTCCGGGGTCGTCAAAGTAGATCAACTCACGGCTGTCAGCGAGGCGGGTGTGGGTCATACGGATCATGGGTCCATCATCCCACAAAGTAATCAAAAACGCATAGTTTCAAACAAAAGTTAACAAGTTGATCCGGGGAAGTGAGCAGGCATGCAGTACGGTATTGCCATGCCTGCCTCTCCGCCCCCTGCATCGTTGCCAGACGCCCAAAGCCCGGCCGAATCAGCACCCCGCCGCTTCGCCACAGGCCGCCAATTCGAGCTTCGGCGGGACGATGCGCTCGCCGTCGTGACCGAGCTTGCTGCAGGCCTTCGGCTGTACTCCCGCGGAGGCGTCCAACTCACCGAAAGTTATGGTGATGCCGAGATTCCGCCAGGCGCCACAGGCATCACGCTCGCCCCGTGGGCCAACCGGGTGGAGGATGGCGTCTGGTACCTCAACGGCAAGAAGCAGCAGCTCGATATCACCGAGGTCTCACGCAACAACGCCAGCCACGGACTTCTCCGGAACACGGGCTACACCCTGGTGGACGAGTCCGAGTTCTCGGTGACACTGGAAGCAACTGTCTTCCCCCAGCACGGATACCCTTTCCTTGTCCGGCACATCGTTCGGTATGAGCTCGACGAAAACCTGGACCTTCGTGTCTCACAGACGATGGTCAACGATTCCCAGGACGATGCTCCCGTGGTCCTGGGCGCCCACCCCTATCTCCGGCTGGGGGAGGTGGCCGCCGAAGATTTGGTCCTGACCGTCAAGGCAGCCACCCGCCTGGTAGCGGACGAGCGATTGATTCCCCGCAGCGCCGCTGAGGTGGAGGGCGATTTTGACCTTTCTGCAGGTCGGGCGCTGGGCAGCTTGGACATTGACGTCGCCTTGACGGACCTGACGTTCGACGACGGTGTGGCCCGCCATACGCTGACCGCGCCGGATGGACGCAGTGTGTCGCTGGAGCAGGACAAGAACTGCCAGTATGTCCACGTGTTCGTCACGGACACCTTCCCTGGGCGATCAAAAGTAGTCGCTATTGAGCCCATGACCGGTCCAGCCAACGCCTTTAACAGCGGGGATGGCTTGCGTTGGCTTGCGCCGGGGGAGACCTTCACCATGGCGTGGGGGATTACCGCCTCCATCTAGGCCACCTGCGCGGCGGGCCGGTTTCCCATACTGGGCGGGCTGCGGAATTATGGGTTCATGACGCCAACACCGGACGCCAAATCACGTTCTGACCGACAAATAGCCCAGGACATTCCCTACGGGGTGCGCATTGCGGCCGCATGGTCGTGGCGCATGGGCCTGATCCTGCTGATGATCGGCGCTCTGGTCTGGCTGCTGGGCAAGGTCAGCTTCCTCATCATTCCGGTGATGGTGGCGGCCCTCCTGGCCGGACTCCTCTACCCGGTGGTGCTCTGGCTACGGAAGCGGAATCTGCCCAACGGTGCGGCGGTGGCCATCACAGTGTTGGGTTTCATCGGGGTTATCGGGGGTGCCCTTGCGCTGGTCGGCAGGCAACTTGTCTCAGGATTCGGGGAGCTTTGGACCGAGGCGCTGACGGGAATCCAGCAGATCCAGGACTGGCTGTCTGCCGGCCCCCTG
The DNA here is from genome assembly GCF_059739425.1 of Arthrobacter sp. TmtSoilC48. NCBI lineage: Bacteria > Bacillati > Actinomycetota > Actinomycetes > Micrococcales > Micrococcaceae > Arthrobacter > Arthrobacter sp. TmtSoilC48. The sequence continues at coordinate 3,896,560 of NZ_AP046049.1, read as the reverse complement.
CACCTGACAGCAGACCAAATTGACCAGTACATTTCCGACGGCGTCACAGCCCTGCAGGACAACAGCAGCAGCATCCTTAGCGGTGCCCTGTCCTTTGGCAGCACGGCCGGACACTTTGCCGCCGGATTGGTCCTGGCCCTGTTCATCCTGATCTTCTTCCTGCTCGAAGGCAGCCGTATCTGGGGCTTCCTGGTCCGGCTCCTGCCCAAGACAGCCCGAAGGGCCGCTGATGGTGCAGGACGGCGCGGCTGGACCTCCATGGTCAGCTATGTGCGGATTCAGATGTTCGTTGCCTTCGTCGACGCCGTGGGCATCGGAGCCGGTGCCGCGATCATCCAGGTTCCGCTCGCGCTTCCGCTTGCAGTCCTGGTGTTCATTGGTTCGTTCATTCCCGTGGTGGGTGCGCTGGTCACCGGTGCGATCGCCGTCCTGCTGGCCCTTGTGGCGAACGGACCCGTGAATGCGCTGATCATGCTGGCCATCGTCCTGCTGGTCCAGCAGCTTGAAAGCCACATCCTCCAGCCGCTGGTCATGGGTAAGGCTGTGGCCCTCCATCCCGTGGCAGTGATCCTTTCGGTAGCTGCCGGATCCTATCTCGCGGGCATTCCCGGAGCATTGTTCGCAGTTCCGCTGCTCGCCGTAGTAAACACGGCGGTTCGCTACATTGCCGGCCGGACGTGGGAACATGATGAAGGATTGGGCGCGGCCGAGCTGCAGCCTGGAGACGCATCGTCGGAAACTGATGGCGACTCCAACTTCAAGGAAGTCCACCTTCCTGGAGCCGGATCCCGCAGCGGCAGCAGCGCTGCCGGCAAGACCAAGGCCGCAGATAACACCTCCGTCCAGGAGCCTGCAGTTGACACCAACAAAGGAGAATAGTCAGTGAATACCCTCGATACCCTGCCCGTCACGCTGGACGATGTCCTCAAGGCGCAGGAGCTGCTCGAGGGCATTATTACGAAGACTCCAGTGGAGTCGTCCCGTGCGCTGGGCAGCCTCGTGGGCGGCAATGTCTTCTTCAAATGCGAGAACCTGCAGCGTGCCGGATCCTTCAAGGTCCGTGGCGCCTACGTACGGATGGCACGCCTGACTGATGCCGAGAAGAAGCGCGGAGTGGTGGCTGCCTCTGCAGGCAACCACGCCCAGGGCGTAGCCGTAGCCGCAAAGAGCCTTGGCATCAACGCGCGCATCTATATGCCGCTCGGTGTCGCGCTGCCCAAGCTTGCTGCAACGCGCAGCCATGGCGCCGAAGTCATCCTTCACGGCCACAACGTGGATGAGGCTTTGGCTGAAGCCCAGCGCTACGCCAACGAAACAGGCGCAGTCTTTGTGCACCCCTTTGACAACGTGGACGTCGTCGCCGGCCAGGGCACCATCGGACTGGAGATCCTGGACCAGATCCCCAACGTGGACACCATCCTCATGGGCGTCGGCGGCGGCGGACTGCTTGCAGGCGTCGCAGTGGCCATCAAGGCACGGGCCAAAGAGCTCGGCCGCGAGATCCGGGTCATCGGAGTGCAGGCCGAAAATGCGGCCGCTTATCCTCCGTCCCTCGCTGCGGACGCCCTGGTGCCGCTGAAAAAGGTTTCCACCATGGCTGATGGCATCGCCGTAGGCCGGCCGGGGCAACTTCCTTTCAGCATCATCCGCGAGCTCGTGGACGATGTTGTGACCGTGAGCGAGGATTCCCTTGCCCGGGCCCTGATCTTCCTGCTGGAACGGGCCAAGATGGTCGTGGAGCCGGCAGGCGCGGTGGGAGTAGCCGCCCTGATGGATGGCAAGATCGAAAACCCGGGGAACACCGCCGTCGTGCTTTCCGGCGGCAACATCGATCCGATGCTGATGCTCAAGGTCATCCAGCGCGGTCTGTCGGCGGCGGGCCGGTTCATGACGGTTCGAATGATGCTGGATGACCGCCCGGGCTCACTGGCGACGATCGCCCGAATCATTGCCGAAAACGACGCCAACGTCACAGGCCTGGACCACACGCGCCTGGGTGGTTCCATCAGCATGGGCGATGTCTCCATCACCATCAACCTGGAAACGAAGGGCCACGAACATGGCGAGCAGGTCCTCGGCGCCTTGAGGGCCGAAGGCTTCCAGCCGATCGTGGTGCACTGACGGGAGTCGCGGACATGGTGCTCGAAACGCCTGATGGATCCAAGGCCGAGGCCAAGGAGACACTCGCGGGCCGAGCCAAGGGCGGCCTGCTGTTCATGGGCAGCTTCGTGATCCTGCTGTACGTCATCGAGTTCCTGAACACGCTGATGAGGCATGGCCTTAACGGTACTTTTGGGCTTCGTTCCCGCAGCATGGACGGAGTGCTGGACATCCTGACGTTCCCGCTGCTGCACGCGAACCTCAACCACTTGCTGTCCAACACCCTGCCCCTCATCATCTTCGGTTTCCTGGTTTTCCTGGCCGGTATCAGGGTCTTCCTCACAGCCTTGGCCTTCAGCTGGCTGGGTTCAGGCCTGATGGTATGGCTGATTGGTGGAGGAGGAGTCACGGTGGGAGCGTCGGGGCTGGTGTTCGGGTTCTTCGCGTTCCTGCTGGTCAGGGGATTCTTCAACAGGAACTGGTGGCAGATTCTGCTGTCCGTGGTCCTCTTCATGGCGTACGGCAGCATCCTCTTCGGGGTGCTGCCCACCGTCATGGGCTTTATTTCGTGGCAGGCCCATTTGGGCGGAGCCTTGGGAGGGATTGTCGCGGCCATCCTGTTGCGTCCCAAGTCCAAGCTCGCAGCATGAGCCAACTAGGTCGCAGCAGAGCGCGTTTTGAACGCCCAAAACGCGCTTAACTGCGACCTAGTTGGGGAGGCAGGCACGAAAAACGCCGGCCCACCCTGCGAAGGGGTGGACCGGCGTCGGGCTTTTTGGCGCTGCTTAGGCGACGTACGGCTTGGCGGAAACGATCTCCACCGGAATTTCCTTGCCGTTGGGGGCGGTGTAGCTGAGCTTGTCGCCCTCCTTATGGCCGATGATGGCGGCACCCAGCGGAGACTTCTCGCTGAAGACATCGAGGTCGGAGTCGCCGGCGATCTCGCGGGAGCCGAGCAGGAACGTCTCTTCGTCCCCGGCGATGCGGGCAACAACCAACATGCCAGGTTCTACGATTCCGTCATCGGCAGGAGCTTCGCCCACCTGGGCATCGCGCAGGAGCGCGGTGAGCTGACGGATGCGGGCTTCAATCTTGCCCTGCTCTTCCTTGGCTGCGTGGTATCCGCCGTTTTCCTTGAGGTCGCCTTCCTGGCGGGCGGCTTCGATCTTCTGGACGATTTCCGCCCGGCCAGCGCCGGAAAGGTGGTCCAGCTCAGCCTTCAAGCGGTCGAAAGCTTCCTGGGTAAGCCAAGCTGCTGTGGCGCTGTTGGTGGTAGACACGGATTTCTCCTCTTGATCTGACAAAGCAAAGACCCCGCCGAGGTGGCCACTCGTGAAACTCAGTAACCAACTTAACGGGGTGAAGGTTTCATCCATTGTAGTAAATCCTCTGGACGAACCCAAACTGGTTGAGTTGTGGGTCACACGATTGTTATTTCCCGCTGTCCACGATCCAGCAATTATCCACTACTCCTGAGACGGCAGGGGACTCGGTTCTCAACACTGTGCGTTGGATTGTTGTGCTGCCGCCATCGGCACCGTCCTTGGGGTCATTGGGGCCGATCTCAACCACTTTCCAGCCCACCACCGCAAACTTGGAATCCATGGCCTTCACGGCGCATTTGGCCGTGGCTCCCGGGTATTTAGTGACCTGGTAATCTACCTCGGCCCGTGTGCCATCCACGGTGCTGTAGCCGATGTCCTTGAAGGTCACGGGGGCTTGTGCTGAGGACGTTGCCACCCATGCTGCGAACACAATTCCAAGGACCAGGGCCACGATGACGATGTTCCGCTTCGATGTGCGGGTCAGGCCGCGCTTTTGACCACCGTAGCGATTGGCTAGGCTGTTGCTTGCCGGTAGTTCGTTGGCCAATTGGTCCTCTGAAGTCACCTATCCAGTTTAGTGCGGATCCCGGCGCCTCCTGCACAGTCCTGATTTTGCACCATCCATGAAAGAGGAGCCGTCAAGTGACAGCGTCCAGCAGTTCCGAGCAGCAGCTGCGGCTGCTCGCCGTCCACGCTCATCCGGACGATGAATCCAGCAAGGGTGCAGCCACCATGGCGATGTATGCCGCTGCAGGAGTAGACGTCATGGTCGCTACCTGCACTGATGGATCCAGGGGGGATATCCAGAACCCTGGCATGGTGGACGCTCCGCACCCCAAGCGCGACATGGCAGGTGCCCGCCGCTTGGAAATGGCTAGTGCGGCCGCCGTGCTTGGGATTCGGCAGCGATGGCTTGGCTTTGTGGACTCCGGCCTGCCCGAGGGCGATCCCCTTCCACCGCTTCCCCCGGGATGCTTTGCCCTGCAGCCATTGGAGCGTGCCACGGCACCGCTGGTCCGTCTGGTCCGCGACTTCAAGCCGCACGTCATCATCAGCTATGACGAAAACGGTGGCTATCCGCACCCGGACCACATCATGGCCCACAAGGTTGCCGTCGAGGCGTTTGAGGCAGCGGGTGACGCCGCGCGCTACCCGGGAACAGGGGAGCCGTGGGCGCCCAGCAAGCTCTACTACGACCGTGCCTTCAGCCCGGAGCGCTTCCGCGCGCTGCACTTTGCGCTGGAGGAGGCTGGGCTGCAGTCGCCCTATGCTGAGCGGCTGGCGGCATGGCTTGAGGCAGACGCCGAAGGCCACACTCCTCCTGCTCCCGCGCACCAGACCACCACGCAAGTGGACTGTGGCGATTTCTTCGAGGCCCGCGATGACGCTCTTCGGGCGCACCGGACACAGATCGATCCGATGGGTTTCTTCTTTGCGGTCTCACCTGACCTGCAGCGGAAGGTATGGCCTTGGGAGGACTACACGCTGATCAAGTCCAGGGTGTCCACCGATCTGCCCGAAAAGGATCTGTTTGCGGGGATAAGATAGGTGTTGCCACCAGTTTCTATCGTTTGTAGAAATCGGCGGCGGCCATCGAACAGCCCAGTTCCACGCTGAAGCCAGTCGACATGCATCAGCTCCCATAGAAGGTTTGAACGTGCACCACTTGATCCTCGCCTTGACCGTCAGTCCGTCGCCGGACCCCACCGGGACGCTGCGGCCTGGCCTGTCCGAGGACCAGGTGACTCCCGGAACCTGGGGCTTCGTCCTCACGGCCTTCATCGTGATCCTCACGACGTTCCTCATCGTGGACATGGTTCGCCGTATCCGCCGGGTTAGGTACCGTGCGCAGGTTGAGGCGGCGCGCTTGGCTGCGGAAGGCGGAACGCTTGATAGTGCGGGCGGCGACGCCGGCACCACGGATGAGAACGGCGATGCCGCTCCCGGAAGCCGCTAACCCACGCGGAAACAACTGGCCCGGGGCTGCGAATGTCCTGGGTTCGGAGCCCTCTGCCTATTTGCGCCAACACGCAGGTAACCCGGTCTTCTGGCGTCCTTTCGGCGACGAAGCGTTTGCCTTTGCCGCTGCCCGGGATGTCCCCGTCTTCCTCTCCATCGGATATGCGGCCTGCCACTGGTGCCACGTCATGGCCCATGAGTCCTTTGAGGACCAGGAAACTGCGGACTACCTCAATGCGCACTTCGTGCCCGTGAAGGTGGATCGCGAAGAACGGCCGGACGTCGATTCCGTCTACATGACGGCCACGCAGGCCATCAGCGGTGAGGGCGGCTGGCCAATGTCCGTTTTCCTGACGCCGGAGGGCCTGGCCTTCCATGCGGGCACGTACTTCCCGCCCGTGCCCTTGCCTGGCCGGCCGTCCTTCCGGAATGTGCTTGAAGCGGTCCATGAGGCGTGGGTTGAACGCCGCGAAGCTGTTGAACAGAACGCGAGGGGACTGGCCACGAACATGGCCAACGCCCAGCTGTCCTCTGCCGTTCGGCTTGACGGGCCGCCCGAGGTGGTGGATGCCCAGCTACTTTCAGATGCGGTAAGGGTTTTGGCCCGCTCTGAAGACCCCGACGCCGGTGGGTTCGGCAGCGCTCCCAAGTTTCCGCCGTCGGCGGTTCTTGAGTTCCTGATCCGCCACGCCGCGGCACTGTCGGAGACTGCGGAGGATGCGCAGGACATGGCTGGGCGTGCGCTGGCCGGGATGGCACGTTCGGCATTGTGCGACCAGCTCGACGGCGGTTTCGCCCGGTACTCGGTCACGGCGGATTGGTCCGTGCCGCACTTCGAGAAGATGCTCTACGACAACGCCCAGCTTCTGCGCGTCTATGCCCACTGGGTGCGGCTTGGAGGCAATGAGGTGTTCCCGGCTGAGGAAGCTGCGGAGGTAGCGTCCAGGTGCGCGGACTGGATGCTGGCTTCGCTGGGGCTGCCTGGGGGTGGCCTGGCTTCGTCGCTGGACGCCGATACGGTGGTGGACGGTGCCCACCACGAGGGGGGATCGTACCTCTGGACGCCGGGGTCGTTGCATGAGGTCCTCGGCCCCGCTGATGGCCAGGACGTGGCCCGCATGATGAATGTTGGCGCCCAGGGGACCGTCTCGGAATTGGGTTCGCCGCTGCATCCCGGACGGCCCTTATCCGCCTCAGAGTCCAGGCTCTGGCAGCGGGTGAGGCCTGCACTCCTGGCTGCCCGCGATCTCCGGAACCAGCCTGCGCGGGACGAGAAGGTCGTGGCCGGCTGGAACGGGCTCGCGATAGCGGGCCTTGCCGAGGCGGGAGGCGTATTGGACCGCCCGGATCTCGTGGCTGCCGCCGGGGAGGTTGCTGCCTATCTTGAGAGGGTGCATTGGAATGCCGAAGACGGGCTGCTGGTCCGGGTCTCGCACGATTCCAAGGCCCGTGGCATCGGGGGACTCCTGGAAGACTACGCGTTCTGCGCAGAGGGCCTGTTTTCCCTGTACTCGGTTACGGGGACAAAGCACTGGTACCGTCTTGCGGAACAACTCATCCGGGCCGCTGAAACGCGTTTTGTGGACGACGGACACCTTGCTGATTCGGCGGGGGAGTCAGCGCAGGTGTTCAACGCCCAGGGGCAGCGTGCTGCCCTGGATCCGTTCGACAATGCCACGCCCAGCGGGGCAGCCGGGTTTGCCGGGGTACTGCTGACGTATTCGGCGTACTCGGGCTCGCACGCGCACCGGCTCATGGCCGGGAACATCCTGGGCCTGCTCCCTCCGCTGGCCACACGCGCACCCCGGGTTGCCGGTTGGCTCCTTGCTACGGGGCAGGCGGCGCTGGCGGGTCCGGTGGAGGCCGCCATCGCTGGTTCCGACTCATCCCTGCGGCAGGAACTGCACGGCGCGCTCTTGAAGTCCGCCAGCCCGGGCATGGTGGTTGCCGTGCAAATGGACGACGCCGGGTCCCCGGCTGGTGAGGGTGAGGTTCCGTTGCTGATTCATCGCACGGGTGCGCCAGATGGCTCGCCACAAGTGTATTTGTGCCGGGATATGGTGTGCGGGAGGCCCGTGGGGACTGTCGCCGAGGTGCAATCCATGCTGGCGCGGATGGCCTCCGGCGCTAGCTGAGGACGGCCATCATGATGGCAACGAAGTGGGCCGCGAACGCCAGGACAGTGAAGGCATGGAAGAGTTCGTGGAACCCAAAGTGCTGGACACTGAAATTCGGCTTCTTGATGGCGTAGAAGACCGCCCCCGCGATATAGAGGGCGCCGCCGATGCAGATGAGCGCGGCAGAGGAGGCGTTCGCTGTGAAGAACTGGGGGAGGTAGAAGAGCGCCCCGCAGCCCAGCGCAATGTAGATCGGGACGTATAACCAGCGCGGAGCGTCGGTCCACAGAACCCTGAACAGCACTCCGGCTATGGCAGCGGACCAGATAATCCACAGCAAGGTGACGGCCTGGGAGCGCTCCAGAAGCGACCAAGCCAGCGGCGTGTAGCTTCCGGCGATCACCAACATGATGTTCGTGTGGTCCAGGCGCTTGAGCACCAGCCTGGTCTTCGGGGACCAGTTACCGCGGTGGTAAACGGCGCTGACACCGAACAGCAGGACGCCTGTTACCGCATAGATCGTGGAGGTGATTTTTCGGTCGGTTGTGGGGGCAAGCGCCACCAGGACGATTCCGGCCGCGAGGGCGAAAGGGGCGGCGACGGCGTGGATCCAACCGCGCCATGCGGGCTTGATAGTGAGCAGCTCGGCCATCATTAAAGAGTAACCTCCGCTCCGGTAAGTTACTGAAGAGTAAGTCTGGCTGAATGTGAATGCGACCCGGCCCTGCACCTGCGAGGCAGTTCGGGAAGGTAGCCTTGGATGTGCGCCGTCGTCGTAAAAGCAAGGAAGTCAGGTGAGAGTCCGGTGGAGCTGCCCGGTTTCCTCTATGGCTTCTACGAGCGCCAGCTCCTTCGCTCCCTGAAGCAGGACCGCATCCCCAGGCACATCGGTGTCATGGTGGATGGCAACCGCAGGTGGGCCCGCCAGTTCAATGCGCCGACAAGCCAGGGACACCAGGCTGGCGCGGACAAAATCCACGAATTTCTTGGCTGGTGCCAGGAGCTTGGCGTCAAGGTAGTGACGCTGTACATGCTGTCCACAGACAACATGAACCGCTCCGGCGAAGAGCTTGACCTGCTCATGGGCATCATCGCCAACACCATGGACCGGCTGGACGAGAATGAGGACGTCTCCGTGCACGCCATGGGTGCGCCAGAGCTTTTGCCGGACTACTTGGCCGAACGCCTGAACAAGCTAACGGCCCGCACTCCGGTCCACGAAAAAATCCATGTGAACGTGGCAGTGGGCTATGGCGGGCGGCGTGAAATCGTCGATGCCGTGAAAGAACTCCTCCGCGACGCCGTCGCCAAGGGGCGGACCATGTCCGACGTCGCAGATGAACTTTCGGTGGACGACATCTCAAGGTTCCTTTACACGCGCGGCCAGCCGGACCCGGACCTGGTCATCCGCACGTCCGGTGAGCAGAGGCTCTCCGGATTCCTGATGTGGCAGAGCGCCTACAGCGAGTTCTACTTCTGCGAAGCCCTCTGGCCCGCATTCCGCAAGGTCGATTTCCTCCGGGCGCTCAGGGACTATGCCGGGCGCCAACGCCGCTACGGAACCTAGGTGCGCTTCGGTTCACCAAAATTTTACGATCCGGACATGCGACTTGCCGATGACACATTACGGAAATGAATGTGCCGAGGATTACGTTAATCCCATCAGCAGGCAAAACCGCCCGCTGATCGGGGAGGCCAGTAGATGGAGCGAACTATCGCACCAGTTACATGGGAGGCCACGCCCGGCCTTCCGGCCGAGCCGCTTCACCATTAGGCCGGGCGACCGCCCGGGGCTGGAGTCGATGTGGCTATTTCTGAGCAACTGCCCGCAATGGTTTCCGACGGGGAAAGTGCAGCTACCTCTCGCGCCAAGAGGGTCTCACAAAAAGCGCGGACCGCACCATCCGCCACAGGCCGCAGCTATGTGATCGATACATCCGTCTTGCTCTCGGATCCGCACGCATTGCTGCGCTTCGCTGAGCACGAAGTCATCGTCCCGATCGTGGTCATCAGTGAACTGGAAGGCAAACGCCACGATCCCGAACTCGGGTATTTTGCCCGCAAAGCCTTGCGCCTCCTGGACGACCTCCGCATTGAACATGGCGGACTGGACCACGCAATACCTATCGGTGCCGACGGCGGCATGCTCCGGGTAGAGATGAACCACATTTCCACGGAGGTCCTGCCCGCAGGCTTCCGTGGAGGCGACAATGACAGCCGCATCCTGGCGGTAGCCAAGAACCTGGCCAACGAGGGCCACAACGTGACTGTGGTGTCCAAGGACCTCCCCATGCGTGTCAAAGCCTCGGCCATGGGATTGCACGCAGACGAATACCGCAACGAACTGGTCAAGGATTCCGGCTGGACCGGCATAGCCGAAGTGGAAGCCAGCGAAGACGAGATCACCACGCTTTACGGCCACGAACCCGTTTTCATCCCTTCCGCCGCTGAACTTCCCGTCAATACCGGGCTTGTCCTCCTGTCCAACCGTGGCTCCGCACTGGGCCGCGTAGGGGCCGACAAGCAAGTCCGGCTCGTCAAAGGCGACCGCGATGTCTTCGGCCTGCATGGCCGTTCGGCGGAACAACGGCTCGCCATCGACCTCCTCATGGATCCCGCAGTGGGCATTGTCTCCATCGGTGGACGGGCGGGCACCGGCAAATCAGCCTTGGCACTCTGTGCGGGCCTCGAAGCCGTCCTGGAGCGGCGCGAACACCGCAAGGTGGTCGTCTTCCGGCCCCTGTACGCTGTAGGCGGCCAGGAACTTGGATACCTGCCCGGGTCTGAATCGGAAAAGATGAACCCTTGGGCGCAGGCCGTGTTCGACACCCTGGGAGCGTTGGTCAGCCAGGAAGTCGTGGAAGAAGTCATGGACCGCGGCATGCTCGAAGTGCTGCCTCTCACCCACATCCGCGGACGCTCACTGCACGATGCCTTCGTGATCGTGGACGAGGCCCAGTCCTTGGAGAAGAACGTCCTCCTGACGGTGATGAGCCGCATCGGCCAGAACTCCAAGATCGTCCTCACCCATGACGTCGCCCAGCGCGACAACCTCCGTGTCGGCCGGCACGACGGCGTGGCCGCCGTCGTCGAAACCCTCAAGGGACATCCGCTGTTTGGCCACATCACCCTGACCCGGTCCGAGCGGTCGCCGATTGCGGCCCTGGTGACGGAACTCCTAGAAGGGGCCGAAATCTAACCCCATCGACCAGGTGCCATAGCGGCGAAGGCCAGGCATCCTCTGCGTGCTAGCTCGTTCCTCGCTTTTGACGCACGCTGCCGGATCCCTGGCCTTCGCCTTGTCAGGCGGCCCGCCGGAAGTTGCTAGATGGCTATGTATTGGGAAAAGGCTTCGTGGCCGTGGACTTTTAAGGTCCAGTTGGGGCGGTTGAAATTTTCCGGGGTGAGGCGGACTCTTTGGACTTCCTCGACTTTGTCGCCCCAACCGTCGCGGACGAGGCCGTTGAGTTCGTAGCCCAGACTCAGGGAGACGCCCAGGGATTGCTTGTTCCAGACGGCAGCCTCGGACTCCGCAACTTCCGCTTTCAGGTAGTCGAAGGCATAACTTACGACGGCGGCGCGCATCTCTTTGCCGAAGCCCTGGCCTTGCGCGGACCGCTTGAGCCAGGAGCCCGTGCCCACGGTCTTTAGCGTCTTGAAGTTCTTGGCGCCAATGTCCTGAACGCCCAGGAAGTCGTCGTTGTGCCAAACGCCAAGGAGGAGGGTCCAGGAGTCAGGCGTGAATCCGGCCCTGCAGCGCCAGTACCACTGGGCCATGTTGGGAGCGAGTTCGTCGTCCGGGAGTTCTGCCCACGGCGTGCTGAACGGGCTCTTGCCGGGCTCATGGACGCCGGAACGGGCGGCCGCGACGGCAGCCGGGATATCGGCGTCGAGAACTGGACGGAGAGTCAGCCGGGGCGTCGTGAGCGTGAGTCCGAAGGGCGGCCAGATTTCCGTGAGCGTGGTCATCGGTGCAGCTTAGCCCGGCTGTCGAGGGCATGCGAGTCACAGGGCTGGTGCCAGCCTCATGAGTGGTGAACCCGCTATTCCGTTGTTGGCCAACCAAGGAATAGCGGGTTCACGACGTTTGCGGATCCTGGGGATGTCAGGCTGCTGGGCCGATGTCCCAGGAGATATGGCGCCGAACGTCGGTCAGGTTCATTGATTCGGCAAGGAAAAGATCGTCCAGCATGTATTCGTCAACGGCCAGAATCTTCAGCCAATGACCTTTGCCGGCCGTATCGCCGTCCAGGCTTTGGCTGGCCACGCAGACGCCCGTCCCGGCATCCACGCGGATCAGCGTCCGCCCCGGGTGGGCCAAAGGTTGGGAAGGATCCAAGGGCACGTAGGTCCGGCCACGGGTAACCACCGTTTCCAGAGCCAAGCGTCCCTCATGGTCAACTTCCCGGGGCTCTTCCAGGGATACGGGATTGGAATCCGGGAACTCCAGCGGGACGGGCGCATTGCCGGCAAGTTCCACCGGATCCAGTGCTGCAGCCAGCCGTCCGTTGCCGAAGGACGGTTCGCCGTAGGCCGCCTCCGGGCGCCTCCGGACCAAGCCAGCGCCATCATAGACCGGGGTCACCAGGTGGGCAGGAAGCAACCATGAGCGTCGCGTCGCACTGACGTAGAAGTCGTCCCGGGAATCGTTGATACCCGTCGTGCTGTGCAGCAGCTTTCCGTCAGGAGTCTCCAGCCGCAGCGCGCCGGGCCGCCTGAGCCATGCACGGACCAGATTGGCGCCCGTCCCAGGCCGTTCGAGGTACTCGAAACGCAGACTCGTCCATTTCCACGGGGAAGAACGGCAAAGGTTGCGGAATGTGGAGGACAAGTCCTGCTGTTGCCCGTTGTTGCCGTTGGCCGGGCCAAAACCTGTTCCGAAACCTGATCCACCTGCACTGTATCGGCCCATATCCACAGTTTACCTACGCGTTCAACCCGGCCCTTTGAGCAATCCGGGATAGCATCTGCAGGGTGATCCGACGACTCGCCGACCTCTGGGACGCCAGCCCACTGGGCTTCTGGCTGGTGGTTCTTGCCTGTGCGTACTTTGTGGTGATGGCCGTTCGCCTGACCATTATTGATATCCGGAGCCATCTGCTGCCGAACCGAATTGTCTTTCCCTCGTATGCGGTGGGCGGGGTACTGCTGCTGGGCGCTGCTGTCCTGGTGTTCTTTGGCGGCCCGGATGCTGCGCTGGATGCCTCGATGTTCGGTATCCCCGGGCTAGGAGTGCTGGCCGGTGGCGGCGTGCTGTGGCTGTTCTACTTCCTGCTCCGCCTGGTCTATCCCCCCGGTATGGGGTTTGGGGATGTGAAGCTGGCCGGAGTGCTTGGGCTCTACCTCGGCTACCTTGGGTGGGCCCATGTCTTCGCCGGCACCTTCGCTGCTTTCTTGCTCGGCGGGTTGTGGAGCCTGGTGATCCTTGTGTCCAGGCGCGGAACGCTGGGTTCGGCCATCCCGTTCGGGCCCTTCATGCTCGCAGGAGCCTTGGTGTGCATGGTGCTTTTGCCTGCTTGATTCTTCCAGTCGCACCCGCAGCCAACTGCGGCCGAACTGCAACGCTTCCCGTATTCTCAGCGTTCACCGGGCTGCGGCATGCTTAGCCCAGATGGTTTGATCGCTCAGGAACGCCTGAAGGGGGCCAGGGTGCAGCGGAGTGGATTTTGGCCCGTTCCGGGTGTCACAGTGGCCTGCGCATTGCTGCTCTCCGGATGCGGGCAATCGGGCAACGTTCCCGGTGCAACCCCCGGGCCCAGCATTCAACCGCTCATAACCCAGAAGCCGGAGCCTTTCTGCGAGGGCGGTCCGCTGGGTTGCTCCACGTTTACGTCGGTACACGGAAGCGATGCCACCGGAGATGTAGCCTGGCTCGGCACACGACCGCTGCAGATCAGCGCGACGCATATCAACGGGGCATGGACCCTACTGGTGAAGACGCCGTGCAACGTGCTCAATGTGGAAATCTCGGTCCAGGACGATACCTGGGCCATGCGCTCGATGGCCGCCTCTGCCATGGGCTGCCCGGAGCTTGAGGGCAGCTACAACGCCTGGACCGCCAAGCTCTTCGAGCAACCTGTTCAATGGAAACTCAATGGCGGCGTGCTCACGTTGAGCAACCCGCATGCCACGATCGAATTGAAGGAAAGCTAACGCCATGGGCGCACCGGAATTTATCCTCAAGCTTCGGGAGAAGATCGGGAATGACCCCCTGTGGTTGCCGGCGGTCAGGGGAGTGGTTTTCGACGACGATGGCCGGGTGCTGCTCTGCCAAAGGGCGGACAATCACCACTGGACGGTGATCACCGGCATCCTTGAGCCAGGCGAGCATCCCGCACCCGGGCTGGTCAGGGAAATCTTCGAGGAAACTGCGGTTGTGGCAGAAACTGAGCGGATCATCGCCGTCGGGGTTGTAGGTCCGGTGACCTTTCCGAACGGCGACATCTGCGACTTCCTGGACATCACTTTCCGCTGCAGATATGTTTCCGGCGAAGCCCAGGTAAACGATGATGAATCGATCGCCGTCGGCTGGTTTGGCCTGGATGAATTGCCTGACATGAGCGAGGGAAACCTTCAAGCCATCCGGCTTGCCACGGAGCCCGAAGGCCCCGTGGCGTACCAGGTGGAGGACTAAGCTATTTGGCGCCGGCGTCAGCCGGTGCCCGCCTGCGCTCCTGCCCATGGCCCGGGAACGCCAACGGCCGGCACCCTTTTCGAAGAAAGGTGCCGGCCGCCGTCGTGCTTTGGGTTTTAGGCCAAACGTCAGGCCTTGTGCGCCGGGGACGTCATGGTGGTGACGTCCAGGGCCTTGTCGAGTTCTGCCTCGGAGACCTTGCCTTCGCCTTCACCCACGAAGCCGAGCTTCTCGGTTGCCTGGCGGATGGTGAGGCCCTCCTTGACGGCGATCTTGGCAATCTTGGCGGCGTTCTCGTAGCCAATGAACTTGTTCAGCGGCGTCACGATGGACGGGGATGCCTCAGCCAGGAAGCGGGCGCGCTCCACATTGGCGGTGATCCCGTCGATCATCTTGTCGGCCATCACGCGGCTGGTGTTGGCCAGCAGGCGGATGGACTCCAGGAGGTTGGCGGCCATGACGGGGATGCCTACGTTGAGTTCGAAGGCGCCGTTGGTGCCGGACCATGCGATCGCGGTGTCGTTGCCGATGACCTGGGCGCACACCATGATGGACGCTTCGCAGATAACGGGGTTGACCTTGCCCGGCATGATCGAGGAGCCCGGCTGAAGGTCCGGGATGGCGATTTCGCCGAGGCCCGTGTTTGGGCCGGAACCCATCCAGCGGAGGTCGTTGTTGATCTTCATGAAGGAGATCGCGATGTTGCGCAGCTGGCTGGAGCCCTCGATGAGGCCGTCGCGGTTAGCCTGTGCTTCGAAGTGGTCGCGGGCTTCGGTCAGCGGCAGGCCGGTGTCGGCTGCGAGCAATTCGATGACGCGCTCCGGGAAACCGGCAGGAGTGTTGATGCCGGTGCCAACAGCGGTGCCACCAAGGGGGACCTCGGCGACGCGGGGGAGTGCTGCGTTGATGCGCTCGATGCCGTAACGGACCTGGGCGGCGTAGCCACCGAACTCCTGGCCGAGCATCACCGGCGTGGCATCCATGAGGTGCGTGCGGCCGGACTTGACGACGTCCTTGAACTCCACGGCCTTACGGTCCAGGGAATCGGCCAGGTATTCCAGGGCCGGGATCAGGTCATTGATCAGGGCCGAGGTGGCGGCAACGTGCACGGACGTCGGGAACACATCGTTGGAAGACTGCGAAGCGTTCACGTGGTCGTTGGGGTGGACCACTTTGTCGCTGCCCGCAGCTGCGAGGGCACGCGAAGCGAGCTCTGCGATGACCTCGTTGGTGTTCATGTTGGAGGAAGTGCCCGAGCCGGTCTGGAAGACGTCAATCGGGAAGTCGTCGTCGTACTTGCCGGTCGCTACCTCATCGGCAGCTGCGGCGATGGCCTCGGCGAGCTCACCATCGAGCACCCCCAGTTCGGCGTTCGCCAGTGCAGCGGCCTTCTTGACGCGTGCAAGGGCTTCGATGTGAGTGCGCTCAAGCGTCTTGCCGGAGATGGGGAAGTTCTCCACAGCACGCTGCGTCTGGGCGCGGTACAGGGCGTTCACGGGGACGCGAACTTCGCCCATCGTGTCATGTTCAATACGGAACTCAGTGGTGGAAGTCATGGGGCTAGCTTAGGGCGACTTAATGGTTCACAGAAAACCCGGAATGGAGTGCTACGTGCTCCGGCCTGACGACCGGAGCACGGCCGACTAGAGCTTGCCGATCCCGGAAACGAGGGCCGCCCGGCCCTCATCGAGCTTGTAGGACAGGCCCACGACGGCGACGCGGCCGTCGTCGATGGCGTCGGAAATCACACGCGAACTGTCGGCCAGCCGGGCCGCGGTTTGCTTGACGTGCTCCACCACCATGTCGTTGACGTCTTCCTGGTCATTGCGCTTGGCAGTCAATACCGACGGCGTGATGCGTTCCACCAGGTCACGAATGAACCCAATTGGCATCTCACCCGTTTCCACCGCGGCCTTGGTGGCCTTCACGGCTCCACAGCTGTCGTGGCCGAGAATGACGATCAGTGGAACACGGAGTTCGGCAATGCTGTATTCAAGCGAACCAAGGACGGCGTCATCAATCACCTGCCCCGCCGTGCGAACCACGAAGGCGTCGCCCAAGCCGAGATCGAAGATGATCTCTGCGGCAAGCCTGGAATCCGAGCAACCGAAGATGACGGCAAAGGGATTCTGGTTCTCCACCAGGGAGGAGCGTCGCGATGCATCCTGGTTGGGGTGCAGGGATTCACCGGAAACAAAACGTTCATTGCCCTCTTGGAGGCGGCGCCAAGCAAGGGCGGGAGTCAGATAGGTAGGCACCTGATTACTTTACGGCCCGGAGGCGGCGGCTCGTAAAACTGTTGCGCTGCGTGTGCTTATGAGGTCGGCGCTGCAGAGGCCGAAGCTGCAGCGGCCTGGTCCGCGGACTTAACCACAGCGGCGGCGAGGGAAGCGAACTCTTCAAGGTTCGCCGTGCCGCTGAGAATGATGGTGGTTCCGTGGTAGTCGAGCACCATGCTGCGCTTGTCCTTGCCGGAATCGTGGAGCTCCCAGTCCTGGCCACCTGCGTTACGGGTGCCGGTCAGGGGCAGGTTACCTGTCTGCTGCAGGACCCACGTGGGATTCGCCTTGTTGGTCTGGGTGAGGCCGATGAAGGACTCCTTGGGAGTCAGGTAACCAACTTCCCAAGTGGGCACGCCCGTCCCGGTGCCGGATTCCCAACGGGCGTAGTTCGGCTTGAATGTGTCGCCGGTTTCCGGCGTGACAGGTGTGAATCCCGCCACATCGGCAGCGTTGCGGGCTATGGAAGCAACGTCAACGGCGGGCCGAAAGCCCTCACCCTTGGGTGCAGGGTTCATCAACACAATAGGAAGGAATGCGAGGACACACAGCACCAGCGCAATGATCATGCCAATGACGGAGGCATTGGCCCGCTTGGCGGCTTTTGCCGGAATGACGGGTTTATAGGGGGCATCCATAGCGTCCGGGACGCTGCCGGGGATTGCCTCTGCAGCCTGGGGCTGGTTGCCGGCGGCGGGCTTGTCCTGCGTTTCACTCACACCTCCATAGTCCCTCATCCCGGCTATGAACACACAACCGGGAACCTCACCACAGGAACTGCCCGCCGTGGTCATCCAGCGACTCCAAACGCATGCGGCGACTATGATCGTTCATAGAGGGACCCCAGGTTGCCTCGTGCAACCGTGTCCGGTCCCGTGAATCGTCACTCGAAGAAGAGGTTCAAGTGTCTCCTGCACCAATGACCCAGCAGTATTCCACGATTTCGCCGTCGCTCGCCGTCGGCACCGACGAACCCGACCGCAACCTGGCGCTGGAACTCGTCCGTGTCACCGAGGCCGCGGCAATTGCCGGTGGCCACTGGGTAGGTTTCGGCGACAAGAACAAGGCAGACGGCGCCGCCGTCGACGCCATGCGTTCGTTCCTTCACACCGTCCACTTCAATGGAGTCGTGGTCATCGGTGAAGGCGAAAAAGACGAAGCCCCCATGTTGTTCAACGGCGAGCAGGTTGGTGACGGCACCGGCCCCGAGTGCGACGTCGCGGTGGACCCGATCGACGGAACCCGCCTGACCGCCCTCGGCATCAACAACGCCCTTGCCGTCCTGGCAGTAGCCGAGCGCGGCTCCATGTTCGATCCGTCCGCGGTCTTCTACATGGAAAAGCTGGTCACAGGTCCCGAAGCTGCCGACATGGTGGACCTGCGCCTGCCCGTGAAGCAGAACCTGCACCTGATCGCCAAGGCCAAGGGCGTCAAGGTCAACCAGCTCAACGTCATGATCCTGGACCGCGACCGGCACCGCCCGCTCGTGGAGGAAATCCGCGAAGCCGGTGCACGCACCAAGTTCATCATGGACGGCGACGTCGCAGGTGCCATCGCCGCAGCCCGGTCCGGAACCGGCGTGGACGCACTGATGGGCATCGGCGGAACCCCCGAAGGCATCGTTGCCGCCTGCGCCATCAAGTCCCTCGGCGGTGTCATCCAAGGCCGCCTGTGGCCCACGTCGGACGACGAAAAGCAGAAGGCCATCGACGCCGGACACGACCTCGACCGCGTCCTTTCCACCAACGACCTCGTCACCTCGGACAACTGCTACTTCGCAGCCACCGGTATCACCGACGGCGACCTCCTCCGCGGCGTTCGCTACCAGAAGGACCGCGTCCTGACGCAGTCGATCGTGATGCGCTCGAAGTCCGGAACGGTGCGCTTCGTTGATGCCGAGCACCACGCCAGCAAGTGGGAGACGTACGCGCGCAAGCCGTAACCTTCCCATGGCGTAACGCGCCTTTGGACGCAAATAGCGCCCCATCGCTCTGCGGCTATCTCCTCGTACCTCGTCGATTTGATGCCGCTCCCGCGATGGGGCGCTTTTTGCTATCCGGAGGCGTTAGTGCCGCGGCTTCCGGCTTCGCGCTGTTGTGGGATCAGCGGAGTTTGTCGCGGAGCTTTCGGGCCAGTTGGTAGGCGCCGTAGCGGAGTTTGTTCACTGGGAGGTCCCAGGTGCCGGGGTAGGCTACTTCGCGGCCTCCGAAGGACTTCTTGAAGGACGTGAAGCCTGCCCACTTATGGTCCGGCTGGTCTTCAGGGGCCACACCCCAGAGGTCCACGTGCTTCAGGCCCTTCTCCTTGGCATCTGCCATGAGGTTGACCAGGAGTGGAATGCCGGCGCTGAGCTTGCGGTGCGTGTCGTCCAGCGCGGCATGGGCATAGGTGCGCGTGTCCGAGGAATCGTAGGTGAACGCGGCAGCGATCGGCTCGCCCTCCAGCTCAGCTATGAACAGCGTTCCGGCGCCGGAGGGTAGCAAGCATTCAGCCACCTGGGTGAGGTACTCATCGCTTTGTGGCTTGAAGCCGTTGCGTGCTGCTGTCAGGTGGAGGAAATGCAGGAGAACCTTGATGTCTGCAGGATCCTGGGATGCCCGGAACGTTACGCCCTTCTTGTGGATGTTGCGGTAGAGGTTCCGGTTGGTCGGCTTCATTCCGCCAAGAACGTCCTTGAAATCGCCCTCAAGGTCCACGATCCAGCTCAACTCCGGCTGCAGGTTCACGGGCGCCGGCTGGAGGCCACGGGCACGGAGGAGTGCATCGGCCTCGGACGCTGTGAAGCCTGCTGACACAGGTTCCATGCGCACGAAGACAGCACGTTCCTTCTTCGCCAATTCCACCAAGGCAGCCGTCGCGGCGTCGAAGGCGTCCACGGACTTTGCCACGGGCCCATAAGGGGCGTAGATGACCTTGCCAGCCGGGTTCTTTTCCTCAATGGCGAGGAAGCTCCAGCCGGGGCCGGACTGCTCATGGACCCGGCGGCCGAGCGAACGCTGGACGTCAGCCCAAGCGGGCGACTGCAGAAAAAAGTCCACGGCTCAGTTACCCAGTCCTGTGGTCACGGCGAAGGCAATACTTGTTTCGGTGGCGCCTTGCACAGGATGAACATTCACCGGGTTCTCCACCTCAGGGATGAACGCAGCGCCGCCGCGCTGCAGCGGGAGGTCGCTCTTGGGCGAATCGAGCACCACGGAACCGGCAACAACCACGACGACGGCGGGACCGGACTGTGCCAGCGGCACCGGTTCGGCGCCCGGGCCGAGTTCGATCCGCTGGAGTTGGAACTCCTTGAAGGGTGGGCGGTACAGTTCCTGGCCAAACTCTGTTCCACTGGCCTCAACGCGGGGTACGCCCATCGATTCGAAGCGGATGGTCTTGATCAGTTCCGGGACATCCACATGCTTGGGCGTGAGTCCGCCGCGCAGCACATTGTCCGAGGAAGCCATGACTTCCACGCCCAGGCCGTGCAGGTAGGCGTGAACGTTGCCGGCCGGCAGGTACACGGCCTCGCCCGGTTGAAGGGAAAGGTGGTTGAGGAGCAAGGAAATGAGCACACCGGGATCGCCGGGGAAAGCTTCATTGATTCCCAGCATTGCGGCCAGCGCATCTTCGTGGGGCTCTTGGGGTGCGCCTGCACGCAGGACGGCTTCTACCTCATGAATGGCATCCGAGACGTCGCTGCCGCCCTCAATCAGGCGGGTGAAGGCAGCTTTGAGGGCATCGGATTCGTTGGGAACGCTGAGGTCGGAGATGACGTCGCTGATGATTGCGGGGACCTCCACTGCGGCGGAATCCAACACCGAGGCAAGGTGCTCAAAAACGCTTTTGGCTGCTGCAGGGGAGCGGAACCCGCACAATGCCCGGAACGGCGTGAGCGCAAAAATCATCTCCGGCTTGTGGTTATCGTCCCGGTAGTTGCGTTCGGGGGAATCCGCGGGGATCCCTGCGGCGTTCTCGCGGGCGAAGCCTTCGCGAGCTTGCTCCAGGCTCGGGTGCACTTGCAAGGAAAGTGGCTGCTCGGCGGCCAGGATCTTGGTGAGGAACGGTAGCCGGGGCCCGAACTCGGCCAGGCTGTCGGTTCCCAGGAAGTGGGTTGGGTTCGATGCGATCAGGGCATCGAGCGGTTGGGTAACCCCATTCGGATGAATGGCTGTGGACGGCGAATCGGGGTGGGCGCCGATCCACATTTCTGCCTCCGGGCCACCTGACGACGGCCGCCCCAGCAAGCCGGCGATCGCCGTCGTCGAACCCCACGCGTAGGGCCGCAAAACATTCTCAATCTGATACACGAAGGAAAGTCCTTATCGTCGCGCTGAACGTAGGGTGGTGGTGCTGCTGGGGCTACAGCGGGGCGCATTGCCCATTGGTTGCCACGAGGTCCCGGATGCCTTGCTCGTCGCCCTGGGCCTTGAGGCCGTTGAGCAGTTCTTCGGTGATGGGCGTACCGTCCGGCGTGGTGGTCACCGGCGTGAAATCAGAGGACGACGGCGACGGCTGCTGGCCCGCCGGCAGTCCGGCCGGGAGGCTGCCCTGGACCGGGCCCGCTGCCACGACATGAGAGCCCGCCTTGGCGTCGTTGGACACCATGGAGTCATCGGCCTTGGGACTGTCCTTGGACGTCAACAGCTCCTGGACTTTGGAGTGGATCAGATCGAAGTCCGGCACCGTGGAGAAGGAGGCATCGAAATCGGGAGGACCAATAGTGAGGCGCTTGACCGGTTGGCTCTTGGACTTCAAGGCAAGGTCCACAAAGCTTCCGAGCTGCGCGGAGGAGATGTTGGATTCCACCACCTTGGTGCCTGCGTTGGCGATGTCCTCGAACTTGGTCAGCAGCGTGCCGGGGTCCAGCTGCTTGAGCATGGCCTGCTGTACGCATTGCTGGCGTGCAATGCGGGCGTAGTCGTCAACGAACTCGCGGGAACGGCCGTACCAAAGGGCGTGGAAGCCATCCAGGTGCTGGTCGCCAGCCGGGATCCAGCCATCGGGCATGCCGTGGATCCCGTTGGCCTCGTCAGTGACGGGACCACTGATGGGTACCCAGCCGCCAGCCTTGATGCGGATGCCGCCCATGGCATCGATGAGCTTTGCGAACCCGTCCATATCCACCAGCACATACGCCTGCACGGTGATACCCAAGGTCCCGGAGACAGCTTCCAGGGTGGCCTGTGCGCCAGGATCGGCAACCCCCGGGTACAGGTCCTTGTGATTGTTGGTGACCTCGGTGTTGACGGCATTGATGAGGCATTCATCGCCGCAGTTATAGCCGTCGGGGTAGATCTTCCGCATGGGGGAGTCCTCGCTGAACTGGGCGTTCTGCAGGTTCCTGGGCACGGAAATTATGGCACTTTCACCGGTTTTGGCGTCGACGCTGATGACCGAAAGGCTGTCCGGACGCCTACCCGTACGGTCATCACCGGCGTCGCCTCCCATCATCAGGAAGTTATAGCGACCATCCACGGGATCGATGGCTGGGCCGGCGTTGAAGATGCTGCCGATCGCGTTGCGGCTGACATTCAGGACATACGCGAGGTAGCCCAATGACCCGCTGGCCAGAACTGTTGTCATGGCAAGTACGACGGCAATGATGGGCCGCATCCCGGGTGCCAGCAGGTTGGGCCTGATGATCCGCAGGGTGTTCAGGAACAGGTAGGCCCAGCCCAATGCAAGGGCCACGAGGACAACGATGATGAACAGCGATCCCACCGGATGGGTGACGATGCTGAGCAGCATGCTCCGGTTCACCAAAGCGATCAAGAGCGTCAGCAAAGCCAGCGCCCACACAGTGAGGGTGATGCGCAGGGCGAGGCGGCCCAGCTTGCGGTCACCTGCCACGATCTGGGCGCTCCCGGGGATGAAGAGCGTGAGGAGGACCAGCACGAAGGCGCGTTTGGTCCGCACCGGGGCGCTGGCCCCGGCTGGATAGCGGACTGGATCAGTCAGCGCGGCGCCGGACTGATTCGAATTCTTGTGCATGGTGGTCATCCGCTGCCTTCCTAGCGGCTGCTCCGGGCGGACGCGTTGGCAGGGGAAAAGACCTCTTCCACCTTGTGGCGCAGGTTTTCGCCCTTCTTGGTGGCGACGTCGTTCAGCTCCTGCGCGAAGCGGAGCAGGTCCTCACGAAGACGGACGGCAAGGTCATCCGTGCCGGAGGCGAGCATCCGTACAGCCAGGAGTCCTGCGTTGCGGGCCCCCGCGATGGAGACTGTGGCAACCGGGACCCCGGCAGGCATTTGCACGATGGACAAAAGTGAGTCCATGCCGTCCAAGGTCTTCAACGGAACGGGGACGCCGATCACGGGCAGGGGAGTGACCGAAGCCAACATTCCGGGAAGGTGCGCTGCGCCGCCTGCTCCGGCGATGATGACGCGCAGGCCGCGCTCGTGCGCAGTCTGGCCATAGCGGATCATCTCGGTTGGCATGCGGTGCGCCGAGACGACGTCCGCCTCAAAGGGGATGCCGAACTCAGCCAGGGCGTCCGCGGCGGCTTCCATGACGGGCCAGTCGGAGTCCGAGCCCATGACGAGACCTACGAGTGGGGCTGTTGATGCTGATGTCATTCGGTCTCCTCAGGGGTGGTCTGTGCGGGCATCCGGCCGTCGCGGATGATGTTGGCCACTGCAGTGGCGCGTTGGCGGACGGAATCTACCTCCGAGGCAGACGTGCCGGCCAGGTTGACATGGCCGATCTTCCGCCCTGGCCGCACGGACTTGCCGTAGCAGTGCACTTTCGCTGCCGGCTCATAAGCCAACGCCATGGGAAAGGCTTCGAAGAGGTTCTGGTTGTCCCCGCCCAGGAAATTCTTCATGACAAATACCGGCGCCACAGCATCCGTGGCGCCCAGTGGCAGGTCCAGAACCGCACGCAGATGCTGTTCGAACTGGCTGGTGATCGATCCGTCCTGCGTCCAATGCCCCGTATTGTGGGGGCGCATTGCGAGTTCGTTGATGAGGAACCCGGCACCAACCCCAGGGGTCTCGAAGAGCTCAGCAGCCATGACGCCCGTAACACCGAGTTCGTTGGCAATCCGTAGTGCAGCCCCCTCGGCAGCCGCGGCAACCTCGAGTGGAATGTTCTGGGCGGGGGCGATAACTTCATCGCACACACCGTCAACCTGGATGGTGTGAACTACGGGCCATGCGCGCGATTCGCCGCTCGGCGTGCGGGCTACAAGGGCGGAGAGCTCGCGGCTGAAGTCCACCTTTGCTTCTGCAAGCAGGGGACTCATGGCCTGGAACCAATCCGCAGTACCAGCGGCATCATCGGCGGAGTCAACAATGCGGACGCCCTTGCCGTCGTAGCCGCCACGCGGTGTCTTCAGCACTACGGGCCAGCCGATCTTGTCGCCGAATGCCACCAGTTCTTCCACTGAGTCAACGGCGGCCCACTCCGGGTTGGGCAGCCCGAGGCGATCGATGGCCGCGCGCATCACGAGTTTGTCCTGCGCATTCACCAGGGCGTCGGGTCCGGGCTGCACATTGACGCCGGCGTCGATCAAGGCACGCAGATGTTCCGTGGGAACGTGTTCGTGATCGAAGGTCAGGACGTCCACGCCCTTGGAGAACTCAAGGAGGGCGTCCAGGTCTTTATAGTCGCCAATGGGGGCGTTGGCCACAGCGGGGACAGCCGAAACGTCCTCGCCCTCAGCCAAAACCCGTAGTTCGAAGCCTAAAGCGGTAGCAGGCGGGGCCATCATGCGTGCGAGCTGGCCGCCGCCAACAACACCAATTACTGGAAAAGTCACAAGGTTCAGCCTACCGAACCAGTGGCCCGAACACTGATTCAGCCGCTGTAACGTCCCCTGGGTAGATGAGGGAGATCTGGTTTCCGCCGTTGGTTTGGTCCGGTTTTCACAGTGGCGCAGGCCCCGGTATCGGCGTTCTCACAGGGGACTCAAAGGGAACGGTTGGAAATGGGCGCTAAAATGGATGTGGCCCATCGGCCCACTTTTCAACGGCCATGGAGGGTCATGATCACCACACTTGCAGATCGCATCCGCGGACTTGCCTCGCTTTTTTGGCGCGAGGTAGCAAAGTTCGGCGCCGTAGGCGGTGTTGCTTTTGTCATTGACTCGGCAGTTTACATCTGGCTGTTTTCGGGCCCGATGCACGGAAGCGAAGTCTGGGCCAAGGCCATTGCGACGATCGTTGCAAGCGTGTTCTCCTGGGTAGCCAACCGCTTCTGGACCTTCCGCCACCGCAAACAGGCGAACGTGGTCCGTGAGGCCGTTCTGTTCGCCGTCATGAACTTCGTCGGGCTGCTGATTGCTTCCGGTTGTGTGTGGTTCGCCAAGTACGTGCTGGACTTGAATGACAAGCCGTCGCTGTTTATCGCAGGGAGCGTCGTCGGACTCGTGCTGGGCACCATTTTCCGGTTCTTCGCATACCGCTTCTGGGTCTTCAACGAAGAGCTGGATGCCGAGCCGGCTTACTCCCACGACCACGAGATCCTGGAGCTCCATCACAAGGAGAAGTCAGTTGCCGAGGCGGGCACCGGAGGTCCTGCAACCGGCGAATTGCCCTCCATCAAGAACTGATCTCAGGATCGGCTGACGCGCTCATTCTCAAGCAGGTGCGCGGTCACTTCCAGGTCGGGATGCACCAGCACCACTGAGCCGTCTTCTTTCCACGCGCCCAACGCTGCTGCCAGGCCCGGCTCCAAACCATCGGCCGCCCGAACCAGAAGCCGGACGCCCGGTTCCTGGGGAGCGGCGAATCCGTCCAGAAGGCTGTCATGGGTGTGGCCCGCGCTGCCGCGGACGGCCGGAAGGCCGGCTTCCGGTTCGTTGTGTGCCATGAAGACGTCACCGTGGGACCGGACTTCCGCAGCAAAATCCACGACGCCGGGCGGCAACTCGCCGGGCCAGCGCATCGCAAGTGCCGCGAGGGGTACGGCGACGACCGCGTCAAAGCCGGCCGCGGCGCCGTCGTCGGGAGTATCTGTCACCAGCAGGTCCGCTGCCGTGCCGTCGAAGACTACTTCCATGCCCAACTGCCACGCGGCAAGCGCCCACACGAACGATTTCCAGTGTGCCGGGAGGTCCAGCCTGATAGCCTTGCCCGGCTCGGCGTCCAGTTCGTCCTGCAGCAGGTTGCTGGTTTTTGCAACCCAGTTGTCCAAAACCCGCCCGGAGAGCTCTACGCGCTCGGAATCAGGGCCGTACCAGGTCAGCCTCGGGGATGTGGAATGGCCGGATCGCAGGGTGGTCATCAGGTTCGCTGCCGGGATGCTCATGCATCAATCCTGCCACGGTGGGGACGTCGAGCCGCAGGAGAATGTGAAATGCAACACACCTCCGTTAAGTCCAGTCGATGGACATCCTGCGCCGGTCTTGGGAATTCCGCGGAATGTCAGGAGTTGTTCATCCAAAGTGATGCGGGGCTTCCGTTTTAGCCTCAGCCGGCCCGCGCCACGGCGGAAAACGTTGGGCGTGGCGCATCCCACGTTTCTACAGATTCTTGATTATTATCCCGGCGCGGCTTGACTGGTGGGTAGTTACACGCGTGTAATTAGTAATCAACGCCGCTGCACAGATTCCCGGAACACCGCCGGAAATCGGAAACACATCCAAGCAGCAGCTGCAAAATCAGGAGGGACGCCATGGGGCAAGCGTTGCGTATCCAGGAAGATGCAGTCGTCGCAGAACATGCGTCGGTGAAATACCGTTCGCGGGAAGTGCCAGGGGACTGGTACGTGGACCCGGCGGACCCGGAAGCGGCAGACCGATACAACCAGAACGTGCAGCAGTCGTTGGAGGATCAAGCAACTGCCCTCCTCGCTGCGCACGAAGCGTTGATCGGGGACCTGCCTGCCGGGCCGGACGAAGACTTGGACGACCCTCCCATGGAGTTGCGTCGTCCCCAGGAAATTCCAGGACAGCCGGTGTGGATCGGACTGCCGGGCCAAAGTGACTTCGATGACGAGGGCGAACTCGGTTGGCAGACTGACGCCCTGTGCGCCCAGACAGATCCGGAAGCATTCTTTCCGGAAAAGGGCGGATCAACCAGGGACGCAAAAAAGGTCTGCGGAGCGTGCAACGTCCGGTCGCAGTGCCTTGAGTACGCCCTCGCGAACGACGAACGATTCGGCATCTGGGGCGGGCTCTCCGAGCGCGAACGTCGCCGGTTAAGGAAGCGGGCAGTCTAATTCTTAAGGAAGTACACGTTACCGCCGTCGTGGTTGCCCACGACGGCGGGAGCTATCTCCCCAGGACCTTGGCGGCACTGTCGAACCAGACGCGTTCGGCAGATGCCGCCATTGGCATTGATACAGGATCCACAGACAACTCCCTCGACTTGCTTCGTGAGGCCTTGGGTCAAGCAAACGTCACCACATTCGTCCAGCCCAAGTCTGGCTTTGGCGCCGCTGTCCAGGCCGGCCTGGACGAGCTTGCTCCCAGGGATGCCGCCAGGAATGAGGACGTTGCCAAAAGCGCAGAATCGGCCGGTGCTGTCCCATGGATCTGGCTCCTTCACGACGACGCCGCTCCTGCTCCTGATGCCTTGGCCGAGCTTCTCCACGCAGTGGAACGGACCACTTCGGTAACAGTTGCCGGCTGCAAGCAGCTTGGGTGGCAGGACGACCGTCATCTGGTGGACGTTGGATTATCCACCAGCCGCTGGGCCGAACGCCTCACGCTGATCGACGCAGACGAAGTAGATCAAGGGCAATATGATGCCCGCTCTGACACTTTTGCCGTGAACTCTGCCGGAATGTTGATCCGCAGGGACGTCTGGGAGCAGTTGCAGGGCTTTGACCCTGCCTTGCCCGGCAGCGGCGACGACGTCGATTTCTGCTGGCGCAACTGGCTTGCGGGAAACCGTGTGGTGGTGGTGCCAAGCGCGCGCATGTTCCACGTGGAGCACCGCCCGCACGGTCTTGGTACGTCCTCCGCGGCGCGCAAAGCGCAAATTCACATGCGCCTCAAACACACCCCGTGGTGGAACCTGCCGTTCCAGGCAGTGGGGGCGCTCCTGGGCGCACTTGTCCGTCTGGTGCTGAGCATTCTGGTCAAGGAACCGGGCTACGGATTCTCCCAGTTCACGGCCACTATCGCCGGCTTGGTGCGGCCCTTGGCTATCGCAAGAGGCCGCCGGATTGCGGCGAGGACCCGCCGCGTTCACCGTTCGGTGGTCCGGGGCCTCCAAACGTCCTCGCGTGAAGTCCGCGCCAACCGGCGTTCCCTGCTGGAGGCCATCCGCCCAAGCGAGGAAACTACCGTAGCCTCCGATCTTCTCGCCCCCGAACCCAGCGGCGATGCCTCTGACGATTTCGAGGCGCTGGCCACCAACGAACGCGGGTGGGTTGGCACTGGTGCAGTTGCTGCTGCCCTCATCGCGTTCGCCGCTTCTTTCGTTGGACTCTTCGGCCTCCTTCGCACAGGAACCGTGGCCGGAGGAGGACTCCTCCCGTTGTCCGGGTCACCCTCCGAGATCTGGGCCAACGCCTCTACATGGTGGATTTCCCTCGGTGCGGGACTGCCTGGGCACGCCGATCCCTTCGCTTACGTGTTGTGGCTTCTTTCCTTGTTTGGGGGTGGCGATGGCAACTCGGCAACCGTGTGGTTGCTGATCCTGGCCATGCCACTCTCTGCGATCGGTGCCTGGTTCGCTGCCGGGGCCTTGACCGCCCGGCGCCGGTTCCGGGTTGTTGCCGCTCTTGCCTGGTCCGGGGCACCTGCCCTGCTGGTAGCCATCAACCAAGGCAGGCCGGGAGCCTTGGTGGCCCACGTGCTGATGCCTTTGCTGCTGCTGGCGCTGATACGCGCGTCCGGTTCTGCGATAGGCCGGGCCAATGCCGCAAGGGCGCCTTTCACGCGTCGCCCCTCGCCCGTGCTCGGTAAACCGGGAATTAACGGCACGCCGTCCTGGACCGCAGCGGCGGCTGCCGGCTTGGCGATGGCTGCAATCACTGCATCCGCGCCGTCGCTCCTGGGGCCACTGACGGTGGTCGTCGTCCTTGTGGCCGTGGTGCTCGGAACGCGGGGAAAGACACTCTGGTGGTCGCTTTTGCCCAGCGCCGCGCTGTTCATTCCCTACGGCATTTCGGTTCTTGACCGCCCCCGCTCCTTGCTTGCCGATCCGGGCCTGCCGCTCAGTTTCGACGCTGCACCACTGTGGCAGCAGTTCCTGGGCCAGCCCCTGGCTTTCGACATCGACGGCGGCCTTACGGGTCTTGGGATGTTCGGACCGGGCGCTGTGCCTTGGGCTCTGGTGCTTGCTCTGCTGGTGAGCGTCCCTGTCCTTCTCTTGGCCGTAGCGGCACTGTTCCTTCCCGGCAAGCGCACCGCCCTTGTCCGCGTCTTCTGGTTGGCCGCGCTGGCTACGTTGGCCAGCAGTTGGCTGATGGGCCATGTGGCCACCGGAGTCAACAACAACGTGATTGTTGGTCCGTTCACCGGCCCGGCGGTTTCTGCAGCCGGAATCCTGCTGCTCGGTGCGGCGTTGCTCGGTGCCGATAAGCTCTTTGCAGTTCCCACCAGGACTTCTGATGCTGCCCGCTGGAAGTCGCCCTTGCGGCGCGTGGCGTCGGGTGTTGCCCTTGCGCTGCTGCTGGGCGGACCCTTGGCCGGGATTGCGGCATGGGCGGGACAAAACGTCCTGCGGCCCGTCTCTGAGGCCCCGGTCGCTGCCGATACAGCTGACGCCCCTGGATCAGAGGCGGGTAAGAAGCTCTCCTTGGGCGCTGCACGCCAGGTGCGGCCGGTGGACAACGGCACCTTGCCGGCCACCGCCGTCGACCGCGGAGAGGGACCGGAACGTACGCGGACGTTGGTCATCACCAGCGGCGAGCAGGGCGCCTTTACGTCCTCTCTGATGCGTGGTGCCGGGACTACGTTGGACAGCCTGTCTACCATCGCCTCGGCCAGGACCATTATTGGGGCGCCCGGCCGTGAAGAGATTGCTACCGACGACGCCGCTACCGCGTCCCTCCGCAGGGCAGTGGCCACTATCGTGGCGAGCACAGGTGTGGACCCCCGCAACGATCTGGAGCAGCTCGGTGCCGGTTTTGTTGTGCTCAAGGCGGCTGATGACGCCGCCCAGCTGACCGCCAGCAGGATCGACGCCGTTCCGGGCCTCGTTGCTGTTGGACAAACCGACGCCGGGTGGTTGTGGCGCGTAACCCCGAGGAATTCCTCTGCCGCCACCGCTGCAGACACGGCCCACAGGGTTCGCATTCTCAACGCCCAGGGTGAGGCCATCGGCTACCTGCCCTCAGCAGAGGTGTCCGTGGACGCAGCTGTGCCGGCGGGCGACGAAGGCCGCCGGCTGGTCCTGGCTGAACGGTCCGATCCTGGCTGGAGTGCTTGGATGGATGGGCGCCAGCTGAAGTCGACCACCTCCGGGTGGGCGCAGGCTTTCGAACTTCCGGCCACTGGTGGCGACCTGGAAATCCGGTACACCAACCCTTGGGGTCTTTGGCTTGGCATCCTGCAGGCCGTGGTGTTCGGCCTGACCGTGCTGTTGGCCGTTCCGATGCCCGCACGCCGCTCGCGAACCGGCATGTCGAGGGACGAAGTCTCCCTCCGTAAGGAGTACAGCAGTGTCTGAGGACCCAAAGAAGCAGGTGGACGATAACGCGACGCGCGGTTCCACGAAGAATGCCCGCAGTTCCACCAAAGATGCACCCAACTCCACCAAAGATGCCCGTTCCGGCAAGGGCGCCCGCAGTTCCAACAAGGGCATCATCACAGGGGTTTTGTCCGCAGCGGTGATCCTTGCCGCGGGAGGCGGAGCGGTTGCGGCCACCTCGATGGTTCCAGGGCCCTCAGGCGGATCTGCAGCGGACATCCGGCAAGCCGACGTTCCGGCGGGCCGCTCCCTGGGCGTCTGCCCGGAACCAGCGCGCCTTGTCACCGGAACCGATGTGGACACCGATGCTGAATTCAGCCCGGTTTCCACCACCGCCACCAGTGCGCTCAACGCACTGGTCCTGAGCAATCCCGCAGGCACCATTCCGGGCAGTAAAGTGACGTCGTTGGCAGGCGGCGCAGTTGCTGAAATTGCAAAGACCCCCACGAGTACCCCATCGCCCACTTCCGGTCCACCGGTTCTGACGGCAGCGGCTGCGACCATCAGCCCGGTGACAGCTCCTACCGTGGTGGGTGCTGACCCGCTCGGAAACGAACAAGCCTCCTTGGCTGCGAACCTGAGCTATTCAGCCAACGACGGCGACCTCCGTGGCCTTGCGGCGGCTCCGTGCCAGCAGCCCGGAAATGATGCTTGGCTGTTGGGTGCGGACACCGCGCTTGGCCGGACCGCGGTCCTGAACCTCAGCAATGCATCCGAGACGCCTGCCACCGTCAACCTGGACCTCTTCGGCGCCCAGGGGCAGATCCAGGCGCCGGGCGCACGGGGTCTTCTGGTGGCTCCCGGGACAACGCGTTCGGTAAACCTTGCCGGCCTTGCCCCGGGCGAATCCCAACTGGCAGTGCACGTACGCAGCTCGGGCGGACCCGTTGCAGGGACCATTCAGCAGAGCGTGCTGCGCGGACTGGTGCCGGGCGGGGTGGAGTTCCTGGCCCCGGGTTCCGGGCCGTCCAACCTCCAGGTGATGGCCGGCGTCGACATCCAGGATGCAGCGGCGATCAAGGCACTTGGCAGTAAATCCGGCTTTGCCGACGCCGTTCCTGCGCTTCAAATAGCCGTACCCGGGTCCACGGACGCCGTGGTTCAGGTCCGGCTGTACGGCGCGAACGGTGAGCGCCAGCTCCCCAATGGGGGAGTAGTCACGGTCAAGGGCGGCACGGTAGCTACGTTGGACCTGGACGGCGTTCCGGCCGGCAGCTACACCGTGAGTGCGAGTTCCGATGTCGCGTTCGTCGCTTCAACCCGGATCACACGGGGGGCCAAAGCGGAGGATCCAACGGATTTCGCGTGGTCGCCGTCTTCGGCCAGGCTGGGAAGCCAGCATGTGGTGGCCGTGCCCCGTGATGGGCAGAACTCCTTCAGCTTTGGCGTTCCTGAGGGACGCGCAACTGTTAGCTACGCACCGGTGACAGCCGATGGGAAGGTGGGCAAGTCGGTGGACGTGGACATGTCCGGTGGCACAACATCGCTGATCGAGCTTCCAGCAAAATCCGGACAAGCAGTGGTTGCCGGGTACGTGGTTTCAGCATCCGGGGACCCTGCGTATGGGGCACTTATCCTGGGTAGGCAGGACCGCGCCGACGTCTCGGTGCTGGGCATCCAGGATGCTGCTGCGGGGCTCGAGAAAGTTCCTGTGACGGTGGGCTACTAGGTGGGTTGGGACCCGCGGGCGCTACTGGTAGCGACGCCGGTACACCGGATCCAGCGTCTCCGGCGGTACCCCGAGCATTTCCGCGGTGTACTCCACCACGACGTCGTGAACGAGGTCCTGGAGCTCTTCCCGTGTTCCGGCTGTCTGTTCGACGACACGGCGGTACACAGCGATCATGGGTGCTTCGCCTCGGCTGCCCGGAGTGTAGGAGCCCATGGGGGCTGCCGCGCCTTCGGCGACCAATTGCTCCAGGTTCGGCGGGATTTCGTCGACGGCGAAGAGCACGCCATCCAACTGCTTGCCCCACATATCCTGGAGGCGTTCGGCTGAGTCCAGCACCATGTCATCGAAACGTTCGGCGCGGGTCCGGAAGCCGGGAAGACTTGGGAGCATGAGTTCCCCACGCAATCCTCTGCCGTGACGGTTTCTCCGGCGCCGCCGGAAACCGCGGACATCCGTGCCGGTGTGTTCCTTTGCCTGATCGCCTGCGGCGTCAGTCCACCGGATTGTGAAGCCAGGAACATGTGGCTGTGACTGCATATATCGACTTTAGTCCCGAGGAACCGCCAACGCGACATCATGGCGACCAGCGCGCCGTGACCGGCGCTGACTGCACCTTCCGGGTGGGCACGGCCAGCCAATGCGCAGGTTATGGGCCAAGGGGCGCTAATCTGGGATGTTGTGGGTGCTATTCGTCAGTGTTCAAGGTCCGCCTGCCGCCAATCCGCGGTGGCTACTTTGACGTACGTGTATGCCGAGTCCACAGCGGTCCTCGGCCCGCTGGCCATGTACGCCGAACCGCATGCGTACGATCTTTGCGCCCAGCATGCGGAATCCCTGACAGTCCCGCGGGGCTGGGAAGTGCTGCGCCTGGCTATGCCAACGACACCTCCGGAGCCTGGCCCCGATGACTTGCTGGCTCTTGCCAACGCGGTGCGGGAAGCAGCTTCAGCGGCAACGGACACCCCACCGCGTTCCAGTCGGCCGCATGTGGAGCCTCCCGCCATGGTTGAAGGTGCGCGCCGCGGCCACTTGCGGATACTGCGCGAACCGTCCTAGGTCCGTCCTGACCCTGCCACACACGGCGACCCCGGACACGTACGACCACCCCGGACACGCACGGCAATCCCGGACTCAAATCTTCGTCGGCTCCTTGGTGGATGGTCCTGCGCTGTAGGCTGGAATCTGCAGATAAATCCGCCAGCGGCGCCATGCCCGCGCCATCCAGGGAGCATCATTCATGCCAAAGGTCAGTCCTGAACTGTTGTCCATCCTGCGCTGCCCAGTGACGGGTTCATCGCTGGTCCAGGAGGGGGAGGACCTTGTGTCAACGGCTACCGCCGAGAACGGTGAAAAGGTCCGTTACGCGATTGAGGACGGCATTCCCCTGCTTCTGCCGCCGGAACTGCTGGCTGCTTCCAACGCCGCAAGCTCCAGCCAGCACAACGCCAAGGCCTGAGTACTTCCAGAACAGCAATCCCGCACGGTACGCCTAAACATCCATAAGGACTTCCATGACTTTCGACTACAAAGTGGCTGACATTTCCCTTGCCGAGGCAGGCCGCCACCAGATCCGTCTCGCTGAGCACGAAATGCCGGGCCTCATGTCCCTTCGTGCTGAGTTCGGCCCGTCGCAGCCGCTCAAGGGCGCCCGCATCGCCGGTTCGCTGCACATGACGGTCCAGACAGCCGTCCTCATCGAAACCCTCACCGCCCTGGGCGCCGAAGTTCGTTGGGCCTCGTGCAACATTTTCTCCACCCAGGACGAAGCCGCCGCCGCCGTCGTCGTCGGTAAGGGCACGCCGGAAGATCCGCAGGGTGTTCCCGTGTTCGCGTGGAAGGGCGAGACCCTCGAGGAATACTGGTGGACTGCAGAGCAGATCCTTACCTGGCCCGGAGCGGACGCCAACCCGGAGCTGGGTCCCAACATGATCCTGGACGACGGCGGCGACGCCACCCTGCTGCTGCACAAGGGCGTCGATTTCGAGGCTGCAGGCGCCGTTCCCGCAGCCACCGAGGAAGATCCTGAAGAGTACGTCCTCATTCTGGACCTCCTTCGCCGGACCCTGGCCGCGGACCCGCAGAAGTGGACACGCGTGGCCGCCCGGATCCAGGGTGTCACGGAAGAAACCACCACGGGCGTGCACCGTCTGTACCAACTCGCCGAACAGGGCAAACTGCTGTTCCCGGCCATCAACGTCAACGACTCCGTCACCAAGAGCAAGTTCGACAACAAATACGGCATCCGCCACTCGCTGCCGGACGGAATCAACCGTGCAACGGACGTCCTCATGGGCGGCAAGGTTGCCGTGGTTTGTGGCTACGGCGACGTCGGCAAGGGTGCGGCAGAAGCACTACGCGGCCAGGGTTCGCGCGTTGTAGTTACCGAGATAGACCCCATTTGTGCCCTGCAGGCCGCCATGGATGGCTACCAAGTGGCCAAGCTGGAATCTGTCCTTGCCCAGGGTGACATCTTCATCACCACCACCGGCAACAAGGACGTCATCATGGCCGAGCACATGCTGGGCATGAAGAACAAGGCGATCGTGGGCAACATCGGCCACTTCGACAATGAGATCGACATCGCAGGTCTTGCCAAGGTTCCCGGCGTCAAGAAGGTGGAGATCAAACCCCAGGTTCACGAGTGGGTCTTCGACGCCGGCTCCGACTCCGAACGGTCGATCATCGTGCTGTCTGAAGGCAGGCTCCTGAACCTGGGCAACGCAACGGGCCACCCGTCCTTCGTGATGAGCAATTCATTCACAAACCAGACGATCGCGCAGATTGAACTCTGGACCAAGAAGGACCAGCCGGCCGGGGAACGCGAATACCATAAGCAGGTTTACGTCCTGCCCAAGATCCTGGACGAAAAGGTAGCCCGCCTGCACCTGGATGCGCTTGGCGTGGAGTTGACGGAACTGAGCAAGGATCAGGCGGATTACCTGGACCTGGATGTTGCAGGTCCGTACAAGCCGGAGCACTACCGCTACTAGGCCAAGTTCAGTTTTGGGGTGCCAGTAACCTCCAAGCGGCAGCCCCAAGCCGCAGTGAAAGGCCGGACACGTGACCAGCGTGGCCGGCCTTTCGGCTAGAATTGGGTGTTCAGTATTGCTTGCCGGGGGACAGGAAGACGGGAACCATGACGGAAGTCGCCAAACGGAAAACGGGCAAGATCCTTGCCATTGGAGGGGTCTTTGCGGCCATCGTCGTGGGCGGTATTGGCGTTGCCACTGTTCCTGGATTGCTGTCCGGTTCCACCCCCAACGGCGTGGCCACAACCCGCTCCACTCCGACGCCGGAGGCCAAACCCGTCGAACTGGGCATCACACCGCTGGATGGCGCTGTGGAGTGGAATCCAGTGGTTGGCCCGCAGATCAAGGCCGTCAACGGCAAGGTCAAGGATGTTGTGCTGGCGCCGGTTGAAGGCGGTACACCTGTGCAGGGGAAGACCAGCGCGGATGGCAGCACATGGACAACCCTTGAGGTCCTGAAGTTCAAGACCCAATACAGCTATTCCTTCACCATTGTGGACACCGCAGGTAAGGAAACGAAGAAGACGCAGACCTTCACCACGGTTTCTGCCGCCTACGAGGCCGATGCTTCCATTTATCCGCGTAACGGCACAGTTGCCGGCTCGGGCCAGCCGATCGAAATCAACTTCAGTGAACCTGTGGTTGACAAGGCCGCGATGGAAAAGCGCGTTGCCATCACCGTTTCATCGGGCCAGCCAGTGGCGTGGCATTGGTACTCGGACAAGAAGGTCCGCATTCGTCCGGAGGCCTTCTGGGCGTCGGGAACCACGGTCACAGTGGATATGAAGCTCCTGGGCGTCGATTTCGGCAACAAGATGATCGGCAACGGCGATGTCGTTTCCACTTTCACTACGGGACCGCAACGCGTGGCTGTGGTGGATGACAACACCAAGACCATGAACGTGTACTTCGATGGCCAACTGATGCACACCGCACCCGTATCGCTGGGTGGCGAAGACTGGCTATCGCCCACCGGCTATGCCGTGATCCTTGAACAAGAACGCAAATCCAACTTCAACGCTGGAAGCATCGGCCTCAAACCCGGGGACAAGGGCTATTACGCTCCAATGGTGGTGGACTATGCCAACCGCCTCACGTGGTCCGGCGTCTATGTCCACCAAGCCCTGGAGTCCGCTTGGGGCGCCATTGGACGCGTGAACGTTTCCCACGGCTGCGTTGGCTTGCTGCCCGAGGATGCTGCCTGGTTTTTCAACAACATGAAAACCGGTGATGTGGTGCAGATCCTGAATACTGGTGCGCCGGCTGTGGAGCCCTTGGAGGGGTTCGGCGACTGGAACATCCCCTGGGCCAGCTACGCCCAGCGGTAGCCTCCATCTCCAGCCGGGGACAGAATTGCTGTTAATATCGAGGCAGTGATTATTTCTTGCGGTCTTTGATTCTCCTTTCCGGTTCCGGCACCTGGCCGGACCTGTTATTTGTGCTGCCCTCCGTGGTGATTACGAGTCTTCCCTAGGGGAACCCGCGCAGGGTTCCCGGCTCCTTCCACCGGATTCCATTTCATCGCTTGGAGCACTAATGACTATTTCGCCAACCCTTCGCCCGGACTGCAGCAATTGCTTCGCCCTCTGCTGCACCGCCCTTGGCTTTGCCCGCTCAGCCGATTTCGCCATCGATAAACCGGCTGCTTCAGCCTGCCCGAACATGGCCAGCGACTTTTCCTGCACCATCCATCAACGTTTGCGGCCCCGCGGATTCAGCGGATGTACTGTCTTTGACTGCTTCGGCGCAGGCCAAGTGGTTTCCCAACGCACGTTTGGGGGTACGAGCTGGGTCCAGGATCCGGAGTCCAAGGCCTCGATGTTCGCTGTCTTCAAGATCGTCAAGCAACTGCACGAAATGTTGTGGTACTTGGCCGAAGCTGAACAACGCGCTTTCGATCCCGAGCTGGCGGCCACCGCCCGCGGGCTTTCCGCAGATATCGAAACCACATCCCAAGGCGAGGTGTCCGCAGTCCTGGCTGCCGACGTCGGACATTTACACGCCCGGGTGCGCGCCCTTTTGATGGAGGTCAGCGAGGAGGTGCGCGCTTCATATGCGGCTGAGGGCCGTGAAATGCCCGACGGCAGAATCCACCCGGGTGCCGACCTCATGGGTGCCAATTTGGCAAAGCGGCAACTATGCGGCTCGGACCTCCGCGGTGCCTACCTGATAGGGGCAAACCTGGAGCGCAGTGACTTAACCGCCGTTGACCTCCTCGGCGCCGATCTGCGCGATACCCGTCTCCACGGCGCCAACCTAGCAAGGTCCCTCTACCTCACCCAACCGCAAATCAACGCCGCCCAAGGAAACCGGGAAACGCGCCTGCCTGAAAGACTCGCTACGCCTGCCCATTGGCACTAGGAACATCGGCGAAAGGCTGCGACGTTGTCTCAGCCCTGGGTAAACGGCAGCTTGCGGAGCCTTTCGCCGATGGCGGCGTTGCGCTGTTCCGCCGTGCGGAGGCGGGCAAATTCGCGGTTGCGTCGCTCACCGAGGACTGCCCCTATGTAGTCCTCGGGAATCGTTCCCGCTGGCGGTGGCGGCGCGACGTAGTTGGCCAGCTCGGAGGCCAGCGCTGCGGCCATCCTGGCGCGTGAGGATGGTGCCATGAGGTACGCCTGCTGAACGAAGGTTCCGGCCCGGCGGGCTGTGGCGTCGGGGATCCGGCCTATGTCCGCTAAGGCCACCCATGGTTGGAGGTATGGCGGAGCGCCGGGAAAGATCCTCGGCTCGGAGGGCACGCGCTGCCGCAGGGAGTAAGTGCCTGCTACGACGTCGCCGAGGCGCTTGGACTTGTCGTTGAAGAGCGCCACTCCGATAGCGAGGCCACCGAAAGTCATGTAAATCTCGAGGAACCCGAGCAGCCCACGGATGACCGCGTGCCGAAACCGGATGGAGCCGCCGTCGTCCCTGACCACACGCAGGCCCGCGGCCAGCTTCCCCAAGGAGCGGCCGCGGGTGAGCGTCTCCACACCGACGGGAACGATGACGAAGGAGAAGACGACACAGGCCAGGACCATGGCCCGGACCGCGGCTTCATCGAGATCCCGGGCGGCGGAGAGGACCAGGATGATGAGGAGGATCAGGAGCAGGACGTTGGCAATGACGTCCAGAATGAGCCCCAGCGCGCGGGCGGCGAAGGACGCCGGGCGCAATTCCAGGACCACTGCCTCGCCTGTGATGATTGAAC
This sequence comes from Arthrobacter sp. TmtSoilC48, assembly GCF_059739425.1. Classification (NCBI taxonomy): domain Bacteria; kingdom Bacillati; phylum Actinomycetota; class Actinomycetes; order Micrococcales; family Micrococcaceae; genus Arthrobacter; species Arthrobacter sp. TmtSoilC48. Next base: position 3,858,684 of record NZ_AP046049.1, on the reverse strand, counting down.
TCAAATCCGCCCCCGGTGGCCAGCAATCGCGGCGGGCGCATCATGTACCCGCATCAACGAGTCTAGCCGCGACCATCAGGGCAGACAGGAATAGGGCAGGCAGGGATAGGGTGGTGCCGTGGACATCGATGCCTTTTCGGCCGTGCATGGGGACAAATGGTCGCGGCTGACGTTTTTGGCACATAAGCGGCGGCTCACTGGGTCCGAGGCCGACGAACTATTGCGCCTGTACCAGACTGTCTCCGCACATTTGTCCCTTATCCGCTCGGTGGCTCCCGAGACGGCCCTGTCCTCATCGCTGTCTGCCGCGCTTGCCCAGGCTCGAACCAGGTTCACCGGGGCACGTTCGAACTTCATGGAAGACCTCGCCCGTTTCTTCGTTATCGCCTTGCCGGCGGCGTTCTACAGACTCCGATGGCTAACAGTGTGGTGTGGGATGTTCTTCGTGCTGGTGAGTGGGGCGTACGCCCTGTGGATCGGGACGTCGCCCGAGGCGCTGCGGGCCGCGTTTGGCAGCGATGACAGGGTGCGTCAGTACATTGAAGACGACTTCATCGACTACTACTCGGAGAATCCGGCGGCGTCCTTTGCCGGCGCGGTCTGGACTAATAACGCCTGGATTTCAGCCCAAGCCGTTGCGTTCGGAATTACGGGGTTTTGGGTGCCCATGATTCTCTTCCTCAACGCCCAGGGCGTGGGTGCGGCAGCCGGCGTGTTTGCCTCCGCGGGAAAGTTGGATGTCTTCTTCAGCTACATCCTTCCGCATGGGCTCATGGAATTGACCGCGGTGTTCATCGCCTGCGCAGCCGGGCTGAAGATTTTTTGGTCGATGGTCCGGCCCGGACCCCGGACCCGGATGCAGGCCGTGGCGGACGAAGGACGTTCGCTCATCACGGTTGCCCTCGGGTTGGTCCTCGTTCTTCTCATCTCGGGCCTGGTGGAAGCATTCGTGACACCAAGCCCCTTGCCTGTCTGGATGAAGATCGCGATCGGGGCGCTGGTCCTGGTGGCCTATTGGACGTACACCCTGGTTGTGGGTGGACGTTCATTCCGCTCGGGCGCTACCGGCGATCTTGACAGCCATGACGCCGGCTACCGGGGGATTGCTGTCTAGGCGGACACGCCCGCACCTTACAGTTGCGTTTCGATCTTGCCCAACGCGGGGTGGCTCCTCGTCTCCGCCCAAAGCCGGACTGTAGGCTCGAATGCAGACAAGAGTGCCGGCAGCATGGTCAGGCCGGTGGGATGCCTACGGAAGTGAAACCGCTGTGAGTGACAAGAGCCCAAAACCACAAGATCCGGGGACGGACGTCCACGAGGACCCCGACGAGCCGGCCTTTGACTGGATGAAGCCCAAGGCGCCTGGTGGTTCTTCTGCTGCTCCCTCAGGTCCGGTCCCCGTTCAGCCAGAGAGCCGCGCTGACCGGAAGGCCGCCGAGGCTGCGGACGTTGAGCCGGAGCCACCGCTTTTCGCGGAGACGGTGGCAGATGCGCCCGCAAGTCGCCAACCGGCACACTATTCGGAACCGTTGCCGACGTCGGCCCTCCAGGTTCGTCCGCCGGAGGACGAAGTTGCCAGGCGTAATGCGGAACGCGAACAGGCTGCAAAGGTCAAGCCGATCGGCCCCCGCATTTTCCAGGTATTGCTCGCCGTCTTCTTTCCTGTGATCCTCTTGGTGCTGGCTGTCCGCGCAGTGACCAGCCCCCTCTTCCTCTGGGTTGAATACAACCGGCCGGGTTTCCCCGGAGACGGTTACGGGTTCAGCACGGACGATCGCATGACTTACGGCTCCTATGCTGTGGACTACCTGAGCAATTGGTCCGGGCCCAGATATTTGGGTGGCTTGGTAAACCAGGACGGTGCCAAGCTTTTCAAGGACAGCGAAGTCGCGCACATGGCGGACGTGAAGATGGTCATTCTGTCCTCGTTCGGTGCCGGCCTGCTGCTCATTCTTTTGAGCATCATCGCCATTGCCTACTTGCGTAAGCGCAGTACAGGCGGTGTTCGGCGCGGGCTCTTCGCCGGCTCCATCGTCACCTTGGTCATCATCATCGGCCTTGGAGTGCTGGCAGCCCTGAGCTGGCAGCAGTTCTTCACGGAGTTCCACCGGATCTTCTTCGCCAATGGAACCTGGACATTCTCGCTGGAAGACACGCTCATTCGTCTCTTCCCGGGACAGTTCTGGGTGGATGCCGGAATCGTCATTGGAGCGCTCGTGTTCCTGGCCGCAACGATCACCTTCATCCTCACCTGGCCAACGCGTCGTCGTCGTGGTTTGGACGCAAAGTCAGCGGCCGAAGAAGAAGCATCCTCAACGGAGATCGACGACGAAAGCGATACCCCTGGTGTCCGCAAGGACACCGGCGAAACCGTCGCATAAACGAGCGGGGCGCTACTTTTCGTAAAGCTTCTCCACCAACGAGGAGAAGTCCTTAACCACCGCGGCCCGCTTCAGCTTGAGCGACGGCGTCAGGTGCCCGGACTCGACGCTGAGATCCGCAGTGATAAAGCCAAACTTACGGATGGATTCGGCCGAGGACACCAGAGTGTTCGCTTCGTCCACCGCAGACTGGACTGCTGCACGAACGCGCTCGTCCCCGGCGGCTTCACTGGGGGACATGGCGTCGCGCTTGTTCTCGGCGCACCAGTCTTCAAGCCCTTCAGGATCCAGGGCCACCAGTGCTGCGACGAACGGCTTGCCGTCGCCCACCACCACGGCCTGTCCCACAAGCGGGTGCTCCCGCAGTTTCTCTTCGAGGGGACCGGGTGCGACGTTCTTGCCCCCTGCGGTGACCAACAGGTCTTTCTTCCTGCCTGTGATGGTGAGGAACCCGTCCGGGTCAAGCTCGCCAAGGTCTCCTGTGCGGAAGAAGCCGTCGACGAAGGCCTCAGCGGTGGCGGCCTCATTGCGGTGGTAGCCCTTGAACACGCCGATCCCCTTGACCAGCACCTCGCCATCCGGGGCCACCCGGATGGTGGTGCCGGGCAGCGGTATGCCAACGGTCCCTATGCGGGACATGCTTGGCGTGTTGACGGTACAGGGCGCAGTGGTTTCGGTGAGGCCATAGCCTTCAAGGACAGGGATCCCGGCACCGTGGAAGAAATGGTTTTCCCGGAGGCTGAGGGGGCTGGCCCCGGACACGGTGTACCCGATGGCGCCGCCGAAGACCTCCCGCACCTTGGGGTAGAGGAGTTTGTTGAATGCCGAATGCTTGAGGTTAAGGAACCAACCCGGACCGGGCCCCTGCCCGCGGGCGGCGAGCTCTACCGCCGTCGAATATTCGACGGCGGCCGCGGACGCAGCGGCGAACAGCCGGGACTTGCCTGACATTGCCGCTTTGTGTCCGGCGCCGGCGTAGACCTTTTCGAAGATGCGGGGAACTGCGAGCAGGAAGGTCGGTTTGAAGGCGCCCAGGTCCGCCATGAGGCCGCTGGCACCCGGACTGTGCCCCAACGTGACGCCTGCGGTGAGGCAGACCACCTGGACTGCCCTTGCCAGGACATGTGCCAGCGGCAGGAACATCAACGTTCGCGCGCCGTGCTGCATCAACAGTTCGGGGAGGAACGGGATGACGTTCCGGGCAACGAGCACGAAGTTGCCATGCGTGATTTCGCAGCCCTTGGGTTTGCCGGTTGTGCCGGAGGTGTAGACGATCGAGGCTACATCGGACAAGTTGGCGGCGCTGCGCTGGCGCTCAAGCTCGGCATCCATAATGCCAATTCCGACGGCGGCAAGGCTGGTCAGGTTCGGCGCCTCACCGTCGTGCTCCATGCGGATGATCGTCACCGGGTCCTCACCCAAAGCTGTGGACTTCTCAACGAGGGCGTGAAGCAGGTCTGCTTTGGAGGTGTCTTCCACAAAGATGCGCCGGGCACCGGAATCGGCGAGGATCCACTCGATCTGGCTCGCCGAAGACGTTTCATAAATGGGTACGGTAACTCCGCCAGCCATCCAGATGGCGAAGTCCACCAAGGTCCATTCGAAGCTTGAGCGGGAGAGCACAGCTACGGGATCGCCGGGGTTGACGCCCCCTGCAATGAGGCCCTTGGCCAGTGCCTGGACGTCCGCGAGGAAGCGTGCAGCAGGCACGTTGAGCCACCCATTGGCTGTCTTGTGGGCGTAAAGGTTGCCGAACGGGTCCTTGGCGCATCGTTCCAGAAGGAGGTCGGTCACGTTGGTATTCTCGTCGGCCTCGACCAGAAGCTCCGTGCTTGCCTCCCTCACGATCCTCCTCCTAGATCCACGATGGCATCCACATCCTCATCCGCCACTCCTGGTAGCTGATGACTTCGGCGGTCAGTACGGGGTAGAAAAACGCTGTTGCCAGCACGGCCAGCACCACAACCGAGCCCACTATGTAGAGTCCGTATCTCCGCCTCCAAGGAGGATCGGTGGTGCGGCCCAGCACCAACCCCAGGACATACGTCAGGGCCAGCACCAGGAACGGTTCAAAGGAAACTGCGTAGAAGATGAACATCGTGCGTTCGGGATACATGAACCACGGCAGGTATCCAGCCCCGACTCCAACGAGGATGGCCCCGGCGCGCCAATCCCGTCGGCCTGCCCACCAGAAGAGCAGGATCACCAGGGCAATGGTGCCGCCCCACCAGACAACGGGGTTGCCGACGGGCAGGATGGCCGAGGAACACGTCTCGGCAATGCAGCCGGCAGTGCCCTGCTTGGGCGATTGGTAATAGAACGAGGTGGGCCTGCCCATGACCAGCCAGGTCCAGGGGCTGGATTCGTAGGGGTGGTCGGCACTGAGGCCCTGATGGAACTTGTACGCTTCAAGGTGGTAATGCGCCAGGGAACGCACGGAATTGGGCAGCCAATCCCACCCGGGCGCCGGATTGGTGGCCGCCCACTGGCGGTAGTAGGCATCCTTGGAGAGGAACCAGCCGGTCCACGTGGCGACGTATGTGGCCGCCGCGATCGGGACAATGGTCAGGAAAGCCGGAAGTCCATCCTTGATGACCGCTGCACTGGGCCAGCTGCGGATCCCGGCAATGCGGCGGGCGCTCATGTCCCAGAAGACGGTCAACAAGCCGAACGCGGCGACGAAAAACAGCGCAGACCATTTGGTGCCCACAGCCAGTCCGAGGCAAATCCCGGCAACCAGGCGCCACCAACGCATCCCCAACCAGGGGCCGGCCAACAGTTGCTTGGCCGGGGGCCGGCCGTCGGATGAAGCAGCCGCACGGGCGGCCAGCCTGGCAGCAAGGCGACGCCGGCCGTCGTCGCGGTCCAAAAGCAATGCACCAAAGGCGGCAAGGATCCAGAACGCAAGGAAGATGTCCAGCAGGGACGTTCGCGACAACGCCAGGTGGTGGCCGTCAACCGCGAGCAGCAAGCCGGCCACTGCGCCAAGCGTGTGGGAACGGAAGAGCTTCAGCGTGATGAGTGAGAGCAGGAAGACCGTGAGAGTCCCGGTCAGGGCGGCACCAAAACGCCAGCCGAACGGATTGTCAGCCCCAAACAACCACATGCCGAAGGCAATCATCCATTTCCCCACCGGAGGATGAACCACGTACTCCGGGGTATTGAGCAGGATCTCGGGATTGCCGGCGTTGAAGGAATCGTTGGCGTTGGCTGGCCAGCTGCGTTCGTATCCGCTGACGAGGTACGAATACGCGTCTTTGACGTAATACGTTTCGTCGAAGACCAGGCTGTGGGGGACCTCAAGACGGAAGAAGCGCAGGATTCCTCCGATGGCGGCGGTAATGGCGGGAATCAACCAGAACCATAAACGCAGCGACGGCGGGTAATCCCGCCAGCTTTGGATCCCGCCGATCAAACGCGATGTCAGGGCGTCCACTGAGAAGGCCGCAGCAGGTCTGGCGATCCAGCGGTGGCCTTCGAGCCCGCGTCCGGGAGGCAGCTTGCTGTTGCTGCCAGCGGGGTCGTCCTGCCTGGACGGAGGCCGCCATGAGGTAGTTCCCCTGGCCGCTGTTTCCTGGGCCGGCTCTCCGGAGCCGTTGCTTGCCGCCACGTCCGTGGCTCCGGAAGGTAATGCCGACACTGCGGGGGTTCCGGAATCGGTGGTGGGAACGGGGGACTGGCTCACCCGCCCATGCTACCGTTCCATCCTTGCTGCGGCGTTGAAGTGCGCTCTTGCTGCGGCGTTGAAGTGCGCGCGGCATTAGGCTTGGCAGGTGGACGAACAACACAGCACCCCGGACGAAGCCCCCTTTGATGATGCATCGGCGGTTGATGAACCGGACGCGGCCCAGGAACCCGAAGCCGCTGCCGACACGGGCGCAACCACGGCAAGCGGCAGGATTGTGCTTGCTGCCACTCCCATCGGCAACGTGGGCGATGCGTCCTCCCGCTTGATCGAACTCCTGGCGACATCGGACATCGTCGCAGCCGAGGACACCCGTCGCCTGCATCGGCTGGTCCAGGCGTTGGGCGTGGAGGTGTCCGGGCGCGTCATCAGTTATCACGAACACAACGAGGTAGCCAAGACCGGTGAACTGCTGGAGTATGTGCGGGCCGGCAAAACCATCCTGATGGTCAGCGACGCCGGAATGCCGGCGGTTTCAGACCCTGGCTTCCGTTTAGTGGAGGGAGCCGTTGCCGCGGGCCTGACCGTCACTGCCGTGCCGGGACCTTCCGCCGTGCTGACGGCCCTTGCGCTTTCCGGACTGCCCACAGACCGGTTTTGCTTCGAAGGCTTCCTGCCACGGAAGTCGGGGGAGCGGAATTCCCGCCTGGCGGACTTGGCTGACGAGCGCCGCACCATGGTGTTCTTTGAGGCTCCGCACCGGCTTGAAGTGATGCTTCGGGCGCTGCACGAGCGCTTCGGACCGGAACGCCGGGTGGCTGTTTGCCGGGAATTGACCAAGACCTACGAGGAAGTCATCCGCGGAACGCTGCGCGAACTCCTGGAGTGGGCAGAAAACAATGAAGTCCGCGGCGAAATTGCCGTGGTTGTGGGTGGCGCTCCCGAGCAGGCTCCCGGCAAGCCGGAAGACCATGTAGCTGCCGTGAACGAGCTCATCTCCCAGGGAATCCGGTTGAAGGAAGCCGTCGCCGCCGTGGCCGATGACGCCCGTGTCAGCAAGCGGGAGCTGTATTCGGCGGTGCTTGCAGCACGCTGATCATCCCTGTGCAGGTGCACAATTTGGCGGGCGCATGGCAGTGCGTGAAGGCGTAGACACTGCTTCTTGCATGGCAGTACCGTGGCAGTAATTCAAGCCAATTCTGGCAAGGAACCCTAGTGGTGCAACCCTCCAATGCACCCAAGACGAAGGAGTCGCCATGACTGTTACGGTTGAACGCGAAAGCGAACTGCTGGCTTCCGTCCCCACCGGCCTGCTGATCAACGGTCAGTGGCGTCCGGCGGGATCCGGAAAGACTTTTGATGTTGAGGACCCGGCTACGGGCAAGGTCTTGCTCAGCATCTCCGACGCCGGTGCTGAAGACGGTGCCGCGGCCTTGGACGCCGCTGCTGCCGCCCAGGCTGACTGGGCACGCACGGCACCGCGCGAACGCGGTGAGATCCTGCGCCGTGCCTTCGAACTCGTCACCGAGCGCGCCGAAGACTTCGCGCTGCTGATGACCCTCGAAATGGGCAAGCCCCTGGCCGAAGCCCGCGGCGAGGTCACCTATGGCGCCGAATTCCTGCGCTGGTTCTCCGAGGAAGCTGTCCGTGTTTCGGGCCGCTATTCCGCAGCACCGGACGGCAAGAACCGCCTGCTCGTTCAGAAGAAGCCGGTTGGACCCTGCCTGCTCATCACCCCGTGGAACTTCCCGCTGGCCATGGCCACCCGCAAGGTAGCCCCGGCCGTCGCCGCTGGCTGCACCATGGTGCTCAAGCCCGCCAACCTCACCCCGCTGACAAGCCTGCTCTTCGCGCAGGTGATGCAGGAAGCCGGCCTTCCCGCAGGTGTCCTGAACGTCATCCAGACCTCCACGGCCGGTGCTGTCACCGGACCGCTGATCAAGGATGACCGCCTCCGCAAGATCTCCTTCACCGGCTCCACCCCGGTTGGCCAGGCCCTGATCCGTGAAGCCGCGGACAAGGTCCTGCGCACGTCCATGGAACTTGGCGGCAACGCACCGTTCGTCGTCTTCGAGGATGCTGACCTGGACAAGGCCGTTGAAGGCGCCATCGCCGCCAAGATGCGGAACATGGGCGAGGCCTGCACCGCAGCAAACCGCTTCATCGTGCACGAGTCCATCGCCGACTCCTTCGCCGAGAAGTTCGCCGCCAAGATCGGTTCGCTCACCACAGCCCGTGGTACCGAGCCGGAGTCCAAGGTTGGTCCGCTGATCGACGGCAAGGCCCGCGACGGCGTGCACGCCCTCGTCACCGAAGCCGTAGCAGGAGGTGCCACAGCAGTCACCGGTGGTGCCGCCGTCGACGGTCCCGGCTACTTCTACCAGCCCACTGTGCTGAAGAACGTCGCCGCCGACTCCCGCATTCTCCAGGAAGAAATCTTCGGACCCGTGGCCCCGATCGTCACGTTCTCCACCGAAGACGACGCCATCCGCCTGGCCAACAACACCGAATACGGCCTGGTTGCCTACGTCTTCACGAAGGACCTCAACCGGGGCCTGCGGGTCAGCGAGAAGCTTGAGACCGGCATGCTCGGCCTCAACGCCGGTGTCATCTCCAACGCCGCTGCACCGTTCGGTGGCGTCAAGCAGTCCGGCCTGGGCCGCGAAGGCGGCTCCGAAGGCATCGAAGAGTACCTCTACACCCAGTACGTAGGTATCGCCGACCCGTACGCCGACTAGGTCCTGTACCCCGACTGAGTCCCGTACCCTGACCAGGTCGGTACCCCGACCAGTCCAGGGGTTCCGTCCACCGCTCTCGCAACAAGAACGGTAGAGACAAGCAGAGGACCCGACCCCGGAGCCATAAGTTCCGGAGTCGGGCCCTTTGCTGTTCCCACGTGGGATCGCGGTCTTAGCGGCGTTGCGGGAGAAGTCCCCTGAGCGCGCGCCATGATCCGGCAATCCCTTGCCCCGTCCGCCGGAACAGGGACCCCACAGCGCGGGAGGGGGCACCGAGTGCGTGGAACCAGCGGCGCATGAGCGACGGCGGCAGCCAGTTCGCACGGAAGCGAACCAGCCAGTTGGCATTGTTCCGTAACGAGTCACGAACAACAGCGATCCTGGCAGCAGCCGGAGCGGCTGCCTCCATCGGGCGACCATAACGTTGCCGTTCGAAGTCCGTGGTGAGTGAAGCGACGGCGGCATGTGCGGCGTCGTCGAGACCCCCGGCCTCACCCAGAATGGAACTTGAACGGAGCCGGGACGAAAAGTGCCTTGGTGTTTCACTGGGCGTGGACGGTACACCATAGTCACTGGCGAGGTCCTGCAACTCTGCCCATGCGAGGGCTGCAGAGTCGTGGTAAGCGTCAGGCGATCCACGATCCGCTGGTTCCTTTGGATTGAGCCGGCGGCGTCGCACGACTACCCTGCTCAGCCTCGGCGAGCCAAGGAAAGCAGCGAGCAACAGCACGGCCGCAATCGTGGCAATAACCGTTGGCAGCGGGTCACGTGGCGCAGAGCCGGCAGTTTGCGCATCGCCTCCCGGCAGCGGAACGGTGGTGGGAGGAGGCGTCACGGCGGTGCCTGGAACGTCCTTCTCGTCAGCATTGGTGCTCAGGCTGCCCGGGACTGAGGACTCGGTGGCATATTCCGGAACAACGCCACGGGATGGAGTCGGCTCAAAGGGCACCCATCCCAGTCCTTCGAAGTAGAGCTCGGGCCACGCGTGCGCGTCACGGGCATCTACTTCATACTCAGGGAACGATCCCTGGCCAACCAAAGCCACGGTCTCGCCCGTCAGCCGCCCGGGTGCGTATCCCACCGCAATGCGGCTGGGGATGCCCTCCACGCGGGCCATCACCGCCATGGCGGAGGAGAAGTGGACGCAATAGCCGCTCTTGACCGCCAGGAAGTCCGCCAGGACCGACAACCCGTTGCCGTCATACCCGTTTTGCACCGGCGCTTGAAGGGAATACGTGAATTCACTGGAGCGCAGGTATTTCTGGATCGCCAGCGCCTTGGCGTAGTTGTTGCCTGCCGACGACGTGACCTGCTCCGCCGTCTGGCGAACAATGCTTGGCAGGTTCCCTGGAACGCGGAGGAAGTCCTCCGAAATGGACTTTGGCTTACCTGTTGCCTGCGACAGGGCCTGCGCACTGATCTTGGGTGCCGCCGAGAAGACCACATAGCGTTGGGCCAGCGTGCTCGTCTCCGTACTCATGATGCTGAGGGTGGCCGGATCCCAGGTCCAACGGCCGTTCAGCCCGTTAACGGACACGGGGGCGAACGGCGCCGGTAAGTACGGGCTGGTGAACAAGCCCGCGTTGATGGACGTCACCGCATTCACGACTTCTCCCTGGATGGAGTAACCCGGCTCTATCCGGTCCACCCCGGCCCGCCGTGTGGCGGAGCGGTCATCCGGTGCCCAGGTTTCGCCGTCGAAGTGGTCAATGGTGACGGACCTCAGGTAAGTGGCTGCGCTGGAACTGGTGGAGTACGTGATGCGTCCTGCCCCCGTGGGACTGCGAAGGCTGTTACCCAGCGTGATCATCGGATTGAGGCCGTTCGAGGTACCCCAGGGGCTCAACCGCGAGCCTTGCGGAAAGGTGCCTGTTTCAAACCCTGGAATGGCCAGCGGAACAACCAATGCCAAACCCAGTGCCAGCGCCCCCGTCACCAGGGAGCGCCTGATCTGGCCGGAACTTCGTGGTGCTCCGGACTGCAGCCTGGCGTCAGGGGCGAACCAATGGCTGCAACCAAGAATGAGCAGATATCCCACCGTGGCCCCAACGAATCCAGCGACACCTACGCTTTGCGGCTTGATGGTTGCAGGAACCACCATGACCGCAAGGAGTCCGATTCCACTGGCCGCCGGCATCGATAGCGGGACGGCCAAAGCATCGATCAGGATCACCAGAAGTCCCAGGCACGCACAGGTGACGAAGACAATCCCCGCGTTAGGGGCCACCGGAGCGCTCTCGGACACAACCGTCTCGGCGGCCCGCTTGATGAGCCGGCCTACCGCGGCAAAGGTCCCGGTAGTGGGGATGAAGCCCAGGAAGCTGTCCTGCCGGCAGAACGTAAAACTGAGTATGCCGGCCAATGCTGCCAAGGCACCCAGCGTGGTAACCAAGGGCTGGATCCGGAGGGTCCGGAGGATGGCCAGGGTCAGGGCCACCACTACAACAGTGGTGATCAGCGGCATGAACCAGGCCCAGCCCCTGAACACTCCATTCAGGGATATGGCCGCACCAAGAACGGCCACGGCAACGGAACCAGCCATGATCCACGGGTAGGGGCCGGGAGCCTGCGGCCGTTGTTGAGGTGAAGCGGGGGCGGGCCCGTCTCCGCTGGCACCCTGCTGGGGAACGCCCCGCTGGAATGTTGCAGGGGACCCACGATGGGACGTTGCGGTCATCGCGGCACCGCCGCTCCGCGCCGTACGTCCATTGCCGCGCTCGCAGCAACCAGCAGGCCGCCTTCGTCGAAGCCGGACCAGGCCGCTGTCAGTGGTGTCTTCGAGGTGACGGAAACAGCCTTCCAGCCGCCCTGCCTCAAGGTTTCCAGGACATCATCCTTGTTTCGAAAGTCCGGGTTCCGGGAGTCATGGTTGCGGGACTCGTTGCTGCTTTGAGGGTCCGTGACTACTATCGCGAAGGCGTTGGCACCATAGCCGGCCGCCGGAGCAAGGGCTTTGGCCTCGGCAAGGGTCAGATTGCCAAGCAAGGCAAGAAGCGGCCCGCGCAAACGATGCGCAGCGAGCTTGTCCATGAGGCGGTCGTCGAAGACCGAATCAACGCTCTCCTGGCCCGGCACCTCCAAGACCCCACTGCGGTTAGGCACGGAACCGGTAGGTTCGGGGGAGCGCCGGGCATGCCCCGGACTATTTTCTCCGGCCCTGTGATGTTCAGTCCTGTGGTGGTCAACCCAGTGGTGTTTTGGCCCGCTCAACTCAATCGCGGCCAAACCTTCGGCAATGGCATGAAGGCCGGCAACGCCACTGAACTCTTCCACGCCCGGATCCGGTGCCGACGGCGAGCGAATGAAGGCCGGGCTACCGAAGGCGTCCAGGACGCGCAGCGAGTAGTTCCGTTCGGCCAAGTGCGCGCTGATGGACATTGCCGCTGTCACAACCCACTCAAAATTCGGGCTGGTCACCAGGTCCGAGTCGTCGTCGTGCGAGCTGAAAACCGAGGCGCTGCCGGAGGCGAACGCCGCGAATCGTTGGTCAAGGATGATGGTGGCTTCCGGAGTGGTGACCGATTCCTCCTGGCGGACCATAAGCTGTCCGTGCCGTGCAGTGGCGGGCCAGTGAACGCGGCGCATCGGATCGCCATGCCGGTATTCGCGCGTCATGATGTCGTCGTCGCTGGGGTTCGCCCTGATCCGGGTGGCCGTTACGCCATCGTTCCCACGCGCGCCGGCGAGTCCTGTTACGGGAAGTTCGACGGCGGCCGGCGTCACGGTGAGGAGGTCGCCGTCGTCGATGGCATGACGCCGCAACGACAAGCCGAACGGGTCGCTGAACTCGGCAGTAACAGGACCTATGCGGAACTGTCCCCGCTTGCCGGATCGCAGATGATATTCGTAGCGGCTGGTGCCACCTGCTGCAGACCGGGCCGGAAAGCGGAAAGCCGGCGGATCACCGAACCGTGGAGGCAGTTGCTCCTCCATGATCACGTGGCCGGTGGAAAACGTGGATCGGGCGACCGCCAGGCGAACGGTGGTGGCGGTGGACGTTTCCACGGTGGAGGGATTGAATTCCCGGTACACCTGGAACTTGGGTTTCCAGACCCGGACACCAGCCAGTGCAACCAAAGGAAGGATCAACAAAAAGACGGCCAGAGTCAGGAGATCACGTCTGCCCATAATGTAAGCGCAGACCAGCGAGGCCACCCCGGCGGCGAGCAATCCCCATCCGCGGCTGGTGAACAAATGCTTGGGGAGCCTATCCACGAGTGCCATGCCCGCTGTCTCCTATGCGCTTTGCTTGTCCCTGCGCCACGCGCCAGGCGGTTCCTGGGCAACCGGGAGGGAAGCGAGGATGCCCCGCAGGACTGTTTGGGGCGTGTCGCCGGAACTCGCAGCCTTGCGGTCCAGGATGATGCGGTGCGCGAGTACTGATTCGGCCACGTCCACGACGTCGTCGGGAAGGACAAAATCGCGTCCGTCCAAAGCTGCCGTAGCCTTCGCGGCGCGCAGCAACTGCAGCAAGGACCGCGGGCTGGCACCGAGTCGAAGGCGGGCACTTTCACGCGTGGCACGGCCAATGGCAACGGTGTATTCCTTGATGGCCGTGGACACGTAGACCTGCTGGACGGCTGCAATCATGGCTGCCACATCGGCTGCCGTGACCACTGGGGTTACCTTGATCAGGGGAGAGGCCGCCTGATGCGTTTCCAACATCTCGATCTCGGCATCCCGATCCGGATAACCCATGGAAATCCTGGCCATGAAGCGGTCGCGCTGGGCTTCGGGCAGCGGATAAGTGCCCTCCATTTCGATGGGATTCTGCGTTGCCACCACCATGAACGGCAATCCCAGCTGGTACGAATGCCCGTCCACCGTCACCTGGTGTTCTTCCATGCACTCCAGGAGCGCGGACTGGGTCTTGGCTGAGGCACGGTTGATTTCGTCGCCGATCACGATGTTCGCGAACACCGCACCGGGCCGGAACTCGAACTGCCGCGAAGACTGGTTGTAGATGGACACGCCCGTCACGTCCGATGGCAACAGATCCGGAGTGAACTGGATACGGGACACCGTGCAGTCCACGGTGCGGGCCAGTGTCTTCGCCAGCAGGGTCTTGCCAACGCCGGGCACATCCTCCAGCAGGAGGTGGCCTTGGGCCAGGAGAACTGTCAGGGCCAGCTTCGCAGCGTCCGCCTTGCCGTCGATGACCTTGCCGATGGATGCCAGGATGCGCTCGCTGGCATCGTGGAAACGTTCAGCATCCATGACCTGCGGCTTGTGTCCATTGAGCAAGGCGGCATCCCGGGGCAGCGCGCTGTACGCCTCGCCCTGGAGTGGGGAAGGCTCAACGGTGACTTGTCGCTTGGACTCCATGGATTGCCCTTCAGCCGTGGCCAACGCCGGTGTCGGCCGTCTGTCCGTTCCAGACTACCCAGACTTTGGCCGTCCCTGACATAGTGCTCCGCGAATTTATGTGCCAACTGGAATTTGTCCCGCAGCACGGGGGACCGCGGTCCGATTAAGGTGGGAACATGTGCAATTCCCTCGCCCCCGCTCCCTACCGCGCGTCCTCCGGTGCAACAGGAGCCTCGGATTCCCGCAAAGAGTACCCTCCGGCCCCGGAACCGCTTCCCGTCCCGGTGATGGACAACCACACCCACTTGGACTTTCGGCACGGTTTGCTCGAAGTCGGCGTTGCGGACGCCATGGATGCCGCCGAAGCTGTTGGTGTCCAAGGGGCGATCCAGGTTGGCTGCGACCTGGAATCGTCGCGCTTCACGGTACAAGCTGTCCAGGCCGATGCCCGCTTGCTGGGAGCGGTTGCCATCCACCCCAACGACGCACCCATCTACGCGGGGCGGGGGGAGCTGGAATCGGCGCTGGCAGAGATCGAGGAACTGGCCGCCCACCCGCGGATCCGTGCCATCGGCGAAACAGGGTTGGACTTCTTCCGAACCCACGGTGAAGGCCTGGCACATCAGCGGTACTCCTTCCGAAGGCACATCGACATCGCCAAGCGGCTGGGCCTCACTCTGCAGATCCACGACCGCGACGCCCACGCTGACGTAGTGCAGGTATTGAAGGAGGAAGGGGCCCCGGAGCGCGTGGTTTTCCACTGCTTCTCCGGTGATGAGGAGCTGGCACGCATTTGCAATGAGAACGGCTGGTACATGTCCTTTGCGGGCACCATGACGTTCAAGAATGCCGGCAACCTGAGGGCAGCGTTGTCTATTGCGGAGCCCAGCCGGATCCTGGTGGAAACAGATTCGCCATTCCTCACGCCACACCCGTACCGTGGGCGGCCAAATGCGAGCTACATGGTGCCGTACACTGTTCGCTCGATGGCTGAAGTGACAGAAGATGACCTTTCGGAACTTTGCGCCAGGCTGGCTGAAAATACCGTAAATGCCTACGGATCGTGGGGCTGATCGTGGGTGTTCAAACCTCTCTGGCACCGTCGGCGATGAATACCCGGTATGTAGAATTCTTGGTCCGTTTATAACAGATCGGTTACTGTGTACAACAAGTAGCCGGGGTCGGGGAAGGCCTTCGGAAAACTGGTCCGGATTCGTCCGGGCTCTTTAGTTGAATGTATTTGGCGGCGCAGATGCCGGCAGCAGAGGGTGGGACCAGGCTTTTTTGCCTGGCCCCTCAGTTTTGCGGCTGGCATTATTTTTTGCGCTTTTCCCCGTGCCCGGATGGTCTGAGAGTTATGGGCAATCGTGATCAAGTTCTTCACAACGGATGGCAAGTTCAGCTTTCTCAAAGTCGGTGCCCAGTTGCTGGTTGTTGCAGCGCTGGTGGTCGGTGTAGTCGCCTTCGTCGGCAACAACAAGACAATCACCCTGAACGTAGACGGCAAGGTAAGCTCCATCCAGACCTTCGGCGGCACCGTTGACCAAGTGGTCAAAGCAGCCAAGGTCGAGCTGAAGGACGCAGACCGCGTTTCACCGGATCTTGATACCCAAGTGGAAAACGGCTCGGTGGTCAACATCAATCTCGCTAAAGCCGTCTCCATCGAATTGGACGGCGCCCGCAAGACCGTCAACACCAACGCACCGGACGTCGCCGGCCTGGTGAGTGAACTGGGAGTCGCGAGCTCCTCCGAAATCTCCCAGCCGAAGGACGCCTCGCTGGCTGTCACAGGCTCCTTCGTTTCCATCTCCACACCCAAGACGATCAGCCTGGTAGCTGACGGCAAGGACACCAGCACCACCACGACGGCGCCCGACGTCGCCAGCGTCCTGAAGGACGCCGGAGTCACCCTGGGCGCCAGCGATCGCGTCTCCCAGCCCGGAAATGCGCCGGTCATCCAGGACATGGTGATCAAGGTCTCCCGCGTGGACACCAGCAAGACCGCTGAAGCTACTGAGGAAGTACCGTTCGATAGCGTCAGCACCGATAGTGCCGAGCTCTACAAAGGCGACGAGAAAGTGACCCAAAAGGGCGTCGCAGGTTCCGTCGTGAAGACCTTCAAGCTGGTATTGGTGGATGGCCGTGAAGCTTCCCGCACCCTTGTATCCAGCAATGTAACCACCCAGCCCGTCACCGAAAAGATCATGGTCGGAACGAAGGCCCGCCCCGTCGCTGCCAAGGCTGCCACTTCCAGTGGTCCCACCGGCGCCCCGAACGAAGCTATGTGGGACAGGATCGCCCAGTGCGAGTCCGGCGGAAACTGGTCCATCAACACCGGCAACGGCTACTACGGCGGGCTGCAGTTCTCCAGCCCCACCTGGTTGGCCAATGGCGGCGGCGCCTACGCCCCCACTGCAAACCTTGCCACCAAAGCACAGCAGATCGATATCGCCAACCGCCTCTACGCCAGGAACGGCCTCAGCGACTGGGGCTGCGCGCACGCAGCGTGACCCCGCACAGGCGATACGATACCTAGGTGACTGAACCGAATTCCGAACCCGCCGCCGTCGTGCCTTTGATGGGCGCCACCGACATCCGACGGTTAGCCGAGGAAATCGGTGTCCGCCCCACCAAGACGTTGGGCCAGAACTTTGTCATTGACGGTAATACGATCCGCAGGATTGTCTCAGCCGCCAACGTCGACGCCGGCGAAACCGTGCTTGAGGTGGGCCCGGGCCTTGGCTCCCTGACGCTTGGGCTGCTGGATGCGGCCAAGACTGTTGTGGCCGTTGAGATTGATCCCGTGCTCGCCAGGAAGCTCCCCGAGACCGTTCGTGCGTGGCGACCCGAGGCTGAAGACAACTTCCACCTCGTCCTTTCGGACGCCATGAGGGTCACGGAACTGCCCGTGCAACCGACAGCACTGGTGGCCAACCTCCCGTATAACGTGGCCGTCCCCGTGGTGCTTCACCTGCTGCAACACTTCCCGAGCCTGCAGCACGGACTGGTCATGGTGCAGGACGAGGTCGCGGACCGCCTGGCAGCAACTCCAGGCAGCAAGATCTACGGTGTGCCCTCGGTCAAAGCTGCCTGGTACGGGCACATGCGCAAAGCCGGCGTGATCGGCATGAACGTGTTCTGGCCTGCTCCGAAAATCCATTCCGGACTCGTTGCCTTTACGCGCCATGACCCACCCGCCACGCACGCCACCCGGGAACAGGTGTTTGCTGTCATTGACGCCGCTTTTGCCCAGCGTAGAAAGACCCTACGCGCGGCGTTGGCCGGATGGGCAGGCAGCGCGGCAGAGGCCGAACGGTGCCTGGTCGCCGCAGGCGTTGATCCCACAGCCCGGGGCGAGGTCCTGGACATCTCTGCCTACGTCCGGATCGCCGAAGCCCGCCACTCAGCGGACGCATGAGTCCGAACACCCGCAAACCCAGCAGCCTGCCATACGTAGGCGATCGCTTCCATGCCAGGACGGTCCGGGTCAAAGCGCCGGGGAAGATCAACGTCTCGCTAAGTGTTGGTCCGCTGCGCCCCGACGGCTACCACTCCGTGGCAAGCGTCTACCTGGCCGTTTCCCTGTATGAGGAAGTGGCGGCCACCAGCACCGAGGCTGAAGGGATTACCGTCAGCATCAGCCCCAACAGCACGCTGGACCTGGACGGCGTCGATATTCCCCTGGACGAACGCAACCTGGCCTACAAGGCGGCAGCCATCATGGCTGAGCTATCCGAGAAACCAACCGGCGTCCACCTTGAAATCACCAAGCGTGTGCCGGTCGCCGGAGGTATGGGTGGGGGCTCCGCCGACGCCGCCGCTACCTTGCTCGCGTGCGATGCCCTGTGGAACAGCGGCCTTTCCCGCGAGGAACTTGCACACCTGGCAGCCGAGTTGGGCGCAGACGTTCCGTTCTCGCTTCTGGGCGGGACCGCCGTCGGACTCGGTGTTGGCGATAAATTGTCGCCCGCACTGGCAAAGGCACAAATGGACTGGGTGCTGGTATTTGCCGACTACGGGCTCTCCACACCTGACGTATTCCACACCCTGGACGGACTCCGAGACTCCGAAGGCGTCGAAATTCCGGAGCCCGTTGACGTTGACCCCACCATCCTCCAGGCCCTGCGCCACGGCGATCCCGAGGCCCTCAGCCGGGTGCTGATCAATGATCTCCAGCGGGCATCCATTGCGCTTGCCCCACGACTGAGGGACACCATCGGGCTAGGCGAAGCCCGGGGCGCATTGGCAGGCATGGTGTCAGGCTCCGGGCCCACCATCGCACTGCTTGCCAGGGACTCGGTGTCCGCCAGCGTCCTCGCTGAAGAGCTGACCCATCGAGGCCACACTGCAGTGGCCGTCCACGGACCCGTGCCCGGCGCCCGGATCATCTCCGATACCCTCCTTTAGTAGCTCCCGCATTCCAGCAGTAGAAAGTAGTACCCATTGGCCCACCTGCTCGGCGGCGAAAACCTCACCGTTTCGTTCGCGACCCGCACTGTCCTCGACGGCGTTACCCTCGGCTTGGAGGATGGCGACCGCATCGGCATGGTCGGCCGCAACGGTGACGGAAAATCAACCCTCATGCGTTTGCTCGCCTTACGCTCCACGCCGGACTCCGGCCGCGTCACCAAACGTGGGGACGTCAACGTCGGCTACCTCGACCAAGGCGACGTGCTCGACGGCGACCTGACAGTCGGCGCAGCGATCGTCGGCGACCGCGCGGACCACGAATGGGCCGCCAACCCCAAGATCCGCGAAGTCATGGGCGGCCTGGTTGGTGACGTCGACTGGCACGCCAACGTGCATGCACTCTCCGGTGGGCAAAAGCGTCGTGTCGCGCTGGCCAAGCTCCTCATCGAAGACCACGACGTCATCATGCTGGACGAACCCACCAACCACCTCGACGTCGAAGGCGTGGCTTGGCTGGCCAAGCACCTCAAGACTCGCTGGCGCGCCAACCAAGGCGCGTTCCTTGTGGTCACCCACGATCGCTGGTTCCTTGATGAAGTCTGCAACTACACCTGGGAAGTCCATGATGCGATGGTGGACATGTTCGACGGCGGATACGCTGCCTACGTTTTGGCTCGCGCGGAGCGGGACCGGATGGCCGCCGTCGTCGAAGGTAAACGCCAGCAGCTCGTCAAAAAGGAACTCGCGTGGCTTCGCCGCGGTGCCCCCGCCAGAACCGCAAAACCGAAGTTCCGGATCGAAGCAGCCAACGACCTCATTGCCGACGTGCCGGATCCCCGTGACTCCGTGGCCCTCAGCAAGATGGCCACCGCCCGACTGGGCAAAGACGTGCTGGACCTCGAGAACGTGACCCTCGATTTTGTTGACGGAGCGGACGGGCAGAAACTCTTCGACAACATCACCCTGCGGCTCGCACCTGGCGAACGGCTCGGTTTGGTGGGCGTCAACGGGGCCGGCAAGTCCACACTGCTCAAACTCCTCAACGGCGAAATCCAGCCCACCTCCGGCAAGGTCAAGCGCGGCAAGACGGTGGTGACGGCTGTCCTCACCCAGGACGTGAAGGAGCTCGACGACGTCTCGGACCTTCGCGTCATTGAAGTCATTGAGCGGGAAAAGCGGTCCTTCAGCGTAGGCGGTAAGGAATTCACGGCCGGCCAGCTCGTAGAGCAGCTCGGATTCACCAAGGAAAAGCAGTGGACACCCGTCAGGGACCTCTCCGGTGGTGAGCGCCGGCGGCTCCAACTCCTGCGCCTGCTGGTAGGGGAGCCCAATGTACTGATGCTCGACGAGCCCACCAACGACCTCGATACCGACACCCTGGCCGCCGTCGAAGATGTCCTGGACGGTTGGCCCGGAACGCTGGTTGTGGTGAGCCACGACAGGTACCTGCTTGAGCGCGTCACGGACAACCAGATGGCACTCCTTGGCGACGGCAAACTCCGTGGCTTGCCCGGCGGCGTGGACCAATACCTGGAACTGCGTGAAGCGGCACTTGCTTCCGGCGCTGTTGGCGGCGGATCAGGTGCGCCGACTTCTGCGGGTGGCGCTACGTCGTCAAGTGCCGCTCCGTCCGGTGCCAGCGAAGCCGAAAAGCGTGAAGCCCGCAAGGACCTCAACAGGATCGACCGCCAGCTCGGCAAGATAGCCCAGCAGGAGGAAAAGCTCCACACCCAAATGGCCGCGAAGTCCGAATCCGGGGACTTTGACGCATTGGGCGAACTCAATGCCAAGTTGCAGGAACTCCTTGAGGAGAAAGAAGGCCTGGAGCTCGAGTGGCTCGAGGCCGCCGAAATCCTCGGCGAATAGGGCGCGGCCAGCGGTGTTGCCTCGCGAGTGGCGGCTGGCGAGTGACAGCTTGCGGCGCAGCGGCTGGCGAGTGGCGGCTGGCGGCGCAGCGGCTGGCGAGTGGCGGCTGGCGGCGCAGCGGCGCGCATCCTCCGCGTGCTGGCTCGTTCCTCGCCTTTGACGCACGCTTCCGGACGCCCGCCGCTGCTGCAACGCTCTCTCACATCCAGCGGGTAACTGCGGGATGTTCTCTCACGTCCAGCGGGCTTTTTCCGGACGTTCTCTCACGTCCAGCGGGCTTTTGCGGGACGTTCTCTCAGGTCCAGAAGCGTTTTAGCCGTTGCTCTATCACTTCCGCAGGGCTTGCCCTCGCCCGGGCGGGAGTGTCTGGACAACGGTGGATCCGGGGTTGGCGTTGATTTTTTCCTTCGATGTTGAAGGAAACCCGGGCCGCTTGGTCGCTCGGGATGTGAAAGCACGTTGTGGCGGGCATCCGGCAGCCTCTTTTTAGTGTCCGCAGAAGTTTCGGTCAGGGGCTGATTTAAGGACCCGGATCGTTCGGATGTGAGCGCGCATCGCCCGAGAGGCGGTAGGGATGTGAGCGCGCATCGCCTGGAAGGCGTTGGGATGTGAGCGCGCATCGCCTGGAAGCCGTTGGGATGTGAGAGCGCATCGCCTGGAAGGCGTGGGGATGTGAGAGCGGATCAGGGGTCGGACCGGAGCCCGGGCTCCTTTTGCAGCCCGGTCAGTCCGTTCCAGGCCAGGTTCACCAGGTGGGCGGCTACCGCGCGTTTGTCCGGCTCACGACTGTCCAGCCACCATTGGCCTGTCATCGCGACCATGCCGACGAGCATCTGGGCGTACATGGCGCCATCTGCGGCGCTGAATCCACGGCGGGCGAATTCGTCGGAGAGCAGGTGTTCCACACGCGCTGTGACGTGGGAGAGCAAGGTTGAGAAGGCGCCCTCGGGCTGGGACGGTGGTGCGTCGCGCATGAGGATCCGGAAGCCGTCTGTGCGCTCCTCGATGTAGCCAAGGAGTGCCAGCGCAGCGCGCTCCACCAGGACGCGGGGTTTGGCATCGGTGCTCAATGCCTCGGTGATGGAGTCCAGGAGTATCCGGAATTCGGTCTCGACAACCTGCCGGTAGAGGCCTTCCTTGGACCCAAAATGCTCGTAGATCACCGGCTTGGAGACGCCCGCGCTGGCGGCAATTTCTTCAATGGTCGTGCCGTCCAGGCCTTTGGCTGCGAAGAGCGACCGGCCAATGCCGATGAGCTGGGAGCGGCGCTGTTGTCCGGTCATCCTTGACCGTATCGGGCGGTCTCCCAGAGGCTCGACGGCGGCTGCGGGCCGGGAAAGTTCAGTGCGCTTGCTCACGTGTCCATCATGCCCTAACCCGCCGCGCGGCTGATCGGGGCGGGCCGTAACAGGGCATCCGGAGACCCGTCAGAGTGGGTCAAGTCGCGAACCATGCAAAGGTCATGGCAAACTAGATTCTTGTGTGTGCATCCCGGTGATCCGGGATACCGCCAGGCCCTGCCGCCTGGGGGTACAAGCATGCACGGTCCGCTCTGGTGTAATGGCAGCACCCCGGCCTTTGGAGCCGTGGAGTATAGGTTCGAATCCTATGGGCGGAACGGTCGGAAAATGCGCTCCACTCTGTACCTGGAACAGCTCGAACGGTGCCTGGGTCCACAGTTGGAATGGCAGCATTCCGAAGCCGGGTTACCCGGGACAAAACCGAGCAAGGAGAGCCAGTACGTGAGCCCCGAAACCACCGGTCCCGCAGCAGTCATCGTCTTGGCTGCAGGTGCCGGGACGCGAATGAAGTCGCGGACTCCCAAGATTCTCCACGAAATTGGCGGCCTCTCCATGGTGGGCCACGCACTCCTCGCCGCCCGCTCCATCAACCCCCTGAAACTTGCCCTTGTTGTCCGGCACGAGCGCGATCGCGTGGCAGAACACGTCTCCGCGCTGGATCCGGAAGCCGTGATCGTTGACCAGGACGAGATCCCGGGCACGGGACGCGCTGTGCAGGTCGCCCTGAACGCCCTCGACGCCGAAGCGGAGCTCACCGGCACTGTGGTTGTCACTTATGGAGATGTGCCCCTGCTGACCGGCGAATTGCTGGGCGAACTCGTGGCCACCCATGAAGCCCAGGGCAACGCCGTAACGGTGCTCACAGCAATATTGGACGACGCCTCGGGCTACGGCCGCATCCTGCGTGCCGAAGACGGCACGGTCACCGGCATTCGCGAGCACAAGGATGCAAGCGAAGCAGAGCACACCATCCTTGAGGTCAACTCCGGCATTTACGCTTTCGACGCCGCTGTGCTCCGCGACGCGCTGACGCAGGTCACCACTGACAACGCGCAGGGCGAGATGTACCTCACCGATGTCCTCGGACTGGCCCGCGACGCCGGTGGCCGGGTTGCCGCCGTCGTCACCCAGGACCGCTGGCAGGTTGAGGGTGCCAACGACCGCATCCAGCTGTCCGCGCTCGGTGCCGAACTTAACCGCCGCATCGTCGAGTCCTGGATGCGGGCGGGCGTGACGGTGGTGGATCCGTCCACTACCTGGATCGACTTCACGGTCAGGCTCGATGAAGACGTCCGGTTGCTTCCCAATACGCAGCTGCACGGTTCCACCACTGTGGCGAGGGACGCCGTCGTGGGTCCTGATACGACGCTGACGGACGTCAACGTTGCCGAAGGTGCCAAGGTGACCCGCACGCATGGCTCGGGTTCCATCATTGGAGCCGGGGCCACCGTTGGTCCGTTCACCTACCTCCGCCCTGGCACGGTACTGGGAGAGACCGGCAAGATCGGCGCCTTCTACGAAACCAAGAACGTGACCATCGGCCGCGGTTCAAAGCTGTCCCACCTCGGGTACGCAGGTGACGCTGAAATCGGCGAGGACACCAACATCGGCTGCGGCAACATCACGGCCAATTACGACGGCGAGAAGAAGCACCGCACGGTGATCGGCTCGGGCGTGCGGACTGGTTCAAACACCGTCTTTGTAGCTCCGGTGACCGTGGGTGATGGCGCTTACAGCGGCGCCGGTGCCGTCATCCGCAAGGATGTCCCGCCTGGAGCCCTCGCCATTAGCCTGGCCGCGCAGCGAAACGCCGAAGGCTGGGTACTGGCCAACCGCCCCGGTACCAACTCAGCGAAGCTGGCCCAGGCCGCGCAGGAGTCCATGCTGACCCCCGCCTCCACATCCTCACAATCTCCAGCAACCACAGAAGAGGGCAAATAGGCATGAGCGAAATTACCGCACACGGCGAGAAGAAATTGATTCTCGCCGCCGGAAGGGCACATCCGGAGCTGGCGCAGGAAATCGCGAAGGAGCTGGAGACTGAGCTCCTGCCCATCGACGCCTATGACTTCGCCAATGGGGAAATCTACGTCCGTTCCGCTGAGAGTGTCCGCGGCACTGACGCGTTCGTCATCCAGGCGCACCCGGCCCCGCTGAACAACTGGCTCATGGAGCAGTTGATCATGATCGACTCCCTCAAGCGCGCCTCTGCCAAGAGGATCACGGTTGTTTCACCGTTCTACCCATACTCCCGCCAGGACAAGAAGGGCCGCGGCCGCGAGCCCATTTCCGCCCGCCTGGTTGCGGACCTGTACAAGACCGCCGGTGCGGACCGCATCATGTCCGTGGACCTGCACACCTCCCAGATCCAGGGCTTCTTCGATGGCCCGGTTGACCACCTGATGGCGATCCCGCTGCTGGCCGACTACATCCGCACCAAGGTGGAGGCGGACAACATCACCGTTGTTTCGCCGGACACCGGCCGCGTCCGTGTCGCCGAGCAGTGGGCGGAACGCCTTGGCGGTGCCCCGCTGGCGTTCGTTCACAAGAGCCGCGATCTCACCGTGCCCAACCAGGCTGTCTCCAAGACCGTTGTTGGCCAGGTTGAAGGCCGCACCTGCGTGCTTATTGACGACATGATCGACACCGGTGGAACCATCTCCGGTGCCGTCCAGGTCCTGAAGAACGCTGGCGCCAAGGATGTCATCATCGCTTGCACGCACGCCGTTTTCTCCGACCCGGCAGCGCAGCGCCTCGCTGATTCGGGCGCACGCGAAGTGGTTGTCACCAACACCCTGCCCATCCCGGCAGAGAAGCGTTTCCCGCAGCTCACGGTGCTGTCCATCGCACCGTTGATCGCGCGTGCCATTCGTGAAGTGTTCGACGACGGTTCGGTCACCAGCCTGTTCGACGGCAAAGCCTGACGCCGGACTACTGGCATGACGGGCCATCCGCCGCCTCCGGGCGTGTGGATGGCCCGTTTTCAGTAATGAAGGTATCCGCTGGTAAACTCTTGGGGATACCTTGGCGAGGGAGAGCACATCCGGTGCGCGTTTTGAACCGGAATTGCGGGTCTCCGTTATCGACTGGGTCTGCATCTCCTTCGACACAGGCGGGCTGCTGCTGGACAGCAACGGTCGCCGGGCGTAGAAGGTCCACAGACCTCCGCCCTTGCTGATCGACTTGTCCGGAGTTTCCCGGACGCCACAGTAATCAAGGAGTACACATGTCTGAGCAGAAGCTCACCGCAGAACTGCGCACCGAATTCGGTAAGGGTTTTGCCCGCCGTGCACGCATGGCCGGCCAGATCCCGGCTGTCATCTACGGCCACGGCGCAGAGCCGATCCACATCAACCTGCCTGGCCGCGCCACCACGCTGGCCGTCCGCGTTTCCAACGCCCTGCTGGCGATCGACGTCGACGGCGAGAAGCACCTGACGCTCGTCAAGGACATCCAGCGCGACCCGGTTAAGCAGATCATCGAGCACGTTGACCTCCAGACCGTCCAGGCCGGCGAGAAGGTTACCGTCGACATCGCCATCCACGTTTCCGGTGAAGTTGCTCCGGGTGCTGTTGCCAGCCTCGAAGCCACCACGGTTTCCCTTGAAGCTGAGGCAACCCACGTGCCCACCGCCGTCGAGGTTGACATCGAAGGCCGCAAGGCCGGCGAGAACATCCACGCATCGGACCTCGTCCTGCCGAAGGGTTCCACCCTGCTCACCGAAGGCGACACCCTGGTGGTCCGCATCGCCGAGACCGCTTCTGAGGCTGAAGAAGAAACCACCGCAGCAGCGGCTGAGTAGTCTTTGACTGCATAGGCAAACGCCTTTTGAGTGGCCGGGTCCCCTTGGGTCCCGGCCACTTTCTTCTTTCACTCCCGCGTAATCCCGCGTTCCTTCGCGATTCCGATACCCGGTCAGGCAAAATCGCCCAGCAGATTCGCTGACCGGATTTCCTGACCAGATTCCCTAGGATGAGACCATGACTGACACCTGGCTGATAGTTGGCCTTGGCAACCCCGGCAGCGAGTACAGCAACAACCGGCACAACGTGGGCCAGATGGTGCTTGACGAGCTGGCGTCGCGGATGGGCGGCAAGTTCAAGACCCACAAGGCCAGGGCGCAGGTGGTGGAGGGCCGGCTGGGGATTGGCGGGCCCCGCGTAGTGCTGGCCAAGCCGATGACTTATATGAACGTTTCCGGAGGTCCTGTGGCGGGCTTGAGCAATTTCTTCGACATTGCGCCTGACCACGTGATTGCCGTCCACGATGAGATCGACATCCCCTTCAACACGGTCAAGCTCAAGATAGGTGGCGGCGAGGGTGGTCATAACGGCCTCCGCGATATCTCCAAGGCGCTGGCAACAAAGGACTATCTGCGCGTGCGGGTGGGCGTGGGCCGACCTCCGGGACGTATGGATACCGCGGACTTTGTCCTCCGGGATTTTGCAGCGCCCGAGAAGAAGGAATTGCCATTTCTGCTGGACGAGGCGGCCGACGCGGTGGAACTTCTGGTCAGTGAGGGGCTCCTTGCGGCGCAGCAGAAGCATCATGCGGCAAGAACTTGAGCAAATCTTGAGGAAAGCCTGAGGAAAGCCTGATGATACGAGGCGCCCTTAGCCCTACAAACTGTCGGCGCCCGGAGGTAGTGTGCATGGTACGCAGGTAAGCGGTGGGGGACTGTCGCGGATGTTGTAGCGAAGGATGCGAATGTCGGCGGAGTTGCTAAACAAAGGCGGTGGAGGCGCAGCGAGGGCTGCGGCTCCGGACCTTGTGGGCGGTCCATCCGATCGGCAAACATGGTCATTGTTGGCCCGGAGCCAGGATCTGTCCCGGGCAACCAAGCATCTGGAGTCCCCGGAATCGTACGGTGTGGTGCTCACGGGCGAACGGGGAATCGGCAAGTCAGGCCTTGCCCGGGCAGTAGTTTCCTCGCTGGGCCCCAAAATTCACAGCCTGCAATTGCGCAACACGGTCGCCAATGGCCAGACTCCCTACGGGTGCCTCGGATTCCTCCTGGCGAGGCTGCCGTCCGAGGCCGTCAGTTCGCCCACGGGCATTCTGCACGCGATTACCTCCCTGATCCGTAAAGAAGCCGCGGGCCGCGAGACTGTCTTCATCGTGGACAATGCCGGCGGTATGGATCCCATGAGTACGGGCGTGCTGCTGAATCTGATGGCCACTGGAACGGCCAAGGTGATCGCCACTGTTCAACGCTCCAGTGATCTCCCCGCTGATTTTCATCGGCTGGTCCTTGAAGAGCAACTGGGCGAAGTCCATCTGAACACGCTGAGCGAAGAACAGACCAAGCAGGTTCTCGGCTCGGTGCTGGGCCACTACGTTTCTTCGACCCTGGTTGGCTCACTCCACTCCGCTGTCGGCGGGAACCCGATGCTGCTGCACGCGCTCCTGGACGAGCAACGCCATTCCGGCAACCTCGTTCTCAACGATTCCGTGTGGACGCTCAGGGACCGGATCAAGCTTGAAGGCGCCACAGTTGTGGAGGACTTTGTCCGTTCCAGGTTGGCGCGCGAACCGCAGGCCAACCGGACCGTCGTCGAGGTTCTGGCCTGCGCGCAGCGCGCCACCCTGGTGGATCTTGCAGCGATCTTTGGCACGGAAGTGCTTGTGGAGATGGAGGAATCCGGGCTCCTGAGCGTTGACCGCAGCGGCGAGCACTGGGTGTCCCTTCGGGATGCCTATGTGGGTGAGGTTGTTCGGGGCTGGCTGAGTACGCGGCGTCGTCGCGAGCTGAGGTTGATGCTTCTTGGACCCAAGGAGCCGGAGCTGGCTGGGTTGGCTCCACAGGATTTGTTGAGCTATGCCGCGTGGATGCATGCCTGTGAGGATGAGCCGTCACCGTCGCCCGCGCACGCCCTGGCAGCAGGCCGGGCGGCCCTGGACGATTACGACCCCAACTTTGCCATCCAATGCACACTCTCCCTGGATCCGAAGGACCCCGAATGGGTGCCGGGGCAGCGCCTGAAGTCAGCTGCCTACCTCATGCTGGACCTGCCCCTGCACGCGGCCCAGGCTTTGGATGAGGTTTCCGAGGCACACATTGCGGCTTTGGACCCAATGGAGTTTGCAGAAGTAACAGCGGCCAAGTGCCAGGCCATGACATGGATTGACGGCCGCTCGGCTATGGTGCCCGGAGTGATCGCGGCGGCAAATGAAACCTTGGACTCCATCGTTTCGAATCCGGAGAAATACACGCCGGAGATGATCACGCGGGCCCGGAACCGGCTCCTGCTTTGCAACTACGAATACCAGACGTACATGGGCGAATACACAGCTGTGGCCGAGGACCTGGAAGAGGAACTGGCCAAGGACCCGGCCGTGGACCGGGAACACTGGCTCAAGTCCGCCTTTTGCCTCATTGAAGCCCGTTGCGTGATGGGCCGGGAACTGGAAGCGCAGCAAATGGCACGCACCGTGTCCCGGCAGCTGGGAAACAATGACAGGCCGGCGCAGTTGGAGGAGTCTTTCGCGCGGCAGGCTTTCGGAGTGCTGCTGCTGTCCGGACAATGGCGGAAATGCATCGAGCTCATGCGCCGGACGCCCTCCACGCCTTCCCGCCTGCAGTACCGGGGTGCGATCACCGAACTGGGCGTAGGCCTCGCCTACGCTTACGCAGGGAAACCCGCCAGCGCGATCGAACCGTTGCGTTCCGCCGCCGCGCAGCTGGAGCTCCGCCCCGCCATGAACATGGTCAAGGTTGCCTACGCAGCTACCGCCTTTGCCTATGCCCAGTTGGGGAATTCACTCGAAGCCGGACGCTACCTTGACCTGTACCGCACCTGCCGGGGTGTTGGAACATATTTCTCCGAATCCGTCGCCGAGTTCTGCGCTGAAATGGCAGGGCGATGGATGGGGGACCCGGACGTCAAACAGCGGCTGCTTGCCCGGGTCCATCAGGACATCGCCAAGAGGCGCTTTACAACAGCGGGCATCTGCCTTTTCGGCGCCACTGTGGAGGGCACGGACGCCGAGTACAAGCTGCTGGAAGAAGTTGCCACTAACCGTCAAGGCCCCTTGGCACAGATCGCCCGCGACCTCGCTCGCGGATCCCTGAACAAGAGTTCCCGTTCCCTTCTGGCGGCCGCCGATGCCGCAGCTGCACTGGATTTGTTGGTGGTCGAAGCCAGGTGCGTTGCCATGGCCTTGGACTTTGCCCGTAATGCAGGTGAAACCACGGCTGCCCGGACCGCGCAGCTTAGGCTTGAGCGTCTGGAACAATCAGTCGCGGCGTTACCGATCCAACCACGAAGTGACGCACCGGTATTGACCGAGCGTGAACGGCAAATTGCCAAACTGGCCGGAAAGGGTGTCAGCAATCGTGAAATCGCTATGGATATTGGGGTGTCTGTGCGGACCGTTGAGGGACACCTGTACCAAGTGTTTACCAAGCTCGGCGTTTCATCCCGAGGCGAGCTCAATGGTCTCCTGTGAGTTGAGGAGCGTAGTTTCCGTCAACCGGGTGCGTGCCCATGCAGGCTGAGTACCTTGTTGGCAGGGACGCGGAGTTGGACCTCGCGACCGAAATATTGAGGCAGGAGGGCGCGGGCGCTGTCCTGCTCCTTGCCGATCCCGGCATCGGCAAGACGGCCATGGCCGCCGAGATCGCTGCCCGCCTGGCCGGCGAAATGGTAGTGATGCGGATCCATGGAAGTCCGGCACTGTCCGCTGTTCCTTTCGGTGTCCTGGCGCCCTACCTCCTGGACCTGCCTGTGGAGCAGGCCACCTCGCCGGTGGCGATTCTTCGCGAGTTTTGGTCCCAGTTCGAGAAAAGACGCGGAAGCGAAGGCGCACGGCTCCTTCTGGTTGTAGACGACGCCCATGACCTCGATGAGGCCAGCACACAGATTCTGGCCGAACTGGTGACGGCTGGCTGGGCGAGGCTAGTAGCGACCAGCAGGCCGCGGCCAGGACTTCCTCCTGCCCTGCTCCAGCTCTGGTACGACGGCCTGGCAGAGCGCTTCGAACTCCACCCCCTGGAAAAGGAAGAAGTGGCCGAGCTGGCCGGGAAAACCTTGGGCGGGTCGGTCATGGCAAGCACCACTGATGTTTTGCATGCTGTTTCGGAGGGCAACCCCCTGTTGCTCCGTTGCCTCCTGGAAGACTCAAAAGCTGACGGAAACATGGTGCGTCGAAATGGTGTCTGGTTCCTCACCAGGGCCCTCTCCGGCACCGGCGAGGGCCTCTCTGAAGTGGTTCGGAACAAAGTCCTGCGAACCAGCGAGGCTGAACGGGAAGCGATGTACATCATCGCCTTGTCCGAACCCGTCCCCGCCGCCGTACTCGACGCGCTCGTGGGCAGGGATACGTTGCGGTCGCTGATGGACAACAGGCTCGTGATTTCCAGTAACGGCGCTGGTAGTCCGCTGAAAATGTGGCACCCGATGTATGGTGAGGCGCTTCGCCACATTGTTTCGCCCGCGCGTAGCCTCCAGATCCGCCAGCGTATGGTTCAGCACCTGCCCGCGGAACCATCAACGGCAGAGGGTCTGCTCCGAATGGTGAGTTGGGCGCTGGATTGTGGTGCCGACGTCGACGACGAACAGCTGCTGCGGGCGGCCTTCCTCGCCGCGAAACTCCTTCAGAATCCGCTCGCGCTGGAGGCCGCTGCCAAGGTTCGCTCCGAAGCGCTGCGCCCCCGAGCCCGTGCCGTGATGGCAATGGTCAAATACAACGACGGCGACTACCGCAGTGCCGTGGAGCTGCTCGAGGAAGATGCCGGGTTCCTGGACGCCGATCCGTCCGGGCCCCTGGGCGCCGGACTGCTGTGGGGAGCTGCAAGGTCCGCGATGGGGGACAGCTCCGGTGACATCCTGGCTGACGTCCACTCTGCCGCCGACGCACTGGTGGCGGGCCGCAACGCGCAGGACCCTGTGGTCGAACAGATCCGACGACACGCGGCGGCTCTGGAATTGGCGGCGCTGGCCCATGACGGCCGCTATGGAGAGCTTCGTGAGGGACTTGCCACGTTCCAGGCCGGTCTTGCCGCGGACGAGCCCGATTTCGTCATGAACCAGCTTTTCCTGTTGGCAATGCAGTGCGAGCTCCTGATGGTGGAGGGCCAGGCGGTGCAGGCATTGGAGATGGGCAGGGAAGCTCTGGTGTTGCTGGATGAACACCACGACGACCTCCTGTACTTCACG
The DNA here is from genome assembly GCF_059739425.1 of Arthrobacter sp. TmtSoilC48. Classification (NCBI taxonomy): domain Bacteria; kingdom Bacillati; phylum Actinomycetota; class Actinomycetes; order Micrococcales; family Micrococcaceae; genus Arthrobacter; species Arthrobacter sp. TmtSoilC48. The sequence continues at coordinate 3,827,898 of NZ_AP046049.1, read as the reverse complement.
GACTTCATCCTGGTCCGCTATGCCTTGGCTGCGCTGGAGTCGGGGGATTGGGCGGCCGCCGAGACGGCCCTGAACCGCTACGCCGCCAGCTCCGCCATGGGGTTAATAACGTTCGGTGGCGACATCCAGACGCTCAAAGGATTGTCCTTGCTCCGGCAGGGTCGGTTGGAACAAGCCAGCGCTGTGTTAATTCCCGCAGTGGAGGCACTCCGTGTGAAGGACCCGCAGAGGTTGCGCCGCCTGGGCAACGCGCTGGCGTTTTACGTTGCGGCCCGGTCAGGAAACCATGAACTGGCCCAACGCCTCTCCATGGACACGGTGGTGGTCCCGGCTGCCGGTGGCGCCTATGTTGAAGCCCTGGCCGAGATCTTCACCCTGGCCGCCAAGGAGCTTTTGAATAAAGGAACAGGGCTGGAGAAACTGCGGAGCCTCCCTGATTCCACGCATCTGCATCAACTTCCGGGCGTCCTGCTCCAGAACCTGGTCCTCAGGGCAGAGCTGGGGGACGGGCAGGTCATGGAAGCCATCCAGGAAACTGCCTCGTCAATGGCTGGGGCATGGGCAGGCGGCTGGCACATGCTGGCGACCGCCCAAGTGGACGGCGCCGGCGATGCGTTCGTCAACGCCGGCAACCTGCTGGCCGCCGGAGGCATGCCCGGGCCAGCGGCGACAGCTTTCGACAAAGCCGCCGTTGCCTTTGACGCGGAGGGCAAACGGCCCGAGGCGCGGCAGGCGGCCGTGTTGCGTGACGTCAGCGAGGCCAGCCTGGGCGACGCACAGCTCCACGACCCCCACACCGAGGTGGACCGTTCCGTGCCCCTGACCCGGCGCGAGCAGGATATTGTGGCGCTGGCCGTTTCCGGACTCACTGACCGGCAGATCGCGGAGAAACTCATGGTCTCCGTCCGCACGGTGGAGGGCCACTTGTACCGCAGCTATGCCAAGCTGGGCATCCGCCGGCGCGAGGACCTTGGGGCTGCTGTCCGCAATTGATGCACGGCGTTTGAGTAGCTCCGGGGGCCTGTAAACACCACCTGGTTGCCGTATTGCACCAATTATTACCAATCATTGGACTAACCCGCGCCCTTTCCCTGCCCGGACCAAGTAGTGCCCCTCCAAGGGACTGAGTACAACAGAGTATCGGGGCCCGGAAACCGCCCTACTAATCGAGTACCGATTACTGGTGTTCTGATTTCCGGCACACGGTTAACTGATCTTGGAAGGAAGGAAAGCCCCAAGCATCCCCCGAATTCCACATCGAAATACCGCATCGGTGGTCTCTTTGAGCCGATGCTCCGGCCACCGAAAGGCGGTCCGGCCCTGGACGAAGCCGGCGGCGACAGAGTCTTCTGAGACCGAGACTCTCCCCCCAGCCGTCGCCGGCTTCTAGGCCAGGGATCCCGCAAAATCGCGGAAGCCTAAATTCTCCCGGACCAAGGGACTGCTGCTATTGGAGTGTGCATGTTGCCGGACCCCTGGCTGGACGAAGACGCTGTCACAGTCAGGCTGAGGCCGTCAACATTCCCGGACCGGAAGCAGATCCTGGATCTGATCCTCGCGGCAGTACCCTCTCCTTCCACCAACGGCATAGTTGTGATCGGCGACAGCGGATCTGGAAAGAGCCATTTGTTGCTCTCCATCAAAGCAGGACTACCGGACACCATGGATGTCCGCACTTTCGCCGGCAAACCGGAACTCCAGACAACCGTCTATGGTGCGTTGAGCGCCGCAGTGGAGCCCCCAGGCGAACAAACGGCCCTCCCTGGACTTCATGTCCTGCGGGCGCTCACCCAAAGCCTCGGTCCAGCAGAATACCTTTACACGCCCCCGGTTGCCCGGCGTCGAAGTAAGCGCCACCCCGGGCCCCAACGGCCTCCACTGGTCCTCCTCGTGGACGACATCCACTTCGTCGATCCTGCGTCACTGGCGGTTTTGCTGCAGCTGATGCCGGGATTCGGAGCCACCTTGGTAGCTACGGCCGACAGCCGCCGCCCGCTACCGCCGGATCTGTACCAGTTGTGGGAGGAGGGCTTCCTGGAACAGTACGTCCTGGCTCCCTTTACGTTCAGTGAGGCACAGGCTCTGTGCGAGGACGTACTGGGCGGAAAGGTTCAAAGGCGCGCCAGCAGTCTTCTGGCGGCGATGTGCGGATTCAACGTGGGACTCCTTTGCCTGGCGATCCAGGATGCACGCAACGCCCATCTCCTGGTCCAGCGCGACGGATACTGGACCCTCGACGTACGGGCTCATTGCCAATGGCCCGGGGTGGTTGAGCACGTCCGGGCCGATATCTCCCACCATGCTGCAGAGGAACTGAAGGCGTTGGAGGTCATTGCGCTCGCCGAGCCTCTGGCCCTGGATGTTGTTGAACACAGCTTCGGCCAGAAGGCCGTGGAACACCTTCTTGACGCCCACCACATCAGGGTCCTCCCCGGAAGGCCTCCGCTTGTCCGTACGAGTTCATGGCTGCGGGGCGAGGGCATCCGGCTGTCCGTTCCCCGCTCGCGCAGCACGGCGCTCCGGCTTGGCATCGAGGAGCCGGGACTCACAGCGGATTCTGCGCCCGCCATGCTGCGCTGGATGACGTGGACCCTCGATTGCGGGCTGAGCCTCTCCGATGAACTCATCCTGGCCGCAGCGCCTGCCGCTGACAAACCCTCCACCGCTGAGCTGGCTATCAGGGCTTCCATGGGTATCAACGGTCCAGGCCACCGGGATGACGCCAGGATGATCCGGGCCAGGGCGCTCATTGCCGAAGGCCAGCTCAAGGAAGCAGCACCGGAGTTGCGCGAGTTGGTGGGTGGATCGCAGGCGGATGTGCAGGCGGAGGCTGCACGTCGGTTGATGGCACTGGGTCTTTTGGGGGCGGCCTCTCCCATGCCGCCCGACGGCGTGGCTCAGGAGCCGCAGGAACCGTCGGATGCAGCCGCCCGGGTCATGTGGAATGTCCACAAGGCCGAACAGCTCCTGTTGTCCGGGGACGCTCCCCAAGCGTTGGAAAAGTCTTCCGCTGCCCTGGCTGCCATTGATGCCGACCCTGCGCTGGAGATGTTCCGGCCAGGGGTGCTCCTTCGCCACGTTTTCCATCTGCGGCACAACCTGTCATGGAGCAGGCTGGACTCCGTCCTGGATTGCCCGTGGACCTATGCAGTGCCAGCGCACCTGGCATGGTGCCTGGATGTAGCGCGGGGTTATGCGCAGCTCAGCCAAGGCCTGCCCCGGGCCGCATTGCGAACGCTTGAACCCGTTGTGGCTGAACTGCACGACGCCGGCCTGCCGCCGGTTCTGCAGCTGGCAACGGCGATGCTGGCGTACTCCGCGGCGCTGTGCGGTGATTCGGAGCAGGCAATGGCAAGGGTGCGGAAGAGCTTGATGGCAGCGAAGGAAGGGGCCGGCCTAACTGGAAATGGCCTGTTGTCCCAGTTCAGCTCCCTGTTCGTGGCGGCAGCCCAGGACAAGGTTTCGCGCAAGCCCGGCCACTTGTTTGCGGTAGCCGAGGCCTTCCATGACCAGCAAAGTCCTTTGATGGAAGCCGAGGCGTTGACCCTCATGATGCTCAACGCAAGCAGGTCGGCCGTCGAGGACCTTGTGGTGCAGCGCCGCCTTAACGAGCTTGCCGCCTCATTGCGGGGCGCCGGCGCTGCGGCGACGGGAACTTTCGCAACGGCTTTGTTGGGTAATGACCCCAAGGTGCTTGAATCTGCGGGCAAGAGCCTTTCCGGGGACCGGCAGTTCGCGCAAGCGGCCCTGTGTTACGCCCGGGCGGCCAGTGGCTACGAAGCGAGGACCCGCAGCGCGGCGAGCCGCCGCGCCTGGACCTTGATGGAGCGGCTGCATGGGGCTTTCGACAGCGATGTTGCTCCGCCGCTGGGATGGCTGCCTGGTACAGCGGGACATTGAAGTACAGCGGGGAACTGAGATACTGCAGGACGCCGACGTGCTGTACGGCACATCTCCGGGGACGTCGCGCCGTGGGATAATTGAGTGTCCCTGAAGGATTTCCAAGGAGCGCCCCTTGACAGTCGTATCAACTCCCGCCTCGCTGCAGCAGTCCGTGGTTCCTGCCATGGACAATGCGGAGGTGCTGCGGATCCGGAACGACTTCCCCGTCCTGGACCAACTGGTCAACGGCAAGCCGTTGATCTATCTCGATTCCGGGGCCACCTCGCAGAACCCTTTGAGCGTCATAGAGGCCGAGCAGGAGTTCTACGAGCAACGCAATGCCGCGGTTCACCGTGGCGCACACCAACTTGCGGTGAGCGCGACTGAGGTCTTTGAGGACGCCCGCCAAACTGTCGCGGATTTTGTTGGTGCCCAGTATGAGGAAACCGTGTGGACGTCCAACGCTACGGAGGGCCTGAACCTCATCAGCTATGCGTTGTCCAACGCCGCTTTGTGGGCTGCTCAGGGCCGCGGCAGTTCGGCGTTGAAGGATCTGGCCATCGGTCCCGGGGACGAGATCGTGGTCACGGAGATGGAGCACCACGCCAACCTGATCCCCTGGCAGGAGCTCGCTTTCCGCACCGGCGCCACACTGAAGTACATTCCCATCACGGACGAGGGCGTGCTCCGGCTCGATGCCGCGGCAGAAATTGTGGGGGAGCGGACCCGCCTAGTGGCTTTCACGCACGCGTCCAACGTCCTGGGAACAATCAACCCGGTTGCCGAACTGGTGGCTCTCGCCCGACGCGTGGGTGCATTGGTGGTTCTTGATGCTTGCCAGTCGGTGCCTCACATGCCCATTGACGTCAAGGACCTGGATGTCGACTTCGCGGTGTTCTCGGGCCACAAGATGCTGGCTCCCACGGGCGTCGGCGTCCTGTACGGCAAGCAGGAACTCCTGGACGTCCTCCCGCCGTTCCTCACCGGTGGGTCCATGATCACCACGGTCACCATGGAGCGCGCCGAATACCTGCCGGCTCCGCAGCGCTTCGAGGCCGGGACACAGCGCATCTCCCAGGCGGTTGCCCTTGCCACTGCCGTGAACTACTTGTCCGAAACCGGGATCGACCGCATCCATGCCTGGGAGGCCACGCTGGGTCAGCGCCTGGTCAAGGGACTTGAGGGCATCGACGGCATCCGCGTGGTGGGTCCTGCTTCCGGCGCGGAACGCATCGGGCTGGCTGCTTTCGACGTCGCCGGTGTCCATGCCCACGACGTCGGCCAGTTCCTTGACGATCGCGGCATCGCCGTCCGCGTCGGCCACCATTGCGCCCAGCCGCTGCACCGCCGCTTGGGGCTGACCGCTACTACCCGGGCCAGTACGTACCTTTACAACACCACAGACGACGTCGATGCCTTCCTTGACGCCGTGTCTGGCGTCCGGGCCTATTTCCAGGCCTGACCCAGGGCGTCTGCCTTCGGGCGCTCCCCACACACTTCCACGAACGGGTAACCAGCACCATGAGTCTTGACCAGCTGTACCAGCAGATCATCCTGGACCACTCCAAGCAGCGGCACGGTAGCGGGCTCGCGGACACAGAAGCCCCTACGGGCACGTCAACCGGCCAATCCCACCAACTCAACCCGGTCTGCGGGGACGAGGTAACGCTCCGTCTGGCTGTTGCCGATGGAACTGTCAAGCAGATCAGCTGGGATGGTGCGGGCTGTTCCATCTCCATGGCGTCGGCCTCAGTGTTGACCGACCTTGGCGAGGGAATGTCCGTAGAGGAACTGCACGCCGTGATCGACAACTTCCGTGAAGTCCTCCGCTCGCGTGGAAAAGTGCAGGCGGATCCGGAGATTCTGGGAGACGCCGCCGCATTCGAAGGCGTGGCCCGCTACGCCGCCCGGGTCAAATGCGCCATGATTTCGTGGGTTGCCGCGGAGGACGCGCTGAACCAGGCGACGGCCTAACAGCCCGCAGAGCAGTGTGCCGGGCAGCCGCCTCGCAGCCGGCCGCTAGGTGCGGCTGAAGACGTCAGGCACGCCGTCGCCGTCGTCGTCCCGTTGTTCTTCCACCTGAACCAGGCGGTAGCGCCGGTTCCTGGCCCTAAGTACGACGGCGGCCAGCAGCGCCGCGATCAGGGAACCGGCCAGGATGGCCACCTTGGCGTGGTCGTTGTGTGCGGATCCGGTGCCGAAACTTAGCTCGCCGATCAACAGGGAGACGGTGAATCCGATCCCGGCCAGCAAAGCCAGCCCAAAGAGGTCGATCCAGGCAATGCTGGAATCAAGGCTCGCGCGGGTGGTTTTGGTCACCAGGAACGTGGTGCCGAAAACACCAATGGCCTTGCCCAGCACCAACGCCGCAACGATTCCCACGGCCACCGGATCACTGAGCGCCGCCCGCATGCCATCCAACCCGCCCAATGCCACGCCTGCGGAGAAAAAGGCGAAGACGGGTACTGCGAACCCGGCGGAGAAGGGGCGTAGCCGGTGTTCGAAGTGTTCGGCGAGCCCTTCGGCCGGCTCGCCCTTTCTTCCGCTGTTGAAGACCGGAACCGCAAAGCCCAAGAGGACCCCGGCCACTGTGGCGTGGATACCGGACGCATGGACGAGACCCCACATGGCCAGGGCAAGGGGGAGCAGGAAGTACCAACTGCGGATCCGTTTCTGGACCAGGAAGGTGAAGAGCGCCAGCGGTACCAGGGCGGCCAGGAGCATAAGGGGCTGGATGCCCGTGGAGTAGAAGAAGGCGATGATGCCGATGGCGATGAGGTCGTCAACTACTGCGAGGGTCAGTAGGAAGGTCCGCAGGGCTGCGGGAAGGTGCGTGTTGATCACGGCAAGGACGGCCAGGGCAAAAGCGATGTCCGTAGCCGTGGGGATGGCCCAGCCCTTGAGTGTCTCCGAGGCGGAGCCGAGGTTGAAGAGGACGTAGATCAGGGCGGGGACCACCACTCCACCGACGGCCGCAGCCACGGGTACAACAGCGCGGGCAGGTTTGCGGAGTTCCCCGGCGACGAACTCCCGTTTGAGTTCAAGGCCCGCCAGGAAGAAGAACACGGCCAGCAGGCCATCGGAGGCCCAGTGCCCCAGGCTCAGCTGCAGGTGCCAGGGTTCATAGCCTATTTTGAGATCGCGTAATGCGAAGTAACCCTCAGCGGCGGGGGAGTTGGCCCAAATCAACGCAATCACAGTGGCGGCCAGAAGGAGGGCGCCGCCCACGGTCTCTGTTCGGAGGATCGAGAGGATCCGGCGGTACTCGGGGTAGCTGGAGCGGCTGAAAACGGTGGTGGTCAGGGGTTGTTTGGCCACGGAAGCTCCTGTGGGTCGAGTGGTCGAAGGGCGGGCATCGCAAAGACACCGCCGACCAGACTTCCCGGCACACCAAAGCCCAGTCTACCCAACTGGGTCGCAGTAGAGCGCGTTATGAGGGCTCAAAACGCGCACTACTGCGACCTAGTTGGGTGGGACGAGAGTTAGGAAACGAGCCCTGCAACCCCTATGGCCGCCGTCGCGAGTCCCAGCACCATGGAAATGGAGACCAGGACGACGTGGACAGTGAGGAACCTGGTGGCCTTGCCGGCGGCGTCGCGGGCCCGGGGGTCCTTCATGACACGCTTCAGGAACTGCGGCCATACAACCAGGGACCACACTCCGGCAACGATCAGGACCCAGCCCAGAATGGCGGGGAGCTGCATGCTAGTGGCTTTCGAGCCAGGCCTGCGCCTGCTGCGACTGGATGTTCAGGGCCTTGCCAACCATCGGCTCAGCAGCATCGGCGATCTTGCCGCCCAGGAACGGAACCGACGAGGAAACGTTGCCCTCAAGCTCGATCCGGGTGTTCCCGCCTTCAGCCACGAGGCGCTGGACTGCCGTGACGTCGAGCGGAGCGCCGGAGACCTTAAGGGCAATCTTGCTGGCGCGGGAGCCGTCGGCTGCCGGTGCCTCCCACTGCTCGGTCTGCGTGACAGTCAGGCTCTCGCCGACGAACTTGCGGGCGATATCCGGCAGGCGGGTAGTGGGGAGCGTACGAACCGTGGTGGTGCTGAAAGCGCCGGCGGGGTCGCCGTCGATCGTGAACGATTCCAAGGAGCCGCCCACCAGTTCACTCGTGTGGCGCAGGAAGTCTTCGTCGACAAATACGGCCGCAACGCGGTCAACGCTGTGGGGCAGGGTGGTGGATGCACTCAGGGCCATGGGTCCTCCGTGGATATGTTGGTGGTGAAGCTTTTTAGCTCCCAACATCCTACGGGGTGTCCGTGGCCACGCCGGAACCCTGCTCCTGTTCCTGCGACTGTTCCTGCTGTTGAAGCGCGGTTGCTGCCGCGGAAATGTTCCGTGCCATGGACGGGAAGATGATCCCGTGGAACGGGTACACGCCCAGCCAATAAAGTCTGCCCGCCAAACCGCGTGGAAAGAAGATGGCGCGTTGCTTGTAAAGGCTCCCGCCGCCGTCGGGCTCCACCGCCAACTCAAGCCATGCACGCCCGGGTGCCCGCATCTCGGCCCGGAGACGCAGCAAATGTCCGCGGTCTATGGCTTCCACCCGCCACCAGTCCACCACCTCGCCGCTGCCCAGCCTCTTTGGATGCCTTCGTCCCCTCAACAGGCCCGCGCCGCCGGTGAGCTTGTCCAGCCATCCACGTACCCGCCATGCCAGCGGAAGTGAGTACCAGCCGTTCTTGCCACCGATGCCCTCAATGATGGTCCACACATGCTCAGGCTTCGCGTCGCTGTGGAAGGTCCGCTCGTCCAGGAAGACCTTGTAACCGGCCCAATCGGGATCGCTGGGAAGAGGGTCGGCGTCGATTCCGGCATTTGCCCAGGTGGTCTCCACCTGCCCGTCGCGTTCCTTGCCCAAAGCCAAGCCGACGGCACGGCGGTACGGCGTCAGGCCGCCGTCGGGCTGGGGAATGTAATGATCGACGTCGTACTCCCGCGACACGGCATCGTGCTGCAGTGACTGCACCAGCGGCAAGGACATGGAGAGCGGAATGGGCGTGACCAGTGCAACCCAAAGCCCGGCGAGTTTGGGCGCCGGAACCGGAAGGGCGATCACCAAACGGCGGGGCAGGCCCCGCTCCAGGGCGTACTCGTTCATCATGTCCTTGTACTTCAGGACGTCCCGGGAGCCGATATCGAACGTCCGGTTCAGGCCGTCCGGGAGCGTTGCAGCAGCCACAAGGTAGTGGAGCACATCCCGCACTGCGATGGCTTCGATGCGGTTATTGACCCAGCTGGGCGCCGGCATGACGGGCAGGGTATCGGCCAAGTGGCGGATCATTTCGAACGACGCCGAACCCGAACCGATAACGACTCCGGCCTGGAACACGATGGAATCCACCTGGGAATCAAGGAAGACGCGTCCCACCGTCTCGCGGGAACGCATGTGCGTGGAGAGCTCTGCGTTCTCCGGGTGCAGGCCGCCGAGGTAGACGATCCTTGTGACGTGTGCCCGGGTGGCTGCGTCCGCCACGAGGCGTGCCATGGCATCTTCCTTCGCCTCGAATCCACTGCCCGAAGCCATGGAGTGAACCAGGTAATAGAGCACATCCACACCCTGGAGTGCGTTCTCCAGGCTTCCGGCGTCGGACAGGGAATCCGTGATGATTTCGACGTCGTCGTGCCATGGAACATCGGCGATTTTCTGCGGGGAGCGGACCACCACCTTCACGCGGTGGCCAGCCTCGAGAAGACGGGGGACCAGGCGGCCTCCAATGTAACCGGTGGCGCCCGTGACGAGGACTGTCTTGGATGGCTGGTTTGGTGATGGCTGCAAAGGAACTCCTGGGCTGGAGGGAGGGGTAGGCTGGAATGACCCGGCATTCATTTGAATTTCCGGGCATTTGTGTTGCCTGCCCTTGGACCCACCCTAGGAGTTTCAGCCATGAGCCTCAACGGTCTGCGCCGCGCACTGGCGGAGGACAAGACTTTTGCGCGCGTCCGAACGGAAGCTCAGCGGCCCTTTTCGGCCCGGAGCACGGACTACCAGATCAGCGCCCCTAACGGGATGCGGGCAGTGCTGCTTGCGGAAATGGCCGATGGCCTTGCTGCCCTGGAAACTGAAACCGGGAGCACGCCTGTTGTGCTGGCGGTCACCGCCACCGGGCGTGAGGCGGAAGACCTGACGGCGGCGCTCGCCTCGTACTTGCCCGCGGAGTCTGTGGCCACCTTTCCCAGTTGGGAAACCCTCCCGCATGAGCGGCTCTCGCCGCGGTCGGACACCGTGGGTCGCAGGCTCTCGGTCCTGCGCCGCCTGACCCACCCTGAAACCTCGACGGCGGCACCCCTGCGTGTGGTGGTTGCCCCGGTTCGCGCCGTGGTCCAGCCGATCGTGGCCGGTTTGGGTGACCTCGTCCCCGTCACGCTGCAGGTAGGGCAGGAACGTTCGTTCACCGATGTTGTCCGCGCCCTCTCCGACGCTGCCTATGCCCGCGTTGACATGGTGACCCACCGAGGCGAATTCGCGGTTCGCGGCGGCATCCTGGACGTTTTCCCGCCCACCGAGGACCACCCCATCCGTGTGGAGTTCTTCGGCGATGAAGTTGACCAGATGCGCTGGTTTGCCGTGGCCGATCAGCGCTCTCTATCTGCACCCGGGATACACCACCCGACGGAACTGCATGCACCGCCGTGCCGCGAAATCCTGATCACGCCCTCCGTCATGTCCCGTGCTGCCAAGCTCAAAGCAGATATGCCGGCGGCGGCTGACATGCTGGAGAAAATCGCGGGTGGGATCGCCGTTGAGGGCATGGAATCCCTGGCCCCGGTGCTGGTGGATGCCATGGTCCCGTTCGTGGACCAGCTTCCGGCCGGTTCCCTGAGCGTGGTCATCGAGCCGGAAAAAGTGCGCACCCGTGCGCACGACCTCGCTGCTACCAACGAAGAGTTCCTGGAAGCTGCTTGGTCAACGGCGTCCGACGGCGGTTCCGCGCCACTGGATCTGTCCTCCCAGGCCTCCACCGACTTGCACGCCGCGAGCTTCCGTTCGCTGACTGACACCCGGTCTGCCGCTTTGGAACACGGGGTGTCCTGGTGGTCCATCACCTCGCTCGCAACTGACGAGGACCTGGTGCTGGACATCGACGTCCTCAACCTCCACGCCCGGGAACCCCGCGGTTACCAGGGCGAGGTGGCGGAAATGCTGGACTTCATTGGCTCCCGTGTCCGGGAGCAGTGGCGCCTGGTGGTTGTTACTGACGGGCCAGGACCTGCCCAGCGCCTGGTTGAGCTGTTCCATGACGCCGATATTCCGTGTGCACGCGTGGACTCGCTGGATAAGGATCCGCAGCCGGGCATCATCGAGGTGACCACTGCCGCCGTCGGACGTGGTTTTGTCCTTGACGGCCTCAAACTGGGTCTTTTGACTGAAGCGGACCTGCTGGGGCGCGCCACCGCCAGTTCCACCAAGGACATGCGGCGCATGCCGTCCAAGCGACGGAATGCCGTGGACCCGTTGCAGTTGCACGCAGGCGACTTTGTGGTCCATGAGCAGCATGGAATCGGCCGGTTCGTGGAGCTCATCCAGCGCAAGGTGACGGGTACGTCGTCGTCCGATGCCGGGCTGCGCGAGTATCTGGTGTTGGAATATGCAGCCTCCAAGCGTGGCGCTCCGGGGGACCGTTTGTTTGTCCCTACGGACCAGCTGGACCAGGTCACGCGCTACGTCGGCGGGGATACCCCGGCGCTCAGCAAGATGGGCGGCGCCGACTGGGCGAGTACCAAGTCCAAGGCACGCAAAGCCGTCAAGGAGATCGCCGGAGAACTCATCCGGCTCTACTCGGCCCGGATGGCATCCCGCGGACACGCCTTCGCTCCGGACACCCCATGGCAACGCGAGCTCGAGGAAGCCTTCCCCTATGTGGAAACCCCGGACCAGCTGACCACTATCAACGAGGTCAAGGCGGACATGGAGCGGGAAATCCCCATGGACCGCCTGGTTTCCGGCGACGTCGGATACGGCAAAACCGAGATCGCCGTCCGGGCGGCCTTCAAAGCCGTCCAGGACGGCAAGCAGGTAGCTGTCCTGGTGCCCACCACGCTGTTGGCCCAGCAGCACTACGAGACCTTCACTGAGCGTTTCTCGGGATTCCCGCTGCGCGTAAAGCCCCTTTCCCGGTTCCAGAGCGGCAAGGAAGCCAAGGAAACCGCCGAGGGCGTCAAGAGCGGTGCGGTGGATGTCGTGATCGGTACGCACCGGCTGCTGTCCAAGGATTTTGAGTTCAAGGACCTGGGTTTGGTGATCGTGGATGAAGAGCAGCGCTTTGGTGTGGAACACAAGGAAGCGCTGAAGAAGATGCGCACCAACGTGGACGTCCTGGCCATGAGTGCCACGCCGATTCCCCGAACCCTGGAAATGTCCTTGACGGGCATCCGGGAGACATCCACCCTGGCAACTCCGCCGGAGGAACGCCACCCGGTACTGACCTATGTGGGTCCCTTCACGAACAAGCAGACGTCAGCGGCCATCCGCCGTGAGCTCATGCGTGAAGGGCAGGTGTTCTTCGTGCATAACCGTGTGTCCTCGATCGAACGAATTGCAGCGCAGATCCGCGAGCTGGTCCCCGAGGCCAGGGTGGAAGTGGCGCACGGCCAGATGTCCGAGAGCCGACTCGAGAAGATCATTGTGGACTTCTGGGAGAAACGGTTCGACGTTTTGGTCTGTACAACCATCATTGAGACCGGGCTGGACATCTCCAACGCCAACACACTGATTGTGGATGGTGCCGACAAGTACGGACTTTCGCAGCTGCACCAGCTCCGTGGCCGTGTTGGCCGTGGCCGTGAACGCGCCTACGCGTACTTCCTCTATCCCTCGGAAAAGCCGTTGGGCGAGGTGGCGCTGGAAAGGCTCAAGGCTGTGGCCGCGCACAACGAACTCGGCGCGGGCATGCAGCTGGCCATGAAGGACCTCGAAATCCGTGGTGCAGGCAACCTGCTGGGCGGGGAGCAGTCCGGCCACATCCAGGGCGTGGGCTTCGACCTCTACATCCGGCTCGTCGGTGAAGCTGTTGCCGAGTACCGCGGTGAGGCCGAAGAGAAGGCCGCCGAGATGAAGATCGAACTGCCCGTCAACGCCCACCTGCCGCATGATTATGTGCCCGGTGAGAGGCTGCGCCTGGAGGCCTACAGGAAACTGGCCGCGGCGGTGACCAATGAAGCTATCGACGAGGTCCTCGCTGAACTCGTGGACCGCTACGGTGAGCCGCCCTTGCCGGCGCAGAACCTCATCGCCGTGGCCCGCTTCAGGGTAGGGGCCCGCGAAGCCGGGCTGTCCGACGTCGCGCTCCAAGGCAACTTCATCCGCTTCTCGCCGGCGCAACTGCCTGAGTCCAAAACCATGCGGCTGAACCGCATGTACCCGGGTTCCCAGGTCAAGCCTGCCTTGGATGCTGTCCTGATCCCCAAGCCCAAGACAGCCAGGATCGGCGGCCGTGATCTCCAGGATGCCGAGATCCTCCAGTGGGCCAACAACGTGATCGAAGCGATCTTCTCAGATGTACCCGTAAAGGCAGGCTAAACGAATGATGGGAGGACACCACGCCGCGTCAGGAGCCGCGGCGTGGATTGCTATTGCCTCTACCGGCCCTTACGCCTTGGGCTGGTACCCGCTGGACTCCACTGGCATCCTCATCGGAGCCATGGCGACGGCGGGCACCGCGTTGGTGTGCGACTGGGACCACCGGCACAGCACCATAGCGAATTCGCTGCCGCCGCTGTCCAATGTGATTGCGGTGGGAATCGAGAAAGCCAGTGGCGGCCACCGGCAAGGGACGCACTCACTCTTGGGAGCCTCGGCCTTCGTTGTGCTGGCGGCCATGGCAGCTCAATTCCAGATGGTCACACCGGTGGGGAAGCTCTCCGTCGGCGCGGGTTTGCTGTGCATGTTCATGATCAACCTTGCCGCCAAGGCTTTGAACCTGTTTCCCAAATCGGGGTGGATCACCAACTGGGTGTTCGCCGTGGTGATGGCTGGCCTGGTGACCTGGTTTGCGCCGGATCAGTGGGGATGGCTGCCGCTGTCAATGCTGACGGGAGTCGTGGTCCACATCGTGGGAGACATGATTACGGTGGGCGGTGTGCCGTTGCTGTGGCCTATCGTCATCAAGCCACCTAAATTCCTGCGGAAATCACTGATCAGTGGCATCTGGCGGGCCAACGGGGCCTTTTCGATTCCGCTGCTGGGCAGGGCAGGATCACGGCGCGAGTGGCTGGTTCTGATTCCTGTCAGCGGATACGCCATGGTGGGCATGGGCGTGGCTGCCTGGGCTCTGGCGGGGCAACACTGGCCGGGTATTTTCTCGGCGCTGGGCGGGATGCTGCAGCTGCCCTGACTCGGTCGGCGCACGGTCCGCATGCACGTCGATTGAAGCTTCCATCAAACCAGCGTCACGACTTGCGGCCTCCCTCCACTTCCAGACGGGCACTTGTACCCAGTTTGGAAAAAATGGAGGGTTTTGATGGATTTGGTCCGTTCACACGGCATCCACACCGGCAGTAGGCAAAGTCTGCCCACACAGGGGCGCGCAGCATCGTTGCGGCGCTCGCACGTTGATCTTGAAGTCATCATTCCGGCGTATAACGAGGCCGCGAGGATTCCCCGCACACTGATCCAGACCACCGACTTCCTGTCCGCCCAGCCGTGGTCCTCGCGGATCGTCGTAGTGGACAACGCCAGCGTGGATGAAACGGGAGCCGTAATTCGTCGTCTCTTCCCTGATGGAGGAACCGCCGTGCCGATTTCGGTGATTGGCTGTTCGCGACGTGGCAAGGGTGCCGCCGTCCGTCGGGGTCTCCTCAGCGGAACGTCGCGGTTCACGGGATTCTTTGATGCTGACATGGCTACTCCGTTGGAAACGCTGACATCCGCAATGTCGTATCTCCAGGAAGGTGCGGCCGCTGTGATTGCTTCCAGGCACGCGCCGGGATCCACCCTGGTACGGCCACAACAGCTTGGGAGACGGATGGGAGGGAAAGTGTTCCGCGCGCTCACCCGAACAAAAGTCAAGGGCATTTTCGATACCCAGTGCGGTTTCAAGTTCTTCGAACGGGACGCGCTCACTGCTGCCATGGTCCAGTGCCGGGCCTCCGGATTTGCCTTCGACGTTGAACTGCTTCTTCGACTTCAACATCAAAACGCCAGGATCATCGAGTTGCCCGTGGCATGGACGGACGGGGCTGAGTCCACTTTCCGGCCCATGCACGACGGCATAGCGAGTTTTGCGTCAGTTCTCCAGCTACAGAAGACCATGCCATGACCGGGGTACTGGCAGCCGAAGCCGCCATCACCGACCTCGCTGGGAAACATGTGCTTGTCCTGAACTGGCGGGACGTCAGGCATTCGCAAGCGGGCGGGGCCGAGCAATATATGCACCAGATTTCCAGGAGATGGGTTGAAAGCCGGACCAAGGTCACGTGGTTTACAGGCCGGGAGCCTGGCCAGTCGGCCGAGGATGTCATCGACGGCATCCGCATCCTCCGGGCGGGAGGGCCTTTGGCTATCTACGCGCAAGCAGCCCGCAGGCTCCTGAAAACAGGCCAGAACTTCGACGCGATTGTGGATTGCCAGAACGGAATCCCCTTCTTTGCACCCTTGTTTGTGTCCGCTAAGACCCCAATAGTCCAACTGGTACACCATGTACACCAGGAGCAATTCAGCACCAGGTTCTCCCCGCCACTTGCGGCCTTGGGACGGTTCCTGGAAAACAGCGGTGCCAAGGCGGTGTATGGCCAGCGGGCCATTGTTGCCGTATCGCCGTCCACGCGGCTGGAACTGCGAAAACTCGGATTTACGGGACCCATTCACGTGGTGCCCAACGGATCCATCGACGTTCCGGCGACCATCGGACCCAAGGATGCGGACCCCACCATCGCCGTGGTCAGCCGCCTCGTGCCGCACAAGCGGCTGGATGTGCTGCTGGGTCAGTTCGCCGCTGCTGCACGGAGCGTTCCCAAGCTGCGCCTGGAAATTGTGGGCGACGGTCCGGAGAGGCCCCGCTTGCAGCAGTTGGCCATGGATCTTGGCCTGGACCATGTGGTGACGTTTCACGGATATCAGCCCAACGCATTCCGCGACAGCCTGCTTAACCGTGCTTGGCTCACTGTGTCGACGTCGGCCTCTGAAGGGTGGGGCTGCTCGGTGATTGAAGCTGCGGCCTGGGGCGTTCCCTGTGTTGCACTGCGCGTTCCAGGTATCAGGGATTCGGTAGTGGACGGAAGGACGGGCTGGCTCGCGGAAACCCCGCAGGAATTTGGCACTGCCCTGGTGACGGCCCTTGAAGCCTTGCTCGATCCCGATACTGCCCTTGAGGTTTCTGCGCAGTGCCAGGAGTGGGCGCGCTGCTTCACCTGGGACCGCAGCTCCGAACTGCTGGCCGCTGTGCTGCTGGAGGAGGCGGAACGCCGGACGAGCACCGAACCGGGCGTCTTTAGCTCGGACATGTCAACGCTCGCACGCTTCGAGCTTCCCGCCGGCGCAGACCTCCGCAGCGTGCTTCGGCGGACAGATGAAATCCGGGAAGTCCGGGGCGAAGTAGAGGTCCTGATTAAGGGGCGCGATGAATTTGAGGCCTCTGCCCTCTTGAATCGCATCTGTGTTGTCGCCGCAGAACTGCGCCCAGCAGGGCCGGGCACCTTGCTGGCAGGGCCGGGGAGCGGTTTCACGCCTTCTGATGCGGTTGACGACCAGTAGGATCGGTGCCCGCAGCGGGCTTCCTGGCGTTGGCTACCATCGCCAAAGGTGCAGACTTCCTGCTTGTCGGAGAAAACAGGATGGCCCGGGCATTAGCCGGGCCATCCCATGTTGCGTGAAAGTTTAGCTTTCGCCGGCTGAGTCCGAGCGGCCAAGGATGGTTTGCGGAATCCAGAATGCGAGGGCGAACAGGCCCAGGCACACGGCCATCGGCCACGGGTTGTCCAGGCTGAGGAAGGACAGGGAGTAGATGGCGCCCAGGAAGAGCACGATCATAATCACGAACAGGACAATGCTTACGCCGAGGTTGTTCTCTTTTTCAATGGGCGCGCTTGTTGCGTTCTTGGACATTCATTCCTCCTCGGCCCCGCAGGGCTCAAAATCTGTGGCTGTCGCGGACGCCTCAGTAATCCGATGAACCTTGTTCACCTTTGACAATGGCTATTCCGGAACTCGCTCCGATACGTGTTGCACCAGCAGCAATCATAGCCTGTGCGTCAGCCAGGGACCGCACTCCGCCTGACGCTTTGACCCCAACATCGGGCCCTACCGTCTTGCGCATCAAGGCAACATCCTCAACTGTGGCTCCGCCGCCATTGAATCCGGTGGAGGTCTTGACGAAGTCGGCTCCTGCTTCCACGGCGGCTTCGCAGGCAATGACCTTCTGTTCATCGGTCAACATGGACGTCTCGATGATGACCTTCAGGATTGCCTCGCCGGCGTGGACAGCTTCGGCGACGGCGGTGATGTCATCCACCAGGGCGCCTTTGTCATTCGCACGGGCGGCCGCCATGTTGATCACCATGTCGATTTCATCCGCGCCGTCCAAAACTGCGCCTCGGGCTTCGAACGCCTTGACGTCGCTGGGCGTGGCGCCGAGGGGGAAAGCGATGACGGAGCAGGTCAGTACGCCCGAGCCTTTGAGGGCCTTGGTGACGGTCTTGACCCAGATCGGATTGACGCAGACGGACTTGAATTTGTACTCGACGGCCTCGGCGCACACCTTCAAAACCTCGGCCTCGCTGGCCTCGGGCTTCAACAGTGTGTGGTCGATGTACGAGGCGATGCTTGCAGGCGCGACGGCTTCGTTGCTCATGGGATCCTTCCGTGCCGGGCGTGGCCGGCCCGATGGCCGCAGGGTTGTCACTGCCCGTCAAAGGACCATCTTGCCACGATCATGTTCCCTCGTGGCACTGCAGCGGTACCACCACGCTGGAGGCAACGGCTATGCCGCCTTCGCGGCCTGCTGGCTGCTGCCCCATGCGCCCAAGAGCATCCCGGAAACGCACAGCATGGCGGAGGACTCGGCAGAGAGGAGAAGGCCCAGGCGAAGGCCGTCGCAGGAAGCGGCATCGCCGATCGCCCAGATGCCCGGAACCGAGGTAGCGAGGTCGCGACCTACTGCGATGCCGCCGTCGGAAGCTATCTGGAGGCCCGCGCTTTCCGCGAGTTCGGCGCGCGCCGTACGTTCTTCGGCGAGGATCACGAGGTCGCCGTTCATGCTGCTGCCGTCTTCGAAGACGATCCCGGTGGCAGGCACTGCGGAATCGGATACAAGCGTGTCTACGTTGGAAGAAACGACGGCGGCTGGGCGGAGGGTGGTGCGGACGGGACGGACTCCGCGGGCCCGGAGCACGGCCTCTGCCTGGCCCGCTGCGGGACCATTGCCCACGAGGATTCCCAACGGCCGCCGGCCAACGATTCTGGTGACGTCCTTGACCGCTTCGCCGATGTTCGCGGCGTCGTCGATAGTGGAGTAGCTGAGGCTGGCTTCGGCTCCGACAACCGGCGGGAGGCTGGGAGCCGACCCCGTGGCGATCACCAGTTGGTCGTAGGAGAACTCCATGCCATCCACCGTGGTGACGATTTTCGCTTCTGCGTCAATGAAACTTGCGGCCTGCCCGAACCGGACCGAGACCTGCGGCAGTTCTGCCAGCTTCAGGAGCGCGTCGGGGCATTCGTCGCGGTTGCTGAGCACGGTGATGGTGCCATCGAAGGGGCGTTGCCGGGAGCCTGATCCATCACCGGCCAGCCGCCGCACCAAAGCCTGGGCGGCCGGACCTGCGCCTGCAATGACAATGTGAACGGGGGTGGAGGACATGTTTGGCCCTTTCGCTGGCGTGACCTGTTGATCATCAGCGTAGAGTCCCGGTTTTTCGCGGGTGTTTCCCCGTTGTTGCCATCTTTTGCAGATCCGTAGTGCACTGTTTACCCGCCGGTAATAACGTGGATCACAGTGGCGGTCAGTACCGTGCCAGCAACTCCCGTAAACCGTTGGCAGCGAAGCTGGCCACTGCCTCTGCCCGGTCAACGAAGCCGTGGGCACCCACGGGCTCTACCGAGGCCAGAAGCCCTGCGGCGTCGGCAAGGCTCATGGTTAGTCCGGCAGTCAGTTTGTCCACCTGCATGCCGTGAACGTGCAATACTGCCTGGCGCGAGTCGGTCCAGGCATCCGGACCGGGATCGTCCCGCAAGGTGCGCGTCAGGGACACGTCCTGCCACCCGCCGTCGAGCCTGATCCGTGCACGGTAGGTGACGTCGTGGCCTTCCGTTTCAACGCGTCCATCCGCGAAAAAGACGCGGCCGCCGAAGAGCGGGTTCTCCAGGTATCCCGTGAACTGCGCGGGCGCACCGGACCCGGCCGTGGGCAGCATGACGGTGGCTTTGAACGTCAGGGGTGAGCCATCCAGTTCTCCACGCAGGGTGTCGTTGAAACGGACGCCCGCAGCCGGTTCTGTCATGGCGGTGCAACCCGCGTCTTTCGGTACGCCGGCTGGTGTCATGGTGTCCAGGTACGCCCGGGCGTCACGGTAACCCATGCCGATCAGGGTGTCGGCGTCGATCCTTCCCAGATAGAACTCGGGGTCAAGCGGGAGCGGATGTTCAGGACGCACCACATGCAGGACAAACTCGCGTCCAGCCGCGCTTGCAACCTCGAAATCCGCAAGGAGGGCTCCCATGGCGCTCATTTCGATCATGTGGACGTACTGCTCCAAGGGCCCGTCGCCCCAATATGGCGAGTTGCCGATGCACCAAATCAGCCACACTTCCTCGGCTCCCCGGCGCAGGGCTTCGGCTACATTGGCGTCACGCATCCAGACCGCATCCGTCCAGATCTTCCCGTCCCGCCGCAGCGGTGTCAGGAAGAGGGGAAGCGACATTCCTGCGGCCATGAGCTCCGCGTCAATCGCTGTGGCATCGATGGCGTGGCATTGCTTCCCGGTGAACTCCACCACGTTGAAGGAACCTTCGACGGCGCCCTGTTCCGCCGTGCGGCTACGGATAGTCGCGTCGTTGATCCCCAGGGCGGGAAAGACCTTGTTCAGGATGCCGTCCGCGTCACCAATAGCGGGCAGCGCCCATGGGCCCTTGAGGTAGTCACCGATCGGCAGTGCCGAGCCGAAGTCCTTAACGTCCACGCCGGACCAGCGCGTGCACATTTCCTTGGGTGTCACCCCGGACAGCAGCATCCCCGCCGTCAGGATCCCTCCGGAACTGCCGTCAACATGCTGGAACTCCAGGCCTTCCTCGGCGAGCGCCCGCATGACGCCGGCCTGCCAGGCTACGCGCATTCCGCCACCGGCGAGCACCAAAGAACGCTTCACAGTTCGGTTCCTGCTGCCATGGCTCCACTGATCCTGCGCCAATAGAGGAACAGGAGCACCGCCGTCGCGAGGTCAAAGAAAGCCACCAGCAGCGCGATGGGTGAGAAGACGCCGTTCAGTACCCCGATTCCGACGGCTCCGAATGCCCCGGTTTTCTGCAGCCCGGACCAGAGCACCACCTCGGGGGAGGGCACGGCGTTGAGCAGTGTGTGGAGGAGCAGTCCGCCCACCACCACCATGAACATGCCCACTGTGCCGAAGAGTTGCCGCATTCCGGGCGTGGAGTCGGCCCCGATCAGTTGCAGGACCGTGCCGCCAAAGGGAACCTGCACGGCACCGGTCAGGACCGTGATGACAGCAATCGCTGCCAGGACGGCGCGCAGTGGATCGGCGGTGGCCCAGGCCATCAGGCCGGGGCGCCGGGCCTGGTGGTGAGGCTGGTTATGGGGCTCGTGATGGTGGGCCGGCTGTGCCGGCTGATGGGCGGTCATGCGAAGGACTCCAGCAGGCGACCGCGGTCAACGAGCAGCCACACCATCGCGGCCCATGTCAGTGTTGAGACGTAGAAGCGGATGTCGTTGAGCATCATCCAGCGTTTGAGCAGGGAGCGGAGTTCGGCGTCGTCTGCGAAGTCGCCGCCGCGGATGCGCTTGTTGATGGGGATGATGATGCCCTGGCCCACCCAGGTCAGGACGATGATGCCCACCAGGCAAATGATGGCTGGTATGACGCGGATGGTGCCCCACTCGGACCACACCAGGATGCCGCCGGAAATGAACATGATGGGCACAACGATGGTGAAGAACTTGGTGGCTGCGCGGGTGGGGATACCGAAGTGCATGTCTACGTTTTCGCGGGCCAACGAGCGCCATGTTGGGTACAGGAAGAATTTGAGGACCCACATGGTGCCCACGTACATGGTTGCGCCGAACAGGAAGTAGAGCGCGTTTATGAGGAGTAGCCAGTTCATTGGATGCTTCCCGGGGTAGCGCGGGGGATGGCGCCGGAGCCTGGTGCCGTGCCTGCGGTCCTGCTCCGGTCCGGCGGTGCCAGCCATTCCTGGCTCTGGCCCAGGTTCACGACGCTGTCCAGCATGTCGCCTCCCCGAAGGGCGGCGGCAGCGGATTCTGAGGGTGCCGTGAGGAACCAGGCTTCGTAGTGGTCGTCCAGGACACCGTGGGCCTGCGGCAGCCAGGCGGTGAAGACCGGCTTACTCTCAACCTGCAGGTTCTTCAAAGGCTCGACGCCGGGCGCGTCACCGAGGATGAGGCGCGCCTTGGCCTGGGCGCCCAGGGCGATGTCTCCGGTGGCTTCGAAGTAGATGTCGGATTTCCAGAGCATGTTCCGGAAGACGCAATAGTTTGAGGCTGCCAGTTTCAGCGGCAACGCCAGGGGTTCAGGACGTTCAATTTCGATGTAGCAACCCAGTTGGCCGTCCTTGTCATATTGTGCTGACACGGTGGAATCAGTGACCACGAAGTCCAGGTTGGCCTGATGCTTGGGCATGCCCCAGATTCCCTTGCCTCCCTTGACGGAAACCTCGGAACTGACGGGGAGGTCCACCACGAACTGGCCCAGCTTGAAGGTTTTTTGGAAGATCAGCGGGAGGATGGGTGGGGCCGGCCTGCTGCCGTGCGTGATGGCGATGGCCAGTGAGTATTCGATGTACTTGCCGATGTCCGTTGACTTGTAGTTGACCACCGTGACCACCAACAGCCCTTTGCCGCCCAGGCTGAAGGGCCGCATCTCCGTGCCCGGGAGTGCTGCCGCCGCGGCTTTCTTGTTGATGGGGAAAGCGGCCATGAGCACGGGGGAGTCGTCGGAATTGACCGGCATGACGTACTTGATGCCATCGGCCAGTGCGTGCTGGCCACGGAGCCGTTCCTGGCGGCGGGGAACCGGGGACGGCATGAGCTTGAGCAGGGGAGTAACCAGTTCGGTGAGTGTTTTCATGAGTTCGGTTCCTTGGTTCCGTTGAGCTCCTGGACGATGACCGGAAAGGTGTCCTGCCATGCGTGATCGCCGAAGAAGACGTCCAGATGGCCATAGCCGGGGATGAGGTGGAGGGAGTCCTTTCCGGGCCGGTGTTGCTGGAAGAATTCGAAGGTGCGTTGCTGGCTCTCGGGAAGGAAACAGAGGTTGTCCAGCCCGGCGATGAATGCGAATCGTGCATCGGTTTGGGGAGCCTCGGCCACGAAGTTATCCGGCAGTTCAGGATGGTCTCCGGCAGCCACCATGTGCCCGGCTTTGATACTGCCGCCCATCTCCTCGAAGAACGTCACCGGGACCTCGGCGAACTCACCGCTGAGCCATTGGTGGGTGGCGTCGTCGAGGTTTTCGTGCGCCCAAAGGGCCGGGCGGCCGCTGCCGTAGGTGAAGCTGACCATCTTGCAGACGATGTTGTCGCACTCGCGGTGCGTGGCTTTGACCAGGCCCCGGATGGCCCGCGTGAAGTAGCCCTGCGATTTATAGCCCCACGCCGGGGACAAGTAGGGGGTAAAGACCTTGACCACCGGCGTCAGGTAGTCGATCTTCAACCGCGAGAACGCCGGCACCACGGGATGAAGGGAGACCGCGTTGGAGACGATCGTGTCCACCTGGGGCAGGAGACCGGCCACCGCGGACATGGTGAACGACGTCGATCCCTGGCAGTGGATGACGGCCTTCATCGTTTCCGCGCCGGTGGCGTTCAACACGTGCTCGACGGCGGCCGGGTGGTCGTACACGGCGGCGTCGGCGAGCGTCCAGGACAGGGGATCGAGATCAATGGATGCCCGCCAGTTCAGCATCCACACGTCCCATCCGTCCTCCAGCAGGACGTCCACTATGGTGGTCCGGACCGGAGGCCTGAACAGCTCTGCCCGGACGCCGGAACCGTGGACCAGCATGACCGGCCCTTTGGTCACCTCCACGGGCGATGTCACATGGACCAGGCTCAAAGGGGTGTTGTCCCGGGCCCGGAAAGGGATGACCTCGGTCCGGTGCTCGGCACGGGTGATGATCATGGTGCGGTTCCTTTCCGCGTGATGGTGATGGGTTCTTCAAGCAGCCGCACGGCGGGCAGGCCGGACTCCGGAACCAGCCGCGCGCCGTCGTCGTTCCGGGCCAGCTGCCAATCGCGGCAGACTGTGTCCACCACCAGCGGGTAGACAGTGAGGGTGCCGTCGGCGGCGAGGTGGAGGCGCAGGAAGCCTTTATGGTCTTCGATGGATTGGCCGGACATTTTCCAGGTAGAGACCTCCCCGCTGGGCGTCGCCAGGATGAACAGGGCGAAGGCCTCACTGCCAACGGCCCAGCCGCCCAGGTACACCGCCGCAAGCGCCAGCAGCAGGATGACGACGTCCGGCCAGCCGTTCGGCCAGGGAAGCAGGATCACGACGGCGGCACCCACCGCGAGCGCGGACAGCTGGTAGAGCGCGCCGCGGGTGAAGACCACGATTCCTGCCTTGGCAAGCCCAAGTAGCCGTGCCACCAGTGAGAGGACTGCGAGCAGGAGCGGCACCGCAAGGATCAGGATCACGATGAGGAGCAGCGTGTTTCCACGGGTCAGGCTGCGGAGGCTGTCCACGAAGGATTCCCCGCGGAAGGCGCTGAAGACTGTCCAAAGCGTTAGTGCTGCGATCACGTGCACAATGCCCAGGGACAAACCGAAGCCAGGGTTGCGGATGGGAAGCCAATATTGCGAGAAGGGGTTCGCGAGCCGGGGACCGAGCAACTGGGAATCTCCCTGGTCCGGGTAGAGGGTAGGCATGCGGGTGAAATGGCGGGGTGGGGGTTCCTGGTCCTTGCCGCCGTGGGCGTTTCCGGTTTGGGTGACGCTGGAGGACAGGCCCGGCGCGTTGTCGTGGCAGGGAAGGACGAGGTGCTCCGGGAGCCAATGGGCGTCTGAAAGGTACGCGCCGCCCAGGCCGCAGGTGATCATTTGCGTTCCGTCAGGAGAGGTTTGCTCCTCGTAGCGGGAGTAGTGGTGCAGGTCGCCGGTGAGCCATAGCCGGACGTTTGCGCCGGTGGGCTCGAACAGGCCCGTCACGGGATTGAACCGACGGCGAAGGTAGTCCTGCTCGAAAAAGTTGACCTGCCTGAACTCATTGGGTCCCGGGTGCCCGGCGTCAACCCAAAAGGGAGCTGCCACGCACAGGATGATGGCGTCTCCGGGTTGGAGCCGGAGGGTGACGTTCCGGTAAAAGTAGTCCAGTTGTGGTTCGTCGATGTACTGTCCGAGCTGGCTGTCCAGGCCCAGGATCCACCAGCCGGGCGTGCCGTCCTGCCGTTCGCCGGAAGCCTCCGTGGGCGATTGACCCGTGAGCCGGACCGCGAAGTAGCTGCGGGTCTGGATGGTCCGCCAGCCCCCGATGCTCCGTTGCCGGGTGAACATCCGGATGAACGAAGTGAGGCCGTCGTACCAGTCGTGGTTGCCGGGGAGCGCGAGCATGATGGGTGTCTCGTTGTGGGGCCCACTCTGCGTGCTTGGCACGGGTTTTAGGGCGCTCAGCGGGCCCTGCAACGCAGGACTGGGGAGCGCCATCCGGTATGGTCCTGCCATCCGGTTCTCGTAGGCGGCCGGTGAGGCAACGGGGTACACCTCATCGCCGCCCAGGACCAGGACCCTCCCGCGGGGAAGATCATGGCCGTCAACCGTTAGCTTGTCCTCGGCAAGCAGCAGCGCGACGGAGTAGGTCGCGTCGAAGCCGTCTCCAAGATCGGCGGTGTAATCGAGCCATAGGTCCACGGGCGCCAAGGGCTCGCTGGGCTTTGCGGTGCGGGACGCTTCAAGCTCCCCGGGCGACGGGAGCCCTCGGCTTGTGACCGGCGGCTGGGCCGGTTGGCCAGGGACGGGGAGTTTGTCCAAGCGCAAGGGATCCCCAGGGAAGCTCCCCTCGAGTTCCCTCTTGTCGCCGAAGTCCGCGAACACAGTAGCTGCCATGACCTTCAATGCCGTCCGTGCCAGGGACATCGGCGAGAGCCAGCGAACCGCTGCCTGGGGAGTGAAGCCCAGGACAGCACGATGCCTCGCAAGCTCCCAGCTCTTCATCTGCGTGGCCGTCGCAGTGGGCTCCGGACCGGGAACGGAACCCGTTTGAGGCCCCGCCCGTAGACCTGCCACAACTCACCGGCGAACAATTTCATGAAGGACGCCAAACCCGCGGCCAGCGCCGGACCCTCGGCACGGAAGGTGGTCAGCTGCTTGGCGAAGTCCAGCGGGCGGATGTACAGAATCCCGGCACCGAAGACGTCCTCCTCGCCGGGCTCTTGGACGTCAGAGGCTTCCGACGGCGGAACGTGGCCACGCAGGATTCTCGCGTACAGCGTTGTGGTGTCCTGCCAAATATCCAGCCCTGCCTCGTTATGGATCAACTTGTACCCGGTGAACGTGAACGGTGTCCCGCCCGGGTCCCGCAGCCACAACCGGTACAGCATGCGCCTGGCCGGCCTGCCGTCGTCGGAAGCGTCCTCCACAAAGAGGTTGAACCAGCCGCGCTCCACAGGCATCCGGCCACCGAAAAAGTCTGCGAGCACATACCCCTCCGCCTTCGCAGGGTGGCTCGGATCCTCCACAAACGCGTCCATGTCCTCTGCGGTAATCGTCAGCTCGAACATGATCCTGCGGCTCCGGTCCCTGCCCAGGCTTCGCCCCTTCTCCGGGTCAGTGATTCCCGGGCTGAACCAGCCATGCATCTGCTCCGTGAACCGTACAGACGTCCGCGCGTCTCTTGCAGCCGGTTGCTGGTCCGGCAGTTGCGGCAACCCCAAACCACGGCTCCTGGTTCCCGTCGTGGCAGCTGCGCCATCCTCAACTGCGCTCGCAGGCCGCTCCTCCCGCGCACCCTTGCCCTTGGTCGCGTCCGGCGCCAATTCGCGCGGAACCGAGGCGTCGACGTCGTTCGCAGTGTCGTCAGCGCCAAGCAGATCATCACTGGTCCAGTCGTCACTTCCGGCAGTATCGGCAGGGGAAATTCCCCTGTGTCCGGCACTGTAAGTGTCTTTAAGGACGTGGCCGTCCTCCAGGATGTGGTGGCATGCGCGTTCGGCGAAAGCGGAAATGGTCAGCGAAGGGTTGGCGCCCACCGGGCCAGGCATGGCTGCCCCGTCCATGACGAACAAGCCGGGATAACCGAACACCTCACCATAGGAGTCACACACCGCCTCGCCGGGATGGCGGCCGGATGGTGCGCCGCCAATCGGGTGGACCGTGATGACGCGCTTGGCCCACCACAGGGGGTTGTCGATGAAGTCCCCGTCGAGGTCCTTGGCGATCTCGGACATCGTTCCGCGGACGCGTCCGAAGTAGTCCTTGGACGTGGCCATGGTCCATGCGATAGCGAGCCTTCCGTCGCGAAGG
This sequence comes from Arthrobacter sp. TmtSoilC48, assembly GCF_059739425.1. NCBI lineage: Bacteria > Bacillati > Actinomycetota > Actinomycetes > Micrococcales > Micrococcaceae > Arthrobacter > Arthrobacter sp. TmtSoilC48. The sequence goes on along the minus strand of NZ_AP046049.1, from coordinate 3,801,374 downwards.
GTCATGACGCCGTCGGGGATATCCCTTCCCATCCCGAGCAGCGGCACGGAACTGGAGGATAGGCGACCGTCACCCAGTGCGGCGGCGAGGTCGGCCGAAACGTTGGACCGCCCGGCGTCGAACAATCTGTCCTTCAGCAGTTGACGGGCAACCTTGGCTGTCCGCTTAACGGTGGTGCTGAGCTGGGCGGTCTCCATGAGCCAGTTCATGAAGGCCGGATACCCGGCGTCCTCCACGTAGTAGCCGCGGCCATCGCCGTCGTCGTCGTTGGAATCGGGAATCCGGATCGCTGTGGTGATGACTGGCCCGCGGCTGCCGGTGAGTGTTCGCACTCCCGGTGGCGAACCATTCGCGCCAGGAGTTTTGGCGCCCATGATGAACGTCAGCAGATCGCCGTTGCCGCTGAAACGGGTGCCCAGGGCGTCGCTCAGGGCGGGCAGTGAGCTTCGGTTACGCAGGAGCAGGAAGTTGGTGCCGAACGTGCCGGCGCCAAGGATGAGCCGGCGGCAGTGAATGATTCGTTCCTTGAGGAGTTCGCCTTGGCGCTCAGGATCGTGCACCACATAGCGGACCTCGTATCCTCCCCTTGCAAGTGGCCTGATCCCGCGGACATCGTGGAATGTGCGGATATCCGCCCCCTGATGAGCGGCTGCCGAGATGTAGTTGTGGTCCAGCGTGTTCTTGGCACCGGCGTTGCAGCCTATGTCGCATTCACCGCTGAGCGTGCACGTGGTCCGGACGGTGTTTGGACCGTGGATGCTGCCGTACTCCGGGAGGGGGAGTGGCCTGTTGGTTTGAGGTTCCTTGGTGGGCTCCGTGGAAAACGTGACGGCAATGGGTGGCCTGCTGATGGGTAGGCCGAGGGTTGCGGCTGTCTTCTCCATGGCCAGGGTTTTGGGCGTGTCATGGTACGGATAACGGACCGGTTGGAGCATGTCTTCTGCGGCCTTGTAGTACGGGTCAAGGTCCGCCCGCGTGAAAGGCCAATTCTCGTAACCGCCGCCAGGGATGGGGGACTCGTTGACGAACCATTTCTCGTCCTTGCGCAGGAGGACGTTGGCGTAGATTAGAGAACCGCCGCCCAGGCCACTGGACACCAGGCCCTCCGTGCCCCGGAATGTCCAGGCATCAAAAAGCCCATACAGACCGCGGTCCGGGTCCCAGAAATTCCGGCCCATCTCCGCGGGCGAACGCGCGAAACTACCGGGCGGATAGGGCTTGCCACGTTCCATGAGCACCACGGATTGTCCGGCCTCGGCCAGGCGAAGTGCAGCCACCGAACCACCGAACCCGGAACCGACCACCACGGCGTCAACTTCTTCGATGTGGTGTCTTTCGATGTCCTGTGCACTGTGGCGTGCCGGATCGGGTGCGGGATCCGCACCCGTATTCCCGCTGTTCCCGGTCCCCAGACGACCCATGGCCGTTCCTCTCAGAGGAAAGCTGACATGAAGGCAGCTCCGGCGTGACCGGGCGGTGCCTCCGGACTATCGCCCTTATGTTCCCACCGGGCCGGGGATCTGTCCATGAGGTGGAGTTATTCCTGTGATCCAGCGCGGCCGGCCGGATGTCACGCGATGATCCGGGTGAAGTTCAGGTCGAAGTCGTGCTCAAGCGGTGCACCGAGGTAGTTTCCCCGTTCCCAGCGGCCTGTGATGGTGTTCCCGTCCTCGCTGATGTGGCCAATGTAGCGTTGCGGCCAATCGGGGCCATCCCGGAAAAGGGTCCACACATTCCCTTCCAGGGTCATGTCCAGGACGCGGGCGACTCCTCGGGAATCAAAGTAGTGCTGCTGGAGTGCGCCGTCTGATCCTGTAGCGCCGATAGTGCAGATAGCATTCGGGAATTCCGGCCTCTCCACAGTGGAGCGTTGGATCAGGAAACCGCCGCCCTGCAGCCATTCGAACGTTGTTCGGCCCACAGCGTCCATGCCGGGGGCAGTAGTCTCCCATTCACCGACCAGGATGTTGAGTCGCTCCAACAGCACGGATGTCATGTGGTCCTCCTGAGATGTGTAGCCCCAGTTTCCGCCGCGGGTGGGGATTTGGCGAGGGTGGCCACTGGCTTCCTGACCCTCTTTGGCTGTCACTGGCCCACAAATCACCCAAAGGAGGTTGATTATGGCGGTACTCGTCGCCAAACAAGGTCAGGAAGCAACGCCCTATCGGGTTTCCCAGTGGCATGATGGGCAAATGAGTCGAGTGACGTGCGATCTGACCATCTCCCTGGACGGCTTCGTCGCCGGTCCCAACCAGCGAATGTCGGAGCCACTGGGCGACGGCGGAGAGCTGCTGCACCGATGGATGTTTGAAGAGGCCGAAGCCAACGCGGCCCAGGTTGAAGAAATCCTCGCTGCAGGTGCCTTCATCATGGGCCGGAACATGTTCGCGGGCCCCGGGCCGGACATGTGGGACGAGGAATGGCGGGGATGGTGGGGTGAGGAACCGCCCTATCACGCGCCGGTTTTCGTCCTGACCCACCATCAGCATGAGCCGTTGGAGATGCAGGGCGGCACCACCTTCCATTTCGTGACCGACGGGATCGAATCCGCCCTTGCCCAGGCACGGAAGGCCGCAGGAAGCAAAGACGTAGCCATCGCCGGCGGAGCCCGGACAGCCCGCCAGTACCTGGACGCAGGGCTGATGGACGAGTTGCGGCTCCACATTTCGCCCATGATCCTGGGCGGAGGCGAGCGGTTGTTGGACGGCGTGGGCAATCTCAAGCTTGAACCCACGGAAGTGGCCGGCACCAAACTCGTCACCCATGTGCGGTATAGCGTGGGCCGTTAAGAGGCCGCGTCACGGCCGCTAAGACGTCCCGTCAGCGCTGGAGCTTGCACCCACATCCAGCCCATTCATCATTCACCTTGAGCCTTTCATCAACCTCGCCGACCAGCAGGTCGCTGGCGAACCCATTCACGGCTGACCCCGACCCACACGTAAAACTCAACTAACCGGCTGCGCCCCTGACCCGCGCCGTGGAGTTGCGCACCACCAACTGCGGCATGAGGCGTTCGTCGGCGATAGGGGCATCCGGATTATTGAGCCGCTCCAGGGCTACTGTGCCGGCGGTCCGGCCCAATTCAACGGCATGCAAATCCACGGATGTGAGGTCGATGCCGTGCAGGTGTGCTGTCCTGGAATTGTCGTAGCCCACAAGGGACAAATCTTCGGGAATCGAGAGTCCCCGTGCGTAGGCCGCTTCACGGACGCCGAGGGCCAGCTGGTCGTTGTGGGTGAAGATTGCCGTGGGCCGGTGGTGCTGGTTCAGTATTTGTGCGGCGGCCCGCTCTCCTGCGTCCGGCGTGAAGTCCTCTGCGGCAACCGTCTGCGGCGTGAGTCCGGCGGCCCGCATTGTCTGCTCGTAACTCTGGCGGCGGACGACGTGGCCGTCGTAGACCGGGCCAGAGAGATGGGCGATGCGCGTATGCCCGAGGCCAAGTAGATGTTCAGTTGCCGCCCGAGCCCCCGCAAGGTCATCCGAGTAGACACTGTCCACGCCGGGCACCGGCCGGGTCACACTCACCAGCGGGACGATCCGGGCCATCTCCTGCACGTGTTCGTCCGAGTCCAGCAGCGTCGCGGCGATGATAATTCCGACCCGGGCCTCAATCAGCGATTCCAGCGCGCCGGGATCCACACCATCCACGGACCGCGAAACGCTCAGGATGAGCCGGTTGTTGTCTTGGGGGAGCGCCGTGCGGACGCCGCTGAGGACATCAGCGTAAATCTCGTTGCGGATATCCAGCAGATAAAGCCCGACGGCGGAACGGTGCTTGCGTGCCAGATCGGCTGCTACCGCGTTGGGCCGGTACCCGAGACGCTTCGCGGCCTCGAAGATGGCCTGCTTCGTCTCGTGGCTGACACCTGGCGCGCCGCGAAAGGCGAAGGACACCAAGGTGCGGGACACGCCCACTTCGCGCGCGACGTCGCTTTGCGTGGCGGGGCGGTGTTGAGGGTCAGGAGCCATAGTTCATCCTCCCACGGGCAAAGCGGGTAAATTCATCATTTGTTAGTTTGACCTTACATTTAAGCCTTTCGCGCGTTAGTCTGGATTCAGCGCGGGCGAGTATGGCCCGCAACACACTGACAAAGGAGTCCTGATGTCTGCTACGCAAACGCAGAGCAAAGGAACCGGCAATGCCGCCCTTCCCCCGCTAACCAATGGCCCACACCGTAAGCGGCTGGGCCTTGTTGCCTTGGTGGCAACGTTCGGCGGCCTGCTGTTCGGCTACGACACGGGTGTCATCAACGGCGCACTGAGGCCAATGACGGCCGACCTCGCCCTGACGCCGCTCACGGAAGGAATCGTCACCAGTTCGCTTTTGTTTGGCGCAGCTGCCGGAGCAGTCGGAGGTGGCCGCCTCTCCGATAGCTGGGGCCGCAGGAAGACGATCATCCTCCTGGCCGTGCTGTTCCTCACTGGTACCTTGGCCTGTGTCTCGGCGCCAAGCTTCGAGGTAATGGTCATTGGGCGCATTATCCTCGGCCTGGCCGTAGGCGGTGCTTCCACTGTGGTGCCCGTCTTCCTTGCCGAGCTGGCGCCCTACGAAATCCGTGGTTCCCTGGCCGGGCGGAACGAACTCATGATCGTCATCGGCCAGCTGGCTGCGTTCGTTGTCAACGCCATCATCGGCAATGTCTGGGGCGAAGTTGACGGGGTCTGGCGGATCATGCTCGCTGTTGCCGCCCTTCCCGCCATCGCACTGTTCTTTGGCATGCTGCGGATGCCGGAATCTCCTCGCTGGCTGATCTCAAAGGGCAGAAACCCGGAGGCCTTGGCGGTGCTGAAGACCATTCGTTCGGACGATCGCGCCGAGGCAGAAATGGCAGACGTAAAGCACCTCGCGGACGAAGAAAGGGCATCGAGGGCTACCTCATGGGGTGCACTGAAGGACAAGTGGATCCTGCGCATCATTCTTGTAGGCATCGGGTTGGGTGTGGCTCAACAGCTGACGGGCATCAACTCGATCATGTACTACGGCCAATCCGTACTCGTTGAGGCCGGATTCGACTCCAACGCCGCCCTCATCGCCAACATCGCGCCCGGTGTGATCGCCGTCGTCGGGGGTGTCATTGCACTGACGCTGATGCAGCGCGTTAACCGCCGCACCACGCTGCTCCTTGGTTTCACCTTGACCACGGTCTGCCACTTCCTCATCGGCATCGCGTCGATCGTCCTCCCCGTGGGCAATGCAGCCAGGCCGTTCGTGATCCTTTTCCTGGTTGTGGCGTTCGTGGGATCGATGCAGACGTTCCTGAACATTGCGGTCTGGGTGATGCTGTCCGAGATCTTCCCGTTGCACGTCCGCGGCTTCGCCATCGGCCTGTCCGTCTTCTGCCTCTGGATCGCAAACGCCCTGCTGGGTCTCTTCTTCCCCACACTCGTTGCCGGGATGGGTATCACGGGAACGTTCTTCCTGTTTGGTGTTGTGGGCATCCTCGCCCTGGTCTTCATCTACACCCAGGTCCCGGAAACCCGGGGACGTACGCTGGAGGCGCTCGAAGAGGACGTGACCACCGGCGCCATCTACCTGGTGCACAAGAACTAGCCGGTTTTCCAAACCGCCGGAGGGGAGCGCCGCTTAATGCGTCGTTCCCCTCCGGCGGTTTTTGCGAATATCTACAGACCGAGGTGCCTATTGAGCTCGTCCAGGGACTTCACAGTGGCGATGTTGTACCCGTCGGCGAAGGGTTCAGCACCACGGTCCAGCATGACAAGGTCCCGGAAGCCCAGGTTGTACATCGGGATGTGGTCATACAGGGGATGCGAGGAGACGTGCAGGAAGTCCTCCGGCCTGGCATCCAGGGTATCGAGCATGTACTCGAACGCTTGAAGACGCGGTTTGTAGGCCCGGGCCTGCTCAGCGGTAAACACAGCGTGCCACTCTGCACCGAGCTTGGGAATGCTGATGTCCAGGAAACTGTCGTCGGCGTTGGACAGGGCCACCAGCTTGTAGTTGTCGCCTTGGAGCTTCAGCGCAGCCGGCACATCCTCGTGGGCGACGGAGCTGCGTACCGCTTCAGCAAGCTCTGCGCCGGCACCCGGGGTCGGTCCAATGCCAAACCGCTTGCACGCGCGGTCAAAGGCACTCTGAAGGATCTCGACGTAGGGCTTGTAGTCGCCATTGACCTCGTCGAACCGGTACGCGCGGAATACCTTCTTGAAGGCAAGCCACTGTTCTTCGGGGATGCGATCGGCGAGCAAGCGCTGGGTGGTGGGGTAAATGTTGAAATTGATCAGCGTTCCGTAGACATCGTAGGAGATGTACTTCGGCCGAAAGTTCGTGTCTGCCATGATTCGTCCGTTCTTAAGGATCTTGTATTTTTTTGGGGGTAGAGGAGGGGATTCTTAGGCTCAACCCAGAGCCAGTGAGGAGAGCCGTGCGTCTGGTCCGAGGAACCTCGCGGGGTTCAGGAAACTGACGTCTGTGGCCGTTGTTCCGTCCAGCACAAGGTCTGCGGCAACGGCTCCCAGCGCGGAGGCCATCTTGAAGCCGTGGCCGGAGAAGCCGGCGGCGGCCACCACGCCTTCCATTCCGGGAACCAGCCCCAGCAGCCCCGTCGCGTCAGGCAAATGACCATCCGCGCACACGGCAACCCGAAGGGGTTCCGGAACCAGTCCGGGAATGAACTCCCGGACCCACGCCCGGATGGTGTTCAAATGCCGGGGATCCCAGGTAGGAGGCTTCTCCATGGACTCAACCTCATCCAGGAATATGCTCGCGACGACTTTCACCGTCCAACCGTCAGCACTCGGGAATCCGTAGAACTGGGCTTTGTCCGGCCTGCCGTCTTCCTCGGCCCTCCTGAGGAAGACCGGCATGTCTTCCCTGCAGAATGTTGCCGGGTCCGCAGCGGGGAACCAGGTAAGGATTTGCGGCAGGACGGAAAGGTGGACGCCGAGTTCTTTGCAGAGTGCTCCCGCACCGTTGCCTTGGGAGATGATCACCCGCGAGGCAATGATTTCTTCCTGGTCTGTCCGGACGAGGTATCGGTCACCATGCTTCTCAACGCTGTGTGCTTTCCGGTTTCCGAGGAACCGGGCGCCAAGGCGGGCGGCCTCTGCCAGGGCCACCGTCACGGCCTTCTCCGACTTCAGGTAACCGCCCTCCGGATCAAGGATTGTAACGTCCGTGTCCCTAATCACGTGTTCGGGATACTTTGCCCTTGCTTCTTCGCCCCGGAGAAGCTGGTAGTCAAGGCCGTTGTCTTTCCCCGCTGCAAGGAGGGATGCCAGCCGCGGGTTGTTGTCGTCGTAAATCGTGACAGCGCCGGTGGTGGTGAGTAGCTCGGTACCGGTGGCTTTCTCCAGTTCACGCCAAAGGTCCTGTGACCTCTGTAGGAGAGGGGTGTAGTGCCCGCCTTCTGCGTATACCTTGCGGAAGATACGGGATTCCCCGGCGTAGGCGGAGAAGGGGCCCGGGATTGAAAACCTGTCAATTCCGATGACCCGCTGACCGCGGGAGGCGAGCTGCCAACTTGCCATGCTTCCTACGGAGCCGACACCGACGATGACGACGTCCGTTTCGAGTGCAGTCATGCTTTACCTTGCTTTCCCTTATTGCGCGCCGTTGTTCCGGTTTCGGGTTCAGTTGGAGAGCTCCACCGTCGGCTGTGCTTCCAGTCACTCGAGCGTACGACACAAAAAGAAGCCGATTAAGGGGCTGTGAGACAATGCATTGTTTCCAAAAACGAAAGAAGCAGGAGATGGACCTTACATCGATCGATGATTTGGAGTTTTTTGAACAGATCTCCCGTTCCCAGAGCCTCACTGAAGCAGCCAGGAACTGGGGAAAGTCGGTGTCAGCCGTCAGCAAACGCCTTGCTGCGCTGGAGTCACGGCTTGGGGTAGCGCTGGTCCGGCGCAGCACCCGCCGACTGACCCTCACCGAAGAGGGACAACGTTATGCGACAGGTGCCGTGGCCATCCTGCAGCAGAAAACAGATCTCGAAGACGCGCTGTCCGTGCAGCATGGTGAGCTCAAGGGGCGCCTCCGTGTGCACTCGAGCCTGGGCATTGGACGCAAGCACATTGCGCCGCTGCTGGGGGAGTTCGTCCGGCAGCACCCCCTGATTCAGATAGACCTGGAGCTTTCGCCGCTGCCTTTGAACATAGCCGGCACGAATTTCGACATCGCGGTCCGCGTTGGAGGATTGTCGGACTCCAGGCTCAAGGGAAAACTCCTCGCGCCGAACCGGAGGATTGTGTGCGCCGCGCCGGGCTATATGAAAGGTGCCCCTCCGCTGCGGACCATCAGGGATCTGGAGCGCCACAACTGCATCGTCCTGCGGGAAAACAATGCCGACTATTCGCTGTGGCGCTTTGGCGGACAGGGGCAGGATTACGTCGATGTCAGAGGCAGCATGATCAGCGACGACGGAGACGTAGTGACCGACTGGTGCATCCAGGGCCTCGGGTTGATTATGCGCTCTACGTGGCACGTCAACCCGCTGATCCGTCAGGGAGTACTCCAGCAGATCCTCCCGGACGTCCCGACCCCAAGCGCCGATATTTTTGCCCTTTACCCTGCCACGGCCAAAACACCCCGCCGGATCACCGCGGCCATTGACCATCTGCGCCAGGGGCTGGCGGCGAGGTTGGGGTCCTAGCTTTCCTCACTACAAGGGGACCACTTCTTTCGTTTTCAGAAAGAATGGGTTGTCCGATGCGCTGATAATCATTGGCTTTTTGTGCCATACGCTCGTTTGCATGACTAACCCCCCGGTACTTGCAATGTTGCACACCATCCCCGGCTTGGTGAAGGACATGGAAACCCTCGCCTCCGAGGTAGTCCCGGGCCTTCGTGTCCTGCACTACGTGGACGAATCCCTGCTCCAGGACACCATTGCCATGGGAACAACGCCAGGACATGTTCGACGACGGCTGGTCAACTATGCGCGCTACGCCGAGGAATCAGGTGCCCAGGCATTGTTGGTGAGTTGCTCCTCCATCGGCGAAGCCGCAATTGCCGCCAAGGACTTTGTCTCCATCCCCGTTCTGCGTATCGACGCTCCCATGGCCGGGGTCGCCGTCGAATCGGGTGCCAGGATCGGAGTGCTCGCGACCCTGTCCGCAACCCTCGGACCAACCACCCGCCTTGTCCGGGACTCCGCCGAAAGGCGGAACAAAAAGCCCGACATCACCGCCAGAATGGTCGACGGCGCTTTCCAGGCTCTGCGAGCAGGTGACCGTCAGCTGCATGACAGCTTGGTGCTCGCCGCGTTCTCGGAACTGGCAGCGGAGTGCGATGTGATCGTTCTCGCCCAAGCGTCGATGGCCCGCGTCGTTGACCACACCCAAGGAGAGCTGGGAGGACCTCTTGTGCTGGCTTCGCCGGATTCTGGAATGAGCCAGCTCAGCTCTCTTTTTCCTTCCCACGACTCATCAACAGCGCCGGTAACCGAGAAAGATCCGAACCATGTCTGACATACCAACGCAGGCCAATGCCCCTTGGCTGGGCGTTATCGCCGATGACTTCACAGGAGCCTCGGACGTGGCCGGCACCCTTGCCAGCGCCGGAATGCGGGTAGTGCAGTCCTTCGGCACGCCTGACCCATCAACGAACCTGGACGATGTTGACTGCATCGTCATTTCACTGAAGACCCGCAGCGTGCCGGCCGCCGCGGCCGTAGAACAGTCTCTGGCCGCGGCGCGTGCCCTGAAATCCCTCGGCGTGCAGCAGCTCTACTTCAAGTACTGCTCCACGTTCGACTCAACTCCGGAAGGCAACATCGGCCCAGTGGCAGATGCCCTACGCGAAGAGTTAGTCCCGGCCGGCATGGTCACAGTCGTTGCTCCAGGAACTCCTGCATTACGACGGACCGTATACAACGGCGTTCTGTTCGCCGGTACGGACCTCCTGCAGGAATCATCCATGCGTCACCACCCGCTGACCCCGATGACGGATTCGAACGTGCCACGACTTCTCCAGGCCCAAACCAGCAACCCCGTGGGTCACATCGGCCATGGAGCAATAGAGGCAGGAGCATCCGCGGTTGGCGCGGAACTCGAAACCCTGGGCAGTCAAGGTGCCGGGTACGTGGTCGTCGACACACTCAGCGACCACCACCTCACCGTGCTCGGGGCTGCACTCCTGGATCACCCGCTCGTCACTGGCGGATCGGGACTGGTGGGAGGCTTGGCGGCGGCGCGTGGGCACCGTGTCACACCGGACTTGGGGAATGCCAGCCGTCCTACCGGTCCGGCCGCAGTGGTCGCGGGCAGTTGCTCGGAGATGACGAACGCCCAAATCCAAGTGTTCCGCCAGATGCACCCCTGCTTCCAGGTGGATCCTGTCGCCATCGTCGAAGGACGGGACGTAGTGGCCGAAGCGCTGATATTCGCCCGGGAAAATCTGCCCGGCGGGCCCATCCTGATACATTCCACTACTTCTCCAGAGGAAGTCCTGAGTGCCCAAAGGCATCTTGGCAAGGCCCGGGCTGCCGAAATAGCCGAAGACGCCCTATCCGCGATCGCGGAAGGACTCGTCGGGATGGGCTGCCGCCAACTCATAATCGCCGGCGGAGAAACCTCCGGCGCTGTGGTCCGCAGGCTCGGCATCACGACAGCCCGCGTCGGCAAGGAAGTCTCACCCGGGGTGCCATGGCTGGAAACCGAAACCGACCCACGGCTGTCCATCCTGCTCAAGTCCGGAAACCTCGGAGACCCGCGGCTCTTCCTTGATGCATGGGACCATGGCCGATGACCGGCATGGACAGCCGCCAGGAGCTCGTCCGGTTGGCCAGGTCCCTCCACCAAAGGGGGCTGACCCGGGGAACATCCGGAAACCTTAGCCTACGGGTGGACGGCGGAATGCTGGTCACCCCCACAAACGCTTCCCTGGGCGAACTCAGGACCGAAGATCTGGCCATGGTCTCCGGCACCGGAGAACACCTGTCCGGGGGCCGCCCCTCCAAAGAGGCCTTTCTTCACCTGGCGATGTACAAGGCAAGGCCGCAGGACCATGCCGCCGTCCATCTGCATTCCACCTACGCCACCGCCCTTTCGTGCCTGGCGGACCTGGATGACGAAGACGTTCTGCCACCATTGACGGCCTACTTTGCCATGAGGGTTGGACGGCTGGTCCGGTTGCCGTATTTCGCGCCGGGCGACGAGGGCTTGGGCGTGACGGCCCAAAAAGCTGCGGCATCGAGCCGTGCCCTGCTGCTGGCCAACCACGGACCGATCGTTTCCGCGCCCTCCCTGCCACAAGCGGTGGACGCTGTTGAGGAGGTAGAAGAAACAGCACGTCTGTTCTTCCTCCTTCAAGGCCACGCGACACGACCCCTCCAACCCGCCCAGGTGGCCCGGCTTTCCGCACCCCGCGTGTAGTTGGTGCTGCCGTTACTGCACGACGGCGAAGCTCACCAGGTTGGCCCCCTCACCTTCTGCAAGGAGGGCAAGGGCCGTACTGGAGTCCGCCGGAAAGATTTGATCGGTGATGGTCGCCCTGCCGTCCTGGGCGAAGACCTCCACGGAACAGCGGTCCACAAAGATGCGAAGCCGTATCCGGCCATCTTCCAGAGGTACAGCAACGCGATCCACTGAAGGAAATGCCTCGTGGAATCCGACGTTGCCGGATTCGGTGCGGTCCAGGCTGAGTTCCCCCGTCGCCGGGTCGTAGGCCAGCACTGTGCACTCCATACCTGCGGAAAAGCCGCCCGGTGCGGCCCCTTGCCGGGGGTCGGCCCGCAGCACGATGCCGACCCTTCCGGCATGCCCGGGCTCGAACTCGGCATCGATCCTTAGCACGTCCCCGGATACCTCTTCGGGAAGCCACGTCAGGCCGGGTTCCAGCCGTTGCCCAGCCAGTGCCAAATTCTCCGTCGCATGGTCTTCAAAGGGGTCAATTGCCTCCTGTAACAACACGGGACGCCCGCCTCGGGAAACCAGCTTCACTTCGCGAACGAGCGACATGGCGCTGCGCCAGCCGTCTGAGGGTGTCTCAGCGGCGTACTGCCAATTGTTCATCCAGCCGATCATGAGCCGGCGTCCGCCGGGTACGTTGCTGAAGGAGACGGCGGCGTAGTAGTCCCGGCCCCAGTCGAGCCAGCCGTACTCGGCCATCCGGGTGTCATCGGCCTGGAGGCCTTCGGTGACGGTTGTTTCGGAATGGAACGTCACGCCGTCGAACGTTCCGAGGAAGTACTGGCCGCCGGAGCCGCCGGCGATACCGCCCGGGCTGAGGTTTACCACCAGAACCCACCGGGTGTTGGAGGCGTCGCCATCCACTGGAAGTTCAAACAGGTCCGGACATTCCCACACGCCTTCTGTGGCGTTCGCCGGGCCGAAGGTGCTGAGGTATTCCCAGGACAGCAGGTCCGGTGAGCTATAGAGCACGACTTCACGACGGGCTGCTTCGACGGCGACCATGACCCAGTAACTGCCGGCGTCGCCGTCGTACCAAAAGACTTTCGGATCACGGAAGTCCGGGGAGGCCCTGTCCAGCACAGGGTTTCCCGAGTACTTCGTCCAGGTGGCGCCGTCATCCGTGCTGTAGGCAAGGGACTGCGCTTGAAGGCCGGCCATGGGCGAGCCGGAGGTGTAGGCGCTCGTATAGATCGCCACGAGGGGCGGGTTGTCTGCGGTGCCGAGACCGCTCGTGTTATGGATATCCACCACAGCGGAGCCGGAGTAGATGGCTTCCTCGTCATCGCAGGGGATGGCAACTGGCTGCTCATCCCAACGCAGCAGGTCCACCGAGGTGGCGTGGCCCCAGGACATGTTGCCCCACGTATCGCCGTCCGGGTTGTGCTGGTAGAAGAGGTGGTAGACGCCCTTGGAGTAGAGAAGTCCGTTGGGGTCGTTGAGCCAGTTGCGCTGCGCGGAGTAGTGCCACTGGGGCCGGTACCGGCAGTCGAGGTCGGCGGTTGTGTTCATGGGAGTATTTCCCTTTCGCATGAGGGACAAGATGGTCAGCCCTTGACGCCGCTGGAGGCGATGCTGTTGATGAAGGAGCGCTGGAACGCGATGAACAGCACTACCACCGGGACGGTGATGAGGGAGGCATAAGCCATGACTTCGCCCCAGGAGACGTTGAGTTGGAAGAAGTATTGGATGCCGATCATGACGGGCCGGAGCTCCTCGGACTGGACCACCATGAGCGGCCAAAGGTAGGAGTTCCAGGCGGGCAGGAACGTCAGGATCGCCACCGTGGCTGTAGCTGGGCCTGCCAGGGGCATCACCACCAGGCGGTAGATCCTGAACCAGCCAGCGCCGTCAATCCTCGCGGCCTCATCCAGTTCCTTCGGGATCGACTCAAAGTACTGGTGGTACAGGTAGATGGAGAACGCATTGGCGATGAACGGGATGATCTGGACCTGGTACGTGTCCAGCCAGCCCTTGGAGATCTCGAGGCTGAACCCGTTGAGCTCAAAGAACGGCAACTGGTTCACCCACCACACCAGCGGCAGCGCCAGCGTCTGGAAGGGGACGATCAGCGTGGCCAGGATCGCGGTGAACACTATGCGCTTGCCGCGGACCTCCATCCGGGACAGGGCGAAGGCGCAGAGGCTGTTGATGAAGATCCCCAGCACCACTGTCACAGCAGAAACGCCGATGGAGTTGATCAGGAAGCGGGCGGCTGGCACACGGTCAAACACAGCAGCGTAGTTGTCGAACGAGATATTGCCGATGGGCAGGAAGGCTGCCACCGAGGTCATGTCCCCGAAGATCTGATGGTCCGGCTTGAGTGAAGACACCAGCATGAACACGAGAGGGAATGCGGCGACGACGGCGAACAGGATCCGCACCAGCATGGTCCCTGCACTGCTGAGACGCTTGGATGTGAGTGTCTCTTTCATGTCAGTCCTTCTCTCGGGTCAGGTAGCGCTGCACTGCGGAGATCAGCAGCACAAGGACGAAGAATACGAGGGAGATGGCCGATGCATAGGATGTTTCCTGCTGCTTGAAGCCGGAGCGCACCGCCTCGAAAATAATGGTGGTGGTGGAATCGAGCGGCCCGCCCTGGGTCATGACGCTGACTTGGTCGAAGAGCCCGAGCGCCTGGATGGTGATGGTCACCAGGATCAGGGTTCGGGTATGTCTGAGGCCCGGCCAGGTTACGTACCGGAACTGGTGCCAGCGGCTTGCCCCGTCAAGCTGGGCTGCCTCGTACAGTTCCCCGGAGATGCTCTGCAGGCCGGCAAGCCAGATGATCATGTGGAAGCCGGCGGCCTGCCAGATGGACAGGATGATGATGGCAGGCATGGATGTGGCTGGATCGTTGAGCCAGTCCGGGCCGTCGATCAGGCCGAAGCTGGCCGCGGACAGGAACTCATTGATCAGCCCGTCCTTGCGGTACATGAACAGCCACAGCAGGGACACCACCACCATGGACGTCACCACCGGAAGGAAGTACAGGGTGCGGAAGAAGTTCACCCCGTGGAACTTCTTGTTGATCAGGAGCGCCATCGCCAGGGCAAGGCCGGACTGGACGGGCACCACTACAACCGCGAAGTAGCTGACATTCAGCAGTGCGCGCCAGAACGTGGGATCCGTGAAGAGGCGGACGAAATTGTCCGCACCCACAAACTCAACGGGTCGCGGTGACACAAGGCGGGCATTGGTGAAGGCCAGGCCGAAGCCCAGGATCGCGGGGAGGAACACAAAGAGCAGAAGCAGGGCTGCGGCGGGGGCAATCATTGCCCATCCGCTCAGCTGCTCGCGCAGGTAGCGCGGCCGGCGGTGGGGTTTGCTGGGCGGTGCCGCCGGGGCGGGGGCCGCCACGCGGCGGCCAGGACTTGGGGGAATTTGGGTGGTTGTCATGGGATTCTCCGTAGACAGTCGGGGGCCGGGAGGTCCGACGACGGCGGCAGGGTGAGTGCCGCCGTCGCCCGTCCGGCTGCCGCCGGCTAGTTCTTGTAGCCGCCGTTGGACTTGATGTTGGCGTCAATCGCCTTGACCGCCTTGTCCAGGGCCGCCTTGGGATCCGCGCCGGCAAGGATGTCCTGGACAGCCTTGCCATATTCGGTGGCGATGAACGGGTAAGCCGGGGTTTCGGGCCGCAATACCGCGTAGTGACGCGAGAACTCCATGAAGATACGGTTGGCACCGCCCTCGGCGAATGCGGGAATCAGGGCCGCGGCTTCATTGGTGGCCGGGATGCCTCCAGTTGCCTTGATGACGGACGCCACGTTTTCAGGCTTCAAGGAATAGGACAGATAGTCCATCGCGGCATCCATATTGTTGCAGCCGCTGGTGACGCCCCACTGCCAGGAAGCTCCGCCGATCTTGGGACCGTTGCCCAGATCCACGCTGGGCATGACCACCAGCTCATCTCCCAGGGCAGCCCGGGCCTTGTCCCCGGCCCAGGAGCCGGTGTAGAGGAGGCCGCTCTTGTTGTTCAGGAAGTCCTGGGTGGAATCTTTCCCGCTCTTCGTCGCCATGAAGCCCTGATCCGCCAGCCCGCGGAACCACTTGGCCCATTCGACAGCCTTATCGCCATTCAGGGCTCCGTCGGCAGACTGGTAGTCCCCGCGGTTGATCAGGTCTCCGCCGAAGGACTGCAGGAACGGCGAGTACGCATAGGGCAGCCACTCGCCGGTTCCGGCAGTACCCATGTCCAGTGGGTAATCCCATTTACCCAGTGCCTTGAGTTTGGTCAACGCGTCCTGGAACTCGTCCTTCGTCCATGGCTTCTCTATGGTGGCGACCCGGACGCCCGCCGCTGCGAGATCGGATTTGCGGGCAAACATGGACAAAGCGACGTCGCCGTACCCAACCGCATAGGTCTCGCCCTGCCACTTGGCAACAGTGCTGGGGAGGTTCTTGGAAAGGTCCGCGGACAGCTTCAGCGGCGCCAGGTACTTGGCCCATGCCCAGTTGGGAACGTTGGGCCCGTCAATGTCCACGATGCAGGGAAGTTTCCCGGCTGACGCAGCCCCCACGACGGAATCGTTGTAGGACTCCTGCGGGAAGGCCTGCACCTTGATCTGCGCCTTCGCGCCACTGCTTTTGTTATAGGAGTCAACGATCGCCTGGGTCGCCGCCAGTTCCTCCGGGTTTCCGGCGGCGTGGGTCCACATGGTGATCTCTTTGGGGCCATCGCCTGTGGACGAGGAACTGCCCTTGCCGCAGGCGCCCAGACTGCCGACGAGGGCCGCCGCAGCTATGCTGGTTGCCAGGATCCGCGTGAATCGTTTGTTCA
Source organism: Arthrobacter sp. TmtSoilC48 (assembly GCF_059739425.1). NCBI lineage: Bacteria > Bacillati > Actinomycetota > Actinomycetes > Micrococcales > Micrococcaceae > Arthrobacter > Arthrobacter sp. TmtSoilC48. Next base: position 3,785,224 of record NZ_AP046049.1, on the reverse strand, counting down.
TGATTCTCAATCTTTCTGCTGATTTTGGGTGTGGATGATTGGCCCGGGTCCTTCGGGGCGCAGCCGCTGCAACGGCTGCGCCCCTCTTCTTGCGGAATTCCGGTGTGGTGACGTGGTGTTTCGTGTGGGTTGGTGGTTTATGTCAGCGTGGCGGTGCCACCGAACCCCGTTCGATGACGGGGCAGATGAGTTTTTTCTGCCCCGGCGGCGTGCCGGGTTTTTCAATGTCGTCCAGGAGCCGGGTAACGGCCCAGCACCCCATCTCGTAATGCGGAAGGGCAACGGTGGTCAGCCCTGGCCACAGCGCATCTGCGATGAGTTCGAGGTTGTCCATTCCCACCACTGAGAGGTCTTCCGGGATGCGAAGGCCTGCTGCCGAAGCCGATTGGTAGGCGCCCATGGCCATGCGGTCGTTGAAGCAGAACAGGGCAGTGGGCCGATCAGGTAAAGACAGCAGTTGTGCCGCTGCCTGCCTGCCGCCGACAGTGTCCGAGACCGCGGAGGCGACGAGCCGGGGATCTTCCGGCAGCCCGTTGCGGAGTAGGGCGTTTCGGTAGCCCTCCAGCCGTCCGTGCGTGGCCGGGATGTCGTCAATATTGTTGATCATCCCGATCCTTGTATGCCCTGCAGCAGCCAGGATTTCCACCGCACTTTCCGCGGCGGCGATTTCATCCGGGACCACTGAGGAGATTGAACTGTCAGCGGAGGCCGCGTCCAGCAGGACCGTGGGGACTTCGTAAAGCTCCTCGGGAACCGTGACGCCCTGGTGGTACATCCGGGCGTAAACGATCCCGTCCACCTGGTGTTGCTGGAGGGTTTGGATTTCGTGTTTCTCAAGATCGTTGTCAAGCCCCGAATTGAGCACCATCAGCAGGTAGCCCCGCTGATACGCGGTTTCCTGGGCGCCACGGATCATGGCCCCGGCAAAGGGCGTGGTGGTGATTTGATCACTGACGAGGCCAATTATCTGCGAACGCTGGTTCCGCAGTCCGCTGGCCAAACGATTGGGGGCGTAGCCCAGATCCTTGGCCACCGCCCGGACGTGTTCTTGCGTTTTGCGGTTCACGCGATCGCTGGTGGCGTCGTTGAGGGCATGGGAAACAGTGGTGATTGAAACGCCGGCAGCCTTCGCCACTTCGCGGATTCCTACCTTCGTCGTCATCGACAGCCCTTTGCAAAACGTTTTGAATGTTGTCTGGATCACACTACCTAAAACGTTTTGCAACTGTCAAGGCAAGGGGCACGCCCTTAAAAGCGAAAGGCACCGCACGTCCTGGACGTTGCGGTGCCTTGTTGAGCAAGGGTCTGCAGGCGGGCTTGCCCCGGGCTAGCGAGCCCAGGGAACTTAAGCCCGCAGCCGGTACCCCCGCTTCACGACGGTTTCTATGAGCTTGCCGTCCGGAAGCGAGGAGCGAAGCCGGCTGACTGTCATGTCCAGGGCGTGCACGGAACCGCGGAGGTCCAGGAGGTCCGAGAGCGATTCACGGGACAGCACCGCACCACCGGCGCCCAGCAGGGCCCGGAGCAAGAGCAGGGGCGCCGGAGCGAGTTCCACTACTTCGCCATTGATTCGCAGGCAGCGCCCGCGGAGTTCGATGGTGGCGCTCTTGGTTTCCAGGCGGCGCACGTGGTTCAAGGACAGGTGCTCCGTCACCAGGCGAATGAGTGCGCCCATGCGGTAACGGTCGGGAATGAGTGGCGTCAGGCCGGCGTCGACCAGTGGCTGTGCCGTGACGGGCCCGACGGCGGCAACCGTGACGGGCCCCTTGAGCGCCTCGATGAGCTGACGGTACAGGCCCATCTCGTGCGCGGTGCTCCACATCGCGTCCACTGCGGGGGCGCTGGTGAAGGTCAGGACGTCAAGGTTGCCGTTGCACACGGCCTCGATCAGGCGCGGGAGTTTGTCCTCGCCGTCGGGCTTGACCCAGCGGTATGGCGTCACCGTCAGGACCGTGGCGCCGGACATCCGGAGGCGCTCCAGCTGGCGCACATCGGTGTACCCGTGCAGCTGCACAGCAACGGTCTTGCCCCGGACGCCCTCCGCCAGGAGCATGTCCACAAGTGTCGCCGTGGTTTCGTCACTGCTGATTCCGACGTCGGCAAGGCCGGCCGCGCGGACGGCCCCCCGGGCTTTGGGTCCCCGAACGAACATGCGGCAGGCCGAGAGTGTTTCCAGGAGTTGCTCGCCGATGCCGAAGGAGTCCGCCGCCTCGCACCAGCGGCGCATGCCATAGGCCGTGGTGGCGATGCAGATATCCGGCTTGGCGGCGATGATGGTGCGGGTGTCCTCGATGAGGACCATGTCCTCCTGCACGGGCGCGATTTTCAAGGCCGGGGCATGGAGCACGCTCGCACCGCGCCGTTCCAGGGCCTCGATGAGGTCCCTGGAACGGCGATGCGAGGTAACGCCGATGCGGAACCCGTCCAAGGGCGCTTCGGTAGCTTCTGAAACGTCCGTGGCGGTTGTGACGTCTTGGATTTCAAAGGCACGTGCAACAGTCATTGATTTACTTTCAGGCTTCAAGGAGCGAAGCCGCGAGTCGGCTCAGTTCAGCGGATGCTTCGGCATGATTACGGTTGGCTTCAGCCACCCGGACCACCTCGCCTATGACCAGCACGGCCGGGTTGCTGCAACCGGTGGCTGCCGTTTCGATCGTACCCAGATCGGCGATGGTGGTGCGTTGGCCCGGGCGGTAGCCGCGCTCCACTACGGCCATCGGCATGTCGGCCTCCATGCCCGCCCGGCGCAAACCGGCGGCAAGCTGCGGGAGCGTTCCGATGCCCATAAGGACCACGATCGTGCCGCCGAGTCCTGCCAGGTGCGTGTGTTCCTTCTCCGTCAGCGGGGCGTGTCCGGAAACCACGGTGAACATGTGGCTGACCTCGCGGTGCGTTACCGGAATTCCCGCTGCAGCCGGAACGGAGATAGCACTCGTAACGCCGGAGATCACGCGGACGGGAACGCCAGCGGCAACGCAGGCTGCCACTTCTTCGCCGCCGCGGCCAAAGACGTATGGATCGCCGCCCTTGAGCCGGACCACGTTCTTGCCCAGGAGCGCAGCTTCCACCATGAGTTTCTCGATGTCACGCTGCGTGACCTTGTGGTGCCCGGGCTGCTTTCCAACGTCCACCAACTCGCCGGACGTCAGGTCGGCCAGCTCCTGGTACGGGGCCAGGCGATCGTAAAACACGACGTCGGCATCGCGGAGGGCGTCCACCGCACCAACCGTGAGGAGATCCAGGGCGCCCGGACCACCGCCCACCAGGGTCACATGCCCCTCGATGCCTGGTGCCGGCTCGAAAGCTACCGGAATACCGGCACCGCCGCAGCGTTCAACCAAAGGCTCCCAGCCGGCGTCGCCGTCGTCCACCACTGCTACCAGGAACGGACGCTCGGGCAGCGGTCCGTCGCCGGGTGCGCCGGCAGGCGTGCTGAGGCGGTAAACGTTGGCCCCGGCAGCCTCGTAGCGGCGGACGGCCTGGCGGGCGGCTTTTTCGGATCCCGTGACGAGGACGTCGCGGCCTGTGAGATCAATGGTGAGCTGCATGGGTTCCCCTACTTCTCTGCGCCGACGGGTTCTGCGCCGACAGTTTCGCGGCGGACCGGGATGGTGGAGGCGATGAGCACTCCGCCCTTTTCCTCGTTCGTCGCAGGGCGGATCTGGCCCCGCTCCGGAACGAAGGAGATGGACTCGTCCTTCTGGTTGGGGGCGTTGACGAAGGAACGGAAACGGCGGAGGCGCTCCGGGTCCTTCAAGGTCTCAGCCCACTCGTCCTCGTAGGTGTCGATGTGCTTGGCCATGGCCGCTTCAAGCTCCTCGGCGATGCCAAGCGAGTCGTGTACCACTACTTCCTCGACGTGCTTGATGCCGCCGTCGAGCTCTTCCTGCCAACGCGCGGTGCGCTGCAGGCGGTCGGCGGTACGGATGTAGTACATGAGGTAGCGGTCGATGTACTTCAGCAGTGTTTCGTCATCCAGGTCCTTGGCAAGCAACTGTGCGTGTGCCGGGGTAGCACCACCGTTGCCGCCGACGTACAGGTTCCAGCCGTCAGCCGTGGCGATGACGCCGACGTCCTTGCCGCGGGCCTCCGCGCATTCGCGGGCGCAACCGGACACGCCCATCTTCAGCTTGTGCGGGCTGCGCAGGCCCCGGTAGCGCAGTTCCAGGGCGATGGCCATGGCTACGGAATCCTGGACGCCGAAGCGGCACCACGTGGACCCAACGCAGGACTTCACCGTGCGCAGGCTCTTGCCATAGGCCTGGCCGGATTCGAAGCCGGCATCAACCAGTTCCTTCCAGATGTCCGGCAGCTGCTCGAGGCGCGCACCGAACATATCGATACGCTGGCCGCCGGTGATCTTGGTGTACAGGTTGTACTTTTCCGCGACCGCTGCGATGACACCGAGACCCTTGGGAGTAATTTCACCACCGGCAATACGCGGTACCACCGAGTAGGTGCCGTCCTTCTGCATGTTCGCCAAGGCGCGGTCGTTGGTGTCCTGCAGGGAACCACGGCCGGCATCCAGGACGTAGGCGGAGTGCTGGCTGGCCAGGATGGAGGCGATGGTCGGCTTGCAGATATCGCAACCAGCACCCGTGCCGTACTTGGCCATGATGTCTTCGAAGGAGGTAAGTTCCAGGACACGGATGGCGTCGAACAGCTCCTGGCGGGACAGGCTGATGTGTTCGCACAGGGCCTTGGAAACCTCGATGCCGGACTTCTTCAGTTCGCCTTCGAGGAGCTTCTTCAGCATGGGGACGCAGGAACCACACTGGGTGCCGGCACGCGTGCAGGCTTTGACCTCACCGAGTTCCTGGACCGGGGCGTTGCCTTCGCAGGCACCGCACCCATTGATGGTGTCGCGAATGGTTCCGGCGGACACGTTGTTGCAGGAGCACAGGATTGCATCGTCAGGCAGCTCGGTTTCCGGAGCCTCTCCGCCACCGGCAGCGCTCAGGAAGGCGCCGGGCTCGGCAGGCAATTCACGTCCCAGCAGCGGACGCAGGCTCATGTAAGGCGAAGCATCGCCGACGAAGATGCCGCCCAGGAGGGTCTTGGCATCGTCAGTGGTGACGATCTTCTGGTAAACGCCACGGGCGGGGTCTGCGTAGACGATTTCGAGGGAGTGCTCAGTCGTGGCGAAGGCATCGCCGAAGCTCGCCACATCCACCCCGGACAACTTCAGCTTGGTGGCCGTGTCGAAGCCCGGGAACGTCGCCTCGCCGCCGTGCAGGCGGTCGGCAACGATCTCGGCCATGGTGTTTGCCGGAGCAACGAGGCCCAGGCACATGCCCTCGAAGTTGGCCACTTCACCGATAGCCCAAATACCGTCCACCTCGGTGGCACAGAAATCGTTGATCACCACGCCGCCGCGCTGGCCCAGGCTAAACAGCTGCTCTTCGCCCTCAGCTGCGCGGAAGAGATCATCGCGCGGCTTTACACCGATAGCCACGATCACGAGGTCCGCATCAATAATGCGGCCATCTGCCATCAGGACGCCGGTGACCTGGCCGTCGTCGTCCGTCAGTACCTCGGACGGGAAGACACCGCCGTGGACTTCGAAGCCCTTCGCCTCGATCAGGCGGCCAAGTGCCTGGCCGGCGCCTTCATCCAACTGCGTGTTCATGAGCCACGGCGCACCGTTGATGACGATCGGCGTGGCGCCCAGCTGCTCGGTGCCTGCAGCGGATTCAAGGCCCAGCAAGCCACCGCCGATGGTGACCGCGTTAACCTTGCGGCCCAGTTTTTCGCGGAGCTCCGCAATGGCCTTGTTAATCGCCCAAACGTCCTCGAGCGTGCGGTAAACGTGGGTGTGCTCGGAGCCAGGGATGGGGAGCCGGGCTGCATCCGAACCAGAGGCAACCACCAGGTGGTCGTATTCGTACTTGTTGCCCGCCGCGGTGAGGACACTCTTGGCAACGGAATCAATCTTGACTGCGCGCTCGCCGGTCTTCAGCGTCAGGGCCTCGTGGTCCCACATGGCAGCATCGCCCAGGGTGAGGTCCACGTCGGTTTCCGTCAGCGCCTTGCTCAAGGCAACGCGGTCGTAGGGGAGGTGCGCCTCTTCGGTCAGAACCGTAACCTGCCAGCCTTCAAGACCGCGGTTGTACATTGCGTCGGCGAAACGGTGGGCCGCAGGGCCGCCTCCGACGACAACGATGCGGCGCGGGTTCTCTGTACTTGAAGTGTGTCCGGTCACTGGTGGGCCTTTCGCAGATGTTGCAGACGGATCTCCGCAACTTGTGCTTCCAGCCTAGGGACGGGCAGTTTCGCTTCAGTTTCCCCTTTGTTTCGTGATCTTAACTTCTGCATCACGAACGCATTTCGCAAGGTGTGAGGTCTCTTTTACGCACCGGACACAAATGCGGACCCCCGATGAAACACCCGCGCCCTAGCTTTGAAGAGTGGCCGCAAGCGTGGCCCGGTCCGGGGGAGTGAAGGTGGAAATTGCCAGCGCCCGGACACAGTGAGAGGGGCTGAAATGACCGTAATTCTGGACCGTGCCGACGAGCTGACTACTACCGCCGTTGGCGAATGGCACCGTGTGTGCGCAGTGGATGAACTCGAAGTGGCCTGGGGCGAAGCGGCATTGATCGAGGGCCGCCAGGTAGCGTTGTTCCGCATCGCACCCGGCGAAGTCTTCGCCGTCGCACAGCAGGACCCGGCCACCCTGGCCAACGTCATGGCCCGCGGCATTATCGGGTCCCGCGGCAGCCGGCCGACCATTGCGTCGCCGCTGCACAAAGAGGTTTACGACCTCGAAACCGGTGAGTGCTTCACCGACCCCGACCTTAAGCTCGCAACCTTTGCCACCCGCCTTGTGGATGGCTATATCGAGGTTGAACTCTAAAACGCCGGACTCCGGCGGCTACAAACCCAACGCCTCGCGGACATCCCCAAGGACATCGTCCAGGGATGTCCGCGCTGCTTGGCGTGCTGCAGGAAGCTCTGCCGCCGACTCCACAGCCTGGATCACCTCCAGGTAACACTTGAGCTTTGGTTCGGTGCCGCTGGGCCGGATGATCACGCGGCTCTGGTCCCGTGTGAGATACAAAAGCCCGTCCGTGGGCGGCAGGGATTCGCTGCCTTCGGCAAGATCGGTGAAAACCTCGACGGCGGAGCCTCCAAACGCTTCCGGCGGGTTGACGCGTAATCGGTTCATCATGGCGTCCAGGAGACCCAGGTCCGCCACGCGGATGCTCAACTGGTCACTCGCATGAAGCCCGTGCACCAGGTACAGCTCATCCAGGGTGTCGAAGATCGTCTTGCCCTCGGCCTTTGCGGTTGCCGCCAATTCCGCGATCAACACCGCCGCCGAGATGCCGTCCTTGTCCCGGACCAGATCCGGCGCCACGCAATAACCCAGCGCTTCCTCGTAACCATAGGTGAGTCCTGGAACGCGCGAAATCCACTTGAAGCCCGTGAGCGTTTCCTCATGGGCATATCCCGCCGCAAACGCAATGCGCGACAACAGCCGCGAGGACACGATCGAGTTGGCGAAGACGCCTGCCCTGGGTTCTTCGCCGGCACCGGCGGCCATCCGTGCAACGATATGGGCGCCCAGGAGCGCACCCACTTCGTCCCCGCGCAGCATCCGCCAGGCTCCCGTTGCAGGGTCAACCGCAGCGACCGCCGCGCGATCGGCATCGGGGTCATTGGCCAAGACGATGTCGGCACCCAGGTCCGCAGCAGCCGCGAGAGCCAGGTCCAGGGCGCCGGGCTCTTCCGGGTTGGGGAATGCGACCGTGGGGAAATCAGGGTCCGGCTCGGCCTGTTCCGCCACGAGCGTGACATTTGCGAAGCCGGCTGCATTCAGCACGGATACGGCTGTTTCACCACCCACGCCATGCATGGGGGTCAGGACGATCTTCAGGTCCCGGGCGGGGAAGTGCTCTGCATCCACCAAGCCTGCCATCGCGGCTTGGTAGTCAGCGGTGATGGAGGTGGGCAGGACAGTCCAGCCATCGTCTGCCAGCGTGATCGACTCCAATGCGCCCACGGCCTCAATCTTTTCGGCAATCTGAGCATCGTACGGGGCCACGATCTGGGAACCGCGCCCGCTTTCAGATACTGCATGGCGTCCCAGGTAGACCTTGTAACCGTTGTCCTGCGGCGGGTTGTGGCTCGCTGTGACCATGACACCGCCGTCGCAATCCAGTGACCTGACCGCGTAGGCGAGCAACGGCGTCGGAAGCGCTGCCGGCATCAGGAAGGTTTCAATGCCTGCTGCCGTAAAGATTGCAGCCGTCTCTTGCGCGAAGATGTCTGAGTTGTAGCGGGCGTCAAAGCCGACGACGGCGCGCGGCCGGGTACCCGGTGCAGCTGCGGCCACCACTTCGGCCAGGAAAGCAGCCAAGCCGGCCGCTGCCCGGCGGACCACCACCCTGTTCATCCGGTTGGGGCCTGGTCCGAGGGCAGCTCGAAGGCCGGCGGTGCCAAACTGCAGGGTGCCATTGAAGCTGTCGCCCAGTTCCTGGACTGCTCCTGCGTCACCGCCGCTGGCGAGGTCGGTGAGCTCAAGGAGAGCTGCCGACGTCGTGGGGTCCGGATCGTGGGAAGCCCATTCGCGGGCGTCGGTGAGCAGCTGGTTAAGGGCGGCATCGCTTGATGTCATAGGGACAAAACTATCCTCATTGCCCACATCAAAGGCAACGCGGGGTCAGATACGGCCCATAAATCTGGTCGTAATGGGCCGTATCTGACCCCGCGTTGCTTTAGAGCGAGCGGGATTGGACGGTGAAGTCCGTGTTCCCATCCATGCTGAACACAGAAGATCCCGTGTTGTCCCAGTCCGGGAAGAAGATGTCGGAAATAACTGCCGCACCATCCTGGGCGAAGACCTCCACGGACGAGGAATCCAGGAGGATACGCAGGTGGACTTTGCTGTCGCTGCCGGAGGAGGGAAGGGCAACCTCGTGATAGGGGCTGAATTTCTCCGAGAAATTGCTTGTCCCGGCCTTGGAACGGTCAACCTTTACCGTGCGCTTTTCCTTGTTGTAGGAGATACGCAGGCTGGCGCTGCCATCAGCCGATCGACGAAGGAGAATACCTGCTTCCCGCGCGGAGGTAAGGTCCATTTCGAGGTCAATGAGCTGCGTACGGGCGGAGAAATCGGCGCCAAGATCCTGCGCGTCCGGCCCGACGGTGAGGTTTTTGCTCTTCACCTCACCACCGGAACTGTCAGCCATGGTGTTAAGGGCCTGGGTGGCGATCGCCGAGCGGAGCTCCAAGCGCTTTTCGCCCCGTACCAGGGTGAGTTCGCGGGGGATTGCCATGGACCCGCGCCACGGCGTGGTGGGAACGTGTTGGGCGTAATCCCAATTGCCCATCCAGCCAAGGAGCACTGGCTTGCCGCCGGGTGCTCCGGAGATGGAGTTTGCCGCGTAGTAGTCGGCGCCATGGTCCAGCCACTGGGATTCGGTGAGCGGAGCATCGGCGGGCGCGGCGTTTTCAGCCGTAAAACGGGTGCCGTCGAATTCGCCGACGAAGTACTGCATGCCTGAGCCGCCCGCGATGCCGCCGGGGTTGATGCTCAGCAGCATGACCCACTTCTTCGCTGTGGAGCCCTCTACGTCCATCTGGACGAGTTCGGGCACCTCCCAGAGTCCGCCCTGGGCGCCGACCCCGGAGAAATCACTGAGGAAGTCCCAGTGCAGAAGATCCGTGGATTTGAACATCTTCACTACCTGCGCGTCCGCCACGACCGTGGTCATCACCCAGTATCGGCCGGGCTCGTACCAAGTGATCTTGGGGTCGCGGAAGTTGTTGTTGGTAGGCGCCAGGTTCAGGACCGGGTTGCCCTTGTACTTCTGCCAGGTGCTTCCGTTGTCCAGGCTGAAGGCCACGGACTGTGCCTGGGCACCTTGGGGGAGTGCGCCGTTCTTTCCATATGCACTGGTGTAGAGGGCCACCATGGGTGGGTTCTGCGCGGACCCCAGCCCGGACGCGTTGTTCTTATCCATCACGATCGAACCGGAGAAGATTTCCTCCTGCGGGCTTGCCTCCATGGCAACAGCCTGCTGTTCCCAGTGCACCAGGTCCGTGCTGGTGGAGTGGCCCCAGGACATGTTGCCCCACGAGTTTCCCCGAGGGTTGTACTGGTAGAAGGCGTGGTAGGTCCCATTGTGGTAAACGAGGCCGTTGGGATCGTTGAGCCAGTTCTTGTCAGCAGTCAGGTGGGCTGCCGGCCGCCATGGATCCGAAGCCGATGGCCGGTGCCCGCCCGTGGCGGGGGCCGACGTCGGGCTTTCAGGTGCTGGAGCAGTGCAGGCAGCGGCGGAAAAGGCGACCACGACGGCGGCACTTGCGGCCAGCAGATGACGGCGGGACAGGCGGGGATTGGGGTAAGTCATGGGGAGAGATCCTGGGGTTGGGGAGTGGCAGGGGTGCCGGCCCTTATGGAGCCCGCACCCCTGCCGTGGCCTTAAGGCCGGGGGTGTTGCGGCCTACTTGTAGAGGCCTTCGCCGCCAACGCGGAGGTTGGTGGGCAGGTAGCCGAACGGGCCGAGGCCGTTCTTGCCGAAGGTGCGGTCAACCTGCGTCACGCCACCCTGGAAGTTCATCTTCACGGTGGGGGACAGGGAGCCGCCGCGGACGCCGTCCACGTTGTCGATGAACGACTGCACGAGGCCGCCAGGCTGTACGTAGTGCGAGTAAGCCTGGAACTGACGGCCGTTCTGGCGCGGGTCCGGACCCTCCGGCGCATTGGCCGGCATGTTCAGGTCCGTGGGGGAGCCCAGGGCCAGGCCGCTGTTGTTCACCGGCTGGAAGTCGGAGCGAACGCCGTTGCCCACGAAGCCGTAGACGCCGTCCGGGCCGCGCATGCCATCCGCGTAGGTGAACTGGTGGCTGATGGTGAACAGGTAGTACTTGTTCTTGCCGTTTTCGTTCTGGATGTAGATCTGCGGACGCTCAGTCTGGTCGTTGACGCAGTTGGCGGACAGGATCGGGGGCAGGAAGCTCCACTTGGTGAGGTCCTTGTTGTCTGCAACTGCCAGGCCCACGTTGGCGGTCTGGTACCAGGCGCCGGTGGTGGTGTTGACCTGGTTCACGGTCTCGGCGTGAGGATCGCCCGGACGGTAGCCGAGGTCTTCCTGCTTGCACTTGTAGTCGCCGCGGTTGCCGCCGGTGTTGCCTTCGAAGACCATGAAGGTTTTGCCCGGGTGCGCCGGGTCCGCGAAGGTGTACGGGTCACGGAAGGCGAAGCCCGGGTTCTGGGCCTTGTTCTGGTACATCTTTCCGTCCGGCTCCAGCAGCTTGGTGTGCTCGAAGCCGTCGAAGGTCACGCCGTCCTGGTTGGCGTGGATGTTGCCCAGGGCCTTGGCGATGACAGCATCCGGAGCGATGCCGCCGCCACCGGCGTTGCGCTCAGCGACGTCGTAGAACGTGGTGGCCGTGTAGAAGACGTTGATCTTGTTGCCCTGCATGAGGCGCGTCGAGCCGGACCACTCGGTGTTGCCGATGGACGTGTTGTCCAGGAACAGGTGTCCGCCGTAGTTCCACTTGTCCTTGGCCGGATCGGCGTTGGTCTTGCGGAAGAAGTACCCGATCCGGGCGTTCCAGTGGCGCTGGTCGAAGCCGTAGCCGGCGTGCCGGTCAGCTACCAGGGAGAAGATGACGTCCCAGCCCTTGTAGCTGATCTGGTTCGCGTTCTCGTCTGTCAGGGACCAGGTGTCCCAGACCCAGACGTCGTCGTTCATGGCGGGGAAGTCCTTGGGGATTTCCGGCATGGTGACGTCCGGGCTCATGGAGTTCTGGCCCGGAGCAACGTTGGTGTTGCTCTGTGCCATGATCTGCTTGGCGTCTGCCCGCGTCCATTTGGACGTGAAGTCGGCGGCGGGGTCGTACGCCTCCTGCGTGTGGACGGAGGGCAGTGGGAAGCCGGGCGTGGGTGCCGGCATGGTGTTCGACGGCGGGTCGGCCGGCAGGTTGGCCTGCGCGGCCGGGGTCACCAGCAGGATGCTGCCGGCAACGCTGGCTGCGGCTGCGAGGGCGGCTGCCTGTCGCAGACGGCGGCGCGGCCGTGTTGGGGTTGAGTGCGTGTTCATGCTTGCTCTTCTCGCGGAGTGTTGGACTTCGTGGAGTGCTATCAACTCCGGCGTCCGTCGATCCGCTGAAGGCGTCTTCGAGGGACGCCATCGTTTCGAGGTGCGGCGATCCCTTATGGGGTTCTCGCCGCGGTGGTTCCAGTACGTCGACTTACCGGAACGACTCCCACGCTAAACACGTGTGAGGGGTCAAATCAAACAACATTTCACGGCCTTAAATCACTTGTCAGACATATGTGTGCAAGCGTTTACATTCTCCAATGCGCGCGCGTGCCACAACCCAGCGCCTCGATCAAATATGTCGAAATAAAACTGACTTATTCTGAGAATTAACTGTGCGTTTACGCGGGGTCCGTTTGACTTGACGCCCCGCATTTCCTGGCTTATGCGGCAGTCCCCAGCGGGAAACTCCTTCTAAAAGTCCAATCGGTGGACGTAAAATGTGGTAGCGATTCCGGCGCACCCCTCCGAGCCGGACCCCGCCTGGTGTGAGCTGGTGCAGCATGTGTGAGTTACCAAAGCGGCGTTGGCGGTCCTCCCTGACTCCACTGCGGCTGGTCCTCGCCATCCTTGCGTTGGCAGCGATCGTGGCAGGCTGGCTGGTTCCGGATCTTTTATCCGCCGTCCCCATCGGGGCAGGCCTGTTGACCCTGGCCGTTGCCGTCCTCATGCCCGCCATCCGGGAAATCGAACTGGGGGCTTCCCCCAGCATCAAACTCGCGCCCGCCCTCAAAGACCGCGAAGACGAGCTCCGCAGCGTCTTCGAACGGCAGAGGGGGGACATGGAGTACTGTGCCCACTTGCTCTGCGACAACCCGGAAACGGCACGCCGCTTGCTGGAGGCGGCGTGGTCCCAGTCCACCAATGCGTGGAAGGGGCCGGTGACGCCCCAGTTGCGCGTCTACACGCTGTGCGTCTTCGTGGAGCTGCTGAAGAAGCACGAACATTGGCTGCAGAGTCGTGCCGGCCAGACTAAGAAGCCTAAGGCCGGCAAGTCTCCCTTGGCGCGGTTGCCGTACGACGAGAGGGTCGCCGTCGTGCTTCATGTCTTCGCGAACCTGACCGTTGGCGAGATTGCGGGGATGACTGATCGTCCCGCCCTGGAAGTGGGCAAGTCCTTGGCGGCCGCCGAAGAGAAAACCAACCGCCTGGCGTTGGAAGAAGGCCGGCCGTGAGGGACGCCCTGCGGGAGCGGTTGTTGTCCGAGGCTGCGCTTCATGCGCAGACCCACCCGGCCGATCTGGACCGGGCGTTGGGCGAAGGCATGTCCACGATCCGGCGAAGGCTGGTGCGAACCTGGGTGGTGGTGATCGTGGCCGCGGTGCTCGTGGCGGCCGGGCTGGTGGCTGTCCGCGTGCTCCTTGACAGGCAACCAGCAGTGCTGGAATCCATCGCGGTGAGCGCTCCGGCGAGCTCGCTCCAACCCGGGGCCATTCTTCAGTTGTCCGCGGAAGCGACCTACAGCGACGGCACGCGGCGCCCGTTACAGGATGGCGTCGAGTGGGCCTCGGACAACCTCGCGGTGGCCGAAACCACAGCCGATGGCCAGGCGACGGCGGTCGCGCCGGGTGTCGCTGGCCTGACTGCGACGGTCGACGGCGTCTCCGGACGCTTCGAGCTCAAGGTCACCACGCCGGGAACGGCCTCGCTCACGGCCCTGCGCATCACTCCTGGTGACGCTGAAACAAATCCTGGAGGCAAGGTACCGCTCGTCGCCGAGGGAACGTACAGCGATGGGTCACTCGGAAGGCTCAACGTCACAGCTATTTGGGGGTCCCGTGATCCTGGCATTGCGACCGTGGACGGCGACGGCCTGGTCACCGCCGCAGCTCCGGGCACGGCCATCATCTCCGCATCGCAGGATGGGTTCGAAGCCACCGCACGCATCACCGTCAACCCGGCACCGCCGGCCAAGCTCTCCGGCCTGGCGATTGAGCCCGCCGAACTCACGATCAAACAAGGGCAGACGCACCAAATGACCGCAGTAGCCTCGTACACGGACGGGTCCACCAAACCCGAGTCCAACGTGACCTGGTCCACCAGCAACCCGAAGATCGCAACAATCTCCGCCTCCGGACTCCTGACCGCGCAGGGCATAGGGCAAGTGCTCATCGAAGCCAAGCACGTGGACGCGGATGGCAAGGAATGGAAAGCGCAATCGAAGGTGACCGTGGAGCATGCGGTGATTCGCGTCGTCGTGGGTCCTGCTGGCCCGCACGCACTCGAGCCCGGCGCCACTGTCCAACTGACCGCCACCGTCACGTACAGCGACGGCAAACCCGGGAAGCCGGTCATTGCATGGGCGTCAAGCCGCCCGGTCATCGCCACCGTCAGCAATGGGTTGGTTCGGGGAGGCCCCGTGCAAGGTCAGGTGACCATCACGGCCACGGTGGAAGGCGTGTCCAGCAACGGGGTGGTGGTCAGCGTTGGTCCCACGCTTCCGACCCAGGGGCCGGTAAAGGGCTAGCGCTGCCTTAGAGCTTCGCGATGATCTCCGCCAGCAGCGTGGAAATACGCTTGCCCGCCGCTTGGCCGGCTTCGAGGACCTCGGCGTGGCTCAGCGGAACCGGGCTGATGCCCGCGGCAAGGTTGGTGACCAGCGAGATGCCGAAGACCTCCATGCCTGCATGGCGTCCGGCGATGGCTTCCAACGCCGTGGACATCCCCACGAGGTCAGCGCCGATGCGCTTGGCGTACTGGACCTCGGCAGGCGTCTCGTAGTGGGGGCCGCTGAACTGGGCGTAGACACCCTCCTGCAATGAAGGATCCACCTCGCGGGCCAGCTGCCGGACACGTGAGGAGTAGAGGTCCGTGAGGTCCACGAACGTGGCGCCCTCAAGCGGGGACGTAGCGGTCAGGTTGATGTGGTCGCTGATGAGAACAGGCGTGCCCGGGGTCCACTCCTCGTTGAGGCCACCGCAGCCATTGGTGAGGACCAGCGTCTTGCAGCCCGCGGCTGCGGCGGTGCGCACGCCATGGACCACGGACCGGACACCCTTGCCTTCGTAATAGTGCGTCCTGGCTCCGAGGACCAGGGCGCGCTTTCCTTCCTTGGTCAGGACGGAGCGGATGGTTCCCACATGGCCCACAACGGAAGGCTGATGGAAACCGGGAACCTCCGAGGCATTCAAGGTGGCGGTGGTTTCGCCAATGAGATCGGCAGCTTCGGCCCAGCCGGAACCGAGCACCAAGGCTACGTCGTGGGACTCTACGCCGGTCTCGGCGGCGATGAAGTCCGCCGCGGCCCGGGCAGCTTCGAAGGGGTCTGTGTTCATCAGCTCAGTGTTACTCACTGGTACAAGCTACCTTGCGTGTGCGGCAATTTGGTAGGGACCCGTCCGCGCCGGCGGGTGAGGCTTGGCTGACTGGCAGCCTGCCGTGCAATGAGCGAGAATTGAGGATTGTGACCACCCAAGTTGACTTCAGTTCCCCCCGTATCGCGATTCTGGGAGGTGGTCCCGGAGGATATGAAGCCGCCATGGTGGCCGCGTCCCTTGGCGCAAAAGTCACCATCATCGAGCGGGCAGGCCTTGGCGGCTCCGCCGTGCTGACCGACGTCGTGCCTTCCAAAACCCTTATCGCCACCGCCGACCTCATGACCCGCGTCGGTGAAGCGGACGAGTTGGGCGTCAAATTCGACGGTGACGGTGGCGGCTCCAAGCCCCGCGCCGACCTGAAGCACATCAACGATCGCGTCCTGGATCTGGCCCGTGGACAGTCCCACGACATCCGCACGGGGCTGGAGCGCCTCGGCGTTGAGATTGTGATCGGTTCCGGCAAGTTGCTGGACAACAACACCATCGAGGTGCTGACCCTTGAAGGCGTCCGGACCATCGACGCCGATGCCATCCTGCTGGCCGTAGGCGCGCACCCGCGCGAGCTCCCTACCGCCAAGCCCGACGGCGAACGCATCCTCAACTGGGCCCAGATCTACAACCTCGACGAATTGCCCGAGGAACTGATCGTGGTGGGCTCCGGTGTCACCGGCGCGGAATTCGCCTCTGCCTACAACGGCCTCGGTTCCAAGGTCACGCTGATTTCCAGCCGCGACCAGGTCCTCCCCGGTGAGGACACGGACGCTGCCAAACTGCTGGAAGGCGTGTTCGAGCGCAGGGGCGTACGCGTGTTGTCCCGGTCGCGCGCCAACGCAGTTGAACGGACGGACGACGGCGTGAAGGTCACCCTGGGTGACGGATCGGTGGTTACGGGCTCGCACTGCCTGGTGTGCGTTGGTTCCATCCCCAACACAGCGGGAATCGGGCTTGAGGAAGCCGGGGTGACTTTGACGGAGTCCGGGCACATCAAGGTGGATGGTGTTTCGCGCACCACTGCCCCCAACATCTACGCTGCCGGAGACTGCACCGGCGTGTTCGCGTTGGCCTCCGTCGCTGCCATGCAGGGCCGCATCGCGGTTGCCCACTTCATGGGTGATGGCGTGAAGCCGCTCAAGCTCAACCAGGTGGCGTCCAACATCTTCACCTCCCCGGAAATCGCGTCCGTGGGCGTGTCCGAGGCCGACCTCGCCTCCGGCAAGTACCAGGGCGATGTCGTGATGCTCTCGCTGCTCAGCAACGCCCGCGCCAAGATGCGCAACACCAAGGATGGCTTCGTCAAGATCATCGCCCGCAAGGGTTCCGGCACTGTGATCGGTGGCGTGGTGGTTGGCCCCAACGCTTCCGAGCTCATCTTCCCGATCTCCGTGGCCGTCACGCAGAAACTGCACGTGGACGACGTCGCCAGTGCTTTCACGGTGTACCCGTCACTGACAGGGTCCATCTCGGAGGCAGCGCGGCGCTTGCACGTGCACATGTAGCTGCAAGCCCCTTGGGCGTTCTGTGTTCTTAGGTGCGCAGGGCGGCGACGGCTTCCGCCAAGGACATGCGCAGCGCTGGGCCGTGCCCCGGCAGGATCACATTGGCTTGGATCTTACCCAATGAGCGTGCCGCTGCGAGGGCGGTCTCCGGATTCGAGTGGTACATCCGGTGCAGCATCTGTGGGCCGGACTTCGAACTGATCGGGTGGCCACTGGCAAATGTGTCACCTACGGCGATGGCCTGCGCCCCGGGGATCAGTAGGGCAACGTTGCCTGGGGTGTGACCGGGCAAGAGGATCGCTTCCGGCTGGCCAGGCAGGCTCCGGAGCCTGTCCTCATCCCATGCCTCGGCACGCGTTGCGGGCTCGGCTTGGAGGGCTTTCGCTTGGATGACATGGAGCAGCCAGCGGAAAACACGTGGCCGCCACGCCCGTGCCAGCACCTGGCCGATGGTGACCTGATGCTTTTCCTTGCCCTGCACGTGGGCCAATTCCTCGGGGGAACACAGGATGGGCGTGCCGAACGTCCTGGAGAAGTACGCAGCCGAGCCCGTGTGGTCCACGTGGCCGTGCGTGATGAGCATGGCTTTGGCATCAGCAGGCTCAAGCCCGAGCCCGGTGATCGATTCGAGGACCAGGTCCCTATCGGCAGGGTATCCGCCGTCGATCAGTAGGAAGGCGGACCTGTCCGCGGAGGCCGGGGCATCCCGGAGAATGACCCAGTTGGACGCAGGTCCTTCAACAAAGTGGACGCCGGGCGCGGGTTCGGAGATCTTCACCCCGAAAGTCTAGAAGCCCCGGCAACGAATACGCGGGAAGTATGCGTGCACGCAGGGAAACTTCCCACGAACCCGCAGCTTTCCCGCGAAACCGAGCGAGCTACTCAGGCGGCAGCCGCTTGGAAATGTTTTTCGATGAGCCCCTTGATGTCCTCGTGGCATCCTCCGCAGCCTGTGCCGGCGCGGGTGGCCTTGGAGACCTCGCCCACAGTGCTGCAACCTTCCAACACGGAATCCTCGATGCTGGCGGCACTGACCCCGGCACAACGGCACACCGTGCGCTGGGGATCGTTGCTGGTGGCGCTGCCGGAACCCAACTGGTCAGGGCCGTCCAGGCGAAGCAGCAGGGAACGGTCCGCCGGTAGCTCTGAGGAACGTTCGAAAAGGACGACGAGCTCTGCAGCGGTCCGCGGCATGCCCACGGCTACCAAACCCTCCAACACGCCGCCACGGGTGGTCATCTTGACGTAGCGGCCGTGCTCGGGATCGGCCCACTGGGAGATTTGGCGGCGTGCCCGGCCGGATGCGGCCCCGGCTTCAAGCAGCTCTTCGTCCCACGGATCGGCCTGGTTGTCGCCGGCAAGGGCAAGGTTGATGCCCCGCGCCTTCAGGACCACAACGCCCGGCTTTTCCGTTGGCAGGGCTTCCAGCGCATCCGCGGCTTCCTGGCCGTCTTGTGCCAGGACCACCAAATATTCAGCCAGCCACTCGGCCTGACGCCAGCCCGGGCCTATCAAGCCGGAGGGGCCGGTGGCCGTCCGGCAATCAAGGCAGGAAGCGTCAAGGCAGCGGACCTCTGCACAATCGCCGATCGCGAACATGTGCGGCTCGTGGTACGTGCGGAGATGGTGGTCCACCAGGATCCCAGCGCCGGTCGGAAGGCCACAGCCTTCAGCCAGCTCGATCCGCGGGCGGACTCCACAGGAGAGGACCAGCAGGTCGCCGTCGATCGCCGAGCCGTCTTCCAGCAGCAGCGCAGAGAAGCTTCCGCCGGGGCCAGCGGTTTCCACGCCGGTAGACCTGGCATTGCCGGCCATCCGGACGCCGCCCGCACGAAGGCTGCTCGTCAGGACGGAACCGCTGCCGCGGTCAATGCTGCGGCCCAAAGGGAAGGGGCCGTTATGGACCACCGTTGCCTGGGCGCCTTCCTCCGCGGCGGCGAGGGCGGTTTCCAGGCCAAGGACGCCACCACCCAGGACCACGACGCGCTTGCCGCCGGCCACAGCTTCGCGGAGCACCGCGGCATCGCGAAGATCGCGCAGGGCAGTGACACCTGCCGGAAGCACGGGGCCAGAAGGATCGGGGTTCAACCCGGTGAGGTTGGGAATGACGGGCCGGGAGCCGGTGGCAAACACCAGACGGTCGTAGTGTTCATTGGTGCCGTCGGAGAGAATCACCTGCTGGCGTGCGCGGTCAATCCTCTTGACCTTGACACCCAACCGCACGTCAACGCCGTCGGCCTCCAGTTCAACAGCGTCGGCCATGGCCAGGGCTTCAGGAGTGGTCCGTCCGACGCCGAGTTCTGCAACCATGACACGGTTGTAAGCGGCCTCAGCTTCCTGTCCGACCACCAGAAGTTGCACGAGTCCTGTACGGACCGCGGGAAGCAGTTCGTCCACCAGTCGCGCAGCAACCGGACCGAATCCAACAACAACAATGCGCTCGCTCATGATGCCTCCTTGGCGTGCAGGGGCAGCCCGGATCCGGCAGGCACAGCGACTGGAGCCGCTGACACTGTGGTGGACGCTGCCCGCCGGACCCATACCCGGCTGGTCTTGAACTCCGGCATGCCGGAAATGGGATCGGTGACCGCCTCCGTGAGGCGGTTGGCGTTTTCCTGGCCCGGGAAATGGAACGGCAGGAACACAGTGTCCGGGCGGACCGAATTGCTAAGCTCCGCCCGGCACAGGACCTCGCCGCGCTGGTTGGTCACGGTTGCGTAATCGCCGTCGGCAATGCCACGCGCCGCGGCCGTGCCAGGGTGAATCAGGAGTTTGGCCTGTGGCTGGGAAGCCAGCAGCTCGCTCACGCGGCGGGTCTGGGCGCCGGACTGGTAGTGCTCCAGGAGGCGGCCAGTGGCGAGTGCCAGGGAGTCGTCCGCAAACGAACGTACAGCACGCTTGGAAGGGGTAACCGGGACCATCACGGCGCGGCCATCGGCATGGGCGAATCCGTCAGTGAAGAGGCGCGGCGTTCCCTGGCTGCCCACGGGGTACGGCCAGTAGGCAGCCTCGCCGCGATCCAGCATGTCGTAGTCGATACCGGAGTAATCAGCCAGACCGCCAGCCGAGGCCAAGCGCAGTTCCTCGAACACTGTCTCGGGGTCGTCACTGAACGTGGAGGGTGCTTCCAGCATCCCGGCGAGCCGGGACATGAGCCACAGTTCGTTGCGAACACCCGGGGGAGGGGTGAGTGCCCGGCGGCGGCGGATCACGCGGCCCTCGAGGTTGGTCAGCGTGCCCTCTTCCTCGGCCCACTGGGTGACGGGGAGAACGAGGTCGGCTTCAACGGCCGTCTCGGACATGAAGAAGTCGCACACCACCAGGAAGTCCAGGCTGCGAAGTCCCTGGGTCACCGCGTTGGTATCCGGCGCCGAAACCACAACGTTGGCGCCATGCACGAAAAGGCAACGGACGCCGTCGGGCTGTCCCAGGGACTTAAGAAGCTCGACGGCGGGCAAGCCGGCTCCCGGGATCAGTGACTCGTCGACGCCCCAGACCTTGGCGACGTGGGCGCGTGCGGCGGGGTCGGTGATCTTGCGGTAGCCGGGGAGTTGATCGGCCTTCTGGCCGTGCTCGCGGCCACCCTGGCCGTTGCCTTGGCCGGTCAGCGTGCCGTAGCCGCTGCGGGCCGAGCCCGGCAGGCCAAGGAGCAGGCTGAGGTTGATGGCTGCGGTTGCGGTGTCAGTTCCATCGACGTGCTGTTCCACTCCACGGCCGCTGAGGATATAGCTCCCGCCGTTGCGGGCGCCCTGGGCCAGACGCCGGGCGGTTTCGCGGATGAGGGTGGCCGGGACGCCGGTGATGGACTGGACGCGCTCGGGCCAGAAGGCGTTGAGGCTGCGAACCACGGCGGCATAGCCCTTGGTGTTTGCCTCGATATAGCTCGTGTCAGCCAGGCCTTCGTGGACCACAACGTGGCTGATGCCCAAAAGGAGGGCCAAATCTGTGCCGGGCGTTGGCTGCAAATGGATGCCCCCGCCGTCGCCCGTGAACGCTGCCGTCGCCGAACGGCGCGGATCCACCACGATCAGCCCACCGGCGTCGCGCGCGCCCTGAAGGTGCTGGACGAACGGAGGCATGGTCTCGGCGACGTTGGAGCCGAGCATGAGGATCACGGAAGCGGAGTCCAGATCAGTGACGGGGAAGGGGAGGCCGCGGTCAACGCCGAAGGCGCGGTTGCCTGCCGCTGCCGCCGAAGACATGCAGAAGCGGCCGTTGTAATCGATGCGTGAGGTGCGCAGTGCCAGCCGGGCGAACTTGCCCAGCATGTACGCCTTCTCGTTGGTGAGGCCGCCGCCACCGAAAACTCCGACGGCGTCGTTTCCGTACTGCTTCTGGGTGTCCTTCACAGCAGCGGTGACAAGCATGAGGGCCTGGTCCCACGAAATCGGCCGGTGGACGCCGTCGGATCCTTTGAGCATTGGTTCGGTGACGCGGCCGTTGTGACGCAACAACGACGCCGATGTCCAGCCTTTGCGGCACAGCCCGCCCCGGTTGGTGGGGAAGTCGCGCCCTGAAACTTCCAGGGGCACGGCAACTTCACCGCGCATCGCGGGTGTGGCAGGGCTTGCCGGTGCTGCCTCGGACGAGGACGCCGGCGCTGGGCCGCCGGCTGCCGAAGCAGCCGGGGCCAGCGTCATGGCGCACTGGAGCGCGCAGTACGGGCAGTGGGTATCGGCGCCGTTGGGCATCTAGATGTGTCCGATCGTGTTGCGCTTCTGGGCGGGGCGGATGTAGCAGGCCCAGCAGACGGTGAGCATCAGGACGTAGGCTCCAACGAATCCGTAGAACGCCGGGGTGTAAGAGCCGCTTGCTGTGTTCGATGCGTTCAGCACCTGGGGGATCACGAATCCGCCGTAGGCACCGATCGCCGAGATCAGGCCCAGTGAGGAGGAAGCCAACCGTGCCGTGGTGGTGCTCGGGGCACCTGCGCGGGCTGCCCGGCTGGAGGTCGCGAAGATCACCGGGATCATGCGGTACGTTGCACCGTTACCGAATCCGCTGGCTACGAAGAGCAGCAGGAACAGGGTCAGGAAGAGCCAGAAGTTCTTCAGCGGAAGGGTCCAGATCATGGTCAACGTGATGACGGCCATTGAAGCGAACGAGGTAATGGTCATCCGGGCGCCGCCCATGCGGTCTGCCATGCGTCCGCCGTAGGGGCGGGCCAGGGAACCGACCAGCGGGCCGAGGAATGCCAGGGACAAGGCCACCGCACCGACGTGGATGGAGGAGAAATCGGGGAAGTAGTCCTTGATCAGTTTCGGGAAGACGCCGGCGAAGCCGATGAAGGAACCGAACGTGCCGATGTAAAGGAACGCCATGATCCACAGGTGCGGTTCTTTGAGGGCCGCAACGGATCCGGCCACGTCACCCTTGGCGCTGGTGAGGTTGTTCATGTACTTCCAGGCACCGAAGGCCGCGATCAGGATCAGCGGGATCCAGATGATGCCGGCCATGGGGAGGTTGACCGTTCCAGCTGCAAGCAGGGTGATGGCGATGGGAACCACAAGCTGGGCGATGGCGGCACCCAGGTTTCCGCCCGCGGCGTTCAGCCCGAGGGCCCAGCCCTTTTCGCGTGCCGGGTAGAAGAAGGTGATGTTGGCCATCGAGCTGGCGAAGTTGCCTCCGCCGAAGCCAGCGAGGGCTGCAACCAGGAGCATGACACCGAACGGAGTTTCCGGATTGGAAACACAGATCGCCAAGCCGCTGGCGGGAATCAGGAGGAGCAGTGCCGAGACGATGGTCCAGTTGCGGCCACCGAACTTAGGCACCATGAAGGTGTAGGGGATTCGCAGCGTGGCGCCTACGAGGCTGGGGATGGAGATGAGCCAGAAGATCTGGTTGGTGTCGAACTTGAATCCTGCTGCGGGGAGCTGGACGACAACGATCGACCAGAGCTGCCATACGACAAAGCCGAGGAATTCGGCGAAGATCGACCAGTACAGATTGCGCTTGGCGATGGACCGGCCTTCGGCTTCCCACTGGCCCTTGTCCTCGGCATCCCAGTTGGCGATCCAGCGCCCGGGGCGGTGTTCAAGGGTGGGAACGGCGGTAGCAGTGGACTGGGTGGGGGCCAGTTCTTCTGCAGTGCGGTCAACAGTCACGGAGTGCCTCCTTTGGGGGACGTTGTTCTTCCAAGGTAGGTTTCACGCGTTTCGCGGACCGTCGCCCTTTGTAAACGTGCTGTGACATTTCCCTATCGGCGGGGTCACCAGCGCGTGAGGCAATGGTGAGGTAGTGTGGCCCGGACCACAGTGTGAGACTTTTCGACTAGTCCGCATAGTGGACTTAGTTGTCCAGTCAATGGACTGCGGGAACTATTATTGAACTCTCGAATAATCCTTCGCCGGGCAGGCTCCCAGGGCCATCGGCCGGTGTGAACGAAAGCTGCTACTACATGTCTTCGACTGCTACGTCCAAGGAAGGCGAGTACACCAAGCCAGTGAACTCGCGGGGCAAAGTGATCTTCGCCAGCCTGATCGGCACGACGATCGAGTTCTACGACTTCTACGCCTATGCCACTGCGTCAGTGCTCGTCTTCCCCAAGCTCTTCTTCCCCGACGCCACTGACATCAATGCGCTGCTCAGTGCGTTCGCCATCTTCGGTGTTGCCTTCTTCGCCCGTCCCATCGGCGCCGTCGTCTTTGGCCACTTTGGTGACAAGATCGGCCGCAAGGGCACCCTGGTTGCCTCGCTGTTGACCATGGGTATCGCAACGTTCCTGATCGGACTCCTGCCCACGGCATCCATGCAGGGGTGGGCGATCCTGGCCCCGATCATGTTGGTAATCCTGCGCTTCTTCCAGGGCCTGGCTTTGGGTGGTGAATGGTCCGGTGCAGCTTTGCTGGCAACCGAGAATGCCCCCGAGGGCAAGCGTGCCATCTATGGAACGTTCCCGCAGCTGGGTGCCCCTATTGGCTTCATCATCGCCAACGTGATCTTCATCTGGATGAACGTTGCCCTGTCGGCCGAAGAATTCCTCGCTTGGGGTTGGCGTGTTCCGTTCATCCTTAGCGCAGTCCTGGTCATCGTGGGCCTCTACGTTCGCCTGAAGCTGGTGGAGAGCGTGTCCTTCACCAAGGTGATCGAACAGGAAAAGGTCCAGAAGCTGCCCCTCGCCGCGACCCTCAAGAGCCACTGGCGTCCGGTCCTGGCCGGCACTTTCATCATGTTCGCCACCTACGTGCTCTTCTACATCATGACCACGTTCACGCTGTCCTACGGCACCAAGCCAACCCTGGCCGGCGCCCAGGCCGCGGCCGAAAAGGCCGGCAAGCCCATGACGGCGGACCAGATTGCGGCGTTTGTTCCCGGTCTGGGCATCACCCGGTCCGACTTCCTCTGGATGCTGATCATCGGCGTCGTGTTCTTTGGTATCTTCACCGTGGTTTCCGGCCCTCTGGCCGAGAAATGGGGCCGCCGCAAGTTCCTGCTCGGCGTCACCGCCGGGATCTTCGGATTCGGTGCGCTGTGGTTCACCATGTTTGGCCCCGGCCAGGCAGCAGCCATGGTTGGCCTCATTGTGGGCTTCACCCTCATGGGCCTGACCTTCGGCCCCATGGCAGCCATCCTGCCCGAGCTGTTCCCGGCCAACGTCCGTTACACCGGTTCTGCTGTGGCGTACAACCTGTCTTCCATGATCGGAGCGGCCCCCGCCTCGTTCGTCGCCATCGCTCTCTGGTCGGCAGCCAACGGCAGCACCTGGCTGGTGGGCGTGTACATGGCAATCGCCGCCATAGTCACTTTCGTGGCGCTCTGGTTCACTCGCGAAACCAAAGACATGGACTACGAGAACAACGTCGCCTGACCTTGGGGACATTAACGACGTCGGCCCCGCACCGGAAGGTGCGGGGCCGACGTCGTTAAGCTGGCTTAGTCCTCGATGCTCGCTTAGTCCTCAATCGTTGCGATGACAGCGCCTGCAGCGACCGTCTCACCGGCGCTGGCTGCGAGGCCACGAACTGTGCCGGACTTATGGGCCGTCAATGGCTGCTCCATCTTCATGGCTTCCAGGACAACGATCAGATCGCCCTCGGCCACGACGTCGCCGTCGGCAGCTGCGACCTTGACGATGGTGCCCTGCATCGGCGAGGTCAGCGCATCCCCGCCGGCGGCAGCGGCTGCAGCCCCTGCCGAGCGGGAACGCTTCTTGGACTTGCCCGATTTGGTGCCCGAGCCGCTGGAAACAGCGGCGACGCTGGCGCCCAAGCCGGACGGCAGAACGACCTCAAGCCGCTTGCCGCCAACCTCGACGACGACGCGCTGGCGCTCACCGGCGTCGGGCGTTTCCGCACCCGCGCCGCTGGCCGTCCACGCGGGGATGTTGTTGACGAACTCGGTCTCGATCCAGCGGGTGTGGACCTTGAACGGGCCATCTGCCGGTGCGAAGTCGGGATCGGTGACCACTGCCAGGTCGAAGGGGATGACGGTGGGAATGCCTTCCACCACCATCTCCTCAAGGGCACGGCGCGAGCGCTGGAGGGCTTGCTCGCGGGTGGCGCCGGTGACGATCAGCTTGGACAGCATGGAGTCGAAGTTTCCGCTGATGACGTCGCCCTGCTCAATGCCGGAGTCCACGCGGATGCCCGGGCCAGTGGGGTTCTTCAACGTGCTGACCGTGCCGGGCGCGGGCATGAAGTTGCGGCCAGGGTCTTCGCCGGTGATGCGGAACTCGAAGGAGTGGCCGCGGACCTCGGGGTCCTCGTAGCCAAGTACTTCGCCGCGCGCAATGCGGAATTGTTCGCGTACGAGGTCGATGCCCGTAACTTCCTCGGAAACACAATGCTCCACCTGGAGGCGGGTGTTGACCTCGAGGAAGGAGATGGTGCCGTCCTGGCCCACGAGGAACTCGCAAGTACCCGCGCCGAGGTAGTTGGCTTCTTTCAGTATGGCCTTGGAGGATTCGTAGAGCCGCTTGTTCTGCTCCTCGCTGAGGTACGGAGCCGGGGCTTCCTCGACGAGTTTCTGGTTGCGGCGTTGCAGTGAGCAGTCGCGGGTGGAGACGACGACGACGTTGCCGTATGCATCCGCCAGGCACTGCGTCTCGACGTGGCGCGGGGCGTCCAGGAAGCGCTCGATAAAGCACTCGCCGCGGCCGAAAGCTGCAATGGCCTCACGGACTGCGGATTCGTACAGCTCCGGAATTTCTTCCATGGTGCGGGCAACCTTGATGCCGCGTCCGCCACCGCCAAAAGCAGCCTTAATGGCGATGGGCAAGCCGAATTCCTCGGCAAACTTCAGGATCTCGTCCGCGTCCTGGACGGGGTCGGCGGTGCCGGGAACCAATGGGGCGCCCACCTTTTCGGCGATGTGGCGCGCCTGTACCTTGTCTCCCAAGGCAGAGATCGCCTCGGGGGAGGGGCCGATCCAGGTGATGCCGGCCTCGATCACTTTGGCAGCGAACTCTGCGTTTTCGGCGAGGAAACCGTACCCGGGGTGGATCCCATCAGCGCCCGCCTGCTTGGCGACGTCGATGATCTTGTCCATGACCAGATACGACTCAGCCGCGGTGTTGCCGCCAAGGGCATACGCTTCGTCGGCGAGGCGGACATGCAGGGCGTCACGGTCCGGGTCTGCGTAGACGGCTACGGAGGCGATGCCTTCGTCCCGGGCGGCTCGGATGATGCGGACCGCGATTTCGCCGCGGTTGGCAATCAAGACCTTGGTAAGAGGGCTGGAAATGGGCTGCGCCGGGTTAGCTGACAAGTTGTTGACTCCTTCTGTCCTTGAGGAGCCTAGCGTGATTGTGAGGGTTCCGCCCATATTGATGGGGGATTCCGTGTGTGAGGCGATGTTCCTTTGTAGGGTTGCTACAAATCGCTTCTACTGGTGCGCGTCCCACAGTTCGGTGATTCCAACGTTCGCGTGGACCAGCAGTTCGCGCAGGGTAGAGATGGAAAGCCCGACGACGGCGTGCGGGTCGCCGTCCACCTTGCGGATAAATGCGCCGCCCAGGCCGTCGATGGTGAACGAGCCCGCGCAGTGCAGCGGTTCTCCGGTGGCAATGTAGGCGTCGATGTCGTCCGCCGTCATCTCAACGAAGTGAACCTCGGCACTCGACACAGAGCCGACCGTCGCTCCCGTTCCGTCCGCGGGCTCGTTCTCGTCCACGTCGGCTGCGGTGTCCCGGCAATCAACAAGCCAGTGACCCGTGTGCAGCACACCCTTGGAGCCGCTCATGCGCAGCATCCGCTCGCGGGCGACCTCCGCCGTGTAGGGCTTGCCGTGGGACTCGCCGTCGAACTCGAAAACCGAATCGCAGCCGATCACCAGGGCGCCCTCGGCCTCGGGTAGCGCGGCCACGGCTTCAGCCTTTGCCCGGGCCAGCAGCAGCGCAGTGTCGTGCGCGTCCGTGACGCCGTAGTGCGCCTGCACCGCGTCCTCATCCACGTCCGAGACGAGGATGTCGTGCTGGATTCCCGCTTCCCTCAGCAACTTGGTGCGGGCAGGGGATTGCGAGGCAAGGATCAATCGGGTCACCGTCCCAGCCTAATACGTTGTTCTCTCACTTCCTGCCCGTTTTCTGCGGATGCTCGCTCACTTCCTGTCGGTTTTGGGGGGATGCTCGCTCACTTCCTGTCGGTTTTGGGGGGATGTTCTCTCACATCGCCTACGCTGGTCGAATGCTGCTGCTCGTGGACCTGGACAACACCTTGGTCGACAGGACTTCGGCTTTCGCTTACTGGGCTACGAATTTCGTGCGCTCGCTTGGCAGGCCGCATTCTGATGCAGCATGGCTTATCACTGCAGACCGGGATGGTTATGAGCCGAGGGGATCCTTGGCTCTTGCCATCAAACAGCGTTTTCGCATGGACCTTGGAATCGAAGCCCTGGTAGACACCTTGCTCTTTGAGCATGTGGAACTGATGACCATGGATCCGCGTACGCGCATCGCACTGAGGGAGGCGCGGGAGGCCGGCTGGAGGATTGGCATCGTCACGAATGGGGCCACGGCTCAGCAGACAAAGAAGATCGAACACCTAGGAATTGAACCCTACGTCGATTGCGTCGTGATTTCCGAGGCTGTTGGCATGAAGAAGCCTGATGCTGGGATTTTTCGGCTGGCGGCGCAGGAATTGGGTTGCGATCTGACTGATGGCTGGATGGTGGGAGATCATCCCATCGCCGATATCTCGGGTGGACGCGCGGCGCGATTAAAGACCGGTTGGGTCTCCCGCGGGCAGGAATGGCCCAACGACGTGCCGCCGCCGACCCTCACTCGCCGCACGGCTGCCGAGGTTATCAATGCTCTGATTCGGCTCGACGCCAGAAACGCCCGACGTCGGCTCCAAGGTTGAGCGCCGACGTCGGACGTTCTGCAGGATGTGAGAGAGGCACGGTCAGATTGGGGGTGGATGTGAGAGAGGGCCGGTCAGATTGGTGGTGGATGTGAGAGAGGGACGGTCAGATTGGGGGTGGATGTGAGAGAGGGCCGGTCAGATTGGTGGTGGATGTGAGCGAGGATCAGTGGACCAGTTCCTCGGAGCCGGCCGTGCGGCGGTCGCTCCGGTTCAGTTTGGCGCCTTCGACGTCCACATCCGGCAGGATGCGCTGCAACCACTTGGGCAGCCACCAGGCCTTCTCGCCAAGCAGGTACATGACGGCGGGAACGATTGTCATGCGGACGACGAACGCATCGATGAGCACACCGAACGCCATCGCGAAGCCCAACGGCCGCACCATGGTGAGGTGGCTGAAAATGAAGCCGGAGAACACACTGACCATGATGATCGCGGCTGCGGTGACCACTGCTGCGGCGTGGCTGAATCCGGTGCGAACGGCGTGTTTAGCGTTCTCACCATGCATAAAGGATTCACGCATGCCCGATGTTATGAACACCTGATAGTCCATCGCGAGGCCAAACAGCACGCCGATCAGGATGATCGGCAGGAAGCTCAGGACGGCGCCCGGGTTGGCGACGTCGAAAATTGCTCCCAACCAGCCCCATTGATAGACGGCCACGACGGCGCCGAATGCGGCGGCCAGTGACAAGAGGAACCCGCCGGTGGCGAGCAGAGGAACCACAATCGAGCGGAAGACGAGCAGCAACAGGATCAGCGAAAGTCCGACGACGATCGCCAAGTACGGCGGCAGTGCAGCCCCGAGCTTTGCGGAGACGTCGATGTTGCCGGCAGTCTGGCCGGTGAGGCCGATGCTGACGTCGAGGTTCTCGCGGATTTGAGTGCCCCTAGCCCGGATGTCGGAAACTACCTGGACTGTGCTGGCGCTGGCTGGGCCTTCTTTGGGAATGACCTGGAAGACGGCCGTGCGGCGATCTTCGCTCAGGGCCACAGGCACGGCCGCCGTGACGTTTTCCACGCTACGCAGCTGTTCCGCGACGTCGAACTGCTTGTTCTTGGCATCGGTTTCGCTGAGCCCCTCCGGGAATTCGGCGACGACGACGATCGGTCCGGTGACGCCTTCGCCGAAGCTGCTGCGCGTGAGGTCGTAGGCTTTGAAGGCTTGCGAATCGACTGGCTCGGATCCGCCGTCGGGAAGTGCCAGACGAAGCTGGGAAGCCGGCAGCGCCAGGGCGCCCAACAGAACCACGCTGGCTACAAGTGAAACCCAAGGATGCCGTGTGACCAAGCCGCCCCAGCCGCTGCTGCTGCGCTTCTCTTCCAGGGCCCGGTCCGCGGCTTCGTGGCCCGGCTCGGCATTGTGCTTCGCGGCCTTGGCCCATGCTCGCTTGGAGATGAGTTTGGGGCCGATCAAAGCCAGAACGGCGGGCGTCAAGGTCAAAGCAACGACGACGGCGACGGCAACTGTCGCTGCGGCGGCAACACCCATGACAGCCAGGAAGGGCAGCCCCGGGACCACGAGTGCCGCCAGCGCGATGATGACGGTGAGACCCGCGAACAGTACGGCGTTGCCTGATGTTCCGGTGGCGAGGGCTGCGGATTCCTCGCCGTCCATTCCGGCGAGGAGCTGGTTGCGGTGGCGGTTGACGATGAACAGGGAGTAGTCGATGCCGACTGCAAGCCCGAGCATCAGGGCAAGCATCGGGGAGATGGAGCTCATGTTGATCACGCCGGTTAGCGCGAATGTTCCGCCGACGCCCACCGCCACGCCGATGAGGGCCATGACGAGGGGCAGGCCGGCTGCGATGAGCGTGCCCAGCATGAGGATCAGAACGAGGGCTGCCACTGCGACACCGACGATCTCCGCCACTCCGAAGATCTGTGAGACGTCTTCGGTGATTTCCTTGCTGGCGTATGCCGTGACACCGGCCGAGGAGACGCCCTGAACAATGTCCTGAACTTGCTTGCGGACGGCGGGATCAACGGCATTGATGGAAGTCTTGAATTGGACCTGGGCGATGGCGGCCTTGTTGTCAGTGGACACGAAGCGCATGCCTTGGGAGGCCTCCAGTTGGCGCTTTCCCAAGGCCAACGCGGTGGCTCCGTCTGCTGCTTCCTTGGCACCGGCGTCGAGCTTTGCTTTGTTGGCGGCGAGTTCGGCACGCTGAGGCGCAAGTTGGGCCTCGATTTGTGCCGGCGTGAGGCCTGTTGCGGTCATCTGCTGTTCCGCACCGGCAAGCTGGGCTTCGCCCGCTTCCAGCTGGGCACGGGCTGCGTCCAGCTGGGTCTTGCCTTCGGCAGCCTTCGCTTCGCCATCGGCGATGTCGGCCGCGGCCTTGTCCAGCTGCTCCTGCGTGGTGAACGGATTCACCGTTCCCTGCACGTCCGGCATGGCTTCAAGCTTGGTGAGCGCAGTGGCAACGGCGTCCTTCTTGGCTTGGTCAAAACCGGAGTCGCCGGCGTCGAAGGCCACGCTCGCCGAGCCGCCGGACGCGTCGGGCAGGGCTTCTTTGAGTTTGTCGGCCATCCTCTGCGTTTCCGTGCCGGGGATGCTGAAGTTGTTGGACATGGTGCCGTGGAACGCGGCGGCCGAACCTCCCACGGCCAGGAGGACTGCCAGCCACAGCGAGATGACGAGCCAGCGGCGGCGGTAGGAAAACTTGCCGAGACGGTAGAGGAACGAGGCCATGTCAGAACCGATCTGTGGAGTAGGAGGATGATGCTTGTGCAGCTGACGCCGCTTGCGGAGTGGCTTCCGACGACGGCGCGAAGCCGGCTCCCAGCAGGCCCATGGCGTCGATGAGGTACTGGCGCAGAACCGCCAGCGATTCGGCCGATAGGTCAGGACCACGTTCGGCGAACCAAACTGTCATGGCTGCCTTGCCGCACGAGATGACGGATCCGGCCAGGGCATGCAGGTAGAGCTCGCTGGTGTCCGGGCCAAGCCTGCCGCGGGCGGCGTCGATAATCTGCCCCGTGCAGTACTCCCATGCTTCGAGTTCGGAACGGGCCAGGGAACGGTTCTCGTGGGTGAGGCTGAAGAGTTCGGCCATGGGTGCTACGGACATGGGGTCAGCGAGGGCCATCAGCGCGGCCTGTGCGGATTCGAGGATCGACTCGTCCGCTGGCCTCAGGCGGAATTGCTCGAGGGCGCGATCCATGAAGCCGTCGGCCACGGATGCGAGGGCAGCCTCGAGGCTCGAAAAGTAGTTGAAGAACGTGCGCCGCGAAACGCCAGCGCTGGCAGTGATGTCCTCGACCGTGAAATTGCCCGGGCCGCTGGTGCGCAAAAGGTCAAGGGCTGCGGTGGTGATGGAGGCCCGGGTTGCCGCCTTGTTGAGCTCGCGCCGTGAAGGTCCGGCGGGTTCGGCCGACTCCACGGTGCTCGGCTCGCTGCTGATGGAAGTCACATACTTACACTAAGTGCAAGTTTGCACTCTGCGCAATATTTCATCGGGCCTGCCGGTCTTTACTAATAATTGTCGTACCCCTTTGGGGGAGTTGAGGCATGGACAAGATGCAGGAGCAGCGCGGGAGTACAGTCGCGGCGCTCCCGCCTGTTCACCCGGGCAACGCTGTCCGGGCAGGCACGATTGCAAGTGACCTGATTGACCAACTGCGTGTGTTGGAGGACATGAAGTCCGCCATCTCCGGTCTGCAGGCCAGGATTGCCGTGGCCTTTGATCGGGCCGAGCGTCAGGCGCAGGCGGAGGCCGGCGTTCCCGCCTCGGAGCAGGGCAAGGGAGTGGCCGCGCAGGTGGCGTTGGCCAGGCGGGAGTCGCCGAACCGAGGATCCCGGTTGCTGGGCCTGGCAAAGGCTTTGCTGATTGAGATGCCACGCACCCTGGCTGCGGTGGAGGCTGGCCAGCTCAACGAGTGGCGGGCGACGCTGCTGGTAAAGGAAACAGCCTGCCTCTCCTCGGAAGACCGCTGCGCGGTCGACGAAGAACTCGCCGCCGACACCGGAACCTTCGACTGCGCCGGAGACCGCGCCATCATCGCTGCAGTCAAAGCAGCCGCTTACCGCCGTGACCCGCGTTCCGTCACCCAGCGCGCAGCCCGCGCAGCCACGGAGCGGCACGTCAGCCTGCGCCCTGCACCGGATACGATGACCTACCTCACCGCACTGCTGCCCGTAGCCCAAGGCGTTGCAGCTTACGCAGCCCTCAGCCAATTCGCTGACACTGCCAAATCCAGCGGAGATGACCGCTCCCGTGGGCAAGTCATGGCTGATACTTTGGTTGATCGGCTTACCGGTACCGCTGACGGCATTTCCAAGGTGGAGGTCCAGCTCATTATGACCGACCGCACCCTCTTCCAAGGCGACACTGAGCCCGCACGGCTCAAGAGATACGGGATTGTTCCTGCCGGCTGGGCGCGGTCACTCATCGAAGCAGGTGAGGGCGTGGCTACGGCCAGCGGGCAGGACCCTCGCGGGCAGACTTCTCAAGAACCGGGCATTGACGTGTGGCTTCGCAGGCTGTTCACAGCACCTGGTACCGGTGAACTTGTGTCGACGGACTCAAAGGCGCGCCTTTTCCCTGTCGGAATGCGGCGCTTCATCGAAGCAAGGGACAATACCTGCCGAACACCATATTGTGACGCGCCCATTCGGCATATCGACCACATCGTTCCGTGGCAAAATCGTGGACCAACCGATCTGGCCAACGGGGCTGGACTCTGCGAGCAGTGCAACCACACCAAGGAAAACCCCGGCTGGACGGCAAAGCCGCTGGCTGGGAAGCCCGGCATGCACACACTGGAAATCATTACGCCTACCGGACACAGATACCGGTCCAAGGCCCCGCCCCTGCCGGGGACGCGCGGGAACGGCGTTGGCAGTAAGGATCCCGATCTTGTTCGCCAGTCCTGACCTTCAAGGTAAGGATCTGCGAACAAGATCGAGTCAGGGTCAGAACTGGTGCGGAGGTGTGGGCTGCTGCTGCGGGGGAGCCGGGGGAGTGTTCTGCTGCGGCTGGGCGGCCTGTTGGCCTGCGTTCTTTGTCAGGTACACCGACTGTCCCGTGGCGCCGGGCTCGCCCTCGCCGAGCGGAAGTACGTAGACGGCCGTGCCATAGGCGCAGACTTCCGTCCAGTTGGTCCCCATTTCGGAGGTGTCGAAGCGCATGGCGACAATTGCGTTGGCGCCGCGCTGTTGTGCTTCGTTGACCATGCGGGCCATGACTTCCTGTCGGCTTTCGTAGAGCGCCCTGGTCATTTCAGGCAGCTCCCCGCCACCGAGGGAGCGGAAGCCAGCAAGCATCTGCGAGCCAATATCGCGCGAGCGGACGGTCAGGCCCATGACTTCGCCGAAGACGGCATCAATGCGGTGGCCGGGTATCTCATTGGAGGTGACGATCAACATGGACCCGAGCCTACCCAGAATTTCACCTTTAAACGGACAAATCCCCCGGGGATTCCCGGGGGATTTGTCCGTGAGGCGGTGATGAACCGGCCAGTGCTCGGATCAGGCCTTGGAGTCGGCCAGTTCGCGCGCCTCTGTTGCGGCAGCAGCGGTGTCGTTGGCGAACTCGTCAGCGAACGCGGCACCATTGCGGGGCGCGTTGTAAAGGGACTCGTCCAGGATGCCCTGGCGCTTGGCCACGATGGCGGGGACCAGGGCCTGGCCTGCCACGTTGACGGCCGTCCGGCCCATGTCCAGGATGGGGTCGATTGCAAGCAGGAGTCCGACGCCGGCCAGCGGCAGTCCCAGCGTGGACAGGGTCAGCGTGAGCATGACGACGGCGCCAGTGGTACCTGCCGTGGCAGCGGAACCAAGCACGGAGACCAGGACGATCAGCAGGTACTGGCTGAAGTCCAGGTTGATACCGAAGAACTGGGCCACGAAGATCGCTGCGATGGCGGGGTAGATCGCCGCGCAACCGTCCATTTTGGTGGTGGCACCGAGCGGCACGGCGAACGAAGCATAGCCGGACGGGACGCCAAGGTTACGCTCGGCGACGCGCTGCGTGAGCGGCAGCGTACCGATCGAGGAACGGGAAACGAATGCCAACTGCACGGCCGGCCAAACACCGGAGAAGTACTGCTTGATGGAAAGGCCGTGGACGCGGACCAGGATGGGGTAGAGCACGAAGAGCACAAGTGCCAGGCCAATGTAGATGGCGGCAGTGAACTTGCCCAGGGAGCCGATGGTGTCCCAGCCGTAGATGGCAACGGCGTTACCGATCAGGCCGATAGTGCCCAGCGGAGCGATGCGGATGATCCACCACAGGACCTTCTGGATGACGGCCAGTGCGGAGGCGTTGAAGGTCAGGAACGCTTCTGCCTGCTTGCCGACCTTGAGAGCAGCGATGCCTACGGCGATCGCGACCACCAGGATCTGGAGTACGTTGAAGCTGACGGAGGTGCTGACCGTGGTGGCAGCGTTGGCGCTCTCCGTGACAGTGGAGCTTGCGCCGAGTCCGAGGAAGTTCTTGGGGAACAGTCCGATCAGGAATGCCCACCAGTCACCGGTTTTGCCGGCGTACTCGGCCTTCTGAGTGATCCCGGTAGCTGCACCAGGCTGCAGGAGCACACCCAGGCCGATGCCGATGAGCACAGAAACCAGCGAAGTGATGGCAAACCAGAGCAGCGTGTTCCAGGCCAGGCGGGCGGCGTTGGAAACCTGGCGAAGGTTCGCGATGGAGCTCACCACCGCGGTGAAGATCAAAGGAACGACGGCGGTCTGCAGCAACGAGACGTAGCTGGAGCCAATCGTTTGAAGAGTTGCGCCGAGCCCGTTCGGGGCGGCCTTGGTGCTGCCGGTGTACTTTGCGATGAGGCCAAGTACGAGGCCAATGATGAGGGCCGCGATGATCTGGACGCCGAAGGATCCTGCCCACTTGGGGAGCCGGAGGCCGGTCTTTCCAGCTGACGGGGAAGTGTTGGTTGAGGTGCTCACGGGAACACGCTAGGTGCACTTCAAATAACATACCTAACGAACGTTTAGAAATGTTACCTAGCTGTGAAGTTATTCCCGAACCCGGTGTGGCGTGCGTCTCGAAGACTCACCCGAGCAACGCCCGCCGCAGCACGTCCAAGCCGACCGAGCCAATATTTAGTGCCTTGCTGTGGAACGATTTCAGGTCAAACCCTTCGCGGGTTTCAAGCTCGGCCCGGATCTGCTCCCAGAGCCGCTGGCCCACCTTGTATGACGGTGCCTGCCCGGGCCACCCGAGGTAGCGGGTGAATTCGAACTGGAGCTGGCCTTCGCTGATGTCGAGGTTGGATTTGAGGAAGCCAAAGCCCTTCTCGGGAGTCCAGGTTCCGGTGCCCCAGCGTTCGGGGACGGGCAGTTCCAGATGGACGCCAATGTCGAACACAACGCGGGCGGCGCGCATGCGTTGCCCGTCCAGCATGCCCATGTGGTCGCCGGGGTCTTTGAGGTAGCCCAGTTCCAGCATGAGCTGCTCAGCGTAGAGTGCCCAACCCTCGCCGTGTCCGGAGACCCAGCAGGCGTTGCGGCGCCAGTTGTTCAGGAGTTCGCGGCGGTAGGTGGCGGTGGCGACCTGCAGGTGGTGGCCGGGCACGCCTTCGTGGTAAACCGTGGTCGTTTCGGACCAGGTGGTGAAGGTGTCTTCGCCGGCGGGAACGGACCACCACATGCGGCCGGGCCGGGAGAAGTCGTCGGACGGGCCGGTGTAGTAGATGCCGCCTTCGTCGGTGGGGGCGATCATGCATTCGAGGGTTTTCATGACATCCGGGATGTCGAAATGGACGTCGGCGAGCTCGGATACTGCGCGGTCCGAGAGCTCCTGCATCCACGCCTTCAGGGCGTCCGTTCCCTTGATCTGGCGGGCCGGATCGTTGTTGAGGATGCTTTTGGCTTCTTCGATGCTGGCGCCGGGCTTGATCTGCGCGGCTACCTTTTCCTGTTCGCTGATGAGCCGTTCCAGCTCCTGGACGCCCCAGGCGTATGTTTCCTCGAGGTCTACGGCCGCGCCCAGGAACGAGCGGGAAGCCAGGGCATACCGTTCCCGTCCCACCGCGTCCTTTTCCGGGGCAACGGGGAGAAGCTCGTCCTGGAGGAAAGTACCCAACGATTCGTAGGCTGATCGCGCCGCGGAGGCACCGGCGTCGAGCTTGGACTGAAGGTCCGCCGGGAGCGGCGAACCAGCCAGCGTGGCTCCGGCCGCCATCTTGGCGAAGAAGCCGTCCTTGGCGGCGTACCGGCCGGTTTGCTCGATGACGATCCGAACTTGGCGGGCTGCGGCTACTTTGCCGTCTTCTTTGGCGGCGCGAAGCGAGGAAATGTAGCCTTCGATTGCGCCGGGAACGTTGGCGGCACGGCCTGCGATGTGTTCCCACTGCTCAACAGTGTCCGTCGGCATGAGGTCGAAGATGGCGCGGATATCCTGCGCGGGCGAGGCGATGTTGTTGAGGTCGGCAGCATCCCAGCCGGTTTCATGGATCTCCAGCTCCAGGCCGAGCCGCTCGCGCATTGCGTCCAGTGTGACGACGTCGGATTCGTCGGTCGGTTCCAAGGCCGCCAGCGATTCCAGCGCCTGCCGGGTGGCCTGCGCATGCGCCTCGGCACCCGCTGGCGAGTAGTCCTGATATTCAGTCTCGTGCCCCGGCAACCCCAGCGTGGTGGCAAAGCTGGGATTGAGTTCGATCAGGTTTTCCGTGTACGCGTCAGCAACGGAATCGATGGCGGTCTTGGGTCGTGCAGGCGTGTTTGCATTAGTCACCCACAGAGCCTAACCGGGAGTCGGCTCACGTGAAAGGGTTGTTGCACTTTTTCCCCCTACCGGGAGAAGCGAAGCTATCCGCGGCTGCGCTTCCAGGCGCCCGGACCCGGCGTGGGGTCAAGGCGCAACTGTTGACGGCGCACCCAATGACGAACATTCGGCTTTGCAGGCGCCGACGTTTGGGGTACTCCCACGGAAGCGACGACGGCGGCAAGCGCCGCGAGCTCTTCGGCCGTGGGTTCTCCCTTGACCACGGAGAACATGGGAGCAACAGGTTCGGGCGCCGCAGCGCTCTCGTGTGCCGGGCTCACAGCGGGATGTTTCCGTGCTTCTTGGTGGGCAGGCTGGCGCGCTTGTCGCGGAGGGCGCGCAGGCCGCGGATGATCTGGAGGCGTGTGTCGGAGGGGGCAATGACTGCGTCCACATAGCCCAGCTGAGCTGCCTGGTAAGGGTTGAGGAGCTCTTCCTCATAGCCTTGGATGATCTCGGCACGCTTGGCCTCGACGTCGCCGCCGGCCTCGGCAACCGCTGCGAGGTCGCGACGGTAAAGGATGTTCACTGCACCCTGTGCGCCCATGACACCGATCTGGGCGGTGGGCCAGGCGAGGTTCAGGTCCGCGCCCAGCTTCTTGGAGCCCATCACGATGTATGCGCCACCGTAGGCCTTGCGGGTGATAACGGTGAGCTTGGGCACCGTGGCCTCAGCGTAGGCATACAGGAGTTTGGCGCCTCGACGGATGATTCCCTGGAATTCCTGGTCCTTGCCGGGGAGGAAGCCGGGCACGTCAACCAACGTGATGATGGGGATGTTGAAAGCGTCGCAGTGCCGAACGAACCGGGCGGCCTTCTCGGACGCCGAGATGTCCAGGGTTCCGGCGAACTGCATGGGCTGGTTCGCAACGATGCCAACGGTGTGGCCTTCGACCCGCCCGTAGCCAATGATGACGTTGGGGGCGTAAAGCGACTGCATTTCAAGGAAGTGGGCGTCGTCCACGATCTGCTCAATGACCTTGCGCATGTCGTAGGGCTGATTGGCCGAATCCGGGATCAGCCCATCCAGGGCGAGGTCGTCGTCGTCGAGTTCCAATTCCTGGTCGTGTTCTACAACCGGGGCCTCCGAGAGGTTGTTGGAAGGCAGGAAATCCAGGAGTTCGCGGACGAACTCGATCGCGTCGGCTTCGTCGGAGGCAAGGTACGTGGAGGTTCCCGTGGTGGCATTGTGCTGGCGGGCACCGCCCAGCGTTTCCATATCCACGTCCTCGCCCGTGACGGTCTTGATCACATCGGGGCCGGTGATGAACATATGGGACGTCTTGTCCACCATGACGACGTAGTCGGTCAGGGCGGGGGAGTAGGCAGCGCCGCCGGCGCACGGGCCCATGATGAGCGAGATCTGAGGGACTACGCCGGATGCGTGCACGTTGTTGCGGAAGATATCCGCGAACATGGCCAACGAGGCCACACCTTCCTGGATGCGCGCGCCACCG
The DNA here is from genome assembly GCF_059739425.1 of Arthrobacter sp. TmtSoilC48. NCBI lineage: Bacteria > Bacillati > Actinomycetota > Actinomycetes > Micrococcales > Micrococcaceae > Arthrobacter > Arthrobacter sp. TmtSoilC48. The sequence continues at coordinate 3,746,884 of NZ_AP046049.1, read as the reverse complement.
CCGTCGTTGATGCCGACTACCGGGCAGCCATTGCGGAGGGCGAATTCCTGGACCTTGACGATCTTCTCGCCGTTGACCTGGCTCAAGGAGCCGCCGTAGACGCTGAAGTCCTGGCTGTAGATGGCAACGAGGCGCCCGTCTACCGTGCCGTAACCGGAGACGACGCCGTCGCCCAGGGGCTTCTTTTTCTCCATGCCGAAGGCGGTGGAGCGGTGGACGGCCAAGGCGTCGAACTCAACGAAAGATTCGGGATCGACCAGAAGGTCAATGCGTTCGCGGGCAGTGTTCTTACCGCGCGCGTGTTGCTTTTCGATCGCTTCCGGACCGGAAGGCTGTTCTGCACGGGCCTGGCGGTCGCGGAAGTCTGCAATCTTTCCCGCTGTCGTTGTCAGATCGTGGCTCATCAAGTGTCTCCGGCTCTGTAGCTGATTTTCGCTGGCGCAGTTCTGATGCAAACAAGTAGCTGACTTAAGTAGCTTCCGTACAAAGAACAGGCCCCGCTGGCCAGTCTAGTGACGCCATTGCCGCGAACCGCTGTAGAAACCCTACAATTTTCAGCGCCCAAGCCAAAGCTGCCAGTATGTTACCCGTCAGTAACATACTTGGGTTAGAGTGTCTCCATGACTCCAAGCAACGATGCTTTCCCAGCTTCCGAAGAGAGTAAGCCGAAGGGCAGCACCCCTTATGTGGCCAGCGGTTCGCTCAAGGGCCGCACCGTCATCATGTCCGGCGGCAGCCGTGGCATCGGATTGGCCATCGCCACCCGCGCGGCCCGCGACGGCGCCAACATCGTACTAATGGCCAAGACCGGGGAACCCCACCCGAAACTTGAGGGGACCGTCTTCACCGCTGCCGATCAACTCGTCGCCGCAGGTGGCCAGGCGCTGCCCCTCGTGGGCGATGTCCGCAATGACGACGACGTCGCCGCAGCCGTGAGTGCCGCCGTCGAGCGCTTTGGGGGAATCGACGTCGTCATCAACAATGCGTCAGCCATCGACCTCTCGCGCACGGACGCGATTGACATGAAGCGCTACGACCTCATGCAGGACATTAACGTCCGGGGAACCTTCCTGCTCTCCAAGCTGTCCCTCCCTGCACTGCGGGAATCCGGGAACGGGCACATCCTCACACTGTCTCCACCGCTGAACCTCGATCCAAAATGGGCCGGGATGCATCTGGCCTACACCATGGCCAAGTATGGAATGAGCCTCACCACCCTGGGGCTCGCCGAAGAGCTTAAGGACGACGGCGTTTCGGTCAACTCGCTCTGGCCTTGCACGCTGATCGATACCGCGGCGATCCGGAACATGCCTGGTGGGCAGCAGATCGTGAAGGCCGCCCGCGGACCGGAGATCATGGCCGATGCTGCGCACGCTGTTCTGACTGGCGCCAACCTTGCCGACGGTGTCACGGGTTCGGGGAACTTCTACACTGACGAAGAAGTCCTCCGGGCTGCTGGCGTGAAGGAGTTTGCGCCATACAGCCTCGGTGCGCCTGAAGACCGTCTGGTGCCGGACATCTTCCTCTAAGCGGATTCCCATGTTTCGGGCAGGTTCTGTGGGCCGCAACTGGATAGGATTCAGCTATGGATGCCGAACAACCTGCCAGCAGCGAACCCCTCGTCCCCAGGCCCGGGGCGGACCGGCCCTCACTGGACCGCGAGGCGCTGGACCGTGAGGCATTGCTTGAGCCTGATTTCCTGTCGGCAACCGGCATTTCGCAATTGAATATTGTCGAGTCCACGGGATCCACCAATCAGGATCTCGTTCGCGCCGTAACCGTGGAGCCTAAGAAATGGGCTGATCTCGCCGTCTTGACGGCCGAACACCAGACGGCGGCACGCGGACGGCTGGATAGGCACTGGGAATCTCCGGAGCGCTCTGCCGTTTCAGTGTCAATGGTGCTGCGTCCCGTCACAGCCGAAGGCATGCCCGTGCCGACGCAGAGTTACTCGTGGCTCTCACTGCTCGCCGCCGTTGCCCTGCACGAAGCCTTGCAGGAAACGGCTGGCGTTACGGCAGAAATCAAGTGGCCCAACGACGTCCTGGTTAATGGACGGAAGATCGCCGGAATCCTGGCCCAAATGACGCCACTGGGTGACGGATCGGTCCCCGCAGTGATCCTGGGCGTTGGGCTCAACGTCTCGCTGTCACAGGATGAATTGCCGGTACCAACCGCTACATCCTTGGCGTTGGAGGGGGCCACGACGACGGACCGCACCGCGCTGCTGAAGAGCTACCTTTCACGCTTCAGCCGGCTTTACCGCAGCTTCTGCAATTCGGAAGGCGACCCCGCGGCAGGGTTGGCAGGCGGGCCCTCGCTGCATAAGCGCGTTGAGTCGGCAATGGTCACGTTGGGACGCGAGGTGCGCGCGCACCTGCCCGGTGATCATGAAGTGGTGGGCCATGCCTCCCGGTTGGACGAGCACGGCTCGCTCCTTGTGGTGGACCACGGCGGCCGGGAACATGTTGTGACGGCTGGTGATGTGGTCCATTTGCGGGCTACGGAAAGCGGTTATGCGTAAAGAGTTGCTTCCGGGGGAGCAGGTCATCACCATCACGCGGCAACAGGCCCGCTCGCTGTTCTTGCCAACGCTGGCCTTCATAGTGGTTCCTGCCCTGGCAGCCTACGCGTGTGCGTGGATCATCAAAGGAAATCCGCAACGTCTGGCCCCATTCATTACAGTGGAATGGACGCCGTGGCTTGTCGGCGCCTGTGTGGCCGTAGCAGGGTTCGTGCTGGTGGCCTACAGCCTCAGGCGGGTGTTGAAGTGGCGTTCAGTCAGGTTCATCCTGACAAGCCGCCGGATAATTGCCAAGTACGGAATGTTTCGTCGCGGCGACTGGCAGGTGTCGTTGATGGCGGTCCGCAGCGTGGGGGTCCACCAGAACCTGCTGCAGCGGACATTGCACTCAGGGAATATATCCTTGGATACCGGGCCCTCTGGCGAAGCGGTCTTGACGGACGTACCGGAGGTAGGAAAATTCAGGGGCTACATTCTTGACGCCATGGATGAACTGCCCAGTGCTGGAACTTTAGAGGCCAACGGTGGAATTTTTGAGGGTGAAGTCCTGCAGGACGTTGATGGGTTGCCGTGGGAATTGAGAGAAGGTGGAAGAGATGAGCGTTGAGGATCAGCAGTCCGGCGAGGACCTGGACGAGGAGTTCGACGCCGTACCCGAACCTTCAGTGGACGAGGACACGGAACCCGCGCCCGCCCAGGCGCCGGTGACTACCGGCCCGCCGACCGGCGTGATGTCGGCAGAGCGCTTGGCCATCAAAGCCCTTGAGGCGAGGCTGCTTGGCGGCGAACGCAAGCTCCGCCGTCGTGAAGTTGCCGCAGGTGCCGGTGTCTCCATTCTTTCCGCACGGAAGTTGTGGAGGGCTTTGGGCTTCCCCAATTTCGGCGACGACGACGTCGCGTTTACTGAGCGTGACCAAGCAGCGTTGTCCACCATCCTTGACCTTGTCCGTGCCGGGATCCTCACCGAGGAAGCGGCGATATCCGTCACCCGATCGATCGGCCAGATGACGGACCGCATGGTGGTGTGGCAGATCGAAGCACTGGTTGAGGACATGGTCCAGGAGCAGGGAATTCCGGATGCCGTGGCCCGCAAACAGCTTGTGGGTCAGCTGCCGGCGCTGGTGGATTCCCTGGAAGAGATCCTGGTCTACTCGTACCGCCGCCAACTCAATGCCGGCGTTCAGCGGCTTGCCGTCCGTGCCGAGGCGGGCTTGCAAGCGAGCGAAGAAGGACGCGAAGGGGACGAAGACGATTCCCCCTTGCCTTTGGCCCGTGCCGTAGGGTTCGCCGATCTCGTCTCCTACACAAGCCTCTCGCGGCGCATGAACGAGAAAACCCTCGCCCAAATGGTCCAGCGCTTCGAGAACAAATGCGCCGAGATCATTTCCGTGGGCGGTGGGCGCCTGGTGAAGACCGTGGGCGACGAAGTTCTCTACATTGCCGAGACCCCGGCGGCTGGCGCGGAAATCTCCCTCGCCTTGGCGCAGGCCTTCACGGAAGACGAGATCCTGCCCCAGGCGCGCGTGTCCATGGTGTGGGGTCGCATCCTGTCCCGACTCGGCGACATCTATGGCCCAACCGTGAACCTTGCTGCGCGGCTGACCACCCTTGCCCAGCCTGGGACGGTCCTGGTTGATGCGATGACCGCTGCCGCGCTCGGGCAGGACGAACGCTTCGTGCTGGTCCCGCAAAAGTCCGAGAATGTCCGTGGTTTCGGTGAGATCCACCCCGTGATGCTCGCGCGTGGCCGCGGCAAGGGCTTGGTGCTGGACTAAACCCTCTCCCACATCCTGCGGGTTGTTGGTGATCGTTCTCTCACGTCGTGCGGGTTTTTGGTGATCGTTCTCTCACGTCGTGCGGGTTTTTGGTGATCGTTCTCTCACGTCGTGCGGGTTTTTGGTGATCGTTCTCTCACGTCGTGCGGGTTTTTGGTGATCGTTCTCTCACGTCGTGCGCTGATCGGAGATTGTCGCTGCACGATGAGGCCCGACGTCGGCACTTACCGTGGGTGCCCAACGTCGAGCTACTGCTGCGCGGCCTTCCCCCGAAGAGGACACGAGGTGAGCGAGCATCGGCTGAATGCTGGTGGGATGTGAGCGAGCATCGGGCGGAAACGGGTGGGATGTGAGCGAGCATCGGGCGGAAGCGGGTGGGATGTGAGCGAGCATCGGGCGGAAGCGGGTGGGATGTGAGCGAGCATCGGGCGGAAGCGGGTGGGATGTGAGCGAGCATCGGGCGGAAGTGGGTGGGATGTGAGCGAGCATCGGGCGGATATTACAATTCGATGGAATAACCTAGAATTCTGAAGAGCGGTCGAGGGGAGTTCTCCCCATCGCCGCGTCCCCGGGGAAGGCCATAGGCTGTCAAAGCCAATGGAGAGTCCAATCTCGGGTTCCCTTGGCTCCTCGTTCGGTGCGTGGGATAGTCTTAGGGACTGAAAATTCCGCCGCCGTATGGGGGTACTGCGGAATGCAAGGCTGCCGGCACATGCCGGTTGGTCTGGACGCCGCCTGGGGGCGGCTGTACAACAAGGGAATTTTGGGGCTGTGACATCTTTCTTCGGCAAGCTGGGGCTGAAAAAGCGTCGAAACAGGAAACTCGTATCTGCAACTGCCGTGACTGCGGCCGGTGCCTTGCTGGTAGCGGGCGCAGTCCTCTACCCGGGGTTCAAGACGGCCGAGGTCGATTTGAACGATGGCGGCGTGTGGGTTGTGAGCAAGACCAAGAACGCCGTGGGACGGTTGAATTATCCCTCCCGGGTTCTTGATGGAGCTGTGACACCGGCCACCACCACCTTCGATGTCCTGCAGCATGACGGCAATGTTTTTGTGGACGATGAGTCCGGCTCCACTATCAACCAGGTCTCTGCGGCGAACCTGAAGCTGGGCGGCGACAAACAACTGCCCTCGTCCTCGCAAGTCAGCTACGGTTCCAGCGTCCTCTCAGTCACGGACCCCGCCCGTGGAAAAGTGTGGGCGCTTTCGCCATCCACCGTGAACGGCTTCGACGAAGAATCCACCGAACCCGTCCTCACTGGCTCGCAGAACATGGTGTCGGCCGTCGGACAGGACAACCGCATTTACACGGCGGACCCGGGCAAGGGCGAAATCACCATCACCACCGTGGACGCCAACGGCGAACGGACTGCCTCGGACGTAACCAAGGTGGACGAGCTCAAGGGCGCCGGTGACCTGCAGATTGCTGTTGTGGGCGACAAACCAGTGGTGCTCGATGCCGCGTCCGGAAACCTCTTCCTTCCCGGTGGCCGCAAGCTCCAGCTGCAGGACGCCCGGGAAGCCAAGCTCCAGCAGAGCAGCGAAGACAGCGGCTATGTGGCCATCGCTACGCGCAAAGCCCTCCTGAAGCAGCCTTTGGACGGGTCCACGGCAGCCACCGTCAACGTGGACGGTGAGGGAGTTCCCGCCGCGCCAGTGCAGGTCAGCAAATGTGTCCACGCAGCGTGGGCAGGGGCCAACAAATATGTCCGCGATTGCGATAACGACGCAGACGATAAGAAAAACGACGTACCCAAGGCCAGTGCCTCGCCCAGCTATGTCTTCCGCGTGAACCGGGACCTCGTGGTCCTTAACGACATCAATTCCGGCAGTGTGTGGCTGGTCAACCAGAACATGCAGCTCGTGAACAACTGGGACGATGTTGTCCCGCCAAAGAACCAATCCGATGACCAGGACCAGGAATCCGCGGACAACAACACCATCAACGTCCGCCCGGACCGTACCAAGCCGAACCGTCCGCCCGAGACCAAACCGGATGAGTTCGGCGTACGTCCCGGCCGTACTTCCGTCCTGGGCGTCCTGGACAACGATTCGGATCCCGACGGCGATGTCCTGACCGCCTCGGTTGGCGCCAACGGCCCCAAGTCGGGTGCGCTGGAGAGCATTTACGGTGGCTCAGCGTTCCAGATCAAAGTCCCTCCCACCGCGAAGCCTGGCACGGAGGTCTTCGACTACAACGCCTCGGATGGCCGGGGTTTGTCAGCCGGCGGGAAGGTGACGTTGCACGTCGTCGCTCCGGAAGAGAACAAGCCTCCACTGTTCAAGCGTGCCGAGCCCACCACGATGCTCGTGGAGCAAGGCAAATCCGTTAGCCAAAACATCCTTACGGACTGGATGGACCCCGACGGCGATGACCTCGTCCTGCTGGACGCCAAGGCTGACAATGACCAGGACCAGGTCAAGGTCCGCCGGGATGGGTTGCTCACGTACCAGGATTCCGGCGCGGCGCCCGGAAAAAAGAACGTCACCATCACCGTCTGGGATGGCCGCGCCACCATCACAGGCCGGGTGGTTGTGAACGTGCAGCCGCCGGGAGCCTTGGCGCCGGTGGTAAACGCGGACCACGTCACAGCGGTGGTGGGCCAGGACCTGGTCATCTCCCCGTTGAAGAACGACGTCGACCCAAACGGTGGCGCCTTGCGCGTGGCCCATGTTGAGGCTGCAGGCCCGGCAGAGCTGGGCCCGGTCACTGACGGCGGGACCTTCACGTTCCGCAGCAACACGCCCGGTCCCGTGTATTTGAGTTACATTGCCAGCAACGGACCACAAAGCAGCCAGGGCTTGATCCGCGTGGATGTGGAGTCCGGGAAGGACGCCGGGGCCCCGGTTGCCGTCCACGACGTCGCCCTGCTGCCTGTGGGCGGAAGCGTGTTGGTTGATCCGCTGGCCAACGACTCCGATCCTTCCGGCGGGGTCCTCGTCCTCCAGTCGGTTACGGTTCCCGACGGCTCCTCGGCATCGGTCAGTGTGATCGACCACAGCGTCCTTCGCATCACCGACGTCCTCGGGGCCAAGGAACCTTTTGTGTTCAGCTACACCATGTCCAACGGCCGCGCCTCGGCCACCGGAACGGTGGGCGTCGTCCCGGTGCCGGCCCCCGCCGTCGTCGAGGCTCCCCAGCCGAAACCCGACGAGGTGAACGTACGCGTCAACGACGTCGTCACCATTCCTGTCCTGGACAACGACACACATCCGCAGGGCGAAAAGCTCTCTGTTGATCCTGTGTTGGCCCAGCCCGTTGCCGAAGAAGACGGCAAGGCGTTCGTTTCCGAAGACACGCTCCGCTTCATCGCTGGTCCTGTCCCCAAGACGGTGCGCGCCATCTACAACGCCGTGGATCCGCAGGGGCAGAAAAGCGCCGCTGCAGTGACCATCCATATCCTCCCGTTGGAAGACGCCCAGAATTCGCGGCCACAGCCCAAGAACCTGACGGCGCGCGTAGTGGCGGGCGGCAGCGTCCGCATTCCGGTTCCGTTGGATGGCATAGACCCCGACGGCGACTCGGTCCAGCTCACCGGCATCGACAGCACACCCAGCATGGGAACCGCGACGGCGGGAAGCAACTTCATCGATTTCGTCGGCGCAGGCGACGGCGCAGGTACCGATACGTTCCGATACAAGGTGATTGACCGCCAAGGAGCCGTCAACACGGGAACTGTCACTGTCGGGGTTGCGCCGCGCGGTGAAGACAACCAGAAGCCGGCTCCGGTGGATGACGAAGTCAAGGTCCGTCCGGGCCGGCAGATTGCCGTGGATGCTACTGCCAACGACACTGATCCGGATGGTGACCTGATCCGGATCGTGGCCGATGGTATTGAAGCTGACGCCGGTTTGGATGCCCATGTGAGCAAGACCAGTGGGCGCATCCTTATTACGGCGCCTGCTGCCGAAGGGACGGTCAACGTCCGCTATTCTGTGGCCGACGACCGCGACGCCGTGGGCCAGGCCAGCATCCGGGTGATCGTCAAGAACGATATCCCCCTGCAGGCCCCGATTGCCCGCGATGACCGCGTGACATCGGCCCAGACTCTCGGGAAGACAGCCGTGGACGTCCCCGTCCTGAAGAACGACGAAGACCCTGATGGTGTGGGGGAGAACCTCAAAATCAGTACCGGGTTGGAGACGGCCCGGCCCGGGTCTGAGGGCAACGTGGTTGTTGACCTCACCGAGCAGCCGCAACTGGTTCCCTACACGGTGGAGGACGTGGACGGACAGAAGTCCACGGCCGTCATCTGGGTGCCGGGCATCGGCCAGCAGGTTCCCACCTTGGCCAAGGATGAGGTGGTGGAGCTGGTATCGGGCCAGTCCGTCACCGTAAATTTGGCCGACTGGGTCAAGGTCCGTGATGGACGTTCCCCCCGGCTGACGCAGGCAGACCGCATCAAGCTGATCGGCGCCGATGGCAGCGACCCCATTGCCAACGGTGGTACTGCGATCAAGTACACGGCAGGCGCAGAATACGTGGGCCCTGGATCCATCAGCTTTGAAGTCACGGATGGAACCGGCCCTGACGATCCCAACGGCTTGAAGTCCACGCTCAGCATCCGTACCAAGGTGCTCCCGGACCCCAACAAGAACAATCCGCCCACGCTGCTTGGCAGCCAGGTTGAGGTTCCCAAGGGGGACTCGGCGAGCCTGGACCTGGAGAAGCTGACCTCGGATCCTGATGCCGACGACGTCCAGAACATGAGCTACGAACTGGTGGGCGCGGCACCCGGCGGTTTCCGGGTGAACGTAGATGGCAAGACACTCAAGGTGTCCGCCGAAGATTCAGTGCAGATCGGCCAGGGCGGCACAGTCCAGGTGAAAGCCAAGGACCGCCGCGGACTGGAAGCCCTTGCTACGTACAAGCTCTCCCTGTCTGCATCCAACCGCCCTAAACCCGTTGCCAATGATGACGTGGAACCTGATGCCCAATCGGGCAAGCCGGTCACAGTCAATGCGCTGGCGAACGATTCGAACCCATTCCCGGATACGCCGCTGAAGATCGTCTCCGCCGTGACGGAAACCGGCCAGGGGACGGCGGATTCCAGTGGTGGCAACGTGACGGTGACGCCCGCAACGGGCTTCACCGGAACACTGGTTGTGGCATACACGGTGCAGGACAAGACCGGGGAGCTCTCGCGGTACTCCACGGCACGCATCCGGCTCACGGTGAAGGATAAGCCGGCTGCTCCCACGACTCCGCTTGCGCAGAGTGTCGGCGACCAGACAGCCTTGCTGACCTGGAATGCCCCTGCCGACCGTGGTTCGCCCATCACCAAGTACACGGTGTACGGCGAGGGCGGCTTCAAACAGGACTGCCCTGCCAACACCTGCACCCTGACGGGCCTGACCAACAACGTGAAGTACCACTTCGCAGTGACGGCCACCAACGCCATCAATGAGTCCGATCGCTCGCCAGTGTCCGCGGAGGTTCGACCCGACGTCAAACCGGACACCCCCGTGGCGCCCACGCTCAAGTTCGGGGACAAGCAGGTGTCCGTAGCCTGGGTCCCGCCTGCCAGCAAGGGCTCGCCCATCAAGTCATACGATCTTGAGATCTCCCCGGCTCCTGCGGGCCAGAATCCCCAGATCCAGAACCTCACCGGCGCAAGCTACGTCTGGAAAGGCCTGACGAACGGCGTTGCTTACAAGGTCCGTGTCCTGGCCAGGAACGACGCCAAAGAACCCTCGGAGTGGAGTCCCTACTCCGCCGCGGAAACTCCGGCAGGGGTACCGGCAACACCGGCTGCTCCCTCTGTGTCCGGCGCCGGATCAGTTGGCAGCCAGAGCCAGTTGAAGGTCAGCTGGGCAGCTCCCAACAACAATGGCGACCCCGTCTCTGCCTACACGCTGACCACCTACCGGGGTGGCGCCGTCGTGGGTTCCCAATCCGTAGCCGCCACCTCGCAGAATGTCACCGTGGCAAACGCGGAAGCTGACTACACCTTTACGGTTTCGGCTACCAACAAGGCCGGTGTCAGCGGAGTCAGCCAGCAGTCGGCGGCTATTCGTGCTGCAGGCAAACCCGGCACGGTGGGAAGCGGTTCGGTCACTGCAACCGGCACCAGTGGACAGCTACGGGTGACGTTTACCCCGCTGACCGCCGCGGAACGCAATGGTTCGCAGGACAACGAAATCACCTACCGCTGGCAGACCGCCTACGGTTCGGGCCCGATTGGCCGCGGCGGCGGAGACATCGGCGGCCAGCCAAACGGCGACAACGTGGTGGTTAACATCATTGCCACTTCAGTGAAGAACGGCATGTCCGGCGATGCCAAGGCGATCGGGACGGGGAACCCCTATGGGCCTCCGAACGCGCCGAATGTCAACGGTGGAAAGTCGGCCAAGGGCGATGGCCAGGTGCACTGGACGTGGAACAACCCATCCATGAACGGCCGGCCTTTGGATCACTACGAGGTCAGCCTGGACGGTGGCGGCTGGAGCGGCGTGGGTAAGGCCACGAGCTTTGATGCCTCCGGTGGTGGTTGGAACAACACACGCAACCTGAAGGTCAGGGCAGTGACTGTTGTGGCCGGTCCGGCCGGAAGCGCCAACTCCACCAGCGGCGACGACCCCACGCCACCGCCGCCGGCTTCACAGATCCAGGTGGACGCCAGCAGTGTCCGCACGTGCCCGGGTAAGCCCGGTCTGCCTGACTCGTACACTCCGGGCAGCCCTGCCAGTTGCGGCGTCGGCTGGGTGGAGCGCTCCTGGGGCAAGATCACCATCAATTGCACCAAAGACATTTACGGCAACGGCACCCCCTGGTACCGGCTCCAAGGCACTGCCAAGGACGGCTGGTTCGTCAAGTCCACCACGGTGGATCTCTACGGACCCCGGCCCGGCGGTTGCTGAATTGCCCACCACACGTCATCCCAACCCGTCATACCCAGATAAGGAATGAACCCCATGACCATGACAAACGAGCAGGCCGCGTGGTTTGCAGAAACGTTCGAGAAGCTCGTTGCCAACGTGGGCCAGGCCGTTCTGGGCAAGGACCATGTGATCCGCCTCACCTTTACGGCGATGCTGGCTGAAGGCCACGTCCTGTTCGAAGATGCCCCTGGTACTGGCAAGACCTCGCTTGCCCGTGCCTTGGCCGCGACAGTCCAGGGTTCCCACAACCGCATCCAGTTCACTCCCGACCTACTGCCTTCGGACGTCACGGGTGTGACCATCTATGACCAGAAGACCCAGAAATTCGAGTTCCACAAGGGCCCGGTCTTCAACAACATTGTCCTGGCCGATGAGATCAACCGTGCCTCGCCGAAGACCCAGTCGGCGTTGCTGGAGGTCATGGAGGAATCCCGCGTCACCGTGGATGGCACCACGTACGAGGCAGGCCGTCCGTTCATGGTCCTGGCTACGCAGAACCCGATTGAACAGGCCGGTACGTACCGCCTGCCCGAAGCGCAGTTGGACCGGTTCCTGATCAAGACGTCCATAGGCTACCCGGACCACGCTTCCACTGTGAGGCTCCTGGGAGGGGCCAACTTGAAGGACCGTTCCAAGGACCTCACTCCCATCATCACCACCCAGGCCGTGGCTGACATGGCGGATCTCGCCGCCACCACCCATGTGGACACTGCAGTGCTGGAATACATTTCTCGGCTCTGCGAAGAGACACGCAACGCTTCCGAGACCCGCCTTGGCGTCTCCGTCCGTGGTGCTTTGGCCATGGTTCGCGCGGCGAAGGTTTGGGCCGCCGGGCAGGGACGCAACTTTGTTCTTCCAGACGACATCAAGGAACTTGCTCCCGTGGTCTGGACTCACCGTTTGGTGATGGATCCCGAGGCTGAATTCTCCGGTGCGACGCCGGAGGTGGTCCTCGCGCGTGTCCTGGCCGAGGTCGCGGCCCCGCAGCAACGCGCGAGCGCATAGGGCTGTGCGGACGCTTGGCAAAGTAGCCGGTGCCTGGCAGCGCAAACCAGGCATCCAGAAGCCTGGCAAGCTCCACCCCTCGGCCGTATGGGCTGAAGCTGTGGGAATGGCAGGCGAGTTTGTCGCACCGGCATGGACCAAGGTGCGGGACCTGTGGCTTCGTTTCGCCTGGCCTGTCCTTTCCGTGGTGAGTGTGCTCGGCTGGGTTGTCCTTGCTGCGGCTATTGGACTATGGATCGCCGGGCAGTCCTGGGGTTGGCAGGAGGCGAAGTCTGCCGCGATGGTTGCTTTCCTGCTGTTTGTGTTGGCCGTCGGCTTCATCGTGGGCCGTTCGGCTTACGGCGTGGTCCTGGATCTGGCCCGGACCCGTGTGGCGGTGGGGGACGACGCAGTGGGCAGCATCGCAGTGTCCAACGTTTCGGCCAGGCCGCTGTTGCCTGCCGCATTGGAGTTGCCGGTGGGCGCCGCGACGGCTGTCTTCCATTTGCCCCGCATGAAGCCGGCCCAGGTGCATGAGGACCTTTTCACTATTCCGACGGCGCGGCGTGCTGTGATTGTTGTCGGTCCCGTACGCTCCGTGCGTGCGGATCCGCTCCATCTGCTGCGGCGGCGCGTGCTCTGGACTGAGCCGGTGGACCTTTTCGTCCACCCGCGCACCGTACCGTTGGGAGGCTCGGCTGCCGGCTTCATCCGCGACCTTGAAGGCATGCCCACCACGGAACTATCCAGTGCCGATGTGTCCTTCCACGCACTGCGCGACTACGTTCCCGGGGACGACCGCCGTCACATTCACTGGAAGACCACGGCCCGCACCAACAAACTCATGGTCCGGCAGTTCGAGGAAACCCGCCGTGCGCACCTGGCTATTTCCCTGTCCATCAATACGGATGAATACGAATCGGATGGCGAGTTCGAGATGGCGATTTCCGTCGCCGCGTCAATCGGCCGCCAGGCTATCAAAGAGCAGCGTGAGCTGGACGTCCTGACCCAAAAGGGACCGCTCCGCTGTGAAACGGGCCGCAACCTGCTGGACGACATGACCAGGATTGTGGGGACACCCCTGCGGAAGACCGCCGTCGACCTCGCCCGGAACCTCTCGGACACGGTTCCCAACGCATCGGTGGTGTTCATCGTGGTAGGGAGCCACGTCACGGCTACCCAGCTTCGCACCGCGGCCGCGTCCGTTCCGCCGGGCGTTCGCAGCCTGGCCGTCCGCGTCCAACCCGGAGCGGCGCCGTCGAGGGCCAATATTGCAGACCTGACGGTCCTCACCGTTGGCGACCTCGATGACCTGGCAATCGTGCTGAGAAAGGCGGCAGCATGAGCACCGCACCAAATCTTCGCGCACGCCGCAGGGAAACCAACCGCAGGGACACCAACCGCAGGGACACCAACCGCGGCGCCAGGCGTGCCAGCGCAGGCTCGATATTTGCCGACGCCCGGCCCCTTTGGCATTTTGTGGTGGACTGCGGCGCCCTGGTGGTCCTGCTGTTTTTGGGTGTGCTTGGCTTCAGCCTGAGCTTCGGTGGCGATCCGCGCTACATCATCGCCGGGCTGGGCGGCATTTTCCTGGGACTCGGCATAGCGATCCTGAACGCGCACCTTCGTTTGGGACTGCTGATCACCACCGCTCTGGGATTCGGTGCGTACATGCTGTTCGGTTCTGCCTTGGCAGTGCCCGACCCAGCTGTCTTCGGGTTCCTGCCGAGCCTGGAATCGCTGCGGACTTTGCTGCTGGGGATCGTCTTTGCATGGAAGGACATGCTGACGGTCGGCGTGCCCGTGGGCACGGCCAACGGCATGCTCATTGTGCCGTTCCTCAGTTCCATGATCACTGCGCTGGCTGCGGGTTTGTTGACGTGGCGCCTGAAGAGTCCCTATTGGCCGCTGTTGCCGGTACTGGTCCTTTTCGTTACCGGCGTCGCCTTCAGCACCAGCGCGGGTTTCCTTAATGTGGAGCGCGGCGTTTCCTTGACCATTGTCTCGATCGTCTGGGCGGCGTTCCGCCGCGACGCACTCCGGCAGAGCAGCACCAAGACCGTTTCGGCCAACAGGGCGGAGTTCGACGCCGGTGCGGCCCGCCGCGGGAAGTTCCGGCGCCTGGGGACTGCTGCTGCCGTGGTGGTCGCGGCCGTCGGGATCACCGCAGTCGCTTCGCCGCTGGTGACAGCCAGCGACGACCGGAAGGTACTGCGCAACACGATCGTTCCGCCGTTCGATCCCCGCGACTACATCACGCCCCTTGCGAGCTTCCGGAATTTCGTGAAGGACGAGAAAGACCACACGCTGTTCACGGTGAAGGGCCTACCCAAGGATGCACGCGTGCGACTGGCGGCGCTGGATGCCTTTAACGGCCTGAACTACACCATGGATCCCAACAGTTCCGGCAACTTCAGCAAGGTGGGTGACGCCCGTTCGCTGAACACGCTGGCCGATACGGGAAGCCCTGTTGCCGGCACCAATTACACGCTGGAAATCAACATCGAGGATTACCAGGGATATTTTGTCCCGGGAGGCCGCCACACCACAGGCATGAGCTTCCTGGAGAGCTCCGGTGCGGCGTCGGGACTGTACTTTAACGCTGGCACCGATACGGCAGTGACCACCAAGGGCCTGGCAAAGGGCGACAACTACACAGTCCAGGTGTCTGATCCGGGAACCCTTGAACATGGCCAGCTGACGCAGTACGACTTCGCCAAGCTCACGTTGCCCGAAGCCCAGGAAGTACCGCCGATCGTCGCCTCGCAGGCGAACGAGCTCTCGGCTGACGCTCCCACGGCCATCGACCGTGTACGGCAGATAGAAGCCCATTTCCAGAAGAGCGGGGCGTTCAGCAACGGCCTGGTTGCTGACGGCCAGTTGCCCAGTTTGCCTGGCCACAGTGCAGCACGCGTTCGCAGCCTGCTCTCCGCCAAGCAAATGCTGGGTGATGACGAACAGTACGCCGTCGCGATGTCACTCATGCTGCGTCACCTCGGCATCCCTTCGCGCGTTGTCATGGGGTTCTATCCGGATCCCAAGAGCCCGGAAAACGGTGCAGGGGACGTCAAGATCATGGGTAAGGACGTGCACGCGTGGGTGGAAGTGGCCTTCGACCGCGTCGGCTGGGTGTCCTTCGATCCGACTCCGCCCAAGGACAACGTGCCCATCCCGCCGGATCCTGAGAACAAGTCCAAGCCCAAGCCGCAGGTGCTGCAGCCGCCGCCCCCGCCGCAGGAGCCCGCGGACCTCCCGCCGGACTCCACCCCGGATGCCTTGGATGCCGATGAGAAGAAAAACAACCCCTGGCTGTTCTGGGGGCCGCTGCTTGCCGCGATCGGCGTGGCGATGATTCCGCTGGGAATTCTCGCAGTGCCGCTGCTGCTGATACTTCTGCTGAAATCACGACGCCGGAAGGCACGTTTTCGTGATGGCCACCCCGCCCAGCGGGTCGGCGGTGGGTGGAACGAGGTGTTGAGCCTTGCCACTGACATGGGCGCCTCGATTGACCCCAAGTCCACGCGGCGGGAATCGTCTGCCGTCATTGCGGATGCGTTCCCGGTGACCGGAACCACCACCACAATGTTGGCGCACAGGGCTGACGCCGCAGTTTTCGGGGCGGGGCAACCCAGCGAGGAGGAAGTCAAGGACTATTGGGAGATCGTGGATTCCTCGCTTCAGGACATCACAGGAAGCGTTGGTTTCTGGAAGCGGCAGCAGGCCCGGTTCTCGCCGAGGTCTTTGCTTTCCGATGGCCGGGCCGCACTGCGCCGGCGCGAACAGACACCCAGGGTCTCCAGGAAGGGTGCCATCTTCACCAACCGCACCCTGTTCAAGAAGAAGGGCAGCGTTGATGAGTAGTGAAGCTGAGCTGTGCCCGGCCTGCAAACACCCGGTGCGTCCCGGCGCAGTCTTTTGTACTCATTGCGGATCGCCGCTGACCAATCGTGGAGCCCGGAAGGAACGCAACGTCAACCGTGCCCAGGCTGCCGCCCTTGACTTCGCCACCCGGCAAGGCCTGCCCGATCCCGGTAGTATCTCGGTAGTGCCGGCGTCCACAGCACCGATGCAGCCGGGACGTGAAGCTGCTGTAAACGTACATCCGGGGCCAGGGGGAGGGACCACAATGACTGCACAGCTCGAGCTGGTACCGGCATCCGTCGGAAAACGCCTCGGCGCGGCAGTGCTGGACTGGTTGGGACCTGTTGCCGTCCTGACAACCGCGTTCGCACTGGGCATTGCCGGTATCACCCAAACCCGGCGGAACGGCTTTATCGTCTATGACACCGCTCTGCTGGTCCTCTTGGGGAGCATCGGCCTCGGTGTCACCGTCCTGTACATCTTTGTGCTGCTGGGAATCGAAGCCAGGTCCGGAAATACCATTGGTAATCAACTGATGGGAATCCGCAGCTCCGATGCCGACGGCTACGCGCCCGGCGCCGGCGTCGTTTTTGTCCGTGGCATTCTCACGGGCGGGCTCCTCCTGCTGGCGGCAATCCTCGGCGCGGTGCTGTTGGGCGTTGGGTTGCTTGGACTGGTCCTGTGGATCGCCCTCCCTCTTATGGTCCTGGGCGTGGTCTGGGCCGTCCTGGTGGTTGTTTCCAGTGCCTGGGACAGGAACGGCAAGCTGCGTGGATGGCATGACAAAGCCGCGAAGTCCTTGGTGTTCGACGTCCACGCGGGCCGCAACCCGGTTGCCACTGGAGGTATCCAGGGGCCCTACAGCTTCGCGCCCGTGGAGCTACCGCCCGTGCAGCCGGTGGTGTCACCGGTCCCGTCAATGTCGGCTGCCCAGCCCGTGTCCGCACCGCGGCAGGTATCCAATCCGCGGCCAGCTCCTGTTGCCCCCGCACACCCTGACGATGACGTCGAGAGGACGCAGATGCGGCCCGGAACTGCACGGGCGGAAGCCGTGCTCCGGATCCGTGTTGACGACGGCCAGGACGTCGAACTGGGTGGAACCGTCCTGATTGGCCGCAACCCAGCACCCCAGCCCGGGGAAGCTGCCGAGCAATTGTTGAGTGTCTCGGACCCCGGAAGGTCCATCTCCAAGACCCACTTGCATCTCCGGGTTGATGGCGATGGCGTGTGGGTTACGGACCGCAACTCAACCAATGGAAGCGCTTTCACTACGCCCGACGGCCTCCAGACCCGGCTTCATCCGGGGGAAGCAGTTTTCGTCAGACCAGGTTCCACCGTTCACTTCGGGGACCGTTCCTTCCACCTAGGACAAGCATGAACTCACAGCCGGCCAGCCCCGCCGACCCGGATGCCAACGCCGCTGGATCCGCCTTTCAACTCAGCTACGGATACGGGACGGACCGTGGACTGCGTCGCGAACTGAACGAGGACTCGTTCATTGCATCGGATCCGGTCTTCGCGGTGGCCGATGGCATGGGGGGCCATGAGGCAGGCGAAATCGCCAGTGGCGTGTGTGTGCGGACCCTTGGCAGTTCCCCTGTCCTGGCGGCAGGGGTCCGTTCGGCTTCGGCAGCGGACCTGCAGGAGTGCCTGTTAAAGGCCGATGCCAGCATCCGCGAAGCCACGGGAGGGCGCGCGGGCACCACACTCTCCGGCGTCGTGGTGGTGGAACAAATGGGCGTGCCCTATTGGCTGGTCATGAACATTGGGGATTCCCGGACGTATCGCCTCAGCCAGGGTGATTTCGCCCAGGTCAGCGTGGACCATTCAGAAGTCCAGGAACTGGTGGACTCCGGTGACATCACGGCGGAGCAAGCGGCCGTTCATCCGCGCAGGCATGTGGTCACCCGCGCTTTGGGCACTGGCGACGAGACCGAGGCGGACTTCTGGTTGCTGCCCATTCAGGAGGGGGACCGGATCATGGTCTGCTCCGATGGGCTGAACGGCGAACTGGGGGATGACCATCTGTTCCGCATCCTCAGCACCGTGGCCCATCCGCAGGACGCGGTGGATGCCTTGATCCAGGCTGCATTGCGCAGCGGTGGGCGGGACAACGTCACGGTCATTGTGGTGGACGCCAAGAACGTCCTTAACGACGCCGGCATCGCCACCACGGCGCCGCGCCCGGAGACCGAATCCGAGGTGGAGGAAGACACCCTCCCCAGGGCCTGGGTGACAGGAACGGACCAGGAGGAGGGCGTAGATGGAAAGCAGTAACAAGCCACCCCACGCCCGATACCAGCGTGGTGACTGGTTCGGCGTCATCCGTCAGGGCACTGTGGTGCTGCTCGGCCCCGATACCCCGCCTGCCCTGATCGATTCGGTGTGGGAACTTCTGGCGTCGGCGCCCGAAGCCCATGAGGTCCTCCACGAAGTGACCGAGGCTTTCGGGGTTTCCCTCAGCCGTATTCCGCCCTTTGGCATCATCGATTCCAAGGACGCCCTGCGCGTGTTCCTTCGCGGCGACCTTGAACTCGTTGTGAAGATGTCCGCCGGGGAGGAGACGCTCTCTGGACGGGACGTGACTACCTGGACGGAACGCCGGCTCACCGCGGCTGATTCCTACGTCCTGCGGATAGGCGCGGGAACCCGTTCCTCCTCCGTTCCGGCAAACCTTGGTATCCCGGCAAGACCTGGTGAAACCTCGACGCCGGACGGCAGCCTGCCGCTGGGGGAGGGTGTGGTTCTCCTGTCCTCCCTCGAGGTGGTGCTCCAAGCCGGCGCTGTGAATGTTCCGGCGCCTGCTGCGGTTTCCGATGAAACCATGATTGGCTACGACGATGCGGACCTGGGCCTCACCATGGCGCCCGGACATTCCGAAGGTCATGTGCATACCGAAAGCGCTGAAGAATCCTCGGGCGTTCCCGTCCACACCAGCACCACGGATCCCGTAGTTCCTGCGCTGGAGACCACCACCAACTATGACCACCTGTGGGACAAGACGGTGATGCGCAACATCGAGGACGCTGCTGTGCGCGCGGACGAGGAATCCGAGGATCGCGATGCTCCGGCGGCCCATGCCCCTGCGCCACAAAATCCGGTATCAGAAACAGCGCCGTCGGCAACACCCACAGCAGTGCCTGCACTGATCGAGTCCGTTCCCTGGCTGCGCAGCCCCGGCGAGGTGCCTGCCTCTGGGGGACGGGCCGAATCGATTGCTCCGCCGCAAGCCCCTCCCGCTTCAGCGAAGGGCAACCGCCCTGCGCCTCAGGTTCCGACGGAATGGGAGTCGACGCCGGTGGGTTTGGCGTCGATGCCCGCGCCTGGACCCAGCATGCCAACGAATGGTCCGTTCATGGATGGTGTCCCCGCGGAGGTCGATGCTGACCATGACGGGCAGACGATCATGAAGAGCAGCATCGCCAGCCAGGACGCCCAAGGTCCTGGGCCCGGGGTTGCACCGAAGGATGCCCCGGCCGGCAACGGTCCAAGCGTTTTAGCGCGGGTGTGCTCCCAAGGTCATGCCAACCCGCCGACCTACGCTCAATGTGCCACGTGTGGTTTCGCGCTGTCCGGTGATTCGCTTCAGGTCCCGCGACCCCGTCTGGGCAGAATGCGCTTATCCACTGGTGAGCTGATCGATCTGGACCAGTCACTCGTCATCGGCAGGCAGCCGTCAGTGTCCCGCGTGCAAGGCGGCATCATGCCGCGGCTGGTGCAGGTGGAGAGCCCCGGAGGGGACATTTCCCGCTCACACGTCGAGGTTCGGTTGGAGGGTTGGCACGTCATGCTGTGCGACCTCAAAGCGACGAATGGAACCGTGCTCATTCGAGAAGGCCAAGCACCCCGCAGACTCGCCCAAAACGAGATGGCCATCCTTTTGGACGGCGACATAGCTGAGTTGGGCGACGACATTTCATTGCGTTTCGAGGAGATTCTTTGAGTTCCAAGAGGCCCCCCGCGCCGCCTCCACCCATTCCCGGTTTCAAGTACATCAGCCTGCTGGGCTCCGGTGGCTTCTCCGACGTGTACCTCTACGAGCAGGACAGGCCGCGCCGTAAAGTAGCAGTCAAGGTGCTGCTGTCCGACTTGAAGACCGAAGGGGCACGCCGCCGTTTCGAGTCCGAAGCGAACCTGATGGCACAGTTGTCCTCGCACCCGTACATCGTGACGATTTTCGAGGCGGAAATCACGGAGAGCGGCCATTCCTATTTGGCGATGGAATACTGCTCCCGGCCCAGCCTCGATGTCCGCTACCGCCGTCAGCGCTTCAGCGTCGATGAGGTCCTGGCCGTCGGCATCCAGGTGGCATCCGCCGTCGAGACCGCCCACAGGGCCGGCATCGTGCATCGCGATATTAAGCCCGCCAACATCCTGGTCACCGACTACAACCGTCCCGCCCTCACCGACTTCGGCATTTCCGGGACCATTGGGGCCGATACCGAGGACGACGCCGGAATGTCCATCCCGTGGTCACCGCCGGAGCAATTCCGGGGCGGGGCAGTTGACGGCGTTCCGGTGGACATTTGGGCCCTCGGTGCCACCCTGTACACGCTCCTTGCGGGCCGTTCACCATTTGTTCTTCCCGGCCAGGACAACTCTCAGCGGGAACTGATCTCCCGCATCACCAACTCGCCCCTGCCCAGGCTCGGCCGCGCCGATGTTCCGGAGTCGCTGGAACTCGTCCTGTCTACATCCATGGCGAAGTCACCGGAATCCCGCTACTCGTCGGCCCACGCTTTTGCCTTGGCGTTGCAGCGGATCCAGACCGAGCTGAATTTGTCCGTGACTCCCTTCGAGGTGCTCGAGGAACCGGGCCACGGAGACGAGCAACACCCGGACGACAACTTCGAGGAAACGCGCGTCCGCAGTATCGCTTCGATCGATCCGGACGCGTCGGGAACCGCTACCACTGGTTCGGCTCCCACGTTCCCGGCACGGACCTTCCCGTCCACTGTGCCGGGCGCCACCCAGACTCCTCCCCAGCCAGGCCAGGCTCCTGCCCAGCCAGCCCAGGCTCCTGCCCAGCAAGCCCCAGCGCAATTCCAAGCGCCGGTTTGGGACTACCGGCAGGTTGGCCAACCGGACGTGGCGGAGTCGACGGTACTCCGAGGCTGGCAGCCTTCACGTCCACAGGACGACGTGGGCGCAACAGTCCGGCGCTCCCAGGCGCCTGCAGGGGCATCGCCGGCGTCCCAAGCCGCTGCTCCCGGCGCGGATCATGGCAAGCGCAATCTGTGGCTGGCGGCGACGGGTGCCACGGTTTTGGTGGTCGCCATTGTGGTGGGCGTGGTCCTGGGTGCCCAGGCGCAGCCGAAGGTTGCGCCCACGGAGACGGCGAGTAAGCCGGCGGTCGACGCCTTGGGCGATGGTGGGGTTCCGGACGTGGAAGGTTTGGTCGGCAAGCGCAGGCCGGGCAAACCCGACTTCGCAGATTTCGAGTGGAAGAACCCGCAGCCCAAGGAGGGCGACACGTACAAATGGCGCTACAAGACGGTTGTCCTCAGCGAAAGTGAATACAGCAACTCCGAACTGGAACCACGTGCACTGGCCTATGGTACGGAGTCGCCGCTCTGCATCCAGGTACTGATAGTCCGTGCTGACGGCAGTGCCTCGTCCGGGGGCGAGGGTTCTGTCGCCTGCGTGGACTAGCTGCCAGCACATGAAACTCTTTTACGGCCATCTGAGGAGGCACAGATCATGGGGGATCTAGCAATAG
Organism: Arthrobacter sp. TmtSoilC48; assembly: GCF_059739425.1. NCBI lineage: Bacteria > Bacillati > Actinomycetota > Actinomycetes > Micrococcales > Micrococcaceae > Arthrobacter > Arthrobacter sp. TmtSoilC48. The sequence goes on along the minus strand of NZ_AP046049.1, from coordinate 3,725,139 downwards.
ATTTCTGTGGCGAATGGTACGAACCATCCGACGAAGACGTCTTTGACATCGGCAGGGAAGGCGACCTGGAGGTTGACGACAACCCTTACCTGCATCGGCGCTTTTTGCAGATTGCACGGTATGACGGCATGTGGTGGCTCAGCAACGTAGGCAGCATGCTCTCTGCTACGGTCGCGGACGGATCGGGCGGCATGCAGGCCTGGCTGGCTCCCGGCGCGCGGATTCCACTCGTTTTCAGCCACACCAACGTCATCTTCACTGCGGGGCCCACCACGTACGAGTTCGCCGTGCATTTGAAGACGCCGTCCTTCCGGCATGAAGCCAGGGACGAGGACCAAGCGGGGGACACCACCATCGGGCCTGTGGTCTTTACCGACTCGCAGAAAGCCCTGATCGTCGCCCTCGCTGAGCCCATGCTGCGCCGTGATGGCACCGGCTTCAGCGCTATTCCGTCGTCGGCGGAGGCGGCCAAGAGGCTTGGTTGGGCCCTGACCCGCTTCAATCGCAAGCTGGACAACGTCTGCGACAAATTGGACCGCGTGGGCGTAGTGGGCCTGCGTGGTGGCGCCGGCAAACTCGCCACCAACCGCCGTGCCCGCTTGGTGGAGCACGCCGTGACCTCGCACCTGGTAACAGCCGCGGACCTGTACCTTCTGGAATCCATGTCTGGAGTAGACGAAGCATGAAGTTCCGCTTGACCCTGCGGCGAGACCCCGCGGAAGCGAAGGACCTCGCCGTTACGGTGGATGGTCGCGCCACCGTGGCGGACATCGCCACCGAACTTTGGGTTGCCGACCCCGCGCGCAAGGGCACCGAACCGCCGTCGAACCTGTCCATCAGCGTGGACGAAGCGTTCGTGGGCGGCGGGCTTTCCGGCCATGTCCTCAGGCCCTCGGACAACCTGCTCGAGTCCGGACTGCGGCCCGGCTCCAAGGTTTCGCTCGCGCAGGTGGGCGAGCAGTTCGCGTCGAACGGTAACGGTGGTACCAACGGCCAAAACCGGGGACCAGCCGCGGCGACGTTGCGCGTCATGTCAGGGCCCGACGTCGGACGCGAATTTTCGCTGCCTTTCGGCACCAGCTACATCGGCCGGGACAGGGACGCGGACATCCGTCTCTCGGATCCGCTGACGTCCAAGCGCCACGCACGCATCACAGTTGGCGAGACCGTGGAGATCGTGGACACGAACTCGGCCAACGGACTCCTCATGGAAGGTTTGCCGGTCACACGGGCAACGCTTGAATCCTCCGATACGGTGACCTTGGGCGATACCACCGTTGGGGTTGTGTCACTGTCGCGGAACCATGGCGGCGGCCCATCATCGCCGCTGGTGGACTTCAACCGCTCGCCTCGTGTGCTGCCGAGGTTTGAGTCTCCCAAACGTGTGCCGCCGGCCGGGCCGAAACGGCCTGAACACCAACCATTCCCGTACATCATGTTGATCGCACCGCTGCTGATGGGTGGCGTCCTCTTCGCCTTCACCCAGAACCTGCTCTCGGTGCTTTTCATGGCCATGATGCCGCTGTTCATCGTTGGCCACTATGTGGACCACAAGATGCAGGGCAAGCGCCAGGCGAAGGAAGGCCATAAGCAGTTCCAGGCTTCCATGCTTGCGTTCCGGGAGGACATTGACCGGCAACAGAACATTGAACGGGCCGTGCGGCTGCAGGAAGCACCATCGGTCAGCGATACCGTGGATGCGATCTACAAACTCGGCCCCCTCCTGTGGACCAACCGTCCTGAGCATCAGCATTTCCTTGGTGTCCGGTTCGGACTCGGATCTTCGCCGTCGCGGATTCAGTTCGAAGAACCCGGTGCCAACGAAACCGAACCCCGGTACATGAGGGAAATCCAGGAATGCCTGCAGCAGGTCCGTGTCATTGATGGCGTGCCGATCGTGTCCCAGCTGCGCACTTCGGGTTCGTTCGGCGTGGCAGGGGACCGCAACGTGGTGGACGATGTCGCCCGGGGCATGGTGCTTCAGCTGGTGGGACTCCACTCGCCTGCGGAGGTGGTGCTGACTGCATTGACCTCGGCCCGCTCGCGTGAGCGCTGGGACTGGTTGCAGTGGCTCCCGCACGTTGGTTCCGGTCACAGCCCGCTCTCCGGCGACCATCTGGCCGCCGGCCCTGCTGCCGGTGCCTCGCTGCTCTCGCGCCTGGAGGACTTGGTGGAGCAGCGCGAGGCCCAGGCCAATGAGCCTGGTCCGCAGCCACGCCCCGCGCTCAAGGACGAGCACGAAGAGATTCCAGGCCCCGTGGTACCTGCTGTCCTGGTGGTCGTTGAGGACGATGCACCTGTGGACCGGGGACGGCTGACGCGGCTGGTGGAACGCGGCCCGGACTTCGGGGTGCACGTCATGTGGGTGGCAGCGAATGTGCAGTCCCTGCCTGCTGCTTGCCGGGACTTCCTCTCCGTCGACGGCGATCACGGCACCACTACCGGCCAAGTACGGCTTGGCCGCCACACCTACCCTGTGAGCTGCGAAAGCCTCGACGCCGGTCTCGCCACGCAGCTGGCGCGCATGATGTCGCCGTTGGTGGATGTCGGAAATCCGCTCGAGGACGATTCGGACCTCCCGCGTGCCGTTTCCTATGCCACTTTGATCGGCAAGGAACTCATGGACAACCCGCAGGCCGTTGCCGAACGCTGGCAGGAGAACAATTCAGTCCATGCCACGGCGGTGCCCAACCGCAAGGACAACGGAAGCCTGCGTGCCTTGGTGGGCTCCAAGGGCGTTGAACCGTTCTACCTGGACCTTAAGAATGAAGGACCCCACGCGCTCGTGGGCGGAACCACCGGCGCAGGTAAATCGGAGTTCCTTCAGTCGTGGGTGATGGGAATGGCAGCGGCCTACAGCCCGGACCGCGTCAGCTTCCTGTTCGTGGACTACAAGGGTGGTGCCGCCTTTGCGGACTGCCTGCACCTGCCCCACACCGTGGGGCTCGTCACCGACCTGTCTCCGCACCTGGTACGCAGGGCCCTGACCTCGTTGCGGGCCGAACTTCACTATCGGGAACGCCTGCTGAACCGTAAGAAGGCCAAGGACCTGCTGGCGCTGCAGCGGGAAGCAGACCCCGAGGCGCCGCCGTACCTCATCATCATCGTGGACGAATTCGCGGCGCTTGCCACCGAAGTCCCTGAGTTCGTTGACGGCGTGGTGGACGTTGCTGCCCGTGGACGTTCGCTGGGTTTGCACCTGATCCTCGCCACCCAGCGCCCCGCGGGTGTCATCAAGGACAACCTGCGTGCAAACACGAACCTCCGGGTCGCGTTGCGCATGGCTGATGAAGTGGATGCCGTGGACATTCTTGGCGTCCCCACGGCGGCATACTTCGACCCGTCCATTCCAGGCCGTGGTGCGGCGAAAACCGGCCCGGGCCGCATCCAGGGGTTCCAGACCGGATACGCGGGTGGCTGGACCACCGAGAAGCCGCAGCGCCCCCGGATCGACATCGTGGAGATGGCCTTCGGATCCGGTCCCTCCTGGGAGCCGCCGCCTGCCACAGCTGTGGAGGAAGAACCTGCGGGCCCCAACGACATCGCCAGAATGACAGGCAACATTATCCGGGCCGCGGACTTCCTGGCGATTGAGCCACCACGCAAGCCGTGGTTGAACGAACTCGCCATGACCTACGACTTCTCCAAATTGCCAAACCCGCGCACGGACGAGCGGCTCCTGCTGGGCGTGGCCGATGACCCCGCACACCAGGACCAGCCCACAGTGTTCTATGAACCGGACAAGGACGGCAACATGGCCGTCTACGGTACGGGTGGTTCGGGCAAGTCGGCGGCGCTGCGCGGAATCGCGATCGCCGCCGCCGTCACACCTCGTGGTGGGCCCGTCCACGTGTATGGCATCGACTGTGGGTCTTCAGGTTTGAAGATGCTGGAGGGACTCCCGCACGTGGGGGAGGTCATCAACGGGGACGATGTGGAGCGGGTTGGCCGCCTTCTGCGCTGGCTCAAGGAAATTGCCGATGACCGCGCCGCCCGGTTCGCCGAGGTCCGGGCCTCCACCATTGTTGAATACCGGCAGCTCGCAAACCGTCCGGACGAAAAGCGTATCTTCATCCTGGTGGACGGCATGTCCGCCTTCCGTGAAGGCTATGAGTACAGCAACCTGTCCGCGCTGTGGGACATCTTCCTCCAGCTGGCAACGGATGGACGTCCCCTTGGTATCCACCTGGTAGTGAGCGGTGACCGAACCAACTCCGTGCCGGCGTCGCTCCTTGCCTCGATCCAAAAACGCCTGGTCCTGCGTCTGAGCTCCGAAGACGACTACATGACGCTCGATGTGCCCAAGGACGTCCTCAACTCAGCCTCGCCCCCCGGCCGCGGTTTGCTCGATGGCCTGGAAGTCCAACTAGCCGTGCTGGGTGGCAACTCGAACCTGGCGCTGCAGGCCCGCGAAGTGTCCAAACTCAGCCAGGCCATGGTGCGCCAGGGCCTGGAGCAGGCGCCAAAGATACAGCGGCTTCCGGAACTCGTGGATTTGGATATCCTGCCCACGGGCGCCCCGGACAATCCTGTTATTGGCGTGGACGATGAGACCTTGGGTTCGGCCACCATCGCTGCAAAGGGTTCGCTTCTGCTCGCGGGACCGCCGGGTGCCGGACGCACAGTTGCCTTGGTCACGTTGGCGTATGCCCTGCGGCGGTCCAACCCGCGGACGGACCTTATCTACATCGGCTCCCGCCGCTCTGCGGTTGCCTCCCTGAACATCTGGAGCAGGTCCCTGGTGGGGCCTGACGAGGTCTCGGACGTGGTGGATGATCTCATCGACAAAGCCACGGACAACCCGGGCACCATGGCCATCTTCATAGAGGGCCTGACGGAGTTCACGGACACGTTGGCGGAATCGGGCGTGGGACGGTTGGTCACGGCTGCCATCAAGGCCGATCAATGGGTTGTTGGCGAATCCGAAACGTCCACGTGGTCCCAGGCATGGTCCTTGGCCCAGCCCTTCAAATCGGGCAGGCGTGGACTGTTGCTCAACCCTGGGGATGTGGAGGGGGATACCCTCCTTAACACCTCGCTGGGCCGGATCAGCAAGGACTTCATCCCTGGCCGCGGGTACATCGTGGGACGTGGAAAGGTACGCAAGCTGCAGGTCGCCATGCCGCCGGAGAACCGTAGCTAGGAACTGGCTGGTACGGGCCCCACTCCGCCAGGACAATAATGTCCGCGGCTTGCGGCAAGATAGACCTGTGAGCACACCAGAGAATCCAGATCCGGTCGACACCACAACCCAGGATGCCGCTGCGGCCATCGTCGCAGAAGAGGGAGCACCTCCGTCGGAAAGCCTGCGGGATGAGTATGAGCAACTTGCGGACCTCGTTCGCAAGTACCGGTATGCCTATTACCAAGAGGACGCGCCCACGGTTTCCGACGCCGAGTTCGATGAACTCTACCGTCGCCTGGAAGAAATCGAAGCGCTGCATCCGGAACTCGTTTCCAATGACTCGCCTACGCAGGAAGTCGGCGGCGAAGTCTCTGCCGCCTTTACTGCCGTCGCGCATCTACAGCGGATGTACAGCCTGGACGACGTCTTTTCCCTTGAGGAGCTCGAAGCCTGGGTACGTAAGGCTGAAGCTTCCGTGGCCAAGCTCGGGGACAGCGTCCCGCCCATTGCCTGGCTGACTGAACTGAAAATCGATGGACTCGCCGTCAACCTGCTGTACAGGGACGGGAAATTGGTGCGCGCTGCCACCCGGGGTGACGGCACAACAGGTGAGGACATCACTCATAACGTGCTCACCATCCGGGAGATCCCGCGTCAACTCAGCGGCTCGGGTTATCCTTCGGAAGTTGAAATCCGTGGGGAAGTATTCATTCCTTCCAAGGCGTTCGTTGAGTTCAACGAAGCCCTGGTTGCAGCAGGCAAGGCCCCACTCGCCAATCCACGCAATGCGGCTGCGGGCTCGCTCCGCCAGAAGGACCCGGCCGAAACAGCAAAGCGTCCACTGAGCATGTTCGTTCACGGCATCGGTGCCCGGGAGGGCCTGAATGCCATGAGCCAATCCGAAACCTATAAGTTGCTGGCTGACTGGGGGCTGCCTGTCAGCCCCTATTTCAAGGTTCTGGATTCCTTTGAAGGCGTCCTGCAATTCATCGCCCATTATGGCGAGCACCGGCACGACCTCCTTCATGAAATCGATGGCATCGTGGTCAAAATTGATGACTTTGCCACACAACGCGCCCTCGGCTACACTTCCCGCGTCCCCAGATGGGCAGCCGCCTACAAATACCCGCCGGAGGAAGTCCACACCAAGCTTTTGGACATCCTCGTCAACGTGGGCCGCACGGGGCGCGTCACGCCGTTTGGAATGATGGAGCCGGTGAAGGTCGCGGGTTCCACCGTGGGAATGGCCACTCTGCACAACCAGGATGTGGTCAAGGCCAAAGGCGTCATGATCGGCGACATCGTGATTCTCCGCAAGGCCGGTGACGTGATCCCCGAGATCGTTGGACCCGTGCTGGCGCTGCGAGACCAACAGGACCCACCCGTGCGCGAATTCGTGATGCCCACCGAGTGCCCGTCCTGCGGTACGCCATTGGCACCGGCAAAAGAAAGCGACGTGGACATCCGTTGCCCCAATGCCAAGTCCTGCCCGTCGCAGCTGCGTGAGCGTGTTTTCCATCTGGCTGGCCGCGGTGCGTTCGATATCGAGGCCCTGGGCTGGGAAGCAGCGATCGCCTTGACGCAGCCGGCAGAGCCGGAGACTCCTCCGTTGACCAGCGAAGCCGCGCTGTTCACGTTGAAGCCTGAGGATCTGGCGAATGTCATGATCCGCCGGGAGAAGAGGTCCAAGGGCGTAGGCACGGGCCAGTATGAGCTTGTTCCGTACTTCTACTCAAGGGGAACGGCCAAGTCGCCTTCAAAGCCAACGGCAACCACGGAAAAACTCTTTGCCGAGCTGGAGAAAGCGAAGAAGCAGCCTCTGTGGCGTGTCCTCGTGGCATTGTCCATTCGCCATGTGGGACCCACAGCCTCCCGTGCCCTTGCGACGGCCTTCGGCAGCATGGACGCGATCCGCAACGCCAGTGAAGAGCAGCTTGCGCATGTTGACGGCGTCGGACCCACCATCGCGGCGGCCCTGAAGGAATGGTTCGCCGTGGACTGGCACAACGAGATCGTGGACAGCTGGGCAGCTGCCGGAGTGCGGATGGAAGACGAACGCGATACCAGCGTGCCGCGAACCCTTGAGGGCCTCACCATCGTGGTTACGGGGACCCTGCCAAACTTCAGCCGGGACGAAGCCAAGGAAGCCATCATCATTCGTGGCGGGAAGGCCTCCGGCTCGGTGTCCAAGAACACCAGCTACCTCGTGGCTGGTGAAAGTGCCGGGACCAAGCTGGATAAGGCCGAGCAACTCGGTGTTCCGATTTTGGATGAGGACGGCTTCCGCGAGTTGTTGGAGAAGGGCCCGGCGAACACCGAGGCCGACGCTGACGCTGCAGCCGAGGCCGATGCTGCAGAGACAGTGAAAGCAGAAGCAGAATGACCGACGCCATCGAGCTGCTCGCCGTAGCGAAACACGCTGCTGCTGCGGGCGCGGCTGTCCTGTCCCGGAGGGCTGCCGCGGGCACAGGCGGCGTGGGATTGGGAATATCCAACAAAGGCGATGCCGGCGATTGGGTGACCGAGTTCGACGTCGCAGCAGAGAACGCAGTCCGCGAGGCTATCCTTGCGGCCCGGCCGAACGACGCCATCACGGGGGAGGAGCACGGCACCACCCGGCCCCAGCGAGCCTCGGGTTACCGCTGGTCCATTGATCCCCTTGATGGCACCACCAACTTCATCCGCAACATCGTCTATTACGCCACGTCGGTGGCCGTGGCGGATGCCGACGGCGTCTGGCTGGCGGGAGTAGTTCATGCGCCGGCCCTGGGTCGGGTCTACTCGGCCGCCCGGGGCGGGGGCGCCTGGTTGGAAGTCGCGGGGGAGACTACCCGTTTGGCGGGCCCCGTTCCCGGACGCACCGGCCTCATCCTTGCCACGGGATTCAGTTACGATCCCGATACCCGTGCCAATCAGGCAGAAGGCCTCGCCGAACTGATGAACGGCTTCGCGGATGTTCGGAGGCTGGGGTCCGCGGCGTTGGATCTGTGCCTGGTGGCAGATGGCACCTACGACGCCTTTGGGGAGCGCGGATTGAACGAGCATGATTTCTCTGCCGGCGCCCTGATCGCCGAAGAAGCGGGCTGTTGGGTGCGAAGGCCACGGCTCGCGAGCCCACTCGACGGCGGTCCAACACTTGAGGATCGCCTGGCCGCGTGGACGTGCGCAGGAGCCTTGGAGCTGTCCGGCAAATTTCCCCTGTGACCTTCCTGTACCCATGACCAGCATCCCCTCGCCGTGATCAAGACCCTCGCCATCGCCAACTACCGCTCCATCCGCGATCTTGCGATTGAGCTGCATGGCCTGGACGTGGTGACAGGGGCCAACGGCAGTGGCAAATCCTCCCTGTACCGTGCGCTGCGCCTGCTGGCCGAATGCGCCGGTGGCGACTCCGGAAACGTGGTGGGATCGTTGGCCAGGGATGGCGGACTGGCATCGACGCTGTGGGCCGGTCCTGAATCAATCAGCGAGGCAATGCGGCGGGGCGAAGTTCCGGTCCAAGGTACCGTCCGCCGGGATTCCGTCAACCTGAAACTGGGGTATTCGGGTGACGACTTCGGTTACCTTGTGGACTTGGGCATGCCCGTGTCCAGTGGCGCCGGCTTTGACCAGGAAACAGGCAGGCCCCGCCCTTCGGCTTTTAGCCTGGATCCCGAGGTCAAGCGCGAGCAGATCTTTTCCGGACCGATCGCAAGGCCAGGTTCCCTGTTGGTGGATCGCAAAGGAAGCCTTGCGAAGCTCCGTGGGCCTGACGGTGAATGGACCGAACTCTCGCGCCGGCTGGATACTTTCCAAAGCATGCTGACGGAAGTTTCGGACCAGGACCGGGCTCCTGAAGTACTGCGGGTCCGGGACTCCGTGCGTTCCTGGCGGTTCTACGATCACTTCCGGACAGATGCCGAAGCCCCGGCCCGGCAGGCGCAACTCGGCACCCGCACTCCCGTGCTGCACCACAGCGGGAAGGACCTGGCCGCGGCGCTGCAGACCCTGCGTGAAGTGGGATTTGAACGGCAGCTGGACGCAGCGATCGATCACGCCTTTCCGGGAAGCCGCCTCGAAATAGCCGTAAGCGACGGCCGCTTCACCGTTGAGTTGCGGCAGCCTGGGATGCTGCGGCCCATGAAAGCGGCCGAACTCTCGGATGGTACGTTACGCTTCCTGCTCCTGACCGCCGCGTTGCTCACTCCCCGGCCTCCGGAATTGATGGTTCTCAACGAACCCGAGACGAGCCTCCACATCGACCTGATGCCGGCACTGGCTGGACTTATCATCCAAGCCAGTGCCAACAGCCAGATCATCGTGGTGACACACTCCGAAGCGCTGCTCAGGGCGCTCCGGGAAAGCGGAGCGGCCCATGAGCACGAGCTTTACAAGGATCTGGGCGAGACCAGGATCAAGGGACTCGGATCCCTGGAAGGCCCATTGTGGAGTTGGCCCAAACGCTGACCTCGAACCACAGCGCCAGGCACGCGGCCGGGGCCAGCCAGTCATCAGAAGGCCGAACCGATGGATGTGAGCTGCTGCGCCGCGGAACCGGAGAAGCGGTTCCCTGGGCGTGCCAGCCCGTAGTGTCCGCGCAGCGTCGACGCGGTGTATTCGGTGCGGAACAGGCCACGCTGCTGAAGGATCGGCACTACCTGGTCCACGAAGACCTCCAGCCCGGACGGCAGGACGGGCGGCATGATGTTGAAGCCATCGGCGGCGCCTGCCTGGAACCAGTCCTGGATGGCATCGGCCACTTGCTCCGGCGTCCCTGAGAAGGTGCGGTGCCCACGTCCGCCGCCCAAACGGCCGATCAGTTGCCGGACCGTAAGCTGTTCACGGCGGGCAAGCTCCACGATCAGCGTGTACCGGCTCTTGGCTCCCTCAATCTCGTCCTCGGAGGGGAGGTCCGCAGGCAATTGCTGGTCCAGCGGAAGGTCCGCGGGTGCCACCCGCAGGGTCCTTGCCAGCTGTTCGCGGGCGTATTCAGGCTTGATCAGCTCGTCGAGTTCACGCTCGAGCTTCAGCGCTTCTGCCTCAGTGGAACCAATGACCGGGACGATGCCGGGCAGGATCTTGATGCCCTCGGGATCGCGCCCCACGGCCAGGGTGCGGGCCTTCAAATCGGCGTAGAAAGCCTGCGCATCCTCCACTGTCTGGTGGGCTGTGAACACGGCCTCGGCGTACTGGGCGGCGAGCTTCTTACCGTCTTCCGAGGACCCCGCCTGCACGATCAGCGGGTGGCCCTGCGGGGAACGGGGGACGTTAAGGGGACCACGTACGCGGAAATGCTTGCCTTCGTGCTCGATGGTGCGGATCTTGGTGTCATCACCCCAGACTCCCTCCGCTTTGTCGGCCAGCACGGCGTCGTCTTCCCAGCTGTCCCACAGCTTCTGGGCTACTTCGATGAATTCGGCCGCCCGCTCGTAACGGACGGCATGCGCAGGCTGGTCATCCACGCCGAAGTTTCGCGCAGCGTCCGGCCCCGCCGTCGTGACGACATTCCAACCGGCGCGACCACCGCTGACCCAGTCCACCGAGGCGAAGCGCCGTGCCAGGTTGAAGGGGTCGTTGTAGGTGGTGGAGGCTGTGGCGATCAGGCCGATCTTCCGGGTTGCCGCCGCGATGGCGGTCAGCAGCACCGTGGGTTCCAGCTTGCCGGCAGGGCGACGGCCCACCTCGCCGAAGAGGACGGGGGAGTCCGCGAAGAAGATGGAGTCGAGTTTTCCGCGTTCCGCCGTGCGGGCCAGATGCTGGTAGTGCTCCACCTTGGTGGAGGCGAAAGGATCACTTTCCGGCAGGCGCCAGGAGGCCTCGTGATGGCCAGTGCTCATCAGGAAGGCGTTGAGGTGGAGTTGGCGTTGTGGGGCGGGCATGGGTTTCTCCTTGATTCTGGTGAGGGGTTATTTCTGGTGTGGGTTGGGTTCTGGTGTGGGTTGGGTTTCAGGCACCAACGTGGACGCCGAGGGCAGCGAGCAGCTCGCCCCTCAGCGATGAATGCCCGACGCCGGTTCCGGCCTGGCGCTCGAGGGCCACACGGCCGTCTTGAAGGACGATCACGCGGTCGGCCAAGGTGATGGCCTCGTCGACGTCGTGGGTGACGAGCAGGACGGCGGGGCGATGCGCGGCGACCAGTTCCTTCAAGAGCGCGTGCATCTTCAGACGGGTCAGGGCGTCGAGGGCGCCGAAGGGTTCATCGGCAAGAAGCAGCCGGGGCTCCCGCACCAGCGACCTCGCCAAGGCAACGCGCTGTTGCTCACCTCCGGACAGCTCGTGCGGCCAGGCCTTTTCGCGGCCGGCGAGTCCCACCTCGGCGAGTGCACGGCGTCCGCGGGCATCGGCGTCGTCATATCTGAGGCCCAACGTGACGTTGCCCAGGACGGTGTCCCAGGGAAGGAGCCTCGAGTCCTGGAACACCACCGACACCTGGTCCGGGACCTTGACGATCCCACTCCCGCGGACGTCCCGGTCCAGGCCGGCAAGGGCACGGAGCAGTGTGCTCTTACCGCAGCCGCTGGGGCCAAGCAGGGCAACGAATTCGCCCGGAGCGATGTCCAGGTCCACCCCGTTGAGCACGCCCTTGGGACCGAAGCTTCGGATGAGGTTGCGTACGGAGACCTCGTGGGAAGGTGCCGTGCGCGGCCCGACTCCCTGCGAGGCACTCAGCCCGCCAACGTGCGTTGCCATGACAATGCCTTTCGTTCCAGGAGCCGGACGGCTGCGTCGGAAAGCAGGCCCAGGACGCCGTAGACGGCAAGGCCCAGGACGATGATGTTGGTTTGGCCGTACGTGCGGGCGAGCTCCATCATGTAGCCGATGCCGCTGGTGGAATTGATCTGCTCCACCACCACCAAGGACACCCAAGCGCCAGTGACGGCGAAGCGGAGCCCCAGGAAGAATCCGGGCAGCGCCCCGGGGAGCACCACGCGACGGATGAACCCGGACCGGGTTAGCCCAACTGTCTGTGCCAACTCGACGTATCGCAGGTCGATTCCGCGCAGTCCGGCGTGCGTTTGCAGGTAGATCGGCACGAACACCCCCAACGTGATGGTGAGGACCTTCATGGTTTCATCGATGCCGAACCAAAGGATCAGCAGGGGGATCAGGGCCAGGCCGGGGATGGCGCGCTTGATTTGCACAGGACCATCGATCAAGGCCTCACCCACCCGGCTCAGCCCAGCCAGGAGAGCCAGCACGGCTCCCACCACAATCCCGAACAACAGCCCGAAGCCTGCACGCTGGGCAGAGATTGCAAGGTTCTCCTGGAGTCGGCCGTCCGCGATCAGCTCGCCCGCCGTAGACACTACGGTCCACGGCTCGGACAGGATCCGGGGATCCAGGAGGCCTGTAGCGGCCGAAACCACCCAGAGCAGGATCAGGGCGGCGGGGCCCACCAAACCGGCCAGGCGGCGTCTTGGTCCAGGACCCAGGCGGCGGCTGCCGGGCCTGACATCGGGGCGGCCCGTCAATGCCGGGTCGAGGTGAGGTTCGACGACGGCGCCCGGTTGGGTGCCGACGTCGCGCGTCTGCGGGGGAGCCGTGCGGGTTCGCGCGGTAGCGGCATTCGCGTGCTGGGCAGCAGTTGTTGTCATGGCTAGGCGCCCCCTGCCGCAGCGTAGGCCGTGCCGGCTATAGCTTCGAAGCGCAGGTCGTACAGCTTTGCAGCGTCCAGTTTGGGCTTCTTCTGCTCGCGTGCCAGCAGGTCGATGGTTTGCTGGTGGCGGGCAATGGCCTCCGTCCACGAGGCAGGGAGATCGCGCTCGCCGGCGGCATCGATCAGGTACTGGCCGTCCTCGCGGGACAGCCCCTGGTTCTTGACATAGTAGCCCTCAAGCCATTCCCTGGGGTGGTCCTGGACCCACCGCTGTGCCTGTCCCCAGAGCTTCACATACTCCGCAAGTGCGGCAGCCTTGGCCGGATCCTCCAAGACCTTTGCCGGCGCGTACAGGTGACCGGGATCGTCGCGGAGGCCGTGCCGGAGAGTGGTTCCGCCGTCGGCGCCGTACTTGGCCAGGTATCGCTTGATTTGGACGCCTCCCAGTGGGGCAGCATCAACCTGCTTGCTGGACAGGGCGGTGGAATACGTGTCCCCGGTGCTGGGCAGTTCCACGAGCTTGACGTCCTTTTGTTCCAGGCCTGCCTTTTCCAGGATGCGCAGGACAAGCGCGCCCTGCGCCTGGCCGGGACTGTAGGCGATCTTCTTGCCACGAAGGCCCTGGAGTTCCGTAATCCCGGCGCCCGGGGCCACACCCAATTCATAAAGTGGGTGGTTCACGGCGTCTTTGCGAAAGACGCCCGCAATGATCCGGACATCCAGGCCGGTCCACGTGGCATGGATGGGAGGTATGTCGGCCACGGAACCGACATCCAGGGCGTTGGCCCGGAACGCTTCGGTGGTGGCCGGGCCGCCGGAAATGTTGGCAAACTTCACCGGGAAGCTGAGCTTCTTGTCCAGGCCGGAGAGTTCCAAGGCGACCTGTACCGTGGGGTCGCCCACCACCAGCGTGGTCCCTTCCGGGACGGAGGTGGCCAGCGGTGCCGTGACCTGCGCGGCCTGTGTGGCGTCGCCACCAGCCGTGGCTGAACCGCCGCAGGCAGTCAATAGGCCGAGGGCGGGGAGGGCGATGAAGGCGCCGAGGACTTGGCGGCGGTTGGGTGCAGTGCGTTGATGATTTGTGTTGATCCGTGTTCGAACGCGGGGGGACGCGGACATGTAAAGCCTTTCAGGTGCGGGTGGGTCGCCGCAGCCCGGAGCCAAGGGCTCATACGGGCGGCGGTGGTGCGGATCGCTTATTTCTGAAGGCAGGACGGACAGCAGGTGCGAGCCTGCGTCGCGCTGAAATGGGCCTGGGGCATCGTTCCTCCTGTTCTGTATTTTTTAGGGATCGGTGTTTCCTGGTGATCGGTATTTCTTAGTGATCGGTATTCCCCAGGGATCTCCAATCCGCAGCTTGTTTAGCGCGGTGAAGGGCAATGTGCGGTTGCCGTGTGGCAACTCAAGCACGGTCCCCGCACCCTTCGCCAGCTCTTCGACACGTGCCCGCAACAGCGGGAAACCGGGCTTCACGGCACGCCACAGGACGCAATCCAGGGCCATGGAAAGCAACACAAAAGGGTGCCCAAGGACTGGCAAGGGGACAACGTGACGCAACAATCCGCCGTCGGAAATTCCGCGGCTGACTGATAGTTCGGTCACGGAAAGGGCTGTTTGGCGTATTGTGCGGTGACCGCGCCACTACCATTGATAAGTGCATTCGTCGATTACTGTCCGCCCAGCCCTGCCCGAAGACTATGACGACGTTGCCCGCATCACGCAGGATTCATACGTCACCGCGGGGTACTACGGCAGCGCGGACCACCCGTACCTGCAGCAACTCCAGGACGTGGCAGCGCGCGCGGAGCACGCCGAGATCTTCGTCGCGGAACGCAATGGCCAGGTGATCGGTTCCGTCACGGCAGCACCGGCCGGTGGCGGATTCTCTGACATCGGCCTGGAAGACGAACTGGAACTGCGCACCCTGGTGGTAGATCCCGCTGTACAGCGTTCCGGCGCCGGACGGGCTTTGGTGCAGGCCGTCGTCGAGCAAGCCAAAGCGATGGACGGCATCGGTGCTGTCTCCCTCACTACGGGAGCCACGTGGGAGAGTGCCAATGCCCTCTATGCCCGGACCGGTTTTGCCCGCGCTCCGCACCGCGACTGGTTCGTGCCCGGCACCGACATAAAGCTGTTCGTTTACAGGCTGGACCTCCAGCAGCCATAAAGTTTCCTTTCGTAAACCCCGCCGGGTTTGTACAACCGGAACGGGCACAGCGATCAGGAAAGGCGCGGCATGCGCAAGACATATGGCACGGGTTCCGTCTGGGAACAGACCCTGGGGTACTCCCGCGCGGTCCAGGTGGACAACACACTCTTCATTTCTGCTACGGCGGCTTCCGGCGTCGTTGATGGGCAGGATGCAATCGTCGGCGATGACTTCTACTCGCAGACCAAATACATCCTTAAGAAGCTCGGAGCGGTCCTGGAAGAAGCGGGGTTCTCCTACGAGGACGTCGTTCAGTCCAAGCTGTACCTGACGGATATCAGCAAGTGGGAAGACGCCGGCCGCGCCCACGGCGAGGTTTTCGGAGAGATTCGTCCCACCCTGGCACTGGTGCACGTGCTGCCCTTCCTGGATTCCAGGATGCTGGTGGAAATCGAGCTCGTCGCGCAGAAGTCCGCGTAAGGCCCTGCTTGGGTTAGCCCGGGATGCCGTAGCGGTGTTCCGGGCGGCCCGTGCTTCCGTAGCGTAATTGGATTTCGACGGCGCCATCGTCGGCAAGCGAGGACAGGTACCTCTGCGCCGTCGCCCGGGAAACGCCCACCCGGTCCGCGACTTCGGCGGCCGAGTACTGTTCGCCCGGAAGCAGCGATTCCAGGACCGCCGCTTCGGTTGCCGAGCGTGGTTTTTGAGCGGGCGTCACGTCACCTGGGATCAGTGCCCGCTTGGCACGTTCAATCGTGGTCTGGTCAACGCCCGTTTGCTGTCCAAGAATCCGGCGATACCGGGCATAGGACCTCAGCTGCTGGGACAAGGATTCCGCGGTGAATGGCTTTAGCAGGTATCCCAGCGCGCCGCGCCGCATGGCAACCCTGATGGACGGGGCATCAGAGGCCGCTGTCAGCATGATGGCATCGATGTCCAGCTGGCCCAGCAAATCAAGACCTGAACCGTCGGGCAGGTAGACGTCCAGCAACACCAGGTCAGGACGCAGGCTGTGGATCGCCTGCAAAGCCTGCGACGCGGAACCGGCCGGAGCGAGCGCCATGAATCCGGCCACTGAGTCCACGTAGGCTGCATGCAGCCGGGCAACGTGGAAGTCGTCGTCCACAATGAGCACCCTCAAATCCTCAGCCACTGCTGTCCTCCCGCATTGTTGTTCCGGCCTCCCGGCCAGCTTCCCTTCCAGCCGCCGTGCCGGTTGGGGCTTCAGCGCCGGCGTCGGCCGATCGCCCCATCACGCCAGGAATTGTGGCCATGAAGACAGCTCCGGGGCCGCCTTTCCTGCCGACCTCCAGGACGCGGACGTCCCCACCCCTGCGCCGGGCCAACTGCCGCACCAAAGCCAAGCCCAAACCTTGTCCGGCCCCCTGGCGCACCGGTTGTTCCGACGTCGTGAATCCTTCAGCGAAGACTTCCTCAGGTTCCAGGTTCCCCAAACCGTCTCCGGAATCGCCGACCACTATGTGCAGGATTCCGTTGTTCTGGCCGGCATCGTCAAGCAACTCAACTTCCACCCAGCGCTCCGAAGCGGAACCGGCGACGGCGGCACTCACGGCGTTGTCGATCAGGTTGCCGAGCACTGTGGTGACGTCCTGCGGATCGGCCACGTGTCCCCGGACCAACGTTTCCGGTCCGATCCTCAGCGCCACTCCGCGTTCGGAGGCCTCCACGCTCTTGGCGCCGACAAAAGCCTGCAAGTACGTGTCCTGAAGGAGTTCCGCCTGCTCCACAGGGAACTTGAGGGGGCCGGTGGCGGAGATCCTTGCCAGATATTCCTTGGCTTGCTCGTGTTGGCCGATGCTCATGAAGCCGGCAATGGTGTGGAGTTGGTTGGCGAATTCGTGGCGCTGGGCACGCAGGGCGGTGGACATGGTTCCCACGGCGTCCAGCTGGCGGGTCAATTGCTGCAGTTCGGTGCGGTCGCGGAGCATGACCACCCAGCCGAGGTCTTCCTTGCGGTGCCAGGCTTTTCGGGCGCTGGCCACCAGGACCCGTCCACCGGCTACCAGTTCCACGGCTTCGGCGTCACGGGCTGCCGGCTGGGTGAGCTGCTTGAGTTGACCGGGAACGTTGGCTGTAGCCCAGTCCTGTCCGGTGGCGTCGGGCAGGTCCAGGAGCCTGGCGGCAGCGGCGTTGAACACGGAGATGCGTCCATCGGCAGCGATACCGATCACGCCCTCGTCCACGCCCTGGAGTACTGCCACTTGATCGTGGACCAGGGTGCTGATCTCCTCTGGTTCCAAGCCCAACGTGAGGCGCTGCAGGCGGCGCCGGAGCAGGAATGAAGCCAGGACGCCAGCCAGGAGTGCGCCGCCGGCGGTCAGGGCAATGGGCACAATGTCCTGTGCCAGGCTCTTGCTGAGGGACTCCATGGAGTAGCCCACACTGACTTCGCCCACGATTGATCCAGCCGTGGCTGTGCCCTCAGTACCTTGGCCGTCAGCCGAGGGTGCGTACACCGGCACCTTGGCGCCCGCTGATGGACCCAGAGTGCCCGTGTTGCGGGTGGTGATTTCCCGGCCTGCCAACGCTACTGAGGGGTCTGTGCTGACGCGTTCACCGAGCCGCGCAATTTCCGGGTGGGCCAACCGGAGTCCGGTTTCGTCCGTGATGACTACGAAGAGGGCCCCGGTGCGGACCCGGGCCGCTTCCGCTGCTGCCTGCAAGGGGCCGGCCGCCAGAACGCTGGCTGGCGGGGTTCCTTCTTCTTTGCTGATGGCCTGGACGTCTTCCCTGATGTCGGGATCCGCCGCAACTGTGCGGGCGAGGGTGAGTGCTTGGTTTTCGGCTTCGTCGCCGATCCGTTCGTAAACCAGCCAAGCGTGGACTGCACCGCTCAGGAGCACTACAAGCAGAACTACCCCCAGTTGGAGGAGGAGCGTCTGGGTGGAGAAACGCATACTGACCCTGCTAAAGCGCGGCACCGTTACTCCTTTCCTCCAGCTCCATTGAAGCACTGAGCACAATGCGCAAAACGCTCGCAATGATCAGTATTCCCAACAATTCCCCGAAACCCCAGCCCGTGACGGGCGCCACTATAACGTCTGTAGTGCGCATCACATCGAAGTGGTGCCCTTCACAGTAGTAAGGAGCCGGCCGTGCTGGTTTTGCTTGGATTCGCAATGATTGCGGTATTCATGGTCCTGATCATGACCAAAAAATTGACGCCCGTCTTGGCGCTGATCATCGTCCCCACCATCTTCGGTCTCTTCGCGGGGGCCGGCTTGGGCATCGGTCCCATGGTCATGGACTCGATGAAGTCCATGACCTCCACGGCCGCGCTCCTCATGTTCGCCATCATCTACTTCGGCCTGATGATCGACGTCGGGCTCTTCGACCCCCTGGTCAAGTTCATCCTTCGCAAGCTTGGCAACGACCCCGCCAAGGTAGTCCTCGGTACCGCGATCCTCGCTGCGGCAGTCTCCCTGGACGGGGACGGCTCAACCACCTTCATCCTCACCACCGCCGCCATGCTGCCGGTCTACCTGCGCCTGAAGATGAGTCCCGTGGTCCTCACCTGCGTGGCCGGCCTCGCGAACGGCACCATGAACATCCTGCCGTGGGGCGGGCCCACAGCCCGCGCCGCTACAGCACTGAAGCTGGACGTCAACGACGTCTTCGTCCCCATGGTCCCGTCCCTCATCGTTGGCCTCATCGTAGTGCTCGTCTTCTCCTGGCTGCTTGGCCTGCAGGAACGTAACCGCCTCCGCACCACCGCGCCCGAAATCTGGGGCGACGTCGCCGATCCTTCCGACGCGTTCGACGGCGGCAAGGGCCGCGGCGGCTTTGGCCGCACCGGCTCAACCACAACCGCGCCCAAGCCGGTAACCGGCGGAGGCGCCGGCGTCGCAGTTCTTGAACGTACTGAAGAGCTGGTGGACGATCACGACACCGCCATGGCTGATACCGCGCTGGATCCCAACCGCACCACGCTGCGCCCCAAACTGTTCTGGTTCAACCTTGGACTCACGGTCGCCGTCATGGTCACTCTGGTAGCGAACATCGTCCCGCTCCCGTTCGTGTTCATGGTGGGCTCGGCTATCGCACTGCTGGTCAACTTCCCCAAGGTCAAGGACCAGGGTGCCCAGCTGATCGCCCACGCGCCGTCGATCGTCGCCGTCGTCAGCATGGTCATGGCCGCTGCAGTCCTCACCGGTGTCCTCAACGGCACCGGCATGGTCAAGGCAATGTCCGAGTGGCTCGTCCAGATCATCCCCGCGGACATGGGTCCCTTCATGGCAGTCATCACCGGCGTGTTGAGCATCCCCATGACCTTCTTCATGAGCAACGACGCCTTCTACTTCGGCGTACTTCCGGTCCTCAGTGAAACCGCAGCACACTACGGCGTCGGCGCAGCGGACATGGCCCGCGCCTCCATCACCGGCCAGCCCTTCCACCTCCAGAGCCCGCTGGTCCCGGCCATCCTGCTGTTGGTATCGCTGGCCAAGGTAGACCTGGGCGACCACCACAAGAAGGTCCTCTGGCGCACGGCAGTCATCTCGATCGTCATGCTGGCTGTCGGAGTCCTGACCGGAGCAATCGGCATCGGCTAAACAACCCCATCAAGCAACGCGGAGTCACTTACGGCCCATCCAGACACCTTGGATGGGCCGTAGGTGACCCCGCGTTGTTGTGCTTGGGCGTACGGCGGCTCACCCAAGCCAAGTAGACTGGTTCGGAAAACCATTTGAACTTTGCAGGGGAGATCCATGGCTGCGATCAACCGTGACGACGTCGCGCATCTTGCGCGTCTCGCTCACATTGAAATGAGTGCCGAAGAGCTGGACAGGATGGCGGTCGAGCTTGCCGTCATCGTGGATTCGGTGAAGTCCGTCAGCGAAGCCGCCGGGGAAGATGTCCCGGCCACGTCCCACCCGATTCCGTTGACCAACGTGTTCCGCGAGGACGTCGTGGGCCACACGTTTACGGCTGAGCAGGCGTTGTCCGGCGCTCCGGATGCTTACGAGAACCGTTTCAAGGTCCCGGCAATCCTGGATGAGGACTAATTACCATGACTGAGCTGAAGAACGAACTCATTCGCCACTCCGCTGCCGATCTTGCTGCGAAGCTTGCCGCCCGCGAGGTTTCCGCTGTTGAAGTGACGCAGGCGCACCTTGACCGTATTGCTGACGTGGACGGCCAGATTAACGCGTTCCTGCATGTTAATACCGAGGAAGCCCTGGCTGTTGCGGCCGAGGTTGACGCTGCGCGCGCCGCTGGTGGCGCCGCTGCCGGGGAGCTTCATGCCCTGGCCGGTGTGCCGATCGCTGTGAAGGACTTGATCGTGACGATTGGCCAGCCGACGACGGCTGGTTCGAAGATCCTTGAGGGCTGGCACAGCCCGTACGACGCCACGGTGATCAAGAAGCTCCGTGCTGCGAAGATGCCGATTCTTGGCAAGACCAACCTTGACGAGTTCGCCATGGGTTCCTCCACGGAGCATTCGGCGTACGGGCCCACCCGGAACCCGTGGGACCTGGACCGCATTCCTGGTGGTTCGGGCGGTGGCTCGGCTGCCGCCGTCGCCGCTTTTGAAGCGCCGCTGGCGCTGGGCACTGACACCGGTGGATCCATCCGCCAGCCCGGTGCTGTCACCGGAACCGTCGGCGTCAAGCCGACATATGGTGCAGTTTCCCGTTACGGCGCGATTGCCATGGCGTCCTCGCTGGACCAGATTGGCCCGGTGTCCCGCACGGTGCTGGACGCGGCTCTGTTGCAGGAAGTCATCGGCGGCCATGATCCGTTCGATTCCACGTCCCTGACCGATCCGTTCGACAACCTGGCTGCTGCTGCCCGCGTAGGCAATGTTGCCGGCATGAAGATCGGCATCATCAAGGAACTGCACGGCGAGGGCTACCAGGCCGGCGTCGAGAACCGCTTCAACGAGTCCCTTCAGCTGCTCAAGGATGCCGGCGCGGAAATCGTTGAGGTTTCCTGCCCCAACCTGAAGTACGCCCTGGGCGCTTACTACCTCATCATGCCGTCCGAGGCGTCCAGCAACCTGGCCAAGTTCGACGGCGTTCGGTATGGCTTGCGTGCCCTGCCCAAGGACGGCCCCCTGACGATCGAGCGCGTCATGGGTGCAACCCGTGCCGCCGGCTTTGGTGATGAGGTCAAGCGCCGCATCATCCTGGGCACCTATGCCCTGAGCGCTGGTTATTACGACGCCTACTACGGTTCGGCGCAGAAGGTCCGCACGCTCATTCAGCGCGACTTCGACGCCGCGTTCTCGAAGGCGGATGTCCTCATTTCGCCTACGGCTCCCACCACAGCGTTCAAACTGGGGGAGAAGGCGAACGATCCCCTGGCCATGTACCTGAACGATGTCGCAACCATTCCGGCCAATATGGCTGGGATCCCGGGCTTGTCGCTGCCCGGCGGCCTGGCTGACGAGGACGGTCTGCCCGTTGGCGTACAGCTGCTGGCCCCTGCCCGCCAGGACGCCCGCCTCTACCGTGTGGGTGCTGTGCTTGAGTCCATTCTGGAAGAAAAGTGGGGCGGCCCGCTTCTTGCCCAGGCTCCTGAATTGAAGACACCCGCTCTCGGTGCCGCTTCCAACTCCGCCGGAGGTTCAAACTAATGTCCGTCGACGCAACCCTGAGCTTCGAAGAGGCCATGGAGAAGTACGATCCTGTTCTGGGTTTCGAGGTCCACGTGGAGCTCAACACCAAGACCAAGATGTTCTCCTCCGCCCCGAACGTCTTCGGCGATGAGCCGAACACCAACGTCAACGAGGTGGATCTCGGCATGCCCGGCGTCCTCCCGGTGGTGAACAAGACGGCTGTGGAGTCCTCCATCAAGATCGGCCTTGCCCTGAACTGCAAGATCGCCGAGTACTGCCGTTTCGCCCGGAAGAACTACTTCTACCCGGACACCCCGAAGAACTTCCAGACCTCGCAGTACGACGAGCCGATCGCCTACGACGGCTACCTCGACATCGAGCTCGAAGACGGCACGGTCTTCCGCGTCGAGATCGAGCGTGCCCACATGGAAGAGGATGCCGGAAAGCTCACCCACATGGGTGGCTCCGCAGGCCGCATCCAGGGCGCCGACTACTCGCTGGTGGACTACAACCGCTCCGGCGTGCCGCTCGTGGAGATCGTCACCAAGCCGATCCAGGGTGCGGGAAGCCGTGCCCCTGAACTGGCCAAGGCCTACGTTGCCGCGGTCCGCGAAATCGTGAAGAACCTTGGGGTTTCGGACGCCAGGATGGAACGCGGCAACGTCCGCTGCGACGCCAACGTTTCCCTGCGCCCGCACGGCCAGGAACGCTTCGGCATCCGTTCGGAGACGAAGAACGTTAACTCGCTGCGCGCCGTCGAGCACGCCGTTCGTTACGAGATCCAGCGCCACGCTGCCGTCCTGGACTCCGGCCAGCCGGTGATCCAGGAGACGCGCCACTGGCACGAGGACACGCGTTCGACGACGTCGGGCCGCGCCAAGTCCGACGCCGACGATTACCGCTACTTCCCTGAACCGGACCTGGTTCCCGTCGTCGCCTCCCGTGAGTGGGTGGAGGAGCTTCGTGCCACCCTTCCGGAGCCGCCGGCCGAGCGCCGCAAGCGGCTCAAGGAAGACTGGGGCTACTCGGATCTGGAGTTCCGCGATGTGGTCAACGCCGGAGTCATGGACTCGATCGAGGAAACCATCGCGGCAGGTGCCAGCGCAGATGTTGCCCGGAAGTGGTGGATGGGTGAGATTGTTGGCCGCGCCAAGGTTGCCGACGTCGATCCTTCCGCTCTCGGTGTCACGCCGCAGGTCATCGTCGAGCTGAACAAGCTGGTCGAGGACGGCAAGATCAACAACAAGATGGCCACCCAGGTCCTGGACGGCGTACTTGCAGGCGAGGGTACACCCGCCGAGATCGTTGAAAAGCGCGGCCTTGCGGTGGTTTCCGACGACGGTCCGCTTCTGGAAGCCATCGACGCCGCACTGGCAGCACAGCCTGACGTCGCGGAGAAGATCCGTGGTGGCAAGGTCCAGGCCATCGGTGCGATCGTGGGCGGTGTCATGAAGGCCACCCGTGGCCAGGCCGACGCCAGCCGTGTACGCGAACTGATCCTGGAAAAGCTCGGCGTACAGGCCTAAGTACCCAAGTAGCTGGCAGTTGTCGTTGTTTTGAGGTGTCAGAACAACCGCAACTGCCAGCTACTTTTTTGTCCGGCCAGGAGCAGAATGGATGCATGGCCACCATTACACCGGGCCTTCGCAAGGCCTTTATCGCCAGCGGCATTGCCGTCGCCCTGACCGGCGGCGCGGCAGCCGCAGTGTGGGCAGGCACCCAACCCAGCCCATCGCCGTCGAGCGCTACCGCATCACCAAGTCCCACCACGACTGACGGCGCCAAGCGCCCTGAAGGGCGAGCCCATGGGATCCATGGCGAGCACGTTGTGAAAGAGCCGGACGGCACATTCCGCACTGTGGTCACACAGACAGGCAAGATCGAGTCCGTGAACAGCACCTCGATCACGGTGAAGAGCGATGATGGCTTCACGCAGAGCTACGCGATCACTTCAGATACGCGCATCTCACGGATGCCCACTAAACTTTCGGAGCTCCGGAACGGCAAGGGCAAGCCTACGCTGCCTTCGGCTACCGCAGCGGACCTTAAGACCGGCGACACCGTCAGGATAGCCGGGTCCAAAGACGGCGACACCGTGACGGCGCAGCGCATTGTGGCCGGTGAGCTTCCGGCCGCGCTCAAAGGTCACGGCCTCAAGGGGCGCGGACATCAGGGACTATGACCAGTCGCCCCTCGCGTTCTGCGATTAGGGTGTAACTGTGAATCCACCGTTGGACGAGGGTCCGTTCTTTCATGGCACGAAGGCCGACCTTCGGGAAGGTGATCTCCTGAGCGCGGGCTTCAGGTCGAATTACCGTCCCGAGGTCGTGATGAACCACATCTACTTCACAGCTCTCCGGGATGGCGCGGGACTGGCTGCCGAACTCGCGGCCGGGGACACGGAGCCGCGCGTTTACGTCGTCGAGCCGACCGGCGCATTCGAGGACGATCCCAACGTGACGGACAAGAAATTCCCAGGCAATCCCACCCGGTCATACCGCAGCGCGGCCCCGCTCAGGGTCCTCGGCGAAGTCACCGATTGGACGCGACTGGAGCCCGGGGCGCTGCGGGCGTGGAGAGAACGCCTGGCAGCAATTCTGGCTGACGAGCGCGGCGAAATCATCAACTGACTGAGATCTCTGCCGGATCCAGGGACCCTCGCCGGACCGGGGACCCTCGCCTGACCGGGGGCTTTAGAGCGCTACGGTCCTGAATCCGAGGTTGGCGCTGGCCGAGTCAGGCGTGTTGGAACTCCGCGCGGCCAGCCGGTAACGGTTGCAGTAGGAGTCGTGGCATAGGTATGAGCCGCCGCGCATGACCCTTCCGCGGCCAATTGTTGGGCCTTGCGGGTCGTTTACGGTTCCGGCGCTCAGGCACGTCTTGTAGTACTTGGGCAGGAACCAATCGTTGCACCATTCCCAGACGTTGCCGCTGGTCTGGTAGAGCCCATAGCCGTTGGGGGCGAAGGACCTGGCCGGCGCTGTAGTGAGGTAGCCGTCCTCGACGTCGTTACGCACGGGGAACTCGCCCTGCCAGATGTTGCAGTTGTGCCGGGCGCTGCCTTCGGCGCTGTCATGGTGAAGTTCGTTGCCCCATGGATAGCGCTGCCCGGCCGCGCCGCCCCGGGCCGCATACTCCCATTCCGCTTCGGTGGGCAGTCGTCGGCCAGCCCATGCGCAGTAGGCCAAGGCGTCGTTGAAGGACACGTGCGTCACTGGATGGTCAGGGATGTCCTTCCAGTGGGAGAGGGGTCCGGCCGGGTGGGCCCAGTCGGCGCCACGGACATTGAGCCACCAAGGGACGTTGTTGACTCTGTTCAGGATGTCGTGCGGCTCGGCCTTGACTGCAAGATGGAACACGGCAGAGGTCCCGAACTCTTCAGACTCCGTGCGGTGCCCTGTGGCATCCACGAACGCCGCAAACTCCGTGTTTGTGACCGCGGTGGCGCTGATGGTGAATCCGGAAACGGACACTTCGTGGACTGGAGTCTCGCCGTCTCCGTCGTAGCCTTCACCGAAAGGATCGCCCATGGCGAAGGTCCCGGACGGGATCTGGACGTCGCCATGACCCGCTGCCGCGGCGTCGTGGCCCGAACGTACGACGCCGGTGGTCGGGTTCCGGTGTCCGCCCGCCGCGCGTAGTGGGAGCGTCAGTCCGGGTGTGGTGTGTTCCCGGGCGCCGGCGCCCGGGCTGCAGCAATCTGCCATGTCAGCCTTCCCTCTGCGGTTCTCCATCAATCTTAGTGGGGTGGGCCACACCGCCAAGAATGATCAAAATTGATTTCTATCCTCAGTTTCAATCATGATCTTGCAAACATGATGGTCGTCGTTTATCGTTTGTTAAACGGTTAACGAGAGTGTTTTGAATCACACTCTTCAATCAACACTGATAACCCTTGCCCCAGCACTGAGGAGACAGCATGAACTCGACGACGCAACAAGCTCCGGCTTTGCCGGAAGCGCGCCGCGTCCCGGAGCCATTGCCGGGAAAATCCGGCACGGGGAGGCGCAAGGGCAACAGGGCACCCCAGCAAAGCTTCCGTTCAAGGCTCAGGCGCGACAAGCAGATGCTCCTGATGATGTTCCCGGGCATCGTTTTCCTGCTGCTGTTCTTCTATATCCCCATCCTGGGCAACGTCATCGCGTTCCAGGACTACCAGCCCTACCTCGGCATCGGGGACAGCCTCTTTGTTGGCTGGCAGAACTTCGTGGACCTGTTCGGCAATCCCGACTTCATCCATGCCTTCTGGAACACGCTCTACCTGGCGGCGTGGCAATTGGTTTTCCTTTTCCCGGTGCCGTTGGTGCTTGCACTGATTGTTGATTCTCTGATCAGCACGCGGATCCGCAGGATTTTCCAGAGCATTGCCTACCTGCCCCACTTCCTGTCCTGGGTCCTGGTGATCGCATTCTTCCAGCAGATGTTGGGCGGTGCGGGCTTCGTCAATAACCTGCTCCGCGATATGGGCATGGATCCGATTCCGTTCATGACCAATCCAGAAACCTTCCCCCTGATGGTGGTTGTCCAGATGATCTGGAAGGACGCCGGCTGGGCCATGATTATTTTCCTCGCCGCCCTGGCAAGCATCGACGCCTCCTTGTATGAGGCAGCGGCCGCTGACGGCGCGGGACGTTGGCTCCGGATGTGGCACATCACCCTGCCTGGGCTAAGGCCGGTGATCGTGCTCCTCCTGATCCTGCGCATTGGCGACATTCTCTCTGTCGGTTTTGAGCAGTTCATCCTCCAACGCGATGCCGTGGGTGCCGGGGCAGCGGAAGTGCTGGACACCTTTACCTACTACACGGGCGTGGTCGGTGGCGGCTGGAGTTCAGGTGCCGCAGCGGGCCTGGCGAAGGGTGTGGTCAGTGCCCTGCTGATCTACGGCGCCAACAAACTTGCCCACCGCTTCGGCGAAGACGGAATTTTTGCAAAGCAAGCACGCTGAGCCCACGCGGCTGCTGCACAAGGAGAACCCTATGGCAACAACATTTTTCACGAGGAAACCGCGGGAATTGAGCTACAGCCCTAAACGACCCGTCTGGAAGGAACGCCCTTCTCCTCTGTACCAAACGGTAAAGGCCGTGGTCCTGGTCCTTTTCAGCCTGTCGATCCTGACCCCGATCCTCCTGGTGGTGTCCACGTCCCTGGCGGACACCGAACAACTCGTACAGGCCGGCGGATTCGTGCTCTGGCCGGAACGTCCCACCTTGGAGGCTTACGCCACGATCTTCAAAGGCCCCATGGTCCTGCAATCCCTGGGGGTGAGCATGCTCATCACCGCCGTGGGCACCATCCTGGCGCTGTTCGTCACCATCACCATGGCATACGCCACCAGCCGGTCAGTCCTCTTCGGCCGCCCCGTGGTGCTTGCGGTGTTGTTCACGCTGTTGTTCGCGCCGGGCCTCATCCCGTCCTTCCTCATGATTCGACAGCTGGGGCTGCTGGATTCCCTGTGGTCGCTGATCCTCCCGGGCATATTTGGCGCCTTCAACTTCGTGGTGATGCGCTCGTTCTTCATGAACATCCCGGGCGAATTGATCGAAAGCGCCAGGATCGATGGCGCCAACGACTGGCAGATCCTCTGGCGGATCGTCATGCCACTGTCCAAGGCCGTCATCGCCGTCGTCGGCTTGTTCTATGCCGTTGGATTCTGGAACTCGTTCTTCAACGCACTGCTCTACATCAATGACCACAGTAAATGGCCCATCCAGTTGCTGCTCCGCAACTTCGTAGTACAGGGCAGCGGGGCGGCAGACCAGCTCGGAATTACCACCACACCGCCTCCGCAATCCATCCAGATGGCCGTAGTAGTGGTGGCCCTGGTTCCCATCCTGATGGTTTACCCGTTCCTTCAAAAGCACTTCGCCAAGGGCGTCATCACCGGCGCCGTGAAGGGTTAGCCGTTCCCACGGCACGCCTGCAACTAGCACAGCATCAACTACCAGCAAACAACCAGAAAGGCTTATGCCATGACGAGCACTACCTCACAGGCTGGATTCAGCCGCCGCGGTTTCCTTGGCCTCGCGGGCCTGGCCGTGACCGCCGTCGGCTTGTCCGCCTGCGGTGGTGGCGGAGCCGCAGGCACTGGAGGCGCCGCAGCCTCCGCTTCGGTCAAGCTGCCCACCTACAAGGAATTCACCGGCGTGACTCCAGACCTTGCCGGCAACGCCAAAGGCCTGCAAGCCGGATACTTCAAGCTGCCCACCGCCGTGCAGTCGGTGAAGGCTCCGCCGCTTAAGGGCAAGGTGACCGGTCTGACGGAAACCTTCGACACCATGAGTCCCGGTCTGAAGGACAACCCCTTCTGGCAACGGCTCAACGCCAAGCTCGGCGGCGACCTGGAACTGCAGATTGCCGAGGACATCGGAGACGGCTATCCGGCCAAGTTCGCCACCGTCCTGGCCAGCAATGAGCTGCCGGACATGATGTGGGTGCCACCGAACCAGGGAATTCCCAATGTTGGCCCCATGCTCGAGGCGAAGTTCCAGGACCTGACGCCCTACCTCTCCGGTGACGCAGTGCTTGAGTACCCCAACCTCGCGGCGCTCAAGCCCGATTCCTGGAAGACCGCCGTCGTGAACGGCAAGATCTGGGGAGCGCCCATCCCGAGCACCCCGTTCGGCCAGGTTTACCTGGGCAACCACGACGTATGGGCGCAAGTAGGTGGTTTTGAGGCCGCGAGCGCGGACGAGTTCCTGGACAAGGCAAAGGAGCTGACGCGTCCAGGCGATCAGAAGTATGCCCTTGAGCCGGCCTATATCAATGCCTTGCACATGGTTACCGAGTGGTTTGGCGCTCCGAACAGCTGGGCCGTCAACAAGGACCGCACACTAACGCATTTGTACGAAACGGACGAGTACATGGCCGGCGTTGAATTCACGGCCAGGATGTTCGCAGCCGGCGTTTTCTACCCGGATTCCAAGGCCACGGACATTCGTTCCCGGGTTGCCAATGGCAGTGTGGCGGCACAGGTGGTGGTGGGTCCCCATGACCTCCGTAGCTACCGGGCACTGAACAAGAGCGCAAAGTTCGACATCCTTATTCCGTTCAGCGCCGACGGGAAGGTCAAGCCAACCTACGACATGGGCTATGGGACGGTGGGTTTCACGCCGTTCAAGAAGGCCGGGGAAGGCAAGATCCGTGAACTCCTGGCCCTCATCAATTACCTGTCGGCACCTTTCGGCACGGTGGAGTACATGCAGAAGAACTTCGGCGAGCTCGGCCAGGACTACACACTGGACGGCTCGGGCAACCCCGTGCGTACGGAGACTGGAACCACCAATGCCCCCGGTTTGGTTTCTGCGTTGAACATCATGTCCAGCCCGGAGAACGTCATTTTCAATCCGGGATTCGACGACGACACCCGCTATGTCAGCCAGCAGGAAGAAAAATTGCTGGAGCTCGCATGGCGCAACCCCACCAATGGTTCCTACTCGGATACGAACGCCAAGGTGGGGGCGAAGATCACCAAACAGCTCCGCGACAAGGTGGTGGACATCATCACCGGACGGGCCAGGATCGATGAACTCAAGGATGCGGTGAAGCGCTGGAAGAGCGAAGGTGGTGACAAGATGCGCGACGAATACCAGGCCGCGTTGGATCCCGCTGCTCCCGTATTCAGGAGTTAGCCTCAAAAAACAAGACGGCATCAGAAACGAACAAGCAGGGGGAACTCATGGCAAAAGCGGGTAACACAGGCGTGCGGCCCACCATCCGTATGGTGGCCGAACTCGCGGGCGTTTCCACGGCCACGGTTTCCTATGTGTTGTCGGGTCGCCGCGGTGATGCGGGACCCGGAGTTTCGGACCCGACGGCGGAGAAGGTCAAGGCTGTTGCGGAGCGCCTGGGCTACCGCCCCAACCAGGCTGCCCGGGCTATCCGGACAGGGCGGACGAACACCGTCATCCTGTCATTGACGATGCTCTCCGATCCTTGGTCGTTATCCGTCATCGAGGCGGTGCAAAAGGCGGCAGCTCCCTTGGGAATCACGCCGATGATCCTCGGCGACGCCGACTGGGTGAAGGTCCTTGGCACCCATAACGCCGATGCCGTCTTCGTGGATGCAGTCCGTCCCGACCAGCGGGATGCCTTGCGGAAGCTCGCGGAGCATGGGACCACGCTGGTGGTTTTCGACGAAGGGCTTGAACCCGATGGCTTTGACGTCATCAGGTCCATTGCGGGCCCGGGTTGCCGCATGGCCGTAAAGCACCTCCTCCACGGCCACCGGCGGATCGCCTGCCTCACCCCGGCCACGGCCGCCGGCGCCCCTGGCGGCACCCGCTTCCGGGCCTACGCAGATGCCTTGGCGGAAGCGGGCATCCCGGATAACGAGGATTATGTGGGCCTCTTCGATGGCACATCTGCCGGTGCGTATGCTGCCACAACGCGGCTGCTCAGCCTGCCGGACCGGCCTACTGCCATCTACGCCACCACGGACTTCGCCGCCGTCGCAGCCATCAATGCGGCTCAACGGATCGGGCTCGCCGTTGGTGTGGACGTGGACATCATCGGTGTGGGCAACACGGTGGAGGGGGAGCGGATGTCGCCGTCGCTCAGCACGGTGGGCCCCGTGGATTTCTTCGGCAAGCTTGCCAGGCTTCTTTTGCAGAGGGCAACGTCACCCGCTGCGCCTGACGCCAGGCGTGAGCCTGCGGTCCTGGACTTCCCATGGCACTTGTTCGTGCGCGAATCGGCACCTCACCGCAGCTCCGCAACCAGACATTATTAGACGAACCAGCAGAAGGAAATTGCACCTCATGGAAAAGGATTTGAAGGTCGGCATCGTGGGTTTCGGTCTGCGCTCCGGGTTGTGGAGACACGCCCACAAGCCGGGCAAGGGCTCTGAAGTCACCATCGTCTGCGACGTGAGCGAGAGGGGACGGGCGGATGCCGCGGCGGCCATTCCCTCGGCACGCATAACCAGCGACCTCGAAGAAGTGCTCGCCAGCGACCTGGACGCCGTCCTGGTGTTAACGCCCGATAACCAGCATGCCGCCGTCGCGGTCCGTACGCTTAAGGCCGGCATTGCGACCTTCTGCGAAAAGCCGCTGGATATCACTTTGGAGGCAGCGGACCTGATCCTGAAGACGGCGTACGAGACCGGAACGCGCCTCTACGTTGGGCACAACATGCGGCACATGCCGGTTGTAGTACAGATGCGCCACATCATCCAGGAGGGCAGGATCGGTGAGGTCAAGGCCGTCTGGTGCCGGCACTTTGTTGGCGATGGTGGGGACTACTACTTCAAGGACTGGCATGCCCAGCGCGCCAATGTCACCTCGTTGCTCCTCCAAAAGGGCGCGCACGATATCGACGTGATCCACTGGCTTGCCGGCGGGTACACCAAGCGGGTTGCCGCCGTCGGCGATCTTGCGGTCTATGGCAACGTCAGCAAGCGCAGTAACAATTCCGGCAAGCGCATGGGCGAATGGTTCTCCGTGGAAAACTGGCCCCCCACGGAGCAGAAGGATCTGGCGGAGGTGATCGACGTCGAGGACATTTCCATGATGAACATGGTCCTGGACAACGGTGTGCTGGCCTCCTACCAGCAGTGCCACTTCACACCCGATTACTGGCGCAACTACACGATCATCGGCACCAAAGGCAGAATCGAGAACTTTGGCGACGGTCCAGGGCAGACCATCAACGTCTGGACCAGCCGGACTTCCGGCTACGCTCCACCGGACGAGGTGCACACGATCCAGGACGGTGACGGAGGCCATGGGGGCGCAGACCCGCGCCTGATTGAGGAATTCCTGCGCTTCGCCTCCCAGGGCGGCCCCACGCAAACCAGCCCGGTGGCTGCACGGCAAGCAGTGGCGGCTGGCATCCTCGCCACCGAATCGCTGCGCGGCGACGGCTGCGCGCGGGAAGTCCCTGCCCTGCCTGCCGGGCTCGTGGCATACTTCGACGCCGGCCAACCCGCCTTGGTCCGCGACTAGCCAGCGGGGCTGGATAGCTCGATAAGTTCGGTCATGACGGTTTGAAGTGACTCGCAAACCGTCATGACCGATTTCCGTTTCAGCGTTTCCGGGCGTGCGAGGATGTCGATTTTCCGCACCGAGTTCACGCCGGAAAGGGGCCGCAGCACAACGCCGGCATCCAGGACGCGCCGTGCCGTGAACCTTGGCAGGAGTCCGATCGCGCCGCCCGCCGCAACAAGCGCGGCGACAGTTGAGTAGTCGTTGATGCGGTGCAGCACTTCGGCGGGCCGTCCACTCACGGCAACGACGGCGGCGAGCACGTCCGCGGGGGAGTAGCCGTCGCGGCTGGTCACCCAGGTTTCACCCACGACGTCGGACGGCTTCAGTTCGCGCCGGGCTGCCAGCGGGTGGTCCGCGGGCAGGGCGACGTCCAGGGGCTCGTCCGCCAGCGGGATCACGGCCACTTTGTCTTCGGGCCAGGGCGGGCTGTTGTCCATCCTGTGTGCCAGGACGAGGTCGTAGCGTGCAACCAGCCCCGGGAAATCTTCCTGCGCCACATCCTCATCCGAGAGTCGAAGCCTTGGCGACCTTCCGCCGTCGGACGCCAACAGCGCTGCCAACGGCGCAAACAGCGCTTGCCCCGCGCTGTGGAAGGCGCTGACGCTCACAGGCGCGTCGGGAGCGTCGTGATAGGCGCCGATCGCCGCCCGCGCATCCGCCATGGCGTTCACGACGGCGGCCCCGGCCTCGGCGAGGACCTTTCCGGCGTCGGTCAGCACCAGGGCGCGTCCCTCCTTGCGAGTCAGCGGAACGTCCACCGATTTCTGCAGGAGTGCGAGCTGTTGCGAAACGGCCGATGGGGTGACCATAAGAGTCTCAGCCACAGCTTTTACACTCCCGAGGTCACCGAGTTCACGGAGCATCTGCAACTGATGTATTTCCATTAGTAAATCCTAAATCGTTGATTGAGAAGAATCTAGTTGTGCTAAATCGTTGGCGGCGCTCTAATGGAGTCAGCAGCAGCGAAGCAGCCCCAGCAGTGAGGAATCCCATGAAGGCTCTCTACAAATCCGGACCACACGCAGGGTTCGAACTCGTTGACCGCCCCGAGCCCGAAACGGGACCCAGCGACGTCAAGATCCGTGTCATGACCACGGGCATCTGCGGTACCGACCTCCACATCCAGAGCTGGGATGCCTGGGCTCAAAGCATCATCGAAACGCCGCTCATCGCGGGCCACGAGTTCTACGGTGAAGTGGTGGAAGTCGGCGAGGACGTCCGTGACGTCAAAGTAGGGGACCGCGTTTCCGGCGAAGGCCACGTCGTCTGCGGAATCTGCCGCAACTGCCGTGCAGGGCGCCGCCAGATGTGCATCCACACCGTCTCCGTTGGAGTGCAGCGCGATGGTGCTTTCGCCGAATATGTGGTTATTCCGGAGACCAACGTCTGGGTCCACCACGACGAATCCGTCACGCCGGAACTCGGCGCCATCTTTGACCCCTTCGGCAATGCCGTCCACACCGCGCTTAGCTTCCCCTTGGTGGGCGAAGACGTCCTCATTACCGGTGCGGGACCCATCGGGCTGATGGCCATCGCCGTCGCCCGCCACGCAGGCGCCCGCAAGATCGCCATCACTGACGTATCCGCTCCGCGCTTGGAACTGGCCCGTCAAATGGGTGTTGACCTCGCCGTCGACGTTTCCAGGATGCGCGTCCGCGATGCACAGCGGGAGCTGGGTATGCGCGAAGGATTCGATATCGGCCTGGAAATGTCCGGACACCCCACCGCCCTGCCTGAGATGATCGACAACATGAACCACGGCGGGCGGATCGCCATGCTGGGACTTCCCAGCCAGTCCATCGACATCGACTGGGGCAAGGTGGTCACCCACATGCTCACGCTCAAGGGCATTTATGGCCGCGAGATGTTCGAGACCTGGTACGCGATGAGCGCCATGCTTTCTTCCAACCCCGTGTTGCACCGGAACATCTCCGCAGTCGTCACCGACAAGCTGTCCGCAGCCGACTGGGAAAAGGGCTTCGAGATCGCCCGCGCCGGCACCGGCGGCAAAGTGGTCCTCGACTGGACCGAACTGTAACCCCGCTGCCGCCACCGAACCCTTCCCGACGTACTCAGGAGCACCCCATGTACTCAGCCATCAAAAACCAACTCCAAGGCGAACTCGACGAGATCCGCAGCGCGGGCCTCTTCAAGACCGAACGCCACATCGATTCCCCGCAGGCCAGCCACATCGCCGCAGGCCAACTCGGCCAGCCAGCCAACACCGTGCTGAACTTCTGCGCCAACAACTACCTTGGCCTTGCCGACCACCCTGACATCATCGCTGCAGCCAAGTCCGCGATGGACGAGCGCGGCTTTGGCATGGCCTCTGTGCGCTTCATTTGCGGCACCCAGGATCTTCACCTGGAACTCGAGGCGCGTGTCTCGGCGTTTTTGGGCACCGAGGACACGATTCTGTTCTCCAGCTGCTTCGATGCCAACGGCGGCGTGTTCGAGTCACTCTTCGGCCCTGAAGACGCGATCATCTCGGACTCCCTCAACCACGCATCCATCATCGACGGCATTCGCCTAAGCAAGGCCAAGCGCTTCCGCTATGCCAACCAGGACATGGCTGACCTTGAGGCCAAGCTCGTTGAGGCCGAGGGGTCCCGTCGAAAGATCATCGTTACCGATGGTGTGTTCTCCATGGACGGCTACCTCGCGCCGCTTGAAGCCATCTGTGACCTCGCCGAAAAGCACGATGCCCTTGTGATGGTGGACGATTCCCACGCCGTCGGCTTTATGGGCCCTACGGGTGCCGGCACTCCTGAGCATGCGGGTGTTTCCCACCGCGTCGACATCTTCACGGGTACCTTCGGCAAGGCCCTCGGTGGCGCCTCCGGCGGTTACGTTTCCGGCCGTGGCGAGATCGTAGCGATGCTGCGCCAGAAGGCCCGCCCCTACCTGTTCTCCAACTCCCTGGCGCCCGCCATCGTGGCCGCCACCATCAAGGCGATCGAGCTCGTGCAGGAATCCGGTGAACTCCGCACCCGCCTGTTCGAGAACGCTGCCCTCTTCCGTCGCCGCATGAGCGAGGAAGGCTTCGAGCTGCTCGACGGCGAACACGCCATCATTCCCGTGATGTTCGGTGACGCCGTCGTGGCCGCAAAGGTGGCCGACGAGATGCTCGGTCACGGTGTGTTCGTCACCGCCTTCAGCTACCCGGTGGTGCCGAAGGGAGCGGCCCGCATCCGCGTCCAGCTTTCCGCCGCACACAGCGCGGACGACGTCGAAGCTTGCGTTCAGGCGTTCGTGAAGAGTCGCGCAGCGGTTGCGTAAGCTGCCCTGCCCCCGATGTTCTCTCACATCCTGCCCCTTTTGACCGGATCCGCTCTCACATCCTGCGGGCTCCCGGCGGATGTTCACTCACTTTCTTGAGGCAAGGGAGAGAAGATCGGGCCGTTTGGGGGTGGATGTGAGAGAAGATCGGGCCGTTTGGGGGTTGGATGTGAGAGAAGATCGGGCCGTTTGGGGGTTGGATGTGAGAGCGCATCGATCTGGGCACCCGTCATGCCTTCTGACAGGATGGAGCCATGGCTTCGAATTATGACGTGGTAATCGTTGGCGGCGGCATTGCGGGGCTTTCCCTGGCGTCCGCGCTCGCAGGGAAGTGCACGGTTGCACTGGTGGAGGCGGAGCAGTCGTTGGCCTTCCATACTTCTTCGAGGTCGGCCCGCCAGTTGATCCCAAGCTACGGTCCGCCCGTGGTGCAGGAGTTGACTGTCCGGACCTTGGAGATGATGAGGGCGCGCGACGCCGAACTTCCTGAGCCCGTCCTTACCCCGCGCGGCTTCATGCTGGTGGGCGATGAGGAAACTGTCCAGGCAGAGGCCAGCGGCAACATGCACACAATCACCCATGCAGAAGCCATGCAGCTCTGCCCGGTCCTGAAGCCGGACTCGTTCACGGCGGCAGGATTGGACAATGGCTCGTTTGGTTGCGATGCACCCGCCTTGTTGGAAGATCACCGGACGAGGGCCGAGGCCGCCGGGGCCGACATCATCACCGGTGCGCGCGTTCACTCGGCCCAGCGGCTCGGAAGCGGCTGGCAGGTGGGTGCCGGAACGGAAGGTTTCCAGTCCGCCGTCGTGGTTAACGCCGCGGGTGCGTGGGCGGATGAGTTGGCCGTTATCAGCGGTGTGGAGAAGCTGGGATTGCAGCCGTATCGGCGGACTGCGGCGATTGTGAACGTCGAGCATTCGCTGACCCGGCAAACGCCAATGGTGGCTGCGGCCGATCACTCGTTCTACTTCCGCGCCGAGGGTGACCAGGTGCTCATCTCTCCGTCGGAAACCGTGCCCAGCGGTGCCGAAGACGCCAAACCCTATGCCGGCGATGTGGACAAACTCATCAGCAGGCTCAACTCACTGACATCCTTGGGCATCCGTTCAGTGGACCGGGCGTGGACGGGGTTGCGCACGGAAGCCGCGGACGGAATCCCCGTGGTTGGTTTCGACGCCGAAGCGAAGGGCTTCTTCTGGCTGGCAGGACAGGGCGGCTATGGATTCCAGACGTCCTCGGCCATCGCTGAACTTGCCGCAGACCTCATCCTGGGAAACGTAGAGGCCGACAGTCCGGAATCCCGGACAGCTGAGCAGCTTGCGGCCGTCCGCTGGTCCATCCGGCGCTGAACAATAGGGACATGAGCGGAATCAGCAGTCCAGGACAAAACAGCACTCTCATCACCAACATCGGCGAGCTGATGACCCAGGACCTGGAGCATCGTGTCCTCAAGGACGCCGCGATCGTGTTCGAAGGCGAGCGCATTGCCTGGATCGGGTCCAGCAACGATGCTCCCGTGGCCGATACAAAGATCGACGCCGAAGGCCGCGCCGTCCTGCCCGGCTGGGTCGACTCGCACTCCCACCTCGTTTTCGCCGGTGACCGCACAGCCGAGTTTGAGGCCCGGATGGCCGGGCAGAGCTATAGCGCCGGCGGGATTGCCGTCACCACGGGTGCCACGCGCAGCGTCAGCGACGACGACCTCGCCCGCCTGGTGCAGGAGCGGGTGGAGGAAGCCGTCTCGCAGGGAACTACTTACCTTGAGAGCAAGACCGGCTACGGCTTGGACGTGGAGAACGAAGCCCGGAGTGCACGCATCGCCGCGGCCCTGGTGGACGAGGTCACCTATCTCGGCGCGCACCTGGTGCCGGCCGGCTCCGATCCGGAGGAGTATACGGACCTGGTCTGCGGTGAAATGCTCGACGCCGTCCGGCCGCACGTGCGCTGGGCGGACGTGTTCTGCGAGCGCGGTGCCTTCACGGAGGAGCAGTCGCGCCGGGTCCTGACGGCTGCCCGGGATGCCGGGTTGGGACTGCGCGTGCATGGCAACCAGCTGGGTGAGGGGCCAGGTGTGGCGTTGGCCGTGGAGTTCGCGGCCGCCAGCGTGGACCACGTGAACTATCTTTCGGACAAGGACATTGACGCGCTCGCGGGAACCTGGGCGGGCTGGGACCCGGTTACGGGCAGTGGCGTCCGTGGGACCGTCGCAACGTGCCTGCCTGCCTGTGACTTGTCCACCCGACAGCCGCTCGCGCCTGGCCGGGAGCTGATCGATGCGGGCGTCCAGATCGCCCTGGCCGCCAACTGCAACCCCGGCACTTCGTACACGAGTTCCATTGCCTTCTGTGTGACCACGGCGGTCCTGCAGATGCACCTCAGCGTCCATGAAGCCGTCCGGGCGGCGACGTACGGCGGCGCGCTGGCGTTGGCTCGGGAGTCAGGGAACGACGTCGACGGCGAACGGGCGGTGGGTTCGCTCGCCGTCGGTCATCGCGCGGACCTTCACATGCTGAAGGCGCCGTCGGCAACGCACTTGGCGTACCGGCCAGGGATTCCCCTGACGCATTCTGTGTGGCGGGCGGGCGTTCGCGCCGTCTGAGGCAGGTTGAAAGCAAGGTAGGGCGGCGTTCCGGTGGGGACGTCGCCCTTTCTGATCCAGCATTCAGCCAGAACGCTGGCACAGCTGACAGACTGTGGACATGGCAAGGGGAATTCTTCGGATACGCTCAGGAGGGCTGGGCCGGGCCAGGACCACGGCGGGGTTTATTTTGGCGGTACTCATCCCCGTTCTGGCCACGGCGGTGATGTCCTTTGCCCCGGATCTGAACTTTGCCACCCATGTACTGGTGCATTTGACCGGAGTGATGGCGGTGGCGTTTATCGGTGGTCTCTGGCCTGCCGTGCTGGCCGCGATTCTGGACTCGTTGTTGCTGAATTATTTCGAGACCGAACCGGTCGGAACTTTCAGAATCAATGACCCGCAGATTCTGTTTGCCTTGTTCGTGTTTTTGGGGGCGGGGATTGCTGTGTCCTTGGTCGTAGGCCTCTCGGCCAAGCGGGCCCAGGAGGCTATTCATGCCCGTGCCGAAGCGGGGACACTGTTGGAGTTGGCGAGGGACGCCCTGATCGAGAACGACACCATTGCGGCATTTCTGGATAAGGTCCGGGAGACCTTCCAGGTCCGCTCGGTGGGCTTGTTTACCAGGACCCCCGGAACAGGCGAGGGCTGGGAACTCCAGGCCCAGTCGGGTGAACCGCAGCCAAAGCCTCCGGGCTCGGCTGAATCAGGCGGCGGTGCGTACGAGATGGCAGATACCGGGACGGCCCTTGTGGTTTCCGGCAGGACCCTCACCGCCGGAGAGCGGCGGCTGCTGGCGGCACACGCGACCCACCTGCTTTTACTCCGGCAACGTCATGCACTCCAGCTCCGGCTGAAGGCGACCACGAAAATGGCTGAGGGCAACAGCATACGGACGTCCATTCTGAATGCCGTCAGCCACGACTTGCGGACACCATTGGCCGGAATCAAGCTGGCCGTGACCGCCTTGCAGCGCCAGAAGGGACGGCTTGCCGAAGACGTACAGGACGAGATGCTCCATACCATTGACTCCTACGCGGACCGTCTTGACTCCTTGGTGGGCAATCTGTTGGACATGTCGCGGATCTCCAGCGGATCCACCGCCCCGCTCACATCTTCGGTGACCTGGCGTGATGCCATCGAAGATGCGCTGCGGGGTCTGCCGGCAGGAGCGATCCGGATCGATCTGGCTCCTGACACGCCAGCCATTGATGCCGACCTCGGCATGCTGGAACGCGTCATTGCCAATATCGTCGAGAATGCCCTGAAATACGCGGCGGGCTCGGATATCGCCATCGTGGGACCTGCCAATGGACCAGCCAATAGGCCAGGGGTTGCCACGATTGAAGGACGCCCCTGTGGAGAACTGAGGATTGTGGACCACGGCCAGGGGGTGGCCGCCGCGGATGTGATCGCGATGTTTGAGCCGTTCCAGCGGCTGGACGACGCGCCGGCGGGCCTGGGAATAGGACTCGGACTGGCCGTTGCGAAAGGATTTACCGAAGCGATGGGCGGCCAACTAAGGGCGGAACCGACACCAGGAGGGGGACTGACCGTTGTCATCCGCCTTCCTCTTTCCACCGGGGACGGAAACCCACATCACGCACCCGGCACCCCGGAACGAAGGGAGCCATGAGGACTGTACTCGTCGTAGACGACGAACCCCAACTGCTGCGCGCTTTGCAGGTAAATCTGCGTGCTGAGGGATATCAAGTGCTCACGGCACTGGACGGCACCGCTGCTCTGCAGCAGGCCACGGCCAACCACCCGGACCTCATCGTTCTGGATCTTGGACTTCCGGACATTAATGGCGTTGACGTCATCACTGCGATCCGCCGTTCCAGCAGTACCCCGATCATTGTCCTGTCTGCCCGGCAAGGGTCCGTGGACAAAGTCCGCGCTTTGGATGCCGGCGCGGATGACTACGTCACGAAACCGTTTGGCCTGGATGAGCTACTGGCACGGTTACGCGTGGCCGAACGCCGTCTGGGCACGTCCGACGGCGGCGAACAAGTTGTGATTGTCGACGTCGGGGACTTCGCAGTGGACCTCGAAAAGAAGAAAGTGACACGCGATGGCTCACCAGTACGGCTGACCCCGCGGGAATGGGCCATCCTGCAACTGCTGGTCTGCAACCCGGGACGGCTCATCACCCAGCAGCAGATGCTTGCCAGGATCTGGGGCCCGGGTTACGACGGAGAAACGCATTACCTCCGCGTCTATATGGGACAGCTGCGACGCAAACTTGAAGCCGACCCTGCCCGTCCCAGGCATCTGCTCACCGAGGCTGGAATGGGTTACCGCTTCGAGCCGTAACCGGCAGCGACGGGCATGTCTTTAAGGGACAGCCGGGGCGTTCCGGAGGGGCGTAAATGATTCGTAAATAGAAATGCCTATCCCGTTTCAATGCCTTCTGTCGGTGTTAGCTTCGGCTGTGACCGCGGTGCATTGACCGCGCGGAAGGGAAACCATGACCACGTTGAGCAGGCCCCCGGCTGACCCGTCGGCGCCCAAGCCGGGCGGCAAAGCCGCGCTGAAAAACTGGTTGTTGTTCGGGCTCCAGGACAGCAAAGGCACGCACCAGGGTCCCGGCGGACTAACTGCGGCCAATGAGAAGAAGCATCCGTGGTGGCAGGTCATGTGCCTGACCGGCGTCGATTACTTCTCCACCTTGGGTTACCAGCCGGCAATCGCGGCCCTGGCCGCCGGTGTGATCTCACCATTGGCGACCATGGTGCTCATCGTCGTCACCCTGTTCGGCGCCCTGCCCGTCTACCGCCGCGTGGCCCGGGAAAGTCATCGCGGCGAAGGCTCCATTGCCATGCTTGAACGCCTCCTGCCACGCTGGGGCGGCAAGCTCTTCGTCCTCATCCTGCTCGGATTCGCCGCCACCGACTTCATGATCACCATGACCCTCTCCGCCGCGGACGCAAGTGCACACCTGATCCAGAACCCTGTCGCCCCAGGTTGGTTGCAGGGCCAGAACATCCTCGTCACGCTCTTCCTTCTGGCTCTGCTGGCTGCGGTCTTCCTCCGAGGTTTCAAGGAAGCCATCGGAGTGGCCGTCGTCCTCGTCGTCCTTTACCTGGGCCTGAATGCCGTGGTCGTGGCCGTAACCCTCGCCCAGGTATTCACGCACCCGGTGGCCATGGGCGGCTGGTGGAACGCGCTCTGGACCTCGCACGGGGACCCGGTCATGGTGGTGGGAATCGCCCTGCTCGTCTTTCCCAAACTTGCCCTCGGCCTGTCAGGCTTCGAAACAGGCGTCGCCGTCATGCCCCAGGTCCGCGGAGACGACACCGACACAGAGGAAAACCCCGAAGGCCGCATCCGCGGAACCCGCAAAATGCTCACCACCGCAGCTGTCATCATGAGCGGATTCCTGGTCACCACCAGTTTCATCACCGTCGTACTGATCCCGGAACAGGAATTCCAACCCGGCGGACAAGCCAACGGCCGCGCCCTGGCCTTCCTCGCCCACGAGTACCTCGGCGTGGGATTCGGCAGCATCTATGACATCAGCACCATCGCAATCCTGTGGTTCGCCGGAGCCTCCGCCATGGCCGGACTGCTGAACCTCGTCCCGCGATACCTGCCCCGATACGGCATGGCCCCAGGCTGGGCCAAAGCCGTCCGCCCCCTGGTGCTCGTCTTCACCCTCATCGGTTTCCTCATCACCTTCCTCTTTGAAGCCGACGTCGATGCCCAGGGCGGCGCCTACGCCACCGGCGTTCTTGTGCTCATGACCTCGGCAGCCGTTGCCGTCACGCTCTCTGCACGCCGGCGCAGGCAGCGAAAACGCACCATGGGCTTTGGCATCATCTCCCTGGTGTTCACATACACCACGATCGCCAATATCTTCGAACGGCCCGAGGGCATCAGGATCGCCGGAGTCTTCATTCTGGGCATCATCGTGATTTCCCTGCTCTCGCGCATCCGCCGCTCCTTCGAACTCCACGCCACACGCGTCCATCTGGATCGCCAGGCCCTGGAATTCATGTCCGACACCCTCGAAGGCCCCATCGCAATCATCGCCCACGAACCGCTGCGGCTCACCGCCGAAGCGTACCGGGACAAGCTCACTTCAGCGATCGAGGTCAGCCATCTGCCGCTGGAACAGCAAGCCATCTTCCTCGAAGTGATCGTCGACGATTCATCTGACTTCGAAACGGAACTACAAGTACACGGCGTGACGCGGCACGGGTACCGGATCCTGGAGGTCCACGGCCCCGTGGTACCTAACACGATCGCGTCCGTCCTGCTCCATATCCGGGACGTCACCGGGCTCATGCCACATATCTACTTCCGGTGGACCGAAGGAAATCCTTTCACCAATCTCCTGCGCTTCCTGTTCCTGGGCGAGGGCGAAATCGCTCCCGTCACAAGGGAAGTGCTGCGTGAGGCAGTGCCCGATGTCACCCAACGCCCGTGGGTCCACGTCGGCTGACCAAGGAGGTGTTCCCGCATGGGCCCGCATCAAGGCGATACCGACGGCGGAGTGAGGTTCGCTGCACCGCCGGACTCAGTGGAGGGTTACGGAGGACGCGGTGTAGACGGAGCAGCGTATCGCCCTCCGGGGGGCTACCTCTTCAGGGACAATGCCGGCGATACCTGGTGGATCATTTTCCAGGTATCCTCTGACCCGGCTTCTCACGGACCCAACGTTCGTGGAGACGTCCTCGGCTGCAGCGAATCCTACGAGGAGCTTGTTCACGTACGGGTGCTGGCCGCCGACGTGCTCCGTGTGGACGCTGATGCCGCCTTCCGCCAAAAGTTACCCTCCAGCTATGAGGAGGCTGCAAATGTTGCCGCGGGCATCCCGCGTGCTGGAACACCATTCCGGCGTGAAGGGGGCGGGGCGTAAAGGAACCGTAAAGGATCCCCGATTTTCCTGTTTCCACGTTTTCTCCGGTGCTACGCTCCCCGGGATCACGTCGGCAGACAGGAAGACGAGGCAGTGACAACATCGGCCCGGAAGGACATTCCGGACAGCATCCCAAACCCTGAACGCAAACGGCAATCAGGAAATCCGCTGGTGCGATGGTTGTTGGAACACCGTGTCCATCAGCCCGTCGGTCCTGAATCCGTTGAGGACCATGCCACCCAACAAAGCTGGTGGAAGGTCATGTGCCTGACGGGTGTCGATTACTTCTCAACGTTGTCCTACCTACCCGGCATAGCAGCCCTGGCAGCGGGTGCGCTTTCGCCGCTGGCGACCCTGTTAATCGTTGCTCTGACATTGCTGGGCATGCTGCCGATGTACCGAAGGGTGGCAAAGGAAAGTCCCCACGGACAGGGATCCGTGGCCATGCTGGAGAACCTGCTGCCTTTCTGGCGCGGCAAGATTTTCGTACTCGTCCTTCTCGGCTTTGTTGCGACATCGTGGATCATCACCATCACACTGTCCGCGGCCGACGCAACAGTACACCTTCTGGAGAACCCGTTCCTTCCGCCTTTCCTTGAAGGCCAAGCAGTCGCCGTGACGGTGGTTCTCCTCCTGATCCTGGGCGGGGTGTTCCTGATGGGCTTCAGCGAGGCCGTGGCCGTGGCGATCCCGCTCGTAGCCGTGTTTTTGGGACTGAACGCCATCATCATCGGCGTTGGGATCGTGGACATCGCAGCTTCTCCGGCTCTGTTGTCCTCCTGGTCCGAAGCACTGACTGCCGCGTCCGGTGGAGGCTTGGGTGGGCTGGTCCTGCCTGCCCTTGTCGCCTTCCCACTCCTCGTATTGGGCCTTTCAGGATTCGAGACCGGCGTCAGCATGATGCCACTGGTCTCGGCGAACGGTACGACACCCGGGGAACGGCTCGCCGTCCGTATCAGGAACACCCGCAAACTCCTTACGACCGCTGCTGTCATCATGAGCGTCTATCTGATCGGCAGCAGCTTCGTCACGACCGTTCTGATACCCGCAGAAGCTTTCCGGGAAGGCGGGGCAGCAAATGGCCGTGCCTTGGCCTACCTGGCACACCAAAGGCTCGGTGAAGGATTCGGATCGGTATACGACATCAGCAGTATCCTCATCCTCTGGTTTGCCGGGGCATCGGCCATGGCGGGACTGGTCAACATCGTCCCGCGCTATCTTCCGTCCTATGGCATGGCTCCCGATTGGACCCGGGCAGTGCGCCCCGTCGTCCTCGTCTACACAGCCGTAAGCATCCTGATCACCATCGGCTTCAAAGCAGACGTGAACGCCCAGGCAGGAGCTTATGCCACGGGGATCCTCGCCATGATGGTTTCCGGATCGGCTGCCGTGACGATCTCCGCCCTTCGCCGAAAACGACGGCGGGCCGCCAGCGGCTTCATAGTCCTGACTCTCATTTTGCTTTACGCCCTGATAGCGAACGTCATTGAGAAACCTGACGGACTCACCATCTCCGGCTTCTTCATCCTGGGCATCATCGTGGTGTCCCTCGTTTCCAGGGTCAGCCGGACGACCGAGTTGCGGGTGGATCGAATCCAATTCGACGAGAATGCGCGTCGTTTTATCGCAGATTCCCTCGACTATGACGGCCGGCTCAACCTCATTGCCAATCGCCCTCAAGCACGGGACGCTGCCGAATACGCGGCCAAGGAAACCGACCAGCGCGAATTGAACCCGGTACCTGGCTCCGCCGACGTCATCTTCCTCGAAATCGATGTTAGTGACCCGTCCAGCTTCAGCGATACCCTCACCGTTACCGGCGTCGAAGTTGCCGGTCACCGCGTCCTGCGGGCCCAAAGCCCCGCCGCGCCGAACGCGATCGCTGCGATCCTCCTGGCTCTCCGCAACGCCACAGGCGTTCGTCCCCACGCCTATTTCGAATGGTCCGAAGGCAACCCCCTGGCACACCTGATGCGCTACCTGCTGCTGGGCCGCGGCGACACCGCTCCTGTGGTCCGGGAAATCATCCGCGAAAACGAACCCGACCCCGACCTTCGGCCAGGCATCCATGTCGGCTAACCCCAAGCCGTCGGCTAACCCCAAGCCGTCGGTTAAACCCAAGCCGAACCGGACCCCTGGACCACCCCAGGCTGGGAACGGCAACACACGCCTGCGGTGGAAGCGCCGGGACCCACAGACACGGCGTGAGAACGTCTTTGGGCGCGCCCTTTCGCACCCAGTCCGCTCAGTACCCCTCGCTTTCCTGGCGGTCATCCTCCTCGGCGCAGCCCTGCTGATGCTGCCTGTCTCACGCAACGGCACTGATCCAGCCACGCTCATGACGGCCCTGTTCACCGCCGTGTCCGCGACGTGTGTCACGGGCCTGATTACCGTGGACACGGCAACCTATTGGACACCTTTCGGGCATGTCGTGATTCTGGCATTGATCCAGGTTGGCGGGTTCGGCATTATGACCCTCGCGACCCTGCTGGCCCTGCTGGTTCGCAAAAGCATCGGCTTGCGCGGCCAGCTTGTTGTGCAGTCGGAAACGCACACCCTCAATCTCGGGGATGTCCGCTCGGTGCTGTTCCGGGTTGCCCGGATCATGGTCGTTTTTGAGGCGGTAACGGCTGCAGTCCTGGCTGTCCGGTTCTGGTTCGCCTACGACTCCAACCCAGCTGTTGCGCTATGGCATGGGGTCTTCCACGCAGTGTCTGCCTTCAACAACGCCGGGTTCGCGCTCTACAGCGACAACCTGATCAGTTTCCGCGAAGATCCTTACATCCTGGTCCCCATCTGCCTGGCCATCATTTCAGGTGGTCTCGGCTTCCCCGTCCTC
The DNA here is from genome assembly GCF_059739425.1 of Arthrobacter sp. TmtSoilC48. Taxonomy (NCBI): domain Bacteria; kingdom Bacillati; phylum Actinomycetota; class Actinomycetes; order Micrococcales; family Micrococcaceae; genus Arthrobacter; species Arthrobacter sp. TmtSoilC48. The sequence continues at coordinate 3,680,163 of NZ_AP046049.1, read as the reverse complement.
ATCCATTTGCTCAACGGCGGGGGACTGCGGGTCCGTAACTGGACGGTTCATTTGCGCCTTACAGTCTTCGGTACGGTCTTCCTGCTCATTGCCGGCTTCGTTTTGTTCGCCGCGTTCGAATGGAACCGGGCCGAAACGCTGGGGCCGCTGTCCCTCCCGGGGAAGATCGTCGGTTCCTTCGCCGGAAGCGTGTTCCCGCGCACCGCGGGATTCAACAGCATCGACTACGGGGTGGCCTCACCGGAGACGCTGATGGTGAGCGACATTCTGATGTTCATCGGAGGGGGTAGCGCTGGGACTGCGGGTGGAATCAAGATCACCACTTTCCTCCTCCTGGCGTTCGCCATCTGGAATGAAGTCCGCGGCCGGGACGATGTGACCATCGCCCACCGGTCCATTAGCCCTGCCTCGGTTCGGCAGGCCCTTTCGGTAGCCCTGCTCGGCATTGGTGCGGTTATTACCGGAACCATGCTGCTGCTCATGTTCACCGACTACAGCCTGGAGAAGGTCCTGTTCGAATCCATCTCGGCGTTCGCCACGGTTGGCATGAGCACAGGAATCACGTACAACCTTCCTCCATCGGCTGAGTGGGTACTCATGGTTCTGATGTTTACGGGCCGTATCGGGACCGTCACGGTCGCTTCCGCACTGGCCCTGTCCTCCCGCCCCCGCCTGTTCAACCTGCCCGAAGAACGGCCGATCATCGGCTAACAGGGACAGGCTGGACGCTCGCTGCTCCGCTTCACTGTTTCCTTCACTGTTTCCGCTCGCCGGACCGCACGAGCGTTCTGACTACTGGCGCGCCCAATTGCCTGATCCACTCCAGTAGATGATCCTTGTGAGATCGAAATTGATCGTTTAGTGTTTCTATAGATCATAAAACGTCACTGGATGAGCAGGAGCGAAACACACGATGAGCGAGAACACACTGGGCGCCTTCATGGAAGAAGAGCTGGTATCACAGCCCGATGTCTGGCAGCGGGCCATCGACCAGGCCGGTGCTGAGAAGTTGCTTCCCGCCGACGGTCAGCGGATCGCCGTCATCGGCTGTGGCACCTCCTGGTTCATGGCCCAGAGCTATGCAGCCGCCCGTGAATCCGCGGGCAAAGGCGTGACGGATGCCTTTGCGGCGTCGGAGGCTTTCCTGAACAGCAACAGTGCGGATCGCCAGTACGACGCCGTTGTGGCCATTACGCGGTCCGGCACCACCACTGAGGTGCTGGAGATCCTGACGGGGCTGAAGGGCATCGTCCCCACTGTCGCCATCATTGGCGATACGGCGTCTCCAATCGTTCACCTGGCCGATACCGTGATCGGACTCCCGTACGCAGATGAGCGATCCGTGGTGCAAACCCGCTTCGCAACCTCGGCACTGGTGTACTTGCTCGCCAGCCTTGGCATTGACCTGAAGCAAGCTATCGAAGACGCAAGGGACGCAGTGACAGGTCCCGTGCCGCAGGAACTCCTGGATGCTGAGCAATTCACCTTCCTCGGTACCGGATGGACGGTTGGCCTGGCCCACGAGGCAGGACTTAAGATGCGCGAAGCCGTGCAGGGCTGGACCGAGTCCTACCCGGCCATGGAATACCGCCATGGTCCCATCTCCATCGCTGCGCCAGGACGCGTGACCTGGCTGTTCGGCGCACAGCCTGAAGGCCTTGACAAGGACATGGCCGCTACCGGCGCCCTTTACATCCACACGGACAAGCACCCGCTGGCCGAACTGGCCCGCGTCCACAAAGTGACCCTGGAACGTGCGCGCGTCCGTGGCCTGAACCCGGACCTGCCCCGTAACCTGACGCGCTCCGTCATTCTCGACCCCTCCGCCTAGGCCCCGTCATGGTTCTTGGGCAGGCAGAATCAGCGGTCCTGGCCTTCGACGTTGGCGGTACAGACGTCAAGGCCGGACTCGTGGATGCCTTCGGAAACGTCCTGGGCATGCGCCGGGTACCCACGCCCCTTGATCCAGCGCACCCAGGGGAAGCGGTGCTGGACAGGCTCGCAGGGCTCGCTGATGAGCTCGCATCCGAGTTTCCGCACATCCCGGCCAAAGCAGCGGGCGTCATCGTCCCTGGCATCGTGGATTCCGTAGGAGGAATCGGAATCTACTCCGCGAACCTCGGGTGGCGTAACTTCCCGTTCACTGCTGAGGCCGAGAAGAGGCTGGGGCTTCCCGTGGCGTTCGATCACGATGTGCGCTCCGCCGCTGCCGTGGAACACGCTTTCGGCGGATCCAAGGAGTTCAACGACGTCGTGGTCATGGTGGTGGGCACTGGAATCGCCGCGGCAGTCTTCTCCGGTGGTGTGGCCGTCACCGCCGGTGGTTTCGCCGGCGAACTCGGCCACGCCCAGGTACCGGACCCCGACGCCGGAACTGAGGCAACAGGGGCCACCATCCTCGAGGCCGTGGGTTCGGCAGGCGCCATCGCCAAACGGTACAGCAGGAAGTCGGGGAATGCCGTGGACGGTGCCCGCGACGTCCTGCTCCGGTCCCAAAAGGGAGATGCCGTGGCTGCCCGTGTGTGGGCAGACGCCGTGGACGCCCTGGCCTTCACGATCTGCCAGTGCGTGAACATCATCGGCACAGAAGCGGTAGTGATCGGGGGAGGCCTGGCCGAAGCGGGCGAGGACCTTCTCGAGCCGCTCCGTGCCCGGGTTGACCAAATCCTGGACTTCCAACGACGCCCACGCCTCATCCAGGCCCAGCTTGGCCAGGACGCCGGACTCCTTGGAGCGGCATTGAACGCACGAGCGCTCCTGGACGGTGCGCGATGACCGGTCACGACGCGGCCCGCAGCGGCACGTCCCCAAATGCCGGAACCCGCGTTGTCACCGTGACACCCAATCCGGCCATCGACATGACCTACACAGTCCACGGAATCACCGAAGGCGCCAGCCACAGGGTTCCCACACCCATCAGCCGTGCCGGGGGTAAAGGGCTCAACGTTGCCAGGGTGGTTCACCAAGTAGGCCATCCCGTGCTGGCCATCGCTCCTACCGGAGGAGCCGCGGGCCAGACCCTGGCCGCTGAACTTTGGACGAGCGGGGTGCCACATGCGCTGGTGTCTGTCGCCGCCGAGACACGCCGCAGCATCGCGCTCGTGGACTCCCTCGCCGGCGAAACCTCCATTTTCAACGAGGAGGGCCAGGCACTCCTGCCGGACGATTGGCGCTCGCTGACCGCCGCCGTCGTGAAAGCCCTGCACGGCGATGACGGAGAAGGTCCGGCCGCTGTGCTGGTGGGGTCCGGCAGCCTGCCGCCGGATGCACCCGCCGATTTCTACCCGTCCCTGGTGAAGCTGGCACACGACGCCGGCATCCCGGCCATCCTTGACACCTCGGGACCCGGAATCATCACCGCAGCCCAGGCGGGTGCCGATGTCCTGAAACCCAATCACCACGAGCTCGCGGAAGCCACGGGGGAGGCGAGTGTGGAAGCCGCCGCGCTCTCGCTGATTGCCATGGGCGCCCGGACGGTCCTTGTCAGCGCCGGTGCGGAGGGAATGCTCGCCTTCGACCACGCATCGCCCGGCGGGTACTGGAGTGCCCACCTCCCCGGGCCCCTAAGCGGCAACCCCACAGGGGCGGGCGACGCCGGTGTGGCGGCTGCCGCCGTCGCCCTCGCCGAAGGCATTACGGAACCCCGCGAGATTCTGCGCCGGGCCACAGCCTGGTCCGCCGCGGCAGTGCTCATGCCTGCAGCAGGCGAGATTTCGCCGAGGTACCAGGAACTTGAAGAACAACTCATCGTGACATGGAAGGAGACCCGGTGACCCTTGTCAGCACGCGGGAATTGATGGACAAGGCCGCGGCCAACGGTACGGGCCAAGGCGCGTTCAATGTCATCCATGTGGAAACGGCGGAGGGACTGGTGACGGGTGCCGAGACAGCGGGAGTTCCACTGATCCTGCAGATTTCGGAAAACTGCGCGAAATACCACGGTGGACTGGAACCGATCGCGGTGGCGGCTTTGGCGATCGCCCGTGAAGCATCAGTGCCCGTCGCGGTTCACCTGGACCATGCCGAATCCGAGGACCTCGCCATCGCGGCCGTGGACCTGGGCTTTGGCTCCGTGATGTTCGACGGCGCGCACTTGCCCTACGAATGGAACGTCGAAGTCACACAACGGGTAGCCCGTTACGCCCACGAGCGAGGCGTTTACGTGGAGGCCGAACTCGGCAAAGTGGGAGGCAAGGACGGCGCCCATGCACCCGGTGTCCGTACCGACCCCGCGGAGGCGCAGGCGTTTGTTGAAGCAACGGGTGTAGATGCGCTCGCCGTCGCCGTTGGATCCTCCCACGCCATGACCGAACGCAGCGCTGCATTGGACCTGCACTTGATCACGCGGCTGAAGTCTGCGGTCGGAAAACCACTGGTCCTGCACGGCTCTTCAGGCGTCACAGACGACATGCTCGTAGCCGCAATCGGGGCAGGTATGACTAAGATCAACGTATCCACACATTTGAACGGGTTCTTCACCCGTGCCGTCCGTGAGTACCTCGATGCCAACCCCGCAGTGGTGGATTCCCGGAAGTACATCAAGGCCGGCCGGGACGCACTGGCGCTGGAATCCGCACGTATGCTCACGCTGTTCGCCAAAGCGAAATAGCCAGACCCCGCGAAAGGCTCGTCATGACCCGCACCGATCGGCTGACCGCCATCCTTGACCTCCTGGCCGAATCCGGCCATGTGGAAGTCGAGGACATCGTGACGCGGCTTGGCGTGTCACCGGCCACGGCACGCCGGGACCTGGACAGCCTTGCGAAACAACGCCTGCTGAGCCGTACCCGCGGTGGCGCCACCACCGGATCCGTTGCATACGATCTCCCGGGCCGCTATAACCGTGACGACCACGCCCTGGCCAAGCAGGAGATCGCCCAGGCGGCATCGGCCCTGATCCGCCCCGGAGCCGTGATCGGCTTGAGCGGGGGAACCACCAACACGGCGCTGGCGCAGCTGTTGTCCACCCGTGAGGACCTCAACGCACCGTCCAACAGGCCCACCCTCACGGTGGTGACCAACGCGATCAACATTGCCTCGCAGCTCGCCGTTCGTCCGAACATCAAGATCATGGTTACCGGGGGCATCCTGAATCCGCGTTCCTACGAGCTCGTGGGGCCCTACACCGACGTGATCATGCAGAAGGTTGCCCTGGACATTGCGTTCATCGGGGTCAACGGTGTTGACCCGGACCTCGGCCCCACGATCACCGATGAAGGCGAAGCAATGGTGAACACCGTCATGGCGCGCCGGGCCACCGAATCCTACGTGGTGGCTGACTCCTCGAAAGTAGGCCGCCGCTCCTTTGCGGCCATGGCAGGGTATGACTTCCGGCACCTCATCACGGACGCCGGGATCAGCGCTGAAGATAAGGCCGCGTTTGAAGCCAAGGGCACGGAAGTTATCGTCGCACCTGCCAACTAACCGGTCCTGCAACCCACCGTTCCCGCAACTAACCGTTCCCGCTAGAAACGCATTCTCGGCGCGTGAAGCACTGAATCGTCAACATCCCGTGGCACCCACTGGCTGAACGGTTTGTCCAGGCTGTACTGGCCGTCGTCGGTCCTTACCAACGTTCGGAGTTCGGCATTGTCCGGGTTGTTCAGCGATTCGAAATACTCAACAGTCCAGTGGAACCAGCGCATGCAGAACAGCCTCATGGTCAGACCGTGGGTGACCATGAGGGTATTTGGGGCATACGTCGGCTTTTCCCAATGGCGGTAAAGGGTCTCCATGAATGAGGACACGCGGTCGTAGACGTCCGAGCCTGACTCGCCTTCGCGGAACCTGTAGAAGAAGTGGCCGTAAAGGTTGCGCAACTCCTTCTGGTCCTCGATCTCCCCGGCAATCTGAAAATTGGCCCAGTCCTGCTCACGCAGCCTAGGTTCTTCGATGACGCGCTCGATCAGCGGTCCCAGGTCCAACGCCTCAAGAGTCTGGTATGCCCGCAAATAGGGGGACACATAAACGCAGACCTGCTCGCCGTCGAGCTTCTGCCGGAGGGCCTCACCAGCTATCCGCGCCTGTTCAATTCCACGTTCGGTCAGCGGAATGCGGTAGTCCGGCACACGGTTGTAGATTGACGTGTCGGCATTGGCGGCGGACTGGCCGTGCCGGATCATGAAGATTCTCCCTGGGGCACTCATCCCACCAAGCATAGGGTCTGCCTACGGATGGAGCGGGAACGTGCACAGTTCACGGCAAAGTGGCAGGAACTGCAGGCAAGATAGGTACATGCTCCTTGCTTCCCGCCGCCGCCTGCGCGCCGAAGTACTTATCGTACTGGGCCTGTCTTTGGGCCAATCAGCTGTGTATTCCGTGGTGCAGCTCCTGGACAAGATGACGCGGGCGCCGCTGTCCGAGGCAACCTCCACTCTTAACAGGTCCCAAAGCACCCGCGAGTACTTCGACCTCACGTATCAACTACTGGACATTGTCTTCGCTTTGGTGCCGGTGGTCCTGGTGTTCTATTTCCTGTCATCGCATGCCCAGGGTGGGCGGGAAGGCGCAAGTGGCTTTGCCCGGCTGGGGTTCAACTTCGCACGCCCCGGCAAGGACCTTTTGCACGGATTGGGACTCGCAGCAGTCATTGGCATCCCGTCACTTGGCTTGTACGCGGCCGGCCGTGCCCTGGGTATCACCACCGCCATTGTGCCCAGCGGCCTGGAGGCTTACTGGTGGACAGTGCCTGTGTTGATTCTCTCCGCGATTCGCCACGCGATCGTTGAGGAAGTGATCGTCGTGGGATACCTCATGGACCGTTTCGGAAAATTCGGTTGGAGCACGCCGCTGGCCATTGTCGTGAGCGCGGCCCTTCGCGGCAGCTACCACTTGTATCAAGGCTTCGGGCCGTTCATCGGCAACTTCGCCATGGGCTTGGTCTTCGCCGGGATCTATACCAAGACGAAGCGGGTGATGCCTTTGGTCATTGCGCATGCGCTGCTGGACATCGTCGCGTTCGTTGGCTTCAGCCTCTTCGGCAAGGCGATAGGCCTGGGCTAGACAGCCTTGAAGCCAGGGGACCCTTAAAGCCAGGGGACCCTTAAAGAGAAATCCGGCCGCCATCGGTGGGTGACGTCGTTGGCACCCGCTGATGGCGGCCGAAGCTTGACCGGACACACTGGACCTGTGACCCAACATGCTGGACTGGAGGGGACCAGGCCCCAGGGAAGGTGTGCGTCAGATAGTGACGGCGCCGGATGCGGTTTCGAAAGTGACGGACATGATGCCAGGCGTACCGTGCGGGGCCATCCACTGGACAGCGACGTCCTCAAGCGGCTTCTCGACGGGCTCGCCCAGCCATTCGGTAACGCGCTCCGCCGAGCCTGCAATGGTGAGGCTGGACATCTTGACGTCACTCTCATAGACCTTGGACGGGTGCAGTGAGGGATCGCCCTCCCACTTGAGCAGGTAAGGCACCTGGGGATCGGCGATCAAGCCGAGAATGCCGATCTGCTGCCATACGAGTTCGCGGCCATCCGGGAACTTGCGGTTGCCCGGAACTGCGGACCGGCCGAGGCGTTCCTCGAAGGGGGCGAGGTCGTCAACGGCGACGCACCAGCCCATCCAACCGCCGCCAGCCGCCGAGCGTGCGCGGACTGCCTGGCCAAAGGGTGCCTTGTCGGAAGCAGGGTGGTCCAGGACCTCTACGACTTCCAGGTATTTGTTATCCGCCAAGGGAATGATCATGTTCCGGGTACCGAAGCGCGGGTGCACTCCGCCCCGGACTGCGTCCACTCCCAGAGCTGCGGAAATTCGTTCGGTGGTGGCCAAAAGGCCATCTCGTTCACAAGCGTAAGAGACGTGATCCATGCGCATGGCTTCATCTTGGCACTTTGTGATCGGGGTCTCAGCTAAGGGAAGCCTTACTAACATGGGATGTTATTGTGCGCCGCTGGAACGCTTCACGCCGGGTCGCGTAAAGACTGAAAAATACTGCCTTCGTCACAATGCTGTCCAAGTACCCGGGCGCTTCCTAGACTGGCCCCAGCCCACGCCTACAGCGATCAACGGCAAACCCGCGCGCCACGAAGAGGAGAACCCAATGTCCCAAGGATGGTCTTTCGAAACCCGCCAGATCCACGCAGGGCAGGAGCCCGACGCTGCCACGGGGGCGCGGTCGCTTCCGATCTACCAGACCACGTCCTTCGTTTTCCCGAGCGCAGAGAGCGCAGCCAACCGCTTTGCACTGGCCGAGCTCGCCCCGATCTACACGCGTATCGGCAACCCAACACAAGACGCCGTGGAGCAGCGGATCGCCAGCCTCGAAGGCGGGCTGGGCGCGTTGCTCCTTAGCTCAGGACAGGCCGCGGAAACCTTCGCTATCCTGAACATTGCCGAGGCCGGAGACCATGTCGTCGCGAGCCCCAGCCTCTACGGTGGCACCTACAACCTGCTGGCGCACACTCTGAAGAAGTTCGGCATCTCCGTGACGTTCGTGGAGGATCCGGACAACCTGGACCAGTGGCGGGACGCCGTGCAGCCCAACACCAAGCTGTTCTTCGGCGAGGTTGTGTCCAATCCGCGCCAGGACGTCCTGGACATCGAGGGTGTTTCACGCGCCGCGCACGAGGCTGGCGTGCCGCTCATCGTGGATAACACGCTCTCAACCCCCTACCTCATCCGTCCCATCGAGTGGGGTGCGGACATCGTGGTGCACTCGGCTACCAAGTATCTGGGCGGCCACGGCGCGGCGATCGCCGGCGTGATCGTGGACTCCGGAAACTTTGATTTCGGCAAGGACCCGGAGCGCTTCCCCGGATTCAATACTCCGGACCCCAGCTACAACGGACTCGTTTACGCCCGGGACCTTGGCAAGGATGGCGCGCTCGGAGCCAACCTCTCCTACATTCTCAAGGCGCGCGTGCAGTTGCTGCGCGATCTGGGTTCGGCGGTTTCCCCGTTCAACGCCTTCCTCATCGCCCAGGGCCTGGAAACCCTGAGCCTGCGCGTCGAGCGTCACGTCTCGAACGCCACCAAAGTGGCTGAATGGCTGGAAGCCCATGACGACGTCGAATCGGTTGCCTTCGCGGGCCTGCCGTCCAGCCCTTGGTACGACCGCGGCCGTAAGTACGGGCCGAGGGGTACCGGTGCAGTGGTGGCATTCAACATCAAGGGTGGCGTCGAGGCCGGCAAGCGATTCGTCGACGGCCTGGAGTTGCACTCCCATGTTGCCAACATCGGTGACGTCCGCTCGCTGGTTATCCACCCGGCGTCGACTACCCACAGCCAGCTCACGGTCGAACAGCAGCTGGTTGCGGGCGTGAATCCAGGCCTCGTCCGCCTCTCTGTGGGAATAGAGCACGTGGACGACATTATTGCTGATCTGGAGGCCGGTTTCCGGGCTGCCAAAGGCGCTTAATCGCGCTGCTGGGAGAGCGGCCGCCCGCCGTCGAAAATTCGCCGGGCGGCCCTTCGCGGTGCGTGTTCCTGAACGAAGCGGCGCCAAACCGTCACACAGCTGTCACATTCTTCGCCAAGACAGCGGTATTTTTCCTAGACTCTACGTATTAGGTCATGAGTGCCAGCGACAGCCCCGGCTTGCTGGCCGGCAACCCTCCTCCGCGGTGGGGTGCCCCGGGTGAAGACCTGGCCTGTCGCACGCAAGGCGGCAGGCAAGCGCGAGGTTAGGTGTCAAAGGAATGACCATTACTGCTACAGCACCCCCCAAACCGGGCAAAGAAGACGGGACGGTCAAGTACGCCGGCGTAGGTTCGCTGGAACTTGAAGCCGGCGGTTTTCTCCCGGATGTTGTGCTTGCCTACGAAACCTGGGGGCAGTTGAATGCGGATGCGTCCAACGCAGTCCTGGTTCAGCACGCACTGACGGGCAGCACGCATGTGGCCCGCGGTGCAACTGATGAGGAAGGCTGGTGGGAGCAACTCGTTGGTCCCGGCGCGACGATCGACACCAACCGGTTCTTCGTTATCTCCATCAACATTGTGGGCGGCTGTTACGGTAGCACGGGCCCATCGTCAGAGGCGCCGGACGGACGGCCCTGGGGATCCCGCTTCCCGCTGATCACGTTGCGCGACAGCACGGTGGCTGAAGCCCGGCTCGCTGATGCTTTGGGGATCAAGGCATGGCACGCAGTCCTTGGCGGTTCCATGGGTGGGGCGCGGGCACTTGAGTGGGCGGTCACCTTCCCTGAGCGTGTTCAGCGGTGCGCGGTTATTTCTGTGGGCGCCTACAGCACAGCCGAGCAAATCGCTTTCGCCCAGTCGCAGACGCTCGCCATCCGCCAGGACCCGAACTTCAACAACGGCGATTACTACGGTGGACCAACTCCTGAGGCAGGCCTTGCCCTGGCCCGACGGATAGCGCACATCACGTACCGGTCAGCGCTGGAGCTTGATGTCCGCTTCGGCCGGGAAGCCCAGCACCAGGAGACGCCCCTGGCCGCTGCGGTCCTGGGGGAGCGTGGCCGCTACCAGGTGGAAAGCTACCTCGATCACCAAGGCACCAAGCTGGTGCGCCGGTTCGATGCGAACAGTTACATCGCCATCACCGAGGCGCTGATGTCCCACGACATCAGACGGGGCCGGGGCACCTTGAAGGAAGCCTTGGCCGCGGCCACTGCTGAATTCTTTGTGGCAGCCGTCGATTCCGACCGCCTCTATTTTCCGGCCCAGTCAGTGGAACTGGCGCAAAACCTGCCAGGCAATGTGCCTGTCCACGTGATCGAGGCCCCCATCGGCCACGATGGCTTCCTCACCGAAATCGGGCAACTATCGAAGCAGCTTCGCGAGGCCTTCTTCGCCTAAGCCGGCTCAGCCGTTCATGATGTCGCCGCGCTGCTTCATGTAATCCTCCATGGCAATTTCGCCGTTGCTGAACTTGAGGTCCAGTTCGGCCAGCTTGCGCGCGCGGAAGCCTTGCTGCTCAGAGCCGCTGTGGCTCGGAAACGTAGGTGAAGAAGCGTTCGACGCCGGTCCTGGCGGCGGTGGGGCATCGGCAGGGCGGATGGTGGTGGGCTGCGTGGGATAGCCCGGATAATTCGGCTGCGGGTAACCCGGTCCCGGAAGATTCTGCGGGGGATAGCCGGGGCCCGGATAATTCGGGCCCGGGAAATTGCGGTCCTGGAGCCGCCGCGCCCGGGACTTGTTGTACATGCGTATCCCCATGGGAATCAGCCACGAGCAGACGATGATCCAGAAGATCAGATTGTTCACGGTGCAGGCCTCCTAGGTCTTAACCCAGCTTAGTCCCGCAGTTTCACACCAGCTTTGTCTCCATGCCCAGGAACTTCCCGTAGCGTTCCACTTCTGCCTCCAAGGCTTGTTGTTCGGCTGTTGTGAGTGGCCTGTTCATTCTGATGTCGAGTTCGCAGATCCCATCCGAGAAGCTGTGGCGCCACCATCCGGTCAACCTGCCATCCAGCAACACCACGTGAATTGGAGCATCGCCCTCGGGGAAATAGGGCGCCCTGCCGCCGAGGTAATGCCTCGATTGTGAATAGCCCATCACGTACTCGTCGTAGCACTGGATGAGATCGACACGGGGAAGTCCTGGCCCATCGTCACCTGGTGGGGGAGTCGCTGCAAGTGCCTCCACATCTTCTGCTGGCAAGTAGAAGTCCAAGCCGTCCACCGCCACAGTTGCCAACGCGCCCGGAACGGACTCTTCAGCTACCTGCAAGCCAAGCCGTACATCCTTGATGGTCAGTCCGGACCACGCGGCACAGTCCTTGATGGTGGCAGGTCCCCGGCTGCTGAAGTACCGCAGGGCCAGCTGGCCCAAGGCCCATTCGCGGTCGCCGTCCTCCGTCAGGGACATATTGCCGTCGGGCACACGTTCCTCGAACAAGGCGTATGTCTGTTTCAGTGCACCCCCTGCAGAACGGACCGGGCTGCCGCTCACCAGGATTTTGCTGATCTCGGCGTGCATGAGGTGGTAAACGAAGCCAAGGCCTTTGCCGGGGAGCCCCGCCTTTTCCAGAATTCCGGCTAGTTCTTCGCGTGTTTTGTGGGCTCCACCGGCCACCGCTTCGGCAAGGATGTGCCCGCTGCGGGCGGCTGCGTGCTCATCAACTCCCGCCTGCCGGTACATGCCCTTGTTGCCTTGATGAAGGCGATCTGCAGACAAACCCATCAACCAGCCGAGGTCGTCACGGTGCACAAAATGCCACGTCGGCCGCAGGATATGCGTCCGGAGGATCCTGCCATCAGCCACCGCCTGCTCCACCTCATCGGCAGTGCTCCCGACCGCCCTTTGGGCAGTGCTCCCGACCGCCCTCTGGGCAGTTCTCCCGACCGCCCTCTGGGCAGTGCTCCCGACCGCCCTCTGGGCAGTGCTCCCGACCGCCCTCTGGGCGAGGCTCCACCTGGCATACGGAAATTCCTGCGACTGCACCGCCAGGAGGTTGCGCAGAACATCATCAACGTTTTCGCCGTAGGGAGCCCGCAGCTGCTGACGGCGAAGGCGCAGGGGGACAACATTGTTAGGCTGCATCGAATCCTCCCGGCCGCAGTCGCATCAGCTCAGCCGCGCGGCAGCATGGTGCCGTTGGGGCCGAAGACCGGTCCCGGCGTCGGGCGTTTGGGGGTGATGCCGTCGCCGGAGGATCGATGCCGCAACCTGCGGATAACCCACGGAACAAAGTACTCGCGGGCCCACACCAGATCCGAGGATCGGGCCTCGCGCCAGGTGCGGACCGGCAGGGGCTTGGGCACCAGGGGCTCGAGGGTGTGCTGGACGTTCAGCGCTTCAAGGACCATCATCGCGATGGTGTGGTGTCCCAGAGGTGAGAAGTGCAGGCGGTCTTCGTCCCACATCCGCGGATCGGCCAACTGCCTCAGGGACCACATGTCCGCGATGATGGCATCGTGCCGTGCAGCTACAGTCCTCAGGTTTTCGTTGTAGATGGCCACCTTGCCACGGATGCGGCCCAACACCGAGGATGCAGTGTCCGGTCCGTTGAACAGCACCACAGTCGCCCCACCGGAGGCCAGTTCCTGAACAGCAGCGTCCAGCTTCTCCGCCAAGAGGTCCGGGTCGCCACCGGGCCGGATGAGGTCATTGCCGCCAGCCGAAATCGAGACAAGGTCCGGCTGGAGTTCCAGGCAAGGGCCAATTTGTTCATCCACGATCTGCTGCAGCAGCCGCCCACGGATAGCAAGGTTGGCATAAGCGAAATCCTCATGACCGCGGCCCAGTTCCTCCGCTACACGGTCAGCCCATCCCCGGAAGCCGCCGGGGTTCCGGGGCTCCGGATCGCCGATGCCTTCCGTGAACGAATCCCCCAGTGCCACGTAACGGCTCCAAGGGTGTGTTTGAACCGGTTCGCCCGGCTTCACCAATGAATTGACGTCACTCACGCTTTCCATCCTGCCTTGAACCTGCGAACCTACGCCACCGTAGGTTGTTACTCATCAGTAACTGCAAGAATAGACCCATGACTGAAGCCGTTGCATTCCCCGCGCCCGTTGTCCTGTGGTCCCATGAAGAAGCTGAACGGGAGGGCAAGCCGCTTCTGGTGCTGCTGCACGGCTACGGCTCCAATGAAGACGATCTCTTCAGCCTCGCGGGCCTGCTTCCCGAGGGCTTTGTGGTGGCTTCCCTGCGGGCGCCAATGCCCATGGGCCCCGGCTTCACCTGGTTCCCGCTCACTGCGTCAATCGACTATTCGCTGGAAGCAGTAAAGCTTGCCGCGGAGTACGCCCTTGAATGGTTGGATACGGTCAAAGCCAATCATTCTTCAGTGACGCTGCTCGGCTTCTCCATGGGCATGGCCATGGCGACCACCATGCTCCGGTACCGTCCCGCGGACTTCGCTGCCGTCGTCGGGCTTTCGGGTTTCGTGGTGGACGCCGGCGATGACCCCGCCTTCCGCGATGCCGAACTGGACGGCACCTCGCCGATGTTCTGGGGCCGCGACCAGCAGGACCCTGTCATTACTCCGGACAAGATCGAATACACCATGGGGTGGGTGCGCAAGCACGTGGACCTCACCAAGGTGCTCTACACAGGCATGTGGCATGGCATTAATCAGCAGGAAATCGGCCACGTAGGCGAATTCCTGACGCACAAAGTCCTCGCATCTTAATGCAACGCGGGGTCACTTACGGCCCATAAATGGCGTCACCATGGGCTTTAAGTGACCCCGCGTTGCTTCAGGCGGAGATAATCCTTACGGTCTGGCCGTTGACGGTGACGGTGTCGCCGGCGTGCAGCTGGCGGCCCCGGCGTTCGTCGATCTCGTCGTTGACCTTCACCAAGCCATTCTTAATGAGCTCGGTGGCCTCCACGCCGTCCTCCACCAGGTTGGCCAGCTTCAGCAGCTGCCCGAGGCGGATCATGTCGTCGCGGATGGGGACCTCTTCGATTTCCGGGTTGCTCATAAAGCAATGATGCCTGACGTAGTGTGGTGTCAGTGCCGCAGTCTTCCCGTCGTTCCACCCTTCCGCTCGCCATTGGCCTCCCTGTTGCAGTAGCAACTGGCTTGGTCATTCCGCTTCAAGGAAGGATCAACGGGGCCCTCGGGGCCCGGTTGAACGATGGCATCGCCGCAGCTGTGGTGAGCTTCACCACAGGCCTCGTCCTCATTGCGGCCATTTCCCTCGCCACACCCAAAGGCAGGGCAGGCCTTCGGCGCATCGTCCCGGCGGTCCGCAGCCGTAGCTTTCCCCGCTTCTACGTCATGGCCGGTGGGATCGGCGCCCTCTTCGTCATCGCGCAAACATTCACTGTGGGCCTGCTGGGGGTTGCGCTGTTCACTGTGGCGGTGGTCACCGGGCAGACCCTGAGCGGCCTCCTTGTGGACCGAATGGGCATAGGTCCCGGCGGCAAACGGTCCATTACCGGAGTGCGGATCCTGGGCAGTGTGCTGACGGTCGCCGCCGTTGCGTGGGCTGTTTCCCCGCGGTTCGGGGGCAATACCGACATCGCCTCCCTGGTGCTGCCCGTACTGTTGCCACTGGCTGCAGGGTTTCTCATGAGTTTCCAGCAAGCCATGAACGGAACCGCCACTGTTCACTACGGGACCCCTGTCGCAGCCACGCTGGTCAACTTCATCGCCGGTGCCGTCATCCTCTGGATTGCCTGGCTGATCAAGCTTTCCGTGGCAGGCGCGGGCAACCCGCTTCCGGGTGAATGGTGGTTCTACCTGGGCGGCCCCATGGGCTGCCTTTTCATTGGGCTTGCGGCGCTCCTGGTCCGAAGCCTCGGCGTGCTGGTCACCGGTCTGGGCATGATCGCCGGGCAGCTGGTGGGTTCTTTAGTGCTCGACGTCGTGATCCCCAGTCCCGGTGCGGTGGTCGCCTTGCCCACGGTGTTGGGTACGGTATTGACGCTCGCGGCGATCGTCGTGGCCACGCTGCCCTGGCCCAGGGGAGCATTCGCACGAAAGGTCCCGGGCAAAGGCCGGTAGGCTAGGACACGCAGCTTTTCTGCACAGTTATTATCCGCACCAATTCCCCAGCCCACCCCGCCGGACAACCTCGTTCGGAATCCGGGGCAACCACCGCGGACCGCACCCAGCGGCCCTGTAGAACAAATGGAGTACCCATGGCAGCAAAATCCGTCCTTGACCAGGTCATTTCCCTCTCCAAGCGGAGGGGCTTTGTCTTCCAGGCCGGTGAAATCTATGGTGGTTCCCGTTCGGCGTGGGATTACGGACCCCTTGGTGCGGAACTGAAGGAAAACATCAAGCGCCAGTGGTGGCAGAGCATGGTCCGCGGCCGCGAAGACGTCGTAGGCCTGGACTCCTCGGTCATCCTGCCCCGCCAGGTCTGGGAAGCCTCCGGCCACGTCGAGGTGTTCTCGGACCCCCTGGTGGAATGCCTCTCCTGCCACAAGCGCTACCGTGCCGACCACCTTGAGGAAGAGTACGAGGAAAAGAAGGGCCGCCCCGCCGAGAACGGCTTGAAGGACATTGCCTGTGCCAACTGTGGCACCCGCGGCCAATGGACGGAGCCGCAGGAATTTTCCGGCCTCCTGAAGACCTTCCTTGGCCCGGTGGCCAACGATGAGGGCATGCACTACCTGCGTCCGGAAACGGCCCAGGGCATCTTCGTGAACTTCAACAATGTCCTCACCACGTCCCGGAAGAAGCCACCGTTCGGCATTGGCCAGATCGGCAAGTCCTTCCGCAACGAGATCACGCCGGGCAACTTCATCTTCCGTACCCGCGAGTTCGAACAGATGGAGATGGAATTCTTCGTCGAGCCCGGCACGGATGAGGAATGGCACCAGTACTGGATGAAGGAGCGCATGTCCTGGTACACCAGCCTGGGCATCCGTGAAGAAAACCTCCGCTTCTTTGAGCACCCGCTTGAGAAGCTGAGCCACTACTCCAAGGGCACCACGGACATCGAGTACCGCTTCGGTTTCCAAGGCTCCGAGTGGGGCGAGCTCGAGGGTATCGCGAACCGCACGGACTTCGACCTCTCCACGCACGCCAAGGCTTCCGGGACGGACCTGAGCTACTTCAACCAGGCCACCAATGAGCGCTACACCCCATACGTGATCGAGCCGGCTGCCGGGTTGACCCGCTCCTTCATGGCGTTCCTGATTGACGCCTACACCGAAGACGAGGCACCCAACGCCAAGGGCGGCGTCGACGTCCGTACGGTCCTGAAGCTGGACCCGCGGCTTGCCCCGGTCAAGGCCGCTGTCCTGCCCCTGAGCCGCAACGAGGACCTGTCCCCGAAGGCAAAGGCGCTGGGCACCCAGCTGCGCAAGAACTGGAACATCGACTTCGACGACGCCGGCGCCATCGGCCGCCGTTACCGTCGCCAGGACGAGATCGGTACTCCGTTCTGCATCACCGTGGACTTCGATACCCTCGAAGACCAGGCCGTGACCATCCGTGAGCGCGACACCATGAGCCAGGAACGCGTGTCCCTGGACAAGGTTGAGGCTTACCTGGCAGCACGACTGATCGGCGCCTAACCGTGGCCTTGGAATACCGCGAGTGGAAGGAAGGCGACGACCTCGCCCTCCTGGAAATCTGGGGCGGCCCGGAGACCCTCCCTGCAGAACAGTTCCGTGCTGCTTTGGCGCCTTCGAGCAACCAGCCTTGGCGCCGCTGCATCGTTGCCGAAGACGTCGTTGACGGCGTTCGCATCCCCGTTGCGGCCGGCGTGGTTCACGAAGCGTCCCTGCACCCGGAACGTCTCTGGGCTTACATCGAGGTTGCCAAGGACCATCGCCGGAACGGCGTCGGTGCCACCCTGCTGACCATGCTGCGCCGCGAAGCCGGGAACTCGCCGTCGGGCGTTTCCAAGCTCCGCAGCAAGGTTGAACCGGGCACCCCGGGGGCTGCTTTCGCCGAAGCCGCACGCCTGGGACCCATCCAGCGTTCCCAGTTGGTAGTAGTGGAGCCTGAGCCGCTGAAGCTCCCGCGGTTCGGCGACGGTTCCGAGGAAGCTGCCTCGGAGCGCGTGGAGGACCTCGCCACCGGATCCGTGGAACTCAGCGAAGTGGTGGGCCGCTACTACTCAGCTGTCCATCACTGGGACAGCCCGGGCGAGCTCAGCATTGCTACGGTGCAGCGGCTCTTCCTGCACGATCTCACCGGGGCGCACGGAGCCATTGTGCTTCGTGCTCCGAAGGCAAGCGCCTTTGGCGGGGGAGTGCCGGCCAGCCGAAAAGGAAAGATCCAGGCCTTCGCCATCAGCTACGCCCAGGGGAACTCCGAGGAGCCCTCGGATGTCTTCCTGGGTCACGATCCCAAGCTGTCCGCCGACGACGCCGAAGCTGCCGTACGGGATCTTCTGGCGCTTATTGCGTACCAGCACCCCGTGCTGTTGGAAGTGGACGAATCCATGACGGCGCTGCGCAGCGTTCTGGCACCTTTGCTGGAGTCGGGCAAGGCCCACGTTCGTGGCGCTGACACACTGATCGTGAGCGACTGACCACGTACTTTCATGTCCGGATCCCGCCCTGCCCATCGCCGATGGGCAGGGCGGGATCCTCGCTTTAAGCTCAGCCCGCATTCGTGGTGGAAAAGTCTTGACTCGGCCATGGCGCAGGAGTAGGAAGGCGACGTAAGCCACGCGCCGGCACACTCGGAGGGAAGCGGCGTCTGTGGAATAGCTCCGGTCTCCTCTGAATCGGCGGTAACAACAATGAACGGAACGACCTTGGACGGGCTGCGGGATCAGCTGCGCGGACAGCTCATCACTCCCGAAGACCCTGAATATGATTCGGCACGGGCAGTCTTTAACGCCATGGTCGACAAACGTCCGGCGGGCATCGTCCGGGTGGCCCAAGTTGCGGATGTGATTGCGGGGGTGAACTTCGCACGGGAGAATTCCATGCCCCTGGCCATTCGGGGCGGCGGACACAGTGCTCCTGGATATGGAACGGCGGATGACGCCCTGGTGCTGGACTTCGTCAACCGAACCGGGGTCCGGGTGGACCCGGAGACCGCCACTGCGCGGGCCGAAGGCGGCACCACCTGGGCTGACTTCAACCACGCAACGCACGCCTTCGGATTGGCGACCACTGGCGGGATCGTCGGATCCACGGGAGTTGCGGGACTGACCCTGGGCGGGGGAATAGGCTACCTTGCCCGAAAGTACGGTCTCTCCTGCGACAACCTCGTTTCAGCCGATGTGGTCACGGCTGATGGAAAGTTCCTGGTGGCCAGCGAGGACCAGAACGAGGACCTGTTCTGGGCGCTCCGGGGCGGTGGCGGCAACTTTGGCGTGGTGACCTCGTTCGAGTTCAAACTCCATCCTGTTGATATGGTCCATGCCGGAGTCATCCTCTACGGCGCAGAACATACGGACACAGTCGCCCGCTTCTACCGCGATTACATCGCGAACGCGCCCGAAGAGTTCGGCGCTTTCCTGGGATTCCATCAGGGCCCGCCAGTCCCGTTCCTACCCGAAGAGTGGCACGGCAAGCCCGTCTGTGTGGTGGTTGGGATGTGGACGGGGGATTTGGGAGAAGGCGAAGCGCGGTGGCAGCCGTTCCTGGACGCAGCCCCTGTTGCGGGCTCACTGGTAGCTCCCATGCCGTACCCAGCCCTGAACGTTGCCTTCGACGCGCTCAACCAGAAAGGAATGCAGGGCTACTGGAAGGCGAACTTCCTCCCCGAGCTCAACGACGGCGCCATCCAAGCCCATGCCGAACATGGCGCGACGGTCACGAGCGTCAATACGTCTGTCCATATTTACCCCATCGACGGCGCCGTCTCACGCGTTGGCGTCCATGACACAGCCTTTGCGCACCGTGACATGAAGTTTGCGCCCGTCATTGCGGCCCAATGGATGGAACCCACGGACAACGAAGCCAACATCGCCTGGGCGCGAGGGTATGCGGCGGCCCTTGCACCGCACTCGGCGCTGGGCGGGTACATCAACTTCATGGACGCTGAAGACCAGAACCGGGTCACTGACAATTACGGCCCCAATTGGGATCGCCTGGTGCAGGTCAAGAGCAAGTACGATCCCGGCAACCTTTTCCACGTGAACCAGAACATCAAGCCAGCCTGAGGAAGGGTTTGCGTTTGACCCCGCTAGGCTTGAAACCATGAGGTTTTGCAGCTGATGGGTCACGGACACTCCCACGGTCACGGTCATTCTGAAAGTTCCGAGCCAACCCCGCAGGCGATTGCGTCCCGGAAGCGCGCCAACTGGCTCCTGGCTGCGGTGCTGGTTCCACTTGGGGTGCTCACTGTCATTGCCATGATGGTCATGTGGCCCTCGGGCAGCCGGGAGGGAATCTCCTTCGCGAGTCCCTACCAGGCTGCCCCGGGGGTGACTTTCGATACCGGAAAGATCCAGAGCGTGGTGCAGGAAAGCTGCACACAAACCGGACAAACCGGTGCAGGCCAAACCGATCCAGGCCAGTCCGGCGGATCCGACTGCACTTTCGCCTTCACGCAGCCGGACAAGGGCGGGGAAGCCGTCAAGGTGGTGATCAACCCCGACGTCGCTAAATCCCATGGCGTGAATGTGGGGGATTCGATCCGCTATCTGAACCTTTCCGGTGTCCAGGGCGCGGCGCAGGCCAACGGCTCGCCGTCGTACGTTTTTGTGGATTTCGTGCGGAGCCTGCCGATTGCGCTGCTGGCCGTGCTCTATGCGGTGGTAGTGATCGCTGTGGCCCGCTGGCGCGGCTTCCGGGCACTCCTTGGCCTGGTTGGCGCTTATGCGGTGCTGGTCAGTTTTATCCTTCCGGGGCTTGTGGAGGGGAAGCCGCCACTCATGCTGGCTTTGGTGGGTTCCACGGTGATCATGATCGGGGTCCTGTACTTCGCCCACGGTTTCTCGGCGAGGACGTCCACGGCCCTGCTGGGAACCATCTTCGGGTTGGGCATCACAGCGCTGTTGGCGGCGTGGGCCACGGATGCTGCCAACCTTGCAGGCGTCGGTGACCATGACGCTGCAACGCTGATAAATATGTCGGACAAGATTTCAATCTCCGGCATCATCTTGTGCGGCCTGATCATCTCAGGCCTCGGCGTCCTCAACGATGTCACCATTACCCAGTCATCTGCCGTGTGGGAACTTTACGAACTGGCCCCGAACACCAGCGCCCGGAAGCTATTCTCCTCGGCCATGCGGATTGGCCGGGACCACATCGCCTCCACGGTTTACACGATTGCCTTCGCGTACGCTGGTGCCGCCCTTCCGATCCTGATCATTGTGATGCTTTACGACCGCCCACTTGCCGAGGCCCTGACCAGTGCGGAGTTGTCCGAGGAAGTCATCCGGACATTGGTCGGCTCCATCGGACTGGTGCTCGCCATCCCTGTTACCACGCTGATAGCCGTCCTGGTGGTCAAGGCCACAGGCGTGAAGGGTGCCGTCCCTGCGCCCGCGCTGTCCGTGAATCCGGAGGACGTGGACGATACCGGTACGCTCGCTGCTGCGGCCGCCGTCGTGGGTTCCGGCAGGGCCGAAACGCTCGACGGCGGCCGGTCTTCCCGCGCGGCCGGCAAGCCTGCCCGCCCGGGGAGCCGCCGTGCCCAGCGTGAGGCGGAGCGCCGGGGCGACGGGGAAAAACCGATTCCGTAGGGCGCAAAGGGTCGATTTGCCCTGATTTGCAACAATGGATGGGTGACTGTAGTAGCAACGCCCCCTGCCCCAAAGCTTGAGCTTCCGCCTTTGCAGCTCGGTGGGATCACCGTGGACACTCCCGTGATCCTTGCCCCCATGGCGGGCATCACCAACTCGGCCTTCCGCAGGCTCTGCCGTGAATACGGTGGTGGCCTGTACGTGGCCGAGATGGTTACCTCGCGTGCGCTGGTGGAACGGACCCCGGAATCGTTGCGCATCATCTCCCATGATGAGGACGAGAAAGTCCGTTCCGTGCAGCTCTATGGTGTTGACCCCGTAACGGTCGGCGCGGCTGTCCGCATGCTCGTCGAGGAAGACCGGGCTGACCACATTGACCTCAACTTCGGCTGCCCGGTGCCCAAGGTCACCCGCCGCGGTGGTGGTTCCGCGCTGCCATGGAAGATCGATCTGTTCACGTCTATAGTGCAGACCGCGGTGAAGGAAGCCTCCAAGGGTGGCATCCCGCTCACCATCAAGATGCGCAAGGGCATTGACGAGGACCACCTGACGTACCTCGACGCCGGACGGATCGCCCGCGATGCGGGAGTGGCCGCCGTCGCCCTTCACGGCCGCACCGCCGCCCAGTTCTATTCCGGCCAGGCTGACTGGTCCGCAATTGCCCGCCTTCGTGAGGCGCTGCCTGACATTCCGGTGCTGGGAAACGGTGACATCTGGTCCGCAGAGGACGCTGTCCGTATGGTCCGGGAAACCGGTGTGGACGGCGTGGTGGTAGGCCGTGGTTGCCAGGGACGCCCGTGGCTGTTCGGTGACCTGCAGGCGGCGTTCGAAGGCAGCGATCAGCGGCACCGTCCGGGGCTGCGGGAGGTCGCCGAAGGCGTCTACCGTCACGCAGAGCTCATGGTGGAGACCTTCGGTAACGATGAGTACAAGGCACTGCGGGAAATCCGTAAGCACATGGCCTGGTACTTCAAGGGTTACATAGTTGGCGGGGAGCTTCGCGCCAAGCTGGCCACCGTTCCCACCCTGGAGGTCCTGCGCGGACTCCTTGATGAACTGGACATGGATTTGCCGTATCCGGGCGTCGATTCCGAGGGCCCGCGCGGCCGTGCCGGATCACCGAAGAAGCCTGCGCTGCCCAAGGATTGGCTCATGAGCCGTCAGCTGAACGCGGAACAGAGTGCCGAAATCTCCGCAGCAGAGCTGGACGTGTCAGGAGGCTAGCTTCACACGTGTAAGACTGGCTCAAGAGGCACCACACAACGGCGCTTGAAGGAGGCAGATACCCATGGGAACCGAAGCGATGCTGGGCCGCACCGGAACGCCGCACGACTACGTGCAGGCAATTCCGGGCTACACCGAAGCGGATTCTGCGCGGTGGGTGGAAGAGCCGCGAAAAACCAACTACCGCTCCGACTTTGAACGCGACAGGGCACGGGTCCTGCATTCCTCGGCCCTGCGGCGGCTCGGCGCGAAAACGCAGGTTGTTGCTCCGGACACGGACGATTTCGTTCGCACCAGGCTGACGCACAGCCTGGAGGTTGCCCAGGTAGGCCGCGAACTTGGCCGTTCACTGGGCTGCGACCCGGACGTTGTGGATACCGCATGCCTGAGCCATGACCTTGGCCATCCACCCTTCGGCCACAATGGTGAGTCAGCACTCAACGAAGTAGCACATACTATTGGCGGCTTCGAAGGCAACGCGCAGACGCTGAGGTTGTTGACGCGCCTGGAACCGAAAGTCCTTGCCGAGGACGGCAGGCCCGCCGGGCTCAACCTGACCCGCGCCAGCCTGGATGCTGCGTCCAAGTACCCGTGGTCCGCCGTCGACGCCCCCGTCATCCATGGCCACCGCACCAGCAAGTTTGGCGCGTATGAGGACGATCTTCCCGTGTTCGAATGGCTGCGTGAGGGCGCTCCGGGTAACCGCTCCTGCATTGAGGCCCAGGTGATGGACCTCGCGGACGATATTTCCTACTCGGTCCACGACGTCGAGGACGCAATCGTCGCAGGCCACTTCCAACTGAAGTGGATGGAGAATCCGGACCACCGTGCCCGCGTTGTGGGCTACACCAAGCAGTGGTACCTCCCACACAACGATCCTGCTGACATCGATGCTGCCCTTGCCCGGCTGGAAGCCACCAAAGTGTGGGTCCGCGAGGCTGACGGGAGCCGGAAATCCATGGCCGCGCTGAAAGACATGACCAGCCAGCTCATCGGCCGGTTCTGCCAAAGCGCCATGGAAACCACCAGGGACCATTTCGGCCCTGCCAACCTGACCCGCTATGGCGCCGAGCTGATGGTCCCGGAGGACACCGTGACCGAAATCGCGGTCCTGAAGGGCCTGGCTACTACATTCGTCATTTCCACGGACCACCGCCAGCCCGTCTACGAACGCCAGCGTGAAGTCCTGCACGCGCTCGTGGGCGTGCTGAATGCCACGGGCGACCGCCACCTCGAGCCGATGTTCGCTGCTGACTGGCGTGACGCTGCCGATGACGGCGCCCGGCTGCGGGTAGTGATTGACCAGGTGGCGTCTTTGACGGATGGTTCCGCGCTGGCCATGTACGAGCGCCTGGTGGGGAGCCTGCCGTCGCTCTGGTAGCACTATCAGCCTGTTGCTCCGCCAGCCTTCAGCCAGGGCCGTCAAGGCGGAGCGGCTAGGATGGTCACGTGGCTGGCTTGATCAAACGTGAAGATATCGACGAAGTACGCCAGCGCACGGATATCAAGGAAGTCGTTGACGGTTACGTCACCCTGAAGAGTGCTGGCTTGGGCAGTTTCAAGGGCCTGTGCCCCTTCCACGATGAACGCTCACCATCCTTCACTGTGCGCCCCCAAGTGGGCAGATATCACTGCTTCGGTTGCGGCGAAGACGGGGATGCCATCTCCTTCGTCCAGAAAATGGACCACAGCTCCTTCCACGAGGCAGTGGAAAAGCTGGCCGCCAGAATTGGCTACGAGCTTCGGTACGAGGACGGTGGCAGTGGTCCGAGCCGCGAAGAAGTGGGCAAGCGCCAGCGTCTCCTGGATGCCCATAAGATCGCCGATGAGTTCTTCCGTGCCCAACTGCTGACCCCCGGAGCGGCCGAGGGCCGCAACTTCCTCGCTGGCAGGGGCTTTGACCGTGCGGCAGCAGAGCACTTCGGCGTGGGCTATGCGCCCCAGGGCTGGGACTCGCTCCTTAAGCACCTGCGTGGCCGCGGGTTTACCGATGCTGAACTCAAACTTACGGGCATGTTTTCTGAAGGAAACCGGGGCATCTATGATCGCTTCCGTGGCAGGCTCATTTGGCCCATCCGGGACATCGCCGGCGACACCATCGGGTTCGGCGCCCGGAAGCTCTACGAGGACGATCAGGGTCCAAAGTACCTGAACACGCCTGAAACCACCCTCTACAAAAAGTCCCAGGTCCTCTACGGGATCGACATCGCCAAACGCAACATCGCCAAGGACCGGCAGCTGGTGGTGGTTGAGGGGTACACCGACGTCATGGCTTGCCACCTTGCAGGAGTCACGACGGCGGTCGCCACCTGCGGCACGGCGTTCGGCACCGAACACATCAAGATCGCGCGGCGCCTGCTTTCGGACGACGGCACCGGGGGAGAGGTGGTCTTCACCTTCGACGGAGACGCCGCCGGCCAGAAGGCGGCCCTCCGCGCCTTCGAGGAAGACCAACGGTTCGTCGCGCAAACGTACGTCGCGGTGGAACCCACTGGCGCTGATCCGTGTGATCTTCGTCAACTCAAGGGCGACGCCGCGGTACGTGAACTCATCGATAGCAGGAAGCCGCTCTTCGAGTTCGCGATCCGTGCCTCGCTCCGCAGGCACAACCTGGACACGGTGGAAGGCCGGGTCGCAGCGCTGCGGGAAGCGGCGCCCGTTGTGGCACAAATCCGCGACTCCGGCATCCGCCCCGCCTACATACGCGAACTCGCTGGCTGGTTGGGGATGCCGATTGAGGAAGTCAGCCGCTACGTTGGGGCGGCAGCCAAGCGCGCGGCATCCGGTGCGAGTCCGTCCGGTGCTGCGGAACAAACCACGACGACGGCAGCATCGTCGAACGGTCAGGCGTCGAGCGGTCAGGTCTTCAATCGTCCCGATCCGCGGGACCCCGTGGCAGGGATGGAGCGCCAAGCGCTGGAAGTCGTCCTCCAAGAGCCCTCAGTCCTGGGCGACGGGGCATGGGAGCGCTTTGAGGCGTCCCATTTTGCTACTCCTGCATACGCGGCGGTGCATGCAGCTGTGCGTGCCACAGGACTGGCCCACGCGGCTGATCCGGTGGCATGGGTGGAGCACATCCGGCAGGAAGTCCCGGAGCCTCTTCGGCCCTTGGTTTCGGAGTTGGCTGTAACTCCTTTGCCGGCCAGTACCCCGGAGGCCATGCAACGTTATTGCCGGGACATTTTGGCGAGGCTTTTCGAACTGCAGATCACCCGCATTAAAGCGGACAAGATGGGCCAGCTGCAGCGCCTTGACGCAGCTGCATTTCCCGAGGAATTCCAGCGGCTGAACCGCGAACTGATGGTGTTGGAAATGCAGCGTCGAGCCCTGCGTTCAGACTCCTGAGGGTCCCTGCCGAGGGCCGTCGGAAGCGGCCTGGAGGCTCGATTTCGTTTTCCGGCGGGGCCCTGTTAAGCTAGTAACCGCTTCATTCCTCCGTAGCTCAATTGGCAGAGCATTCGACTGTTAATCGAAGGGTTACTGGTTCAAGTCCAGTCGGAGGAGCGCACAATACCCCCGTTCCGGAGTCTCGGAACGGGGGTATTTTTTATACCCCCAGGGGGTATCTCCGTCCGATTCGCATTCGCCTAAAACCTTTGCTAAAGTCATAACCGCTTCATTCCTCCGTAGCTCAATTGGCAGAGCATTCGACTGTTAATCGAAGGGTTACTGGTTCAAGTCCAGTCGGAGGAGCGCAAGGACCCCGCACCGGTTTCGTACTGGTGCGGGGTCCACTTTTTTACACGAAATCCATCTCCACCTGGAGGAACCGTGCGGCTTCGGCCACGGCTGCCAGGAAGGCTTCCTGTTCGGTCGGGGGTGTCCGCGGTTCGCGCGGATGCCACTCGTGGGGAGCGGAGTACACGCGGGTGAACCCACCACCCGGCGGTGCATAGAAGATTCCAAAGCGCTGGACCGGCCACTCAGGTGAGGTCTCGGGGGCAACCAGCAACGCGGCGTCGGCTTCGGGGTTGTACCACTGGGCGATGGGCCGGCGCCGGTCATCCGTGAAAAGGCCTGCCGCATAGAGGGCAGCGGACTGGGGACTGGTCACGGAGCACAGCCGGTCCCACCACAGCGGCAGGATGCGTTCATCCCGACGCTGCCAAGGTGCCGGAAGCGGCTGCAGCTCTTGCCAATGTGGCACATCTCAACTTTATCGCCGGGGACGGGCCGGCAACAGGGCTGCCTAGGGGGACAAGCCGAGTCTCGGATACAGCACCTCAAAGCCCTTTGTCAGGCCGGCGTTCAATGCGATGCCTACATGCCCGCCGTTTGGCACCTCGTAATAGGTCACCGTCATTCCGGAAGCTTTTGCAGCTGCCGAGACAGCCTTCGCAGCTGCAACATAGGTCACATCATCCGAGCCGACGGTGAAAACGGCAGTGGTGTCTGGAAATTGCTTGCCCTTCATGATGTTGATGGGCTTCTGGGCGTCATAGGCTGCCTGGTTGCCGCCAAAGATCTCTGCAAGGTTGCCTGCAGGGTCCTCCGCCCCGGGAAACTCCTCGCCGGAGATATCCACCACATTGCCCCACATCTTCGGGTATTTGAGCGCAAAGGAGATGGCGCACTGCCCGCCGTTGGAGTATCCGGCGATGGTCCAATGATCGCGGTCCGGGAGGATGTTCAGGTTCGCCTTGGCCCAGTTCACCACGTCAACGTTGATGTACTTCTCCACGTTTCCGTACTTGGCCGTATCCAGGCATAGAGTGTCGTCCTGATCCGGTCCGATCTGGTCGGCCACGATCGCGATGGGCGCCAAGCCATTGTTCTTCGCAGCAAATTCGTCCAACGCGGCCGAAACGTACTGGGGGTCAGGCAGGCCCGGCTGGCCCATCATGAGGACAAACAAGGGCAAACGGGGTGGGTTCTCCGTCAGGGCAGCAGGCGGCAGGTAGATCCCGGCAGGGCGGGCATTGAAACCCGAGGCGGTGGGTGGAATGACCTGCGTTCCCACTTCGCCTTTTGCTGGCATGTTGGTTGGCGGTTTCCAGTTCTGCCAGAGGGGCCCGGAAGGGACAGGAGCATCCGGGTCCGGCTTGCTCAGTTGGATGGCTTCCTCGGTGGAAATCCCCAGCGCTGACCCCAGGGTCCTGTTGAGCCCGAACTCCATGTTGACGCCCAGCGCAGTGACCAGGAGGAACACGGGAATCGATATCGCCGCCACGGCCTTCCGCCACCGGGGACTGTGGCGAAAACTAGCCGCGGCCAGGCCAAGTGCAGCGAAGCCTGTGATGACCCAGAACCACACCCGGGGTGTAAGGCCCACGTGGAAGACGTCCAGGACATCCTCCACGATCCAGACCGTCAACCAACCCAGCGCTGCTGTCACCACAATGCCAACGACCGCTGTGATGACCCAGCGCGAAGACGGCCTGAGGAACAGCAACAGGAAAAGCCCGACGCCGATAATCACCGCTATCGTCATGACCACAGGGCCGCTGATCTCGATTTCCAGGAGGCCCTTCATGACTGCCGCGTCCGTCCGGCGGCAGTCATGCGGCGGGTTCCCGGGCAACTATTTGGCGTAGCAAACCGGCGCTCTGTGCGGGGGACAACCCCGGCAAATACGCCGACCCAACGGCAAGGCCTATGGACGGCAGGGCCAACGGATCCCGGTAATACATGTACAGAGTGCGGTGCTCGGGCTGGAACCGCGATTTGAAAGCTGCCAGGGACTTGAAGCCGTACATGGGCTCCAGTGCATTGCCCAGCATTGCCAGGACCCGGTCCAAGGCACTGTGGTCACCATCGTCCGTCGCTGCCCCCGTGTTGGCCAGCGGGGAGCCTGACAGCGAGATGCGCGGAACGTCGTCCTTGAAGTGCGTAACAGCGGAGGCGATCAGGAATTCCATGACCCCTTTGAAACCAGTGGTTCGGCGGCGCATGAAGTCCAAGGTCCAACCCGACACCACGCCGTCGGTAAAGACCGGCAGCCAGCTTGTGACCCCATGGACCAGGCCGTCGTCGTCCACCGCGACGCAACACATGACTTCGGGATCCTTCAGTTCATCGAGTCCGCCCAACGTGAACCCCATCTCGGGGAGGGCCTTGTCCGCTACCCACTCTTCCGAGATTTCGGCAAGTTGTGCCCGGATCCCCGGAGGCATCTCCGCGTAGTGGTACCAGTGGTCCTTGATGGACAGCTTCTCCGCCCTGTTCAGCGCGGTCCGGACGTTCTGCCATTCCTTGCCTTTGAACGTCATGGCCTGGACGTTCAGCAGGGTTTCTTCCGCCACCTCCAGTTTGCGGAAGCCGCGGGGGAGGAGAGCTTCGTCAAGCTCCGCCGTGGCCGAGTAGAAGCACGGTGTGAGGCCCAGTGCTGCGCAATGTGCCAGAAAGCCTGTGGCAGCCTCGGTGTGGTGTTGGCGGGCTCCGAACGGACCCGCCACCGTCAGTGCCACCCCGTTGTGCACCTGGTAGGCGAGGCCAGCCCTCCTGTCCGGCGTGAACCAGTACTGGTTGTTGTCCCACAGGGCCATCCAGGACAAGGTACCCCCGCCGTCATGAAGCAGTTCACGGGTGTGTCCCAGATCCGCAGCAGGGTCTTTCGCCAGCGCCCGGAACCGCTGGAAATTGTTCAGGACCATCAAAAGGATGCACAGCCAGATGGCGTCCCCGCCCAGTCCGTAAAGAACTGTGCTCAGCAGTCCCTGGGGCAGTTCAACGACGAACGGAACGGGGAAGGGGACCAGGATATGGGTCAATTGGCCTGCGAGGTCCCACAGGGATGAGCGGCTCGGGTTGCCCTCCAGGAACCAGAAGACCACGTAGAGGGCCGCCGCCACTGCAGCCATGATGAGGGTTGTCCTGCCCAGGACGCGATATCCGGCGTCGCTGGATTCCACCCGGAATTTGTGGCGGTTGACCACCAGCAGGACCGCGACGATCAGCGGCGCCAGGATAGCGGGCACGGCGTAGAGCAGGAGGTAGCCGATGTCGTCATTGCCGAGTGTCACTTCCGGATCCGTCACGTACTGCAGGATTGCCACGCTCGTCACGAACGCCAGGTAGAGCTGGATGACCAGGGTCAGCCTAAACGCAAGGCGGCGACCACGGCGCAGCCCCTCAGCACAGACAAGTAGCAACAGCACCGGGATCAGTGTGAGGATGGTGGCACCGAAACTCTGCACGCCCACAACACTTTGCAGCGTGACGCAGCTCTTGTCGTTGTCGCATGCTTCGTTGACTTCGTCCACGCTGGGGCTTGCCTGCAGCATCACCTCGGAAACCACAGAAAGCGGCCCGACCTCCAACGTGCCCGTTAGCTGCGTCAGCAAGGGACCCAGGGCGAACACACCCACCACGGTGCCCACAAGGAACCGGGTCTCACGAAGGCTAGAAGAATGAAGGGAGCCCGCACGCCGCCGCAGCACGAGGGCCTGGACGGCCCAACCGGCCAGAATGCCGATGACAGCGCCGGCAAGGGCCTGGAGTGTTTGTGCGACGCCTACAAACAACGCGAACATGAGCGTGGCGGCCAGCAACCATGTCCGGAGGCGACGACGCCACAGCGCCTCCAGTGCCGCCGTCGAACATCCCAACGCAGCGGCGGCACCACCGTAAGCGCCCACAACGTACTCGCCACCGAGGAAACTCAGCCATTGGTCGCTGTTGTCTGTTCCAAAAGCAACCAGCCCCATCAGCACCAGGGCGCTCAGAGCGGAACCAAAGATGAATGCTGCCAGCGCCGGCCATGGCCCAATGGTGCGCTCGGCGATACCCACGCCCACCAGGATCAGAACGGTGCATGCCAGATAGTCCAGCAAGGATGAGGCAAAGAAAGATGATGTGAAGATGGACCAACCCGGTCCCGGATCCAGCGCCAAACCCAGCCCGACTTGTTCCAGGAGTGACTCGTTGGGACCGGCGACAAGGCTGCCCGTAACTGCGCCGACAACCCAAAGGAACAGCACGAGTCCCAGGGTCAGGGGCAGCCGCCGTATGGCCGCCAGGCCGTAAACAGTGCCCCTGTATCCATCAGCCGCACTCATGTGATGTCCCCTTCACCGGCGAAGCAGGGGAAACCCCCGGCTGGCCACCATTCTGCCCTGCCAGGCGCCCTAAGGGGAGGGCTTATACGGGCCGATAGACCCGGTTACGGTTAGTCCCTGTTCCAGGGGCCCGGGTTCACCCGGTACAGCAGGGCCGCTCCAATGACGGCACCAAGTATCGCCCCGAACAGTGCACTCCCGGCCAGACGGCCCAACAGCGCCCCGACGACGGCGCCAAGCACGGCCCCGAGGAAAAGGCCCCTACCGTTGCGGTGCGGTTTCTTGGTCATGGTCACTGCCTTTGGTCGGGTCAAGGTGAAATGCCGAATTAGTGGATTGAGGGGACCTAATGAATTGACGGGACCGTCCGCGGCCGGACCACCAGCCACAGTGCGGCAATGGCTCCGGTGATGCAAACAGCCTGGACCGCGCCCATGGGTACCGCTGAATCGACACCGAGCCAGCCGACAACGGGGGGAACGATGCCCGCCATCATGAATTGCGCTGCCCCCAGGAGCGACGCCGCCGTCCCCGCCTGGGCTCCATGGTTCGCCAGGGACAGGACCTGGACGCAGGGGAACAGGAAGCCTGTGGCGCAAATGTAGAACCACAGCGGAATCAGGATGCCCCACAGACCCACGTGGAGGAGATCGAGCACGATAATCAGGGCCGCCATAAGCAGCATGAATACCGTGGCTCCGGCCACGATCCACTGTGGAGCGACGCGTCGGATCAACCTCGAACTGATCTGTACGCCCGCCACGATGCCCAGCGAATTGACCCCGAAGAGGAGGCCGTATTCCTGGGGAGAGAATTCATAGACGTTCTGGAACAGGAAGGTGGAGGCGGAGAGGTAAGCAAACAAACCACCGAAGTTCAGGCTGCCAACCATCAACATGCCCACGAATATCCGGTCCGTCAGCACCGTTTTGTACCGCTGCCGCACCGTGACTGTGGATTTCCCGCGCCTTTCCGCCGGGAGGGTTTCGCGAATAAAGAAGATCGCGGCCACTATCACCAACGTGCCATAGCAGGCCAGGAAGTAGAAGATGCCGGGCCACGGGAACACCAGCAGCAATTGGGAACCGATGATGGGGGCCAGGATCGGAGCCAGCCCGTTGACCAAAGACATCCGGGAGAACATGCGGACCATCGAATAGCCATGGAACAGGTCCCGGACCATGGCCATGGCGACAACGCCGCCGCCCGCGGCACCGATACCCATGAGCACACGGAAAAGGGACAGGAACCCGATGTCCGTAGCCAAGGCAGCGCCCAATGACGATCCAATATGCAGGGCAGTGGCGAGGATCAAGGGCAGGCGACGGCCAAACTTGTCGCTGAAGGGACCAACCACCAACTGTCCAAGGCCAAACCCAACCGTGGTGCCGGTCAGCGTCAGTTGGATCGCCGTGGCTGATACGCCAAAACTCTCCTCCAGCGCAGGGAACGCAGGAAGGTAGAGATCCACTGTGAAGGGCCCCAGAGCGGTCAGGGCACCGAGAAGGACAATGTAGACAAGCTTTTCGCGTCGGCTCAGGGAATCGCCCGGAGCATTTGGATTGGTCACGATCATCTATCCTATGGCCGTCACATCATATTTATGCAGCTGCGTCAGGCGCGCCGCGGTGTCATCGGCGAAAGTTGAGCCGGAACCTGAATGATAGTTTTGAGGACAGGTGCCCGCGGCGATCTTTTTCCGGCCGCGTTCGCCCGACACGATGCCCAGAGGAAGCAGTTAGGCGGAACCCAATGAGTGGACGTCACACCGGCCGGACCAGCACGAGACCAGCCATCCGTACTTTGCCGAAGACCCTCAAGCTCGTTGCCCGTTTGGCTCCCAGGCAACTCAACGATGAGATCGCCCTTGCCAAGGTCGAACTCAAGCGAAAGGCCACCCAGGTTGGGGTGGCCGGCGCGTTCTTTGGGGTAGCCCTTGTCTTCATGTCGCTCCTGGTGATCGCCTTGGTGGTGGCCGCGATTCTCGGTTTGGCTACCATCATGCCGGGCTGGCTTGCGGCGTTGATCGTTGCAGCGGTCTTTCTCGTGATCGTCGCGCTCGGAGCGTTGATCGGTGTCTCCAAGTTCAAGAAGGCCATGCCTCTGATCCCTGAAGACACCATCCGTGGACTCAAGCACGATCTTGGAATTGCGAAGGAGGGCTCGGCCTTCGACGAATCGATCCTCGATCCCAATTCGCCCGCTGCCAAGGCGGAGAAGGCTGCCAAGGAAGCTGCCGCCGAAAAGGCGAAGGCAGAAAAGGCTGCAAAGGAAGCTGCCAAGGAAGCGGACGCAGCCAAGGCGCCCACGGAGGCAGAACTCCGCCTGCGCCTGAACAAACGGCGCGAACACCTTACCGGCGTGCGCGATGAGCTTGGCGAGCAGTTGGACGTCAAGAAGCAGAGCCAGGCTTTGCTTGGGGCAGCCACCGTGAAACTCCAGGAGGGAAAGGACTTTGCTTCGGCCAAGTTCGCTGACCTTGGGGAGGCCGTCCCCGAGGACCTCGCCGGGCGCCTTGCGTCCCGGTGGAAGGACCTCGTGGCTTTCGCCGCCGCGGCTGCAGTCTTCGTGGTTGCCCTGCGGAAGCTGCTGAAGAAGTAGCAGCCTGACGCGGTACCGCACACACTGGAGGAGAGGAAAGGGGGACACCATGAGGTTCATCGGTGCTGGTTCGCATCCGGACCGTCCCCAGGTGGACCACGACCTCGTCTTTACCGTTCCCAATGTGCTCACCGTACTGCGCTTCATGGGCGTCCCGCTCTTTGTGTGGTTGGTCCTGTGGCAGAAGGAATATGGCTTCGCTGTGCTCGTGCTGGTCATCATGGGCAGCACGGACTGGGTGGATGGCTATATCGCCCGCCGCTATGACCAAACCTCCAAGTTGGGCAGGATCCTGGACCCCTTGGCGGACCGGGCCGCGCTCATAGCCGTTGCCGTCACTTTGGCGATCGCCGGCGTCGTGCAGTGGTGGTATCTGGCCGCGCTGGTGGTGCCTGACGCCATTCTGGCCATTGCCTCGCTGATTTACTTCCGCAGCCATCCAGACCTTCCCGTCAGCATCATCGGCAAGATCCGCACCGGGCTGCTGCTGGTGGGCACGCCGTTGCTGGTCCTTTCCAAATTGCCGATTCCCTACACCGACGCCTACTTCGCGGCCGCTTGGGTCTTCCTTGGCCTCGGCCTGCTGGGCCACTGGATTGCGGCCTACAACTACTACTGGGCCATCCTGCGCAAAGGCAAAGAACTGCGGGCCAACGACGGCGGACACGGCTGATGGTGTGGCTGGCGGTTTTCCTTGCCGTACTTGGCGCCTTTTTCCTTGCCATCGGTGCACAACGCCAGGGAAGCGCAGTAAAAGCCGATACCGGCGGGCTTGCACTGAGTTCCAACGGGTTCCTGCGGCTTCTGCGCAACCCACGATGGATGCTTGGGCTCTTGCTGTTGTGCCTTGGCATGGTGATGAATGCGATCGCCCTTGTATCGGCACCCCTGACGGTGGTGCAGCCCATTGGCGCGATCGCACTGGTCATTACCACCGTGGTCAATGCCAAGGACCAGGGCCTGAGTATCAACCGCGCCACCGTGGTTGCCATTACCGCCTGCGTCACCGGATCGGCATTGTTCGTACTCCTGGCAGTTAACGTCACGCAGGAAAACCACCATGTTAACGCTGAAGACGAACTGACAATCGTGCTGCTCCTGGCCCTGGCCGTGGGCCTTTTCGGCACTCTTGCAGTGCTGTTCAAACACCGCATGAGCGCCTTCATATACATCCTGGGAGCGGGTGTACTGTTTGGCTTCGTGGCCGTCCTGACCCGGATCATCGGCAAGCACCTCCTGGACCCCAATGGCCTGTTCCTGCTCAATGTGCAGTGGTACACCCTCATTGCCATCGCCGCCGCCGGCGGCCTTGGTTCCTGGTTCGTCCAGAGCGCGTATTCAGGTGGCCCTCCGGATCTGGTTATTGCCGGACTGACCGTGGTGGACCCCATGGTGGGCATCGCCATCGGCATCGTTATCCTTGGTGAGCTTCGTCCCGATGTCCATGCCGTGATGGCAATCAGCATGGCCGCCGCAGCTTCCCTTGCTATCGTGGGGGTTATTGCCTTGAGCCGGCACCATCCGGAAGTCACCAAGCGTAAGAAGGACGCGAAGGCGGCTGCAAGCCGGAAGGCCTAGGCAAAGTTTGATCCTTGCGCCACCGCTTCCCAGCGGTCCGGCAACCCGGCGACACCGCAGCATTGACCCGTTCAAGGCTGTTCCGCACCGTGACCATCAGGAGTTCTCCACGTGACCATTCCCGACACCAACAAACCCCTTACCATCCTGATCGCGGCGGACACCTACCCGCCGCACGTAAACGGTGCTGCGCAGTTCGGCTACCGCCTGGCCAAGGGAATGACGGCGCGCGGACACAACGTGCACGTGTTGGCTTGCCGTCCGGACACGGGCAAGAGCTACACCGAGTTCCGTGACGAGGCAACCGTCCACCGCCTCCGCTCCCATGGGGTGTTCACCCACGAATACTTCCGCATCTGCTTCCCTTGGGAAATCAAGAAGGAAATCAGTCTCCTGTTCGACAAAGTCCAACCGGACGTGGTGCACATCCAAAGCCACTACATGATTGGCGAACACGTACTCTACGAGGCCGTGAAGCGTGGCATCAGGATTATTGCCACCAACCACTTCATGCCTGAAAACCTGAACCCATTCCTTCCGTTCCCGCAGTGGTTCAAGGACATCGTGGGGCGCATCTCCTGGAAGGACATGGGCAAGGTGATGGGCCAGGCGGACGTCGTCACGACACCCACACCCCTTGCCGCCAAGGCCATGCACCAGCACGCGTTCCTCCGTAAAGTCCTGCCCCTGTCCAACGGCATTGATTCCGCAGCGTACGAGCTTCAGCCTGGCGAGACGATCGAGCCCCATGCCAACCCCACTGTCCTTTTCGCCGGACGGCTTGCGGAAGAGAAGCACGTCAATGTGCTGATCGACGCCATTGCCAAGACCCCGCGCGAACTCAACGTCCACCTGGAGGTCGTGGGTGGCGGCGAAGTCCGCCCGGCCTTGGAGGCACAGGTGGCCAGGCTTGGATTGGGGGATCGAGTGAAGTTCCTGGGGCTGGCAAGCGATGAAGAGCTGCGCGAGGCCTACATCAAGGCCGATATTTTCTGCATGCCCGGCACTGCGGAACTTCAGTCGTTGGTGACGCTGGAAGCCATGTCCGCCTCCACGCCCGTGCTGTTGGCAAATGCCATGGCACTGCCGCACCTGGTCCGCGACGGCGAAAACGGGTACTTGTTCACACCCAACGACAGCACGGAACTCGCAGCGAAGATCACCAAGCTGGTGGAGCTTCCTGAAGACCAACTTAAAGCCATGGGCAAGGTCAGCCGCGAGATGGTGGAGCCGCACAGCATCAACGGCACCCTTCAGACATTCGAGGACCTCTACCGCGGTGCTTCCTACGAGGACATGGTGGTGTGACAAAAGCACTCTTAAGTAGCTATTAGTATTGCTAGAGTGCATTTGCCCCAACTGTTGCTTTCTAGCGGCCTGGGGCGTCACGGGGCTATAGCTCAGCTGGTTAGAGCGCGGGACTCATAATCCTAAGGTCCTCGGTTCAAGTCCGAGTAGCCCTACCTTTGCACGGGAGCCGTGGCTGGCGTTTCATACGTCAGCCACGGCTCTCTTGCGCTTCGGCTGTTCAACCCACTGCCGCTGACAATTCCGAGCGAATGCGGGCTTCCTCCCCGCTTCCCGTCGTAGGCAAACGCAGGAGACGAATCCCATGCGCATGGCAGATGGCATCTTTGAGTTCATCCCGGACGTGTTGAGCGGAATTGTCTTCGTGGAATGCGAAACCGTCAACTTCAATGGCCAGGACCGGCAGGTTGGTGATGCGGTTATAGACCACGAAGTCCAGGCTCGCCCGGTTCTGGACAAAAGATGCCTGTTGGGATGTGAGCATCGCAGGATCGCGAAGCAAATTCTTCAGCAAGACCTGTGGGGCCACAGCCAAGTCGGAGAAGTCCTCTTCCTCGAGGACCTCCGACAAGAGAGTCCAGATAATGTTCTCCGAAGCGAATGTGGAGCCGTTTCGGAGTCGGCCGGCCAAGGGTCGTAGCAACGCTGAATACTCTCGGTACAGGAGGTCGAAGACGGACAGGACGCTGCTGTCGAAAACACCATCCTCCGGATTTCGGTAGCGAATAAACTGCACGAGGTCTCGAAGGTGCCGGCTTTTTGGCAGCATCTCATTGTTCGTTACAAGTACGAACCGCTTCACTGCCCGGGAGACGGCGACATTGACGAGGTGCGGGTCATCGACGAAGCTGACGCCTTGGTGTCCGCTGCTTGTCTCGTCCAGGACTGTGCTCATGATGATCACGTCCTTCTGCCGCCCTTGGAACTTGTGGACTGTGTCGGCGTGGATGCTACTGAGCAGGGCTTTAGCTACTTTGTCCACTTGCCGTCGATACGGGGTCACCACGCCAATCTGGTCATTGCTGATACCTGAGCAGTATCGCCCGAGGACCTCCTTGGCAATGACGTCCGCCTCACGCTGGTTGGTCCGACCCCCGCTGCTGTGCTGGCGCATGTGGTTACCCTCCACCGTCCGGACTACCACCAACGGCTGACCGCCCGGCCCGCTGGAGGTGTAGGGGACCAGCCTCCCGCCGTAGAACTTCCTGTTGCAAAAGTCGATGATCGCCGGATCGCAGCGGTAATGCTCCCGAAGCATAGTGCGGGGAAGGTCATCGCCGAACTGCTCGATGATTGAGGACAGAATGTTGTGCTTCCTGTAGTCCACGCTGGTGGACGGGGCTCGCGTGGAGTTCCTTGAAGCCTTCTCATCGGCGATGTGCTGAAGTTGCTGAAGGTCCCCGACCACGATGACGTTCCGGGCGCGGGAGAGTGCCAGTCCAGCGGCGAGTAGATCGACCTGGGAGGCCTCGTCAATGATCAGATAATCGAGGAGCTGGCCGGTGGGAACATTTCGTCGCAGGGAGTGGCACGTGCTCAGAATTACCGGATAGTCAGCGGTGAAGCCTGCAAAGTTTGACTTGTAGGTGGCCTCTGAATGGATCCGCTTGCGGGTTCGGCTGTAGCGGCGGTGGAGAGATGCTTCCAGGGTCTGTCTGGAAGCCCGCCGGTGGTCTTCCTCAAGACGCCCGTAGTCCTTGTTTGCCAGCAGCCGCTCCGCTTGATCGATACGCTGTTCAAGCTCCCGTATCTTGCTGTCGTAATAGGCTCGCTGAAGCCGCACCACGACATCGGTGTCGTGGGGATCGATTCGTCCGAGTGGTCCATATCGGAGGCGAAGTCCAAGACGCTGGAAAAGTTTACGGAGTGGCCCAGATCCGACGGGCGTGATTGCGGTCTCGGCCAGGAATTCCAGGATCCGACCGGATGGGCCACGCAGTAGCGGGACGCCTTCCAGGGCGGGCACCTCACGGGGGTCTGCCTGCAGCAGGAAATGACGCCTCTCGAGTTGGTACGCGTCCAGCTCCTGCTTCAATATGGCCAGCTGTCTTGCGGTCCCTTGCAGGGTCTGCAATTGACTGTCGAGTTCGGCCACATACTCTGACGGCGGCGCCTCGCCGCATGGCCTGCCGACCAATTGATCGACCCTGGCGTTCCTGGATTCCTGCTTGGCGAAGAATTCGGTAATTTTCTCGTTCCGGCCGAGGTCCGCCACGAGGTATCCGTAGCCTTCCTCGGCGAGTTTGTCCCGGACATTTTCCACGGCGGCGTTGTTGAAGGAGACGATTCCAACCGTCTGCCCCGGAACTGTCACGATGTTGGCCACAAGGTTCAGTATCGTTTGGGTCTTTCCCGTACCGGGTGGGCCGTCGATCACCGATATTCGATGGCCGAGTCCTCTCAGGAGAGCCTCTCGTTGGCTGATGTTTGACGAGAAAGGCAGTATCGGGTGCTGTTGAACCAATTCCGGGGAAACCAGGGGCTGGCGCTGGAGCAGCACATCCAGCGCGCTTCCTTTGGGGACGCTCCTGAAGTTCTCGTACTGCCCGCGCAGCGGATCGTCTGCGCTCAGCTTCGATGCAACATCCCGCCAATAATCAAGCACGACCTGGGCTTGTATTTCTTCCTCGGATGGCCGGGAGATTGCTATCTCACTGTCACCACAAGCTTGAAAGCAGGGCCCTGGGCCGTCCATATGAAAAACGCGCCACCATGGCCCCTGAGGGGAATCGAAACGGAGGACCTCTGTGACGGCTTTGAGAACCTTGCCACGCACGATGACGGTGTCGTGGGGGCTGAGGAATATGGGTGTGGGATTTCGAAGAATAATGACGTTGTCCGCCGAGTATCTGTATGTCTTCCCGGAACTGAAGGTTACATACGTGAACGCGCCCGCGGCGCGGTACTCCACCAGTTCCGCGGTCTTGTCATCAAAGCCGTTCCGGCTACGATTGCGGACCAAAATGGCTTCGCTCCGTGGATTGATCATCTGCACTTCCCCCAAACTCGTGTGCGGCGTTGCACTAGCGACGTTACAGAAGTGTCCCGTGCGATCAGATGATTTGGAATCGGGTGAGGTGACTCCAGCGTTGCGGTAAACCGTGGAGCTGCGGTATGTTACTCATCAGTAACTTACTACTCGCCGGTAACTTCCGGGGCCGTGACGTGGTGGCAGGTGACCACCACCCTTGAAGGAGCGCACATGTCCAACGCTGCATTTGATGCCAACAACCTCCCCTATGCTGATGGTGACTTTTACGCCTTTGAGCAATTGCTGACGGGCAAGGAGCAGGATCGTCTGGCCGAGGTCCGCCAGTTCCTGGCCCGCGAGGTCAAGCCCATCGCCGTGGACTGCTGGAACCGCGCCGAATTCCCCATGGACCTCATTCCCAAGCTCGCCGAACTCGATCTGGTCAGCCCGGTGCGCCGGCAGGGGTACTCCAATCTGTTTGCAGGCATCCTCCACGCCGAAGTGACCCGTGCCGATGCGTCGATCGCGACGTTCATGGGAGTGCATGATGGGCTATTCACGGGCTCTATCGAGGCCCTGGCTTCCCAGGAGCAGAAGGATGCCTGGCTTCCGGACATTTACTCCCTGAAGAAGATCGGCGCTTTCGGCCTGACTGAGCCTCTGGGTGGTTCAGATGTGGCCGGCGGTACCCGGACCACGGCGCGGCGCGAGGGGGACCACTGGATCCTCGACGGGGCCAAGCGATGGATCGGCAACGCCACGTTCTCCGATTGGGTAGTCATCTACGCCAAGGATGTGGAAGACAACCAGGTCAAGGCATTCCTCGTGGACACCTCGCTCCCCGGATACTCGGCACGCAAGATCGAGAACAAGATCTCCCTGCGTACTGTTCAGAACGCGGACATCGTCCTGGACAACGTGGTGGTTCCGGACTTCTTCAAGCTGGCCAACGCCAACAGCTTCCGCGATACCAACAAGGTGCTCAAGGTCACCCGCCTTGCCGTCGCCTGGCAAGCCGTGGGGCTTCAGCTCGCTACCTTCGATGTGGCCCGAGCGTACGCAGTGGAGCGCCAGCAATTTGGCAGGCCCTTGGCGGCCTTCCAGCTGGTGCAGAACCAGTTGGTTCAGATCCTGGGCAACGCGGTGGCGTCAATGGGCATGATGGTGCGTTTGGCCCAGCTTGAGGATGCGGGGGTTGCAAAGGACGAGCAGTCAGCATTGGCGAAGGCGTTCACTACCGCACGCATGCGCGAAAGTGTTGCCCTTGGCCGCGGCATCCTGGGCGGCAACGGCATCGTCACGGATTACGAAATGGCCAAGATATTCTCCGACGCCGAGGCCATCTACTCCTACGAAGGCACCCACGAGATCAACACCCTGGTGACCGGACGCGCCATCACCGGCGTTTCCGCGATCGTCTAGGTGGTCCTTTGGCGGTGAGGACCTAGTTCAAGGGCAGCAGGATGGAAGGCCGCAGGTCTTCCACGAATCCCAAAGGGTTCACGTAGTCCTCGCCGCGGCGGACGCCCCAATGAAGGCAGGGGGTTCCGCTGCAGTGCCCCAGCGCCAGGGAGCCAATGGACTGGCCCTTGCGAACGTGATCTCCAGGCTTCAGGTCACTCGTCATGGGTTCAAAGCTGCTCCGGAGTCCGTCGCCATGATCGATCGTGAGGACCGGACGGTCAACCACGACGCCGGCAAAGGTCACCACGCCGTCGGCAGGCGAGGCGACCAAAGCGCCGTCGAGCGCTGGCCCCAGGTCTACGCCGCGGTGCCCGCTGAGCCACGGCTTCTCTGGCGGATCGAACGACCGAACGACTCCGGGTTTGGGGGAGAGGGGCCAGCTCCACCGCTCGCCTGTGGGTGTGGATGCGCCGGGGCCTCCAACCACAGTCGCGGCGAGGATGAGCAGGGAAATGGAAAGCTTCAAAATGGCCATGTAGCAAGGCTTTCCGGTCGCGCCCTGCCGTGCCATCCCTGGACTGTCCTATGTGGACAATGTCCACGACAACATCCGGGTTCGGGAGGTCAAACGAGTGGTGCCGCTGTAGTACACTTGGTGGAGCAGTTTGCTGTGCCCTCAAGCTAATTCAGGAACATGTCTCATTCAGATATGTGAGGGTCCAGAGCTGACTACGCGTATCCAGCCCTCCACCAGCGAAGCCGCTTGGCTTTAGGCTGCGGAGGATTGTGCCTCTTGCGGTCCGGTTGAGCCTTTGCGGCTCCATTCCGGATGAGAAGCGCAATGGATGCCAGGAGCCGCGCCCGTCCGGGCAAAGGCTAAACAACCGTCAACTATTGGCAGGGTAAGAGCAGCCCCATGGGCTCTCTCATGAATGACCTGCCGGAAGGAGCGTCGGCATGCCCGTCGTAACTATGCGCCAGCTGCTTGACAGCGGCGTCCACTTTGGACACCAGACCCGTCGTTGGAACCCGAAGATGAAGCGCTTCATCTTCACGGAGCGCAACGGCATCTACATCATCGACCTCCAGCAGTCGCTGTCCTACATCGACCGCGCCTACGAGTTCGTCAAGGCTACTGTCGCCCACGGCGGCACCGTCCTGTTCGTCGGCACCAAGAAGCAGGCTCAGGAAGCAATTGCCGAGCAGGCTACCCGCGTTGGCCAGCCGTACGTCAACCAGCGTTGGTTGGGCGGTATGCTCACCAACTTCCAGACCGTCGCCAAGCGTATCCAGCGCATGAAGGAACTCGAAGAGATCAACTTCGAGGACGTCGCCGGCTCCGGTTACACCAAGAAGGAGCTCCTGCTCCTCAAGCGCGAACTCACCAAGCTTGAGTCCAACCTCGGTGGTATCCGCAACCTGACCAAGGCCCCGTCTGTTCTGTGGGTTGTTGACACCAAGAAGGAACACCTTGCTGTCGACGAAGCCAAGAAGCTGAACATCCCGGTTGTTGCCATCCTGGACACCAACTGCGATCCCGACGAAGTTGACTTCCCGATCCCGGGCAACGACGACGCCATCCGCTCCGTCAACCTGCTCACCCGCGTTGTTGCCGACGCCGTTGCTGAGGGCCTCATCGCCCGCAACCAGCGCGCCACCGGCACCACCGAGGCTCCGGAAGAGCCGCTGGCCGAGTGGGAGCGCGAGCTCCTCGAAGGCAGCAAGACTGAAGAAGCTCCGGCCGCCGAGGCTGCCGAGGCTCCTGAAGCTGCAGCCGGCGAAGCCGAAGCAGCCAAGTAAATCTGGACCTTCCCTGAGGCCGGAAACGGCATCGGGGGCATCTGACAGGATGGCGGCCCACATGGTGGGCTGCCGTCCTGTCAGTCCGTAAACACACAACTTTCTAGACAGAGGGGTTCACATGGCGAACTACACTGCTGCTGACATCAAGGCCCTGCGCGAGCGCACCGGCGCCGGCATGATGGACGTCAAGAAGGCTCTTGACGAGGCCAACGGTGACGCCGAGAAGGCCATCGAGATCATCCGCATCAAGGGCCTCAAGGGTGCTACCAAGCGCGAAGGCCGCTCCACCGCAGAGGGCCTGGTTGCTGCCAAGGTTACCGACGGCGTGGGCGTAATGATCGAGGTCAACTGCGAGACCGACTTCGTCGCCAAGGCTGACAAGTTCATCCAGCTGGCTGACAAGGTCCTCAACGTTGCAGTCGAGTCCGGCGCTGCCGACCTCGAAACCCTGCTCGCCACCGAGGTCGACGGCAAGCCGCTGTCCGAGATCGTCATCGAAGAGGGCGCTGTCCTCGGCGAAAAGGTTGTTGTCCGCCGTATTTCCCGCGTTGAGGGCACCACGGTTGACGCTTACCTGCACAAGACCTCCAAGGACCTTCCTGCACAGGTCGGCGTCCTGTTCGCTGTTGACGGCGAAGGCGAAGCCGCTGCCACCGCAGCACACGACATCGCCGTCCACGTGGCAGCCATGGCTCCGAACTACCTGACCCGCGAAGACGTCCCGGCCGAACTGGTCGAGTCCGAGCGCCGCATTGCTGAAGAGACCGCCAAGGCTGAAGGCAAGCCGGAAGCTGCACTCGCCAAGATCGTCGAAGGCCGCGTGACGGGCTTCTACAAGGGTGAGGTCCTGGTTGACCAGGCATTCGCCAAGGATTCCAAGAAGACCGTTGCACAGGTCCTCGAAGAAGCCGGCGTCAAGGCAACCGCAGTATCCCGTTTCCGCGTCGGAAACTAGTAATTCATGAAAAGGGGTGGTCACTTCGGTGGCCGCCCCTTTTTCATGCACCCGTCCGGGTAGTATCTGCGCGGACCCACAGCACGATAATCTAGCCAGAGTCCACCAACGGGAAGGCACCATGGAAACCGTCAATACTGCAATCCAGCCCGAGAAGACCCGCCGCCGTGTACTTCTGAAACTTTCCGGCGAGGTCATCGGCGGAGGCAAGCTCGGCGTCGATCCTGAAACCGTCCGCGCTATTGCCAAGCAGATCGCTGCTGCCGTCGCTGACGTTGAAGTAGCCATTGTGGTTGGCGGTGGAAACTTTTTCCGCGGAGCCGAACTATCCCAGAGCGGCATGGACCGGTCCCGTGCGGACTACATGGGCATGCTTGGCACGGTCATGAACTGCCTCGCGCTGCAGGACTTCCTGGAGCAAGCAGGCGTGGAAACCCGTGTCCAAAGCGCCATCACCATGGGCCAGGTGGCAGAGGCGTACATTCCGCGCAGGGCCATCCGCCACATGGAAAAGGGCCGCGTGGTCATCTTCGGTGCAGGAGCCGGCCTGCCGTACTTCTCCACGGACACGGTAGCTGCCCAGCGCGCCCTCGAAGTCCACGCCGACGTCGTACTGATGGCCAAGAGCGGTGTGGATGGCGTCTACACCGCAGATCCCAAGAAGGATTCATCCGCCGAAAAGCTTGATGTCCTCAGCTATGACGACGCCCTGCGCCGGGACATCCGTGTCATGGACCAGACAGCCATGACCATGTGCAAAGACAACAACCTGTCCATGGTGGTCTTTGGCATGGAGGGCGAGGGCAACGTTACCCGCGCCATCCTGGGTGAAACGCTGGGAACGCTGGTTACTCCCTAGCAGCGGCTAGGATATTTCTAGGACCGTCCGCCCCTCGTGGCGGATCTTTACTGTGCATTCCTGTAACGTGCATTGCCGCCCGCAGTTGGGCAGCGACTATTTTCTGAGGAGAAACCCGTGATCGAAGAGACCTTGCTCGAAGCCGGCGAGAAGATGGACAAGGCGGTTGAGGTAGCCAAGGAAGATTTCGCCTCGATCCGTACGGGCCGGGCAAACCCAGGGCTCTACAACAAGGTGATCGTGGAGTACTACGGCACTCCCACTCCGCTGCAGCAGCTCGCATCCTTCGCAGTTCCGGACGCACGGACCATCCTCATCACGCCGTACGACAAGACGGCCCTGCGTGACATCGAGAAGGCCTTGAGCGATTCCGAAGTTGGCGCCAACCCCTCCAACGACGGCAACATCATCCGTGTCACCATCCCGGAGCTCACCAAGGAGCGCCGCAAGGAGTA
This sequence comes from Arthrobacter sp. TmtSoilC48, assembly GCF_059739425.1. Taxonomy (NCBI): domain Bacteria; kingdom Bacillati; phylum Actinomycetota; class Actinomycetes; order Micrococcales; family Micrococcaceae; genus Arthrobacter; species Arthrobacter sp. TmtSoilC48. The sequence goes on along the minus strand of NZ_AP046049.1, from coordinate 3,636,039 downwards.
CGTCAAGATCGTCAAGGGCAAGGGTGAAGACGCCAAGGTCTCCATCCGCAGCATTCGCCGCAAGGCCAAGGACGCAATTGACAAGTTCGTCAAGGATGGCGACGCCGGCGAGGACGAAGGTTCGCGCGGCGAGAAGGAACTCGACGCCATCACCAAGCAGCACGTCGACAGCATCGATGAACTGCTCAAGCGCAAGGAAGCCGAGCTGCTCGAGGTCTAATGAACCAGGCAGAGCCGGCACCCGCTGGGAGGGTCCCGACACGCGATACGAGCAAACGCGTCAGGCGTTTGCGAGGTAACCCGACGCCGAAGGCAGGCCGCAATCTTCCGGCCGCCATCGGCGTCGGGCTTGCCATGCTTTTCGCCGTTCTTGGGGGATTGCTTTTCCTTCCCCTTGGCTTCGTCCTGCTCACCACATCGTTTGCGGTGCTGGGTGTTTGGGAAGTCTTCAGGGCCCTTGAGGCCCAGGGAACCAGGATGCCGATCATCCCTGTGATGATCGGAACGCTGGTGATGCCGGTTTCCGCCTACTTCGGCGGTTTGGAAGGCTTGCTGTTCACCATGACCGCAACCTGCGTCGCGGTTCTGCTGTGGCGCTCCATCGAGAGTGCTGCAGGTGCTCCCCGCAGCGTTTTCGCGGGTGTCTTCACTCTCGCCTGGATACCGTTCCTGATCAGCTTCGCGGCGCTCCCACTGCATGCAAGCGGTGGCGCGACTCCAGTCGGCCTATGGCCGGACGGGATTCCAGAGGGAGCCTGGCAGATTGCCACCATGCTGCTTCTGGTCGTTTCGAACGACACGTTCGGTTACATCGTTGGCGCTTCCTTCGGGAAGCACCCCATGGCACCGAAAATCAGTCCCAAAAAGTCGTGGGAAGGATTTGCGGGTTCTGTCGCGGGCGCCATGATCATTGGCGTTCTCGCGTGTGTCCTCATTTTGGACAAACCGTGGTGGGTTGGCCTGGTGCTGGCTACCGGCATGGTTGCTGCTTCGACGGCGGGAGACCTCGCCGAGTCCATGGTCAAGCGCGAACTGGGCGTGAAGGACATGAGCAGCATCCTCCCTGGCCACGGCGGCGTCATGGACCGTTTGGACTCGATCGTCTTCGCGGCTCCTGTAGCCTATGTTCTGTTCGCGCTGCTGAGCGGCGTCTGACAACCCCGATGAAGGAAAATTAGTGGCTTTGGATATTCGTCGCCAGATTCCCGCAACGTTCGATCGCGTTGAGCGCAGCAAGTACGGCTACAACGCCAAGCAAGTGGATGCGTTCCTTAGCCGCGCCAGGACTTCTTTCGAGAACCCTGTGGGTGCCGCCGATCAAGTGTCCAGCGCGGACGTGCGCGATGTAGCTTTTGACCCGGTCAAGGGTGGTTATGACGCCAACAGCGTCGATGCTGCCTTGGACCGGCTTGAGGACGCCTTCGCACGCCGGGAACGCGACGACCTCATCAGCCAGCAGGGCGAGGAAGCCTGGCTGCGCCAGATCGGTAAACTTTCCGGCATCCTTCGCGGACGGCTGCACCGGCCCGACGGCGAACGGTTCCGCCGCCCGGCCAAGAAGAAAGTCCGCAGCTACAACGTCCAGGATGTGGACGCACTCTGCGCCGAACTTATCGGTTACCTGGAACACGATCAGCCCCTCAGCGTGGACACCGTTCGCCGTGCAGTCTTCCGTGCGGCCAAGGGTGACGAAGGCTATGAGGAAGCCCAGGTGGATGCATTCCTTGACCGTGTGGTTGAACTGATGGCGGCCATCGACTAAGAAGTCCGCAAAACTACCGTGGCGTTGGAGAGATGGGTGGGTTGTTCTTCCACGCTTCGAGGTAGCGGCGCCTTCCACGGGCCAGCGCTGTAACGAAGAATGCCAGTGCTGCCACTACGGCGACGCTCACCGCTACAACGGCCGGCAGTCCTGCAACCAACAGCGCCGAGCCCACCAACAAGGCGATCAGGGCTGCGTTTACGGTCGCCATGAACACCATGCTGCTACCGGCAACCTGACTGAAGTCCTTCCTGCCGCCGAAGAAGTAGTACGTACGTTTCGAACCTTCCTCGTCATCGTGGGATCCAGCCATAAGGTACCTGGCAATGCCGGGGTCCAGATCCACATATGCGGCGCGCAACCGGTTCATGGCGATGACGTACATCAGATCCTCCATCCCGACGCTCATGACGCGTATGTGGGTGAGGAGCCCCACCATAAGGTCAATGGTGAGGATGGTCAGCGCGAATGCCCTGAAGGCGTCGGAGAATTGCGTAGCCTGACCAACCAGTGCCACACTCAGCAGGCTGGCCGAGGTGAAGGTCAGGAACATGCTGATACGCGTGAGGACCTCACCTTGCGTGGTGCTCCTTGAAGCAAGAAGGCTCCAGTGTTCGGTGGCCAGCAACTGGGCCCGGATGCTAAGGGAAGCCGGGCTGGCGGCATCCGGTTCTTCGGACATGGCGTCATTGTCCACCTTGCCCAATGCATGGACAACAGGTGCTGGCCGTTACCGTTCGGTAGCCACTGGCCGTTCTGGAACGTGCAGGCGGGACATCACGCGGTTCACGGAAGCCGGCACGCGGTTCTTTGTCCAGACCGAGACCGCCAGCGTCACTGCGAACGCGGCCGGGACCGTCCATGCAGCCGGTTGGGCCAGCCAGGCAGGAGCGTTGCCCTGACCCATTACAGTGCCGATCACCATGGCCCCGCCGCACAGCAGCGCGCCGGTCACCATCCCTGCAATTGCCCCGGCATCAGTCAGCCCGCGCCACCAGATTCCCAGCAGCAATACGGGACAAATGGTGGACGCAGTAAAGGCAAAGACGAGTCCAACACTCCCCGCCAGGGCCAGGGTGTCAGTCATGAAGGCAAAACCCAAAGGCACGACGGCGGCAAGCAGCGCTGCGAGGCGGAATCCCCGGACGCTTCCTCCGAAGAGGTCCTGGCTGATGACGCCCGAGAGCGAAACCACCAGCCCTGACGTGGTGGAGAGGAACGCGGCGAAGGCGCCGGCGACCACGAGCGCTGAGAGGAGTTCACCTGCTGTTCCTCCCACGAGCTTGCCGGGCAACAGCAGGACCAACGCATCGGCTTGGCCGGACTGTGCAAGTTCCGGGGCGAAGATTCTGCCCACCGCACCGGAAAGCGTGGGGAAGAGGTAAAACACGGAGAGAAGCCCCAGCACGATCAGTGTGGTGCGGCGTGCAGACTGTCCATCGGGATTTGTGTAGAAGCGCACCAGGACGTGCGGCAGGCCCAGTGTCCCGAAAAGCAATGCCACCATGAGCGAAATGTTCTGATAGGCGCTGGCCGCTGGCTGGGCAGTGGGATTGACCGGGAGCTGGGCTTGCTGCGGGGTGCCGTTTCCAGCCAGGACCAGGAGCACGAAGATCACAGGAACAGCCAACGCAGTCAGCTTGAGCCAGTACTGGAAAGCCTGAACGAACGTAATGGAACGCATCCCACCAGCCACCACCGTCAGGCACACCACCAGCACCACCGCCGTCGAACCTACCCACGATGGCAGTCCCGTGGTGATGCGGATGGTGAGCGCAGCGCCATGAAGCTGGGGCACGATGTACAGCCAGCCGACGGCCACTACCACGAGGCTTGTGACGCGTCGAACCATCCTGGAATCCAGCCGCGCCTCGGTGAAGTCGGGGATGGTGTACGCGCCGGAGCGTCGCAGGGGAGCGGCAACGAAAAGCAACAGCATGAGGTAGCCCGCGGTGTAACCAACAGGGAACCACAAGGCATCAGTACCGGACAGCAGGATCAGTCCCGCGACTCCCAGGAAACTCGCAGCCGAGAGGTATTCGCCGCCAATCGCTGAGGCGTTCCACCACGGCGGGACTGTCCGCGAGGCAACATAGAAGTCACCCGTGGTGCGTGAGATGCGCAGTCCGTAGAAGCCGATGACCGCCGTCGTGATCGAAACTGCCAGGAAGGCGACCAAGCCAACAGCAGGGTTCACTTGTCCTCCACAAGGTCCTTATAGCGCGCTTCATTCCGGGCGGCCGCACGGTTGTAAAGCCAGGCGCTGAGGCCGATCACGGGATAGATCCCCACCCCCAGTAACAGCCAGTCGAGCGGAATGCCCAGGATCCTGGTCTCAGCAACCCCTGGTCCGAAGACCAGGAACACCGCGAACGAAGCAAGGATCAGCAGGAAGCCGCAGGCCACCACCAGGGCAAGCCGCAACTGCGAGCGGATAAGGGAGCGGACGAAAACACGTCCCACGTCCGAATCCTCGGCGACTTCGCCACCATAGGGGAAGCGCAGGGGAGCCGGTTTCGCTGATTGGCGTGGTGCTGTGACCCGAACGCGCGTCATCCTTGTGGCCGGATGCGCGTGGATTGCAGCTTGTCCCGCACCGATGGCAGGTGGCGCCGGCTGATGGGCAGTTCCGCACCGGCAACTCTTACGCTGGGGGAAGTGGCAGAGAGCTTCAGATGACCCACATGGTTGAGCGCAATCAGGTAGCTGCGGTGGATCCTGATGAAACCAGCTTCCGCCCACTTCTGTTCCAGATCGCTGAGGGGGACACGGATCAGGTAGCTGGCTTCGGCCGTGTGCAGCCTGGCGTAGTCGCCCTGTGCCTGCACATAGCTGACATCATCGCGACGGATCATGCGGGTGGTGCTGCCCAGGTCCACCGTGATCATTTCGGGAGCAGGAGCCCCGTCCTTGATCAGCTCGCTGATCCGGTCAACGGAACGTGCCAGCCTTTCGGCACGCAGCGGCTTGAGGAGATAGTCAATGGCAGCGAGGTCGAACGCCTCCAACGCGCAGTCTTCGTCAGCAGTGACAAAGACGACGGCGGGCGGGCTGCTGCTGCGCGCAATGGCGCGGGCGATGTCCAAACCGGAAAGGGCCGGCATATGGATGTCGAGGAACACCGCGTCAACGGATTCCCGTTCCAACGTCCGCAAAGCCTCGGCCCCGGACGACGCCCGGTGGATGGTGCCGATGCGCGCATCCTGCCCCAGCAGGAAAGCGAGCTCCTCCACGGCAGGCAGTTCGTCGTCAGCGACGAGCACGTTGATCATGATTAAAGATTAGCCCGGTGTGTCAGGCGTCATGTCCGGGCTGGGATTTGGGAACCCGCATGGTGATCAGCGTCCCCTCGCCCGGGGCCGTTTCGATGACGAGGCCGTGCTCGTCCCCATAGACCTGCCGCAGGCGGGCGTCGACATTCCGCAGGCCTACGTGCTCACCGTCCGTATGTCCGGCAAGCACGGACCGCAGGTGCTCCGGGTCCATCCCCACGCCGTCGTCCTCGATAGTGACCTCAGCGAACGCGCCGGAATCGTTGGCACAGATGGTGATGTGTCCAGGGCCTTCCTTCGCCTCAAGACCGTGCCGGACCGCATTCTCCACCAGTGGTTGCAGACTAAGGAACGGTATGACCGTGCTCAGCACCTCGGGTGCGATCCGAAGGCTCACCTGCACGCGCTCGCCGAACCGGGCCCGTTCCAGAAGAAGGTAGCGGTCGATGCAGCGCAGTTCCTCGGCCACGGTGGTGAAGTCGCCGTGCCTTCGGAAGGAGTACCTGGTGAAGTCGGCGAACTCCACCACTAGCTCCCTTGCCCGGGCCGGATCGGTATTGATGAAGGAAGCGATCGCGTTCAAGGAGTTGTAAATGAAGTGCGGGCTGATTTGGGCACGAAGAGCCCGGACTTCGGCCTCCATCAGCAGGGTCCGGGAAGCCTCCAACTCAGCCAGTTCAAGCTGGGCGGCAATCCAGTCAGCCACTTCGCCGGTGGCCCGTACCAAGCCGGCTCCGGCCGCAGGCGCCAGTGCTGCCACCGAACCGACAACTTTGGAGCCGGCACGTATGGGGGCAATGACGGCACTGAAATCGTGGTGGCCGTGCTCGGATCTTGCGGAGGCCGAATGGCCGGCGTGGGGCACCACGGCAGTCCGGCCCGTCGCCAGCACTTCCGCGGCGAGGCCCATGAGGGAAGGCCGCAGCTCCTCGGCAAACCCGTCCCATGCAAGGACCGAATCGGTATCGGTAATGGCCAACGCGTCGCAGCCCAGGAGCATTCGCAGTTGTTTGCTCGCCTTGGCCGCGCCGGCCGCCTGCAGCCCGCCACGCAGATGCTGCCCCGCACGCGAGGCGGCGTGGAGTGTGTTGTACGTGGCCCGTTCAGCATCCGTGCCCAGGTCCCGGAAGGAGCGGATCACCTTCAGCCCAACACCCACGACGACGGCGACGGCCAGCACGATCACGGCGATCGCGGCTGCGGTGAAGAGGGGGGAGTCAGGCATAGAGCCAGCGTAGCCGGATGCCCGCTCACATCCTGCGCCGTTTTCCCCAACGTTCTCTCACATCCCACCGGGTTTTCCCCAACGTTCTCTCACATCCCACCGTTCGGCGCAGCATCCTGACCGCTGGGCGACGGTGGCCGCTGGTTCTCTGGCACCGCTGGCACAGCCCGTTCGATAGTGATTGCAGTCACATTGGCAAAGCGTGTGGAGCTGATGTGGACACATCACAATCAGGAGGAACCATGGGTAATGAGGCCCAACCCCAAGACGCAACAGCGTCCGTGGACTTCCAGGAAGTCCAGCAGACGGAACGGTTCAAGACGCTGCGCAAGCGGCACCGCAGTTTTGTCTTCCCGATGGCAGTGGCGTTCCTGCTCTGGTATTTCGCCTACGTCCTCTTGGCCGACTACGCCGTCGGCTTCATGTCCATCAAAGTTTGGGGCAACATCAACGTCGGCCTGATCCTCGGGCTGCTCCAATTCGTCACCACTTTCGGCATCACTGCTTGGTACGTGAGCTACTCCAACAGGAAGCTGGACCCCATCGCGGCATCGATCCGCAATGAGATCGAGGGCCACCAGTTCGATAAGGATGGCAACATGATCCGCGGGGCAGCCAAATGAACACCAACCACATCAGCACCGTTGTCCCCGCGGTCAACGTCGCAGCATTGAAGGATACGACGCTCCTCAATATGGGCATTTTCGCCCTCTTCGTGGCGGTCACCATGGTGATCGTCTTCCGGGCAAGCAGGAACAACAAGACCGCGGCCGACTACTATGCGGCGGGCCGTTCGTTCACCGGTTCACAGAATGGCACCGCGATTGCGGGCGACTACCTTTCTGCGGCCTCGTTCCTCGGTATCACGGGCGCCATTGCGATCAACGGATATGACGGGTTCCTTTACTCCATCGGCTTCCTTGTCGCCTGGTTGGTGGCATTGCTCCTCGTGGCCGAGCTCCTGCGCAATACCGGCAAGTTCACCATGGCCGATGTCTTGTCCTTCAGGCTGCGCCAGCGGCCGGTCCGCATAGCGGCTGCCCTCTCCACCCTCGCGGTTTGCTTCTTTTACCTCCTCGCGCAAATGGCAGGCGCCGGCAGCTTGATTTCGCTCCTCCTGGGCATCAGCGACTGGGGCGGACAAGCTTTGGTGATCATCGTCGTCGGCGCATTGATGATCATGTACGTCCTCATCGGAGGCATGAAGGGCACCACGTGGGTGCAGATCATCAAAGCCATCCTGCTGATCGCAGGGGCCGCAGTCATGACTGCCTGGGTACTGGCGATCTACGGATTCAATCTCTCCAACCTGCTCGGTTCCGCGGCTGAGGCAGCCAACAACCCTGCCGTTCTCAACCCAGGCCTGCAGTACGGCAAGACGGAGACGTCCAAGCTTGATTTCATGTCCCTGGGCTTGGCGTTGGTCCTGGGCACAGCTGCCCTCCCACACGTTTTGATGCGTTTCTACACGGTTCCCACCGCCAAGGAAGCAAGAAAATCCGTGGTCTGGTCGATCTGGCTGATCGGCCTGTTCTACCTGTTCACGCTGGTGCTGGGTTACGGTGCTGCAGCTTTGGTTGGAGCAGACACCATCAAATCGGCCCCAGGCGGCGTCAACTCTGCCGCGCCCCTACTGGCCTTCCACCTCGGCGGGCCGCTGCTGCTCGGCTTCATTTCGGCCGTTGCTTTCGCCACCATCCTTGCCGTGGTGGCCGGACTGACTATCACCGCGGCAGCGTCCTTTGCCCACGATATCTACGCCAACGTCATCTCAAAGGGCAAAGCCGATGCAACCACAGAGGTCAAGGTGGCCCGGCGCACCGTAGTAGTGATCGGCATCCTGGCCATCCTCGGCGGTATCTTCGCCAACGGCCAGAACGTGGCCTTCCTGGTGGCTCTCGCCTTCGCAGTTGCAGCTTCGGCCAACCTGCCAACCATCGTTTACTCGTTGTTCTGGCGGAAGTTCACCACGCAGGGCGCCGTATGGAGCATGTATGGCGGATTGGCCTCGGCCATCCTGCTCATCACGTTCTCGCCCGTGGTCTCCGGTGCTAAGACGTCCATGATCCAGGGAGCCAACTTCGCGTTCTTCCCGCTGAGCAACCCAGGCATCGTATCGATCCCCCTCGCCTTCCTGCTGGGCTGGCTGGGGACCGTCCTGGACAAGCGCCGTGAGGATCCAGCCAAACAAGCGGAGATGGAAGTCCGCTCGCTGACAGGTGTCGGTGCAGAGAAAGCAGTGGAGCACTAAGGTCACCAAGGACCAGGCCAAACACGGGGGCTCCTCTGCCATACGGCGGGGGAGCCCCCAGGCGCGCCAGCACTAACTCACTTCTTGAGGCTTAGCCATTCCTTCAACTGCTCCAACGGCCACGTGGTGACGATCCGTTCCTTAGGCACGCCAAGCGCCTCGGCACGTTCGGCGCCGTATTGAAGGAAATCGAGCTGGCCGGGGGCATGGGCATCACTGTCAATGCTGAACAGGCAGCCGGCATCAAGCGCCATCTTGATCAGCGCGTCCGGAGGGTCCTGCCGCTCCGGCCGTGAATTGATTTCGACGGCGACACCCCACTCGGCACATTCGGTGAAGACCTTGGCGGCGTCGAATTCGGACTCGGGCCGGGTGCCGCGGGATCCTTGGACCAGACGGCCAGTGCAGTGCCCCAGGACGTTCGTGTGTGGATCACTTATTCCACCAAGCATCCGCTTGGTCATGGTCTTCTTGTCCGAGCGCAGCTTCGAGTGGACACTGGCCACCACCACGTCCAGCCGGTCCAGCATTTCCGGCGATTGGTCCAATGTCCCGTCCTCAAGGATGTCCACTTCGATGCCTTTGAGCAACCGGAAGCCGTCCTGATTGGCGTTGATCCCTTCCACCACACCCAGCTGTTTTTCAAGCCGTTCCACGCTGAGGCCGTTGGCGATGGTCAGGTTGGGGGAGTGGTCAGTGAGGGCAAGGTATTCACGGCCCAGGGTTTTGGCAGCAGCCACCATGGTTTCAATCGGTGAACCGCCGTCGGACCAGTTGCTGTGGCTGTGAAGGTCGCCGCGTAACGCTCCCTTGAGCGTGTCGCCGCCGGATGCCAACGATTCCGCGCCACGCGTGCGAAGGTCGGCCAGATAGTCGGGCACCCTGTCTTCCATTGCCTGGGTAATGACTTCCGCGCTTCGGTCCCCAACACCTTTCAGGCTGGTGACTCTTCCATTTCGGACGAGCCTGGCCAGCTCGTCGGGCGGAAGCTGCCGCACGGCGTCGGCCGCTTTCCTGAAGGCCTGGACCTTGAAAGTGGGGGCTTGGCCGCGTTCCAGCCAAAAGGAGATTTCTTCGAGCGCCTCAACGGGATCCATGGCTCCATGATCCACGAACCGGGCGCACCATCAACAGAGGGCAATGTTGACGGTGCGCCGGTCCGGGCTATTACTTCTGGTGGTGGCCGCCTGGAACCAGTCCGGGAGGTGTTCCTTCCGAGGGCGCCAGTCCATGCTCCCCATGGGGAACGGCGTGCTGGCCGGCCATGGATGCGGCCAATCCCGGCGTGGCCACCGATGCAACAACGACGGCGGCCCCGAACGCGGCTGCCAGAAGCCGCCCGGTCCTTGGCAGGCCGTGGGCGCCGCCGTCGTTGGTCTTTTGCTGCCGGCCCACCCAACCGCCTCCGGCAAGTGCCATCAGAGTTAGTCCCAGGGCCGCAAGATGGCTCACTCCAAGCGAGCCTTCACTGGCCGCCAAACCCCCTGCAAGGACAGTGATGTGGGCAGCGGCGGCAACCAGCAAAGCTGGAAAGGCAAGCCGGCGCAAGACAAGGGAGTTCCGGTGGAGTCCCCACAAAGACCACGCCAGGAAGGCCAGCCCGGCTGCGAGGGCCACCACGCCGGCAAACACCATGCCAGGTGCGCCGGCTTCCGTGAGGTAGCCGGCCGCAATGGACAGCTCCACTATCCCGCCGGCCATGGCTGCGAAGTAGACGAACAACAATGCAGCGGCGTTCAGCGTGGGGTGATATTTGGCTGCCATGGCGCTGTCCTCGGTCTCGATGGGTCTGTGATCAGGGGCTCTGTGATCAGGGGTTCTATGATCAGGCGCGGGCTGAGGCTACGACGGCCTTGTCCTGGGACAGGGCAACGCCCAGAAGCACCACAGCGCTGGCCAGGTGCAGCACGTTGTCTGCCCCGTTCAGGGCGATGATGTTCAGCGAAGTTCCCACCAGGAACAGCCCGAGGATACCTACCAGCAGATAGACACCGCCCACCGCCGTGTTGACGGATTTGGAAAGCGTGACACTGTTCATACCTGCATAAAGAAGGGCGGCACCAATGGCCAGGTGAATGACGTTGTGCAGGGGGTTCACCGCGAAGATGATCAGGTTGGCACCTTCAGTGGCGAAGAAGCCGGTTCCTGAGGTGACGAAGAATCCGAGCACGCCTACCAAGAGGTATACGGCTCCGAAGATGGTGGCGATCAAGCGATTGGGCGAAGTACGCATTGGTCCGAACCTTCCGGTGATGGCCGGGTGTTCCCGACCGTCCTGTGGAGCCCCGGGCGGGGCTCTCAAGCAGTGATTCGGACCATGCGTTGCTGCGGATGGGTGGAAACCGGAATATTTTTTCCCGCCCTTATGGACGGAGGCGGATGCTGCTCATTTTGAGATCGTTGGTGCCCTCGAAAACGTACTTGAGATCGATGGTCTTGCCGGTGCACTGCAAGGTTCCCGCGATGTCCGCTTTGTTATTCCCGTTATCCGAATTCACGCTGACGGAGTTGTAATTTGGCTTGCAGGAATCATCAAGTTCCAGGCTGGCAATACCGTCGATGAAGGACTGCTTATCCAGTTCTTCCTTCAAGGCCGGGTGCAGGTAGTTGTCGTAGGCCTGCTCTGTTTGCCCTGAAACCACCAGATTGGTGAACTCGTCAGCCAAAGACCTCGCCTTCGACGTCGCGCCGCCCACAACGTTCACCAGCACCAGGATGCCCACCACGGCCAGGACGATCACTCCTGCCACAATGCCGAGGACAATCCAAAGCACCTTTTTGCGCTTGGCCGGCGGCGGAAGCTGTTGGCCGTACTGGCCGGGTAGATACTGGCCGGGTGGGTACTGCCCGGGTGGGTACTGGCCGGGCGCATACTGCCCCTGGGGGTACTGGCCTTGCGGGTACGGGTTTTGGTCAGGCGGATATTGTCCCGGTGCATACTGGCCTTGGGGACCCGGGGACGACGGCGGCTGTTGCCACTGCGGTGGAGTCCCGTTTGGTTGGGGGTACCCGGGGCCGGGTGGGACGGGTGGTGGGTTCTGGCCGTATTCGCTTCCGCTGTGTCGGGTTTCGTCGCGACCATTCGGTTCTTGCGGGTTGCTCACTGTAGTGCCCCTTTCGGCAGCCTGCGGCAGCGCCACCACGTAGCCAGGAACCGCTGGCCGGCCCCCGATGCGTCCACCTGAATCAAATCGCATCCGCAGTTCCACAGGCAAGGGCCAAAGGGTAGTAACAGCAGGTGAAAACGGGGGGTGTCAGCCTTCGGAGCGCCGGCCCAGCAGGGGTTGCACCCGGTACGGAATCATTTCCCGCATCGCCAAGGCAGTATCGGTGCGGTCAACGCCGTCGCATGCAAGGATCTTGCCGTTGATCCGGTAGAGGTCTTCGGCGTCCAGCGCCACCACACGCAAGAGCAAGTCGGCTGATCCGGTCAGCCCGAAACCTTCCAGGATCTCCGGGATGTCCGCAAGATCCTTCGCGAGCGAGGCGAGTTTCTGTTGCTGGACATGCACGGTGATGAACGCCGTAAGGGGGTAGCCGAGGGCAACCGGATTGATTCGCCGTTCAAAGGAGAGGAAGGCATGCTTCTTCTCGAGTTGGGCCATGCGCGCCTGAACAGTATTGCGGGACAAACCAAGTTTCTGGGCGAGAGCCACAACGGTCCCTCTGGGATCCTTTGCCATCGCTGAAAGGAGCCGGGTGTCAGTGCCATCCAAAGGTTGCATAATGCGCAAGATTAGCACGGCTCGGCCACTCCCAACATGGCAGAATGCTCAAGTTTTTCAACGGTAGTTGTACCCGATGCGTCTTGTGAGTAGGGTCACAATTAACGCTGGCGAAGGAGCCAGGGGGCCGGTCTGCGCTTGGATCACAAGTCCAGCAGGGTCGGCAAAACCTAGCCGGAAGGTTGCGATCACCTGTGTTAACGGATAAGGCGGGCAAGGGAGTGCAAAATGACGCTCCGCGCCCCGGACAAAGTGCACAAAATCCTTTGCGGACGGGGGGCAACCTCCTTCAGTTGGTGTCGCCGGAAGGCGAACGGATCAGCCACCCGGAATTTGATCTTTGGATCAAGGACATCGGCGATGAACAATTGGGCTCCTTGTTTGAGGACATGACAGTCATCCGCCGCATCGACACCGAGGCCACAGCCCTCCAGAGGCAGGGCGAACTGGCCCTGTGGCCGCCGCTGCTTGGGCAGGAAGCAGCCCAGATCGGCTCAAGCCGCTCCTTGCGCGACGACGACTTTGTCTTCCCGAGCTACCGTGAAAGCGGCGTGGCGTACATCCGCGGCGCGCACGTCTCAGAGATCGCCCAGGTATGGCGCGGAAACGCCTTGTACGCCTGGGATCCCCAACGGATCAACATGGCGACACCCCAAATCATCATTGGTTCCCAGAGCCTCCACGCCACTGGTTACGCCATGGGCGTCCAGTTGGACGGCGCCAGCACGGCGGTGCTGGCCTACTTCGGGGACGGCGCCACGAGCGAAGGCGACGTGAGCGAGGCCATGGTGTTTGCGGCAAGTTTCCAGGCTCCCGTGGTCTTTTTCTGCCAGAACAACCATTGGGCTATTTCCGAACCCGTGCGCGTGCAGTCCCACGTTCAACTGGCCGACAGGCCAACAGGGTTCGGCATCCCCAGCCTGCGCGTTGACGGAAACGATGTCCTCGCCGTCATGGCTGCTACCCGCTGGGCTTTGGACCGTGCCCGCAGCGGCGGCGGCCCAACCTTTATCGAAGCGGTCACCTACCGCATGGGCCCGCACACTACGGCCGATGATCCCACGCGATACCGTGACCCGAACGAGCTGGAGGACTGGGCTGCCAAGGATCCTATCCTCCGTCTGCGGCGGCTCCTTGACGCCAAGGGCCTGCTCACTGAAGAACTGGAAGGCAGAGTCAAAGCCAAGGCCGACGCCGTCGCAGCCGAGCTCCGAACCAGTTGCGTCAATATGCCCGATCCCCAGCCGTTGGACGTTTTTAACCACGTCTACAGCACACCCAACTCCTGGATTGAACGCCAGAAGGATCACTATTCGCGCTACCTGAGCAGTTTCAACCAGCCCGTCGAGGAAGGTGCACTCTGATGTCCAAGCTCACATTTGCCCGGGCAATCAACGCCGGCCTCCGCAAGTCCCTGGAAAACGATCCCAAAGTCATCCTCATGGGCGAGGACATTGGTTCCCTCGGTGGTGTCTTTCGTGTCACCGACGGACTCCAGAAGGACTTTGGAAAGCACCGGGTGATCGATTCGCCGCTGGCCGAGTCCGGCATCATCGGAACCGCAGTGGGCCTGGCCTACCGGGGCTACCGCCCAGTGTGCGAGATCCAGTTCGACGGCTTCATCTATCCTGCCTTCGATCAGATCGTCAGCCAGGTGGCCAAGATGCACTACCGGACGCAGGGGCGGGTCAAGATGCCGATCACCATCCGCGTTCCTTTCGGTGGTGGCATTGGCTCGCCGGAGCACCACTCGGAATCGCCGGAAGCCTACTTCACCCACACTTCAGGGCTTCGGGTAGTGGCGGTGTCCAACCCGCAGGACGCCTACACAATGATCCAGCAGGTCATTGCCTCCGATGATCCTGTTCTCTATTTCGAACCCAAGCGCCGCTACCACGACAAGGGTGACGTCGATGAGTCCATCGACCTCTCCCAAGCGATGCCATTGGACAAAGCGGCAGTGGTCAACGCCGGATCGGACGTCACCCTGGTGGCTTACGGCCCCCTGGTAAAGACCGCCAAGGCTGCGGCACAGGCTGCAGCTGATGAAGGAATTTCCGTGGAAGTCATCGACCTGCGCTCGTTGTCCCCGGTTGACTACCCGGTGGTGGAGGCATCCGTGCGCAAGACAGGCCGGCTGGTCATCACGCACGAGGCCGGCCAAAATGGTGGCGTCGGAGCGGAAATTGCGGCCAGCATTACCGAGCGCTGCTTCAACTACCTGGAATCCGCACCCGTCCGCATTACTGGCTTTGACGTTCCCTATCCCTATTCGAAGCTTGAGATGCATCATTTGCCGGACCTGGACAGGATTCTGGATGGCGTGGACCGCACGTTGGGCCGCCACAACTCCCTGAGTGGACTGGAAGGATGACCGCTACCATGATCAAGGAATTCAGGCTGCCGGACCTTGGCGAAGGCCTGACCGAGTCGGAAATCCTTAGCTGGAAGGTCGCAGTGGGGGACACCGTCACCCTCAATCAGGTCATCGCGGAGGTTGAGACGGCCAAGGCAGTCGTCGAGCTGCCGTCGCCTTTCGCCGGCGTCGTAGCGGCACTGCACGAGCAGCCCGGTTCCGTGGTGGAGGTCGGCAAGCCGATAGTCTCCTTCGAAGTGGACGACGCCGGGGCCTCCAACGGGGGCACCGCCAACGGCGGTGGCAACCCGACCGCCGTCGAGACCAAGGCTGCAGCGCCACAACCTGAAATGGCGCAATCTCAAACGCCACAATCTCAAACGTCACAGGCCGAGTCGCCTGAGGCTGACGCGACCCCCGCCAAGAGGGAGCCGAACCTGGTGGGCTATGGCGCCGTCGTCGAGGAGACCGGGCGCCCGGTCCGCCGTGCCCGCGGCCTTGTGCAGGCTGCGGCAACAACAGTGCAGGCAAGGCCCAAATCCGACGATGTCCCTGCAGAGCGTCCACGTTCCACACCGCCGGTCCGTAAGCTGGCGCGCGATCTTGGAATTGACCTCCAGCTGGTTCCCGGCACTGGCCCAGGGGGACTCATCACGCGGGAAGACGTCCAGAACTTCACAGGTGAGCCGGAAGGCACAAGCGCAGTACCAACGGCGCCGGCAGCCACCGGCGAGCGTGAAACGCGCACACCTATCAAGGGTGTCCGGAAGTTCACGGCCGCTGCCATGGTGCAGAGCGCTTTCACCGCACCGCACGTGACGGAATTCCTGACGATCGATGTCACAGCCACCATGGAATTGCTCACGCGGCTCAAGGCAAGCAAAGCGTTTGAGGGCTACAAGCTCACTCCGCTTACCGTTGCGGCCAAGGCGGTCCTGATAGCGCTACGAAACAACCCAACGTTGAATTCCCGTTGGGACGATGCGCGCCAGGAGATCATCCAGTTCAACTACGTCAACCTTGGCATCGCGGCCGCTACGCCGCGAGGCCTGACGGTACCGAACATCAAGGATGCCGATCGCCTGACACTGCGGGAACTTGCCACTGCGCTGTCGGAACTCACGGAAACAGCACGTGCCGGCAAGACGTCTCCGTCAGATCTTTCGGGTGGCACCATCTCCATCACCAACATTGGAGTATTTGGGATCGACGCCGGAACGCCCATCCTGAATCCGGGCGAGGCGGCCATTGTGGCCCTGGGTGCCGTGAGGAAGGCGCCGTGGGTGGTCGATGATGAGATCGCCGTACGCCAGGTGATGTCCCTGAGCTTGTCCTTCGACCATCGCTTGGTGGATGGGGAACAGGGTTCACGATTCCTGGCCGACCTTGGCGCTATCCTGTCCGACCCCGCCATGGTGTTGACTATGGTCTAGCTTCACGAATGTAGGAAGCTGCGCCGGCCCGCCCCTTTACGAGTGCTTGCAGGAAACTGCGGCTAAGGGGTGGGCCGTTGCGCGTTCAAGCCCGCGAGTTCAGTCCTCTGTGGGCGTGGTCCGGTTGGAGTGGTAGTCGCGCCAACTGTGTTCCGGCTCAAAGCCAAGGAGCCGCCGGGCTTTGTCGATGGACAGCATGGTTTCGTGCCGGCCCAGTTCCTTGACAACCTCGACGCCGGGAAAGACTTCGGCGGCAAGTTCTGCGCTGCTTCGGCTCATCACGGTGTCCGAAGCGGCGATGATGAAGGTTTCGAAACCGGCTGCACTTTTCTCCAAGGCGTGAACCACTGCCTGGGCGCCGTCGCGGGCATCAATATAGCCCCACAGATTCCACTTGCGAAGGGTGGCGTCCGAGTCGAAGGACGGGAAGGCGTCGTAATCCTCGGGGTCCATCACGTTGGAGAACCTGAGCGCGGTGATGCTCAACGCCGGGTCCCAGCGCGTGAGCTGGATGGCCATCTGCTCCTCGAGGTGTTTCACCAGGGAGTAGGTGCTCTCAGGCCGCGCCGCGTACTCCTCATCTACAGGAATGTAGGGAGGGTCGATATCGAAAGGGAGCCCCAGGACTGTCTCGCTGGAGGCATAAACCACTTTCTTGATGCCCGCTCGCCGGGCTGCCTGGAAGACGTTGTAAGTGGAGAGCATGTTGTTTTCAAAAATTGCGGCGTCCGGAGCCAACCCCGGTGCGGGGATGGCGGCCAAATGGACGATCGCGTCCAAGCCGCTGTGTTGGTCGTCCAAACCAAGGACGACGTCCAGGACCTCGCCATAGTTGCGGAGGTCTACGTTTACGTAGCCGTGCCCCCTCTTGCCTGCGCGGTCCATGTTGAGCACGTGGTGGCCGTCCTGCGTCAGCCGGCGGACCACGCTCCTGCCCAATTTTCCGCTTCCCCCAGTGACAGCAATCCTCATGATGCGCTCCTCGCGTTATGTAATCCGCTCCAGCCTATGTGCCGCAGGAGGACCGCACAGCCCCTGAAACTGGCCCTGTGAGTCCTAGGAATACTGGAACAGCCCAAGCACATACGGGTAGCAGGTTGCGGGTAGGGGCGGTCAGGCAACTGACGCAGGTAGAGCCAGGGGCCCGGCGCTCGTCTGTGCACGCGCGCGGCAACCACTGTGCACGCGCATTGACACTCGTCTGTGCACGCGCGCGGCAACCACTGTGCACGCGCACTGACACTCGTCTGTGCACGCGCGCAGGCACCCGGCAACCATCTGTACATCGCATCCGGCACCTTCCGAACGAGAATGCTGCCCTGAAATGCCTGTATCTGGTCACTAGATCCCTTGATCCAACGGGCGGCGGAAGAGCACGCTGGACCATGAGGTGGAAGCCCGCGCTCAACGCGTTCGCGATAACGTTCGCCGGACGGTTCGAAAGAACCATCAAACAATGAAAACCGCCGGAGCCCACACACCGTTTATCGGACAGTCCCCCCGTGACGCATCCGGCACCTTTGTCGGGCAGGTTTATGTTCTCCGGGGTGTGTGGTGGTGGTTGCGTCGGGGCGTTTGTTTGGGGTCGATGTGGGGTGGCGGGATGAACCACGGAACCCCTGTTGTGATGTCGATGCGCCAGTCTTCTTTGTGAATGAGGTGGTGGTGGTGGCTGCAGAGCAGGGTGCCGTTGTTGGTTGACGTGGTGCCGCCGTGTGACCAGTAGGTGATGTGGTGGGCTTCGCACCAGGGGGCGGGCATGCTGCAGTCGGGGAACGCGCAGCCTTGGTCCCGGGCGGTGATGGCTTTGCGGATGTGGGGCGGGAAGATCCGGGTGGTGCGGCCGATGTCCAGGATGCGGGAGTCGGTTCCGAGCAGTACGGGGAGGATATCGGCGTCGCAGGCGATTTTGCGGATGGTGTTGGCGTGCATCGGTCCCTGGAACGTTGCTGTGCCGGTGCTGAGTCGTTGGTGGCCCGTGAGTCGTTCGAAGAGGTCGCGTTCGTCGATGGTGACGGCGAGTTGGGGGCGGAGTCCGCCGTTGGAGGGCAGTTTCCCGGTGGTCATCGCGACAGCACAGGCTCCGACGAGGCCGTTGAGGAGTTTCTGGGCCCGCGTGCGACGGTCCAGATCCGGTCCGCCTGACGAGTGTTCTGGTCCGGGGTGGAGGGCCGTTCCGGTGCCATCGTCGGTGCTGGTGCTGGTGCTGGTGCTGGTGCTGGTTCTGGTGCTGGTGCTGGTGCTGGTGCTGGCGTCGGGCGCGATGGCGGGCTCGGCGTTGTGGCCCATGAGTCGTGGGTTGGTGGCGGTATTCATGGCGGTGGCCAGGGTTTCGTATTGTTCTGCGGTGGCGAAGATTTCGATGTGGTGGAGCCCGTTGCGGCGTCGTCGGCGGAGGAACGCGCCTTGGATTTGGCGGAGAACTTCTTCGGACGGTTCGGGACCGTCTTGGTCGATCGAATCGACCCAGCGTTTGGCCATTTTGGTGACGAAATCCGGGTCGGATTCACTGGCCGTGGCGGTGAGGGCGTGTTCCATCCGGGCGATGGTGCCGTCATCGGCGAGCTGCCGGACTTTGTCCAGTGCGGTGCTGATGATCGTTGCGGACCGGGAAGGCACCAGAGCTGAGGAGAGGGCTTCGGCCAGCACTTCGCGCCGGGCCGGGATCTCCTGCCCGGCCATTCCGGCCTGAGGAAGGACGTCGGGTGCGAGGGCGAGCCTGCGCCGGGCTTCCCCGATGCTGATCCGCAACCGGGCCCGAAGGAACTCAGCGGCATTCCGGTACCCGTCATCCAGGACGCTGCCCGTTCCCGTAACGCTCGCATCCGAGGCTGGTTCGGTCCAACCGGTCCGCCACCCGGGCGCGCCAGCCGACGACCCCGGTGACGCTTGCTGTGCTTCCTTCCGCGTCCTTTCCACCGCCTGCGCCGCGACAACCTGCAAGTACTCCAACGACCGGGAGATCTCCTCGATCCTGCCGGCAAAGTCAGCGGCCTCAACAAACCCACACAGCCGCGCGGCGTCGGCCGCTGCGGACACCCGCAGGGGGTCCGAAAGAGCCGCACTGTCCTCAAGAAGAGCCGCCAGATCCCCTCCGGTAGCTGCAGGATTGGGATGCCTAATTTCGAAATGGGGGCTCGGCTGAGCAAGCTCCGGGCCATGGCCGGTGCGAGCTTTCCCATCTGAGTCACGGATCTTTCCGGCGGCGGGGGCCGAGGCGTCTACCATCGGAGCGTCTGTGGACCCGGTGTACGTAGATCCGGTGTCCGTGGATCTGGCGCCTGTTGACCCGCTACTCGTGGCTATCTCGCCCGCGGGCCCTGAAGCCCGGGCGACCTTGGCCTTGCCGTTGCCCAGCCCAGCGTCGTTGCCCAGCCCAACTCTGTTGCCCAGTTCAGCGTGGAAATGGCTGATGGCGGTGATGGACGCCGTCGAATCCTTGAACCCGGCCTTGACCAAGTCCGGCATGCTCAAGAAGCGTTGTGACCGGATCGCGGCCAGGGCAGCGACAACAGGGGACGGTTCCGTCCGAAGTGCTGTCAGCTGCACGGTGTCTTCCATGATCAAAATCATTACATCGGGGTCTGACATTTTAAGATGCACTTGGAAGACGGTCACGATCTCCCGGAAAGAGTAAACAGTCAGGCTGCTGTCAGCGCAGCCAGGGCCATCTGTTCCAGGATGGGCCTGGCCGACTTGACCGCTATCTTCCGCCCGTGATGGCGGACGGAGTGGGGTGTGGAGTTGATAAGGCCGAAGGCCGCATGCGCCCGGACACGGAGGCCGGCGACATCCGCATCGGAGTGGATGCGTGCCAGGACGTCCACCCACGTTTCAACGTAGGCGCGTTGCAAGGACCGGACTTCGGCTTGGTCGGTGCTGCTGAGGCTCCCGAAGTCGCGGTCTTGGACACGTATGACGTCCGGGTTGCTCAACGCAAAATCCACCTGGAACTGGATCAAGCCCTTCAACGCATCCATGGGGTTCCCGGCTTCCGCGACCACGCGGAGGCCGCCGTCGAGCAGATTGCGGCTGACGCTGAGGAGAAGCTCGGCGAGGACAGCCTGCTTGCCGGGGAAGTGCCGGTACACGGCAGGCCCGCTGACGCCTGCCGCCGCCCCAAGATCCTCCAGCGAAACCCGTGTGAAGCCATTCTCCGCAAAGAGTCCCGCGGCCGCTGAAAGCAATGCCAACCTGCGGAGTTCCTTGGCCTGGCCTCGCTGCGTTGCTGGGGCTGGATTGCTTGCTGGGGCTGGGCTGGCGACAGTTCCTGTTTCCGGGCCTCCGGTCACGTTCTCCTCCTTGGTGAAGTTCCACCGTGCTGGACATCACAGTTAATACAGACTAACCTAAATTTCAGTTACGTGGCACTAACCGAAATGGCCTGGGGCCGGGAATGGAACAGTGGTCAATGGAGACAATCGCCAGCGTGGCAGGACCCCACAGCGGCACCTTTGAAGCCAACCAGGAAGCGCAGCTGGCCCTCGTAGGGGAGCTGAAGGAACGTCTTGCCGCGGCAGCCCTCGGGGGGCCCGCGAAATCCAGGGAGCGGCACGTCGCCCGAGGCAAACTGCTGCCCCGCGAGCGAATCGACTACCTCCTGGACGAGGGCAGCCCCTTCCTGGAGATAGCGCCCTTGGCAGCCAACGGCATGTACAACGACGATTCGCCGGGCGCAGGCGTGATTGCCGGTATTGGGTTGGTTCATGGCCGGCACGTCCTGGTGATTTCCAACGATGCCACGGTCAAGGGCGGCACTTACTACCCCATGACGGTAAAAAAGCACCTCAGGGCTCAGGAAATTGCCTTGGAAAACAAGCTTCCGTGTATCTACCTCGTGGATTCCGGGGGAGCATTCCTGCCCAAGCAGGACGAGGTTTTCCCCGACAAAGAGCACTTTGGCCGGATCTTCTACAACCAGGCCAAAATGTCAGCGGCCAAGATTCCGCAAATTGCCTCGGTGATGGGCTCGTGCACGGCCGGCGGTGCCTATGTCCCGGCCATGAGCGATGAGACTGTCATCGTAAGAAATCAGGGCACCATCTTCCTCGGCGGCCCGCCCCTGGTGAAGGCAGCGATCGGCGAGATCGTCACCGCCGAGGAACTGGGAGGCGGCGACGTTCACTCCCGGATTTCGGGCGTTACGGACCACCTCGCCGAGAACGACCAGCACGCGCTGGAGATCGTTCGGGACATCGTGGCGACGTTGCCCAAGCCGGCGAAACCGGCATGGGACGTGCTCGACGTCGTCCTGCCGCCCGTCGTCGACCCCTCCGGCATTTATGGCGTGGTGCCAACGGACGTCAACGCCCAATACGATGTCCGCGAAGTAATTGCCCGGCTCGTGGACGGTTCCCAATTCCATGAGTTCAAAAAGAACTATGGCACCACGCTGGTGACCGGATTCGCCCATCTTCATGGGCACCCGGTTGGCATCGTTGCCAACAACGGGGTCCTGTTCAGTGAGTCCTCGCTCAAGGGCGCCCACTTCATCGAACTCTGCGATCAACGCGGGGTCCCGCTGATTTTCCTGCAGAACCTCTCGGGTTTCATGGTGGGCAAGGACTACGAGCAAGGCGGCATCGCCAAGAACGGCGCAAAGATGGTCACGGCGGTCGCAACAGCGAGGGTCCCCAAGCTGACAGTTGTCATCGGCGGCTCCTTCGGCGCCGGAAACTACTCCATGTGCGGGCGGGCCTACTCGCCGCGTTTCCTGTGGATGTGGCCAGCTGCCCGCATTTCAGTGATGGGCGGAAACCAGGCATCCAGTGTCCTTGCAACGGTAAAACGCGACCAGTACGAGGCCGCCGGCCAGGAATGGTCTGCCGAGGAAGAAGAAGCCTTCAAAGCTCCCATTAGGCAGC
This sequence comes from Arthrobacter sp. TmtSoilC48, assembly GCF_059739425.1. NCBI lineage: Bacteria > Bacillati > Actinomycetota > Actinomycetes > Micrococcales > Micrococcaceae > Arthrobacter > Arthrobacter sp. TmtSoilC48. Next base: position 3,614,151 of record NZ_AP046049.1, on the reverse strand, counting down.
AGTACGAGGAACAAGGCAGCCCTTATTACTCCACCGCCCGGCTTTGGGATGACGGCATCATCGATCCCGCAGACACCCGACGGGTCCTGGGCTTGGCTTTGGACGTCGTCTCCCGCCAGCAACTGCCCGAGACCTCCTTCGGTCTCTTCAGGATGTGACCATGACTCTGCCAACCACCACCACACCGGCCGCCACTGCGGCATCCCGTCCGTTCAGCGCCGTCCTCGTTGCCAACCGCGGTGAGATCGCCTGCCGCGTGATCCGGACCCTGAGGGACATGGGCATCCGCTCCATTGCCGTCTATTCGGACGCGGACAAGCACGCCAGGCACGTGGCCCTTGCCGATACCGCAGTGGCGATCGGGGGCACGGCGCCCTCGGAGAGCTACTTGAAAATCGAGGCCATCATCGATGCCTGCCGCCGCAGCGGTGCGGAGGCCGTCCACCCCGGATACGGCTTCCTGTCCGAGAATGTGGAGTTCGCCAAAGCCCTTGACGCGGCGGGGATAACGTTCATCGGACCGGGCATTGACGCGATCGAGGTCATGGGTGACAAGATCCGTTCCAAAAACCACGTCATGGCCTACGACGTCCCATGCGTACCCGGAATCGCAGTACCCGGACTCACGGACCAGGAACTAATCGACGCTGCGCCGTCCGTAGGTTTTCCTTTGCTCATCAAGCCTTCGGCAGGCGGCGGCGGCAAAGGGATGCACATCGTGGAGCGGCCTGAAGACATGGCCGCCACACTGCGGACCGCACGGCGCGTGGCAGCTTCGGCGTTCGGCGATGACACCCTGTTCCTGGAGCGGCTCATCAAGGCACCCCGCCACATCGAGGTCCAGGTCCTCGCGGATAACCACGGCAACGTCATCCACCTGGGCGAGCGCGAATGTTCCCTCCAACGCCGCCATCAGAAAGTGATCGAGGAAGCTCCTTCGGCACTCTTCGAATCGCTGGCGGACGGCCCGGCCGAACGGGCCCGCATTGGAGAAGCAGCCTGCAACGCAGCACGCTCGGTCAAATACAGCGGTGCCGGCACCGTGGAATTCCTGGTGTCCGACGAACATCCCGATGAGTTCTTCTTCATGGAGATGAACACGCGCTTGCAGGTGGAGCACCCCGTCACCGAAATGGTCACCGGGATAGACCTCGTTGAATGGCAGGTGCGGATCGCCGCCGGTGAGGTGCTCACCGTTGCGCAGTCCGACGTCGTTCTTGAAGGCCACGCCGTAGAGGCGCGCGTCTATGCAGAAGTACCGGAACGGAACTTCATGCCCTCGATGGGGCGCATCGTTGCGCTCGCCGAGAATGGCGGGGCGGATCCCAAGGTGCTCGGAGAGCAACGCTCCAACGCGAACGTCCGGATCGACTCCGCTATGCGCGAGGACCTTGAGATCACCGGCGACTACGATCCCATGCTGGCCAAGGTCATCGCCTGGGGCGATAACCGCGCCGCTGCGCTGGACACCTTGGACGCTGCCCTGGGCAGGTACACGCTCCTGGGCTTGGACACGAATGTGGAATATCTCCGGCTGCTGATCAATGAGCCTGACGTCCGGGAGGGCCACCTGGACACGGGGCTGATCGAACGCAAGCTGCCGTCCATGGAATTCAGGCACGTCGGCGCCAACGAGTTGATCGCTGCAGCCCTGGCGCTGTGGCTCGAAAAGAAGGAAAACTCCGGTGCTTCCATGCTCGCTGGTAGCGCCTGGAGTTCGCCGGACTCGTGGCGCATCGGCCGGCGGGCCGCTTGGCGAGCCAGCTTTGGACTGCCCGGAACCGGCACCGCCACAGTGGCGTTGACGGAGGACTCCGGCACTTTCGCGGCAGTCATCGACGCCGGCCCTGAAGCCGGCCGGGCCGCCAAGGTCACGGTGGTGGAGCGCACCGGTGACGGCATCGTCCTGGAGCTCGACGGCGGCCGGGTCACCTACGCGGTTGGCACAGCGACCGAGGGGGTCAGCGGGACCCGGGACATCTACCTCGGCAACGACGGCTGGTCCTGCCGCCTGGAAGTCCTGGACCGGGCCGAACGTCTTCAGAGGATGCTGGCAGGCATCCAGCGCGAAGAAGGTGCTGCGGACCCGGAGGTGCGCTCGCCGATGCCCGGAACGGTGGTTTCGGTGGCAGTTGCCAGCGGCGACATGGTCCAGGAGGGACAGCCGCTCCTGTCGGTCGAAGCCATGAAAATGGAGCACCAACTAGTGGCATCGGTTGCCGGAACCGTCCACCTCACCAGCAAACCGGGCGACCTGGTCAAAGCCGACCAGGTGCTCGCAACTATCCACGCGGCGGCCCCTCTTGAGGGGCCCGCAGAGACTGAAAAGCCCGCAGAAACAGACAAGGAAGTCCAGCTATGAGCAGTTTTGACCTCAACGAGGAGTACCAGGACCTCAGTGATTCCGTCCGCGAATTCGCCGACGAAGTGGTGGCACCCGTATCTGCCAAACACGATGAAGAACACAGCTTCCCCTATGAAGTCATCAAGCAGATGGGGGAGATGGGGCTGTTTGGCCTGCCGTTCCCCGAGGAGTTCGGTGGAATGGGCGGGGACTATTTTGCCTTGGCGCTGGCTTTGGAGCAGTTGGGCCGGGTTGACCAGTCCGTGGCAATCACCCTTGAGGCCGGCGTGTCCCTGGGCGCCATGCCGGTGTACCGGTTCGGCACGCAGGAACAGAAGGAGCGCTGGCTTCCGGAGCTGGCATCCGGACGATCCCTGGCCGGCTTCGGGTTGACTGAGCGGGAAGCCGGTTCCGATGCGGGCGGTACCAAGACCCACGCCCACGTGGACAACGGGGAATGGGTCATCAACGGCAACAAGGAGTTCATCACGAACTCCGGCACGGACATCACCACCTTGGTCACAGTCACCGCCGTCACGGGCAAGACGGAAAACGCGGACGGCAGCGCCAGGAAAGAGATCTCCACCATTCTGGTTCCCACCGAAACCCCGGGCTTCAAGGCAGAGCGGGCCTACAACAAGGTGGGCTGGAATGCGTCGGACACGCATCCGCTGACGTTGGACAACGTCCGGGTTCCTGAGGCGAACCTCCTGGGCCAGCGGGGCAGGGGGTATGCCAACTTCCTGTCGATCCTTGACGAGGGCCGCATTGCCATTGCCGCCTTGGGCACGGGCGCGGCCCAGGGTTGTGTGGACCTTTCGGTGAAGTATGCCAAGGAACGCACCGCCTTTGGCCAGAACATCGGAAAGTACCAGGCCATCCAATTCAAGATCGCAAGGATGCAGGCCAGGGCCCATACGGCTCGTTTGGCCTATTACGATGCCGCGGCAAGGATGCTGGCCGGCAAGCCGTTCAAGACTGAAGCGGCCATCGCTAAGATGGTCGCAGGCGAGGCAGCCATGGACAACGCACGGGACGCCACCCAGGTGTTCGGTGGCTATGGCTTCATCAACGAATTCACGGTGGCGCGCCATTACCGCGACTCCAAGATCCTTGAAGTCGGGGAGGGCACCACCGAGGTGCAGTTGATGCTCATCGCCCGCGAGCTGGGTCTGTAACCGTACGGGAAGGATCAAGGATGATTGACAAGGTTGTTGCCAGCGCCGCGGAAGCGGTGAAGGACATACCGGACGGCGCCTCGCTCGCCGTTGGCGGTTTTGGCTTATGCGGTATCCCCGTGTCACTCATCGACGCACTCCACAGCCAAGGCACCACGGACCTCGAAACCGTCAGCAACAACTGCGGAGTGGACGACTGGGGCCTGGGCATCCTCCTCAGGGACGGACGTATCCGCCGTACCATCAGCTCGTACGTGGGTGAGAACAAGGAATTCGCCAGGCAGTACCTCGCCGGTGAACTGGAGGTGGTCCTCACGCCGCAGGGAACCCTCGCCGAGAAACTGCGGGCCGGCGGTGCAGGCATTCCCGCTTTCTATACGAAGGCCGGTGTGGGCACCCAGGTGTCCGAGGGCGGCTTGCCGCAAAAGTACGACGCCGAGGGGAACGTTGCGATCGCCTCCTCGCCGAAGGAGGTGCGCACCTTCAATGACGCCGACTATGTGCTGGAAGAGTCGCTGACTCCGGACTTCGGCTTGGTCCATGCGTGGAAGGGGGACCGCCACGGCAACCTCGTTTTCCATGCAACAGCCATGAACTTCAACCCGCTCTGTGCCATGGCTGCCAGGACAACAATCGCCGAGGTCGAAGAGCTTGTGGAAACCGGCGAGCTGGATCCGGAGCACATCCATACCCCTGGCATTTTCGTCCAGCGGGTGGTGGTGGCTCCCACAACGGAGAAGCGGATTGAGAAACGGACGGTGGCCCTGACCACCAGCCAGGCAACCGGGCAGGCAGGAGCAGCACAGTGAACGACAACTCGTATCATGACATCCCGCCCCGCCCCGAAGCCGTGAGGCACGAGTACCGGCGTGCCGACGTCGACCATCACGAGGCCAAAGGCTGGAGCCGCAACGAACTTGCCGCACGGGTAGCCCGGGAACTCACCAACGGTCAGTACGTGAACCTGGGGATCGGGATGCCCACCCTGATCCCCAACTACATTCCCGCGGGTGTGGAAGTGATCCTCCATTCCGAGAACGGCATTCTGGGCGTTGGCCCGTACCCTGCCGAGGACCAGGTTGACCCGGACCTCATCAACGCCGGCAAGGAAACTGTCACCACCAAACCGGGGGCTGCATTCTTCGATTCGGCCTCGTCCTTTGGCATGATCCGGGGCGGCCACGTGGATGTGGCGGTCCTGGGGGCCATGGAAGTGGCAGCCAACGGTGATCTTGCCAACTGGATGATCCCCGGAAAAATGGTCAAGGGCATGGGTGGGGCCATGGACCTCGTGTTCGGCGCCAAGAAGGTGATCGTCATGATGGAGCATGTGGACCGCAACGGCAGGCCCAAAATCGTCAAGGACTGCACCCTGCCCCTCACGGGCAAAGGCTGCGTGGACCGGATCATCACCGACCTTGCCGTGATCGACGTCGTCAAGGACGAAGGGGAGCCGCGGTTGGTCCTTCGTGAGCTCGCCCCCAACGTCACTTTGGACGATGTAGTGGCTGCCACCGGGGCTGAACTCTTCGAAGAGGACCAGGAACTCACCGTATGACGCGTGTTGTTGAGCAGCGTGGACTGTACTTCGATGAGCTTGAAGAGGGCGTGATCTACGCCCACAAGCCCGGACGAACCGTGACGGAGACGGACAACGTCCTTTTCACTACTTTGACCATGAACACCCAGGCGCTGCACCTGGATGCAGCCTGGAGTTCCGCGCAGCCATTCGGGCAGCGGCTGATGAACTCGATGTTCACCTTGTCCACAATGGTGGGGCAGTCAGTGACCCAACTGACGCAGGGCACCATCATCGCCCAGCTGGGGCTGACGGATGTCACCTTTCCCCACCCGCTCTATCACGGGGATACCCTGTACACGGAAACGGTGATCACCGCCAAAAGGTTGTCGTCCTCGCGTCCTGGCCAAGGTGTGGTGACCATGCAACATACTGGCAGGAACCAGGACGGAGTGGTGGTGGCACTTGCCACGCGTACCTGCTTGATGTGGACCCAGGAAGCACACGCCGCACAGTCCTAGGCTGTTTTCCACATTTGTCAGCATTCCAGCAGCAAGGAACCGTTCATGCCTTCTTCCGACTCGTCACTCCACGGAGCCGTCACGCCGTTCACCATGGGGCCGGCACTCCTGTTTTGCCCAGCTGACCGGCCAGAGCGTTTCGGCAAGGCGGCGGAGCGCTCGGATGCCGTGATCCTTGACCTCGAAGATGCCGTGGCTCCGGGGGACAAGCAGCGGGCCCGGGGCGCGATCCTCGCGCAGCTCGGATCCGAAGGAGAGACTGCTGAGCTGGACCCCAGCCGGACGATTATCCGCGTCAACCCGGCGGGCTCCGCAGAATTCGAGAAGGACCTGCACAGCCTGGCGCACACTCCTTACCGCACCGTCATGCTCGCCAAAGCGGAGAGTGCTGAGCAGCTCAGGACGCTTGAGGGCTACCGCGTGATTGCGCTCTGCGAAACAGCGGCCGGCATCGTCAATGCTGCAGCCATCGCCGCGGAACCCAACGTGGTTGCCCTGATGTGGGGCGCGGAGGACCTGCTGGCTTCCCTGGGTGGCCTCTCCAGCAGGAACGACGACGGCGGCTACCGGGCCGTGGCACTGCACTCACGGTCCGCTGTGCTGCTTGCTGCCAAAGCCGCCGGCAAGGAAGCCATCGACTCCGTGTATGTGAACATCCCCGATCTCCAGGGCCTGTCTGTTGAATCCCTTGACGCCGTGGCCAGTGGTTTCGGTGCCAAGGCGTGCATCCACCCCAGCCAGGTGGCAACCGTACGGGAAGCCTACGCTCCCACGCCCGAAGCCGTGACCGAGGCCGCCGAGCTTCTCGATGCAGCATCTGCGGCCGGATCGGGCGTCTTCCAGTTCAAGGGCAAGATGATCGACGGCCCTATTCTTAAGCACGCCGAGGCAACACTGCGCCGGGCCCGCCACGTGAAGTGACAGTTGAATCCACGCGTTCGTGGGAAAACCGAACTGTGGGTTCAACTGTCACCTCGGCGTGCCCTCAGCGCTAGGCGCGTACCGGCGTCGTGAGTTCTGCCAGTTCCACCATGTCCGGACGCTTGACCGTGCTCTGGATGGCTACCGCCTGTCCGGTCTTGGCGGATTCCAGCACAGACTCCATGACCTCAAGGGCATGGAAGGCGAGTTGGCCACCCGCGCGGGGCTCTTGTCCCGCCGGAGTTGCTGACAAATCGGCGATGCCGAAGCCGCGGCCGGCGTCGACGTAACCCGCGGATACGGGGAGGGTTTTCCAGTCGTCGGCTCCCAACTCGAACAACTGCACGTCGCCGTCGAAGTGGTTGGGATCCGGAACAACGAGCGACCCCTTCTCCCCATGGATTTCGATGTTGGGGCTCTTGGTCTTGACGGCGTCGAAGCTCATGAACAGCGTCGATAGGGCGCCGGATGCGTGCACCAGTACACCTGTGACATGGGAATCGATTTCGACCGGCACTTTTTGCCCCTCGCGGGGACCGGAGCCAATGGTTCGTTCGCTGCGCGTGTGGCTGGCCGCGCCCACCACGGACACTATGGGGCCAAGCAGCGTGACCAGAGCGGATACGTAGTAGGGGCCCATGTCCAGCAGCGGACCCCCGCCGGGCTGGTAGTAGAAATCGGGGTTGGGGTGCCAGCGCTCATGCCCGGGCGTTGCCATGGTGGCGGTCGCCGAAACCGGAGCACCGATCAGGCCGTCGTCGATCGCTTTGCGCGCTGTCTGAATGCCGGTACCCAGCACGGTGTCGGGAGCGCAGCCGACAGCCACGCCTGCCGCGGCGGCGGCGTCGAGTACTTGCCGGGCCTCGGCGGTGGTCGCTGCCAGCGGCTTCTCGCCGTACACGGACTTGCCCGCGGCAATGGCCTTGAGCGCGACGTCGGCATGCGCTGCAGGAATGGTCAGGTTCAGGACGAGTTCGACGTCGTCTGCGGCCAGCAGCTCGTCCACCGTCAGAGCACGGACGCCGTCGTAAGAGTCGGCAACTGCTTGCGCCCGGGCGGGATCAAGGTCCGCGACGGCCACGAGGTTGATCGCATCCAGTCTGCGGAAGTTCGTCAGGTACTGGGCGATGATGGCGCCACAGCCAATGATTCCTACATTTAGCGGGATGCCCACAGCATGCCCCTTTCGATGATGGTGCGGACGTTGCTGTCCTGGAGGATTTCGACTCGGTGGCCGGGAGTGGAAACGAAGATTCTTCCCTTGCCCCATTGCCTGGTCCAGATGGCGGGGGAGGTCACTTCACGGTTCCAAGGGTCCCATTCGCGTACTTTTTGCGTAGTGGTCGCCAGGACATCGATGTAGTCGTCGGCCAGAACCCAATACTGCTCGGTGACGAGGTCAAAGTCTGCGATTCCCTGGGTAATGGGATGCTCTGCTGCGGCTGGGAGCATGTTCACCGTGTAGGGAACATAGTTATCTGACTGTTCCCCGGTCCGTTCGTCTTCATGCTTGCCCGGGTGGCAGGCGAACTGGCCCCCGATCAAGTGCAGGTAGTCCGAAGTGTTGCGGTAGGAATCGGCGATCCCGCCATGCCAGCCGGCAAGCCCCGTGCCATTTTCGACGGCGGTGCGGAGCCCCTCGAACTCGTCCTTTTCGATGGTGGACATCGTCATGCACTGCACGATGAGGTCCACTCCGGCCATGTATTCAGCGTCCGCGTAAATTTTGGGGGATTCCTCCACCCTGACCTCATAGCCGTTCTCTTTGAGGAAGGGGAGGAACAGTTCGGTGGCTTCTATCGGCTGGTGTCCGTCCCAGCCGCCCCGAACCACAAGTGCGGTCTTACTCTTGGTTGTCATGTTTTCCTTTGTATTCTTAAACGTCCGGGTGAGTCTGTTGGGTGTTCGTAAGCGGGTTCAGCGGGCGGCGAAGGCGGCATCGAAAGCCGCAGCCGGGGGACGGATGGCAGCCAACCGGCGGACCATGTCCAACGCTTCCGGAGCGCCGATCAGCCGGTCCATTCCGGCGTCTTCCCATTCGATGCTGGTGGGTCCGGCGTACCCGATCGAGTTGAGCATGCGGAAAATGGGTTCCCAGTTCACGTCGCCATGGCCTGCGGTGACGAAGTCCCAGCCGCGGCGGGGATCCGCCCACGGCAGGTGGGATCCAAGGCGGCCGTTGCGTCCGTTGAGTTGGCGTACGGATTCCTTGACATGCACGTGGAAGATCTTGTCCGCGAAGTCCTGGAGGAACATCACGGGGTCAAGGTCCTGCCAGATGAAGTGGGAGGGGTCGAAGTTCAGGCCGAAGTTCTCCCGGTGCCCGATGGCCTCAAGGGTGCGCTTGGCGGTCCAGTAGTCGTAGGCGATCTCCGAAGGATGGACTTCCAAGGCAAACCGGACTCCTACCTCGTCAAAGACATCCAGGATGGGATTCCAACGGTCTGCGAAGTCCTGGTAGCCGCGCTCGATCATGGCTTCGGAAGCCGGCGGGAACATTGCGACGCACTTCCATATGGACGAGCCCGTGAACCCCGTGACGGTCTTGACGCCAAGCTTTGCCGCCGCAAGAGCAGTGGTCTTCATGGCTTCAGCGGCACGCTGTCGGACGCCCTCAGGACCGCCGTCGCCCCACACGTCCGGTGCCAGGATGTCCCGGTGACGTTCATCGATGGGGTCATCGCAAACTGCCTGCCCGGTGAGGTGGTTGGCGATCGCGTGGACCGATAGGTGGTGCTTCTCCAGGATGTCCAGCCTGCCTTGAAGATACGCGTCGTCCTCGACGATGCGCTGCGGGTCCAGATGGTCGCCCCAGCAGGCTATCTCCAGGCCGTCAAAGCCCCAATCGCCAGCCAGGCGCGCTACTTCCTCAAACGGCAGGTCGGCCCACTGGCCGGTAAAAAGGGTGATGGGTCGGGTCATGTTGGTCCTCTCAGACGTTCTGCCAGCGGCTCGCGTTGCCCGCGCTCGCCTCAACGGCGGCCAGCACCTTTTGAACCTGCAAGGCATCAGCAAACGACGGCGAGGGCTGCTCCCCAGCGCCGATGGCATTCACCAGGTCCACCACCTGGTGGGTGAATCCGTGCTCGTAGCCAAGACCGTGCCCGGTGGGCCACCAATTGCCTGTGTACGGATGGGACGGTTCGGTGACAATGATCTTCCGGAATCCGGCGTCAGGTTCCAGCGCCGAATCGTAGACCTGTAGCGAGTTCATGTCCTCGAAGTCGAAAGCCAGCGAGCCCTTGGTCCCGTTGAGCTCCAGGCGCATGGCGTTCTTGCGGCCAAGGGCAAAGCGAGTGGCTTCGAAGATGCCGATGGGCCCTGCCATAGTGCTGGAACCAGTGCCGGAAGGAGTCCCGTCGGCGGTGCCTTCCGTGGCGGTGGTGGCGGCAGCGCCGTCGTCGTGCTTTCCGGCAAAACGGGCGGTGAACAGCGCGGCGTCGTCCACCGTGACCGGGCCCTTGGGAGCGTCCGAACCGCCGCGGCCACCGAGGCCCACGAAGTCACCGCCCACAGGCCGTTCCTTCACGAAGGTTTCCAGCAGTGCCGAGACCCCGGTGATTGTGGAACCCGTGATCCACTGCGCGGCGTCAATGCTGTGGGCACCGATATCGCCAAGGGAACCGGAGCCGGACTTGGACTTGTCCAGGCGCCACGTGAGCGGCGCATCCGCGTCACTGAGCCAGTCCTGCAGGTATTGCGCCCGGACGTGGCGGATATCGCCCAGGCGCCCTTCCTCCACCATCCGCTTTGCCAACGCCAACGCGGGAGTGCGGCGGTAGCTGAAGCCGCACATGGACAGCACGCCGCGCTCTGCTGCCGCCTGGGCGACGGCTGTCATTTTCTCCGCCTCTTCCACTGAATTGGCCAGTGGCTTTTCGCAGAGCACGTGCTTGCCCGCTTCCAAGGCGGCGATGGCGATCTCGGCATGCGTGTTTCCGGGGGTGCAGATATCGATGAGGTCAATATCATCGCGCTCGATCAGCCGGCGCCAGTCGGTTTCCACGGAATCCCAACCGTACTTGCGTGCCGCAGCACGGACACCTTCTTCGTTGCGGCCGGCGACGGCAGCCAATTCCGGGGCGAGCGGAAGGTCGAAGAACCGCGGAGCAGTCCGCCAAGCGTGGGAGTGGGCGGCACCCATGAAGGCGTAGCCCACCATGCCCACGCGCAGGGGTTTCGGTTCTGACATGTGAAAGTCCTTTCTTGTCTGAATTCGCACCTGGGGCAGCTGCTATTTGCTGAAGCCTGCGGTGAGGCCACTGACCAGCTGACGGCGTCCAAGGACGTAAATCACCAGGATTGGCAGGGTGCTCAGGACGACAGAGGCCAGTACGGCGGGGATGTTGACGCTGAACTCGCCTTGGAAAGTCCACAGTCCCAAGGGGAGGACACGGAGTCCGGGGCTTTGGGTGAGCACCAAGGGCAGCAGGAATCCGTTCCAGACATGCAAGCCGTTGTAAATTGCCACGGTTACTATCGCCGGGCGGGTCAAGGGCAGCGCCAACCTCCACATCGTCTGCCAATCACTGCAGCCGTCCAGGCGCATTGACTCGAACAATTCGTTCGGCACATCGCGGATGAAGTTGGACAGGATCAGGACCGTCAACGGAATGGCGAACGCTACGGAGGGAAGCATGATGGCAAGGAGGCTGTCATACAGATTCAGCCGGATGATCATCAGGTAGATCGGAATGATGGTTGCCTGGAGCGGAATCGCCAGGCCCATCAGGAACATGCCGTTGACAAACTTCAGGTACCGGCCGCGACCACGAACGATCGCGAAGGCAGCCATGAAGGAGATCAACACCGTGGGGATCACGGAGCCAAGTGTGACGATCACGCTGTTCATGAAGTACGTCGTGAAGTTGGCCTCGAGAACCAGTTGATAGTTCTCCAACGTAGGAGCCGTAGGGAGGGCCAGCGGATTCTGCCCAAAGTACCCTTCGGAGGTCTTCAGGCTGGTGATGACGATGTAGTAGATCGGCACAATGATGATGGCCAGCCATATCCAACCGCCAAGGCCTCCGGGAAGGTTCAGCCGCCTGACCCGTGAACCGAGGCTCTGCTTGGCCTTCATGGAATGGCCCGGGGGAGTGGCCGGAGCGGTTTTCGAATCGCTTTGAAGGACAGTGCTCACCTTACAAACCTTCCAATTGGCTGCCCTGCTTGTCCTTGCCTCCAAGGCGCTGGAGGAACAAGGCAAGGACAAGGCCTATAACGACGAGGATGACGGCGATGACACTTGCCGGGCCCATCAGGTTCGCGCGGAAGCCGCGCAAGTACATGTCCAGGGCCAGGATGCGGGTGGAATTACCCGGCCCGCCACCGGTGAGGACGAAGATGAGGTCGAAGTATGTCAGCGATCCTACGACCATCAGGGTGGACGAGGTGATGATGGTGTATTTCAACTGTGGAAGCGTGATGTGGAAGAACTGCTTAATGATTCCCGCACCATCGATCTGTGCTGCCTCGTACAGTGATTTGGGGATTTGCCGGACGCCACCTTGGTAGATGAGTGTGTGGAAGGGCACGAACTGCCAGGCGATCACGAAGATGACCAGGCCCAATGCCAACTGCGGGACGCCCAGCCAGTCCTGGGCCAGGATGGGTAATCCCAGTCCCATGGCCAGGCCAAAGTTAGGGTCCAACAGTGCCTTGTATGCGATGGCAACTGCCGCGGAGGAGAGGAGAAGCGGCAAGAAGTACAACACTGCCAAGGCAGCCCTGTAACGCTGTGTACCTGCCGTGAAGACTCCCAGGAGAAGGCTGATGGGAGTCTGAACCAGCCAGGAGACAATCATGATCAGGAAAGTCAGGCCCAGTGCGTTGTACAGTCCGGGGTCGGTGAGTACTGAGGACCAGTTCTCCAGGCCGGCCGCTCCGATGGCGCCGATGCCGTCCCAGTTGGCGAAGCTCAGCACCAGGACACCTACCAGCGGCACGAGCGCAAACACCACGAAGAAGATCAAAGCCGGCACTGTCAGCCAGGCGAGTGCGGATTTTTGCTGCCCGGCCTGCTCGACTTTCCGCGATCCAGTGGCAGCCCTGTGAGTGGTTGTTGAACTCATTTGCCCAGGGTGGCATTCATGTTCTCGGCGAACTGCTGTGGCGTGATCGACTTGAGGAACAGTTGGTCGATGTTGTTGAGCAGGGCCTCGGCCGCGGTCGGGCTCAGGGCTTGATCCCAGGACTGCTGGAAGTTCGGGGCGTTCTTGGCCATGTCATAGACGAAGTTCAGGAAGTCCTTGTCCGGCGACGTTGCGAGCTTGTCTTCAATTCCGTTGACGATCGGGACCGATCCGGAATTGATGTAGGCGTCGATGACCGTATCCGTCATGATGCCGTCCTTGAAGAACTTCTTGGCCGTTTCCTTTTCTTTGTCGGTGGCCTTGGCCGAAATCGACATGTACTGGGCAGGGTTGCCTACGCCATTCTTAGGATCTCCCTTGCCTCCCGGGATGGTCGGGAAGGTGACGAAGCCCAGTTTTCCGTTCTGGACGAAGTTCTGGCCTTCCTTCTTCATAGGTCCGTAGACCCAGGAACCTTGAAGCAACATGGCGGCTTTGCCGGTGAACAACAGCGCCTGGTCTGCCTTCGAATCTGCCGTGATGGAGGAGAAGCCCTTGATGAAGCCGTCGGCGGATACCAGTTCCTGGATCCTGGTTCCCGTTTCGATCACGGCCGGATCCATCCAGGCGTTGGGCTTGCCTTCGAAGATCGCCTTGAACACCTCGGCCCCTCCGATGCGGTCCAGCAGGTATTCCAGCCACATCATCGAGGTCCAGCGGGATTGACCGCCCAAGGAGAACGGAGCTACGCCCATGTCGTTGAAGGTCTTGACCAATGACATGACGTCATCCCAGGTCTTGGGTGGCTGGACCCCGGCCTTTTCAAAGAGCTCTTTGTTGTAGAACAGGACAACAGGGGCCACGTACTGGTTGGGGAGGGCGTAGATCTTGCCGTTGACGGTGGCTGCACCGAACGAAGCGGGGAAGAACTTGTTTTTCAGGTCCGGGTTGGCCTCGAACCAGCTGGTCAGGTCTTCCACCTGGTTGGCCTCGGCGTAGGTCTTCAACGTTCCGCCGCCCCATCCATAAACAATGGTTGGGGCCTGGCCGGCGCCGATCGCGGTTTTGATCTTCGTCTTGTAAGCATCGTTCTGGAAGTACGTCACAGCAATCTTGTTGTCGGGATTCGACGAACCAAAAGCATCGACGGCCTTCTGGATGGTGGTCTGGTTCGGCTCACCGGAGAGGAACCACATGCTGGCTCCTCCTCCGCTCGCGCTGCCCGGTCCGGACGTACCGCAGGCACTGGTTGCCATGACTGCGAATGGTGTAACTGCCGCCAGAGCCAGAAAAGAACGCCGTGATGATTGGAACTGCTTCATTGCTTCTCCATGTGTAGTCGCCTCGTTGGGCACTGCGTGCCCATCTCCCAAAGGAGTGACCGTGTCTCGAAAAATACCGAAATATTTCGCGAATGCTGTTTAGGTCACGGTCTAAACTAAAGTGCATTCGATCACACGTCAAGGCTTACTTCAGCGACGAGTCGCCTGCAGTTGCGGCGGTCTTGAGCTTTCCGCGGGCATCCCGCATACTCGAACCAAGCCGAAATATTTCGAAAGCAGGGGGACTATGAAACGCGAGCAACGTCCGCTCAAACTCACACTGGCTGCCGTGGCCAAAGAGGTGGGGGTTTCAGCGCCTACGGTTTCCAAGGTGGTGAACGGCAGGGAGGACGTGGCCGAGGAAACCCGGGCGCGCGTGCTTGAGGCCTTGCAACGAACCGGATACAAGTCGCCCCTCCAACGCAAAAGCCTTCCGCTCCGGCAGTCGGTTGAAGTGGTTTTCGACTCCCTGAACTCGGCCTACTCCGTGGAAGTCCTCAACGGGGTGATGGAGCATGCGGCGGTCTCGGACATGGAGGTCATCCTCTCGGTGACCAGCAGGCAAACAGCGTCACCCTTGGGACCCGAGGAGCGGGCCCAACGCATCATCGACGAAGGCCGCAGCGGAATGATCGTGGTCACTTCCGCCTTTGGCTCCGCACAGCTGGAAGCGTTCCAACGCCGCCGGATCCCCATCGTGGTGGTGGACCCCCTCAACCCGCCGCCGGCAGACGTCTTCAGCGTTGGCGCAAGCAACTGGGCCGGAGGCAAGGCCGCGGCTACCCATCTGCTCGGGTTGGGACACCGCAAAATCGCCTATATAGGCGGACCTGCCACGGCTGAATGCAGCCAGGCGCGGCTACACGGCTACATGGCGGCACTCATGGCAGAGGGCATTGCCGTGGACGACGACTATGTCTCCTCCGGCCCGTTCCGGCCCGAGAACGGTGTGCGGGGCATGAAGGCCCTGCTTGCACTTGAGGATCCGCCCACGGCAGTATTCGCTGGAAGTGACAGCATCGCGCTGGGTGTCCTGGCAGAAGCGCGAAGGCAGAACATCCGGATCCCGGAGGACATGAGCCTCGTCGGTTTCGACGGCACACACCAAGCGGAAGAATCCGTTCCACCCCTGACGTCCGTGTCACAGCCATTGCAGGAGATGGGCCGCTCTGCCCTGCGGTTCATCCTGCGCCAGGTCCGTGGCGAGGACATCGACTCCCGCCGCGTGGAGCTGGCAACGCATCTGGTGGTCCGTGAGTCCACAGCACCACCGCCTGCGTCCCACGCCAAATCCGCGCAGGCCAAGCCCGCATCCCAGGCCAGACAACACTAAAGGAGCCGCCGCCGTCGAGGCGTAAGGGAGACCGGCGGAATGGCGTCATACAGGAACACCCGAACCCAACGCCCACCCGTTTCACGGAACTCCTCACGGCCGGCGAAACGGTAAAGATAGCTGCGCGCACGCACCCAACGTGGGCGTTCGCCGTCGAACGGGTCATGGCGAAGCAGGCCAAGCGTGGGCTTGTCTGCCTCCAACAGCTTCTCCAGGAAGGCGTAGAACCACCCTTCGTGGACGGTCCGCAGGGGCAGGAACCACATGAGCCAATCAAGCCTGAGGTGGTATGGCGCCCACTGCCGCGGGAGGCGGCGCACGTCCCCGGGTTTGCCTTTGAAGCCGTACTCCAGCCACTGCTCGTCAGCTGCATCGGGCTCTTCAGCCAGGGTGCCTTCGACGACGATCTCGATCCGCTGCTTCGTCACCGTACCGAACGCACCATAGGCATTGACGAGGCGCCAGCGGTTGAAGCTCGCATTCATGAGTTGCTGGCGCGAGAACAGGTTCACAAGCGGCCGGTAACTCAGGACCAGCAACAGGAGCGTCACCGCAAGTACGACGACGAACCACCACGCCGGGGTTTCGGCACCTGCATGCCACTCGAGCGGGATGACGGGAAGAACCGCATGCGCCACCGGATCACTCACTGCAGCGAAGGCGAGGACGATTGCCATCCAGTTCAGCCAGGCAAAATTGCCGCTGCCCACCAACCAAAGCTGCGTCACGACGATGATTCCTGCCGCGATACTGGCCAGCGGTTGCGGCGCGAACAGGAAGAACGGAACCACCAACTGCGCGAAGTGGTTTCCCACCACTTCCACTTTGTGCAGGGGGCGGGGGAGGAGATGGAACTGCCGGCTCAGCGGCCCGGGCATCGGCTGCGTCTCGTGGTGGTAGAGCATCGCGGTGAGGTCGCGCCACTCTCGGCCGCCCCTGATTTTGATCATTCCCGCGCCGAACTCGAGCCGGAACACCAGCCAAACAATCAGGACCAGGATGGTGGTGGGCGGTGGAACCTGGTCCGAGCCAAGGAAAGCTACGGTGAAACCGGCTTCCAGCAGCAGGATCTCCCAGCCAAAGCCATAGAACGTCTGGCCCACATTCACGATCGACATGTACAGGAACCAGAGGCTGAGGAACGCCAGCATCGGCAGCCACGGTGGCCCCAGCTGCGGCATGCCCAACACCAGCAAGGCCGAGACGGCAATTCCCACCCAACAGACAGCACGGAGCAGGGCATCCGAGTACCGCCACGAGAAGAGAGTGGGCCGGGCCAGACGGCGTGCCATGTCAAGGAATGAAGGGACGGGAAGCAGGCCGTGCTCGCCAAGGAGTGCAGGAAACTGGTTCATTGTGGAGAGGAACGCAACCAGATAAAGGGCGGCAGTTCCGCGTTGCAATACCTGGCGCGCAAATTCGTAGTCCTGCGCGTCAAACCAGTCCTGCGCGTCAAACCAGGCCAGCCACTCCACAAATTCCACGTTACGCCCGGGAAAGAAGTGGTCAAGCAGGGTTTTCCACTTAGCCCGAGGCTCCGTTCGCAGCCTTCTGCACGTGCTGGGATACTTAAGCAATGCAGCCGCGCAAGATCGTCATCCTCGGGTCCACCGGTTCCATCGGCACACAGGCGATTGACGTCGTCGACGGCGCCCCGCACCTTTTCGAAGTTGTGGCACTGAGCGCCGGCGGCGGGAACCTGGAATTGCTTGCCCATCAAGCTGTGCACACGCGGGCGCAGGCAATCGGCATTGCCCAGGGCGATCCGGAAGCATTGCAGAACCTGATTGACGCCGCCGCGGCCCGAAGCGGCCTGCGCAACTTTGCACCGGAAATTTTCGTTGGACCCGGCGCGTCCACCCGCATCGCAGAAGTGGAATGCGACGTCGTTCTCAACGGCATCACCGGTTCCATTGGCCTTGCGCCAACCCTGGCCGCGCTGGCATCCGGTGCCACCTTGGCGCTCGCCAATAAAGAGTCGCTGATTGTCGGTGGTGCCCTGGTGAAAGCAGCTGCCGGACCCGGCCAGATTGTGCCTGTCGATTCCGAACATTCGGCCATCGCCCAATGCCTGCGTTCGGGTACTGAGCAGGAGGTCGAGAAGTTGATTCTCACGGCGTCCGGCGGACCTTTCCGTGGCCGCAGCCGCGAGCAGCTGCACGATGTCACACCCGCTGAGGCCCTCGCGCACCCAACATGGGATATGGGCCTCATGGTCACCACCAACTCTGCGAGCCTGGTCAACAAGGGCCTTGAAGTGATCGAGGCACATCTGCTCTTCGACGTACCCCTGGACAGGATCGACGTCGTGGTCCATCCGCAGTCGGTGGTCCACTCGATGGTCCAGTTCGTGGATGGGTCCATCATCGCCCAGGCGTCGCCGCCTGACATGCGGCTTCCCATTGCCTTGGGCCTGGGCTGGCCCGGGAGGGTTCCACGGGCTGCACAGCCATGCGACTGGACCCAAGCCACAAGTTGGACGTTCGAACCACTGGACTCAGTTGCGTTTCCGGCCGTGGAGCTCGCCAAGGGGGCAGCGAAGCAGGGCAGCACCTATCCTGCCGTCTTCAACGCGGCCAACGAGGAAGCCGTGGAGGCTTTCCACGCCGGCCGCATCCGCTTCACGGACATCGTGGACACAGTGGAGTCCGTCCTCAGCGAACATTCAGGTTCTTCGGAGCTTACGGTGGAGTCCGTGCTGGATGCTGAGAGCTGGGCACGCACGCGCACCCATGATCGTTTAGCCAACAGCTCCGTATAGCAGAGATACCGTTTAAGAAACCCCTATGGAAGCAGTCCCGTCGGCATGAGTCCCGTCCTTCTTTTCATCCTCGGAGTCGTCTTCGTCGCCATTGGCGTCGCAGTGTCCATCGCTTTGCACGAGGTTGGCCACCTGGTCCCCGCGAAGCTCTTTAAGGTGCGCGTGACCAAGTACATGATTGGTTTCGGGCCCACTTTGTGGTCCAGGAAGAAGGGCGAAACGGAGTACGGCTTCAAGGCCCTTCCTTTGGGCGGCTATGTGGCCATGATCGGCATGTACCCGCCCAACAAAGAAGATGGCGGGGTACGTCCCTCCAGCACGGGCATGTTCCAGACGCTTGCCAGCGAAGCCCGTTCCCTCGCCCACGAAGAAGTTGGGCCCGGGGACGAAGGCAGGGTCTTTTACAAGCTTCCGGTCTGGAAGAAGGTCATCGTCATGCTCGGCGGTCCGGCCATGAACATGCTGATCGGTTTGGTTCTCCTTGCCATCCTGCTCATGGGTTTTGGCGTTGCCACGCCCACCACAACCATCGCGGACGTCTCAAAGTGCCAGGTGGCTGCGGGGAAAACGGTGGACCCGGACTCGGCGGACTGCAAGCCAACACCTGCTGCGGCTGCCGGGCTGCAGCCGAACGACGTCGTCAAGACTTTCGACGGCAAGGCTGTCACCAGCTGGGATGAACTCACCGGCTGGATCCGGGCCTCCGCCGGCAAACCAGTACCCGTCACCGTCGAGCGCAACGGCTCGGAAGTTTCCACCACAGTTACTCCAGTTTTGTCCTCGCGGCCGGTTGTGGGTGCCGATGGACGCCAGGAGCAGGACGCCAACGGCACGCTGAAGTACCAGGAGGTGGGCTTCCTGGGAATCGGCCCGCAGAGCGCCTTGGTTCCCCAGCCGGCGTCGTCGGTTCTTCCCATGGCGGGGGAGAACATCAAGCAGATATCCGGAGTGATCCTTAACCTGCCCGCCCGTGTGGTTGGTGTGGCGAAGGCCGCCTTCAGCGAGGAACCCCGGGATCCCAACGGCCCCATCAGTGTGGTTGGCGTCGGCCGTGTGGCCGGCGAGGTTGCTGCGATGGAAGAGGTCCCCCTCCAGGCGCGTATTGGAACGTTGGTAGGGCTGCTTGCGGGCCTGAACTTCGCGCTGGCCATCTTCAACCTTGTGCCCCTGCTGCCTCTCGACGGCGGCCACGTGGCGGGTGCCCTGTATGAGGGGGCCCGGCGCCAGGTGGCCAGGCTGAGGGGAAAGCCGGATCCGGGTGCGTTCGATATCGCAAAGCTCCTTCCCGCCACGTATGTGGTGGCCGCGCTGCTGATGGCCATGGGAGCCCTGCTGATTTACGCGGACATCGTCAAGCCAGTGAATATCTTTGGCTGAGATTCCCGCAGGGACCACTCAGTGGGCTGGAATGGATGGCGGATCATCGGACGCGGCGGGATAGGCTAGCTCCATGACTGTTTTCGCTGTTGAGTATGTATACGTCGCCGAATCCGGCGCCCTCCGCGACGAAGCCCGCCCGGCGCACCGCGCCTGGCTCGGCGACCTCGCAGAGGACGGCACCCTGCTTGCCAGCGGCCCCTACGGTGACGGCGCCGGCGCCCTGCTCATCTTCAAGTCGGCTGATGAAGCCGAACTCAACGACCTCCTGAAGCAGGATCCGTTCGCCGAAGCCGGAGTCATAGCCGGCATCCGCACCACGGAATGGGACCCCATTATCGGCGTCCTGGCTGCCCACGCATCCTAGCTCCCGCGTCCTCCACCACAACGATCCACCCCAAACCCAAGGAGTCCACGTGACCTCGGTCAGCCTGGGAATGCCAGCAGCCCCACCCCCCGTCCTTGCCCCTCGCCGCAAGACGCGGCAGATCAAGGTTGGGTCCGTTGGCGTTGGTTCTGATTCACCCATCAGCGTGCAGTCCATGACTACGACGCCCACCACGGATATCAACGCCACGCTTCAACAGATCGCTGAACTGACGGCCTCCGGCTGCGACATCGTCCGTGTTGCCTGTCCGTCAGCCGACGACGCCGAGGCGTTGCCAATCATTGCCCGCAAATCCCAGATCCCCGTGATCGCCGATATCCACTTCCAGCCGAAGTACGTTTTCGCGGCCATTGAAGCGGGCTGCGCAGCGGTCCGTGTGAACCCCGGCAATATCCGGAAGTTCGATGACCAGGTCAAGGAAATCGCCGCAGCCGCGAAAGACCATGGGACGTCCATCCGCATTGGCGTCAACGCCGGCTCCCTGGAACCGGGCATCATGAAGAAGTACGGCAAGGCCACCCCTGAAGCGCTGGTGGAGTCTGCGGTCTGGGAAGCCTCGCTCTTCGAGGAGCACGGTTTCCACGACTTCAAGATCTCCGTGAAGCACAACGACCCCGTGATCATGGTGGCCGCCTACGAGATGCTCGCCGAAAAGGGCGACTGGCCCCTGCACCTTGGCGTGACTGAAGCGGGTCCGGCCTTCCAGGGAACCATCAAGTCCGCAACTGCTTTCGGGGCTTTGCTGTCCCGCGGGATCGGCGACACGATCCGCGTTTCCCTCTCGGCGCCGCCCGTGGAGGAAATCAAGGTTGGCAACCAGATCCTGCAGTCATTGAACCTGCGTCCGCGTAAGCTTGAGATTGTGTCCTGCCCGTCCTGTGGCCGTGCCCAGGTGGACGTGTACACGTTGGCTGAGCAAGTAACCGCCGGCCTTGAGGGGATGGAAATCCCCCTCCGCGTTGCCGTCATGGGTTGTGTGGTCAACGGTCCGGGCGAAGCCCGCGAAGCGGACCTCGGTGTGGCCTCCGGAAACGGTAAAGGCCAGATTTTCGTGAAGGGCGAAGTCATCAAGACAGTGCCTGAAAGCGAAATTGTTGAGACACTGATCGAAGAGGCCATGCGTATCGCTGAAGAGATGGGGGAGGCCGATGGCGAAGATGCTGTCAAGGGTAGCCCCGTGGTTAGCGTCTCGTAACGAGACAGGCCTGGGGGTCAGGGTGCTCGGCAGTGCCGACACCTTGGCCCTTCGCGCGCTTGCGAGCGAAGATCCCGTTGCCAACGTCTTCATCCTGGCGCATCTGGACAGCGTGGGAACGGCAGCGCCCACCAGCGGCGGCGCCAGCGTCTTTGGCGTGTTCGACGACGACACCCTCCTTGGAGCCTGTTGGGCCGGGGCCAATCTGGTCCCGGTGCAACTCGACCCCGGGCTGACCGGATATGTGGCTACGGCGGCCCACCAGTCCGGCAGGCGGTACGCCTCCATCTTCGGGCCGGCGGAAACAGTGCTGGCGCTTTACTCCCGCTTTGAGCAGTTGGGCCACTTCGCGCACGAAGTCCGTTCCAGGCAGCCCCTCTTGACCATTTCCGGTGGCCCGGCCATCGAAGCCAATCCCTTGCTGACCTTCGGCACGATGGCGGACTTCGAACGCATTCTGCCTGCCTGCGCCGCCATGTTCGAAGAAGAAGTTGGCTATTCGCCCTTCCTGGGAGGCCAGGACTTCTACAGCAGGCGCGTTGCGGGGCTCATCCGCCAAGGGCATTCCCTGGTCCACATCGACGCTGCCGGGACAGTTGTCTTCAAGGCAGAGTTGGGTGCAGTTACCCAGGACGTCACGCAGGTCCAGGGCGTATGGATGAATCCGGACATGCGTGGACACCACCAGAGCGCCGGCTACATGGCCGCCGTCGTAAATCTCTCACGTACCTTTGCGCCAGTAACGAGCCTGTACGTCAATGACTACAACGCCAAAGCGCGCGCCACCTACGAAAGAGTCGGCTTCGAGCAAGTCGGTACATTCGCAACGGTCTTGTTCTAGCAGGCAATCCAAGTAGCAGCTGATGCCGTTTTGGCGGCTCTAAACGGCATCAGCTGCTACTTACTTGGGCGGGTTCAGGTTTCCGGTGAGATACCGCTGGATGGTCGGTGCCACCAGGCTCACTACTTCCTCCTGGTCTGCACTCGACAGGGGTTCGAGCCGGATCACGTAGCGGAGCAGCATCAGTCCCACCACCTGTGTGGCCACCAGATTGCCACGCAGGCGGACTTCCTCAGCAGGGCCTTGCACACCCACCATGACCCGGGACAGGATGGTCCGGTTCACGGTCTCCCGCAGCAGTGCCGTTTTGGCCTTCGATCCGATGGTGCCCCGAACGAATGCCACCAAGCCGGGTTGCGCCGGGCCCTCCCACAACCGGACAACCGCACGGACAAGTGCTTCTGCCCTCGCCTCCGGTTCCAGGGTTTCAACGCCTGCCAGGACCTGTTCAGGATCGGCAGGCAACTCCACGCTGGAGGCGAACAATTCGTCTTTGCCCTTGAAGAAGTGATGGACCATCGCCGGATCCACTGAGGCTTCCCGCGCCACCTGGCGAAGACTCGTGCCGTCGAACCCATGCTCTGCGAACAACTTCCGGGCCGCCACCAGAATGGCTTCGCGCGAATGGTCGCTTCCGCTTCGACGGCCGCGGCGCAGGGGTTCCAGGCTCATGAGGTCTGCCGCCTCAGCGTCAACGAGGCAAGGACAAGGACTCCCACCACGATTCCGCCCATCACCAGGGTGTCTTGCCACAGGGCGTCAGTCGCATCGATGTTTCCTGCGATCTCCTGAAGGGCATCAACAGAAAACGTCAGGGGAAGGACACCGGAGATGGCCTCGAGGACGTCGTTCATCTGCTCCCGGGCAACGAACAGTCCGCAGAGCAGGATCTGCGGCACCACCACTACGGGCATGAACTGGACAGCCTGGAACTCGGTGCGTGCAAAGGCCGAACACAGCAGCCCCAAGGCCACTCCAAGGACAGCGTTGATCACCGCGATCATCACGACGAACCCCGGACTTCCCTTGATGTCGAGATTGAAGATCCAATATGCAACTGCCGTCGCCACCAGAGACTGCAACGCGGCCATGATGGAGAACGCAATGGCGTAGCCGAACAAGAGGTCTGCTTTATGGATGGGTGTGGTGAGGAGCCGCTCCAAGGTTCCGGAGGTTCGTTCCCGCAGCATGGTGATGGACGTGACCAGAAACATGACGACGAACGGGAAGATCGCCAGCATCATCAGGCCGACGCGGTCGAAAGTGCGTGGAAAGCCCGGGGGCAGTGTTTCGTTCTCGAAAAGATAGTAGACGGCGGTGAGCAGCAGCGCCGGGACCACCATAATGAGCGCCACGCTGCGGTGATCGTGCCGCAGTTGACCAAGGACCCGGGCTGTGGTGGCAAAGGTCATCCGAAGATTCATGATGCCACCTGGCTTTTCTTTGCTGGCTGACCGCTGTCCGGACCACGTTCGGCGTCTTTGATCATGTTCAGGAACGCGCGCTCAAGGTCATTGCTGCGTCCCCGCCTGGCAAGCTCGGCGGGTGTGAGCTGCGCCAGCAGCAGGCCGTCCCGCAGAAGCAGCAACGAGGAACAATGCGACGCTTCCTCCATCACATGGCTGGAAACCAAAAGCGTTGTTCCGCCAGCTGCCATGTCAACGAACCGCTCCCACAACTCCGCACGCAGTACCGGGTCCAGGCCCACTGTCGGTTCGTCCAGGACCAGCAGCTTGGGGTGTGCCACCAGCGCGCATGCGAGGGACACGCGGCTGAACTCCCCGCCCGAGAGGTTCCCGGCTTTCTGCTTTGCAAACGATTCGAGCCCGACGGCGGCAATCGACTCCGCTACGTCCGTCGCTGACGCCTTGTGCATGGCACCGAAGTACCTGACGTTGGCTTCGACACTGAGGTCCGCGTAGACGCTGGCGCCTTGGGTGACGTACCCGACGTCGTGCCTTAACGGTGCGCTGCCCGCGGGGCGGCCGAGAACGCTGATGGATCCGCGCGTGATTCGCTGGACCCCCACGATGCCGCGCATGAGTGTTGTCTTGCCGCTACCTGACGGGCCGAGCAGTCCCGTGATGCGTCCGCTGTCCACGGCGAAGTCCAGGCCCCGCAAAATTCTTGTCCGGCCCCGGGAGATGTGCAGGTCCGTAGCTTCTATTGCTGCTTGTGACATGGCTGCCTCCGGCGCCAGCGAGTAATTCACCAAGTGATGAATTAACGCTAAGTCTGGTAAACGGTGCGGTCAATAGGCCTTTGCCATCAAAATCCTTGAAAACGTGTCCGCTATCACATAGGTTTTTCCCAAGCCGTGTCGATGGGGCACGGGTGGTTACAGGGGGAATTATGGCAAAGACCTTGAAGGCTGCTTCCGGCAGCCGCACCATCCGTGAGCTCGGCAGTCACCAATGCTTCCCAGTCGCAGGCGATCCCGTTCCGCTGGAGGGAACGGGGGACTAGTCCCCGGACAGAGTCTGCGGCCGGCCGGCCGCTGAGCCACGCCATCGCAGGATGACCAGCCGATCTTTGGCCAGGGGCTTCCAGACGCGACGGCGTGGCTCTTCTCTGTGCTGGCCGTTCCGTGCGAAGCAGCACTGTGCGGAGCGGCGCGCTGGCAGCCGGTAGATTAGTAGACAGTTGTTTTTGCCACATCTGCCATAGAAACGGATACGTACCCGTGGTCCTTCGCCTTTCCCAGTTGTTCCTGCGCACCCTGCGTGAAGATCCCGTCGACGCCGAGGTCGCCAGCCACAAGCTCCTGGTCCGGGCCGGTTACATCCGCCGTGCCGCGCCGGGCATCTACACGTGGCTGCCGCTGGGACTCAGTGTCCTGCGCAAGGTGGAGGAAATCATCCGGCAGGAAATGTCCGCCATTGGCGCGCAGGAAGTCCACTTCCCGGCACTGCTCCCGCGCGAGCCCTACGAGGCCACCAACCGCTGGACGGAGTACGGAGAGGGCCTGTTCAGGCTTCAGGACCGCAAGGGTGCCGATTACCTCCTGGCTCCGACGCACGAGGAAATGTTTACCCTCCTGGTCAAGGACCTGTACTCCTCGTACAAGGACCTGCCGTTGAGCCTGTACCAGATCCAGAACAAGTACCGCGATGAAGCGCGACCCCGTGCAGGCCTCCTCCGTGGCCGCGAGTTCATCATGAAGGACTCCTACTCGTTCGACGTTGACGACGCCGGCCTGGACGCAAGTTACGCCGCCCACCGTGCTGCCTACCTGAAGATCTTCGACCGCCTGGGTCTGGAAGTCATTCCGGTTGCTGCCACGGCAGGCGCCATGGGCGGCTCCAAGAGCGAAGAATTCCTCTTCCCCACGGAGATCGGCGAGGACACCTTTGTTCGCTCGGCAGGAGGCTATTACGCCAACGTCGAAGCAGTCACCACGGTTGTCCCTGAGGATATTGACTTCACGGACGCACCGGCTGCCCAGGTTCTGGACACACCGAACACCCCCACCATCGAGACCCTGGTTGACGCAGCCAACCAGCTGGCACCCCGCAGCGAGGCCGACGGTGGCGCCTGGACTGCCGCTGACACGTTGAAGAACGTCGTCCTCGCCGTGACGCTGCCCACCGGTGAACGCCAGATCGTCGTCCTCGGCGTTCCTGGTGACCGCGCCGTGGATCTCAAGCGGGTGGAAGCCAACATTGGTTCGTTCCTTCCCATCGCGGGCGAGATCGGCCTGGAAGCAGCCAACGAGGAAGACCTCAAGAAGCTGCCGTGGCTGGTCAAGGGCTACATCGGGCCTGGTTTGTCCCTGGATGAAGCAGTTCTGGGCCTGGAAGGATCTTCCAAGCTGCTGTACCTTGTGGATCCCCGCGTCGTCTCCGGCACAACCTGGGTGACGGGCGCCAATATTGATGGCAAGCACGTCTTCGGACTGGTAGCGGGCCGCGACTTCACGTGGGACGGCGTCATCGAATGCACAGACGTCCGGGCAGGGGATCCGGCGCCCGACGGCTCCGGACCCCTTGAAACTGCCCGCGGCATCGAAATGGGCCACATCTTCCAGCTCGGACGCAAGTACGCCGAGGCGCTGGACCTGAAGGTACTTGACCAGAACGGCAAGCAGGTTGTTGTCACCATGGGCTCCTACGGCGTTGGTGTCACCCGTGCTGTCGCAGCCCTTGCCGAGGCCAACCATGACGACCGCGGCCTCGTGTGGCCACGCACGGTGGCCCCTGCCGACGTACACGTTGTGGCTGTGGGCCGCGGTGACGAAATTTTCGAAGCCGCAGAGAAGCTATCGGCGGAACTCGAGGCTGCAGGCCTCGACGTCATCTTTGACGACCGGCCCAAGGTTTCTCCCGGCGTCAAGTTTGGCGATGCCGAGCTCGTCGGAGTGCCCACCATCCTGGCCGTCGGCCGTGGGCTCGTGGACGGCGTTGTGGAGATCAAGGACCGCCGCAGCGGTGAAGCCGAGAACATCTCGGTGGAAAAGGCCGTGGATTACGTGGTCAACGCTGTCCGTAACCGGTGATTTCCGGCTTCGAGACTATCCAGCTCACCACCATCATCCTGATTGTGGTGGCTGGATTCGCAGCCGGCTGGGTTGACGCGGTAGTAGGTGGCGGGGGGCTGATCCAGCTCCCCGCACTGCTGCTGGTGCCTGGCATCACGCCCGTCCAGGCCCTGGCAACGAACAAGATGGGTTCCATCTTCGGCACCACCACCAGTGCCGCCACCTATTACCGGCGGGTGGGACCGGACCTCAAGACGGCAATACCCATGGCGGTGATTGCACTGGCGGGGAGCTTTGGCGGTGCCATCCTCGCTGCATCTTTGCCGGCCAGCGTCTTCAAGCCCATCATTGTCCTGGCGCTGATCGCCGTCGCGATTTTCACGGCACTGCGCCCCAGCGCGGGCGAGCTGACTGCTCTGCGGCACGACGGGCACAAGCACTACGTGGTGGCCTGCCTGATTGGTGCCGTGATCGGTTTTTACGATGGCCTGATCGGGCCCGGTACAGGATCCTTCCTGGTGATCGCCTTGGTCTCGGCCATGGGCTACGCGTTCCTTGAAGCCAGCGCGAAGGCCAAGATCGTCAACATGGCCACCAACGCCGGTGCCCTCATTTTCTTCCTCCCCCACGGCTCCTTGTTGTGGGGAGTGGGCCTGGTGCTTGGCCTGGCAAACATGGCGGGCGGATACCTTGGCGCCCGCACAGCTGTAGCCAGGGGGAGCAGCTTTGTGCGGATCGTGTTCCTGATCGTCGTCGCGGCACTGATCATCAAGCTCGGCGTGGACGTCTGGAACGACAACGTCAGCTGACTGCGTCCCCGGGCTCGGGCAAATCCCTTGCTGCTGGAAGTCCTTCGAGCGTCCTGCCCGCCAGTGTGCTCGCCACCCATAGGGAACGGGCCACATCGCCTTCATGACCCCGCTTTCCCGCGGACCACAGGGCATTGTTGACTTCGCGGGCGATGCTCCATTGTCGCGCGACCTCCGGATCAAGGCCGGCGGCGAGGCTGAAGTCCCGGCATCGCTCCCGCAGGGCAGCCGCCGGATCGCGATCCGGCAAATCCTTGATCCGGTTCCACAGAACAGGTGCCACCGCAAATTCGGCTTCACCGATCTGCGGCTGGGGGTCGATGGCCAGGTAGCCTCGACGGTCCGCGTCCAAGGTGGCGAGGATGTTCATGAAGTGGAGATCGGTATGCACCAGGACGTCCCTGCCGGATCGTCGGCCAACAGCACCGCGGGTCTGGCACACTTCCAACGCGGCCTCCAGTAACCATCGCGGGAAGGGGCGGTCCTGCTGCTCCCACTCCAAAGGCATTTCGTCGCTCCAGCGCTCGGCCGTGGCGGCGATGTGATCGAAGCCCCGCCACTCGGGACGATCATCCGGCGCAATGGAAAGCCCGCGCATGATGTCACCCCAGACCTGCCGGGCTTCATCCATGGGGGCATCCTGCAGCCAACGGGACGCGTCAAGGCGTTCCAGCAGCATGGAGCAACTGGCGGCGTCGGCAGCCAGGAGCCGGACAGCTCCGTGGCCACCCCACAGGGCCAGGGCATGGCGCTCTACAAGGGCTTCCTCATGCGGATAGGCGATCTTCAGCGCAGCCTGCCTGCTGTGCTGGAGAACGGGCACAACCAAGGCTCCATGTCCGTTCCACGGCTCTTCACCGGGTGCGAGGTCCACGGACAACTGCCAACGGTCCAAAGCCTCACGGATAAGCCCCGGAAGGCTCGCCAGCCAGTCCCGCCCCGCGGAATCGCGGTTGTATCGGGCGTGCAGGTCGCCCGGAATCGGAATCATGGCGTGAAGGGTCACGCCATCAGCCTAGCTCTGCCCGGCGGCAGTACCCTCAGAAAACGCCGCTGGCGCCCAAGAGGCTTCCGATCGAGAACGTGGCTGCAAGCGCCAACGCTCCGCCCAACACCACCCGGGCTGCGGCGCGGAACCTGGGCGCCCCACCAATCCAAGCCCCCACGGCTCCCGTGATCGCGAGAGCCAGCAGGACGGCAACGAACGTCAGCGGAACGCGCATCGCCGGGGGAGGGAGCAGGATGGCCAGCATGGGGAGCACGGCGCCAAGGGTAAACGCCACTGCCGATGCAAGGGCGGCGTTCCACGGACTGACGATGTCGTCCTCGTGGATATTGAGCTCCGCGGACAGATGGGCGGCAAGGGCATCATGCTTCGTCAGTTCTTCGGCCACTGTCCGGGCGGTACGCGCGCTGAGCCCCTTCGCCTGGTAGATCGAGGTGAGCTCTTCGAGTTCTTCCTCCGGCTGCTCGGCGAGCTCCCTGCGTTCCTTCTCAATGAGCGACTTTTGCGTGTCGCTCTGGCTGCTGACGGATACATATTCGCCCAACGCCATGGAAATGGCTCCACCCACCAAGCCCGCCGTTCCCGCAGCAAGGATGCTGCCGGTGTTGGTCGTGGCACCGGCCACGCCGACGACGATTGCTGCGACGGAGACAATGCCGTCGTTCGCACCCAAAACGCCGGCGCGCAGCCAGTTCAGCCGATGGGCAAGGTCATCACGATGCGGTTCGTTCTCATGTGTGGTGGCAGTTTCTGCGGAAGCCATGCTTCAAGCCAAGCACCGGCGGGCCGCCTTGACCAGCATGGCTAGGCTCGCCTATCCCATGCGCCGCTTTACTCACTACTGGGGGTGTGGGATTTACTCATTGGGGGGTGGGCGTCGGCAGCGGAGGCAAGTCATCGTCATCGACCTCCAAACCCGGCAACGCCGCAAGCGTGGCACCCCAATCCAGGCTCCTGCGGACGGCGGCCAGCAGGCTGCTGGCAGCCCAGTCCCGGGTCTCTCCTGTTGAAAGCGCGATGAGGTCGCCAAATCCCTGCAGGGAGTCCGACTCCAAGGCCCCCAAGCCGGCAGCCGGGTCTTCAGCGAACTGTGCAGGCAGCCTGTATCCGGCCTCGCGGGTGGGGACGTCGCCACAATTACGGCGGGTCAGGGCTTCTGCTTGTTGAAGGAGCCGCTCGTGTACTGCAAGGTACTTGGCGGCTTGGGCAGTTGCGCCAGCGTCCAATCGCTTCAGCGCCACCTGGTAGACGTAAATGGCTTCCTGTTCGGAACGGACAGTCGCCGCAAGAGCGGCATCGGTAGTGGCAGCGGTTGCATCCGGGGTGGGGCTGACTGAAGGGCACTGGTGCGGAGCCGGTGTTGTTACGGCAGGTGTTGTGGCAGACGGGTTACCGCTCGACGTCGGCAACGGCACCGGCACCTGCCACGCAGCAGCCAGTTTTTCGCCCTGGAGAAGTTGGGCGGATCCGACGGCGGCCAGCAACCGGGCGGTCCCGCCGTCGGCCTCGCGTGCGTCGTCCAGCCGTTGCCGGCCGCTGGCGATCAGGCCGGCCACGACCGAGGCAGGCGTAGCTTCCGTGGCCGTGTCTTTTTTGTCGCTTGTCGTTGAAGCTGCGGGAGAAGGCGGAAGGAGGGCCCGGGACTGTGTTGTCAGCAATGTCACAGCATCGTCCAGGGCGGCCGTTTGGGAACCGGATCCTGCAGCTGCCATCAGTCCAGCAGCAGATTCCTGCAGCTTCCTGGTATCGGCGAAAGCGTCGGCGAGGGCAGATACGGAGAACGAAACTGTAGGAGGAGTCCCGGAATCCCGCGGTAGAAGGACGATTCCCGTGCCCGCAACGAGCAGCGCAACCACGGAAATGAGAAGGAGCCGGCCCCACGCTGGTGATCGTCGTTTTTCACTTGTCTGCTCGTCCACAACACACCATGGTGTCACGTGGACGGGCGGACAAGGGAAAAGCCGTGCACCATGTGCTGCCGAAAATCGTTAGGCTAGTAGTCACAACAACATCTATCGGGAGGCGGCGGGCAACGTGAGTGACTCGGAAGCCACGACTTCAACAGACCGTACTGAGTCGAATTCAACGGCCACCATCCACAACCCGGAAGAGCGCAGGCTAAAGGCACTGCTCGAACCGGCAGTCCTTGCCAACAGGCTCTACCTCGAGGATGTTTCCATCCACGTCGCCGGTTCACACCGCACGGTCCACGTCGTCGTGGATCTTCCGCAGGAGGAGACCGGGGGCGTCAGCCTTGACGCCATCGCAGATGTCTCGCGTGGGTTGTCCGATATTCTGGACAACGATCCCCACGACGACGGCCGTCCCTACGACCTCGAAGTTTCTTCGCCTGGAGTAGGCCGTCCTCTGACGGAACCGCGCCACTGGCACAGGGCGCGCGGCCGCATGGTCAGGGTCAACGTCATCCAGGGTGAGAACGTCCTTGGCCGGATTGCGTCAGTAGATGACGCCGGCGTGACCCTCATTCCGGAGCACGAGGTCAAGAAGGGCATGAAGCCCAAACAGGGCGACCCCATCACTATTCCTTTCGACAGGATCCGCCACGGAAAAGTCGAGATTGAATTCAGCCACCTCCACGAGGCCGGGCTGGCAGACGAACACAATGGACCTTCCGAGGAGGCCTAATGGATATTGACATGAGCGCACTGAGACTCCTGGAGCGTGAGCGTGAAATCCCGCTGGACCTCCTGATTCCCACCATCGAGCAAGCGCTCCTGGTGGCCTATCACAAGACGCCCGGTGCCTTCGAGAAGGCCCGCGCCGAGCTGGACCGCAAGAGCGGCCACGTGACCATCTGGGCAACGGAAATCGACGACGACGGCGAGGCGATCGGGGAGTTCGAGGACACCCCGGCCGGTTTTGGCCGCATCGCCGCAAGCACGGCACGCCAGATCATCCTGCAGCGTCTTCGTGACGTCGAGGACGATAACGTATTGGGCGAATTCAAGGGTCGCGAAGGCGAACTGGTCGCCGGCATGATCCAGCAGGGCAACAACCCGCACATGATCCAGGTAAACCTCGGATCGGTGGAGGCCCTGTTGCCGCCGCCGGAGCAGGTTCCTGGCGAAAAGTACATTCACGGCAGCAGGCTTCGTGCCTTCGTGGTGGATGTCCACCGTGGGGCGAAGGGCCCGTCCATTACGTTGTCGCGTTCGCACCCGGGCCTGGTCCGCAAGTTGTTCGAAATGGAAGTTCCGGAAATCGCGGATCGTTCCGTCGAGATCGTGGCACTCGCCAGGGAAGCCGGCCACCGCACCAAGATTGCCGTCAAGGCGAACACCCCGGGTGTCAACGCCAAGGGCGCCTGCATCGGCGAAATGGGCTCCCGGGTCCGTGCAGTCATGACTGAGCTCAACGACGAAAAGATCGACATCGTGGACTTCAGTGAGGATCCTGCGACCTTCATCGCCAACTCCTTGTCACCGTCCCGGGTGAATTCGGTCACTATTACGGACGAGGCAACGCGCTCGGCCCGGGTAGTTGTGCCGGACTACCAGCTCTCCTTGGCGATTGGCAAGGAAGGCCAGAACGCACGCCTCGCTGCGAAGCTGACCGGATGGCGGATCGATATCGTGTCCGACGCCGCCCCGGCCAAGACCGAATAGCGATCGTTCCGGCGGCTTGGCCGACGGAACCGCGCCGCGCTTACAGTGCGGCCGGTTTCGGCTGTCCGGGGCCGGGGGGCTAGAATAGATGGAACCGGGCTTACGTCCGGTATCCGCGCGCTTTGACGTGCCTTATCTGCATGTGCAGTGTCGGTCGTCAGCGCAAGTTTGCAGAGGCAGGTAAGGACACGTCGTGGCTGAACTGCTTGAACGCGGCCATGGCCCTGTTCGTACGTGCATCGGATGCCGGAAGCAAGGCTCCCGGTCCGAGCTTGTCCGGCTGGTCGCCCAAGGTAGTGGTTCGTCCACTGTCCTTGTCGATGTTCGACGCCGGATGGCCGGCAGGGGTGCGTGGCTGCATCCCAGCGAAAAGTGCTTGGCATTGGCAATCAAGCGGCGTGCTTTCGGAAGGGCCCTCGCGGGCGCTGCTGAAACAACCGCCGTCGAAAGCTACTTCATGTCAGGCGCGCCACTTGTGGAGGCTCCGGCCGCCACAGGAAAACCGTCCAAACCTGAAAGCGGGTCAGAAAACTGATGGAAACCCGATGAGTTCCCAGCGATGAGTGCGTAACGATGACAACTTTGTTGCGCTCTGCAATGGGCCTTTCAGTCGCGCTAGCGGCAGGGGCCCGCAGTAAGAAGTAGACGGTTCGTGCCTGGCTCGGTGCGGACCGAGACAGGAGAAATGTGGCCAAGGTCCGCGTACATGAGCTCGCCAAAGAGCTCGGTATTACTTCCAAAGATGCAGTAACAAAACTGCAGGAATTGGGCGAATTCGTTCGCTCCGCCTCTTCCACCATTGAGGCCCCCGTCGTGAAGAAGCTTCGCGACGCCTACCCCGGTGCAGGCGCTGCAAAGGCAGCTGCCCCCGCACCTGCAGCCGCCCCCAAGGCTCCGGCTGCTCCCGCAGCATCCCGTCCGGCAGCGCCGGCTCCGGGCCCCGCTGCACCCAAGGCTCCGGCTCCGGCAGCACCGGCCGCGGCGGCACCTGCCCCCGCAGCACCAGCTCCCGCGGCGCCTGCTCCGGCAGCGCCGTCGGCTCCCGTTGCATCCACGCCGTTTTCGGCAAAGCCCGGTGCCCGTCCTGCTCCCAAGGCAGAGACTCCGGCTCCGTCCCGCCAAGGCGGCCAGGCCCCGCGTCCCGGCGGTCCCCGTCCGGGCAACAACCCCTTCGCCACGTCCCAGGGCATGCCCCGCGGCCGTGGTGGCGACGGCGAACGTCCGCCGCGTCCGGGAAACAACCCGTTTGCAACCTCACAGGGCATGCCCCGTGCAGGTGGCCGCAATGATGGCGAACGCCCCGGTGGTCCCCGTCCCGCAGCAGGTGCGGGTGGTCCCCGTCCTGCAGCAGGCAGCGGTGGTCCCCGTCCGGGTGCTCCGCGCCCCGGTGCACCCCGTCCCGGTGGTGCTCCGCGTCCGGCTGGTGGCCCCGGTGGAAACCGGCCTACTCCGGGCATGATGCCCAACCGCACTGAGCGTCCGGCTCCCGGTGGCGCAGGTCGTCCCGGTGGCGCAGGCCGTCCGGGTGGCGGACCGGGTCGTCCCGGTGGCGCACCAGGTGCAGGTACCGGTGGCGGCGCTCCCGCCGGCGGTGGCTTCGGCAAGGGTGGCCGCGGTCGCGGTGGTACCCAGGGTGCCTTCGGCAAGGGCGGCGCCGGTCGTGGCAAGCAGCGCAAGTCGAAGCGTGCAAAGCGCCAGGAACTGGAGCAGATGAGTGCTCCGTCGCTGGGCGGCGTATCCGTACCCCGCGGCGATGGCGAGACCATCATCCGTTTGCGCCGTGGTTCCTCCATCACGGACTTTGCAGAGAAGATCGATGCGAACCCCGCGTCGCTCGTGACCGTTCTCTTCCACCTCGGTGAGATGGCAACGGCTACGCAGTCCCTCGACGAAGACACCTTTGGATTGCTCGGCGCCGAACTTGGCTACAAGCTTCAGGTTGTTTCGCCGGAAGACGAAGAGCGCGAGCTGCTGGACCAGTTCGACATCAACATCCAGGACGAGCTTGACGCCGAAGGTGACGATGTCCTTGAGGCACGTCCGCCGGTTGTCACCGTCAT
This sequence comes from Arthrobacter sp. TmtSoilC48, assembly GCF_059739425.1. Taxonomy (NCBI): domain Bacteria; kingdom Bacillati; phylum Actinomycetota; class Actinomycetes; order Micrococcales; family Micrococcaceae; genus Arthrobacter; species Arthrobacter sp. TmtSoilC48. Next base: position 3,580,402 of record NZ_AP046049.1, on the reverse strand, counting down.
GGGTCACGTTGACCACGGTAAGACCCGCCTGCTTGATGCCATCCGCAACTCCAATGTTGTGGCCGGCGAGCACGGTGGAATCACCCAGCACATCGGTGCTTACCAGATCAGCCACATCCACGAGGGCACGGCCCGCGACATCACGTTCATTGACACCCCCGGTCACGAGGCCTTCACGGCCATGCGTGCACGTGGTGCCAAGGTCACCGATATCGCGATCCTGGTTGTTGCAGCCGACGACGGCGTTATGCCGCAGACGGTTGAAGCACTCAACCACGCCCAGGCAGCCAACGTGCCGATCGTCGTCGCAGTGAACAAGATCGACAAGGAAGGCGCCAACCCTGACAAGGTCAAGGGTCAGCTCACCGAGTACGGCCTGGTTCCCGAGGAATACGGTGGCGACACCATGTTCGTTGAGGTTTCTGCCCGCCAGAACCTCAACATCGACGAACTGATCGACGCCGTCCTGCTGACGGCCGATGCCGCACTGGATCTGCGCGCCAACCCGGACAAGGACGCTCGAGGCATTGCCATCGAAGCGAACCTGGACAAGGGCCGCGGTTCCGTCGCCACCGTCCTGGTGCAGTCCGGTACCTTGGCCGTGGGTGACACGATCGTGGCCGGTACGGCCCACGGCCGCGTCCGTGCAATGTTCGACGAGAACGGCGAGGCCCTCGATGTCGCACTGCCGTCGCGTCCGGTCCAGGTCCTCGGCCTGTCCAACGTACCGCGTGCAGGTGACACCTTCCTGGTGACGCCGGACGAGCGTACGGCCCGCCAGATCGCCGAGAAGCGTGAAGCTGCCGACCGCAACGCCGCACTGGCCAAGCGTCGCAAGCGCATCAGCCTGGAAGACTTCGACCAAGCCGTTGCAGAAGGCAAGATCGACACCCTCAACCTCATCCTCAAGGGTGACGTCTCCGGTGCCGTGGAAGCCCTCGAAGATGCCTTGCTCAAGATCGATGTCGGAGACGACGACGTTCAGCTCCGTGTCATCCACCGCGGTGTGGGTGCCATCACGCAGAACGACGTCAACCTGGCAACGGTGGACAACGCCATCATCATCGGCTTCAACGTCAAGCCGGCTGAGCGCGTCGCTGAACTGGCTGACCGTGAAGGCGTGGACATGCGCTTCTACTCCGTCATCTACGCAGCAATCGATGACATCGAGATGGCCCTCAAGGGCATGCTCAAGCCGGAGTACGAAGAAGTCCAGCTCGGTACTGCGGAAGTCCGCGAAGTCTTCCGTTCCTCCAAGTTCGGAAACATCGCCGGTTCGATCGTCCGCACGGGCATCATCCGCCGTAACACCAAGGCACGCGTTAGCCGCGACGGCAAGGTCATCGGTGACAACCTCACCGTTGAGACGCTCAAGCGCTTCAAGGATGACGCAACCGAAGTCCGTACTGACTTCGAGTGTGGTATCGGTCTTGGCTCGTTCAACGACATCTCCGAAGGCGACATCATCGAGACCTTCGAGATGCGCGAAAAGCCGCGCGTCTAGGTTCCGCTTGGAGCGGGTCCGTCGGGTAGCCCCGGCGGACCCGTTCCGTACCGTTTCTACTTTCCAGGAGGAAGTCATGGCCGATCCGGCACGCGCTGCCAAGTTGGCGCAGCGGATAAAGGTCGTCGTCGCCGAGGCCCTCGGCCGCAGGGTCAAGGACCCGCGCGTCGAGTCCATCACGATCACCGACGCCCGCGTCACCAACGACCTTCAGCACGCCACCATCTACTACACCGTCTTTGGTGACGACATAGCCCACGCAGATGCCGCCAGGGCATTGGAGAAGGCCAAGGGTGTGCTCCGACAGGAAGTCGGCCGCAATATCACCGTACGGCTTACTCCCACCCTTGAGTTCGTTGCTGACCAGATTCCGGTCAACGCATCCAACCTTGAGGAGCTGCTCCGTGAAGCAAAGCGTCGCGACGCCGAGGTAGCCGCTTTGGCTGCCGGCGCCAAGCACGCAGGCGAGGCTGACCCCTACAAGGGCGAGGGCCCCGAAGAAATCGACGAAGACGACTTCGACGAAGAAGACATCGACCTCGCGGACGATGACGAACTCGACGAAGACGCCAACCGCTAGAAGTTTTCTTGTCGAAAGGCCGGTTCCTCATGAGGAACCGGCCTTTCTGCCGTCCATGCTCGCTAAGATCGGAGCATGTCGGCGCACAGTTCTCAGCAACGTGATGAATTCCTGAACCATGCGATTCGGCTCGCGGTGCAGAACGTCTCCGACGGCGGGGGGCCGTTTGGCGCTGTCGTCGTCACCCCGGATGGGCGAATCCATGAGGGGGTCAACCGGGTCACACGGGACAACGATCCCACCGCGCATGCGGAAGTGGTGGCCATTCGCCGGGCCGCAGCCGACATCGGCAACTTCGATCTCAACGGCTCAGTGCTCTATGCCAGCTGCGAGCCATGCCCGTTGTGCCTCTCGGCCACGCTCTGGGCCAGGATCGGCCGGGTGTACTTCGCCGCGGACAGGCACGGAGCCGCCCGGGCCGGCTTCGATGATGCGGTGTTCTATGAGTACTTTGCCGGCGGGAGGCCTGAGCTGCTTCCTGTAGAACACGCGCCGGTTGCCGCTTCCGAGACGCCTTTCGAGGCTTGGCGCAACAACGCGGAACGCACCGACTACTGACGCTCCCATCGCTGCGCCGGTTGCGGCGGGAGTACGTGGGCCCGGGCAGGAAGCCGATGCACGCCGTCGAGCAGTTCCTGCTGATCGCCGCACAGCGCAATCCGGATCCAGCCTTCGCCGATGGACCCAAATGCAGTGCCGGGCGCGAACGCAACTCCCGAATCGGCCAGGAACGCGTGGACCCAGGCCCGGACATCGCCGCCACTGACGTGGGAGACATCAGCCCACAGGTAGAAGGCTCCCTGCGCGCCAAGGAACGGAATGCCCTTGCCTTCCAGGACGACGGAGGCGGCATCACGGTTGCTCCTATAGTGGTTTCGCGCATCCGTCACGTAGTCCTGGGGGCCGGTCAACGCAGCCAAGGCGGCATACTGCGATGGCGAGGCAACGCAGGAAACGATCGCTTCCATGACATTGTTCATTTTCTTTTCCAAGCCCGGCGGGCAGATCAAGGCTCCGATCCGTAGGCCGGTGAGCCCGTACGTCTTGGACAGCGTCAGGGACGTGAAGACGCGCGACTCGCCGGGGATGTCGCTATCGAACCGGGCCGGGCTGACATGCGGGACGTCAAAGGTGAAGGCTTCATAGCACTCGTCCGAGAGGATCCAGAGATCGTGCCGGACGGCCAGTTCCACAAGTTGGCGGACGGCATCCTCGCTGATGACGGCCCCCAAGGGATTGGACGGCGAGTTCAGCACGAGAACGCGGGTCTGCGGCGTGATGAGGGCTTCAATGTCCGCAATGTCCGGCTGGAACCCGTTATGTGGGTACAGGGGATACCGGACGGGCACTGCGTTCAGGAGCCGGCTGGTCATGGCAAACGTGGGATAGCCGGGGTTGGGAATCAGGATTTCGTCGCCGGGGGAGAGGAGCAGGCTCATGGCGAAGTGCAGGCCCTGCTGCGCTCCGTCCACCACGTAGACCCGCTCGGCACCGATTTCCACGTGATGATGCTCACGGAACCTCTTGGCGAAGGCTTCGCGCAGCGCGGGGATACCTGCGTTTGGGGTGTAGTTGGTTTCGTCCCGCTCAAGGCATGCTATTCCGGCGTCGAGGACGTGCCGTGGGAGAGCAAAGCCTGGTTCGCCGATGCTCAGCACGATCGCTCCCGGGGTCCTCCAGGCGGCCTCGGTGATTTCACGGATCTGGTTCACGGGGACGTCGCGGACGTGCGCGGCAAGCTCAGGCATGGGAGCTATCCTAGCCACCCATATACTGGTAAGCGTGCTTTCTGGACTGGTAATCGTTGACAAACCGCAGGGATGGACCAGCCATGATGTGGTTGGCCGGATGCGGCGGCTGGCCGGCACCCGGAAAGTGGGGCATGCGGGCACGCTCGATCCCATGGCCACCGGAGTGCTGGTCCTTGGGATCAACAAGGCCACACGGCTCCTGACCTACATTGTGGGAACGTCCAAGACGTACACAGCTACCATCAGGCTCGGCGAGACCACCATCACCGATGACGCAGAAGGCGAAGTCACGGAGGCGCGCAGCGCAGTGGACATTACCGACGACGCCGTTGCCGCCGGCGTTGCCGCCCTCACCGGGCCCATCCAGCAGGTTCCCAGCAGCGTCAGCGCCATCAAGGTCAACGGCGAACGCTCCTACGCCCGTGTCCGCTCCGGCGAAGAGGTCAAGCTTGCGGCCCGGCCGGTAACCATCCACCGCTTCGACATCCACGCCATCAACAGGATCGACGGCGGAAGGGTGGTCGACGTCGACGTCACGGTCGAATGTTCCTCCGGTACGTACATCCGGGCCCTGGCCCGCGACCTCGGCAACGCCTTGGGCGTCGGTGGACACCTCACGGCCCTGCGCAGGACGCAGGTTGGCCCGTACTCCCTTGACCAGGCCCGGACGCTGGAGGAGCTCGCAGAAGAGCTCGAGGTTCTGGAGATGTCCCTGGCAGCACGCTCGCTGATGCCCAACCGGGAGCTCACCGAAGAAGAAACTACCGAGATCTCCTTCGGCCGGCGCATCGCCGCGGGGCCAGGAGCAGGAACGCCGGACGCCGCCACGGCCGAAAAGCCTGCCGCAGCGTTCGCGCCGTCGGGAGAGCTGGTAGCCCTGCTGGCCGATACCGGGAGCTTCGCGAAGCCTGTACTGGTCTTTGCCCCCGGAACCGGAACCGCCACGGTCGGCGAGGAAAAGTAGGCATGGACGGCTATTTCTACTCCATCCTTATTGTTGGTTTGGTATCCACGATCGCGTGCGTCGTGGCAGGTTTGATGAAGAAGGCCCCAAACGACGTCACCATCTTCTCCGTGCTGGCCGTAGAGCTGGCCCTGCTGGTCTACCTGGTTGGTTCGATTGTCCGGGTTGCCGTGGGTGAACGGATGGCCGGTGAAGCCTGGGAGTTCTGGGGATACCTGATCACAGCGTTGATGATCCCGTTGGGGGCCGTGTACTGGGCCATCCTTGAGCGGACCCGCTGGAGCAACTTCGTCCTGGCGGCGGTGGGCGTCACAGCGCTCGTCATGGCTGCCCGCATGAATCAGATCTGGTACTGACCTTGAAGGAAAAACGAAACATGACTGGAACCGAGACTGAGGCAAACCCCGGCCGGACACCCCAAAAAGACACACGGAACACCGGCCCTGGGCGCTTGCTGATCGCGGTCTATACCGTCTTCGCACTCTCAGCCACTGCCCGGGCCGGATATCAGATTGCCACCAAGTTTGCCGAAGCTCCGCTGGCGCATATCCTCTCTGCGTTCGCCGCCGTCGTCTATGTCGTAGCCACCATCTCGCTGGCAAAACCGGGCCGCACCTGGTTCAAAGTGTCGTTGGCCGCGGTACTTGTGGAACTGCTCGGCGTGCTGGTGGTTGGAGCCATAAGCCTCTTCGATCCTGTGGCTTTCCCGCATGACACTGTGTGGTCGCTGTTTGGACGCGGTTATGGTTTTGTCCCGCTCGTGCTGCCCGTCCTCGGACTCCTGTGGTTGAACAAGAGGCGGCCGTCCAAAGCGAATAGCCACAGCGGGTAACCTTAGAATGTTCCGGCGCCGGGAGGTTGCCGGGCGGAACGAATATCTGCAGTAAAAGGCGAGGTTGATGGTCCACATCTGGAACGATCCCACCGAAGTCCCCAGGGACTTCGGACCAACAGTCGTTACCATCGGGAACTTTGACGGCGTCCATCGTGGCCACCAGCATGTTCTCGCGCAACTGACGAACACCGCCAAGCGTCACCACATCCCGTCAGTGGCCGTGACCTTCGATCCCCACCCCGCCCAGGTCCACCGCCCGGAGTCGGCCCCGGAGCTGATCATGGGCCTCCAGGACAAACTGGACGCCCTGGGCGAAACAGGGGTGGACGCTGTCCTGGTCATGAAATACACGCTGGACCTCGCGTCCATGACGCCCATCGAGTTCGTCCGTCAGGTCCTCCTCGAGTCCCTTCACGCTGCGCACGTCGTGGTTGGCCACGATCTCCGCTTCGGCGCAGGGAATGTGGGAGACGTCGTCACCATGCAGGAACTCGGCGAGCAGTTGGGCTTTGGCGTCCAGGTTGTCAATGAGTATGGCGCAGGAGGCTTCCCGGTCCACGAAGACGGGGATACCGACCGCCGTTGCTCCTCCACCTGGGTGCGGGAAGCTTTGTCCGAAGGCGACGTCGTAACGGCAGCCGCCGTCCTGGGACGTCCCCACCGCATGCGCGGCGAGGTGGTACATGGAGCTGCCCGCGGGAGGAACCTCGGTTTTCCCACCGCCAACCTTTCGCATGATTCCACAGGGTACGTACCAGCCGACGGTATCTATGCAGGCTGGTTGATAGACCAGTCCGGAACGCGGTGGCCCGCCGCCATCTCTGTTGGCTCCAACCCCACGTTCGACGGTGTGAGCCGACAAGTGGAGGCCCACGTTATTGACCGTCCCGAGGAGAACGTGGAGGACTTTGACCTCTACGGCCAGACTGTGGCGGTCGAATTTACCCAGCGGCTCCGCGGAATGGTGGCATATCGCGGGCCCGAGGCCCTGGTGGAGCAGATGTGCCTGGATGTAGCCCAGGCACACGAGCTGCTGACCCGGCGCTAGCGGTATTTCGACAACAATGCTGACCTGCCGGTAAACTATTAGTGGATCCGGCTGCAGTCCGTGGCGGCTGGACCTGTTTTTGTGTGCGGAGACGCATCGGAAGCAACCCGTCAGCGAGGCGCTGCACCGGGAGGCACGGCACAACTCTAGGAGTTCACGTGGCACTTGACGCCGCTGTAAAGCAGTCCATCATCAAGGAATACGCAACCTCTGAAGGCGACACCGGTTCGCCCGAGGTCCAGGTTGCAGTCCTGACCCAGCGGATCAAGGATCTGACTGAGCACATGAAGGAGCACAAGCACGACTTCCACACCCAGCGCGGTCTGCTGGCCATGGTTGGTCGTCGCAAGCGCATGCTTTCCTACCTGAAGAACACTGACATCGCCCGCTACCGTTCGCTCATTGAGCGCCTCGGCCTGCGCCGCTAGTCTGCCTTTGGGGGCGGCCCGATCCCTCGCGGAACGGGCCGCCTTCTTCAAAAACAACTAAAAAAAGGAATCAACCGCATCGCGCATTCGCGGTCCTCGGTAGTGATTCCCGGGAAGAAATCGGCGACGATTTGCCCGTGGATCTCGATCGATGACCGGGTGTCGTACAGGCCAGGAATAAAGAAGAGGCCTGGGTTGATGCGGCGGACTTCCGCTAAATCAGAAACGGAGGTGACTCTCATGGAGGGTCCCGAAATCCAGTTCTCCGAAGCGATTATTGACAACGGCCGTTTTGGCAAGCGTGTCATCCGCTTTGAAACCGGCCGCCTTGCCAAGCAGGCTGCCGGCGCTTCGATGGTCTACATCGACGAAGACACCGCACTCCTCTCGGCAACCACCGCAGGCAAGCAGCCGCGCGAAGGCTTCGACTTCTTCCCGCTGACGGTTGACGTCGAAGAGCGTATGTATGCTGCCGGCCGTATCCCGGGCTCGTTCTTCCGCCGTGAAGGCCGCCCCTCCACGGAAGCCATCCTGGCTTGCCGCCTGATGGACCGCCCGCTGCGCCCGGCCTTCGTGAAGGGCCTGCGCAACGAGGTCCAGATCGTTGTGACCGTCCTGGCGATTAACCCGGACGAGCTCTACGACGTCGTGGCCATCAACGCGTCTTCCATGTCCACGCAGCTCTCCGGCCTCCCGTTCTCCGGCCCGATCGGTGGCGTCCGCGTTGCCCTCATCGCCGACGAACAGGGCTCACAGTGGGTTGCCTTCCCCAAGCACTCCCAGCTTGAGAACGCCGTGTTCAACATGGTTGTTGCCGGCCGCATCGCAGGCGACGACGTCGCCATCATGATGGTTGAAGCCGAAGCAACCGACAACTCCTGGAACCTCATCAAGGAACAGGGCGCAACTGCTCCCACCGAAGAAGTTGTTTCCGAGGGCCTCGAAGCCGCAAAGCCATTCATCAAGGCTCTCTGCGAAGCCCAGGCCGATCTTGCTGCCCGTGCAGCGAAGCCGACCGTCGAGTTCCCGGTCTTCCTGGACTACCAGGACGACGTCTACGCTGCCGTTGAGGCCGCTGCCGCTGACAAGCTGGCTGCTGTCTTCCAGATCGCTGACAAGCAGGACCGCGACAACGCCTCCGACGAGCTCAAGGATGAGGTCCTTGGCTCACTTGCCGGCCAGTTCGAAGGCCGCGAGAAGGAGCTGTCCGCAGCTTTCCGCTCGGTCACCAAGCACGTTGTGCGCCAGCGCATCCTCAAGGACCAGGTGCGCATCGACGGCCGTGGCCTGACGGATATCCGCCAGCTCACCGCAGAGGTCGAAGTTCTGCCCCGCGTTCACGGTTCGGCCATCTTCGAACGTGGCGAGACCCAGATCATGGGCGTCACCACGCTGAACATGCTCAAGATGGAGCAGCAGATCGACTCGTTGTCGCCGGTAACGCGCAAGCGCTACATGCACAACTACAACTTCCCGCCGTACTCCACCGGTGAAACCGGCCGCGTCGGTTCCCCGAAGCGCCGCGAAATCGGCCACGGTGCCCTCGCTGAGCGCGCCCTGGTACCGGTTCTGCCTACCCGTGAAGAGTTCCCTTACGCCATCCGCCAGGTATCCGAGGCCCTCGGTTCCAACGGTTCGACGTCCATGGGTTCGGTGTGTGCTTCGACGCTCTCGATGCTCAACGCAGGTGTCCCGCTGAAGGCAGCTGTTGCCGGTATCGCCATGGGCCTGGTTTCCGACCAGGTTGACGGTCAGACCCGCTACGCAGCCCTGACCGACATCCTCGGCGCCGAAGACGCCTTCGGCGACATGGACTTCAAGGTTGCCGGTACGTCCGAGTTCGTCACGGCCATCCAGCTGGACACCAAGCTCGACGGCATCCCCGCTTCCGTGCTGGCAGCAGCGCTGAAGCAGGCCCGCGAAGCCCGCCTCCACATTCTCGAGGTCATCAACGCAGCGATCGACACCCCGGATGAGCTCTCCGAGTTCGCCCCCCGCGTCATCGCCGTGAAGATCCCCGTAGACAAGATCGGCGAGGTCATTGGCCCCAAGGGCAAGATGATCAACCAGATCCAGGAAGACACGGGCGCGGACATCTCCATCGAAGATGACGGCACGGTCTACATTGGCGCCACCAACGGTCCGTCTGCTGATGCAGCACGTTCCGCCATCAACGCCATCGCCAACCCGCAGGTACCGGAAATCGGTGAGCGCTACTTGGGCACGGTCGTCAAGACCACCACGTTCGGCGCTTTCGTTTCCCTTACCCCGGGCAAGGACGGCCTGCTGCACATCTCCGAGCTCCGCAAGCTCGCCAACGGCAAGCGCGTGGACAACGTTGATGACGTCGTCTCGGTGGGCCAGAAGGTCCAGGTCGAGATCACCAAGATCGACGACCGCGGAAAGCTTTCCCTCTCCCCGGTTGTCGCCGAGGAAGAAGGCGCAGCCTCCGAGGAAGCTGCAGAAGAAGCCGAAGTTTCCGCAGAGTAGTCTGTAAGCAGTACCCGGAGGGGCCGGTGGGCTGAAAGGTCCACGGGCCCCTCTGGCTTTACCCGAAAGGTCTTAATGACTGTCGTACCCTTGCCGTTGGAGCAGACACTTCCCGGCGGCGACCTCATCCATGGTGCCGAGGGCGGTTCCGTCGTACGGCGTTCGGTCCTGCCCGGCGGCGTCCGCGTCCTCACCGAGGCAATGCCCGGGCAGCGTTCGGCCACCATCGGATTCTGGGTGGCAGTCGGTTCCCGCGACGAGGCCGATGGTCAGCACGGTTCTACGCACTTCCTGGAACATCTCCTGTTCAAGGGCACCAAGCGCCGTACCGCCTTGGAAATTGCTTCAGCCTTTGATGAGGTTGGTGGCGAGTCCAACGCTGCGACTGCCAAGGAGAGTACCTGTTACTTTGCCCGGGTCCTGGACACGGATCTGCCCATGGCCATCAATGTCATCGCTGACATGATCACCGGTGCTGTCCTGGATCCGGCGGAGCTGGAACAGGAACGGGACGTCATTCTTGAAGAAATCGCCATGGACAGCGATGACCCAACAGACGTAGCCCACGAAAAATTTGTTGCAGCCGTGCTCGGCAGCCACCCGCTCGCGCGTCCTATTGGCGGAACTCCGGACGCCATCAAGGCGGTTGCAAGGGACTCGGTCTGGGAGCACTACCAGCGCTACTACCGTCCGGAAGAACTGGTTATCACCGCGGCTGGCGGCTTGGACCATGACGTCGTCTGCGATCTCGTGCAGAAGGCGTTGGAAGCAGCAGGCTGGCAGCTGGATCCGGAAGCAGCTCCGGTAGATCGTCGGGCCACCAACCGAGCCGTGATCACCGGCACATCCGGCCTTCACGTGGTCAAGCGTCCCGTGGAGCAGGCAAACATCATTATGGGTTGCCCCACTATCGTGGCAACGGATGATCGCCGATTCGTCATGAGCGTGCTCAATGCCGTGCTCGGCGGGGGAATGTCCTCCAGACTTTTCCAGGAGATCCGTGAGAAGCGCGGCCTGGTCTACTCGACGTACTCTTTCACCGCCGCGTACGCCGATGCCGGCTATTTCGGCATGTATGCAGGGTGCACGCCGTCAAAAGTGCGCCAAGTGCTCGATCTTCTTGGTGTTGAGTTGGACAAGCTCGCCAAGGAGGGCATTACAGAGGAGGAACTCCGGAAGGCCGTGGGACAACTCAGCGGCGGCATTGTCCTCGCCCTCGAGGACACGGGCTCACGTATGTCCCGACTCGGCCGGGCGGAACTCGTATCCGGGGAGTTCCAGGATATTGACGAGACACTGGCCCGGATCAAGGCAGTCACTGTGGACGAAGTCCAGGAACTCGCCCGGGAACTTGCCGCAGCTCCCCGCACCATCACCGTCGTCGGGCCGTTTGAAGAAAGCGAGACCTTCGGTCTTTAGGACCCAGCGCATTCAGCTGGTCCTCCATCTCTGGACTCCCGCACTGTAAACAGGGCAGCATGATCACACGATCATGCTGCCCTGCTCACATTGGAGTCGTGATGGATGTGCCCCCAAAAGGACATGCCGCAGAACTGCTGAGGGACTTTATTGGACACTGGCGGGGGATCACCGAGATGGCACAGTCTCCATGGGGCGCAGCGCGGACCGCAGAGGCCGAAGCCGTTTTCACGCAAGCTGCGGGGGGCTACGCCGTTGTGCAGAGCTACCGACACCGCGAGCCGGATGGAACGCACTTCGAAGGGCACGGGATGTTCACAGTGGATCCGGCCCATGGGGATACGCTCTGGTATTACGTGGACAGCATGGGCCGGCCACCAAGTGCCCCGGTGCGCGGTACGTGGCATGCAGGGACGCTGACGATGGACCGGCGAACGCCGGAGGGCGTAGCCCGGCACGCGTTCCGTGTTGAAGATGGCGTCCTGGTGCACACCGCGGAACTGCGGCTCGAGGGCACGGCCGAGTTCACTCCTTTGCTCAAGAGCGTGTTCCGGAAAACCTGACGGCGGCATAAATCCGGGTTTGTTGCCTCTTCCCCTTAGCCGCCTGCGAACGGAGGAAGGACGTCGATAACATCCTCGGCGCCCAGGGGAGCAGAAGGGTCTCGAACCGCTACCTCATTCCTGAGGAAGCTGCTGCGGGCCACGATGCGGGCAAGCGTTGGTGTCCCCTCCGGAGGCAAAGGACGTTCGACGGCGAGGGCAGCTTCCAGCAAGGCCTCGAGGCTGGATCCTTCCGGGAGTGGATGGATTTCCTCTTCGACACCTGCAGCGGCGCGTGCGGCAGCGAAGTAACGTACAAGCAAGGGTTCAGCCTCCGATTGCGCTCATGCTGCGGTCCGGCTGCACGAAGTCCGGTGCGCCGAGGCCAGTGTGGTCCATGCCGTGGGCTTTGGGTTTGACCCACATGGCGTCCTGCCAACGCTGGGCAAGCTCCTCATCCGTTGCGCCTTCCCGAAGCAGTCCGAGGAGATCGAACTCCTCACGGGAGAACAGGCAGCTCATGATCTTGCCTTCAGCCGTAATGCGGGTGCGGCGGCAGTCTGAACAGAACGGTTCGGTGACCGATGCGATGATCCCGACTGTACCGAGGACCGCCCCTTCAGCTTCACCCGTTGCCTGGTTCCGGCGTCGTACTTCAAATCGTTCGGCAGGGGCGCCGTCGCGTTCCCGCGGGTCCGGACCGAGGACAAAGTCCTTTGACAGCAAATCCCGGATTTCAGCCGCAGTGATCATGTTGCGCCGGGTCCACCCGTGGTCGGCGTCCAGCGGCATCTGTTCGATGAAGCGAAGTTCGTAGCCACGGTCCAAGGCCCAGGCGAGGAGGTCAGGAGACTCGGCATCGTTGATGCCCCTCATCAGCACGGCATTCAACTTGACCGGACCAAGACCGGCAGCCCATGCGGCGTCCACGCCGGCGAGGACACGGTCCAGGAAAGGCCGGCGTGTGAGCTTGGTGAAGGTTTCCTCGTGGAGCGAATCCAGGGAGACGTTGATCCGCGTGAGTCCTGCGGCTTTGAGGGCGGCCGCTTTCTTGTCCAGGCCCACGCCATTGGTGGTCATCGAAATGGGAAGGTCAGGGTGCTCGTTCCGGATGCCTGCAATGACGTCAACCAGATCAGCCCGGACCAACGGCTCACCACCAGTGAGGCGCAGTTCCCGCACGCCCAGGGCGCCAACGCCTACACGCACAATGCGAATGATTTCGTCTTTGGTCATCACCGCCTGCTTGGAGAGCCATTCCAACCCTTCCGCAGGCATGCAGTACGTACACCGCAGATTGCACTTGTCTGTCAGGGAAAGGCGCATATCAGTCGCGCGCCGTCCATAGCGGTCCCACAAACCGGCGGGCGTGCCAGCTGGACGCGGCGGCGGAACCGGGCCGCCTGCAGCGCTGCCCAAAGGAGGCACAGGCATGCCAAGCTGAACACTCATGAATTCAGGCTACGCCACCGTGGGCTGAACAGTGATACCGGCTACATTTCGTTTCACTCAGCGGACATTGGTTCGGCTGATCCTGAAAACGTCGCGGCCATGTCCGGTGCCCTCGGCAGTTCTTACGGAATGCGTACATTCACCCGGAAGTGACCCGTATCCGATGCCGGGCAGCTTCGGCGTACCTATGCTGAAAGCGTGAGCATGCAATCGGCATCAACAGCGGCAGAGCCCGGCAATCGCCGCATCCTTCTCGTCGAAGACGAGCAGACCATCGCTGATGTCGTCCGCGACTATCTCCTGCAAGCCGGGTTCCAGGTGGACGTGGCCGGGGATGGGTTCTCGGCGCTCAGGCTCGCAGCAACCCGACAGCCGGACCTTGTGATTCTGGACCGCATGTTGCCGGGGCTGGACGGCGTGGAAGTGTGTCGCCGGCTCCGCCAGAGCATGAGCGTGCCGGTCATCATGGTTACGGCACTGGGAACCGAAGATGACCGCATCCTTGGTTTGGAGATGGGCGCGGACGATTACGTCACCAAGCCGTTCTCGCCGCGGGAGCTTGTCCTTCGCGTCAAGTCCGTCCTTCGCCGCAGCGTGAAGGAATTCTCCCCCGAACCACCTGTCGAATTGGCAGGCTTTGAATTGGATCCCGCATCCCGGACCGTCACGCACCGTGGAACGCCGCTGACTTTGACGGTGCGTGAGTTCGATCTCCTGGCCTTCATGCTGCGCAGGCCAAACCAGGTCTTCAGCCGGGAAGAACTCATCAAGGCAGTCTGGGGCTGGGACTTCGGCGATCTTTCCACTGTGACCGTCCATGTGCGGCGCCTCCGCGAGAAGATCGAAGTCAACCCCACCAAGCCTGAGCTCCTTAAGACGGTTTGGGGCGTTGGCTACAGGTTCGACGCCAAGGGGGATGGCCATGGAGGGCACTGAGCTTGCAACCATCCTTGCCTGGGTGCTCCTGTGGGCAGTGGTCATCGGTGCCATCACGCTTGTGCTGCTACGTGTCCTTCGCCGGGCTTCGGTGTTGGCCCAGATCTGCCTGGTTGTGGTGGCTACCGTGGCTGTCCTTGTGGCAGGCATGGTCAGTGCGTTCAATGCCATGTTCATTTCTGCCAGGGACCTTGAGGTCATGTGGTACATCCTGGCCATGGCTTCGGCAGTAGCAGTGGCCTTATCGCTCGTGCTGGGAGCCGGGGTATCCCGGAACGCGGCGCGCCTTGTGGCGGCGGCCAGGAGACTGGGCCGGGGCGAAACCCTGGACCAACCCACTAAAAACGGAAAGCGGACCGGACCTGCCATGACCTCGGAACTCGCTGAACTGGCACAGGAACTGGAGGCCAGCAGCCGTAACCTTGCGGAGTCGCGGGCCAGGGAAGCCGCCATTGAAACCGCGCGGCGCGAGCTCGTCTCGTGGATTTCACATGACCTCCGTACTCCACTTGCCAGCATGCGCGCCATGACCGAAGCCCTTGAGGACGGCATGGTGGCCGATATCCCGGAGTACTACCGGAAGATCATCGGGCAGACCGAACAAATGACTGCCATGGTCAACGACCTTCTGGAGTTGTCCAAGATCCAGGCTGGAAGCCTTCGCTTGCGCGCCGAGTCCCTGGACCTCTATGACCTTGTCAGTGATGCTCTGTCCGATCTGGCGCCGCTGGCCGCCCAACGCGGCATTACGCTCACCGGCGGAGGAGACCGCGAGTGCATGGCCGTGGCCGACGGACCCAGCATGGCCAGGGCGATCCGGAACGTGCTGCTCAACGCGATCATTTACAGCAGGCCGGACACGGACGTTCACACCAGCGTGGGGCGCGACAACGGAAACGCCGTGGTCGCAGTTCAGGACCACTGCGGGGGCATCCCGGAGGAGGACCTTCCCCACCTGTTCGAAACCGGCTGGCAGAAGGACCCTTCAAGGGGGAACCCGGCGGGATCGCAGGGAAGCTACAGCGGAGCAGGAATTGGATTGAGCATGGTGGCTGGCATTGTCAAGGCGCACGGGGGAGCGGTGAAGGTGGAAAACGTCGACGGCGGTTGTCGGTTTGCGCTGTCACTTCCGGCTGGTTCGCTTCCTTCTGGTTCCCTTCCGGCAGGATCTGTTCAAACAGGATCTGTTGTGGATCGCCAAGGAGGCGCAGCATGAGAAAGCCCGGATTCTGGGCTGCGGTTGCCGGTGTGGCGGCCGGGGGAGCAGGCATTGCGGCAGGCGAGCTGAGCGCGGGCTTCCTTAGCCCCCTCGTTTCGCCAGTGACGGCACTGGGCGGCGCCGTCATCGATTCCGTTCCTCCCGGAGTGAAGGACCTCGCCGTACAGCTCTTCGGGACGGCGGACAAGATCGTGCTGGTCGCTTCCATCCTGGTTGTGGCCGTGGTTCTGGCTGCCCTGGCCGGGATTCTGGAGCGCCGTCGAACCGGACTCGGACTTGTTCTGGCGGCCTTGGCCGGCGCGGCGGGCCTCAGCGCTGTCCTGACCCGGGCCCAAACAACACCGCAGGCCGCCATCGCACCCATCGTGGCCGCCGTCGTCACCATGCTGCTGCTCCGCACGCTGATTCGCCGCCTAGGCACGTGGGTCCCGCTACGTGAAGCGTCATCCGGCGTGGTGCCGTCAGATCCGGCCAGTGCCTCACCTCCGCCGGAACCTGCCCCTCTGGCACGGCGGAGCTTCCTGAACGCCGTGGCGGCCACATCGCTTGCGGCAGCCGTGGGTGGAGTGGTCACCAGTATCCTTACGCGGGCCACCACCGTGGCTTCCGGTTTCAGGGGCACTTTGACGCTGCCGGCTCCATCGACGGCGCAGCAGGCTATCCCTGCAGGGGCATCGCTGCCGCTGGAAGGGATCAGCCCCCTGGTGACACCGAACCCCGACTTCTACCGGATCGACACCGCTTTGACTGTGCCGGCCATCGATCCTCCACAGTGGAAACTGAAAGTGACCGGAATGGTGGATCGCGAGGTCGAGCTCGACTTCGCGACGCTCCTCACAAAGCCCATGACGGAGCGGCACATCACCATCGCGTGCGTGTCCAATGAAGTGGGCGGCGACCTCATCGGTAATGCCCTGTGGCTTGGCTGGCCTGTACGGGAACTCCTGGCCATGGCCGGTCCCAAACCAGGGGCAGACATGGTGCTTTCCACCAGCAACGATGGCTGGACGGCAAGTACGCCCCTCGAAGCGCTCACGGACGACCGCGACGCCCTCCTTGCCGTTGGCATGAACGGCGAGCCGCTGCCCCTGGAACACGGATTCCCGGTACGGATGATCGTGCCGGGACTCTACGGCTTCGTCTCGGCAACCAAATGGCTCACCGAACTCAAGGTCACCCGGTTTGCGGACGACACCGCTTACTGGACTCCCCGTGGCTGGAGCGATCACGGCCCCATCAAGACGCAGTCCCGCATCGATGTACCGCGTAGTGGGCGCACGGTCAAAGCAGGCAACGTGCAATTTGGCGGTGTGGCCTGGGCCCAGCATCGTGGGGTGGACCATGTGGAGCTCCGCATCAACCGTGGCCCCTGGCGACAGGTGATGCTTGCACCAGGGATATCCGCGGATACCTGGTACCAGTGGCAGCTGGGAGTTGACCTCTCACCCGGCGACTATGAAGTCCAAGTGCGTGCCACCGACTCTTCGGGCAAACCACAAACCGAAGACCGGACCCCCGTAGCTCCCGACGGCGCCACCGGCTACCACACCATCAACGTCAAGGTCACATAAGGCCCTACTCTGGGTACGTCCTGATAATCTCCGGACAGGAGCGTGACCACACAGGAGGATGTCCTTGCCCAGATCCGTTGCTGCCCATCGCGACGCCGTGGTGGAACTACTGAGCGGTCCTGCCGCCACCATGGCCACTGAACAGCTGCCACTGCTTGACGCGCTGGGCAAGGTGCTGGCCGTGGACCTCCACGCGCCACTTTCCCTGCCGCCATTCGCCAATTCCCAAATGGACGGCTTTGCCGTCAACTCTGCCGGGATTCCCGACGGCGGCGCGAAGCTACGGGTGGCGGCACCTGTTCCGGCGGGGGCGGCTCCGGAGGTGCTGAAGCCAGGCTTTGCCGCGCCCATCATGACCGGCGCCATGATCCCCGAGGGCGCCGACGCCGTAGTCCCCATTGAGCGGGCACGCCCCAGCACCTTCCCGAATCCCGAGGCAAGGGACGTTGAGGTTGAACTCCCCGCCGTTGCTCCCAATACCTATGTTCGGCACGCGGGCAGCGACATCAAAGAAGGGGACCTGGCCCTTCCCGCAGGTACCTGTCTAGGACCCGCTCAGCTTGGCCTGTTGGCCGCGCTGGGGTTGACCGCCGTCGAAGTCCGCAGGCCATGGCATGTCCTGCTGGTCACCACGGGCGATGAAGTCCTGGAACCGGGCCGGAATCTCACGCCCGGCAAGATCTATGACTCCAACGGAACCCTCCTGGAAGCATCCATGCGCCAAGCAGGCCTTGACGTCGCGCGAAGCCGGATCTCCGATGATGATCCCGCGCAATTGCTCGACCTGCTACACAGCCACCTTGGCAGCGATGACGGCAGGGGCCCGGTAGACCTGATAGTTACCACGGGCGGCGTCAGCAAGGGGGCATACGAGGTCGTCCGGCAAGCCATGGCCGCCCAGCACGTGGAATTCCTGCCCGTGGCCATGCAGCCAGGAGGCCCACAAGGAATCGGCCGCTTTGAAGGCGTTCCGTTCCTCGGCTTTCCGGGCAACCCTGTCAGTTGCCTCGTTTCCTATGAAATGTTCCTGCGCCCTGCCCTTTCGCTGATCCACGGCGTCCCGGCAATGAGGCCGGTACAGCGGGCGCGTTTGGTGGAACCGCTGCATTCACCAGAGGGCAAGCATCAAGTCCGCCGCGGAACGGTGCTGCCTGACGGCTCCGTCCGCATGGAGGGTGGCGCGGGAAGCCACCTGGTGCATGCCTTGGCACGCTCGAACGCATTGGTGCAGATCCCCAGCGACGTCACGGAACTCGCTGAGGGAAGCGAAGTGGAAGTATGGATGCTGTGAATGAAACTCCCACGAACACGTCCGGCAACACCGGCGGCCTGACCCATCTCCGTCAAGACGGTACCGCCCAGATGGTGGATGTCTCAGAGAAAGCAGTCACCACCCGTGAGGCGACAGCCACGGCCACGGTCCGCAGTACTGCCGAAGTCCTGGCCCTTCTCGGCGCCGGCGAACTTCCCAAGGGCGACGCGCTCGCAGTGGCGCGCGTGGCAGGGATCATGGCCGCCAAGAAGACACCCGAACTGATCCCGCTGTGCCACCCGTTGCCGATTTCCAAGGTCACGGTCGATTTTGAGCTGGGAGCCGACTCGATCGAAGTACTGGCGACTGTGAAGACGCGTGGTGTCACCGGCGTCGAAATGGAAGCTCTCACCGCTGCCTCTGTAGCGGCCCTGAGCGTCTACGACATGATCAAGGCCGTGGATAAGCACGCAGTCCTGACGGATATTCAGGTGCTGGCAAAAAGTGGTGGCAAAAGTGGGGATTGGAAGCACGGTGACTGGAACCGGGGCAGTTCGGCGCCGGAAAGAGCCCAAGCATGAGTGCGTGCGAACCAAACGCCCACGGGCCGCGGAAGGCCGGCGTCGTCATAGCGTCCACGCGTGCGGCAGCGGGAATCTACGCCGACGAAACCGGCCCCGTCATCCTGGACTGGCTCAAGGAGCACGGCTTTGATGCCTTTCCCACCATGGTGGTGCCGGATGGCGAGCCCGTTGGCGCGGCTTTGAGGGCGCTCCTGACCCAGCAGCCCGCAGTCGTCATCACCAGTGGCGGAACGGGCCTGAGCCCGGACGACAGGACGCCGGAAGTAACCTTGCCGCTGCTGGATCGTGAGATCCCGGGCATTATGGAAGGCATTCGGCGGGCGGGCGCTGCAAAGACGCCCATGGCAATGCTGAGCCGTGGGCACGCAGGAGCAGCAGGAAAGACATTCATCATTAACTTGCCCGGTTCCCCGAAGGGCGTCATGGACGGCTTGACCGTCCTGGATCCGGTGATCGGGCACCTTTGCGATCAATTGGAAGGAAGCCATGGGCACTGAAACAGACTTTGAAGTTGTTAGCGCGGTCCTGAGCGCTGAGCCCATCTCCGTGGACCAGGCAATTGCGGCGGTGGAGTCTGACACCGCCGGGGCAGTAGTCAGCTTCAGCGGCGTCGTGCGCAACCACGATTCGGGCAAGCCCGTGGACCGCCTGAGCTACAGCGCGCATCCCACAGCGCACCGGATCATGGCCGACGTAGTCGCGCAGTTGGTGGCCGAGCACTCCGGCGAAGCAGCGCAGCCCGTCAGGATTTGGGCCGCACACAGGATCGGGATGCTGGAGATAGGTGACCCCGCGTTGGTGTGTGCCGTGGCGGCCGCCCATCGGGGCCAGGCGTTTGCCGTTTGTTCGGAACTTGTGGACCGGGTCAAAGAACAGGTGCCCATTTGGAAGGAACAGTTCTTCAGCGACGGCACCGTGGAATGGGTCGGGGCCGGGGAGTAGGGGGTACGGCCCGGGGACTAGGGGGAACGGCCCGGGGCGTAAGGGGGAACGGCCCGGGGGAGTGTTTGCGAAGTCACGGTTCCTGCCGCACCCCGGCCCGGCGGTAGGGTTAAAGGCATGACCGAACAACTTGCTGTTGCAGTGCTGGGCGCCTACGGGCGCATGGGAATTGAAGCCGTGAAGGCTGTTGAAGCAGCCGACGATATGAAGCTGGTAGCGGCTCTCGGTCGCGGCGATTCCCTGCAGACGCTGCTCGATGCAGGTGCCAAGTATGTTGTGGACCTGACTGTTCCGGACACTACCGAGGCCAACGTCCGTTTCGCGGTTGAACATGGCATTCATGCAGTGGTCGGGACCACCGGTTGGGATGGGCAGCGCCTTGGGTCGTTGCGGACGCTTTTGGAGCAGAAGCCGGAAACGGGCGTCCTGATCGCCCCGAACTTTGCTTTGGGTTCCGTGCTGGCGTCGGCGTTTGCGGCGAAGGCTTCGCAGTACTTCGAGTCCGTGGAGATCATTGAACTGCATCACCCGAACAAGGTTGACGCTCCTTCAGGTACGGCCGTGCGTACTGCACAGCTGATTGCCCAGGCCAGGCAGGAAGCGGGTGTGCCGGCAAGTCCTGACGCCACGGAAACGTCCCTGGACGGCGCCCGGGGCTGCGATGTGGAGGGTGTACGTGTCCACAGCGTGCGGCTCCGCGGGCTGGTGGCGCACCAGGAAGTGCTGTTCGGCGGGCCTGGTGAACAGCTGACGCTGCGCCATGACTCCTTCGATCGTGCCTCGTTCATGCCAGGTGTGCTGCTCGGGCTTCGCAAAGTTGCCGAGCACCCAGGCTTGACCGTGGGCCTGGATGGCTACCTGGACCTGGGGCTTTAGGATCATGGGAACTCTTTGGGAGTCTGTGAAGAAAAACCGCACCAAAATCTGGGTTGGTGCCATCACCCTGCTCTTGGTGTTGTATCTGGTGGTGTCCCTCCAGCGTTCCATCCTGTTGCTTGGTGATCCCAATCCGGTGGCAAAAGGTATCGGCGCGGCTTACCTCGTTTTGCCTGTGATTGGCGCTTGGGCGCTCATTCGTGAGCTCTTGTTTGGGGCGCGGACCGAACAGATGGCCAAGGTCCTGGAGGCCGAGGGAGGCCTTCCTGTGGATACCTTGCCGCGCACGCCCGGTGGCCGGATTGTCCGGGCTGCCGCTGACGCCGAGTTCGAAAAGTATCGTGCGGAGGCCGAGGCAGCACCCGGGGATTGGCGTTCCTGGTTCCGGCTGAGCTGCGCCTACGACGCCTCCGGCGATCGCAAACGTGCCCGCGCTTCAATGCGCGACGCCGTGAAGCTCTTCCGCTCTCAGCCCACGGTGGCCGGGCGGTAACTGCCCAGGCGCGACGCCTGGTGGGCCAGCCACTCCAGTGGTCCCCGCCAGCGCAGGAGGGCAAAGCAGACGCCGATGCCTACAGCGGCCAGGGCCTGCGTCCAATACATTCCTTCGTCGGTCCACCCCGCTGGCAGTGGCTTGTTGTGGAAACCGGATACCACCCAGACGTGGAGTGAATACAGCGTGAGAGTCATGGCGCCCGGACCGCTGAGGAGAATGAGGAAGTTGACCTTGATCCGTTGGGCAAGGGTGCCCAGCATCAGGAACAAGCCGACGACGGCGGCAGCCACGCCACCGGTGTGAAGCAGATCCAGGGTGGTGCCGGCATGCGGTGCCGCGCTTGCCAGCCACCACCACGAGTCCACCTGCTGCAATCCTGTCAGGTTCACTTGGAGCATGCTCTCCAGCGGGTATCCCCGTGTTCCCGGCAGTGCTTCCAGTGCGGCGCGGCCGCCCCATACCTCCATGGCCAGGGTTCCTACGATTTTCGCCAAAGCGGCCACCGCGAATCCGCAGGTGAACAACAGCAACTGGACGTTCGCCGTCGTGAGCGCCAAACGGCCGATCGCCAGTCCGATCAGCAAATAGGTGATCCATTGGAACACCGGGTAGTAGCCCGTGAAGAACAAGTCGGCGACCAAGCGCCCCGGTGTCTCAAGGTCCTCGCTGTTTGGGTTGTGCCCCAACTGCAGGGGAGGGTTGGCGTCGAGCAGCCAGGGCCGGACGAGGTAGGCGATCAGGGGTGAGACCAGTACCCAGCCGAGCGCCCACAAGCAGAGTGCTTTCAGTCGCAATCCCAGAAACGGCAGGATGCACAGGAACAAGACGGCATAGTGCACCAGGATGACCGCGACGTTGACGTCCAGACCCCCAAGCGTCAGCCCGACGACGGCAATCACCAAGGCGCGCATCGCGACACCGCTTCTCGCCGCCCAGAGGTCCAGGCCCTGACGCGGCTCCTGTTTTCCGGTGGTGAGTGCCAACCCGATTCCGGCGAGGACTGCGAACAGCGCAGCGGACCTGCCCGAGAAAACCAGTCCGACCCACGTGGGTTCCCACTGGGGCGAGGGGCCGAACGTCGGCATCAGATGGGTGGCCATCATTCCGAGCAAGGCCAGGCCGCGGGCGGCATCTATGCCCGTAAGGCGGGTGGAGACTTTGCGTCCCCTGGGCACCTTCCGGGCTGGCGCCGTCTCTTGCGAAGTCATGCTGCGATCGTCTCACAAGGGACTGTGGCCCTGCTGTGAAGCGGGCTGGAAGCATCGTTGCAGCAGATGGCTCATTGCGGAAATGATTCCACGAGACGGGCGAGCGGTGGGGGTGCCTGTCCCGCCGGCAGTGCGCCGACGAGCAGGGAGGCGTACCGGATTTTGTTGCCGCTGCGTCCCCCGAAGAAACGGCGCAGCTGTGCCGGTGCCGGCTTGCCGCGCTGTGAGGGCTGGCGTTGGAGGAGCCGGAACGAAGCAAGCTCACCTTGGGCCGCAATGACGTTGAGCACGGCATCGACGCCAAGGCAGCGGATGAGTTCGTCCTCCAGATCCGCTTGGCACACGTGGAAGCCGCTCCCGGACAAGGAGCCGGAACCAAGGCCTGCCCGACTGAGTGCGCGGGCGATGCCCTGTGCTTCGCCTGCATCGCAAAGTCCGAGTAACCGGTGGTCCGTGCCTTTCGGGCCGTAGCGGTCAAGGAAGCGAACGATGTTGGTCGCGCCTCCCATCGGCACCACAGTGACGCGCTCAGCCTTCAGGTCATGGCCAAGGCGAACGGCCAGTGTCTCCACCGCAAGCCGGTCACTTTCGCCCTCCACCAACACAGTCGTCACCCGCATGGAACCAGTATGAAGGACACACGCTGCCGGCCCACAGGCCTTGTCTTCGAATATATGTTCGAATAACATGGCCTTCATGAACGATGCTCCAAAGCCTCCGGAAGGCCTCCAAGGACCCATGAGGGCGATGAGTCCAGGTGTTGTCGACTTCCTTTTCAGGCAACTCGTGGCAGGTGAACCGCCGGAAGATGTCCAGTGGCGCAGCGAGGGAACGGTCCTCGCCGAGCAGGCGCCAGGTGCTGAGCTTGCACGTCGCCTGGCTGAAACGGACCTTGAGGCCCTCACGCCAAGGGAACTCTTCGACTATGTTCGCGCGTCCCAGGGTTTGGTTGCCTGGGCGGAACAATTGAAGGAAAAAGCGGTGGCGCAATATTGCTCTGAGGGCACTGCGAGGACGCCCAAGCCCGCATAGTCAGCAGGGTCGATGACGACCATCACGCGGAACCCATTCCCGGAACATGGCTGTGACAGGGTAACGTTTTTCTTATGTCTGACTCCCGCGCCCACATTCCCGCACTTGGTACCCTGCTGACCGCCATGGTCACCCCGTTCACCGAGGATGGCAAGGTCGACTACGACCAAGCCGCGGCGTTGGCGGAGAAGCTGGTCCAGGACGGTTGCGACGGACTCGTGGTCACCGGTACCACTGGAGAGACCTCAACCCTTACTGACGAAGAAAACCTCGGCATGTTCCGTGCGGTCAAGGAAGCCGTGGGGGGCAAGGCTGCCATCATTGCCGGAACGGGCACCAACGACACCGCGCATTCCGTGCATCTGTCCCAGCGCGCGGCCCAGATTGGCATCGACGGCCTTCTGATCGTCACTCCTTACTACAACAAGCCCAGCCAGGCCGGCGTTCGCGCCCACTTCGAGACGATTGCGTCCTCTACGGACCTGCCGGTCATGCTCTATGACATCCCCGGCCGCTCGTCCATTGCCATTGCGCCCGAGACCATGATCGGGCTTGCCAAGCACCCGAACATCGTGGCCGTCAAGGACGCCAAGGCGGACTTCGCCGCAGCCACCCGCGTCATGGCCGAGACCGATTTGGTCTTTTACTCAGGCGACGACGGCCTCACGCTGCAGTGGATGGCGCTGGGGGCAGCAGGCCTCGTGGGCGTGACCACGCACGTGGCCACCCGCCGATTCCGCGAACTCATTGACGCTGTCAATGCCAATGACCTTGCCACGGCGCGGGCCATCAACTTTGAACTGGAACCCGTGGTGCGCGCAACCATGACGCGGGTCCAAGGCGCTGTAGCCGCCAAGCAGATTCTCAAGTGGCAGGGAGTCCTGCCCAACTCGGTTGTCCGTTTGCCCCTCGTGGAGCCGGACGAGGCCGAGATCAAAACCATCCGCGGGGATTTGGCGGAAGCCGGAATGGACTTCAACGTCTAGGACGGCACCGCCGGAAAGAAGCACAATATGACCCAAACAGCCCTTCCTGGACTGGTTACTCCGCCGAAACTGCCGCAAGGCACACTGCGGATTGTTCCGCTAGGTGGACTGGGGGAGATAGGCCGCAACATGGCGGTCTTCGAAATCGACGGCAAGTTGCTGATCGTTGACTGCGGCGTACTTTTTCCCGAGGAAACGCAGCCCGGCGTTGATTTGATCCTTCCCGACTTCTCTTACATCGAGGACCGGCTGCAGGATGTTGTTGGGGTGGTGCTCACGCATGGCCACGAAGACCACATCGGTGCTGTTCCGTATCTGCTGCGCCTCAAAGCTGACATCCCGTTGATCGGTTCCCAGTTGACGCTGGCCTTGGTGGAGGCGAAGCTGCAGGAGCATCGGATCAAGCCGTACACGCTGACCGTCAGCGAGGGCCAGGTGGAGCAGTTCGGCCCGTTCGAATGCGAATTCATCGCAGTGAACCACTCGATCCCGGACGCCTTGGCCGTCTTCATTCGCACAGCGGGCGGCACTGTCCTGCATACGGGCGACTTCAAGATGGACCAACTGCCTTTGGACGGCCGCATCACCGACCTCCGCCACTTCGCCCGCCTGGGCGAAGAAGGAGTGGACCTCTTCATGGCTGACTCCACCAATGCCGACGTTCCCGGGTTCACCACCGCCGAGAAGGAAATCGGCCCCACCCTTGACCGCTTGTTTGGGCAGGCGAAGAAGCGCATCATCGTGGCTTCCTTCTCCTCCCACGTTCACCGCGTCCAGCAGGTCCTCGACGCCGCAGCCAAGCACGGCCGCAACGTTGCGTTCGTCGGCCGTTCCATGGTTCGGAACATGGCTATCGCGGCCAAGCTGGGGTACCTTGACGTGCCCAACGGGATCCTGGTGGACATCAAGAACATTGACAATCTCCCCGATGACCGGGTGGTCCTGATGTCCACCGGTTCCCAGGGCGAGCCCATGGCAGCACTCTCACGCATGGCCAACGGCGACCACCGTGTAGTTGTTGGCCAGGGCGACACCGTGATCCTGGCCTCCAGCCTTATTCCAGGCAACGAGAATGCCGTGTTCCGCATCATCAACGGATTGTTGAAGCTCGGTGCCGATGTCATCCACAAGGGGACGGCCAAGGTTCACGTGTCCGGGCACGCAGCTGCCGGCGAATTGTTGTACTGCTACAACATCCTTGAGCCCCTCAACGCGATGCCTGTCCACGGTGAAACCCGGCACCTGATTGCCAACGGAAATATTGCCGAAGAGTCCGGCGTGCCTTCCGAAGGCATCATCCTCAGCGATAACGGCACTGTCATTGACCTGAAGGACCACAAGGCCAACATTGTTGGCCAGGTAGAGGTCGGCTTCGTCTATGTGGACGGTTCCAGCGTTGGTGAAATCACCGATGCGGATCTGAAGGACCGCCGTATCCTGGGCGACGAAGGCTTCATCTCCATCATCACGGTCATTAACCGGACCACCGGCAAGATCGTCTCCGGACCGGAGATCCATGCACGCGGTGTGGCGGAGGACGACGCCGTCTTCGACGAAATCATCCCCAAGATCAACGCTGCGTTGGAAGAAGCCGTGCTCAACCACGCAGACCACACCAACCACCAGCTGCAGCAGGTCGTGCGCAGGATCATCGGAACGTGGGTGAACCGGAAGCTTCGTCGCCGTCCCATGATCATTCCGGTGGTCCTGGAAGCGTAGTCCACCGGCAACATGCATCCCAGGGGGCCTGAAATCCGCGGATTTCGGGCCCCCTTGGGGTAGCGTGGCAATCATGGCGACCCGTACTTCCTCCACGCCACGAGGCAGCTCCAGCAGTAAATCCGGCGGCACAGGCCGGGGCGCAGCTGCATCCAAAAGCAGTGCAGCCACGTCCAGGAACGGCCGGGGCAGCAGTGCACGCTCCAAGCAGCCGGCCGCCGTCGAGCCCCACGCGCCGCTGCCGTTGCGCATGCTCGCAGGCGCCTGGCAGGGTATTGGCCACGTTGTGGGCGCAGGAGTCCGCCGGATCGGGTACGACGTTAGCGACCTCGATCCCGCCGATCGCCGCGACGGCGCAGCCCTGTTCAACCTGGTGCTGGGAATCGGCATTGCAACGTTCGCCTGGTGGGGTCTGACAGGATGGCTGCCTGACGCCGTCTACAGCGTGGTCAACGGCACGTTCGGCTGGATGTCGCTTGTTTTGCCTTTCATGCTTTTCATCTGCTCTTTCCGCCTCTTCCGCAATCCGCAGGATGGCCGCGGCAACAACCGCGTTGGCATCGGCTTCATGATCATGACTTTTGCCGGCTCCGGCTTGGCCCACATTATTGGTGGCCAGCCCACCGTGGCTGATGGCTTTGATGGTCTGCGCAGGGCGGGTGGAATGCTGGGCTTCCTTGCAGCGTCTCCGCTGGCTGCCATCCATGCCATTGTCCCGGTGATCGTCTACAGCCTGTTGGCCTTCGTATCGGTGCTGATCGTCACGGCCACGCCGTTCGGGGCGATCCCCTCCAGGATCCGCTCTGCCTACGAGCACCTCATGGGCGTGGACCTCATGGACGCCGAGTCCGGCAAAGATGCCCATGATCGCAGTTACCTCTATGAAAACGGGGCTGTTGCACAGCCCAAGAAGAAGAAGCGGATGCGTCTCTTCGGCAAGGATGAGGACACCGATGCCGGTTTGGAAGGCTACGTCGGTGACGAGGCCTTTGAGCACGCAATAGTCGACGACGACGAAACTCCCCAACCGTCTGCACCCCGCGTTCCGCCGGGCGTACGCCGCCCCACCCAGGCCGAGATAGCGGTGGGTAAGATCAAGGCTGCCCAGGGCCTGGGTGCTGCTCCCGTCATCGACAACCCCACCGAGGCCATTCCTGTCCTCACCCCGGAGATGACCGCACCCACCGTGGCGCAGGTTCCGGCCAGGCCGGCAACGCCGCCTCCGCCGCCCACGCCCATTCCCCAGCGCACGGAGCAACTGTCCCTGGCAGGGGACGTCACCTATACCCTGCCGGCTTCGGACTTCCTTACTCCAGGTTCCATTCCGAAGGAGCGCACCGAGGCCAATGACGCCGTCGTGGCCGCCCTCACGGACACTCTGACGCAGTTCAACGTCGATGCCGCCGTGACCGGCTTCAGTCGCGGCCCCACAGTGACACGCTACGAAATCGAGCTGTCTCCCGGCACCAAGGTGGAGCGCGTAACGGCGCTCTCCAAGAACATCTCTTACGCGGTGGCATCCAGCGACGTACGCATCCTGAGCCCCATTCCCGGTAAGTCCGCGATCGGCATCGAGATTCCCAACACGGACCGCGAAACGGTCTCCCTGGGTGATGTGCTGCGCAGCCAGAACGCACGCCGGACCGACCACCCCATGGTCATGGGTGTCGGCAAGGACGTCGAGGGTGGTTATGTAGTGGCCAACCTTGCCAAGATGCCCCACCTCCTGGTGGCCGGTGCTACAGGCGCTGGTAAATCAAGCTTCGTGAACTCCATGATCACGTCGATCCTGATGCGCGCTACGCCTGACGAAGTCCGCATGGTCATGGTGGACCCAAAGCGCGTTGAACTGACTGCGTATGAAGGCGTTCCACACCTGATCACACCCATCATCACCAATCCCAAGAAGGCTGCCGAAGCCCTGCAATGGGTGGTTCGCGAGATGGACGCCCGCTATGACGATCTCGCCAACTACGGTTACAAGCACATCGACGACTTCAACAAGGCGGTCAGGGCAGGAAAGGTCACTCCGCCGGTTGACTCCAAGCGTGTCATCAAGCCCTATCCGTATTTGCTGGTCATCGTGGACGAGCTCGCGGACCTCATGATGGTGGCGCCTCGCGACGTCGAAGATTCGATCGTTCGCATCACGCAGCTGGCCCGTGCCGCGGGCATCCACCTGGTGCTGGCTACGCAGCGACCTTCCGTGGACGTTGTTACGGGCCTCATCAAAGCCAACGTGCCCTCCCGCATGGCGTTCGCCACCTCGTCCGTCACGGACTCCCGCGTGGTGCTGGACCAGCCGGGCGCCGAAAAACTTATTGGCCAGGGTGATGCGCTCTTCTTGCCGATGGGCGCTTCCAAGGCCATGCGTGTGCAGGGTGCCTGGGTGACGGAATCCGAAATCCATAAAGTTGTGGAACACGTCAAAGGTCAGTTGCAGGCCGTGTACCGCGACGACGTCGCCGCCGAGGCTCCCAAGAAACAGATCGACGACGACATCGGAGACGACCTCGAGGTGCTGCTCCAGGCCACCGAACTGGTGGTCACCACCCAGTTCGGTTCCACCTCCATGTTGCAGCGCAAGCTTCGTGTCGGTTTTGCCAAGGCCGGACGCCTTATGGACCTCCTGGAGTCCCGCGGCGTCGTGGGTCCCTCCGAGGGATCCAAGGCCCGCGATGTCCTGGTCAAGCCGGATGACCTCGCTGCCGTGCTTGCTGCCATGAAGGGACAGGAATCCCCGGCTGCGCCTGACGCCCACACTGCGGCCCTGAGCGATAACGCGAACTCCAACATCGCCGTCGGCGGTTATGCCGAGGACCTGGTGGCAGCGGATCTGGACAACCGGACCCAGGCTGTTGAATATTTCGACGGCGCCGATGGCTCCGATGACGAGGACGAGGATGGCGAGGACGCCTGGTCGCTCACCGGACGGTAGCCTAGAGGGGTGACTACAGCCGAAGGTGACAACGCCTCTTCCAGCAGCTCCGACGTCTGGAACCTTCCCAATATCCTCACGATGCTCCGCATCGTCCTGGTTCCGTTTTTCGTCTGGTTCCTCGTGGCAGATGGCAGCCATCAAGGCATTTGGCGGTGGGCGGCAGTCGTGGCCTTCGCCGTAGCGATCTATACCGACAAGCTCGACGGCGATATCGCCCGCGCGCGTGGCCTTATCACCAACTTCGGCAAGATCGCGGACCCCATTGCGGACAAACTGCTCATCGGTTCAGCGTTGGTGCTCTTGTCCATCCTCGGGGAACTGCCCTGGTGGGTGACTATCCTCATCCTGGTCCGCGAGTGGGGCATCACGGCACTGAGGTTCTTTGTGATCCGCTACGGCGTCATGCCGGCCTCACGCGGCGGAAAGCTGAAAACAGTCATCCAGACAGTGGCCATCTTCCTGTACATCCTGCCGCTCGAGGCGATCGCACCGTGGTTGGTCATTGTGGCCTTCTGGGTCATGATGGCCGCCCTTGCCATCACGCTATGGACCGGAGCGGAATACGTCGTCCAGGCGCTCCGGCTTCGTGCCGCTGGCCGCGGAGCATGAGTCGCCCCGGAGACGCAGGCGAAGCGGCAGCGCTGGCGACGGCGGCAGTGGCCCTGTCGCTGGGAAAGAGCCTGACCGTGGCGACGGCGGAGTCGCTGACAGCCGGAATGGTGGCGGCAAGCCTGGCCAACACTCCCGGTGCGTCCGGAATGTTGCAGGGCGGCGTGGTTGCTTATCAGAACTCCGTGAAGGCCTCCGTCCTCGGTGTTGCAACGGAACTGCTTGATGCCGTTGGTTCAGTGGACGGCGCAGTAGCTGAGGCGATGGCCGAGGGCGCCAGGCGGGCATGCATGGCCGACGTCGGAATATCCACCACCGGGGTGGCCGGTCCGGAGCCCCATGACGGCAAACCCGTGGGAACTGTTTTTGTTGGCGTCGCTACGGGAACCGGCACGGGGTCGTTTGAATTCAGTTTTTCGGGGGACAGGCAGAGTATCAGGCAACAAGCCTGTGAAGCTGCGCTGGCGCGCCTGCTTGATGCGCTGGAAGGGGTTGGTTACCGTTCGTAAAGTAGCCGGGAACAAAAACTCATTGCCAATAGTTGTGTCATTGTGTCGCTTCGGAACAGCCGGGGCGCCTAGGATGTAGAAAACCACACCGGTCCGCCAGCCAGCGAACCGGACGAACGAGGGAGCAAGGCGATACAGATGGTAAAGCAGCCCGTATCCGTAAACGGCGTTGTCCGCTGGAAGGATGTGGGCTTGGCTAAGCAGGCACAGAGCGAACAGAAGGAGCGCAAAATGGTTGTACTACGCCACGAAATCGGTGATGTACTGCGCGATGTCCGCCAGCGTCAGGGCCGTACCCTCCGCGAGGTCTCGCACAGCGCCCGTGTCTCACTTGGATACCTGAGTGAGGTTGAACGCGGCCAAAAGGAGGCTTCTTCCGAGCTCCTGTCCTCTATCTGCACCGCCCTGGACGTTCCGTTGTCCAGCATGCTCCGCGAAGTCAGTGACCGCGTGGCTGTTGCGGAGGGCGTAGCTGTTCCGGACACCGTTCCGCAGGAATTCTCTCAGCGTTACGGTCGCGATCTTGACCTGACCGACGACTTCCCGCAGGGCATGCTCTCCGGAGCCCGGTAACGGTCACACCCACATCAGGAATTATCACGAAAGGTCCCCAGCCTACGGCTGGGGACCTTTCGCGTCCGGCGACATTTCGCATGTGCTGCTGCGCGGCCTAAAGCCGCGTTTGGAGGCGCGTTAATCCTCCGTGGGATTGGCGGTCTCCCCGGACTCGGTCTCCTTCAGGGTGGCGTCCCTGATGATGCTTTCACCGTAGACGGCGTTGAGCCGGCCCATGTAGTCGGCCAGGGTTTGGACATCCTCCAGCGGCCACTCACCGAGTCGCTCACGGAACACCTGCCGGCGGGCGTCCTGGACCTGGTGCATCTTCTCTTCGCCTTTTTCCGTCAGGCGAATGGACTGGGCGCGTCCGTCCTGCGGATCTGCCTCCTTGTAGACCAAGCCGATACTTTCCAGAAATGCGATCTGGCGGCTCACTGAGGGCTTGCCCACTCCGATGCACGAGGCAAGGTCCGTCAGGCGGATGGGGCCCTCGCGGCGAATGATCGTCAGCAGTCCGTACGCGGCAGGCTCCATGTCGGGATGGACCTGGCGGGACAACTGATGCGAGATGGAACGGGCACGGCGCCAGAGCAGGCTCAGCTGGTGTTCCACCTGCTGAAGGGCGTCGTCTATGGTTTCGCCTGGCACGGCCTCGGGGGGCGTGCTCTGGAGAGGATTGCTCATGGCAACCATTCTAGAGTCCGGCGTCGTGAGAGACTCTATCCGTGAGGGCAAGTGACTTTTGGCGATTAATGGACGATGAATTTGGGGCAGGCTATTCCCGCGTCCTGGCCAATTCCCTGGTGCTGGCCGGGGTGGGAGGGCGGACTGCCGTAGAGGCGCTGGCTGCCGGCTACCAGCCACGGGAAGTCTGGCTGGCTATATGCGAAGTCCAGGATGTCCCTTTGGAGCGCAGGCTCGGCAGGGATATCAAGCCTGCGGCCAACTGAAGTCTCCGGCCATGTTTGCCGGGGGACTTCCAGCCCTGTGGTGGTGACACGCCCGCGCGCGTTGTTCGAATATCTGTTCGGACAGGGATATGCTCCTGTGAGAGGAAAATTGTTCCTGAAGGACGCATTCCACAGGCAATCCGAGGGTTGGTTATCCACATAGCCCACATCGGCTTCAAAAAATGTCAGGGAGCCGTAATAGCGTCTGACATGACAGGAAAGCGGCCATTCAGGCCACTCCACAGCGAGAAAGCATCAGAGGTGTGAACCATGGCGGCAACCCCGGATCGTGAAAAGGCGCTCGAAGCAGCGCTTGCCCAGATCGACAAGCAGTTCGGCAAAGGCTCCATCATGCGCTTGGGTGATGACACCCGCGCCCCGATCGAAGTCATTCCTACTGGATCCATCGCACTGGATGTCGCCCTTGGCATTGGCGGCCTGCCCCGTGGCCGCGTCGTGGAGATCTACGGCCCGGAATCCTCTGGTAAAACCACAGTGGCGCTGCACGCTGTAGCCAACGCACAACGTAACGGTGGCATCGCGGCCTTCATCGACGCCGAGCACGCCCTTGACCCCGATTACGCAGCCAAACTTGGGGTGGACACGGACGCACTGCTCGTGTCGCAGCCGGACACTGGTGAGCAGGCCCTGGAAATCATGGACATGCTTGTGGGCTCCGGCTCCCTGGACATTATCGTCATTGACTCCGTGGCTGCCTTGGTCCCACGTGCTGAAATTGAGGGCGAGATGGGCGACTCCCACGTCGGCCTTCAGGCCAGGCTCATGAGCCAGGCCCTGCGAAAGATCACCGGTCGCCTGAGCCAGACCAAGACCACCGCCATCTTCATCAACCAGTTGCGTGAGAAGATCGGCGTCTTCTTTGGATCGCCCGAAACCACCACCGGTGGTAAGGCCCTGAAGTTCTACGCCTCAGTGCGCATCGACGTCCGTCGCATTCAGACGCTGAAGGAAGGTGCCGACTCCGTCGGTAACCGGACCAAGGCCAAGATCGTCAAGAACAAGATGGCCCCGCCCTTCAAGATTGCTGAATTCGACATCATCTACGGCCAGGGCATCTCCCGCGAGGGAGGCATCATTGACATGGGCGTAGAGCACGGCATCATCAAGAAGTCCGGCTCGTGGTTCACGTACGACGGCGATCAGCTGGGCCAAGGCATGGAGAATTCACGGCGCTTCCTGCGTGATAATCCGGAGCTGGCACAGGAACTTGAGCGTCTCATCAAGGAAAAGCTTGGCGTGGGTGTCAAGCCGGAGGCAGATTCCCCAAAGCTGAAGGCCGTTGACGGCTAGAACCGGGCCGGACCCGGAGTCCTCCGTCTCAGGCGATCCTGAGCCTGATCCCGAATCCGTGGCCCGCGCCATCGTCTTGCGGCAATTGACGATGGCGCCACGGAGTCGGCTGCAGCTGTCCCGCAAGCTGGCCGAGCGGAATGTCCCTCCGGATGTTGCTGAGGCTGTGCTGGACCGCTTCGAGGAAGTCCAGCTCATTGACGACGCTGAGTTTGCCAGAATGTGGGTGCGCAGCCGCTCCCAAAGCAGAAAACTGGCCAAAGGTGCCATTCGCCGTGAGCTGACGGAGAAAGGTATCGAGCTCGATGATGCCGAGGAAGCACTCTCACAGCTCAGCGATGAAGACGAGGAAATCGCCGCCCGTGAGCTCGTTGAGCGCAAACTGAGGCCAGGCGTGGATCTCTCCGATCGTGCAGAACGTGACAAGTACACCCGTAGGCTGGCATCCATGCTGGCCCGGAAGGGCTATGCCCCTTCGATGGCCTTCCGGATCGTCGGTGAGGTACTTGCCCAAGCCGGTACCCTTGAGTAGTGAGTTTGACCATTCCTTCCCCCTCAGCAGAAACCACGCCTTCGGCTGTAGCATTGGCAACCAATGCTGATGCCCAAGTGACGGATGTCCGTGCCCCGATGGAATCTGCCACGTTTGAACCTGCGCCGTCTGAATCTGCCCCGTTTGAACCGAGGACGTATCAGGTCCGTACTTTCGGCTGCCAGATGAACGTCCACGATTCCGAACGTATGGCTGGCCTCCTTGAGGATGCTGGTTACGTGCCCGCGGAGGGTGAGGTTGCGGACATCGTGGTGTTCAACACGTGCGCCGTTCGGGAAAATGCGGACAACAAGCTCTATGGAAACCTTGGCCAGCTTCGGCAGGTCAAGGCAGCCAACCCTGGCATGCAGATCGCCGTCGGCGGTTGCCTCGCCCAGAAGGACCGGGAAACCATCGTCAAGAAGGCTCCTTGGGTGGACGCTGTGTTTGGCACCCACAATGTAGGAGCACTTCCGGCACTGCTGAAGCGGGCGCGGCACAACAACGAGGCCCAACTCGAAATCCTGGAATCCCTGGACGTCTTCCCGTCCACCCTCCCCACCAAGCGCGACTCCGTCTATTCCGGCTGGGTTTCGATTTCAGTAGGCTGCAACAACACCTGCACGTTCTGCATCGTGCCATCGCTCCGCGGCAAGGAGAAGGATCGGCGTCCCGGAGAAATCCTGGCCGAAATCCAGGCCTTGGTGGACGACGGCGCCGTGGAAGTTACGTTGCTGGGCCAGAACGTGAACTCCTACGGGGTTGAGTTCGGTGACCGCTTGGCCTTCTCAAAGCTTCTGCGTGCCTGTGGTGAGATCGAAGGCCTTGAACGCGTACGCTTCACCAGCCCGCATCCGGCAGCGTTTACGGACGACGTCATTGATGCGATGGCCGAGACACCCAACGTGATGCCGCAGTTGCACATGCCCCTGCAATCGGGCTCGGACAAGGTACTCAAGGATATGCGGCGCTCGTACCGTTCCAGCAAGTTCCTTGGCATCCTGGACAAGGTGCGTGAGCGGATTCCCAATGCGGCCATCACTACGGACATCATTGTTGGCTTCCCCGGAGAAACCGAAGAGGATTTCCAAGCGACGCTCGACGTCGTCGAGAAATCGCGGTTTGCCTCAGCCTTCACCTTCCAGTACTCCAAACGGCCTGGTACGCCTGCTGCCGAGCTCCCGGAGCAACTTCCCAAAGCAGTGGTCCAGGAGCGTTTCGAAAGGCTGACCGCCCTTCAGGACCGAATCGCCGCGGAGGAGAACGCAAAGCAGCTGGGTCGCCGTGTGGAGATTCTGGTGACAGCGCAGTCGGGCCGCAAAGCAGAGGAAACGCACCGGTTGTCCGGCCGGTCCAAGGATCAGCGACTCGTTCACTTCTCGGTACCTGATGGTGCGGAAACCCCCCGCCCAGGTGACTTTGTCACCGTGACCATTACCGAAGCCGCGGCATTCCACCTGGTTGCCGATCCTGCCGGCCTGGACGATTACATGTTGCGCCGGTCAAGGGCTGGTGACGCCTGGGATCGTTCGCAGGCAGATTCCTGCGGTGTTCCGAGCGCGGGTGCGGCGTCGGACAGGAAAGGCGTGTCTTTGGGCATGCCGTCGCTGCCTGTTCGCGGCGCCTGACGCCCATTATTCGAGGTCGAATGGCTCCCTCCCATGCCGCGCCGCCGGTCATCGCAGTCGTCGGCCCCACCGGTTCCGGTAAATCGGACCTGGGCGTCGAGCTGGCCCTTGCCCTCGATGGTGAGGTCATCAACGCTGATGCCTTGCAGTTCTATCGGGGCATGGACATCGGGACGGCCAAGATCACTGTGGACGAGCGCAGGGGTGTGCCACACCATCTGCTGGACACAAAGGATGTCACGGAGGAAGCCAGCGTGGCGGACTTCCAGGCGGAATGCCGCGCCGTCATTAGTGACGTGCACGCCCGCGGCAAGCGCGCCATCATGGTGGGGGGTTCTGGCCTCTATGTGCGGGCCGCCCTGGATGTTCTGGAGTTTCCCGGCACGGACCCTGTCTTGCGAAAACGGCTTGAGGACGAATGGGAAACGTTCGGTCTGGCGCCGTTGCGGGCCCGGCTTGAAAAGGTGGATCCCATCTCGGCGGGGCGTCTGGGGGATGCCCGGCGGGTGATCAGGGCCTTGGAGGTCTACGAAATGACGGGACGGCCGTTCAGCTCGTTCATGCCGCAACGCGAGTACTTCCAGCCGGCCATACAGATTGGCCTGGCTGTGGAACGGGAGGTTCTGCGGGAGAGGCTGGCGCTCCGCGTACACCGGATGGTGGATGCGGGGTTGCTCCAGGAAGTGGAACGCCTTGATGCGGCTGGGCTGCGGCGCGGCAAGACGGCCTCGCGTGCCCTGGGATATGCGCAGTTCCTCAGGGTGCTCGACGCCGAAGCCAGTGTCCCGGAGGCAGCTGAGGAAACCATTGTGGCCACGCGGCAGTTCGCCCGGCGGCAATTGACCTGGTTTCGGGCCGATCCCCGCATCGCCTGGCTTGATTGGCAGGACCCGGACCTTGTGTCCAAGGCATTGGCGCTGGCCTAGCCGGGCTGCCACTCCCATACAGCAATTTCTGACCGAACCTGCCCGGCGGGTAGCCTAGTCCCATGGATCAAACCGCCGCAGTTCCCGCCCAGCAGTCCGCCGCTGCCGGTGCCACCGTGTCCACTGCCAGCCTTTCCGGTTTGGCGTTTTCCAAGGGCCATGGAACGGGTAATGACTTCGTCCTGATTGCTGATCCGGGTGCTGTCCACGAGATCTCACCAGAGCAGGTAGCACAGCTGTGCGACAGGCATCGGGGAATTGGTGGTGACGGTCTTATCCGGGCTGTCCCCTCGCGGTATTTGCCCGAAGGCCGCATCCTGCTTGAGCAGGACGCCTCTGCCGAATGGTTCATGGACTACCGGAACGGCGATGGTTCGCTCTCCGAGATGTGCGGCAACGGTGTTCGAGTGTTCGTGCACTTCCTGATCGACCAAGGCCTGGTTGAGCTCGGGCCGGGTCAGTCCTTGACCATCGGAACACGTGGCGGCATCAAGAAGATTGTGCGCACGTCCGGCGGTTATGCCGTGGATATGGGCCCATGGGAATTCATCTTCCCTGCAGAAGCACAAAGCAAAGCCATGGATGCTTTGGTCAGCGCAGATGGTCTGGAGGTGGCCCGGCCCGGGCTGTCGGTCAGCATGGGCAACCCGCACACGGTGGTAGCACTTGCTGAGCTCAGTGAGCTCGCCGCCACGAAGCTGTTCACAGCTCCGGTCGTGGATCCCAAGCCTGCCAATGGCACCAACGTCGAGTTCGTGGTGCCCGCTGAACCGCTGGTCCACGACGGTGTGGGAAGTATCACCATGCGCGTCCACGAGCGCGGCGTAGGCGAGACGCAATCGTGTGGCACCGGTGCGTGTGCGGCTGCCGTCGCAATACGTCACTGGGCTGGCAGCAGCGCCCCCAATGCCTGGCACGTCAACGTTCCCGGCGGCGTAGTGGAAGTGAAGTTCTTCCCCGGCGAGGACGGCCGCGAACACGTTGAGCTCAGCGGGCCGGCGGTCATTGTGGCTAGTGGGACGCTTTCCTGACCCGAAGGATCCTGAAGGACTTGGAAGTGCTTTCCCGGGAGACTGTGTAGGACTTGTCCAGTTCGTTGGCCAGCCAGCGTTGGAGTGAGTCCGAGCCCAGGTTCTTCTGGAC
The DNA here is from genome assembly GCF_059739425.1 of Arthrobacter sp. TmtSoilC48. Lineage (NCBI taxonomy): Bacteria > Bacillati > Actinomycetota > Actinomycetes > Micrococcales > Micrococcaceae > Arthrobacter > Arthrobacter sp. TmtSoilC48. The sequence continues at coordinate 3,543,461 of NZ_AP046049.1, read as the reverse complement.
CACCATCCATGCGTTGCCGCCCGGTGCCAGCCGGGGCAGCCATGTCAGGAGAAGCGAGTGCAGCTCGTCTTTGCCGATTCGGATGGGCGGGTTGGACCAGATCGTGTCGAATTCGACGCCGGGATCTACCTCTTGCGGGAGGCTGGCCTTGACGTTGTTCAAGCCCAGGGAAACGGCGTTCTCATTGGTCAGGGCGATGCAGCGCTCGTTGACGTCCACGGCATAGACCTGTGCCAGGGGCGCCATGAGCCCCATGGTGAGGGCAATGGGGCCCCAACCGCACCCGATATCCAGCAGGTTGCCCCGGGGCGAGGGCGGTGGAACCTCAGCCAGAAGTACCTTGGTGCCTTTGTCCACACCGTCGGGGCTGAAGATGCCCGACGAGGTCTGCACATGACGGGTAGCTCCAGCCAGTTCCACAGTGAGGGGCTTGCGGGTAAACGGACCGGCCGGTTGGGCGCTGAAATAGTGTGCAGACTCCATAATTTGCCAGATTAGTTGGCTTCCGGCGGCTTGGGAAACTGCCCTCGGGCCGGGACGGTTTGACAGTGCTGCTAATGTGGAAGGCATGTTCTTGATCTTTGAGTAATCAGCCCGAGCCGGCCAAACAGTCGGCAAGGCACCTGCCCGCGATGCAGGCCCGCTTGGCACATCAGCCCGGCGCATGGCCATTCCGCCCGCAGGTTCCGTCCGGCAGACTCCGCATCTCCCGTTGTTGGTGGATCGCGGTTGCTCAGTAGAACATGTCCACCCAGCTGTCGCGAAAGCAGTGGCCCAGCCATCTGCCGTTAGGCCTGGCTTATGGATTGGCGATGAATTCTCCTGCAGGACAGGACCTCCCGCGGACCAACCCGCTCGATTCAAGCACCACAGGAGGCCCTATATGGCCGAAGCCCGTCAGCCCACCGCGAATACCGTCCCATTGGACACCAAACAGCACTATTCTGGATATGCCGAACAGTCTAAGGAGACCATGACCACCCAGAAGCACTCCGGATCCGATTCCGACGCCCAGGACATGAGTCCTGAACAAATCCAGGCCGTCATTGACCGGATTCTTTCCAAGGATGTACCCGCACAGGCATCCGATGACAATGATGCCAAGGGCGTTTTCGGCAGGGCACAAGCGATCTCCACGCTTGACCACGAACACAGCATTTACGACGGCGACCAGGAAGACCTGGCCGAGCGCCGTGCCCTTCGTCGTACAGCGGGCCTTTCCACCGAACTCGAAGACGTCACAGAGGTCGAATACCGGCAGCTGCGTCTGGAACGCGTTGTCCTGGCTGGCCTGTGGACAGAAGGCACCTTGGCTGACGCCGAGAATTCGCTTCGCGAACTCGCAGCACTGGCAGAGACTGCCGGATCAGAGGTCCTTGACGGACTGGTTCAGCGCCGTACGAAACCGGATCCCGGAACGTTCCTGGGGTCGGGCAAGGCCCAGGAACTCAAGGACATCGTGGCTGCCACGGGAGCCGATACCGTTGTGGTCGACACCGAGCTTTCCCCCTCGCAGCGACGCGGACTTGAGGACATCGTCAAGGTCAAGGTGGTGGACAGGACCACGCTGATCCTGGATATCTTCGCGCAGCATGCAAAGAGCCGTGAAGGCAAGGCACAAGTTGAGCTCGCACAGCTTGAGTACCTGCTCCCCAGGCTTCGTGGTTGGGGTGACTCCATGTCCCGCCAGGCCGGTGGCCAGGTGGGTGGAGCCGGCGCCGGTATGGGTTCCCGTGGACCCGGTGAAACAAAGATCGAGCTCGATCGCCGCAGGATCCGGACGCGCATGGCCAAGCTGCGTCGGGAGATTGCCGCCATGAAGCCTGCGCGCGAGACCAAGCGGGCCAACCGCCGTCGTAATGCCGTACCTTCGGTTGCCATTGCCGGCTATACCAACGCTGGTAAGTCCTCGCTCCTGAACCGGCTGACCGATGCTGGAGTGCTGGTGGAAAACGCCCTGTTCGCCACCCTGGACCCGACGGTCAGGAAGGCGCAAACGCCGGACGGCATCGGCTACACGCTGGCCGACACCGTTGGGTTCGTCCGCTCGCTGCCTACGCAGCTGGTGGAAGCCTTCCGTTCCACGCTGGAGGAAGTAGCGGACGCAGACCTGATCCTGCATGTCGTGGACGCCTCCCATCCTGATCCGGAAGGGCAAATCGCGGCAGTGCGTGCTGTCTTCACCGAGGTCGACGCCCGCAAGGTCCCGGAAATCATCGTCCTGAACAAAGTGGACGTGGCTGATCCTTTCGTAGTGGAACGCCTGAAGCAGAAGGAGCCGCGGCACGCCGTGGTTTCCACGCGCACAGGCCAAGGCATTTCTGAGCTCCTGGAAGAGATCAGCCGGTCCATTCCCCGGCCGGGAGTCCGCCTCGAAGTGCTGATCCCGTACGACCGCGGTGACATGGTCAACAAGCTGCACAACTCCGATTCGGAAATCCTGAGCCTCGAGCACGAGGAAAACGGAACCCGCGTGGTGGCCATGGTCCGTGAGGGATTGGCGGCCGAACTGGAGTCATTCGTCAGCAATGGTTGAGAAGGTGGCGGCGGACGTCGTCGAGTCGGTGGGGGAGAAGTTCACCCTCGAACTGTTGGACAAAGCTGTTGCCGGGATGGGCGGTCAAAGCCGTTCAGGCCAGCACGAGATGGCCAGGCAAGTCACCAAGGCCATCGAGTCCGGTGAACATTTGTTGGTCCAGGCGGGAACGGGTACGGGTAAGTCCTTGGCGTACCTGATTCCGTTGATCGCCCATTCCATGGACAGCAACAAACCGACGCTTGTGTCCACCGCTACCTTGGCCCTGCAAACGCAGATTGTTGGCAGGGACCTGCCCCGGCTGTTGGAGACCATAAGCCCGGCCCTTGAGCGTCCCGTGAACGTGGCACTCGTTAAGGGCCGGGCAAATTATGTTTGCCTGCAAAAGCTGGAGGGCGGCTTCCCCAGCGAAGAGCCGTCCGAGGGGCAACTTTTTTCCCTGGGTGAGGACACCAGCGTGCCGCATTTCGCAGCGGCGGTTGGCGGCCCGTCGTCGCAATTGGGCAAGGAAGTGGTCCGGCTCCGTGAATGGGCCGAAAAGACGGCCACTGGCGACCGCGATGAACTGATGCCGGGTGTTACCGACCGCGCCTGGAGGCAGGTCTCCGTGACGTCCATGGAGTGCCTGGGAGCGCAAAAATGCCCTCTTGCCGAGGAATGCTTCAGCGAGCAGGCACGGGCCCGGGCGGCTGAGGCTGACGTCGTGGTGACCAACCATGCCATGCTGGCCGTCAGTGCCTTCGAAGGCCTTGCTGTCCTGCCCGAGTACGACGTCGTTGTGGTTGACGAAGCACATGAGCTGCAGGACCGGGTCACGGGAGCCGTGACAGGTCAGCTGTCCGTGGCAATGGTGCATGCTGCGGCTTCGAGCGCGCGCAAACACACCGCTATCACCGTAGACGCCCTGAACGCGGCCGCCGATCGATTGGACATGGCCATTGCCGGTGTCCCCAACGGACTGCTGCCCAATGGGCTCAACGACGAACAACTGGACTGCCTGGACCAGCTGCGCGATGCCACACGCGCCGCATTGTCCGACTCGAAAACCGACTCTTCAAACGCGGTCGACGGCGGGAGGCAGCTTGCGCGCTCACGGCTCATGCTCATTCTGGAACTGTGCGAGCGGATGCTCGCAGCCAAGGAGAACCGTGAAGTTGTGTGGTTCTCCAGGAACAGCACCTTCGATCCCCAGCAGGGATACTCACCCCCGGACGAGACCGCGCCCGCACTGATCAACATCGCGCCGCTTAGCGTTGCCGGCCGCCTGCGGGAGGGCCTTTTCGCGGGGCACACAGTGGTGCTTACTTCTGCCACGCTGGCCATTGGATCTGCCTTTGAACCCGCAGCCGGTGGCCTGGGGCTTATTGGAGATGGGGCGCCAAGCTGGACCGGGTTGGACGTCGGGTCACCTTTTGATTATCCGAAGCAGGGTGTGCTCTACGTGGCCAAGCACCTGCCCAAGCCCGGCAGGGGCACTTCACCCGAGGCCCTGGATGAGCTTGAAGACCTCATCCGTGCATCCGGTGGGGGAGCCCTGTGCCTGTTCTCATCGCGTCGGGCGGCCGAAGAAGCTGCAGATGCCATGCGCCCGCGGCTGGATGTGGACATCCTCTGCCAGGGGGAATCCACCATGGCAGCACTGGTGAAGCAATTTGCCGATGAACCGGACACCTGCCTCTTCGGCACCATGTCCCTGTGGCAGGGCGTCGACGTCCCTGGCGGTTCATGCCGCCTTGTGGTGATTGACCGCATTCCGTTCCCGAGGCCCGATGACCCGCTGATGACCGCACGCTCACGCGCCGTTGCACAGTCCGGGGGCAACGGGTTCATGGCGGTGTCGGCTACGCATGCGGCAATTCGTCTTGCACAGGGAGCGGGACGCCTCATTCGTTCCACCGGCGACAAAGGCGTGGTGGCCGTCTTGGACTCGCGGCTTTCCACCGAACGGTACGGCGGATTCCTGCGTGCCGCTTTGCCGCCATTTTGGGCAACGACGGACCGCAACGTTGTGCGCGGCGTCCTGGAACGCCTGGGCGCAAAGAAAACGTAGGCGAACTCCCTAGAGGGAGCGCAGTACCGAGACGACCTTGCCCATGATGGTGGCCTGGTCTCCAAGTATCGGTTCGTACTGCGTGTTCTGGGGGAGCAGCCAGGTGTGGCCGTCCCGCTGGCGGAAGGTTTTTACCGTGGCTTCGTCATCCAGGAGTGCTGCCACGATGTCACCGTTGATGGCGTCATTCTGGCGACGGACAACCACCCAGTCACCGTCGCAAATTGCGGCATCGATCATTGAGTCCCCAGCGACCTTCAGCATGAACAGTTCGCCGTGGCCCACCAGTTGCCGGGGCAGGGGCAGGACATCCTCAATAGTCTGGTCGGCGAGGATGGGCCCACCTGCAGCGATGCGTCCTACGAGGGGTACCATCGCGGTGTCGCTGGCGCTGGCCAGTTCCGTCACGGCGAGTCCGCCTGCGCTGCGGAGTGTAGTAGCTGCTTCCACTCCGGGAATTGTCCCGCCGTCAAGGGTCAAAGGCATGAGTACTTCCATGGCGCGGGGGCGCTTGGGATCTCTGCGCAAGTAGCCGAGCTTCTCCAACTGGGAGAGCTGGTGCGTGACGCTGGAGAGGCTCGCGAGACCAACGGTGTCGCCAATTTCGCGCATGCTGGGCGGATACCCGTTGTCATTGACGGACCGCTGGATGGTTTCCAGGATTTTCTTCTGCCGGACAGTCAGGCTTTTGGGACTCTTTTGAGGCTGCTGGCTCCGCAGGGGTGCCCCGCCGCCGGTGGCTTTCGCTGCCATGTTCGCCAATGCCCTTCCGTTCCGCCCGGTCACGGTCTGAAGTGTGCCCGGGGATGTGGGATCCGAAAAAATGTCAGACCCTCCTGTTCCACTGAAACAGTGCCTGTTTCTTCACTCAAACCTAGGCCAGGCACAGGCGTTTATCAAACATTCGTTCTAGCGAGTCTCGACACCGTTCGTTGATAAGTGCTAAAAATGTCATAGCAAGGTTCGAATATGTGTTCTATAAAAGTTGAGCGCGGTTCGGATGTTCGAAGAAAGTGTTCGAACATTCGGGGCCGGGCTCGGCGAACACAAGGAATTGGCAGCCGGCAACGGGCATCCGATGCAGGCAATCGCTCAGAAGGGCTCAGCTCATGTCCGCAATCTCTACGTTCCACGAATTCCGCAACACTCCGGCTCCTGCGCGTCTCCGGCTTACCCAACGCGGCAGGATCGTCTTCTTTGGAATTCCCGTCATGCTGCTCCTTGCCGCGCTGCTGAGCCTTGCCGGCTTCATCAACTCCCCGGCCAAAGCTTCTGATTCCCAAGCCCAGCTGCAGCCGCCGGTGGCAGTTACGGTTACTGTCCAGCCAGGGCAGTCCCTGTGGGGCATCGCCGGTGCGGCCGCGCCGGAGCGGGACCCCCGTGATGTCATCGCGGAAATCATCCAGTTGAACGATCTCCGCGGGGGACGCATCCAGCCCGGCCAGCAGCTGTTCGTTCCCGCCAATTGAGCGGCCAGGGGGCGAGGGGCCAGCGTCTCTGGCGTCACAGTTACTCCGCAGTCGCACCGGCACCTTAAACTGTCTTGGTGAGTGACCAGCTTGAGCGACTTGACCGACTTCCCCTTCGGACCAACCTGCGTGGATTGAGCCCCTATGGCGCGCCGCAGCTTGACGTCCCCATTTTGCTCAACGTCAACGAGAACACCCATGGCGTTCCGGCAGATGTGCAAGCGGCGATTACCCAGGCTGTTGCCGCCGCGGCCACTGGCCTGAACCGGTACCCTGACCGCGAATTCACGGAACTCCGTGAATCCCTTGCCGATTACCTCGGACACGGGCTTTCCGCGGAGAATATCTGGGCAGCCAACGGCTCCAACGAGGTCCTGCAGCAGATTTTGCAGGCTTTTGGAGGTCCGGGGCGTAAGGCGCTGGGATTCCCTCCCACGTATTCCATGTACCCGTTGCTTGCCAGTGGCACGGACACTGAGTATGTCCGTGGGGTGCGGGCTGATGACTATGGCCTGGATGCGGCTTCTGCGGCTGCCCAGGTGCGGGAGACCGGAGCGAATATCGTCTTCCTGTGCTCGCCGAACAACCCCACGGGAACGGGACTGGGCCTGGACGTGGTCGAAGCCGTGTACGAAGCCGGCGAGGCCAGCCAGGCAATCGTCATCGTGGACGAGGCCTACCACGAGTTCGCGCACGACAACACCCCGAGCGCACTGACGCTGCTTCCCGGGCGGGAACGTTTGATCGTCTCGCGCACCATGAGCAAGGCCTTTGCCTTGGCAGGTGCCCGGTTGGGCTACATGGCTGCCGCGCCTGAGGTCACCGATGCCATCAGGCTCGTTCGGCTGCCCTACCACCTTTCAGCCGTCACACAAGCCACGGCCCTGGCCGCCCTGAACCACCGCGAAGCGCTCATGGCCGACGTCGAAGACATCAAGGTCCAGCGGGACCGCATTGTGACCGAGCTCCTCCGAATGGGACTCAAGCCTGCGGCCTCGGACTCAAACTACGTGTTCTTCGGTGGGCTTTCGAACCCGCACGCAGTCTGGCAGGGCTTGCTGGATGCGGGAGTCCTGATCCGCGACGTCGGTATTCCAGGGCACCTGCGGGTGACTGCGGGAACAGAAAAGGAAACAACGGCCTTCCTTGAGGCCCTGGAAGCCCTTCTGGACAGCGCTGCGTCCCAGCCCAACTAAACTTGTCAATAGACCCACCCCATTCTTCGTGTATAAGGACGTCCCAATGAGCGAAACCGGCGCCAAGCCGTCCGCTGACCGCACTGCGCGCATGGAGCGCACCACCAGCGAATCCTCCGTCCTGGTGGAGATCAACCTGGATGGCACCGGTGTCTCGGACATCAGCACCACGGTTCCCTTTTATGACCACATGCTGACGGCGTTGTGCAAGCACTCCCTGATTGACATGACCGTCAAGGCCACGGGTGACACCCACATTGATGCCCACCACACGGTGGAGGATGTGGCCATTACCTTTGGTGAGGTTTTGCGTACCGCCCTGGGCAACAAAGCCGGAATCCGCCGCTTCGGCGAAGCAACGGTTCCTCTGGACGAAGCCTTGGCGCACGCTGTCGTGGATGTTTCGGGACGCCCGTATCTGGTGCACGGAGGGGAACCTGCAGGGCAGGAGTATCACCTGATCGGTGGCCACTTCACAGGTTCGCTGACCCGTCACGTCTTTGAGGCCATCACGTTGCACGCCGGTATCTGCCTGCACATGAACGTCCTCGCAGGCCGGGATCCCCATCACATCGTCGAGGCCCAGTTCAAAGCCTTTGCCCGGGCTCTTCGTTCTGCAGTGGAGTCGGATCCCCGCGTGGAGGGCATTCCATCCACCAAGGGGGCGCTATGAGCGGGCAAATCCTGAAGGACGGCGCGGTTACCGACGCTTCGGCAACCGTCAAGCCGGAGTCGCCCGAAGGCAAGCCCACGGTTACGGTGCTGGATTACGGTTCGGGCAACGTACGTTCGGCTGTTCGCGCCCTTGAGCGTGCAGGCGCCCAGGTGGTTCTTAGCTCCAAGCCTGAGGACGTACTGAATGCCGACGGGCTGCTGGTCCCCGGCGTGGGTGCCTTTGAAACGGTGATGAGGGAACTCAAGGCCGTCGATGCCATCCGCATGATTGGCCGCCGCGTCGCGGGTGGCCGGCCTGTCCTGGCGATCTGCGTTGGGTTGCAGGTCCTATTCGAGGCCGGAGTCGAACACGGAACCGAGTCCGAGGGGATGGCCGAATGGCCGGGCAAAGTTGAGCTCCTTCCCGCCCCCGTGGTTCCCCACATGGGCTGGAACACGGTGGACGTGCCTGAAGGATCCAAGCTATTCGCGGGCGTCGAACAGGAACGTTTCTACTTCGTGCACTCATACGGCGTGCAGGAGTGGAACTTCGACGTCGTCCAGCCCCGGATGGCCCCACCTTTGGTGACGTGGTCCGAGCACGGAGCCCCCTTTATCGCTGCTGTTGAAAATGGCCCCCTGTGCGCCACCCAATTCCACCCCGAGAAATCCGGAGATGCCGGGGCACGCCTCCTGCGCAACTGGGTGGACGGGCTTCGCAAACCTGAAGCCAAGGTGGCACAAGGTCCGGCAGCGGACGATCGTGGTGCAGCCTAAGTGTGGTCGGTAGTGCTTATGGGCCTTGCCGGCGTGCTGGTGGGTGGAGGTATCTCCTTCCATCAGCAGAAGAAGCCACTGTGGGTTTCCGTTTCCTTCTATGTGCTGGCGGGGATGTCCCTGCTTGCCGCCTATCTCCTGACGCTGCCGGGCAACTGAACGCCTCGCGTCCCCATCAACTCCTAGGACACACATGACCACCTCTGCCCAGTCCGTTCTGGAACTCCTCCCCGCCGTCGACATCGTTGATGGCCAGGCAGTCCGCCTGCTGCAAGGCGAGGCAGGCTCGGAAACCAGCTACGGTACGCCTCTGGAAGCTGCCTTGAACTGGCAGAACGCCGGTGCTGAGTGGGTGCACATGGTGGACCTCGACGCCGCTTTTGGCCGTGGCAACAACGCGGACCTCATCAGCGAGGTCGTCTCCCAGCTCAACGTAAAGGTTGAGTTGTCCGGCGGTCTGAGGGATGACGAGTCGCTGGAACGCGCCCTGGATTTGGGCGTGGAGCGGGTAAACCTCGGTACGGCAGCACTGGAGAACCCTGAGTGGACACGGCGTGCCATTGACCGCTTCGGTGACAAGATCGCCGTCGGCCTCGATGTCCGTGGTACCACCCTGGCTGGTCGCGGCTGGACCAAAGAAGGCGGCGACCTCTGGGAAGTTCTTGCCCGCCTGGAGGACGCTGGCTGCGCACGCTACGTGGTCACCGACGTCACCAAAGACGGAACGCTGCAGGGCCCGAACGTTGATTTGCTGCGTCAGATGGTGCAGAAAACGGGTAAGCCCGTGGTGGCTTCAGGCGGTATCTCCAGCCTTGAGGATCTTCGCGTGCTCCGCGAACTCGTGCCCTTGGGCGTCGAGGGTGCCATTGTTGGCAAGGCCCTTTATGCAGGTGCTTTCACTCTGCCCGAAGCCCTGGATGTAGCCGGTCGCCGCTGATGGCTGCTTCACGTCCCACAGATTCCGGCCCGGAGAACCACCCGGGCAGCCGCGATGCCGGACGACGCGAACTTCCGGGCCACATTGCTGCTGCCTTGGCTGGCGCCGGGGGAGCCGCCGACTCCGCGGGGCAACCTTGGGAAGGCCGGAGCCTGAGTGGTGACGATGCCAGGATCCACAATTTCGAAGACGACGACGGCACGGCTGATGCCGGTTACCTCGCCGCCGTTGCTGCACTGCTGAACGGTACGGGCAGTGAGGCAGAGGTCCTGGCTTCACTCGCTACCGCCAGGGTCTTCGTTCCAGTGGTGGCCCAGCTCGCCGTGGAGGCCGAAGGCGTTGGCGGGCTGCACGCGGACAAGCAGGCCGACATGGCATTAGTCACACTTAAGGCGCCTGATGGCCGGAAGGCAATGCCGGTCTTCACCACGGCCGCCGCTCTTGAATCGTGGCATGCAGAGGCCCGGCCCGTAGCTGTTTATGCGGCAAGGGCGGCCCTTTCGGCCGTTTCCGAAGGCGCTCAATTGCTGGTGTTGGACCCCGGTTCAACGTTCACTTTCGTGGTTCGGCGGCCAGCCATGTGGGCGTTGGCTCAGCAGCGGGACTGGACGCCGTCATACCTTGATGATCAACTGGAGTTTGCTCTCGCTTCACAGGCCGAGTCGTTTCCGGCGGTGCGCCGGCTCGAAACACAGGCCGGTGGTGGCGTCGCCTCCCTGACTGCGGACGGCCGCACGGTCCCGGGCGGAGGCGCTGGCCCGGAACTGCGGATAGTGCTGTTCCTTGAGGACGGACTCGACGCCGCTGCCGTCCAATCGCTGGTGGCTGACCTGAACGAGGCGTGGGCGCAGCTGGAATCCTTTGCCGAGGGCGTCGATTCCATTGAAATAAAACTGCAACGTGCGGCGCAGGAGCCTGGGCGGCACTAACGGCAGTACCCGTCCACCGGGGACTGCCCCGGGGGAACAAGAGGAATTAGCCCGTGAACTTCGCTCTCTACAAGGAGATGCTTTCCATCCGCCCTGTCCGGCGGCTCCTGCTGGTGGGCATGGTCGCCCGTATTCCGCATTCAGCGGCTGGCGTGCTCCTGACGCTGCACATTGTCCTGTCGCTGGGGCAGGGCTACGCCGCCGCGGGCGCTGCTGCCGCCGTCATGACCATAGGTATTGCCTTGGGGGCGCCTTGGCGTGGTCGGCGCGTTGACATGGTGGGCCTGCGTAAGGCGCTGATCCCTTCCGTCATCTCGGAAACAGTGATCTGGTCTCTTGTTCCGCATGTCCCGTACGCCTGGCTGCTTCCCTTGGTCTTCGTGGGGGGCTTGTTCACATTGCCTATCTTCAGCGTGGTGCGTCAATCGTTGGGCGTCATGGTGGACGGAGACCAGCGACGCTCCGCGTTTGCGCTTGATTCCATCGCCACTGAGCTCGTGTTCATGATAGGTCCCGCTGTTGGCGCGATCGTCGCAACGAGCGGCTTCTCGGCCGTGGGACTTACCGCGGTGGGCATCTCTGTCTCCGTGGCCGGCCTGTTCTTGATCTGGTTCAACCCTCCGACCCGCAGTGATGCCAAGTGCACTCCGGAGGAATCCGCGGCACGGGCCGCTGCGGACCTTGCCGCCGCCGAGGCAGCCATGGTCGCCTCCGCACCGGGCCACGTGCAGGAGGCGGCGTCTGAAATGGCACCGGCAGCCATCTCCCGTACAGCCGGACTTCGGAACCGCATGGCCCGCAATTTCACCTGGTTTACGGTTTCCGTTGCAGCGCTTTTCGCCGTAGCTGCGGGATCGGGGATGGTACTTAGCGGTTCGGACGTCAGTATTGTTGGCCTGTTGGAGCGCGGCGGACACCAGAACGAGATTGGCATCGTCTTCTTCTTCTGGTGTGCGGCATCAGTTGTGGGCGGCCTCATCTACGGTGCCATGAATCGTCCGGTCTCTCCCATGCTGCTGTTGTTGGGCATGGCCGCGCTCACCATCCCCATGGGTTTCGCACACGATACCTGGACGCTGGCGGTGCTCTCGATTCTCCCCGGCCTTCTTTGCGCTCCAGTGCTGTCTGCGTCATCGGAGAAGGTGGCGGACCTCGTCGATGAGGAACGCCGCGGCGAGGCCATGGGGTGGTACGGATCCGCGCTGACGGCCGGGATTGCGTTCGGCGCACCCCTTGCCGGGATATTTATTGACAATGTAGGGCCGTCCGGAGGTTTTGCCTCCGTCGGCTTCGCCGGAGTCGTACTCTGCATCGCGGGCTTCGCCCTCATGTCCCGGCGCCGCCGCGCCCGGGTGTAGCTCCAGCATTGCCAGGGTCTAGCTCCAGTATTGCCAGGTGTAGCTCCAGCATTGCTAAAACTTCGCCGTAATCCCGGTGTCGGCGGCATTAACGACGACGGCGGCCCGGCCACATGTGTGGTCGGGCCGCCGTTGTAGGTACTTTGGGCAGTTCCTGGCTAGTTCACCGGCCCGGTGAACTTCTCACCCGGGCCTTTGCCCGGCGCGTCAGGGATAAGGGAAGCTTCGCGGAATGCCAACTGGAGGGAGCGCAGTCCATCACGCAAGGGCCCGGCATGCTGCGAACCGATTTCGGGGGCGGCCGCCGTTACGAGGCCGGCCAATGCAGTGATGAGCTTGCGGGCCTCGTCAAGGTCTTTGAGGTCTTCTGCGTTGGGGTCATCGGCGAGGCCGACCTTCACAGCGGCGGCGCTCATCAGGTGGACCGCACCGGTGGTGATGACTTCTACAGCCGGAACTTCCGCGATGTCACGGATCTGCTGGGAGACCCCGGAATCGGCCGCAGGGGCCGCGGCTGTGGTTGTGTCGGCGTCCTTGGAGTAGGAATTGCGCGAATTGCTGTCTTCAGTGCTCATACTGGTAAGCTTGTCACAGACCGACTGGAAGTCGTTATTCGCATTAAATGCTCCCGCCCCGTGCAATGTGCGCTTGGCGGGTTATTTCTGTAGAATTGATTTTCAGTTTGCAAGCGGAGTTCTCTCCCACCCGCGTCAGCCGTTTTCCCTCCGGGGAGCAGGATTCCTTCACGGAACAAGAGGTTGCCGGGTACTGGTCGGACACACCGAGGCGTAGCCTCTGGAGTGCGTGCCCCCTTCAAGGGAGCACACCCGATCCTTGAGGCCTTCGATTGCACCAGCAATTGGAGGCCTTCTCTATTTGCCGGTGAAACTCACCACAACCACAGGAGCTTTAACATTAGCGAGCCAAGAATCAATGAGCGTATCCGCGTCCCCGAGGTGCGGCTGGTCGGCCCTGCCGGCGAACAGGTAGGAATCGTCCGCATCGAGGACGCCCTGCGTCTTGCTGCCGAATCCGATCTCGATCTCGTTGAAGTTGCCCCGCAGGCTAAGCCTCCTGTTTGCAAGTTGATGGACTTCGGCAAGTACAAGTACGAAGCTGCCGTGAAGGCGCGTGAGGCCCGCAAGAACCAGACCAACACGGTTCTGAAGGAAATCCGTTTCCGCCTCAAGATCGACAAGCACGACTACGAAACCAAGCGCGGACATGCACTTCGCTTCCTCGGCGCCGGTGACAAGGTCAAGGCAATGATCCAGTTCCGCGGCCGCGAACAGCAGCGTCCGGAGATGGGCATCCGCCTGCTTCAGAAGTTTGCTGAAGACGTCGCAGAGGTGGGCATTGTTGAGTCCAGCCCACGCATCGATGGCCGCAACATGGTCATGGTGATCGGTCCGCTGAAGAACAAGGCCGAAGCCAAGGCTGAAGCCCGGCGTGCAGCCCAGCGTGCCGAAGCCAAGGCCCAGAATGAGGCCAAGGCATCCGGGCGCGTGGACACGACAGGTGACCAGGCTCCGTTGACGCAGACCTTGGGCGACCTTCTTCCGGCAGGCCTGCTTGCTTCCGAAGAAGAGCCCAAGCAGGAGGCTGTCGAGGCTCCCGCAGCTGAAACCCCCGTTGCTGATGAGGCACCGGTTGTTGAAGAAGCCGAGGAAGCGCCCGTAGCTGAAGAAGCTCCCGTAGTCGAGGAGGCTCCGGTTGTTGAGGAAGCTCCTGTAGTCGAAGAAGCACCCGTGGTTGAGGAAGCCCCGGCTGTGAAGGCTGCACCGGCGGAGAAAGCACCGGCCCCCAAGGCAGCAGCCCCTGCACCCGCAGCTCCGAAGCCAGCTGTTCCGGCAGCTGCCCCGAAGCCTGCAGTTCCCTCGGCTCCGAAGCCCGTCGCCAAGCCGGCAGCTCCCAAGCCGGCAGCTCGGCCCGCAGCCCCCAAGGCTGCGCCGAAGCCTGCATCACGCAAGACCAACTAGTTCAACGCCCCGGAGGCCCTGGCCTCCAACGGCAAGCAACCAGCACGCCAGCCCTTGTAGGCCGGCTGCACGAAAGAACTGCGGACTTTGTCCGTGGATACGTAAGGAGATCGGTTCCCATGCCGAAGATGAAGACCCACAGCGGTGCTAAGAAGCGCTTCAAGCTGACCGGCACCGGCAAGCTGAAGCGTCAGCAGGCCAACCGCCGCCACTACCTGGAGCACAAGTCCTCCACGCTGACCCGTCGCCTCGCCGGCGACAAGATCGTCTTCAAGGGCGATGCCAAGGTCATCAAGAAGATGCTCGGCGTCTAAGTTCCAAGTTCTTTGGTTGCTGCCATCCGGTAGCGGCCGACTACACCAAAAGCCTTCTCAGGCCGGCCGGATCTCCGGCAGTAGCAGCTTGGGATAAAGATTTCTGAAGGAGTACGCACGTGGCACGTGTGAAGCGGGCGGTAAACGCCCACAAGAAGCGCCGGGTTATCCTCGAACGCGCCAAGGGTTACCGCGGTCAGCGTTCGCGCCTGTACCGCAAGGCCAAAGAGCAGCTGCTGCACTCGTTTGTGTACAGCTACGGCGACCGCCGTAAGAAGAAGGGCGACTTCCGTCGCCTCTGGATCCAGCGCATCAACGCTGCATCCCGCGCCAACGGCCTCACCTACAACCGCCTGATCCAGGGCCTGAAGGCCGCTGAGGTTGAGGTTGACCGCCGCATGCTGGCCGAACTGGCTGTTTCGGACGCCAACGCATTCGCCGCTCTGGTGAACATTGCCAAGGCCTCCCTGCCTGCCGACACGTCTGCTCCGGCTGCCAAGGCCGAGGTTGCTGCACCGAAGGCTGCCAAGGTTGCTCCGGCTGCTGCGACCGCAACGGCTGTCAAGGCTTCTGTCTCCGAGAAGCCGGCCATCGATGGCGCTATTGCTGCCGTTGAAGGCGAAGGTGCCCCGGAAGGCCACGCCATCAAGGGCAACGCCGAGTCCAAGAAGTACCACGTACCGGGTTCCACTTGGTACGAGAACACTGCTGCTGAATACTGGTTCTCCACGGTTGAGGCTGCAAAGGCTGCCGGCTTCGAGCCGGCCGGCGGCGAAGCCCGCCAGCAGATCAAGAACTAGTCGCAACTGCCACTAAAGTTCTTTATATGAACCAAACCGGGCGCCCGCAAGACTTTTCGATGACCAACCCCCGAGCAGATCGGGTAAGGGACGTTGCCAAGCTTGCCGGGCGCCCGGCCCGTTTAAAGCGCGGCCGTTTCCTGGCTGAGGGTCCACAGGCGGTTCGCGAGGCTTTGACCCTTCACCGGGAGCGCATTGCGGCAGGGGGTTCCGCCGTCGTGCATGAAGTCTTTGCGAGCGAGGCATGCCTGGAGCGGCTCCCGGAACTCGCAGACCTTGCAGAAGGAACACAGCTTCGGCTGGCCAATGACGACGTCCTGGCCGCCATGGCGGACACCGTCAACCCGCAGGGCATCGTTGCTGTCTGCAGTTTTGTGGATGTCAGCCTTGAATCAGTGCTCGACGCCGGTCCTCGCCTTCTTGCGGTCATGTGCCAGGTCCGGGACCCCGGCAATGCAGGCACAGTTTTGCGCGCGGCCGACGCCGCTGGTGCCGATGCGGTAATCCTGACGGGTTCCAGCGTCGATATCTATAATCCCAAGGCGGTACGGTCCACGGCCGGTTCCTTGTTCCACCTTCCGGTGGTCCTGGGGGCTGATGTTGAAGATCTCGTCGCGCGCTGCCGGGCACTGGGTATAGGGATCCTGGCCGCCGACGGATATGGGACGGTAAACCTTGACCAGCTCCAGGACGAGAATGCTGCCCGGCGGCTCGGAAACAGCGATGTCGCCTCTGATTATGCCCTTGAGGCGCCCACGGCCTGGTTGTTCGGCAATGAGGCACAAGGATTGTCCGATGCCGAATTGGCGCTTGCGGATCACCGCGTAGCCGTTCCTGTCTATGGGGCGGCGGAGAGCTTGAACCTGGGTACAGCGGCCACCGTTTGCCTCTATGCAAGCGCCCGTTCGCAGCAAGGCGCCCGGGTCGGGAATGCAGAAATAGCCTGACGCCCGGTACGGTGTTTCTTGCAAGATCGTCACGATGACGACTCTTCTTGGCCCATTCCAATCTTTCCCAAAACCGAAGAGGTGAAGCTTTCGTGGCTGCAAGTGGCGGTACCAAAGCGATCGTGGCGGCCCTCGCCGCGAACCTGACCATCGCTGTCCTGAAGTTCGTTGCGTTCGTCCTGACGATGTCATCGTCCATGCTCGCTGAGGCCATTCACTCAGTGGCTGACTCCGGCAACCAGATCCTTCTCCTGGTAGGAGGCAAGCGAGCACAGCGTGCGGCAAGCCCCGAGCACCCCTTTGGCTACGGCCGCGAACGGTACATCTACGCGTTCATCGTGTCCATCGTCCTCTTCAGCGTGGGTGGCCTCTTCGCCCTGTACGAGGCGTGGGAGAAGTTCCAGCACCCGCATGGCATCGAAGGCGACTTCTGGTGGGTGCCGTTGGCCGTCCTGGTTGGCGCCATCATTGCCGAGTCGTTCTCTTTCCGAACCGCCATCGTGGAATCGAACCATATCCGTGGCAAGCAGACGTGGGCCAAGTTCATCCGCAATGCCAAGCAGCCCGAACTGCCGGTCATCCTCCTTGAAGACTTCGGCGCCTTGCTGGGCTTGGTGTTCGCCCTGTTCGGCGTCAGCATGACCCTCGTAACCGGCGACGGCGTGTGGGACGCCTTGGGTACGGCCATGATCGGCCTGCTGCTTGTCGCCATCGCTGTCATCCTTGCTGTGGAGACCAAATCGCTCCTGCTGGGTGAATCGGCCACTAAAGACGACGTCGCACGCATCACCGAGGCACTGCAGGCGGATGGCACCCGGATCATCCATCTCAAGACCATGCACCTGGGGCCGGAAGAACTGCTGGTCGCCGCCAAGATCACCATGGGTGCAGCCGATACCGGTCAAGCAATTGCCCGTGTGATTGACGACGCCGAGCAACGGATCCGGGCAGCCGTTCCGATCGCGCGGGTCATCTACCTTGAACCCGATGTTGAGCGCGTCCAGGCTTAGCCAGGTCAGCACTAACCAAAAGATGGGCTCCTCAAACCGAGGAGCCCATCTTTTTTGTTGCGGTTTCGAGCAGTTGGATTATCCGCTAGCGATTCATGGGGTAGCCAGCGGCTTCTTGCGTTCCAGCAGCCCGCTGATGATGGCAACTCCCAGCCCGAGGATGGCGAGGACTGCGCCCACAAGGGCCGGAGCCACGTAGCCCCAACCCCAGGCAATCACGGTCCCGCCGAGGAAGGCTCCCAAGGCATTGGCAATGTTGAGGGCGGAGTGGTTCAGTGACGAAGCGAGCGAGGCGGCGCCGGGAGCGGCATCCAGGAGACGGGTCTGCAACGCTGGTGTGAGCATGGAGCCTATGCCGCCGACGACGAAGGCCATGATGAAGGCGGACCAGGCCCAGTGGGCGGCAATGGCGTAAACCACCAATGCTGCGGCGATGCCGGGCATGACCCAGTAGATGGTGCCCATGACGGACTTATCCGCGATGCGGCCCCCGATGATGTTGCCCGCAACCATGCCTAGCCCGTATAGCGCCACCACTGCCGGAATGAGGCTTTCGGGTATGCCGGCCACGCCGGTCATGGTGTGCGCGATGTAGGTGTAGACGGCGAAGAACCCGCCAAAGCCGATGATGCCGATCAGCAAAGCAAGCCATACCTGAAGCCGCTTAAGTGCACCGAGTTCGCGTCGAATACTCGCCTCTGGGTGCGCTGCTTCGAAGGGGACGAATTTCCAGACCATGGCCACGGTCAGCAGGCCGATGGCTCCCACGATGATGAAGAGGAGGCGCCAGCCGAAGGTCTGCCCCACCCAGGTGGCCAGTGGCACTCCGATGACGTTGGAAACTGTGAGGCCAGCCATGACCATGGAGATGGCCCAACCCCGTTTTGTGGGGGCCACCAAGCCGGCGGCAATAACGGCAGCCACACCGAAGAACGCGCCATGGGGGAGCCCGGACGCGAAGCGGGAGAGCAGCATGAAACCGTAGTCGGGAGCAATGAAGGAGGTCAGGTTGGCGATGGAGAGGAACAGCATCAATCCCAGGGCCAAGCGCTTCCTGGGAAGTTTGGCTCCGAATGCAGCGAAGATGGGGGCTCCGATGACAACGCCCAAGGCATAGGCGGAGATGAGGTTGCCGGCCTCGGGCGTGCTGATGCCCAGTCCTTCCTCGATTTCCTTGAGAAGTCCCATCATCGCGAATTCTGTGGTGCCGATGGCGAACCCGCCCGTGGCAAGCGCCAGGATGGCCAGGCCCAGGTGGCGCCTTGCTGTTGTGGAGGCGGCGGGTGGGGACACGGTGATAGTCATGAGCCTGCTTCGTGAGGTGCCTTGAGGGCTGGGAAAAGGTGGAGAAAATCCGATAACAAGCTTAGACCCGTAACCCCGACTTGACGTTGCTATGTGACGATGCCCATGATGCGCGGCACCCATAGACTGTTTCAGTGACTGGACTGATAAACGTTGTGGGCGCCGCCGTCGTCGACTCCCTGGACGCCCCGGCCCGACTCCTTGTAGCACGTCGCACTGCGCCCCCGCAGTTCGCCGGAATGTGGGAATTTCCCGGCGGCAAAGTAGAAGACGGCGAGTCGGCCGAAGCTGCCCTTCATCGGGAGCTCGCGGAGGAGTTGGGAGTTACGGTTCAGCTCGGGGCGGAGCTGGAGTCCGGTGAGGTCGCCGGGTGGCCCCTCAATGAGCGCGCGGCTATGCGTGTCTGGTTGGCGGAACTCGCTGAAGGCACACCTCGTGCCCTTGAGGATCACGACGAGCTGCGCTGGGTATCCCTGCTTGATGACGAAGAAGCTCTTGGGCTTGCGTGGATCCCGGCTGACTTCCCGATAGTCCGGGCGTTGCTGGAAAGAGTGACTGCAAGGGCCTAGGCCTCTTCATGGGCGTCAGTTCAGAAAAGTGGTTCTTGCCCTGGCAGGGGCGTCCCGACCGCAGGCTCCGTGCCCGAAGCTGGAGCGGTGGCTGGCCGGGCATTGCGGTGGCTGAAGCCATGCGTCCCGGTAAAGCCATGCTTGGCTTTAAAGTGATTAATCCTCCCCGATAACCAGGTCCGGTATTCCTTGGAGGCATAAGAACCCTGCCCGTACAGGCGACGGTACCGTCCTACAAGTTCGGGATGGTGGGCGGCGAGCCACTTCATGTACCACTCACGCGTACCCGGCTTCAGGTAGAGGGCTCCTGCAGTGACGCCCGTGGCGCCGGCCTTGGAGAGTTCTGAGAACAAGGACTCAAGGGCCTCGTCTGAATCCGTGAGCCAAGGCAGGATAGGCATGGCCATCACTCCGCAACCCAGACCTGCCTCACGGAGCCGCGCAATAAGCTTGAGGCGGGCCCTCGGGGAAGGGGTGCCGGGCTCAACAATCCCGGCAAGATCCTCATTGGTCATGGCCAGTGAGATGCCCAGGTCCACCGGGACCTGGGTGGCCGCGTGCTTGAGCAGGGGAATGTCCCGGGCCAGCAACGTGCCTTTGGTCAGGATGGAAAACGGGGTGCCTGAATCTGCAAGGGCCCGGATGATCCCTGGCATCAGCGCGTATCGGCCTTCGGCGCGCTGGTAGGGGTCTGTGTTGGTTCCCAAGGAAACCTGGTGCCGCTCCCAGGAGGGTTTGGCCAGTTCCTTCCGCAGGACCTCTGCCGCGTTGATCTTGACCACCACCTGGGAGTCGAAGTCGCGCCCGGCGTCGAACTCCAGGTAGGTGTGCGTCTTGCGGGCGAAGCAATAGACGCAGGCATGGCTGCAACCCCTGTAGGGATTCACTGTCCATTCGAAAGGCATATTGGAACCGGAAGGCACCTTGTTGAGCACTGACTTTGCGGTGACCTCATGGAAGGTGACTCCGGAGAATTCGGGTGTTGAGATGGAGCGCACAAGCCCGGCCAAGGGCAGCAGGGCGTCCAAGGCCGGGGCAGGGCCAGGAGCCATACTGTCAAGGCTTTCGGACGCCGGTCCACGCGTTGGCGAAAGTGCTTGTGCGTCCCATCTCATGCACTCTATTCGAATGTATGTTCGAATCAATGTCAAGGACCACGAATGCCGATTCAGGACCTTGCTAAGGTTGGCCCATGATTCTGCTGACTGGGTTCGAACCGTTTGGCGATCAAAGTGTCAATCCATCTTGGACGGCTGCCCTGCGTGCACGTGACATCCTTCGCTCCGAGGGATACAAGGTTGAAGCAGTAGAGCTTCCCTGCGTGTTCGGTGAGTCAGCGTCTGTCCTGCTGGCCGCCGTCGAATCCCTGGCGCCGGACGTCGTACTGTGCGCGGGGTTGGCTGGAGGAAGGGAGAGACTCTCCCTGGAGCGCGTAGCCATCAATTGCGATGACGCCCGCATCCCGGATAACAAGGGCAAGCGGCCCATCGATGAGGAAGTGGTTCCCGGTGGCCCGGCAGCTTACTTCTCGACGTTGCCGATCAAAGCCTCCCTACGGAACCTGCAGATCGCCGGCATCAAGGGTGAGATCTCACAGTCTGCCGGAACCTACGTCTGCAACCATGTGTTCTATGCACTGATGCATGCCCTCGCAACCCGGGGCGGCGTCCGCGGAGGATTTGTCCATCTTCCCTACCTTCCGGAGCAGGTGCCCGAGGGGAGCGCGACGCCGTCCATGCCGCTCGATGCCATGGCTGCCGGCATCGCAGTGGTGGTGCGGACGGCAGTCCAGGCGCCGGTGGATGGACCTAAGGCTTCAAAAGTTCCCATTCCACGGTGACGCTTGCCGCCACGGACGACTCGCCGGCCTCAAGGGGAAGTGCTTCAACAGCAGCTGCCCTGACCAGTCCGCCCATCGGGATAGGGGAGCCCGGCAGGGGCTGCTGGGAAATGGAAAGCACGGAGCCCAACCGGGCGGACGCCAAGGACGCGTACTGCTCCGCCCGCTGAAGCGCGTCCTGCCACGCCGCTTCCTGGGCCTGCCTCATGACCTGGGAGGCGTCCGCAAAGCCCTGCTCTATCCCGTTGATCCGGATGTCGTCCCCACCGGCGGCCACCGCCGCAGCAATGGTGGCAGGGGCTTCCGTGTGTGAGCGGATGCCGACGTGCACGTTGGTGGATGCCACATAGGCAGCGACCTTCTGTCCTTGCCCCTCCACCCACACCAGGTCTGCCCGAAGGTTCAAGCCGCTGGTGCGCAGATCCGCATCCTGCACGCCAGCCGCCCGCAGACTGGTGGCGACGGCGGCGGCCGCCTTGCCGGCGTCGTCGTATGCCTTGGACGCGGTCTCCCTTCGCGTCTCGACGCCCAGCCTCAGTGTCACCAGGTCCGGCACTGCCTTGGCGCTCGCCGTTCCCGTAACGGTAATGGTGCGTTTCATGCTTCGGCCTCGATTCGATGGTCAATGTA
The DNA here is from genome assembly GCF_059739425.1 of Arthrobacter sp. TmtSoilC48. Taxonomy (NCBI): domain Bacteria; kingdom Bacillati; phylum Actinomycetota; class Actinomycetes; order Micrococcales; family Micrococcaceae; genus Arthrobacter; species Arthrobacter sp. TmtSoilC48. The sequence goes on along the minus strand of NZ_AP046049.1, from coordinate 3,522,161 downwards.
GCCGCCTGCTGCGAGTCCAGCCTGCCGTTCAAAGAAATTCCTCGACGCCGGATTGCCCGCGCGCAGCATGGACCAGCCGGCGGCGACACCGTAGAAAACGAGGAACGGCAACCCCAGGCAGTAGGCGTACTGGGTGCTGTGCCGTTCCTCGTGGGCAAGGAGCAGCTCATTGCGTCCTGCCACGTCGTGCGCTGCACGGTAGAGGACGACGTTCCCCACCGTGAACGCTCCGGCGTGTGGAAGCTTCCACGCATACCCTGCCGCTATCAGCAGGCCCCGGGGCCCACGCGAAATGCGTGATCGGGAGGCGCGCGCGACCAACAGCCCCAAGGGTGTTGTCAGGTTCAGGAAGTTGGCGACTTGCCTTAGTCGCTGCCCGGGAGTCATGAAGACATGCTAGACCTGTGGAGTTAAATGGCGCCTGTGAGCTTCAACTAGACTGAAGGGTAGTGCCTGCCGTCCGCGGTGAGCACTGCCCTTTCGTTTTGCAGGCCAGCCATGCCGGCCGCTCCCGACTCGTAGCTAAGAACAGTAGATGACTGACACTTTGCCAGGCGCTGCCATCCCGAATCCGCTGGATGAAGCCGCCATCAACGCCGCCGTTGAGGATGCGATCGCCGCGATAGCGGCTGCCTCCTCCCTCGAAGAACTCAAGGCTGTCCGCCTCGCCCACACAGGCGAGAAGTCGCCCCTGAGCCTGGCCAACCGCGAAATCGGTGGCCTCGCCAAGGAGCACAAGGCTGCCGCCGGAAAGCTCATGGGATCCTCACGGGGCCGGGTCAACCAGGCGCTCGCCGCCCGGACCGAAGTACTCGAAGCCGAGAACGACGCCCGGATGCTGGTGGAGGAAACCGTTGATGTCACGGCGGCGCCGCGTCGACGCCGTGCCGGAGCGCGCCATCCGCTGTCCACGCTGCAGGACCGTGTTTCGGACATCTTCGTGGGCATGGGCTGGGAAATTGCCGAAGGTCCCGAGGTGGAATCCGAGTGGTTCAACTTCGACGCCCTGAATTTCAAGCCGGACCACCCGGCCCGCGAAATGCAGGACACGTTCTTCGTGGAACCTCCCGAGGCACACCTGCTCATGCGCACCCACACCTCTCCGGTTCAGGTCCGTTCCATGCTGGAGCGCGAAGTGCCCATCTACGTCCTGTGCCCGGGCAAGGTGTTCCGCACGGACGAGCTCGACGCAACGCACACCCCGGTCTTCCACCAGTTCGAGGGTCTTGCGATTGACAAGAACCTGAGCATGGCCGACCTCCGTGGAACGCTGGAGCACTTCGCCCGCCAGATGTTTGGCGACGAAGCCTCCATTCGCCTGCGCCCGAACTACTTCCCGTTCACCGAGCCGTCAGCTGAACTCGACATCTGGCACCCCGGTGCCAAGGGCGGTCCGCGCTGGATCGAATGGGGTGGCTGCGGCATGGTCAACCCCAACGTCCTCCGGGCTGCCGGCATCGATCCGGACGTCTATTCAGGTTTTGCCTTCGGCATGGGCATCGAGCGCACGCTCATGTTCCGCAACGAGGTCGGCGATATGCGCGACATGATCGAGGGCGATGTACGTTTCAGCGAGCACTTCGGGATGGAGATCTAACAGTGCGTATCCCACTTTCCTGGCTGCGTGAATTTGCGCAGGTTCCGGCCGATGCCACGGCCGAAGACGTCATGGCGGACCTGGTCAAGGTCGGTTTTGAAGAAGAGGAAGTCCACCGTCCCACGGATGAACTCACGGGTCCCATTGTGGTTGGCCAGGTGCTGAGCCTGGTCAAGGAACCGCAGTCCAATGGCAAGACCATCAACTGGTGCCAGGTCCGTGTTGTCCCCGAAGGGCAGGAACAGACCCTCACTGGCGAGGGAATCGATCCTTCCGGGGTGCAGGGCATCATTTGTGGCGCCCACAACTTCGTGGAAGGCGACAAAGTTGTTGTCACGCTTCCCGGAGCTGTGCTGCCCGGCAATTTCCGGATTTCGGCGCGGAAAACTTACGGTCACCTGTCTGCGGGCATGATCGCTTCGGTCCGCGAACTGGGCATCGGCGATGACCATGATGGAATTTTGGTTCTCTCACGGATCGGGTTGGATCCGGAAATCGGCACGGACGCGATGAAACTCCTTGGTCTCTATGACCAGGCTGCGGAAATCAACGTCACGCCGGACCGCGGCTACGCTTTCTCCATCCGTGGTGTGGCACGCGAGTACGCCCATGCCACCGGAACATCCTTTGTTGACCCGGCTTCCAAGGTCAACGCTCCGGCCAGCCTCCAAGGCGGGTACGGCGTAAAGCTCAACGACGACGCCCCCATCTACGGCAAGCCGGGCTGTGACCGCTTCGTGGCACGTACAGTGCGTGGCGTGGACGCTTCCCGTCCCACCCCGCCGTGGATGTCTGCACGTCTTCGTCTGGCCGGCGTCCGTTCCATCTCTCTGCCGGTTGATATTTCCAACTACGTCATGCTTGAGCTCGGCCAGCCGAACCACTGCTACGACCTCGACAAGCTTGCGGGCGACATCGTGGTTCGCCGCGCTGTGGCGGGGGAAAAGATCACCACGCTGGACGACAAAGAGCGCACGCTCGATGTCGAAGACCTGCTGATCACCGATGACTCCGGAGCTATCGGCATCGCCGGGGTCATGGGCGGTGCCCACACCGAGGTTTCGGATTCCACCACGAACATCCTGGTGGAAGCCGCGCACTTCGACGAAGTATCGATTGCCCGTTCCCGTCGCCGCCATAAGCTTCCGTCCGAAGCATCCAAGCGCTTCGAGCGCGGGGTTGACTGGCACGTTGCGAACATCGCCGCGCAGCGCGTGGTGGACCTCTTGGTTGAACTTGCCGGAGGCACTGCGGACGAGACAGGTACCGACGTCGGAACCGCCCCTGACGCCGTCACCATTGACCTGCCCGCAGAGTTCGCCGCCGCCCGTATCGGTATCGACTTCACGGCAGAGCAGATCACTACGTCCCTGGTGGATCTTGGTGCTGCTGTGGAAAAGACTTCCACCGGCTATCTGGTGACGGCTCCGAGCTGGCGCAACGACCTCGAAACCAAGGAAGACCTGTCCGAGGAAATAGCCCGCCTGGTTGGTTATGACAACATCCCGGCAACGCTGCCCGTGGCGCCTCCGGGCCGTGGCCTGAGCCGCAGCCAGCAGCAGAAGCGCCGCGTCGTGCAAGCTCTGGCGGACGCCGGACTAACGGAGGTCCTGTCCTATCCGTTCGTCTCCAAGGCATCCAACGACACCTTCGGCGTGCCAACGGAAGGTCAAGAACGTCCGGCCTTGAAGCTGGCCAACCCCATCAGCGAGGAGCACGGTTACCTCCGTGCGTCCATCCTGCCGGGACTGATCGAGGTTGCCCGCCGCAACCACTCCCGCGGTTTCCGTGATCTGGCACTCTATGAGGCCGGCTCGGTGTTCCTTCCCGGCGAAAAGCTCGGTACTGAATCCATCCCGCCGCTGGGCGTCAAGCCGTCCGATGAGGTACTGGATGCACTGTACGACGGCGTCCCGCACCAGCCGCTGCACATCGCAGCTGTCTTGACTGGCCACGATTCTCCGGCTGCGGCGACGCACACGCCGCGTGCCTGGGACTGGGCCGACGCTTTGGATGTCGCGCGGCTCATCGCGGATGTTCTCGGCGTTGAACTTGTAGTCAGCCAGGGGAGCCACCAGGCCTTCCATCCCGGACGTGCTGCACAGCTCGCGCTGCGGTCCGGCGACGTTGTGGGCTACGCCGGTGAGCTCCACCCGAAGCTCCTCGCAGCCCACGACATGCCAGCACGCTCTGTGGCGGTTGAGGTCAATGTTGAGGCGCTGTTCGAAGCAGCCGCCGACGTCATTGTGGCCAAGCACATCTCCGGGTTCCCCGTGGCGACGCAGGATGTCGCCTTGGTGGTTCCGCAGGATGTTCCGGCTGACCAGGTGCTTGCCGCGTTGCGTGAAGGTGCCGGGGAACTCCTCGAAGACGTCGCATTGTTCGACGTCTACGTTGGTCCGGGTATCGAGGAAGGCAAGAAGTCTCTCGCGTTCGGCCTACGCTTCCGCGCAGCTGACCGCACGCTGACTGCCGACGAAGCTTCGGAGGCCCGCGCCGGCGCTGTGGCTGTTGCTGCAGAGCGTTTTGGTGCAGTGCAGAGGTAGCGCCTTCGCATGCGATGAAATCCCCGGAACCTCCTGGTTCCGGGGATTTTTTTCAGTTGCCTCCGGAATCAGCGACAGCTCGGTCCGTTTGGCCAGACAATGGAGGCTCGGAATACTTTGGGGAGGATTGAGCCATGGCAAAGCGTATCCGCGGTCTAACCGCCGTGATTTATCAACCGGTTCGGTCCGTGCCGACGATGAACCACGTAACCTCGTGAAGCAGATGCGGCTCCGGTACGCCGGAGTGTGCCGGGAGTGCGGTGCATCTCTTCCGGCCGGGACAGCGGCAATCTACGAGAGCGAGACCAAGACTGTCCTCTGCTTGGAGTGTGCCACCGAGGCTACGGAAGCTATGTCCTCCGACACGGAACCGCCTGGTGCGGAGGGTGCGGTCGCAGATCCCGGAGTAGCCGGTTCATCGGCCCGACGTGAGTACGTTCGCCGAAAGGCGAAGGACGAGGAGAGGCTGCGCGGGAAGTGGGGTCGTTTCGGCGGCCTCGCCGTCGCGCTCTCTGACGAGCGACCGCACACCAAGTCCTGGGATCGGGGCGCGGTCGGTGAAGAACGACTCGGCGCCAGGCTAAGTGCCCTTGCCACCGATGGTTTGGCCGTCCTTCATGACCGCCGCATCCCCGGCTCGAAGGCCAACATCGACCACATTGCCATCACTCCGGGTGGAATCTGGGTGATCGACGCCAAGCGGTACAAGGGACGGCCCGAACTGGAGATCGAGGGTGGCATCCTTCGCCCACGCGTGGAGAAGCTGCTGGTCGGCCGGCGCAATTGCACGAAACTGGTCGATGGGGTGCTCAAACAAGTCGATCTCGTCCGAGACTTCGTAGGGGATGTCCCGGTCACCGGCGCGTTGTGCTTCATAGAGGCCGATTGGCCCCTCATCGGGGGTGGGTTCTCCATTCGTGGCGTTCACGTGCTGTGGCCGAAACGCCTAGCCAAGGTGCTTGCAGCGGAGACAGCCGGCGATGTTGATGTGGCGGCTGTGCGGGAAGCGGTGGCCGCCCGATTCAGGTCAGCGTGACCTTAGTGCAGAGCCCCGTGTTCGAGTTGCTCAGACTCGACGAAGTGCTTGTTGCGGGCGCCCGCCTTCAGGAGCTCGGGCGGCCCGCCCAGGACCGGGCGCTCCGTTTCGCCAGCGCCAAGGACCGGCAAGAATTCATCGCGGGCCGACTGGCGTTATGGCACTTCGCTGCCTCGCTCCTCGACGTGGATCCGGCCCGGCTAGTGCCCGACTACAGCTGCCCACAGTGCGGGCCGGCCCAGGACCACGGCCGTCCCGGTTTCATGCTCGACGGCGTCCCCGCGCCTCTCGCGCTAAGCGCATCCAAAGCCCAGGGCTGGGTGCTGCTGGCCGGCGTCGTGCATCCACCCGAGGGCGCCCGGCTGGGAGTGGACCTTGAAGCTATTGACCAAGCAGCGTTCCAGGGCTTTGATGATGTTGCCTTGACCCCGGGGGAGAAGCACTTCCTGAAGAGTGTGCCGGGAAATCAAAAGACCGTACAGCGGGCACGCTTGTGGGCACGCAAGGAAGCCTGGCTGAAGATGACCGGGGAGGGCCTGCGGAGGAACCCCGCGGAAGTGGACGTATTGGACCGGCCCGGCCTATGGGACATCACCAGCATCAACGGCGAAGGCCAGGAACTGCCGGAGGGATTTGTGGCGGCGGTGGCTATTTCCTAGCCCTGCGGCAGCGGCGGGAGGGCGGCCTCGTACAACCAAGGCCGGAGAATCGCACCTGCATTGAACCCTGGAATGAAAGAGTCGGCGGCTTCGATGAAGGACGCTGTGGAAATTGAGCCGTGGCGGTTGACCGATGTCCAGTGCTGGAGGAGACCGAAGAACGCTTCGTCACCGGCTGCCACCCGGACGGAGTGGAGCGCCAGGGCGCCTCGTTTGTAGACGCGGTCATCGAACATGAGCTCCGGACCGGGATCGCCAACGAGCAGGTCCTGCGGCCCGGCGTCGAGCTTTTTCCAGGCGGCGAGGGCACGGGCTGCAACTGGCATGGTTCCGGACTCCTCGGACCACAACCACTCGGCGTAGCAGGCGAATCCCTCGTGGAGCCAGATGTCCTTCCAATTGCTGACGGTCAGGGAGTTACCGAACCACTGGTGGGACAGCTCGTGAGCGATCAATCGCTGTGCATCCCAGGCATCACGCATGTGGTTGCGGCCAAAAATGGAGACGGTCTGTGCTTCCAGCGGGATTTCCAACTCATCTTCGGTGACAACCGAGGTGTAATCGCTGAACGGGTAGGGGCCGAAGCAGTCCTCGAAGGTCTTCATCATGTCCGGCTGTCGTTGAAGCCCCTGGCGGGCGTCGTCAGCCATGTCCGCAGTAACCGCGGCGAACTGCGGAACCCGGTGATGGGTGTCTGCAGGGTTGAGCGGCACCATGACATACCGGCCGATCTGCATCGTGGCGAGATATGTGGCCATGGGTTCGGAATGCTCGTAGACCCAGGTCTCGCGGCTCGATTTTCGTGACCGGGACACTAGCTGGCCGTTGCACACCGGACGGTAGTTGTCATCCGTGGTCACGGAGATCCGGAACGATGATTTATTGCGCGGATGATCGTTACAGGGGAACCACGACGCCGCGCCGTTGGGCTGGCCAGCCACCAGGACGCCGTCGTTCAGTTCTTCCCAGCCGACCTCGCCCCACAAGCCGCGACGTGGTTGCGGGTTACCCTCGTAGCGGATCTCAAGGACGAAGGGCTGACCGGCCTTCAACGGGGACACAGCAGTGATCACAAGGTGCTCGGCCCGTTGGCTGAACTTTTGGACCTTCCTGCCATCCAGTTGGATCTTGGACACCCGCAGGCCCACCAGGTCCAGGACTATCTGCGAAGCCGGCTCCAGGGCCGTGCAACGCAGCACTGCTTTGCCGATCAGCTTGTTGCTGCCCAGCCTGACATCGAGGTCCAATTCGTACCGATCCACACGGTAGCTGGTGCTGCCGTGGTCCAAGGTGTATGGGTCGGCGTTGGTCGCAGTAGTAATTATCGGTGCGGTCATGGTCTGCCCCAATCTACTTGAGTCGGGCTGCCGGTGCTGCCGGACCCTCCCAAGGACTCACGGGGTTTCCCATCCAATAGGTCCCTGCCGGCACGGTTTCGCCGCGCATTACCAACGACGCCGGACCAACCGTGCCGCCGTCGCCAATCCTTGCGGCAGGAAGGATGACGCCATGGGGTCCCATGGTTGCCCCGTTGCCCAACGTCACAGTATCGATGCTCATGACGCGGTCGTGGAAGAGGTGCGTCTGGACCACGCAGCCGCGGTTGACCGTTGAGTTCTCGCCGAGCGTCACGAGGTCCGCTTCAGGGAGCCAGTAGCTTTCGCACCACGTTCCATGCCCGATCTTCGCGCCCAGGCCCCGGAGCCACCACACCAAAGCGGGAGTTCCAGCGGCTGAACGGGCGAACCATGGAGCGCTGACCATTTCAATGAAGGTGTCCACCACCTCATTGCGCCAAATGAACGAGCTCCACAAAGGGTGCTCACCGGCGCGAATGGTGCCCACAAGGACCCACTTGGCAATGATGGAACTCAATGCCGCCACCGCTCCGGCAGCCAAAACCACCACACCGCCTAGAAGTGCGGCCAACCAGTAACTCCAGCCCCGGGCGATCGCGTCCAGAACCAGCATGACCCCGACGCCGATTGCCACCGTGAGGATGACAGGCACCAGGCGGCACAGTTCCCAGAGACCCCTTGCCAGCTTCAGCTTCAAGGGTGGCTGGAACGTGAGGCTCTGATCGGCGTCGACGGCGGTGCGGCGCAACCTGACAGGTGGGCTGCCGAGCCAGGAGGTGCCGGACTTGGCTTTGGCCGGCGTAGCGGACAGCACGGCGACGAGAGAGTTCTTGGGCACGTTGCGGCCCGCTGCCGTCATACCCGAGTTGCCCAGGAACGAACGCTTCCCGATCTTGGCAGGGGCGATTTTCATCCAGCCGCCGCCGAGCTCGTAGGAGGCCACCATCGTGTCGTCGGCGAGGAATGCGCCGTCGCCGATCGTCGTCATCCTGGGCACCAACAGCACAGTCGATGCCTCCACGTTCCGTCCAACCTTGGCTCCCAGAAGACGGAGCCACACGGGGGTAAACAGGCTCGCATAGATGGGGAAGAGCAGGTCCCTTGCCATGTCCAGCAACCGCTCAGTGGCCCAAACCTGCCAACCGATGCGACTCCGCACCCGGTAGTACCCTTCCTTGAGTCCCAAGCCCAGGAGCCGGGCAACAACCAGGATCAGGATGAGGTTGCTGAAGAACCATGCGAGGGCGGCAAGCGGCAACGCCATGCTGATCTGCGGCAAGGCTTCTCCGAGAGACTCATGCCCACGGACAAATGCGAAGATGACCAAAGCACCGGCGAAGGCAGACACATATGGGATCAAGGCCAGAACGGCGGAGCCGGTGGCGAATGCCGAGAACCACAAGCGGGCCGCGATGGGGCTTCGGCTGCTGGGCTCAGGCCAGTCGTGTTTTGCTTTTCCCCGGCGTCGGGCCGGGGAGCCCGACACCAGGTGCCCGGCCTTCACCTTGCCCAGCACTGCGGACCCTGCCTCGACGCGCGCGCCAGCGCCGATGGTGGCTCCGGGCATGAGGGTACTTCGGGAGCCCACTACTGCTCCCGCGCCAACATGGATTTGGCCGATGTGGACAGAATCGCCGTCCACCCACCAGCCGGAGAGGTCCACTTCCGGCTCGATATTGGCCCCGGTTCCCAAGGACAGCAGACCGGTGACCGGCGGCAATGAATGCAGGTGGACGTCCCTTCCGATCTTTGCGCCGAGGGCCCGTGCGTAGTAGGGAACGAACGGTGCGCTGGCCAGGCCAATGGCACCGGAGAGGTCCTGTATTTGCTCAGCCAGCCAAAGCCGCAGGTGCGTCTTGCCGGACCGCGGATATGTTCCGGGTTCAACCTTGCCCAGCAGGATGCGGGCAGCCACCACCGAGATCGCCATGCGGCCCAGTGGACTGACAAAAATCAGCCAGGAAGTCCCGATCCACCACCAGGAAACCACGGGGGCTGCGGTGAATCCAGCGAAATCGGCCAACAGCCTGTTGGCAGCCATGAGGTAGGTCAACCACCGCATGCCCACCAGGATATGCAGGGGTACGCCCATGAGGACCTGGAAAACCTGCGACTTAAGGGCTGTGGGCCGTACGGTGCGCTCCGCAGCGGGACCCGGCATGCCGCCGTCGGGAAGCGACTGCCGCGCAGCCTCTATGAGTGCGCCAACCCGCGGCGTCGCATAGATGTCCGCCACCGTGATGGTCGGGTACCGAACGCGTAATGCGGAAACAAGCTGCGCGGCCGCCAGCGAGCCGCCACCGTACGCGAAGAAGTCCGCGTCAAGGGAGCTGACAGGGCTGCCGAGGACCGATTCCCACTGCTCCACAATCCATCGGGCGTCGTCCGGCAGATTCAGCGGTGCTTTGCCTGCCTCCTTGGCTACAGCGCCGGCAAGAGGCCACGGAAGCGAGTGACGATCCACCTTGCCGCTGGTCTTTGTCGGCAGCGAACCAACAACCGTCAGGAGGGGGACCAATGCTGCAGGAAGGCTCTCGCCCAACAGTCTGCGGGCCTCGTCCAGATCCAGTACGCAGCCCTCGGTGGGCGCCAGGTATCCGACGAGGATCTGGTTACCTGCCGCCGTCGTTTGCACCGCGGCGGCCGCACCTCCCACCCCAGGCAGAGACTGCAGTGCGGCATCGACTTCCCCCAGTTCGATCCGTCGCCCACCCAGTTTGACCTGTTCGTCGGCCCTCCCGATGAAGACCAGACCCTCGGCTTCGAAACGCACAAGGTCACCGGACCGGTAGGCGCGTTCCCAGGCCAGGGTCGGCATGGCTGCATACTTCTCAGCATCCTTGGCCGGATCCAGGTATCGGGCCAGGCCCACTCCGCCGATAATCAATTCCCCAATTTCACCCTTAACCACGGGAACGCCGGCCGAATCGACGACGGCGAGGTCCCAGCCGTCCAGCGGCAGTCCGATGCGAACAGGGCCAGGTCCGCCCAGGGGAGCCGCGCAGGCGACCACCGTGGCCTCGGTGGGTCCGTACGTGTTCCAGACTTCCCGGCCGTCGACGGCGAGCCGTTCGGCGAGTTCAGGCGGGCAGGCCTCCCCACCAAAGATGAGTAGTCGCACATTCTCGAGGGCTTCGACCGGCCACAAAGCAGCCAGGGTTGGCACTGTCGAAACAACGGTGATGCCGTGGTTGATGAGCCATGGGCCCAGATCCATGCCGGTCCGTACAAGGGCGCGCGGAGCCGGTACCAGGCAGGCGCCGTGCCGCCAGGCCAGCCACATCTCCTCGCAGGAAGCATCGAACGCGACCGAAAGGCCGGCCAGGACCCTGTCCTGCGGGCCGATGGGATCGGATTGCAGGAAGAGACGGGCTTCGGCGTCCACGAAAGCGGCCGACGAGCTGTGCTTGACGGCAACGCCCTTCGGCGTACCCGTGGAACCGGAGGTAAAGATGATCCACGAGTCGTCATCCAGCCCAGGTTTCTGCGGCTCCGTCACGGCCTTCCGCGCCTCGCCTGCCACTTCAACGGACAGGCCGGCACCAACGACGGCGGCCACCTTGGCTTCGCCAAAAACCAGCCGGGCGCGCTCCTCGGGGTCGTCGGCATCCACGGGGACGTAGGCTGCCCCCGCCATGAGGATTCCCAGGATGGCGACATAAAGATCACCGGTGCCGGATGGGATGCGGACGCCGACCTTGTCCCCTCGGCCAAGACCAGCGGCGTTCAGGACCCGCGCGAACGCGCGGACTGCTCCAAGCAGTTCGGTGTAGCTCAGTGACTTCCGGCCATCGTCCAATGCCGAGGATTCCGGAAAAGCTGCCGCAGTCGCTTCGAGCATATCCACCAGGGTCCGCTGAGGAGGTGCTGCAGACGCCCCCGGAAACTGGGGGCGGTAGGTGGCCAAGGCATCCAAGTTCCCGGCCACGGCAGATTGTTCTGTGCTCACGCAGTCAGCTTTGCCCAGAAAGGTGAACAAAAGGTGTCGGCGGCTTCCTGCCGTTCACGGTTTGTTGCACGAATGATCGCTTTGCCGTTACGGCAGCAGAAGGACCTTCCCCGTGGTGAGGCGTCCTTCGAGGTCCCTGTGTGCCTGGGCCGCTTCGGCCAAGGGGTAGGTAGCGCCGACCCGAACCGCCAGCGTGCCGTTCGCTGCGGCCTCGAAGATCTCGGCTGAGCGCCAACGCCGCTCGTGCGTGTTCTGGACGAAATGGCCCATCGTGGGGCGCGTCAATGTCAGGGAGCCGCCGGAGTTCAGGCGTTGGGGATCGAACGGGGGGACGGGACCTGAAGCGGCTCCGAAGAGCACCATGGAACCCCTGATGCGCAGGCTCCGCAGGGAGTCGTCGAACGTATCCTTGCCCACGCCGTCGTACACCACATTGACGCCCTCGCCGTTGGTAAGTTCGCGGACCTTGTCCGCGAAGCCTTCATAGCGGAGGACTTCGTCGGCGCCGGCGAGCTTGGAGAGGTCGGCCTTTTCGTCTGAGGAAACTGTGGTGATGACCCGTGCCCCACGCGCCTTCAACAGTTGGGTTAGAAGCAGTCCCACACCGCCGGCTCCCGCGTGCAGCAGCACCGTGTGGCCAGGTTCCACGCGGAAGGAGGAGTTCATCAGGTAGTGGGCGGTTATTCCCTGCAGTGGCAGGGCGGCTGCGGTGTGATCATCGACGCCGGCCGGCACGGGGAGCGCCTTCGCAGCTTCCACGATTGCGTAGTCAGCGTAGGTCCTGGAACCTTCGGCCGTGGCAATCCTGTCACCTACCGAGAAGTCCTCCACGCCCTCACCCATTGCTTCGATGGTTCCGGCGGCTTCCGCGCCGGGAGTGAAGGGGTACTCAACCTTGTAGATGCCGCGGCGCTGGTAGGTCTCAATGAAATTGACCCCGGCAGCTGCGACCTTGATCAACAGCTGCCCGGGACCAGGTACGGGTGGCTCCACGGAAGCATATTCGAGGACTTCAGGTCCTCCCGGCTCCTTGGCAACAATCGCGTGCGTCATGGTGGCTCCTTACTCCGGGACGGTCCTTCCGGTGCCCGGTTCCAGAACCCATCCTATGAAGGATGACGCCTTTGGTTGTGGAGGCCTAGAAGCGTCCGTGCGTCGAAGCGACGGGGCAGTCGAAGCCACGACCAGCTGCCAGGCCTACCTCGTTGAGGTAGCTGACCACTATCCCGTAGGACTGAATCAGCGTGGTTTCCGTGTACGGGATGGAATGCTTCGTGCAGAACTCGCGGACGATTCCTGCGGCCTTGTGAAGGTGGGGCCGGGCCATGTCAGGGAACAAATGGTGTTCCACCTGGCGGTTCAGTCCGCCCAGCAGGAAGTCCATGAAGCGTCCGCCCGAGATGTTGCGGGAGGTAAGGATCTGCCGGTTGAGGAAGTCGACTCGGCTGTCCTTGGGAAGGACAGGCATGCCCTTGTGGTTGGGGGCAAACGAGGCGCCCATGTAGAAGCCGTAGACCATGATCTGGACACCGAGGAACGCAAACGCCATACCGATGGGCAGGAAGGTGAAAGCGAGGACCGGAAGGGCGGCAAGACGGGCCACCAGGATAGGCGTCTCCACCCAGCGGTGGCGCACCTTCTGCTTGCCGAAGACAAAGCGAAGCGAGTCGAATTGCAGGCTCAGGCCAAGGAGCGTGAGGAGCGGGAAGAAAAACCAGCCCTGCTTCTTGGTCAGGAAGGCCAGGCGTCCTTTGCGTTCGGCGGCTGCATCTTCGTAGAAGACCAGCGCGTTGTTCCGGATGTCAGGGTCCTTGGAAATGACGTTGGGGTGGTTGTGGTGGGCACCGTGTTTTTGCTCCCACCAGGAGTAGCTGATGCCTGCGATTCCTGTTGCCAGGAGGCGGGCTGACCAGTCGTTTGCGCGACGGGACGCGAAGATCTGCTTGTGTCCGGCCTCGTGTGCCAGGAAGCTCAATTGTGTGCAGAAAATACCCACGGCGGCAGCGATCAGGAGCTGGAACCAGGAGTCACCCAGCAGGGCGAAGCCTGTCCAGGTGGCGGCCATGAGGATCATGAGGGCTACGAAGAGCCAGATGTAGAACCCGCTGCGCCGTTCGAGAAGACCGGCAGCTTTCACGCTCTTAAGGAGCTCCGAATAGCTTTGAACAACGGGGTTTGGCTGAATTGCGCGTGTCTTGGGGCGCTCAGCGGTGGACGTGGGTGCCATTTATGTGCCCCGTATCGCTAACGGGCAACGCTGCAGCCGACGTTCGGACTGCACGGTCTGGATCACCCTCCACTAAGCATACGCCGTCCGCACTAACTTATGTGACGCCGTGCACTTGCCAGAAGACGGCGTGCATAAATATCGGCAACCATGAATAGTTTTGCTGTACAGTGGAGCTATGACTATTTCTGTTGCCGTCTCCGGTGCCAGCGGCTACGCCGGGGGAGAAGTGCTGCGCCTGCTTGCGGGCCATCCGAACGTCACTATCGGTGCGATCACTGCGCACAGCAACGCCGGTTCCAGACTAGGGGAGTTGCAGCCGCATCTCCACGGTTTGGCAAGTCGGATTCTTGAAGACACCACTGTGGAGAACCTGTCCGGGCATGATGTCGTCTTCCTGGCGCTCCCGCACGGCGCTTCTGCGGAGATCGCTGCCCAATTGCCGGAAGGCACAGTAGTCATCGACGCCGGAGCGGACCACCGCCTGCAGGATCCGGCTGCCTGGGAAAAGTTTTACGGCTCGGCCCACGCCGGGACCTGGCCGTATGGGCTCCCTGAACTGCCGGGACAGCGCGACGCCCTCAAGGGTGCCAAGCGCATTGCGGTCCCCGGCTGCTACCCGACGTCGGCCCTGCTCGCCTTGACGCCGGGGTTCGCCAATAACCTCCTCCTGACGGACGACGTCGTAATTGTCTCGGCCTCTGGTACCTCCGGTGCGGGCAAGGCGGCAAAGGTCAACCTGATCGGCTCCGAAGTCATGGGATCCATGAGCCCCTATGGAGTTGGCGGCGGGCACCGCCACACGCCGGAAATCGAGCAGGGGCTTTCCAATGCCGCCGGCGAGCCGGTGACGGTGTCCTTTACTCCAACCCTGGCTCCGATGAGCCGCGGTATCCTCACTACGGCCACTGCGAAAGTCGGGCACGGAGTTACCTACGCCGAACTGCGCCAAGCCTGGGCGGAGGCTTATGACGACGAGCCGTTCGTCCACCTTCTCCCCGAGGGCCAGTGGCCCAGCACCAAGTCAGTGCAAGGTTCCAACCACGCAGTCATGCAGGTGGCCTTCGACCAGCACACCGGCCGCGTCATTGTCACGTGCGCTATCGACAACCTCACCAAGGGAACAGCCGGCGGAGCCGTGCAGTCCATGAACATAGCCCTCGGCCTGGACGAAACCGCCGGCCTGAACCTGCAGGGAGTTGCACCGTGACCATTACCGCACCCAAGGGATTCCGGGCTTCCGGCATCAAAGCCGGCATCAAAGCTTCCGGCAACCCGGATCTGGCCCTCGTCGTCAACGACGGTCCGCGAAAGTCCGCTGCCGCCGTCTTCACCTCAAACCGCGTAGCCGCTGCTCCGGTTCACTGGTCACGCCAGGTGGTCAGCGATGGCCGTGTGGACGCCGTGATCCTGAACTCCGGCGGAGCCAACGCCTGCACTGGCCCGCAGGGATTCCAGAACACGCATGCCACGGCCGAGAAAGTGGCCGAAGTGCTGGGAGTCTCAGCTTCCGACGTCGTGGTTTGCTCCACTGGCCTGATCGGCGAGCAACTGCCCATGGACAAGATCCTTCCGGGCGTTGAAGCCGCGTTCGGCGAGCTTTCGGCAGACGGCGGTTCGGCCGCTGCCACGGCGATCATGACTACTGACAGCGTCTCCAAGGAGGCCGTCTTCACTGGAACCGACGCCGAAGGCAAGCAGTTCACCGTTGGCGGCATCGCGAAGGGTGCCGGCATGCTGGCCCCCGGCCTGGCAACCATGCTTGTTGTCCTCACCACCGACGCCGAGGTACCGGCGGACGAGCTCGACGTCGTCCTCCGCGATGCCACGCGTGTCACGTTTGACCGCGCCGACTCTGACGGTTGCATGTCCACCAACGACACCGTGGTGCTGATGGCCTCGGGTGCCTCCGAAGCACTGCCCTCTGCGGAACAGCTGAGCGAGGCCATTACGAAGGTGTGCGCCGAGTTGGCCCGTAAGCTCATCGGCGACGCCGAAGGTGCAAGCCACGACATCGCCATCCGTACCTTCAACGCGGCAAGCGAACGCGACGCCGAGATCGTTAGCCGCGCCGTTGCGCGCTCCAACCTCTTCAAAGCGGCCATCTTCGGCAAGGACCCCAACTGGGGCCGGGTACTCTCTGCCGTGGGCACCACCGATGCCGTGTTCGAGCCGGACCAGCTCAACGTGTCCATGAACGGCGTGCAGATCTGCCGCAACGGCAGCATCGGCGAGGACCGTAACCTGGTGGACCTTGAACCGCGTGAGGTGCGCGTCGACATCGACCTGCAGGCCGGCGACGCCGAGGCAACCATCTGGACCAATGACCTCACGCACGACTACGTGCATGAGAACAGTGCATACTCGAGCTGAGCGGATGACTATGACTGCGCACACCCGGGAAACCACGTCCGCGAGCCACGTCTCGGCCGAAGCAGCCCAGGACAAAGCGGGCACGCTGATCGAGGCCTTGCCCTGGATCCAGCGTTTCGCTGGAACCACCATGGTGATCAAGTACGGCGGGAACGCCATGGTCAACGATGACCTTCGGCGTGCCTTCGCCGAGGATATCGTGTTCCTCCACCACGTGGGCATCCACCCTGTGGTGGTGCACGGCGGCGGTCCGCAGATCAACTCCATGCTGGGCCGGCTTGGCATCGAGTCCGAATTCAAGGGTGGGCTGCGCGTCACCACTCCGGAAGCAATGGACGTGGTGCGCATGGTCCTCACCGGCCAGGTGGGTCGTGAACTTGTGGGCCTCATCAATTCCCATGGTCCGTATGCGGTTGGCATGTCCGGCGAGGATGGCGGCCTGCTGCGCGCAGTCCGCACCGGAACCGTGGTGGACGGCGAGGAAGTTGACCTCGGCCTGGTGGGCGAAGTCGTAGGCGTCGATCCCGCCGGCATTAAGGACATCCTCGACGCCGGCCGCATCCCGGTGATCTCGACGGTCGCCCCGGAAATCCTCGACGACGGCAACGGTTCCGGTCCCACTACCGGCCAGGTCCTTAACGTCAACGCAGACACGGCGGCTGCAGCTGTCGCTTCTGCGCTGGGCGCCTCCAAGCTGGTCATCCTGACCGACGTCGAGGGCCTCTACGCGAACTGGCCGGACAAATCGTCGCTGATCTCTTCGCTGACTGCATCCGAACTCCGCGAGATGCTGCCCAAGCTCGAGTCGGGCATGATCCCCAAGATGGCTGCATGCCTGAAGGCGATCGACGAAGGCGTGGAACGCGCGCACATCGTGGATGGCCGGCTGCCGCACTCAATGCTGC
Source organism: Arthrobacter sp. TmtSoilC48 (assembly GCF_059739425.1). Taxonomy (NCBI): domain Bacteria; kingdom Bacillati; phylum Actinomycetota; class Actinomycetes; order Micrococcales; family Micrococcaceae; genus Arthrobacter; species Arthrobacter sp. TmtSoilC48. The sequence continues at coordinate 3,505,511 of NZ_AP046049.1, read as the reverse complement.
TGGAAACCTTTACGACCGCGGGCATCGGCACCCAAGTAGTACCTGACGAGGAAGTGAACGCATGACCGCGAACGAAGCAGAACTGGTGGAATCCCCAACAGACGCCATTACTGGCCACAGCTCAGGCGCTGACTGGCTGGCCCGCTACAACTCGTCGCTTATGGGTGTCTTCGGCACGCCCCAGCGGGTCCTGGTCCGCGGCGCAGGTTGCCTCGTGTGGGACGCCGACGGCAAGGAATACCTGGATCTCCTCGGCGGCATCGCCGTGAACGCGCTGGGCCACGCCCACCCCTTCGTCACCTCCGTGATCTCCAGCCAGCTCGCCACGCTTGGACACGTTTCCAACTTCTTCACGAGCCCCACGCAGATCGCGTTGGCTGAGAAGCTCCTGGCCATCACCAATGCTCCCGCGGGATCCAAGGTTTTCTTTGCCAACTCCGGCACGGAAGCCAACGAGGCAGCGTTCAAGCTGGCCCGCCGGAACAGCGACGCCAAGCGCAGCAGGATTGTTGCCCTCGAAGGCGCTTTCCACGGCCGCACCATGGGTGCCCTCGCACTCACGGCCAAAGAGGCCTACCGGACACCGTTCGAGCCCCTGCCCGGCGGTGTGGTCCACATTCCGTTCGGTGACATCGAAGCCCTGCGCTCCGCCGTCGACGAATCCACGGCAGCCGTCTTCCTGGAACCAATCCAAGGCGAAGCGGGCGTCCGGCCGCTGAGCGCCGAATATCTGCAGGCAGCCCGCGAAGCCACCACGGCGGCCGGCGCCTTGTTGATTTTGGACGAGGTCCAGACCGGCATCGGCCGGACCGGCAAATGGCTGGCCAGCGAAGACGCGGGGATTGTCCCCGACGCCATTACGCTTGCCAAGGGACTTGGCGGCGGCTTCCCGGTCGGTGCGTTGATTACTTTCGGAAGCACGACGTCGGCCCTGCTCACCGCCGGGCAGCACGGAACCACTTTCGGTGGAAATCCCGTGGCCACGGCTGCCGCCCTTGCCACGCTGCACGCGATCGAGAGCCAGGGTGTCCTCCAGAATGTTCTGAGTGTCGGGGCACACCTCCGCGAGGGTCTTGCCCGGGTGGACGCCGTGACTGAGGTCCGCGGTGAAGGTCTCCTTATCGGATTCGACGTCAATGCCGATGTAGCGCCTGCAATGGTTACTGCAGGCCTTGACGCCGGGTTCATCATCAACAGCCCGGGGCCAAGGACCATCCGGCTGGCACCGCCGCTGATCCTCACCATCGAGCAGGCAGACCGTTTCCTGGCTGCACTGCCTGAGCTCATTGCAACGGCTACCGCCCAAACTGCTAAGGACGCACAGTGACTACACCCACCACCCGTCACTTCCTCAAGGACACCGACCTGAGCCCTGCTGAGCAGGCCGAGGTTCTTGAGCTCGCAGCCCGCATGAAAGCGGCGCCGTACAGCGTCCAACCTTTCGCGGCCGATGGCAATGGCCGGAAGACCGTCGCCGTCATCTTCGACAAGACCTCCACCCGTACCCGTGTTTCCTTCGCCACCGGCATCGCGGACATGGGCGGCAACGCGCTCATCATCAACCCCGGCGAAGCACAGATCGGGCATAAGGAATCCGTGGAGGACACCGCCAAGGTCCTGGAGCGCATGGTCTCCACCATCGTGTGGCGGACCGGGGCCCACTCGGGCCTGGTTGCCATGGCGGAAAACTCCAAGGTCCCGGTCATCAACGCCCTGTGCGACGACTACCACCCGTGCCAGCTCCTCGCGGACCTCCTGGCGGTCAAGGAGCACAAAGGTGAACTGAAGGGCCTGAGCATGGCCTACCTCGGTGATGCGGCCAACAACATGGCCAATTCCTACCTTCTGGCTGGCGTCACAGCCGGCATGCACGTCCGTATTTCCGGTCCCGTTGGCTACTTGCCGGCCCCGGAGATTGTGGCTGCCGCAGAAGAGCGTGCCGCCGAGACAGGCGGCTCCGTGCTCATCACGAGCGACGCCGCGGAAGCCCTCAAGGGCGCCGACGTAGTGGCAACGGACACTTGGGTGTCAATGGGCCAGGAAGCCGAGAAGGAAGCCCGGATGCAGTTGTTCCGCGACTACTCCGTGGATGAGGCCGCCATGGCGCAGGCTGCGCCGGACGCCGTCGTTCTTCACTGCCTTCCGGCGTACCGCGGTTATGAAATTTCTGCGGGCGTCATTGACGGCCCGCAGTCCATCGTCTGGGATGAGGCGGAAAACCGGCTCCATGCCCAGAAGGCACTCATGGCCTGGCTGATGCACCGTTCCGGCCTCGCGTTCGTGGACGGTCTTTCTCCCGTCGAGGGCACCGGGGAAAGCACGTTCTAGTGTCCACCAATCCGTCGGCTCCGGGCGCCAGCCCGGCCACCAAGACTGCCCGCCAGGCGCGTATCACCGCGATCCTGACGGGTGAGTCCGTGCGTTCCCAGGCAGAGCTTGCAGCCCTGCTGGCGGACGACGGCGTTCAGGTCACTCAAGCCACGCTGTCCCGCGACCTTGTGGAACTTGGCGCGGTGAGAGTTCGCGGCAAGGAAGGCGCACTGGTCTATGCCGTTCCGGGGGAGGGCGGTGACCGCAACGCTAAAAGCGGCGTCACACAGGAAATCCTGGACGCGCGGCTCTCCCGGCTGTGTGGTGAGTTGCTCGTAACTGCCGAGGCTTCGGGCAACATTGTTGTCCTGCGAACACCTCCGGGGGCAGCGAACTTCCTGGCACTGGCCATCGACCACTCCGTAATGCCGTCGGTATTGGGTACGATCGCAGGCGACGACACTCTGCTGTTGGTTGCCAGGGATCCCGACGGCGGAGCCGAACTGGCGGCCCGTTTCCTGCGGATGGCCGAGGAAGCCGGACCGGGAAACTAGCCCGCGGTGGCAACAACCGATTTACGCAGCATTGATTTCAAATGAACCAAGCAACAACAAAGGAGCACTCTCGTGACTGAGCGCATTGTTCTGGCCTACTCCGGTGGCCTCGATACGTCCGTAGCCATCGGCTGGATCGGTGAAGCCACCGGCGCCGAGGTCATCGCCGTGGCCGTCGACGTCGGACAGGGCGGCGAGTCCCTGGAGACCATCCGCCAGCGCGCCCTCGGTTGCGGCGCCGTCGAGGCCTATGTTGCCGACGCCCGCGACGAATTCGCCAACGAATACGCCATGCCGACGCTGAAGGCCAACGCCCTCTACCAGGGCCACTACCCGCTGGTGTCCGCCATTTCGCGTCCGGTGATCGTCAAGCACCTCGTGAAGGCTGCCCGCGAATTCGGTGCCACCACCGTCGCCCACGGCTGCACCGGCAAGGGCAATGACCAGGTCCGCTTCGAAGTTGGCATCCAGACGCTCGGCCCGGACCTGAAGTGCATCGCACCGGTCCGCGACCTCGCCCTGACCCGCGACAAGGCGATTGCCTTCGCCGAGGAAAAGGGACTGCCGATCGAGACCACCAAGAAGAACCCGTACTCGATCGACCAGAACGTCTGGGGACGCGCCGTCGAGACCGGCTACCTTGAGGACATCTGGAACGCACCTACCAAGGACATCTACGACTACACCGCCACGCCGGAATTCCCGCCGGCGCCGGACGAGGTCACCATTTCCTTCGAAGCCGGCGTGCCGGTAGCCATCGACGGCGTGAAGGTCACCCCGCTGCAGGCCATCCAGGAACTGAACCGCCGTGCCGGCGCGCAGGGCGTTGGCCGCATCGACGTCGTCGAGGACCGCCTCGTTGGCATCAAGTCCCGCGAAATCTACGAGGCACCGGGTGCAATGGCGCTGATCACCGCCCACAAGCACCTCGAGGATGTCACAATCGAGCGCGAGCAGGCCCGCTTCAAGGCCACCGTTGGCCAGCGCTGGGCCGAGCTGGTCTACGACGGCCAGTGGTTCTCCCCGCTGAAGCGCTCCCTGGACGCGTTCATCGAGGACACCCAGAAGTACGTCTCCGGCGACATCCGCATGGTCCTCCACGGCGGCCAGGCAATCGTCAACGGTCGTCGCTCCGAGACTTCGCTGTACGACTTCGACCTCGCTACCTACGACACCGGCGACACCTTCGACCAGTCCATGGCGCGCGGCTTCATCGAGCTGTGGGGCATGTCCTCCAAGGTTGCCTCCGGCCGCGACCTGCGGGTCTCGGGCGAATAATGACGTCCGCAACAAACGAAGGCGCACTGTGGGGCGGCCGGTTCGCCGGCGGCCCCGCGGATGCGCTGGCAGCATTGAGCAAGTCCACGCACTTTGACTGGCGGCTGGCCCGCTATGACATCGCCGGCTCCAAGGCGCACGCCCGCGTGCTGGCGAAGGCCGGATTGCTGGACGACGCCGAACTTGAAGGCATGCTTGCCGCCCTTACCCGGCTGGACGAGGACGTCGCCAGCGGCGCCTACCTCCCGGCCGAGAGCGATGAGGATGTTCACGGTTCCCTTGAGCGTGGCCTGATCGAGCGTGCCGGAACCCAGTTGGGCGGCAAGCTTCGTGCCGGCCGTTCCCGCAACGATCAAGTGGCAACGCTCGGCCGCATGTTCCTGCGCGACCATGCCCGGATCATCGCGGCTGGCGTCCTCGCCACCATCGACGCACTCGTGGAGCAGGCAAAGGCTCACCAAGGTGTGGCGATGCCTGGTCGGACGCACCTGCAGCATGCGCAGCCGGTGTTGCTGAGCCATCACCTTCTGGCACACGCCTGGGCGCTGCTTCGCGATGTACAGCGACTCCAGGACTGGGACAAGCGTGCTGGCGTTTCGCCGTATGGGTCGGGTGCCTTGGCCGGTTCGTCGCTGGGGCTGGATCCTGAGGCCGTTGCAGCTGATCTTGGCTTCTTCTCGGCTGTCCACAACTCGATTGATGGCACCGCCTCCCGCGATGTCTTCGCCGAGTTCGCGTGGGTCTGCTCCATGATTGGCGTTGATCTTTCCCGGATCTCCGAGGAAGTCATCTTCTGGGCCACCAAGGAATTCTCCTTCGTGACCCTGCACGACTCGTACTCCACTGGGTCCTCGATCATGCCGCAGAAGAAGAACCCGGACGTTGCCGAGCTCGCGCGCGGCAAGGCAGGACGCCTCATCGGCAACCTGACCGGACTGCTGGCAACGCTCAAGGGCCTGCCGCTCGCGTACAACCGCGATTTGCAGGAGGACAAGGAACCGGTCTTCGACGCCGCCGACACCCTGGAGCTGTTGCTTCCCGCCGTGTCCGGCATGATCGCGACCCTCAAGTTCAACACCGAGCGTATGGAGTCCCTGGCTCCCCAGGGCTTTGCGCTGGCCACTGACATCGCAGAATGGCTCGTCCGCCAGGGCGTTCCCTTCCGTGAAGCACACGAGCTTTCAGGTGCTGCGGTCAAGCAGGCTGAAAGCCGTGGGGTTGAGCTGTGGGACCTGACGGATGAAGAGTATTCAGCGATCTCGGAGCACTTGACTCCCGAGGTCCGCAGCGTGCTCAGCACTGAGGGTTCGCTCAACAGCCGCAACTCCCAGGGCGGAACTGCACCGGCCGCCGTCGAACGCCAATTGGTGGCGCTCACGGCAGAACTGGATGCAGCACGCAGCTACGCCAGCTAAACGCATCATCAACCCTGTGGGATGGCACATCACGTGCCGTCCCACAGGGCTTTAAGGGGTGCGTTAGCATGTCGCTATGACTCAGATCACCACTGGGGCGCTGCCCGCAGAGCTTCACAAAGCCGCCGACATCGTTACCCGCCTCCTCACCAAAATGGACGAGGCATCCGTCCCGAAACCGTCCGAGCTCCCGGGCTGGACCCGTGGCCACGTCCTCGCCCATATTGCCGGGATTTCGCGCGCCATGGCCCGCCAGCTCGAGTACGCCCGGCGCGGTGAGGCCGTGGAACTGTACGACGGCGGCATGGACGGCCGCAACAAGGCCATCGAGCTGGCCGCCGGACACAGCCTCGCAGACCATAAGGAGTCCGTTGACACCGCGCTGTCTCGTGCCTTGGCGGCGTTTGACGCACTGGAACCAGCCGACTGGGAGGCGCGCATCAGCTACCGGGACGGAACAGTCCTCGACGGCGGTCTGGCACTGTGGCGCGAACTCACCATCCATGCATCGGATCTTGGACTGGGATATGGGCCTGAAACCTGGAGCCGGCCCTTCTGCGAGCACCTGTTCACTTTCCTCGAAGCACGCGTTCCGGAGAAGTACAAATTTGTCCTGCAGCCCACAGGACTGCCGCAGCGGGTCATTGGCCACGGGGGCACCTCGATTGCCATTACGGGCATGCTCACGGACATCGCGGCATGGCTCGCCGGCCGTGAACCGAGCTTGGGAAGCCTGCGAGCTACCGCGGCGGCCGACGGCGTTGACCTGCCCGAGCTGCTCCCATGGCCGGCGGCACAACCCGCGGCCCGCTAGGCCGTCCTTCTCTCACTTCCTGACGTGTTTCGGCCGGTGCTCTCTCACTTCCTGACGTGTTTCGGCCGGTGCTCTCTCACTTCCTGACGTGTTTCGGCCGGTGCTCTCTCACTTCCTGACGTGTTTCGGTGGATGCTCTCTCACTTCCTGACGTGTTTCGGCCGGTGCTCTCTCACTTCCTGACGTGTTTCGGCCGTCCTTCTCTCACTTCGTGCCGTTTTTTGGGTCGTGGTCGCTAACGTCCTGATGCATCGGGGGAGCGGTACGACGTCGGCACGCGGCGGAATGCCGATGCGGGGTTATGGGAGACGAAAGGGAGCTGCGAGTCCTTGTCCCTTGGGGATGTTCTCTCAGATCCTGAGGCTTTTCCGGCGACGCTCTCTCACTTCCCGCGGCGTTTTCCCCTTTCCTCTCTCACTTCCTGCCGCGTTGAGATGTGAGAGAGGAAACGGCGAAAGGCGTTGGGATGTGAGTGAAGGATGGCGGAAGGGCGTTGGGATGTGAGTGAAGGATGGCGGAAGGGCGTTGGGATGTGAGTGAAGGATGGCGGAAGGGCGTTGGGATGTGAGTGAAGGATCGCGGAAGGGCGTTGGGATGTGAGAGAAGGATCGCGGAAGGGCGCCGGGATGTGAGAGCGGAAACGGGAGCTACGAGTCTTTGGGCTTCGTTGCCGCCCGCCACAAATGCATGGTGGCGTAGGACCGCCAAGGACTGACTTCCCGGAATTCAGGGGTGAGGCCGGGACCATGAGGGAGGACCCGCAACCCGTTTCGAACGGCCGCGTCATTGCTCAGGAAAACGTCGGGCGCTCCCAGCACGCGCATGGCGACATACCCTACGGTCCAAGGCCCAATTCCTGGTAATGGCAGCAACTTTCGCTCCAGTCCTGCAACGTCGTCGCCGTAGCCGAACTCGAGGGTCCCTGTGGCCATCGCTTCGGCCACGGCAACCACTGACTCGATGCGCCGCTGCGGTCCCCGCAGCAGGATGCGGGCGTCTTCGGCGAGTTCCGCCGCGGTCGGAAACAGGCGATCCAGGCCGGGGACACCGCCGTCGATCGGGGAGCCGAGAGCTGATAATTGGGTCAGTGCCGTCCAGGCAGCAGCAACGGTGATTTGCTGGCCGATCAGCGCCCTGACCAGCAATTCCTGGGGGTCGACTGCTCCTGGCACGCGAATTCCGGGAACCTCCTTGATGCTCCCTTTGAGCCGGGGGTCCATCGCCAAGGCGTCGTCGATCGCTTCTGGGTCGGCGTCCAGATCGAACAACCTGCGGACACGACTCAACAACACCGGGAGGTCGTGGAGGTCCACCACCGTAGCCGACAACTGCAAGGGCTTGCCCTGCCTTGAGGGGCTGTAGGCCACCGAGAACGTGGCGTTGCCGCGCGGGAGGCGGAGGGTTCGGGCATAGGTCCTGGTTCCGTCGTGTCCGGTGCTTGCCGACTCGATGCCCGGCACAGCACGAACCGCCAGGAAATCGAAGATTCCCGGGTCGAAGGGCTCCCGATATGGCAGATTCAACGTCAGAGCGGCTGGTGTCCCGTCGCTTACCTCCCCGGCACCCCTGCGTACTCCCGATTTCGCACCGGTGGCTCGCAGCGCCGTCGGGGTCATCGCAAAAACCTCGCCGATGGTGTCGTTGAATTGCCTCACGCTATTGAACCCCGAGGCAAAGGCGACATCGGCGAGGAGCATCTTCGTTGAGACCAACAGCGTCCTTGCTGTCTGCGCCCTGCTGGCCCGTGCCAGTGAGAGCGGGCCGGCGCCAAGTTCGTGGCTAAGGATGCGGTTGAGCTGGCGCGCGGAGTAGCCAAGGCGGTGCGCAAGGCCGTCGACCCCCTCGCGGGTGATAACGCCGTCGTTGATTAGGCGCATTGCACGGCCGGCAACGTCGGATCGGATGTTCCAGGCCGGTGTTCCGGGGACGGCCTCGGGCAGGCATCGCTTGCAAGCCCGGTACCCGGCTTCGTGGGCAGCGGCCGACGTCTCGTAGAACGTGACATTCTCGGCCTTCGGCGTACGGGCTGGGCAGGACGGCCGGCAGTAGATACCAGTCGAGCTGACGGCCGTGAAGAATTGTCCGTCGAAGCGGGTGTCGCGGGCGTCAATTGCCCTGTAGCACTGCCAGAAGTCCATTCCTTTATCCTGTCAGGAGACCACGTCCGCTGCTAGCGGAAATCGGACATGGCCGTTTCACGATTTTTGCTAGGGTCTGGGCATGAGCTCGTCCATGGAGAAGGGAGTCAGCGATCCCGAAAAAGTGCGTAAGTTCCTCGAAGGCGACCCCCGTGTCATCGCTCCACTGGTCCTTGGCGCGGTGCTCACCCACTACTCCGAAGCCGGTCCAGTCGCGGTGAGACTCACTGAAGTGGAGGCCTACATGGGGCCCCGCGATTCCGAACACCCCGATCCCGGATCGCACACTTTCGGCGGTCCCACGGCCCGTAACGCGCCGATGTTCGGACCACCGGGTTTCCTGTACGTGTACTTCACCTACGGCATGCACTACTGCGCCAACATCGTCTGCGGTCCAGCAGGCTCCCCGTCGGCGTTGCTTCTGCGGGCCGGCGAGATTGTAGAAGGCGAGGGGCTTGCCACCGTAAGGCGGCCTGCCTCCAAAACGCACAAGGACTTGGCCAGTGGACCTGCACGCCTGGCATCGGCGCTGGGACTTACGACGGCGGACACGGGCCGTGACGCGCTCGCCTCACCGTTCAGCTTTTGGCTGCCTAAGACGCCGGTAGCGGCCGTGGCCAGCGGACCGCGGGTTGGGGTAGCTGGTCCCGGTGGAAGTACGGACTACCCGTGGCGCTTCTGGATCGAAGATGATCCAACGGTGTCACGGTACAAAGCAGCGCGGCCACGCAACCGGGCGTGAACTTTGGCCGCTGGTCCGCCATATGACCTGGACCCAACACGTTTACCAAAATCGCTGTAGAATGGACGGTCTGTCTTTTGCGATAGGGGTTACGGTTCGATGCACGACGCTGATTTGGTCCACGAGCAGGAATACGTTGCTGGGCTGTACGCCCGGCTCGATGAGCTGCGCGAAGAAAAGCGTGCCCAGCTGGCCCAGGTGCGCAAGGCCGGTGCAGTGGGAACCATGCAAAACGTGTCCGAACGTGACGCGTTCGCCGCGCTGTATGAGGACCGCCTTGCCCAGCTCGACGCCGTCGATGACCGTTTGGTCTTCGGGCGCCTCGATCTGGACTCGGGGGAGGCCCAGTACATTGGCCGTATCGGGTTGTCTACCGCCGATCTCCAACGGCTCATGGTTGACTGGCGCGCCCCGGAAGCCGGCCACTTTTACCAGGCCACCGCTTTCGACCGCCAAGGCGTGCGCCGCCGTCGACACCTGATCCTGCAAGGCCGGGACGTGAAGGCGATCGAGGACGACGTCCTGGATGCCGGCATGCTCGCGGACAACGATTCCCTGCAAGGCGAGGGCGCGCTCCTTGCGGCCCTGAATTCCAAGCGTACGGGCCGCATGTCGGACATCGTGGGAACCATCCAGTCGGAGCAGGACAGGATCATCCGTTCGTCGATCTCGGGCGCGCTCGTCGTACAAGGTGGTCCAGGGACGGGTAAGACGGCAGTGGCACTGCACCGCGCCGCCTACCTCCTTTACACGCACCGTGATCGGCTCAAGAGTGCCGGCGTTCTGCTGGTGGGACCGTCGTCGTCGTTTATGCACTACATCGAGCGTGTACTGCCCTCGCTGGGCGAGACCGGCGTCGTCATGGCCAGTCTTGGCCGGCTTATGCCCGGAATCCACGCTGTTCCCGAGGAAGATCCGGACGTTGCTGCGCTCAAAGGCAAGCTCGACATGGCCACGGTGGTGGCCAACGCCGTGGCGAACCGGCAGCGCACGCCTGTAGAAGACCGCATTCTCGAAGTCGATTCCCGCAAGCTGACGCTGACCGTCCGCCAGGTCCGCCGCGCACGGGAAAAGGCCCGGGCCACGGGCAAGCCGCACAACGAAGCGCGGCTGACGTTCGTCAAGATCCTTCTGCGTGAGCTCACGGAGCAACTAACGGACCTCGTCGAGGAGTCGAACATCGGCAATAACGCCGATCGCGCCTACCTCGCCGAAGACGTCCGGTCCGCCCGGGACGTCCGCATCGCACTGAACCTGTGCTGGATGCCGATGACTCCGGAGAAGCTGATCTCCGAGCTCTTCAGCAAGCCCGCCATCCTGGAAGCCTGCACGCCACACCTCACACCGGAACAGCGATCCCTTCTGCAGCGGCCAGCGGATGCGCCCTGGACCGAGGCGGACGTGCCGCTTCTTGACGAAGCTGCCGAACTGCTCGGTGAGCTGGATCCTGCCGCGGGCAGGGGACTGGCCCAGCAGGAAGCCGACCGCGCCCGCGATCTGGCCAACGCCAGGCAGACCCTGGCCAACATGGAAGCCATGGGCGTGGATGTCCTGGTGAGCGCCGAAGAACTGGCAGACCAGAACCAGGAACGCGAGAACCGGCTCACCGCAGCCGAGCGCGCCACGAGCGATCGTTCCTGGGCTTTCGGCCACATCGTGGTTGATGAGGCACAGGAACTTTCGGCCATGCAGTGGCGGCTCCTCGTGCGTCGCTGCCCGCTGAAGTCCTTCACGATTGTGGGGGACATCGCCCAAACGAGTGCAGCGGCAGGCGCCAATTCGTGGCAAAGCGCGCTCGCGCCGTCGTTCGGTGACCGCTGGCAGCTCGAAGAACTGACCGTCAACTACCGCACGCCGTCCCAGATCGCGGAAGCCGCTGTTCGGATGGCCAACCGCGCAGGCCTGGTGGTCTCGGCTCCGAAGGCCGTGCGCGAAGGCAAATGGTCGCCCATCGTGGACCGCGTCGAAGCGGACGGAATTATCTCCCGCCTGGTCGAGGTCCTGCCTGAGGAAGTGGAAGCAATCGACGGCGGCCTGCTGGCTGTCATCGCCGATGGCCCACTGCTGCCGCAGGCGGCCGCCGCGCTGCGCGGGATCTACGGCCGCCGCATCGGCTCGGGAGCCGGAAGCTACGAGCAGGACATCGTGGTCATCAGCCCCAAGGAAGCGAAGGGCCTGGAATTTGATGGCGTCATCGTCCTGGAACCGGCTGCCATGCTCAATCACGAGCACGGCAAGGTGGGCGACCTCTACGTCGCTATGACCCGACCCACGCAGCGGCTCAGGCTCATCGCCGCGGCACCGCTGCCCGCCGGCATCGAACGCTAGGAAAAGTGAACCCAACAATCCTGCTAACTTAGAACTCGTGTCACACGTAAACAACATCGAGTCCCAGCACAACGATCCCGCCTTTGCCAACATCTGGCAGGAGCTCAAATGGCGCGGCCTGATCCACGTTTCCACCGACGAAACGGAACTGGAAAAGCTGCTCGCCGGGGACCCGATCACGTATTACTGTGGCTTTGACCCCACCGCTCCGTCCCTTCACCTGGGTAACTTGGTGCAGCTCCTGCTGATGCGGCGCCTGCAGTTGGCTGGCCACAAGCCGCTCGGCCTGGTTGGCGGATCCACGGGCCTTATCGGTGATCCGCGTCCGACGGCGGAGCGCACCTTGAACACCAAGGACACGGTTGCGGAGTGGGTCGGCTACCTCCAGGGGCAGGTGCGCCGTTTCCTCAGTTTCGAGGGCGATAACGCGGCACGCATGGTCAACAACCTGGACTGGACGGCGCCGCTGAGTGCCATCGACTTCCTCCGTGAGATCGGAAAGCACTACCGGGTGGGCACCATGCTTCGCAAGGATGCTGTCGCCTCCCGTTTGAGTTCCGAAGAGGGCATTAGTTACACCGAGTTCAGTTACCAGATCCTGCAGGGCATGGACTACCTCCAACTGTTCCGCGACTACGGGTGTGCACTGCAGACCGGTGGCTCGGACCAGTGGGGCAACCTCACCAGCGGTACCGAACTCATCCGCAAGGTGGAAGGCAAGAGCGTCCACGCCCTGGGTACGCCGCTCATCACCAACTCGGACGGTACCAAGTTCGGCAAGAGCGAGGGCAACGCCATCTGGCTGGACCCCGAAATGTGCAGCCCGTACGCGTTCTACCAGTTCTGGCTGAACACGGCCGACGCTGACGTGGTGGACCGGCTCAAAGTCTTCACGTTCCTTTCACGTGCGGAAATTGAAGAGCTTGGCCAGGCTGTTGCGAAGCGTCCCTTCGCACGGGAAGGCCAGAAGAAGCTTGCGTTCGAAGTCACGTCCTTGGTGCATGGCATCGATGCGACTGAAAAGGTCATCGCCGCTTCGGCAGCACTCTTCGGCAACGGCGACCTCACCGTCCTGGACGAGCGCACCCTGGAAGCAGCGACCGCGGAACTTCCCTCCGCGAAGATCAGCGCCGACGGTCTTGGAATCATCGACTTGTTGGTGGCCGCCGGTTTGTCCGACAGCAAGTCGGCAGCCCGCCGGACCATCGGGGAGGGCGGCGCCTACGTGAACAACACCAAGGTCTCCGATCCGGATGCCGTTATCGCGCGGGATGAACTGCTTCATGGCCGGTACCTGCTCCTTCGCCGGGGCAAGAAGAACCTGGCGACGATTGAGGTTTCGGCCTAGTTCGCCGTACATCGCAATACCTGAAAGGGCCGGCAACCGTTGTGGTTGCCGGTCTTTTCTGCGTTTAAGCGTGTTTGTGCGTGGTTGGCGCGAAGGCGGTTGGGAGGTTGGCGCGTGGGTGGCTGGGTGGCTGGGTGGCTGGGTGGTTGGCGCGGCGCGAATGTGGTGGTCTTCCTCTGCGCGCTCGGTCGTTCCTCCCTTGGACGCGCGCTGCCGGATGGCCGCCGCCTTCTTCGGATGTTCTCTCAGATCGTGCGGGGTTTGGGGGATCGTTCTCTCAGATCGTGCGGGGTTTTGGTGGGTGGGGTGGAAATGTTCGACGGCGGTGGTTGGCTTGGGTGTTTGGCGGCGGGATTGTGGGGTGTGGTTGGTGTGACGGGCTTCACTGGGGTTGGTTTTTGGGGTTTTGGGGTGGTTTTGGCGGGTCTGTGGCGTTGTTTGGCCTGTGTTTGGGCGGTTTTGGCCGGTTTCTGGGTGGTGTTGGGGTGGATTTGTGTGGGGGCTGGTGGGCGTGTAATGTCTTCTGAGTCGCCGCGAGTGAGACAGCCTGGTGCTGGGAACCGCGGGGGCCGACCCCCTTTGATAACAGCCTGGAATATGGTGCGCTTTTGGGCGTGCTGGTTGCCGGGTGGGGCCGGGGCCTGGATCGGGAATCGCGGAAACGTTGATTTGCCAAGAGCGGGTTGATCGGGTAAGTTTGAAAAGTTGCTCCGGAGCGATCCTGTGGCCCTGTTGGGGTTGTGGGTGGTGCCGGTAAGTGTCTGTTGTTTGAGAACTCAATAGTGTGCCAAGTTTGTTGATGCCGATTGTTTTTTTGATTGGTTGAAATTATATGCCGGATCGTCATGCACCCCCGTGTGTGGTGGTTTGGTTTTCAGCTGGTTTCGAATTTTGTGCAGCCGTGTTCGCCGTTATTTCCGGTGGGTGTGGTTGTGTCTGTTTGATTTTTTTTGTTTTCAACGGAGAGTTTGATCCTGGCTCAGGATGAACGCTGGCGGCGTGCTTAACACATGCAAGTCGAACGATGATCCCTGGCTTGCTGGGGGGATTAGTGGCGAACGGGTGAGTAACACGTGAGTAACCTGCCCTTGACTCTGGGATAAGCCTGGGAAACTGGGTCTAATACCGGATATGACCATCTGGCGCATGTCATGGTGGTGGAAAGCTTTTGTGGTTTTGGATGGACTCGCGGCCTATCAGCTTGTTGGTGGGGTAATGGCCTACCAAGGCGACGACGGGTAGCCGGCCTGAGAGGGTGACCGGCCACACTGGGACTGAGACACGGCCCAGACTCCTACGGGAGGCAGCAGTGGGGAATATTGCACAATGGGCGAAAGCCTGATGCAGCGACGCCGCGTGAGGGATGACGGCCTTCGGGTTGTAAACCTCTTTCAGTAGGGAAGAAGCGAAAGTGACGGTACCTGCAGAAGAAGCGCCGGCTAACTACGTGCCAGCAGCCGCGGTAATACGTAGGGCGCAAGCGTTATCCGGAATTATTGGGCGTAAAGAGCTCGTAGGCGGTTTGTCGCGTCTGCTGTGAAAGACCGGGGCTCAACTCCGGTTCTGCAGTGGGTACGGGCAGACTAGAGTGCAGTAGGGGAGACTGGAATTCCTGGTGTAGCGGTGAAATGCGCAGATATCAGGAGGAACACCGATGGCGAAGGCAGGTCTCTGGGCTGTAACTGACGCTGAGGAGCGAAAGCATGGGGAGCGAACAGGATTAGATACCCTGGTAGTCCATGCCGTAAACGTTGGGCACTAGGTGTGGGGGACATTCCACGTTTTCCGCGCCGTAGCTAACGCATTAAGTGCCCCGCCTGGGGAGTACGGCCGCAAGGCTAAAACTCAAAGGAATTGACGGGGGCCCGCACAAGCGGCGGAGCATGCGGATTAATTCGATGCAACGCGAAGAACCTTACCAAGGCTTGACATGAACCGGAAAGACCTGGAAACAGGTGCCCCGCTTGCGGTCGGTTTACAGGTGGTGCATGGTTGTCGTCAGCTCGTGTCGTGAGATGTTGGGTTAAGTCCCGCAACGAGCGCAACCCTCGTTCTATGTTGCCAGCGCGTTATGGCGGGGACTCATAGGAGACTGCCGGGGTCAACTCGGAGGAAGGTGGGGACGACGTCAAATCATCATGCCCCTTATGTCTTGGGCTTCACGCATGCTACAATGGCCGGTACAAAGGGTTGCGATACTGTGAGGTGGAGCTAATCCCAAAAAGCCGGTCTCAGTTCGGATTGGGGTCTGCAACTCGACCCCATGAAGTCGGAGTCGCTAGTAATCGCAGATCAGCAACGCTGCGGTGAATACGTTCCCGGGCCTTGTACACACCGCCCGTCAAGTCACGAAAGTTGGTAACACCCGAAGCCGGTGGCCTAACCCTTGTGGGGGGAGCCGTCGAAGGTGGGACCGGCGATTGGGACTAAGTCGTAACAAGGTAGCCGTACCGGAAGGTGCGGCTGGATCACCTCCTTTCTAAGGAGCTGCTAACAACCGTGTCGGTTCCCGTGCATGCGGGGGCTGGTGGTTGTCAGTGTTGCCCATTGCGCAGGCGTATGTTCTGCGGTGGGTGCTCATGGGTGGAATATCAACGAATCAAACGTTTGTTTGGCATGGCCTGACCGGTTGTGTCCTGGTGTTAGTACGGCAGTGCGTGCCCCTTTTTTGGGGGTGTGTGGTGTTGGGAACGTGCCGGGGCGTGGTTTGTGTGGGTTGTGTTTGGCGCACTGTTGGGTCCTGAGGCAACAGGACCTTTTTGCAGCAATGCAGGGGGACACAGTTCTGGTGTTTCTTTTGTTCCTGCTTCCGGTTCGTACCGGCACCCGTGTGGGTGTTGGGGGTCTGGTTGACGGGGTTGTTGTTTGAGAACTACATAGTGGACGCGAGCATCTAGAACATGCATGGTGCCGGCTCTTCGGGGTTGGTGGGTGTGTGTTCTTACAGCAATTTCTTATGAATGAACCTGGCCTTTTGTGGTCGTGGTTCTCTCGAATAGATGATGCATCGTGAACCGGTGGGCCCCTTTGTTGTGGGTTTGCTGGTTTGTGTGTGGTCAAGTTTTTAAGGGCACACGGTGGATGCCTTGGCATTAGGAGCCGAAGAAGGACGTAGGAATCTGCGATAAGCCTGGGGGAGTTGATAACCGAGCGTTGATCCCAGGATGTCCGAATGGGGAAACCCCGCACAACGCTTTTGGGTGATTGTGTGACCCGCATCTGAACACATAGGGTGCGTGGGGGGAACGCGGGGAAGTGAAACATCTCAGTACCCGCAGGAAGAGAAAACAAGAGTGATTCCGTTAGTAGTGGCGAGCGAACGCGGATCAGGCTAAACCGTTTCCATGTGTGATAGCCGGCGGGCGTTGCATGGGCGGGGTTGTGGGACTTTCCGTACTGGTTCTGCCGGACCGGTGGGGTGTGTAGTGCAGGCATAGGTGAACGGTCTTGAAAGGCCGGCCAGAGAGGGTGTGAGCCCCGTAACCGTAATGTTGTGTACCGCCTGGAGAGGATCCCAAGTAGCACGGGGCCCGAGAAATCCCGTGCGAATCTGTCAGGACCACCTGATAAGCCTAAATACTTCCTAATGACCGATAGCGGACCAGTACCGTGAGGGAAAGGTGAAAAGTACCCCGGGAGGGGAGTGAAACAGTACCTGAAACCGTGTGCTTACAATCCGTCGGAGCAGTCGTGAGTAATCACTAGTAACTGTGACGGCGTGCCTTTTGAAGAATGAGCCTGCGAGTTAGTGTTACGTCGCGAGGTTAACCCGTGTGGGGTAGCCGTAGCGAAAGCGAGTCTGAACAGGGCGAGTGTAGTGGCGTGATCTAGACCCGAAGCGGAGTGATCTACCCATGGCCAGGTTGAAGCGACGGTAAGACGTCGTGGAGGACCGAACCCACTTCAGTTGAAAATGGAGGGGATGAGCTGTGGGTAGGGGTGAAAGGCCAATCAAACTCCGTGATAGCTGGTTCTCCCCGAAATGCATTTAGGTGCAGCGTTGCGTGTTTCTTGCCGGAGGTAGAGCTACTGGATGGCCGATGGGCCCTACAAGGTTACTGACGTCAGCCAAACTCCGAATGCCGGTAAGTGAGAGCGCAGCAGTGAGACTGTGGGGGATAAGCTTCATAGTCGAGAGGGAAACAGCCCAGACCACCAACTAAGGCCCCTAAGCGTGTGCTAAGTGGGAAAGGATGTGGAGTTGCGAAGACAACCAGGAGGTTGGCTTAGAAGCAGCCATCCTTGAAAGAGTGCGTAATAGCTCACTGGTCAAGTGATTCCGCGCCGACAATGTAGCGGGGCTCAAGTACACCGCCGAAGTTGTGGATTTCACACAGTACCCTAGCCTTCGTGGTTCAGGGGTGTGGAGTGGTAGGGGAGCGTCGTGTGGGCAGTGAAGTCGCGGTGGAAACCAGCGGTGGAGCCTACACGAGTGAGAATGCAGGCATGAGTAGCGAAAGACGGGTGAGAAACCCGTCCGCCGAATGATCAAGGGTTCCAGGGTCAAGCTAATCTGCCCTGGGTAAGTCGGGACCTAAGGCGAGGCCGACAGGCGTAGTCGATGGACAACGGGTTGATATTCCCGTACCGGCGAAAAACCGCCCATGCCAAGCGGGGGATACTAACCGCCCGGAGCCTGCCCGCCCACCCTTGTGGTGTGTGGGTTTTGGCCGAGCGCGGGACCTGATCCCGGGAGGTAAGCGTATTAACAGGTGTGACGCAGGAAGGTAGCCGGGCCGGGCGATGGTTGCCCCGGTCCAAGGATGTAGGGTCAGGGATAGGCAAATCCGTTCCTGTGTGTTTCGAGCACGATCCTGAGATCTGATGGGACTCCCGTTCGGGGGGATCCGGTGATCCTATGCTGCCTAGAAAAGCATCGACGCGAGGTTTTAGCCGCCCGTACCCCAAACCGACACAGGTGATCAGGTAGAGAATACCAAGGCGATCGAGAGAATTATGGTTAAGGAACTCGGCAAAATGCCCCCGTAACTTCGGGAGAAGGGGGGCCTGCCCCGTGATGGAGACTTGCTCTCCGTGAGCGGGTGTGGGCCGCAGAGACCAGGGGGAAGCGACTGTTTACTAAAAACACAGGTCCGTGCGAAGTCGCAAGACGATGTATACGGACTGACTCCTGCCCGGTGCTGGAAGGTTAAGAGGACCGGTTAGCCCCTTGTGGGCGAAGCTGAGAATTTAAGCCCCAGTAAACGGCGGTGGTAACTATAACCATCCTAAGGTAGCGAAATTCCTTGTCGGGTAAGTTCCGACCTGCACGAATGGAGTAACGACTTCCCCGCTGTCTCAACCATAAACTCGGCGAAATTGCAGTACGAGTAAAGATGCTCGTTACGCGCAGCAGGACGGAAAGACCCCGAGACCTTTACTATAGTTTGGTATTGGTGTTCGGAGTGGCTTGTGTAGGATAGGTGGGAGACGTTGAAGCCCGGACGCCAGTTCGGGTGGAGTCATCGTTGAAATACCACTCTGGTCACTTTGGACATCTAACTTCGGCCCGTGATCCGGGTCAGGGACAGTGCCTGATGGGTAGTTTAACTGGGGCGGTTGCCTCCTAAAAAGTAACGGAGGCGCCCAAAGGTTCCCTCAGCCTGGTTGGCAATCAGGTGTCGAGTGTAAGTGCACAAGGGAGCTTGACTGTGAGAGAGACATCTCAAGCAGGGACGAAAGTCGGGACTAGTGATCCGGCGGTACATTGTGGAATGGCCGTCGCTCAACGGATAAAAGGTACCTCGGGGATAACAGGCTGATCTTGCCCAAGAGTCCATATCGACGGCATGGTTTGGCACCTCGATGTCGGCTCGTCGCATCCTGGGGCTGGAGTAGGTCCCAAGGGTTGGGCTGTTCGCCCATTAAAGCGGTACGCGAGCTGGGTTTAGAACGTCGTGAGACAGTTCGGTCCCTATCCGCTGCGCGCGCAGGAAATTTGAGAAGGGCTGTCCTTAGTACGAGAGGACCGGGACGGACGAACCTCTGGTGTGTCAGTTGTACTGCCAAGTGCACCGCTGATTAGCTACGTTCGGATGGGATAACCGCTGAAAGCATCTAAGCGGGAAGCTCGCTTCAAGATGAGATTTCCATACACAATACGTGTGAGAGGCCCCCAGCCAGACCACTGGGTTGATAGGCCGGATGTGGAAGCGAGGACCAAAGACTCGTGAAGCTGACCGGTACTAATAGGCCAACAACTTACACCACACACAACACACTGCACGCGTCCACTATGTGGTTCCCGAACAACAACCGTTCCAGGAACCAACAACTAAATACACAACACCACAGTTGTAACCACACAGTCTTCCCACCCCACACCCGAACAGGTGCGCGGGACGGGTAACAAGGTTACGGCGGTCATAGCGTGGGGGAAACGCCCGGTCCCATTCCGAACCCGGAAGCTAAGACCCACAGCGCCGATGGTACTGCACCCGGGAGGGTGTGGGAGAGTAGGACACCGCCGGACACACATTAGGTAGAGACCCCCAACCCACACCGGGTTGGGGGTCTCCCGCATTAAGCGACTGCATTCAAAC
This sequence comes from Arthrobacter sp. TmtSoilC48, assembly GCF_059739425.1. NCBI lineage: Bacteria > Bacillati > Actinomycetota > Actinomycetes > Micrococcales > Micrococcaceae > Arthrobacter > Arthrobacter sp. TmtSoilC48. The sequence goes on along the minus strand of NZ_AP046049.1, from coordinate 3,486,042 downwards.
GAGAAAAAACAGACCAACTCAAGACAAGCCCCGACCACCACAGCCGGGGCTTGACCCATTTAAACCCCGGAAGACACAGCGCCAATAACGCTGTGAGACTTGCCACGGGACACCCCTGGAGCTGCTCTGACGTTCGGCGACTGAGGTGCTGTCGCCTAGAATTGCATAAGACATACGAGTCGGCAGCCCCGTGCTGCAGACGGCGTGACAACGAAATAAGGGTTATGAGCGACTACGCACGCGCCAGTGGTCGGCTCGCAACAGGAGGAATCCACCATGGCTGAGCACAACGGCGGCAATCGCGACGGCAACCGCGGAAACTTTGGCGGGAATCGCGGCGACCGCGGTTCTTTCCGCCCCAACAATAACTCCGGTGGAGATCCTCGCGGATTCCGTTCCAGGGAGAATCGCGACGGCAATGAGCAGGGTCGTTCCTTCGGTGGCGATCGTGATCGCAGGCCCTTTGGTGACCGCGGTGACCGTGGCGATCGTCCGGCGCGTGATGGTGAGCGTCGCCCATTCAACAGCGACCGTGGCGAGCGTAAGCCCTTCGGTGACCGCCCGCCCCGTGATGGCGAGCGTCGTTCCTTCGGTGGCGATCGTGACCGTAAGCCCTTTGGTGACCGCGGTGACCGTGGCGACCGTGGCGATCGTCCGGCGCGTGATGGTGAGCGTCGCCCATTCAACAATGACCGTGGCGAGCGTAAGCCGTTCGGTGACCGTCCCGAGCGTGGTGGTGAGCGTCGTTCCTTCGGTGGCGATCGTGACCGTAAGCCCTTTGGTGACCGCGGTGACCGTGGCGATCGTCCGGCGCGTGATGGTGAGCGTCGCCCATTCAACAGCGACCGTGGCGAGCGTAAGCCCTTCGGTGACCGCCCGCCCCGTGATGGCGAGCGTCGTTCCTTCGGTGGCGATCGTGACCGTAAGCCCTTTGGTGACCGCGGTGACCGTGGCGACCGTGGCGATCGTCCGGCGCGTGATGGTGAGCGTCGCCCATTCAACAGCGACCGTGGCGAGCGTAAGCCCTTCGGTAGCCGTCCTGAGCGTGGTCCGCGGAACTTTGATGGTCCTCGTCGTGATGGCGAGGAGCGTCGTCCGTTCAACAATGACCGTGGCGAGCGTAAGCCCTTCGGTGACCGTCCGGACCGTGGCGGCGACCGTCGTCCCTTCAGCAATGACCGCGCCAACTCTTGGGAAGACCGTCCGGCCCGGGTTCCCAACGCGAAGGACATTCGCAGCGCCAACCGCCCTGACCGCGAACGTTCTCCCGAGATCGATGAGGATGTCACGGGTAAGGAACTTGACCGCGCCACCGGCCATCAGATCAAGACCCTCGAAGAGCAGAGCGCAGGCTGGGTTGCCAAGCACCTGGTCATGGCCGGTCGCCTGATCGACATCGAGCCGGAGTTGGCCTTCCAGCACGCTTTGGCTGCCAGCCGCAGGGGTGGCCGGCTCTCGGCTGTCCGGGAGGCTGTTGGCCTGACGGCTTACGCTGCGGGTCACTATGGCGAAGCGCTCCGCGAATTCCGTACGTACCGCCGCATCAGCGGGTCCAACGTTCACCTGCCTGTCATGGCGGACTGTGAGCGTGGCCTTGGCCGTCCTGACCGTGCACTGGACATGGTCCGTTCTCCGGAAGCGCAGGACCTGGATGCTCCGGGCAAGGTAGAGCTGGCGATTGTGGCTTCGGGCGCACGCGCTGACCTTAACCAGCTTGACGCTGCTGTTGCCGAACTTGAGATCCCGCAGCTGGACATTAATCGGGCATTCTCCTACAGCCCCCGTCTGTTCCGCGCGTATGCGGAAGCACTGACGGCTGTGGGTCGCACCGAGGAAGCCGAAAAGTGGGCCCGCCAGGCAGTGGTTGCCGAGAATGCCTTGGGTGTTGGCGACTTCGCTGAACCGGAAATTCTTGATCTCGGCTGGGACGAGCAGGAAGAAGCAGCAGCGGCGCGGAAGCCGCGCTTCGAGAAGCGCGGCGAGGATTCCGACGTCGTTAGGCCGGAAAGCGAATCGGTGATCGCCGAGGCGGCTGCTGCAGATGCCGAACACGACGACGTTGACATCGATGATGCCGAATCGGATTACTTCGAGTCGGACGATGCCGAATCGGATATTGATTCAGCAGAAGAGTCTGACGAAGCCGAAGAAGAAGCAGAGGCTGACGAAATCGTGTCCCACGCGGAATCCATCGATGAAGAGGCTACCCACGAACAGGGCACTGACTCCCAGCATGGCTGATTCACTCATTTCGTCCTTTGACGCGGTTCTTTCCGATCTTGATGGTGTCGTTTACGCGGGTCCCCACGCCATTCCCGGAGCTGTAGAGTCGCTGCAGCGCCTGGAGACGGTAGGCGTCGGGCTGGGTTACGTGACGAACAACGCCTCGCGTACTCCCGCCCAGGTTGCAGCGCACTTGAGGGAATTGGGAGCGCCTGCGGAGGATCACCAGGTGGTCAGCTCGTCGCAGGCCGCGGGGGAGTTGCTTGCTTCCATGCTGCCTGCGGGGGCTCACGTGCTCATCACTGGCAGTGCGGCGTTGGCTCACGAGATTGAGCTCGTGGGCCTCAAGCCCGTGCATAGTGCGGCGGAGTCGCCAGTTGCTGTTGTCCAGGGCTTTAACCCGGAGATCGGCTGGAAGGACCTCGCTGAGGCATCCTATGTTGTTGCCGGTGGCGCCCAATGGTTCGCGACCAACACGGATATGTCCATCCCGCAGGCGCGCGGTATGGCTCCTGGCAACGGTACTCTCGTTGCCGCTGTTGCGGCCGCAACGGGCAAGACGCCTATGGTGGCCGGTAAACCTGAAGCACCGTTGTTCCACGCTGCGGCCAAGCGCTTGAAGTCGGACCGTCCTTTGGTAGTGGGGGACCGTTTGGATACGGATATCCTGGGCGGTAATCGTGCGGGATTTGCGACGGCGGCGGTACTCACCGGCGTCGATACCACGCTGACGATTCTGGCTGCACGGACGGAAGAGCGCCCGGATTACCTGTTGGCGGATCTGGGTGATCTTTACAATCCATACCCCGAAATCGTCAGCGACGGCGGCACCTACCGTTGCGGTGCAGCTTCTGCGATTGCCGAGGACGGCAAGGTCACGCTAACAGGGCACAAGGATGACCTCGACACGTGGCGGGCGGCGTGCGCTGCCTGGTGGGCTGCGGTTCCGGACACGGCTGTGGCCCAAGCGCCGAAGCTGGAATGGCGAACTCATTAGACTGGTGCGATGACTGAGCCCATCAATCTCCCGGAAGCTGAGGCTGAACGTACCGCTGTTCACTGGCCGGAGGCTCTCGATTCCACCGGCGATGCTCCGGTGGACCGTGCCCTCAGTTTATTGGAGGGCGTTCATGGCGCTCCGGTGGCCGAGCATGCCGGGCTGTATTCAGCACTTCATGACTCTCTCCTGGAGGCGCTGGATGCTGAGCCTGGCCTCCCGCCGGCTTCTGACCGGCATGCCAGTCCTACCCGCCCGGAAGGCGACAAATAGCGGATGGCAAGACTTGATCAGGAACTCGTGACGCGTGGGCTGGCGAGGTCCCGGACGCATGCTGCCAAGCTCATTAGCGACGGCAAGGTGAGTTCAGACGGGGTCGTTTTGGCCAAAGCGGCCCAGCAGGTGGACGCCGGTACAGACCTGGACGTCCAATCCCACCTTGAGGACATCTACGTGAGCCGCGCCGGGCATAAGCTGGCTGGCGCGTTGGCAGCGTTTCCGGGGGTCGCAGTTTCCGGGAGGCGGTGTCTCGACGCCGGAGCCTCCACTGGTGGCTTCACCGACGTGCTGCTTCGGCAAGGCGCCGCGCAAGTGGTGGCGGTCGACGTCGGGCACGGCCAACTGGTGCCGCTCCTTCGCGATGATCCCCGCGTGGTGGTCCATGAGGGGCTAAACGTCAGGTACGTGACGCCGGACCAGATCGGCGGCACCGCGGCCCTCACAGTTGCAGACCTGTCCTTCATTTCCCTGACGTTGGTCCTGGGCCCCCTTGCTGCCTGCACGGAACCCGGCGGAGACCTTGTCCTGATGGTCAAGCCGCAGTTTGAAGTCGGCAAGGAGCGGCTGAGCCGCACCGGCGTGGTGTCTTCCGAGAATGAACGACGCCGGGCGGTGGCCCAAGTGGCCCGCGCTGCACTTGATGCCGGGCTGGAACTTCATGGCCTGGCAGCAAGTCCACTCCCGGGCCAGGACGGAAATGTTGAGTACTTCCTGTGGATGAAGCGCAGGATGTCCGCTGTGTTGCCTAAGATCGAAGAGCGGGACGAGGACGTTGCTGCGTTGATAAAGAACCTCTGGCCAAACGACTAGAAAGCAGAACCCGATGAGCAGGCATGTACTTGTCCTTGCCCACACAGGGCGGGAGGAATCGCTCCGGGCGGCGTGGGATGCCTGTACGCAGCTGCACTCCTCGGGCCTGGTTCCGGTCCTCCAGAAGTCGGAATTGGCAGATGTCGAGCGCTTTTTTGGTGCCGTTGACACCCCCATTGAGATCCTCCACGACGACGTGAGTTTGGAAGACGTGGAATTGGTGATGGTTCTGGGTGGCGACGGAACCATCCTGCGCGCGGCGGAACTGGTCCGGGAGGTGGACGTTCCCTTGCTGGGCGTGAACCTGGGCCACGTGGGCTTCCTTGCCGAGAGCGAACGTGCTGACCTGGCCCAGACGGTTGAGTGGATCGCGAGCCGCCAGTACACCGTCGAAGAGCGCATGACCATCGATGTCCAGGTGTGGATCAAGGGCCAGAAGATCTGGCATACCTGGGCCCTGAACGAGGCCGCCATCGAGAAAGCCAACCGGGAACGGATGCTCGAGGTCGTCACTGAGGTGGATGAACGCCCGCTGACGTCGTTCGGCTGTGATGGCGTGGTCCTCGCGACGCCAACGGGATCAACGGCGTACGCATTTTCGTCTGGTGGGCCGGTGGTGTGGCCTGAAGTGGAAGCGCTCGTCATTGTGCCGATCAGCGCCCATGCCCTTTTCGCGAAGCCTTTGGTGGTCTCTCCGCGTTCCAAGCTCGCCGTGGAAATCATGAACAGGACGGATGCCCTGGGCGTCCTTTGGTGCGATGGCAGGCGTTCTGTTGATCTGCCTCCGGGTGCGCGTGTCGAGGTGACCCGCTCAGCCACGCCTGTACGACTGGCACGGACGCACAGGACTCCTTTTTCGGCGCGGCTTGTGCGGAAGTTCCAGCTCCCCATCCACGGCTGGCGCGGTCCGGCTCCCCGGTCGGGGGAAGTCCACACTGGCCCAATCCCCGTGATCCGAACCCTTTCACCGGCTCCTTTGCCCACTCCCCGGGAAGCGAATGATTCCCGGGACTCGAACGATTCCCGGGAGCCGAACGATTCCCGGGCCGCCGAAACATCCCTGTACCCGGGGCACGGTGAGCCATCCGACCCCACGAATGCGAAGTGAAGCATGCTTGAAGAACTCCGAATCCGTGACCTCGGTGTCATTACTGATGCCGCCCTGCCGCTGGGCCCCGGCCTCAGCGTGGTTACCGGCGAAACCGGTGCCGGCAAGACCATGGTGGTGACCGCCGTCGGGCTTCTCCTGGGTGCCCGTTCAGACGCGGGTGCCGTCCGCAGCGGCGCCAAATCTGCCTCCGCCGAGGCAGTCTTGAAGCTTGATCCAGCCCACAGCGCGGTGGAGCGGGCCAAGGAGGCCGGCGGTGAGGCGGAGGAGTTCGACGGCGTCGCTGAACTCCTGCTGGCCCGGACCGTTGGTGCCGATGGCCGCAGCCGGGCTTACGTTGGGGGACGGGCGGCGCCGGTGGGGGTTCTGGCCGAACTTGGCGAGAGTTTGGTGGTGGTGCACGGCCAGTCGGACCAGATCAGGCTGAAGAGCGCTACCGCGCAGCGACACGCCCTGGATCGCTTCGCGGGTGCACCTTTGGCGAAGGTCCTGGGGGAATACCAGGATCTGTACAACCATTGGAAGTCCATTCAGGCCGAGCTGGAGACCCTTCGCAGCGAGGCGCGGGAACGGCTTCGTGAGGCGGAGTCGCTGGACGCTGCGCTCAAAGAGATCGATGACGTGGATCCCCAGCCGGGTGAGGATGAGACCCTCAAGGCTGAGGCCGTGAAGCTTGCCAACGTTGAAGAACTCCGGCTCGCAGCAGCGGCGGCACATGAGTCGCTCATCGCGGAGGAATTCGGGGATGCCGGCGATGCCACATCGATGGTGGATGCGGCCAAGCGGACGCTGGAGCATGTTGCAGAACATGATGAGGCGCTGGGGGCCGCTGCTGCACGGCTTGCCGAAGTTGGCTTCCTGCTGAACGATATCGCCGCTGACTTGTCCAGCTACCAGGCCGCATTGGACACCGAAGGCCCGGAGCGGCTCTCCGAAATCGAGGAACGCCGCGCCGCTTTGGCCAAACTGATCCGCAAGTACGCCCCAAGCATCGATGAAGTGCTGGAGTGGGCGGCCACGGCCCGTGTGCGTTTGGACGAGCTGCAGGACGATTCAAGCCGCATCGAATCCTTGGATGCCGAGGTGGCTTCGACCGAAGCTACCCTGCGCAAGCAGGCCGCAGCGATCAGCAAGGCCCGTCTCAAGGCGGCCAAGGACCTCTCGGCCCGTGTGAGTGCAGAGTTGAAGGCGTTGGCCATGGCGGATGCCACGTTGATCATCCAAATAGAGGACAGCGGATCGCTTGGCCCCTGGGGAACGGATGAGATCGCCTTCCTCCTTCAGCCACACTCCGGCGCTCCTGCGCGCCCACTGGGCAAGGGAGCCTCCGACGGTGAACTCTCAAGGGTGATGCTGGCTATCGAGGTAGTGCTCGCTGCGGTGGATCCTGTTCCTACGTTCGTCTTTGACGAGGTGGACGCCGGAGTAGGTGGACGGGCGGCCGTCGAGATCGGGCGCCGGCTGGCCATGTTGGCCCGCCACGTCCAGGTCCTCGTTGTGACGCACCTGCCTCAGGTTGCGGCCTTCGCAGACCAGCACATCCGGGTTACCAAAACCTCAGTGCGGGGCGCCGACGGAAAAACGTCCACGGGATTCACCTCCAGCGATGTGCAACTGCTGGATGACGACGAACGCGTGAAGGAGCTTGCCCGTATGTTGGCCGGGCAGGAAGACTCGGAATCTGCCCAGGCACACGCGCAGGAGTTGCTGGACGACGCGAAGTTGCTTCCCCAGCGGGCGTAGGAAATTCCGGGGACGCGGCCGGTGCCGGACTGCGACCACTATCACATCCGTGCACTTGGTCCCGCCCGGCTCTTGATTGCAGGCATGGTCTTGGGCAACTATTGACCATTTGGGGAATCCGGACGGACGCTTGGAAGGCGTAATTGATGATAAGCTCGAATTCCGTGGTGCAGCGATCAAATTCCCGTGTAAATTCCCGGTTCCCGGGCTCGTCCAAGACGACCAAACACATCTTCGTCACCGGTGGTGTGGCGTCCTCGCTCGGTAAGGGTCTGACGGCTTCCAGCCTCGGCCACCTGCTGCGGGCACGCGGTTTGTCTGTAACTATGCAGAAGCTCGATCCTTATTTGAACGTGGATCCGGGCACGATGAATCCCTTCCAGCACGGCGAAGTTTTCGTGACTGATGATGGCGCCGAAACCGACCTCGACATCGGACACTACGAGCGCTTCCTCGATGAAAACCTGGAAGGTTCGGCCAACGTCACAACGGGCCAGATTTACTCCACGGTCATCGCGAAGGAACGCCGTGGTGAATACCTCGGAGACACCGTTCAGGTCATCCCGCACATCACGGATGAGATCAAGCGCCGCATGCGCCTTCCCGCCGAAGGCAAGAACGCTCCGGATGTCATCATCACCGAAATCGGTGGCACGGTTGGCGACATCGAATCGCAGCCCTTCCTCGAGTCGGCCCGCCAGGTGCGCCAGGACATCGGCCGGAACAATGTCTTCTTCCTCCATGTTTCCCTGGTTCCGTACATCGGTCCCTCCCAGGAACTGAAGACCAAGCCCACGCAGCACTCCGTGGCAGCCCTTCGTTCCATCGGTATCCAGCCCGAAGCCATCGTGATCCGTTCGGACCGCGAAGTGCCCGAGGCCATGCGGGAGAAGATCGGCCGCATGTGCGACGTCGACATCGACGCCGTGGTCAACGCTGCGGACGCACCCAGCATCTATGACATCCCCAAGACGCTGCACTCGCAGGGCCTGGACTCCTACATCGTTCGCGCACTGGACCTGCCGTTCAAGGACGTTGACTGGAGCAAGTGGGACAAGCTGCTTGAAGCGGTCCACAACCCCAAGCACGAGGTCGAGATCGCCCTGGTGGGTAAGTACATCGACCTTCCGGACGCTTACCTCTCCGTCACCGAGGCCCTCCGCGCCGGTGGGTTCGCCAACGAGGCCAAGGTCAAGATCCGCTGGGTCCCCTCGGACGAGTGCGAAACCCTTGCCGGTGCCACCAAGTCACTTGCCGGCGTCGACGCCATTTGCGTACCTGGCGGCTTCGGTATCCGTGGCCTTGAAGGCAAGCTGGGTGCACTGAAGTTTGCCCGTGAATCCAAACTGCCGGTCTTGGGCCTGTGCCTTGGCCTGCAGTGCATGGTGATCGAATACGCGCGAAACGTGGTTGGCCTGGAAGGCGCCTCGTCCAGCGAGTTCGAGCCGGACTCCAAGTACCCGGTCATCGCCACCATGGAAGAGCAGCTGGACATTGTGGAAGGCAAGGGAGACCTTGGCGGCACGATGCGCCTGGGGCTCTATGAAGCCAAGCTGGACGAGGGCTCCGTTGTCGCCGAGACGTACGGCACCACTTCAGTGAGCGAACGCCACCGCCACCGCTACGAGGTTAACAACAAGTACCGTGACCAGATCGCGGCGGAGGGCCTCGTCTTCTCGGGTACCTCGCCTGACGGCAAGCTGGTGGAGTACGTTGAACTTCCCCGCGAAGTGCACCCGTATTACGTTGCTACGCAGGCACACCCGGAGCTTAGCTCCCGCCCGACGCGCCCGCACCCGCTCTTCGCGGGCCTCGTGAAGGCAGCCTTGGAGCGTCGTGAAGGTGCCGTTGTGGGAACCAAATCCGGTGCCGGTGCGGTAGCTGCCAAGTAGCGCGGTGGCCGCCAAGTAAACCGTAAACGCAAGCACTAACGAAGGACGGCGCGATGCCCGGCATTTCCGAAACCCCCAGCACCTCAAGGCAGGTTTCGGATGCGCCGAGCCCGCGCCGTCTTTTGTCTACGAGCAAGGTCTATGAAGGCCGCATCTGGGATGTGGTCAGCGACGCCTTCCAGCTCAGCGAGGATACGGACACCCTGGTTCGCGACTACATCGACCACCCCGGCGCGGTGGCTGTGCTGCCGATGAACGTTGACGGTGAAATCCTGCTCCTGAAGCAGTACAGGCACCCTGTTGGTATGGATCTCTGGGAAATCCCGGCCGGGTTGCTGGACGTTGAGGGCGAGGATTTCGTGGCGGGCGCTGCCAGGGAGCTCGCTGAGGAAGCTGATCTTGTTGCGGCCACGTGGAATGTCCTGGTGGACTTCTTCAACTCTCCGGGATCCTCCAGCGAGGCTGTCCGGATATATCTGGCTCGTGGGTTGAGCGCTGTTCCCGAGGCTGACCTGCATGTCCGCACGGACGAAGAGTCGGAAATCGAGTTCCACTGGATTCCGCTCGACGATGCCGTGAAGGCTGTCCTTGAAGGGCGCCTGCACAATCCGTCCGCGGTCCTGGGAATCCTGGCTGCCGCCGCCGCGAAGGCCGACGGCTTTTCCAGCCTGCGCCCCGCTGACGCGCCGTGGCCCGCGCACCCGAGCCAGCGCTAAGAATGGCCGAGGCCGCCACCCGTCCTGCCAACGGCATCGATCGAGGAGTTACCGACTACCTCCAGCACGTGGGCGTGGAACGCGGCCTGGCAGCCAATACCTTGGCTGCCTATCGCCGTGACCTTGCCCGTTATTCGAACTTCCTGGCTGGCCAAGGCGTGGAACGCCCCGGAGACGTCACGCGCCATCACGTCACCGGCTTTGCCCAAGCCTTGTCGGACGGCTCCGATGGCGCTGCGGCCCTCGGCGTCCGCTCCGCAGCCAGGACCATAGTGGCCGTGCGCGGACTTCATAAATTTTGGGCCCTTGAAGGAACCACGACGTCGGATCCCGCCAGCGATGTCCACCCGCCGATGCCGGGCAAACGACTTCCGAAAGCCATCAGCGTTGGTGAAGTAACGCGGATTCTCGAAGCTGCGGGTTCGGACTCTGCGACCGGGCTAAGGGACCGGGCCTTGCTTGAATTTCTCTATTCCACCGGCGCGCGCATCAGCGAGGCCGTAGGGCTGGACGTTGACGATGTATCCCTGGAGCACGCAGGCGGCGAACCAGCAATAGTCAGGCTCTTCGGCAAAGGTTCCAAGGAGCGGCTGGTGCCTTTGGGCTCTTACGGTGCACGCGCGGTCGGAGCCTATGTGGTCCGCGGAAGGCCGTTGCTGGCTTCCAAGGGCAAGGGCACTCCCGCGTTGTTCCTGAACGCCCGTGGCGGCCGAATCAGCAGGCAGAGTGCTTGGACAATCCTCAAGGCTGCTGCAGAGAAGGCAAACATCACCAAGGATGTTTCGCCGCACACCTTGCGGCACTCTTTTGCCACGCATCTCCTGGAAGGCGGGGCTGACGTGCGTGTAGTCCAGGAGCTGTTGGGGCACGCATCGGTTACCACCACCCAGGTCTACACGTTGGTTACCGCCGACACCTTGCGCGAGGTTTACGCTGCTGCCCATCCCCGCGCGCTCGGCTGATGCTGCAGCTAGTCCAATACACTGAACGTCAACTCCACGGCATCGACGAACAATGCCAGCAGCGACGTCCCCAAACCGGCCACGAGCAGAAGGCCTGGGTGGGCCAGTCCCACCACCACCCGCTTCAACCGCGGCTGTCCCTTGAGGAATTTTTTGGGTACCCGCGTCTTCAACGGTATTTGCCGCCAACCGCGTAGCCGGCGAAGGAACCAGGCGCACCGCACGATGAACGCCATCCACAGGACAGAGAGCACCAGCGGGACCGACGCCAGCATGAGGTTGAAGCCGAGTGCGGTCACCTCCTTTTCGGAGTCGCCGATGACGGTCTGCACCGTGGTCGAGATGGAAGCACTCATCACCACGGAGGCAGCCCACACCACGAAGGCGACCACCAGGGCCAGGAAGCGGACGAAGAAATGGCCCAGGACAGTGGCGTCCACTGCCTTGAGGTGGCTGCGAGGGGTGGCATGCAGCACGGCCAGCGTGGACAGCAGCGTTGGCAGGGCAGCGATGAGGACCAGCAGGTACCACGTCCAACCAGCCAGGTCCACCACCTCATCCAGAACAATGAGCCCGGCCCACACCACCGTCCAAGCCCAGCCGGCGTAGAGCGGATGGGCCACCACCAAGCGGGGCAGCCAGGCGTCGCGCTCCTGCCCGGCTCTGGTGGCTGATGGGGCGTCGGCCAGAGGGGCAGTTTCGGCATCTTCCCCGGCCTGGGCCTTCACCTCTTGGTTGATGGCTTGCGCTTGTGCCTGTGTCCCGGCATGCACTTCGCCCCCACCTTCGTTCATGGGCTCACTGTAGCAATTGGGCTGACTGTGGCAATGGGACCTCAGGTGCAGGAGATCGGGTTAAGGTAGGCAGCATGACAGCAGCCCATGTGACACTGTGCTTCCTCCTCCGTGACGACGTGGACGGGGAACACGTCCTCCTCGGTACAAAGAAGACCGGTTTTGGGCGTGGGAAAGTGGTGGGCGTGGGTGGGCATGTGGAGCCGGGGGAGACGGCGCTGCAGGCGGTGTGCCGCGAGGTCATGGAGGAAATCAGCGTGGTGGTCCAGGCCGCGGACCTCATCCCCGCCGGCATCATCGACTTCGTGTTTCCTGCCCGACCCGAATGGAACATGTACACCACTGTGTATCTGACGCGTTCTTGGGCAGGCCAACCGTCGGAGAGCGACGAGATTGCGCCCGAATGGTTCCCGGTGTCCAAGCTACCGGTGGAACGCATGTGGGCCGACGCCGAGCATTGGCTGCCCGCGATGATTTCGGGGCAGCGGATCGCAGTTCGAGTCGATTTGGCTGCCGATAACGAGAGCGTGGCTGAAGTGCACACCATCGATTGGGCCGGAACCGACTAGAAGACAGGTTTTCCAGCATACGACGGCGGGTCGGTCGCCTTTTGGTGACCGACCCGCCGTCGTATGCTTCCTCCGCCATCGTGGGCTTCCGGCGCGGCCAGAAGCCAAGAGGCTACGGCACGTGCCGCTCTTCCGGCCCGTTGTATTCGCTCAGCGGACGGATCAGCGAGTTAGAAGCAAATTGTTCCATGATGTGCGCTGTCCAGCCGGTGATCCGACTGGCGACGAACAGCGGGGTGAACGTCTGGGTGTCAAAGCCCATGAGGTGGTACGTGGGGCCCGCGGGGTAGTCGAGGTTGGGCTTGATGGCCTTGGCCTCGTCCATGGCCTGTTCGAGGCCGTTGTAGAGCCCCAGGAGTTCAGGCCGTCCGTAGTGGGCGATCATCTTATCCAAGGCGGCCTTCATGGTGGGCACGCGGGAGTCGCCATGCTTGTAGACGCGATGTCCAAAGCCCATGACCTTCTTCTTCTGGGCCAGGGCGTTTTCCATCCACGCCCGGGCGCGGACCGCGGCTTCCTCCATGGATTCTTCGCTGCGGATGCCGATTTCGTCGAAGGTGTGCATCACGGCCTCGTTGGCGCCCCCGTGCAGAGGGCCCTTCAGTGCACCGATCGCTGCCGTCACGGCGGAGTGCAGGTCAGAGAGCGTGGACGTGACCACGCGGGCTGTGAAAGTGGACGCGTTGAAGGAGTGCTCCGCGTAGAGGATCATTGAGACGTTGAACGCCTCCACCACTTCGGGAACCTGCTCTTCGCCGAACGCCATCCACAGGAAGTTGGACGAGTAGTCCAGGTCCTCCCGCGGTTCCACGGGCTCTTGACCCCGCCGGCGGCGCTGGTCGTAGGCCACGACGGCGGGCATCGCGGCCCAGAGGTCGATTGCTTTCTTCATGTTGGCATCGGGGGATGAATCCTCCGTCAGTTCGTGCCGGGCTCCCAATACGGAAGCTGCCGTACGGCAAACGTCCATGGGGTGTGAGGTGGTGGGCAACGTGTCAATGACTGACTTGACCACTGGATCAAGCGCACGCCCTGCCCGCTCGCGGGCAACAAATTCGGCCAGTTGGGCATCGTCGGGCAGTTCGCCGTTCCATAGCAGGTAGGCGACCTCTTCAAAGCTGCACTTGGCGGCCAGTTCCTGCACCGGGTATCCCCGGTACAGCAGGGAGTTGGTGTCCGGGTTGACCTTTGAGACGGCGGTGTAGTCCACCACGACGCCGGCAAGGCCTTTTTTGATGTCTTCAGCAGCCATGCTGAACTCCTTCGTTCATTATGCAAGAGCCCCGTTGGCCGGAGTGCTTGCTTTCCCCTTGATGATTCCCGGACCTAGCGGATGCCAGGAACCTGGAAGTTAAAAACGCCGGTATCGAACTGGTTATATGCCTCGTAATCCACGAGTTCGTAGAGGCGCGCACGCGTGAGCATGTTTTCCACCTGTGCCTCTTGGGTCCCCGCAGCCTTGATCGATTCCAGCGTACGCTCTGCAGCGCCCATGGCAATGCGGAGGAGGGTGACGGGGTAGATGACCATGTTTACCCCGACGTCTTGGAGTTGGTCCACGGTGAAGAGCTCGGACTTTCCGAACTCGGTCATGTTGGCCAGGATGGGCACGTCCACGGCGTCGCGGATGGCTTGGAACTCGGTCAGATCAGCCATGGCTTCGGGGAAGATCGCGTCGGCGCCGGCGTCGACCAAAGCGCGGGCACGGTCTTGTGCGGCTTGGATTCCTTCGACGGCGCGGATGTCGGTGCGGGCCATGATGAGGAAGTTCGGGTCGCGGCGGGCGTCGGCTGCGGCGCGGATGCGTTTGGTGGCGGTGTCGATGTCCACGACGTTTTTGCCGTCCAGGTGGCCGCAGCGTTTGGGGTTGAACTGGTCTTCGATGTGGCAGCCGGCCAGGCCGGCGTTTTCGAGTTCCTGGACGGTGCGGGCCACGTTCATGGGCTCACCGAAGCCGGTGTCCGCGTCCACGAGGGAGGGCAGATCGGTCATGCGGGCGATTTGCCCGGCGCGGGTGGCCACCTCGGTGAGCGTGGTCAGGCCGATGTCGGGCAGGCCGAGGTCGTTGGCCAGGACCGCTCCGGAGATGTAGACCCCGGCGAAGCCCTTTTCCTCGATCAGCCGGGCCGAGAGCGGGTTGAACGCGCCGGGGAACTGCTGCACGGTCCCGGAGGCCAGCAACTCCCGCAGTCGCAGCCTTTTCTGTTCGGGCGTGGTTGTGGAGTACAGCATTTAGAACAGTCCCTTCGGAGCTGCGTCGAGGTTGATCACGCCGGGGGCCGCGGTGATGTTGAGCTGGTCCAGTTCGCCGGGGCCGAGTTCGGTGACGCGTTCGACGGCGGTGAGGAACCGTTCGATTTCGGTCTCCTCCACGAGACCGGCAGCGAGGGTGCGGAATTTGTTGATGTATTGCTCGCGGGCGAACGGGTGGGCGCCGAGCGGGTGGGCGTCGGCCACGGCGATCTCATCGGTGATGACGGTGCCGTCGGTGAGGGTGATTTCCACGGAACCGCCGAAGGCTTTCTCTGCGATGTCCAGGGAGTGGTAGCGGCGGGTCCATTCCGGATCCTCAACCGTGGTGACCTTGTGCCAGAGTTCTACGGTGTCCGGGCGGGCGGCGCGTTCGGGGGCGTAGGAGTCTACGTGGTGCCAGGCGCCGTCCTGCAGGGCGACGGTGAAGATGTACGGGATGGAGTGGTCCAGGGTTTCCCGCGATGCGGTGGGGGAGTACTTCTGGGGATCGTTCGCGCCTGAGCCGATCACGTAGTGCGTGTGGTGGCTGGTCTTGATCAGCACGGATTTCACGTTGGCCGGGTCCGTGGTTTCCGGGTGTTCGCGGTTGAGTTTGCGGGCGAGGTCGATCCACGCCTGGGCCTGGTACTCGGCCGAGTGTTCCTTGGTGTAGGTGTCCAGGATGGCGCGTTTGGCTTCACCGGGCAGCGGCAGCGGGACTTCGTAGGAGGCGTCCGGGCCGTCCAGCATCCACGCGATCACCCCGTCTTCGCCTTCGTAGATCGGCACGGGAGAGGTCTGGCCGCGCATGGACCGGTCCACGGCTTCGACGGCCATCTTGCCCGCGAAGGCCGGGGCGTGGGCCTTCCAGGTGGAGATCTCGCCCTTGCGGGACTGCCGGGTGGCGGTGGTGGTGTGAAGTGCCTGGCCCACGGACTGGAAGATCGTCTCAACATCCAAACCCAACAGCGTGCCGATGCCGGCAGCGGCGGAGGGGCCAAGGTGGGCGACGTGGTCGATCTTGTGCTTGTGCAGGCAGATCGCCTTGACCAGGTTCACCTGGATCTCGTAGCCGGTGGCGATGGCCCGGACCAGGTCAGCACCGCTGGCACCGACGTGCTGCGCGACGGCGAGGATCGGCGGGATGTTATCGCCCGGGTGCGAGTAGTCCGCGGCCAGGAACGTGTCGTGGTAGTCCAGTTCACGCACGGCCACCCCGTTGGCCCAGGCAGCCCATTCAGGGGAGACCCGCTCGGTGATGCCGAAAACGTGCCCGCCCTTGCCGTTCGCGGACGGCCCGTGGGTCAGTGCCTGGGCGCGGGCCGCGACGATCGGTGCACGGTTCAACGAGGCGATCGCTACGGAGGCGTTGTCGATGATCCGGTTGATCACCATATCCGTGACCTCGGGGGTTACGTCGACGGGGTCGGCGGCGACCACGGCGATCTTGTGCGCCAACTGCTCCTCGCGGGGGAGATTCTCTTCGGACTTGTAGACGCGGACGTGGTTGTTCTTGACCATGGTGCTCCTTCTAATGAGGGTCTTAGCGGGCCACATGAGCGGCCTTGACGTGGGTGAGGCTTCGGTGCAAATGAAGTGTGGTGGCGGCTTCGGCAAGCCGTGGATTCCCGGCGGCGATCGCTTCAGCAATGGCGGCATGCTCGGCCGCAGCGGCCTGGAGCCGGGCGGCGTCATCGGCCGCCAGGCGGCGAACCCGGACCAAATGGACCCGGAGGCTGCGCATGGCCTGGGCCAGGTAGGAGTTGGAGATTGCGGCATCGATCGCCTCGTCCAGCCGGCCAACCAACGCGTAATACTCGTGCCGTGCAGGATCCTCCTCGCTGAGCAGCTCCGGCGCCCGGAGCAGCTGCGCCTGCAGCTCGGCAAAAACGCCCGGCTCTCCGCGCTCTGCGGCCAGGGCTGCGGCCCGGACCTCCAGCGTTTCGCGAAGCTCGAACAGTTCGTCGATGCTGTCCAGCGAAATATCGGTGACGACGACGCCGCGTCCGCCTGCCGCCGTCGTCAATCCCTCAGCGGTGAGCCGGCCCAGCGCCTCACGGACAGGCGTGCGGGAGACACCCAGCCGCTCGGACTGTTCTACTTCCGCGAGGACCGTGCCCGGCCGCAGGCGCCACTCAATGATGTCTTCACGAAGAGCCGCGTAGGCCCGATCACTGGCGCGCATGACTCCAGTGTATACATAAAGCCTGTGTTGTACAGGAAATAGCTCATAATCACATGACTATGTATACATGCCTAGCATGTGGCCACGTAGTACGCGTTGAACGGATCTTCCTCGAGTTCCTTGACTTCCACGCTGGTGAAGCCGGCTTCGCGGATCATGGCCGCTGCCAATTCCTTGCCCCACACGGTTCCCAAACCCTCCCCGCCCTGTCCCAGGGAGACGGCCATGCAATGAAACGTGGAGATGGTGTAGAGGAAGGAGGCCCACGGCAGGTCAGCGTTCTTTTCCAGGTTGCTGGAGGCGTTGATATCCACCATAAGGAACGTTCCACCGGGTTTGAGCGCCTTGTGAATATTCTTCAGGACCTGGGCAGGATGCGCTTGGTCGTGGATGGCGTCGAAGGCAGTCACAAGGTGGTAGCGGCCTTCTTCCTCAAGCATCGTTACGTCCCTGGACACGAACCGGACGTTGGAAAGTTTCAACGCTGCCGCTTCGGCCCGCGCCACAGTTAGCGCCTCGTCAGCGAAGTCATATCCCGTGAAAGTGCTGTGGGGATAAGTGCTGGCCAGCAGGTTTACCGCATGGCCTTCGCCGCAGCCGATATCGGCGACGGCGATTCCTGCCTGCAAGGCTTTTTCGCAGCCGGTCAAGGGGAGAATCGAGTCCAAAAGCGAGGCGTCATTCACTGCGGCACTTTCGGAAGCCATGATGTGGTGGAACTGCGGGTAATCACTGTAGTTTGTTCCACCGCCCTCCCGGAACGCCCTGACAATCTTGGGGGACACCTCGCCCATCAGCGGGAGATACTGCAGGGTGCGCGCCAGGTTTTCCGTTCCGGTTCCGCACAGAACAGGAACAAATTCAGGACGAAGGCAGTAGGTTGAATCGCCGGGTTCGAAGTCCACGATTCCTGCGGTCGTCATCCCTCCCAACCATTCGCGGACGTAACGCTCTTGTGCTCCAGCGGCATCCGCCACAAGTTGGCTTGTCGCAGGAGGCAGCGAGGCAAGCGTCTCAAACAAGCCGGTTTGATGGCCCACGGCAATGAGCAGTCCGATGGATGAGCTGTTCAGGATGTCAATCAGCCTGCCGGTCGCTTCCTGCACCGCTTCTTCAAGTGCTATTCCGGGCATCGTCGCCGTTTCATACTTTCCGGACTGGGTGCTTTCCATGGCTTTTCCTTGGTCTTCGGGGACCGGTGGCTCCGGCCTGTTGCCCATATCCCACGGTAAGTTCAGACCCCAACGAGCCTCTTCGGGCATTTTCTGCATTTTTTCTGTAGTCGTGGGGCGAACCATGCAGGGCCCCTGGATCGGCAACTACGATCCGGGCCGCTCCGGGATGCCGTGCTGATGGGCCCAAGCAGCGGCGGCCGTCCGGGAAGTGACCCCGATCTTGGTAAAGATGTTCGCCAAATGACGTCCGGCTGTTTTCTCTGAGATAGTCAACGACCTGGCAATTTGACGATTACTGGAACCAGCCAGGACGCATCCCAGTACTTCCACTTCCCGGGAGGTTAAGCCGCCAGGTTCCTGGGCGGGACGCGTCCAGGAAATGTTCTTGGCGCCGAGCTGGTTCCGGATGGCGGCCGCAGTGGCACGCTCGGCCTCAGCACGTCCGGTTTCACCCAGGGCAGCCCGGACAGTTGCCAGGCGTTCGTGGATCCGTGCCAGTTCGTAGCGCATGTGTTGGGAGCGGTAGGCCTGTGCTGCGGATTCAAGCTCATTGATCGCCTCAGTCCAACTCTGCTCCGCCATCAGCACGGCGCCACGCGCATGGTGGGCCCAGGCCAGGAAGCCGGGGGTCCTGTAAAAAGCGGCGGTCTGTTCAAGTTCCATGCAATGGGTGGCCGCCGCACCGGGATCCCGGGCAGCCAGCAGTTCCACCAGGGGCAAGAGAAGGCTGGCCCTCCCCAGGGTGCCGCGGTCCGCCAAGGCAGCCTGAAGGGCCTCTATGGCGGACTCTGTCTTTCCCGCATCGGCAAGTAGCAGGGCACGTCCTGGTTGCGCATCCACGCCAAGCCCGCGGGCCAACTCAAACGCGGACCCAGCCCCGGCAACATCGCCCCGGCGCCGACGGATCTCACCCAGCTCACAGTAGCCGTCCGCGGCGATCCAGCCGTGGGCATTCCTAAGGCGCTCGGCTTCGTGGGGCATCTCAGCCTCAACCTGTCCCCAATTGCCCTCAGTGCCGAGCAATTGAAGTTCGTGAACGCGCGATATCCCGCTGTACATGAAGGACCGGGAAAGTCCGGCGCACCACGTGGCCAGCGCGTCAGTCCAAGCGCGCATCCGGGCGAAATCAGCCATCTCATAGCAGAGGTGGATGATGGAGCAGTAAATATCTCCGCCCCACTCTGCCGGAACCTGCCCCGCCATTACGGGCAGCATGGCCTCATCCAGGTCCTGGAATCCTCGTGCGGACTGTCCTGTCCGAACCGCCGCCAAGCCGGACAACATGTACGCAAAGCTGGCCAGTTCGGGTGATTCGTGCCTCCGCGTCATCTCCTTGAGCGAAACTGAGGCGGCGAGGGCCGGAACCGGGTCGCCTTCAAGGTTCATGGCGTCATTGGCCTCAAGGTAGAGCAGGTAGCCGTGTTCGGGCACCTCGGGCATATTCTCCAGCAGCCGGCGCGCCCTATTGAGCCACGCCGAAGAAACGGCGAGGTTGCCGCGGATGCCCCACTGCATGGACAGCGTCAGTGCCGTCCGGGCCGCGGCCTGCCTCTGGTGGTCGTCATCCAGGCGATGGAAGATCTCCTCTGCGAGGGACATGGAGCGTTGAACGTCTCCCAGCCACCAGACGGAACGGGACAGGATCTCAAGGTCCGCGGAGCTGAGGGGAGCGTCCACGGCTGCACGTTCCAGGCTTCGGCGCGCCACGTCCCATTCCCCACGGGCAAAGGCTTCGCGGGCCTCGGAAAGTTGCTGCAGCTGCTGGGACATGGGCTCTCCACGGGTTCGGCTCCAGCATACTGCGGGAGCTGTTCCTTCGGCAGAAGGCTAGCCCCGGTTCCAGCCGTACTCGTTCTCCGGACGGCCCGGTGTTCCGTATCGCGGCGCCCTGGTGACCGTCCCGGCGTCGGCCAGGTACTCCAGGTACCGGCGGGCCGTTACCCGCGACATTCCCAACGCATCCATGACTTCACTGGCGGACACGGCTTGTTTCCGGGCGCGGACGAAATCCTTGACCGACTCCAGGGTGGAACCGGACAAACCCTTCGGCAGCGGTAGCTCCGTTGGTGCCCGAAGACTCGCGAAGGCCTGGTCAACATCGCTCTGGGAAGCTCCGGCCTTGGAGATGCCGGACTCCGAGCCCGCCAGTTGATCACGGAAAGTGCGGTAGCTGTTCAGCTTGTCGGCAAAGGTTGCGTAGGTGAAGGGCTTGATCAGATACTGCACGACGCCGATGGAAACGGCGCTGCGCACGATGTTCAGTTCACGCACGGCTGTGATGGCAATAATGTCGGCGAAGACTCCCGCGGAGCGCATGCGCCGGGCAACATCCAGCCCATGGAGGTCCGGCAGGTTCATATCAAGGAGGACCAGGTCCACGGGCGAGCCGGACCCAGCGAACTCGCCAAGGATGCGCAGTGCTGACTGACCATCCGGAGCCGTTCCCACCAGCGTGAACCCTTGGAGCCTGCCCACGTAAATGGAGTGGGCGTCCGAGGCGATGGGCTCGTCCTCGACCACCAGGACGCGGATGTCTGTCATGCCTTCTCTTCCTCGGGGATGGGCGCGGGCAGCACAACATGGAACTGGGCGCCGCCTGGATTGCTGATCGTCATAGTACCGTTCAGCCGCTGGACCGCCTGCCGGACCAGGGCAAGGCCGACACCCCGGCCATGGGCTCCCCGCGGACCCTCCTGCGTGGACTTGGTGCTGTACCCGTACTGCAACACGTCATCGATCGAACCGGGATCGATACCGGCCCCGGAATCCCTAACGGTAAATCCAACACCGGCCGCACTGGCTTCGACGTCCAGTTCCACCTTTCGGGGCATCCCACCGGACGCCGCCGCATCAATGGCATTGTCCAGGAGGTTTCCCAGGATCGTCACGAGGTCCTGGATTTCCAGACCCCGGACACCCGAACTCCCTGATGTCCGAACCACCAGTTCGACCCCGCGCTCATGGGCCTCGGCGGCCTTGCCCATCACCAAAGCACTCATCACCGGTTCATCCACCGAAGCAAGCATGTCGTCCGTGAGCTGCTGGCTGAGCTCCAGGTCCTTGGTGGCGAACTCGAGCGCCTGGGGCGTGCGGCCCAACTCAAGAAGGGAAACGATC
This sequence comes from Arthrobacter sp. TmtSoilC48, assembly GCF_059739425.1. Taxonomy (NCBI): domain Bacteria; kingdom Bacillati; phylum Actinomycetota; class Actinomycetes; order Micrococcales; family Micrococcaceae; genus Arthrobacter; species Arthrobacter sp. TmtSoilC48. Next base: position 3,465,240 of record NZ_AP046049.1, on the reverse strand, counting down.
ATATGCAGGCGATTGGCATGTTCATGGGTCTGGGCCCGCAATGCATCCGAGAGAGTCTTCATGGTTTCCAGCTCGGTTCCCAAGGACTCAATCTCAGTGCGGTCGCGAATAGTGGCCACGGTGCCGTAGACCGACGGCTTTTGCCGGCTGCGGGCAGGAACCGGGCCCACGGCCGGAGCTTGGTTTACCACCAGGATCCGTGAACCAGTCAAATGGATTTCGTCGTGGGCTGGCCTGCCGGATTCGAAAAGCGCTCGCAGGCTCCCGTCAAAGGGGAGGTCGGACAGCTTGGGAGCGTCATCGGGGGAGCGATCGGCCTCGGAAGGTTCCAGTCCCAGCAACTCCGCGGCTTGATCGTTGTACATCACTGCTTTTCCCCGGGTATCGATCAGGATCACGCCTTCACGAACGGAGTGAAGGACTGATTCGTAGTAGGCGAAGAGCTGCGCGAGCTGTTCCGGACCCCATCCGCGCGTCACGGACCGCAGGTAACGTCCGAGCAGCCACGAAGCTATGGAGCCAAAGAACAACACCACCAGCGCGATGCCGCCAATCACTCCCAGCCTTTCGGCCACATCGGTATCCACGGTCCTTACGGTGATGCCTGCCGCCACCAAAGCTTTGACGGTTCCACCGGAGTCCTTCACCGGCGCGATGGTCCGGACCGAGGGCCCCAACGTACCAGCAGTGACTTCGGTGAAAGTCTCACCCCGCAGGGCAGGTTCGATCGTGCCGATATAGGGCTTGCCCAGCTCTTCGGGACGGGGATGGGTCCATCGGGTCCTGTCGGGAGCCATGATGGTGATGAAATCCGCGTCCGCGTCCTTCATGACCTCCAGCGCATAGGGCTGCAGTATGGCCGCCGGATCAGAGGTTGCCGCCGCCTGCAACACCAAGGGGTTGTTGGCAATGGACGTTGCGATCGCAAGCATCCGGCTGCCCGCATCCTCGTATGCCCTGTCCCGGGCCTCCAGCACCGAGAACGCGCCGAAGACAGCTGTCAGCACCAGCACGAACAGCAGGTTTGCCACAAACAAGCGGCGGGCGATGCTCCAGCGATGAAACAAATAGGCCTCCCATGACCAATATGACCGCAAGGGTGATGTGTGTCACCCGCAGCTGAATGATGGATATCACACAAGGGCAGCGGATTGGACACAAGTGCAGGACCGCAGCGCCTTACACAGTATCCAGAAGGAGAATCCCATGACCTCTCAACGAGGAGAGTCGGCAGTAGCCGCCACCGGTGGACGCAGGGGGCTCGACAAGTCGCATTACCTGTACATCGCGGTCATCCTGGCCGTAGTGCTTGGTGCCGTGGTCGGCCTGCTGTTCCCTGAGGTTGGAAAATCCCTGAAGCCGCTCGGGGACGGCTTCATCAAGCTCATCAAGATGATGATCGCTCCGGTCATCTTCTGCACCATCGTCCTTGGCATCGGCTCCATCGCCAAAGCTGCCACCGTCGGAAAGGTCGGCGGACTCGCACTTGGCTACTTCGTGGCCATGTCGACCTTCGCATTGGCTATCGGCCTCGTCGTCGGCAACCTCATCCACCCGGGTGAGGGCCTGAAGCTGACTCCGTACGATCCCAACAAGAAGGCGGCCACGGACAGCACGGTGGACTTCCTGCTGGGCATCATCCCCGGCGACATTCCCGTCCTGCCCACCCTTCTTGCAGCCATCCTGGTGGGCTTCGCACTCCAGAAGATGGGTAAGCAGGGCACCCCGATCCTCACCGCAATCGGCCACGGACAGCGCCTTGTCTTCCGGATCCTCATCATGATCATGTGGCTGGCTCCTGTGGGCGCTTTCGGTGCGATCGCCGCCGTCGTGGGTGCCACTGGCGCCCAGGCAATCCTCAGCATGTTCACACTGATGCTGGCCTTCTACATCACCTGCGCTGTGTTCATCGTGGTCATCCTTGGCTCCCTGCTTCGTGCTGTGGCAGGCGTCAACATCTTCAAGCTGATGAAGTACCTGGCCCGGGAATACCTCCTCATCTTCTCCACGTCCTCCTCCGAGGCAGCCCTGCCCCGCCTCATCGCCAAGATGGAACACCTGGGTGTCTCCAAGCCGGTTGTCGGCGTGACGGTACCCACCGGCTACTCCTTCAACCTTGACGGCACGGCCATCTACCTCACCATGGCCTCCTTGTTCGTGGCCAACGCCATGGGGACGCCGCTGGACCTGGGTGCCCAGATCTCGCTGCTGGTGTTCATGATCATCGCTTCCAAGGGCGCCGCCGGCGTCACCGGAGCCGGCCTTGCCACCCTTGCCGCCGGCCTGCAGGCACACAAGCCCGAGCTCCTGGGCGGCGTGGGCATGATCGTTGGCATCGACCGCTTCATGTCAGAAGCCCGTGCTCTGACGAACTTCACCGGAAACGCCGTTGCCACCGTTTTGATCGGCACCTGGGTCAAGGAAATCGACAACGGCCAGGTGGAGCGCGTTCTCTCCGGCAGCGAACCGTTCGACGAGACGACAATGATCGCCCACGGCGCAGAGGCTGAGACGGCTCCGGAAACTGAAGCCCGCGACAAGGCAACCATCTAGCAGGATCAGCTTCGCGGGATACGAAGCAACGAGGACCGGCACCCGTACAGGGGTGTCGGTCCTCTGCCGTTCGCGCGGATGCCAAAGAATCATGGCCCAACTTCCTAACCTTCGACCTCAACTAGAGGGTAAAGGCTCAAAGATCGGCGAAAGTCAAGTTCCCCGAAATGCCGTGTCGGGGGCTGTAGCCTAGGTGGGTAGCAGCGCTGTACCCAGGGGAACAGCGGCAGGGAAGATCGTCGTCGAAAGAGTGGTTAGATACGTGAGCAGCGAACGGGGAACAGCTACGCTGGGAGACACCGAGCTCGATCTGGAAGACGCCATCATGGGGCCTACGGGCCGTCCTCACCGCGACTTTCCGGAACCGGCTCCGCTTGCCTCCCACGGCCCTGCAAGGGTCATTGCCATGGTTAACCAGAAGGGCGGCGTGGGCAAAACCACGTCCACCATCAACCTTGCGGCGGCGCTCGCGGAATACGGCCGGCGCGTGCTCCTGGTGGACTTTGACCCACAAGGTGCCCTTTCTGCCGGTCTCGGCGCCAATCCGCATGAACTCGACCTCACTGTCTACAACGTCCTCATGGACCGCAAAGTGGACATCCGGGATGCCATCCAGCAGACCGGAGTGGAAGGCGTGGACCTTCTGCCCGCAAACATTGATCTCTCCGCGGCTGAAGTTCAACTGGTCAACGAAGTCGCCCGCGAGCAAGTCCTGGACCGCGCGCTCAAGAGCGTTGAAGATGACTACGACGTCGTGCTGATCGACTGCCAGCCATCGCTCGGCCTGCTCACGGTCAACGCGCTGACCGCCGCCCACGGCGTCATCATTCCGTTGATCTGCGAGTTCTTCGCACTTCGCGCCGTAGCACTCCTCGTGGAAACCATCGAGAAAGTGCAGGACCGTTTGAATCCGCGGTTGCAGGTGGACGGTGTCCTGGCCACCATGTACGACGCCCGCACCCTGCACAGCCGCGAAGTCATCTCGCGCCTCGTGGAGGCCTTCGGGGACAAGGTTTTCGAGACCGTCATCAAGCGTTCCATCAAATTCGCGGACGCAACCGTGGCCGCTGAACCTATTACCAGTTATGCCGGCAACCACATCGGTGCAGACGCCTACCGCCGCCTCGCAAAGGAACTTATCTCGCGCGGCGGCGCACCGTAGCCAACGGCGTGGGACGGTCACTCGCCCCGCCCTCCGCGGTGGTCATTCCGGAAGAAACGCCCGACGCCGATACCTCCGACGCCGGCCCCTCTGACGCCCGCAAGCCGGGTTTTGAGGTTCGGCTCGCCAACTTTACGGGGCCGTTCGATCTCCTGTTGGGCCTGATTTCCAAGCACAAGCTGGACATAACGGAGGTGGCGCTGGCCACCGTCACCGATGAGTTCATCAAGTACATCCGCCGCCTCCAGGAACTGGGGGAGGATTGGGCGCTGGACGAGGCCAGCGAATTCCTGGTGATTGCCGCGACGCTCCTGGATCTCAAAGCTGCCCGGCTCCTTCCCGCCGGCGAAGTAGAGGATGAGGAAGATATCGCCCTCCTGGAAGCCCGGGATCTGCTGTTCGCCCGCTTGCTGCAGTACAAGGCGTTCAAGCACGTCGCAGGTCTCATCAGTGAGACGCTGGAACAGGAAGGCCGCAGATACCCTCGCCAGGTGGCGTTGGAAGGCCATTTCGCGGCGCTGCTGCCGGAACTCGTGTGGCGGCACACTCCCGAACAATTTGCGGAGCTTGCCGCCAAGGCGCTCAAACCGAAAGACTCCGTGCCCTCTGAGGTGGGATTGGATCACCTTCACGCACCGCCGGTGAGCGTCAAGGAGCAAGCCGAGATCATGGGATACCGCCTGCAACTCGGAGCCCCGCTCTCTTTCCGCACATTGATAGCGGACGCCGGGACAACCCTGGTGGTCGTGGCCCGTTTCCTGGCCTTGCTGGAGATGTTCCGGGACAAGGTTGTGGCCTTCGAACAGGCAGGTCCGTTGGCGGAGCTGACGGTTAGGTGGACCGGGGACGTGGCCGAATGGGACAGTTCGAACCTGAGCGAAGAGTACGAAGAATCGAGCGAAGGGACAGCCAGTGACTGAGCAGGACATGGCCGAAGCCGGCCTTGCCGAGCTTGAAACTTTGCCTGGCGGGGCACGGGCAGCGTTGGAAGCTGTGCTCATGGTCATCGACGAGCCAGCCACCTCGGAGGAGTTGGCCGCGGGATTGAACGTAACGGTCGCCGTCGTCGAGGATTTGCTGCAGGACCTGCAGCGGGAGTATAGCGGCTATACTGTTAAAGCCCCGGACGTGGATGCTGTCGGCTTTGCCGTTGCCAGCGCTGCCCCCCGGGGTTTTGAATTGCGGAATGTCGCCGGTGGGTGGCGGATCTATTCACGGTCTGATTTTGCGGACATCGTGGGCAGGTTCGTCCTCGAAGGGCAGACCACCAGGCTCACTCAGGCAGCGCTTGAGACTCTGGCGGTCATTGCCTACCGGCAGCCGGTCTCCAGGGCCCGGGTGTCCGCAATTCGAGGCGTCAACGTCGATTCTGTGGTCCGGACTCTAACCCAGCGTGGTCTGATCGAAGACTCCGGGAACGATCCCGAATCCGGGGCTGTGCTGTACAGGACAACCTCCTACTTCCTGGAACGGATGGGCATCGGCTCGGTGGCGGAATTGCCCCCGCTCTCGCCGCACCTGCCGGGTTTGGAAGGGATCGACGAGTACTACGACGCCAGCCGGATGTAAGCCGGCACCGCACGAGAACTACATACTGATTCACGGCACCGCATGGACGGTGCCACGGCAACAAGGGGCAGACGATGTCTGCCCGGCTGGCTAGTGTTGATTGCAGCACTGAATGCCGGCCATTACTACACAAGGACGGGTCATGACACAGGCGGGACGCCAGGGTTCACCACGTAACAGTTCGGGACGCAACAGTTCTGGACGCAATGAGGCAAGGGGCGGCACGGGCCGCTCCAACGCCGGCGGCTTCTCCGGCCGCGGCGGAAGTGCCGGCGCTGGAAAGCGCAACTTCAATCAAGGCGAAGGCCGCCCGTTCAAGGCTTCAAAGCCACGGGAAGCGGCCCCCTTCGATCCCGATAACCCCACGACGGCGGGCGATTACGATCGCGGCCAGGCCGCCAGGCCTGCAAAGCCTTTCCGCAAGCCCGGCTCCAACAAGCCCGGTTACGGCAAGGCTCCCGGAACACCCGGTGCGTTGAAGCCCAAGGCCAAGCCCGCAAGGCAGTACGGCTCCAAGGCCTTCGGCAGCGAGCGCTTCGGCCAGAATCTGGGCCCCATCCGCAAGCCTGCCCGCAACCGCGGTCCGCGCCAGGAAGTCCCGCAGTCGGACCTCCATGATGTCGACGGCGTGCGCCTGCAGAAGGTCATGGCGCAGGCCGGCGTGGCCTCCCGCCGCGTATGCGAGGAAATGATCCTCGAAGGCCGCGTCGAGGTCGATGGCCAGGTCACCACAGAGCTCGGCATGCGGGTCGACCCCAAAACCGCCGTGATCCACGTTGACGGTATCCGCATCCAGCTCGACGAAACCCTCGTCTACATGGTCTTCAACAAGCCCAAGGGCGTTGTCTCCACCATGGAAGACCCCGAGGGCCGGCCATGCATCAGCGACTTCCTGAAGAACGCCAAGGGTGAGCGGCTCTTCCACGTCGGGCGCTTGGACGTCGCCACGGAAGGCCTGCTGTTGTTGACCAACGACGGCGAACTCGCCAACCGTTTGACACATCCTTCCTATGAGGTGCCCAAGACGTACCTGGTTCAGGTTCGTGGTCCGTTCCCGCAGGGCGTCGGCGCGCAGCTGAAGTCCGGCGTCGAGCTTGAAGACGGCCTGGCAACCGTGGATTCGTTCCGCCTGGTTGACTCCACGCCCGGGCACGTCCTGATCGAGGTTGTCCTGCACTCCGGCAAGAACCGTATTGTGCGCCGCATGTTCGATGCTGTGGGTTTCCCGGTAGAGCGTCTTGTCCGTGTCAAGATCGGTCCCATTGGCTTGGGAGACCAGCGCCAGGGCAGCATCCGCAACCTCGGCAGGCAGGAAGTCGGTCACCTCCTGGCATCTGTGGGGCTCTAGGGCATGTCGGCATTCCGCACGCACGGCCGCGGCCATCTTGATGGCCCGGTCGTGGTTCTTGGTACAGGCCTGCTTGGAGCCAGCATTGGCCTTGGCCTGCGCGGACGCGGCGTTCCGGTTTTCCTTTTCGATCCGTCGCCGACCAACCAGGCGGTCGCTGTAGACATTGGTGCTGGGCGGCCCTTGGCTGAGCTTGACGGGCAGCCTCAGCTGGTTGTGGTCGCTGCACCGCCGGACGTGACGGCCGACGTCGTGGAGAAGGCCCTGGCGGACTACCCGTCCGCCGTCGTCGTTGATATTGCCAGCGTTAAGGCCACTATCCAATCCCAATTGCGGGAGCGCGGCGTGGACCTGGCGAGGTACGTGGGGACCCATCCGATGGCCGGCCGCGAAAAGTCGGGGCCGGTCGCAGCCAGGGGCGAACTTTTCACGTCCATGCCATGGGTGGTTTGCCCAACGGAGGAAACCGACACCGACGCACTGCAAACGGCACGTGCGCTGGCGGGGGACCTGGGGGCAATCGTCTCCCAGTTCACTGCCGACGAGCACGATGAAGCGGTGGCCTTGGTCTCGCATCTGCCGCAGATCATGTCTTCGCTGCTGGCGAGCCGCTTGCAAGGAACACCCCTGCATGCGCTGTCTTTGGCCGGTAACGGGTTGCGGGACACCACCCGCATCGCTGCCAGTGATCCCACCCTGTGGGTGCAGATACTGGGTGGCAACGCGGAAAAGGTTGTTTCCATCCTGCACGGCGTTCGTGAGGACCTGAATCGCTTGATAGGGACTTTGGAAGCGCCGGCTGCGCCCGGAGCGCGGTTGGATCTCGCCCAGCTCATCAGTGAAGGCAACGCCGGACAGGCCCGGATACCGGGCAAGCACGGCGGACCTCCGCAGGCGTATTCCTGGCTGACTATCCTGGTGGATGACAGGCCGGGCCAGATCGCGCAGCTTCTGACCGAAATTGGCGAGATCGGCGTGAATGTCGAAGACCTCCGGCTTGATCATTCATCGGGTCAGAACGTTGGCATGGTGGAGCTTTCAGTCCTGCCGAGCAAGCACGACCTCCTTGTAGAAGCCTTGACCGACCGTGGATGGCGGGTACTCCAGTAATGACGCGTGAATTCTTTGGGCCGGAGACAGTTGCCCGCCCCGGCAAGCCGCTCGTGATCGCGATTGACGGCCCCTCGGGATCGGGTAAGTCCAGCGTCAGCAAGGAAGTAGCCCGGCGCTTGAAGCTGGCGTACCTGGATACAGGTGCGATGTACCGCGCACTCACGTGGTACTGCCTGAAGACCGGCCTCGACCTCCAGGACGGCGCTGCTGTGGAGCAGGCTTCCAAGGTCATGCCCCTGGAAATCAGCACCAGCACGGCCACCGAGTACGTGGCAGTGGACGGCACGGACATTACCGATGAAATCCGCGATCCCTTGATTTCGTCTTCCGTGAGCGCCGTTGCTACTACGCTGGGCGCTCGCACGGAGTTGATCCGCCGCCAGCGCCAGCTCATCGACCAGCACCATCACCGGATGGTGGTGGAGGGACGCGACATCACCACGGTGGTTGCCCCCAACGCCGAGGTCCGCATGCTCCTGACCGCAAGCGAAGAGGCCAGGCTCCGGCGTCGTGGAATTCAGTTGGGTGGGACGCAAAGCAAGGAACAGCTTGCCGCGCAGGTGACGCAGCGTGATGCCAAGGACTCCACGGTGGTGAACTTCACCCAAGCGGCTGACGGCGTCGTGACCCTCGATTCCTCGGACCTGGACTTTGAGGAAACAGTGGAAACTGCCCTGGCGATCGTTAGCAAGGTCATCTATGGCGACTAACCAGCCTCCTGCGCTCCGCCTCCCAGCCAAGTGGACACGCATCTGGAGCCGACCCGTTGGCTGGGTCCTGGATCATGTCATCTACCGGACGGTCGTGGCGGGCAAGAGCAACATACCCGCTGCTGGTCCGGTGATTTTTGCAGGCAACCACATCAGCTTCCTGGACGGTCCCGTGATGTTCGGCGCCTCGCCGCGCCCCATGCACATCCTCGTCAAGAAAGAGATGTTCCGTGGGTTCCTGGGGCGCGTCCTCAGGGGATCAGGGCAGATTCCCGTGGACCGAAGCGGTGACCGCAGCGCACTGCACGTGGGCAAGCAACTGCTCGACGCCGGCCGTTGCGTTGGGATCCTGCCCGAAGGTACCCGGGGGAGCGGCTCCGCTGACAGCATCAGCAATGGTGTCGCCTGGCTGGCCATCAACTCCGGGGCCACCGTCATACCAGTCGCGATCCTCGGAACCCGTAAGGGCGATGAGCACCGCGACCATATTCCCAAACCCCGCCGCAGGCTGTATGTCAGCTTCGGCGAACCCCTCACGGTGCAGCGCCGGAAGGGCGAACCGGGGCGTGTTTCAATGGACAGGGCGGCTGCGGCAATCCGCGATGCACTGGCAGGACACGTCCAGGATGCAGTCAGGACTACAGGGCAGGGCCTTCCCCAGGAACCTCCGTCCGGACCATCCGCACCGCAGCACCGCCAAACAGAAGTAGCCGGGACGCCGGCAGACCACCATTAAGGAACGTGCAATGAGCGATACGACTCAAAAATCCGGCCTCCACGGAGCCGGCGACGACGAATACACGCCCACCGGCACCGACCAGGTGGCTGAAAACCTGGCTGCCCTGGACGATGAAGAGGCCGAACTCCGTGCAGCCACCCTCCGGGCGGGCCTGGATGATTACGACCTCGACGAAGACGACGCCGCGCTGCTTAGCGGCGACTACGACGACGAAGGCGATGAAGGTCCCCTCAAGCTGGATCCCGTCCTTGCCATCATTGGCCGTCCGAACGTGGGCAAGTCCACCTTGGTCAACCGCATCCTGGGCCGCCGCGAAGCTGTTGTCGAGGACACCCCGGGTGTTACCCGCGACCGCGTGATGTACTCCGCGCGTTGGAATGGCCGCAACTTCACGCTGGTAGACACCGGCGGATGGGAACACGACGCCAAGGGCATCCACGCCCGCGTTGCCGAGCAGGCCGAGATGGCTGTTGAGCTTGCCGACGCTGTCCTCTTCGTCGTGGACTCCGCCGTAGGCGCGACCGCCACGGATGAAGGCGTCATGAAGATGCTGCGCAAGAGCAAGAAGCCGGTCATCATGGTGGCCAACAAGGTGGATGACTTCGCACAGGAAGCTGACTCCGCAGCATTGTGGGGCCTCGGTTTTGGCCAGCCCTACCCTGTGTCCGCCCTTCACGGCCGCGGCGTAGCGGACCTCCTGGACCACGTCATGGACACCCTGCCCGAGTTCTCCCTGGTGGAGGGCGTGGAGCGTTCCGGTGGACCGCGCCGCATCGCCCTGATCGGCCGTCCGAACGTCGGAAAGTCCTCGCTGCTGAACAAGCTGGCGGGCTCCGAGCGCGTGGTCGTGGATCCACTGGCGGGCACTACGCGTGACCCCGTGGACGAGTTCATTGAACTTGGCGGCCGGACCTGGCGCTTCGTGGACACCGCAGGTATCCGCCGCCGCCAGCACATGGCGCAGGGCGCAGATTTCTACGCATCACTGCGTACGCAGGCTGCGCTCGAAAAGGCTGAGGTCGCCGTCGTGCTCCTCGCCGTGGACGAGGTCCTCAGCGAACAGGACGTCCGTATCCTGCAGTTGGCCATTGAATCCGGCCGGGCCTTGGTACTCGCGTTCAACAAGTGGGACCTGCTGGACGACGAACGCCGCCGCTACCTTGAGCGTGAAATCGAGCAGGACCTGGCCCACGTTGAGTGGGCTCCGCGGGTCAACATTTCTGCGAAGACCGGCTGGCATAAGGACCGCCTGGTTCCTGCCTTGGATACCGCGTTGGAAAGCTGGGACCGCCGTATCCCCACTGGCCGCCTGAATGCCTTCCTGGGTGAACTGGTTGCTGCACACCCCCACCCGGTTCGCGGTGGCAAGCAACCGCGTATCCTCTTCGGCACCCAGGCCTCCAGCCGCCCGCCGAAATTCGTGCTGTTCACCACCGGCTTCCTGGATCCCGGATACCGCCGTTTCATCACGCGTCGCTTGCGCGAAACGTTCGGCTTCGAAGGCACGCCCATCGAGGTCAACATGCGTGTCCGCGAGAAGCGCGGCAAGAAACGCTAAATGAGACGGGCATCACAGCCGAGTTTGGCTGTGATGGCGTTGGCACCCTCCAACTTCGTGTAAGCTTTTGGAGGTGGTTCGGCCGGACTGCTTAGGTGGGACTCTTCGGAGGAAAACCTGGGCGGAGAACGGTGGAACCAGCGGGCTGTAGCGCAGCTTGGTAGCGCACTTGACTGGGGGTCAAGGGGTCGCAGGTTCAAATCCTGTCAGCCCGACCATAAAGGCCGGAACCACGCGGAAACGCGGGGTTCCGGCCTTTGGTCGTTAACGAGTTGGTGGCCTCGGTTCAGGGCTGTAGGCAGCAAGGCAAGTCAGGGCTGTAGGCAGCAAGGCAAGGCCTTGTTCGCTGAACTGGACGTTGTAGGGCGTTCAGCGAACAAGGACGGACCTTGTGCCTGCTTAGGCCTTCTGCAGCGCTCCGAGCGCGCGAACCAGTGGTTCGAGTTCCGGAACCTGCTCAGCGGCCTCCAATGCCGACGCCAGGGTCTCATCGTGCACGGGCTTTGCTGCCTCAAGCAGCTTTTGGCCGGCGACCGTGAGTTCGGTGTAGATCCCGCGGCGGTCATCGGCGCAGAGGATCCGCGTTAGCAGCCCCCGGTCCTCGAGGCGGTTAACCAGGCGCGTCGTGGCGCTGCTGGAAAGGGCCGTGGCGCGGGCAAGCTGCTGCATGCGCATGTGCCATCCGTCCTGGCGGCTCAGGGCGTCAAGAACCGTGTATTCCACTACCGACAGCTCGGTGGAAGCCTGGAGTGCTTTTTCGAGTTCCGCCTCGATGCTTCCGTGCAGGGCGGCGAGGGTGCGCCAACCCTGTGCCCGTACTTCTACGGCGTCATCCTTGATGCCCATGCCTGTTGTGCTCCTGCCTTGGTTTGCGTATCTGCGCAGTCGCCGAAAGTAGTTGCTTGCGCAATTATCTAGCGTGTGCAACTATATATACAGCGTCTGCAACTATTATTCTACGGGTTCCCGAAGGCGCACATCCACTTTGCTTTCAGGAGCCACCCACTTAAGGAGTTCCACATGCCCGCAGGGTTGATAGCCCTTGCCCTTGGCGGATTTGGCATCGGACTAACCGAATTCGTCATCATGGGCCTTTTGCCGGAAGTAGCGGCAGATTTCCAGGTGAGCGAAGCCTCGGCAGGCTGGTTCATTTCCGGCTATGCACTTAGCGTCACGGTCGGCGCCCTCCTGGTTACCGCCGCCGTTACCAGGCTTCCGCGAAAGCCGGTCCTTGTCGGATTGCTTGTTCTGTTCATCGCCGGCAACTTCCTCTCCGCAATCGCGGACTCGTACATGGCCATGCTTGTGGGCCGGATCATTGCGGCGTTGTGCCATGGTGCGTTCTTCGGAATCGGTTCGGTGGTGGCAGCCAGCCTGGTCCCTGCGCACAAAAAGGCCGGTGCCATTGCCATCATGTTCACTGGGCTTACAGCTGCCAACGTCCTTGGTGTTCCTTTCGGTACTCTCCTCGGCCAGAACCTGGGCTGGCGTTCAACGTTCTGGGCCATCACCGGTATCGGCGTGGTGGCACTGCTTGGCATCGCGTTGATGGTCCCGAAGGGGAGTACGCAGCCGGCCAAGGGTCTCCGCAGCGAACTGGGTGCGTTCACATCCGGCCAGGTTTGGCTTTCCATCCTGGTGACGATTTTGGGTTTTGGTGGCATGTTCGGTGCTTTCACCTACATTGCCTTCACGCTTACCGAAATCTCCGGGTTTGAACCGGGCGCCGTCCCATGGTTGCTGGTGCTGTTCGGCGGCGGACTGTTCGTCGGCAACTTCCTGGGCGGGAAGGCGGCCGACAAAAACCTGGACGGATCGCTCGTCAAGATCCTCGCCGGCTTGGTGCTGGTCCTGGGCTTCTTTGCCCTGACCGCGGCCAGCAGCATCGCAACTTTGTTCTCACTGGCACTGATGGGCGGCTTCGGTTTCGCTACTGTCCCGGGTCTGCAGATGCGCGTGATGCACTATGCATCCTCCGCGCCCACGCTGGCATCCGGTGCCAACATTGGCGCCTTCAATCTGGGTAATGCTCTGGGCGCCTGGCTCGGAGGGGTCACCATTTCGGCCGGCTTGGGCTACACCTCGCCCATCTGGGCAGGGGCCGCGATTACTTTGGCCGCGTTGCTGGTCATGCTGGCTGCCGCTGCAGCAGCCAAGCGCAAGGAAGTTTCGGCAGCAACGGCCAGGCCCGACGTCGAACGCGAACCCCAAGGGGCGGCCGTCTCCTGACTCTCCTTACGTCCGACCGGGAAAGTGAGAGCCCGCGTGGAACGGTTCAACCGTTCCACGCGGGCTCTTCAGCGTCCCAGGGGCCGCTTAGGGCTTGGGCGTACTGTCGCGGGCTTCCTGCTCTGCTCTCTTAGCAGCCCTGGTTCGTTCGCTCTCTGCCTGCTTCAACACCTTCATCTGCTTGCCCCGCCTGCGCCACAGGGCCCAAAGAACTGTAACCACCACAAAAACCACTGCAGCCGCTACGGCCGAGATCGCGGTCCAGGTGGTGAAGAATCCGGCATCCACGCTCAAAGTGCGCTGGCCGGCGTGCGCGGACTCGGTGGAACCGAACACTATGCCTGCCGTAAGCAGGTTGGGCGTGGCGATGGCGACGGCCGCCAGCACGATGACGATCTTCCAAGGCCAGGAGACAGCCTTATGGGTTGCCTGCCATGCCACCGCGAGGGGAATGAACGTAAAGACGAAGCCGTAGAACATGCCCACCAGCACGCTCGCGCCGAGGTCCCGCCGGATCTGCCCCGCCACGACGTCGGACCACCAACGCGGCAGGATGGCCCCAAGGATAAAGTAGGCTGCCACAGCGACAAGCAATGCCACCAGGATCAGAATAATTTTGACGCCCCAATTGCGTTTTTTCCGAGCCGGTACTTGTGCTTGTTCAGTCATGGGTCAATCATGGCAGAGACCTCATCAGGCACAGGGGAATTGTGCCTATACTTTCAGCGGTGGCCGGATGCCCGGGCCGCCGTCGAGATCCGTAAATGTCCCGATGAAAGGCGACCCATGAGCAATATTCCAGCCGATCTTTCCTACACTGCAGAGCACGAGTGGGTTTCCGCTCCTGACGCCGATGGCGTGGTGCGGATTGGTATCACCGACTTCGCACAGGACGCCCTGGGTGACGTTGTCTACGCCCAGATGCCGGAACCCGGAACCAAGATCACCGGGAATGAAGTTGTTGGCGAGGTTGAATCCACCAAGAGCGTCAGTGATATCTATGCTCCCGTTAGCGGTGAAGTCATTAACCGGAATGACTCTTTGGACCAGGATCCGGCACTGATCAACTCTGATCCTTACGGCGACGGTTGGCTTTTTGAAGTAAAGCTGGCAGAAGCCGATGCAGTGGATTCCCTGCTCAGTGCATCGGAGTACGAACAACAGGTAGGCTAAAGTTATCTGGCCCGCCCGGCTGCATTCTTTTAGCCAAGGACGCGGGAAGGCGGGCCAGCAACCGATTTGCCCGGCGGTACCGGGAGGCGGAAGTGGCTGGCGGGGTTTGGAACTGCCAGCGGATGAGGAGGAAATTCCATGGTTGGCGGAGAACAGAATCAAGCCAATGTCGGAAAGGGCGCGGAAGAGCAACCCACGTCGGAGACCACCTCGATCAGCATTACGCCAACGTGGGACGAGCCCAGGGTTGCACCCAGGCTTGCACCGGAAGAGCGCGCGTCCGTTGAAGCCCTTCCGCCGGACTCCGCCTTGCTCATCGCACATAGCGGACCAAACGCAGGAGCCCGCTTCCTTCTGGACGCCGATACCACTACTGCGGGCAGGCACCCCGACGCCGACATCTTCCTGGATGACGTCACGGTGTCCCGTAAGCACGTGGAATTCCACAGGACCCCAACGGGCTTCGAACTCGTGGATATGGGCAGCCTCAACGGAACCTACGTGAACCACGACCGCGTGGATCGGGTGCAGTTGAAGAGCGGCAATGAGGTCCAGATCGGCAAGTTCCGGCTGACCTACTACTTGAGCCCTGGCCGCCCGGCGGGCCAAGTCTGACCCCGGGGTACCTGCCTGTGGCAATGGCCCAGCCGGAACGTCGCGGACCGCAGGTCCTGAACATCGGGGAAGTCCTGGCTCAATTGAGCGACGACTTTCCTGGCATGACCGCGTCCAAAATCCGCTTTCTTGAGGAAAAGGGCCTCATTAACCCCAAGCGGACCCCTGCCGGGTACAGGCAGTACACGGACAGCGACGTTGAGCGCCTCCGATTTGTTCTTGCCCTTCAGCGCGACCAGTACTTACCACTGAAAGTGATTAAGGATTACCTGGACGCGATTGACCGCGGGGAGCGGCCTGAGAACCTGCCTCCGGGCGTCACGGTGTCACCCCGGGTGGTTTCCGCGGAGATGGCTGCGGAAATCCAAGGCCGTGCGCGCGCCCTCAGCGAGGAGCAACTCCGGGCCGAATCGGGTGCCAGTGTGCCCTTGCTGGAGTCGCTCCTGAGCTTCGGGCTTATCAGCCACGTTGGCGGCAAGTTCGATGAACACGCCCTCCAGGTTGCGCGTGCTTGCGTTCAGTTGGAGGGTCACGGCTTGGAACCCCGCCATCTCCGGCCGTTCCAGGCCGCAGCCGAGCGTGAGTTCGGACTGGTGGAAAGAGCGGTTGCGCCCCTGACGTCCAGGCGCGACGCAGCCTCCCAAGCACGGGCTGCCGAGGCGGCGCGTGAAATCAGCGAACTGTGCCTTACGCTGCACAGGGCGCTCGTCCACGACCGTATCTCCCGGATGGACACCTGATGATCGAAGTTGAAATTGTCGGCGTCCGGATCGAACTGCCGTCCAACCAACCCTTGGTCCTCCTTCGCGAAATCAAGGGGGAGCGGCATGTACCCATCTGGATTGGAACACCCGAAGCCAGCGCCATCGCCCTGGCCCAGCAAGGTGTTGTCCCACCGCGACCCATGACCCACGATCTCCTGATTGACGTCGTGGAGGCCCTGGGGCATTCGATCATCAGCGTTAACATCGTGGCGGTTGAGGACAACATCTTCTATGGGCAGCTGCAATTCGACGACGGCACGGTTGTCAGTTCGCGCGCTTCTGATGCGTTGGCGCTTGCGTTGCGGGCCAAGTGCCGCATTTGGTGCGCGGATGCAGTGATGGAGGAAGCCGGTGTCCGGATCACTGAGCACGATGAAGGCGAAGATTCAGAGCCGGATCCCAGCGTGGACGAAGAACGCGAAATGCGGCGTTTCCGCGAGTTCCTGGACGACGTCGAACCTGAGGATTTCGAAGGCTGAATCACCCTAAGCCTAAAGTTGAGGGTGAAACTTTCGACACGACCGGATTTTGCGTCCGGGGTCTTTGACCTAGGGCCCTCCCGGGCCTAACGTCGAAGGTATCAAGTTCCCGTTGCATACACTGCCCGCGCAAGTCACACTGGAAGGTGCGGCTTGTGGGAATTACACGGCTGAATTTCGGCGTTGTGATCAGTGGTACGCACCGTCCCCAAGGGAACTGAGAACAAGGAGGTCACGTGAGTCCGAAAGGCGAAGCAGGCGAGCTGAAGCAGGCCTCGACCGGCATTGCTGCGCCCGCATCCGGCGCCCAAGGTTTGCTCTTCACAGAGGACCTTCCAGTGCTGGACGAGGACGCGGGCTACCGCGGGCCGACTGCCTGCAAGGCTGCAGGTATCACGTACCGCCAGCTGGACTATTGGGCACGCACGGGCTTGGTCGAGCCGGCCGTCCGTGGTGCTGCGGGTTCAGGCTCGCAACGTCTCTATGGATTCCGCGACATCCTGGTGCTCAAGGTGGTCAAGCGCCTGCTTGATACCGGCGTTTCCCTCCAGCAGATCCGCACCGCGGTTGAGCATCTTCGCGAACGTGGCGTTGAAGACCTTGCGCAGATTACGCTGATGAGCGATGGCGCCAGCGTTTATGAATGTACCTCTGCCGACGAAGTGATTGACCTCGTGCAAGGCGGACAGGGTGTCTTTGGCATAGCGGTCGGACGTGTATGGCGGGAAGTCGAGGGAAGCCTTGCCGCGCTTCCGAGCGAGCATGCCGCCGAGCAGTCCTTTCCGGACGACGAATTGAGCAAGCGGCGCGTTGCACGCCGCATCGGCTAAGAACGCCCCCACTGGATCTCTCAGCAACGGAAGAAGCCGCCCCTGGATACAGGGTGCGGCTTCTTCCGTTGTATTGCTGTTGAGTTGCGGGCTAGCGCTGCTGCCGATTCCGCGAAACGGGTTGGCTTTGCAGCAGGCTCTGCAAGAGTGCATCGAAAAGTTTTGCGGAGTTTTTGGCGGAATCGCCTGGCCAATGATGTACCGAATGCGCTGCGCCCTGGATCTGCTGCCAGTTCGCCTGTTCCGGAATGTGCGGAGTCAGGAGCAGCTCGCCGAACATGGACTCCATCTCGGACAGCCGGAAGGTGTGCTCGGCTGATCCGGAACGAACCCGGTTGGCGACGATTCCCGCTGGCGCCAGATGCGGAGCAAACTCCTGCCTGAACAACTGGATGGCGCGCATGGTTCGTTCGGTACCGGCCACGGAGAACAGGCCGGGTTCGGCCACGAGTACTACGCGGTCGCTCGCGCTCCATGCCATCCGTGTGAGCCCGTTCAGCGAAGGAGGGCAGTCCACAAGAATCAGTTCGTAGTTGGTGGTCCCTGCAAGAACGGCCGAGAGCCTGCGAAGGTCACGTCGGCCGAGGTCCGGGCGATCATAGATGCCCGTGAAAGCCGATCCGACAGCAACGTCAAGCTTGCCGCCGCTGGAACCGTTGGAGACCCAGCTGCTGCTGGCGACGTTCTCGGGGAGTTTGGCTTTTCTGGGACTCTTGAGCATGCGGCCAATGTCCAACTGCCCGCCTCGCTGGACGCCGAGTGCCGTCGTCGCGTCCGCATGGGGATCGAGGTCCACCACGAGGGTTGGAATGCCGGCCGCGAGGGCCGCGGACGCCAGGCCGGTGGTCACGGACGTCTTTCCCACTCCGCCTTTGAGGCTGCTGATGCTGACTACTTGCACTTGAAAACCCAAAACCTAACGCCGGTTGCCGTATCGCGCTGTTTTCCGCTTCGGGACCGCCGAAGCCGGGGCTTGCCGAAGCCCCTCCAACATCATATGGGGCGGGGCGGTGGAATCCCGCTTTCTACGCGCCCGGGCAGCGTTGGATGGTGCGGGCA
Source organism: Arthrobacter sp. TmtSoilC48 (assembly GCF_059739425.1). Taxonomy (NCBI): domain Bacteria; kingdom Bacillati; phylum Actinomycetota; class Actinomycetes; order Micrococcales; family Micrococcaceae; genus Arthrobacter; species Arthrobacter sp. TmtSoilC48. The sequence goes on along the minus strand of NZ_AP046049.1, from coordinate 3,447,339 downwards.
TTAGCACGGCAGGGAGTCGCGCGCACGCATATACAGCCCAGATGACGATTCCATTGTGATGGTTGCCACAAAGATTTGTGTTTGATGCTGGCGGCACTACACACTGTGACCACCGACCGATCCACCCGCAATGATGCAGGAGAAGTATGTTTTCGAAAATTCTGGTGGCCAATCGCGGCGAAATCGCGATCAGGGCGTTTCGCGCTGGTTATGAACTGGGCGCCAAGACCGTAGCCGTCTTTCCGCACGAGGACCGTAACTCGATCCACCGTCAGAAGGCCGACGAAGCTTACCTGATCGGCGAGGTGGGCCACCCTGTCCGCGCCTATTTGGACGTAGAGGAGGTTGTCCGCGTCGCCAAGGAAGCCGGCGCTGACGCCATTTACCCGGGTTACGGCTTCTTGTCCGAGAACCCGGACCTCGCGCGCGCTGCCAAGGCCGCGGGCATCACCTTTGTGGGTCCGCCAGCTGAGGTGCTTGAGCTTGCGGGAAACAAGGTTGCTGCCTTGGAAGCTGCCCGCAAGGCCGGTGTCCCCGTGCTGAAGTCGAGCAAGCCTTCAAAGGACCTCGACGAGCTCATTGCGGCAGCCGACGAAATCGGCTTCCCGATCTTCGCCAAGGCCGTTGCCGGCGGTGGTGGACGTGGAATGCGTCGCGTGGAGACCCGCGAAGCCCTCCCCGAGGCCCTGCAGTCCGCCATGCGCGAGGCCGATGCCGCGTTTGGCGATCCCACGATGTTCCTCGAGCAGGCGGTGCTGCGCCCGCGCCACATCGAAGTGCAGATCCTGGCGGACGCCGAAGGCAACGTCATGCACCTGTTCGAACGTGACTGTTCCTTGCAGCGCCGCCACCAGAAGGTAGTGGAAATCGCGCCCGCGCCCAACCTGGATGAGAACATCCGCCAGGCGCTATACCGTGACGCCGTGGCCTTCGCCAAAGCCCTGAACTATGTCAACGCCGGAACGGTGGAGTTCCTGGTGGACACCGAGGGTGAGCGGGCCGGCCAGCACGTTTTCATCGAAATGAACCCCCGCATCCAGGTTGAGCACACTGTGACCGAAGAAATCACGGATGTGGACCTCGTGCAGGCGCAGATGCGTATTGCCTCGGGGGAGACCCTTGCGGACCTTGGCCTGAGCCAGGAGACAGTATCCATCAAGGGCGCCGCGTTGCAGTGCCGCATCACCACGGAGGATCCGGCCAACGGCTTCCGCCCGGACGTCGGAAAGATCACCGGCTACCGTTCCGCAGGTGGCGCAGGCGTGCGTCTCGACGGCGGTACCGTCTACTCCGGTGCCGAGATCAGCCCGCACTTCGACTCCATGCTCGTCAAGCTGACCTGCCGCGGACGCGATTACCCGGCTGCGGTTGCCCGTGCGCGGCGCGGCCTGGCAGAGTTCCGGATCCGTGGCGTGTCAACCAACATTCCGTTCCTGCAGGCCGTGCTGGCCGATCCGGACTTCAATGCCGGCAACGTAGCCACGGACTTCATCGATAAGCGGCCGGAGCTGCTCAAGTCGCACATCTCCGCGGACCGCGGCACCAAACTGCTGACGTGGTTGGCCGATGTCACGGTGAACAAGCCCAATGGCGAGCTGACGGTCCACTCCGATCCCGCCAAGAAGCTGCCCGTCGTTGAGGGCCCGGTTCCCACGTCAGGATCGCGCCAGAAGCTGCTGGAACTCGGTCCTGAGGGCTTTGCGAAAGCGCTGCGCGAGCAGCAGGCAGTCGCCGTTACGGACACCACGTTCCGTGACGCGCACCAGTCCTTGCTGGCTACCCGTGTCCGTACCCGCGACCTCGTGGCTGCCGGCCCGGCCGTCACTGCCTTGCTGCCGGAGCTTCTTTCCGTGGAGGCCTGGGGTGGTGCGACGTACGACGTCGCGCTCCGCTTCCTCGGCGAGGACCCTTGGGACCGCTTGGCTGCTTTGCGCCAGGCGCTGCCGAACACCTGTATCCAGATGCTGCTCCGTGGACGGAACACCGTTGGTTACACGCCTTACCCGGAAGAGGTGACCGAGGCTTTCGTCAACGAGGCCGCGGCTACCGGCATTGACATCTTCCGCATCTTTGACGCCCTCAACGACGTCAACCAGATGGCCCCGGCTATACGGGCTGTGCGTGCCACCGGAACGGCCGTCGCAGAGGTGGCGCTTTGCTACACAGGCAACCTCCTTGACCCGAACGAGGACCTGTACACCCTCGACTACTATCTGGACCTTGCCCAGAAGATCGTCGATGCCGGTGCCCACATCCTCGCCATCAAGGACATGGCAGGTCTCCTGCGTCCTGCTGCGGCTGCCAAGCTCGTCTCGGCTTTGCGGGAACGCTTCGATCTCCCGGTGCACCTGCACACGCATGACACCGCCGGTGGCCAGCTCGCAACAATTCTGGCGGCCGTGGATGCCGGAGTCGACGCCGTCGATGTCGCTTCTGCTTCACTGGCGGGCACTACCAGCCAGCCTGCTGCATCCGCCCTCGTTGCGGCCTTGGCCAATACACCGCGCGACACCGGGATGAGCCTTGCCAATGTCGGCGCACTGGAGCCTTACTGGGAAGCGGTCCGACGCGTGTACGCGCCGTTCGAGTCCGGGCTGCCAGGTCCCACAGGCCGTGTCTACCAGCACGAAATCCCTGGGGGCCAGCTGTCCAACCTTCGCCAGCAGGCCATCGCCTTGGGGCTGGGGGAGCAGTTCGAAGCCATCGAGGACATGTACACGGCGGCAGACCGCATTCTGGGCCGCCTGGTCAAGGTGACGCCGTCATCCAAGGTGGTGGGTGACCTTGCCCTGCACCTCGTTGGACTGAACGCGGATCCCGCAGACTTCAACGAGAATCCGCAGAACTATGACATTCCGGATTCTGTCATCGGCTTCCTCTCCGGCGAGCTCGGCAACCCTCCCGGAGGCTGGCCGGAGCCGTTCCGTACCAAGGCCCTCCAAGGCCGCAGCATCAAGGTCCGGGACGTTGAGATCAGTTCAGAGGACAGCGCCGCGCTGAAGGGTGATTCGAAGACCCGCCAGCACACCCTGAACAGGCTTCTCTTCGCAGGTCCTACCAAGGACTACCTCAAGAGCGTGGAGACCTACGGCAACATCTCCGTGCTGGACACCCGTGATTACCTCTACGGGCTGCAGCGCGGTGCTGAGCACGTCATCGAGCTGGAGAAGGGCGTACGGCTGATCGCCCAGCTCGAGGCTGTCTCCGAAGCCGACGAGAAGGGCATGCGTACAGTGATGTGTACGCTCAACGGCCAGTCGCGTCCGGTGGTTGTCCGCGACCGTTCCGTGGTGAGCAACGTCAAGGCCGCAGAGAAGGCCGACCCCGCACAGCCCGGGCAGGTTGCAGCCCCGTTCGCGGGGGCGGTCACTGTTACGGTCAAGGCAGGCGATGTGGTCAACGCCGGCGATACCGTTGCCACGATCGAGGCAATGAAGATGGAAGCATCCATCACGACGCCGGTGGCCGGCACCGTTTCCCGCCTCGCCATCTCCTCGGTGGAGCAGGTCCAGGGCGGCGATTTGCTGCTGGTGATCGGCTAACGATCCATCAACGAAAAACCCCTTCCGGAGGAATTCCGGAAGGGGTTTTTCGGTTGCGGTGGCGCCTTGGCTACTGCGGCCGGGGCGCCGAATACATCTCTTCAATCACGGCGTCAAAGTCCTTCATGACCTGCGCGCGCTTGACCTTCAGCGACGGAGTGAGGTGGCCTGAGGCCTCCGTGAAGTCCGCCGGGACTATCCGGAAGGATTTGATCGCCTCCGCTTGGGAGACAGACTGGTTGGCTTTGCTGATGAGGTCCTGGACGGCAGCCCGTACTACCGGGTTCCCGGCAGCTTCCTCCAGGGTGGTACCGGACGGGAGCCCATGGCGCTCCAGCCATCCCGGCAACGCCTCCTCGTCCAGGGTTACCAAAGCGCCGATGAACGGACGGTTGTCGCCCACTACCAGGACCTGGGAAACCAAGGCGTCTGCACGGATCTGGTCTTCCAGCAGGGCAGGAACCACGTTCTTTCCACCTGCCGTGACGATGATTTCCTTCTTGCGGCCGGTGATCTTGAGGAAGCCGTTGCTATCCAGCTCGCCGATGTCGCCGGTGCGGAACCATCCGTCGGCAAAAGTTTCCTGCGTGAGATCCTCGCGCTTGTAGTAGCCACGCATGACGCAGACGCCCTTGGCGAGAATTTCGCCGTCGTCCGCGATCTTGACGGCATTGCCGGGAAGTGGGGCGCCCACGGTGCCGATCCTGATCATCGAGGGTGTGTTGACGGAGATGGGTGCCGTGGTTTCCGTCAGGCCGTATCCCTCCAGGATCTGCAGGCCGATGCCCTGGAAGAAGTGGCCCAGGCGTTCGCCCAAGGGGCCGCCACCGGAGACAGCGTGTGCCACATGTCCGCCCATGGCGGCGCGGAGCTTTCCATAGACGAGTTTGTCGAACACCGCATGCTTGAGCTTCAACCCCAAGCCCAGGGAACCGGCCTGGCGCGCCTTGGAGTACTCGATCGCCGTGTCCACTGCACGGTGGAAGATGGCGCCCTTGCCGCTGTCCTCGGCTTTTGTCAGTGCGGAGTTGTAGACCTTCTCGAAGACACGCGGGACGGCAAGGATGAACGTTGGCTGGAAGCTCTGCAGATCGGCCAGCAAATGCTTGATATCCGGCGTGTGGGCAACTTTGACGCCCCCTGCAACGGCAAGGACGGAGATGAAGCGCGCAAAGACGTGGGCCAGAGGCAGGAACATGATGGTCTTGGCCGACTCGTTGATGATTTCGCCCAGCGCCGCACGGGCGTTCTCGGAGAGCTCCACGAAGTTTCCGTGGGTCAGTTCGCAGCCCTTGGGCCTGCCTGTGGTTCCGGAGGTGTAGATAATGGTGGCCAGGTCTTTCAGGCCTGCAGCGGAGCGGCGCTTTTCAAGTTCTTCATCGGTGACGCTGGTGCCGGCGGCGCGAAGGGCATCAAGGCCGGCACCCTCAAGCTGCCAAACGTTGGCCACTGACTGTATGTCTTCGGCAGCGACAGCCTGCCTGATGATGTCCTCGTGGTGTGCGGCTTCACCGAAGGCGGCCACAGCGCCGGAGTCGCCCAGGTTCCAAGCCACCTGCGAAGGGGAAGAGGTCTCATAAATCGGGACAGAGACAGCGCCTGCGAACCAGATGGCAAAGTCCACCAGCGACCACTCATAACGGGTCCGGGACATAATGCCGACGCGGTCGCCAGCGCCCACTCCACTGGCGATAAGGCCCTTGGCCAAGGCCTTGACGTCGGCAAGGAAATCCGTGGCCCGGATGTCCTGCCACTCTTTGTTGCTGTCCAGCTTGGCGAACAGGGCCGGGTTCGAAGCCTTGGCGGCTTCCCGGACGACGAGGTCCGTGATGTTGGTTTCAGGGGCAACGTTGACAAGGGGCGGAACACTGAATTCACGCACGGTAGCTCCTTTGATATGCACGGGCCGCGTGGGGCTGCTTTCACTCTAGTATGCCCACCCGCGGAGGTGTGTCCTATTTCACCTACTGGCGAGTAACTTTACGGATGACCCTCCGTTTCGGGCAACTTGGCGCTGTCCAATCCTTCCGATGGCTACCTGCCTTGCCCCGGCAGAATAGGATGTTGGGATGCCTTCACTACGGTCCAGTTCCCGTGCCCGGCCCCGGCCACCCGTCGCTGCCTTGAAGGACGTTCCCTGGGCTGGGCGCAGGAGCCATTTGGGCCGACGGGGGCTGGCCATAGGCATCGATATCGGCGGCACCAAGGTAGCTGCCGGCGTGGTTGACGCGGAGGGCAGGATCCTTGCAGAGGCACGCAGGTCCACGCCTGGCGCCGACCCCCGGGCCGTGGAGCGGACCATCGTGGAACTGGTTGACGAACTCAGCGCGGACCACCGGATTGCCTCCGTGGGTATAGGCGCGGCCGGTTGGATGGACCTCGACGGCGGTACGGTCCTCTTCAGCCCGCATCTTGCGTGGCGCAACGAACCCCTGAGGGAAAGCCTGCAGAACCTGTTGAGGCGGCCGGTATTGCTAACGAACGACGCCGATGCGGCCGCCTGGGCCGAGTGGCGCTTTGGCGCCGGCCAAGGTGAGAGCCGACTCGTGTGCATCACGTTGGGCACAGGCATCGGCGGCGCAATGGTGATGGACGGGAGAGTTGAACGCGGCCGCTACGGTGTAGCCGGCGAATTTGGCCACCAGATCATTTTCCCCGGCGGGCACCGCTGTGAATGCGGCAACCGTGGCTGCTGGGAGCAATATGCGTCAGGCAACGCCCTCGGCCGTGAGGCCCGCCAATTGGTGCGAACCAACTCGCCTGAAGGCCGCGCACTCCTTGAGCGGGCCGGCGGTGTGGCGGAGAGCATCACCGGAGCTGCAGTTACCGAATTGGCGCTGGCCGGGGACTCCACGTCAAGGGAACTGTTGGCGGACCAGGGTGAATGGTTGGGCTTGGGGCTGGCCAACCTGGCCGCGGCACTGGATCCCGGTATGTTCGTGATCGGAGGCGGATTGTGCGATGCAGGGGACCTGCTCGCCGGACCGGCCCGTGAGGCGTTCGCCAGAAATCTGACGGGGCGTGGATTCCGTCCGATGGCAAGGATTGAGCTTGCCGCTCTCGGACCCCGTGCAGGCATGATCGGCGCTGCTGATCTTTCGCGGGTCAGCGGGCGTGCCCACAGCTAGGAAAGCCCACAAGCAAGCGGACCCGTCCAACTAGATGCGGGCGCCGTCGTCGTCCTCGTTTTTCTCGTGCGGTAGCCGCATGATCAGGTAGACCACGGAAGCTGCAAAGGCCACCACTATGCCAAGGATGGCCAGCAACGGTGCGGAACGCCAGAACATCGCCGTGAAAAGCAGGGCGAGGGGGCCGCCCACAGCGCCGATCCACGCCAGCATGGTCAGCGGGTCTGTTCCCACCAGGCTGGGAGGCTCCTCAGGCACAAAGGCGCCGTCGTCGTCGTCCACCTCGAAATCGCGGGGACCCAGGGGCCCGCCGTTCAATTGTTCCTTTTCTCCTGGTGTCGTGCCGGCATCAGGCGCTGCTGCCGTGGCCGGAGTAGACAGTCCCAGCGGATCAAAGTCCCTGAAGGCCTTCGGAGCGTCCTCCCTGGCTGGCCCGGCTCCTGCCTGGTCCCTTTCCTGCCGACCCGGCTCGGCGGTCTCTCCGAGCGGTGAGGATTCCGTCGCTTCCAGCCGTGCCACCAAATCCAACCAGACGGCGTCGTCATCTTTGTTGGCACTCTGATCGGCAGAGTTGGGATCAGGCCTGTTCATCGGCTTTGTCCTTTTCGAGGGAAGGCCCGTTGCCGGCCAGTGCCGCCAAGGTCTTTTGGATGAAGTCGACAGTTCCCGCGAAGATTTCAGGGGCGTCGTTGTCCAGTGTCGCAACATGATGGCTGTTGCTGAGGTAGGTGACTTCAACGGGCGCCTGGACCCGTGCACGGAGGAACTCAAGGCTGGCATTGGAGATGACATTGTCCACTGTGGAGCGGAAGACGCGGACAGGCGAACCAATGCGGGGCAGCAGCCCCGCCGTATCCTTGTACATCTTCTTCAACTCGTGGGCCGCGGCAACCGGGGTGCGGGAATAGGCCCCTTCGTCCTGGTCCGGCTTCAAAATGTCATTGGCGATCGCCGGAGTGCTCTTTATGACGTACTTGAGGGCGGCAACAATGACAGCCCGTGGGTCATCAAGGACCAGGCCAGGGTTGACCACAATGGTGCCGGCCACGGGTCGTGTCGCCGCGATGCGCAGTGCCAGTGTTCCGCCCATGGACAGTCCGGCCGCGAAGACGAAATCGCATTCGCCTGCCAGTTCCCTGTAGGCATCGTCAACGGCCCGGTGCCATTCGCGCCATGAACGCGTGGCCATATCCTGCCAGGTAGTTCCGTGCCCGGGGAGCAATGGAACCCTGACGGCATATCCTGCCGCTGCCAGATGCTCGGCCCAGGGCCGGACGCTGTGCGGGCTTCCCGTAAAGCCGTGGGACATAACGACGCCAACCCTGGGGCCTGAGCCGGTCCAGTTGCTGAGGAACGGGGAGAAATCGGGAAGCATTTTCATGATGACTCTGAGGCTACTCTGTCCGCGGCATGCTGACGGAAAAACTCCGCCGATTCTTCAAAGATGGTGGGTGCATCCACATCCAACGTGGCCACGTGGCCGCTCGCCGGGAGGGTCACCACCTTGAGCCGGGACGGGTCCATATGCCTGCTGATCATAGCTACGGAACTGGGCGGGATGACACCGTCCACTGAAGATTTGAAGACAAGCGCCGGTGCTTGAATCTGTGGGAGGGCGCGGGTTGCCTGGCGGAAGAGCTTCTTCAGTTCGTGCACGGACCTCAAAGGCGTCTTGGAGTAGTCACCATCCTGCGTGGCGGCCGCCGTCGGCTTTTCTTCCTCAATGGGTGAGGTGGTCCGCATGACGTACTTGAGTGCTCCGACGTACCTGACCCGGCGATCGTAGAAACTCAAACCCGGGTTCACCAGGACCAAGCCCGGAACATCATGCAGTGAAGCCACGCGGAGGGCAACGGCACCGCCCATGGACAGGCCTGCCACAAAACATGATTCCGTCCGCGCCGCGAGATCCAGATAGCTTCGTTCGAACGTCCTGTACCAATCCTGCCAGCGTGTGGTGGCCAGATCGTGCCAGCTGGTTCCGTGACCGGGAAGCAAAGGCACTGAGACGGAAAAGCCCTGCCCGGCCAGATACTCGGCCCACGGCAGGACGCTCAGCGGGCTACCCGTAAACCCGTGGCAGATGGCCACTCCGGTGGAAGCGTTCGCTCCATGGCCGGGGTGGTGGAAGGCGAGCGGCGCGGCTGGTTGGTTGCGTTCCGTCATGGCTCCATCGTGTCACTCTTCCCGACATTTCTCACTGGAGTAGGGTTGCTGTTGAGTGCCGCCGGCTTGACCGGATGGACGCCCGTAAACCGGCCGTGAGAGGACAAACGTGTTCTATTGGGTCATGAAGAGGATCTTTCTTGGTCCTGTTCTCAAACTCCTGTTCAGGCCATGGGTGAAGGGGTTGGACAACGTCCCCGAAAACGGCCCAGCGATACTTGCATCCAACCATTTGTCCTTTTCGGACTCCATCTTCCTCCCCCTGATGGTGGACCGGCCGGTGATCTTCCTGGCCAAGGCCGAGTACTTCACCGGCAAGGGCATCAAGGGCCGCTTGACGGCGTTGTTCTTCAGGTTGACCAACCAACTGCCCATGGACCGTTCCGGCGGAGCCGCGTCGGAGCTATCGCTGCAAGCCGGGAAGGACGTCCTGAATTCCGGCGGCCTCTTGGGAATCTACCCCGAAGGCACCCGCAGTCCGGACGCCAAGCTTTACCGCGGGAAGGTCGGTGTCGCCAAGCTGGCACTCCAGACCCGTGTCCCCGTAGTGCCGGTGGCCATGATTGGCACGGAAAAGGTCCAGCCCATTGGCAAGAGGCTGCCCAGTATCCGGCGTATCGGTGTGATCTTCGGCCAGCCCATGGACTTTAGCCGCTATTACGGCATGGAAGATGACCGGCTCATTCAGAGGGCCGTAACTGACGAAATCATGTACGAGCTGATGCGGCTTTCCGGTCAGGAGTATGTGGACGAATATGCAGCTGTGGTCAAGGCCCGGATGGATGGCAAAGGACCCGGGACGGTTGGAAAAGTCAAAGAAGCCGAGGAGGTTCCTTCGGACATCGCTGATGACAAGGACGGGCCCAAGGAAAACGGGGGAGCAACCAGCGGGTGACTGTGACGCATCCGGCAAGGACAGTTACGCCTGCAGTGCCCCAACCTTGGCGGAGGCTACTACTCTTGAAGGGTGACTGAGCTAACCGCGAACACCGCACCCCCTGTAGTAGACCCACTCGCCAGCACCGCCCAGAGTGGGGCTGCAAATTACCCCGGTCTCGACGCCTGGCGGGACCTGCCGATTTCCCAGCAGCCCACGTGGTCTGACTCTGAAGTCTTCAAGGCCTCCGTTAAGGAACTTTCCGTCGTTCCACCTTTGGTATTCGCCGGCGAAGTTGACGTTCTTCGGGAGCGCCTGGCTGCGGCCGCCCAGGGCAAGGCTTTCCTCCTGCAGGGGGGAGACTGCGCAGAGACCTTTGAAGCCGCCACGGCGGACAAGATCAGCGCACGCGTCAAGACGATCCTCCAGATGGCCGTCGTGCTCACGTACGGTGCGGCGATGCCGGTCATCAAGATGGGTCGCATGGCAGGCCAATTCGCCAAGCCACGCTCGTCCAACGATGAAACCCGCGACGGCGTGACGCTTCCCGCGTACCGCGGAGATATCGTCAACGGCTACGACTTTACGCCCGAGTCCCGCGCGCACGACGCCGGCAGGATGCTGCAGGCGTACCATACGTCCGCATCAACACTGAACCTGATCCGGGCATTCACCCAGGGCGGTTTCGCGGACCTGAGGCTGGTCCACCAGTGGAACAAGGGCTTCACTGAGAACCCGGCACATGCCCGGTACGAGTCCCTTGCCCGCGACATTGATCGTGCCATCATGTTCATGGACTCGTGTGGTGCTGACTTCGAGGCCCTCAAGCGGGTTGAGTTCTTCGCCAGCCACGAGGCGCTGCTGCTGGACTACGAGCGCGCACTGACCCGCATCGACTCCCGGACGGGCCTGCCGTACGACACTTCCGCCCACTTCCTCTGGATCGGCGAGCGGACCCGCGAACTCGATCATGCGCACGTGGACTTCCTCTCCCGTGTGCGGAACCCCATTGGCGTCAAGCTAGGCCCCACCACCAGCGGCGACGATGCCCTGCGCCTTATCGACAAGCTGGACCCGAACCGCGAACCCGGGCGCCTGACATTCATTACCCGCATGGGGGCCAAAAACATCCGCGAGAAGCTGCCTGCCGTCGTCGAGCGTGTTACCGCTTCGGGCGCCCAGGTCCTGTGGGTGACGGACCCGATGCACGGCAACACGGTGACCTCGCCCAACGGATACAAGACCCGCAACTTCGACGACGTCATTGACGAAGTACGTGGATTCTTCGAAGTACACCACTCCCTGGGTACGGTTCCGGGCGGCCTGCATGTCGAAATGACCGGCGACGACGTCGCCGAGTGCCTCGGTGGCGCAGATCCCATCGACCAGGACGCTTTCCTGGACCGCTATGAGTCTGTCTGCGACCCGCGCCTGAACCACATGCAGTCACTTGAGATGGCCTTCCTGGTCGCAGGAGCACTATCCAAGCGGTAGGTATGGTGGACTCTACAGAAGAGGGGCGGTCCGGATGAATCCGGACCGCCCCTTTTCCGTGTACGCCTGTGTACGTCCTGGATCAGACCACGGTCAAGGTGACGACCGAGCCTTCCGGGACCTCGGTGTCTACGGGATTCTGGTCTCGCACAGTCCCGAAGAAGCCGCCCAGAATTGCATTGATTTTCACGTCGAAACCCAGTTTTTCCAGGTCCTTCTGCGCATCTTTGGCTTGCTTGCCAATAAAGCTCGGCACCCTCACAAGCTTGGGTCCCTTGGAGACCGTCAGGGTCACTGATTCGCCGCGGACGAGCGTGCCGTTGCCAGGCGTCTGTGCCACCACGGCGCCTTTGGGCACGGTTTTGTCATTGACAGTCTCAGGGGCAATGACTGCCTTCAGGCCAGCGTCCTGAATTGCTTTCACGGCAGCATCCTGCTGTAAGCCGCGAACATCGGGAACGGGGATGGGCTGGGGTCCCTTGGAGACGACGAAGGATACCGGCGTGCCGTGGCGGACTTCTTTACCCGGCGCAGGGTCCTGGGAGATGACAATGCCCGCAGGGATCTTTTCGTCGAACGCCTCCGTGACATTTCCGAGCGTCATTTGGGCGGCGTTCAGTGCAGTCTTCGCTTGATCAAGGGTTCCGCCTGTCAGCCCGGGCAGTGCAAAGAGCTGTGCGCCTTTCGAAACGAAGAGGGCGATGGGTTGAAATTTCCGTACCACTTCCCCCGATTTTGGTTCAGTCCCGACGGCGAGACCGGCCTGGACGTCGTCGTCGAATACGTCCTGGGGCTCAGACTGGAATCCTGCCGTTCGCAAGAGCTGTTGGGCCTCGGCCACTGTCTTGTTCTTGACATCGGGAACCGTGCCTGGAGATCCAGGGCCCATGCCGAAGAACCAACCGGCAGAACCTGCCAGCAGGGCCAGGATCACGATCACGACTGTCCAAATCGCAGCGCGTCGGCGGGGATTGCCTTCACGAAGGGGGCGCACAGGAGTAGCAGCAGCCCGGGCTTGGTCTTTAGCCTGTTGCCGCTCCAGCTTTTTTTGCTCCCGTTTGCCGGGCTGGCGCGGGTCATCGTTCGCACCGGGAAGGGCGAGGCCGGCGTTGTGTGGTTGCCGCGCTGCCATGACGGTTGTCGGGTTGCTTTGATGTGGAATGAATTCCGTGGGCGATGCTGTAGTGGCAAGGGCCTCGGTGGGATTCTCCTGCGGGGTTGCGCCGGAACCGGGGCCCGCGGAAGCAGCTGCCCCAACGGAACCAACTGCCCCGGCAGCAGCTGCAGGGGAGAGAGGGCGGGAGGACGGCTGCCTGTGGTCCAGTTGCTCGTCGCTGAGTGTGGTCCGGATGTGGCGCAGTTCCGATAGCAGGGCGGAGCCGTCCACGGGCCGGTTTTCGGCGTCCACGGCAGTGCACCACTGCACAAGTTCGTCGAGGTCTTCGGCAAGACCGGGGGCAGCCTCGGAGGGGCGGCCAACCACGGCGTTGACGTGCTGGTAAGCAACTTGAATCGGGGATTCACCAGCATATGGCTGCTTGCCTGTGAGCATTTCGTAGAGCATGATGCCCGCTGAGTAGACGTCGCTGCGGGCGTCAGCGGGTTTGCCGAGCACCAATTCGGGGGCGAGGTACGCGACCGTGCCGATCAAGGCGCCAGTACTTGTGGTGGCCGTGACAGCCCTGGCCAATCCGAAGTCCCCTACCTTGATCCGGCCGTCTTCCGCTATGAGCACGTTCTCGGGCTTGATGTCCCGATGAATGAGTCCGGATCCGTGGGCTGCCGCCAGGCCTTCGATGACCGGATCGATCAGGGCGAGGGCCAGGCGCGGCGGAAGTGCACCCTGCTGGTTGATGACGTCGCGGAGCGTATGGCCTTTGACATACTCCATCACCAGATAAGCGATATGCCCGTCTTCGCCCTGGTCCAGCACGCTGACAACGTGGGGATGGGACAGGCTCGCGGCGGCCTTTGCCTCGCGGCTGAGCCGTGCCAGGAATGTTTCGTCGTTGGCCAGGTGCGGGTGCAGGACTTTGAGGGCCACGTCGCGCTCCAGGCGCTGGTCCGTGGCCAGGTAAACGGTGGACATTCCACCTCTGGCAAGGCGTGAGCGGACGTGGTAGCGCCCGTCCACCGTGGTCCCGATGAGGTGGTCCTGCGTTGGTTCCTGCACCATACGATCCTAAACGAGGCAGGGAAGAGGCCCGAATCCGCGGGGAATCCGGGCCTCGTCCAAAGGTGCTTGGGACGGCCTAGCCGAAAGTGCGTTGCCGGGCTTTGATCGATTCGACGTAGCGCTTCGTGTCGTCGTACATGCCGTACTTGCTGACCGAGTACTGCCCTTGGTAGTAACCGGCGATGGCGTTGTCAAGGTCTTTGCTGGTGGCGATGAGTGCCCTGATGATGGCGACGCCGGCCGTCGCATTGTCATATGGATCCAGGAGGTTGAGCTTGCGGCCCACCAAATCCGATGCCCATTGGCCCGAGGAAGGAATGACCTGCATGGTTCCAATGGCGTTGGCGGGGGAGACCGCGCGCTGGTCAAAGCCGGATTCCTGCTCGGCGAAAGCGAGTGCCAAGGAGGGGCTGACTCCCATGCGGCGGGCGGTATCAGCCACGATTGACTTCATTTCATCCCGGCTCGGGACCGGCAAAGCGTTCAACAGCGCCTTGTTTTCGTTCGCAGAGCTGACAACAGCGGGCGGGTACGTAAAGCCGAGGAAGGTGCTCGGCACCAGTGGCTTGGTCTCCCCGGCGGGCTGCAGCGACGAAGTGCCGGGGATGGTGAGCTTCTGCCCGGGATAAATGACGGTCGTCGCCGAAACTGTATTCACGCTCATCAGCGCTGACAACGAAACGTTGTGACGCGATGCAATGGAGCTGAGGGTATCGCCCGCTTTGATGGTATACGAGCCTGTGCTGGCGACAGGAGTGGCCGCAGGTGCCGGGGCGGGGGCAGGAGCAGGCGGAGTCGAGGGCGAAGAGCCGCCACTGACCTTGATCTTCTGGCCAGGGTAGATGATGGAGCTTCCACTGAGATTGTTCCAGCTGAAGATGCTGGACAGCGGGACACCGTGCCGGGCGGCGATCGCGCCCAGCGTATCGCCCGGAACCACCGTGTAGGTGGTGGCATTCGAAGGTGCCGCAGGCGCCGGCGTCTGTTCAGGGGCGGCCGGGGCGGTGCCGGTGAGTTTGATGGTCTGGCCAGGGTAGATCAGCGTTGTTGCCGTGAGCTTGTTCAGCTGCAGGACAGCGGCCGTGTCCAGGTTGAAGCGGCGTGCAATGGCACTGATGGTGTCTCCGCGGACGATCTTGTAGGTGTCCGGGACAGCGGGGGCCATGGGCCTCAGGGCGGCAGGAAGCGTTGCCGCAACCGCTTGGGCGGGAATCACGTTGCCCGCTTTGGTGGCCTGGGCCTTCATGGCTGCCGCGAGGGTAGCCGGAATCTTGCGCGGTTGGGGTGCCGGTGCAGCCGTGGCTGGCTGGGCCAAGGCAAGCGAGGACAAAACCACGGCGGGAAGCGCAGCCGTGGTTGCCGCAATTACCGGCATGCTCATGGTTCGTTTCGGCGAGCGGGGCGTCGTCATGGAGTGTGTCCTCATCTCAGCAGCGGGAATAGTTTGTGTTGCCGCTGTTACCAGTGTTGCCAATGTTACTGATGTTATCAATGTTATCAATGTTGCAAGTGTGATCAGTGTGAATCTCTCACACTTATTCATTCGGCACAACAATTCCTGCACTATGGAAATCCCGTCGCTGAATTCATCCCCCTGAAAAGGCGACTTTCTCGCGCATGGAGGGACCGTCGTCGTACTCCGGCTAGGCGACTGGCAGCCCGGCGTGGCAACCTAGTTCCGTGAGTAATGTAGAAAGCCTTGTTTCCGACTGGTTGCCGCTGCCGGATGTCGCCGAGCTGTTGGGAGTTTCCATCACCAAAGTCCATGGACTGTTGGATGAGCGTGCGCTGGTGGCCATCAGGCGGGGAGAGCGGAATATCCGCTCGATCCCGGCGCTGTTTATTCAAGATGGACACGTCGTAGACAGCTTGAAGGGGACCATCGCGGTTCTTAGCGATGCTGGTTATAACGACGAAGAACTCATCGTGTGGTTGTTTACGCCTGACGATTCATTGCGGGGACGGCCTGTCGATGCGTTGCGCGAAGGACGCAAGACGGAGATTCGGCGTCGCGCCCAATCGCTCGCCTGGTAGAACAGTCGCTCGCCTGGTTGCCGGCTAGCCGGCGCTCAGACTCCCATAAGCAGTTAAACAGTGGACGACGGCGGTTCTTGACCGCCGTCGTCGTCTCAACGTCTGGAAATGCCCGGTCAGGCGGCCCGGCTGACAGCTGCCTCGGCCAGTTGGCGCAATGCTGTGAGCGGTAATTCTTCCAGCGGCAGCTGTTCCAGGGCAGCGAAGGCTTTGTCGCTCAGCTCGTCGATGAGGGATTCCGTGGCATCAAGCGCGCCGCACTCGACCATGATGTTGCGGATTGTGGAAACTTCGTCCTCACCCAGATTCGGTTTCCCCAACATTTCGTCCAAATACTTGGCTTGATCTGTGGGAGCCAGATTAATGGCAAACCCAACGAGCACTGTCCGCTTGCCCTCCCGGAGGTCATCGCCGGCAGGTTTTCCCGTTGTCTCCGGATCGCCGAAAACGCCCAGGACGTCATCGCGCAATTGGAACGCCTCGCCCAAGGGCAATGAAAATGCCGAATATGCCTTCAGCAGGTCCTTCGATGCGCCCGCCAATGCTCCACCCAGGGCCAAGGGGTGCTCGGTGGAATATTTGGCAGATTTATAGCGAATAATCGAGGTGGCGCGCTCCACGGAACCCGCGCGATCGCGTACCGGACCGGCTACTTCCTCGAGAATGTCCAGGTATTGCCCGGCCATTACCTCGGCCCGCATGAGGTTGAAAATACGGCGCGCTTCACTTCCTGCGGCTGCCCTGGGGCCGATTTCCGTGAAGGATTCCTCGCTGAAGGAAAGGCACAAATCGCCGGTCAGGATCGCCGCGGCGTGGCCGAACCGTTCATTGTCCAGCGCCCATCCGTTGGCCTCGTGGAGTTGGCTGAAGCGGCGGTGCACACTGGGGCCTCCGCGACGCGTATCGGAACGGTCAATGATGTCGTCATGGATGAGGGCCGCGGCTTGGAAAAGTTCCAAAGCGCAGCCGGCCGTCAGGATGTCCGCGTCACCCGCGGGACCGCCCGCACCCCGCCAGCCCCAGTAGCACATCAGTGCACGAAGCCGTTTTCCGCCTGTGACGAGGCTGGATATTGACCCCATGAGGGGAGCGACGTCCGGGGAAATCGTAGCCAT
This sequence comes from Arthrobacter sp. TmtSoilC48, assembly GCF_059739425.1. Classification (NCBI taxonomy): domain Bacteria; kingdom Bacillati; phylum Actinomycetota; class Actinomycetes; order Micrococcales; family Micrococcaceae; genus Arthrobacter; species Arthrobacter sp. TmtSoilC48. The sequence goes on along the minus strand of NZ_AP046049.1, from coordinate 3,430,807 downwards.
CATGTCCTGCTGGACCGCCAGGAACCCATTCAGCTTTCCGGCGACGCCGGCAATAAACTCAAGTTGCTCCGTGTGGAGTCGGGAAACCGGCGTCACTTGACGGACCCGGCCGCCACGTTGGCGCCGATGGTGAACGTGGAAACGCCTTCCTTTTGCCTCACCGACACGTTGACCGTCTCACCGTCACCGCGGATGAAGTCGATTGATGTGACGTTTCCTACGGCTTCGGGGCCTGGAACAACCTTGAATCCTTGTGCTTCAAGCGAGGTCTTGTAGTAATCCACCACGCTTTCCGGTGGAGCTTTGACCGTTCCTACGAGGGCAACCGTGGCAGGAGATACGTTCTTGTCAAAGCTGCTGGAGCGTACAGACGTCTTGGGCATCACCGGGATGAGCTGTTCCGGAAAGCCCGGGACCAAAGCGCCAACTGTGGCCGTCGCGCCGGGCACGGGTCCGGCTGACGCGGACGTGTCAGGAGCCTGTGACGACGATGGGTCGGAGGCCGGGGAAGAGGTCGTAGCCGTGGAGGAATCAGGGGAGTTCCCGGATGCGGGTGTGGCAGCCGGGCTGCCGGGGGATGGAGTACAGGCGGAAACCGCCAGGGCGACACTCGCTGCGAGCAGGGTAAACCCTCGCGATTGAGGAGTTCCAAAGAGCTTCACAGGGGGTATCCTTCCTTGGGCTGACGGGGGACTGTGCCTCCAGTTTAGTCAGTGGCCGGGCATAGTATTGCCGTTGTGAGGCAGGAAGCATTCGGTGGCGCCCAAAGCGCCGGCAGCGAACCAGCCCGCAGCGCGCACGACGCCCTGCGGGAACAGCGGCGAACCAGCATCCTGCACGTGGACATGGACGCCTTTTTCGTTTCCGTGGAACTGCGCAGCCGGCCGGACTTGCGCGGAAAGCCGGTGATCGTCGGCTTCCCTGCTGAACGCTCCGTCGTCTTGTCCGCGTCCTACGAAGCCCGGGCCACAGGTGTGAAGTCAGCGATGCCCATGGCCATTGCCATGCGGATGTGCCCCGGCGCTGTCATCATCCACCCGCGCCACAAGCTCTATTACGAGGTTTCTGCACAGCTCATGGAGATCTTCGCCTCCATTACGGACCTCGTGGAGCCCTTGAGTGTTGACGAGGCTTTCCTGGACGTTGGTGGGGCAATCCGACGTCTCGGATCTCCCTTGGACATCGGACATCTCATCCGCCGTCGTGTTCGGTCTGAACTTGGTATCACCGCTTCAGTGGGGATTGCCGGAACCAAGTTTGTGGCCAAGATCGCATCCACCCGGTGCAAGCCGGACGGCATCCTCCAGATCGACGCCGAGGACACCATCGCGTACCTTCACAGCTTGCCGGTCAGTGCCCTCTGGGGCGTCGGCGGCAAGACCGCCGAGGTGCTGGCACGCCTCGGCATCCGGACGGTGGCCGACGTGGCGGCTACGCCGGTGGCATCGCTGAAAAAAGTCCTTGGCGCCAGCGGAGAGCACGTCCACAGGCTGTCGATGGGAATAGATCCCAGGCCGGTCACTCCTACGAGGCTGGAAAAGAGCATCGGCGCGGAGGAGACTTTCGCCACAGATTCGGCGGACGATGCCCTGCTGCACAGGGAGCTACTCAGGCTGTCCCATCGCACGGCGGCGCGGCTGCGCAGTTCCGGGATGCTGGCCCGTACGGTAGCTTTGAAACTCCGGTACGCCGACTTTTCCACGGTGACCCGCAGCCGGACGGTGCATACTCCCGTTGACAGCGCCCAGCTTATTTACCAGGTTGCCGTGCAACTGCTGGAGTCCTTGGGGGCACGATCCATGAGCGTTCGTCTCGTGGGTGTCCGTGCGGAGCAGTTGGAACCGGCCGGCCAAGCGTCCATGCAGCTCAGCCTTGACCGGCGCGATGACAACTGGCGGGCCGCGGAGCAGGCCCTTGACCGCGTCGCCGAACGCTTCGGCTCCAAAACATTGCTCCCGGCCAGGCTCCTGGATCCGGGCAAGACTCCTGACGTGAAATGACCGCTGCGATGCCACGCAGGCGCCTTCCGCGCGTCTTTCAGAACAGCGCCTGACAAACTATCCTAATTAGTACAGATATTTAGATCGTCTGGACAGCTGTTTCCTGAGCAGTCGGTCCCAGGATGTCCGCTAACAAGGCGGAAATTTTTGGGGAACGCTTTTCGTGGCCCGATCGTTTTGGAAACAGACGCACAGGCCGCGATTCGTCCAGACGCTGGCTGACTAAAGGAGGTCGCGATGCCCCTCTCGGAGCATGAACAGAAGCTGCTTGAGCAACTTGAGAAGCAGCTTCATGAGGACGATCCGAAGTTTGCCAACACCATGGGTTCGGATCCCATCCGCAGCTGGTCAACCCGGCACGTGATAATTGGTGTCCTTGGTGCCATCGCAGGCATCCTTTTGCTGCTGGTCGGCGTGTCGCTTCAACAAATTTTTGTTGGCGTCCTCGGCTTTGTGGTGATGGGCGCAGGTGTCTACTTTGCGACTCTTAGGGGCGCGGCGTTCGGCAAGGCCCGGAAAGGGAAAGCCGGAAAGTCCAAGTCCAAGAGTTCGTTCATGAGCAATCTAGAGGAGCGCTGGGACGAGCGCCGCCGCGACGACAATTGAGCGTGGCCGCAAGCATTAGCCCGGAACCGGATCCCTTCCACGCGACGATTCCTGAATAACCTGCGCCTATACCTGGTGCATGCCCCTGGGTGGCAGGGGACACAAAGGACCCTTTACGGGTCTTTTTGCGTTTAACCCCTGTCCTCCACTTTCCACCCCTTCGACGTTGGTAAACCGCTGTAGACGCGAAGCGCTGCAATCCCTGCGCCCGATTCCAACAGGGGGCATGGGGCATGCCCCAGGCCTTCCTCTGCCCTCCACTTGCCCTCCACTTCCCACCACGCCCTTGAATCCGCGCATTCACGCGCCTTCGGAAACTCAAAGTGGTGGAGAAACGGTCCGTGGTGCGTTGACTGTGGGGCTTTGTGGAGTAAAGTGGAGCGCATAAGAGGGTATTGGCAGGGTTGGGTTTTGAACGGGCACCTTGACTGAGGGGCGGTGGGCCGGTGTTTCTTGGCACCCATTCCCCACGCCTTGATGAAAAGGGCCGGATCATACTTCCCGCGAAGTTCCGTGAGGAACTTGCCGAGGGCCTGGTTCTCACAAGGGGTCAGGAACGCTGCATTTACGTCTTCAGCCAGAGGGAATTCGAGCGCATTCACGAATCGATGCGGGAGGCACCACTGTCCTCCAAGCAGGCTCGTGATTACATTCGGGTTTTCCTGTCTGGGGCCTCTGACGAGGTACCTGACAAGCAGGGGCGCGTGACGATTCCGCCGGCGCTCCGGGCCTATGCAGGGCTCGGCCGGGAATTGGCAGTTATCGGTGCCGGTACCCGCGCGGAGATCTGGGATGCCGAGGCTTGGAATGAATACCTCGCCGAGAAGGAAGCAGCCTTCTCGGAAACCGACGATGACAATCTGCCCGGGTTCATCTAACCGGGGGATGGGGCCTTGGCCCCGGTCCTTGGATGGGATCTCCAGCCGCCCATCGAACTGTCTTCCTGGCTCAACTTCCCCTGGGCCAGGCCGGCGGAACGATAGGCGCGGATGGGGATCCGATCCAAGGAACTGAATGCAAGCGATTGAGGAAAGAGGAGGCAACGTGGAAGAGCAGGACGCGGCAAAGCCCACATCTGAGCGCCACGTGCCCGTCCTGAAGGACCGCTGCATCAACTTGCTCGCCCCGGGCTTCGAAGCAGCCCGGTCCAGGGGTGAGACCCCGATTGTTATTGATGCCACCTTGGGCATGGGCGGCCACTCCGAGGCCATGCTGCAGCGATTCCCGGACTTGCACCTCGTGGGGATCGACCGCGATGAGGAAGCGCTGGCCTTGGCTGGCGCGCGGCTGGAGCCCTTCTCCGACCGCACGGACCTGGTTCATGCCGTCTATGACGAAATCGAGGACGTCCTTGCCGATCTCGGCATCCCGGAGGTCCATGGCATCCTCATGGACCTGGGTGTTTCGTCCCTGCAGTTGGACGAGCGCGAACGCGGCTTCGCCTATTCGTATGACGCGCCACTGGACATGCGGATGGATACCAGCCGCGGACAGACAGCTGCGGACGTCGTCAACAACTACAGCGAAGAAGACCTGGTTCGTATCATCCGCAAATGGGGTGAGGAAAAATTTGCCGGCAGGATCGCCAATCGCATTGTGAACGCCCGCGCCGAGAAGCCCTTCGCCACTACCGGAGAACTCGTTGAGCAAATCCGCAGTGTAGTACCTGCTGCTGCCGCCAAGAGTGGTGGCCACCCGGCTAAACGGACCTTCCAGGCACTGCGTATCGAGGTCAACGAAGAACTCGACGTCCTGGAGCGGGCTATTCCAGCCGCCGTCGCAGCGACTGCCGTGGGTGGGCGGATTGTCGTCATGTCCTACCACTCCCTGGAGGACAAGATCGTAAAGTCCGTTTTCCAGGCCGGATCCAAGTCCTCAGCACCGCTCGGATTCCCCGTTGAACTCGAAGAACACAAACCCGAACTGAAAACACTGACCAAAGGCACGGAAGTGCCTACGGCCGCAGAAATTGCCGAGAACCCGCGCGCGGCGTCTGCCCGACTCAGGGCCGTGGAGCGCATCAAGCCAAGGAGAGTCGCATGAGAACCGCCGCAGCGAAGACACTGCCCTCCGTGGTAGGCAACACGGCCAGGGCACTTCCGGCTCCAGCCGGCAAGCCCGACGCCGGTCGAAAGGCCCGTACGCCGCTTTCGCTTGTGCGCAGCGCCCCAGGGAAGCGGCGCACTCCCTTTGTCGTCCTGTGCTTCGTGGTGATGGCGGCCGCCCTGCTGACAGTGCTCGTCCTTAACATTTCTGTATCCACGGCCCAGTACCGGTTGGTGCAGCTCAAATCAGAAGCAGCCACCCTGAACAAGGAAAACCAGGATCTGACACAGAAGAAGCAGAACTTCGAGGCTCCCCAGAATCTGGCTGCAAAGGCTGCAGAATTGGGAATGGTACAGTCCACCGTCAAGGGCCAGATCGATCTGAACACCATGACGGTCACCGGAAAGGCGACCCCGGCTGTAAAGGGTGACAACCCTGCGGCCGTGATCGCCCCTCCCGCCGTTGCCGGCCAGCTTGATGTGGTGCCCTCGGTGACTACCAAGGATCCGTTGGAAAACCTCAAACCGGCAACACCCGTAGCGCCTGCGGCCACACCGGCTGCGCCCGCCGCCAAGCCCGCAGCCCAGGCGCCTGCAGAGCTTCACGGGGGATCCGTTCCCGCTCCCCGGCAGAAGGCACCAGGGCAATAGCCCGCAAGATCACCGACGCAAGGCCAGCAGCAAGGAATCCACGTGGCGCAAAACCCCGGCAAATCAAAAAAGACGAAGGTGCCGGCGGCGAGGAAGCGGCTCCGGGTTGGTCTTGGCATCATGCTGACACTGCTGTTGGTGGTGGGCGGGAAACTCTTCATGGTGCAAGGCCTTGATGTCGGTGGCATGGCCGAGGCGGCCCTTGCGAACCGCCTCACGCCGCAGGTACTGCCGGCCGAACGCGGCAGGATCCTGGACGCCAACGGCACTGTCCTGGCCAGCAGTGTCATCCGCTACAACATTGTGGTGGATCAGGTCCTGAACACCGCCACCGCTGAGTTCAAGCGCTACAACGAGAAGACCGAAGAAGTAGAGACCATCCCGCGGGACCAGGGTATCTCCGAACTCGCTTCGCTCCTCGGGGCCGATCCCGCCAAGGTCAGGGAGTCCCTCACTGGCGACAAGAAGTACTTCACGGTGGCCAAGGATGTGAAACCCGAGCTTGAAGACCGCATTTCCAAGCTGCATATTCCCGGTGTTGCCGCCGAAGGCGTCAGTAAGCGTGTCTATCCGAACGGCAGCGTGGCAGGCGGGGTGGTGGGTTTCCTCCAGGACGGCACCACAGGCCAGGCAGGCATCGAGCAAACCCAGGACCAGGTCCTCCGCGGTACCGAGGGCAAGCGTGTTTTCGAGATTGGCGCCGATGGCCTCAGGATTCCCGTGGCAACTGATGAACTCACGCCGGCTGTTGATGGAAGCGACGTCAAGCTGACGCTCAACACGGACATCCAGTACTTCGCACAGCAGGCCATCCAAAGCCAGGTCAACAAGATGAACGCCGAGTGGGGTTCCATCATTGTGATCGACACCAAGACAGGCAATCTCATTGCCTTGGCCGACACGAATGCCCCGGACCCCAACGATCCCGGGAAAGTTGATGCCAAGGACAGGGGTGTGCGTTCTGTAACGGCCGCCTACGAGCCCGGATCCGTCGAGAAGATGATCACTGCCTCTGCCGTGATCGAGGAGGGTAAGTCCTTCCCGCTGGACCATTTCACTATCCCGCCGTCCTACACCATTGACGGCCAGACGTTCACCGATGCGTTCGAGCACGGCACGGAAGAACGCACGCTGGCCGGAATTCTGGGCTGGTCCATGAACACCGGGACCGTGATGGCGGGAAGCAGGCTGACCAAAGAGCAGCGCTATGAATGGCTGAAGAAATTCGGCGTCGGCGAACAAACGGACATCGGCCTTCCCGCGGAGGCTACGGGTATCCTCGCCAAGCCCGATCAGTGGGATGAACGCCAGCAATACACGGTGCTGTTCGGTCAGGGCGTATCGCAGTCCACGCTGCAAACCGTGCGGGCCTTCCAGTCGATCGCCAACGACGGCGTGATGTTGCAGCCCAGGCTCATCGACAGCTACATCACCCCGGAAGGCGAAGAGCAGAAGGTTCCCGCCAAGGAGTCCCGGCAGGTGGTATCCAAGGAAACTGCCCAACAAATGCGGGACATCCTGGAAAGCGCAGTGACCGAGGGGCAGATCAAGGACGCAGCCATTGATGGCTACCGCGTAGGCGCCAAGACGGGAACCTCACAAGCACCCCGCGAAGATGGGCTCGCCGGCTTTGACGGGTACACGGCCTCGATGGTGGGCATGGCGCCCATGGATGATCCCCGGTTCATCGTCGAAGTTGTGCTGCAGCGGCCCAGGGGAAATATCTACGGCATCACCAATGGGCCCGTGTTCCGTTCGGTCATGTCGCAGGTTCTCAGGACCTACAACGTGGCGCCATCCACCGGGACCCCCGCGCGCCTGCCGCAGTTCGTCAAGTAAGCTTCTTGGGCGTCTGTTTCGGCCAAAGAATTTGATCCATCACTACCGGCTGGGCGCCGCTGGCCCCAAGCCGGTCGTTCCACCGAGCATCAACGGAGAACCACGTGTCAGAGCACAAAGAGGCCGCTTTCCATGCCGAGACGCCGGAGACCGGCACATCCGGCTTTCGTCCGGCGTCTGTGGCTGCAGTGCCTTTGTCGACCATTGCAGAAGCCCTGGGTGTCGCCGTCCCGGCGGACGGCGGAACCAGGGGAGTGACGGGGATCTCGCTGAACTCCCGGGCCGTTGAACCCGGTGACCTTTACCTGGCCCTGCCCGGCGCTTCGCGCCATGGTGCCGACTTCGTCCCCCAAGCGGTCGACGCCGGCGCGGTCGCCGTAGTCACGGACGACGCCGGGGCACGGCAGCTTGCCTTGGCAGGCGAGCAGCCCGTACCTGTCCTTATCGTCGAGGAGCCGCGCACCGTCGTCGGGCGTTTGGCTGCCCTGATCTACCGTAGCCAGCCGGACGACGGCGGGTTCCCGACACTGTTCGGAGTGACCGGGACCAACGGTAAAACGACCACAACGTACTTCATCAACTCCTTGCTCCGTGCCCTGGGTAAAACCCCGGGGCTCATCGGAACAATCGAAATCCTGGCCGGGGGAGATCCCATTCCGAGCTTGTTGACGACGCCGGAATCCACCGACGTCCATGCACTGCTTGCCTTGATGCGGGAACGTGGGCTGGAGGCGGCCTCCATGGAGGTGTCCTCCCACGCCGTTGCTTATCACCGCGTGGATGGCGTGATGTTCGACGTCGCCGGGTTCACGAACCTCACCCAGGACCACCTGGACCTGCACGGCAGCATGGACGAGTATTTCCGCACCAAAGCTGAGCTGTTCACCCCCGGACGGGCACGCCAGGCAGTGGTGATGGTGGACGACGAGTGGGGCCGCAACCTGGCGCGAACAGCGGACATTCCGGTCACCACACTTACTGTCACGGCAGGAGGCAGCCCTGCCGATTGGTCCGTGGCCTCAACCACGGCCCGTGGACTCGGCACCGATTTTGAACTGCGGCACACGGATGGCCGTGTCCTGCGCGTACACACTGGCTTGCCGGGTGACTTCAACGTGGCGAACGCGGCCCTGGCCACGATCATGGTCCTTTCATCAGGCGTCGATGCAGAGACCCTCCAGGGCGCACTCGACGCCCACGATCCCTTTACCGTGGCCGTTCCCGGACGAATGCAGCTCATCTCCACCGCGCCGGCCTCCGTGGTGGACTTTGCACACAACCCGGATGCCCTGGCCCGCGCGCTTCAGGCTGTGCGGTCCCGCGAACAAGGCTCCCGTGTGATCGTGGTGTTCGGGGCCACCGGGCAACGGGACCAAAGCAAGCGTCCTACGATGGGCGCCATCGCCGCACGCTTGGCAGACATTGTCATCGTCAGCGACGACGACCCCCACGATGAGGATGCAGCAGCTATCCGTTCAGAGGTGCTGGCAGGTGCCTATGCTGCCCGTGAGGCCGGCAACCTGACCAGTGAAATCATCGAATCCTCGCCGCGGGATGCCGCCATCAGACGTGCAGTGGAGTTGGCCACCCCGAAGGACACCATCCTCATCGCAGGTCGCGGCCACGAGGTATGGCAAGAGGTCAAGGGCGTCAACCTCGCCCTTGACGACAGAGTGGAATTGCGGGCCGCCTTGACATCCAGGGGATTCAGCGTTTCAACGGACCAGCGGATAGAGTCCTAAACCGAGATGATTGCACTTACTGCGGCGGAGATCGCCCACATCACCCATGGCCGTTTAACCGGAGACGGGGACATCGCGCCCACTTCCGTCGTCACTGATTCCCGGGAAGCTACACCTGGTTCGCTCTACGTGGCGAAGCCCGGCGAACACGCGGACGGTCATGACTTCGTCGACGCTGCCTTCGAGCGGGGTGCCGTCCTGGTGCTGGCCGAACGCGAGGTCACCGATGTCGACGGCAAGCCGTATCCCGCCGTCGTCGTCGATGACGCCGTGCTCGCCATGGGAGCCCTTGCTGCCGAAGCAATCCGCCGCATCCGCTCCGCCAGGGAACAGCGCGGCGAGGAATTTACGGTCATCGGCATTACCGGGTCCGCCGGCAAGACCACCACCAAGGACTTACTCGCCGGCGTGTTGTCCCAAGCCGGGCCCACGGTGGCTCCGCGCGGCTCATACAACGGTGAGGTCGGCGTCCCGTTGACAGTCTTTGCCGCCGATACGGACACTCGCTTCCTCGTCATTGAGATGGGAGCCACCGGCATCGGGCACATCAAGTACCTCGCTGGGATGGTGCAGCCCGATATTGGCGTGGTGCTGGTGGTCGGCACCGCGCACGCCGGGGAATTCGGCGGTGTGGAAAACATCGCCACGGCCAAGGGCGAACTCGTTGAAGCGCTCAGTGAGCACGGTACGGCTGTCCTGAACCTGGACGATGGCCGGGTTTCCGCCATGAAGAGCCGCACCACGGCGAAAGTCCTGGGCTTTAGCGCCTCTCCAGCGACGAACGAAGACGTGGAAGCGCGCAACGTTGTGGTCAACGCAGAGGGCCACCCCGAGTTTGATCTTGTACTGCCCGACGGCGGCCCTTCCGTTCGCGTCCGCAGCCGCCTGATCGGCGGCCATCACGTGACGAACCTGCTGGCTGCCGCAGCTGCGGCATTTGCCGCGGGCATCCCGGCGGCAGACATTGCTTCCTCGCTCAGTTCCCAGTCCGCCGCCAGCCGCTGGCGCATGGAACGAACCGAACGCCCTGACGGTGTCACCATCATCAACGACGCATACAACGCCAATCCTGAGTCGATGCGGGCAGCACTGCGCACACTCGCTGATCTTGGACAGGGCAGACGGACCTGGGCCGTGCTTGGGGCCATGCTGGAGCTCGGCGAGGATTCCATCCGCGAGCACACCGCCGTGGGAACACAGGTGGTTCGCCTGAACATCTCCAGGCTCGTGGTGGTGGGACGCGAAGCGCGGGCCCTTTACATATCGGCCATCCAGGAAGGTTCGTGGGGGGACGAATGTTCGTTCACGGAGACTGCCGAAGAAGCTTACGAACTCCTGCAACGGGAGCTGCAACCCGGGGACCTGGTTTTGTTCAAGTCCTCCAATGGGGTGGGGCTGAGGCATTTGGGTGATCGGATAGCATTACCCCCACGGGCCGAGTCCACCGGGGAAAGCGCGGCTGAAGATGCCGCAAGCGAAGGGAACGAGCTGCTGTGATTGCACTTTTGATCGGCGCCGGCGTCGCCCTTCTGGTGGCCCTGATAGGGACGCCCCTGTTCATCAGGTTCCTGGTGGCAAAGAGCTATGGCCAGTTCATCCGCGACGACGGCCCAACCTCGCACCACACCAAGCGAGGCACGCCCACCATGGGCGGGACCGTGGTTGTTGCGGCGGTCCTGATCAGCTACTTCGTTACCCACTTGATCATGTGGATGATGAATCCACGGTCCGAGGGGCCCTCCGCGTCCGGGCTGCTTCTGCTGTTCCTCATGGTAGGAATGGGCTTCGTTGGCTTCCTGGATGACTACATCAAAATTTCCAACAAGCGCAGTTTGGGCCTGAACGCCCGTGCCAAGCTGATCCTGCAAGCCGCCGTTGGCATCATTTTTGCCGTTCTCGTGCTGCAGTTTCCCAACGAGGACGGACTCCGTCCGGCTTCCACGCAAATTTCCCTCGTCCGTGACATCCCCTGGCTGGATCTCGCCTTTGGCGGGACCATCCTGGGCGCAATTCTCTTTGTCATTTGGTCCAACCTCATTATCACTGCGGCTACGAATGGCGTGAACCTGACAGACGGCCTGGACGGCCTCGCGTCGGGAGCATCCATCATGGTGTTCGGCGCCTACACGATCATGGGGATCTGGCAGAACAACCAGGCCTGTGGTTCGCCCCGTGAGGCGGGCAGCGGTTGTTACCAAGTACGCGACCCCATGGACCTGGCGCTCCTGGCGGCAATCCTGAGCGCCGCTTTGGTGGGCTTCCTCTGGTGGAACACATCACCGGCCAAGATCTTCATGGGTGACACTGGTTCCCTGGCAATCGGAGGCGCTGTTGCCGCCTTCGCAATCCTCTCCCGCACAGAACTTTTGCTGGCCTTCATCGGTGGTTTGTTCGTCCTGATCACCCTTTCCGTCATCATCCAGGTGGGCTTCTTCAAGCTGTCGGGTGGCAAACGGGTCTTCAAGATGGCCCCACTGCAACATCACTTCGAACTGAAGGGTTGGGCAGAGGTCACGGTTGTTGTCCGCTTCTGGATTCTTGCCGGGCTCTTCGTGGCCGCAGGCCTTGGAATCTTCTACGCTGAATGGGTGGTGCTGCTGTGAACGCAAACCAGGAGAGCTCGCAGTCGGCCAACGACCGCCTCAAGGATCTCACCAGCTGGGATGCTGATTGGCGTGGCTTGCGGGTGGTGGTGACCGGAATCGGCGTGTCGGGTTTTGCTGCCGCAGATACCCTCATCGAACTTGGCGCAAAAGTTGTGGTGGTGGATGCCTCGACCACGGCGAAAGCAGAGGCGCAGGCCGACACCCTGAAAATCGTGGGTGCGGTGGATGTACTGCTGGGCGAAGAGGCCGTTAAGGTCCTTCCCCTCATCGACGGCAACAAGCCCGAGCTCATTGTGACCTCGCCGGGATGGCGCCCGGACCAAGCCTTGCTGGCCGCCGCCAAACGCAAGCACATTCCCGTGTGGGGCGACGTCGAATTGGCGTGGCGCGTCCGCGAACGGGCTGGCCGGAAGACCGCTGATTGGCTCACCATCACCGGCACCAACGGCAAGACCACCACGGTTGGGATGACAGAGTCCATGCTGCAGGCGGCCGGACTCAAGGCCATTGCGGTGGGCAACGTAGGCACGCCCATCCTTGACGCGCTCAGGGATCCGGTGGAGTACGACGCTTTTGCGGTGGAACTCTCAAGCTTCCAGTTGCATTGGAGCCATTCGCTGTCACCGGTGGCCAGCGTATGCCTGAACGTCGCCGAAGACCACGTGGACTGGCATGGCTCCTATGCGTCGTACCTTGCAGACAAAGCGAAGGTCTACGAGAACACGCAGAAGGCTGCCATCTACAACGCCGATCAAATTGAAACCGAGCGCATGGTGGAGAACGCGGACGTCGTGGAAGGCTGCCGCGCGGTCGGATTCACCACGGACACGCCTGGCATCAGCATGCTGGGCGTCGTGAATGGATTGTTGGTTGACCGGGCGTTTATCGAAGAGCGGAAAAACTCAGCCGCCGAACTCGCGTCCATCTCCGATCTTGGGCCAGTGGCACCGCGCCATATGGTGGCCAATGCCCTGGCCGCAGCTGCCCTCGTCCGTGCTTACGGGGTTGAGCCTGCCGCCGTGAAGCAGGGCTTGGTCAACTATCTGCCCGGTGCACACCGTATCCAGCTCGTAGCCAAACACGACGACGTGCTGTGGATCAATGATTCAAAGGCCACCAACCCACACGCTGCCTCGGCCGCTCTTTCGGCTTTCCACAATGTGGTGTGGATCGCAGGGGGACTCTCCAAGGGCGTCAATTACGATGACCTCGTCAAGGAGCACGCTCCCCGTTTGAAGTCGGTTGTGCTCATCGGCACTGACACGGAGGCCTTGGAAGCGTCGCTCCAGCGACACGCACCGGATGTCCCCGTGATAGCCCAGCCCAAGGGCGACACTGAAAGTGTGCAGACCGCAGACGGTAACGCCTCCTCGCCGATTTTTGGTGAGACCATCATGGCCCAGGCTGTGAGGGCAGCGGCCAGCGTGGCGGAGCCAGGTGACACCGTGCTCATGGCTCCAGCGGCTGCATCCATGGATCAGTTCTCTTCCTACGCTCACCGTGGCGACGCTTTCGTCCAGGCAGTACGCGAGCTCGTGGAAGGGCAGGCAAAGACCACCGAGGAGTAACAATGGTCAGCACGCCCACCCGCAGCCGCGGCAAGGTTTCCGGGGATGTCGGAGCCCAGGCTCCGTCGGCTGCCCGCAGGAAGCCCGCCCGGCTTCGGGGCCACGTTCGCTCCTTCTGGGAAGGCCTGGAGGGCAAGAGCAAAGCTCCCAACAGCTCCACGTATTACCTCATACTTGGATGCGCCCTGGCCCTGACCGCCATCGGTGTGATGATGGTGCTCTCCGCATCCAGTGTGGAAGCGATCTCCGAAGGCAAGTCGCCCTACGCCGATGCATTGAAGCAGGCGATGTTTGGCGTCGTCGGACTGGTGGCGATGTACCTGATCTCGCGGACCAACGTCAGCTGGATGAAAAGGTTGTCCTGGTGGGGCCTCGGTGCCGTTGTGGTCCTGCTGATACTTGTCCAGGTTTTCGGTCGCAGCACCCTGGGCAACCAGAACTGGATCGACATCGGCGGCATCAGCATCCAGCCCTCGGAAGTTTCGAAGCTGGTCCTTTGTGTTTGGATCGCTGCAGTCCTGGCACGCAAGGAGAAATACCTGCACCGCTGGATGCACGTGATCATACCGGTGGTCCCAGGGGCCGGCCTGGTCCTTGGGCTGATCCTCGTGGGCAATGACCTGGGCACCGCGATCGTTGTCATGGCCATCGTCGCCGCAGGGTTGTACTTCGCCGGGGTTCCCACAAAGATGCTGGCAATTGCCGGCGTCGCCGGAGCCATTGGCGCTACAGCCATGACAATCATCAGTCCAAACCGGATCTGCCGGGTGACGGCCTGGCTGGGCATGGCAGGGGATTCCTGCACTGCAGACTCCGACTTCACCTACCAGTCCACCAACGGCATGTATGGATTGGCGCAGGGCAGTTGGACCGGACTTGGGCTGGGGCAAAGCCGGCAAAAGTACAACTGGCTTCCAGAGGCCCACAATGACTTCATCTTTGCCATCATCGGCGAGGAACTGGGCCTGGTGGGCACCTTGGTGGTCCTGGTGTTGTTCGCCATCCTCGGCATCGCCATTTTCCGTGTCGTTGTACGGCAGACCGATCCGTTCCAGCGCACGCTCGCCGGTGGCATCATGGTGTGGCTCCTGGGCCAGGCAAGCATGAACATGGCAGTGGTGACGCAGCTGCTTCCCGTGATCGGTGTCCCGCTGCCTTTCATTTCTGCAGGTGGCTCGGCCTTGGTGATGTCGCTGTGCGGCGTGGGCGTAGTGTTGTCCTTGGCCCGCGGACAGTTGCCACCACAACAGCGTCCCCGGCTCTTGCCGCGTCGTTTGTCCAAGACCGCACGAAAGCGTAAATAGCACTTCATGACTTCAGATTCCTCCCACGCGTCCAAGCCTTTGTCCGTCGTGCTTGCAGGCGGTGGTACGGCTGGCCATGTCAGTCCGTTGCTGGCCATCGCGGACGCAATCAAGGAAAAGCGTCCGGAAGCTGCCATCCTGGCTGTGGGCACGCCGTCGGGCCTGGAAACCAGGCTTGTCCCAGCGGCCGGGTACAAGCTCGCCACGATTGACCGGGTCCCGTTGCCACGAAAACCGTCCCTGGATCTCCTGAAGCTTCCGGGACGGTTGCGGGGAGCCGTCAAGCAAGCGGAACGAATCCTCCATGAGGCCCAGGCAGATGTCCTGGTGGGCGTGGGCGGCTACGTTTGCACTCCCATGTACCTGGCAGCCCGCAGGCGCGGTACGCCCATCGTGATCCATGAGGCCAACATGAAGGCTGGGCTCGCAAATCGCGTAGGTGCACGGTTCAGCCGCCATGTTGCCGTGGCGTTTGCCGGTACGCGCCTTCGCGGCGCCCGCCATGTGGGCATGCCCATGAGCCGGGCAATCTCGGGACTGGACCGCCCCGGGGCCGCGCCTGCTGCCAAGGCTTCGCTGGGCCTCAATCCGGACCGTCCTGCCCTGATCGTGACTGGTGGGTCCTCCGGAGCCCTGAGCATCAACAGTGCTGTGGCTGCCGCCTTGCCCGCGCTGGCAGCTGCGGGGATCCAAACACTGCACATCACCGGTGCCGGCAAGGCAGTCCTGGATAACGACGGCGGACCCCTCGCCGCTGATGGGTACCGGCAGGTGGAGTACGTGGATGGAATGGAGGATGTCTACGCTGCTGCCGACATCCTGCTCGCCCGTGCCGGAGCCGCAACGGTCAGCGAAGTGGCAGCAGTAGGGGTTCCTGCGGTGTTCGTGCCCCTGCCCATCGGCAATGGTGAGCAAGCGCTTAATGCAGCCGCGCTGGTGGAGGCCGGCGGAGCGCTGATGGTCCAGGACAAAGATTTCACCCCGGAATGGCTCAAAGAAGAGCTCATTCCGCTCGTATCGGATCGCGGGAGGCTGGACGAAATGGCCCGCAGGTCCGAGGCCCTTGGCATCAGAAACGCCGATCAGCGCATGGCTGATCTTGTCTTGGAAGCGGTATCCGCATGACGCACGCGATTGCACCACTTGAGTCCCTTGGACGAGTACACTTCATCGGCATCGGCGGGGTGGGAATGTCTGCCATCGCCCGGATCATGGTGGCCCGCGGTGTTCCTGTGAGTGGTACTGACGCCAAGGACCTTCCCGTCATGCATGACCTGGCTGCAGCAGGTGCCCGCATCGCAGTGGGATACGATTCCGGCAACCTGGGTGATGCCCAGACTGTTGTTGCCGGCTCCGCAATCCGTGCAGACAATCCTGAGTTGTCGGCGGCCCGCGAGGCCGGTTTGCCCGTGCTGCATCGTTCCGAGGCATTGGCTGCGACCATGGGCGGCCACAGGGTTGTCACCATCGCCGGCACCCACGGCAAGTCGACCACCACGTCCATGGTTGCGGTCCTGCTCAAGGAAGCAGGATTGGATCCGTCGTTTGCCATTGGCGCGAACGTCCCGGCGCTGGGGGTCAACGCGGCCCACGGATCCTCGGACATTTTCGTGGCTGAAGCGGACGAGTCGGATGGCTCGTTCCTCAACTACCGTCCCCTCATCGCCGTCGTCACCAACGTGGAAGCCGACCACCTGGACCACTACGGAACCGCGGAAGCTGTTTTCGCCTCCTTCGATGACTTCGCAGCGCTCCTGCCGCCCCACGGAGTCCTCCTGGCATGTGTGGACGACCCCGGCGCCCGCGCGTTGGCGGAGCGGACAGCCGCCAAGGGAACCACGCGTGTGCTGACGTACGGGACAAGCCACGACGCCGATATCCGGCTTGGCGATGCTGGTCCGGGTGATGTGTCCGTAGCGGTGGATGGAGCCAGCTACACCTTGAACCTGCAGGTCCCCGGAAGGCACAACGCCCTGAACGCCGCAGCCGCATTCGCCGTCGCCTTGGAGCTTGGCGTAGCGCCAGTGACGGCAGCTACGGCACTTGGACACTTCACCGGTGCGTCCCGGCGCTTTGAACTTAAGGGGCAGGGGAGGGGCGTGCGTGTGTACGACGACTACGCCCACCACCCAACCGAAGTGCGTGCAGCCCTGTCCGCAGCCCGCTCCGTGGCTGGCGGCAACAAAGTCCACGTTCTCTTCCAGCCGCATTTGTTTTCCCGGACCCGGGAATTCGCTGCGGAGTTTGCATCGGCGCTGGATGCTGCGGACACGGCGTTGGTCCTGGACATCTACCCTGCCCGTGAAGACCCCATCCCCGGTGTCACCAGTTCGCTGATTGCTGACCGGCTCTCCCAGGGACGACTGGTCTCCGGCGACGAAGCTGTGGAAGCCATTGTGGCGGCCGCTGGTGAGGGTGACATAGTGCTGACCGTGGGAGCCGGAGATGTCACTGCATACGGCCCGGTGATTGTGGAGGCGTTGGGTGGCTAGCACCCGCAAGCCAACCTTCAAGCCCGCGGCAGATTCCGGTCGGGAGAATAAGGGCCGTCCGGCGGGTGGTTCCCCGGAAAGCGTCATCAGCGCCCAGAGGTCAGTTGAGCCTTCTCCGAAAAACAGCCCGGACAATGTCATTGCTTTTCCCGAGCCGAAGGGCAAACGCAAGCGCCGGCTCCTGCTGTGGACTTTCGCCATCGTTACGGCTTTCGTCGCGGTGCTCATAACGGGTGCCATCTATTCACCCGTGCTCGCGGTCCGGACCATCACGGTGGACGGAACCAAGCTGCTGACGCCTGAGGACGTGCAGAAGGCCTTGACAGCCGTGGAGGGCAAGCCGCTGCCGCAGGTGAGCGGGCAGGAAGTCAATGAGCTCCTGAAGCCCTTGGTCCAGGTACGTTCGGCAACCGTGGAGGCAAGGCCGCCGTCGGAATTGCTGGTGCACGTCAATGAGCGCGTACCGGTGGCCCTGTTGAAGCAGGGTGACACGTTTGTGATGGTGGATGTGGATGGTGTTCAGCTGGGGGCCACGCAGGATCAGTCTGCGGTGGCGCTGCCCTTGATCGACGCCGGTGCAGGTGCCACCAACACCGGGCTGTTTAAAGCGATTGCGGCTGTCCTGAACACTTTGCCGGCCGATGTGCTGGCCAGGATGTCCACGGCATCTGCTGCGTCGCCTGATGCCGTCGAGCTAAAACTGGTGGACGGAAAGACGGTAGTGTGGGGCAATGCCGAGGACAAGGAACTGAAGGCGAAGGCACTTGAGGCACTGCTGAAGATGCCGCCGGATCCTAAAGTCCCCGTGAACGTCTACGACGTCAGCGTGCCCCGGCATCCATTCACCAAATAAAGAGCATTGAGCACGTAACCTGCGGGCTTCGGTGACCTTATTTCGCGACAATCAAGCGACACGCGCAAGCGGTCATTGCATGTGCGAAGCCAAGGAAATACCGTCGCAGTAGAGTTACTTGACATAACTATAACCTTCAACTAGAGGGTTAAGGTCCAAGGATTCAAGTTGGACTCGATCAGTTTCGCTATAGGACACAAGCAAGGGGCACGAAACGTGGCAGCACCGCAGAATTACTTGGCCGTCATCAAGGTCGTCGGCATCGGCGGCGGTGGCGTGAACGCAGTCAACCGCATGATCGAGGTCGGCCTCCGGGGCGTCGAGTTCATTGCCATCAACACTGACGCGCAAGCGCTCCTCATGAGCGATGCCGACGTCAAGCTCGACGTCGGTCGTGAGCTTACGCGCGGCCTCGGCGCCGGAGCCAACCCCGAGGTCGGCAAGCAGGCCGCTGAAGACCACGCTGACGAGATCGAAGAAGTTCTCCGCGGCGCTGACATGGTCTTCGTGACGGCCGGCGAAGGTGGTGGCACCGGAACTGGCGGAGCCCCTGTAGTCGCGCGCATCGCCCGCTCCCTTGGTGCGCTGACCATTGGCGTGGTGACCCGCCCCTTCACTTTCGAGGGCCGCCGTCGTGCGGGCTCCGCCGAAGCAGGTATCGATGCGCTGCGTGACGAAGTTGACACCCTGATCGTGATCCCCAACGACCGACTCCTGTCCATCAGCGATCGCAACGTCTCCGTCCTGGACGCTTTCCGCTCAGCTGACCAGGTACTGCTCTCCGGTGTCCAGGGCATTACGGACCTCATCACCACCCCGGGCCTCATCAACCTCGACTTCGCCGACGTCAAATCTGTCATGCAGGGTGCGGGCTCCGCGCTCATGGGTATCGGATCCGCACGTGGCGAAGACCGCGCCGTGAAAGCTGCCGAGCTGGCCATCGCCTCGCCACTCCTGGAAGCCTCCATTGATGGCGCGCATGGCGTGCTGCTGTCCATCCAGGGTGGTTCAGACCTCGGCCTGTTCGAAATCAACGAGGCAGCCCGCCTGGTGCAGGAAGTCGCGCACCCGGAAGCGAACATCATCTTCGGTGCGGTCATCGACGACGCCCTCGGCGACGAAGCCCGTGTCACCGTCATTGCCGCCGGGTTCGACGACGTCAAGGCAACCTCTCCGTCCATGGACCAGTCGCGTCCCGCGCAGAACCCCGTGCCCGCCGAGCGTCCTGCTGCACCGAGTACCGCTCCCTCCAACGCAAACGCGCCGCAGCATGCAACTGCAGGCATCGGCGCCGCAGGCCTGAGCAACTGGGGCCAGCAGCGTCCGTCGGCGCTCCCCGCGGACTCCGGCTTCGACGTCGACCTTCCGGCCGTAGTGGAGCCGGACCTGTCGGGTAGCCGCTCGGATGACCTCGACGTTCCCGATTTCCTGAAGTAAGCGGGCTTCGAGAGTCGATATCCCGTGTTTTGGTGGCGCAATGAAGTACGGCCCGGCGTTTCTGTTGCCTTCACGGACACAGGCGCCGGGAACCTGGCCCTCCATGTGGGGGACAACCCCGGGGATGTGACTGCGCGTCGTTCCCGGTTGGACGATGCCGCAAGCCTGGGCAACCGTAGCTTTCAGTACATGGACCAGGTCCATGGCAATGAGGTCGCGCTTATTTCAAGCTACGGTCCCGGTCCCACCGCGGATGCAATGGTCTCAGTGCCTTCGGGTGGCCAGGCTGCCCAGCCATTGTCGGTCATGGTGGCTGACTGTGTCCCTGTGGTCCTCATTGGAGATGCAGGCGATCGCGGTCCCGTCATCGCTGTTGCGCATGCAGGCCGGCCGGGCGTAGCCTCCGCTGTTGTCCCGGCAACCGTCAACGAGATGCGCATGCTCGGTGCCCTGAACATCAGTGCCTGGCTGGGGCCTTCTATTTGCGGCTCCTGCTATGAGGTTCCCGAGCAGCTTCGCGAAGAAGTTGCCGAGGTGGCACCTGCCGCCTGGTCGAGCACATCGTGGGGAACGCCGGCTTTGGACCTTCCCGCCGGTGTTCGCGCCCAGCTGGCCGAAGAAGGCGTCACCGTTGAGTACTCAGGGGAATGCACCCTGGAAAATGACTTCCTTTATTCCTACCGGCGGGATGCCCGTACCGGGCGATTCGCAGGTTTGGTGTGGACTCATGACTAGCCTTGGGCAAGATAACGCGGTGTCCGGCGTTGCAGGTTCTGATGCCCGCACCACTGAACTCGCCCGGCGGCTTGAGATTGTTCAGACGCGGATTTCCGCGGCGACGGCTGCGGCGGGACGCGTGGATCTGCCAGGGCTGATCGTCGTGACCAAGTTCCACCCGGCAGCTGATGTCCGGCGACTATCCACGCTGGGTGTCCGGGATTTCGGCGAGAACCGGGACCAGGAGGCTGCAGGCAAAAGCGCCGAACTCACGGACCTGGACGTCCGATGGCATTTCATTGGCCAATTACAGAGCAAAAAAGCGAAATCAGTGGCTAAATACGCCCACTCGGTGCAGTCTGTGGATCGTCCCCAGGTGATTGAGGCACTTGAAAAGGCAGTCGCCCGCGAACAGGACGCCACAGGGCGGAATGACCTTGAGTGCTACATCCAAGTCAGTTTGGATGACGACGCCGGGGCGCACCGTGGTGGGGCGCGGCCCTCGGACGTGGAATCCTTGGCGGCAATGATCGCTTCCGCGCCAGGACTGAGGCTCGCCGGGGTGATGGCTGTGGCCCCGCTGGGTGCAGATCCTGAAGCGGCCTTTGAGCGGCTTGCGGGTGTTTCCGCTGAACTTCGGACCAATCATCCGGCTGCTTCAGGGATATCAGCGGGGATGAGCCAGGACCTTGAGGCCGCTATCAAGTTTGGGGCGACACACCTGAGAATTGGCTCCGATATTCTCGGTTCGCGTCCGGCCGTGGGGTAGCGTCAAAGTATTGGAATGACGGGCCGGGGTTCCAATATGTCAAGTCATGGCGGCCCGCCTACTGCAGAAACGATAGGAGTGCACCATGGCTGGCGCTCTGCGCAAGACAATGATCTATCTTGGGCTCGCCGACGGCGATGAACACTACGAATCTGAGCAGGCCGTCGCGCACCACGACGAAGAACGCCCCCAGGCACAGGACCGGGAAGAGCGCCGAGCGCCTGCACCCGTCCGGGAAGTTGTCCGTGAAATGCCCACTGTTGACGCCGAAGAGGAATACCGCGCACCCGTGACACCCATTAAGCGTGCGGCGTCGAGCCGCGAAGATGCCTCGGGTTTGAGGCAGATCACCACAGTCCATCCGCGTTCTTATAACGACGCCAAGATTATTGGCGAAAGCTTCCGGGATGGCATTCCCGTGATCATGAACGTCACTGATATGGGCGAGGCAGATGCCAAGCGTTTGGTGGATTTCTCGGCCGGTTTGGTCTTTGGCCTCCATGGCAGCATCGAGAGGGTGACCAACAAGGTCTTCCTGTTGTCGCCGTCCTATGTTGAAGTCATCGGGGACGACAAGAAGGCCAGCGAAACGCAGGCCAGCTTCTTCAACCAGAGCTAAGAACGATCGCTACGATGATGCCAGGCGGGTCAACCTGCCTGGCATCTGTGTTGCAATAGTAAGGACCGATCGGCATTCCGGAACAAGTGGGAGATCTGAGCTAACTCGTGGGCATTGTTTTCGGCCTTATCTATATTGTGTTGTTGCTGTTTTTCATTGCCCTTATCATCAGGCTGATCTTCGAATGGGTTCAGATGTTCGCCCGTCAATGGCGTCCCCGCGGTGTGGCGTTGGTAACAGCCCATGTTGTCTACTCGGTGACAGACCCGCCACTGAGGAGGCTTCGCAGGTTGATACCTCCACTGCAGCTGGGTGGAATCTCCCTGGACCTGGGCTTCCTGATCCTGATTATTGCCGTGAGCATTGCCATGGCGGTGAGCAGCAGCCTGGCGTAGCTGCGCAGTGATGCTGTACCGCGGAACCGGGGGCTCGCGATGGGTCTGAAGGCCGCAAATTCTCCAATTCAACACGATGGTGTTGAATTGGAGGAACCAGATGATATTTAGGTACCGTAGTTTTGAACGGCCGGAAGGCCTACTGACTAACTAGACCAACGAGGTGACCAGATGGCTTTGACGCCAGAAGACGTTGTCAACAAGCGCTTTCAGCCGACCAAGTTCCGCGAAGGCTACGACCAGGACGAGGTAGATGACTTCCTCGACGAGATCGTGGTTGAGCTGCGCCGCCTGAACCAGGAGAACGACGAACTTCGCAAGAAGCTCGGCGAAGCTGGCTCGGCTGTGCCCGCGGCAACTGCTGCGGCTCCGGTCGTCGAGAAGGTTCCTGCCCCGGCCAAGGTGGACAAGGAAGCCGAGGCCAAGGCGGAAGCCGAAGCGAAGGCTGCTGAGGCTGCCAAGAAGAAGGAAGCCGAGCAGGCCGCTGCGGCTGCCGCAGCCAAGGCACCGGCTCCCAGCAACGGTGTTACGCCTACCGCTGAGTCCGCTGCAGGCCTGCTGGCCATGGCGCAGCAGATGCACGACAAGCACGTTGCCGACGGTGCGCAGCAGAAGGAAAAGATTATCGCTGAGGCGCAGATCGAGGCTTCCAGCCTGGTCAACGACGCCCAGGAGAAGTCCCGTAAGATCCTTGGTGCCCTTGAGCAACAGCGTTCGGTCCTGGAGCGCAAGGTTGAACAGCTCCGTGGTTTCGAACGTGACTACCGCTCACGCCTGAAGGCATACATCGAGGGCCAGCTGCGCGACCTGGACGCCCGTGGTTCCGTCGCTGCCCCTGAGGTCGGCGAAGCAACCGCTGACGTTTAGCAAGTATTCTGAAAGCCGGTGGCTGGGGTCTCCTCTGCCACCGGCTTTTGCTGTTAACACCCTGACAGCAGCCCCCAACGCTCCACGAACGAAAGCACTATGACCGACGACCTCACCGACGACGCATCCCGGCCGGAACTTCCCGTCCGGAAATGGCGTCCTGCAATGCTCTGGCTCTTTGCCGGCTTTGCGGTTTTTGCCTATGTCTTTGACCAGCTCACCAAGCTCTGGGTGACCAGCACCATGACAGAAGGTGAGCGCATTCCAGTGCTGCCACCACTGCTGCACTGGTACTACATCCGGAATTCAGGGGCAGCTTTTTCCATCGGTGAGAACGTCACTTGGATCTTCACGATCGTCATGGCCGGGGTGTCTGTAGCCATCCTTTTGCAGTTGCGACGGCTCGGCTCCGCCTGGTGGGCATTGTCGCTTGGGCTGCTGCTTGGCGGTGCATTGGGAAACCTGACCGACCGCTTGTTCCGTGAACCGTCCTTCGCCATGGGCCATGTTGTGGATTTCATCCAGGTACCAAACTTTGCGATCTTCAACATCGCCGACTCCGCTGTTGTGTCGGGCGTTGTCATCATTTGCCTGCTGACCCTGCGCGGGGTGGGCATGGATGGCACCCGGCAAGTGGCTGCACCGAAGTCAGCGAAGCCAGCCAAGCCGGCTCCGGGCTCCAGCGGGGAGACTGTCGGTGAGTGAGTCGGTTGTAGTACCTGAGGACCTTGCAGGAGCGCGGGCTGACGCCGGCCTTGCAAGGTTGCTGGACATTTCGCGTTCTGCTGCGGCGCTGCTTATCGCCGAAGGAAACGTCACCAGCGGCGGTGCGGCTCTCGGCAAGTCAGCAAAGCTCATTGCGGGCGCGGTGCTGGACGTCACGGTTCCCGAGCGGCCGGATCCCTTGGAAGTCGTGGAGGAAGTTGTGGAAGGCCTGAAGATCCTGCTGGATGACGAGGAATTCGTTGTCATCGACAAACCCGTGGGAGTGGCGGCGCATCCATCGCCTGGTTGGGTGGGGCCCACGGTGGTCGGAGGCCTGGCTGGAGCAGGCTACCGGATTTCGACGTCGGGAGCACCGGAGCGTGCGGGCATTGTCCACAGGCTCGACGTCGGCACTTCCGGCGTGATGGTCGTGGCCAAGACCGAGCATGCCTACACGGTCCTGAAAAGGGCTTTCAAGGAACGCACGGTGGACAAGGTCTACCACGCGGTTGTCCAAGGACTTCCGGATCCGCTGGAGGGCACTATTGATGCCCCGATCGGCCGCCACCCCGGCCACGACTGGCGCTTCGCGGTGATCGAAGACGGCCGGCCCTCAGTGACCCACTACGAGGTCCTGGAAGCCTTTGGTAAAGCTACGTTGGTGGAGGTGCACCTGGAAACGGGCCGCACGCACCAGATCAGGGTCCACTTCTCTGCGTTGCGGCACCCTTGCGCCGGCGATCTCACCTATGGTGCTGATCCCCGTCTCGCAGCAAACCTGGGACTGACACGGCAGTGGCTTCATGCACGGCAACTGGGTTTCACACACCCGCGGACCGGCGAGTGGGTGGAAGTCACCAGCGACTACCCGGCGGACCTTCAGTACGCCCTTGACCTGCTGGCCACGGGCTCAGCCTAGGCAACCGTTCCGGGCCTGCCCGGTCCAAGGGCTCCGCATTTTGTCGGGGGCGGGACGGTAGACTGTCGTGGTGACTTCCAGCAATGATTCGTTCGTCCACCTGCACACCCACACCGAATACTCCATGCTGGATGGAGCGGCCCGCCTGGGTGAGCTGTTCGATGAAACCGAACGCCTGGGGATGCCCGCCCTGGCCACCACTGATCACGGCTACCTCTTTGGTGCCTTCGATTTTTGGCGCAAGGCCACCGACAAGGGCATCAAGCCGATCATCGGTGTAGAAGCCTACGTAACCCCTGGTACGGCCCGGGGGGACAAAGAACGTGTCCGGTGGGGGGATGAGAGCCAGCGCAAGGACGACGTCTCCGGTGGTGGTTCCTACACCCACATGACGCTTCTGAGCTACAACAACGTTGGCATGCGGAACCTGTTCCGGGCTTCGTCCATTGCTTCATTGGATTCCGTCTTTGGCAAGTGGCCCCGCCTGGACCGGGAATTGCTCAATACGTACTCCGAGGGGCTTATTGCCACCACAGGATGCCCGTCCGGTGAAGTCCAGACCCGCCTTCGGCTTGGCCAGTACCGTGAGGCGCTGGAGGCTGCGGCAGAGTTCAGGGACATCTTTGGCGCGGAGAACTATTTCTGCGAACTGATGGACCATGGCCTGGACATTGAACGCCGCGTCACCGGGGACCTCCTGCGCCTGGCCAAGGACCTGAATCTTCCCCTGGTGGCCACGAACGACCTCCACTACACGCACGAGCACGATGCGAAGGCGCACGAGGCACTGCTGGCCATTCAGTCCGGTTCCACGCTCCTTGAGCCCACGTACGACAACGGCGGATCCAGGTTTGCCTTCTCCGGCAGCGGCTACTACCTGAAATCCCCGCAGGAAATGCGTGAGCTTTTCCGTGATCACCCGGATGCCTGCGATAACACGCTGCTCATTGCAGAACGTTGCGAGGTGTCCTTCAACACCGACGCCAACTACATGCCGCGCTTTCCTTGCCCGCCGGGCGAGGACGAAACCTCCTGGCTGGTCAAGGAAGTGGACAAGGGGCTGGCCTACCGCTATCCGCAGGGCGTGCCGGACAAGGTGCGCAAGCAGGCTGACTACGAACTCGGGGTCATCACCTCGATGGGCTTCCCCGGGTACTTCCTCGTGGTGGCCGACTTCATCAACTGGGCCAAGAACAACGGGATCCGCGTTGGTCCGGGGCGTGGTTCCGGTGCAGGCTCCATGGTGGCCTACGCCATGCGTATTACCGACCTTGATCCGCTCCAGCACGGCCTGATCTTCGAGCGCTTCCTCAACCCGGACCGTGTCTCGATGCCTGACTTCGACGTCGACTTCGATGATCGCCGCCGCTCCGAGGTGATCGACTACGTCACGAAGAAGTACGGCGACGAGCGCGTGGCGATGATCGTCACCTATGGAACCATCAAGACCAAGCAGGCGCTCAAGGACTCCTCCCGTGTGCTTGGCTACCCGTTCAGCATGGGCGAGCAGTTGACCAAGGCCCTGCCGCCGGCCGTCATGGCCAAGGACATCCCACTGGCCGACATCCAGAACCCGGAGTCCAAGCGCTACAGCGAAGCAGGAGATTTCCGCCAGCTGATCGCCACGGACCCCGAGGCTGCCAAGGTCTTTGAGACTGCGCTGGGCATTGAGGGCCTGAAACGCCAATGGGGTGTCCATGCCGCCGGAGTCATCATGTCCTCGGACCCCATCATCGATGTCATTCCGATCATGCGCCGTTTCCAGGACGGCCAGGTTATTACCCAGTTCGACTACCCAACGTCCGAGGGCCTCGGCCTGATCAAGATGGACTTCCTGGGCCTCCGGAACCTCACGATCATTTCGGACGCCCTGGAAAACATCAAGATGAACCGCGGTGTCGACCTGGACCTGGAAAACCTCGCACTGGATGACGCCGCCTCCTACGAGCTCCTGGCGCGCGGTGACACCTTGGGCGTGTTCCAGCTCGACGGCGGGCCCATGCGGTCCCTGCTCAAACTCATGAAGCCTGACAACTTCGAAGACATCTCCGCTGTCCTTGCGCTGTACCGGCCTGGACCCATGGGCGCCAACGCCCACACCGACTACGCCCTGCGCAAAAACGGGATCCAGGAAGTAATTCCCATCCACCCGGAGTTGGAAGAACCGCTCAAGGAAATCCTGGGTGGGACATTCGGCCTGATCGTGTACCAGGAACAGGTTATGGCGGTGGCGCAGAAGCTTGCCGGCTACTCGCTGGGCCAAGCCGACATCCTGCGCCGTGCCATGGGCAAGAAGAAGAAGTCGGAGCTGGACAAGCAGTTCGCCGGCTTCTCCCAAGGTATGCAGGACAACGGCTACTCCATGGCCGCCGTCAAGACGCTCTGGGACATTCTGCTTCCGTTCTCCGACTACGCCTTCAATAAAGCGCACTCGGCCGCTTATGGGGTCATTTCTTACTGGACTGCCTACTTGAAGGCACATTATGCGCCCGAGTACATGGCTGCCCTGCTGACGTCCGTCGGTGATGACAAGGACAAGTCTGCGATCTATCTCAACGAGTGCCGCCGGATGGGCATTACCGTTCTTCCGCCGGACGTCAATGAATCCTCGTTGAACTTCACCCCTGTGGGAACGGACATCCGCTTCGGCATGGGGGCCATCCGAAACGTCGGCGTGAACGTGGTGGAAGCCATGGTCTCCGCACGGGCCACGGAGGGCAGCTACACATCGTTCAAGGACTTCCTGATGAAGGTCCCGGCCGTTGTCTGCAACAAGCGCACGATCGAATCCTTGATTAAGGCTGGTGCCTTCGACTCGCTTGGACACCATCGCCGTGCTTTGGCCATGATCCACGAGGAAGCCATTGACTCCGTCATCACGCTCAAGCGCAACGAGGCAATCGGCCAGTTCGATCTCTTCGCCGGCTTCGAGGACCAGGAACCTGAAGCTTCGCTGACTACGGAAATTCCGGACCTTCCCGAATGGGAGAAGAAGGACAAGCTGTCCTTCGAGCGCGACATGCTCGGTCTGTATGTTTCGGATCACCCCTTGCAGGGCTTGGAAGGCGTCCTCAGCCAGCATGCGGAGCAGTCCATTACCTCGATCATCGCCGAGGACGGACCGCACGACGGCGCGATAGTCACCATCGCGGGCATGATCACCTCGTTGAGCCGCAGGATCGCCAAAGCCAGTGGCAACGCCTACGCCCGTGCCGAGATTGAAGACCTGGGCGGCTCCATGGAGGTCATGTTCTTCGGCCAGGTGTACGGGCCGATCGCCTCCGTCCTGGCTGAAGACCTGATCGTGGTGGTCAAGGGGCGCCTGCAGCGCAGGGACGATGGCGCCGTGACGCTGAACTGCATGGAACTCTCGGTGCCGGACCTCAGTGAGAGCGTGAACGGACCGGTGGTGATCACGATTCCGACGTTCAAGGCCACCGAGGCGGTGGTTACTGACCTTCGGGATGTGCTGCGGACACATCGGGGCAACTCAGAGGTCCGGCTCAAGCTCATGGGGGACACCAAGGTTGAGGTCATGGGGCTTCCCGTGCACATGCGGGTCAACCCCAGCCCATCGCTCTTTGGCGACCTGAAAGTCCTGTTGGGTCCGGCCTGCCTGGACAATTAGCTCACAGGATGGCCGAAAGCGTGGAGAAGGCTAGATTTCGTAGTCCAGCGGCCTCGGCTGGCTGTAGCCGCCACCGTGATAGAGCAGGGGAGCGCCGTCGTCGCCCACCTGGCCGTCCACGACCTCCACGACCACAACAGCGTTGTTCTCAAACGACAACCGCATTTGGATCTTTCCCACCAGCCAACCTGCGACGTCCTTGAGAATGGGGACTTCGTACGGACCTGGCTCCCAGTGGTCTCCCTCGAAGCGGTCCCGCGTCTTGGCGAAACGATCTGCCAGCGCCTGGTTCTCCAGTCCGAGCATGTGCACGCCAATGTAGCTGGCATTGGCGATGGCCGGCCAGGAGCTTGAGCTTCGGGCCATGTTGAAGGTGAAACGCGGCGGTTCGGCGGACAGGGACGCAACGGAGGTGGCCGTGAAGCCGAACGGCTTGCCATTCAGGTTTGCTGTGATGATGGCCACCCCGGCGGCATGGCGGCGAAACATTTCCCTGAACGTCTTTTCGAAGCCGGATAGTTCGCTTGCCACGTTGATGAATCTCCTGGAACTGGGGTCGGGGGCGTCTTTCTCTCAGGGTATTCCTCCCTGTGCCCCACTTCCGCATTTTAATGAGCACACGTGAACCTTTGTTAATGTGAGTTCCATGACTCAGCCCACTGTGCACGTTCCCGCGGAAACCCAACCCGACGCCGCAACTCCCTGGCGTTCGCGGGACGCCCTGTGGCTTGTCCTACCTGCGGCGGCGGGGGTAGCCGTAGGCGTTCTCTGGTGGATCCTGGCGCCGGGCGGGGGAAACCTGATATCGGGAAACCCCGAACTGGCAAATCCTGCCAGCCCTGATTCGTGGTTGCCGCGCGACTTGGTCCTTGCCGGGCTGATGCTGGTGGCCGGGTGTGTCACGGGCCTCATTCTCGACGGAAAGCTCCAGGGGAGCGGGGCCGGCAGGCGGTTGGCGCTGGCGCTGGCAGGGGGCGCTGCAGGCGCAGCGATTGCCTGGGTGGTTGGCTTGGTTGCGGCGCAGCTATGGGGCCCCGCTCCGGACCCTTCCCTGGGCGCGGACTACGGTTTCACCCTTCGTTCCTACGCCGTCCTCTTCCTGTGGCCCGGTGCTGTCGCCTTCGTGACGTTCGTACTTGCGCTGTTCGGGGTTCTTTCCAGGAAGCCCGTAAAATAGCCGGGTGACCACTTCTTCGGATACTTCCGCCCCTGCCGCTGCCTCCTTGAATTTCCGCAGTATCGATTTCCGCGGCCGCCACCTCTCGCTGGCTGAGCTGCGCGCTGCGGTACCCAGGGCGAAGCATCAGACGATGGCGGATGCGGAGCAGAAGGTCCTGGACATCATGGGAGCCGTCCGCAGCCGCGGTTTTGCCGCTCTGGCGGAACTTGCAAGGAATTTCGACGGCGTTGAACAGTCCCACCCGCGTGTACCGGCGGAGGCACTTGCCAAGGCCCTGGCCGACATTGATCCGACTGTCCGCGCCGCGCTGGAAGAGTCGATCAGCCGGGCAAGGCAATTCGCCGACCAGCAGCGTCCAGCCAATGTTGACGTCGCTTTGGCTGATGGCGCGGTTGTCAGCCAGAACTGGATTCCCGTGGGGCGTGTTGGACTGTATGTCCCCGGTGGTCTGGCGCCCCTGGCCTCCTCGGTGATCATGAACGTTGTTCCCGCCGTTGCTGCAGGTGTCGAATCCATCGCCTTGGCGTCGCCGCCTCAAAAGGACTTCGGCGGACTCCCGCACCCCACCATCCTTGCCGCGGCAGCGCTGCTGGGAATCGATGAGGTCTATGCAATTGGCGGTGCCCAGGCAGTCATTTCGTTTGCCTACGGCATCCCCGGTTCGGAGGGAGTACCTCCCATCGAGCCCGTGGATCTCGTCACGGGGCCCGGCAATATCTTCGTCGCCACTGCCAAGAGGCTGGTGAAGGGAGTCGTTGGCATCGATTCCGAGGCAGGAACTACCGAGATCGCTATCCTGGCCGATTCCACTGCCCACCCCGCGCTGGTGGCTGCCGATCTCATCAGCCAGGCCGAGCACGATCCCAAAGCTGCTTCTGTCCTGGTGACGGACTCCGCAGACCTGGTGGACGCCGTCGTGGGTGAATTGGCACGGCAGGCAGCGGCCACGAAGCACAGCGCACGTGTCCTTGAGGCACTTTCCGGTCCACAATCGGGTGTAGTGCTGGTGGATGACCTGGAACAGGGGATTGCGGTGTGCAACGCCTATGCCGCTGAGCACCTTGAAATCATGACGGCGGATGCACCGGCCGTGGCGGCGCGGATCCGCAACGCGGGCGCCATTTTCGTGGGGGACTACAGCCCGGTGAGCCTCGGCGACTATTGTGCCGGGTCCAATCACGTCCTGCCCACGAGCGGTACGGCTGCCTTCTCCTCGGGGCTGAACGTCACCACCTTCCTGCGCGCAGTGCAGGTCATCAACTACAGCCGTGCGGCTCTGGAGCAGGTCAGTGCACACATCGTGAGTTTGGCCGGGGCGGAGGATCTTCCGGGCCATGGGGATGCGGTCAGGATCCGCTTCAGCGGTCGAAGCTGAGGTCGAAGACCGCAGGTGCCCGGGGCGACCTGACCACAACATGTACGGGTCAACACCACTACATGTAGTAATTACAAGCTTGTCATTAGGGTGTCATCGAACGTAAACTGGTGCCGGAAGAGAATCTTCCGGCACCTTTGCGTTTCCGGCACCCTGCCGGTCGGACGTGGGCCGGAGCTGATCAGGGAGGCCCAGCGTGTACTGTCCGTTCTGCCGGAATCCTGACTCGCGCGTGGTCGACAGCCGCATGGCTGACGACGGAACTTCCATCCGGCGCCGCCGGCAATGCCCTGAATGCGGGCGACGCTTCACCACGGTGGAAACCACCAGCCTGTCCGTCATCAAGCGTTCAGGAGTCGGGGAGCCGTTCAGCCGCATCAAAGTCATCAGCGGCGTCCGCAAAGCGTGCCAGGGCCGCCCTGTCACCGAAGACGATCTCGCCATGCTGGCGCAGGAAGTCGAGGAGAACATCCGCTCCTCGGGTGCCGCCGAAATCGACGCCCACGAAGTAGGCCTGGCCATTCTCGGTCCACTGCGGAAACTGGATGAGGTGGCGTACCTGCGGTTCGCCAGCGTCTATCAGGCATTCGAGTCGCTCGAAGACTTCGAATCCGCCATATCCTTGCTCCGGCATGAGGCCGAGGCCCACGCGAAAGCCGGCGCCAAGGAAGCCAAAGGCTCCGGGAAAAGCCAGCTCTAGCGGCCGCCGGATACTGGGAGGACTGCCCCAGTAATGTAGCCGGCCTCGCCGGACATTAACCACATCACAGCCGCGGCCACCTCTTCAGGTTCAGCGCCCCTGCCCATGGGAATGGTTGGATTGAGCCTCTCCACGCGGTCGGGCATTCCTGCAGCTGCGTGGAGTCCGGTGTTCGTGCTGCCGGGAGCGACGGCATTGACGCGAATGCCCTGCTTGGCCACTTCCGCTGCCAGGCCAACCGTCAGAACGTCCACGGCACCTTTCGACGCCGCGTAGTGAACCCAGGTGCCGGGGGAACCGGCCTTTGTTGCTGTCGATGAAATGTTGATGATGGAACCACCCCGACCGCCGTGGTCGGTAGAGAGTCTGCGGACAGCTTCCTGGCACATGAAGATCATGCCGGAGACGTTCACGTCCATGACGCGCTGCACGGTCGCGGCAGGGACCTCCGCCAGTGTTCCAATCAGGTTGCCCGTGATGGCCGCGTTGTTGATGACCGCTGTTACGGGACCCCATGCGGCGGCCGCGTCGAACAAACGCCCGACGTCGGCGGGCTGGCTGACGTCGGCCTGCACGGCCAGCGCCTGACCCCCTTCGGCGAGGATCTTCCCCACAACGTCATCGGCGCCGGGGGCGTCCGAGGAGTAGTTGACGACGACGCCGTACCCTTTCCGGGCGGCAGCAAGCGCTACGGCTGCTCCAATGCCCCGGCTGGCGCCGGTGACGATTGCGGTTTCACGTACGGCGTCGTTGTCGATCACGGGGTACCGGTTACTTTGCCAGCTTGTGGTGCAAGGCGACTTCAAGGGCGGCACCGACAATGCCGGCGTCGTTCTTCAATTTGGCGGTGACAATGTTGGTGCGCAATTGCAGGTGCGGGAAGTATTCATCCGAACGCTTGGAGATGCCGCCGCCGATGATGAAAAGTTCGGGGGAGAACAGGAACTCGACGTGCTGCAGGTAGCGGTTAAGCAGGACGCCGTACTCGTCCCAGCTCAAGCCATCGCGTTCGCGCGCCACGGCTGATGCCTTGGTTTCGGCGTCGAATCCGTCCACCTCAAGGTGGCCGAGCTCGGCGTTGGGAACCAATTGACCGTTGAAGATGAAGGCGGAGCCGATTCCGGTGCCGAGCGTGATGACCAGGACGGTGCCGTCCACGCCCTCACCCGCGCCGTAGCGGGCCTCTGCGAGACCGGCGGCGTCGGCATCGTTGATGACTTCGACGGGTCGGCCCAGTCGCTCAGTAAACTTCTTGTCGATGTCGGTGCCCAGCCAGGACTTGTCCACATTTGCGGCAGAGTTGACCACACCGTGCTGGATGATGCCCGGGAAGGTGACACCCACAGGGGAATCCGCCGCAGGAGCGTCAGGGCGGCTGGAAAGTTCTTCGACGATTTCTGCCACGACTTCGGCAACTGCTTCGGGGGTGGCTGGCTGCGGCGTGGGAACCCGGAAGCGTTCGCCGATCAGCTTGCCCTTCTTGAGGTCGACGATGCCGCCTTTGATACCCGTGCCGCCGATGTCGATTCCGATCAGCGGAGCGTTCTTGTGGGTCTTCTCATCCTTCTTGGACAATGCAATTCCGATCATGGCAGGAGGGGTGGGCATGGCGCAGCCGCCCGGGGCTGCGATGGACCTTCCGGAAAGCTAGGGAAGGGTCAGGATTTCCGCGCCGGTCTCGGTGACCAGCAGGGTGTGCTCGAATTGGGCCGTGCGCTTGTGGTCCCTGGTAACGACGGTCCAGTCGTCGGACCACATATCCCATTCGATCGTGCCAAGGGTCAGCATGGGTTCGATGGTGAAGACCATGCCTGCCTCGATCACGGTGTTGTACGCCGGGGCTGCGTCGTAATGCGGGATGATGAGGCCCGTGTGGAACGCCTCACCAACACCGTGGCCAGTGAAATCCCGTACCACGCCATAGCCGAAGCGCTTGGCGTAGGACTGGATCGCGCGGCCGATTACGTTGATTTCGCGGCCGGGGGCCACGGCCTTGATGGCCCGGTTGAGCGACTCCTGCGTACGCTCAACCAGCAAACGGGATTCCTCGTCCACGTCGCCAACCAGGAAAGTGTAATTGGTATCTCCATGCACTCCACCGATGAATGCGGTGATGTCAATGTTCAGGATGTCCCCATCCTGAACCACCGTGGAATCGGGGATGCCGTGGCAGATAACTTCATTGAGGGAAGAGCAGAGGGACTTCGGGAAGCCCCGGTAGCCCAGCGTGGACGGGTAGGCATTGTGGTCCACAAGGAACTCGTGCCCAATCTTGTCCAACTGGTCCGTCGTCACGCCGGGCTGGATGTGCTTGCCAACTTCAACGATGGCCTGGGCAGCAATCCTGCTGGCGATACGGATCTTCTCGATGGTCTCCGCAGACTTCACTTCGGAGCCGGTGAACTTGCTGGGTGCCTTCTTGCCGACGTACTCGGGGCGGGGGATCGACGCCGGGACGGGCCGTTCGGGGCTGATGATTCCCGGAGTGAGCGTGCCGATGGGTGCGGTCGAAGCAAGAGAAGGCATAGATTGATCATATAAGGCACACAAGAGACGCAAGTAACAAAGCGCGGCTGGGCCCACGTGACTCCGCCAACGTTACGCGCTTGAGGGCAAACGGGACGAGGAGGAGACGTGACGGAGTACTGGTACAACGTCAAGACGCATGAGATCGAAGAGGACGCCATGTCCGATTGGACACAGCTGATTGGTCCTTACAAGACCAGGGAAGAAGCCGAGCACGCGCTGGAAAAGGTCAAGCAACGCAACGATGCCTGGGACGCCCAGGACGATGACTAGGGCGCCCGGGTCACCTTAGAAGGCCCGGAACACCTTAGAAGGAATGCTCAGGTCCGGGGAATCCTCCGGACCTGACGTCCTCTCCAAAGGCTGCGGCGGCATCCGTGAGCGTCGTGCGAAGGTCTGCATACTGCTTGACGAACTTCGCCATCTTGCCCCCTCGCAGTCCGGCCATGTCCTGCCAGACCAGCACTTGGCCGGTGGTGCTCTTGCCGGCTCCGATGCCTACCGTCGGTACGCGCAACGCTGCATCGACGGCAGCAGCAGTATCCGCGGGCACCATTTCCATGAGGACGCTGAAGGCGCCTGCGTCCTGCAACGCCACTGCGTCCTCGATCAGCCGTTGGGCGTCATCGCCCCTGCCTTGGACCCGGTAGCCACCCAGGGAGTGTTCACTTTGAGGAGTGAATCCAATGTGGGCCATGACAGGAATGCCTGCCTGGACCATGGCCTTCACAGTCTCCGCATAGTAGGCAGAGCCTTCAATTTTGACCGCGTGGGCCAATCCTTCCTTGAGGAAACGCACGCCGGTGGCGACTGCCTGCTCGGTTGAAACCTCGTAGCTGCCAAACGGCAGGTCAGCCAGGACCAGGGCGCGCTTGGCTGAACGGCTTACCGCCCGGCACAGGGGCAGCAGCTCGTCCACAGTGACGGGAAGGCTGGTCTCGTTGCCGAAGACGTTGTTTGAGGCGGAGTCACCCACCAGGAGGACTTCGATCCCTGCTTGGTCGAAGATCTCAGCGGTGTATTGCTCGTAGGCGGTGAGCATAGCGAAGTGTTCGCCGTTGTCCTTGGCCTGCTGAAGGTGATGGATGCGCACCCTGCTGACCTGTTTCTTGGCGCCCGTTGACGGTGCCTGGACTGCCGCCGCTGGACCGTTGCCATAGGGCGCGGGGACTTCGGCGGGCGTGGTGGACTCAGGAAGGTTGCTTGGGGCCATGGATAGAGCCTAAGCCGTGCCGGCGACGCCTGCCAGCAGAGTGTCAAGGGTCACTGTTTGTAAACGCTGTGTTACGCGCAGCTACTGCGGCGGCATTCGCACCGAATGCTTAGTAGAGTGAAGTCTGAGCTGCCGTGGCTTCAATGATGGGAACTGCGGCATGGACACCGAACCGGAAAAGAGGCCCTATGGACCGCCAGCAAGAGTTCGTTCTGCGGACGATCGAAGAGCGTGACGTGCGCTTCGTACGCTTGTGGTTCACCGACGTCGTGGGTTCACTGAAGTCTGTGGCTCTTGCGCCGGCAGAAGTTGAAGGTGCCTTCGAAGAGGGCCTGGGATTCGATGGTTCAGCGATCGAAGGCCTTGCACGGGTTTTTGAATCCGACATGCTGGCACAGCCTGACCCCTCAACCTTCCAGATCCTGCCTTGGCGCGGTGAGACCGAACAAACGTCCAGGATGTTCTGCGACGTCCTGACGCCGGACGGGGAACCCTCGGCAGCAGACCCCAGGAACGTCCTCAAGCGGACCCTTGCCAAGGCCGCGGATATGGGTTTCACCTGCTACACGCACCCTGAAATCGAGTTCTACCTGCTCAAGTCAAAGGAGCTTGGCCCCAACGGTGCGCCGGTCCCTGTTGACGAAGGCGGCTACTTCGACCACGTCCCGGGTGGTGTTGCGCAGGACTTCCGGCGTACCGCCGTGACCATGCTGGAATCCGTGGGTATCTCGGTGGAGTTCAGCCACCATGAGGGCGGGCCGGGCCAGAACGAAATTGACCTGCGGTATGCGGATGCCCTGCAGACCGCGGACAACATCATGACCTTCCGCACGGTCATCAAGGAGGTTGCCCTGCAGCAGGGTACCTACGCAACGTTCATGCCCAAGCCGTTTACGGACCACCCCGGCTCCGGAATGCACACACACTTCTCGCTCTTCGAGGGGGACACCAACGCATTCTTTGAAGCCGGTGCGGAGTTCCAGCTGTCCAAGACTGCCCGACAGTTCATTGCCGGTATCCTCAAGCACGCACCCGAATTCACCGCGGTTACGAATCAGTTCGTGAACTCCTATAAGCGGCTCTGGGGCGGCGGTGAGGCACCGAGCTATCTGAGCTGGGGCCACAACAACCGCTCCGCGTTGGTGCGCGTGCCGTTGTACAAGCCCGGCAAGGGCCAGTCGGCGCGCATTGAGTACCGCGGCATCGACTCCGCAACCAACCCGTACCTGGCCTACGCCGTCCTTCTGGGAGCCGGTTTGAAGGGTATCGAGGAAGGCTACGAACTTCCGGCAGCTGCCGAAGATGACGTTTGGTCGCTGACCACCGCGGAGCGCAAAGCC
Organism: Arthrobacter sp. TmtSoilC48; assembly: GCF_059739425.1. NCBI lineage: Bacteria > Bacillati > Actinomycetota > Actinomycetes > Micrococcales > Micrococcaceae > Arthrobacter > Arthrobacter sp. TmtSoilC48. The sequence goes on along the minus strand of NZ_AP046049.1, from coordinate 3,394,711 downwards.
ATGGGCCACGCTCCGCTGCCGGCCAGCCTCCACGATGCCATCCGTGCCATGGAGGAATCGGAGCTGGTGGCCCAGATCCTGGGTGAGCAGGTCTTCGAACACTTCCTGCGCAACAAGCGCGCGGAATGGCAGGACTACCGTCTCCAGGTCACGCCGTACGAGCTGCAGCGCAACCTCGGCATTCTGTAGGCAGGGCCAATGAGCCTTGCACGTCGGCTCATCTCAGCCGGATTCAGCGACCTGGAAAAGGGCGAGCGCTTTCTTGCTGCCCCCGAACTGGAAGGCATCGAACAGGATGCCCTGTTCGCCGGACTCTCCTTGGCGGCGAGCCCGGATACAGCGTTGCAGTCACTCGTCCGGCTGATTGAGAAGAACCCCGGCCTCAAGAAGTTGGCGGGCGCCGACCCCGACACGAGCGAATCCCTGTACCGGCTGTTGGGGGCATCGGAGGCGCTGGGTGAGTTCCTCATGCGCAGGCCGGAGCACCTGGACGTTTTCGACGCCCGGGTAAGCCCGGAGCCACTCCCGGCATCAAGCGAAGAACTCAGGTCCCTGCTGCTTCGTTCGGTCAAGGCCGAGCCAGGTGCGCAGCGCCCGGTGGCTGGGTTGACGGGGCTTCCGGCGTACGCGGCCTTGCGGACGGCGTACCGCCGCGGCCTCACGGAGCTTGCCATCAAGGACCTCTGCGCTGCGTCGCCGCAAGACTTCATGCCCGCCGTGGGTGCAGAGCTTGCAGACCTCGCTGGTGCGGCCATTGAAGCCGCCCTTGCCGTTTCCCGGGCCGAGGCGGCGGCCCAGTTCGATGCCTCGGAGGTCGCCGACGTCGGACTCGCTGTCATTGGGATGGGCAAATGTGGCGCCCGCGAGCTGAACTACATTTCCGACGTCGATGTCATTTACGTCATCGAGGCAGAGGAGCTTGACGACGCCCGCGCCGCGACTATCGGGACCGCCGTGGCATCGGGCATCTCGCGGGCGATTTCCTCCTCCGCACCCGAGCCGGGTTTGTGGGAAGTGGACCCGAACCTCCGCCCTGAAGGAAAATCCGGGCCGTTGGTGCGGACCCTCCCTTCGCATCTGAGCTACTACGCCCGATGGGCTGAGAGCTGGGAATTCCAGGCGTTGCTGAAGGCCCGCACGATTGCCGGCGACAGGGAACTGGGCCAGCGCTATGAAAAGGCCGTTGAGCCGCTCGTGTGGGCTTCCGCCGGCCGTGATGGCTTCGTCGAGTCCGTCCAGGCCATGAGGCGCCGGGTCACGGACTACATTCCGGCCGCCGAGGAACAGCGGCAGATCAAACTTGGCCGCGGCGGACTGCGCGACGTCGAATTCACCGTGCAGTTGTTGCAGCTGGTTCATGGCAAATCGGACGAGTCTCTTCGCTGCCGCGACACCACTTCGGCCATCGCGGCATTGTCCGCCGGCGGCTACATCGGACGTGCCGACGCCGCCGGTTTCGATAACGCGTACCGCTATCTCCGGCTTCTGGAGCACAGGATTCAATTGTTCCAGTTGCGCCGGACGCACCTCATGCCAACGGCGGAAGATGCCCAGCGGGTGTTGGCAAAGGCCGTCCTGGGGCCCTTCTCGCTCGAACGCCCCCATCCTGACCAGCTGATGGCGACCTGGCAGAAGACCAAGCGGTCTGTTCGGGAACTGCACGAGCGTATTTTCTACCGGCCGCTGCTCAATACCGCCGCTAAACTCAGCAGCGAAGACGCTAAACTGAGCCCGGAAGCAGCACAGGGCCGTCTTGCAGCCCTCGGTTACCTCGATCCCAAGGGCGCAATGCGTCACATTGAGGCGCTGACTGCCGGTGTCAGCCGACGTGCGGCACTGCAGCGGCAACTGTTGCCCATTCTTCTTGGCTGGCTTGCCGAAGGCGTGGACCCCGACGCCGGGCTGCTTGCATTCCGAAGGGTCAGCGAAGCGTTGGGCACCACGCACTGGTATCTGGGGATGCTTCGTGATTCCCAGGCGGCAGCCGAACGCCTCTGCCAGGTACTTGCCAATTCCCGGCTCATTTCGGACCTCCTGGAAGTTTCACCGGAGTCCGTGGCGTGGCTTGGCAGCGACAAGGACCTGGCTCCCATCTCCTTTGAGGCACAATGGCAGGAAATCCAGTCCAAATTGTCCCGGCATCCGGATCCGGAGAGTGCCATGCGCCTGATCCGGTTGATCCGTCGGCGGGAGATTCTGCGGACCGCGATTGCCGATAGTGCGGGTTTGCTTGACCAGGACGCAGTGGGACTGGCGTTGGCCGAAACAGACCGGGCGGCCGTGCTCGGAGCCCTGCATGTGGCAGAAGCCATAGCTACCCAGTCCGAGCCTCTGAAAACCGAGGTTCTGGTGGTAGCGATGGGCCGGCAGGGTGGCCGCGAAATTGGCTACGGCTCTGACGCTGACGTCATGTACGTTCACCGCGCCCGGCCTGGATTCAGTGACGAGGAAGCGCAGGAGCAGGCGACGGCGATCGTCGCCAAGGTCTCCAGCCTTCTTACCCAGCCGCTCAAGCCCGCAATCATGGCCGAGCGGGTGTTGATGGTGGATGCGGACCTGCGGCCCGAAGGCAAGAACGGCGCCATGGTCCGGTCCTTGGAGTCCTATGCCGAGTACTACCGCCGGTGGTCATTGATATGGGAAGCGCAGGCGCTGCTGCGGGCGCGTCCCATGGCCGGTTCAGACGATTTGGCTGTGGACTTCCTTCGGCTTGTTGATCCCATCCGCTACCCGGCTGAGCTCTCCGAACAGGATGTCAGGGAAATCCGGCGCATCAAGGCCCGCGTGGAATCGGAGCGGCTGCCTCGTGGGGCTGATCCGGCCCGCCACGTGAAGCTTGGCCGCGGTGGATTGAGCGATGTCGAATGGCTTGTCCAGCTCATCCAGTTGCAGCATGCGGGCAAGCAGCCTGCGTTGCGCACTACGTCTACCTTGGAGGCACTTGCCGCGGCCGAGAACCTTGGCCTTCTTGGCAAGGACGACGCCGGGCTCCTGCGGGAGGCGTGGAAGCTCGCCAGCCGCATCCGGTCGGCGAACGTCATCGTGACAGGCCGGGCCTCGGATGTACTTCCATCGTCGCGGAGGGACCTTGAAGCTGTGGCACGTTGGTGTGGCTATGCGCCCGGAGCCGCAGGTCAGTTCGAGGAGGACTACTTGCGCCTGAGCCGCCGCGCCCGGGCTGTCTTCGAAAAAGAGTTCTACGGCAATTGAGGACTGGAATGCCCGATGATGACCCGGAGCTGAATCTCGTCCCTCGTGATGGTCGCGCGTTGGCGAGCGTTTGGCTTATACCGCTCAAGATGCTGGACGATGACGCGCGCGCCATCCACTTGGGGGCGGTGGCCGAAATGGCCGTGGCGGCGAATCAAACGGACTTCGTCGGCGACCCGCTTCGCATGATGCTGATCAGTCTTGAAGAGGAATCCCGCTCTCCCTATGTGATCGAGGCCAACGGGGTGGGTGTGGGAGTCCTGACACTCCAAAGTGGAGCGGCGCGCCTGGCTGGATGGCGGGATGACGATTCCGCGTGGCTTCTCAGGGGTTTCCTCATCGACTCGAAATCCCAAGGCCAGGGCCTCGGGGCTCTGGCGGCAAGGGCTGCAGTGGGGGAAGCCCGCAAACTGACGGCCAGGCAGGGCGGCGGCCAGGCCGGCGCCGTGCTTTCCGTCAACGAGCGCAACCCTGCGGCCATTGCGGCTTATGCAAAGGCTGGTTTTGTGGACACTGGCCGCTACCTGGGCGGGAACTCCGGTCCGCAGCGCATTATGTACAGGGCCTTCGAGGGCGCTTAGGTCTCTCGGGTTGCCGTCAACGTAGGTTGACGGCAACCATGGCGTCAACTATGGTTGACGCCATGGAGGTGGACAGAATGAAAACACTTGTTGGATCGATGGACGGCATGGGGCCCGCGGAGGCGCTATACGCCGTCGCTGAACTTCACAAGGAAGTTGGCAGGGCCGAGGCTTCCCTTGTACGTGCAGCCAGACAGGCCGGTTTGTCGTGGGAGGCGATCGCACTTTGCCTCGGAGTCACCAAGCAGGCGGTACATAAGAAGTACGGGAAGCAGTAGGACCAGTTCCGGCGACCAGCGTTGGGGAGCATCCCTTGGGGTCTGTTCGTTCGGGCACGATGTCCTTTAGGATTCTCGCGTGACAGTCAAGCGGGATTCGGAGGGGGCGCCCTTCTCAGATGCGACGTGCTTCCGGTGTGAACAGGCGGGGCCGCACTGGGCTTCCCGGCACGGCAGTGGCGACGTCTATGCGTGCCGGCGCTGTTTCGCCACTTTTGCTGACGCCGAATGGTGGCAGGATGACGGGGGAGCGCAGGGCCTTTCACTCATGTCTGCTGGCGCCCCTGCTTCTGGCTCTGTCGTCGGAGAGGTCGCCGCGCCGGAGGTGCTGGGCCTCGAAACCAAGTAGTTTGCTGTGCCGGAAGGGTAAAAAACGAGTACACACTACTCGTGCGCGGAACTGCGGCCGGTAGGCACCATATCTGCTATGACAACCTATGTGATTGAACAAGCGGCATTGATTCACCGCTGTCAGTGCTGCGGTGAGGAAACTGATCGGGTCTTTTGTACGGACTGCGCAGCCCCGCAGCAACCTGGGGAAGTCCCGAAAACCACGCACTGAAGACCAAAGGCGAGATGCTGGTTCATCCGTTGAAGAGCCTTATAGACTCGGTTCCGTAACTACTCTCGATGCTTAGGAGAAGTACATGGAATACAACGGAAGTTCGTTTGAGAAGGCTATTCCCGCCGGAGAGTTGGATCGCCGCCACGTGGGTCAATCCATTAGCTTTCAGCCCAACGATTTCACGGTTGTCTTCGGGACGATCGCTGGCATCGCAAGAACTGAGGCGCTCGTATATTTGTCGCTCGATGGCGTTTCCGGCGGCACGCATCTGAAGGACGAGTACGACCTCCCGATCGATCAGCACGTCTACCTTCAGCTCGATCCCCTGAGCACTGCGGAAAAGGGTCTTGCGGATGCCGCGAAGGCTGTCAGGGAGAAGCTGGACGAGTTCGGGAAAAACATCCGGGACCGTGATCAGGGGAAGGAATCCGAATAGGGCCCAGTTCGCCAGAGCCTGGGGATCTTGCCGACTCGGGCTGCAGCGGGAGCAAAAAGAAGGCCGGCAACAGGTACAAACCTGTTGCCGGCCTTTCTTAACCGGGAACCTCGATGGGTTCCGTGCGGACTAAACGTGGTTTAGCCGCCGGTGTTGCTAGACGCCGTAGTAGAGCTCGAACTCGTACGGGTTCGGGCGCAGCGACAGCGGGCGAATCTCATTCTCGTACTTGTATTCGATCCAAGTATCGATCAGGTCCTGGGTGAAGACACCGCCGGCCTGCAGGAACTCGTTGTCCTCGCGCAGGGCCTCGAGGGCTTCTTCCAGGGAACCCGGAGCCTTGGGGATGTCCTTGGCTTCCTCGGCCGGGAGCTCGTAGAGGTCCTTGTCGATGGGAGCCGGGGGCTCGATGCGGTTGCGGATGCCGTCAATGCCGGCCATCAGCTGGGCAGCGAAGGCCAGGTACGGGTTGGACGAAGGGTCCGGAGCGCGGAATTCGATGCGCTTGGCCTTCGGGTTGGAGCCAGTGATGGGGATACGGATACCAGCAGAGCGGTTGCCCTGCGAGTAGACCATGTTGACCGGAGCTTCGAAGCCCTTGACCAGGCGGCGGTACGAGTTGACCGTCGGGTTGGTGAATGCGAGCACTGCCGAGGAGTGCTTCAGCAGGCCGCCGATGTACCAGCGGGCGGTGTCGGAGAGGCCAGCGTAGCCCTTTTCGTCGTAGAACAGCGGGTCGCCGTTGCTCCACAGCGACTGGTGGCAGTGCATGCCCGAGCCGTTGTCACCGAAGACGGGCTTCGGCATGAAGGTTACGGACTTGCCCCATGCGTCTGCAGTGTTCTTGATGACGTACTTGAACTTCTGGAGGTCGTCAGCAGCTGCAGTCAGCGTGGTGAACTTGTAGTTGATCTCTGCCTGGCCGGCGGAGCCAACTTCGTGGTGGGAGCGCTCGACCTCGAGGCCGGCCTTGTCCAGTTCAACGCACATGGCGTCGCGGAGGTCAGCCTGCTTGTCGGTGGGGGAAACCGGGAAGTAACCGCCCTTGACGGGGGTCTTGTAGCCGAGGTTTCCGCCTTCTTCCTTGCGGCCGGTGTTCCAGTGGGCTTCTTCGGAGTCGATCTTGTAGAAGCTGCCCTGCGGGGAGGACTGGTACTGGATGTTGTCGAAGACGAAGAACTCGGCCTCGGGAGCAAAGAATGCCGTGTCTGCGATACCGGTGGAGGCCAGGTACGCTTCAGCCTTCTCCGCTACGCCACGGGGGTCGCGGTGGTAGGGGTCGCCAGTGCGGGGGTTCACGATGGAGAAGTTCAGCGCAAGCGTCTTCTCAATGCGGAATGTGTCGATGAAAGCCGAGGTCACATCCGGGATGAGCTGCATGTCGGACTCAGCGATGCCCTGGAAGCCGCGGATGGAAGATCCGTCGAAGAGCTGACCGTTCACGAAGAAGTCGAGGTCTACGCTCTTCGCCGGCACGTTGAAGTGCTGCTGGACGCCCGGAAGGTCGGTGAAGCGGATATCGACGAATTTGACGTCTTCGTCTTTGATGAACTTGAGGACTTCGTCCGCAGTCTTGAACATCTATGCTCCTTATGCATATCAAGTAACAGGCCCGGAAGGCCGCGTGAGCCAGCCCATGCCGGAGGCCCGGAGACACAAAAAATTCCCCTTGCCGCGGTGGCTGGCAACTCATACCACCATAGGGAGATGGGATTTCCCGGGAGTGTCAGTATTGTTTCGGGCAGGTTACAGAATGATCTGTTGTGTAAACGGTAGTCGGCTTTCCGGTGTCAGGTCCATGCGGGTCCAGTGGGCGAACACTTTGGCGCCATACAGGCGCACAGGCGGGCACGAAAGGCGGCCGTCGTCGTCGGACTGTCGGTCCGCCAGCCGTTAGGCTTGGAGAGTGGTTGATCGAAAAGACATAGGCTCCTGGTTGAGCGGGCCGGACACGTCCGGCATCTCCAAATATCCGGGCGAGAGACTCGGACTTCCTGAATCCGGACCAGGCTCCATGGCACGTGCCGGGCGACGCATTCTGGGCATCGTGATCGACTGGACGATTGCACTCGTCATTAGCAACTTCGCATTTGGGGGCAACCAGTGGGCAACGCTCGCAGTTTTTGCGGCTGAGCAGATTCTCCTGATCGGCACCCTCGGCTACAGCATCGGCCACAGGATAGCGGGCATTCATGTGGTCCGCTTAGGGGGAGGTCCCGCAGGCCCCCTGGCCGCTGTTGTGCGCACCTTGCTCCTATGCCTGGTTATCCCGGCAGTCATCTTTGATCCGGACCAGCGTGGACTTCACGATAAAGCCATGAACACCATCCTCATTCGGATGTAGGATCTTCAGTCCTCACCGGTTGGAACCAACTCCAGAGCAAGCGCGCACCAATAAAAACCGCCCCAGTCTCCTTTGAGACAGGGGCGGTTTTCGTAGGGGCAAACAAGCGCCTACGGACAATCAGCGTCCGCGTGCAGCCTTGCGGTCCGGGCGGGCCTTGTAGGGATCGATACCCTTGGGGATCGGCAGGCGGGTACCAAGGGAGTTGATGCGCTTGGACACAGCGTTGACCTCAACCTTGGTGAGTTCGTTCTTCATCTTGCCCATGGTCTTGGCGAGTTTGTTCAGAGGCACCTGGCCCTCGCCGCGACCGGATTCCAGCACGTGGATGGTGACGTTGGGCAGGATGCGCGTGAGGCGCTTGCGCTCCGCTTCCACCAACGGCTTGACGCGATGCGTGGGTCCTTCGGTAACCAAAACGACGCCGGGACGACCAATTGCCATGAATACGGCGTCCTGAGTGCGGGGGTTAACCGCGACAGGCTGGTCCTGGGTGACCCAGCCGCGACGTAGAGTACCCAAGGCCGCTCCGGACGCACCGGGCTGGTTCTCGATCTGCGCGAAGGCAGCCTTCTCTGCGCGACGGGAGAGGATGAAAACGGCGGCCAGGAGACCCAACGGAATACCGATGATGAGACCGGTAACCCAGTTTTCCAGGAGGTAGCCGATGAGGAAGGCCACGGCAACTACCGCCAGGAATGCCAGCAGCATGATCCACACGACCTGGGGATCATTGCGCCGCGTCATCTTGAAGACTTCAGCGATCTGCTTCAGCTGGCTCGGCTTCTTGGCCTTGGCTTCCTTGGGCTTGCGCTGGAACAGCCCACGCTTGGGGGCGTCGGCCGAGGGGGTCGATTTGCTGGAATCAGAGGAATTCGCCATAGTGCCTTAATTCTACGTGATGGACGCCGAAGGACCGGACGCCATTACGCCTGGCATCCGGCCCTTCGATACTGCTTCATGGTGTTGCTGGTGAAGTGTTTGCCGACCCGGGCTTAGGCGTGGGCGGCGAGGATGGTGGACGCTTCCTGGCGGGTGGTGCCGGAGGACTCGATGTGGGCCAGGGCGGCGGGGATTTCCCAACCCTTCTTGCGCATCGCGGTGGCCCACAAACGCCCGGCCCGGTAGGAGGAGCGGACCAGCGGCCCGGACATGACACCGAGGAACCCGATTTCCTCGGCCTCGTGCTGGAGGTCCACGAACTCCTGCGGTTTGACCCAGCGGTCCACGGGCAGGTGACGTTCGGACGGGCGCAGGTACTGGGTGATCGTGATCAGGTCACACCCGGCCGCGTGCAGGTCCCGCAGCGCTTCGGAGATTTCCTCGCGGGTTTCGCCCATGCCCAGGATCAGGTTGGACTTGGTCACCATGCCAAGGTCCCGGCCCTGGGTGATGACATCCAAGGAGCGTTCGTACCGGAACGCCGGGCGGATCCGCTTGAAGATCCGGGGCACGGTTTCGACGTTGTGCGCGAACACCTCGGGCTTGGAATCGCAGATTGCCTTGATGTGTTCGGGTTTGCCGGAGAAGTCCGGGATGAGCAGCTCCACCCCGGTGCCCGGGTTCAGTTCGTGGATCTTGCGGACCGTTTCGGCGTACAGCCACACGCCTTCATCGGCGAGGTCGTCACGGGCCACCCCGGTGACCGTGGCGTAGCGCAGCTGCATGGCCTGCACGGACCGGGCCACCTTGGTGGGTTCGAACATATCCACCGGGGAGGGTTTGCCGGTATCGATCTGGCAGAAATCACAGCGGCGGGTGCATTCGGACCCGCCGATCAGGAACGTCGCTTCCTTGTCTTCCCAACACTCGAAAATGTTCGGGCAGCCGGCCTCCTCACACACGGTGTGCAGGCCTTCCTTCTTCACCAGGTTCTTCAGACCGACGAACTCGGGCCCCATCTGGACCTTGGCCTTGATCCACTCGGGCTTGCGTTCAACCGGGACAGCCGAGTTGCGCTGCTCAACGCGCAGCAACTTACGGCCTTCAGGTGCCAGGGTCACTGGAGTGCTCCTTCTGGGGTGGAAACGAGTGCTTCTTCATGCTTGCGGAACTCTTCCACGAAGCGGTCAACGATGTCTGCCGGGTTGATGGTCCGGCCAGTCTCCAGCGACATGGTGGTGACGCTGGCGTCGGTGATTCCGCACGCGATAATCTGCGCATACGGCGCGAGGTCGTTGCTGCAGTTGATGGCGACACCATGCATGGTGACGCCGTCAAGGACGCGGATGCCGATCGCGGCAATCTTGCGGTCCGGGCCCTTGTCATCCGCGAGGATCCATACGCCCGCCCGGCCCTTCACGGTGACTGCCGGGATTCCGTAGTCCGTCATGACGGCGATCATGGTGGCTTCGAGCCGCTCGACATAGTCCCGGATTCCCGCGCGGTTCTTGAGTTTGAGGATCGGATAGGCGATAAGTTGACCCGGCCCGTGCCACGTTAACTTGCCGCCACGATCCACGGGGACCACGGGGGTGCCGTCAAAGGGGCGTTCATGGTCTTCAGTGAGCTTGCCCGCCGTGTAGACGGCGGAGTGCTCAAGGAGCAGGACGGTGCTGTTTTTCTCGCCGGCAACAACTTTGTTGTGGATCTCGCGCTGTAGGTCCCAGCCCTGCACGTAATCAACGAAATCCGGGGCAAGACCCAGTTGTGAAAACTCAAGAGTCATGGGTTCAAGCTTAGACCCAGCAAGTCACTCACCATGATTTTGTGGTGAACCTCTCAGTCGCATCCGTCGGCGTAGCCCTTGCCCCGCAACCTGGACCTGCCTGTGGATAACTTCTGCGGGAAATCGGATCATCCGGTAGACCTTGGATATGGAAACTACGGCTGCTCCCGCCCCCTTGATCCCGCACATACCGGGATACACGCCATTACGCCCACTGGGCAGCGGTTGCTCTTCGACAGTCTGGCTTGCCAGCAGGGACAAGGACGGCGCCCGATTCGCCATCAAATGCGTCACTGGCGGTCCCGGCAAGGGTTCCGGTGGTTCGACGGGACCAGATTCCGAACATGGCTTCCGTGAGGGCCGGATCCTGTCCGGGCTCCAGCATGAGCACCTTATCCGCCTTCACGACGTCGTGAAGCTGCCCGGCGTGGGTACGGGCAGCGTTGGCCTCGTCATGGACTTTGCCGCAGGAGGTTCCCTTGCGAATCTGGTGGGCGGCCGGCGCAAGCTTGAGGTCGGAGAAGTCGTGACGATTCTGACCCCTGTTGCCCAGGTCCTGGCTTACCTGCATGCCCAGGGAACGGCCCACGGGGATATTTCCCCGGGCAACGTGCTGTTTACGGCACAAGGGAAGCCCCTTGTGGCAGACCTTGGCGTGGCCGGCGTCGTGGGTGAGGAGAATCAAAGCCTCGACGTCGGCACGGACGGCTTCGTTGATACGTCTGTCAGCGCCCGGGGCGCCCCTGGTAATGGTGCCAGAGAAGCCTTGCAGCCGGAACGGGATGTGTATTCGCTGGCGGCACTTGGGTGGTATTGCTTGACCGGCAGGGCGCCGGAAATCGCCAAGCACCGCCCACCACTGCCTCTCTTGGTTCCCGAGGTCCCCAAAGGGCTCGCCGCTGCCCTTGAAGCGGGACTGGACCCCGATCCCCGGGCGCGTCCCACCGCCCGGGAACTGGGAACAGCTATATATCGCAGCGCTGCGGCGCAGCCCGTGGACCTGGCTGGTTCCGTCCATTCCTCCGTGATTCCGGAGCTGCTCACGCGGCGGCAGGCCGGGGGCCGACCCCAGCGGAGGAATCCACTGAGCAGGAATCCACTAAGTAGAAGTCCCCTGGGCAGGATTCCACAGACGGACGCTGTGTCGCGGCTTTGGCCCGGGCGGACAGCAATAACACCGCGCCCTGAACGCCGAAAGCGAAAAGGGCAACCGCAGCGGAGAAGGCAACCGCAGCGAGGGCTACGTTTAACTATCCGGGTCGGCTTGCTGGTGGCTGGCGTGGTGTCGGTTGGTGCGGTGGGGTGGGCCTTCTGGCTGGGGATCCAGGAGCCCGCGTCGGGTTCGACGTCCTTGGTAAATCCAGGGACAACGACCCAGGCCACGCAATCTGCCCAAACCAACCAAACCAACCAGCCCATTCCGGCAGCGCGTTTGGATGCGCTCCGCTCCGAGGATCCGACAATCGCCGTGCACGCGTTATCGGCCGTGCGCGACATGGCGCTGGGACTGGATCGTCTTGAATTGCTCGCAAGCGTTAACGCAGCAGGCTCACCTGCCCAAGCGGCAGATGAGACGTTGGGGGAGCAGCTAAGGGCTGACGGTATCCACTTTGCCGGACTCACCACCAGCTTGAGCAATGTATCGGTGCTGGGCCCACACGAGGTTGATCGCGCCGTCGTTGCCCTGACCGCCACGACCTCCGGCTACGAGGAGCGCGACCGGTCGGATCGCCTGGTGAAGTCCCGGCCCGCCGGGGAGCCCCAGCAGTTACGCCTGGTCCTTGTCAGATTGGCTGGGCAGTGGAGCATCTCGGAGATCCTCGGTCCTGGTTAGCGGCATTGCCAGGGAGGTTCTTTGACGTGGGGGTTGCCGTCCTGGGTTCGGAACGGTTCAGCTGGAAGGCTTACCCGTCAGCCACTCCATGGCTTCATCGAGCCCGGGGTGTTTCCAGTGAAAACCAGCGGCGGCAAGCTTTGCCGGCTCCATTCTTTGGTTCGCCAGGACGAGTTCGTCAGCAAGCCGGCCAAGGACAAGCCGGAGGGCGGGCCGGGGGACGCGCACGAAGGCCGGGCGGTGGAAGGCTTTCGCAAGCCGCCCGACGATGGTGTTGACGTCTGCGCTTTCCGGGGCGCACACATTAACCGCACCTTCCAGATCGGACTTGAGGAGGAAGGCCAGTGCAGCGGCTTCGTCGGCAAGGGTGATCCACGGCCAGAATTGTCGCCCATTTCCGAAGGGTCCACCAAGCCCAAGCCTGAGCAGCGGAAGCATCGGTCCTAGCGCGCCGCCGGAAGTGCTCAACACCACTCCGGTCCGGGGTGTCACTACCCTCACGCTGGAGGGAGCGGTTCTGGCGGTTTGCTCCCATTCGACACATAGCGCGCCCAGCACTCCTTGACCTGGACCCGAGTCCTCACGGAGCAGGCCTTGCCGGGAGGCGCCGTAGTAGCCGGACGCTGACTGGCTGACGAAGGACAACTCCGGCTGGCCAAGGCGACGCATGGCCGCCGTCAGTGTCCGGGTGGCCTGAAGGCGCGAGTCACGAATGACAGCAATCCGGTGCCTGGTCCAGGGTCGGTCCCCTATTCCGGCGCCGGACAAGTTGATCACAGCATCCGCGCCTTCCAGGACGGCCTCGTCCAAGTCTCCCGTGGCTGGATCCCATGTCCTTTCGTCCTCAGTCTTTGCAGGCCGGCGCACCAGCCGGATGACGTCGTCGCCTGTACTTTTCAGATGCTCGGACACTGCGGTCCCGATCATCCCTGAGGCTCCGGACATTACGATTCGCATGACTCATCTCATCACGACCCAAGCATGAGGCAGAAACGGCGTGCGAAGCGCGGGGCGGGTGCCTCTTGCCACGGCGCCTCTTGACTATGATCGAACAATGACCTCCTCCAGCTACCTCCGTTTCCCGCATGTGCATGGCGAATTGGTCACGTTCGTGGCCGAAGACGACATCTGGATCGCCCCCGTCTCAGGTGGCCGCGCCTGGCGTGTCTCGTCCCAGCAAATGCCGGCAAGGAACCCCCGCTTCACTCCTGATGGCAAGCGGCTGGTGTGGACTGCTGTTGTTGGTACCTCACCGGAGGTTGTCACCGCGGACGTCGACGGTGGCGGGTACAAGCAGCTGAGCTACTTTGGACACGCCACAACCCGGGTCAAGGGTTTCACTCCTGCGGGGAACGTCCTGGTGACCAGCGCGTTCCAGCAGTCCGAGAGCCGGCACACGTACGCCTATAGCCTCCCCCTGGAGGGAGGTGCCGCCGTCGAACTTCCCTTCGGACCGGTGGAGGGCGTTGCCTTTGGACCCGAAATCGGTGATGAGAAGCCCGTCGTCCTGGCGAGCGTCCTTTCCCGGGAGCCGGCTTGGTGGAAGCGTTACCGGGGTGGCACTGGCGGCAAGTTGTGGATCGACTCAGATGGCAACGGTGAGTTCGAGCGCTTGATTCCCGACATTGAGGGCAACCTGACGGACCCGTTGTGGATCCAGGGGCGCATCGCCTTCCTTTCAGACCACGAAGGCTACGGAAACCTCTACTCCGTTCTTCCTGACGGGTCAGGACTGCGCCGCCACACGGACCATGAGGATTTCTATGTTCGTCATGCCAGCACGGACGGACAGCGGATAATCTTCGAATCCGCCGGTGAACTCTGGATTCTGCCCTCGCTTGATGCCGATGCTGAAGCGGTGAAGCTGGAGATCACGCTCGGCTCCGCATCACCGGCGCGGCGTCCCGCCCCGCTGAAAGCATCCGCGCATTTGGGCGATGTATTTCCGAACGTTGCAGGAACAGCCAGCGCCGTGGAGTCACACGGCACTATCCACTGGCTCCGGCATAAGGACGGGCCATCGCGGGTGGTCGAAGCGACGCCGGGAGTCCGGGCCCGCCTTCCGCGTCCTTTGACGGATGGCCGGATCGCCTATGTGGCCGACCATGGGGGAGTGGAGGCTCTGTATGTCAAGCGCATCGCCGCACGCTTGTCCGGAGTTGTTCAGGTGCCGAAGGCCACCGAACCCGCTGTTGTTTCCGGTGAAGCCGACGGACTCCCCAAGCCGGTCTCTGCATCCAACGTCGTGGGGGCAAGTTCCCCCGCAAACCAGCCAGCCACCCAATCCGTTGAAACGGGCAAGGCGGCCGGACCCTCCGACGAAGCCGCCCACGCAGATCCCTCACCCGACACTGTGGGGGGAACGGCCGTAGTTGGCGCACCGGGCGGAGATGATCAAGCGGGCGATCTCCGGCTGGACTTCCCCGCACCTACAAGGACGAGCGCACTGGAGGCCAGCCCCGATGGCCGTTGGCTGGCCATCGGCACGGCTTTCGGCGACGTTTTCGTAGCCGACACCGCTTCCGGGGCATTGACTCGTTTGGTCAGTATTGGCGAAGGAAGCGTCGATCAATTCTCGTGGTCCGCTGATTCGCAGTGGCTTGCCTGGTCTGAGCCTGTGACGTCCTTCGGTTCCCGCAGCAAACTTCGCCTGGCAAGGCCCTCGGCATCCGACGCCGGAATCATCGATGCCACCGACGGGCGCTTCTGCGATGAATCACCCCGGTTCACCCCCGACGGGAAGTTCCTTGCGTTCCTGTCCAACAGGAGCTTCGACCCCGTCTATGACGGCCATTCGTTCGACCTTTCCTTCCCGAGCCCGATCAAGCCGTACCTGCTGGCTCTGGCCGCTGATACACCGTCTCCTTTCGGGCCGTCCGTGGACACCCTTGAGGACGCGCAGGCTACAACAGCAAAGCACGACGACGACGACGCGCCAGTTGTGCGGGTCGACGCGGAAGGCCTTGCACACCGGGTCATTACGGTTCCAGTGCCACAGGGAAACTACTCCGGACTCGCTGCCGCCGACGGAGCGCTGCTATGGCTTGATACTGAGCTATCCGGTGTCACCGGTGAAGGAAAGGGCACTCTGCAGGACAAGAAGACAGCCCCGTCGCTGGTGCGTTTTGACCTTGCCAAGCGCAAGGAGACCACCCTCGTCCCTGCTGTGGACAGCTACCGCTTGTCGGGTGATCACAAGAGGGTTGTCTACGTCCTTGATAAGCAAATCATGTCAGTTCCCTCAGACAGCAAGGTGGACGAGGAATCCGGGGAACTGGTCAAAGTGGACCTGAACAGGATCCGCGTGATCCTGGATCCCGTGGCTGCCTGGGGCCAGGCCTTTGATGAAGCATGGCGCCTGCAGCGGGACTTCTTCTGGGCGCCGGACATGGCTGGGCAGGATTGGGATTCCGTCTACAAACGCTACCGTCCGATCGTGGACCGCCTGGGGTCCCACGACGACCTCGTGGACCTGTTGTGGGAGATCCACGGCGAACTGGGAACTTCGCATGCTTATGTGCGGCCCGCCGCTGTGACTGAACCTGGCCGCAATGGTCAAGGCAGGCTGGGCGCTGAGTTGCAGCTCGGCAGCAAAGGCTGGGAGATAACCCGGATCCTGGCTGGAGAGTCTTCCGATCCCCTAGCAACCTCGCCCTTGACGCGTCCCGGCGCGGATGCGAAGGTGGGCGACGTCCTCCTGGCGATTGACGGCGTCGAGCTTTCCGCGGCGCTGACGCCTGCCATGCAATTGGTGGGTGCAGCAGGGCGAACTGTTGAATTGACACTCTTGAATGGGCCAGGACATGGCGGAGCTGCGGGTGCCCAGCGCCGCGTTGCCGTTGTCCCCATCCCGGACGAGGAGCGGTTGCGCTACCAGGACTGGGTCCGGGCCAACCGGCGCACGGTGCGTGAGGCATCCGGCGACAAGTTCGGCTACCTGCACATCCCGGACATGATGGCCAATGGTTGGGCACAGTTGCATCGTGACCTCGACACCGAAACGGCCTTGGACGGGTTGATCGTAGACGTACGGCGTAACCGTGGGGGCCACACCTCGCAACTCGTGGCTGAGCTCATTGGCCGGAAGGTCACTGGGTGGAGTATGCCGCGTGGCGAGAAGCCACGGACTTATCCCCACCATGCTCCGCGGGGTCCAGTGATTATCCTGGCAGACGAATTTGCCGGATCAGATGGCGACATCATCACCCAAGTGTCCAAACTGAGGGGCATCGGTCCCGTCATTGGGGTACGGACATGGGGTGGCGTGGTGGGCATTGACAACCGTTTTGCGCTGGCCGACGGCACCGGGGTGACGCAGCCCCGCTACGCTACGTGGTTTGGCGGTGGGATCGGCTGGGATGTTGAAAACCGCGGTGTGGAGCCGGACATCGAGGTGGTCTTCCCGCCGCACGCCTATGCCGCAGGCAGCGATCCGCAACTCGAGTATGGCATTGGTGCCCTTAAGGAGATGATCCAGGAGCTGCCTACTGACCGCCCGCCGCTGCGTGAAGGCTATCGTCAGGTGCGGCCCGCGCCGTTGCCCGCCCGTCCGCAGGAGGGCTAGCAGCGCGCTGCTAGATCCGGTTGGCTTTGCACTAAGCCGGCAACAGCAAAGGCCTCGCAGCCTTCCCTGAAGGGAGGTCGCGGGGCCTTTGCTTGTAATGAGGTTTTTGTGCTGTGAAGCGAAGCCCGAGGCTATGCTTCGAGCGTTGCGTCCAGCGTGATGTCGATGCTGGCCAGCGCACCGGAAACAGGGCAACCGGTCTTTGCCGCTTCGGAGATACGGCGGAATTCCTCTTCGGAAATGCCGGGGATCCTGGCGGTCATCGTCAGGTGGCTGCCGGTGATACCGGTGCCGGGAACGAAGGTCACGTCGGCCTTGGTCTGGATTTCCTCAGGGGTAAAGCCCGCCTGTGCGAGCTCGTTGCTGAAGGCCATGGAGAAGCACGCGGAGTGCGCTGCAGCGATCAGTTCTTCCGGGCTGGTCTTGCCGCCGGACTGCTCGGTACGTGCCTTCCAGGTGACATCGAACGTGCCCAGGCCTGAGCTATCCAGCGTCGTGTTTCCAGCACCCTCGATCAGGTTGCCGTTCCAAACCGTGTGTGCGGTGCGTGTTGCTGCCATGTCCACTCCTTGGGGTCGTTTGTGCGTCGGCAACCAGCCATCGCCGGGTGCCACCGGGATCAATCCTATGGATTTGCCGGCTGCGCTGCACTGTCATTCCGCTGAGAGTGGATTGTGACCCCTGGCTTGCCTTGAAGAAAGCAGCCTACCCGCCCGACAAAGGCGGGCAGGCTGCTTCTGCGTAGGTTCAGTTCCAGAGTGTTGCGATGGCGATGTTCACCAGGGCCAGTCCGCCAACACCGTGAGCCAAGCCGGTGGAGACGGGTTCGCCGTTCTTGACCTTGCGGGAGCCGATCACGGCAAGAACAGCAACAGCCACGCCGATGGCGAACTTGATGCCGAGCTTGAAGTAGTTGGGATCCGCATCCGGCATCAGTGGCAGGAGGCCCATCATGGCAATGCCTGTGAGCAGCTGAAGGAATGCGCCATCCCGCTGGCGGGGGTGGACGGTAGGTGTCTTGATGGTGGCAATCCAGTAGCCCACAATCATGGCTGCGCCGACGATGTGCAGGAACACCAGGATGCTGAAGAGAATACTCATGGCCCCAGCTTATCCAGTTGGTTCTACGTCCCGTAGCAAAGCCACGCTTAGGTGGGCAAACAGCGCGACTGACACAACGGACAACGAAGCGGGGCAGGCCGCCGGGTTTCCCCGGAGCCTGCCCCGTTTGGTTGATGGGGCGCCCTCCGTACGGAGGGCGCCTGCTAACGCTTTGGCCTAGAGGCCAAGATCTGCTTCGAAAGCACCTTCCTCAAGGCGGGCCTTGAGTGTCTGGAGGAAACGGCCGGCGTCCGCGCCGTCCACCAGGCGGTGGTCGTAGGTGAGGGATAGGTACATCATGGAGCGGATGGCAATCGAGTCGTCGCCGTTTTCATCGGCCACCACTACTGCGCGCTTGACGATTGCGCCCGTACCCAGGATGCCTACCTGCGGCTGGTTGATGATCGGGGTGTCGAACAGTGCGCCAACAGAACCGATGTTGGTGATGCTGAACGTACCACCGGACAGCTCATCCGGGCCGATCTTGCCGTCGCGGGTGCGTCCTGCGACGTCGGCGATCTTACCGGCGAGGCCTGCGAGGTTGAGGTTGCCGGCGTCGGAGATGACCGGAACCAGCAGGCCCTTGTCGGTGTCTACCGCAATGGCCAGGTGTTCGGCGTTGTGGTAGGTGATTTCCTGCTTGGACTCGTCGTAGGCAGCGTTCAGCTTGGGGTGCTGCTTCAGTGCTTCAGCCACAGCCTTGGCGATGAACGGCAGGAACGTCAGCTTCACGCCGTTCTGGGCCTGGAACGAGTTCTTGGCCTTGAGGCGGAGCTTGGCGATCTTGGTCATGTCGACCTCGTGCACCTGGGTCAGCTGGGTGGAGACTTCCAGCGACTCGCGCATGCGGCGTGCGATGACCTGACGGATACGCGGCGCCTTTTCGGTGGTGCCTCGCAGTGAGGAAGCAACAACGGGTGCAGCAGACTTGGCGGCAGGAGCTGCAGCAGGAGCCGCGGCCGGCGCTGCTGCGGCGGCCTGCTTGGCTTCGGCAGCGGCCAGAACATCCTGCTTGCGGATGCGGCCACCGACGCCGGTGCCGGACACGGACGCGATGTCCACGCCCTGCTGGTTTGCCAGCTTGCGCACCAGGGGAGTGACGTAACCGGACTCGGAGGACGAGCCTGCTTCTGCCGGTGCAGCAGCAGGTGCCGGTGCGGCGGCGGGAGCGGGTGCGGCAGCTGGTGCCGGGGCAGCAGCCGGAGCGGGTGCAGCGGCAGGTGCCGGTGCGGCGGCAGGTGCCGGTGCGGCGGGTGCGGCCGGAGCTTCAGCGGCAGGAGCGGCGGGAGCCGGAGCCGCAGCGGGGGCTGCCGCGCCGGAACCGATAACTGCCAGAACCGATCCCACTTCGGCGGTTTCGTCTTCGTTGACGCGGATCTCCTGCAGGGTGCCTGCAACCGGGGAAGGAATCTCGGTATCGACCTTGTCAGTGGAAACCTCAAGAAGCGGCTCATCGACCTCCACGGTGTCGCCAACAGCCTTGAGCCAGCGCGTGACGGTGCCTTCGGTAACGCTCTCGCCCAGGGCAGGGAGGGTTACTTCGTGGCCTTCGCCACCGGAGGCGGCAGGAGCTTCAGCAGTGGCTTCCTCAGCAGGGGCCTCCTCAGCAGCCGGCGCAGCCGGAGCCTCTTCGGCGGGGGCAGCCTGCTCGGCAGCAGCGGGTGCTTCCTGAGCGGCGGGTGCTTCCTCAGCAGCCGGTTCGGCGGAGCCGGAGCCGTCGCCGATGCGTACCAGTGGGGCACCAACCTCTGCAGTCTCGTCTTCAGCGACGAGGATTTCTTCGATGACGCCTGCGATCGGAGAAGGGATTTCGGTGTCTACTTTGTCGGTGGAAACCTCGAGCAACGGCTCGTCGATCTCTACCCGGTCACCAACCTGCTTGAGCCAGCGGGTGACGGTTCCTTCGGTGACACTCTCACCGAGGGCGGGCAAGTTAACGGATTCAGACATGTCGTCCCCGTTCTCCTTATTGATCTTTTGTGCGGATGAATTCTGCTGGTCCGGGCAGGGTGCATGCGGCAGATTCCGCCGCATGCACCCTATCCGTTTGTCTTGGGTAAAGACTTAGCCGTGGAGCGGCTTGCCCGCGAGGGCGAGGTGGGCTTCGCCCAGGCTTTCGTTCTGGGTGGGGTGGGCGTGAACCAGCTGGGCCACGTCCTCCGGGTAGGCTTCCCAGTTCACGATGAGTTGGGCTTCACCGATCTGCTCACCCATGCGGGAACCGATCATGTGGATGCCGACGACGGGGCCATCCTTCTGGCGGACGAGCTTGACGATGCCACCGGTACCGAGGATGGAGCTCTTGCCGTTGCCGGCCAGGTTGTATTCCTGCGTCTCCACTTGGTCGTCGCCGAACTTTTCCTTGGCGCCCTTTTCGGTGTAGCCGACTGTTGCGATTTCAGGCTCGCAGTAGGTGACCTTGGGGATGTTGATGTCTTCGACGATCGCGGGGTTCAGGCCGGCGATTTCCTCGGCAACGAAGATGCCCTGCTGGTAGCCGCGGTGTGCGAGCTGGACGCCGGGTACGATGTCGCCGACTGCATAGATGTTGCCTACGCCTGTGTGGAGGCGCTCGTTGGTAATGACAAAGCCGCGGTCGATGGTCAGACCTGCTTCTTCGTAACCAAGGTTCGCGGTGACGGGACCACGGCCGACTGCAACGAGCAGGAGTTCGGCTTCGAACGTCTGGCCGTCCACAAGGGTGACCTTGACGCCGTCGTCGTTCTGTTCCACGCCCTGGAAGAAGATGCCGGTGGTGAACTTGATGCCGCGCTTCTTGAAGGCGCGTTCGAGGTTCTTGACGATCGAGGCGTCCTCGTTGGGAACCAGGGACGGCAGGCCTTCGATGATGGTGACGTCCACGCCGAAGGACTTCCAAACGGAAGCGAATTCGACGCCGATTACTCCGCCGCCCAGGACGATCGCACTCTTGGGGATGTAGTCCATGGTGAGGGCCTGGTCAGACGTAATGACCCTGCCGCCGATTTCCAGGCCCGGGAGGGAGCGTGAGTACGAACCGGTTGCCAGGACAATGTTCTTGCCCGTGTACGCGGTGCCGTTCACGACGATGGTGTTGTTGCCCTGGAGCTTGCCTTCACCCTCGATGACGGTGATGCCCTTGGACTTGATGAGTCCCTGGAGGCCCTTGAACTTGCCGGCAATAATGCCGTCCTTGTACGCGTTCACGGCCGACATGTCGATGCCGTCGAGCGTGACGTTCACGCCATACTTGGCGGAATCGCGTGCGTGATCGGCCAGTTCAGCCGAGTGCAGGAGTGCCTTGGTGGGGATACAGCCGTTGTGCAGGCAGGTTCCGCCGAGTTTTGCCTTTTCCACAAGGCCAACGGTGAACCCAAGCTGTACGGCCCGCAAAGCCGTGGCGTAGCCGCCGCTGCCGCCACCGAGTACCAGGATGTCGAATTCTTGCGCAGTTGCCTGATCGGCCACTAAAACGCTCCCTCGCGTGAATGATGACACGGGACTGCGTGTCATCGGGTCTTTGGAACTTGTTCTGCCGTGATTATGCCAGCACCTAAGTTCTCTTGCATTTGTGACTATCGAGTTCACCTTAGCGAACCACCTACCCATGCTCCACCCTCCACGGGCGTTTGTGGAGCGCTTGTGTCCAGACTCACGTTCACTTGTGACACAGCGCTACACACCGCATAATTCCGGGGTTGTGCGGGTAGCGCGGACCCATCCGCCCTACCCGCACTGTCCGTCTTAACCGCAGTGGAGTGGGTTGCTTACGCGGAGGCTGCCAACAGATCCTCTGCGTAGGCCACCAAGGTACGGACTGTGCATCCGGTTCCTTGTTTCGGGGTGTACCCGTAGGGGCTGCCGTTGTTGAACGATGGGCCGGCAATATCGACGTGGGCCCAGGGGATCTGCTGGCCGTCGCCGTTCTTACCCACGAATTCACGCAGGAAGACGGCGGCCGTCATCATTCCGCCGTTACGTTCGCCGATGTTGGCAAGGTCCGCGACCTGGGAGTCCAGGCTGGGGCGCAGTTCCTCGGGCAGCGGCATCGGCCAGACAAGCTCGCCTGCCCTGTCAGCGGCGGACTTCAACGCTGATGTCACGGAATCGGAACCCATCACTCCTGCCGTGCGCAATCCGAGCGCGATGAGCTGGGCACCTGTGAGTGTTGCGACGTCGATGATTGCGTCCGGCATTTCCAGGCTCGCGGCCACCAGGCCATCGGCCATGACCAAGCGGCCCTCGGCATCGGTGTTCAGGACTTCGACTGTCTTTCCGCCATAAACGGTGAGGACATCGGCGGGCCGCTGGGCGGCGCCGGAGGGCATGTTCTCCGCAATGCAGAGCCACGCGGTCGCCTTGATGGGCAGGCCGAGCGAGGCGATCGCAAGGACCGTATTAAGAACGACGGCGGCGCCGGCCATATCGCTCTTCATGTCACCCATGCCGAGGGCGGGCTTGATGGAGATACCGCCGGTGTCGAAGGTAATGCCCTTGCCAACGAGCGCGATCTTCCGGGTGGCCTTCGCCGGAGCGTATTCGACCTTGACCAGGCGTGGCTGGCGGGTTGAACCCTTTCCAACGCCGAGGATGCCGCCGAAGCCTTCCTTTTCCAGGCGCTTTTCGTCCCAGACGGTCACCTTTACGGGAAGACCCTTTGCGAGTTCCTTGGCAGATTCGGCGAACGACTCGGGGTACAGATGGCTGGGCGGCTGGTTCACGAGCGTACGCGTTGCGTTGACGGCCCTGCCCAGTACTGATGCCCGGTCAAGTGCAGGTTGGGCAGTTTTGGCGTCAACGCCGGTGAAGATCAGAACCTTGGCAACCGGGTCCTTGAGCCCGTCCTTGCTGGAACGGTGTTCGGTGTAGGAATAGGCGCCCATGGCGGCACCTTCGGCGACTGCTGCGACGTCCGTGACGGACGCCGTCGGGAACGCCAAGGTAGCTGAGGGGACTCCGGCAAGTTGCCTGACCGCGGACCCTGCCGCCCGGCGCAGCGCTTCTTCCGGGATAGTGCCGTCCTCGGACAATTTGCCCACACCTGCCAGGACCAGGATCCCCGAGCCCGTTTCCGGCAGACCCGGAAGGCGGTGCGATTGGTCGGGGGCACCCGAAACTCCAAGGAGTTTCAGTGATCCCTGCACGGATTCGGCGGCCTTGGCACTCAGCGGGTTCTCCAGCAGCACTGGCCCGTCCGAGCCCTGGGCAACTCCGATCACAAGTGCGTCGCTGGGTGACTTTTTCAGGTCCTTGGCGATGACGCCGAGGATGATGTCAGTAGTCTTGACCACGAGGATGTTTCCTCACTTCTCTCTGCATTGCATGGCGGGGCCGCATGTTTGGCGGGCCTGCCCCGGTACGCGCCCGACGTCCTGTACCGACGGCGGCCTTGGTCTTCAGGTCCAGCGTCGCAAAGGACGTCGGCCCGTTTCGATCGTAGTCTCTCGCAGGCTGCTGACAGCAATTAAATGAGAGCTGCGGCACACCAAGGGCAGGAATGCCTACTGGAGGTGCAGCGTTGTACAAAGAGACACAGAGTCCCCACACCACATTCATGGAGTCAGCGACGCCATGACCAGTGGCGCATGGGGGCACCGAACTTTGCCACTGCGAAAGGAACATGCCGTGTTTGAACGGATATCCGGCTCCCTCCTGGACCCCGAGGCGCTCTACGCGAGCAACATCGAGATATTCCACAGCCCGGAACTGCGGGGGCTGAATATGGTCATGGGTTTCACGGGCTTTGCCGATGCCGGTCATGTGGTCAGGCAGATCAACGCGGAACTCCTGGACCAGCTCGACGCTGAAGTGGTAGCCATGTTCGACGCCGACCAGCTCATCGACTACCGCTCGCGGCGTCCCCACATCAGCTTCGTCGAAGACCATTTGCAGGACTATCAGGCACCCAAGCTGGCGCTCTACAAGCTCGCCGACGGGCTGGGCCAACCGTTCCTCCTGCTCGCCGGTTTCGAACCCGACTTGCAGTGGGAGCGGTTCTCCCGTGCCGTCGTCGGAATCGTGGAGAAGCTCGACGTCAACCTGGTCACGTGGATTCATTCCATTCCCATGCCCGTACCGCATACGCGGCCAGTGGGAGTCACCGTCCACGGCAACCGGCCCGAACTTATCGAAGGCATTTCGAGTTGGAAGCCAACGGTCGAAGTTCCGGCCGCCATTGGCCATATCCTCGAACTCCGGCTCACCGAGGCCGAACGCCATGTGGCTGGTTACGTCATTCACGTGCCCCACTACCTCGCCGAGGCCGAATATCCTCCAGCGGCGGTGGCGGGGCTGGAGTACCTCGGGGCGGCAACCTCCCTGATGCTTCCCACTGACCGGCTCCGGGAGGCCGGCAGGGAAGTAGGCCGCCAGATTGCGGAACAGATTGAAGCCTCGGAGGAAGTGCAGGCTGTCGTCGCCAACCTGGAGGCCCGGTACGACGAGAAATCCGAGGGCATCGTCCGGCGTTCGCTGCTCGCCGATGAGAACGACGAACTGCCCAACGCGGAGGACATCGGGGCGGCAGTGGAGGCATACCTGGCGCGTAAAGACTCGCCTCAATAAATCAGCTTTGAACCGTTGGCGGGCATAATTGAGGAGTGACTGCTCCCCGCGCCTGGCTCATCTGGACGATCGGCGTCTTTGCCTATCTGGTGGCCGTAGCACAGCGAACCTCATTTGGTGTCGCGGGTTTGGAAGCAACAGAACGCTTCCATGCCAGTGCTTCGGCCATCTCCTTTTTCACCGTATTGCAGTTGCTTGTCTACGCCGGCTTGCAAATTCCGGTAGGCGTCCTGGTGGACAGGTTTGGATCACGGGTCATGATTGCCGGCGGTGCCATCCTGATGGGACTGGGGCAATTGCAGCTCGCTTTCGCCGACAGCATCCCTGGAGGTGTTTTGGGGCGTGTCCTTGTGGGAGCCGGGGACGCTATGACATTCATCTCCGTCATCCGTCTGGTTCCCTTGTGGTTCAGTCCGGCCAGGGTCCCCGTGGTTACCCAGCTGACCGGAATGTGCGGGCAGTTGGGCCAGCTCTTCAGCGTGGTGCCTTTCGCCTTGCTTCTACACTCTGCCGGCTGGACGCCGGCATTCATGTCACTTGCGGCGATGTCCGTGCTGGCTGTCATCCTGGTCCTCGTGCTGTTGCGGGACCAGCCTCCCGGTCATCCGCCGCGGGAAACCGGGCAGGGTCTTCGGGCTACCGGAGTTTCCCTTTCCCGCGCTTGGAAGCAGCCAGGCACCCGGCTTGGCTTGTGGAGCCATTTCACCGTCCAGTTCAGTGGCAACCTCTTTGCGATGACATGGGGTTATCCGTTCCTTCTCTCCGCCCAGGGACTTGATGCGGGAACGGTCTCAGCTTTGATGGCTTTGTTCGTAGCAACCGCCATCGTCTCGGGGCCTGGATTTGGGCGGTTCGTCTCCAAACACCCAATGCGCCGCTCAGCTATGGTCCTGCTGATCACGGCGTCCACTGCGCTGGCTTGGGCGGCAGTCCTCATCCTTCCTGACCGGGCGCCGCTGTGGCTCCTCGTGATCCTGGTGGTGGTGTTGGCAGTTGGCGGCCCGGGCTCCATGATTGGCTTCGACTTCGCGCGGACCTTCAATCCTTCCCACCGTATTGGTACCGCGACAGGGATCGTCAACGTGGGTGGGTTCATCGCTGCCTTGGTGGCGATCTACCTCATTGGCCTGGTCCTGGACGTCCTGAACGCGAGCGGATTCTCAGGCGGGGATTTGTACGGCCTTGATCCCTTCCGTGTAGCCCTCAGCGTCCAGTTTGTCCTGCTGGGCATCGGGACGGTCCTCATTATGCTGACCCGCCGGAAGGTGCGCTTGCAGATGGCCGAGCAGGGCGTCCATGTGCCCCCGCTGGCTGCAACCCTGGCCCGGCAGCGCCGCGAAAGGATTGAGCGCCGGCGTGCCGCCCGTGCACAGCCGGATGAAGGAAACAAGGCATAACGGCAAGGACCAAACTACGGTACGGGGCAGCTTTGTGTTTGCCCGGATGTGGCCACCTTTATCCACATAAGCGTGATGGTCCCTGTTTTCAACCATTGGCGTTGCCCAAGCTTGAACCATGACCACCAAAGAGACGCTGAGCATCCATCAACCAGAGGACATCCTGGGTTACATCCCGCATTTGTTGGGCTATTGGCCCGAGGACAGCCTTGTGGCTATCACGATGCAGGGGAATACGCTCGGGGCCGCTCTCCGCGTCGACCTGCCGGCCCGGGCTTCGGGCCGCGTGCTTGCTGCCTTTGCGGAGCATGTACGTCGTTACCTGGCGTCGGACACCCTTGCCGACGGCGTGGTGCTTGCCCTTTACACCGACGACGGTTGGGACGACGGCATGGTTGTCCACAGAACACTCCCGCTGCTGGCTGAACTTCACGAAACACTTGACCACGCTGATTTGCCTGTCCGGGATGCGTGGTTGGTTGGTCCTGAGTATTGGCGCGGCGCATTCTGCGCCGACCAGGAGTGCTGCCCGGTGCCGGGCCTGCCGATAGAACGCATCAGGAACAGCCGGCTCAGTGCAGAGATGGTCTATCGAGGCAGCACCATCGGGGCTTCTCCGAGGAGCAGGCAAAATCCACCCGTTCCCGGACGTCCCGGTGCCCTGGACCCCGCAGTGTCGGAAGCCGAATCGGATTTTGCACAGCGCATGAGGACGTCCTGGCGAAGTGGGAAATGCCTTGATGCCGTACTGGAGGTGTGGAGCCAGGTGCTGGATGACGCCCGGATCCATCCCGACAGTGAACCGGCAGATTTGCCAACCCCGCAACTCGCGGGTTTCCTCAGGTCGACCCTCGGCGTCCCCGGATGGCGGGACGCCGTAATGATCATGGCGGCTGCTGGCATCGGTTCCGCGAAGGCCGGGGCAGCAGCGTTCGGATTATGCAGCAGGAACGATGATTCCGACCCACTTCCTTTCGACGCCGGAGAGCTGGCATTGCCGCCGACGGACACCCGGGAAGGGGCTGGCAAGGCCTATGAAGCAAAAGGGGTGCTCAGCATCTTTGCTTACGCAGACGTCCTTCTAGGTGTTGAACCAGCTGTTCCTGACTGGGGGCAGCTTGATGCCCTGCACCGCGTCCTGTCGTACTTGTGTGTCCAGGGAGAAATGGGGGACGTAGCTGCTGCTGCCTTGACCCTGCAAGGCTGGATTGCCTGGTGCAAGGGCAGTGGATCCGTCGCACACGCCTGCCTGACGCGCGCCAATTCGGCCAGCCCTGGCTACAGGCTCGCCGAATTGCTGGACGAGGTTCTCGGGCAAGGAAGCATCTGCGCTTGGGCAAGCCGTCCAGAGTCCGCATGGGGAACCTACAAAGGATCCCTTCGGTAGCCATTACGCTTCATCAAGCGTGGGATTCATAAAACCGTGAGACAATGGATGCCGAGACCCGGTTGGGTCCGCGTTTGAATGCCTGTAATGAGCCCGGAATCCGGGAACATTACGGTGTCGTTGGCAGTTGTACATAGTGACTCTGCAGACGGCGATCGCATTTGAAATTGATCGCGGACTTGACAGGGTCATAGTGGTGTTGCCCGCATGGTGATTCCACAGACCGCCGCTAGAAAGGTTTTCTGTGACCCCGTCTTCCGTCGAGAAGGAACCCGCCGCCCAGGCCGAACTGTCCGCTGAGGAAAACAAGGCGGCCACTTCGGCAAAGCGTGCGGCGACACGTGTTGCCACCAAGGCCTCAGAGGACACCTCTGACAAGCCGGCACCAAAGAAGCGTGGACCCAAGCCCGGCGCCAAGGCCGCGGCCGAAGCCGCGAACCAGTCTTCGGACCCCGAGGCCGACGCCGAAGAAGTGGTTGTCGAGGACGAAGATTTCGATCCCGCAGCAGCTGAGGAAGTTGAAGTCGGAGACGACGATGTCGAGGACGGCGCCGGAACCGGCAAGGACAAGGCAGCGCCCTCCGGATCCGGATTCGTCTACTCGGACGCCGATGACGACGACGCCCCTGTCCAGCAGGTCATGTCGGCCGGTGCCACGGCTGACCCCGTAAAGGACTACCTGAAGCAAATCGGTAAGGTCGCCCTGCTGAATGCTGAACAGGAAGTCGATCTGGCGCTTCGCATCGAAGCCGGCCTGTTTGCCGAAGAAAAGATCAACGCCGACGACGGTTCCATGGACCCGAAGCTCAAGCGTGAACTTGAATTCGTTATCCACGATGGCAAGCGGGCCAAGAACCACCTGCTCGAAGCCAACCTTCGCCTCGTTGTTTCCTTGGCCAAACGCTACACCGGCCGTGGCATGCTCTTCCTGGACCTCATCCAGGAAGGCAACCTGGGCCTCATCCGCGCCGTGGAGAAGTTCGACTACACCAAGGGCTTCAAATTCTCCACGTACGCAACGTGGTGGATCCGCCAGGCCATTACACGCGCCATGGCTGACCAGGCCCGCACCATCCGCATCCCGGTGCACATGGTGGAAGTCATCAACAAGCTCGCCCGTGTCCAGCGGCAGATGCTTCAGGACCTGGGCCGTGAACCTACGCCGGAAGAATTGGCGCTGGAGCTGGACATGACGCCTGAGAAGGTCGTGGAGGTCCAGAAGTACGGCCGTGAACCGATTTCGCTCCACACGCCGCTGGGAGAGGATGGCGACTCCGAGTTCGGTGACCTCATCGAGGACTCTGAAGCTGTTGTCCCGGCTGATGCCGTGAGCTTTACGCTCCTCCAGGAGCAGTTGCACTCGGTTCTGGACACCCTGTCCGAGCGTGAGGCCGGAGTCGTAGCAATGCGCTTTGGCTTGACCGATGGCCAGCCTAAGACTTTAGACGAAATCGGCAAGGTCTACGGCGTTACCCGTGAGCGCATCCGCCAGATCGAATCCAAGACCATGTCCAAGCTGCGGCACCCGTCCCGCTCGCAGGTCCTGCGGGACTACCTGGACTAAAAAGAGGTCCTGGTGGACTAAAGAGGTCCACTGACAACGGTATTGGCCCGGTCGGAGTATCCGACCGGGCCAATGCTGTTTCGGGCACTTTGTCACTAATGCGGATCAATGGCTTCAAACGAAACAGGGCCCCTCCCGGATGGGAGGAGCCCTGTTCTTGCTCGAAGTGATGTGGCTGGATAGTGTCCGGCCTTACCGCCAGTCCTGTCTAATCGACCGGGACGGGTGCCTTCTCGTTGAGGCGCTCGGTCTCGTCGTGCCAGTCGGAGGTCAGGGGCCGGAGCGTGGCCTCAACTGCGCGTGCGTGGTGGCCGCAAAACAGCAGCTCACCGCCGGAGGACTCGAGTACAACGCGGACATATGCTTGAGCCCCGCAACGATCGCATCGGTCAGCTGCGTTCAGTGTGCGGTCTGCAACTGCTGTTGTCATGTCGGCCTCCTTAGTAGTTCTGTACATCCATATAACCAGTATTCGGAGCAGAACCATGGCAAGGATGGATCACTTTCGCTGTCCGCGTATCACATGTGCGTAACGTAACGAAGTAGAATGCCGGTTTCCGGGAGTGGCAACCGGTGCCGATGGGGGACCGCGACTAGCCTAAGATGGGCAGTGTTTGCCTTGAGATATACCCCGAAGGAGCACACCGCGAGTGGCACCGAGTTCTGAATACAACGCCCGGCATCTATCTGTCCTGGAGGGCCTGGAGGCCGTTCGCAAGCGCCCGGGCATGTACATCGGTTCCACCGACTCCCGTGGCCTTATGCACTGCCTGTGGGAGATCATCGACAACGCTGTTGATGAGGCACTGGCGGGCTTCGGCCATGACATCAAAGTCATCCTGCATGCGGATAATTCGGTCGAAATCCATGACGACGGCAGGGGCATCCCTGTTGACGTCGAACCGAAGACGGGACTTTCCGGCGTCGAGGTTGTCTTCACGAAGCTGCACGCAGGCGGCAAGTTCGGCGGCGGTTCTTACACCGCCTCCGGTGGCCTCCATGGTGTGGGCGCCTCCGTGGTCAACGCGCTGTCCAGCCGGCTGGATGTCCAGGTCGACCGCGGCAGCAAGACGTACCAGATGTCCTTCCGCCGTGGCGAGCCGGGACGTTTCATTGATGCCGGCGCCAAGCCCAGCCCCAACGCGCCCTTCGAGCCTTTCGTTGAAGACTCTGTATTGGACGTGGTTGGCAAGGCCAAACGCGGGGTCACCGGCACCAGGGTGCGTTACTGGGCCGACCGCCAGATCTTCACGCCGGACGCCAGATTCTCTTACGATGACCTCGCCTCGCGCGCACGCCAGACGTCGTTCCTGGTCCCCGGGTTGAAGATCACTGTCCGCGACGAGCGCAAGCTCGCGGGCACCCCTGGCGAGAACGGTGTGCACGAGGAAGTCTTCCACCACGACGGCGGTATTTCGGAATTCGTGGAGTTCCTCGCGGCCGACTCCGGAGTCACCGACGTGTGGCGTCTCCACGGTTCTGGGAAGTTCAAGGAAACCGTCCCGGTCCTGGACGAAAACGGGCACAGCAAGATCGCCGAAGTTGAACGCGATTGCGAAGTCGATATCGCCTTGCGCTGGGGGATCGGTTACGAGACCACGATGCGCAGCTTCGTCAACATCATCGCCACGCCCAAGGGTGGCACGCACCAGGCGGGCTTCGAGGCAGCCCTGCTGAAAACCTTCCGCAAGGCCGTGGAAACTAATGCCAGGAAGCTGAAGGCAGGCAACGACAAAATCGAGAAAGACGACGTCCTGGCCGGCCTGACCGCTGTGCTCACCGTCCGCTTGGCCGAGCCACAGTTCGAAGGCCAGACCAAGGAAATCCTTGGCACGTCCGCTGTTCGCGCCATCGTCGCAAAGGTGGTCGAGCAGGAAATTTCCAGCAGGTTGTCCTCGGCCAACCGCAATGACAAAGCGCAGTCGGCGTTGTTGCTGGAAAAGATCGTTGCGGAGATGAAGTCGCGCATTTCGGCCAGGGTGCACAAGGAGACCCAGCGCCGGAAGAACGCACTGGAAACCTCCTCGATGCCCACCAAGCTTGCCGACTGCCGTACTGATGATGTGGCGCGATCCGAGCTCTTCATCGTTGAGGGTGATTCCGCCCTCGGTACCGCCAAGCTGGCCCGGTCTTCGGATTTCCAGGCCCTGCTTCCTATCCGGGGCAAGATCCTTAATGTCCAGAAGGCGTCGGTAGGGGACATGCTCTCCAACGCAGAATGTGCTGCACTCATCCAGGTTGTCGGCGCAGGCTCAGGCCGGAGTTTCGACCTCGATGCGGCGCGTTACGGCAAGGTCATCCTGATGACAGATGCCGACGTCGACGGCGCGCACATCCGCACGCTGCTGCTGACGCTCTTCTTCCGCTACATGCGGCCCATGGTCGAGGCGGGCCGGGTGTTCGCGGCAGTTCCGCCCCTGCACCGCGTGGAGGTCATCAACCCGGGGCAGAAGGCCAACGAGATGATCTATACGTACTCCGAGGCAGAATTGCATGTTCTCCTGGCCAACCTGGCCAAGGAAGGCAAGCGCTACAAGGAGCCCATCCAGCGTTACAAGGGCCTGGGCGAAATGGATGCACAGCAGCTCGCCGAGACCACCATGGACCCGCGTCACCGTACCCTTCGGAAGGTCGGCATCGACAGCGCCCAGCGTGCCGAAGAGGTTTTCGATCTCCTCATGGGCTCGGACGTCGCGCCCCGCAAGGAATTCATCATCGCAGGGGCAGCGACCCTGGACCGGGAACGCATCGACGCCTAGGAGACTGCGTAATAGCGTTCAGACCCGCGGTTTCCGGCCTGGCTTCGTGACGGAGCCGGAAGCCGCGGAAGCTGGTGCAGCAAAGGCCGCTGCTCCTACGGCCAGGGCCAGTGCTCCCAGGCCCCACGGGAGACCCGCCGCTACGGCAACCCCGCCCACCAACAATGGCCCGCCGGCGTCGCCAAGCTCCCGGCCAAGTTCAGCTGAACCCATCGTGCGGCCGAGGCGTTCGGCGGGAGTCGCATCGGCCAGGTGCGCGAAGGCCAGTGGGGTGGCAACGCCAATTCCCAAGCCGATAAAAATGGCAGCACAGTAGATCGGCACGGCGCGATAGATGGAAACGGCGCCGTCCATGGCCAATGCCGCGGGAAGAAGGCCCGCGATGAGTACGCCAAGGACTATGGCCAGCAAACCGGCCACCATGCCGGGCCGGTCTGCCAGGACTCCGCGATCCCGCAATCGTCCGATCCTTGGCTGGACGAGGGATGACGCCACGGCCAATACCGTAACGACGGCGACACTGCCGGCGGTGCCCATCCCTTCCCTTGCCGCCAGCGCAGGGAGGAAGCCCACTGCCGCGCCCAAGGCGCCGGTCGACGCAGCCAGCACCACGGTAGGTCCAAGGAATGATCGCTCGGTACTTTGCTTCCAGACATCAACGATGGTGTACCTGGGCCGGGGCAGGGGAGCCAGTCGCGGCACCGAAATGGCCGCCCAGACGGCTACTGCCAAGCCCAACAAGGAGAGGATGAGGAAGAGCAGGCTGAATCCGCCTGCGATGATCGCGACAGCTCCCAAAAGGGGACCGATCGCGTAGCCAAGACCTTTCCATGAGCCGTAACGGCCAAAGTAGCGCCCGGTGTGTTTGCCTGCCAGCCTGGCAACGC
This sequence comes from Arthrobacter sp. TmtSoilC48, assembly GCF_059739425.1. NCBI lineage: Bacteria > Bacillati > Actinomycetota > Actinomycetes > Micrococcales > Micrococcaceae > Arthrobacter > Arthrobacter sp. TmtSoilC48. The sequence continues at coordinate 3,362,593 of NZ_AP046049.1, read as the reverse complement.
CGGCAGAAGATGCCGGCGAGAATGCCGAGGCAGCCATGCCTTGGCCAAGACGCGCTGCGGCCAGCATGAACGGTTCATCGGCCCACAGTCCGATCAGGGACGCACCGGAGAAGGCAAGGAGCCCTCCGATGATCACCGGTTTGGGCCCGATGCGGTCGCTGACAGCCCCAAACACCGGTTTGAGGAAGATTTCCGCGATGTCGTACAGGGCCAACAGGATGCCCAGGCCAAGCAGGCTCAAGCCGATGTCCGCGCTTTCGGCGCCAAGTCCGGCGGCTACTGCGTGGGCTCCAAATGCGGTGGTGAAGCCGGCCGCATAGAGGGGCCATCGGCGGCTCGGGGAGATGTCTGCACTCAAGCGTGACTTGTGGTCGTTCACGCTTCTCAATGTAACAGCTGCTACATTCAATCTTGTGACTGATGACGAATTGGGATGGTTGCTGATCCTGGTCCACGTGCCATCGCAACCCTCCAAGCACCGTGTTGCCGTGTGGCGGGAGCTTCGGCGGACGGGGGCGGTTCCGTTGTCCCCCGGAACATGGCTGGTTCCGGCCCACCCCGCTTTTGACGCCGGCCTGGCCAAGGCCCGTTCCCTTGTTGCCAAAAGCGAGGGCAAGTGGACCTTGATAGATGCTTCGCCTCGAGATGGCGCGGACACCTTCCGGGCGGCGTTCGAGACGGCCCGCGCCGAGGAGTGGGCGGAATTCATGGCGGATTGCGCGAAGTTTGAGCAGGAGATAGCCAAGGAGATTTCGCGGAAGAAGTTCACATTCGCAGAGCTGGAGGAGGAAGAACAGAGCCTGGAGCGCTTGCGGCGTTGGTATCGCGGGTTGAAATCCAGGGATGTATTACGACTCCCGCAAGCCAGTGAAGCTTCAGAGCGCCTGGCTTACTGCGTGACCGCTTTGGAGGAGTATTCGTCCTTGGTCTATGACGCCACTCTTCCCTAAGGATCAGCACGTTCCACGGGCAACTTTCGGCCTTAGCCAAGCCAAGGGATTCTAGCCGAGCAACCCGGGGACAATGAGGAGCCCTGTGGGCACGGCGAGGAGCAAGGCTGAGGTGGCCAGGACCAGGGCGCGAAGAGCGGTGGCGAGTGGGGGCTGTGGTGAGAGCAGGCGGCTGACGCGTGACGCCGTCGTGCGCGGTGAATCTGCCCCGCCGGTGGCGCTTATGCTGCCGCCCTCGACGACGGTGCCCCCGCCGCTGAGCGCCCGCGGGCTGAGTGAATGGCCGCCCGGCTCTGGCGTTGAGGACCCGCTGGAGACTATGGCGATGGCCTTGATCAGCGTGCCTTTGCTTTCGGTCCTGAGCGCGACGTCGTCCGCCAGCATTTCGATCAGGGAGTTGACGGCTGTTTGGGCAAGCCGTGTGGTGGGGAACCAGGGGAGTGCCTGCCGCCAGGCAGCGAACGCCCAGAGCAGGAGATCGTGACGCTGCGACAGGTGGGCGTTTTCGTGGATGAGCACCGCCCGCAGTTCTGCAGGTTCCAGTGCAGCCATGAGGCCGTCGGACAAGACTGTCACCGAACGTGCGCCCCCGGGCAGGCAGTAAGCCACAGGGGAGTCGTGGTTGATCACTACGGTGCCAGGGCCGTCGTCGGAGGGCGATGCCAGAAGCGTGAGCAGTTCGCGGTGTCGCCTGCGTTGCCGTTCAATCTTGTAGTAAGTCAAAAGCAGCGTGAACACCAAGTGCGCCGTCAGGAGTGCGGCCGCGGAGAGGGCAAAAAGGTGCCAGAAGCCAAGCGCTGTGGTTGGCTCGTTGTTGAAAACCATTCCCGCCAGGCTCCTGAGCCCCGCGATCAGGTTGTCGCCGATCGGTTCCAGTCCGTAGACGAGCATGGCGCCGATCATGGACAAACCACCCGCGAGGGCAATCGCCTGCCACAGGACCATGGCCGTGAAGGGGGACCGGGCAGGCCATTGCGCACGCGAGAGAAGAACGGGTACCGGCCACGCCAGTATCAATGCCAGGACCGCCAGGAAGTATGAGGTCCAGAACATACTGGCTAATTGTAGCCGAGCAGTTTGCGCAGGGTAGCGGCTTCACTTTCGGAGACGGAGCCAATGAAGCGGGCCAGGACCGCTTCGCGGTCGGGAGCCGAGCCAAGGACTTCGTGCATCAGTTCCGCAGTGTGGTCAGCGCGGCTCGAAACAGCCTGGTAGCGGTGCGGCCGGGTTCCGCGTTCGCGTTCCACCAGGCCCTTCTTCTCCAGCCTGGAGAGCACGGTCAGGACTGTGGTCACTGCCAGGTCTTTGCCCTGGTGTCCTGCTGTGCCGTCGCCGGCTTCGGAGTCCTGCGCGAGAAGATCACGCAGAGTGTTGGCAGTTGCAGCCTCTTGGCCCGCCCAGAGCAGGTCCATCACTGCCCGTTCCAGTTCCCCAAGACTCGCCATCAATACGTCCCTACCTTCCGCGTCCCGGTGGCATAAGCCGCAACCCGGGAGCGATGATCCAACATTCCACAATAAATCTACCGCTTTTCAGCCCTTCATTCTACGTGAGGTAGAACTATCGGCGCGCCGCGGATGCCGATTCACCCTTGCAGGTGCGTAACGCCACTTGAAGAATGGGCATGTGGCTGGGCTATTTGTTCTACACTGTGTAGAAGAATAGATTTCTACACAACGTAGAAGTAAGTACACCGCACTTCGGGCCGCCGGACAAAGGACAGCCATGGACGCCTTGGAAATCGCACGCTGGCAATTCGGGATCACCACCGTCTATCACTTCATGATGGTGCCCCTTACTATCGGCCTCGGCCTGGTGGTGGCCGTGATCCAGACCCTGTGGTACCGCACGGGAAAGCCGGAGTATCTCCGGATGACCAAGTTCTGGGGCAAGCTCTTCCTCATCAACTTCATCATGGGTGTGGCAACCGGCATCGTTCAGGAATTCCAATTCGGCATGGCCTGGAGCGAGTACAGCCGGTTCGTTGGCGATGTCTTTGGTGCACCGCTGGCCCTCGAAGCCCTCCTCGCCTTCTTCGTCGAGTCCACCTTCCTTGGGCTCTGGATCTTTGGCTGGAAGCAACTGAAGCGCGGTGTCCACCTGGCATGCCTATGGATTGCCGTGATTGGTTCTGTCTTCTCCGCCTACTTCATCATCGTGGCCAATTCGTGGATGCAGCACCCTGTGGGCGTTGAGATGGTGGACGGCCGGCCCGTCATGACGGACGCCTGGGCGGTCTTCACCAACAACACTGCACTGGTTGCCGTACCGCACACCCTCTTCGGTGCCCTTGGTGTTGCCGGGGCCTTCCTGCTCGGCATCGCCTGGTATCATCTGTGGCGCCGCCGCCATGACGGCATTGACGTGGTTGGCGCGGACGGCCGGCTGGTCGCAGGCGAGGCCGACATCCCGGGCCGCGACAAGGGCGACTACACCGTATGGATGCGTTCCCTCCGGATCGGCGCCGTGGTGGCGATGATCTCCTTTGCGGGCACCGCCCTCACGGGAGACCTGCAAGGCAAGCTCATGTTCGAACAGCAGCCCATGAAAATGGCTGCAGCGGAGGCAGCGTGCCACGATGGCACCGGTTTTTCCGTACTGAGCGTAGGCAACCTGGGTGCCAAGAACTGCGACGACATCGTGGCGGTCATCGAAGTGCCCGGGATCCTTTCCTTCCTCGCCAAGGGCGACTTCACCACCGAGGTTAAGGGCGTGAACAGCCTGCTTGGGGAGTATAAGGAGAAGTACGGCACACACTTGCCGGACAACCCGCTGTACGGCGACCGCGCCGGCCAGGAAATCCAGTACGTGCCCGTCATGGAGGTCACCTACTGGGGCTTCCGGATGATGATCGGCTTCGGGGGCGTCGCCGCCTTGGCCGCGTTGATAGCCCTCTGGGTCACCCGCAAGGGCGTCGTCCCTGGGTCAAAGTGGCTCATGCGCCTTGCCGTCTTCGGAATCCTGGCACCGTTCGGGGCCAACGCCGCCGGCTGGATCTTCACGGAGATGGGCAGGCAACCCTTCGTCGTAGCCCCAAACCCTGACATGAACGGCATTGACCAGGTCTTCATGTTCACCGCCGCTGCCGTTTCACCCGGCGTCAGTGCCGGCGAGCTCATGACCTCCCTGGTTGTCCTGACCGCAATCTACGCCGTCCTGCTGGTGGTGGAAGTCAAGCTCCTGGTCAAGTACGTCCGTGGCGGCGTCGCCTCAGCCATGCCCGAACTTGCGCACGGCCAGGAGCAGGAGCCCCGCGACAAGAACGACGACGGCGCACCCGGCCCCGACAAAGCCGACGACGTCCTGGCGTTCGCCTACTAGAAACAGAGGAATAGACAATGGAATTGTTGCCAACCATCTGGTTCGTGGCCATCGCAGTACTGTGGACCGGCTATCTCTTCCTTGAGGGCTTTGATCTCGGGGTAGGCATGCTCATGAAGCTGTTTGCGCGTAACAACACGGACAGGCGCGTACTGCTCAATACCATCGGCCCTGTCTGGGACGGCAACGAGGTTTGGCTTCTCACCGCAGCCGGAGCCACGTTCGCAGCTTTCCCCCTCTGGTACGCCTCCTTGTTCTCGGCGCTCTACCTACCGCTCCTGTGCGTCCTGGTGGCGTTGATCTTCAGGGCAGTTGCCTTCGAATACCGGGGCAAAGTGGACACTGAACGCTGGCGCACCACGTGGGACTGGGCAATCGCCGTTGGATCCTTCGTGGCCGCCTTTGGCATCGGCGCAGCGCTGGCGCTCACCACCACGGGGTTGCCGCTGGACGCCAACGGGGACCGAAGCGGTGGACCGTTCGCCTGGTTCAGCGGATACGCACTCCTGGGCGGTTTCGGTGTTGTCGCGTTCGCCTTGGTTCATGCCCTGGCCTTCCTGGCGTTGAAGACCGACGGCGAGGTGCGGCTGCGTGCCCGCCGCTGGTTTGTGCGGCTGGTGCCGGTTGCCGTCCTGCCCATGCTCGCCTGGATGGTTGCAGTGCAGTTCCTGAGCGGCAAAGCCTGGACCTGGGTCATTGTGGTGGCTGGAGTCGCGGCAGTTGTTTTGGCCTGGCAGTGGGCCCGCAACGGTTCCGAGGGCCGGGCGTTCGCTGCGATCGGAGCTTTCGTGCTGTGCGCCACGGCCTCGATCTTCGGGGCCGCGTTCCCGGTAGTTATCCCCTCAACCATGGATCCCGCGTTCAGCCTGACTATTTCCAATGCTTCCTCCTCCGACTACACGCTGGGCCTGATGAGCATCGTGGCGGCGGTCGGCCTTCCCCTGGTTATCGCCTACCAGGCCTGGACATACTGGGTGTTCCGGCGCCGTGTCAGCGCAGCGCACATTCCCCAAGCCCACGGTTTCCTTCCGGCCATCGCCGCCAAGGTGCTGGTTGCCAAGGAAAACACCAGCCCTTCCAACCCGGGAGCATAGCCGCGCCATGAAGCCCGTGTTCCCCTCCGGCCCGGCCACTCGAGCCGCCCTCTACGGAATAGGCCTGCTCTCAGCCCTCAAGGCACTTTCGCTGGTTCTCATGGCGCAGGCTGTGGCGGGTGCGCTGGCCGGGTTGGCCGGAAGTCCGTCCGATTGGACCAGCGGGCTGGTGTGGGGCGCCGTCGGCGCGGTGCTGCGGTCCCTGGCTGTCTGGGGCCAGGGCGTTGCGTCGCGGCGTGCCGCGCTGGGGGTCAAGGAGGAACTGCGGGCGCAGCTCCTCAAACGGTCACTGGCCGAGGGCGGAACGGCGGTTGAGGGCACGAACGACGGCGGGCTGGCTATCCTCGCCACGCGGGGCCTGGACGCACTGGATGACTACTACACCCAATACCTGCCGGCCCTGGTGAACTGCGCCACCGTTCCGCTGCTCATCGGTGCCCGGATACTGTTTGCCGACTGGGTAAGCGCCGTGGTCATCGTATTGACCGTTCCCTTGGTGCCGCTGTTCATGATCCTGATAGGCCGCCACACGGAAGATAGCGTCAGGGACGCCCAAACCACGCTGCGCAGATTGTCCGGGCACATCCTTGAACTTGCCAAGGGCCTGCCTGTGCTGGTGGGTTTGGGACGGGCCAGCGAGCAACGCGCAGCACTTGAGGACATTTCCGAGCAATACCGCAGCCGAACCATGGTCACGCTCCGGACGGCATTCCTCTCCGCCCTTGCCCTGGAACTCATAGCAACCATCTCGGTGGCTGTCGTAGCGGTCTTCATCGGCGTGCGGCTGGTTGCCGGAGACATGGCCCTGGAAGCCGGGCTTCTGGCACTGATCCTTGCTCCTGACTGCTACTTGCCCCTGCGTGAACTCGGTACCGCCCACCATGCCAGCGATGACGGCAGGGCAGCCTTGGAAACTGCCAACACCGTATTGAAGGCGCCCACGCACCATCGTCTTACCGATACCGAGCTACCTACCGAGAACCAGGCCTCCCGGGCCGGGCTGGCTGACATTGTGGTCGCAGGCCTCACGGTGACCTACACCGGACGGTCCGCACCCTCCGTCGAGCGTTTGGACTTTACCGCCCCGGCAGGCTCCGTTACAGCGCTGGACGGAGACAGCGGCGCCGGAAAAAGCACAGTCCTGGGTGTCCTGGCGGGCCTTATCGGGCCGGGCGCGGGCGCATCCGTGACCGGTACGGTAACTGGCGTATCAACGGGTACCGTGGCCTGGGTACCGCAACATCCCGTGATGGTGGCCGACACCGTGCAGGAGGAGATGGAGCTGTACCTTGGCGGGGAAGGGACAGCGGATACCGCACAGTCTGTAGTCAACATCCTGCGGAGAGTCTCGGCTGACCACCTCGCCGCCAAGCACCCTGCCGAGCTCAGCCCGGGGGAGTTGCGCCGTGTGGCTCTTGCTCGGGGTCTGGCCCGGCTCGAGTCCGGTGCCACCGTGCTGCTCCTGGACGAGCCCACCGCACATTTGGACCACTACTCAGCCAGCGTTGTCCGCTCGGCCATCACGTCCCTTCGAGGCTCTGCCACCGTGATACTGATAGCACACGACTCCGGCACCAGGGCGCTCGCCGACCATGTAGTCCGGGTGGAGCACTTACCTGCAGCGAAGCGGCCCGCCGCCGTGGCGGAACGAAGTGCTGCTGCCACCGCCGCCGTCGTTTCAACCCCTGCCTATCAGTCCACCTTTGCTGTCAACGCCGGGGCGAACGCACCCAATCCGGAAGCGCAGAACGCCGCCCTCCACACATCCTTGAACCAGGGATGGCTTCCCAACGTGCAACGCCTCGCGCTGGTCCTCCGGCCGGTCCAGGCCAAGTTCGCCGCGGCGGGCGTGGTCGGAGTCCTCGCCGCACTCTTCGCAGTCGCCCTTTCCGGCCTGTCAGGCTGGCTGATCATCCGGGCCAGCGAGCAGCCACCCATCCTCTACCTCCTGGGAGCGATCGTTGGTGTGCGCTTCTTCGGCATCGGCAGGGCCGTCCTTCGCTACTGCGAGCGGCTCCTGACCCACGACGCCATCTTTGCTGCGATGACACGCCTGCGCGGGGCGCTCTGGGCGACGCTGAGCCGCCGTGCACTCTCACTTCGCCGGCTTTTGCAGGGCGGCAACGTCCTGGGCTCGATCGTGGACGACGTTGACACACTCAGGGACCTGCTCCCGAGGGTCGCCCTCCCTCCGTTAACTGCCTTGGGCGTGGGCGCTGCGGCCATCACCGCAACTGCCATGGTGTTGCCTGTTGCCGTGCCCGCCGTTGCCTCTGCCACCTTGGTGGGACTCATTGTTGCGCCGGTCCTTGCCGTACTTGCTGACCGGAACGCCGCCAAGGCAGAACAACAGCTGCGCTCGGTGGTGCTCCGCGGTGTTGCGGCCGCCCTCGATGCCCGCGCCGAACTAACCGCCAACGGCGTGGCCGGACGCATCCTGACCGCACTCAGCGACAAGGACCGTGCCGCTACTGTTTCGGCGCAACGTTCTGCCTGGGCCGAAGGTCTCGGCCAGGCCGTCACCGTCCTCGCCTGCTCGCTCGCCGCCCTGTGGGCGGCGCTCCTGGGCGCTGAATCCGTTCAGGATGGTTCCGCCGCTCCTGCCTTGGTTGCCGTGATCGTGCTCATGCAACTGGCCCTCGTGGAGCCTTTCTCGGCAACCGTTTCCGCCGTCCGCCAAGGCCCTGCGCTCGCAGACATCCTGGGTCGCGTGGCAGCTACCGGGGCATTGTCCGCCTCCGCCGAGGCGGACAACGCAGATCACGACGCCGGTACGCACCCTTTGCCTGACCGCGAAGGCAAGGCGGGGCTGGAGTTGAACGGAATTGCGGCTGCATGGCCCGGTGGCCCCACGGTGTTCTCAAGGGTTACCGCTGAGGCAGCGCCGGGCCGATGGCTGGCAGTCACCGGCCCGTCGGGAGCCGGCAAATCAACGCTGCTTTCCGTCCTCCTTGGCTTCCTTCCCGTGAAGGAAGGCAGGGCCCTGCTCACGGGGAAAGCGGCGTGGTGTCCGCAGGAAGCCCACCTTTTCGACTCCACCATCCGGGGCAATCTCCTTCTGGCGAGGCCCGCGGGGAAGAAGCCCAACGAACAGGAAATGCATGAGGCCTTGCGGGACGTGGGGCTTGACGTGCTGGTGGAGACTTTGCCGGAGGGGCTCGACACACGTATTGGATCAGCCGGGGCATTCCTCAGCGGCGGTGAGCGGCAGCGCCTCGCCATGGCCAGGACACTCCTGACGGGCGCGCGGGTGCTGTTGCTGGATGAGCCTACGGCGCACCTGGACGCTGCTGCCGCACGCGAAATGATGGCCACCCTTCGCCGGGGTTTGCGGAACGTCACGGTGGTGTTGGTGACGCACAACCCGGAGGACATCGATCCAGCAGATGCCAGGCTGGAGCTCCCCAGCGCGGCTGGGCCCTGTTGCCTCACGTCAATACCTCCGGGAAGGGGCATACGTTGCGTCATTGGAAAACCTCCGGTTGGGTCGGCGGTTCCAGTCCTCGTTGACGGGTGGTTTGAGCGGTGCCGGCTGCTTTGCGGTGGAGAGTGTTTCAAGCCTGCGGGTGAGGGACAGGATTTGGCGGGACAGGGCGGCGGGTCTGACTTTTTGGTATTCGGTATTCATGCGGATCAGGGCCATTGGTGAGACATCGGGAGCAGCGGCCGTGCGCCGGTGCGCAGTGGCCGGGGCGTCATGTCTCTTGCTGACCTTGGCTCCCACTCGGACCTTGGATACGAGTTTTTGCTGGGGCAGCAGATAGTTGGTGAAGATCCGGTCCAGTTCCCAGATCTGATTGAGCAGCTCCAGCTCCGCAGGCGTGTCGTAGCGCAGGTAGCCGACCAGCTCGCGGACCCTGGACCAGTTCTTCTGCTCCACGTGGGCCCCGTCGTTCTTGTTGTACGGACGCGAACGGGTGAAGGTGATCCGCTGGTCCTGGCAGAAGTCGAAGAGCTGGTTGTTGATGAATTCGCCCCCGTTGTCCGAGTCGATGCCGATCACCGGGAACGGGAAGACGGATATAGCATGCTGCAGGGCCGCGAACACGTGCTTCTGCGCCCTGTTCGGCACGGACCGGTTGACCGTCCAGCCGGTGGCGATGTCCGTGACAGTCAGCGTGAAGCAGAACTGCCCTGAGTTGTTGGCTCCCTCGTGGCTGACCAGATCAATCTCCACGAACCCCGGCACAGCGTCATCCCACTGAGCCCAGGTGCGGATCGGAATCTGCGACTTCAGCAACGATCCCGGCTTGGTATGGGAGCGCCCGCGCGGCAGCAGCTTGGCCCGCTCCCCGGCCAGGCGCCTGTCGATCGTCGCCGCGCTCATCCGTGCCAACAGGGCCGCCTGAGCATCAGTGACCTGCAGCGCCTCCTCTGCCCGCAGCAGCGGAACAAGCTCGGGCAATTCCGCGGCCAGCAGCCTTCCCGCCGGAGCCCGCAGCACCGCCCAGCAGAGCACCAGCGCCTGCTGCAGATCCGCCCCGTACACGGGCGCCCGTCCGGGGCGAACGGGTCGCGGCCTCGGCGGATCGAGGGCGTGCCGCAGCACCGCCCGGGCGTAGTCCCGGTGCCAGCCTGTCAGTTCAACGACCTCGTCCAGAATCCTGCCCTTCCGGATCCGGTCACCGGCCCGATAGGACCTTGCCAGCTGCTTCGTCACGGCCTTGCGCTCCGCCATCGTCAAACCCATCCACCCTGCGTAACCCGCACGCACCCGCCCGGCAACCCCGCACCAGCCGGAGGATTATTTATGAGGCAACGTATGCCCCTTCGCGGAGGTTTTTTATGAGTCAACGCGTGGGCTGGTGAGAGTGCCTACTCCCCAGTAGCCTGTTGGCATGCCTTCTGAGGTTCCACCCCTGATCCAGCCCGATGCCAGCCAAACGGGCCTGCAGTGGCGGCCTGCCACAACTGCGGACCTCGGCAACTGGGCGGATCTGATCGCCCGGACTGCCGCCGTCGAGCATCCCGTCTGGTTCGAAAAGCGTGGCGACCTTGTCCACGTCCTGGAGTCAACCAAAAATGATCCCGGGACCAACACGCTTCTGGGATTCGATGCGGATGGTATTGCCCGCGCGTACGGAAGAATCACAAAAAACCCCGAAGGGGACAAGGCCACAGGCATGGGCTGCGTAGACCCGGACTGGCAACGCCGCGGCGTGGGGTCGGCTGTGCTCGCGTGGCAGGAAGCACAGACCCGGAGAAGGTTTCACGCCGACAACGCAGCAGGGCGCAGTACTGCGCCGCCCCGCCTCCGCATCCAAACGGAAGAACAACACCCGCACCAGGCGGCGCTGCTCCGGGCCAGGGGCTATGACGTTGTGCGCTGGTTCAACGAAATGCATCGGCCGTTGTCAGGGCCTGCTTCCACGCCTGCTCCAGCAGCACCGCTTGAGCCCGGACTGGAACTATCCACGTTTGACCCATCCCTGCACGAGGCTGTTCGCCTGGCCCACAACGATGCCTTCAGGGACCACTGGGGAAGCGAGCCACGCGACGAAGAGACCTGGCGGTTCACCGTTGAGGAACCCACGGCAAGGCACGATTGGAGCGCCGTAGTGGTTGACGCCGCCACGGGTGAAGTGGCTGGATACCAGCTGGCCAGCCATGATCCCGACTCAGCAGCCGTCCGCGGCTTCAAGGAGGGTTACACCGAGCTGCTTGGAGTCCGGCGGGCCTATCGCGGCCGGGGAATAGCGCAAGCACTGCTGGCAGACGCCCTACGGCGATTCACCGCCGCCGGGATGGACATTGCATCCCTGGACGTAGATTCTGCAAATCCGACAGGGGCCCTGGCACTCTACCTCGGCATGGGATACAGCCCGGTGAACCGGAGCATGACGTGGGAAAAGACGCTATAGCCAGGCGCGCCTAGCCGTCAACGTCGTGGAGGTGATGGACAACATCGTGCAGGAAGTACTGCGAGAACGTGAGCACGGTGAATTCAGAACCGTTGCTTCGCCGCCCTGTACGCTGCCATTCATCCTGCACCACCCGTGCGAAGGACTCAGCGATCTGCTCCCCTTCCGCGATCAACTCGTCAGCGACGGTGCGGGGGTCCGAACGTCCATATTCGCCATCGATGGCCGCTTGGTCCTGGTCCCAATTGGCAAATTCGGCGTTGTCATCACTCAGCATCAGGTTCAGCCTCTTATCGAAAAGGCTGAAGACATCCCGCACGTGGCATGCATATTCCAAGGGCGACCACGTGTGATCATTCGGGCGTGCCGCGACGTCCTCGCGGCGCAGAACGGCGCGCCACCTCGGAAGCATGTTGAGCACAGTGCCCGGGACCGTGGACGGCGTCACGGTGGAGGCGTCAAAGCCGCATTCGGGGCAGGGCTTTGAAAGCACCCACGTCCAGTCTTTTTCGTCAGGGATGATCGGCATGCCGCCAGTCTAAGGGGTCTCCGCCGGCAATCTCAGGCAAGGGCTAAAACCTGCGTCTGTTTGCCACTGACTTCGTTGCCGCCCAGGAGTAAAGTTCGCTCCGGGGAGAGAGTCGGAAAGAGAAAAACATGCTCAAGGATCAGCAAGTGGGTGCCGTTCTTCCGGCATCGGATATTGCCCGGGCCCGCGCGTACTACAGCGAGAAACTCGGACTCGAACCAGAAAATCCAGACGCCGACGACAACCTTCAGTACAGGTGCGGAGACGGGACCGGATTCTTCATCTACCAAACATCCAATGCAGGGACCGCCAAGAACACCCAGATGGGCTGGATGGTCAGTGACGTCGCCGCCACGATGGAGGAACTCCGCGGGAAGGGTGTCAAGTTCGAGGACTACGATTTCCCAGGCCTGAAGACTGAAAACGGCATTGCAACGATGCCGGACGGAACCGCAGCAGCCTGGTTCCTGGACTCAGAGGGAAACATTCTGAGCATCAACCAAAACGGCTAACCCAGCCGGACATGGCCTGACAGGGGCAGCCTGCCAAGCCAGGGCATACAGGCAGGGCCGGCGGTCTGCAACCGCCGGCCCTGCTGTTGTTCCTTGTGCTATTTTCGGCGGCGGCCTACTCGGTGGACACAGCCATTTCGTCCCAGGCCATGCTCGGCCCGATCGCCTCAACCGGCTGGGACAGCGGCACGCCGGAGCCGTCCCTGCGGCCGTGCTCGTGGGGCAGTGCCCTGGCTACACCGGCGGCCGATGACGCCTTTGCTGGTCCGTGCCCGGCCCACGCAAGGAGCAGTGTGTCTTCACCCTTGAGGAACCGGTGGACGCGGACGCCGCCGGTGGCGCGGCCCTTCGCGGGATACTCGTCGAAAGCCGTCACCTTCGCGGTTCCGGGCGCGGTGCCTGGCAGGGCGCCGTTGGTACCGGCAATGGTCACCACGACGGCGGCAGGATCGTCGGCGCGCACGGTGCCGAAGTGAATCACCTCGTCGTCAGCGGCGAGCTTGATCCCCGCCATACCGCCCGCAGTTCGTCCCTGTGGACGCACGTTGGACGCACTGAACCGCAGCAATTGGGCCTGCTTTGTCACGAAGACGAGTTCGACGTCGTCCTCCTGCGCGGGTTCCACGGCCAGAACGGTGTCCTTGTCCTTGAGCGAAATGATTTCCCAGTCCTCACGGTTCAGCGGGTACTCCGGCTGAACACGCTTCACTACGCCCTGCACGGTTCCAACGGCAAGGATGGCATCCAACGGAACCAGCGCAACCAACGTCTCGCCCTTGACCAGAGTGATGAAGTCCTTGGCCGGCACTCCACCGGCCAGGTTTGGAAGGCCGCCGACAGGGGGCAGGGCGGGCATATCCATGACCTGCAGGCGCAACATGCGGCCCAGGGAAGTGACGGCGCCGATCTCACCACGGGCCGTGGTCTTCACCACTGAACGGAAGACGTCGTGCTTCGCCCGCGGACCAGCCTCGGCCAGCGGTTCCTGGTTGGTTGTCCGTGCGATCTGTCCCGACACGCTGAGGAGGGCCCAGCAGGGGTCGTCCGGGATTTCCAACGGAAGGGCCGCGGCCTTGCCCTTGGGTCCAGGTACCGCAGCGGCAAGGGCTGCGGCGACAGTGGGGGAGACTGCCTCGGACTCCAGGAGCACGGTTCGCCGGGGAGTACCGTACTTCGTGGCGATTTCGGCCAGCTCACCCGAAACGAGGTCGCGGAGCAGCTCGTCGGAGCCAAGGATGGCCTCCAGGGCTTCGATCTCGCGGCGCAGCTCGTCCTGCTCCTTCTCCAATTCAAGGCGGGAGTACTTGGTCAGCTGCCGCAGGCGCAGTTCCAGGATGTAGTTGGCCTGGATCTCGGTGAGGTCATAGATGGACATCAGCCGCTCACGGGCTGCGGAAGCTTCATCAGAGGAACGAATGATCTGGATGACTTCATCGATATCGACGATCGCGATCAGCAGGCCTTCCACCAGGTGGAGGCGGTCCTTCTTCTTGCCCAACCGGAAAGCCGTCCGACGTCGAACCACATTGAGACGGTGGTCCACGTAAACCTGCAGGAGCTGCAGCAGGCCAAGAGTCTGCGGCTGGCCGTCAACCAAGGTGACATTGTTGATGCCGAACGAATCTTCCATGGGCGAATAGCGGTACAGCTGCTGAAGGACGGCGTTGGGGTTGAAGCCGTTCTTCAGCTCAATGACCAGCCGCAGGCCATGGTTGCGGTCCGTGAGGTCCACGACGTCGCTGATGCCGGTCAACTTCTTGGCGTTGACGGCGTCCTTGATCTTTTCGATGACCTTTTCCGGGCCAACCATGTAAGGCAGCTCGGTCACCACCAGGCCGGTCCGGCGGGCAGACAGCTGCTCCACTTCCACCTTGGCACGCGTCTTGAAGGAACCGCGGCCCGTGGCATAGGCATCGCGGATGCCGTCCAGGCCCACGATGCGGCCACCCGTGGGAAGGTCCGGGCCCGGAACGTACTTCATGATGTCATCCAGAGTGGCGTCCGGATTCGCGATCAGATGGCGTGCGGCGGCAATGACCTCAACGAGGTTGTGCGGAGCCATGTTCGTCGCCATGCCGACTGCAATGCCCGTAGTGCCGTTGACCAGCAGGTTGGGAAACGCTGCCGGAAGGACGTCAGGCTGGGTCAACTGGTTGTCGTAGTTGGGGACGAAATCCACAACGTCTTCGTCGAGGTGGTCCGTCATGGTCAGCGCAGCCGCTGCCAGGCGCGCCTCGGTGTAACGCGGGGCGGCAGGACCGTCGTCGAGCGATCCAAAGTTACCGTGGCCATCGATCAACGGCAGGCGCAGGGAAAAGTCCTGGGCCATGCGGACCATGGCGTCATAGATCGCGGCATCGCCATGCGGATGGAGTTTTCCCATGACTTCGCCCACGACGCGCGCACTCTTGACGTGCCCCCGGTCCGGGCGCAAACCCATGTCCGCCATCATGTAGAGGATGCGGCGCTGAACCGGTTTGAGGCCATCACGTGCGTCAGGAAGGGCTCGCGAATAGATCACCGAGTAGGCGTACTCCAGGAAGGAGCCCTCCATCTCGGAAGTGACGTCGATGTCGACGATGTTCTCGGTGAAATCGCCGAGAGGCTCGCCTTTGCGTGCGGGAGTTTGGCTGCGGGCCATGGGGTCGGTGGATCCTTAAAGATGTACTGCGGATGTTTTAGCTAGGCTAAGCCTATGGTGGATCAGCCCGGCGTCGGCATTTATCCGGAATATTGGGAGGCCGATGTCGTCCTGCGTGACGGCGGGACAGCCCACCTCCGCCCCATCCGCCCCCAGGACGCAGATGCCCTGCAGGCCTTCCATGCCGGTCAATCCCAGGCTTCCATCTACATGCGGTTTTTCTCCTTCAAGCCCAAACTGTCCGGAAAAGAAGTGCGGCGCTTCACTGAAGTCGACCATGTGAACCGGGTGGCGTTCGTCATCACGATCGGTGGCGAAATCATGGGAGTGGGCCGCTACGACCGGCTGGAGGACCCCGACGAAGCCGAGGTGGCGTTCAACATTTCGGACGCCCATCAAGGCCGCGGCATTGGCTCAATCCTCCTGGAGCATCTCGCCGCAGCCGCCCGCGAGAACGGTATTCGTCGGTTCATCGCCGAGGTCCTCCCCGAAAACCGCAAGATGCTCATGGTGTTCGCCGATGCCGGCTATGACCTCAAGCGCGGGTTTGACGACGGCGTTGTGAGCGTCGAGTTCAATATCGACCCCACCGAAAAATCGCGGGCGGTGATGGAGTCCCGCGAACACCGCGCAGAGGCCCGCAGCGTGCGCGACCTGCTGGCGCCGTCGTCGGTGGCGGTGATCGGTGCCAGCCGCAAATGGGGGACAGTAGGCTACCAACTACTGGAACACATTATTGAGGGTGGCTTTGAGGGCCCGGTCTATGCGGTGAACCCGGAGGCCTTCGAGCTGGCCGGCATGATCTCCTTTGCCCGCTTATCGGAAATCCCCGGGCCCGTTCAACTGGCGATCATCGCAGTGCCTTACGAGGAAGTGCCCAAAGTAGTGGACGACTGCGCAGCAGCAGGCGTCAAGGGCATCGTGGTTGCAACCGCCGGATTTGCCGACGACGGCGAAAGGGGCCTCGCGCGCCAACACGAGTTGGTGCGGCGCGCCCGGGCCAATGGCATGCGGGTTATCGGGCCAGAGTCACTGGGAATACTGAACACCCATCCAGCCGTATCCCTCAACGCCTCCATGGCGCCGAGCATGCCGCCCCGAGGAGGCCTGGGCCTTTTCAGCCAGTCAGCGGCCGTGGGCGTGGCCGTCTATGCCGCGGCCAGGCGGCGCCGGTTGGGCCTGTCCACATTTCTCTCCGCCGGGAACCGCGCAGATGTCTCGGGCAACGACGCCATGCAGTACTGGGAGGACGACGCCGATACTTCCGCCGTAGGGCTCTACCTGGAGTCAATCGGGAATCCCCGTAAATTCTCCCGGCTTGCCCGCAGGCTGTCCCGGAGCAAACCGGTGATCGTCGCCAAATCCGACGTCACGGGCCTCCGCCTTCCGCCCGGACATGAAGTCCGGACCACCCAAGCACCCGCCGCAGCAGTGGACGCAATGATGAGGCAGGCAGGGGTCATCAGGGTGGGAACCATTGAGCAATTGATGGACATCGCCCAGATCGTCTCCTCCCAGGCATTGCCCGCCGGCCCTGGCCTGGCTGTCTACTCCAATTCAGTCGCCTTGGCGAAAGTCGTCGCTGACAGTGCCGGGCCCCTTGGGCTGGATGTCAACCGGTTGGTAACGGACGTCGATCTCGACGCCGGCATGTCAATCGCCCTTCCAGCGCTCCGGGCCAGCCTGCAGGCAAGCCTCGCGGACGAATCCGTCAACGCCATCGTGGCCGCACTCCTGCCTGCACGCGGACTCACGGTAGAAGCGCTCGCCGGTGTCCTGGCCGAGTGTGCGGCGGAGGCCGGCAAGCCCGTGGTAGCTGTATTCACAGGCATTCTGGACCCCTCCATCCCCGTGGAAGGAATGGTAGGCGGCTCCGATGGTCCGTTACTGCCCTGCTATTCCAATGCAGGTGCCGCAGTCGGTGCCCTGGCCGCGATCGTCCGCTACGCCCAATGGCTGGATCGCGACCAAGGTCTTTTCGTCGAGCCCGGTGGCTGCGACGTCGAAGGGACCAAGGCAACACTGGCCAGGATGCTGACCGGCGTGACGGGCGAGAAACTCCGCAAGCTCGACGCCGGTGCTGCCGCGGAACTACTCGCCGGCTACGGTATCGCCGTGGTGCCGACAATCGGCTTCGGGACGCCGGAGGAAGCTGTTGAAGCAGCCGAACGCGTGGGCTGGCCAGTGGTTCTGAAGACCACTGACCCCACCCTGAGGCACCGCCTGGACCTGGGCGGCGTCCGGCTGGACATCCAGGATGCAGAGTCCTTGCTGCAGAACATCGCGCAAATGAAGCGGGCACTGGAACCCTACGGTTCGCCGTCCCTCGAAGTCCAGGCAATGGCCCCGGTAGGCCAGGCGTGCACCTTCCGCGCAATGGAGGACCCCTTGCTGGGTCCAGTGGTGTCCTTCGGCTTGGCAGGGGACGCAGTGAATCTGCTGGACGATTGGGCACACCGGGTCCCACCGTTGTCCGCGGCAGACCTGCACGACCTCATCCGCTCACCGCGGGCGTCGAGGAAACTGTTCGGCTATCAGGGGCTCCCCGCAGTGGATGTTCCTGCCCTGGAGGACATCGCCGCCAGGCTGGCCAAACTCAAGGATGACCACCCCGGAATTGCCCTGGTGGAGTTCAACCCTGTGCTCGGAGGCCCTGAAGGTGCAACGATTCTGGGTGCCGATGTGTGGATCGGTAACGCGGCCAGGCGCACCGACAGCGCTCGCAGGGCAATGCGCGGCTAGGCGCTTCCTGCACGCCAGCGACAGGCCCAGTGGCCGGGCACGCAGTTAGGAAGTCCCCAGTGGATCTGTGAAAATGGGGGAATGAGCACCCAGTCTCCGACGCCTCAGTCCCGTCCGTCCAACGCCGGGCACCACAGCGCCCATAACCACAGCTTGCAGGGACAGAGCCTGGACCAGGCGCTGCAACAGGCTGGTTTCTACCCCCGGCTGGTGGCCGACGTCGTGGATGACGCCTTGGATGGCCGCGACTGCCTGTCACACCTGGTGCACCTTGAGACGCACTTCGATCGCGCCGAGGTTCGCCGCCACATCACAGTGCTGGTGCTCACCGAAGACATGCTGGTGATCACCCACGTTGACGATCAGCAACTGGATGAAGCCGGGGAGCAGATCGTTGCCCAGATTTCCACGGAGTCCGTACCCGTGGCACAGATCCGTTCCGTGGTCCTTAGCTACATGTATTCGCAGCCGCAGGACTACAAGCCGTCGGATCCCGTTCGGGAAATGACGGTGTCCATTGCCTGGTCCGGCGGGCAGCGCCTGGACATGGGCCCGGCAAGCTGCGGTGATCCACAGTGCGAAGCGGACCATGGCTACAGCGGAACCATTGCCCAGGAGGACATCGTCCTGCGCATCAGTGCCGAAGCGGACGGCCTCCAAGCGGTCCAGGATGCCAAGGTCTTCGCACGCGCCCTTCGTGCCGTGAACACGGCAAATCCCACACCCGTCCCACACACCGGCATCCCCGCGCCGCGGCCACGTTCGGGGGTCTTCAGCAACCGCTTGAGCCGCGGACACCAGCGTTGAGGGTGACTGCACAGGAGCACACGCAGCCAACGTCCGGTACGGCGCCGGCCCTGGACCTCCCTTCGCCCCCGCTCTTTGGGAGCAGATCGATCGCCGAAGTCTTCACCAGTGCGGCCGCGAGCATGGGCATCCCCGGATTTGCCAACCAGCTTCACCTGCCTGCCGCGCAGCGTGTCTGTGTGGTCCTCGCCGATGGGCTGGGCCGTAGCCTGCTCAAACAAAAGGCCTCGCACACACCGTTCCTGCGGTCCATTCTGTCCAGCGGACAGGGCAGCGTCCCCAACTGGATTGATTCCGCTTTTCCCAGCACCACAGCGGCTTCCCTCGCCAGCCTGGGCACAGGGCTTCCTGCCGGGCAGCACGGCATGGTGGGCTATGACGTCCTGGATCCTTCCCAGGACAAAGTAGTGAACCTGCTTGGCAACTGGGACGCCCACGTGGACCCTGCGCTTTGGCAGCCGCACGCTACCGTGTTCGAACGCATTGGTGCCGAAGCCGACGTCGTTACCGTGAGCCTCCCGCAGTTCGGCAATTCCCCCATGACCCAAGCAGCCCTCCGGGGCAGCCGTTTCGTGGGCGGCACAAGCCTGCATGCGCGCACAGCCGCCGCAGCAGAGGCAATGTCCGGCGGCGGCCCATCCCTGATGTACTTCTACGTCAACGAGTTGGACAAAGCCGGTCACCGCTACGGCTGCCAGTCCGACCGCTGGGAACACCAACTTGAAGAGCTCGACTCCACCGTCAAGAGACTGTCCGCGACGCTGCCCCCTGGAACCACTATCGTGCTGACCGGGGATCACGGAATGCTGGACGTTCCCGAGTCCCAGCGCATTGACTTCTCAGCTGATGCCTCACTCGTCGCCGGGGTCCGCCACACTGCAGGCGAGCCCCGCATGGTGCATCTCTACCTTGAGCCCGGCCTTCCTGAAACCCAGCGCGAGCTACTGATCTCTGCCTGGCGGGCAAGGTTTGGCGAACGCATCTGGGCTTTCACCCGTGAGCAGGCGATAGGCGCCGGATTGTTCGGTGACGTCCAGCCGGAGGTGGCGCCGCGCATCGGCGATGTCATGATCGCCGCCCGGGATACCCTTGCCCTTTACGACACCCGCAGGGTCCGTCCGGCATCGTTGGAAGTAGTCGGCCAACATGGGTCCTTGACGAAGGCGGAGCGCGAAGTGCCATTCCTTTGCTTCCCGGCGGCCGGCAAAAAGGGCAAACGTGGCTGAACTCGTCTTCTTCTCGGGCACCATGGACTGCGGTAAGTCCACCTTGGCTTTGCAAATGGACTACAACCACCGCGCGCGGGGCAGGGGCGGGGTACGTTTCAGCTGCAACGACCGCGCAGGTGATTCGACGATTTCCAGCAGGTTGGGCCTCCGGACAGACGCCGCTGAAGTCCGTGCGGACACGGACTTCTGGGACGAAGTGGTTGTACGCCGGACCAGTGGGCTCCGTGTGGACTATCTGATCTGCGATGAAGCCCAATTCTATTCCGCTGCCCAGGTGGAGCAACTGGCACGCCTGGTGGATGAGATGGAGGTGGACGTCTTCGCCTTCGGGATCACCTCGGACTTTCGAACCACCCTGTTTCCCGGCTCCCAACGTCTGATCGAACTCGCTGACAAAGTACAGGTGCTACAGGTCGAGGCACTGTGCTGGTGCGGGCGCCGGGCAACTCAAAATGCCCGAACCGTGGACGGCATCATGGTGGTGGAAGGGGACCAGGTCATGGTTGGCGATGTTGCTCCCCAGACCGCCGGCGACGCCCAGGCCATGAGCAATGAAGTTCGGACAGGGGAAGCTGCCGGCCATGAACCGGTGGTTGGCTATGAGACGTTGTGCCGACGCCATTACATGCGCCGCGTGACAGCCCACGGGGCCAACCTGATGGCCGGCGGAGACCAAACTCTGCCGTTCGACGTCGATGCCTGCCTGTGGCCCGGAGCGGGCTCCGGCACTGGCTCCGGCCTGAAGCCAAGCTAGGTGCTGGTCGCCGCGCTGGATGCTGGTCGCCGCGCTGGGTGCTGGTCGCCGCGCTGGATGCTAGTCGCCGCGGGCGCCGAAGACGATCTCGTCCCAACTGGGGATGCTTGACCGCTTTGGACGGGAGGGCTGGCGCTCTACGGGTGCCTCAGCATCCTTGTGGGTGTTATGGTCCCCGGCCTCAACGCTTGCCTTGTCCTGCGCGGCTGGCTCTGTACGCGAGACAGCACGATCGGACTGTGTTTGCGGGGTCGTGGCGCCGCCAAGCAGTTCGTCCAACCCTGCCCGTTGCGTTTGGCTGGCCCCGGAATCAATTCGATCCGCATCCCTGGGATCATGAGCGCCGACCGCCCCCGGCTTGCGGTCGGTTAAGGACGTCACGGGCCTCAGTGGGCTGGCCACAACGGTGATTTCCCGTGTTTCCGTGCTGACGCCATCGTGGAGCTTCAGTGAGTCGTCGTCGTTTGAGTCATGGTTCCGGGGCGCGAGGCTAAGCCGGGACAGCATGGACGGGCGTCCGTCCTTCCGCGCAGGCTCGGCCACGGGAGAAGCTTCCGGTTCCGGTTGATCTGCGGCGGGTTCCTCGGCCGGGTGTTGATCTTCACCGGTTGAACGCGGGTGGGCTGCAGGAACGTTGCTGAGCAGGACGGCCAGGGCGTCATCGCCGTCCTCGTCCACGCCCAGGCGCTGCCCGCGCCGTGAGCGGAGCATTTCCAGGAGGCTGTCGGACTCTTTCGCAGACGCGCGTGCCGCGGTTTCGGCGTCCGTCTCAAAGTCGAAAGGACGATCGGAGACGGCGGCAAGCCGGCGCGTAGGAACGGGCCCGTCCAGGGGCTCCAGTTCACTGAGCTGCTGGGCCCAGCGGTTGGCGTTCTGCAGGGATTTCCGCTGCGGACTGAACGTCCACATCGCGGGCGGCTCCTCGCCGATGCTGCCGCGCGTACCGGGGACCGCCTCAAAGCGCGCGACGACGGTCCAGGAACCATCCGAACGGCGCCACGAGTCCCATTCAACCGTTGAAGAATCGATGCCGTGCGCGGACAGGCGGTGGGCTACCATTTCGCCGAGTGTCGCTGGATTGTCGCCAAAGGCGGAACGATAGATGTCCTGGCCCGGTGCCGGGGAAGCTACTTCAATGTTCCTGGCCTGCTGCGCAACGTACTCACGCTCGGCCAGGACCGGGCCCTCGTAGCGTTGCACGTTGGCAAGGGGCAACCCGGACAACTCCGCTACCTCGGCCGCCGTAGCTCCACTGCGGATTCTGGACTGAATATCCCTGGGGGACATGGCAATCGGGGTGTTTGACGCCCGCGCAGCAACCTGGGCGGGGGTCCTGCTCGTCGCGGCACGAAGTGCCTCGTCGATCGGAAGCTGGAACATCGCACCGCCGGGTCCGCTAAGGAGCAGATGCCCGCCGTCGTCGTGGACGCCTACCAGCCGTAGATCCTGCATAACACCCTCCACCACATGGCATAACTGACATTCGAAACTCTGCCACCCCCGTTGCCCTTTTCCTACTAGGACAAAGGGCGTGCCGTGATATTCCGGCGAAAATGGCAGATTACCGGCCGGTTCCGTCCCTGCAATCCGAGCTCAAATTGCTGCCTCTGGACAATCGCTGGACAGGGGAGGACAATCTGGCCGATATCGGGCACAAATCCGGGGCGTCCGGCGTTACACCCTTAGACCGGCGGCGGGCAGGAAATCCGCCAGGCCGGAATCCTACCCGGAGCAAGTACGACAGGACGAAGAAGGACCATGGCCACGGATTACGATGCCCCTCGAAAGACCGAGGAAGACGTCAGCGAGGACTCGATTGAGGAACTCAAGACGCGCCAGTCGGGGAAGCAATCCTCTGCGGTGGATGTCGATGAGACCGATCTTGCCGATGGCTTCGAGCTCCCCGGAGCGGACCTATCCGGAGAAGAGCTCCTTATTCAAGTCATGCCACCACAGCCTGAC
Organism: Arthrobacter sp. TmtSoilC48; assembly: GCF_059739425.1. Lineage (NCBI taxonomy): Bacteria > Bacillati > Actinomycetota > Actinomycetes > Micrococcales > Micrococcaceae > Arthrobacter > Arthrobacter sp. TmtSoilC48. Next base: position 3,340,191 of record NZ_AP046049.1, on the reverse strand, counting down.
GAATTCACGTGCTACAACTGCTTCCTTGTGAAGCACCGCTCCCAGATTGCAGCTGAGAGGAACGGGCACCTGTACTGCACGGAATGCGAGAGCTAGCAGCTAACGTGCGCCCAGCGCAGCGACGAGTTCGTCCGGGCGGCGCGAAGACACCAGCCAGTAGGGTGTTCGATCGGCGGGATCGGTGATCTCGATTTTCACGACGGCATCGATCCACCCGCGGAAGCACATGTAGGCGAGGCCATTGAGGCGGGTTCCACGTTCGGCGGTGGCCGCCTCTTTTCTGAAGGCCTCGACGCTGCCGACGAATTTACGGTCGATAGTGGCCCGTCCCACCCTAAGGCTGTCCCGCGTAACGGTGATGGTGGGTGTTGAAACCACCAGCAGGGTGGTCATGACGGCCAGAAGCACCAGGGCGGCGGTGATGCCCGCGGCGGCACTGATGGGTGCGAACATCAGGATTCCGGCGCTCGAGAGGCCCACGACGACAACCCAGATCCAGATGGTCGGCCATAATTTCTCGGTGAAGAGCACCTGGGAGGCGGAGGGACTGTTCCGGGCAGGCATGGGGACGGACTGGTCAGGCGTAGGCATGGGTCCAGCTTATCGGCCCTTGGGCCGGCTAACTGCCCGGAGTGCCCGCAGGGATGTGCCCCACGTAGAATGGTCCACTGTGAGCAACGAGACCGCAGTATTCAGTAATGACACCACCGCAGCGTATGGCGCGCCCACTTTGGACGTTCAGCTGAAAATGCTCGACGCCGGGCTGGAAGCACCGTCCTACGCGCACCCGGGCGATGCCGGCGCGGACCTGCGGGCCCGCGAGGACGTGAAACTTGCCCCGGGTGAACGGAAATTGGTTCCTACGGGCGTTTCGATTGCCCTCCCGGATGGCTTTGTTGCCCTGATCCACCCGCGGTCCGGGCTCGCCACCAAACATGGCCTCACCGTTGTCAATGCACCCGGGACTGTGGACGCAGGTTACCGCGGCGAAATCGCGGTCACCTTGTTGAACACTGACCTGAACCACGCCATTGAGCTCAAGCGCGGCGATAGAATTGCCCAAATGGTGATTCAGCGCGTCGAGTACGCGCGCTTCGTGATGGTTGATGATCTATCCGACTCCGCCCGCGGTACGGGCGGCTTTGGTTCCACTGGCGGATTCAACGCACCGGTGGCCTGATAACCCACGGGGTTGCGGTTTACTTGGGGATAGACCACTACTAAGGAGACAACCCAATGCTTTTTGGGCGCGGCAAAAAGTCCAAGGCCGAGCGGCTGGAAACCGCTGGCACCGTCGAGGAAAACGACGCCGTTGAGGCAACAGCCCCTGCAACCGGCGCATCCGGTACCAAGGGTGATTTCCGGCTTGGCAAAGGTCCCTGGGACATCGATGAGATCGAGGACCGCGACGGATACGTGGATCTCGGCGCACTGCTGATCGCACCCGCCGACGGACTCCAGCTGCGGCTGGAAGTAGAAGAAGCTACCCAGCGCGTGGTGGCAGTGACCATGGACCTGGCCGGCTCAAGCCTTCAGCTCCAGGCATTCGCCGCTCCGCGTTCGGAGGGCCTGTGGGACGAGATCCGCGAGCAGATCGGCCAATCCGTAGCCAGCCAGGGTGGCGAGACAGAAGAAGTATCCGGAACGTTTGGCACAGAGCTCATCGCCAAGCTTCCCGCGGAAGCTACCGACGGCAGCCGGGGTTTCCGCGCCGCCCGCTTCATGGGTGTGGACGGCCCCCGCTGGTTCCTGCGGGGAGTCCTCGGTGGCGAAGCCGCACTGGACCGGGAGGCCGCCGCCGCCCTGGAGGAGCTCTTCCGGCGCGTAGTTGTTGTCCGCGGCGACAACCCGATGCCGCCGCGGGAACTGTTGCAGCTGCGCCTGCCCAAGGACGCTGCCGCCCAAGCCCCAGCCCAAGCCCAGGTTCCCGATCCCGATGCGCAGCAGGCCGGGCCTGCCATGCAGCAGCCGGAGCGGGGACCGGAGATCACCCAGATTGGCTGATACGCCCGGCTCGACAGGACCGTCCAGCCAGCAGTCCCAGCAAGTCGCTATCCGTGATCTCCCTTCCCGCGGCAGGGCCACCTGCACTGGGTTCATCGAGTCCGTCACGCATCAGCCGCCAAGTGAGCAACCCTTCTTTTCAGCAGTGGTGGTGGACGCGTTGGAGCACAGTTTCCAGCCGTCGGTTGGTGGCGGGGGAGTGAAAAGGCCCTATGCGCGGTTGCGCGTCATCTGGTTGGGCAGGAACCGTGTACCTGGGATTGAAGCAGGAGTTGAGCTGCGCCTGAACGGCATGGTGACGCAACTGGACGGCTTGCCTGCGATGTTCAATCCACGCTACGAAATACTTTCCCGTCAGGAGCACCTATGACCGTGGCCAACGGATCAGAGCCGAAGGATTCCGCACAGCCGACGCCAGGCGGGACTGAAACCCCGGCCACTGGGTCAGCCAAGACCCCGGCAGCCGAAACCCCGGGGGTGGCGGAGTTGGCTGCGGGCTATGCAGAAAAGGCAGGGCTTCAGCGCAACAGTGCCGGCCATGTAGACATGTTGAAGTCTGCCGGGGGAGTGCAAGGCATCGCGGAGAGTATCCTGCCGGGCCTCGTTTTCCTCGTGGCCTTCACCATAAGCCGGGACTTGACGGTTTCCCTGGTCGCGGCGTTGGCGACGGCAGCAATCTTCACTGTTGTCCGCCTGATCCAACGACGCCCGTTGACGCAGGCACTTGCCGGTGTGGTCGGCGTCGGGATTTCTGCTTGGTTGGCCAACACCACAGGGAAGGCCGAGGACTTCTACGTTCTCGGCTTCTTCACCAACATTGCCTACATCACGGGCATGGTACTTTCCATCGTCCTCAAATGGCCCATTGCAGGGTTGCTGTTCGGATTCGTCCGCAACGAGGGTCTCGAATGGCGCAAGGATCCCGAACGCCTGCGGGCGTACCAGCTTGGTACCTGGATTGTTGTGGCCGTGCTTGCGCTGCGGCTGGTGGTGCAGGTGCCCCTGTACTTCCTGGGTGAACCAGGCTTGACGGCGTTGGCGACTACCCGGCTCCTCATGGGTGCACCGCTGTACATCCTTGGCCTTTGGGTGGCCTGGCTTGTGACCAAGCCGGCACCTCAGCCGTCGAAGCCGTCGTCCTCGGCCTGATCCGCAACGCCGGCATCGCCGTCGCGGGGCCCCTGGCCTGCCATCGACGCCGGCGACAACAGTGCCCGCAGACCGTCCTCTGCCTGGATGGTGGTGACGAAGAACAGTTCGTCGCCACCATCGAGGACATCGTCCCGGCTTGGGGTGATGGGTGCCTGATCGCGCAGGATGGCTACCAAGGTGGCGTCTTCCGGCCACTCAATGGCGCCCACTGTGCTCCCAATGACGTGGGAGTCGTGCGGAACGGTAAATTCCACGATCGAGGCGACGCCGGTCTGCAAGGTCAACAGCCGGACGATGTCGCCGATTTCTACGGCTTCCTCAACCAGCGCAGTCATGAGCTGGGGAGTGTTGACGGCGACGTCCACACCCCACGAGTCATTGAACATCCAGTCGTTCTTGGGGTTGTTGACGCGCCCAACAGTGCGGCCCACGGCGAATTCCGTCTTGGCCAGCAAGGAAACCACCAGGTTCACTTTGTCATCACCCGTCGCGGAAACCACGACGTCGGCATCCTCAAGTTTGGCGTCCTGCAGGGTGCTGAGTTCGCAGGCATCGCCCACCAGCCAGCGCGCACCCCGCAGGCCGCTGCGGCCAATGACTTCAGGTTTGAGGTCGATGAGCAGGATTTGATGGTTGTGGGCCAGGAGCTCACGGGCAATGGACGAGCCGACGCTGCCTGCGCCAACGATGACAACTTTCACTAAGACTCCTTGGCCGGTGCTTTGGCGAGGACCCGGCTGATCTCCGAGGTCCTGTCCAGGCTCAACATTGCGTGGACGGTATCGCCTTCCTGGTACGCCGTGCCCGGCAGGGGCAGGAGGCCTTCACCAAAACGCGTCAGGAAGGCTATGCGAATGCCCGCGGCAGCTTCAATGGACGTCAGGCTGTGGCCAATCCATCCTTCATGCAGGTCCACCTCCGCCAGGACGAGCCGCCCTGATGGCTCCCGGTAATCGCCGGCGAGATGCTGTTCGGGAAGGATGCGCCTGAGGACCTGGTCGGCGCTCCAGCGCACGGCAGCCACGGTGGGAATGCCGAGGCGTTGGTAAATTTCGGCGCGTCCGGGATCGTAAATACGGGCCACGACGTGTGCCACATGGAATGTCTCACGTGCTACCCGGGTGGCCAGGATATTGGAATTGTCACCACTGGAAACTGCGGCGAAGGCGTAAGCCTCTTCCACTCCGGCCTGCTTGAGCGTGTCCCTGTCGAAACCTACGCCGGTGACCTTGCGGCCGGTAAACGTGTTGCGAAGCCGACGGAACGCCCGCTCGTCCTGGTCGATGATGGCCACCGAATGGCCGGCGTCTTCCAAAGTGTGTGCCAGGGTTGCGCCAACACGGCCGCAACCCATGATCACGAAGTGAGCCACCGTGTCTCCTTATGTGTGTTTACCGTGCCGCTGCGTATGACTTTACCGGTGCAGCGGACGTAAGGCGGCGACCGCCGTCATGACATCGCCGGGGATTCAGAGTAGTTTTGCGAAAGTGTTGACAATACTGAATGCTGCGAAGCGTGTGGTTGTGGGCCGGCCAGTCCGGAATGACCGCTTATCCCACACCCTCTTGCCTAAACGCATCGCTTTGCCGATCTTCGCCTCGGACGCCCTGTCTTCAGTGGCCTACGCGCCGGATGAAATCCTGCTGACCCTGGCTCTCGCCGGTGTCAGCGCCGTGGCCTTCTCCCCGTTCGTCGGCTTAGCCGTGATGGTGGTTTTGCTCACAGTGGTTGCCTCCTATCGGCAGAATGTGCACGCCTACCCATCGGGCGGGGGCGACTACGAGATCGCCAACGTCAACCTGGGCAAATATGCCGGGCTCACCGTCGCTTCCGCGCTCTTGGTGGACTACGTCCTGACCGTTGCGGTATCGATGTCTTCCGCAGCGGCCTACCTCACCACGGCGATCCCTTCATTGCACGGCCAACAGGCGATGATCGCGACTGTGGGCGTGATCATTCTCGCCCTGGTCAACCTGCGGGGCATCAAGGAGGCCGGCACGGTCTTCGCCGTTCCCACCTATATTTTCATGGCGTCCATCCTGGGCATGACCCTCGTGGGCATCTTCCAGGCGCTGACGGGACAACTTGGCCAGGCGCCATCCGCCAACTTCACCATCGTGCCCGAGGCCGGCTTCGATGAAGGCCTCGTTGGACTTGCCGGCGCATTCCTGTTGCTGCGTGCCTTTTCCTCGGGCGCCGCGGCATTGACGGGTGTGGAGGCAATCAGCAACGGGGTGCCCAATTTCCAGAAGCCCAAGAGCAAGAACGCTGCCACAACCCTGCTGTTGCTGGGCGCGATCGCGGCGGCCATGCTGGCCGGCATCCTTTACCTCGCCAACGCCACCAAGGTCCACATTGTTCTGGATCCCGCCAAGGAATTCCTTCTTGACGGCAAGCCGTTGCCCGAGGGCTATATCCAGAACCCGGCCATCAGCCAGATCGCAGACACCATTTTTGGGGCAGGTTCCATTCCCTTTTACGTGGTGGTGGCCGCCACTGGCGTCATCCTTGTCTTCGCTTCCAACACCGCCTTCAACGGCTTCCCCGTGCTGGGATCCATCCTTGCGCAGGACGGCTACCTGCCCCGCCAGCTCCGAACCCGCGGCGACAGGTTGGCCTTCAGCAACGGCGTGCTGGCCCTGGCTGCCGGAGCGCTGGTCCTCATCCTTTCGTTCAACGCCGACGTCACCAAGCTCATCCAGCTCTACATCGTGGGTGTCTTCATTTCCTTCACCGCCAGCCAACTCGGCATGGTCCGCCACTGGGGCCGGGAGCTGAAACTGGCCAGGGACAAGTCGGTACGCCGCAGGATCATCAAGTCCCGGACCATCAACATGGTGGGCTTCGGCATGACGGGGTTGGTCTTGGTCATCGTCCTCATCACCAAGTTCGAGCAAGGTGCCTGGATCGCACTCCTGGCAATGTTCGTGCTGTTCCTCATCATGTGGAGTATCCGGGCGCACTATGACAATGTTGCCAAGGAGTTGGCAGTTGACGAGGATTCATCGCCACGCGCATTGCCCACCCGGGTCCACGCCGTTTTGCTTGTGTCCCACGTCCGCAAGCCTGTATTGCGTGCCCTGGCCTACGCCCGGGCGTCGCGGCCTTCGCGACTCGACGCGGTCACCGTGGATATCAACTCCGAAGAGACAGAACATACCGTCCGGGATTGGGAGAAGCTGGAAATTCCAGTACCCCTGACCGTGCTGGCCAGCCCCTACCGTGAGACCGTGACTCCCATCATGGAGTACATCAAGAACATGAGACGCGACTCTCCCCGCGACTTGATCGTGGTGTACATCCCCGAGTATGTCGTGGGCAAATGGTGGGAGCAGCTGGTCCACAACCAGACGGCCCTCAGAATCAAGACGCGGCTCCACTTTGAACCTGGAGTCATGGTTGCCAGCGTTCCGTGGCAGCTGAAGTCCTCCGAAGAAGCAAAGGCACTGCAGGATACCCAATGACCTCCCACAGCATTTCACCCCTTACTGACAACAGCGGAGGCCAAGGTACAGCCGGCACCGAACTGACCGTTGACGTTGGCCCCATCGCGCATGGCGGGCATTTCGTCGCACGCCATGAGGGCCGCGTCATCTTCGTACGCCACGGCATTCCGGGGGAGAGGGTCCGCATCCGGTTGACCGACTCCGGCGACTCGTCGCGCTTCTGGCGTGCCGACGTCGTGGAGGTCCTGGAAGCCTCGCCGGACCGCGTGCCGCACTTCTGGAAGCCGGCAGATTCGCTGGCGGCCTGGCAGCACGGAAATCCGCCCGTGGGAGGTGCCGAGCTCGGCCACATTTCCCTGCAGCGGCAGCGCGCCCTGAAGGCTGAAGTGTTGTCGGAGCAGCTCAAGAGACTCGCCGGCCTGGACCTTGCGGTCGAGGTTGAGGGCGTAGGTGCCAACGACGACGGCGGACTCGGCTGGCGTACGCGCGCCAGCTTTGCCGTGACCTCCAAGGGGCGGCTGGGTATGCATGCCCACCGTTCCGACGTCGTGGTGCCGATCCGGGAGATGCCCTTGGCACTTCCCGGAATTAACGAACTCAAGTTGTGGGACCTCGATCTCAGCGGGATAGCGCGCGTGGAAGTGGCGACACCTGCCAATGGCTCCAGGCCGCTGGTGTTGCTGGCGCCGGAGGAAACGACCAGTCCCAAGCGGCTGCACAGCGTCCTTTCGCAGTTGCCGCATGATGTCTCCGTAGCCAGCTTCGATCCCGGCAAGGGCCAGGTGCTGCAGCTTCGGGGGAGGACCTGGGTGCAGGAATCGGCGGCAGGGCATGACTACCGTGTGACGGGCGAAGGGTTCTGGCAGATTCATAAGGACGCGCCCGATACCCTTGTGGACGCGGTGACCGGCTACCTCGCAGGCGGAGGGTATCTCCAACCCGGTGCGGCGGTGGCCGACCTCTACGCCGGCGCCGGCCTGTTTACTGCTCCTTTGGCTGATGCGGTGGGCGTTACCGGTTCGGTTTTGTCCGTTGAAGGATCACCTGGCACCAGCCGTGACGCGCGCAAGAACCTGCACGGAGAATCCCATGTCGAGATCGTGCAGGGACGAGTGGAGCGGGTATTGCACCAGCGACCACGGAACTTCGATTCCCTGGTCCTGGACCCACCGCGCGTGGGTGCTGGAAAAGCAGTGGTAAACCAACTCATGGCCTCACATCCCAGGGCAATCGCCTATGTGTCCTGCGATCCGGCTTCTTTTGCACGTGATCTGGGTTACTTCCAGCAAGGGGGTTGGCGCTTGGAGTCATTGAGGGCCTTCGACCTGTACCCCCACACCCATCACTTGGAAACCGTCAGCCTCATCGTTCCCGCCGGTTAGGCCGGTTATCGCCCGTCACGCCACCGATGGCGGGCGATGCGTGGGTTAGCGCGTTTGATGGAGCTGCCTGGCAGCGGTGCTTGAACGTGATCGAAGCCACTACGATGGGCATAGTAGTCCCACATAGCAGCCCCACTCCGCATTGTTCCGCGCGGGGGCAGGGGTTGACCAACTGAGAGTGCCGCCCGGCTAAGTAAGGTGCGCCTAACTGGCTAGCGGCCAACCACGCGACAAAGATGAAACTGTTGCGAGAGGAGTCCTGCCATGAGCACTGTGGACAGCTTCGGTTCCAAAGGCGTACTGAATGTAGCCGGCACCGATTATGAAATTTTCCGGTTGAACTCCGTAGAGGGCGCAGACAGCCTTCCGTTCAGCCTTAAGGTATTGCTTGAAAACCTCCTGCGGACTGAGGATGGCGCCAATATAACGGCTGACCACGTCCGCGCCCTGGCCGGTTGGGACCCCAACGCGGAGCCCGACACGGAAATCCAGTTCACCCCTGCCCGGGTCATCATGCAGGACTTCACCGGCGTACCCTGCGTTGTAGACCTCGCCACCATGCGCGAGGCCGTGAAAGAACTTGGCGGCGACCCCAAGCGCGTCAACCCCCTGGCACCCGCCGAAATGGTCATCGACCACTCCGTCCAGATCGACGCCTTCGGTAACTCCGGCGCACTGGAGCGCAACATGGAGATCGAATACCAGCGCAATGGTGAGCGCTACCAATTCCTGCGGTGGGGCCAGACGGCCTTCGATGACTTCAAGGTTGTTCCTCCGGGAACCGGCATTGTCCACCAGGTCAACATCGAGTACTTGGCCCGCACAGTCATGACCCGTGAGGTCGACGGCGTGCTTCGTGCCTACCCGGACACCTGCGTCGGAACCGACTCCCACACCACCATGGTCAACGGTCTGGGCATCCTGGGCTGGGGCGTCGGCGGCATCGAAGCCGAGGCTGCCATGCTTGGCCAGCCCGTCTCCATGCTGATTCCCCGCGTCGTGGGCTTCAAGCTCAACGGCAGCATCCCGGCCGGTGCCACCGCAACGGACGTTGTGCTGACCATCACCGAGATGCTGCGCAAGCACGGTGTTGTTGGCAAGTTCGTCGAATTCTACGGTGAAGGCGTTGCCGCTGTGCCGCTGGCAAACCGTGCAACCATCGGCAACATGAGCCCGGAGTTCGGTTCCACGGCTGCCATGTTCCCGATTGACGATGTCACCTTGGACTACCTGCGCCTGACCGGCCGTTCCGAAGAGAATGTCGCCCTGGTGGAGGCATACACCAAGGAACAGGGCCTCTGGCACGATCCTTCCCGCGAGCTGCGCTTCTCCGAGTTCCTCGAGCTGGACCTTTCAACGGTTGTTCCCTCCATCTCCGGCCCGAAGCGTCCCCAGGACCGCATCGAGCTGACCGATGCCAAGGAGCAGTTCCGCAAGGACATCCACAACTACGTCGCCATTGAAGACGGCAGCGTTGACGAGGCATTGGACGAATCGTTCCCGGCTTCGGATGCTCCTTCCTTCACGCACGCTGATTCGCACACCACGGAGACCGCACGCGTTGCTTCCGCCGCCAACGGCGCGCAGGGCCGCCCGTCCGCTCCGGTGCACATCAAGACCGCTGACGGCCGCGAGTTTGAGTTGGACCACGGTGCAGTATCGATCGCCTCGATCACTTCCTGCACCAACACCTCCAACCCGTCCGTCATGTTGGCTGCAGCCCTCCTTGCACGCAACGCCGTTGACAAGGGCCTGACGTCCAAGCCGTGGGTCAAGACTTCCGTGGCTCCGGGTTCGAAGGTCGTTACGGACTACTACGAGAAGTCCGGCCTGACCCCGTACCTGGAAAAGCTGGGGTTCTACATCGTTGGCTACGGCTGCGCGACGTGCATCGGCAACTCCGGCCCTCTGGAGCCGGAGATCTCGGAAGCCATCCAGGCCAACGACCTCTCCGTGACGGCTGTCCTCTCGGGCAACCGCAACTTCGAAGGCCGTATCAACCCGGACGTCAAGATGAACTACCTGGCCTCCCCGCCGTTGGTCATCGCTTACGCCCTGGCCGGTTCCATGGACTTCGATTTCGATACCGATGCCCTGGGCACGGACTCCGAGGGCAACGAGGTCTTCCTGAAGGACATCTGGCCCAACCCCATCGAGGTGCAGGAAGTCATTGACTCCTCCATCGACAAGGCCATGTTCGCCAAGGGATACGAGGGCGTCTTCGACGGCGACGAGCGCTGGAAGGCACTGGACACTCCTGCAGGCGACACCTTCGCCTGGGCCGAGGACTCCACGTATGTCCGCAAGCCCCCATACTTCGAGGGCATGAAGGCACAGCCGGACCCCGTCAAGGACATCCAGGGTGCCCGCGTGTTGCTCAAGCTCGGCGATTCCGTCACCACCGACCACATCTCGCCGGCCGGCTCCTTCAAGTCCGACACGCCGGCAGGGCAGTACCTCCTGGCCAATGGCGTGGAGCGCAAGGACTTCAACTCCTACGGCTCGCGCCGTGGCAACCACGAAGTCATGATCCGCGGTACGTTTGCCAACATCCGCATCAAGAACCAACTCCTGGACGGCGTCGAAGGTGGCTTCACCCGCGACTTCAGCCAGGAAGGTGCACCCCAGGCCTACGTTTACGATGCTGCGCAGAACTACCAGGCTGCGGGAACGCCGCTGGTTGTCCTTGCAGGCAAGGAATACGGTTCCGGATCATCCCGTGACTGGGCAGCCAAGGGCACGGCCCTCCTGGGTGTCAAGGCCGTCATTGCCGAGAGCTACGAGCGCATCCACCGCTCCAACCTCATCGGCATGGGCGTTCTTCCCCTGCAGTTCCCCGCTGGCGAGTCTGCGGCAACCCTGGGCCTGACCGGTACGGAGACGTTCTCGGTTGAAGGCGTCACGGCGCTGAACAACGGCACCACGCCCAAGACGCTCAAGGTCACGGCAAAGGCCGAGGACGGCACGTCCAAGTCCTTCGACGCTGTCCTGCGCATCGATACCCCGGGTGAAGCGGACTACTACCGCAACGGTGGCATCCTGCAGTACGTCCTGCGTCAGATCTCCGCAGCATAGTGAACCTGCTGGTTTCCAGCTGATTCTCCAATGCAGGCAGCCCCGGCTGGTCGCCCGACCAGCCGGGGCTGCTGCGTCTGTGGATGACTATTCGTCCTCCACAGGCGCGAAAACGCCTGCCCCGGGCACGCGCTAGAGTTAACAAGCACGTCATTCACCCTAAGGAGGGCCGTTGGGACTCTTGGAAACCATCAAGGATCCACAGGACCTGGCAAAACTGTCCGGCCAAGAGCTGGAACAGCTGGCCGGCGAGATCAGGAATTTCCTGATTACCAACGTAGCCGCTACGGGTGGACATCTGGGTCCCAACCTCGGCGTCGTCGAGCTCACGCTTGCCGTGCATCGCATCTTCGAGTCTCCCCGGGACAGCATTGTCTTTGACACCGGGCACCAGTCCTATGTCCACAAGCTCCTCACGGGCAGGCAGGACTTCAGTACGCTCCGGCAGCAGGGTGGCCTCTCCGGTTACCCTGACCGCGCCGAATCCGAGCATGACATCGTCGAAAGCTCCCATGCATCGTCGTCTTTGTCCTGGGCGGACGGCATTTCCCGCGCCCGGCAGTTGACCGGCGAAGGCGACCGGTTCGTCGTCGCGGTTGTAGGGGACGGTGCCCTTACGGGTGGCATGACCTGGGAAGCAATCAATAATATTGCCGCTGATAAGCGGCGGCGCGTGGTGATTGTGGTCAACGACAACGGCCGCTCCTATGCACCTACTGTGGGCGGTTTTGCCGACTATCTGGCATCGCTGCGTCCCACCATCGACACTTTGCGCACGACGCCGGCCTATGAGCGGATGCTTGACTGGTGGAAGAAGAAGCTCCAGAACGGTGGTCCAGTAGGCCAGTTCACCTACAAGAGCCTGCACGCCATGAAGAAGGGCATCAAGGACTGGTGGGCGCCCCAGGGAATGTTTGAAGACCTGGGCATGAAGTACATCGGTCCGGTGGACGGCCACAACCTCCAGGCCATGGAGCACGCGCTCACAACGGCCAAGGCCTACGGTGGCCCCGTGATCGTGCATGCGATGACCGAAAAGGGCCACGGCTATGCCCCCGCCCTTGCCAACGAGGCCGATCAATTCCACGCTGTGGGAATCATTGATCCAGAGACGGGTGAGCCGACCGAAAGGCCCGGTGCCAGATCCTGGACCTCGGTCTTCGCCGAGGAAATCGCCGACATCGCTGACGAGCGTCCTGACATTGTCGGTATCACCGGGGCAATGCTGATACCGGTCGGTCTGCATAAATTCGCGGAGCGCCATCCTGAACGCGTTATCGACGTCGGTATCGCGGAACAGCATGCACTCACGTCTGCTGCGGGGATGGCCTACGGTGGCCTGCACCCGGTGGTGGCGGTTTATGCAACCTTCCTGAACCGTGCCTTCGATCAGCTCCTGATGGATGTGGCACTCCACAAGGCAGGGGTCACGATCGTCCTGGACCGTGCAGGCGTTACAGGGCCGGACGGTCCCAGCCATCACGGTATGTGGGACATGGCAATGGTCCAGATTGTCCCCGGACTCCATTTGGCCGCACCGCGCGACGCCACCCGGCTCAGGGAAGAACTGCGCGAGGCGGTCGCCATCAATGACGCCCCCACGGTGGTACGTTTCTCCAAGGGCAGCGTTGGTTCTGAAGTGGAGGCTATTGAGCGGCTCCACGATGGCGTGGATATCCTGGCGCGCCGTCCCGAGGGCTCCAGCGAAAACGACGTCCTCATCATCAGCGTTGGCGCCATGTCCGAGCTCGCCCTGGATGTCGCCGGCCGACTTGGCGCCCAGGGAATCAGCTCGACGGTGGTTGATCCCCGTTGGCTCCTGCCTGTCCGCAGGTCAATCATCGCCCTTGCCGCCAGGCATCGTCTGGTCATCTGCATCGAAGACGGCGTCCGGGCCGGCGGCGTGGGTTCGCGCATCCGCCAGGAAATGCGCGCAGCCGGTGTTGATACGGCTTTGAACGAGGTGGGCTTGCCTGTTGAGTTCCTGGTGCACGGATCCAGGAGCCAGGTCCTGGAACGCGTCGGACTGACGGCCCAGAAAATAGCCCACGACGTCGTAGCCCAGGTCCTGGGTACAAAGGTCCCCTTTGCGCGGCCCCTGCCAGGTCAGGAACACCCCACCACCGGCAGTCTGCCCAAGCTGTGAGTCCCGATCGCGAGCCGGGCTCCCTGCAGCCCGGTGACCTCGTGGTGGCGAGAAACAGGAAATGGAACGGCAAGGCACACTGGGTTGTGCCCGGCCGCTACCTGGGTGAGGACATCCACGGGTGGTGGATTTTCCAGGGCGCGGGGGAGTTCTGTTCGCGTCCCGGTGCTGCCTTCTACACAGCTTCGGATGCCGTCCTGCTGGTACCGCGGACCGGCGAATTCGTAGCCACGTTCTATGACGACACGTACCCGGGTGACTTCCGGATCTACGTAGACCTGGCAACCGGCCATGGGTGGAACACGATCAGGCCAGGCGTCACCGAGTTCCACATGATCGATATGGACCTGGACGTCATCCGATCCACCCTTCACGGTGTGTTCGTCGATGACGAGGATGAGTTTGAGGACCACAGGGTAGGCATGGGATATCCCGCAGAAACCGTGGAAACCATGCGTGCGGAGTGCGCAGCCCTTCGTGAAGCAGTGGACGCCATGAAGGCTCCATTCGACGTCGAGGGCACCAGCAACACCAGTGCAGAGTGGTTCAGGAAAGGACGAACATGAGCGGCATTATCCGCGCATACAAACGCGACGACGACGGAGTACTGCACTTCCGTGAAGCCTGGTACGACGACGACGACCACCAGTTCGTGATCAATCACGGGGTGGTGGGCCACCAAAGCAAGACGGATGAAACAGGGGTCGACGACGACTCTTCCGTAGACGGTTTGATGGCGGCTTTCGCTGCCCAGTGTGAAGAGGACGGATTCGCTGAGATCCCCGAGTCCGAGCAGTTTTGGGTAGTGGCACAATTCGCTCTGAAGACCAAGGACGGCACGGAACGTGACCGTCACTTCGAGCGCAAGGCGAAGGCGGCGCTGACTGGTGAACTGGCTTGGCGGGGATTGGGAATCGTGGACCGCACGGAGATCGGAAACTCGCGCCTGAACGTGTTTTGCCTTTGCCCGGATGTCAACAAGGCCGTCAATGCCATCAAGATCTGCGTTCGTAATGAGGACCTGGACTTCACCAAGCTCTCCATCGCAGCGGCTCCGCACAGCGACCCCACGGCATTCCGCCTGAAGCACTCGCCCAAGCAAGGTGTGGGCTTTACCCTCTAAGTAGGACCTAACGCACTCAGGAGGGATGTTCCATGTCGTCCAAGAGCAATTGGCCCGGACATACGCCGCTGCCCAAGGGTCTTGCGGCGCCGGCAAAACGCGCCCTGGCCCACGAAGGCATCGAAACTTTGGAACAGCTGGCCGAGTTCGGCGAACAGAAAGCCTCCAAGCTCCACGGCATGGGACCGGTGGCCATAGCCCAGCTCGAGGAGGCAATGGAGGAATCCGGCATCACTTTCGGCTTGCGCTAAACGTCGGCCATGGGCCCCGGAGTGGCGTTATAGGCTGGGTTCCATGACTGAATATCGACGCCTTGGCCATTCCGGACTGACCGTCTCAGCTGTAGGGCTGGGTTGTAACAATCTGGGGCGCGCCAACACTCCCACGGAGTCGCAGGAAGGCACGGATGCCGTTGTCCACGCCGCGATCGATGCCGGGGTGACGTTCTTCGACGTCGCGGATGTCTACGGCCGGGAACCTGGCCTCAGCGAGACCATGCTTGGCAAAGCGCTGAAGGGGCATCGCGACGACGTCGTCATCGGTACCAAGTTTGGTATGGATATGCGCGGGGCCAATGGCAATGACTTTGGCGCGCGCGGTTCCAGGCGCTACATCCTCAACGCGGTGGAAGCCTCGCTACGCAGGCTGGGCACGGAGTGGATCGACCTCTACCAGTTCCACACCCCGGACCCACAGACGCCCATCGAGGAAACCCTTGCAGCGCTGGATGTCCTGGTCAGCAGCGGCAAGGTCCGCTACATCGGACACTCGAACTTCGCCGGATGGCAGATCGCCGAGGCCGAGTACGTTGGGCGGCAGTCTGGAGGGGTTCGCTTCATTTCAACCCAGAACCACTACAACCTGCTGGACCGCCGCGCCGAGCTCGAAGTACTGCCTGCCGCGGGCGCCTTCGCGCTTGGCGTGCTTCCTTACTTCCCCCTGGCCAACGGCCTGCTCACCGGCAAGTACTCCGCAGGTCATGCCCCCGAGGGCTCCCGCCTGAGCCACACGCGAACCAATCTGGTGCATGACGCCGACTGGCAGCAGCTGGGCCGCTTTGGCCAGTTCGCCAAGGAGCGGGGCATCACCGAACTCCAGCTGGCGTTCTCGTGGTTGGCAGCCCAACCCGGCGTCAGCAGTGTTATTGCCGGGGCGACGCGTCCGGAGCAAATTCGTGAGAACGCTGAAGCAGTGTGCTGGGTCCCGAGCCAGGAGGAGCGCGAGGAACTGGACGACATCTTCCCGCGTGCTCCCAAAGTGGCACTCTTCTAGACGGCAAAAGGCTCAAACAGGAAAGGGCAGTGGCGGGGCTTTCGCTCCGGCCACTGCCCTCCCTGGTGCCGCTTTAGGCTGGGGCCCTGGTGCCGATTTAGGCTGGGGCGGAGGCGACGCCCGGTGCCAGGAAACGCTTGCCATTGACGCGGTCAGAGGCACCAACACGGTCCAGGTATGGAGTGATGCCACCCAGGAACATGGGCCAGCCCGCTCCCAGGATGACGCAGAGGTCGATGTCCTCAGGCCCGGCAACTACGCCTTCTTCAAGCATCAGTCCGATTTCTTCGGCCAGTGCATCCTGGGTTCGCCGCAGCACGTCCTCGCGTGTGGAGGGAGTGTTGCCGAAGGACATGATGGCCAGGGTCTCAGCCGGGATAATTGGCTGTCCATCCGGACCTGGGACCCAGAGGGACTTTACGCCGTTATCGATGAGCTTCTGCAGGTTCTGTGAAACGGGGAAACGGTCTCCGAAGGCATTGTGGAGGGACTCCTGCACGTGCTGTGCGACCGGCAGTCCCACCATGGCGCTCAAGGTGAAGGGAGTCATCGGCAGGCCCATGGGCCGCAAAGCGGAGTCTGCCACTTCGGCGGGGGTGCCTTCGTCGAAGGCCGCGATAACTTCGCCCATGAGGCGGAGAAGGATGCGGTTCACGACGAACGCCGGCGCGTCCTTAACGAGGACCGCGGTCTTCTTCAGGCCCTTGGCGAGTTCAAAAGCCGTGGCAAGAACGGCGTCGTCAGTCTTCGGCGCCCTGACAATTTCCACGAGGGGCATGACGGCAACAGGGTTGAAGAAATGGAAGCCCACCAGCCGCTCCGGGTAACGGAGGTCCTCGGCCATGGCGGTAACAGACAGCGAGGAAGTGTTGGTGGCGAGGATGCACTCGGGAGAGACGATCTCTTCCACTTCGGCGAAGACCTGCTTCTTGATGTTCAGTTCTTCAAACACGGCCTCGATGACGAAGTCCGCATCAGCGAAGACTTCCTTGGATACCGAACCGGTGACCAGCGCCTTGGTCCGGTTGGCGGCGTCGGCCTTGATCCGCTTCTTTGCCAGCAATTTGTCGACCTCTGCGTGGACGTACGCAACGCCCTTGTCCACCCTGGCCTGATCGATGTCTGTCATCACGACAGGCACCTTGAGTTGGCGAGCGAAAAGTAGCGCCAACTGGCTTGCCATGAGCCCTGCACCTACCACGCCCACTTTGGTGACCGGACGCGCCAGCTTGCGGTCCGGTGCGCCTGCAGGCCGCTTGGAGCGCTTCTGGACGAGGTCCAGGAAGGCGTACACGGTGGAGCGGAACTCATCCGTCTGCATCAGGCCGGAAAGGGTTTCACATTCCAGTTCGGCCGATTCGCCTTGGCCCATGGTGCGGTTTGCTTCCATGATGTCCAGCACCTTTGCAGGCGCGGGAGAGGCATTGGACGTCTTCGCCTCCACAAACGCGCGGCCTGCTGAGACCGCTGCAGCCCAGCGGCGGGCGACGTCCTCGTCCGAGGGGTCGACGGCGTTCTTCCGTGCTGGTGTTTCTTTGCCGGCAATGATACGGGCAGCCCATGCCAGGGACCGCTCCACGAAGTCGGCCGGCTCGAAGAGGGCATCGGCAATGCCGAGCTCAAAGGCCTCCGGGCCGGTGAGTGTGCGGTTGTTGCTGAGCGGGTTCTCGATCATTACCTTGACGGCGTTTTCGGGTCCGATCAAGCGGGGGAGAATGTATACGCCGCCCCAGCCCGGAACAAGGCCAATAAAAGCCTCAGGCAGTGCGAGGGCGCCGGCGCCGGTGGAGACGGTCCGGTAGGTGGATTGCAGGGCGATCTCCAGTCCTCCGCCAAGAGCCAGGCCATTGATGAAGGCGAAGCTGGGCACGCCGAGGTTGGCCAGGGTGGAGTACACCGCGTGTCCAAGCTGGGCCATCCACAACCCATGTTCGCGTTCCTTGAGGGTCTTTACTGCAGACAGGTCTGCGCCGGCCACCAGGAAGTAGGGTTTGCCGGTTACGCCGACGCCGACGATCTCGCCCTTGGCGGCGCGGTCCTTGAGCCCTTCCAGGACCTGTCCCAATTCCACCAGGGTGTTTGGCCCCAGGGTGGTGGGTTTGGAGTGGTCCAGTCCGTTGTCCAGGGTGATGAGGGCGAAGGTGCCTGCACCGCCTGGAAGCTGGATGTCCTGGACGTAGGAATGCGTCACGATCTCGTCAGGGAAGAGGGAGGCGAGCTTCTGGAATTCTGCGGCGCTCATGCGGCGGCTCCTTCTGTGGTGGCGTGGCTTGAAGCCGGGACGGAGGATTCGAAATCAGCGTGGTTCGGGTTCTCCCAGATCACTGTGGCACCCATGCCCAGGCCGATGCACATGGTGGTGATGCCATAACGGACAGAGGGGTCTTCCTGGAATTGCCGCGCCAGTTGGTTCATCAACCGAACGCCCGAGGAAGCGAGCGGATGTCCGACGGCGATCGCCCCGCCGTAGCGGTTGACCCGGGGGTCGTCATCCGCGATGCCGAAGTGGTCAAGGAAGCTCAGGACCTGCACGGCGAAGGCTTCGTTGATCTCGAACAACCCGATGTCTTCGATAGCGAGGCCCGCGTTCTTGAGGGCCTTTTCCGTGGCTGGCACGGGACCGATTCCCATGACCTCAGGTTCTACTCCCGCGAAGGCATAGGAAACCAAACGCATCTTGACCGGTAGACCCAATTCCGCCGCGGCTTCTGCCGAAGCGAGCACCGCAGCCGTCGCGCCGTCGTTCAAGCCTGCTGCGTTGCCCGCCGTAACCCGCCCATGGGCCCGGAAGGGCGTACGCAGTTCGGCGAGATCCTCCACTGTGGTTCCTGGGCGGGGCGGCTCATCCTGGGTGTGAAGTGCCCAACCCTGCCCTGGCTTCATGGTGGCGACCGGGACGAGGTCGTCCTGGATCTGCTGGCGGGAATAGGCTTCGGCCAGTTTCGCCTGGGACGCGGCCGCGTAGGCGTCCGTTCGGTCCTTGGTGATGGCCGGGAAGCGGTCGTGCAAATTCTCGGCCGTGTTGCCCATGTTCAGCGCTGCTGGATCTACGAGCCGCTCGGACATGAACCGGGGATTGGGATCAGCGCCTGAGCCCATGGGGTGGTTGCCCATGTGCTCCACGCCGCCGGCAATGACGACGTCGTATGCGCCAAAGCCGATGCCACTCGCCGTCGTCGTCACTGCCGTCATGGCTCCGGCGCACATGCGGTCTATTGCGAAGCCGGGCACCGTGCGGGGAAGGCCCGCCAGCAGGGCAGCCGTCCTGCCGATGGTTAGCCCTTGATCGCCCGTCTGGGTTGTCGCGGCGATGGCTACCTCATCAATGCGGGCAGCAGGCAATGACGGATTGCGGCGCATCAGTTCCCGGATGCATTTCACTACCAGGTCATCAGCCCGTGTCCCCGCATAGATGCCTTTCTCGCCGGCTTTACCGAAGGGTGTCCGCACACCATCCACGAACACGACGTCGCGGACGCTCCTCTGGGCGTTGCGTGATGGACTCATGTGTTAACTCCTCGTTGAGACATGGTGCCGGATCCCGCTGAGCGGATCTCCGGCTGGCATTGATGCAATGTTACTCGCCAGTAACTTAGGGTGCAAGGTGCTGGGTCTGCGAGGTGCCGGGTCTGCAAGTTGCTGGGCTTGGAATATGCACGGGAATGCCAGGGCGTCCTGGGACGCAAAAGGCCCGCCACCTCGAACCGGAGTTCGCGTGACGGGCCCGGAGGCAAGGTAGTGGTTCAGTCAGAGTCCTTGGATTGCTGTGCTTCCCTCGGCTTGGACTCCTTGCCGGGGAGTGGCTTTGGGTTCAGGCACGCCTCGGTCAGGATGGGTGCGGCGAAGGAGATTTGCCATTCCCGCGCACCAAGGGTGCGTAGCTCTTCGGCCACTGATTCCAAAGAAACGTCCGACGGCGGGCGCCACGCCACGCGCCGCAGGTAGTCCGGGGTGAGCAGGTTCTCAATGGGAAGTTTCAGCTCGTCGGCCTTCTCCTGGAGCGCCGGGCGGGCCGTGGCGAGGCGTGCCGCAGCGGCCGGATCCCGGTCCACCCACACGCGTGGCGGGGGTGGGGCGTTGGTAGCCAAGTGCAGGGGAGGCAGTTCGGTGAGCGTGCGGGCAGTCGTTATGCACCGCAGCCATCTGGGGGCTTCGCGCTGGGCGGACCTGCCATGGAAGCCCTTGGTGGCCAGGAGCTGTGGAACGGTTGTGGGAAGAGCCTTGGCTGCTGCGACGAGGGCGGAATCCGGGATGAGCCGGCCGGGAGCGACATCTCGCTTGCGAGCTAGTTGATCCCGTTCCTGCCACAGTTCCCGAACGGCGGCCAGCTGGCGGCGGTCACGGATCTGGTGGAGTCCGGATGTCTTCCGCCATGGATCCACCCGCGGGGGTGCGATGCCCGCAGCCAGGATTCCCGCGAATTCTTCCTCGGCGAATCCGAGCTTGCCGTCGGCCTCCAGAAGTTCGATAAGTTCCTCGCGTAGTTCGGCCAGGACTTCGACGTCGAGGGCAGCGTAGCGCAGCCACGGTTCTGGCAACGGCCGGGTGGACCAGTCTGCGGCGGAATGTTCTTTGGCGAGACCGAACCCAAGGAGTTGTTCGATGACGGCAGCGAGCCCCACGCGGGGAAGCCCGGCGAGACGGGCCGCGAGTTCGGTATCGAAGAGTTTGTCCGGCCACATGCCCAGCTCGGAAAGGCACGGCAGGTCCTGGGTGGCAGCATGCAGGATCCATTCGACGCCCCGTAGGGCGTCATTGACGATGTCCAGGTTGTCAAAGGGCTCGGGGTCGATCAACCAGGTGCCGGCTCCTTCGCGCCGGATTTGGACCAGGAAAGCGCGTTGGCCATAGCGGAATCCGGAAGCGCGTTCAGCGTCGACACCGGCGGGCCCTGTTCCGGCGGCAATGGCCGCGGCGCAGCGCTCCAGTCCTGCCAAGGTATCGATGACCAGCGGCACGCCTTCGCGCGGGGTATCGAGATCGATGACTTCAGGGATGTGGCTGTCGAAGCCTTCAACTTTGATGTGGGTCGTGGGATCAGCAACCGGATCGCCGGTTGTGGTTTTATCCAGGTTTTCAGGGGTCATGGTGGCTTAAGCTTACCGATTCCTGCTGCTGCAGGCCCTCGCGGACGAATTCAGGGCATTCAATTGAGCCTCCTGTTGGGTAGTCCAGTGACGCCTGGTGGAAGGGGCGGCAGTCCGGCGAACGTACAAACCATGTCAGACCAGGCTTCCAGGTGTGCTTGCACATTGGCCGTGGCAGGCGTCCAGGAGGCCCGCAATTCGATATCTATCGTGTCGGGGCGATCGGAGAGAGTGCCGAAGCTCTCTGAGAGAATCCTCGTGGCGGTCCCTCCGGCAGCGCGGTACTGGGCGGCATGGTTTTCAAGGGCTTCCACCAGCCAGGTCCAGGCGACGGAACCCAGCATGGTGTCGTTTCCCATTTCGGCATCCATCTGGGCGCGGATATAGGTGACAATCCTGAATTCGCCTTCCCATACGGCTGATCCATCGGGATCGTACAGCAGGATGAAACGGCCCGTGGCCAATTCCTCGTCCTCTTCGTCCGGAGGGCCGGCGTTCTGCTTTTCGGCGAATGCTTTGGCTGCAGGGCCGTGGACCGGTACCTGCCGGGTAGCTGCCGTGGGGCTGAAGACTTCCGCTCCAAGGGCCACGGCATATGGTGCCAGACGGGCGGGCGCGGGGATTTCGTCCAACCGCAGTTCGCTGCGGCATTGTGCTTTTCGTAGCGTTCCCAAGGCGAAAAGAAATTCCGAGGGAACCTGGGCGAGGGCGTTCACCATCGCAGATTATGCGTCCGGGGCGGCGAATCCCTGTAGGCTCGCCGCCCCGGACAATTCCTTGTTCACTTGTTAGCTGGCCGCCAAATCGCTGGCCAGCTCCCGCTTAATGGCGGCGACGAAGGCATCGATATCTTCCTCCGTGGTATCGAAGGAACACATCCACCTGACTTCACCACGGGCAGCGTCCCAATCGTAAAAGGCGAAGGATGAGCGCAGGCGGTCTGCGACTCCGGCGGGCAGGATCGCAAAGACGCCGTTCGATTGTGTCGCCTGGGTGGGCTCCACGCCGTCGATACCCTCGATCGCCGAGCGCAGGCGTGCTGCCATCGCGTTGGCGTGGGCAGCTGACCGCAGCCACAGGCCGTCCTCCAGCAAGGCTATGAACTGCGCCGAAATGAAGCGCATCTTCGAAGCCAGCTGCATGTTCATTTTCCGAAGGAATTTCAGGCCGTCGGCTGCTTCAGGGTTGAGGGCAACCACGACTTCACCAAAAAGCAGTCCGTTCTTGGTACCGCCGAATGACAGGATGTCCACACCGGCGTCGCGCGTGAACGTACGCAGGGGTACGCCAAGGTGAGCTGCAGCGTTTGCCAGCCGCGCTCCGTCCATGTGCAACTTCATGCCCTTGTCATGGGCGTGATCGGCGATGGCGCGCACTTCTTCAGGCGTGTAGCAGGTGCCCAACTCGGTGGTCTGGGTGATGGAGACAACCAAGGGTTGCGCGCGATGCTCATCGCCCCAGCCCCAGGCTTCACGGTCGATCAACGCGGGCGTGAGCTTTCCGTCTTCCGTGGGTACCTGCAGGAGCTTGATGCCGCCCACGCGCTCGGGCGCCCCATTCTCGTCCATGTTGATGTGCGCCGTGGAAGCGCAAATGACGGCGCCCCAGCGGGGGAGGAGCGACTGCAGGGACAGGACGTTGGCGCCTGTGCCATTGAAGACCGGGAAGGTTTCGATGCCACTGCCGAACTGCTGTTCCAGGACCTCCTGGAGCCGGGCAGTGTAAACGTCCTCACCATAAGAGACCTGGTGGCCTCCGTTGGCTGTAGCCAGGGCAGACAGGATCTCCGGGTGGACCCCGGAGTAATTGTCCGATGCAAACCCCCGGACCGAGGGGTCATGGAGTTGCCCCGATGCTGCGGTGGCGCTGGGGATTGCCTCTGTTGTGCTCGTCACTGGTTCGTTCACGCTTTCAAGTCTATTTGGCCAACACGATGCGCTGGCCGTTGATGGTGGCCGCAGGTTTGTCGAAGAGCTCGACGACGGCAGCGGCCAGTTCTTCGACGTCGGTATAGCCGGGGAAACGCCGCTCCGGGTGCTCGCGCCGCATGGCGGCATCGACGAGGGATTTGACCACGAAAATAACAGCGGCGCTGTGTTGCTGCGGTGCGACGGCTTGCTGAGGTGCGGGGTCTTGCGCGTCTCCGGCCTGCGCTTGCCGGAAACCGTCCGCTACCGCGAGTGTCCAGGCTTCCGCAGCGGCCTTGGCAGCGGCATAGCTGGCGGTAGCGGCTGTGGGAGCAGACGCAGTAGTGGACGAGACCATGGCAAAACGGCCATATCGTGATTCTTCCAACTGGCGATAGAAGACGCGGGAGACATTGCGCAGGGTGGTGATCGCGCCCTCTTCAAGAGAGGCCCAGTCGTCATCGGACTGGTCCTCGATGCCGGTCGCACTGCGCCAGCCACCCACAAGATGGATGACGCCGTCTACCCGGTCGATGCCGAGCTGACGAATCGTCTCTGCAAGTTCGCGGACGGCGTCAAGGCTTGCGAGGTCGCAAACCAGCGGAGTCACGCCATCTCCGGCCTCCAAGGCCGCGGTCTTGATGCGGACGTCGTCTGAACCGATAGTGAAAACCCTGTGACCGGCGGCCGCCAAAGCGCGCGCCGCGGCGACGCCGGACGCGCTGCTGCCGCCGGTCACGAGGACTGTCAGTGGGCTCATCAGGCCGCCATCGCGCCAGTGATGCCGGTAGTGGATTCGATAACAGGGCGCATTTTCTTCTCCAATGCTTCGTAGAACATGGACAGCGGGAACTCATCGTCCAGGACTTGATCGGTAAGGCCGCGGGGGGCACCGTTCAAAGGCAAGGCATCAGGGCCCTTGGCCCAGATCGATGCCGGGTGTGGAGTCACTGTACCGGAAATGAGTTCGTAGGCCGCAAGCCAGTGGGCAGCCTTCGGGCGGTCGATGGAACGCCAGTACAGCTCTTCGATCCTGGCACCGAGTTCGATGACTAAATCTGCCGCTTCGTCCCAGTCGATGCGGAGCTTGCTGTCCGTCCAGTGCAGCACGTGGTGTTGGTGCATCCACGCGAACAGGAGCTGGCCACCAAGGCCGTCGTAATTGCGGACCCGGCTGCCTGTGATGGCGAACCGGAAGATCCGGTCAAAAATCACCGCGTACTGCACGAGCTTGGCGTGCTTGCGGGCATCAGGATCGGCGTTCTCGTCCTTTTCGATCCGCACGGACTCGCGGAAGGCCGTCAGGTCGCATCGGAGCTCCTCCAAAGAGTAGAGGAAGAACGGCATGCGCTGCTTGATCATGAACGGATCAAAGGGAAGGTCGCCGCGCATGTGCGTGCGGTCGTGGATCAAGTCCCACATGACGAATGTGCGCTGGGTGAGTTCCTGGTCTTCAAGGAGCTCCGCGGCGTCCGCAGGGAGCTCAAGTGACGTGGTGGCCGCCGCAGCCTTGAGTACGCGCCGGAAGCGGGCCGCTTCGCGGTCTGCAAAGATGGCGCCCCACGTGAATGTCGGCGTCTCCCGGACAGCCACTGTCTCCGGGAAGAGGACTGCCGAGTTGGTGTCGTAGCCCGGTGTGAAATCCACAAAACGGATCGGAACGAACAGCTTGTTGGAGTACTCGCCAGCTTCCAGTCCGCCTATGAACTCCGGCCAAATGACCTCGATCAAGACAGCCTCCACCAGCCGGTTGGTGCTGCCGTTCTGGGTGTACATCGGGAAGACCACCAGATGCTGGAGTCCATCCACCCGCTGTTCCTGCGGCTGGAAGGCCTGGAGGGAGTCCAGGAAATCCGGAACTCCAAAGCCGTCCTGGACCCAGCGGCTGAAGTCTTCCACCAACAGTTCAAGGTATCGGGCGTCGTGGGGGAAATGAGGGGCCAGCGTGTTGATGGCGTCCGAAATCCTTGCCACCAGTTGGGCGGCTTCAGCGTGGGCAGCCGGATCCTTAATGGAACCGTCCTGCTCCTGGTAAGCCTGGAGTGCGGTGGCAGCGGCCTTGAGTGCAGTCCACTCCGCGTTGTCGGCAGTGACACGCGGGAGGGCGGCGGTGGCGGTGATAGTCATTGATGCTCGTCCTTTCAGAAGTCGTTCATGCTTCTGATGTGAGCGTAGCAACCGAAAAGTTTAGCTAATCCAAAAAACGGTTGAGCATAAGAAACTCTGGTGGAAACGGTTGTTTCAAAGCGTCCGAGATGCAGCAGCTGCGCATTCCGGGACGGGCACCGCACGCGAGACCGCCCCGGAAGGGCCTACTTCTTTTCGGGTTCAGCCGGCTCTTTCGACTCCACAAGCCGCAGCGAGATCGAGTTGATGCAGAAGCGCTGGTCCGTGGGAGTGCCGTAGCCCTCACCTTCAAACACGTGGCCCAAATGCGAGTCGCAGTTGGCACACCGGACTTCTACCCGGTCCATCCCCATCGTGCGGTCATGGAGGTAACGCACCGTGCCTTCGGCCAACGGTGCCCAGAAGGACGGCCAACCACAATGGGAATCAAACTTTTCGTGGCTGGTGAACAACTGGCTGCCACAAGCGCGGCACTGATAAACGCCTTCGGTATGAGTGTCCCAGTACTCGCCGGTGTAAGGCCGCTCAGTACCGGCCTGGCGCAGCACGCGGTACTCATCCGAAGTCAGCTCTTCACGCCACTGGGCATCGGACTTCTCCATGGGCACGGCCGTGGTCTTGCTGGTGTTCTCAGGAGTGTTCATGTCTTATGCAACGCTCACGAGTCGCCGATAAATCCCGAACCCGCATACAAGTGAAGAACTGGAAGCCCCAACTGGTCCTGCGCCTTATTGGCCCAATCCGTGTGGAAAGTATCCGCGATTGCGTGCGGACGTGTTACCACCACAGCTTGCGCGGCATCCAGTGCCCGGACCTTCGCTACCAAGCCGGCCACGGCACCGCCGTCGACGATCTCGCCCGTGACACCCCCGCCCAAACCTTCCAGCGCAGCCAACGAAGTGGCCAGGGTTTCCGACGCCTCCGCCCTCTCATCATCCGGGTTGGGGGACTGGCCGCCAAGTTCCCGGAACGCTTTGGCAATATCGAGCATGGAAAGGTTCTCCAGGAAATCAACCACGAGATGTCGCTCGGTATTGGCCGGGACCAGGACAACCAAGGGCGCGTCGCCGCCGTCGACCAATTTGGCGATGTTGACGCGGTCGTCGGGACCAAGGGGCTCTTCTGTCAGGATGACGATGGGATCGCTCATGGCTACAGCGTAGTCCCGCCGAACAGCACGACGCAGATTTTCGGCCCTCAATTCTCGCAGGCCATTCCCGCAACCAATCCGCCGCGCTGCCGCCAGGTGCATGGACCACGGCCACTGAACGGCGACAATGGAGCCATGGCATTGAATACCCGGTCAGCGAGCGACGCTGCAGAGAAGAAGATGTCCCTGCGCACCAAATGGGCCATCGCAGGAATCCTCACCGGAGGGACACTCGCAGGACTCGTCGGTGCTGGATCTTCAGCGCTCGCAGTGTATTTTGCCCGGCGCGTCATTACGCCCGCTGCCCGTCATGAGGACCAGGAGGTTCTCGCCGTCATCCGTGGAGACAAGGGACTGCAAGTCATCCTTGCGGCCACCCCGGACACCACCATCGACGGCGTGTTCAGCCTCTTCTTCGAGGGCGGTAAAGGCCATGCCAGGATTGGCAGGATCGTGTCCTACTCACCAGCTGAACAAACGGTGCTGCGCGAGGTCGAAGAGGTCTACAGCGGCAATCTGGCTGAAGCCCGCCGGGGATGGTGGAGCGGCGCGACCTACCCGGATCCCGCTGCCATCGGCCTGGCCGCCGAGGACGTGGAGATTGACCTCGACGTCGGAAAGGCGCCAGCGTGGTTGGTCCGGGCGGATGCAGCTACCCACGCACCCATCTGGGCGATCATGGTGCACGGCCGCGGTGCCACCAGGCTTGAAGGCCTCAGGGCTGTACGGACCGCGCGGGAGCTGGGACTGGACAGCCTGCTGATTTCATACCGCAATGACGGACTTGCACCCTCGGCACTTGACGGGCGGTACGGCCTGGGCTCCACGGAGTGGCGCGACGTGGAAGCCGCCATCGAATATGCGATGGCACACGGCGCCCGGGAAGTGGTGCTGTTCGGCTGGTCCATGGGTGGAGCCATCAGCCTCCAAACAGCCGATCTGTCCAAGCACAGGCACCTGATCCGTGCATTGGTGCTGGACGCGCCAGTGATTAATTGGGTCAACGTGATGGCCCACCATGCAGAGATGAACAGGATCCCCTACAACGTAGGCCGATACGGACAGCTGATGCTCGGACATCCACTGGGCCGCCGGCTCACCGGGCTATCCGCTCCCGTGGATTTCAAAGCGATGGACTGGGAAGCACGAGCCGTTGAGCTACGAACCCCAACCTTGCTTATCCACAGCGTCGATGATGATTACGTCCCCTTTGAGCCTTCTGCCAGCCTTGCGGAGAAGAACCCGGACATGGTGACGTTCGAACCGTTCCACGGAGCGCGGCATACGAAGGAGTGGAACGTTGACCCGGAGAAATGGGAACGGCTGGTTCGCTCGTGGCTTCAGCGTCAATTGGCTCCACGGAACAATCCCGGGCAAACAGACGGTGACAGGCAGGTCGGGTGACGCTAGCCCTTGGCGCCGATCGGTGCGGTCACGGCCTTGGTCAGCCGGACCAGGTCCCCTGGGGCAAGTTCGATGTCGAGACCGCGTCGCCCGCCGGACACCAGGATGGTGTCAAAGGACAACGCGGAATCATCCAGGACTGTAGGGGAGGGCTGGCGCTGGCCCAAAGGGGAGATTCCGCCCAAGACGTAGCCGGTCCGGCGCTCGGCCGCCTTGGGGTCCGCCATGGCTGCCTTCTTCGAACCCAGGGCTGCCGCCACGGACTTGAGGTCCAGGGTTCCTGAAACGGGGACGATGCCGACGGCGAGTTTGCCTTCGACTTCAACCATCAAAGTCTTGAAAACCCGCTTGGGATCGATGCCCAGGACTTCGGCAGCTTCCAGCCCATAACTTGCGGCCGATGGATCATGGGAATACGGGTGCAGCACGAAGGGAACGCCGGC
The DNA here is from genome assembly GCF_059739425.1 of Arthrobacter sp. TmtSoilC48. NCBI lineage: Bacteria > Bacillati > Actinomycetota > Actinomycetes > Micrococcales > Micrococcaceae > Arthrobacter > Arthrobacter sp. TmtSoilC48. The sequence continues at coordinate 3,312,473 of NZ_AP046049.1, read as the reverse complement.
CGCAGCTAGTGCTGCAGTGGCCGGCGTTCCCTGTGATGCCATCTTCTTGGCCATGTGCCAGGACGCCTCTCACCTTTGCTGTGCAGAAAGTGGCTTTGCCTTGCAGAAAGGCTTAGCGTTCCAAACGGCTTGCTGCCGCCACTTTCCGCTTGATCCTGCCCAGCATGGCGGTCATGCCGCGCATACGCAGGGGAGTGATGGCCCTGGTCAATCCCAGCAACTCCGGCATGTCATCCGGAACGTCCAGAATTTCCTGGGCCGTCAACCCATCGAGTCCTTCGTGCAGTACCCCGGCGAATCCACGCGTGGTGGGAGCCTCCGGAGGCGCTTTGAAAAACAACCGGTAGGCGCGGGGGCCTTCGGCATTGTCCTTGTTTTTCTCGGATTCGATCGTGAGGAACAAAGGTGACTGGCACTCCACAACCTGCTCCAGCAACTCCGGGTGGTCCTTGAGGCGCTCCGGAAGCTCCGGCAGCCCACGCGAGAACTCGAGCAGCAGTTGCAGGCGGTCAGGCTCCGTCAGTGCCTGGAAGTCATCGACGATTTCCGCCAGTGCGGCGGGCAAAGTGTTGGTACTCATCACTTCCAGCTTACGCACAACGGCGCTGATTGCATTGCTAGTTACGGACCAAGGCGGCCGGCACGGATCCGCGCTCGGCGCCCTTGACGATGGGGACGCGGACCGCGTTGCCCCACTCGGTCCAGGAACCGTCGTAGTTGCGGACGGTTTCAAAGCCCAGCAGGTACTTCAGTGCGAACCAGGTGTGGCTGGACCGCTCGCCAATGCGGCAGTAGGCCACGACGTCGTCGCCCGCCGTCAAACCGGCTTCCCCCAGGTAGAGGGCTTCCAGTTCCTCACGGGAACGGTAGGTGCCGTCCTCAGCGGCTGCGCGGGCCCACGGGATCGAAGCAGCAGTGGGGATGTGGCCGCCACGCAGCGCGCCTTCTTCCGGGTACGCGGGCATGTGGGTGCGCTGGCCCGTGTACTCCTCGGGGGAGCGCACGTCGATCAGGGGGTTGCCCAGGTGAGCCAGGACGTCCTCTTTGAAGGCGCGGATGGGAGCGTCGTTCCGCTCTACTTCGGGGTAGGTTCCCGGGGCCGGCGTCGGTACGTCCGTGGTCAATTCGCGGCCTTCGGCGATCCACTTGTCGCGGCCACCGTCCAGCAGGCGCACATCTTCGTGTCCGAACAGCGTGAAGACCCAGAGGGCGTAGGCTGCCCACCAGTTGGACTTGTCACCGTAGATCACCACAGTGGTGTCGCGGGAGATGCCCTTGGATGCAGCCAGGGAGGCGAATGCGGCGCCGTCCACGTAGTCGCGGGTCACTTCATCATTCAGGTCGGTGTGCCAGTCGATCTTTACGGCACCCGGAATGTGGCCGGTTTCGTACAGGAGGACGTCCTCATCGGACTCCACGACTACCAGCTTGCCGTCGGCGATGGCGCCTTCGGCAAGTGCTGCGGCAAGCCACTGCGTGGACACGAGTCGTTCAGGGTTCGCGTAGGAAGCGAACTTTTCGTTTTGTTCAACGGGGTAGGACATGATGATGGCCTTTCACTGACAACGGGCGGAGCCAGGGCCCTGGAAGCTGCATCAGTTGCCGGCCCGGCGTGCTCCAACACTAACCACGGGCCGCGAGGAATGCTTCCCCGCTGGTCACATGGTGAAACATGGCCTTGGTCACGTCGCCGTTTTCGGGACGCCCGATGCCGGTATTCTTGCTGGGGACCCAAATACTGGAAGAACGGACCACCGTGGTACAGATCGAACAACTGGCTGCCCGCACACCGGCAGTCTCCGTGGAGGAACTCCTCAAGGGTTTCTACCCGTCTCCGCGATTCGGAGAGGTATCGTTCGACAGCTACCGCCCGGACCCCGCCCAGCCCAGCCAGGCCAATGCGGTCAAGCTGCTGTCGGCTTTTGCCGATGGCGTGGGCGCCGATGACGGCGGCGGGCTGTTCAAGAAGTTGTTCGCCAAGAAGACCCCCGCCACTCGGGCCGGCATTTACCTTGACGGAGGCTTCGGCGTCGGAAAGACCCACCTCCTGGCCTCCCTTTGGCACAGGTCTCCCGGTCCCAAGGCCTTTGGCACATTCGTTGAGTACACCAACCTCGTGGGCGCGCTCTCGTTCCGCAAGACCGTGGAAGCCCTCAGCAACTACAAGCTGGTCTGCATTGACGAATTCGAACTCGATGATCCCGGCGACACCGTGCTGATGTCCCGCCTGATGCGCGAACTGGCCGACGCCGGCGTAAAGTTGGCCGCTACCTCCAACACCCTGCCGGGTTCCTTGGGCGAAGGCCGCTTCGCAGCCGTGGACTTCCAGAGGGAAATCCAGGTCCTTGCCGACCAGTTCGACGTCGTCAGGATCGACGGCGAAGACTTCCGTCACCGCGGCCTGCCCGCAGCTCCATCACCTTTGAAGACTGAAGAACTCAAGCACCGCATGCACGCGGAGTTCGACGGACAAACAGTTGCCGTGGATGACTTCCGCACTCTCGTGCACCACCTTGCCGGCGTCCACCCCAGCCGGTACCGCCAGCTGATCTCAGGCATCGAAGCCGTGGTGTGGCGCGACGTCGAGACGATTACCGAGCAGGCAGTAGCGCTGCGCTTCGTGGTCCTCGCCGACCGCCTCTATGACAAAGATGTGCCGATTCTTGCCAGCGGCGTCCCCTTCGACAAACTCTTCACCGAAGAGATGATGACCGGGGGATACATGAAGAAGTACTTCCGTGCCGTGTCCAGGCTTACGGCTCTCGCCCGCGAGGGACAGAACCACGAACCTGCCTGATCCGGTTCCGGCCCTACTTATGTGAAGGTGTCAGCGGTTCCCGGTCTTTCAGCAACCAGCGGACCAGGATGCCTCCCGCCAAAGCCCAGAAGGCAGCCCCCACTCCTGCGAAGCTGATCCCTGAAGCGGCAAGCAGGAAGGTGATGCACGCCGGTACGCGTTCTTCGGCAACTGCCAATGCGGAGGAGATGGCTGAGGCCAGCGTGCCCAACAAGGCCAATCCTGCGACCGCTTCAAGCAAGCCGGCGGGTGCAGCAGCCACCACCGTGACAAGGGCTGCTGAGAACGCGGCCAGTATCAGGTAGGCAAGGCCAGCCACGAATGCCGCGATCCACCGCCTGCTGTGGTCTTTCCCTGCTTCCTCTCCGGCCGCCAATGCCGCGCTCAAAGCAGCAAGGTTGATCGCGTGGCCTCCGAATGGGGCGCCCGCAATGGTTCCGGCTCCGGTGACCACCATCGATGCCCGCCAGGGTGTTGTGAAGCCAAAGGATTTAAGCACGGCGACGCCGGGAATGTTCTGCGATGCCATCGTGACAATGAACAGGGGCAGGGCAAGCCCCACCGCTGCCTCCACCGTGAATGTTGGAGTGGTCCACTCGAGCCGCGGCAACAGGTCATCCCCGGGAATCTGAACGCCGTTCGCCACGATATGGATGCCGATGACGGCGAGGGCGACCACGAGTGAGGCCGGGACCGCCCAGCGGGCCGCGAACTTCGTCATCACCAACCAGCAAAGGGCCACCGGGCCAATCAGCACCGGCGCTTCTCCCAGGGATCTAAAAGGAGCCAGGCACAGGGGGAGGAGGACGCCTGCGAGCATCGCCTGCGCAAGCGGTGTGGGTATCTTCGCCATGAGCCTGCCAAGGCTGGGGAGTAACCCCGTCAGGACGATCAGCACCCCGACGACGACGAACGCACCCACCGCTGCCGGCCAGCCGCCGTCGACCACTCCTGCAGAGGCGAGGAGCGCGGCACCCGGCGTGGACCACGCCAGGGTGACAGGCATTTTCGACCGCCACGCCAGCCATAAAATGCCCAGTCCGAACGTGAGTGTGAGGGCCAGCAGGCCGCTGGAGGCTTGCGCCTGGTTGGCTCCCACAGCCTTCAGTCCGGCAAGGACCACGGCGAAGGAGGACGTGAAACCGACGAGGGCGGTGACAATGCCGGCGGTGATGGGTGCCGCCAACGTGTCCTGGCGGGAGGGACGCTGGACTGCGGAAGAGGCTGATGGCATAAGGACCAAAATACCGGACTGGAAGCTGGAGACCGGTTAAACGCCAAGGGCACCGGTGGCGCCTCTCGGCGGGACCGGTGCCCCCTTGACGTATCTGGTACGGCGGGCTCAGGCAGCTACAGCTGCTTAGGCTCATCCGTGACGGGAGCCTGTGCGGCGTTCCCGTCTGTTGAAGCCACGAAGTCGGAAGCGGCATTCTGAACCGCGTCAACCTGACCTGCGAACTTGCCGCCTGTCTTCTGGTCGACGAAGTCTCCGGCCTTTTCGATGCCATTCTGAATGGCTTCTTCGTTGCCCTGAATGAGACCCTGAGCCTTACCCTTCAGGTCGTCAATTAAACCCACGGGCACCTCCCTTCCTTCGCGGAGCCAGTTCGCTCCTCCGCGTCCGACCCTAACACCAGATCCTTGAGGTGCCAAGGATTCCAAGGGCGCTACGCCAAGGGCTTACTGAGCTCAAGGTGGCGTGGGCTGTCCGGATTCATGAGCGAGTGCTTCCGGCCGTAGGAGAAGTAGATGATCAAGCCAACAATGAGCCAGACGGCAAAACGTAGCCAGGTTTCCCAATGCAGCTGGGACATCAGGAACGCGGAAGCCAGCACGCCGAAGGCGGGAACTACGGGCATCCACGGCAAACGGAAGGTGCGGGGGGCATTTGGCTTCTTGTAGCGGAAGACGATGACGGAAATGCAAACCACAACGAATGCTGCCAGGATGCCGATGTTGGTGAGGTCCGCCACTTCCTTGATCGGGAAAACGCCGGCGAGGAACGCTGAGGCGATGCCCGCGATCCAGGTCACCCGCTGGGGTGTGCCGTGACGGTCGGTACGGGCGAACCATCCCGGCAGCAGGCCGTCGCGGCTCATGGAGAACCATACGCGGGTAACGCCCAGAAGGAAGGTCAGCATCACGGTCAGGATGGACAGGACAGCGAAGACCGAAATGATGGTGGCGATGATAGGCAGGCCAACCCCGGTGAAGGCCGATGCGAAGCCAGCCTTGGGATCGATGTCCTTGTAGTTCTGCATGCCGGTGAGGACGAGCGTAGCTGCCACATACAGCAGCATGGCGATGATCAGGGACAGGACGATCGCCTTGGGCATGTGCTTCTTGCCGTCCTTGGCTTCTTCCGCGGCGGTACTCATGGCGTCGTAACCAAAGACAGCGAAGAACACCGTGGCTGCACCGGCAAAGACCGGGCCGAAACCACTGGGCATGAACGGATTGAAGTTCTCAGTGTTGATGTAGAAAATGCCCAACCCGATGATGAAGAGGATCAACACCACCTTGATGGCAACAGCAACCAATTCGAAGCGGCCGAAAGCCTTGGTTCCCCTGCTGAGGATCCAGGTCACCAGGAGGCACACCAGGATCGCCGGAAGGTTGATGATGCCGCCCTTGCCTTCATCCACTGTGGACGTCATCCAGGTAGGCATGTGGATTCCGATGCCGGACAAGAAGGCATCGAAGTAGCCGGAGATGCCGATTGCCACAACGGCCACAATGGCGATGTATTCAAGCAGGAGATCCCAGCCAATGAACCAGCCAATGATCTCGCCCAAAGCCACATAGCCATAGGTGTAGGCGGAGCCGGCCCTGGGGATCATGCCGGCAAATTCGGCATAGGACAGAGCGGCCGCGCCGGAAGCGAGTCCGGCGATAAGGAACGAGACGAGCACTGCAGGGCCTACGCCCGGATTGTTGGCGTCGCCGTGGGCTACAAGGCCAGCCAGCGAGAAAATGCCGACGCCGATAATGCCGCCGACGCCGATGGCCGTCAGTTGCCAGAGGCCAAGACTCTTGAAGAGTCCACTGTGCTTGCTTTCTTCCTCGATATCGTCGATGGGCTTGCGCCGCATGACGGATTGGGAAGCCGTCTGTTGATTCATGGGGTACTCCTGCCAGTTGGCGTGGAACGGTGATGAGTTCGCATTACATTGTGCGAGAGGAATCACATTAGATAAAGCGACTTTTTCTTAGGTGTATCAGTTACCTCAAATGATGAATGACATTTGGCTCCGCGTGGGCATAAAAAAAGCAGCTCCGAGGAGCTGCCTTTTTGTTGGAGCGGACGACGAGATTCGAACTCGCGACATCCACCTTGGCAAGGTGGTGCTCTACCAGCTGAGCTACGTCCGCACATGTTGCCTGCCCGGCAAATGCCTGGCCTTCAACAACAAACAAGTTGCCTTGTTCTGGTGGGCGATACTGGGATCGAACCAGTGACCTCTTCCGTGTCAGGGAAGCGCGCTACCGCTGCGCCAATCGCCCGTTTCCGGGTCCTAATGAAAGGAGAGCGGACGACGAGATTCGAACTCGCGACATCCACCTTGGCAAGGTGGTGCTCTACCAGCTGAGCTACGTCCGCACATGTTGCCTGCCCGGCAAATGCCTGGCCTTCAACAACAAACAAGTTGCCTTGTTCTGGTGGGCGATACTGGGATCGAACCAGTGACCTCTTCCGTGTCAGGGAAGCGCGCTACCGCTGCGCCAATCGCCCATGCATCCAGCCGTGACTGGAAGACATGGTTTTCACCGAGGTGGGTACGGGATTCGAACCCGTGTATACGGCTTTGCAGGCCGCTGCCTCGCCTCTCGGCCAACCCACCGTGTAAGCAGATTCCGAGGAATTCTTGCCTTGACAGTGCCTTGCGAGCGGACGACGAGATTCGAACTCGCGACATCCACCTTGGCAAGGTGGTGCTCTACCAGCTGAGCTACGTCCGCAGTGCCGTTACGCCGGCCTGCCCAGTAGGCATTCCGTCGCTTTCCGACGAGTAAAAACTCTATAGGAGGTTGCTTCAAACTCCAAATCGGTTGCTTGCTTTTGCTTCCCAAGGGGCTTGGATCCTTGAATTTACGGGCCTCTTGGGGAGTTTCACGGCTGTAATTCCACCTTTGTGGTTCAGTGGTCTGAGCGCGTTTTGCAATCCAGCCCGGGTGGGCTAGTCTTCTGTATGCATCAGCGAGTTGATGCAGCATTTACCCGTTGTACCGGGGCGATTGGCGCAGTGGTAGCGCGCTTCGTTCACACCGAAGAGGTCACTGGTTCGAACCCAGTATCGCCCACCAACAGAAACCCCCGGATTTTCCGGGGGTTTCTTTGCTTTCATCCGGGGGTTTCTTTGCTTTCAGGCGTGGTGCCATCGCTGAGGTAAACCGGGATTTCGCGTTGGGGTCTAGGCAGGTTCCTGGCAGCTTCTTCCGGGTTTGCCGGATCGGTTCCGTTCATCTGGTCCGAGTACACGTAGCCCTTTGCTCCGTTGGTGGCGATTACTGCGAGTAGGTCCGGGGCTTCGCGTCCTGGCACCTCGACGCCATAGCTCTCGCCCTTCGCGTTGATTTTCCACTCGGTAGGACCTTGTGCGATGTATCTGGCGCTGTTTTGCCACCTGTTCCCAGTTTCGGTTGTGGGCCACCCCTTGTGTTGAGGGCTCCAAAGCAACGACATATTTTGACCAGGCACCGCGTGTTCCCAGATCGGACGAAGAGCAGGAGACGTTGGCGCCATCCGGGAAAACGAACTTACCTTCGGTGAGGCAGGTGAGTTCCACCTCAACACCCGTCGCACCAGCGGGAGCCTGTCCAAGGTCAATCGTTGCCGTGCCGCTGTAAACGGCAGTCGAGGGGGCGTTCATGATGGATCTCCTTTCAATACTGGCGAATGGACATGGTGAGGTGATCGAGGCAGCGCAGCCTTCAGCTTCTGGCGGGCACGTGTGCATACGGAATTTAGCTGCCCCGGGTGAAATCCCGAGTGCTTCAGCTGCCGCTGGCAAGGGCAACTCTTCGAAAACGACAAGGCTGACCAGCCTGAGGTCCAAGGGCTTCAAGACAGCCAACGCCGCTGCGACCTCATCATTCATCGACGAGTCGTAGTTTGGATGGGCCGGATCCAGTTCCGCTTCGGCTTCTCTGCGTCTGGGAATGGCGTCTAAGAGCCTTCGATGGCGGACCTTTGATCGCTGAAGATTCCTGGCGGTGTTTGTCGTTGTAACCAACAGCCACGGAAGGATCGAACCATCAACCAGCCTGACGCCTTCCCGACGGCGCCATAACTCAAGGAAAGCGGCTGCCGTGGCGTCTTCGGCGTCGTGCCTTCCTCCAACCAAGGAGCAGTTCGAGCCCCGACCTCCGGCAGGTAAGGTAAGCGGCAGCCCCGCGATCTCCGCGGTGCTCAGTACCGCTCACTTTGGCCGTTGTATCAGCCATTCCTTAACGGTCCGGGCCTCCGGCAGGACCTCGCGCGTTGCCTGCGTACTCATGTCGAACTGCCCGGTCCGCAGCCATCGCCACATGGTGGTGAGGTCCTTCCCCACGAACCGTTCAAACAGCTTCTCCGGCATCGGCAAACCACGGGGCTTTCGTCCGGTCCGTTCCCGCCACAAGGTGCGGCACTCGTCTATTGACCGCACGTCAGATGCCAGTCCCAGCACCGCGCCGCTCCACCGTTCGGGGTCGGCGAACATCCGGGCGGCGATGGCACCCAGATCGTCAACACAGAGCCAGCCCACCGGCCGGGTCGGGCCCATTAGCTTTGGCATCAGGTGCCAGGTGGAAAACTGCGGATAGTAACCTTTGTCCGTCATTAGTTCCATGAACGCCATTGGCCGGAGCACGGTGAGGGGCAGTCCGAGTTCGCGAAAGCGCCGGGCGATAACCAGCTTCGAGTCCCAGGAACCAACGCCTGTTGGCTGGTCGCTGACTCCTGCCGCCCCGTACACCACGTGGCGTATGCCCGCTTCAGCGGCGGCCTCCGCCACGTTGCTGCCTTGCCGGACTTCGGCGTCGATTCCACTGGTCATGGGATTCTGGACGTTGAAAAGCCCGTATGCCCCTTGGAACGGCGTCCGAAGAGAGCCGGGATCCTCGGTGTTCGCCTGCGGAACCTGGGCGCCGAGCGCGCGCAGGGCCTGTGAAGCGTCACTGGACGGATTTCTGGTCAGGGCGCGCACCTGCCAACCGTCTTTGAGGAGGTGACGGACCACGGCCGATCCCTGCCGGCCGGTCGCACCGACCACTACCACCACACCCGGAGTGCCCCTGCCCGACGAAAAAACCATAGCTCAGTATCCCATTCGGGCCGAGGATTTGACCCGGGGCGGAAGGAACAGCCCACGCCCCGTCCGGGCGGATGAGAGCGCCGGTTGCGAGAGTTTTTCGAGGATTTCATCGGCGGCTCGGCGGCTCGGCGGCCGGAGCGGGCGGCGCCATCCATGTAGCCGCTCCAGACTGTTGTGGTCTGTGCGCCTGTCCAGTGGATCTGGCCTACGGCTGGAGCGAGCAACCACCGTACTGGATCCAAGCGCTCGCATCGGCCTCAACCAGCTTCCGCGCTGCACTCAGGCAGGCCAGGCCCGCTCCCACAGCTGCCCGGGAACGGGAATAGAGCTGCCATCCGGTGGCCGGCGGCTCCCGCCGCAGCGTGAACGTATGCAGCTCTGCCTGGGCTCCAGATGGTCGAGCCTGCACCTGCCAGTACTCAACGCTGGCGACGTCCCCGGCGCCGACAGCTACGCGGTGCCGGCTTCGGGTGCAAGAGCCACTGCGGTTTCCTTTCTGTTGTTGCTGCCGGTCAGGCGGCTTTGACGAGGGGGAGTTCGTCCCAGTGGGTGGTGTATCTGGGGGAGAGCATGTCGCGTTTCATGGACCAGTCCGGCCCGTTTTTGATGCCGGCATGGCCCAGTCCAATGGAGCCACGGCCGTATCGTTTGCTGACCTCTTCGACGAGGATGCCGATGCCGCGTTCTTCGTGCGGGTTCTCGAACAATTCCAGGGGCTTCTGATTACCGGTCGGGCGGAGGTCGGTGACCATGATCCCGGCGCGGACGTACTTCACTCCCTCGTGGACCTGGGGGAGTAGGGCGTGGGCTGCCCTGGTCAGGAGCACAGGATCAGCGGTGGGCATCGGCAGCGCCAAACACACCGACGGGAAGGACTTTTCGTTTGGGTTGAAGTGCGACGTTGCTGCGAACGCGGTGAGAACTTTGGCTTGCAGGTCATGCTTGGCCAAGCGGGCACTGGCCATCTGCGCGTAGACGCTCATGACCTGCCGCAATCCGGCACCGGTTGTGATTGGTGTGGAGAAGGACCGCGAGAAGATCAGCTGGTCCCGGCCGATGCGTTCTTCCTCCATGGGAATGCACGGAGTGCCTTGCAGCTCCAGAACTGTGCGCATCATGACAATGGAGAACTTGTCGCGGATCGCCACAGGATTAGCCCGGGTGAGGTCCAGGATCGAGAAGATTCCCATCGCGTTCAGGCGCTTGGTGAGTCTGGTGGCCACGCCCCAGATTTCGATCACCGACAGCTTCGCCATGAGTGCTTCCCGTTGCTCGACGGGTACAGATTGCCAGCGGCAGACGCCATCGAACCAAGGGTTCTTCTTGGCCCATTTGTTGCACAGCTTGGCCAGCGTTTTCGTGGGCGCGATGCCCACACAGACAGGCACGCCGACGTGGCGCCTGCAGGCTTCTTTCATCGTCCGGCCCAGCTGCAGCAGCTCATCGGGTTCACCCTTGACGCCCAGGAATGCTTCGTCGATGGAGTAGACCTCCAGCCAGGCTGAATACCTGCCCAGCAGCTCCATGACCCTGGCTGAAATGTCCCCGTACAGTTCGTAGTTGCTGGACAGGGCCACCAGGCCCCATTCCTTGGCCCGGGGGCGCAGTTTGAACCACGGCTCGCCGAGCCCAATGCCCAGACGCTTGGCTTCCGGTGAACGGGTGACCGCGCAGCCGTCGTTGTTGGAGAGAACTATGAGCGGTTTACCCTCCAGTGCGGGATTGAAGACACGCTCGGCTGAGGCATAGAAGCAGTTCACGTCCACATGCGCTATCTCCTGCATCCGGCGCATGATTGCGGGCTTAGACATGGTGCAAACACCGTGTCGCAACGCCCCAGATGGTCAGGTCCGAGAGCGCTGGAACCTTGATGTCAGGAAAGTCCGGGTTGTCGGCCTGCAGGACGACACCGTGGGCAGTGATCCTCAGCCTCTTGATGGTCAGCTCGCCGTCAAGAACAGCGACAACGACAGATCCGTCCTTGGGCTCCAGTGCGCGGTTGACGATCAGCTCATCGCCGTCGCTGATGCCGGCCTGCTGCATGGACTGCCCGGTGACTCGGACAATGAAGGTACTGGTCACGTCCTTGATCAGGTGCTCGTTCAGGTCAATGCGACCGTCGAAGTAATCCTGGGCCGGTGAGGGGTAGCCAGCAGCAACCGCTACCGGTGCCATCAGTACAGCTACCAGAGAGAGTCCCGCATCTATCACACGGGGGCCAACTATCACGCCCACAACACACCTTTTTTCGAATATATGTTCGAATTAAAGTGTACGCCGTTCCACCGACAGAATAGGGACTCCACCAAGTCGCATTCGGTGCCTTATGCCCGGGGGGTGTGTGACCGGCCAACCGGAGGTGACCGGCCACACTGCACGTTGGCCAGGACGGGGGGTTGTCCCCCTGTCCAACGTGCGTACGCACTGACATGCGTACTCAGTCCGGACAAACTGTGCAGGCGGTGCGCTTGTGACGGGGGCCGGAAGGCCACAGTCTGTTTTGCCAACAGAGAGTCCGTGGCCTTTGAGCCCCGCGTCTACGTAGTGCGCGTTAGCAGAGGGTAGTGACGCGTTTTCTCAGAAAGCTTTCCTCGGTGGTGATTTCATCCAGCACTCCGGGACATCGAAGGCTGCGAAGGTTGCCGGCAGGTGATGCGGCAGAGCCGGTAGTTCGGCTTTGGCAGTAACCATCCTGCGCTGGAGGGCATCAAAGTCCACCAGGCTGTTGTTCCAGATGACAGCCTCTTCCGGCCAGCTCAGGATCCTGCCAGAAGGTCCGAGTTCCGGCCCGGTCGCCTTCCTGGGGAGCCCCGAGCTTCTCAAAGAGTTTTCGCTTTTCGCGACATGAACTTTTCCAATCCCGCACTCCTTTGACTGGAGACCCGACCTTGCCGGACGCAATCGGTCAGGCTCCGCAACATATGTTTGGCCGTCGGCTGTGGGGTCTGTCGGTCACTGTTCATTGGAGAGAATCCCTTGAAGTATCTGCTTGGGAAAATAACAGCCTTCGTTGCCGTATTAATGGTCGTTTTTGGCGCACTTTCAATGGGGGTGCTCCACCTAAGTCCATCAGCTCACGCCTACGAAGTAGCAACCAACCAGGCAAACGTTACCGGCGGAGCGGCTATTTTGACGATGCCAGGATCCGGTCTTACGGCCACCTATGATCAATCCGGACTGACTGACCTCGTGGGACAGTCAACGATGGGCAGCCGTGGATATGTGGCCTCTGATTTCTCACAAAACATTGGGACTGGGTCCCCGGCTGTTGAATTCGCTACCAACGCGGTCAATAATTGCGCGGCAACCGGTCCCTGTAGCGGCTTGGGGACGGTCACGATCGCGTTTAGCCAGCCCGTGAGGAATCCAGTGCTCAACATCGCTGGCCTCGGTGGAAACGTGACTTGGTACGAAAACAAGAAAGGACCTGTCGACCGCCAGTCCCAGCTCCACGCCGTGTTGAATCTCGCAACCGCGGGCTTGACGATGACCAAGCTTTCCGGTGGAAACCTTAGCGTGTCGGGAAATGCCATTACGGCCACTAACGACAACGCAGGTACTCGGTGCGCGACGACCACCCAAACGAACGATCCTCAGCCTGTAAATGCCCAAGCGACTGCGGCCTGTGGGTCTGTCCGTATCAATGGCATTGTGACCTCGTTGACGTTCGATATCAGCGCGGTCTTTGTCCAGACCACCAGCGCGCTTCCGCCATACACGATCAACGACGCCCAAGATCCAAACCATAACGCGGACAACTTCGTCATGGCGGTGACTGTTCCGCAGGATTTTGGTGATGCGCCTGCTACTTACGATCAAAACAACGCTGCGCGGGCGGATCTGTCGGATGTGACGTTGGGGGCGAATGTCACGGAGGACAACGCGTCGGTGGCGAACGGCACGGTTTCGCCGAATGCGGGTGCGACGGCGGCTTTGGACCTGATGGACGACGGCGTGACGCTGGCTCCGATGGTGCAGGGTTCTACCGGTTATTCCACGACGGTGGCGATCAGCGGGGCGAGCAAGCCGGGCACGACGTGTGGGTGGATTGATTTCAACAGGAACGGGCTTTTCGACAGCGCTACCGAGCGGGCCTGTGCCTCGTTCGTGGCCGGTGCGACGTCGGCGACGCTGACCTGGGTGGTCCCTGCCGGGGTGGGTGCGGGGACGACGTATGCGCGGTTCCGGATCGGTTACACCACCGCCCAGGTCCAGGTCCCGATCGGTGCATCGGATTCCGGTGAGGTGGAGGATTACCTCTTTACTGTTGCTCCCTCGTCTGCTCCGGCGATCACGTTGGTGAAAACGGTGAACAAGACCACGCTGGTGGCCGGTGAAACGGCCACATACACGTTCGTGGCGAAGAACACGGGCAACGTGACGCTGACCTCGGTGGTGATCACCGAAACCCAGTTCTCCGGAACGGGCACCATGTCGGCTTTGTCGTATGCCTGGCCTGGCCTTCCGGGGATCCTTTTGCCGGGGCAGTCCGTGACGGCGACCGCAACGTATGTGGTCACGGCCTCGGATGTGACCACGGGGTTGGTGACCAACACGGCGAAGGTCACCGGGAACCCGCCCCTGGGGTTGCCTGTCTCGGCAACCGATGATGCGCAGGTCACCGCGCCGGCTGCGTGGAAGATCAAGAAGAGCGCCACGGTCAACGGGTCCGTTCCCGCAAACCAGTCCGTGAGCCCTGGCCAGACCATCGTGTACACGGTGACGGCGTCCAGTATCAGCGGCACCATCACCGGGGTCGTGCTGAAGGACGACCTGGCAGAGGTCCTGGATGACGCGACGTTCGTGTCCGGGTCAGCGACCCTGGTCATCGGCACCGGAGCACCCGTGCCGGTGGCCAACCCCGTACCACCCTCCACGGTGCTGACCACGGCGGCGTTTACGCTGCCGGCCGGGCAGACGGCCACCCTGAAATACAGTGTGCTGGTCAAAGCCGGGGCGTGGAACGAACAACTCGTCAACGTCGTGACGGGCACCGCGACCACCACACCACCGCTGACCTGCGCACCCTCTTCCGGAGCGGCCGGCCCTGACTGCACCACCACGCACGTGACGCCGGCGAAGGTCCTGATCGAGAAGATCGGCGAGTCCTCCGGCGGGACCTGGGTGCCGATGGCAGGCTCCACCTGGGCGGTGCACGTCGATAACGCCGGCACCCCCGGTGCCGTGCTGGCCAGCCCCACCGTGACGGCCGTGGCGGGGCAAACAGGCCGGTTCCAACTCGAAGGAATCCAGCCCGGAACGTACTGGCTTGAAGAAACCACCGCCCCGGCCGGGTTCAACCTCCTGGCCGAACCGGTGAAATTCACCATCGCCACCAACGGCACCGTGACCCTCGGACAAGGCTCCACGGGACAAGGCTCCGCGGGTGGGGTGGTGACCAGTACCGACGCCGATGGTGACGGGATCTTCCTGCTCACGGTCCGGGACGTGCCGGCCCTGGAGCTGCCCGAGTCCGGCGGCATCGGCTGGTGGCCCTTCACCACCGCAGGATCGGCCCTGTTGCTGGCCGCCCTGGCCCTGGCCGCCAACCGCCGCCGTGAGTCCGCTACTACCCGGCAGGAATCCACGACCACCCGGCACGAGTCCATTACCTAAAGAAGAGCCGGGACGAGCCGGTCACTACCTAAAGAAGAGCCGGGACGAGCCGGTCACTACCTAAAGAAGAGTTCCCTCCTGGCCTTGTGCGTGTTGCGGGGCGGGGCGGTGCATGTCCATCTCCGAGTACCACCTGTAGGAAGAACCATCACGATGAAAGAGGAAAACACTGTGAGTAATCACCACACCGGGCGGCTTTGGAAGACCGCCGCCGCCACGATTGCCGGGGCGGTGTTGGCGATGTCCTTCTCCGTGGCCCCGGCTTCGGCTGCGCCCCTGGTTGACGGGGACATGACCGGTTCCATCACGGTCCATAAGTTCGAACGTCCCTCCACCCCGACGGGCCTGCCGAACAACGGCACGTCCGTGGACACGACCGGCCTGACACCGTTGGCCGGTATCGAGTTCACCATCGAGCAGGTCAACACCATTGACCTGTCCACCAACGCCGGCTGGGACGCCGCGCACAACCTCTCCAGCGTCTTCGCCCCGGCCGATCCCAACGGTTCGATCACCGGCGCCGGGTACACCCTGGGTGCTGCCCAGGTGAAGACCACCGACGCTGCCGGCACCGCAGCGTTCACCGCCTTGCCGGTGGGCCTGTACCTGGTGACGGAAACGAACTACCCGGCCGGTGTGACACCCTCGGCCCCGTTCCTGGTCTCCGTGCCGTTGACGGACCCGGATAACAACGACAACTGGATCTACGACGTCCACGTCTACCCGAAGAACTCCGTTGCCGGTGCTGAAAAGACCGTCACGGACGCCCCGGACGTGAAGCTCGGGGACCAGATCGACTTCACCATCACCGGTGACATCCCGAACGAAGACGTCATCGATGGCTACAAGATCGTGGATGTCCTGGACCAGAAGCTGACCTACATCGGTGCGTCCGCGACCCTCGTTGACGGCACACCCCTGACCGCGGGCACGGACTACACCGTGAACTTCGACGCCGCGAACAACACCGTCTCGGTCATCTTCACCCCCGCCGGTCTTGCCAAACTGGCAGCCCACACCGACACCCGCGTGCAGGTCATGGTCAACACCAAGGTCAACACCATCGGTGAAATCGAAAACGAAGCCCTCGTTTACCCCAACGCTGCCAGCTTCACCATCGCCCCGGGCCAGCCCGGCGGCCCGGTCGTCACACCCCCGGTCGTGACCAAGTGGGGAGAAATGACCCTGCAGAAGGTCAACGAGAACGGTGCAGCCCTTGCCGGTGCCGCGTTCTCCGTCTACACCAACGAAGCCGACGCGAAAGCCGGAACGAACCCGGTAGACCTCAACGGCCAGAGCGTCTTCACCGTCGCCGCGGACGGCACCTTGACGATCTCGGGCCTGCGTTACTCGGACTGGGCCAACGGCGCAGCCGTGGCACCCGGAACCCCGGACTACCGCACCTACTACCTCGTGGAAACCACCGCCCCGGCAGGCTACGAACTGCTCGCCGAGCCGGTTTCCTTCCTGATCAACAGCACCACCACCGGCGTCGGGATCGACCTGCAAGTCAAGAACATCCCCTCCAACAGCGGCTTTGAACTGCCGCTGACCGGTGGCGTCGGAACCGGCATCCTCTACGCAGCAGGAGCCCTCCTCGTCGCCGGCGCAGCCCTGATGCTCGTCCGCAACCGCCGCACCAACAACAACTAACACCCACTGCAGGGCGCCGCTACCGCGGCCCCCGCAGCAACCCCAAGTGGGGAAGAACGCCAACCACGCGCTCTTCCCCACTTGCATTCCCTTCTGCAGTCTCCATAACTGCCGCACCTCAAAACCGCCGCAGCCCTGTTGATGGTCAACTGCTGCGATACCGAGCCACATACGGAGCATTCCGGCGTCACAAAAATGCCGGCCAGTGCACAGCATCAACATGAATGGAACAACGGAACCTGAAGACTCCGAGGCACTCATGAAGGACTTGGCCACGACGTCGCCCATCCTTGCGGCAAAGCTCGCCCGCCTGCCGGCTGAACAGGCGGCAATGATCTTTGGGGAACGGCCCGTCGAAGGCGGAATTCGCCCAGCAAGAGCGGGCGCGCCTGGCAGCTGAGGGGAATTCTGTCGGTGCTCTGTGTCAGAGTCTTTGTATGACTGCTCCACTTCTTGCCCACGCAACCGACTACGGACGAATGTACGCCCGCTCCACAACGGAGCAATTCTCTGTCCCCTCCATCACCACGGTGATAGGGCAGCAGGCGCACTCCCTGGACGGTTGGTTCAGTTATATGGGGGCAAGCAGCTTGGCCGCAGATCCCGAACTTCCAGCCTTGCTTGGCAGCCCGGCGAGGATCCGGCAGGCGGTCAACAAAGCTTCCAAGGCAGCTGAGATCTATAGGGACCAAGCTGCGGCAAGAGGCGATCGCGTCCACAATTACTGTGAGCAGGTGGCCTTGCGCGCGCTGGGTCGTCCGCATCGGATGCAGGAATGCCGTGATGAGCTTGCCTCCCACGGTGAGCAGGCCTTTGCAGCCCGCTTTGACGAATGGTGGGAGCTGTACAGGGTGGAGCCGCTGGCTCCGGAAATCACTGTCTGGAACAAGACTGTTGGCTATGCCGGCACGCTGGACCTCGTTGCGAGGATTAACGGGCGCATCTGCCTGATCGATTACAAGACCAAGGGCACCACCCGCGATGGCACTGTCAAGGCACTCGACGACAAAGTCGTCATGCAACTGGTAGCGGGAATGAAGGCGGAAGAGAGCCTCGTTGACCCGGTAGCGGGGGAGTGGGAGCCGTGGAAGTTTGGTGCGAATCCAATGCTGCTGGCCGTGGCTATCGGAGAAACGGAAGTAAGGCCTCAACGAGCCAACCCGGATGTCCTTAAGCACCATTGGTGGAAGTTCTGTGCCCTGAGACGGGTGTGGGAGATGTCTGCCGATGTAACTGCGGCTGGGCAGGCACTCATGCCCGTCCCGCCGCCGTCGTTCGTCTCGCCCTCGTTGGAGCCCGCGTCGCCGTCGTTGGAGTCCGCCTCCCTGGTGCCTGCAGGCGCTGGGACCAGGGACAGCGGCAGCAGCTTGCACTCAACTAAACTGGCTTAGGCTCCGCAACAGCCGGACCAGAGTGTGACGATCGTGAGGACTGACAGCAGATGGCAATTTTGAGTATCCGAATCATTGGGGATCCGGTGTTGCGCACCGTAGCCGATCCCGTTACTGAATTCGGTCCGGAGCTCGCCAAGCTGGTAGCAGACATGATGGAAACCATGGAGGACGTGGAAGGCGCAGGCCTCGCTGCACCCCAGGTGGGCGTTAGTAAGCGGGTCTTCACCTATCGCATTGGCGGTGTAGAGGGACACATCATCAACCCGGTCCTGGAAAACAGCGAAGATTTCCAACCGGATGAAGTTGAGGGCTGCCTCTCCATACCCGGCCTTGGTTTTCCCGTGCGCCGTCACCGCGCAACGCGTGTTACGGGTGTGGATCTCAATGGCAATCCCGTAGAGGTTGAGGCCGAAGGTATGTTGGCACGTTGCTTCCAGCACGAGACCGATCACCTGGACGGCGTCCTTTACACGGACAGGCTGGAGGGCGAAGACCGAAAAGCCGCGCTGCGTGCCATCCGAAACGCCAACTACCACGCTGTGACGGAGCAGACCACATCCAAGCGGGCAAGCTCTGTTGGTTCCAGCTTTGGTGGCGGCAGTTTCGGGGCTCCCGAGTGAGGGTCCTCTTTGCAGGTACTCCGGCAGTCGCCGTCCCATCCTTGGATGCCTTGGTCAAGGCTGGCTTTGACATCGTTGCTGTCCTGACCCGCCCGGATGCACCGTTGGGACGCAAACGGGTTCTGACGCCGTCACCGGTTGCCGCCCGGGCCGAGGAACTTGGCATCGAGGTCATTCGCGCTGCCAAGGTGGACGCTGACACTACGGCCCGAATTGCTGAAATTGCTCCGGACGTAGCCGCCATCGTGGCTTATGGGGGAATCGTGCCTCGCGCTGCCTTGGGCGTTCCCCGGCACGGCTGGGTCAATCTCCACTTCTCGCTCCTGCCCGCGTGGCGTGGTGCTGCTCCGGTGCAGCGCTCCATCATCGCAGGTGACGACGTCACTGGGGCGGCTACCTTCCAGTTGGAAGAAGGGCTGGATACGGGCCCGGTGTTTGGGACGCTAACCGAAACCGTGCGCCCGGCTGACACCGCTGGTGATCTTCTTCAGCGCCTTTCCGTGAGTGGCGCCGTCCTCCTCAGCCAGACGCTGTCCGCCATCGACGCCGGCCAGGCGGCGCCGCAGCCGCAGACCGGCGAGGTTTCCCTGGCCCCCAAACTCTCGCTCGAGGACGGACGGTTGGACTGGCAACAGCCGGCCCTTGCCCTGAATCGAAGGGCACGTGGCGTTACGCCTGAGCCCGGCGCGTGGACCACGTTGGAGGGTCAAAGGATCAAGCTTGAACCCGTGGGGCTCCGGCCTGACGTCAAGGACATTGCTCCCGGAGCCGTCCGGGTCGATGGAAAGTCAGTGCTGGTAGGCACTGGTTCCCATGCAGTGGAATTGGGGCGGATTCAACCCGCCGGCAAAAAGATGATGTCGCCGGCCGACTGGGCCCGCGGCTTGGCTGCACCTGAGAAAGTGGTATTCCAATGAGCGAGTCCGGCCGGCGAGGCCCCAACAACAGCGGGAGCCGGGACGGTGGCGGACACGCCAATCGTGGAGGCCGTAGCGACAGCAAGCGCAATGCCCAGGGCAGGGAACGAAACAGGGGGCCCCAGCGGGGTTACTCCAATAACGCCCCGTCGCAGCGCACGCGTCGTGCTGATCCTGCGCGTTTGGTAGCTTACGAAGTCCTCCGCGCCGTTGCGTCGGAAGACGCGTATGCCAATCTTGTCCTTCCTGCCAGAATCCGGGAACATCGGCTGGACCGCCGCGACGCTGGTTTTGCAACCGAGCTGAGCTACGGTGCATTGCGGGGTCAGGGCACCTACGATGCCATCCTGGCCCGCTGCGTGGACCGGCCCCTCGAACAACTCGACCCAGCGATCCTTGATGCCTTGCGCATCGGCGCACATCAGCTGCTTTCCATGCGCGTTCCTGCCCATGCTGCGCTGGACCAAACCGTGGGCCTTGCCCGCGCGGTCATCGGCGCCGGGCCGTCTGCGCTCATCAACGCCGTCTTGCGGAAAGTCACCGCCCACACCATGGCCGAGTGGATGGACGTCCTGCTGGAGCAGGAGACTGACGAGACCAGGATTGCTGCACTGCGTCACGCACACCCGGAATGGATCGTCCGCGCACTTCGCCAGTCGTTGGTGAACCATGGAAGATCCAAAACCGAAATTGAAGCCCTGCTGGAGGCAGACAACGCGGCGCCTGTGGTTAATCTGGTTGCTCTGCCAGGGCTGGGGAACCTTGAGGAAGCTTTCGAAAACGGGGCTGCGGCTGGAGAGCTGGTAGAGGACTCCGCGCTGTCGGCCGGAGGCGACCTTGGCAGGCTCGAGTCGGTCCGGAGGGGAACTACCCGCGTTCAGGATGTCGGCTCACAACTCGTAGCCCGCGCAGTTGCAAGCGTCGATCTGGGAGCCCCTGCCCGCGAAGGAGAGCGCTGGCTGGACTTGTGCGCAGGGCCGGGAGGCAAAGCTGCATTGCTTGCCGCCCTGGCTCACCGTGATGGCGCGACCTTGCTCGCCAACGAGCCTGCACCGCACCGCGCCAAGCTGGTCCAGCAGGCGCTGTCTGCGGTACCTGCGGAATCCTGGACGGTGCGGACCGGTGATGGACGGGAGGTTGGCGGCGAACAACCCGACTCCTTTGACCGGGTATTGGTGGACGTTCCGTGCAGTGGTCTTGGTGCCTTACGCAGGCGTCCCGAATCACGGTGGCGCCGTGCACCCAAGGACATCGCGGACCTTGGTCCGCTGCAGCGAGAACTCCTGGTTTCGGCTATCGACGCCGTCAAGCCCGGAGGCGTTGTGGCCTACGTGACGTGTTCACCCCACCCGGCGGAAACCACAGCCGTCGTGGGTGATGTCCTCGGAAAACGTGATGACCTTGAGCTGCTCGACGCCGGCAAGGCACTGGACGCTGTAAGCCTCACCGGAAGTCTTGGGGCCGGGCACGAGCTTACGGCCCAGCTTTGGCCGCACGTTCACCACACGGATGCCATGTTCATGGCGCTCATCCGCAAAAAGTCCTAGCTCCGTAATTAGCCCTAGCTCCGCAAAAGTCCTGGCTCCGCAAAAGTCCTGGCCCCGCAAAAGTCCTGGCCCGCCACCCTCGCTTGAACACAAATCGATAAAACAACTGACCCAAAGGGGCTGCCTTGTCTCAGTGCTGTATCAACCCGAGCATCCTGTCCGCCGACTTCGTCAACCTTGAGGCGGAGCTGCAGCGGATCGGCAACGCCGATGCCGTGCACGTGGATGTCATGGACAACCACTTCGTTCCCAACCTGACGCTTGGCCTGCCGGTGGTACAGCGGATCCAAGCCGTCAGCCCGGTTCCCTTGGATGCACACCTGATGATTTCAGATGCTGACAGGTGGGCACCTGCCTATGCGGACGCGGGCCTCGCGTCGGTGACGTTTCATGTCGAGGCTGCCATGGCGCCTGTCAAGCTTGCCCGTGAACTGCGGGCCCGTGGTTCAAAAGCGGGTATGGCATTGCGGCCCGCCACTCCGGTTGAGCCGTATTTGGACATGCTCAGCGAACTGGACATGCTCCTGATCATGACGGTTGAACCGGGCTTTGGTGGCCAGTCCTTCCTGGATATCACCTTGCCCAAGATCCGCCGCGCCCGCGCAGCCATTGACGGATCCGGAATCGGCGTGGCCATTCAGGTGGATGGCGGGATCACCGAGGAAACCATCCTTCGCGCAGCTGAAGCGGGGGCGAACGTCTTCGTGGCAGGGTCAGCTGTGTACGGGGATGAAGACCCTGCCGCGGCAATCGATCGGCTCCGAGCGGCCGGGTCCAAGGCCGCAATGGCGGGCGGCTCGGCGAAACCGTGACGACCGTCATCAGATGTTACGAAGATTGCGGGGAATAGCTCAGGCATCTCCGCAGTTGTGGCAGAATAGCAACACACATACGTGCTCCGGGGTCGGTGTAAGTCCGAACCGGCGGTTATAGTCCGCGACCCGCGCGCCTTGGGATCCAAGTCATTGGAATCCCGCTGGCAAACGGTTGAACCGGTGGAATTCCGGTACCGACAGTTAAAGTCTGGATGGGAGAAGCACGTACAGTCATGCTGTGTGTGTCCTTAGGGACGCCGCGCAGTGCGCTGTCGTACACCCCCGGAGCCATCGCGGCTTACTGGGAAGGAACGGCATGGACTTTCTGCGATGGCTCTTCGAAGCACAGATTCCCGTTGGAGGATCTGCGCTTGTTTTACGCGAAGTGCTTGGCAACATCTTTGGGCTCGCCAGCGCCCTCGGCGGAATGCGCCGCAAAGTCTGGGCGTGGCCTGTAGGCATTCTGGGAAATATCCTCCTGCTGACGGTCTTCCTCGGCAACGTTTTCGGCGCAGCCACCCCGGCAACCCTATGGGGACAGGCTGCACGGCAGATCATGTTCATAGCGGTGGCCGTCTACGGTTGGTACCGCTGGCAGCAAGGGCGGCATGCCAGCAACCAGGGACGCGCAATCGTCCCGGGCTGGGCCAGTAACAAAGTCCGCATCGCCCTCCTTGGGGCAATGGTGGCCGGAACGGCCGCCCTGACACCCCTCTTCGACGCGCTGGGCTCCTACCCGCCCGTGTGGGCTGATGCCTGGACCTTCACAGGTTCCCTGCTGGCCACATACGGTATGGCCCGGGGATGGACCGAGTTCTGGCTCATCTGGGTGGCCGTTGACATAGTCGGCGTCCCGTTGCTCTTCAGCGCCGGGTACTACGCCAGTGCCGTCATGTATCTTTTCTACGGATTCTTTACGTTGACCGGTTTCTTCGTGTGGTGGCGGGCAGAGAAGCGCGAACGCGCCACGACCGCCACGGCCCCTGCTGTAGTAGGAGTCGCTCCGTGACTCTGAACCCCAAACTCTTCAATACCGCCGAGGCTGCGGCTATGGATGTGGCCCTTGCAGCTGCCTTGGGCGGGCCGCGTGGATCAAACCCGTTGGTGGGCGCCGTTGTGCTCAGCCCCGGAGGAGAACAGCTCGCCGTTGGCTACCATCGGGGAGCCGGCACAGCCCACGCCGAGGCAGATGCCATTCTTGAGGCACGCCGTCAGGGCGTGGATCTTGCAGGAACCACCATGGTCGTCACCCTGGAGCCCTGCAACCACGTGGGCCGCACCGGTCCCTGCGCACAGGCCATCATTGAGGCCGGGATCTCCAAGGTGATTTACGCCGTCGATGATCCCCACGATCCCGCCGCGGGCGGTGCCCGCACGCTGCAAGCCGCGGGAGTCGACGTCGAATCCGGCCTCGGCGCCGACAAGGCGTTTGACCTCAATCGGGAATGGTTCGACGCCGTCGCAACCCAACGTCCGTTCGTCACCTTGCACATCGCCCAGACGCTGGACAGCCGCATCGCCGCTGTGGACGGTACCAGCCAATGGATCTCCAGTCCTGAGTCCCTCGCGGACAACCACGGATTGCGGAGCCTCATCGATGCGATCCTGGTGGGCACTGGCACGGTACTTATCGACAATCCACGTCTGACGGCCCGGGCCTCCGACGGCAGCCTGGCGCAGCGCCAGCCGCTCCGCGCCGTCATGGGTTTGCGGGACGTTCCCGAAGACGCTGCGGTACGCGGAACCGATGGCCGTTTCGTGCACCTGCAGACCAGGGATCCGGCGGAAGCGCTCAGCCAACTGTTCCACCAAGGCGTCAGGCACCTCATGGTGGAAGGCGGTTCCAGCATCCTCAGCACGTTCCTTGCCGCCGGATTGGTGGACGAACTGATCGTCTATCTTGCTCCAACCCTTTTAGGATCTGGAACGCCTGCGCTGAACGACCTCGGCATCACTACGTTGGCCGATGCCCAACACTGGGCCTGGGACGATGCCGGTGGCGGGGCTGTACAGACCCTCGGCAACGACCTTCGGCTGCATCTGCGGTCAATGAGATCAGCGGTCGCCACAGCAGCGGCCAGCACAACCAAGAATTCCATTCCGCGCAGTGAAGCTGCGGAATACGTCACAGGAGGACACTGATGTTTACCGGAATCGTTGCCGAACAGGGCACCGTCCTGGGTATTGACCGCGACGGCGATGCCAGCGCGACGTTGCGGCTGAAAGCCCCGACCAGCACCGAGGGCCTGGCCTTGGGAGGTTCCATCGCAGTCAACGGAGTCTGCTTGACCGCAACCCGGATTGACGGCCAGGATTTCAGCGTCGACGTCATGGGGGAGACCCTGGTCCGCACCACCATCGGCGAGTTGGCCGCGGGGGATACCGTGAACCTCGAGCGCTGCGTCCCTGCTGGCGGGCGCCTTGACGGACATGTGGTCCAAGGACATGTTGACGGCGTGGGTGAGCTGCTGGAACGGGAGCCGCTGGGCAACTGGGATCGTTTGCGGCTTGGCGTCCCCGGGCCGCTGGCACGGTACATTGCCGAGAAAGGTTCGATCGCCGTCGACGGTGTTTCACTGACTGTAACGGCAGTGAGCGCGGCTGCTGAAGCGGCTCCGTGGTTCGAGGTAGGGCTCATTCCTACGACCTTGGAGGAGACCGGCCTGGGGGCCAAGCCGGTTGGCGCACGCGTAAACCTGGAAGTGGATGTGCTCGCCAAATACACCGAGCGGCTCCTGTCCTTTGCTCCACAGGGCTCCCCGGCGCATCGCGCCAGCGCGGAGACGGCCAGCGCGGAAACAGCCAGCGAGTCTGCCGAGAACCAGGAGGTTGCGCGATGAGCACCCCGACCAAGACGGTCTCGCCGGCGTCGGGTCGTACAGGCCTGGATCCCGTGGAATCTGCGATCGCGGCGATGGCTGCCGGCCAGGCAGTCATCGTGGTGGACAACGAAGACCGCGAGAACGAAGGCGACATCATTTTCGCTGCTGAACATGCCACGCCCGCCCTCATGGGGTGGACCATCCGGTATTCATCGGGCGTCATTTGCGTTCCGCTTGAAGCGGAACGGGCGGACGCCCTGGCGCTTCCGCCCATGGTGGCAGTCAATGAGGACGCCAAAGGCACTGCCTACACCGTTTCCTGCGATGCGGCGATCGGAGTGAGCACTGGTATTTCGGCCACGGACCGCGCATTGACGGCCCGGATCCTCGCCGACCCGCAGAGCACTCCGGCGGCGATTACGCGCCCCGGGCATATTTTCCCGCTGCGGGCGGTTAAGGGGGGAGTGCGTGAACGTCCGGGACACACGGAAGCAGCCGTGGACCTGTGTCGGCTTGCCGGGCTTGCTCCGGTGGGCGTGATCGCTGAGTTGGTACATGACGATGGTGAAATGATGCGCCTGGACAGCTTGCGCGATTTCGCCGCCGAACACGGATGCCCCCTCATCTCCATTGAGGATCTGGTGGCATACGTTGACGCGGTAGAGTCCCAGACGGCACACGTTTCAGTGGCAGACGAGGAGAAGCGATGACCGCACCGACAACGCGCAGCAGCGACGACACCGAGCCCACGCCCCACCCGGTGAGCGGCGGCCCGATTGTCCAGCTGCCCACCGCCTTTGGTGACTTTGTAGCCCAGGCCTGGACGGACCACGTTACGGGTGTGGAACACCTTGCCGTGAGTTCCCCCAACGCGCCCAAGGATGGCCAGGCGCCACTGGTGCGCCTGCATTCCGAATGCCTCACCGGCGACGTCTTCGGATCTTATCGTTGCGATTGCGGCGAGCAATTGGCTTTTGCCCTGGAGCTCATCCACGCTGAAGGTGGGACGCTGCTGTACTTGCGGGGCCAGGAAGGGCGAGGCATTGGCCTGGCCAACAAGATCAAGGCCTACGCTCTGCAGGAAGCCGGTTTCGATACCGTCGAGGCCAACGAACAGCTGGGATTGCCCGTAGACGCGCGCTCTTATAGTGCCGCGGGTCAGATCCTGGCCGAGATGGGCCTGCATGAAGTCCGCTTGCTCAGCAACAATCCGGACAAGCAGAACCGCCTGGCCCAGGCTGGCGTCTCGGTGGTGGAAATGGTTCCCACCGAGGTCCCTTCGCGTGAACAGAACGTTCGCTATTTGCAGACCAAGAAAGACCGGATGGATCACCGTCTGACGCTCGAAACCGAGCCCGTCGGCAACGGAAAGACTCCGTCCCGAAGCCCCTTTGACAACGAACAAGACTGAACGGAATTCCATCAAACAATGAGCGGACACGGCGCCCCCACTATCGACCTCACCACCCTCAAGCCCGAGGAAACCTCGCAGCTCAAGCTCGCCATTGTGGCAGCCAGCTGGCATACCCAGATCATGGATGGACTGGTTGATGGTGCCCTCCGCGCGGCGAAGGAAGCCGGCATCGCCGAGCCCACCCTGCTGCGCGTCCCTGGCAGCTTCGAACTCCCGGTTGCCGCGGCCCGGCTCGCACCGCACTTCGACGCCGTCGTGGCCCTCGGTGTTGTTATCCGCGGCGGTACGCCGCACTTCGAGTACGTATGCCAGGCCGCGACGTCGGGACTCACCGATGTCAGCGTCCGCACCGGCGTTCCGGTCGGGTTCGGCGTACTGACCTGCGATACGGAACAGCAGGGCTTGGACCGGGCGGGCCTCCCGGGCTCCAATGAAGACAAGGGACACGAGGCAGTGACCGCGGCCCTTGCCACGGCGGTGACGCTGAAGCAGTACAGCTGACGCGGAAGCAGTCCAGCTGACACTGGTCAGCAGGCGTTGAAGGGGATGTGCGTGTGTCTTCACTCACATCCCCTTCGTCATGCAACGCCCCAACAAGCGGTGCCAGCCCCTAAGCAAGTAGTCTGTAGGGCGTGAAGAATTTCGAGACGCTGTTCGCAGAACTGAGTGAGAAAGCAGCGACCCGCCCGGCAGGCTCGCGCACGGTTGCCGAACTGGACTCCGGAATCCACGGCATCGGTAAGAAAGTGGTCGAAGAGGCCGCCGAAGTGTGGATGGCCGCCGAGTACGAATCCGATGAAGCTGCTGCCGAGGAAATCTCCCAGTTGCTGTACCACCTGCAGGTCCTCATGCTCGCCAAGGGCCTCAGCCTGGAAGACGTTTACAAGCATCTCTAGCCACGCCACTCCGTCTTCAATAAGCGGAGCCAGCTGCGTGGCCGAAGTGCCTGAAAACCTCCATTCCAAACAGAAAGTCTCCCCATGCTCCGTGTAGCAGTCCCCAACAAGGGATCCCTGTCAGAAGCCGCCTCTGCAATGTTGTCCGAGGCCGGTTACCGCCAGCGCCGCGACACCCGCGAACTGGTCATGGTTGATCCCGACAATGACATTGAGTTCTTCTTCCTGCGCCCCCGCGACATCGCGGTGTATGTGGGCCAGGGAACCCTGGACGTCGGAATCACCGGACGCGACCTCTTGCTGGACGCAAAGGTGGAAGCCGAAGAACTCCTTCCCTTGGGCTTTGCCCCTTCTACTTTCCGTTTCGCCGGCCCCGTAGGTGACTTCACCGGCGTCGAGCAGCTCGAAGGCAAGCGCCTTGCTACCAGTTACGACGGGCTCCTGCGCGACTATCTGGCGGATCGTGGCGTGAACGCCAAGGTGGTCCGACTGGACGGGGCCGTCGAGTCATCGGTCCGGCTCGGCGTCGCGGACGCCATTGCCGACGTGGTCGAGACGGGCAACACCCTCAAGGCAGCCGGAATGGAAATCTTCGGTGATCCCATTCTTAAGTCCGAGGCCGTGCTCATCAGGCGCACAGGTCCCGGTGGTGCCGCGAATGGCACCGCCAAGGAAATCGACGTCCTCATCCGCCGTCTGCAGGGCGTCCTTGTGGCCCGGCAGTACGTGTTGATGGACTACGACATCCGCAAGGATCTGGTGGAGGATGCTGCCGCACTCACCCCTGGCCTTGAATCACCCACCGTTTCCCCGTTGCGGGATTCGGAATGGGTGGCCGTGCGTTCGATGGTCCCCAAGAAGGAAACCAACCGCATCATGGACGAGCTGTACGATCTGGGCGCCCGCGCCATCCTGGTCAGCAGCATCCACGCCTGCCGTATCTGATCCAGCATCACCATCGAGCAGAGCAGAATTCTAGGAGTAAGCACATGGCTGTAGCCGTACGCGTCATTCCCTGCCTGGACGTCGATGCCGGCCGCGTGGTCAAAGGCGTCAACTTCGAGGGCTTGCGGGACGCCGGAGACCCGGTGGAACTGGCGCACCGTTATGACAATGGCGGTGCGGATGAACTGACGTTCCTGGATGTCACCGCATCATCGGGCAACCGCGAAACCACGTTCGATGTCGTTCGCCGCACGGCCGAGGAAGTCTTCATTCCGCTGACCGTCGGTGGCGGCGTGCGCGGCGTGGCTGAGGTGGATAAGCTCCTGCGCTTCGGCGCTGACAAGGCATCGATCAACACCGCCGCTGTGGCCCGGCCTGAGGTCATCGATGAGATCACGCGCCACTTCGGCTCCCAGGTCCTGGTGCTCTCCGTGGATGCGCGCCGGACCCGCGAAGGCGACGCCCCGACGTCGTCCGGTTTTGAAGTCACCACCCACGGTGGCCGGACCGGGACGGGAATCGACGCCATCGCCTGGGCCAAGGAAGCCGCGGACCGGGGCGTGGGAGAAATCCTACTGAACTCGATCGACGCTGACGGCACCAAGGAGGGATTCGACCTTGAACTGATCCGTCTTGTCCGTGGGGCAGTCAACATACCGATCATCGCCTCCGGTGGTGCCGGGAAGCCCGCGCATTTCCCTCCAGCCGTGCAAGCCGGAGCCGATGCGGTGCTGGCAGCTTCGGTGTTCCACTTCGGTCCGGATGACATGATCGCCCAAGTCAAAGCAGCAATTCGCGAGGCTGGCTTCGAAGTCAGGTAGCTCCATCGCCAAAGCAACGCGGGGTCACTTCCGGCCCATCTCCGCAAGGATGATGGGCCCTAAGTGACCCCGCGTTGCTTGTCTTAAAGGCCGATGTCTGCGGTTTGTAGAAGCGCGACGGCGTCCGGCTGGCCTTCGAAGGTGACGAGGGCCTGGCTGGTGCGGCCGTGGGCATGCATCAGCAGTTCCCCGGGTTCGCCAACAATCGCAACCGACACCGGTGCGCGTTTGGCAACGTGCCGGGGGCCCGAGGGCCGCACCAGAACGATGCCGAGGTCCACACCGCGGTAAAGGAAAGCCGCCCGCTTGATCAGTTCATCCCACAAGGCATCCGAGTACGCTTCGTCGAGGGCCCTGGGCGCCCAGCGGTCACTTGCGCGGCGGATGTCCTCCGTGTGGACGAAATATTCGATGAGATTCGACGTTTCGTCCAGCGCCTTGATCTTCAGAGGGGAAAGGGCCGGCGGTCCTGCACGGAACGTCTTGACGAGTTCCGCGTAGTCGTCGGTGGTCTTGAGCTTGGCGGCAAGTTTGGCCGTCGCTTTGTCCGAAGCCTTGCCGAGGCTGGGGATCAGGAGGCCAATGCCCACGGCCGCTTTGCGCTCCCGCAGGTAGAGGTGCGCCGCAAGATCCCGGGTGAGCCACCCTTGGCAGAGCGTGGGGGAGTCAGGTCCGGCCGCCAGCAGGGTTTCGGCCAGTACTTCTCGGGAAGGATCGACGAAATGCATCACTTGTGAAACTAGCACGATCAGGGCAAGGTTGCGCAGTGGAACCGCCGCAGAATACGCCTCCCATCAAAGGCACTAGACTTGATCTGATGTCAGAGCAGTCCGCCCCCAGTCCAACTCCTGCCGTGGAGCTCTCCAGCGACCCCGCGGACACCCTGCCGCAGGAGATCGCCAGCGCCCTTAAGCGCGATTCCGCAGGCCTTGTAGCCGCCATCATCCAGCAGCACGATACCCATGAGGTCCTCATGCTGGGCTGGATGGATGACGAGGCACTTCGCCGCACCATGACCACGGGACGCGTGACCTTCTACTCGCGCTCCCGCCAGGAATACTGGCGCAAGGGCGACACTTCCGGGCACGTACAGTTCGTGAAGTCAGTCGCCCTTGACTGCGACGGCGATGCCCTCCTGGTCCGCGTTGACCAGATCGGCGCAGCCTGCCACACCGGTACCCGGACCTGCTTCGACGGGCGCGACTTTTCGGTTGTAACGGGCCACCGCGATTAAGGCATCCCCTAGTTTCCCTGACGCACCACCTAAGACCAAAGGCGGAGAACAATAGCCATGCAGGACCTTGGAATCATCAGCCCGGGCCTGGAAGAGTTCCGCGAACTCGCCGTCCACAGCCGTGTCATCCCTGTCCGACTCAAAGTCCTGGCCGACGCCGAGACCCCCATCGGCCTGTACCGTAAGCTCGCCAAGGGCCAGCCCGGTACTTTCCTCCTGGAGTCGGCAGCCGTTGGCGGGGCCTGGTCCCGCTATTCCTTCATTGGTGCCAAGTCCCGCGCCACCCTGACCACCAAGGATGGCCAGGCACACTGGATCGGTGAGCCACCGGTCGGCGTGCCCGTGGCAGGCAATCCGGTGGAGGCAGTCCGTGACACCATCGCCGCCCTGCAAACTGATCGTTTTGAAGGGCTGCCGCCCTTTACGTCAGGGCTCGTTGGGTTCCTGGGGTGGGAAGCTGTACGCCATTGGGAGAAGCTGACGGCACCGCCGGAAGACGACCTGCAGCTGCCTGAGATGGCCCTGAACCTGGTCACAGACATGGCAGTGCACGACAACGTGGATGGCACTGTCCTCCTGATCGCCAACGCGATCAACTTCGACAACAGTTCCGAGCGTGTGGACGACGCCTGGCACGACGCCGTGGCGCGGGTTAAAGCGCTGCTGGACCAGGTCAGCACGCCTGTCGCCCAGCCGGTTTCGGTGCTGGAGCCGGCCGCACTGGATTTTGCGTCGAGCGTGCAGGAACGCTGGGACGAGGCCAAGTACCTGGAAGCCATCGATCGCGGCAAGGAGGCGATCGTCGATGGCGAGGTCTTCCAGGTCGTCATTTCACGCCGCTTCGAAATGGAGTGCAAGGCCGACCCCCTGGACGTTTACCGCGTACTGCGCAACACCAACCCGAGCCCCTACATGTACATCTTCAACCTCGAGGATGCTGACGGCCGCGAGTACTCGATCGTAGGTTCCTCACCGGAGGCATTGGTGACGGTAACCGGCGGCGAAGTCATTACGCACCCCATCGCCGGATCGCGTCCGCGTGGCAAGACTGTTGAAGCCGACAAAGCCCTGGCCACGGAACTGCTGGCCGACCAGAAGGAGCGCGCCGAGCACCTTATGCTGGTTGACCTTTCACGCAACGACCTCTCCAAGGTGTGCGTGGCCGGCACGGTTGACGTCACCCAGTTCATGGAGGTGGAGCGGTTCAGCCACATCATGCACCTGGTGTCCACCGTGGTGGGAGAGTTGGCTCCCCACGCCAAGGCCTACGACGTCCTCAAGGCAACTTTCCCCGCGGGCACGCTGTCCGGAGCCCCGAAGCCGCGGGCGTTGCGCCTCCTGGACGAACTCGAACCGCACCGCCGTGGTATCTACGGTGGCGTGGTGGGCTACCTGGACTTCGCCGGTGACATGGACATGGCGATTGCCATCCGTTCTGCGTTGCTGCGGGAAGGCCGTGCCTACGTGCAGGCCGGCGGCGGGATCGTTGCCGATTCTCACAAGCCATCGGAAGCTCTTGAAACCGTGAACAAGGCCGCTGCGCCGCTTCGGGCCGTGCACACGGCCGGTTCTTTGCAGAACATTTCCGCCGAGACAGTGCGGGACGCAGGAATCGTCGACGGCGGGACGCCCGCCTCATGACCGCTGAAGCACCGGGACCCGCGGCGACCACACCGCCGCGTTGGGCACGGAAGTCAACGCTTGTTCTTGCAACGGCACTCCTGGCACTGGCTGTCTTTGGAACCACCACGCAGACCTGGATCGAGGTCCGGCTTGATCCCACAGCTGCCTCCAACAGCGACCTTCACGTCCAGGGCAGCAAGGCAGCCACGGCCGTTACCGCCCTGGCCCTGGTAGCGCTTGCCGGTGGGTTGGCGGCTTCCATCGCGGGGCGGATCGCCCGCTGGATCATCGCGGCCCTCCTTGCCCTGTCCGCTGCCGGGATAATCCTGGCAGCCGCTACGGTCCTGTCGGATCCTCTCGGCGCTGCCCAGGGCTCCATCGCTGCGGCAACGGGCATTTCGGGAGGTCAGGCGAACGTGGCCACAACGGTCTTCCCCGTCCTGGCTATCGTGGCCGGTGCCCTGCTTGCCGTCTGTGCAGTGGTCTTGCCGCTGGCAGGACGGCATTGGAAAACCCGGACCAAGTACGACGCCGCTGCCGTCAAGGAACGCGGTAGCGGACCCGTGGACGAGATCGACAGCTGGGACAGTCTTTCCCGCGGCGAAGACCCAACGTAGGCGGTCCAGCAATCTTTCGGGCCGGTCTGGCGCAACATAAGCGCCGGCGCTGGTCCTGACGTCGGACGATGTCCCGGCCGCCGTCAATAAATGGCAGAATGTAAGCAGTATTCATCCTGAGGAGATTCCACATGAGCAAAACCACAGTGTCCGCAAACCAAGCTACCTCCACCATGGCCAGCCACGCTGATGCCATCGGCCACGGTAACAGCCCGGCTGCCTGGACCTGCGTGATTGTGATGCTGGTCGGCGCCCTGATTTCCTCCATTGCTTTCGTCATCGCCAGCACCCCCATCTTCATCGGTGGTGTTGTGGTCATGGTGGCCGGCCTCATCGTAGGTTGGGCCATGCGCAAGGCCGGCTACGGAGTGGGTGGCAGCAAGCTGCAGAACAACGGCCACTAATCGTGACCGTTCTTGACGACATCATCGTCGGCGTCAAGGAGGACATGGAGGCCCGCCGCCGGCTTGTGTCCCTCGTTGAGCTGAAGGACCGCGTTGCAGCCGCAGCACCCGCGCGTGACGCCTGGGCTGCCCTGGGTGGTCCCTCCTCGAATCGTGACGATCTCAAGGTCATCGCTGAAATCAAACGTCGAAGCCCGTCCAAAGGCGACCTTGCACCCATTGATGACCCCGCCTCGCTTGCGGTGCAGTACGAAGATGGCGGAGCTTCGGTCATCAGCGTCCTTACCGAAAAGCGACGTTTTGGTGGATCGCTGGCGGATCTCGATGCCGTACGTGCCGCCGTCGATATTCCCTTGCTGCGCAAGGACTTCACGGTGGACGAGTACCAGATCTGGGAAGCCCGCGCCCATGGTGCGGACCTCATTCTGCTGATCGTTGCGGCTTTGTCTGATTCGGAGCTGGCTGACTTCAGCGCCCTCAGCCATGAGCTTGGCATGAACGTGCTGGTGGAAACGCATACCGAAGAGGAAATTGAGCGTGCCGTCGCTGCGCAGGCCAAAATCATCGGTATCAACGTCCGCAACCTGAAGACGCTCGGCGTCGACCGCTCAGTTTTCGGTTCATTGGCCGGTTTGATTCCGGCTGAGGCTGTGATTGTGGCGGAGTCCGGCGTACGGACGGCCGAGGACGTCACACACTATGCCGCTAGTGGCGCCAACGCCATTTTGGTGGGGGAGGCGCTGGTCAGCGACTCAACCCCGCGCGAACGCATCACCGAATTCAAGGCAGCTGGAGCTGCCGCCATCGCCGTCAGGAACTGAGGCAGTACCTGAAGCAAGGCGATAGCCATGAGGCAGCCCGGGCTTGTGCCTGCGGCTGCCTTGTGGCACGTGGAACTACCCGATGAACTAACTGGAACAGGACGGTGAGACTGATGGTGGACGCGCCAACAGCCAGCTCGGAAGAGAATGCGGCCGACGCATTCCTGCAAGGTGGCCATTCGCTGCGCAACGCAAGCGGGCCGTACTTCGGCAACTACGGTGGCCGTTGGATGCCCGAGTCACTTATCGCCGCACTCGACGAAGTCCAGGACACGTTCGAGAAAGCGAAAGCCGATCCCGATTTCCTCGCGGAGTTGAAGGACCTCAACAAGAACTACTCCGGGCGTCCCTCGCTGCTGACCGAGGCCAAGCGCTTCTCCCGCCACGCCGGTGGAGCCAGGATTTTCCTCAAGCGTGAAGACCTCAACCACACCGGTTCCCACAAGATCAACAACGTCCTGGGGCAAGCCCTCCTGGCCAAGCGCATGGGCAAGACCCGGGTCATTGCTGAAACCGGCGCAGGCCAGCACGGTGTTGCCAGTGCCACGGCAGCAGCCCTCCTGGGCCTGGAGTGCGTTGTCTACATGGGTGCCGAGGACTGCCGCCGCCAGGCTTTGAACGTTGCCCGTATGCAACTGCTCGGCGCCACCGTGGTTCCTGTGACCAACGGTTCGCAGACCCTCAAGGACGCCATCAACGACGCCCTGCGGGATTGGGTTTCCAACGTGGAGACCACTCACTACCTGTTGGGTACCGCTGCCGGAGCCCACCCGTTCCCTGCCATGGTCCGCTTCTTCCACGAAGTGATTGGCGAGGAAGCCCGCGCCCAGATCCTGGATCAGACCGGCAAGCTGCCCGACGCCATCTGTGCCTGCATTGGTGGTGGATCCAACGCCATCGGCCTGTTCCACAGCTTCCTTGACGACGCTTCCGTGAAGATCTACGGCTTTGAAGCCGGTGGCGATGGCGTTGAGACGGGGCGTCACGCCGCAGCAATCTCCCTGGGACGTCCCGGTGTGCTCCATGGTGCACGTTCGTACCTGATGCAGGACGAAGACGGCCAGACCATCGAATCCCACTCGATCTCTGCCGGACTTGACTACCCCAGCGTGGGACCCGAGCACTCGTACCTGGCGGACATCGGACGCGTGACGTACGAGGCCATCACGGACACCGAAGCCATGGACGCCTTCAGCCTCCTGTGCCGGACGGAGGGCATCATCCCGGCTATCGAGTCTGCGCACGCGCTTGCCGGTGCCATTAAAGTGGGCAAGCGCCTCACTGAGGGCAAAGAGGACCCGTCCGAGATCTCCGTGATCGTGAACCTGTCCGGACGAGGGGATAAGGACGTCGAAACAGCAGCCGCGTGGTTCAACATGCTGGACGAAGAAGGTCACGTCAAGGGCACCACGCTTTCTACCCGCAAGCCCAAGGGTCCTGTAGAGCGCACCTCCGAAGCAGCCGTGGACGTAAACGAGGACCAGAACTGATGACTGAACAATTCGCCAGCAAATCCGCTGCCGCCATCGACCGCGCCAAGGCCGAGGGCAGGGCTGCCCTTGTCGGATACCTTCCGGCAGGCTACCCCACTGTCCAGGACAGCATCGATGCAGGCATTGCCCTGGCACGGAACGGTGCGGACCTCATTGAGATCGGCATTCCCTACTCCGATCCCGTGATGGATGGGCCTGTAATCCAGGCTGCTACCACGGAAGCGATCAACAACGGTTTCCGTGTGGCCAATGTCTTCGACGTCGTTGCAGGGATCACAGCCGCTACTGACGCCGCCGTGTTGGTCATGACCTACTGGAACCCCGTCATGCGCATGGGCGTGGATGAGTTCTCCCGCCGCCTGGCTGAATCCGGTGGAGCCGGCCTTATTACTCCGGACCTTATTCCGGATGAGGCCAGTGAGTGGTTCGAGGCTTCGGACAAGTACGGACTGGACAGGGTCTTCCTGGTGGCCCCGTCATCCACGCCTGAACGCCTGGACATGACTGTCAAGGCCAGCCGCGGCTTCGTGTATGCCGTCTCCATCATGGGCGTGACCGGTACGCGCCAATCTGTCAGCAGCACAGCCGAAGACGTCGTGGCGCGTGCCCACGCTGCAGGTGCAGAACGGGTTTGCGTTGGCCTCGGTGTTTCCAACCCGGACCATGTCCGCGAGATAGCTGAGTACGCGGACGGCGTGATCGTCGGCACCGCTCTCGTGGCGGCCCTCCGCGACGGCGGCGTTGACGCCGTCGGCCAACTCACCAAGAACCTCAGCGCCGGCTTGGGCCGCGCAGCTGCAGACGCCTAGGAAAAAGGAAACAGCGAAGCCCAATGCAGACCGTCCTCCACGCAGCGGCAATGGTTCCACTAAGCATCCCGAGCCCATCGTGGTCCGGTTTCGACATTCCGCTGCCGTGGGGGACGCTGCGTATCCACGCGTACGCCCTCTGCATCCTGGCGGGAATCATCATCGGCCTGTGGCTGACGTCTTCCCGATGGAAGCGACGGGGAGCCCCGGAGGGCAGCCTGTGGGATATCGCTATTTGGGCGATTCCCTTCGGCATTATCGGTGGCCGCCTGTACCACGTGTTTTCGTCGCCGGATGCGTACTTCGGTCCTGGGTTCGACGGTACGGGTGACCTCTCCCTGATTCCGCAGATACAGCGGGGCGGCCTCGGTATTTGGGGTGCCGTGCTGCTTGGTGCCGTGGGTGCCTGGATCGGTTGCCGTCGGGCGGGCGTCAAGCTCACCGCGTTCCTGGATGCCGCAGCCCCCGGGTTGCTGCTTGCCCAGGCGATCGGACGTTGGGGAAACTGGTTCAACCAGGAACTCTTCGGCGCCCCCACCACATTGCCATGGGGACTCCAGATTGACCCCGCCAACGCCAACTTCCCAGCTGGCATGCCTGCGGATACGCTTTTCCACCCGACGTTCCTCTATGAATTCCTGTGGAACATCCTGGGCGTTGCCATACTTCTTCTGCTGGACCGGAAGTTCCACTTCCGCCGGGGACGCCTGTTCTGGCTGTACGCGATGTATTACACACTTGGCCGGGTGTGGATCGAAGCCCTCCGGATTGACGATGCCGAGCAAATCAGCCTCTTCGGAATCACCACCAGGCTGAATGTATGGACGAGCATCTTCGTCTTTGTTGCGGCGCTGGTTATCTTCGTTGTTCTCGGCAGGGGAGGCCGGCCAGAGCCGGACACCCCTTATTTGCCGGGTCGCGACCCGGAATCCACACCTGCCAAAGATGAGGCATCCGTGACGAGCGTCACCAGTCATGATGTGGACCCATCTGTCTCGGATAGTGGTTCCCGTGGTAATCTCCCAGATAACCAAAGCGATCCGGGCCACGTTGACGAGCAGCAGGATGCAGCAGGGGATTCCCTTACGGACGGCACGTCCAAGGCGGAGTCCGAATCTGCTGCGACTGCCGCAAGGAAGGCCCCCGGATCCTCGCTGGAAGCTGACGACACCAAGTAGTCGTTTCCGGCAAAGGGGCAACAGAGTCACCGCTCGTAGGGCCCAGTCCACAGCGTCGTGGCACCCCGGAAACCGGATCGCAGCATACCGATGTTCACTGGTCAAGCCGGGGCCAGTGGTCTGCGTAACTGTTAGTTGCGCTTGATTGGCTGGCCTACAATTCCAATAACTAGCGCTTTGTTGTGCCCATCACAAGGGCATGCAAGGTGGGGCCAACGTTGTCCCTTCCATACGCACGATCACGAGGAAGGACGTCTCCCATGACCCATCTTCATAACCCCGGTTGGTCCGAAAATATCGAACCGCAGGGTGCCATGTCTCCATTCAAGCGCTTTGCTGCGCTTCCGGAGGCCCGGGGTCTTTACAACCCGGACAAGGAGAAGGACGCCTGCGGCCTGGCAATTATTGCCACGCTCCGCGGGGAACCGGGATACGACATCGTGGAAGCGGCTCTGACTGCCCTCCGCAATCTCGAACACCGCGGCGCCGTGGGCGCCGATGAAGGTACGGGCGACGGTGCGGGCCTGCTGATGCAGGTTCCGGACGAGTTCTTCCGGGCCGTCACCGAATTCGAATTGCCCGCTCCGGGCCAGTACGTGGTGGGCACGGCCTTCCTTCCTGCTGAATCGCGCGAAGCAGCTACGGCCAAGGCCGGTATCGAAGCGCTGGCAGCGGACGAGGGCCTCACGGTCCTTGGCTGGCGCGAAGTTCCCGTGGTCGCAGACCTCGTGGGTGCCATGGCGCGTGCATGTATGCCGTACTTCTCGCAGCCCTTCTTTGCATCCGCTACCGGCGAGCAGCTTGAGCGCAACGAACTTGACTCCCGTGCCTGGCGGATCCGCAAGCGCGCCCAGAACAAGTACGGCGTGTACTTCCCGTCGCTGTCCTCGCGCACCATTGTGTACAAGGGCATGTTGACGACGGCCCAGTTGGAGCCGTTCTACCCGGACCTGTCGGACAAGCGCTTCAAGACCAAGCTTGCCATCGTCCACTCACGCTTTTCCACGAACACCTTCCCGTCGTGGCCACTGGCACAGCCGTTCCGCACCATCGCCCACAACGGCGAAATCAACACGGTCAAGGGCAACCGCAACTGGATGCGTGCACGCCAGTCGCAGCTGGCCAGCCCGCTGCTTGGCGACACCCCTGAAGAGCTGTACCCGATCTGCACCCCGGGTGCCTCGGACTCTGCCTCCTTCGATGAAGTAGCCGAGCTCCTTTGGCTCTCCGGCCGGCCGATCACGCACTCGATCATGATGATGATCCCTGAGGCGTGGGAGAACCACGCCACCATGGATCCTGCACGCCGCGCCTTCTACGAGTACCACTCGCTGCTCATGGAGCCGTGGGATGGTCCCGCCGCTGTCTCGTTCACTGACGGTAATCTCGTCGGCGCAACGCTGGACCGCAATGGCCTGCGCCCGGGACGCTACTGGATCACTGAAGACGGCTTGATCGTCTTTGCCTCGGAAGTGGGCGTCATCGAGGTCGAGCCTTCCAACGTGGTCAAGAAGGGTCGGGTTGCCCCGGGCAAGATGTTCCTGGTTGACACCGAAGCCGGCCGCATCATCGACGACGCCGAGGTCAAGGCCGAGGTCGCAGCAGCCAACCCGTGGGCCGAATGGCTCAAGGACAACCTGATCGACATCAACGAGCTCCCCGAGCGTGAGCACGTACGCCACACCGCTGCATCGGTGAACATCCGGCAGCGGACCTTCGGCTACACCACGGAAGAACTGAAGATCCTGCTCGGCCCCATGGCCCGTACAGGCGCTGAGCCCTTGGGCGCCATGGGTTCCGATACCCCGGTGGCCGTGCTGTCCAAGCGTCCGCGTTTGCTGTTCGACTACTTCGTGCAGTCCTTCGCCCAGGTCACCAACCCGCCGCTCGACGCCATCCGCGAAGAGCTGGTGACGTCACTGAAGTGCGCCATCGGCCCCAACGGCAACCTCTTGGATGGCAAGCAGGTTCGCCAGCCGCAGATCTCCCTGCCGTTCCCCGTGATCAACAACGATCAACTCGCCAAGATTTCGAACATCGAAAACGCCGACGGCGACCGCATCGCCATGAAGGTTCGGGGCCTTTACCGCCCGGAGGGTGGGGAAGCGGCACTGCGTGCCCGCCTCACGGAAATCTGTGAGCAGGTTTCCGGCGCGATCAACCGTGGCGTGCAGTACGTTGTGTTGTCCGACCGCGACTCGAACGCGCAATGGGCACCCATTCCATCGCTCCTGCTGGTCAGCGCTGTCCACCACCACTTGCTCCGCAGTGCCAACCGCACCAAGACGGCACTCGTGGTTGAGGCCGGCGACGTCCGCGAGACGCACCATGTTGCCGTGCTCATTGGCTATGGCGCATCGGCCGTCAACCCCTACCTCGCCATGGAATCGGTTGAACAGCTGATCTCCAACGGCGACGTCGAGGGCGTGACTCCGGAAGACGGCGTTTACAACCTCATCAAGGGCCTCGGCAAGGGTGTCCTGAAGATCATGTCCAAGATGGGCATCTCCACTGTTGCTTCCTACACCGGTGCCCAGACCTTCGAGGCACTGGGCCTGTCGCAGGAACTCGTTGACGAATTCTTCTCGGGTACGCACTCCCAACTGGGTGGCGTGGGCCTTGACGTTATTGCTGCGGAAGTTTCGGCACGTCACCAGATGGCGTACCCCGAAGGCGGCATAGAGCACCCGCACCGTCCGCTCCTGGGTGGCGGCGAGTACCAGTGGCGCCGTGACGGTGAACCGCACCTCTTCAACCCGGAGACCGTGTTCCGCCTGCAGCACGCTACCCGTGAGCGTCGCTACGACATCTTCAAGGCCTACACCAAGGGCGTTGACGATCAGTCCGAGAACCTGATGACCCTGCGTGGGTTGCTCAAGTTCAAGAGCGACGTCCGTCCGGCCGTGCCGCTGGAGGAAGTGGAGCCCGTCTCCAGCATCGTCAAGCGTTTCTCCACGGGCGCGATGAGCTACGGCTCCATCTCCAAGGAAGCCCACGAGACCCTCGCCATCGCCATGAACCGGTTGGGCGCCAAGTCCAATACCGGTGAAGGTGGCGAGGACGTTGACCGTCTGTTGGATCCGGAGCGCCGCTCTGCCATCAAGCAGATCGCTTCCGGCCGCTTCGGTGTCACCAGCCTGTACCTGACCAACGCCGACGACATCCAAATCAAGATGGCCCAGGGCGCCAAGCCCGGCGAGGGTGGCCAGTTGATGGCCCAGAAGGTCTACCCGTGGGTAGCCCGGACCCGCCACTCCACGCCCGGCGTCGGACTCATTTCCCCGCCCCCGCACCACGACATCTACTCGATCGAAGACCTCGCGCAGCTCATCTACGATGCCAAGCGCGCCAACCCTTCGGCCCGTGTACATGTGAAGCTGGTTTCGGAGGTCGGGATCGGCACGGTGGCCTCCGGCGTGACCAAGGCGAAGGCCGACGTCGTGCTTGTTTCAGGGCACGACGGCGGTACCGGCGCCTCGCCGCTGAACTCGCTCAAGCACGCGGGTGTGCCGTGGGAACTCGGCCTGGCCGAGACCCAGCAGACCCTCATGCTCAACGGACTCCGCGACCGCGTGGTCGTCCAGGTTGACGGCCAGCTCAAGACCGGCCGTGACGTGGTCATTGCCGCCCTCCTGGGTGGCGAAGAGTTCGGTTTCGCAACGGCTCCGCTGGTTGTCTCGGGCTGCATCATGATGCGCGTCTGCCACTTGGACACCTGCCCCGTTGGTGTTGCTACCCAGAACCCGGAACTGCGTTCGCGGTTCAACGGCAAGCCCGAATTCGTGGTCAACTTCTTCGAGTTCCTCGCAGAAGAAGTCCGCGAAATCCTGGCCGAGCTTGGCTTCCGCAGCCTCGAAGAGGCGATCGGCCACGCCGAGGTACTGGACACCCGCGAAGCGATCGACCACTGGAAGGCCGAAGGCCTGGACCTGGACCCGATCCTGCACGGTCTTGAGTTTGACGACGACGTGCCGCTGCGCAACATGACCACCCAGAACCACGAACTGGACAAGCACTTCGACCAGCGGCTCATCACCATGGCCGCCGAAGCGCTCAGCGACCGCATGCCCGTCAAGATCACCCTGGACGTCATCAACACGGACCGTTCCGTGGGTACGATGCTCGGCCACGTAGTGACCAAAACGTTCGGTACCGATGTGCTGGCGACGGACACGATCGACATCACGCTCAACGGCACGGCCGGCCAGTCACTTGGCGCATTCCTGCCCGCCGGCATCACGCTGCGCATGTATGGAGACTCCAACGACTACGTTGGCAAGGGCCTCTCCGGTGGACGCATCATCGTCCGCCCGGACCGCACCAACGTGTTCCAGGCAGAGCGAAACGTCATTGCCGGCAACGTCATCGGCTACGGCGCAACGAGCGGCGAGATGTTCCTGCGTGGCCAGGTCGGTGAACGCTTCCTGGTGCGTAACTCCGGTGCAACCGCCGTCGTCGAAGGTATTGGCGATCACGGATGCGAGTACATGACCGGTGGCCAAACACTGATCATTGGCCGTACCGGACGCAACTTCGGTGCAGGCATGTCCGGTGGTACCGCTTACGTGCTGGACCTGCAGCATGAGCGCGTCAACAAGGATGCGCTGGACTCCGGCGAACTTCAGCTCCTGGAGCTGGACGCCGAGGACCGCGACATCGTCCATGGCCTGCTCACCAAGCACGCCGAGGAAACCGAATCCGTCCTGGCCGGCCGTCTGCTCGAGAACTTCGACGACACCGCCGCCCGCATCACTAAAGTACTGCCGCGCGACTACGCCGCAGTCCTGCAAACCCGTCTCGACGCCATCGAAGAGGGCCTTGACCCCGACGGCGAAGAAGTATGGTCTCGAATCCTGGAGGTAACCGGTGGCTGATCCACGCGGATTTCTGAAAGTCCGGCAGCGCGAAACGCAGCCACGCCGTCCCGTTCCGGTCCGCATCATGGACTGGAAGGAAGTGTACGAAGCACAGGAAAAGGGCGTCCTGAAGAGCCAGGCCGGCCGCTGCATGGACTGTGGCGTACCGTTCTGCCACCAGGGCTGCCCGCTGGGCAACCTCATTCCTGAGTGGAACGACCTCGTGTGGCGGGACAAGGGTGAGGAAGCGATTGAACGCCTCCACGCCACGAACAACTTCCCGGAGTTCACCGGCCGTCTGTGCCCGGCACCCTGCGAAGCGTCCTGCGTGCTTGGCATCAACCAGCCTGCCGTGACCATCAAGCAGGTTGAGGTTTCCATCATTGATGAAGCCTTCGACAACGACTGGGTCCACCCCCTTCCGCCGACGCGCCTCACGGGCAAAACGGTCGCCGTGGTGGGCTCGGGTCCCGCAGGTCTCGCAGTTGCCCAGCAGCTGACGCGAGTTGGTCACACGGTTGCCGTGTACGAGCGTGACGACAAGATCGGCGGCTTGCTCCGGTACGGCATCCCCGACTTCAAAATGGAGAAGGAACAGGTTGACCGCCGCCTGGAGCAGATGAAAGCCGAAGGCACCCGCTTCCGCACCGGCGTCGCAGTCGGTACGGACGTGACCTGGGAACAACTGCGCCGCCGTTACGACGCCGTTGTGATCGCCACCGGTGCAACGGTTCCGCGCGACCTGCCCATTCCGGGCCGTGACCTTGAAGGTGTCCACTTCGCCATGGACTACCTGGTTCCTTCCAACCGCGTAGTGGCGGGGGAGAGCCCGGAGAATCACATCGACGCCCGTGGCAAGCATGTAGTCATCCTTGGTGGTGGCGACACCGGCGCGGACTGCATCGGTACAGCGCACCGTCACCAGGCGGCTTCAGTTACGACGCTCGCGATCGGCAAGCAGCCGCCTCTTGAGCGTGCCGGGCACCAGCCGTGGCCGACGTTCCCCACACTCTTCGAGGTCGCCAGCGCCCACGAAGAAGGTGGCGAACGTACCTACCTGGCCTCCACCGTGGAATTTGTTGGCGAGAATGGCAAGCTCACCGGGGTCAAGGTTGCCGAGACGGAGTTCGTGGACGGCAAGCGCCTCCCGAAGGCCGGGACCGAGCGGATCATTCCCGCTGACCTCGTCTTCCTGAGCCTCGGCTTCACCGGTGCTGAGCCGTCCGGTATCACCGAGCAAGTCAGTGCAGAATTCGACGGTCGGGGCAACGTAGCCCGCGACGGCTACTACATGACGAACACCGAGGGCGTGTTTGTTGCCGGTGACGCCGGACGTGGCCAGTCCCTGATTGTGTGGGCCATTGCCGAAGGCCGTGCATGCGCGGCGGCAGTGGACAAGTTCCTCATGGGAAGCACAATCCTTCCGGCACCGGTCGCCCCCACTGACCGGGCAATCGCGGTCTTATAACGCCGGTAGGAATGATCTTTAACTCAATCAGCAGCACACTACTTAGGGTAGGTATATGAGACGCGCGAAAATTGTGGCAACTTTCGGCCCGGCAATATCCAGCTACGACAACACTCTCGCAGTGCTGGAAGCCGGCGTTGACGTTGCCCGCATGAACATGAGCCACGGCGACTACTCCGTGCACGACAA
Organism: Arthrobacter sp. TmtSoilC48; assembly: GCF_059739425.1. Taxonomy (NCBI): domain Bacteria; kingdom Bacillati; phylum Actinomycetota; class Actinomycetes; order Micrococcales; family Micrococcaceae; genus Arthrobacter; species Arthrobacter sp. TmtSoilC48. The sequence goes on along the minus strand of NZ_AP046049.1, from coordinate 3,269,228 downwards.
CACCTACGAGAATGTCCGCAAGGCTGCGGCGCAACTGCACAAGCCCGTGGCTATCATGGCTGACCTCCAGGGTCCCAAGATCCGCCTTGGCCGCTTTGTCGACGGCCCCCACGAACTGGCCGTTGGCGACACGTTCACCATCACCACTGAAGACGTCCCCGGCACCAAGGACATCTGCTCCACCACGCTGAAGAGCCTCACCGAAGACGTCAACGTGGGCGACGCCCTGCTGATCGACGACGGCAAGGTTGCCCTTCGCGCCATCGAGGTTGACGACGTCAAGGTCGTCGCCACCGTTACGGTCGGTGGCAAGGTGTCCAACAACAAGGGCATCAACCTGCCCGGTGTTGCCGTCAACGTCCCCGCACTGAGCGAAAAGGACGAGGACGACCTCCGTTGGGCCCTCAAGCGTGGCGTGGACCTGGTTGCCTTGTCCTTCGTCCGGGATGCCTCCGACATCAAGCGCGTCCACGAAATCATGGACGAAGAAGGCCGCCGCGTTCCGGTGATCGCCAAAATCGAAAAGCCCCAGGCCGTGGACCAGCTCCACGAAATCATCGATGCGTTCGACGCCATCATGGTTGCCCGTGGCGACCTCGGCGTTGAGCTCCCGCTCGAAGAGGTGCCGATCGTCCAGAAGCGCGCCATTGAACTGGCACGCCGCTGGGCCAAGCCCGTCATCGTGGCAACGCAGGTCCTGGAATCCATGATCGACAACCCGCGTCCGACGCGTGCCGAGGCTTCTGACTGCGCCAACGCAGTTCTCGACGGCGCCGATGCAGTCATGCTGTCCGGCGAAACCTCAGTGGGGCAGTACCCCATCGAAACCGTCAAGGTCATGGCCCGGATCATCGAGTCCACCGAAGAACACGGCCTCGAGCGCGTCCCCCCGCTGGGCACCAAGCCCAAGACCCGTGGTGGCGCCATCACCCGTGCCGCCGTCGAAATCGCCGACCAGCTGGACGCAAAGTACATCTGTACCTTCACCCAGTCCGGTGACTCGGCACGCCGTTTGTCGCGTCTGCGTCCGGTCAAGCCGGTCTTCGCGTTCACGCCTGTTGAGCACGTGTGGAACCAGCTTGCCCTCACCTGGGGCATCCAGCCGGTGCTGGTTCCCTCCGTTGGCCACACCGACGAAATGACCGCACAGGTTGACCGCAGCCTCCTGGACATGAAGATCGTCGATGAAGGCGACCTCGTTGTCATCGCTGCCGGTTCCCCTCCCGGACAGGCCGGTTCCACGAACTCGCTGAAGGTCCACAAGGTGGGCGACCTCGCCGACACTTCCAAGGTTGACGCGTCGCGCAAGGAACCTGTGGGTCCGTGGCCCGAAAAGAAGAGCAAGACCAGGGCGTAGTCCCCTCGGTTTGAAAGCGGGCCCCGCCGTTTGGCGGGGCCCGCTTTGTTTTGTCTTGTTTCGTCTCTTAAGCAGGCACGACGGCGGCCGGTCACCTTTCGCGTAGGTGACCGGCCGCCGTCGTTTGCTGCTTGGTGCTAGTTGACCTGGTTGATGATCGTTTCAGCAACCTCACGCATGCTCAGGCGACGGTCCATGGACGTCTTCTGAATCCAGCGGAAGGCCTCCGGCTCGGTGAGGCCCATCTTCGTAGTCAGGAGGCTCTTGGCGCGCTCTACGAGCTTGCGTGTGGCGAACTGCTCCTGGAGGTCGGACACCTCGTTTTCGAGGGCCTTGATCTCCTCGTGGCGGGAAAGCGCGATCTCAATGGCCGGGATGAGGTCAGCCGGCGTAAACGGCTTCACGACGTAGGCCATGGCACCGGCGTCGCGGGCACGCTCCACGAGTTCCTTCTGGCTGAAAGCAGTCAACAGGACTACGGGGGCGATGCGGGCCTTGACGATCTTTTCTGCCGCCGAGATGCCATCCATCACGGGCATCTTCACATCCATGAGGACAAGGTCCGGCTTCAGCTCTTCGGCCAGCTGCACGGCCTTCTCGCCGTTGTCTGCCTCGCCGACGACGTCGTACCCTTCGCCCTTCAGGATCTCGATAATGTCCAAGCGGATGAGGGTCTCATCCTCGGCTACGACGACGCGTCGGGCCGGCTGGGCTGCGGGTGTGGACTCCGTCTGTTCGGTCACGGGATCTCCTTGAAAAGGTTCGGCGGGTTCATGTCCATCTTAGTGTGGACCGCTGCGGCACATGATTTTGTTGCACTCGCGTGCCCGGTTCTTTGATTTAGCCTATCTGCATGTAGAGTAGTTTCGCGTGCTGGGAAAGGATCGCGTTGCTCACAGGAATGAGGGCAGTCAGCGAGAGTTAACTTCCCGGTAATCCGCGCCCGAGTGGCGGAATTGGCAGACGCGCCGCACTCAAAATGCGGTATCGAAAGGTGTGTGGGTTCGAGTCCCACCTCGGGCACTGTATTGTCGCAGGTCAGGGGCTTTTTAGCCCCTGACCGTGCACAAAACCCCTAAAAGTGTGCACAGCGGCGTAGCGTTTTCTGCATGGCCAGCATCATGACACGCACCAAAAAGGACGGTTCCCAGTCCTTCACGGTGCGCTGGCGGGACCCAAGGATCGGGAAGCAGCAGGGGCTCACCGTCGCCACTCACGCCGAAGCCGAAACCCTGAAGCGGTTGCTCGACGCCAACGGCCAGAACTTCGAAGTAGCCCAGCACGCCATTCTCGAAAACGCGAAGCGTGCACCCACCGTTGCAGAAGTAATCCAGGAGCACATCGATCTGCTCGTCAGGCCCTCAAGTGGCACTGTGAAGACCTACCAGACCATGCTGGATCTGCACGTGAAGAAGGTCATAGGCGGGCTGCCCGTCGACAAGCTCGACTACCGGGCGATTGCATTCTGGGTGAAGTCCATGATGGCCAAGGGCCGTTCACCAAAGACAATCAAGAATGTACATGGCCTGATCTCAGGGTCCATGAACACCGCCGAGATGCTCGGCTACATCACCCGCAACCCCTGCCGTGGTGTGCAGTTGCCGAGCGTGGAGAAGGCCGAGGACGAAATGATGTTCCTCACCCATGCGGAGTTCGGACTCATCATGGAGAGCATGGGGCAGCGGTACAGGGACTTCACGAACTTCCTGGTGATGACCGGAACGCGCTTCGGAGAAGCGACCGCGTTGACCGTGGCGGATATTGATCTGTTAGGGAAGCCAGCGACAGCCCGCATTAATAAGGCGTGGAAACGGGACGGGCAGAACCAGTTCTACATCGGGCCGACGAAGACGGGCGCTGGGAAACGAACCATTGGGTTGAATCCTGCACTGGTGGATTTGCTGATTCCGCTGGTGGCCGGGCGGCCCAGCAGCGACCTGCTGTTCACGACGCCTAAGGGGGAACGCATCGTCCACAAGCTGTACTGGCACCATTACTGGGTGCCGGCGGTGAAGGCGGCGCAGCTTCGTGGGCTACGAAAGGACCCACGTATTCACGACCTGCGGCATACGCACGCGTCCTGGCTGATTCAGGATGGGGTGCCGATCTTCACGATCTCCCGGAGGCTGGGGCACGCTTCGATCAAGACAACTGAGCAGGTCTATGGACACCTCATGCCCGAGGCCCTGCAGGTCGGGGCGGATGCAACGGAGCGGCAGGTCGCGGCGTTCATGCGCTAATGCTGTTCTGGTCTCTTAGGAGACGAGGCGGTTGCGGGCTCGGGTGCCGATGAGGCGGGTGCTGGTTGGGCTGGCACCGTGCGCCGCAGACGACGGGTGGGATGACGGAAGGATCTCGCTGAGCCTGGCTATTTCTGCGATGTGCTCTGAGGTGAACACGATCTTGCCTTTGCCCCAGCACGCGTGGGGGAACCGCCCGGCTGCTGCTCCGTCGCGAAGCCACCCCTCACTGCAGCGCATGATTGCTGCGGCTTCGGCAGGCTCGAAGAATTCCAGGTCCATCTCAGTCCGATCACAATTGGTCTAGTGTCGACAATTCATTGGCTTTCCTGATCACGAGGACATGACGGGATTCACGCAAACTGGGTTTTCTCTGATGCTAGGTGCGCGCCCTGCCATCGGATAATGATTGAACAAGTCGGCGTCGTTAGGCTCTCGACGCCGAAGGTCCTGCAGTTCTCACGACAACATGTGTTGCTGACATTTGGTGCAGGGGTGCCTACCGGACAATCTGGGGAGGCATCGAATTTAGGGTCTACCACGCAGAATCGTCAAGTGGACGGACGGTGCAGCCCCTGCTCGGAGCGCCGATTCAGATAATTGGCCGGTATCCACGGATCATTGCAGAGTGGACTTTCTCGAAACCTTGAAGCTGGTGGGCGCATTCCTGGCTGCCCTTATTGCCTCCCGGACTATCTTTGCCGGAGTGCGCACCTGGTATCACAACGGCTGGGGGAGCCGCCTTGTGTGGCGGAAGAAGCTCAACCTGCTTAGCAACTGGGCTGACGACGACTACATCAAGGACCTACTTGGTACACCGGTCTTCCGCCATGAAGGCCAGCTTTACGGAGTGAAGGCAAGCGACGAGCTGTCATGGGTAGATCGCATCTACTCAACACCCCATGCATGGGTGGTAACCCGCAGTATCAGGCAGCGTGTTGAATGCTGGTCAGTAACAATCACTGATCCGAAGTTCTGGTGGGATGTCGAGGATGCCACTTTCAACATACTGAAAGGCCAGCTGGGCAGGGCAACCTTCGCTTCACTCGTGAAGAGACCGTCTGGTCGGTTCGAGCAGCGTGGTTCCAGAAGGTACGAGTATGGCGAGAGTACCTCCTTTGGTAATCCCGGCGCCTACCAGAACTTCGTCTTCCTGTACCACCCCGGCGGTGTCGGGAGTCCGCATCCGAGCGGTCAGGATATCGTCATGACCGGTGACTTTACTCGCGACGGGGAGCACGGAGAGATCACACCGCTGGATGAGACGCGCATGAACACGACGGTCAACACCATCATCGTCTTGTCGCCTTCCATCAGCGTGGCCGACCTTATGAAACAGTCTTTGCCCGTAGCTGATGCGGATGTGACGCGCCTCTTTCAGCCTTACCGGAAGTTGCGAACCCGCAGGGGTCTACGACAGAGGTCCCGGAGTCTACGGAAATGGAAGTAGAAGGATCTTTCTTGTCGGACTGCGGCGCGCGATCCATCGAGTCCTAGATGATGTGCTGGCCTGTAGTTTCGACCCAGAGACTGGCTTCGCGATCAATCTGCACTCTCTAGACACTCTCCGTTGGTACGCTTATTTGAGTAATTCAAAAATGAACGGGATGTGTCTTGAAGGTTTTTATTAGCTGGTCTGGCAACACAAAAGCAGTGGCCCAGGCCATCTACAAGTGTCTTCCCAGTCTCTTTGACAATGCTAAGCCGTGGATCAGCACGGAGAACCGTTCCGGTTCCATTTGGCTCCCCGAAATGGACAAGCAGCTTAGCGATACGGATTTCGGCATCGTCTGTGTATCAAAGCAGAATCAAGGTGCGCCCTGGCTCAACTACGAGGCGGGAGCATTGTCCCGCAAGGTAGATGCCAAGCGTGAACTCATGCCGGTGCTGCTCGTCGACTTTGATGACACCGTAGAGGTCACGGGTCCTGTGACTGGCTTCCAGATGAAGTTCGCCAACCTCGAAGACTTCTTCGTCATCATGAAGGACCTCAACGAGAGCGAGCTGGGGCCTGGGATCGATGCTGACATCCTCAGAATGCGTGTCGAACTCATCTGGCCCAGCATTGAAGCTGAAGTCAAAAAGGTGAAAAGTAGTCATGACTCTCAGGATGTAAAGAAGCGCACTGATGACGATAAGTACGAAGAACTACTTGTCACCGTTCGCGATATTGCTGAGACGACGGCGATACTTGCCCACCAGCGATGGGGCGGTCCGGGTCAGGACTTCAGACTCTCTGACCACGACATGCGAGTTGTGGCGAGGCCGTTGGTGATGTCGGCCGGGCTACCGGCTTGGGTGAGATGTCCATAACCTTCCCTGACAAGAAGCGGGCGCGAGTTGGCTCAGAGAATCCGGTGAACGATGTCATTGCAGGCAACATGGCAGAAGCTGTTGCGGAGATTCTCGAACACGAAATCGAAATTTCTTACTATCCCATGGACAAATCAGAGATAGAAGATCTGCGAGCCATGCTTGCTATGAGAAATCTGGTATCTCATCCGGAAGCCTAAATCGAACGGTGCTTGCTAAGGCCGGTGATAGCCGTCAGGGCGGGTTTCGCTTTGACACGAACAGAACCGCATTGGCGGCGGTGGATCTATTTACATAACAGATGAGGCTGAAGGCTCGTTCACCTACCTCTTTTCATTTGCCAAACGGCGCAAAGCTCTTGGGTTCACCCCTACCCTAAATCAGGACTCTTCTGGTCTGGACATGTCCAGAGCTTGAGGGTTCAATGGACTTGAGGGTTCGACGTGGGTCTGACGCGTCTTAGTAGGTGTTGGCCCTCGGACGTACCGAGCGGGATCACGTCACAGGGGACGCCATGGACAGAGACTCATACTCCTCGGGACAATCGCCGGCAGAGCGCGCAGCGAAGGCCTTCGATTCGTTGGTGCTTCCTGCTCACTTGAGCTTGGAACGCCTTATCAGGGTGGTCGAGCGAGTGCGGTATCGGCCTATCGAAATCGAGGCCTCTGAAGCGCTGAACGGTGGCAGTGTCTGCGGATTATGGCTTTCCACGGATAGTGTCGAGATCATCCTGCATGCTCTCAGCCCATCCGGTGTTCACCGACAACAGTTCGTCCTTCACGAGTTGGGGCACATGGTGTTGCGGCACGATGAACTGGTTGTACCCCTCGACTACATCGAAGTGCTCTTTCCGAACATCCCGCCTTCTCTGGTCCGTCGCGCCCTGGCCCGCAGCAGTTTCACTGATGAGCTGGAGGCGGCTGCGGAATATCTCGCGGACCTCTTCGCCGCAGCGATCAGGAACAGCGCGAGGGAGCCAAGGTCCTTCGAGAAGGTATTCGGATGATCCAGGTTGTGGCCGCGGTTTTGATGTGGCTTCTCGTCATTTCTCTATTGCCAGGAACAAGGCGGCGGGACCACAGCGTTTTGACTGCCGCCATCACGATTGCGGTGGCAATGACCCTCAACATCGACCCGGTCTACACGAGCCTTGACGCGGCGTCTGCCGGACGGAACTACGTTGACCTACTGGCCAATGTCTCCATGGTGGTGGGCATCTACTTTCTCTCGAAGGCGATTATCCGAGCAGCCATCCCAGAAGACTCTGGAGAGCGACAAGACACTCTGGGAGCCGTAGTCCTGGGCGTTGTGATCCTTGGACTAGCTTTTAGCTTTAGCTTTATCACCACGCGCGGAAGCTCGACGCGTTTCATGCTTGACTACGGCGATCAGTTCCCAGCTGCCTTGTACTCAGCCATCCAGTTCGTCTACATCGGTTACGTGGTCAGTGTCACTGGAGCTACGTGCTTTCGATTCCGTCCCGGCATGTCGAGGCCCTATTACCGCGTGGCATTCACGTTCATTGGAATCGGCTGCGCGCTGGCCGTGCTGCTTGTAGCGCTTGTCCTTGTCATGGACACACTGCACTTGCAAGGCCATCTCGATGCTATGCACGCGATATCGCCTGCGTACGACACAACGGTGATTGCTGCCATGGCGTTCCTTTGCGTGGGTCTGGCGATCCCGCCTGTTGCACGGCGTATTCTTCGCCGCAATAACGCGGCGACTGAGGACGACTTGGTCCGGGGCCTCCGAGGAGTCTGGGACAAGACCGCCGGGTTGCGGCAGGACGTTCGCCTGCAGCTTGGAGTTGAAGACGTAGCTCAGCGGGATCCAGCACTGAAACTCCATCGGATGCTCGTGGAGGTGCAGGACGCTCTTCTCGTTGAACCAGGATTAGCGAGTTCCTTGGATATCCGGGAGCTTAGAGTGTTGAGTGCTGCCGAGAATTATCTGGCTGGACCGATTGACCATGGAACAAAGATGCGGAAGGGAAGAGGGGAGCGGGCGCTATGACAGATGATGGTGCCAACCTCTCCGAGACGCCGCAGTCCAAGTTGGCCCGGAAGCTCAACTTGCTTCTCGATCTCTATGAAGCAGGTAGCGCAGAGACTCTGACCTACCCAAAGATCAGCAGGCACATGAGTCAGGGGGGAACCCCGCTATCGCGATCTCGTTGGGCTTACATGCGCAGTGGAGACAGTTCACTGGCTACTGATGCCGCACTGCTAAGAAATCTGGCTGAGTTCTTCGGGGTGGACAGTGACTACCTCCTCGACGATGTAGGGGAGATTCCGCGGCTAGTGGACGCGCAGTTGGAGCTTCTTCGGGCTTTGCGGGAGTCGCGAGTGCGTAATTTTGCCGCCCGACAGCTGCAGGGAATCTCTCCAGAAACGCTGGAGAAGCTCCGCCAGGTGATCGACGACCGGAGGAAGCAGAAGGAGGAGAACGGTGTCGGTGACAAATAGGCAGCTAGCCGTCGATGCCGGACTGACGATTGGATCGGTCGCGCTCCTGGCGGGTCTGTGTGGATCTGCGTACTTTGCGCGCCGCGTGGTCGTACCCAAATTCAGCCGTCGCGAGGACCTTGCCATTCGGTCGGTGTACCCCGGCAATGATGGGCAACTTTTTATTGAACTTCCGGCAACCACACACACCAAGGCAGATGGACTGCACAGCTTATGGTTTGCGAAGGGGACCGGCCATGCGTGCTTGGGTCCAGTGGTTGAAACCAGCGAGGACAGAGGCTCACTCACCCGCGTGGTGGAGCGCGTGGACTCCGGAAACCTTGCACAAGCGGCGGCAGGGATCTGGAGTGGTTACGTCTACTCCGAACCCGAACAACTAGGCCTGCCATACCGAAACGTTGAGATTACCGTCGACGACGGCCTGGCTCCGGCCTGGAGGTTCGACTTGCCTTCTTCTGACAGGGCTGGGACGTGGGCGATCCATATCCACGGAATGGGGGGCAGGAGAGCTGGTTGTCTTCGAGGCATACCAGTCGCCAGACGTCTGGGACTGACCTCGCTGGTTGTCTCGTTCCGAAACGACGGCGACGCACCGCCGTCGTTCGATAAGCGTTACCGCCTCGGCGAAACCGAGTGGCGCGATATCGAGGACGCCATGAATTATGCCGTTGCCGAAGGCGCGAAGCGCATGGTTATCTTCGGGTGGTCATTGGGTGCGGCCATAGCCTTACAAGCGGCGGCCCTATCAGCGCACGCCCCTCGAATAGTCGGGATGGTCCTTGACGCCCCTGTCTTCGATTGGCGGACGACCCTGCGGGCCAACGCGAAAGCCGCCGGGCTGCCACAACCGCTCGTGCAGTTGGGCTTCGGCATTCTGGAGTCGAAAGCGCTTCGGTGGGTAACAGGCCTAGCCGAACCAATACGTCTGGATGCCCTGGATTGGCTGGCCCGGGCGTCGGAGCTGAAGAAGCCGATCCTGATCCTTCATGGTATGCAAGACGACACCACCCCATTGGAGTCGTCCCGGAAGGCTTCAACCTTGCGACCCGACCTCGTCAGCTTGGTGGAGTTTGAGTCGGTGGGTCACTCCCTCGAGTGGAATTTCGACCCCGATAAGTGGGAGCACTCCGTTGAGGACTGGGTCCATGGACTTACGTTGGCTGACGCCAGTTTCGAACAAGCGGTGGCGGGGTCGTAGGAGGCATTTGCACGGAGTATTGGTCGGCCAACTCGATGAGCTGGCTCTCAATAAGCGATGACCGTGCGGAGAATCGCTCACCGCCCAAATCATGAACGAGGCCGGCTAACTCGAGGAGCTTGAGATGGCGTCGAATGGTGGCCCTGGAAGTCTGAAGCTCTGAGGCCAGGACCGTACGGGTTACCGGCCCGCTCCTTATCAAGATGCGAAGTATCTGCGTACGTGTTCGGTTCATAAGGATGGATGTCGACATGGAAACCACGGCTCGGAGTGACAAGATTGACGCTGTAGACGGGTCTACAGCAGCAGGATACGCCTGCAATCATCCGCACAACAGATTCAACAGCAATTGATTGTGTCGGTACGGCGCTCGCGGAATACTGATGGCGAAGGAGCCATATTTTGCGGAGACAGGCGATCGGAAGGTGGAGCATGCCGGCGAAAGACGCTAGCCGCAACGGCGAGCTACCGCAGGCAACGCTCGCGCGGCGATTGAACCTCCTGTTGGACGTCGTTGTTGCCGAGAGGGGATCGCCGGTTACCTTCAGGGAAGTTGAGGCCGGACTCCAGGCTAGGGGTGTCAAGATCTCACGGGCCAGGTGGTTCTATATGAAGGATGGGACAGGGCGCTTGGTCAGCGATCCTCAGTTACTCACCGCCATCTGTGAGATGTTCGACGTCGATCCTTCCTTTCTGTTGAACGGCGTGGAAGGCGACATTCCTGAGCGCATAGATTCACAGTTGGAGTTTGTGAAGTCTTTGAGGGCGGCCCGAGTGAAGTCATTTGCCGTCAGGACGCTGGGGGATGTCTCCCCGGAGACACTGCGCGCTATCACCGAGTATTTGAACAAGGACATCGACCTCCACCCGCATGGAGAACGGGCAGCGGCTAGTCCTCCAGGACATAGCGAAGGTGAGCGTCCAGCAGCTCCTTGATGCGAGCAGGATTTGCTGAGTACCGCGGGGAACGGCCGTGGCGACGCCCGGCTGGAACGTCGACGACGATCGCCCCTACCTGCTCCAGGGCGACCAGATGCTTTGCGACACTTGGCTCGCCAGCGCTGACGGAATCCACGATGTCGCCGCGCGTCGCCGGGCCGAAAGTCGTGAGAAACCTCAGTATTTCGTTCCTTGCCCTGTTTCCGAAGGTGGCCACGGCTGCCTCGACGTCGGGTGACCAAGCGTCGTCGTGAGGTTGCGTAATCCGCGGCATGGCTCAATTCTTGCCGAACAACGTGAAAAAAGTAAGAACCGCACTCTTGACGATACTTAAAGTATCTTTGACAATAATTTTTAGATGCTTTGGTTTGTGGCTGAGTCGTTTCGGCCGCGACAACGTCGCCGCTTTGCGGCGAACGTTAGAGAACAGTAGCTATTCGAAGCGGTGAGGGCGATGAGCCTAAACGACAAAATTGAGCAGGCCGGACGACTGCAGCCACATCCCGGAACGGTGGACATCTCGCTTACTGGTCCTCCCGAGCCGATGTTGTCCGTGTCCGTTGACCAGATGATGGGAGCTGTTGAAGGGGTGCGGCGCTACGTCGTTTCTCACTTGGCTCATATCGGACGCGCATGCGATGTTGACGACGTCCTGCAAGACATCCGTGTGGCTGTCTGGAATGGCGTAGCGCGGGGGAGCTACCGCGCGTTGCCTGGCGTCCCCTTTGAAGCATGGGTCCAGGGCGTGACGTCGAACATCTGCGCCGCTCACGCCCGACGCGAGCTCAACCACAAGACGCTACCTCTGTTGCTCGACCCCACGGGTGACGAGGTTTCGGGTCCCTGGGGTCGGCTATCAGCGATCCTCATCGCGCAGGAGAATCCCGAAAACCAGGAGATCATCGACCATGAGTGGGCGGTTATGGTCCTGCAGTTAACTCGAGAAGCTGTGTCAGCACCCACGTGGCGGATGGCCGTTGACAGCCTCACCGCGCCCCGCCAATATGCGCTCCCCACGCCGCACGACCGCCGTCGTTGGAACGCTGTGGCTGCCGTCCGCCAGACGGCGAAGACAGTCAGCCTGGCACTCGATGTCACCCCGGGCAGCATCGGCGATGTCGGCCAACTCTGTCAACGTGCGGTTGAGTGCCTCCCAAGTGTCCTCCTGCGTGAGGTTGCCAACGCGATAGTTCTTCCCGACATTCACGGATCGGAACGGCAAGCAGCGATTGCTCGGCTAGCCCATGAGCTTGGTGTCACCGATCGCTATGTTGCTGTGCAGATCGGCACCGCACGTCGCCTCTACCAAACCGCTTGGCGCGTAGTACGCAGGGCGGCCTCCTTCTAATCGGCGGATGCCTTAGCTCCGCAGCTGACAACCAGTGCCTCTGAGGTGGCGATCATGAGCATTCGCAAGGCCAACGGGTTTCGGACACGTTTAGGACGATGGGTCTTTGGGCTCACGATCCTTTTGATGGTTGGTACCTTGGCTCTGCTCATCGCGCTGCCGTCCAAGGGGCCGGTCACCGGGGCGCCCCCGGTGGCTACTCCCGTAGCTTTGGCTCCTGCGCCGAGCGCATCTGCTGCTGCGCCGCAGCCGTCGGTCAAACCTTCCGGAACAACGAAACGGCCAGCTGTTTCGCCTGCGCCAAGGCCGACCGACTTTCGGGCGGTTGCCTCTTCCGCTGCAGAGGCCATCTACACCTGGGATACGAGGGCCTCCTCCTACTCGGAGGTCTACGGAAGGATGCGCGATCTCTGGGTTCTCCTTCCGGACGATTCCAATCCGTGGACCGTTCTGGTTCAAGAGTTTGAGGCTACAGGTGTAAACGCTGGATCGTTCATGGCTTTGGCGGGCCAAAGCGCCTTTCGTCACGCGAAGTCGGAGTCATTAATGTGTGACGAGCAGCTGGCCAAGGTACGCGAGCGGCCTGCTCCGTGGCCAGGGCTGCATGTCTGCACTGTGCGACTTTCTGTTGAGGACCACACATCGGCAAGTACCAACTCGTACTTCGCACCCGTCAGTGTAATGGTGAACTGTCCTCCGGCGCCGACAGCACCTGCTGATCGGTGCGTGATGGTCGCGTTCTACGCTTCATCCAACCGAATCGTTTACTGATGCCTCATCCAGGACTTGCTGTCGTTCTCGTGCGACGGCGCACCCTTCTCAGGTTGATCGGAGCTTTCGTTGCGGTGGTCGCGCTCGCATTTGCTGTCGTCACCGGTGCCGTGGCGGTTGTTTTGGTGGGGGATAGCCCGACAGCGGTCGTTGCTTGTGTCCCTGGCGCTAAGGCTGGTGCTGGTGGCGACCCCGATGTACTCGACCTGGCAACCGGCGTTGGAGTCGCCGGGCTGTCGGCAGCCCAGGTAAATGTCGCCAAGGGGTACGTCTCGGTCGGCAAAGGACTCGGCTTGCCTCGAGAGGCACTGGCCATCGCCATCATGATGTCTTTGCAAGAGTCCAGTCTGAGGATGTTGGCCAATGCCAACGTTCCTGAGTCGTTTAACTTTCCGCACGACGGTGTTGGGAGCGACCACGATTCTGTGGGTTCGGCGCAGCAACGTCCTGCCGCGGGGTGGGGGACTGTTCAGGAGCTGATGGATGTCACCTACAATGCTCAAGCTTTTTATGGTGGGCCGGCGGGTCCAAATCATGGAAGCCCGCGCGGGTTGTTGGACATCCCCGGCTGGACTTCGATGAGTAAGGGGCAGGCTGCACAGGCGGTGCAGGTTTCGGCATTTCCGGAGTTATACGACCGATGGGAACCGCAAGCATCCGCGATCGTGGATGCCCTTAGCGGGATTGCGCCCGCTCGTGTGTGCACGGATGCTCCCCCCGCGGGGTCCGACGCCGTCCCAGCTGAAGGTTTAATCCAGATCCGCCAGGACATTCTTCGCTTCACGAAGTTAGGGGTCGGGGGTACCTATGTCTGGGGTGGTACTGCGTTCAAGGCGTGGGACTGTTCAGGATTCGTTCAGTGGATTTATCGGCAGGTCGGCATTGAGCTTCCGCGGGTGGAGCAGTGGCGGGTCGGGCGGATGACAAACAATCCTCAGATTGGCGACCTGGTGGTGCAGAACCCAATTGGGCCGAACAATTGGGGACACGTGGGGATCTACGCCGGCAACGGGATGATGTACAGTGCGCTCAACCCATCTGCGGGAACGTTGATACATCCCATCGACTGGAACCCTGGCGCGGCGTACTTCGACCTTTTGTGGGACCCCGCGTGACAAGTGGGTAGATGTCGCTGGGGCACTCCAGCGGGGTTGGATTCTCGTCGGTCCGGGACTGTTCTGGATCATGCGGAGGCGCATGACGGGACCGCGGAAGGGCACACCGGCCGGCCTCATGAGGGCCCCGAGCGAGACCACATCCGAAAGATGATCGACCTGCGCTGCCCGTGTCCCGAGTCGCAGAGGGACTGCTTTGCGTGTACGCAGGTGCGGCGGGTCACCGGCCACCAGCGGATCGGTTGGCTCGTTTCGAGAACACCTCCGGCTCCGGCCTCGTCGCCGGACCGTGATCGGAAGAAGATCGAGACCCGACTCGCCGCAGCGGAGGCAGAGGTCCAGCGGCTGCGCATGCAACTCGATGAAGGGTAAAGCTGTGCGTCGGCGCCTGACGCGTGCGCGGCTTCTCACGATCTTTCCTTCAACTGCAAGGAGGGAACCATGAAAGAACGCATTGTGCGCTCACGTCCTGTCGAAGTCGAAATCCACAGCTTCCGTTGTTTCCGGTTTCCCGAACCAGGGCTCGCCATCGAACTCCGCGTCCATGAACCCACCCGCGCTCATGTTGATGAGGTTCGGCCCGGGAAGGCGATCCGGGACAAACTTCGCATCTTCTGGATGGTGGTAAACATATTCCTTCGCGGAGTGCGCCAAATGCTCGTTGAAGAGCTTCTCCATGGCTGTTGTGCCCCTTTGTATTCTGTCGGCCTCCCCTCGGAGAACAGCACCTCTGATCTTCTGAACTCGCGGATCGTCTGATTCGAGGCCGTCAACCATGACCATCGGATCGCTCATGAGCAACCCGAGCTTCCGTGTGAGGGGAAACGTAATGCCCCATGCCGTCATGAAGCCCACACCTTCCGACGGCTCATCCTTTGGATTGGGGATCAGATTCACCGGGGCGTCCGAGGTGATGAGGGAACGTTGCACAAATTGCACCAGGCTCCACGGTCTGGTTGCGAAGTAGGGCGTCAACTTTTCGGCCGTATCTACCATGTGCTGAATGTGTGCAATGTTTGAGAAGCTGATCGGCGGGCCGTCAGGCTGAGTAGCTTCGGCCCAGATCCGATCTGCCTGTTCCGGGGACGGATCGAATCCCAGATTCTTCCTGGCCCAGTTACCAACATTCTTGCGCCCGCCGGCACCGATCTCGACGCGGACGAATTTAGCCCGAAGATGTTCCATCGTCTTGCGGGTATCCGGTCCGCGCACGCTCTGAAGGGCCATGTAGTAGGAGAATGTCCACCGCTCGCTTTCTGATAGGGGGAAATCATTCCCTTCGAGCTTCCCAATGATGCTGATGGCTTCGCCCTCCATGCCACTCAACGCCTTCTCGAACTCGTCAGGTTCCTCTAGGCCGTCTAACGTGTGAAAGTGTGTTTGCGCTGCCACGTTCTTGACTGATGAGGTGAACGATTTCCGGGAGCGATCGAGGGGCACAGCGACGATTCGCCCCTTTTCGGAAGCGAATCCCCGAAGGTATCCCTGGGGCACGTAATGGTGAAGCTTTGCAGTATTGCCCTTGCCGGTCATGTCTGGCATCTTGCCACAGGCAGTGCCAGGAAGCGCTGGCGACGGCCAGGTCTAGCTATTGGAGTTGAGGATGACCACTGCAGGTGGGCGCGGTGTGCGGCCACTGCTGGGTACAGCCCGCGGAGCGGACCTGCCGGGCCTTGCAGTCCGGCTCGACATGGCCAGGGTAGCGGTCATAGCGTCCCGCGGTCATGGCCAGCTCCGCAATCAGGCGGAGGCAACGTGGCTCCGCCACCTGAAGCTGAGCTTGATGTTCATGTGATGATCGCACCCTTCCGGCTTGTCTTGCAGCGATTGCAATATCACTCTTCATGGTGTTATTCGCACTCCTCCGGGAGTGCGTCCTTAAGTGTGTTTGTGATGCGTCCTCAGTAATCGCGGAATTCATGCCTGCGGTGTCAGATGAACGACGCCACGAAGACAGGCTCCGACACGCCGCGTGTTTTCCTTGAAGCGATCA
The DNA here is from genome assembly GCF_059739425.1 of Arthrobacter sp. TmtSoilC48. Lineage (NCBI taxonomy): Bacteria > Bacillati > Actinomycetota > Actinomycetes > Micrococcales > Micrococcaceae > Arthrobacter > Arthrobacter sp. TmtSoilC48. The sequence goes on along the minus strand of NZ_AP046049.1, from coordinate 3,253,486 downwards.
TGCGCGAATCGTGTGCCATACTGAAGTTCCGAGCTGGCCGCGCCCGCGGCACCCGATATCTGTTCAGGAGGCCCCGCCGTGGTTCCAAACTCTACCGCCGATGCACTCGGACTCCATGCCCCCACCGTTCGCGGCCTGCTCATTGAGGCCGTGCGATCCCGGCATGACCGTTTCGCGGAGGCGCACCAGATTTCGGGGTCCCGGTACGGGATGGGGTTTGGCAGCCAGTGGCGGGACCTGCTCGATGACGCGCATGAAGTACTGACCGGGCGCGGTTTCCGGTCTTACAAGCTGGATCCGGCCGGCTACAAGCTCCCCGTGGTCAACGACTGCCTCGTGTATCTGTGGAGGGTTCCGGAAACCGCTGACGCAGTTGCCTCGTTCGCGTCGAGTCCGACCAAGAAGAGCGGGTTCAGCGCTCAGCCCCTGGACCCGATGTTGTTCGACCCGGTCTTGTTGGCTGGTCCTGAGCCTGTCGAAGCTGCAGACGACGAGACAGAACTCGAGCGTGTCGTACGCGAGGTCGGCGATACGATGCCGCTGGTGCTTGTCATGGTCCAGTCGTCGCCGCATCAGCTGCAGTCGATCGAGTGGGCGATCGCGGAACTCAACCATACAACCGGCGAGGTCGAGCTTCGCGGTTATGAGACCATCTGGGAGTCGGAACTTGCCACTGCCGACGCGGCGTCCTTCGTCGAGTCGTTCGACAGCGGCATTCCGGTAGCGCCCGCCGTGGAGCTGCAGAGGCAGGAGGCGACGCAGCCGGATGCGTGAGGACACCCCGAGCCTGTTCGACTTGCCCGGCTTTGGGCAGACACATGGACGGTTTGAACCGGCGCGGCTGACCCAGGCCCGGGTTCGTGCCGGAGTAAGTAAGACAGACCTCGCCACCGAGGTCGGGGTATCTGCCGCCGCGATCGGGCAGTACGAAGCTGGAGTCAACTCGCCCCGCCCCGACGTGTTGGACCGGTTGGCAGAGGCACTGCGCGTTCGTCCTGGCTTCTTTGGCATCGGCCGTCCTCTTGCCCGCATCGATACTGTGAATGCCCACTTCCGGAGCCTGCGGTCCGCTCGCGTTAGCGATCGGCAGAGGGCGCTAGCCACTGCGGCCATGGTCTGGGAACTGACGTTCGCACTTGAGCGGTACGTGAAACTTCCCGAGGCTGATTTGCCAGCAGTGGCTGCGGGGACCGCGCCCGCCGATGCCGCCGTAATGTTGCGCCGGCATTGGGGGCTGCCCGATGGACCGGTCAAGCATCTAGTGGCTACGGCTGAGGCCCATGGCATCGTGGTGACCATTCGACCCCTAGGTGAGATCGATGCCGTAGATGCGTTCTCGGTAGTGATTCTGGATCGCCCCCTCATCATCACGACGCCTCGCAGGAGCGAAAACGTCTTCCGGCACCGCTTCTCGATCGCGCACGAGATCGGGCACCTGCTGCTGCACAGTGATTGCGGTGAGCACAGCGCGGCGATCGAGAAGGAGGCCGACGAGTTTGCTGCAGCATTCCTGACCCCCTCGTCCTCGATGGATGTAGCGCTCCCGCAGCGTCTCGACCTGGCAGCCCTGGACAGGCTCGGCAGGACTTGGGGTGTATCGCCGCACTCGCTTATCCGCCGGATGGTCGAACGTGGCCGCACGACAGAGTCTTCAGCACGCCGGGCCTACCAGCGCCTTGCCGTGCTCGACGATCCCGATGCCGACCCGACCAGCTCCTACGCAGGAGAGGTTCCAACACTACTGAGGAAGGCCGCCGCGTTGGCCGGCGACAACGGGGCCGGAATACCCGCGCTTGCTGACGTCTTGAAGCTCAGCACCTCGCAGGTGCGGGATCTGCTCGGAATGGCAGATCAGCGCCCGGTTCTTCGAATCGTCTAAGGCGTCATATTCAACAGGGGAGTGAAGATGGTCGAGAAAAAGCAGTCGGGAAGACGCACCACGATTTACCGATTGACAGGAGTCTCGGACTTCGAGGATGCGATCCGCCGCAAGTACCTCGATCGGGAGGGCTTCGATCACCGTAGCGTCGAGGTGGGCGAGCGACCTGCCTACCTGGTAGCAGGTGCCATGTCCAGGGACAGGGCGGATTGGTGCTCGACGGTGACGACTCTCATCGGAGACACCGTGGAGATTGGCGGCGTCACGCCAGCGGGCGTGCTGTTGGTGAGGCCGAGCGGGGACCAAGTGGCAGAAGGGGGCATCGCCTATGCACTGAGCTACGGGATGGGCTTCCAGCTGCTCGAGCCCAGCAGGATAGACAACCTGTTTGGGCAGCGCATCGCGATCCGCGCAGCGGATCCGGGTAAGTTGCGCTCCCTCACAGTCACCACGATGGACGAGCGCTCGCGGACGTCGCGAGCGACCATCCCGCAGGGCGATGGCCTGTTGGGCTTCGGCGTCGGTGATGTCGGGGAGGCCGTCAGCCGGATCGTGGCGATCGCGGATTTGCCGAACCTCTCGCGATCTGCTGGCGAACCCCTGCAGATCCGGGGATCGGACGCACTCAACGTCCCGCTGGGCCTCACCGCTGAGGAGGTGCTCGCGGATCTGGATGTGCTGGAGGAGCTGCTCGCGGCCGACCCCCTCCCGTCCCTCAAGATCCTCGAGCAGCTGGCGGCAGTGAAGAACCCTGAAACAAGGGAGCGGCTAGACGGGCTCCTTTCGAGCGCCTTGGACGGCACCGGCGGCAACGTCGGACTGGCGTGGCCTCACGAAAGGGTGGACGAGAACGGCACCCCGGACTCGTGGGTCCCTACTGGGTTGTGGTCACGTGGGCGGAATGGTGTTCGCCCGGGGCATCCAGAGTGGTCAGAGATACGAGCAGCGCTGGATGAGCTTCCTGCCGGGAAGCGTCTGGCGCGTCTGGACTCCGCGTCCATACAGCTGTGCCGTGATGCGGAAGGGGAGCAGCCGATCAGCCAGGCGATCCCTCTCAGGCGGTGGGTAGCGTTCGAGGGCGATCTCGACGGCCGGACCTACGCGCTCTACGACGGCTCCTGGTATCAGATCCACCATGACTACGTGGAGAACATCGACCGGATGACCAAAGAGCTCTTCGATCGCCCGGTCGACGATTTGGCTTTCCCGGAATGGCGCGTCTCCGATGACGAGGAAACGTATAACAAGGCTCTGGCCGCCGCGCTGGGAGGGGTCTGCCTCGATCGGAAGCTGATCACCACTGACCTCCACCGCCGAGGCATCGAAGCGTGCGACGTATATCTTCCGGACGCGACCCTGATCCATGTGAAGAAGACCGAAAAGTCCGCTGCCGCGAGTCATCTCCTGGCGCAGGCGCTCGTGTCCGCGGACGCTCTGTGCAACGATGCTCAGGCGAGGGAGAAGCTGCGAAGCAGAATCAAGGCGCTTGGCGGCAACGCGGATGGGCTGGGGTCGAAGCCCTCGAGGGTCGTGCTAGCCATGCATCGGGGTGAGGGGAAACCGGTGACAGCGAAAACCCTTTTCACCTTCACAAAGGTTAACTTGGTCAGACAGGCGGCGTCGCTCGAAGAGCGAAGCGTTTCGGTGCGTGTCGTATCGATCGAAGGTGCCAGCGCCTGAGCCATGGCTTAAGAGGTCGTGCAGGGCAGGGCCCTGCAGGATGTAGTGGCCTTCCAGCTACGTGCCCAGCCGCCACTCAGGTTCAACCCACCTTGATGTCCAGTCGAGGGGCTCGCTAAGGGAAGCGACGCGGCTGAACTCCTCGAAGTACGAATGGGCGATGGCTGTATCGTGGATCACCACGGCGTTCTCGAACGAGAAACCGGCATTCCTGGTGAAGTTGAAGGAACCCGTCCAGACGCTCTCGGCCTCAAGAGTGATGGAGTCAGCCATCTCCAAGCCCCCCACAACGTCGCCCGGAACTACCGTCGGGCGGAGACGGACCAAGAATTTGTGGTGCATGCGCGGGCTGGCCGCCTTCCGCTCCGAGTTGTGGTTGCCGACGCAACGAACGCCATCGATCCCGCTCAGGCTCAACGTCGACATGCTCCTGAGGGGCTCCGGGAACCACCAGCGCATCCACGGGTTGTCGATGCTGTCATACCGCTGGCGCAACCGGCCTTTCCAATCGTCACCCTTAGTGCCAAGATCAGGCCGGAGAAAGTCTTCCTTCTGAACGACCAGGGCCCCGTCGATCTTGGCGATCTCGTCCAAGACCTCCAAATCGGTCAGCCATGCAACACATCCGACCACGGCTTCGGAGCCGCGGATGAAATCGACAAGAGGTTCTTTCACGTCTCCGAAGTGGGAATTCACGCGCGGACCAGACGAGGAGGCTCCTCGGGTGCGCTGGTCCCACTCGAAGTCGCTCGGCTCATCAATATCTGGCCGTAGATCATGAAGAGACCGCTGGCCTGGATTTTCTGGTGCTGGTTGACTGAACAATCGCCCTCCTCGTTGTCCGGCGGTCACCCATCTGTCGCCTGCTGTCCGGGCCGCGGCTATTAGCGCTAAACGCATTCTCACATGTCCGACGATCGCTGGGAATCAACGCGGCTCATCGGGTTTGAAGGTATAGCTCCTGTCAGCACTTGGGCAGAGGCCGGGAGGGCCTTGAGGAGTCTTGGTCGCGAAGCTCCGGCCGTCCGGCGCGTGCAGTGGGGCCACGGGCTCGATCGGTCATGACCGCCGAAGCAGCTCGGTGTTTCGGCCCGCTCGGTTTGGTTGTCGCCGTCGCCTTGTGGGCCGCGCGAGCTTGTCCTATATGTCCCTTCCGGAGCCGGCGTCTGGAAGGAACTGGATCAGTCAGGAAGCCCGAAGTCCGGCGAGGAAGCGACGCGGCTGGCTCTGAATACCTGGGCGAGCGTCGAAAGCGCTTCGAAAACGCCAAGGGTCTCACTGAGGAATTCGAGATAAGTCATCCCAGAGGGATCCTCGTCGCTGACTACACGGCCAGTTTGGAGGTCGTGGTGCGCTGTCGCGTGCCCGATCGTGTTGCGGCGGCGGTTGTTAAGCAGATCCGCGAACGATTCCCAGCCGGGAACCTGAGTGACGTACTCGATCTTGCGCGCGTTGGACAGCGTGTCATACTTCTCGAGGCTCGTGGGGCGACCCTTCATGGGCACGCCGAAGTCATCGGGGCTGCCGCGCTTCACCGTGTTCTGAGCGGCAACGAGTGGCCAGAGGCACTTGCAGGCGAGCTCGAATCCGTGTTGATACAGATCCCTCACCGTCGAGAACTCGTCCCGGTAGAGCACCAGTTCGTCGAAGGCGACCTTCTCTTCCGGCCCGACGAATCTGCCGAGGAGACCCATCTCCCAGGACTCGTGCTGCTCGACGAAACGGTTGAGCTCGGTGAAAAGATCTCGCTCCAGAGCGGCCGCCGCTTGACCGCGACGACGAAAGGCCACGAGGTGGTCCCTGTGCCGGTTCATCGCTGCGGTGTGCTTCCGCGAGAAACGGCCGATGACTCTCTCGCTGGTGGTCCCAGTGCTCCCCGTGATCATCGTCGTGGCCGTACCCAGGGCCTGGTAAGCGACACTCGTTCGCTCATGGCTCGTGCTCGGGTCCCAGTCAAGGCCGAATTTCTGCTTCGCGATGCGAGAAAACATCTGGGTGTTGCCTTGGAGGTAGTACTGAAACAGCATGCGGACGTGGGGCCACATGGCCCGGCCTGCCTCGAGCGCAGTATGCCGTTCGGACTCGAACTTGGTGAAGACGTCATCGCCGAGGGTCTGAACGAGGGTGATCGTTGGGAAGGCCCCGGTCGGAGCGAAGGAGTCGGCTTCATAGAGAGACGGCACGAACGGGTTGATGGTCACAACGGCCGCGCCGGGAAGCTCTGGGTCGGAGCCGTTCAACACGTCGCATTCGATGTCGATCCGGTGGTTTTCAAGTTCGGTGCCCGACATGGAACCCCGGATCGGCAGACGGCAATGAGGACAAGGGAGATAGAAGCGCGTCCCGCTGGTCGGTTCTACACCCAGGCGCGCGATGAACACTTCCTCGCAGCCGGGGCACTTGAGGTGATAGCGGGAAATCATAGTCTCAGCCTAACGGCGGTCGCGTTCGTGTTCACTCGTTTTGCTGGCGAGCTCTCTGTAGCCGTTCACGCGCATATCCGACATACGATGGCTCGACGCCCGGAAGGCAACGGCTATTTTGGGGAATCGTGCCTATAGAGCAAGATGTCGTTGGTGTGGAGCAAAGAAGTCGCAAAGAGAGAATTTGTCCGCAAGAGCCTTAAGGCTCCCCGCAGGATTCGGCGGGATCCTCAACTCCGCGACAATCTGATCGCACCTTTGCTCGATGCAGATATGGATCGCTACGTTAGTCGCTACGCTAAATGCGCCCCGACGACACTCCAGGCTTACGTGGAGGAGATCTTGGTGATTCGCGGACCCCTGGGGGACCCCATCCAAGCGATGGCAGATGCGCTCTTGCCTAACGCACGGATCATCACCGTGACACCCGAATATTCTCTTGCCATGCACCTGACAGCTAGGGCCGTTGTCGAGGTTGCACCTCAAGTACGAGACCTTCTGGCCGCGCGTTTGAAGTTGATCGACCAGCTCGTGCCGCCTTGGGAGGCACTCGGAACGCTGGGCCCTCTGGTTGATGCCCTAGCTTCAGAAGTGATTCGTGGGCGCCGACTCGATGTACTGATCAAAGCACTTGCAGACCTGCGTGCGGACCCTGCATCTTCGATTTCCCGACTTGACGCCCTTCGTTCTGAGTACCAGGACAGACAGGCTGCGAACCTTGAGCAAGCCGGGATTCATTTCACTTTGGGCCACGAACTGGGCCATCACCTCTTGAACCATGGGTGGAACAATCCCAATGACAACCATGCCCCAGGAACCCTTGAGCTTAGCCTATGGCTCGAGAGTCTCGGATCGTGGGTACCCTCGGGCCGCAGGCGAGCTCACGCAAGAGAACACCAGGCTGACGCCATGGCAGTTCTTCTCGGCGCCACGCTCAGGGACTATCCATCCGCGGTTGAAAGCACAAGGGACGGTCGGCTGACTTGTGCCGGGGCCTTTCTGACAACACTCACAATGTGGCTCGTCAAGGAGAAACTGGAACCGGACAACGTGCTCGCGCCTGATACCCATCCGCCGGTTCACCAACGCAACCTATTCCTAATGCATTTGCTCAGCCACACTTTCTCTCCATTGGGCAACAAGATTGAAAGCCATCCCGGGCTCGATCGGGTACCCGATAACCACCCTGCCGGCTTTTCCATGCAAATCTGGGCCTGTTGTCAGGTCGTCGCTTATCTGTTGGATGCACAAACCCAGAGCCGGGTATAGAGGGCATCTTCGGTCGTCCCAGTTCCGCGTCGGGCCCCTTTGTTTGATGGTGTTTTGTCACTTTGCGTTTGTTTTGGGGTTGGCGCTGCGCCGACGGCTTTGCCGAACGAGGAGCCATGACGTACGCCGCGAATCGGGGTTGACACCTTCCGTGAGTGCTGCGGCTGTGAGGCAGCCCGCTCCGGCCGCCGTGGTGGTGATGTGGCGCAAGGTGAGGGTTCTGCTACGCGGGCCTTCGCACCCGGCTCCTTTACGAAGCCATCCGCGAGGCGCCCGCAGCCGATCGGTTGTTGCGGTGTATCCTCCAGGTGGAGGAAGGAAGCGCGTTGAATGTTGGAGATCAGACGGGTCAGGCCAGTTATAGCGCGAGGTGGCGGCTGGTGCATGTGGGCCGCGAACGAGCCTTTTACCGGAGCCAAGGCATCGAATTCCAAGGCACGGTTGCTCCACTCGGTGTCGAAGGCCGAGTGACAGGCCTCCTGCGACAAGGCCTCACTCGTGACCACTTGTTTGCAACCCAACAGTCTGCGGACTTCATGGGAACCACCAGGGGCTTCCGTGTGCAGCTGTACGCGGTCTCTCGGTCCGCTGTCGAAACGATCACAGCCCCGGGGCTTAGCGGCCTGTCCATCGACAGGTACTCACCGGCAGCTCACTCGATTGGGCGACTGACTCCTCGTGCGCTGACATTCGAGTCGGCCACGGTCCCTGGATTCCGGCTTCGCAAGCAGAATATGCGGAAGGTCGTCGACGCCGATATCGCCCAGAGGTTCGCAGCGGCTGGCACGATTCCTGTTCTTCCGGCGCGAGAAACTTCGGTTGACCTCCGCCCGATGGTGATCCAGTGGTCCCGATCCGTAATGGGCGATCTGGTATGGGGGCGGGACATCGGGTCTGCGCCTATTGACTATGTTGACGCGGAAGGAAACCAGGGGTCAGTCGAGTACCGAGACGGCTTGCACGAGACGTTTCGCCGGATAAGGCAATATTCGGCGCAACCATGGCTTCGGATGTTCCCGAGCGCGAGCGGGATGCCCGTTACGGCCGAGGCGAGATACCTCAGGCGTAACATCCGGAACATACGCGCATTCACCACAGCTTCGCTTCCTCGTGTGCCGGAGGGTCACGCGGCGAGGGTGCTGTCTGACCTTAACGCTCGTCACGGGATCGAGCCGGAGGCGACATTGGACGACGCGCTCACCTGCTATCTGGCCGGAATCGACACGCTGACCGCCACAATAGTCGCAAGCCTGTGGCACATCCTTCACCCAAAGAACGCCGCTTGGCGTGACGCGTTGTTCACCGCGTGCGGCAATGAACGTGATCGGATCGCCCAGGCTTGTGTGCAGGAAGCGCTGCGCCTTAGCCCCCCTGGATCAGTGTTCAACAACCGCGTAACGCGGGACGTTGAAATCCAGGTGGAGGGACGGGTATACAAACTCCGAAGCGGCACACTTATCATGCCTCACGTGCATTCAATTCACGCCCAATCGGGTTCCGAGTTCGATCCCGGCGCCTTCCTCGCGAAGGAGCCATCCCCAGACTTTCTCGCTTTCGGCCGAGGGGCACGTAGCTGTCCCGGGCGGCCGGCAGGTCTTGCACTCGCCTCCACGTATCTAGCGCGCTTTCTCAACGTCAACTCAACGGCCACGGTGGCGGATCCCAATGACAATCCGGCAAAGTTCAACACGACGTCGGACCGCGCGCTCGAAGCACTGATCAGGTGAACGGCGGACAATTGTCGGGGACGAAGATGGAACTTGGGAGTTTGTTCTTTGAGCTATACGAGCATAGGACCGACGAGTGGTCCTCATAATTATCACGGGCGCGCCGGGCGCAGGTAAGAGCACACTGGCTCGCACCCTAGAGTCATCGTTTGGCGTCTTGCGAGTGCGCCCGCTAACGTCGAGGCAGCGGCGGCCAAGCGAGGTGCCCCCGTACAGCGACTACGTCCACCTGGATCGTTCGGAAGTAACCGAAGCTATCCGGCGAAACGAGGTGGCGTTCTCTGACGAGGTCGCTGGCGAACTCTATGGGGTTCGAATTGCCGATCTCACCGCCGATGTTGGACTGAGGTCGCTCATCCTGCCTGCGGGCCGGATTCCGGACATCAGGCGATTCGCAAAAACAGTGCCTTTCTTCCTGTCGCCACGCGGTGGCGAGCGGGAACTCGTGCGCCGCCTGAGAGAACGGGGTGAGACGGACGAGTCAATTGAGCGGCGCATGGAGTGGGGGCGGCGTGACAGCGCCGCACTCCCCGCGGACGGCGTCTGGAAGCTGCGTGCTGGATCCCCGTCAGATCTCGCGGAGGAGGTGATCCGAGTTGTCGAGCTGGAAAGCGTCCTCTAATGCGAGCGTCGAGCGCCTTCGAGCGGACGTTCAAGCTGGATTGGTGATTCCGTTTATTGGTTCTGGCGCTTCGTATACGTCCAATCTTCCCTCCTGGGGTCGCCTGATCCGCGAGGTTGCCAACCACGTGGAGTTCGACCCAGACGTCTTTGAATCGCAAGGCAGCTATCCGCAGCTATTCGACTACTATCTGTCGGTCAGCCCTGCCAAGACCCTCGAAAAGTACGCATCCGAATTAAACAAGGAGTTCACTCGCGCCACGGTGGATTTCAAGCCATCCCCGCTGCACCAGGAAATTATTCGGATGGATGTTGATGTTTTATACACAACAAACTACGACGACTTACTGGAGCGCGCGTTCAAGGCGGCCGGCAGGTCCGTAGTCCCAGTTATCACCTATTCAGACCTTGCCACCAGGGCGCCTGCTGGGGCAGTGCAGATAGTGAAGTATCATGGCGACTTCGCGGTCCCCGAGACACTTGTCCTCACCGAATGGCAGTACTTCGAGAGAATGAGGCTCGATACTGCAATGGATGTACGGCTGAGGGCCGATGCGCTCAGCCGATCATTGTTGTTCATTGGCTACAGCCTGTCAGATATGAACGTGAGGTACTTATTGTTTCGGCTGAACAAGGAGCGGGCCGCGAACTCATCCAGCCATGGCAGGAGGAAGGATGAGCGGAGGTCGTACATCGTCTCGTCTTCAATCGGCGAGGTGCAGAAGGAAGTCTTGCTATCGCGCTATAACGTGGAGTCGATCGAACTACTCCCGGGCTACAGCGACCAGGATCAGCGTCTGGCTGAACTGCTGGAATATTGTAGGACATAGTGAGAGGGAGCGTCCAGATGCATGCGTACTTCGCCACCACCAGTGGCTTAAAGCTGGAAGAGGCCCAATACTGCCTCGCGCCGTACGACATATCTGTCTCGAAGATCACTCCGGGCGAGCTGCCTGAGGTTCTATCGATGGACCTCGAGCGCGTCTCGCGGGAGAAAACAGTGTATGCGTTCAAGACTCTTCGCGTGCCCTTGTTCTGCGAGCATGGCTCCCTCGCCGTCGATGCACTCTCAGGGCTCCCTGGCAGCCTGTCGAAGGTGTTCTACGACGCAATCGGGGATGGCATCTGTGATCTTCTTCCCGCCGGGAAGCCTCGGGCAGCTGTCGCAAGCGCCGCAGTCACATATTGCGATGGACGGAGGCTGCACACATTCGTAGGCAGCATGCGCGGCGAGATTCCCTTGGCGGGTCGGGGCAGACGTGACTATTACTACGACCGGGTATTCATTCCGAACACCAGCACTCGAACTTATGCTGAAATGAGCCTTAGTGAGAAGCTGGATCAGTCGCACATCAGGATTGCCTACGATCAATTAGGTGACCACCTCGCGCATGGGAAGTAAGCCTCATATATTCGTCTTTGGCGGTACCGGACGTCTAGGTCCAGACCTTGTTGACCACCTTATGCAGGGGGCCACAATCACGCTATTCAGTAGGCGTATTGATCTCGAGTTGCCATCGCCGCACCACGTGATCCAATGCGACGTCCGAGATCCTGTTGCAACGGCGGACGGAATTCAATACGCCTTAGCGATGAACAAGAACAGCAATACGAGACCACTCGGGATTCTCTACATGGCTACCGAAGGTATGGGCAAGGAATACGGGCGTCGGATTGATGACGAATTCGAAGTTGCCGTAGTGGGCCTCGCCTCAGTTGTGCGTGCCGTCGCCAGTCACATGCCCACGCCCCAACAGGTCGCGGTCGTCTTCGCCTCATCGCTCGCGGTTTCGACACATCCTGCGGGTGGGCTCGAGTATGAAGTGGGTAAGGCTGCTGGCGAACAATATTGTCGCCACATGGCAGCCAATCCACCTACGGAAGGGTGGCGCTTCAACGTGCTGAGAATTGGCCGAGTTTCTCTTGCACCGGAACTCAAGACCGCGGTCGCGCAGCTGGCAGGGTTTCTGCTCGGCGGTTCATCGCGAGGCATTTCAGGTCAAGTGTTCTCCGCAAGCTCACCAGCGTCGGAGTGAGGGAGTGAGCTCGTGCACGGTGCGCGCATACGCGCGCCTCGCCTGTTGCCTACTCGACATGAACGGCGAGCGAGGCCGAGTAGATGGAACCTTGGGGATATCACTTGGGGACCCGTTCGTGGAGGTCGCGGCAGCAGCATCGGACACGGTCGAGCTCGACGTCGATGACGCGGTCGCTGAGGCAGTAAACGCAGGCGTGGCACTTGCTCAACAGATTGCGGGAGTTCCGATCGGAGTGCAAATTCGACTTCCGCACTGGATACGCCCGCACGTAGGACTGGGGCACAAGACTCAGACAGTTCTCGCCGTCGCCGTTGCTACCCTGGATGCAAACTCGGTCGACTATTCGAAAGAGAACGTGGTGAACGCCTCAAAGCGGGGTGGGACCTCAGGTGCTGGGGTGCACGCATTTCTTGGCGGCGGAATCGTCTTGGATGGCGGTCACCGGTTTGGAGAAGGCGGGAAGACGACCTTCGCTCCTTCGTCCTCTTCACCCCATGTTGCGCCTCCGCCGCTTATCGCTCGGATCCACCCACCAGAGCATCTGCGTGTCGTTGTTGCCACAGCAACGGGAACTGAAGGTGCATCGGGTGCCAACGAGATTAGTTACTTTGGAAGAACCTTTCCGATTCCGCGCGCTGATACGGACGCGCTCATTGCCAATGTCTTCATGCGCCTGGTTCCTGCTCTGATGGAGGGTGACTTGGCGCAAATAGACGCCGGCATCGAGGCCATACAGTTGTCCACGTTTAAACGAAGTATCTGGGCGGCGCAACCCGATAGTGTCAGGCGGGCCAGGAAGGCCTTGCGGGAATCGGGGGTAACCGCTGGCCTCTCATCGATGGGATCGACGATGTACACGATAACTAGTGAGTTGGATGCTGGCAGGGTCGCTCTCGCGTACCGAGATGTGTTCAAGATCCTCGATATTGACGGGACCGTGCACACTACCCAAATCGCGAGGACCGGGGCGAGTATCCAGTGAGATCACACTGCCGCCGACTCGCAGATCCTCCTCGGACTCCAGAAGGCCGTGGCCCGTACCATGTTCTCCGAACCTCGCTATTGTCTGAGACGAGGGTCGCGACGCCGGTTGTCGGACTTGGCACTTGAATGTCCGCGGCAGACGCAGACCCAAACAGATAGTTGGCTTTGGCAAAGGCCTCCACGGCACCCTGGTCAAGGTGGCCAGCGGCAAGATGTGATGCCCGGTCTTGAGCACCGTCACGAGCCCCGCATATGGTCGAAGCGTATTGAGCTTGCTGCAGACGCGTGCCAGCTGTTGGATGTGTCTGGCAGAGTCCGTCATCCTGAAACTGCTGTGCCCGGCAGTCCTTGCTCGTGGCCTGGCCCGCTGAGAGGCCCTTCGGCTTCTCTGCTTCGGGCACAAGGCCGATGACTATTTGCTTCATCAAGGTAAGGTCGCGGTCAGACAGCGTCTCCGCATGTAGGTCATATGGCACAGGAAAATGCTAAGCCGCTTCCGGCCCATTCGGTTGAATCCCGCGGCCGCGACCTTTGACCTCCGACTCAGATCCTGACTGGTGGAAGCGTGAATATGTTAGGGATCGGAGAGGTCCTGAGCATGTACCTGATCACTGCCTCGCATGAATCCGCAGGGCGCTGGGGCACAATATCGGTCGGGTGAAGGGCTGGGGAAGCGCCGGAAGCGCCGAAGTCAGGTCCTACTCAAAGGTACGATCCTTCTACCTCATCCCATGCGGTCCGTGCGGGTTCCAGCCGTCGAGAAACGGCACGAGGTCTTCATCGCGATAGTCTGCCAGGACGGGAACCTCGATGGGGCGGAGCAGGGGATCCTTGTCATCGATGTAGTCCCGGGCCCATGTCAGCCAGGCCAGCCCGCGATTGACCAGCTCTGCGTCCCGTTCTGAGGGCAGTCTCGCCTCGAGGGCGTCCACGTACTGGCGCAGCATGGCGGCTTCTGCCCATGCGTCTGCCTGTATCTTCAGCTGCCGGGCCTTGTGGTGGTCCTGGATTCGTATGCGGGCGCGCTTCATGGCTGCTTCCCACCGTCGCTGGGGTTTCCTCCTCCTTGAGGCGTGCTTGCTCGTGCTTCCACTCGTTTTCCCAGATGTTGAATTTCGATCTCGCGGAGTATGGCCGGCAGGGCGCTGTCGAGTTGCTGCCCCTTGCCGTCGCGGAACCGCTCCTGGCGGCCGTTGGTTCGGTGTTGTTCACCAGCGTCCAGGACTGGTTGCGGGAATTGTACTTGGAGGTGTATGGCCTTGCGGCGCCACCATTCGGCGGGAGCTCCCGCATTTCCAACGCAACGGTAGTTGTGCCGATCGTGATGGCAATGTCGCCATCGAGAGTCGTGGGTCTCCGAGTGTCGGTGCGTCTGTGGCTCGACGGCAGTGTGACCTCGTAGCCACGGGCTGTACTTGCCGTGGCCAGCGCGTGCAGCAGTTTGGCTGCACGGGCGACGTGCTCTTTCGACACCCCCCGTGTGCCGTCCCGGAACACTTTGGCGACCGGATGGTATTTGCCCACTGAGTCGGGAATCGGGACCGGACGCTCGTCGACGTCATCAGGGAAATGACGCCCCAATGTGCCTCGTACTTGGGGTGCTGCCATGACCCGACGCTCGTTATCTCGAGCTTGTAACCTTTCGGGCGCAGGGCTGACTTCATGACGTCACGGATCAGGGCATCGTTGGCTGCGATGTGCGAATATCCGCCATCGACCTCAAGGACGCCGCCGGCGTCGATGAGTTTCTGTACGAACAGGTCGGCTTCAGATTGCCGGTTGTTGTCGCTGGCATCGGAGTCAGCGATACTCTTGAGCAGCCCCACACCCGGCTGGGTGATCTTGGCGGTCCAGGTCCGCCCCTTGCCTGTGATGGTGATGTATCGATCGTCCGCCAAGGCTCGGGCGGCTATCCGATGTGAGTAGCCTTCGAAGATGCTGTCTGGACAGCCGTCATTGACCCATTACAGGACTTTGGACTGCAAAACGCTGAGTGGCTTAGGCTGCAGTGGCAAAGGAATATCCAATCAGTAGGTCCGGGTGCATAGCCGCGTCCAGAACCAATGATCGACTCAGTCTTCAGAGGATCTGACCTCCGGCTTCTGAGAATAGCCAACTCTTGCAGCGTCATCTTCGTCGCGCCGCCAGAGATAGTAGGGAAGAAGTCGCATCTGTCGGTTGCGGCGGTCGTTTACCAGCCATGCACCCAGAGGCAATTCCTAGCATGGTCAAGATCCGTGGTGCCGATGTCCCACCAGTAGCTGTCGAAAGGATGCGCAGGCTTTTCTCCAGCTTTCGGGTCGATGGCTCCGCATGCCGGAGGACCGAAAAAATGGGCCATCGATTGCCGCACACTGACTCGGACGTGCCTTGCCCCGGTGGGGAGCATGGGTTCCCAACGTACGCATTCACGCTCGAAGTTCTGCATGATAGCGCTAATCTCGGAGCTCGGCGGCATCTTGGCGTCAGCATGCTCGACGAGGGCCACGACGGCATCCAGGGCTTCCGCCGCGTTCTCCACGGCACGTCGCCGGGCAGCCTCAGGCCCTCCACGGCGCTGGAGAATCTCCCCGCGGATCAACGCAACTACCGACATGACGACAGCGGCCACCGCAAACCAGAACCCAGCATCCATGAGGCGACTGTAATCTACGGAGGCTTGGGAGCCGTAGACCCCGGTCTAGAACTCGCTTCCAATCGATAAAACTGTCGGAGGGGCCGTATGGGATTATGAGCCCATGCTGAATGATGACGAACTTGCCGCGCTCATCGAAGTCGGCGTGGAGTCGCGGAGCATCGAGTTCAAGGGCCCGGGCTCTACTTCCTCGTCCGACTTTGTCGCGGTGGTGGCCAGAGCCTGCATAGCACTTGCCAACCAGCGTGACGGGGGTCACCTTGTGGTCGGTGTAGTGGACAAGGATCCTGGGGGAGCACGGGGCGGACTCGACGCGACTTAGATGGCTGAATGGTTGAGCTACGACACCGTGGTCGCGAAGGTGAACGCATACGCGGATCCGCCGCTTCAACTTCGGCTCGCGGAACGGCACCTCCCGAGCGGGGCGTCACTCGTCGTGATCGAGGTCGCTGAGTTCGCCGAAATCCCGATTCTGAGCGCCAAGGAGTTCAGCGGCAAGATCGTGCGGGAACAGCTCTACACGCGGTCCATGGCGAAGCCGGAGAGCTCGGCCAGCAATACGCAGAACGAGTTGCGCGAAGTGCTCGCAATCCCCACCGAGAAGCAGCTCCAGACGTTTCTCCGCACGCGACACGCAGGACTGGCGGTGGAGGCCATCGGCCAGAATGACGTCGATCAGTTCATGGCCGAGCGTGCGGCCTTCCTGCAGGAGTCCGTCGCGTCGGGAGTTGCCGGTCTGCCTCAGATATCGGTTGCGACCCATCCGGAGGTCTATCAGGCCGATCGATGGTCGTACGAAGAACTACCTGGCCTCGTGGGGAGCAACGCAGTGCGTTTTCGCGGCTGGCCGTTCCCGTTCGTCCAGAGCGTTGCGTTCGGTGATCGCTGGGTCGGCGAGGCGCAAACGAGCAAGCATCCCGAGGCATGGGGGATTTATCAGTCGGGGCAATTCGTGGACATCCACCCACTTCCCAATGGATACGGTCCCGATTGGGACGGGCACGCGGGCACTGAATCTGAAGGACCGTACCTCCCTGTGTGGTTCCCGGTTATGTTCATTCTTGAGGCGATGGCGTTCGCTGCTCGGTTGCAGAAGGCCACGACATCGACAGAGCCGCTCGTAGTGGAATTCGCGGTAGAGGGAGCGCAAGGATGGGCGCTGGTAGTTGCGGATCCACGACGGAGCGGCTTCCATGGCAGCCACCGAATGGGTGGACACCGCTGGGAGCGGCGTACCGTACTCGCACCAGACTTCCTTGAAGATGACATCAAGAACGCTGCGGCGGAAGTGTCGCGCGATCTGCTTCTCCGATTCGGCTGGAGCGGTGTTACAACCGATCTGATCCGTGGAATGCAGGATGAGGTCTTGCGGAGCTAGGCTGCTCAGGGCTGGTTTTTCAATCACCGGTATCGCTCTGTGCGACTCGCGCCTTTCGCAATCATGAGCGGGCCCGATAGTAGTATCAAGACCAGTTCCGCCTGCAGACGGGTCCAGGGCCGTTTCGGACTTGTTCTGTTCCGAGCTGCGACAGGAAGCGCCATGGCCAATGACCCTCTGAACCTCAATGCGTCCGCCGAGTGGGCTGGTCTCTGGTGGCTGCCAGACGACCCCGACCACCGGGTCCCCGGATTCCTTCGATACGAGCCCGGGGACGGTCTAACGCTGTCCCTGATCGGTACTTTTGAAGACCGTCTCATGACGACGCTCGCTCCAGGACTTGTCGCGGTCCACGAAGGGCAACAGACGTGGGAGGTGATCCATGGTGCGGCCGAACAGCGCGAGATCACCCTCCTCGACTGCATCCCGAATGGCGGGACGCGGACCATTGCTGCAAGAGTCAAGAGCCCCGACAAGCAGACCGTCGTAGCAACGATCGCGATTATCGGGGCGCACGTCAGTGGTAACAATGACGAGGAGTTCGCTGCGGCCGAGGTGTCTGTCGAAGACCTCGGCCTCTGGTCGGCATCGTCGGTGTTCAAGGCTCTTCTCGGCACTCCCGGCGGCAAACCGGACGGAAGCGGGAGCATCTCCGTGAACCGGATAACAGACCAGGCGGTCGTGGTCGATGGAACCGAGTACCGTCTCTCGCACCGGTATACGGTGCCGCACTTCGACCTGCGTAAGGGCAGTACTGTCGGGCGCATGCGCGACACCGTATTCGCACGAATCGCCCCCGCGGAAGCATTTTCGTTGAGGGGCGCATTGAAAGCGGCCAGCCTGATGCAGGATCTGGTCGCGCTCGCGATGCACCGCGCCGCCGGAGTAATTTGGCTTCGGCTGGAGGTGGCAGAAACCAACGCTGAACCCCGTGGTATCCGCCCTGCATTGCCCCGGAACGCCGACGTGCTCTACTCGCCGGCAGCCCTCGGCAAGCACGATGCCAAGGTTGTTGACCAACACCGCGTCTTCTTCACATGCGCATCGATCCCGTTCGAGGAAGTCCTGCCCCGCTGGATTGAAGCGCACGGGCGACTACAGTCCGCGACCAACATGACCTTGGGCCTCCGCTACGCACCGGCCCGCTACGTCGAGAACAATCTCCTGACAGCAGTCGGCGCGGCCGAAGTGCTGCACCGTGGTCTCCGAATCGATGAGCCACCGTTCCCGGCGGACGAGTTCAAACCGATGCGCGAAGCGATGCTTGAGCACGTTCCTGAGGAACACCGAGAGAGATTCAAGGGAGCCATCCGCAACGATCCAACGCTTCGGGACCGGCTGTACGCCCTCGCTGCGCGACCCGACCAGGAGGCGATCTCCATGCTTATGCCGGACGTGGACAGGTGGGCGCGACGGACTACTCTGGCACGGAACGACCTGGCGCATGAAGGCAAAACTCCCAAGCACTCCTTTGAAGAACTGATTGCTGTCGTGGACGTGACCACCGCCGTCGTGACCCTCAACCTGCTGCATGAGCTCGGTGTGCCTGCCGAACGGCAGCGCGAGATCGTACGGGATCATCCGCAGCTTCGCTCGACAGCCAGGAGCGCGCGCGAATGGTTCTTTGCGCCCGGAGCCGGTTCCTAACGCTTCCGTCCGCTGTCCAGCCAGAGCCTGGATGCGACAGCCTCGCGCGGTGTCGCACGTTGCCTCGGGGGTGCTCCCTGATCCGGTCATTGCAGGTAGTCCGGCCGCAGAAGCACGAACATGCAGCCATCAACGTCAGTCAATCCCAAGCCTGGCCGCACCAGCAGCGGCCGTCCTGGTGTTCCTGGATGACGAGGACACGTTCCTCTCCGAGCAGGATGATGTCTTCGTAGCTGAGCATGGCTCCAGTGCAGGATCAACGGCCGGCGGCCGGTAGGGGAGTCGTTGAGCATGTGGAAACAGCTGCGATTGCAGCAACTGCGGGCGGACGCTGGTGATGGACCCGTGCCATCCACTGCGCGGCAGCCTCTTTGGCGTGTCGCCTGTCCAGGTCGTGGTTGCGCGGCCGCCGCAGGTGGGTGCGGTATGTCTGCCGTACCCACCGGGCTCCCTTTGTGTGGGAAGAAGATGCCAGCGCGTCCGTATCTCCTCTCTTTTTCATCGCGGGAACTGAGCTCCCAAACTCAGTGTGTATGTGATGATCGCACTGGCATACCCCTGTTTGTGCTGATTTTGCAGGGATCTTTCCTCTTCGCTTATGAGTCCAACACATGCACCTGACAGGGACCCCCGGGAGCAGGCAAGACTATGCACGATCGGCGCGGCAGCGAACTTCACCCCGTCCGCTGACGCTTCGCCGTGGTGACCGATTCGGGCTTTCCCGTTTGGACTCTCGGGCGTCAAGTGTCAGGAGACAATGGGCAACGCACCTGTCGACGGCGCCCCGTCGGAGGCGGGTAATCATGACCGAAGCCGAGCGCGCGCCCAACGCGAGTATTATCCGTGCACCCGATTACTCGTTCGTCGGACGGGCCCTTGTTGGTTGGGCGAGCACGGTGCGACCGGCCTACGCCGACTCACCTCGTTCTCCCTCGTCCGCTAATGAAGCCTGGTTGGAATGTATCTGGGAAGGACGCCATCGTCCTCCGGACGACCTCTGCTTGGAGGTGGGCGAGCCACTTTCCGACATCTGTGACACGAGTGGCGGAGTCGACACATCGAATGGTTGTGGCTGCTGGCTCTTTCAAGTCATGTCGTTCCCTCTCTCCTCATCCATGAAGCCGTGAGCTCAATCAGCTCATTCCATTGGAAGACGACTGGATGGAGCACCAGATGTTTCTGGCAGCGGTGGATCCTGGGATCACACCAAACGCGAATTTCCCCTTTCTTGAGTCGTTGAAGCAGATCGGCGGGGGCATCCTCGTTGGGGCCTTCATCGTCATCGCCATTGTGGCGATCATCGGAGCTGCGATGCTCCTGGCCGGCAAGCTGAGCCAATCCTCGCGGCTTGCTGCCGGTGGTGGCGTGATCCTGCTGTGGACTGGCCCGGTTGCGGCCATTCTCGGCGGAATCAATGGCTACATCCTTTGGTCGCAAACGGCATTCCCGCTCGGCTTCTGAGCCGCCATGCCAGTCGACTGCGACTTCAACGGTTGGTGGCCGCCAGGATGCGGACTCGTTTCACAAGCGAACGACGGCATCCAAGGCTCCATCACATCCATCTTCGCCAACGTCCTCCAGAACATCGCTTCGTGGATGTGGGGCTTCATCACGGGCGCCTTCACTGTCTCCGACGTCGACGACTCCCAGTGGACCGCCATCGGAGGACTGACCAACTGGTGGGTCATCGTCATGATGACACCGCTGGTCGTGGTGATGATCATCCAACTTCTGTCTGGGCTGCTCAGCCAACAACCTCGGCGACTCCTGCGTGCACTGATCGGGGGAGCGGCAGC
This sequence comes from Arthrobacter sp. TmtSoilC48, assembly GCF_059739425.1. Taxonomy (NCBI): domain Bacteria; kingdom Bacillati; phylum Actinomycetota; class Actinomycetes; order Micrococcales; family Micrococcaceae; genus Arthrobacter; species Arthrobacter sp. TmtSoilC48. The sequence goes on along the minus strand of NZ_AP046049.1, from coordinate 3,233,408 downwards.
CGTCCCGCTCGTGGCGGCCGCCGTCTACATCGTTCGGCAGCTCACCCGGGCCAGCGACCAAGCCTCCGCCGCGCTCCTGGAGTCGATCGGTACAGACCCTTACGTCGTTTTCATGCGCCTGTTCGGCTTTGAACGAGCTCCTCAGGGCTCAGACCGAGAATGGAATGTCGTCTCCCTCGCGCCCGGCAACCAGGGTGGCGCAGTTGGAGGTGCGATCGTCACGGTCATGGCCGTCGTCGTGGTGTGGATCCTGGCGTTCATCCTCATGTGCTCGATGATTTTCCGGACGTTCGCGCTGGCGGTCCTTGCCGCAGTGGCGCCCGTTGCTCTCATGATGCTTCCCTGGGAGAAATCCAAGGTGTGGGCCGGGCGCTGGTGCGAAATCGTCGTCGCCCTTCTCCTTGCTAAACCTCTTGCGGCGACTGTCCTGGCCACTGCCATCAAACTGTTCGCCGATTCAAAGTCTTTCGCGGGTCTCGCCGCCGGAACGGTCGGCATGGTCCTGGCTTGTGGAGCACCATTGATGGCTCTTCGCCTTGTCAGCTTCGCGGGTGGGGAACTGGCCGCAGCGGCTCAAACCGCGGGCGGCGGCCACGTCCTGTCGAGGAGTAACAGCGTTGCCTCGCGACAACTTAGTCGGCAACTTGGCGGTCGTCTAACGATCGCGTCCATGATGGCCCGATCCTCGATTGCACGGCCTATTCCGTCGAGCCGCCGGGACATCCCCACCCGAGCTCTGCCGCCCTCCGTTCCGCTGCCACGGAGCCCATCAAGTACGACGCCGGTAAACCGCTCAGGCGGCGACGTCACTCGCATGGACGGGTCTTCGTCGGGCAGTTCCAACTCCAGCAGCTCAGTCGTCAGGGGGCAGGTGGTCACTGACCTTGACGTCAGCACGAACACGAACACGAACCGTGATGGAGCCGGTCCGGGCAGAGCAACGTCCCCGGGAACCCACCCAACAACGAGGGCACCTGAAGTCAGAGCCCCAAACAGTGCCTTGCCATCAACCGAACTGCCGCCGATCAAGCACAAAGACACCTACAGACCACTACCTCCGGACAAGTCCAATGAGTGATGAATCGCGGGCACTGGAACCCGTCAAATTTCCCAGATACGAACGTCGTGGAATCTTCATGGGTTTGAAGTGGTACCAGCTCGTGCTGGTGGCCACAGGCGTTCTCGCAGCGATTATCGCCTCAGCTGCGGGCGGGCCCGGCGCCCTGGCGCTGACAGCCCCGATGTGGATTTCACTGGTGCTCGTTGGAGTGCTGCAGTACTCGAGGATTCCGTATCCGATCTGGGGCAGCCTCATCGTCCTGTTCTTCGTTCGCAGTCTTCTAGGGCAGACTCGCTACTTGGCTCGGCCAGAGCGCCCGGTAAGGGCTGGAAAGCTTGCCCTTCCCGGCGGTTTAGGAAACCTCAAGGTTCAGCCACTTTCCCGTGGGGAATGTGTGATCCTCGATGCCCCCGGCAAAGAAGCGATCGTCGTTCTTCGCTGCAGCACTCGCTCTTTCGCATTGCTGGACGACGATGACAAAGCGTGGGCCGCTCAGGCGTGGTCTCGAGTGCAAGCGGGACTGGCTCAACGATCGGACATCGCCCGGATTGCCGTTCAGGACTACACGGTGCCGTACCCGTCGTCAGCGCTTCAGGACTTCTACGATCGAACGGTCACCGTTGATGACGGCGAGCGCAGCTCATGGGGGCAAATTGCGTACCAGGATCTGATCTCTGCGGCCGGGGCGGCGATGAGTCACGATGTGCTGCTGTCGCTCGTGGTGGACACATCGAAGTCTCGACGACGGATCAAGGAATCCGGCGGAGGGAAGAACGGGCTCGAACGCTTACTGCGTCTTGAGGTTGGCGCGATCACAACGTCGTTGGCAACTCACGGTGTCAGGGTTGACGAATGGTTGTCGGAGTCCAAGCTGCTTGGAGTCCTGCGAGGTGCATTCGATCCCGAGGCTCTCGCGCGCGGATCCTCGAAGTCGGAGCGTCAGCCCACGAGCGAGGCGCAGCCGCCGCGTCAGAGTTCCGGCCCCATGGCTGTCGAGGAGCACTGGACCTACCTTAGGAGCGACTCTGGGTTTCATCAAACGTTCTGGGTGGCTGAATGGCCGCGCCAGAAGGTGTATCCGGGCTTCCTGCATCCGCTCGTCTACGTCGGCGACTTCAGGCACACCGTTACCCAGGTCATTCGCACTGTGCCGACGATCGAAGCTCTGCGCGACATTCGCTCCGCCCAGGAGGCTCACGAAACACGACGGCGGATCAATGCGCGCTTCGATCGTCCGACGACGCGGGAGCAACGTGCTGAGGAAGAAGAGGTTTCTCAGCGGGAAGAGGAGATCGTCGCAGGACACGGCGATGTCAGACCCACGGCGTTCGTCACCATAACCGCCGAATCTTTGGAAGACCTTGCCCGGCATCGACATGAACTCGAATCAGCGGCCGCAGGCGCCTTCGTTGAACTGCGATTGCTCGCTGGTCAGCAATGGGCTGCGTTCATTGCAGGTGGACTCCCTTTGGGGCGGGGATTGCGATGAGCCTCAAGAACCAAGAGGTGACCTACACGCCGTCGGGCACTCGCTCCGAGCGGAAGGCCATCAAGCGGGCGGCGGTAGCGGAGGCGACTCCACCGAAGAGACGGCAGTTCCAGAGCGGTGAGGATAAGACGGCGGAACAGCCGGACCGCGAGCGCCTCCGCGGTGACTGGGGGAGTCGGGAAGCCAGTTCCCTGTGGGGTCCCCATCGCCTGCGGCCGGCGCCCCACCGCGCATCGACCATGACGTTCGCGGCTGCTTACCCGTTCATCACGGAGTCCGGTCTGGGCCACGAAGGGACGTACATCGGAACGGATGTCTTTGGCTCCGGCGCCTTCTCGTATGACCCGTGGATCCTCTACGACAAAGGGATCATCAGCGGTCCGTCGATCGTCGTCATCGGCACCGTGGGGACTGGAAAGTCGATGTGCGGCAAGTCGCTGGTTGCGAGGTCCATAACCTTGGGCAGAAAGGCTGCCGTCGCCTCCGATCCCAAGGGTGAGTGGGTTTCCGTAGCCAATGCTGTGGGCGGCAAGGTCATTTCTGTCGGCCCGGGTCGATCGGCTCGTGTGAACCCACTCGATGCTGGACCCAGGCCCAGCTTGCTAGCGGACACGCAGTGGAAGGCAGTCGTGCGGCAGCGGCGCCGGCAACTGCTCGTGGCTCTCGTTTCTCTCATGCGGCAGGGCACTCCACTGCTCCCGGTTGAACACACTGCGTTGGACATGGCGCTGATGGAAACGACCGCCGAGAACTCGACGCCAACGCTCCCCATGGTGCTGGACCACCTGCTGCGGCCATCGCCAGAGACGCTGGCGCTGGTTGGGAGGGATGGCGGCGTCGCAGTCAGTCACTCCCTGCGAAGGACGGTCTCGGGTGACTTGGAAGGTATGTTCGATGCCCCGTCGACAGTGGCGTTCGATGCCGACGCGCCGATGATGGTGATGGACACGTCGGCTTTGATCGGGGCGTCTGAGCAGGCGCTGTCTTTGGCTGCTGCCTGCAGTGCCACTTGGCTTGAGGCTGCGGTGACAAACCCCGACGGCGGTAAGCGGCTTGTGGTGTACGACGAGGGCTGGCGGATGCTCGCCGACCCCTACATGTTGGCGAAGATGAGCGAGCAGTGGAGGCTCGCCCGCACCTATGGAATCGCCAACCTGCTGATCATGCACAAGGTCGCGGACCTGAACGAGATCGGCGACAGCACGAGCGGCCATCGACAGAAAGCGTTTGGGCTACTGACTGAGGCGGACACACGCATTATCTACCGGCAGAAGCACGACGCCATGCGGTTGACCAAGGAGGCTCTCGGCCTCACAGAAGCCGAGTGCGACCATGTCGAGAACCTGCCCAAGGGTGTCGGATTGTGGAAGGTTGGAAACCGCTCGTTCATTGTGGCCAATCGGGTGACCACAGATGAGCTTGATGTCTTCGGCACCGATGATCGGATGCACCTGTGAGGACACGAACAGGAAGCACCAACCCGATGATGTCGGTAGGTCTATGGGCGATTGCTGGCTATGTCGTCTTTTGCTTTCTCGTCCAGGCCGCTGCCTCTGTGGTGACGCCTCGGCAATGTGGCGGCAGGTCGCCGTCGTTCTTCAATCCCGTGGCCGGCGTCGGGCTGGTAGTGGGCCGCGCTGACTGGATCTCGCGGGAGTGTGCGCCTGACCTGAGCGCAGTCTGGTTGATTGTGGGTGGCGTGCTGGCCGTGGTCGCTGTGCTCGCTGTCGGGGGAGCGCTCGGCTGGAGGATGTGGAAGCAATCCGGTGCCTGGTTGAGGCAGGACATCCTCAGCAGGGACGGCGTGGCTGGAAGGGCGGAGATTGTTCGAGACTTCGGCTCCCGGGCGGTTCGACGTCGTGGTCTGTACACGCGTCCCGGGCTTAGCCGACCGAGTATCCAAGACGTCTCTTGGACGCTCGGGCGCTCGCGGGGAGTCACCATTCATGTCTCGACGGAGGAGTCGATGGTTATTCAAGGGGCGCCTCGCTCGGGCAAGGGCCTGTATGTGGTCATCAACGCGATCCTTGATGCGCCAGGGGCGGTGGTCACGACATCAACGCGTGCCGACAACCTGGTGGTGACCATGAGGGCTCGGATGAGTGATGGGCGGCCTGTTACTGTCTTCGATCCGCAAGGTATGTCGGGACTGCCCTCGACGCTTCGGTGGTCGCCTGTCCGTGGGTGTGGGGATCCTGATATCGCCACCCGTCGAGCCCTGGTGATTACTGCAGATACCGAGATGAAGGGCGAGAACGCGGCGTGGCAGAAGCGCTCGCTGATCGTGTTGCAGTGTCTTCTCCACGCCGCGGCTCTGTCGGGCGAGGGTATTGCTGCTTTCCGCCGTTGGTCCTCCAGCCCGGTCCTGGCACGCGAGGCCTTGGACGTCCTCGGCCGCACGGGAGCCGCGCTCGGTTGGCAGGCAGACTTGATGGGGATACTGGAGGACGATCCGCGCAATACGTCGAACTCGTGGATCGGAGTCTCTGCAGCGGTCGCTCCGTTGTCCTCGCCACGAGTGTTGGCGGCGCTTAATCCGCAGGACGAAACCCAGGAGTTCGATCCGAAGGCCTTTATCAGACAGCGGGGGACGCTGTATCTGATCGGCACCCGCTCCGGAGCTGCCGCAGCGGGTCCGTATTTATCTGCGCTGATCGACGACATCGACAATGCTGCCCGTGAGATGGCGTTCGTCTCGGCGGGCGGTCGACTGGATCCGCCGTTGTCACTGATCCTTGATGAGATCGCCAACCTTTCTCCGTGGCCGGGGCTTCCGGTTGTGCTTTCTGATGGCGGAGGGATTGGCATCTCGACTCTAGTGGTCCTTCAGTCCTTGTCTCAGGCACGTAGCGGTTGGTCGATTGAGGAAGCGGCGACTATTTGGGATTCCGCGATCATCAAGGTCATCTTCGGCGGAGGGTCTGACGAGCGTGACCTGCGCTCGCTGGCGGGTCTGTTGGGGGAGCGCAGCCTTATCATGAATACCCGGTCCTGGTCCGCTCAAGGGCGCCAGGACGGCGAACAGATTCGGGACACTCCGGTTATCCGGTTGGATGAAATTCGGCGACTGCCAGTCGGGACTGCCCTCATGCTTGGCCGGCGGACGCGACCCATTCTTCTGGACCTACTCGACTGGCATAAGCGCAAGGACGGCGCCGAACTTGGCCGCTCGAAGTTGGAGACGGAGCGGGAGTTGGCTGCCGGTCATCTTAATCGTCAGGAATCGAACAGTGAGGCTGAGTCATGAGCACGCAGGCCGGCGATTCTGACTTTGAAGTTGGCCGGGTCTCTGACCTTGACGACGAACTGACGGCCGAGCTGTTTCGCTCGTCGTTTCAGCCCTCGCCCCGCACGGTTGGCGTTACTCGCCGGTGGCGGGACATGTCACCGGAACAGGCTGAGGTTGTGTGGCAGAGCCTCTTTGAATGGGTTCGATGGCTAGTCGCTACCTACCAGCTCACGACATCGGTTGTGCCGGATTGCTGGTGGCGCCATTCGGAGGTGGTCGCCGAGCTCTACGCGCTGCAGCGAGCGGAGATGGCTTCTTTCACTCCCGATGACTCGGGCTTCGGTCCGTTGGCCTTCCACGAAAGGCTCCCACACGCCGTCGAGCGTCTCCGAACCCACACCAGAACCGCAGGGTGCGTCGGGTTGCAGAGCCACAAGGAGCCGGTTATCAGGGTTGTACCAGCGGAACCGGCGTTCGATGACTGGAAATTGAGTGCTCATCAGTTCGGGGCCTGATCAGGTCATGGCGTCCTGGCCCGGGCCGGACATGGATAGGTGATCCCTTCTCGGGGCTGACTCAGAAGTACGAAGGATGGCTGTCGTGGCCGCTGAACCTGAATCGAACGCTCATCTGCCTGGCGTGACGGACGACGTCGGCCTTCCGCCGAGCGTTCGAATGTCACCTGAAGAGCGCATCGCGAGTCTCACCGAAGGACTTCACGCCGCCCTTGAGCAAGCTATTGAGTCGCCAGCGCGGTGGCAGGTGTTGCTTGACGCCTCAGCCACTTTGTGGCGTTACTCAGGGGGCAACGTCGCCCTGCTGATGGCGCAGATGGCGCAGCGTGGTGCCGAGGAGCCGACTCTCGTTGCTGGCTACAAAGAGTGGGCACGTCATGGCCGGACCGTGCTGCGGGGCGAGCATGCGCTCTGGGTGATCGCACCGCGGACTGCTTCCATGCAGGAGCTGAAAATGGCCGATGGTCAGCGGAAGCTGTTGCCCGTGGCTCAGGCTGCTCCGGTCGATGCGGTCAGCCTTGGCATGAAGAACGTGGTCACGGGTTGGCGCGGACAGGCGGTCTTCGACGTCACCCAAACGGAGGGAACACCGATCCTGGTGCCACGCGGGGGCATTCACTCCGGGGAAAACCTGGACGATCTGTGGCGGTCCCTGTGTGATGTCGCGAAGGAACGCAGCTTCCGGGTGGAGGTCTCAGGTGTCCAATACGGCTACACGAGTGGCTACACAGACTTCGATGCTCGACGAATCCAAGTTGGCCTTTGGATGAGCAGCGAGGAGCGGGTGGCCGTCCTTGCTCACGAACTTGGTCACGTCCTATTGCACGGTCCGGACGACAGTGTTGGCCGGCTCTATGGAAGCAGCGCGAACCATCGCGGCATGGCTGAAGTAGAAGCCGAATCGGTCGCTTACACTGTTCTCCGGGCTCACGGCATCGATCGCGGGCCACAATCCGCTACCTATTTGGCTGGATGGGCTGACGCGGTCATCAGAACCGAGAAGGAACTGCGGGAGTGGCGTGCTCCGACGTCGCGCGTGGACTTCGCCAAGTCCGTGCTGGGGCGGGTAACGGCGGCTACCAAAGGCATTCTCGCTGTTTCGGATCCTCCTGGATTTGGTGGGAAATTCTCTTCCGTCAGTGCTTCGCCCGCTGTCACGGCCGCCTCCACTTACGCTGGCGTTCCCGTTCCGGGTGCCTCGATGCCTGGCCCTGAGTTGGCAGGTCCCTGATCCGTTCAGATGTCCGATGGGAGAGGCCCGTCGGCGAAGAAAGGTAACCGACCATGAACACGAAGATTCCCATCACCATCGCGGGGAACCTTGTCGCGGACCCGGAGCTTACAATCGGGGAGTCCGGGACGCCGCATGCGAAGATTCGGGTCGCTGTGAATCAACGGATTCAAAACCCGGATGGTACGTGGAGGGACGGGGAGCCCGTCTTTCACAATGTCTCGGCTTTTCGGATGCTGGCAGAAAACGCGGCCACGTCTCTCAAGAAGGGGGATCCTGTGACAGTCTCGGGTGAACTGGAGTTCCGGTCGTACGACAAAGACGGCGAGCGCAGGGAGGCTCGACGCATCATTGCTGACACGATTGGTCCTGATCTTCGGTTTGGGACTGCTACCTACCAGCGTTCTGTACGTCCAGTGACTGAGCCAGAAGCCACGGTGGAGGCGACCGGCCCGGAGGCTACGACCGCGACGGGCTGGCCCGAATACAACGTGACGACCAAGAGTCCGGTGGTGTCGTCCCCTTTCGGCGGGACGCCGGGGAGTGAGATGTCGGCCTGATTCGGTCCTGCAACTCGCCGCCCACGTCGCATGTCGGTGACGTGGGCAGCTCGCTGTCTGGGGTCGAGTCCACGCATTCGAATATATGTTCTAATCTTGATCTATGAGACCGAAGCAAGACTCCATCGCTTTCGCACGCATGATGGCCCAGATCGAGGCCGACGACAATCACCCCAAACCGGACGACGGCAAGATCATTGAGCTCGACCTCGGTAAGCAGCCGTTGGTCCGCGTGGGCGAAATCTATGGTCGGGCCATCAAGTACACGAGGTCGTTTGGGTTGGTGGAGTGGGTGGATGACCGGCGGGTCTACCACGTGGAGTGGTTCCCGGCAGGGCAGATCAAAAGGGTGGACCAGGAATCGTGGCGGGGGCGGCCGCTCTGAAGCACGTACTGACTTTGTGCTGGAGCTAACGGATACGCGTCCTCAACGGTTACGGGTAGCTCCTACCGATCAGAGCTGTGGCGCCCACGAGAGGACGTGGTCGGCTGCAATCGAGTAGGTTGCTGGCCACGGGGTGCCGGGGCGCACCTGTTCAGGGTCCGGCCGGATTAGCAGAACGGAGCCAGGCCAGATCGGCTCGGGGAGTGCTTCGATCCAAGCGGGCTGGATGTAGTCGAAGCGGTTCCAGCGGATGGTGATCCAGGCTCCGGTCGGCTGAGGGGAGTCGACACTGAGTACGGTCACTTCGGCGGTGGTCACCGCGGTGTTCTTCAAGGATTCCAGTACCTGCCATTGCGCCTGGCTTGCAGTCTTCCACACGCGGCTGTCATGGACCCGCCTGTACCAGACGAAGGACAGGATGAGACCTGAGGCTGCGACTACTATTAGGACCCAGCTGCCAGTGGGAAACGAAAATGTCATTGCAGCCAGCGTGATAGCAAGTGCCACCGTCGCCGCGCTCATGACGATCAGAGTGGGTGTCGCAACTTTCGGTTTGAGTACTGGGTTCACTTGCATCTGTTGCTCCATGTCCAGTTTAAAGCTGCCAACCGGCGCTGGTAAGGCTTTGCTGCGTTTGCATTCCGTTGAAGTTCACGAGCGCTGTCGGCGCAAGTAGTGGCTTGGATGCCTTTTGAACTACCCCTTGGAGGTGTTCCCATTGCGATCGTTGTTCCCACTCCCAGTCGGCGGGAGATGCACCGAGAGGTAGAGGAGAGTCGTGAATACCCCAGCGTTCTCTGTAGACGGCCACTTCTCGAATCAAGGCTGCGTTCTCGAAGGCATCTGTTTGAGCCCCGAGTTCATTCACAAGGGCTGTCTTCCATTCCGGTTCCTCAAGTAGTGCAGCCCTGGCGACGTGGTCCGTGCGGTTCCCAATCCGCCGTCGTACTTGATTCAGAGTCTCTCTCAAGTCGTCGCGTTCGACGACGAGCTGTTCTGACAGGGGATCGATGGGTGCGTGGGGCATAGCGGAGCCGTAGCGGCGAAGACGTGAGTGGACCACTGCGGTAAGGTCCTCGGCCGTGGCGTCTGCCGCCAAGGATTCGGAGAGCACACGATGCGCCCCTGGGCGATTGATGTTTGTCGCCTGCCGCCATGCAGCTACTGCCGCTCCCCATGCGGGTGAGGCTCGCAGTGTGTCAGCCAGGCTGGGTGAAAGGGCTTCGATAGCCTTTGCCAGATCGGCGCTCGCGGCTATTTGGGCAAGGTAGTCGTACTCGCGGTTCAGCCGTTCAAGGCTGTCCGCATGGGAGCGTTCACGGTCGCGAACCTCGTGGGCCGTCCGCTCAGCGCCCTCCGCGGCCAGGACTTCACCAAGTATCGCCCGCCAGTTGGATCGAGTGCTTGGGTCAAGGATCTCGTCTTCGTCGGGGTCGTTCTCACTGACATAGGCCGAGTTGGAGAATCGTCCTCGGGTCATGCTGACGTACAGGAGTTCACGGGTGAGCCGGCCAGGTGTGACTACGACGTGGGCGGAGTCCACCGTGATGCCCTGAGATCGGTGGGCCGTTGTGGCGTATCCGAGCTCAACGGATGACTCCAGGTATGAGGCACCGAGTTCCACCGTCGCACCGGTATCCGTCCGCTGAGCATGCAGGGATCGGTGACGTAGGTTGACACCGAGTACTTCCAGGAGTGTCCCGTTCCGGATGAATGCGCCCTGGTCGTCCACAAGGGATCGATCATTCCGACGGGCAATGACGATGTCGCCGCGACCCGCATGCTGCCCACCCCTGAGCACGAGTGTCTGTTCTACGTCGGCGGCGCCCAGGATCACCCTGTCGGCTTGGGCCCGCTGGTTGAGCATGCTGACCGTCTCGTTGTCGGGGGCGATCAGGACCGAAGCGTGCCCGGAAAGGACGTCGGAGTGCCAAGCAGCATAGGCGCGGTCCATCATGTCCAGATACATGCCGTGATTGATCCGCCCATGATGCTCGTATTCCTTGAGCGCGGAAATGTGACCTTCACGAAGACCCACAGAGGCAGACGCCTCCCATGCGTGCTGGAAGCGCCAGACCGAAGTCAAACGGGCGGCTTTCCCTTGTCGGTCGAGCCAGCCAAGGACCCCGCCGGCGTCGATGGAATCAAGCTGAGCCGGATCACCGACCAGCAACACCTTCGCCTGAGCCTGTTTGGCTTGTGCCACGATGGCCGCGAGCTGCTGCGTGGAGACCATTGACGCCTCGTCGACCACCACAAGCTGGTTCGCCCTAAAGGTCCATTGAGCTTGCTCCGCCGCCAATCGGGCGATCCGTTTCTCGAGAAGAGACTTCGCAGCGTTCGTAGTCCCGTATGAGGTTAGCTGAGACTCTGCATCAAAGAAGGACGAACTCCTTTGCGCTGCTCCGCTACCCATGGACTCGTAAAGCCATTTGGAGACATTCTCAGCAACCATGGCCAACTCCGATCCAAGAACCTCGGCGCTCGCAGCTGCCGGAGCCAATCCGACAACGCTGCCTGAACCGAACTGCGCTTCCCAAGCCGCCTTGATTGCGCCAAGAGCTGTGGTTTTGCCCGTGCCGGCAGGGCCGACGATTGCCTCCAGTCGATGGGAGCCCAGCAGGATTTCGGCGGCCGCGGCCCTTTGGTCTTCGTGGAGCTCTGACGTGCCGTCCTTTCTGTACAAGGCGAGTGACGCCATAGCGACATTCGCGCTGACAGTCGGGCCGCCGTCGTCGTTCCTCGCCGCAAGAATCTGGTCCTCGAAGGCAAGCGTGGCCTCATCCGTGTAGAGGCGCGATCCGTGAAAGTCGAAGACGCTTCGGTTCGCGAAATGGAGATCCTCGGCAGCCTCGGCTGGGAGACTGTATCGGTACTCGTTGAGCGGCACGGACTGGTGCTCTGCTTCGGTTGCCACGCCGTCGATCACGGCGTTACGGTCCGCCGGCGAGGCGCAACGGATCTCGGCGCAAACTCGCTCGGCCTCGGCGATCAGGTTCCAGCGATTCCAGGTGGAGCGCTTAGCGGCGACGCGTTGCCTGGTGACATGCCCGACGGCGGCAATCCAGTCAGGTGCAAAATCGCCTACGCCGAAGGGTCGGTTGTGCGATCGGCGGATTGTCGAGGCGACGACTCGCTCAGGGTCGAAGCCTTTGGTCCGTGAACGATCGCGCCAGGTGGCAGAAAGCTCCCATAGGGGAGTGGGGGTGGCTTCTTTGGGGTTTCTTGTGGAGAGGGTCGCTTGTTGCCGCAGCTTGACTGTGGTGGTTGCCGATGGTCGGGTGCCGTGTTCGGTGATCCAAGCTTTGACCAGACGGTCGGTCTCGACGTCGATGAGTCTCGATCGGTTGGAGAATTCGCGGATGAGGGCGTCGTCGATGCCGGTCAGCTGTTGGCTCGGGTTGTGGGTGTTCTGGGCAGGAGCGCGGATGTCCGTGTCGGTTCCAAGGTTCTGTTTCAGGGCGTCGAAGAGCAGGCCGTTGTAGTGTTCGCTGGCGGCGACGACTGCCTTGTAGAGGCTTCGCGAGTCGAGTGTGGTCCAAGCGCTGTCTGTGATGCGCTGGACGCGGTTGGCGATGACGACGTGAGTGTGGAGTTGCGGGTCGCCAGCGCGTGATTCCCAATGGTCGAAGGCGGCGGTGATGACGCCTCGCGTGCCGAGGTGGGCGATGCCGTTTCGTCCTGCGCGTGTGTTGATGACGAGGTCTTCGAGCCAACGGATCGTTGCTTCGACTGCCTCGTGGTGGGTTTGGAGGATCTGTTCTTGTAGTTGGCGTGGGCTGAGGGCCCAGAGTGCCGAGACGGACTTGGGGACGCTGAAGGTTAGGTCGAAGCCGGCGACAGCGCGGTTGGTGGATTGTCCGCCGTTCTTTTGGGCTATGGTGGCTTCGCCGTAGGTGCGGCCGAGGGTCGCTGCTGTGTCGGGGTGCTGGGCGTCCTGGAAGATTGACCTTGCGTCGGATTCCGTGACCATCTGTCCTTGTGCCCGGTTGATGCCGTCGAGTCCGCGACCGATCCAGCGGCCCTGCGGTGTGCCGGTGGCCATGTAGTAGCTGATCGTGTCCGCGGGAGTGGGACGGGCGTCGTCGAGCATTGTCGACTTGAAGAGGTACTTCAGCCCCGACCTCACGGACAGCCGGGCGATGGACATGGTCATGCACGAAGCGCCCCGGTTCTGCTCTTGCTGGGCAGCCAGCCTCGACGGCGGAGGATGCCGACCGTTGTTGGGTCGAGGGCGACGCCCTTGAGCTTCGACACGTGGACCAGAGCCGCTGCTACGTGTGCGAGGTCCTGGACGTTCGTGCGCTGGGCGCGTTTGAGTCGGAGGACTTCGTTGTGTAGGAGACCGTTGCGTGTGTCGAGTTCGTCGTAGATGGCGTGGAGGCGTTCGAGTTCAGTCGATTGGGATCGTAGTTCGGTGGTGAGACGGTCGGTGTCGTCTTGGCAGGCGTCCCTGCTCGTGCTCTCGGATGCTGCCGAATTTTTCTTCACGAGCGTTCATGGTGAAGTCATCGACCGTGTGCATGACGTTTCGACTCAAATTCGGAACACTGGGCCTTAGATGCCAGAGGTGTGAGGGGAAGTAAGAGGGCCCGGCTGCCCGTGCGGCTGAGGTACAAGTTCAGCATCGAGTGAGTGGGTCGGCGCGGGAACCAGTGCGCGCGGCGGCGACGCAGGTCAGCTCTGAGCGGTGCAGGACATGCTTTGGGGAACGCACTAGTTGCGCCAGATTAGCTCAGATCACAAAGTGTCGTCAGCCGGACCACATTTGTTGTCTCCGGGCGCATACATAATGCTGAGGCGGCAAGGGCCCTTCCGAGAAGCCACGACACTCTGAACCGAATGAACTCACGCACTATGAGGCTGGTGTGTTATCCGATGGCCTAAGGCGCGTCGTCTGGATTGGTGGGGCCGGTGGTTAAGACTGGTCTTGTGCAGGGACGCGAGGCCGCGCAGCGCGGGGATTTCGATGTGGAGGCGCTGGCTTGGGAGTTATTGGCTCCGGGCATTGTCTTCGCTTGCCTTGGCCAAGGCATCGGGGGCGGTTGTTCCCGGAATCGATGATGAAGGACTAGTTCCCGTCGAGCCGGGACCGGCCCTCGGTTCCGGTTCCGTGATCGGCTCGGTGCTTGTGCTGCAGGCTTTGCAGGGTCTGGGGACCGGGAAACCGCCGAGGCGCTGGCCGACGATCTGCGGTGGATGGCTACGTGCGGTTACGGACTGACCGATACCGCGTTCCATCCGTCCAGGTTGACATGCTGGCGCCGTCGCCTATCCGTCTTGCAGAACCCGCACCGGGTCATGGAGGCCATCGCTGGGGTCATCGCGGAGACCGGGGTCCTGTCGGGCAAGCGTCGGCCGTGTGGATTCAACGGTGTCGGTGACAGGTGTCGCGAGGCAAGACGGGGTGTCAGGGGTGTCACTCCAAGCCCGTCAGCAGAAAAGGTTTAAAGCCCACATCGTGATCGAGCCCGAAGCCAGGCTGAGATGACTATCCCGGCGACAACGATGGGTGCTGCAATGTCGTGAACGCATTCCTGCCACTGTTGTTCGTTCACTGTGCAACCGCGCACTTTGGTGTAGGCGGTCAACCCCCGAGATAGTATCCGGGTGACTTCATCGTCCGACCTCACGCGAGTAGTTTGATACGAGGCTTATATGAGGCGGAGCCGAAAAACTTCGTGAGCCTCCCGTTTGTTTCGTTGAGGTTTGGTCGGTACTTGCCGCAGCCAGGAGAACGTGGAACTGACCCACTGAAAAGGTCATGACTACCCGTGGGTGGCACCAATTTCAACCAGAAGTACACCTGCGGCGATGAACAGCATTCCTAATAACATCGTCTTCGTCAGAGGTTCGCTAAAGAGGATACGGGCAATAATTGCCGTAAGTACAACCCCGCAGGCAACCCAAATCCCGTATGCGATGCCCAACGCAAGGCCCTCCTTCAGGGCAAGGCTGAGAAACGCGAAGGCGCTAGCATACCCAGCGATAATCGGAAGAATCCAGACTTTCTTCTTCAGCCCCTCGGAGGCACGAAGCGACATGGTCGCTGCAACTTCAGTGATGATGGCCAGACTCAAAAGAACCCAAGGCATGTTCTTCCTCCTTCTTTTGAGACCTGGCAGAATGCTGCGACCCGATTTCTACAGTCACGACTCCAATTAAGAGCAGTGCAACGCCGAGGCCCATCAGCCAGGTGAGTGCTTCGTCAAAAATAATTGCGGAGAGCACCGCCGTGGCGGTCACTCCGCCGGCGCCCCACACCCCGTAAGCAACGCTTATGGACATGCCGAGTCGCAGGCACACAGTTAGGAGGGCAAAAGCAATAAGATATCCGACAACGACGATGGCGTACCAATTGGGATTTTCGATGGCCGCCTTCAGGGCAAGGGTTGCGCTCACCTCCGTTGTGATCGCTCCGCCTAGACAAATCCACGGTTTCATGGTTGGGCGTCCTCGACGGTCAGATTCAGCAAGTTGGAAACAATTAGGGTCTGAGCACGTTCGTCTGGTGCCAGGACCCCGCTGGCTCTAGCGGCCCATAGTCCATCTGAAGCCAATCGAGCTGTCAGGAGTTTAGCCTTGGTCGCATCTGATATTTCGTTCGGCAGCGATAGCCAGGGGCCGAGGTGCTTGGTCCAAGCGGACTGCAGTTCGGGACGATACGCAGACTGAAACCAGAGCGCCCATTCTGCCCGCATGTTGTGCCCTTCGGCGGTAACCAGAACGTAGGCGCGGTAGCGGGCATTGGCAGAGGCTGCCTCCGCGCTTGTGCCGAGTAGATCCGTCATGCGCCGCTTAACCTGGAGAGCGGCATGCTCAATCAAGGCAACCATAAGAGCCTCCCGGTTCGGGAAGTGGTACATCAAACCGGGCTTAGTTACCCCGGCTTCGATGGCCACTCCTTCAAGGGTGATGGCGGCGCCAGTCGCGCCACCTGCCACGCGCAATCCCGCTTCCAGAATTGCGGTTCTTTGACTCTCTCGCATGAAAGATACTTTACCATCCGGAAGGTAAAGTTTATTGACACCCGCCCATGTGACCAAGATAATAGTTGGCGAGCCAGTTTCTTCGGAACGCCGTACCACTGAGTGGCATGACACCGTTAATCGGCTCATCGACGATGAGGTCGGCCCTAAGGTTTTGACGCCGTTCCTCGAATGCCTAGGGATTGAAGGAGTGCAGATGATGGTGGGTTTGTGGAGGGTGTGGCCGGGGCGCCGGGGCCGGTCTTGGCGTTGGGCGGCGGCGGCTGTGGTTGGGGTGGTTGGTGTTGGGGTGCTTGCTGGTTGTGATGGCGGGGCTGCGAAGTCGTCGTCGGCGTCGGACACTTTGACTGTGGCTATTAATGGTGAGTATCCGACGAGTTTTGAGCTTAATGCGCAGTGTAGTAGCCCGATTTTCCAGTTGACCTACGAGCCGCTTATCCGGGTTTCTTCGTCGGGTGGTTACGAGCCGGGGATCGCTGAATCGTGGGAGTACTCGGAGAGCAACACGGTGTTCACGATGAAGATCCACTCTGGCATCAAGTTTGCGGATGGCACTGATGTGACGGCTAAGTCTGTGGTTGACACATTGAATTATTACAAGTCTGTGCCTGGGGTCAATGATGGCTATATCAAGCCGTGGAAGGTTGAGGCGAAGGGCAGCGATTCGGTGCAGATCACTTCCGAGCAACCGTTTCTGGGAGTTGAGCAGGTCCTTTCCGATAACGGGAACTGTAATAACGGCATGATCATCAGTGAGGCTGGTTTGAAGGACCCGGCCAAGCTGAAGACCCAGATGTTTGGCGCTGGGCCGTATGAGTACGTTGCCGACGAGAGTGAACCGGGCGATCACTATGCCTTCAAACCGCGCCAGAACTACTACGATAAGTCCCGTCAGAACTACAAGAAGATCGTTCTGCGTGTTATCGCGGATCCGAATACGGCTTTGAGTGCCCTCGCGACGGGCCAGGTTCAGGTCGACATGACCGGTGGCACTTCCCTTGTGGCGCAGGCGAGGTCGCAGGGCTTCGACGCAACGGTTCAACGGAATTCTGCCGCTGCGGTAATGCTGTGGGACCGGGGTGGGGAGACAACGAAGCCGCTGGGTGACGTGCGTGTTCGTCAGGCGATGGCTTTGGCTCTGGACCGGGATCTCATCGCGAAGGCCGTTGGGCCGGAGGCGAAGCCCGCGGACCAGTTCACGCTTGAGGGTTTCCCTGGCTATGACGCCAATTTGTCGTCCAAGTACACCTATGATGTGGACAAAGCCAAGGCTCTGATGTCTGAAGCGGGATACGCGGATGGTTTCTCGATGACGATGATCACCAACTCCGATGACACGGCTGTGAACACGGCTGTGGGTGCTGCTGTGGACCAACTCGCTAAAATCGGGGTCAAGATTGACCTGAAGTCCATTGCTGGTCTTGGTTTTTGGACGGATATGGCCACCAAACAGTACTCGGCGGGGGCGGTCTCCTACGGGCTGTATGGTATTCAGCCGCTTGAAGCCTACCGCCTTTACAAGTTGCCGTACTCGGCGGTGTGGAATCCGTTTACGTCTGTTGATCCGGACATTGAGAGTGCGTACGAGTCGCTGATGGCGTCATCTGAATCA
This sequence comes from Arthrobacter sp. TmtSoilC48, assembly GCF_059739425.1. Taxonomy (NCBI): domain Bacteria; kingdom Bacillati; phylum Actinomycetota; class Actinomycetes; order Micrococcales; family Micrococcaceae; genus Arthrobacter; species Arthrobacter sp. TmtSoilC48. The sequence continues at coordinate 3,216,338 of NZ_AP046049.1, read as the reverse complement.
GATTTTGAAAAGAACGCAAAGCAGTTCAACGAGACGATCTCTTCCAAGGTCTGGTACCTGCCCATCGTGAACACTCCGCACTTTGTGTACTCGAAGGGAGTCGATATCGGTACTCCTGAACCGATGGGCAATTTCGCGGTGTCGGCTTGGAAACCCAAGGGCTGATTTGATGTCCCGGCCCTCACAAGGGGCCGGGACTAACCGCCTTGGAGACGGGCGCAGGCATTGCGATCGCTTATCAGCGTGTGTTGCTTGCGTTGCTCTTAAACGTGAAGGAGAGATCATGCTGGGAGTTGTAACTCGCCGGTTGTTAATGGGGATTCCTCTGATGGGGATCATCTCGCTTGTTGTTTTCGTGCTGAGTTCCCTCACACCTGGCACTGTGGGGCAGGCAATACTCGGTCCGACAGCTTCCCCGGAAGCGGTCGCGAAACTCAATGAGCAAATGGGCGCGGACCGTCCTGTTTTGGAGAAGTACGGGGCCTGGCTGATGAACGCAATGGGAGGGGACCTGGGTACGTCCATTACCTCCGGTCGTCCGGTGACTGAGACCATCCTGGCGCGAATCCCTGTGACCATGTCACTGGCCACGGGTGCCCTGATCATTGTCATAGTGCTAGGCATCAGCCTGGGAGCACTGGCAGCTGTCCGGGGAGGTGTCATCGGCCGGGTTGCCGAGGTCCTTGCCGTTTTGGGTCGAAGCCTCCCGAGTTTCTGGCTTGCCCTGATCGCCGCTCTCATCTTCGGTGTGACGCTGGCCTGGCTACCCGTTTCCGGCTATATTCCTTTCGCTGACTCTCCATCTGAGTGGGCCCGGTCACTGGTGCTTCCGGTCGCCGTTCTCGGTATCGCCGAAGCTGCCCTGGTTGCCATCGTGACCAGAGCTGAAATGCTCACCGCGATGCGCAGCGACTATGTGCGCAGCCTCCGTTCCAATGGCTATTCGGGCACGCGGATTCTGCTCAAACACATCGCCAAGAATGCCGGCGGGCCTGTCCTGACCATGGTGAGCCTGGTCTTCGTGAGTCTGCTTGGCGGCACGATTCTGATGGAGCAGATCTTTGGAATGTCTGGTCTGGGTGCGCAGCTGGTGACGGCCACAGCAAAGCACGATCTGCCGGTCATCCAGGGGCTGGCTGTTTTTTACACAGCCATGGTAGTCGTTGTTTTTCTTCTCACGGACATCGTTAACGGTCTCCTGAACCCTAAGGTGAGGTCGCTATGAGCATGGTCGCCCCTACATCCGAAGCGGACGCCCGCGCGGCGGCGCGCGGCTCAGGCTTCGCTTCGCGGCTGCTGCGGCAGCCACTGCTGGTTGCCAGCGGCCTTACCCTGCTGGTCGTCATTATCGCCTGTATTTTGGCCCCTATCGTCTCACCGTATGGTCCGCTCGATCAGGACTTGCTGAATATCTACGCCAAGCCTTCTGCAGCTCACCTGCTGGGAACGGATCAACTGGGCCGCGACATCCTGGCCCGGTTGCTGTTCGGCGGGCAGACGACTCTGTTGGGGATCGCGCAGGCCGTTGTGGTGTGCACGGTTATCGGTCTTGTTCTGGGCATCGGGGCGGGTACGCTCGGCGGATGGGTGGAGCAGGTTGCGATGCGCCTGTGCGACTTGCTCCTCGCCGTGCCGGGTCTGGTCATGCTCCTGGTGGTCCTTAGCATCTTCGGCAACAATGAGACCGCCGCCATGGCGACGCTCGGTGTCATCATGTCGCCCACTTTGGCGCGAGTTGTCTATTCAGCAACGATCGCTGTCCGAGAGGAAGCCTACGTAGCTGGTGCACGAATTGCCGGACTGACCAGCCTTCAAATTATGAAGAGGCATATCCTCTCCGGCGTGGCCGGCCCTGCGTTGACGCAGATCAGCATTGTGGCGGTGGTCGCTTGCCTTGCCGGTGCCGGGATCGGATATCTCGGCCTGGGGGTCCCACCTCCGGCTCCGACGTGGGGAAACATGGTGGCCGACGCGCAAAAGGCGATGCCCATGGCCCCGTGGATGCTCGTGCCCACAGGCGGGATCATCGCTGTGGTCGCGCTGAGCTTGACACTGGTCGGAAACGGTATTCGTGACGCCTACATGGGCAGGTCCAGCGGTTCTACCAAGGCCTATAGTTGGCGGAGCCTGCCTGCCCGGGTCTCCCGGATCGGGGCAACGGTCGGTGCTGAGGAAGAAGTTCCGAAGCGGGACTTTGTCCTGAGCGTGAACCGCATGTCGGTCAGCCTCCCGCGCGGCAAAGGCGAACTTCCTATTGTGGACACCGTGAGCTTCGATATCCGCCCCGGGGAAGCACTTGGTATCGTCGGCGAATCCGGTTGCGGTAAGTCGATGACGATCTCTGGGATACTGCGTGTGCTTCCTCCTGGCGCCCACGTCCAGTCCGCGTCCATCAAGTTCAAAGACGTTGAGCTGTCGTCGCTGAGCGAGCGCGAATTGAATTCGTACAGAGGAACCGGAATCGCATTCATCTCACAGGAACCGATCTCCAGCTTGAATCCTGCGTTCACGGTCGGGCACCAGCTTGAGGAAGCGATTCGGTTGCACCAGAGGGTCGGGAAGAGCCGTGCGCGGCAGATCGCCCGTGAGCTCATGCAACGAGTCCGGCTAACCGAGCCGGACCTGATTGCCAGGAAATACCCGCATGAGCTTTCCGGTGGCATGGCGCAACGGATCGCTATCGCGCGTGCCCTTGCGGGCCAACCAGAACTGTTGATCGCCGACGAGCCCACGACGGCCCTGGACGTTTCAGTCCAGTCTGAGATCCTTGACCTGCTCAACGAGCTGCGCGAGCAAAGCGGGATGGCGCTGATACTTGTCACTCACGACTGGGGGGTCGTCGCAGAAGCGTGCGACCGGGCCCTTGTCATGTACGCCGGACAAGTCGTCGAGGAAGCAGATGTTCGCTCCCTCATCTCCAGCCCGGAGCATCCCTATACCCGGGCCCTGCTGCAGTCCTCATCTGTGGGTACGGCCCCACGCCAATTGCTTCCGGTCATCGCCGGGACGGTGCCGCTGCCGGCATTCTGGCCTACCGGTTGCAGATTCGCTGGCAGGTGCGGCCTCGTCGAGGAAGCCTGCCTCGCGGCACCCATCCTGATGATACCTCTCAAGGACGGCGGCAGCGCGCGCTGCATCCGCACAACGGCAGCCGGATTGGTGACGAAATGAGTGCGCTGCTTGAAGTACGTGACCTGAGTGTTCTTTACCGTGGCCGGGGCCGGCGGAAGGACAAACTCGCACTGGACGATGTCAGCGTCAGCCTCAGCGCAGGGCAAACCCTCGGGCTTGTCGGAGAGTCCGGGTCAGGCAAGTCAACCCTGGGCAATTGTGTGCTGGGGCTTGTGCAGCCTGCGAAGGGGACCATCGCCTTCCACGGACGTGACATCACCGGCGCCTCCGGGCGCGAACGGCTGGCCTTGAGCACGCAGATCCAAGCGGTATTCCAAGACCCGTACAGCTCCTTTAACCCCCACCGGACCATTGAGCAGACAGTGGGCGAGACGCTGGCGACTCTGTCATTGCCGCCCTCGGAACAGCGTGCGCGGGTAGTGGCCATGCTGGAACGCGTTGGTCTGGACCGGTCGGCATTGGCCAAGTTCCCTGCTCAGTTCTCCGGCGGCCAGCGCCAGCGGATCTCGATCGCCCGTGCACTGCTCCCAGAGCCCAGGCTTGTCGTCTGTGACGAATCAGTGTCTGCACTGGATCTGTCCGTACAAGCCCAGGTTCTCAATCTGCTCCTCGAGCTTCAGCGAGAGCGCGGGGTCGCGTACCTCTTCATCACTCACGACCTGGCGGTCGTGCGGCACATGAGTACCCGGATCGCGGTCCTGGAACACGGCCACCTGGTCGAAGAAGGCGAAGCCAGTGCAGTCACCGAACAACCCACCCAGCCCTACACCCGCAAACTCATCACGGCCTCCCTCAGCTCCGACGCAGATCTCCAACAGGTACGTCGTGCTACCCGAAAAGCAATGGCTCGTCTCTCCACGGACACCGCGAGCCGGCACGCCAGCGTTGGAGACGAGCTTCTTTTGGCACTGGAGCAACAGGCGGTCACCGAGGTCGTGGCTCAGCCCACTCCAAGGGCAACGGCCCTCGCGCACGCGCTGCTCAACGCTCCGGAAAACACTGCGGACCTCGATAGGCTCATTGAGCTGCGGGCTGCCATCCTCGAACTGGCCCCCCGCACATCCGCCGATACTACCCCCACCGCCGTACTGACACTCGTCGAAGAAGCCCGAGCGAAACTATGCCGTGCCCTCAGCGCAGACGGACAAGCGGAGGAATTCCTCGGACGGTACCGCGACCTGGCAACCGCGATTGAGGCCGGCAACCGGGAACGAGCACGAACGCTCGTCGGATCCCTCGATGGTCCGCGGGACAGTGCGGCGGAACAAAACGGAGACCACGCTGCAGTCCAACGCAGCCAGGTATGAAGTCCCGACCAGACGAAAGGAGAAGGTGATTCAGAATGAACCGTTCGCAAACAGCCACGACGGAGCTCGAACTTGTAAATCTTGACCATTGGGGGATGTCACCTGAGGTAAACCTCTCGGACGATAACCAGACCCCGAGCAAGGACCTCGCCACTTTCGAGTTATCAGAGAACGAAACGGCCTCCGAGTACCACCTGACGTCCGCCTCGCTTCCGCAAGAAGGTGTGCCCGCCGGAAAGTACTACTACTTCCGATGGACCAGTCACACCGTCTACCCCGGCGTCACCAGCAGTGTCTACCTCTACCTGCCCCATGGCGCCGAGGAGGCCGAATCAGTCAACCTCATGGTCTGCCTCGACGGTCTCTACTACGTCGGCGAACAGTGTCGCGCCACCACGGTACTGGACAACCTCGTCCACAAGGGCCAGATCCCGATGACCATTGGCCTGTTCCATAATCCAGGGGAAACCGGCCCCGGCTACCCCATCTATGGGGGAAGCACCAACCGCGCCATCGAGTACGACACGGTCAGCGAGGACTTCGCCCGCTACCTGGTCGAGGAACTGTTTCCTGTCATCCGGACCAAAGTCAGGCTCACCGAGGACCCAAGGGGCCGCGTTATTTGCGGCCATAGCTCCGGCGGTGCAGGAGCCTTCATCGCGGCATTCCACCGCCCGGATCAGTTCGGGAACGTGATCTCGCACTGCGGAAGCTTCATTAACATCCTGGGAGCAAACAACCTTCCCAGCATGATCCGGCGAGCCCCGCGGAAACCGATCCGAGTCTGGCACCAGTCCGGAAAACGCGACGTCGACATCATCTACGGCAACATCCCGATCGCCAACCACGACCTCGACGCTGCTCTGAAATACCGCCGCTACGACTCCATGTTCGAGTTCGGCACAGACGGACACACCCTCAGGCACGGCGGCGCAGTGCTTCCCGAGACACTCCAATGGATCTTCCGCGACCAGATTGAAGACAAATGACCCTGGACACGGAAATGCATGAAATGAATAGTTCCATGAACACGGAGGCTGAGGCACCAACGTCCGTGCAGGTGCAGTTCGATGTCCCCGCGCGGATGCGCGACGGCGTCGTGCTGCGGGCCGACGTCTACCAGCCAGCTGGGCACGGCCCCTGGCCCACCTTGCTCGTGCGCACCCCCTACAACAAGGCCGGCGCAGCGGACAACCTGTGGAACGGTTTCTCCCCGACAGAAGTAGCCCGGGACGGGTTCATGATGATCATCCAGGACGTCCGCGGCCGCTACGCCTCAGATGGTGAGTGGGAGCCCTCGCAGCACGAGGGTGTTGACGGCGCTGACACTGTTGCCTGGGCCGCCCAGCTCGCCGGCTCCAACGGCCGGGTTGGCATGCTCGGTGGCAGCTACTGCGGCAATACCCAGTGGCAGGCCGCGCTTGAGCAACCTTCTGCGTTGAAGGCGATCACGCCCCTGATGACATGGACCGAGCCCCGTGAAGCCCTCGTTGCCCGCGGTGGTGCAACCCAGATGACTGTCATCGCGTCGTGGTCGCTGTCTGCCGGGTTCAACTGGCTGGCCCGGCAAGGTCTGACTGATGAGGAGTTGACCGCACGGGTCGCTGCCCTGATCGAAGACTTCGACAATCTCGAGAAGGACGGGTATTGGGCACTGCCTGTCGCCGAGCTGCCGGTGCTGCGCCGGCACGGCACGCCGATGTTCGTTGAGCCCGGGGAAGCCAATGACGTGAAAGCGACGCAACATCTGCGCGTCGCCGGGCGTCACGCGCGGGTTGAGATCCCGAGCCTGCACACCGGCGGCTGGTTCGACAGCTGCCTGCAGGGAACCATCGACAACTACACAACAATGCGTGACCTTGGCCAGGAATCACGACTGATCATCGGCCCATGGACACACACGGACTTCGGCAACCGAATCGGCGCCCAGGATTACGGAATCATGTCCATGCGGGACGCCGGGGCCCACCCAAACGGGAGCTGGAGCGATGAGGTTCTGGCATTTCTCCGACCCCACCTGACCGACAACCAGCCGGCAAGCACCTCAGCGCCAGTACGGATATTCGTGATGGGACGCAACGAATGGCGCAACGAGGAAACCTGGCCACTGCAACGCTCCCAAACCCAACGCTGGCACCTGCATGCCGACGGCGGCCTCAGCACCAAAACACCACTCACCGAATCAGAGCCTAGTCAGATCGACTACGACCCTGCCGACCCCGTCCCAACCTGCGGCGGCCCCCTCGGCCTCGGCCCAGGACGGGGTCCCATCGACCAAGCCCCGGTCGAGGCCCGATCTGACGTCCTCGTCTTCACCTCGGAAGTCCTGGAAAAAGACCTCGAAGTGACAGGACGGATCCGCGTCCGGCTCCACGTCCAAAGCTCCGCGCCCTCAACGGACTGGATCGCCCGCCTGTGCGACGTGGACCCCGACGGGCGGTCGCTGAACCTCGCCGACGGCATCCTTCGCATAGACACCAACGCAGACCGCGCCCAGGAAATAGAGATCGACTTATGGTCAACAAGCAACGTCTTCCTGGCCGGACACAGACTCAGAGTGCAAGTCACCAACAGCTGCTTCCCCCGATGGGACCGAAACCTCAACACCGGCCACCAAACAAAGACGGACTTCATCACCGCGCACCAACGGCTTTTCCACGACGCCAACCAACCATCACACATCGAACTGCCCATCATCCCGGACGGGGCCGCAGATTCCTAAAGGTCACCAACGTCCCCACCAGCACCGCACGGGCTGCCCGGCGCCGGAAGCTGGCGACGGAATCTTCAGTTGTTGGCAAAATGGGAGGGATCGAGTGGCCTGTGCCCGCATGTATTGCTCGTTGATGGCAATGCGCGTGCGGGAGCGGCCTGCCGAGCTCGGTCGTAGGTGTATGGGAGCAGCGATGGCAAGAGGTGTCGATGACATTGCATAGGCCATCGTTGTCGCTCGGGTAGGAGTGGCTGGGATAGGCATCTCAATCCCGGTTCAACGAGTGTCGCTGAGTTGCAAGAAGAGTTCGGGTCATATTGGTGAAGGCTGTCATCGCCTATGGCTTGGGAGGAGCGCTGTCAGCCTTGGGCTCGGCCCAAGTTCCGCACAAAAATGCAGATACGATGCCGAATGTCAAGGGAGTTCGACTGGAAAAATGGGCATAAGGTGGCCGTTACCAACTCGTCAAGCGGGGCGCCCTCGTACCTCTGTCGAACCATCAGTTTGATGTCGATATAGAGAGGGCTCCCGGATCCATGCTGGTCGAGTTGTTCGTCGTGCCTGAATTCAACGCGGCGCTCAATCCAAAGCACGTTGTGAACGGGAAGCCAAGCCGGTGTCGTGGTTCCCGGTTTGGATCAAAGATGTCGGGAAGTGGAGGGTCACGCTGCCAACGCCGATGCCCGGCATTCCAGAGTCTCGCGGAGCTCGAATAGTTCGTCGATGCTGTCCAGCGAGAGGTCGGTGACGACGACGCCGCGGCCACCTGCCGTCGTCGTCGATCCTTCGCCCGTAAGCCGCGCGAGCGCCTCCCGAACCGGCGTGCGGGACACTCCCCAAGGCGTTCGGATTGCTCTACTTCAGCAAGGACCGTCCCAGCATGCAGGCGCCATTCAATAATGTCTACCCGAAGGGTGGTGTAAGCCCGATCACTGGCGCGCATGCCATCAGCGTATACATTTTAAAGAAATTGTCTTCGGTGAGAAAAATGACGTCTATGCATACACGCAAAATGGATGGTGGCCTGCGGGTCCATACAGACCGCGCCGTACTTCACCAACAAGGTCGCTCATCTACGGGATGGTGTCCCGGTTCAAAGTCACTCCAGCTGGTGGCCCGGTCGCGGAAGCTTGGGAGCCAATATGCATGGATGGAAGGTGACGCCGCCTCCGGCACAGGGCAATAAGTCACGACGCTCCTCCGTAAAGACACGTCGTGTTTCCGCAACGCCACAGAAGGTAGCCGAGACCGGCTCGCCTCGACGTCAGTTGGCGCGGCGGCGAGCGGCGCGATTGTGGTCGGCCTGTGGTCAAATACCTAAGAACAGCCAACTGACACAGCAGAGAGTCAATGCTTTATCCCTATTCAGTTGTACACGAGATCCCGTAGTGGGGACTAATCAAATGGCTTGATCACGGGAATCCGAAGTGTGGAATCCAGCAAACTCCAATCTTCGACGTGCTTCTGCGTATACGTCCACAGCCAGACTGCCCCGAGCTGCAGCCTTGGCATTCTCCCGGACGTGCTCGGGAGACGCCGTTCCTACGATCACTGTGGAGACTTCGGCGCGGGTCATGACGAAGCGAAGAAGGAATCCCTCCAAGCTGTCACCGTCCAGCAGATCGTTCAAGAATAGATCCGGGGACGCCCGCTGGCTGTCTACTGTCCGTTTGGCCAACGCGGCGCGTGCCGTTCCTCCTCGTACTATGACGCCGGCGCCGGTGGCGTTGATAAGTGGAAGAGTATTTTCGAGAGAACGGTCCAGTGCGGAATACGAGATTTGGAAAGTCTCGAATACGCCGAGGTCGATGTGGTCAGAGAGGTTTGGAAGAGTGGAAGATATGCCAATCGCTCGAACCTTGCCCTCCTCTCGGGCACGTTCCAGTGTCCCCAAGACGTCATCACGTTGAAGAATCCCAACAGAAGGCCCAATGTGTACCTGTGCCAGGTCCAGGTAGTCAGTGCGTAGACGCGAGAGGCTTTGCTCGATACCTGCCCGGATATTCGCAGGCGAATAGTCATGGACAAGAGGACCGTCAGTCGGGCCTTCAGGCTTATGGTCCAGGGGACAGCCCACTTTGGATGCAAGCAGATACTCCGACCGACGATGACCTATATGGCGCCCGATGAGCGCCTCGCTCTCTCCATAGTCGATCGAGGTATCTATGAATCGGATGCTGCGGTCGTATGGTTTTCTGAGACAGGTTGATGGGAGATCGACTTCAGAATGACTGGTCCCAGAAGAAAATATGATGCTGCGTTTCGTGAGGAAGCTGTGCAGCTGGTGTTGTCCTCGGATCGTTCAGTGAAGCAAGTCGCTGACGAGCTCGGGGTGAACGAGAGCACGTTGGGGAACTGGCTCCATCGGCAGCGGGGCAAACACCAAGAGGGCTCGGTCGCCCCGGCCGCGGACCGGGGCCCGGTGTCATGGGAAGAACACCAGAAAACCGTGGCTGAGAACGAGCGGTTGAAAGCTGAGGTTGAGTTCCTGGGAAAAGTCAGCGCCTTCTTTGCCGCGAAGCAAAAGTAGAGGACTTCTACGAGTTCATCGAAGCGGAGAAGGCCAACCATTCCGTGGTGTGGCTGTGCCGGGCGTTGAAGGTTTCCCGGGCCTCGTTCTACCGGTGGCGGACCCCTGCCGGCCCGTCACCGCGGGCGGTACGGCACGAGCAGCTCGCTGCCGAGGTGACCAAGCTCTACGAAAAAGAAGAAGGCCGTGCCGGGCGGGACCAGCTGACCCTGCTCCTGAACGAGAAGGGCGTGAAAGTCTCAGCCCCGACCGTGGGAGCGATCATGCGCGAACACGGGCTGCGGGCCATCCGCACCCGGGCCTGGAAGGCCACCACGGTCCAGGACCCGCAGGCCAAGACCGCGCATATCGAGAACCACATGCTCGATGCAAAGGGCAAGCGGGACTTCACCTCAACAGTGCCCGGCACCCGCCTCGTTGGTGACATCACGTACCTGCGCACCGGTGAGGGGTGGCTGTACCTGGCCACCGTGATCGACCTGTTCTCAGGCATGGTCATCGGCTGGTCCATGGCAGCACATATGCGCGCGGGCCTGTGCACCGCGGCCCTGCAGATGGCCCGGAACCACGGCCATCTGACCGGGACCTCGGTGGTGTTCCATTCAGACCGGGGAACCCAATACACCTCTGATGAGTTCCAGAAGTGGTGCGGCGATAACGGGGTCACCCAGTCCATGGGCAAAGTCGGGGTGTGTTGGGACAACGCGGTCGCGGAGAACTTCTTCTCCCACCTCAAAACCGAGTTCTACCACCACCAACGCTATCCGTCGCGGCTGGCCGCCAGGACTGGGGTCATGGACTACATCGAGGCCTGGTACAACCGCCGCTGACCCAACCGCAGAGCCGGCGGCATCCCACCAGCCAAAGCCCACACCAACTACCAAACCCGCGCCCAGCAACCCCTGGCCGCCTAACCAAAAACAAACAACGAACCTGTCTCAAAAACTTGACGACCGCACTTGATGAGCAACAAGGGTGTGAGGCAGTTTCGCTGGATCGAGGAGGCTGTTGGTGTCCTGGGTATCAACGAGGAACTGAGCCTCTTCCTTTGTTTCTACGTTGGGCAGGGACCCGTTCAAAGGCTTCTTACTTGTTTCTTTGAGGAAGAAGACGGAAATCAGTCCCAGAAGGGCAGCGCCCATCAAGTAGTAAGCGGGCACCATCTTGTTCCCTGTGACTCCAATAATCGCAGCAACAACCAGTGGAGCTGTACCGCCAAAGGCGGCATTTCCCACATTGTATGCAAGCCCAAGAGCGCTGGAACGTGACGGCGTCGGGAACTGCTCAGGCAGCGAAGAAGCGTAGCTCGACGAAAACAGGGTTGCGCAGATCATGATGAAAAGTGTCCCGAGTTGTGCGCCCCAAAGCTGGCCGGACCCCATCATGACGAACGCTGGAATCGGAAGCAGAACGCCCAAGATGGCGCCACTGAAAAGGATCCGCTTCCTGCCTATTTTGTCCGAGAGCGAGGCAAAAAACTGCGTTGCAAAGGCCGCGAGTATGAACAAGGGAAATATCACAAGGGTGCCAAGGGAACCTTGGAATCCCAGTGACTGATTCAGATACGTGGGCGTGAACGATGTCATGGTGTAGGCAATGACGTTTCCGGCGGCCGCTACGCCCATGACGGGCAGAATAAAGCGCCCGTGGGATCTTATGACCTGCACAATACCCGGGTTCTTTGCCACCTCACCGTTTTTCCGAGATTCCTCAGCCCTCTCCTTCAAGACGGCGCTGAAGGTAGGCGACTCTTCGATTCGATATCGGAAGTACAGGGCTATGACGGCAAGAGGCCCTGCGATAAGAAATGGAATACGCCAGCCGAAGGACTGCATCGCGTCTTGACCAAGCGCCAGCTGTAGAACAGCTACCAAGCCAGCTCCAAAGGCGAATCCGAGGTAACTGGACCCCATAAATCCAACATAGAAACCCCGTCGTTTATCCGGGGCGTATTCGCTCAGGAAAGTCGCACCACCTGTGTATTCTCCACTGGCTGAGAATCCTTGCAGCAGTTTCAGGAACACGAGAAGCGCCGGAGCCCAGAGCCCAATGACGGCGTGACCCGGTAGCAGGCCGGTGGCAAACGTGGCAACTGACATCAGGAGCAGCGTGAACGTCAGGACCTTCCGTCGCCCAATCCTGTCTCCCAGCCATCCGAAGAATACGCCGCCCAGCGGTCGGGCAACGAACGTTACTGCGAAGGTGCCATAGAGGTACAGGGCCTGGACTGTCGGGTCGGCCTGGGGCAGGAAGACAGGGCCCATTACGGTAATGAGGTAAGCGAATACACCGAACTCATACCATTCGATGATATTCCCGACGACGGTTCCGGCAACTGCGCGCCTCAAAGCGGCCTTGTTGACTATGCGGATGTCGCTTATTTTCAAACGCCGCTTGCCCAGATGGGTGCCCGTGGCATTCCCAAATCTTTGGTCTCCAGAGGACATTGGTACCCTTCGTTCACAGATATTAGGTGAGGTCGCTGTAGATCGCAGCCCGGCGACGCGGTCTTGCGTCGCTAGATACCTAAGCAGCTTTCCTCAGGGTGAACCATAAGACGTTCGCCAACTGAACACTTGCATTCTTGTACAGCCCCCGATTGAACACTTGCATTCTTGTACAGCCCCCGATTCTTCGCACGGTGCCAAACGAAACCTCTCCGGTGTTTCGTACGCGGAGGATGGCTTCTGCGGTCGCTTCCAGAGAGGGTTCATGGTCGCCAGGTTCTTGCCTATCCTGACGGAGATCTCCTCTCAAGTTCGGCGTGGAGCTCGCCGGCTAACGTACGGTTTAGCTTGCGACAAAGGGCTTGTGCTCTGACACCTGGTACCAAGGCGTGCTCGGGCGAGTCTTCGGGCCTGCGCTTCAGAGTTCGTATATCGAATCGACCGGCAAGGGTTTACGTTACGGAAATGCGCATCGTCAACGGTGGAATCTTTGGCTCGTAGGTTTGAGTTAGCGCCGGAAAGGGCTGCAAAAGTTCGAGTTGAACCATGCTGGGGGAGGGCCTAACAGTGAAGTCTCGAAACTCGTCGTCCAATGAATCAGGTGCGTCGCGTTCAGTAGGATGGGAAACAGCCGATATTGCGCGAACGTTGATAGCACCGTATGACGAAGCCTGCGAACGCGCTGCATGTTTTTGTTTGGAATCCCCCTAGACGCTGCGGTGAGGCACGAAGACAAGCTGTCTAACCCCGCAGAATTCGAGCAGTTGTCGGCGCTGGTCGAATAGTGAGCCATTTCGTGGGTTGAAAACTGAGCCACGTTGACGTGGTTATTCTCCCGTATTTTCCGGTCTTGTCGAGGGCAGCGAGTCCGTTTGTGTGTGTTTGAGCCGGTAGCTGGAGCCTTTGAGCGTGATGACTTCGGCGTGGTGAACGATCCTGTCGATCATTGCTGAGGCCACGACCTGGTCTCCGAACACATCACCCCATCGGGCGAAGGGCAGGTTCGAGGTCAGGATCAGGGATGCGTGTTCGTAGCGTGAGGAAACGAGCTGGAAGAACAGGTTCGCGGCGTCTTGCTCGAACGGGATGTAGCCAACCTCGTCCACGATGATCAGCCCGTAGCGACGCAGCCGGACGAGCTCCTGCGGCAATCGCCCGTTCTGGTGCGCGGCTTGGAGCCGGGCGACCCAGTCGATAGCGGTAGCGAACAAGACCCGGTGGCCCAGTTGCGCGGCGCGCAGTCCGAGCCCGGTCGCGAGGTGGGTTTTCCCGGTGCCGGGCGGGCCGAGCAGGACGATGTTGGATGCCTCGGTCAGGAACGCCCCGGTCGCCAGGTGGGCGATCGTGTCCCGTTTGAGGCCGGGCTGGTGGTCGAAGCTGAAGTCCTCCAACGATTTACGGGCCGGGAACCCCGCGGCCCTGGTACGGGCTTCGGCTCCGGAGGCTTCGCGGGCGGCGACTTCCCGGGAAAGGACCGCGGCGAGGTATTCCTCATGGGTCCAGCCGGCCTCTCGTGCCTGCTCGGCGAGGCGGGTGGCCGCTTCCCTGATCCGAGGTGCTTTCATGGCCCGGGAGTAGTACTCGATTTGGCCGACGGTTTCCTTGGTCCCGGACATCATGCGACCTGCCCGTCATCAATGACGATCCCGAACGCGCGGTCATAGTCAGCCAAGTCCCGCAGCCCTGCAGTGCCGCGGAGGAGGCGGGGTTTTGGAAGGCTTTCCGCAGGGTCCGGGCAGCCTCGACGTGGTCCGGGTCGGTGATCGTCAAGCCCGTGCCCCAAGACCGGGCATGATCGCCGACGCTTCTGCCGTCTAGGCTGATGCGGACCGTGTCCAGGTCTGCGGTGATCTCGACGAACCTGCCGATGGCCTGCGGGTGGACGGAGTAGTCATTCGATCCCACCCGGACGTAGTAATCCCGTGGAAGCCTGATCCTCGCAGCGAACCCTGTCACGGGCGGAACCGGAGGCAGGGCCAACATCCCCGCCTTGTCCTGGCCAAGCAGTTCCGTGGGCCGGGCCCCGGTCCTGCGGACCAGCCGGGCGTTGGCTCTGGGCAGCCACTGGCCGAGCTGGGTGTTGAAATCCTCCGGTGAAGCGAAAGACCGACCCGGCAGGAAGGAGGTTTCGAAAAACCCGTTGGCCCGTTCCACCACTCCCTTGGACTCCGGGTCGTAGGGCTTGACCTGCACAATCTTCGTCGCGAGGACCATGGCGAAAGCTGACACCCCGGCCGCGAAACTGTTCCGGCGACCGATGCCGGTTTCGTTATCCCAGACCAGCCGCCGCGGAACAGCGCCCAAACCACCAAGGAGCTCCCACATGCCAGCGAGCAGATCCCCGGTCATGCGCGACGGAATCATCCTCGCCATGATGAACCGCGAATGCGAGGACACCATCACCAACACCGGCAGGATCCGCGGCTTCCCGGACCCGACCGGGATCCGCACCTCCGGGAACCACAGATCGCACTGGGCCTGCTCGCCCGGTTCGTAACTGATCCGATCCGCGGGATCCGGCGGTGCGTACTCCGGCCGGATCCGGGCCACGTTTTCCCTGAACCAAGCCGGAGAACCGGTCCACCCCACCCGCTCCGCCATTACCGTGGCCGGCATCCGCGGATTCTCTTTCAGCAACGCCCGGATAGCCGGCTCGATTGCCTTGATCCCGGAATCCTGCGGCGCGCGCACATACACCGGCGGCCCCTCGGCACTGACAGCCTTCGCAACCGTGTTTCTTGAGATACCCAGCCGCGCTGCTATCGACCTCATCGACTCACCCTCGGCAAGATGCAACCGCCGAATAAGCGCCCAATCCTCCACAGTGATCACCCACCCAATCGTTTGGAACGAGTGGCTCAGTTTTCAACCGTCACAATGGCTCACTTTTCGACCGTCACCGACAGCAGTCGCGGGGAGCCGCGCCGGGGCCATCTGCACGCCGCAGCTTCATGCTCGACGTGGCCAGTGTGTCCGCGAGAGATCGATAAGACTCCTCGGCGGCCAACCTTAATAGCGACCGGGCGTTGCATCTACTCGCATATTCTTCGAATGCAAATGCATCTTTCCTCAGCAACCGTGTGGGAGGCCCCGCCTCCGAGCGCTGGGTTAGAACTCCGCTAATTTCGTGCCTGCGTTTTTCGCTCCCAGGTAGGAATCAGCGGAGGACCACTCCGCGAAAGGTGTCGGGTCCAGCGGTTTCTGGATGCTGCAGGGCTGCTCAAATACTCTTGCCCCGGAGCTAAGCCAGTCCTACTGCGTGGTATGGCCCGCGCAGTAGGACTAACAACATTTATGCGTCGAAAGGTTTATTCTCGTCAGGGACGACGGGCAGTTCGATGTAGGACGGGCGGTTGGCGTCGTGGAATAACTGTTGATGTGCGATGATGAGCTCTGTTCCGGCCTGATCACCTGTGTTGAGGTTTCGGTCCCAGCGTGGGAAACAGCTGTTGGTGATTTGTACTCTGATCCTGTGTCCGGCGAGGAACACGTTGCTTGTTGACCATAAATCGATCTCGATCTCCTGAGTCTCGTCTGCCCTGTTGTTTATGCGGAAGATTCCGTCGGTTAGGTTCAGAGACCGCCCGTCGGGGTCCACGTCGCACAGGCGGGCGATCCAATCGGTTGAGGGCGCCGAGCTCTGGACGTGCAGCCGTACACGGATCGGTCCTGTTACTTCCAGGTCCTCTTTGAGGACGTCGGAGGTGAAGACGAGCACGTCAGGGCGTGATTCGACGAGACTTTGGTCATGGGGGCCTCGTCCTGGTGTGGCGGCCATTGGGCCACCGTGGGTGGGGACGGGGTCGGCGGGGTTGTAGTCGATCTCACTCGGATCGGCGTGGACCGGTGGCGTCGTCGTGTTGAGGCCGCCATTGGCCTGCAGGTACCAGCGCCCAGTTTTTGCGCGCTGCAGGGGCCAGGTTTCCTCGTCGCGCCATTGGTTGCGTCCCATGACGAAGATCCGTACCGGCGCCGAGGTGCTCACCGGTGTTTCATCATCGGTGAGGTGTCCGCGGAGAAATGCAAGCACTTCATCGCTCCAGCGCCCATTCGGGTGGGCTCCCGCGTCTCGACTGGACATGATTCCAAAGTCTTGGGCGCCGACCCGGGGCCCGAAGTCCACGTGCGTCCACGGTCCGATGATCAGTCGTGATTCCTGGCCGAGGTCACGCATTGTCGTGTAGCTGTCGATGTTTCCCTGCAAGCAGGTGTCGAACCAGCCGCCCGTGTGCAGGCTGGGGATCTGGACACGCGAGTGGCTTCCGGCGACACGCATGTGCTGCGTGGCTTCCACATCATTGGCTTCGCTCGGGTCTACGAAGACCGGCGTGCGGTGCCGGCGCAGCACGGCCAGCTCGGTGGCTGGCAATCCCCAGTAGCCGTCTTTCTCAAGACTGTCGAAGTCTTCGACCAGTGCCGCGACGCGGGCGGTCAGCTCCTCGCCGCTCAAGCCCTGACGCGACAACCAGTCGAACCCGGCAGCCAACGACCATGACGCGATGACCGATATCTGGGTGGCACCACCGCGGGCTACCAGGGCTTCGCGCGGCTCCGTCCACGTCATCAGAGGCGTAATGGCCTTCAACGCAGGCGGCTGTTGGAGTGCGGCCTGCCACTGGGTGTTCCCGCAGTAACTGCCACCGAGCATCCCGACGCGCCCGGTGGAGCCGGGAAGCTGGGCGGCCCAGGCAATGGTGTCGGCGCCGTCTTCACCTTCGTGCTGCAGCGGCTCCCAGTCACCGTCAGAGGCATAACGCCCACGGACGTCCTGGATGACCATGATGAACCCTCTGCGGGCCACTTCTGTGGGGGAGAAGCCGTTCCAGACGTTGTCCGCCGCGCCGCTCTTGTTATAGGGCGTCCGGACCACCAACGTCGGCCATGGGCCCTCGCCGGCCGGCCGGTAGACGTCAGCCCGCAGCACGACGCCGTCCCGCATCTGGGCAGGGGCATCGAACTCCACTTGCACTGATGTTGCCGCGTCAGTATCGGCGTTCATAGTCCCAATTTCCTGCGCTTTCGTGTCCTGGGTCATTTGTCTTCAACCTGGTCGCGGAAGATCCAGCGGAGTGTCTCCGGGAACACCGCACCGGCATGCCGGAGGGTGTGTCCGCCTGTGCCGTACACGAACATCGAATCGTAGCGGCGGTACTTCAGGGCCGCGTCGAGGTCGTGGTTGGCGATGGGGATGTTGCCGTAGATGACGTCGACGTCGCGCGTCCCGGTCTGGTGCCAGACCCTGATCGGCTTTCGCGGTGCGCGGCGTACCATGCTGGGCAGGTTGTTGGCACCCAATATGTTGATGAAGCTGCCGCAATGCGAGATCACGTTTCCGAACTCGTTCGGGCGATGGAAGGCCGCGGTGAAGGCGCCTGCGCCGCCGGAGCTGAAGCCGCAGATCACGCGGCCGCGTGGGTCGTCGGTGAGCCTGACCTTGGTCCGGATGACGGGAAATAGCTCCTCCACGAGGTAGCGGGCGAAGTCATCGTTGACGGTGTCGTACTCGACAGCGCGGTTGGTGCTCCCGCCGTAGATCGGGTAGCCCGGTCCGGTTTCGCCCGGGTTGTGGAAGAGGCCAACGGTCATGGGGATCTCGCCGTCATGCACCAGGTTGTCCAGCACTGTGGTGGCACGACACTGCTCTCCGGCGTACTCCAGGCCGTCCAGGCAGATCATCAGGTTGACCGATTCGGCTTCCTCAGCGCCGTGGGGCAGGTACAGGTAGACGCTGCTGGTAACGCCCGGGTAAACGGTGTGACTGGTCCAGCGGAAGTGGTAGTACTTCCCGGCAGGAACGCCGTCTCGAGGAAGTGAGTCGGACGTCAGCATGTATTCGGACGCTGTGTCGTTTTCTGATAACTCGTAAGTGGAAATGTCCTTGCGCGGCAACGTGTGCGCCAAGTCATCATCGTTTGTCAACATTCCCCAGTGGTCAAGATCCACCAGTTCGAGTTCGGTTGCAGCTACCTGCGGATAAGTCATGGTAAATACCTTTCTTCTTCTCAAGGTGGTCGAGGTCTTGTCTCAAGGTCGCTTGAGCACTTCGCCGTAACGGTGGGCGTTGAGCTCCAACCTAAAGTCTTGGCGCTCTGTTGTGACAAGCACCACAAAACCAACACCAAGCACTCTGACGACGGCGGCGCGAGTCATCGTCTGGATCGGCTTAGCGCGCTTCGCCGGCTCCCTTTGTGTACATATCCTCAGGTGGTCTCCTTAGGTCCGTAAGTATTCGGCAGCGTGCACTGATCTTGCCCTACGTAAATCGCTTCGGGTAGTGGTGGTTTAACCAATCGACGAGCACGGATTTGGTGTTGTTTCAGTGTCTAGACCCAGTTCGAAGGTGACGTCCGCGTAACAAGCAGCCGATGTTCCCGCGGGCGGAAGAGTCACGGACGAGAAGAGCCTTGGGTGAGCCATCAGTTTGGTGGTCCTCGTCGAGTGAACCGGGCCCGCGGTGTGGGCCTCTGCGGTTCCGTTCCTAGCTAACTTAGTCGCGGAAGTTCCAGCGGGGTGTCCCTGGGGAACACCGCACCGGAATGCCAGAGGGTGAGTCCGCCGGGTGCAGTGGACGAACATCGAGTCGTATGGGCGATACTTCAGGGCCGCGTCGAGGTCCTGGTTGGCGATGAGGATGTTGCCGTAGATAACGGTGACGTCGCGCGTCCCGGTCTGGTGCCAGACTCGGTCTGCTTTCGCAGGGCGCGGCGGACCATGCTGGGCATGGTGTTCGCGCCCAGGATGCTGATGAAGCTGCCGTGCATTGGTTTTCACTCGACATCGGCCGACAAGCAGCCCAGATTCTTGTACTGTCAGACCGTCTGTCCGTCTCTGGCACAACGTCGGCAAAGTCAGAAGGTGGAACCTTGCGCGGGGGTGTGAGGGGACGACGATGTTTCGACTGCAACAACGGACTCGTGGAACTCAAGGCTCACAGCCCTTCTCCTAAGCCGTGAGCGATTGCCATGGCAGCCTTCACCAACATGCCCCCGAATTTATCTTCCAACTCAGCCGACATTCGATGAACCGGGGTTGAGATGCCTATCCCAGCCACGCCTACTCCCGCGACAACGATGGGTGCCGCAATGCCGTGGACGCCTTCCTGCCACTGCTGGTCGTTCACTGCGTAGCCAAGTACTCTGGCCTGGTCAATGGCAGCGGACAGGGTATCGCGTTCCGTGATTGTAAACGGTGTGTAGGCGGTCAATCCCCGAGACAGGATCTCGTTGACCTCCTCGTCCGACCATGTCGAGAGAAGCGCTTGCCCGTTGGCGGAGGCCAACAGTGGAATGGACATGCCAGGTGAGACGTGGGCACGTACCGCCTGGGGGCTTTCGAGGCACTCGAGGACGAAAACCGAATCCCCTTTTATGACAGACAGATGGACGGTCTCGCGCGTCTCCTCCCGAAGATGCTCCATCGCCGGTAAGGCTATCGTGCGGAGATCATTGCCTGCCTGGTGTCGCTGCCCCAACTGGAACATTTTCGGTGTCAAGGTCCAACGTGTCACTTGGCCTTGGACCTCGGCGGCCCAACCTCCCTCTTGAAGCGTGCGGAGCATCCGCTGTACTGACGATTTTGGGAGCTCCAAGTCTCTGGCCAGCTGCGATACACCCACCAGACCAGGCTCGGAAAGTCGCTCAAGGACACGCATTCCGGTCAACACGCTTCTCACGCCCTCATTAGCCAACCGACCCCTCCCAATTTTTGCCGACACTGCAGATTGTCTCGCCAGCTTACTGCGTCCCGCCGTACCAGCCGGGACATCGAAGCTGACTGCAAGGGTCGGTGTTGAATCGAACTGGGATGACATTATGGGATTATCAGCTAATAACGGCTGCCGCCGAGTAGGGTTATTTGTAGCCGTCCTTGTCGTGGATGATCCAGGGGAGTCCGGGAACACCGAACTAGCATGCGTGAGGGCGTGTCCACCGCTGCCGTTCACGAACGTTGAGTCGTAGCGGAAGTGCTTCAGGGCCGCGTCGAGGTCATGGTTGGCGATCGGGATGTAGCCGTAGATGATGTCGACCTCGCCTTTCCCGCTCTTTTGTCATACACGGGTAGGCTTGCGTTGTAAGCGGCGGATTATGCTGGGCAGGTTGCTCGCACCCAGGCCTGAAATCCCGACTGGACAAAGGCCGGGCGCCCCAGCCGTGTTAGCGTCCAACAGGGTGGGACAGTTAGGCACGCTAGGACGCGGCTAGCATGCACGGATCAAGGCGTCCGAGATTGCCCGACTAAACATCACTTCGGGGCAGTTGACGAAGTGATGTTTAGTCGGGCGGCTTGCACGCGGCGCCTGTTCAATGGCAGCATTCCTATCGCGTCAAGATTGGATCAAACCTTCTTCATCAGAGATTCGTCTGCTTTTTCGATGGACGGTGCTGTTGTACGGCCTTGCCAGGCGGCGAACACGAACAAAATGCCTCCGAGCACGAACATGCCAGAAACGGCGGCCGTGCTTTCGGTCCCGGAAGCCGCTATCAGTGCCAGAGCCACCACGGGACCGAAGCCGGCGGTAATTGCGCCGCTGGACTCCTTGCCCACGCCTACTCCCGTGACACGAGTATTGGTAGCAAATTGCCGGGCCATGAATGGGCTTGCCGCTACGGAGAGTAGCGGCGCAAGAATGCCCGTCCCGAGAATCAGGGCGATCCAGATGTACAGCGCGACTCCTGTATTGAGTAGCCAGAAAAAGGGGAACGCGTAGGCGATGACCATAAGGCCGCCGTACGTCAGGACTCTCTGAACAGGGAGTACGTCGCAGAGCCGACCGCAAATGGGTGTCCACAAAATTGCGATCGCGCTGGCCAACGTTATGCCGAAGCTACTGACGGCACCACCAACATCTTTGAATTCAGCAAGGTAAGAAATGGAGAAGGTCTTCCAAAGAGTCGCGATGAGTGCGTAGCCGGCGTAAGTTGCGAACACGATTACCAGGCCCCTCCAGTCTGACCTGAAAAGGTCGGCCAAAACACGAAACCAGCTTCTTCGGGTTTCGGCAATTGGCATTGCCTCGAAATCGGGACTCTCCGGTAGCTTCCGGCGAATAACGAACCCCACGACGGCAACGAGAAAGCTTACTACAAACGGGATTCGCCAACCCCAAGAGTAGAAGAAGTCGTCGCCGATTAACGCCAAACCAGCCACCGCGAGTGAGGCGAAGAAGACGCCCAGGTTGACTCCGAGCGTCGGGAGGGAGCCGAACCGCCCGCGCTTGCCCTCCCCGGCGTGTTCATAGGAGACGGTTATCGCAGCACTGAATTCTGCGCCCGCGCCAACACCTTGAACGATGCGAAGCAGGACCAGCACGATGGGCGCTGCCACGCCGATCGTGTCGTAAGAAGGAAGCAATCCCATCAGTGCCGTGGATCCGCCCATCAAGATAAGACTCCAGGACAACACCACCTTGCGTCCGAACTTATCTCCCATGATGCCGAACACCAGGCCCGCAAGAGGGCGGGCCAGGAACCCGACACCGAACGTCGCAAGGGCAGCCATTGCGCTTGCAGTTGAGTCCGAAGAGGGGAAGAACGTGGGACCGATTACTAGTCCTGCCATCGCCGAGTACAGAAAGAAATCGAAATATTCGAGAGCGGTGCCTACGACAACCGCGGGTCCGACTCGTCGATGAGCGGCCTTGGCTGACTGGATATTTGCCGCACTGGGCAGCGTTGGATGACTCACTAAATAACCTCCGATTAGTCGAGGTGGTCTGTAGTTTCCCACCCATTTGCCACATTGGCACAGTGTTCCAATAGGCGGCACACCTATGATTGCGGTCACAAACGGCGTGTGTCAATGGCCAAGCACCGCCCCAACGGGTGAATTGGAGAAAGCGGTCTCCGAAATGTTCTGCTCGCCATTGGGTTCTGCGGCGGCTAGTTCGGACCGCTGATCGGCGGCTGGCGTGACCGATATGAAGTCGGGTGAGCAACCTCAGGGTTCCTGCCGCTTGTGGAGATCTTGGGCTCATGGATTTTAGATCGAGCACTGGAAAAACTTACTTTCTAGTAAGCAACTATGTTAGGGTGGGCCCACCGATAGTAGTCGGGCGGAGACCTGAGCCCCCGACCAAGTCGGCAAGATCAAAGAGCAGAGGGCACAATATGTCATTGGATCCAAAACAACGTAATTCGCTCGTTCTGCCCGTTGTGTGCGCACCCATGGCAGGTGTGTCCGGGCCCGA
Organism: Arthrobacter sp. TmtSoilC48; assembly: GCF_059739425.1. Classification (NCBI taxonomy): domain Bacteria; kingdom Bacillati; phylum Actinomycetota; class Actinomycetes; order Micrococcales; family Micrococcaceae; genus Arthrobacter; species Arthrobacter sp. TmtSoilC48. The sequence continues at coordinate 3,194,023 of NZ_AP046049.1, read as the reverse complement.
CCTGGTTCGCGAGGCATGCAAGTCGGGAATCATGGGCGTCTTACCGCGACACAACGCCGCCGACCTCGCACAATTCGGGGACTGGCTCCGCCAGATCCGCCTCGACCTTGACGAGTATCGCGAACGAGTTCCCTCTGCGATCATCGGCCCCCTGGCAGTGAATTTTTCTCGACGCAAGACAGCTGATGAGATGAAGGAAGACCTTGATCTCTGCGCTCGGTACGGTGTAGAGGTTATCGTCAGTGCGATGGGCGATCCGACCGAGCTCACACGAGTTGTGCACGGATGGGGCGGCAAGGTCTTTCACGATGTCACGAGCATGCGCTTCGCTGAGAAGGCGATCTCCGCCGGCGTCGACGGTCTGACTTGCATTGTCGGCGGTGGAGGTGGCCACTCGGGGCTACTTAGCCCACTGGTCTTCATTCCTCAGGTGCGGAATATGTTCGACGGCACAATACTTATGGCCGGCACCATTTCAACCGGCGCCGCTATCAGGTCTGCAGAGATCCTCGGCGCCGATCTCGCGTACCTAGGGACCCGCTTCATTGCCACAAAAGAGGCGAATGTTCCCCCGGCCTATAGGCAGATGCTTGTTGAGGCTAGGTCGACAGATCTGGTCTATACGAGCAGTGTAACTGCAGTTCCCGCCAATTGGTTGAAGCCCTCACTTGCCTCAATTGGCTTGGATCCTGAGAATCTTCCGGTCTCATCCGGCCGCGGTAATTACGACCATCTGCCGCCGAAGACGCGGCCATGGCGTGATATCTGGAGTGCCGGCCAGGGCATCGACCTCATCGACGATGTTCCTTCAGTGTCTGACTTGGTTCAACGCCTGCGCATCGAGTACCGCGCCGCCTGCCAGATTCCCGAATTTCTCCCGATCCATGAGAACTGTGATGTCAGCGATGCCGTTGACGCCTAGCAATTTGGAACGCCGCTCACTTCAAAGAGTGACGGCATGACAGAGCTGAGGATTGACCGCCCAGCAGCAGGAGTGCTCCGCTGCCGACTGGACGGACCGGACACTTTGAACGCGCTTGATGATCCCGTCAAGCGTGCACTGGTGGAGCAAATTGTCCTTTCGGCATCTGCACCGGAGGTGCGCGTGCTGATGCTGACAGGTACCGGCCGGGCGTTCTGTTCCGGTGGCGATATTGGGGGCATGGGGCGACGCACTCCGGCTGAGATGAACCAAGTGCTGACCTATGGCCGCCAGATTACCGAAGGCCTGTACAACCTGCAGAAGCCGGTCGTGGCGGCGGTGAATGGCATTGCGTCTGGAGCTGGTTTCAACCTTGCCCTCGCCTGCGACCTCATCTTAGCCGCCCCACAGGCATGGTTCCAGCAGTCCTTCGTAAAAATGGGTCTGATGCCAGATATGGGCGGTACTTATTTCCTGGCCCAGTCCATCGGTCTGCACCGCGCCAAGGATGCGGTGCTGAACATGCGCAGGTTCTCCGCACATGAAGGCAAACAGTTGGGGTTCGTAGCTGAGGTTCTGGAGGGTGAGTCTTTTGACGACCAAGCCGTGGCGTATTGTGCATCGCTTTCTCGACGAGCCCCTTTGGCCCTTGGACTGACAAAGCTCCTTACCAACCGCTCGGTTGACGGTACCCTCGGTGATGCACTGGACCGCGAGGGGCTTGCCCAGGGAGTCTTGGCCGCCACGGAAGACCACAAGCGTGCCGTGAGGACGTTTCAAAGCAAAGGTGACCTCAATGCCATCGAGTTCACGGGAAACTAATTCAACCGCTTCCCGGGCCGGTGTCCGACTCTAGGTCATGTTGTGCTTGGTTTCACCACATTTCGAGCCCTTCGTAGACGCTTGCAAGGACAATCTTTATAGTGCGGCCTCGATGCTGCGGAGATACTGGTTCAGCGCGTCGGCGGGAAGGTCCAGTTTTGCGCTGAGCGCCCGACGAAGCAGACTGTGCCGTCGGGCCGAATAAGAGGGAGCATCTCGGGGAGAGCTGTTGCTCTGACGAACTCCAGGGCTGAGTCGAGGCCATCCGGTGCGAGCTTGCGGATCGCGTCTGGCAGGGAGTCGTCATCGACCAGAGCATGGTCGGCGCACCTCGATGAGGAGATCAGACCGGACTGGGTTTCGGGTTGTTGAGATGACTGTGGCGCCGAGCCCGTGAGCGATTGCATGAGCCCCACGGTGGAAGGCGTTAGTGAGTCGCCCGGCCGGTTCTCATCGTTTACGAGTGGGTGCGACCGGGTTCGGGTTGGCTCGATTACTGAGTGATGCCGGTACCCTCGGCGCCGACGAAGCCGCGGGTATTCCCGGGCCAGCCATGGTTAGGGCTGATGGCCCCTACACCAGCAAGCTCTGGACTGATCCTGTTCGTCGCAGAAACTCTGGGCTGGCCTGGGGCCTCGGCGGCGCTTTCAGGATCTCGTCCTTACCTTGCGTCTGTCCGGTCCTGTCTGCCGGCGGCGGCAGGCCTAGCTCTTTCGGCGTCGATCGGCTTGCTCCACTAACTCAGTAATCCACGGCCTATGCCCTCGATGGAAAGTCAAATGATCGGGTAAGCCATCGACGACTGGGACGGACTGTGAAATGTCAATGGTAATTCTGCCGCCTGCCATGGGTGCGTTTGTGATGTGGACATCACCAAAAGAATCGGGGAGGACTGGGTCCATCCACACGCCGCCTTGGGAAACGTGAGCGTCATACCGCATCAGGCCCGTCACTAACAGGATGGGGGTCGTTGCCGCCCAGGCCTGAGGCGAGCATGCCGTCGGATAGGGTAGAGGCACTGCGAATTGATCCCGGCTGAAACCGCAAAACAACTCCGGGAGACGGCCACCGGAAAACTCGGCGGCCTCCAGTAGGGCAGTCGAGATCCGTTGCGCCTCTTCTACGAACCCATACCGCAGCAGTCCGGCTGCAATAATGGCGTTGTCGTGGGGCCATACGGAGCCGTTGTGATAGCTGGCGGGGTTATACGCACCCATGTCCGTGGCCAAAGTTCGGACGCCCCATCCGCTGAACATCTCGGGGGACATGAGGTGCTTCACCACCGACGGTGCCTTGTCCTCATCCACAAGTCCGAGCCATAGACAGTGCCCCATGTTGGAAGCGCAAGCGTCAACCTGGCGCTTGTTGCCGTCCAAGGCAACGGCGTAATAGCCACGTTCCGGCATCCAGAATTCCTCGTTGAAACGCTTCTTCAACTGCACCATTAGATCGGCGTAATGGTTGCCCAAAACATCGTCTCCGGCATCATAAGCCATCCAGGCGCGGGCCGCGTAGGCTCCGTAGACGTATGCCTGCACCTCACACAGGGCTATTGGCGTCTCGGGCATACTTCCATCTGCGAAATTAATACCGTCCCAGGAATCCTTCCAGCCTTGGTTAATCAACCCTTGGTTGTTCAGGCGTTCATATTCGACAAACCCGTCACCGTCTTTATCCCCGTATTTTTGGATCCATTCCAGTGCGCGGTCTGCGTGGGGCAGTAGAGCGGCAATGGTGTCCGCGGCGAATCCCCAACGGCTAACCGATCCGAGAACCATGACAAAGAGAGGGGTGGCGTCAACGCTGCCGTAATAGGTGGCCTTGCCTCCTAGGGCCAGTCCGCTTGAGACATCAAGCCTGACCTCGTGCAAAATCTTGCCGGGTTCTTCTTCGCTTATTGGATCTATCACGCTGCCCTGGCGGTCGGCGAGTGTTTGCAGTGTGCCCAGTGCTAAGGAGGGATCAATAGGAAGCGACATCTCCGAGGCCCATAACGAGTCCCGACCAAAAAGGGTCATGAACCACGGTGCGCCGGCGGCCACGACAACTCGGTCCGGGTGGTAAGGGTCTTCAATCCTGAGTGCGCCCAAATCGTCATAGCTGCGCCGCATAGTTCGTTCAATCGACCGGTTCCCCATCTGCAGGACCGGAATCTTGGCCACCCACTGTTGTCGGCGAAGGTCACTGGGGGAGAGTTCGCCGTCCGCGTGGACGAAGGACGGTGGACGGCTGCCGCTCTCGGTTTCGGGCATCACCGTAATGGTTGTGCTCCACTGGCCGCGCGGTGCGATGGTCAACCTATATGTCAACGCTTCCGCCGTAACCTCCGCGCCAGGGGCACGAATAACGACGCCCTTTTGGACATCTTGCCAGGTGGCCTGAATAACCAGCTCATCGCTCCGGATCTGGCGGGTTTCGTCCCAATGCCTTTTTATTCGCGCCTCCTTCACTTCGAAAAGATCAGCGAAATCGGCGGCAACTCTTAGCGAAACGACGCAGTTGGCCGCCACAAGCGAGTAGTTCCGGACGGTGATCTGTTCGTGGATTCCGGCGCCCACTTCGCGCAGCCGCTCCACAATAAGGGGGCCATCGGCGCGTCCGTTAAAGCCGGGTACACGTCCCGCAAATAGCGCGCGGTACGGTTCCTTCGTTTCAGCCCCCAACTCTTCTACCACCTGGCCGTTTACGGATAAGCCCCAGTGCGACAAGATACGAGTGTCTTGGACGAAAAGACCATGTGGATGCTCAGGATGAATATCACCGTTCGCCAAGGAGATACAGAAAGACGAACCCTCAACGAGAGTAACCGTCCCGGCACCTAGAGGCCCCGCAGCATTATCAACATTCCAAGCGGACATTCCAGACCTCCCAGTAGAGGCCAGCGCCGTTTAGCACCGATACGCCGCAAGGTCTCACGTGAACATTCCCTCGAAATGGACGCTACTCTCGGCTGTGCTTTCAGGCTAGAGAGTGGGACCCGCGAAATTCTTTCGGTGTCTGTCACCAACGGGCAGGTTGAGACTCAGCATGCCGCCACTACCGGCCGATCTAGAGGTGTCCTCATAGCGTCCCAAGTGGCGCGTGTTGGAGTCGAAAGTGCGCATGTTGGCCGGCTAAGGGGTACAAGTTACTTTAATTGGCCTGAATTTTCTCATCCGCCGACAGCCGGATGTCTTCAATAATGCTCCTCATTCTCCTGTCGTACCACCCTCTCCGAACTGCTGCCGATTCCTTGGAAACGTGGGCTTCGGGCACCATCAGATCCGAACCATGAATTGTGCCGGCCCATTGGTGGAGGTCTGCCGTGCCACCGGAACGCCAGATTGCCTGAGCCAAAGCCGTCGTGTCGTCTCGGAAGGCATCACTCGCGCCACACATGAGAAAGACAGGAGGAAAGCCGGAAAAGTCACCGTCAAGCAGACGGCCAACAGCGAGGTGCGGATAGTCATCAAGGATAGAAGGAGAGGCCTTTCCCAGGACGGCGTTCCACATCACGCGGTACATCTCGGCAACAGCCGTAGAACTGTTGTCGAGTTGTTGATAGGAGATCGAACCTGCCCTGTCGTCAATCATGGCCCCGTCAATGACCAAGCCGGCATAGTCCAGGCCAGCCGCGCGCGCTTCGAAAGCGACTGCTGCTGCCAGGCCGGCGCCGCCGCTGAGTCCATGCAGGAACAGGGCATTCCGCGGATAGTTGAGCTCGTTTGCATGAGCTGCGACCCATAAAAAGGCATCAAGAGAATCCAGCATTCCGGCTGGGGCAGGATGGTCGGGCGCCCGACCGTATTCCACTGCAACGACGAGCAGGGACTGATCTTCAGCGATGTCCAAAATTTGGGGAAGATCCAGTGAGAGCGCCGCACCAGTAACCATCCCGCCGCTATGCAACCAAACAACGGCACCACGTGCCGATTGGTGTGCCGGACCTATGACATGCAGGGTCACGGATCGCCCCTTGCGGCCCTCTATAACCTTCGTGTGAACCGTGAACATTCCGTTACGCGTAATCTGATCATCCCCCAGAATTAATTCCCTCTGTTGAATCATCGCTTCGAGCGCAGCCGCTTGGTCTTCGTATGCCGCCATGCTGGCCATGAACGGTGCAACTTCAGGGTCATAGGGAGGAAGGGGGCCGAGGGCAGAAGGTTGAACTGACATTGATTAGTCCTTTTTCTTTAGGGCCGAATGCGGACACTTAGAGGGGAATCCCTTGAGCCGGCATCCTACTTGTCGCTGACCAGAACGGGCGCTGTGAGGACGTCCAGTTCAGGGATATCGGCCGTCCATGCCTCAACCTCAACGAGTGCGTGCTGAGCAGTGGTGGCCTGCGAAAGACTTGAAGACGGCCTGTCCGATGTCAACACATTGGGATTTCCGTGGCGGCAGAACGAAGGATCATCGGGTGCAGGGTCGTACCAGGCCCCTGCTGAAAGCTGGACAACACCCTTGCGTATGGCAGGAGAAATCTCCAGGCCGGCCAAGCACCTTCCACGGTCGTTTCGAACCAAGACGACCTGTCCGTCCGAGAGTTCACGGGCAGCAGCATCTTCTGGATTCATTCGGAGGGGCTCGCGTCCCCGTATTTTGGACTTTTGACTGGTAGCCCCTATGTCCAACTGGCTGTGTAGTTTGGTCTTGGGTTGATTCGCTATCAGGTGCAGCGGGTAATCGCCAGCTGATCCAAGCCATTCGTCGGGCTCGATCCAAACGGGATGACCGGGACAATCAGGGTAGCCGAAACTGTCGATCGTCGAGGAAAAGATCTCAATCTTGCCACTGGGGGTGGCCAGCGGATTCTCAATTGGATCGCGCCGGAATTCGGAAAACAGGACCTGATCCGGCTTTATCACCGGTATCTCGATCTTCTCGCTCGCCCAAAATGTGTCGAAATCCACGACTGGAGTTCCCTTGTCAGCGAGCCTCTTCTGCCACCCGTCATATAGATGGCGAAGCCAGCCCATTGTGTCGCGGTTTTCGGTGAAGACATCACCCCGCCCCATCTTTTCCGCCACAGCGGCAAAGATATCGAAATCATCCCGCGCTTCTCCAGCGGGCGCCGTCAGAGCGTGCATAGGAAAGAACGTAGGGTCGTTGCGGCCGGCCCCGTAATCGTTTCTCTCAAACGTCATTGTTGCAGGCAGTACTATATCGGCGTGCCGTGCGGTACTCGTCCAGAACTGCTCATTGACGATGACGGTTGCCGGCTTTGACCACGCCTTCCGGAATTTGGCAAGGTCTTGGTGGTGATGGAAGGGGTTGCCGCCCGCCCAATAGATCAATTCGATTTTCGGCAAAGTCAGGCGGTTGCCATTGAAGTCGATCTCGCTGCCCGGTTCGAGCAACATGTCCGAGATCCGTGCTACGGGGATATAGGACGGCTCTTCGTTTCGCCCCTGAGGAAAGGACGGTGCGCTCGATACTCGCAATGGCAATCCTACGTCTGCCGAAGAGCCGTACCCATGCTGGAAACCACCGCCAGGCAGGCCGATCTGGCCCAGCATGGCTGCAAGTGTCACACCGAGCCAAACAGGTTGCTCGCCATGCTGCTGCCGCTGCATTGACCAACTGATGTTAATCATCGTCCGCGAGGCTGCCATCTCGCGCGCAAGCCGAACGATTCGCTCAGCAGGTATCGACGTCAACTTTTCTGCCCATTGAGGATTCTTGGGCGCTCCATCAACTTCACCGCGTACGTAGGACAAGAATTTGTTCGCCCCAACGCAATAACGGTCCAGGAATTGCGAGTCAGCGAGGTTCTCTGCATCCAGAACGAAGGCCAATGCCAGCATCAAAGCGGCGTCACTGCCCGGAACGGGGGCGATCCATTCCGCTTGGGCTTCCCTATAAGTATCATCTGCGATTGGTGATACATCGATGAAGCGGCAGCCGCGCGCAACGGCGTCCTTAATTGCGTTGCGAGCGACGTGCCGACCAATTCCGCCTGGGCCTACTCCGCTGTTTTTTTCTGACAATCCGCCAAAAGCAACGAACAGCTCTGTGTTCTGGCTGACCACGTCCCAGGATGTTGCCTTCGCCATGATTTCAACTGGGGGAGCGATAACGTGCGGAAGCAGTACGCCGGAGGCGCCGTAACTATAGTCGGTCACACCTGCAACGTATCCGCCCAGGGAGTTCAGGAATCTGTGGATTTGGCTTTGGGTGTGATGGAAGCGGCCGGCGCTGGCCCATCCGTATGAGCAGCCGTATACAGCCATGGGCCCGTATTCGGCGTAGACACGGCTAAGTTCCGCACTGACTAGCTCTATGGCCCGTTCCCACGAGACCTCCACGAAGGGCTCGGAACCACGTCCTGATCCACTCCCCGGTCCGTGTTCCAGCCATCCCGAACGAACGGCCGGACGCAGCACGCGAGTTGGATGATGTTGCGCTGAGGCCACATTATCGAGAATGTCTCTGGGGTCCGGATCTCCAGACCATGGTTTGACGGACCGTAGAGACTTTCCGTCGCTCTCAGCTTCGAAGGCTCCCCAGTGTGTCAAATGCGTACCCATGCTTCGGGTCCCCTTGCGTCGTTTCGTGTACGTCGGTCTGGTTCCCGTTCACGTCGTTAGACGTACCAGGCCACTTTGAGAACAGACTAGGTGTCGAAACGGAGTGGTGAACATTGGAGCACAGCCGACAGCGGGTTCGTGTGCTCGGCGAAACTCCAAATCCCCTCAAGAACTACGCATGCAGCACCGTTGCGAACCGGGTGGCAAGCAGTAAAGCTGTGCCGGGGCGAATCAACCTCCTGCGCTCGAGGATGGCTGGAACGCGAACGAAACCATCGACCAATCTTGGTGAATCAGCCAATTCCGGATGCGTAAGAGTGTGGCCAATATCATGTTAGACCGCTGAATTTGGGCGTCCAAACGAGGCCTGGAGCGGCGGTTCCATAATCACGTACCGACCGTGCGAGGCGGACGACACAAAGCGCCTCTCGCGGACAAATCACCTCCTCGGATGGTGCGGCAATAGGTTTTGTCACACCAAGCTTTGGGTACCGCTTGTGGCCCTACCTCGATCATTGGTGATCCAAAAATCGTGAACTAAGAAGGGACAACAAATGGATTTGACGATTCCGGCGGCCGCTGAGCGGTCCACCCAATCGCCCCACCTCACTGGCAACATGGGCTTCTTCCAGCTGATCTTTAGCGTGATGGCCTACAACGCACCGATGGTAGTTGTCATCGGAATTATCCCGATTATGGTCATGGAGGGGGCCGGTATCGGAACTCCCATCTCCTTTGTCGTGGCCGGCATTATCCTGGCTCTGTTCTCAGTTGGATTCACTAGAATGGCAAGGGTGCTGCCCAACCCCGGCGGCTTCTATGCCCTTATCACTGCAGGCCTCGGTCGCCATGTTGGTCTGGGGTCCGGTTATATCGCTTTGCTCGCTTATTTCTGCGTCTACGCCGGCACCTTTTCGTTCGCTGGCATCGTAGCGGGAGAACTCATTACAAACACCCTGCATGGTCCGGAGCTTCCCTGGTATGCCTGGGCGGCCTGCTTTTGGCTGGGTTCAGCGGTCCTCAGCTACTTTAAGGTCGAGTTGTCAGCTAAAGTTCTTACGATATTCCTCTTCTCCGAACTGACCGTCATCGTCATCTACTGCGTCTTGGTTTTCATTAATGGAGGTGCCAATGGTGCTGGCATTTCCTTGGAGCCTCTGAGCCCGGCGCATTGGTTCGACGGAAACTTCAGTCTGGGAGTTCTCCTGGCGATCGGTATGTATGGTGGGTTCGAGGTCACGGTGCTCTTCCGGGAGGAAGTACGTAATCCAGTCCGCGTCATCCCCCGTGCCACCTTCGCGGTCATTGCCATCGCGATGGCGACTTATGCATTGTCGTCGGTTGTATTCATAGGTTCTTTGGGCATCGACAACGTAGTAGGTCTGGCACAGGAAGACCCGACAGGGGCAATGAATGCCAGTATTCACTCCTCTGGCGGAGAATTGCTAGCCACCCTTGCAGCAGTGATGGTCGTTACAAGTACCTTCGCAGTGATCCTGGCTGCGCACAACATCACTGCACGATATGTCTTCAACCTCAGCGCCGATAAAATACTGCCTGAGAGGATGGCCTCGGTCCATAAGCGTCACGGATCGCCGCACATCGCCTCCATCATGACCAGCGCTGCTGCTCTCGTTCTCAATGGTGCCGCCGTTGTTTTCGGACTGGATCCTCTCGTCTTCTACGCGGCGGTACTTGGCATGACCAGCTTCATCGCTCTGGTCATCATCTTTGTCTGCAACCTTTCCGTTGGAACCTATATGCGTCGCAACGGCGGCCAGCTCGCCTCGCCCTGGGCAACCGTTGCTTGCCCGATTCTGGCTGCGGTAGGTCTGGGCAGCGTCCTGGTGATGGCCGCAATAAACTTCCCCATGTTGGTTGGAGGTTCCGAAGTACTAGCCGCTGGACTCATGGCCTTTATAGTCGGTGTGTTCATCTTGGGCGTTGTGACGGCGAGCGTCCATCGCCGTAAGAACGCTGATATTTACAGCCGCATCGGTCGGCAGTAATCGTCCCTTTCCCATGGTAATGACGACGGCGACGCCACCTCGGAAGGGGGCGTCGCCGTCGTCGTTTGTTCACCGTACCGACTCTCGTCCCGCCACGCTGCGCATCAGCGGCCTCCCCCTCCACAAGTCAGCAGCAGCCGCTGTCAGCAACGCCATGGCGTCGGCGACCAGTGCTGATATCAGCCCGTATGTGGCACCCCGGTCATCACAGGCTTGCCCATGCAGGCGATCCATTCCACCCTCGTGTGCCGTGCAACTGCGGCCTGTCCGGGCCGATCACCGCCGCCGGGCCGGTCTTGGTCCCCGCCGCGAAGGAACAAATCCTCCATCACCGAATTGGGAAACAACCGTTACTGATGCATGGCAGGAAAGGGAAAACGCTGGCCGGGGCCATCAAGTCCCCGGCCAGCGCCTTCACGAGTTTTCAGTTCTGCGTACTTGATCCGAAGTCAATGAACGTCGGGCGTAACGACAATCTTGCCGATATGGGTTCTCTTCAGCATCGTCTCCTGAGCCTTACTGAGCTCAGAGAGCGGAAAGACCTCTTCTACGAGAGGCTTGATCTTTCCCTCCTCGATGAGACCGACAAGACGCGCAAACGTCTCGGGCGTAGGGTTAGTGATCCCGTGCAACTCCAGATCCTTATAGATGAGCTCGCGAAGGTCGATACGGCTCACCGGTCCACCGATGGCTCCCGCTGTCGCGTATCGACCTCCACGCCGAAGCATGAGAAGCAAACTCTCGAACATGCTGCCCCCGACAACATCGATAACGACGTCCGCACCGCGTTCACCGATAACAGCTGCTACGGCAGCCGCCAGGTCCGGTACATCTCGAGGGACAAATCCGTCGACGCCGAGTTCTCGCAGCCGTGCCTCTTTGCCAGCACTTGCAATTGCGATAACACGGGCTCCACGTGCCTGCGCCAGCTGGATAGTCGCAGTGCCCACCCCGCCGGCTGCGCCGGTGACGACGACTGTCTCGCCGTCGCTCAGCTCGGTCCGGGCCAGCATCTCCTCGGCAGTGTCGTAAGAGCAGGGGAAAGTGGCGAGCTCGGCGTCACTGAGGTTAGTGCTTACCGGATGGGCGTTCACGGACGGTACGTGCACATACTCTGCGAAACCTCCGTCCCGGTCTCCACCCAGGTACTCAACAATCTGTGCACGGCGGGGAAGCTTCGGATCCCGAACGGACGGGTCGACGACGATTCGAGTACCGATCCGGCTCTCATCCACTCCTTCCCCGACTGCCACGATCGTTCCAGCCACCGAGGCGCCTTGAACCCGGGGAAACGACATTTTCGTGCTATTCCAAGTGGCACCGGCATCGTCGTCGCGCCCCGAACGGCCAAGCTCCTCTGAGACAGACTCCTCGACCACCCGGTCGTACCATCCCGTGCGCGTGTTGATCTCGGTATTGTTGAGTGCGCACGCGCCGACCTTGACCAGGACTTCTCCCGGCCCCGCCACAGGGGTCGGCACGTCGGTCCGGTACACCAGCTGGTCGAGGCCGCCGTGGCCGACCAGCTGGACGGCAGCCATCATTGTGGGAATGTTCGTAATAGTGGTCACTGCTCTCTCTGTCATCTCTTAGTCGTCCAGCTTCTAAAGGTCGAGCCCAGGCTTGACCATGACGTGCTTCAGCTGGGAGTACTCATCCAGACCGTGCAACGATAGCTCGCGGCCGTAGCCCGACTCGCCGTATCCGCCGAATGGCATCTCCGAAACATTGGGAGTGTGCTGGTTGACCCAGACTGTGCCGAAGCGCAGTTCTTTGCTAAAGCGCAGAGTGCGCGCAAGATTGGTCGTCCACACGCTGGCCGACAGGCCGTAATTGACGTCGTTCGCGAGCTGCAGCATCTCATCGTCGCTTTTTGCCGACTGGATACTCACTACCGGGCCGAACACTTCGCTCTGAACGATCTCGTCCGTCTGCTTAACGTCGGTGATCACAGTCGGTTCGATAAACCAGCCCGGACGATCTGCCTGTCGTCCGCCCTGCCTGATCGTGTTGCCGGCTTCCCGAGCGCGTTCGATGAACCCAAGGACGGACTTTAGTTGCCTTTCTGAAATCACCGGCCCCAGTGTCGTGGCAGGATCGGAGGGGTCGCCGAGGACGAGCTCGCTGACTTCTTGGCAGTATGCCTCGACGAATTCCTCGTAGACAGACTCTTCAACGATAATGCGGCAAGCAGCCGTGCAATCCTGGCCAGCGCCCGAATACCCGAAAGCCACGAGGTCCCTGGCCGTCTGGCGAATCGGGCTATCCGCGAACACCAGCACCGGTGCCTTGCCGCCGAGCTCGAGGCCCACCTTCTTGACGGTCTCTGCAGCAGTTGCTGCCACAAACTTGCCGGTGGAGGTTGCGCCAGTGAATGCGATCTTTCGAATTCCGGGGTGTTTGGCCATCGCGGTGCCTGCGGATCCGCTACCCAGGATGAGGTTGATAACGCCTTCAGGAAGGAAGCGGTTGGCGATCTCCACAAGCTTGAGGGTACTGAGGGGTGTAACAGTCGCCGGCTTGAGCAGCATTGTGTTGCCGGCTGCGAGGGCTGGCGCGATCTTCCAAGCTCCCATCAGGAGAGGATAGTTCCAGGGCGTGATGAGCCCGACGACACCGAGCGGCTCCCGCCGAACCCATGAAGTGCTTTCGTTGTCGTACTCATCGACGGCGGGCGCCGTAGAGATCCGGGCAGCACCCGCGAAGAATCGAAGAACATCCACGACAGTCGGCACCACGAAGTCGCGCACATCTCCGATCGGAAGGCCCACGTTCAGGCTCTCGATCCGCGCGAACTCGTCGATTTCCTGCTCGACGGCGTCAGCGATCTTAAGCAGCGCGGCCGCGCGCTCAGCTGGGGACGTGCTTCCCCACGTCTTGAACGCCTCCGAGGCTCGCTGCACGGCAGCATCGACGTCGGAATCAGACGCTATGGGAAATCTGGCGATCACTTCGCCAGTCGCCGGGTTGAATACCTTCGAAGCGTCTTCACCTTTCTCATCAGCGAGGTACGTTTCCGCAAACGCCATAAAGTCCATGCTTTCCAGGGTCATTGTCGAGTTGCTCCTCAGTGGTCGTGGTCGTCGTCCAAGGTTGGGTCACTGTCACGCTCAATCATCGCTTGCCGCGGTGGACGCCGCCTCGTAGATTTTCTGAAACGAACACAGAAAAGTGAGCCCTGGCACAACTGAGAACGATGCGAGGGCATCTGGATCGGCTTTCCGGGTCGCCCCGTTTGGGAATATGGAGATCTCATGATCTGTCATCGGTCACAAGATGCCGTCCGTTACTTCGTAATCTTCCCTAGCCCCTCGCTCGGGCACTTGCGGAAGGATGTTGGCAAGGCATGGATTTCAGTCGAGCGAGGCCGTTCGAACAACGCCATCTACCAAGTGAGGACAAACAATGAAGCTTGACGCTTATGACTACATCATTGTTGGGGGAGGTTCCGCAGGTTGCGTCCTCGCGAACCGTTTGAGCGAAGATCCACAAAACCGAGTATTGGTCCTTGAAGCCGGTCACAGATACTCCTCACTTGATGTCCCCGTGCGAGTGCCTGCAGCATTCCTCTTCCTCATGGGCCACCCTTTCTACGACTGGCGTACCAAGTCGGAGCCGGAGACAGGGCTTAAGGGTCGTCGAATCGACCACTATCACGGCAGAGTCATGGGTGGAAGCAGCTCGATTAACGGGATGTTTTATCAGCGCGCCAATCCACTCGTTTATGAGCGCTGGGCCCAAGAGACCGGAACCGAAGAATGGGATTACGCTCACGTTCTTCCGTATTTTAAGCGGATCGAGACGTTCAAGGGCTCGGATCCCACCGGTGAGTACCGTGGTCAATCTGGACCTATTCCAGTTAATCAGCACCATCACAACGGATCGCGCAACCCGTTGTTCGATGCGCTCTTCTCAGCGGCCGAGCAATCGGGCTACGAACTCGTCAATAACGTCAACGGCTACCGCCAGGAGGGCTTCTCCTCGTTCGATTCAAACATCGAGAACGGCGAACGCTACAACGCTGCGCGCACCTATTTTGCCCCGGTGAAGAAGCGGAAAAACCTCGACGTCATCACAGGCGCTCGAGCAACACGGGTGGTCTTCGAGGGGACACGCGCAGTCGGCGTCGAGTTTGCCACCCGGTTCCGGAAGCGGACCATCGCCAGAGGCGCTGAAGTCATCCTGAGCGGCGGTGCGTACAACTCGCCGCAGCTGCTGCAGCTGTCGGGCGTCGGTAACGCCGCCGAGCTAAGGGAGCATGGCATCGACGTCATCGCCGATCTGCCTGGTGTCGGCGAGAACCTGCAGGATCACCTTGAAGCGTTCATCATGTTCGAGTGCAAACAGCCCGTCTCCAACCAGAGCATCGTCAAAAAGCACACCTATCCGATGACAGGTCTCAAGTGGTTGTTCAATAAGACAGGGCCGGGTGCGTCGAATCACTTCGAAGGCGGCGGGTTCGTCCGCTCGTTCGATGACGCCCCCATGCCGAACCTGATGCTCACCATGCTCACGCTTGGGGTGCGGAACGACGGCACCCCTGCCGAGACTCCTCACGCGTATCAAATCAACCTCGGTCCGCAGCAGCCACAGTCGAAGGGGCACATTAAGTTGCGGAACAGCGATCCGTTCGAGCAGCCCGTTGCGACGTTCAATTATCTGTCCACCGAACGTGATCGCCAGGAATGGATTGACGGTGTTCGCACTACCCGGGCCCTTATGAATCAGCCCGCTTTCGCAGCATTCAACGGCGGTGAGCTTTCGCCTGGCCCCGAAGTTCAGACGGACGAGGAGATCCTCGACTGGGTCTCCAAGGATGCCGAGACGACATACCACCCGTGCGGGACCTGCAAGATGGGGAACGATGACCAGTCAGTCGTTGACCCCCACAGCTTCCGGGTGCACGGAGTTGAGGGCCTTCGAGTTGTCGATGCGTCGGTGATGCCGTCTATCCCAAATGCGAACCTCTATGCGCCAGTCATGATGATCGCCGAGAAGGCAGCCGACGTCATCCTCAACAAGGATCCGCTCCCCGCTGAGCACGTCGACTTTTACCGGCATGCTGCGGCCGAGGGTCTCAGCCTCTAGCACGAGGATTCGACCAGCTCGCGGGCATGGGACCGTCCGCAGCAGTCTGCCTCTTCTTCAAGTCAGTTCGACGGCGCGGTGCGGCTTCGCGTGGAAGCCGCAGCCCGCCGTCGTGCCTGTTTCGACTTGGATCCGAATCGCCGTGCTTGGCTGATGTCATGTGGCGACTGAACACGAACGAACAGTCATCCGAACGCTCTTGGTGCATTGGCCGATGTTCCAGATGTATTGCCGGCGTAATCAAAAGCCGTACCCACCGAACTTGAGGTGTCCTCGCGACGCCCACAGTGGCGGTTCCGAGATGACCGACCAACGTTGATGCGGTGAATCCGACAATGTCGCATGCTTCCCGGGCGATGAACATCGAAAAGATCATGCAACTTTATCAAGTTACTTGTGTATAATTATGCGAATGAGCGACGTTATAACGTGTTCCTCTATCGAGAATCTGAATCCGCTACTTCATACACCTCATACAGAGCGGAGGAAGCCTGTGGGCACAAATGGATCGTTGGACCGTCCTGCCGATTTTCCGTGGACGACCGCTTCCAACTTGGCAGGCATATCGCGCGTCAGCTCAAACGGAATCACGCTTGCCGTACGAGAGCATTCGTTCGATGACTGACTCGCCTGCGCCCTCCCGATTGGTTCCGGCTCTGATTTATGCAGCCCTTTCGACGTCGATCGTGAGTTCGCTCGGCATGTTGCTGGTGCCTGCTATATCTCGCGAGATGGATGTTTCGGTCAGCAACGCGCAGTGGATGCTCACCGTCAACCTGTTGTTTGGAGCGATCTCAACACCAATAATGGGGCGTCTAAGCGATGGCCCCCATAAGAAGCGGCTTCTCCTGGTCTCCTTGACCGTCATCCTTGTTGGCTCCGTGGTGGCGGCCTTGGCGCCAAACTTTACGGTATTCCTCATCGGTCGAGCCCTTCAAGGATTGACCTATGGAATAGTACCGGTGACGATTGCTCTTGCCCGCCGCTACGCTTCGGCCGACAAAGTGCAGGTTTCTATCTCCAGCCTATCCGTGACGGTGGCTACCGGCCTGGGACTTGGGTACCCCTTGACGGGAGTGATCGCGGGCCTAACGGATTTTCGTGTCGCGTTCTGGTTTGCAGTGCTTTTTGTAGTTTCCGCAATCGTAGTGGTGTTCGTTGCAGTTCCGGCAGGACCTGATACGCAAGCCGCGCGTTTACCGTTCGATTACTGCGGAGCCGCGTTGCTCAGCCTAGGTCTGGGCGGACTACTGCTCAGTGTGAGCGAGGCACCAACGTGGGGGTGGGCATCTCCGTGGACAATGGGCAGCTTTGCTTTGGCCGCTCTCTTTCTGTTCCTTTGGGTCAGGACCGGGCTTCGATTGCGGGACCCCCTGATCAACCTACGAGTATTCCGGCACGGTGAGGTCTTGCTCGCTAATGCCACTGGAACCGGATTAGGCGCCGCACTGTACATCGGCCTCTCAATTTCAAGTCTCGTCGCACAAGCTCCCCTGTCCACCGGGTATGGCATCGCCCTTCCGGTCTTCTGGGCTGGATTCGTGATGCTGCCGCTCTCCGTGGGAAGCTTCGCGGCCAACCGACTGGTCCGCTGGCTCTCACGACGAATAAAGCTAACAACGCTTCTGCCGATTGGTGCCGGCATTATGACCGGGGCTGGAATGTTGCTCTGGTTTGCCCACGATGAACTCTGGGAGATTCTGGCGGGGATGGTCACTTTCGGTGTCGGTATGGGGGCCAGTTACGCCGCAATGCCTGCTCTCATTGCACGAAGCGTGGCTAGGGCGGAATTGGGAAGTTCCGTGAGCTTCAACCAGGTCTTACGATCAGTTGGCGCTTCCTTCGGCACCGCCGTTTCTGGCGCTGTGCTCGCGGCGAATATGGCACCTGACCTCCACGCAACCGGGGACGGAATCCGGGCAACCTTCGCGATCGGTGCGCTGCTCTGCATGGCGGTGTTCATAGCGCTGCTTATCCACGCATTCGTCGGTCGTCGTCGCCATATCGGCCTGGGGTGACCGTTCATTTAAGGGCTTGCTGCACAGGCTGGGATGTGTAGTCTGCGGTGAGGCGGGGAGCACACGCTCGACAACATATGCGGAGGGGAGAAGGTTTGGAACGTCGGCAGGGCACTCGGCCAGCTGCCAGCGGCACAGTCGGGGCGGCGATGGTGAGGTTCCCCAAGACGCTCCCTCGGACCTCGACCGTTGGCGAAGTTCGTTCCCTCTTCGCTGACGGCCACGTGCAGCTGGCCTTAGTGGTCGCGGCAGACGGACAGCTTTTGACCACCATCGAACGCTCTGACATTGCGGCGGAAGCGCCCGACGAAGCGCCGGCAGTCCATTTGGGAAGGCTTGAGGATAGGACAGCCTCGGAGTGGTGGCCCATCAGTCGGACGACCGCGTGGCTCAAGCTCTTAGGACGACGCCGGCTCGCAGTTGTCGACGCCGGCGGGCATCTGAGGGGCCTCCTCTGCCTCAAGCGCAGCGGAACAGGATACTGCTCAGACGCAGGCGTCCTTGCCCGGCAGCGGGAACAGGCCGAAGCGTGCGTTGGAGAGTATCCGAGCTGCACCTGAGTCTGCCGTATATTCTCCACTTTCCACTCTGTCGCTCCTTCTCATATATTCCTCTCAACTCTCGCTGAAGAAATCAAGCCATTTAGCCACGCAGCTCCCGGAGGAATCCCTCTGCCTGGTCGGAACCTTAAGTGGGGCTACGCCCCCCATTGTCGGGATAAGAGCGCAACTCGCTCATGCGTATGTGCCGAGCGAAAGCTTCCTAACGTTCGAATTTTCTCGAAATCTGCCGCATCTGACTCCTATGACCGGGAATCGACCGCGGCCATAGCACAGGAGCCTGAACCAGCATGACGACTGAAAACTACGCGGGAACGGGCAAAAGTAACAGTATCGCCGTGGTGAAACCCCTTGAGTCGGGTTTTGCCGCGGGAACCTCGACAGGCTACCGGATAGTCGAGACGGAACCGGGCAGACTGCGCGGCGGGGTCGCCGATGGGCTGGCCGTGTTCAAGGGCATCCACTATGGTGCATCGACGGCGGGGCCCAATCGCTTCCTGCCGCCTCGGCCGGTCACGCCCTGGGCGGGGGTGCGGGACGCGCTCGAGCTAGGTCCTCAATGTCCCCAGATCAACCCGGACTTCCCTGACTGGGTGGACCCCAGCGTTGAAAACGAGGACTGCCTCGTTCTCAACGTCTGGGCGCCGGACCACGCGACCATGTCCTCGAACCTGCCGGTCTTGGTCTGGTTGCACGGGGGGGCCTTCATCTGGGGTTCGGCGGGCGCGCCGTTCTACGACGGGGGCAGCATGGCGCGCCGGGGTGACGTCATCGCCGTCGGCGTCAACCACCGGCTAAACGCATTCGGATACACGTATCTCGGTGAGTCTGCCGACGAGCGGTTCGCTACCTCGGGAAATGTCGGCCAGCTCGATCTCGTTGCCGCGCTGCAGTGGGTGAGGGAGAACATCTCGTCCTTCGGCGGCGACCCGGACAACGTCACAATCTTCGGCCAGTCCGGAGGAGGAGCCAAGGTGATCGGCCTGATGGCGATGGAGGAGGCCAAAGGCCTCTTCCATAAGGCCATCGTGATGAGCGGCTCCCTGCTCAGTTCCAACACGGCCGAGGATGCCTCAACCGTAACGGCGGGCCTCTACCGGGAACTGGGCATCCGCCACGGCGACCTCCAGGCCCTGCAGGCGGCCCCGGCGAAGGCGATTGCGCAGTATGTGGAGAAGGTGACCGACCCGCCTTTGACCCCGAACGGATTGACGGCCTCCTTGAAATACGGGCCGGTAATCGACGGCAGAATCCTGAGGGGTAACTCTTGGGCAGATGGTGCTCCGGAGTCTGCCCGCCACATCCCGATGATGATCGGTACCGATCTGCACGAGACGGTGGGTTTTGCCGGCTTCGTCCCAGGGGAGCTGGAAATACCGCCCGCCGACGATCTCGAGTTCGCGCGGAGACTGGCGCCGTACGCCATCGTCAGCAACGTCAAGGTTGAGGAGCTCGTCCCCCTGATTGATGAATACCGGCGGGCCATGCCGTCGCTGCCACAGACGGAGCTTTCGCTGCGGATCACGACCGACATCGGCTTTTGGAACAGCGCAGTGCGGCAAAGCTCTGCCAAGGCCGAACAGGCAGGGGCCCAGGTCTTCGCGTATGAATGCCAATGGAGGACTCCGTGTTTCGATGGCAGGTGGTCTCCGCACGGCGTTGAGCTTCCGTTCGTCTTCAACCGTCAGGACTACGGTGTGGCCTGGGACGGCGAGGACTCCAATGAGGCACGCACCGCCGCCGACCCGAATGGAGACCGGTTCAATGTAGGGGACAAGATGTTCGATGCCTGGATGAACTTCGCCAGGACGGGCGACCCCTCAACGGACAGCCTGGCCTGGCCGGCCTACAACACGGCCTCGCGCCCGACTATGGTTTTCGACAAACACACCCGTGTGGTCAATGACCTCCGAGGAGACCTTCGGCCGCACATCACGGCGCTCACGATCTGGTGAAGGCACAGCACACCCGGGTTACCCGCCCCGTCGCCGTCTAAAGCAGCAAAGTGAGGGTGTCGACGTCCTTAACGGCGCTTTGGGGACTCCCTTCGTCGATGGGGGGCTTCCGCACGCCTGGCCTAGAAGGACGCAAACTCTCTGTCCAAACAACTTGACCAAGGTAGTCTGCGGCCGCTCGATGTATCGGGCTTGTGGGATACACCAACGGCGATCTCCCTTTTATGAAAATCAACAATTAACGGTGATCTTTTTCACAGATAAGTTCTTTATCAATCGTCATCGGTCTGTCCGATGCACCGAACATGGAGGTGTACCACATGGATCACAGCAGTCACGAGTCATCCGCAGCCAGGCCCGTCAATGCGTTCAAGCTGGAGGCTTCCCGACGGCAGGTGCTTGCGGTCGGCGGCATCAGCCTCGGCGCACTATTGCTGGCTGCTTGCACCAGCTCGCCTGGCACCGGTTCAGAACAGTCCGGGGGAGTTCCCCAGAAGGGCGGTACGCTGCGCATCGCGATCAGTGATGGTAGCAGTTCGGACACCCTGGATCCTGGTACGGCTCTCACCGGCAATGTATCCACAATCATAAAGGCGATCTATGACCCGCTCGCTGTTACCGACAAGGACTTTGTGGCGCAGCCTGCTCTCGCGACCTCGTGGGATGTAAACGCTGCTGCCACGCAGTGGACGATCCACCTTCGGGACGGCGTCAAGTGGCATGACGGAACTGATTTCACGTCAAAGGACGTCGTTTACACCATCAGCCGCTGGCTCGATCCAAAGTCCGGGAGTTCTATGAACGCATTCATGTCGCCTTATGTCGATATGAATGGGGTCTCGGCACCCGATGCCTCGACTGTAGTGCTCAATCTTAAGAAGCCCAACAGCGTCTTGATGCAGACTATTGGCAACTCCCTAAGTCACATAGTTAAGGAGGGTACTACTGATTTCAGCGGTACCACTGTCGTGGGCACGGGGCCGTTCAAGATCACGGCTTGGAGCCCGGGATCCAGCTGGAAGGTTGCGCGGAACGACGCTTACTGGGGTGGGGCGCCGTACTTGGACGGGGTAGAAGCGACGATTACGCCGGATCAGGGCGCCAAGCTGCAGTCCGCCCTGTCGGGAGCGGCAGATGTCACAGATTTGATTCCAATCTCATTGTGGGCAGGGATTCAAGGCCGCGACGATCTGGTGCTCGAAACGATCAAGAATCAGCGAACCTGGATTTATGCCTTTGATCAGCGCGTCGCGCCGTTCAACGATCCGCGAGTGCTCGATGCCATTAAGCTTGCAACCGACCGCGACAAGATGGTTGAAACCGCGCTGCAGGGCCACGGCTCGGCAGCGGCGGACGTGTTTATTGCCCCTGATTCTTCTTGGAATCCTCCTGGCCTTAAGCCCGAGTACGCCCCCGATAAGGCGAAGTCGTTGCTGGCCGAGGCGGGTTTCCCGAATGGCCTGGATATCAAGTTGAGTGTTACCGATTCGGTGCCTGGGATGTTGGACGCTGCTCAAGCATGGCAGCAGGCCGTCAAGGGTGCAGGGATCAACGTGACATTGGATCAGTACTCGCCGGACACGTACTGGTCCAAGGGGTACATGGTTACTCCTGCTTTCATGTCGTACTGTCCTCAGGTCTTCCCTCCGTCCCGGTTTGATGCCAGCTACCGCTCCACCGCAGCTTGGCCGTACAGCCACTTCTCGGATCCGGCCCTGGACAAGATCGTTGATGAGCTTTACACCACCACGGATCCGAGCCGGCAGATTGAACTGACTCAGAAGGCCTTCCTTCAAGCCAGGAAGACTTTTGGCATTCTGCTTCCTGTGTGGGCGGACGCGGCTTATGCTCGTTCCTCCAAAGTCAACGGCCTGTTCATCACTGTTGACACGGTGGATTTCAGAAAGACGTGGTTGGCCTGAAAGCCGAGGGACGGGCAGACACGATCGATGATTCGCAACTGAGAAGGGTAATGACATGACAAGCGTGGCAGCGGAACCCGTAGCCGACCCGGTGGTGGTTGGCGGCAGGAGTATGTCTCGCGTTTTGGCGTTGAGCCGTCAGCTTCTGATGTCGGTTCTGACGCTCGTGCTGATTTCATTCATAGCGTTCGTAGCAATGAACCGTTCAGGTGAGCAAATCGCGCGCAACGCCCTAGGGATCAACGTCACCGACGAGCAGTTGCAATCGTTCATCACGGTGCAGGGACTGGATCGTCCGTTGCTCGTTCGATACTTCGACTGGCTCGGTCACTACATCCAGGGTGATTGGGGAACAACTCTGATCTCAAAAGTACCGATCAAGCCGCTGGTACTTCCTGCTTTCGCCCACACGGCAGAGCTCGCTTTGGCATCTCTGGCCTGGTCCCTTCCCGTTGCCATCCTACTGGGAGTGTTCATGGCTCGAAAAGGAGGGTTCTTTGACCGAGTTGCATTCGTTGTGATGACAGTGCTGGCCGCGCTCCCGGAGTTTGTCATCGGACTGGGCCTGATGATCCTTTTGGCCGTCCAGGTTCGCTGGCTGCCCGTTGGCTCGTCTGCCGCCGCGGGGGAGGTTACTGCTGCCTGGTTCCTGGCATTCATCCTCCCCGCGTTGACTTTGGGACTGAGTGTCGTGCCTTACGTTTCACGAATAGCACGTGCGTCCGTTTCGGAGGCATTGAACGCACCGTTCACAAGGAACGCCGTTCTGCGGGGGTTGCCCAGGCGACTAGTTGTATGGCAACACGCCACCCGGTCCGCGGCCGTCCCGCTCGTGCACGCCGTTGCACTAGTCATGACGTACCTGCTGGGCGGAGCCATCATCGTTGAGAACGTGTTCGGTTTCCCAGGGCTGGGCCGTCTTTTGATTCAGGCCATCACCCAGGGTGACACCAACTCTGCTCTCTCGATAACCGTGCTACTGGGGGCGGTATTTATCGCACTTAGTTTCATCGCGGATATCTTCGTCACGTATCTCAACCCACGATTGAAGGCAGCCCGATGAGCGTTGATTCCATACCTCAAGCCACAGCTGTTCATCGTCGGCCAGTACGTAAGTTTCGTCCTCTGAGACCCATTACCCACACCTGGTCGGGTCGCTTCGGACTGGTCATTGTCAGCGCCGTCCTGCTCGTGCTCATTCTCGGTCCGGCATTGGCTCCACATGCGTACGATCAGCTTGCTGTCGGGCGCCCGCTGTCGCCGCCCAGCAGCGGTCTGCCGTTCGGAACGGACCACTTGGGGCGGGACGTTTTCAGCAGATTCCTACTGGGCGGCCAGATGGTGTTGCTGATTCCCCTCGCGGCCGTTGCACTGGCGACTATCACCGGGGGCTTGCTGGGGATGGTTGCTGCATATGCCGGGGGAGTGTTCGATAAGGTGGTTGCCCGAGTCTTCGACATTCTCCTGACTCTCCCGCCCCTGCTCATTGCCCTGTCCGTTATAGCTGGGTTCGGCTCGTCGGCGACAGTTCTGTTGATTACGGTGGCTGTTGTGTTCGTACCGCCAATCGGACGAGTCGCCCGGGGTGCCACGCTGGCAGTTGTCACGGCCGATTATGTCCAAGCCGCTCGGGCCCGCGGCGAGCGTGCTGTTTCCATTGTCGTGCGGGAGATCGCCCCGAACATCGTCGGGCCGCTCGTCTCGGATCTTGCCCTCAGGATCACCTACGGCGTGCTCTTCGTTGCAGCCCTCAATTTCCTTGGCCTCGGAGCTACGCCACCCTCCCCTGACTGGGCCCTATCTATCGCGACCAGCTTGGGCTACGTGCAGGTTCAGCCCTGGGCGGCTCTCGCGCCGGTAGTCGGCATCGCCGCGCTGTCGGTTGGCCTCAACCTGATCGCAGATGCGATCATCTCCTACGTCAACAAAGACACTACGAAGGACTTCATGCTATGAGTACCTCGGTCGCACTGGAAGTGCGAGGCCTCTCAGTGGGGTACGGCCTGCGGAACGGCGTCCTGAAAGAGGTCGTGAGCGACGTCGATTTCGTGCTGGAGCGAGGAAAGATCCTCGGAATGGCGGGCGAATCCGGCTGTGGCAAGAGCACGACGGCGTTGGCGGCGATCGGTTATCGGCCGGGCGCCATGCAAGTGCCCGCCGGCCAGTCAAAGCTGGGCGACATTGATCTTCTGAAGATCCCCCTTGAACAACTTCGACGCATATGGGGGAGCAAGGTAGTTTACATGCCCCAAGCGTCGTCGAATGGATTGACTCCGGCCTTGACTATTGGGCGTCAGATGGCCGAGCCCATGAAGATCCACCTCGGGCTAACCGGACAAGCCAACTATGACAGGCAAGTGGAGCTTTTGAAGGAGGTCGGCGTCCCTAATCCGGAGGCCGCGCTTCGACGTTATCCGCATCAGTTCAGTGGTGGTCAGCAACAGCGGATCAACCTGGCGATTGCTATCTCATGCAATCCCGAGGTGTTGATCCTCGACGAACCGACGACTGGGTTGGACGTTACGACCCAAGCAAGGATCGTCAAACTTCTCCGACGCGTAGTGGAGGAGCACCAGACCGCTGCCTTGTTCGTTAGCCATGACCTGCCTCTCCTCGCGGAGGTCTCCGACCGAATCGCGATTATGTATGCGGGCCAAGTCATCGAGTCCGGTCCAGCGGGTGAATTGATGTCACGTCCAGAGCACCCCTACACCAGGGCACTGCTGGCGGCCGTTCCGGATGCAACCGGCACTCGTGCGTTATCAGGGATCCCCGGGGCACCGCCTCCAGGGGTTGTAGCTGGGGCCTGTCCCTTCGCACCACGCTGCCAGTTCAGTATCAAGAGCTGCTCGGAATCCAACCCCAAGCTGTTGCCGCTGCGGCCAACACACAACGTCCGGTGCCTCCGGGCTGGCAACTACGAAACACTTTCGATAAGTGACCGACCTGGAGTCCTGGGCACAGTCGAGGATTCAACGTCGCTGCTTTCTGTTGATGATGTCTGGTGCGAGTACGGCTCGCGTGGTCATGCGATCCCGGTCGTCAAGGGAGTCACATTCAGCGTCGCCCCAGGTGAGACGCTCGCCTTTGTCGGCGAATCGGGCAGTGGAAAATCAACTCTTCTGCGTGCCATTGCAGGACTGCACCCACGCAGCAGTGGAGAAATTCAGTTTGATGGGGCCACACTGGCCCCAGACGTGGGAAAGAGGTCACGCTCCGCGCGGCGCGACGTGCAAATAGTCTTCCAAAACCCCGACATGTCTCTAAACCCGCGGCACGACGTAATGAGCCTCGTCACCAGGCCACTGCATCTCTTTGCTCCCGAGCTATCCAAGGCCGACCGTGAAGAACGAGCACGTAAAATCCTGGCGGACGTAAATCTTCCCGAATCAATGGTCCATCGATACCCAAGTGAGCTCTCTGGTGGGCAGAAGCAACGCATAGCCATCGCACGGGCATTCGTGACGAATCCACGGCTGATTCTTGCCGACGAAATCACCTCAGCACTTGATGTGTCCGTGCAGGCTGCAATACTCGATCTCCTATCCGGACTGTCTGCTGAGTACGGCACGTCTGTAGTATTCGTCACCCATGACCTCGCGGTA
This sequence comes from Arthrobacter sp. TmtSoilC48, assembly GCF_059739425.1. Taxonomy (NCBI): domain Bacteria; kingdom Bacillati; phylum Actinomycetota; class Actinomycetes; order Micrococcales; family Micrococcaceae; genus Arthrobacter; species Arthrobacter sp. TmtSoilC48. Next base: position 3,168,610 of record NZ_AP046049.1, on the reverse strand, counting down.
GTACGCGCAATAGCCCATCGCGCGCTCGTTTTGCAGAAGGGCGTTGTCAGGGAGATCGGTCCGGTCACCCAACTGTTCGATTCACCGGCGGACGACTACACGCGTGAACTCGTTGGCGCCATCCCCATGTTCAGGCCACAAACGTATGGAGTCGAACCAACGAGCTCACTTACCTGAAAAGTCGCAAGTACGGCTTCGATCTTGAGGTTGAAGCCGTACTGTGCGAGTTCAACGGATCGTGTTCATCACGGCTCCCCCTTGACGTGAACCCTGCCGTACATGGCCACTTCACTGTCGCCGGAATCGCCGCCGGCGTCGCTGTTATATGCCGAGACCGTGGTAGCCCTTCTCTGACGGGCCGGGTCGTTATCTATCCAATGCTCGACGACAGAGACGCAACCTCCCCGTGCATGGGCTGGACAGCGCTGGTAGGAGACCGCTGTAACCGGACGGCGTTTAAGCTGAACTCGATGTCTGGCCAGGCAGTTGGACGCTTGTGGGTTACAGCGCTAAATGGTGGTGTTGTTACGGCGCTGGTGGGGCCTTTCGGAGGCGGTGCTCTTCCCTCGCACGATCGGATGTAGCCCGGAAGCGTTCTGGAACACTCCTGCAGGACTCGCCGAACTTCGTCACTTGGGGCTTTTGGTATCGCGACGCGGAAAGGGCGGCGGAAGCTTCGTGAGGGCGAACACCGGGGACATCGCCAAGGCCCAGCGGGACAACCTTGCTACGTACTCCCTTGAGGATCTGCGCGACATCCGGGCTTGCAGCCACCTCTGGATCCGTCCTTTTCACCCGCCAGGAGATTGCCACGCAGGCGGAGGTGGCGGCCTTGGTTGTTTGGGTCAGCTCGCCTGACCGTCGGCGTATGGCGGCGTACGAACACACGATGATTGTGGACGCAATACGGGCCGGGGACACCACCCGTGCCAGAGGCCTCGCCGAAGAGCCTGTGCGCCTGGACATGAACCGCCTCATTGACCTGCGGCTGTCCCTGGAATCTCCGCCACCAGACTCACCACCCGGAATCGAAGGCATAGATAGCGCAGTTTCCGCACTCGAATCGTGCGCTGTGAGCCTCCTAGGGACCGCCGCCGAATCGATCCGGACGGTCGAAGAAGCCGCCCATGATGCCATTAGCCGTGCTAAGAGGGCCAGGCTGGATGAATTGAATAACGTCTACTACATGGCGCGTCAGAATCTGAACGCCATGCCGGAACTATACGGGACGGGATTCAGAGCCGATTCATCCTACTTTGGCGAACCCGGCTCCATCTGGTGCTACCTCCCGTCGGGACCGGAATCGGCGCAACGGTACGAATACGAGATGGGCCCGGAGTTCTACGACTACTTGACAACGCCATGGTGGCCTGCTCCGGACCCTGATGACAAAGTCCACGCCACCTACGCCTACATCGACGCACTTGGCGCAAACCAACACGTCGTCACTTCAGCAAACGTGTCACCAGAGCGGGCACAATGGCAGGCGTCGCTGCCGCAGACGTCTTCGTCAGCCAGTTCCAGGCCGAATTCGACCCTTTCCTCCGGCCGTTGCCCCCAAACACATGCATCGTGGACCAGAACGAAGTCGTAATCGCCACAGACACGGCCAGCCTCGTCGGTGGAATCCTTTCTCCAACCCATCAGGCTGAACGAAGAATCGCTCTCCCCTTGGTTCCCTGGGGCCTCTGCTTGAGCGTAGATACCAGCGAGAACGCAGCTGATTCGGCCCGTTGAACCGTCGCCGGCCCCTTTGCCGGCTGTCCGGGAGCGTGACTAGGATACTGGCGCCCGCTTCGATTAAGTAGTGGTGACGGCTTCGAACTGGTTTGATCTTCAGCCGCGACTGATAAGCGGACGAGTCGTTCATCCGTGGATCGAACTGAACAGCAAGTTGTGCGCTTCAGATATGGAGACCCGCCTGATCCGGGGTGCAGTGATTTTCGCAGCGGCCTCTTCGGGACATTAGCGCGTCACGACTCACATCGCAGTCGAGTCCTCGCGTCAGGCTGCTGTGTCCCCGTGCCTGCCGGTCACGCCGAACGTCCTGGGAGGAGGGCTCAGAACAAGGGGCCCGGACCAACTCAAGGTTGCCTGGACCCGGGCCGCGGAGCGTGGGAGGTCAGGTGGGGCCTGTACTGAGGGCGAAGCGCCAGTGCACCTATACCGCGGGAGACGTAGGCTTCCATGGCTCGCGGAGCGGTTCGAACAGAACCACTGCGGACCAGGAGGCTTCACCTGTCAGCAGCTCAGGGAAAATACCACAAGCAGCGACCTTAGACGTCAGGGCGTGGCCCGCGGCCTGACGTCCAAGCGATTGTTACCCGCACCTTGTCTAGGTTGCTTCAGCACGGAGCCTGCCGGTCGCGGACTCACCAGAGCGCTCATGGTCTTGCCAAGTCTCCTCAGCCCGCTAATCCCGGGCGGGTGTATTAGCGTGGGCGGTTCGCCGGGGATCGTTCAAAGAGGGCTGCTCACGGAACACTCGTAACCGTCAGCTGCGTGGAAGAGGCGACGTTCCCCTACCCATGAAGTAACCCAAATAATAGTCCGGTCAAAACTCAGTGCGTCTACCGTTCCGGAGAAACGGTGATTCCCATTTTCGAGAACCACGTTATGCCCTTCTTCGACCAGATCCCAAGGGGTGGTTGACGGTTGCGTCCAAGCCTTTGGAGAACCTCCGAGACCTTCATCATATGTTGCTTCCATAGCTGAGATTCGCCCTAAGCGACTTCGTCACGCCAGTGGACTGGGCTGATGGAAAGCAAGAGGCGTGTACCAGGGGTTGCACTGTACTGAACAGTGGTTCCCTTAGGAAGAACGAGCAATTCGTCGGCGTCACCCGTCAGGGTGTCCTTGTGTTTACCATTGATGATAACCAGCCGGGCCTGTCCCTCGATGACGTAAATCGTTTCCTCATACTGAACGGTCCAAGGGTCGCTGAAACCGCTCTCCTCGAACGTCATAATGTAAGTTCCAAGCTGCTGGAGCTCGCAGCCGGCGGTTCGATGCTCGATTTTTGCCGGACCAAAGTCGTTTACGTTGCTTGGATCAAAAGTGGGTTTGTGGTTCAAAGCGGTTGTCATGGGGGCTCCATATGCTGTGGTTAGTGATTGGATGGCCAGCCAGGCGTACTCCGACGTTTTGCTGGCCGAGCTTGATGGGGAGAGTAGCTGGGACTTGGAGCAAGGTTTGTTGGATCAGCCCTCCAAGGCGCCATCGAGTGCCATCGCGACGGCTTCTGGAAGCGGTCGGGAGCGGGCCTGGGTTGGGTCGACGTTAACGTAAACGAGTTCGACGTTCGCCACCTCCGTTCCACCACGGGCAATCGAAACGTCAATCTTGAAGCTCGAGTTCCCGACGTTTCGGCACTTGACGTCAACGTCGAGAATGTCGTCGAAGTAAGCGGGGGATTTGAAGGAAAGAACTGCGCTGACCACCGAGGGATCCGTCCCCTCAGCGACCAGTTTCGGGTAGGGCCAACCAATACTGCGGAAGAACTCCGTCATAGCGACGTCGGCGACCTCGAGATAGCGGCTGTTGAAGAGAAACCCCTGAGAGTCCACCTCATGGTTCCTCACGCGATGCTGGTACAGCGACATTAGGCGCCCATTTCTGCCTGCAGCTTTGCGTACAGATCCAGCCTCCGCAGTGCCAGGCCGGGTGCTTCGGGCTTTGCACGTGAGGCAACCAACAGGTCGTGGTCCAAATCGGCGACCAGCACTTCTTCGTCGGCTGATGCGGTGATGGCCAGAATCCCGTCGTTGACTCCTACTGTTTTGTCCACGGGCCCGGCGATTAGGGCCTTACCAACTGCGAACATCGGGGAATCGGTGGGAATGCCGCTTGTACCGAACAGTGGTGACATCACCACGTACAGTTGGTTCTCGATAGCTCGCGCCTGACACCCGGTACGCACCCTGTGGACGCCCCGCCGGTTCCACGTGAGGGAGGGGCAAAGGATCAGGTCGACGCCCTTATGGACCAGATAGCGTGAGAGCTCAGGGAACTGGATGTCCGCGCAGATCAGCAGGCCGACAGTAAACGGCCCAATCTTTGTGACCAGAAGTTCATCGCCGCCGCGGGCGCCGAGAGCATGCTCCTGTGGGGTGAGATGGATTTTGTCTTGGGACTCGATCCGACCATCCGGGTGGGCGATGAACGCTGTATTGCGCAGCGATCCATCCTCGGCGACCCGGTTGTGACTTCCACCAGCAACCACGATGTTGTAATCCCGAGCCATCCTGCGCATGCCCTCAACGAGGTCATCCGTGAACTCCGGCAGGAACTTCCAATAGTCCGAGGTGATTGTGGCGGTCGTCACTTCGTGATCGGCGACTGCTCCGAGGAGCCCCGTGCTTGCGAGCTCCGGGAAAAGCACGAGTTCGGCCTTTTGTTCCGCCGCGCGCTTTACCAGCCGCTCCACATGATCCAGATACTGCTGGAGGGTCCTCTCCGGCCGAAGCTCGAACTGAATGGTGGCTACCTTTAGTGACGCCTTGGTCATAGGAATCTCCTGTCTGAGAAGTCGGCCGTCTCTGGTCGGCGGTTCGTCCTTTATGTTCTTCCCGCGGTTGCGGACGCGTTGGTCGGCAGATCGTAGAAAGAATATTCAGGTGGGGCATGGCATTGTTGTCACAATCCATGCGCCGGTCCGACTCATGCAATAGACGCTAACGGAGCGTCGACGGGCTGAATATTAGGAGGATTCTGAAAGGGTAGTCAATGATTTGGTTCTGAGGCCAAAGGGTCAGGACTACTGAGCCTGCTGCATGGCTTTTGACATGGAAAGAACGCTGGAAAGCTAGTCGGCGGAGATTCTGAGCGCGGACCGGTTCATTTTCAAGGCACCAGCAAAGGTGCTGGTCTCCCCGGCGATGACCTCCGCCATCACTTGGCCGCAGATGGGCGCGCTTGCGATGCCCCATGCGTGGCCGAGATTAATATAGGCGCCGTCAGCCCGATCGACGATGGGCAGATGGTCTGTTGTTTCGCTTCCGAGTCCAGCCCAAAGTCCGGTAACGCCGTATTCCGCAAGGCTTGAGTATCTGTCCAAGGTTGTTGAAACCATTGCGTTTGTAGCATTAATGCTGATGTGGGGATTGAGGGAACCCCGTCCGTCAAGACTATTGCCGATGAATATTGACCCACCGCGGTTTTGGGCGATCGAATCGTCATAGTCGACGAACGAGGACCCTGAACTCCCGCCGGGGCTCGTTCCCGCGCTGGAACTGTTTGGGCGGGCAAAAACCGCGGCGTCATAAGTTGGAAGGTCCGTGAGCGCCCCGCATCCGTACACACCCCGGGGTCCATGCATTATGGCGTTCAAGCGCGTGTCTATGGGCTGAGTCAGCATCTGCCCCACTCTTGCGGTGCTGATTGGGACGTCGATCCCCTCGGCCCGGAGGTTGGTTGACCAGGCGCCCGTTGCCCACACCACGCCCGATGCATGGATCTCGCCCCGGACCGTGCGGACCCCTGTTACGGTTTCGCCATTTCGCAGGGTCGAAAGGACAGACGTATTTTCAAAAGTTCGGATACCTGCCCGCACACAGGCGCTGGCCAGAGCGTTGACGAACTGCACACCATCTATTTGGGCATCATCGGCGCAAAAGACGGCGCCGAGCGCGCTTTCCGGAAGGATGGAGGAGTGCTTCTGAGCCTCTTCCCGGCTGATCATGGTTGCGTCCAAGCCGGCTGCCCGCCGGTTGGAAGCATAATCTTCAAGAACCCGGCCCTGTGCGTCGTTTTCGAAGAAAAAGAGGCCACCTTGATTGCGATAGTCGAACACATCGCCAAGTTCGCTCAAGTAGTCCTGGTACTTTTCCTTGCCGGCTCTAGCGAGGGACAGTTCATCCCCTGTACGCCGCGTCTGCAGCCACAGGGAACCCGCGTTTCGTCCGGAAGCACCGTAGGCAGGAAACCGCTGTTCTACGACGACGACGTCGAATCCCCGCTTGCGCAGCTCCCAAGCGGTGCAAAGCCCCACAATTCCTGCTCCTATGACGACAATGTCACCTGTCGCAAGTGTGTCAGCGCTCATGGCAAGATACCTTCTTCCTCGGGCTGTCCTGTGGCCCTCTTCGTTAGTCTTCCAGATAGACGAATCCGATAGCAGGGAGAGAAGTCCTTGACGCTTGAATTTCCGGAGGTCAAGCCCATGCACATGACCTATACGCCAGATAACGCAAGCAGGCCCCATTTGCCAGCCGTACAGTGTTCGAGTCTCCACCTGTGACGTTAGGAGCCCACCAGCACAGGTGTAATTGTTTCTTGTCCAACGTTCGTGGAATAGCGTTAGAATTCTCACAGGGGGACGGCTAAATTTCTGGTCTAGTCTGGGCGAAAGCGCTAGGCGAGGCCAACCGCCCGTCCCGGTCTCTTCCCGAAAGAGTTCCCTATGATAGTTGATCCGACCTCCTTGCCACTGGGAGCAGTTCTAGCGGACTTGGGTCCTGCCGCGAAACTTGTCGCGGGCGCTGCTTCCCAGCAGTCCAGGCAAGTTCGCGGCGCTGTTGTCTTGCTGAAGCCGGAAGACTTACCGACCGACGTGGATGTGGTCGTGATTTGCCCAGGTGCCGCAAGCTTTAATGACTTGGTCGCTGACCGGCTCGATGGGCCCGGACGAGTCATCTTCGTTACGGCGTCAGATTCCTCTCTTTCGGAAGGGATCCAAGTCGTCGGGGAGCAACACGTAGTCATCGCTGTTGATCCAGCTCTGAACGTCGCTAGCGTCGTGATGTCATTTTCTCGATCGATGCAGATGCCGGAGGAATCTGTATCCCGGCGATTGGCCTCCTTGCAGCGGGCGCTCAGTCAATCGATGACCGAAACTGAACCGATACCGGCGCTACTAAGCCGATTGGCGCACGTATGTAATGCCACTGCAGTCCTGATCGATAGATTCGGTAAGACTGTCCATGCCACCGGGCCCACACCCATGTCACTTTTGTTTGAAGAGATCGGCCGCACCGAGGCCGATTCACAGAACGTGGACGTGGACGGATGGAGGGGGGTGGCAGCCAGAATTTCGGCGCCTGACGAGGCTGACTCGCATTTCGGTTGGCTCGTCATCACGGCTCGGCGGACGAATTTTCCGGATAGCCATTCAACCTCCGCGGCTCACGTGGCTGCAACCTTGGTGGAGGCCAGCCAGCGAATGGCCGTGGCAGCCCGACAACAAGAACGAGCCATACGCACTGCCGTGCTTGAGGAGGCGCTGGCATTGCGCCGCGAGCCTCACAATCCGGAATTGGCGGCCCGAATAGCGGCTTTCGGCCTGTCTTTCGCCGACGAGTTGCGGACCATTGTTTTCCGGCCAATTCGGCCTGCGGTTGCATCGCGCTCGTTGCCAGCGGCTGAGGATCTATCGGAAATGTTGGGCAAGGCACTGGAGTCACAGTCCATCGCGTACCTCATGACCGCCAAGGACAAGACAATAACGATAGCGGCGCAGTGCAGTGTTCAGGCGTTCAGGAGAATGATCGTGGCGGAAGGCTCCAAACTCCCAGGCGCTCTCATTGGAATCGGCCGCAGTGTTCATGCGTTAGGCGACATTCTGGACTCCTACCAGGATGCGCAGCTGGCGGTTCGAACCCTTCGCCGTAATTCGCGAGGACCAAAAGTTATGGCCTACGAAGACTTCAACTACGCAACGAGGCTTTTCGCTGATGTCGGGTTCGACAAGATGATTAAATGGGCCCAGGAGTTCCTGAAGCCCTTGGAGGGGCGGGAGCTGCTTGTTGAGGGTCTACAGACCTACTTTGAGCATGCTCAGAACATCAACGCGGCGGCCGATTATCTCGAAATCCACCACAACTCATTGCGCTACCGGATAGCTAAAGCTGAAGAAATCCTGGGCATCAATCTCAGGGAACCGGGTGCCGTCTCGTCCGTCTTCTTAGCACTAACAGCTCTTGAGTTAGGACGGATTCAACAGCCGCGGCCCAAGTCGTCGGGCGATACTGCGCGAAGCCGAAGGCCATCGGACGTTGAAGCAAGCGACGTAGTGCCCTACTCGAGGCCATCCGTCGAAAGGGCCGGCGTAGTTCGTGCTCCCGCGAGGTGAGACGCGGAGCGGGAGATCCTAAGAGCGTGGGCGGAGTTATCCAGAAGTCCGCTTCGTGGCGCTAAACGCTTGCTCTGTAGGAATCGTCGTTGGCCAAACCGAACGGAAGTCTTGGTCTCAGGGAGTGCGGCTGGCTGCAGCTCGATCGGGCGATTTGTGGCTCTTAAGCTGTGTTCCGCGGCCGTAGCGTCTGTTACTTGATTGATTTCATGAAGAAGTAGGCTAGTCCGCGCCGGCAACCACGCTTCGCCTGCGCACTACTGAGCCCTAACAATCCGCTTCCGCAAGATCAAAGCGGGATGTCCAACGTGAGACGTCTACCCTGGTGATGGTTCTGCCGGGATGGGTGTTCGTGGCGGTCTGGCTCGCTGCCACTTCGCTGGTGTCGCTCAGGCACCGACAAGCACTTAAATCTCTATCCACCATCGGCAAACCGTGCGCCAGAGACGACTGGTTTCGTAGCGGTGTTGATCAATACCCAGCATCCGCGCGGGTCCGCTTTTTTTGGCTGGACCAGCGGCCACGAGAAACCGAACGAAGCGGCTTCCTTGGCGGTGGCCTTGCCGGATCCGATGAGCGCGGCCAACACCGCTACACGGAGCCTGCGGCTGTGTGCCGTGCCCGGCGCGGGACCTGCGCTGTCTGCTCGCTGAAGGTCTGGCGGGCACAGGCAATCATCGCAAAAGAATCCTCGCTTTGCCGAGACCGCATCGACCGGACCAGCGACAGGAACGTCACGCAGACGTTGATGCCGGCGGGAACGAGCGTGGCTACTGACCTGACTTGGATCACGGGCCCTGGGTTTTCGATCGGGGATGGCTTTGACCTGCGATGATGTCTGCGAAATGGTGCTTTTTCACGCACTAATCGGTTTTGTTCTAGTGTCGCGGTGTGGTGTTTATCAGGCGGGTGCGAACGGCTTCGGGGGCGACGGCGGTGCAGATCGCCGAGTATGTACGAGGTCGTCAGCGGATCGTGGAGCATGTCGGTTCGGCGCATACGGAACCTGAGCTCGGTGTGCTGCTCGAGCGCGCCCGTGAACTGCTGGAGAATCCTGCCCAGGGTGTCCTTGATCTTGGCGTCGAGCCGACGCTGCCGTGAATGGTCTGGTGGGACCTGCCGGCCAGGGCCTGTACGAGGCGGCGGGCACGGTGACGGCGGCCGGTCGTGCCAGCCCGGGACGGGTGGTCGGCACGGACTCGCGGATCCTGTTCGATGCCTTGGCCGGGGTGTTCACAGCGCTGGGTTTCGGCGGGCTCGGCGACGAGGTGTGCCGTGACTTGGTGGTCGCCCGGGTGGTGGAACCGACATCGCTGCTGGATGCCGGCAGGATCCGGCGGGACCTTGGCCAAAACTCACGCACTAAGCAAATGAGCCAAGTCAGGAGCGTGGCTAAGACGACACCGCAGGTCGATGACCTCAAGGTCGGTGAAGCGGCAGCCGGACAGGTTGAAGTTGGTGGAAACGATCCATCCACTCGGTTCGTTCGAAGAGGCGAGACCTGTAAAGGAGACTAGGACACGAATTCTAGGGGAATGCCGTGCCAACTAGAGCAGCCGACCGCTCGAGTCTGCCATCGTCCGCCACCACAGTGGTCGGCATTGATGACAATCCGAGAGTAAGATCCAAGGCGGTCGAAACTCTGCTGGATACGTCCGAGATACTTCCCAGCCCATCCACCTCCGTCAAGATGCCGCGTTCGCCGTACCGGGACGTAACGGCGGTTGTCTGGTCGAAATACAGTTTCATCCTGCTTCTTATGACTTCCGCAGTGTCGTCCGAGCGGTTTTCGCGTTCAGCTCTCTGGAGTAAGCGCTGGACCAGTTCGTCTGTATCGGCAGTGAGCTGCAGTACGACGTCAAGCTCGCGACACCTGGTTGCAAGGATCTCGTCGAGATAGTCAACCTGACCTAGAGTGCGGGGATATCCATCCAACAGAAATCCGTTGTCCGCGTCGTTTTGTTCCAGGCGCTCACGAACCATCGCGTTCGTCACCGAATCGGGCACAAATTGCCCTGCATCCAGATATGACTTGGCCGATTGGCCCAAGCGTGTTTCATTTTTGACATTTTCGCGGAAGATGTCTCCGGTTGAAATGCTGACGATCCCGAACCTCTTTGCAATGTAGCTTGCTTGCGTACCTTTGCCAGCTCCAGGAGGACCTATGAGAAGCATTCTGATCACGGAAGCATCCTATCTAGCGGATCGAGGTCATTGAGGACGGTTCTGGAAACTGCGGGGGAGGACGCCGCTGCTGGCGCAGTGTCGTCTTGCCAGCAGTTGAAGAGCTCGGAGAGCGTTGGAAACCATACACCTTCAAATGAAGTGACGTGGTCGAGGAACTTTTCGAGCATTACAAGGTTGTGTGCGCGTCCAATGGTCTGCGGGTGTAGCGTCCACGTCATTGCGCCCCCGGCACATCGCTCATAGGCGAAATTGAAACTGTCGATCCAACGAGCCAGAACCGTCTCGTTGCTCTGCATGAGCGCGTTTCCCTTGAAAGACTCGAGTTCGGGGAAATCGTCGAGGAACCAGGACACAGGGAACTCAAGTACGCTGCTCTCCGGGCCGAAGGTGTTGCCTTCTTCTTCGCTAACGCCGACCACCATCCGGGGCCGGTAAGGCTCGAAGTCCCTCCCCATGAGAGACGAATCCCAGTCAAACTCGAATTTCGCAAGGAGATCGAGGGTGTTGTCCGTAACGTCCAATGCAGGAGAGCGGTATCCCCGAGGACGTTTACCCAGGAGCTTTTCGTGCTGGGCTATTTGAAGTTCCAGCAGTCGTTCCTCCTCGGCTCGATCGAGTGAAGGCACATATTCGTGGTAGACACCGTGGGCGCCGACTTCATGGCCGGATTCGACAATTGCATCCACTGAGCTGCGGAATGTTTGCATCGTGTGTGTGGGCACACACCACGTCGTAGTGATTCCGTAGCGACGGAAGACGTCAAGGAGTCGTGGGGCGCCGACTAAGGCGCCGAATTCACCTCGGGACATCAAGGACTGGGACGATGATCGAAAAGTGCCTAGCCATACGCTTTGGGCATCAAAATCGGGGCTTAGAGAAACGGCGAGGCGTTTGCCGTCGGGTAGATGAAGAGGCACTACGAGCAACTTTCTGTTCCAGGCAAGGGGAGCTCGCCGTGACGAATGTTCTTGTTCGAGCGGCCAGCCTAGGCTGGCCGCCGGGAAAGAAGGACGATCCAGTCGCCTTCCTGGCAGATCACGCCGTCCTGGTTCAGAATTTGAACCCGGGTGGTCACAACTCCCCGGTCGGGCTTGCTGGCAGACGGCTTGATGCCAATCACTTCTTCGCGGACACTGATGGTGTCGCCAATACGGATCGGCGCACGGAGGTTCCAGTTGTCAATTCCTAGAAAGGCGATTGCTGAGCCGTTCTTCCATCCCAGTGCCATTTCCAGCCCAAAGGCAATTGAAAGTGCGCCGGGACCATGGAAGAGCCGGGTGCCAAATTCTGTCGTTTTGGCGTACTCCTCGTTGGTGTGCAGCGGGTGCATGTCTCCGGACCATGTGGCGAACGTTACGACATCGAACTCTGTGACGGTCCGTCCTGCCGAGTTCCACTGCTGTCCAAGTTCCAACTCGTCCAGGTAGCGCACGGCTGACTCATTGGTCGTGCCGAGTAGATGAGTAGTCAATGTTTCTTTCACTTCCGTATAGTTTCTGATGCTCTTGTGGCAGGGGCGGGTGCCCCGGGCTAATAGCGGATGACTCCGTCTACCGGGGTGGTCAGGGACGACCGGTAGAGGGAAAGTTCGTCGAGGGAGTGGCTGAGGCGGTCGCCTGAGATCAGTTCGGCCACCAGCTTTCCCGTGATCGGCCCGGCCAAGTTGCCGTAGACGTGCCCGGTGGCCAGAATCAGACCGGGAAATTCCTCCACCTCGTCAACGATCGGGAGGGAGTCAGCCGTGGCGGGGACGAGGCCAGCCCAGGCACGTTCAATACCGAGAGCCCTGTAGTTCGGGAAGGTTTTGAGCAATGAATCGATGGCCAGTTTTAGACCGGCAGCAGGCATCCTGTCGTCGAGTTGCTCAGGATAGTCCATTGGGCAGCCAATGAATAGGTTCCCGTCCTCAGTCTTGGCCACACATTCCATGTGTTCGAGGCCCTGTGATTGGTCCTCTGAAGGGGAGGTGAAGTACTCGTCGCGGTAACTGGGGAGGTTCCGGATGTGGGCGTATTGCTTCGCAGCAAGCGGTCCATTCAGGATTTTATCGAGCTTCTCCTCTACAGGAGCCAGTAGGACAGCACCCAGCCTGTGCGGCTTGATGGGTACGGTTATACCCTCTGATTCGAGCATTGTAGACCACACACCACCCGCCCAAACGACCCTGTCAGCTGAAACGCTGCCGCCGGGTGTTCGTACTCCGACGACTTTCGAGCCATTCCGCAGGAGTCCAAGGACCGGCGTGTTTTCATGAATTCGAACACCGAGCCTCCGGCATTCCTGCGCCAAGGCACGGACGAACTTCGGCGTGCGAATTTGGCCATCTTCCGGGCTGAACGTTGCCCCAATAACATCGGGCGGCAGTATCGGGGCGGCTTCGTGGGCGGCCTGGTCGTCAAGGAGCTCGGCTTTGAAGCCATCAGCGATCCGGGCTTCTACAAATTCCTTGTAGACCCGCCGCTGATCGTCCGTGTAGAAGAACGTCATGGCACCGTTGCTTCGGTATTCGAATGACGGCCCAAGGAGGTCCGAAAAGTCGTCGTAAAGAGCCCTCCCAGCACGGGTCAGTTCGACGGCGTAGTCGCCATGGCGATTCTGCATGTGGAGGAATCCGAGGTTTCGCCCGGAAGCCCCGTGGCCAAGTTCCCGCTGTTCTAGAAGAACAACATCGTGTCCTTTTGACGCAAGAAAATAGGCGGTTGATACACCCACTATCCCGCCGCCTACAACAACCACACCGGCCTTATCGAGGATCATTTTCGTCATTTCCTAACATCGTCTTGGAGCAACACTCATGCGGGGTGCCGTCTCGTGATTTGTCGGCCTATGAAGCGGGCTGTTATGCCCTGCCCTGGCTCTTTTCGGCTGACAACAGCGTCGCGACGTCGCGCCTGTTGACTTTTCCCGTTGTCGAATTCACAGGAAGTGAGTCGACGACGATGAACTCGCTTGGGACCTTATACGACGACAGACGGGCGGAAGCGAATCCCTTTACTTCGGCTGCGTCAAGGGGCTCCGTGCCCCTGGGGACGACAGCCGCCACTACACGCTGGCCGTAGACGTCATCTGGAAGACCAACGACCGCCACTTCACCGATAGAGGCATGCTGCTGAAGCACACGCTCAACTTCCGCTGGGGAAATGTTTGTTCCGCCACGGATGATGACGTCGGAGAGCCGTCCAACGACATAGACAAAACCCTCCTCATCCACCCGCACAAGATCTTTTGTGCGGTACCAGCCGTCATCAGTAATGACAGAGCGAGTTTGTTCCTCGTCACGCCAATAACCGAGCATCAACCCCGGTCCAGTCGAGTATGCTTCCCCAACCTGTCCGGCTGAAACTTCCGTTCCGTCGGCGTCGAGAACTTTCAGCTTCGACCGCGGCACAAGCTTGCCTGCCGACCCGGGTTTGGGTGTTGGGTTCGCGATGGGGTCGTAAGTCACCAGCGGTAGGCATTCGGATGCGCAATACGCATCCAAGACTGGCAGTCCAGTTTGGGCTTCCCAACGGCTGAAAGCTACTTCGTTCCGGGGCTCCCCACCTGAGATGCAGAGTCGGAGTGATGGGAAAGCAGGCTGATCGCCGCCTCGGAGTTCAGCGAATTGGGCCAATTTCCCGAAAGTCGCGGTCACACCGGCGAGGAAAGTGGCGGAATGCATCTCGATGGCGGGAGCAATCATGTCAGGACGTGCTCTCCGGACTATCACAACCGTCCCGCCGCGTAGGAGGACGGCCAAGGATGTGCTGGCCAGCCCATAGAGCCACGCCATCGGCAAACAGATTATTGCTTTGTCTTCGGGCGAGAGGTGCCACACTTCGCCGTAAGTGTTCGCGCAGTTGTATAGGGCCAAGGCTGAGAGCATGATCGCTTTTGGACGGCTCGTGGTGCCAGACGAGAAGCAGATCATGGACAGCGGTTCGCGAAGACCCTCAGGGTTGGGAAGTGCGTCGTGCCGAACCTCGGTTACGTGAAAGTCGACGATTTCGACAATTGGCGCATTTCGTGCGGAGGCAGCGATATGCCCACGATCAACGCTTTCGGAGATGACTATCAGCGCAGGATCACTCGTGGCAATGGCATATTCCAGGTCCTCCGGACCCGAAGAAGGATAGACAGTAACCAGAACGCCGCCGCTGCGCCACACAGCGAGGGCTGTGGAAAGGTAGTGCGCTGAACTTTCTGCGACGAGGGCAACCCGGTAGCCTGGCTTAAGGCCAGCTGAAAGCAGCACAGCTGAGCGTTGCTCAATGGATATCTGAAGATCCCTGTAGCTCATGAAGGTGTCGCCGTCGACAATCGCTGTGTTGTCCGGGTACTGATCGGCGATGCGTTCCAGGGCGGAGACGCAATCCGCTAGTTCCGGCGACAATTCATTCATTTCCGCTCCACTTCATCTATTCGTTAGAAATTTCCAGTTCGCCCTTTGAGCCGGCCTCGCCGACTCAACGGGCGCCTGGACATTGGCGTTGGCTATTCTTGCTATTCTCCGGCCGCGAGTCCACGCAGAATTTTTTCTGCGTCTGATGCCATGTTTTGGACGATCTCACCAGCGGGCAGAATCTCATGGACAAGCTGCATGGTCTGACCCACCGGCATCATCCCGAAGTCCATGTCGCCGTCCTGGTAGCCTGTTTCGACCCGGGTGCCGGCGACGGCGTATTGTCCAGGGAATCCTGCCGGTTTCTTGTCAGCGGACTCCCATTCAGAGGTCCATTTGTTCTCGAAGGCACGCATACGCTTACCGCTGTACGAGTAAGTGATAGTGCTGTCCTTGAAGGATCCTTCCAGAACACGGTTCTTGAAATTGTCGTGCCCATAGGCTTCGGGGCTGGCAATGAACCGCGTTCCCACCCAGACGCCAGCTGCGCCCAAAGCGAGCGAGGCGGCCAGGCCGCGTCCATCAGCGATTCCGCCAGCGGCCAGGACTGGTTGATCCACCACATCAATAACGGCAGGGACGAGGGTCATAGTGGATGCGTACCCGGTGTGCCCACCGGCCTCAGTTCCTTGAGCGACAATAAAGTCGACACCCGCTGAGCTGGCTTCCTGGGCCTTGCCCACGGAGCCGACAAGGGAAAACACCGTGATCCCGCGGTCCTTGCACTCTTTGATGAACCAATCCGGTGTAGCGAACGTCAAAACAACTGCCGAAGGTGCAGCGTCCAGGACGATCTGCACCTGATCTGCGACGGCGCCTGGTGTGAGCATGGCCTCGACACCTGCCAGTTTCTTCTGGTCAGCCCCGGAGAGCGACTGCCACAGCTCGCGTACGGGAGCCCACTGCGCCTCATCCTCAGACGTCAACGAATCCGGCAACAGAAGGTTCACCGCGTACGGTTTGTCGGTTCCGGCTTCGATCTTCTTGATTTCGGCGCGAAGCTCATCCGGCATGAAGCTGACACCGCCCAGGCATCCCAAGCCGCCGGCGTTACTGACCGCGGTGACGAGTTCCGCCTGCGCGACACGCGCCATGCCAGCGGAGCAGACGGGGTATTGGAGGCCCAGGGCTTCCGTCAATGCTGTCTTGATCACTTATACACCTTTCATTCGGAGCCCAAGATCATCCTGGCTTCCGGATAGTTCATCATTGACCCAAGAAGGGAATAGTTGGTGGGGGATTCTGTTGTTAGTACGCCATATCGTCGGCGGCCTACGTCGCGTTCCAGCCGCCATCGACTTGGATGGTTTGACCGTTTACATAACCAGCAGCGTCCGACGCGAGGAACAGCACTACGCTCGCCACCTCTGATGGTTCGCCCGATCGCTTTGCCGGAATGAGGAAGTCCATAATTTCAGGCGACACCCCGATGCCTCGCTGCTGCGTCGAAACGAGATCACCCAAGATCTCCTCAGAAGTCGCACGAAGGTTTGTCTTGATGACGCCCGGGGCGACAACGTTGGCGGTTACCCCGTGTGGGGCAACATCGATGGCGAGACGACGGGTCAGTCCCTCTATGCCCGCCTTGGACGCGACGTAGGAGATGCCGTCTGCTGCGCCCCTTTGGCCGGCGACGGAGCCGATTGTAATGATGCGACCTGAGTTCTGCTTCGTCATTACCTGCGCCGCTGCACGGCAGCCGTAGAACGTCCCTGTCAGGTTGACCCCGATAATCTTGGCCCACAGCTCGGGCGTCGTTTCGAGCACGTCGGCGTACCCGTCGAAGACTCCCGCGCTATTGACCATGACGTCCAGTTTGCCGGTCTTCTCGACAACCTCGTCCACCAAGGCTGACACCGAGTGATAGTCGCTAACATCTACGGCCCGTGTGTGGAGTGAGTCCGGAGAGCCGAGCTCTTGCCGGGTCTCCGCCAAACGTTCCTCTGAAACGTCACTCGCATAGACTTCGTAGTCTGCTTCGACGAATGCCTGGGCAATGGCCCGGCCGATGCCTGAGCCGGATCCGGTGATTATTACGCTTTTGCTTCCCATGCCCTAAAAACTACGTTGGGTATCTTCCGAGTGAAACTGTCATCTTCACGGCTTTTTGGCGACGTTGTCGTGGAAGCTACAGGAGCCGGGTTGGAGGTTCGGTATCTGGGCCGTCCGCTCATGGACTCGCAGGTGAAGGATGAGGATGGGCTCTGACGCCCCGCGTTTGTACTTTGACTAGGGGTGCGTGGCGTCCGTTGAAAAAATACCGGGGCCGGTACCCGTCTTGTCGCTCTAAGGTGACAGGTACGACAAACCGTCAGCAGTTTCCGGCAAATCAAGGCGCACAGACCACAGAACGGGAAGCGCAGCGATTATGCCGGTACCAACCCCGGGTCCCCCAACTGACCGTACGCTGGGGGACCCGGCTCCAAGCAGTGCCACGTTTTTCGTCGCTTGACTGGGCCGTCGAGCACTTGCGCAGATGCGTTAGTAATTTTCCGCCTGGACGTCACGGCTTCAGAAAATCTCCAATGCCACGATGATGCGGTTGATTCTAAAGTTCAAGGACATGGCCGACATATTTGGAGCTTGGCTCGTCACCTTGCCTAGCACCGCAGGCCTTTTGAAACACATGACGGTTCGGGAGAAACATTGCAAAAGGATACTGCAGACCAGTCTGGGGCTTATTGGTCATCCTCTGTCAGCCAAGTCACTGATACGAACGTTTATGTTCGCGGCTATGACCTTGAGGACCTGATCGGGCAAATCCCCTTCACGGCAGCCATATTTCTCGTGATCCGTGGTCGGATCCCTTCGGACCATGAGATACGGGCGCTGGACGCAGTCCTCAGCGGAATCCTGGATTATGGTCTTGAAAAGCCCGGGACAGTGGCCGCGAGGTTTGCTGTCTCCGCCAATCCAAGTATGGCTATCGGCATGTCAGCCGCCTGTTTATCTGTCGGGAAGCACACGTTGGCGACTGAGGACAGCGGCCGCTTCATCCGGGCTACGCATGCGGAGTTTCTGGGATCCGGCCTCACACTCGAAGCTTTCGCTGAGGAAAAGGTAAACCGCATGCGTGAAGCAAAGGAACGCATCCCGGGCTTGGGGCACCCTATTTTTAAGGTTGTTGATCCTCGCGCTGAACGGCTCCGGTCGATTGCTCTGCAGGAAGGTCTGTGGGATCAGGCGGCTGAAGTGTACGAGGCAGTGCACAGGGCCTTCACGAAACTCCCAGGTAAGTCGGACATCCCGATAAATGACGTTGGTGTTATGGCCGCGATACTCCTGGGGCTCGGCTTCACGCCCGAAGAGGGTACAGGTGTTGCCTTGCTCTCGACGCTGCCTGGGGTTATCGCCCACGTATCCGAAGAGCTCTCCGGAGGAAAGCCAATCCGAATCGTCCCGAGAGATTCAGCATCCTACGAAGGGACCACTGGCCGGGATTTTGACGCGGACCGACTCAAAGCCGGCTGGGGCCCTTCCGGGGCCTAGACGGTAACCGAATAGGAGCAAAGATGGATGCAGGAGCCGGGAATCGTCTGATCCCTTCAGCAACTCGATTCTTTGAGGATCTTCAAACCGGAGATTCGTGGTCGTCTCAAGGACGAACGATTACAGAGACGGACCTGGTTACCTTCGCGACGTGGTCCGGGGATATGCACCCCCTACACACCAACCAGGAGTATGCCCGTGGTACTCAGTTTGGAGAACGGGTTTTCCACGGTCCGGGGACACTTGCGATCGCTTTTGGCCTGGAAATGGGAATGGGGTGGAAGGAACGTTCGGCCATAGCATTTCTGGGCATTCACGACTGGAACCTCATTGCACCTGTTCGCATCGGCGACACCATTGCTGTACGGGAAGAGGTAGTAGAGCTCCGGCCTTCTGCGACTAAGCCGGACCGGGGCATTGTGAAAACCAGACTTCAGATACTCAATCAGCGAGGCGAAGTCTGCCAAGAGGGATTGTGGGTCGTTCTCCTGTATCGGTCTGCTGCCTACACACCATGAAGACGGAGGAATCGATGAGTGGGACCGCGGATGAGGAGATGGACTCAGCAGAACCGCGAGTTCCGCCGCTTGCGGTAAGCGTGGTCCTGATGCGGGATTCCCTGCACGGAGTTGAGGTCTTTGTCCAACGCAGGGCACTAACGATGGATTTTGCTGCTGGTGTGGTCGCATTTCCAGGAGGCCGCGTCGACGCTGCTGACTTCTTGCCTTCGGCGCTGAGCAGAACGCTGTTGGACTCTCAGGCATTGGCATGGCGGCGGACCAGGGTTGGAACGGATGCGACGAGTGCGCCCCATACTGCCGCTTGCCTCCTGTCTGCCGCCGTGCGTGAACTGGCAGAAGAATGCGATATTGTCCTACAACCAGAAGACTTGGTTCCGTGGGCAAACTGGATCACACCGGAGGGCTTTCCCAAACGTTTCGATACGTTCTTTTTTGTCACTGCCATAGCGCCCGATGTGGAGCCCCAGCATGTCACCACAGAGGCAACATCGGCGCAATGGATGCTGGTGCGAAGGATCCTTTCAGACGAAGCTGCCGGAAGGCTTAAACTCCTCCCCCCAACGCTGGCAATTCTGGATGAAATTGCAGTAACGCACACCACCGAGCAAGTGCTTTCGCGGAAACGGGCAATCGAGTCGGTGTGCCTACGCCTTGATGAAATAGAGGAGTTTCACCGCCTACGGCAACAGAGCACGACGGATACCCGGAAGCGGTCTTGATGCAGCTTCGCGTGCCTATACCCGCTGCGCATTCGGGGATGCCGCACTGCCAACCCACTACCAAGATTTTCACCAGAGTTTTGGTGAGGGGTTTGGTGCAATTCCAGTAGCGTCGCCGGAGCAGTCGTCGTACCGTGACGCATGTGCCGCAGAGCGGATGAAACTGTCATGAGTAAAGGAGTAGGTGTGGCCGACGTTGGGGATCAGGACGCTTTCCGGACCACGTCAACGGCTCTGCGGGAAGCCACGCTGTTTCCGGGAGATGTTCCTCTCCAACTGGACAGGTTTGTCACCAGAAGATTTTTTCAATATTGCATATCCGACGTGCGTGCCCGGCTTCCGGGACGAAACTGGAGCCTGATAACGCTATGACTCAAGATGTCCTCTCCACCCCGGGCCATGCACCGGTCCTTGCCCGGCTGGAAGCTGCGGGCGTGCTTGCCGAAGAAACGGGCCACCGTATTGCCGCGTATTCCTATGACGCGTCCAACTACAGAGTTCCGCCTCTTGCCGTGGCCTTCCCACGAAGCGTCCAGGATGTCGTCGCTGCGGTGGCCGCATGCCGGGAAACAGGCACACCGCTGGTGAGCCGGGGTGGCGGGACATCCATGGCAGGCAACGCCGTAGGCCCCGGCATTGTTCTGGACTTCTCCCGGTACATGAACCGCATCAATAGCGTCGATGAGGCCACCAAGACCGCCGACGTCGACCCCGGCGTCGTCCTCTCCCACCTCACCGTTGAGACAGAGAGGGTCACCAGTGGAAGGCTCACGTTTGCACCGGACCCTTCGTCAAAGAACCGCGCCACCATCGGCGGCTCACTCGGGAACGATGCTTGCGGTAATCACTCAGTACGCTACGGCCGCACCTCTGATCATGTGCTGGAGATTGACGTCGTCACTTCCGACGGCGCACAGTTGACCGCCACGGCGACCGGTCTGCGCGCAACTGACCCAGCCGATAGGTTCTCGGTCTCCCGCGCATTTGAGCTGGGGGCGGAGCTTAAGCAACTCGCCCAGGACAACCTGGCAAGTTTCCGGGTAGAGCTGGGCCGTATCCAGCGCCAGGTCTCCGGTTACCACCTGGCCAACCTCCTGCCCGAAAATAGTTTCAACGTGGCCCGAGCCCTCGTGGGAACCGAGGGCACTTGCGCGATCGTCGTGCGGGCCCGCATGAAACTCGTCCCCAAAGCACCCAGCGCCCTCCTCGTGTGTCTCGGGTACGCCGACGTCGTGGACGCCGCCAAGGATATCGAAACCATCCTGGAATTTTCCCCCGCCGCCGTCGAGGGCATCGACGAGGCCATCGTGGACACGATGAAGTTGCGACGCGGACCCGATTCAGTACTCGGCCTGCCCGAAGGCAAGGCCTTCCTCTATGTGGACTTGGACGGGCAGAACCCTGAGCAGGTAGCGGGGGAAGCGTCACGGCTCCTCGAACGGCTGGCGGCAAACGGACGGATGGTGGACGGGCGCGCTGTTCCCGACCTCGTGCAGCGCGCCACCCTCTGGCGGGTCCGGGAAGACGGGGCGGGTCTTTCCTCCCGGCCGGCCAGCGGCGGGGAATCACAGGCAGGCTGGGAAGACTCAGCTGTTGCGCCGCAGAACCTGGCCTCATACTTGTCCGATTTCCGTGACCTTCTTGCTGAGTTCGGGTTGACCGGAATTATGTACGGGCACTTTGGTGCAGGCTGCATGCACATCCGCATCACTTATGACCTGCGTAGCGAGGAGGGCCGGGCCGTCTTCCGCAAGTTCACCCGGTCCGCAGCTGACCTCGTAGTGCGGCACGGTGGCTCTCTGTCTGGTGAGCATGGCGACGGACGCGCCCGGTCAGAGTTTCTGCCGGTCATGTATTCCCCAAAAATGGTCGCAGCATTTGAGACCTACCGTGGACTTTGGGACCCTGCCGGCATCCTGAACCCAGGGTCCATGACAGATGCGGACCCCATGGATGCCAACTTGGCGCACGAAGGTATTCCCCAACGCGAGTGGCGAACCCACTTTGAGCTCCGTCCGGTCGAAGCCGCGGCCGCCGGTGCTGACCCGTGGGTTCACGCTGTCCAGTCTTGCATTGGCGTAGGCAGGTGTCGGTCCGATGCCGGTGGCGTCATGTGCCCGAGCTACCGGGCCACAGGGGATGAAAAGGATTCAACGCGCGGCCGTTCCCGTACGCTCCAGGATATGGTCCGCGGTGCCAAGAGCATCGATGAAGGCTGGAAGTCGAAGGATGTCCGGGAAACACTGGACCTCTGCCTGGCCTGCAAAGCCTGCTCCAATGACTGCCCTGCCGGGGTGGACATGGCCACGTACAAGTCGGAGTTCTTCTCGCATTACTATGAGGGCAAGCTCCGCCCCATGTCGCACTTCACCCTCGGCTGGTTGCCGCGCTGGCTGAAACTGACCACCCTGATCAGCCCGCTCGTGAACCTGGTCTTGGCCAGTCCGCTGGGCAAGGTCGTGGCCGCAGCAGGCGGGCTGACAACGCACCGAAAGATGCCGAAGTTTGCCTCCCGGAAGATGCTCCGCAAAGAGCTGGCGCCCCACGACAATCCGTCGTCCCCGGCAGATGCCGTCCTGTTCGTCGACTCGTTCACCAAGGGCTTCAGGCCCGAAGTGGCCGGCGCGGCCGCCCGGGTCATGGAAAGCACCGGACGCACTGTCGCCTGCGAATCAGACGCCTGCTGCGGCCTGACCTGGATCTCCACCGGCCAATTGGACACCGCCAAGAAGCTCATGGGCAAGGCGGTGGCGAAGCTCGACGACGGGTCCGACACCCCCATCGTGGTGATTGAACCGAGCTGCGCCGCGGCGTTGAAGAAGGACGCACCCGAACTGCTCGGCAGTGAAGCGGCCGAGCGCGTCTCTCATAGGATCCGCAGTTTCGCCGAGGCTGTGAAGGAATGGGTCGACGGCGGCTGGACACCACCTGTCGTACCGACGGACGTCACCGTGCAAACCCACTGCCACGAATACTCAACCTTCGGGGCAACCGTCCAACGCAAGGCATTGGCCGCACTCGGCGTCGCAAACGTCAACGAAGCAACCGGCTGCTGCGGAGTCGCCGGGAACTTCGGGTTTGAAGCCAACCATTACGACATCTCCATGAAGGTGGCCGAACAAGCCCTGGCACCGGCCCTGACCAAAACAGCCTCCGACGTGCCCGTCCTTGCCGACGGCTTCAGCTGTGCCATGCAGATCAAGCAGTTGGACCCGGACCGCAAAAGCCTGCATCTGGCCGAACTCCTCGATGAACGCGCGCCAGGAAGTGAAATGCAATGAAGAAGTTAGAGCCAGCAGCAAGCTTTCCGGCGGCAGTCGAGCCCAACACCCCATGCTTGCCCCTCTTTTTCGATCCTTTGCTGGAGCTGACAAAACAGGGCCCGTCCTGGCGTCCGCAATCTGAACATACCGGCCCGAAGAAGTCACTTCCCCGACGCGGACTGCCGCGGAACCGATCCCGCGGCAGGTCAACTGACAGAAGTGCGATGCTCGACATGGTCGTCCATGACCTGCATGCCCTTGGTGTCCGACTCAATAGCAACAGTGCCCTTTCATCCGAGCACTCGTCCTACCTTCAGATCGGGCGCACGGAGATCCCTCCCCTTAGCTGCCGCGGCGAGGCCTCAGGCGCAATCTAGCGCAGGCCCTCCTCGTCGCGGAGTTCGTGTTACCCGGCCACCCTTCAATGAAGATCTCAAGAAAAGTGCCCCACGTAATGCAAAACGCACAAAAGCCCTCAGGAATGCCCGCCCACCGCTACACGCCGTTCCAGGACCAGATCAAGGTGGAACTGCCGGACCGCACCTGGCCGGACAAAATCATCGCCAAGGCGCCCCGCTGGTGCGCGGTGGACCTGCGCGACGGTAACCAGTCTCTGATCGATCCCATGAGCCCGGCGCGTAAGATGAAGATGTTCGACCTGCTGGTCCGCATGGGCTACAAGGAGATTGAGCTCGGGTTCCCGTCCGCCTCCCAGACCGATTTCGATTTCGTCCGGCAGCTTATCGAGGGCAACCATATCCCGGACGATGTGACCATCCAGGTCCTCACCCAGGCGCGCGAACACCTGATTGAGCGGACCTACGAATCCTTGGTGGGCGCCAAGCAGGCGATCGTCCACCTTTACAACGCCACCTCGGTGTTGCAGCGCCGCGTGGTGTTCAACCAAGACGAGGACGGGATTTTGGATATCGCCCTCCAAGGCGCCCGGCTCTGCAAGAAATACGAGGAAACGCTCGTTGACACGCATATCATCTATGAGTACTCCCCGGAGTCCTTTACGGGCACGGAACTGGAATACGCTGTGCGGGTGTGCAATGCCGTGGCCGATGTTTTTGAAGCCTCCGCTGACCGGCAGGTCATCATTAACCTTCCCGCAACCGTGGAAATGGCAACTCCCAATGTTTACGCCGATTCGATCGAGTGGATGAGCCGTCATCTGCACCCCCGGGAAGGCATCATCCTGTCGATGCACCCGCACAATGACCGTGGAACGGGTGTGGCCGCAGCGGAACTGGGCTACATGGCTGGCGCC
The DNA here is from genome assembly GCF_059739425.1 of Arthrobacter sp. TmtSoilC48. Lineage (NCBI taxonomy): Bacteria > Bacillati > Actinomycetota > Actinomycetes > Micrococcales > Micrococcaceae > Arthrobacter > Arthrobacter sp. TmtSoilC48. Next base: position 3,144,709 of record NZ_AP046049.1, on the reverse strand, counting down.
GAGCGGATCGAAGGCTGCCTGTTCGGGAACGGCGAGCGGACCGGAAACGTGGACCTGGTCACCCTGGGCCTGAACCTTTTCGTCCAGGGCATCGATCCCATGATTGACTTCTCCAATATTGACGAGGTCCGCCGTACGGTGGAGTACTGCAACCAATTGCCCGTCCCGGAGCGATCCCCCTACGGCGGCGACCTCGTCTTTACAGCGTTCTCCGGATCACACCAGGACGCCATCAAGAAGGGCTTTGAAGCACTCGAACGGGACGCGGCCGCTGCCGGCAAAGACGTTTCCGACTTCACCTGGCAGGTGCCGTACCTGCCCATCGACCCCAAGGATCTGGGTCGCACCTATGAAGCAGTCATCAGGGTCAACTCCCAGTCCGGCAAGGGCGGCGTCGCCTACCTGCTTAAGACCGAGCACAGCCTGGATCTGCCGCGACGTGCCCAGATCGAGTTCTCCAGCGTCATCCAGCGGCGCACTGACACGGTGGGCGGGGAAGTCAGCGGGGCGCAGCTTTGGCGGATCTTCCAAGACGAATATCTGCCATCTGTCGAGGCTGATAGGCAGTGGGGCCGCTACTCGCTGGGCGCCATTAAGACGGAAACAGATGACGACGGCGGCACGACGCTTCACGTCTCACTTACCGTGGACGGCGTGCAGGTTCAGTGCACCGGCACCGGCAACGGCCCAATTGCTGCGCTGCTGAGCATCCTGCGAGAGGACGGCGTGGACCTCAGAGTGCTGGACTACAGCGAGCACGCCCTCTCAGAGGGTGGTAGCGCGATGGCTTCAGCGTACGTGGAATGCGCGGTGGGGGAGCGAGTCCTCTGGGGCGTCGGCATTGACGCCAACACGAGCACCGCCGCGCTCAAGGCTGTTGTCTCCGCCGTGAATCGAGCCATTCGCGACGCCCAAGCATAATTCCTTCCACCAGGTGACGCCGCGCTGTTTCCGGACACGGTCGGGTGCCCAACCGTGTCCGGAAGCATCGAGATCGGCTAGCACATGAAGCCAGAGTTGCGATCGTTTCCCTAATAACTAGGAAGTCGGAACACCATTATTCAAAGAAGGCCCGTTTCGCATCTTCACATGAAAGAACAACAAAGTTGATCAAGCAGGTTGTATATTCGATGAATGATCGACCAGAAGAAAATGACACAATCCTTCTTCGAGGCGCTGCACCCTCTACTGGCGCGCTTGAACGTGGAGCGGACTCTCTCGCCCGGAAAGCTGGGGGTTCTCCGATATCTAGCTGAACATGGACGGGCGACCACTTCGGAGCTTGCTCAGGCTGGACGGGTTAGCCCTCAAGGCATTTCGCTCGCGGCGCGTGAGCTGGAACGGCTGCAGCTGGTATCGCGCGTCCCCGACGATGTGGACCGCCGCCGGGTTTGGATTGAACTGACGCAGGAAGGCAGCCAGAAACTCGCTCAGGAGGTGTCTGTCGGATACGGCTGGTTGGACCGAACGGTCAGCGAGCGTCTAACGCCGGAAGACCGCAAGGCGCTCGCAGCAGTCATTCCCGTTCTCAGGAAACTGGCGTCTGAGGCGACCAGCGACTGAACTCTGAATGCGTCTGCATCGAGGGCCTGGTGTTTGGCGGCCCGTAAGGGGCGCTGACTGAACCTTAAGCGCCTGTTGGCGTTCGGTCACGCCACCGTCTTATGCACAGAATGCGCTGGAACGTCATAGTTGTTCACCAAGTATTATGTTAGGCGGAAGTGTTTAGGGCAGGGTGGCCTAGCTCGTCCTCCAAGGCGGCCCCGCCGCACTTGAGGGGAGCCGGTCCGGCCAATTGCTAACGGCGAAGGCCTGGATAGCCCGTGATTGCAGGTTTCCTGGTGAACCTGCAATGCCCTTCGGTTGAAAGCCCCATGCAGCAGTGTCGGAGCGCCGCTAATGCCCCCCTTGACTAAGGAATGACTTATGACAAACCCCACTCGCACATCAACTCAAACTGATCCTGGGGGAGGCGCCGTACGCGGCCTCTCTTCCTATGCGCAATTGACAGAGGTCCAACTGCCTGTGGCAGGCACCTTCGCACTAATCACGCTTACGGGCGGTGAAGGCAAGCCGGCCACCTTTAGCTCTGAGTCGCTGCTGGGACTCCAGGAGATACTTGTGGAAGTCGCGGCGCGAGTAAACTCCGGACAGGTAGCTGGTGTTGGCATCACTGGCCAGAACCGTTTTTTCGTGGCTGGCGCAGACATTAAGGCTCTGAAGGACCTGAAGGACCTGGGGTCGGCCCGGGCTGTTGCACGCCTGGGGCATCAGGTGTTTGGCGCACTGGAAGCTATGAACGTTCCAACCTTCGCCTTTATCAACGGTGCGGCCATAGGTGGCGGGCTGGAAGTCGCGCTGGCAGCCCGCTACCGTACCGTCTCAACGGACGCGAATGCGATTTCCCTGCCCGAGGTCTACCTAGGCCTGCTGCCCGGCTGGGGCGGAGTGTACCGACTTCCTCGGCTAATCGGGCCCGCTAACGCGGTGAAGGTGATGATCGAGAACCCACTGGCTAACAACAAGGTTCTTGACGGTAGGTCAGCCTATGAGCTTGGTATAGCAGACACCGCATTCGACAGTCCCGATTTCCTGAGTCAGTCCCTCGCCTGGGCGGACCGGATTATCACCGACGCGGCACGCCGGGAAGAACTTGATCAACGGCGGGCCGCGATTGCTGATTCCTCTCGGGAAGAGTGGGATGCGGCCATTGCTGCCGGCCGGGTCATCGTCGAGTCCAAGACCTCCAATGCCGCACCTGCCCCTGCTCGTCTGCTGGATCTGCTCGAACTGGGCAGAAGCCTGGATCAGGCACAATCCGCTGACTTGGAAGTCAACGCACTCGGCGAACTGATCCTGTCACCCCAGTTCAAGGACTCCGTTTATGCGTTTCTTGAACTTCTACAGCGTAGAGCCAAGAATCCGTCGGGCGCGCCTGATCCGGCGCTTGCCCGTCCAGTCAACAAGGTCGGAGTTGTCGGAGCAGGCCTGATGGCAGGGCAGCTGGCCCTGTTGTTTGCTCGACAGTTGCATGTACCCGTTGTGATGACGGACATCGACCAAGGCCGCGTGGATAAAGGTATAGGTTACGTCCATGCTCAGGTGGAAAAACTGCTCGCCGGGAAACGCATCTCCCCATGCGACGCCGATCACCTTAAGACCCTTATTAGCGGATCGGTTTCCACGACTGCCTTTGCCGACGCTGACTTCGTGGTCGAAGCTGTCTTCGAAGAACTCACCGTCAAGAAGCAAGTACTTGCAGAAGTTGAGTCGGTCGTTTCCGAAAACTGCATTCTCGCTACCAACACGTCCTCGTTGCTCGTAACGGAGATGGCAGCAGACCTCCTGCACCCGGAACGCGTCATTGGATTCCACTTCTTTAATCCGGTGGCGGCTATGCCCTTGCTGGAGATTGTGCGGACTTCCAGGACCAGTGATGAAGTCCTGGCCACGGCGTTTGTCCTCGGCAGGGCGCTGAAGAAGACTACGGTCCTCGTCCTCGATGCGCCTGCCTTCGTTGTCAACCGCGTGCTACTCCGTTCGGTGGCGGAGGTTCTAAAGGCCTTTGACGAGGGTACGCCTGCGGAAATAGCGGACGAAGCACTCAAGCCCATGGGCCTGCCAATGACCCCGTTTGCGCTGTTGGGCATGATTGGTCTTCCTGTCGCACAGCATGTCATCGAGTCTCTCCATAACGCCTTCGGCGACCGATTCCATGTATCTACCAATCTACAAAGACTTATCGACCGCGGCATCACTTCGCTCTGGACCGCTGAACACGATGGCGGCCCGCATATCCCGCAATCCACCATGGGCGTCCTCGAATTCGCTCACTTCCCGGCCACCTCGGAACAATTGCTCGAACGAGTCCAGGATGCCCTGGCAGAAGAAATCGGGCTTCTGCTTGAAGAGGGAGTGGTCGCTTCCGCGGAGGACGTGGATCTATGCATGATGGCCGGCGCCGGCTGGCCGCTGCACCTCGGCGGCATCACTCCGTACCTTGACCGAACGGGCGCCTCCGAGAGAGTCAATGGCAAGCTCTTTCACTTGGGTATGCGCTAAGCCCCAAATCCAGGGCGCACCTTGCCCGTCGGGGTCGTGGCACACGTGTGAGACTACCGTCCCCACATACTGGTGGCATGCTGCTAGATTCACCTTTGATTGATAACCGACAAACAAGTTCTTGATTGCTGACCAGTAAGTTGTTAAGCTACAAGAGCGTTCAAAGGAGTAAGACGTGGACAAAGGGCAAGCTGTCGAAGAAGCGTCCGGATGGCTTTCACACAATGAGGCTGTCTATAACAACACCGAGTTGCAGCGACCAGCCGCCGCTCGGAGGAGTGACCGTCCAGCGGGCAGGGAAGAGCAGGAGCCGGCGCCGAGGCGTCGGACGCAGCAAGAGCGGCGGGAGGAAGCCGAGACCCGGCTTCTTGCCGCTGCACGCACCCTCCTCTCGCGCAAAGGTTGGGTGGGAATGACCCTGGCCGAAGTCGGCCAGACGGCAGGTTACAGCCGGGGGCAAGCTGCTCATCACTTCGGCAGCAAGGGTGCGCTGTTGCGCGCTCTGACTCTGCACATCAATCGGTCCTTCGCCCAGGAGATGCGAGATGCTCCGACGCCCCCCGCTGGCCTGCAGGCGGTACTCGGCTATGTCCGTGTCTACTTGGGCCGAAGCGATCCGAAGTGGACGAACACCCGCACACTCCTACTGCTGCTGGCGGAGTCCCTTCTCGAGAACTCAGAAACGGCGGAAGTTGTTGCCGTCTATAACCGTGAGATGTTTGCGTGGCTGGAGGACAACCTGCGCATAGGAATTGCCCAAGGTGAGGTGCGTGCGGATATCGATCCTGCAATTGGGGCGGAGTTCGTCGTGGGCGCCCTTCGTGGCCTTGCATCCCAGCGTCTTATTCAAGGATCTGCAGCAGACATACGTGGAATCAGGGATCAGGTAGTGCAGTTGGTCGAACATACGTTCGCGGCACCTACCGATCGCGAACAGAAGGAAGGAGCAAACGATGGATGACGAAACGCGCGAGATGCTCCATCAAACGGCGACGAGCATTTTCGCCGATGGACCCCCTGACTTATGGGAGGTTCTGCAAAGCGTCGGTTTTGACAAGGCTTTGGTGCCTGAGAGTAAAGGTGGGGTCGGCGTGAGCTGGGTTGCTGCCTGTGAGCTCTTGGGGATTGCTGGCAAGTACGCCGCTGCCGTGCCGATGGCCGAAGCCATGATTGGGCATTGGCTCCTGAACTTTGCGGGCATTGAAGACGTCGAGTTGCCGACAATCGCCTTCCCTCCGCCCTCGAAACCGTTTCGGCTCAGCCGATCTGGCGACGAGTGGCACGTCGACGGAGCTCTCGTTCGCGTGCCATGGGGACGCGCCTGCACGCACGTCGCGTTCATGAGCGAGGGCCCAGCGGCCCAGCTGATCGTCGTTGCCCGCGATGCAGCCGGTGTCTCGATGACGCCCGGTCAAAACCTCGCAGGCGAACCGCGCGACGACATGACGCTCGAAGGCGTCGTCCCGCTTGCCGTGGTGCCCGTGCCGTTCGAGGCCAATTCGCTGCTGGCGATAGCTGCAGTCATGCGCAGCGCTTTGATGGCAGGTGCAATCGAACATGCATTGGCCTTGACCGTGGATTATGCGAATATGCGGGTCCAATTCGGCCGACCGATCGGCAAGTTTCAGGCGGTCCAGCAGAACATTGCCGTACTGGCCACGCAGGCAGCGGCCGCGCGGGCAGCGTCCGAAGCCGGTGGCGAGGCGATTGATGGCTGGCTCGCCGATACGAACGAGTCTCTCGCGCACAATATCGATGCGGTAAGTGCGAAGATCCGCACCGGTGAAGCGGCCGGACAAGCGTCCGCAATCGCCCACCAAGTATTCGGTGCGATCGGTTTCACGGAGGAACACGAATTGCATCGCTTCACGAAACGGCTCTGGTCCTGGCGCGACGAATGCGGCAACGAAGCCTTTTGGGCCGAAGTTCTAGGGCAATGCGTTCTGGCCGACGAATCTGGGAAAACCCTCTGGCGCACGCTGACGCCGGCGGGCAGTGCCCTCGAATTAGGAGCGACGCGATGAGTAACCTGTCCTTTCCGCGCCCAAGGCAGTCCGAGGTCGGCGAACGGCTGCGGGCAGAGGTACGCGAGTTCCTCGACGATTTTGATTTTCGGAGCGACCCGCACACGGCCAGCGTTTTTGGTGGCTTCGATCCTGAATTTAGCGAAGTGCTTGGCTCGCGCGGATGGATCGGTATGGGCTTTCCCCAGCGCTATGGCGGTGGCGGCTACGGACTCGTTGAACGCTATGTTGTTTTGGAAGAGCTGCTTGCCGCCCGCGCGCCGATCACTGCACACTCTGTAGCCGACCGCCAGAGCGGCCAATTGCTGCTGCGCTTCGGCAATGAGCGTCAGCGTGAGGAAATTTTGCCCCGCATCGCTGCCGGCAAATCTTACTTTTGTATTGGAATGAGCGAGCCGGACTCCGGGTCAGACTTGGCGTCGGTTCGCACTCGTGCCACGAAAGTGGACGGAGGCTGGCTTGTAAACGGCGCGAAAATCTGGACCACGAATGCACACCGCAGCCACTACATGATCCTGCTGTGCCGCACGTCGCCGGCCACTCAGGAGCGTCACGCGGGCCTGAGCCAGTTCCTGGTCGACATGAAGACGCCCGGAATCGTGTGCCAGCCGATCGTCAACATCGCCGGAGTGCACGACTTTAATGAAGTGCACTTGCAGGATGCTTTCCTTCCCGACGAGGCGCTTATCGGGGTCGAGGGTGAAGGATGGAAGCAGGTCACCAGTGAGCTGGCGTTCGAACGTAGCGGGCCGGAGCGCTTTCTGTCTCACCTCGGTCTCTTGGAAGAATTCGTCCATGTTCTGAAACGGCATCCGTCGACTGAGGGCGCCAAGGCCCTAGGGCGCCTGGTTGCCCACCTCGCCACCCTGCGCCGGATGTCACGATCTGTGGCGACGATGATCTCCGACGGCCAAGATGCCGCACTTCATGCGGCGCTGGTAAAAGATCTGGGCACCTGCTTCGAACAGGAGATCCCCGAGATCCTGCGGCTCGCTCTGCAGACCGAGCCCGATCCCACCGCCTCTGACGCCTATCGTGCTGCACTGGCTCACGTGGTTTTGAACGCGCCTTCCTCTACAATCCGCGGAGGAACAAAAGAAGTGCTGCGCAGCATCGTCGCGAAGGGGCTCGGATTGCGATGAGCGGGCTCGCCATGAACACTCAGGTTCCTGTGTCATGGAACGTGATGCTCAAACCCACCAAGAACTACCTAGCGAGGGCTTCAATGGGACGCCCGAGTATGCACAAGCGTAGTTAAATAAGAAGGGCAAATCTAATGTCTATAGAGCTGTCAACGGAGACGGACGAACTTCATCTGCAGCAGACCGGGCACGTCTTGTGGCTAAGGCTAAACCGGCCACAGGCTTTGAATGCGCTTACCGCGTCGCTTGTTGATGATCTGACCAAGGTCATTCAGGACGCTGATGAAGATCCAGATGTGCGGATTATTGTCCTCACTGGAACGGGTCGGGCTTTCTGTGCCGGCGCGGATTTGAAGGACAGTGCAAAGCGCAGTACCGAGGAGGGTGCTCGTTTTGTGAAGAAAATTGGTGAACTCACGAACCTGATCGAAGAGTGCACTAAGCCTGTGATCGCGGCGATTAACGGGATCGCTATCGCCGGTGGTCTGGAATTGGTGCTGGCGTGCGACGTTGTGATTGCGGCGGAGTCGGCGGTCCTCGGGGACGCCCATTCAAATTACGCTATGTTCCCTGGGGCGGGCGCCACGGTGCGTTTGCCGCGGAAGATCGGCCTCAACAATGCCAAGTATCTGATGTTCACAGGCGATATGCCTACCGCCCGCGAGTGGCTGGCGATGGGCTTGGTAAGCCAGGTCGTCCCGGGCGAAGACCTAAATGACGCGGTGTCGGCACTGGCCAGCAAGCTTGCCGGTAAGAGCCCGTTTGGGTTGGCAAAAATGAAGCAAGCGCTAAACGACTCTTTGGATCAACCGGCACAAATCGGACTGCGCTACGAACGGGCGTTGGTAAACCTTTATAGCCATTCTGCCGATCGCGTCGAGGGGCTGGCGGCATTCCGGGAAAAGCGTCCTCCGCAGTTTCAGGGTAGATAGATGGCGGTGCGTCCCGGGCCGAGGCCCCACACCTGCGTATTCAAGATTTAAGGAATGAGATCTATGGAACAGAACGTCAAAGGACCATTGTCAGGCATACGAGTGATCGATGTCGGCACCATGGTCGCTGGGCCCGTGGCTGCAACTCTGATGGCGGATTTCGGTGCTGAGGTGATCAAGGTCGAGCAACCCGGCAAGGGAGACACTTTGCGTCATATCGGCCCGAGTTTGGGCGATGGTGAGAGCTTGTGGTGGAACGTCGAGGGGCGCAACAAGAAATCAATCACGCTGGACTTACGTCAACCCGAGGGGCAGCGGATCCTGAAGGAGTTAGTGAAGAGCGCTGACGTACTGGTGGAGAATTTTCGTCCCGGGACCTTGGAACGGTGGAACCTTGCCTGGGAAGACCTGGAGCAGGTGAACCCTGGGCTGGTGATGCTCAGCGTCTCCGGGTATGGACAAACTGGCCCGTATGCCCCTCGAGCTGGCTATGACCGAATGGGTCTGGCGCTCGGCGGCGTGTTGAACGCGACAGGTTACCCTGACCGTGCTCCGGTTAAGGTCGGCGTTGCCATCGCCGACTACCAGACAGCGGTGCTTGCAGCTTTCGGGACGATGGTGGCCCTGTACAACAGGGACGTACGAGGCGGTAAGGGCCAGCAGATTGACCTTTCGCTGTATGAAACGGTCTTCCGATTCACTGATGTGATGGTGACCGCGTTCGATAAGTTTGGCGACAAGCGGGAGCGCACAGGGAACCTGCATTTTGCGGCCGCACCGGGGGACCACTTTGAAACGATCGATGGGCGGCATATCGTCCTCACAGTATCCTCGGACCGCATGTTCCGTCGCCTGTGTGAAGCAATACCGGACCTGATCGGTGATGAGCGCTTCATCACGCACGCGAATCGCATCGACAACATCGAGGAGATAAATCGACTCGTTGGGGAGTGGATCAAGTCTCTGCCCGTTCCGGAACTCTGCCAGATACTCGACGAAAAGGGTCTAGCATACTCCCTCATTTACTCGATCGAGGACATCGTTGGCGACCCGCAATATCAAGCCCGGGGCACAATCGCCACCGTCGAGAATCCTCGTCACGGTGCGCTGAAAATGCCCGCGCCACAGCCAAGGTTGAACCGCACGCCGGCTCCTGCGATGCGACCAGCTCCCGAACTGGGTTCCAACACGGACGAGGTTCTAAGTGAACTCATTGGTCTCTCGGCCGCGGATATCGCGGGACTGCGCAAAGCGGGCACGATCTAGCCTACGGCGCGGCGCTGTGATGCAAATGTTGGGAAGGCTAGAGATGAAGTTGCAGGGCGGGTCGGCCGGCGGGGTGCTAACTGCCCGTTCTGCCAGAGTCCACCTGATAGCCGATGAAGGCGTTCAGTAAGAATTACCGAAATCTAAACACTGCTAGGAGAAGTGCGTTGATATCATCACGCGTCACGACTGAAGTGCAGGACCCCGCGAGTGTGGAAGCCGCCATCGAGAGCCGCTTCTCCTGCCGGGCATTCCTTCCGGACAAGGCCGTCGCCCGAAGCGACATCCAGGAAATACTCCGCGTCGCCAGTCAATCCGCATCCGGCACGAATACACAACCGTGGAAGGTGTACGTGCTTCAGGGCGATCAGCGGGATAACGTTGTCCACCAAGTGTGCGCTGTGGACGACGCGGTCTTCTCTGATCCGGGCTTGGCCGAAAAGCACCGCGACAAGGTCGACTTCTACCCGGCTGAATGGGTTTCGCCGTACATCGACCGGCGGCGTCAAAACGGCTGGAGCTTGTACGACCTTCTCGGAATCGGCAGGGGCGAGAAGGACAAGATGCACGCTCAGCTACAGCGTAACTACCGCTTCTTTGATGCCCCCGTAGGGCTGATCTTTACGGTCGATAAGGTCATGGGGCGAGGATCGCTCATCGATTACGGCATGTTCCTGCAGAACATCATGCTTATGGCCCGGGCTCGGGGCCTTCACACGTGCCCGCAGGCGGCTTGGAACTACTACGAGTCGACAATTAAGCCCATCATTGGCGCTGGTCCGGACGAAACGCTGGTTTGCGGTATGTCACTTGGCTACGCCGATGAGTCAGCGCCAGTGAACACACTCGTGACGCCGCGGGAGACAGTGGATAGTTTCACCCAGTGGGTTTGAGCTATAGAGCTTGGTGCTGCTTCGTCTCGGGAGTGGGACTTTTCCATTCTGACAAGGTTCCCCTGTAGTCACCTTCTACGTCACACCAGCAATTCACCTTAAAAGCAACGGAGAACGAATCGTGGAGAAAATCATCGTCTTGGACGGTGCTCGCACCCCCACCGGCAGCTTCGGTGGCATCTTCAAAGATGTGCCCGGCCACGTGCTTGGGGCGACGGCCAGCAAGGCAGCCCTGGAACGCGCCGATGTTACGGTCGACGACATCGACGAAGTCGTCATGGGTTGCATCGGCCAGGTGGGGGCCGATGCGTATAACGCGCGGCGAGTCGCTGTCACGGCAGGACTGCCAACAGGGGTTCCGGCCTACAACGTCAACCGGCTGTGCGGTTCCGGATTGCAGGCCATCTGGTCGGCAGCCATGGAGATGCAGTGGAACCAGCTTGACTTCGCCCTTGCCGGCGGCAACGAGTCAATGACAAGGATGCCGTACTACGACTTTGGCGCGCGCCAGGGCTACCGACTTGGCGACCGTTCCCTCAGCGACGGCACTCTCATGATGCTCACCGACCCCTTGCACGGCATCCACATGGGAGTCACGGCGGAGAACGTCGCCAGCAAATACAACGTCTCACGCTTGGAACAGGACGAGTTCGCTGTCGAATCACAACGCCGCGCCGCTGCGCCCGAGGCCCAGGCAGCGTTCGCCGAGGAAATCACGCCAGTCTATGTCGCGGGTCGAAAGCCTTTCACAGCTGACAAGGATGAGCACCCCAAGCCTGAGACAAACATGGAGACCTTGGCGGGATTGCGTCCTGCATTTGCCACTGGCGGGACAGTCACGGCCGGCAATGCATCGGGTATCAACGACGGCGCGGCCGCCGTCGTCCTTGCTCGCGAGTCCGTCGCTGCTGAGCGGGGCCTGAAGGGCTTGGTTAGCCTTGAGGCCGTGGCCACGGCCGCCATGGAACCCGAACTCATGGGGTACGCGCCCACGCTGGCTCTGAGGTCCTTGTTCGAGAAGACCGGCACGACGCCAAAGGATATCGGTTCGATTGAACTAAACGAGGCTTTTGCCTCACAGGCTGTCGCTGTCATCCGGGACGCCGACCTCGATCCGGCCCAGGTCAATCCCTACGGCGGAGCCATTGCCCTAGGGCATCCGGTCGGTGCCACCGGGGCGATCCTGACGCTGCGCCTTGCCAAGGACATGGCACGCCGAGATCTGGAACTTGGAATTGTCACCATGTGCATCGGTGGAGGACAGGCGCTCGCAGCACTCTTCCGGAGGATCTGATGCCAACGCCTGTAACTCTAACTACTGTCGGCGGCGTCGGACACCTGCAGCTCAACCGCCCGGAGGCGGCCAACACGATAAATATGCCCTTGGCCGTGGCGCTCGGAGAGGCGGTTAACCGAGTTGCGGAGGACGACGCGATTAAGGCGGTCTTGCTGACCGGCAACGGCAAGCGGTTCTGTGCTGGTGGAGACATTTCTGCGTTCGCAGAGGCCTCAGACCAAGGCCAGTTCCTGACTGAGCTGGCGGCCACGGTTGATGGGGCTGTGCAGGCTCTCGAATCTCTGCAGAAGCCCGTAGTGGCGGCTGTCCACGGGGCCGTTGCCGGTGGTGGGCTTGGCATCATGCTGGGCGCCGACGTCATCATCGCAGCGGAAGGTACAAGCTTTGTGTTTGCCTACCCCTCCATTGGCCTGACTCCCGACTGTGGGACTTCCGCCAGCTTGCCCCGCGCCATGGGGCTACACCGCGCACTGGCCTTTGCCCTGTCCGGGCGGCCTTTGGACGCGGGTCAGGCGCTCAACCAGGGACTTGTCACAGAGGTGGTCGTCGATCCCATGGGCCGCGCACAAGAGGTGGTCGCAGCTTGGGTGGCCGGGGCGCCGGGTGCGCTCGGCGATGTCCGAAGGCTGTTGCGCCAGGGCCTCGGCCTCTCGCGCGCGGAGGTAGGCGCACGCGAGGCCGCGACTATCGGTGAGCGCATGGCCACCGACGAGGCTCAGTTCCTCATTCCAGCGTTCCTTGGTCGCTGACTCGGGGCGGCTCGTTTTCGCTTTCTCAAGGGCGAACCCGCAGCCACTTAACAATTCGCCACAGACGTCCAAGAAAATACTTGTCGAGCAACTAGTATTTTTTGCTAACTCCCCGTAAATTGGGATACGAAAAGCGAAAGCGTTAACCCACCGAGGAGGGTTCTCCATGAAGATTGTTGTGTTGGCGAAGCAGGTTCCGGACACGTGGTCCGATCGTAAAATCGACTTGGAGTCCGGAATGCTGGACCGCGGTGCGTCCGAGCCTGTGCCGGACGAGATCAATGAACGGGCCTTGGAGAACGCCCTTCAGCTGAAGGATTCGCGCAAAGATATCGAAATTGTGGTGGTCGCAATGGGGCCGGAGGACGCGGGCAAGAGCATTCGGAAGTTGTTGTCGATGGGCGCGGACTCCGCCGTTTTGGTCTCGGACGAGTCCTTGGCGGGTTCCGACATGGTGCAGACAGCGCGGGTGCTGGCCGCCGCCGTCGAAAAGCTCGGAGGGGTGGACCTGGTCGTCGCCGGAAACGCGGCCACGGATGGGCGGGGCGGAATGGTCCCTGCGATGGTGGCCGAGATCCTGGGGTGGCCTGTGTTGCCCTCCTTGGATGAGGTGACAATCGCCCCGGATGCCATATCCGGTGTGGCCCAGGTTGATGGTGGCGTTTTGCGCTTGTCGTCGGCTTTCCCAGCCGTGGTGTCGGTTACAGAGAAGTCTGCGGACGCCAGGTTTCCAAACTTCAAGGGGATTATGGCGGCGAAGAAGAAGCCACTGGCCAGTTGGTCGCTGGACGATGTGGGGATCACCGCCACGCCGGAAGCTGTATCGGTGATGGTCTCGGCGTCGGCCCGCCCAGTGAAGCAAGCCGGACCGAAGGTTGTCGACGACGGCACCGCGGCTGCGCAGCTGGCCGAGTTCCTGGCGGCGAACCGCCTCATCTGAACGTGAGCGGACCCTACTGACACAGAAGTTAAACAGCTGAAGGAAAATACCATGCCATATACCGGAAACGTTCTGGTCCTGATCGAGACCAACCGCGAGGGGTCGCCGAAGTCCACTGCCGCTGGCCTGCTTAGGTTGGCTGCCGACCTCGGCAAGCCCGTTGCGGTGGCGGTTACTGCCCCGGGCCGGTCCGGGGGCCTAGTCGCTGAACTGGGGACCTTGGGCGCGGCCAATGTGTACCTGGCCGAATCGGAGAGTGCCGCCACCGAATTGGGGTCCGCGCTGGTCGGTGCCCTGGCAGACGCCGTACATACGTATGGGGCCGGCTTGGTGTTGGTACCGGCGACGAACGATTCCAACGCTGTGGCAGGTCGGCTCGCAATTGTGGCTGGGGGTTCTGTAGCCGCTGACGCGGTCGCTGTTCGCTTTGACGAGGAGAGCCAGGAGCTCATAGCTACCCACTCAATTTTCGGCGGCGACTTTACGACCGAGTCGACCGTGGAAGGTGGCCTAATGGTAGTTACTGTGCGTCCGGGATCCATCGAGGGCGTGGCGGAAACCGTCGCCTCTCCTTCGGTCACGATCGCGGAGATATTAACCACGACGGCGACCGGGGCCACGGTCGATGAGGTCAGCGAGGCTGCGGCGAAAGCTGGCAGGCCGATGTTGAGAGGGGCGAAGAACGTCGTCTCCGGCGGGCGCGGTGTTGGTTCGAAGGAAGCGTTCAGCGTGGTGGAGGAACTAGCCGACGTGCTCGGTGCCGCTGTGGGTGCCTCGCGTGCCGCCGTTGATGCCGGGTACGTGCCGCAGTCCTACCAGGTGGGTCAAACTGGCGTGACGGTAACCCCCCAACTCTATGTGGCGCTGGGAATCTCAGGGGCCATCCAGCACCGGGCAGGCATGCAGACTTCCAAAACGATCGTTGCCATCAACAAGGACGAACATGCTCCGATTTTCGACGTCGCGGATTTCGGCATCGTCGGGGATGTGTTCACAGTGGTCCCACAGCTGATCGAAGAGATCAACAACAGACGCAGCTGACGCCGGTGCCGGGCGGTCCGCTACCCAGTGAGGACCATGAGCAATGGTCCGACGGAGGCCTTCCGGCCATTTGAACCCGAAGTTGATACCCAGGCAAAGGACCGAGATCCATGACTAGCGAGAGAGACCCCAGCCAGGCACCCAGACGCCGCCGCATGGCAGGATACACGCCGCTAGCGCCCGAGCGCACCGATGCCGCGCCCGTGTCTGCAGAGCGCGTACAGAGGCATCTGCAGCATCATCCGGACGATTCGTCGGTTACAGAGAAGGCCATGACGGTGTCGCCGACCATCGATGACGTCACTCCGACGATCGATAAGACGGAGCTTCAGGGAATCGACCTTCCAGCGGAGGGGGAACGCGAGCAAGCCAAGCCCGCTGCTGAGCACGCTACTCCACGCAAGCGCCGGATGGGCGCTGTCCCGCCGGCGGCCGGAGCCCAGGATGTCGCGCGTCCATCGACTGATTCTGCGGTAGGGAGCGGTTCCGGTTCCGCGCAGGCCGGTTTGGTCGCTCCGGCAGCCAAAATGACCTCTTCGGCTAGTCTCCTTGGCACAAAGGGGGCGGCGGAGGGTGGCGACATAAGTGAATCGAGGGTGACCGGCCCGGCATGGCGGAAACCCGCTGTGGTTACTGCTGGTTTATTGGTTCTGGGCCTGCTGATAGTGGTTGGCGCGCGTTGGCTACGTACGCTCGAGGGTGTGCAGCAGTTCGTTATGACTTACAGTGGGCACGCGTGGCAGCCCGAAGGTGCGCCGGTCGGAATCCCGGCATGGCTAGGCTGGCAACATTTTTTCAATATGTTCTTCATCGTGTTGATCGCCCGCACCGGCCTTCAAGTGCGTACGGAGCGTAAGCCTCCCGGCTACTGGACAGCGAAGAAGAACTCGTTCTTCTCCCCGAAGGGCAACAGCCCAAAAAAGGTATCACTGTCCCAATGGCTGCACCAGACTCTGGATGTACTCTGGGTGACGAACGGGATAATCTTTGTCGCTCTGCTATTTGTCAGCGGGCACTGGAATCGGATCGTACCGATGAGCTGGGACATCTTTCCAAACATGCTCTCAGCAGCAGTCCAATATGCCTCGCTGGACTGGCCGGCCGAAAACGGCTGGGTGCACTACAACGCACTGCAGGTGATGGCCTACTTCCTCACGGTGTTCATCGCCGCCCCGTTGGCGATTCTGACGGGCGTCCGGATGTCGACTTGGTGGCCCGAACGTGCTGGGCGCCTCACGATGATGTTTCCGGTCGAATGGGCGCGGGCATTGCACTTTCCGGTGATGCTCTACTTCGTTGCGTTTACGGTGGTGCATGTGTTCCTGGTGTTCTTCACTGGAGCCTTACAGAACCTAAACCACATGTACGGCTCCCGGGACGTTGTGGACTGGTGGGGCCTCGTCGTGTTTCTGATCTCGCTGTTGGTCATCGCCGCAGCCTGGTTCCTGACCAAGCCGTTGTTCACCACACCCATCGCAAACCGTATGGGCAAGGTCACCAAATAGTCCAACGAGCTCCAGCCCGATGGCTTGAAGTATGGGCATGAGTCACCGCAGACCCCTGCGTGACGCAGTAAACAAACCCAATAACAGGCCGCTCAAAGGCCAATTTCCGGCTGGGACATTCCGTTCGGAAACGCCCGGCGCGCTGACGCGCAGAGTCACCGGCACTGTTCGCCTGGTCACTCTAGGTCGGTCAGCGGGCCGGACGGAAGAGTGCGTGCGCTTGTGCGACGGGCTTGGTTTCGAAGGCCTTGTCAAGGTTCTCTCGCATAGCAGTTCTTGAGCCAAGTGATGCCGGGTTCCGTGGAGTTCTACGGATGCTGAACAGTTCCACGTCCACGCTGCACAGGGAGCGGCCTGCATGTCGGATTCGTGTGCGTGTAGCAAGGGGGCCGGTGGAAGGGCGGAGAAACACCATCCGCAGGGACTGGAGATCGAAGTGATCAGGAGCCGGAGTGGCCGAATGGGCCGCGAGGCCCGCCATCATGGACATAGCCCCTCCGTGAACGGTCCCATTCCGATTCATAAACTCATCGACCGCAGGGAAATCCGGTCCCCTAAGGAAACCTTCGGTATTCGCTGGCTTCCCGCCCGGAGGGGTTGAGGCCGGACTACGCATGCCAAGCAATCTGTCCAGCGTGACGTCGGATTCGGGCCCCAGTGGCAGCGCGCCCAATCGGTTGAAATGGTCAAGTGCCCCCGCGGGGGTGGGTCCGACTGTTTGAAACCAGCCAACGGCATGCACGTGCTCCCTGCCGTCCGGCCCACGGAGACTGCCAAAGGACACGCCTCCCCTCGGATCTACGAAGCCGCTTCGTGTCCAAGCCTCCAGTACTGTGCCGTCAGTAGGAAGCGGGGCCAGAAAGTTCAGTTGTAGCTCCGTCGTGACCATCCAAGTAAGGTCTGGGGCGGCGGCGCGGATAGAAGTTGCGAGAGTTTGGTCTAAGAGGGAGGCAGCCGTCAACCCCGTTGGGCGCCCCTCATGGTCCAGGCACCAAACTCCAGTGACCATGGAACCGGTGCATTCGGGTACCGTGCCGTCATCGGCGCCACGTAGTTGGGTTCGCATGAGCCGCTCGACGCGACCCGACGTGGGTGCCACGGCACCGGGGGAAGCTGCGGTGCGGGAGTCGGATGGCGCGGAGGACTTGTGCATGCCCGGAGTTGAAGGAGCCATTCCACGAACATATCGCAGTCTTCGCTATGCCTGAATCCGTATAGCAATCTGTGGGCCCTCGAGTGTCCCGCTGGTCTCCGTCGCAAGACCTTCCGGTCGAACTTTTAGTGCCCGTCAACTGCCAAACACTTGATTGCTGATCAGTAAGTGCTATCCTGCTTGCATGGTACCGCTCCAAAGCTAGTCAGAACGTTGGCAAGCGAAGCGATTAGTCCAACGGGGTTGCTACTAGCTCGCCGGCTCCGAGGGTCGGCAATCTCGATACATGGGAGGACTAGAGGTACTGCCACGGTACTCACGAGACTCGCATCGCAGACGTGCTACCTCGCTGCGTTGGCGGTTGTGCGCAACATGAGAAACCAGCGTGCAGGCTCGGAGCATTCGGTGCGCAAGCTATTGAACTACAGGTAAAACTAGAACTGAGGACATCAAAGTGACCACACGTGATACCAATGCTTGGGAAACTGACATAGGGGAAGTCGAAAAGGACGATGTAATTATTCGGGGACACCGCCTGAGTCAATTGATCGGGAATACTTCATATTCTGAGATGATGTACCTGGTTCTTACCGGAAAGCGTGCAACACCTGGTCAGGCTCGCGTTCTCGATGCTCTACTCGTCTCGGTGATGGAACACGGAATATCGCCGTCGAGTACGATCACCAGGATGCTCGCGTCATACGGGGTTCCCATTCAAGTAGGGATTGCGGCCGGAGTAACCACCTTCGGGGACATCCAGGGTGGCGCTGGACAACAACTGGCATTGAAGTTGCAATCGGTTGTTCATCGAATAGCCGAAGATGGCGAGGTCACCGACGAATCGCTGCAGCGAGCCGCCAAGGAGATTGTGGCTGATAGCAGGGCAAGGCGGGAGCCTCTTGAGGGGTTTGGTCATCCGCAACACGGTGCGGATCCGCGCTTTCCTATTCTGATGGGTATCGCCAAGGAAGAAGGGGTCTTCTCCCATCACTCGACATTGCTGGCGCACCTGGAACACGAGCTGAGTCAAGCGGTTGGGCGCAAGATTCCAGCGAATGTCGATGGCGCGATTGCAGCTCTCATTCTTGATCTGGGGTTCACCTGGGAAACGACGCGAATATTCCTGGTCGCACCGCGGTCTGTCGGCCTTGCAGCCCACTACTTAGAGGAGGTTGCACAGGGAAACACTTGGCGGCACGTTCCTGCCGACCAGGTAAATTACACTGGCCCAGACCCATCGTAATTGGTATTCCAACTGTGATGACAATGTTCGAGTGGCAGTATTCGCTTTGCGCTGCGGTCATCTTGTATTTCTCACAATCAACCTAGGTGAAGTTTGCTGTCTGAGTTCCTCCATGTTCAGTTGAGCGACAACACAACTGCGTCGGAATTTCAGCGCATCGTAGCGTGGTTCGGGACAATCTCGCTCGAGCATCAGTTTAAAGAAACGATCGAATGAATGGGAGCAGGCTTATGGGTGTTCTGGATGGAAGAGTGGCGATTGTGACTGGCGCCGGGCGCGGTCTCGGCCGCGAGCACGCCCTGCTGCTTGCGGCCGAGGGTGCGCGTGTGGTGGTAAATGACGTTGGGGGAGCGAGCCCGGACAATGGTCCGGCGCAGGATGTGGTTGCCGAAATCATATCCGCGGGCGGGCAGGCCGTGGCTAATACTGACAGCGTCAGTGACTGGCATGGCGCGCAGCGGCTGGTGGAAACCGCCATCCGCGAATTCGGAGACCTGCATGTGGTCGTAAACAACGCGGGCATCATGAGGGATCGGACGTTGATCAACATGACCGAGGAGGAGTTTGACTCGGTGGTGGACGTCAATCTAAAGGGTACTTTCGCTGTCAGCAGGCACGCGGCTGCGTATTGGCGTAACCAATCAAAATTGGGGTTGGCCGCAGACCGGGCGATTATCAATACTTCCTCGGCCGCGGGTCTACAGCCCGGGGCAGGTCAGACAAACTACGCCGCAGCGAAGGCAGGGATCGCTGCCATGACGCAGGTCGCTTCAAAGGAGCTAAAGAGGTATGGCGTGCGGGTCAACTGTATTGCGCCGGCTGCGCGGACCCACTTGACTCTGTCTACGCCGGGGCTCAGTGAACGGGTTGCGGAGCCGGAATCCGAGACGGAGTTTGACAGCTGGCACCCCGGAAATATCTCACCGCTGGTCGCGTTCCTGGCGGCCGAGCGCTGCACCCTCTCCGGCCATATGTTCCGCGTCGTAGGTGATCTGATCGGAGTCTACGAAGGTTGGCGGGTCGTAGAGACATTCGAGAACGGTAGCCGTTGGAGTGTGCCGCAGATCGAACAGGCACTTGTCGGCGTCGCAGTCGAGCCCGTCGCCCAAGAAGCCTGAGCGTAACGCGTCCTTCCATTGCCGAACGGTAGAAGCTCCGCCCGAAATTCGCCTGGTCATACAGGTGTTCGCGTCCTCGCACATGTGAGGACATGTGCGTTTCGCCGTGGCGGAAAACTGCTGCCAGTGACTCTGGCAAGACTAGGCTGATTCGGGAGTCGAACTAAACACTTGATTGCCAACCAGTAAGTGTTAGACTAGCCAAAGGCCACTTGAGCAAACGACCGCACTGCAGCGGAGCCTTATCGTTTTTGTTAAGAGAGTGAATTGGAGTAACTATGACCGACCGCGTAGCTATCGCTGGAATTGGAATGACTTCTTTTGGGAAGTTTCTTGATCGATCGGTGAAGAGTCTCTCCGAGGAAGCTGTGAGAATGGCGCTGGAGGATGCCGGAATCGATGCGGACAAAGTAGACCGCGTCTACTTCGGCAACTCGGCATCTGGAGTCATCACCGGGCAGGAGATGATTCGAGGCCAAGCGGCGCTCAGGAACACCGGCCTCATGGGTAAGCCAATAATTAATGTGGAAAACGCTTGCGCTACGGGCAGCACAGCGTTCCATCTGGCGTGGCAAACAGTGGCCAGCGGCCAGGCAGATGTTGTGCTGGCAGTGGGAGCGGAGAAGCTGAGCCATGCTGACAAGACCGTCTCCATCGCAGCGTTCGGAGGTGCGGTAGATAAGGAAGAAGAACTGCCTTCGCACGTTGGCTCCGGCAGTGGCTCCATTTTTATGGACATTTACGCAGAACGTACTCGCAGGTACATGGATGCCACGGGAACGACGCCAGCCGATTTTGCTCGAATAACTGTCAAGAGTCGCCACGCTGCGTCGCTCAACCCCTTCGCGCAGTTTCGTAAAGAGACGACAGTCGAGGAAGTGCTGGCAAGCCGGATGATCAGTGAACCGTTGACGCTTCCTATGTGCTCTGCAATCGGCGATGGGGCAGCAGCTGTGATCCTTTGTTCGGCTCGTGTGGCGTCCAAGCTCTCAAGGTTCAGGCCAGTTTGGGTAGCCAGTTCGGCGCTTGTTTCGGGCTCAGCAGATCCGACCAAGCCGAACGCTTCGTCTCGGGCGGCGAAGGTGGCTTACGAGGCAGCTTCGATTGGCCCCGAGGACGTCCATGTTGCAGAGGTTCACGACGCATCGGCCCCTGGCGAGCTGATCAACTACGAGGTCATGCAGTTCTGTGCGCCGGGCGGCGCTGCGGAACTGTTGCGCAGTGGTGCGACAGACCTTGGCGGAAGGATTTCTGTCAATCCGAGCGGTGGTTTGCTCAGCAGGGGCCACCCGATTGGTGCCACAGGAACCGCTCAGATATTCGAACTGGTCCATCAGTTGCGTGGAGAAGCGGGTGCACGGCAACGAAAGTCTGCCAAGGTAGCCTTGGCACAGAATTCTGGCGGGCAGGTTGGTGGCGATTCGGCTGCAGCAGTGGTCTCCATCCTTGTTGCATAGGTTTTCCTTCGTTGCCATCATCACTAATGATCGTGGCTGCTTGACCAAGGTGAGAGTATCCTCACCATCTGCGTTGCAGAACAGACCCCGGTGCGTTTGCACCGGGGTCTGTTGCTTGATGACGGACTATAACTTGTCCTCACCGACAATGTCCTGCCAGGCGTGGGCCATGTCGGATCCGGCCGGCCCGGTCGCAAGGTCCCATTTGGTTCCACCCTCGGCGGTCTCTGGTCGTTGCCGGGCAACAAATGCAACTATCCAACGTGAGTGATCGTCCGACCCTCTGTCGTCCCGGACGCATTCCCTGGCAAAGCAAGCCCCTGCACATATCGAAGGGTCGGTAACCGAGAGCGCATCGTTTAGAACCCGGCGACGAATGGCCTCGGTTGGGAGGACGCCAAAGTCCTGAATGCTCGTTGGTAAAACGACTATTTACGAGCAGATGACCAAGCAACGAATATCGTTATCGGTTGCCGGTCCCGAACACCCGAACTGGCCCTCGTGTCGATGCACCCCAACGAGCGGCCGTACACGTCGGACCCCACGGAAGCACCCCCAATATCTCTTGATATCAACAATCTCTACTTGGAAGGTACTAATCGATAATGAACGGAATGAGTTCAGTGGACACGGAGGTGCAGCGACAGAGCCAACCTCACCTCAAGGGCAATATGGGATTCCTTTCGCTGTTCTTCAGCGTAGTGGCGTATAACGCACCCTTGGTGGTTGTCGTCGGAGCCATCCCAATCATGGTGGGTAGCGGGGCAGGCCTCGGCACACCAGTATCCTTCATCTGTGCAGGGGCCATTTTGGCGGCGTTCGCTGTGGGCTTCACGCGCATGTCGAAAATCATGCCAAAACCAGGCGGCTTCTACTCTATGATCACCGCTGGACTCGGCCCGCAGATGGGCCTTGGCTCCGGTCTGGTGGCCTTTCTGGGCTACTTCTGCGCCTACGCCGGAAGCTTGGTGTTTGGCGGTGTCGTACTTGGAGAGCTGGTACATGGCACCCTCAACGGCCCAGACATTCCCTGGTATTTTTGGAGTCTAATTTTCTGGGCAGCCAGCGCCGTTCTGGGGTATCTCAAGGTCGAATTGTCAGCCAAAGTACTGTCAATTTTTCTGTTGTTCGAAGTCGTCATCGTCGTCTCCTACGACGTCCTCGTCTTTATCAACGGCGGAGCCGGTCATCAGGGCATCTCTGTAGTGCCACTTAGCCCGAATCACTGGTTTGACGGTTCATTCTCTCTGGGCTTGCTCTTTGCTCTCGGTATGTACGCCGGCTTTGAGGTGACTGTCCTGTTCCGTGAGGAGGTCCGTGACCCCAGCCGAACCATTCCTCGCGTCACATATGCCGTGATCGCCCTGGCAACGGTCGTATACGGGCTGTCCTCGCTTTTGTTCATCAACTCGATCGGCCTCGACAACGTGGTCGAAGCCGCCACCGCAGACCCTACCGGTTCGATGACCCATAGCCTGCAAGCATTCGGCGGGAAAGTCCTTTCGGATGCTGCGACTGTCCTCGTCAACACAAGCACCTTTGCGGTGGTCCTCGCGGCCCACAACATCTCGGCAAGGTACTCCTTCAATCTGAGTGCGGACGGAATCCTCCCACGGACACTTAGCAGGGTGCACGCCCGCCACGGCTCGCCGCACAGCTCCTCCTTCGCCGTTAGTAGCGCGGGCCTCGTTATGCTCCTTGCCATTATTTTCACGGGGGTAGGGGCCATAGAGTTCTACACGGCACTGCTCGGGATCACCAGTTTCGTGATCCTCGGTGTCATCTTCCTTGCGGGAGTCGCCGTCCCTGTCTACCTGAGACGTCACAGCCGGGGGCTCTCGGTATGGAGTAGGATCGTATTCCCGTCCATCTCAATTGTCGGGTTGGGGTCCGGGTTGGTCCTCGCGGGGATCAATTTCCCCCTCCTGGTCGGAGGCTCGAACGTCCTAGCGACCATCTTGATGGTATTGATCGTCGGCCTCTTCGTCCTCGGCTTTACCCTTGCCATGGTTTACCGGCGGATGAGGCCGGGCACCTATGCCCGGATCGGTCGGCAGTGAGGTCCGGCATTAGCTAGATCGAAGGACTTAGAAACCTACGAACTCAACGGTCCGCATCCCTTTGGGGGAGGCGCGATTGCGACACACGCGATATCGCCGGTGTCCAGCAGGCAAAGCGGCGCTGGTCAACCTGTACGAACCAAGTTGACCAGCGCTCTTAGTGACTTAAAACACGGGCGCTAGCAAACCTTCGACGCGGACAGGTGACAAGGGAACAACTTCGAGTGGAGTGCGACTTGTCTTCGAGTCCGATCTACAAGGAGGTGTTCAGTCCCTCATGCCAACGCGATCCTCACGCCAAAGGGGAGGCTCCCGCTGGCCCTGTGCCGTGGCAGACGCCCGTGCGGTGCTACCGGCAGATCCTCGAGATCAGGGTCAACCGCCGCTGAGGGAGCCCAAGGATCAGTTTCGGCCCGAGATCCATCCCTCCACAGGGCAATGCCGTCGAAACCACGAAGACGGCCGGCACAGCGGCGAATGTGCAAGCTGGGTACGCCTTCCTGCGCGAAGTCCTCGATCACCATTCCCGGCTGGCTTACGCGAGATCCTGGCCGCTTCAAAGAAGGTACAGATGAAGTGAGGAAAGCCGCCGCTGATTTCTGGGAACTTGCCAACTACCTTGAGGCGGGGGGCTCACGGTCAAACGGTCCTGGCCGGTAACGACTCCTGTGACCGCTCCTACGGTTGAGCGCGGCGTGGGCCCGCAGATGAAGCACACCCACACCAAGGCCGAACCACCCACGGCGTGCAAATCCCGCATGTCGTAGCTCAGTGGGCGGCGTTGTTCATTGAGTGCGGTGGGCGCAGGAGTCCTGGAGTGAATGCTTCTGCAGGGTCGCTTCCTAGCTGAATAACCTTGTTGTAGTTGTCTACGTGGACCACGCGAGGCTTGAAAGCTATGGCTTCGTCCGTCGTCATTTCGGCGTACGTGATGAGGATAACAATGTCGTTTTCCTGAACCAAGTGAGCTGCCGGGCCATTGATGCCAATAACACCGGAGCCGCGCTCTCCAGCGATCGTATAGGTCTCCAGACGGGAGCCATTTGTTACGTCGACTATCGAGACCAACTCTCCCGGGAGAATGTCCGCAGCGTTCAAGAGGTCTAAGTCGACCGTAACCGAACCGACGTAATGCAAGTCGGCATGAGTAACCGTTGCTCGATGAATTTTCGACTTGAACATTGTTCGTTTCAATTGAAGTTCCTTTAAGTTCTATCCGTTCGATCGATTTCCCTGATCCAACCAAAAGGTACTCCGTGTGGGTTTGCTTAAGTGGTCGGGTCGGCGGCCCTCCGAAGCACCGGTTTGGTGAGGCGACCTGCGGTGAAGTGTCACAGACGTTGCGAATAATTGATGATCCCAGTGATCACCCGACACCTCACCGCAGGAACTTTGGCTGCAGATATGCAGTTATATGGATCGCTGCTCGGAACCGTTGTATTCGCTGAGCGGCCGGATGAGGGAGTTGGATGCGACCTGTTCCATAATGTGGGCGGTCCAGCCGGTGATGCGGCTGGCGATGAAGATCGGCGTGAACGTGGGGGTGTCGAAGCCCATGAGGTGGTAGGTGGGGCCGGCGGGGTAGTCGAGGTTGGGTTTGATGGCTTTTGCCTCGTCCATGGCCTGTTCCAGGCCGTTGTAGAGGCCCAGGAGTTCGGGACGGCCGTAGTGGGCGATCATCTTGTCCAGTGCGGCTTTCATGGTGGGGACGCGGGAGTCGCCGTGCTTGTAGACGCGGTGTCCGAAGCCCATGACCTTCTTTTTCTGGGCGAGGGCGTCTTCCATCCATGCACGGGCGCGGGTGGCGGCTTCCTCGAGGGATTCTTCGCTGCGGATGCCGATTTCGTCGAAGGTGTGCATGACGGCCTCGTTGGCGCCACCGTGCAAGGGTCCCTTGAGCGCGCCGATCGCTGCAGTCACGGCCGAGTGGAGGTCAGAGAGTGTCGAGGTGACCACCCGGGCGGTGAACGTGGAGGCGTTAAAGGAGTGCTCGGCGTAGAGGATCATAGAGACGTTGAACGCCTCAACCACCTCGTCTACGGGTTCTTCGTCGAACGTCATCCAGAAGAAGTTTGCTGAGTAGCCCAGGTCATCACGGGGCTCGATGACCTCCAGACCACGGCGCCGGCGCTGGTCGTAAGCCACCACGGCAGGCATGGCCGCCCACAGATCCACGGCCTTCTTCATGTTGGCCTCAGGCGAGGAGTCCTCAGCAAGTTCATGCCTGGCACCCAGCACCGAGGCGGCAGTGCGGCAGACGTCCATCGGGTGCGCAGCCTTCGGGAGCGCGTCGATAATGTCCTGTAACGCCGGATCGAGAGCACGTCCGGAACGTTCCCGGGCCGTGAATTCTGCGAGCTGCGTTTGGTCGGGCAGTTCGCCGTTCCAGAGCAGGTAGGCGACCTCTTCGAAGCTGCATTTAGCAGCCAGTTCCTGGACCGGGTACCCACGGTACAGGAGCGAGTTGGTTTCTGCGTTGACCTTGGAGACAGCGGTGTGGTCCACCACGACGCCGGTAAGGCCCTTTTTGATTTCGGTGTCAGGCATGTTGAACTCCTTCGTTGCAGTTCTCGTTTAGTGATTGCCTGGGATCTGAAAGTTAAAGATCCCAGAATCGAATTTGTTGTATGCCTCGTAGTCAACGAGATCATAGAGACGAGCCCGCGTAAGCATCTGCGGGACGCGCACCTCCTGGCTCCCGAGGCTTCTCAGAGTGTCCAAGACCTGTTGCGCAGCGCCCATCGCACTGCGCAGCAGCGTGACGGGGTAGATGACCATGTTCACGCCGACTGCCTGAAGCTGTTTCGTGGTGAACAGCTCGCTTTTGCCGAACTCGGTCATGTTGGCCAGGATGGGCACGTCCACGGCGTCGCGGATGGCTTGGAACTCGTCCAGGGTGGCCATGGCTTCGGGGAAGATCGCGTCGGCCCCGGCATCTACCAGTGCTTTGGCGCGGTCCTGAGCGGCCCGCAAACCGTCGACCGCGCGGATGTCCGTGCGGGCCATGATGAGGAAGTTCGCGTCGCGGCGGGCGTCGGCTGCCGCGCGGATCCGCTTGGTGGCGGTGTCGAGGTCCACGACGTTCTTGCCGTCCAGGTGGCCGCAGCGTTTCGGGTTGAATTGGTCCTCAATGTGCAGTCCGGCCAGGCCGGCGTTTTCGAGTTCCTGGATGGACCGGGCCACGTTCATGGGTTCACCGAAGCCGGTGTCCGCGTCCACCAAGGAGGGCAGGTCCGTCATGCGGGCGATCTGTCCGGCCCGGGTTGCAACCTCTGTGAGGGTGGTTAGGCCGATGTCCGGCAGGCCGAGGTCGTTGGCCAGGACCGCGCCGGAGATGTAGACCCCGGCGAAGCCTTTTTCCTCAATGAGGCGTGCCGAGAGCGGATTGAATGCACCGGGAAACTGCTGGACTGTCCCGGAAGCCAACAGTTCGCGCAGGCGCAGCCGCTTCTGTTCCGGGGTGACTTTGGAGTACAGCATTTAGAACAGTCCCTTAGGTGCGTTCTCGAGGTTGATGATACCGGGGGCTGCGGTGATGTTGAGTTGGTCCAGTTCTCCTTCGCCGAGTTCGGTGACGCGTTCGACGGCGGCGAGGAACCTTTCGATCTCGGCTTCCTCCACGAGTCCGGCGGCGAGGGTGCGGAACTTGTTGATGTATTGCTCGCGGGCGAACGGCCGGGCGCCGAGCGGGTGCGCGTCGGCGACGGCGATCTCGTCAGTGACCACAGTGCCGTCCGTGAGCGTAATGACAACAGTGCCGCCGAAGGCCTTCTCGGCGATGTCCAGGGAGTGGTAGCGGCGGGTCCATTCCGGGTCTTCGACGGTGGTGACCTTGTGCCAGAGTTCCACGGTGTCCGGGCGGGTGGCGCGTTCGGGGGAGTAGGAGTCCACGTGGTGCCAGGCGCCGTCCTGAAGGGCGACGGTGAAGATGTACGGGATGGAGTGGTCCAGGGTTTCCCGTGAGGCGGTGGGGGAGTACTTTTGGGGGTCGTTGGCGCCCGAGCCGATGACGTAGTGCGTGTGGTGGCTGGTCTTGATCAGTACCGAGGCCACGTTGGCCGGGGTGGTGGTTTCGGGGTGTTCGCGGTGGAGTTTGCGGGCGAGGTCGATCCAGGCCTGGGCCTGGTATTCGGCGGAGTGTTCCTTGGTGTAGGTGTCCAAGATCGCGCGCTTGGCTTCGCCCTTCTCCGGCAGCGGGACCTCGTAGGAGGCGTCCGGGCCGTCGAGCATCCACGCGATCACGCCGTCTTCGCCTTCGTAGATCGGCACGGGCGAGGTCTGTCCTCGCATGGCCCGGTCGGCGGCTTCCACGGCCATCTTTCCGGCGAAGGCGGGGGCGTGGGCTTTCCACGTGGAGATTTCGCCCTTGCGGGACTGGCGGGTGGCGGTGGTGGTGTGCAGGGCCTGGCCGACGGACTGGAAGATGGTCTCCACGTCCAGGCCCAGGAGCGTGCCGATCCCGGCGGAGGCGGAGGGGCCGAGGTGGGCTACGTGGTCGATCTTGTGCTTGTGGAGGCAGATGGCCTTGACCAGGTTCACCTGGATCTCGTAGCCGGTGGCGATGGCCCGCACCAGGTCGGCGCCGTTGGAGCCGACGTGCTGGGCCACAGCCAGGATCGGCGGAATGTTGTCGCCAGGGTGCGAGTAATCCGCGGCCAGGAACGTGTCGTGATAGTCCAGTTCCCGCACGGCCACACCGTTCGCCCACGCCGCCCATTCCGGGGAGACCTGCTCTTCAATGCCGAACACCGAGGCGCCCTTGCCGCCCGTGCTCGGTCCGTGGGTCAGGGCCTGGGCGCGGGCAGCGACGATCGGTGCCCGGTTCAACGAGGCAATGGCAACTGAGGCGTTGTCGATGATGCGGTTGATCACCATGTCGGTGACTTCCGGGGTTACGTCGACGGGGTCGGCGGCGACCACGGCGATCTTGTGCGCCAGCTGCTCCTCGCGAGGGAGGTTCTCTTCGGACTTGTAAACGCGGACGTGATGGTTCTTGACCATGGTGCTCCTTTGGGTGAAGGTTCTAGGCGGCCGTGTGGGCGGCCTTGAGATGGGTGAGGCTTCGGTGAAGATGAAGCGTGGTGGCGGCTTCGGCCAGTCGGGGGTTTCCGGCCGCGATGGCCTCGGCAATGGCCGCGTGTTCGGCCGCAGCGTCGGCGAGCCGTGCAGCGTCGTCCGCGGCCAAACGCCGGACGCGGACCAAATGGACGCGGAGACCGCGCATGGCCTGGGCCAGGTAGGAGTTCGCGACGGCGGCATCGATCGCCTCATCCAGCCGTCCCACCAGGGCGTAGTACTCGTGCCGGGCAGGGTCTGCCTCACGCAGCAACCCGGGTGCACCCGCAAGCTGCGTTCGGAGGTCGGCGAAAACCGAGGGGTCGCCTCGTTCGGCGGCCAAGGCCGCCGCCCGCACCTCCAACGTCTCGCGCAGTTCGAAGAGTTCGTCGATGCTGTCCAGCGAGATATCGGTGACCACGACGCCGCGGCCGCCAGCCGCCGTCGTCAATCCTTCAGCGGTGAGCCGGCCCAGCGCCTCCCGCACCGGCGTCCGCGAGACACTCAGCCGTTCGGACTGCTCCACTTCAGCGAGCATGGTTCCCGGCCGCAGGCGCCACTCAATGATGTCCTCACGAAGGGCCTCATAAGCCCGGTCACTGGCGCGCATATCTTCGAGTGTATACATCGGAGGGGTTTGCGGGCAATGAAAGTGAGAAAATCGGTCTATATGTATACATTCTTGTGGGAGGGTCTAATGTAATGTGACATTTACGTCCCACAAGACTGCACATCCGCGGTGTATCGACCCTCATCCGGTAACCGTCCGGAGAGGCTCGGACGGCATGGAGACGCCCACCTACCGAAGGAGAATTAGATGGGTCCAACAAACAGTTCGGAGTCGGACTTTTCAGCTGGCTCTCACGCTCCTCACGGTAACGGTTCGAGTAGTTCGGTCGACTCGGAGGCAGGTCAAAGCCCTGCCAAGGTGCGCATTCATCACTTACAGCAAGCCAAGCTCGACGGTAAGAAATTCGCAATGCTGACCGCCTACGAGCAATACGCGGCAGAAATTTTTGATGCCGCCGGCATCGAAGTGCTCTTAGTTGGCGATTCGGCGTCCAACAATGTTCTCGGCAACGAGACCAGCATTCCCGTCACCGTGGACGAACTACTGCCGTTGTGCCGGGCAGTTGCCCGGTCGACGAAGCGCCCTCTGATCGTGGCGGACCTACCGTTCGGCAGCTACGAAGTTTCTGCGGAGCAGGCAGTATCTACAGGCGTCAGGTTTCTAAAGGAAGGCCTAGCTCATGCCGTCAAGATAGAAGGCGGTAGTTACTATGCTCCCACCATTCGCGCCATGGTTCAGGCCGGAATCCCCGTGATGGCCCATATTGGGTTCACGCCGCAGAGCGAGCATGCGTTGGGGGGCTATCGCATCCAGGGCCGGGGCGATGATGCGCAACGGGTGATCGACGATGCGGTAGTTCTTGCTGAAGCGGGGGCTTTCTGCGTGCTGATGGAAATGGTTCCCGCAGAGACAGCAGCCGCCGTGGATGCAGCGGTCCGTGTTCCAACAGTGGGCATAGGCGCCGGCGCAGGAACCACAGGACAGGTGCTGGTGTGGCCGGACATGGCGGGTTTGCGCGGCGGGCGGATGGCCAAGTTCGTTAGGCAATACGCAGACCTTCGCCGCATACTCTCTGACGCCGCTGCCGCTTACGGCAGCGATGTTCGATCCGGACGCTTTCCAGGTCCGGAACACTCGTTCTGATTTCTGTATGGAGGGTGTCAGCGCGGAGACGTTTCCGATGTCAACGATGCCGAAGCCGAGGGATGTCGCGTTTGGTTTCGTATGAGTGACTTTGTTGGCGTTCCAGCGAGCGATGACGCCGACGCCGAGCATTTGATTGCTGAGCAGTGTGAAGCGGTAGCTGGTGCTCGGTGTCGAGCGGCAGGTTCATGAACCTTTGTGCTTTCGATCCTCGGCTTTGGTAATAGTTGATGTGGCCGCTGGCAGTGACGATAGGCGCAGCGTGTCGGGGTGGTTCGGGGTCTCCCGGATGATGGACTGCCCCATCTGGGCGCTCCTGAGGCTCGGAAGGCAAACCTCGGTGACGGCCCACCAGGGGGAGAGTCTGGTGGTCTGGCGTCTCGACATATCGACATAATGCTGGCAATGGCCCTGCGGGGTGGCCTATATCCAACGTGCTTGTGCCAATACCTACTTCCTTGTGAAAATGCTCAAGCTGCTACGAAATTTCAGTCTAATTTCTGACTGCGTCAAGTGGCTGAAATGTCCACACTGGATGTACGTGATCGCAACACCAGTTGAAATGAGGGCGAGGACGATGAAGCGCATAGGGACACAATATGACTGCCTCCACTCCGGGACGCCCACGGCGGACACCGCCAGATCGGTCCATGTTTCGACTTTCGTTGTAGAGGTTGGCGCGGTCGCACCTTTAGATAGATGGTGTGATGGCAGCATCTGGCCGGATTGCGCCGATTCGTCCCTTCGGACCACCGCACCAACGTCAGAGGTCGAGTACTTCTAGGGAATCGTTGCCGGCTGCGTTTAGCGCTAGATAACGTGCTTTCCTGGTTGGCCGCCTGAGGTGAGCGCGCGATGCGCGTCTGCGACGCCGTCCAGTCCGCGGTGCGTGCTTGCGATGGCGACGTGGAGGCTTTCCATCTCGATCGCCTTGAGGTACCTGTCGAGTGCGGCGGCCGGGAGGTCGCTGGCTGTACCGGAGTAGCTGGTGAGCCGCACACCGGAGGGGATGCTGAATGGTGAGAAATCAGGGATCGTCCACTTCCCGGTGAGTGCGCCGACGAAGCAGACCGTGCCGGCTGGGCGGACGAGGGACAATGTAGTGGGGAGTGCAGTGGCGCTGACGAATTCGAGCGCCGCATCGAGTCCTGTCGGGGCCAGTGCTTGGACCATGTCTGCGAACGCGGCGTTGTCGAGGATGGCGTGGTCGGCGCCGGCGAGTTTGAGGAGGTCGAGGCTGGCCGGGTTGCGGGTGGTGGCGATGATGGTGGCGCCAAGCTGGTGAGCGATTGCGATCGCTGTTAGTCCGACGGTGGAGGTCCCGCCGTGGACAAGGATGCTCTGCTCGGGTTGCAGTTGCAGGGCGGTGGTGAGCGCGCCGTGGGCGGTTTGCAGCATCTCCGGAAGTGCTCCGACGACGTCCCAGGGCAGGGAAGTCTCGAACGGGATCACGTTCACAGGTTCAACGACGGCGTATTCGGCGTAGCTGCCGTCGATCGAGCGGCCGAGGCCGCCCATCATCGTGGCGACCTTCTGGCCCGGTTCGAGATCAACACCGTCACCGACTGCGTCGACCACGCCGACGGCTTCTATGCCCAGGATGCGGGGAAAGGTGAAGTCGGCGTCGGATTCGCCTACCCGGCTGGTTGCCTCGGATTCGTTGATCCCGAAGGCCATCACCCTGATACGAACCCACCCAGGTCGGACCCCGGGGATCGGCATGTCACTGACGGCGAGACCGTCGATGTCGACCGGGCCGTGAGTCGAATTGCGCGCATCGTGTCAGTCATGATTGCTCCTTCGTAGGCAATGGGTGATCGAGGGCAGGGAGGGCGAGGAGGGCTTCATAGGCCTGGCGGACCACCCCCTCATCGAGCCTTGCGTCGGGGTGTGCAAGGCGATGGCTCCACCACCCCCACAGCAGCGCATTGACGGTGAGTGCGGTGCTGTCCGGGAGCAAACCGTGGAACATCACGACGGAATCGTCCTCCACCGCCTGTAGGATCGCGGCCACCTTCGGGTTCCGCGCGCCGTAGTGCCGTATCTCCGCATACAGGCGGATTTCGTCCAGAGTCGGACTCGTCGCTCCGATCGTGGCCTCGACAAGCACGTCGACAATGTCGGCCAGGGTTCGGGCGTCTCGCAAAGGTTCCCCGTAGCGTGGTCCGAGGTCGCTACGGGTCGAATCCAACGCCGCTAGGATAAGGCCCTCGAGCGTGGGGAAGTAGTAGGTCATTGACCCCAGCGGCACCCCGGCGTGCGCGGCTATGCCCCGATACGACGCCCCGGCCACACCATGTTCCGTGATCACGTCAAGGGTGGCCTGCAGGATGCGGGACCGTCTTCCTGGGTCGTTCGGCTTTCCTAGGCGCACATCTTCTCCAATATCTGACAAAGTACGTACACTGGTACGTACCTTGATTCTAAACTAGCTCACGACGGAGGAGAGCGTATGAAGGCCGAAGACTTGCAGGAGTACGCCAGGGGCCGTGTCGAGGAACTCCCGGGTGCGGTCTTGGAGCATCCGTTTGGGCCTGACTGGGACGTGTTCAAGGTGCGGGACAAGGTGTTTATGCTGTTTACCGAGGTGACGGGGGAGCCGATCGTGGTTCTGAAGGCTTCGCCGGACGACGGTGAATTGCTGCGGGAGCAGCACGAGGCCATTACCCCCGGCTACCACATGAACAAGCGGCACTGGCTCACCTTGCATCCTGACGGGCAGTTTCAGAAGCTATTCGTCGAAGACCTCGTGACCGAGTCGTACTTGCTCGTAGTGGAGAGTTTGCCCCGGGCGAAGCGCCCTGTGGACCCTGCCGTGTTTGGCAAGGTCGGCCGGTGACCCTCACTGGTGGGCAGTTGCAGCAGACCGCGCGCGACACCGCGGGCGCGCTCGGGGACGTCAGCAGGGGTCGGCCGTTTACGCCCCACCTCGAGGTGTGGAAGGTCCGGGGCAAGGTGTTCCTGATCGTCACCGAGGATGACCCGGATCAACAGATCATTACGGTGAAGGTCGATCCGCACGAGGGCGACGCGCTCCGCCGCGACCACGACTCGATCACCCGGGGGCACTATCTGGACAAACAGCACTGGATCTCAATCGGGCCCGGCCCCGGCGTCACTACACGACTTGTCGAGGAGTTGGTGCAGGACTCCTACGATCTCGCCTCGGGCCCGCATTTGGAGCGGCGTTCGTGAGCGGGCAGCCTCTGTCGCTGTTCGGCGTTGACGATTCTTCCCGGCCCCTTGCCGATCGGATGCGTCCGCGTACCCTGGCCGACGTCGTGGGCCAGGACCATCTTCTTGAAGAGGATGCGCCACTCGGACGCATGGTCGGTGCGCATCGACTCGTTTCGATGATCTTGTGGGGCCCTCCTGGCTGCGGGAAGACGACTATCGCGCGCCTCCTCGCAGAGGACACCAACCTGGCGTTCGAACCGCTCTCGGCCACATTCTCGGGTGTCGCGGATCTTAGGAAGGTGTTTCAAACGGCCAAGCGTCGGCGAGAGGTCGGGCAGGGAACGCTGCTCTTCGTCGACGAGATTCACCGCTTCAACCGCGCCCAACAGGACTCGTTCCTGCCCTACGTCGAAGACGGCACAATCGTCCTCGTCGGAGCAACCACCGAGAACCCAAGCTTCGAACTTAACGGCGCCCTGCTGTCCCGATGCCAGGTGTTCGTCCTGAAACGTCTCGACGAAGTAGCGCTCAGCACCCTCATCAATCGCGCCGAAGACATTGTCGGTGCACCGTTGCCACTGGACGAAATCGCCCGGCAGGCACTCATCGCGATGGCAGACGGAGACGGAAGATACCTGCTGAACATGATCGAGCAGGTACAGCACCTCGCCGAACCCGTCGACTCAGCCTCACTCGCTGCCGCGGTGCAGAAACGCGCACCGTTGTACGACAAATCGCAAGAGGGCCACTACAACCTCATCTCCGCGCTCCACAAATCGATGCGAGGCTCGGACCCGGACGCCGCCCTGTACTGGCTAGCGCGAATGCTCGACGGCGGTGAGGACCCGCTGTTTATCGCCCGCCGGATCACCCGGTTCGCCACCGAGGACATCGGCATGGCCGACCCGAACGCCATCCAGCAAGCCCTCGCTGCATGGGACATATACGAGCGACTCGGCTCCCCGGAAGGGGAACTCGCGATCGCGCAAGCCGTGCTGTATCTCGCGACGGCCCCGAAGTCCATCGGTGTCTACCGCGGCTTCAACAAGGCAACCGCTGCAGCTAAACGCACCGGGTCGCTGATGCCGCCTGCGCACATACTCAACGCTCCGACCCGGCTGATGAAGGACCTCGGCTACGGCAAGGGCTACCAGTACGATCCCGACACCGATACCGGGTTCTCCGGCGCCGACTAC
This sequence comes from Arthrobacter sp. TmtSoilC48, assembly GCF_059739425.1. Classification (NCBI taxonomy): domain Bacteria; kingdom Bacillati; phylum Actinomycetota; class Actinomycetes; order Micrococcales; family Micrococcaceae; genus Arthrobacter; species Arthrobacter sp. TmtSoilC48. The sequence continues at coordinate 3,110,685 of NZ_AP046049.1, read as the reverse complement.
TTCCCCCACGGCATGACCCGGCAGACCTTTTACGAACCCACCGCCAACGGGTACGAACGCTCCATCACCGAACGCCTAAAGCTCTGGGCACAGCAACGCGACGCCAATCCGAGCACTTCTACCGCCAATAACTCCATAACTCCCGAAACCGACTGAGCTCTGGGAAAGGACTCACAAATGACTAAAACCACTGGCACCCCTGGGAATGAACACGCCGTGCGTTCCTGGCTGGGTATTCCTTACGCCACCGCGGAACGATTTCGCAGGCCCACCTTGGTGCCCTTCGACCCCAATCTGCCTTACGATCAGAAAGGCCCTGCACCGCTTCAGGCCGGGGATACCTCGTGGCTGGAAGCTGATAACGGTTTCAGTGAGGACTGCTTGAACCTCAACGTCTGGGCACCCGACGATGCTGGAGATGAGCTGCTGCCCGTGGTCGTCTACGTCTTCGGCGGCGGATGGGTGCTTGGCTCAAACACGCAGACCACTTCGAACGCGTCCGGACTCGCCTCGACCGGTCGCGCAGTCGGCGTGTCGCTGAATTATAGGCTCGGCCCTTTCGGATGGTTGTCTCTCTCCCAATATGGCGGTGCACTGGAGGAAGCCACGAACCTCGGCCTGCAGGATATCATCACCGCGCTGCGATGGGTGCGGGAGAATATTGCTCTTTTCGGCGGCGACCCGAACAACGTCACCGTTACCGGTCACAGCGCCGGCGCGTTCAACACGCTCGCCTTGCTCGCGGCGCCCTCGGCCGACGGCCTCTACCACCACCTCGCCGCCTTCTCCGGCATGCCCGCACGCCAAGTCCCCGCCTGGGGTGCCGAAGAACGCGCACTGGCCGTCCTCACCGCACTTGGCATCAAAGACGATCCCGAACAGATCCTCACCGTCGACGCGCACCTTCTCGCCGAGACGATGAGCAAAACGCTATCGCCAGACCCCGGTGCGCCGCACGGCGTCGACAACGAAACCATCGCCATCGTCGATGACCGGACCCAGCCCAACGGCATCCTTGTCGATCACCCCATGCGGGTCCTCGAGTCCGGACGACACCGACACGTCGACATCCTCTTCAGCAGCACCACTCATGAAACCGACTGGTGGGTCTTGCACAGAACCGATGATTTCGACCCCGGCAGCATCGACGGCCTGGTCGAAGAATTTGCCCACCGGAACCGTATCCCGCTCACCCGTGCTCGTAAGATCGTTGCAGCCTTCGACGTCGACGGGCGCACCCCCATCCAGGTGCGCGGGGCACTGCTCACCAACTTCTCCTTCACCCTGCCCCAGGCCCGCGGGGCACTCGCACACGCTGCAGCGGGCGGCAACGCGCACCTACTATCGGTGGGATCGGTCGACGGGGCGCAGGCGGTACATGGGACGGAGATGTACGGCATCGTCGGCCAAACGCAAAGCGGCGCCAGCGACGAGCAGATCCAACGCGACACCTTCGTCCGCGACACCCTTCTCGCCCTCGCCGCGGGACGAAGCAACGAGCTGTGGGGCGCCGTAACGACTGAACCCACCACGAAGGGCATCGGCAACATGCCCTACGACGCCACCACCCACGCGATCGACGTCCTACGCACCTTCGACGGCATCGAACGCCCCTAAGTTGGCTTAGGTTTCATGGCTCCTGACCCAAGAATTAAGCTCCCCCGGCGTGGTTGGTGGAGATTGCTCAGTGTCAGAGTGCTGCCCAGAGCACCCCCTGACACAGCTGATGCAGTCGGTTGCTACCTGATGGCAGCAGCAGGGTCATTCTGGACCGAGGGTGCAGACGCTTTGGTGAATTTGAGTCCGTAGCTGGCTCGATGTGCGCGTAGAAAGCCTCAGTTTCGGCGTGTTCCTCTTAGACTAAGCACGTTCAGGTCGTGCGATTTTGCGATGGATGATGAAGTCAATGTTGCCGAAGTCTCCCCGGAACTGCGTCGCCAGACGCCGTGCCCGAAGCCTTCGTGAATCTCAACTTTGCGGCCATAAATGCAGAAGCAGACATCACCGCAGGACATGCTGAAGCGGCGTGAGAATGGGCCATGAAAGGCGCCACCGGCCACGTGCGAGTGGCTCCCTCCACTGACCGCCTGCGCTCTCGGCGACTAGATCCAAAAAAGCCAGGGACGCTGGACGGCCTACAAACCGCTTGCAGGATGCCGTGGCAGACCTCAAGCACCGCTTTACCGCCATTCTGCACGAACCGGGCGAACAAGGCCCGCTCTACCGGACCCAATTCGCGGCGTTCGCCTCGCTCTACGAAGCCGAACTCGGCAGGGCCACAACAGCTCCTTACAACGCAGACGCCTGCGACGCGTCCTCTCTGCCGTGGGAAGGAGCCTGTGCACGGCATCGAATCGCCGAAGCGCTCCTCCTCCACGGACACAACAAACGATCAGTTCTTGCCGGTGTCCTGCAGCGTGGCCTCGAACTGTCTACAAGGCTGCAGACGCTCCCCACCCACTGCGCCTGAAACAACTGGCCCACCTCGCCCGGATCCCCACACAGCCCCACCCCAAAAGCAGCCCGAAGGAGACGAACTCCTAAGCGACCTCACAGCGCGGTACAAAGACGTCCTCACGCACGTCATTGCGGGAAAGCCGCACAAAGAAATCGCCGAAAGCATGGTCATCTGCTAAATGGCAGTCAGCACCCACATCTCCAACATTCTCCCAAAAACCGGCAGCACCAACCGCCACGACCTCAAACGCAGAACAGTGCCCAACCAAGGCTGACGATGAGCGCTCCCGAGACCACAGCGCCCCGATGTAGTCGGGCGTTCGGGGATGGCACCGTCGACGCTGCCGTAGCGGGGCTGTCTGAATAAAGGCAAGGATCATTGAAGCCGTGACGTGCCCAAACGGAAACGACGTTTGGACGGGATCCATGAAACCGTCCTCTCGCACTCCGTCTGTGGGCTGACCACCGTGGAAATCGCCGCGCACTTGAGGAGGTCTACGGTGCCAGAGACTCCAAAGACTCCATCTATCGCATCGCCCGAGAAAGACGCGGCCTAGCTGGCTGCATGGGCCATGCGTCCGCTGGACTCGGTCTATCCGGTGCCGAACCGCAGGGCTCGTGATCAGGGCATGCCGAAGTTGTTTTTGTAGGCAGTGCTTTTGTTGGTGTTCCAGCCGGCGATGATGCCGGCTCCGAGCATTTGGTCGGTGAGTCTTGCGAAGCGGTAGCCGGGGTCGGTGTCGAGGGCGAGTTGGAGGTATTGGTGGGCTTTGGATCCTCGGCCTTCCCACCAGTTGATGTAGCCGATGGTGGTGAGGATGGGTGCTGCGTGTTCTGGGGCTGTGAGGGTGTATGCGTGGGTGAGGAGTTGTTTGGCCCATTCGATGCGTGACCAGTCTGGTGCCTGGGTGGTTTGGGCGAAGAGGATGCGTTCGGGTGGTTCGTCGATGCCGGGGATGTCGGCCGTGAGCCGGTCGCGGATGTGCGGGAATTGGTAGTAGGCGATGAGCTTTATGGTGTCCTGGTCGGTGGGGTAGTCCTTGTTGCTGAGCATGCTTGTCCAGAGTTGGTGCGCGTCGTGGGTGGCAGCAGCAGGCGGTCCGCTGAGGATGGTTTGTTTATGGTGTTCGACGGCGGTCGCGTGCTCTTGCTGGTGGGTCGCCGACGGGAGGGTGATTTGGTTGGTGGGTTCGATGATGCTGCCGCGGTAGATGAACTCTGCATTGACTTGGGAATATTCCGTGCTGCTGATCGGGATGGCGATGTCGTTGCTTGGCATCGTGTCGTAGGGGGAGTAGGTGGTGTTGGTGACGTAGATGCCGTCTCGGATGGTGATGCCTTCGTGTGCCAGGACTCCGGTCAGGGTTGCAATGGTGCTTCGGTGCGGCCTTGCCTCGCCTGGCTCTGGGGTTTCTGACGTGTAGAGGGCGAAGACGATGCTGGTGGCTCGTTCGTCGGATGTGAGGTAGGCGGCGACGGTGCGGGCGAAGTGGATCTCCAGCCCTGGTTGTTTGGGGAGGTCGATGCGGAGGGTCGCGCCGACTTTGTCTTTGTCGAGGGTGATGCAGACGAGGCTTTCTTGTGGCCAGAAGCCGAGGGTGTGGCCGATGAAGCTGAGCAGGTCGGCGGGGTCCTTGATAGTGAGCGCATTCATTGTCATGTCTCCTCATGCGTTCTTGGTGTTGTTGAAGGGCCCGTTCTGCTGTGGGCTTCAGCTATCCATGGGCGCATGGCGCTCCCTGCACCATGACGAGACCCCGCCGACTTCGGGGACGGAGCGCACACAAGTGGTCAATCGTGCGGCGACGCGGACGCTGCGAATCCGCTGAGCTGCGCCGTCGTCGTTGGGGGTTGCTAATGTGCTCGTTCGCACGAAACGAGTCCTCTGGGCTGGTACCGAGCGCTTTTGTTCTACGCCTGGGTCCTCAGCTGAACAGCTCGAAATGGGTGCGTGGAAGGTTCGAACATATGCGCCGTTATCGGCTTCCAAGGACAGCGGATGGTGATAGGGGCCGATGTCTGGGGTGCCCGGCCCGGACGGTCAGAAGCAGCGGAGTCTCTTAGAAACGATTGTGATTAGAGAGCGTTGACACGACCAGTTCTGACCAGATCGCGCGTTTCGCTTACCGTACTCTGAATAAGAATTCCAGTGTAAAAGGAGAAAGATTGTAACCCGAAAAGGCTATGGCCACTCGGAAGTTGACTCAACACAACGGGGCGATGGGGAGGCGGAGGCGTTAAAGGACTTCCTCCAGATGGGCGCGTCGGTGAATTCTCTAACCTCGTCGGACTACGGGTTGGACTCGCATGTTCAGCTTCCATTGGTGCCGCAGAAGTTCGGTCGTCTTGAGTCTGAATGGGCACTATCGGGTCGAACCGCTCACGTTCAGGTCAAGAACATGACCAAAGGCGGTTCGCCTTCCGTAGAGGATTCCTCCGTTGAAGGTTGGGTTTCGGGCTCCAAGGTCGGCAGCCCAACCTTCTTTTTTGTCATCAAGAACAACAAAGAAAAGACGTTCTACTCACCGCGTGGTCTAGCCCGCTTGCTCGCAATCTGGAAAAGGACGAAATGCGGGAAAGCGTGCCAAGGGTGAGAAGGAGATCGAATCGGTGACCTTGACTGTAGACGCTGGACGCACTTTTGACGTTGACCTTCTTCCAACTCTCCTGCATCTGTGGACCAAATATCCTCGGGTCCTTATGAACCCAGCGGTGAACGTAGACGAATGGTCGAGACTGGACGCAGCACGTCTGAAGGTCAAGAGGAGGGCTTCGTGGCGCAGGTTTTGTTGGCCTGGCTTAGATCTTATTTTCCGGGACACCCAATTTTGGAAGAGGGGCGGGAAGAACCGCTAGCACTCCCTCTTGTCGCATCGGCATGGGCTGAGTTGGAAAAGGCAAGCAGGGAACGACCGGACAGTCTGTGAAGCACCTTCCACGAATGGACTCCCGAGTTTCTTGAGTACGCCAGCGACGTTATGCGGCCCCTTCTCGAAGCGGCAAGGCACCTTAATGCCTGGCCGACCGCCCCATTAGCTACGTCCTACTCTCTGGAAACAACTCCCCGGGAATCATTCGAAGAGGCAAAGGCTCTTGTCCGCGAGGTAGCCCGGTTCTACAGTCTATGCCTGGAGCGAGCACGGGAGAGTGAACACGCCTGACTCCCAGGCGGGAGAGCTTCGCCTCAAGTAGGGAACCTGCAACATGAGCATGGATCGTCCCCCGCAAACCCGAGAACCGGCAACCGAACGATTCCAGCGGGCCGACTCTTGGAGTCGTTCCGCTTATAGGAGGATGCAGATGCAAACGAGCGGAACAGCGGATACGGCGGCACTACTTTACGCTGACTTCGTGGCGCTCTGGCAAGGCGCCCCCATGCCGTCCAAGAAAATCATGACTGACTGGAATCGGCAGGAGGGAGCTGAAGCAACTGCGGTTGCCCTGCCTTGGGGTTGGATGGTTCGGGTGAGTAGGACAGGGGAAGCGGCCCTAAGGCTTGAAGCGGCAGGCTACTCAGAGGAAGCAGCGCCACTGATCCGTTCGATGCTGGAACACGCCATCAGGCTGCGGTGGGCACAGGCAGCGGGTGCTGAATTTGTTGAAGTTGCCCTCCGTATGCGCTCCAAAAGCCTCGAAAGGATAATCGAGGCCCAACGCGGCGGCTGGCAGCACAACCCGGAGCGCGTCGAGAAAATGGAGGCAGCCATGCAGGAGCAAGACGAAGGATTGGCCAGCTCCAACCATCTGCAAGCCCTTAAGCATGTGGTGGATACAGACCTGGACAAGTTTGGGTTCATGTACCAGCAGTGGCTCCTTGAGACGCAGGTATCACATCCAACTTTCCTGAGCGCCTCACCCTACTATGCGTACGAACAAAGAACGGGTTTCGACTTCTATCAGCAGCCAATAGGTCAAGACCCCGTATCGATGACAGCACGCGGGGCCCTTCTCGCTGCCGTGGACAGCTACAAGAGCATTTCCGGCCTGGATGAGTATTTCGTCAATGGCTTGCGACCGCTGGCGCTCCGGTTTGGCGCGCTGTCTTGGAAACGTCCCGACGCACGAGCGTGAGGCTGTATGACTTGGGTTTTGCTGGGTCGGCCGCCGTGAGGGCCCTATTTGAAGCTCTGAGGCCCCTTTGCTCGCCGCCTAGCTACCCTGACCTACGGGCTACTTTCCCCAATTTTTTGGGTTCTGCAGTTCCACACCGCTGCCCATCCAACACCGAAGGGTCCTAGCTTAAAAGTTATCGGCTGCTTGGTCTTCAAATACGACTTGGCTAGAGGACACGTTTGATGGCGCTGGCTAGCCTATTTTGTCGGTGTTGTTTGCGTTCTCTTCGGTACCGTTTCCGGACATAGCGGATAACTTGTCGAGAAGTGCCCGGCAGCGCATTACGGCAGCTTGAACTGCCATTGTTAGAGGCTCTGTAGTTTCAGGGTCATCTATGGTCTCGACCCCTTCAGTGTCATCCGTCTCAGCCGTACTGGAACTTTCGTCATTTGCCGTTCCTGAAGTTGTTTTGAGTGAAACCGTTTCGAAATCCACTGCGAGCGGTTCGTCGGGAGCTGACTCTCCGCGGCCGCTATAGCGATGTATGAGCTGCTCAAGAGCACTTACCACACGGTCTTCCTCTGTTTTGGCAGTGGTTATGCCGGCTATGACCCATGGCTCTTCACATGAGATAGCATCCCTGGCGGTGTGCGCAACTACTAAACGAATCAGGTTCCCAACCTCGGAATCGATTTCGCAGGCTACGGGCAGAAGAGGGTATGTTGTCATGGCCTTGACACTCGGTGAATGCTCGTCAAACGGGCGGTAGTACGCCCAAGGGGCGGGGCTTGGGTCGAGCCTTTCGATCGCTCGCATAACCGGCCGCAAATACGCGTATGGCTCACCTTTCCAGGGCGCGCCGGATTTGTGTTCCCAGAGTTTGAGTACGACCTCTCGCGTTGTTGCAGCTAGTTGCTCGTCGTCCGGGTCTTCGCGGCAACGGTTGATGAGCTCAGCCAGGTGATGTGACATCCACCGGCCAACAATATCGCTGGGATTAAGGGCCTCAGCCAAGTCCCGGCCAAGCTGTAGGACGTTGTCGGTGTCAGGACTCATGTACCTCTCCTGCCGTGTCGATTAGGAAGTACTTCGTGTAAGGGGAGGGAAAGCCTAGCTCTTCGTCGTCAGGATTTTCAGAACGGCTACGCGAGATGTCCTCCGAGCGCCGTTGAATCTCAACCTCCAAGATGAGCCAACGATCAAGTTCACGGAGCATCCCTGCCAACCAGGAACGATTGAACACGATACTGTGCCCGATGGAACCCGTGGTTTGTCGTTTATCGGCATGGTCGTCCCACACGGTTGAGGTCGCGACAATCTGATTACCGTCGTACCAATGCCTTAAATCAGGGTCAGGAACCAGAAGATTGATGGGTGTGAACGATGTGCTGGGCCTGACTGGTGGAAAGTCGATTGACCGTGCATATGGGTCCAGGCGGTCAAGCCCGTAATCAACGCCGTGATCTTCGATCCACCCGGTCAGCTCAAACCCAGGGACCGTCGAGCTGAAAGTGTCGTCGCCGGTGTCGGGGATTCGGTAGGCATGCTTGTCTGGAGACGTCTGAAGCGCCCTAAGCAAAGCGGGGGCCGTGGTTGGGGTGACGAGAGCCGAATGCATACTTACGCGCTCGTTCCGTGAGTAGTGGTCCGCACTCCGGAACCCTGAAACGACGACTTGATCAGGCGAAGGAAATAGCTCCTCCTTGAATCTGTGGGACTCAATCTGGTTAGCCCAAGTTGGGCCGTAGCTCGCTGTCCCGAGTCCCATCGGATCGTCTCGATCTATTCGAGCGTTCGGTGGAGACGGATCTCGCCGATCGGATAACCAGCGGCCGTCATCACGCGTGAGAGTGTGCCATTTGAGGAATCGCGTAAATTCAGACTCCCCGGCCTCATCGTCCTCGTCGTACCTTAGGATGACGGGGCGGCTACGCAGGAGGAGCCCCGCAACTTCATACAGCCCCTGAACGGCGAGGTAGAAGTCCAGGTCCTCTTCTTCAGGCCATTCGCCGCGGCTGGCATAACTATTCCGGGGATACAGTTTGAGAGTGTGACGGATGTCGTCTTCGACACGCCCCCTTGATGAAATCGCCCAACGGTCGATCAACACTTCGGCGACAATCAGTTCAACTGATTTTTCAGTGATGCCGAAAGCGTCGCCGAGGGACTTGCACCAGTACCGGCGGAAGTCGAAAAAGAACCTGAACCGCTCTTCCTCAGCCGGGTCACCGAGTTCGGGAACAATTGGCTGGTCGTCCCCAGCCTGGTTGATTTTGAGGAGTTGTGAGCCGATCTGCTTGGGCTTGGCGAACCTGCTTTTTGGTTGGGTTGAAGCGGTGTCCCTTGGTCTGATGCATGGGGCCGCGATATCCGCCAGCGAGACGTCGTCGTTGAGTTCATCCTTCCAGGAGTGGCGTGCGTGGCCCATAGGCTTGCCGGCTTGTTCAATGCCTTGCTTTTCCTCGGAACTGAGGGTGATATGGCCAGCGGTGTGGAGACGGAGCAGACTATCACGCGCAAGCGGCGTGTTAACCGCATGCGGAATTCCTAGTGCGGTCCTTTTCAATAGATGCTCGCAGACGGTTGCAGCTGCGAGACCTGTAGGTTCGACGGTCGCCCGGTTGATGCCTATGAGCAGCCATTGGACAGCATGCTTTTGGTAAAAATCGAGTCGTGAGTCGAGGAAAGGAGTCGGCACAATCCGTTCGCAGGCGAGATCGACCAAGCGTGATATCAAGCCGGCATGACCGAGCGTAAGAGCAAGGCGAACGCTGTGAGCAGCTTGCCATCGCGTCTTTCCTGCCGGGTCACCCAGAGCTGTCCAAATTACAGATGCCAGTGCCGGTTCAGTCTCCCAACTTTCTGTCATTCCGTTGCTGTGATGGCCGTCATGGCTGTTCAGGGGCGCAGCGTCCTTGAAGGACGAAGAGGCGAGGTCGAAAAGTTGGAGGGCCTCGTCCACGGGGAGCCTCCGGCCGAGGTTCGAGGCAAGCGCGTAAGCCTGATCCGTTGTGAAAGACGCCTGCTCGGCCAGTGCACGACTGGCAATGACTTCATAGGTAGTGTCGCTGTTTGTTAAGGTACGCGCGTTCTCGTAGTTGAAAGCACGCCAGGAAACGAGGAGTATATCGGGCGCAAATCGAGGAATTTGAGCAATGAGGACCTGATCAAGCGCGGCTTCAGCAGCCATCGAAAGTGGATGGTTGCCTAGTGCATCCAGCAGGCGGCTGAGGTCCCAGAAGCTGACGGAGGGACACTCCTTGAATGCTTGTAGGACTCCAGCGGATACAGTATCCATAGCAGCGATGTAGTCGAACAAGTCTGTTGACCGGTTGCCTGCTACCGAGCGGTCAAGTGCTTTAGCCCATCCGTCCACCGTTGTGAGATCGAAGTTCTTATAGTCCTCCCAGTCCTTCTTGGGCCTTTCGTCGGAAGCGAACGCGCTGGTTACAGCCTCCGATGTGCGAAGCAGTGAGGCGTCATTCTGTTCAACTGCTCTTTGCGTGACGCCTGTCAGTTCAAGAAGATCTTTTTGTTCGGCCGGGGTAAGCGGTGTGGGACGTCGGAATTGGAGATAAGCGATTACCGCGGAGGTTGCGTCCGGAAGTTTGGTCGCAAGCGCTGAGGCCAGTGCATGGTTGTCTGGGAAGCGGTCTCCGAGGGGAAGGAAACTTAGAGCGGCAGTAGGGTCCTTTTCCAGTAGGAGATCAGAGCTGGCCAGGATCGCATTGGCCAAGTCGCGGATGGAAGCCGTGCGCCTGTCCCTCCAACGCGAGCCAGCCGCGAGGGCTTCCGGCAGGGAAAGACGGCTAGCTGTGGCAAGCACGTCGGAGTGGGAGAGGTAATCCCCGAGGTAGGGTTCGAGGCGTTCTGCTATCTGGCATAGCCTGTAGGCTCTACCGGTTTGATTGGTTGTGCTTTGCCCCGCCTGGTTTGCAATTGCCAGGAACGTCTCCCATCGGCTCCAAGCGTCATCGCCAATGGCATTCGTTATTTCTAACGCTGCTTGGAAATGAACAACCGCTTCGTCGGGCGAGATACGATATGTGGCGCGGGAAAGTTGGACGAAATCGGCGGCAAGTTCGCTGGCGTCCTCCCGGGCAGCGGCCACTTCCTGATGGCAGCGCTTGGCAAGGTCGGATGAGAGCCTTTGGGTCAGGGGATTCGTGGCGGTCTGTCGAACGACGTTCGTCAGAGAACTCCTCGCGATCACATCGTCATTTGCGGCCTGGAACTTTAGGAGTTGCGCGTGGTCGGCGATATCGGGAAAGCGTGCAAGTGCGCGCCCGATGAGGGTGAAGACGTTGTTGATCTTGGTCTGGTCGACCCGTTCTTCACGCCATTCAGGTGGTTCCTGCCGCAAGAACTCGGATATTCGTTGGGAGAATCCGGCCTTGTTTTCAGGGCCGGGATTGCCCAGAAGGTCCAACCATGCCACGGCCCAGGAAGTCAGCGGTTCAACTTTCTCACGGTACGTCCGCAGTTCACGGGAGGACTCGTACTTCTCGCGTTCTTTAGCTTCCCGGATTCGTGGACCCTGGAAGTCGGTGGCATCGACGGAACGGCCCTCAAGTCGGGCGCAAAGTGTGAGCCCGAGGATGGGAAACCAGACGTCAGAGTCGTACCAGGAGCCACTCAGGTGCCCGAGGTTTTGTGGAAGGTACAACCGCAAGAGCTGTGCGGCTTTGTCCGCAGTGAGAACTTCGAGGGATACTGCCTGGTTGATCAGCCAACTCGCGGCCGTCAGGCCGCTGTGAATCGGGTCGCCTGAGCGGTTTCTGCGGTTAAGGTCGTTGCTTCGGCTAAGTTGCGGCTTTTGATCCTGTTTCAGAACTGGTTGAAGAAGGTGCGCCACGATGTCTGCGTCCAACTCCAAATCCCGTTCCGACGCGGCGTGGGCAATGGCAAACTTGAGGTACTTGCCTTTGGAGCAGCGGGCAAACTCCATAAAGTCTGCATCTCTACCGGCATCGAGCAACCGACGTGCGATATCTACTCCAACGTCGAAGGCGAGGGCACGAGGACGCCAGCCCCGTAGGAAACGAGTACATGCCGCAGGTCCGTCAGTGTTCAGCAGCCCCCAAGCGATCTGCAGAAAATCCAGGTCATTCAGATCTGACGGGTTGTTATTCCGCCGGGCCTGGCCCACCCAGACATACATCCAAGACATCGCGCTCCGGAGTCGGTTTCGTGCTTGGTCGCTTTGGCCCGCGGCACCTGCCAGCAGAGCGCCTTCAATTGGAAGGTTAGAGTTAGGCCACTTAGCCGCGATGCTTCGGGTAGCAATGAGATGTTCGAGCACGCTCGGGTCGAGGAAGCGTGCCGCCAGGTCGGTGTTTTCTCGTATTAGGTCGAGGCGGCGGGTACGTCCGGCCGTCAGTGCCCCCAGGCGCAGAGCGAGTTGGGCGGCTTCAAAGTGCCGGTCCGCCCGTAAAGCGGCCGACAGGGCGAAGTGTGTGCGCTGCTGTGCTATCTCACGCCGCTGGACCTCGTTCCGTTGTGAACGTGGGAGTGCGTTGTCAGGAAGCAGATCATCGGAAAGTGCGAGCTGCACAAGATCGTCGAATCGGTTGGCTTCGAAGAGCAGCGCCGGGAGCGAAGTAGCTACATAGGCATCCTTTTCGGCAATGGGCGAAAGGCGCTCTATAAATTCATCCAGACTCGCTCCAGCGGGCCGGAAATGATTTCGGAACCAAGTTTCGGTCGGTTCATCCCGGAACTGTACTGTGTCGCCGTCAATTAGGAGCGGGCGTCCAAGGTCTGCGACGAAGCTCAACACCACTGACGGGTGAACCTTCGCGAGTTCGGCCAAGACGCGAATGGGGATCATCGGGCGCAGTGCAGCAAGGCCGGTGCAGATCGCGTCGATCTCCGGGGCCGATCCGTGTTGTCGATCGCGGATTTCGGCAACTTGGCGCTCGATGAAAGCATCCAGTGCTTGCCCGGGGGAACCTGGATTTGGTGCCAGCCAAGTCAGGGCTTCTTTGATGTCGTTGGTGGCATCCAGGACCGCGGCTTGTACCCGAGGGTTACTACTCGTCCTGTTGTGAAACTCAGACGCGTCAGTGGACGAGACATCTGGATAGACCGTCTTAAGATGGGCCCGTGTTTCTGCGAGGTCGAAACCTGAAAGCGGAACGTCCTGGTAGCCGACGGGAAGTCCGAGCAGGTCAATCCGCTCTGTCCGACAAGTGACTACTAGCCTCACATTCTGGGGAAGCGGCTCTCGAAGAAGGCCGCCAACAAACGATCGTTCCCCCATCTCATCGGCGATCATGGCCGCGTTGTCTGCGGCATCTACGATAATTGCCAAAAGTGCGTCTGTATCTGTGGCGGCGACCATCTCAGCCGCCTTGCTAAGTCTCCTATGGAAGGTAAGGGCATAATCGGCATCGTCCGCAGTGGAGGACGGAATAAGGGGATCGCATAGCGCGTGCGCTGCAAGTTCGTTAACCAGTTGAACAAAGCCTTGCTTAGAGCGGTGGCGCGGTGCGCTAGGCCGCCGGTACGAGCCATTACCGAAGCAGTCGAACACTATGGTGACTGAGCCTTCGGGTAAGTTGTCCTTCAACGTGCTGGCTAGAACACTTTTGCCAACACCGCCCGGGCCATGAACAAGAGTTGGGGCAGTGGAAGACTCACAAACCTTTGCGGCGATCTCGCCAAACTGGTGCCTATCGATTGAGCGCTTTGGGGCTTCAATCAAATTGGGCGCAGGAAGCAGCAGGTCTTCAGAAGTTTTAAGAGAGGCGAGCACATCGGCGCGACGCACCATGGGATTGTCGCCAGCGACTGACGTCGCCCGACTGGAAATCATTTCCCGCAGCAGAAGAGCCTGTTCGCCCGGTGCCCCGGGGAGTAAATCTGCGACATCCAGGTCCAGAAGATGACGGAGTTTGAGGAGGGATGGTGCTCGCTCATCGACCATGAGCCGTTCGCATAGGAGCCGGAGGTCCTCCGTGGAAATGATTTTCGAGAGCCGCTCTCGGATACTCTTGGTTGCCGGCGAGAGGTTTCCGTTCTGGAGGTCGCTGAGTGCCTTTAGGGCGGAGTCTGCGGGTGGTCGGTTACTGATGAATTCGAAATATACACAATTGAGTACGGCCGGGTTTTTGGTCTTCAAAGTGTTGTATTTGCGTGCGAAGCCAATTAACGTCTTTGTCAGGAACGAAAGCGTCCACGGGTCGTTCGCGTAGCGAGTGGAATGCTTGAACTGTCTATAGACAACCTTGGTCGTGTATGCAATATCGCTTGAGCCCCAATACTCCGCCAAGTCGATGACCTCATCACCCGTGCGAGTCTGCTCGTCGTCAGACAAATCGTCTGAATGGGACACATCGGGCTGCTCGCTGGGATCAACTGCTTCGACAAACAGTGAATCAAGTCCAGATGTTGCGTCGAGTAGTCGTAATGACTGACGCGCCGCCCAAGCGTAGTGAAATTGGTCGCCGTCCCGGCTCGGACGAAGCAGATCAGGTTCGCTCATTCCGAGTGCTCCGAGTGCTCCGAGTGCTCCGAGTGCTCGGACAGCTCTCCGATGGATCGGTTGGAATCTTCTTCCTTCGGTTGGTCGGCTTTTCGGTTGATCTTCTCATCCTCTTTCTGGGGCAGTGGATCTGCTTTCTCCCACAACGTGCTGTAGTGCCTTGAGGTCAACTTCGACGAAGAGGCTTCAAGGGTCGTAGCCACGCCAAATCGTTTGGTGATGGAGTTCAGGCTCGAGCCCAGCATGTAGACGCTTCCCCGCTCTGGGATGATGAAGCGATCGTGAAGCTCGCTTTGCTTGAGAGACCGTAGTGCGAGGTGGGGCACCTTTTCGTGCAGCAGCGCAAACACAGGTGCAATCTGCTTTAGTTTTGAGGTTCCAGTCAAGAGGCGGGTGACAGTATTGAAGTTGGCCAGCGTCAGTAACTGATCCACATCAAGGTAGGGGTCGATGACCATGCATGAATTAAGGCTGGTGATCTTCGACATCAATTGTGCATAGGCAAACGGATCTTTTGGATCAATGACGACTTCGACTGTCGACCCCGTATCGGACTCCGGCAGGGGCGCGTTGGCTTCCCGCAGCACCGCTCGTCCCAGCGGTGTAATGTCTACTTCCCCAGCCCTGAGGGTCATCCAGCGGACACGCACCATGAAATCCAGCATGGGTTCAACAACCCGTCTCCTTCCAAGGACGGACTCAGCAGTTTCCTCATCCATCTCGCTAAGTAGCCGTAAAGAAGACCAATCCATGGGCTTTGTGATTTTTGGTTGCCACCCAGCGGCGTAGGCCTCGAACTCAGCCTGGCGCAAAGTATGCCCCTGCCGCCGGACGGCCTCGACGTACGTCAGAACCCTGTGCGCAGATTCCCCCACGATTTCCATCAGGCGATCATATTAGAAAGGCGGCACCGCCGATGCATGTTGCGGCCTCGCTGCGCATCCCTTCGAGGAACCGGAAACTGCAAGGCTGGAAGTAATTGGCTCGAGTTTCCTTGAGCAACATTGCTCCTCGTGTTCGGCTTCTATACACCTGTGCGTCCCAGCGCTTCCGTGGCCGCCAGGCGTCTGCCTCCAGCAGCGACCGCTCAGGGCAGCGGCCGACGCGCAGCAGGCGAGCTATTCATCTACGTCCGCTGGTGCCAGATAACCACGACACCCGGTCGACTATTCCAGGCGACGCCTTACTGCCGGACATAGCGTCCGGCCCCAGGTGAAAGAGCCCAAGGACGCAAGGTTAGATGGCGTAAGTTGGTTCTTTTCTAAGTAGGTGAGAACATTTCGATCCACCGAGTCTGGATCAAGCCGATGAAGGGTTTCTCCTTGCATTCGACGTCCCAGCTGCGAGTTCAAAGCGCTTTTGCCACTTCGACACGTGCTGTTTCAGTGTCGAGGCCCAGCCGGTACAAACACGCCCAAAGATTTTCAAAAGACGGCGCATGCGCCGCTGGGAAATGACCAACTCGCCAAGGCTCGGAATTCAATGTGACAACTACTTGTTCAGGTAAATAGTCCTGTACGGCTGTGTCGGAGTCTGCAATCCCGTAAACGTGGCTAAGCCCCACGTGTGTTACTAGGAGGGCTGTCTCAGTTGGCGAAAGGTCCGCCTCATTGTTTGCGAATCTTCGCTCGAGACGGCAGTCAATGATCCTGGCAACTATCGACTTAAGCCACTTTAGGGGGCCCTCTACGAATTCGGCTACTAACGATGAACTCATCGACACAACTTGCAATTCAATTGATAGTAGAGCGGATCAGCTAAGCAACTTTGTGGATTTGCGTCATCCCCGTGAGCAGAGCATAGACGAAGCACTGGGATAGCGTTACACCTAGATCCACAGTCCCGGTCGCAAGGTAGTCTGTGCCTATGACGTTTCAGATTTCACTCAGCCGGAATGGTGACTGATGCCCAATATAGTCTATTTTTCGCACAGCTATAGGTCGCGGGATGTGCCTGTCAACGATTATTTTGCCCGCCTCATGAAGAGTGAGAACCTTGTGCCAAGTCTAGATCCGCCTTCGGACGCGATTAACGGCGCGAAACTGGAAAGGCACCTCAACTATAGCGACGGTATGGTCGCCGTGCTAACAGACCGAGGATCGAAAATTTCTCCGTACATAGACTTCGAAATTTCGTTGGCTATTCGTGGGCGTCGGCCGCTGCTTGTTTTTGTTGAAGATACGTTGCCCACGGGTATCGTTCCTCATCGGGTCCTGCAGCAGAGGTTTTCACACAGGTCGTTCCTTCGCCAGGCCAGGGAGCATCGACAAGCTCTTCGAACGCTCCGCGCGTATCTAGGCGAACAACCCGGGCCTCGCTACCAGTCATCAGAGTCTAAGAGGTCTTGCCTGGTCCTTGGTGACCATAACTCGCCGCAGCGTGATGCATTTGTGCAGTTTTTGGATAGCAACTTAGGGTATGAGCCGCTGGTTCTCAATCCGACGGAGGGGCCACCAGTCCTGGAGTCTGATTGGTGGGACGCGATCTCGCATGCGGATGTCGCCGTTGCCCTAGAAGCAGGCGATCCAAGTGCAAGCGACGCATATGCCTTGGGCGCAGTTCGCGGCGCCCTTCGACCATTGATTGTTCTCACTACAGATAAGTCTGCGGCAGTCGCTTCGCCCATACCTGTGGAGTATCGTCCACGTCAAGTTGAGTCGTTCGAATTCGAAGCATTGCAGCCCGCCCTCATCGAGGAGTTTTCGCTTCTCGAGCAAGATTTTCTGGACTT
Source organism: Arthrobacter sp. TmtSoilC48 (assembly GCF_059739425.1). NCBI lineage: Bacteria > Bacillati > Actinomycetota > Actinomycetes > Micrococcales > Micrococcaceae > Arthrobacter > Arthrobacter sp. TmtSoilC48. Next base: position 3,093,958 of record NZ_AP046049.1, on the reverse strand, counting down.
GGACGATCAGGGTGAGGTTGCCCGATATTCTCAACAATTGATAGAGCTAGATGGACATTATGGACCTAGTACGCGAGAACGAGTCACGGAGGTAGTGGTGGGAGACAAATATGAGGTTAGTGGTCAGGCAGCAGCAGTTGGCCCTAATGCCCACGTCCATCACGTAAGTTTCAACCAGCTCTGGCTGCAGAAGAAGGACGAACTGGACCTCGGAACGCTGGCAAGCGAACTCGAGCTAGTTAGGGTCAAAGCTCGAGCGACTGCAACATCTCCAGAAGAGGATGATGCCACAGCTGAAGCCGGTAAAGCTCAAAGGGCTGCTGAGGCGGGTGACGGCCCCACTGCTATGAGTCATCTCGCCCGCGCAGGGAACTGGGTGCTCTCTATTGCCGAGGACGTGGGGGCTGCAGTCGTTAGTGCCGCGATAAAGGCCTCGATCGGCATGTAATGCACTGAACAGCCCAATGACTGCCAATAGCCATCTTCAGTGATGGGGTTGAGATTCCGGAAGGCTAAAGCCGTGGCCGGCATCCAGAAGCGACCATTCCGAGGTTGCCGCTGAGCGATGCAATCTCAAGGCGGAAGCGCTGTACTAGATATCGGTCAAGCGGCGAGTCCGATGCGTCAGGTCGCTGATCTAATGGGGTCCAGCAGCGAGAATGGTGTTCATGAAGGATGAGGATAAGACACCAGCAAAGGCGCTGCGTAAGAATAGCGCCGGCGGCGGGGTTGCCGACAAGTTGGGCAACACGTATGAATTGTCCTGGGCCGTCCACCACGCGTTGCAGTGCATCCAAGATGAGCGGCGCGCTATCACCCTCGAGGATCTCGATCCGGACCTTTCCGACGGTTCTGAGTTCACCTTCGTCGATGAACGGGGCACCGTTGTCGTGACTCAGGTGAAACGTCAGCACAGCATCAACGACCACTGGACCGTCGCAGCCCTGCGGAGTCGCGGCATTTTCGCGGCAGCAGCGAGGCATGTCACTAACGGCCGGGAGTATCACTTCAGCTCCATGACGCCGTGCGGCCGGCTACGCGTGCTTAGCGAGTGGGCACGACAGTCCACGGACGTAAACCAATTCATAAGGCACCAACTCACGGATCAGTTGGGCCCGGCATTCGATGAACTTTCAGCTCCCGACATCTTTGGCAGCGCTGAGGGCGCCTGGCAGGTTATTCGCGGCATGTGGTTCGAGGTCGGTGACGAACAGCAGCTCGTTAGGACGAACGCTATGTTCGCAGCCACGGTGCTGGAGGGCGCCGCGGCGCCGCTGCTGCCCGTGGCTGTCGGCGCGGTGCTTCTGAATAACCTCCGTAAGCGCCTCACAAGGCGCGAATTGCTCGATGAACTGGCCAGCTATGGCATCTACGCCCGCCAGGCAGCAGCGAAACGAACTGCCTATGATGAGATCCACGCTGCAACGACGAGTTGGCGGCGGACCGTAGAGCGGGAATTACTCACACCAGCCATCCCCCGCGCGGAGTCCGTTGATCTCGTCGAGCTTTTGGGACGCACGCGGTTGGCGCTAGTAGTCGGCAGTGGTGGCGGTGGCAAGAGCTCGGTCGTTTATCAAGCTGTGAGAGTTCTTGAGTCGAGGGGCGCTGAGGTGCTGGCGTTCCGACTTGACCGCCGCGGGGCCTTCAGTTCGACCGCCGAGTTGGGGGCGCAGCTGGGCTTGACGAGCTCGCCTGTGGCGTCGCTGAGAATGGCCGCCGACGGCCGAGATGCCTTCTTGGTCATCGACCAGCTCGACGCCGTGTCACTCGTATCGGGACGGCTGTCCGAACGCTATGACGTCATCGAGGATCTGATTTATGAGGCTACGGCAGTTGAGGGCGTAAAGGTCATCCTGGTCTGCCGACTTTTCGATGTTGAGAACGATCATCGTATTCGCAAGCTCGATGCCCGCATGGACGTTGAGCGGCTCACTATCGGGCCGCTGCCCGAGGACGCCGTCAATGGTGCCATAGAAGCGATGGATATTGACCCCACGGTGCTTACGTCGTCGCAAAAACAGCTGCTGAGTTCGCCACTGAATCTCGTTCTACTTGAAAGCGTCGCGAACCAGCCTGGCGCGCTTAACTTTAATTCGCGCGGATCACTTTTCGAGGCCTTTTGGCAGCGCAAGCGCCAGACTATCAACGTCTATCGCCCCGAGGTTCGCTTTAACGACGTGCTTGCTCGCATTGCTAACGCGGCAAGCGATCAACAGGCCCTTTCCGTTGGTATCGAGATCCTCGATGCCGAGGACTACATTAAAGATGCCCAGGTGCTAGCGTCTGAGCAAATATTGGCTATCGACGGCGATCGCGTTTCCTTCTTCCATGAAACATTCTTCGACTACACCTTCGCGCGGCAATGGTTGACACGAGGGCAGTCAATGATCGAGTTCCTCTGCGCCCAGGAGCAAGAACTTTTCCGGCGGGCTCAAGTGCGTCAAATTCTTGAACTGCTGCGTGAACGTGATCCCGTACGCTTCCGCACGGAAGTCGAGGCGATACTGACCGAATCGTCTATCCGAATCCACATCAAGGAAACGGTCATGATCGTTTTCGCCAACGTAAGCGACCCGACGGATGAAGACTTGGACCTCGTCATCCGATTCAACGCGGGAGACTCAACGCTGATGAGACGTCTATGGCAGCGAATAGCCCGCCCGAGTTGGTTTGAAGTCGTCTATCGCCGCGGTCTCATCGAGACATGGCTCGATAGTTCAGATCAGATACTGCGTGACCGAGGCATAACCTGGCTGACCAACGCCGGGGCCAATCACAACATACTAGCCATACAACTTCTCACGGCGAGACGGGATGCGCCCGACTACCGGATGTGGCTCCAACGGCTCACGCTGCGGGCCGATCTCCACGAGAACCGGCCCCTCCTCGACCTCATGCTGAGTGCGCTGCGAGCGGGAGAGCTCGACCCGACTGACAAGAATCTCTGGCTGTCCGCTCATGACCTGGCCACGCGCGAACCACTTTGGGCGATCGACCTGCTGAGAGCCTGCTTTGTTGATAGTCCTTCGGCACTTATCACAGGCTTGGACGGCAAAGTCAGTAATCTCGCTCTGCACGATTACAGTGCCACTGAACTCATCAGAGAGACAAGCAGGCTCGAACCTCTGGCGTTCGCCGAAACAGTCGTCCCGTACCTTGTCGCCGTTATGCAAGTGACATCCGAGGAACGGCACAGCGAGGACCTAAGCTACGACCGACACTTTAGTCTCCGTCTTCCATCGTCGGCAGGCATTGACGACGTTGACGAGGCTCTCTACAACGGAGCGGCCAGTGCACTCACTAAGGTGGCCTCATCCGCCCCAGAAGCAATCATGCCCATACTTCGGACCCTCGCGGCAAACGAGCACGACTCCGCGCAAGCGCTATTGTTCCGTGCGTTCATCGCCAGTCCCGCGCACTTCAGCGACTGGGCAGCCGAGCTGATCCTCGAAGGCGGCAGCCGCCTCAGAAGCGGATACCTTTCAGACAGTTACTGGCTCTCGAGAGAGGTTGTCGAAGCTATCGCGCCGCTCGTCGCCGATGAGGATCACATCCGTCTCGAAGATGAACTGAGAGACCTCCGAAACCCTTATGAACGCTTCCAGTGGTTCGGATACACGGCCTTCAAATTTTTGTCGGCCCTGGACTACCGCCGGCTCAGCGCACTGGGCAAACGACGACTTGCTGAGCACCACAGGAAATTCGGACTAGAGGCTCCTCCGCCACCGACTGGCATCATCAGCTACACGGTCGGCTCTCCCATCGGCGACTCAGCGGCTGCGATGATGTCGGACAAGCACTGGCTTCGCGCCATGGCCAAATACGACAACGACCGCGATCTAGGCACCTCAGTCGGTGGTGCCCACGAACTGTCGCAGGTCCTCAAGAACCGCACTACAGAGAACCCGCAAAGGTTTGCAAGCCTCGCCATCCAAATGACACCAACGATCAATGCGGCCTACCCCAGCTCTATCCTTTGGGGATTCGGTGAAGCGACAATCCCACCCAACGCGCAACCAGCGGTATTCGACGCCATCCGACACATCATGAGCCTCGGGCTCACGGAGTGTGACCGCTGGCTTGGATGGTCCGTCCGGCGAGTCCTCGACGAGGCACCCCTCGACGTCGTCGACCTAATCAGAAAACGTGCCCAGTACGCACCAGACCCAGAAGACGACACGCCCGTCGTCACAGGGCAAAATAAGAAACCCCGTGGTCGCGACCTGCGTCAAATCGGCATAAACACGGCGAGAGGCAGTCTCGCCCAAGAACTCGGCGACCTCCTCGTCCATGACGTACACGGCGAGCGGACGGCGCTGATTAAGCCTTACATGCTACACCTCGCCAGCGACCCCGCCCTGAGCGTACGGTCGTGTGTAGCCCACACCATCGCGGCTTGCCTACGCCATGCAAGGCCAACGGCATATCAGGCCTTCGAGCGCCTCATCGCCGCAGACGACACTATTCTTGCCGCCGACCTCGTCGGTAATTTGATGATGTACATCGGCAACGTCGACCCTAAACGAATCGACCCAGTCATCGACCGAATGCTCAAGTCAACAGATGGAGAAGTACGGCAAGCCGGCGGATCCATGGCAGCATTTGCAGCCCTTCAGTGGGAACGACCTCAACTCATGCAACGAGCGCTTGCCGGGGACAACGCGACTCGGGCGGGCGCAGCCCTCGTGTGCAGCTCACGGCTCGACAGGGCTGCAGACTCAGAGCTTGTTCTGGCAACCTTGAGCCAACTCATGCACGACGATGCCGATGACGTTCGGAAAGAGGTGGGTGCGCTTGCTGGCCATCTCAGGGGTCAAGCCTTGCGTCCCTTCCATGGTTTCCTCTCGGACCTGATCGCGTCTCCAACTTACGCCCACGCCACCCCGCAACTTCTGATCGCCCTGCAAGAAGCCCCCGATGAGGTGGACGACCTGGTTGATTTAGCCGCGCATCGATTCCTCGATGTTTACGGCAGCGACGTTGCTGACATCCGAACTGGTGCTGCTGGCGACGCACATTACATCGCGGACCTAGTTGTTCGTGGGTTGGCGCAGGCCCCTGACAAAAAGCGAATTTCGGCACTTCTCGACATTCTCGATCGTCTGGTGGAACTCGGCGTTTACGGCGTCGACCAAGCCATCGAGCATGCTGAACGCCGCTAACCGTCCGCGCAATTCGTTTGCTGGGCATGTAGCTTGCTCTCATCCTCTCTATGAACCTAAGAAAGGGAGGAATCTAGTGGATACTTGGTGGGTTGGTGTGTCTGTTCGACGTCGAACAAACGTTCTTGCAGCCAGACCGGGACGATATTGGTCGGCGGCCGTGAAGGTGTTCCGGCGCAGGCCTACAGGAGGCGAAAAAAGAAGTGTGGACAATGTCCACACTTCCCGCCCCGGACTGGCCCGTACAACCGCCGGACTGGCCCGGATTCCGCATGTTTCCGCGGAATCCCAGCAGCAGCAAGGCCCGGAATCGCGTTCGAGTCCCACCTCGGGCACTGTATTGTCGCAGGTCAGAGCTCTATTGACCTGTGAGTGTTGACAAAACTTGACTTTTTAGGTTCTGGGGACTATAGACCGCCCACTCCCTGTCGCTTGTTTCACGTGGTATTTGTCTTACTCGATGGGCCCTTACATTCTCCGACATGTTGGCCTACGTCCTTGCCGGCGACCACTGGGTAAAGTGGTTCAAACCGTGCGACCTTTCAGACTCCGCGGCTCGACATTTCTGCGGAATGGGACAACATCAGCCGCGGAGACCTGCGCCATGTGCGGCCGCGGGCCGGACTTCTCCGTATGAAGCCTGGTACTGACATGATCAATGGAGTTACGTTTCACCCTGAAGAAATGCTGGCAGCCGTTCTAGCTGGGGCCAACGTCGACTCATGGTCAAGGTCTACGGCGCGCCACTGTGACACGCGCCAGGTAGACGGCGCTAAGTGGCATGCAACGCATGGCAAGATGGATGAGAACGCGCACTGACGTGTCGCCCATCCGCGAGGCGCGGAGACGTTTCGCACCTGGGGGCTGGAATGAGCATTGAACCTGCAAGAACAGTTCCGGCTGTATTGGAGAAGTTTGACTCGACGTTTTCAGAGTTCTCCGCTGGCTTCAATGAGGGACAGTACGTCTTTTGGCTGGGCTCGGGGATCTCGCGCGAGCGGGTGCCGAATGTTAACGATCTCCTCGAGCGTGTAATAGAGCATCTCCGGTCGCACATCGATCCAGGTGACCCAGAATGTGAGTACCGGATAGCGCTCAATGAAGTCCTTCGGCTCACGCCATTAACCCGAGAAGAGCTCGAATCTATCGATTTCTCTATCGGGGTCAGCAACTGGGATCTGCGGAAGCAAATCCTCGCCGCACTCGTGACGAAATACGCAAGTGTGCTTGATGTACCCGTTGGGGACGATAGTCCGGAAGACTATCTCGTCTGGACCGGGCTCGATGTTCCGGATACGTACGGGGCACCGGATCTTGAACCAGATGTAGAGCACTACTGCATCGCTATCCTCCTGCTGGAAGGGTTGGTGCCAACAGCGGTCACGGCAAACTGGGATGGCCTTCTCGAGAAGGCCTTGAGTGAACTGACCCCGGCATTTGCGTCGCTCGTCCGCGTGGTGGTGAAACCTGACGACTTCCGCGACCATGGCCCGCGTATCGACATCATCAAGTTCCACGGGTGCGCGGTGCGCGCCCGAGACTTCCAGGGGGAGTATCGAGAACGTCTCATTGCTCGTGAATCTCAAATCTCGACATGGACCACGAAGCAAGAGAACCGGTCAATGCGGAAGCATCTTGAGACGCTGTACACGGACAGACTGACACTGATGCTCGGCCTGTCGGCCCAGGACGCGAACCTCCACACGATGTTTGCGAATTCCATTCAGGACCTTTCCCGCCCGTTTCCCGCGGCTCCTCCTTCCGTTGTGCTCAGTGAAGAGCGACTCGAGTCGTACCACCGGCTTCTGCTCAAAATTACGTTTGGTGAGAGTCATCAGGGCAACTCGAAGGCGATCGCGGACTCTGCTCTGTTGGGGGCGTACGCCAAGCCGACACTGTTGGCTTTGGTTCTGACGTCTCTCACGGAAAAGCTGAGCTACCTGCTCGAACATAGCGTTGAGGGCGTCTGGGAGCCGGTGTCCGCGCAGCCGTTGCAGACCCATCTCGTCGAGCTGCGCGACCTTGCCGCCGGCCTTGCTCAACCCGACAACTTTGAAACACTCCAGTTTTCGGAGATCTTGGAGTTTCAGCGCGAGTTCACATCCCGTTTGATTGATGTCGTGAATCTGGCCCTGACAATCTTCCGCGCGGGCCGGACCCCGGATAAGACTACTAAACGCTACGAACCGCTATCGGAGCGTCCCATCGCCCATGCGGTGCTCAACCCGGATTACCCATCGAAACAGTTCGGTCGGCTCGCCATCGCGTTGGCCCTCATTGGTAGAGGACTCAGCGCCGGACAGTGGTCGGTTGAGCCAGGCCACGGTAAAGCACCTGACGGTGGGGTGATCCGTCTTTTAGCCGGTCCCAAAGAGGCGCGTGTCTTCTTCGTGAAGGACGCCACTGCCTTGACGGGGCTCGAGTTGGATGGTGCACTCGACGATGGCGACGCGAGTGTTCTGGTCGTCGTTGCGGACGAGGAGCCTCGAACGCAGACCAGGTCCCCAAGGTCCCGTTATGGACGCGATGGCAAGTCCGGCGCTGGACGCTTCAACGTCGCATCCAGCATGTGCGAGACGTCCTCAGTTGACGAGCTGTATGAGGCATTCAAACTGGCAGGAGGATTTTAATGACGAGTGTCTTCAACGTCCTCGCTGTACTCGAACGCGCTGGCTTCGAACGGCTGCCGAAGCCCTTGACGATCGTCGGTACAGAGTTTGACTTCGAAGCGGCCGCGCGAGGAACCAAGAGTTCGCATGACTTGGTACTGATTGCCACTGACCAAGTTCCTCCTCGCCGCTTGCAGCGCCTTGTCGCAGGTCTAGCTCGATCCCTCGACTTGGCCGAGTCTCGTCGCCCGGTCAGCCTCGTGGTTCTCGGCGGACTGGCTGCCAGAGATCGATTGGAGCTCGAACGCTATGCACGGATCCTTCCCATATCGTCAGCAACACCAGATGTATCCGAAATCGAGGAAGCAGTCGCTGTCTTGCTGCCCCTCAGTCTCCCCAACGCCGATCTCATGCATGGAAGCGACCCGCTTAATGATGTGATGGGTGCCCTTGGACCTTCTAAGGCATCATCGGAGCACATTGCACTCATCCAAGCCGCCCAGGACGGACCAGAAGCAGTCCGGGAAGCTCTGCGGCGGTACGCGAACGCCGGGGCTGGCTGGACAGACAAGAAGGGAGGCGAAGATGCGTGACCTTCCGGTTCGTCGACTGACGGTTTCAGACTTTCGCCGTATCGAGGGCACGCGCGAGTTCCCGCTGGATGCCCCCATCGTTCTCATCCATGGGCCCAACGGGACAGGAAAGACCAGCGTGTTGTCCGCGCTCGAGCTTGCGCTGACCGGTTCCATCCGGAGCATGGAACGAAGCTCACCGCGATACCGAGCTCATCTACCATTCTTCGGTCAGCCATACGCGACCGTTCGTGTCGATGTCGCCGAGAGTCTGCAAGCAGGTAATCCCGGGCAGCCGCTGACGGTCGGCGGTGCGCGTACGGAAGGTACCCCGGCGTTCAGCACGTCGGCGGCACAGTTTTACGCCGAACGCTGCTACTTGGACCAGGCATCCCTGAGTCGTCTGCTCGATCTGTATCAGGACCGCGAAGGAAGCAATCAGTCGGCGCTGGAGAAGTTCGTCAATGAACTCCTCGGTTTGGAGAAGCTAGATGCCCTCCGGGACGGACTCCGTGAGGCCCTCGACCTGAGGGTTCTTAAGAAACTCGCAATTGGCGTAGACGACGCCGACCGTGAAGCAAAAGCCGCAGCAGCTGAACTTAAGAACCAAACCGCACTGTTGGCAGAGTGTCGGTCGGAGGTTGCCAGCGCGCGAACTGCGCTGCGCGAGACGATCGTAGGCCTCAACTATGGTGGGGGTGGGGCCGAACGGGAGACCGATCAGGCCCTCCTCGAGTACGCGGATGCACTCCGCGACGACACCTCCACCCGTGCAGAGTTGGAGGGTGCGACAAGACGCCAGCAAGAGCTCATCGCCTTAGGCGGTCGCATCTCCGCGCTCATTGAGCGCCCCACCCCGCAGCGCCTCGAGGAAACACGCACCGCATTAGCAGCCACGGCGACCCGAAGGAAGGAATGGGAGGCCAACAGCGGGGTAAGGATTCGGGCATGGGAAGCAGCCGCGGGGACTGCTGGCGCCAACCTCCAGACCGATCTGCGGAGCGCGATCGAACATGCCAAGAATGTAGCTGCTCAGAAACTGCGCAGCGATTTGGATTTTCATAGGCAGACCGAATCCGTCCGCACGAATTTGGTCAGCGACCAGGCCGAGCTTGATGCAGTTCAAACGAGGCTTACCGAGGCTCACGAGCATTCAAGTGCACTCGTGCAGAGCCTGACCGCCGCCCGCACTGTGGCCGTAGAAACCAACAGATGCCCAGTCTGTGATCGAGACTTCGCTGAAACCGCCGCGCACAATTTGTTGGCTCACATCGATGGAAAGCTTACCGACCTAGCGACGCATGGCCAGCAACTCGTGGTCCTTCGCCGGGATCGCGATAACCTGGTCGCACGAATTGCACGTGCTGAAGTCGAACTCACCCAGCTTTCGGGCACCCTACTCACTCCAGACCAGCGGCAGTCCATTGAGGACCGTCTCACGACGCTTACCGAACTCGCTGTCCAGGTCGGTGATATCGAATTGGCGAAGTCCTATGGCAAAGACCTCGAGCGGGCCGAGCGCGATCTTCAACAGACACTGGATGACCTTGAGGCTGCAACCTTGGAAGAGGTACATATCAGCCGAGAGATCGCAAAGTATGCGGACGTGCTGGGGGCAGCCGTGCCATCAACCCCGGATTTCCCGGCTGTGTTGAACGAACTGCGTGACCATGCAGAGGCTCACGTTGACCGCCTCAAGCGCAAGGCCGAGCAGAGCAAGAAGGCCGTTGAGCAAGCTGCTCTGCTGGTGAAAGCCCTCGAGCGTGAATCTCTGATCGGTCGCCAAGTGGTTGACGTGGTGGAACAGAAGAAGCAATGGGAAGACCGTTTCGGGGAAGCCAAACGCCGTCAAGGCGTGGCGAAAGAGGTCCACGAAGCCGCATCACAAGCGCGAACCGCCATCGTTCACCGCGTCTTCACTGAGTCCCTCAATGATGTATGGAAGTCTGTGTTCACCAGACTCGCCCCCGACGAGAGCTTCATTCCAAGATTCGGCATCCCAAGCGCGGCCAAGAAGACCTTCGACATCAAGCTGGAAACCATTCACCGCGACGGGGAAACCAGCGGGCCCCCGCAAATGATGTTGTCCGCAGGCAACCTGAACACCGCAGCACTGTCGCTGTTTCTCGCGCTGCACCTCGCAGTTGAGCCTCTCGTCCCTTGTCTGGTGTTCGACGACCCTGTGCAAGCGATGGACGAGGTGCATGTCGCGCAGTTCGCTGCCCTCGTCCGTCTCTTGTCGAAACAAAACGAACGACAGGTCATCATCGCAGTTCACGAGCGAGAGCTGTTTGACTATCTTGCGCTCGAGTTGAGTCCCGCCTACAAAGGTGACGAACTCATAACCATTGAGCTCGGCGAACGCGTTGCCGACGAAGACCAAGGCATCACCCGTCATTTCTGGGAACCGGACGTTGCCATCATCAACTAGCCACCGACGCCCATGACCCGCCACCCGGTGAGACGCTCGTGGCGAGGGCTGTCACTCCGGAGGGGATGACAAGTCCCTCTGATTTATTGTCCCGGCTGGTGCCTGGCCTCCGGGTGCCGCCTGTTCAGTTTGGGTGGCGGAGCGGGGTCAGCGCCCTGGCTGGTGGGCGCTTCGCTGGCTGAGATCTTGAGTCAACTCGGTGTCCTTCCTGGGTGTCCTTGCGGCCACTTTTGGGCGCTGACCACTTCATGGTCTGTGGTTGTGACGTCACCAGACGTGGAGGGCCTCTTGCCTTGGAACTTCATGGGCGCCTTGGGTTCGCGTCGGATGCTCGAGTCTTCCATTTGGGGCAGCCGTGCCTGCCAAACGGTGTGCATAATTTGAACACACTTTGGTTCGGATAGAAGTTCGCACGGGTCTTTCGCCGCCTGGGGGTGGCACGAGTTCACACACCTTCATTGGCAAGGTCAAGTTGCAACATGACTTGCGACCGTGACCCAGCCGGGGACTGGTCTGGCCGGCGTAGGTCTCCCGTCATGCGGGCGTCGGCTTTGTCTGGGCCTATTAAGGAGGATAGGTGCGGACGCCTTTGTGGTTGCGGAGGCGAAAGTCAGCAATTCCAACCTTGGTGTCTGGCCAGTCCGTGCCGTCGGGCGCAATAAGTGTGAAATGACAGCCGGTTAGACACTGATGCCGAGCTCGGGTGTGCAGGGTGCCCATTGGGAGCTGTTTGTGTGAGTGGGGAGAATGCGGCCACGCCGGGAGTTTACCGGGTCGCGTTTGCGGAAGCTGCCCTCATATCTGAGCTGTCGTGCGTTGGCTTGCAGCCGGCTGAAGCACGAATGCTAGATAAATTCGCTTTAGAATGCCCGGACCGCGTCGTTGCTAAGGAATTTGTTCCGGGAATCCCCTACCCCTTGAAGCTCCTAGGCGAGCGGGCGGAACAGCAGTGTATAGATACCCATCAGGGCCAAGGCGGCTACGCTGGCTGCGAGGGCTAGCACTGAAGCGGTCGAGGCTGGAAGCGATTCGTCATTGATTCCCTGGACAGCGCGACGAAACCGTCTTTTCCGGGTCACATTACTGGTCAGCGCGACGCATAGGGCAGCGCCAGCAAGCAACCCGACGAATGTGCCGTGATGTGGTGCCCACCGGAGGAAAACAGCTGCTGCCACAACGAGGGAGAGCGATGTCCGCCGCCAGGCAAGATCAGTGCGTTCCGGCTGGAGTCCTGCGTCGTGGTGCCGGACCGTGCTTGCTGTTCGATGCACGGATCAACCCCGGATGACGAAACTGATCATGGTTCCCGCAACGGCTGCGCCGCCAATCGCAAGGACAGGAGCTATCCATGGCAAGGGCAGCGGTTGTTTGTGCCGCATTGAGCGTTCGACGTTGAGCCATCGGAAGAACGATCCTCCGCCAATGACAAGTGCCAACAGGAGCAGCAGCAGGGAGATAGCTTTGCGTAAGTCCGGAGCCAGGGGTCCGGACATTAATGCTTCGACGGCGACGCCACCGGCGAGTAGTGCCAAAGACGTACGGATCCAAGCCAAAAAGGTGCGTTCATTTGCCAAGGTGAAACGCGGATCCGGTTCCGTTCCGCCGCGCAGGAGCCGAGCGGACAGCCGACCGCGCCCCTTGGTTGCTGCAGCGGGTTGGCTAACGGCTGTCCGGGAGTTGCTTGGCAGGAGAGTGGGCATGCCGTCAATTATGCGGTTAATTCAAGCAAGTAAGTATTGGAACCACGAATAACTGATATAGGGAGAAGACTCTTTCCCTAATAGTTATTGCAGCCCAAAGTAGAGGGGAGTTCCAACGTTCGTCGTGCAACTGAGGGTAATGGTCTGCGTCGAGCTTCCGTCGGTTTGCACGAAGATGAGCCCGGTTCACGGGTTCCACAGGAGATTCGAGGTCCTGAAACATGCCCCAGCAAAGTCCTTCCCACCCTGACCGGCTCCTGCCCGCTGATCCCGGGACCCGCAGCATTGCGCGGTCCTTGCTGGAGCGCGTCCAGGACCTGCCCATCATTTCTCCCCATGGCCACGTTGATGCCGCTGTCATCGAGCAGAACACTCCGTTTCCGGATCCCGCTGCGTTGCTGGTGAGCCCGGACCATTACGTCACCCGCCTGATCCACGCGGACGGGGTGCCCATGGATCAGCTTCATGCCAGCGACTCCCAGGACTCGCGCGAAGTCTGGCGCAGGTTCGTTGAAGCCTGGCCCCTTTTCGAGGGAACGGCCTCCGGTTACTGGCTCCGGACCCAGTTCGAGCAGGTGTTCAAACTTGGCGCCGACCTCTCCGGGATGTCCGCCGACGCCAGCTATGACGCGATCTCGGCCAAGCTCACCGAACCGGACTTCCGTCCGCGGCAGCTTTTCAAGGACTTCAACATCGAGGTCCTTGCCACCACGGACGATCCCCTGGATGACTTGGCCAGCCACAAGGCGCTGACCGACGACGCCAGCTTCAACGGCCGCGTCCTGCCGACGTTCCGCCCGGATGCGTATTTGAACGTTGCCCACCCTGCCTGGGCCGCCAACGTTGAGCGCCTGATCGAAACCGCAGCCGACGGCGGTACTGGCTACGCCGGTTACATCGCCGCTTTGGAAAACCGCCGTCGTTATTTTGTGGACCACGGTGCCGTGTCCGCGGACCATGGCGTGCGGACGCCGGCAACCCTGAAGCTGGATCAAGCCGACGCGGAAGCGCTCTTCGAGAAGGCACGCGCCGGCAAGGCCACAGCCGCGGACCGCGATGCGTTCGAGGCCCACATGATGTACCAGATGGCGCGGATGTCCGTGGAAGACGGATTGGTCATGACCGTCCACCCGGGTTCCTACCGCAACCACCATCAGCCCACGTTCGAGGCCTTCGGCGCGGACACCGGCCACGACATCCCGTTCGCCATCAATTACACCGAAGGGATCCGGCCCCTGCTGCAGGATTTCGGTACGGCCAAGGACTTCCACCTGGTGTTGTTCACTTTGGATGAGACTGTCTTCTCCCGGGAACTGGCGCCGCTGGCGGGCTTTTACCCCTCGGTCTACCTTGGTGCCCCGTGGTGGTTCCTGGACGCGCCGGATGCCATGCTGCGCTTCCGCTCCGCCGTCACCGAGACAGCAGGATTCTCGCGTTCGTCCGGCTTCATCGACGACACCCGCGCTTTCTGCTCCATCCCCGCCCGGCATGACGCCTCACGCAGGATCGAAGCTTCCTTCCTTGCCCGATTGGTGGCCGAACACCGGGTTTCCGAGGACCGTGCCCACGAGCTCATCCTCGACATCGTCGACGGCTCCCCGCGCCGGGTGTTCAAACTATGAGCACTCCGCGCGCGCGGCTGAGCCGCACCACCCCGGCTGCGCCCGTCCGCATTGTGCACCTCGGACTCGGCGCCTTCCACCGCTCCCACCAAGCCTGGTACACCCAGCACGCCGGCGATGCAGGGGACTGGGGCATCGCTTCGTTCACCGGACGCAGGCCCGACGCGGCAACTGTCCTGGCCGCCCAGGATGGCCTGTTCACGGTCGTGGAACGCTCCGACGCCGGGGACTCCTTTGAAGTGGTGGGCAGCATCGTCGAAGCCGTCGACGGTGCTGATGTGGCCCGCTTCCTTGACCTCCTCGCCGCTCCTGCCACCGCCGTGGTGACCTTGACCATCACGGAGGCTGCGTACGGATTGGGCGCCGCGGACTTGCCCGTACTGCTGTCCGGAGGTGAACCCACGACGCCGATCGGCCGCTTGGTCGCGGGCCTCGCCGCCCGTAAGAACCACGACGCCGGGCCGCTCGCCGTCGTCAGTTGCGACAACCTCTCGGACAACGGAACCGTAGCCCGGAACGGGGTGCTTTCACTGGCCCGCGAGGTTGATGCCGGGCTGGCCGAATGGATCGACGCGAACGTCAGCTTCGTCAGCACCTCCGTTGACCGCATCACACCCCGGACCACCCCCGAAGACGTGGCCTTGGTGGCCGGATCCTGCGGCTACCTCGACGACGCGCCCGTGGTCACCGAGCCTTTCCACAACTGGGTTTTGTCCGGAGACTTCCCGGCAGGCCGGCCTCGTTGGGAGGACGCCGGCGCGGTGTTCGTGGACGACATCGAACCGTACGAGAACCGCAAGCTCTGGCTCCTGAACGGGGCCCACTCGATCCTCGCCTACGCCGGGCAACTCCGGGGCCACGCCACCGTGGCCGAGGCCTTGTCCGACCCCCTCTGCCGGGATGCTGTGGAGGATTTCTGGGACGAAGCTGAACGGCACCTGCCTGGCGAGCTTGGCGTACCGGAATACAGGGCCGCGCTGCTGGAACGCTTCAGCAACTCAAGGATCGCCCACCATCTGGCCCAGATCGCCATGGACGGGACCACGAAGCTGCGGATGAGGGCGCTGCCGGTCCTGACGGCTGAACGCATGGCCGGACGATCCGGAGACGGAGCCGCCCGGATGATCGCCGCATGGTTGGCTTACGTGTCTTCTGCTACCGACCTGCAAGATCCTCGCGCCGAGCACATCAGCGTCGGAAACGCCTTCGAAGGCAAGGAACGAATCGCGGCCCTCCTGGGCTTGCTCAGCTCGGACCTCGCGCGCGACACCGGCCTCGTTAACCGTCTCAACGCCCTGCAGACAGAACTCACGGCTGCGTCCCCTGCCGATTCCGCTTTTGAACCCGCGGGCAGCCTCGACGCCGAGCCCGTGCTGAAAGGACAACCATGAAAATCATTGCTGCTGATGTCTTTGTGACCAGCCCGTCCCGCAACTTCGTCACTCTCCGGATTACTACCGAGGATGGTGTGACCGGTATTGGCGATGCCACGTTGAACGGCCGCGAACTCGCCGTCGCCGCCTACTTGAAAGAGCACGTGGCGCAGCTGCTGATCGGGAAGGACCCGCACCGGATCGAGGACACCTGGCAGTTCCTGTACCGGTCCTCGTACTGGCGCCGCGGCCCCGTTACCATGGCCGCGATCGCCGCCGTCGATATGGCGTTGTGGGACATCAAGGGCAAACTGGCCGGGATGCCGGTGTACCAGCTTCTGGGCGGTGCCTCGCGCAATGGGCTCCGCGCGTACGGCCACGCCTCGGGTTCGGACATCCCGTCCCTGTTCGACTCCGTGCGGGAGCACCTGGAACTGGGGTACAAGTCGATCCGGATCCAGACCGCCGTGCCCGGGATCAAGGCCGTGTACGGTGTCGCCGCGCAGGCCCAGGCCTCCGGTGAACGCTATGATTACGAACCCGCGGGCCGGGGCAACTTCCCGCTGGAGGAGGACTGGGACACCCGCGCCTACCTGCGGCACCTGCCCACCGTGTTCGAAGCGGTCCGGAACGAGTTCGGCCCCGAAATCCCGTTGCTGCACGATGGCCACCACCGCATGACCCCCATCCAGGCCGCCAAGCTCGGCAAGGCGCTGGAACCCTATGACCTGTTCTGGCTCGAGGACTGCACCCCGGCCGAGAACCAGGAAGGCCTGCGCCTGGTCCGCCAGCACACCACCACTCCGTTGGCGATCGGGGAGATCTTCAATACCGTGTGGGATTACCAGACCCTGATCAAGGAACAGCTGATCGACTACGTACGGGCCGCGTCCACGCACTTTGGTGGCATCAGCCCGTTGAAGAAGGTCATGGACTTCGCCGCGCAGTACCAGATCAAGTCCGGCTTCCACGGCCCCACGGATATCTCCCCGGTGGGCTTCGCCGCGCAGCTGCACGTGGGCCTGGCCATCCATAACTACGGCATCCAGGAATACATGCAGCACTCGGACAAGACCAACGAGGTCTTCCAGCAGTCCATGACCTTCAAGGACGGCTACCTGCACCCCGGCGACAACCCTGGCATCGGCGTCGAATTCAACGAAGAAGCCGCCAACGCATACCCGTACCAGCAGGCCTATCTGCCCTACAACCGCCTCGTCGACGGCACCGTTCATGACTGGTAAACCGACCCATCTTGTGGTGATGGGTGTTGCCGGGTGCGGTAAGAGCACCGTGGGTGCGGCCCTGGCTGAACGGCTCGGCGCGGAGTTCCTCGACGGAGATTCGCTGCACCCGCAGGCGAATATCGACAAGATGGCCGCCGGCACACCCCTGAACGACGCCGACCGGGCACCCTGGCTGGCCGAAATCGGCAGGCGGTTCTCGACGTCGGGCGCTGCCCTTGTGATCGCGTGCAGTGCGCTCAAACGTGCCTACCGTGACATCATCCGCGACGGCGACCCGGGAGTCACTTTCGTGCACCTGCACGGTACCCGCGAACTCCTGGGCGAACGCATGAACAACCGCCCCGGCCACTTCATGCCACCCTCCCTCCTCGACTCGCAACTGGCAACCCTGGAACCGCTCGAATCAGACGAAACCGGGATCGTCGTCAGTATCGCTGCCCCGGTGCAGCAGGTCTTGGCCGATTCTCTGTGCGGAATCACAGACATAGGGTTACCCGTTGTTGCCGTCTCTGGAGAACAGGGCAGCTAGCCTCGTGGCCTGTCTCGACCGGCCCGCTCGCATTGGGGAGCGGGCCGCTCGAATCCCTGCAAACTATCAGGACTGTCAATACTTGCTATCTAAAGATCGCTCTTCTACCGATACTTGAGATACGTCAACGTGGTAGATGAATGCTTTACAAAACTGCACGGTCAGATTCTCGATGCGAAGCTCTCGCTCTTGTCTCTTTCCGTGCGCATCACCGAGGACTTGATGATGGCCGCTCCGAACCCATATGCCAAGCAATTAGTCGGGCCATGTGCCACGCTGGTGGAGTGCGTCAGTACACGTGGCCGGGCCTAGTCTGTTCATGGCTGCAGCGGCTCCAGGTTCTCCTGAGAAGAACACGCGTCCCGGTCCAAAGGTTGCCACTATTTACGACGTAGCCAAGATGGCCGGAGTCAATCCCTCCACCGTTTCCCGGGCTTTCAGCAAACCTGGGAGGGTCAGCGCTAAGACTGCAGGGCTGATTGAGGAAGCCGCTGCCACGTTGAGTTACACACCCAACCCGATGGCACGTGCCCTGCCGACGGGACAAACTGAAACGCTTGGACTCATCATTGCTGACATTACGAATCCAACCTACTTTGAGATAGTCCGCGGGGCTCAAACAATCAGCAGCGCACGGGGCTACACCCTGGTGTTGGCGGAATCTGCGGAGTCAGCCAACACCGAACTTAAAACCGCCCAGAGGATGTTGGCAAGCGTGGACGGCCTGATCCTGGCCGGTTCCCGCATGGACGACACCGTCATTCTTGACCTTTCTTCGAAGAAGCCCTTGGTGGTCATCAACCGGGAAGTGGTTGGCGTACCGTGTGTAATCCCGGATGTTGCCAAAGGCGTTGCGGAAGCAATACGGCATCTGGCTGGTAATGGCCACAAGAAGGTGGCCTTTGTCGCAGGCCATCCCGGGTCCTGGATGTCTGCGCATCGCTGGGATGCTGTCCAAAGTGCCTGCGAGTGGTCCCGTTTGGAATGCGTTTATGTGGAGTCCAGCAAGTCAACCACCAACGGAGGCCGGGACGTCGCGCGGGCAGTGCTGGCGAGCGGTGCCACCGCGATCTTGGCCTACAACGACTTGCTGGCCATCGGACTTTTGCAGGAACTGCAAGCCGGCGGCGTATCCGTCCCGGACGACATCAGCATCATAGGTTTCGACGACCTTTTCGGCTCAGACTTCACCACCCCGGCCTTGACCACGGTGCGCTCACCCCTTGGCAGGTGCGGTGTAGCAGCCACGACGAGACTGCTTGACCTTCTCAACAGCTCCCAGGCTACTTCCGTAACACTTCAAATGGAGACTGAACTGTTGCTGCGTGGCTCAAGCGGGAAGGCCGCCACCCACGCGTAAGCCGCGCAAAAAAACAGGAGCGGCCCCAGAAACACGGGGCCGCTCCTGTTTTTGCAGCGATACACGAGGGGAGATTCATCTTTGCATCCGTGGCCGCTTACGGGCCGGAACCCTTGTGATGGCTTCCCGCCGGCTACCGACGGTGTTTTCGATGGTTCCGATGCCTTCGACGGTCATTCGGACGGTATCCCCGGTCTTCAGTGGCTGGGGTGTTTGGGTGCCGTTGCGTCCCCAGAGTTCTGCGAGGCATCCGCTGCCGCAGGTGCCTGAGCCGAGGACGTCTCCGGGCCGGATCACGGAGTCCTGGGATGCGTAGGCTACGAGTTCCGCGAAGGGCCAGCCCATGTTGGAGAGTAAGTCCTGGCCGATGTGCTGGCCGTTGACTTCTACCGCCATGGAGATCGGGAGGAAGCCCTCGTCGTCGTGCAGGTTCTCGAACTCGTCTGCGGTCACGATCCAGGGCCCAAGTGTGTTGGCGAAGTCCTTGCCTTTGCAGGGTCCGAGGCTGACCTTCATTTCCCGTCGTTGCAGGTCGCGGGCGGACCAGTCGTTGAGAATGGTGTACCCGAAAATGTGGCGGTGTGCGTCCTGGACGGTCAGGTTGCGTCCGTCGGAGCCGGTGACGTGTCCGACGACGGCGGCGACTTCGGTTTCGAAGTCAAGGTCTGTGCATCCGGCCGGGATTCCGATGACTTCGCCGGTGCCGGTCACGGTGTGCGGGTTGGTGAAGTAGAAGGTGGGCGCCTCGTACCATTCGGGGACTACGCCTGCTACGCCGTCGATGCTTTTCCGGACGCCTTCGACGTGTTCCTCGAACGCGACGAAGTCCCGGATGGTGGCCGGTTGGAGAGGTGCCACCAACTGGACGTCCCGCAGCGGGACGGGGTTTATGGTGCTGAGCGTTTCCTCGGCGATGGCCAGAGTTCCTTCCAAGCCGGCATCCAAGAGGTGGTTGACGGTGCGTCCCTCGGCCACGGCGAAGCAGTTGCCGTCGTCGACGAATCCTGTCTGGGTGCCGCCGTCGTCATTCCATCGGGCGATTTTAACCATGGGTGCCTCCTTGGACGGCGTGGCCCGCCGTGCGCGTCGAGGCAGCAGTAATGCCGAGCCGGGCGGCGTTACCGGCAAGAATTGATGCGGCCTCGATCTCGGGAAGCCCTGCGGCCATGACCTTCTCTGCTGGTTGTTCGGAGCCCATGTCGAACGGGTAGTCCGAGCCGAGCAGCACTTGTCCGGGGCCGGCCGCCTCGATGAGTGCCCGCAGTTCGCGGGAGCTGTGGACCAGCGAGTCGAAGAAGAGTTTCTTCAGATAGGAAGAGGGCGGTTCGGCGCAGCCGTGGGCTTCGGGGCGCACTTTCCATGCGTGGTCCGAGCGGCCGATGGTGGTGGGCAGGTACCCGCCGCCGTGCGCGGCGAGGACTCTCAGGTTCGGGTAGCGGTCGAGGACGCCGCTGAAGATCAGGTGGGACAGGGCAACGGCGTTCTCGGCGGGTTGGGAGATGGTGTTGGCGAGGTAAAAGCGGTCCAGCCGTTCATCCAAGGAGCAGCCGAAGGGGTGCACGAACACTATTGCGCCGAGTTCCTCGGCCCGGGACCAGAACGGTTCCAGGCCAGGGTCGGATAGTTCCACGGTGGTGCGGTCCCGGCCGGGGGTAGCCGCGAAGGAGCCGATTTCCACGCCGAGCAGTCCGCATTCCAGCACTGCATGCTCCAAAGCTTCGACCATGCGATGGGCATGCTGGAGCGGGACCACTCCGAGGCCGTGGAGACGGTCGGGTGCCTGGTCCACGAGGTCCCGGACGGCCTGGTTGGCCGCGGAGGCGAGTTGCAGTGCCAGTTCTTCGCCGGCGAAGTAGTAGAAGTGCGACGGCGACGGGGAGACCAGCTGGATGTCGACGCCTTGGGCGTCCATGTCCGCGAGCCGGCGGTTCACGTCCGTGAGCTGCGGCCACCGTTCCTTGATCATCAGTCCCGAAGCGGCCATGGACTCGGGCCCGTTGCGTCGGACTTCCAGGGCCTGAAGAGCGGCGAAGCCCTCAGGATCGGAATCTGCAACCAGTTGTTGGAGGGCCGGAAGGAGGACGTGGGCGTGGACGTCCACTGTGGGGTTGGCGGAGGTTTCGGTCATGTCTGTTCCGTCCTCGAAGGTAGTGGTGGTGGTTGGCTGGTTCGTTTGTTTATCGGAGGGCGATGGGGTTGACGGGGGATCCGACCGCGCCGGTGATGGGCAGCGGGGCGGCGGTGAGCAGGAAGTCGTATTTCCCGTCTGCTGCGCAGGCTTGGGCCAATGCGTCCGGGTCCCACATTTCTCCGAGGAAGAGTCCGAGGTTGGGGATAGCGATCTGGTGGAGTGGCTGGAACGCACCATCGAACTCATTGGGACGCACTTCAAAGCCCCACGTGTCGGTGGCAATTCCGGCGATCTCGGTGGTGTGCAGCCAAGGGGCTGTGCTGAAGGACAGGCCCGGGGCGGCGCCTCCGGCGTAGTCTCCCCAGCCTTCGCGTCGGACGCGGGTGTATTGGCCGGTGCGAATCACCACGATGTCCCCTCGGCCCACTGTGGAGCTGGATCCTTGTAGCTCGATGGTGCGTTCGAGATGTTCGGCGGTGATCGCGAACCCGTCGGGCAGTTCCCCCTCAGGGTGTCCGAGTTCGGGGCCCAGGGCGCGACCGACGTCGAGCAGCACGCCGCGGGTGACGATCTTCGCGGCGGCGGTTTCAATACCGGTGTACAGGTCTCCTTCTGAGGTGACGACGTCTCCGGCGGCCCGGCCGTTCCAGGCTTGGCCGCGGTCGAAGATGTGGCCCAGGCCGTCCCATTGGGTGGAACACTGCAGGGGCATGGCGATGACGTCGTCTGCTCCGCCGAATCCGTGGGGGAAGCCTTGGTTGCCGCGTTCGGCGTCGACTCCGGTGTCGGTCATGGTGTGCACAGGGTTGGTGCGGCGCCGCCACCCCTTTTGCGGGCCGTTCGTGTCGAAGGGCTGGGACAAGGAGAACGCTTCACCGGTGGTGACCAGGGCGGCGGCCTGGATGCGTTTGGCGGTGTCGATGAAGTTCAAGGTGCCCAGCACATCATCCTCGCCCCAGCGGCCCCAGTTGTTGTATTTGTAGGCCGCTGTGGTGATGCTGCCGAGCGGGTCCTCGCGCCGGATCACCGGGGAATCAGTGGCTGATTCCCCGGTGCCGGTGGTGTCTGCTGTGTCCTGGGCGGTCACGGCTGGTTGCCTTCGTCTTTGCAGTGGATGAGTTGGGTGCCCAGTCCGGTGATGGTGCCTTCCATAACGTCGCCGTCTTGGAGGAGCCGTCCCCAGTGTTGGCCGTTGCCTGCCGGGCTGCCGGTCAGGATCAGGTCTCCGGGGCGCAGGGGCATGTTCTGCGACGCTTCGCTGACGAGTTTGGCGACGCCGAAGATCATGTCCTGCGTTGATTCGTCCTGCATGGGTTTGCCGTTGAGCTTCAAGGTCACCCGGACGTCCTGCGGGTCGCCGAAAAACTTCGCCGGGACCAGCAAAGGCCCGGTCGGCAAGAATCCAGGGGCGTTCTTGGCCCGGTACCAGTCCGAACCGATCGCGGGCATGTCTTTGCGGAACACGTATTCACGGGTTGTGATGTCGTTGACCATGGTGTAGCCGAAGACGTACTCCAGTGCTTCTTCGGGGGTGACCCGAAACGCGGTTTTGCCGATCACGGCGGCCAGTTCCAGTTCCCAGTCGTGGGTTTTTGAGTACGACGGGAGGGTCAAGTCGTCCGTGGCCGAAGCGATCGCCGTCGGGAGGCCGATGAAGAAGTACGGTGTTCCCTGCTCGGCGCGCCTGTCCATGATGTCGGCGGTTTTGGCGCGTACCTCTTCGGCGTCCTGGCCCGGTTCGCGGTGCGCGACGGCGAGGTCGATGACGTGCTTGCGGTAGTTCGCCCCCGTCTGCAGGACCTGCGCGGGTTCCACCGGGGAGACGACCTCGACGGCGGCCAGGGCCAGGCCGATTTCCTCACCAACGGATGCAGCGAGTGAGTCCAGTTCGTTTTCGGTGGTGTCCCAGTGTTGGATGATTGAGTTGATGTCCCGGTCCAGGGCCAGGACCCGGTCACCGACTAGGAGGCCGGCCCGGGTTTTGGTGTCGCCGGGTTCCTGGAAGCGGATCAGTGAATATTCTGGCTGGGTCATTAGCCGCGGCCCTGCTTGGCGTAGGGGTTCAGGAGGGCTTCCTTCATTTCGGGGGAGGCGCCTTCTTCGGTGGCGGTGAAACCCTCGGCCGGGGGGAAGGATTCGGTCATGGAGTGCGGCATGGCGCCGTTCTTGTAGAAATTGTTCGAGCCCTCCGAGGGCTTCCAGGTGTTGGCTTCCCAGTCCGGGACGTAATTGCGATAGCCGCCGGAGTTCAGCTCCACACGCATCCCGGACGGGTCGCGGAAGTAGAGGAAGTTCTGCTCGCCCACGCCGTGGATGGAGGGGCCGTATTCCATGGGGGTGCCGTTTTCCATCATGACGTCTGCGGTACGGAGCAGGTCTTCGGTGGCGTCCACCCAGAAAGCGATGTGGTTAACCCGGCCGGCGCGGTCGGAGGTGTCCAGGACGACGCCGAGGTCGTGTGACTTCTCGTTGGTGGTGAGTACGGAGAAGACGGTGATGGGTGCTTCGTCCAGGTCCACGAACGCCATGACACGGAAGCCCAGGGCTTCGTTGTACCACTTGGCAAAGCCGCGGACATCCGAGCTCGCTACTGTGACGTGGTCCAGGAAGCGGGGAGCTGCGGCGTGGCTGCTGCGGCGTTCGGGGCGGTCCGGGTAGGTCGATTCGAAACCGGGCTCTGCAACGAACTTCTCCACGTCATAAAACAGCCGCATGTGGTGGCCGTAGGGGCCGGTGAACTCGTATGCCTTGCCGTAGCCGTGGCCGCCGGCAGTCCAGGTGCCCTGTACGCCGGTGGCTTCCACGCGAGCTGCTGCTGCTTCAAGTGCGGCCTGGGAGTTGGTGCGCCATGCCATCCGCCCCAAAGAGGCCTCCGGACCTTCGGTGATTACCAGGCTGTAACGGTAGTAATCGCCCCAGCATCGCAGGTACACGTTGCCACCGATACGGTCGATGATGCGCATGCCGAACTTTTCCTCGTAGAACCGTGCCGACGCCTCAACGTCCGGCGTGGTGATCTCGAGGTGGGCAAGATGAGAGAGTGGAGTTTCCACGTGGGTACTTCCTTCGGGAGAGAATTGGATCCCCGTGTTCCGGGGTCATCACTCACCACTATGGATCCCGACTGGTATTTGCAATAGACCAATTCTTGAATGCCAAATATAAGCAGAGTGAATGGTCCACAGGGGATAGCATGTGGCACTATCGGCTCGCGATGCCTGCCCGATTGCGGGTTTCTCACTGTTCATATGAAAGGGAACACCATGAAAGAGCAGCCCACTGCTGTGCCGGCCGAAGAGCCCGGGGCGGAGTTTAGTGTCAGCAACCATTTGGGTGATGAAGCCCGCCAATCACCAGGTTCGTGTTGCTCTGGTGGCGGTAGAGAGGGGCAGGGGCCCGTGAGAGGTCACTTGGCGCTTGGTGACCACCGCACGCTGAATGTGGCTCATGAGGACGTGCTAATCCCGTCAGGTGTTTTTTCGATGGGCGATGCCTTCAACGAAGGCTACGCCGCCAATGGTGAAACCCCTGTCCACCAGGTCAGCGTTGACCAGTTCCGCATCGATAAAACAGCGGTGACCAACCAGATGTTCGGCAGGTTTGTGGAGGCCACTGGCTACAAAACCGAAGCTGAGCTTTACGGTACCTCCGCAGTGTTCCACTTACTCCTCGCGGCGCCCCCCGGGGATGTACTAGGGCAAGCATCAGGCGCTCCTTGGTGGTTGAGTGTGAAGGGAGCGCACTGGCGGCACCCCGGGGGAGCGGACTCGCATTGGTCCGAGATACCTGACCACCCGGTTGTCCACGTATCCCATGACGACGCTTTGGCCTACTGCCAATGGGCAGGGCGTCGTCTTCCCACTGAAGCCGAATGGGAGTACGCCGCTCGAGGAGGGCTTTCGGGGAAGCGTTACGCGTGGGGTGACGAACTCAGAGGGCCGAATGGCGAGCATCTCTGCAACATTTGGCAAGGCACTTTTCCTGAATACAACTCAGCCGACGACGGCTACGTTGGAACTGCGCCCGTGAGGACTTTTCCTCCCAACGGATACGGGCTGTTTGAAGTCGCCGGCAATGTGTGGGAGTGGTGCTCGGACTGGTATCTGCCCCGGTACTATCGCAACTCGCCTGAGCTGAACCCTCAAGGACCGACGGTGGGAGCGGGACGCGTCATGCGGGGCGGCTCCTACCTCTGCCACGACTCATATTGCAACCGTTACCGCGTCGCCGCCAGAACCTCGAACACGCCTGATTCATCCAGCGGCAACTGCGGTTTCCGAACCGCTTCTGATGTGTGAGAAGGCACTAACCCCGGCACCGGTGTATGTCACTCCCTAATAGTTTGTATCCACAGATCGGGCTTTCCCGGATACATGAGTTGCGTCACCGTAGTAGGTGAATCAACAACGCATCCGGACCATACAGGTGGTGGCTAGGGATCTTCCTTGGCGCCTTGGTTCCGGTGCCGTCCGTACAAGAAGGGACGCTCGGAGTGGCCAAGCCTAATTTCCTCGTCATCCATACCGACCAGCACAGAGCTGATTGCCTGGGCATAGAAGGCAAACGGCGGGTGTTCACTCCCAACTTGGACTATCTGGCTGTACGGGGGGCACGCTTCTCCGCTGCCTACTCAACATGTCCCGTCTGTATCCCGCAACGGCTGACGTTCCTCACCGGGCAATTGGCATCCACACATGGAGTACAGGGAAACATTGGGATCCCATACTTTCCTATGGAGCACTCCCTACCAAAGGAGCTCCGGGGCGGTGGTTATCAGACTGCTCTGGTGGGCCGCACCTTCCACACGGTCCCATCAGATGATCCGAACGGGTTCGAATACTACGTGCCGGGGGATCCGAGCTCGGAGTTGAAAGATACCAAGGATCACTTCTTCGCATTCCTTCGGAACAATGCCCCCGCTTTGGCCGGCGGCTATTACGGCAACGGTACGGGCAACAACTCCCTGGTAGCGGCTCCCTTCCACATGCCAAACGAGTTTCACCACACGCAGTGGACCACAGAGGAGGCGCTCAGGTTCCTGAATGTCAGGGACACCGGCCGCCCGTTCTTCCTCTCGGTGGGCTACTACGCCCCCCATGGCCCGCTCAACCCGCCGGCAGAGTTCTTCAACCGTTATTACAACAACGGGGATGTAGACGAACCGGCCATCGGGGAGTGGGACATCCCGCCGGTAGCAAACTGGAACCCCGACCGAACCGGCTACGTCAATCTTGACGGCGAGTTGTTGAAATCTGTCCAAGCGGGTTACTACGGCAACATTACGTTCGCGGATTACCAAATCGGCAGGATTCTGGCAAAGGTCGCGCGGATGCCGAATACCTACATCATCTTCACATCCGACCACGGAGAGAACCTCGGGGACCACTACCTGTATCACAAGTCCCGCCCCTACGAAGGGTCGGCGCATATTCCGTTCCTGATTGCAGGGCCGGGCATTTCTCCGCTGCAGGTACGGGACGAGCCCGTAGGCTGGCACGACATCCTACCCACTGTCCTTGACCTTGCGGGCCTTCCCTGCCCCGAAGGCGTAGACGGTGAGAGCATCGTCTCCCTGCTGGAGACCGGGGATGAGCTGGACCGCGAAAACGGGGATGAGCTGGAGCGCGAAAAGCCGAATTGGCGTGAGTACCTCCATAGCGAGAATTCGCTGCGCGGTGCGCACGCCGGTATGTACCCTGCCCTGCCTGGACAACAGGTCGAAGGAAACCTGATGTACGAACCCAGCTGGCATTCGCTGACTGACGGTAAATGGAAGTACATCTGGTTCGACAGTTCGGGCGCCGAACAGCTCTTCAACCTGGTCGAAGACCCTGACGAGATTATTGACCTCTCAACCCGGGAAGATTATTCCGAGAACCTGATCTCATGGAGGCGCCTGCTGGCAAAAACACTCCAAGGCCGCCCGGAAGGATTTACTTCCAACGGTGAAGACCTGGTCGCAGGCCGCCCGCACGAGCAACTGTCGGAGGACGCCGAGCAATTGATGCAGACGCGAATCAGCCAGGGCTTCGATATCGCCTACAAGCACTACAACAAACCACGACGACCGTAAAACGGAACCGGCCTGCCCGGTTGGCGTGCCAGCCTTTCGTCCCAACCATGAACTTACTTCCAACGTGAGGAAGCAATGAGCCCAGCACACAACAGCCCCTACCCAGTCCGCGGATACGAACAATTCGAGGGACACGTCAGCGAACGCGCCTCAGACTCAACACCGTCCTGGCCCAGGCAGCGACGCGCCCGGTCGGGCGCTCCCAACGTCATCCTTATGCTCCTCGATGACATGGGCTTCAGCGACATCTCGCCTTTTGGGGCGGAGATCGACACTCCTACGCTGGAAGAAATAGCGGGTGAGGGGTACCGGCTCAACAACTATCAGACACCGCCGATGTGCGCTCCGTCGAGGGCCGCGATCCTCACAGGCCTCAACCCGCACCGCGCAGGCTTCGCCTTTGTCCCCCACATGGATCCCGGATTTCCCAACACCGCCATGGAGTTGCCCGAGGACGCCCCGACGTTGGCGGAAAACTTCCGGGCCGGAGGTTACGCCACCTTCATGGTGGGCAAATGGCACCTTACCCTTGAGTCGAAGATGCATGATGGGGCGGCGAAGGACAGCTGGCCGGTCCAGCGCGGCTTCGACCGGTACTACGGATGCATGGACGGGTTTACTTCTCTCTTCCACCCCCACCGCTTGGTGCAGGACAACGCGCAAGTGCCGGTGGACGAATATCCTGACGACTTCTACCTCACGGATGACCTGACGGACCGCGCCCTCAACATGATCAAGTCACTCCGCGCATCGGATCCGGCGAAACCGTTCTTCCTCTACTTCTCGCACCAGGCCGTACACGCACCACTTCAAGCTAAAGCTGCTGACATCGAAAAGTACCGTGGAAAGTACGAGTCCGGCTGGGACCACATCCGATCCGAACGGTTCGCACGGCAGGTCAGCAGCGGCCTCTTCCCCAAAGGGACCCAGTGCGCGCCCCGAAATACAGAACCCGGCGCGGAGGTCGTCCCTTGGGAATCATTGACCGGAGAACAAAAAGAACTGTTCGCCAGGTACATGGAGGTTTACGCCGCCATGATCGACAACGTAGACCAGAACCTCAAGAAGCTCACTGACCATCTGAAGGAATCCGGCGAATACGAAAACACCATTGTGGTTTTCACCTCCGACAACGGGGGAGCAGCGGGAGGCGGGTCCGGAGGTACCCGCAGTTACTTCAGTGGCTTCGGTGCCCGCAATCCGGCGTTGCCGCAGGAATGGACTACTGATGTCGCTCGGGATCCTGAACTTATTGGCGGCCCGCAAGCTTACGTGCATTACCCCCATGGCTGGGCCTATGCCTCCAATACGCCGTTCCGGCTGTACAAGTCGCACACCTACGGAGGCGGCGTCCGAGTCCCGATGCTGCTGTCGTGGCCTGCGGGACTGCCGCGGGCGGCAGGCGACAACGGGCTCAGGACGCAGTACGCCTACGCAACTGACCTGGGAGCTACGTTGATGGCGCTCGCGGGAGTTGAACCACTGGAGAGCAGGAATGGCCGGCCGGCCCTTGAAACGGACGGCTACTCCTTTGATTCATGGTTGCGCGACCCTGCACTACCGACGCACCACACAGAGCAATACGTTGAGTTGGGTGGCCGCAGGTCCTTTCTTGACGGGCGATGGAAGGCCATCGAGCCTCACCCCAATGGGTCCACCGGGGGAGAGGACGGATGGGAACTTTACGATATTGAAGCCGATCCAACTGAACTTCGGAACCTAGCCCCTGAGCAGCCGCAACTGGTCCGGGAACTTGCAGAACGCTGGAAGGCCGCGGCATGGCACAACCAGGTGTTTCCGCTCAATGATGACCATTCGATGATGCGCAACCGTCCCTCGACCGAACTTCTCTTCGAAGAACCGGTGACGTTGTACCCCGGAACAGCAACCTTGGAACGTTTCCGTTCCAACAAGCTCATTCGAATGCGTTCATTCCAGATTGACGTCCGCTTGGAGCACAGGCCGGGCAACGAGGGGGTTCTTCTCGCCCACGGAGACCAGGGCGGTGGTTACAGCCTGTACGTTGAAGCTGACGCGTTGCACTTGTCGTACAACCAATACGGGGAAATGCTGCGCACGTTAGTTCCGCTTTCCGAAGGCATGCTGGATGTGAGGGTCAGTTTCGTCGCGACACCCGATTTCAAGTGGGACATTGAGGTCAGTACTGGAGAGAGCCAAGTCCGGCTCGGCCCGGTTCTTCAGCTGACCGGCGGTATGTGTCCGTTCACCGGCATCAGCGTCGGCATTGACCGCGGAGGACCCGTGGACTGGGACCTGTACCAACGGCGGGGAGCTTTCCCGTATACAGGAAAGCTCTCCTCAGTCCGGTATACCCCCGGCGCCAAGGCAGCCTACAACAGGGAACAGATCATCGACATCGAGCAGGAAGTCGAGAAAGTCTTCGACTAAGTCCTGAAGGCAATGTACCTGAGCCTACTCATATAGAAAGACGTCATGGAAAAGCCCAACGTACTGTGGATCTCCACGCACGACATCAACCCGGATCTCGGGTGTTACGCGGGCGTGTGGCCCGGCGCCGAGTCCTCCATCACACCTAACCTTGACAGGTTGGCCAATGAAGGGGCCAGGTTCGACCAGGCCTTCGCCGCCGCTCCTGTGTGCGCACCGGCCCGGTCGGCAATCATGACAGGTTGCTACCCCACGGCGATTGGCACCATGCATATGCGCACCCGCGCGGTCCCGCCCCCGGAGGTACGGCTGCTGCCGGAGTATTTCCGTCAGGCCGGTTACTACTGCACCAACAACTGGTACACCGATTTCCAGGTTGACGTGCCGAACACCGTCTATGACGATTGTTCCCCGACAGCGCACTGGAGGAACAGGCCTGACGCTGCCGCCCCGTTTTTCGCTGCCTTCCAGGGAATGAGCACCCACGAATCCCAGCTTCACCTGGATGATGAAGCCTTCGCCAAGGCGACGTTGAATGTGAAAGCGGAACAGCGCCATCGCCCGGAAGACGCGCCGCTGCCCCCCTATTACCCGGACACCGAGGTGTTCAGAATGGCGTGGTCCCGATACTTGGATCTCATCACCGAAATGGACCACTGGGTGGGTGGCATCCTGGATCAGCTGGACGAGGACGGACTGACCGAAAATACGATCGTGGTTTTCTGGAGCGATCACGGCCGCGGTTTGCCGCGCGCTAAGCGATGGGCCACGGAAGCAGGGCTGCGCGAACCCCTTATTGTGCGGTGGCCAGGGAAAATCGCTCCAGGAACTGTAATCACCGATGTGGTGCAGACACTCGACCTGGCTCCTGCCATGCTCGATGCCTGTGGCCTTCCGATCCCCGGGCACATGCAGGGGGTGTCGTTCCTTTCTTCCACCGGTGGGATTATCAGGGAAACCAACCAGTACGCCTTCGGTGGGCGGGACCGTATGGATGAGGCAGAGGACACGTCCCGGACCGTCCGGGACGCCCGGTTCCGATATATCCGGCATTTCCACCCTGACCGGGCAGCCCTTCCTCATACAAGCTATCCGGATCAGTTGGCGACCTGGATTGAACTCCGCAACTTGGCCAAGCAGGAGGCCAGCCAGATGGGCCGCGGCGAGCCGCGCACTCTCTTCACGGACCTACAGCGCACCCTTGTGGCATCAAGCAAACCCGAAGAGGAACTGTACGACATTGCCGCGGACCCGCACGAAACGCGCAATCTCGCGTCGAACCCGGAATTCGAGACCACGGTTACGAGGATGAGGGCTGCCCTGCGCGACTGGCAGGAACACTACGGAGACCTCGGATTGATGAACGAGGACGCGCTCATCGAAACATGGCGACCCGGAGGCAAGCGCCAAGTCACTGCCAGGCCTACCATCACCGAGACTCCCCAAGGATTTGAAGCGACGTGCGAAACGCCCGGAGCATCAATCGGATGGACCACGGTTGAGCCCGGCGTCCCCGGACGGAGCTTGGCAATGCTTGAACGCCTCGGCGGGTCGCCGGCAGACGACGGCAGGAGCTGGCAACTGTATACCGGTCCTGTTGAGCCTCACGGCGGGCCTTTGTGGTTCAGGGCCTGGAGGCTTGGATTTGAACCGAGCCCGGATGTACAGGCCGGCGTCCATTCCGAGCTCCCGACAGACGGCAGCAGGTCAATCCGATGACGGGGCACGCGCTGTGAAAGGTATCGACCTGAATTTGGTGCCGCTGCTGCATGTCTTGCTCGAGGTGCGGAATGTCTCGAGGGCTGCTGACCAACTTCAGATCAGCCAACCCGCCGCCAGCACAGGCTTGGCGCGTCTGCGACGACACTTCGACGACGAGCTGCTGCTCCGGGTCGGCCGGAAGTATGAACTGACACCTTTTGCCCAGTCACTTGTCCCACTCGTCGACGAGACGATGCACCGGATTCAGCGGATGTCCGGAGCGCGCTCGGCATTCGATCCTGAAACCACGGGCCGCACCTTTATCATCGCCGCGTCCGATTACGCAGCGACTCTGCTGGTCGGGCCGATGCGCCGCATATTGCAGCAGGAAGCATCGGGAGTCTCCGTGGAGTTTGTTCCCACCAGCTCCATCAGTGGCGAAGTATCCGAGTTCTCCCGGATGGATTTGCTGATCGCACCCGCTGGCTATGGTATGCCGGGAGCGAGCAGGCAGCTGTTCCGGGACAGTTTCGTAGCCATAGTTGGGGCAGCCAATCCGGTTCTGGACCAGCGCAGTATCACGCTTGCGGAACTGGCCAAGCTGCCGCACGCAGTCGGATTCTTTGGTGAGGGCATTAGGACACCGGCAGACAAGCTTTTCGAACAACTCAACCTCAAACGCAACGTCGCCGCCGTCACCAACGGATTCCTGGCACTGCCCTTGCTTGTTGATGGAACAGACCTCGTCGCGGCGGTACCGCGAATGCTCGCCGCACGTGCTCAACAGGCGGACGCTATAGCCATACTTGAGCTGCCTCTGGAACAAGAGGCGTTCCTGGTCGAGGCCATGTTTTGGCACCCGATTCAAAACGATGACCCGGCAAACACTTGGCTGAGGTCCGTGGTGATACGGTCCAGCGCACAACTGCCGGAACTCTTCCAACCCACTATTCACCCGCTCGTCGTTTCGGACCCCGGCTTCGGTCACCCAGAGACGGCTTAGCAACCGCTCGAACCAAGAGGTAGAACCATGTTGAAACCACAGAACAGCCCGACCCGGGAACTCGTCAATCTTGATGGCCTGTACAGGTTCAAAGTCGATTTTGAACGCTCGGGACTAGCAGAAAAATGGCAGGCAGGTCCGCTAAGGACTGAGATGGAAGTAGCCGTCCCCTCGAGCTATAACGATCTTTTCCCTGATAAGGCGATAAGGGACCATGTGGGCTACGTGTGGTACCAGCGCGATGTGCAGGTGCCACGCGGGTGGGCTGGTCAAAGGATCCACGTACGCCTGGACTCGGCGACGCATGAAGGCAAAGTCTTCGTCAACGAGGTCCTGGTAGCGGAGCATCAAGGGGGCTATACCCCGTTCGCGTCGGACATCACCGATCACGTCACCGCAGGGGGTACGTTCCGGCTCACAATAGCGGTCAACAATGAACTGACCCAGGCTTCGATTCCACCGGGAGTCATCACTGTCACAAAGGACGGGCGCCGGCAGCAACAGTACATGCATGATTTCTACAATTATGCCGGCCTCCATCGCAGCATCTGGCTCTACAGCACACCGGTTGCCCGGGTGGAGGACGTCACCGTGACGACCGACTACACGGGGACTGTAGGAAACGTCAGCTACAGCATCGACGTAGCC
This sequence comes from Arthrobacter sp. TmtSoilC48, assembly GCF_059739425.1. Lineage (NCBI taxonomy): Bacteria > Bacillati > Actinomycetota > Actinomycetes > Micrococcales > Micrococcaceae > Arthrobacter > Arthrobacter sp. TmtSoilC48. The sequence continues at coordinate 3,061,388 of NZ_AP046049.1, read as the reverse complement.
GGAGCGCGAGGTGAGGAAACCGTCACTGTACGAGTTCTCGATGCCGAGGGCCGCCAAGTGGCTGAAAGTGAAGGCCGGGAAGGAGTGCTCCGTGTGGCAGATGTCAGCCTCTGGCAGCCCGGCGCCGGCTACCTTTACAGCCTTGTTGCCGAAGTTCACCAGAACGGTGAGCTTGTCGACTCTTACAGGCAGTCATTTGGTGTTCGCACCGTCGAGATCCGTGGCAAACAATTCCTTATCAACGGACAACCGTTCTATTTCAAGGGCTTCGGCATGCACGAGGACCACGCGGGAATTGGCAAGGGCCACAACCAAGCGCTTATGGTGAACGACTTCCAGTTGCTGGACTGGACTGGCGCCAACTCTTTCCGCACCACGCACTACCCCTACGCTGAAGAGGTTTTGGAATACGCCGACCGCCACGGCATCGTCGTGATTGATGAGACAGGCGCCGTCGGGCTCAACACGGTCTTTGGCTTTGGAGCCGGGCCCAAGTCCACCTATTCCGACGATTATGTCAACGAGGACACCGCAGCCAGCCATCGGCAAGCGATCGCAGAACTCGTAGCGCGTGATAAGAACCACCCATCGGTAGTCATGTGGTGCATTGCTAACGAGCCGAACGCCTCGGACGAAGGCGCCCGACCGTACTTCGAACCTTTGGCCGCGCTGACACGCAAGCTCGATGCCACCAGGCCTGTTGGCTATGTCAATGTGGGCTTCGATACTCCTGAGAAGGACACGATCACAGATCTCTTTGATGTCGTCATGATCAATCGCTACTACGGCTGGTATCACCACCATGGAGACCTGAGCAGCGCGGAAACTGCCCTGGAAAAGGAGCTCCTGGAGTGGGAAGCGAAGCACGGCAAGCCGATAATTATCACCGAATACGGCGCCGACACGATAGCTGGCTTGCACTCACTTTATGAAACGCCCTGGAGCGAAGAATTTCAGGCGGCGTTCCTGGAGATGTACCACCGGGTCTTCGACAGGATTGAAGCGGTGGTTGGAGAACACGTCTGGAACTTCGCAGACTTCCAGACAGCCACCGGAGTCATCCGTGTCGACGGCAACAAGAAGGGCGTATTCACCCGGGACCGCCGGCCAAAGGCCGCGGCCCACATCCTTCGTAAGCGGTGGTCTTCGAACTAGCAACAACCCTGCTGCCAGCCGGCGCGGCGTCCTTACTGGTGCCGGTCGGCCGGGAGCCGCTCTTCGACGTCGTCCGTGAAGAGATCCGAAAGACGGGCTGCTGAGCGTTGCACAACTGAGCGTAACCAGGTGCTGGCCGGGTCATTGGTCTGGGCGGGATGCCAGAACAATGACTCGACCAGATACACCTCGTCTTCCAAGGGCAGATCCAGCATCCGGATGCCCGAGCTTTGTGCCTTGATGGCCAGCATGCGCGGGACGAGGGCTACGAGGTCCGTGCCTTGCACCAGCAGGGGCATCGAGTTGAACCCGGCCGCGGAGGTCACCACGTTGCGTTTGAGGCCGTATTGTTCAAACAGCATGTCAGCGGGCGTCCGTATGACGTCGGCGATCCGTGCGACGACGTGGGGCATGCCGGCGAGTTCAGCCAGGTTGAAGTCGCGTTCCAAGATCGGGTTATCGGCGGAAACTATCGCCACGAAGCTGTCCCTGAACAAATGCCGGCTGGATCCGGGCATGCCGTAGTCAGCTGGAGCGACGAGCAAGTCGAACCGCGAGAACTCGGCCAATTCAGGCTTTATGGACCCCAGCGGAACGAATTCGACTGACGCCCGCGGTGCCTCTTCCCGAAGAATGCGCCTAATCGGGCCGATCAGGAGAGCAGCAGCATACCCGGAAGCTACGATCCTGAACGCCCGCTCTGTGGTAGTGGGGTCAAAGTGTGACCGCGCGCCGGCCATCAGCCGGATCTGTTGCATTGCTTCGTCAACGAGCGGGACAAGCGACTGGGCAAAAGGCGTCAGTTCGTATTTCCGCCCGACCCGCAGCAGCAGTTCATCATCGAAGTGTCGGCGCAGGCGGGCGAGAGCGGTGCTGGCTGCGGGCTGGCTGATCTGAAGCTGCTCGGCCGCCCGCGAGACATTCCGGACCTCAAGGAGCACCTGCAGCAACGGAACCAGGTTTAGGTCGATACCCTTCACGGTTTGGTTTCTCCTTGAGCCGTTATATATGGGGACCTGTACAAATGCGAGCCCTCGCGGGACCGCTACACGCCCGTGTGCCTGTCTGTGAAATTAGTATAGGTAATAGTAGCTATCCCGAATTGGCCCTTTCACGGATACATGAGCTGCCTCACAGTAGTAATGAAAGTGATTCATGCTGGCTAGACCCGCCAAACAAGGAAACCCCAACGCCTTTGAGGCGGCTGGTCAGACACCCACCCTGCACATTCCAAAACGAGATCGGTTGGCCCTTTAGGCAACCACGGCAGTCAATGAGGAAGGCCCAAAAATGAAGTCAAGAAGGCGCGGAGCCGGCATCGCAGCCGTCGCCCTGGCTACCGCTCTGCTGACCGCCTGCGGAGGCAGCGGCGGCACCACCGGTACAGGAAACGCCCAGGTCCCCGGCGGGGATCAAAAGGGCGATCACATACGGATCGCAATGCTCAATGACATTCCGTCATGGGATCCGGGCAAGGCAGGAGTGGCAACCCAACTCGAGCTCGCCCGTGGCGTCTATGACACACTCATCGGAGTCGATACCGAAGGGAAGCTCGTCCCCGCACTGGCCACCGAGTGGCGCTACACCGATGACAAGCGGACAGTCCTCGAACTCAAACTCCGGGACGACGTAACCTTCAGCGACGGGACGAAGTTCGACGCCGAAGCTGCAAAGGCGAACCTTGACCACTTCCGTGAGGGCAAGGGGCCGCAGGTCAACCAGATCGACGGCGTTACCGGTACAGAGGTCGTCGATGCCAAGACGGTCCGAATCAAGCTGGACAGGCCGAATCCCGCGCTCGAGATCAACCTCAGTCAGGCGGCAGGCCTCCAAGCGAGTCCCGCGAGCCTTAAAGACGGCTCAGCGGAAACAAAGCCGGTCGGCAGCGGACCTTATGTTCTGGACCCTGGCTCAGTCCGCGGCAACCAGTACATTTTCAAAGCCCGTGATGGCTACTGGAAGCCCGAGCTGCAGCACTGGAACATGATGACTTTCCGTCTGCTTAGCGACCCGGCAGCGCGCTTGAATGCCCTCACCGCCAAGCAAGTAGACGTTGCGAATGTCCAGCCCCCGCAGATCGCACAAGCTGAAAAGACCGGCGCCAAGGTGACCGACTGGACGTCCTCTGTCCAAGGCATGCTGCTGTTGGACAGAGATGGCAAGGTAGCACCCGGGTTGAAAGACGTCCGCGTCCGGCAGGCAATCAACTATGCCTTCGATCGTGAGCTCATGCTCAAGGAAGCGGTGCTGGGACGTGGTGAGGTCACAAGCCAGATGTTCGCTCCAGAGAGCTCAGCGTACGTGAAGGATCTCGACAACGCCTATCCGCACGATGTTGAAAAAGCCCGGAAGTTGATGGCCGACGCCGGTTACGCAGACGGTTTCAAGGTAAAGATCGCTTTCGCCAAACCATCGGAGTTCGCAGCTCCCTTCATCGTCCAGGCCCTCGGCGAGATAGGCATCACCGTAGAACGCGTGTCCATTCCGCCACAGGAGTTCCAGTCTTCGATTTCAGGTGGTCAGTACGCGATGCCATGGTCGGTCATCAGCCAAGGTCCCACCTGGACAATGATTCAGCGAGTAGTGTCCCCCGATGCGCCCTACAACGCCTTCAAGTCGGAAAACCCTGAGCTCAACAAGCTCCTGGAGGAAACCCGAAACGCAGGCGATGCTGAGAACGCCGGGCAGGAACTGAACCGCTACCTCGTGGACAACGCCTGGTTCGCACCGTGGTACCGGGTCGGCAGCCCATTGGCTTTCAACCCGCAGGTCGTTGACGTGCTGCCGCAAGCATTCCAGAACAGCCCGTCCATCTATAACTACCTGCCCGCCAAGAAGTAAACACCGGCGGGAAGGGGCCGCGCTCCTTCCCGCCAAAACCCCAACGGAAGGAGGGCGGCCGTGTTCGCCTTCATCACCCGGCGACTCGCGTCGAGCCTCGTCATACTGGTCGTGGTCTGTTGCCTCACTTACATATTGCTGTTCTTTTCCGGTGGCACAGTCGCCCAGAACATCCTCGGCACCGATGCGACCCAAGATCAGATCGCCGCTAAAGAAGCCGAACTTGGCCTGAACCAACCTCTCCTGACCCGTCTGGGCCTGTGGTGGGTTGGTGCCCTCAACGGAGACTTCGGTAAGTCTTGGTACAACGGCGAGCCGGTCTTCGAAGCGATCCTCAACCGCCTGCCCATCACACTGACGATGGTCATTGCTGCCACCGTATTGACCGTCGTCATATCTGTCATTCTTGCCGTCGTTTCCGCCGTCCGGCGCGGATGGACGGACCGTGCCATCCAAGTCGTAGGCGTCATCGGAACGGCACTGCCCAACTTCCTGATAGGGCTTTTCTTGGTCACCTTCTTCGCCATCCAACTCGGTTGGTTCCCGGCGATCAGCACGATCTACCCAGGCGGCGGCCTTTCCCCATGGATAACCAGCCTTACCCTGCCCGTGCTCGCCCTAACCATCGGTTCCATCACCGCGATGACACAGCAACTGCGCAGCGCCATCATCCAGCAGCTTGAGATGGACTACGTGCGGACCCTGCGCAGCCGTGGAGTGAGGGAAAACGTGATTCTGTACCGTCACGTTCTTCGCAGTGCGGCGCCACCATCCTTGACGTTGCTTGGCCTGCAGTTTGTTGGAATGCTCGGCGGCGTCGTCATCATCGAACAGATGTTTGCGCTGCCCGGCATGGGAACACTCGCGGTGTCTGCAACCTCCACGGGCGACATTCCCCTGGTCATGGGCGTGGTCGTCTACACCATCATTATCGTCATCATCGTCAATCTCATCGTCGACCTCGTCAACGGCTGGCTGAACCCCAAGGTGCGTGTGTCATGACCGAAGTCAGTTCCTCCACCGCAGCGCCGGTCGCTCCGGCCGCCTTGCGAAGTCACCCCCTGCGCCGCCTGCTCCGCAATTCATTCGCTCTTTTTCCCATCGTCGTGCTGCTCACTCTCGTAGCAGCAGCAGCCCTCGCACCCCTAATAGCCCCATTCCCTCCCGAATACGCAGACCTCGGCAATTCCCTCGCCGCGCCCGGGGGCCCCAACCTGCTCGGCACCGATAGCGCCGGACGCGATATCTACAGCCGACTGCTTTGGGGAAGTCAGACAACCCTGCTAGGCGTAATTATCGTGACGGTGACGGCCCTCCTGATTGGCGTGCCCACAGGCTTGCTGGCTGGATACTACGGGCGATTCCTCGACGACGTGGCCAACTGGGTGGCCAACGTCCTGATGGCCCTGCCGGGGATCATCGTTCTGCTGACTGTGCGCGCCGCCGTCGGCCCGTCCTTGGTAATCGCTATGATTGCTTTGGGCATCATGGTGAGCCCTTCGTACTTCCGTCTGACACGTTCCACGGTTCAGTCGGTCCGAAACGAACTCTACGTCGACGCGGCCAGGGTCGCCGGTCTCAGCAACGCCCGAATCATGGCACGCCACGTACTCCTTGTTGTCCGGGCGCCGCTGATTATCCAAACGGCCAACGTGGGCGGTATCGCAATCTCGGTCCAGGCCGGACTTGATTTCCTTGGTCTGGGGGACCCGAACACTGTCACGTGGGGCGGGATGGTGAGTGACGGCTTCGTCACCGTATACCAAACCCCGCTTGGCCTTCTATGGCCGGCCCTCGCCATCGGTCTCGTAACCGCTGCCTTCGTCCTGTTGGGCAATGCTCTTCGCGACGCCCTTGAGGACGCAGAAAAGGTCAAAGGTAAGCGTCCGGTACGAACGGCCAAGGCTGCGGCACCGGCTTTCAACGACGACCATGAGCACATGAACGAAGGACAGACCGCGCCGAAGCGACCGGAAGCAGCACATCTACTGGATGTCCGAAAGCTAAGCATCGCCTATCCAACCGGTCCTTCTGAGCTGCGGACCGTCGTCAAAGATGTCTCTTTCACCGTAGATCGCGGTGAAGTTGTAGGTCTCGTAGGTGAATCCGGCTCCGGCAAGAGTCAATCAGCCTTTACCGCGCTTGGGCTGCTTTCCGGTGCGGCCATCGTGACCGGCGGTTCCGTCTCCTTCGATGACCGCTGGTTGGTTAAACCCGGAGATGCGAAAATCCGGCAACAGCACTACAGTGGCATCCGCGGCAAGCGAATCGGCTACATCCCGCAAGAGCCCATGAGCAACCTCGACTCAGCATTCACCATCGGATTCCAGCTCACCAGCCCCATGCGTGAGGTCTTGGGCATCTCCAAGCACGAGGCCACAAAACGTGCCAAGGATCTACTTGCTAGCGTCGGAATTCCCGACCCTGACCGTACGATGCGCGCATACCCGCATGAAATATCCGGCGGCATGGCCCAGCGGGTTCTCATTGCCGGCGCCATCAGCTGCGAACCGGACCTGCTGGTTGCCGATGAACCCACTACAGCTCTCGATGTCACCGTCCAGGCTGAAGTACTTGATGTCCTGCGCGATCTGCAGCAACGTTTGGGGCTCGGTGTCCTACTGATCACCCACAACTTTGGAGTGGTGGCTGATCTCTGCGATCGGGTAGTAGTCATGCAGTCCGGCGCGGTGGTTGAACAGGGCCCCGTGCGGGACATCATTCGTCAGCCTACCCATGAGTACACCCAAAAGCTGTTGGGCTCTATGGTCAAAAACGCCGAGTCCCGCAAAACAGCCCGTCCAGCGCTAACGACGGAGGAACGATGAGCACGATGGCAGAAAGCGGCCCGGACCGACTCCTTGAAGTCCAGGACTTGAAAGTACAGTTTCGTCCGAAGCGGAGGCTCGCCCGGCCGTTCCAGGTCCTCCACGGCGTTTCACTCCACCTCGGGTTCGGAGAGACCCTCGGACTCGTGGGGGAGTCCGGTTCCGGCAAGTCAACCATAGGCCGGGCGATCCTTGGCCTCGTACCCGCAGCAGGAGGACGCATCCACCTGGAGGGCCGTGACATCACCCACCTGAAGCAGCGTGAGCGGCGTGCCGTGAGCAAGGAGCTGCAAGTCGTATTCCAAGATCCGTACAGCTCCTTGAACCCGGCAAGGACAATCGGTGACACGTTGTCCGAACCATTGTTGGTTTCAGGCACGTCTGGACAGGACGCCCGCAAGAGGGTCGGCACCCTGCTCGACAGAGTCCACTTGCCGTCAGACGCTATGGACCGGCTGCCGCGGGAGTTCAGTGGCGGCCAGCGTCAAAGGATTGCCATCGCCAGGGCTCTGGCGCCCAAACCGAAGTTGATTATCTGCGACGAACCGGTCAGTGCATTGGATCTTACAACGCAGGCGCGCGTCCTTGATCTCTTCGCCGAAATCCAACAAGACACCGGCGTGGCCTACCTGTTCATTTCTCACGACCTCGACGTCGTGAGATATGTCAGTGATCGAGTTTCTGTGCTGTATCGGGGAAACATTGTGGAAGAGGGCGACGCCGAGCAGGTTACGGTCGATCCGCAGCACCCGTACACACAACGACTGCTCCTCGCGTCACCTTTGTCCGACCCGGACGAGCAGGCAGTGCGCAGGGCTGCTTGGCACGAGCTAAACGCCGGCAGCACATCCTGGCGCTTGTAACGGCACCTACGCCTATCGGGAGCAATAGAATGCCACGTACTCAGGGAGGGGAGTCCGTTCTATCGCGGGCCATTCGTCTCTTAGAGGCCTTCGGACCAGGCGAGACCACGTTGTCTATAACAGAGCTCGCTCGACGGTCCGCATTGCACGTTGCCACAGCGTCGCGTCTAGTGGAAGAGCTTTGCACACTTGGGTGGCTTGAACGAGACGAAAGGCGGAAAGTCCAGATCGGGGTTCGGATGTGGGAGATGGCTTCACGGGCCTCGCCCACGCTTAGTCTCCGGGAAGCGGCCATGCCAGTCATGGAGGATCTCCACGCGATTGTGGGCCAGCACATTCAGCTGGGCGTCATGGAAGGAGACGACGTGCTTTTTGTCGAGCGTCTCACCGCTCCAGGGGCCGTCATCAACTTCACCAAGGTAGCGGGAAGGCTTCCCCTCCATGCTTCATCTGCAGGTCTGCTGCTCCTGGCGTATGCCCCACTAGCGCAGCAAGAGCGAATACTGAGGCAGCCGCTGGAGGTATTCACGGAGAATACCATCAACACCCCCTCGGAGCTTCGGACATCGCTGGCCGAGGTTCGCCGGCTCGGATATGCATTTCTGCCCGGCCACCTGCATCCTGACGCGGCCGGAATTGCCGTGCCCGTGAGAGACGCAACAGGGGACGTAGCGGCTGCCCTGGCAATCGTAGTGCCGAATGAAATATCCGCCCGTTCCCACATAGTCATCCTCCAAGCGGCTTCAGCAGCCGTTTCCCGCGCCATGAGGTACCCGGCATCCCCAACTTTGTAGCTCCACGAAGGTTCGTTCTCACTGATTGAGAATCGCCTTTCCGGGACAGTCGCCCATGAGTGAGGCTTGGCATAGAACAATCTGAGCAAGGGAGCCGACGTGTTCGAAGGAACAGACGTTATTGCCAGCCAGTCACAGATCAAGCTGACAGTGACATCGAAGGTCAGGGTTTCAACCGATGTGGTTGCCCTGACTCTGACCCATCCAGATGGGCGCAGGTTGCCTGACTGGACCCCGGGTGCGCATGTGGACGTAGTCCTACCGACAGGAGTGAACCGACAATATTCGCTCTGCGGAGACCGTTGGGATCCCTATAACTACCGCATCGCCGTGCACCATGAACGGACCGGGCGCGGCGGCTCGGCCTTCATTCACGAGGAGTTGACTGAAGGGGCCATGGTCGAGCTTGGCGGCCCACGCAACAATTTCCACCTCGCGCCGTCGGAAGAGTACCTGTTCATTGCGGGAGGTATTGGCATCACCCCGCTCCTTCCGATGATTAAGCAGGCAGACATGCTTGGGGCTGAGTGGAAGCTGCTGTACCTGGGCAGGTCACGTGGAACTATGGCGTTCATTGATGAACTGGCTGCCTATGGTGACCGGGTTCTGGTCTTTCCCAAGGACGAAAGCGGTCCCTGTCACTTGGATGAACTCATCGGTGACCACCGCAAAGGTACGAAAGCCTACGTCTGCGGACCACAGCGACTACTGGCAGCCGTAGAGCAACGCTGCGCTAACTGGCCAATGGGATCGCTTCGCCTCGAACACTTCGCTGCAAAGGCCCAGGGCGCCCCGGCGCTGGACACGGCCTTTGACGTAGAGCTCGCCGCGGCCGGGTTGTCAATCACTGTTCCTCCGAACATGAGCATTGTCGATGCTCTTCAAGACGCAGGAATCAACATTCTTACGTCCTGCCGTCAGGGCACGTGCGGCACGTGTGAGGTCACCGTCTTAAAGGGTGAGCCTGACCACCGGGATTCCATTCTTGGAGACGCTGACCGTGCTGCCGGCCACTGCATGTTCCCATGCGTTTCACGCTCATGCAGCAACCTCCTCGTCCTTGACCTGTGACCGGACCGGATCCTGAGAAGGAACTAAAGATGACAACACAACCTATTACCGCAACTAGGCCGGTCAGCTCCGCTGACCCATTCAGCTACGACGTGCTCGAGGACCCCCTGCCATTCCAAGCAGACCTGCGCGAGCGCGGGCCTGTGGTGTACCTGGAGAAATACGACGTCTATGCGATGGGACGTTACGCCGAGGTCCAGGCCGCCCTGACCAACTGGCAGACCTTTCAATCTGCCGCTGGTGTTGGGCTGAGCAATTTCCGCTACGAGAAGCCGTGGCGACAACCTAGCCTCCTTCTTGAGGCTGACCCACCCCACCACGATGCGCCCCGCGCCATCCTTACTAAAATTCTCGGTCCCCGCGAGATTCGCCGTCTGACCGAGTCTTGGGCAGCAGACGCGACTGAATTGGTCGATACCCTGCTGGCGAACGGTCCTGAATTCGATGGTGTCGCTGACTTGGCTGCCGCGTTCCCGTTGAGGGTTTTTCCCGATGCCGTCGGCATACCCCAAGAGGGCCGCGAAGACCTCCTTCCCTATGGCGACCATGTCTTCAACGCGTTCGGGCCACCTAACGAGCTCGTCGAAAAGGGTGCACAGCGGGTTGCCGAACTGTCAGCCTCAATCGCCGCCAAATGTTCCCGCAATGAGCTGTCTGAGGACGGTTTTGGTTCTCAAATTTGGGCTGCCGCCGACCGGGGAGACATCACCGAGGCACAGGCACCCCTGATTGTCCGATCGTTGCTCACTGCAGGTGTCGATACGACCGTCAACGGTCTGGCCGCTGTGTTATACGCCTTCGCCACCAACCCGGACCAATGGCGACGACTGCGGCAGGAACCGGCCCTCGCGCGTGTGGCTTTCGACGAAGCAGTACGCTGGGAGTCGCCCGTGCAGACGTTTTTCCGTACCGCCACCCGAGACGTCCAAGTGGGGACCACACTCATTCCAGAGGGGCAAAAGATCCTCATGTTTCTGGGGTCAGCTAATCGCGATCCTCGCCGTTGGGTGAACCCCGATCTCTTTGACCTGAACCGGGACCCGTCCGGGCATGTGGGCTTCGGATTCGGCATCCACCAATGCGTGGGTCAGCACATTGCACGGTTAGAGGCTTCAACCATCCTGAATGTTTTGGCCAAGCGCATTCGGTCCATAGAGATCATGGGTCCTACGCGTCGGCACCACAACAACACGCTGCGGGCTTGGGAATCTTTGCCCCTCCGCGTGCAACTTGCCTAAAGGAACAATCGGGCCCCCATAAAAAGGGCCCCGGAAACTACAGAACCCGGCAGATTCCGTCCCAAAGGCACCTTACTGTCGTGAGTTCGCCGGAATTTGGTCGGCCCCGGCCCTTCCCAGGGCATGTCGAGGCGGGTTCGGTAGACGGGTTTTGTCAATGTTCCAGTCTGGGATGATGCCGGTGCCGAGCAAGCTGTCGGTGAGCGTGCAAAGCGGTAGCCGGGGTCAGCGTCGAAGGCGAGCTGATGGGGCGATGTGTTCGCGTGATCGGTCGATGCCGGGGACATCGACCACGAGCCGGTCGCTGATGTGCGTGAACTGGTGGTAGGCGATGAGCCTCAGGACATTCTTTGCGGTGGGCAAGTTCTTCGCCTCCAGAGTTGGTGGGCGGTCAGGAAAAGGCGTGGACATTGTCCACACTTTCCGCCTCGGACTGGCCCGTACAGCCGCCGGATTGGCCCGGATTCGGCATGTTTCCGCGACTTCCCAGCAATGGCAAGGGCGGGAATCGCGTTCGAGTCCCACCTCGGGCACGGCATACCCCCTCGTCAGAGGGGGTTTTTGCTTTAACGTGTGTACATTCTGGTTGGTCAGGTCCCTGTGACACTGGCCGCGGGGTGTGCCTGGCGCCGCGGGTCGCCTGTTTGGTTGTGGGGGAGCGGGTTCAGGGTCGTGGCTGGTTGACCCTCCGCCTGATGGGGTGTGGGGTGATTGGGCCTCCTTTCTGACCCTTGTTGGTGGCCGTTGTTGGCCTCACTTATTCATGTCCCGGCGTTGTGGAAGGACATGACTAGAAGGAAATCTCTTGAGGAAATTGCTCCCCGTCTCCGTCTTCCTGTTGCCGGGAAGGGACTGCTGAGGGCCAAATGTCAGCACAAAGGGGTGTGGACAGTGTCCACGCGTGGCTGCTGAACCAAAAGCAGGTTCTGCACAATGTGCACAACCTGGGCGTCTGGGATTGGTGGACACGAAGGCCAGTGCATGGCTGCGTTCGTTCCCTGGCCCGAGCAGGACAACGCGCAGGACGGGGGTTTGGCTGCCGAAGGCTTCGGCTGCTTCTGAAGAGATGGACTCCCCGTAGACTTCGGCGCCGGCCGTGCCGCTGGTGACGATTCTGGCGAGCTACGGTTGCCGACCTTCCACCACTAGGAAATGCCCGACGGTGGTTCCGGATAGTGCCGTCTGTCGCAGCCCAAAACGTTCGATGCGTGCCTCCACCCAACGGATCCTGCCTTTGGAGACGTGCGGCTGCCCGGGGTATCGCTGCTTGCCGGGATGGTTCCCGCGTTACGCGGGTATTCCCACGATGCCCTGTGTATCAGAGCGAGTTGAGACTAGCGGTTCTTGCAAGTCTGCACGATCGCAGGGCGAGAAACCAGGTTCAAGCACGATGCCAATCTCGGCCGTTCCCGCTTGCGAACTTAGTCCCGCGACAGATCGACCTACAGGTTGGCCAGTCAGGTAGCGCAATGGCGTATGCAGGTGGAATGTTGTGTGCAACAGTGCAGTGACGGAACGGATAAAGCGGCCAACAGTTACGAGAACCTGGTCGCGGCGAGCCTATCCTTTGCTGGGAAAGACGCCTTTCCGTTTCAGGCCACCATAGACCGGCGCTAATGGCCGCGACTCATTTGCAGTCCCGGTCTATGCTTCATAAATGCCCGATTTCTCACGTGCCTGCCCGCGAGTTCGCGGAAGGGGATACCATCTTCCATGAGCAATTTGCCGCGGTGAGCGTCGTGTTCGCGAAGAGTCTCGCAAATTCCAGCGGCGTACACTGTTTATTGCCGCGGCGGCTTGCCTTGCGGCTGTCGCTGGTGTCGCTACGCCGATCATTTATCAGAGGATGGAGGCAGAAGCCTCCGATATAGCTGTAGTGGAAGACTGGGGTAATTCGAATTATGGCTGCGGTCTGCAATCATTAGCTATGATGTCCCCGCTCCCAGCCGCCGAGGATAAAGTCGATCTGTCCGAAGTGACCTCTTTGTCTACGGCCCAGGCTCCAGTGCGAGCTGGGTTATGGGAGTCTGGATTTCTGCAGCTCAACCTGTCAGCTGCGGACTCATCGTCATTCACGGTGTTGTCTCTAACGGTTATTGACCGTAAAAAGCTTGAGAACCCTCCGCAGTGGATTTACGTAAAGTCTTATGGTGGATGTGGCAGTCTGGGCGACAAAAGTGTTTTCCTGACGGCGCGTATCGATAAACCATCAGTTCGCCCATCGAGTCAGGATACGAGCTTCGCGGCTTTTCAAGGGGGCGCATTCGAACCGTTTTTCGGTAACAAAGGATGCAGCAGCGACATTCAAAGTAAGGAATGATGCTTGCCAAGAGAATTGGCAGTTTTCTCTTCAACTGAAGTATCAGAAGGCCGGCGAATCGCAGACTAGATTCAAGACATTCGGCCCTTTCAATGTCTATGGGACCAATCCGGGTATACCGGTACGTCTAGCTTCACCCGAGGGAAATCTAACGCCTTCTAGCCTTGCCGACCCTTTGGTCAACCTGTGGCGCTATGCAAAGTGCCCCACCTGACTGGACTGCAGGTGGTCCTGGACTCGTGGCGCGTCGAGACTCTGGGCTGCCGACTGGCTGGCGGGTTTTCACGCACGAGTGGAATTTGTTCTGTTGTCGCTGGTGCGACGTTCATCAGGTAGGGCCGTATGGCCTTGGGGCACCAGGCGTGCAGATCGTCGAGCATGTCCGGCTCTCGGTGGTTCGTTGGCGACCGTCGCCGCGACAGACCGAGGCCGTGAGGATGGCCAGGGTCTTGCGGAGTTCGGCGCGTTCGTGGCCGGCTTCGAGATCGATGAGGAATCTCCGGGAAACCCCTGCGCTGTCGGCAGGGCCTACTGCGACAGCCCACGGTACCGGCGGCGGGCACGGACCATTACGCCGACGTTTGCCGGCTCTCCGTGGTTCGTGGTGAAACGGATTCTGTGTCTTGAAAGCTGAAGGGCTCGTAGCCCTCCTGCGATGGATGTTCTCTACGCATTCATCAAGAGTCAGGAGCCCTCGTCTCCGCTCACCAAGGAACCAGCACGACGACGATCAGCACAACCGGGGTGACAACCACCGCCTCCAACGAACTTATCCTTGCCTTCATCAGTTCGGATGGACCGAACTCCGCCAATTCAGCCCGGATTGCGGCCGTTTCCGGCGCAGGGCTCAGCTGGACGCTCCGACAAAGAACCAACACGCAACCTGGCACCGCCGAGATCTGGCAAGCGGTCGCCCCCGGCCCGCTTTCGAATGCGACCATCACCGCCACACAAGCCTCGGGCAGTTGGCATGCCGCCATGACGGTTGTCGCCTTCCGCGGGGCAGACATCACGACAGGTGCAACACTGGGTGCGAACGCCTCCTCGGGCGCGCCAACGGCCACCCTCACCACCACGAGGGCCGGTTCCTGGCTCTGGGGCGTCGGCACGGACTGGTCCAACCCGATATCCCATACGCCAGGGTCGAATCAGACCCTCGTCGACCAGTTCCTCGCGCCTGCGGGAGACACGTACTGGGTCCAACGACAGAACTCCACCACACCGACAACCGGAACGCCCGTGACGATCAATGACACGTCCCCAACATCCGACCAGTGGGAGCTCGCGATCATTGAAGTTCTCGCCGCACCCTAGCCTGGGCTCGACCCGCGTTCCAGCAGTCCAGTTGTGGCCGCAGGGTTTATTGGCACTTCGCGATGCCACGTGATGTAAACATGCCGGGTCAAGGCCAGGATCTGAATCAATGATTCATCCGGTGCATCATCGGCAGCCACCCGAGTAGCCTACGACACGCGATCCGGCTCATGACCGGCCCCGCCGGTGATGCCGGACCGGTTTCCTTGGTTTAGTTCAGGGCCGGGGTGTCCTTGGGGATGACGCCGGAACCGTACAGATCGGCTGCGAGATCCTGGAGGGCGCGCAAGGCGACCCGCTGGGTAAAGGGACCGTAGGAAACACGCGCAACGCCGAGTTTCTGGAGCTCGGCTGCAGGAAGCGCTCCGGGGGCGCCGATCACAGACAATTTGCCGTGTCCGAGGCCTGCGACGAGCGGCTCGATAACGTCGCGTGTCAGGGCGCCAGGGACGAATACCAACGCTGCTCCTGTATCCAGGAAGGCGCGACCACGGGCAATGGCGTCCTCAATTCTGTCCTTGATCGGGCGGTCGCCGCCCTTCGCAATGGCGTCGGTGCGTGCGTTCAGCTGGAACGCGATGCCCTCGCCGTTGGCGGCGTCGACGATCGCCTTCACGCGGGCGGCGGCTTCATCGAAAGGACGCAGGCGGTCTTCGACATTGGCGCCCACGACGCCGATGCCAATCGCCCGGCGGATGGTTTCGGCTGGGTCTTCATAGCCGTCGTCGAGGTCTGCCGTGACCGGAAGTTCAACCGCGTTGACAATCCTCTTCACGCCATCCAGCGCGACATCCAGGGGCATGCTTCCATCGGCGTAGCCATACGCCGCCGCAATCGAGTGCCCGGCGGTGGCAATGGCTTTCGTCTCAGGAAGAGCTGCAACGGTCGAAGCGCTGATGGCGTCCCACACGTTGACCACGCGCAGGATTTCCGGTGCCTCATGCAGAGCCTTCAATTTCTCGGCCCGGGCATGGATATTTGATTCGGTCATGGTCGTCCTCCGTCGTCATGGTTGGGATCACTCGCCTAAGTCAGCCTAGACGCAAGGCGCCTTTCCATGCGGGCTTTAGAGCCGACGTCGATGACTTCATCCGGATCAGCCGTGGCTTGCGGTCGGGAGTGTTAGAGCACCTGGGGTGCAGATCATGGACACGTGCGTCAGCCATAGGATCCTTCGACGCTACTGGATGGACAGGGATGGAGTGCGCATCGGAGAACAGATGGAGGGACTCCTGAGGCGCTAAAGTTCGGTGGTGTCCTGATCCAGCTCCCCTCGGTCTCTGAACAAAGATTGTTCTCCAGTGATTTGGGGGAGTATTAGAGGACGACTAGTGGTGGACTCTATGTGGATGGAAGATATCCACCCGTCGGCAGGTACTCAATGTCGGTAGACGCCAGGCAGGGATCTGAACAATGAGAGTGGGACTGCGGCTTCAGGGAACCAGCTGCCGGACCGTTGTGCTGGATGGGCGGACTGTAGTTTCCGCCGCCCGGGAGGTGCACGCCGACAGCTTGCCCGAAGCACTGGAATCGTCCCTGTCCGCTCTCCGTCGGGAGTTCGCGTCAAGCATCACGGAGATCACTGCCGACGTCGGACGGGTTCTGGCGGAGCGGAAGCTGGCCCGCGTCGTCGCCATCCGTATTTCGCCCCGGCCTCCCGCGGACCGCTTCCATATGACCGTGCTGCCACCCCTTATTGAGCCGGCGGTGACCCGCACCGTGCACGTCAGCGGGGGGCATGACCTACGGGGACGGCCTCTGGCCCGGTTGGACCTGGAGGCGTTCCTGGCTGATCTCCCTGGCATCCTCTCCAGTGGCGTACGGAACGTGGCGATCACTTCCGTCGGTTCGACGGCGTCAAAGGCGCATGAAACGCGCATTGCAGATGCCATCCTCAGCAACGACCGGGACATGCGTATCAGTATTTCCAGCGACTTCTATTCCAGCGTTTTCCGGGACCGCGACTACACTGCCATCCTTAACAGTGCCCTGATGGAGACGGGGGAAGAGTTGGCTGTCCTGCTTGAGGAGGCAGGCCGGCGCCAGTTCCCGGCCACCCTCTTGTCGTTTGGAAAGAACGACGGCGGTCGGGCGCCTTTGTCACGCTTGGCGTTGGCTCCTGTGCACGGGTTGTACGCGGAGTCCGCGATGGCGATCCTTGGCGCGGCCACGTTGGCGGGAATCCCCGATGGGGAAGTCATTCTCTGCATGGAGGCCGGAGCCGCCGTGGGCCACACCCGGGGAGGCTTGCCTGCGGCCAGAAGCCTCATCCGCCAAGGATTCGACGCGAGCATCGCCAGCAATGCGGCCATACTTGAGCCTTACACTGTCCACCATCCCGTTCGCACGGACATCCCCTCCGTGATTGCCGATCTCCGCGAGCATCAGGAGACTGCGCTTCCGTTCGGGCTGGTGGCGACTCTGCCGGCGTCGCAGGACGCCGCGCTGGTAGGGTCTGCCGGGGCGCCGCTGACGGCGTGGATCGACAGGCTCGAGACCGTCCGCGGCCGGGATGACCTGCAACGCGTACAGAACCTCGCCGAAGAGGACGCCTACTCAGCGGCGGTCCAGTTGGGCGCCAGCCCCGGGCAGACCCGCATCATTGAATCGAACGTCTATGCCATGCCCTATGGCAACCCGGGTATCGTTCGCATACGGGTCCAAGCGGCAGGAGAAACGTACGTCCACGAGGAACACACGCTACCAACATCTGCCCCTGGAGCAACCTTATGAGCACCGTACTCACTACCGAAGACGTCCGGAACCTCCGCACAGGGGCGCACTTCCTGACCTGCACCATCGACCCGACGGCCATCTACATCTACGCAGAAATGATCCAGCGGGCGATGGAGGGCCGGTCTTTGGAACTCATCACCGTTGACGAGCTTGCTCCCGACGACCTGGTGGTGGCGGTCGGAATGGTCACGCAGGGCCTTTTCATTGCCGATATGCCTCCGGTGGGAGATGAGTTCCTTGGCTGTATCCGTGCCATCGAGGCCAATCTCGGGCGCTCGGTGCGGGCGGTCTATTCACTTGCCGCCGCCAATATCAACGGAATCGTCCCCCTCATGGTTGGACTGCAGTCCGGGCTGCCCGTCATCGATTCCGACCCCATGGGCCGTGTTTTCCCCTTGATCAGCCAAACGACGCTGAATATTGGAAACGTGGCGATAGGCCCCATCGCACTCAAGGGGGTAACCGGGGAACGGGCGGTGGTCGAGGTGGAAAGCCCTCAGAGGGCCGAAACGCTGGTGCGTGCACTGGTGACCGAACTGGGCGGCTGGGCAGCCACCGCCATGTACCCGTGTTCAGCGCGACAGCTGAAGGAACACGGCGTCCACGGTTCCATCAGCCGGATGATCCGGATCGGGCAAATCCTCGACGCGAACACCCCAGTGGAGAGAAAGCTGTTGATGCTCGCCGAGCTCCTCGGCACCACGCGCATCGCCCGGGCCCGCGTGAGCCACATCGAAAGCCTCTCGCGGCCAACGGACCTCGGCCTGCCGGCGCAACCGTCCAGCGTAACGCTCGAGGACGAGACCACGGGGCGCATCGTTCGTCTCGAAATCCAGAATGAGATCCTGCTGGTCCTCGTGGATGGCGAAGTAACAGCAGCCGTCCCGGACATGGTGACCCTGCTCAATTCCGAGCAGGGCACGGTGGTCAACATCGACGACGTCCAGGTGGGCGACGTCATGGACATCATGAAGATTACGGCAGCGACACAGTGGTACACCGAGGCGGGGCTTGATCTCACTGAGCCCAAGGCCTTCGGCATCCCGATAGCGCACCCAAGGCGGCGACATGCGTAGGTCGAAAAATGAAACCCGGCTCGATCTCGCCGGGCTGTTGGCGCACGGCTCACTCCGTGGCACAACGCCTCTGTATCTCACTCCATCGAGCGGGTTGGTAGAGAGCGTAGTTCTGGTCTCCCAGCTTGAGGAAATCCGACAGGTGCGTCCCAACACTGTGGTCGTCCTCTCACCAGAGATGGGATCAGGTGGCTGGCTGGTTTCCGCGGCACTGCGACACGCTTGGGAGCGGCGGGCCAGCGCCGTCGTCGTGGCCGGCACTACCTATGCAAGCGGAGCGGTCGGACTGGCGGAGCGATTGGGCACCACCCTCCTGGCCGCTGACGGGGACCCAGCGGCATTGGCGTTGGCTCTGTCGGCCGAGATCGGAGCTGCCCTGTCGGTGGTCGATGCGGAACTGGCCCGGGTAGCCCGGGCGGTCACAAAGGACACCACCCTCGGTGACGTTCTCAAGACCATTTCCAGGGAACTGGACGGGGTGGGAGTTTTGCTGGGGTACGACGGCGTGGTGCTGGCCTCCGCCGGAATACCTCCACGGGAGACTGACGAAGTCATCACCGTAGAAGTCGGCGAGGCCAATAGTGCCCTCCGCTTCACCCTGACGGCAATCGTGCCCACATCCGGGGTCCACAACCTGCGGCTGGTGCGCTCAATCCTTGAGGTAGCCACCCCGGCGGTGAAGGCCGCCTGGTTGTTGGAAGACCTCCACAGCTCTGCCCGTGCCATTCCCACAGCGGCGCTCGCGGAATTGGATCGGGACCTTGATGCGTCAGGGGCGGAATTCGAGGAGAAACACCGACATCTGCTGAACCAGCTGGGCTGGCGCGAAGGGGAGCATTACGTGGCTGTGTGGTTCCGAGGCGGGCGGGTGCAAGACCATCGGCCCGAACTGACGGCTGTGCTGCGCCTGCTCTGGCGCAAGGTCACAGCACGCAGTCCCTTGGCCGAGGTTCAAGGTGGTTGGCTGACGCTCGTACCCGCTGGGGACCAGGACGCCTCGACGCAGCTCGAAACCCGAATCAGGACACGTCTGGGACCGGCCCTTGCCGAGCTTGGCTTGGTGGCCGGACTGTCCCGGTGGCAGGAGGATGGCCCGGCGCTGGCGTTGATCGTGCGTGAGGGCCGGCTGGCGGCTGAATCGTCCCGGTCGATGGGACCGGGTACGGTTCTAGGCCTCGCCAGACTCGGGGTGGCGGCGGCCACCAGCTTCGTGGACATGGACGCCGTCGCGCTCGTGGCCGAACTAACACTGCCGCGCCTGATGGCATCTCCTGACCGCGACGTGATTATTACCGCGGTGGCCGCCTTCCTGGATCACCGCAGCTCAGTGAGCCTCGCAGCGAAGTCCCTCAATTTGCACCGGAACACCCTGCAGGCCCGGCTTAATCGGGCACGGGAACTCGGTGTCCGGCTGGATATCCCGTCCGAGTTGCTGTCCGTCCACCTCATTGCCAAAGTGCTGCAGCGCTCTTTGCAAGACTAGGCGAGCACGCGGGCATACCGTTCCGCCAGCAATCCGTGACCGCGGTCCATGCCCGGGAACGGTCCCTGGTCCGTGTCCTTTCGAACTGTTCCAGGGACAACTGTTCTATGGACAACTGTTCTGTGGACACGGTATCCAGGGACCGCAGGGCTAACCTATCTGGACAACAATCTTCCCTGACTGTTCGTTCGACTCCATGTAGCGGTAGGCGTCGAGCACCTGGTCGAAAGCAAAGACCCTGTCTACCCTGGGCCGCAGCCCGCCGGAGCCAATCCGCTCGAGGATGAAGTCGACGCCTCTCTGCCGTTCATCGGCCCGTCCGACATGGTTGAACATTGAGTAGGGATGGAACACCGATTGAGTCCTGCACATTGCTGCCATGGGGATGACGGGCTGCTGATCGCTCAGAGTTCCGTACCCGAAAATCACTGCGTTGGGTGCCAGGTGATGGACGTAGGTGCCGAGGGACTCTCCTCCTATAGGATCGAAAGCGACCCGCACGCCTTTGCCGTCGGTGGTGCGGTCAATGACCTCGCCGACATCGTCGACTCCCACAAGGGCAACTTCGCTTGCGCCTGCTTCGAGGAGGAGCGACCGCTTCTTCTCCGTCCGTGTCGTCGCGATCACCCTCGCCCCCAGTGCGCGCGCTACCTCGATGGCGCCAAGCCCGGCCGAACTGGTGGCGGCCGTGACGAGCACGGTGTCATCGGATCCGAGATTGGCTACCTCTGCGAAGGCGAAATAGGACGTCAGATATTGCATCCAAACAGAGCAGGCCTCGGCATCCGAAAGCTCGGGTGGAGCAAGCGTTAGGTAGTCTCCCGGAAGGACGGCTGTCGTTCCCTGCACGCCGTCAGTCGTGGTGTAGAAGGGAATACTCGTCACGCGGTCGCCGATGTTGAAGGCCGTGATGTTCTTGCCGATCTCGGTCACCGTTCCCACTGCCTCGGAACCGATGCGCGAGGGGAACGCCGGTATGGTGTAGTGCTCCCCGTGGATGAACATCAGATCTGCCCGGTTGAGTGCAAATGCTGCGACGTCGATGCGGACATCGTTGTCGGCGACCGGACGTGGCGAAGCATCTTCGACGCTCAGCACTTCAGGGCCTCCCAGTTCGCGGAAGACAACCGCGGATTCCGGCCTGCTCATGGCCGGACCATAGAGAGTTCAGTCAACACAGGGGCCGAAGTCATTGACACCATGTGCTTTGGCTTGAGGGCCGGGAAAAACTGCGCACGTTCTTGGGCGGTCGGCCCGTCGTAGCCCAAGCGCTTGCTGTGCGTCCAACCGAAACGGCGGGCCGAGTCCACGAGCTGCTCAGCGTGTTTGAGCGGGGCCACAGTCGCGTCGATCACAGGTACGCCAATTTCCTCTTGAACCGTTTGGAAGAATCCGAATTCGGCCGTGCACCCGAGGATGACGACGTCTGCTCCGTCTTCCTCCACGGCCTTGCGGGCTTCGGTCATGATCCGCTTCTCCGTGAGAGCCGGGTCCGCCTGGAAGTCGTCGACGCCCATCTCGAGCACGCGCCACGAGGCAAGACGGTCTGACGCGCCGCAACGGTGGACGTTCTCGGCCATCTCGGGAATCCACTTTTTCCGTCCAACGAGAATGGAGAATCGCTCGCCCAGGCTGCCGGCGAGGCTCAGCGCCGAATGCGCCGGGCCCACAACCACCATACGATCGGTGATTTCGCGTGCGGCCCGCAGCGCCGGGTCGTAGAAACAACCGATGACGGCGGCGTCATAGCCTTCTTCTTCCGCCCAGCGCACCGTGCGCAGCAGTTGCGGAAGCATGAGTGCCTCGAAGGCGTTGTACTCAACGTGGGAGGGGCCTACGCCATCAAGTGAGACGACATCAACTTCGGTGCCCGGACGGACAATCTGGCGGAAGGAGTCCGCCATTGCGCGGTTGTAAAGATCGGTGAACAGCGGGTTGATCCACAGGATCCGGGTATTTTCCGGGAGAACGTCGAGACTTTCGCTTGGGCTGATCATTCCAATTCACTTCCTTCGGTTTCGGGCAAGAACAGGCCGAGGATGACCGTGGCAAACAAGAACATGTTGATAAAGAGGATTGTCGAAGTAGTTTCGGTGGCTGAGGCCAGGAGGAGCCCGACAAGACTCGGCGCGACCGTATTTGCGACGCGCTGACCGAAAAGCCCGGACCCGTAGCCTGAGCCACGAAGCGCTGAGGGGTAGAGCTCACCCATCCACGTGTCCCAGACACCCCAGGCTCCCAGGGCGAAGAAAGCCAGGGAGAACATGCCTACATACATCTCGGTCTCTGTGGAGGCTGTCCCGAAGAAGAATCCCCCGGCTGCTGCGGCGAGGACGTAGATCGTGAAGATCCACTTGCGCCCGAAACGTCCAGTGAGGTAGGAGGCCGACATATAGCCGGGGATCATGAGCACCGCGCTCAGGGCGATGAAGCCAAAGCTTGATGAGGCGCTCAGTCCTCGCCCTTCAAGCAACGTGGGCATCCACGATTGAAGTCCCCAGTAGCCCCAGGAGAAGGTGAAGTTGATGAGGACCTGAATAACCGTGATCCGGCCCATCCTCCCCTTGAAGAGGTTCCAGAAGGACAGCTTTTTGCCGTCCGAGACCGTCAATATGGCGCTCCGGGAGATGCCGCGTGCACCCAGACGCTCGAGGACAGCGTGTGCCTCTTCATTCCGGCCCCGCCTCGCGAGCCAGTAGGGGGATTCCGGTACGACCTTGTATAGAACGATGCCCCATAGGCTGGCAAGCGCGCTGACAGCAATAACCCAGCGCCAGCCGTGCCCTCCGATCAGGGCAGCGGTGCCGAGGGCGGCAAGGATGCCAATCGGCCACCCTGCAGCCAGATATACAGTGGCCTTTCCGCGGACCTTCACAGGGAGCAGTTCTTCAAAATAGGGGAAAGTCACCGTGAAGACGCCGGAGAACAAAAGCCCGGAGAGGAAGCGAGCCACCGAGAGGACCTCAAAGTTCGGCGCGAAGCAGCTCAGGAGCGTAAAGACGCCATAACCGAAGAAGCTCCACGCACAGGTGGCCTTCCTGCCGATCCGGTCAGAGATGGGTCCCCAAACGAGTGACCCGGGAATCATGCCAAGGAACAGCGCCGAAATGGCGATTCCTACCTGCGTCATTCCGACCTGCAGGCTCGTAGCCAGATCACTGGCAACGTAGGTGAGCATGAGCATTTCCCAGGCTTCGATTGCGAAAGCAACGAAGAGGACCGCACAGATCTTGACGTGAATGAACCCGAAAGGCATGTCGCGGAACGCGTGCCCCACGGCCATGGAGAGAGGTGGACTCGCAGTCCCGGGCACTGGCCCTGAAACGAGTGGGTCGATATTGGACATGTCGTGACCTCCGATATTGCGAATGGGATAAGAAGAAGCCTCCACTCGGAGCAGCCTGTCCAAGCCTCCCGCCGAGTGATTGCCCTCACATTACAAACCGAGAACTCACAGATGGTGTTCAGCTTGCACTTTTCTGGCATGGAGGTTTGGGCGCCAAGCACTACCGCCCAAAAGGTGCACCCGTCCGGGCATGGCGTAACTGCCACCGCTTTTATGCAGTCTGCCCGTCCAGCTTGAGCACAAGGGTGCAGTATGCCCATCCCCTTGGTTGGCCCCGTATGTAGCGTGTTGCCACACACAAAGTGCCATTCCCAGAACCATGAGGAGATAAACATGCCGAACTACAGGGTGTCGATGGATATCGGCGGAACCTTTACCGACATTGTGGCGTACGACCAGGACGCCGGAACCTACGCGGCAACGAAAGCGTCAACCACGCCCGGGAACCTCAGTGCCGGCGTCATCGCAGGCCTCGAATCGATAGTTGATGATCTATCCGACATCGATTTCCTGGTCCACGGCACCACGCAGGGCCTGAACGCATTCCTCGAACGCCGTGGTGTTCCCGTGCTGCTGCTGGCCACCGCCGGCATCGAGGACACTTATCACATCGCCCGCGGACCGCGTCTTGAGCTCTACAATGCTCAGTACCGCAAGCCCGCCCCGCTGGTCGAGCGCAAGGATGTCATCGGCGTCGAAGGCAGGCTGGACAGCCAAGGCGGGGAACTTGTGCCCTTGGACGAACTGGCAGTCCGCCAAGCAGCGCGCCGGGCAAAAGAGGAAGGCTATGGCGCCGTCGCCGTTGCGTTCCTGTTCAGTTACAAGAACCCCTCGCACGAACTCAGGGCCCGCGAAATCCTCATAGAGGAACTGGGGGAAGACTTCACCGTCTCCCTATCGCACGAAGCAGCCAAGGAATGGCGCGAATACGAGCGCACGTCCTCTGCCGTCGTCGAGGCCTACACGGGTCCGGTCGTACGCAACTACCTTTTGGACTTGGAAGATAAACTCGCTGACCGGGGAGTGGAAGCCCCACTGCACATCATGCAGTCCTCCGGCGGTGTACTCACCGCCGAATCCGCTCGTAAGCGGCCGCTGCAGACGCTGCTTTCCGGCCCGGTCGGCGGCGCCATGGGCGACGTCGAACTGGCAGGTGTCTCGGGAAACCGCAACCTCATCGGTGTGGACATGGGCGGAACATCCTTTGACGTTTCCTTGGTGGTTGACGGCAAGCCGGACGTCTCCACGGAGGCCCACCTTGAAGGTCTGCCGATGCTCATGAGCGTTGTCAACATCCACACCGTCGGCGCTGGCGGCGGCTCCGTCGCCTGGCTCGAAGCCGGCGGCCTGCGGGTCGGACCGCGCTCCGCAGGAGCCAACCCCGGACCGGCTTGCTACGGCCGCGGCGGGACGGAACCCACCGTCACTGATGCCAACCTGGTCCTCGGCCGTGTCGACCCCGACTGGTTCGCCGGCGGACAGGTCGCCTTGGACCGCGAAGCCGCGATAACAGCCCTGAAAACTGTCGGTGACCAGCTCGGCCTGGACCCCATTGCCATGGCGGAAGGCATCTGCGACGTAGCCAACTCGCAGATGGCCCAGGCGATTCGGACCATCACGATCTCCCGCGGCATCGAGCCCCGGGACTTCTCCCTCGTGGCCTTCGGCGGAGCTGGACCCATGCACGCAGTCTTCCTGGCCAAGGAACTCGGCATTCCGGAAACAGTCGTTCCTCGATTTCCCGGTGCTTTCTCCGCCTGGGGCATGTTGCAAACCAACATCCGCAAGGACTTTTCCGAACCCTACTTCTACCTCGACGAAGACATCGACGTGGCCGACATGGCCGGCATCCTGCGCTCCATGGAAGTCGAAGGCTTGTCGTCACTGGTCTCGGAAGGGGTCCCGGAGGAAAGCCGCGCAACGAAGGCGTCCGTGGACGTCCGCTATCAGTCACAGGAGTTCTCACTGAACGTTCCGCTGACATCCGCTGACGAGCCCGAATCTCCCGACTTCGTCACCAACCTCGCCCGCCGATTCTCCGCGATGTACCACGAGCGCTACGGCCACTCCAACCTTGGCGCGCCGATCGAAATCGTTACGCTACGCACGCAGGCTGTCGGTGACCTGGGACGGCTGGAAGCTCCGAGCTACGTCACTGCACAGGGGCCGGAGTTCAAGCACGAAATCCGCCAGGTGGTCTTTGACCACGTCGAGCACAGCACCACCGTGGTCCGCCGTGACGACCTCGGCGCTGGCCACACATTCGAAGGACCCGCCATCATCGTGGAGCAGACCGCCACCACCGTGGTTCCACCCGGGTTCAACGTCCAGGTCGACGAGTTCGGCTCCCTGGTCATCCGCACTGAAAACGTCGAAGAAAACTGAGGTACCAAAAATGACAATTGCAGCAGTCACAACCCTGGATCCGGTCACCGTGGAAATCATCCGCAATGCACTCACCAGCGCGGCGGATGACATGAACGCCACCCTGATCCGTTCCGCCTACTCACCCATCCTCTACGAAGGCGGGGACTGCGTCGTGGCCCTGTTGGACACCGAACACCGAGTGCTGGGACAGTCCGCAGGCCTGCCGCTGTTCCTGGGCAACCTCGAAACGTGTTCGATCGCCGTGGAGGAAATGTACGGCCGCGCGGTCTGGCAGGAAGGGGACATCTGGATCCTCAACGATTCATACCTGGGTGGGACCCACCTGAACGATGTGACCATTTTTGCTCCGATCTTCGACGACGGCGCCGTGGTTGGATTCGCGGCCACTCGGGCGCACTGGATGGACATGGGATCCAAGGATGTGGGCGGCTCGATGGACTCGACAGATATCTTCCAGGAAGGCTTCAGGATGGGGCCGGTCAAGCTGGTCGAAGCCGGTATAGAGACTTCTGTCGTTGACCTGATCCGGACTAATGTGCGCTTCCCTTACCAGACCATTGGTGACATGCACGCGATGATCGCAGCCCTCCGGATGGGGACCACCCGCATGAAGGAGCTCGTGGGCAGGTACGGGATGGAGCAGTTGGATGCCGCCCGGGATGAGATCTTCCGCCAAACGGAGGAAATCGAGCGTGCGACCGTCCGCAACATCCCGGACGGCGTCTACGAAGCCGAGGGTTTCCTGGACAACGACGGCATCGATCTGGACACTCCCATTCCAATCAAGCTGCGGATCACGGTAGCGGACGATACCGTTGACTTTGACGTCACCGGATCGGCGGACCAGACCCTGGGTCCGGTCAACTGTGGTGCCGCCCAGGCCGTCTCGGCACTGCGCGTGGGCTACAAGCTCCTCGTCAGCCCGGAGTCCAACTCCAACGGTGGTTCCTTCCGGCCAATGACCACCCAGGTGCGGTCCGGCTCGGTTCTGGGCGCCGTGACGCCGGCCCCGTGCCAGTGGTACTTCTCCCACCTTGGGCTGCTGATTGACCTCGTCTCCAAGGCAATGGCCCCGGCCATGCCCGATCGGGTCGCCAGCGCCAGCCACGGTGACTCCATGATTATCACCGCCGCCGGTTTCGACACCCGCTTCGGCCGGAACTTCGTCACTATGGAAGCCACCTTGGGCGGCTGGGGTGCCTGGCAGGGCACGGACGGTGAATCAGCCATGATCAACAACGTCAACGGCTCACTCAAGGACCTGCCGATCGAGATGTTGGAGACCCGTTACCCATTCCGGATCAACGAGTACTCCATCCGCCCCAACTCCGGCGGACCCGGACAGCACCGTGGCGGCAACGGCGTAGTGCGCGAATACGAATTCCTGGCCGACTGCGTGGTCGGGCTGTGGTTCGAACGGTCAAAGACCCCCGCTTGGGGACTCTTCGGCGGATCGGACGCTCAAGGCCCGGAAGTTGTGATCAACCCCGGACGCTCTGATGAGGTCCGCACTCTGAAGGCGAACGCCCGCAAGGTCAAAGCCGGCGACGTCGTCCGCCTCGCTGTGGGCGGGGGCGGCGGCTTCGGAGACGTCTCCAAGCGCTCCCGCGAGGACATCACCTACGACATCGTCAATGGATTCATCACCGACGACTTTGCCCGGACGCACTACGGCTACTAAGCCCCACCAGTGGATGGGTTCCCATCCAGAAGGGAGGACTCCATGAGTTCCCAATATCAATCCTTCGACGACGTTTGCGAAAGCGCCCGGAAAGCAGTCGGCGTCACCCTCTTTACCATCTCAGTCATCGCCGACGACGGCGCCAGTATGGCCCGCGTCTACACCACCCATCCCGATGTCTATCCGGTAGGCGGGAAGAAGACCCTCGCCGGGGACACGAACCGGGTGTGGCTTGAACAGGTCCTCGAGAGACAGCAGCCGTTCCTGGGGGCGGACAAGGAAGCGGTCCGCGCATTCTTCTTTGATTCGGAAACGATCGAGTCATTGGGCTGCGGGGCCATCGTGAACGTTCCGGTCGTGAGCAGCGGCCGGACTATCGGATCGATGAACTTCCTCGCACCTGAGGGCAGCTACGACCAGAGTTCGGTGGAGGCAGCCGTGGACGTCGCACGGCGGTCCGTCCATCTGCTCCAAGAAGCCCTTATCACCACTAACTAGTTCCACCGCGGGCGGGCACCAATTGGGGGCCCGCCCGCGCCGACAACAACAGGAAGGAACCGCACGTGACCACCAATCCGGAAAGCCTGACAATACGTAACGCCCTGATCTTCGACGGCGAATCACCTGACCTGATTGAGGGCTCTATCAGCATCCGGGATGGCCGGATCACCGACGTGGGGCGGGAGGTGGAAGATACCGGTGCCGTCCTTGACGCCGGCGGCCGAACCGTGATTCCAGGACTTATCGATGCACATTTTCATGCTTACGCGCTCAGCCTGACGTCCGCCACGAACGAGACGGGGCCACTTAGCTATTCCGCACTTACCGGGGCAAGGCGCCTCGCTGCTGCATTGCTCCGTGGATTCACAGCGGTGCGTGACGTGGCGGGCGGTGACGTTGGCCTTGCCAACGCCATCGAGGAGGGACTGTACCCTGGTCCACGCTACTTCTTCACGGGACCGGCGCTAAGCCAAACAGGAGGCCACGGCGATATCCGGGCCGCGAACGACGGAGGATGCTTCCATGGCGGCCACATGTGCGAAGTGTTGGACGGCGCAGATGACCTGCTGCGGGCCGTGCGCCACCGATTCCGAACCGGCGCCACCGCGATAAAGCTCATGACCTCCGGAGGGGTTGTTTCGCCGGTCGATCCGATTCGGGTTCCGCAGTACAGTGCGGAGGAAATCCGCGTCGTAACGGACGAGGCTTCCCGGCGGGGCAGCTATGCCACCGCCCACGCATATTCGCCCGAGGCTATTCGCCATTCAGTACTTAACGGGGTCCGCTGCATCGAACACGGCAATCTGCTGGATGCGGAAACCGCCCGGCTCATGGCTGACAACGACGTCTATCTCGTCCCCACCTTGGTGACCTACGAGGCCATGGAACGACGCGGAGAGGAAGTCGGCCTCACCAAAACGGGAACGGCCAAGAATCGGGAAGTGTTGGAGGCCGGGAGGAACGCGCTGGCACTGGCCCGCGACGCTGGGGTCCGGATCGGATTCGGAACAGACCTC
Organism: Arthrobacter sp. TmtSoilC48; assembly: GCF_059739425.1. NCBI lineage: Bacteria > Bacillati > Actinomycetota > Actinomycetes > Micrococcales > Micrococcaceae > Arthrobacter > Arthrobacter sp. TmtSoilC48. The sequence goes on along the minus strand of NZ_AP046049.1, from coordinate 3,032,737 downwards.
ATGGGTGAACTGGAGGACGAGCAACTGGCCGGACTCCGCCTTCAGTGCGAAGTGCTTGGCGTGTACGGCGCCCTCCGGTCGGCAACATCAACCAACGCCGCCCTGCTTGGACGCGGTGACCTTGGACGCATCACCCGAGGGTCGTGCGCGGACTTGGTGATGCTGGACGGGAATCCCTTCCACGAACCATCGATCCTCTGGGACGAAAGCAAGACGCGGACCGTCATCAAGGATGGGCAGATCATCTCCACCGGTGCCCTTCGGGGTGCGGCGGACCTCCCGTTAAACGTTCCGGTTGCCTGAGAAAGCCGGATGGTGTACTTGCGCGCGCCGCGGGCACCGACACGGACAAGCTGCAAGTAGTTCGCATAGTGCTAACAGCGGTTTGTTTTCGGTCAGATCCGTTCTAAACCTTTCCGGTCAGCGTCGGTTACGATGTACGCCCTATTGACTGAAAGAACCCGGCTGAAACTCAGCTGGGTTCGTGCCGGTCCCATTTAGCTACTGCTGCGAGGCATTTCTGTATGCGCGCTAGTGGTCTGAGTGCCTCGCAACAGTGATTTGGTCACGCTCGGCGTAGTAGCGACTTCGAAGCATAGTAATGAGACCGAGACGTGATGCCCTAGTTGCAATTCTCCGGGTGTGAATCGCAGGAGTATTTGGCGTGGTTCTGTCAGCGCTGCCGGTTCCGAACGGGACTTCTCGGGCCCACCAGGGCACGTAGCCCTCCGTTAGGTGAGGGCTGGGGGCTCCCGGCGGCCCGCGCGCGCCAACTTGCTTTTACGGAGGGGGTGGGTGGAGTCTCCCCGCGTTTCCCGGGATTTCTATAAGGCCGACAACCGGCCTTTCGTACAGCTCGGTAGGGGAGGGGTAATGGGGCATGCGACGCACTCACCCTGCGACCGAAGTTCTGGGCAGCCCCGCAAGCCAGTCCCCTCCGGCGCCAACACGACATACCGGCCGCTATCCAGGGCGACCATGCAACCTGCGAGATTGGGCGATGAGTCAGGCATCCCGGAGGCCGGAACGATTTCCGAAGACAGGCGCTCCTTGTGAGCGTTAAGTCTCGTGAGCTCCGGTCCCGCCGTGCGGTCCCATACCATTCAGACTGGCGTCCGGAGAAGCTAATTTGTGCCTTTGGCAACGGTCATGTGGGATATCTGCCTGATTCGGGTCCGGTCCGGGATTCGAGGGCGGTGGCGGCGTCGAGGGCGTCGTCGACCACGATGAGGTAGTTGTCGCGTCCGGCGGCGAGTGGGATGGAGTGTTCGCCGTATTTGTCGTATGCGAGGTCGACGGCGTCGGCGGCGTTGGTGATGTTGAGTCGGCGCAGGAGCCGGGCGATGTCGAGGGTGTCTTTGTCGCGTTCGGCCGCGATTTTCATGGCCAGGAGCGTTTCGGTGTCTGCGGCCTGGATGGTGAGTCCGTCGAGCTGTTCGATGTCGACCCAGGTGGCGTTCTCGGGGACGAAGGCTGAGGCGTTGGTGTTGAGCCAGTCGGGCGCGAGGTCGTAGTCTGCTGCCATTTCCGTGACGACGGTGTGGATGGTGTGCGGGTCGGCGTAGCTGGCGTCGATGTCTGCGGTGGGCCGGTTGCCGATGCCCTGAAGGATGAGGGCGGCACCGCCCACTAACTTGACGTCGCCGTGAGTACCGGTGGCCTGCAGGCGCCTGCCGAGTTCATGGAGGAGAGCCCGGATTTGTGCGGCGGTGAGTTCTCCGCCGGTCATGCCGTGACCAGGCTACGTTCGCGGATGAAGACGTTCAAAGCGGCGAGTTCCGGCGGGGTTTCGGTGCGGGTGAGTTCCTTCATGCGTGCGCGGATGGTGCGGTAGGACTCTGCCGGCATCCATGCCTTGTCGAGGGGTTTGATCCGTCGTGTCCAGGATGGCGTGGGTTGGCCGAGGCGGTGTGCGGTGTAGTTGGAGATTCCGGCGAGGGCCGCTGACCAGTGCGGGTCTTTGAGGCGGGGGCTGCGCTGGAGCAGCGGTCTGCCGGCGGTGAGGGAAGCGGTGGCGTAGTCGGCGAGCATTTTGATGGCGAACTCAAAGTCCCGTTCGGAGATGAGTCGGGTGAAGGTTGCCGCGTAGTCTCGCCGCGAAGGGTCGAAGTCGCTGCCCCGGGGGATGGGATCTGTGGCGGCCAAGGTCAGGCCGACGGCGGCCATGACGGCTAGGGTTTTGCCGAGTTCGGCGCGGTCATGGCCGGCTTCCAGATCGATGAGGAACTTCCGTGACACACCGGCCATGTCGGCAAGGGTTTGCTGGGACAGCCGGCGGGCTGTGCGGCGGGCGCGGATGATGGCGCCCGCTGATGCCGGGGTCTCGATGGTGCTTTCCAGTGTCATGGCGTCCCTTCTACCGTCCATTATGTCACCGAATGGTGACATATGCATTTGAGGGCGGGCGTCCGGCGGTCAGCTGGCTCGTATGTGGATGCCAAGCATAGTGGACGCTATTGATCGGTCAGGTGAGTTTCGGCCGAGCGGATCATGAGATTGCCGAAGGGAGGTGCAGCCGCCGTGGAGAGATTGGATGCGGGTAAGGTTTTGGACGCAGGGAGCTACTGCCTGCGGGCGTGCCCTCGGCCGTGGGTTCAGGCCGGGTGGAGCCTCGGATTGTTTGCCAGCACAATGAGAAACCGCGCCCCTTCCATATGGGGTGCGATCGGCGGTTGGAGAGCTTGAATCGGCGAAATTGGCGTGTGGACACTGTCCACCCTTCTCGCTTCGTCCTGGCCCGTACTGCCGCCGGACTGCCCCGGTTTCCGCATGTTTCCGCCACTTCCCAGTGTCCGCAAGGCCGGGAACCGCGTTCGAGTCCCACCTCGGGCACGGCATACCCCCTCAACAGAGGGGGTTTTTGCTTTAACGTGTGTACATTCTGGTTGGTCAGGCCCCTCTGACATTGGCCGCGGGTGTGCCTGGCGCCGCGGGTCGCCTGTTTGGTTGTGGGGTTATGCGATCCTTTCTTGTATGTCTGTTAGGTCCTGGTTGGCCTACAACCTTTCATGGGTAGCGGAGCTGAGCGCAACATGACTTCGTGATAATGCGTCAAAAGTTCTTGGTTTTGGCTCGTTGCTGACGTTGTGTACCCGGCGTGGCCGATGTTTTGTCAGGCCAAAGAGGGCGTGGACATTGTCCACACTTAAATCTTCTTTATTGAGACTGATGACAGCCATTGCCTGCCCGTTGTTCGGCCTACATCTAGTCATCGCCTGTAATTGGCCCGAGCGACATGCCGCCCATTCGCAAGCGCACTATCTGCAGGGCCCCGGCGACGTGAGAGTTCAGTCGGCGCGGTCGATCGGATGTTTTGGGGGAGGACTCGTCGGCGTCGTCGACGCGTGACTACGAACAAATGGGGGAGTGGCACGGCGCAGGTTGCGGTCTCTGCCAAGGTCGCCGAGCATTGGGAGTTTTCACACGATCCTCGGGGCCGCCCACGTCGAAGCCGACCGGTTCGCCGATAGCGGGGATTCGGTAAGGCTTGGGGAGGGGCGGGATAGCGGTAACCCGAAGCCTGCAGGGCCTTTAGCCTGCCACGCCAGGATTAGGGTAGGTCTTCAGTAGAACCGTCCTGAACGCCCGTCGAGGGCAGTGGCCGCACGCATACTTCGTACCCCGGAGGCTCAGCGACAAACCCACCACTCAGTTGCTGGGACATGACTGGAGGGGGTGGTGGCCTTAGTCGTCGAAATGGTTTGCCGGTGCCGTGGTGGTGCCGTTGGGTTCGGCGACGATGTTCCCGGCGAGGTCGTGGAGTTTTTGGTTCCGATTCTGGGATGCCTGGTGAAGGAACGCGAAAGCTTCATTCTGGGTGCAGTTGTTCTCGGCCATGATGATCCCGGTCGATAGATCAATGACCGTGCGGCGACGCATGGCGGCTTTGAGGTCTTCGGTGAGCAGATCAGCCGTGGCGATCCGCAGCGCCAGCCGCAACGCCTGGCCAGCCATGTCCGCGAAGACCATGGCCTCGTTCACGACTTCCTTGGTGAAGGTTCCCGCCTCGGGGGCGAAGAAATTCAGGGCCGCTGAGGCGTCGTTGCCCAGCTCCAGTGGTGCCGCGAGGACACTGCGCGCACCGGCCTCAGCGATAGTGCTGGTGTACTTGGGCCACGGATTATCGGCGCTGGTGTCCGCCACCACCACTGGCTGGCCGGTTTGGAGTGCTTCCAGGACTGGGCCGTCGCCCAGGCTCTGTTCGACGCCGTCCCAGAGGATCGCCTCGTCGCTGCTCCCGGCCAGGGTCACGGCCCGCTTCCGGCGCCAAAGGGTGACCGCGCATTCGATCCTGATCTGCGTGGCGCGGCTTAAAGTCGTAGCCGCGCAGCGAGTCATTCCGTCCAGAAAGGACTTGACGTCATCGGTTCCAGCGATGAGTTGGTGAAGTCGCTGGAAGTCTTCGTTCTGCTCCTCAGTGTCCACATCCAGCATTGTAGAAGCGGGTATTTACAGGGGCAAGACGGATGAGGGGCCCTTTTTTGGGCCGGGATTTCTGCTTCAGTTCGGGGCGCTGATTTCCTCGACGGCGGCCTCCAAAGCCAGCTCGTCGGAGGCGCTGAAAGGTGCCAACCCGTGGACATAGGCGTCCAAATCCAGCACGTCGGCGTTGCCGCCCATGCTCCAGAACGAGACCCAGAGATCGTTGACCGTCGTGCTGGTTGTGTCCAGCACGGCAAGCGCGACCCGACGCGCTTCCTCCACAACGCCCATGCTAGGAACTGCTTCCCCGTCAAAGCAAGAGAAACCGCACTTCAACACCAATTGCCAGCACAAGAGCGCGCTATTAAGAAGCATGATGCTGAGCTGCTCACGCGTTTTGAGGACGCGTGACCGCGTACCTGGACATCGAGGACGCGCTCCAGCTTGTTGACCGGTACGGCTTCCATATCCGCGATGTCGGTTTGCTGGCCTCGGCTTTGGCTAGGCCCGCGACAACCGTCATGGGCGCCGAAGCATACCCGGACCCTGCGTTGAAGGCGGCTGCCTTGTTGGATTAGGTCGGGTGGGCAGAACCCGCCGCTGGGTCACCTGGGACGAATGCATAATGGCGACGAATTGTTCGTCGGTCAGGGGCCGGATCGCCTCCGAGTTCGTGGCTCGACCTCGGAGGGCGTGGGCATGGTGATACTAATGGCTATCATGTGTGCCGGTAACGTCGCCGGCTCTCATCGGACCCAGTCGGCGATCTGATCTCCCGGGCGGATCGCCATTGCATCAAATTTCTAACCTGAAATCATTGGACGCCTCAGCGCGTAGGCATCGGCGCAGGGGTCGATGCCGGGAGCGCGGCGAGGTTCCGGTAGAGATCCGAGTCGCGCGTGGTGTGCCCGCGGTTGTCAGTGACGTAGACCTCGAACGTGAAGGTGCTGTCGTCGTGGTCGAGCGTGAATTCGATAGTGGGGTCCCTTACGGATATTGTCCCTTGCGAGACGATTCGGCCGTATTTCTGCTCCGGGACACTGAGATCCGTGCCGTGCTGCGCGGGGTCACGGATGAAGTATCGAACCGTGTACGGCGCCGGCGGCAGGTGCCGCAAGGTTGGGAAGAAGGTGAAGTCCCTCGTGCCGGTCGTCGGGTAGACCTTCGCATGCCACTGGTAGCCGGAGACTCCGGGAGTGAGCGCGTCGTCGAGGTCGCGGATGCCCGTGCGGTTCGTTTGGGGGTCGGCGCTGCTGCGGGTGTGGCTTAGGGCTTTGGTGGCGGGTCCGAGTCCGACGCCGAGGCTTAGACCGAGCCCAATCGAGACCACCGGGAGGAGGATCGCCCACAAGCGCGCGCGGCGCTGCAGGCCAGTCCGGACGGCCTGCCGGTGTATCGATAGCGTGTAGGGCACGGCGCCGGTGGGGATAGCTCTCGAGTACGGACTATAGCCCGCGCGGGCCCAGGCCTCAATGTACGCAGCACGCGGCGGGAGTGAAGCTTCAGTGCCTCCGACCGGGTTCCAGTAGGCAAGGAATGGCAGCGGCAGATCCCTCAGCCGGTCGTATGGGTCCTTGGTGGTGAAGGTCGGCACCATGCGGTAGCGAACTCCCCCGCCGGCAGCGTACTGGTGAAGGTAGGCGTGGAAGTCTTCAAGGTGTGTGCGGTCGACCTTGATCTGGACTATGAATGCCCTCGTCACGATCGCCTCAAACCGTGTGAGCGTGACCCACTCTCCGGCATGCCAAAGCAGGAGGGCACCCGAGATAGCTGAGATTATTGATCCCGCCATGATGAGCGCCTCGACCCAAAACGGGATGATCGTGCTGTCACTATCGTTGACAAGGATCGAACCGGCGACCGCTGCCACCGCGATCACCACAAGGGCCGCACCGAGGGCCGCGCCTGCCCAGCGTGGCATTCGGATTGCACGAATCTGGGCTGGCAGATCCTCCTCGCGGAAGTGATCACTGGAATTCGGAACGAACATCGCTACCTCCAACATCCAACGGGAAAGGCCCTGAGGACGATGCTTCCATAAGCCGCCCCAGCTGGGTGGTGGATTGACGAATCTTGTGCAATTCTTCGACAAAACCTTGCAATGTCCTTCGGTGCATATGCCCCGGCTCCCGTACCGACGGCGGACTCCTCGCCAAGAGTCGGGAAGTGGGATGTTGGCGGGAAGTCTCAACACCGACTTCTGCGCGGGCTGCGCCTGGGGTTTTGCGAGTTGGCTGACCATAATGTCACCGGTGACTGCTGGAGGCATTGTGCCTGGCCGGGCTGGTCATGTCGTGCGCTGCCGGACCTGCAATGGACGGTGGGAGAACGACCAGCGGAGGGGAGGGAAGCCGATGCACTTTGTGCCAAGATTTTCGTTCGGAAACCAGTTCCCGAACGTTTCGGCGCGGGTGATTCGGATCGCGACGGCGGCCCGCTCGGCTTTGCTTCCATTAAGTGTGGGGCCTTGCCGGAAGGCAAATAAGAGGGTGTGGACACTGTCCACACTTTGCCTGTCGGACTGGGGCGTACATCGGTCGGATCGGGCCGGATTCGGCATGATTCCCGGAAATCCCAGCGTTCCCAAGGCCTGGAATCACCTTCGAGTCCCACCGCGGGCACGGCATACCCCCTCGTCAGAGGGGGCTTTTGCTTTAACGTGTTGACATATCTTGTGGTCAGTCCCACTGACACGGGCCCCGGGGGGTGCCTGGCGCCGCGGCTCGCCTGTGAAGCTATCCTGAAGATTCTTCATGACCGGTTCAGTGCTGCTTCTTGATCGTCCGGCGCATCGTATTTGTCCGGTCAAAGCGTGTGTGGACATTGTGCACACTCCACTCTGCTTTTTGGTGGGATGGGCCGGTTCCGGTTTTCTTGCTCACACAGGTGCATTGGAGCCCGTCATTCACAACGACATGACGGGCCCGTCTCGGATCGGGCCAGCCACGGGAACCCCTGGCATATCAATGTCTCTGGGGCGCTACGTTATGGCTGGCAAGCCCTCCCCAAGGCGTCGAGCGGTGAACGCCTTCGGTGGGTGCTTCTTGAGGGCGAACCGAAGCGTGGTATGTGTGCAGATCAGGGTTGCATCCGAGCCATTCAGGAAGTCGATGGACGCTCCGATGTTAACGAGGACGACGGCGGGAGTTATCCTCCCGCCGTCGTGAGTCGTTCGGCTTGCCGCCTCGCATCGTTGGCGCGGCGCTCAGCCTTCAAGCTTGGAATGCTCGCCCAGACGGTGCCATGAACGGTTGTGGTAGACCAGAGCGTCGCCGGGTTCGCCCGGGTGGACGTCACGCATGACGCGGGACTCCAGGGCGTGAACGGCGATGATTGTGGAGGTCCCCACCTCCATGCGATTGATCACGGCGCACCGCACCCAGGCGCGGACATCGTCATACACCGCTTCGCCGGTGGCAAGGGCCGACCAGCGGTGCGTCTGGTCAAAGCGGTCGGCGCCGGGGGTCGCTCCAAACTTCGCCAAGTCGACGTCGTGTGCGTCCAGCAGGTGCACGACAACGGTTTCGGCGCGCGAAAGCACCTCGGACGCAGAGGACAGTGCCGAGACCGAGAAAATCAGCAACGGAGGTTCCGCACTCACTGACACGACCGACGATACCGTCAGTGCCACCGGTCCTTCGCCCGCATCTGCCGTGATGACGGCGACACCTCCCGGATGGCCACGGAACAGTGCCTTGAATTCGTCGGCAGAGAGGGAGGACGGGAAGGTTTGCTTCGGAGCCCCGAGCCACGTGTCTGTGGGATAGGCGTGAAACATCGTTATGACACCCTGGGGGCGGAGCGGGCGAGTTCCTCGCGAATGATGTTCGTCCCTGCGCTGAGAGCACTCAGCTTGGCCAGTGCGACGTCCCGGGGGAACGGTGCCATGCCGCAGTTGGAGCTGGCGATGAGCTTGTCCGCATCGACGAACTGCAGGGCCTTGCGGAGGGTGTTGGCGACGTCCTCCGGGGTCTCGATGGTCTCGCTTGCGACGTCGATTGCCCCGAGCATGACTTTCTTGCCGCGGAGGAGCTCGATGAGGTCCATGGGCACGTGGGAGTTCTGGGATTCCAGCGAGATGATGTCGATGCTGGAGCTCTGCAGCAGCGGGAACGTTTCCTCGTACTGCCGCCATTGTGAGCCGAGCGTCGCCTTCCAGTCAGTATTCGCCTTGATGCCGTAGCCGTAGCAGATATGCACGGCGGTCTCCGCGCGCAGTCCTTCTGCCGCTCTCTCAAGCGCAGCCACGCCCCAGTCCTTGACCTCATCGAGGAAGACATTGAATGCGGGCTCGTCGAACTGGATGATGTCCACGCCGGCCGCCTCTAGTTCTTTCGCCTCCTGGTTCAGGATCGTGGCGAACTCCCAGGCCAGCTTCTCGCGGCTCTTGTAGTGGTCATCGTAGAGCGTGTCCACCATGGTCATTGGGCCGGGAAGAGTCCATTTGATCGGCCGGTCGGTGGTTGCGCGGAGGAACTTTGCGTCTTCGACGAATACCGGCTGCTCGCGGCGCACCGCTCCGACGACGGTCGGCACGCTGGCGTCGTAGCGATCGCGGATGCGCACGGTCTTGCGCTGTTCAAAGTCGACCCCGCTGAGGTGTTCGATGAAGGTGGTGACGAAGTGCTGGCGGGTTTGCTCGCCGTCGCTGACGATGTCGATGCCGCGTCGGCTCTGCTCGTGGATGGCGATGCGCAGAGCATCCTGCTTGCCCTCGAGCAGCGCATTTCCCTCCAGTTTCCACGGGGACCAAAGAGTCTCAGGCTGTGCGAGCCACGATGGTTTGGGCAGGCTTCCGACAACGGTGGTGGGCAAAAGTGTGTTCATGATTGACGATTCTCCGTGGGTCAGTTGACGAGAGCGGGGTATTTGGCGGTCCACTGGTCCAACAGGTCCTTGTGGGGCGTGATGAAGTGTTCCTCCGTGTACTTCGCCTGCTTGACCGCGAGCTGACTGCGTTCTACGCGGTCGTAAGCGATCTGGGTCCGCGAGTAATCCTGCTCTCCCAGGCTCGGCTGGTAGACGTGGGCGGCGGCGGAGTTCGCGTTGTAGATCTCCGGGCGGTAGATCTTCTGGAACGTCTCCATGGTGCTGATTGTGCCGATGAGCTGCAGGTTGGAGTAGTCGTTGAGCAGGTCGCCGCGGAAATAGAAGGCGAGCGGCGCGACGCTTCCGCGTGGCATGAAGTAGCGGACCTGCAGCCCCATCTTGGCGAAGTACGCGTCCGTCAGCGAGAACTCGTCCTGCTGGTACTCGACGCCCAGGACCGGGTGACGGTTCTCCGTTCGCCGGTACGTCTTGCTTGTGGAGACGCTGATGCAGACCACTGGCGGCTGCGGGAAGCGTTCCTGGCATGCCGGGGAATCGAGGAATTGCTGGAACAGTTTGCCGTGAAGATCGCCAAAGTCCCCGGGAACGGTGGGCTTGCCTGAGTCCCCTGCTGCCGCTGGCAGTACGATGCTGAAGTCGAAGTCACGGACGTAGGAGGAGAAGTTGTTCCCAACGATCCCTTGGTGGCGGACCCCGTTCAGCTGGTCGATGATCTGGATGTCGAGAACTTCGAACAGCGGGAACTGCTGATCCGTACCGTCTGCAGTGAACTCTATCTGCACAGAGACGATCTCAAGCTCGAGCGTGTAACGGTCCCGGTCCGGGTTGTCCCAGCTTGCGAGATCGTTGAAGCGGCGCCGAATCATGGTCAAGGCGTTGCGGAGGTTCTCCTGGCGGTGCTCGCCCCGTGCCAGGTTGGCGAAATTCGTCGTGATCCGTGAGCCTTCCGACGGGGAGTAGTCCTCGTCGAAGGGGGTGGTAGTGATGCTGAAGGTGAAGTCGTCTGCCATGTGCTGCCAATCCGTTGATGGGCCGGAGACGGCCTTTCAGAAGGTGATGTATCCATGGTGCAGCCTTCCGTGGGGTATCAAGTAACTCGTGGTTACTATGCGTTCATATAGAATTTTCCTATGCCCCAGATTTCGAGCGGATTGACCCTGCAGCAGCTGCGCTATTTCATAGAAGTTGCAGCTGAGGGGTCGATCTCCGCGGCTGCCGATCTTCTCTACGTAGCGCAGCCGACAATGTCCGCAGCAATGAAGGATCTTGAGGCCCGGGTGGGCCGTGAGCTCCTGGTTCGCTCCGCCCGCGGGGTCACCCTGACCGCCGACGGGGCAGAGTTCCTCGGTTACGCGAGGCAGGTCGTCGAGCAGTTCGCTCTCCTCGAGCAGCGCTACCTTGGCAGGCCACCGCGGCGACGTCTGCTCGGGGTGTCGACGCAGCACTACTCGTTCGCGGTGGACGCTTTCGTCCGGATGGTCAAGGCCACTGATGTGGCCGAATACGAGTTCTCGCTGCGTGAGTCCCGTACCTGGGACATCATCGAGGATGTCCGGACGCTCCGCAGCGAGATAGGCATCCTCTACCGGAACGATTTCAACCGGAAGGTCATCGACAAGCTGCTCCGGGAATCCGGGCTCGGGTTCACTCCGCTTTTCCTCGCCGATCCGCACATTTTCATTTCACGGAACAACCCGCTCGCCGCAAAAGGGCGTGCGACTCTCGATGATCTCGCCGGCTTGCCGCGGCTAACCTTCGATCAAGGTGCGAACAACTCCTTTTACTTCGCCGAGGAGATTCTCTCCACCATGTCCAGCAAGCAGGAGATCCGGGTCTCTGACCGTGCCACGATCTTCAACCTCATGATCGGGCTCCACGGCTACACGATCTCGACGGGCATCATCAGCGGGCAGCTCGACCCGGAGATCGTCGCCATCCCGCTCGACGTTGACGAACGCATCGAGATCGGCTGGGTCGGCCACGCCGCGATTCCGCTTACCGACCAAGCGCAGCACTACCTCAGGGAATTGCGGGCCGTCGTCGCTGAGTTCGGCGTAGCGCTACTCGACTGACTGCAGTTGAGCGGGCGGGTCTTTACCCCTTCGGTGGCTTGGACGTGAGCGTTGCAGCCGAGCGGGTTGCTGGTGTCGTACACGCCCGCCGCTGACGTTGGCATGGCCGGGGCAGACGCCAGCAAGGAAACCGGCCTGTTCCAGGTGGTGACGATCCAGCCAAGGGACATCTGGGCCTGAAACGCTGTGTCAGCGCTGCCCGCCTCATTCTCGAGTCCGGCAGGCACGCGCCCAGGACGCCTAAAGGGCCACGGTCCGGAACCCGCAGTTGCCGCTGGAGGATTCGGGAGTGTTCGACGTACGTGCCGCAACGCGGTACCGGTTGCAGTAGGAATCGTGACAGAGGTAGGAGCCACCACGCATCACGCGTCCCGCCCCGATTGAGGGGCCTTGGGGGTTATCGGTTGGTGAGTTGCGGTAGTACTTGGGCAGGAACCAGTCCGAGCACCATTCCCAGACATTTCCCGCTACTTCGTAGAGGCCGTATGCGTTGGGTGGGAAAGACTTTATCGGCGCCGTTCCCAGATAGCCGTCGTCGGAAGTGTTCCTTTGGGGGAACGTACCTTGCCAGATGTTGCAGCGGTGTTCGCCGTTGGGTGTCAGTTCGTTGCCCCACGCGTAACGCATGCCTTCCAGGCCGCCCCGGGCAGCGTACTCCCACTCCGCCTCGGTTGGCAGTCGCCGTCCAGCCCAGTCGCAGTAGGCAAGGGCATCGGTGTGCGATACGTGGACGACGGGATGATCCGGAATGTCCTCCCACTGCGAGTCCGGGCCAGTGGGATGGGCCCACTCGGCGCCGCGGATGTTCAGCCACCAGGGTGCTCCCGCAGCGACGCCGAGGACGTCGTCTGCCTTGGCGGTGGAGATCAAGTGGAAGACAGCGGATGAGCCAAAGACCTCCGCTTCGGTACGATAGCCGGTCTCTTCCACGAAGGCGGCAAACATCTTGTTGGTGACCGTGGTTGCGTCAATAGTGAATGAGTCGAGGCGCACTTGGTGGGCGGGTGATTCCCCGTCACGGGGATATCCTTCCCCGAAAGCATCCCCCATGGTGTACGTTCCTCCGGGAATGGAGATGTCCTCGTGGGTTGGTTTCAAGAACCCTGTCGATGGCGAATCTGTCTGAGCTTGCTGCCGCGTTCCACCCGGCTTCCGAGTCGGCGCACAGCAGCTCTTGCCATGGGCCGTGTTGGAATCACTCAAGGACAGAGGTATCACTTTTCTCTCCTCAGGTCCCGTTGCCGTATCAAGGCTTCCAGCCGGACTTCCGTTGCTTCAAGCCACGCCATCAGACTGTTGACCATGTAGAGGCCCCTCTCACTTTGCAGTCTGACAAGTTCCTCGCGCCAGTACCGCTCGTCGTCGTCCTCCTCCGGGGCGAAGTCTTCTTCTGCGAGGGCGCTGGCAAAGAGGTGATTTTGACGGTGCTCGCGGCGGAAACGCAACTCGGTGCGGACAAGCTCCAGAGCTTTTTCCGGGCTCTGAGTTCCCGCGAATCTAAGCCGTACCTGGAAATCGGGGTCCAGGGGCCGGATGGGCGGCTCATAGGGTGAGTCAATCCATTCCTGCAGCTTCCGGCGGCCTTCGTCTCTGATCTCGTATAGCTTGGCGTCCGGTCCGGATTCGCGGGGATCCGGCACCGGGATAGCCCATTCGCGATCCACGAGTTTGCCGAGTTGGCGGTAGATCTGGGAGGTTTGGGCACTGTAGCCAACGTACGGACCGTGGCGGTCAAGCCATTTGCGCACGTCGTATCCGGTACGCGCGCTGGTGCTAAGCAGGCTCAGCAGGATCACCTCGAGCCTGCCCAGTGACGCACCGGTTTCGGCACGGGACCGCTTTAGTGTCGGTACTTTTTCGACAGGTACAGTCACCAATTGTCTTACTCCTCCGCCATGACCGTTGCAGCAAACCGCTTCCGCATTGCTTCTCGATCTTCCTCGCTTATCGGCACCTGCGCGTGCCAGGAGACGTGTGTCGCCGAGTTGCCCGGGTTCAAACGTTCCTCGAGATGCTTCGCGAGGTGGCTCCGCCCGGTGTTACGCAGATGCCGCATATAGTCTTTGGGCTGATTGTAGAGGGTAGGGCCCACCTGAAGGGCTCCCTGCATGGGGTCCGGAAGCGCTCCTGGGGTTCCCGCATAGAAACCGAGCCACTCCATAAGGTTGGACCGCATCTGCGTGGCGAGGGCCGGGTCTGCGTCGATCAGGTTGTTGGTGAGGTAGGGATCTTCGGTGACGTTGAACAGTGACTCGAGTTCGGCGCGAAAGCAGCCTGGGTGGTACGTGCGGATGTACAGGTGGTCGCGGGTTCGGACGGCCCGCTGGTATGTGTGCGCACCGTGCCCCCAGACGAGATAGGGGCGCGATTGGATGGCTTCTCCGCGTACGGCTGGAGCGTAGGACGCGCCCTGCCACTTTTCGGGCTGTTGCAGCCCCAGCAGGTCAAGGATGGTCGGGGCGTAATCAATGTTGTAGAGCAGTGCGTCATTGTGGGTCGCCGCTACGGCGGGCTGGTCAGTGACGCCCGGCCAGTGAATGATCATGGGGAGGCGATGCACGGGTTCGGACGCCAGACCATGTTCGGCGTAGAGGCCGAGTTCGCCGAAGGATTCGCCATGGTCTGAGGAGACGATAATCGCGACGTCCTCGGCCAGTCCCATCTCCTCGATGGACCGGCGAAGCCGGCCGAACTCGGAATCCCAGAAGTGGATTGCCCCGTCATAGCCGTTGATGAGGTGTTCGAAGTCGGCCCGGGTACGGATCTCGTCCGGCATGTTGTGGGGTACACGTGACTTACGGGGTCCCCCGGAATAGTGGAGGTCAAGGGCACTTCGTGCGCCATAAACCTCGGCGTGCCCATCAATGGCTTTCTGGTCTGGCCAAGCGGGGGCCGGGCCGGACTCTGCGGCTTTCCGTGTCCACGATTCGTCCTGCAGGTAGTCGGTGTGCGGATCCCAGTAGGTGACATGGAGGTACCAGTTATCTAGGTCGCGGTGCTTGCCGATCCACTCCAGGGCAGCATCGGTGATCATGTCTGCCGGTTCGTCGCCCATATCGGGGGTGACTTGAATATTTTCCCGGAAGTTGCCCATGAAGTAGTAAGCCCGGTGCCGTTCGGCGAACGATGAGACTGCGGCGCAGGTGTAACCGGCCATGTTCAGCGCCTGGCCGAGAAGTGGCCGGTGAGGGTGAGGGGCGTGGCCGGCGTCAAGGCGGAACCGGGCGTCATCGCCGAAGTGTCCGATGACCCCGTTTGTGATCCCATGCTGACCGCTGGTTAACGCTGTCCTGGAGGGCAGGCACGGCGAGTCGGAGCAGTAGTACCGGTCGAAGATCACGCTGCTTTTGGCCATCTCGTCCAAGTTGGGCGTGATGTTTCTGGCGTAGCCGTAGGCGCCGGTGTGGTCGGGGCGGAGCGAGTCCACGTCCACGTAGATGATCTTCATCGATCCATTCCTGTCTGCTGGTTGCCGCTAAAGCCGGGAGGTCGCTGTGTGGGTGGGGACATCCCGCTGATGTCATCCTTTATAGCACTAGTGGAAAAGCTTGAACAGGTATTTCACCATAAACAAGGGACAGCACTATTTCACAAGTTGACTAGCAAAGGTCTTGTGCTGTGGCTCACAGTGTGTCATTCTCGAATTACTGCTCAATGCTGAGCGGCAGGTACTGCGGCGAAAACGGCTGGGTACCTCCACAGCTGAAAGGACGTAATGATGCGTTTTAAGAAGGCCGCCGTTGCAGCCGCGATCGCCGCCGGTCTCGCGCTGGCTGGATGCGGCGGCGGTGGGACCGGTGGTGCGGCGAAATCTTCGCCCAGCCTTGTTCTTGGCAACATCACCCCTCCGGCAACGTTTGAGGCGCGGAACATCAACTGGGGCAACCAGTCAGTGTATTTCCAGGCGGTGTACGACAGCCTCCTCAAGCCTTCACCGAACGGCAAGGACGTCGAAGCGAACCTGGCCACGGAGTGGAAGTACAACGAAGACAAGACCGTCCTCACGATGAAACTGCGTGATGGCGTCACCTTCACCGACGGCACTGCTTTCACCGCGGACGTAGCAGCACAAAACCTTCTTCGCTTCCGCGATGGAACTTCCCCCCAGAAGAGCAAGGTCGTGGACTTGGCAGATGCCACCGCCAAAGACAAAAACACCCTGGAAATCAAGCTCAAGCAGGCAAACCCGGCGTTCCTGATCTACCTGGCCCAGGCGGCCGGCATGCAGGAAAGTCCTGCCGCTTTCGACAAGCCCGATGTGCAGACCAATCCGGTCGGCTCCGGACCGTACATCCTTAACTCCGGCTCGAGTGTCGTCGGGACGTCGTATAAATTCGACAAGAACCCCAAGTACTGGAATCCGGATGCGGTCAAGTACGACACCCTGACGATCAACGTCTACAACGACGCCACCTCACTGCTGAACGCGTTGCGGGGCAAGCAGTTGGACGCGTCCGCCATTAACGACGTCAGCATCATCCCCCAGGTCAAGGCCGCCGGTTTCACCGATAACGGCAGCGACTTGAATTTCGCCGGCCTGATGCTGTTTGACCGCGCAGGACAAAGCAACCCAGCGCTGGGCAAAGTCGAAGTACGGCAGGCCATCAACTATGCCGTCGACCGTGACGCCTTCCTCAAAGTTGTCGGCCTCGGCTTCGGAAAGGTGACCGGGCAGGTCTTCCGTGAAGACTCCCCGGCCTTCGACGGCAAGCTGAACGACACGTACAAGTTCGATCCCGCCAAGGCCAAGGAACTGCTCGCCAAGGCGGGCTACCCCAAGGGCTTTGACCTGACGATCCCCACTTCCCCGGGATTCCCGAAGCAGATGTGGCCGCTGCTGCAGCAGCAGCTCGGCGATGTAGGTATCAAGGTCTCCTACACCGACGTCGGACAGAACATCATTGCTGACCTTCAGGCCAAGAAATACGGGGTGTCCTACTTCACCCTCCAGCGCGATGCGAATGAATGGCAGCTCATCAGCTTCCTTCTGGCCCCTACAGCAACCTGGAACACCTTCAAGTACCAGGATCCCACCGTTGATGCACTGATCTCCAAGATCCGTACCGCCGAGGGCGGGGACCGTGACGCGGCCCTGAAGGAACTCAACAAGTACGTAGTTGACCAAGCCTGGTTTGCCCCCTGGTACACGCCAACGAACTTCTTCGTCACCAATGCCAAGACGAACGTTGAACTGAACCAGGGCAACGCCTGGCCCAACCTCTGGAACATCACCCCCAAGGCATAGGACCACTGCCGGGGACCGCTCCCACGGCCCCCGGCAGCCCTACCCACTGAAAGATCATCATCATGATTTCATTCATCGTGAAAAGGCTGCTCACGGGCATCGTCATGCTCGCTGCTATCACCACAGTCGGATTCACGCTCCTGTACCTCGGTGGCGGGGACATCGCCAGGAAGATTCTCGGCGAGTCCGCGGACGCCCAAACGGTCGCCCAAAAGGCCCGGGAACTCGGCCTGGACCGTCCCGTCCTGATGCAATACGGCGACTGGGTAGTCCACGCACTTACCGGAGACTTCGGCTATTCATGGTTCAGCGGCCAGACCGTTTCCGCCGCGATCATCTCCCGTCTGTCCGTCACCTTGTCCCTTGTCATCGGCACCGTCGTTGTGGTCGCCATCGTCTCGGTGGTTCTTGGCGTACTCGCGGCAACGAAACGGGGCTGGGTCGACAAACTTGCCCAGTTGCTCGCCGTCCTCGGCCACGCAATCCCCGGGTTCCTTTTCGCCGTCGGCCTGGTTCTGTTCTTTGCACTTGCCCTGGGCTGGTTCGACCCCACTGGGTACGTCCCCTTCACAGAATCACCGACGGGATGGCTCAAGACCGTGACCCTGCCCGTAATCGCCCTGGCGCTGGGTGGTATCGCCAACGTCACCCAGCAGATCCGGGGAGCCGTCATCGATGCCCTCCGCAACGACTACGTCCGCACCTTGCGCAGCCGCGGAATCCCCGAGCGCACCGTCATCCTCAAGCACGTTCTGCGTAATGCTGCAGGCCCTGCCCTTGCAGTCCTCGCCGTCATCTTCGTTGGACTCCTCGGTGGAGCAGTCATCGTGGAGCAAGTATTCGCGATCCCCGGACTGGGACAAGTAGCCGTACAGGCCACAACCCAGGGCGACATTCCCCTCGTCATGGGTTTGCTTGTCGCCACCGGTGTCATCGTTATCGTTTTCAACCTCCTGGTCGACCTGGCCCAGGGCTGGCTCAACCCGAAAGTGCGTCTGTCATGACAACTCCGGCACACACCACCGATCCCGAGATCGTCGTCGCACCCCGCGACGGCACAAGGGTCTCCCTCTTCCGCCGAGTGCTCCGCAATCCCCTCGCCCTCGCTTCGATGGTGTTCCTCACCATTGCTGTGCTCACGGCAATGTTCGCCCAGTTCCTTGCCCCGCATGACCCCAACAACGCCGTTATCCAGAATGTGCTCGCCCCTCCAGGCGGGGACAACCCGCTGGGGGCCGACGGTTCAGGCCGCGATGTCCTGTCCCGGTTGATTTTCGGCGCGCAGTTCAGCCTTGCCGGAGCCTTGGTCGCCTTGCTGACCGCGATGGTGATCGGCGTGACCGGCGGCCTTCTGGCTGGCTACTTTGGCAAGTGGATCGACACCGTCTGGACATGGGTCATCTCCCTGCTGATGGCGCTGCCCGCGATCATCGTACTCCTGGCCGCCCGCGCGGTCGTTGGGCCGTCCCTGTGGGTGTCCATGCTCATTTTCGGCATCATGTTGTCCCCGGCGTTCTTCCGGCTGGTCTACGCTTCCGTCACCGCGGTACGCAACGAACTCTATGTCGACGCCGCCCGTGTATCGGGACTCAGTGATGCCCGCATCATCACCATCCATATCCTGTCCGTCGTCCGGGCCCCCATTGTGATCCAGTCCGCTATCGTGGGCGGCATCGCCCTGGCCGTCCAGTCAGGGCTCGAATTCCTCGGCCTGGGGGACATCAACGTCCCTACATGGGGTTCAATGCTCAGCGATGGCTTCACCAACCTCTACACCGCTCCGATGCTGATCCTTTGGCCGGCCATGGCCATCGGTCTGACCCTGATCGCCCTGACTCTGCTGGCCAACAGCCTCAGGGACGAGCTTGAACGCGCCAACGCACCCCGTAAGCAGGTGCGCAAGAAGAAGGCCGCAGTTACCACGACCGACCCGAAGACCGTGGACGACATCATCCGGCACCCGGAGCCTGAAGCTTCCGAAGGAGACGTCGTCCTCGAAGTCGCCAACCTCTCTGTTGGCTACCCAGGCCCAGACGGTGGCACCAAGAGGGTCGTCCACGACGTCTCCCTCACTGTCCGCAGGGGTGAGGTCCATGGGCTCGTCGGCGAATCAGGTTCGGGCAAGACCCAGACTGCCTGGTCCATCCTCCGACTACTCCCCGAAGGCGGCAAGATCGTCGGCGGCTCCATCCACTTCCAGGGCAAAGACCTGGCGAAGCTGTCGTCACGGGACATCGAAAAAATGCGCGGGCGGAAGATCGCCTACATTCCACAGGAACCCATGTCCAACCTGGACCCGTCCTTCACCATCGGAAGCCAACTCGTTGAGCCCATGCGCATTCAGCTTGGCATATCGGCCAAAGAGGCCAAAGAACGTGCGCTGAGCCTCCTGGCACGAGTAGGCATCCCCAACCCCGAGCGAACGTATAACTCCTACCCTCATCAGGTCTCCGGCGGTATGGCCCAACGCGTCCTCATCGCCGGCGCCATCTCCTGTAACCCGGACCTTCTGATCGCCGACGAACCCACTACCGCCCTCGACGTCACGGTCCAGGCCGAGGTCCTGGACCTCCTCCGGGACCTCCAGTCCGAGTTCCAGATGGCAGTGGTCCTCGTCACGCATAACTTTGGTGTCGTCGCGGACCTTTGCGACCGGGTTTCCGTCATGCGGCTCGGCCGGATCGTGGAAACCGGCCCGACTGAGCCGATTTTTGACTCCCCGCGTCACCCCTACACCCAGGAGCTGCTCGGCGCCATCCTTAGCGAGGCTGAACCGCGTGGCCCGCTCGTTGGTGCTGGCGGCAGCGCCAGCCCGTCCCCGAAGGGAGCAGTTCGATGAGCGAGTTGTTGCTTGATATCCAGAATGTCACCGTCGAGTACCCCGGCCATGGTTTCCGTGGCAAACCATTCCGGGCCCTGCACGGTGTCTCCGTTGATGTTCAAAAAGGCGAGTGCGTAGGCCTGGTAGGTGAATCCGGGTCAGGCAAAACCACGCTGGGCAGAGCTGTTCTCGGCCTGGCGCCCGTCACCGAAGGAAAAGTGCTGTTCCGCGGAGAAGACATCGCGCATGCCGACCGTGCCGACCGCCGGCGGCTGGCCAGCGACATCCAGGTGGTCTTCCAGGACCCCTACACTTCCTTGAACCCGTCGCTGACAGTCGAGCAGATCCTGTCCGAACCCCTCGACGTACGTAAGGTCCCCAAGGCCGAATCTTCCAAGCGAATCAAGGACCTCTTCGATATGGTCCGCCTCCCGGCCGACGCGGGAAGCCGTCTTCCCAGGGAGTTCTCCGGCGGTCAGCGGCAACGCATCGCCATTGCACGCGCCCTTGCACTCAAACCAGCCCTGATCGTCTGCGACGAGCCGGTATCAGCCCTTGACCTTTCAACCCAGGCCCGGGTCCTGGAACTATTCAAAGACATTCAGGAGCAAACCCAGGTCGCCTACCTCTTTGTCTCCCATGATCTTGAGGTCGTGCGGCACATCAGTCACCGCGTTGCAGTGATGTACCGGGGGGAAATCGTCGAATTCGGCGACGGAGACCAGGTCACGAGCCGACCCCGGCACCCGTATACCCAGCGCTTGTTCTTCGCCGCTCCGGTGGCAAACCCCAAGGCCCAGGCACGTCGCCGCGAAGAACGCCGACAGCTGCTCGCCGCCCAGAACGCATAGGAAGCGGTGCAGACAACCAACGCCATGAGCCCAGAAGCTAACAAAGGCAACAGCGTGACAAGCATCTTCCTGATCACGGCCGACGACATGGACGGCAGCACCACTAACCTCGCGGGAAACCCTGACATGGCACCGGTCCGCACCCGAAAAGGGAACAGCCTGTCCCGCTGGATGACCGGCACCGGCGATCCGATGACCAGCCAATTTCGTTCAGGAATCGGGCAGGCAACTGATTTCACTGGGGCGCCCACCGCATGAACAAGCCCAACATAGTTTGGATTTCCACGCATGACATCAACCCTGATCTCGGCAGCTACCGGGGCATCTGGCCAGGTGCCGAATATGCGCTGACGCCTAATCTTGACCGCTTGGCCGCAGAGGGCGCCCGTTTCGACCGGGCGTTCGCCTCTGCACCGGTTTGCTCGCCTGCCCGATCGGCAATCATGACCGGCTGTTTTCCCAATGCAATTGGCACGATGCACATGCGAACGAAGGCCGTCCCCCCGGCCGAAGTGAGGCTGTTGCCGCAATATTTTCGCGAAGCGGGCTACTACTGCACCAACAACTACTTCACCGACTTCCAGGTGGACGTACCGCCGGTCGTTTTCGACGACTGCAGCCCAACGGCTCATTGGCGCAACAGACCGGACAAGGACGCGCCGTTTTTCGCAGCTTTTCATGGAATGACCACCCATGAGTCACAGATATATCTCGATGAGGAGTCCTTCCAACGCGCCACCACGCATGTAGCGCCGCAGGATCGGCACGACATGGCAGCCGCGCCGCTGCCGCCCTACTACCCGGATACCGAAATCTTCCGCAAAGCGTGGGCACGGTACGCGGACCTCATTACCGAAATGGACCACTGGGTCGGCGATATCCTCAACCAACTGGAGGAAGACGGGCTTGCCGACAACACCATCGTGGTTTTCTGGAGCGACCACGGCAGGGGAATGCCCCGCGCCAAGCGTTGGGCGACGGAAGCCGGCCTGCGTGTACCCCTTCTCCTGCGCTGGCCAGGTGTCATTGACCCCGGGACAGTCAGGCCTGACCTTGTCCACACCATGGATCTTGCTCCTACAATGCTTGCCGTCAGCGGGCTGGGCATTCCTGCCCACATGCACGGAAAACCGCTCATGGAACGGGACGGCACTTTCATCAGCCGCCCCAACGCCTACATCTATGGCGGCCGGGACCGCATGGACGAGTCGGAGGACACGACCCGGACCGTCCGCGACGAGCGGTACCGCTATGTCAGGAACTTCCATCCGGACCGCTCGCCCATGCCGCACATCGACTACCCCGACCACACAGCCACTTGGGCAGAGCTCAGGCGGTTAAGGGGGGAGGAAGCCAGGCAACTGGCATGCGGTGAACTGCCCAGCCTTCTGAGCGAGCTTCAACGGCGCCTCGTCGCAGCTTCAAAGCCCGAAGAGGAACTCTACGACCTTGAGCAGGACCCCCACGAAACGTGCAACCTCGTGCAAGACCCTGAAAGTGCCGAAGCTCTGGCGACGTTGCGTCGCGTCCTTCAAACATGGCAGGACCGCATCCAAGACATGGGCATGCTGCCGGAACGACAGTTGATGGAGACATGGCGCCCTAACGGCCAGGCGCCGGTGACCGCTACTCCAACCGTCTCGCTGACCGCCGAAGGGGCCACAGCTGACTGCGAGACACCAGGCGCGTCAATTGGATGGACAGCCCTCCCGTGGCAACCGCAAGAGCCGAGGAAACTCATGGACCGGGTAACTGGCAGTCCCGGGGAAGACGGACGTATCTGGAACCTCTACACAGGCCCCGTACGCGTCAGTGGGGCCACTTCATTGCGCTTCAAAGCCTGGCGTCTCGGCTTCACGCCAAGCCAAGAAGCGCGGCTGGAAGCCCCACTGCCCGGACGTGCCCCGCATTCCTACGAGGGCCACCTCCAAGAAAGCAAAGAACTGCCCCTTTGAGGCGGCAAACAACAACGTGCAGCGAAAGAAGGAATCATGGAAACCCTCACCGTAGACCAACGCATGGAAGCACTGCTCAACGAACTGAGCTTGGAGGAAAAGATCCAGCTCCTGACGGGCCGGGATTTTTGGACGACATGGCCGATGGAGAAAATCGGCCTGCGCCGGATCCTGGTTTCGGATGGTCCGACGGGTGTGCGGGGTGAGGCGTGGGATGAGCGGCAGCCGTCGGTGAATTTCCCGTCCGCGACGGCCATCAGCTCCACCTGGGACCCTGCCATGGCTGACCGTCTAGGTGCCGCCTCGGCGGTGGAGGCGCGGCGCAAGGGCGTCGACGTCGTTCTTGGCCCGACGATCAATCTGCACCGTTCCCCGCTGGGCGGCCGGCACTTCGAGGCTTTCAGTGAGGACCCCGTCCTGACGGGTGAGCTTGCCGCGGCGTATGTGAACGGGGTACAGCGCAACGGCGTGGGCGCCACACCGAAGCACTACGTAGCCAACGATTCCGAAACCGACCGGTTCACCGTTGACGTGCAGGTGGACGAGCGGCCGCTGCGCGAGCTGTACCTGCTGGCGTTCGAGAAAGCCATTGTTGAATCCCGTGCGTGGCTGGTGATGAGCGCGTACAACTCCATCAACGGCACAACCGCCACCGAAAACAACCTGCTGGAGACCCCGCTGAACAGCGAATGGGGCTTCGACGGGGTGGTGATCAGTGACTGGACCGCGGTCCGCAGCGTTGATGCCGCGAAGGCTTCCCAGGACCTGGTCATGCCGGGACCGGATGGGCCGTGGGGTGGGGCGCTCGTGGCCGCAGTCCAGGCAGGGGAGATCCCGGAAGCAAGCATTGACCGGAAGGTGCTGCGGATCCTGCAGCTCGCCGCGAGGGTCGGCGCGCTGGAAGGGTTCGAACCCGTTCAGGCAGAACCCGTGGACCAGGAAGACCTTGTCGCCTTCACCCGGGAAGCCTCGGCCGCCGGCACGGTGATGGTGAAGAACGACGGCGTGCTGCCGCTGGACCGTGCCGCGACGGGCACGGTGGCGGTGATCGGGCACAACGCCAGGCACGCCAGGACCCAGGGCGGCGGCTCGGCCACGGTCCTGCCCGAGAAGGTCGTCTCACCGCTGGACGGCATCCGGGCCGCCTTTGGAGCCGATAACGTCACTTACAGCATCGGTGCCATCGTGCAGGAAGGGGTCGCCGAGCTGCCCTTGGACCAGCTGACCAACCCGGCCACCGGCGAGCCGGGGCTGCGGGTGAGCTTCCTCGACAGTTCCGGGGCTGAGCTGTTCACCGAGGACCGCCGCTCCACGGCCCTGGTCTGGTTCGGCGGCGACGCCCCGGTGAAGGAGTCCTCCGCGGTGCGGCTGCAGACGATCTATACCCCGGATGAAACCGGCACCGTCCGACTGGGCGCCGCGACCGTGGGTAAGACACGGCTCTACGTCAACGACGTTCTTGTCCACGAAGGGAACATTGAGGTGGAGGGCAAGGACATTGCCGAATCCTTCCTCGCCCCACCCTCCTCAACCACCGAAATCGCGGTGGAAGCCGGTGTTCCCCTGGACGTCCGCGTCGACCTGGACACCGCGGAACGCTCCGGGCCTCTAGACAATGCCCTCAGCGTCACCCTCGGCACCGAGCCCGCCGACGCGGACCCTGAAATGCTGATCACTGAAGCAGCCAAGGCCGCCCGGAAAGCCGACGTCGCCGTCGTCGTCGTCGGGACCAATGCCCGGGTGGAATCCGAAGGTTACGACCGCACCACCTTGGACCTGCCCGGCCTGCAGGACCGGCTGCTCCACGCCGTCGCCGCCGCGAACCCCCGCACGATTGTCATCGTCAACGCCGGGTCCCCGGTCATTATGCCGTGGCGGCACGAGGTCGCCGCGATCCTGATCGGCTACTTCGGCGGCCAGGAATTCGGCAACGCCCTCACCGACATCCTCACCGGCACCGTCGAACCAGGCGGGCGCTTGCCCACCACCTGGCCTGCCACCCAAGGCAGCGTCCCGGTCCTTAACACCACACCCGACGCCGACGGGAAGCTCCGGTACGACGAAGGCATCCACATCGGGTACCGCGCCTGGCTCAAGACCGGGGCTACTCCAGCCTACGAATTCGGCTACGGCCTCGGCTACACCACTTGGACCCTGGACACCGTCGACGGACCCGACGGCCCCGTCACCCCGGGCGAGGCAATTCCGGTCAGCGTCACCCTCACCAACAAAGGCGAACGGAGCGGCAAGCAGGTGGTCCAGGTCTACGCCGAAAAGAAGGACTCCGCCGTCGAGCGCCCGGTCCGCTGGCTCATTGCCTCCACACCCGTCTGGGCCCAACCCGGCGAAACTGTAACCGCGACTCTGGAGGTCCCCACCCGTCTGCTGGCGTACTGGAACAACGGATGGACTTACGAACCCGGCGAATACACCCTCAGGATCGGCACCTCCGTCTCAGAGCTTCCAATCACCAGGGTTGTTCGGCTCACCCAGCCAGAGCACTGATAAGCGACAGCCCCCAGGATCAGCACCAAACGTACGAAAGGAAGAACGATGTCGAGGACGAACATCATCTTCATCATGTCCGATGACCACGCCGCCCACGCCATTTCGGCATACGGCAGCCGGGTGAACCAAACGCCGCACCTTGACCGCATCGCCCAAGGAGGCATGCGCATGGATGCCGTCTTCTGCACCAACTCGATCTGCAGTCCCTCCCGGGCGTCTATCCTCACAGGGACCTACAGCCATATCAACGGCGTATCCTCCATCTGGACCGAGATGGACTACCGGGTACCCACATTCGTGGACGTACTCCACGAACAGGGCTACAAGACTGCCCTTTTCGGGAAATGGCACTTGGGTGAGCACGGGAAGTCCTTGCCGCGCGGATTCGATGCCTGGAAGATCTTTCCTGGACAGGGTGACTACCTCAACCCGGAAATGATCGACGAGACGGGCAGCGCGACCGTTCCCGGCTATGCGACGAACATCGTCACCGACCTCTCCATCAATTGGCTGGATGGACTCACGGGGGAGGAGCCTTTCTGCATGCTCGTCCACCACAAAGCACCCCACCGCCCCTGGATCCCCGACGAGAAACACAAACACCTCTACGCTGACGGGAAGATCCCGGAGCCCGAAACATTCTTTGATGACTACGCCACCCGCAGCCAAGCTGTACGGAACGTCCACATGACCATTGCCGACGACATGGGTGCCGAGGACCTCAAGTCTGAGGTCCCGGAGGAACTCCGCGGACCTGAGAACAGGGAAGCGCGCATGCGGTGGAAGTACCAGATCTACATGCGCGACTACCTGCAGTGCATCCAATCCATCGACGACAACGTCGGTCGGCTTCTCGATTACCTCGATGAGCGCGGACTGTCCGAGAACACCCTCGTCGTCTACACATCCGATCAGGGGTTCTTCCTCGGTGACCACGGCTGGTTCGACAAGCGGCTGATGTTTGACCAGTCCCTGCAGATGCCGATGCTGATGAAATGGCCAGCCGAAATCTCTGCCGGCAGCCGTTGCGAGGCAATCATCACAAACGTCGATTTCGCCGCCACCTTTTTGGACATCGCCGGAATCAAGGCAGACGAGGCACTTCCCACATCGCAGGGCAGGAGCTTCCGGCCTCTCCTGCGGGGTGAGGAGATCGACGATTGGCCCGACGCGGCGTATTACCGGTACTGGGAGCACGACGATCCTATTCACTCAGCACCCGGCCACTACGGCATCCGGACCTCCGATTACAAGCTGATCCACTACTACAACGCCGGGCTGGACGTCCCCGGGGCCTCTGATCGTGTCTTTGAGGCTGAATGGGAACTGTACGACCTCAGAAGCGACCCCACCGAAGTCCGTAATGTAGCCGATGACCCCAGCTACCGCTCCATCAGAGCCGAGCTCGAACAGAAACTAGCCGGGTACCAGCATCATTACCGGGACGAACCCTACGCGGGTCCGGGCACACCTCACCCGGAATGGGGACCGCACGATGCAGACACCCTGGAACGAGTCGAAACATATGTCCAGGCTCTTCGGGCATCCAGCTAGGACGCGATGGGTTGGCGGCCTGTCCAGCACAAGCCGGGCAGCCCCATACCCGTTGCAGCTCCGCTTGTCGCGCGGCACCTCTGGTTGTCGCACCGCACCTCTGGTTGTCGTAATGGCCCGGATCACGCGTCAACGTTAGGAACACCCATGACCATGAGCAAGCGGCCCGCTGCCGCTCCCGCAGACACGCCCGCCGTCACTGTGCTGAGTGCCCTGCGCTGGGCCGCCGTCATCCTCGCATACGGCCGGCGGGAGCGGGCCCGCAGATTCCTTGCGCTGGTCCGCCCACGGGAACGGGACCTGGACTCCGGGGACACCAGGCCCTGAGAGCCCCTACGGGGACACCAGGCCCTGAGAGCCCCGGAACTTCCCGTTGCAAGGAAGCACCCGGGTTACGGCAGACTCAAAGAGGCTGGCGTCTGTACACCAAGCCCTGAGGTATTCGTGCGCTCGGCATCTCTGGACCTGTCGTCAATATTGGAGTTAACATGATTAACATGAATGTTGGCGGAGGTATAGCCCGGCGCTACGACAACCGGAAACGGGCGTCCAACGCCGCCGACACGGGGCGCCGGATCCTTGAGGCGACACGGGAGCTCTTCATGGAAAGACCGCTCTCGGAGATCACCTTGATCGCGGTGGCTGATCGTGCCGGAGTCACCGTGCAGACCGTCATCCGTCGCTTTGGTGACCGCAGTGGGCTCATCGATGCAACGGTCGAACACACCGCTGCGCAGGTGATGGCCCAGCGCGATGCTGCGCCTGCCGGCAACGTCCCCGGCGCCATCGAGAACCTGCTCGAACACTATGAGACCACGGGCGCTCTCGCCTTGAAGATGCTGTCCGAGGAGGGAACCTCAGCGGCCGTGGCGGACATGACTGAAACGGGCAGACGCCTTCACCGCCTGTGGTGCGAGCGGGTTTTCGCCCCGTTCCTTGAGGATGATTTTCTCCCGGACGGGGCGGATCGGGGCCGCCGTCTTGCCCAGTTCGTCGCTCTTTGTGACGTCTACACCTGGAAGCTGCTCCGGCTGGACGCTGGCCTGACCCGTGACCAGGTGGCCCTTTCCTTAATCGAAATGCTTGAGCCCTTCACCCGGAGGCCATAATGTCCACCGTTCTCGCCTACACCTCGCCCGCCATCGGCCATCTCTTTCCCATGGTCCCGCTGTTACTGGAACTGAAGGCCCGGGGACATGAGGTCCACGTGCGGACAATTCCCCAACAGCTCACGGCCCTTCGCGGCGCCGGCCTCCAGGCCGAATCCGTCGACCCGCGCCTCCTTGAGATCAGGCACCGGGACTATCTGGCGAAATCGATCAAGGGTGGGCTGACCGCGAGCACTGAGACCTTCACGGCGCGTGCCCGCTTCGACGCCCCTGACCTTCGCCGCGCCATCGGCGATACCAGTCCGGATCTGATGCTCGTGGACATCAATGCGTGGGGCGCACGTATCGTGGCTGAGGATCTCGGGCTCCCGTGGGCCAGCTTCTGCCCCTACACACCGCCACTGACGTCCCGCGGAACCCCGCCGTTCGGACCCGGGCTGGATCCGATGCCAGGTCCAGTGGGAAGGCTCCGGGACGCGCTCATCCGACCCCTGGTGACTGGCGCCGTCGAAAAGCTGATGATGCCCGGGATCAACAGGGCCCGGGCTGAAATCTCCGGCGGTAAACTGCCGCCGTCGCGGAACGTGGATGACTTCTTCCTCACCGCGCCGCTCCTCCTCGTTACCAGTGCCGAGCCGTTTGAATACCCGCACCCGGACTGGGGACACCGTGTCCGGATGATCGGGGCGCTGTCATGGGACCCGCCCTTCTCTCCGCCAGCTTGGCTTGAGAACGCCGTGGACCCGGTCATCCTGGTGACCACCTCGTCCGAGTACCAGGCCGACGAGGATTTGGTCCGCGCAGCATTGCAGGGCATGGCCAACGAGCCCTTCACTGTCGTTGCCACGCTGCCTGCGGAGGGGAGCGGATCGGCAGGAGACCAGCGGTCCGCCGGACCGGTGGATTTTGGACCCCTTCCTGCCAATGCCCGGCTGGAACGGTTCGTGCCCCATTCAGAGGTGTTGGAGCGCGCTGCGGTTGCCATCACCCATGGCGGTATGGGAGCCACCCAAAAGGCACTGTCCAAGGGAGTTCCGGTGGTGGTGGTTCCGTTCGGCCGCGATCAGCATGAGGTTGCGGCCCGGGTGGTGGCCGCCGACGCGGGTGTGCGGCTCAGCAGGAAGAAGCTCACTGCGGAGAAGCTTCGCGCCGCAGTTCACGAAGCCCTGACAAAGAAGGAAGGAGCCCGGCGGGTCGCTGCTGGCTACGCAGCCGCCGGGGGTGCGGCGGCTGGAGCCGATGCCCTCGAAGAGCTGCTCCGGATTCCCCACGCCTGAGGCCTGGCAGAACCCCAGCCTCAGGGTGGAGGAATTGGCAGCCTTTGCCAAGACCAGGCTGGCCGCCTACAAGTACCCCCCGGAGCATCGAATTCATGACGGAACTGCCGTTAATAGGGTTTGGCCAGGGACGAAGCGCTCGATCAGGAGCGGGAGAACAGATCCAATTCGTGGGTCATTCCGTGAGGGACATCAGGGGAGAGCTGTATTGTGAACGTTTCGCGATCATGGCGGGTTACCAACACGCCATATCCGGGGTCTTTGAGGGCCTTCTGGATCGCGGCAGCTACTTCCAGATTGAGTCCGTTGTCTAAATCATTGCGGTGTCTGATGTTGAGCCGTACTGGACGGGACATGATGTTGTAAAACCTTCGTTCTTATTTCTGTGGTCGTGTATTGATTTGGCCGTCTCGGTGTAGCCGGGTTCCATCGCAGCGTTTTCGTGGTTGGAAGGAATGTGGGGCCCCTACGGGGTTAGCACGAGCTTCCGCGGGGCCCCATGCTGCTGTAATTCCCAGGCCTGTTGGCAATCGGAAAGAGGCAGGGTCATTGCGTCGACGGACAAAGCGCCTGTCGCCGCGAGCGCCGTCAGATTCAGGTAAGCCTCTCTCCGGATCTGTGCGGGCGGGTCCATATGGGCGAAGCCGAGGAGCTCCAGGCGGGCGGCACGGACGATCCCGGCGGGAAGCTCCAGAGTTGCTCCCGCTGACTGGCCGATCTGGATATGGCGGGCGCCCCGGGCTGCAACATGCATTGCGGCAAGGGCGGGTTCACCCCACACCGGGTCAAGGATGACGTCGAACCCGCTGTCACCCACTGTGCTGCGGAAGGCGGCCACTAGGTCGGTGCCCGGGCTGATGGTCACGCTCGCATCGGCTCCGCGTTCCCGGGACAGGGCGAGGCGGCCGGTGTCACGGTCGGCGGCGACCACCGTTGCGGCGCCAAGGGACTTGGCGAGTTGGACGGCGATGGAGCCCAGTGCGCCGGTTGCGCCAAGCACAAGCACGTTCTGGCCTGGCTGCAGCTTGGCCCGCCAGGTGAGGGCCAGCCAGGCGGCAAGTCCGGTGTTGCCAAGCGCGGCCGCGGTGACGTCGTCCACGTCGTCGGCGAGGTCCAGCAGGTCTCCCTCGGCCACGATGGTGCGCTCGGCCCAGGAACCATGCGGCGAAACCGGTGAGGTGAAGAAGACGCGACGTCCGGCGGAGGTCCTGCCTACGCCGTCGGCGCCAATCACGTAGGGCAGGGTGTCGGGATCTCCGAATGCTCCCGAGGCCTTGGCCAAGTCGAGGTGATGGACCCCGGCCGCCGCTACCTCGACGATGACTTGTCCACTGTGGGGCTCTGGATCTCGGAAGTCTTCGTAGGACGGGACTGTTCCAGTCCGGGTCAGGACGGCTGCCTTCATGGTCTGCTCCTTGATGTTTGGTGGTGTGTGTCAGTCTGGCTGGTCGGTGTCGGCGGGGATGATCTGCACGCTGATGGTTCCAAGGCCGCTGATGCGTCCCTCGAGCCGGTCTCCGGGGTGCATCCAGGTTCCGGTGCTGAGGCCCACCCCAGCGGGAGTTCCCGTGAGCACAACGTCGCCAGGTTCGAGGGTCACGTGTTCACTGATGAGGGAGACCAGCTCGGGAACAGACCAGATCAGGTCGGACGTGTTGGCGTTTTGGCGCAGCTCACCGTTGAGCCGGAACTGCAGCTGCAGGTTGGTGTCATCGACAAAGCGGGCGGGCACAATTCCCGGACCAAGCGGACAGCTGTCGTCGAAGACTTTGCCGCCGAAGAGATCGAATTTGACGAGGTGCTTGGGGTGGCGCTGCCAGTCACGGGCTGACAGGTCCAGGGCGATGGTGTAGCCGGCGATGTGGTCACGCGCCCGGTCCAGCGGGATGTTCCGGCCGCGCCGGCCGATGACAAGGGCCAGTTCAAGCTCGTAGTCGAACTTCTCCGTCTGGCTGGGGTAATGGACGGCTCTGCCCTGGCCGACGAGCGTGGTGGTGGGCGGCTTGAGGAAGAAGACCGGAATGTTGTCTTCCTTCGAAAAGCCAGCATGGCCGCCGTCGTTGACCACATGGTCGTAATAGTTGGCGCCGGCGCAGATGACCTTGTTCGGATACTGCAGCGGCGTGAGCCAGTCTTCAGGCTCGGCCGGCTCGGGCAACTGGGCTGCCGTGCCCTCAGCGAGGGTCTCGACGGCGGCGAGCAGCCGGGGCTCGGCGGTCTCCCAATTGGCGAAGACTGTCATAAGCCCGCCCACCGGATGGTGGTGGAGTACCTCGGGGGCGACGTCGGCGAGTCGGTATATGGGGCCGTCGGAGAGCCGGAGCACCGGGGTGGGCACTCCGTCGACCCGCACGGTGGACAAGGAAAAGGTCACCTGGTCTGCTCCTTCACATGGGTCCTGCCGGCCGCTGGAGCGGCCGCCACCAGCATCCACTCCTTGAGGACAATGTGGAGGGGCACTGCGGGCCGGGCCAGCAGCTCCCGTGCAAGGTCGCGCACCTGGACCCGTTGCCCAGGTGTCAGATACTCCACCGGGGAGGCTCCGTCGACCCGGGCCAGGGCGAGCAGCGGCAGCAGGGCAGCGACACGAGCCATCAGGTCCGCGGAAGGTTCCCAGTCAATATGGTGGGCGTAGCCGTCCAGCAGCATTGTTGCGGAAGTGTGCAGTCGTGCTGTGTGCTGCGGCAGGATGATCGCTTTGAGCATCAGATGGTTCAGGCAAAATGCGACGTCGAATGCAGGGTCGCCGAACCAGCCGCACTCGGCATCGAGCAGGACCGGCCCGTCCGGACCCAGGAGTATGTTCTTGGGACTGACGTCGCCGTGTACCAACGCCAGATGAGTGCCGGCGGTCCTCTCGGCAAGAACCTCGATCCGGTCCGCGAGGTCGGGGTTGGCGCGTGCAGTGACGCGGAAGTATGGCTCAATGCGCAGGGCGTCGAAGTTGCTGTCGGTGGCGAATCTACGTGCCAGCGTTGGATCCTTGGCGCTTGCCGAGTGCAGCCTGCCGAGGAGGACGCCGAGAGCATGAGCGGCGGCCGGGTCCACCTGCCCGGCCAGGAGGCTTTCCTTCCAGACCGGGTAGTTCCGGGAGGGAAGGAACTGCATGGCGAACAACCCGGCCTCCCCATCGTAGGCCAGGACCTGGGGGACCTGTGTGGGGGCAACGCTGCCGGCAAACTGCAGCCAGTCGTACTCAACCCGGTTGCGGGAGAGGGGCGCGAGCCACTCGTGGGCCACCTTCAGCTGGGCCAATGCTCCCTTGACGCACAGGGTGCGGCCGGGCAGCGACACTTGCCAGAGGTCCGAGCTCACGCCGCCGGTCAACGGGTGTAGTGCCGGCTCCTCACCAGGCTGCATCAGTCCATGGCGGAGCAGGAACTCCCGCACCCGCTCCTGGGGTTCGGCGATTTTCACCGGCCACCTTCCGCGGTTAAGGCCAGCGCCGGGAAGTTCGTGAAGCCCAGGGCCGGGTCCTCGGCGATGCGCACCAGCTGGTTGTACTTGGCGAGCCGTTCAGAATTCCGTACCGACCCGATCTTGATCTGCCCCGATGCGGTGCCTACAGCCAGATCGGCCAGGAAGTCATCTTCGGTCTCCCCGGAGCGGGCAGATACCACCGGCGCATAGCCTGCGGCCCGCGCTTGGGCCACCACGTCAAGGGTGCCTGTCAGGGTGCCGTTCTGGTTCACTTTGACCAGGACGCCGTTGGCAACGCCCTGGGAAATGCCCCGGGCGAGCCGTTCGCTGTTTGTGGTGAACAGGTCGTCGCCGATCAGCCTGATCCGGTGGCCGAGGCGCTTCGTCAGGGTCCGCCAGCCGGTCCAGTCATCTTCATCGAGCGGATCTTCAATCGAGACAATGGCGAAGCGGTCCACCCATGAGGACACCATGTCAATCATCTCGGTGGTGCTGAGGCGTTGTCCCTGTCGCCGCAGGTGGTAGTCGCCTGCCTCACTGTCGTACAGGGATGCGGCGGCGACATCGATGGCGATGGCAATGTCCGTACCCGGCTGCAGGCCAGCGGCCAGGATGGACTCGGTGATGAGCTCCAGGGCCTCCTCGCCCGTTCGGCAGCCAGGGCTCAGTCCGCCCTCGTCGGCCAACAGCGTGGGCAGTCCCCGTTCGGCGCAGAGGGCAGCGGCGGCCGTTCGGACACGGGAGGTAAGTTGGATGGCTTCGAGTGCGGACATTGCCGCGACCGGTACTGCGAGGAAGTCCTGGACGTCCATGCCGCGTCCGGCGTGGAGGCCGCCGGAAAGGATGTTGACCATCGGCATCGGCAGTACGGGCTCGTCGACGTCGGCGAGCTGGGCGATCCTTCGGTACAGCGGCAGGCCGCTGGCCACGGCCGAGGCGCGGCAGACCGCCAGCGAGGTCCCCAGTACTGCGTTGGCACCGAGCCGGGACAGCGTGGAGGTGCCGTCCAGGTTCCGCAGCCTTTCGTCGATGGCCCGTTGGTCGTCAACATCCTGGCCGAGCAGCGACGCTGCGATCTCGCCGTTTACATGCTCGACGGCGGAGGTGACTCCGAGGCCGTCGAAAACGGATGCGTCTCCATCGCGTAGTTCGTGTGCCTCGTGGGTGCCGGTGGAGGCTCCGGAAGGTACTGACGCCCGGGCGCTGGCACCGTTTTCGAGGATGATGTCCACCTCAACAGTGGGGCGGCCGCGGGAATCAAAGATCTGGCGGCCGTGGACGGTGCGGATGATGCTCACGATGACACTCCTGTTGCGAGGGCGGACGGGGTGTTACAGGGATAGTTTGCGGGTTCTCCGCGCAGGACGCGGACCACTTCCTCGGCGGCGCTGCGTCGCAGGTCGATCACCGAGGCGTCGGAGGCAAAAGCGATGTGTGGTGTGACAATCACACCTGGAAAGGCCAACAGCCCGGACGGAACTGCAGGCTCCTCCTCCAGGACATCCAGTCCTGCTCCGCCGAGCTTGCCTGATTGCAGGGCGGCCGTCAGGGCGTCGGTATCGACCAGCCCGCCGCGGCTGACATTGATCAGGAAGGCGTCCTGCGGAAGCAGGGCCAGTTCCCGGGCCCCGATAAGGTGATGTGTCTGCGGGACCAGGGGAGCGTGGAGGACTACGATGTCGCTGGCTGCCAGGAGGCCATCCAATGCCATCACCTCAATACCGTCGGTTTTGGCCGGTGGGTGTGGATCGCTGATCACCACGCGGGCTCCGAGCGCTTTGAGCTTGGCTGCGGTGGTTCTGCCAATGCGACCGTATCCGACCACGCCGCACGTCAGGTTGGACAGGCGGCGAAGCCGGGCCCCGGCGGGGTTCCAACGTCCGGCGCGGACCTCACGGTCTGCGGCCACGAGGCCGCGCGTCCAGGCCAGGGCCAGACCGACGGCGTGGTCGGAGACCTCTTCGACGCAGTAGTCGGGCACGTTGGTCACCTGCACGCCATGATCCGTGGCCGCGGGCACGGCGATGTTGTCCAGGCCAACGCCCATCCGGGCAACAACCCGCAACGGGGCTGAGGATGCGATCGCGTTGGCGGACACTGTTGCCCAGCAGGTGAGGATGGCGGCGGGCTGGTGTTCGGCGATCAGTGCGTCGATGGCCTCAACTGGTGCGGGGTCGGCAGGACCGGCAACAAGACGGAAGCCGGCGTCTTCGATGATGCCGCGTTCGATACTGTCGTCGGGCCAGGCCCGGTCTGTCAGCAGGACTGTTTGCTGCAGCGTCATGAGTCTGCTCCTTATGTGGTGGTCAGGCCTGGATCGGCCAAGGTTGAAGGGGATGGGGTGGGAATGGATTTCGGACCAACGAAGCGGGTGCGCTGCTCGCCGAGCCCGGTTATCGAGGCCTTTACGGAGTCTCCGGGCCGCAGAAACCGGCCGTGGTGGATCCCGAACCCGGCGGGGGAGCCGGTGCAGAGCAGGTCTCCGGGGCGAAGACGGGTGTGTTGGGACAGGTAAGCCATCTGTTCGGGGATGGTGAACAGCATGTCGTCGGCCGTGTCGTCCTGCATGGGTGAGCCGTTGAGCGAGAGCCGAAGCCGCAGTGACGAGGGGTCGGGGACCTGCCAGGCCGGCACGAACCAGGGTCCAAGCGGCAGCGACCCATGCATTCCCTTGCACTGCAGCCAATCCGAGGCCAGCGCGGGCAAGTCGGGCCGGAAGATGCGGGAGCGAATGGTCAGGTCGTTGACCACGCAGTAGCCGGCGACCACCGCCTCAGCCTCCGGCAGCGTCAGGCGGTAGCCGGAACCTCCGACGACGGCGCCGATCTCCACTTCCCAGTCAAGGGTGTCCAAGTCCGGCTCCAGGGCGAGTTCGCCATCAGCGGGGCCAACCCTGTCGTTGCTGGTCAAGCAGACGTAGGGGCTGCCATCCCGGCGTCGGAGTTTTAGTGCCTGGGCGGTGTCGGCCGCTAACTGCCCGGCGTCGGCGGGGTCGCCGGCGTCCACCGCGGCTTCGATGACCTGGCGGCGGTAGTTCCCGATGGTGCAGAAAACCTGGGTGGGCTGGATGGGAGCCTCGAGCCGCAGGGAAGCCACCGGAACGCCCTCTTCGCGGATCGCCGCTGAAGTCTGAGGGAGCTCGATGAGCCGGCGAAGCTCCGCATGGACGCTGCCCCAGTGGGCAATCAGCTCAGTGAGTGAGGCGAATCCGGCGCAGGCCCAGCGTCCGGCCCACGCCTGCAACGGAAGTGCCTTGCCGCTGCGCACCAGCCAGATGGCTGCCTTTTCGTGGGGGAGGCCCGCCTGGGTCAGGACGATTCCCGCGGGAGCGACGCCGTCGTCGATCTTATCTTCTTCAAGCATAATGCTAACGATAGCACAGATGAAGGCGAATGCCAGATGCTTACCCGTAAAAGTAGGAGGTCGACGCTAAATCATTCCCGGTTTTGATCCCATCCCTTGACACCTCAGCGTCATGGGGGAATAGTGCTAACGATTGCACATAGAGAGAGGACAAGCCATGACTGTACGCAGAGTGGTGACCGGCATGGACGGATCTGGAAAGTCCGTTTTTGTTTCCGACGGACCAGTGCCCAACAGCCATGCGTTCGCGAGTATGCCGGGACAGGCTCAGGTCCGGGTCTGGTTTACACCGGGGGTGCCATCAGGTTCGCTGCCGGAGGGGGAACCTACCGACAACCACGGCCCGGTGGTGCCGGGGCCAGGCGGGGCCAGCTTCGTGATCGTGAGCTACGCACCGGAATCCGTGGTGATGAGCCCGGGCTTCGATCCGGGCGCCGCAGGGCAGGAGATGGCGGCCTACGCCCCTGACCTTGCGGAGGTGTTCGAGCCGGACGGCATGCACCGCACGCCCAGCGTCGACTACGGAGTGGTGCTGGACGGGGAGCTGTGGCTGGAGCTCGACGACGGCGCACAGGTGCTGTTGAGCCCGGGTGACACCATAGTGCAGCTTGCCGCCCGCCATGCCTGGCGGAACAAGACAAAGACGCCGGCGACGGTGGCATTTGTGCTCACCGGCGCCGGCGCCTAAGTACTGTCCCGTGTCTCAGGGACACCTCGGCTGGCCGTCCCCGAAGGGACGGCCAGCCGGAAACTTCACTAGGGAATGACTACATAGTTGCTGAAGCCACCGCGCGGGTCCTTCAACCGCCCTGAGATGGCATTGTTAACGTCTGACAACGGGAAGGCCTCAGTCTCAAGGTAGCTGAGGTCCAGGGTTCCTGTCTCGACCATGTCTGCCATCTCCTGGCCCTGGGCTGCGGTGAACCAGTTCGAACCGATAATCTGCACCTGCTCGTCCATCAGCCACTTCATGTCCACTGGGACCTCGTCGGCAACTCCGCCGACGTTCACCACGCGGCCGCCACGCCGGACCCCCTTCATGGAGTCCACCATGGTTGCGGCGTCAGCCCTGGCCCCGAGCGCACTGATCACGAAGTGGGCACCGTCGCCCCGCGTCCGGGCCTTGGCCCACTCCCCGGAGGACTGCTCCCCGAGGTTCATGACCTCTATCCTGTTCGGGGCGAGCGCCTTCACGCGCTGGAGCAGCTCCGCGTTGCGCCCCGTGCCCAGGATCTTCGCAACGCCCATGCTCAAACAAAGCACGGTAGCAGCCACGCCCAAGGTACCGGTGATGCCGTCTATCAAGCCCACCGTGCCGGGTCCGGCATCGGCCAGGCGCAGGGCACCGTAAGCGGTGCCGATGTAGCCAAAACGGGCTGCCAGCTCAAACGGAAGGTTGTCAGGAATCTTAACCAGAGCCTGTTGTGGCGCGGTCATGAACTCACTGAACCCGCCGTAAGGGTAGAGATCAAAGATCCTCTGGCCATCGCGGGAGGTGCTGAAATACCCGTTGAGGGTGTAGTAGCGGCAGCGGCTGGGGGTTCCCCCGGAACAGGCGTAGCAGCTGCCGCAGGAGCGGAGCGGGCTCACATACACCCGGTCTCCGGGTTTGATGTTGATGACGGACTCGCCCACTTCTTCCACCACCCCGGTGGGATCGAGCCCGAAGATCGCCGGAAATTTGGGGATCGGTTGGTGCGGAAACCAAGTGGGCCAACTATTGATCACGTTGGCCATGTTCGGCACAATGCCGACGGCCTTGACCCTGACCAGTACATCCGTGGGTCGGGGCTTGGGTACTTCGATGGTGTCGATCGACATCGGATCGCCGATCTGATGCAGTCTGGCTGCGCGCATCGTCGCCATTGACGGCTCCTTCTGGGAAAAGGGAGTGGTTCTGGGGGAGGGAGGCAGGCAGCTACTTACGGTAGCTGTCCTCGAGTTCAATGCCGAGGAGGCCCATTATCCGGACGCCTGAGTTGTACCAGGCGATGGTCAACGTGAGCTCCACCATCTGCTGGTCATCGAGGTGCTTGGCTGCAGCTGACCAGCTTTCATCGGACACATTCACGTTGATGGTGGATTCACGCGCCAGCGCTATCACTGCGCGTTCGAGGTCATTGAACAACTCAGTGCTGGTGCCGTCGGCCACTGCGGCAAGCTGCTCATCCGTGAGTCCGGCTTTGAGGCCATGGGACTGGTGGTGCGCGATCTCATACTCAGAGCCGGTGGCGTGACCCACGGACAGGATGGCAAGCTCCCGCAGCTTCGGGCTCAGCAGGGAGCTGTCGCGCATGGCGTTGGCGTAGGAGAGGAACGCGTCGAGCAGCACCGGGGCGTTCGCCAGTGAGCGGAAGATGTTGGCTGTGGGCATTTTGCGTTCCGCCTCGATGCGGTCCCACAGCGGCTGCTGGTGGACCGAGACGGCGTCGTCGCGGGACAGGGAGGGAACTCGGGACATAGTGTGGTGCTCCAGTCGGGTTGGGGTGTCAGCGGGGCTGGCAATCAGGGGAGTTGGGGGCTGGCCAGGAACTTTTCCAGCGTCATGGGGGCAGGGCGGACAGCCGGGGACTTCAGTGGTGTGCCGACGAAGGGCGAGGCTTCGAAGTACCACTGTTCCAGGGCCGGCAGGCCCCAGCGTGCGTTGGTGCTCACCGATGCGGCGTCCCAGCGAACAGGCTCGGTCTCAAGATCGATGGTCTGGTAGTGGCTATTGAAGACCTCAACGCGGTGGCCGTCCGGGTCCCGGAGGTACGCGAACAGCATGCCGCCCGGGCCATGACGGCCCGGACCACGCTCCACCTGGTCGCCATAGCCCAGGATGCCGGCGAAATCGCAGGCGGTGAAGATGTCGTGGCTTTCCGAGACTGTGTAAGCGAAGTGGTGGAGGCTTGGACCGGCGCCGGGCACCATCGCCAGGTCGAGGCAGGTGCCCTTGCGGTACATAAAGGCTCCCACAAGTTCATCGCCATGCTCGAGGTACTCCGAGTTTCGGAATCCCAGTTCGCTGTAGAACGCGCACAACCCGTAGACGTCGGGCGTGAGCAGTTGGAAGTGGTCCAGCCGCTGGGCGTGGGCGCCTTTGTACTGCTCAAAGTTGATGTGCAGCCGTGGCCGGGTCTCCATGGTTGCGCACAGCTCCACGGGAGTGCCGGCGGGGTCTGCAACATGCAAGGTGCGGCCTTGATGTGGCATGTCCACCCACTCGGCCGGGAGTCCCCGCTCACGAAAATAGCTGTAGGCCTCGTCCAGGTCCTCTTCAAAGAAGACGCGGAAACCTATCCGGCGGGCGGTGCCGCCGTCTTTGCTCTTCTCCAGCACAAGGCTGTGATGACAGGCCTCGGCGAGGCCACGCAGGTAGACGGTGGAGTTGTCCTCCTCGGTCACCACCAGGCCGAGGACAGTGGTGTAGAAGTCACGGCTCGCGGCAAGGTCGGCGACATTCAGGCGCAGGTGGCTGGTTCGGGTGATGTTGAATGGCGGACGTAGATCGACCGGTGGCAGCATATTTGTCCATCTCCAATGTGATTTATGTCATGCTATCGTTAGCATCATTACTTTTAGGTTCGCGCAAGGGACGCAGCTTTTGGTTGGTAATTCGGTTTCAGGCGGAGCGCTCGCGCGATGCCGCGGAAGGTGGGGCAGTGCTGCCCCTTTGCACGAGCCAGCCCACTGACGCCGACTCGTAGGGGTCATTTCCAGCAGGCGGATTGTTGAGCCGGCGGATGAACCATAGGCCGCAGGAGGTGGCCACATCGCCGATGGGAAGGCTGACGGTAGTCAGGCCAGGCCCCCACCAGGAGAACCCGCTTTGATCGCCGAAGCCCACCACGGACAGTTCCGTCGGAACGTCGATGCCCATCTCCAGTAATCCGTCCAGAACGCCCACAGTGTGAAGGACGGAGCCAAGGACGACGGCGGTGGGCGGACTGGGTCGGTTCAGTAGCCGGCGGATGGCCTCCCGGGCGTGCTCGGGAGACGCCGGTGGGCCCAACTCGATAAGCTGCGAGCGTTGTGGAACGTTGCTTTCGTGCAGGGCCTGGCTGTAGCCTTCGAGCCGCTCCCGGCCTGTGGGCAGGTCGGCGGGCGCTCCGATATAGGCGATCCGGGAGTGGCCGAGATCGAGCAGGTGCGTCGTGGCATCCTTGAGCGCGCGACGGTCGTTGATGCCGAACCACTGGGCGCCCAGAGATGAATGCTTGCGCAGTAGTTGGACGTACGGCATTCCGCTCAGCATATTGATCGAATCGCTGTGGGGATTTGGGGTGGGGGCAATGACAACCCCTGCCGCACGGCTCGCCGAGAGCTCGCGAAGATGGCGCCTCTCAATGAGGCGGTCATCGAAAGTCTCGGCCAGCATCAGCTGATAGTCCTCGCCGGCCATGATCGTAGACAGCTCATGGGCAATCGTGAAGTAGAAACTGTTCCGGATATCAGGGATGACCAGCCCAACCACGTTGCTGGGAGCCCCGCGCATCATTCGTGCGGCATGGTTGCCTACGTATCCGAGCTCGGAAGCCGCCTGGCGCACCCGCGCCTTGGTCTGGTCGCTGATGCGCGCGTCATCGGCCAGTGCGCGGCCCACTGTGGAGACCGACAGCTGCAGGTGTGCAGCGATATCCTTGGTGGTGACCATCGTTCCTCCTGTGAAGCCGGTGAGCGGTTGCTATCGGGAACCGGGCTGGGATCAGTGTACTGATGCGGCCTGGACTGACGCGCCATCCCGAGCGCCAGCCCATTTCAACGTACTGGCATGAAGGCTCAAATCGTGCCAGCGACGAGGACTACTAGTGCTAACGATAGCACTCCTGCGGTAGTCGTCAAGGCGGATGACTTTTGTGATCAGAAGTACCAACATGCTCTTGACTCGGCCAGTGAGCGTGCTATCGTTAGCACAAGTTCCACATCTCGTCGCATCCAATCTGCACAGACTGCACGAGCAGAAACGGGCAGCTTCTATACACTGCGACGCACGAGGCGGGTCCCACCTGACCAGGGGAGGAGACTTCCGGGCCTGGTCAGGATCCGGCCACCTGCCGTACTTCATGTCATTCCGTTGATCATTGGCCGATTCGGCCAGCAAATCCACATGAGAACGAAATCCTCCCGACTAGGAGACAAAGATGTCCCACTCGACCCCCTTCGGCACAGGCCAGCCTTCGGCCCCAGCTGGACCTTCCACCGACCCCGCCGTGCCCACATACCCGGAACCCATGGACGCTATTTCCATGGATGCGGTTCCGTCCAGCCCTGCACCATCACGGGTCAAGGACAATCCCGAGGGCATGCCCACCAAGGTGGTTGCTGGTGTGTCGCTCGCGGTACTGGCCATCACATTTATGCTCAACGCGATGGACAGGCAGGTCTTCTTTCCCTTGCTGGGCACTATCAGCACTGAGTACGGGTTCAGCCTGCAGGCCGGCGGACTGCTGGCCACTATCTTCACCTTGGGGATGGCTATTGCAGGCATCCCTGCGGGGTTCCTGGTGGAGCGCTTCTCGCGCAAAACCGTCCTGATAGTCAGCATTGCGATCTACTCCCTGGGCACGCTGGCCACACCGCTTGCCGCTTCGTGGGGCGACATGGCCGTGTACCGGGTCATCTCCGGGCTGGGTGAGGGCATGCAGGCCGCAGCTCTGTTCGCCGCGGTCGGGTCGTTCTTCCACCTCCGGCGGGGCCTCGCCCTGGGTATATTGGGCTTCGCATTCGGCCTGGGTGCAACCTTCGGGCCCGCCCTCGGCATCATGTTCGCCGGCCAGTTCGGAACGTGGCGTGCGCCCTTTACGATCTTCGGGGCACTCGGTCTGCTGCTCGCAGTGGTGGTCGCGTTCACCGTCAGCCGCAAGTTCACCGAGCGGGCCATCAGCCTGACCGGCGTCGAAGGATCCTATGACTACATGCCGGACAGGGCGTACAACCGCAACTCCTTGGCGATCGCGGCTGCCGCCGGCTGCGGCTCCATCGCGCTCTATGGATTCCTGGGCCTGTACCCCACATTCCTGACCACTCAACTGGGCATTTCCACCGGAGAGTCCGCCGTGGCACTGAGTTTCGTGGGTCTGGGCGGCCTCGCCGGTCTGCTCGGGGGCTGGATCGGGGACCGGATCAACCAGCGGACCCTGCTGATCGTTTCCCTGGCTGTCATGGCGGTGCTCGGCGTGCTGATCTACCAGCTCAAGGCACCGTTCGCCTGGCAGTGCGTCTTCGCCTGCCTCATGGGGGTGTTCGGTACTGGCGTCTTCTTCCCCAACATGAACAGCGCCATCCAGCGGGCAGTCCGTCCGCACCAGGTGGGGCGCGCCGCCGGTCTCTTCGTCACCTGCTACTACGGATCGGCAGCCTTTTCCGGCTTGCTGTTCGCTGCGCTGGTGCCAAGCGTCGGTTGGCAAGGAGCCGGCCTGCTGCAGGTGACCGTGTTGCCGCTGGCGGCCGCCGCCATCATGCTGATCGTCCGGACTCCGCTCTTCAACAACGCGGTCCGCGCAGCCAGTCATTGATCACCCCGCTGATCACCAACTAAGGAGTTCCAATGATTGACACCGATCCGCAACGCCCGCCTGCCGGCGCGCTGGCGGGGATCATCGTCGCAGATTTCAGCAGGGTGCTGGCGGCGCCGTACGCGACGATGCTGTTCGGTGACCTTGGCGCC
Source organism: Arthrobacter sp. TmtSoilC48 (assembly GCF_059739425.1). NCBI lineage: Bacteria > Bacillati > Actinomycetota > Actinomycetes > Micrococcales > Micrococcaceae > Arthrobacter > Arthrobacter sp. TmtSoilC48. The sequence goes on along the minus strand of NZ_AP046049.1, from coordinate 2,990,661 downwards.
GACGTCATAAAGATCGAGCGTCCCGGTTCCGGTGACGATACCCGCCACTGGGGTCCGCCGTTTACCGATGATCATGAGGCGACGTACTTCCTGTCGGTCAACCGCAACAAGCGCTCCTTTACCGCAGACATGTCAGCGGCGGCCGACCATGAGGACCTGGTCGAACTGATTCGGCGCGCCGACGTACTGATCGAAAACTTCCGGCCGGGCACGATGGCAAGGTACGGGCTGTCCTACCACCAGATGGCAGAGATCAACCCACGGCTGGTGTACTGCTCCATCACAGGGTTCGGCTCCCACGACGCCGCGGCGGACCTGCCGGGCTACGACCTGCTGGTGCAGGCCGTCGGAGGATTGATGAGCGTCACCGGGCCGGCACCTGGTGAGCCGGTCAAGGCCGGCGTCGCCCTGGTCGACGTGCTGACGGGGCTCCATGCCGCGATCGGTGTGCTGGCCGCCCTGCGGGCGCGGGAGACAACAGGACGGGGCCAGCTTGTTGAGGTCAATCTGCTAGGCACTTTGCTGTCCAGCATGGTCAACCAGAGCGTGGGCTACACCGCCGCGGGCTCGGTTCCGGGCATCCTGGGCAACCGGCACCCGTCGATCGCGCCGTACCAGCTGTTTCCCGCTTCGGACAGGTCAGTGGTCATCGCTGTTGGCAACGACCGGCAGTTCACTCAGCTCTGCACCGCACTTGGCGTTCCACAGGCAGCAAACGATCCACGTTTCGCTACCAACGCTGCCCGCGTCGCCCACATCGATGAGCTCGACAGCATCATCACGGAACGGACAACCGGCGAAACCGCCGACCACTGGTACAGGTTGCTGTCAGCGCATGGGATTCCCTGCGGGCCGGTCAATAACATCGCCGAAGCCTTTGCCATGGCCGGCGAACTTGGTCTCAGCCCCCGCGTAAGCGTTGGAGCCGGCCACGACAACACCGACCGCGATGGCGTGGGCCAGGACAGCGTAGACCTGGCCGCCAATCCGATCACTTTATCCGACACCCCAGTGTCCTACCGCCGGCGCCCACCCCGGCTTGGGCAGCACGCCGACGAAGTCCGTGCCTGGCTCAACAGCCTGCCAGCCACAGATTCCCCACAACTCCACAACAAGAACACCAACGACCAGCCAATGGGAGCACACCCGTGATCGACCTCGCCACCGACTACCTTGACATCGACTCACTGCTCAGCCAACAGGAGCTCGACCTGCGCAGCCAGGTCCGCCAGTTCGTCGATGACCGCATTCGGCCCAACATCAACGCCTGGTACGAGGACGCGGTTTTCCCTCAGGACCTTGTCAAAGAGATGGGAAGCCTGGGCCTGCTCGGCATGCACCTGAACGGCTACGGCTGCGGCGGCCGCAGCGCCGTCGAATACGGAATAGCCGCTATGGAACTTGAAGCCGGCGATTCAGGCATCCGAACTTTTGTCTCCGTGCAGGGTTCCCTGGCTATGAGCGCCATAGCCAAGTTCGGGTCAGAGGAGCAAAAGCGGCAATGGCTCCCTGGCATGGCTGCAGGTGAGCTCATCGGCTGCTTCGGCCTCACCGAACCAACTGCGGGCAGCGATCCCGCCAGCATGGTCACCCGGGCGGAACGTGTTGGGCACGGCTGGGTGCTGAATGGGGCCAAGCGCTGGATAGGCCTTGCCTCCATCGCGGATGTGGCGGTCGTCTGGGCAGCTACCGACGACGGCATCCGCGGTTTCGTCGTCCCGACGGACACCGAGGGCTTCCTGGCCACCCCGATCCCGGACAAGCTGTCCATGCGGGCCTCAATCCAGTGCGACATCACCATGGAGAACGTCCAGTTGCCCGCCACTGCCGTACTCCCCGAAGTCACTGGTCTCCGGGGCCCCTTCTCCTGCCTCAACGAAGCCCGGTACGGCATCCTGTGGGGCGCCATGGGCGCCGCCCGCGATGCGTACCAAACCGTCTTGGCTTATGCCAACCAGCGGACCCAGTTTGGCAAGCCGCTCGCTGCGTTCCAGCTCACGCAGCAGAAGCTGGTGGACATGGTGCTGGAGATCCAAAAGGGGACACTGGTGGCCCTCCAGACCGGGCGCCTGAAGGACTCCGGACGGCTGCGTCCCGAGCAAATCTCCTTCGGGAAGCTCAACAATGTCCGGCAGGCAATTGAGATCTGCCGCTCCGCGCGCACCATCCTCGGCGGAAACGGGATCACGCTCGAATACTCGCCGCTGCGGCACGCAAACAATCTTGAAAGTGTGCGGACCTACGAGGGCACGGACGAGATCCACACCCTGATCATGGGCCGTGCCATCACCGGCATTCCAAGCTTCTCCTAGTCCCATGACTCAGCCCACGGAAACCGTCACCGAGATCGTCACGACCTATATGGACCACGCCGGTTTCCGCTTCGCGGTCCTAACCTTGGCTAACACGGGCAACCGGCCCGTGACACTGGGCCCGGCATCCCTGGCCCGGTTCAAGGCCGCTGTGCTTTCACTAAGACTGGATGGAGTTGACGCGGTCGCCGTTACAGGTAAGGGCGCGGTATTTTGTGCCGGCGCCGATCTGAAGTCGATGACAGAGGCCACCACCCTGGAGCAGGCAGAGAACGTGGCGCGCCAGGGCCTCGATGCGCTGGGCAGGCTGGCGGCGCTTCCCGTGCCAACTTTCGCGTTCGTCAACGGAATCGCGCTGGGCGGCGGGCTCGAACTGGCCCTCCACGCCGACTACCGTACTGTCGCAGACTCGGTTCAGGCCCTTGGCTTTCCCGAGGTCCGGCTCGGGCTGGTTCCAGCTTGGGGCGGCATACCGCGAACAGCAGCGCTACTCGGACCCGCCCGGACGGCCCGGCTGGTGGTCACGGATTCGCTCGCTGGCAAGAACCTGTCAGCCAAAGCCGCGGCTGGGCTTGCCTTGGTCGATACGGTGTTGCCGGAGGAGGGATTCCTGGTAGCGTCATTGGATTTTGCCGCCGGGATCCTCGCCGGCACTGCTGGAGCCCCGAGCCGCCCGGGCCCAGCCGAAGAGGAAGGGCAGCCCGCCGGGTTCGCTTATTCCACAGCGCTGGAGGCGGTCCTGACTCAACTCGACGCCCGCCTCCATGGTGCTGCGCCTGCTCCTTACCGCGCCTTGGACCTGATCGCAGCGACCGATGTCACCGCCGGCGCCGCTGCTCAGACGGCAGCAACGATCCGGGCCTTTGGAGAGCTACTGCTTTCCGATGAGGCGCGAGCAAGCATTTACGCCTTTCACCTCACGAAGTCCATGGCCAAGAGGCCCACGGGCAGGCCGGACGCCGAGCCGCTGTCCGTGCGCGCGGTTGGCGTCATCGGTGCCGGACTCATGGCCAGTCAGCTCGCCCTCGTCTTCGCCCAGCAGTTGCGCGTCCCAGTACACATCACCGATCTGTCCCAGGAGCGCATCGACTCAGCTTTGGGCCGGATCGGCGCGGACCTGGGCAAACTGGTGGACCGGGGGATCCTTCACGAAAGGGATGCGGATGCCGTCCGCGACCTGATCACGGGGGGCACGGACAAGGCCGCTTTTGCCGACTGCGACGTCGTCATTGAAGCAGTTTTTGAAGAACTCGAGGTGAAACGGGCAGTGCTCGCTGAGCTCGAACCGATGCTGCGGCCGGACACTCTGCTGTTGACCAACACCTCCTCATTGTCGATTGAAGCTATGGGTCACGGCCTCGCGCATCCTGAACGGCTGGTCGGTTTCCACTTTTTCAACCCCGTAGCCGTGCTGCCGCTGGTGGAGATCATCACCTCACCTCGCACAGACGATTCCTCGCTTTCGACGGCGTTTGAGCTTGCCCGGCGTCTACGCAAAGCCGCCGTGCTGGTCACGGATACGGCCGGCTTCGTGGTGAACCGTGTGCTGACCCGCCTGTTCAGCGAGATGCTCTCGATGATTGACGACGGCGCCGATCCCGCCACCGTGGACGGTGCATTGGAACCGCTGGGCCTGCCCATGACTCCACTGCAACTGCTGCAATACATCGGCCCGGCCGTGCAGTTGCACATCTGCAAGGCCATGCATGCGGCCTATCCGGCGCGCTTCCCAGTAAGCACCAGCCTGGCTGCGCTCGTCGCCTCCGGGAGCGCCGGCTATTTGGACGACGAAGGCGGGATTTCACCTGCCGCCGTCGACCTCCTGCCTGTGCCGAGGTCCGTCGATCCCGTCGCCGTCCAATACAGGATTCTGTCCGCGCTGGCCCAGGAAGTCACAGCCATGCTCGACGAGGGCGTGGTGGCCGGACCGGAGCAGATCGATTTGTGCATGATCCTCGGCGCCAACTATCCCTTCCATGCAGGAGGGCTGACGCCGCTGCTGGACCGGAAAGTTGGCACCACTTTCCACCCCGGCCTGCGCGTTTCCCAAGGAGAAGATATGAAGAAGACGTCAGATGTTGTGATCGTAGGGGCAGCACGCACCCCGCAAGGCAGGCTTATGGGACAGCTTGCATCACTGTCCGCCACTGAGCTCGGCGGCCAAGCAATCTCGGCGGCCCTGGACAGGGCTGGAATCCACCCCGATGTGGTGGACGCCGTCATCATGGGTCACGTCCTCCAGGCCGGGGCGGGACAAAATCCTGCCCGCCAGGCGGCCGTCGCCGGGGGGATTCCGCTTGGCGCCCACGCCTCCACCGTCAATAAGGTGTGCCTCTCCGGCCTGAGTGCCATTATCGAGGCGAGCCGCCTGCTGCGGTTGGGAGAAGCCGATGTAGTGGTGGCAGGCGGACAGGAGTCGATGAGCAACGCCCCACACCTTCTGGCAGGCTCGCGCGCCGGACATCTTTATGGAAACGCCGCCTTAGTCGACTCGGCGGCTCATGACGGACTTACCGATGCCTTTGACCACGAGGCCATGGGCCTGGCGACGGACCGCATAAATGAGGCTATCGGGATTGCCCGCGGGGAACAGGACAGGACTGCGGCCGATTCCCACCGCCGGGCTGCTGCCGCACAGGCGGCCGGGCTCTTCGACGCCGAGATCGTCCCTGTTAAGGTGCCCCATCGGGGCGGACAGACCGAACTGGCAACCATGGACGAGGGCGTACGCCCGAACAGCAGCGAAGAACTGCTGGGTCGGCTCCGGCCTGCCTTCTCACCCAACGGCACAATCACGGCCGGTAATGCCTCACCGCTCAACGACGGTGCGGCCGCCGTCGTCCTTACTACCCGCCGCTACGCGAATGACCATGGACTTGAGGTCCTGGCCGTACTCGGTGCCCCCGGGCAGACAGCCGGCCCCGACACGTCACTGCCGGACAAACCAGCCCGTGCAATCGGCAAAGCACTGGCAAAGGAGGGCTGGAACGCGGCTGAACTGGATTTCGTGGAGATCAACGAGGCCTTTGCCTCGGTAGCGCTCCATTCTGCCGCACAGCTTGGCGTCGGGATGGAGAGGATCAACATCAACGGCGGAGCGATCGCCCTAGGCCACCCTATCGGCGCTTCCGGTGCACGGCTGGTGGTCAGCGCCGCCTACGAACTCCTACGGCGCGGCACCGGCAAGGCAGCTGTCGGCTTATGCGGCGGCGGCGGCCAGGGGGAAGCCCTGCTCCTCAGCCGCTGAATAAGGGTTTGCCCTGCTCAATTTTCACGACTGCACAGCTGAACAACACCACCAACAGGAAAGAAGGGAACCGCCATGAAGTCCCGGCGGCTAATCAATCATCCGACAGGGAGCACTCCAACGGTCATAAGACTCCCACTGACATGCACTGAACACATCCCGCCCGAGATACAGTTGCTCGGCCCCTACGATGCTGATGCCAATGGCCAAATCACTCAGGCAGTTTTATGGCGCGCAAAGCCAAGTGGATCCGCCCATGTCAAATAATCTGCACGGAAAATTGTGCCATCACGGTACTGCCCCCGCTGAGCTCTGTACGAGCGTTGTATTGCCCGACCAGCATCCTCAACCAGCTATGTATACCGAACGCGGGCTGGAGAATCTTCCGCTCCCGTCCGCATCTGTGCACGAAGAGATCATGCCAGAGGGTCCTCTCCTCGGCTCGGCAGCGTGGATTGGATGGTGGTTCGAAATCTGATGTTGCACCACTTCGAGCGGCCAGGAACTCACTGGCTTCATCAAGATAGCCCTACCAACCATGGAGTCGCTGATATGACGGGTCGACGTATTGATGACTGGACTCATCTGGCCGGGCGCACCATTTGTGTACGGAGAGGGAGCCGGTATAGCCGGATTGGAAAAGTAGAGGCAGTAACACCAAAGGCTGACATGCTATGGATGCTTGGCGATGGTGTGGAACCTCGCGTTCTCTTCGAAAAATCGCAAGGCTACACAGCTTGGACTGTCACGGAAAGGGAGTTCAGCGCACCGATTGAGCAATTCGTCCTGACTGAGGGCCGCGCAATCCTCCAACGGCCCACAGCAGGGTGACCCGGCGCCTGGGCAGGATCGAATGCAGGTGTTCGTGTGTGCCCCTGACCCGATCAAAGGGCCACAGGGGCTGGCAGGGACGTGTTGGGATTCAGCCGTAAGAGCGGTGCGCTCCAGAAGAACTGGGTGCACCGGATGCAGGGGAAACCAAGGCTCGCCTGATGGGGGCTTTAGACCGCTGCTGAGCGTTCCCGGTGGGCCCGGACGTTGGCCCGGTTTCCGCAGACCTTGACGTCGTGCCAGGCGCCGCTGTTGTTTTTGGAGCGGTCGAAGAAGACGACGTCGCACGTCTCGCTCTTGCATGACTTCATGCGGCGTAGGACGCCTTCGAGTTGACTTTGGTGGCAGATGAGAAGCAGCGCCATCTCGAAGTACTGCCAGCCCTCCCCGTCTGGCCGGAGATCGATACCTCCGGTGGAGACTGCCATCACGGGACGATAGGCAGGGTTTTCGCCCAACCCAGTTCGTCGATGGATATCCATTGCTCGGTCACTGTGTCGGCCCATTCCTGGGCGGTGTCCAGGGTGGCGAGTAGGTCGGGGGGAGCTATGGTTCCCTCTGTGATGGTGTTGAGGAAGTCCTGAACGAGACCGAGGGTTCCGGGCGCGACAGAGAGCCCGTAGCGGGTGGTAGCGGGCCAAGCCATGTAGCGTCCGGATCCGTCAGTCATGGTCAGATGTTTCTCCCTACACTACTGTTCCGGCATGAGGTGCTTGGTGAACCATTGCAGGGCTGCACCGGAGGTGGCTTCGAATTCGCTGAGGTAGGCGTCAAAGTGTCCCCCGGGGAAGAGCAGCAGCTCTTTGGGTTCGAGGGCGCGCTGGTAGGCCTCCAGTGCCAGATCCGTTGGTGTCACCGTGTCGCTGTCCCCGACGATCATCAGCAGAGGCGTCGGTGAGATGCGTCCGATGAAGATCCCGGGTTCGTAGGCCCGCGCCGCCCGTGTTGAGCGTATGGTGACGTTGTTCTCCCAGAGCCCGTCGGGGATGGGTTGCAGGTAGAACGATACGGCTTCCGGATCGGTGTAGCTGGCAGGGACGGACCCGTCAGAGACCAGGGCGATACGGTGCGGTTCCTCACCGGCGAGTTGTGCGCGGTCATCGGCCGCGAACGAGGCCTGCAGTGCTGCCAGTTTTTCGGGGCTGACCCGCCGGAGTCCTTGCTGGTAGCCGCTGATGGTGGGCACTTGCGAGACGATCGCCTTCAACCGGGGTTCGGTAGCGCCCAGGACGAGTGCGTGGCCTCCCGAGTAGCTCGAGCCCCATAGCCCGATCCGGTCCGGATCTACTTCCGGGCGGGACTCAAGGTAGGTGATGGCCCTGCGCCAGTCTTCGATTTGCTGCCAGGGGTTGATGTCCTGGCGCGGTGTTCCATCACTTTCTCCGAAGCCGCGGTGGTCGTGGAAGAGCACGACGAAGCCGGCGCTGGCGAAGGCTTCGGCATAGGGGAGTGCGCCCTGTTCCTTGACTCCTCCGTACCCCATGGAAAGCGTCAGTGCCGGGTGTGGGCCATCACCTGTCGTGGGGATGTAGAGGTTGCCCCGAAGCTCAACGTCGCCGTCGGCACGGAAGCTGACCCGTTCGATCGTGAATTTGCCCTGGGTTTGCGATCGCGGCGTTTGGTGCTGATCATTGGACATGGCTGACTCCTTTGTCATTGTCAGTGCAGTTACTAAATCGGGGGGGACCCGTCGTGCCGGTGCTCTACATGTATCGTTCGACCGCCGATGGTCAGGGAATAGGTCTCCTCGCGCAAGACCATCAGCACTAGGAGGCCATTAGGCCGCCGTCGACGAGCAGGATGTGTCCGGTTACAAAATCGGAGGAACGCGATGACAGGAAAATCACCGGCCCGATCAGGTCCTCCACGTCACCGATGCGCCCGAGCGGAGAGAGCCCCTCGAAGAACTTCACCTGACCCGGTTGATCCGTTATTGCTTTGATGAACGGTGTGCGTACCAGGGACGGTGCAACAGCATTGACGCGGATGTTCTGCGGCCCCCATTCAACTGCCAGCGATCGCGTCATGTTGACGACAGCACCCTTGGTGGCCTGGTAAGCCAGGTTCGGGTACCACCCGCCGGACAGCCCCAGTGCCGAGGCAGTATTGACGATCCTGCCACCTCCGCCAGTGAACATAATTGCGGCCGCGGCCCGGGCGGCAAGCATCGATCCAGTCATGTTCACCGCGATCACCAACTGCCAGTCCGCCATGCTGAGCTCAGTGGTCTTCACACGCCGGTTGACGCCGGCGTTGTTGAAGAGCACGTCGAGTTTGCCGTGCTCGTCGGCGATCCGCGCGAAACCGTCGGTTACGGATGCCTCGTTAGTGACATCGATAGCGACCGCAGTTGCGCCATGACCAACTTCCGCGGCGGCCAATTCGGCGGCCTCCTCGTTGGCATCGGTGATGATGACGGTCGCGCCCACATCGGCGTATGCCGCGGCCAAGGTTTTTCCAATGCCGCTCCCGCCGCCTGTGACGACGACGACGTCGCCGTCAAGGCGGAAGCGATCGGTTGTCTCGTTCATGGTGTAGCTTCCTTGTCGGCGGGATTTAGTTGAGGGTGTTGTCGGCCAGCGCGCGCGCCTCCCGGCGACGTGACGCGACCCCGAGCAGGATCATTGCGATCGTTCCTATGAGGAGCGGGAAGCCGATTGCAAAGAAGATCTGCCCGGTGCTCCAGCCGAGGGAGAGCATGACGCCGCCGACAATGCCGCTGACAATGGTGCCGACGCGACCGAATCCGTGCATCCACGAGACTCCCGTACCACGGGCCCTTGTTGGGTAGACAAGCGCGGCAAGCGCGTTGACGCCCGTGTTCGTTGCGGGGAGAAACAGTCCCCAGGCGAAGGCGGCCACCAAGAGGCCGGAGAATCCGAGTGTGAACGCCGCGACAGCCCAGATTGAGAGGGAACCGAGGCAAAACATGACTCCGAGCACTCGGAAACTGCCGAGCTTGCCCATGGCGAAACCGACGAGCAGCGAGCCCACCGTGCCGCCCCAGCCGTACATTGCGACGATCACGCCGGCATCTGCAGCGGTCAGCCCGTAGGCATTGATGATGAGGGGCAAGTAGTTGACGAGGAGGTACGTGACCGAAAGCCCAATAAAGTAGCAGACCCATAGCAGGATGCTTGAGGCCAGGAACTGCTTGGACAGCACGACTCGGACGCCGCCCTCCCGTACAGGCTCGGCGCGATCGATGCCGAGGTTGATGTTCTCAACGTCAGCCGATGGCGAAATTGCCTGGAGAGTGTGCTTGACCATCTCGGGGGAGCGTTCCTTGAGCGCCAGGAAGGTAACCGACTCCGGGATTTTCCACGCGAGCAAGGGGATGATCGCGAGCGAGAGTATGCCTGCAGTGACCAGGAGCGCCTGCCATCCGAGGGTCGGAACGATTGCTGCTGCCAAGTAGCCGCACAAGATCACACCGAAAGTGAATCCGGAGAAGGCGATGGTAATGAGAGTGGAACGTCGCGCCGCCGGCACAAACTCGGCTACGAGAGTGACGATTGTAGGCAGGACGGCGCCGAGGCCAAGACACGCCAACAAGCGGGTGGCGCCAACCATCTCAACAGTTTGCGAGGCGGCACCGAGAAGCGTGAAGACTGTGAACCACGCGGTCCCCACCAAGATGATTGTCCGTCGTCCGAAGCGGTCGGCGAGGGGGCCACCGAGTATGGCGCCAACGGCCATACCCACTACACCGAGAGTAACCACTGCGGTAATCGCGGCAAGGGGCGTCCCCCATTTGGCCACGATCTGCGGAAAGACGAAACTCCACGCCTGGACATCGATGCCGTCGAGGGTGATCACCAGGAACGCAAGGACCACGATGGACCAGCGTCTTCTTCCTACGGGTTGCGAGTCGAGGAAACCCTGGATGTTCGTTTTCGCGGAGGTCGTATCAGTGGTCGCCACGATCGGCGAGGTTTTGTCAGAAGTAGCCACGATCGGCCTTTCTTGGGATCAGCATTGACCCGGTAGATGAGTGTGAGGGAACGTCTAATTCGTAGGTGACATGCACTGCGGATCTCTTAGAGAATCGAACGACCGCCGTCGATCACGAGTGTTTGACCGGTGATGTAGGAGCCGGCCGGCGAGGCGAACAGCAGGACAGCACCCACCACCTCTTCCGGTTCTGCGATGCGCCCGAGGGCCGTCTTGCGCGCGGCTGCGTCGCCGCGTTGGTCGTCGTCCCAGACGGGAGCGGCGAATGGTGTGCGCACGATCGAGGGAGCAATGCTGTTGATTCGGATGCCGCGGCTGCCCCATTCCGCCGCGATGCTTCGAACGAAGGCGTCCGTGGCTGCCTTGCCTGCGCCGTACGCGCCGAGCGAAATGCTGGCGCGAACTGAGGCAATGCTTGAAGTTGCGACTATGGACCCGCCACCGTTCTTCGACATCATCGGCAGGAAGCCACGCATCAGCTCGAAGTTGTTGAGGACCCCGCTGAAGAGGCGGTCGAGTTCCTCGCGGGTAGTCTGTTCGATCGGGCCCATCGGCGCAAATGGCGTGGCATGCGCAATCAGGATGTCGATGGGCCCGAATTCGTCGGTGACGGCCGCTGGGAACGAGCGCACGTTATCCGAACTCGAGAGGTCGCATGTTGTGCCCGAAACCTCGATACCGTCGCTGGCCAGCATCTCGACTGTGCTACTAACATCGTCCGCGTCGAAGCTCGAGATGATGGTGTCTGCCCCGTGCAGTGCAAAGGCTCGAGCGACAGCAAGTCCCATGCCGGAAGTTGCCCCCGTGATCACGGCGCGCTTGCCGCGGAGTTCAAAGGGGCTTCCGGGCGCAGTGGCCACCTGGTGCATTGAGGGCATGGGCTCGGAGAGTTCCTGTTGTCGTTGAGGGAATAGAGCGGCGTGATGGCCGCTCGCGATGGCTGAGTATCCATTGCCACTGGATGTCGTAGGTGTTGTGGAAGTCTCCATTGAATTCCAGTCCTGTCTAATTAGAGGAGAAATGATAGAAAGGGGTTTCGGATGACGTGCCAGGGCGGCCCCGATGACCTCGTTGCATTCGCCAATGCGTCCGACGGGGACCTTTCTGCTGGGCCGGCCCAGGCATCAAAGCCCTTGGCAATGGCCAGTCCCTTACCCGGCGTCGGGTCCGGTGACCAAAACTCTTCCCCGACATTCGAAGGGGGAATGGATCACTTCATGCCGCCGTTGTCCTGGTCCCTGAGAAACTTCAGGACATGTTCGCTGAAGGTTTCCGGGTACTGGAAGAGTGAGGCGTGTCCGGAGTCGGGGTAGATGATCAACTGGGCGTTGGGAATGCGCTGGGCCATTAGGAAGGAGTTCGGGGTGGGCACCATGACGTCATTGGAACCATTGACGACCAGGACCGGGTGCTGGATGTTCGCCAGCTCCGGCAAGGTGGAGCCGTTGCCTTCCCACCAGTCAACGATGGCGGCGCGCTGTTTTGCGCCGGCCTCGGCAGTTACATTGGCGCGCCCGGGACGCTCGGGAGTGTAAATGCGGTCCATGTAGGCGCGGGTTGCGGCTCTGCCGGTCCCTTTACCGTTGAACCACAATGCCTGGAAGGTGAGTTCCGGGTCTCGTACTGCATTCACCCAGTGTTCAACCTCCGGCCCGGGGTAGGTGGCTCCTTCGCCGCCACCAGGACCCGTACCTACGAGGATGATGTTCCGGACCAGCTCCGGCTCGGTCAGGGCGATGCGCTGGGCGATGTACCCGCCCATCGAGAAGCCAAGCAGGTCCGCCTTCTCAACACCAAGGGATTTGATGAACTCGATGGCAGTCTTGGCCATCTCGGTAATGTTGGCCCCAACCTCACCGTCGCTGAAGCCCACGCCGGCGTTGTCGAAGGTGACCACGCGGCGATCCTGGGAGAGCAGTTCGATGACAGTGGGATCCCAGTCGTCGATGCTTCCGCGGAACCGGCTGAACAAAACCAGCGGAACGCCGGATTGGTCTCCGAATTCGCGGTATGCCAGCCCAGTGCCGTCAACGTCGACAGAGCGCACAGGGGTAGCAAGGTACAGAGAGGACATGCCTTTCCTTTCAGATTGGGAATGCAGGGGCAATGCCCGACAGCCGCAATGACTACATTCTCGGTAGTTACTTCGGAAGTCACTACGTTTTCAGTAGTCGATGGTGATGCGTGCAACATTATTCCGTGGCAGCGTGGCTGTCAACGATTGGATTCAGCATCCCATCCGCGAACTTTCCTACCTTTCCACCCAGGGCATCGAAAGGTCGATGTCGGAAACCAGATTGCCGCCGCCGAAGCTCATGTTCTCCAGCGGAATGGCATGCATAAGCAGAGTTACATCGTCCTGGTCGACGCCCACGCGTTCCACTGCGTAGCGGGTGACCAGCTCGGCGAGCCTGCGCTTCTGCTCGATAGTCCTGCTGTCACCGAAGGTTACGGTCACGATCAAGCGCCGGTCGGACCTTTTTTGGGCCGGGAATGTTGGGTGGATGAAGAGCTCATCCACGCCATGCTCGCTGATGACGACAAAACGATCATCCATGGGCGTTTCCATCGCTTCATGAAGCGCAAGATTCAAGGCATCGGCAAGAGCACGCTTCTCCTCGCTTGAGAATTTTTGAGCTGGAATATACGCGTGAAATATGGGCATAAAACTTTTCCTTTGTAGTTGCTGGGCTTGAACAGCGTTCGAAGTGGAACTTCCAGCGAATCGAATCAACAATCGCCGGGAACATGGCCTGAAGGCCAACCGCGGCCGAGTCGCGAAGGGGAATGTAGCGAACGCGATGGCCTCCGGATCGCACTTACTCCATTTTCGATAGTTACTCGGGGGGTTGCTACGTTTTCAGTAGTAAGTGGTGATGGCAGCTACATTATTCCGTCACAGTGCGCCTGTCAACCCCTCACGTTGACTCATGGAAAAGGTCCTCGGCGGGGCATAGGTTGCCTCGTTGAAAAAGGTCCGGTTGGGGCTGGTCGTGGACATCCTTGGCAATGGAGGTGCGACCCGTGCGGGCCCGGCCCGCTCTCGCACCGTTTTATGGCGCGGGTCGTTGAGTTGGTCGTGTGTTGGACCGTTCTGCTGGCGCCGGCCAGCAAACGACTGGCGCCGACGGCTGCCTGAGTTGGTGCCGACGCCCCGGCTCCGGCATGGTGCAGACCAGACCGCCGTGAACTTCGCCGATGCGCCGGCTAACGGCTGGAGGCGCCTGACCCGACGGTTACGGGCTCGCTGAACCAGCGGGATATGACGTTCTGGGCATAGCCTGAGACCATAATGGGGTCAGCGGCATCGGGCGTGCGGGCGTGTTCGTATCCCCAGTTATCCAAAACCTTTATCAGCACCTCGAGTTCCTTGCCAGCGGACGTCAGCTTGTACTCGAACCGGGGAGGCCTTTCGTTGTACAGAGAGCGCTCGAAAATGCCCGCGTCCACCAGAGTGGCCAGCCTCTTGGACAAAACCGTGGGCGAGATGGAGAGACTCTCCAGGAATTCGTCGTAGCGGCTCTTGCCCCAGACAACGGCGTCCCGGATGATCAGCACGCTCCATTCGTCACCGATGGCTTCGAGAGCATGGGCGACGTTGCATTTCATGCCGTCAAAGCTGCTTCGGCTGCGCATTGTCACACCGCCTTTCTGGGGTTGACTCAATAACTGATCTACCGATGTAACTCCTGAGTTGATAGTTATCATACCCGAAGGCCCGAAATTCAGTTCGGAGTGAGAGTCAGCCGCACGATGGGTCCCAGACAGGAGTGCCTGGCTTGAAGGAACCCAAGTACCGAGGGACAGTCCCGTTATTGCGTAGGAGCGTGGCGCACTATAGAGGGGCCCTGCCGCAGGGGTGGGGGAGTAGGCGTCATGACTTGTCAGCCATGACGATGATCCGTACTCCGTTCATCACGAACGAGCCCCTCATGCTTCATATTTCGACGGGTCACCCGATTGAGATTCCGGCCTTTTGGTCCAGCGCGTATCCCTGGCCTGCCAAGTATTTGAAAGCACTCCACGTTGGCGAAACCAACTGGCAGCCATACTGATGATGGGCGGCGAACGATGGCCGCCGCTTCGCTCCCGCTCGAAATACGGCGGGGCCGCCACAAGACAGACATGCCAGTTCCTGTCGGGCTGCTTTTTGTTGTTCCGGGAGAAGAACCGCGAACTCCGGGGCGGTCCATTCCGTGCCATCCAAAATGTTCTTTGCCATGTACACGGCGCCTCCTCGTGTAGTTGTCATGGACAGTTGAGCGATGTGCTGCGGCCCAGGTGAGTCGGGCCCCGCCAACGTAACGGTGCTTTCAAAGCACGTGACGGTGGCGGGGCTGGCCCTTTGCTCCGGGTTGCAGGTGCAGTGCAGGCTTCAGGATTTGGAGCTTGGTCGTCCAGGGATATGGCTAAGAATAGATTTGGTGAAGCCACCGTCGACACAAATGTCTTGCCCGGTGACGTAGCCCGCCAGAGGGCTTACGAGAAACTCGATCACGTTGGCAATGTCCATGGGATCTCCAATTCGTGCCAAGGGGATGATGTTTTCCCTGGCCTTCTTGATTTGGGGATCGGCGTACATTTTTTCGGTCATCCGTGTGTGAGTCATTCCGGGGGAGACCACATTGACGCGAATTCCTTCAGGCGCCCATTCCAACGCGAGAGTTTGGGCCAGCATCGTCAACGCGGCCTTACTGGGGCTATAAGCACCTGATCCTGCGTGTGGTATCTGGCCAGACATTGAAGAGGTAAAGCAGGCGGATCCGCGGCTCTGCTTCAAATGCGGGTGGCTTGCTTTGGCAAGAAGCCACGGTCCGCGAAGGTTGACGGAGAACATTTCGTCCCAGTCCTCGATTGTCACGTCACAGATAGCACCAGGATTTGCGATCCCGGCATTCGCTACCAGGGCGTCCAACCCACCAAACTCCGCTACCGCAGCTTCCACCAATTGACTTGGTACATCCGGATCGCCGAGGTTGCCCGCCAGTGCTATCGCGGTACCGCCCATTGACTGGATCGAACGCACCACCTGGTCTTGGTTGCCGTTCGATTCGTGTCCTGCCACTGCGATCATGGGGTGTACGCCGCGGGCAAGAGCCGCCTCTGCGATTCTTAGGCAGGCAGATGCTCCTATGCCGCTGCTTCCACCACTGACCAAAGCTCTCATTAAACGTCGTCCTTATCATCGGTTCACTTGAGAAATACTTCTATTGCTTGAGAATCAAGAGCTGCCCAATTTTACCGGCCACCTGATTCGCAATGTGAACTATTTAGAATTTCTAATTCGACCTACGGGCCCGCAGGCGTCCCGATCGCCAAATCCGGGTTAATTGGCCAGTTCCCAGCCCCGATCCTTGAGGTCCTGCATCGCCTTCTTGAATTCTTGTTCGGGGTTTTCTTCGCGAATAATCTCGAGAACTACGTTGTTGACGCCGCACGTTTCGCTGACCGCCTTGCCCAGTCCATACCAGTCAATCACTCCCGTGCCGATCGGATCATGACCCCATGTGTCAGTACCCGTATCGGAAATATGTACCAACCCAATTAGCTCGTGATGGGAGAGCAAGCTTTGTACGGGGTCTTCACCTATGTAGGCGGCGTTGGCGACGTCATAGACGATCTTGACGGCGTCGTCGTTGATTGTCTTAACGACGCCTGCCAGGTCCTGGATCGTGGGGGTGAAGCAATACGGAGTGTTTTCGAAGAGGAGTCGCGTGCCCGCCTGTTTGGCCAGCGGAATCAGGCTTTCCAGGCTCTCGTACATCCACCCGTAAGTCTTTTCAAGAGAGGGCGAAATCATAGGGCGTCGCGTCCCGGGGGAGATCACCACCTCCGGGACCTTCCAAGCTTCGGCCAGCTCAATCACTGACTTGATATGCTCGATACTCTTCCGGCGCATATTTGCCCCGGGACTGGCCAGATTGATGTCGTATCCACCGGCATTCAGCGACCTGATATCGGCGCCGTAGCCATTGAGCCGGCTGTAGATCGCGGACCGCTCGGGGCCGGAGATTTCCTCCGGCCAGCAATGTGGAGAGCTAATTGGGACTTCAAAGGTTTTGTGCCCGTTTTCAACCAACTCGGCAATCGCATCAATTGCCGAGGATGACCACAGGTAGGAAAACGTATTGATAATCATTTGGTTCACTTGGAGAGTTCCTCTCAGTTCTGAGCCAACGTGGAACGAACTTTTAGATAGCACGTACTGTAAATTTCGATCCCACCCGGCAATTTGCTGCGCGAGCCGGCGGCCCGGTAAATCGGGGTCACCCGCTGATGCCTCGTCGGGCTGTGCCGGCCTTCAAAGGACAGGCGCGCCTAACGGCCAGGCCTGCCCTAGCTGGTACGCGAGGACGTGCTTGAGACCAGGTGTTCGCCTTCGAGTACCTCAGGGTCGGCAAGCGCCACGGTGGCGCGGTCACCGCGGTTTCCGGTCTCCGGCAGCGTGAAGTAGACCGCGAGGCAGATAGCGACGACGACGATCATGTAGACCGCGACAAGCATTGGCTGCCCGGCGCCGACGAATGCGGCCGCAATCAGCGGAGCGGTACCCCCGAAGACGGCAATCACGATCTGGTGTGCGAAGCCGATGCCCGATACGCGGACGGAGGCGGGGAACAGCTCGGCCTGAATGGTCGGATAGACCGACTGCCAGATACCGAGAACAACCCATCCGGACGCCGATACGAGGACGTAAACGCCGAAGCCCGGCTGGTTCAGGAGCAGGAGCAAGGGGTAGAAGAGGACGATCATGCCGATGGCGCCGATGATCGGAAAGATCTTGCGTCGGCCGAGACGGTCGGAAAGCGCGCCGCATGCCGGCACGATGATAACCAGCAAGGCCAGCCCAATAACACTGCCGGCCAGTGTGGAAGCGAGGTCCCGGCCGGAGGTCAGCTTGGCGTAGGTGGGGAGGAACGTGGCCCAGGTGTAGTAGGCCACGGCCGGAGCAGAGAGCGCTGCTGCCTGCAGCAGCGCCTTGGGGTGTTCGCGAAGCAGGTCCATCAGGCGCGCAGCTGCGGACTTTTGATCGACAAGGCTCCCTGCTTCAAATTCAGGGGTTTCTTCCGCGCGGGACCGCAGGATGAGGCCTACGATGCCGAGGATGCCTCCAATGACGAAGGGGATGCGCCAGCCCCACGCCGCAAGGTCTGCCGGTGTAAAGGATGATGTGACCATTGCAGCGGCCCCTGTTGCCGCGAGGGTCGCCAGACCGCTTGCCATGTTGGTGAACGAACCGAACAGGCCCCTCCGGCGCGCGGGAGCGTGTTCAACCATGAATGCGATGGCGCTCTGTCCCTCGCTGCCGGCCGAGATTCCCTGGAGGATGCGTGCAACCAGGAAGAGTACAGGCGCTGCGTAACCGATGGTTGCAAAAGAAGGAGTGAGGCCAATGATGAGCGAGCCGAGGGCCATTCCGGAGATAGACAGTGTAAGAATGACCCGCCGGCCGAAACGATCGGCCAGTGGCGAGACGATGATTCCGCTGAGCGGGCGTACCACGAACCCGACCGCGTAGGTGAGCAGTGCTGCGATGAGGGAGGCGAAGGGGGAATCGCTGGGGAAAATCTGTGACGAGAACACGGCCGCCAGCAGTCCATAAATGTACCAGTCGTACCACTCAACGAAATGGCCGATCGTACCGGCCACC
Organism: Arthrobacter sp. TmtSoilC48; assembly: GCF_059739425.1. Taxonomy (NCBI): domain Bacteria; kingdom Bacillati; phylum Actinomycetota; class Actinomycetes; order Micrococcales; family Micrococcaceae; genus Arthrobacter; species Arthrobacter sp. TmtSoilC48. The sequence goes on along the minus strand of NZ_AP046049.1, from coordinate 2,972,666 downwards.
ATGTTCAGTGTGCGACGAGGATGTTCAGACGCTTCGGGTCGCTCCGAAGTGCCGGAACTGTCAACGGCTTCCTTTGAGGTCTTCATTGAACTCTCCATGTTTTCACGTTTAGTGCTGTGGGTATATTGCGGGTTCCCGGACACGTCGGTGTGCGGGTTTCAGCCGGCTGTAGATTTTGTTGGCCCGTTCGATGGAATTCCAACGCCGGGCAGCCGGGCAGCGCGGTGGGCGCTGCTGGGTTTTGAAGCGGAAAGAAGCATATGCAACATCCGGAATCTCCAATGAGATCGGTTGCTGAGATCGGTTGCAGTCAACGATACGGATGCTATGTGATCATTGTCAATGTGTTTTGCCATAGCTTTGCTCGGATCCAACATGCGGTCGTTTAGGAGCAGGGCTCAATCGACGGGAAGGGGCGCCTCGTTATTGAAGTCCAGGTATTCCACGCCGGACCAGGCGCACTCCAAGCGGCCATATAAGGACCAATATTCATCCCAGTGGGCAAGTTTCCACTGGTCTCGTTCCAGTCCGCGGCGGATAAGCCGAGTACGCAGAACGTCTTTAGGCACCCGTACCCGGACTACGGTGATCGTGGACGTTGGCCAGTGGAAGCTGTCTGCCGTGCGGGTCAAATAGTCAGGGTCCCCAAAATAGGCCCCAAAAGGGGCGTCGAGGACTACGGACCTGCCTAGGCGCAGGTTCACTCCCGCCACATCCATGAGTGTCTCGTATTCAAGTGGCAGCAAATTGTCCCGGTAGTAGTCGTTGGACTCCCGGTCGGTGGGATCGTGTCCGGTCGCGGCCAGGGCGAATTCGACAAATCGCCCGCTGACCCGGTCCTTGTCCAGGTACGCGGCCTCATGGTCCTTTGCCGTTTGCTGGGCAATGGTCGTTTTCCCCGAGCCAGCCGGTCCTATGACAATGAAAACCTGGGGGGACATTAACGGCGGGCCTCTGCTACAGCTGCGAGGAAAGCCCGGGCTGCCTCGCTGACGCGGGTAAAGTCGCCGTCCGGCTGCCATGCCTTGGTCACATAGCTCCCCACGCCGACGCCTGCCACACCCGCGGCAAACCACTCGCCCACATTGTCCAGGGTTACGCCCCCAGCCGGCATGATCGGCAGGTGCGCCAGCGGTGCCAGCACTGCTTTCGCGTAGGCGACTCCGCCAGCCTCGGTGGGGAAGAGCTTGAGGATGTCGGCACCTGCCTCGGCGGACTCGACGAGTTCGGTTGGCGTGTAGGCTCCGCTGATTGTTGGCACTTGGTACCGGTTTGCTGTCCTGATCATGGCAGGGTTCAGTTGGGGGCTGACCAGGAACTCGGCGCCCGCCCGGATGCACTCGTATGCGGAGTGCTCATCAAGCACTGTCCCCGCCCCGACCGCCACGCCGCTGGGTCCGTGTTTTGCGGCCAGGTGGCGTATCACTTCAACGGCCCCCGGAATGGAAAGAGTAATTTCCAGGGCCCGGAAGCCTCCTTCGATGGCAGCTTCAGCGACCTGCTCGGCAAGTTCGGCGCTCTCCAGCCGCACGATGAGGACGGCTCCTGATTCATGGATGGTTTGCAGAGTGCGAAGTTTCTTATTCATAGCTGGCCTCTCTCTGGCCGGGCGGCGTCATCTTCACGAGCGGCCCGACCGTATTGATGTTTCGTTGACAAACTCTCCCACCATCCATACTGTTATTGCAACCGATCTCAGCAACCGATCTCATACAAGGGGGTATTGCGGTTGACTCATGTACGAACAATTATTCTTGGCGCCTCCCATTGGCACGTTCCACTCTGCGCGCAGGCTATCGCCGAAGAACACGACGTGGTTGGAGTAAGCGACGAAGATGTCTCTCGTGTGCAGGTAAAGGAACTGGCCGCTCGCTGGGAGACAGACGCTGAAGCCGATTGGCAAAAGCTGGTTGATCTTCCCGACGTGGGACTCGCTTACGTCTTTGGTCCCCACGAGGGGATGGCGGAAAAGTGCATGGCCCTGATCGAGCGGGGTATTCCGTTCGTCGTGGAAAAGCCGGTGGGCACTTCCCTCGGGGAGCTTGCCACCGTGCGCCAGGCCGCCGAAGCAGCAGGTGTGCCAGCCACTGTGCCCTTGGTTCAGCGCGGCGGACCCACAGAGAAATGGCTTGCCAAGGCGGGTAGGCCCAGTTATCAGCGAGCCTCATTCATTGCCGGGCCGCCATCCCGGTATCTGGAGAACTCCAATCCTTGGATGCTCGATCCGGTCAAGGCCGGGGGAGGCTGCCTCGCGAACCTGGGTCCACATTTTGTTGACCTGTTCCTCCGAGGTTGCGATGAGCCGGCAGCGGACGTGGATTCCCGGCTCTCTTCGGTTCTCCACGGCCAGGCTGTTGAGGATCATGCCAGCCTCATCATCACGACGCCGGAGGGACGTGAAGCCATCGTGGAAGTTGGCTACGCATTCCCTGGCTCGCCATTGAAGCGGTATTGCAGCTTTACCTCAGTGGGCGAGGCCGGATTCGCCTCCCTTAATTCCGATGGCACAGCTACTTTCACGGCACTGGACGGAACTACGGAAATCGACGAAATCAATGTCGACAGCGACCCGCTCTACGACCCGTTTGTGCGGAACGTCGCCCGGACGCTGGAAGATGGATTCCGGGGCCTGCCGACGCTGGCCCAGCTCGAAAATGTCATGCGCCCCATTTGGCAGGCCTATGGCAACCAGCACGGAGGAAGAGAACATGCCTGACTTGAGTATCGACGTCGTCGCGAAAGCCGCCGGTGTCCATCGGTCAACCGTCTCCCGGGCGTTCTCTCGCCCAGAGGCGGTGAAGAGCGAAACACGCGAGCATATCCTCCGGGTCGCCGAAGGACTCGGTTACACGATGAGCCCACTCGCCCAGGCGCTTCGACGGAAGACAAGCAACATCATTCCGCTGATCGTCCCCGACATCACCAACCCGTTCTTCGCGGAACTTGCCAAGACGATGACACAGGCAGCCGACGAGCGCGGCTACCAGCTCATGCTCTGCGTCACCAACGGCGACCCAGCCAAGACCGACGGATACTTCACCGCCATGCAGGCGATGTACGCCCCCTTCGGGATTGTGGCACCTTCGACCAAGGTCGATACCGAGGCCCTGAAACGCTTCGACTTCGGCCACAAAGTGGTGGTAATCGACCGTGTGGAAGGGGATTCCTCCGTACCAACCGTCACGGTCGACAGCCGTCAAGGGATCATGCTCGCACTTGACCACCTGCACGGCCTGGGGCATACATCGATCGGATACGTATCCGGCATCGCCGGCACACACACTGCCCAAGACCGGATGGACGCCTACCTTGAACTCACCGCCCAAAGCGGGAGCACGCCCATCGTGCTGGACAGCGGTTCAGACCTTGATGCGGGCACTCGCGGTGCAGAGCACTTCCTGGAGATGGACAATCCGCCAACGGCCATCATCGCAGCCAACGACATGGTGGCCTTCGCCGTGATCTCAGCACTGGGCGGCAGCGGTGTGAAGGTTCCGGAAGACGTCTCGGTTATCGGATTCGATGGCCTTGCTCTTGGTGCCCGGTTTAACCCTGCCCTGACAACCATCCGGCAGCCCATTGCCGACATGGGGCACATTGCCATCGAGCTGGCCGAGAAGCAAAACGTGGATGGGGCGGTTGAGCATATAGTCCTCGAGCCTGAGCTTCTGGTCCGTCGCTCCACCGCTGGACCGCGCAAATGAGCGGGGCGCAGGAACAGACGCTCCGGCGCCTGCCGGGAATACGGCACACAGACCACGTCGGTCTGACGGTTCCGAACCTTGATGAAGGCATTCGCTTCTTTGTCGAAGTCCTCGGCGCCGAGGAGCTGTACCGCTCCGAGCGCGGCCCCGATGAAGAATTCATGACCACCAACTTCGAAGTGCCGGCAGATGCCAAGCTCACGCTTGCCATGCTGCGCTTGCCGCCGAACCTGAACATCGAGCTTTTCGAGTGGAGCAGCGCTGAGCGGCGTGAGACGCCACCGCGTCATTGCGACGCCGGTGGGCACCACTTGTGCTTCGTCGTGGATGACGTCGACGAAGCCATCGCCGTACTGCAGGAAACACCTGGCGTCAGGGTGCTCGGTGAGCGCAAGGAAGTCGCTGGCGACAGCCCACGCGTAGCTGGCAACCGCTGGACCTACTTCGTCACCCCTTGGGGGCTGCTGATGGAAATCGTGGACAGATCCCGCGTCGCAGCCCCGCCCCGGCTGGTCGGTCCTACGGACTGGACGGCAGCTCCAAACACTTCAGAAAGGACATAAACAATGCGGCTAGCGGGTCACACTCTAGGTACGCCGAACCACACCGTTCCCCAAGCACTTGGTCTCTTTCGGGCCGCAGGGCTCGATGCCGCCGAGGTCATCTACCAGGATGACTACAAGTCCGGTTTGCCCCTGGGCGACCGGCGCTCGGCAATGGAGGCGCTGAAAGCAGCCGAAGGCGAAGGCGTACCAATCGTCGGTTTGACGCCTTACACCACCGCTATCAACTCACTCGACGATGCCGAATGGCGCAATGCCGTCGACGAATTCCGTGGTGCCATTGACACCGCACAATTGCTCGGCGCTGACCGCGTCCGTGTCTACGCTGGTTCCTGGCACCCCGGAGACACCGATCACGCGGCCCGCTGGGGACAGCTGCGGAAGGCGCTGGAGACCCTTGCCCCCGTGGCCCAGCAGGCTGGCGTCCGCCTCTGCGTGGAGAACCATTTCGGCACCATGACCCAGACGGCAGCGGACACAGCGGCCCTGGTCCGGGAAATTGCCCAGCCGTCCGTCCGCGTGCTCTACGATCAGGCGAACCTCACCTTCACGCACGACGAAAACTACGAAGAAGCCTTCGCTGTTCAAGGTGACCTGATCGGTCACGTCCACGTGAAAGACCTTGTCTTCACGGATCCCAATGCGGCCTTCCGCGCCACTGAAACGGCCAGGGTCAACGCCTCAGAGCGCGCAGTCCGCTCCCGCGTTGTAGGAAGCGGTGTTGTTCCGTGGGCCCGGATCCTCGTCGCGCTGCTTCAGCACGGCTATGACGACGTGCTGAGCATCGAGCTTGAATACCGTTGGCACCCGCAAGACCTCCCTGCGCCGGAGGATGGATTCCGGGAATCCGTCGCTGTCCTGCGCTCAATGCTCGCTGATTCGGCCAAAGTAAGGAACGCCTGATGAATACCAACCGCCTCCGCGTCGGAGTTATCGGCGCCGGCAACATCGCCACCATTGCCCAGCTACCCACCCTCGTGCAACGCGATGACATTGAGCTGGCTGCCTTGGTTTCCCGGCGTGAGGATCCCAGCAGCCTGGTCCGGCGGTGGGGCTTCAACGATGCCTACAAAACGGTGGAGGACATGCTGGCCGCGCAGGCGCTGGATGCAGTTTTCGTGTTGACCCCACGTTCCGAGCATGCCCATGCCGTCCAGCTTTGCCTCAATCACGACGTGGATGTGTTTTGCGAGAAGCCTTTGGCTCCGGCAACTGATGAAGCGGAACGTCTGGCTGATCTGGCCGACGAGCGGGGACGGATATTGATGGTTGACTTCAACCGCCGGTATGCACCCGTATACACGGCCGGCCGCGAAGTTTTTGGCGACAAAGGTGCTACTTTCTGCGTCGCCCAGAAGAACCGCCCAGGGTCCGAATACCGCGCGACTTTCGAGAACGCCATCCACATGGTCGATCTCCTACGCTGGTACTGCGGAGGCGAACCGGAACACGTGGCCGCCCATGCCGCGGGTGAGGATCCTTGGGAAGAAGACGGACTTGCAGCGACCATCCGCTTCAGCACCGGGAATACCGGCGTCCTGATGGCGGCCCGTACAGCGGGGGCATGGAACGAAAAACTGGACGCCTATGGTGACGGGAAGACGGTCGAAGTCAGGGCACCGGAAACGGTTTCCACCACCATCAACGGCGTCACGACGTCACGGGAACTGAGCGCGGAAGCATACGGCTGGGCTACGGCGACAGACACCCTCGGATTCTCGGCCGCCGTTCACCACTTCCTGGACCGGGTCGCCGACAGGGGCCAGCCGCTTACCTCAGGCCGGGAAGCCGTTCACACCCAACGTCTGCTCGATCAGATCCTTGCAGCCGCCGGCCTGCCGACAGAGGAGCAGACCGGCCGCGAATGGGCAAGCCACGCGGTAAACGCAAGCTGAACCGTTCACCTCTGCCAAAGTTGCACAGGTGTCTGGCGCGGGCGCTTTAGACGCAGTGGCCAGAGCCGACTGTCGGATATAGGGAGGTGCGAACATAGCTCTACTTCGCCTACGAAACATGGGTGCACTGAAAGGCAAGGAAGCGGAGAAGCGGCCGCTTCGGGGGCGTGTCACCGCGCTGGCTGGACTCCTGCTGGTTGCCTTCAGCGCGAGAGAAGCGGTCTCGGCGGTGTCCCCGCTCCTTGGCCAAATAAGTGCGGACCTTCCGTTCGACGCGGTAACCACGGGGATCCTCGGGATGCTGCCGACCGCAGGCTTCGCAATGATGGGATTCTTTGCGCTGCCGCTCGTGCGGCAATTCCAGATGGAACACCTGCTCTTGGTCGCGATCCTGTTGACAACATCAGGTCAGGTGGGCCGTGCACTTGGATGGAACGTCGTGGCATTCTTGGTGTTCACCTGCATCGCCATGCTTGGGATTGGCCTGGTCAATGTCGTGGCTCCGCCTCTACTGATGAAGTATTTTCCCGATCGGATCGGGGTTCTGGCAGCGCTTCACATCAGTCTCCTGGGTGGCAGCACGGCCATGGCCGCCCAATTCGCCATCCCTCTGGGCAATCTATATGGCTGGCGGTTCTCCATAGGTATTTGGGCTGCCTTCAGTGCGCTTGCTGCGATCCCTTGGCTGATTCTTCCGGCGGCCAAACGGAACCTAGCCCGTTCGCGGACCTCACCAGCCGATGATAGGCCGTTGCCCCCTGCGAACGCGATAAAACCATGGAGATCATCAATCGGCTGGGGCACAGCGATGATCTTTGCTGGTTGCTCCAGCAACACCTTTGCGGCGCTGACTTGGCTTCCGGCGGTTCTCGTTGACAGAGGGACGGGCCCGGACGCTGCTGGATCCATGCTGGCGCTCTATTCGATCCTCGCTTTGCCGGTCGCCCTGGTTGCGCCTGTGGTTGTCGTAAGAATGCCACGCCCGCTACCTGTGGCAATCCTCTTTGTCCTCGCATTTGCCGTCGGTTATGCAGGCATAATCTTCGCCCCACCAGCCTCTGCAGCGGTCTGGGTCGTCATTGCGGGCCTGGGCCAAGGCGCTTATGCCTTTGCGTTCACCATGATCAACAAGCGGACACGAACGCAATCCGGCTCGGGAAGTTTATCCGCCTTCGCCCAGGGGACCGGCTACGCCTTCGCAAGCATCGGCCCTTTTCTTTTCGCGCTCCTGCACAGTCCAGGGGACGACTGGCTGCCCTCATTTGGCATGCTCGGTGCCTGGCTCGTGGTGCTTGTGGCAGGGGCAATCATGGTCAACAAGCCACGCATGCTTGATAAAGGCCCTTGACACCCTTACTGCGACACCAAATGTTGGTGTCGCCCATTAATACAACCGATCTCATCGACATTTTGAATGGACTCAAGGGAGAGATTTCATGACTTACACTTTCACCCCAGGCTTGATCTTCGCAGGACCCGCATCATGACGACGGCGGCACAGGCACCGTGCGTCGCTGTGGTGGGAGCGGCCGGCTGGGCCGGATCCCGGCATGCCCGCGCATTCGCCAAAGCCGGTGCAAATGTCACCCACCTTGTGGAGCAGGACGAGCGGGGGTTTGCGCTCGCACAGGAGCTGGGTGCGCACTTGGTGCCCAGCGTCCTGGAGCTGCCTGATCACCTTGACCTGGTCGTCGTCGCGTTGCCAACAACCTTGCAACCGGCCATCTGTGCGGATCTGCTGAACAGGGGATTCCGGGTGCTGACTGAAAAGCCGGTGGCGGCAGATGCAGAAGGTGCTGCACTCATGGCCTCTGCTTCGGGAGTCAATGAACGGCTCATGGTGGGATACACACTCCACCAGCATCCAGGCGTTCCAGCCGTATCGCAGTGGGTCAGCGACAACGACGTTATAGCCATTACTGTTCGTTCGGTTGCCCATAAGCAGAACGTTGACTCATGGCGTGCTGATCCCAAGGAGGGTGGCGTTGCGGTAGTGAACGGCATTCACGCCATAGAACTGGTTTCGTCGTGGTTCAAGGGTGACCCGAAGGTCCTGGCCACCAGCGCCAGCAACAGCCTTTACGGATCTCCGGTGCCGGAACACGTCGTCTCCACGCTCGAATTCCCCTCTGGAGTGGTGTTCACTCTGCAGACTTACTGGTCCCCTTGGCAAGAACCCGAAGGTCTCAACCAGGGCGATTGGAGCCTGACCGTCGATGTCCTTGCCAATGGCGGCCGGATGTTGTGGTCAAACGATTCCCTGCACGTGTGGGACCGGGACGGCGGCCAACAAGAGCAGACCTTCGATCCCTCTGACCTCTTCCTCCGCCAGGCGGAAGCGGCATTGAGGTTCTGTGCGGGTGAAACGCCGGCCGTTTCATTCGCCCAGGCACTCCGTGCCACAGAGATCGCCGACGCAATCCGTGCAGGGGCAGCCCCTGATGCCAGGGCGGTTCATCACGCAGCATCAGCAGAACGCGAAATAGACAAAACGCGAACCAATGGCGACCGGCCGAACCGAGCAATATCGAGTAAGGAAATGAACATGACGCAAGCACCTCACACCCCGACCACAGGAACGCCGCGGATGAGCCGCGCCCAGAGCGGAGGGAACCGATGAGCCTCAAAAACCAGGTGGTCCTGGTAACCGGATCAAGCGGAGGAATCGGCGATGCTGCAGTCAGCGCACTCACAGCCTCAGGTGCCATCGTCATCGGCGCAGACCGTTCCCCGAAAGAGGACCAGTCCCTGGAGGCATTCCATCCCCTCGACATCACCTCTGAACAACAGTGCGCAACGGTTATCCAGGACATACAAGCCAAATATGGCCGTCTTGATGTCCTCGTCCACGCAGCGGGAGTGCTCGGCCCCACACCGGACATCATGGAAACAAGCACCGAAGAGTTCGACTCCATCCTGAGGATCAATACCACCGCGACCTTCACCATGGTCCGGGAGACCGCAAAATCGATGCTTGAGACCGGCACATCCGGCGCCATCGTAGTCCTGTCCTCAGTTGCGGCCAAAGAAGCACGGCTCAACTATCTGCCCTACAACGCGAGCAAGCTCGCGGTCCTGCATATTATGTGGTCTTTCGCAGAATTGCTTGGACCCAACGGCATCTCAGTGAACGCCATTGCACCAGGACCGGTGAACACGCCCATGTGGGCTCAATTCGCCAGGGACTCCGGCCCGGACGCAGCAGCAAACCGGGCCAAGCGGGCAGCGCAGCTACCGATGCGCCGCTTTGCCGAACCCGATGAAGTTGCCCGTGCCATCCTGTTCCTTTCTGATCCCGACAATCGCTACATCACTGGAGTGTCCCTCGACGTGGCAGGCGGAGCACATCTGGGAATAGGAACCTGACCCGCACGCATCCTTGAGCAGATATTTCGATTCAGTCAGGAATTAGAGGAAAAATGCATACAGCAATCCGTCATCATCACACTGCTCTGCACGTTGCAGACTTGGAGCGCAGCGCCCGGTTTTACGTGGAAGGGCTGGGCTTTACCCGTTTGAATGAGTGGACCTCGGGCCCCTACGTCGGCGAGCTGTACGGCCGTCCGAACGTCAAGGTCAAAGCCATGATGCTCACAGCCGGTGATGGGACCTTTCACCTGGAGCTGGTCCAGGTTGAGGATCCTCCGCCTGCCGTTGATCCCTCGGAAGCGCAGCCTGGCACGGCACATCTTGCCTTCACGGATATTGACCTGCGCGAGGTCTACGCCAGAATGACGAAGCTCGGATACAGGGCCTTGTCCGAACCGGTCGCGCCCACGTCCGGACCGGTTGCAGGAGGTCTGCTGATCTACTTACTCGATCCGGATGGGAATCGGGTAGAACTGATTCAGCCGCCCGACTGGCGCTCGAGCGAAAATTCATAAGCGAATTGGCGGGCAGGGTGCACCCTGCCCGCCAATGTTGCATTTACCGTGGCACCACGCCCGCCTGAGGACCAAACCTCGGCGAATAGGCTACCCCTTGACACCACCTGAGGTCATGCCGGCAACGAACCAGCGCTGGAATGCGAGGAAGATTGAGAGTACGGGGATGAAAGCCACGACGATGAATGCGGCGAAGAGTCCCCAGAAGCTACCGAAGCCGGTGGTTATGTATCGCACTATGCCGTTCTGGACGGTCTTCATGTCTTCTGTGGTGGCGAGGACGGTGCCCACAAGGAAGTCGTTCCAAACGAAGACAAAGATGAAGATTGCCACAGCAGCGATACCGGGCCGGATGAGCGGGAGGATGATGCGCCACAAAATCTGCATTCGGGAGCATCCGTCGATTGCCGCCGCTTCCTCGATTTCGACGGGTATGTTCTCGATGAAATTTCGCAGGAACAGGATGGTTTGTCCACAGATGATTGCCGTGTAGACGATGATCAGCATCGGGTAGGTGTTGATCAAGGCGGTCTTGACGAACATGGAGTACAGCGCGATGAAAACCACGATCGCCGGGACCATGGACAGGACCAGAATCCCGGTCATCAGTGTTTCCATGCGGCGGCTCCGGTACCGCGTTGCCACGTACGCTGCCGGGATGCAAATTGCCAGGGCAAGGACGATAGAGCCGACCGCATAGATGAGGGAGTTTGCGAAAAAGCGCATGTTGGTCGACGTCAGCAGGCCGATATAGCCCTCGGCAGAGAATGGGGCCGGTATCCACCTTGGAGGAAATTCCAGGGTGCTCGAGGCGGTCTTGAGCGAAGTGGACAGGATCCATGCGACCGGAGGAAGGACCACCGCGGCTGAGAGAATGACGTACGCCCAGGACGGGACCGCACGAATGACATTGCCCAGGCGTCGCTGGCGGCGCGGGGTTGTGATGCTCACAGGCTTTCCTTCCGTCGGAAGCGAATGGCGACGAGAGTCAGGACGATGTTGACGGCGAAAAGAAGGATTGCCGTTGCTGATGCTCCGGAGAGATCAAACTTGTCGAACATCTGGTTGTAGACACGCATGGACAGCGTCTCTGTAGACCCGATGGGGCCTCCTCTTGTGGTGACCAAAATGATGGTGACCATCTGCACATAGAGCATGAGAAGAACGACGACGACGGAGACGATGGTGTTGCGCAGGTAGGGCAGAGTGATATTCACGAACTGGTGCCAGATACCGCCGCCGTCTACCCTCAGGCTTTCGCGAAGCTCTTCAGGAATCGTTTGAAGGGCGCCCAGGAAGAGGAGCATGGCCTGGGGATAGGACCACCAGGCTGTCATCAGAGTTACTGCAACAAGCGCACTGCCGGGTGATGAGAACACATCAGTAGGTCCGAATCCGAGGGATTTGGTGATAGCGGAAGCGGGACCGTAATTGGGATTGAGGAACCAGAGCCAGATTGTTCCTGCAGTGGCCTGTGACATCAGCCAAGGCAGCAGGAAGAGGCTCCGGACGGAGCGCTTGAAGCGGTGAAGATTGTTGAGCACGATCGCAGACAGAAGCCCGGCCGGCAAGGCGATAACCAGGGCGCCGAGCGAGAATACCAAGGTTGTCCAGATGCGGCTCGGGAGTTCGGAGTCTGAGAACAGTCGGACAAACGAATTCAGACCCGAGAATTTCCCTATCTGGTAATAAGTCGTCTCGTGGAGGGCCGTCCACGCTGTGTAGATGAGCGGCCCCACAAAAACAAAGAGGAAAACGGCGCTGACGGGGACGACGTAGAGCCATACCATTCGATCCCTACGGACCCGGCGGATAGCATCGACGCCTGAAGGGGAAGCCACAGTCTGGCGTGAGGTGCGGGTTGGGCTTTTTGTTGACATTATCTGTGTTCCTTCCGAGGGGAGCCTGATTTGGTCAGGCTCCCCTGATATCGGGCGGCTACTTCTTGTTGGCCGCGTCCTGCGCGGAACGGATAAAGTCGTTGCCTGACGTACCGTTGAGGGTCAGTTTCTGCCCGGCTTGGGACAGACCAGTGGCAAGTGCGGTCCAGGTGTTGGAATAGGTGCGTGGCTCACTGTTGGTCTTGACGTAGGCTGCGATGTCATTGACGGTCTTTGCCTCAGGCGTGGAGAAGAACGGTTGCTGGTAGGTGGCTGCCCGGGTGGGCACCTCACCGCCGGTTGCCATGAGGGCACCGGCTTCCGGCCCGGTCATGTACTCGATAAATTTCCAGGCGGCGTCGGTGTTCTTGCTGCCATTGCCTATGCCCAACGTCCAGCCAATGGTGGTACCTGTCGTATCGCCGGTACTCGCTTTAGGCAAGGCCGTCCACTTAAGGTCCTTGTTCTGCGAGCCGAAGGAAACTGCTCGTTCCGTGCCCAGAACTGCCATGGCGACCGTGCCGCTCGCCATGCCGTCAGCTACTGTGCCGTACGTGTCTGAAACGACGTTGCTACCCAAAGCCTTTGCGTCCCTGAGCTTGGCAAGGAAGTTACCAAACTCGTTGCCTTTGGCTGTTGCGAAATCCGCTTTCCCATCCTTGTTCCAGATTTCCTGGTCAACCTGTGTCATGAAGCAGTTGAAGAAGGTGCTGATGATTGCCGAGTTGTCGGTGTCCGAGAAGCCGGTCCCGAAGCCGGTGAATCCTGCAGCAGCAGCTTTCCGGGCAACGTCGACAACCTGGTCGTACGTGGTGGGAACGGTCGCGCCTATCTGGTCAAGGATCTTTTGGTTGTAGTAGAGGGCGCAGGTTCGGTATTCATAGGGCACGGCAACCGGCTTGCCGTCAGGGCCGGCAAGAGTGTCGGTCGGACGCAGCCAGTCAGTCACCTTGGAAGCAGCCTCAGGCAGCGGTGCGTAGACGCCGGCAGACGCCATCTGGGGCACTACGGGAGTGAACATCTTGAAGACGTCAGGAGCCTGACCTGCTGCCGCCGCTTGCGGCAGTCTGTTCAACATGTCGCCAAGCGAAACCACAGAGAGGTTGATCTTGATATCGGGGTTTGCCGCCTCAAACTTGGCAATGTTTTCCTTGAGTGCCTTCGAGCGCGGATTCGCCTGGCTGGGATCGAGGAAGTCCCAGTAATTGAGCGTCACGGGACCTTTGGGTTCCGAAGCCGAGGGGGAGCAGCCACTGAGGGCGAGGCCGGCCACGACAGCTGTGACGAGCGCCAAGCCCCATCGCTTTTTGATCATGAATTTCTCCTGTGAACTGGGTTGCATATGCGGGAGCATGCCGTGCTCAATCGATGCCTACCAAACGTGGGCCACCGACGATCGGGAGGAGCCAGTTGATCATCGAGTCTCTCCTTTGAGATCGGTTGCATTTTTACGAAATTAGCAGTGAGATCGGTTGCTGAGATCGGTTGCAATAAACTTAGGGCCGATGGGGGGCTCTGTCAAGGGAACCTTTGGTGCGGATTTTGGAAGTGCCTTGCTCTCGATCGGCGGCCCGTGCGGCCACCGCCACACTGGTCGAACTCAACCAACATCCAGATTAAGGCTCCTCAGCCAGGGCCCGGGGATCCGGCTCCGCCGGTGCGGGCGATACCTTTCTACCCCCTGTTGTACGGAGCAGAGCGCGCAAGGCCTGGATCGTGTCGGCCTCGGCGGCGGTCTTGTCGTCACGGTAGCGCTTGACGCGTGCGAATCGAAGGGCGATTCCACCCGGATAGCGGGGAGAGTGTTGGACGCCGTCGATGGCGATCTCGACCACGGTGACCGGCTCGATCCATACGGTGCCCGCAGTACGCCGCACCTCCAACTCCTGGAACTTTTCAGTCTGCCACTTCAGCAGCGCGTCGGTGATGCCCTTGAAAGTCTTGCCCACCATCACGTAATCGCCGGGTTCGCCGAACTCCCCAACAGGGTCCAGGGCTCCGAGGTGCAGGTTCGACAGCAGCCCGGCGCGTCGTCCTGACCCCCATTCGCAGGCGAGCACCACCAGGTCGTAGGTGAGCACCGGCTTTACCTTGATCCAGTTCGAACCCCGCCGCCCGGCGGCGTAGGACGAGCCCAGCGCCTTCACGACCACACCCTCATGGCCGGCTTCCAGGGCATCGCGCGAAACGCTCTCGGCAACAGCTGCATCCGCAGTTATTTTCCCTGGGATGCGGTGATCGGGGACGATCCGCTCGAGCACGCCGATTCGCGTTGCCAGCGGCTCGTCGAGAAGGTCGCGCCCGTCGACGTGCAGCACGTCGAAAAACCACGGATGCAGCAGTGTGGTGCGCGCCGCGTTTGCCCCGAACCGGGACATGGTCTCCTGGAATGGTCTGGGCCCGCCGTCCTCGTCGAGTGCCAGTGTCTCGCCGTCGAGGATCACATCGCGCACCGGCAGTCCGCGCACCACCTCCACCACCTCAGGCAACCGATGGGTCACTTCGGCCAGGGTGCGGGTGAAGATATGCACGTCGTCGCCGGCACGGTGCACCTGGATGCGTGCGCCGTCGAGTTTGTATTCCACGGACGCTTCCCCCGTCGTCTCCAGGGCCTCGCTGGCACTGGCCGCGGTTGCGGCGAGCATGGGCTGGACAGGACGCCCGACGACGAGGCCGACTGCGTCAAGCTCGGCGGCGGTGCCTGTGATCGCCAGCAGGGCAGTCCCGCCGAGATCGCCGGAGAGCATCGCTGCGCGCCGTACGGCCTCGACCGGGCGATCGGCGGCACGGGCAACGGCATCCGTTAATACGCCCTCAAGCGCACCGGTACGAAGCTCCCCGAGCAGCACGCCGGCGATGAAGGTCTGCTCTCGTTCTGTGGCTTCCGCTATCAGGGTCCGAAGGATGGCGGCGCGTTCTACGGTCGACCCAGCGCCTGCGGCCGCCAGCAGCCGGTCCAAGGCAGCGTCGAGGTGGGCGATGGTGAGAGTCGGCTCAGCAGCGGGCTTGCCCTTGGCCGCCCTCATGCCGCTCCAGCCGATCCCGACCCGCCCTTGGCGAGGCTTGGCCGTGAGCAAGCCGACCGCCGTCGGGATGTCCGCGGGGTCGAGGCGCAGCAGCAGGCCTACCAGTTCGTTGATCTTGGCGACCCGGGAGCGGGTGGCCGCGACGGCTTCCGAGGTCCTCACGAGCTCATCGAGCAGCATGGCACCAGTCTGTCACGGCCGCCGTCCATGAACAGCGATTAATCCCTGTCCAGAAGCGGCGCGGGCGAATGCCCGGTCCCCGGCCAATTTGCCGGGCAACCCCTGACTTGTGGAGCAATGCCTTGTATTCTCATGGCACCACACCGAACCACGGCACCACCCCCGAACCACTTGAGACTTTCGGCAAGGAGAAATCATGCCCAGCGACAACGAAGCACAGGTTCTGTCCCAGTGGAGCCAGGAACTGGCAAGGGCGCTGCACATCCTGGACCTTGAGGTTGACCAGGAACTTGTCCTCGATCTGGCCAGGAAATCTGCAGACTCCGTGATCCATGCAGCAGCGCCGGTGACGGCTTTCATGGTCGGTTACGCTGCCGGGCTTGAAGCCGGGAAAGGAAGCCGGGGATCGGACGTTTTACCTGCCGTGGCAACTAGCAAGGCGGCAGACATCGCCTTCAGGCTCTGTTCTGACCGGGCGGAAGGAAGGGGCTGGGAGCCCACAAATCAGTCGTAAGGCCGAGAACCCCTGACGGTAAGACTTGGCACAGGGGAGTACCGGACGACTCAGCCCGCGAAGCCGGTAGCCGGTAGCCGGTAGCCGACTCTAGAACAGCGGCCAGGGGACCGCCGGCATTCCACTGACCGGGGCCGGAAATCGTCCCGTCAGCCGGAGCCGAGCGCAGCGCGCGATGAGCGATGCGATTTCTTCGGAAGTGAGCAGGTCCGCCAGATTCCGGCCCAGCTCGCGCTTTAGTCCTTCGGTGACGCGATCGATCCCGTCGAGTTCCTCCGCTGTCAGGGCCTCTCCCAGCCATCCCCATAGCACGGTACGCAGTTTAGGTTCGCTGTGAAAGGTGAGTCCGTGGTCCACACCGTGCCGGTGTCCGTCCGTCATGGCAAGTATGTGGTTTCCTTTGCGGTCAGCGTTGTTGACCACGACGTCGAACACCGCCATACGTCTCAGCGCCGGCGAGTCTTCGTGGACGAGGGCCACCATCCGACCATTTTCATCTTGTCCCTCGAGAACGTGTTTCCAACCTGACTCTGGCAGGTGGTCCGCTGCAATCAGGTCCACCGCGCTTTGGGCGGGGTGTTGCTCCTGCCAGAGCTGCACCATCCCTTCGCCCAGAGGACCGTCACGCAGCCAGGTGTGCGGCACGACGTTCCAGCCGAGGACCTGCGAGACCAGGTACGCGGCCACCTCCCGGTGGGCGAGGGTGCCGTCGGGAAAGTCCCATAGGGGGCTCTCGCCCGCTATTGGCTTATAGACGACCGGCACGTCGCCGATGCTGCCGAGGAATGTGGCGTTTGAGGCCGCCGTGATGCGCCCTGAAAGCGTCAGCTCGGCGGTCATCAGGTCCAGCGCCGGCATTAGACCTCGGGCAAGGTGCAGTCGTGCCCGTCCGCATCCATGGGGTACCCGCAGCGGGGGCATATCGGCCGACCGGCGTCCACAATCTCACGTGTGCGCTTGGCGAATGCGCGGGCGGTCCCAACCGGCATTCGCACCAGCATCATTTCGGTTTCGTTAGAGCCGTCCTCAACAAGCGGTTCGTCCTCGTCGTCAGCATCAACGTCGATGAGGGGGTATGCCTCGACGACGATCTGGGCTGTGGTTGGGTCCCAATCCAAGGTCATGGCGCCGGTGCGGAACTGCTCCACAGGAGGTTCGATCGGGTCATTGTCGACGAGTTCAATGGGTGTACCCGTAGGGACGCTGAAGGGGTTGCCGTCGACGGTGAGGAGTTGATCGAGCAGTTCGTCGATCTTCTCCGCGAGCAGGGCCGACTGCTGCTTCTCAAGGGCAATACTCACGATCTGCGCCCCGGTCCGCACTTGCAGGTAGAACGTGCGCGCTCCGGGAAGGCCAATGGTGCCAATGACAACCCGATCAGGCCAGGCAAACTCGTGAACGCGTGTAGGCATGCCAGTAGTTTAGGCACATGACCTTCACGTCGTCTTCTGTCCTGCGCCGCCGCCCACCGGTGCATCGCCCGAGCGGATGCCGTTCGACAGCCACGACAGGTCACCAGCTTCGGTATTGGTCGCATGGACGCTGGGGCGACTCGCGCTGTAATGCACGATTGATACGGAACCGGGGCTGACGTTAATACGCTGGAACAGGTCAAGGTGCATGCCCAGCGCGTCCGCAAGGATTGACTTGATGACGTCACCGTGACTCACGGCCACCCACACGGCCCCTGGCCCGTTCCGGGCTTCGAAGGCAGCATCGTGGCGTCGAACTGCTGCCACGGACCTGGCCTGCATCGCGGCCATGGATTCACCGCCGGGAAAGACGACGGCGGACGGTTGCGACTGCACCATAGGCCACAAATCCTCGGTGGCCAGGTCATCGAGCTTGCGGCCCTGCCACTGACCGTAATCGCACTCGGTGAGATCGGGATCCACTACTGCCTGCGGCGAGCCGGCCTGGCGATCGATGATGAGCCGGGCGGTCTGCCGGCAACGCTCAAGAGGGCTCGATACCACCCCGGCGACGGGCACAGCAGCGAGCCGGTCACCGGCCAGGGCTGCTTGATCGCAGCCCAGTTGGTCCAGGCTGATGCCGTCGGCCCTACCCGCCAACAGTCCACTGGCGTTGGCTGTGGTGCGGCCATGCCGCACGAGAATTAGTGTTGCCATCCACCCAGCCTAGCCACCCTCCGCTGGTGGTGTGGACCATGCCGGGTCGCATCATTCCTGGCTCGGTAAGGAAGAGAATCCTGCGATGAACAAACAGGCTTCGGATAGGCCGAAGAGGCCTTCCCGAGCGGGACACACAGCGGTACAAAAGAGTTGAGGAGGGCATATTCGCCCTCCAACCATGGTCGACAAGGAGGTCGTGGTGTCCAATCAAAATGGTGCGGGTCCGGATCAGGGCCCCTTCCCCGCAGTTCCGCCGGGCGGACAGCCAACCCGCGAGACGCCAACCCGAGGACCGGCGAGGCCCCTACCCTACGTGGTGGCAGGCGTACTGTTGGTCACCGCGATCGTGCTCCCACTCATGCCGCAGCTGTACTCTTTCGACGCGCCACGCCTGGGCGGTATGCCCTTCTTCTACTGGTACCAGCTGCTCTGGGTGCCCATCTCCGCAGGGCTCAGCGGGATAGCCTACTGGCTGGTCAGTACGGAGGATCGACGACGGCGGACAGCGGCCCGCGCCGGGAACCGAAACGGAGGGGACAGGCCATGAACGGACGCGAGATCAACTGGATCGCCCTCATCATCGTCATCGTGCTGTTCGTCATTGTTGCTGTTATGGGCTTCCTTGCCGCTCGGTGGCGCAAGTCGGACGAGGGGCTCCACAGCCTCGATGAATGGGGGCTGGGCGGCCGCGGCTTCGGAACGTGGATCACTTGGTTCCTGCTGGGCGGCGACCTCTACACGGCCTACACCTTCGTGGCCGTGCCTGCAGCGATGTGGGCCACGGGCGCGGTGACCGGCTTCTTCGCCGTGCCGTATACGATCGTCCTCTACCCGATCATCTTCATCATCATGAGCCGGCTGTGGTCCGTGTCCCACAGGCACGGCTACGTCACTTCCGCGGATTTCGTTGGTGGCCGGTACGGGAGCCGGTGGCTGTCGCTCGCCGTCGCCATCACCGGCATTGTGGCGACGATGCCTTACATCGCCCTCCAGCTTGTGGGCATCAAGGCAGTCCTCACGGTTCTCGGCCTCGGCAGCTCCGAGAACGTGCTGCTAACGGACCTGCCGCTCATCCTCGCATTCGTCGTGCTCGCCGCCTACACCTACACCTCAGGTTTGCGGGCGCCGGCCATGATCGCCGTCGTCAAGGACCTGCTCATCTACCTCTCCGTCATCGTGGCGGTCATCTACCTTCCGATCAAGTTCGGCGGTTGGGACACGATTTTCGGTGCGGCGGAAACCAAGCTGGGCACAGTGAACCAGGCAACGGGCAAGCCGGCCGGGGTGTTCATCCCAGGCGGCGCCAACTACTCCGCATATTGGACCCTGGCGCTCGGCTCAGCCCTGGCCCTCTTCATGTACCCGCACTCCGTGACTGGCGTCCTCGCGTCAAAAGGCCGCAACACGATCCGACGCAACGCAGCCATCCTGCCGCTTTACTCGCTCATGCTCGGGTTCCTCGCCCTGCTGGGTTACGTGGCCATCAAAGCCGGTACCAAGCCGACTGACCTCGATGGATCGGTCAATCCCCAACTCGTGGTCCCGCAGTTGTTCCTGGACCACTTCCCGGCGTGGTTCGCCGGAGTTGCCCTCGCGGCCATTGCCATCGGTGCCCTGGTGCCGGCGGCCATCATGTCCATTGCCGCGGCGAACCTGTTCACGCGCAACGTCTACCGGGACTTCATCCGGCCCGACGTCGACCCCAAGACAGAGGCGAGCGTCTCCAAGATCGTCTCGCTGGTGGTCAAGGTTGGCGCGCTCATCTTCGTCGTCGCCATGGACCAGACCACGGCGATCAACTTGCAGCTGCTGGGCGGCATCTGGATCCTCCAGACGTTCCCGGCCGTTGTAGCCGGTCTATACACGCGATGGTTTGACCGCTGGGCGCTGCTTGCCGGATGGGCGGTAGGCATAGCCTTCGGTACCGTCTCGGCCTACAACGTCGTCAACCCGGTGACCCACGCGCATTTTGGTGGATCCGTCGCCCCCATCCCGGGAACCGACTTCACCGTGTATATCGCCGTTACGGCCTTCGCCCTCAACCTGATCGTCGCCGCTGTCCTCACCTTGGTGCTGCGCGCGCTGAAGGTGCCGGCAGGGGCGGACAAGACCCGGCCATCGGATTATGGCGCCGATGAAACCGATCCGAAGATTGCCGAGATCGAGCGGACGCATCGCTTCGTGGAGCCGGGAGACGCGCCGCCGGTGCCGTGAGGCTGAGCAAAGCGCCTGCCTGGGCCGCAGCCCGGGATGGCCCGAGGTGCGGTGGCATGGTGACCACCGCAACTCCGGGAAGGTTCAGCGCTTGACGGCGTCCAGCTTGAGCATCTTGGCGATGACGCCGTCCAGCTCGGAGTCGTCGAAGATCTTCTTCCAGTCGTCCTTGATGATGGTGTCCTTGCCGTATTGGATGGCGATTTCGCAGGCTTCGGAGAAGGGGTTGGAGCCGCGCAGGGCGTTGGTGAGTGCGATCTGGACGTGGCCGAACAGCATGGCCTTGGCGGCTTCCTCGGGAACCCCGGCTGTGTGGACGGTCTCGTGCAGTGCTTCGTTGAGCAGGGTGCCGATCATGCAGGCCACGGTTTCCACCAGGGTGGGTTCCAGGATGGCGAGCTGCTTGACGGTGACCCAGTGAACGTCAATCACGGGTGCGTAAATGGTGCGGATGACCGCTTCGGCTACGTCGCGGGTGGTGCTGGGGGCGTCGTCGTCGATGGCTGCTACGACATTCTGCGGGGCCCCCTGGCCGCCGAAGGTATCGGCCCATTCTTCCTTGGTGGTGCGCTCCAGGAACACTGACGGGTGGCACGGGTGGGCAACAGCCTGGACAACGTCGTCGCGCTTGGCCAGCAGTCCTGCGTACGCGGCGGCCGGGTCAAGGGTCAGAAGGATCGCGCCGGCCTTCATCTGCGGGACGACGCCCTCGGAGACAATGCCAAGGACGGTGTCCGGGACGGCGAGGATGACGACGTCGGCGGACTTGACGGCGTCGTCAGTTGCCGTGATCTCGCGGCCTTCGGCGCGGACGCGTTCCTGGCCGGCCGGGGAGTTCTCGCTGTAAAAGACGGTGTGGCTGGACTTCTGGAGGTTGCGGGAAACGCGCATCCCCATTTTGCCACCGGCTCCGATAACCGCGACGGTCAATTGTTCTGCTGACATTTCACTTGCTCCTTAGGAAATCGAGGCTTTGTTGGGTCCACTGGTTTTCGAGGCGGATGGTTTCCGCTTCGGTGTCCTGCCATGGCAGCCAGTGTTCGACGATCTGGTTGATGTTTCTTTCTTTGGGCTGGATCTTTTCGACCATGTAGTCGTAGTCGAGAAGGCCCTCGCCCAGGGGTGCGCCCGAGTACGTGAACCCGACCCATCCCTGTTTGCGGCTGAACGCAAAGTCTTTGATGTGCATATTCAGGACGTAAGGCCCGACGGCGTCAATCACCTGCCGCGGCATCTCCAGCGCCGCCACGGTATTGGCGGGGTCGCTGCAAATGCCGAGATACGGGCTGTTGACGCGGCGGACGACGTCCAGGATCCGTTCAGTGGGGACCTGTTCATAGGTCTCGACGGCGATCTTCACCCCGGCTGCCTCAAACTCGGGCAGCACCTCGGTAAAGATCGCCACGGCTTCCTCGTTGTCCGGGGTATGGCCGGGAACGTTGAACATGGTCCGCAAAAGGTCCGAGCCCAGCACCTGGGCGATATGCAGGAACCTTCGCAGGTGTTCCGCGCGGATGCCCTTCGTCCCCACTTCCAGGGTGATTCCCAGTTCGTCTGCCGTGTGGCGGACGGCGGCGAGGTCGGCGTCGTCCATGTCCTCCAGCGGCGCGTAATCGCAGATCTGGAAGAGATCCACATCCAGGTCCGCGGCCTTCCGCAGGGCGTCGTGAATGCTCAGCGGTTCACTGACCTGGTCCGAGAGCTGCCAGAAGAACGCGTAGCTGCTGAGTCCAATCCTGCTCATGCCGCCACCGCCTTATCCGCGGCGAGCCGCGCCGCTGTCTCGTCCAGGATGGTCTTCAGCGCTTGCGGATCGTGCGCGAAGCGGCCCAGGAACAAGCCCGCGACGGCGGTGTCAAGTTCCGTGATCAGGCCCGGTCCGGCGCTGCCGCCGTAGATGACCCGGCTGTTTTCCTGGCCCGGCAGCAAGCGGAGGTGCTCGTCCAGGCCACGAACCACGGCGCTGATGTAGTCCGGTGTTGCAGGTTCCGGTGCTCCGATGGCCCACTGCGGTTCGTAGGCCACGATGGTCCTGTTTGTGGGTCCAAGGGTTGCGGCACGGTTGAGCGCGGCGTCGATCTCTGCCATGCAGTGGGCAACGGCTTCCTCGGGGGAGCCGGCGTTCAGTTCGCCCACGCAGAGCACGGGCGTGAGGCCATTGCGGTAGGCAGCTGCAGTCTTCAGGCCGATCACGCGATCGTCCTCGCCGAAGATCCTGCGGCGTTCCGCGTGTCCAACCTCGACGTACCTGCCACCGAGCTCCGCAACCGTCTTGCCGCCGACCTCCCCGGTGTACGCGCCTTCGTCTTCCCAGAAGATGTCCTGCGCTCCCGTTCCAACGTTGGCTTGCCCCAGGATCCGGGCCGCTTCGGGCAGGACCGGCAGGGTGGGCAGCACGAATACTTCGATGTCGCCGCTCACCACGGCCGGGTGCTTGAAAGCGATGGTGGCGACATCGCGGCAGTAGTCCACGGAGCGCTGGTAGCCGAAGTACATCTTCAGGCTCACGCCGATGACCGCCATGGATTTCACCCCGGAGTTGTTAGCAGGAAGTGACACCCTCGTAGTCCTTAATCAGTGTGACCTTCTCGGCCGAGGCAGAGGTTTCGTCGAAGGTGTACGTGAGCCATTCCTTGGCGAGGCGGCGGGCGAGTTCCAGCCCAACCACGCGCTGTCCGAAGGTGAGGACCTGTGCGTTGTTCGAAAGGACGGAGCGTTCCACGGAGAAGGAATCGTGGGCGGTGACGGCGCGGATGCCGGGAACCTTGTTCGCTGCGATCGCGACGCCGAGGCCGGTGCCGCAGACCAGGAGCGCGCGGTCGGCCTTGCCGGCGGCGATCAGTTCAGCCGCTGCGATGGCCACGGACGGGTACGGAGTGTGGCTTGACGCGTCGACGCCGACGTCGGTCACGGATTCCACCAAACCGTTGGCTTCCAAGTCGGCTTTGAGGGCCTCTTTGTACTCGAATCCGGCGTCGTCCGATCCTATGACCAGGCGCAGTTTGGTGCTCATGCTGTTTCCTTTACTGAGATCTTCCCGGCGGTGTTCCCGGCGAGGGTGTTGTGGATGGCCCGGACGATCAAAGCCATGGAGACGGCTCCGGCGTCGGGCGTTCCAAGGCTCTTTTCCGCGTGCGGGCGGGCGCGGCCCATGAGGGGCAGCAGGTTTGCGGTCGCCTCGGCCGACTGCTCGGCGATGGTGGCGGCGATGCCCCACGCCTCGGTGAGGGACTGGCCGTGGTGGACACCCTCGCTGAGTGAGTCGCGGAACGGGACCAGGACGTCAACCATGGTTTTGTCGCCCACCTTGGCCTTGCCGAAGTTCATGATCGCGGCTGCGGCGTCGGCCACACCGGTGGCGACAGCACCGGCGTCGGGCGCGTTGACATCACCCAAGGCGTCACCAACCGCCCGCAAGGCCATGCCCCAGAGGGCGCCGGAGGTGCCACCGGCTTTGTCTGCCCAGGCATCGGCGGCCAGGTTCAGGACGGTTCCGGCGCCGGCACCGCGTTCGACGGCGTCTGCCGCGGCTTCCACGGCGGCCCGGACTCCGCGTTCCATGCCGATGCCGTGGTCGCCGTCGCCGGCGATCGCATCGATCCTTCCCAGTTCGTCCACGCTTGAGTCAATGACTGCCTTCGCGGCACCAAGTGCCGCAAGGACACGGACTGCTGCATCACGGGAGACCACGGAGGCAACTGGGATGGAACGCTCCGTCACGTCGTTGCCGGCGGCGAGTTGTGCGGCGTCGAGCGGTGTTGCTGTGACCGCACCACGGCGGAAAGCCGGGGCATCGGCGGGCGCGAGCCACAACGCCTCCAGCTCCGCGTCCAGCCAGAACAACGTCAGGGAGGTGCCGGCCATGTCGAAGCTGGTGACGAGCTCGCCCACGTGTGGGTCCACTGCCTCGATTCCTGCTTCGGCGAGCAGCTGGGCCACGCGGCGGTAGACCACGAACAGTTCCTCGTACTTGACGCTGCCCAAGCCATTGAGGATCGGGACCACGCGTGCTCCGCGGACGGTGAGGCCGTCCGGGACTTCCGCCAGGAGGTCCTTGACCAGCAGTTCGGCGAGTTGGTCCGCGGTCGGGACGTCAGTTTCGGCAATACCGGGTTCGCCATGGATGCCCATTCCCACGGCCATACGCCCTTCGGGAACTGTGAAGAGCGGGTGGTCCGCGCCCGGCAACGTGCAGCCGGTGAACGCGACACCGAAGGAACGGGTGCGGTCGTTGGCCCGTTCGGCAATCTCCACCACGGCATCCATGGAGTAGCCCACTTCGGCGGCCGCTGCCGCCACTTTGAAGACCGTGAGGTCGCCGGCGATGCCCCGGCGCTTGTGCCGTTCGGCCAAGGGCGCGCTGGAAATGTCATCGGTGACGGCGATGCTCCTGCAGTCGATGCCCTCGGCGCGGAGCTTGTCCTGGGCCTGGGTGAAGTGCAGGACATCGCCGGCGTAGTTGCCGTAGCCGAGCAGGATGCCGCCGCCGTTGTCCGCGGCTTTGGCTACGTTGTAGACCTGCTGGGCGGAAGGGGACGCGAAGAGGTTGCCCATCGCTGCACCGTGGGCCATGCCCTGGCCGACCAAGCCAGCGAAAGCCGGGTAGTGACCGGAGCCGCCCCCGATCACCAAGGACACAGAGCCCGGGATACTGCGGGTGCTTCTGGCGACGCCACCGGCGACACGCCGGACCCAGCGGCCGTGCGATGCGACGAAGCCTTCGATCATTTCGTCAGCGAAAGCTGAGGGCTCGTTGAAGAGGCGGGTCATGGGGTATCTCCTGGGCTGTACTAAAGGTGTGAGGTGTGGTGGTTGTGCCCTCCCTGCTGGAAGGGCACAACCTGCTGCTTGGCGTGGTTACGGCTCCGCGTGGTGGCCGGCACCTGCGGGGTCCAGTGCCTCGGCGGGGATGCCGTCGCTGGACTTACGCTGGCGGCTGAGGGTGACCATGAGGATCGAGGAGAGCAACATGAAGCCTCCGACGACGAACATGGGTACCGTGTAGCCGCCGGTCAGGTCCTTGAGCCAGCCCGTGATGTATCCGGCGCTGAAACCTGCCAGGTTGCCCACCGTGTTGATCAGTGCGATGCCTGCGGCGGCCGCTGCACCTGTAAGGAACTGGGTGGGAACCGTCCAGAAGTTGGGCAGTGCCGCGAAGATGGACATGGCCGTGATGGTGATGACGGCAATCGTTGCCGCGGGGGATCCGGCGAACAGCGCCAGTGGGATGCTGACACCGCCAATGAGGGCCGGAAGGGCGATGTGCCAGGTCTTTACGCCGCGCTTTGTGGCGTCCTTGGACCAGAAGTACAGGGCGAACGCTGCCGGCAGGTACGGGATCGCTGTGATCAGGCCCTTCTGGAAGACATCGAATTTGGTGCCGTAGAGGCCTTCGAAGCCGGCGATGATGGTCGGCAGGAAGAAGCCCAGGGCGTACAGGCCGTAGATGAATCCGAAGTAGATCAGGGAGAGCATCCAGACGCGGCCATTGCCGAATACGGTGCGGACGCTGACGTGCTTGTTGCTTGCGGCGGTCTGGGCCTTTTCCTTTTCAAGGGCGCCGGTCAGCCAGGTCTTTTCCTCGGATGTCAGCCACTTGGCCTTGGCGGGGGAGTCCGCCAGGTAGAACCAGGCGATGATGCCGATGACGATTGCCGGGATGGCGACACCGAAGAACATGAAGCGCCAGCCCTCGAGACCGAAGAACACGCCGTGCTGCTGGATCAAAGCTCCGGCAAGCGGGGCGCCGATCACAGTGGTGAGTGGCTGTGCCAAGTAGAAGAGGGCAAGGATCTTGCTGCGGTGCTTGGACGGAACCCAGAGGCTCAGGAAGAGGATGGCGCCGGGAAAGAAGCCGGCTTCGGCAACACCCAGGATGAAACGCAGGATGTACAGCTGCTCAACGTTGCCTACCCAGGTGAAAAGCAGGGACACGATGCCCCAGCTGACCATGATGCGTGCCAGCCAGCGGCGGGCGCCGAATTTGTGGAGGGCCAGGTTGCTGGGGACTTCGAGAAGGATGTAGCCGATGAAGAAGACTCCGGATGCGAAGCCGAACTGGGCCGCAGAGAGTGCCAAATCGTTGTTCATACCGTTGGGGCCGGCAAAGGAGATGGCCGTGCGGTCAAGGTAGTTGATGAAGAACATCAGGGCGACGAACGGCACCAGCCGGATTGCCACCTTCTTGATTGCGGATTTTTCGACCACCGATTGTGTGGTGTCCACATTGACTCCTAGATGTTGGTATCCCTGCGGATCCTGCACTGGATGCGCCGGGCTGACTCATGTCATGCCGGTGGGGATCCGGCGTTGGCGAAGCTTGTGAGTTAAACCATAGGGCGCTCGAGGCAAATTGGTCAACCGGTTGACCTCAAGTATTTGTTCCGGATCCCCAAACGCTCAATTGGTCATCCGGTTGTTACGCTGAGAGCATGTCAGCGAACACCGCCGCAGCAGCGGCACACATGACGGCAGCGCTTGCCCCCATGGAGCAGGGCTCCGTTGTGTCCGAAGTTGCAGAAAGGCTGCTCGCCTACTTCACGAGTGGTGACATCGCACCGGGAACCCGCCTTCCGGCGGAGCGGAATCTGGCGGCTTCCTTGGGGGTTGGGCGTTCAGCGATCCGCGAGGCCCTCGCCGCGTTGGAGATCCTCGGTATCGTCATCGTGCGCCCAGGTTCGGGAACGTACCTGCGCGACGGCGTCTCCGAACTTTTGCCCCGGACGCTGAGTTGGGGACTGATGTTGGGTGAGCCGCGTACCCGCGAACTGGTTGAGTTGCGCAGCGGCCTGGAAGTTCAAGCTGTTGAGCTTGCCGCGCTTAGGGTTACTGACGAGGCGCTTGAGCGCATGCAGACCGACCTGGACGTCATGGCCAAGAACCTCGATGACCTCGCAGCATTCGTTGAAGCAGATGCGGCCTTCCACCGCGAAATTGCGGCCGCCTCCGGCAACATGGTCCTGGAGGAGCTCCTCCAGAGCATTCGCTCGCTGCTGCGGATCTGGGTGGACCGTGCCCTGACCGACGAAGGTCACGCCGAAGCCGCGCTCCGCGAACACACTGCGATCTTCGAGGCATTGCGTTCCAGGGACGCGTCAGCAGTATCCGAGACGATGCGTTCCCACATGGCTACGGCATCACGGCGCCTTCTCGCCGGATTCGACGCCGCGCAGTAAGGCACCGCGCGATTCGCGCCAAACGCCGCGGGCTTTTGATTCCGGCAATGGTCTTACGCAGTGGCTTCCGAGACCGGGTGGGTGACCTTTCGTTACTTCCCGGTCATGTTGCGCTCATCACATCTATTTGCTTCCCTCGACCCGTGCGCTGGATCCTTGCATGACCTAGTTTTTTTAGCGCTTGTCAGAGCGTGCCCAATGGAGGACACAATTTATGACTAACGTTCTTTGGTTTTCTGAGCTTGGCTTGTCCGACCTTGACCAGGTTGGCGGCAAAAATGCATCGCTTGGGGAAATGGTCCGGAATCTCGCCTCTGCCGGGGTGAAGGTTCCAGGCGGTTTCGCGACGACGGCGGACGCTTACCGGCGTTTTCTGGCGGACTCGGGGTTGGATGCCCGGATTGAAAGCATTCTTGAGGGCTTGGACAGCGGCGATGTGGCCGCGTTGGCCAAGGCCGGCCAGGAAATCCGGACCCTGATCCGTGAGACGCCGTTTCCGGCCGGTTTCGAAGAGGACATCCGGACGGCTTATGAGCGACTGACCCAGGAGCATGGTGGGGATGTGTCGTGGGCGGTACGTTCCAGTGCCACGGCTGAGGACCTTCCGGATGCGTCGTTTGCAGGGCAGCAGGAGACGTTCCTGAACATCCGCGGCATCGGGAACATCCTGCTGGCCATCAAGGATGTGTTCGCTTCCCTGTACAACGATCGCGCAATCGCCTACCGCGTACATCACGGCTTCACGCATTCGGAAGTGGCGCTCTCGGCAGGTATTCAGCGGATGGTGCGTTCCGACGTCGGTGCCTCCGGCGTCATGTTCACCATGGACACCGAAACCGGCTTCAGGGACGCTGTCTTCATCACGTCCTCGTATGGGCTGGGGGAGGCCGTGGTCCAGGGGGCTGTGAACCCTGATGAGTTCTATGTCTACAAGCCCGCTTTGGCAGCTGGGCGCCCGGCGGTGCTCAAGCGCGGCTTGGGGGAGAAGGCCGTGCAGATGGTCTACACGGATTCGGACGAAGTTGGCCGGACGATTGACTTCGTCCCGGTGGCGCAGGATCTGCGGAACCGTTTCAGCCTGACCGATGCTGAGGTTGAACAGCTCGCCCGGCACGCGGTAGCAATCGAGGAGCACTACGGCCGTCCGATGGATATTGAGTGGGGCAAGGACGGTGTTGATGGTGGGCTGTACATTCTTCAGGCCCGTCCGGAAACCGTAGAGTCCCGAAAAGCCGCCGGGACCACTTCCCGGTACACGCTCACGGAGCGGTCCACGGTGTTGGTGGAGGGCCGGGCGATCGGTCAGCGGATCGGTGCCGGGCAGGTGCGGGTGCTGTCCTCGATCGACCAGATGTCCTCGTTCCAGGAAGGCGATGTCCTGGTGGCGAACATGACGGACCCGGACTGGGAACCGATCATGAAGAAGGCCGCCGCGATTGTCACGGACAGGGGCGGACGGACGTGCCACGCCGCCATCATTGCCCGGGAACTGGGTATTCCAGCCGTTGTTGGTACCGGATACGCGTCCCAGATCCTCAAGGACGGAACTCCGGTCACCGTTAGTTGCGCGGAGGGCGAGGCTGGGCTCGTCTACGAAGGTTTGCTGGAGTACTCGCTGCACGAAACCAGCCTGGAGACCATGCCGGAAGCTCCGGTGAAGATCATGATGAACGTGGGAACCCCGGAACAGGCGTTCAGTTTCGCCAAGCTCCCCAACCACGGTGTGGGACTGGCCCGCTTGGAGTTCATCATCAACCGGCAGATCGGTGTCCATCCCAACGCCCTGTTGGCTGTGGCTGGTGAGATCGAGCGCCCGGCGACCCTGGATGACTACACCATCCGGCAAATCCAGGAAAAAACAGCCGCCTATGACGGTCCCCGCGACTACTACGTCCGGCGCCTGGCCGAAGGCATCGCCACCATCGCGGCGGCTTTCGCCCCCGAACCGGTCATCATCCGGCTCTCGGATTTCAAGTCCAACGAGTACGCCAACCTGATCGGTGGTCCGGCGTTCGAGCCGGAGGAAGAAAACCCGATGATCGGGTACCGCGGCGCGTCCCGGTACCTGTCGGCGTCCTTCCGGCAGGCGTTCGAACTCGAATGCGAAGCCTTGAAGTACGTGCGCAACGAGATGGGCCTGTCCAACATCAAGCTGATGGTCCCGTTCGTACGGACCCTGGACGAGGCCCGTGGCGTGACCGAACTGATCGCCGCCAATGGGCTGCGGCGCGGCGAGGACGGGCTGGAGATCGTGATGATGTGCGAACTGCCGGCCAATGCACTCCTGGCCGACGAGTTCCTGGAGTACTTCGACGGCTTCTCCATCGGGTCAAACGACCTCACCCAGCTCACCCTGGGTCTGGACCGCGACTCCGCCCTGGTTGCCGAAGGGTTCGATGAACGGAACCCGGCCGTGACCAAGCTGCTGGAGATGGCGATCACGGCGTGCCGCGCCAAGGGCCGCTACGTCGGCATCTGTGGCCAGGGCCCCAGTGACCACCCGGACTTTGCCGAGTGGCTGCTCGGGCAGGGCATCAGTTCGATTTCGCTCAACCCCGACGCCGTGACCGAAACCTGGCTGCGCCTGGCCCGCACCACCAGTACCACGGTCTAAATGGCAGACCACCAAACCGTGGGGGCGGGCTCCCCGCCCGCCCCCACGGTGTTCTTCCTCTCGGACAGCACCGGAATCACCGCTGAAACGCTCGGCAATACGCTACTGACCCAGTTCCCCGGCCAGCGGCTGGAACGGCGGACCATCCCGTTCATCACCACCATCCAGCAAGCGCGTCAGGTGGTGGCGCTGATCGACCGGGTGGCTGCCACAGGTCCTGTTCCGATCATCTTTTCCACCGCCGTGGGGCAGGGCATCCGTGCCGTACTCTCCCAGAGCCGCGGGCAATTCTTCGACTTGTTCGGTACGCATATAGGGCAACTCGAACAAGCCCTCGGTGCGCAGGCCAACGGCAAGCCCGGCCAGGCTCACGGCGTGGGCGATGCCGTCCGCTATCAATCCCGCATGGCCGCGGTGGAATATGCCATAGAGCACGACGACGGCCAATCGCTCCGGGCGCTTGAACGCGCCGAATTGATACTCATTGCCCCTTCGCGGTGCGGGAAAACTCCCACCACCATGTACCTTGCTTTGCAGCACGGCATCCTCGCCGCCAATTTCCCGCTGGTGGAGGAAGACTTTGACAACATGGTGCTCCCGAAGCCCTTGTTGCCTTTCGCGGGCAAGTGTTTCGGGCTGACATCCCAGCCTGTCCGGCTCAGCCAAATCCGGCAGGAACGCCGGCCGGGCAGTAACTACGCGTCCCTGAACCAGTGCACCTTCGAGCTGCGCAACGCCGAAGACATGTACCGGGCCAATGACATTCCCTACGTCAACTCCGCATCCATGTCCGTGGAAGAAATATCTGCCACGGTGCTCCAACGAATGCAGCTGCATCACTGACGTCATTGCCTCGCAACCCACAGGGGAGGTCGATCATGAAGATCGGGAGGCACGCTCTTGGGCCGGAAGGTCAATGAGGGTTAGGTGTCTTCGGCCAGGTCCTGGACGTCGAAGGTCTCGCGCGCCTGTTCGATGAGGGGCATGTGCTTTGCAGCCCACTCCAGGAGCACATCGATGGGGTAACGAAGTGTCTTGCCTAAAGGTGTGATGCGGTACTCGATCGCGACGGGGCGCGAGCTAAGCAGTTCGCGTTCGATAATGCCGTTTCGTTCGAGGCGACGCAGCGTCGCCGTCAGGGACTTCTGCGACACCGACGGGATGGCCCGTCGCAGTTCGCTGAACCGGCAAGGCCGCTCGCAGAGTTCGTTGAGCACGCTCAATGACCACTTGTCGAGAACTTGATCGAGCAATTCCCGATGGGGCGTGCTGATCTCCAGACGGTCATCGTGGCTAGTGGTATCCGGCATGAAACCTGGTCTCGTTGAAGTGTCCTGCATCTACCAGGTATCAAAGATATACCAACGTTTACCTCTTTCCCAAGGAGTCTCATGCCTGTTCACCGTTTCAGCCCGGAAGGCCTGATGCAGCCCACCCCGTACCACCACGTCGCCGTCGGCACCGGCACCCGTCACGTTCACGTCGCGGGCCAGATCTCGCGCCTGGCTGATGCTACGCCCGTCGCTCCGGACGACCTGGCCGGCCAGGTCGCCCAGGCCCTCCGCAATACCGCGACCGCGCTGGCCGGCGCCGGGGCGAGCTTCGACGACGTCGTGCGTTTGACGTTCTACGTCACCGCCTGGGCTCCGGAGAAGATCAGCGCTTTCATGGAAGGTATCGAAAGTGTCGCTGCGGAGATCGGACTGCCCTCGCCGATGCCACCGTCCTCGCTGATCGGCGTCGAGTATCTGTTCGAACCGGATGGGCTCGTCGAAGTTGAAGCAACCGCGGTACTGGATTAGCAACGCCACCAGGGGTTCGTGCACGACTGTTTAAAGAGTCCTCAGCGCCTCAACCACCAAATCGTGATACCGATGGGGGCCAAGCCCACTCAGCGGTAAATCGGGTACTACAGTTGATGTATGGCTGCCAGCCGCAATCCGCTCGATGACCTGCGCGAAACCATCGGCCATCTGGCCAATCAGCTCAAGCTGCCCGGTTCCGAACGCGTCGACGACCTCGTGGGCGATCTCATCGGTGCAAGGCCCGGGCCGGCCCGGCCGCTGTCCGAGGTGCAGGCCGAACTCGACGCGCTGGTTGGACTGGGGACCGTGAAGGAACAGGTGCGGGCCCTGGTCGCACTGCTCCAGGTCCAGGCTCGTCGTAAGGCGCACGGTCTGCCGGAGGTGGCCACATCCCAGCATCTGGTGTTTCTCGGAAACCCGGGCACAGGCAAGACGACCGTGGCGAGGCTCCTGGCCGAGATGTACCGCGCGGTCGGGCTGCTGCAGAAAGGGCACCTGGTCGAGGTCGACCGTTCGGGCCTGGTGGGGCAGTACGTCGGGGCGACCGCCATCAAGACGGACCGGGTGATCCGGCGGGCGTTGGACGGGGTCCTGTTCATCGACGAGGCCTACGCGCTGGCCCCGGAGGACGGCCGGATGGATTTCGGCCCCGAGGCGATCGAGGTCCTGCTCAAGCGGATGGAGGACCACCGCCACCGCCTGGTGGTGATCGTGGCCGGCTACCCGCGGTTGATGGAATCCTTCTTGCTCTCGAACCCTGGACTGCGCTCCCGGTTCGCCCGGGAGATTACGTTCCCGGACTACTCCGTGGACGAGCTCGATACGATCTTCCACCAGATGCTTGCCCAGCACGAGTACACGCTGGAGCCGGGTGCAGACCAGATGCTGCGGCGCATCCTCACTGGGCTCCACGCGGGCGAGGACTCCGGCAACGCGCGGTTTGCACGCACGCTGTTCGAGCAGGCGCTCAACCGCCAGGCGCTTCGGCTCTCGCTCGATGAAGAACAAAGTCTGGACGCCCTCGATCGTGAGGCCGTCATGACGCTCACCGCGGAGGACATCGCCGAGGCCGCACTGGCCTTGGGTGAGGAGCCGGAGACGGAAGCGACGCCGGAACGGGAACAGTCACGCTGGTGGCGCTGGCTGGTCTGACGGCGAGGCCTTCTCCAGGCGTCGGGCTCGAGGTGGTGGCACGCCGCCGGAAAGCCTTCAGTCACGGCAGTCGGGCCAGATTTGATGGCTCGTTTCCTGAATGCCAAAACCACGGGATTCGGATCGCAGCCCAGTCGCGGGGGGAGTCCGCCACGCGGTCGCCTTACATGTGACACCGCTCGACACTTTGACCGGCGAGCTTCCCTTGGGGGCTCCGCCAAAGGTAGGGGTGGCTGTTATGCGCTTCATGGCTCCTCCTGCATCCTGCTGGTTCAACCATGCTTCAGCTGGATCAAGAGTTACCCCGGTTTTGCGCAGCTTAGGCAAAGTTTATGGACAGGAAAAAGTGCGACGGCGGTACTTGCCGAGTGCCGCCGTCGCACGATTCCTGTTACTTAAGCCAGGACGTCACCGTTTCCTGGTGCGCGTCCACCCACTTTTTGGCTGCGGCTTCGGGGCTCATGCCGCCCTGAATATCCGTGGCGACTGAATTCTGGTCATCGTTGGTCCATTTGAAGCCCTTGGCCAGTTTGGCTGCCGGTGAGCCGCTGTCCGCAAACTTCTTGGAAATAATCTTGTTGAGTGTATAGGTCGGGTAGTCGCACGCCACTTTTTCTGCGTCAGCATCGCAGCCCTCGGTCCAGGCCGGCAGGGAGACCTTCTTGAGGGGAATCTGGGACAGGAACCACTGCGGTTCATAGAAGTAGCCCAGCAGCGGCGTCTTGTTTTGCTCCGCCGTCCGGAACGACTGGATGAGGGCAGCCTCCGAGCCGGAGAACACCACTTTGTAATCCAGGTTCAGGTTCTTCACCAGTGCTTCGTCGTTCGTGACGAAAGCGGGGTCGCCGTCGAGGATCTGGCCCTTTCCGCCGGACTCGGAGGTGGTGAACATCGACGCGTACTTGTTCAGGTTCTTCCCGTCCGTGATGTCCGGGTACTTCTCTGCCATCCATGGTGGTACGTACCAGCCGATGTGGCCTTCGTTGCCGGTGGGTCCGGCGTCTACAGCCACCTTCTGATCCGTAATGTACTGCTTGGTGAGGTCAGCATGACCCCAGTTTTCCATGATGACGTCCACCTCACCGGAGGCGAAACCCTGCCAGGAAATCTGTTCGTTGAGGTCCTTCTGCACCACAGTGCAACCAAGCTGGTTTTTCGCTACGTAGCTGTACACGGCAGCATTGGCCGTATAGCCGACCCAGGCGTTCATCGCGACACTAACAGCTCCGCAGGGTGCATCCGAGGCACCTGCGGGTGCGGCGGCCACCTGGTTCACGGAAGCACCCCCGCAGCCTGTCAGCAGCAAAGCAGCCGCGGCGACTCCTGCCATCAGGGGGATAGTTCGTTTCAACAGCGGTCCGGCTTTTTTCATTGTTGGGTCTCCTTGTTGGGGGGTGGGAGTATGGCGGGAATGTTTGTTCATTGGAGCGACCAGGTTCATGGGGTCTTGGCCGCGGCAATTTTCCGCAGCGGGGTTGCTGCCGCAGCCTGGGTCATCCTGTCGAGCAGGATGCCGAGGAACACGATGGCAAGGCCTGCGGCCAGGCCCTTGCCGAACAGTGAACTTTGGACAAAGCCGGCGACGACGTCGTACCCGAGTCCGCCTGCACCGACCAGGGCACCCACGACCACCATGGCAAGGACGTAGATCAGCCCTTGGTTGGCGGCGAGTGCCAGGGACTTCCTGGCCATCGGCAACTGGACCTTGGTAATGACCTGCCAAGGCGTTGAGCCGCTGGAAATGGCAGCTTCAAGGACAGTGGGTGAGATTGCTGCGATGCCATCGGCGGTGATTTTGATGGCGACAGGAGCTGCGTAGATGATGCCTGCGATGATCGCCGTGAAACGGGTAGCGCCGAAGAGTCCCAGGAACGGAACAAGATAAACGAACGCGGGCATCGTCTGGCCGGCGTCCAGAATTGGCCGAAGGACTTGGTCTACCCTTTCGGAACGGCCCATCGCGACACCGAAGACCACACCAAGGACCATGACAAGCGCGGTGGCCACCAGCGTTCCGGCGAGGGTGACCATGGAATCGCTCCAGAGGCCAAGGTAGATGATGACACCAAGGCAGGCGGTGGTTACGGCGGCGAGCTTCCAACCGCCCAATGCGTAAGCGGCCAGGGCAATGACGCCCACGAGGATGTAGAAAGGGGTGTCTGTGAGCAGGGACTGGAACGGGTTCAGGATTCCAGTGGTGACCGATTCACGCAGGGACACTGTGAACAGGGACAGGTTGCTCTGCATCCACTGGCTTGCCGAGCTCACCGCCTGGACAATCGCCGGGCCGATGTTGAAGTCCTTCGGGAAAGCCGCGGCCCACAATGAGCTCCTGGACAACTGGACCATGACCAGGGCCAGGCCCAGCGTGACACCCAGGACTATGTATCGGTTCCTGCGCGAGATCCGGCCGTTCCGGGCAGCGCCCGGTTCCGCCCGGCGGCTGGCTGCAGTGGTTACCCGGTCCAGCACGATCGCGAGCAGGACGATGGAGAGGCCGGCATTTACTGCAGTTCCGACGTCGAGCGATTGCAGCGCGCGGACAACGACCTGGCCGAGTCCTGGAGCGGCGATCAGTGCCGCAATAGTGACCATGGACAGAGCCGCCATGGTGCTTTGGTTGATTCCCATGACAACTGTGCGCCTGGCCATGGGAAGCTGCAGGGTAAGCAGCCGCTGCAGGCCCGTGGTACCCAGCGAGTCCGAGGCTTCCCGGGTGTTCTCCGGGATGCTTCGGATACCGTGGGCCGTGAGGCGGATTACCGGAGGCGCGGCGTAGATGACAGTGGCAATGACGGCCGAGGCCGGGCCGATGAGGAAGATGAGCGCCAAGGGGGCCAGGTAGACGAATGTGGGCAGCGTCTGCATGAAGTCCAGTACCGGCGTGATCACTGTGGCAACCCGGGTGGAGACACCGGCGAGGATACCGAGCGGGATCCCAATCAGGAGTGTCAGCAGCACAGCGGTAAGAACCAAGGCGAACGTGTAGGTGGCCTCAACGAACAGACCCTGGATGCCGAAGAAGGTAAAGACGGATAGGGTCAGGAGAGCCACGCGGACGTTCCCGACGGCGAACGCAATCCAGCCAAGTAGTCCTACGGTTCCTAGCCAGCCAATTTCAGGCAGCCGCAGGCCGGTGGAACTCGCCGCAAAGAGCGTGATGAAGAGGTTGGCGACGTTGTCCACCACGGCCCGCAGTGGTGTGAAGATATACAGGAAGACGGGGTTGTCGGCCCGGTTGGCCGCAACCCAGGCGTTGAACTGGTTGAGTGAGCGGTGCAGATCCGTCAACTCGGAGGCAGGCAAAGTCAGGGTGGACGTCCCGTGCAGGATCAGAAAGCCCAGGATCCAGATGACGCCCGCGCCAACCAGCAGCATGGTGCGGCGACTGGGCAGGCGGCGCGGTTCCTTAACAGGGGAGGAGGCTGGCTGGATCTTTTCCTGATCCCGGACAAGCGTAGTCATCAGGCCGCTGCTTCCGCTGGCTGCAGCACAGAGAGGATGCTGTCACGGTCGATCTGCCCGATGATCCTGCCTGCTTCATCCTCCACGAGGACGGGGCAGGAGGAATGCATCACGGTTGTTATGGCGTCCCGGATGATCATGCCGGAACTGAGGACCGGAGCATCCAGGGGCGTTCCATCCATCAAGGGACGCATAATCCACTTCAAGGTCAGGACGTCCGCGCGGGGAACTTCGGACACAAAATCCTCAATGTACTGATCTGCCGGAGATCCCACCAACTCATCCCCGGTGCCGCACTGGACCATCTCGCCGTTGCGCATGATCAGGATGCGGTCCCCGAGCTTGAGTGCCTCGGAAAGGTCATGGGTGACGAACACCATGGTCTTCCCCATTTCCTTGTGGAGTCGGATCACCTCGGCCTGCATGTCACGCCTGATGAGGGGATCCAATGCAGAGAAGGGCTCGTCGAAAAGGATGGTGTCCGGGTCGCCTGCCAAAGCCCGGCCAAGGCCGACACGCTGCTGCATACCGCCGGACAGCTGGTCCGGATAGTGCTGTTCGTACCCCTTCAGGCCGACCAGTTCAATGATTTCCCGAGCCCGGCCGTAGCGCTCATTCTTAGCCGCCCCCCGGATTTGCAGGCCGTAGGATACGTTGTCCAAAACCGTCCGGTGAGGCAGGAGTCCGAAGTGCTGGAACACCATGGACATCTTCCGCCGGCGAAGTTCCCGCAGCTCCCCAACGCCTGCCTGCAGGACGTCCCTGCCGTCCACCATTACCTGCCCTGAAGTGGGTTCAATAAGCCGGGTGAGGCAGCGGACAAGGGTTGATTTGCCGGATCCCGAGAGACCCATAACGACGAAGACCTCACCCTT
This sequence comes from Arthrobacter sp. TmtSoilC48, assembly GCF_059739425.1. Classification (NCBI taxonomy): domain Bacteria; kingdom Bacillati; phylum Actinomycetota; class Actinomycetes; order Micrococcales; family Micrococcaceae; genus Arthrobacter; species Arthrobacter sp. TmtSoilC48. Next base: position 2,935,588 of record NZ_AP046049.1, on the reverse strand, counting down.
TGCGACGTCGAAACTTAGGTTGCGGACGGCCGCTACGCAGCCTGAGGCTGCCAACAGTTCAGCAGAGCTAAGGGACGAAAGCCGGGGATCACCAGGGATCTTTTCACCAGCGGGGCCAAAGACTTTCCAGAGGTTCCGTACTGAGATGTCGGGGCTGTTCATTGCTGTACTCCTGCTTATGGCGGCTCGAACCAATGGCCGGGCTTTGAGTGGATGTCTTGCTGCTTGCCTTTTCGCCGAAGTCCCCCACTGAGCTTGGGGAAAGCTGGGGGATACGCCGGTGGAGGCAGCGCTCTCAACGCCATGCTCCAGACGCCCGCGGGCAAATCCTTGCGCGATGTCGCGAGGGCACTGTAAATCTTCTTCGCTGCGAACGGACTTGATCTGCATGTTGCTGGTTGTGCATGCATCAACATCACCCGTAATACGCAACAGTGATGTATCTCACTCCACCTGTCAAGGTTTGGAAATAAATAAAAACGATGGCCAACAGCCACCGTGGACGACGCTTGCGCCATCCCAATGATTGGCGGGTTGGGCGCTGGACCACGTCAAGGGAAGGGTCACCGTGAGGGAAGCTGCTTTGTGACGGTGCCGTCGAGTCGTATGACGGCATTGGCCCGTACTGGTTCTGACCGGTGTGAGGATCTCAGAGGTCGTCTTCGGGCCGGGCAGTGAGAATTCGATTGGCGCTCAACTGGAGGATGCCGAGCGATTCCTGGATCAGGGGAGAGGTGATGCTGCCGCGGCGTACGGCAGCGACAATGCGGCGCGACGGCTTACCCCTGCCCGTGATACGGAGCCGAACTACGTTTTCTGCACTACGCAGCGGCGCCAGTCTCGGCAGCAGGCCCACGCCCAGCCCTGCGCCCACGAAGGCGATTTGGGTTTCCCACTCGACGGCCTCGTGGGCAATTCGTGGTGTTACCCCGGCCGCGGTGAACGCCGCAGTGAAGAGGGAATGGTAGGTCGAGCCGGCGGCCTCCGTAATCCAGGGTTCCGACGCCAGCTCCTGGAGTGTCACCGTCTCCCGCGATGCCAACGGATGGTCAGAGGGAATGATGACGTCCAGGGGGTCATCGAGCAGGACGGTCTGTTCGAAGCGCGGATCGTCCTCGGCGTATGTGTCGGACTGCATGGCGACGATGACTGCAAGGTCGATTCGCTCGGCAACCAACAAGTCGAAGCAGCGGGCCGGGTTGGCCTCGAGTACTTGCACTTCCAGTTGGGGGCGCGTTGAGCGAAGAGTCGCGGCGAGTGGCGCAAGCAACTGGGCGGCCGCCGTCGAGAATCCGCCGAGGCCAAAATGCGACTGGACCTGGTCCCCGGCCTTCATGGCTGCGGCGCGCAGGCTCTCCCAGTCGGCAATGAGCGTGTCCGAACCCGCCACGAGAAAGCGGCCCGTGGCGGTCAGCCGCACCCCCCGGCCGTCCTTCGTCAGCAGCTGCATTCCAAGTACGCGTTGGAGCTCCCGCAACTGCGCCGACACGGCGGAGGGAGAATAACCTGTGAGCTCCGCGGTGGCGCCAATGGTGCCGCAGCGGGCAAACACCCGAAGTGTGATGAGTCTCGCATCGATCATGCACCTATTGTGCACGGTTATCTTCCAAATGTTGCGCTTTTGTTGCAGCGCATTCGTCCCTAATCTCATGACTACAAGGATTTTGAATACAACATCGGTTGCACCCAAGCACCCTTGGTCGCCATGAATCGCACGCTAACCCAGGCCTCCCGGGAGGAAACACATGTCTGCTCCAGTCTTGCCCCTCAATTCACGCGGAAAACTCGCTTCATCATTGCCTGCAGAGCAGCTGGCAGAGATCAGCCAGTTGTTCGAGTTCCGGCGCACGGGATATTCCCTCGATGCCCCCTTCTACACAGACCCCACGATTTTCAAGATCGACATGGAGGCCATTTTTGGCCAGCACTGGATCTTTGCCGGCAGCGTCGCAGAACTCCCGGAGCCGGGTGACTACATCACTGTGGATTATGGCCCCTACTCGCTGATTGTGCTGCGGAACGACGACGGCGGCGTGAACGTCCTGCACAACGTGTGCCGCCACCGTGGCGCCCGCGTCCTGACCGAAGCTGCCGGGTCCACTGGCAACCTCGTTTGTGGCTACCACTCCTGGACCTATTCCGCGGAAGGTAACCTGATCCACGCCTCCGCTCCCGGCGAAGCGAAGTTCGACAAGAACTGCTTCGCGCTCAAGCGTGCGCACAGCCGCGAAGTTGCCGGCCTCATCTTCGTCTGCATCGCTGATGAACCGCCGACGGACTTTGACGAGACCTCCAAGATCTTCGAGCCCTACCTCGCGCCCCACGATCTGTCCAAGACGAAGATTGCCTACCAGCAGAACATCATCGAAGAGGGCAACTGGAAGCTCGTCATGGAGAACAACCGTGAGTGCTACCACTGCGACGGGCATCCGGAACTCGCCTGCTCGCTCTTCCCCACGTGGGGCCTGACCGAGGGGCTGATCCCGGCCCATCTCGAGGAAGTTTGGGACCGCAACAAGGAAGCACAGTCCTCGCTCGAAGAGCGTTGCCGCCGTTACGGCCTGCCCTACGAGGTAGTTGAGGAACTGGACACCCGTATCGCCGGAATCCGCATCTCGCGCGAATCCCTGGACGGTGAGGGCGAATCGTTCTCCGCCGATGGCCGCCGGCTGTCCAAGAAGCTGCTCGGTGACCTGCCCGACTTCCGCCTTGGCCGCTGCTCGATGCACCTGCAGCCCAACAGCTGGTTCCACTTCCTGGGCGACCACGTGATCACCTTCGGTGTCTTCCCGATCAATGAGCACCAGTCCTTGGTCCGCACCACCTGGCTGGTAGCCGACGATGCCGTGGAAGGCGTTGACTACGACCTCGAGAAGCTGACCTACACCTGGAAGCAGACCAACCTGCAGGACAAGGCCTTCGTGGAGCTGTGCCAGCAGGGCGCCGGCAGCCCCGCCTACGAGCCCGGCCCGTACATGAAGAGCGAATACCAGGTTGAGGCGTTCATCAACTGGTACGTACAGCGCGTGCAGGAGCACTTGGCATGATTGAACTCCTCACAGAGACGGCAATCCAGGAGCCACAGCGGATCCGTGGACTTGAAATGCCGTGGAACAGGGTGATGGGCAGCACCGAGGCACCCGCCCGTGCTGCCCGTGCCCTGGGCCCCTGGCACCCGCAGGAGTTCATGGCTGAATGCGTGGAAACCGTTCCGGAAGCGGGCGGCCTCATGACGTTCGTGTTCCGGCGCTGCGACGGCGCCCCTCTTGCGTTCCGTGCAGGGCAGTACGTCAACGTGGCCTTTCCCGTGAACGGCGAGGACAAGGAACCGGTGGACCGCAGCTACTCGCTGTCCAGTTCGCCCACCGAGCCGTGGACTTTCAGCATCAGCGTCAAGCGCGATGGTGGCGGCCTGGTTTCGCCGTGGGTGCACGAAAACGTCAAGCCAGGTACCGTCCTGGAGATGCTCGGGCCAGTCGGCGCGTTCCACCTGCCCGACGCGGACCGGCGTGCTCGTTACCTCTTGCTCGCTGCTGGAGCCGGCATTACGCCCATCATGTCCATGGTGCGGACCATCCACTCCTTGCCGGGGCATGCTGACGTTGTTGTCCTGTACCACGGAGCGGAAGCCGGGGGTTTTGCCTTCCACCAGGAATTGGCGTACATAGCGTCCGTGGACTCGCGCGTAAAGGTCTTCTATTCCCTGGGTGACCGCAGCAAACCCGAGGGGTGGGAAGGACTCAGCGGGAGGCTGACGGCGGCCATGCTCGACGAGGTGGCCCCCGATGCCAACGGCCGCCAGGTGTATGCCTGCGGTCCCGAGGGCTACCTGAACACTGCCACCGAGCTCCTCAAGAAGGTGGGCGTCGACGACACCTCCATCTACATGGAGTTCTTCACCGGCGACCGCCAGACGCTCCTTGAATACCAGGCGGAGCTGGCGCATGCAGCGGACATTGCCGAGGAAATCGCGGAGGAAATCGCCGATTCCGCCGAGGACTACTTTGAAAGCCAGCCCACAGCGTTCGGGCTCTACGAGCCAGGCTACGACGCCGAGGGAACCCTGAAGGCCGGGGGACTGCCGCTGGAAACCGTCGATGCGGATGCGGCTGGTCCGGAAGCCCTCGACGGCGGTTCGGACACCGAGCCGGAGACCGCGTCCCCGGATGCCTCAAGTTTCGACACCGTCGGAACGGGAAGCCTCACGCTGTCCTTCATGCGCACGGGAATCAATGTACGCATCGATCCCACCGAGCACATTCTGGGGGCGGCCCAGCGTGCGGGCGTCAGGATCGGCGCAAACTGCAAGGAAGGCATGTGTGGCTCCTGCAAGGTCGTCAAGCTTTCCGGGGAGGTGGAGATGAACCACCAGGGCGGGATCCGGGCCAGGGAAATCGATGCAGGCAAGTTCCTGCCCTGCTGCTCCACAGCCCGGACCGATATGGTGATTGATGCCTAGCTTCCAGCTGCGGAGATAGCGGGACAGGTAGCGTGGCCACGGTTACGGACGAAAGACGAGTACAAACTACTCGTGCACCAAGACTGCCCGTTGGTCTTTACTGGATGCAGCGGAGCCCAAATAACTGCCAATAACCCCCCAACGTTTGGCGGTTGGTGCCCAAGGGTTCCGTCGGCCAGGGCCGGACAACTGCAGCAATGCAGATGTCCGGCCCTTAGCCTTGCCACGGGCTAGGATGTGGCGCGTCGCGCTACGTTGTAGAAGCGGATGTTCTCGTATTCTTCGAGGCCCTCGGCGCTTCCTTCGCGTCCGAGACCTGACTGCTTGACGCCTCCGAAGGGGGCGGCTGCGTTGGATGGGACGCCTTGGTTGATGCCGACGATTCCTGTCTGGAGATTGTCGGCGACATTAAGGGCGCGGTCCAGGTTCTCGGTGAAGACGTAGCCGGCGAGGCCGAATTCCGTGGCGTTGGCGCGGGCAATCACTTCGGCTTCGGAGCTGAAGCGCTGTATCGCCGCGATGGGGCCAAAAATCTCGGACTGGGCGACGTCGGAATCCTCGGTGACGCGGTCCAGGACGGTCGGGGCGAAGAAATTGCCTGCGGAGTCGTAACCGTGGCCGCCGGTGAGCAGTGTGGCTCCCAGAGCCACGGCGTTCTCGGTGTAGGCCTGCATTTGGGCGACTGCACGGTCGTCGATCAGCGCGCCGAGTCCGGTCTGCTGTCCGAGCCCGCTTCCCACAGCGACCTGGGCGAAGCGTTCGGTGAGCGCTGCAACAAAGTCATCGGCTATTCCGTCCTGGACGTAGATCCGGTTGGCTCCAATGCAGGACTGGCCGCCATTGCGGAGTTTCGCGGCAAACGTTCCGTCCACTGCCCGCTGCAGATCGGCGTCGTTGAAGACGATGAGCGGTGCGTTGCCGCCAAGCTCCATTGAGCTTCGGAGGACATTCTGGGAGGCAAGCTGCAACAGCTGGCGTCCCACCGGCGTCGATCCAGTGAAAGAAACTTTCCTGACTCTGGGATCGAGCAGGACGGCTTCGCTGAACGCACCTGATTTTGAGGTCGTGATGACCTGGATAAGTTCTTCCGGTACCCCTGCCTCGACCGCGAGTTGAACGGCAAAGTACGTCGTGAGGGGGGTGAGGGTCGCAGGCTTGATGACTACGGGGCATCCCGCAGCCAGGGCGGGTGCGATTTTTCGGGTGGCCATCGCCAAGGGGAAATTCCATGGCGTGATCAGGACCGCCAGGCCGACGGGGGAGCGGCGTGTCAGGAGGCTCGCACCACCATCCGGTGTCTCGCGGAAGTTTCCTGCGGGGCGGACTGCTTCCTCGGCGTACCAGCGGACGAAATCGGTTCCGTACTTGACCTCGCCGCGGGCTTCGGCGAGGGGCTTGCCCATTTCGCGGGAGATCAGGTGGGCGAGGTCTTCGGTGTGTTCAACGAGTTTGTTGTACCAGGCGTGGAGTACGTCGGCGCGCTGGCGGAGGCTGGACCTGGCCCAGGGCGTTCCAGCCTTGTCGGCTGTCGCAACAGCTTCCAGCGCGGCCTCAACATCGGCGTCGGGGACATGGGCTATGGTTTCGCCTGTCGCGGGGTCCTGGACTTCGATGCCCGAGCTGGGAAGGCTGATGGATCGGATGACGGCATCGGCATGTTTGACGCTGGCGGAGTCGGCCGCAATCAGGGGTGCAGCGACGTCGGATATGAGGCTCATCGATTCTCTCTTTCAGTACTGGCCTGGTCGATGGCGGTACGAAGACGCGTACATCTCCAACGGATGATCTGCGTTTCGCCGCGATCGATAACCAACGCATGATGGTTTTGTGCCTAAAGCCAATGTAATTACGTGCGAAAGTAAATAAAAGCGAACCTTTTTGACGTACTTATGTAAGTTTTTCTTACATGTTGTGTTTGGCGTGCAGCACTTGGGTTATTGCTTCCCGCACGGCAGTCAGGGAAGCGCTGCGCTCAGAGCCGGACCGAACCAGGAACTGGATGCTGCGCTGTTGATCCGCTGGCAGCCAGGAGCTGGGCGTCATCACACTGCCGGCTTCACGCAGCACCATGTCAGGCAGGAAGGCCGCGGCGAGGCCCTGTTCAACCATGCGGAGGTGGAAAAGAAGGTCCGAAGAAACATAGGAGATGACCGGATCGATGCCTAGTTCGCGGCAGACGCGCACGGCCCATTGTGATGAGGCGGTGTGCAGTGGCTCTGCTACCCAGCGCAGTTGCTTTAGATCGTCAAAGTCAGCAAACTCCAGGCCATGCGGCAGATAGCCGCGGATTGGGTCCTGGCCGATCAGGGTGGTGTGCACTCCTCCGGGCGGAGCCACTGCAGTCCCGGGAAACGCATCGCTGACCACGGCATCGACCTGCCGGGAGATCAGCTGAACGACTGCCTGCTCGGGATCCTCGCGTCGCAACCTGACGTCCAGTCCGGGATAGTTTCGGGCCAGTTCGGCCAGCGCAAAAGGCATTACGCTTCGGCTGATAGTGCTGAATGCCGCTATGGTCACAATCCCCTGGGGCCGTTCATGGGAGGTCGCAAGATCAGCTTCGGCGCGCTCCATCGCGGTCAGTATTGCCTCGGTATTGCGTACGAGTTCCTCGCCTGCAGGGGTGAGCCGGACATTGCGCCCCACCCGTTCGAGAAGAACGACACCTGTTTCCTTTTCCAACAAACCGAGCTGCTGTGAGATCGCGGAGTGGCTGTACGAAAGTTCGCGGGCGGCGGCACTCATGCTGCCGTGCAGCTTGACTTCCCTGAGGAGGGTGAGGCGATGGAGGTCGAGCATGCTGGTAGCTTACGCGTGCGCAGGCGGGGTAGTTTCCACTTCGGTGCATCCGGTGGGGTTCGAACCCACGACCCGAGGATTAAAAGTCCCCTGCTCTGACCACTGAGCTACGGATGCCGGAATCGCGCCGGAGCCATGCGCGCAGGACTCCGGCTCGGCCAGGGTCACATGGCGTGATTCATTGTGGGCGCAATCTTTAACCGTGCCTCACCACGAGGTATTCCCGGCCGGGTCAGCCGCTGGTTCCGGTGGCATCATGGGCTGCGCCAACAGGTTTGGACTCCGGTGATCCCCGCTGGCGAAGGTAAATGGAAAGGACCACCATGGATCCGACGGCAAGGAACTCCGACTGCCAGTTCTGCAGGGTGCGGTTCCAAAAGTCAGGTGATACCAGGTACTCAGCCCAGGACAGGGGCTCTTGGAAGTTGCGAAGTTGCTCTTCGTTGAAGGCAACGTGGCCTGTGATGGACTGGACCAGCCACGAGAGGATAAAAATCAGGCCCATTGTTGCGGCGAGCGAGTTCGAGAATACGGTCAGGCGCCAACCTTTTGCCTTGGCCCATGCGGGGGACTTGGCGTTGGCATGTTCACCGACGAGTTGTTCTTCGTCGGATTCCAGGCCTGGCTTGTCCAGCTCTTTTGATTCCGGGGACCCCTTCTGAAGCAGCCAAATGGTGGCTGTGATGTAGAGGAGAAACTGCAGGTACTCGGATTGCCAGTTTTCCGACACGTCAACCGCGAAGCTGGAAGAAGTGATGTATTGGAGGAAGGTGATTTCATCAAGGCCGGCAGTGAGTTGGTCTTCGTTGAAGACGGCCTGTCCAGTAATGGCCTGACCCGCCAACGCAAGGATGAAGATCAGACCGAAAAATAGGCTTAATCCGTTGTTCCTCAAGGCTTTTTTCACGTCGCGTCCTATCCGTTAACCAGTCCCACGGAGGCCAGGTAGGCAAGACCACCGAAAATGAGAATGAGATAGAGGCTAAAGGCGACGCGCATTGCTATCTTCCTCCTACTTCACAGGAATAGGGGGTTTCCTCCCTTTGAGTGCATCCGGCAGCTGTCACACGCCAACTTGAGCCGGAAACAGCGACGAAAACGTTATCCCTCTCGAACTGCACCAATGCTTCCCGGCCATAGGCTTCGGTTTTGACCACTTCTCCGGAAGCTCGAAGATGTAGTGACGCCAAGTGGGTCTGGCAGTCGTCACCGTCCTGCTCTTCAGATTTGTCCCGGACCGTGGGCTGCAGCAAATCACAGGCAGCAGCCCAGTCCGAGGCATCTACGGCACGATGGAAATCCTCAGCGACCTTGGTTGCGCCGGCAGTATCTACGGCGCAACCTGTCGCAGCAAAGAGGAGAAGGCTGGCGGCAGTAGCGGGGATTATTCTGCGCATGGGCCCCAGCTTAAGAGACTGGACCAGGCAACCGAACCTTCGACATGCACCCATGCGTTCCTCCCCGCCACCGACACTAAGCAACCTGAGGATCTGCTATGGCTTTAGTGTAAACCCAGGAACTGCTTAGCCAGGTGAACTGCACGTCGCCGCCTTATCCAGCGACTTTGGGCAGTTCCGCGGTGGTCCTCAATGGCGACCTTCATCAGGGCCTGTGCTCACCCTACGGGCGACCCAACTCTGGTGATGCCCGCTATGCGCCGCGGGAACTGATCCAGTTGCTCGCCGGCCTCCTCATACCACTGCGTCAGGACGGCTGGTGGCTCGCCCAGTGTGACGGCATTGGTGAAGGACTCGATCCATGAACCGGACTGTGCGAGATGATCGCTGATCACGGACATGTGATTGGCCATGGACTCTGCTTCGGCATGGACCTGAAGGCAGGTGATTTTCCGGCCTGATTCGTCGCCGAAGAATTGGAAAATAAGCATCCTGGGCTCGCGGCTCTCCACAAGCCGCGACACCTCGCGGCATGCTTCGAGGGCTTCCTCCAGATGACCGGCCCGCACCTTATATGTGCTGAAGTAGATGAACGGCTCTGACATGATTGCCTCCTGAATCAAGGGATCCGCACCTTGCGGATTACCTTCAGGATCCCGCTGGCGCCCCGCCCGGACATCGGGAGTTCGGGCCGGCTTCGCCGTCCCGGCGTTGGGTAGTTCTGCCCAGTCCACCGATGCATACTGGTGATCAGGAGGTGGACGTGGCCGACGAGGCAGATCACCTGGCGAGGGCCCGGACGCTCCACATGGAGTACCAGTGGCGGGAGGCGTGCGAGGAGTTTCGCGCCGCCGGCGGACTGCCGGCACTCGGGGTAGAGGATGTGGAGCGCTTCGCGGAGTGCGCACAGATCGCAGGGCTGAATGAGGATGCGATACCCGCGCTTGAGCGTTCCTTCGAAGTGCGGGCAGCGGAGGGTCAGGTGCGCGCCGCGCTCGCCTCAGCGTTCTGGCTGTGGCAGGCGTACAACCTCAATAATGAGTTCGCCCAGGCCAGCGGCTGGATGGCAAGGGCTCGCGAACTCGGTCCGGATGACGTGGGGGGAGACCCCGGTTGGCTGCTCATCACTAAGGCTTACGGTCTCATCGCGGCGGGCGCGTATGACGAGGCGGGCGTACTTCTCGCGCGCGCCCGGGCGACGGCCACTGCCGCGCACGACGCCGATCAGCTGGCTTTTTCGACGCTTCTTACCGGCCGCGCACTGGTCAAGTCCGGCCACCTCGCGGACGGACTGGCTTGGCTGGACGATGCGATGCTCCGTGTTGTGGTGGGCGAAACCACCCCCAGGACCACGAGCCTGCTCTTCTGCGCGGCGATCGGCACGTGCCAGATGGAGGCCCGGGATGTGTCGCGGGTCCGCGAGTGGAGCATAGCCCTTGGATCGTGGTTGGATGCGGTGCCCCCATTCGGCGGGCCCTTCTATGGCAATTGCCTTACATACCGGGCAGTCCATCTCCGGCTCGCGGGACAATGGGCGGCGGCCCTCGCTGAGCTTCAGGAGGCATGTCGGAGTTTGGCCGACGGTGCGGGCACACGCCTTATCGGCCACGCCCGCTACGAACTCGGTGAATCGCATCGTCTTTTCGGGGATTTCCCCGAGGCAGAGGCGTCCTTCCGGGCGGCCGCCTTCTCGGGAGGTCCTACGCAGCCGGGGCTGGCACTGCTCAGGCTTTCCCTGGGCGATGTTCCAGCGGCGGCCGCGGGTATCCGGCGCGCACTCGGGGAATCCGCGGGATCAGGTGCTCGCGTGGACCTGCTGCCCGCGGCGGTGACGGTCCTTCTTGCGGCCGGGGCTGGCCGCGAGGCCGCGGCCGCTGCCGAGGAGATAGGCAGCCTCGCCGAGCATTTCGCCTCTGACAGTGTTCGCGCAGCCCACGCGCGGGCCCTGGGCGAGCTTGCTCTTGCCGACGGTGACTGTCAGAAGGCACTTCCCGAACTTCGACGGGCCGCTGACCTATGGCGTGGGCTGGATGTCCCCTACGAAGTCGCGCGGTGCTCGGTCCTCCTCGCGACGGCCTGCCGGGGTGTGCGGGACCACGAGGCCGCAGGCTTTGAGCTTGAATCAGCGCGACAGGAATTCAGGCGTCTCGGCGCCCGTGCCGACCTGGCCGAGGTTGAGAACATGCTCCGGCAGCAGGGTGTTTCCCCTCAATACGGGCTCTCGCCGCGCGAATTGGAGGTGCTCCGTTTGATCGTGCGTGGCCGGACGAACCGGGCAATTGCCGGCGAGTTGTTCATCAGCGAGCGGACCGTCCACCGGCACGTAACCAATATTCTCGAAAAGCTCGGCGTGAGCTCCCGAACGCAAGCAGCCACGCATGCCATCGGCCAGGGGATCGTCAACATCGCCCCGTAGCCGAGTGTCTTTGGGCGCCAGGTTGCCCCATCACGTCAAATGGTCAAAGTCGCCTCGCGCCCAGGCAGCATGCCGTTGGGCTGAATCGTGCAGAACGGCTTTGGCTTCGGAGGCGATGATGTTGTTGAAGTTGCCGTAGATCCTGTCGAACGTGAGTTCTTCCAGTTGTGCGGTGACCCGCAACGCTACCGCACCCGAAAGCGGCAGATGATTCGGGTAGCTACGCATGAAGGCGATGGAGCGGCGGTCCGGATTTGGAAACACGCTATCTCCGGTCAGCAGGACCCCCTTGCCTCCTGCTCCCGCAGTCCAGTGCGCTACCGCGCTCCCGGGGAAGTGGCCTCCGGTCTGGTGCAACGTCAATCCTTCGGTGATGGTCCTGCTGCCGGACCAGTAGGAGATGACCGCATCATTCCGACCAACCCACTGCCGGTCGGCGTCCGCCACAAGCACGGGGACGCCGCCAAGCCGGCGTGACCATTCCACCTGTACCCCGAACATGTGGGGATGGCTGGCTGCAATCGCCACAACCGGGCCTCGTTCAAGGACTGCTTTCACGCTGATGTCATCAACAAATCCAACGGGGTCCCACAGCAGCGAACCCTGTGGTGTCACTACAAGCTGGGCAGTTTGACCGATCCCGACTTTCGGCGCAGCTCTGATGCCGATAAGTCCCGGCTCGTTCTCTTCCAGCAGTAACTGCTGGCCAGCCTGCGCCAATTCGTCGAGTGAAATCCACGTTTGTCCGTCCTCGGGCACGTACTGGCGCTCGTCGGCGCAGATCGGGCAGACTTCCGGCGTCGGCTCGTCGCGTTCAACGGCACAGGTTGCGCAGATCAGCACAGCTATCCCTTCCCGCTCAGGTCCCGGACGTATCCGGTCTCCTTCTGCTCCGAACCTGGCGCCAATTTACGCTGTATCAGCCTTCTACTCCAGCCCCGCTACGCCAGAAATCTATATGTCGATCTCTTTACGAGCGTCATGGTAACGATATAAACTGTGTCTGGAAGCATGGGGGCACCGCAAGCGGTGGCCCGCTCCTCATGTCCGAACTAAGGAGACAAAGATGTCTGGTTCACGCTCTGATGAGATCATGGAACATTCACAGGAACTGACCATGGGCGCTCTGCTCGATGAAGAGTTCCGCTCCGTGTTCGACGGCACGACGCCGGTTGCCACACCGTGGGCTGGCCTCATATTCATCTAGACACCCTTTGAACAAATTCCTTGCGTGTGAAAGTACGCAACCGTGAAAAGGGTTGGGGCAGCATCGCGCCCCAACCCTTCTCCGACCACCCATGCCGGAATTAGTGTCCTTGGAAGGCCTCCGCCAGCCACCAGGAACCACCGTCCGAGGCGATCTTGGCATCGATCACCAAGGGCCGGTCCTGTCCGCCGTCACGGAAGGCGGCAACCCATTCCCGCACTGGCTGAAGGTCCTCCAGAGTCCTGACTGTCACGCCGTCGGCCCCAAATCCCCTGGCGATGGCCGCAATATCGGTCTCCGGGAACGAGACACTCCCCAGTTCTTCCTGGGCGTGATGCTCAGCGAAGTGATGCACCTCAGCGCCGTACGCAGCATCGTTGTAGACGATGCAAACCAGCGGCAGCTTCAGCCGGACGGCGGTCTCCAGTTCGCTGATGCCCATCAGGAAACCACCGTCTCCGGCACCCAGGACGGGCAGCCGCTGTGGTTGCGCCATTGCAGCGCCGATTGCCGTGTAGAGGCCAATGCCGATCGCCTGGAACGCTTGGGTGAAACAGAATCCGAATTCGTCCGGCACCGCCAGGTACTGGCTGGGGTAGCCCATGAAGTTGCCCGAATCCACTGCGACGATTCTGTCTGCCGGAAGGATTGTATCCAGTTCCCGGCTGATCACCCGGGGATCGATGGACGTCGAAGTGCCCAGGTCCGGAGTCTCCACGTCCCGCCACCGTGCACTCTGTTTGATGGCGACGGCGTTCTGCTCGGTACGGTACTTTTCAGCCGCGGCAGGCTGGATCGTCTTGAGGACTTCCAGGGCGTCCTCCGCGGTGAGGGCGGAATCGCCCAGCACGCCCAGTGTGATGGTCCTGTTGGCGCCCAAGGAGGAGTCTTCGACGTCGATCTGGACTACTTTTGTTCCGGCAGAGATGAGCCTGCCGTGCCGCATAGTCCACATATTCAGCGTGCAACCCCACCCGATAATCAGGTCCGCTGAGGTAATGAGCTCCGCGGTCAAAGGGGAGGAGAATCCGCCGGAGATGCCCAAATTATGCGAATCGCCGTTGAACAGCCCATTGGCCACGGCCGAGGTCGCCACCAGCGCCCCGGCGTGCCGGGCCAGGGCCAGGATGGAATCCCGGGCGCCCCGGCCACCGCGGCCTGCGACGAACACGGGGCGTTTCGCATTCGAGATCAGCTCTACCAGCTGGTTCACTGCACCGGTATCCGGACGAAGCCGCGCCGGCACAGGCACGACGACGGTACCCACCGTGTCTGCGGCGGTTCCGCTTTGGATATCCAAAGGCAAGCTGAGCACCACGGTCCTGCGCTCGTTCACCGCCGTTCGGAAGGCCCGGACGGTATCCGCTACGGCCGTTTCGGGGGAGTGGATCCGTTCTGCCACGGCCCCGACGCTGCGCGCCAGAGCATCCTGGTCGATCTTGAAGTTGGACCGGATGGCTGCAGCCTGCGTATCGGCCGTCAGCACGATCATGGGGGTGCGGCTCTTGGCAGCCTCTCCGACGCCGGTGATCGCGTTGGTCAGGCCACATCCTTGGTGTGTGGTCACCACGCCCACCTTGCCCGACATCCTGGAGTAGGCATCGGCCATGGTGGCAGCGCCGCCCTCATGGCGGGCCGCGGTGTAGGGTACACCGGCGTTCATCATGGTGCTGGTGACGTCGAAATTGCCGCTGCCCACCACCCCGAAGACGTGCCCGACTCCCAGCTTTGCCAGTGTCCGGCCCACCAAGGTAGAGACCCTTGCCTGCTCGCTCATGCGCCCGGCTCCGATGCCGTGCTTGCCGTATTTGCTGAGCTGTCAACCAGAGCATAAACGCGGCTGGGGCTGCCCGTCCCGCCAACGATAGGAAGGGGTGCAACCACCAGCGTCGCGCCGGTGACCGGGAGGCGGTCAACGTTCCGCAGCGACGTCACGCCATATTTGTCAGCGCCGAGCAGGAACGAATGGACGGGGAACATAGGGTCCAGCGTGGCGGCCTGGCCGGCGTCGATGCCCACCGTTTCCACGCCGAAGCCGCTGATGGAGGCATTGCCGGCGAGCCATTTGGCGCCGGCCGCGGAGACCCCCGGGGTGTGGGGGCCGGCGTCGTCAGCGTTCATGAAGTCCGAGGCGTTACCGCCGCGTGCGGACCAGCCGGTGCGGAAGATGACCCAGCAGTTTTCCGGGAAAGGGCCATGCTCCTGCTGCCACTGCTCGAAGTGTTCGGGCTCCAGCAGGAAATCGGCGTCTCGTGCAGCTTCGGCGGTCTTGTCAATCACCACGGCCGGCCCCACCAGGCGGTGCGGCTCGATCCGGTCAACGGACTTCCCGTCCTTGCCCGTGATCCAGTGGACGGGAGCGTCCAGGTGCGTCCCGGCGTGTTCGCCCACCGTGACGTCGTTCCACGCCCAGGCCGGTCCGGCGTCGTCGAAATTGCTGACGGGAGTCAGCGAGAGTCCAACCGTGTTGGCCAGGGGTTGGGGCAGATTCAGGATGGGAGTGTCACCGCTGAGCGGCGTGGTGAGGTCGACGACGTCGATGGCGCCGGATGACAAGGCTGCGGTGAGTTCACTTAGAACAGACATTGTTCTCCTGTCGGATTGATGTGTGGGTTCATTTCAGTTTCCGGGCCACCAAATGCCCCGACCCGCCGGACAGTCCGGGGCCGGGGTGGGTGGACGCGCCAATGTGCCACAAGCCCTTGACGGTGGTCTTGTGGTTTGCGGCCTGGGGGAAGGGCCGCCAGAGCAGGTTCTGGAAGATTTCCGCGGATCCGCCGTACGGATCGCCGTTGACGGCATTGGGGTTTTCCGCAGCCAGATCGGTTGGTGCCAGGATGTCCCAGCCCAGGACGGACGCCCTGGTGCCGGGCGCGAATTGTTCGAGCCTGCTCAGGACACGTTCCATGTACCGTTCCTTAAGTTCCTGTGTCCAGCCGCCGTCCACGGCGAGCGCGCCTGCGGCATCCGCCACCGGCGAGAAGGGCACTTCCTGTAGCTGGAGCCATAGTGTCGCTTTGCCTGCGGGGGCCCGGGTAGGATCCAGGACGCACTGTTGACCGACGACGACGGTAGGTTCCGTAGGCAACAGCCCCGCCTCGGCTTGGGCGCAAGCAATTGCGGTACTGTCCGAACCGTTGCTCAAGTGAACCAAGGGTACGGAATCCAAACGGGGATCGAGCCATTTGACCGGTTTGTCCAAGGCCAGGTGGATCTGCATGGCTCCGCGGCCGTTCTGGTAACGTGCGGCTGCTTCGGCCAAGCCCGCTGGTGGTTGACGCAACAGTTTGGAATACAAGGCCTGGGGCGACACATTGGCCAGGACGGTCCGTGCGCTGACCAGGCCATTGGAGGTTTTCACTCCCGTTGCACCTTTGGAATCGACCAGGATTTCCTCGGCTTCTGTGTCCAGCATGATCCGGACGCCTTTATCCCTCAGGAGGGCCTCAAACGCAGCGATGAAGTTCGAGGCTCCGCCTTTCACGACAGGGAGGCCAAAGCTGTGCATGCTCAAGGCCATGACCGGAAGCATGACGCCGCCGGTCGCTTGGTCCGGGCCGAGGCCTGCGTGAAGGAGCCAAGGGGACCACAGCTGGTCGGTTTGCCATCCATTGAAGCGGCTGCGGAGGTAGTTGCGGCCACTCATCACCGAATCGCGGACGAATGCTTCGGTGCCCTTGACCTTGCCTCGCCGCAGGGCGCCCGCGGCGATCGTCAGGACCTCCCTGAAAGACCGCAGTTCAGCACCGAACGCACCGAAAATGGTCCCGGCATTGCGGCCAAGGTCCTCCAGCATCGCCAGGTAGGCGCCGTCGTCTCCGTTTGCCTGCAAAGCGGCTGCAGTGACCTCTGGATCGCGGTGGGCCACGACCGTTCTGTGCTGCCCTGTCTTTGGATCGGCTGCCACGCTGGCGGTCACCGCGCCGTCGGAATTGCAGTATTTCAATCCCCTCGCATGGAGCTCGCTTCCCAAAGCCTGGTATGCCCCTCCGGAAACGAACAGGGGGTGCCAGGAAGAGAAGGAATCATGGATGAACCCGGGCAGCGTTCGTTCCGCTGAATGGATGAAGCCGCCCAGCCTGCCAGCCCGCTCAATGAGGCAGACGCGCTTCCCGGCCATGGCAAGTTCCGCGGCAGCTACCAGGGAGTTGATCCCCGAACCAATGATGGCAATATCGGTCGAGTCCGTCATGGAGGACGCCGTCATCTCAGAAGTCCGGGTGGTTGGTCGCGGCGTGGTACTTGCCGCTGTGGAACACCAGGGGCGCCCCTCCAGCATTCTCGTACTTCTCCACTTCGCCTACGTATATGACGTGGTCTCCGGCATCGTGTCGTGAGACGGTCCGGCACTGGAACGTGGCGACGGCGCCGTCCAGCAACGGGATCCCGGCGATTCCTTCCGTGGTTTCCGCGCCGGCGAATTTGTCTGTGGCCGGTGTTGCGAACTGGCGCGAGAGTACGTGCTGGTCGCTGGCCAGGATGTTGATGGCAAAGTGCGTGGCGTCCTCGAAGTCCGCCAGGCTCGGAGCCCGTTTGCTGGGGCACCACAACACCAGTGGAGGTTCCATGGAAACGGACGTGAAGGAGTTGGCAGTCATGCCTACTTTCCGGCCGTCGGTTCCGAGGGTGGTGACCACCGTGACGCCGGTGGCGAATTGTCCCAGGGCGCCGCGGAAGTCCCTCAGGTCAAAAGCCGACGAATCTTCGTCCTTGCGTGCCTGCATGAACTCGGCGGCAGCTGCGGGATCGAACCACCATGGGTAGAACGTGCGGGGATCATCGAATCCTGCAGCGATGCTTGCGGCCAGGGCCGGGTGGTCGGCGGCCTCGGCCAGGACAGTCTGCTGGTGTTCCCGCCGGGGTTTGAGCATGTCATTTGTCCATGCCACCGCCCACTGGCCCCAGCCCCGCCAGAACTCGTCAAAGGTGCGTTCCATCCATTGCTTGTCAAAGGGTTGCTGGCCTCTCCTCACGATGGAATCCAGGTAGTACTTGGCGGCCAGCGTCGCGTTGTTGGACCCCTGGCCGGTGAGGGGATCGTTGAGCAGGACGGCGTCGCCCAGGCCGAAGACCAGGTTGCCGTTGCCCAGCTCACCCACTGCTGAGCGAACCGTCGGGGTGATCCGTCCCAGGAGTGTTGCGCCCTCGTCGGTGAGCCTTGCGTTGGCGAAGTTCTTCGCCTCGTGGGGAAAATACTCTTCCAGGATTTCCAGAGATCGACTCAGCTGTTCCTCCGGACTCGTGACGTCGGTCCACTTATCCATCGGGCCGCCCACGACGCCTTCAAAGACCATCATCTGGCATGGCCCGGACACGGTGAGTCCGGGAAAGGTGAAGAATTCCCCGACGCCGGGGACTACGGACATGCGGATGCTGTCGCTGGGCTGATCGGCCGGTTCGGTGGTGGATGCATCGAGAGAGGCTGTATCGAGAGAGGCTGTATCGAGGCAGACATAGTTCAGGGCGAGGACTCTTTGCGGCCGGTCAAACGGGGACTTGGACCTGTCCTTGGGGAAGATCTGGGCGATCTCTCCCTTTCCGGTGCTGACGATAACCAGTTCGTAGTCCCGTGCGAGCTGCTCGAGCATGCGCGGCGTGACTTTCTCTATACGGAAATCACCGCCGCCAGCCACAAAGGCCTCGATCCAGGCAGCACTCTTGATCCGCTGATCCACCGAGTGGGCGGTTCCCTCAAGGGGCGCCTCCCACTCGATGGCGCCGAAGCCGGGTTCGCCTTCCACACGTAATTGGATAGCGCTGATCCCGGGCACGGCTTCATCGTCATAAAGCCTGGTCAGGGCCGAACTCAGCTGTGCTTCGGCGGCGAGGGCCGTGGGGAACATGCATTGGCTGGACATAACCTTGCCGGTGCGGATTTGGGCGGCCGAACGGTCCGAGAACAGCGTGACTTCATACCCCTCCCGCTGCAGGCCCAAGGCCAGTTGAGCGCCGGATTCGCCGGCTCCGATAATTGCGATCTTTCGCATGTCTGGTTTTCCTTCGAGGAACGTTGTTGCCAGGGGAAGTGGAACGACTATCAGGTCGCGGGTACGGCGGAGCCCGCGCTTGCAAGGTATGCGGCCGCCTTATCCGGGTCCATGAACCATTCCTGGAAGTCCGGCGGGTTGTTGAATCCGTTGGCGAAGCGGTGGGCGATTTCGGCCGACTGGCCGGCCGCTCCCAGTAGCGAAAGGACATGCGGGGGCGGCGGAGCCAGCAGCGCATTCGTCCACTGTGCTACGTGCTGGGCGTAGTTCCAATACTCTTCGAAAGTGGCCTGCATAAACGCTGCGTCGAAGGCACCTTCGCCGTGCGCCGCGATGCTCTGCAAGTAGGAAGCCGCGCACTTGCTGGCGTTGTTGGAGCCCTGTCCGGTGATGGGGTCGTTCAGGACAACGACGTCGGCGAGTCCCAGGACCTTCCTGCCGCTGGGGAGCGTGGCGATGGGATGGCGGACAGTGGGTGCGAACCGGCCCTGCAGGAACCCGTTGGGGTCGGTCAGCTCGACGTCGGCTGCCCGGCTGGCTTCCCACGGCAAGTACTGCTTCAGGATGTTTTTGGACGTCTCCAAGTGTTCCGCGGGAGTCAGGCCCTTCCAGCAATCCATGGGTCCGCCCGGGATGCCCTCGAAAACCATGATTTCGCAGGGACCAGTGGTGGTGAGCGCAGGGAAGGCAAAATATTCGCCCACCCCTGGAATCAGGTTGAAGGAAACTGCCGAATGTTCTGCCCTGGGCTCCATTCCAGTGACGTACGTCAGCGCCAAAGCGCGTTGGGGTGCGTCGTAGGCGCTGCGCTGGGCATCCCGGGTGAAGAGCTGCGCAATTTCTCCCTTGCCGGCTGCCACAATCACCAAATCGGAGTTAAGCGAGTAGCGTTCCAGTTCTTCCACGCCGGCGTCCTCGAACACGAGCTCGCCTCCCTGCGCCACGAACTCTTCCATGAACCGCGGGAATTTGACCCGCTGGTCAATGGACTTGGCCGGGTTATCCAGGCGGGATGCCCAGCTGATGGCCTTCTCACCAGGAACTTCAGGATGGGGGATCGTGAACGATATTCCGTCCACGGTGGGGGCTTCTGGCCAGAAGTCCAACCCAAGCGCCCTCTCGTGTTCAAGGGCATCGTGGAAGATGCACTGGCTGGAGGAGACTTTTCCCTCGTGGATTTCTTCAGCGGTGCGGTTGGAGATCGTGGTGACCGCAAATCCTGCCTTGAGCAAGCCGATGCCAAGTTGCAGGCCCGATTGCCCTGCTCCGACGATGGTGATGTGGCGCTGTGTCATAGTGTTGACCTTGTCTTTCTGCAGTCTCTGCATCCGTAAATGATGGGGGAAGATATTTGGCCGGGCCTCGGCGTTCGTTCGGGATGGGTTTGTTCCCAGCCGGGAAGGCCGATGTGCACGAGCTTGATGTCATTCATGTGTCGTCACCTCTTTTCAGCGGCGAGTAATGGGATGGCTTCTTCGGCGCGCTCGGGCCCCAATGCGGAGTAGCCGCCGTCGACGGCCCAATCAGCTCCTGTCACGAAGCTTGCGGCGTCGCCGGCGAGGAAAGCGACCACGGCTCCGATCTCCTCGGGCCGGCCCACCCGCTTCAGGGCATGGAACGGGGCTGCTACCGAGTCTGTCTTGTCAATGTCGCCGCCGGACAGGGTGTCCATGATGTTGCTCCACACCCATCCAGGGCTGACCGAATTGACGCGAATGCCGTCGTCGGCAAGATCTACGGCCATGCTCCGGGTCAGCTGGACCAGGGCGGCCTTGCCCGCGGGGTAGAGCCACCGGCCTGTCTGGGCAACGGAACTCGAAATCGAGGTGAAGTTGATGATGGCTCCGCGCTGGGATGCCTTGAGGTAGGGGCGCGCCGCGTTGCTTGCCATGACGGCGCTCACCACATTGACGTTCAGTGCCTGAAGCCAATCGTTCCTGTCCGAAGCCGCACCGTCATCCTTGTAAGTGCAGGCAAGGTTGACGAGGATGTCGATACCCCCGTGCGAGGCCGCCGTATCGTCCATAAGCCGCGCAATGGCTACGTCATCCGTGATGTCAGTGAGTGAAAAGCTGATGCCGCTTCCCAACGTGTGGAGCTGGGCACCGCCGTCGGCGTCGATGTCGGCGACCACGACGGTGGCACCGGCATCGCGCAACGCCATGGCGACGCCTTGGCCGATCTTGGTGACGCCGCCGGTGACGACAGCGGTCCTGCCCGAGAGTTCTGACATGGCCAAACCTTTCGTAGTGAATCTGTGAGGTGGAAAGTCTTACGTACGCATGACGCTCGTCATTGCCGACGGAGGGCCCGTTTCACTGCCTATTTGACCGAGCCAGGACTATTGGACAGTCGGCCTGGACCTATTTGACAGTGGGCTTGGGCGCGGGCTTCGGATGAGTCCGTTCCCACTCGATTCGGCGGTCATGCACCAGCTTGACGTTCTTCATCTCTGCTCACCCCTTCCATCGGTTTCGTTGCTGCGTTTCTATGACGTGCGTCATACTTGTTCTAAGAGCGACTCTATTCACAGGCGAAAAACGGGTCTATCCGCTTGGCGCAGGGCTCATCCGAAAAACGAAAACCGGGGAAGGAACGCGCAATGGTGAGGATCCTTCCCCGTGATGTCCTCCGGGGTTTGCCCACAGTGACCACGACCGATGTCGATGATGCGCACCAGAAAATCGCCGATCTGTTCTGCGGTCACGACCTCGTTCCGCAGACCCGGGGGACGTCCGTGGACATGAAGCTGCGCTCGTTGCATCGCGGTGATGTCGGCATCGAATTCCTCGACTACGGTGCGGACGTCCGGATCAGTCCGGAAGGCCTGGAGAACTTCCACCTGATCCAGATTCCCCTCGCTGGCCACGCGCACATGGATGTGGGCTCATCGTCGGTGGACTCGAGCCCCAAAACCGCGACAGTTCCGCCGATCGACCGCCCGTTCACCATGACGTGGGATCGCGGAACCCCGCATCTGATTGTCTACGTGAGCCGCCTCGCCCTTGCCTCCGTTGCAGCCCAGCTCTACGGCGGGGATCCGCAGGGTAAAGACTTGCGCAGCAATGATCCGGGCGCAGACCCGGAGAAGGGCGTGAAGCTCGGCTACGCGATGGACCTCACGGGCTCGGCCGGCCGGGCGTTCTTGAGGTCCGTCGTTGAACTCCACGACGACATGATCAGCCAGCAGCAAAAGACAGCTCCAGGGTTCGTCCAGAAGCTACTCGCGGACACGATGGTTTCACGACTGCTCTTGGCCATGAATCCTGTGACGGAGGCTGATCGCTCCAGCCCTGCCGCCGAGAGCCGGTTGATCCGCCAGTTCCGCGAACTGCTGGAACGGCATGCCTCTGAGGACCTGGCGGTTCCGGACATCGCGGAGAACCTGGGAGTGTCGGTGCGTACCCTGCAGCTGGCTCTTCGCTCCGAAGTTGGGGCAACGCCGTCGGAGTTGTTGAGGAGGGTGCGCCTGGACCGGGCCCGGGAACTGCTTCTCGCTGCTGCCCCTGGACAGGAGACCATTGTTTCGATCGCCGAGCGCTGCGGTTTCTCACACCAAGGGCGCTTCTCGGCGCTGTACCTGGACACGTTCGGCGAGTTGCCCTCGGAGAGCCTTCGCCGGTAGCAGAGACCTTCGCGGCGCTGCTGCACCGTCGGTTGCAGGTGGGAGGATGGAGAAGCGCAGGCTAGTCCATCTCCGGAGTGTTGTCCGGCGGGATGACGATGGTGGGGCATGGCAAATGAGTCAGAACGCCATGGACCGTCGAGCCAAGCAGCAGACGGGCGAAACCTCCGCGTCCCCGGCTCCCCACCACGAGCAGCCTTGCGTTGGCGGCTGTCTCCACCAAAGCCCGCACCGGTTCCTTGTGCGGCTCCGAAACCCTCTTGATGGTCAGGTCGGGATAGGAGTTGCTGAGTCCGGCAACCGTCTCAGACAGAACAATGCGCTCCTGTTCGCTGATCAACTGCCTGAGTTCCGCTGGCGCCAAACCGGCATCCGTGACCGGATCAGGGGCGTTGTACGCATGAAGTGCTGTGAGTTCCTGGCCCTCGCGGTCCGCTTCGGCAGCCGCGAAGGCAACGGCTCTGAGGGAGAGTTCCGAACCGTCCACGCCAACCACGATTCCGTGCCTGTCCTCTTCGTCGTTTGCCGTCCCGACCACGGCCACCGGGCCGGCCGAAGCGCCGGCTATTTGCAGGGCCCGGTCTGTCATTGAGCCGCCAAGGTGGGGGCTGCCGGATCCGATCACCATCAAAGACGTCTTCCGGGCGTACTCACCAAGGGCCGCTGCCACACTGCCGTTGAGCAGTTCGGTGGTGGACTTGACGTGGAAACGCTGCATGACACGTGCCTCAGCTGCTTGCAGGAGCTTTTCGCCGGATTGGGCGAGGGAACGCCGCCACGAAGCGGGCTCAACCAGCCAACGGTCATCCAGGACATGGAGGATTGCAAGCGGCGCATGCTGTTTTTCGGCACGTCGACCAGCCCAAATCAGGGCGGCCTCACTTTGGGTAGAGTCCTTTACGCCGACGGCGATGGTGTGGTCGTTGCTCATTGTTGTTGCCTGCTTTCGTCAAGTTGCAGTGTGTGGCGTTCAGGCCATTTGGCGTGAGGATTCCAGGATCCGAACGTGGCAGGGAACCCTGGCCAGGTCCGCCGCAAGGGGAAGCATGCCGTTCCTGGAGACCTCCTTGAGCTGGCCAAGAGCCTCGGTGGTTATGCTGGCAAGGCTGAGATCCACGGAGATGTCGACGCCGGGAACGGCCGTGTTGACCCGGCGCACTACGGCAAAGATGACCGGGATGTTCTGGCTGGAGATGTGACCACGGACAATGAGGCAGGCAGCCGGATAGTCCGGCTCCAACTTGACCACCATCTGCAGTTTCCCGGTGCCTTTGGCGCCTCGCTGATGACCGTCGGCCCGGTGACCTTGATAAAGGCCACGGTCGCGCTTGCGTGGATTGTCGTGTCGGGCCGGCATGGTCAGACTGCCTGCACTGCTCCGACTACGGGCCAGACGACGCGCGTCTGCCACTTGCCGGGGTCCGGTTCCTTTTCCGGATCACTCAGGTAGAACTCCCACATTGTGTCGGAGGGGGTCATTCCTTCCGCGCTCATTCGCTCAAGGATAAGGGCGTATGTCCTTTCCAAAGTGTCATAGGGTCCTTTGTGGACGGCCTCGAACGCGTCCGAAGCCGGCAGTCGGCCACTGATGACGTCCCCGCCTGCGGAGAAGTTCGGGGTAACAGGAAACCCTGCCTCAACGTCCACGGTGTCGGTAGGCATGCCGTGGTAGAGGGCAAACGGTGGGCCTGTGGGGCTGGCGTGCTGGGCCTGGGCGGCGGCCATGACTGTACCTAAGGCACGGCCGAAGAACTCTGTCAGGTTGGCCATTGGCACGCGGTCGCGGACCACCGCGGTGGGCTGCTCGGACGTCTTAATCAGTCTGGGTTCCAGGTCGATGGTGCTCATGCCTCCAGATTTCCCTGATCATCCCGCAACCGACAGGGCCGAACGACTCTAAAACGTAGGAAGGGGACGACCGGACCGGCTTTAGGCAGCATCAAAGGCCACCTGCAGCCACTGCGCCACTTCCTCATCAACCATCCCAGGATCCCGAAGTTCCAGATGATGAACCCACACCGAGGGGGCCGGGTGGACTACCTGCTTGAACCTGCGGGATCCGAGCTCATACGGCAAAGCCAACGACAAGACGACAGGAACCGTTGACTTCACGTACTTGCCCGGGCGCCAAAGGAAGGCGAAACCATGCCGGCGTCGGATGGCGATCTGGCTCTTGGAAACGCGGACCGATATCGGCCCGAGGCCGGAGATCGCGCTGAAGACCGCGTTGCAGATCGCCAGTCCTTCGGGTGACCCATCGAAAAAGGCCACAGCATCGGGTGGCGGAGTGAGGCTCACAACGCCCGGCCGGGGCTTCGAGGCAGCAATCTGGCGCCCAGTGCCATCACCGCCGTCTTTGGCTGCGACGGCCGGACTTACTCCAAGCCTGCGCGCGTGGCGTCGTCCAGCGGAGTTTGCAGGGACATGGGAGCCGAGAGATCAAAGCGCCTGCCGGTGACGGATTGGGGGACTACCCGGTACAGAAGGTCTTGGCCAACGCCTTGCCACGGGAAGAGGGAACGTTTGACTTCATCCAAGGTGGGACCGCCCGGACCGGCCTCGCCGGCTGCGCCTTTCACCACCACGCTCCAGGCCATACCGAATTCGGCACTCACCGAGTCGGCTTCAAGGGCAACAACGGAGTTGTCTTCAATAGCCTGCTGCTTGGTTCCCATGCCCGTCCGGAAGACGATCGTCCGGTTGTCCACGGCATAATTCACCGGAAAGATGTCCGGGTGGCCGTCCACAATCACGGAGAGTCGCCCAACGTTCGTTTCGCCAAGGAGCCTCCAGCAATCGTCGGCTTCGAGTACTTCTGCCTCAGGCACTATGTTCTTGTCGGTCATGCGGCGATCCTACGGCGGCTCGATTGTGCCTAACAGGGCCCAAAGTCCCGTCGTGCGATCGGTTCGCTGCCACTCGCCGTGAAGCGTGCTGCCGACCAATTGGGGGCATGACACCGAGCAGAAGCAACAGCAGCCCCAGTTCTGCCAGGCCCACACCGAAGTAGACGGCCTGCAACGCGCTGAACGGGATCAGGGACATCTGTACGAAGATCCATACCAGTATGGAATAGGCAGCGGTGGTGGTTACAAGACCGGCCAAGCGGCTCCGCCTGAGGAGCAGGACGAATGCTGCCGTATGGAGGCCTCCCACAACGCATGCCAGCAAGATTCCGGGAACCAGATAGTTGCTGAAAAGCGAGCCCTCCAGGTACTCAACAGGCAGTTGTATCTCCGCTGGCAGTCCGAGGCGTTCCGGGCCCGGCCAGGATCCAAGGACCATGGTGAGGCCACCAGCTATGGAAGTCGTGGCGACGAAGCCGAGGATGATCAGAAGCAGCACAAAGGTCATGTCTTCCTCCTAAATGATGTTGTGGCGAAAGTGCTTGTCCAATGCCACCGCCAGAGCAGCCACCATGGCAACGCCTAGAATGCGCAGCCAAGCTTCTGCTGACAATGGAGCGGTGTGGAACACGGCGTTCATGGACGGCAAGTAGGTCATGGCGGCCTGTCCGGCTGCTTGGATGAGGACACCGACCACAAGCCAAGGGTTGCTGAACGGGCGGAGCTTCCACACGGAACGGGTCAGGGACCTGCAGCTGAACAGGTAAAAAAGCTCCACCATGACAAAGAGATTGACGGCTGAAGTCCGCGCTTCCTCAAGCGTGGATCCTTGGCCTGATTCGTATTCGAAGATCCACCAGGTACCACCAACAAGGAGAATCGAGACAAGCAGGACGCGGAGCGTAAGCGTCCAGGTCAGCAGGGACTGGCGGGGATCCCGGGGCGGCCTGGACATGAGGCCGGGCTCCTTGGGCTCGAAGGCGAGCATGAGGCCGAGGGCAACAGCCGTCGTCATGTTGATCCACAAAATCTGCGTGGGCAGGATAGGCAGGGTCAGTCCGAGGACGATGGCCACCAGAATGACCATGCCTTCTCCCATATTCGTCGGAAGCGTCCAGACAATGAACTTAACCAAATTGTCGAAAACGTTCCGGCCTTCCTCGACCGCGGCTTCGATGGTCGCGAAATTATCATCGGTCAGTACAATGTCCGATGCCTCCTTGGCTACCTCTGTTCCGGAATGACCCATGGCGATGCCGACGTTGGCTTGGCGAAGTGCCGGTGCGTCGTTGACGCCGTCGCCTGTCATGGCGACGATGTGGCCTTTGTTTTGCAGCGCATCGATAAGGCGCAGCTTCAGCTCCGGCGACACCCTCGCAAAAACTGATGCCTTGTTGACGGCGGCCATTAGTTCATCCTCACCCATGCCTTCAAGGTCGGTGCCCGAAAGGGCTGTGGCGGCGGTACTTCCGCCGTCAAGACCAACGGCTGCGGCGATCGCGGTGGCCGTTCCGAGGTGGTCCCCGGTGATCATTTTGACGGCGATGCCTGCGTCCAGGCAGGACCGTACAGCGCCTGCAACTGCCGCCCGCGGAGGATCGTACATCGCCTGAAAGCCAGTAAACACGAGTCCTTTAAGCGGCGGTGCAGCGTCGATTGCCGCGTTTTCGGGCAGGCGTTTCATGGCTGTTGCGAGTATTCGCAGGCCGCGCCCGGCAAGTTCCTCAGCAGCCTGGCCGATGGTCCGGACGTCGAGCGGCTGGGAGCAGCCGTCAGCGCCCATTTGGCTGGAGGAGAGTTCCAAAACACGTTCGAGGCTTCCTTTGACAAGGAGCAGGCCATGCGATTCCCCGCCAGCGTCCTTGTGGAAGCTTGCCATGTATTGGCGTTCGTGGGTGAACGGGATGATGCCCTGCCGGGGATTCCGGGAAACGAAGCGCGGGATGTCCACGCCGTCCTTGCCCGAAACCACGATCATGGCGGCTTCTGTAGGGTCACCCCGTACATGCCACTGGCCATCTTCCTGGAAGACGGTGGAATCGTTGCAGACGGCACCGGCTACAAGGCACCACTGCAGCGCAACGTCACCCGCGGTGGCAGTACCCGCGGTGTGCCCAGGGGAAACAGGCCCAATGGCACCTTCGGGACCGTATCCGGTTCCTGTGACCTCGTAGCAGCAGGCGGGGGTCCTGATCGCGGTCACAGTCATCTGGTTTTCAGTGAAGGTGCCCGTCTTGTCCGAGCAGATCACCGTGGTGCTCCCCAGGGTCTCCACGACAGGAAGCCGCCGGACCACGGCGCGTCTGCGTGCCATCCTCCTCACTCCAATGGCCAGCGTCACGGAAACGGCAGCCGGCAGGCCTTCAGGTATGGCACCGACCGCCAGGGCAACCGCGGCCGTAAACATTCCGGCCGGATGCTGGCCCCGGCCCACCCCAATGATGAAAGCAACTGCGGCCAACGCGAGGATTGCCACAGTGAGTGTCATGCTGAACGAGGCCAGTTTGTTGGTAAGGGGAGTGGAAGCCGGAGTGACTGCCCCCATGAGCCGCTGGATCTCCCCGAGTTCCGTCTCTGCGGCAATGGCGACGACGATTCCAGCGCCGGCGCCTACGGTGACCAGGGTGCCTCCGTAGAGCATGTTGCGGCGGTCGGCCACGGGAGTGGTGAGCGGCAGGACGATTTCATCCTTGCTCACAGCTTCGGATTCCCCTGTCAGGGCGGACTCGTCAACCCGTAGCCCGGAAGTACGTACAAGCCGGATGTCCGCGGGGACCTTGTCGCCTGCTTCCACCAATACGAGGTCTCCCGGTACCAGATATTCGGAGGGGACCTCTATCCGGTTACCCCCTCTGACTACGACGCTGCTAGTCGGAACAAGTGAGCGCAACGCCTCCAACGCGGCCTCTGCACGGACTTCCTGGATGAGTCCGATCACGACATTGACGATCACAACACCAACAATGACTCCGGTGTCCACATACTCACCGAGCACCATGGTCACGATGGCCGCAGCAATCAGTACATAGACCAGGGGATTGTTGAACTGGTGGCCCGCGGAACGCAGAAGCCCGCTCCGGGCAGCGCGCGGGAGCACGTTCAACCCATATGCCTGCCTCCGACCCGCAATTTCCTCCACCCTGAGGCCGTGAAACGCGTCGGCTTCCAGGAGCAGCACTACTTCATGGGCGGGCAGGCTATGGTGGGCCGTCTCGGTGCCGTTCTTCATCGGGAGGCATCCTTGGTCTAGCCGGCCATGAGCGCATCGAGAGTGACGAAACCGAATCCGGCGGACCTTGTCCCTTCAATAATGAGCGGCAAAGCATCTGCATCCAACGTGCTGCCATCGTCAGGATTCGAACCGACATGCATGAGGATGATGCCTCCTGGCTGAAGGCCTCCCAAGACGCGTTGGACTACGGATTCACGGGCCATGCCTCCGCTGGTTCCCTTCCATCCGAGAGTGTCGACGCTCCAGCGCACAGGCACATAGCCGAGGCCGTTGACGGTGTTGATGGTCCGGGAGTCGCGGTCTCCGAAAGGGAACCTGAAGAAGGGCCGGGGCGCACCGCCTGCCGCGACAATCGCTGATTCGGCGCGTCCGATTTCGTCAGCGATCATCGGGTCCGTCAGCTGGGTGAAGGCAGGGTGGGTCATCGAATGGTTGCCCAGCCGGTGCCCGGCCGCCACTATCCGGGCCACGCCGTCCGGATTCGCCGCTGCCCAGGTTCCTGTGAGGAAGAACGTCGCCCGGACATGTTCCCGGTCCAGCGTGGACAGAATGATTTGAAGTCCGGCCGCGTTGGCGCCGCCGTCGAAGGTCAAGGCAATCTGGTTTCCTGCTCCTGGAATCGACGTCAGGTCCTGTCCGCGAAGCCACTCTGGAAAAGGGAGGGCAGGCGGCGTGGCCGTGGTGGAGCCGGGCACGGTGGGCGCAGGTTCCGGTGGGGGAACTTCCGGTGGGGGAACCAGGGATGGTTCCGTGGTTGGTGTCGTGTTTGTGGCAGGAGGCGTGGGACTGGCGGGGGAACTTGCCGCACGTGTCTCCGGCGATGCACCCTGCGTCGCGGGGCCAGGTGATCCATTTGGCCACAAACTGATCATCAGCGTCAGGCCCGCCGCAAGCACCGCCAAGGCGGCCACAACCACGACGGCGACCATCCGCCGTCGTGCCTTGCTCCTGGACGGCAGGTCTTGTGACGGCAGGTCGTTCCCGGTCACGGGTAGCCGTCCTGTTGGTTTTGACCCGGAGGCCGCACCACGTACGGCTCATCAGGGCCTTGGTCAAGCCGGAACGGAGGGTATTCGTCACGCATGAGCGCGCCATACGCCAGGACCCGGTACACCCACCTGTTCAAGCCCATGATGAAAGCAAATAGTGCCTCGGGATACCTGCCGGTGAACAGCAGGATCACCAGGGCGATAAGCACCAGCAGGGCAAGCAAAGACAGTCCTCCGCCGCGGTCACCCACCACACCGGCGGCTCCGTCCTGGGTACGCCACGCCCACGTCGCTGTGCCGGTGATCGCCCCGACGATGAGCAAATGCGGGATAAGCAGGAACCAGGACTTAACAAGCACCAGGCCACGGGAAAGACGAGCCGGATAGTCGATGTCCAGGTCGGCAGGGTAGTTGGCGTGTGCAAGTGTGAAGGGCGGGTACTGATCCGTGCCGCCGGCGGCGTAGACGTAGAAAGCCACACGCCACGTCCACCGGAGGACGCCCACGTTGAACTGGAAGAGCGACTGCGGATATCGGGCGGTGAAGAGAATGGCAAACCACGCGATAAAGGTGGTCACCACGAATGCAAACCAGATGAAGAACAAGACGAAGAAATGTGGAATGGCAAGGAACCACTTGACCAGCCACATCCAACGTGTGAGGGCCGGATCCACAGACCCCCACAAGCGCACCGGATAGCCGATGGTTCCTGCGGCTGCCGGCTGTTGCCCGGCCACGAAGGGGGCTTGCTGGACCGACGGCACAGAGGCGGCGCCGTGCCTGCCCAGTCCTACGGCTCCAGCCACCAGCAGCGGCACTCCGAGGACCAGGGCAAGTGTGCCGGCGAGCAGCAGGCCCGTTGCCGCAGGCTTAATCAGCTCTGATCGGAATCCTGCCTGGAGGTCGGCGGAAACGCCCTCGCTTGCGTCGGCATTCATGACAACCACGGTCCAACTGCCCGCGGAAATGTTCCATGTGAGTTCCTGTCGTCCCGGTCCGGAAGCGGAGGCTGCCCACAAGGGTTGGCTGGTGGGTGGGGCCGGTGTGGAGGACCCGGGGATGTCCCGGTAAACGGGCCGGAAGGGCTGGAACTTAACTTCCTGCAGCTCCGTACGGTGGACGCCCTTCAGATAGGCATCAACTTCGGCTTGGGGCGCAATGCCGATGAAAATCCGGCCATCAGGTTTGTCCGGCGTTGCCCTGAGCCTCAGCGTGCCAACGTCAAAGGGGAGTCTTTCAGGAGTTCCCTCGCCGATGGCATCCAGCTGTGGAGAGACCAACGCATACGATGCCACGGTGTAGCGTTCCGTGCGCGAGCTGAAGTAGCCTTCGTCGCCCTGGCCCGAGGCCAGTAGAGCAGCCGCTGCCCCTCCCGTGGTGAGCGCGAATCCAAAGATTGACAGAATGATCCCGACGACGAGCATCGCTATCGAGGCTGGTTTTGGCATGTCTACAGTTCTTTCCTCGTGAATGCCCACGTGGCCAATAGGACAGCGGCCACCGCGGCAGCAAGCCCCGTGATCACAGGCCAGACCGGCGAAGGATGTGCTTGATTCGCTGTTATGGCGGCAGCCAGGCCGGGGACACCCGCGGGAGAATAGCTCGCCAACGGATCCCATGCTGCGCCCACTGCCAACAGCGCATACAAGCCAAGTCCGGCCCCGGCGGCGCCTGCCGGTGCTGGAATCAGGACCGAAAAGAGTTCCATGAAGGCGAGGATCAGGAGGGCGAAGAGGAGGAGCAAAAGCGCCGGACCCCAAAGCCGGCCGGCGGGTGCCTCGCCAAAGACGAACAGCGTGGCAAGCCACGTAGCCAGGGTGCCAAAACCAATGGCGATGGTGACGAAGAGCCCATGGACGGCTGCTTTGGCGGTGATGAACGTGCGTCTCCGCAAAGGCTTGGAGAGTACGAATGCCGCAGTGCCTTCGCGGACCTCGGTGGAGACCATTCCGCCGTACATGATGATGATGGCGAACAGGATGATCTGGGACAGATTCTTGACCCATTGCCCGTACGCGTCGGCAAACGTTGCCGGGGGCAGGCTGATCGACCCCGGCGACCCGGCGGTGAGTGATCCCAGGAGCTCAGGAGTTATCCGGGCAAGCGGCGGGCCGGTGACGGCAAAGAAGACGACCATCGCAGGAAGCACCCATATGCGCCACGTATGGACTATCTCCTGGGCTTCCTTGCGGGCGAGGACTGAAAAGCTGTTCACGGCACCGGGTCTCCAACGAGTTCGAGGAAGATGTCTTCCAGACTGATCTCGGTGCTTTCCAAACGCACCAGGCCCGTGCCCTGGTCACTGACCATGGTGGGAATCTCGTGCTGGGCAGCAGCCACATCCGATACCCGCGCAAGAATTTCGCCCCGGGGGCCGGGGTGCACCGATATGCTCCAGTTCCTTCCGGCGATTGCTTGGGCGAGCCTCTCGGCGCCCGTACTGACTTCCACTGCGATTGTCTGTTGTCCGTGCCTTGACCGGAGTTCTTCCATGGAGGACTGGGAGAGGACCCTGCCCTTGTCAAGGATGGCCACTGAGTCGCAAACACGCTCCACATCGCTGAGGATATGCGTTGAGAAGAACACGGTAGTCTGCCCTCGCAGTCCACCGATGAAATCCAGGAGTTCCCTCCGGCCGCCGGGATCCAGTGCGCTGGTGGGTTCGTCCAGCAAAAGTAGTTTGGGCGAATTGATGAGGGCCTGTGCCACGCCCAGGCGTTGACGCATTCCCCGG
This sequence comes from Arthrobacter sp. TmtSoilC48, assembly GCF_059739425.1. NCBI lineage: Bacteria > Bacillati > Actinomycetota > Actinomycetes > Micrococcales > Micrococcaceae > Arthrobacter > Arthrobacter sp. TmtSoilC48. The sequence continues at coordinate 2,903,897 of NZ_AP046049.1, read as the reverse complement.
GAGTACTTCCCGATTGCCTGGTTGTTTCCGTCCAATCTCATGAAGCCCAACAACTCCTGGACCCGGTCGGCCAGCAGTCCGCCCTTGAGACCACATAGCCGGCCAGCGAGCTGAAGGGTTTGGGAAGCCGTCATCCAGCCGTAGAAGGCCGGAACATCAGGGAGATAGCCGACCTCGCGACGGACTTGGGGGGCTTCCGCGCCGACATCCATGCCCAGTACGCGGAGGCCGCCGAACGTAGCGTGGGACAGTCCCGTCATAATGCGGAGCAGAGTGGTCTTTCCTGCACCGTTGGGGCCCAGGAAGCCAAAGATCGACCCTTCGAGCACGCTCAGGTTTACCGCATCGAGGGCGATGTTGCGTCCGAACGCTTTAGTCAAGCCCGTGCATTCGATCACAGCACGTGGGCTTGCTGACTCCGGGAGAGGAGCTTTTTTGGCTGGAAGCCGCGTCTTCTGGTCCGGTTCCATCTCAGGTAGCGTTTTCGGGAGAATGCACGACGACGACGGGGCAGTGGGCGTGCGCGACGACTGCGGAACTCACTGACCCAAGAAGGAGGCCACCAAAGCCGCCGTGTCCGCGGCGGCCGACGACGACGAGTGCTGCATGCTTGCTGCCCTCCACCAAGGCGGCCCGGGCCGAGCCTTGGACAAGCCGCCGGCTGACGTTCTTTGGCAGGTCGGCCCCGAAAGCTTCGACGAGGGCGTCTTCCAAATGCTTCTCGGCTTCATGGGCGAACCCGTCGATGCCCATCGCCAGGTAGGCCTCGTATCCGAGGGGAAGTTCCCAACAGGCCCACGCTTCCATAGGCGCGTTGAGGGCCGTTGCCAAATGTTGGCCTTGGCGCAACGCTTCCACTGACGCTTGGGAGCCGTCGACGCCCACGATGATCTTGCTGGGATCCAAACGTCCAGCCATCAGGCACTCCTCTTGGTTGCTTTGGTCTTCATTAGCGTTAGGAGCTCCCCGCCCCAAGTACGCGCCCGCTCGGTCTCACCGGCCAGGAGTGGACCTTCCGTGCCCCCCACGTAGAAGGGCATGGGCTTGCTCACGAGAGTTGCACCTGCCTTTTTCAGTTGGTGGGAGATCTTCTTGGCCGCATCGCCGTGGATGAATAACTTGACCCGGGTGTCAAAGGCAGCGGCAAGGATTCCGGAAAGTCCCTGAGTCCCAACATCGGTTAAGGCTTGCATGGTCTTGGGTGTAGGCCGCCAGCCGTTGATGGGGCTACCCACTACCAACAAGTCGCCGGCCGACACATCCCCACGCCGGAACTGTGCTGCCGGCACTGTCCTGGCATTCGCTGATCCCAGTCCAGAGGCCACAGCCTCCGCGATTGCCTTGGTGTTTCCGTAAGCGGAGTCGTAAACAATAACTGCCTTCATGCTGCTTCCTCGTCTTTTCCATGGTGTTGGAGCCTGGTGGCCTCGGCCTTCCTGCGGGCGGGACGGGCATCCATGAACAGAGTTGCCCAGTATGTGCCGCCGCCCATCACCATGAAGCCCGTTATTCCGAGCACTGGTTCACCCAGCGCGACGCCAGCCAGCAGCAACCCCAGTCCTGACAGGCCAACCAGGATTCCCCTGACGGCATGCTTCCAGCGGATTCGTCCCAGGTCTTCCATGCTCATGAGGGCGGCCAGCCTTGGGTCCTCTTCTTCGAGGGCCCGTGCGATCTTGTCCAATTCCAGCCTCTCGAAGTTGGATAGTTCCATGGTTTTACCTCCTGCTCTCTTGTCCAGCATGGGCGGATGTCAGGTGGCGAAACAGGGCCAAAAGTCACCGCGGGCCAGAGGACCAAAGACCCTCCCCATGCTGCAGGCCTGCGTCCAGAATCAAGGCATGGATTCAGTACGTGAAGCTTCGTTGAACAGCGCCCATGTCTTGTGGTTTGAAGATTCAGGCATCCAGGACATCCCGTCCGTCGGGGGCAAGAATGCCTCACTGGGTGAGTTGACCAGGTCCCTCCGGTCCGCCGGAGTGAAGGTACCTGACGGATTTGCCACCACTGCTGATGCCTACCGTCATTTCCTTTTCGCGAACGGCCTGGAATCGGTGATCAGTGACGCTTTGGATGGTTACCGGTCCGGGCGTTCATCCTTGCGACAGGCGGGAAGCGCCATCAGGGAAGCATTCCTGTCAGCCGAATTCCCGCCGGACTTCGCCCGAAGCGTTGAGCAGAGTTACAGCATCCTGTGCCAGCGCGCAGGGCAGGAAAATCTCGCCGTGGCCGTTCGGAGCAGCGCGACGGCGGAGGACTTGCCCGACGCGAGCTTTGCCGGCCAGCAGGAAACCTATCTCAACATTTCCGGGGAGCGTGGCGTCCTTCAGGCATGCAGGCAGTGCTACGCCTCCCTGTTCACCGATCGGGCCATCAGCTACAGGGAGATCAAGGGCTTTGGGCACCTCGACGTAGCGCTTTCCGTAGGCGTGCAGCGAATGGTCCGCTCCGATGTCGGGGCGTCCGGAGTCATGTTCTCCATTGACACGGAGTCCGGTTTTCCACGGAGCGTCCTTATCAGCGCAGCCTGGGGTCTGGGGGAGACGGTTGTTCAAGGAACCATCAACCCTGATAAGTACCAAGTGTTTAAGCCGCTACTGGGCGACCCGGCGTTGACACCGGTGATCCAAAGGGACATCGGAGCCAAGGAACGGAAGATGGTCTACAGCCAGGGTGGTACCGCCCGGACCCGGCTCGTGGACACGAGCAAGCGGGAACAGCGCTCGTTGGTCCTGACGGATCCGGAAGTACTGCAGCTTGCGCGATGGGCTGTTGCCGTGGAAGAGCACTACGGCCGTCCCATGGATATGGAATGGGCCAAGGACGGCGTCACCGGCGAACTGTTCATGGTCCAGGCACGTCCGGAAACTGTGCAGGCCCAACGATCTGCCTCCAGTTTCCGAATGCACCACCTGCGGCGCCCTGGCAGGATACTGGCAACCGGTGCCGCGGTAGGCGAGTCGATTACCCGGGGCCCGGTCTGTGTCATCCGGGATGCGGGGGATATCGAATCGTTCGTGGACGGCTCCATTCTGGTCACACAGATGACGGATCCCGACTGGGTCCCTGTCATGAAGCGTGCTGCTGGCATTGTCACGGATCACGGTGGTCCCACAAGCCACGCTGCCATCGTCAGCAGGGAACTCGGAGTCCCGGCAATCGTTGGAACCGGTGACGCCACGGGAGTCCTCAAACCTGGCTCACAAGTGACGGTGTCGTGCGCTGAAGGTGAGCAAGGCCGGGTTTATGAGGGCTTGCTGGAGTTTGACGTCGAAGAAGTGGATGTGGGAACGCTTCCCGAGACCCGGACAGAAGTGATGATCAATGTCGCCAGCCCGTCTGCAGCGTTTCGGTGGTGGCGCCTGCCGGCGGCCGGCGTGGGCCTGGCCAGGATGGAATTCATCATTAACAATTTGATCCGGGTTCATCCGATGGCCTTGGTGCATCCGGAGCGGGTCATCGACGCCGCCGAGGCCGCGTCGATCCGTGACCTGACTGTCGATTATGAAAGTCCTGAGGAATATTTCGTTTCGGTGTTGGCCACTGGGATTGCGAAGATTGCGGCTCCGTTCCACCCCAAGCCAGTGGTAGTCCGCCTTAGCGATTTCAAGAGCAACGAGTATGCCCACCTCATGGGAGGCCAATACTTCGAGCGTCCCGAAGAGAACCCCATGTTGGGCTTCCGTGGCGCCTCAAGGTACTACAGCAACGAGTACAAAGAAGGTTTCGAGCTGGAGTGCAGGGCCTTGAAGCGCGTCCGTGACGATATTGGTTTTACCAATGTCATCGTCATGGTACCTTTCTGCCGCACAATCCACGAAGCGGAGACGGTCATCGCTGTCATGGCTGACAACGGACTGGTGCGGGGGAGAAACGGGCTCAGGATCTACATGATGTGCGAGGTGCCTTCGAACGTCGTCCTGGCAGAAAGGTTCGCGCAAAGGTTTGATGGCTTGTCAGTGGGTTCGAATGACCTTACCCAGTTGGTTCTGGGTGTGGACCGCGATTCGGAACAGTTGGCTGGCCTTTTCGATGAACGGGATCCCGCCGTCACCACGATGATTTCCCAAGTCATCAGGGCAGCGCACGATGCGGGCATCAAGATCGGCCTGTGCGGCCAGGGGCCGAGTAACCACCCGGACTTCGCAGGGTTCCTGGTCCAGGAGGGCATTGACTCAATCTCATTGAACCCGGATACCTTCCTACGCACTTTGCCGGTGATAGCGGCCGCCGAACAGCGCCCGGAGCAGGACAGGGCCACATGAAGGGATCACCCACCGCTGCTGCGGCCAGGCCTCCCTATGACGCCGTCATTCTTGATTTGGATGGAGTAGTGACCAGCACGGCAACTATCCATCAAGGGGCTTGGAAAGACGCCTACGATGCGATCATCCATGATGCCCGCTTTCCGTCGGACGCCGACCGCCGGGCCTTCACGCCGAACGACTACTTCACACTTGTGGACGGAAAGCCGCGGGAACGAGGCTTGATGGATCTCCTGGCATCCCGGGGTGTTCGCATCCCGCAGGGACTACCGAGCGACCCCACAGGTGAGTGGAGCGCCTTCGGGTTGGGTGCACTGAAAAACAAGGCCTATCTGGCGCGCCTAAGGAACGACGGCGTCCAAACCTATCCGGGAACAGTCCAGTTCCTGATGGGCTTGAGGGCAGCCGGGGTTCCAGCGGCGGTAGTGACCTCAAGCCGAAATGCCACTCCGGTACTCGCGGGGGCCGGCATGGAAGACACCTTCGCCGTAGTCCTTGACGGGACGGCGGCCGCCGCGATTGGCCTCCCCGGCAAGCCTGCGCCCGATGTGTTCCTGGAGGCAGCCCGGCGGTTGAACGTCCCGCCAAAGCGCGCGGTAGTCATAGAAGACTCTGTTGCAGGAGTGCAATCTGCCCATCGAGGCGGGTTCGGCCTGGTCGTGGGGATCGATCGCAGGGGAATCCGCAACCAGCTTGAGGCCGCCGGAGCAAGTGTAGTGCTCAATGACGTCAGCGAACTTGACCTGGGGTTGGTCATGGGTGATCCCTGGCAGCTGATTTTCGAAGGAACCGATCCGGACCACGAAGGCCATCGTGAGGCACTCACAACACTTGGCAATGGATATATGGGCGTCCGCGGCGCCGTGGCCGAATCCAACCGGAGCACGCGCTATGCCGGGATGTATCTTTCAGGGGTATTCAATCGTGTCTCCGCCGGACTGGGCCAGGAGACAGTCCTCGAAGAACACATGGTCAACGGTCCTGATTGCCTCCCGATGGACTTGCGGCTGGAAGGCAGTCCGTGGTGGTCCAGTGACGGGCTGCGGGTTGTCCACGAGCGGAGAACACTTCAAATGGACAAGGCAGTCCTCACGCGCCGACTCGTCCTGGAGGCACCCGACGGGCGGCGTTTGGAAGTCACTGAGACGAGACTCGTCTCCATGGCCGATCCTCACGTGCTCGCCATCAAGACCCGTATCGCTCCGGTGGGATGGAGTGGTTTGATCAGTATCCGTGTGGGTGTCAATGCCGGCGTACGCAACGCAAACCTTCCCGAACCACCACTGACGGGTCTCAAACACCTGATCGACCGGACAACCTTCGACGGCGCAGGCGGCGGTCAAGGAAACACCCTGTTGGTTGAAGCGGAAACCAGCCAAAGCCAGGTTCGGATTGGCGTCGGTCTTCGTGTGGAAGTCGCCGGTATCAAGGGAACTTCCGGGAGCAAAGGGGCGTTCCACTTCCGGACTTTCGAAGCCCATTGTCCTGACCGGGCAGCAGTGACGGTGACGAGGATCGTGGTCGTTGCGACGTCCCGGGACCGGGCCATTTCGTCGACTGGCACAGCGGCGGCCGCATGCTTGGCAAGGGCCGGCACCGATTTTGACGAACTCCTGCGGGCCCATGAGTCCGCATGGCAGCGGACCGTCCGTCCTTTCAAGGTGGAATTGGACGCCCCGGCGCAGGTACAGCTTGTCTTGAACCTGCACCTGTTCCACTTGCTGCAAACGCTGACGCAGCATACGGCTGAACTCGACGTTGGCGTACCCGCACGGGGATTGCACGGGGAAGGGTACCGTGGCCACGTTTTCTGGGATGAGCTGTTCGTACTTCCCGTTCTCACCTCAAGGACACCTGACGTGGCGCGGGCGTTGTTGGACTATCGTTGGCGTCGACTCCCTGCGGCACGGCAGGCCGCGGCCTGTGGCGGTCTTCCCGGTGCCAGGTTTCCGTGGCAGAGCGGGAGCGACGGAACTGAAGAAACTCCGCGGTGGCTATACAACGCGAGGTCGGGACGTTGGGTGCAGGACCACTCCCACCTGCAAAGGCATGTGGGGCTTGCTGTTGCCTTTAATGCATGGCAGTACTTTGAAGCCACCAACGACCTGCCATGGCTTTCGCAGAAGGGGGCGCAGTTGGTGGTGGAAGTAGCGCGCTATTTTGCCGCTGTCGCCGAATACGATCCCGGTGACCAGCGTTACCACATCCGCGGCGTAATGGGACCGGATGAGTATCACACGCAGTTGCCTGGGAACGGGAACCCCGGCCTCGATGACAACGCGTACACGAATGTGATGGCTGCCTGGGTCTGTGCCTGTGCTGCCATGATTCCCGAAACCTTCTCCGGTCACGAACTGGCCGACCTTTTGGAACGCCTGTGCATCACTGAACAGGAAGTTGACCGGTGGAGCCACCTGTCCAGCGCCATATTTGTGCCTTTCACAAACGACGGAATCATTAGCCAATTTGCCGGCTACGACCAATTGGAGGAACTGGACTGGGACAAGTACCGCCAGCGGTACGACAACATTGAGCGGCTGGACCTCATCCTCGAAGCAGAGGGCGATGACGTCAACAGATACAAGCTGGCCAAACAGGCAGACGTCCTCATGCTTCCTTATCTCTTGGGACGCCAAGGGCTTATTTCGTTTCTGAAGCGCCTTGGCTACGCTTTGCAGCAGGAACAATTGGATCGAACGATTGAGTACTATCTGGCCCGGACGGCCCATGGTTCCACCTTGAGCAGGGTCGCGCATGCTTCAGTATTGGCTGCGTTGGATCCGGAACGGGCATGGGACAGTTTCAGGGAAGCCCTTGATGCTGACCTTGATGACACCCAGCACGGCACCACAAAGGCGGGCATACATTTGGGAGCGATGGCGGGAACCATCGATGTTGTCCAAAGAAGCTTCGCTGGCCTGCGGCTGGACAGGAGCGGGTTGTCGTTTACGCCGAACATGCCCCACGGCCTTCGGTCGGTCTCCTTCCATGTGACCTACCGGGGACACTTGATGGACATCCAATTGAAAGATGGACGCATCCGAATATCCTCTGCCGCCGGCGGCGCCCCACCGGTCAGGGTCAAGGTCCACGGCCAAACCGTGATGCTGGCATGTGGAGACACACGAAGCTTCCGCATGCAACCAGCGCGCCAAAGCGAACATCGATGAAGCGACTGGGAATCCTGACAAGCGGTGGCGACTGCCCGGGCTTGAACGCTGTCATCCGAGGGGCAGTGCTGGGCGGAGCCCTGACCCACGGGTACGAATTCATTGGATTCCGCGACGGCTGGCGAGGCGTCCTGGACGATGACATCCTCCCTCTGCCCCGTCGTGCCGTTCGCGGAATCTCCCGGCTCGGTGGAACAATCCTGGGCACGTCACGGACTAATCCTTTGAAGGAGGACGGTCCCGTACCTGTATCCGACTCGTTGCGCCGGCACGGTCTGGATGGCTTGATTGCCATAGGGGGAGAGGGTACGCTCGCTGCCGCCAGGATCCTGTCGGATACTGGAATCAAGGTCATTGGGGTGCCGAAAACCATTGACAATGACTTGGGCGCCACCGACTTCACTTTTGGTTTCGATACCGCAGTACAGACGGCCACGGAAGCGATCGACCGGTTGCGGACCACGGGTGAGTCGCATCATCGGTGCATGATTGCTGAGGTGATGGGACGTAACGCCGGTTGGATCGCGCTGCATGCGGGAATGGCCACAGGCGCACACGCCATATTGATTCCCGAGCATCGAGCGGCTTTGAACCAAGTTGCGGCATGGGTCAATTCGGCCCATGACCGCGGCCGTGCGCCCTTGGTGGTTGTCGCGGAGGCGTTTGTGCTTGTCGGCCAGGAGGCTCCGTACTCGCCGCGTGGACTGGACACATTCGGCCGGCCGCGTCTCGGAGGTATCGCGATGCTCTTGGAACAGCAACTGCAGGATCTTACGGGAATCGAGACCAGGGCAACCGTTCTGGGCCATATTCAACGCGGAGGAGAGCCCACTGCTTTTGATCGGGTGCTGGCAACACGGTTGGGGATGGCTGCAGTCCGGGCAGCCGCAGCAGGCGAATGGGGGACCATGGTATCCCTGCGCGGAACGGACATTATTACCGTGGGCCTGGAAACCGCCTTGGGGACGATCAAAACTGTGCCGGTCTCCCGGTATTTGGAAGCCGAGGAGCTGTTCGGCTAGGACCCGGATGTCGCGACCGCCCGGGAGCGAGGTTCCCGGACAAAGGGTTTGACCCGGCGAGGCCGGGCCAAACGACTATTCTCTGGTGATGGGGATTCTTGAAGTGGAAGCCACCGACGCCTGCTCCGGGATGGGCGCCCTTACCTCGAGGACCCCGTCTTTGTACGACGCTTTCACGTCACTTTCCTGCACGCCATCCGGCAGGGGGACGCGCCGGAAGAAGGAGCCGTAGCGGAACTCAGAACGATAACTGTCCTTGTCCTTTTGCTCTTTCTTCTCCTGCCTCTCTGCCTTGATCGTCAATGCGCCATCTGAGACGGTGATTTCAGCATCCTTTTCGGGATCGATTCCGGGGAGCTCTGCCCGGACGACCAAGGTGTTGCCGTCAACGACTTCCTCCACCCTGATCGCGCCCGTGCCGGCATCTCCATCGAAGAGCCTCTCGATCAGCTCAATAGGCGAGCGACGTGAGTCAAACCATTTCATCAAGTCAGTCATGTTTTCCTCCTGGTCCAAACAATCCGGTCCAATCAACCTGATCCAATCAATGCAGGGAGTGGTTCCCCGCACCTATAGCCTTGTTCAGCCGGAAACAGGCATCCAGAGTCGAAAGTCCTCCGCAGGAACCCGCCATTGAAGCATGCCGGCCCAGGTGGTCAATGGACGCGGAGTACGGCTGCTCCGGTGATACGGTCGTTCGCCAGATCGTCCAGGGCCTGGTCTGCCCGCCCGAAGTCGTATGAGGTTGTGGTCGGTGTCAATGCCATGTCTGCAGCCAGGGCCAGGAGTTCCTCCCCGTCCGTGCGTGTGTTGGCAGTTACGCTCCGGACCTGACGTTCGTAGAACAGGTCGTCGGCGTACTTGAGTGAAGGGATGTCTGTGAGGTGTATGCCGGCAATTGCCAGCGTTCCGCCGCGGTCCAGCGACCTCAATGCGTAGGGCACCAGCTCTCCTGCCGGTGCGAAAAGAATCGCTGAATCGAGTTTGACCGGAGGAACATCCTTGGCACCGCCCACGTACTCGGCGCCCAGGGAGCGGGCAAGGGCCCGGGCTTCCGTTGAACGCGTCATGACGTAGACCGAGGCACCCTGATGCATCGCAATCTGCGCGGTGAGGTGGGCGGAACCCCCGAAACCGTAGATGCCCAGGCGCCCTCCTGGTGGTAGGGAGGACCTCTTCAGTGCGCGATAGCCGATGATTCCCGAGCAAAGGAGCGGGGCGGCCTGTTCGTCTGTGAAGCGGGCTGGGACAGCGTAGGCAAAATCCTCCTGGGCCGTCATTAGTTCCGCGAATCCGCCGTCGCGGTCCCATCCAGTGAAAGTTGGCGTCAAGCACAGGTTTTCCTTGCCCCGTCGGCAGAAGGTGCACGTTCCGCAGGTGCCACCGAGCCATGCCACGCCCACGCGGTCGCCCGCCGCGAATCTGCTGTCGTTCGAGCCGGTTTCGAGCACAGTTCCAACGGCTTCGTGGCCCGGAACCACATTAGCGCTGCGTGGCTGCAGATCACCTTCAGCCAAGTGCAGGTCTGTCCGGCATACACCGCAAACACTCACCCGGATCAACAATTCCCCGGCTTTCGGCCGGGGATCTTTCCGCTTCCCTTGCACCAAGGGCCGGGTCGGCATCGGTCCGGGATTTGCTACCCACCATGCATGCATTGCCAAATCCTTCCGCGATTCAATGCCACGAGGTTTGCAGGCTGCAGGGATATAAACCAGAGCCAAAGGTCACGGGGTCCGGCTATTGGCGCGGGACACCCTCCTGCGGAATCGCCCCGCGATCTCGACGGCGGCGCTGGACGCCACCGCGACTCCGATCGTCACCGGCAAGAGATCCCCCGGGGGCCAGTCGAGCCGGAAGAAGTCACTCAGCAGCGGGAAGGTGAAAACGGTGGCTGTGCCGAAATACATCGCGGCTATGACAGCCGTCTTCCGTGCATCGAGCGGACGCGCGATGACCGCCAGGATCCACGAGCCAATGAGTGCCAGCGCCATGGTTGACGCTGAGCGGGCTTGGTCGACGCTGAAGCTGCCCGTCGCCTGGATGTAGTAATTGAGCGCGGTTATCCCGACGGCGGTGGCCAACCCGGCGGGTATGGCGAAGGACAGCGAGCGGCGCAGGAATCCGCGGGCATAGCCTCTCGAATTGGGCAGTAGGGCCAGAAAGAACGCGGGCAACCCGATGGTCAGCCCATCCACCGCCGATAGTTGGCGTGGAAGGAAGGGAAAGGGTAGAAGCAGCGTCCCGCAGAACACGGAGATAACAACCGCATACGCCGTCTTGCTGAGAAACAGCATGGAAACCCGCTCCATATTGTTAATTACCCTCCGTCCCTCCGCCACCACGGCAGGAAGCCTGCTGAATTTGCCATCGAGCAGGACGATGCGCGCTACAGCCTTGGTGGCCGGAGCTGCGGAGTCCATGGCGATGCCCAGGTCTGCCACTTTGAGTGCCAAGGTGTCATTGACCCCGTCACCGGTCATCGCAATTGTGTGGCCCCGGCGCTGCAGTGCGAGCACCAGCTCCTTCTTTTGTTTGGGGGAGACGCGTCCGAACACTGAGTGGTCTTCCATCAGCCTTTCCAATGCGACGGGATCTTCAGGCAATGTGCCGGCATCGATTGCATTCGTATCTTCCAAGCCCAGCTTGCCGGCCAGCAGACCAACCGTGCGGGGATCATCGCCGGAAAGAATCTTTATGTCCACCCCCTCCTCACGGAAGTAGGCCAACGTGCGGGGCGCATCGAGCCTGATACTTTCACGGAATGTCAGCAGCAGTACCGGTTCACAATCCGGGGGCAAAGGATCTTCGGTCCCAACAATGGCCAGATTGGAGCGGGACAACGCCATGGTCCGGAAACCTGACTCAATCAACCGTTCCGCCCGCTCCCGTGCAGATTTGCATCCCGAAGAGCCACCCGCCAGGACCACTTCCGGGGCGCCGAGTACCCAAGTGCAGGAGCCGCCCCGGAGATTGCCAAGGGTCACAGAGCTCCACTTGCGCGCTGAATCGAATGGCACTGAAGCCAACGCGTGCAGCTCCTGTTTCTGGGGAAAGGCGTCCCCGACAGACCGCGAGGTGGCGTTGGCCGGTTGGTTGGCCCCGAACCATTCCAGTGCTGCGCTCCAGCCATCCTGGATGTCGTCCCGGAGGTGGTGAACGGCGTCGAAAGCCATCTGTCCGTCCGTGAGCGTTCCTGTCTTGTCCAAGCAGAGCACATCCACACGGGCGAGGACTTCGACAGCTGCCAGCTCCTGGACGAGGACTTTCTGCCGTGCCAGGCGAACGGCTCCGACGGCGAAAGCTACGCTGGTCAGGAGCACCAGGCCGAGGGGAATCATGGCTATCGTGCTAGCCACGGTGGAAACGGCGTTCTGTCTCCAAGCCCCGGAAGCCAGTGCTCCCGCCCAGCCGTCCTGCCGGACAAACTGCGAATTCAGCACCAGCAACGTCACGGGCAGGACAATCCAGGCCAGGACGCCCAGCACCTTGTCTATTCCCCTGCGTATCTCAGAGGTCACAAGGGAAAAACGCTTGGCATCCGCGGTCAGTCGGTTGGCAAATGTCTCCTGGCCAACCCTGATGACCTGGGCGGAGCCGGAACCGGCAAAAATCAAGGACCCAGCCAACAGCACGTCCCCGCGGTGCTTCGGCACAGGCGCCGACTCACCCGTCAGTAATGACTCGTCCACGTCAACGGAACCCTCCCCGGTGACAACCGCGTCCGCTGGCACTTGATCGCCGGCACCAAGCAGCAGCAAGTCATCCATCACCAGTCCCGTTGCGGGAATTTCGTGGTGATGTCCATCGCGGACCACGCGTGCCGTGGCCGCGTGGATGATGGTCAGGCGATCGAGGGATCGTTTGGCGCGGTATTCCTGGATGACGCCAATAAGGGCGTTCCCGATGGCCGCCAACCCGAACAGCGCGTCCTGCCACTGCCCGAGAAAGAGCAACAGCGAAAAGCCCGACAAGACGATGCCGTTGAAAAGCGTAAAGACGTTGGCACGGACGATAGCCAGCAAGCTGCGGCTGGTTGGTATGGGCGCGACGTTGACCAGCCCGTCGCGGATCCGCTGCGAGACGTCGTCAGCAGAGAGGCCCGCCAGCGGACCGTACTGCTTGGTCACTGGCGGCAAACCTCAGTTAAGAAGTTGGCATACCTCGCACGATTCAAGGTTCCTCCACGCTGTCCAGTGAAGTACAAGGGTTCCGGACGCGGGATGGCCGGTCTAGGGCCGAAAGTCACAAGACAGTTTTGGAACGAAAGCTTGCAACGTCGGGGGAAGAATGCCTTGTTGAACGGCTCACCCCGGAAGCTGCAGGGACGTGTGTCTGTATTCCACGATTTCCCCTAGACTCAAGCAAAAGACACTCCTGGACCGACGTAAGGAAGTTCGGTACCCATGGGCGAAGAACATACTTGGAGCTCCCCGGTGAAAGGGCGTGTGGATACGCTTCTGCGCGAATTCGTGGAGCGTGCAGACGAATTGTTGCATGCCCAGGAACAGATGAACGGCCTGCTCGCGGCAGTTGTCTCAATTGCCGAAGATCTCAGCCTGGAAGCCGTTCTTGATCGCGTCGTCAAATCGGCCTGCGCCCTCGTGGATGCAAAATATGGAGCGCTGGGGGTGATCGGGGAAGACCAGCGTCTGAGCCACTTCATCACAGTAGGTATCGACGATGACGGCATCAGGTCCATCGGCGATCTCCCGACCGGGCATGGGGTCCTGGGACATCTGATCCGGGAGCCGAAGCCTCTACGGCTCCATGACCTGCGCCATCATCCGATGGCCGTGGGTTTCCCCGAAAACCATCCGCCCATGAAGACTTTCCTTGGCGTTCCGATCAGGGTCAGAGACATCGTTTTCGGCAATTTATATCTCACGGAAAAGAGCAATGGCCAGGACTTCAACGCAGCCGACCAGGAATTTGCCATCGCTCTCGCAGCGGCGGCTGGTGTTGCCATCCAGAATGCCCGCCTTTTCGAGGAGAGTCGCCGGCGGCAGCGGTGGTTGGAAGCCGGAATGGAGCTGGGCGGACACCTGATTGCCAATCAGTCCGAGAGTGGCTCAGGCAACCTTGACCATGTTGCCGAAACTGCTTTGCGGGCCTCGGACTCTATTCTGGGCGTCGTAGCCGTCCCGACTCCTGCAGGAGTTCTACGCTGCCGCTCGGCCGTCGGTGTACAGGGGTTGTACGCGGGTCAGGAACTTCCAAGCGCTGACGTTGTCGCGTCGGTACTGGAAACGGGAGAATCCGAGTTGGTGCGCGACGCGGCGACGGTGTTCGGGGCTGGCATGTCGGAAAAGCTGGGTAGCGTACTGGTCTCCGCTCTGGGACACCGCGGGACCGGGAACGGCGTCCTGCTGCTGGCGCGAGCTGCAGGTGGCCCCCTTTACACGCGCTCCGACGTCGAATCGAGCGCCTTGTTTGGAAGCAGGGTGGGTCTGGCCTTGGACCTCGCGCGAGTCAGTGCGCTTCGCGAGCAAGCACTCCTGCTGACGGACCGCGAACGAATCGCCCGGGATCTGCACGACCTCGTGATCCAGCGCCTCTTTGCCGCTGGCCTGGGGATTCAGAACCTTCGGCGCTTCATGGAGGATCCTGCAGCCCTGGAACGTATGGGGGACGTAACATCGGATCTCGACCAAACCATCCGAACGCTCCGGGAGACCATCGAGCAACTCCGCTCCGACGAATCCAGGGACGTCCCATGAGTGGCGTTGTGACCTAAGACTCTGGTCGACGTCGGTCTTTCACGAGAATCTGGCAGCACAAATGCTTTGCTCGGTGGGAGGACGGTTATGAACAGTTCAGGTTCCGCAGGCACTATCATCGTAGGAGTCGACGGCTCGGAGGCATCAATTGCTGCCCTGCGGGAAGCCCAACGCCTGGCAGTGCCCTTGGGCGCTGAGGTGGTTGCCACGGCGTTCTGGGAGTATCCCCGTGTTTATGAGGGGTACGTAGCCATGGGAATCACCGGCTTCGAGGAAGCTGCGGGGGAGATTCTCAAGAAGTCCGTGGAAAAAGCATTCGGACCTGCCCTTCCGGACAACGTCGTTTCCCGCTTGGTCCGTAATCATCCTCGGCAAGGGCTGATCGAGGCAAGCCGCGACGCGGATCTGATTGTCGTTGGACGGCGCGGACATGGTGGGTTTGGTGGGCTGCTGGTGGGATCGGTCAGCTCCGCGTGTGTCGCACATGCCCACTGTCCGGTTCTCGTTGTGCATGAGCCTGAGGTGGATGCGACGTCGGACAACGGCAGGATCCAGTAATGCGTGTTCTTATTGTCTACGAAACCGTGTACGGGAATACCCGCAGCGTAGCTGAGGCAATTGCTGCGGGGTTCAGTGGCATGGGAGAAGCCCGGTTTGTCTCTGTCGCCGAACTCACTGGGGAAGAACCGGGTGCCTGCGATTTGCTGATCGTCGGAGGTCCGACCCATGTGCACGGCATGAGTCGATGGTCAACGAGACGGTCCGCCATCAACGTGGCGGCTGCAAGTGGTTCCGAGGTGCCGGATGGCAATCTGACAGTTGGCGTCCGGGAGTGGCTGTCGCAGCTCCGTCCGGCTTTCCAGGGCCAAAAGGCGGCATCCTTCGATACCCGCAACCACGGACCTGCATTCCTCACCGGAAGGGCATCCAAAGGCATCGCAACCGAACTACGCAAAGCTGGGTTCACGCTGATTGCTGAGCCCCGGAGTTTCGAGGTAGATGCCAGGCCCTCCGTCGGCCCGGACGAGCTCGAACACGCGACCCGTTGGGGCGGAAGCCTGGCTGCACTTCTTGCCACCGAAACGTAGGCGGGGTCTTTTGGCCCTACGTCCGGAAGCCTGGGCCTTCCTAGGCTCACAGTAGACGGCGGGTGAACGCACCCGCCCAATGGAGGAGATGAAGATGACACTGCCAAACACGGAGCCTGGCCGGATCGATGGAGCAAGGCATGTCAGCGAAGACCTCAGCAAAGACCAGTGTTGGGAATTGCTCCGTTCGCAGACTACCGGCAGGGTTGGATTCGTGCACCACGGAAGGGTGATGATCCTTCCCGTTAACCACGTGATCCACAGGAACAACCTCTACTTTCGCACAGCTCCTCAAGGGCTTATCGGTGAGCCATTTGCACGGATGCAGGTATCGTTCCAGGTTGACGACGTCCGGGTGGACAGGAGTGAGGGATGGTCCGTTCTAGCCAGTGGTCCGTCTTCCCATGTGGTAGAGCCTGGGCTGTTGACCGAGCTCTGGGGCAAGGCCATGGCCGAGCCTTGGGCAGGCGGTGGACGTGACCTCTTCGTCCGTATTCAGGTCGCCGAGATGACAGGCCGCCACGTCTATTTGGCCTGACAGGAGCCAAGGGCCATGCGTGGCGGAATGAGGCTTTGACCATGAATGACAAAGAGCCGATTGTCGTTGGCTACGACGGTTCGCACGAGGCAGACACGGCCGTGCAGTGGGCCGCCAGGCTGGCCAACAGGAGAAAATGCCCGCTGCAAATTGTGCATTGCTCGCTCTGGCCGGTCATAACCCACAACATGGAACCTGTGCCTGGAATCGCCGAAAGCGGCTTGCGCCACGCGGCCGAGTCGGTCGTTTCCGAAGGAGTAGCGCGCGCTCGCGAGGTGTCGGCTGACGTCGAGGTCACAACGAGCCTGGTGTACGGATGGCCGGCCGAGAACCTGCGCAAATTGGCTTCACATGCTTCCCTCCTGGTTGTCGGCACCCGCGGCATTGGCGGGTTCCTGGGCCTGCTGGTCGGATCGGTCAGCCTCGAACTGGCCGCCACGGCGGCCTGTCCCGTGGCCGTCATCGGGCCCGTGCAGCGTCCCGGCGGACCCGTCGTTGTCGGAATCGATGGGGAAGGCTGGGAAGCGACGCTCCGGTATGCAGCGACCTTCGCATCCCAAACCCAAGCGAGCCTAAGGATTGTGCACGTTCGCAGAAAGCACGACGGTCATGACACGGCTGAGGGCCCTGGCGCCCGGGAAATGCTTGACTCCGCAATACGTTCTGTACGCAACACGACGCCGGGGCTGGAGGTGGCGGATGTCCTGCTGAGTGGAACATCGGTCGCAGGAACACTCTTGAGCGCCACAAGCGATGCGCAGGTTGTCGTCGTGGGGAGCTCCGGCCTCGGCCTCGTTAAAGGCAGCATTGGTTCGACTGCCCATGCCGTGCTCCACCACGCCGGCTGCCCGGTGATTGTCGTCAGGCACCCCAGGCCGTAGTCAGGTACACGAAGCGCTCAGGTACACGAAGCCGTAAGAGAATGCCGGTCGTTGCAGCGAAGGACCGACGAACCTGAAGGGCCCTGGAACGTGTGGATCCAGGGCCCTTCAAACTACAGCGCTCAGGCAAACTGCAGCACTCAGGCTATTCGGAGTGCTTCACGGTATGGAGGCGGGTAATGATGGTCGGGCACGGCAGCTTGCTAAGTACTGAGTGTGCCGTTGATCCCAACAGAAGACGCTTGAAACCGCCACGCCCCTTGCTGCCGACAACCAGCAAGCGTGCAGTAGCGGCGGCTGCGATAAGTGCCTCTGCGGGTCCTGTGTGCGTCTCCAGAACCTGATGCACAATCAGGTCAGGGTAGGTGTCTGCCAACCCTGCAACCGTTTCGGCCAACACCACGCGTTCTTCCTCGGCAACGATTTCTGAGAAGTTTCCTGGCGGCATGCCGCGGGCCACCACCGGCTCGGGCAGCCGGAAGGCGTGGAGCACGGTAAGCTCCTGTCCTTCCCGATCCGCCTCGGCTGCGGCAAACGCCACGGCTTGCGTGGATTCTTCCGAACCGTCCACGCCCACCAGGACGCCGTGCCGGTTCGCCAGATCATGCTCCCCTATGACTGCCACGGGGCAGTGTGCCACGGCGGCAACCTGCAGTGCACGGTCAGTCAGGGAGCCCCCAACCCAGCTGTGCCCGGATCCTATAACAACCATTGAGGCCCTTTTTGACTTCTTGCGAAGCGCGTATCCGGCTCCTCCCGAGACCAGGTCTGTGGTGATTTCGACAGTCGGCTCAAGCTTGCTGGCACGGTCCTTGGCTGTGACCAGGAATTTGTCTCCGGATTCCCGGATCCATTCGTTATACCCAACGGCGTCATATGCCCAGCGGTCATCCACTGCGTGAACAAGCTGCACCGGCAATTTCAGGGCGGCCGCCCTCTGCATGGCCCACCGTGTTGCAGCGTCGCTACCGGGGGAATCGCTGACGCCAACGACAATTGCTTCCTTCATGGCTGGTCCCATTCTTCTTGGATGTTCCCCGGAAGGGTGAGGCCGGGGCTTTGTCAGTCCAGTTTCTGCCTTCCGTTTCCTTGGAGTTAGGGCCGGAAGTCCTACTAAGCGGATGCTGGGTCCGCTACTGTCCAGGGTTGGGGCCTGGCTACTCCGGCGCCTCGACTGAGACGGTCTCCAGATACTCCGGAACCCGTGCTTTCCACCCCAATTCACGCTTGATTCGGAGACGCAACGCATCTGAGGCTTCCGGTTCACCATGCGTGACATAGGTCATCCTTGGCGCCCGGGGAGCCGAACCCATCCACCGGATGATCGCGTCGGCGTCGGCATGTGCACTGAAACCCTCGAGTTGGATCACTTCGGCGCGTATGGGAACATCCTGTCCATAAATCCTGAGCTCGCGGACACCGGCCGCAAGCGCCGCACCACGGGTTCCGGCGGCCTGGTAGCCGCTCAGTACCAGGGCGTTCTTCGGATCGGACCCATACGCCTGTATATGGTGCAGGATCCTGCCGCCAGTCAACATTCCGCTGGCTGAAATGATGATCATCGGACCGCCACGCAGGTTGAGGAGCTTTGAGTCATCCGCACTTCTGGTCATGGTGGCGATCTGATACATGTTCTTGAATTCCCCAGGACGCAGGCGATGCTCTTCCGGATGCTGCTGGTACATGTATGAGGCATCGATGGCCATGGGACTGTTCAGGTAGACCGGTACGTCCGGAATGCGTCCATTGCGGCGAAGACGGGCCAATTGCAGCATCAAGGTTTCGGCGCGTCCCACCGCGAACGCCGCGATGAGGATTACCCCTCCCCGTTTGATGACACGGTTGACTACTTCTCCGAGTTCATTTTCAGAGCTGCCCAAGGGATGTGTCCGGTTGCCGTATGTGGACTCCGTGACCAGGATGTCGGCTTCGCCAAGTTCGCGTGGCGGGTACATGAAGGGATCGTCCGCCCTGCCCAGATCACCAGTGAAATGGACGGAGTGCCCGCCTATCCGGACATGGATTTGGGCCGCCCCCAGGATGTGGCCCGCCGGGACAAAAGTGGCCTCAACCCCGTGGCCGACTTCGATGGTGGCATCGAAATCCACGGGCCTGAAGCTGTTAAGTGATGTGACGGCGTCTGCGGCGGTGTAGAGCGGAAGGGCAGGTACGTGGACTGAGGAGCCCGTTTGGCCTGCATAGCGGGCTTCTTCTTCCTGCAGATGGCCGCTGTCGGGCAGCAGCAGTTTGCAAAGCTGGCTGGTTCCATGTGTTGCATACACGGGTCCGCGAAAACCATCCCGGACCAATGCAGGGACGTAACCGGTGTGGTCCAAATGGGCATGGGTCAGAAGTATGGCGTCGACGGAGGAAGGCGCAACCGGGAAGGGCCTGCGGTTGCGTTCCCGAAGCCGTTTATAGCCTTGGAAGAGGCCGCAGTCCACGAGTACCCGCGAGCCTTGGTACTCAAGGAGGTACCGCGAACCTGTGACCGTATCGGTTGCGCCGAGAAAGCGGAGTCTGGGGACGTGCTTGTTATGCATGGGGACCTATCCACCCTGGCGGCTGAAGCAGCGGGATTCGGGGAA
Source organism: Arthrobacter sp. TmtSoilC48 (assembly GCF_059739425.1). Lineage (NCBI taxonomy): Bacteria > Bacillati > Actinomycetota > Actinomycetes > Micrococcales > Micrococcaceae > Arthrobacter > Arthrobacter sp. TmtSoilC48. The sequence goes on along the minus strand of NZ_AP046049.1, from coordinate 2,884,625 downwards.
GCATCTGGCGCCGGGCGATGCTCCGGCGCCAGGTATTTGTCCTCGCTAGGACGACGGTACGGCGTGGTGATGCCGGTATTCCTCAGTACTGGGCTTTATTGCCAACGCGGTTACTACCAACGCTATGGCGCCGGTAATCCACGCGCTCCAGGCTGCGCCTGTGGCAGAAGTGAAGCCGGCTACCCACGGCGCCAGCAGCAGGGCCACCGCAATGATGGCTTGTGCCCATTCCGCGGCAGGCATCCCTGGCGCGGCAAGGTTAACCACCCCGCCGATGACAAGGAGTATGCCCAGGGTGACCATTACGGCCGTCGAGGATCCCATTTGACTGGTCCACAACACTGATAGGGCCGCATAGGCGCCGGCTGCGACAACGGTCCAGTCCTGCCATCGCGTCCATTTCTTCATGGTTTTCTTGCTCCTTCATTGTCTGGAAACACCGCCTGCCTCTGCAGGGCGGCTTCCGGTCTCCCGTATTCCCAGATTCAGTTCAAACCTCGAAGCGCAACAGGGCCGAAAGTCACGAGCCTTCGGCAGGGTCCTTGGGCCCTTGTAACCCGGGGAGGACGTCGGCAACAATTTGGAGGTGCTGAAAGATCGGCATGTGCGCTGCGGCCCCCGCCGGAGAGGATAATCATGAATCGCGTAGAAGAATCCGCCCCGGATATCACGGTGCAGCCCATCCGTGTGTTCATACTCGACGACCACGAATTGGTACGCCGGGGTTTGCAGGAGCTTCTGGAAAGCGAGGGGTTCGAGGTGGTTGGGATGTCGGGGTCTGCAGAGGAGGCGACTCGGCGGATACCAGCCTTGCACCCCGACGTCGCGGTCTTGGATGCGCGGCTTCCGGACGGAACAGGAATCGAAGTCTGCCGGGATGTGCGTTCCGTTGACCCTCGCCTCAACTGTTTGATTTTGACCAGCTACGACGACGAGCAGGCATTGCGTGGCGCGGTGCTTGCCGGTGCGGCCGGTTACATTCTCAAGGAAATTGGCGGCACGGATCTCCTGGGGGCCCTGCGACGCGCAGCCCGCGGCGAATCATTGTTCGATGAGACTGTCAAGGCCCGGATTATCAAGGGACTGACGGAGCCCAAGAGGCTGGATCCGCGCGTAGCGTCCCTGACGCCGCAGGAGCGGCGTGTCCTGGAGTACGTCGGCCAAGGCATGACCAACCGCCAGATTGGCGAAGAGATGCTACTGGCAGAGAAGACTGTCAAGAACTATGTTTCGTCATTGTTGGCGAAACTGGGTTTTGAACGCCGGACCCAGGCGGCGGTCTTCATGGCCCACGCGCCGGGGGAGGACTCAGGACGAGGTCACTGACAGACAGGTTGGCCGGCTTACAGTACCGGAACTGTCCATGTCAGCAAGGTACCCTTGCCCGGGGCACTGGTGATAGTGCATGAACCATTGAGTAAAGCGGCCCTGCGGATCATGTTGCCGAGCCCATTGCCGGCACCGGGCTCCTTGAATCCGCAGCCATCATCGGCCAGCTCCATGATCAGGGCGCCGTCTTCCACGGCCACGGCCACTGTGATCATTTCTGCCCCCGAATGGCGTACTGCGTTGCTCAGGCTTTCCGTAATGACTGCCAACAGGTGCTCTACGACAACCTCGTCTTCCAAGGCATCCACGGCCCCTGTCAGTGTCAGGTGTGGTGCATGTGGCAGAGTCTTTGCCCCTGCCTGTATGGTCCGCAGGATTCGGCTGCTCAAGAGTTCAGGTTCACTGGTAGTGGCCCGCAGGGAGTAGATGGTATTCCGAAGATCCCGGATGCTGGTGTCGAGCTCGTCCGTTATGGCATCGATCCGCCCTGCAGCTGATCCTGTGGAGGTGAAGCGACGCAGGCTTTGGATGCTCAGTCCTGCGGCGAAGAGCCGTTGGATCACCAGATCATGAAGATCGCGCGCGATCCTGTCCCGGTCAGTGAAGACGACCAACTGTTCACGTAAGCGATGAATACGGTCAAGGGCCAAAGCCAGGGCCACGTGCGAGCCATAGACGGATGCCATATCAATATCGGTGGCGGAGAAGGCCCCGGTGCCGGGCGAACGGCCCAGTAGGAGGTATCCCTGATGGGCGCCTTGGGCGCTGAGGTCCACCATGAGCAGCTTGCCGGGCTGCCCATGGCCTGTCTCGTCAACTAGTCTCCAAGGATCGTCGAGGGCGGTCGCAGCTCCCTCGAAGGTATCGGCGCCGGTATCCGTGGAATCCACGGATAGCACCCGGCCCCTGAGTGCAACACTGTCTATTCCGGCGGAACCCTCCACGGTGTAGACCCCGGGCCGCTCGGCGGCAGGCAACAGGACCAAGGCCAGCTTCGCCCCGGATTCCAGTAAAGCCCTGCTTGCGATCAGGTCCAGGGATGCATTCTCGGGCTGGCCGTCCTCCAGCATCCTGCCGGTGACGTCCATGCAGGCTTCGAGCCACGATGTGCGGCGACGGGCGTCCTCGTAGAGGCGGGCGTTCTCAATGGCCACGCCGGCCGCGGCCGCCAAAGCAATTGCCAGGTCCTCGTCTTCCGGCGTGAAGTCCTCGCCGCCGGCCTTTTCGGTCAAGTAGAGGTTCCCAAAGACCGTATCCCGGACCCGCACCGGGACGCCCAGAAACGACTTCATGGGAGGATGATTCCGGGGGAAGCCATGGGCTTTGGGATGCTGGCTGAGATCATGGAGCCGCAGCGGTGCGGGCTCAGTGATCAGAAGACCGAGGACCCCGTGGCCGGTGGGAAGCGGGCCGATCCGGCTGGCCAGGTGGTCATCGATGCCGACGGTGATGAAGTGACTTAATACGTCGTCTTCGCCGATGACGCCCAGAGCGCCGTAGCGTGCTTGGAGGAGATCGCAGGCGGATCTGACAACCCGCTCCAGCACGGATTCGAGGCTCAGGTCCTCGGCTACGGCCACCACCGCTTCGAGCAGCCCCCGCGTTCTCTCCTGGGCCTGGAGCAGTTCTCCGGCCCGGGCCATGAATTCTTTCAGGAGGTCTTCCAACTGGACTCCCGGCGCGCCCGGCGCCTCGTTGCGTGCTTCCTCCGGAGAGTCGTTCATTGTCGCCTTTCGACCAGGACCGGCAACACCACGGGAGGTGCCTCACCCATCTTTGGTGCCAGCCTACTCCGGGGCCCCTCCGCCCGAAACCGTTGCCGGGTAGGGGGCTTTGGGCCCTGTCGCATTCCCGTGGGCCGCCTTAGTGTCATCGCATGACGAACAAACCAGCAATCCCCGAGGCAGAGAACCTGGACATCAAACAATGCTGGGAACTGCTCCGCAGTGTGTCGGTGGGGCGCTTGGCAGTCTGGGCAGGCGACCACCCCGACATCTTCCCCATCAATTACAAAGTTGATCACGGAACCCTGGTCTTCCGCACTGGCGAAGGCACAAAGCTCCATGCGGCACTGGGGGCAACGCCTGTAGCGCTGGAGGCGGACGGTGTGGACTCCGGATCCGGTATTGCCTGGAGCGTAGTAATCAAGGGGACCACGGAAAGCATCAAGTTGACACAGGATGTACTGGACACTGTTGGCCTTTTGCTCTTTCCCTGGCAGGCCGGCCGGAAGGACCATTTTGTCCGGATTGTCCCAACCTCCATGACCGGGCGGCGCTTCAAAGTGACGCCGCCCCTGACGTGGTGGAGCCCCTTGGACGATGCCACCCGCGCAGGTTTGGAATAGCGGGACGGTCCCACTGCGGCCGATCCCACGGCATCCAGGCCCGCGCTGCCCCGGGTCCAACGGCCCTAACGACGGCGACCTGCCGCCGCTAGCGTCGAGGGCATGAAGACAAAGCCTGATGCAGTCGTAGAACGGTTGGCCCCTGACGAATGTTGGGACTTGCTGGGTGAGAGCAACGTTGGCCGGCTGGCCGTCCTGGTTGAAGGGCACCCTGATGTCTTTCCGGTGAATTACGTCCTGGAAGGAGACAGCATCGTCTTCCGTACAGGTGCCGGTACGAAATTCTGGAGCACCATGACCACGTCCTGTGCCTTGGAAATCGACGGTTACCGGGCACTCAGCGGAAAGGCCTGGAGCGTGGTCGTTCGCGGCCGGACAGCCCTGATCCTGGACCGGCAGGAAAGGGCCAAGGTTGACGCGCTGGGGCTCGATCCCTGGCAACCTGGCAGCAAGAACTACTACCTGCGCCTCGTTCCGGACGCCGTCACCGGCCGCCGCTTCAAGACCAAGCGACCGGACCTCTGGGGAACCCCGTTGAACGACGCGCGTACCGAAACCTTCCACTAACCCACTCTCAAAGTGCCTTGCATGCCTGCTAAACGGTAGCCTGCAACGCCACGCACAGGACGGATCAGCACCATGAAAGCCCTTGTTTACGGTGGTCCAGCCACCAAGTCGTGGAAGGATGTTCCGGATCCGGGCATCACTGAGCCCACGGATGCAATTGTGCGCATCGACACGACCACCATTTGCGGCACCGATCTGCATATCCTCAAGGGCGACGTACCTGCGGTGGAACCTGGACGGATCCTCGGCCATGAAGGGGTGGGTACCGTCGTGGAGGTTGGTGGTTCAGTTGGCAACGTCAGGCCAGGAGACCGTGTGATCATCTCTTGCATCAAGTCCTGCGGACACTGCACCAATTGCCGAAAAGGGCTGTTTTCGCATTGCCTTGGAGACGAAGGGCAAGTGGGTACGGGCTGGATTTTCGGTCATCTCATTGACGGGACCCAGGCGGAGTTCGTTCGTGTTCCCTACGCGGACAACTCACTTCACAAGCTTCCGCACGGTGTCAACGATGATGAGGCCGTCATGTTGTCCGACATCCTTCCCACAGCCTTTGAGATCGGCGTGCTGGATGGCCGCGTTGCTCCCGGCGACATTATCGCCGTAGTGGGGGCCGGGCCCATTGGCTTGGCGGCCATGGCGACGGCGGGACTCTGCGGAGCGTCAACGATCATCGCCATCGACCCCAACGTAAGCCGCCTTTCAAGGGCCGCCGATTTCGGTGCAACGCACACCGTCAACCCTGAAAGCCAGGATTGGATCAGCGACGTCCTGGCCCTCACGGATGGTGCCGGCGTTGACGTTGCCATGGAAGCGGTGGGGATTCCGGAGACTTTCGAGATGGCCCTGCGGCTGGTACGTCCAGGAGGCAATGTGGCCAATATCGGCGTTCACGGAAAGCCTGTTCAACTGCCCTTGCAGGACTTGTGGATCCGCAATATCAATATCAGCATGGGGTTGGTCAACACGAACACCACTCCGATGCTCCTGCGCTTGGTTGCCCAGCACAAGCTGCCCGCAGAGAAGTTCGCCACCCATCACTTTTCCCTCGACCGGATCATGGACGCCTATGACACATTTTCCAGGGCCGCCGAAACGGAGGCGTTGAAAGTGGTGCTCAGCAGGACGCCCCGTGACTGAACATTCATCGTGAGACATCGTTTGGTGACGCTGGTAGCGCGCTTTCCGTTGGTGGCCGGCACTGTGCTGGCCATGCTCGTCGTTGCGGCACTGATTATCAGCGGGCACGATGCTGCAGCCCAGGGGACGGCAACCATTTACTCGCTCTCGGTAGCGGTCTACCGCGCAGGGAGCATGATCAAGGGCCTTTTTCAAGGACGGTGGGGCATTGACCTCCTGGCCGTTACGGCCATTTGTTCAACCGCAATTGTCGGGGAGTACATTGCGTCCTTGGTCATTGTTCTCATGCTGACCGGTGGCGAAGCGTTGGAGGACTTTGCCCACGGCCGCGCCACCAAGGAGCTCCGCGCACTATTGGAACGTACCCCGCGTATTGCCCACCGTGAGGAAAGCGGTGGATTAGTGGAAGACGTCGGCGTCGAGTCCGTTGCTCGTGGTGACATTCTGCTGGTGAAGCCGGCTGAAACTGTTCCCGTGGACGGCAGGCTGCTGTCCGACGTCGGGACCTTTGACGAGTCTGCGCTGACAGGCGAAAGCCTTCCGGCGGAGCGACTGGCGGGAGACTTGCTGCTCAGTGGCTCCGTGAACGGGGCCGACGCGATCCGGATGGTGGCCACGGCTTCCGCGGGCGATTCGCAGTACAGCCAGATTGTTGCGTTGGTGAGGGAAGCCGCGGCGAGTCGTGCACCTACGGTTCGCCTGGCTGACAGATATGCCGTGCCGTTCACCCTGGTAGCCTTTGTCCTTGCCGGGGCGGCCTGGTGGCTCAGCCACGATCCAGTCCGGTTTGTGGAGGTGCTCGTTGTTGCGACTCCGTGTCCCTTGCTGATTGCCGCGCCCGTCGCCTTCCTTGCCGGTACCAGCCGGGCCGCCAAAGCCGGCATCATCATCAAGAATGCAGGTACGTTGGAGCAGCTCAGCCGCGTGAAGACTGCTGTGTTCGACAAGACCGGTACTCTCACCCAAGGCAGGCCTGTCCTGACCGGGATTCGCCTTTCTGCCGCGGCAGGCCTGTCAAAAAACGAACTGTTGCAGCTGGCGGCATCGGCTGAGCAGTACTCGTCGCACATCTTTGCAGCCTCCGTCATCGCGGCGGCGCGCGAGCGGAGCTTACCGTTGCTGCCGGCGACGAACGCCAGCGAACACGCCACCAATGGCGTGGCTGCCGATGTCGGAACCCGGAGGGTGGTGGTGGGAAAGCCGGCGTTCGTCGAGGAAAATACGGCAGGCTTTGAAAGCGCGCCCCTGGAAGGAGGGCAACTCGCGGTCTACGTAGGTGTGGAGGGAAAGTTTGCCGGGACACTCATCATGAGTGATCCCTTGCGGGCAAATGCTGTGGAAACACTCACGGAGCTCCGCAGGCTCGGTGTCGCACAAACCATGCTGCTGACTGGCGATGCTTCGTCGACCGCCCATCACATCGCTGAAACCGCTGGGATCGGGAATGTCCAGGCGGAGTGTCTGCCTTCGGACAAGGTCGCCACCGTTGCAGCCCTCACTGTGCGGCCGGTCATGATGGTTGGTGACGGTGTCAACGACGCCCCTGTCCTGGCGGCGGCCGACGTCGGCATCGCCATGGGCGCCAAAGGTGCCACTGCGGCAAGCGAATCGGCGGACGTGGTCATTATGCTCGACGACCTCTCAAGAGCCGCCTTCGCGGTGGACATCGGCCAGCACACCATGCGGATCGCCCGTACGAGCATCTGGACAGGCATCCTCCTAAGCTTGGGCCTGATGGCGGTGGCAACGTTGGGTGTGATCCCCGCCGTGGCCGGAGCGCTGCTTCAGGAATTCGTGGATTTGGCGACTATCCTGAATGCGCTCAGGGCGCTTGGTCCACGGCTGGCCAGCGCACGTTCAAGGGCCGTTGGCCCCGCGTTCAGTAGCGCTCGGGCTCATCCCCAAGTTCAAAGTAGCGGCCCTGGACACGCGTCGGAGTGATCTCCACGTAGGTGTATTTGCGGGTCGGGATCCACGGTTTGAGGGGCAACTTGTCGGCCTCGTCGATTTCCGACTGCGACTCGATGACGCGCGCCGTCCCTTTGAGGACCACACTCCAGGCTTCGGCGTCAACGATCTCTTCCACTTCGAAGGCAACCTTCTCATTGACAGTCAACTCAGCTAGCTTTGTTCCCGGATTGGTCCTGAGGAGCAAACGCTTCCCGTGTGCGATGAAGTTCAAGGGGTAGATGTCCGGCTCGCCCAGGACGCTGACGGCCAAACGACCATGCTGGTTCCGTTCGAGGACCTTCCATGAGTCGGCTTCGGACAGGACAGTGCCTGGTCGCTCGTCATTTTCCACGGTCTTTCTCCTGCACCTGACGTAGGGGCTGCCCGGCTGGATGGCCTGCCGCAGCTGATGTCCGTGATCCTACGGCGGGCCACGTTGACCGCAACAGGGTCCAAGGTCCTGCGGGAAGGTGCGGCACCATGACCTTCGGCTCTGGCCTCCCGGGCCTGTCCGCGAGAAGCTGTGAAGCGGGCCCGTTCAGGTGTGGAGGGAGACATATGGTCCAGGGCGTTTACGTTGCTTCCGTTGCTCCGGGTTCCGGAAAGTCGCTGGTTGCTTTGGGTCTGGCCGATGCCCTGCATCGCAGGACGGGACGTCCGGGCTTCTTCCGGCCGCTGGTCGATAGTGCCCAGGCCCAGGAGGACCCCGTAATCGTCATGCTTCGCCGACTCTACGAACTGGGACAGTCCCGCTGCCGGAGCGGCATGTCCCTGGACTCAGCGAGGGCGGACGTCGCGGCGGGCCGTCAGGACGAAGTGTTCTCCTGGATCCTGGCGGAATACAGGGAGATTGCCCAAGAGTGCGATGTGGTGGTGGTGGACGGCTCGGACCTTCGCGGAAACGACGCAGGAAGGGAGTTGGACCTCAACACCAGGTTGGCGAACAACCTGGGGCTGCCGGTGCTGGCCGTCGTTGGCGCAAGAGGACTCTCGGTGGCACAGACAGCAGGCGCCGTGGACGCAGCCGTCAGGCAGTTCAAGGCGGGGCGCTGCCCACTCCTGGCATTGGTGGTGAATCGCGCCGATCCCAAGGCACTGGGGGACGTCCATCGGGCTGTAAAGGCATCTGCGGGGGAGGTCCCTTCATACGTCATACCCGAAGTGCCGCAGATTTCCACCCCAACTGTTGCAGACGTCGCCTCTTCCTTGGGCCTTACCCTTATGTCGGGCAGCACAGAGCTGGACCGTGATGTGCGCAGTATCAAGGTGGCGGGAATGAACGTGGACAACTTCCTTGAGACTCTCCATGCCGGAGATCTGGTCATCGTTGCCGGTGACCGCTCCGACGTCATGATGGCCTGCGTGGCCTCGGCCCTGTCGCCCGAACTTCCGACGCCTGCGGGCATTATCCTGTCGGATGGGCTGCTTCCCGGTGCACACGTGCTGCCGTTGTTGGAGCGTGCGCCCTTCCCTGTCTTCACGCACCCGACAGATACGTATGTCACGGCACAAAAGGTCGCGGGTGTGCGCAGTGAGATCCACACGGGGGAGAACCGTAAGCTGGCTGCGGCGCTGGGGGTTTGGTCCCGCTTCGTCAACGAAACCGAAATGCTCGATCGTTTGGCCCTTCCACATCCGGCCACTGTGACGCCCCTGCGCTTCCTCAACGAGCTGATCGAAAGGGCCCGGAATCAGGAACGAAGAATTGTTCTGGCCGAGGGCGAAGAATTGCGCGTCCTGCGGGCGGCCGAGATCCTTCGACGCCGGGATGTTTGCAGGATAACGGTCCTTGGCAACGTAGCTGCGATCCGGGAGCTCGCTGAAGCCCATGGCATCGATGTGAGCGGGCTCCAGATACTTGATCCTGCCAGTTCACCGCTCAGGGAGCGCTTTGCTGCCGAGTATTGCCGCTTGAGGGCCCGGAAAGGCATGATCATGGAACGCGCCCGGGAAATCATGCTTGATGGCGCGTACTTCGGCACCATGATGGTCCAGCTCGGTGAAGCAGACGGCATGGTTTCCGGCGCGGCCCACACTACGGCCAATACCATACGGCCGGCGTTGGAGTTCGTGAAGGGCCGGGAGGGGGAAGGCCTGGTCTCCTCTGTCTTCTTCATGTTGTTTCCGGACCGGGTGTTCGTTTATGGAGACTGCGCGGTGGTTCCCGAGCCGAACGCAGAACAACTCGCGGAAATCGCCATCGCTTCCGCTGACACTGCTTCCCGTTTCGGTGTAGAGCCGAGGGTGGCCATGCTTTCCTATTCGACGGGAGGCTCCGGATCCGGAACTGCCGTAGACAAGGTGCGCCGCGCCACGGAACTGGTCAGGGATGCACGTCCTGATCTTCCGGTGGATGGGCCAATTCAGTACGACGCCGCAGTGGATGCGACCATCGCGAGCTCCAAGTTGCCTTCATCGACCGTCGCAGGGAAGGCGACTGTCTTCATCTTTCCCGACCTCAACACTGGCAACAACACCTACAAGGCGGTGGAGCAGTCCTCGGGTGCTATCGCCGTCGGGCCTATCCTGCAGGGTCTGCGCAAGCCCATCAACGATCTATCCAGGGGTTCAACCGTGGATGACATCATCAACACGGTAGCCATCACCGCCGTCCAGGCCCAGCAAGCAGGCTAGGCGTCTTCCTCCGTAGCCACCAGAAGAACCGGGCAGTGGGCATGGGCTGCGCAGGCTTTGCTGACCGAACCAATGGGCTGATTCAGGAAGCCGCCGGCGCCGTGCCTGCCTACGACGAGCAACTGGGATCCACGGCTTTCCTCGACCAATACCTTCGCTGGATCGCCGAATTTGACAGTGACCGTCAGGTCCTCGGGGCGGGATTCTCCGAAAGCGCGCTCAAGTGCCTCCTCCACCAGGCGCCTCGCGGTGTCCTCAAGCTGTGAACTAAAACGGGTCAGCTCAGGTTCGAAGCGCGATGCCATGTAGAAATCGGACATGCCGATGCAGGTGACCACGTCCATGGGCCCGCCAAGGGTGGACGCCATCCGCCCTGCCATTTCGAGGGTCTTCGAGGAGTATTCCGAGCCATCGACGCCGACGACAATTCGATTCGGCCGTGATTGTGGGTTCATGGGACCAGCTTGCCCCTGCGCGCGGTGCCAGGATAGGGCCAAAGGACACGTTTTCAGGCCCGCGAAGGGGTTCCGCTTTGCCGGTGACGCAGCCGTTTGTAGAGCCAATCGACGCCAAGGACGCCGGGAATGGCAAGGACGGCTACGAGCCACCCCAAGGCAGTGGGCGGCGCCTGTCCAAGGATTCCGGCCAGGGGCGGAACGAACAGGAACAGGGCCAGTGCCGCCAATTCCGCGGATACAGCCCACAGCAGGAGCCGGTTGGTGAACCATCCCTGCTTCCAGGGGGGAGCCGTTGCGCTCCGGCATGCGAAAGCGGTGGCCAGTTGGCCCAGCACCACGGCGGCAAACGCAGCCCCGGACGCTGACATCAGTACACCCGGATCCCACATTTGGCCACGAACCCAGCCGCTGCCGAACAGCACTGTGGAGAATGCTGCCATGGCTATCAAAGCCTCGGTTGGTCCCATTACAGCGAACACCCTCAGCATGAGTTGACGGTCCAGGAGATGCCGCTTTTCGGGTGGTCTCTTCAGTACGCGCTGACCCGGCGGCTCGGCGCCGAGAGCCAGGGCAGGCAGCAGATCCGTTCCGATGTCGAGCGCCAGGATCTGGAGGACACCAAGCGCAAGCGGGAATTGGCCGCCTGACAACGCCCAGATGACGAAAGGTGCCAGCTCCGCCACGTTGTCCGTGAGGTGGTAAGTAAGGAAGCGGTGAATGTTCGAGTAGGTAGCGCGCCCCTGTTCGATTGCGGCCACGATCGTAGCGAAATGGTCGTCCAGGAGAACCAAATCCGCAGCTTCGCGGGCCACGTCCGTGCCGCTGAGTCCCATGGCTACCCCAATGTCGGCCTGGCGAAGCGCGGGACCGTCATTGACGCCGTCTCCCGTCATCGCCACCACATGGCCGCGGGCCTGCAATGCCTTCGCCACGCGTAGCTTTTGCTCCGGCGACACCCTGCTGACCACAACGCCGTCGCGGTCCAGGAGGGCCCCGAGGATCTGCTCATCCTCCGGGAGGTCGACGCCTTGGACGACGAGGTTGTCCGGCCCCATCAGCCCAATCTCCCTGGCGATTGCACCGGCCGTTGATGGGTGGTCGCCAGTGATCATTGCGATCCTGATCCCAGCCCCTCTGGCTGCCTTGATCACCTCACCGACATCCGGCCTGGGCGGGTCATGGAGCCCGATGAGGCCCAAGGGCACAAGGTTGCGTTCGGCCTCTACGGCCGATCGGTCCAGCCAGTCCTCTGCCCTTCCGGGCAACTCCCGGCTTGCCACTGCTATCACCCGCAATCCGCGCGAAGCCATTGATTCTACGGCGTCGGCCAAGATGCCGGAGGTGTCCCCGCACAAGGGCAAAACCGATTCAGGGGCCCCCTTGACGAAAAGCGTTGCGCCGACAATGACGGACTCCCGGCGTCTGGTGGCGTCAAAGGCAAAGCGCCGCATGGTGGTGACCGTGTCAGGCTCGCGCCCCAGCAGCCGCCGTGCCAGGGAATCAATGGCCGCTTCCATGGGGTCGCCACTGGCCGTCCATTCACCTGTGTGTTGCACCGCCCGTCCTTGCGACGCTGCCCGTGCACCCAAAGCGGCCAGCAGCGACGCGCTGCGTGCCTGTCCTTCGATCCGTGCAACGGGGCCGTAGCCCTCGCCCACGATCTTCACTGCACCGTCGGAAGTGATGACTTCGACGGCGTTCATCCGGTTTTGCGTCAAGGTTCCGGTTTTGTCCGTGCAGATGAAGGTGGTGGAACCGAGCGTCTCCACTGCCTCCAGGTTGCGGACGAGTGCTTGCCGTTCAGCCATACGCTGCGCCCCCATAGCCAATGACAGAGTGACGGTGGGCAGGAGGCCTTCCGGAATCAGCGCGACGGCAACACCGATCGCAAACAGAAACGAGTCGCGCCAGACTATCCCTACCAAGAGCGAAACGACGAAGAACGAGCCTGCAACGGTCAAAGCAACAATGGCTATGAGCCGGACTATCCTCCGGAGTTCCAGGGTCAGGGGAGTTGGTGGTGACTTGGTGCCACTCGTGAGGGCGGCAATTGCGGCCAGTTTGGTGTTCCCGCCCGTGGCGGTGACAAGGCCTTCTGCTTCTCCGTTGACCAGGAACGTTCCACCCCAGACAGGTTCATTGCTGCCTTTGGGCACTGCTGCACTTTCGCCGGTCAGCATGGATTCATCCACCGTGCAGCTTGAGGCCGCAACGAGCAGGATGTCCGCGGGAAGCCTGTCGCCGGCTGCCAGAATGACGACGTCCCGCGGGACGAGGTCGCTGGCATGCACGCTTTGGATCCTCCCGTCCCGCCGTACATTCACTTCGGCCGGGAGGAGGCCCTGCAGTCGTTCAGCTGCGTGCTGGGCACGTTCTTGTTGGATGTGGGCGAAGACCCCGTTGACGATGACAACAACGATGATTGCCACACACAGCTGCGGCATGCCACCGATGTAGGCCAACGCGGCGGCAACCCACAACATCAATGCGAAGAAGTGTGTCAACTCGCCCAACAGCTTTCGCCACTGCGGCAACTTTCTGGCTTGCGGCAGAACGTTTGGGCCCGTTTCTGCCAATAACTCCGCGGCCTCGCGGGAACTCAGGCCGTCGGTTCGGGTCGCTGCAGGCAGCGGCGCAGGGGGTTTGTTCCCAGAGGACATGGTTTCTCCAAAACGGGATGCCTGTTCCTGAAAGGCTCCATCAGCAGCCCTGACGTGTCTAGGGCCAAAGGGCACGGTTGGGAAAGGACCTTCTGCCCTACACGTGCCGCGTCTGAGGCGTTAGGCTCGGCGCCATGGAGAACACATCACCGGACCAGGAAACGAAAGAACTCAGCGTCCACGACTGCTGGAAGTATTTGCAGTCCACGTCTACGTGCAGGGTGGCACTCATCAATGGGGACGTTCCGGAGATCTTCCCGGTTAACTACATCCCTAATTTCGGGACGCTGCTGTTCAGGACCGGGCAGGGGACCAAACACAACGCCCTCCGCGAAGGGTCCGTGCTTGCTATGGAAGCTGACGGGTTCAACCGTTACGGGACCATTGCCTGGAGCGTCATCATTAAGGGACGCCCCGAGTTCGTGACCCATCCCGAAGAAATTCAGGAAGCGGTGGATGCAGGCTTGTCCCCGTGGCAGCCCGGTCCGAAGGACATTTTGGTGCGGGTGACGCCAACGGAAATCAGTGGACGGCGGTTTGTCATCACCCCACCCTCCAAGTGGTGGCCGCCGCTGGATCCTGCCGCATCTGACGACGGGGCCGCGGAAGGGAACGACGCCGGACACCAGTAGCGGGCGCGACGGCCCGGGTTGGCGGTCTGGTTTCAGGACGGCCTTGTCAGGTTTCAGGACGGCCTCGTCAGGATGACGGCCTCGTCAGGATTGTGGGGCACTGGACATTGAGGAGAACGTGCTGTGCCACGGATCCCAGCAGCACCCGTAGGCCACCCCGCCCGCGGCAGCCCATGACCAGCAGCCGGGCCTCCCTGGCAGCATCCACCAGCGCGTCCCCAGGTCCGAGGCTGTCCTCCAGCTTTTCCTGCACGGATACCCCGGGGTAGTTTTCGTTGACCCAGCGGACGGCCTCGGCCATGATGCCACCGTTCCGGGGAGATCGGGGATCCGGACCCGTCGCATGAACGATGATCAGTTCTTCATCCATACGCTGTGCCTCACTCGCCGCCAGATCCAGGGCAGTGAGCGAATCGGCGGAGCCGTCGACTCCGACCACCACGCCCGTGCGGACACCGGATGCCATGTCCGGAACCACCGCGACAGGGCAGTTGCTTGTGACTGCGATCTGGAAACTGACGGATCCGTATCCCTGCCCTTCCGTCCCTGGCCCGCGGTCGGTTCCTGCAACCAGCATGTTTGCTTCCGGGGACAGGCCGGCGAGGGTTTCTGCAGGTTCTCCGGTCAACTGTGTGGATGAGACCTCCAACGAAGGGTACGCCTGGGCGAGCCGCCCGGTTTCGCTGCCTAACAGGTCGCCAGCCCGTTCCAGGGCCAACTTTCGTTCATCCGCCCCGGGAAACGCCCAGTCCGGCGGAACGACATGAACGAGGTTGAGCCCCAGACCAAGGGCATCTGCATGTGCCGCCGCCCAGTCTGCGACGTTCCGGCCGGCCCTGGAACCATCAAGGGCTGCCACGATCTGGTTCTTCACGTAACGGCGTCCCCTCGCGTGTCCCAACAGTGATCGTTTCCACTATCTGCGGGTGAAGTCGCCGTCGCAAGGGCCAGAAGACCTTTCCGCCGCCTGCAGAAGTGCGTTAGGGTCCTCAGCAGAGGGCTGGAGGCTCCCACTGGACATCGGGCGGGAAGGATCACAATGTGCAAGTTCTTGTGCTGAACCCCGGTTCCTCATCGCTGAAATACCATTTGAGGGACACTTTGCACCCCGCTGGGAACAACAGCGTCCTGACTTCGGGACAGGTCAATTTGCCACCGGATGGCCGCCATGATCCATCTCTCCTGCTGGAGACTTTTGAAGAAATCGGTGCCGCAGTGGCCAAGAACGCGGGAACAGGATTTCCGGAGGCAATCGGACATCGCGTCGTTCACGGCGGTGACCGGTTCAGTACTCCGGTACGCGTTACGTCGGACGTTGTGGCGGCCATTGAACGGCTGAGTCCCTTGGCGCCGCTGCATAACCCCGCGAGCGCCGCCTGTATGAAGACTGCCGGAGAACGCTGGCCGGGGGTCCCCCAAGTGGCTGTGTTCGACACAGGGTTTCACCGTTCCATCCCCGAGTTCGCAGCCCGCTATGCGATTCCGGAAGACAGCTATACAGCGCACCCTGTCAGGCGCTATGGATTCCACGGCATTTCCGTTGAGATGGCATGCCGTGATGCGGCTGCGTTTCTTGATGTGGCCTGTCCTTCCCTTAACGCAATAGTGGCGCACGTGGGTAATGGCGCATCGGTGACGGCAGTCAGGGACGGCCGGAGCGTGGACACCTCCATGGGTATGACACCGCTGGAAGGGCTGGTCATGGGTACCCGATCGGGGGACCTGGACCCTTCCATCATCGTCTTGATGCAACGTGCGGGAGCCACTGCAGACGAAGTCGATGCTGTCCTCAATCATCGATCGGGCCTCCTGGCATTGGCAGGAACGGCGGACATGCGCCAAATTGGCGCTGCGGTAGAGAGGGCAGAGCCCAGGGCAGTTCTGGCCCTCGAGACTGCTGCCTACCGTCTGGCCAAGTACATCGCGGCATACTCGATGGTGGTTCATCGGCCCGACGTTTTAGTGTTCACGGGGGGCGTGGGCGAGAATTCCCATGTGTTCAGGGCCAAGGTCCTTTCCTGGCTTGGCCCTTTGGGACTACGCGTCGCCGCGGACGGGAACTCAGCTGATGTGAAAGGCATCCGCGGCGTCAGCACGGAGGATTCCACATTTCCTGTGCTTGTGGTGCCCAGCGACGAGGAGCGCGCAATCGCAGAAGCCACTGCTTCACTCCTCGCTGAACGTGAATAGGAAGGATTGCAAGATGAGGCCAAGCACGCCGGACACCCGCCAAGTCAATGGGCCGGAGTCCGAGGACTTTCAATTGCTCAACCGTTACTGGGCTGCCGCGAACTACCTCACCGTGGCTCAGATCTACCTTCAGGAAAATCCTCTTCTGCGCGAACCATTGCAAGCACGGCACATCAAACCCCGGCTTCTGGGCCATTGGGGAACCAGCCCCGGGTTGTCTCTCATTTATGCCCACCTGAACCGGCTTATCTGTCGCACGAAGGCGGAAGTCCTCTTGGTGACTGGCCCTGGCCATGGAGGCCCCGCCGTCGTTGCCAATACGTATCTTGAGGGCAGCTATTCAGAGGTCTATCCGGCTGTTGGCAGGGATCTTGAAGGGCTGAGGCGCCTTGTCAGGCAATTTTCGACGCCCGGCGGGATCGCCAGCCATGTCGGACCGGCCACGCCCGGTTCCATCCACGAAGGCGGTGAACTGGGCTACTCGCTGATGCATGCCACTGGAGCCGCCATGGACAATCCGGACCTCATTGTGGCCTGTGTGGTTGGGGATGGAGAGGCAGAAACAGGGCCTTTGGAGGGTTCATGGAAGGCGCCGGCATTTATCAACCCGCTCCGCGACGGCGCGGTCCTTCCTGTTCTCCACCTCAATGGATACAAGATCTCTGGTCCCACGGTCTTGGGCCGTCGCACGGACATGGACGTCGCGGCGTTGCTGGCGGCGCATGGCTGGGACCCTGTCACTGTTGCCGGAGACGATCCGGACCTTGTACACCCAGCCTTGGCCTCCGCGATGGATTCGGCGTACGCCTCCATCCGGGCCATACAATCGCATGCCCGCCAAGAAGGCGTTACGGGTCCGGCCCGATGGCCTGCCATTATCCTTCGCACTCCCAAAGGTTGGACGGGGCCGGTCGCAGTGGACGGAGTGCCGGTTGAAGGAACCAGCCGTTCACATCAGGTGCCGTTGGCTGGAGTAAGGGAAAAGCCCGGGCATCTGGCGCAACTGGAGACCTGGATGCGCTCCTACCGTCCGGAGGACCTCTTCGATGACCAAGGGCGCCTTATCCCTGAACTGGCGGCCTTGGCTCCCGACGGCGACCTTCGCATGGGAGCGCTGCCGGCGAGCCGCGGGGTGGGCGGTGGAGAACTCGTGATCCCCGACCTTGGCCGGTACGCCGTCGGGGCTGTTCCTCGCGGAGCGTTGATGCACGAGAGCACCAGACCACTCGGGGAGATGCTCAGGGACATCTATGTCGATACCGCCGATGATCCCAAATTCCGCCTTTTCTGCCCGGACGAAACCAATAGCAACCGGCTTGGTGCAGTCTTTGAAGCCACGGACAGGTGCCTGCTGGAGTCGCCCACTAACAGCGCCGCAGCCCTGGCTGAGGACCATGTATCGGCCAGCGGCCGGGTCATGGAGGTCCTCTCCGAACACCTGTGCCAAGGCTGGCTCGAAGGATACGTGCTAACAGGACGGCACGGCCTCTTCGCAAGCTACGAGGCATTTGCGATGGTGAGCGCCTCCATGACAGTCCAGCACGCCAAATGGTTGCAGCATTCCAGGGAGCTGGAATGGCGCCAGCCCGTCCCGAGCCTGAATATCCTGCTGACCTCCACCTGTTGGCGAAACGATCACAACGGATTCAGCCATCAGGGACCGGGGCTCATCGACACGGTCCTATCCCTGTCCGGAAGTGTCATCAGGGTCTACCTCCCGCCGGATGCCAATACCCTGTTAGTGGCGGCGGAGCACATGCTGGGGAGCAAGGACTACGTAAACCTCGTTGTCATCGACAAGCAGGACCACCCCCAGTATCTGACGCTTGCCGAGGCCAGGGAGCACGCTGCCGTTGGTGCGTCCATATGGGGGTGGGCCGGGAATGAACAGCGCGGCAGTTCACCCGTCGCTGCAGAACCTGACATCATCCTTGCCTGTGCCGGGGATGTTCCCACCCAGGAGACCTTGGCCGCTGCCTGGCTTCTCCAGCGTCACGTCCCCAGGCTGACCGTGCGGGTGGTCAACGTCATGGATGCTATGGTGCTCCCGCCTGCGGATGCGCATCCCCACGGGCTCTCAACTGAGAAGTTTGAGGAGATCTTTACTACTGATGTGGACGTGGTGATGGCGTGGCATGGATACGCGCGGGCTCTCCATCAACTCCTGCATGGCCGCCCACTTCCCGAGAGATTCCACGTCCGCGGTTACAACGAACAGGGGACCACCACCACACCCTTTGACATGGTGGTGCTGAACAGGGTCAGCCGCTACCACCTGGTCATGGAGGCGCTACGCCGGGCCCGTGGGCGCTTCGCAGGTTCGGAAGAACTTGTGAAGCACTGTCTGAGCCAGCTTGACGCCCACGCAACCTACATACGGGAGCATTTCGAAGACCTTCCGGAGATCAGGGACTGGACATGGTCGGAGCCGGATTCCTAACGAACTTCGATGACGCCCATCATTCCCAGGTCTTCGTGGTCAAGAATGTGGCAGTGGTAGACGGAGCGTCCGACGAAATCACTAAATGCCACGCGGACCGTGACCCTGCCATTCGCAGGAACGTTCACCACGTCTTGACGTCGAACGACATCCGATGCCTTGCCGTTTTCTTCGATGACCTGCATGGGCCACACGTGAAGATGGAAGGGATGGTCCATGGGGCTGCCGTTGATCAAGGTCCATTCCTCGACGCTCCCGACCGAAGCTGTAGTGTCCGTCCTGGTGGCGTCGAACTGCTTGCCATTGATTGTGAATCCCATCATCCCCATACCCATCCCGGCGCCGAATGTCAGGCGACGGTGGACCGCTACCGGGGACGACCTGAGGTCGAGGCCTTGGTTTCCCCCGGGCACCTCAGGCCACGGCCCTGCCTGTTTTCCCGCAACACGTAACGTGGCCAAAGGTGTGCTGTCGTTGTCCTCCGTACCTGACACCTTCGATCCTCCAGTGCCCGGGATTACCGGCAGGACGCCACGATTGTGTTGTGTGGCTCGCAGGACGGAATCGCCAGTGACTGTTGTGACCAACAGGTCGGCGCGGTTGCCCGGAGCGAGCAGCAGGTCCTCTGTGGCAAGTGGCCGTGGCAGTCGACCGGAGTCCACCGCCAGCAGCTGAAGGTGCTGGCCGTCAATGCTCAAACGGAGATAACGGGCAGCACAGGCATTGATGATCCGCCACCTTTCGCGTTCGCCGGGGCGGGCCTCCAACCGCGGATTGAGTTGCCCATTGACCAAGAGAAGCGTGCCCTCGCGGCCGGCTATCCTCTCCATTTGAGACGCCTGCTGGACGTTCCCGAAAGGGTCCAACGTGGTGTCGGAAACCACCAGGATCCGTTCGCGAACCGTGTTGATGGTCTCAGGGTCCTCAACGATGATCGCTCCGAAGAGGCCTCCAAAGATCTGGTCGGCAACATTGCCGTGATGATGGGGGTGGTACCAGTACACGCCCGGAGGATGGTCCTCACGTAGACGGTATTCGTAGTCGAAGGTCCTGCCGGGGCCAACAACGATAAAAGCATTGTCGCCGTCGCCTTGGGGTGAGACATGCAGTCCGTGCACATGAAGGTTCGTGGGTTCACGCAGGTTATTGGCGAGGTGGATTCTTACGACATCACCGGGTTGGATCCGAAGCGTTGGACCAGGTACTTCATTGTTGTAGGCAACGGCGGAGGCCTGCCGTCCCGCGAGCTCCACACGGCTGTGTCCGGCTTCAAGCTGGACGTTCAGTCTGCCTGCCGAACTCTTCACAACCGGCGGATAGGTCAAATCGGTTCCAACGCTGGCACCGGTGGGATGGGACGCCAGCGTCGTAACAAGGCCTGTCCCGCCCACGACAGTGCTCGCCAAACCCAGGCTTCCCAGGAGCAACGCCGAACGCCTGCTGAGGGGCTCCATCAGGGTCCTTCACCGAGAACCTTGATCCTGTCACGGTATTCGTCTGCGGTGAGTTCCCCCCTCGCAAATCGTTCATCGAGTATTTGCCGGGCCGGGCTTCGTCCGGGGGGCTGTAGGTCGGGGGTGTGGCGTGATCCGGTACCGTACCCCCCGCCGAACATCCGGACTGCAAGAAGCACAAGGATCGCAAGGCCGATGAGCGTGAGAAGCCCCCAGATCCACATCCAAACGTTGCCCATCCCATAGCCCCACATCATGACAAGAACCTTTCACCTGACGCACCACCGTTGTGTACCCGATCTGCGGACAGGTTCGCCCGCCTCTTTCGACTGGCCCCTCTCAGATAGCGGCCCATCCATTGTCGGAGGGGAGCACACTCCCGTTGATATTCGATCCGTCCCGGCTCAGCAGGAACGTTATACCGGCCGCTAGTTCCTCGGCTTCTGCGATAGGCGGCACATTGACCTGCATGAGTGGGCCGAGAACTTCAGCCGCGAGCTGGGACTGGAACTCGGCATGGATATTGGTCCTTGTTCCGCCGGGGCAAACCGCATTCACGCGAATGCCCTTGCGCCCGTACATGACCGCCGAATTGCGCGTGAGGCCGATGACTGCGTGCTTCGAAACGGTGTACGCTGCTCCTGCCGCCGAGCCTCGGAGTCCGGCTTCCGATGACACATTCACGATTGAGCCGTATCCGGCGTCGAGCATCAACGGCACCACGGCGCGCATGAGGCGCATCATCGATGTGAGGTTCACGTCGAGCACTCGCTCCCACGTCGTGTCGTCCACCTCATGGACGGGCTGAAAACTGTCCATGATGCCCGCGACATTCGCCAGGGCGTCAATCCTTCCGTTGGCTGCAGCGACGACACGCTGCACGGCGTCCTCAGCGCTGATATCACCTGCCGCGGGCACGAGGTCCAAGTCTGAATGATCGGCAACAAGCCGGTCCACGCCATCCTGGCTCACATCATTGGCGATGACATGCCCGCCTTCCCGGGCAACGCGCAGCGCGGTCGCACGACCGATGCCAGAAGCTGCCCCGGTGACGATGACGGTCTGACCGTCAAACCGGCCAGGTGTGACGACTTCGCGCCATGCGGGCATGGGAGGCTCCTTCTACGTTCAGGGACCGGTACGCCGAGCCGGCATTTTGAGGAATCGGGCTGCTGTGTTTGGTTGGCACTCTGCCAGCTGGGAGCCGGTGAAACGGGTAGTGTATTTTGTTCTTAATTCGTGTGGTCGTCCTTAAGCTCTAGCGTGCGGCGGAAACAAAGCCGCCAACAAGTGCTGAAAGTCCCTATGCTTCCGGGCAGGCCTTTACGCTGTGCTCATGAGTGAAACAGAGACAACGTGGCATGGGCAGCATAAGGCGGGTCTGAGCCGAGGTGAGCGCGCGGCAGACATACTTCGGAATGGCATGGGAAGCTGGACTTTCGTTGGGCTGTTCGTGGTATTCATGTCAGCCTGGGCCGTGGTGAATACGTATATTTTGGCCAATCAGGCATGGGACCCCTATCCGTTTATTCTCCTGAACCTCTTTTTGTCCATGCTGGCCGGTCTCCAAGGTGCCATATTGCTCATTGCTGCAAAGCGGCAGGACGCGATAGCCGCCGCCATGGCTCTGCACGACTATGAAACGGACATGCAGGCGAAGACAGAGATCGATCGACTGATGGCCATCAACAGCCAGCAGCTGGAACTTCTTGAGGAGCTTAGGGTCCTGCTGCGGGAGCCGCGAATGTCGGGGACCGACGGCGGAACACCCCCCGCGGACCCCGACGCTTGGAACCCGCGCTCGGTTTGAGGTTGCTGGAACGGTTCAGCGACGTAGAGTGGAAATGCTTGGTTTTGGCAACCCGCTCGCTCAAGTTGCAGGAGACGGTATGCATCACGACACGCACAAAGATCCGGCAGCAGAGCGGCGCGCGCTCCAGGCCGTCGAGCATCATCACGCAGAAATGCTTGGGAAGCTGCGCGAGCTCGTGTCCGCGCTCGTCCGGGCAGTTGAGGAGAGAGACTCCAACACCGGACATCACGCCCAGGAGGAGTTGCTTGCCTGGTGCGAGCATGAGCTGATTCCCCACGCTTTGGCAGAGGAGGAGCCTCTCTATGGAGGCGCCAGGAAAGCTTTGGAGGGCAGGCTTCTGGTTGAAGGCATGTTGGCCGAGCACAAAGCAATTGTCGGTCTCGTGGAGCAACTTCGTGTTTCCCGCGGTGTGAAGGCTGCGGTGACCGGCGGAGTCATAGAAGAACTCTTCGCCTTGCACTTGGACAAGGAGAACCAGCTCCTCATGCCGTTTATCGCTGATTCCGCTGAGCTTTCTCTGGCGTCCGCCGTCGAAGGGCTGCACGAATTGGTTGGTGAAGCTCATTCTCACACTCACCACCACAAACAAAGCTGAGAGGCCTGAGTCTGTGCACGGATTGTGATGCGCGTGGTCCGGTAAAAAAGCAGAGGGTTCCAGGTCTGTGGCTACAATTCCGTCACCCAAACGCGCCCAGCTGGATGTTGACGGCAAGCACCACGGACGCCAGCGCGAGGATTCCCGCGCCGAGCTGCAAGAGGAGGCCGTCCTTGGAGAGCCGCGATCCTCCTGGCGCGGAGCGCGGAATGAGGGACACCGCACTGAAACTGGTCACCAAAGCCGCGGCGATGATGAGGCTCAAGCTAAGCATGGCGCCAGAACCTTCGCCGGCTTGCAAAACTTCCAGGGCGATAGACGACGACGTTGTCGCATGGGGGGCTGCCTTTCGCAGACGGATGCAACAACAGTATCGTCAATTGTTGACGATTGACAAGAATTTCGACCTGCAGTCTGCCTTCGTTCAGCCCTCTCCGGGAACCTCGGACGAAGGCAGCGCCCGTAGAGCAAGTTCGCTTGCCATCTCGTCCCCGACTTCGCGGAGTTTTTCTGCCAGCAGTGCTGCGCTTGGGGCCAGGGGCCTATCGGGATGGAGCAGCAGCCCTACTTGTTGAGCCAGTCCGTTCAGATGAAGGTCGACGATCTTAACATCCGGTTCAGCCAAGGCCATGGACTCAGGCATGAGAGCCAGGAACCCCGCCTCCACCACGAGCGTACGCACGGTGGCCGGAGCGCCGGATTCGACCTGTTGTGCAGGTGGGGCAAGCCCGGCATTCCTGAAATTCTGTTCGAGCTCATCGCGAAGCGGAGTGTTGGCAAGTGGTACCACCCAGCGCTGATCTGCCAGGTCCTGCAGGGTTACGTTGGGCATGGCGTGGGCGGGGTGCCACGGAGCGGCGACGATGCGAAAGTCTTCACGGTACAGGGGGACGAGCCGCAGCCGTGCTGTACTGGGATGCTCAGTCACACGCCCTACAAGCAGGTCCAGGTCACCATTGCCCAGTTCCTGGATCAGTGTCTCAGGCGGCGCTTCGCGGAGACGGACTTCCACGCGGGGCTTTTCGGCGGTGAGGCGGGCGACAGCGCGCGGCAACAGGAGATTGGCGCCGGTGACATGGGCGCCCACCTTAATCAGGCCCGACGCAGGGTCGGCCAGTTCCTCTACCCGGCGCCGCAGGGTGCTGAGATGACCGACGATGGCCTTTGCATGCTCAAGGCATGCCTCCCCGGCCGGCGTAGGGACCATCCCACGCGCCGTTCGCTCGAAAAGGGGTGCTCCGATGGCGTGTTCGGCTTCCCGTAAAGCGCGGCTCAACGCCGGTTGGGTTAGATAGAGTTCTTCGGCCGCCCGGACCAAGCTGCCTTGCTCCGCCACAGTGAGCGCAATGACAAGGTGGCGGAGCTTTACGTGGGTGGTCAGCAGCGCCCGCAGGTCCATGCCTTCATCCTACGGGTCGATATCCTGCGGGCTGCTGCCAACCCCAGCGGGAGTGGCAATCAGCGGGTGCCTACAGCCGCGGCCCGGCGCGGCGAGGCAACGTCCCTGTCCCACTGTGCTGCCTCCCGGCCAGCGGCTTTGAGCACCTGTTTGCGCACTTTGCCGTTCTCGGTCTGGGGCAGTTCATCCACGACCCGCAGGAAGCGGGGGATGGCGAAGGAAGCGAGCCGGGGAACACAGAACTCGCACAACCCCTCAAAATCCACAGGTTCACGCAGGACAAGTGCGGCCATGACTTCATCTTCACCGAGTTCGGAATCCACCGCGTACACAGCAGCCTCCTGGACGGCGGGATGCTGCCGCAGAACCTGCTCAACCTCCACTGAAGAGATGTTTTCCCCGCGGCGCCGGATGACATCCTTGATCCGGTCGACAAACCGGACCCACCCGTCCTCTTCCAGAACCACCCTGTCCCCGGAATGGAACCAGAGATCCTGCCACGCCTTCGTTGTCGCCTCGGGCATGGCATGGTATCCGGTGGCCAGTGCATGGGGCTGCTCGCTGCGGATGAGCAGCTCACCCGGCTGCCCGTTGGGAACGGGCACTCCGTGCGCGTCCACAACGCGGATGGAGAACCCGGGCCGCACCTGGCCCATGTACCCTGGACGCCACTGATGGGGCGTGGAACCGATCACGGAGTTGGTCTCGGTGGATCCGTAGCCATCCAGGAGGAGCACCCCGAACCGTTCCTGGAAGGGCTCCACCAGGCGGGCAGGCGTCGCCGGGGAAAGGGCGAGGCGAATGGTGTGGTTCCGATCGCCGGGTGCAGGCTCCTTGCCGGCGAGTATTCCGACCATCGCGCCGAGAAGGTAGGTCACGGTTGCTCCCGCGGAGGACGCATCTGCCCAGAACCGCGAGGCCGAAAACCGTGGGCCGAGTACGTACTCACCGCCGCAAGCGACGGCCTGCATGAAGGCATTGAGGGCGTTCGTGTGGAACAGCGGCAAACAGGTGTAGAGCACGTCATCAGGCTTGAGACCCAGCTGGTCTGACATATTTTCGGCCCACCAATAGAACTGCCCTTGAGGGCACAGCACACCTTTGGATACCCCGGTGGTGCCGGAGGTGTAAAGGATCGCAGCCGTGTCTGCCGGTCCCGCTTCCACTGGTTCCACTCCGGAAACGGCCTCGGGAACAGGCATAACCTCAAATGCGGGGGTGGCCTCGAAAGCGGTGGTAACGTCCGTCATCGAACCATCAAGTACCCACACCTTCTGCAGGTCCGGTATTGGACCAACCGCGGAGATATGGCGCAGCAGTTCAGCTTCAGCAACCATCAGCGCCGGTCGGGAGTTGATCAGGACGTGCCGCAACTGCTCGCCCCTGCTTGCAGTGTTTACGGGGACAGCGACAGCGCCGATCCATGCGCAGCCCAGGATGAAGTCCAGCAGCTCTGTCCTGTTGGAGGACATCAGGGCTACTGTTTGGCCAGCCTCGATCCCGGCACTGCGCAGCAGCCCACCAGTGCGGGCAACTGCGTCTGCCATCGTCTGGCTGTCCCGACGAATTTCACCGCAGCGGAACAGAGGCGCCGTGGGTGCTTTCCGGGCTCGTTCAAGGAGCATTTCCGGGATGGTCAGGGGACGGCGGTTTGGGTCTGTTACCTGAGGGTTCATGGCTGATTCTCATTTACGTTTGAGTGGACAGGGATGAAGGCGTGGACGCCGGGGCCGGCGTTTGGGTTGTTGGTGAGCGGCAGGCTTTGACCGGGCTTTGTCGTGCCGCCGGTCACCCTGGCAATGACATGAGGCCCGTTCGGGATACTCAGAGTGGCCAGAAGCGTGCCGTCAGCCAGTTGCGTTGTCTGCTGGACGTCTGCTTGCCCGGCCTGGACCGTCGAAAAGTCATCCTGTCCGCAGCGGGGACAAATGAGACGTGCCGGAAAGAAGAGGCTCCCGCATCCAACGCAGGCTTGGATGGCGGCGCTCATTCGGCTGCCTCCAGCACCGACATCGTGGCGCAGGCCCCGTAACGGTAAAGGACCATCCCATAACCGCTGACGACTGCGTGGCGTGCCGTGACCTGACGGGCCCCGGCCCGTCCCATCAGCTGTGTGGCCGCTTCAACCAGTCCGTGCATTCCACCCGCTGCACCAGCTTGCCCGGCCGAAAGCTGGCCTCCGGAGCTGTTGACCGGCAACTGGCGCGTGGCAATTCGGTGTTCGATGAAGTAGGCCGGGTCGTCCTGCTCTGAAAGAATGCCCAGGTCCGCCAATTGCGCGACCACCATGGCCGGGTAGTCGTCATAGACGCAGGCGAGACCTACGTCGCTGGGACCGATCCCCGCCTGCTCCCAGCCGCTGGTTGCGCAGGCTTGCAGGCCCGTAGCGAGGCCGTCGCCGGACTGTTGGTCAGAGTTGTACGAGGCCCTTGCAGAAAGCACTTTGACGCGGGGAGTTCCCTTGCTCCGATCTGCCACCAGGACAACGGCGTCCGCCCCGGTGACGGGAGGTACGCAGTCGTACCGGCCCAAGGGGGTGGCAACCATTGGAGCGTTAAGGTATTCGTCCATGCTCAGGGATGTCCGGTAGACAGCAGCTGGGTTATCCATGGCCCATTGGCGCTGCGCCACGGCGATGCGGCCGTAATCTTCCCGGCAGAGTCCCAGGTGCTCCATCTGGCGGGAAGTAAGCATTGCAAAGAGCGCATTCGGTCCGTTCATCGGCAGGGGCGTCAGATGGTCTTCCGTCGCCTTGTTGTAACTGGCAACAAGGCGGGAGAACGCGGCCTGGTCCATGAGGTCGCCGGCGGCCAGGACGATAACGTTTGCGTCGCCTGCTTCAATGGCACGGATGGCATGCTGGAGCATTCCGCCTGCGCTGGCGCCGCCGTTGGTGTCCTGCATCAGCCAGGAGAGTCGAAGGCCCATGCGCCATGCCAGATCGATGGCGTGATCGGGTGCGAGCGTGAAGCTGGATACCGCAAACCCATCCACGTCACTGGTTTGGAGGCCGGCATCATGCAATGCCTTGCTCACGGCCCCGGCAATAAGCCGGGACGTGGTGGTACCTGGTGAAGGGTGCCTGGTGTAGGGGGACTGTCCCGTCCCGATGATGGAGACCGTCATGGCCATCCTTTCCAAAGAATGAAAGCAGTAGCAGAAGGACTTTGGGTGTCTACAAGAGAACCTGTGCCTGGTGGCCAGCCTTTTCCTTCTGTGCGGCTTTGATGCCATGGCGCGAGAAGACCAGTGCTACGAGCGTGACCAGGACCAGGCCAATCACATAAAGGGACACCGGTATGGAGGAACCGTATTGCAGCAGCAAGGCTGTGGCGATCAAAGGGGCGAATCCGCCGGCGAAGACCGCTGCCAGCTCGTGGGCGATCGCCATCGCGGAATAGCGGACCTCGGCGGAGAAGAGTTCGTGGAAGAATGCCGGCTGCGTTCCGATCATTGCTCCGTGGCAGAGGCCATTGCCCAGGAGGAAGGCCAGTATGACGATGGCGGGAGTGTTGGAATCAATCATGGAAAAGAACGGGAAAGCCATGGCGCCCATGCCAACTGCCCCGAGGGCGTAGACAGGACGCCGTCCAATCCTGTCCGAGAGATGGCCGAAGAAGATGTACGTGCCAAATGAGACAAGCATGGATACTGCCACTGCCATCAACAGCAGGCCCTTGTCCACGCCCACGTGAACTCCATAGGCAATGGAGAAGGAGAGGAAGATGTACGAGCCGCCGTTCTCTGCCACACGAAGTCCCATGGCGACGAGGATTTCGCGGGGGTGGGTCTTGATGGCCGCAAGCACGGGGAGTCGGTGTTGTTTGCTGTGGCTGACGGCGGTGAACTCCTTGCTTTCCGGTAGCCGGAAGCGAATGTACGCGCCCACTGCCAGCAGCACAACGCTCAGGAGGAACGGAACGCGCCAGCCCCACTCCAGGAACTGGGCGTCCGGCATCAACTGGACCAGGAAGAAGACCATGGACGACAGCACGAAACCGAGCGAAATTCCTCCCTGGCTGAAGGCAGAGAGCATGCCCCGGCGGGCATTGGAGGAGTTCTCGCTGATCAGCAGGACGCCTCCGCCCCACTCACCACCGGCCGCGATGCCCTGAATGACCCTGAGCAGGATCAACAAGGCAGGGGCCCACAGCCCTACTTGCGCATATGTCGGTAGCAAGCCCATGAGGGCTGTGCTGATTCCCATGATGGATAGCGTCATGACCAGGGCGCGCTTGCGGCCCAGCCTGTCGCCGATGTGTCCGAAAATGATTCCGCCCAGAGGACGGGCTGCAAACCCGACGGCGAAGCCGGCGAAGGCGGCCATGGTACCAACCAGGGGGTCGACGTCGGAGGGGAAAAACAACCGACCAAAGACGACTGCCGATGCAGTGGCGTAGAGGAAGAAGTCATACCACTCCAGCGCATTGCCCACGAGGGAGGCAACAACGTACCGACGGACTCCGGGACGTTGTCCGGGCAAGGTGTGCTGTGGATGGGACATTGTTGCTCCTTAGGGCGAAAGCTCCGGCAATCGTGCGGCCAATTGGACGTACCGTCCTGGCTGCAACTCTGCGGATCAGGTTGTCCGCTTCATGATCGAAACGGTCAATTGTGATGGGCGTTACAGCTGCTGATTTCAGTTTCCACCGAGCGCAGGGGAACGTCGAATGCCGGTTTTGCCAGGGGCTATGCCTTTCCGGGTAACCCTTGCAATTGGGATGAAAACGCTGTTCCGGTGCGTATGAATGTGCTGCTAATGTCGCAGCCACAAGTCCTGTTGCGCACCGCCACGGGACCCTCAACGCCCTCATCGACGGCGGACCCATCCCCAAGGAACTCTCATGGATACCAGCAGCAATATTGACGTGCGCCAAGGCAGCGTAGCCCAGGTGCTTGCCGGCCTCGCCGCGGGCCGGATCGATGTCATTGACCTGACCACCAGGCTCTCGAACAACACTCCAACCCTCGAACTACCCGAGCCCTTCGCAAACCTCATCGACTTCAGCCTCGAAGAGGTCTCCGCCTATAACAGCCCCGGGCCCTTCTGGAAGCATCACAATATCCACACCGGCGAACACATAGGCACCCATCTGGACGCGCCCGTGCACTGGATCACCGGGCGCAACGGCAAAGACGTCGCCCGGATAGAACCAAACCGGCTCGTGGGCCCGGCCATCGTCCTTGACGCGACCGGGGAAGCTACTGCGGACCCGGACTTCCTCCTGGACCTCCACCACATCCGCCGATGGGAGGAAACCTACGGACCACTGCCCGACGGCGGCTGGCTCCTCATTCGAACGGGATGGGACAAGCGCTCCCATGACCGACAGCTCTTCCTGAACAAGGACGAGTTTGGGCCACATTCTCCTGGGCTCACGGTCGAATGCGCCCGATGGATTGCCGAGGAGTCTGCGCTGTCCGGCATTGGCGTGGAAACCGTTGGTATCGATGCCGGGGCCGCCGGTGGACAGGAACCTCCCTTTCCGGCCCATCACTTCCTGCTGGGTAACGACAAGTACGGAATCACCTCACTGCAAAACCTCGACCAACTGCCCCCAATCGGAGCCGCGCTCATCGTTGCGCCCTTGCCAATCGTTGGCGGAACCGGAAGCCCGGCCCGCGTGTTCGCGCTCAAAGAAGGAGAAACACGATGACCGTCAGCACCAGCACCCCGGTTCTCAAAAAGGACTCCACCGCGCTGGCACCCGCATCCCGCTCCGTCAATGTTGCCGAACTCGTGGGGAACACCCTCGCCCGGCTTGGTATCGGCCACGTCTTCGGAGTAGTGGGCAGCGGAAACTTCGTCGTGACAAACGCACTGCGCAGGGCAGGAGTTCCCTATACCGCAGCAAGGCACGAAGGCGGCGCCGCCACCATGGCCGATGCCTACGGGAGGATGTCGGGCAAGGTCGGGGTCGTCACTACGCATCAGGGTTGCGGGCTGACCAATGCTGTAACTGGAATCGGGGAGGCAGCGAAGAGCCGAACTCCAATGATCGTCCTAACCGCGGACACGGCGGCATCCGCCGTCAGGTCCAACTTCACTATCGATCAGGATGCCCTTGCCCGAAGCGTCGGGGCAGTGGCTGAGCGGGTCCACTCGCCGCAAAGTGCAGTAGCAGACACCCTCCGCGCCTACCGGACGGCCGTAAATGAACGCCGCACGGTGGTCCTTTCACTGCCGACAGACATCCAAAGCGCAGAGGCGCCGGCAGGAACCGGCCACGTGGATCCTTTGGAACCCCGGCAGCGGATCAGGCCATCACGGGCGGCTGCCAGCAAACTGGCAGAACTCATCCAAGCTGCGAAGAAGCCCGTCTTTGTGGCTGGCCGTGGAGGCCGCGATGCAGGGCCGGACATCGCAGCGCTCGCCGAAACCGCGGGCGCGCTGCTGGCGACGTCCGCAGTCGCTCACGGACTCTTCAACGGCGATGCGTTCAATCTGGGAATTTCCGGTGGATTTTCCTCGCCATTCACTGCGGACACCGTGCGGGACGCAGACTTGATCGTCGGTTGGGGTTGTGCGCTGAACATGTGGACGATGCGCCATGGTTCGCTCATTGGCCCTGGAACAAAAGTAGTGCAAGTGGATCTTGATGACTCGGCCCTGGGGGCGAACCGGCACATTGATCTGGGGGTTCTGGGGGATTGCGGCGAGACGGCCGTTGCTGTGCTCCATGAACTGCGCTCTGCCGGACACCAGGCGGTTGGCCTGCGTACCAACCAGATGGCTGACCGGATAGCCGTGCATGCGCGCTGGAACTCGGTGGCCACGGAAGACCTGTCCACTGCGGGGACCATCGATCCCCGGGTGCTCAGCCGCGAGCTGGACCGGATCCTGCCCCACAATCGAATCGTTTCCGTTGATTCCGGCAATTTCATGGGGTACCCGAGCGCCTACCTGTCCGTTCCCGATGAGTATGGCTTTTGCTTCACCCAGGCTTTTCAGTCGATTGGGCTGGGGTTGTCCACTGCGATCGGCGCGGCGGTCGCCCAACCCCTGCGCGTACCTGTCCTGGGCACCGGCGACGGTGGCTTCCTCATGGCCATTTCCGAATTGGAGACGCTGGTCCGTGAGCGGATTCCGATGGTGGTGATTGTTTACAACGATTCCGCGTACGGCGCCGAGGTCCATCACTTTGATGCAGATGATGAAGACCTGGAAGTGGTTCGATTCCCCACGACAGATATCGCCTCCATCACCGCGGGCTACGGTGTTGCCACCGTGACGGTCCGAAGCGTCGCGGATTTGGCTCCAGTGGAGGAATGGGTTGCGGGTCCCCGGGATATGCCGCTCGTCATTGACGCCCGCATCGCTTCCGACGGTGGCGCGTGGTGGCTCGCCGAGGCCTTCAAAGGCCATTGAAGCCGACCGTCGCGCAGGGCATCACGATCCTGGACGCCCTGGCCATTCCTTGCCGGCCCAGGGATCGTAGTCCGCGATGAGCTCCTCCTGGGCCGGTCGCTTTGCTTCGGGGATGTGCTGCAGGTTCACCCGGACCCGGTACCAGAGCGAACTCGAACCGCGCATCCCGTCGATGAGTACATCGGCGGGGTGCAGGTCCGGGACAAGGTCCGCATGCCGGGCCTTCCATTCATCGAGGGCGGCCTGCGCTTCGGGCTTGGTCTTCGTTCGCGCCACCTCAATGAGTGGCATTGTTGAGACACGGCGGCCCGATCCATCGCCGGCGCGCGGTGCCTTCTCGGCGGGACCAAGTTCCTTGGCCAAGGCCAGCAGGCCCTCAAGGGAGCCAACAGCACCATCGATTCCAGCGTGGGGATCGCCCAGCTCCGCGAAGCGTTCTGGCACTGAGCGGACGGTGAATTGTTCGGGCCTGGTGGTAGTGACCTCGGCCCATGTCAGGGGAGTGGAAACGCGGGCATCGGGCCGGGGCCGGACAGAGTAGGCGGAGGCGACAGTCCGATCCTTCGCATTCTGGTTGAAGTCGACGAAGACGCTTTCGCCGCGTTCCTCCTTCCACCACCGCGCCGTGGCGAGCCCGGGGGCCCGGTTCTCGACCTCCCGGGCAAGGGTCTCCGCGGCGAGCCGCAGCTCGCTATAGGACCACTCCGGGGCGATTCGCACCAGAATGTGCAGTCCCCGGGACCCGCTTGTCTTGGGCCAACCAACCAGCCCGACGTCGTCAAGCACCTCGCGCGCCACATAGGCGACGTCGACGATCTGGGACCAATCCACACCGGGCATGGGATCAAGATCGATCCGGAGCTCATCGGGATGATCCAGATCCTCGGCACGTACGGGGTGGGGGTTGAGGTCCAGGCAGCCAAGATTCACCACCCACGCCAAACCAGCGGCGTCCCGGATTACAGTTTCTTCTGCTGAAGTCCCCGATGAGTAGTGCAACGTTGCCGTATCAATGTACTCCGGATGGTTTTCGGGAACGCGTTTCTGAAAGAACGGTTCGGCGTCGATGCCCTTGGGGAAGCGCTTGAGCACCATGGGGCGGCCGCCCGCGCCCCGCAGCGCACCCTCCGCAACTGAAAGGTAGTAGCGGACCAAATCCAGCTTCGTTAGCCCGGGTTCGGGGAAAACGACCTTGTCCGGATTCGAGACGCGAACCTCGGCGTCGCCAATGTCCAGAATCTCTGCCGGAGTCTTCGACGGGTTCATGCCGCCACGCTAGCAACGATCGGCGGTCCCAGCCAGACCAGGGGCGAGGGCGGCGACTATATTGACCATGTCAGTCCACCACCACAATCGCGGGAGTCTGCACACTATGGCCAAGGAACTTGCTACCCAGCTCATCGAACAACTCCAGGCTGCCGGTGTGCAGCGCATTTATGGAATCGTCGGTGACAGCCTCAATCCAATAGTGGATGCCGTACGTCAAACGGGAGGGTCGGCCAAAGGCGGTATCGATTGGATCCATGTCCGGCACGAAGAAGCGGCCGCTTTTGCTGCGGCCGCCGAGGCGCAACTGACTGGCAAGCTTGCAGTCTGTGCCGGCTCCTGTGGACCGGGCAACCTCCATCTGATCAACGGACTCTACGACGCCAACCGCACTGGCGCGCCCGTACTTGCCATCGCTTCGCACATCCCCAGCAAGCAGATCGGCAGCGGGTTCTTCCAGGAAACCCATCCTGACCGGCTCTTCACCGAATGCTCAGTGTATTCGGAACTGGTCAGCACGGCCGAGCAGGCTCCCCGCGTGATGCACAGCGCCATCCAGAACGCTGTAGCCCTTGGAGGAGTCGCCGTCGTGACTCTTCCCGGCGATATCGCCGGACTTGAGGCCACCGCGCCGACCCCGTTACCCGCTACGTTTCGGCCCGCCAGCCTGATCCCGGACCAGTCGAGCGTCCAGGAACTGGCTGACGCCATCAACGACGCCGGAAAAGTCGCCATTTTCGCGGGGGCGGGCGTCCAGGGAGCCCACGACAAACTCATTGCTTTGGCGGAACTGGTCAACGCCCCGATTGGCCACTCGCTGCGAGGCAAGGACTTCGTCCAGTACGACAACCCGTTCGACATCGGCATGACCGGGCTCCTGGGCTATGGTGCTGCTGCGGAGGGCATCGAGGACGCTGATCTGCTGATCCTTCTTGGTACCGATTTTCCCTACGACCAGTTCCTGCCGGACACCCGGACGGCACAGGTTGACCGGGCCGCACAGCGGCTGGGGAGGAGGACCGACGTCGACATTGCCGTCCATGGCGACGTCCTGCCTACCTTGGCCGCTCTTCTGCCCTTGGTCAATCCAAAGAAGAACCGCCGCTTCCTTGACCAGACGCTAAAGAAGCACGACCGCCTGATGAACAAGTCCGTGGGCGCGTACACGCGGAAGGTCGAAAAGAAGCAGCCCATTCATCCTGAGTATGCTGCTTCCCTGCTGGACCAGATAGCGGCGGATGACGCCATCTTCACCGCGGATACCGGAATGTGCAACGTCTGGACGGCTCGCTATATCAACCCCCTGGGCACGCGCCGGCTGATCGGTTCCTTCCTTCACGGGTCAATGGCCAACGCCCTTCCACACGCCATCGGTGCACAGATGGCCTATCCCGGGCGCCAGGTGGTTTCTGTCTCTGGCGATGGGGGCTTGTCCATGATGCTTGGTGAGCTCATTACCGTGGCTGCACATCAACTGCCGGTTAATGTAGTGGTCTTCAACAACTCAACACTGGGCATGGTCAAGCTCGAAATGTTGGTGGACGGGCTACCCGATTTCGGCGTCGACGTACCTGACGCAAACTATGCCGCCGTCGCGAAGGCCTTGGGCTTCCATGCTGTCCGGGTGACGGATCCTGCGGACATCGAGGAAGCGTACCGGGAGGCGTTCGCCCACCCGGGTCCTTCTCTGGTGGAGCTCATCACTGATCCGAATGCGCTGTCCATCCCGCCGAAGATTTCGGGGCAACAAGTCATCGGGTTCGCGACGGCCATGTCCAAAGTGGTCTTGAACCGCGGCGCCGGCGAAGCTGTGAGCATGGCCCGCAGCAATCTGCGCAACATTCCCCGGCGGTGACGGGAGTCTGTGCCGGCAGCAGTTTCAAACGGAACGCAGGAATTCCCTGGCTTACGGATGCTCGTCGAGAAGGGTGCCCAGGATAGCGAGGGCTTTTGACAGTTGGAGGTCGGACACTGCGCCATACCCGACGACCAAGCCGTTCACCGGTAGGCGCTCAGCGTAATATCCGGCCAGGGGGATGACCCGTACACCCCGTTCCAGCGCCTTCCCAGCCAGATCCGCCGCGTCAGGGTGTTCGAAGCGGATCACGGCATGCAACCCGCCGTCGAGTCCTGCAAGCTCCACATCGGTCCGCGGGCCCAAGCGCTCAATGAGCAAGGACCGGCGGTGCGAATATTCCCTCCGGGCCCGGGCAATGTGTCGGGAGAGTCCGCCGCCCTGAAGGTAATGGGCGAGGGCCGACTGCAGGACCCCGGCCACCGGAGTGTCCAAGGCTTCACGTACGGCCCTGAGGCGCTGGCCGGCATCGCCCCGGACCACCAGATATCCGCAGCGCAGCCAAGGACTAAGGTTCTTTGAGAACGTTCCAAGAAGTACGACGTCGGCAGCTGCTGGCAGGGAGGCGACGGCAGGCAGGGGCATTCTGCTGTGACGAAATTCGCTATCGTAGTCGTCCTCCAACACGAGCACGCCATGGCGGTCCGCCCACTTCAGCAGGCCGAGCCGTTCCTGGACTGCCATCCTGCCACCGAGAGGGTACTGGTGGCTGGGGGTGATGAGGACGGCGTCGGGAATGACGTTGAGTCCGGCGAGTTGGGAGCTCTTCAGGCCGTCCTCGTCCACGGGAAGCAGCTGAAGATGGGCACCGGCCGCGCTCATCACCCGCCGCGCCGTGGGGTAGCCCGGGTCTTCAACCAGGATGCGCGGATTGTTCCTCCTGCCGCGAAGCATGGACACCACCAGATGCAGTGCATCACTGGTGCCGGCAGTAATGATGACGTCCTCCGGGTCGACGGCCAAACCCCTGGACACCGCCAGATGACCGGCCACGGCTTCCCGAAGCTCCAGCGTTCCAAGGGGTGGTGGCAGATGCGTGTTTCCTTGCTCCGCCAAGGCCCTCTTCCACGCGTTGCGCCACTCCCTGTCTTGGAACGGCGATCCCGAGGGGCGGCCGGGGGTCAGGTCAATCACCTCGGCGTTGGCAGGGCTGCTGCGCTGCGCTTTCACTTCGTCCGGGCGCTTTTGAATGTCCGGCCGGACAGCCACTCTGGTCCCACCAGTACCGTTGCTTTCCAGGAAACCTTCCCCGGAGAGCTGCTCGAAGGCCCGCACCACCACGCCACGGGATATCCCCAAGTCCTTGGCCAGGCGTCGGGTTGCGGGGAGCGTGTGCTCAGGCTGGAGGAGTCCGCTGAGGATGGCGCTACGGAGCTGGCTTGCAACTTGGGCGGACAGGGAGGCCGGACTCTGCCTATCCAGCTCGATGGGTATTTCCGATTCGCTCATTGGACCTCCGGAGTTGTTCATTCTTGGATCTAGTGTAGGACCAAGCCCTTTGGCAGCATGAGACGCGTACTCACCCATTTGCTGTGCTCGCACCCGGCCACAGCCACAAGAAAGCAGGACTGTAGTGTTCAACGGCCTCAGCGCATTCCCCCTGACACCCATGAACGGTGAAAGTGTCGATCTGGACGCCGTTGCCCGGCTGGCGGCCCGCGCGGCACAGTCAGGGGCGGATTCACTCGGTGTCCTTGGCTCGACGGGGAACTACGCCTACCTCTCCCGTGAAGAACGACGCATGGTCCTTGAAGCGTCCGTTCAGGCTGCGGGGGGCGTGCCGGTTTTGGCCGGTGTGGGGGCAGTGCGTACCCGCGACGTCCTCACGCTTGCCGGCGATGCCCATGCCGCTGGCGCCTCGGCACTGCTCTTGGCCCCGGTGTCCTATCAACGCCTGTCGGAAGGGGAGGTTTTCGGGTTGTTTGAGGACCTTGCGTCGGAGTCAGACCTTCCGGTCGTCGTCTATGACAATCCCGGCACCACGGGCTTCACCTTCACGGACGAACTGCATGCCCGGATCGCACGTATCCCGGGAATAGCTTCCATCAAGATTCCGCCGCCGGCTGCCACTGACATTGAGAGCAAACTCGGCAAGCTCCGCGCAGCTTTGCCCGGGCAAACATTTGTGGGTATCAGCGGAGATTGGATTGCCGCCGAAGCACTGCTTGCTGGTTGCGATCTCTGGTACTCGGTGATTGGCGGGATCCTTCCCCGCCAGGCCCGGGAAATCGTTGATCACGCTTTGGCTGGCCGGCGCGATGATGCGATGGCAGCTTCCGCCGCGTTGGAACCCGTCTGGTCCCTGTTCCGAACCTATGGGAGCCTTCGGGTCACCGTCGCACTGGCTGAAGACCTGGGGCTCATTCCGTCGTCAGCCTTGCCGTTGCCGCTGCACGGCTTGGATACCGAAGGACGCACCAGAGTTACCGAAGCCATCCGCCAGTGTGGATTGGAGGCCTAGGTGGTTTGGAGGGCTGGCCACCTGGCTGGAAACAACGCAAATGAATGGGGTCGGGCCAAGAACGGGGGAGAGGGACATGAGCCTCATCGACGGGCGCACAACCAACCGTGCTGCCAGGGGTAAGGAGACGTCTCCGGGCGGATTGGCCCGCTATGTCGCTGCTGCCACGCTGGCCCGCAGCGCCGATGGGGGTGCGGTTGTCGCCATTGTCCTGCTGGTGACAACCAGTGGGGCGCCGGGTTGGCTGGCCGGAATCCTGGGTGCCTGCATCACGGCACCGCACCTTTTCGGTCCGTTCGTTGCCAGGACACTGGACACTGCCCGGGACGGCAGAACGGTGATCGCCTGGGCGTGCCTGATGCACGGCGTTACCCTGGCCGCTGCTGTCCTGCTGTACCCGCTGACTCCTCCAATCGTGCCGGGTCTTCTGCTCATTGCGTCCGGACTGGTCGGTCCATTATTGACGGGCGGCATTAGCAGCCGGCTCTCAGCGATCGCTGGGGGCAGCAGAATCAGTCAGCGACGCGCACATGGATGGGATGTAGCAACATATGGCATCAGCGGAACCATTGGTCCCTCTTTGGTCGCAGCTGTTTCGGGCTGGGCGAATCCGGCATTGGCGGCATTGATCCTAGCCGGACTAACGTTTGTCGCCGCTGCCCTGGTCAGGCTTTTGCCCTCTTCTCCTCAAACTTCAGTTCCCTCGGAGGTACCGCGCCCGGGTCCGACCTTGCTAATGATGCTGTCCAGCGGTCCTTTGCGTCGCACGCTCTACCTGACGGTCGTCGTCGCCTTGTCGGTCGCTTCGCTGCCTGTCACCGCAGTGGCTTCGACGACACAACTGGGGGTCGGGCCAGCCGCGGCAGGGGTCCTGACTGCCGCATATGGTCTTGGCGGGCTTCTAGGATCCGCTGGTGTCATGATCCGGCCGTTGCGAAGCGATGCGGACCACCTCATGACCTGGCTGGGAGCTGCTGTTGGCGTTGCGCTGTGTGGGGCGGTCTTCGCCGGGATCTTCCCCGTGGCAGCGGTGGTCTATTCCCTGGCCGGAGTGCTCAACTCCTGCTTTTTCGCCGCAACATTGGCCGCGCGCAGCGAATATGCACCAGCCGGGGCACGAGGTCAGGTCTTCGTGTGGATCGGAGCCTTAAAGATCACAGCGGGTTCTGCCGGCACAGCGTTGGCAGGGGCCATGGTTGTACCCATGACACACCTGCCCTTGCTTTTGGCGTCCGCCCTTATTGCGGTGGCCGTGAGCGCTTCCCTGTTTGACCGCCGTCGCGAACGGTCCCAAACAGCGGGATCGGCCCTGAGGCAGGCCAGGCCGTAAGACATAGCAGGGTTTTACTGGAGCAGAAAGCCGCTTGCCGCACTTTCCACAGCAGGGCACCTTCATCTTTTCGTGTCACCTTGACGCTCTTGGGTTCGGGGGACTGGACCAGGTCCGGCAGGTCCACACGAGCACCGAACAAGGTCCTGCCAACTATGCCCGAAGAAGCAATAGATCAATGGGATATGTTTGAACCGGCCAACTCGCCGGACACGGTAGCCGCAGCGGCATTCCTGCTTCGAAGGGCGTTGTCCCCAAACACATGTTCACAACCCCTCAGACAGGAGCGTCCGTGCCGAAGAGTCCACGTGATGAGATAGATGCGCAGATTCTGGCCGAGCTGCGGCGCAATGCCCGTATCAGCCTTGCCCAGTTGGGCGAGAAGGTGCTGCTCTCCCGAAACGCAGTGAGGCAACGGATTGAGCGACTTGAACGGGACGGGTATATCCACGGGTACACCATCAAGGAATCAGCCGGAGAAGGCTCGGCCACGGTCAATGCGGTGCTCCTGATCCAACGGCATGACAGGATGCGGGGCGGAGACGTGATTGCCGGACTCAAGGCCATTCCTGAGATCGCCACTTGTGATGTCGTCAGCGGCGAACTGGATATCGTGGTCAGGGTGGAGGCCCCCGACGCTGCACGGATCCAGGAGATCTGGAGGCAGGTCTCAGAGTTTCCTGGAGTCCGCGACATCACCACTGCCTTGTCCCTCTCCACGGTCATCGACAGGCAGTCACCCCGCTAAGGCGGCGCGAACCATACCGGGCTTAAATGGTTCCGGCGCTGCGGAACCGAGGAGGTTACGCAGCGCCGGAACAGGCACGGCCTGATTTATTGACGGTAACGCCAGGCGATCATCATGACGTGATCGCGATGACCTTGGGCTGCGTCATTTCTTCGTAGGCGAAGCGGACGCCTTCCCGGCCCATGCTGCCGTATTTCGAGCCGCCAAAAGGCATCGCATCGAGGCGGTAGTCCGAAGAATCGTTGATCATCACTCCGCCTGCGTCGATTGCCTTAGCGGTGGCCAGCGCCCGGGCCAGGTCCTTGGTGAATACCCCCGCCTGCAACGCGTATTCGCTGTCGTTGGCCAGTTCGATGGCTTCCTCGGCGGAGTCGAACGGTTCCACCAGGACCACGGGTGCGAACAGTTCCTCGCTCCATGCCTCGCAACTGCGCGGTACTTCGGTAAGGACAGCAGGTGTCAGGAGCGCGCCGTCCAACGTGCCGCCAGTGAGCAGTCGCGCACCGGCCGACACCGCTTCGTCGATCTTGCGCTTCGCTTCTGCGGCAGACGCGGCGCTGATCATGGGTCCGACGTCGGTCTGCTCCCTTCGGGGATCGCCTGTCGTGAGGGCGGCCGTTCGGGCGACAAAAGCGTGAAGGAAGGTGTCGAAGACCGGCCGCTGGACGAGGATCCGCTGGGCGCCGATGCAGTTCTGTCCAGCGGCCCAGAAGGAACCGGAAACACTGGCCTCGACGGCGGCAGGAATGTCCGCGTCGTCGAAGACGATGACGGGTGCGTTGCCGCCGAGTTCCATGGACAGGCGTTTTATACCGGCGTTGGCGGCGATGGCCCGGCCGGTGGAAAAGCCGCCCGTGAAGGAGACCATCCGAACCAGTTTGGACGAGATGATGGTTTGCGCGATGGTGCGATCGCCCAGGACAACGGTGACGAACTCCGTCGGCAGGCCTGCCTCGCGCAACAGGTCCACGAGGAGGATGGCCGTCAAAGGTGTCAGCTGGGACGGCTTGAGGATGACGGTGTTCCCTCCGGCAATCGCCGGCCCCAACTTGTGCGCCACCAGGTTCAGGGCATCGTTGTACGGGGTAATGGCAGCGATAAGACCCAACGGTTCACGGGTGAACCAGCCCTGGCGGTTTTCGGAGCCGGAGAAGGAGTCGAAGGGAACTACTTCGCCAACGTTACGGCGGGTTTCCGCTGCCGAGAGCTTCAGCGTATTCACTGCACGGGAGACCTCTTTGAGCGCCTGTGTGATGGTCTTCCCGGCCTCGGCGACGATTAGCCCGGCCACTTTCTGCGTCCGTTGCTGGAGAAGGTCTGCAGCCGTATCCAAAATCCGTCCACGTTCATGACGCGGCATAGCCGCCGCTGCCGGAGCGGAGGCTGCTGCACGGATGATCTCCACGCGCACATCTGCCTCGGTGCACTGTGGAAGGGTCGCCAGGATGGAACCGTCAAACTTGTCGTAGACCGCCAGGTCGGTGGTAGGGGCTGCGGTTGTGGCGTCGGCGATGGCTGACTCAGGCACGGACCGCTCCTTTGGCGAATTCGTTGACGGCGATGATGTCCGAGATGAGGGCGTAGGCAGTTTCCACGCGGCCGGCCCCAGGACCCGATACTGTGACGGCTCCCAGCAAATCCGTGCTGAAGGACACGGCATTGGTGGCGCCGGAAATACCAGCCAGCGGGTGTTCACCCGGAAGGGCGATGGGCTGGACGGTAGCTACGATGCCGCCGTCGTCTTGCCGCCGGGCTTCGCCAATCAGCTTCCAGCGGTAGCCGCTTGCCAGGGCCTGTGCCACGTCTTCGCTCTTGATGTCCTGAATACCGGTGGTTTCCACGTCATTGGGTTGAATGTTGGCGCCGAGCAGCTCGTTGGCCAGGATGGCGACCTTCAACCGGACGTCCGAGCCGCCGATGTCAGCAGTGGGGTCCGCTTCGGCGTATCCGCGGTCCTGGGCTTCGG
The DNA here is from genome assembly GCF_059739425.1 of Arthrobacter sp. TmtSoilC48. Taxonomy (NCBI): domain Bacteria; kingdom Bacillati; phylum Actinomycetota; class Actinomycetes; order Micrococcales; family Micrococcaceae; genus Arthrobacter; species Arthrobacter sp. TmtSoilC48. The sequence goes on along the minus strand of NZ_AP046049.1, from coordinate 2,844,022 downwards.
CAATCGCTTCCTTCAGGCCCAGCCCGGCCTCCATCCGGCCCAGGACGTAGTTGCTGGTTCCGTTCAGAATGCCTTGAACGGAGTTCAATTCGAGGCCGCCCAGCATTTTGTGTGCTAGTCGAATGACGGGCGTGCCACTCATGACTGAACCCTCGTACTCGAAACGGACACCATTGTTTGCCGCAAGCCGGCCCAGTTCCATGCCATGCAAGGCCACCGGGCCCTTGTTGGTGGTCACCACATGCTTGCCGGACTCGATGGCCCACTTGACGTGCGAAACTGCGGGTTCGCCGTCGATCGGACTGGTGAATGTAGCCTCAACGACGATGTCGGCCGGACTGTTCTTGATGACGTCTTCATTGCGGGGATCCGGGCTGCCACCTGGCAGTCCCTCGAACGAGGACCCACGGGGCATCGCCAACACGGCGGCCAGATCGATGCCGTCTACCTGTACGAGTGAGCCGAAGGCAAGATCGGTGATGGCCACGACGCGAAGCTCGAATCCGAGTGAGGCAAATCGCCGGGGTTCATCACGGATGAGTTCGGCCAAAGCGCGATTGACGCCTCCGAAACCGATGAGGGCCAGGTTGTAGGTAGTCACGTGATCTCCTTGGTAGGGCGGTGGTGCTGTCCTATAAGCCTCGGTTCCAGCCGTGTCAGTTCCCTAGATGCGAATCGCCCGCCAAGGATGACGAAACGCCCAAAAAAGCCGCCAACCATGCCTAAACGCCCGCGGTGCTGCCCCCAGTTGGGATTGGATGGAGAATCTTCCAGAGCAATGGCCTTCTTTACCGCTCGACGGCGGCTACCGCACTGATCTCCACCAGCGCCCCGGGAACGCCCAAACGGGAGACAAACGCGGCTGTCACGAGCGGCGGCTCGTCGGCGGCGAGGTCCGATGCAATGGCGCCGTACCCTGCGGCGAGGTCGGCGCCGTCCACGAAGAGGACCGTCCACTGCACGACGTCGCGAAGGGTTGCCCCGGCAGCCGCGAGCGCGGTCTTTGCGTTCGCCAGGGCGCGGGCAGATTGCACTCCAACATCACCCTCGCCGACGAGCGAACCGCCGCTGTCGACGGAGTTCTGGCCGCCGACGTAGATGGTGGTGGCGTTTGGAGGGACGACGGCTACATGGCTGAATGCCGGGCTGGAGACAAGTCCCTCGGGCCGGATGCGCTGGATAGGTGACATGACTGTATGCTGCCATCCCCGGCCAATTGCCAAAAGGGGGTGCACCCCAATGCTCCGGTTGGCCCCGCCTCGTCAGTCGCGTATTCGCACTCAGGTGCTTGTGACTCAGGTGTTCGTCACTCAGGCGAGGGCCGCCGTCGTTGTTGTTTCGTTGCTGCCCTCTGTACTTTTGCGGCGCGGTGCCGCTGGGCGGAACCGCGTGTGGGTTTAGTTGCCCTGCGGAGAGTCCGTGGGGCAAGGCCCGCCACCACAATGCCAGCGAGCTTGGCCAGGGCGCTCTCGCGGTTGCGTAACTGCGAGCGCTGTTCGGAGGCTGTAACTGTGATGACTCCGTCGACGAGTCGCTTCTCCAGGCGACGCAGCAAGATCTCCCGCTGGCCTTCTGTTAATGCCTCAGACGTAGCTACGTTCCAGGAAAGCTCAGCCTTGCTGTCGGTCGTGTTGACGTGTTGACCGCCCGGTCCCGATGAACGCGAGAACCGCCAACCGAGTTCCGAGGCCGGAATCGTGAGGGAGGGCGAGATTTCCAGGTCCATTGAACAAGCGTTGCACGTCGGGGCGGGTCTTCCCAGCCGGGCGGTGCTTCGGCATGCGTGTCAGGGTAGGTCCGCGTGTCAGAGTAGGTCTGCGTGTCAGAGCAGGTTTGCGGCGAGAGCGGAGGCGACGAACCGGCCGTACCGCCCTGCGCTCCACCCTCGTTTCAGGACGAGGCTTTCGAACAGTTCGGGCGTGGTGCACGCGAACATGATGTCGGCGGCCTCTTCAGCGCCCAAGCCCGGACGGAGCAGGCCGCGGGCAATCAGTTGACGCGCGTTGTGCAGCATCCGGCGATGCCGGGCGTCGTCAATGTCCTTCAGGAGGCCGGCCATGTCGGCATCCCCTGTTGCGGCGGCGTCACGGATGAGCAGGCTGATCGGCGCCGCAAGGGGGCTGACTTCTGCAGTGAACCGGCCGAACTGTTCCATCAGTTCCCGTGGGTCGTCCGCCGCTACTTGTGCGAGGTCTGAGCGCTGCTCGGCTGGCGGCCCGCCCTTGCCGAGGAGGCTCTGCTCGTGGAGAGCCCGGACGAGGCCGGCCTTGCCGCCAAATTTCTTGTAGATGGACTCCGTCGATACTGCGGACGCAGCGGCAATATCGGAGATGGTGGTCGCGCCGAAGCCCTGCAGGAGGAATAGTTCGCGGGCGCGCGCGAGGATGGTGCGCCGCGACGCCTCGGCGGCTTGGCGGCGACGGCTGGCATCGTAGCTGCGTTGACCCCCGGATGTTTCACCGGGACTCTTGATTCCGGTTGCCATGACTCCTAGACTCCAATCAATACAGATAACTGTATTGAATTCAAGATACCGCACCAAGGAGTCACCATGGAAACCGTGGAGGGCCTGGAGCGCCTTCCGGAAGGGCCCGTTCGCCGGATGTTCGCTGCGTCCGGCCGCCACGACCTTGACGCCTTGGTCGCCGAATTCGCCGACGACTACGTCAACATCACCCCGATTCATCCCGAACGTAATTTCACGGGCCGCGCCCAGGTCCGTGCCAACTGGACCAGCCTATTTGCTGGTATTCCTGACCTCACACCAGCAATCGCCGACGCCGCTGAAGGCCGGGACGGAACCGTTTGGGTTGAATGGGGCGCCCGGGGCACAAGACGCGATGGGACGCCGGTGGAACTTGCCGGAGTGGCGATTTTTACTGTGCGCCAGGAGCGTATTGCCTCCGTCCATTTCTATCTCGAACCTGTGGAACATTCTTCGGGTGACATCAACGACGCCGTCCGCGCCACTGCGGGCACGGGCCTTCAGGATGGGGCCGTACTTCCGACATCGCAGGGGTCATGATCCTCGTAGTGGGCGGCACGGGCCGCCTGGGTTCGCGGCTTACGGGGGAACTGGTTCGGCGCGGTGCTTCCGTACGGGTCATGGCCAGGGGTGAATCCCAGCCCTTCCCCAGGAAGAACGTCGACGGCGTCGAGCTTGTCCGCGGGACGCTCGCCTCGGGCAAGGACTGCGGGCGGGCCGTTGCCGGATGCAGCCACGTGGTGTTCGCGGCGTCGGGCTTTGGGCTGAAAAGGGGCGGCAACCCACGCACTGTGGACCGCGACGGCGCACTTCGGGTCATCGATGCCGCGTCTCGGGCGGGCGTGGAACATGTAGTGATGATGTCGATGCATGGGGCGGCTCCCGATGCCCCTCTGGATTTCCTGCGCATGAAGTACACAGCGGAGGAGGCATTGAAGGCCTCGGGCATGGCATGGACAGTAATCCGGATGGGAGCGAACCTTGAGCAGTTCCTCGACTCAATGAGCCAGCCCCTCCACACGAAGGGCAGGGTGCTTGTCTTCGGTTCGGGACGGGCACCTGTGACATTTACGTCGACGCCGGACGCTGCTGCCGCTGTTCGGTTGGCTCTGTCCGGAGCTTCCTTGCGTGGAAGGACCGTTGAGTGGGGGTCCGAAACGCACCCCTTCAACACGCTCGCGGAAGCCATCCTCGCAGACGCTGGAATGGGCTCGATCCAGCGTATACCAGTAGCGGCGTTACGGGTGATGGCCGCAGTTGCAGGTCCGATTTCGCCGTTCATGGCCCGGATGGCCAGGGCTGCGCTGTGGATGGAATCAGGCGCTGCGGCCTTCGATCCGGCTGTGGAACGTGCCGCGTTCCCTGAAATTCCCGTGATCGGACTGCGTGAGAGTTTGGACCGGATCAGGAGCACATGAGTCGTGGTGCAAACCGGCCTTCGGGAGGACAATGCTAGGCACAACCTGAAATCCCGTGAGGAGCAGCCGTGGGCGAGCCAACTACAGAAGCGACATCAGCGCAGTTGATGGTGGATTTGATCATTTCCCTTGATGGGTATGCCTCAGCGGAGGGATGGCCCGGTTGGTGGGGACTTGAATCCCCGGAATACCTTGCCTGGCTTGAGGAAGAAGGGAAGAAGGATTTCACCACGCTGATGGGGGCCAACACCTATCGGGTGATGTCGAGCATGTCGGAACAGGCCGCGGGCGAAGACTCCGGGTTCTCCAAGGAAGAGGGAGAGGCCTTGACAGGGCTGGCGGCCCTGCCGAAGGTCGTCTTCTCGTCCACACTCCAGGAACCCCTGGCATGGCCGAATTCCGAGCTGGTAAGCGGGGATGCTGTGGAAGCTGTCAAAGAGCTGAAGCGGACCCGGACCGGCACCCTGACCACACTGGGAAGCCTCAGCCTTTGCCGCTCTTTGTTGAGTGCCGGACTTGTGGACCGATACAGGATCGTCGTTTTTCCGGTGATCACTGGCCGCACTGGCAGGGAACGGATCTATGACGGCTATCCTGATGTTTCGCTTCAAATGGTGAACAGCAGGACCTTCGATGGTCAGCTGCAGTTGCTGGAGTACATACCCACGCTGATCAGCGGTCCGCCTGTCCGGCAGCCGTGAAAAGAGGCTCCAGCGAATCCGAATAGCTGGACATTATTTCGGCAAACGTGAGCAGCTGGAATCCTTCAGCGGGGCAGAGGAGTGGTTCGCTGGTGGTTCCATTGGCGGTGAGCGTCGCGATTCCCCATGGATGCGATGGTTCGCCGACCGAGATGCCGGCTGCGTCGAAGGTGTCCCGGAGCACGTAACGCGTGACGGTCCGCCACGACTGCAGGAAGGGTGGCCGCAACTGCTCAACGAGTTCTTCATCGTTGGCCTGGTAGGCCGTCCACAGATTCACGGACAGTTCGTCCCACTCCTTGGCGTCACGGACCATGAGGTGGGCCGCCCGGAGCCGGGCAATCGTTTCGTTCAACGTCATGGTCAGTCCCCAAACTTCCTGTCGTTATGTGTACGGCGGAAACGGCCGTTGTAGAGATGGCCGTTGTAGACATAACGGGCCGTTGTTCCGCATGATTCCCGGCCGCCGCGCGATGAAGGCCGGCGCTCACGCTGGGCCGGAAGTCTCTTGCAAACCTGCTTTGATTTTCCGCCACCCGCCTGCGCGATTGTTGGCGGCGATCTGTCGCAGCATAGCGATGAGGGGTGCGGTAGGTACATCGTCGTTGATGTAAAAGCTGATCATTCGGCCGGTCTTGTTATCGTGCCCTGCTGTGATGATCCCGGCAGGGTCAGGAACGATAGCGCCATCATAGAGAAAGAGGTTCACGTGGTTCCTGGCCGCGAGCAATGCACAGACGTTTCCATCCAGGACAAAGTAGGGCTGAACCCGTCTTTTGATTGTCTCCACGATGTCCGGTTCGGCCTCGTGGATCACGTCACGCAGTTCCTCACAAAGTGTTTGTTGCCAGTCCGGGAGGGCGTCTATGTAACTATCGACTCCGGGATGGTGCGAGTAGTTCCCCATCACGTTATTAGGGCACTACGCCCCACAGCTTGTCCAGACTGGGTCTTGTCCAGACCGCGGGCGGGGCGATGGGTAGGCTTGCTCACATGGTCGACGTCGAGCGGTTCCGGGTTCTGCTGGAGGAGGAGCGGGGCCGGAAGCTTGCCCTGCTGAAGGCGCTGCGCAGTGACATCACATCGGTCAGCCTCGCCCGCCAGGACTCGAACGTCGACGACGAGCATGATCCTGAAGGCACCACCATCGCCTTCGAGCTCTCACAGGCCTCCGCGCTGCTTGACCAGAGCCGTGTGGGCCTTGAGCAGATTGAGGCCGCTTTGCAGCGGATTTCCGATGGAACTTACGGCATATGTACGGTTTGTGGTGTCGCCATTCCGGAGGGCCGGCTCGAAGCGAGGCCGTGGACGCCCTATTGCGTCAATCACGCCTCAGGCAAACATTAGAACCCGGACAAACAGGAAACCCAGGCAAACAGGAAAACCCGACGGGTAGAGACCAGCCAGGCACGCTTCACGCCATGTCAGGGCTGATGGGCACGAACTCGATGCCCTGCTGGACCTTCTTTTTTGGTCCGCGGTCGAAGCCCTTGGCGTCCAGGTTGTTTCCCGCCCGGAACGCGGCCAGGGCATCGTCGAAGATCTCGTTGAGCCGCTTGCCCGGGAAAACCTTCCGGGTGCCGTCGGCAAACGTGACGGACACAGAGGCGCTGGCGGGAAAATGCCTGCTCATCCGGATGAAGCCTTGGGAGTCCTGCCTTAGGGAAATCATTGCTTGTCCACGCTTTCAGTATCTGGTTTCACCACATTTTGCGTTTAAACACGTTCATGGAGTGAGTCCCACTGTGTCATGCCGACGGACTTGCCGCCTCATTCACCTTCCCCTGACCGGAAGATTGCCCATAAAGCCCTCGCTGCCGGCTCAAGGTGACTGAACGGCTTCGGTGTTGGCACGGTCTGCGGATGCCCCCTGCCTGCGGCTCGCCAGCAGGAACGGCACCGAAATGAGCTCAATAATGCCCGCGATGGCCAGCGACGCCGGGTAGCCGTAAAGGTCAGCGCCACGGCCAAGGAGTGGCTGTATCACCACACCGCCGCTGGATCCCATGAGCGAATCGAAGCTCAGCACTGTGGCGCGCTGCTTCGAGGGGATCATGTCATTGACGTACGCCTGCCGGACCGGAGTTGCCGCAGAGCCGACCACAGCCCACAGTGCCAGCAGCACCAGTGCCACCCAAAAGACACGGGTGAAACCGAGGACCAGCAAGATCACGAATCCCACCAGACCGGCCAGGATCATCACCGAGGTCCGTTTATGGAACAAGCGCCGGGCATGCGGCGCAAGCCAACCGCCCAGGATTTGCGAGCCAGCCACAATTGCAGCGGCGAGGCCCGCAATGGAATAGGCATGGGGGTCGCCAAACAGGTCCAGGAGGTATGGCTGCAGGGCGTAGAAAACATAGATCCCGACGCCGGCACTAAAGGGAGCGGCCAGCATGACGTACCGGACCGGCGGGTTTTTCAGACCGTTCTCGATCGAGGCCGAGAGCACTGCGCGGGTGGCGCGAAGTGGGTGGGTGGACCGCTCAGGTGAGAACCCGACGTCGTGCATTAGCCCAAACGCCACGGCGAACATGGCAACCAGAACGAAAACCCGTAAGAGGAACGGCACACCAAGGTTGGTGGCTTGAGCGATCACCCCACCTGCCACCGAACCCAGCAGCATAGCCACACCCTGCACCATCTGGCCGCGGCCCAGAACGGTTTCAAGACCGCCTTCGTAGCCTGAGAAGCGCAAGGCGTCCACAAGCCAGGCCTCCACAGCTCCGGAGAAGAACGTGAACCCGAGGCCAAGGAGCACCGAGACAACGGCCCACATCCAAAACGGTGCGGAGATCTGCCACAGCACAAAGTACAAGTATGTAGAGGCCGCCAACGTGATCGTGCCAAGCAGGAAAGAAGTACGGCGACCCCAGCCGTCCGCGATGACGCCGGTAGGTACCTCGAAAAGGACCATCCCCGCTGTGAAGAAAGCGTTGGCAGCGAAGGCCTCGAGGTTGCTCAAGCCTGCATCAAGCAGGAAAAGCGTGTTGATACCCCAGATGAAGGAAGCTGCCACCGTGTTGCCCAGCGTCAGCGTGAGATAGACACGTTGAATCTTTCTGGCGGCGTCGTTCAGGGTGTCGCCGCCAGCGCTGGCAGGTGTGACCACACGCTCATTCTCGTCCGCTTGCCCGGCCTCCGCCAGATCCCGGGGAAGGTTTCGCTGCCGGGAGCCTGGGCCGGCCCCCGGCAGCTGCATCCATCCCTACGCCTGGTGGCTGACCAGATCGGCGTCCGTTGTGTTCGACTTTTCCCGCTCCCCGGAATGCACGGTGGCAAAGAACACACCGAGTTCCTCCGTCGCGGTCAGGGGGAGTACGTTGGCGACGTATTGGTCCGGGCGGACGACTACCACCACGCCGTCGCGGCTGAGCCCGCGCAGCTCAAAGATGTCTGCTGCCGGGTCCGTGCCGAAGACCTTCTCGAGGTAGGTGAGCTTGAATGGTCCAACGGTGGGTTTGAACGCTGCGGGGACGGCGTTGATGTCTACGTTGGTGTGGTCCTGCTGGTAGATCACCTTCACATCGAACCAGGCGTCGCGGTCAGCGTCCGACGGCGTGGCCGCCAGCGGCGAGTCCGGCGAGTTCGCGATCCACTCGGCGAAGTCCGCGACAGGGCCCGGGGCGCCGGCCTGCGCGGCATCGGCGAAGATGTAGATGCGCCAGCGGCCGTCTGCCTTGGCGTGGTGGCCCAGGTGCATCGGGTTCGTGTCGCAGACCCGCAGGACCGGGGCCGACTTGAAGCGCTTGCCGATGGGGAAGCCCGTGGCGAGTTCCTGGTGCGTGGGCTCGGCAACAAGCATGGACGGAGCGTACTGGGTCATGAAACCGGCAGGGAACTCGGCCGTGCTTGTGTAGAAGTTTTCAAGCTCCGTGGGGTCTTCGAACTCTTCGGGTTTCTTGGCCATCAAGGTGGACCACTGCTTGTCGAAGTCGATCAGGTTCTTGGCCACCACCTGACGCTCAGCGGAGTACGTGTCCAGGAGGCTCTCAGGGCTTCGGCCTTCCAGGACATGCCCGAGTTTCCAGCCGATGTTGAAGCCGTCCTGCATGGAAACGTTCATTCCCTGGCCGGCCTTTGCGCTGTGCGTGTGGCAGGCATCGCCGGTGATGAACACCCTCGGCGTCCGCGTCCCGCGTTCCTCCGGCAGGACGTCGTCGAACCTATCCGTGAGCCGGTGCCCCACCTCATAAACACTGTGCCAGGCGACGTTGCGGACATCCAGCGTGTAGGGGTGCAGGATGTCGTTGGCCTTCTGGATGATCTGCTCGATGGTCGTCTTCCGCACAGCGCCGTGATCCTCAGGCTTAACCTCGCCAAGGTCCACATACATGCGGAACAAGTGCCCGCCCTCGCGGGGGATCAGCAGGATGCTGCCGCCCGCGCCGGACTGGATAGCGCATTTGGTGCGGATATCCGGGAAGTCGGTGACGGCCAGAACGTCCATGACACCCCAGGCATGGTTGGCCTGGTCACCTGCGAGATGGCACCCGATGGACTCGCGGACCTTGCTGCGGGCACCATCGGCACCAACGACGTACTTGGCCCGGATAGTGCGCTCCTGGCCTTCGTCCGGCCCCGCGGTGTGCCCAAGGGTGACGGTGACCGGGTAGTCACCGACACCAGTGACCTGGAGACTGCGGAACTCGTAGCCGTAGTCAGGCTTCATGCGGGTGGGGGAGTTGGCCATGAACTCCGCGAAGTAGTCCAGCACGCGGGCCTGGTTCACGATCAGGTGCGGGAATTCGCTGATGCCGGTGGGGTCATCCACTGTGCGGGCCGCGCGGACGATGCGCGAGTGGTCGGCGGGGTCCGGCTTCCAGAACGCCATTTCGGTGATGCGGTAGGCCTCAGCCGTGATGCGTTCGGCGAACCCGAACGCTTGGAAGGTCTCCACGCTGCGGGCCTGGATGCCGTCGGCTTGGCCGATGGCCAGACGACCGGGGCGCCGCTCGATGATACGCGTCGTGATATCCGGGAACTGAGCCAGTTGCGCGGCCGCCAGCATCCCTGCAGGGCCTGTACCGACGATGAGAACGTCGACTTCATCGGGAAGCTCGGCCGGGCGGTTGATTCCGACGCCGGCGGCTGGCTCGACCCGAGGGTCACCGGATACGTAACCGTGGTGGTGGAACTGCACGGGCTTTCCTCACTTCTTTGTGGGTTGAATTCTTATGGTGTTCTATAGTTGAACACCTTGTTCTATTATCGCTCACCCAATCGTAATGCGGCTCACAGTGAGGATCAAGTCTTTATGTAGCCGGCCGACGAGGCTTAGCGCAGGTTCACGGTGAATCCGGCCAGGACGTGTCAGGATCAGATATGCCTCGACTCATGCTCCTGGACACTGCTTCCTTGTACTTCCGCGCCTTTTACGGTGTTCCGGACTCCATCCGCCGTTCCGACGGCACACCCGTCAACGCCGTCCGCGGCCTGATGGACATGATTGCCCGCCTCACCACGGACTATGAAGCGACCCACGTGGTCGCCTGCTGGGACAATGACTGGCGCCCGAAATGGCGTGTTGAGCTCATCCCCAGCTACAAGGCCCACAGGGTGGCCGAAATCGTGCCGGTGGGCCCCGACGTCGAAATCGTCCCCGATCCTCTCGAAGCGCAGATCCCGCTGATCCGCCACGTGCTGGACCTTGCGGGTATTGCTGTGGTGGGCATCGATGACCATGAAGCCGACGATGTCGTAGGAACATACGCCAGCCAGGCGCAGCTGCCCACCGATGTGGTCACGGGTGATCGGGACCTTTTCCAACTCGTCGACGATGATCGGGACGTCCGCGTCATTTACACCGCTCGTGGCATGAAGAACCTGGAAGTGGTCACCGACGTCGTCGTCGTTGGCAAGTACCGCGTGCTGCCGCAACAATACGCGGACTACGCCACACTGCGCGGCGATTCATCCGATGGCCTGCCGGGCGTTGCCGGTATCGGCGAGAAAACGGCCGCGTCCCTGCTCGCGGAATACGGCTCCCTTGAGGGCCTCCTGGAGGCAGCAGAGGATCCCGACGGCGGACTCTCGAGTTCCGTACGCGCCAAGCTTTCCGCAGCGGCCGGATACCTTGAAGTAGCTCCCGCCGTCGTCAATGTGGTTCGCGACCTGAAGGTGCCCTCACTTGAGGAGGCAGGCGCCCAACTGCGTCCCGTGACCGGCGAGGCACGCGCTGAGCTTGAGCGCTTGGCCAACGAGTGGAACCTGGGTGGTTCAGTCAAACGATTGCTTGCGGCCTTGGACACCCAACCACACCTTCACAGCTGATTGACAGCTTCAGAACAGCGTGGGCTTGGGTGATCGCCTCACTGTAGTAACAGGACGATGTTTACAGATCGTCTGGAAGTTACCAGCCGTTCGGACGGCTCAGCACCGTTAAATTGACGGCGGATTGAGGAGAGGCACCATGTCAAAGACCAAGAGAATCACGCTGGGCATCACAGCCGGAGCGTTGGCGCTGGGCGCAGGGCTGGGTGTCACCAGTGTTGCTTCAGCCACCACGACGCCGACGCCTACACCGAGCGCAACGTCGTCAGCCGATGCCACAACGCCCGGGCAGGGCCACGGAAGGCCCGGAGGCCACGGTCGTGACCGCGGCCAGCTCGCAGCGGACCTTGCCGCCAAGTTGGGAGTGGACGAAGCCAAGGTCACCGACGCACTAAAGGCCTTCAGAGAAGCGAATAAGCCCACCACGCCACCAACCCAAGGCACCGAAGGAACGAAGCCGGACCGGGCGGCGCAGGAAGCAGCCTTGGCCAAGTCCCTGGCCGCAGCCCTGGGCATTGACGAATCCAAGGTCACTACCGCCTTGGAAGAAATTCGTGCTGCCGCCCAGCAGGAGCGAGCCGCTGCCCTCAAGACCCGGTTGGACAAGGCCGTGGCGGACGGCAAGCTCACACAGGCTGAAGCGGATGCCGTGACCAAAGCTGTTGAAGCTGGAGTCATCGGAGGCGGCGGCCACTAAGGCGCTGCCCCCGGGCAGGAGTAACCACCCCGCGATGCTCGGAAGCAATAAGGATCCCCTGGACAGCTCCAGGGGATCCTTATCGTTGAGGCCACACAGCTTCTGGAAGAACCGGGAAAATTCTTTTGAGAGGTTGTCGATTTTGCCTCGCACTGTTCGACCCATGGATGAGAAGGTCGAAGGGCGACCTTCCACAACACAGGAGATTGAGTGCAATGGCCAAGTACATGCTGATCATGCGGGCAACCGACGAATCGTTCGCCAAGTTCGAGAACATTGACTTCAACGAAATCCTCGAAGCCATGGGCAAGTTCAATGATGAACTGATTCGCGCCGGGGTGCTCCTGGCTGCAGAAGGACTGGACGATGCAAAGGAAAGCGTCGTGGTCGACTTCACCGGCGACACTCCGGTGGTCACTGATGGTCCGTACGGTGAAACCAAGGAACTGTTTGCCGGTTACTACATCCTCGATGTTGCGTCCAAGCAGGAAGCCGTCGAGTGGGCCAAGCGTGCGCCGATGACCGCGGGCACCAAGACGGAGATCCGACGGGTAACCAGCATCGACGAATTCCCCCAGGACAACGAATGGATCCAAAAGGAGCGGGCTTGGCGCGAACAGACCGGACAGCTCTAGACCGGACGGGCACTCCTTTGGGCAGTACTGGACATGAGCAGTAACTGACGTGAGAACCACCTGACGTGAGCAGTAACTGGCATGAGCAGTAGCTGGCATGAGCACTAACGAGGCAAGGGCCGCCGTCGAAGCGGTGTGGCGCAGCGAATCCGCCCGTATTGTCGGCGCCCTTGCCCGTTATACCGGAGACTTTCCACTGGCAGAGGACCTCGCACAGGAAGCACTCGCAGAGGCCCTCGTGTCATGGTCTGTCAACGGCGCACCTGCCAATCCCGTGGGATGGCTCCTCACAGCGGGTCGTCGTCGTGCCATCGATACTTTCCGGCGGCGGGCCGCTCTGGACGACAAATATGCGCTGCTGGCGCGCGACCTCACAGAGGAAGAAGCGGGCGTGGATGCGCTGTTCAACCCCCAAGCCATAGACGACGACGTCCTGGCCCTGATGTTCATTTCCTGCCACCCCGTGGTGTCCAGGGAAGCCCGGATAGCCATGACTCTTCGCGTTGTGGGCGGCATGACCACGGAAGAGATCGCCAAGGCATTCCTGGTCCCGGTGCCAACCATCCAGGCACGCATCACCCGGGCCAAGAAGACGCTCGCCGCTGCGCGCGTCCCCTTCGCAGTGCCCGAAGCCGAACAGGTCCCTGAGCGGCTTGGTTCGGTGCTGAATGTCGTCTATCTGATCTTCAACGAAGGAGCCTACGCTTCCGGAGGAGAAAACTGGATGCGGACCGAGCTGGCCAGTGAAGCACGTCGACTTGCCCGAGTGCTGGTCCGCGTGGCACCGGAGCCCGAAGCATTCGGGTTGCTTGCACTCATGGAACTCACAGCGGCGCGGTTCCCGGCAAGGCTCAACGCGGATGGCCAGCCGATCCTGCTGGAAAACCAGGATCGACGTCGATGGGATCAGTCAGCAATCCGTCGCGGACGCGCAGCACTTTCGACGGCGGCTGGTTCCGGCCGTGGGCTCGGCGCCTACGGGCTGCAGGCTTCCATCGCCGAATGCCACGCTGTGGCGCACTCAGTGGAGGAGACGGACTGGGATCGAATCGTGGTTCTGTACGAGGCGCTCGGGCGACTCACGCCGTCGCCCATCATCGATTTGAACCGTGCCGTCGCGGTGTCCATGGCTTCTGGCCCTGCCGCCGCACTGGACCTCGTTGACAAATTGGATCGCACGGGTGAACTTAAGGGCTCGCATCTCTTGCCGGCGGTAAGAGGCGAGCTGCTGTGGCGGCTTGGACGCGATGAAGAAGCGAGGGAAGCATTTCACCAAGCTCTTGAACTGTGCTCCAGCGGCGCCGAACGCTTGGTCCTTGAGCGAAAAATCAAGGACTTGCAACCCGGAGAACGCCAGTAAGCGCTCAAACGGGTGCACGCTAGCCCCTCGATGTGCGCCGGGCACTTTTATGGCCGGGCACTCTTCATGTTCGGAGGCTCTCTTATGTTCTGAGGGGTGTGTGGTGGTGGTTGCGTCGTGGTGTTTGGTGGGGGTCGATGTGTGGGGGTGGGGTGAACCAGGGTACGCCGGTGGTGGTGGTGATGGTCCATTGTTCTTTGTGGATGAGGTGGTGGTGGTGGCTGCAGAGCAGGGTGCCGTTGTCGGTTAACGTGGTGCCGCCGTGTGACCAGTAGGTGATGTGGTGGGCTTCGCACCAGGGGGAGGGCATGGTGCAGTCGGGGAACGCGCAGCCTTGGTCCCGGGCGGTGATGGCTTTGCGGATGTGGGGCGGGAAGATCCGGGTGGTGCGGCCGATGTCCAGAATGCGGGAGTCGGTTCCGAGCAGGACGGGGAGGATGTCGGCGTCGCAGGCTATTTTGCGGATGGTGTCGGGGTGGATCGGGCCGGCAAAGGTGGCGGAGCCGGAGCTGAGCCGGGGGTGTTGCGGGTCAGGTCCGGTCCCTGTGCCTGTGGTCCGGGTGGGGGCCGTGCGCGTGAGTCGTTGGAAGAGGTCGCGTTCGTCGATGGTGACGGCGAGCTGGGGTCGGAGCCCGCCGTTGGAGGGCAGTATCCCTGTGGTCATGGCGACGGCGCAGGCTCCGACGAGGCCGTCGAGGAGTTTCTGGGCCCGGGAACGCCGGTCCAGGTCCGGACCCGCTGGTTCGTTCCCGCCGTCTCCGTTCCCGCCCCCGTTCCCGTTAACGCTGTCGTTGCTTTCGCCGGTGGCGTTGCTTTCGTCGGTGGTGTTGCTGGTTTCGGGCTCATTAGTGTGTGCGGAGGTGAGTCGGGGGTTGGTGGCGGTGTTCATGGCGGTGGTGAGTGTTTCGTATTGTTCGGTAGTGGCGAAGATTTCCAGATGATGCAGTCCGTGGCGGGGCTTGCGGATGAAGGTGCCTTGGAGCTGGCGGAGGATTTCTTCGCTGGGTTCCGGGCCGTCCTGGTCGATCAGGTCGTTCCAGCGTTTGGTCATTTTCAGGACGAAGTCGGGGTCGGACCCGGCGGCGGTGCGGGTGAGGGCGTGTTCCATCCGGGTGAGGGTCTCCTCGTCGGTGAGGAGCCGTACTTTGTCCAGGGCGGCGCTGATGATGCTCGCGGACCGGGTGGGTATTTGCGTGGATTCGAGGGCTTGGGCCAGGATTTCGCGGCGGGCCGGGATGTGTTGCCCGGCGATCCCGGTCCCGGGGAGGACCTGGGAGGCCAGGGCGAGCCGGCGCCGGGCTTCGCTGATGCCGATCCGCAAACGGGCCCGCAGGAATTCCGCGGCGTTGCGGTAGCCATCATCGGCCACCGCAGCAGCGTCCGCCACCGCAGCAGCACCGAACCCAGCAGAAGTATCGAACCCGGTAGTAGCGGACCCAGTAGCAGTATTGAAGCCAGCAGCGGTGGCGGATCCAGCAGCAGTATTGAAGCCAGCAGCGGTGGCGGATCCGCCGGCAGTGGAGAAGCCAGCAGCAGCAGCAGTGTCGGATCCTGCAGCGGTGTCTGTGGCTGTGGCGGTGGCGGGGTTTGGTCCTGTGGGTGCGGGGTTGGTCCAGCCTGTCTGCCATCCCGTGCCCGCCGCGGAGGAGGGCCGTGCCTGCTGGGCCTGGGTGCGGGTCCGTTCCACGGCGTGCGCCGCGATGACCTGCAGATACTCCACGGTGCGGGCGATCTCCTCCACCCGCCCGGCGAACCCTGCGGCTTCGGCAAACCCGAACCCCGGGGCACCGGCCACGGTGACGGAACGCAGACTTTCCAAGGCCCCAACGCTATCAGCCAGCGCATCCCCAAGTCCGAGTGCATCCCCAAGCCCCGGCGCATCCCCAAGTCCGAGCGTATCCTCAAGCCCCGGCGCGCCTTGATGTCTTAGCGGACTCCCAAGTCCCAAGGAACCGCCCAGTCCCCGGGAAACAGAGCTGACTTCAGGATCGACCCTAATTCCTGAATCGACTTCAACTTCAGGATGGACCCCAAGGCCGGCGAAGGGCAGTGGTTCCAGGCCGTGAACAGGCTCGACTTCACGGTCCATTTCACTAAGGGTGGCGAAGGATTTCGGTTCAATGCCGCGAAGCAGCGCCATGGCCCTGAGCTTCTCCGAATCGCCGCCTGCCGCAGCCGACGCCGTCGGGCTTTCACAGCCGGCCTGGCCGCTGGCAGGACCGGTGTGGCCTCCTCGGGGAAGGCCCCGGGGGCGCACCGCCACGCCAGGCATCGCTGCCCGTCGCGCCATGATTTCCCCAATGCTTCCCATGAATAAACCCTCTCACCAGGGTCTGACATTTTTAGGAAGCACTTCCAAGGGCTTCAGCCGGGATAGCCGTACTCCTCGTCAGATACCAACTCGCCCCAGGTTGTTTCGGAACCGTCTGAGGCTCCGGTGGTTTCCCACATGGCAAGGTGGCTCATGAAATGGTCCGGAGCAGCACCGTGCCAGTGCCACTCGCCCGGCGGTGTGTAGATGGTGTCACCTTGACGGGCCACCTTGACCTCGCCTCCGCGCGCCTGCACCAGGCACACACCGTCGGTCACGTAGAGCGTCTGTCCAGCCGCGTGGGTGTGCCACGCCGTTCTCGCACACGGTGCGAAGCGGACGATGTTCACCCGCAGTCGGGAGGGCTCGTCTCCCTTGGCGATGACGTCGAAGTAGACGTCGCCGGTGAAGAGCCCTGATGGTCCCTTGGTGCTGGTGGTTTTGGGGGTAATCTCCATCGTTCCTTTTTCGTTGCGGAATTAGTTGCGGTTCGTCTTGCGTTTCGTCGCGGGGAGGTCGTGGCCGGGTTCGGGCGTGCCAGGTTCAGAGGCAAGCGTGGTGGCAGCCCAACTCGCAAGCAGTTGCAGGGCATCCTCAGTCCCGGTGCCGGGCTCCGGGTTGTAGATGGTCATGGTCAGGCCGTCGTCAGCGGACAACTCAAACGCCTCGTAGAGCATGTGCAGGTCCCCGACGATCGGATGACGGAATTGTTTCTTGCCGGTGTAATGCTGCCGGACGTTGTGCGAAGCCCAGCGCACACGGAATTCTTCGCTGCGGGTGGACAGCTCGCCTACGAGGTCTGTGAGTCCACGGTCGTATGGGTCCCGCCCGGCCTCGGTCCGCATAATGGCCACCGTGTCGTTGGCGGCCCGTTCCCAATCGGTGTAGAAGTCATGGCTGCGGGGATCGAGGAAGAGGAAGCGGGCAAGGTTGGGTGGTCCGGAAGGGTTGTCGTAGCTTTCCGAGTACAGTGCCCTGCCCAAGGCGTTGGTAGCGAGGATATCGAGCCGGCCATTGCGCACGAATGCCGGCGAATGGGTGATTGCGTCCAATGTGAGTTGGACGCCCTGCCGGATGGATTGTTTCCGTACCGGCCGACGCCGCAACCAGCCGCCGTCGTTGGCCGCACGGGCGAGGTCCAAGAGATGCGCCCGTTCGGCGTCGTCCAGTTGCAGGGCATTGGCGAGCGATTCGAGGACGCTATCCGAGACGCCTGAGAGGTTCCCCCGCTCCAAGCGGGTGTAGTACTCAACACTGACGCCGGCAAGCATGGCAACTTCGCCTCGGCGGAGCCCCAGGACGCGCCGGTTGCCGCCATAGGCGGCAAGCCCAGCTTGTTCGGGGGTGATCTTCGCTCTTCGTGTCGAGAGGAAATCGCGCGTCTCGGTACGGTTGTCCATGTTTCCAACGGTAGGGGTTTTGGTCTCCCAAGGGAGTCCCTGTCAGTACCCCTAACAGCAGTAACTCCTTGCATTGTGGAAAAGAGGGTTAGATGGAAACATCCACTGATCTTCATCACGCAGGAGAAACATGCCTTCCGCTAACGCTTATGCTTCACCCTCGGCCACGGGCGACCTCACCCTGACCACCATCGAACGTCGCGGGGTTGGACCTCACGATGTCCACATTGACATCAAATTCGCTGGCATCTGTCACTCGGACATCCACACTGTGCGCGGCGATTGGGGTCCCCAGCAGTACCCGCTGGTCCCTGGCCACGAGATTGCCGGCATCGTTACCGAAGTTGGCCCGAACGTCACCAAGCACAAAGTCGGCGACCGGGTTGGTGTTGGCTGCATGGTCAACTCGTGCAAGGAGTGCCGGAACTGCTTGGCGGGCGAGGAACAGTACTGCCTCAACGGCAACGTGGGCACTTACGGAGCAATTGACCGTGACGGTACCGTCACCCAGGGCGGTTACTCGAGCAGCGTGGTGGTGAACGAGGACTTTGTCGTCACCATCCCTGAAGCGCTGGATCTCGACGTTGCTGCACCGCTGCTGTGCGCAGGCATCACGACTTTCTCCCCGCTGCACCACTGGGAAGCCGGCCCTGGCAAGAAGGTCGCGATCGTGGGCCTTGGCGGCCTGGGCCACATGGGGGTCAAGATTGCCCACGCCATGGGTGCCGAGGTGACGGTTTTGTCTCAGTCCCTGAAGAAGATGGAAGATGGCCTCAATCTTGGCGCTGACCACTATTACGCCACCAGTGATCCTGCCACGTTCGAGCAACTGGCAGGTACCTTTGACCTCATCATCAACACGGTCAGTGCTTCCATCGATATCAGCGCCTACCTGCAACTGCTGAGCCTTGACGGCACGCTGGTGAACGTTGGCGCGCCGGCCGAGCCGCTGCCCGTGAATGCTTTCGCCCTCATCGGTGGACGCCGCAGGTTCGCCGGCTCCATGATTGGCGGAATCCGCGAAACCCAGGAAATGCTGGACTTCTGCGCCGAGCACGGGCTCGGTGCCGAGATCGAGGTCATCCCCGCCAGCAAGATCAACGATGCCTATGAGCGCGTACTCGCCTCCGATGTGCGTTATCGCTTCGTCATCGACGCGTCCACCATTGGCTAGCACGCCGACCCAACAGCAAGACCACTGAAGGGGCCACGCCTCCTCGCAGCCGTCAGGTTGATCGAGGGGCGTGGCCTTTTTAGTGCAGGCAAGCAGGGACAATGGTGTGGTGACTTTTAGACTGGAGACCATTGGCGCAGGGCTGGTCTTCGCTGATTCCCTGGGAAAGCTCACCGCTGCGCTCAAAAGCCAGGGCGTCGGCGGAACGGTGGTCGTCCAGGCCCCACCCGGGACGGGAAAGACAACATTGGTTCCTCCGCTGCTGGCCAACCTCGTGGAGGAGGGGCGCCCGGGCCCGCCCCGCGTCGTCGTCACCCAACCGCGCAGGGTGGCCGCGCGTTCAGCCGCCCGCCGCCTTGCCTCTCTCGACGGCAGCCGTCTGGGCAGCCGTAGGTTATACAGTCCGCGGCGAGAGCAAATCGGGCCCGGACACTGTGGTGGAATTCGTCACTCCCGGCATTCTCTTGCGGCGCCTCCTGGCTGATCCGGGACTTGAGGGCACGCAAGCGGTGATCCTGGATGAGGTCCACGAGCGGGGCCTCGAAACCGACCTGCTGGTGGGCATGCTCGCGGAAGTCCAGGAACTCCGGGGCGACCTCACGCTGGTGGCCATGTCGGCAACCGTTGACGCGAAGCGTTTCGCCAGCCTGCTGGGGCAAAACGGGCTGGAGCGAGGCGGCTTGGGGGAGGCCGACGGCGGCGTGCCGGCTCCCGTCGTCGACTGTCCTTCCGTGCTGCACGCCCTGGAGGTCCAGTGGGTTCCGGCCCCGGGCCAGCGCTTGGACGATCGCGGCGTGGCATACAGCTTCCTTAACCATGTTGCCGAGACAACGGTGGCCGCCCATGAGGAAGCGCTCATGGAAAACCCCGACGTTGACGCTTTGGTCTTCCTCCCAGGCGTCCGTGAAGTGTCCGACGTCGCCAGCCGCCTCCGCGGGCGGGTCCAGGGCGGTGTTGAGGTACTTGAGCTGCACGGCCAGATCGGTCCGGATGCCCAGGACCGGGCGGTTTCGGGCCGGGAACCCGGCGGCCCTCCTCGAATTATTGTGTCAACGGCGTTGGCCGAGTCGTCACTCACGGTGCCGGGCGTCCGGCTCGTTATTGATTCCGGCCTGTCACGTGAACCGCGTCGTGACGCGGGCAGAGGCATGTCCGGACTGGTGACGGTGTCCTGCTCGAAGGCTTCTGCGGAGCAGCGGGCCGGCCGCGCAGCGCGCCAAGGACCAGGCAGGGTTGTCCGGTGCTACGACCAACAGGCCTTCGCTGCTGCGCCAGCACATCAAACCCCGGAGATTTCGGTGGCCGACCTCACCAGCGCCGCTCTGGTTCTCGCTTGCTGGGGAGCACCCGGGGGTCGGGGGCTTGCACTGCCCGACGCACCACCGCGTGCCGCTATGGATGACGCCGTCGAGGTCCTTCGGGAACTCGGTGCAGTGACATTGGAAGGAACGGTCACGGACCTGGGCAGGACACTCGCGAAGATCCCGGCAGACCCGCGGCTGGCCCGCGCGTTGCTGGACGGTTCCGCGCTGGTTGGCCGCCGCCTTGCCGCTGAAACCGTGGCACTGGTGGCCGGTGATCAACGCGCACCTGGTGCCGATCTCACAAAACTCCTGGCGGCAGTCCGTTCCGGATCAGACCCGGCAGCCCGACGATTCGCCGAGGACGTCAAACGGATGGAATCGTTCGCGCGTCAGGAGACCTCCGACGCCGTGAAAGCGCCCCTGGACGTTTCAGCGAGGGAAGCTCCGGGGTTCGTGGTCGCGTTGGCCTTCCCGGACCGTATTGCCAGGCGGGTTCCCGGCCAAGGGGCACCCACGTATCTGCTGACATCGGGCACCAGGGCTGGTCTGCCCGCAGGTAGCTCCCTGGCCGGTCATGACTGGTTGGCCGTGGCGGAGGTTTCCCGCGCCCAAGGCAGGGATGCCGCGGGCACGGGAGCCGTGATCCGATCGGCGGCGCCCCTGTCCGCCGAACTGGCGGTGGCTGCGGCGCCGGAGCTGTCGGTGGAGGAAGTAACGGCACGTTTCGCCCAAGGCCGGGTGACCGCCAGGCTTGAGCGGAGGCTGGGAGCCCTTGTGCTGTCCTCGACGCCCGTGCGCCCCAGCGTCGAGCAGGGCCGTCATGCTGTTGCGATTGCGCTGGAAAAGGCAGGACTCTCGATGATCGGGTGGTCCGCTGCGGCAGATGCGCTGCGCCGGCGTCTGGCCTTGTTGCACCGGGAGCTGGGCGATCCGTGGCCGGATGTCAGCGAATCCGCCCTGTTGGCCAGGTTGGATGACTGGCTTGCCCCGGAGCTCGAATCCATGGCCACCGGTACCCCGGCCGCCACGATTGACCTCACCGATCCACTCCGGCGCCTGCTCCCGTGGCCCGAGGCTTCCACCTTGGACAGCCTGGTGCCCGAGCGCCTTCAGGTGCCCAGCGGCTCGCGGGTGAGGATCGACTACCCCGAGGTCGCTGACGGCTCCGGGGGCCCGGAGCGAAAGAATGCGGAGCACGACGGCGGTAGCCCGGTTGTAGCGGTCAAGCTGCAGGAATGCTTCGGCTGGGACCGCACGCCCCGCCTTATTGGCGGAAGGGTACCGGTGCTTTTCCACCTTTTGTCTCCCGCAGGCAGGCCGTTGGCAGTAACAGCCGATCTCGCTTCGTTCTGGTCCGGGCCCTACTCCCGGGTTCGGGCAGAGATGCGTGGGCGCTACCCCAGGCATCCCTGGCCCGAAGATCCGTGGACGGCACTGGCTACGGCCAAAACCAAGAACCGCATGTAGCCCAGCCGATGAAAGAACTGCTAGGCAAGCCTTTCCAACATGAACTGGATCTCGCCGTCCACGAACGTGCCTACTACGCTGCTTGCGGCGAACTCATCCGGCGCCGTGGTCAGTGGGTCCCGCTCAAACGCGGTGAAGTCGGCGCGTTTGCCCACCGTGATCGAGCCCGAAACGTCCCACAGTCCTGCAGCCCGCGCCGCGTGCGAGGTGTAGCCCTCAAGCGCTTGGAGTGCGGTGAGCGCCTGGGCTGGTGCGATGGGCTCCTGCTCCGGATGTCCGGAACGGCGCCGCAACTGGGCGTCTGCAATGATCGGCAAGGGTGCGTACGGAGCGATCGGCCAGTCGGAGCCGATGCCCACGGTGACTCCGGCCTCGCGGAGGTCCCTGCAACGCCATGCGCGGTCGGCACGGACCTTGCCTAGCCGGGTGGACCAATTGTCACTGTGGTCAGCCGCGGAATAATGTGTGCAGTGCGTCGGCTGCATACTCGCCACGACTCCGGCGTGCTGGAAGCGTTCCACCAGCTGGTCGGGCACCGTTTCGATATGTTCAATCCTGTGAACTGTCTGGCGGAGCACGTCCGAGGGCACAACACCGCGGAGCGACTCCAAGGCGTCCAGGACATGTTCCACGCCGGCATCGCCAATGGCGTGTGTCGCCGTCGGGATTCCCCGGGAGGCAAAGTAGCGTACCGCAGCTGTGTATTCTTCCGGCCGTGGCCAGAATGGCGCAGTGGATTGGCCGTACAGGTCCGGCTCGTAAAGCCACGCCGTCCCATTGTCCACGGTTCCATCAACGAACAGTTTGATGGCCTCGACCGACCAGCGGCGTCCGCCGGTGCCTACAGTGCGGGCAAGCTGCTTCCATTCGGCCACGCCAGTGCCCGGCATGCACCACGGCGCACTCCGCAACCGCAGCGGCAGCTCACCGTCGGCTTCCAAAGCCTGAAGTAGAGCCGTCGACTCCTCGTCATGGTCCATGACGTGCCCGCCGGTCAGGCCGGACCGGGCGAAGTCCCGGAGCAAGACACCCAGGCGGGTCTTGCGGTCCTCAAAGGATTCCTTGGGAATGTGACGCTGCACCAGGTCAATGGCCGCCGCTTCCAGGAGCATCCCTGTGGGGACGCCGTCGGCGTCGCAGACCACCTCGGCGGACTGGTCGAATTCAACGCGGCCACTGATCCCGGCCAATTCCAGTGCCCGGCTGTTTGCCAACGCCGAATGCCCGTCGAACAAACGGATCATCGCCGGCCGGTCTCCGGAGACTTCGTCGAGCACACTCCGGTGCAGGGGTACTGGGCCAAACGCGTTCGGATTCAGACCCCAGGCACGCAACCAGCCGCCGTCGTCCGATGGCACTGGGCCCGTCATTGATTCTGGGCCGGTCGTTGATTCTGCGCCGTTCATTGATTCTGACTGCAGCAGCGCGCGTACTTCAGCCAAAGTCGACGCGCCGGACAGATCACAGCCGATGGTCAGGTCCAGGCCAAACACCGGGTGGATGTGGCAATCCACCAGGCCTGGCGTAAGTGTCGCACCGCCAAGGTCCACTACCCGGGTACCGGGCCCACGCCACTGCCGGGCATCCTCCCGGGTTCCGACGGCGGCTACCAACCCGTCGCGGACGGCAACGGCCTGAATGGCCGGTCGGGAACCGTTATCCGGGTGGTCGTCGAGCGTGTGGATGGTGTCGGCAAGGACAATGAGGTCAGGAGTCATGGGTTTCGAAGCTTCCAATCCGGGCGAAGATGTGAGGGCGGGCACTGCGCAATCTGCGGGCTGTCAGCAGGCCTGCCACGAAAACAAGGGGGGTCACCAACAGGAGGATGGTGTTGGTAAGGGCATCGGCGAAAGTCAACAGTTCGATGTTGATGGCGATCAGGGCAACCACACCGAAGAGCAGGATGGCTGAAGCGATGCTCAAAGGAATGAGCAGCCGGTTGGTCACGGCTTCCGGGTTGCGCCGAAGGTAGATGAAAGCTGCCACGGACACCAGTCCCTGCAACGCGACAATGCCGAAGATGCCGGGGGTGTTGACCCAGATCAGCAGCTCCTTGTAAGGAT
Source organism: Arthrobacter sp. TmtSoilC48 (assembly GCF_059739425.1). Lineage (NCBI taxonomy): Bacteria > Bacillati > Actinomycetota > Actinomycetes > Micrococcales > Micrococcaceae > Arthrobacter > Arthrobacter sp. TmtSoilC48. Next base: position 2,820,734 of record NZ_AP046049.1, on the reverse strand, counting down.
CGGCGCCGGCGATGGCGCAAATAATGATGACGACGGCTGCGAGGGCTGTCTGGATCTGTCCGGCGCGGTGCGGGGACTTGTACTTCGGATGGGTCCTCCCGAGGAAAGCGGGAAGGACGCCGTCCTTTGCCAGCATGTAAACGTAGCGGTTGATGGCATTGTGGAAGGCAAGCTGGGAGGCATAGACACTGGTCACGATCAGCACGTACATGACAACCTCGGCCCACGGACCCACGTAGTGATTGATCGTGGCGAAGAACATGCCGTCGGCCAACTCACCTGCAGCTGCCATCACGTCACCATCGCCGTAGGCCTGGATGACCGTCCACACGATGAACGCATAGAACACGGACATGAAGCCGACCGCGATGTAGGTTGCCCGCGGGATGGACTTGTCTGGGTTTCGGGCCTCACGGCGGTACAGCACGGTGGATTCAAAGCCCATGAAAGCGGCGAAGCAGATGGCAAGGATGGCCAGGACGCCAGGGGTGAACGCATGCTCGGGGGAGAAGGAGGCAAGGCTGATGCCTTGGGCGCCCCCGTTCGCCAGGATGCCGGCGCCCATGACGGCAAGGATGGCGGTCTCGGCAATGAGCAGGACACCCAGGACCTTTGCCCCGACGTCGATGCCCCGATAGCCAAGGAACCAGACGGCGGCGACGGCCATCAAGGCGACTGCCGGCCATGGTACGTCCAGGCCGAAGAGTGTTCGGAGCATGGCCTGGGTCTGGACTGCGAAGAGCCCGTAGACGCCGATCTGCAGGCAGTTATAGGAGACGATGGCGAGGATGGCGGAGGCCAGACCTACCGTTTTTCCCATGGCAAGAGTGATGTAGGTGTAGAAGCCGCCGGCTGCTTTGACGTGCTTGGTCATGGCCATGAAAGCCACAGCGAAGATCAAGAGAACGGCGCCGGCGATGACGTAGCCCATGGGGGCGCCAATGCCCCCGATGCCAATGGCCACAGGTGCCACGCCGGCCATCACGGTCAAGGGAGCTGCTGCGGAGATGACCAGGAATGCAATGCCGCCTGTGCCGATGGCATTTTTCTTGAGCCCGTTTCCAGCATCCGCTGCAGGAGGGCGGGTTTCGATTTCAGACATGGTGTCCTCGGAGATCTAATGCGGGGAGATTTGGGGGGGAGTCGATCGATAAGCGAAAGGCTTTCGTTTATCGTAGGGCCTTGTGATTGGGCGCACAATACCTTTGCCCAAACTTCTGGCTAGAGTCGTAACAACACATTGATTGGAGAACCCGAATGCCACGCCCGCTGGTTCCGCTGATATCCATCGACGCACTCGTCACGGCCGCCTTGGAACTGGTGGACGAGGCCGGGGACTTCAGCCTGCCCAAACTGGCCAAGAGGATCGGCGTCAGTCAATCGTCCATTTACAACCATGTCAGCGGCCGCGAACAAATACTGGAGCTGATGCGGGGACGGATCATCGCCGAGAGCCCTTACACGCTCCATGAAGGGCAGGACTGGGAGGACGCCCTCAGGGTCATCGTCCGCGCCTACCGGGACGCCTTCGCCCGGCACCCCCGCCTGGCGCCCCTGCTGGTCTTGCAAACTGTGCAGGACGATCAGGTGCTGGCTCTCTATGAGAGTCTGGCGGTCGCCTTGGAAAATGCCGGTTTCCAGGGACAGGATGTGGTTTCGGCCATCTCCACGATCGACAGTTTTGCCTTGGGATTTGCGTTGGACCTGGCCGCTCCCGACGTCGTGTGGGCCCCTCCCGTTGACGGCTACCCGGCCCTTACCCAGGCGTTAACGCACGCGGGTCCGCCGGACAAGCGGGGTGAAGCAGCCTTCGATTTCGGTTTGGAGATCCTGGTAGCCGGGCTCCGTTCACGCCTCAACTCCCCGGTGCCGTGAACGTTGCTGTGAACGGCGCTGTGAATCCCGCTGTGAATCCTTTACAAACCTGGTGGGCGGCTGTGGTCCGTGGCTTCACCGACGTCCACACGACGGCCGTGCCCCTATCTGCGTTGGTGGCGATTCTTGCCGCAGCAACCATTTTGAGCATCCCTCGAGCCACGTGGCGATGGTTCGGTCTCTACGTCACCTTCGTCCATGAGCTGGGCCACGCCTATGCCGCCCTCATGACGGGGCGATTCGTCCACAGCCTCCGCATCGGACTGGATCATTCGGGCCGCCTCGTCAGCAGCGGCCGGAGCCCCTTTGGTGCGGCCTGGTCAGGGTTCTGGGGATATCCTGCGCCCGCGGTAGTGGGACTTGCCTTGATTGCTGCGTTCGCCGCCGGCCGATCAGGGGCCGCAATGTCCGTAGGCGCCCTCATCCTGCTGGTCTCCCTGATTTTCCTGCGCAACCTCACAGGGATCCTCGTGGCGGTGGTCAGCGCAGCTATCGCCCAGCTTTTGGTCTTCTTCGGATCTCCCACCATCGTTGACTACGCTGTGCTGGCCTTGGGGATCGCCCTGTCAGTGGGTGCCGTGCGCGACCTTTTCAAGCTTGCCGGTGTCCATACACGGCGCCGGAACCGGCTCGCAGCGTCGGACGCCTACATCCTGAGCCAAACCACGGGTGTCCCATCATTCCTGTGGCTGACAGGATTCTCCGTAGTCATCACAGGAAGCACTGTAACCTCAGCATGGTTGTTGTGGGGCATGGTGCCGGCCTAGTACACGTTGGCCGCTTGGCCGGCGGCTCTTCGTCCGCAACTGGGTCTTGCCCTGTGGTCGCCTCAGGGTGTCCAATCCTCTTACACGTTCGAACCTTTCGACGCGTTCGAACTCCGAGCTTGGATACGACACCAGGAGGTGCTCATGTCCGCGAAGGGCACACGGGAGACGGCCAAAGCGGCCGGACCCGGTACACCCGAGTCCCGGCGAAGCGAGAACGGTACGGCTCTGGCGGCAAGCGATCCTGCCAAGATACGCAACGTGGCACTCGTGGGGCATTCAGGTGCAGGGAAGTCGATGCTGGTGGAGGCCCTGTTGGCGGCGACCGGGGCCATCACCAGGATGGGCTCGATCACCGAGGGGACTACCGTCAGTGATTCAGACCCTTCAGCCATCCACCAGCAGAGGTCCGTCACCTTGTCTGTGGCCCCGATACTGGTGGGCGAGGTCAAGGTGAACCTGATCGACACTCCGGGGTACACGGATTTCACAGGGGAATTACGAGCAGGGTTGAGGGCCGCCGATGCGGCCCTCTTTGTCGTGTCCGCCGTGGACGGCATCGACGGCGCCACCATCGCCTTGTGGGGTGAATGCGAGAAGATCCGCATGCCGAGGGCTGTCGTAGTCAGCCGCCTGGACCACCCCCGCGCAGACTTCAGCGCCGCCGTCGTGCGTTGCCAGGAAGCCTTCGGCGAGTCCGTTCTCCCGCTGTACCTGCCTTCCGGGGGAGAACTGGCAGGCGTGCTCCACGGAAGCAGCAATGATCCTGCCGTGGAGGAAGCACGCGGTCCGTTGATTGAAGGGATCATTGCCGAGAGCGAAGACGAGACGTTGATGGACCGCTACCTGGGCGGTGAAGAGTTGCCGCTGGAGGACCTCATCAAGGACCTGGAGACCGCTGTGAGCAGAGGCTCCTTCTTCCCGGTGATGGCTACCTCGGCGGAAACGGGTTTGGGGCTTCCCGAGCTCATGGCGCTGATGATCGATGCGCTGCCGTCGCCGCTGGAACGAACCGCACCCCCGGTGATGAAGCTCGACGGTTCGTCCCTGAAACCGCTGGACTGCGACCCCGCAGGACGCCTGGCTGCCGAGGTGGTACGGACGACTGTGGACCCGTTCCTGGGTCGCGTGTGCCTGGTCCGTGTTTTTTCCGGAACCCTCCGTGAAGATACAGCCATCCACATCGGCGGCAGGGGATTGGCTGACAGGGGACACGAGGACCACGACAGCGATGAACGCGTCACGCATCTGTACTCACCCGTCGGATCAAGCCTGAAAGCTGTCTCCCAGTGCATCGCAGGTGACATTTGTGCCCTCAGCAAGCTGGCAAACGCGGAAACCGGGGACACGGTCTCTGACAAGGACGCCCCCCTGCTGATCGAAACCTGGAACATGCCTGAACCGCTGATGCCCATAGCGATCGAAGGAATGTCCCGTAGCGACGAGGACGCGTTGGCCAAGAGCATAGGAAAGGTAGTCGCGGCAGATCCGACGCTTCGGGTGGAACGCAACCAGGACACGCACCAGCTGATCCTGTGGTGCATGGGTGAAGCGCATGCCGAGGTGATCCTGGACAGGCTGCGCAACCAGGGCGTCAAACTTCAAACCGTGGAGGTCATCACACCGTTGCGGGAGACCTTCGCCAGCAAGGCAGCCGGGCACGGCCGGCACGTCAAGCAATCCGGCGGACATGGGCAGTTCGCTATCTGCGACATCGAGGTCGAGCCCCTGGCGCGCGGGGAGGGGTTTGAATTCGCTGACAAGACGGTGGGCGGTGTCATTCCCGGTACGTTCGTCACTTCCGTGGAAAAGGGCGTCCGCTCCCAGATGCTGAAGGGCGTTTCGGCCGGGTTCCCCGTGGTGGATATCAAAGTCACCTTGGTGGGCGGAAAAACCCACAGTGTGGATTCCTCGGACGCAGCCTTCCAGGCCGCCGGCGCCTTGGCCCTCCGCGAAGCCGCGGCAACGGCCAAAATCCAGTTGCTTGAGCCCGTGTCAGCCGTTGTGGTCAGTGTCCCGGACGAGCATGTCGGGGCAGTGATGAGTGATTTGTCCGGCCGAAGGGGACGGGTGACAGGCACGACGGCAGCCAACGGCGAAGGCACTGAGATCACCGCCGAGGTCCCTGACCAGGAACTTCGGCGCTACGCCGTGGAACTTCGCGCCCTGACAGCGGGCACCGGCCGCTTCCGGAGATCCTACCTGCGCCACGAGCCGGTGCCGAAGTAGTTCCTCAACTGTTTTCCCTCATGAATCCTGCCACCGCGGGTGCAAGCGAGGCACCTATCTCGGCGGCACTGCGCTTGAGGCCCTTGACCACGAACGAGTGGTCTGCATTTTCGCTCCACTGGAGAGTCGCCGTCGTGCCTATCCTGGCCACCACAGACTCCAGTAGTTCCGGTGTCGCGAAGGTATCGCGGGTGCCCTGAAGAAACAGCATGGGCACTGTTATCCCGTAGAGGTGTTCATCGCGGAGCTTCTCCGGTTTGCCCGGCGCGTGGAGTGGATAACCGAGATACACCAGGCCACTCGCGGGCATTCCCTCAGCCACGGCCATGGAGGCCATCCGTCCGCCAAAGGATTTTCCCCCCGCCCACAACGGTTCATTGCCTGCGAGTTCCGCGGCCTTTTCCATGACAGCGCGCCACGTGGCTATGGCTGCCGGCGGGCGGTCAGGGAATCGTCGCCCGGCTTCCCGGTACGGAAAATTGAAGCGCAGCGTACTGACGCCTTCCTCCGCCATCGCTTCGGCAAATCCCTGCAGGAAGGGGTGTTCCTTTCCTGCTCCGGCGCCGTGGGCAACTACGAGGGTGGCGAACGACTTCTCCGGACAGACGTGGATTCCCGATACCTTGGTGTCTCCCATGGCAACAGTCAGGGCGGTTTCAGTGTTTGGCATGTATCCATCATGAAGCAGTTTGGCCTTGGAGCTGTCAGGCATACTCCCCGCCGCCCGAAAAAAGGAACGCGGGATGCTGACGTGAACGCCCTTGACGGGGTAGCTTGTGGCCATGGCGAGCGAATCAGCAACAGTCTCCGTGCCCGGTCCCGAGGGCCCCCGAGAAGTTCGGATTTCAAGTCCAGGCCGCATCATGTGGCCTGAGGCCGGGCTGACGAAACTGGACCTGGCAAACTACCTGGTGGACGTGGGGGACGCTTTTGTGGCTGCCAACGGCAACCGGCCCGTCAGTCTCCAGCGGTACTCGGGCAACATCGAGGGCGAAATGTTCTTCTCCAAGAACCCTCCCAAGGGTGCGCCGGACTACGTCCGCTCGGTCATGGTGACTTATCCGAGCGCGCGGACCCATCCGCAGTTGGTGATCGATGAACCCGCGGCCGCGGTGTGGGCAGCGCAAATGAACACGGTCGTTTTCCACCCGTGGGCTTCCCGTGCCAACGATCCCGATAACCCCGACCAGCTGCGAATCGACCTCGATCCCCAGCCTGGAACCGACTTTGATGACGCCATACCGGCTGCGCAGGAACTCCGTGCGTTGTTGGACGAAGCGGGGCTGACGGCCTTCATCAAGACCTCGGGCAACAGGGGACTGCATGTGTATGCGCCCATCCACCCCAAGCATGAATTCCTGGAAGTGCGCCACGCGGTGATCGCTGCCGGCCGGGAGTTGGAGCGACGGATGCCCGAGAAGGTCACTACAGCATGGTGGAAAGAAGAACGCGGCACCAGGATCTTCGTGGACTTCAACCAGGCCAACCGCGACCGGACGATCGCCGGCGCATACAGCCCGCGTGCCGTGCCAAATGCACAGGTATCGTGCCCGTTGGCGTGGGAAGAGCTGGAGAATTCCGATCCGGCCAAATACACCATCACCACTGTCCCGGACCGGCTGAAGACAACAGGTGACCCGTGGGCAACGATGCATGACAAGCCCGGAGACATCGACGTCCTGCTGCAATGGTGGGAGCGTGACGTCAAGAACGGCCAAGGCGAAATGCCGTTCCCACCGGAATTTCCCAAGATGCCGGGGGAGCCAATGCGGGTGCAGCCCAGCCGGGCGCGCAAGCAGGAGGAGTAAACGCAGGAGCGGGTGTGCATCCAGGTTCACGCGGGGGCATTGTGACCGCAACGCTTGTATGCGGCCTGTTCCTCGCTGGCTGCACGGGCGAACCGCGGCCCAACCCGCTGCCGTCGACGCCAGTGACAAGCTCGACGGCGGCCCCTCCCACGGTCCCTGCGCCGCCGCCGACATCAACATCACAGTCACCACCGGTAACACCTGCCTTTCGCGAGCTGCAGGCAACTTTGGAACTCTTTAGTCGGGAGATGCTCCAGAACGGTGCGCCGGCGGTGCTGATGGAGGCCAGAGCCGGGCAACAAGTGTGGAGGCACGCGGCAGGTGTTAGGAGCCTTGACGGAGGTGCTCCCGTGCAGGCGGATGATCCGATCCGGGTGGGCGGGCTGACGCGGACCATGGTGGCAGTTTCCGTGTTGAAGCTGGTGGAAGAAGGCCGGCTGGTACTTGAGGATCCGATCGCCAAATACCTGCCGGGGATCGACGTCCTCCTGCAGCCGGGGCAAGAGCCAGTGACCGTCCGGCAATTGTTGGACCACACCTCCGGGACTCCCTATGCCAGCGGACTTTCGGATTATGCGGTCCTTGGCTTTTTGGTGGAGCGGCTGCGGGGGGCTCCACTGGGAACCGTGCTGCGAACGGACATCCTGGATCCCTTGAATTTGCATTCAACCAAGGTGTTGGACGAGGGCCCCCTTCCGGCCGCGTTGGTCCATGGTTATGCAGTGCTGCGGGGTAAAACCGTGGACGTCACGCATTCCGCGCAGGCTGGCGGCCCGGCTTCAGAGGGCGTGATCGCCAGCGTGGCAGACATCAATGCCTTCTACGCAGCGTTGCTCAAAGGGCGGCTGCTCTTACCGCAGAGCCTCGTGGAGATGAAGGGCCCGGTTTTCGCCGATTACGGACTGGGGCTGGACCACTGGCACGACACGTGTACCAACGGCCTCTATTACGGCCATTCAGGTGACATACCCGGCTATGGCACCATCTCGATCAGCAGTGCTGATGGCAACCGTCAGCTCACCATTTCCTTGGCGTACCCGCCGCTGCCCCTGTCCACGCAACCCTCGGCCATCGCCTTGGAACTGACAGGGCTGGCCCAGGTCGCTTTGAACGCGAGCTGCCGTTTCCAGTTCCGCTGACCCCGCTCCTGCGGAGGGCTGGGACCCTATTCGAACCGTGAAGGATCGCCCGTTCCGCGCCGCACTACCTCTGCCGTGCCGCTGGAGAAGTCGATCACTGTTGTGGGCTCTGAACCGGTATCGCCGGAATCGATCACTGCGTCCACTTCGTTGTCCAGCCGCTCCTTGATCTCCCAGCCCTGGGTCAGTGGCTCCTCCTGGTCAGGCAGCAGAAGCGTGCTGGACAGCAAGGGTTCACCGAGTTCCGCAAGGAGTGCCTGGACCACCTTGTGGTCCGGGATGCGTACGCCCACTGTCTTCTTTTTCGGGTGGAGCAGGCGCTTGGGAACCTCGCGGGTGGCCGGAAGGATGAAGGTGTAGCTGCCGGGCGTGACGGCCTTGATGCTGCGGAAAACATCGTTATCGATCATCACGAACTGCCCCATTTGGGCAAAGTCCTTGCAGACCAGGGTGAAGTGGTGTTTGTCGTCCAGTTGCCGGATGGTCCGGATGCGATCCAGGGCTTCCCTGTTGCCGATCTGGGCACCCAGGGCGTAGCAGGAGTCGGTTGGGTAGGCGATCAGCCCGCCGCTTTGCAGCATATTAACCACTTGGCCGATGGCGCGTGGTTGGGGATCTTCAGGGTGGACGTCAAAGAATCTGGCCATGGAGAGAGCCTACGTCAAAGCTAGGACAGGATGTCTTTGGTAGTGAACTTCCCGTAGGCCAGCGCGCCGCAGACGGCAATATAACCCGCTTGGAGAAGCGCGTTTTCGCCAAACGATGTCCAGACAACCGGCTGCCGCAGGAGGTCGGCGAAGCCCAGCCAGTGGTGGCTGAACAGGAAAGGATGCAGCCATTCCAGTTGTGGCAGGTTGTCCAGTACCTGCGATACCACCGAGAGGACGATCGTGGCGGCCATGGCGCCCACGGGTACGTCCGTGAAGGTCGAGATGAGCAGCCCGATCGCGGACAGGCCCAGCAGCGAGACCGTGATGTAGGCAGCGATCAGCAAGGAGCGCAGGACTGACTCGCCAACCCCGATCATGTCGCCGGAGAGCAGCGTGACAGGACCGATGGGGAAGAACACGACGCCGGCCAAGGTCCCAGCCGCTGCCACGGTAGCCGTCGCAGCACAGCAGAAAGCAGCGGCCCCGGTGTACTTGACCAGGAGCAGACGGATGCGCCCCGCCGGTGCCAGGAGCAGATACCGCAAAGTTCCCAGGTTGGCCTCTCCGGCGATGGTGTCTCCGGCCACCACGCCGACAGTGAGGGGGAGGAACAGCGGGACACACACCACGAGGGCTGTCACAGCAACAAAGAGGCCGTTCTGGGTGATGCGATCCAGGAACAGTGGCCCGCGGCCAGGTGTCGCCGGCCGGGACGAGAGCTTGACGGCAAGGGCAATCAGGATGGGAACGGCAGCGAGGGCCACCAGCATGGCCCAGGTGCGGAGGCGACGAAACAGCACGGATAACTCCGAGCCAAGCAACGCCCACCCCATCCCGGTATGGAGAGCCTTGTCATTGGAAGCCCTGGTTGTTCCAGCCCTTCCGACCCTCTCAAAGGTGTCACCAGTTTCAGCCGACAACGTCGAACCCCTCTCCGGTCAAGGACACGAACCGCTCTTCCAGGCTTGCGTTCTCCACAGAGAAGCCCCGGACCCGTACGCCGTCGGCTACCAAGGCTGCAACGATCTCTTCGGGCTCAACGCCGTCCAGCCCGTTTCCCTGGATCACCCCGCGGCCAGGTGCTTCGCCGGGCACCAGCCCCAGCCGGGCCAGGACACCGGCAGCACGTTCGACGTCGGGCGTTCGTACCAGAACGTGCGCTTGCCCGGCAGACCGCAGTTCATCCAGCGGTCCTTGGGCCACCAGCCGTCCGGCACTCATCACCCCCACATGGGTACACATTTGTTCCACCTCGGCCAGGAGGTGGCTGGAAACGAAGACGGTGGTCCCGCCGGCGGCAAGGGAGCGCACCAGGCTGCGAACCTCCCGGGTGCCTTGGGGGTCCAGCCCGTTCGTTGGTTCATCGAGCACCAGCAGTTCGCGCGGCCGGAGCATGGCGTTGGCCAGCCCGAGGCGCTGTTTCATGCCCAGTGAGTAGGCACGTACTTTCTTTCCGGCGGCGTGACCCAGCCCAACGCGGTCCAATGCTTCGTTGACGCGGTTGCGCCGGGTGGAAGACGATGCATGGCGGTCCGCTGAATCCAGCCGCAGCAGATTGGCCGCTCCGGAAAGAAACGGATAGAACCCCGGCCCCTCCACCAGCGCGCCTACATCGGGCAACACCGAGGCCCACTGCCGGGGCATGTCCTTGCCCAGAACCCGTATCTCGCCGCTGTTCGCTGAAGCCAGTCCAAGTAAAACGCGGATCGTGGTGGTCTTTCCCGACCCATTGGGCCCCAGGAAGCCGTAGACCGCGCCGCGGGGGACCGCAAGGTCAATGCCATCCACTGCGGAACGGTGCCCGAAGCGCTTCACGAGGCCATGGGTTTCTATCGCAAGGTCCATCGGTTGGGAGCCGGGAGCAGCTTCGCGGATCTCCGTCACAGGATGCCGATCATGGGGCGCTGTTCACAGGTTGCCCTAGGTTGTGCACCGATCATTGTGCACCGGTCATTGGGCATTCGCGGCTGATTCGAGCCGGTCCAAAGGCACCAAGCCGGCATACACGCGGCCGTCGTCGAGAATGAGGACGCTCACCAGGGCCGTGGTCAACGCCCGTCCGCCATTCACGGGTTGCAGGGCCTGGGCGAGTTGCGGGTTCGATGTGAGATCAGCGGGCGCCGTTCCAGCGGGCAACCCGATCACGGTGTCCCACCCTTCGCCGGTCACTGAAGGGCCGGGATTGGGGAGCACGGGAATGGATGATCCCCCCGGTGCCGGAACAGGCTCATCCGGTGCCGGGACGGCAGGATCTTCCATCTCCGGCGGCATTGGCTTCATGGGGACCGGCTTCTCCGTGACAGTTGCACCGGCCGGAGGAGTGAAGTTAAACAAGGCCGCGTCAGGTGTGGAGAAGTTCACCTCGGTATAGGCAAGTGAATAAGCAGGCTCCGGCTGGCCCTTCGCGCGAACCTCGACGCGCAGCGGCAATCCGGTTTCGGAGTCGACGTTGATCGACAAAGAATCAACCAGTGTCCCGTCACTGCGCGGCACCAGGCTCAACCGGTAAGCGCTTCGACCCGCAACGGTGGAAGCTTCGCCCACCGTTACCTCTGTGCTGGAATCGATGGCTGACAGGAAGTGACGTGCCATTGCCTCCGGAGTGGGAATGTCAGGACGCGTTGATTCAGTCGGAAGGGACTTTCCCCGGTCTGCCAATGAGGGCACAGGGACGCTCAAATGCGTAGCGCTGTTGTCAGCGGAATTGTAGAACCAGGCATCGCCGCCGTTGACCACAAAGTCACGCTCGGCCATCCTGTCCAGGATCTGCAGCTTGGCTTTGGAGGGTCCGTCCAGATAAACGCGGGCGGTGTGCGAACCTGTGAGCAGTTCAAGTGCCGAGGTGGCCCCAGGTACGATTCCCGGGCCGGCAGTGGGAACCTCAGGCAGACCCAACTCAGCGGTTTGCACCACAGTGCCGGATAAAGCGCGCACCTCGGTACGGGCGATCATGGCCAGGATCTCGTCCGCTGTTTTGGGCGGCAGGGAAACACTCGCGCCAGCCTGGACGGAGCCGATGAGCGCCGCCAACGCCAGTGCAAGGGGAACCAGGAGAGCTGGCAGCCACCGCTGCCTGGCCCGCGCCATGACTACCGACCACCACACGTGAGAGGCATGAATCCAGACTACTCCGGTTACCTGTGCGGATCATCGGTGCGCGGCTGGATGCGCGGCTGGATGCGGTGTGCACATCCAGCCGCGCACGCAACGGCCTCTACCAGGTCTCAGTCACCTTCATCAGGCCACGCGGAGCATCCGGATCGTTGCCGCGTTCCACCGACAACTGCAAGGCCAGCCGCTGGAGCGGCAGGATCTGCAGGATAGGAGAAAGCTCCTCCGGAACGCCCGCAGGCAAAGGAACAACCAAACTACCCGGAAGGGCGGCAGAGAGGTCACCCACCACGCACACGTGGGCACCCCGTTCTACGAGCCTCTCCAGGACCGGGCGCATGGCCGTTCCCCCGATTCCCTCCGGTACAACGGCAATCACAGGATGCTGGGAGTCGATCATCGCAAACGGTCCATGCAGGAGGTCCGCGCCAGAGAATGCCTGCGCGGGAAGGTAGGAAGTTTCCATGAGCTTCAAGGCACCCTCCCTCGCAGTGGGATAGGAATAGCCGCGACCCGTAGTGATGATGCGCTCGGCAAAGCGGTAACTGCCGGCCACGTCCAACACGGCATCGTCAGCCAGCACCGAAGCGGCCCAGTCAGGAATGCCCGCCGCGTTGGCGGACGTTCCACCACGCCACGCATCCACCAACAACCACAGAGCCAGAAGCTGTGCCGTGTAGCTCTTGGTAGCCGCCACCGCAGTTTCGCTCCCGGCCAGGATATCCACGTGATGTTCCGCAGCCCCGGCCAACGGGGACCCCGGAGAGTTGGTCACCGCCACGGTGAGGGCGCCAAGACGGCGGGCTGCCGCCGTCGACTCCACCAGGTCCGGTGAACCGCCGGACTGGCTTACCGCCAACCACAGCACACCTTCCAGTTGGGGCTTGGCTCCATACGCAGTAAGGGTCGACGGCGAGGCAAGGCCAACCGGCAACCCCAGACTGATTTCAATGAGGTACTTCGCATACAACGCCGCGTGGTCACTCGTGCCGCGGGCGGCAAGCAGGACAAACCGCGGGGACGTCCTCTTGATGATGTCCGCCATGGCAACGAACTGCTGGCGGCCCGAATCCAGGAGTCCGGCGAGTACCTGGGGCTGCTCGCTGATCTCATGGGCCATCTTGGCACCTGGAGTGGCCGGAACAGAGTGCGGGACGCCTGGGGAGGTAGGAGTGATGGTCATGGTTCCTGTCTGTTTTTCGAAGGGACAAAATCTCTGGGAGTCAGGGAGCGATCAATTGCCGGGCCAGCTTTACCGCGCCGTGCACCGGGGCTTGGCCCAGGATCCTGATCAGTGAGGGATCCTCCAAGGCAACCTTGCGGGCAACAGCGCCTGCCAGTTGTTCTTGATTGACCAGGAGACCACCAGCCATCACCAAAGGCAGGTCCAATCCAAGCTCGCCCAGTACTTGCCTGGCCAACGTGGCCAGGGAATGCGCGGCTTCGGCTTGAATCCTTAACGCAGCGGGATCACCCTCAACCGCAAGATCCAGGACCAACGGTGCAAGGCCAGCCCAATGGTCCGGCTCTGGCTTGGCATAGAAAAGATCCATGAGCTGCAGCGCGTCCGCGCTCGCCGTCGCAGCCAAAAGGGCGCTGACCATCGTGCCGGGTTCCAGCCCCGCGTAGTACTCACGCAGGGCCTCCCGGACCGCGTCACGAACCACGGAGTATCCTCCGCCTTCATCGCCGAGCAAATAGCCGTAGCCTCCGCTGCGCGCCTCCTGTCCCTCCCGGTTCCGGCCCCAGGCTACCGAGCCGGTGCCTGCGACCAGGACCGCTCCGGCGTCGAGGTCTGCTGCGGCGAGGACGATGCGGGTGTCATGGACCACCTCGACCCTGGCACCCGGAAAGCGCTCGGTCAGCAAAGCACTCAGGACTGCCCTGCTGGCAGGCGTATCAGCCCCCGCGGCACCGGCGCAAACCGCCTGGACACCGTCACCGACAGCCGCCGCGATCCGCCGCAGCACGGCGTCTGCTCCCTGGTGACCCACTGAGGACAGGTTGGCGCTCGCCTCGGTGATCTCAAGAGGTGCCTCATTGCTTGGTTCCGTGCCCTGGCCTGGGCCCGAATCCAGCTCCGAACGGACAGCATGTGTCTTGGAACCTCCAATATGAAGGCCCAACACCGCCGGCGTCACCGGACAACCGCCGGTTCGGTGTCTTCCTGTGCGGGGATGTGTCCGGCCGCTTCGGCCTCCGGCCACTTCCCACCGTTTTCCCAGTACTGCTGTATTTCCTCCAAGGGGCGGCCCTTCGTCTCGGGAGCGAACTTGCGGACAAACATAAAGCCGAGGATAGCCAGAACACCGAACACTGCGAAGGTGCCTGCACCACCCAACCGCTGGAGCATGGTCAGGAAGAACGCTGCCACCAGGACATTTGCCACCAGATCGGAGGTCAGCATCGCGCTTGCACCAAGCGAGCGGAGCCGGGAAGGGAAGCTCTCGCCGGCGTATACCCACACCAGTGCACCGAACCCGAACGTGAAGCCGACCGTGAAAAGAAGAACGCCAAGGAAGCCAAGGACGGTGAGCAGGCCGCCGAAGTCCTGGCCGGCCATGAAGACACCTACCAACAGGACATTGGCCACCACCATCATGCCTATGCCCGTCAACAACACCGGGCGGCGGCCCAGACGGTCCACCAATGACAGGGAAACAAAGACAGCGACGAGCGAGGCCACCTGCACTGCCGCGGGAAGCAACAGGAGCGCTGCATTGCCGCTGAAACCCATGGCTTCAAAGATCCTGGGGCTGTAGTAGACCACGGCATTGATGCCGGTGATTTGGATGAAGAAGCCCAGGCCAACCACGAACACCGTTGCGCGGAGGTAGGGAACGCGCAGCATTTCGCGCAGGCCGCCGCCGCGTTCTTCGCTGATAGCCCGCTGCATCTCTGCCAATTCGGCGTCGACGTCTGTCCCGGGCTCAATAGCGGACAGGGTCCGCCTGGCTTCCACCGTCCTGCCCCGCATCATGTACCACCGGGCAGTGTCCGGCAGCTTGACCACCATGGCGAGCACAATGATTGCCGGGATCGCTGCAAGGCCAAGCATCCACCGCCATGAGCCAGTGCCTGCCAGGGCGTAGGCCGCCAGGTAGCCAACGATGATGCCGAAAACGGTTGCCACCTGGTACGCAACCAGCAGGGCGCCGCGGACCTTCGCCGGCGCCGACTCCGCGACGAACACGGGAACCACCACCACGGAGATGCCGATGGTGAGGCCCAGCAGTAGTCGGGCAATGAGCAGTGTCGGCACATCGTTGGACATGGCGCTGAGCACTGCGAAGAGCGCGTATCCGATCGCCAGGCCCACCATGCACGCCTTGCGGCCCACGCGGTTGGATAGCCAGCCACCCACCAGGGCTCCCAGCACCTCTCCGGCAACCACTGCGGTGGTCACAAGTTCCTGCTGGGATGTTGTGAGGCTGAACTGCTTGGTGATGAACAGCAGGGCGCCGGCGATGTTGGACATGTCGTAGCCGTAAATCACGCCGATGGTGGCGGCGGCGCCGCCCACCAGGAGCCCGAGCTTGGGTGTTTGCCGTAGGTCTTGCAGGATCGACATCTTTGTCCCTTGGATCTGTGGAAAAGTAGGGGTTCAGCGGAGATTCTCCGAAATTGGTTTAGACCAACCTGCACTAGATTGGCATAGACCAATCACCTTGTCTACAAGTAGGATGTCCAATATGTCCACAGATGTCGCGGCGGCAATGCCCAAGTACTACGTCCTCAAGACCGAGCTGCTTGCCTCGATCGCCGGACTCCAGCCGGGCACCCTCATCCCCACGGAACGGGCTCTGGCGGAGAAGTACAAGACGTCCCGCACCACCGTTCGGCAAGCCATCAGCGAGCTCGTCGCGGAGGGGAAACTGGGCCGCATCCAGGGCCATGGCACCTTTGTGGCGCCGCCAAAGATGACCCACGTGCGGCAGCTCACGTCCTTCTCCGACGACGCAAGGAACCAAGGCCTGCGGCCTGACTCCAACCTCCTGTCCCTGGCTGCGGCCAAGGCGGACGTCGACGTCGCAGCGCATTTGGGAATCGATCCTGGCGATGGCGTCACACGCCTTGAGCGAATTCGCTTGATCGACGGCGAACCCCTGGCCCACGAGGTCGCTTACCTACCGGGCAAGCTGCCACGCTTCAAGGCAAACCTGGAAAAGGCCGGTTCTCTCTATGCAGCCCTGGCCGACATTTACGGCATCCATATCTCCGACGTCGAGGACACCGTGGAGACAGCACTGGCTGGACCGGAGGACGTCCGGCTGCTCGGGATCGAAATGGGGGCGCCGTTGCTGGTGGTCCACCGCCTGGCGCGGGATGCTGCAGGGGTCCCTGTCGAATGGACGCGCAGCACGTTCCGCGGCGACCGGTTCCGCTTCGTTTCCCGGGTGAAGTCGGGCGCCTGAGATGGCCAATTCGCCGTCGGGGGAGTCCGTTATCCGTCGGGTAGTCCGCTTGGTGGAAGCCTTCGACGACGGACACCGCACCATGAGCGTGGCCACCCTTGCCCGCCGTTCAAAGCTCCCCGTCACCACGACGTACCGCTTGGTCGATGAGCTGCTCGCGGAGGGGCTGCTGGAACGCGAAGCCAACAGCGAGGTTCGCATCGGCACCCGGTTATGGGAACTCGTCTCCAGGAGTTCCCGGATGGTGGGGCTGCGTGAAGCCGCCCTGCCGTTCATGGAGGACGTCCAGTCCGTGGTTCAGCATTCAACAACGCTGGGGATCCTGGATTCGGATGAAGTGCTCTACATCGAGCGGATCGGTTCCAGGGATTCCATGGTGGACATCACCAAGGTCGCTGGGCGCCTCCCCGTGCACGGGACTTCGTCCGGATTGGTGCTGCTTGCCCACTCTCCGGCTGCCTACCAGGACCTCTTCCTGTCCAGGCCCCTGGAAAAGTTCACGGACTCGACACTTACCGATCCGTCTGTACTGCGCCGCCATCTGGCGGGCATCCGCCAGCGTGGTTTCGCTTCCATGCCCGGAATCATCGTTCCCGAGTCGAGCGGCATCGCAGTTCCTGTCTTTGACCGCGCCAATAAGGTGGTGGCCGCGCTGAGTGTCGTCGTCCCGCGGAATGAAGAAAATGCCGCCACCCGGGTACCCGTTTTGATGACGGCGGCCCGCGGCATCTCGCGTGCTTTGGGGTGGCGCGGCGAACTCAAAGGCGCCTTGCGGCAGAGCAACGGCAACATCTGATTCCCGTTCATCGGTAACGCTGTGGTTCCTCTCACAGGCGCGCTGGCACAGTGGAACCCAAGCAGGGCAACTCGCCCGGTAACCACAAAACGAAGCCGCAACGGGCAATTCCGTGCTGCCCTGCGTCGAAACGGTATTGAGTCGAAACGATGTTGAGTCGAGACGATTTTGAGTCGAGACGATTTTGAGCAGCCGCAATGCTGCGGCAGGAGGAGCTGGTCATGGAGACAGCAACGCAGCCACTTCAAGGATTGACGGCACAACGCGTAGCCGGCAAGGTGGCCGTGGTCACGGGAGGCAGGGGAGACCTGGGCGGTGCAACGGCCCGCCTGTTGGCGGATCATGGAGCAGTGGTCGCCAGCCTTGACCGGGCAGGCACTGCCGGCGGGGCCAGCCACCCGGGCGTCAGGGAGTACGACGTCGATGTCACCGACGAATCGAGTGTCGCCGAGGTTGTCCGGCAACTCACCGCGGATCTCGGCACTGCGGACATTCTGGTCAACGCCGCAGGCATCATCGGACCAGCGGGAGCGAGCCACACCGCAAGCCTTGACGACTTCAACGTGATCTTTGACGTCAACGTCAAGGGCGTGTGGTTGATGACCAAGTACATCGTCCCGGGGATGATCGACAAGCAGTCGGGGAGCATCATCAACTTCTCATCCATCCACGGACTCACCGGTGGGCGTAATGTTCCGCTCTACCATGCGACCAAGGGTGCCGTCCGGCTCCTGAGCAAGTCCGATGCCGCAGCCTATGGCGTCCATGGCGTGCGGGTGAACTCTGTCCACCCGGGTTCCATGAACACCAGGATGAGCCGACGCTCGGCTGAGCAATCAGACATCGGACCGGAGGCCTACTACAAGCAGCTCGTGGGCGGCAACCCGCTCCCGCGCCAGGGTGAACCGGACGAAATTGCGTACGGAGTCCTCTACCTGGCTTCCGATGAATCCCGATTCACCACGGGCTCCGAGCTCGTCATCGATGGCGGTTACACAGCTGTCTGACCATCACCACCACAATTTTCCAGAAAGGCACCATCATGAAATTCCTGAACGGCACACGTTCCGATACCTACGACGTAGTAGTGGTTGGTTCCGGCGCGGGCGCTTTGACGGCAGCGGCGACTGCCGCGCGCGCCGGCAAGTCCGTCGTCGTGCTTGAAAAAACCCAGCTGCTGGGCGGTACGTCCGCCGTCTCGGGCGGCATGCTCTGGGTGGCCGACAATCACCATGCACGTGCGGCCGGACTGAACGATTCCAAGAGTGCGGCCGCCCGTTACGTCCGGGCTGTGGCCCGCGGCCGCGGCCGGGATGAACTGCTGGATGCAGCTTTGAATTACGGCGACACCATGCTCCGTTTCACAGAGGACGAGTGCGGCGTCAGGTTCATCTTCCTGGACAACTTTCCGGACTACCGCCAGGATCTCGCTGGCTCGGTGGAGGGCGGCAGGACGGTGGAGCCGGAGCTGTTCAACATCCGGGAGGCGCTCGGCGAACTCGCAGCCCACGTCCGTTCTGATGGCCGGGCACCGTTCACCATGCAGGAGTACGAGACGTGGGGCGCCTTCACCAAGTTCCCCTGGAAAGAACTCAACCAGCGGCAAGAGCGGGGCCTCGTGGCCAAGGGTCAGGCCTTGGTGGCGATGTTGCTGGCCAGCCTGGTCCGCGATGACGCTGCGCTCGTAGTCGGCGCACGCGGCCACCGGCTCCAGTACGACGGCGGCAGGGTAGCGGGCGTCGAACTCGAGTCGGGTGAAGTTTTCCACGCCAACGACGGCGTAGTCCTCGCCACCGGAGGTTTCGAATGGGACAAGGCTTTGGCGGACTCGCTCCTGGCTTCACGCTTGTACATCATGTGCTCGCCGCCCTCCAACACTGGAGACGGCCTAAAAATGGCACAACGGATCGGTGCCCAGACCAGGGCAACCCGTGAAGCGTGGTGGGCGCCCATGTCCATTACGGGCGACACCCGCGACGGAGCACCCATTGGCACATTGCTCCGGTTTGAACGTCAGGGACCGGGCTCGCTCATGGTCAATCGCCACGGCCGCCGCTTTGCCAACGAATCCCAGAACTACAACGATCTCGCCCGCTGCCTGCAGTCGTGGGATTCGCCGAACAACCAGACCCTGAATACTCCGGCCCACGTGGTCTTCGACTACAGCTACCTGGAACGATATGGGGTCCTCGCGCACAGGGCGGGCCAGCCCACGCCGAATTACCTGATCGAGGCGCCCACCCTGGAAGAACTGGCATTGAAGATCGGCGTCCCCGCAGGGAACCTGAAGGCGACGGTCGAACGCTTCAATGAGTTCGCAGTCAAGGGAGAGGACCCCGACTTTGGCCGGGGCGAAAGTGCCTACGACAAATACTGGGGAGACGACGATTGCCCCTGGCCAAACCCCTCGCTCGGTCCGCTGCAAACCGGCCCGTTCTACGCGATGGAGGTGGTCAATGGTGCGTTTGGCAGCAATGGTGGCGTGGCGACGGATGGCCTCGCGCGTGTACTGGACGTGGACGGACAACCAATTCCTGGATTGTTCGCCGCAGGAAACACTGCGGAAAATGCCTACGCTGCGGGCTATCCCGGAGCTGGCGCGACCCTGGGACCCATCATGACCATGGGGTACCTGGCAGGCCGGACCCTGGCAGGCCAATCCGCGGAGTATGAGGCTGTCCCGGCGGGGGTGGGCGCATGATCCGCCACACGGTCTTGTTCAAGTTCAAACCGGATTTCCCGCCGATGGACAAAGCAGCCTGGATCGAGGGCCTTGACCGGATGGAGGGCAACATTCCGGGGCTGCTGAAGCTCACCCACGGCCCGGACATCCTCCAGCAAGGGCGCTCTTTCGACTACGCCATTGTGGCCGATTTCAATGCGGTGGAAGACATCGAGGCCTACAACACCCATCCCCTGCATGAGCCCCTCAAGAAGTATTCGTTCCCCAACAGCGAACAGATCATCGCCGTCGACTTTCCGCTGTAGCCCTGGCCGCAGCACGTTGCCATTCAAAGGAGAATTGCCATGTTAAGCACCACCCGCCAGCCGCAAAAACTGCAAAAAACACCACGGAAAGCCGCACTTGCCTCGTTTCTGGGCAGCACCCTGGAGTACTACGATTTCTTCATTTACGGTTCCGCTGCCGCGCTGGTCTTCGGTCCGTTGTTCTTTCCGTCCGAGGACCCTGCGGTGGGACTCATAGGCGCGTTCGCCACCTTTGGAGTCGCTTATGTTGCCCGCCCGGTAGGCGGCCTGGTCATGGGCCACTTCGGCGACAAACTGGGCAGGAAGAAGATCCTCCTCATCACGCTGGGCGTCATGGGCACGGCGTCCCTTGGCATCGGGTTCCTGCCCAGTTACAGCCAGATTGGAGTTTGGGCTCCCATCCTGCTGGTGGTCGGCCGCCTGGCGCAAGGCTTCTCGGCGGGTGCAGAGTCCGCGGGCGCATCTACCCTCACCCTGGAGCACTCCCCGGAAGGCCGCCGTGGCTTCTTCACGAGCTTCGTCATGACCGGCTACGCCTCGGGGATGGTCCTCGCAACGCTTGTGTTCATCCCCGTAGCTGCGCTGCCTACCGAAGCACTCATGAGCTGGGGCTGGCGCGTCCCGTTCTGGCTGTCCATCGTGGTGCTGGCCATCGCCTACTGGGTCCGCACGCATTTGGACGAGACGCCGGAATTCGAGGAATCAAAGGCCAGTCAAGTGGTTGCGCCCATGCCACTCCGGGAGGTCCTGCGCTTCCAGTCAGCAGACGTGATCCGGGTGGTGGGCATGTCCATCATGTCCGTCATGCAGACTATTTTCACGGTCTTCGGCCTGTCCTACGCCACAGGAACTGCCGGTTTCGACAAAGCATCGATCCTCACGGTCAACGCCCTTGCGATTGGTTTGTCCATGTTCGTGATGCCCTTGACTGCAAAGCTCTCCGACAAGGTGGGGCGCAGGCCGCTTCTCCTCACGGCTGCCCTCGGCTGCTCGGTCACGATTTTCGCCTACTTCGGTGCGTTGTCCACGGGCAACATCCTGCTGGTCTTTGCTGCGGCCTTGGCGAACATGACGTTGTTGTATTCCTGCTTCAACGGCATCTGGCCAGCCTACTTTGCCGAGCTGTTTGCGGCTCCGGTCCGCTATTCCGGAATGGCTTTGGGCAACCAGCTGGGCCTGGTGGTGGCTGGATTTGGCCCACTGATCGCAGGCATTCTTTTGGGAAAGGGACACGATGGCTGGCTACCTGTAGCGGGCTTCGCGGTCCTCTGCATGGCGATCGCCGGCGTGGCCGCCTTCTACTCCCGCGAGACGGCACGAACGCCCATCAAGGAGCTCGGCGAGCCATACTGGCGCGGAGTGGCCGCTAGGAAACAGTAACCGCGGTACTTCCCTGCAAGGTGCGGCGCACGAAGTCCGCACTTGGCTGGGCGTAGGCGTCCATTATCTGCTTGAACAACGCAGTTCCTTGGGCCCCGGGCCAGTCTTCGGGCAGGAATGTCCCGGGCAGCCCGGGGTCGAGGTAGGGGATGATCCGCCAGCGGTCGATGCATTGGACATACCTGGCAAAGGCGCCGGCATCGATGCCGTCGCCGTCCTGGGCGGGCACGGCAGACCCGTGCTCGCGGATGAAATCCTTGTAGAGTTCCGCTACCGCGTCCAGATCCCACCACTTCGAGGCGGCATCCTCCAGGCTGCCGCCCACCAGCGGGGTTTGAGTCACGAAGAGGGTGGCCATTCCCCGGAGTTCGAGGTCGGCGAGGATTTCCTCCACCTCGCCGCGAAGGGTATCCGGGCAGATCCACAGGCCGGCGGCCACCGTCCCGCAGCCAATCCAGTGGAGCCTGCGCCGCAACTGGTGACGCTTCTCCCGCTCCGTCTCCGGAATCGAAAAGGAGACGAGGCACCACGGATCGGACGGTGACATGCTGGTGGGGTTGTAAATCCTGCGGTCGCCGCGGGCCAGCATGGATGCCGCTCCTTCGGTCAGCGTGAAACCAGGGATCCCGTCGCGCGTCTCCTGAAGGACAACGTCCTTCTTCCGCAGGCGGCCCAGGGCAGTCCGGGTCACTGTACCGGACGTGCCAAGGGCCTCCATGAGGACGACGATGTCCTTGGCCGACATCCAGCCGCCCGCTTCCCGCAGGTACAAGCCGATGACGGTTCGCAGCAACGACGTGGTACTCCCGGGACGGGAGTCCATATCGTCAAGAACGGCACTCACAGCAGTTCGGCGAGGGCGTCGCGGATAGCTGTCACTCCCAGCTCAACCTCGGCGTAGCTCGTGCTCAAGGGAGACAACCCGATGCGCAGGCCATGCGGGGGACGGAAATCTGGAATGACGCCCCGCTCCCACAGTTTCGCCGTCACATCGGCAAACAGTGGGTGGTCCACCGTGACATGCGAGCCACGCTCGGCAGCGTCGCGGGGGCTCACGATTTCTACTCCAAGTGGAACCAGGAGCTCGTCCGCGAGGGCGATCGCGTACTCCGTGAGTTTGACCGACTTCTCCCGGACCGAATCCATGCCCACAGAGGCGATCAGCTCCACCATGTCC
Source organism: Arthrobacter sp. TmtSoilC48 (assembly GCF_059739425.1). NCBI lineage: Bacteria > Bacillati > Actinomycetota > Actinomycetes > Micrococcales > Micrococcaceae > Arthrobacter > Arthrobacter sp. TmtSoilC48. The sequence continues at coordinate 2,798,399 of NZ_AP046049.1, read as the reverse complement.
TTGATCGGCTGCATGGCAAGAACAGGAGGAGTACCCGTGATGAACCGCCGGATTCCCGCGGCGGGACGGTATGAATCCGTCATGCCGAATGGATTGTCGGCACCCATCCACCCCCAGATGGGCTGCTGGAGAAGGTTCTGCCGCGAGGCGTTGACATACGCGAATGCGGGGGAGCCCGGACCACCGTTGAGGTACTTGTAGGTGCAGCCAACGGCCAGGTCGACGTCCCAGGCATCAAGGTCCAACGGCACGGAACCTACGGAATGGCACAGGTCCCAGAGCATGAGGGCACCTGCGGCATGCACCTTGCCGGTGATTGCCTTCGCGTCTGCAAGGAACCCGGAGCGGTAGGCCACATGGCTAAGAACCACGACGGCGGTCCGCTCGCCAAGGAGCCCGTCAAGGTCCGCCGCACGAACGCCGCTTGCGGGGTTGGTGGCGATCCATTTGATGCTTGCCCCGCGTTCCTTGGCGATCCCTTCGATGATGAAGCGGTCCGTGGGAAAGTTGTCCCTGTCAATGATGATCTCGTCACGGCCAGGCTGGGCATCTACCGCTGCCCGGATCAGCTTGTACAGCATGACCGAGGTGGAGTCGCCCACGGTGACCTGCCCGGGAGCGGCACCAAGAGTCACTTCGCCGATGCGGTCGCCCACGCGTGTAGGCTCATCCATCCACTGTTCGTCCCAGCCGCGGATCAGCCGGCTGCCCCAGGCATCATGGACGAAGGATTGGAGGTTCGCTGCGGTTGCCTTCAGCGGACGTCCGAGCGAGTTGCCGTCGAGATAAGCGGTGAGCTGGCCGGCGTCGGGCGTGTAGAAGGCCTCACGCTGGGCGGCGAGAGGATCTGCGGCGTCCAGCTCGGCCGACGTTGGCCGTTGGGTCTGCTGGGCAGTAGTCATGGTTCCCTCCTTGGGAAAGGCTTGGCGGGTGTTTGCTTAGTTGCCGATCTCAGTACGGACGGCGTACAGCTCGGGGAAGAAGGTGAGGTCAAGGGCGCGTTTGAGGAAGTCGACACCTGAGGAGCCGCCGGTGCCCACCTTGAACCCGATGGTCCGCTGGACGGTGCGCAGATGCCGGAACCGCCAGGCCTGGAAGTTGTCTTCGATGTCCACGAGGTCTTCGCAGGCCTCGTATAGGCCCCATTGGGTATCATCCGATTCGTAGATCTTCTGGAAGACCGGAACCAGATCCTTTCGGAACGTCCAAGGCTCGCTGGTGTCCCGCTCCAAAATGTCGGCCGGGATGTCGTATCCGGCCCGGGCGAGCACCGCCAGGAAGGCGTCGTACAGGGTGGGTTCATCCAGGAGCCGGCTGAGCAGCGCATGTGCTTCGGGGTCGCTTTCGAAAACGCGCAGCATGCCCCTGTTTTTGTTGCCCAGCAGGAATTCAACCCCGCGGTATTGATACGACTGGAAACCTGAGGAACTACCCAGGAATCCGCGGAACTGTGCATACTCGCGGGGCGTGAGCGTGCCCAGGACCGACCACTGTTCTGTCATGGTGCGCTGGATGGCCTTGACGCGGGCGATGCATTTGAGCGCCTTGCCAAGGTTGTCCTGGTCAAAAAGCCTGCGGGCTTCCAGGAGCTCATGCAGGACGAGTTTGAGCCACAGCTCACTGGTTTGGTGCTGGATGATGAACAGCAGTTCGTCGTGGTGCTCGGGCTGGCTGAGCGGATGCTGCGAGTTGAGCAGGTGGTCCAGGTCCAGATAACCGCCATAGGACATTGCATGCCGGAAATCGGTGCGCACTGAGTCTTCTATGTGGCGGACACTTTGGGAGGAATGGACTGGGGGCTTTTCCATACCTTCGAGATTATCACTTCCATGACGAACGTCAAGCGAATGATTTCGCCCCGCACGTTCTTTCCCCTGACGTTCGCCGCAGTGCCGTACGCTGGGCTTGGTAGACCGGAACGCGGGGAAGGGAGGACGACCATGGCCTCCAACATGCCGGTGTCCATATATTTGGACGTCGACGGCGTGGTGAACCCGTTCGGCCCCCAGGGCGTCACTGATTGGGGTGGTGAATGGAAAATCGCCGACGCCGGCATCCTTGACGTCGCGTTCGCGCCCGAGGCAGTGGCCGAACTCAACGAGCTGGCAGAGCATCCCTTCGCCCGCTTTGTATGGCTCACCACCTGGGAACGCCTTGCCCCGGAGTTTCTCTGTCCTGCCATTGGACTGAAGGGCGAGGATTGGCCTGTCCTTACCAGCCAGGGGTGGGACCAAAGCGCGGAATGGTGGAAACTCGGGGCGCTCCAGAAGGACCTGGCCGCGATGGGAGCCGAGCGCTTCGTGTGGCTTGACGACCAACTTGGCCAGGAGTCAGACGCCCGTTCCTGGGCTGAATACCACCAGGACCGTGTGCTTTGCATCTCACCGGATCCACGCAAGGGACTCTCCCGCCGCGATCTTGCCGCGGTCCGTACCTTCCTCGGTTGACCGAAGCGACGGTACCTGTTTGGCCGCTCGGTGGTTGGCACGTAGGATTCTTAAGGTTTCAAGCCCGCCGGATAGAGTGCGGCAAGTCCAGTCAGGTGAACAATGGCTGAACTATGCTGTGCATGGCAGGTATGGGGAAGTGGAACTGCTGAACGTCGACTCTGCAGATTGGGCAACAGGTGGAAATCACCTTCATGGTCGCGCTTGTCATAGCGTTGGCCCTATTCTTTGACTTCACCAACGGCTTTCACGACACAGCCAATGCGATGGCTACGCCTATCGCTACGGGGGCGATCAAGCCCAAGACGGCGGTTGCCCTGGCAGCCGTGCTCAACCTTGTTGGGGCGTTCCTTTCAACCGAAGTGGCAAAAACCATTTCCGGGGGACTCATCCGGGAAGGCTCGGACGGAATCCACATCACACCGGACATCATCTTCGCCGGTCTGATGGGTGCAATCCTCTGGAACATGGTCACGTGGCTCAAAGGCCTGCCCTCCAGTTCCTCGCACGCATTGTTCGGTGGCCTTATCGGCGCCGCGGTGGTGGGTATCGGACTGCACTCCATCAACTTTGAAACAGTGCTGCAGAAGGTGATCCTGCCAGCTGTCTTTGCACCCCTCATCGCCGGGGCCGTAGCGTACCTTTGCACCCGCCTGGCCTACGCGCTGACCTCCCGGCACGACCCCGAAACGGGTGACAAGCTCACGCAGAAGCGCGGTGGTTTCCGGACCGGCCAGATCTTCACGTCCAGCCTCGTAGCCCTCGCACACGGCACCAACGATGCCCAGAAGACCATGGGCATCATCACCCTGGTCCTCATTGCAGGAGGCACGCAGGCTCCGGGATCCGGTCCGCAGTTCTGGGTCGTGGCTGCTTGTGCTTTGGCCATCGCCATCGGCACTTATGCTGGCGGCTGGCGCATCATCCGCACCATGGGTTCAGGCCTGACCGAAGTAAAGCCGGCGCAAGGCTTCTCGGCCGAAACCAGCACGGCCTCAGCCATCCTGGCTTCTTCCCACCTGGGTTTCGCGCTCTCCACCACGCAGGTCGCCTCCGGTTCCGTCATTGGCTCAGGTCTGGGCCGAAAGGGCACCTCCGTTCGCTGGGGCACTGCCGGCAAGATCGCTTTGGGTTGGCTGTTCACCCTGCCGGCGTCGGCCATCGTGGGTGGGCTTACCGCGCTCCTGGTGAACATCGGCGTCGTGGGTGTCGTCATTGCCGCGGTCGTCGGTAGCGCCGCCGTCGTCTTCATGTTTGTTGCGTCGCGTAAATCGCATGTTGGCCACCACAACGCAGTGGAAGTTGAAGAGGCCGGCCACGCCGTGAAGTTCAGCAAGAAAAAGAAATCCCGAAAGTCCGTCAACAACAAGGATGTGCAGCGATGAAGTGGCTGGAATTGCTTCAGGTTGCCGGCGTCACGCTCGTTGCTGCTGTGACCCTGGTGGTTCTCTACTCCCTGGGAGTACGCCTCACCGCAATTGCCGGTGACGCCCAGCAGAAGTCGCCCGGACTCGTTCGCTCCCTGGCGGCCGTATGCTTTGGCATCTGCGGACTCGCCGTGCTGTTCGGCATCTACTTGATCGTGCCCTACTTCGGAAAGTAACCGCCTCTCTGGCAGCAAAGTCCATTCGGGAGAATAATCAGCAGTGAAGTTACATCACTGCGTGATCGTGATCCGGCAGATGTGGGGCTGTCATGAAGTGCCATTCCCGAAGACATCGCATCGGACTGGCGCTCGTTCCGGTCCTGATGCTGGCACTTTCTGCGTGCGTTCCCAACAACACCCCACAGGGCAGTCCATCTCCCAATCCGGCTCCGCCCGCCACCAACGCAACATCACCAGCGGTCCCCACCGCCCTCGCTCCCACCGCCGGGCAGCCCGCAGGTCCGGCCGGACCGGGAGCACCCCAGGCAGAAGCGCCGGTGGTGCGCTGGGTACCCATTGGGCCGGTAGGCCCCAACGATCCCACAGCCGGTCAACGCTATCTCCTGCTGCAGCAATTCCAATGCGATGCGCTGGCCAAGAGCCTGGAAGGCGCCGAAGATGTTGCCGTGTGGCAAGCCGCCGCCGCTGTCTGCAAGGCACTGCAAAGTGGTGTGCAGCAGGACTGGCAGCGCGCTTCGAATGCCGTTGCAGCTACACCGCGCATACCGCAGACCCAGTGTCTTGAGTTCACCGTCGCCGCAACGTCAGCTTCTGCGGTCGCCCAACACCGCAGCAACCCGGGAGTCCAACTAAAGCCTGAAACCGCCCCGGGTGAAGCTTGCCCGCGGCACCTGAGCGGCCTCACGGTAGTAGACAACGACCTGAAGCCAGTGGCAGGCACAGCGCGTGCCTCCGGCCCCCGGTCAGGCGGCACTGTGGTCAGGCTGGATGGCTATTACGTCAGGGTCGGGGACATCCTGTTCGACGGCGTCCCCGCAGCTCCCGAAATAGTTGCCGGAGGAGGGGACTACGAAACGCTGTATCTGAGGATGCCGCCGTCCGATGGCCGCGCCGCCGTCCGCATTTCCATTACGGACACCGTGGACATCAGCGGAACAGTGACGTTTTTCTATGATGATTCCGCACCCACCGGCACGGGCCCGGGTGGAACGCCCGAAACCAATGGAACCCAGCCAAGCGCTGAGCCCACGCGGAGCGCCCCGCCGGCCATCCCTTCTGTCGGTGCGTCCCCCACGGCAACTCCATGAGCGCCGCCCAGGAGCCCGCTGCCTCACAAGAATCCGCTGCCTCTCAAGAATCCGCTGAGCGGAGCCTGGTCAACAACCGCTGGCAGCGGACCCTGGACGTCCTCTCCGTCATAGGTCCGCCCCTGACCGTGGCCACGGCGTTGTTGGTCTACTTCGGCTGGGCGCGTACGGATGCCCAGGCGAAGGCCATGGGCCTGGACGTCAGCCTGTTTGGTTATACCGTGCAGGACTTTATTCTGCGGAGTATCCAGTCGCTCTTCCAGCCGCTGGCCTGGCTCGTGGTGATCGGGTTGTTGTGGCTCATGGTGGACCGGCTCGTTTCCCGGCTCCTGGGCGCCGCACGCCACCGGACGCTTCTGCGAAGGGCCGCCCTGGTGGTGTTGGTTGTTGGTTTCGCCTACGCGGCGGTGATGTGGGTGGCGATCGTGACCCAGCCGGGACGGATCCTGCTCTACGCACCCTTCCTCATCGCCGCCGGCTTGCTCGTGGGGGCATGGGGGCTGAGCGTGCGTCGGCGGGCCGCTGATCCTGCCCAGAGGATCCTCCGCGCCACCACTCCGAGATCGCTCGAAAGGTCCCTTGTGTTCGTCCTGGTCACCCTGCTCCTTTTCTGGGGTACCTCCGATTACGCGCAGGCCCTTGGGCGGGGCGCGGCCATCGATTACCAGGAAAGATCCAGCCTGCTGCCAACGGCCGTGGTCTACAGCAAGGAGCGGTTGGCCGTGACAGCGCCCAACGTCCATGAGGACTCGGCTGGTACGGACGCTGAGCCGTTGTACCGGTACACGGGTTTGCGGCTGCTGGTGGTCAGTGGAGGAAGGATCTTCCTGCTGAACGATGGATGGACGCTTGCCCAGGGCCGGGTGGTGGTACTGCGTGATGATGGCAGTGTGCGTGTGGAGTATGGGAACGCCAGCGCCAACTGACTAGTGTGGGGCCATGTCGATCTTCCAGTATTACGTGGCGTCCACCGTGGACGGTTTCATTGCTTCCGAGGATGACGATCTCGGCTGGCTCCTGCAATTCGACCAGGTTGAAGGCGTGAGCGGCAGCTATGAGTCCTTCTTCGCAGGTGTGGGTTGTGTCGCCATGGGCGGCGGGACCTACCGTTGGCTCATGGAGCACGAGCCCGGCAAGTGGCCGTACCCGGACATCCCCTGTTGGGTGTTCACGCATCATGAGTACTCAGCTCCGGCCGGTTCCAATGTCACGTTCGTCCGTGGGGACGTGCGCGAGTTCGCACCGGATCTCCTCGCCGACGCCGGAGACAAGAACGTCTGGCTGGTGGGCGGCGGCGACCTCGTGGCCCAGTTCGCCAACGCCGGCTTGCTCCACGAGATGATCGTCACCATCATCCCGGTTGTCCTTGGCGCCGGTAAGCGGCTGCTGCCGCTGAAGGGCCCGACGGCGCCACTTGAGTTGCTCTCCTCGCGCATCCTTGGCGGGGCCGCGGCTGAACTGCACTACCGTATGCCGCCACGGTAGCTGTTAGGCAGCAACTCCCGGATCAGTGGCGGTTGTTCCGGATCATGTTGGTAATCCGGGCGGTTGAAAGCCTGCGACCTTTTTCATCGGTGATAACGATCTCGTGGGTGGCCAACGTCCCGCCCAGGTGGATCGCCGTACATGTGCCGGTTACCGTGCCGCTTGCAATGGAGCGGTGGTGCGTTGCGCCAACTTCGATTCCTACGGCGTGCCGTCCCCTGCCGGCGTGAAGCGAGGCAGCAAATGAACCCAGGGTTTCGGCGAGGACCACGTGGGCTCCGCCGTGAAGGATGCCGGCTACCTGTGTGTTCCCTTCCACTGGCATGGTTGCCACAGTCCGCTCGGCACTGAGCTCGGTAAACCGGATCCCCATTTTCACCACAAGGGAGCCGACGCCGTGCCCCGAAAGCCAATCATGGAACTCTTCGGGCACACCTGCCTCGTTCAGTTCGTCGACAAACCGGTTCGGCGTGAAATTGTCCATCATGCCAACTAGGCTGGCACCTGTGAGTGAAACAACCAAACCGGACCAGGTTCCAACGGCCCAAGCTGCTGCCATTGCAACAGCACCCACCCCCTCTTCCACCGCTTCATCCAGCACCACGGGGGAGGGCCGGCCCAGGTTGCTGGTCCTGGATGGCCATTCCATGGCATTCCGGGCCTTCTACGCCCTTCCTGCTGAAAACTTCTCTACCGCCAGAGGCCAGCACACCAACGCCGTGCATGGATTCACCTCCATGCTCATCAACCTGATCAAGGACCAGAAGCCAACGCACGTCGCCGTGGCGTTCGACGTCTCTGACGACACCACCTTCCGCAAGGCCGAGTACAGCGAGTACAAGGGTGGCCGCAACGCGACGCCTGCGGAGTTCCAAGGCCAGATCGCCCTCATCGCCAGGGTCATGGAGGCCTGGGGTATCAAGACCATCGCACTGCCCGGCTACGAGGCTGATGACATCCTGGCCACTCTAGCTGCCCAGGCGGATGCCGCCGGCTTTGAGGTCCTCCTGGTCTCGGGGGACAGGGACTCCTTCCAGCTCATCAATGACAACGTGTTTGTGCTCTACCCCAAACAGGGCGTGAGCAACATCCCCAAGCTGGATGCCGCGGCCATTGAGGAGAAGTACTTCGTCAAGCCTGCCCTGTATTCGGACCTCGCCGCACTGGTGGGCGAATCCGCGGACAACCTTCCGGGCGTACCGGGCGTGGGGCCAAAGACCGCCGCCAAATGGATCAACCTCTACGGTGGCCTGGAGGGCATCCTGGAGAACCTGGACGCCATCGGCGGCAAGGTGGGCGGGGCACTCAAGGAGAACCTGGAGAACGTCAAACGTAACCGCAGGCTGAACCAGCTGCTGACGGACCTCGAACTGCCCGTCGGGCTGGAGGACCTCCACGAGCCGCGCCCCGACCGGCAGGCCATCGAGGAACTGTTCGAGGAACTGGAATTCCGCACCCTGCGCGCCCGGTTGTTCGATCTGTACGGTGACGACACCACCGGTGCCGCCCCGGACACCATCGAAGCCCCTGAGTTTGCCACGCTCAAGGACGCCGCTGAGTTGGAGGCCTTCTTCAGCGCCGGCTCCGGCACACGTTCCGCGATTGCCATCCAGCCCGTCCAAGGCCGCATAGGCGAGGATGCCAACGCGTTGGCAGTGGTCCGGAACAATGGCGCTGCCTATATCGACCTCACGGAGTTGGATTCAGCAGCCGAGCCGGTGCTGGCCAACTGGCTCCGGGATCCTGAAGAAGCCAAGGTGGTGCACGAGTTCAAGGCCGCCCTCAAGGCCCTGCACAACCGTGGCCTGGGACTGGAAGGCGTGGTTGATGACACCTCGGTTTCCGGATACCTGATCCAGCCTGACCGCCGCAGCTACGACCTCCCTGAACTCGCCCAGGTCCACCTCAAGATCTCCCTGGGCGTTGTAACCGCGTCGGCCGGGCAGTTGGAGCTGGACCTCATGGGAGGCAGCGACCAAGCCGCAGCCGCAGCGCTCGTCCAGCAGGCCGCCGTCGTGCATGCCCTCAGCAAGCACTTCGAGAAGGAACTCGCCGACCGCAAGGCCGACGCCCTGCTGACCACGCTGGAGCTCCCTGTGTCCCGCGTCCTGGCACAGATGGAACTGACTGGTATCTACGTCTCCATGGACCGCATGAACGAGCAGCTTGCGGACCTCACCAAGGTGATCGAGAACGCCCAGGAGCAGGCCTTCGCCGCGATCGGGCACGAGGTAAATCTGGGTTCGCCCAAGCAGCTGCAGACCGTCCTTTTCGAGGAACTCGGCCTCCCGAAGACCAAGAAAATCAAGTCCGGCTACACCACGGATGCGGCATCGTTGAAGGCCCTGCTGGAGAAGACCGGCCACGAGTTCCTGGTGCAGCTCATGGCGCACCGGGAATCGTCCAAGCTCGCCCAGATGGTGGAAACCCTTAAGAAGTCCGTGGCGGACGATGGGCGCATCCACACCACCTATGCGCAGAACATTGCTGCCACGGGCAGGATCTCCTCGAACAACCCCAACCTGCAAAATATCCCGGTCCGCAGCGAAGAAGGTCGCCGTGTCCGCGGGATCTTCGTGGTCAGCGAAGGGTATGAATGCCTTCTGTCCGCTGACTACTCACAGATCGAAATGCGCATCATGGCCCACCTATCCGGTGACGAAGCACTGATCCAGGCATACAGGGACGGGGAGGACCTGCACCGCTTCGTGGGCTCGCGGATCTTCAACGTCGCTCCTGCCGAGGTCACCAGCGCGATGCGATCCAAAGTGAAGGCCATGTCCTATGGACTGGCTTACGGGCTGACCTCATTCGGCCTCTCAAAGCAGCTGGAAATTTCCGTGGACGAGGCCCGGACGCTGATGAAGGACTACTTCGATCGCTTCGGCGGCGTGCGCGACTATCTCAGGGGCGTTGTGGACCAGGCGAGGGTGGACGGTTACACAGCCACCATTGAGGGTCGTCGCCGTTACCTCCCGGACCTCACCAGCACCAATCGCCAGGCCCGGGAAGCAGCCGAGCGAATTGCCCTTAATTCGCCCATCCAGGGTTCCGCCGCCGATATCATCAAGCGGGCAATGTTGGGTGTTTCGGCCGAACTTGCGGGCCAGGGCTTGAAATCGCGGATGCTCCTCCAGGTCCATGATGAACTCGTACTCGAGGTCGCACCGGGAGAGCGCGAGGCTGTCGAGAAACTCGTGGTGGAGCAAATGGGGGCTGCTGCTGAGCTGTCAGTCCCGTTGGACGTCCAGCTCGGCGTGGGCTCCAGCTGGTATGAGGCCGGCCACTAGCCGCGAGACCTTCCAAGGATCGTCGGAGGGCGCGCCGCCTGAATGGTGGCGCGCCCTCCGGCGTCTGGCTAGGCTCGGGGCGTGGCTGATCCCAATGAAAGATATTCCGAAACGAGTTCCGCCGAAAAATATGCCGGGAAATACAGGGTTCAACAATTCCCTGCCGTAGCTGATCGCGAGGACCCCGCCTACTCCCGCTGTGCCGCGTGGGTCCAGGCAGTCTCGCACGGCTTCCACCAGCACAGGCGCGACGACGACTACATCGCCAAGACGCTGGGGGCTTACCGCACGGACCGCCGCGAATTGACCGGGGTCTACATCAAAGGAGACGTTCCCCAGTACGCTCTGGGCGCGGAGGTTCCGGTGGCCACGTACGGCACCATGCGCAAATCCCTGAACATCGGGTTTGGCCGGCAACTGGAATCAAACCTGGTGACCAACGTGACTGTGCGTGGAACGCACCGGCGCAAAGGGCTGCTCCGGGGCATGATCACCGCTGACCTTGCCGGCGCAAAGGACGATGGCCTCGCCATGGCAGCGCTGACGGCCTCGGAGGGGTCCATCTACGGCCGCTTCGGTTTTGGCGTGGCTACTTTTGAGCGCAGCATCAAGGTCGATACCGGCCCTCGTTTCCGCCTCAAGGGGCAAGCGACAGGAACGGTAGAGGTGGCTGATCCGGCCGTTCTGCTGGACGTTGCGCCACAGGTCTTCGAACACGTCCAGCGGGTAACTCCTGGCTCAGTAGACCGTCAAGAGTACTATCGCTTGCTGGCTTCCGGAGCGATCGGCCATGACGGGAAGCCGGACACCGGGGTCAGAAGCGCCCTGCACTACGACTCCTCCGGGACACCGGACGGCTACGTTTCCTATCGCTTCAAGGGCTGGGACGCCAAGCCGTACACCATGGAAATCGTGGACCTCGTTGCTGGTACCAATGCGGCCTACCTCGATCTCTGGCGCTTCCTTGGGAGCATCGATCTCATTGACCAGGTGACGTGGGCCGAGGCCCCCGTGGATGATCCGTTGACGTGGGCCCTGGAAGATCCCAGATGCTTGGATTCCTCGGACGTGCGGGACATGTTGTGGTTACGGATCCTGGACGTTCCGGCAGCGCTGTCCGCCCGCCGGTACCCGGCTGCCGGAAAGCTGGTCATGGAAGTCTCGGATACGCTTGGCATGGCTGGTGGCACGTGGGCGTTGGAGTCCGACGGCGGTGCTGCCGCGACCGTCACCGAGGCATCCGGCCAGGAACCGGATCTCTGGATGGATGTCGCCGATCTCGCGTCCATCTATCTTGGTGCTGTGTCCCCGGTGACGCTCACTGCTGCAGGGCGGATGCGTGAAGGCAAGCCCGGTGCCGCATTCGCAGCCCAGCAGCTTTTTGCTGTGGAGCGGCCGGCACACTGCCTCACCCATTTCTAGAAATACACTTCTACAAAGAGCTCACAGACCCAATAGACAAGGACATCCATGGGGGATTCCAAGCGGCGGCCGCTGGCCGGCCGGCGATCAGTGCTGCTTGGAATGGCGGGACTGGCATCTGCCGCTCTGGCGGCTTGCGCGGACAATGGGAGGTCGGCATTCCCGGACGGCGCGGGAGCAGGGCCGGCGTCGCCTGTCACCCAGCCAAGCGCACCGGGTGCCGGCCCTGCGACGCCACCGCCTTCGATCGCTGCACTCTCAAGCGAGCAGGCCGCCGCGGCCATCGCCGCCAAACCCGGCGGCGGTGAAGGAGGCAGCGGTGAGGGAGGCGACAGCACTGTAGCTCCGCCGTCGAGCGTTCCTGCATCGCCAGCCACAATCCCAGGCAAGCCGCAGATCCTGGCGGAATTTGGTCCCCTGCGGCCCCAGGAGTGGGGCCTTCACGTTACGGGTGTGGTGAACAATTCTGCCTCGCAGCATGTGGCCCTGACCTTCGACGCCTGCGGCGGCCCCGGCGGAACCGGCTGTGACCACAAATTGCTGAAGTCGCTCCGCAGCCTCAACGTCCCGGCCACGCTTTTCATCAACAGCCGCTGGATTGCCGCCAACAGGTCACTTGCCTCGGAACTGGCCGCCGAGCCTCTCTTTGAGCTCGCGAACCACGGGACACTGCACCTGCCCTTGTCAGTTAACGGCAGGTCCGCCTACGGCATTGCCGGAACGGCAAACCCGGCCGCAGTGTACGAGGAACTAATGGGCAACCAAGCCCTGATGCTTGAGTTGACCGGTGTTTCGCCTCGCTTCTTCAGGCCGGGAACGGCGTTCTACGACGAAGTCGCAGCGAGCATGACCCGCAGGTTGGGGATGCTCCCGGTCAACTTCACCGTGAACGGCGACGGCGGTGCCACTTTCACGCCGGCAACCGTCGCCGGGGAAGTGGCCAAGGTTGCTGCGGGGGACATCGTGATTTCGCATTTCAACAGGCCGGCCTCGGGAACTGCCGAGGGTTATGCGAAGGCTTTGCCTCGCTTGCTGGACCGCGGGGTTACGTTCGCGCGGCTCGGAGACGTCCTGCCTGTGTGAAGGCCTTCGTAGTCCTGCCGGGGTCCTTTTGACCCTGCTTTGCAGATACGACTAGAATAAACGGGCGTGTACTACGTGCATGCGTCCATTTTGTATTAATCCACAAATCAGGATGACCCGGTATTTTGCCGTGTTCTGCCGTCCGGACCCGGGCGGCAGCGGTTTGCCTGACCGACACACTATCCACAACGGAGCCCCTACTACATGACCATCACCTCCACCGAGAAGCCCGGTACCCCCGTAGTCGCCATTAACGACATCGGTACCGCTGAGGACTTCCTCGCAGCTGTCGACGCCACCATCAAGTACTTCAACGACGGCGACCTCGTCGAAGGTACCGTCGTCAAGGTCGACCGCGACGAAGTCCTGCTCGACATCGGTTACAAGACCGAAGGTGTCATCCCTTCCCGCGAGCTTTCCATCAAGCACGACGTTGACCCCGGCGAAGTTGTTGCCGTTGGCGATCAGGTCGAAGCTTTGGTTCTCACCAAGGAAGACAAAGAAGGCCGTCTGATCCTCTCCAAGAAGCGTGCTCAGTACGAGCGCGCCTGGGGCGACATCGAGAAGGTCAAGGAAGAAGACGGCGTCGTTACCGGTACCGTCATCGAGGTTGTCAAGGGTGGCCTCATCCTGGACATCGGCCTGCGCGGCTTCCTGCCCGCATCCCTCGTCGAGATGCGTCGTGTCCGCGACCTCGCTCCGTACATCGGTCAGCAGATCGAAGCCAAGATCATCGAGCTGGACAAGAACCGCAACAACGTTGTGCTGTCCCGCCGTGCATGGCTCGAGCAGACCCAGTCCGAGGTCCGCTCCACGTTCCTCAACAAGCTGGAAAAGGGCCAGGTTCGTCCCGGCGTCGTTTCCTCCATCGTCAACTTCGGTGCATTCGTGGACCTTGGCGGCGTAGACGGCCTCGTTCACGTTTCCGAGCTCTCCTGGAAGCACATCGACCACCCGTCCGAGGTTGTCGAGGTTGGCCAGGAAGTCACCGTCGAGGTCCTCGAAGTGGATCTGGACCGCGAGCGTGTCTCCCTGTCGCTCAAGGCTACGCAGGAAGATCCGTGGCAGACCTTCGCCCGCACCCACGCCCTCGGCCAGGTTGTTCCGGGTAAGGTCACCAAGCTGGTTCCGTTCGGTGCGTTCGTTCGCGTCGAAGACGGCATCGAAGGCCTCGTTCACATCTCCGAGCTGGCTGTCCGCCACGTGGAGCTCGCCGAGCAGGTTGTCTCCGTTGGCGACGAACTGTTCGTCAAGGTCATCGACATCGACCTCGAGCGTCGTCGCATCTCCCTCTCCCTCAAGCAGGCTAACGAGGGCGTTGACGCTGACAGCACCGAGTTCGATCCCGCTCTGTACGGTATGGCCGCTGAGTACGACGAAGAGGGCAACTACAAGTACCCCGAGGGCTTCGACCCCGAGTCGAACGAATGGCTCGAAGGCTACGAGACCCAGCGCGCCGCTTGGGAGCAGCAGTACGCTGACGCCCAGACCCGTTGGGAAGCCCACAAGAAGCAGGTTGCACAGCACGCTGCTGACGACGCTGCCGCTGCAACGTCCGGTGAGAGCGATTCCGGCACCACCAGCTACTCCTCGGAGCCGGCTGCTGCTGAGTCCAACGCCGGTACCCTGGCGTCCGACGAAGCTCTCGCAGCACTGCGTGAGAAGCTGACCGGCAACTAATTCCGCCACCCCTCACGGGATGCGCTGAATAGCCAAAGAAGGACCCCTGCCTTGCGGCAGGGGTCCTTCTGCTTAAGTCAGGCGCGATGGGCACAAGTGAAAAGAGCACTGCCTATCGGAGCGCCAGCCGCGCTTCCACTGAAGCGGCCTCGACTATGAGTTCGGCACCGAGGGAAGACAGCAGGGCTTGTGCAGCCTTGTTTCCTGGCGTCGTAGAGGCTTGCAGGACGGCGAAGCCCCGAGTACGCGCTTCGTCTGCCACCAGGTGGAGGGCCAGCCGCCCAAGGCCTTGGCCGCGGAAACTCCGGCCCAACCAGATGCCGGTTTCTGCGGAACCGGGCGCCGTTCGTTTCAGCCTGATGGAGCCAACCACCGCTCCGTCTGCCACCACAGCCCAGGTCTTCTCACGCGCAGGTCCTTCAAGTCCGGCTGCAGCGGCCCGGTGATAGGTGTGGAACCAGGCGATCCGCTCAGGGTTCCAGAACGGCGTCGAGCCCAGAGGGGGAGTGACCTCATCAGCGCTGGCTTGTACGAGCGCCAACGCAAGCAATTCCTTGAGCATCTCCTCATCAACGTCGGCCAGTGCCACGCGGGGTGCCACAGTTGATTCAGGGCACATCGATCCATTCCGTTCCTTCCGGCTGGAGCACCGCAGACCCGGCGGTTAACGCCGCGAGCCGTGCACCGGCGTCGGCCATTGCTGCCGGCTCATCGGGGAGCGCCAATCGCAGGACCGTCTCGTTGGCTCCGTAGCCGGTCTCCGCCATTACGTACCCGGCCGAGCGGAGGTCATTTTCCAGTCGCCCGGCGGCGGCATGCGGAACGCTGACGGCGTGTAGCCGCAGCCTGCGGCGCTGCACCAGCGGGGCGGCATCAAGGGCAGCCGAGACCGACTCCGAATAGGCGCGGACCAGCCCGCCGGTGCCCAGGAGAATCCCACCAAAATAGCGCACGACGACGGCGCTCACGTCGCTCAGATTAGTCACCCCGGGTGCTGTCTCACGCTTGAGCAGTGCCTCCAGCATGGGGATACCAGCCGTGCCGGAAGGTTCGCCGTCGTCACTGGATCGTTGAACCATCCTGTCCGGACCTACAACGAAAGCCGAACAGTGGTGCCGTGCGTCATGGAACTCGCGCCGCAGCGCAGCCACAAGTGAGCGTGCCGTATCTTCGTCAGGAGAGCGGCGGAGGACGGTGATGAAGCGGGAGCGGCGGATCTCCAGCTCGTGACGGAAATCAGGACCCTCGGCCAGCGTTGTGTAGGCCGTCGCGCGGCTGTCATCCTCAATTTCCACCGCTTCAGTCTAGTGTGGAGGGGTGTTGAAGATCGGGCTGACGGGCGGCATCGCCTCGGGAAAATCGCTGGTGGCGGCCAGGCTGCAAGAGCTGGGGGCTGTGCTCATTGATGCTGACGTCATTGCCAGGCAAGTGGTGGAGCCGGGAACTCCGGGCCTGGCCCGTGTAGTAGAGGCTTTTGGGCCGGAGATCCTGGACCCTCAGGGGAGGCTGGACCGGCCCGCCCTTGGCGCCATAGTTTTCCAGGATCCCGCTCGGCGGGAAGTGCTCAATGGCATCATCCATCCGTTGGTCCGGGAGTCCGCAGCGGCAATCGTCGCCGAAGCTACGGATGAAGACATTCTGGTCCAGGACATTCCCTTGTTGGTTGAGACAGGGCAGGGGAGCGCTTTCCATCTGGTAATCGTGGTGGACGCCCCGGATGACGTGCGGATTCAACGGATGGTCGGCCTTCGCGGAATGACCCATGAGGACGCGCGTTCCCGAATGGCGGCCCAAGCCAGCCAGGAGGCAAGAATCGCCGCAGCGGACATCGTCCTGGAAAATTCCGGTAGCCGGGAGGAACTGCTCGCCAAAGTGGATGACCTGTGGTTCGGGCGGTTGGTGCCCTTCGCTGAGAATTGCAGGCGTGGGGTTCGTGCCCGGCGGACAAACGGTCCGGTCCTGTCCGCCCCGCGAACCGACTGGGGCCTGCAAGCGGCCCGGCTCTCCTCGCGCATCCAGGCGGCAGCACCGGATGACATCCTCGCCGTGGACCACATTGGGTCTACGTCCGTGCCCGGACTGGCCGCCAAGGATGTTATCGACCTTCAAGTGACCGTTGCGGACCTTGACACAGCGGATCGGATCGCGCCTCGCCTGGCCGCTGCTGGATACCCACGTGTTCCTGGCGTGACCGCGGACACCCCGAAGCCATCACACCCTGATCCGGGCCAATGGCAAAAGCGCTTCCATGCCAATGCTGATCCGGGACGCCCAACCAACCTTCATGTGCGCGTTGCCGGCACGCCGGGTTGGAGATACGCGCTGTTGTTCCGCGACTGGTTGACGGCGGAACCTTCTGCTCTTGCCGTGTACGAGGCGCACAAACGCGAAGTGGCTGCACAGCATGCCACCGACCCCGGCACCGCTGGATACGCCGACGCCAAAGAGCCCTGGTTCACGGAGGTGGCCTGGCCGCTGATGGATGAGTGGGCCAGCCGCACCGGCTGGCAACCGCCGTCGTATTCTTCCGTTGCAGCGGGACATAAAGCAGGACAGTAACTGTCGGGGTGCAGGGGTAGATTGGTGTCATGAGTCTTGCCCAAGAGATCAACCGTGTCGTCGCGCCCTTCGAAGTCGTCAGCGACTACAAACCCGCCGGAGACCAGCCGGCGGCAATTGCGGAACTGACGGAACGCATCAAGAACGGCGAGAAGGACGTCGTACTTCTTGGCGCAACGGGCACGGGCAAGAGCGCCACCACTGCGTGGCTCATTGAGCAGGTGCAGCGCCCCACGTTGGTCATGGTTCAAAACAAGACCCTGGCAGCCCAGCTCGCCAACGAGTTCAGGGAACTCCTGCCCAACAATGCGGTGGAGTATTTTGTTTCGTACTACGACTACTACCAACCGGAAGCCTACGTACCCCAGACGGATACGTTCATCGAAAAGGACTCCTCGGTCAATGAGGAAGTTGAGCGCCTTCGGCACTCGGCCACCAATGCACTGCTGACCCGGCGCGATGTCATCGTGGTGGCCACAGTCTCCTGCATTTACGGCTTGGGAACGCCCGAAGAATACATTGCGGGCATGGTGACGCTCACCAAGGGCGCTGAAATGAACCGCGACCACCTCCTTCGCAAGTTCGTTTCCATGCAATACACGCGAAACGACATGGACTTCCACCGCGGCACCTTCCGCGTCCGCGGAGACACCGTAGAGATCATTCCCATGTACGAGGAACTCGCACTCAGAATCGAATTTTTCGGCGATGAAATCGAGAACATCTACACACTGCATCCAGTCACCGGCGAGGTCATCCGCGAGGAAACCGAGATGTACGTCTTCCCGGCTTCCCACTACGTGGCAGGACCGGAACGAATGGGCCGGGCGATCACAGCCATCGAAGACGAACTCGCCGAACGCCTGAAGGTGCTGGAGAGCCAGAACAAGCTGGTGGAAGCCCAGCGCCTGCGGATGCGGACCACCTACGATCTCGAAATGATGCAGCAGATGGGTTTCTGCAACGGCATCGAGAATTACTCCCGGCACATTGATGGCCGCGCCGGCGGTACGGCACCGCACTGCCTGTTGGACTACTTCCCTGACGACTTCCTCCTGGTCATCGACGAGTCCCACGTCACCGTTCCGCAAATCGGCGCTATGTATGAAGGGGACATGTCCCGCAAGCGCACGCTGGTGGACCACGGCTTCCGGCTGCCGTCCGCCATGGACAACCGGCCCTTGAAGTGGGACGAGTTCCTTGAACGCATCGGGCAGACCGTGTACTTGTCGGCCACGCCCGGAAAGTACGAGCTCGGGAAGGCAGACGGCTATGTCCAGCAGATCATCCGGCCCACCGGCCTGATCGACCCCGAAGTGATCGTGAAGCCTACCAAGGGACAGATCGATGACCTCCTCGGCGAAATCCGCCAACGTACTGAACGCGATGAACGTGTCCTGGTCACCACGTTGACCAAGCGGATGGCCGAAGACCTCACGGACTACCTCCTGGGCCATGGCGTCAAGGTCCAGTACCTCCACTCCGACGTCGATACTCTTCGCCGGGTGGAGCTGCTGCGCGAGCTAAGGATGGGAGTCTTTGACGTCTTGGTCGGCATCAACCTCCTGCGTGAAGGCCTGGACCTGCCTGAAGTCTCACTCGTAAGCATCCTGGATGCGGACAAGGAAGGCTTCCTGCGTTCCTCCACCTCCCTGATCCAGACGATTGGCCGTGCCGCTCGAAATGTGTCCGGCCAGGTGCACATGTACGCGGACAGGATCACGGACTCCATGGCCCACGCCATCGAGGAAACCAACCGGCGCCGCGCCATCCAGGTCAAGTACAACACCGACAACGGGGTTGACCCCCAGCCGCTTCGCAAGAAGATCGCTGACATCACGGACCAGTTGGCACGCGAAGACGCCGATACCCAGGAGCTCCTGAACAACAACAGGCTGGCCAAGGGAGCCAAACGTACGTCCGGCGCCAAAGGTGCAGCCACCGTCCGGAAGGACGGGCTGGCCGCAGCTCCAGCGGAAGACCTGGTTGGCCTCATCGAACAACTCACGGAACAGATGCATGGCGCCGCTGCCGAACTGCAATTCGAGGTGGCGGCCCGAATCCGTGACGAAGTGGGGGAGTTGAAGCGGGAATTGCGTCAAATGCAGTCTGCAGGGCACGCCTAAGGTAAGGTTATGGTCACGTAGGGGAGTATCCCAAGCGCTACGTCCGTCAGCACGCAAGGCACAGATGCCTCGCCGGACTTAGTGGGCCGCTGAACGTGCATTCACCGCACTGGCAGGCCGGAGAGACTTACACCGCTTTCCCGTACCCTGCGAAAGGCCCGCATTAATGGAGCTTCCAATCTGGTTTGAGGTCGGCTCGTTTGTCGCCCTCGGAATTATCCTGCTCATCGACCTCCTTCTGGTCGTCAAGCGTCCCCACGAACCAACAATGAAGGAAGCCGGCCTTTGGGTCGCTTTCTACGTTGCCTTGGCCCTGGTCTTTGCCGGTGCCATGTTCTACTTCACTGGCCCCGAATACGGCAGCCAGTTCGTCGCTGGCTGGGTTACGGAATACAGCCTGAGCATCGACAACCTGTTCGTCTTCATCATCATCATGGCCCGCTTCTCGGTGCCGCGGAAATACCAGCAGGAAGTGCTGATGGTTGGCATCATCATCGCACTGGTCCTTCGCGGTATTTTCATCGCCTTGGGCGCGGTAGTCATCGAGCAATTCAGCTGGATCTTCTACATCTTCGGCGCGTTCCTGCTGTGGACTGCCTGGAAGCAGGCCACGGATTCCGGTGAAGACGAAGAAGAAGGTGCCGAAAACCCCCTGGTTGCCCGGCTGCGCAAGGTCCTGCCGATGTCTGAAAAGTTCGACGGCGGCAAGCTCCGGACCACGGTGGACGGCAAGAAGGTCTTCACCCCGATGCTGATCGTCTTCGTGACCATCGGCATGACCGACCTCCTGTTCGCGGTGGACTCCATTCCCGCGATCTTCGG
Organism: Arthrobacter sp. TmtSoilC48; assembly: GCF_059739425.1. NCBI lineage: Bacteria > Bacillati > Actinomycetota > Actinomycetes > Micrococcales > Micrococcaceae > Arthrobacter > Arthrobacter sp. TmtSoilC48. The sequence continues at coordinate 2,778,791 of NZ_AP046049.1, read as the reverse complement.
CCTGACCCAGAGTGCCTTCATCGTCTTCACGGCCAACATCTTCGCGCTCATGGGCCTGCGCCAGCTGTACTTCCTGCTGGGCGGACTGATGAGCCGCTTGATCTACTTGAAGCACGCCCTGTCAGTCATTCTTGCCTTCATTGGCGTCAAGCTCGTCCTGCACGCAATGCACGTCAACGAGCTTCCCTTCATCAACAACGGCCACCACATCGAGTGGGCTCCAGAGATTCCCACCTTCGTTTCGTTGGCGGTCATTATCGGCACGATCGTCGTAGCCGTCGTGGCCAGCCTGCTTAGCCCTGCCGCCCGCCAGTCCAAGCTGGACGCGCGGTTGGAAGAAGACGCGAAGAAGAGCTTGAGCGAAGCAGAGTAACCGGACTGTGAAGGTTGTAGTCTCGTGAAGTGACTACCACTTCTACTACGGCGCTGGACCCCCAACGGGTTCAGCGCCGTACTGTTTTCCTGCTCAGCTCGGCCCAGCTCCTAAGTGGAATCGGTAACGGCGCCACGTTATCCATTGGATCGCTCCTGGCCGTGGACCTGTCCGGATCCGAGGCGTGGGCTGGATCGATCACTACTGTGCTGACCCTCGCTGCAGCCCTGACTGCCCTACCGCTGGCACGTCTCGCGGAAGCACGCGGACGCCGGGTTGGCCTCGTCTCCGGTTTGGTCGCTGCCATGATCGGGGCGCTCCTGGTGATGGCATCCGTGGTGGTCGGATCCTTCCCGCTGCTCCTGTTCGCTGCCGGTTTCCTCGGTCTTGGTACAGCCGCCAACCTCCAAGCGAGGTTCGCCGCCGTCGACCTCGCCCACGCTGAGCACCGCGGCAGGTCACTGTCCACTGTTGTTTGGGCCATCACGATTGGGGCTGTCGCGGGGCCGAACCTCATCCAGCCCGGCGCCGCAGTGGGGGCCACATTGGGCCTGCCGCCGATTGCCGGACCGTTTGTCTTCTCGGCCGCAGGGCTGTTCCTGGCGGCGGTGCTGCTGTTTGCCGGTTTGCGGCCCGACCCGCTGCTGCTGGCACGGCGCTTGGTCCAGCAATCCGCAGGCGCCGGGACCCTGCCTGTCAGGGGCACAATCCGTTCCGGCCTGCAGGCTGTTCGTTCCTCGCCCCGGGCCATCCTTGGGCTTGCGGCCGTGGTCGCAGCACACGGCGTCATGGTGGCGATCATGTCCATGACACCCTTGCACCTGCAGCAGCTGGTTGGCGGTTCACATGCCGGCCATCACGGCGGAACAACTGACAGCACGGATGCCCTGGTAGTTATTGGGCTGACCATTTCGCTGCATATCGCCGGCATGTTCGCCCTATCGCCACTCTGGGGTTGGCTGACGGACAAAGCCGGCCGCATCCAAACCATCGCCATGGGCCACGGGCTTCTGCTGGTCGCAGTGCTGATCGCAGGAATCGGCCAGCAAGAGCCGGTGTTGGTCACCACCGGGCTGATCATCCTTGGCCTTGGCTGGTCCGCCGCGACCATTGCCGGATCCACCCTGCTTGCGGAGAGCGTCGCCGAAGAACAGAGGGTAACCGTGCAGGGCGTTTCCGATACGCTCATGGGCGCGGCGGGTGCCACGGGCGGCGCGACATCCGGACTCGTCCTCGCCTGGCTCGGCTACGAAGGACTGAACATAGCCGCTGGCGTGCTGGCCGCCGTCATGCTGGCCTTAACGGCCGCCACCGCTGCCCGGGTGCGCCGTTCACTCCCCGCATAGGAAGAATCCCTGTGCGGGAACAATCCCTGCGCTGGAAACGGGTGGGTTAGCGGGAACCCCGCACAAGCCCGAAGAGCCGCCTGAAGATGCCTTCGCCGTCTTCCCCTATGCCGTCATGGTGGAAGTCGTCCGTGACCCAGGTTTGAAGCCCACGGACTGCCGCGGCGGTTTCCATTGAGAGGTCATGGTCCACGTAGATATCGTTTTTGTAGACGGCGGCTGCTACTGGAACCTTGTTGACCGCCAACTGCTGGTGGTCGTAGAGGGGACACCAATCCGACTTGGCTGCCAGCAAGTCGGCTACGTCGCGAAGCGGGATTAGTGCCGGATCCTGTTCGAAGTACCAGGGGTAGACCATTTCGCCCGTGAGCAGGGGGGCTTCTGCTTCGGGTTTGAACTCCGGGAATTCTTCCAGCACGCGCCATGCTGCCCAGTCCGTGGCCTGCCCCTGCCCGTAGATCGATTCATGGAGGACCGCGTACAGAGGGTTCCCGGCCCGGCTCACCAGGGTCCGGACTTGCTCAAGGAACACCTCCGACAGGCGTTCGCCCAAAGGCGTTTCGATGAAAGCGTCCTCCAGGAGGTAGTGCAGGGAGTCCACCCGGGTGTTGCCGCCGAGGAACGATCCCACCATCTGGAACCGCTCGGGCGTCAGCCGTTCTCCGCTGGCCAGGAATTCCTCATGCTGCCCGAGGTGGCGGACGATCCTGGTGACAGTTTCGCGGTCTTCCGGATACCAGGCGAAGTACTCCGCGTTCCGCTCCGCCACCCGGCGGAAAGTGGCGCGGTAAACGCGCTCGGCGGGGCCGTGCAGCGGGGCAAGTCCTCCCGTGATGAGAACCTCCCGCAGCCCTTTCGGGGCGAACGACAAATAGGTCAACGCACAGAATCCACCAAAGCTCTGGCCCAGCACCGACCATGGGCCGGAATCCAGGGCATGCCGGATGAACTCGGCGTCAGCCACGATCGAATCGGCCCGGAAGTGCGTCAGGTAGTCAGCCTGGGCTGCGGCGTCACCCCGTAGCTCCAATGACTGCCGCTCCACCGGAGTGGAAAGGCCTGTGCCGCGCTGGTCCAGCATCAGGATCCGAAAATCCTTGGCCGCTGCCTTCATCCAACCTGAGAGGGAAGTGACGCGGTTCCCGCGTCCGCCGGGTCCACCCTGGAGGAACAGCAGCCACGGAAGTTTGGCGGCCTCCTCCGCGGAGTACTCCGTGGAGGAATACTCCCGCGCGAATACAGTGATCGTTTCGCCGGTCGTCTGGCCGTCCACAGCAGATGTGGCCAAACCGTGGTCCAGGGGGACCGTGAAGTAGTGCTCAGCGGTTCGGAGGCCTCGGAATTCGTGCCGGGCGCGGATGCGGTGTGCGTCGGCCACGGCCTGCAGATCAGCCATGGGCAAGAGCCTTGCTTCCGTTGGTGGCACCTGCCCCGAACGTTTCCAGCGCCTCGCCGGTCAGCCTGAACGTCGACCATTCATCCATGGGGAGGGCGCCAAGGTTCTTATAGAACTTGATGGACGGTTCGTTCCAGTCCAGGACGCTCCATTCCACCCGGGCATAGCCGCGTTCGACGGCGGTCGCGGCCAGATGCTGCAGGAGCGCCTTGCCATGGCCCTCGCCACGCGCTTCCGGAATAACGTAAAGGTCCTCCAGGTAGATGCCGTGGACACCCTCCCACGTTGAGTAGTTCAGGAACCACAGGGCGAAACCTTGCACTGTCCCGGCGGCATTCGCGGCCATGGTGGCGTACACCCGGGGGTTCTCTCCGAAGAGCACCTCGGTCAGGAGCTCCGGGGTGTTCCTGACGGCGTCGGGTTCCTTTTCGTAGATCGCAAGATCGTGGATCATACGCAGGATGGCGGGAACGTCTTCAACGGTGGCAGGGCGGATTACACTCATGCTTCCGAGCTTACTAGGGCCCGGGTCGCCTACCGCCAGCGCAGGGCGGAGGACCCGTACGTGACAGGAGGTTCTTGATAACCAAGGGGAACACCATCCACCGTGATGGGTGGGCCAACGTACCGGAGACGGCCGTAGGGGCTGTCCATCTCGTGGAAATCGGGCTCTGGCAGCTCGACTTCAGTCGCCGTGCCCGTCGAAAGGAGAAGTAACTCTTCCGCTGTCCGGGCCAGCGAAAGCCGGGCCGCTCCGCCACGTCCCGTACCCAGTCGCTGGACCAGCAAAGCGAACACTGCCGCCGCAAGGCCATAACCCGTGGCGTGATCCAGTGCCTGCACCGGTAGCGCCCCAGGCCTCCACCCGCCGTCGCCGGACTGGCCATATCGATCAGCTATCCCGCATGCTGCCTGCACGAGGCTGTCAAAACCTCGTCGCGCCTGCCAGGGACCGCCGTGGCCCCATGCGCCCAAGGCAACTACGACGAGGTCGGCGCGGCGCCGCAGCAGCGCGTCGGGGGTCAATCCAAAACGATCCAGCCCGCCGCCGCGATACCCCACCACCACAACGTCTGCCGTCTCCAGGAGGTCCATGACCGCAGCCAGATCATCGGGATTCCGGAAGTCTGCTTCGGCGCTGTGCTTGTCAAAGCCGGAGTCAATGAAGGCATCTGTCAGCTCCGGAAGGTGCGGAGGGTCTATCCGGAGGACGTCCGCGCCCAAGGCTCCAAGGAGCCGGGTTGCCACGGGGCCGGCAATGACGCGGGTCAGGTCAAGGACTTTGAGACCTGCCAAAGGACGTTCCGGTTCCGCGGCAGGAACCCACGACGACGGGCGGCTTGCTTCAGCGGATTGTCCCGGTTGATCGAAAGTGATCCACGGCCCCTCACTGGCCGCTTCAAACATAGGGGCGGCTACCCACTCTTCCCTGGTACGGACAGCGGCCGCTACGCCGTCGTTTCCCGCAATAAGGTGTTCGGCTTCCAAAGCCGTCATTGCCAGTAGTGCGCGGTCCACGTCGGCAGGTTCGCTGGCCGAGACCGCTTCCATGAGCCGGGCGGCGTGGTGTGGATAGTTTGCGTGGAGGCGGATCCAGCCATCAGCGGTTTTTCGAAAACCGGACAAGGGAGCGAACCCTTCAGCTTTCCGGCCACCTACGCGCAGGTGCCCCAGGGAATCGAACGCAGCCGCAGTGGGCCCCGCTGCCACAGAATACCGGTGCGTCGTTCCCATCAAGGCATTCAGGGCCGTAGCTGCAGCCCGCACCGCGCCCAAAGCCAGCCCTTCCACGTCCAGTGCAGGAACGCCATCTGCGCAGGGCCACCATCGTCGCGATCCGGTCCAGGGAGCCGCAGGTTGTGCGCTCATTACCTCCAGCGCCCGCAAGCTGCTGCCGAGATCGGGGACGGATTCCATGGGACTTCCTTAAGCCGGTTGAGCTGGACCTGGGAGCCTGTTGGCTTAGAGCCGGTTGACGTTCGTCACGCGAACCACGGCTGTGCCCGTCTCATCGGAAGCCGCGAGATCCACATCGGCGGAGATGCCCCAGTCGTGGTTTCCGGCGGGGTCATCGAAGATCTGGCGGACCCGCCACGTGCCGGGTTCTTCGGTGATGATGAGCAATCCGGGTCCGCGGGCATCAGGTCCCGTGCCGATGTCATCGTGTTCATCGAAGTAGTCGTCCAGAACCTCTTCCCAGCGCTCGGCGTCCCAGCCGGCGTCGGCGTCCAGCTCACCCAGGGCGGCAGAGTCTTCGTCCGCAAACAGCTCCACCCTGCGGAACATTTCGTTCCGGACCATGACCCGGAAAGCCCTGATGTTCGTGGTCAATAGCGGCGGCGGAGGTGGGGGAGCGTCATGCGGTGTTGGCATGAGCCCTGAGGTTAGCTCCTCCCACTCGTCTAGGAGGCTGGAGTCCACTTGCCGGACAAGTTCACCCAGCCAGGCGATGAGGTCCTCGAGGTCCTCGCGCAGCAAGTCCTGGGGCACAGTCTGCCTGAGTGCACGGAATCCATCCGCCAAGTAGCGCAGGACGATGCCCTCGGAGCGGGCCAGGCCGTAGAACTGCACGAACTCTCCGAAGTTCATGGCACGTTCATACATGTCGCGGATAATTGACTTCGGCGCCAGCTCGAAGTCGCCCACCCATGGTGCAGCCTTTCGGTACACCTCGAAGGCTTGGCCAAGAATCTCCGCCAAGGGCATCGGGTACGTGACTTCATCGAGCATGGCCATCCGCTGCTCATATTCGATGCCGTCGGCCTTCATGGCGGCAACCGCCTCGCCACGGGCCTTCTTCTGCTGCGCAGAGAGAATCTGGCGCGGCTTCTCCAATGTGGCCTCGATAACCGAAACAACGTCCAGCGCATACGACGGCGACTCTGGATCCAGCAGTTCCAGCGCGGCAAGCGCAAACGGTGAAAGCGGTTGATTGAGGGCAAAGTTGGCCTGCAAGTGGACCGTCAAGCGGACAGAACGGCCTTCGGATTGTTGTTCATCTTCCGGAATGCGTTCAACCACACCCGCGGCCAGCAGTTCACGGTAGATGCCCAGCGCTTTCTTCATGAGTTTCAACTGCGCCGGGCGGTTCTCGTGGTTTTCAGTGAGCAAGCGCCGGGTTGCCTGGAACGGATCTCCTGGGCGTTCCATGAGGTTGAGGAGCATCGCGTGGGTGACCGTAAAGCTGGAACCCAAAGGCTCCGGAACCGACTCCACCAGCCGTTTGAACGTTGATTCACCCCAGGAAACGAAACCTTCCGGTGGCTTCTTCTTGACCACTTGGCGAAGCTTCTTCTGGTCGTCGCCGAACTTTGCCGTGGCCTTTGCCATGGCCTTGGCATTCTCCACTACGTGATCCGGTGCCTGGACCACCACGGTGCCGGCGGTGTCATACCCTGCGCGACCCGCGCGGCCGGCAATCTGGTGGAACTCGCGTGAGTTGAGCACCCGGGTGCGTACGCCGTCGTATTTGCTCAACGCCGTCAACAGAACCGTGCGGATGGGAACGTTGATGCCCACGCCCAGCGTGTCGGTCCCGCAGATAACCTTCAGGAGCCCGGCTTGTGCGAGTTGCTCCACCAGGCGGCGGTACTTGGGCAGCATGCCGGCGTGATGGACGCCGATGCCATGGCGGACCAGCCGGTTGAGTGTCTTTCCGAAGCCCGCGGCGAACCGGAAGCCTGCGATGAGCTCAGCGATGCGGTCCTTTTCCTCCCGGCTGCACATGTTGATGCTCATCAGGTTCTGGGCACGCTCGATCGCTTCTGCCTGGCTGAAGTGCACAACGTAGACCGGGACCTGCTTGGTGGAGAGCAGTTCTTCCAGTGTCTCGTGGACCGGAGTGAGGTGGTAGTAGTAATGCAGTGGAATCGGACGTTCGGCAGAGCTAACGGTAGTGGTGGGCCGCCCGGTGAGTTCGGTGAGGCCGGCTTCGAAACGGCTGACGTCACCCAGCGTCGCGGACATGAGCAGGAACTGGGCCTGCGGCAGTTCAAGCAGGGGAACCTGCCAGGCCCATCCGCGCTGGGGATCGGAGTAGAAGTGGAATTCATCCATGATCACGGTGCCAAGTTCCGCGGAAGCTCCCTCGCGGAGGGCAATATTGGCCAGGATCTCAGCGGTGCAGCAAATTATCGGCGCATCCTGGTTTACGCCGGAGTCACCCGTAATCATGCCAACGTTTTCGGCACCGAAGATGTCGCAGAGGGCGAAAAACTTCTCCGAGACCAAAGCCTTGATGGGAGCGGTGTAATAACTGCGCTGGCCACGGGCCATGGCCTCGAAGTGGGCCGCAATGGCGACCAGCGATTTACCCGACCCGGTGGGTGTAGCCAGGATGACGTTGGCTCCGGAGGCGAGCTCCATGATGGCTTCGTCCTGGGCAGCGTACAACTGCAAGCCGCGGCCTTCTGTCCACTCAACGAACCGTGTATAGATCTCGTCCGGACCCAACGGGTTGGAGGGGGTGGAACCAGGGAGCTGCTCAAGAAGTTTCATTGGTTTCCAGCTTAGTCCCCGGACGGTTTAGGCTCGCCCCAGCACTGTTGCCCAACGCCAGGAGGCTTATATGAGGTGGGATCCGTCCAAGTATGTGGAGTTCGGCAATCACAGGGACAGGCCGTTCCATGACTTGGTGGCCAGGATCCAGGCTGAATCGCCGCGGAAAGTGGTGGATCTTGGATGCGGCCCCGGCAACCTCACAGCCACACTGGCTGTCCGCTGGCCCGATGCGCGCGTGGTCGGCCTCGATTCCTCCGGCGACATGCTTGCGAAGGCAGATGGAGAGGCCCGGAAATTCGCCAACCTGGAATTCGAGCAGGCAGATATTGCTGGTTGGCAGCCTGACCAGGAGACAGACGTCGTAGTAACCAACGCCGCACTCCAGTGGGTTCCCGGGCACCAGGCCATGCTCGGTCACTGGCTGCGTGCACTTAAACCAGGCGCCTGGTTCGCGCTCCAGGTCCCGGGGAACTTCACATCCCCTTCGCACACTCTCATGAGGGAGCTTGCCGCGTCACCCAAATGGTCCTCCCGCCTTGGCGGCGTCCTTCGGCATGATGGCGTTGTGGGCAGTCCTGCGGACTACCTGGGTATCATGCTCGACGCCGGCTGCGCAGCTGACGCCTGGGAAACCACCTACCAGCAGCTGTTGCCGGGCAAGGACCCCGTCCTTGAGTGGGTGCGCGGCACAGGACTGCGGCCGGTACTGGCAGCGCTGTCTCCTGCAGATGCCGCCGAATTCGAGCAGGAATACTCCGCTTTGCTGCGCGAGGCATATCCGCCTACGGGCCACGGGACGGTGTTCCCGTTCCGTCGTATCTTCGCGGTGGCCCGGAAAGACAAATGAGCCGGCAGGACCTGTTGCCGGACGTAGCAATTAAGTTTCCTGCCGCCCGTGGCTTGTACCCTTTCCGCGTCGCTGGTCTAATTCTCGGCATGGACCATGGACGCTTCATTGAGCAGCAAACGCCCGGATGGCTTCCGGTACCCGGCCGGTTTTCGCGATGACTGCCATGGACGGCTTTCCCGGGAACTGGCGGCCCAACACCAGCAGCGGAGTTGCCCTTTTTGAGCAGCTGAGGCTGCGCATCATCGAACTCGCAGACTCCGGCGTCCTCGCAGTTGGAGCGAAGCTCCCGCCGGTGCGCAACCTGGCGGGTGTGTTGGATGTAGCCCCACATACAGTGGCCCGCGCCTATAAGGAACTGGAGGCTGCCGGCGTCGTCGCCACGAGGGGACGCAACGGCACCATCGTGTGTGCACGGGATGACCGCTGGGGCGCGCTTGCGGAAGTTGCCGCCCAGTATGCTGCTGCGGCAAAGGCCCAAGGAGCCTCATTCGCGGAGGCTGTACAGCTTCTTGCGGCCGCATATGACGCTGATTGATACCGATCGGTAGCATGTGAGGCACGACATGGAAATTCGAAGAAGTTTTCGATTAGCATTGGTAGGTGCCCAAAGCCTTAGCTGAAGATGCAGCCATCGATGCCCTGAAGAGTGTAGCCGTCGTCCCCGATACCAAGCCCACCAGGCCGGACCTGTCCCGGCTGGTAGTCAAGGGCGCGCGGGAACACAACCTGCGCAATGTAGACCTGGACCTCCCCAGGGATGCGATGATCGTGTTCACGGGCCTTTCAGGCTCAGGCAAGTCCTCCTTGGCATTCGATACGATCTTTGCCGAGGGGCAGCGTCGGTACGTGGAATCGTTGTCCGCCTACGCCCGCCAGTTCCTCGGCCAGGTGGACAAGCCGGACGTGGACTTCATCGAGGGCCTGTCGCCCGCGGTGTCGATCGACCAGAAATCCACCAGCAAGAACCCTCGCTCCACCGTGGGCACCATCACGGAAATTTACGACTACATGCGTCTGCTCTGGGCGCGTGTAGGCCGTCCGCACTGCCCGGTTTGTGGCGAGCCCATCGCCCGGCAAACCCCGCAGCAGATCGTTGACCAGCTGTTGGAACTGGAAAAGGGCACACGATTCCAGGTTCTCGCTCCTGTGGTTCGCGGGCGCAAGGGCGAGTTCGTGGACCTCTTCAAGGAACTCACGGCCAAAGGCTATTCGCGCGCACGGGTGGACGGCGAACTGGTACAGCTCAGCGAGCCGCCCAAGCTTGGCAAACAGTTCAAGCACACCATCGAGGTGGTGGTGGACCGCTTGGTGGTCAAGGAAGAGATCAGCCAGCGGCTCACCGATTCCATTGAAACTGCCTTGGGCTTGGCGGAAGGCCGGGTGCTGATTGAGTTCGTGGACCTTGACGCGGGGGACCCCGCACGTATCCGTGCTTTCTCCGAGAACCTCGCATGCCCCAACGAGCACCCCCTGGCCATCGATGAAATCGAGCCACGCTCTTTCTCGTTCAACAACCCCTTTGGCGCCTGCTCGGCCTGCAGTGGCATCGGAACCAGGCTTGAAGTGGACGAGGAACTGATTGTTCCCAATCCGGAGCTTTCCCTGGCACAAGGCGCCATCGCCCCCTGGTCCCTGGGCACCGCCACCACGGAGTACTGGAACCGCCTCCTGGAGGGCCTGGCCCATGAACTCGGCTTCTCCATGGACACCTCGTGGGAAAAACTCCCCAAGGATGTCCGGAACACCGTGCTGCACGGCAAGGACCACAAGGTTGTGGTCCAGTATCGCAACCGGTTCGGCCGGGAACGCAAGTACAGCACCGGCTTTGAGGGCGCCATCCAATATGTTCACCGCAAACACGGCGAAACTGACTCGGATTGGGCACGGGACAGGTACGAAGAGTACATGCGCCAGATTCCCTGCCCCGAGTGCAACGGTGCCCGGCTCAATCCTGCCTCGTTGTCGGTGTTGATCAATGGGAAGTCGATCGCTGAAGTCGCGGCCCTTCCCATGCGTGAATGTGCGTCGTTCCTGGGCAGCCTGACCCTGACCGACCGCGAGGCACAGATTGCCCACCAGGTCCTGAAGGAAATCCAGGCCCGGTTGACGTTCCTTTTGGACGTGGGACTTGAATACTTGAACCTGGAACGTCCTTCCGGGACCTTGTCCGGCGGTGAAGCCCAACGTATCCGCCTGGCTACGCAAATTGGTTCCGGCCTGGTGGGAGTCCTCTACGTCCTTGACGAACCTTCCATCGGTCTGCACCAGCGCGACAACCGCCGCTTGATCGAGACGCTGACCCGCCTGCGGGATCTCGGCAACACACTGATCGTGGTGGAGCATGACGAGGACACCATCCATGAAGCGGACTGGGTGGTTGACATTGGACCCGGCGCCGGGGAGCACGGCGGGCAAGTGGTCCATTCAGGTACCTACAAGGAGCTCTTGGAAAACAAGGACTCCCTCACTGGCGACTACCTGTCCGGCCGCCGCAAGATCGATGTCCCGGCCAAGCGCCGCAAGTACGACAAAAAACGTGAACTAAAGGTCATCGGTGCCAGGGAAAACAACCTGGACAATGTGGATGCCACGTTCCCCCTGGGGCTCTTCACGGCAGTGACGGGTGTCAGCGGTTCGGGCAAGTCCACGCTGGTGAACGAGATCCTTTACAAGGTCCTCGCCAACAAGCTCAATGGCGCCAAGCAGGTTGCCGGGCGGCACCGGAGCGTGAATGGATTGGAGCACCTGGATAAGGTGGTCCACGTCGATCAGAGCCCCATTGGGCGCACACCCCGCTCCAACCCGGCAACGTACACAGGCGTGTTCGACAACATCCGGAAACTGTTTGCCGAAACCACCGAAGCAAAGGTCCGCGGTTACCAGCCCGGCCGCTTCTCGTTCAACGTCAAGGGCGGCCGCTGCGAAGCGTGCTCCGGAGATGGCACATTGAAGATCGAAATGAACTTCCTGCCTGACGTCTACGTTCCGTGTGAGGTGTGCCATGGCGCCCGTTACAACCGGGAAACCCTTGAAGTGCATTACAAGGGAAAGACCATTGCCGATGTCCTTAACATGCCCATCGAGGAAGGCGCTGAATTCTTTGCTGCCTTCACCCCTATCGCGCGGCATCTGAACACCTTGGTGGACGTGGGACTGGGCTATGTCAGGCTGGGCCAGCCGGCCACAACCCTGTCCGGTGGCGAGGCGCAGCGCGTGAAGTTGGCTGCAGAACTCCAGAAGAGGTCCAACGGACGCAGCATCTACGTTCTGGACGAACCCACTACCGGTCTGCACTTCGAGGACATCCGGAAGCTGCTTATGGTCCTGCAAGGACTGGTGGACAAGGGCAACACCGTGATCACCATTGAGCACAACCTGGACGTCATCAAGTCCGCGGACTGGATTGTGGACCTCGGGCCGAACGGTGGTTCAGGTGGCGGCAAGATCGTCGCAACGGGCACGCCTGAGCAGGTAGCCAAGTCCACTGACAGCCACACCGCAACGTTCCTTGCGGAAATTCTGCGCTAACAGCCCGGATCGCCTTCCTGGACGCCTAAAGAATATCCTCAGCGGGGCAGAAGTATTCCGGTAGCGGCATGCGAGTTTCAGGCATGCCGCTACTCGTGAGAAACTAAGCCGGTGACTCAAACAACGGTGCCCGTAATTTTCGATCTGGACGGCACCCTTGTCGATCCAGCCGGCGGTATCACAGGAGGAATATCCGCGGCCCTGCGCGAAATGGACCTCCGGGTCCCGGAACAGGCCGTGCTGAACGCCATGGTTGGCCCCAAGCTCAGCGATGCACTTCTGCATCTGGCGAATGTTCCGACCGAATTGGTAGATGAAACCATTTCCCGCTACCGGCGGCATTACAGGGAAACCGGTATTGGCCAGAGCAAGTTGTATCCGGGAATATTCGACCTCCTTGAATTCTTTGCCGAAACGGGGCGGGCCGTCGCCGTTGCAACCCAGAAGCCTCAAGGTATTGCCCGGATTGTCCTTGAGCATCACGGTATTGCGGATTTCTTTGTCTCCATTAGGGGAGCTTCCGACGACGAATCGCTGGCAGCCAATTCCGCGTCCGGAAAGATCGGGATTGTTGGCGCGGCCTTGGCTGATCTCCACTCCCAGCCTGCTGTGATGGTGGGGGACCGGCACCAGGACGTGGCCGGAGCAATGGCCAATGGCCTTGACTGCATTGGTGTTGGCTGGGGTTTCGCTTCGGACGGCGAACTGGAGGAAGCCGGTGCGGTTGCCGTGGTCGGCAGCACCCTTGAGTTGCGAACCAAAATTGAAGAACTTGACGCTGTCCGCGCGGCGGCCCTGAGCGAGGTACAAAACGATGGCAGTCTTTGATGCGATCCGCTGGACAACGCGTGGACTGATCTCCACCACGTGCCGGCCCACGGTCATTGGACTGGAGAACGTGCCAACAGAAGGCCCGTTCATTGTGGCGCCAAACCATCTCTCTTTCCTGGACAGCGTCATTGTCCAGGCGCTCATGCCCCGTCCAGTAGCGTTCTTCGCCAAGGCGGAGTATTTCACCACCAAAGGCGTTAAGGGCGCCGTGATGAAGTCCTTCTTCGAAGCCGTCGGTTCCATCCCGGTGGAACGCGGTGAACAGGCTGCCAGCGTGCAGGCCCTGAAAACCCTCCTGGACATCCTGGAGTCCGGCAAGGGCATTGGAATTTACCCGGAGGGCACCCGCTCCCGTGACGGCATCCTTTATCGCGGCCGGACCGGCGTCGGTTGGTTGGCGCTCACCACGGGCGCACCTGTAATTCCCGTGGGCCTGATAGGCACGGAGAAACTGCAGCCAGCGGACAAGAACGCCGTCCGCCCCCAGCACTTCACCATGAAGGTTGGCGAGCCGCTCTACTTCGACAAGACGGGCCCGGACCATTCCCTTCCAGCACGACGCCAGGTGACGGACAAGATCATGGATGCCATAGCTGCCCTCAGCGGACAGGAACGGTCCTCAAGCTACAACCAAAGCAAGTCGGTGGACTGACCGGGCTGGCGTAGGCTGCCGATCCTGTTCACTAGACTGGAATCGTGGCAAATCCAGCAAGTTACCGGCCCCAAACGGGTGAAATTCCCACCACCCCGGGCGTCTACCGTTTCCGCGACCCCCACGGCCGGGTTATCTACGTGGGGAAGGCCAAGAACCTCCGTTCCAGGCTGAATTCCTACTTTGCAAACCCGTCCGGGCTTCTACCCAAGACGCATGCCATGGTCCATGCCGCGAGCAGCGTGGAGTGGACGGTTGTGGGTAGCGAATTGGAGTCGCTACAGCTGGAGTACACCTGGATCAAGGAATTCAAGCCGCGTTTCAACGTGGTCTTCAGGGACGACAAGACGTATCCCTACCTGGCCGTCACCATGGGGGAGAAGTACCCCAGGGTGCAGGTCATGCGTGGCGAACGCAAGAAGGGCACCAGGTATTTTGGCCCCTATACCGCGGGCGCTATCCGGGAAACCATGGACACCCTCCTTCGCGTGTTCCCGGTCCGCAGCTGCAGCGCGGGCGTTTTCAAGCGGGCACAAGCCAGTGGGCGCCCTTGCCTTCTTGGCTACATCGACAAATGCGCAGCACCCTGTGTTGGCCGCGTGACGCCGGAGGAGCACCGTGAACTTGCGGAGGACTTCTGCGCCTTCATGGGCGGGGAAGCCAAGCGCTTCATCAACCGGCTGGAAAAGGATATGGCGGCCGCCGTCGCAGAACTCGACTATGAGGGCGCCGCACGGCTCAGGGACGACATCATCGCTTTGCGCAAGGTCTTCGCACGCAACGCCGTAGTCCTCGCCGAGGATACGGACGCCGACGTCTTCGCGCTGCATGAAGACGAGCTCGAGGCGTCCGTGCAGGTGTTCCACGTCCGCGGCGGCCGGGTCCGTGGACAGCGTGGCTGGGTGGTGGAGAAAGTCGAAGACGCCACGACGCCGGAACTCATCGAGCACCTGCTGCAACAGGTTTACGGGGAAGACAGCGAGGTCCAGGGCCGCATTCCCCGGGAAGTACTCGTTCCGGAGAATCCGAGCAACCATGCCGAGCTGAGTGAATGGCTGGGCGGGCTCCGCGGGGCAAAAGTGGATATCCGCGTGCCCCAGCGTGGTGACAAGGCTGCGCTCATGTCAACGGTCCGCGAGAACGCTGAGCAGGCGCTGAAGCTGCACAAGACGCGCCGCGCCGGGGACATCACCGTTCGCTCGCTGGCCCTTCAGGAGCTTCAGGAGGCCCTTGAGCTTCCGGTTCCGCTGCTTCGGATCGAATGCTTCGATATCTCGCACGTCCAAGGAACCAACGTGGTGGCGTCCATGGTGGTGGTGGAAGACGGCCTGCCCAAGAAGTCCGATTACCGCAAGTTCTCCATCACGGGAGCGGCGGCAACCGACGACACCGCCGCCATGCACGATGTCTTAACGCGCCGCTTCCGCCACTACCTCACCGACAAGGCCGCCCAGGTGCCCGTCTCCGGTGAAATCATCAACCCAACCCGTGCGGGCACCGCCGCGGCTGCCCCTGGAACTGAAACGCCGCCGTCGGACCCCACCATGCCGGCCCCCAAAGCCAAGTTCGCGTACCCGCCCAACCTGGTGGTGGTGGACGGCGGGCAGCCGCAGGTCAACGCTGCAGCGCGTGCCTTGGCCGGGTTGGGCATCGACGACGTCTACGTGGTTGGCCTGGCAAAGCGCCTTGAAGAGGTCTGGCTCCCCGACAGCGACTTCCCCGTGATCCTTCCCCGGACGTCGCAGGGCCTGTACCTGCTCCAGCGCATCCGCGATGAAGCCCACCGCTTTGCCATCACGTACCACCGGCAAAAGCGCGGCAAGGCCATGACAGTGTCTGCCCTGGACGGCGTTCCGGGCCTGGGAGAAGCCAAACGCAAGGCCTTGGTGGCACATTTTGGGTCCCTCAAGAAGATCAGGGCGGCCAGTGTGGAGGAACTCACCTCCGCCAAGGGCATCGGTCCGGCGTTGGCAGCTGCAGTCGTGCAGCATCTGGGCTCCAGCGAAGACGCAGGTGAAACCGCTCCTGCCGTGAACATGACCACCGGCGAAATCCTCGAATCTTAGCTAGGGTAAGAACTTGACCGGTGGCCGCAACTGCGATGCCACCGGTCAGGCCGTAACAACCACTTGTCGAGGAAACGGGGACCACTGATGGATGAGGCAACGGCAGGAGCCGGCGCGGAGCAGGACGGACTAACGCCCGTCAAGCCGGCGGAGGCGGAACTGCTGGTGGTTACCGGCATGTCGGGGGCGGGCCGCAGCACCGCTTCGGACGCCTTGGAGGACCACGGTTGGTACGTTGTGGACAACCTTCCTCCCCAGATGCTTGGCACCCTGGCGGAAATTGTCTCGCACGCGCCCAAATCCATCCCGAAGCTGGCCGTAGTGGTGGATGTCCGAAGCAAGGACCTCTTTACCGACATCCAGACAGCTCTGGGGGCCTTGAGCGCCACCGGCATCACGTTCCGGGTGTTGTTCCTCGATGCCAGCGACGAAGTCCTGGTCCGCCGGTTCGAACAAGGCCGGCGGCCGCATCCGCTGCAGGGCGGGGGACGGATCCTTGACGGAATCGGCATAGAGCGTGAAGTCCTGCGCGAACTGAGGGAGCATGCCGACGTTGTCCTGGACACCAGTGAGTTCAACGTGCACGGCCTTGCAACAGCCATCACTGAATTGTTCAGCGATACCGGACCTGTGACGCTACGGCTGAATGTCATGAGTTTCGGGTTCAAGTACGGCTTGCCTGTTGACGCCAACTTCGTAGCCGACGCCCGTTTCATTCCCAACCCGCACTGGGTGCCGCAGCTACGTCCCCATACAGGACTGGATGAGGACGTCAGCGACTACGTGCTCTCTGCCGATGGGGTGCAGGATTTTGTCGACCGTTACGTCAAGGCCCTTGAGCCGGTCCTGGACGGTTACCGCCAGGAGAACAAGCACTACGCCACCCTGGCCGTGGGATGCACCGGTGGCAAGCACCGTTCGGTGGCAGTCGCCGTCGAGCTCTCCAAACGCCTGGCGCAATATCCGCGCGTCACCGTGACAACCACGCACCGCGACCTGGGGCGTGAGTAATGGGAGTCCTCACAGGTCCGTTGCCCCTCATCCCGCCAAAGGGCGTTCCGGGCAGCCAGCAAAACAAAAGTCCTTCCGTCGTGGCCCTCGGCGGCGGACACGGACTGGCCGCGTCGCTCTCCGCACTTCGTTTGTTGACGTCGGAACTGACGGCGATCGTCACGGTAGCTGACGACGGCGGCTCCTCCGGGCGTCTGAGGGACGAGTACGGCGTCCTCCCGCCCGGCGACCTGCGGATGGCACTGAGCGCGCTCTGCGACGACACCGACTGGGGGCGGACATGGCGGGACGTCATGCAGCACCGCTTCACTGCCGGCACCGCCAAGGGCGGTTCGCTTGACCACCACGCCATGGGCAACCTGCTCATCGTCACGCTCTGGGAGCTGCTGGGGGATACCGTGGCCGGCCTCAAATGGGCCGGGGCGCTGCTGGGCGCGCGGGGCCAGGTGCTGCCCATGTCCAGTGTTCCCCTGACCATTGAGGGCCAAGCCCGCGTGGAACTGCCCGGCGGTGGATATGAACTGCAGACCGTCAGCGGCCAGGCAAAGTGTGCCGTTGCGGGAAAACTGGACGAAGTGCGGCTGCTGCCCGAGGACGCCCGGGCCTGCACCGAGGCGCTCACCGCGATCGAGCTCGCCGATTGGGTCATCCTCGGACCAGGGTCCTGGTACACCTCGGTATTGCCCCATCTGCTGCTCCCCGAGCTTCGGCAGGCCTTGGGCGATACCGCTGCCAAGCGCTGCCTCACCATGAATCTTGACGTCGAAACCAAGGAAACGTCCGGCATGACGGCGGCCGACCACCTGGATGTCCTGCGACGCTATGCGCCGGAGTTCAGCGTCGACGTCGTACTCGCCGATCCCTCCGCGATCCAGGACCTGAAGGCCTTTGAGAAAGCAGCGGGGATGATCGGTGCGGAGGTGGTGTTGGGTAGAGTAGGGGCTTCGAGGCGCCGCCCTGTCCATGACCCACTGCTCCTGGCAGCGGCGTACCACGATATTTTCGGGAACAGTTAGGAATACACACGCGATGGCACTTACCGCGTCGGTCAAGGACGAACTGTCCCGGCTGGACATCAAGAAATCTTCAGTCCGCAAAGCTGAGGTTTCGGCGATGCTCCGCTTTGCGGGGGGCTTGCATATTATCTCGGGACGAATCGTTATCGAGGCTGAGGTGGACCTGGCTTCCACCGCGCGGCGGCTGCGTGCCGCGATAGCAGAGGTTTACGGGCACCAGAGCGAGATCATCGTGGTCTCAGGTGGCGGCCTGCGCCGGGGGAGCCGCTACGTGGTCAGGGTTGTCCGCGACGGCGAAGCCCTTGCCCGCCAGACAGGTCTGCTGGACGGTCGCGGCCGCCCGGTGCGCGGCCTGCCTTCCGTAGTTGTCAATGGATCCGCGGCCGATGCGGAAGCCGTCTGGCGCGGAGCTTTCCTTGCCCATGGATCCCTCACCGAACCGGGTCGTTCGTCGTCCCTGGAAGTAACCTGCCCAGGACCGGAGTCCGCGCTGGCACTGGTGGGTGCCGCCCGCCGGTTGGGCATACAGGCCAAGGCCCGCGAAGTCCGCGGCGTAGACCGCGTAGTAATCCGCGACGGTGACACTATTGCAGCGCTCCTTACCCGGATGGGCGCACATGACGCCTTGATGGTCTGGGAGGAGCGGCGCATGCGCAAGGAAGTCCGGGCTACTGCCAACAGGCTGGCCAACTTTGATGACGCCAATCTGCGCCGCTCGGCGCAGGCCGCCGTAGCGGCCGGCGCCAGGGTTGACCGGGCACTTGAAATCCTGGGCGATGATGTTCCGGACCACCTGAAGTACGCAGGCGAACTCCGGGTCGCCCACAAGCAGGCCAGCCTGGACGAACTGGGCCGCCTTGCCGATCCGCCCATGACCAAGGACGCCATTGCAGGCCGGATCCGTCGCTTGCTCGCGATGGCTGACAAACGCGCGCTTGATCTCGGAATTCCGGGTACGGAAGCAAATGTGACTCCGGAAATGATGGACGAATAGTTCCCGCCCATAGAATCGAGATCGTGTGGAGGAAATACTGCGAGGGCGCGGCGGGTTGTTCCCGTTGGTGGCAGGAGCAGGCTTCTTCCCCAGAGATTTCCGGCTGGCCTGCCGGCCGGATGAACACAACGAGAGTTACCAAACCGGACTTCGGTCCATTACATTGGAGGATTTCGTGACAGAGTACGTTCTGCCCGAGCTCGGCTACGACTACGCAGCTCTTGAGCCGCACATTTCGGCGAAGATCATGGAGCTGCACCACAGCAAGCACCACGCCGCCTACGTTGCAGGTGCCAACAACGCCCTCAAGCAGCTCGCTGAAGCCCGCGAATCGGGCGACTTCGCCAACATCAACCGCCTCTCCAAGGACCTCGCGTTCCACACCGGCGGCCACATCAACCACTCCGTGTTCTGGAACAACATCTCCCCGGACGGCGGCGACAAGCCTGAAGGCGAACTCGCAGCAGCCATCGAGGACGCTTTCGGTTCGTTTGACGCTTTCCGTGCCCAGTTCACCGCTGCCGCACTGGGCCTGCAGGGTTCCGGTTGGGCCTTCCTGGCCTACGAGCCCATCGGTGGCAACCTCGTCATCGAGCAGCTCTACGATCAGCAGGGCAACGTCGCCGTTGGCACCACCCCGCTGCTCATGCTGGACATGTGGGAGCACGCGTTCTACCTGGACTACGTCAACGTCAAGGCTGACTACGTCAAGGCATTCTGGAACATCGCGAACTGGGCAGACGTCGCCAAGCGCTTCGAAGCAGCCCGCGCCAACGCTACGGGCCTCATCGTTCTGTAGCTGGTGAGGCCCGGTTCACGCTGATGTAACAAAAGTCACATTAACGGTGAAATGGGACCAAATACTGGAAAGCCTGCCCCCGCAGTTGCGGGGGCAGGCTTAGTTAAACGTAAGATGGGTCACGGAAGGCGGTTAGCCTTCAGCAACGTGGCTGGTCGCCCTCCGATCTGATAATCACCTCTGCCCAATGACGTGCGGGGTCTGTTAGTTGGAAATATTGATCCGACTCACTAGGCGTGCTTGCAAGAGCACCAAGGAGATTGACACATAGTGACCACCCGTATTGGTATCAACGGCTTCGGCCGCATCGGCCGTAACTACTTCCGCGCAGCACTGGCCCAGGGCGCAGACCTTGAGATCGTCGCAGTCAACGACCTCACCAGCCCCGAGACCCTCGCCCACCTCCTGAAGTACGACTCCGTCGGTGGCCGTCTGACCCAGTCCGTGGAAGTCAAAGAGGGCAACCTCGTTGTTAATGGCGAGTCCATCACGGTTCTTGCTGAACGCGATCCCGCGAACCTTCCCTGGGGCGAGCTCGGTGTTGACATCGTCATCGAATCCACCGGGTTCTTCACCAAGGCAGCAGCTGCGCAGAAGCACATCGACGCCGGCGCCAAGAAGGTGCTCATCTCGGCACCTGCCAGCGATGAAGACATCACCATCGTCATGGGCGTGAACCACGAGCTCTACGATCCTGCGGCACACCACATCATTTCCAACGCATCCTGCACCACCAACTGCCTTGGGCCGCTGGCCAAGGTAGTCAACGACGCCTTCGGCATCGAGCGTGGCCTGATGACCACGGTCCACGCCTACACGGCCGACCAGAACCTGCAGGACGGCCCCCACGGAGACCTCCGCCGTGCGCGCGCTGCCGCCATCAACATGGTTCCTACCTCCACCGGTGCCGCAAAGGCCATCGGCTTGGTCCTGCCGGAACTCAAGGGCAAGCTGGATGGCTATGCGATCCGCGTCCCGGTCCCCACCGGTTCCGCCACGGACCTCACGGTCACTGTTTCCCGCGAAGTTACGGTCCAGGAAGTTAATGCCGCGGTCAAGGCCGCTGCTGAGTCCGATCAGTTCGCCGGGATCCTGAGCTACACGGATGCCCCTATCGTCTCCTCGGACATCGTCGGCGACCCCGCTTCCTCGATCTTCGACTCCGGCCTGACCAAGGTCATCGGCAACCAGGTCAAGGTTGTTTCCTGGTATGACAACGAGTGGGGCTACTCCAACCGCCTCGTCGACCTCACGGAGCTCGTCGCATCCAAGCTGGGCTAGGGTAGACACATGACATCTCACACCCTCAACGAACTCATCGCTGAAGGTGTCCGCGGGCGGTACATTCTGGTCAGAAGTGACCTTAATGTGCCGCTCGACGGCTCTACAGTGACCGACGACGGCCGCATCAAGGCCTCCCTCCCGGTCCTTAAGAAGCTCTCGGACGCCGGTGCCCGTGTGCTCGTAACCGCCCACCTCGGCCGCCCCAAAGGGGCCCCTGAGGAAAAGTACTCTTTGAAGCCCGCAGCAGCCCGCCTCGCGGAACTTGCGGACTTCAACGTCCGATTGGCTGCCGACACAGTTGGGGACTCCGCCAAGGAGTCTGCAGCTGCACTGCAGGATGGCGAAGTACTCATCCTGGAGAACGTCCGCTTTGACGCCCGCGAGACCAGCAAGGACGACGCCGAGCGCGGCGCATTCGCTGACGAGCTGGTTGCCCTTACGGGCGACAACGGCGCGTTCGTGGATGACGCCTTCGGCGCAGTCCACCGCAAGCACGCCAGCGTTTACGACGTCGCAACGCGGCTGCCGTCTTACCTCGGCGACCTCGTGCACACCGAGGTGGAAGTTCTCCGGAAGCTCACCGCGGACACCCAGAGGCCTTACGTCGTTGTCCTGGGCGGTTCCAAAGTCTCGGACAAGCTGGCAGTCATCGACAACCTTCTTGGCAAGGCAGATACCATCCTGGTTGGTGGCGGCATGCTGTTCACCTTCCTGGCCGCCGAAGGCCACAAGGTTGCCGGCAGCCTCCTGGAAGAAGACCAGATTCCGGTGGTCCAGGACTACCTCAAGCGCGCGGCTGATGCCGGTACTTCGTTCGTGATTCCCACGGACGTTGTGGTTGCAAGCCGTTTCGCGGCGGATGCCGAGCACGAAGTCGTCCGGGCGGATGCCATTGAGGAAAGCTCCTTTGGTGCCTCCGGCATCGGGCTGGACATTGGGCCCGAATCCGCGTCTGCATTTGCAGCGCAGATTGAAGGAGCCAAGACCGTCTTCTGGAACGGCCCCATGGGCGTCTTCGAATTTGAAGCATTCTCCAGCGGCACGCGGGCTATCGCGCAGGCACTCACCGACACTGTGGCCTTCACAGTGGTCGGTGGCGGCGACTCCGCCGCAGCAGTAAGGACCCTCGGCTTCGAGGATTCCCAGTTTGGCCACATCTCTACCGGTGGCGGGGCAAGCCTGGAATACCTTGAAGGCAAGGAACTTCCAGGCCTCAGCGTCCTGGACCGCTAAACAGCAATCCGGCCGGCAGGACGCCCTCGCGTCCTGCCGGCTGTTTCCATTTATCAACGCATTCTTGGAGTTCATGTGACTACCTCTGCCAACGGCAACTTTGTCCGAAAGCCCTTCATCGCAGGCAACTGGAAGATGAACATGGACCATGTCCAGGGCATCACCTTGCTACAGAAGCTCGCCTGGACCCTCTCTGACGCCAAGCATGACTACAACCGTGTAGAGGTTGCCGTCTTCCCTCCGTTCACTGATCTCCGCGGCGTGCAGACGCTTGTACAGGGCGACGAACTTGACGTTGTTTACGGCGGACAGGATCTGTCCCAGTTCGATTCCGGAGCCTATACCGGTGACATCTCCGGACAGTTCCTCAGCAAGCTGGGCTGCACCTACGTACTGGTAGGGCACAGTGAACGCCGGACCATCCACAACGAGTCCGACGACGTCCTGAACGCAAAGGTCAAAGCCGGGTTCCGCCACGGTGTCACACCGGTCCTTTGCGTCGGTGAAGGCCTCGAAATCCGTCAGGCAGGAACGCACGTGGAGCACACGCTGGCGCAGCTGCGCGCCGGTGTCGAAGGCCTCACTCCGGAACAGGCCGCTGAGCTTGTGGTCGCCTATGAACCTGTGTGGGCTATCGGAACAGGTGAAGTTGCAGGTCCGGACGACGCACAGGAAATGTGTGCAGCTATCCGCGCCGAACTTGCCAAGCTCTTCGACGAGGGCGTAGCTGAGAAGACGCGCCTTCTGTACGGAGGCTCCGTCAAGGCAAACAACGCTGCCGCCATCATGGCGGAAAACGATGTTGACGGCCTGCTTGTGGGTGGCGCCAGTTTGGACCCAGCTGAGTTTGCTAACATTGTCAGGTTCGAGAGCCACCTCGTCACGGACTAGTCCGGCTCCCGATTTCCGCTTCTTCGAAAGGCCGTCGTGGACGTTCTTCATGTCATTCTGCAGATCCTGCTGGGCGTAACCAGCCTTCTGCTGACGCTGCTCATTCTTCTCCACAAGGGACGTGGAGGCGGTTTGTCCGACATGTTCGGTGGGGGAATGAGCTCCGGATTGAGCTCCTCCGGTGTCGCTGAGCGGAACCTGAACCGCTTCACCATCATTCTTGGCGTTACCTGGGGAGTCGTCATCATCGGCCTTGGCCTGATCATGCGCTTCACTTCAGGTGGCGATTCTTAAAAGTTCGTGTGGGAAGGCTCCTGCAAGGGAGCCTTCCCGTCACTTCCGGATCATTCGGCACCAAACACCAGTGCCGCCGTCGTACCCCTCGCATTAGACTGGCCCTGTTGGCCGTAAGGCCTACGGGCCGTGACGGCCGACCACCGAGTCGCTAGGGGTTCGAAAATGGTTCATGGCACGCCTGGTTACCGGGGCACCCGTGTTGGTGTGGCACTGGGATCTGCCCCTCGACATCAAAGCGACCACGGCGATGGAGAACAACTGCCGCGTATTCGTGTCCCATATTGGTGCGCCAAGGGACACGAGACGCGGCTTGTTTTTCTTAAGCTGCCGGACGAACAAATACCCAAGACCTGGGACTGCCCCAAATGCGGCCTTGTGGCATCCAGAGACCCGGGCCAGGTTACGGAAGCCCGGCCGGAAGACGACCTCTTCAAGTCCCACCTGGATTACGTTAAAGAACGACGCTCCAGCCAGGACGCCGAAATCGTCCTGGCTGGAGCGTTGGAGCGGTTACGCGCCCGCGGGGTCCTTCCGGACCAACTGCTGGGGGACACGTGACGCAGCGTTCTCGTCAATGAGCCACAGGGTCCTGGAGCGCCCCACGGGGCCCGCTGCGGGGACCTGAACAGGATTGGCACCCGCCAAGGCAAGGCCCACAGCACCGGCCTTGTCTTCACCCGCTACGACCATCCAGATTTCCTGCGCCGTGTTGATGGCGGGCAAGGTCAGGGAAATGCGCGACGGCGGCGGCTTGGGTGAGTTTTCAACGCCCACCACTGTCCGGTTCTTCTCCCTGATGGCAGCCTGTTCCGGGAAGAGGGACGCGACATGGGCGTCCGGACCTACACCGAGCAGGAGTACGTCGAAACGCGGAAGGACGCCGGGCTCCTCCGGGCGGGTATCGGACATGTCAGCTGCGTGCTCTGCCTCAGCTGCTGCCTTCAGCCTGTCGGCATAGTCAGCCGCAGCGTCGTCAGCCGATACGAACTCGTCCGAGGAACCGGGCTCGTGGACCCGGGCAGGGTCAACCGGCAGGTGAGCGAGCAGGGCCTGGTGTGCCTGGCGGGTGTTGCGGTCATCGCTGTCTGCTGCGACAAAGCGCTCATCACCCCACCAGAAGTTCACCTTTGACCAGTCGACAGCTGGTGCCGCGGCCGAATCCGCCACCGCTTTCAGGGTGCCGATCCCGACAGTTCCTCCTGTCAGGACCACCGTGGCCTCACCGTGCTTGTCCTGGACATCCACAAGCTTGGTGATAAGGCGGGCCGCAATGGCCGCCATGAGCACCTTGGAATCGGGGTGGATGCTTACTCTGGGCTCAGCGTGCACTGGTCTGGACTCTCCTCTGACTGGTTAATGGCAGTCCCATCGTAATCACTTCTCCGAAGACTTCGTCGGGGTCCAGCCGGCGGAGTTCTTCGGCGAGGCAATCCTTCAGGCTGCGTCGGGGGAGGGTGATGCGCTGCGCGGGCTGACCCGGCTGCGTTAGCTCTGCCACGGACAATCCCGGGCGGAAAAGCTGAACGTCACCGCTGGCACGCGTCATGCGGACGCGGCGGATTCCCGTACCGGCCGGATCGGCAACGATCGTTACGGGCGCCTGCAGGGCAAGGCTCAACCAGGCTGCCAGTAGCAGGGTACTCGGAGAGTCCGAAGCACCTTCCACCGCAACGGCCGAGACAGGATCGCCGTCCACTTGGTCGAACACGGCAGCAAGCTGCATGCGCCAGTTCGTCAGGCGGGTCCATGCGAGATCGGTGTCGCCTGCCTTGTAAGTCCGCCGAATGTTCTCCAGCGCCTGGGCGGGGTCGGGCTCATTCGCGGAGTCCGTGATGCGACGGTGTGCAATACGACCTATGGACGTCTCGCAGGCACTTTCCGGTGCCCCGTGGGGCCACCACGCCACAATAGGTGCGTCCGGAAGCAGGAGGCCTGATACCAGGGACTCGCTTTCGTGGGCCATGTGGCCGAATCCCCGGAGAACGATGACTTCGGAAGCACCGGCGTCGCCGCCAACGCGGATCTGCGCGTCGAGGCGGTCCGGTGCTTCTACCCCGGCATCGGCAAGCACGATGATGCGGCAGGGGTGTTCGCGGCTGGCCTCATTGGCTGCCTCGATGGCGTCTTCTTCCTGTCCGGACTTCGTGACGACCACCAGGGTCAGGACCCGGCCCAGGGCGATCACGCCGCCCTGTTCCCGCAGGGACATGATCTTTTTGGAGATCTTGGAGGTGGTTGTGTCGGGAAGATCTACGATCATGGCCTTCTCCAGGTTCGTCCGTCCCGGGCCAGGAGCTCATCGGCTGAAGCCGGCCCCCAACTGCCCGGTGCATAGGGTTGCGGTTGTTCGTCCAGGCCCGCCCAGTACTCTTCGAACGGGTCCAGGATCTTCCAGGACAGCTCAACTTCCTGATGGCGCGGGAACAGCGGCGGTTCGCCCAGGAGTACGTCCAGGATGAGCCGTTCGTAGGCTTCGGGGCTGGACTCGGTAAACGAGTGGCCGTAGCCGAAGTCCATCGTGACGTCGCGGACCTCCATTTGCGTGCCCGGGACTTTGGAACCGAAACGGATCGTGGCGCCCTCATCAGGCTGGACACGGATCACCACGGCGTTCTGGCCGAAGTCGTCATCGTTGTGATCCCGGAACAGCAAGTTGGGCGCACGCTTGAAGACAACCGCAATTTCGGTCACGCGGCGGCCCAGGCGCTTCCCGGCACGCAGATAGAACGGCACCCCGGCCCAGCGGCGGGTGTTGATATCCACACGGATCGCGGCGTACGTTTCGGTTTTGGAATCAGCAGGAATGCCGTCCTCGTCCAGGTAGCCAAGGACTTCCTCGCCACCCTGCCAGCCGCCGGTGAACTGTCCGCGGGCGGAATGGGTGGAGAGGTCATCCGGCAGCTTGACGGCGGCCAGGACCTTTTCCTTCTCGGCCCGCAGGTCATCGGCGTTGAAGGAAATGGGCTCCTCCATTGCCGTAAGCGCCAGCAGTTGCAGCAAGTGGTTCTGGATGACGTCGCGGGCAGCACCCACGCCGTCGTAATAGCCTGCACGGCCACCCGTGCCGATATCCTCGGCCATGGTGATCTGGACGTGGTCAACGTAGTTGGCGTTCCAGAGGGGCTCGAACAGCTGGTTCGCGAAGCGCAGCGCCAGGATGTTCTGGACCGTCTCCTTGCCGAGGTAATGGTCGATCCGGAACACCGCATCCTGCGGGAACACAGACTCCACGATGTCGTTCAGCTGACGGGCAGACTCGAGGTCGTGGCCGAACGGCTTTTCGATAACTACACGCCGCCATTGCCCGGGCTTCGCTTGGGCCAGGCCATGCTTGGACAGCTGGCGACAGACCTGCTCGAACGCCTTGGGCGGGATGGAGAGGTAGAAACCGTGGTTGCCACGCGTGCCGCGGGTTTCATCCAGTTCCTCCAACACGTCGCCGAGGCGCTCAAAGGCGTCGTCGTCGTCGAATTCGCCCTGAACGAAGCGGATGCCCGAAGCCAACTGTTCCCAGACAGCTTCGTCAAACTTGGTCCGTGCATGGGCCTTGACGTTCTCCTTCACCTCTGCGGCGAAGTCGGCGTTATCCCACTCACGGCGTCCGAATCCAACCAAGGCAAAGCTGGGCGGAAGCAGGCCGCGGTTCGCGAGGTCATAGACCGCTGGCATGAGTTTCTTACGGGCGAGGTCCCCGGTGACTCCGAAGAACACCAACGACGACGGCCCAGCGATGCGGTTCAGGCGCCGGTCCCGCGGATCCCGCAATGGATTCCGCAAGCCGGCGTTCTTCCTGCCGTTTTCAGTTTCTGGCATGTTTGGTTTTGTGCCTTAGCTTTCGAGTGCGCTGGCCTGGCCGGCCAGCGCAGCGACGACTTCCTGGAGTTGGGCTACGCCGGCAGCACGCTCGGTGAGGTGCAAGCGCAACACAGGACGGCCATGGCCTTCCAGGACCTGGGCATCCCCGGAGGCCTGTGCAGCAATGAGCTCCCCGAATGTGAAGGGGCGGTCCGGGATTTCCAGATCCAGGGACGACGCTGCGGTGATCTGGAGGAACACACCAATAGCCGGACCGCCCTTGTGGAATTGTCCCGTGGAATGCAGGAACCGCGGACCCCATCCGAACGTCACCGGACGGCCGGAAACTGCGGCAAGGTCGTCACGGATGCCCTCAAGGGGTGCGTGGGAGATGCGGTCCAGGTAAGCCTGGACACTGAGGTAGCCATCCGTGCCGAGCTGGTCAAGAAGGGCCTGCACGGCTTCGGCTGTCGTGGACGCACTACCGAGCCAATCTCCGCCGCGAACCTCTACGACGCCGTCAGTGAAAGCCGCGGGCGTGGGCTCAGGGCGGGCATCCAGAAGGCCGCGCGCGGCCACCTTGGCAGCCTCGACGTCGGGCTGGTCAAACGGGTTAATGCCCAGGAGGCGTCCAGCTACGGCGGTCGCGAATTCCCAGAGGAACATCTGGGAAGCGAGACCACCTGCGATGGCTACTTCGTTTTCACGAAGTTCGACGTCGGCGTCCGCACTGACCAGCCGGACCACCAGGACATCCTCGGCCCCGTTGAGGGCCTCGGGGGAATCAGGTCCTGCAACAACAGGCAACACACCCGTGCCCAGCTTGCCCGTGGATTCAGCGATGAGCTGCTCGGCCCAGTCGGCGAAGCCGACGATGCCGGAACCATCCTCGGCAATGACGATCTTGTTGCGCAGAGGATTGGTACCGCCCAGGGCAATGCCCAAAGCAAGACCAATGTTGTCCTCCGAATCCTCATTGAGGATCTCGGCAGCCTCCTCAGCTTCGTCCAGGAAAGCCTGGATGTCCACGCCAGCCAGGCCACACGGGACAAGTCCGAACGCCGTGAGCGCAGAGAACCGGCCGCCGACGTTGGGATCGGCGTTGAAGACTGCACGGTAGCCGGCTTCGCGAGAAGCCTTGTCCAGCGGAGAACCCGGATCCGTGACGATGATGATCCGGCTCTTTGCATCGATACCGGCGTCCTTGAACGCCTTCTCGAACACCCTGCGCTGGGAGTCAGTCTCAACGGTTGAACCTGACTTGGAGGAAACCACAATCGCGGTCTGCGCCAACCGGTCCGTCAAAGCAGCGTTGACCTGCTCAGGATCTGTGCTGTCCAGCACAGTCAGCTCGACACCGGCGGTGCCGGCAATGACCTCGGGAGCCAAGGAGGAGCCGCCCATGCCACAGAGGACAATACGGGAGACGCCCTCGGCGCGGAGAGCATCGCGAAGTTCGAGAATGCTCTCCACCAAAGGTTGCGATACGGCGGCAGCCTCAACCCAGCCCAGGCGGATTGCCGACTCGGACTCCGCTTCAGGACCCCACAGCGTATGGTCTTTGGCGAAAATCCGTGTGGCGACCTTGTCGTCTACCAGGCTGGAGATGTTCTGGGCGATGGCCTGCTGCGCGGCACCGCTGGCGTCGTAGCTGATTGTGCTCATGGTTGGTTAGGAAGCCTTCCGTGCGGTGGCGAGGGCGCCTTCAACGTCGGCCAGGAGTTCCTTCCAGCTGGCCACGAACTTCTCGAGGCCTTCGGTCTCAAGGACGGCTACGACGTCGTTGTAGGAGACGCCGAGTGCTTCGAGTGCGTCGAGGGTCTGGTTCGCTTCTGCGTAAGTGCCGGTGATGGTGTCTCCGGTGACTACGCCGTGGTCGAACGTTGCATCGAGTGTCTTTTCCGGCATGGTGTTGACCACGCCGGCGGCGACGAGTTCGGTGACGTAGAGGGTGTCCGGGTAGGCCGGATCCTTGACGCCCGTCGAAGCCCAGAGCGGACGCTGGGGGAGCGCGCCGGCTTCTGCGAGCAAGGCCCAGCGTTCGGTGGAGAACAGCTCTTCGTAGACCTGGTAGGCGAGGCGTGCGTTGGCGACGCCTGCCTTGCCCTTGAGGGCCTTGGCTTCATCGGTGCCAATGGCGTCCAGGCGCTTGTCGATCTCGGTGTCCACGCGGGAAACGAAGAAGGATGCCACGGAGTGGATCTTGGAGAGGTCGTGCCCGTTGTCCTTGGCCTGCTCCAGGCCGGTCTGGAAGGCGTTGATGACGGCGCGGTAGCGCTCCAGGGAGAAGATCAGTGTCACATTGACGCTGATGCCCTCGGCCAGGGTAGCCGTGATGGCCTCCAGGCCTTCCAGGGTTGCCGGGATCTTGATGTGGACGTTGGCCTTGTTGACCTTGCCGTACAGGTGCTTGGCTTCGGCAATGGTGGCTTGGGTGTCCCAGGCCAGGCGGGGATCCACTTCGATGGATACGCGACCGTCCACGCCGTTGGTGGCGGCAGCGATCGGTGCGAAGAGATCGCAGGCGTCTGCGACGTCCGTGGTGGTGATCTCGAAGATGGTTTCTTCGACGCTTGCACCGGCCGCGGCCTGCGCGGCGATCGTGGCGTCATAGTCCGTGCCAGTGGTGATGGCGGCGTGGAAGATGGACGGGTTGGTGGTGACACCGACGACATTCTTTTCGTCGATGAGCTTCTGCAACGTACCCGTTTCGAGGCGGTTGCGGGAAAGGTCATCGAGCCAGATGGAAACGCCGGCGTCGGAGAGTTGCTGCGTGGGGGTGCTGGTCATTGTTTTCTCCTTGATAGAGGTATCAGGCGCTCAGGCCTGCGAGGGAGTCTTTTGCGGCGGCGGCAACGGCTTCGGCAGTGATGCCGAATTCCTGGAACAACCGCTTGTAGTCTGCCGAGGCGCCGAAGTGCTCCAGGGAGACCGAACGGCCGGCGTCACCGACGAATTCCTTCCAGCCCAGTGCGAGGCCGGCTTCAACGGAAACACGGGCCTTCACATCGGCCGGGAGCACGGACTCGCGGTAAGCCTCGTCCTGCTTGTTGAACCATTCCACGCACGGCATGGAGACAACGCGGGTGGCGATGCCTTCAGCCTGGAGCGCTTCGCGGGCTGCAACGGCGAGCTGGACTTCGGAGCCGGTGCCGATCAGGATGACCTGGGCGTCAACGGTTTCGCCGTCCTTGGAAGCCTCGGCCAGGACGTAACCGCCCTTTGCCACACCAGCGGTGGAACCAAAGGTGTCGCCTTCTGCAGTGCCTTCGCCGCGGGCGTAGGTGGGGATGTTCTGGCGGGTCAGGACAATACCGGCGGGGTTCTCGTGGTTCTCCAGCATGGCCTTCCATGCTGCGGAGACCTCGTTCGCATCACCAGGCCGGACAACGTCCAGGCCCGGGATGGCACGCAGGGAAGCGAGCTGCTCCACGGGCTGGTGGGTGGGACCGTCTTCGCCCAGGCCGATGGAGTCGTGCGTCCAGACGTACAGCGACGGGACACCCATCAGCGCACCGAGGCGGATGGCCGGGCGCTGGTAATCCGAGAAGATCAGGAACGTGCCGGAGAACGCGCGGGTACGTCCATGCAGGGAGATACCGTTCACGATCGAGGCAGCCGCGTGCTCACGGATACCGAAGTGCAGCACCCGGCCGTAGGGGTTGCCCTTCCAGGCTTCGGTGGAACGCGAGGCCGGAATGAACGACGGCGAGCCTTCGATCGTGGTGTTGTTGGACTCGGCGAGGTCGGCCGAGCCACCCCACAACTCCGGCAGGACAGGTCCGATGGCGTTCAAGACCTTGCCCGAGGCCGCACGGGTGGAGACGTCCTTGCCGGCTTCGAAGACCGGCAGTGCAGCGTCGATGCCGACGGGAAGCTTCTTGGCTTCGACACGCTCAAGCAGGGCAGCGGCGTCCGGGTTGGCGGACTGCCATGCCTCGAACGAGGACTGCCATGCGGCGCGGGACTCGGCGCCGCGGTCCAGGACCTTGCGGGCGTGTGCCAGGACCTCTTCGTCAACATCGAAGGACTTCGCGGGGTCGAAACCGAGCACGGTCTTCAGTGCTGCGACTTCCTCGGCGCCCAGGGCCGAACCGTGGATCTTGCCGG
Source organism: Arthrobacter sp. TmtSoilC48 (assembly GCF_059739425.1). Lineage (NCBI taxonomy): Bacteria > Bacillati > Actinomycetota > Actinomycetes > Micrococcales > Micrococcaceae > Arthrobacter > Arthrobacter sp. TmtSoilC48. Next base: position 2,747,819 of record NZ_AP046049.1, on the reverse strand, counting down.
TGTTCTGCTTCTTCGGGGCCGGGTAGCCAATGATGGTCCGCAGCGAAATGATGGACGGCTTGTTCGTCTCAGCCTTCGCAGCCAACAGTGCCGAGTAGAGCTCCTGGACGTCCTCGACGTACTCCCCGGTCCTGGTCCAGTCCACACGCTGGGTGTGCCAGCCGTATGCTTCGTAGCGCTTCAGGACATCTTCAGTGAACGCGATGTCGGTGTCGTCTTCAATGGAAATGTGGTTCTCGTCGTAGATCACCACGAGGTTGCCCAGTTCCTGGTGGCCGGCAAGCGAGGACGCCTCTGAGGTCACACCCTCCTGCAGGTCGCCGTCGGAAGCGATAACCCAGATCGTGTGGTCGAACGGCGACTCGCCAGCGGGAGCATCGGCGTCGAACAGGCCACGCTGGCGGCGCTGGGAGTAAGCGAAGCCAACAGCAGAAGCCAGTCCCTGGCCCAACGGGCCAGTAGTGATTTCCACACCCGCGGTGTGCTTGTACTCGGGGTGTCCCGGAGTCAGCGAACCCCAGGTACGCAGTGCCTCGAGGTCCTTCAGCTCCAGGCCGTATCCGGAGAGGAACAGCTGGATGTAAAGCGTCAGTGACGTGTGGCCGGGGGACAGGACGAACCGGTCACGCCCAATCCAGTCAGGGTTCTTCGGGTCATGGCGCATCAGCTTCTGGAACAGCAAGTATGCTGCCGGAGCCAAGCTCATAGCCGTGCCAGGGTGGCCATTTCCGACCTTCTCCACGGCGTCAGCGGCCAACACGCGAACGGTGTCAACAGCCTTCTTATCCAGATCGGTCCATGACAGTTCTTGCTCTTCCAAATGTGGCACGAAAACCGAGCCCCTCTCTGTGCTGACGGCAGGTGTAAGGACACGGCACGCAGGAAGCACAGGATGGCGCCCGCTGCAATGTGTCTACCAGCCGTTCACCATTGAAACGTTGATCCTTCATCCAGACGCACGGCTCCTCCGAGAATACGGTTTCCCGGATTGTCAACGTGTGCTGATCTGCTCAACAGCTTAGCCCCAAACGTGTCCTGAGACTCAGGGAATCCCACTAACTGGACAGAATTTCCCTTATATGAATCACGATGGCGCCCCCGCAGAGTGAACTTTCCGAAACATTGGCGTATTTTGCGGACATGGACGCACTTCCAGCCACGGTATGATATCTGGAGGCCACCAGCGGTTCATGCGCCTGCGGTTCCACCTCGGAAACCCGGACTGCGACCGCTGCGAGAACCCCAGAGCATAGAACAGAGTGACTGCCGCCGTGAGCACAACTGATACGCCCCTCAACGCGTCCCCGGCCCGGGGAAGCATCGGAATCTCCCGTAAGTTAAAGGCGTATCTGGCTCTCACCAAGCCGCGTGTCATCGAGCTGCTCCTGGTCAGCACGCTCCCCACCATGATCTTCGCCCAGCGGGGCTTCCCGTCCATCGGACTGATTCTGGCCACTCTCGTTGGCGGCGCTTTCGCGGCGGGCAGCGCCGGCGTGTTCAACTGCTACATCGACCGCGACATCGACAAACTGATGCATCGCACCGAGAAGCGCCCGCTCGTAACCGGCGAAGTCTCCCCGCGGGAGGCTTTGGTATTCGCCTGGATTCTCGGCGCCGCGTCGATCGCAATCCTGTGGTTCGGTGCGAATCCCTTGTCCGCATGGCTTGGGTTGGGTGCCATCGTTTTCTACGTGGTCATCTACACCATGATCCTCAAGCGCCGCACCGCACAGAACATCGTTTGGGGCGGGGCTGCCGGCTGTTTCCCGGTACTTATCGCCTGGGCCGCGGTCACCAACACCGTTGAATGGCCTGCCATTGTGCTGTTCATGGTCATTTTCCTCTGGACGCCGCCGCACTACTGGCCGCTGTCCATGCGCTACGGCGAGGATTACCGCAACGCCAAGGTGCCCATGCTCGGCGCGATCGCCGGCGCCAAGGTTGTTTCCGTGCAGGTGGTCTTGTACGCCTGGGCCATGGTTGCCTGCTCCCTGCTCATGATTCCCGTTGGCGGCGCCGGCTGGGTCTATACAGTTGCCGCTGTCGCTGCTGGCGCCTGGTTCCTGTACGAAAGCCACGCCCTCTACAAGCGCGCACAGGGCGGCGATGTCTCCAACAAGGGCGCCATGAAGGTCTTCCACGGCTCCATCAGCTACCTGACGCTGCTCTTCATCGCGCTGGCCGTGGACCCGTTCATCGGATCACCAATCATCGGCGGCTAACCCCCGCGACCGCTTCAACAGAGAAGGCACGACGCCGGAACCCACCCGAGTTCCGGCGTCGTGCCTTCTCGTTTCCCCAGCGATGTTCTCTCACATCCTGCCCGTTTTCGGCCGGATCCTCTCGCACATCCCACCGTTTTTGGCCGGATCCTCGTTACCTTTTTCGTAGCCCGTTTCCTGGTGCAGGATGTGGGTGTGCTGGCCTGCTGATCCCGGCATGATTGTGATCCTCTGTTGTTGATGATCTTGAGAGTGTTGTCACCGGGGTTGGCAGGTGTCGGGGAGACCGCTTATAGGGGCAGGACAGTGTGGGAACGTCGTGCGTAACGTGGATGCCGGGCCCTGACACCGCGGACAGGCCAGCACGGGAGCTGACTACGACTGGAGGTGCCAACGTGATCGCAGAACACGAAACGGTTGAGGTGTTCATCGGACTGGATGTGGGCAAGGGCGAGCATCATGCCGTTGCCGTGGACCGGGCGGGAAAGAAGCTGCTGGACCGGGCGCTGCCTAACGACGAGGCCAGGATCCAAGACATTCTGGCCGAGTTGGAGCATCACGGCCGGATCCTGCTGGTAGTTGACCAGCCAGCGACCATTGGTGCGTTGCCGGTCGCGGTGGCCCAGGCCGCCGGTGTTCTGGTGGGGTATTTGCCTGGTTTGGCGATGCGCCGGATCGCGGACCTGCATCCCGGGGAGGCCAAGACCGATGCCCGCGACGCGTTCATCATCGCCGACGCGGCCCGGACCATGCCGCACACCCTGCGCTCGGTCCGGCTCGCTGACGAGCAGTTGGCCGAGTTGGGCATGCTGTGCGGGTTCGATGATGATCTGGCCAAGCAGGCCACGGCCACGTCCAACCGGATCCGTGGGCTGTTGACCCAGATCCACCCGGCGCTTGAGCGGGTGCTTGGTCCCAGGCTGGATCATCCCGCGGTCCAGGATCTGCTGCGGACCTGGCCCACCCCTGAAGCGCTGCGTCACGCCGGCAGGCGCCGGATCGCGAACCGGCTGACCAAGCTCGCCCCGCGCATGGGCGAACGCCTGGCAGATGAGATCATCGACGCCCTCGGCCGGCAAACAGTCACGGTTGTTGGGACGAACGCCGCAACGATCGTGCTCCCGGAACTGGCCGGAATGCTCGCCAGGCTCCATGAAGGACGCGCCATGGTTCACGCCCAGGTCGAGGCCCTTGTGGAGGCCCACCCTCTTTACCCGGTCCTGATGTCTCTGCCGGCAGTGGGCATCAGGACCGCAGCACGGATCCTTACCGAAGTCGCCGGGAAAGACTTCCCGACCGCGGGGCACTTGGCCTCTTACGCCGGCCTGGCCCCCGTGACCTGGCGTTCGGGGTCCTCCATCCGGGCAGACCGCGCCTCCCGCAAAGGCAACAAAGTCCTCAAACGCACCCTCTACCTCTCCGCCTTCGCAGCCCTCAAAGACCCGCAATCGCGCTCCTACTACGACCGCAAACGCGCCGAAGGCAAACACCACAGCCAAGCCCTTATCGCCCTCGCCCGACGCCGCTGCGACACCCTCTACGCCATGCTCAGAGACGGGACCCTATACCAACCCCAAACACCCGCAACCGCTTGACGAAAAACATAGGGGCACTCTCACATCCTGCCGGTCCAAAGCGGATCTTCTCTCACATCCTGCCGGTCCAAAGCGGATCTTCTCTCACATCCTGCCCGTTTTCGGCCGGATCCTCTCGCACATCCTGCCCGTTTTCGCCGGATGCTCTCGCACATCCTGCCCGTTTTCGGCCGGATCCTCTCGCACGTCCTGCCGGTCCAAAGCGGATGTTTTCATAGGGCACCTATGCATGCACGTCGTCCGCACCGGGACGTGGCGGTGTTGTAGATAGCGAACAGCCTCTACACGATCTGCGAGAGCATGCGGCCCCACACCCCACGATCTGATAGAGCACCCGGCCCAGGGCCCCACGATCTGATAGAGCACCCGGCCCAGGGCCCCACGATCTGATAGAGCACCCGGCCCAGGGCCGCACGATCTGAGAAAGCACCAGGCCCAGGGGCGCAGGATGTGAGCGAGCGTGTTTGGGGTGCTACTTGGAGGGGCTGTACTTGGCGATATCAGCCGCGTTGGTCGATGCACTCATCAGCAGGGCTGCCCCCAGCATGTGTGCGCCCACGAGAAGGGCGGGAATTCCGTTGTAGTACTGGGTGAACCCAATGACGGCTTGGAGCAACGTCACGGCGAGCAGCAGGAAAGAAGCGGTTCGGAACGGGCCGCCGATCCTATGCCGCACCACAAGGTACACAGCCAATAGTGTCCCGGCCGTAATCAGGTAAGCGGGCACGGCGTGAATGTGTGAGAAAAGGTCCCAGTCCAGATCATTGCGTGGCGCATCTGCATCCCCTGCATGCGGACCGGCGCCTGTGACTACCACGCCAAGCATGACCGCTATTGCAGAGAAGACGGCGACAGTCAGCATAACGGGGCGGGCAACCACAGGCAGGGCAGGCAGTACCTGCTTCATGAATCGGCCGGTGCGGCCGAAGGCGCGGTTCACGAGCAGGGTCGCGAAGACAACCAAGGCCATGGATACCAGGAAGTGCAGGCCCACGACCCAGGGGTTGAGGTTGGACAGGACGGTGATTCCGCCGATGATGGCCTGGGCAGGGATGCTCGCCAGGAGGCCAAGAGCGAGCATGAAGAGGTCCCGACGTTCCTTGCGGAGATTCCACAAGTAGACCAGCATGAGTGCTGCGACCGCCGCCAACGCGAACGTGAGCATACGGTTGCCGAACTCGATAAAACCGTGAATGCCCATTTCAGGCGTGTTGACGAGCGATTCGTTGGTGCATCGAGGCCACGTGGGGCAACCGAGGCCCGAAGCCGTAAGGCGAACTGCACCACCGGTCACCACGAGTACGGTCTGTCCGATCAGGGAAAGGACCGATAGCCGGCGGATAGTGCGGTTTACCTGCGTCGGCAGCTTGGTGGTGAATCGCTGGACGGATTTAGGGAGGCGCGATGCCGTGCTCACAGTTTGCTCAACTCTCAGTTCTGCTTTGTTGTCAGTTCCACTTGAACCAGCGAATGGCTGCGGCGCCGGCCAGCAATGTCCACACCAGGAGGACCAGGACGGCGGGGAAGGGCACAATGCCCAGCAGGAACGCGTCCCGCAATGCCTGGCCAAGGGCGCCGGAGGGCAGGAAGTGCACGATGCCCTGGGCAACCGCGGGAAGCCGTTCTGCCGGGACAACGATCCCGCCCAGCGCTCCGAGGAGGATCCATAGAAGATTTGTGATGGCCAGGGTGGCTTCCGGTCGCACGGTTCCCGCGACGAGGAGTCCCAGCGCAGTGAACGCAGCCGCACCAAGGACAAGGATGCCAAGGCCCGGAAGCCATGCCTCCGGCCGCGGCTGCCAGCCCAGGAGTCCAGCGACTACCCCGACTACCAGTACTTGAAGGAAGAGGACGACCAGCACGGCGAGTATCTTGCCGGCGATCAGGCCACCCCGCCCCAGAGGGGTGGTCGAGAGAAAGCGAAGAACGCCGTAGCGCCGGTCAAATCCCGTGGCAATGCCCTGGCCAGTGAACGCGGTGGACATGGCACATAGGGCGAGAATGCCCGGCGTGGCTACGTCGACACGAGAGCCTCCGAGCCCATCCAGCAGGGGAGTGACAGTCAGCCCGGCCAACGCAAGTAGCGGCAGGACAACGGCAAGAATCAGTTGCTCACCGTTCCGCAGCATCGTGATGGTCTCGTAGCGGCCTTGCTGCAGAATACGGCGTGGAAGGGAAGCTGGTCCGGCGTTGGGGGACAGTAACTTGCTCATCGGAGGTCCCTTCCGGAGATGTCCAGGAAAACGTCCTCGAGGCTCCGAGCCTCGAGTCTTAGTGACGCGGGCATAATGTTCCGTGCGGCCCACCAGGCGGTCAGGGCGGCAAGGTCGTCGGGCCCCAGGGCGCCGGTGATCGAGTAGCTGCCGGCCCGGGTTTCAAGCACTTGCAGGCCTGCTCCCAGGACGTCTTTGAACTCCAGCCCCGGCGGCGCATCGAAGAAGAGGGTCCGGTCAGTGATAGCGGTGTCGGTGGAATGATCGTGCCGCAGGAGGTCGGCGACCGTTCCCTCCGCGACGTTGTGTCCGCCGTCGATGATGTAAACGTAGTCAGCCAGGCGCTCGGCGTCATCCATCAGGTGGGTCGTGAGGATGATGCCCATGCCGGCGTCGCGCAGTTCCGCAATGAGGTCGAAAACCACTTGCCGCGAATGCGGATCCAATCCCGCGCTGGGTTCATCGAGGAAGAGGACCTCGGGGTTGCCAATCAATGCCGCAGCCAAAGCCACCCGCTGCTTCTGGCCACCTGAGAGGCGCCGCACGCTGGTGCGGCTGAACTGGGCAATGCCCAAGCGGTCCACGAGGGCATCGACGTCCATGGGGTTGCGGTACATACCGGCAACATGACGCAGCAGGGGGATGGGACGGGCCGACGGCGGGAGGCCGCCATCCTGGAGCATGACACCTACCCGGGACCTCAAGTCAGCGCCGGCAGCATCCGGGTCTTCCCCCAGCAGTGAAATGGTTCCAGCGGTCCGTCTCTGCAAACCCTGGGCACATTCAAGGGTGGTGGTCTTGCCGGCGCCGTTGGCTCCAAGGAGCGCGGTAATCCGGCCCCGCTCAGCCACCATGGACAGCCCACTGACAACCCGGAGCATTTTGCCGTCAAGGGAGGCCAGGGGCCCTACATCCTTAATGAGTCCGTCTATAGTGAGGACAGGGGAATCGGTGGATCGCACCAGAGTATTCTACGTGAAGTAGTACGGTCGCACCTGGCGGGTGACTAAGGTCAGTCTTGCCTTACTGGATGCATGAAACAAATTACGACATGATTGTGTTGTGTATTCCATGAGCAGTCCAATTTCCATGCCCTCACGGCGGCATGCTGCAGCGGCGGAGGCCTTCGCGCCTTCGTCTGCGCTGCCGGACGCGGAAGACCGCACAAGGGACCGCGTTCTGGGTGCCGTGTTGGAGCACGGCCCCGTTAGTGCTGCCGAGTTGGGTGACCTCCTTGGCTTCACGCCTGCAGCAGTCCGCCGGCATCTGGATCACTTGGAGCGCAATGGCGTTATCGAAGTCAAGCGCGTCGCCAAGGCTGGAGCCGGTGCGGGACGCCCTGCGCGCCGCTATGTCCTGAGTTCACAAGGGCAATCCAAACTTGGCGATGACTACTTGAACATCGCCAGCTCCGCGCTCCGGCGACTCCAGGAAATAGCCGGTGAGGATGCAGTCCGCGAATATGCGGAAGAGCGCTTCTCTGAAATGGAGCGCCGCTATGCCCCCGAAGTTGCGGCCGCCGGGCAGGACATCGCCGCCCGCGCCTTGGCCTTGTCCAAGGCCCTCAGCCGGGACGGCTACGTAGCCTCTGCCCATTCCATTGAGGCCAAAGCCCCTCTGCCGGCAGAATTTTCCAGTGTCCAGCTGTGCCAGGGACATTGCCCCATACAGCAGCTCGCAGCCGAATTCCCGGTTTTTTGTGACAGCGAAACCAAAGTCTTTTCCCGCTTGGTGGGCGTCGACGTCCGGCGTCTTTCAACCCTGGCGCAAGGCGGGCACGTCTGCACCACCCATATACCTACCGGGCGACCAGCTGCCACGGTGCCCCACAGCACCGCAGAGCAGTCCGGGAACCCGTACCAGGAATCAAACAACCAGCAAGAAAGGCCGTGATGACGGACCAACTAGCAGAGAAAGCGGTAGCTGACGGCACTGTGATCTCGGAGATTCTGGAGAAGAATCCCGAACTGCACGGTATCGGAAACTACGAGTACGGCTGGGCCGACAAGAACGACGTAGGCGCAAACGCCCGTCGTGGCCTCGACGAGGAGGTTGTCCGCGACATCTCCTCGAAGAAGAACGAGCCCGAATGGATGCTCGATCTGCGCCTCAAGGGCCTGAAGTACTTTGACCGCAAGCCCATGCCTACGTGGGGCGCAGACCTCTCGGGCATCGACTTCGACAACATCAAGTACTTCGTGCGTTCCACTGAGAAGCAGGCGGCAACGTGGGAAGATCTGCCGGAAGACATCCGGAACACCTACGAAAAGCTCGGCATCCCGGAAGCTGAGCGCAGCCGGCTCGTTTCCGGCGTCGCTGCCCAGTACGAATCCGAAGTTGTCTACCACCAGATCCGCGAGGACCTCGAGGCCCAGGGCGTTATCTTCCTGGACACGGACACCGCCCTGCGGGAACACCCGGAGATCTTCCAGGAGTACTTCGGCACCATCATCCCCGTGGGCGACAACAAGTTCGCTTCCCTGAACACGGCAGTATGGTCCGGTGGATCGTTCGTGTACGTGCCCAAGGGCGTGCACGTGGACATCCCGCTCCAGGCTTACTTCCGTATCAACACGGAGAACATGGGCCAGTTCGAGCGCACCCTGATCATCGCCGATGAGGACTCCTACGTTCACTACATCGAGGGTTGCACGGCTCCGATCTACACCTCGGATTCCCTGCACTCCGCCGTTGTGGAGATCATCGTGAAGAAGGGCGCCCGCGTCCGCTACACGACCATCCAGAACTGGTCCAACAACGTGTACAACCTCGTCACCAAGCGTGCCATCTGCGAAGAGGGCGCCACCATGGAGTGGATCGATGGCAACATCGGTTCCAAGGTGACCATGAAGTACCCGGCTGTTTACCTGGTAGGCGAGCACGCCAAGGGTGAAACCCTGTCCATCGCTTTTGCCGGCGAGGGCCAGCACCAGGACACCGGCTCCAAGATGGTGCACATCGCACCGAACACCAAGAGCTCCATCATTTCCAAGTCCGTGGCGCGCGGCGGTGGCCGTGCAGCTTACCGCGGCTTGGTCCAGGTCCGCGAAGGTGCAAAACACTCGGCCAACACGGTCCGTTGCGACGCCCTTCTGGTGGATACCATTTCCCGCTCGGACACGTACCCGTACATCGACATCCGTGAAGACGACGTCGTTATGGGTCACGAGGCCACCGTTTCCCGCGTCAGCGAAGAGCAGCTCTTCTATCTGATGTCCCGCGGTATGCCTGAGGACGAGGCCATGGCCATGATCGTGCGCGGCTTCATCGAGCCGATCGCCCGTGAACTGCCCATGGAATATGCCCTTGAGCTGAACCGCTTGATTGAACTGCAGATGGAAGGGTCCGTCGGTTAACAATGACTGATATCACTACTGAAAAGGCACGCATCGGCGCGCCCTCGGCCCAGCCGTTTATCGACGGCTTCACCGAGGAAGGCGAAAACCTTTCGCCCGTAAACACCGGAACAAACACCAGCACGACGTCGGAGCAGCCTGCTGCTGGTCCGCTCGGCGGCGCATCGGTAAAGAGCCACTCGCATGGCGGCGGCGTCGGTATTCCGGACAGCTCCCGCGCCGGACGCCTCACGTCCTACAAGCTGGAGGACTTCAAGCCCCTGACCGGTCTTGAAGAAGACTGGCGTTTCACACCGCTGAAGCGCCTGCGCGGCCTCCACACCGAGGTCCTTGACGGTGCAGCTCCCGCTGTCAGCGTGACTGCACCTTCCGGCGTCGTTGTCGAAACGGTTGGCCGCGAGGATCAGCGGATCGGCCAGGCAGCAATTCCCGAAGACCGCGTGTCCGCCAACGGTTGGGAGAACTTCACCGAGGCTACAGTTGTCACGGTTCCGGCTGAGCTCCAGGCCGAGGGCGAAGTTTCCGTCCTGATCACCGGATCCGGCGAGGCTCCGGCTGCCCAGCACATCGTGATTGTGGCAGAGCGTTTCTCCAAGGCTGTTGTTGTGTTGGACCACCAGGGCACCGCGGTCGTTTCCGAGAACGTTGAAATCATCGTCGAGGATGGCGCTGAACTGACTGTCGTGTCCTTGCAGGAATGGGACGACAAAGCAGTACATGCTTCATCGCAACAGGCCAAGATCGGCCGCGACGCGAAGTTCAAGCACATTGTGGTCAGCCTTGGCGGCGACGTTGTTCGCGTTACGCCGTCCACCCGTTTCACGGCCCCTGGTGCCGACGTCGAGATGTTCGGCCTGTACTTCGCCGATGCTGGTCAGCACCTTGAGCAGCGCCTGTTTGTTGACCACGCAGTGGCCAACTGCAAGTCGCGTGTGCTGTACAAGGGCGCGCTGCAGGGCCGCAACGCCCACACTGTGTGGGTAGGCGACGTCCTGATCCGTAAGGAAGCCGAAGGCACCGACACCTATGAGGCCAACCGCAACCTGGTCCTCACGGACGGTGCACGTGCGGACTCTGTGCCGAACCTGGAAATCGAGACGGGACTCATCGAGGGTGCCGGCCACGCCAGCGCCACCGGCCGTTTCGACGACGAGCACCTGTTCTACCTCATGGCACGCGGCATTCCGGAAAAGGTTGCCCGCCGCCTGGTGGTTCGAGGCTTCCTCAACGAGATCATCCAGCAGATCAACGTCCCGGCAATCGAAGAACGCCTGACCGCAGCTGTTGAGCGCGAACTCGCCGCGACCGACAACTAGCAGACCAGGCAGGCAACCATGAGTGAACAAACCAAGGGCGAACTGGTATGCAACGCCAATGACATCCAGGTCAAGCAGGCGCTGCGCGTCCTGATCGATGACTATCCCGTAGCCATCGTGAGGGACTCGATGGGTGAGATCCATGCCATCGGCGATACCTGCTCGCACGCGGACATCTCGTTGTCCGAAGGCGAGATTGACGGCTGTGCGATTGAGTGCTGGGGGCACGGTTCCCAGTTCGACCTCCGCAGCGGACAGCCTCTCCAGCTGCCTGCCTACGACCCCGTTCCCGTTTTCGCCGTCACCATCGATGGTGACGACGTCTACGTGGACGTGACCAACATTGTGAACGGTGCTTCGGTAGATAACTACTGAGCGCCCGGTATCACCAGACTTACGAACGGAAAAGAAAGAAGAGCATGTCTACTCTTGAGATCAAGGACCTGCACGTCAGCATCGAGACGGAGCAGGGCACCAAGGAGATCCTGAAGGGCGTCAGCCTCACCATCAAGACCGGTGAAACGCACGCCATCATGGGCCCCAACGGCTCGGGCAAGTCCACCCTCGCTTCCACCATTGCCGGCCACCCCCGTTACACGGTAACCAGCGGCACCATCACGCTCGATGGCGAAAACGTCCTCGAAATGAGCGTTGACGAGCGCGCCCGTGCAGGCGTCTTCCTCGCCATGCAGTACCCGGTTGAGGTTCCCGGCGTCACCATGACGAACTTCCTGCGGACCGCCAAGACGGCGATCGACGGCGAAGCACCCGCCCTTCGCACGTGGACCAAGGACGTCAAGGCTGCCATGCAGCAGCTGCGCATCGACGCCGACTTCGCACAGCGCAACGTCAACGAAGGCTTCTCCGGTGGAGAGAAGAAGCGCGTCGAGATCCTTCAGCTCGAGCTCTTCAAGCCGAAGTTCGCGGTTCTGGATGAGACCGACTCAGGCCTGGACGTCGACGCCCTCAAGGTAGTTTCCGAAGGCGTCAACCGCGCACACGCAGAGGGCAACATGGGCACGCTGCTCATCACCCACTACACCCGCATCCTGCGCTACATCAAGCCGGACTTCGTCCACGTCTTCGTTGACGGCAAGGTCGTTGAAGAGGGCGGCCCCGAGCTCGCTGACCGCCTTGAAGAAGAAGGCTACGACCGCTACGCCGCAGGCGCCGGCGTTGCCGTTGCTCCTGCCGTACAGGCCTAGTTAGGATCGTTCCATGACCGAAATCAACGCGGCGCGCACCAGCCTCGAGGACGTCGAGGAAGCGCTCAAGGACGTCATTGACCCGGAACTCGGTGTCAATGTCGTTGACTTGGGCCTCCTCTATGGCCTGAAGTACTCGGACGAGGACGGCGCACTCCTCATCGACATGACGCTGACCACTGCGGCCTGCCCGCTGACTGACGTCCTGGAGGAGCAGGTGGGCAAGTCCCTTGACGGAATCGTCGATGACTGGCGCCTCAACTGGGTATGGATGCCGCCATGGGGTCCTGAGCGGATCACCGACGACGGCAAGGACCAGATGCGGGCCCTCGGCTTCAACATCTGATCAGCAGTTTTCGCCTTTCAAGGGCAAATAGAAATGGTTCCGGGCCAATTGGCCCGGAACCATTTCTGCATTTAACCGATAGTCCAGCAGCTACGGTGCTGCAACACCAAAGGTGTCGCATTTGTTGATGTCGCCTGTGGCGTACCCCTGGTAGAACCACTTCTGCCGCTGTTCGCTTGAGCCATGGGTCCATGACTCCGGCGAGACCCGTCCGGTTGCGGCTTCCTGGATGCGGTCATCGCCGACGGCGGACGCGGCGGACAGCGCGTCCTGCAGGTCCTGCTCGGTGAGGGGGTCAAGGAACGGCTTGCCCGTTGCAGGGTCCTTCTGGGTGGTGGCGTGGCGAACCCATAGTCCGGCGTAGCAGTCCGCCTGCAGTTCGACACGGACTGCACCGGATTGTGGTCCTTGGGGATCCTGTTGTGCCCGGTCCAGGTTGCCCAGGATGTTTTGGATGTGGTGGCCGAATTCGTGGGCCACCACATACTCCTGCGCCAGTGGACCCCCTGATGAACCAAAACGGGTCACGAGCTCATCGAAGAACCCGGGGTCGAAGTATGCCTTGGTGTCCGCCGGGCAATAGAAGGGTCCTACAGCCGTGGTGGCAGGGCCACATCCCGTATTGGTTCCCTGGTCGAAGATGACCGTTCCGGGCCGGGAGTACTGCACGTTGTATTGGGCGAGGTATTCCGGCCAGAAGGCATTAAGGCTGTTGACCGTGCCTGTGATCCGGCAGTCGAGTCGTTTATCCGCGTCCGCGCCCGTCTGGCACTCCTGCACGCCGCCGCTCCCGCCTTGCACGGCGGGAGGCTGCGTTCCGCCGCCTGTAAGGTCACCAAGGATATTGGGGTTGATTCCGAAGAGGGCCAGAAGCAGCACGACGATGCCACCACCAATCCCGCCACCTATCTTCGTCCCACGGCCCATGCCTCCGCCGCGTCGGTCTTCTACCTGGGATGGGTCAAGCTGCGCACCGTCATTGAAACTCATACAGTCAGAATAGACGTCACCGTTGGTGCCGTAGGGAGAACACTGCCGTAAAATTGCGGGGATGCCTTTCCTGGACAAAATTCAGCTCTGGGCCGATGAGCGTCCCCACGACACCGCCGTCGTTGTGGGGCGCAGCCGGCTCAACTGGGCCGAGCTCCGCGACGCCGCGGCGGGCCTGCTTGGCCATGCGATGGCCACTACTGTGCTTGCCGAGCCCAACTCCACTGACTTCATCGCCAAGTTCGCGGCGGCGGTGGCGGGGGAGCGCCGCTGTGCCGTGCTGGACCCACAGTGGCCCGCAGCAATGGTGGATGAAGTGACGTCCCGGATCGTCGACTCTTCCGTCGCATCCGGCGTCGAACTCATTGACGGGGATCCCTCCACGACGTTCCTGATTGGGCTTACGTCCGGCACCACTTCGGTGCCGAAGGCGTTCACGCGGTCCCGCCGTTCCTGGCAGGTTTCCTTCGAGGCATCGGTCGAGTTCTTTGGGCTCTCGCAGGACGACCGGACCCTGGCAGCAGGTCCGCTCTCCTCCAGCTTGAACCTCTATGCCCTGTCCGAGTGCCTGTACGCGGGCTCCGCATTCCACACGCTGGAGTCCTTCGACGTGGGTGACGCCCACGCTTCGATCAGCCATGACAACATCACCAGGCTGGTTCTTACGCCCACTATGCTTCGTTTGCTGAGTGAACGGGGCCTGGCTGGAGACGTGGATGCTTCGGGCATCCGCAGCATTGTCTGCGCGGGTTCCAAGCTCGATGGCCGTACGATGGAAGCGGCGCGCCGCTGGGCCCCGCATGCTGCCATCTTTGAATACTACGGAGCCTCCGAATTGAGCTTCGTTTCCGGCACTCGGTTGGCTGCGGGGGAACCCCTTGACGTCGGGGGTACGGGGATTGGCCGGCCTTTTCCTGGTGTGGAATTGCGGATCCTGGACGACACCGGCCGGAACCTTCCGGACGGGGAGCACGGCAACATCAGCGTCCGCAGTGGGATGGTCAGCAACGGCTACCTCTGGGGTGACGACGGCCAGGCCCTCCGCTGCTTGGACGGCTGGTACACCGTGGGGGACCAAGGCTATCTCGCCGACGGGACCCTGCACATTCTGGGACGTCGTTCGGACATGATCATCACTGCGGGGAAGAACGTGTATCCGCACGAGGTGGAACTCGCCCTCGCCTCCGTTCCGGGCATCGAAGTTGCGGTAGCAGCCGGCGCTCCGGATGACGTCCGCGGTCAAAAGGTGATTGCCGGCGTCGTTCCCGCCTACGGTGCCGTCACGGCGACGCAGCTCCGCACCGGCCTTGATGGCCTTCTCGCTCGGGACAAGTGGCCGCTGCAGTACTACGTCCTGTCCGAGTTACCCATTACGGATCGCGGTAAGGTCAGCCGGATGGTGCTACTCGACTGGATCAAAAACCATGATGCCCGGGCGCGTCCCCTTGGGTAGCGGCGTCCCCTTGGGTAGCGGCCCTTCAATGCAGGAGGTGGACGAGTCCCGCCAGCCGGTCATCATAGCGGCGTTGCGGACTCCGATCTGCCGTGCAAACGGGCAGCTGAAGCGTTTCCGGGCGCCGGACCTCCTGGCACCGGTCATCCGTTCCCTCGTCGAGTCGGCAGGCATTGATCCGGCAGGGGTGAACGACGTCATCGTGGGCAATGCTGTTGGTGGTGGTGGAAACGTGGCGCGATTCGCTGCGCTGCAGGCCGGCCTGCCCATCACGGTGCCTGGGCTCACGGTTGATCGGCAGTGTGGTTCCGGCTTGGATGCTATTGCACTTGCTGCGCGTCTGGTTGGCGCCGGTGGAGATCCGCTGTATGTGGCCGGCGGGGTGGAAAGCATCAGTACCGCTCCAGCGCGGGCCAACAGGACCGACGACGGCGGCCTGGACTTTTATTCGCGGGCCACCTTTGTGCCGCCCGGGTTTGGTGACCCCGACATGGGTGTTGCTGCGGAAAATGTGGCGCGCACGTTTGGTATCAGTCGTGAGCGGCAGGATGAGTACGCACTCCGCAGCCATCGGCGGGCACTTGAGGCTGTTGCAGCGGGCAAGCTCGCACGCGAAATCGTGCCGCTGGAAAATGGCGGGACGCTCGTCGAGGCCGACGACGGCCCCAAGCGTTCGTTGCGCGCTTCGCTGATGTCACGGTTCCCGGCAGTTTTCGTCCCTGACGGAACGGTCACGGCAGCCAACTCGTGTTTCGATGCCGACGCGGCTGCCGCCGTCGTTATAACGTCCCTGAAGCGTGCCCGGGAGATGGGCGCGGTTGACGGCTTGCTGGTTTTGGGTTGTGAAACGACGGGGGTGCATCCGGAGTTGCTCGGCATCGGGGCCGCGCATGCTGCGGAACGGTTGTTGGCTCAGCAAGGCGTGGCTGCCAATGACGTTGACCTCATCGAATTCAATGAAGCTTTTGCCTCACAGGCCATCGCTTGCCTTGATCATCTGGGCATCGATCCCGGGAAGGCCAATGCAGAGGGCGGAGCGCTGGCGCTTGGCCACGGCTACGGCGCTTCGGGGGCAGTCCTGGTGACGCGCCTGTTCACCCAGGCGCGCAGCCTGTCCGAAAACTCCGGACCCGCACCGCTGGCCTTGGCGATGATCAGCATCGCGGGGGGCATGGGCACGGCAGCCCTCCTGCGTTACGCCCGGCTCTGACCCAACGGAGTCGCATTAGAGCGCGTTTAGAGCCGTCAAAACGCGCTCAGCTGCGACCTAGTTGGGCTCGTTCGGTTCCCCGAGTCCCCGGGCGGCCAAAGCGTCGCCGGTTTGCCGCGCATAAGCGACCGTCGAGATAAAGACGGGGAGTATAAGTGCCCTTGGATTGCGTTCAAGTCCGCGGGCGCGGGCCGCATCCCTGACGTCCGAAAAGGCTCCCGCGATGAACGGGATGCTCCTGAGCATCACGGCGATGGTCAGCGCGAAACGCTCGGGATCGGCACCGAAGCGCTGGAACGGTTTGGCGAGGGAGACAACGCCGTCCAAGAGGTCCTGCACGGGTGTGGTGGCAGTTAGAACCGAGGCTGCGACGACGCACACCAGGACGTTCAGGACAATGCGTGCAGCCGTGGGGGCACCCAATTGCCACCATTGGAACAAGCCGATCACCACAAGGATGGGCGTAACCGTCCATATGGCACGCATCAGTCGGCGCAAACCGGCCCCGCTGAGCAGGAACAAGCCGCACATCAGGGCGAAGACCACCAGCGACACCGCCCAGTCGACGATCAGGAAGGACGCCGTTCCGCAGGCAGCCACTACAAGGAACTTCAGCCACAACGGGATTTGGTGGATGAGCGAGTTTCCCGGCACATAGTTTGCAATCAGGAAGCCATGGCCCCTCATAACCGGCACCTCATGACTGGCCTCTCCCCGGACGTTCGCCAAAGCCCGGGACCTCGTCGAGGGCAGTTGCGCACAGCTCCCGGTACCGTGCGACGCCTTCGGACGGCCCGCCGTCGAAGATGATGCGCCCTGAGTCCACCACCAGGACGCGGTCCATATCCAGGGCGAGGTCGAGGTCGTGCGTGGACATCATCACTTGCTGGTCCAAGCCCGCCACCGTGCGGCGAAGGAGTTCGCGGTTACGAAGATCAAGCAAGGTGGAGGGCTCATCGAGGACCAGCACTTTGGGGTCGACGGCGAGGACCGCAGCCAGGGCCAGCAACTGACGCTCGCCACCGGAGAGCTCATAGATGCTCTGGTCTGCCAAGGGCAGCAGGCCAAACCGGTCAAGAACCGCCTCGGCGCGCGTGGCCCGTTCGCGCGCGTTTTTGATGGTGCGGCGGAGCGAGAGTTCGACGTCTTCCCGCCCGGTAGGCATCACCAATTGCGACAAGGGATCTGTGAAGACGAAGCCGACGTTCGCACGAACCCTGCGCACAGCTTTGACTGTGTCATCGCCGTGGACTTCAACAGTTCCGTCGCTGGGCTCCACCAGGCCGTTCACCAGCCGCAACAGTGTGGACTTTCCGGAACCGTTGGCCCCAATGACGCCGATGCGCCGCTCCGTAAGGCTCAAGGAAACATCCTCCAGCAGGGTCTTGGACGTGCTGGTGCCGTCAATGGCCACACGAACCGAGACCCTGCTGAAGCTGATGGAGTTCATAGAGGTATTGTTTCCGACTTTGCGTGTCGCAGGCTATTTGACCCTGCGGACCAGGACATCCGGGAAGGCTTTGTGAATAGCCACAGCAATGATCACTGCAAGGACATTCTTGAGGATGTCCCCGGGGTAGAACGCCAGATCGGCAATGAAGGCTTTGGTGAAGTCCAGTTTGCCGTTGACCATCATGCCCAGGACGCCCAGGCCGTGGATGAGGACGATGCTGCTGACCATAGCTGCAGCAAACAGGAGCAGGGAGCGGTTCCGCACCGTCTTACGGATAATCAGCGCGGCCAGATAGCCCGTGGCGGCCGCCGCGAGGGGGAAGGCAATGATGTAGCCTGCCGAAGCTGTAGCGAGGATGCCCAGTCCGCTGCGGCCTCCGCTGAAGATCGGCAGCCCGGCGAGCCCAAGGAGAACATAAAGCCCGACGGCGGCGAATCCCCGCCCGGGGCCAAGCACCAGGCCGCTCAGCATCACAGTGAGGGTCACCAGGGTGATCGGCACGCCAAGGGCGCCAACCGGAATGCCGGGAACGATCGCGGATGCGGCCACAAGGGCTGCGAAGACGGCAATGAGGCCGAGGTCTGTGGCGGTCCATCGCTTACGCGAAGAGTTGCGTTCCACAGAGGCGGAGGTGGTTTGGCTCATGACGGGTCCTATCAGGAAATGCTGTGGGTGCGAGGTTGACGTTTATTTCCCCCAACAGTGAGGATACGGAGCTTGGGAACGGCCTTTTTTGGAGCCTCTCCACAACCGTGGGTCTAAATTCTGTGGGTGATGGCACAACGCGCCGACCGGGCAATGTGAGGTCCGGGGGAGGGCATGGTGCCGGTAGACTTGAACAGGCTGTTCTCACAGCCGTCCCCGCCGCACTACCGGGCCAACCGGTCACGCAGGCGTTCCCCATTGAAAGGCATCACCCGAATTGATTACCGTCCAGGAACTCGAACTCCGCGCCGGCGCACGCCTGCTCATGGACAAGGTCAACTTCAGGGTGGACAAAGGCGACAAAATCGGCCTTGTTGGACGCAACGGCGCCGGCAAGACCACTTTGACCCGCGTCCTCGCGGGCGAAGGCCTCCCGGCGGGCGGCAAAGTGACCCGGAGCGGCGAGATCGGCTATCTGCCACAGGATCCCCGCACCCCGGACATGGAACAGCTCGCCCGTGATCGCATCCTTTCTGCACGTGGCTTGGACGTGGTGGTAGGGAAACTGAAGAAGGCGCAGGCTGAGATGGCCAGCGAGGATGACGCCATCCAGCGCAAGGCCATGAACCGCTACGATCGCTTGGAAGCTGAGTTCCTGGCTGGCGGCGGATACGCCGCTGAAGCTGAGGCAGCCGCGATCTCCTCCAACCTTGCGCTCCCGGAACGCATCCTTAACCAGCCGCTGAAGACCCTCTCCGGTGGTCAGCGCCGTCGCGTGGAACTCGCCCGTATTCTCTATTCCTCGGCAGAAACCCTGCTCCTTGACGAACCAACCAACCACCTCGACGCCGACTCCATCACCTGGCTGCGCGACTTCCTCAAGGACCACCAGGGTGGGTTGATCGTGATCAGCCACGATGTTGAATTGTTGGAGGCCACGGTCAACAAGGTCTACCACCTTGACGCGAACAGAGCCCAGATCGACTACTACAACATGGGCTGGAAGCGCTATCTCCAGCAGCGCGAAACGGATGAAAGGGCCCGAAAGCGCGAACGGGCCAATGCGGAAAAGAAGGCCCAGGTCCTCATCGACCAGGCCAACAAGATGCGCGCCAAGGCAACGAAAGCCGTCGCAGCACAGAACATGGCAAAGCGTGCTGAGCGTCTCCTTGGCGGTTTGGAAGCCGTTCGTGAAAACGATCGCGTCGCCGCCCTGCGCTTCCCGGATCCGTCACCCTGCGGCAAGACCCCGCTGACTGCCGAAGGTCTCAGCAAGTCCTACGGCTCCCTGGAGATTTTCACTGACGTGGACCTGGCGATCGATCGCGGTTCCAAAGTGGTGATCCTTGGCCTCAACGGCGCGGGCAAGACCACCCTCCTGCGAATGCTTGCAGGCGTGGACAAGCCGGATACCGGCGACATCATCCCGGGGCACGGATTGAAGGTGGGCTACTACGCCCAGGAACACGAAACCCTGGACCACGATCGCACCGTCCTCGAAAACATGCGTTCCTCCGCACCTGACATGAAGGACGCCGAAGTCCGCGGCATTCTGGGTTCGTTCCTGTTCTCGGGTGACGATGTCGAAAAGCCGGCGGGTGTTTTGTCAGGTGGCGAGAAGACCCGGCTAGCCCTTGCAACCATCGTGGCCTCCAGCGCCAACGTGCTGCTCCTCGACGAGCCCACCAACAACCTGGACCCCGCCAGCCGCGCGGAAATCCTTGGTGCACTGAAGAACTACAGTGGCGCTGTCGTCATGGTCAGCCACGATGAGGGCGCCGTATCGGCCCTGAACCCGGAGCGCGTGGTGCTGCTTCCGGACGGTGTCGAAGACCACTGGAACGAGGACTACCTGGACCTGATCACGCTGGCGTAGGGACCGTTCACTTCTGCGTCCGCTTCGCGGCGCGCTAGCGGACCTGCAACGCCTCGGCGTTCGTTATCCTTTGCAGCTGGTCGTAAGTGATGGAGAACATTGAATTGTGGTCTCCGGCGCCGGCCCATAGGACGGGGTGTTGCTTCAGCGAGACATCCAGGATGGTGCGGATGTGGTTGGGGTGACCTACCGGGGCGACACCTCCCACCTCCTGGCCGGTGTGTTTGAGCACGAAATCAGGCTTCGCCCGGCGGATCTTTCCGGTGCCGAGCAGGTTGGCCACCAGTGCTGTGTCTACTCTCGCGGCTCCGCTGGCGAGGATCAGCAGGGGTTTGCCGTCGAGGTCGAAAATCAGGCTGTTGGTGATGGCTGCAACCTCGCATCCAAGGACAGAGGCGGCCGCTGCGGCCGTGGGCACCTTGTCCGTGAAGATCCGGACGGTGTCCTCAACGCCGGCCGCCGTGAGGGCCGACTTCACGTTGAGCACCGGGTCCGGAATAGCTTCAGTAACCTTGGGCATCCAGGATTGCGTCTTCCTCTTCTTCTGACGTGGGGCGCTTGTTCTTTCGGTTTGCGGGCGCACGACGCTTGGGTGGGCTACTGACGGCAATGACTTCGTCCTCGCCTTCTTCTTCCTCTTCCGCGTCGATGGCAGCGTTACGGGCCTGCTGTCGGGCTGCGTAACCGAAGCCAATGAACATCAGGACGCCGAAGGCAAACCACTGCAGGGAGTAGGAGAGGTGCGTGCCCTCCTCCGTGGCTGGTTTGGGGAAGGGCGTTGGCATGGGCTGGACTGCGGGGTCCTCGCTGGCCAGCTGCCCATAGGCGCCCGTCGCGATGGGATAGGGGAGTTCGCTCGCGAAGCCGGCAAGGTCAATGGATGGCAGCTGTCCGTCCACCGCACCACGGTCCAGCTTCGGTTCCGTTGGCTTGAGGCGGGCAACCACGGTGACCTCACCCACGGGAGGGGCCGGAACGACGTCGGGACGGCCGGGAGTGTTGTTGCCAATTGGCAACCAGCCGCGGTCGATAACCACCGCTTCGCCGGTGCTGAGGCGGAAAGGAACCACGACGTCGTAACCTGGCTGCCCATTCAATGGACGGTTCCGTACAACGCGCTGGCCGTTTAGGTCATAGCTACCCCGCAGCTCTACCTGGGTCCATTCGCGCTCAGGGTCCAAGGTGTGGAACTGGTCTTTGATGTCAGCGAAGGGGACTGGCGTCGCGGAGTAATTGCTGACTACGCGGTTGATCTCAGCCAGCGTCTCCGCCCGCCGATCCATCTGCCAACGGCCGAGGAACACGCATGCTGTGGCGAAGATAACGGCCAGAACGAAGTAACCCAGCCACTTGCTGGAGAACAGGAACCGATACATTCAGCGGGCCTCGCCAACGGCAGCGTCATCTGCCTCGAAAGGGATGGTCTCTTTCCAGAGGCCCCGGGTTTGAAGGTAGTCCTCAAGCCAATCGCGGTGCTCGTCGCACGAAAGCCAAACCTTCCGCCGGTCAGGGGTGTGGATGCGCGGGTTGTTCCACAGGAGTTGCCAGGCTGCGCCCTCCCGGCACCCCTTGCGGGAGCAGAGGGCAGGGCCAGTGGCGCGATCGGACTCCTGGCTGCCCAAACCGGTGCCGCCAAGGTTGAAGATGTTCATGAAGCCGCCCGTTCGTTGCCGGCATCCCCGGTCTTGGGTGTCTGGGTCGCGTCAGGCTCTGTTCCCTGACCTGCTGGCTCGTCGTCTACCAGTTCGCCTTTGAGCACAGTGATGTTGTCTGTCGATTCGTCGTAGGTGGACTGGGGCGAGCCCTCGATTTCCGCTGCTGCCACATAATCCAGGAGGGAATCGCTGTGGTCCTCGGCTTTATCGCTACCGTTCGCGATGACAACGGCTATCCAGGGAAGGAACACGGCGCCGGCCACGGCGATGATCTTGAACCAGCCGTCCACCACGAAGATCAGGATGATGCAGACCATGCGAATACCCATGGCCACTGCGTACTTGATCATGCGTTCCCGCATGTCTTCCGAGTGGGCAGCAGCGGCATCAGTGATGCTGTGGACTTCGGGGTCGCCGGAGACAGCGTCCGGATCCCCGGGCACCTGCTGCAGGGGACTGTTTTCTCGTGTCACAGCTGTATCATCACGCTCCAAAGGCTTCACTCAATTCTCTCACCAAGGCGGTAGTCGCCCAAACCGCGGGACGGGCCGGTTACCCGCGGGTTGGAGCAGGTGCCCGATAAGATCGAGGCAGGAAATCCCCTCTTCACCGCAGCACACCCATGCCGCAGAATCTGGAGCGAAAGTATGTCTGAAGCAGTATCCACCGGCCGCAGCGTCCTCATTACCGGCGGCAACAGGGGCATCGGTCTGGCCATTGCCGAGTCCTTCCTCGCAAACGGTGACAAGGTGGCAGTGACTTATCGAAGCGAATCAGAACTGCCTGAAGGCATCCTGGGAGTCAAAGCCGACGTCACGGACGAAGCCTCGATTGATGCCGCCTTCAAGACAGTAGAGGAAGCGCACGGCCCCGTGGAGGTTTTGGTTGCCAATGCTGGCATCACCAAGGACACGCTGCTCCTGCGCATGAGTGAGGACGACTTCACCTCTGTGCTGGACACGAACCTCACCGGTGCGTTCCGCGTCATTAAGCGTGCTTCCAAGGGCATGATCCGGCTCCGCAAGGGCCGCGTAGTCCTCATCTCATCGGTGTCCGGCCTGTATGGAGCTCCGGGCCAGATCAACTACTCCGCATCGAAGGCGGGCATGGTGGGCATCGCACGCTCGCTGACCCGCGAACTGGGCAGCCGGGGCATCACGGCCAACGTGGTAGCTCCCGGATTCATCAATACGGACATGACGGCAGAACTACCCGAGGAAACCCAGAAGTCGTATCTGGCAAACGTGCCGGCGGGCCGTTTCGCCGAGGCTTCCGAGGTAGCCAACGTTGTGCGTTGGGTAGCCAGCGATGAGGCCGCCTACATTTCAGGCGCTGTGATTCCGGTTGACGGCGGCCTCGGGATGGGCCACTAAAGCGGCACGCTCTGAGGCCATCAGCCAGTTTTTGTCGCGACCCGACAAAAGGGTTTGAGCCCACCACTGGCATGATGGAACCCAGGCCCGCACATTTTTAGCTGAAGTGAACAAAAGGAGCACGAATGGGAATGCTGGATAACAAGACCGCGATCGTCACGGGATCTTCCCGTGGTATCGGTGCTGAAGTCGCCAAGATCCTCGCGGGTGAGGGTGCCGCCGTCGTCGTCAACTACCGTCAGAAGGCACCGCGCGCCAACAAGGTAGTTGCTGAAATCCAGGCAGCGGGCGGCCGCGCTGCGGCTGTCGGCGCAGACCTCACTACCGATGAAGGCGTACACGCGCTTGCCAGCACCGCCATGGAACAGTTCGGTTCGCTGGATGTCCTGGTCCTGAATGCTTCCGGAGGCATGGAGTCCGGAATGGAGGAGGGTTACGCCCTCAAACTCAACCGCGATGCCCAGATCAACATGCTCAATGCGGCTGTTCCCCTCATGCGCGAAGGTTCGCGCGTCGTCTTCGTGACCAGCCACCAGGCGCATTTCGTGGAGACCGTCCCCACCATGCCTGAATACGAGCCGGTGGCAAAGAGCAAGCGGGCCGGCGAGGACGCCCTGCGTGCACTCCTGCCCGACCTTGCCGCCAAAGGCATCTCGCTGGTGGTTGTTTCCGGTGACATGATCGAGGGCACCGTCACGGCCACCTTGCTTGACCGCTCCAACCCGGGCGCCATCGAAGCCCGCCGTGCAGAAGCCGGCAAGTTGTACTCGGTTGAAGAATTTGCGGCCGAGGTCGCCAAGATGGTGACGGCCGACGTCGAATCCGGCCACACTGAATACGTGGGTGGAGCAGACTACTTCGGCAAATCTGCCGAGTAGGTATCCTGCCAAAATTTGTTGTGGCCCGGACAAGCGTCCGGGCCACAACTGTTTAACCGTTCAAATGGCAACCAAAGGTGGTGGATGACAATTTCATAAATTATTCAGCTTTCTGCGACACGAAATTCGATTAGTTGTTTCAAGTTCGAGCTTTTGCATTTAAGGAATCGATCTGATTGAATCTCCAAGGCGTCATCGTCCCTAAGGTAAGCAAACTGTATTAGGCCAAGGCAGGAACTTTATGGCAGTGTCCAGGGTCGAACCCACTACTGTGAACTAGGAGCATCTTTGGACCTGTTACTGCATGCTGATGATATTCACGCGTCCTACGATCAAAGACGCATCCTCAAAGGTGTTGGACTTTCACTCCACCGCGGCGAGATCCTGGGATTAATCGGAACCAACGGCGCCGGCAAAACCACCCTCATGGGCGTATTGGCCGGATCCCATAAGCACGATGGCGGGCACATCACGCTGGCTGGCGAGAAATATGGACCGGATTCGATGGAGGAAGCCCAGGCTTGCGGCGTAGGCCTCATCCCGCAGAACTTCCGGCTCGACTCTGACCTGACCGTCGCCGAGGCAATTTTCCGGGGAACGTTTCAAGCCAATCGATCCCATGATGAACTCCGGGGTCAAGCAATCAAACTCATTCAGGACATCGGAATCACCTTGGATCCCGACGTGAAGGTGGGCACTTTGATTCGTGCCGAGCAGACCCTCGTGGAAGTTCTGAGAATGGTTGCCGAGGAAGCCCAACTCGTGATCATGGACGAGGTTGCTGCGTCGCTGCCGGATCATGACGTCGCCGTCCTGCATCAAGTCCTGCGGATGCTGGTCGGGCAGGGACGTGCCATCATCTACATCACCCACCGCCTTGATGAGGTCCGGTCCATAGCCCACCGCATCGCCGTCATGCGGGATGGCAGGGTCCACAAAATCCTGGAAGCCAGCCGGACCGACGTCGACGAGCTCGCCTTCCTCTTGCTTCAGCACGAGCTGGCCAACAACTCCAGGCCCACGGATCCGGCACCCGGAGATGAGGCCATTCGGGTGGTGGAACTCACTGTCGAAGACAGTATCCGCGATATTTCCTTCAGCGTGTCCAAGGGTGAGATTTTCGGCCTGGCCGGAACACATCGCTCAGGCATTTATCAATTGCTCGAAGCGCTGGTAGGTATCCACCCGAGTACCTCGGGCCAGATTTTCATACAAGGGAAACCTGTACAGATCCAGGGGCTGCAGGATGCACTGCGTTTGAAGATCGGTTACTTGTCAGACACCGCAGACACCCTGGAATCGGCAAGCGGAATCGTTGAAGGCCTCCAGCGTACTGACGATGCTGCCGGCGCGAATTTGCAGGATGAGATCACCCAGCTTCGTGGCGTGATCGAACTGGTTCGCCGCATGCGCATCAACACGACGAACATTCATGGCGCCATCACCACTCTTTCGGGCGGCGATCGCCAAAAGGTGCAGCTTGCCAAATGGATGACCAGTGACTGCGATGTGTTGATTCTTAGCCACCCCAGCCGCGGCATAGATGTTGGGGCCAAAGAAACGGTGTACAGGATGCTCCAGGAGCTCAGCCGCACGGGGGTTGCGATCATCCTCTTGTCGTCGGATTTGTCGGAACTGGTCAGCTGGTGCCATCGGATTGGCGTGATGCGCAACGGCGAAATGGTGGCCATCGAGGCCAATGCCAATACCAACGAAGACGCCCTGGTGCACCATATGCTGGGCGAGAAGTTCACTTCCGGCAGTGGGGAAGCCCGCCGGGTGAAGAGTTGACGGCCCTCTCTTCCTGACACGAACCGAAAGGGGCGACCGCGAATGCGCGGCCGCCCCTTTCACTGTTCCAGGGAAGATCAGACGGTAATTCCCTTGGCCAGGCTGCTGAGCTTGTGGCGCGCCAGCGCAAGGTTTGCGTACGTTCGATCCAGCACCAAGTAGACAAACAGGCCCTTGGAACCGCCTGCGTTCAGGACGTTGATCAGGTGGTACTGCGAACCGAGGGTGATGAGGATATCTTCGATATCACTGTCCACGTTGAGGTCAGCCATGGTGCGGAGTTTTGCGCTGACAACATTTGAGTTGCCGGCAGCTGCCACACCCAGGTCAAAGCCAGGGTTTCCTCCCTGGGCCAAAGCCATTCCGCTGGAGTAGTCCACGACGGCCGCGCCCGTTGCGCCCTCGATGGACAGCAACTGCTTTATGGATTCGTCAAGCGTGCTCATATTTTGTTCTTCCTTTTCTTTTTTATTATCACCGAAATGTGTGAAGTAGTCCGCCCGGATCTCTTGGTACACCGGCGCATTGGGAAGTGATTCATCCTCGTTGGCATGCAGTTCAGCAGATACGGACTTTTCCTGACGTTTCCACCATCTCCGTGCGTGCCTCGAACGATTCATTGTCTGCCCCTGCTGGTATTGATCCCCGGCTGCCTAATGCATCACGGCTCCGTCTTGGAGTTTCCAACTTTACACATTGGGAACACACTGGAATGCACTGTCTCAACAAGTGAACCAGTTAGTGACGATCGCATAAATTATTCCGAAGTTGGCGTCACGAAATACGTTCATGAGTTTCAGGGGCGTTTATGTTCATCGCCTTTCGATTAATGAAGGCAACGTTAATAATGTGGTCCCCACCGGCCTCCACCGTGTTTTGGAAGATCACTTGATAGGGCGTGTGCCCAATCAACAGGGCTATTCCGTCAGGTGCCCTGTCAGGCGTTCGCGACGCATGTGCGAGCATGCTCCGAAAACCCGGATGATTCTCCACGCGCCCGCGGATCCCCGAATGATCAAAGGATGCCAAGGTAGACAGCCAGACAGTTCCATCTGCCTCGACCACCCCATGGGCCGGGTACACGATGTGGCCGGTTTCGGTGGCGAAGCCGGATTCTGTTGGAAAGATCTTGAACCGCGCACACCAGGACGTGAAGTGCTTCCTCAGCACACCGTCAGGGTCAGCCGAAACAACAGACTTGCACAGGGTTTCATGCTCCAGCAACGCATCTCCTTCGGATCGGCAAGGCGACGTGCGCCAACCGGCAAGCGCCACATCTGATGAGTGTCCTGAAAGCGCAAATCGTTTCGCTGAAAGGTTGTGGAATCCGCAACATGAACACCGTGCCAGCGCTACTCGAATGGTGGAGGCCCTCGGCCAAGTGTCCTGGGCACCATCAATCGAAGGGGAAAAGTGTGATCAATCAACGCGCCTCACGACATTGGCGAGCCGCCACTGCCGCCTTGGCAGGGGCAGTGCTGTCTGTGTCACTCTCCGTCGCGCCAGCCTCGGCAGCCCCGGTGATCAATAGTGACCAGACCGGTTCCATCACCGTTCACAAGTTCGAGAAGCCCATCCCTGGTGGCAGTGGCGGCGGTGGCCACGGCGGGGGTGGCAATGGCAGCGGCCACGGCGGGGGAGGCAATAACTTTTCCCGCGCCGTTCCTGACACCACGGGCCTGACGCCCTTGCCGGGCATTGAGTTCACGATCCAGCAGGTCAATACGATTGACCTATCCAGCAATGCAGGCTGGGACGCGGCACACAACCTTAGCAATGTCTTTGTGCCGTCTGACCCCTCCGGTTCCATCACTGGCGCTGGATACACCCTGGGTGCCAGCCAGGCGCAGGTCACTGCTGCCGACGGCACTGCCGTCTTTGCCGACCTGCCCATTGGCCTGTATCTAGTGACCGAGACGAACTATCCGGCCGGTGTCACCCCATCGGCTCCGTTCCTTATCTCGGTGCCGACAACTGATCCGGATAACCTTGACAACTGGATCTACGACGTCGACGTGTACCCGAAGAACTCCGTTTCCGGTGCGGAGAAGACGGTCACTGATGCTCCCGACGTCAAGCTCGGCGATCAGGTCGATTGGACGATCACCGCTGATATCCCCAACGAGGCCGTGATCGACGGTTACAAAGTGGTGGATCAGCTCGACACCAAACTGACGTATGTTGGTGCCACCGCCTTGCTGGAGGATGGGACCGCACTTGCGGAAGGTGCCGATTATGTTGTGAGCTTCGATGCCACAACCAACACTGTCTCGGTGGTCTTCACCGATGACGGCCGTGCCTTCCTGGCCGCCCGCACCGATACCCGTGTGCAGATAGTTGTGAGCACCAAGGTCAACACCATAGGTGAGATTGAAAACGTCGCACTTGCCTACCCGAACGCTGCGAGCTTCACCATCACCCCCGGCCAGCCCGGCGGCCCGGTAGTAACGCCGCCCGTCGTTACCAAGTGGGGCGGGATGACGTTGCAGAAGGTAGACGAGAATGCTGCCGCCCTGGCTGGCGCTTCTTTCTCGGTCTACACCAATGAGGCCGATGCCAACGCAGGCACCAACCCTGTGGAGATTGACGGCCAGACTGTCTTCACCGTTGGCGGCGATGGAACCTTGACCATTTCAGGGTTGCGCTACTCGGATTGGGCCAACGGTGCGGCCGTTGCCCCTGGGGACCTGGACTACCGCACCTACTACCTGGTGGAGACCACGGCGCCGGCAGGCTACGAGCTGCTTGCCGAACCTTTGTCCTTCCTGATCAACTCCACAACCACAACCGTCGGCGTTGACCTGAGCGTGAAGAACATGCCGTCCAACGCCGGGTTCGAGCTGCCTCTGACGGGAGGAGTGGGAACCGGTCTGCTTTATGGAGCCGGCGCTTTCCTGGTCATTGGTGCCGGACTGCTGTTTGTCCGCAACCGCAGGGAAGATAGCAACAGTTAGGGGGTTCAGACGTTGGCGATGTGCCGCACCGCATCAAGGTAGGGCATGTTGATGACGGCGTCTGCCACTGCACGGACGGCCGGTTTGGCGTTAAAGGCAACGCCAATTCCGGCCGCTCCCAGCATGTCGAGGTCGTTGGCGCCGTCGCCCACTGCGATGGTGTGCTGAAGGTCGATTCCCTCGGCAGCTGCCCACTTGCGCAGGTACTTCTCCTTCGCTGCGCGGTCGATGACGTCGCCCAGCACCCTGCCCGTCAAAGCGCCATCGACGATTTCCAGCTCGTTGGCAATCCAGTAATCCAAGCCGAGTTCTTCGGCTATGGGCCCGAGGATCTGGTTAAAGCCACCGGAAACCACAGCCACCGCGTGGCCCGCTTCCTTGAAGGCAGCCACCAGTTCTGCTGCGCCAAGGCTGAGGCGCACCTCCGCACGTACAGAATCGACGACGGCGGCCGGCAGCCCTGCGAGGACCTCAACGCGGGCGTAGAGGCTCTGCGCGAAATCAAGTTCCCCACGCATGGCTGCTTCGGTTACGGCTGCAACTTCGTCGCGCTTGCCTGCATAAGCGGCAAGCAACTCAATGACTTCCTGTTGGATCAGCGTGGAATCCACATCCATGATGAGGAGCTTCCTTGGAGCCTGGCGAAGGTCCTCCGGAACGATCGCAGTATCTACTCCGGCATCCGCGGCCTCAGCCACCCGCCGTCGAATACTTGTCAGGGCTTCGGGCGTGATGGCATCAACGGCGAGACCGGCCGTGTGAACACCAAAGCGGTGGTCCCCGGATTGTGATTCCGATGACACTTCGGCGCCGGCATCAGCCAGCACTTTGCGCACGTTATCAAGCGATTCAGGGGACAAATTCACGCCATAGCTGACCGCAGCCAAGTTCGAAGTCATGGTCCCAATCCTACTGAGCGTGCTACCTCCACCCGAATTCGTTTCTCCGCAGCAGCCAGCACGTATGCCCGGTTATCAGTCATCTGTATTTTTGTCCTAGTGTCTACTGCTATGAGTGATGTTCTGGAATTGGCTTCCGTCAGCGTTGTCCGAGGCAAGAAGACCCTGCTGGACAAGGTTGACTGGCAGGTCAACGAAGGCGAACGCTGGGTCATTCTTGGCCCCAACGGCGCAGGCAAAACGACGCTTCTCCAGATTGCTGCAGCCCGCATGCACCCGACCAGCGGAAGGGCAGGGATCCTTGACGAAACCCTGGGCCGGGTTGACGTCTTTGAACTGCGCCCCCGCATCGGCCTTTCCTCGGCCGCACTGGCTACCCAGATCCCGGAACACGAGAACGTCCTCAACGTCGTAGTGACCGCGGCATACGGCGTCACCGGCCGCTGGCGTGAAGGATACGAGCGCGACGACGAGCGTCGTGCCTTTGGCCTCCTGAATGACTGGGGGATGGGCCCGCTGCTCAACCGCACGTTTGCCACGCTTTCCGAAGGTGAGCGGAAGCGGGTGCAGATCGCGCGGGCACTCATGACCGATCCCGAACTCCTGCTCCTGGATGAACCGGCCGCCGGACTCGATCTTGGGGGGCGCGAAGAGCTCGTGCACAAACTCGGTGAACTTGCCAAGGACGAGACGGCTCCGGCGATGGTCCTGGTGACCCACCACCTTGAGGAAGTTCCCCCGGGATTCACCCACGCCATGCTGCTGCGCGAAGGTGGAGTAGTGGCAGCCGGTGCCATTAAGGACGTACTCACGGACGAGCACCTGAGCAACACTTTCGGCCTGGCCCTGGACGTCACGGAAAACGCCGGGCGTTACACGGCAACCGCCCGCCGCCAGGCGGGCCAGTAGTCGACGGTGGAGATTCTTAGCAGCATCCTGATCTTTTTCGCGGGCTTGTGGGCCGGCACCATCAATGCGGTGGTCGGCTCCGGCACCCTCGTGACTTTTCCTGTGCTCATCGCGCTGGGCGTGACTCCGGTGGTTGCCTCCATGAGCAATGCCATGGGCCTGGTGGCTGGCACTGCCGCCGGAGCCTGGGGGTATCGCCGCGAACTCGCGGGCCGCGGCAGGCAGTTGATGAAGCTGCTTCCGGCCTCTCTGCTGGGCGGTATCACGGGGGCTTGGCTGCTGCTTCATCTGCCGGACAAAGTCTTCCACTTTGTGGCCCCCGTCCTGCTGGTACTGGCGCTGCTGATGGTGATGTTCCAGCCTCGTCTCCAAGCCTCGGTGCGAAACCGTGAACAAAATCCGGAACATGCCCTCAGGGACCGGAGCCACGGAGTCCTCCTCGTGGTCCTGGTTTACCTCGCCGGCGTTTACGGCGGCTACTTCGTAGCGGCTCAAGGGATTTTGCTTGTAGGAATACTGGGCGTTTTCCTTACAGGGACCATGCAGAACGCCAACGCCATGAAGAACATCCTGGTGCTCGGCGTCAACATGGTGGCTGCTGTGTCCTACCTGATCTTCGCCTTCGATCGAATCAACTGGCTCGTGGTCCTGCTGATCGGCGTGAGTTCAACCATTGGCGGCCTGGTCGGATCCAAGGTTGGCCGCAAGCTTTCGCCACGCGTCTTGAGGGCGGTCATCTTTACGCTTGGGATCGTGGCCCTTGGCTTTATGATCGCCAATCTGCTGAAATAATCGGCCGGTGACGTTTCACTATCTTGAGTCCGCCGATGATCCCCGCGTGACCGACTACACCACGCTGACGGATGTGCACCTTCGCAAGGTTCGCGAGCCGGAGGAAGGCATGTACATTGCCGAATCCTCCAAGGTCCTCCGCCGTGCATTGGCAGCAGGTCATCAGCCACGCTCGTTCTTCCTGGCGGAGAAGTGGCTGGAAGACCTCGACGACGTCTTCCAGGCTTATCCCGACGTCCCGGTGTTCGTTGGCAAAGCCAAGCTGCTGGAAGAAATCACGGGTTTCCATCTGCACCGCGGAGCGATGGCAGCCATGCACCGTCCGGCACCTGTGCCGCTCTCGCAGCTGCTGGCGGATGCGCGCCGGGTTGCCGTGCTGGAAGACAGCGTGGACCACCCCGACGTCGGTGGTTCCAAAGTGCAAGGGGACGAAACCGCTCCTCTTCGAGGACGATCGAGGATCGCGGTCCTTGAAAACCTTACCGACCATACGAACGTAGGGGCGATCTTCCGCAGCGCGGCAGCCATCGGTGTCGACGCTGTACTGGTCTCGCCCCAGTGCGCCGACCCGCTGTACCGACGCTCCATCCGGGTGTCGATGGGCACCGTGTTCCAGGTGCCGTGGACGCGGATCGAGTCGTGGCCTGGAGACCTTGGAGTCCTTAAGGATGCAGGTTACTTCGTTGCCGGCATGTCGCTTGGCGAAGGGGCCATAACACTCGATGAACTGGTCGCCCAGGACCATCCGAACCTCGCGCTGGTCTTCGGCACCGAGGGTGAGGGATTGAAGCCTGAGACCGACCAAGTGCTCGACGCGCGCGTAACAATTCCGATGATGAACGGCGTCGATTCGCTGAATGTTGCCGCGGCATCCGCTGTGGCGTTCTACGCGACGAAGTAGTGGCCCCCCAGCGATCGCGGCCCGACGATGGCCGGGTCACGCCGATGCGATGAGGCGGGGGAGGTTGGAGAGCGCTCCGGCGGCATGGGCCCGGCTGCGCTCCTGAGCCTCGGGGATGCGTGGGTCGTCGGCATAACGCTGCAGCTCGGCGAAAGGATACAGCCGGCTCGTGCGCGACCATGCGGACACGGCCGGATGCTGGCCGCGTGCCCGGGAGTTCGCCATCAGCGCGGCGTAGGCGATGAGGAAGTCGACATTCCGATCCCAGAGGTGCAGCGGGCGGCACAGCTTGTTCTTCTGGTCGTCGTCGTGGAGTTCGGCTTCGACGACGCCAAGCATCGCGTACTGGAACGAGACGGTGCCCCAGAACATCGGCTGAAGCGTGATGCGGCCAGGTTCGAAGATCGGACGAAGTGGAGGCCGGACGAGCCCCGTCGCCGCGCAGTGGACGTGCAGCGTTTCGCGTGTCGTAGGGATGACGCCGTCGTCGAGGATGATGCGGTCGCGCTCGACACTACGCACGTGGCCGAGTCGGACGACATCCTCGATTTGCCGGAGGAGGGCGATCTCGGCTTCTCCGACGATCGCGCCGTGGAACATCGTGGGTGGCACCGAGGGATCAACCCGTAGCAGGATTCCCTGTTCGTCGAGCCGTGCGAAGAGATCGTCAACCGTCGTTGCTTGGGCCATGGCCTCGATCTGTGCAGCGTTCGCGACGTACTGGTCGACGACCAGATCGTGCGGCTGCAGGTAGCGTCTATTCGGCCACCAGCCCTCGCGCGGCTTGATCCACGTGAGGTCGGCGGGATCCACACCCCGCTCAAGAAGCCACACGCATGTGTCGAGGGCGGTCTTTCCTGCGCCGATCACGGTGAAGCGTCCGGCCGGGTGGGCGAGTCGGGCGAGCCCACCGGTTGGGATGCAGCGGACTCCATCGGCAACGGCGAACGGCGGGGCGGAGGTGGCGGGGATGCGCCCCTCGAGATACCTGGCATCCACCACGCGGCGGCGCACGGTGACGGGCACGGTGCGGCCGTCCAGGCGGGAGACGATCCGATCCTCGTCAACGAACTCGCACTCGGGCAGGTACATTACACGGCCGCTCGGCAGGAAGACCCGCGTCATCGCCTCTTCGAAATGCGCACAGATCTCGCTCGGGCCGGCCAGTTCGTACATGCCTGCGTTCGTGCCACTGACGTCGCGCCTGCTGGCTCCGAATGGCACGGATTCCACGCCATAGAGGTTCGCGGGCTGGTGCAGCCGAACGAACGGATATGCGTCCTGCCAGTGTCCCCCGGGCGCGTGCCGACGATCTACGATCGCGACCGTTGCATCCGAATGCGCGAGGATCCGGTCGGTGAAGACCATCCCCGCTGTCCCGGCGCCGACCACCAGATAGTCGGCTTCGATGCGCCCGCGCATGCACTTACAGTAAACCCGGCCATCTGCGCAGGGGAAAGGGCTTCACTGTTGCCGCCATGGAATTGACCGAAGACGCCATTGATCGTGGCGAACACGCTGCCCGCAACATACCCAAACCCGGCTTCGCCCGCAGGACTGAGGCTGGTTCGTGCACCCGGCTGGTTTCGGCTATGATTGATTGTTGGCCCGGCCGCTGAAATTTCTACCTGCAGCAGGCGGACCACCTCCATTCATACCTGGCAGCTGGCAAAATCCAGTTGCGTGAACAAAAGGTCCCATTATGAAGTCTGATATCCACCCGAAGTACGAAGCTGTTGTTTTCAACGACCTAGCTTCCGGCACGAAGTTCCTGACCAAGTCGACCGTGTCTTCCTCGAAGACCATCGAATGGGAAGACGGAAACACCTACCCGGTTATCGACGTCGAAATCTCTTCGGAGTCCCACCCGTTCTACACGGGCAAGCAGCGCATCATGGACTCCGCTGGCCGCGTCGAGCGCTTCAACGCTCGCTTCAAGGGCTTCGGCGGCTCGAAGTAACCACTTCACCCCAAGGCTTTTCGAAGGCCCGCATCGCTGGAACTTCCGGCAGTGCGGGCCTTTTCGTTTTCCGGCAAGATGGAACGCATGACGTCCCAGCCCGCACCCGAAGAACACCCTAACGACATTCACGACAACAACGACGGCGTCGCCCGCCTTCACGGGGAGTATAAAGTTCCGGGGGGCAAACTCGTGGTGGTGGACCTGGATGTCCGGGATGGCCGGCTGGCCAACGTTTCACTGAGCGGGGACTTCTTCCTGGAGCCCGACGAAGCCCTGCAGGACATCAATGCCGCTCTGACTGGCCTGCCCGTGACGACCCCGGCTGCAGACATCGCTGCGGCTGTTTCACAAGGGTTGCCCCCAGAGTCTGTACTGTTTGGATTCTCTGCAGAGGCGGTTGCCGTGACTGTCCGCCGTGCGCTGTCCAAAGCCACGGGCTGGTCCGACCACCAATGGGAAGTTATACCGCCGTCGGTCCTGCCCACCCACGTCAACGTGGCACTGGACGAAGTACTCACCGAGGCGGTGGGAGCAGGCCGTAGAAATCCCACCCTGCGGTTCTGGGACTGGGAAGAACCTTCAGTGGTCATCGGGAGTTTCCAGTCCGTCCGGAACGAGGTCGATCCTGAGGGCGTGTCCAGGCATGGCATCACGGTGGTTCGCCGTATCAGTGGTGGCGGTGCAATGTTCATGGAAGCAGGCAACTGCATCACCTACTCCCTTTACGTACCGCAGACGTTGGTGGATGGCATCAGTTTCGCTGATTCCTACGCCTTCCTTGATGCATGGGTCATGGCGGCGCTGGAGAAGCTTGGCATCACGGCTTTCTACGTTCCCCTCAATGACATCGCCACCGAGCAGGGCAAGATCGGGGGTGCGGCCCAGAAACGGCTGGCCAACGGAGGGATGCTGCACCACGTGACCATGAGCTATGACATCGACGCCGACAAGATGGTGGAGGTCCTGCGCATCGGCAAGGAAAAGCTCTCAGACAAGGGCACGCGCAGCGCCAAAAAACGGGTGGACCCGTTGCGCCGTCAGACCGGCTTGGCCCGCGCCGCCATCATTGAGGCCATGCAGGAAGTTTTTGTGGAACGCTACGGCGCAGTTGAATCCCGCCTCTCAGACGATGAACTTTCGCAAGCCAGGAAGCGGGTGGAAACGAAGTTCGGCACGGAGGAGTGGTTGAACCGGGTTCCTTAAGCAGGGTTCCTTAGGCAGGTTTCCTTACCCGGCTGCCTGTGCGGTCAGCGCCCGCAGCAGGTGGCTGCGCTGTTCGATGATGATGCGGCGCAAAGCACGGGGTGCTTCGGTATGCTCATGCAGCCATCGGTCGGTCGTCACCAGCACTGGATGGGCGACCGGCTCCATTCCGGCCGCCAAATCCTGGGCGCCGGGGTAGAGGCCCCTGACGATCCTGCCTGCAATTTCGATACTGCGCTCAGCCCAGACACGTTCCAGGCATTCGAAGTAGGGCTCAATGTATGGCTGCAGGAGCTCTCCGGGCGCAATGGTGAAACCCGTGATTGTTGCGCTGAGGATCTCGTTGGACAGCCCGCTAGTGTTGACGGCTGCGTCCCATGCTGCCGCCTTTACGGAGACGTCAGGACGGGCCGAGGAGGCTACTGCATGGCCTTCCCGGCCGGAGGCCGTCTTGTCCGCCTCACGTTCGGCATCCAGCTCGCGCTGCGTCGCTTGTCCGTGGGCCGCAAGGGCCTGCCAGAAACTCCAGCGCAGTTCAGCGTCGACGGCCAGGCCGTCAATGACCGTGGCGCCTTCCAGGACGGCCCGCAGCAGGGGAAGTTCGCTGTCGCCGTGCCTGGAAACATCGGCCAGGGTTCTGGCCCAGGCAAGCTGCTGGTCGGATCCAGGGGCGGCGGACTGCAATTGGGCCGCGGCGACCGCCAGAAAGTCCTTACGCACGCCATCCCGCATGACAGCGGGGACATAACGTTCAATAGCCGTGGCTGCATTGCCCAGCACGTTCAGGAGGACGCCGATGCCGGTTTCGGTGGGTGCGAACTGTTCGACGGCGGTAACGTACCGCACCGCTGGCGTAGCGCCGTCCCGAGCCGAATCCCATAGTGCGGTCCAGCACAGCGCACGTGCCATGGGGTCCTGGATGGTGCCCAGGGAACTCCGGACTGTGTGCTCCGAAAGGGCGTCCAGACGCACCTTCGCGTAGCTGAGGTCCTCATCGTTGACCAGCAACAGGGCGGGCCGGGGCTTCCCTGCAAGTTCGGCCACCAACGTGCTCGGGCCAGAGACGTCCAGCTCGATGCTCTCGCTCCGGACGAGGTGGCCGGAGGAATCGGGGTCGTACAGGCCCAGCCGGAGTCGGTGGGGCCGCAACTCCTGCTTGCCCGTCAGGGGGTCGGTCGCATCCTGTTGGAGCGTCACGGCGCCCATGATCCCGTTGTCATCCACAATGTCTGCCGTGATGGTGGAAATGCCTGATGTCTGCAGCCACTGGCGCGCCCAGCCGGCAAGGTCCCTTCCCGACGCGACGGTGAGCGCGTGCAGAAGGTCCTGTAGCGAGGTGTTGCCGAACCCGTGGTCCCGGAAATACTGGCGGGACCCGGCGATAAAGTCGTCAAAGCCTACGTAGGACACCAGCTGCTTCAGAACAGCGGCCCCTTTGGCATACGTGATTCCATCAAAGTTCTGCTTGGCCGCTTCGAGGTCCGGAATGTCGGCAACAATGGGGTGTGTGGTAGGCAGCTGGTCCTGTACATAGGCCCAGGCTTTGCGTTTGCTGGCGAAGTTCACCCATGCCGTATCCCAGTCAGTGGCCCGGTCCACGCCAAGTGTCCCCATGTAGTCGGCAAAGGATTCCTTCAGCCAGAGGTCGTCCCACCAGGTCATGGTGACGAGGTCACCGAACCACATGTGGGCCATCTCGTGCATCAGTGTGTTGGCGCGCGCCTGGTACTGGGCGTCTGTTGCCCGGGAAGCGTAGACGTACTTCTCGGTGAACGTCACCAGCCCCGGGTTTTCCATGGCGCCGAGGTTGTACTCGGGCACGAAGGCCTGATCGTATTTGCCCCAAGGATAGGGGTAGTCGAAAAGTTCGTTGAAGAACGCCAGCCCGCTCTTGGTCAGCCGGAAGAGTTCATCGGCATCGAACGACTCTGCCAAAGACGCCCGGCAGTAGAGGGCCAGTGGGACGTCAAGGCGGCTGCCGTCGTCGAGCGTTGCTCCCCAACGGTCAGTGGCCTTGAAGTAGGGCCCGGCGAGGATTGTGGTGATGTAGGTGGACATCCGCTTGGTGGTGGCAAAATCCCAGTTCCAGGCTGCGGCATCATCCGCCAGGGGCGTTCGGGCGGTCTCTACGCCATTGGATGCAACTTCCCAGCCTGCCGGAGCGATCACGTGGAAAGTGAATTCGGCTTTGAGGTCGGGCTGCTCAAAGTTGGCGAAGACGCGGCGGCTGTCGGCCGGTTCGTACTGGGTGTAGAGATAGCACTGGCCATCGGCTGGGTCGACGAAACGGTGCATGCCCTCTCCGGAGCGGCTGTAGAGCGCGGTTCCTGTAACGGTGACCGTGTTTTCGGCGGCCAGGTCCTCCAGGATGATCCTGTCCCGGTCCACCACCCGGTCAACGTCCAGGACCTTGCCGTTCAGCATCACGGACTTCACTCCGCCGCTGATGAAATCCAGGAAAGTAGCTGAGCCGGGATTGGCAGAAAACCTGATGGTGCTGGTGCTCGGGTAGCCGGCGATTGCGGGATCTGCCGCGTCGCGGACATCGAGGGTGACGTCGTAGCTATGGGTGGTGATCAGGGCTGAACGTGTTGCGGCTTCGTCGCGCGAGAGATTGTGATTCGACACACAGCTATCTAATCATGATCCATACGGCGCCCAGGCCCAGCGTTGCGATCAGCAGCCACGATCCCAGCGCCACAGCAACGGCACGCCCCCCGGTATTAACGAGAGTGCGTACACGCACCGCGGAACCGAGCCCAAACAGGGCGGTCGCGAGCAGGATGTCCTGCACTCCGGCGGCGGCTTCCAGAACTGCCGGGGGCGCCCAACCCAAGGTGCGAACGCCCACCATCGCGATGAAGCCGAGGACAAACAGAGGGACAATCGGCGGAAACCGGCCATCGCCGTCGTGCTTTCCTGATTGGCCTGATTCAGTGTTCGCCCGCCGCCGTACGTGCATCACCCGCTGGTGCAGCCCTGCTGCCGCGGCGATCGGCGCCAAGAGGACCACGCGCGTCAATTTGACGACGACGGCGACAGCCAGCGCCGCTGTCCCCGCAGTCTGGGCCGTGGCAACCACTTGGCCGACATCATGCACGGACGCACCGGTCCACGCTCCGAATTGTTCCGGGTTCAAACCCAAGGGGTGCATGAGGAGGGGGAGCACCCCAATCGCCAGGGTGCCGCACAAGGTCACCAGCGCCACCGGAAGTACGGTGTCCTGGTGCTTGACCCGCCTTACCGCTGCCATGGCACCGATGGCCGACGCACCGCATATGGAGAATCCGGTGGCGATCAGGAGTGCCGCCTCGTCAGGAAGGCGGAGGATCTTGGCGAGTCCATAGGTCCCCGCGAAACTCAGCAACACCACGGCTGCAATCAGAAGCAGTGACAACCACCCCAACCCGAGGACATCGCCCATGCTGACCTTGAGTCCAAGCAGGACGATCCCTGCACGCATCAGGTGCTTCCCGGCGAAGTCCAGGCCCGGCCGGGCGCGCCCCGCCGCCCAGACAGCAGTGCCCGGTATATTTGCAGAGAGCAGGCCCAGTGCGACAGCGAGCGTCATGACGGGAATAACCCCCAATGCCGGAAACACCGCGTGGACGGTGAAGGCAACCCCCGTTGCGGCAATACTCAGGACCAGCCCCGGCCCCAGCCGGGACAGGTGGGGCGCAAGACTGTTCAAGGGCATGCCTCAACCCTGCCGGATGGGGCACCGAAAGGCGAACCGGGAGCCTCCGGAAACCGCGACACAATCAGTGCGAAATGCGCTTGACTCAAAAAGGTGATTGTCTAATTCCCATGTCTGACCTATTTCAGGATTATTCCGAGGCCGCTGCGCGCAGCGGCGCCTACGACGAGATGTTCGCCCCCGGCCACGTCGCCAGAAAATCCTACGGTCAGGTTGCCGGTGCACTGCGCGAGCTTTCCCTGGCCGATGTCACCGCCCGCGCCGACTCCATGGCACGCACGTTCCTGGACCGCGGCGTGACGTTCGACTACGCGGGGGAGGAGCGGCCGTTCCCGCTGGACATCGTCCCGCGCGTTATCCCCGCTGACGAGTGGGATGTCCTTGAGCGCGGCGTGGCACAGCGGGTCAAAGCCCTTGAAGCGTTCCTCAACGATGTATACGGCCGGATGGCCGTGGTGGCTGACGGCGTCATTCCCCGGCAACTTGTCACCACAAGCGCCCATTTCCACCGTGCCGTTCACGGCTTCGAACCGTCCGGCGGCGTCCGAGTCCACGTCTCCGGCATCGACGTCGTTCGTGATGCGGAAGGCACCTTCCGTGTCCTCGAGGACAATGTCCGCGTGCCCTCCGGCGTGAGCTATGTACTGGAGAACCGCCGCGCCATGGCCAAGGGCCTGCCCGAGGCATTCGGCCAGCAGCACATTCGGCCGGTGGAAGAGTACCCCCGCAGGCTCCTCTCAGCGCTGCGCAAGACCGCACCGGCCGGCGTCGACGATCCCACGGTTGTGGTCCTGACACCGGGCGTTTTCAACAGCGCATATTTTGAGCACACCCTCCTTGCCGGACTCATGGGCGTGGAACTGGTGGAAGGCCGGGACCTGATCTGCCGCGGTAACCGTGTGTATATGCGGACCACAGCCGGCGAACAGCGCGTGGATGTCATCTACAAGCGCATCGACGACGACTTCCTGGATCCCCTGCAGTTCCGTTCCGATTCCATGCTCGGTTGCCCTGGCCTGGTCAACGCCGCCCGTGCTGGAGGCGTAACCATCGCCAACGCGGTGGGCAACGGCGTAGCCGATGACAAGCTCGTGTACAGTTACGTGCCTGACCTGATCCGGTACTACCTTCACGAAGAGCCGATCATTGCCAACGTCGACACTTTCCGGCTCGAGGAAAAGGAAGCCAGGGAACATGTTCTGGACCGCTTGGAGGAACTGGTGGTCAAGCCGGTCGACGGTTCAGGCGGCAAGGGCCTGGTTATCGGTCCCGACGCCTCCAAGGATGAGCTTGACGCTTTGCGGAAGCGCGTGATTGCAGATCCTCGTGGCTGGATCGCACAGCCCGTCCTTCAACTCTCCACGGTGCCCACGCTCTCCGGAGACAAATTCGGCCCGCGGCACGTGGACCTCCGCCCCTTTGCAGTCAACGACGGCGACGACGTCTGGGTCCTTCCCGGCGGCCTGACCCGGGTAGCACTCAAGGAAGGTTCCCTGATTGTGAATTCCAGCCAGGGCGGCGGCTCCAAGGACACCTGGGTGTTGGCCAATTCGCCACAAATGCCTGCCGAGATCATTCCGCGCCAGTCCGTGACGGTCCGCGAGCAGGTTTCCGTGTGGCCCGTGGAAAGCAATTGGCGGGACCGCCAGACGGAGCAGCAGCAGTGAACCGGCTCTGGACCACCGTTGAATTGACCCCTGAACTTCGACAAGCACCACGCGAAGGAGGCGCAGTTTCATGCTGAGCCGTATTGCCGAGTCACTTTTCTGGATCGGACGCTATGTAGAGCGCGCCGACGGCACTGCCAGGATCCTGGACGTACACCTGGAGCGCTTGAACCACCTGCCCCTTGAAGAGCAACGCAGTGTGGCCCGCGAACTCCTCGCCGTCATGGGTGCGAAACCTCAAAGCGAAGACTTCGGCCTGCCCGAGCTGCTGCATGCACTTGCCTATGACAAGCAGAGCGCGTCCTCCATTGCCGGCTCGCTTGGCGCCGCCCGCGAGAACGCCCGCAGGGCCCGGGAGACCGTCTCGCAGTCACTCTGGGAAAGCCTCAACACCACCTATTACGGCCTGAGCCAGCATCGCAAGGACGTCGTGGGAACCTACCGTTTCTGCAATTGGGTCCTTGAGAGGACCGCCATGGTGCGCGGACTGGCGGATACCACCGTCAGCCATGATGAGAGCTGGCTGTTCATGGTTCTCGGGCGTTCGCTTGAACGTGCGGACATGACAGCACGCATGTTGTCCACGCGGGATGTGCAGTCCGCGGGAATGTCCTGGGTGAACATGCTGCGGTGTGCTGGCGCGTACGAGTCCTTCATCCGGACCCGTAGGGCCGCATTTGGCGACCAGCACGCGGCCGAGTTCCTGCTTCTGGACCGGTTGTTCCCCCGCTCGATCGTCTATGCCCTGCGCGACGCGGACGAGTGCCTGGCAAAGCTGGATCCTTCAGCACAGCGGGTCGGCTTCATCAACGATGCCCGTCGGATTGTTGGGCAGGCCAGAACGTTCCTTGAGTTCCACAGGACGGATGACCTGATGTCCGAATTGCCGGAGCATATGGAACGTGTGCAGAAGGCTGTAACCCAGGCTTCGGACGCGATTTCCCGTAAGTACTTCAATCAGGCTGATGAGCACGCCTGGGTGGGAGAAGTTTCATGACCCGGCTTAGCATCGTCCACAAGACGGCCTACAAATACAACCGACGCGTGACGTTGTCCTACAACGAGGCGCGGATGACTCCATTGACCGACGGCCAGCAGGTGGTCCTGGAATCCTCGCTGAAGGTTTCACCCAATCAGGCCTCGGTCAGCACCTACCGCGACTACTGGGGCACGCGCGTCACTGCCTTCGATATGCAGATGCCCCACGAGAGCCTTGAGGTCCTTGCCACGGCCACAGTGGAAGTGCACCGGACCGAACGTGTGGCGTCCGAGGACGACATCGTGGGCTGGGACGTTATCGCCTCGGAAAAGATCCAGGACGAATTCAGCGATTGGCTGCCCCAGTCCCGGTTGAGCGGCCCGGGTGAGGAAGTCCTCGGCATCATTCCAGGCGTGGTGGACGGCAAAAACCCCCATGAGGCGGCGTTGGCCATCTTTTCGTGGATGGCCGGCGAGATGACGTACATGAAGGGCACCACAGGTGTAACGACGAATGCCGAACAGGCGTGGACGCAACGCCAGGGTGTGTGCCAGGACCTTGCGCATTTGGCCATTGGCGCCTTGCGTAGCCGCGGCATACCAGCGCGCTACGTTTCGGGCTACATCCATCCGCGGTCATCCGCTGACATCGGCGAAACGGTTGCCGGGCAGTCCCACGCGTGGCTGGAGTGGTGGGACGGCGAATGGCGCAGCTGGGATCCCACCAACCATAAGCCTGCCGGTGACTACCACGTGACCGTGGCGAGGGGCCGGGACTACCGGGATGTTCCGCCGCTGAAAGGCATTCTTTCCGGTGGCGGAGGTTCGGGGCTATCCGTTTCCGTGGAGATCACCCGCCTAGCGTAAGTAGTCTGTGTACAGATATGGCCCCCAGGAAGGACTTGGGGGCCATATCTGTAAGCACACTCGACGACTTTGGATTTACCAGGGGGAGGGCTTGTAGTCCTTGAGGAATACCCCGTACTGGTCCTCGCCGTTCTCGCCCATCACGATGGGATCGTACACGCGGGCAGCACCGTCCACCAGGTCCAAGGGCGCGTGGAATCCTTCTTCCATGAGCCGCACCTTGGTGTAATGCGGGCGTTCATCCGTGATCCAGCCGGTGTCCACGGCGGTCATGAGGATGCCATCGGAATCCAACATCTCCTGGGCGCTGGTGCGCGTCATCATGTTCAGGGCAGCTTTGGCCATGTTGGTGTGAGGATGTCCCGGACCCTTGTAGGCACGGGAGAACTGCCCTTCCATGGCCGAAACGTTCACGATGTACTTTCGGCGTGCCGTTGAGCGTTTCATGGCATCGCGCAAGCGGCTGACCAGCAGGAAGGGAGCCGTTACGTTGCATAGCTGCACCTCGAGCATTTCGAGCGGATCCACTTCGTCCACTACCTGCGTCCAGCTGTTGATAGTGGCGAGGTCGGGGACCAGCCCGCCGGCATCGATAGCCGTTCCGGATTCGATCCGGGCCAAAGACGCCGAACCAGTTGAGAGCGCCAGGGAAGTGATGGCGTCTCCGGCAAGGACAGGATGTTCGGTGACGCTGCTGGCCAGGGCCAGTGGATGCTTGTCATGGGCGTGGCCGAACGTGACCAGTTCGGGGCCTCCGTTGGCAGCGTCCAATGCGGCCGGCAAGGGCTCGTCCTCGGCGTCAACCAAGGGTTTGTAGGCGTTGCCGGAGCGTCGCACCGTTTGCGCGGCATTGTTGATGATGATGTCCAGCGGGCCGGCCTTGTTCAGGGAGTCCGTCAGGGCCATCACCTGGGCGGGATCACGGAGGTCGATGCCAACGATCCTCAGGCGGTGCAGCCAATCCGCGCTGTCTTCCATCGCGGCAAACCGACGTGCCGCGTCTTTGGGGAAGCGTGTTGTGATGGTGGTGTGGGCGCCATCCCTGAGCAGCCGGAGCGCAATGTACATACCGATCTTGGCGCGGCCACCGGTCAACAGGGCATTGCGGCCGGTCAGGTCCGTGCGGGCATCGCGTTTGCTGTGGCTGAAGGCAGCGCACTCGGGGCATAGCTGGTGGTAGAACGCATCCACCTGGGTGTAGTGCTGCTTGCAGATGTAGCAGGGACGTGAGCGGATCAGATGGCCCGCGACCTCGCCGGTGGCTGAAGGAGCAAGCTTGTTGCCGCGGGTTTCATCATCGATGCGGTCCGGCGCAGCTGTTGCGGTGAGGGCAATGACTGCACGGTCGGCTTCCGCGATCAGGTCCCGCTTGGTGACGCGGCGGTGCCGCTTGACTGCTTTGAACATCTTGCCCGTTGCACGACGGACCGCGACGTAGTCCGGGTGCTCCTCGTCATAGACGTGGATTGTGGTCAGAACCTTGAGGCAGGCCTGGATCTCTTCAGGCGTCAGATCGGTGGAGCTCATTGACCTGATTTTACAGCCTTGGGAGCCTGGGGCCTGCCTCGGGTTCTACCAGCACAGCCGGTGATGGACGGAAGCCTAGCGGCCGGCGCCCTGTGATGCTGTGTCTACTACGCGGGCCTGGATGCCGGCAGCTACCTTTTCGGCAGAATCCCGGATATCGGGGTCATCCTGCGTGGCAGCCTTAACGGCTTCCGGCAGGCTCCGCCGGTACTCCGCGGACAACGCGAGCTCCTCTTCGCCGGGTTCAGGAACAAGCTGTCCCTTGGCAAGGACGGTGATCCCGGATTCGGTGACCTTGTAGCCACGGGCCTTGTCCAACGCCGGGTCCAGTCCGATCGCGGCGCCGGCAGGGACCTTGACGTTCTTGTCCAGGATGGCCCTCTTGATCACTGCACCTTCGCCGACGCGGACCTTATCCATCAGTACTGAGTCCTGGACACGGCTGCCAGCCTCCACGAAGACGTCGTTGGAGAGCACGGAACCTTCAACGATGCCGCCTGAGATGACCACACCACTGGCCACGATGGAGTCCAGGGCGGTACCCACCGTGCTGTTGCCGCCGCGGACAAACTTGGCGGGAGGCGAGATGCTCTGGCGGGTGTAGATGGGCCATTCGGAGTTGTAGAGGTTGAAGATGGGAACGGGGGAGATGAGGTCAACGTGGGCGTCGTAGAAGGAGTCGATGGTGCCAACGTCCCGCCAGTACGTACGGTCACGTTCGGTGGCACCAGGGATGTCATTCAGCGTGAAGTCATAGACCCCGGCCTCACCCTTGTCCACGAAGTAGGGAATGATGTCCCCGCCCATGTCGTGTTTTGTATCCAGTCGCTCGGCGTCAACGTGAAGCGCTTCAACGAGGGCGTCGGCGTTGAAGACGTAGTTGCCCATGGAGGCGAGGAACTGGGTGGGATCGGCCGCAAGCCCGGGCGTGCTGGCCGGCTTCTCCACGAATGCCGCGATCTTCTGGGGATCGTTCTGGTCAACTTCAATCACACCGAATTGGTTGGCCATGTTCAGCGGCTGCCGCACGGCTGCTACGGTAGCCTTCGCGCCGCTGGC
The DNA here is from genome assembly GCF_059739425.1 of Arthrobacter sp. TmtSoilC48. Taxonomy (NCBI): domain Bacteria; kingdom Bacillati; phylum Actinomycetota; class Actinomycetes; order Micrococcales; family Micrococcaceae; genus Arthrobacter; species Arthrobacter sp. TmtSoilC48. The sequence goes on along the minus strand of NZ_AP046049.1, from coordinate 2,702,826 downwards.
AATGTGCTGTTCCACCATTTGTGAGAAGTCCATGCGGTAGACGTGGTCTGCGCCGACCACAACCACAATGTCCGGAGCGTCATCGTGAATAAGGTTCAGGGACTGGTAGATGGCGTTGGCGCTGCCAAGGAACCAGCTCTTGCCGACTCGCTGTTGCGCGGGTACGGAAGCTACGTAGCGGCCCAACTGTGTGGACATGCGCCAGGTCTCGGAGATATGTCGGTCAAGGCTGTGCGATTTGTACTGCGTCAGAACCACGATTTTCAAATATCCCGAATTGACCAGATTCGATAGTGCAAAGTCAATAAGCCTGTAGCCTCCCGCAAACGGAACCGCTGGCTTCGCCCTGTCCGCCGTCAAAGGCATGAGGCGATTGCCTTCGCCGCCAGCCAACACGATTGCCAATACTTTCTTCAACGCCATGGTCATAGCTCCCCGTACGTCTTCGTAGCCCCCAAAAGTCCGATTTTCCGGACCCTTTCACACTAGAACACATAAGCCGGAACGACTACGTTGGGTAACGTGCGAATAGACATTGTGACTAAAGAATTCCCTCCGGAAATTTATGGCGGTGCCGGTGTCCACGTTGCCGAGCTCAGCCGTGTGCTGGCGAAGCACGTGGATCTTCACGTCCGGGCGTTTGGCGCCCCACGTGAGGCCGACTACCACGGGGCCACCGTGGACTCCTACGCCACACCCCACGACCTTGGCGACGCCAATGCTGCCCTCCAGACGTTGGGCGTGGATCTTCGGATCGTTCCGGATATTGCGGGAGCGGATCTCGTCCACTCGCACACCTGGTACGCGAACATGGCAGGACACCTCGCTTCGCTGCTGCATGGCATTCCCCATGTACTGAGCGCCCACAGCCTGGAACCGCTGCGTCCGTGGAAGGCCGAACAGCTCGGCGGTGGCTACGCGTTGTCCTCATGGGTGGAGAAGACAGCCTACGAAGCTGCCGCGGCGATCATCGCCGTATCCGATGGAATGCGGCAGGACATCCTGCGCAGCTACCCTGACGTTGATCCCGACAAAGTCCGGGTGGTACATAACGGGATCGACGTTTCCCTGTGGGAACGGGACGAAGAGGACGACGCCATCCGCGCGTTGGGCATGGATCCCGCCAAGCCAAGTGTGGTGTTCGTTGGCCGGAACACGCGACAAAAGGGCGTCCCCTACCTGTTGCGCGCCGCTTCCAGCCTTCCCGCCGATGTTCAACTGGTCCTCTGCCTTGGTGCAGCTGACACTCCCGAATTGGCAGCTGAGACAGCGCGCCTCATTGAGGAGCTCCAAAGCAAGCGTGAGGGCGTGATCCTCATTGAGCGGATGCTGCCACGCCGGGAACTCATCCAGGTCCTCAGCCATGCAACAGCATTCGCCTGCCCCTCCATTTACGAACCGCTGGGCATCGTGAACCTTGAAGCCATGGCTTGCGGCGCCGCAGTGGTGGCAAGTGCTACGGGCGGCATTCCAGAGGTTGTCCAGCACGGCGAGACCGGCCTCCTGGTTCCCTTGGAGCAGGTCACTGACGGCACGGGAACACCGCTTGATCCTGAAAAATTCGTGGCCGATTTCGCTGCAGCCCTGAACGATGTAGTTGCGGATCCAGCGCGCGCCCGCAAGATGGGCATTGCTGGCCGGCGACGTGCCGAGGAACATTTCTCGTGGGAGTCCATCACTGAAACCACGCTTGAGGTGTACCGGTCCGTGCTCGGCTGAGCAGCTGACCGTCCTGGAAAGCAGGCAAAACGACGACCGCGCCGCCCCCTTGAGTGGGGACGGCGCCGTCGCGCTTTGGCGAAACTTCCAAAAAAGTTCACCATTCGGAAATCACATCCTGCTACCGGGACTTTGACCCTTTCAGGGCCAGTAACGACTTCTCGTCGGCCGGCGCGGAGCCGCTGGCGCGCTGCTTACGGAAGTGGGTGCTGGCCTCATCCTGGCGGCGTGCTTCGGCGCCGGTCGCGATTGACGCGCGCAAGTGCTCGGGTCCGTACCCAAAGGCGTCCACGAGGTCCAGCGCATGGGGGCGGATCTTGACCAGCAGCCGGTTGATGTACGTCCCTACGGTCCGGCCGCGTTGCATCGACAGCCGGCCGTTCATGAGATACCACGACAAGTGCTTCTCGATGAGCGAAAGCCCGAACAGATCCCGCAGCCAGGTGAGGACCCGCTTGGTTCCCTCATCGGAAACCTCCGCCAACGCCTCCGTGAAGGCTTCCCACTGGAGGAGCTCGGCATGGGCTTGAGCGGCTTCGATGAGTTCATGCTGGTGCTGGTTGAACAGGGCTGCCGCCTGGTGCTGCGGCAGCTTATTGGCACCCTTCAGCGCAGCACCTACTTCGGCCACCATGGACTGCACGCGGTCGGTCAGCAGGGTCCGCTGGCCTTCCTCGTCGCGCAAAGCCAGTGCTGCTTTCTGCACCGAGCCCGTGTCAGCTACGAACTGGGCAACTTGGCGCAGGCCCGTCCTGTGCAAGGCGACACCTGCGGCCTGGTCCACTACATAGCGCGCAAGCACGCCGAAGTCGGCACTGCGGAATTCCTTGGCGTAGTCAGCCAGTAGCCGCTTGGCCACCAACTGCAGCAGGACTGTGTTGTCGCCTTCAAAAGTCACGTAAACGTCAAGGTCCGCGCGCAGCGAGGCAAAGCGGTTCTCGATCAGGAAGCCCGCGCCACCACAGGCTTCGCGGCATTCCTGCAGGGTATCCAGAGCATGCCAGGTGCTGAGGGGCTTCAGCGCGGCCGCCAAGGTTTCCAGATCCTGGCGGTCGGCGTCGGTGTCGTGGGCACCGGAGAAGACGTCGTCGAACTTTTGCAGGAGTTGCTCGTGGGCAAAACCGGCGGCGTAGGTCGTAGCAAGCCGGGTGAAAAGGCGCCGCTGGTGACGCTGATAGTCCAGCAGGACTTCCTCGTCGGTGGGGGAGGAAGCGTTGAACTGACGGCGCTCGGTGGCGTACTGGATGGCTGTTTTGAGTGCTACCTTGCTGGCCGCCACGGCTGCCCCGTCCAGAGAGACCCGGCCCTGGACCAGGGTTCCGAGCATCGTGAAGAAGCGGCGGCCCGGGCTCTCGATGGTTGATGAATATGTGCCATCCACAGCTACGTCGCCGTAGCGGTTCAGGAGGTTGGTGCGGGGGATACGGACATCCGTGAAATGGAGCCTGCCGTTGTCGATGCCGTTCAGGCCACCCTTGATGCCGTCATCCTCCCCGCCGATGCCTGGCAGGAATTCTTTAGTGGTGGGGTCGCGAAGCTCGACATAGAAGGCGTGGACGCCGTGGTTAACGTTCTTGGTTACCAGCTGCGCAAACACGACGGCGGCCAGGCCATCATTTGCTGCGTTGCCGATGTAGTCCTTCCAGGCTGCCCTGAAGGGGGTGTTGATGACGAATTCCTGGTTCGCTTCGTCATAGGTGGCCGTCGTGGCGATGCTCGCGACGTCGGAGCCATGGCCCGTCTCAGTCATCGCGAAACAGCCCGGAATGGCCAGGCTCATGATGCCGGGGAGCCATTTGTCGTGGTGCTCCCGGGTCCCAAGGTGCATGACGGCAGAGCCAAAGAGGCCCCATTGAACACCTGCTTTGATCTGGAGGGAGGGATCGGCCGTGACGAGTTCTTCGAACCCGGCAATGTTTCCGCCGTGGTCATCGGAGCCCCCCAGGCGGGTAGGAAACGCCCGGTGCACGGCATTGTTATCCACCAGGAACTTCAACTGTTCAAACACGCGGGACCGGTGTTCGGTGTGATGGAGGCCTTCAATTTTCCGGACGTCAGGATGACCTGCTATTTGGCGGGCCTGGCGCCGGATGTGGGCCCACTTGCCCAAGAGCTGTTCACCCAGTGCCGCGACATCCACCACCGGGTCCCCACCCTGCTGGCTGGAGCCGCTGGTGTGCATGGCCGCATCCTCGCGGCCGGATGGTTGACGGGCTGATGGCGCCCGGTCCACTACTTCAGTCATGTTGATTCCTTCTTTGGTTCTTACAACTGATGGATCATTGCTCATGTCAGTTGGCTGCTTTGAGTTCAGGAGCGATGCCCAGGCATAGCCAGTCCGTGATGTGCCCGGCCATGGTGGCCTGGTTCGGTTTACTATCGGAGGCAGGGCTTCCCAGCCACATTTCACCCGCATTCCGAACGAGCCCAATGGCTGCAGTTGGCCAGTACTCGATCAATGCTTCTTTCTCTGCACCGAGGTACTGCCGCATGGGGGTGGCGATCATGTCGGTGATCTGTTCGAAGAAGTTTCCCAGCGCGCCCGACGCGGCAATGGCATCCTGCGAGGAAGCTTCCCCGGGCGTCAACCGGGTGATGAACGCATAAACGTTGGGGCTGGATTCCGCCATTTGCAGGTAGGCCGAAACCATGGCGTAGAGGCCTTCGCGTGGTGTCAGCGCCGATTGGGCCGCTTCTTTCATGCGGCGTTGCATTTGCCCCAGAACCACTTCACCCATGGCCTGTTGAAGGCCTGCCTTATCGCCGAAATAGCGGTAGTACACCGACTTTGACGTGCCCGCGGCACCGGCGATGTCTTCCATGGACGCCTCGCTGCCCAAGGCATGCACAGCCCTGCGTGCTGCCTTGATGAGCTCGCGCCGACGCTCCTCGCGATGGCTCTGCCATCTGGCGGCACGCCCATCTACCGCAGGGTCCGGGTTGGCGTTGCCGGACTCCGTGGCGGCATCAAAAGCACCAGCTTGGGGTGCGTTCGGAAAATCTGTACGGCGACGGTTCACGATACCCAGCGTATCAGGTACGCTGGGTATCAGTAACTGGTATTCATCGAAGGAGTCAAGCATGGCTGCAGCAGACGCACCCGCGGGCACGAACAAAGGTACAGCCGGGACTGGTACCGCGGGAACAGGTACAGGCGGCTTCGCAAGCGCAGAGCAGGGCAAGGGCATACAAGGCACGCGTTCTGCCGTGATCGTTGGGGGAAACCGCATCCCGTTTGCCCGCACAGGCGGCGCTTATGTGAAGTCCTCCAACCAGGACATGCTTACTGCTGCGCTGGATGGACTGATCGCGCGCTTCGGGTTGCAGGATGAACGGATCGGTGAAGTAGCGGCCGGAGCCGTGCTGAAGCATTCCCGCGACTTCAACCTCACCCGTGAGGCTGTACTGGGTTCGGCGTTATCTCCGGAGACACCCGCGTACGACCTTCAGCAGGCATGTGCCACGGGACTGGAAACCGTGCTTGGGCTTGCCAACAAGATCAAGCTGGGCCAGATCGAATCCGCGATCGCCGGTGGCGTTGACTCCGCGTCCGATGCCCCGATCGCCGTCAGCGAGGGGCTGCGGGAAATCCTGCTGGACCTCAACCGCGCAAAGACCTCCGTCCAGAAGCTGAAGGTCCTGGCGCGCATCCGGCCAAAGGACCTGGCCCCGGATGCTCCCAACACCGGCGAACCACGCACCGGCCTGTCCATGGGCGAACATCAAGCCCTCACTACGGCACAGTGGAAGATCAGCCGGGAGGCACAGGACGAACTGGCCTTTAACAGCCACCGCAACCTCGCCGACGCGTACGAGCGCGGCTTCTTCGAGGACCTCATTACTCCGTACCGCGGCCTCAACCGGGACTCGAATCTTCGCGCAGACACCACGTTGGAGAAGCTCTCCACACTGAAGCCTGTCTTTGGCAGGAACCTGGGATCCGAGGCCACCATGACCGCCGGCAATTCGACGCCGCTGACCGATGGTGCCGCAACGGTCTTGCTTGCCACCGAGGAGTGGGCGGACAGCCGGGGCCTGCCCAAGCTCGCCACCGTCCTGGACGGTGAGGCAGCCGCCGTCGACTTTGTCCACGGCAAGGACGGACTTCTGATGGCGCCGGTCTTTGCCGTACCGCGCCTCCTCGCCCGCCATGGGCTGTCCCTTGAGGACTTCGACTTCTTCGAAATCCATGAGGCCTTCGCCGGGACCGTCCTCAGCACCCTGGCCGCCTGGGAAGATGAGGACTTCGGACGAACGCGGTTGGGGCTGGACGGCGCGCTGGGGAAGGTGGACCGCACCAAGCTCAACGTCAACGGTTCTTCACTTGCTGCCGGGCACCCATTTGCAGCAACCGGTGGCAGGATCGTGGCCTCGCTGGCAAAGATGCTCCATGAAAAGGGAGCTGTGGATGGAAGGCCGGCACGTGGCCTGATTTCCGTGTGCGCCGCCGGCGGGCAGGGCGTTGTTGCCATTCTGGAAGCAGCCTAGGGGAGCGTGATGACAGACAAATACGCCAAAATCGTCAGCAAAGGACTGGGAAAGGACGTCGCCAAAAGGCTCGGCCTGCCGCAGCCGGTTGAACTCCGCCGACACCAGCCAGGCGCACCGCTTATCGCTGGGCCGGTGCTGGTAAACGGCGACAGCCTGGGCGCAGATGACCTTGCCACCACGCTTCTTGGTTGGGGCCTGGACATTCGCCGTCATGCATTGCCGAAGGAAAAGCTCGGGGCCATCATCGTTGTCCTCGACGCCGTGCAGCACCCGGAGGACCTGGGCAAGCCAATGCTGACACTTGGCGCTTCCTTGCGCGACCTCTCGCCCAACGGACGCGTCATTACGCTCTCAAGAACAGCCCAGTCGGCACCAGCTCCTGCTGCGGCGGCGGCCCGGCAGGGCATCGATGGCCTGCTGCGTTCACTGGCCAAGGAATTGCGCGCCGGTGCCACCGCCAATGGCATTCTCCTCGATGAGGATCTAGCCACCACAAGCCCGTCAGCCCTGGGAGCCCTCCGGTTCTTCCTTTCAGGCCGCTCCGCCTATGTGGATGGCCAGTTCCTGACGATCAGCTCCTCCGCCGGCAGCCTGCCCTTTGACGCCGGGAAGCCCCTCGCCGGAAAAGTAGCCGTCGTCACTGGTGCCGCGCGGGGCATTGGTGCCGCGATCGCCCGGACGCTCCACCGTGACGGGGCAAAGGTGGTGCTGGTGGATGTCCCTGCCGCGGGGGATCATTTGGCGGCAGTGGCCAACGAGGTCCGTGGGACTGCCCTCCAACTCGACATCACCCGTGACGACGCCGGTCACCGGATGATCGACCACGCAATGGAACGCCATGGCAGGCTCGACATCGTAGTCCATAACGCCGGCATCACGCGCGACCGGCTCCTGGCGAACATGGATGAGGGCCGCTGGCAGTCTGTCATCGCCGTCAACATCGCCGCGCAACTGAGGATCAATGAGGCCCTCCTGGCATCGGAGCACTTCAAGGAAAAGCCGCGCATCGTTGCGGTGGCATCCACCAGCGGCATTGCCGGCAACAGGGGCCAAACCAACTACGCCGCGTCCAAGGGTGGCGTGATTGGAATGGTGCGCTCAACTGCGCCGCTCATGGAGTCCTTCGGGGGGACGATCAACACTGTAGCACCAGGGTTTATTGAGACAGAGATGACTGCCCGGATGCCATTCGTCATACGTGAAGCAGCGCGAAGAGCCAATTCCCTGAGGCAGGGTGGCCAGCCACAGGACGTGGCGGAGGCCATCGCTTTCCTTGCGAGCGATGCCGCGGGAGGAATCTCGGGCGAAGTCCTTCGCGTGTGTGGACAGCAACTGGTGGGAGCATGAACAAACCGCAGCCGGTCATCCTTGGGGAGCTGCCGTCGCTGCCCAAGCTCTACATGAATGCAGCGGCAACTGCCGCCCGCCGCCGCGTTCTGGGGTCATCGGCGGGGCAGGCGACATTGCCGGCCGTTAGCCACGAGGTCATGGGAGTCCAGGCGGATGTCGCCAACCTGACCGCCTACCAGCACCTTTTGGGGGAGACCGCCAGTGACATCCTGCCAGCAGGATTCGTGCACGCACTGGCCTTTCCGGTGTCCATGAGCGTGATGAACCGGGATGATTTTCCGTTGCCGTTGCTCGGGATGATCCACCTCAGGAACCATGTAGAGCAGCAGGTTCCCATTCAGTTCACAGAAGCCCTGGACATCAGGTCCTGGTCAGAGAACCTTTCGGGTCATCGGGCGGGTACGCAAGTGGATGTCATCGCCGAAGTCCGCTCCAGCTCCTCAGGCGAACTGCTGTGGCGGGGAGTATCCACATACCTTGCGAAAGGGGTCTTCCTGCCTGGTATCGACAAGCCCGGAAACTCAAGCGGCTCCGGGGACAATGGCAATTTTTCCCCGCCGGACCCCACGGCCCTGTGGCAACTGGACCTGGACATCGGACGCAGTTATGCCGCCGTGTCGGGCGATTTCAATCCCATCCATCTGAGCGTCCTATCGGCCAAAGCATTGGGCCTGAGGGGATCCATTGCCCACGGCATGTACCTTGCCTCCCGGGCGTTGGCAGATGTCGGAGCGGTCAAGTCTGATGCCTTCGCCTGGGACGTGACGTTTGAAGCGCCGGTATTCCTGCCGGCCCGGGTGGCGCTGGACATCTCCACCATCCAGGCGGAATCCGGGGCTTGGCAGCATTCGGACTACGTGGCGTGGAACCCGCGCAGCGGCCGGCGTCACTTCAGGGGCAGCGTGGCTCCCTTGTCTTAGGCCCTCCTTAAATCCTTGGGGGCGGGATATTCTCTTCAGACGGACAGCCCGCAGGAGGAGAGTCTTGCCACATGAACCAGATAAGTTTGTGCGTCTCGACCTACAACCGAGTTGATGACCTGAAGAGGCTGCTCTCGAGCGCCCTCGCCCAGGAACCCGCAATTCCCATCATCGTCTATGACGATGCATCCTCGGACGGCACTTCAGAGGTGGTTCGAGAGCAGTTTCCCGCCGTCGACCTTATTACGGGTCAGGAGAATGTCGGTTTGATAGCTGCCCGGAACATCTGTATCCGGGCAGCATCAACTCCACTCGTCCTCATCCTCGATGATGACGCGTACTTCACATCTGCCTCCACGGCCCGGCAAACGGTGGCCGATTTCTCGTCGCCTGCGATTGCCGCAGTTGCAGTCCCCTTTGCCGAGAACGGCGCCCTCATGCAGGGCGACCAATCCAGCGGTACCGTTCAGCTTGCCCGTAGCTTTATCGGCGCGGCGCATGCTCTGCGCCGCGATGCTGTGCTTGCCTGCGGTGGTTTGCGTGAGTCCTATAGGTTCTATTGCGAAGAATCGGATTTATCGATTCGACTGTTGGCTTCGGGCCTCGTAGTCAGGCACGGAACTTCGGATCCGGTGCAGCACTGCCCGAATGCTGACCGCCAACCTCTGCGTAGGCGCCAACTGCGCTGGCGTAGCGAACTTCGCTTCAAGTGGTGCCACACGCCAGCTCTGTTTCTGGTGCCGGTGCTCGTAGGTCATGTGGGTCTTCTGCTGGTGAGGTCGGCGCAATTTGGTGGTCTTCGGGAATCCCTTCGACTGTGCTACTCATCCTGCAGGGACGTCTTCATGTCGCGGTTCGAACGCAACGGTGTGGATGTCCGGATCTACCTTCTGTGGAGAAGACTTGCCAAGCTTCCCCGTTTGACGCTGGACGCGGCCGACCCCGTTCTTGCAGTTCGACGTAGTCCGCAGGAGCGGCACGTTCAGGGGCGCGGCACATCGCTCAAGCGATGAGCCAGGCAATTTCCATTGGCGCGGAGTGATGATCATGAGGGAACGCCACCTGACCGTACGGCGACAAGCAGCTGCAACCAGTGACTCCATCTGGGCTGTTTTAGCGGATTTCGGCAACCTCGCTGACGTCTGGAACGGCCTAAGGGCATCACAAACCATCGGTAACAGGACCCAAGGGCTGGGTGCCCGCCGTCGGGTACATTTGTCGCCCGTCGGCTCGATGATCGAAACCGTCACCGAATGGGAGCAAGGCCGCGCCCTGGGCACGAGGAACGAGCCATCGGCGCTGGTGCCCTTCAAAGAAGCCGACTCCAGGCTCGTCCTCCAGCCAGATGGCGAAGGGACCGCGCTCACCTTTGACTACCGCTATGTGCCCAGAGGTGGGCCCGTCGGCCGCCTGACGGGTCCTTTGATTGACCGAATGCTGAGGGCGACCTTCGAAAGTATGCTGGCAGCGGTGGAGAAAGCTGCCAGCCAAGGCAATTGAGAGGGGCCCTGGGCAAACGGTCGGCCGCATTCGAACATATGTTCTATTCTTGGTTTATGAGACCCAAGCAAGACTCCAAAGCTTTCGCCCGCATGATGTTGCAGACCGAGGCGGAGGCCAACCACCCGAAGCCTGACGATGGCAAGATCATGGAGCTTGAGCCGGCCGCCCAACCGCTTGTCCGTGTTGGTGAGGTGTATGGACGGGCCATCAAGTACACACGGACCTACGGCCTTGTGGAATGGATGGATGATCGGCGGGACTATCATGTGGAATGGTTTCCGGCCGGACAGATCAAACGGGTGGCCTTGGAGTCATGGAGGGGCTGGCCGTTGGCTTAGTAAACGCCACCCATGACTGGAATGGACCCAGCATGGTTGAGGGAACAAAAAAACCCCGGTTTCCCGGGGCCTTCTTTGTGCGCGGAGGGGGACTTGAACCCCCACCCCCTTTCGAGGACTAGCACCTCAAGCTAGCGCGTCTGCCATTCCGCCACCCGCGCAGGTGGTGTTCAGAGAAGCCAATCTGCACCTTCCGGTGCTTCACTTTCCTCCGAAGCAGCGAGAAAAACTCTAACACGATTTGAAGCAACTAAAAAATCGGTGCTGGTCAGGACGGCCTAGAGGCTTTCAACGCGTGGCGGCGCCCGGAATTGCTCAACTGAAGGCGCTTGCGGTGAGTAGGCTGGTGAAACACGGGACGGTAGAGCTGCGGGGTCCGCAGTGCGCGTCGCCGGCACCTGCAGCCCAGCCAACGCAAGGAGAATTTCCATGTCTGTCATCCGCCCCGAAGACGAAGTTGTCCGGATCTGCCAGGAGCTCATCCGGATCGACTCCTCCAACTTCGGCGACGACACAGGACCGGGCGAACGTGCTGCTGCGGAGTACACGGCTGGCCTGATCACGGAAGTAGGTCTTGAGGCCGAGATTTTCGAGTCTGCACCGGGACGTGCCAACGTCGTCACGCGCATGGCGGGGGAGGACCCTTCAGCTGACGCGTTGGTGGTCCACGGACACTTGGACGTTGTACCGGCCCTGAAGGATCAGTGGAGCGTTGACCCCTTCAGCGGTGAGCTGAAGGACGGACTGATCTGGGGTCGCGGTGCCGTGGACATGAAGGACATGGATGCCATGATCCTTTCGGTAATGCGGGACTTCGCCAGGACTGGCCGCAGGCCCAAGCGGGACATCATTTTCGCCTTCTTCGCGGACGAGGAAGCCGGCGGCACCTATGGCGCCCGGTATGCCGTGGAGCACCGCCGCGAATTGTTCGATGGCGCCACCGAGGCCATCTCCGAAGTGGGTGGATTCTCCGCGACTATCGGTGGCCAGCGCACGTACCTGCTTCAAACTGCCGAAAAGGGCTTGTCCTGGTTGCGGCTGGTTGCCCATGGACGGGCCGGCCACGGCTCGCAAATCAATACGGACAACGCGATCACCCGGCTCGCGGCGGCCGTCACCAGAATCGGCGAATACAAGTGGCCTGTGGAACTGACTCCCACCACCAGGCAGTTCCTGGACGGCGTCACCGAACTCACTGGCGTGGAGTTTGACGCCGACAACCCGGACATCCTGCTCAAGGAGCTTGGCACCGTCGCCCGTTTCGTGGGAGCAACGCTGCAAAATACCTCCAACCCCACCCTGCTCCGCTCGGGCTACAAGCACAACGTCATCCCGGAATCGGCCGAGGCCTTCGTGGATTGCCGAACGCTGCCGGGCCAGCAGGAACTGGTGTTCGAAACCATCAAGGAGCTTGCCGGGGATGGCATCGAGATCAGCTACGTCAACAAGGATGTCTCCCTGGAGGTGCCGTTTGCCGGCAACCTCGTTGACTCCATGATCGACGCCTTGCACTCCGAGGACCCGGGCGCCAAGGTGTTTCCCTACACCCTCTCGGGAGGGACAGACAACAAGTCCTTGAGCAAGATCGGCATCACCGGCTACGGCTTCGCTCCACTGATGCTGCCCGACGAGCTTGATTTCACGGGCATGTTCCACGGGGTGGACGAGCGGGTTCCGGCAGAGTCCCTGCAGTTCGGCGCGCGGGTCCTCAACAAGCTGCTGAGCAACTACTAAACGCAATCTTCAGGAAAGACGGTGGGCTATGAATCCAGAGGAAATCCTTCCGGATGCGCTGTTGGAGCGGCTCCGCGGGCGGGCGGCTGGATATGACCACGACAATCTCTTCTTCCATGAAGACCTCGAAGAGCTGGCTGCCGCCGGTTACCTGAAACTGTTCGTGCCAGTCGCCGACGGCGGTCTGGGACTTGGTCTGGAAGCGGTAGCTGCGTTGCAGCAGCGCCTCGCCACGGCAGCCCCGGCCACAGCACTGGCAGTCAACATGCATCTGGTCTGGACCGGCGTCGCGCATGTCATGGCTGCAAGGGGGGACGACTCGCTGGACTTCGTGCTGAAGGAAGCCGGCAAGGGGGAAGTGTTCGCTTTCGGAATTTCGGAAGCGGGCAACGATTCAATGCTGTTCGATTCCACGACCCTTGCGGAGCCGTTGCCTGACGGTGGTTATCGATTCACCGGACGGAAGATCTTCACGAGCCTCTCCCGTGGTTGGACCCGTCTGGGAACGTTCGGCAAGGACGCAAACGCCAGAAACGGAGAGGGCGAGTTGGTTTTCGGATTCATCCATCGTGATGAACCCGGGCACGAAACCCTCAACGATTGGGACACCCTGGGCATGCGGGCCAGTGCCTCGAACACCACCCTGTTGAAGGGAGCGGCGGTTCCATCGGAGCGGATCTTCCGTAAACTGCCTGTCGGGCCTAACCAGGACTTACTGATATTCGCGATTTTTGCCTGCTTTGAGACCTTGTTGGCAGCGGTCTACACCGGGTTGGCGGAGCGTGCGTTCATGCTGGGCATTGAAAGCGTCAAGCGAAGGGTCTCGGCGAAACACGGCGGACGCAGTTTCGCCCAGGACCCGGACATCCGTTGGAAAGTTGCCGACGCGGCCCTGGCCATGGACGGCATTTATCCCCAGTTGTCGAGCGTTGCCCGCGACATCGACAACCTGGTGGACCATGGAGCCCAGTGGTTCCCCAAGCTTGTTGGACTCAAGTCGCGCGCCACGGAAAATGCCCGTTACGTGGTGGATTTGGCGATCAGGGTCACGGGAGGATCCAGCTACTTCCGCGGCTCGGAACTGGAACGCCTCTACCGGGACGTACTCGCTGGAATTTTCCACCCGTCCAATGACGAATCGGCGCACAACACGGTGGCGAGCGCCTGGCTTGGGCCCCTGGACAACTGAGAAACCTGACAACTGAGGAACCTGACAGCTGAGGAGACGGGACAGCTGACTAGACAGTGCGCTGCACGGAATAGACTTTTCGGCGCAACCAGAAGCGTCTGCCGCCGCCGAGGTATAGCCGGCTGCGTTCCAGCTCCCACTTCCCGTACTCCGAGTGCTCAGCGAGCCGACGCCGGGCTTCGGGCAGTGAATCGTCAGGTCCTACCGTCAGTACGAGGTACTCGTACTGACGTGCATAGTCACGTTGGCGCTCTTCGGAGCTGCCTCGAAATTGTTCCTTCATCCCTCTCCATTTTCGTCCTTTTCGGGCTAACGTGAAGTCATGAGCATCGATCCGCGTGTCGCGCTTCAGTCATTGACTGCTGCCCTGGAAGAGCACTTGGCCGCCGCTTCAGCCCGCCGGGGCGAGGGTGACCCCAACGTCGAGGCGGCGTTCTTCGCCGTCGCAGATGCCTTCGAGGTTTACGAAGACGCCCTGTACGAGGCATATTCCGAGGTTACTCCGCTCCAGGTGTTTGATGACGAGGAAGAGGACGATGATGAGGTCCTGGACGAAGACCTCGAAAGCCTGGAGGACTAGGAGCCTTCTGTAACAAGCAACAACCGGCCACCTGCGGTGGCCGGTTTTTTGTGTCGTTTCGCGCCCTGTTTGTCCTGCTTGCAGCCCGGAATGTAGCGGTTTTCGCTGGTTTCGTGACGCTTGGAGCACGTAGTCCTGCATCAGCCAGGTAGGTACTCGCACGTAGGAGCCATGGGTAAAGCTGCGCAAACTTGAGTACAGACTACTGGTGCGCCTCCTGACCGCCGCCGCTTCACTGGGTTGTAGGCAATGGCAGGTCTGCGAAGAAGGCTGACATGGTAAAGGTTCCAGTCTTGCGTTCGGGCAAGGTGGGGGCACCACAGGGTGCGCATCCCTTTTCCTTGGGCGCGGCGTTCACAGCCAAACCTGCCGTCGCCGATGTCAATCCGCCGGTGTCTCCCTGGATTGACAAGTCCGTTGCTGCACAACGGACTGAAAAGGCGGGACTGGCGGCATTGAGGGCAGATGTCACCCTGGACCTCAAGCCGCCAGTCACCCACCGCCGCTCCCGCAGCACCTCCGCCCTGGCCCGCCGGTATGGCTGGACACGGTTGCTCACCAACAGTCTTCGACTGGCCGACAGCGCCTTGGTAGCGGCAGCAGTCACGTCAGGTTTCCTTCTGAACACTGACGGCCTTGCCGTTGCGGCGGGCGGCGCGGGACACGAGCGCCAGCTTATGCTCGGCTTCATACTTGGCATTGCCTGGCTGGGAGCACTGGAGGTCTACCGGACAAGGGATCCGAAAGTACTCGGCGTTGGGCCCGAAGAATACAAGCGGGTCCTGTCCGCAAGCCTGCGCGTTTTCGGCTTTCTGGGGCTCGTGGCAGTCGTATTCCGGCTGGAGTCCGCAAGCTCCTTCGTTCTGGTGTCCCTGCCCGTGGGCTTGGTGTCCCTGACAGGCAGCCGGTGGATGTTCCGCCGCTGGCTAACGTTCGAAAAGTCGCGCGGCCGCTGCCTCTCCCGTGCCATTGTGGTGGGGGAGCCACAGGACGTCAGATACGTCATCAGGCAAATCAACCGGAAGTCCGGTGCCGCGTACAACATCCTGGGGGCGTGCCTTCCAGGTGCCCGGCGTGGCGCCGTCCTGGTGGTGGATAACGTGCGGGTCCCCGTCTTGTCGTCGATTTACGGCATTGCCCATACTGTGCGTCAGACGGGCGCCAACGCGGTGATCGTTGCCGGTCCGGTCCCTGGCGGCAACCAGTTCATCCAGGAGTTGGGCTGGCGCCTGGAAGAAGATGCCGCCGAACTCGTCCTGGCAGCAACGCTGACCAACGTGGCTGGCCCACGTATCCACTGGCGCCCCGTTGAGGGCCTGCCCCTGATGCACGTGGATATTCCGCACTACTCCGGTGGCAAACACACGCTCAAGCGCCTCATGGACATTGTGGTTTCGGCTACTGCTTTGCTTTGCCTGGCGCCCCTGCTGGCTGTTTTGGCGCTGATAGTCAGGTTGGACAGCCCGGGTCCAGTGCTTTTCCGGCAGGAACGGATCGGTAGGCGAGGCACCACCTTCCAGATGCTGAAGTTCCGTTCCATGGTGGTCGATGCCGAAGCGCGGCTGGAAGAACTCAGCGGAAAGGACCAGGGAGCCGGCGTCCTCTTCAAGATGCGGGAGGATCCCCGGGTCACCAAGTGCGGCCGTTGGATGCGCAAGTACTCCTTGGACGAGCTACCCCAGTTCTGGAATGTGCTGGCCGGGAACATGAGCTTGGTGGGCCCCCGTCCGCCGCTCCTTCGCGAAGTCAGTGGCTACGAACGGCATACCCATCGCCGGCTGCTAATCAAACCCGGAATTACCGGCTTGTGGCAGATCAATGGACGATCCGATCTTCCCTGGGATGAAGCCGTCCGGCTGGACCTGTACTACGTCGAAAACTGGTCGATAGCAGGCGACCTGATGATCATGTGGCGCACCTTCAGGGCCATGATCCAGCCCTCCGGCGCCTATTGAACGACCTGCTGGAACTTACTGACCGACACGAGACACGCCGAGCACCACAACAAGCATTACCTGAGAAAGAACCGAGCTATCCAACACAGAATCCGAGTGGAAAATGAGCATAGGAACTATTCCATCAGGCCACCTTAACGGCCACGGGATGACCCCGAAATTGCGGATCGCCGTGGTCGGAGCGGGATATTGGGGCCCGAACCTCGCCAGGAACCTTAAAGCCAGCCCGGACTGGGAACTCGTGGCAATTTGCGATCTTGACGTGGAGCGCGGACTTCGGCTGGCCGAAACAGTAGGCGGCGTCGCCGTCGTCGAGTCCTTGGACGAACTCCTGGACACCTACAACCTGGACGCCGTCGCCGTGGCAACACCAGCGCACACGCATCACGGAGTAGTGATGACTGCATTGCGGGCCGGCATGCACGTGCTCGTCGAGAAGCCACTCGCAGACAGTCGTGCCAAGGGCCTGGAAATGGTGGAGGAAGCCAAAGCCCGCGGCCTCGTCCTCATGGCAGACCATACCTATTGCTTTACTCCCGCGGTTTTGAAGATCCAGGAGCTCGTATCAAGTGGGGCATTGGGCGACATCCTGTACGTCGACTCCGTGCGCATCAACCTCGGACTTGTCCAACCGGACGTCAATGTGTTCTGGGATCTTGCACCCCACGATCTCTCGATCCTGGACTTCGTCCTGCCGGGAGGCCTGCACCCCACCGAGATCTCTGCCCACGGCGCGGATCCGCTGGGCACGGGCCGCGACTGTGTAGGCCACCTGACCTTCGGCCTGCCAAACGACGCCATGGTGCACATCCACGTGAACTGGCTCAGTCCCACCAAAATCCGCCAGATGATCATTGGCGGCTCAAAGAGGACGTTGGTCTGGGACGACCTGAACCCGCAACAACGCCTCAGCGTCTACGATCGCGGCGTCAGCCTGGAACAACAGCCACGGTCCGCGGCGGACAAAAAGAACTCGGCCATCTCGTATCGCCTGGGCGACACCTGGTCACCGGCATTGCAGGAACGCGAACCATTGGGCCAGGTCGTCGCCGAGCTGGCCGGCTCCATCAGGAACCACACCATACCGCGCACCAGTGGCGAATCCGGGCTCAGGGTCCTCTCAGTACTGGAAGCCGTCACCCAAAGCCTTGGAACAGACGGCCAGTCAACCATCGTTGCCGGCAACGGGGTCGCCCTCCAGGTCGCACAGTGAACAAGCTGCTCGGCGCCAACGTCCTGGTCACCGGAGGCGCCGGAACCATCGGATCCACCTTGGTAGACCAACTGCTCGACGCCGGTGCGGCGCACGTGGACGTCCTGGACAACCTCGTCAGGGGGCGCCGGGCAAACCTCAACGATGCCTTGGCCACCGGACTCGTGCAGTTGGTGGAAGGTGACCTGAGGGACCGGGACCTGGTCCACGACCTCACCAGGGGCAAAGACCTGGTTTTCCATCAGGCTGCGATCCGTATCACCCAATGCGCCGAGGAGCCACGTTTGGCGCTTGAAGTCCTGGTGGATGGAACCTTCAACGTGTTCGAAGCCGCCGTTGGGCACAAGGTGGACAAGGTCATCGCGGCCTCGAGTGCCTCCGTCTACGGAATGGCAGAGGAATTCCCCACCACCGAGAGACACCACCACCACAACAACGACACCTTTTATGGGGCCGCGAAATCCTTCAACGAAGGAATGGCGAGGAGCTTCCGAGCCATGTCCGGCCTGGATTACGTCCTCCTGAGGTACTTCAATGTGTACGGACCCCGCATGGACGTGCACGGACTCTATACAGAGGTACTTGTCCGTTGGATGGAGCGGATAGTCGACGGCCTTCCGCCCCTGATCTTCGGCAGCGGCCACCAGACAATGGACTTCATCCACACCGCCGACGTCGCAAGGGCCAACATCCTCGCAGCCGCCAGCCACGTCCGGGAGGGCGTCTACAACGTAGCCAGCGGCACGGAAACCAGCTTGGCCGAACTCGCGCAAACCCTGCTGCGGGTTATGCAGTCCCCACTGCACCTTGACCACGGACCTGAACGGGCAGTCAACGGAGTTGCCCGCCGGCTCGCAGACGTCACCGCCGCCAAGCGGGACCTCGGTTTTGAAGCCGCCATAGAACTTGAAGATGGACTCCGCTCACTCGTTACCTGGTGGCGTCCCCTCCGTGAAGAAATCGCAGCCTCCCGGCAGCTTGCCCGGCCCGAAGCACCCTCAGTAGGTGCACGATGACAACCTCCGAAACCTCCCTGGCACGAATCGACGTCATGAAACCGTGGCTAGGGGAAGAAGAAGCCCAAGCAGTCGCCGAGGTCATCGCTTCCGGCTGGGTGGCCCAAGGCCCCAAAGTCAAGCAATTCGAGGAAGCCTTCGCCCTGGAGCAACAAGCCGCTTTCGCAGTCGCGGTCTCCAGCTGCACCTCAGCCCTGCACCTGGCACTCGCCGTCGCCGGTATCGGCCCGGGAGACGACGTCGTCGTTCCCTCCTTCTCTTTCATCGCCACCGCAAACGCCCCCAGCTATGTGGGCGCCCGGGCGGTCTTCGCCGACGTCGACGTCCTAACGGGTTGTGTCACCGCCGAAACGATCGCCGCCGCCCTGACGCCGGCCACACGGGCCGTCATAGTCGTGGACCAAGGCGGAGTACCCGTGGATCTCAATCCCATCCGGGCCCTGTGCGACCCCCTCGGCATCACCGTGGTGGAAGACGCAGCCTGCGGCATCGGTGCACGCTACCGCGGCCGCCCGGTAGGAGCCGGCGCCGAACTGGTGGCGTGGTCCTTCCACCCCCGCAAAATCCTCACCACCGGCGAAGGCGGGATGCTCTCCACGCCAAGGCAGGACTTCGCAGACCGGTCCCGCCGCCTCCGCGAACACGCAATGAGCGTCTCAGCCGCGGACCGTCACGCCAGCGTTCTGGCCCCCGCCGAGGAATACCTCGAAGTCGGCTTCAACTACCGCATGACCGACCTCCAGGCCGCCGTCGGGATCGTCCAACTCGGCCGCCTGCACCAGGCGGTACAACGTAGACGCGAACTGGCCGCCAACTACGCACAGTCCTTCGCCGGTATCGAAGGCCTCCGCCTAGTAGACGACCCAGGCTACGGAACCGGAAACTTCCAGTCCTGCTGGCTGGAAGTAGGCACGGCTTTCCCCCTGGGAAGAGACGCCCTGATGAGCCGCCTGGCAGAGGACGGAATATCGGCACGACGCGGCATCATGGCCGCACACCGGCAACCTGCCTACGCCGGGGAAGCCAAGGCCGCGGTTTCACTGGCTGCCACTGAATGGCTGACGGACCACACGCTCATCCTGCCTCTCTACCACCAGCTCACCCTGGCTGACCAGGTCCGGGTCATCGACTCAGTACTTCGCGCGGCAGGACAGGGACAATGACCGAGCTCCTCCTCATCGCCGCCAGCGGACTCGCCCGCGAAGTCCTGGCCATGGTCCGCAACACCGGACAATACGACGTCATCGGAATCCTGGACGACGACGAAGACAAACTCGGACGCGTCGTGGACGGCGCCCACGTACTGGGCCCCATCCGCGATGCCCTGACCTTCCCACACGCCATGCTGCTTGTCTGTATTGGATCCGGCCGGGGACGCGAAAGCGTCGTCATGCGCTTACGCACCCTGGGCCTCGCAGAGGACCGCTATGCGACAGCGATCGACTCATCAGTACATCCACCGGAAGGATGCAGAATCGGCCTGGGCAGCATCCTCCTGGCCAACGTCACCATGACAGCCTCCGTCACAGTCGGAAGCCACGTAGTAGCCATGCCCGGCGTCACGCTCACACACGACGACGTCGTCAGCGACTTCGCCACCCTGGCCGCAGGCGTATCCCTCGGCGGGAACGTCCACATCGGCCGCGCAGCCTACATCGGCATGAACGCCAGCGTCCGCGAGCGCCGCACCGTCGGCGCCGGCGCAACCATCGGCATGGGAGCGGCAGTACTAACCGATGTTCCCGACGAAGAAACATGGGCCGGCGTGCCCGCACGCGTCATCCGCCGCGGCTATTCACCCGAACTGGAGGACGCCCTGTGACCCTCCGCAGCCGTGCTGCAAACCCGCGAACGCCCACTCCAACACGGGCGTTCGTCATCAGCGTCCTGAACGCAGTCGTGACACGCCTGGGAACAATCGCAATCGGCATAGCACTCGCGCGGTTACTGGGGCCCGAACAATTCGGAACATACGCAGTGGCCTTTGTGGCGCTGATGGCTGTACTGAGCTTCAACGAACTTGGGGTCAGCCTGGCGATCGTTCGATGGCCAGGGGATCCCAAGGAAATCGCCGCGACCGTGACTACGATCTCAACGGCATGCAGCATTGTTCTCTTCGCAGGCTCCTATGTGATGGCGCCATACTTCACAGCAGCCATGGGAAACGAAGCCGCCACCGACGTCGTCAGGGCGCTCGCCTTCTGCATCGTCCTCAATGGGCTGGTGGCTACGCCTGCGGCCGTTCTGCAGCGGAACTTCCGCCAGGGCCAACGCATGATCATTGACCAGGTCAACGTTTGGCTTGGGGCAGGCGTCTCCCTGGTTCTCGTCATCATGGGCATGGGTGCCATGAGTCTTGCCGTAGGACGTGTGCTGGCCAGCCTTGTTTCCGCTGTCCTTTTCCTGATCTACTCTCCGTTGCCCTATCGCTTTGGGTTCTCCAGGAAGCTGGCGAAACAGCTGCTGGGGTTCGGTTTGCCCTTGGCGGGTGCGAGCATGGTGGTCTTTGGTGTGGGTTACGTTGACCAACTGGTTGCTGGAAAGATGCTCGGTCCGGTGGTGTTGGGGTTTTATGTGATGGCCACGAATATGGCAGGTTGGCCAGCCAGCTTGTTGTCGCAGCCTCTGCGCAGCGTGGCACCTGCGACATTTGCCAGGCTGCAGGATGCTCCCGCGGAGATGCGTGCCGCCATGCTGTCAATTGTTGCCGTGGTTGCATCAGCCATGCTGCCGGTTTCGGCCGTCCTGACTGCCTGCGCTGTTCCGGTCGTGACGCTGTTGTATGGGGAGGCGTGGGCGCCGGCTGCCGTGGCCCTGGCCTGGCTGGCACCGGTTGCCGTCTTCAGGGTTTTCCACGAACTCGTTTATGACTACCTGGTGGTGATAAAGCAGTCGGTTCCCATTCTGAGGGTCCAGCTCTTGTCCCTCCTGGCCTTGATTCCGGCTCTTGTTTTGGGCGCACAACTGGGCGGCCTCCAAGGCTTGGCGGCAGTTCCACTGTTCATTGCACTGGCGGTAACTTCGCCACTCTATCTAGGCGCACTCTCCCGGGCAGGCGTTCCCTTAAGGAGCCTTGCGGTCAGCGTCAGCGCGTCCACCGGTATCTCGGTAGCTGCCGGAGTGGCCTGTTTCGTGCTGTCCTCTTCGATTCCTTCGCCCTTCGTGGCAGTGGGTGCGAGCCTGTTGGTTGGTCTGCTGGCCATTACGGTCTCGGTGTTCCTCCGGCTGGGAGACATTCAGCAGTTGCGTCGTATGGGTTGGGAAAAGGAGGTTGTCCGGTGAAGATTCTTATCTATCCGCATGACCTTCGAATTGGTGGCAGCCAGGTCAACGCCATTGAGCTGGGAGCCGCTGTCCGGGACCTGGGCCATAGCGTGGTTATTTTTGGGCAGCCCGGAACCCTTACCCGCAAGGTGCGGGAGCTTGATCTGGAGTTCATTCAGGCACCGGCTCCCCGGAAGCGGCCGTCCCCATCAGTGTGCGCGGCGTTGGGCAAGCTCGCCCGGGGACGCATGCTTGACGTACTCCATGGTTATGAATGGCCACCGGCCCTTGAGTGCTTGATTGCTTCAAGACTGGTACCCGGCTGCAGCAGCATGGCGACTGTCATGTCGATGGCAGTTGCTCCGTTTATCCCCAGGACGATGCCCCTTCTTGTAGGAACTGAACAGATTCTTAAGGCCGAGTCGGATTTTGGTCGCGAGCGCGTGGGGCTTCTGGAGCCCCCCGTAGATGTCGTCGCGAACAGTCCGTCAGCCGTTGCAGGGCAGGACAAGTTCCGGGAACGGTTTGGACTGATCGACCAGGCCCACGTAGTTGTTTGCGTTTCACGGCTTGCCCGGGAGTTGAAGCTTGAGGGCATCTTGTCCGCTATGGACGCCGTCGCTGAATTGGCACGGCTGAGAGACGTTCGACTGGTGATCGTTGGCGACGGTCCGGGCATGAGCGACGCGATGGCCAAGGCTTCCGTTATCAATGATGGGCTGGGACGATGCGTGGTCCTGCTAACGGGGGAACTTGAGGACCCCAGGCCAGCGTACGCGGCTGCCGATGTTGTCCTGGGGATGGGCGGCTCGGCCTTGCGGGGTCTTTCCTTTGGGAAGCCGCTGGTGGTTCAAGGGGAGCGGGGCTTCTGGGAATTGTTGACCCCCGAAACCCTGGACCGTTTCCTCTGGCAGGGATGGTACGGCGTAGGCCGCGGTACGGAGGCGGGACGGGAAGACTTGATGTCCGTCCTTGGATTCCTGCTGGACAACGAGCAGGAACGAGCCCGGCTGGGCTCCTTTGGACGCGAAATTGTTCAAGACAGGTTTTCGCTCACCAACGCAGCCCGGGTACAGGTGCAGTTCTACCGGCGTTCACTGGAACAAAGCACAGGAACTTTCTCTTCGTTGAGGGCCGAGGCGGCAGCTGGTGCCCAATATGCCGCCTACGTGGGGCGTCGGCGCTTTCAGCGCTATTTCGGACACAACGCAACTGATGACTTCAATGCCAAACCGGTAGCCTCGATGCCTTCGTTGGCCGTGCGCGGACGGGACAGCTGATGGAAACGATCGTCTACATGTCCGGGACCCGCTGGGACAGCCTTTCGGGTACGGACAAGATGCTGGCCACCTCGTTGGCCAGGACACACCACATCCTGTGGGTTGACCACCCGGTTCCGCTGACCAGCTACCAGGATGTCCGACGCCACCTCATCCGGAGCCTTCGTGGTGTTGGCGAAGATGTGGGGACGAATATCAGCCGCCTGCGGATTCCGGCGTTGCCCGGCGTGAGCAAACCAATGGTGCGTCGCTCTACGGATGTTCTTGTTCGCCGCTGTGTGAATGCAGCCCTGGATCGGGCTGCCGGGCGTATTGCCGGCATCGTCAATTCATCGCCGATCATGTTGTTTCCGTCCCGCCGGCCGGAAGGGACACGGCTCCTGCACGTAACCGATGACTGGTTGGCGGGGACGAACCTCATGGGCTTCACTTCGTCCCATTTGATCCGCGTGCTGGAAGAGAATATACGATGTGCCGACGCTCTTAGCGCTGTCTCTGAGGAACTGGCAGCCAAGATCTCCAGATTTTCCGGCCGGCCGGTCGAAGTCTTGCCCAATGGCTGCACTCCCGCGATCACTCCGCCAGGTTCCAGCCGCAGTCCGGTCGTGGCCCTGGTTGGTCAGCTCAACAACCGGTTGGATCTGGACGCGCTGGAAGCCGTAGCTGCAACGGAGGTCGCGCTGCTCATCATTGGGCCCCGGGCGGAGGGCGATCCAGTTGTCCGCTCCAGGTTAGATGCCCTGTTGTCCAGGCCAAACGTGGATTGGAGGGGACTGGTGGGCCAGGACGACGTTGCCCGGTTGCTGCAAACCGCGTCAGTCGGTATCACTCCTTATGCAGACACAGAGTTCAACCGATCAAGCTTTCCTTTGAAGACCCTTGAATACCTTGCTGCAGGGCTTCGGGTAGTAGCCACGGACCTGCCGTCCACCCGATGGATCGACTCGCCCGCCATTGCGGCAGCCAGGACACCGACCGAATTCTCGCAACTCGTTCTCAAGGCCCTGCGTGAGCCGATGACACAGGAACTCCGCAAAGATATGGACGCAACCGCCAGATCACATAGCTGGGACTCACGGGCCGCTAAAATCCGGGGACTCCTGGCCACGGGAAAGCAGGTCCGGAATGGCCATGCGGGGCAGCCACTACAACTGTCAGGTCCTGCCACGCAAGGGCTGCAGCATGACGGGCAGCCAACGGTAGACCACGCGCTCCTGACCAGGTTCAACCTTCCGTCGAAGGGCTTCGAGAGCCTTGTCAGGGCCAAAGACGGGTGGCTTCACAACCGCGTTGAACTCTTCGAGAGATATTGTCTTCCCTCGGTTCGTGCCCAAACACGCAAAGGTTTTCATTGGATTGTCTACTTCGATCCCGAGTCTCCTGAGTGGTTGTTGGAGAGGATTCAGGACCTGAGTGCCGACGGTCTGTTCACGCCGATTTTCCGGGCGGAAGTTTCTGCCGACGAGCTCCTCTCGGACATCCAGGAAGTCACGGGGCGGCGGACCCAAAATCTGCTGACCACCAACGTGGATAACGACGACGGTCTGGCAGCTGACTTTGTGGCCCAGGTACAGGACGTCCAGTGCTCGCAGCTGCCTTCGGCTATTTATCTCTCCGCCGGCCTGGTCAAAGGCGGTGCCTCGGTCTACTTGAGGCACGATGACCGGAACGCGTTTTGCTCGGTGCGGTCCACGTGGAGTGCTCCGGTGACATGCTGGTCGGCCTGGCATAACCAGCTGGGCGAAATCATGGCCACCGAGGAGGTCGGTGGGCCGCCGGCTTGGCTGCAGGTTGTGCACGGGGCAAATGTCAGTAACAGAATCCGCGGACGACTTGTGGCGGCTGATCCATTCGCAGACAGGTTCCCCGGGTTGCTCGACGACGTGGCGGCCGTCCAAACGCTGGCGTTGGTGCGCGACGCCTTGGTTGAGGGGCCAGTGCGCCTGCTCCGCGATGGCTTTCGCAGCGCCATCAAAACGGCAACGATCAGGCTCCTCGGCAGAAGTGGAATCGACAGGGTGAAAGTTTTTCTGGGACAGAACAGGCGGGAGATCGGATCATGAAAATTCGAACGATTCTAAGGAGCCTCGGACGAAGGTGGTACTTCCTCGTCCTCGGCCTGATCATGACGCTTGTGTTGTGCTTTCAGGTCCAACAGAACACTCCCGAGAAATTCAAAGCGCAAGCAAGCCTCGTGTTGATGCCATCCGCACACAGTGTTGGCGCAGACGGTAATCCGTACCTGAACCTCGGCGGGATGGGTGAGGCGCTGGACATCCTCACGCGCCGGCTCTCGGCTGAGGACATCCGCCACAAGATCGCGGAGGACTTTTCAAACGCAACATATACGGCTGAAACGGATCGAGGCACCAGCGGAGCCATCCTCCTCGTCACAGCCACGGCACCGAACCCGGAAGAATCCTTGGGCACCATGCGGGCCGTCATGGACCAAGCCCCGCTGTTGCTGGAAAACATGCAGGGCGCTTTGAACGTTCCGGAGGAGTCGCGGATCTCAACCATGACCCTTCTGGTCGACACC
Source organism: Arthrobacter sp. TmtSoilC48 (assembly GCF_059739425.1). Classification (NCBI taxonomy): domain Bacteria; kingdom Bacillati; phylum Actinomycetota; class Actinomycetes; order Micrococcales; family Micrococcaceae; genus Arthrobacter; species Arthrobacter sp. TmtSoilC48. The sequence continues at coordinate 2,677,735 of NZ_AP046049.1, read as the reverse complement.
CGGGCCACACCGGAATCAAAGGCAAGAACCCAGATCCTCCTCGTGGCAGCAGCCGGGGGAGTAGGGCTGACCTTGGTGCTTACCGTCCTGTTGGACAGCCTGCTGAAATCACGCAAGGCCCGTCGCCACAGGGAAAAGGATTCCCGGATCCCGGAGGAGACCAAGCATAGTGTGCCGGCTACAGCGCCAGCACTCGAACCAGCGCACGACGACGTCCCGGTCACCTTGCCGGTCTCACACAGGCCCTCGTAGCCATGACGCCCAAGACACTGCTCCAGGTCCTGCGAAGGAGGTGGTACGCCGCCGTCGCTGTTCTACTGATTGGCTTCGCAGGGCTGGGGGCGATCCGGTCCCTGGATCCTGTCTATTGGACGCAGGCAGAGGTCTCGTTCGTTGCACCCACGGGCGAACCTGCCTACTGGGTTCCAGGAGGCGATGTGGCGGCGCTCGTGCCTTTTGCCGCTTTGGTGGAGAAACGCGTCAACGACGACTCCGGTTCAGTGAATTTGGTCCTGTCCCGGGGGACCCTCTACGGAGCAGGTGTGAAGCAAGGATATTCCGTAACGTTGCCCAATACCGGAGGCCAGTGGACCAAGAGCTTTTCCAGGCCGGTGCTGGCGGTTCAGGTGGTGGACTCGAGCGCGGAGCGGGTGAACGAAGTACTGTCCGTGGTCATTAAGAGGATCCAGGAGGAATCCACGTCGCTGCAGAAGGAAACCGACGTTCACGGCGCAGTGATAACCACGGTGACCACGCCGTCAAGTCCGGAGATCATCTTCGGCGGGGGTACGCCCACGGACCGCCTCAAGGGTGCCAGCGCCTGGCTCGCCCTCGCTTGCGCGGCCGCCATGGCCGCGGCCGCCACTGTTGAACGCCAGATTGCCCGGCGCCATGGGGTACGTCGAGGGGCAGGTCAGTAGATATGCGGAACACACCAGATAGTTGGGACCCGCGTGAAGTAAGCGTGGCCCGGATGGGGACGCAGCGCGAGCGCTCGGATGTCGCAACATTCGTCACCATATATCTGGTGGTCACGTGCGCCGTTCCTTCCAACCTGACGATATCGGCCTTGGGAACTGTAGGACGGTTGACTACCTTGTGGGCCCTTTTGGCACTCGTATGGTGGGTGCTCTACCAGGTGCACAGGACCAGGCCGGAGGCTGTGGGGCGCCGCCCCGTCCGTCTCGCCCTGGCCCTCTTTTTAGCTATTGCGGTAGCCAGTTACGCGGTGGCGATGCTCCACGGCCTGCCCGAAAAGGAATCCAGTCCTGCAGATGGTGGACTCATCCGTTTGCTTGCCTGGGCCGGGATTCTCCTCCTGATCCACGATGGCCTCAAGGATCGACGTGGACTGGTTACCATCATGCGAAGTGTCGTCATGATGGGAACATTCACCGCAGTCCTTGGACTTCTCCAGTTTGCTACCGGAGCGTCCCTCATCGACTGGATCACCATCCCGGGTATGTCATCGAGCCCGGACTTCTCCAACATTGACGTCAGGGGCGGATTTGTCCGGGCAGCCGCCATGGCGTCCCACCCGCTTGAGTACGGAGTTGTACTTTCGACCTCATTTCCCATCGCTTTGACCTTGGCACTGACACAGACCACCAGGAACTGGCTACTGCGGTGGTTACCGGTCATCGCTATCGCCGTTGCATCCGTGTTGTCCGTCTCCCGTTCCGCATTGATCGCGGTCGCCATCGCCTTCGTTATCCTCATCCCTGCATGGTCCAAGTCCATGCGGCGTCGGGCCTATCTGGCATCAATAGGCCTCGTCGGGGCCATCTATGTCGTCACTCCTGGACTGCTTGGCACGCTTCGGGGACTGTTCACGGTCGGGGGCGACGACACAAGCATTACTTCCAGGACCAACGGGTACTCCACGGCCTTGGGCATGTTGGAAAACAATCCCCTTATTGGGCGGGCGTTTGGAACGTTCCTGCCCGAGTACATCATCGTCGACAACCAGTATTTGGGACTGCTTGTGGAACTGGGAGTTCTTGGACTGGCCATGTTTCTGGCCCTCATCGTCAGTGGGCTAACGTGCGCTTGGCGCGCGCGGCACCTGGCAGTGGACAACGACATGCGTCAATTGAGCCAGGCAGTCCTTGCGTCCCTGGCAGCCGTAGCTGTCACTTTTGCTTTTTTCGACGGGCTCTCATTTCCCATGGCCGCCGCGATGTTGTTCCTCATGCTTGGACTCGCAGGGGCCTTGTGGCGCATCGTGCAGGACGAACGGGGAGGCCTGCTTGCGGGAAGGCTGCATGCGCTGCCCGCCGGAAAGACTGCTGTCTTTGGATTACTGCGCCCGCATCGAGACGGAGTTGATGATGGTTCGAACAGATGAGGTCTTCCGCGGAGATGCGCCGAGAATCCTCCTCGTCAAGACCAGGGGACGCTCGACCGTGGAGCGGGCGGAACGGCAGCGCCGGGAGTCCTCCGGCGCAGAGCCGCGCAGTCTCCTGTTTGAAAAAACCCTGAACTGCGACGTCCTCGATGAAAACACCGTTCAACACACAGCCGGCCTCCGGGCACACGTTTACAAGCGCCTGCCGGCCTTTGCCGCCCAAGCCTTCGAAGCCGCACGGCTCAGCAGCTCCTACGATGTCATTATTACGTGGTCTGAACGGCATTCAGTTGCCGTCGCGGCACTGTTCGCCATCCTCCGGATCAAGACTCCGCATTTAGCCATGATGTTCTGGCTTTCAAAACCGGCAGTTCGATGGCCTCTCAGGCTTTTCCGGACCGGTATAGACAGAATCGTGACATGGAGCTCCATCCAGCAGACCGTGGCGGTTGAAAGCATTGGGTTTAAGCCCGAGGACGTAGTCCTCGTTCGCCATCCCGTGGACTTGGAATTCTTCAAGCCAGTCGATACCGAGCGTGGGATCATCTTCTCGGCGGGCTCCACCCAACGGGACTTTCCAACCTTCGCAGACGCAGTCCGGGGATTGGACGTGCCCGTTCATATAGCCGCCTCCCTGGTGGTTGCCCTTGACGGATACAAGATCATCACGCGGGACGTTCGTGATGAACCGGGCTGGCCAGAGAACTGTCAGGTCCGGCCACTGACGTCCATTGAGCTGCGAGACGCGTATGCCGCCGCCAAGGTGGTGGTTGTTCCGCTGTTGCCCACCGACATTGACGCAGGCGTGAACGTCATCCTGGAGGGCATGGCCATGGGAAGACCTGTCATTGTCTCTGAAACCCAAGGCCAGGTGGACGTTATCCGTGACGGCGACACCGGAGTATTCGTGCCAGCAAAAGATTCCCAGGCCCTCAGGAGCCGCATAGAGTCTTTCCTGGCCGACCCGGAAGCTGCGGAGGAAATGGGGCGGCGTGGTCGCGCCTACGTGGAGCAAAACCACCGTTTGGAAGACTTCATAGATCATGTCAGGAGCAATGTGCTCGAGTTGTCGGCGCGGCCGAGCCGAAGAAGCTTTTGGTCCCGGAGAAGCGGCGTACCCCTAGGGTCCGCCCAGCACTAGCTGGGGCTGCAAGACAATCCCACCCGCCTGGACCCCGCCCACAGGGGTTCTACTGCCTGCTGCTCTCATCGCGTTCCCAGGACGCGCCCGCTCTCCCCGTCAAGAATGCTCCACACCGGCCAATAACAGCGAAAGCTGCATATACGAGTGCATCGAAGGCACTGACCGGCCCGCGTACTGAAACGGCCAGCTCCTGCAAAGTCCGCGCCGTCGAGGAGGCTGCGCCGGATGACATCGACAGAGGGCCCCGTGAGGGTGTTTGTTGGTGGTTACCGCGGTAGGTACGCCGAAGAATCGCAAGCAATGCCCTCGATGAGCGGGGCGTCCTCACGACAACCGGGTCTGTCGCCAGAACCGCCTTTTCGCCTGGCTGGAACAAGCAGTCCACGTAGTAGTCGTCGCCGGTCAGAGCTGGAAATTCTCCGAGCCGTTCATGTCCTTTCGCGTTCATTGCGTAGACTCCGGCCCCCCACAGTCCCTGCGCGTTTCCAGGAATCCGGTTCCGGGCCCTGTAATAAGCCCTGACCAATGCGGAGGCTCCGCTCGTGTCGTAGCGGAAGGCCGGCCGCGCAGCCAGAAGGGGCCCGGCCTCAAGGGCCTTGAAAACGGCGTGCAGGGCCTCGGAGTTGAGCTCCACATCAGCATCCAGGTACAGGCGCGGCCACAGTTCCGTAGCACCGTCCGCGGCGTTCAGTGCTGCTGTCTTGGACGCTTCGTTAACGTGCAGGACCTTAATGCCCCGATATTGCGAGGCAATGGATTCCGTCTCATCGGTGCAGCCATTGCACGCCACGATGACGTCTACAGTTCCGGCATTTATGACTTCCTTCAAAGAATCCAGTGTCCGGCCAATCACTTTTCCCTCATTGTGCGCCGGGATGATGACGGCGCCGGTTGGAAGGCCCTTCGAAAAATCAGGGAATCGGGTGGCATGAGGCAACGTCTGCCATAGCCGTTTCCTCAAAAGGGCCCGCGCTGCTTCCCGGTGGCCAGGTTTGTTTATTCGTGCCATCTCAGCGGCGCAAACAGCGGCCCGGAAGAGCGCAGCCCTGCTTCGCCCGAGATGTTTGGCTGCATAGCGAACACGATTCACGGACAGAAGCGCCGTCAGCTGGGGCGTCGTACCCGAACCGCCGCCTTCATGAAACATCCTTGCTGTCGGCTCGAACCAGATCGATTTCCCTGCTTCACGGATTCGGTGGCAATAATCTGTCTCTTCCGAGTACAGGAAGAATTGCTCGTCCCATTCACCAACGGCCTGGGCTGCGTCATCGCTTATCAGCAGAGCCGCGCCTGTGGCCCATTCGATGCGGTGAGCGTATTGGTAGCCCTCCACGTCGAAGTCCATTTCCGAGAGCCAGGCCGGCCGACGGCGCAGATGGCTGCCCAGTGCGGCATCGCCCAGGGCCCGCATCACGCTCGGCTCCCGGCGCAGCGAGGGGTAAACACTGCCATCGCTTTCCAGCAGGACCGGCACAACTGCCCCAGCGTGGGACTGCCTCATTCTTTTGCGCAACGCTGCTACTGCGCCCGGCTCCACCCGCAGATCCGGATTCAAGATGAGGTAGGCGTCGGCGGGGCCCGCCACGCGCATCGCCGCGTTGATGCCACCGGCGTAGCCGAGATTTCCGCCCGTCCGCAAAGAGATGATATCCGAATGCTTCGTCAGCTCTGTCATGGTGCGGTCATCAGGAGAATTGTCGGCCACCACTACTTTCATGGTTTGCTCGCCCGTCATGGCCCTCAGGCTCGAAACCAGGGGCCCGACGTCGTCGGCGTTGTTATAGGTAACAACTATGGCGGCCACCTCCGCCCTCGCCTCAGCCGGGAGGAAGGGCTGCGGGGCCTGGTTGCTGATCGGGGCAGGGGAGATTATCGGATCCTCCGGCTTCCGGCCCACGGGCAGTGCGGTGGGAGGGACGTCCACAGCGCTGACCTGACGCAATTTCAGGTAGGCCTCGGGTCCATCTATCAGGTACCGGCGGGCAAGCCTGCGCGGCTCCAGCATGAGTCGCCAAGCCCACTCAAACCCGTGGGAACTGATCCAGGATGGGGCGCGCCGGATTCGACCAGCCAGGAAATCGACAACAGCACCGAACGCCAGCAGAATCTTGGCTCCCGTGAGGCGACCATACTTGCTGACCCACAATTCCTGGCGAGGCTTGCCCATGCCCACCACCAGGATGTCCGGAGCCGTGTCCGCTATCTGCGCGGCGAGTTCCAACGAAGCCTGCTCATCGCTGATCACGGACCTGTCCGGGGCCCACCAGCCTGCGATCGCCAAATCCGGACGTTCCGCTGCGAACCTGCTGCGGATAAGCCCCTGGGCCTGCTCCGTGCCACCGAGGAATCCCACGCTCAGGCCGCGGCGTTCGGCTTCGTCCAGCAAGGGCTCCACAAGATCGCTTCCTGCCAGCCGCGGCCACGGCTGATCCGTGAGACGACGGGCTTCGGCAACCAGCGGGGCTCCATCCAACAGCGTCAACCACTCCACGGACGCGTGCTCAGCCATGGCGCCCATCCACCTGCTTCCGGCCCCAAAGTGCAGGATATGGTCCAGGTTCGCAGAACAAACGCCAAGAGGTGACGCGCCAACCGACGTTGCCCGGTCCATAATTTCCCGCAGGGCGCCGTCAAACTCCAAGAGCTTGACGGGAACTCCGCCCAGGCTCACCCACAGGCCCTGCCCGGCTGGGGAAACGGTTGGTGGTCGGGTACTGTGCCCTCTGGCTTCCCCCGGCCGGAGTCGCATCGAACTGTGGCGGGTGGCGACCCGGGAGGGCGCAGTCTCTTGGTGCAGCATTCTCGGCTCCAGGCTCGATGATCCAACTCACGGCACAAAAATGTGCCGGCGATCCAAGTCGCTGCACTTCCCGGATCGCCGATGCCGGACGGCGGGTGCCGCCCGAACTTACTTCCTTGAGTTGTCTCCCGGCCCTACTGTTTCGAGGCTGCCGTAGGGCTACTTTAGGACGATTTGCCTGCGTGCACCAGAGCGCGCATCTTGCGTTGTGCGGCATCAGGGTATTGCCTGCCGGCCTCTGTCGGGAGAGGATGCGTTGTGTCGACACCAAGGGACCAACCCTGACCACGTAGAGGACGGACATGGGCAGCGAGATCACAGACTGTTTGGGGGGCCTGGCAACGCATTTTGTTCTCACACGCTTCAATGTCCGCAGCTTTTATCACAAGGCAGAGCCCACGGACGCATGGCTTCGCGAGCGCCTTCAACTGTTTGAAATGTACTGCATCCCGTGCTTCCGAAATCAAACGGAAACCCGGTTTACCTGGCTGGTTTTCCTTGACTCCCTGTCGCCATTATGGTTGCGGCAGGAGATTGACAAATTATCCCAAGGCGTCTTTCGGGCTGTTTACGTTGAGGGTGCCTTCTCGCAGGAATTCCTGAGCCGGACAATTGGCCAACTTAGTGCCACGCCCTACGTCATTACCACACGGGTAGACAACGACGACGCAGTAGCAAACGACTTTATTGAGACAATTCAAAGTTGCTTCAGGGAACAGGACAAAACGTTCGTTAATCTGGTGAACGGTGCGCAGTATGCCGGGCGGAAAGTTTACGTCCGCCCGTACACGATGAATCCATTTTCGAGCTTGATAGAGCGGGTTGCGAACCACGCTCCGGCCACGGTGTTCGTTGAACACCATTACCGGATCGATGCCTATGCCCCCGTCCTGAATGCGCGGACTGCACACCCGATGTGGTTGCAGGTGATCCACGGCGGTAACGTCCTCAACGAGGTTGTGGGCCTGCGGACGAGTGCCCGACGCATTGCCCCGCACTTTTCTGTTTCCCTCGATGTGGATGATCGCTTCGTCAGCCGCAGCGTGGACAGGATCCTGGGCGCTTGGAGAATTCTCCTGCGGCTGCTCCGAAAGCCATCGCGGCTTAGGGACCTGGCCAAGACCCTCGTAGCGCGGAAAGCGGGAGGCTTCGTCTCAAAGTAGCGTTCCGGACCGCAGATATGCTTCCAACCGGGAATGCGACATGGACGGACTGAAGCCCGTTCCCTTTATTTTCGAAAGGTCCAGGACGCTGCTGCCTGGACGCGGCGCCATCCCGGGTTTTGCGTATTCGGACGTGCTGATGGTGCTAATTTTCCCAGGATCCACACCACAGAGGCGATAGACCTCCTGCGCAATTTCCGCCCAGGACTGCGGCTCGCCGTCGCTGGTGAGGTTGTACGTTCCGTAAGGTGCCTGTTGCGTGATCAGGTGCCTGATGCCTGCGGCAATATCAGAAGCAAACGTCAGCCGCCCCCATTGGTCACCCACCACTGCGGGTGCTACGCCTTTTGCGGCCAGCCCAGCCATGGTGCGGACGAAGTTGCGGCCCTCGCCCACTACCCAACTGCTCCGCACAATGTAGTGCCGCGGCACCGCAGCAACGGCAGCGTCTCCGGCCGCTTTACTTTGCCCGTAGACACCCAGGGGAGTGGGCGCCTCGTCCTCCCGATGCACAGCGGCGGTACCGTCGAACACATAGTCGCTGGATACATGGACAAGCGTCAGTGAATGTTCGACGGCGGTCCTGGCCAGGCGGGACACTGCGGCTGCGTTGATGCTCCAGGCGGCAGTGCGGCCTTCCGCTGTCTCCGCGGCATCGACTCCCGTGAAAGCTGCGGCGTTGATGACGGTGGAATACTTGCGCCAATCGGTGGCGAGATAGGAATTCTCTGCCGAGATATCGAACTCGGCCCGCCCTGCGAAGTCCACCGTCGGGTCGCCGTCGAACTCCTCTCTGAGCGCCTTCCCCAATTGGCCGTCCGCACCGAGTACCAACGTCCGCCTGGATTGCATGGGAGCCACATCGCCCAATCGTGGATGGGTCCGGTCCTGGTCAGACACCACGGCCTCCTCCAGCGGGATGGGCCATGGTAAACCGACGTCTTCGTCGGCAAGATTGAGGAACGTGTAGTCGGCCTGCGCTGCGGCACTCCAATGATCGTTGACCAGGTAGGTGTAGGCGGTGTTGTCCTCGAGTGTCTGGAAGGCGTTGCCCACGCCCCGGGGAACAAAAATGGCTTCCATGGGGGACATCTCTGCGTGGAAAACCCTGCCAAAAGTCGGGCCCTGACGCAGGTCCACCCACGCACCAAAGATCCGCCCTGAGGCGAGCGAGATGAACTTGTCCCACGGTTCGGCGTGGATACCCCGGGTAGTCCCGCGTTTGGCATTGAAGGAGATGTTGTTCTGCACCGGCCCAAAGTCGGGGAGGCCCAAAGCCATCATCTTGCGACGGTGCCAGTTCTCTTTGAACCATCCCCGGTGGTCCCCGTGGACCGGCAGCCCGAAAAGCACCAGCCCGGGGATCGGTGTACTACGGGATGTCAATTCAGCGGGTCCCATGGTTAGTGGCCTTGGCCTGCGTATTTGGTCTCGGTCGCAGCTTTTTGCGGCCGCCACCAAGCTTCGTTGTCCTGGTACCAGCGGACGGTGTCAGCCAGGCCGGCGTCGAAATCTGCAAACCGGGGGACCCAGCCAAGTTCCTTTCGAAGCTTGCTGGAATCGATCGCGTATCGAAGATCGTGACCGGGCCTGTCAGTCACCAGATCGTAGGCTTCTGAAGGCTGTCCCATTTGCCGAAGCAGCTTCTCCACGACGTCCCGGTTGGACTGCTCACCATCAGCGCCGATCAGGTACGTTTCTCCAATCCGCCCACGCTCCAGGATTGCCGCCACGGCCGCGGAGTGGTCCTCCACATGGATCCAGTCCCGTACATTGTGGCCGTTGCCGTAGAGGCGGGGACGGTTGCCATCCAGGATGTTGGTGATCTGTCGCGGAATGAATTTCTCCACGTGCTGATAGGGCCCATAGTTGTTGGAGCAGTTGCTGATGGTCGCCTTGAGGCCGAAGGAACGGACCCATGCCCTGACCAGCAGGTCTGAACCGGCTTTGGTTGCCGAGTAGGGGCTCGTGGGCCGATAGACCGAGGACTCGGTGAAACGCTCCGGATCTTCCAGGGCCAAATCCCCATACACCTCATCTGTGGATATGTGGTGGAAGCGGGTATTGTGCTTCCGCGCCGCTTCGATGAGCGTGAATGTACCTACGAGGTTCGTGTCCACGAACGGCCGGGGGTCCTGCAGTGAATTGTCGTTGTGTGATTCGGCAGCAAAATGGACCACGGCGTCAACGGCTGCCGTCATGCGGTCTACCAGCGGGGCATCGCAGATATCGCCCTGGACGAATTCGAAGCGTTCAGGAGGCAGCCCCGCGAGGGACTCGATGTTCCCCGCATAGGTGAGTTTGTCCAGGGCCGTGACATGGAGGCGTGAGTGCTCCATGATGTAGTGGATAAAGTTGCATCCAATGAATCCGGCCCCGCCGGTGACAAGGATTCTCTGCATGGCCATAGCGTAGCCGCCAATTGCGGCTATGTGCAGCGGGAAGGGACAGCTAATATGCGCGGCATCGTTCTTGCAGGCGGCACGGGCTCCCGGCTTCACCCAATAACGCTTGGAATCAGCAAGCAATTAGTCCCTGTATTCGACAAACCCATGATTTATTATCCGCTGTGCACGCTGATGCTTGCCGGCATTCGGGACATTCTGGTGATTACTACGCCCACGGATGCGCCACAGTTCGAGAACTTACTGGGCGACGGTTCCCAATTCGGCATAAACCTCACATATGCACAACAACCCACTCCTGATGGATTGGCCCAGGCATTCATCCTGGGGGAGCGGCATATTGGCAGCGGTAAAGTAGCGCTCATCCTGGGGGACAACATCTTCAACGGTCCCGGGATGGGTAACCAATTCCGCAAGTACGCGGACGTTGAAGGAGGCGCGATTTTCGGTTACTGGGTCAAGGATCCGAGTGCTTACGGCGTGGTGGAATTCGACGACGACGGGCTGGCCGTTTCCATCGAAGAAAAGCCAACGTCCCCAAAGAGCAACTACGCGGTCCCGGGCCTGTACTTCTACGACAACGACGTCGTCGCCATGGCAAAGGACCTCAAACCCTCGCCTCGAGGGGAACTGGAGATCACGGATATCAACCGGCAATACATGGAGCTCGGCAGGCTCCACGTGCAAAAATTTCCGCGCGGGACTGCCTGGCTGGATACGGGAACCTTCAGCGACCTCAACGACGCGTCAAACTATGTCCGCACCACCGAGAACCGGCAAGGCCTGAAGATTGGAGCGCCGGAGGAAGTGGCCTGGCGGATGGGATACCTGAACGACGACGAACTCCGCCAGCAGGCTTCCAAGCTCGCCAAGAGCGGCTACGGCAGTTACCTGCTGGATATCCTCGACCGCCAATAACGACCTTGAGGACTATACAGCCGAGACGTCTTCCAAAGCGCGCGAGATCTCGGCCGGGAGAACCGTCAACTGGGCATCCAGCAATTCCTTGAGCTGGACGGCGTTCCGGGCTCCCACGATCGCCGTGGCAACGCCGGGACGCGAAAGCAACCAACTCAGGGATACGTCCAGTGGTGATCGGCCCAAACCCCGCGCGGCCATGGCGACGGCCTCCACCACCCGTGATGCCTTCGGTTCAAGGTAGGTCTCAACGTACGCAGCAAGTCTGCTCTGCGCAGCCCGGGAATCAGCAGGAATCTGGCCCCGGTACTTTCCGCTCAAGACACCACGGCCCAGGGGAGCCCAGGCCATCAGGCCGAGCCCGGCATCCTCCACGGCGGGAATGAGCTCTTCCTCCGGCTTTCGCTGCACCAGGGAATATTCGGATTGGTTGGCTACCAGCGTGAAACCAGCGACCGCCGCCGCTTTGGCTGTCTGCCACCCGTTGTAGTTGGAAATTCCCACATAGCGGGCACGTCCCGTCCTCTGCGCGAGCTCCAACGCTGACAGAGTCTCGTCCAAGGGCACATTCGGGTCCCACTCGTGAACGAACCAGATATCGAGGTAATCGGTTCCAAGCCTTGCCAGGCTGGCGTCCAACGCCGACAACAGGGCACCCCGCGATGCATTGATGCTGCGCCTGGATTCCGACGACGAGACGCCGGCTTTGGTGGATATCACGACTTCGGAACGAGCCACGACATCGCCCAACATGGAGCCCAACATCGCCTCAGCCTGGCCTTGTGCATACGATGCAGCGGTGTCGATGACGGTGCCGCCTGCGTCCACGAAGGCGTGGAGCAACTCGGCAGCGTCCTGCTCATCCGTCTCCTGCGCCCAGGACATTGTTCCGAGGGACAAAGAGGAGACACGGAACCCGCTGTTCCCGACATAACGCTGCTGCATGCTGATAGCTTACGGGGAGTTCCCAGTCTTCATGACGTAGGGTCTATTCACGTGAACTGGATAGAAGCAGCCTTGCTGGGCCTGGTGCAGGGCCTCACCGAATTCCTCCCGATCTCCTCAAGCGCACACCTGCGGATCGTGGGCTCATTCCTTCCGAATGCGGCCGATCCCGGAGCCGCCTTCACGGCCATCACCCAACTGGGTACGGAGACGGCGGTCATCGTCTATTTCTGGCGCGACATCGTGCGGATCATTGGGGCCTGGTTCAGGTCCCTGAGTGGAAAAGTCCCACGGAATGATCCGGACGCCCGAATGGGATGGCTGGTGATCCTGGGCAGCCTTCCCATCATCGTGCTCGGGTTGTTGTTCCAGGACCAGATCGAGTCGGTCCTGCGGAGCATGTGGATAGTCGCCACCATGCTCATTGTCTTTGGCATGATCCTGGCGGTTGCCGACGCCGTTGGCCGGCAGGAACGGGATCTCACGGAGCTCAGCTACAAGCACGGCATCCTGTACGGTTTTGCCCAGGCAATGGCCCTTATTCCCGGCGTATCGCGGTCCGGCGGAACCATCACTGCCGGGTTGCTGATGGGGTACACGCGTGAAGCTGCGGCCCGCTACTCGTTCCTCCTCGCCATTCCAGCGGTTTTCGGCAGCGGCCTGTACCAGCTCTACAAAACGGTTTCCAAGGAGGGCCTGGCCGGTCCCTACGGCCTCCCGGAAACGGCGCTGGCCACAGTCATCGCTTTCGTGGTGGGCTACGTGATCATTGGTTGGTTCCTTAAGTTCGTCTCCACACGCAGTTACAGGCTCTTTGTCTGGTACCGCATTCTTTTGGGCCTGGCCTTGTATGTCCTGCTCGGTTTCAATGTGATCAGCGCCTAGCACTAAGGTTGAGTCGTGAAATCGTGGACTTCCCGCCCTGTTCCTGAGCTGCCCGGCAGTATGCCCCAACTACGCCTCTTCGACACCGCCCTCGGCCGCGTCGTGGAGATTGAGCCGCAGCCGGAACAATCGATGTACGTCTGCGGTATTACGCCCTACGACGCCACCCATATGGGACACGCCGCAAGCTACGTGGCCTTCGACCTCCTCAACCGGGCCTGGCGCGATGCCGGGATCCCGGTGGCCTACGTTCAGAACGTTACGGACATCGATGACCCGCTGCTTGAGCGCGCCACCGCCACCGGCGTGGACTGGCGTGAACTGGCGCAGAGCCAGATTGAACTGTTCCACACGGATATGGACGCCCTCAACGTCCTTGCTCCAAACCACTACATCGGCGCGGTCGAAGCCATTCCGGACATTGTGCCCGCCATCGAGCGGCTTATTGCCGACGGCGTCGCCTACCGCGTACAAGGCACAGACGGCGAACCCGACGGCGATGTCTACTACGACGTCGAAATGGCCGGCAAACGATCCGACGCCACGGATGCATGGAATCTGGGCGATGTTTCAGGCCTCGGCGAAGCGGAAATGCTTGCCCTCTTTGCAGAGCGTGGGGGCGATCCGGACAGGGCAGGCAAACGCCAGGCGCTCGATCCCTTGCTCTGGCGCGTAGCACGTGAAGGCGAACCCAGCTGGCCGGGGGCCACCCTGGGCGACGGCCGTCCCGGTTGGCACATCGAGTGTACGGTTATCGCGCAGAAATACCTGCCCGCACCATTCACCGTGCAGGGTGGCGGCTCGGATCTCATCTTCCCCCACCACGAAATGGGAGCCGGACACGCGTACTCGCTGGCAGGCGTTCCGCTCGCCAAGCATTATGCCCACGCCGGCATGGTGGGCCTTGACGGGGAAAAGATGAGCAAGTCCAAGGGCAACCTGGTGCTTGTCTCCAAGCTCCGCGCCGCTGGAGAAGAACCAGCCGCAATCCGCCTTGCAATCCTCGCCCACCACTACCGCTCGGACTGGTCGTGGACTGAGGCGGACTTTGCGGCAGCAAAGGATCGGCTGGCCCGATGGCGCAATGCCCGTGACGTTGCCCCCGCCGGTTCGGCCGCAACACTCGTTGAGGCCATGCGCCTGGAATTGGCCAATGACCTCAACGCTCCCGGAGCCATTGCCGCCGTCGATCGCTGGGCTGACGAGGCATTGCGGCAGAACGCACCAATGTCCGGGATCGACGCCGCCCTTATGGGCGATGCCGTAGACGCCCTGCTCGGGGTGGAGCTTTAAGGCTGGTCCTGCTTTAGGGCCGGTCCTGCGTTAGGGCCGGTCCTTTCCGCGTCGCTTGAGGTAGCGCTCGAATTCGCGTGCAATAGATTCGCCCGATGCTTCCGGGAGGTCCGCGGTGTCCTTGGCTTCCTCCAGCTGCCGCACGTAGGCGGCAATCTCAGGATCTTCAGTGGCGAGCTCATCGACGCCCCGTTCCCAAGCCTCTGACTCTTCTGCCAGTGCCTGGCTGTCCAAGGGAACCTGGAGCAGGTCTTCGATCTTGTGAAGGATGGCCAGCTGGGCTTTGGGCGATGGCGGCTGTGCGACATAGTGGGGGACGGCTGCCCACAGGGAAACGGTTGGCAGCCCCGCCAGCATGGCGAACTCGGCCAGGACGCCAACAATTCCCACGGGTCCCTCATATTGGGAAGCTTCCAGATTCAGCCGTTCCCGCAGCGAACTGTCTTCCGTGGTGGTGCTTACCGGAATTGGCCGGCTGTGGGGAACATCAGCCAGCAGCGCACCGACAAGAATGACCGAGTCCACCTTCAGTGCTTCCGCATGGACCAGGAGTTCTGTGGTGTATGCCCGCCAACGGTACGAAGGTTCGGTGCCAAGAACAAAAACCACGTCCACATTGCTGTCCGGAACCGACGCTTTGTAGATCCGCGTTGAGGGCCACTTGACCTTCCGCGCACCCGAGGACGTGCGGCGCACGGTGGGCCGGGTGAACTGGAAGTCGTAGTACTCCTCGGCGTCTACCGTGGCAACCTTCTTGCCGTCCCAGACTTTGTTCAAGTAGTGCAGCGCATCGCTGGCGGCCTCACCGGCGTCGTTCCAGCCTTCAAACGCGCCGATCATTACGGTGACGCGTTGGCCTTCCGCGGGTTCCTTAAGGAAACGCTCGGGCTCCGCGGTGATGTCCTGTCCTTCGGGGGTCCCGTCCACACTGTTCATCCACTCACCCTACGTCCAAGACCCTTGTGGATGCATGGCATTTCACCCCGGAGCGTGTCCTGTATTCGCCCACAGCGCAAGCCCGGCCGGAAGCGCCCCGCGTTCCACGTAGACTTGAAACCATGCCTTCGTCATCCGTTCAGCCCCTCCTCAAAGCCGTGCTCTGGGATATGGATGGCACCCTTGTGGACACTGAGCCTTACTGGATCGCCGCCGAGCGCGCACTCGTGGAGGCGCACGGCGGGACATGGTCGCACCGGCAGGCCATGCAGTTGGTGGGTCAGTCCCTGCTGCACTCTGCCGCGGTGCTGCAAGCCGCAGGAGTCCGCCTTGAAGCCCGGGAAATCGTGGATACCCTCAGCGCACAGGTGATCATGCACGTCCGCAATGAAGTTCCGTGGCGCCCGGGAGCACGCGAACTGCTGGACGAATTGCACCAGGCAGGCGTCCGTTGCGCCCTGGTCACCATGTCCGAGGGCCCACTGGCCGGCGTTATCGTCGAAAGCCTTGCCAAGCCCTACTTCGAATTCCTGGTAACGGGAGACACCGTCACCAACGGCAAACCCCATCCGGAGGCCTACCTCACGGCTGTGGAACGGCTCCGCCTCGATGACCCGTCGCTGACCATCGATCACTGTGTTGCGTTGGAAGATTCCATTCCGGGCGCTACGGCTGCCCTGGCATCGGGCGTACTGACAGTGGGCATTCCCCACCAGGTTCCGTTGCCCGAGTATCCGGGCATGGTCATGTGGGAGACCCTGGTGGGCCGGACCGCAGAGGACGTCAGCCAGCTGATTGCCGACCGCGTCGCACAGGGAAACCTGTTTGAAGGGGCAAACTAGGTGAGCAGCTCCTCCACGCCCCATCATGCTGCCATCAAAAAGGACGGCATTCCATTGGGGAAAATCGCGGGAATCCGCGTGTATCTCGCTTACTCGTGGTTCGTTATCGCCGGCTTCACGATCATCGTCTATGGGCCCGCCCTGCTGGTTCGCATGCCCAACCTGGGCATTTGGGCCTACTTTGTTGCCCTCGGTTATGCCTTGCTGCTCGCGCTCTCCGTCCTGGTCCACGAGCTTGCCCATGCGCTCAGTGCCAAAGCGTTCAACTGGCCAACGGAAAAGATTGTCCTGAACCTGTGGGGCGGGCACACCCAGTTCGAGAGCTTCACCGCGTCCCCTGGACGCTCTGTCATCGTCGCCCTTGCCGGACCGGTGTCGAACTTTATCCTGGCCGGCGGCATGTGGGCTGTCCTAAGTTCAGGCGTCCTCGGTGGCGTCGCGGAAATCCTGGCAAACATCCTGATGTGGGCCAACCTTCTTATTGGCATCTTCAACGTTCTTCCCGGTTTGCCATTGGATGGCGGCCGGTTGGTGGAGTCGGCGGTATGGAAGGCCACGGGCAGCCAGGACAAGGGGACCATAGCCGCAGGATGGTCAGGCCGCGTCATCGTCGCCGCACTTGTCATTTGGTTCATCGGGGTGCCGCTCCTCAGCGGAGCACCCCTGGACATCAGCCTCATGCTTATCACCGTCCTCGTCTGTGGCTTCCTGTGGATGGGCGCATCGAGCTCAATCAACCACGCAAAGCTCCGCAGCCGCCTTTACCTCGTGAGCGCGGCCGGGCTCGCGGAGCCGGCAGTGGGCCTGCCGAACGCGGCCAGTGTGGCAGACGTCCTGGCGGTGTCCCCGGCAGGGAGTCCCGCCGTCGTGATTTGCGGACCCGACGGAAAACCGCAGGGAGTGGTGGATCCGGGGGCAGCTGCCGCGGTCCCTCCCGAGGCGGTAGCGACGACGCCGGTCACCGCCGTAGCGCACGCCCTCGCTGCCGGCGCCTACGTCCCGGAATGGTCCAAGGGCCAGGAGCTGATCCAGTATCTGGCGCGGCTGGAAGGCGGCGAATACGCTGTGGTGGACCACAACGGAACCGTGACCGGGCTGCTCCGCCAGCAGGCAGTAGTGACAGCGATAACAGGTAAAGAAGCCCGGGGCAGCGGGCGCGCCTAACGCCCTTGCCGGTAGAGTTACGAGCCGGTCCATAAAACAAACAAAACAAACCATCCTTTTCGGCGCCCATACGGCAGCAACACATGGCGGCGCAACCGCCCAGGAGCGAGGAACACCACATGAGCAGCGAAACCGCCGCGGCTGAGACAAGCGCAGGCACTGTCACGGGCGCGGACACAGGCATCAACAAGCCAGCCACTGACTCGGCCACGCAACCAACCGGGGCAGCCCGCCGCCGTGGGCCGTTCCGCGTGGGCGAGCGGGTGCAGCTCACCGATGAGCGTGGCCGGATGAACACCATCACGCTTGAAGTGGGGGGAGCTTTTCATACCCACCGCGGTTTCCTGAACCACGATGAAATCATCGGCAAGGTTGATGGTTCGGTAGTCAGCAACAATATCGGGCAGCAGTACCAAACGCTGCGTCCCTTGCTTTCGGACTTCGTCCTGTCCATGCCTCGTGGCGCTGCGGTCGTCTATCCGAAGGACGCGGGCCAGATTGTCACGATGGCCGATATCTTCCCGGGTGCCCGGGTTGTTGAAGCCGGCGTGGGCTCCGGCGCGCTTTCCATTTCCCTGCTCCGTGCAGTCGGTGACGGCGGCTATCTCCATTCCTTTGAGCGCCGCGAAGAATTCGCCGATATCGCCCGGGGGAACGTCGAGACGATTTTCGGTGGCCCGCACCCCGCTTGGCAGATCTCCCTTGGTGACTTCCAGGAAGAAGTGGTCCGTGCCGAGGCGCCCGGCTCCGTAGATCGCGTAGTGCTGGACATGCTTGCTCCCTGGGAGTGCCTTGACGCCGTGGCAACGGTCCTGGCCCCAGGTGGCGTCTGGATCAATTACGTCGCAACGGTGACACAGCTTTCCCGCACCGCCGAGGCCATCAGGGCCGACGGACGTTTCACTGAACCTGATGCCTGGGAATCCATGGTGCGCGGCTGGCACCTTGAAGGACTCGCAGTACGCCCGGACCACCGCATGGTGGCCCATACGGGATTCCTCCTGGTCACCAGGCGGCTCGCCGACGGCGTCACTGGAATCTCCGTCAAGCGGCGCCCGTCCAAGACCGACTTCAGCGAGGAAGACCTGAACGCATGGACTCCGGGAGCGGTAGGGGAGCGTGCCGTTTCGGACAAGAAACTCCGCCGTGCCGCACGTGACGCCATCGCCGGAACCAATGTCCAGGACGACCCCCCGGTCACAAACTGAAAAGGTCACAATAGGGTCCGCATTCCGGATGTCACCAAGCACCCTGAGCTTTTCGGGACTAAGGTCTTGTTAAGCGCAGGAAGGGGCTGATGAATCGTGGATACGTCGAACAACAACGACATTGGACGGCCGACGCCGGAGGAAGCTAACGCCGCTGCTGAAGAGGCAGCAAACCGGAGGCTTGCCGCCATCCAGCCGGCCGACCCATCCAGTGAATTGACCGTGGCCGAACGCCAGATCAACATCCTTCGGGACAAGCTTCGCCACATCGACCGCCAGCTTGCCGCCGCCACCCAGAACAACAGCAAGCTCGTCAGCATGCTAGAAACGGCGAAGGGCGAGATCCTTCGTTTGAAGGGTGCCTTGGAGCAGGAAGGGCAGCCGCCTTACAGCTTCGGAACGGTGGTACAGATCAACCCCCGCAGGCAGCCGGGCCCGGGATCTTCCGGGCAGGCGGCAACGGAGGAATCCGTGGACATTTTCAATGCCGGCCGCAAGATGCGTGTTGGCATCAGCCCGCTGGTAAATGTCAACCAACTCGCAGTTGGCCAGGAAGTCCTTTTGAATGAGGCCCTGCTGGTGGTTGCCGGGCTCGGCTACGAACGGGCGGGTGAACTCGTTACGCTCAAGGAGATGCTGGGCAAGGACCGTGCGTTGGTAGTTGGCCGCGCCGACGAGGAACGCGTAGTCCGCCTTTCAGGAGCGTTGCAAAGCGTGCACCTGAAGGTAGGAGATGCGCTGTCGCTGGATTCGCGCACCGGCTATGCGCTGGAAAAAGTCCCGCGCGCTGAGGTGGAGAACCTTGTCCTGGAAGAAGTCCCGGACATCACCTACCAGGACATCGGCGGCCTTGGTCCCCAGATCGAACAGATCCGCGATGCTGTTGAACTCCCGTTCCTGCATCCGGACCTGTACCGGGAACACGGGCTCAAGGCGCCCAAGGGAATCCTTCTCTACGGTCCGCCGGGTTGCGGCAAGACCCTCATCGCCAAGGCCGTGGCCAATTCCCTGGCTGCCCGTGCCGCTGAGCGCGCAGGCAACACGGACCTCAAGAGCTACTTCCTCAACATCAAGGGTCCTGAGCTCCTGGATAAGTACGTTGGCGAGACCGAACGGCACATCCGGCTGATCTTCTCCCGTGCCCGCGAAAAAGCGTCCGATGGCAGCCCCGTGGTGGTTTTCTTCGACGAAATGGATTCGCTGTTCCGTACGCGTGGAACCGGCGTGTCTTCCGACGTCGAAACCACCATCGTCCCGCAGCTGCTCAGCGAGATTGATGGCGTGGAGCGTTTGGACAATGTGATCGTCATTGGTGCCTCAAACCGCGAGGACATGATCGATCCCGCGATCCTCCGGCCGGGCCGCCTTGACGTAAAGGTCAAGATCCAGCGACCCGATGCCGAAGCTGCTGCAGACATCTTTGGCAAGTACATCACCACTGACCTTCCCTTCCATGCACAGGATCTGGCGGAGTATGGCGGAGACGTCCAAGCTACTGTCGACGCCATGATCCAGCGCACCGTGGAGGCAATGTATTCCACCGAGAAGTCGAACGAATACCTTGAAGTCACGTACGCCAACGGTGATACGGAAATGCTCTACTTCAAGGATTTCAACTCAGGCGCCGTGGTTCAGAACGTCGTGGACAGGGCTAAGAAGTACGCGATCAAGGATCTGCTGACCAACCATCAGAAGGGTCTGAGGATCGATCACCTGCTGCGTGCAGTGGTGGACGAATTCCGGGAACACGAGGACATGCCGAACACCACGAACCCTGACGACTGGGCAAGAATCTCAGGGAAGAAGGGCGAACGGATCACGTACATCCGTACGATCGTGCAAGGCAAGGCAGGCCAGGAACCCGGCAAGTCGATCGAGACTACAGCCAACACGGGTCAGTACCTGTGACGGCCAAAACCGAGGGTGTGCCCGCGGAAAGGTTGCCTGTAGGCGGCGCCATGCGCGTCATGGGTTCCGAAACCGAGTACGGAATCCATGCGCCATCGGCGCCGGGGGCGAACGCCACCATGATGTCCGCCCGGATCATCCAGGCCTATGCGACGGTCACCCGCCAACGTGCCGCCGGGGGAGCGGAAACGCGGTGGGACTATACGGACGAAGAACCCTTGCACGATGCCCGCGGCTGGACGGTTGACCGGGCAAGTGCCGATCCCAGCCAGCTGACTGACCAGCCGCCAGTGCTCGACGCCGAGGCAGTCGCGTTGGCGTATGGCCGCCAGGAATTGGAACTGGATGGCCAGGACGAATCCGGTTCGCTCCTCATGAACATGGTCCTCGGGAACGGCGCCCGCCTTTACGTGGACCATGCACACCCGGAGTACTCAAGCCCTGAAGTCACCAACCCGCGGGATGCGGTGGCCTGGGACGCTGCCGGCGATCTCGTAGCACTTGCCACGGTGAGGAAAGTAGCGGCAGACACCAGCCTTCCGCCGATCAACCTCTACAAGAACAACACGGACAACAAATCGGTGTCCTACGGCTCGCACGAGAACTACCTCATGCCCCGTTCAGTTCCTTTTGGCGACATCATCCGAGGACTCACACCATTCTTCGTGTCCCGGCAGGTGATTTGTGGGGCCGGGCGTGTGGGGATCGGACAGGAAAGTTCCACGGCCGGCTACCAGATCAGCCAACGGGCAGACTTCTTCGAGGCTGAGGTGGGCCTGGAGACCACTATCCGACGCCCCATCATCAACACCCGGGACGAGCCTCACGCGACCGCGGATAAGTACCGGCGGCTTCACGTCATTATCGGCGATGCGAACCTCAGCCAGGTTTCCAACTATCTGAAGTTCGGCACCACGGCCATGGTTCTCAGCCTCATTGAAGCCGGCCAGGCGCCCCGCATCGAAGTCCATGAACCCGTTCAGGCACTGCAGGCCATCAGTCATGACACAACTTTGGCCACTACCGTAAGACTGCTGGATGGACGGCGGGTGACCGCCCTGGATATCCAGTGGATGTATTACGAAGCTGCCGCAAAGCTGGCGCAGGAGACCGGAGTTGCCGATTCCGTCACTGGCGACGGGCACACGCATGGCGTACTTGAACGCTGGGAATCGACCCTGTCACTGCTGGGCAGCGATCCCGCTGCTGCGGCGTCATCCGTGGAATGGATAGCCAAGAAGTCCCTGCTTGAGGGGTATCGGAACCGCGACGGCCTTGGTTGGGACGATGCCCGGCTAGGGTTGGTCGATCTCCAATGGTCCGATATCCGGCCGGAGAAGGGCCTTTACTACCGGATGCTGTCCAGGGACAGGATGATCCGGATCGTCGACGACGCCGACATCGCCAGGGCGGTGGGTGAACCGCCGTCGGACACACGGGCGTATTTCCGCGGACGGTGCGTTTCAAGCTTCGGCAAGGACGTCGTTGGCGCCAGTTGGGACTCGGTCATCTTCGATGTTCCGGGACTTGGGAAACTGCAGCGTGTTCCCACCCGCGAACCACTTCGGGGGACCCGGGCGCTCACAGGAGCCCTCTTTGACCGGCATCAGGAGGCGGGCTCGTTCCTGGCCGAATTGCTGGGCCAAAAACCGCCGCCGCCCAAGGACTGAGGCATTCAGCCACGGGCAAAAATGGTGCCTTGGCAAAGCCGGGCGCAGCAGCCCACGGCGTGGCAATATGGCAGTAGGAAGTCCCCACAACCGGGGGCTGACAGTAGGGAGATGGAAATGGCAGCTCAGGAGCAGCAGCAACCGCAGTCACGGGATACTGAGACTGAAGTAGACGTCCCGGAGGCACCACCGGCAGCACCCGAAGCCCAGGCCTCGGATGCCACCCAGGGCGTGGACGACCTCCTTGACGAAATCGATGGCGTCCTGGAATCCAACGCTGAAGAGTTCGTCAGGGCCTTCGTCCAAAAGGGCGGCCAGTAAGCGGACCCGGACAAACCATGTACTGCCCGGCTGGCGCGAGGCCACCGGGCATCGGAATGCAGAGTCGAAGGAGTGCAGCAATGCAGGACCCATCAACCGGCCCCCTGGCCACCCAGGCAACGTCTTCATTCACGGAGCACCTTCAACGCTCGCGTCCCGAACTCCTTCCGTTCAACCAAACGTTGCCGGCCGGTACCGTTCCGTCCTCGCCGCACGCGACCACCATCGTCGCCTTGACGTATGCCGGCGGCGTGCTGATGGCGGGGGACCGGCGGGCAACCATGGGAAACGTGATCGCCAGCCGGCACATTGAGAAGGTCTTTCCCGCGGACCAGTATTCGGTCCTGGGTATTGCCGGTACGGCGGGCCTGGCAATCGATATCACGCGGCTCTTCCAGGTGGAACTGGAACACTACGAGAAAATTGAGGGCACGCTTCTTAGCCTCGTGGGCAAGGCGAACCGTTTGGGTGCGATGATCCGCGGCAACTTGCCCATGGCAATGCAGGGAATGGCGGTGATTCCCTTGTTTGCCGGTTTCGACCACGTATCGGGCACCGGACGGCTTTTCTCCTACGACGTCACCGGTGGGCGCTATGAAGAACAGGAACACCACTCCGTGGGTTCCGGTTCAGTTTTTGCACGTGGAGCCCTGAAGAAACTTTGGAAGCCGAACCTTTCGGAAGAACAGGCTGTGGCCGTCGCGGTTGAGGCGCTCTACGACGCCGCGGACGACGACTCCGCAACGGGAGGCCCGGACCCCGTCCGCCAGCTGTGGCCAGTGGTTTACACGGTCAACCGTGCCGGTAATCGCCGGGTACCTGAACGGGACCTGGCGGCGATAGCCGGTGCCATCGTCGAATCCCGTGCCATCGCCGGACGGGAGGCCTGACATGACGCAGCAGTTCTATGTCTCACCCGAACAGCTGATGAAGGACCGTGCGGATTTCGCACGGAAGGGCATTGCCCGCGGACGCTCCGTAGTGGTGATCAGTTGTGCTGATGGCATCGCACTGATCGCTGAGAACCCGTCACCGTCGCTGCACAAAATCGGCGAGATTTACGACAAAATCGCTTTCGCAGCAGTGGGCAAGTACAACGAGTTCGAAAGCCTCAGGCAGGCCGGGGTGCGGTACGCGGATGTCCGTGGCTACTCGTACGACCGCGAAGACGTGACCGCCCGGGGATTGGCAAGCGTCTACGCGCAGAGCCTCGGCGCTGTGTTCACCGCCGAACAAAAGCCGTTCGAAGTGGAACTGGCCGTGGCTGAAGTCGGCCTGGCGCAGGAGCAGGACCACCTGTACCGGCTCACCTTTGATGGCTCGATTGCCGACGAGAACGGCTTCGTGGTGATGGGTGGACTTGCCGACCAGATTTCCGACGTCGTAAGCGGGGCTTGGGAGCCCGAGCTTGGTTTTGCCGGAGCCATGAGATTGGCTTTGCGCGCTTTGGCGACGGACAAGGAAGCCGACGCCCTCCCGGCGACCGCCGTCGAAGCTGCCGTTCTGGACCGCGCTTCGGAGAGTCACCGGGGTTCCCGCCGGGCTTTCCGGCGTCTGCTCCCCGAGGACATGACACAGCTGCTCACAGAGGAGGCTTGAGATGGACAAACGCATATTCGGCATCGAGACGGAGTTTGGGATTTCCTATTCCAGCCCCGACTCACGTCCTTTGGCCCCCGAAGAAGTGGCCCGCTATTTGTTCCGCAAGGTGGTGAGCTGGGGCAGGTCTTCCAACGTCTTCCTGACCAACGGTTCACGCCTGTACCTGGACGTTGGTTCGCACCCGGAATACGCCACCGCGGAATGCGACGACCTCGCGCAACTCATCGCGCACGACCGCGCCGGAGAGCTCATCCTGGACGACCTCGTTGATGAGGCCCAGGCCCGGCTCGCCGCGGAGGGTTTCAATGGCACGGTGTACCTCTTCAAGAACAACACCGACTCCGCCGGAAACTCCTACGGAAGCCACGAAAATTACCTCATACCGCGTCGGGGAGAGTTCTCAAGGTTGGCCGAGATCCTCATCCCGTTCCTGGTGACCCGTCAACTCATCGCGGGAGCGGGCAAAGTCCTGAAGACACCCCATGGTGCAACTTTCGCCTTCTCACAGCGGGCAGACCACATCTGGGAAGGTGTGTCTTCTGCCACCACCAGGTCACGCCCCATTATCAACACCCGTGACGAGCCGCATGCCGATGCCGAGTTCTATCGTCGGCTCCATGTGATCGTGGGTGATTCCAACATGTCCGAAACCTCCGCACTCCTCAAAGTGGGCACGGTTGACCTGATCCTGCGCATGATCGAGGCAGGGGTGATCATGCGGGACATGCGAATGGAGAACCCCATCCGGAGCATCCGGGAAATTTCGCATGACCTCACGGGCAGCGCTTTGGTCCGCCTGGCAAACGGCAGGCAGCTCTCGGCGCTCGATATCCAGCGCGAGTACCTTGCAAAGGTCACAGAGTTCGTGGCCGCGAACGGCGCACATAATGCCCACGTGCCGCTTATTCTCGACTTGTGGGAGCGGACCCTGGACGCCATCGAAAGTGGCGATACCAGCACTATTGACACCGAAGTGGACTGGGCCATCAAGAAGAAGCTGATGGACGGTTACATGCGCCGGCACGACCTCAGCCTGGACTCGCCACGCATTGCTCAACTGGATCTCACTTACCACGACATTTCACGCCAGCGCGGCCTCTTCTTCCTGCTGCAATCACGGGATGCCGCGCGGCGTTTGGTTCCCGAAACCGAAGTGAAGGACGCTGTTGACACTCCTCCACAGACAACCAGGGCCAAGCTGCGGGGAGACTTCGTCCGGAGGGCGCAGGAGCTCGGACGCGACTACACGGTGGACTGGGTGCACTTGAAGCTCAACGACCGCGCACACCAGACAATCCTCTGCAAGGACCCCTTCCGCAGCGTGGACGACCGCGTTGATGCGCTCTTGGACTCCATGGGCTAACAGCCTTTCTGAGCGTACTCCCAGCTTCACGGGCTATTCTGGACTGTGGCCTCTTTCCAAGAGGCCATTGCCTTGGATCTGCCATGCGCCTTTCCGAGTGTCCTTTGCCCCGACGAAAGTGTCTTTTTTGTGCGCCGACTCCTAGCAATTCTTCTTCCTGCCCTGCTGCTCATCACTGCGTGTGGGGGCGGGGGCACGCCAGCCGCCGAGCCCACCAGCCAGTCATCGGGCGATGTCTCCAAACTCGATTCCGTCAAGGTGACCGACAACGGAGATGACAAGGCCCCTGGCCTGGACTTCACCAAGCCTCTCACCGTCGCTGAACCTACTATCAAGGTAGTCAGCGAAGGCAACGGGGACCGTATCAAGGCCGGCCAGGTTGCCGAGCTCGCATACATCGCCGTGGATGGCAATGACGGCAAGACCGTTGAAGACGTCTACAAGAACGGCCCCCAGCCCATTGAGCTGAATGACGAGCTCAAGAAGGGCAACGAGCTGATCTACAACGCCATTGTTGGCGCCAAGATCGGTTCCCACATCGCGTTCGCCGCGCCGGGTTCGGCAGCCACGGGCGCTGCCGCCGGCTCTACGCAGTTGGTGGTTTTCAAGCTGCTTTCCGCCAAGGAAGCCGCTCCGGTCCTGTCAAAGCCGGAAGGCGAGACAGTCACTCCTCCGGCTGGGCTCCCCACCGTGAAGGAAGACGACAAGGGCATCCCGCAGATCTCCGTTGAAGGCGCAGCCGCTCCGAAGGAACTCATCGCACAGGACCTCATCAAGGGCTCCGGCGCTGCTGTTAAGGCTACTGACACCCTCACGGTGAATTACGTTGGCGTCAATCTTGTGGGCGGCCAGAAGTTCGATTCGAGCTTTGACCGGGGACAGACAGCAAGCTTCGCGCTTTCCGGCGTCATCAAGGGCTGGACCCAGGGCCTGGAAGGCAAGACCGTCGGCTCCCGCGTCCTTCTGGTCATCCCGCAGGACCTTGCTTATGGCGCTGCTGGACAGGGTGAAGCCAAGGGCGATCTCGTCTTCGTCGTTGACATCCTCGGCGTCAAGTAGGCAGCCACCTGATCCGGGACTGGCTAAGCTGGTTCCTGACACCATTCGTCCCTCACACCAAGGAGCAACCATGTCATTTGGTCAGCGTGACTTCGACCGCACCAAGCCCGAAATCGACTTCCCGGAAGGCGACGTTCCCACCGAGCTCGTCATCACGGACCTCATTGAGGGTTCCGGCGCCGAGGCCAAAGCCGGCGACACCGTTTCCACCCACTACGTTGGCGTCGCCTGGTCCACGGGCGAAGAGTTCGACGCTTCCTGGGGCCGTGGCGCTCCGCTGGACTTCCGTGTTGGTGTGGGCCAGGTCATCCAGGGCTGGGACCAGGGCCTGCTGGGTATGAAGGTTGGCGGCCGTCGCCGCCTTGAGATCCCTTCAGAACTGGCGTACGGATCCCGTGGCGCCGGCGGAGCAATCAAGCCCAACGAGGCCTTGATCTTCGTCGTTGACCTCGTAGCTGTCCGCTAGCGCGCAAGCTTCCTGCCAAGGCGCGTTGCCACCCGGCTTTGCCGGGCCGGTGACGCGCCTTGCTGCTTTCGCCCAGGACTTTAGTAACGTAGCAACCGTGTCCGCATCCCGCACTGAACGACTCCTGAACCTCCTGCTTGCCTTGCTCAATACCAGGGTGGGCCTTCCGCGCTCCGTCCTGCGGGAGAAGGTCTATCACGACACCGCCGAAAACGACGTCGCATTCGGACGGATGTTCGAGCGCGACAAAGTGGATCTGAAACAGTTCGGCTTTGAGATCGAGACCCTCACGGACCCCCGCAATTTCGGGTCCGAGGACCCCGCATCAACCCGCTACCGCATCGGCAAGGACTCCAACAGGCTCCCTGATGTCAGCCTGACTCCGGCTGAATCCACTGTCCTCCTCCTTGCCGCCCAGTTGTGGGAACGTGCTGCCCTCGGCAACGCCGCAGTCAATGCCGTCCGTAAGCTGCAGGCGGCAGGTGGGTTCACCGACGTCGACCTGCCTGCCGGCGTCCAGCCGCGGATCAAGCCAGCCGGACAAGCATTCGACGACGTCGTTGGAGCCATGCACGGCCGCCATGCGGTCCGCTTCGGCTACCTCGCCGGAAGCACCGGCCGTGAGGAAGTACGCGAGGTGGAGCCGTGGGGCCTGGGGAGCCGGTTCGGGCAGTGGTACCTCGTGGGATTCGACCGGGGGAGGGCCGCCAAGAGGATTTTCAGGTTGTCACGCATGACCACCGCCGTCTCCGTCATACCGGGCAGTTCCTTCGAGCCGCCAGCCGGTTTCAACGCCCGGGCGGAGCTGGATTCCCTCAACGAACTTCCCTTGCAGCAGGCTGTCCTGGACGTAGATGAGGGACGCCTCCTCGCCCTGCGCAAACGTGCTGTTTCCACCGGCTCCGAGGAAGAACGGGCTGGGAAGGGAACAGGCGGCCGGGACAGGCTGGTCGTGGACTTCCGGGACCCCGGGCAGTTCGCCGAGGAACTGGCCTCGTATGGTCCCCACGTCAAAGTGCTTGAACCGGCCGAGCTGCGTGCCGCCGTCGTACGCCGGCTCAAAAGCGCTGCGGACTTCAATGCGTCTCCAGCCATCCCCGTGGAATTTCCCGAGGCTGCGCGCGCGGAGCGATCGAGGAAACGCACATCCGAAGACCAGCTCACGCGCATGCTGCAGTTGGTGCCGTTCCTCGTCCACCATCAGGGCCTGCACGTGCAGGAGGTAGCGGACCGCTTTGGCATCAGCCGCAAAGCCCTCATTGACGACCTCAAGATACTGATCTGTTCCGGGCTGCCCGGGGGCTACCCGGACGACCTCCTGGACATCCAATGGGAAAACGACCATGTGTACATCACGGAGCACCTGGACCTGAACCGTCCTGTGCGCTTCAGCGAGGACGAAGCCGCCGCGCTGCTGACTGGATTGTCGATGCTTGGCGATCTACCTGCACTGGCAGGTTTGGCCGAGGACGAACCGGGCAGCGCCCTGGAGTCTGTGACCATCAAGTTGACGGGCGCTGCAGGACAGGCCGGACGCCTGGCCGGGGCAGTTGCGGGCCAGTCGGTGGCACCCGAGCAATCGGGGGCGTTCGCAACCATTACCCACGCCATCAGGGACGGCCAGCAACTGCGCCTTAGCTACCTTTCCCCGCAGCGGGACGAAGTAACCGAGCGCGACGTGGATCCCCTGCGGCTGTACTCCCTGGACAACACCTGGTACTTCGAGGCCTACTGCCATAGCAAGTCGGGACTGCGGAATTTCCGGCTGGACCGCGTGCAATCCCTGGAACCCAATGGCCGTCCCGTCTCCGGAACAGCAACTGCTGATGCAGACTTTCCGGCAAGGCTCTTCACGCCCAGTGACGACGACGTCCTGGTGGTGCTTGAATTGACCAGGCAGGGCGCTGGCCTGGCTGATGACTACTACGCCGAACGCACGGCTGAGTTGCCCGACGGCGGGCTGCTTGCCGAGGTGCGCTTTGGAAATGTGGAGTGGTTACCGATGTTTGTGTCCCAACATGGAGGGACAGTGCGGGTGCTGGACCCTGCGCAGTTGCGCCAGGAAGTCCAGGCTTGGCTCACGGCGGCGCTTGACCAATACGGTGCCGTTTCCTCTTCGGACATCGTGGCTGGCTAGACTACTCAGATGCCTTGGTGGTTTTGGATCCTGCTGTGGATCGCGCTCATAGCCCTGTCGTTGCTCCTCCATGTGACCCTGGGTTATCGGCTGTTCAGGAAATTCATGGCCACTGTTCATGAATTAGGGGACGCCGGCAAACGTTTCAGCCATCTTTCTCCTGCCGCAGAAACCTCCGATGTTGAGGCTCCGGAACACCACCCGGAGCCGGGATCTGCAATTTTTGCCTCGCCGGAGCAGATGCGTCATGATTACCTGACGGCCAAAGCCTTCCGCCAGGAAGTTCGTCGCCAGAAGCGCGTTCAGCGCAAAGCAGAGCGGGGTCAGCCCCAATCCCTGCACGACATTGAATTCAGATAGACGTAGGATGTATCCAAAAGGAAAGGACCTCCCCACATGAGGCTCGAAGGCTGGCATCTCATCATCATCATCGTTTTGGCTCTGGTGCTTTTCGCCGCACCGAAGCTGCCGTCCATGGCGCGCAGCATTGGACAGTCGATGCGTATCTTCAAGTCTGAAGTCCGGGAAATGAAAAAGGACGGTTCCTCCGAAAAGAAGGAAACGCAGGAACCCTCTGACGCCGTCGAAGGCAGGGTTGTAGACCACCCGGACGTAAAGGCCAAGAACAACGGCGAGACCGACGTTCCGCCCTCCAACCGCGTCTAAGAAGAAGTGGTAGAGACGAAGGGGCGCAAGGCCAACCCCGAAGCCCGGATGGCGCTCCTTGACCATCTTAAGGAGCTCAAGAACCGGCTCTTCAAGGCTGCCATCGGCGTTATTCTTGGGACGGTGCTGGGCTTCATCGTCTACCAACCCCTCTTGGAAGCCCTGATCAAGCCGATCAAAGACCTCAATGAAAAAGAGGGCCGCGCTGCCACCCTGAACTTTGATGGCGTAGCCAGCTCATTCGACCTCATGGTCCAGGTTTCCGTATTCCTTGGCTTGATCCTTTCCAGTCCTGTCTGGATCTACCAGCTGTGGGCATTCATAGTCCCGGGCCTGCACAAGAAAGAGCGCAGGTTGGCTCTGTCGTTTGTAGCAGCTGCCGTTCCGCTGTTTATCGGCGGCGTCCTGCTGGCATGGCTTGTGTTGCCCAACGCCGTGCGTGTCCTAACGGACTTCACACCGACCGGCGCTTCAAACTTCATTAGTGCCGAAATCTACCTTGCGTTTGTCCTCAGGCTTCTTCTGGCTTTTGGAATCGCCTTCCTGGTGCCGGTGGTGCTGGTTGGGCTGAACCTGGCCGGAATCATCAAGGGCAAGCAACTGGTCAAAAGCTGGCGGATCACCATCTTCCTGGTCTGCCTGTTTGCGGCCATGGCTGCCCCGGGTGCCGACGCCATGAGCATGTTCTACTTGGCGGCGCCCATGCTCCTTCTGTTCTTTGCTGCCATCGGTGTGTGTCTCTGGAATGACCGCCGGCGGGAACGTCGTGCCATCAAGCGTGCTGCTGAGACCGAAGCCACGGCAGATATTGCCACCCCGGCCTCGGATCTGGAGAATCTCTAGACCTCAGGCCATTAGGCTTGGTGCATGTCCTCCATTTCCGGGTCCCAATCACCATCAGACCGCTACCAGGCGGCCGCTCACCGGGCAGCTGAGGCCAAGACATATCTTGGTGCCTTTGCCCGTTCCCTGGACTTCGAATTGGACGACTTCCAACGTGAGGCGTGCCGCTCATTGCAGGAGGGCAGAGGCGTCCTCGTCGCGGCGCCTACCGGTGCCGGCAAGACGATCGTTGGCGAATTTGCCATCTACCTGGCTCTGGAACGTGGCCTCAAAGCGTTCTACACAACACCCATCAAGGCGCTGAGCAACCAGAAGTTCTCCGAGCTCGCCGCCAAGTATGGCTCTGCCAACGTTGGCCTGCTGACGGGCGATACAACCATCAACGGTGAGGCGCCCGTTGTGGTGATGACCACCGAAGTCCTCCGCAATATGCTCTATGCCGACTCGGAGACACTCGGCGACCTCGGCTTCGTCGTCATGGACGAGGTCCACTACCTCGCAGACCGCTTCCGCGGAGCCGTATGGGAGGAAGTCATTATTCACTTGCCCAGTGAAGTGCAGGTTGCTTCGCTGAGCGCCACTGTGTCCAATGCTGAAGAGTTTGGTGCGTGGCTGGATACCGTTCGGGGCGATACTGACGTCATCGTGTCCGAGCACCGGCCCGTGCCACTGTGGCAGCACGTCATGGTGGGCAGGGAGATCGTTGACCTCTTTGCCGGCGATACCACTTTCGATGAAATCGCCCCACAGATACCGGACACCGAGGTACCGGATCTCAGCGATGTTGAGGATGCCGTTGACGAGGCTGTCCTTCCGGCAGAAAGCCGAAAGTTCGCAGCCAAGAGTCTTGTGACCTCCACGGCCAGGCAGGCAGTTACCGGCCCTGAATTCGAAGTGAACCCGGATCTGCTGGCAATGGCCAGATCCGAGAGCCGGATGAACTTCAACGGCCGCTTCGGCCATGGTGGCCGGAGCCGCCGTCGGCAGGACCGCTACCGGGATGAGCGGCAGAGCCCTGAACAGCGCAGCCCGGTTCGGAAAGCAAGCCGTCCGCAGGTCATTGAGAGCCTTAACCGCCAGGGCCTGTTGCCTGCCATCACGTTCATCTTCTCCCGGGCAGGTTGTGATGCTGCGGTGGCCCAGTGCGCGGCGTCCGGCCTGTGGCTCACCACTGAGCGCGAACAGCAGATCATCGCCCAGCGCGTGGACGAAGCAAGCCACGAAATTCCTGCAGACGACCTTGATGTCCTGGGTTTCTGGGGCTGGCGCGACGGCCTCATCCGGGGCTTTGCGGCTCATCACGCGGGCATGCTGCCTACCTTCAAGGAGGTAGTGGAGAAACTGTTTGCAGATGGCCTGGTCAAGGCGGTGTTCGCTACTGAAACCTTGGCACTCGGAGTCAACATGCCTGCGCGCTGCGTGGTGCTGGAAAAGCTCGAAAAATTCAATGGGGAAGCCCACGTCAACATCACGGCGGGGGAGTACACGCAGCTGACCGGTCGGGCCGGACGCCGCGGCATCGACGTCGAGGGCCACGCCGTGGTCCTGTGGCAACCCGGAACAGACCCCGCGGCAGTGGCTGGCTTGGCGTCACGCCGCACGTATCCGCTGAACTCCAGCTTCACGCCCACCTACAACATGAGCATCAACCTGATTGCCCAATTCGGCCGGGTGCGGGCGCGCGAGATCCTTGAGTCGTCCTTCGCGCAGTTCCAAGCGGACCGTTCCGTGGTGGGCCTCGCCAGGCAAGTCCGTGGACGCGAAGAATCATTGGCCGGCTACGCCAAGTCCATGGAATGCCACCTCGGCGACTTCACGGAGTATGCCCGGCTCCGCCGCGAACTCAGCGACGCTGAGCAGTTCGCGGCGCGCGACCACCAACGCGCCCGGAAGTCCAGAGTGGCTGATTCCTTGACCCGGCTCATACCCGGGGACGTCATTACTGTCTCCAGTGGCAGGTTGGCCGGACACGCCGTCGTGCTTGATGTCGATCCCAATGCCCGCGAACCGCGGCCGTCTGTCCTCACCTCGGACAACCAGCTGCGTCGTATCGGCGTCCATGACCTCGACGGCCCCATTTCCCCGGTGACCCGCATTCGGATTCCCAAATCGTTCAACGCCAAGGTGCCCAAGTCGCGCCGTGATCTTGCAGCCTCCATGCGGAACGCGATCAGCGATGAAGCACCGCGCGCCAGGCGGAACAGCAGGCACGAGGACTTCGGTCTGGGCTCGCGTGCCCAGGACCAGGAGCAGAAGATCACTGAACTACGCAGGGCGCTCAGGGCGCATCCCTGCCATGGCTGCAGTGAGCGCGAGGACCACGCCCGCTGGGGGGAGCGTTGGTGGAAACTTCGCAAGGAGACCGACGGCCTGGTCCGCCAGATCCAAAGCAGGACCAACACGATTGCCAAGACGTTCGATCGCGTATGCGACGTCCTCTCCGCCTATGGCTACCTCGAAACCGACGACGCCGGGAAGGTCACCATCAGCACGGATGGGCAGCGGCTGCGCCGCATCTACGGTGAGAAGGACCTGCTTATTTCACAGTCCATCAGGCGTGGAGCCATCAACGATCTCGATGCTGCCGAACTGGCCTCCTTGGCCAGCACCCTGGTGTACCAGGCAAAGCGCGAAGACCGGGGCCTTCGCCCGAGGATGCCCTCGGTTGCACTGGAAACGGCGGTCGACATCGTCGTTCGGGAATGGTCGCAACTTGAGGACATTGAGGAACAGAACAGGCTTCCGCTGACCGGCGAACCGGAGCTGGGCCTCATGTGGCCCATGTATAAATGGGCCAAAGGCCGCCATCTTCAGGACGTGCTCAGCGGCACTGACCTTGCTGCGGGCGACTTCGTCCGTTGGGCAAAGCAAGTGGTTGACCTTCTGGACCAACTCGCCAAAATTCCACAACTGGATCCCCGCTTGGCGCGGATCTGCCGTGAATCCATCGACCTGGTCCGCCGGGGTGTCGTGGCTTACTCAACCGTCGCCTGACCCGGAACCGTTTTCGAGACCCAGACCTTCTTCAAACGCTCGAGGAGCACACCGCATGAACCAGCCAGGCCCGTCCGCCGGCGACCGTCCCGACGAAAACGTCCGTAAGGTCACCCTTTACCGGAACGGTTCGATCTATACCGCTGCCGATCCGTTCGCTACCGCCATGGTGGTGGATGGTGACACGGTCGCGTGGGTGGGATCCGAACAGGCAGCGACGTCCATCGAGGATTCCACCATGGACGTCATTGATCTTCGGGGGGCCCTCGTGGCACCGGGCTTTGTCGACTCCCATGCGCACCTGACGGAGACGGGCCTCGCTTTGGCTGGACTGTCCTTGACGGGTGTGCGGTCTGCCCGGGAACTGCTCGACGCCGTTGCTGCCGCCGGCGGTTCAGGCACTGTCATTGGCCACGGTTGGGATGAAACAACGTGGCAGGATGCCACGCTTCCAACGCTGGAAGAGCTGGAGCAGGCCTCCGGCGGCAGGCAGGTTTACCTTTCCCGCATTGACGTTCACTCCGCCCTGGTTTCATCCTCCCTGGCGGCCTCGGCCGGCCTTGCTGGCATGGACGGCTTCTCCGGGGATAGTGGTCGCGTCGTCAGGACAGCCCACACCGCCGCCCGTCTCGCGGCGCGGAGCTTCAGTGACGCCGAACGGAGTGGGCATCAGGAACGGGCCCTGCATTATGCGGCTTCCAGCGGCTACGTTGCCTTGGCTGAAATGTCGGCCCCGCACATTTGCGGTCCGGACGATCTTCGCATGGCCATGTCCTGGAACATGCAGACCGGAAAACCGCAGGTGCTGCCGTATTGGGGCGAGCTGGCGTCATCGGAGGATCACGCCCGCACGATCCTGGACGGCCTGGGCCCCGGGGTCCTGGGCCTGGCGGGTGACCTGAACATCGACGGTTCCATCGGGTCGCGGACAGCTGCCTTGAGACAGGATTATTCCGATGCGCCGGGCCAACGCGGCACTTTGTATCTTTCAGTGGATGAGGCCGCCAAGCACCTTGCTGCGTGCTCACTCCTGGGCGTCCAGGCCGGTTTCCACATCATTGGCGATGCCGGCCTTGATGTTGCGCTTGACGCATTGGACGCCGCAGCCGCCGAGGTGGGGGAGCAGCGGATCCGCGCAGCAGGCCACCGCTTTGAACATGTTGAGCTTGCCGATCAGGCTGCAGTCGAGAAGCTGGCCAAATACTCGGTGACAGTCAGCATGCAACCGGCATTCGATGCTATGTGGGGAGGGTCCGGAGGTCTCTACGAGCAACGGCTTGGCGGACGCAGCAAGGCCATGAACACCTTGGCTGCGTTCTACGCCAGCGGAGTTCCAATCACCTTTGGCAGCGATAGCCCCGTGACACCACTCAGCCCTTGGTCAAGCATCCGGGCCTGCCTGGAACACAGCAACCTGGACCAGCGCATTTCAGCCCGTGCGGCGTTCCTTGGCCACACACGGGCAGGCTGGCGGGCCACCAAGCACAGAAACCCTCTGATGGGCCAACTCGTGCCCGGTGCGCCGGCCAGCTTCGCGGTTTGGGAAGTTGAGGAACTCATGGTCCAGGTAGCGGATAGCCGTGTGCAGTCCTGGAGCACCGATCCCCGTGCCCGCACTCCCTTGCTCCCTGCCCTGGATACCGGCAGTGATCCTGTATGCCTGCAGACGGTGAGGGAAGGCCAGGAGCTCTTCGCTCACGAATCCCTCCGGGTCTGAGGGCACTATTTCCTTGCCTTCGAATGCTCCGCCTGAACTGGGACGATGCACGAACGCGCAGGTCAACCGCGGGTTGACAGCTTTTGTAAAGTCCGTAGCATTGAGGCTCAACGGATCGTTAAAGCTTGGGGTGATCCCGGGAGTAATGGTCTGGTCGCGGCCAGGACGTAGCCTGGTGGCGGTACGCGAGTGGGCAGGCCCATAGGGCCCCAGAAAACAGTTCGTCCGGAAATTTACCTGTCCGGACAACACTGGTCCTGGGTCTATGGACCTGCCCGCAGCGTTTAAGTTTGTGTGGCCGGGGCCACAGCTGCCCTTAGCAGTGCACAGGATCGTCCTATAATGGAGAGTTGCGCCAGAACGCCAGCCTTGAGGCTGGTCCGGCACACTGACCGCTCCATCAAGGAAAGGCCTCTTCTTGCGTGTCCTGACGATCATCCCTACCTACAACGAGCTGGAATCGCTCCCCAAGACATTGGGTCGGCTGCGGACCGCAGTGCCTGAGTCGGATGTCCTGGTGGTTGATGACAACAGCCCGGACGGCACGGGACAACTTGCTGACGGCATAGCCGCCGAGGACAAGCAAGTGCACGTACTGCACCGCAAAGGCAAGGAAGGCCTTGGCGCGGCCTACATAGCCGGCTTCAAGTGGGGCCTTGCCGCCGGGTATGACGTCCTCGTGGAGATGGACGCCGATGGTTCCCACAAGCCCGAGCAACTGCCCCTCCTCCTTGATGCGGTGAAAGAAGGCGCCGACCTCGCCATGGGCTCGCGCTGGGTACCGGGAGGCAGTGTTGTGAACTGGCCGCTCTACCGCCAGGCAATCTCGCGCATCGGCAGCACTTATGCCCGCATCATGCTTGGCTTGAAAATCAAGGACGTCACCGGCGGCTACCGGGCTTTCCGCCGCAGCACACTTGAAGCCCTCAAATTGGACGAAGTGGATTCAGTGGGTTACGGCTTCCAGGTTGACCTTGCGTGGCGTGTTGCCAAGCTCGGCCTGCGCATTGAGGAGCGCCCCATCACCTTCGTTGAGCGGGAACTCGGCGCATCGAAGATGAGCGGCAACATCGTGGTGGAAGCCATGATCAACGTCACTAAATGGGGCCTGGCAGCACGCTGGGCCAAGCTCACCGGCAAACAGCCGGCCCTCGCAAAGCAGAAGTAGCTTCCAGAAAGAAAAGGCCGGACCGGTTCCGCAAGGAACCGATCCGGCCTTTCCATTTGAGTCCGAAGACTAAGCTGAGCGACGCTCTCCGCGGCGCTCACGCAGGATGTTCAAACGATCCTCAAGGATCTGCTCCAGCTCCGGAAGGCTGCGGCGTTCCAGGAGCATGTCCCAGTGGGTACGGACGGCCTTCTCGTTGGCGTCCACGGGACGCTCGCCGTCTACGAGCAAGGCTTCCTTGCCAGTCTTGGAAACCCAAACAGGGGGGATCTCGGCTTCAGCAGAGAAGGTGACGAAGACCTGCTCGCCATCCTCGCAGCGGTATTCAACCCGCTGGCGCGGTGCCGGTTCAACGCCGGACTCGGTTTCCATGCTTTGGGCGCCAAGACGCATACCCCGCAGGCTGCGATCGCTCATGATTACTCCCTCTGTCTGTTCGCGGAGCCTGAACTCCGCGCTAGCCGTAAGCCGTTTTCGCGGTCTTTACGGACTACTTCTGCACACCTTGCATCACTAATTGCAACGCCTGGCCAAGCTTTAATGTTCCATCCACACTGAACCAGCCGGACAAATATCCCATTATACGCGGATCGATGGTCAGTACCCAAAAGCAATGCACAACGCGATGAGCGGCCAGCCGTTTGGCTGACCGCTCACCTGCCTAACACAGAGTTACTCTGTGGGCCTTGACTGTGATGCCGTAGTGGATTCCACGGGAGTTACTGGCTCCGAAGCAGCAACTTTGTTGCTGCCGCCAAAGAAGCCGGCAGCATCGGAGTCACCATTGGCGCCCCCGAGCGCACTGCCAATGCCCTTCAGGGCCTCACCAACTTCACTGGGGATGATCCAGAGCTTATTGGAACTGCCCTCAGCAAGCTTGGGTAGCGTCTGCAGGTACTGGTAAGCCAAGAGCTTCTGGTCCGGGTTGCCCTTGTGGATGGCGTCAAAGACTTTCTGGATGGCCTGGGCTTCACCGTCTGCCCGAAGGATAGCGGCCTTGGCATCACCTTCAGCTGCAAGGATGGCAGCTTGGCGCTGGCCTTCTGCTGTAAGGATTTGTGACTGCTTGGTTCCCTCAGCCGTCAGGATGGCTGCTCGACGGTCGCGCTCTGCACGCATCTGCTTTTCCATCGAGTCCTGGATGGAGTGGGGCGGATCAATAGCCTTCAGTTCCACACGCGAGACGCGGATGCCCCAGCGGCCTGTTGCTTCATCCAACACTCCACGCAGCTGGCCATTGATCTGGTCGCGGGAGGTCAGTGCCTCTTCGAGGTTGAGGCCACCTACAACGTTACGAAGAGTTGTCGTGGTCAGCTGCTCAACCGCCTGGATGTAATTGGCGATTTCGTACGTGGCTGCCCGTGGGTCCGTCACCTGGAAGTAGACCACGGTGTCGATCGAAACCACGAGGTTGTCCTCGGTGATGACTGGTTGCGGCGGGAAGGACACCACCTGCTCACGGAGGTCGAGCAACGGCAGGAGCCGATCGACGAATGGAATCAGGATGGTAAGGCCCGGGTTGAGCGTGCGCTGGTACTTGCCGAGGCGTTCAACGACGCCGGCACGCGCCTGCGGGATGATCCTTACCGAGCGGACCAACACGATGATGACAAAAATGACGAGAACAATCAGCACAACTGCTGCCGCTGTTCCTCCTAAACCGTCCATGCGTCTCCTTGATTCCCCAATTGCGTGGCTTGCTTTGGCCTTTTGCGGGCAGGCTGCCAACCTGTCCGCAGAATTCTGGTTTTCCGGTTCGAATCAGCGCGGGCTGTTTTCGGCAGGCGAGGCAACTACCGCCGTCGCGCCGTCAATCCTGGTGACCTGAACGGTAGCGCCGGCGTCCAGGACTCCAGCGGTGCTGCGCGCGCTCCAGACGTCGCCGCCGATCTTGACCAGACCGCTGGTGCCCGTGACCGCTTCAATGACCAGGGCGGGCTGACCGATGAGCCGGTCGATATTCGTCCGCTGTTCTGCTGGTCCTTTATGCAGGTGTTTCAGGGCAACCGGCCGGACGAAGGCGATCATCAAGAGGGAGACCACGCTGAAGATGACGATCTGGAGCCAGAAATCGGCCCCGGCGAAGTCGGCAATGAGCCCTGCCAGTGCGCCGCCGCCGAGCATGCTGAAGAAGAGGTCGAGGGTTAGCATCTCCACCACCGCGAACGCGAGGAAGACCGTGAGCCAGAGGGCCCACCAATTCTCGCCGAGCCATTCAAACATCATTTCCCCCTTGGTCCCGGACCCCGCCGCAGACGGGGTCACAGTCGCTGTTCCTCCATCCTAGCCCGACGCTGAGTTCCTCGTCAGGAAGCCGAAGCACCCACGGTGAAGAGGCTGATACGGAACTTCGCCGTGGTTGCCACGGGTCCATCCGCAGCGGCCAGCTGTGCGAGTTCTTCGGGCTTGATGTGGTGACCGGCCGGCCCCATGTAGGCGATGTCGGCCAACTCGGAGCCCTTGAGGGTGAGGGGCATGTCCAGGTTGTACGCTGAATTCGCGCGGAAATAGCCGCCCAGGGATTCAGCCAGGCGCTCAGCCTTGCCTTCCTCAATACTGAGCATTCCAGTGCGGGCAGCGATTTCAGCCAAATGTCCTGGCTGCGGCGTCACCACAATCAACTGTCCACCAGGCCGCAGCACCCGGGCGAACTCTGCCGGGTTCCTCGGAGCGAACACCACAAGGACCACATCCACGGCGTCGTCGGCGACGGGCAACCGGCGCCAAATGTCCCAGACAAGGTTGGCAGCATCCCCGTTGAGTCGTGCGGCCCGCCGTAGTGCGAATTTGGAAATGTCCAGCGCGATTGCAGAAGCCGGGGTGGTTTCCAGAACGCGGTGGAGGTAGTGCCCGGTGCCGGTTCCGGCGTCGAGAACCACGGACCCGGGCCGCTGCAGCGATGCGGCTGCCAGACCCGCGACGCGATCAGCCAAAGCAGCATAGTGTCCGCTGTCCAGGAATCGCTGCCGGGCGCCCACCATTTCCGCCGAATCAGCTT
This sequence comes from Arthrobacter sp. TmtSoilC48, assembly GCF_059739425.1. NCBI lineage: Bacteria > Bacillati > Actinomycetota > Actinomycetes > Micrococcales > Micrococcaceae > Arthrobacter > Arthrobacter sp. TmtSoilC48. Next base: position 2,638,773 of record NZ_AP046049.1, on the reverse strand, counting down.
CGAAGACTGTGCCCTTACCTGTGAGCAGGTTGAAGTAACCCTGTTTCGCGGCATCGAAGACATGCCCGGAATCGCAAACAAGCCTCCGCTGTGCATCCCCGGCCAGCTGGAACCGCCCTTCGCAAACGGGACAGCGGAGGGCGGCAACGGCATCGGACAACATGGATTCAATCCTACGTTGGGCCGGAGTGTCTGGTGCCTGCGCCAGGGCTGCGGGGCTAGGCTCACCAAGGTGAAACCCGAGCAACTGCCTTTGTTGAACTCCGTCTCCGCCCCGGCCATCCATCCGGACGGTACCAAAGCCGTGGTATCCGTCGTCAGGCCTGATTTCGACGCCGATGCCTACGTCGGTCAATTGTGGAATGTACCGCTGGACACCAGCAAGCGCCCGCGACGTATCACCCGTGGGTTCAGGGACACTTCACCGGCTTTCTCCCCTGACGGCCTGGTTTTGGCCTTCCTGCGGAGCGACTTTGAGGGAAAAGCACAATTGTTCGTTGTGGAGTCGGCAGGGGGCGAACCACAGCAGGTCACGGATCAGCACGGCGGGGTCAACGGGTTTGCGTGGTCTCCCGATTCCCATCGCGTGGTGTTCACCAGCCGTGTTGCGGAACCGGGCCGATATGGAACGGTCGACGGCGTTGCTTCCGGAAGCGAAGACGCCCGGCTTATCGCCGTGAACCAGTACCAGATGAACGGTGTGGGGTACGTCCTGGACCAACGCCAGCAGCTGTTCGTGGTTGACGTGCTGGAATTGGGTGGCGAGCCTGTTGTCATTCCCCGTGGCAGAGCGGCCCACGAACAGCCTGGCGCCAAGGTAACCGGAGTCCCCACTGCCATGCAGATGACGTTCGGCGAATCGGACCACGAGGCGCCGTGCTTCTCGGCTGACGGCAGCTTCATATATTTCGTAGCGGCTCTCCACGACGGGCATGATGACGACCTCGTAACGTCCGTGTACCGGATTAAGGCAACAGGCGGCGAGCCAGAGCCCATCAAACCCAACAATCCAAAACTGCAGACCGTCACGGCCGTGCGGGCGTCCGCCGATGGCCGATCGCTCTTCTTCACCGCGCAGGACCTGGGCGATACAGGTCGGGATTTTGTGGCGCGCAACGGCGTTCTCTACTCAATGCCTGTCAGCGGGGGAGATGCGGTTGCCCTCACCGACGTCGAGCATTTGGACGTCTCAGGCCCGCTGGAACCGAGCGGACCTGACAGCGTCCTTGTACTGAACACGGCGCTGGGCAGCGTGGAGCTCCTCGATATCACCGCGGCAGGCAGCATTACTCCTCTGGTCCATGGAGCCCGGGTAGTCAATGGAGCCACCGTAGCCGCCAACGGCGAAATAGCCGTGAGCTTCCAGGACGCCTCCACCGCTGGCGACGTCGCCTCCCTGGAGCGAGGTGAACTGCGCCTGCTGACGGACTTCTCGGCGGAACTGCGGAATAGTTCCCGCGTCAGTGAGCCCATGGAATTCCAGGCGGATGCCAAGGACGGGTACCCGGTGCATGGTTGGTTGCTGCTACCTGACGGACCAGGGCCACACCCTGTCCTGCTCACTATCCACGGGGGTCCGTTCTCCCAATACACGGGAGCCTTCTTCGACGAAGCGCAAGTCTATGCAGCTGCGGGATACGCAGTAGCCATGTGCAACCCGCGGGGATCGTCAGGCTATGGACAATCCCATGGGCGCGCCATCAAGGAGCGCATGGGGACCCTGGACATGCAGGACGTGCTCGCCTTCCTGGACGCTGCCTTATCCACGCATACAACTTTGGATGCAGATCGTACGGGCATCATGGGCGGATCATATGGCGGCTATCTCACGGCCTGGACCATTGCACACGACCACCGTTTCAAAGGGGCAATTGTCGAACGCGGGTTCCTGGACCCGGTCAGCTTCGCGGGAACGTCCGACATCGGCTGGTTCTTTGGTGGCGAGTACGCCGGAGCGACACCCCGGCAGCTGGTCGCACAGAGCCCTTTGGCCGTAGCAGCCTCGGTGGAGACACCGACATTGGTAATCCACAGCGAAAACGATCTTCGGTGTCCTCTGGAACAGGGGCAGCGCTACTTCGCCGTGCTGAAGGAGAGAGGGATTGAGACCTCGTTGCTGGTCTTTCCCGGGGAGGACCATGAATTGTCCCGCTCCGGTACGCCGCATCACCGCAAGCAACGGTTCGAGCACATCCTTGCATGGTGGGCCGCGCACCTCGCTACGGCATCAAACCGCCTGCCGGACTGAGGCAGGCCACGCACCGGCTAGCTGTGCAGGAAACCCAGGGTCCGCCGCGCATCTCCAATGTCCGGATTGGACCACCGCAGGGAGTGTTCCGCGTTGCTGGAAAGCGAGCGCAGCTCCGCCTTGTCCAGATAGAGAATTCCCTGTAAGTGGTCCGTTTCGTGTTGCACTATGCGTGCCTGCCACCCTGAGAACCATTCCTCCACTGGGCGCCCCTCTGGAGTCAGATAGCTCAATTCCACATTGCGGTATCTGGTGACCACCGCTTGGTAGCCGCTAACGGACAGGCACCCCTCATAGAATGACGCTGTCTCGTTTCCCAGCGGCCGATATTGAGGGTTCAGGACAGCCATGAACTCCAGCTGCTCCCTGTGACGGACCGTTGCCGACTCGGGATCCACCTCGTACTTGTCTTCAAGTACCGCCAACTGCAGCGGAATGCCCAACTGCGGAGCCGCCAGCCCAACCCCCGGCGCGGCAAGCATGACCTCACGCATCCGCTCGATGAACGCCGCCAATTCAGTGCCATCAAGCTGCCCGTCATAGGGCGCCGCCTGTTGCCGGAGGACGGGGTGCCCGGCTTGAACGATCGGCGGAAGCTCCTCTGTTTCAAGTAACCGCAGGACTGCGTCCCTGATCTGGAGGGGATTAAAGTCAGTAGCCGGGCTGGGCGCCTCGGAGTGAGGTTGCTGCGTCATGACTTGAGCCTAACGCCAAGGCTGCTCTTCGTGCCTGTGTCCTGCACCCGGGGTGCGCCCTTGCCGGGCCTCGGTCTCCACGTTCAGCTAGGCTCGTCGGATGAGTATCAGCACCCCTCTGGACCATGTACTCGGGTTTATCAGGACGGTTGAATCCGGCGGCGGCGCCGCCGAGATCAGCCCGTACCTTGCCCACGACTTCACCCTTACGGAATGGCCGCACGCACTATCCAGGACCGGGTCCACCAGGTCCCTTCAGGAGACCCTCACAGGCGCGGACCACAGCAAGAACATCGTGGCGAACCAGAGCTTTGAGGTGGTTCGTACCACCTGCGAAGGCAACCGGGTAGTCCTGGAGATGAACTGGTCAGCCACATTGCTCCTGGACCTCCCGCACTGGGATGCGGGTGAGACCATACGTGCGCGGAGCACCGCTGTCTTTGAGCTGCGGGACGGTCTAATCGTCAGCCAAGACACCTACGACTGTTACTACACCCTTCCTGAACAGGCAACGTCATGAATGAACACGCGCCACCTAGCGCATGGTGAATCGCCGTTCGACCAGGGCGGAGACACCCGGCAGCTCCAAAGCATGGGCAAAAAACGCGTTTCGGGATGCCATGATTGCCGGATGCAGGGGCCTGCCAAGGGCCATATTCAACCCGGCCTGCTGCGAAGCCCGGGATGCCGCCCGGCGTCGTTCCTTCTCGAACAACTGAAGCTGCCGACCGACGTTATGTCCCCTGAGGGAGGCATCAACGAGAGGCGCCAAGGCAGCGGCGTCAAGCCATCCAAGGTTCATTCCCTGGCCTCCGATGGGGCTGATCTCATGGGCGGCATCGCCCAACAAAACCGTCCTGCCATGGACCATTCTCTTCACGAGCCGTGATTGGACCTCGAACCCGCTGAGCATGGTGTTGCTGCCGGGGTCCACGCCAACTCCCGTCCGGGCTTCCACCAACGCAGCCAGGCCTGCCGCCGTCGGGCTTCTTGCGGGGGCTCCAAGCCGTACCACCCACCGGCGAACATCCCCGGGCAAGGGGAACGACTCCACGATCCCATCGGGCTCCAGGTAAAGAACTGCGTCATCTCCGTGCCCTGTGGTGTCGATGAAGTCTCCCATCAGGTAGCAGTCCGGATAGGTCCGTACGGAAAGGCCCGGGAGAAGGCGCTGGCGAATCATCGAGTGGGCTCCGTCGGCGGCCACCAGCAGTCGGCTTGTGTAGGCGAGGCCACCGGACGGCGAGTCGGCCAGGACGCTCACCGTACCGCCGTCGTCGGCGAAATCCGTGACAGCGGCGCCGCGGATGATCGCGTCCGGATCCAAAGCCATGACCGCCTGTTCAAGCACCTGTTCCGTTTTGGGTTGCGGGACAGCAAGAATGAACGGAAAGTCCAGGTCCCCGTTGAAGGGCAACCCGGCCACCCTGGCTCCTTTGCTGTACGCAACGCCCCGCTCGATGCGGACGCCGGATGCCACCAAAGTCGCCGCGAGACCGGCATGGTCCAGTTCCTTTAGAGCCGGAGGGTGAATCCCAATTGCCCGTGAACGGTGGCTCCGGTTCGATCGGCGTTCCAGTATGCGTACACGGTGCCCCTGTTGGAGCAGGAGAACGCCCATGAACAACCCAACAGGCCCGGCCCCGACGATGACGACGTCAAGCATGTTGGTAGACGAGCAGGTTGTGCCATGGGCCGTTCCGTTCCACGCTCCAACCGGCCGGAGCCGCCCGTTGAAGCTCTGCGGCGGTAAAGCTTCTCTTGATGGAAACCAAACCGTCCCCGCAAATATAGGAGCCGATACCCAGCGGCCAGAAGCCGGCGGCGAAAAGGAGGTAAGCGGCGTTGCTGCGTTTGAGGTCGTTGTGGAGCACCAGACGCTTGGCCAGAGCCTCGGAGTCCCGCACGACGGCGGTGAATTGATCGGCGTCGAGGTGGTGGAGGATGTGGTTGGACAGCACAATATCGAACGCGCTGCCTTCCGCGACAAGTTCGGCACTATGGGCCTGCCGGAAACGGACACCCTCAACGGCTGGGGAGCGGCTGGCAAAGTCGTAGGCGCGCTGGTCCGGATCGATCGCCGTGACCAGCAAAGAGAACCCATCCCTCGCGGCCCATCCGGCCAGGCTTCGGGCAACGTCCCCACCACCGCATCCGATGTCCAGCACCGATGCCGTACCGGTAGAGGCCAGAATCGGCCGAAAGCGGTCACGGTAAATGCGGTGCCATCCCGAAAGGAGGCCGTTGACCACCGGGAAGCGGGCATAACTACGGTTGAGGCGCTGGAGGTCGCAGTCAGACCGGTCCATGTCCTCGATGGCATCCACGTCCCTGTCTTTCAGGGACCCCCACGGGCTCACAGAGTGGGAGAGACCAACGTAAAGAGGCCAGTCTCCACCGTGAGTCCGGGGCCAAAAGCCATGGAACAGATTGGTTCCTCGCGCTGGCTTGGCGTTTGTCCGAGCATGTATTTCAGGACAAAGAGCACCGTGGCGCTGCTCATGTTGCCGTATTCCCTCAGTGTTTCCCTTGCCGGGACCAGTTGCTCCTCGGTTAGTTCGAGCTTGGATTCGACCTTGTCCAAAATGCTTCGCCCACCAGGATGGATGGCCCAGTGCGTTATTTCGCGGTAGGGGAGTCCCGCCAGTTGTGGCTCTTTGGCGAGCAACGGCTCCAACGCGCCAGTGATGTGTTCCTCGATGATGTGGGGCACGTAGGAACCCAGCACCATTTCGAATCCTTCGTCGCCGATGTTCCAGGCCATGGCTTCTTCGCCCACGGGCGTGAGGACCGTTTCAAAGTGGTCCAGCCGGATCACGGGTTCGGGCCCTTGGGGTTCCTTGGCCGTTACGATGGCCGCCGCCGCGCCGTCGCCGAATATCGCTGAACCCATGATGGTGTCCGGGTCGTTGGAGGTCCGCACGTGCAGTGAACAAAGCTCCACACAGATAACCAGAACGACGGCGGCTGGATCAGCCAGGCAGAACTGCTTGGCTGCCTTCAGGGCTGGAAAAGCGGCATAACAGCCCATGAAGCCCAGGTGGTATCGCTGCACGGCGGGGTTGAGTCCAAGTGCCCGGACTACCTTGTAGTCGGGACCGGGGTTGAAGAATCCCGTGCAGGAAACGGTGATGACGTGGGTGATGTCATCGAGGTCAACGTCAGGGACCCGCGCCACCGCAGCCTTGCCGGCCTCGATGAAGAGTTTGGTGGCTTCCGTAGCAAAGATCTCGTTCCGGACTTTGGTGCTGGGGCTGAGCACTTGATTGCTCGAGGGGTCAAAGAACCGTGGATTTTCCGGATGTGCGTCGAGACTCAGCTCTTCCACCGCCGTATACCGGGTATCTATTGCTGCTGAGTCGAAGCACGTGGAGACCAACCGCGACCCGAGCCGCGTCAGTCCTGGTTGAGCTGCAAAGACGTCCCGTGCCTGCGACTGCACGAGGATGGTTGGCGGAACTGCGGTTTCAAGGGACCTCATGTATACCGGCATGCTTCATTCTTAGCGAGTCGGCGGCTGATGACAATGGTTGGAGCGGCTCAGGCTTCGCGTCCTCCCCGAGGCCCGTGGCGCAGGCCGCTAGTGTGGACACTGACCGTTGCCGCATTCGCGACGACGAACGAGAATTTTACGTACTGACCTCAGGCTGGTCAGACCTGGCCAGGCGACGCCGACGGGGGACTGTTGGGTGGCGCCGCCTAACAGATGGAGCGATCATGAGCATTGCCACGAGCACCGACACCCAGTCTCCTGCGTCGCATGTAGCAGACACCCACGACCTCATACGGGTGCAGGGTGCGCGCGAGAACAACCTCAAGGACATCAGTGTAGAGATCCCCAAACGTCGCCTGACGGTATTCACGGGTGTCTCCGGCTCGGGCAAGAGTTCGCTGGTCTTTGGGACCATCGCGGCCGAGTCCCAGCGCATGATCAATGAGACCTACAGCGCTTTTGTCCAGGGCTTCATGCCTTCACTGTCGCGGCCGGACGTGGACATGTTGGAAGGCCTGACGACGGCCATCATCGTTGACCAGGAGAGGATGGGATCGAACCCGCGCTCAACGGTGGGCACTGCGACAGACGCCAATGCCATGCTCCGTATTCTCTTCAGCCGGCTCGGGCAGCCCCACATCGGATCGCCGAACGCGTACTCGTTCAACGTGCCTACCGTCAAGGCCAGCGGGGCCATCACGGTGGACCGCGGTGAGGGCAAAACGAAGACGGAGAAGGCCAGCTTCAATCGCCTCGGCGGTATGTGCTCACGCTGCGAGGGAATGGGCTCCGTCAACGATTTCGATCTCACTGCACTGTACGACGACAGCAAGTCCTTGAACGAAGGCGCGCTCAGCATTCCCGGATACACGATGGATGGTTGGTATGGCCGGATCTTCAGTGGATCGGGCTTCTTCAACATGGACAAGCCAATCGCGAAGTTCACCAAGAAGGAGCTCCACGACCTCCTGTACCGGGAACCGACCAAAATCAAGGTTGAAGGCATCAATCTCACCTATGAAGGCGTCATCCCCAAAATCCAGAAATCGATGCTCTCCAAGGACGTCGACGCACTTCAACCCCACATCCGCGCCTTCGTGGAGCGGGCCATCACTTTTACAACCTGTCCGGAGTGTGAAGGCACCAGGTTGAGCCCGGAGGCACGTTCTTCCAAGATCAAAGACAAGAGCATTGCCGATGTCTGCAAGATGCAGATCAGCGACCTTGCCGCTTGGATCCGGGAAATCGATGAGCCCTCAGTGGCTCCGCTTCTCAAAGGACTGCAGCACCTCCTGGACTCCTTCGCCGAGATAGGTCTCGGATACCTGTCCCTCGATCGGCCTGCGGGAACCTTGTCCGGGGGAGAGGCGCAGCGAACCAAGATGATCCGGCATCTGGGCTCATCGCTGACTGACGTCACCTACGTCTTCGACGAGCCAACCATCGGCCTGCATCCACATGACATCGAGCGCATGAACCAGTTGCTTCTGCAGTTGCGGGATAAGGGCAATACTGTGCTGGTAGTCGAGCACAAGCCTGAAACGATTGCGATCGCTGACCACGTGGTGGATCTCGGACCTGGCGCAGGCACCGGCGGCGGAACAGTCTGCTTCGAAGGCGATCTGGATGGACTGCGGGGGAGTGACACCATCACTGGACGCCACCTGGACGATCGCGCATCCATCAAAGAGCAGGTACGGACAGCTTCCGGCACTCTTGAGGTACGTGGAGCTTCCACCAACAATCTTCAAAACGTGGACGTGGATATTCCACTGGGCGTGCTCTGTGTACTCACGGGTGTGGCCGGATCAGGCAAGAGCTCGCTCATTCACGGCTCGGTGGCCAAACGTGACGGGGTCCTCGTGATCGACCAAGGTGCCATCCGGGGTTCCCGCCGGAGCAATCCTGCAACTTACACTGGGCTGCTTGAGCCCATACGCAAGGCGTTCGCCAAGGCCAATAATGTGAAACCGGCTCTCTTCAGTTCCAACTCGGAGGGCGCGTGCCCCACCTGCAATGGCGCTGGCGTGATTTACACGGATCTTGGCGTCATGGCGACGGTGGAATCAACGTGTGAGGAATGCGAAGGCAAACGCTTCCAGGCCTCCGTATTGGAGTACAGGCTTGGCGGGCGCAATATTGCAGAAGTGCTTGCAATGTCTGTCGACGAGGCTGAGACGTTCTTCAGCGAAGGTGAAGCACGCACACCTGCCGCCCACAAGATCCTGGACCGCCTCGCCGACGTCGGACTCGGTTACCTGACGCTCGGACAGCCGCTCACCACACTTTCCGGCGGGGAACGCCAGCGGCTCAAGCTGGCTACGCAAATGTCCGAAAAGGGCGATATTTACGTCCTGGACGAGCCGACTACCGGCCTGCACCTGGCCGACGTCCAAAACCTACTGGGAATGCTGGACCGCTTGGTTCAGTCGGGAAAGTCAGTCATTGTGATCGAACATCACCAGGCCGTCATGGCACATGCCGACTGGATTATCGACCTCGGACCAGGTGCCGGACACGACGGCGGCAAGATCGTTTTCTCCGGTACGCCCGCTGATCTTGTGGCTGACCGCCCGACGCTGACCGGCAAGCACCTAGCGGCTTACGTCGGCGCTTGATACTTGACTGGCCTGAAAAAATGCCAATACGACTTGTTTTAGAGTGGCCAGCCCAAGCTTCCTAGTAGAAGTTTCCGCCCCATCTCTTGACTATCCCTTGTGACATGACACACACTTACTCAGGACTTTGGACTATTTACAGACCATTAAGGATCTTGAGAATCGGGGGAAGCATGTCCACATTTTCGTCAGCGTCAGTCAAGGATGACAAGAGCTACAGGAAGGAAACCCTCAGGAAGAACTATTTCCGGTTTGCGACCACCGCGGCCGTAGTGGCTGCCCTTATGTCAGCCACGTCGTGCGCAACACCTCCTGCCACCAACGCTCGGCCGGCAGCCGAATGCCGCCAACTCGACGCCCAACTGCCATGGCCAGGCGAGGTCCGCGAACAATTGCAAAAGACCATCGACGCCCACAGCAGCTGCACCGGAACAGCCCGCGGAGATAAAGCTCCAGTCGCAATCTTCGACTGGGACAACACCGTGGTGAAGAACGACATCGGCTACGGCACGAACTTTTGGATGCTGCGGAACGACAAAGTGCTGCAACCAGCCAATAAGGATTGGAAGAGCACAAACCGCTACCTTACTGATGCGGCAGCGAAGGCACTGGCGGTGGCATGCGGTACCGACACGCCCGCAGGCCAACCCCTGAAGACCAGCAGCAACACGGAGTGTGCCGATGAAATCCTCGCCATCCTTGAGGACAAGACGCGTTCCGGCGAACCGGCCTTTGAGGGCTTCAATGCCCGCCACCTCATAGGCGCCTACGCCTGGGGTACGGCCCTCTCTGCCGGATATACGGAGGAGCAACTTGGCGGGTTCGCACTCGCAATGAAGCAGGAGAACCTGTTAGCACCAGAAGGCAGCATGCAGACCGTTGGAAGCCAGCAGGTGGACGGCTATATCCGGATATACCCTCAAATGAAGGACCTCATTGGTGTCCTTCAGGCACACGGCATCGAAACCTGGGTGGTTTCCGCATCGCCGGAGCCGGTGGTCAAGGCGTGGGCCGGCGAGGTTGGCATCGACGCCGGACATGTCGTAGGCGTCCGAAGCGTATACGAGGACGGGATCCAAACCTCTCATCTGAAAGGCTGCGGCGGCATACCCGACGGCGAAGATTCCGTCATGACCTACATCGAGGGAAAACGATGCTGGGCCAATCAGGTGATCTTCGGCGTCGAGGGTCCCTCAGCCTTTGAGCAACTGCCTGCCGGACGACGCCAGATCCTGGCCGCCGGCGACTCCGGCACGGACGTAACCTTCGTTGCCGACGCCACCGAAGCCAGACTGGTGGTGAACCGGAACAACGCGGAAATCATGTGCCGCGCATACGACAACGAGGACGGAAAGTGGCTAATCACGCCAATGTTCATCGACCCCAAACCACAGCGCAGCGAGCCGTATCCATGCAGCACCAAGGGGTACACCAACCCGGACAGCAGCAAGGGTCCCGTGCTGCGCGAGGACGGCAGCCTTATCCCGGATCAGACAGACCGTGTCCACTGAGTCAGACTGGGTCAGGCACCCCTTCTACTCCCGTTGTTTGACTGGCAGCGGGACGTGTTGAAGTGGGACGAGTAGCACTACGGCTAGATTTATGGCGTGAGTTCCCTTGTTGAAGAAGCCATAGAGGTTCTTTATGCCGCGAAGGTTCCGTTGGCTCCGGGCCTATCACCTTGGCAAATCGATGGTGTTGAAGAGCAATTCTCGTTCGAGTTCAGTCCCGATCATGCGGGCTTGCTGAGTCTCGCGATGCCTATCGGCCCGAAATGGGTTGATTGGATGGGCGATCCGGCGGCGATTCAGAAGCGGCTCGACTGGCCTCACGATGGGGTGTTGTTTGATGTTCGGGAGAATGCTTTTTGGCCCGAGGAGTGGGGTGACAGGCCCACTGACGTTGAGGTGGCCCTTCAAACGGCACGTGGTCGCTTGCGGGCCGTCCCCGTCCTCATTCCGATCTATTCGCATCGTTTTATGCCAGCAGCTCCTGCGCCTGCCGGCAGCCCGGTCTTTTCCGTGCACCAAACAGACGTGATCTATTACGGCAGCGATCTCGTCTCGTACTTCCAAAGCGAGTTCTTTAACATTCCTGACCGAAAATCACCGAATTATCGTGTCGATTTCTGGTCTGAGCTGGCGGAGGGTCAGTGGATCTAAGGCATCATCGCCCGGGCTGGAGTGATAGCTAGACGTTTTGCGGGCCTATCGAGGCGATGTATTGGGCGTAGTTGGCTGATGAGTCGATGGCGTGGCGTTCGATGGTGATGGGGGAGTATCCGAGGGCTTCGGCGATGATGGCAACGGGGGCGACTTTGGTGAGTTCGTGGAGGGTCCCGAGCCTGGCTGCTCGGCTGCTGAAGGCTGTTCTGAGCCGTTCGGTGAGGCTGGCGGCTCGGAGGTGTTTTCCGGGTGAGCCGCCGCGGAAGACCCAGTTGCTGTTGGGGTGCGCGGCTGTCTGATCATGGGTCGGGGTGGCCGCCAACTCTCGCCAGGGTTCATCGAGAGGTCGTGCGAGGGCAATCTCGACGGTTCCGAGGGTGATGGTGACTTCCTCGTCGGTGACCTTGACGTGGTCCCAGGTGAGTTTGACGACATCGGAGATCTGCTGGCCGAAGACCACGACGAGGATCGCGGCCGCACGGTCTCGTGGGCTCATTTCGGTTGTGTGGGTGAGGCCTTGGACAAGGTCTTGTTGTGTGGCTGCATCGAGCCGGGGGCTGGTGCCGCGGCGGTGGGGTTGCAGCTTCAGGGCCGGGTCGATGAGGTTGGATTTGGTGGCCCAGTCGATGAAGCGTGATGCGATGCCTCTGGTGGTGGGGCCTTCTGCCTGCCAGCGGTCCAGGTGTGCCTGCGTCATGGTTGGCAGGTGGGTGTGGTGTTCGGTGAGCCAGTTGAGCAGTTCGATGGCGACCGTGACTGATTGTTTGGCCCTGAGGAAGGTGCCTTGGGTGACTTCTTCCATCTGGTTCATGCGGCGTTGGTGGTGCCAGCGGATGTAGCGGCGGATCACGTCGCGATGATTCTGGGTCGTGACCTTGTCGATCGCTTGCCCGGCCCAGCTGGTGAATCGTGTGCTGAGTTCGTCACGGCGGGGCAGAACGTTGTGTTCCACGAGCAGACCGCGGACGTATTCGCGGGTGGCGGAGGCGGGCAGCTGGTCGAGGCCGGCGTGGGTGATCTCGGGCGTTCCGGCCAGTTCCCGGAGGAAGGCCATGACGTGGGGCTGCTGGATCCAAGTGAGGCCGCTGTTGGCTTGTTTCATGGATTTCAGCGCTGTCGCGATAGCTTGCAGTTCAGGGGAAGGATCATGCTCGTCCGGCGTGAGGAGGCGGTCGACTGTTGCTGAGAGGACGCAGGCCCAGCAGCGGTTTCCTGAGTGGATCTCGTCTTCGTTGCCGCAGCCGATGCAGTCGATGTTGAGTTTGACGCCGGAGCATTTGCGGCAGGCCGGGAGCATATCTATCCGACCGGGCAGGACGCCTTCGTGGCCGCAGGCGCAGGTTCCCCGGGTTCGTTTGGCTTGCTGGTAGCAGTAGCCGCAGATTCCGCTGTCGGGCCAGCGAACGACGATCTGGTGGTGTTCTGAGCAGCGTCCGCAAGGTTCGGGCCATTTCGCAGGGTCGCTGGGTTTCCGGGGTCTAGGCATCTTCGTCCGGCGGCAGGACCCTGATCCGGCGCGCGACCGGGGCCCCTGGCTGGATTCCCAGGTCTTCTGGCCGCTTGGGGGCGTTGGCCGTCTTGGCGGCGCGCATCTGGACGTAGGGTTCGAACAGGTCGTTGGGGGTGCATTCCAGAATGTCGCAGAGAGCGGCGAAGGTCTGGGCGGGAATGCGTTCCGGTGTTCCGGTGACCAGGCGGTGGACCTGGGCGTTGGAGAGGCTGATGCCACGGGCTTTGAGCAGGGGGAGAAGCTCGGTGGTTTTCCAGAGGTTTCGTTGGGCCATCATCTGCCGAAGGTTCCAGCGGTATCCGATCCGTCGCTGTTCAGCCATGGCCGTTCCCTTCGTCAGTGCCGCTGCGGCGTAGGCGCTGCGCGATCATCGTCTGGATGGTCTTCTGTTTGAAGTCCGCCGACACGGAAGTATAGAGGGCGGTGGTTGAGGAGTAGCTGTGCCCGACCTGCTGCTGGATAAACAAGGGGTCGTAGCCGGCTTCGATCAGATGCGTGACGTAGGAATGCCTCAAGGTATGCAAGGACAATTCCTGCGGGAGCCCGGCGATCTCCCGGACGCGCTGAAAGGAACGGTCGAAGTTGCGGTGAACTGTGGAGCCTGAGCGTTCCGAGGGCCACAGGCTGGCCGAACGGTCCGCCGTAGGGAAACGTTTCCGACCGTCGGGGGAGAGCCAGTGCTCAAGCAGCCCAACGACCCAATCGAATTCCGGGACGGTCAGAACGGTCCGGCGTCTCGGTCCGGAGCCTTTGGTTCCTTTCGCCCAGCGCACCTGGAGCGCCCCGAATCGGCCGAACTGTTCAACGTGCGGGTTCGGTCCGAAATCGACGTACTCCAGCATAGTTAGCTCTCGCCGGCGGAGCCCGTAGGCGTAGGCGACCTTGAATGCCGTCGAATCCCTCAGGGCAGGGAGCCAGCGCTTTGAACCTTTGGCGAATTCGGCGTCGATCAAGTCGTCAGCGGCGTCGAAGAATGTCTGAAGTTCGGTCCTGGTGAAGGCCCGGCGACGCGGTGGCATGGCATCGTCCGTCGTGTGCCGGGGTGAGTTCCACTCGAATACGACCTGCACCGGAATGTCCGCAAAGACTCGTTCGCAGAAGTTTGACCACCCGTATCGCCCATCAGTGAGGTAGGAGCAGAACGCCCTGATGGCTCCGGAATTGGCCCTCAGGGTCGATAACGCCAAGCCCTTGTCGGAGTTGCGTCGGTCCGCCAGGAACTCATCCACATGATGCGCAGACCAGGTCCAGGGAAACTCATTCGAGTGTTCCTGAAACCGCTGAACCGTCCCGCACGAGCTCTTGATATAGGACGTCGACAGGCCACGGGCCAGCATTTGGGCACGCCAGCCATCCAACATCGCTTCAAAGACGCGATCCTCAGCACGCAGCAGCCCGACATTCTCGCTGGTCAAAAAGGCCGGAATCCGCCCAGGTTCGATGTTCACGGAACAAACTCTACGCAAGAATCTCTCATCTAATGAGAGAATACGCTGCCGAGGCGCAGAATCGCGGGCCGCAGGTCACAGCGATCACTTGTCTTCTTAGAGTTACAACCCGCACCTGACATGGGAAAACGCGCGGAAGCACACTGAGACGAGTTCTCTCATCTACTTCTACTCGTCCTACTTTAACGCCGATAATCTACATTATGTAAAGTAGAACAGTGATTAGTGATTATTGCATCTGATGCACGATCACCCCTCCTCCGCCCAGTGCCAACACCTGGCCTCACGCCCCAACTTACGCACAGGCAGCAGCTCGGGCAGCAAATGGCTGTTCCCCGGCTACCGGCCCGGGCACCACATCCACCCCAACACGCTCATGGAACGCCTCAGAGAAATCGGCATCGAACTCCTGGGCGCACGCAACGCATCCCTCCGCCACCCTCGTGAAGGAAGTGCCCGCCCCGCTCGTTGCCGAAATGCTCGGCTACAGCTACCAAGTCACCCAGAAACACGCCGCCGCAGCGGCAGAACCGTGGTCGCGTTACGCAGTCACTGAGATGGCATAGATAATGGCCGAACAGGATCCTCCGTTGTTAGGGAGAACGCATGGCGCCCGGAACAATATTCGGTCTGGTACTGGTTGGGGCAGGAATTATTCTCTTCGCTATTTCACCTGCCCTGACGGAGCGGGCGGCGAGGATCCGCGTCGAATGGTTTCAGCCAAACCTGGACCTGCCGGCATTCAAGCGTCGAAACGTCAGGATACTGCGAATCATGGCCGGGGCTTGGGTTGGAATCGGCGTCGCCATTGCGATCCTTGGGCTTGTCTCGGCTAGATAACCTCGGTGGCAGAGTTTCTCAACTAACCACCACCAGACTGCTGGGCGGCACTATCGGCTCCACCGTTTAAATGCGGGCTCAGTAGCCAGCTGAGAATAGTTCGAAAACGGATAATCCTCGTTACCAGTAAACGTTGATTACAGCACTCGCGCCCGCTTCATTCCTGCCTGAACTTCCAACAACTCGGCCAAAACCCCTGCGCAACGCAGGCAATCGTCCAGGTGCCGGCGAACTTTGTCCTGGGCGGCCTGGCGCACGGCATTTCGGACGTATTTACCTAGGTAGCGTGAAAAGTCCGTGCAGGGGTCCGTAGCTGATTCCTGCACGTGTTTTTGGAGGTACGCCTGCCGGAGACCCTCCCGTGCGCGGATGAGCAATGACGACACAGCGTTTGGAGTCAGGTCCATGGCTTGTGCCGCTGCAGCCGGCTTCGAGTCTTCAACGTCCACGTGCCAAAGTACGGTCTGCCAGCGGGCTGGAAGGGAACGGAAAGCCAGCATAAGGATCGTATTCTCGAAGTCTTTGAGAACAGGATCATCATCGATAACCACGACCTGACCCGCAACGCCTCTCACCGTCGTCGCTGCCCGTCCGACCTGCAGATTTCGGCGGTGCGACATTCGCCGAACGGTGGTCACCAGATAAGCCCTGAATGAGTCCACGGGTCCCCTGCCCGCCAGCAGGGATTCCAGGATCGATGCAAACGCCTCGGAGACCACGTCGTCGGCATCCATTGGATTATCCGATTCAGCCCGGGCAACATGGGTGGCAATGCCTTGGTACCGGCGGAAAAGTTCCTCGTAGGATCCAGAGTCGCCCCCACGCACGGAAGCGAGCAGGATTGTGTCACTCTCCCCCGCCGCCAACGGGTGTTGGCCCGCTCCCCTCCCCTGGTGACTTTGTGCAGGATTGGGAAGCATTTGTACTCGCTGAGCCGTCGAGGAAGATTGGACGCGGCCGAACGGCCGGACGGGAGCAAGCATGGCTGCCTTCCGAAGTGCTTGAGCAATGACGCCTAGAATCTAGGCAGCAAGTGATTGGTCACACTCAAAACGCAGGCAATTTGTTGGAAGTAGACGTTCCATGCAGGATTTCGACTTTGATGAACGGGACCTCAAACTCCTGCACGCCCTTCAAATCCGTCCCCGGGCACCATGGACGGCCTTGGCGCCTGGGGTTGGTGCCGATGCAGTCACCTTGGCCCGACGCTGGAATTTTCTTTCTGCGGAAGGGCTGGCATGGGTAGCGACCTACCGTGGCATCGGTTCCCATGTCGCTTTTGCCCTGGTGGAAATTGAGTGCGCACCTGCCCACATGTCAGGCGTGACCGAAGAGCTTGACGCCGATCCGGACGTGCTCTCGATCGATCACACCGCAGGTGGCAGGGACATGGTCATCACGGTCGTGAGCCGCGATGAAGCTTCCCTCGCACGATTCGTTTTGGACCGCTTGCCAGCCATCAAAGGAATCCGCAGTACAAGAACGCATCCAGTCGTCAATCTCCTGGCGGATGCGCGGAGTTGGCGGTTGCGCTCCCTGCAGGACCACGAGGTAAAACTCATAGAGCGCGAAGCACCTCAACCACGTGCGTCCGCGAAGGGCGCATCGGCAGATCTGGAAGAGCGGCTTTTTTGGATCCTTCGCGCGGATGGTCGAGCCTCGATAACTGAAATATCCCAAAAGTTGGGAATCAGCCCCCCGCGCGCGAAGAGCGCTTTGGATGCGGCCCTGGCCCAGGACCGGCTGGTGGTTCGTCTGGAAATCGCCCGTTCATTGTCCCCTTGGCCGGTCAACGTTTGGTATTTCCTCCGCGTACCAGCAACGCAGACGGAGGCAGTGGCGGGCCGGTTGGTGGGTCTCGGAGAAGTGCGTCTGGTAGCCACCACAGGCGGGCTGTATTCGATTGTGATGTCCGTCTGGCTGCGCCGTCTCGATGACATGACCATTCTCGAGCGGCAACTGGGTGAAAAGTTGCCCATGGTGGAAATCATGGACCGCTCGGTCGTACTGCGAACACCAAAGCATGTCGGCATCAGGCTGGATCCTTCCGGCCGCCGCATCATATAAGGCCTTAATGGGAATGCCTCGTCCAACGCGTGTCGGACGAGGCATTCGCTTGTATTTTGCTCCGGGCTTGGTCTGCTACTGCCCCTGTTGCTCTCCTGCAATATTGACCAACCAGGCGATGCCGAACTTGTCCACACACATCCCGAAGGTGTCGCCCCACGGTGCGCTTTCGAGCGGCATGGTGACGGTACCGCCGTCGGCGAGTTTGTCCCAGTAACCACGAAGTTCGGCTTCATCCTCGGACTGGCCGCTTAGTGACACCGAGATGTTGTTGCCCGGGTTGTAGTCCATGCTGTTCGGCGTGTCGGCAGCCATCAGCGTCAGGCCGTTGGGCGTTACCAGCATTGAGTGCATGACCTTCTCCGCTTCGGCGGGGTCTTCGCTTGCCTGATATTCGCCAAAAGTGCTGAGCGTCAGTTCGCCGCCGAAGACGGACTCGTAGAAGTTGATTGCGTCCCTGGCATTATCGCGGAACGAGATATATGGGTTGAGGCGGGTTGTCATTAGTCAGTTCTCCTCATGGTTGTAATAGGTGCGCACGTCACCGTGCGGTAATGCTAGCAGCGCCAAAGGCGCCTGTCCCCCGAACTTTCAGTCGCCGTCGTACGCCTTTTGCAGAACGTTGATGTCAAGCTTCCGCATCTTCAACATGGCTTCCATTGCCCGCTGGGAACCAGCCGGATCCGGACCATTCAACAGGCCCGGCATCCCAACAGGGACGATCTGCCACGACAAGCCAAACTTGTCCTTCAACCATCCGCATTGGCTTTCTTCTCCTCCTCCTTCCAAGAGCGCATTCCAGTAGCGGTCCACCTCGTCCTGCGAATCGCAGTTCACCACGAGGGAAACTGCCTCGTTGAAGGTGAAAGCTGGTCCCCCGTTCAGGGCCATGAACTGACGCCCTACAATCTCAAAGTCGACCGTAAGAACGTCTCCGCCTGGACCCGGCATCGATGTCAGGATGGATGAATCATCAAATGTCGACGTGTAGAACTCCGCCGCCTCCGCCGCCCGGCCGTCAAACCACAAACAGGTGGAAATCTTCTGCATTCTGCAAGTCCTCCAGGATCGTGAGGAACCCTTGTCCCCCGACTGAGGCTAGTCGCGTGGGTTCCACCACACAACGCCCGACGGCGGTTGTCGCCGGATGCGTGATGCGCACCAGCCGGCGCGGCCGGCAGATCAAGCACGAGTTAGTCTCCTGCCGTCCTGATCCGGCTGACCAGGCCTACGGTATTGGCCTCGCTGTCCTCGATGAAGGCCATCCACTCCTCTGAATCGGCCGGTCCGAGGAGGTCATCCTCATGGGTGAAGATGATGTGCGGCTCCAAAATGATCTTCACACCCCTGCTCCTCATTGCCGCCACCGTGCCATGCAGGTCTCCAACCTCGAAATAGAGCAGGGATGATGGCGCTCCCTTCTCCAGCAGAAGCCGCACGCCACCGACGTCAAAGAAGAGGAGCCCGGGAGGGTCGTACAAGGCCTTAGGATCGGCGCCCAGCAGTGCAGCGTAGAAGGCCGCCGCGCGCTTCAGGTCCTCGGCGTGCTGGGCTACTTGAACGAATCGCATGATCTCCTCCAGTAAGTGGGGTGCGTCCTTGTTCCTGTCAGTCATCGTGGACGCAGCAGAAACCAAGCGCAAGAGAGAACCTGCGGCCCGTCAACTTCGCGCCAGCACTTCCACCCGGATAATGTCAGAACATGCCATCATCGCCCAGATCCTGGATCCCTGCTGCCGCCGCCGACCTCGTATTGATTCTTGTCTTCGCCGCAATTGGCCGGGATGCCCACGCCCGGGGCGACATCGTCACGGGTGCCTTTGTCACAGCCTGGCCCTTCCTCGCCGGTGCCGGCGTTGCCTGGCTGGTCGCAAGGGTTTGGCGTGCGCCCTATGCCCTCTGGCCTTCCGGCGTTTCTGTCTGGATCGGTGCCGTAGTGATCGGCATGCTGCTCAGGGCGGTAACCGGCCAGACGGTGGTGTTGCCCTTTGTCATCGTGGCACTAATCAGCCTGGATGTTTTCCTGCTCGGCTACCGCGCCATTCTCGCGCTAATTCTGCGTGCGTCACGAAAGCGCCACTCCAAGGCCTGAAAAGGTTCCCCGGCTTCTCCCATGTACTAGGCTGAAGTGCGTCCGCAATGAAGCTTTTCCGGAAAGGCCCCACGTGATCACCGCTTTCGTCCTGATCAAGACCGACGCTTCGCGCATTCCGGAAACCGCCGAGCAGATTTCGGCCATCCAAGGCATCAGTGAGGTCTATTCCGTCACTGGAGAATGGGACCTGATCGCTGTAGCCAGAGTGTCCAAGCATGAAGACCTCGCGGACGTCATTGCTGACCGCCTGTCGAAGGTGGATTCAGTGGTCCACACCACTACGCACATAGCGTTCCGTGCGTACTCGCAGCACGATCTCGACGCCGCCTTTGCCTTGGGATTCGAATAGGGCCAAGAACCCCTGGACTAGCCCTTGGAGGCCTGGCTAAGGGCAATCCACTTGGTCAGGACACCGGCGGCCTTACCTGAATCAACGGAGTCGGCTGCCAGTGTGAAGGCAGCCCGCATCCGATCCAAAAGGTCACCGTCGGCGTTCAGATCAACGGACACCAAGCCAGCGGCGGCATTCAAGAGGACAGCATCACGCACAGGACCTGTCTTGCCGTCAAGGACCTCACGCACAACCACTGCATTTGCAGCGGCGTCCCCGCCCCGCAGATCCGCAACGGTGGACGGTTCGATACCGAGCTCAGCGGGTGAGAAGACCTGTTCAGTGACAGTTCCGTTCCTAATCTCCCAGACGGTCGATGGGCCTGTGGGCGTCAATTCGTCCAGCCCATCGTCACCGCGGAACACGAGGCCGCGGCTGCCGCGACGGGCAAGGACTCCCGCTACCAGAGGAGCCATCCGGGCGTTGGCGACGCCGACTGCCGAGGCCTGGACATGAGCAGGATTGGTCATGGGGCCGAGAAAATTGAAGGCCGTGGGCACTGCCAGCTCCCGCCGGGGTACCGCAGTATGACGGAACGAGGGATGGAAAACCTGCGCAAAGCAGAATGTGATTCCCGCCTCCTCCGCATTCCGGGCAACCTGCTCAATGGAAAGGTCCAGGCGGACACCCAGGGCTTCCAATACATCAGCAGAGCCGGACGTAGACGACGCCGCCCGGTTTCCGTGCTTGACGACTTTCGCGCCTGCACCGGCCGCAACAAGGGCTGCCATGGTTGAGATGTTGACGGTGTTGAGCCTGTCCCCGCCTGTGCCCACGATGTCCAGCTTTTCACCGGAGATCTGTATCGGGTTGGCATTCTGGAGCATCGCCTCCACAAGACCGGCCAGTTCTTCCACTGTTTCGCCCTTGGCGCGAAGGGCAACCAGGAAACCCGCGATCTGGGCAGGAGTTGCTTCGCCGGCCATGATCGTGTTCATGGCCCACTCAGTGTTGCCCACTGAAAGGTCGTCGCCGTTGATCAGTGCTGAGATGAGCCCTGGCCAGGTATTGCTGGCTGCAGGTGCCGATGCCGGAGAAGTCACCCCCTGATGCTATCGACCGGGCTACGCCGATGACCAATGTGAACCTGACCGGGAACTTTTCCGCGCGATTTCGCGTCTTTGTAGAAAAAGTCTCCCGAATCGGTGGTTTGCATTGGGAACTCTGGACTTTTACAGACATAATGTCCTTGTGACATCTGCGACCCATGCCCCCAGTACCCCGGCGCACCCGACGCTGAACCGCCCCAATCTGGTTTCTGTTGGAACCGTTGTTTGGCTGTCCAGTGAGTTGATGTTCTTCGCCGGTCTCTTTGCCATGTACTTCACCCTGCGTTCCACATCGGGACTGATGTGGGCCGAGGAGTCGGCCAAGCTCAACTTCCCGTTTGCGCTCGTCAACACGATCGTCCTCGTGGCCAGTTCCTTTACTTGCCAGATGGGCGTCTTCGCCGCTGAGCGGCTTGAACCGCGCCGCACCGGCGGACGCCTGCAGTTCACCCGCTGGGGCATGAGCGAATGGTTCGTTCTCACCTTCATCATGGGTGCCTTCTTCGTGGCCGGACAGACAACGGAGTACGCCATGCTCGTCTCCGAGCACGTTTCCCTGTCATCCAATGCCTACGGTTCCGCCTTCTACATGACCACAGGCTTCCACGGCCTGCACGTCATCGGCGGTTTGATCGCGTTCCTGTTCATTATTGGCCGCGCGTTTGCCGCCAAGAAGTTTGGGCACTTTGAAGCGACATCAGCGATCGTCACCTCGTACTACTGGCACTTCGTTGACGTCGTCTGGATTGGCCTCTTCCTGGTCATCTACGTCCTGAAGTAGCCCGGCTTTGACTCTTTTTCTACAAGAGGCAGAATTTCAAGAAGCGGCTCGCGGAGCCGACGCAGGATCGAATAAAGGAACCACCACGTGAAGGCACTCTCGCAGAAGCGACGTCACCCACTGGCAGCCATTGCGCTGCTGCTGATGGGCCTCCTCCTCACTGGTGGGCTGTACGCCGTTGCCACATCTGTCAACCAGGCCAAGGCCGACACCACCAGCTACAGCGCAAGTGACGTAGAACAAGGCGGCAAATTGTTTGCTGCCAACTGCGCCACCTGCCACGGCATGGGTGCAAGCGGAACCAAGGACGGCCCCTCGCTGGTCGGCGTGGGTGCCGCAGCAGTTGACTTCCAGGTTGGCACCGGCCGTATGCCCATGCAGATGAACGGCCCCCAGGCGCAGAAGAAGCCCGTCCAGTTCAACGAGGAGCAGACCAGCCAACTGGCCGCTTACGTTGCATCGCTCGGCGCAGGCCCTGCGATTCCGGAAGAGCACCTCCTTGACGAAAAGGGAGATGCAGCCAATGGTGGCGAGCTCTTCCGAGTCAACTGCGCCATGTGCCATAACGCTGCAGCAGCCGGTGGCGCCCTGACGCGCGGCAAGTTCGCTCCGGCGCTGGCCGATGTCACTGGAAAGCACATCTACGAAGCCATGGCCACAGGCCCGCAGAACATGCCTGTGTTCAACGACTCGAATGTCTCCCCCGAAGGTAAGCGCGACATCATCACCTTCCTCAAGACCATCGAAGCCAACGGCTCGCCGGGCGGTGCCGATCTCGGCTCCCTTGGCCCCGTATCAGAGGGTCTCTTCGTCTGGATTGCCGGCTTGGGCGTCATCATCGCCTTCACCATCTGGCTGACGTCACGCACGTCATAGTCCGGACGAGACAACAAACTTCTGCTGCATGGTCAGCAGTTTCGAACTGAAAATTAACTCGGCTCAGGCCGAGACAACGAGAGAAGGATGAGGCGAATTATGGGCAACCATAGTGACGGCAGTCCGAACCACTCGGGCACCGTAGCTACGGCTGGTCAGAATGAGGTGGAGAAGTTCCAGGATCCTGGACTTCCTCCGCATCGTTTGCGCCTGGCTGACACGGACCCGGTAGCCGCAAAGCGAGCCGAACGTCAGGTAGCCATTTTGTTTGGCACCTCCGTCATTGGCACGCTGATCTTCCTGGTGGCGTACTTCGCCATCGATCTGGGCGACGATTCGACGATTGCAAACATCCGTACCCAGAACCTGCTCCTGGGCCTGGGTACGGCGT
This sequence comes from Arthrobacter sp. TmtSoilC48, assembly GCF_059739425.1. Lineage (NCBI taxonomy): Bacteria > Bacillati > Actinomycetota > Actinomycetes > Micrococcales > Micrococcaceae > Arthrobacter > Arthrobacter sp. TmtSoilC48. Next base: position 2,616,106 of record NZ_AP046049.1, on the reverse strand, counting down.
TCGCAATGCTCGGCATCGGCACTGGTATCGTGCACTGGGCCAAGGCCCTGATGCCCGATCACGAAGTGTCGGAGGAGCGCCACGCTATCCGTCATGAGGAAGATCGCCAGGCTGCAGTGCGTATCGTCGACGACATCGTCGAGGAAACCGGCATTAAGCGCCGCCCGCTGATCCGCAACACCCTTCTTGGTGCCGTTGCCCTTGCTCCGCTCCCTGCCCTCGCCATTTTCGGCGACTTGGGACCGCGTCCGGATGACAAGCTCGCACACACCATGTGGGCTCCTGAAGGTGGCAAGCTCAAGCGACTTACCCGCGACCCCGATGGCACTCCCATCAAGGCTTCGGATGTCACCATCGGTTCGGCCTTCCACGTCATTCCCGAGGGCCTCAACGAACTTCACGAGGGCAAGCTGAACGAAAAGGCCAAGGCCGTCGTTCTGCTGATGCGTTTGGATCCGAACTCGCTGAACCCTTCCGAGGGCCGCGAGGACTGGAGCTACAACGGCATTGTTGCTTACTCCAAGATCTGCACGCACGTTGGTTGCCCCGTTGCTCTTTACGAGCAGCAGACCCACCACCTGCTGTGCCCGTGCCACCAGTCCACGTTCGACCTCACGCAGGAATGCAAGGTCATCTTTGGACCGGCCAGCCGTCCGCTCCCCCAGCTGCCCATCGCAGTTGACGCAGAAGGCTACCTCGTCGCTACCAGCGACTTCAAAGAACCTGTAGGACCGAGTTACTGGGAGCGTGACGAGCATGAGCGCCTCATCAACAGCTGAAGCCCCCTTCGTAGCGAAGACCAAAGTTGGCCGTTTCACTGACTTCGTAGACGAGCGTGTAGGCGGTTCCGGCATCCTGCGCGAGTTCGGCCGGAAGGTGTTTCCTGACCACTGGTCATTCATGTTCGGTGAGGTGGCGCTGTACTCCTTCGTCATCCTGCTGATGTCGGGTACGTTCCTGACCTTCTTCTTCGACCCCTCGATGGCTGAAACCCACTACCAGGGTTCCTACACGCCGTTGTACAACGTCGAAATGTCGGTGGCCTACAGCTCATCGCTGAACATCTCCTTCGATGTCCGCGGTGGCCTCTTCATGCGTCAGGTGCACCACTGGGCGGCACTGCTGTTCGTGGCATCCCTTGGTGTCCACATGCTGCGTGTGTTCTTCACTGGCGCGTTCCGCAAGCCCCGTGAAATGAACTGGGTAGTGGGCGGCGTCCTGCTGATTCTGGCCATGGCTGCCGGCTTCACTGGCTACTCCCTCCCCGATGACCTCCTTTCCGGCAACGGTCTGCGCATCATCGATGGCGTTATCAAGTCCATTCCGGTCATTGGTACCTACATCTCGTTCTTCCTCTTCGGTGGAGAATTCCCGGGCACAGCGATCATTGGTCGTCTGTATGTGCTTCACATCCTTCTGGTCCCGGCACTGATTCTGCTGATGATCGTGATTCACCTGTTCATGGTTGTCGTGCACAAGCACACTCAGTACCCCGGCCCTGGGCGCAATGACGGCAACGTCGTCGGCTACCCCCTCGGCCCGGTTTACGCTGCCAAGGCCGGCGGGTTCTTCTTCATCGTCTTCGGTGTGCTGGCCCTAATGGCAGCTGCCTTTACGATCAACCCGATCTGGAACTACGGTCCCTACGACCCCTCACCGGTTTCCGCAGGTACCCAGCCTGACTGGTACATCGGATTCGTTGACGGTGCACTTCGCCTCATGCCTGGTGTCGTCAACAACTTCCACTTTGAGTACATCGTCTTCGGACACACGCTGACCCTGAACGTCCTGCTCCCGGCACTCGTGCCTGCCGGCATCATCTTCACCGTGCTGTTCATGTACCCGTGGATTGAACGCTGGGTCACCAAGGACAACCGCGAGCACCACGTCCTTGATCGTCCCCGCAACGCACCTACCCGTACCGCGATCGGTGTTGCCGGTTTCACCTGGTACTGCGTCATGTGGGCTGCGGCAGGTTCGGACCTCATCGCCACGCATTTCCACGTATCCCTGAACGATGTCACGTACTGGCTGCGCACACTGTTCTTTATCGGCCCGGTTCTCGCTTTCATCGTGACCAAGCGAATCGCACTGGCACTGCAGCGCAAGGACCGCGAGATCGCCCTCCACGGGCGTGAGACCGGCCGCATCGTACGGCTCCCCCACGGTGAGTTCATCGAAGTACACGCTCCCCTGGACGAGTACAAGCGCTACAAGCTCGTTGGATTCGAATCTCCGGTTCCGTTGCCGGCGACGCCGAACGAGCACGGGGTGGTAACCCGCAAGGAAAAGCGCCGTGCAGCACTCTCCAAGTGGTTCTTCGAAGACCGTGTTGCTCCGGCAACTCCGGCGGAACTCGAAGCAGCCCACGCGCATGGCCACCACGAGGCCATCGAAGCTGGCGAGGACCAGAAGAGCCTCAGCCACTAGTTACGGCTTGAAAACAGGGAAGGGCACGATCCATAAGGATCGTGCCCTTCCCTGTTGTTTTTGCAGTGTGTGATGGACCCGATACGGACCGCTCCCGGCTCTATTGGGTTCGGTAACCGGAGGAGTAGTTGCGTGTGGGCCGGACCCCTGGCCGCTGCAGCGGAATCCAAAGCTTGTAGCGGTCGGCCCGGTAGTAGGAAACGGAGTAGTCCACCATTGCCCGGGCCACGAAGGCATGGCGCTGGATCTTTAACAGGGGTGAGCCCACGTCCACGTTCAACAACCTCGCCGTTGAAGGGGATGCCGCCGTGGCCTCAATCATGTCCTCGCCCCATTCCATGACGAGGCCGTAGCGTTCGCTGAGCACGTTGTAGAGCGAAGTGGGGGGCGCCTCATCCAACAGCCCCGGGACGCGGTGTGCCGGAATGAAGTTCTCGTCGACGCTCATGGGTTCGTTGTCGGCCAACAGCAACCGCCGGAAACGGACCAACGGCGTGCCTTCCTCAAGCTGAAGCTCCCGCGCCAGAAAAGCACTGGCGGCAATCTGTTCAAAGCTCAACACCTTTGCAGCCGGAACCATCCCTCGTCGTTGCATCTCCTCGCTGTATGAGGTCAGCTTCACCTGGAGATCGAGTTTGGGCTTCTTAACGAACGTACCGAGTCCCACCACCCGCTCAATGACTTCCTCACCCACCAAGGCATCAATGGCTTGCCGTACGGTCATCCTCGCAAGACCAAATCGTAGGGAAAGGTCCCGCTCAGACGGCAGCGACGAGCCTGGCGGACATGACTGGGCTATGAAACTCCTCAATATCTCCCGGAGCTGGATGTAAATAGGGGTGCTGCTGGTCCGGTCAATTTCACCGGCGATACTCGCGGCTTCAGGCATGACGAGCTCCCAACATCAAATAGGTCATGCCTTAAGGGTAGATCAGCCGGGGCACAGGTCTAGACCAGCCGCACTGCGCGATGTGGAGAGCGGGCCAGGCGGCGGCTACGCTTGTATGGATCAAATTTCCCGGACGGATATCCCGTCTTAGCAAAGGAGCTGGCTTGCCGGAGCAGAAATCCTTCGTCGCAGCAGAAATAGGGTTGCACGCGCGGGCGGCAGCGGTGTTTGTTCGTGCCGTGACCGACACTGGGCTGCCAGTTACGATCAGGAAGCCTGACCGGCCGCCTGTAGATGCACGCTCGCTCCTTGAAGTCATGACAGAAGACTTTGGCCATGGCTGCGAGGTACTCCTTGAGGTGGCCGTGGAGGCGCTCCAAGACGATCAAAGTGTCTCTGACGCCAACAATGCCCTCGTGGGCCTTTCTGCCGTTCTGGAGGGCACTCAGGCCCGTTGACGCCCCAACCACGAGAACGGGCCCCACCAAAAGGTGGGGCCCGTCGTCGTTATGTTGTTGTGCCGTTAGTGTGCGTGGTCGCCACGGCTGTATTCGAAGACCCAGCCAACCAGTGCCACCAGGGCAAGGCCACCCGCGATGTAGGTCACCCAGAAGCCAACGGCCAAGCCGAGGAATCCAGCGGCACATGACAGACCAAGGACCAGCGGCCACCAGCTCCAGGGGCTGAAGTGACCCTGCTCGCCGGCGCCCTCGTGGATTTCAGCATCGGGACGATCTTCCGGGCGCATACCGATGCGCCTTCCCGTGAAGCCCAGGTAGGCACCGATCATGCCGGCCAAGCCGCCCACGAGCAGGATGCCCAGGACGCCGACCCATTCGGACCACTGCGTCAGGAATCCGTACGCAATGGCGACGGGGACGAAGAAGAAAACTCCGGCTCCAAAGAGCCATGACTCGATTTTCACTTGCGGACGTCCTTCTGGTCGGCGTTACCGAGCAGCACTGCTGCCGGTTCCGGGGACTGTGCGGTGTGGACCTGGGCCAACTCCGGGTGGTGAAGGTCCAGTGCCGGGCGCTCAGAACGGATACGGGGCAGGGAGGTGAAGTTGTGGCGCGGCGGCGGGCACGAAGTTGCCCATTCCAGCGATGCACCGAAGCCCCAGGGGTCATCGACTTCTACCTTCTTGTTGCTGCGCCACGTGATGTAGACGTTCCAGAAGAACGGCAGCAGCGAGGCACCCAGGACGAAGGACGAGATCGTGGAGAACTGGTTCATCCAGGTGAAGTTGTCCTGCGGCATGTAGTCCGCATACCGGCGGGGCATACCCTCAACACCCAGCCAGTGCTGGATCAGGAAGGTGCCGTGGAAGCCAAGGAAGAGCAGCCAGAAGTGAATCTTGCCAAGGCGTTCGTTGAGCATCTTGCCAGTCCACTTCGGCCACCAGAAGTAGAAGCCGGCGAACATGGCGAACACAACCGTACCGAAGACGACGTAGTGGAAGTGGGCCACGACGAAGTACGAGTCCGAGACGTGGAAGTCCAGCGGCGGCGACGCCAGGATAATACCGGTGAGGCCACCGAAGAGGAAGGTCACCAGGAAGCCAATGCTCCAGAGCATCGGAGTCTCGAAGGTGATGGAGCCCTGCCAGAGGGTACCGATCCAGTTGAAGAACTTCACACCGGTAGGCACGGCGATCAGCATGGTCATGAAGGCGAAGAACGGAAGCAACACAGAACCAGTCACGTACATGTGGTGTGCCCACACAGTGACGGAGAGTGCAGCAATGGCGATGGTCGCGTAGACAAGGCCCTTGTAACCGAAGATCGGCTTGCGGCTGAACACCGGGAAGATCTCAGACACGATGCCGAAGAACGGCAGGGCGATGATGTACACCTCGGGGTGGCCGAAGAACCAGAACAGGTGCTGCCAGAGCACTGCGCCGCCGTTTTCGGGATCAAAGATGTGGGCACCAAAGCGACGGTCTGCACCGAGGGCAAACAGGGCTGCTGCCAGCGGCGGGAAAGCCATCAGGACCAGGATGGCCGTGACGAGGGTGTTCCAGGTGAAGATGGGCATGCGCCACATGGTCATGCCGGGGGCACGCATGCAGATGATGGTGGTGATGAAGTTCACCGCACCGAGGATCGTTCCAAAACCGGAAAGAGCAAGGCCGAAGACCCAAAGGTCGCCACCAACGCCCGGGCTGAACGTCGTGTTGGACAGGGGCGCGTAGGCGAACCAACCAAAGGATGCAGCACCCTGCGGGGTGATGAAGCCGGAGACCGCAATGGTGGAACCGAAGAGGAAGAACCAGAAGGCCAGTGCGTTCAAACGCGGGAAGGCGACGTCGGGAGCACCAATTTGAAGCGGCATGATGACGTTGGCAAAGCCGGCGAAGAGCGGCGTCGCGAACATCAGGAGCATCACGGTGCCGTGCATCGTGAACATCTGGTTGTACTGTTCCTTGGTCTGCAGGATCTGCATACCAGGTTCGAACAGCTCAGCACGGATCAACAGCGCCATGACGCCGCCGAGGCAGAAGAACACAAAGGACGCGATGAGGTACATGTACCCGATGGTCTTGTGGTCCGTGGAGGTGATCCAGTTGACGACTATGCGTCCCTTGGATTTAGGAACTACGGGAGCCTCTAGGGTCCCGGCGGATTGAGTGTAAGTAGCCACGTCGCTCCCCTTACTTGGTTTCGATCAGGTCCGGGTTGCGGTCGTATTCCGCACCGAGCAGGCCCGTGTTGCCGTCCTGGCGAAGCTTGTCCATGTGGGCCTGGAATTCAGACTCGGAGACAACCTTGACGCGGAACAGCATTTCGGAGTGGTATTCACCGCAGAGTTCGGCGCACTTGCCATCGAAAGTGCCCTCCTTGGTGGGAGTGAACCTGATGTAGTTGGTCTTGCCGGGGATCATGTCCCGCTTCTGCAGGAAGGCCGGAACCCAGAAAGAGTGGATGACATCGCGGGAGTTCAGCTCCAGGTCAACCGACTTGCCAACGGGCAAGTACAGCGTGGGGAGGAGTTCTTTGTTGACTTCGTTGCCGGTCAGGTGGGCCTGAACGCCGGCCTCGTGGAGGTCTTCGTTGATGACCTCGCCCTTTTTGTAGTTGAAGTCCCAGGCCCACTGCTTGCCGCGGACGTCAACGACGACGTCTGCCGGCTGTGAGCGGTCATCGATCGCACGCTGGTCCTGGTCGGTGAAGTAGAAGAACACCAGCACCATGAACAGCGGAATGGTCAAATAGAAGACCTCAAGCGGCAGGTTATAGCTGAGCTGCTTCGGGAATCCCGTGGTGCCCTTACGGCGGCGGTAAGCGATGATGCACCAGACCAGAAGGCCCCACGTGATGATACCGACTGCCAAGGCGGCGATCCATGAGTTGACCCAGAGGTCCATGATCCGGTCAGTGTGGTTGGTCGTGCCGCGCTCAGTTGGCAGCCAACCCTTCTCTACCTCTGGTGAACATCCGGTCAAAACCAACGCGCCGGCTAGTGCCAAGCCAGTGATCGAGGTGATCTTTATGCGTCGGCTGCCGGTTCGGTTCTGCGAACTCACAGACGGCCCTTCCTCTTGTTGCTGTCTCCCGGCAGGCCAAAGGCCACCGGGCACACTAAAAAGTTTTACTACCCGATGTAGAGCTTACCGCTATGAAGCGGTTTTCGCGCACATGTCGGCGCCGTGGCTCCGAATGCGTTGGAACGCATGCAGAGGGGCGCCGACATGCGGCGATAGCTCACGTCAGTGGAACGAGTCGCCGCAAGCGCAAGACCCGCCGGCGTTCGGGTTATCAATGGTGAAGCCCTGCTTCGAGATGGTGTCCTCGAAGTCAATGCTGGCCCCACTCAGGTAGGGCACGCTCATCTTGTCCACTACGACCTCGACGCCGTCGTAGTCGCGGACGGCATCGCCGTCGAGAAGGCGCTCGTCGAAGTAGAGCTGGTAGATCAAGCCCGAGCAGCCGCCCGGCTGGACTGCAACGCGCAGACGCAGATCGGTGCGCCCTTCCTGTTCGAGGAGGCTACGGACCTTGCCTGCTGCGACATCGGTCAGATTGACCTCGTGCGTGGGAAGCTCCTCGTCTGGGACGAGCTGTGCTCCGGTGCTGTTTTCGTTGGTTGCAGTGCTCATTGGCCTACCTTCTTATGACGCTCCTGGCGGCGGCGCCGGAACGCAGCCTGCCCTTACCCAATTACGTACGGGTTATAGCTCCATGCTACGTCGCGCAGACGCTGAGCTATAACTTCTGACGTAACCACGGACCGCATTTACTTGTTCCCGGCCTGCCCCGCCACCCATAAACGACACCTTGTAACGCCATTGCGCTGCTCAGCCATCAAGGCCTTCAGCGTTAAGCCGCGCCAGCATCAGCGACTCCGCCAGCACAGCATTACGGAAATCGCCTATGTGCAGCGATTCATTGGCACTGTGGGCGCGGGAATCCGGATCTTCTACGCCTGTCACCAGAATCTGGACATCGGGATACATCTCGGTCAGGTCGGCAATGAACGGGATGGAACCGCCGATTCCCATTTCCACTGGTTGGACTCCCCAGGCTTCCCCCAAGGCCCAGAGTGCCACCCTGGCAGCTGCCGACGAGGTATCGGTCGAAAAGGCATTGCCCCTCTCCCCCGGCGTAAATGTTACTTCGGCGCCAAATGGTGCGTGGGACTCAACATGGCTCTTCAAAGCCTCCATAGCGGCGTCGGGATCCTGTCCGGGAGCCAGGCGCATGCTGAATTTGGCGCGGGCTGAGGGAATGAGCGTATTGGAGGCAACGGCAACGGCAGGAACATCCATGCCGATGATGGACAACGCCGGCTTGGTCCACAAACGCGAACCGATCGTCCCGCCCCCGGCGAGTTTGACGCCGTCGAGCACTGAAGCGTCGGCGCGGTATTCGGCCTCCGTCAGGTCAACCGCAACGTTGTCATTTCCAACGAGCCCGGCCACAGCGACATTACCTTCGTGATCGTGGAGGGTCGCAATGAGGCGGGACAGCAGGGTCGGAGCGTCCAGCACCGGGCCACCGTACATTCCCGAATGCACCGCATGTTCCAGCACACGGACTTCGAACGTGCCATCCACGAGCCCACGCAGGCTGGTGGTCAAGGCAGGAATGCCGACCTTCCAGTTGCTGGAGTCCGCCACCACAATCACATCGGATCGGAGAAGCTCGCGATGTTCCTCAAGGAATGTCCTGAAGGTGGGCGACCCCGCTTCTTCCTCGCCTTCAAAGAAGAGCGTCACGCCGAGGCCAAACCCATCCCCCAGGACCTTTGTCGCAGCCGTGTAAGCAGCCAGATGGGCCATGATGCCGGCTTTATCGTCAGCCGCGCCGCGACCATAGAGCCGGCCTTCCCGTTCCTCCGCGATGAAAGGCTCGGAAGCCCAAAGCGCCCGATCGCCGGGCGGCTGGACGTCATGGTGCGCGTACAAGAGAATCGTGGGCTTGCCCTCGCCGGCCGGACGGCGGGCGACGACGGCGGGACCCCCGGGCGTCCCGTCCGGTTTGTCGCAGCGCAGAATTCGTACGTCATCCATTCCCGTTGCCCTTACCAAGGAGGCGACAGCTTCGGCGCTGCGATCCAGTTCGGCGGGTTCGAAGCTTGGCCACGCGATTCCCGGGATACCGACAAGGTCCTTCAGGGCGCCAAGAGTCGCGCTGAATGACTCATCGACTGCTTTGGCCAAAGCGGCCACGACTTCGGAGCGGATGGTCTCGTTCGACGACGGGCGCTCAGTGCTGTGGCCGGAGTTCCGTCGCTGATTCTGCGGGATCTCCGCATGTTCTGATGTCATGCCCAAACTTTACAGCTGACTTCGGGAAGGCAAAGGAAGGCGCGGTGGGCTGCCAGGCTGGAGGGAGACCACGGCCGTCCGTAATCTTCGCCACCTTCCTGCGGGGTATTCTGTATGGGTGTTCGGACGCAAAAAGGAAGAGCCCAGCGCTCAAGCAGTAGTAGACCAGGCCCAAGCCGCCGCCCAGGAGCCAGGTGCCGGAAAGGGCGCCCCTACCCCCAAGCGGAAGGACCAGGAGGCAGCCCGCAAGCGCCCACTGGTGCCCAACGACCGCAAAGCTTCCAAGGAGGCCGAACGCGTCGCGATTCAGGACCAGCGCCAGAAGATGCGGCAGGCGCTGGATACAGGTGACGAAAAGTACCTGCCCCTGAGGGACAAGGGTCCCCAGAAGCGCTTCGTTCGGGATTATGTGGACGCCCGGTTCAGCCTCGGCGAATACCTGATGTTCGGCGCCCTGCTTTTCGTGGTGATCTCGCTTATCGTCCCGGCCAACAGTGCACAGATTACTTATGTCCTGGTTGGATTCTGGATCATGTTCCTTGCCGTCTTCGTGGATGCTTTCATCCTTTCACGCAAGCTCCGCAAGCGCCTGGGCGAGAAGTTCGGCGAAGTCGAGCGTGGTGCAATCTGGTACGGATGCATGCGTGCCCTGCAGTTCCGCAAGCTCCGCCTCCCCAAGCCACAGGTCAAGCGAGGCCAGTACCCCGCGTAGCGGCACGCCAAAGAGGCCCCGACCCCACTACTCATACGAAGAACCCCGGACCATTGGTCCGGGGTTCTTCGTATGGGCCTTCGTTTCGATTCGTTCCCAGGTGGACGTTTTGGGGTTATAGGACAAAACGTGTGTAAATCCCGGGTGTGTCATGTGCGTCCGGCCCAGCCTTTGCGGTCCCAGAGGCCTTCCTCGGCGCTGAGTCCGGTGCTGTAGAGCTCGGGCCCGGGTTCCTGCTCGATCGGGGTCCTGGTTTCGGTCTTGGCCGGGTGGTGGTGCTGGGCTTTGATGAGTTTCGCCGGTGGCAGGGGCTGTTCGCTGTGGAGGTAGAGGTACCACTCGATCGCCCGTTTGCGGTGCTCTTCGCTCATGCCCCGGTGGGCCCGCAGCAGTAACCGGAGTTGGGCGTTGGTGCCGCCTTCAATGCGGTTGGTGGTCGAGGCGATCTGGAGGCCGGCGAACTCGGCGCGCAGGTAGGTGAAAAGTGTCCCGGCCTGGCTGAGCCGTTCCAACAGCCGGTAGGCCTTACGGAGCCTGTCGTGGGTGTACCACCAGGTTTGATTCGCCCTGACCCACCCGGGCACAACGGCGCTGCCGTTGCGATAGGTGCGGGCTTTGACCAGGTTCCCGTAGCTCTGGTGCCAGTCATGGAGCCCGCCCAGCCACGCGGCGGCTTCGGCCGCGGTGGTGATCCTCGTTAGGGCGCGCCCGAGCCGCAGCAACGCCTTGCCCGCCTCAGTCCTGGGCCGGCCGGTCAGGTAGGTGCGGACGTTGCGTTGGACGTGGACCAGGCACCGCTGAACCGCGGTCTCACTCCAGCACTCGGACAGGGCCGCTGCGATGCCGGAGCCACCATCGGTGACCACGACGGTGGGGGCGGGGAACCGTGCGAGCAGGGCAGCCCACGCGGCCTTCTTCTCGGTATCGCACCACTGCCAACCCAGCACGTAATCCCCGGCCACAGCGATCAAACAGCACCACGAGCCCACATAAATCCCGTCGACCTGGACCTGGTTATGGACCTCGCCCGTGGCCGGAATCTTCGGGGCGATGTTCCAGCACCACCCTGTTCGGCGCCGGAAGGAACGGGCGGTGCCGAACGAGGTTGCCGCGGACTGGTTTGACGTGCCCAGCAGCCAGCCCAGGAACGCATCCAATTCAGCCCGGCGGCTCACATCGGGACGTTCACCCGAGCGGCTCGCCCCGCACTCCAGGCACCGGTACCGCTGCTTCCCGGCAGCTGTTTTCCCGTTCCGAACCAGCCCGCGACCACAAATCAAACACTCCGGAGATATGCAAGCACCCCAGCCACCCTAAGCTTCAAAAGCTTAGCTAACCCGGATTTCCCCCGCGATCACTGGAATGCAAGCCCCTCCCATACACACGTTTTGTCCTATAACCCACGTTTTGACTAGCGGGAGTCCCGCTTCCGGATCTTCACGAGGCCCTTGTTGATGCGTGATGCCCAGAACGGGCCCTCGTAGAGGAACGCGGTGTAGCCCTGCACCAGGGTTGCCCCAGCATTCAAACGGTCCTGGACATCCTGGGCGGACTCCACGCCGCCCACGGCAATCAGTACCAGCTGGTCACCGACGGCGTCCTTGAGTCGTCGCAGGACCTCCAGTGACCGCTGCTTCAGCGGTGCACCTGAAAGCCCACCGGCTCCCAGCGATCCAACCTTCGCAGCATCAGTGACGAGGCCGTCCCGGGCGATGGTGGTGTTGGTTGCAATGATGCCGTCCAGCTTGAGGTCAAGCGCAAGCCGGGCGACGTCGTCGATGTCCTCGTTGCTCAGGTCAGGCGCTATCTTGACGAGCAGGGGAACATGGCGGCCAGCAGCTTCATCTGCGGCATCCCCCACGGCCCGGAGCAGCGGCCGAAGAGTTTCCACGTTCTGGAGCAGCCGCAGTCCCGGCGTGTTTGGCGAACTGACATTGACCACGAGGTAGTCGGCCGCAGGAGCGAGGCTCCGGGCGCTGACGAGGTAGTCTTCTGTGGCCTCATGCAGCTCAACAACTTTCGTCTTGCCGATGTTGACACCAATCACGGGACGTACATCGGCGTGAAGGCGCTGCAGTGCAGCTTTCGCCGACTTGAGTCGCGGAGCCACAGCTGCTGCGCCGTCGTTGTTGAAGCCCATCCGGTTGATGACGGCGCGGTCGTCAATCAATCGGAACAAACGCGGCTTTTCGTTGCCAGGCTGCGCCTGCCCGGTGATGGTTCCCACCTCTACGTGGCCAAATCCCAGATCGGCCAGCGCTTCGATTCCGTGTCCTTCCTTGTCAAAGCCGGCTGCCAAACCGAAGGGAGAGGGGAACGTCAACCCAAGCGCCTCGGTTCGAAGGGATGCATCCGGAGCTGTGATCCTGGCAAGAACCCTGCCTGCGCCGGTGCGGTGGGCCGCCCGGATCGCTTGAAAGCCGATCTTGTGGGCTTTCTCGGCATCCATCCAGGAGAAGGCGAGCTTGAAGAAGGTGGGGTAAACACGCATGGTCCTAGTTTTCCGGTTTACTGACAACACACCAAACCCGTGACCTTGCCTGCGGCTAGCATGTACGCATGCCGCTACAAGATCGTGATGCAGATCATGGGAATCCAATCCTCGCCGACGTCATCGTTGTAGGTGCAGGCTTGTCCGGACTGGTAGCGGCAGCAACCGCCTATGCGGCAGGCAAGCGCGTGGCGATCCTGGACCAGGAGCCAGCGGCATCCCTGGGTGGACAGGCGCATTGGTCCTTCGGGGGCCTGTTCATGGTCGACACGCCGGAGCAGCGCCGGCTCGGTGTCAGGGATAGCGCTGAATTGGCGCTCTCGGACTGGGTGGCCTCCGCGGGCTTTGACCGGCCACACGATGGGATGGCGCGGCAGTGGGCCGAAGCCTATGTCCACTTTGCCTCCGGTGAGAAGCGCGCCTGGTTGAAAAGCCTCGACGTCGGAATCTTCCCTTTGGTGCAATGGGCAGAACGCGGAGGTTATGGCCCACAGGGACACGGAAACACCGTTCCCCGGTTCCACGTCACGTGGGGAACGGGCCCCGCCCTCGTGGAACCGTTTTTGGCCAAGGTGCAGGAAGGTGTCCAAACGGGGAGGGTGTCGCTGCACTTCCGGCACAGGGCTACTGGGCTGTCGACGACGGCCGGCAGGGTGGCAGGTGTCACGGGCCAGATTCTGGAACCCTCGACGGCGGTGCGCGGCCAAGCGTCCTCGCGAACCGCCGTCGGGGGTTTCGAGGCCAGGGCGGGCGCTGTCGTAGTGACTACAGGCGGCATCGGCGGCAATCACGAGACCGTGCGCCGGCAATGGCCGGACAACGCTGCACCGGCTGACATGCTCAGCGGTGTTCCCGCTTCAGTGGATGGTAATTTCCTTCCTGTTGCGGAATCCCTCGGTGCATCGTTGGTGAACGGAGACCGCATGTGGCATTACCCCGAGGGCATCCATAACTACGATCCCGTGTGGCCCAAGCACGGCATCCGCATCCTTCCCGGTCCGTCATCACTGTGGTTGGATGCCGATGGGCAACAGCTGCCGGCGCCTCTGTTTCCAGGCTTCGATTCCCTTGGCGCGCTGCGCCACATCGTCGCCACCGGTCACAGTTATTCGTGGTTCGTCCTGAACCGCACCATTGCGCTCAAGGAACTCGCGCTTTCCGGATCCGAGCAGAACCCGGACCTGACCGGGAGGGACGTTTCACTGCTCGTTTCCCGACTGAAGCCAGGCAGCGATACCCCCATACAACGTTTCCTGGACAAAGGCATCGACTTCATTCAGGCATCCTCGCCCCATGACCTGGCCGGGAAAATGAACGCACTCACGGGCAATCAACTGATCAGCGCTGACCACCTGGACGCGCTGGTGCGCGCCCGCGACCTTCAAGTGGCAAGCGGACTGGGCAAGGACCCCCAATTGGCTGCTATCCGCGCGGCCCGCCGTTTTGCCACTGACAAACTGATGCGCGTGGCTCCCCCACACCGCCTGGCCGATCCTGCCCACGGACCGCTCATTGCCATCAGGCTGTCCATCCTCACAAGGAAAACCCTGGGAGGGCTGAAGACTGACCTCAGGTCCCGGGTCCTGGACCAGGAAGACCGGGTGATCCCGGGCCTTTATGCAGCCGGTGAAGCGGCGGGCTTCGGCGGAGGCGGCATCCATGGGTACAGGGCCCTGGAAGGAACCTTCCTGGGTGGATGTCTTTTCACAGGCAGGGCCGCGGGACGCGACGCAGCGGCGAGTGTCTAAGCTGAAGGCATGGATTGGTCGACCGACATACTGGGAATGGACTTCCAGTCATGCGCCTTGGACGTCGAAGGACCTGACGGCGTGGTGCGCCGTGCAACCCTGGTCCGTCACCGGCCGGAGTCGACCACCCAGGAGGGCCAGGCCACGCACGGCGCGTTGCTGTTCCTGCATGGCTGGAGCGACTACTTCTTCAATGTGGAACTTGCCAGGTTTTGGGCAGGGCACGGGTACGAATTCTATGCATTGGACATGCATAACCATGGAAGGAGCCTGACTTCAGGTTCGCCGGGCGGGTACGTGGCCAATCTTGGGGACTACGACGCCGAAATCAGCCGTGCCCTCGAGGTCATCCACAGCGACAGCACGGGACCTCTCAGAAATGGTGTTGCCCTGATGGGCCATTCCACCGGGGGCCTCATCGCAGCACTGTGGACGAGCAAGCACCCAGGCCGGGTGCAGCACCTGATCCTCAACAGCCCTTGGCTTGAAATGCATGGCAGCTCACTTGTCAGGCGCGCCGCCCAAGCAATGGTGGGACCCATTGCCAGGGTCCGGCCCGAGATGGTCTTAAGGCTGCCGGAGCGTGGATTCTACTTCCGCAGCATCAGCAATACCGCGGAAGGCGAATGGCCGCTGGATGAAAAGTACCGGCCACCCCTGGCCTTTCCCGTCAGGGCCGGTTGGCTGAGCGCCGTCCTGGCCGGCCACTCACAGGTTGCACGCGGCCTGGACCTGGACATCCCGGTGCTGGTTCTGACATCGACAGCCAGCGCCAACGGAATGGTGTGGCAGGAGTCCATGCGGCGTTCGGATGCTGTATTGGACGTCGGCATCATCGCACTGCGTGCCATGGCCTTGGGTCGCAGTGTGACTCTGGAAAGAGTGGATGGCGGGCTGCATGATGTCTTCCTGTCCGCACCAGACGTCCGGGCAGATGCCTACGCGAGGCTTTCACGATGGATTCGCGGGTACATGGAGAGTGACTTGCCGCAGGTACGGCAGGAGGGGGACGCATGACCACCACCGAAGAATCGGTACATCTTTGGCAACCGGACATCCTGGGCACCGGATACGAACGACTGGAACTCCCCCTGTCTCCTGACGAGGAGGGCCCCGTCAAAGCAACACTCGTCAGGCATGCCCCGCCCGTCACAGCCGTAGCCCCTCATGGCATCCTTGATTTCTTCTCCACCTTCACGCAACGCAGGCGTCGTGCGGCGTCCATGGATCCCACGGGGGCACCGCGGGTGGTCCTATACCTGCACGGCTGGGCTGACTACTTCCTCCAGACCGAACTCGCCGAGTACCTGACGGCGTCCGGCTTTCATTTCTACGCGCTGGACCTTCGGAAATTTGGGCGCAGCCTGCTGCCTGGTCAGACTCCCGGATACACAACCGATCTGGCTGTCTACGACGAAGACATCGAAGCAGCTTTGCTGGAGATCGAACGGGACGTTGTGGCCAGAACCAACAGTCCGGCGTCGCCAACCATCCATATGCTTGCGCACTCCCTGGGAGGTCTGATTGCTTCTCTGTGGGCGGACCGCCATCCAGGCAGGATCGGGACACTTGTCCTGAACTCGCCATGGCTGGAGCTCCAAGGCAGCAGCCTGATTCGCAGCATCGCCATGCATGTGGTGGAGCCGTTCGCGCGGACCGACCCCAAGCGTCCGTTCAGGTTCCCTGAAATGCCTGCGTACTGGGAGAGCGTCAGCAACCAGGCCCACGGCGAGTGGCCGCTGGATCCCGTCTGGCGTCCGCGCAGCTCATTCCCCATCCGCGCTGGCTGGACGAAGGCAGTGCTTGCCGGCCACAAAGCGGTAGAGCGCAAACTCAATATCGATGCCCCGGTGCTGGTCCTTTTATCGGGCCGGACCCGGATCCAGGCCGAATGGACGTCGGACCTCATGAGGGCCGACGCCGTGATCGACGTCGAGGAGACATCCCGGCGCGCGCTGGGCCTGGGCAGGCGAACAGCTGTGTTCCGCTACCCAGGGGCGCTGCACGACATCTTCTTGTCGCGGAGGACCATCCGCCAACAGGCGTACCGCGATGTGTCGGTCTGGCTTTCGTCCTACCCGTATTGAAGTAGCGGGCCCGCTACTTTCCGGCTGGGGCCGCTCACTTTCCGGCTGGGGCTGCGTCAACCGCCCCGCCGTAGCGGCGATCCCGCTTGGCATATATTTCGACGGCGTCCCAGAGCGTTCGCCTGTCTACGTCCGGCCACAACGTGTCCATAAAGACGAATTCGGCGTATGCGGACTGCCACAGCAGGAAGTTTGACAGCCTCTGCTCCCCGGAACTGCGCAGGAAGAGATCTACGTCGGGGAGGTCGGGCTCGTCCAGGTACTTCTGGATGGTCTTCTCCGTCACCGATCCTGGCTTAAGGCGCCCGGCAGCAACGTCCTCAGCTATGGCAGAGACGGCGTCGGCGATTTCTGCCCGGCCACCGTAATTAACACACATGGTCAACGTGCAGGTGTTATTGGCCTTGGTAAATTCCTCGGCCTCTTCAAGCTCACGGATCACCGAGCCCCAGAGCCTGGGGCGTCGACCGGCCCAGCGGATCCGGACTCCCCATTCATCGAGCTGATTGCGTTGGCGACGTAGCACATCCTTGTTAAATCCCATGAGGAAGCGGACTTCCTCCGGGGATCGCCGCCAATTCTCCGTGGAAAACGCGTACACGCTGACGTACTTGATGCCTAGCTCAATGGCGCCGGCCATAACGTCCAGCAGTGCCGGCTCGCCGGCCTTGTGCCCCTCGATTCGCGGCAGTCCCCGCTGGTTGGCCCAACGTCCATTGCCATCCATGACAATCGCTACATGCTGCGGAATAAGTTCACTTGGAATGTTGGGCGGAACGGCACCTGAAGGATGTCCGTAAGGGGCCACTACGGGCGAAGTCCGCGCCGGGGTTGTCTTGCTTTTCTTTCCAAGTGCCACAGTCAGCTTCGCTCCACGTGTTTGAGTGATTTCAAGGCGCGTTCCAAATGCCATTGCAGGTAACTGGCCACCAGTCCGGCTGCTTCGCGTCGATGCCTCGGGTCCGAGGCGTCAGCTACGCCCCAATCCCCGGTCAGGAGGGCTCCGAGCAACACCACGGTTTCCGGCGCCGGAGCCGGTGAGCCAGGCGGGCGGCAATCGCCACACACCATACCCCCGAGTGGCGCAGCAAAGGCCGTGTGCAGTCCGGGCTTGCCGCACCGGGCGCAATCAGTAAAGCTCGGCGCCCATCCGCCTGTGGCCAATGCGCGCAAGAGATAGGAGTCCAGAATAAGTTCGGGGGCATGGTCCGAGCGGCTGAGCGCCGCCAAGGCACCTACCAAGAGGTTGTACTGGGCCGTGCCGGATTCGGCGTCCGCGTCCGTAAGCTTCTCGGCCGTCTCTGTCATGGCAGCAGCTACAGTGAAGCGGCCATAGTCCGCCGCAATGCTGCTTCCATAGGCGCCTTTGGCAACAGCCTGGGTGACGATATCCAGGGTTCGGCCAGAGATGAGCTGCAAGTCGGCCACCATGAACGGCTCCAGCCGGGCGCCGAAACGGCTGGTGGTCCTCCGCACACCTTTTGCGACCGCACGTACTTGCCCGTGATGCTTGGTCAGCAGGGTAATAATCCGATCTGCCTCGCCCAACTTATGGGTGCGGAGCACAACGGCATCGTCCCGGTAGGACCGCGCTGCAAATGAGGAGGGATTGGCCACAACTAATCTTCGCACTAAGCCAGCGGCCTGGAAGGACCACAAGACCGTGTGGTGACGGTATTTCCCGTCACCACACGGTCTTGGCGTTAGGCCTGGGCGTCCCGAACTGCCCGGTTTACAGCCGAGATCAGCGCCTTCAGCGAGGACGTCGTGGTGCTGGGATCAATTCCCACGCCCCAGAGGACGCGTTCGCCCACCGCGCATTCAACATAAGCAGCCGCACTTGCGCTGCCGCCCTCTGACAATGCGTGTTCGCTGTAGTCGAGCACACGGACATCGACGCCGTCGTGGTGCAGGATGTCCAGGAGCGCGGCGATTGGACCATTACCGTGGCCGGTCCTGCGCACCTCTACGCCATCAATCCGCAGGTTTGCGTTCATGGTCATAGCGCCGGACTCATCCGTTTCCGTGCTTACGCTGCCCAGTGAGTACCGGCCCCACTGGGCTTGTTCCTCATCGGAGGGCAGGTATTCGTCCTGGAAGATCTGCCAGAGCTGCGCCCCGCTGACCTCGCCACCAACAGCATCTGTGCGGCGCTGGATGACGCCGGAGAATTCAATCTGGGCGCGCCGCGGCAGATCGAGATTGTGCTCGTTCTTCAGCAGGTAGGCGACGCCGCCCTTGCCGGACTGAGAGTTGACCCTGATGACAGCTTCATAGCTTCGGCCCAGGTCCTTGGGGTCGATAGGCAGGTACGGAACCTGCCAGGTGAAGTCGTCCACGGGCACCCCTGCCGCAGCCGCATCCTTCTCGAGTGCTTCGAAGCCCTTCTTGATGGCGTCCTGGTGCGAACCGGAAAAGGCTGTGAAGACGAGGTCGCCACCGTACGGCGAACGTTCGGGAACGGGCAACTGGTTGCAGTACTCAACCGTGCGGCGGATCTCGTCGATGTCGGAGAAATTGATCATGGGGTCCACGCCCTGGACAAACATGTTCAGGCCCAGGGTGACGAGGTCAACGTTTCCTGTGCGCTCACCATTGCCGAACAGGCAGCCCTCAATGCGGTCTGCTCCAGCCAGGTAGCCGAGTTCCGCGGCAGCAACGCCGGTACCGCGATCGTTGTGCGGGTGCAGTGAAATGATGATGCCGTCACGGGGATGCAGATTGCGGTGCATCCACTCAATGGAGTCGGCATAGACGTTGGGGGTTGCCATCTCCACCGTGGCCGGCAGGTTGATAATGACCTGCTTGTCCGCTGACGCTTCAAACACATCTGCGATTGCATTGCAGACCCGGGCTGCATACTCCAGCTCGGTTCCCGTGAACGACTCCGGAGAGTACTCGTAGGTGATGTGGGTATCGGTCAGCGTCTCTTCGTACTTTTTGCACAGCCGGGCACCCTGCAGGGCGATATCGAGGATGCCGTCCTCGTCCTGGTTGAAGACAACCCGGCGCTGCAGCACAGAAGTGGAGTTGTACAGGTGCACGATCGCCTGCTTGGCACCCACCAAGGACTCATAGGTCCGTTCAATCAGGTGTTCACGCGCCTGGGTGAGGACCTGGATAGTGACATCGTCCGGTATATGGCCGCCTTCGATCAGCTGCCGAACGAAATCAAAGTCGGTCTGGGAAGCGGAGGGGAACCCAACCTCGATCTCCTTGAATCCCATGTTGACCAGCAGCTGGAACATCTTCAGCTTGCGCGCCGGGCTCATGGGATCGATCAGTGCCTGGTTACCATCGCGCAGGTCCACTGCACACCAGCGCGGGGCCTTGGTGATGACTTTGTCCGGCCAGGTACGATCCGGAACTTCGACAGTGATCTGGTCCTGGAACGGCAGGTAACGGTGAATCGGCATACCGGAGGGCTTTTGTGCATTACGCATGTCGTGTGGCCTTTTCTCTAAGATCTAAATGAAAGCTTAGCCGGGCACAACGAAACTCCGCGGCGAGGGTGGCCCAGCTTTTCAGATAGCTTTCAGGCCTCGCCGCGGCAGCTAAGAAGAAGCATTCCCGCACGCACAAGTTCACAGTAACACGATGCGTATGATGACATTGCAACACCTCATGCAACGTCCACTATGCAGACGCAGCGACGGTGGCAACGCCGGCTGCAGCGTCCATTCAAGGAGCCACAGTGCCACAGTCGGGGATCACTCTTTCCAACATCGATCACAGCGTCCGGCCGCAGGACGACCTCTACCAGCACGTCAACGGTGCATGGCTGAACAGCACGACGATCCCTGACGACCGCCCGCTGGAAGGCACCTTCACGGCTTTGCGTGACGAGGCAGAACTGGCCGTCAAGGCGATCATCGAGGAAGCCGCCAACAAAGGAGCATCGGCCTCCGGCATCGAACAGAAGGTCGGCGGACTTTACGCGAGCTTCATGGATGAGGCCGCGGCAGAGGCGAAGGGACTCGAGCCCTTGCGGGAGCGACTGGAGGAAGTCCGGTCAGTGGGTTCCGCAGAGGAATTTGCGGCGTTGCTGGGCCGGCTGTTCCGGTGCGACGTTTCCGGCTTGTTTTCCATCTACCCGGCACCCGACGCCGGAAACCCGGAGCGGATTCTTCTGTACATCGGACAAGGCGGCCTCGGCCTCCCGGACGAGTCCTACTACCGCGATGAAAAGTTTGCCCCGATTGTGGCAGCCTACGGTGAATACGTCGCCAAGTTGCTCGGCCTCGCCGGCGTTGCTGACGCAGAAGGCGCTGCTGGTCGCATCGTTGCCTTGGAAAAGGCCCTCGCATCCCACCACTGGGACAACGTCACGCTTCGGGATCCCCAAAAGACATACAACCTGAAAACGGCCGAAGAAGCAGCGACGCTGTTCCCGCTATTGAATACCTGGTTTGAGGCCGGCCGCGTCGATGCCGGCAAACGCGGCGAAATCGTAGTCAGCACGCCGGACTTCTTTGCCGGCGCGGCCGCGCTTCTCGAATCGGAACCCCTTGCCGTCTGGAAGGAATGGCTGACCCTAAGGGTGCTCAACTCAGCGGCACCCTACCTGTCCTCGGAGTTCGTGGACACGAACTTCGACTTCTACGGGACCACCCTCAGTGGCACCCCACAGAACAAGGAGCGCTGGAAGCGCGGCGTTGCCGTCGTCGAAGCAGCACTTGGTGAGGCGGTGGGCCAAATCTACGTGGAGCGGCATTTCCCCGGCGGACACAAGGCCAGGATGCAAACCCTCGTCGCCAATCTGATCGAGGCCTACCGGGACAGCATTTCTTCCCTTGAGTGGATGGGTGAGGACACAAAGGCCGAAGCCCTGAAGAAGCTGGACGCTTTCCGCCCCAAGATCGGTTTCCCTGAAAAATGGATCGATTACTCCGCCGTTGAGATCGACGCCAACGACCTCTTGGGCAACGTTGAGCGGGCCCACGACGCCGACGTCGATCGACACCTGGACGAGATCGGCAAGCCGGTGGATCTGGACAAGTGGCTAATGACCCCTCAGACCGTGAACGCCTACTATCACCCGATGCTGAACGAAATCGTGTTCCCCGCCGCCATCCTGCAGCCGCCGTTCTTCACGGCAGAAGCAGACGACGCCGTGAACTACGGCGGGATTGGCGCGGTGATCGGACATGAGATCGGCCATGGATTCGATGACCAGGGATCCCAATTCGACGGAAGCGGAGCCCTCCGCAATTGGTGGACCGAAGAGGACAGGACGGCCTTCGAAGCCCGCACGGCAAAGTTGGTTGCCCAATTCGATGCGCTATCCCCCTACGCAGCACCTGAGCACAAGGTCAACGGCAAACTGACGCTGGGTGAGAACATCGGTGACCTGGGCGGCCTCACCATTGCTTACAAGGCCTACCTGATCAGCCTCGATGGTGCCGAGCCTGAGGTCCTGGATGGTTTCACAGGCCAGCAGCGGTTCTTCATGTCCTGGGCTGCCGGCTGGCGCCAGGTGATCCGTAGCGAGGAAGCGATCCGCAGGCTTGCTACCGATCCACACTCCCCCAACGAGTTCCGCACCAATGCCATTGCCCGGAACCTCGATGCCTTCCACGAAACTTTCCAGGTCAATGACCAAGACCGGATGTGGATGGCACCTGAGGACAGAGTCAGCATCTGGTAAAGCCACTACGACGAATGGCCGGCCCCTGGATGACCCGGGGTCCGGCCATTAGTCTTTGGCCCTGTCTATGCTGCGGAGTTACCCCGCTGCGGAGTGCCCTGCGCCGGATTGCCCTGCTGTGACGGCTATTGCGTGATGTAGAGCGGGTTCACCTGTTGGCAGACTGCTTCTTTGGCCGTCTGGTTGACAACATCGGGCGGGACCGAGGCCGCTCCATAGGCGGTCCCCGTTGCAAAGTCGGTGCCCACGTAGAGCTGCACGCCCGAGACTCCCCGGGCTTGCTGAACCTGTGCCGCAGGGATGCCGAACAGCGTGGCAACGTCCGTAGCAACGTCAGCGAAGTCCGGACCGTAGTAGACCACAGTCTTCTCCACTGGGTTTGCCAAATATGACACCGACTGTGTAAATCCATTGCCGGTCAACGTTGCCAGGATTTCCTGTGCTCTGGTCCCAACTCCGCTGCCGTTGGCGACTGCCACGGGCTGGATGGCTTTGTTGTACGCCGGGACTGTCGGGGCAGCAGTGGTTGGAGCCGCCGAAGGTGTTCCTCCCGCAGGCGCTGTTGGAGTCGGACTGGACGTCGCCCCGGGATTCGTCAGGTCCAGATCTGCGCGAAGGGCCGCGAAAAGCTGTGATGCCTGGGGCTCCACGAGCTCCAACCGGTTGGGGTCCAACGTGGCAGGCTGCGTGGGTACCGCGACAAATGCGACCTTGGAGACATCTATGTCCTTCAGCCTCCCACCGATCGTCAACAGCGATGGCACAGATGCCAACCCGTCATCAACGGTGAGGTTTTGCGTGACGACGTCAGCGATCTGCAGGAGCCTTTGCGGGTTGCCCAGCGTGCCGTCCGCCTTGAGCTTACGTGTCAGCGATGAAAGAAATGCCTGCTGGCCCTTGATTCGGCCCAGGTCGCCACCATCTCCAAAGGCATGCCGGGTTCGCAGGAACGCCAGCGCCTGCTCGCCTTCGACCTGGGAATTGCCCTTCGCCAAACGAAGACCTGAGTCCGGATCAAAGACGGGATCACTGACACAAACATCCACTCCGCCGACGGCTTTGGAGAGTTCCTTCACCGCGTTGAAGTCGGCCATCATGAAGTGGTCAATTTCCAGGCCGGTGAGCTTATTGATGGTGTCCACCGCGCAGCCGATCCCGGCTTCTGCCATGGCTTCGTTGATCATCACACCGCTCCGCGCGGGGAACGTCTGGTTGTTGGTGTGGTCCGTGCACTGGGGCACGTCAACCAGGAGGTCACGTGGGAAACTCATGACGCTGACCCGTTTATTGTCCGCGGAAATGTCCAGCAGCATCATGACATCCGAGTGGCCGTAGCCTGTGGAATCGTCTGCGTTGCCGTACTGGGAGTTTTTCCCATCGCGGGTATCCGAGCCGAGGATAAGAATCTGCAGGCGGTCCGATTTGTCATTGACCACGGCATCACTGCTATCGCGTGATTCGGCCGCCGATAGCGGGGCCTTGGTGATGTTGGTCTGTAGTCGGATAAACCAGAAGGCTGCAAAAGCAACGCCGGCAACGAGTGCCACCGACACGAGGCCGGTCACAATCTTCAGCCACAAAGGCAGCCCCTTGGGCGCGTTCATGTGGCGCGGAGTTCCCTCGGGGTCCTCCCCATGGCGCGCCGCATCGGGAGCAGCGGTGCCGGGGCCCAGCGGGCGGGCGTCACGACGTCGCACTATTCGGTTACCTTTCCTCAAACACGTGGATCCCCGCAATCATAGTGGCCGATTCTGGGAAGTTCCTTATCGAGCCCCAGCCACGCCGTTGCCGTGACGCCGGATCAGAAGCCGAGTTTTACCAATTGTTTGGGATCCCGCTGCCAGTCTTTGGCAACCTTGACATGCAAATCGAGGTAGATCCTGGTTCCCAGGAGCGTCTCGATTCCCTTGCGCGCGTTGGTTCCGACTTCCCGGAGCCTGCTGCCACCCTTACCGATGATGATGGCTTTTTGGGAGGGCCGCTCCACGTAAAGGTTCACCCGGACGTCCAGCAAGGGGTTGTCCTCCGTGCGTCCTTCACGGGGCACGATTTCCTCAACGACAACGGCAAGGGAGTGGGGAAGTTCATCCCGGACACCTTCGAGGGCGGCTTCCCGGATAAGTTCAGCGATCATGACGGCCTCGGGCTCGTCGGTCAGTTCACCATCCGGGTAAAGAGGGGGCGATGACGGCATGTGCCCGATAAGGACGTCGGCAACAGTGGATACCTGAAAACCGTCGGCGGCAGAAACGGGAACGATATCCGCCCAGCCCTGGTCTCCGAGGACTTCACGGCCCAAGGCAGCAACTGCGAGCAGCTGCTCCGTCAGGGCCTGACGGTCCACGAGGTCAGTCTTTGTCACAATGGCAACGATCGGCTTGCGGCCCACGGCAGCCAGCTGGGCGGCGATGTACTTATCGCCAGGACCGATTTTCTCATTTGCCGGCAAGCAGAACCCGATCGCGTCCACCTCGGACAACGTGTCAGCCACGAGGTCGTTGAGCCGCTTTCCCAGAAGCGTGCGGGGCCGGTGGAGGCCCGGGGTATCAACCAGGATCAGTTGTGCATCCTCGCGGTGGACGATGCCACGAATCGTGTGGCGCGTGGTCTGCGGTTTGGCCGATGTAATGGCCACCTTCTGCCCAACCAAGGCATTTGTCAGCGTGGACTTTCCCGCGTTGGGGCGGCCAACAAGGACCGAGAATCCGGCGTGGAAGCCACCGAAATCGTCATCGGCGTCGAATTTCTTATTTTGCTTGCTCACGTGGAACTCCCTGTTGCGTTGTGTCTGCCTCATCGAGAAGGTCTTCAAAGTCAGTGTCTTCCTTTGGCATGGCTGCCGCAATGATGTGGCTGACCCGGTTTCGGCGACCCTCAAGCCTATCTGCCTTTAGCGACACACCGTTCACTTCAACGGAGCTCCCGACGATCGGAACCTGGCCGAGGGCCTTGGCAAGGAGGCCGCCAACGGTGTCCACTTCGTCGTCGTCGAGGTCGATATCGAACAGCTCCCCGAGGTCATCAATGCTCATGCGGGCACTGACACGGTAGGTGCCATCGCCGAGATCCACCGCTTCTTCCGCCGCAGAATCGTACTCGTCAACGATCTCTCCTACGATTTCCTCGATGAGATCCTCCAAAGTCACCAGCCCCGCGGTGCCGCCGTACTCATCGATAACGATGGCAACGTGCGTGGATTCCTTCTGCAGTTCCTTCAAGAGGTCGCTCACGGGCTTGGATTCCGGGACGTACCGAACATCCCGGGCGAGGGAATCGACGTCGTGCGGTTGCAGTCCGGGTTCGCCGCGATGCATCGCCGCAGCAACGTCCTTGAGGTAGAGAATGCCGCGGATCTGGTCCGTGTTCTCGCCAATGACCGGTATCCGGGAGTAGCCGGAGCGGAGGAAAAGGGCCATGGCCGCTTCAAGGTCCGAACCGGTCCCAATGCTGACGATGTCCGTGCGCGGAACCATGACCGAGCGGACCAAGGTGTCGCCGAAGTCAAAGACCGAATGAATGAGCTCCGCCTCGTTGTCTTCGATCATGTCCGATTCTGCCGCGCGGTCCACGAACTCGCGGAATTCTTCCTCGCTGACAAACGCGTCATCACCGCCGGGGGCGCCGGGCGCGACCGCGCTCCCCAACGCGACAAGCCAGCCGGGAATCGGTCCGAGGATCCAGCAGAGGAACCTGATCAACGGTGCGGTAAACCGGACGATGGGGCCGGAATGCGCGCGTCCCAACTGCCGGGGCGAGACGCCCACCAGAACGAACCCGATGACGGCCATGATGCCAGTCGCCGCCAGGCCGGCAAGCCACACGTTGTCCAGCAAACTGTGCATAACGACAGCGACGGCGACCGCTGCTGCCATCTCGAACCACACCCGCCAGAACCGCAGGGCACGCATATGGGCGACGGGGTTCTTCAGGATGCTTGCCAAGGCCTTGCCCTTGCTGCGGACTACCGATTGTTCAGCTTCGTGCCGGGGCAGGAAATTGAACGCAGCCTCAGCTGCCGTCAGCAAGGCGACGAAACTGAGGAAAACCAGCGCCATGCCGACAAGGATGAGCGAGGTCACTGCATGGTCTCCATGGGGGCATCCTTGCCCAGGAACTCAGACAGCAACTCACGCTGCAGACCGAACATTTCTTCCTTTTCCTCCGGTTCGGCATGGTCGAAACCAAGAAGGTGGAGGATGCCATGCGTGGCGAGCAACAGCATTTCGTCCTGGGTGGTGTGTCCGGCGTTCCGCGCCTGCACCTCGGCCACCTGGGGACATATGGCAATGTCTCCAAGCATTCCCTGCGGCGTGGGCTTGTCGGGCGTGCCCGGCGTCAACTCATCCATGGGCACCGAGAGCACATCGGTGGCTCCTGGTTCGTCCATAAGCTCAATGTGCAGCTTCTCCATGGCGGGTTCATCCACCAGGAGGATGGACAGCTCAGCCTGCGGATGGATGTAGAGGCGCTCGAAGATGAACCGGGACAATGTCACCAGTTGGGCTTCGTCCACCTCCACGCCGGATTCGTTGTTGATTTCAATGCTCATTTTCGTTCTCCACGTTTGTGATGTGTGCCGGCAGCCCCATCCGTACGGTGCGCGTCATCCCACCTGCTGTAGGCGGAGACGATGTCTGCAACCAAACGGTGCCGGACGACGTCCGCAGCCTCCAGGATGGAGAAATTGACGTCATCGATCCCGGTGAGGATTTCCCGTACGATCCGTAGACCGGAAGTGGAGCCAAAAGGCAGGTCGATCTGCGTTACGTCGCCTGTAACAACCATCTTGGAACCGAATCCGAGACGGGTCAGGAACATTTTCATTTGTTCAGGAGTGGTGTTCTGGGCCTCGTCCAGGATGATGAAGGCGTCGTTGAGCGTCCGTCCACGCATGTAGGCCAACGGTGCGACTTCGATGGTGCCGGCAGCCATCAGCCGGGGAATGGATTCGGGATCCATCATGTCGTGCAGGGCGTCGTAAAGCGGCCGCAGGTAGGGGTCGATCTTGTCGCTCAGCGTTCCCGGCAGGAAGCCCAGCCGCTCCCCCGCCTCAACAGCGGGCCGGGTCAGGATGATCCGGCTTACTTCCTTGAGTTGCAGGGCCTGCACGGCCTTGGCCATGGCGAGGTAGGTCTTGCCAGTACCTGCCGGGCCAATACCGAAGATCACCGTGTTCGCATCGATGGCATCCACATAGTTCTTCTGGTTCAGGGTCTTGGGCCGGATGGTTTTGCCACGGCTCGAGAGAATGTTGTGGGTAAGGACATCCACGGGATTCTGGACTGACTGTGTCCTCAGGAGGGAAACGAGCTGCTGGAGGACGTCAGGGGTAACGACGGTTCCCCTGGCAACCAGTCCGCGGACCTCCTCAAGGAGGCGCATGATGCGCGGAATGACCGTGGAGGGACCGGACATGGACAATTCATTGCCGCGAACGTGGAAATTGACGTCCGGGAACTGCTCCTCGATGTAGCGCAAGGCTTCGTCATGGCTGCCCAATGAGTGAACCATCTGATCGGAGTTGTCGAACGTGACGATTTCCGTGCGCGTGCCCGGTAAGGTGTGCGGGAACTCGGTGGTGGCTGGGTTCCCGTTTCCGGTCCGCAACCGCCCATTCAGGGATTCACTCATAGTGGTGGCCGTGCGGCCTCTTCTCCTCCGGTCGGAATACAGTTGGTCCATCGTTTCGACAACGGGACTGGCTGAACCGCCAGGCCATATGCCGGAATGCCTTCAATCCTACGCCAGCCCGGAACGACAAGGGCGTACACGCGGGCTTCGTCCACCTTGCACGGGCCGCGGGGGGACGACTTTTTGTCTCAACTCGGCATCAAGCGGGTATCAATCCTGTTTCAGTTGCCGCCAGTGCCCGCAAACCCGGCCAGCCGCCGTCGACGATATGCCAAGCTGGCAGAGCGGGAAGTCAGACTACGCCCGTTCGACGCGTCGGCGACAACCACCGGCCGCAAAGGCAAGGAACCCCAATCGTGCAGTCAGTAAGCCATCAGCCCGGCGGGCGAAAGCGGAAAAAGTCCGCCGTCGCCGCGCCTGCGATGCTTGCTGTCCTTTTGCTGACCGGCTGTATCGCCAACGGTGGACCCACCCAAGCTACCTCCAGCGCGCCGCCCGTCAGCGTCCAGGAAGCTCCGGCCAGCAATGCTCCCCTGGAGACCACCCAGGCGTCCACCAAGATCCCGGTTTACTGGATTGGACGGAGCAAGGAAGACGTCTACCTGTACCGCGAATTCAGGGACATCTCCGGCGACGGAAACCCCGTCACCACAGCACTGCGGATCATGATGGCCGAAAAGCCGTTGGACCACGACTTCTTCACTCCCTGGCAGGACCCAGGCAGCCTGGCAACCTCCATTTCGGGCAAGAACGTGATCACGGTTGATATCTCGCGGGACGCCTTCAATTCCAACCTTGATGCAGGTATGGCGCAACGGGCTGTACAGCAGCTGGTCTACACGGCCACCGCAGCGGCGTCGTCGTCGGGCTTGATCAACTCAGGGCAGCAAATCCAGGTGGTCATTCTGGTCGACGGCCACACGGATTTCATGGCGTTTGGCCAGGTGCGGCTCGGTCAACCAATGGCCAGGGACGCTTCCTTGGTTGCGCCACTGTGGATTATCGACCCGCAGGAGGACACCTCGCTGCCCGCCGGCGCCGTTAAGTTCAATGGCCGCAGCACTGACAGCTCCAAGCCCGTCAGCTGGCAGATTCTCCGGGACAACGGCAGCGGTGAGAAAACCAGCCTGTTGACCGGCCAGACAAAGGCCACCGGCGAGCCGGGACAATTCGGTGTGTTCTCCTTCAGCGCAACCCTGAAACCGGGGAAATACGAATTACGTGTGACCCAGGTTCAGGACTCCGGGCAAGCAGACACATCCACCACGGATACGCGTCTTTTCAGCGTCGGCTAAAGCCAGGGTCCCCAGGGTAGTTTCGCCTGCCAGCCCACACCGCCTACCAGCGGCCCAGGACGTCGGAGGCGAGTACGACGGCGGCGGGTCCCGCCGTCGATGACCTCAGGACGTGGTGGCCCAAGAGAGCCGTGACCGCCCCGGCGTCGCTGAGGCGCGTCACCTCGCGCGGCGAGATGCCACCTTCCGGCCCCACGATCAAGAGGACTTCACGCGGCGACTCCAGCCCGCCGCCTTCAGCCACGAGCGGCGCTTCAAGGACGGTCCGCAAAGGGTTCTTGGCGTCCTCGTGAAGGATCACAGCCAGGTCTGCGGCAGCAACAGCCTTTGCCAGCGCCGCGGAATCCAGGATGGGACGTACCTCGGGTATCCATGCCCTGCGGGCCTGCTTGGCCGCGGCAGTGACCACAGACTGCCACTTGGCGTGGGCCTTTGCAGCGCGATCCCCCTTCCAGCGGACAATGGATCGCTCGGCCTGCCAAGGGATCACTGCATCAATGCCCAGTTCGGTGGCCGTTTCTATAGCCAACTCGTCACGGTCACCCTTGGCCAATGCCTGGACAAGCACCAAACGCACATCCGGCTGGTCCTCGAAAATCACACTGGATGCCATGACGGACAAACTTCCAGGGCCGGCCTCTGCCACCGTGCCTGTCAGGCGGGCTCCTGCGCCATCGGCAATGTCCACGGCCTCACCGACGGTGAGGCGCTTCACCGTCACGGCATGCCGGGCTTCCGCACCGTCGATGACGAACAACGCGCCCGGCTCAACACCGTCCAGGCTCCCGGCAGGCGTGAAGAAAACGGGGTTGCTCACCGCTACAGGTTACCGAGCTTGTCCCGCAGCTTGGCGAACATGCCGCCGCTGGCCACGAGTTTGCCTTCGCTGAACTGCTCGCCCCGCAACTTGGCAAGCTGCTGCAGAAGCTCTTCCTGTGCCGGATCCAGCTTGACCGGCGTCTCAACGTGCAGGTGCACCTTGAGATCGCCGCGACCGTAGCCCCTGAGGTGGGTAACACCCAAACCGCGAAGCGTGATGACCTCGCCGGACTGGGTGCCGGCCTTGACGTCGATCTCCTGGGGCCCGTCAAAGGTTTCCAGGCTCAGTTCCGTACCCAAAGCAGCGGCCGTCATCGGAACGCTCAGTGTTGCGTGCAGATCGTCGCCTTCACGGATATAGGTGGAGTCACTGTTGACGCGGATCTCTACGTAGAGGTCGCCGGCAGGTCCGCCTGCCGGTCCTGCTTCGCCTTGGCCGGAGAGCTGGATCCGCGTACCCGTGGCAACACCGGCAGGTACCTTGATGGTGAGGGACCGGCGGCTACGGATGCGGCCCTGGCCGTTGCACTCATTGCAGGGATCCTTGATGACGGTACCGAAGCCTTCGCAGGAACCACAGGGGGCCGTGGTCATGACCTGGCCCAGGATGGATCGAACGGCCCTCTGGACCTGGCCACTGCCGCCACAAATGTCACAACGCTCAGGGTGGGTGCCCGGCCGGCAGCAGCTGCCATCACACGTGGGGCAAACCACTGCCGTATCAACTTCGAGCTTCTTGTTGACACCGAACACGGCGTCTTTGAGGTCGATGCGGACGCTGATGAGTGCATCCTGGCCCCGACGCACACGGGAGGCTGGTCCCGCGTGTCCGCCGCCACCGCCGAAGAAGGTGTCGAAGATGTCCTGGAAGGCAAAGCCTTGGCCTGAGTAGCCGCCGCCAAAGCCGTTGTCAGTGCCATTCTCGTTGCCGGTGGCATCGTAGACGCGGCGCTTCTGGGGGTCGGACAGCACTTCGTAAGCATGCGTCACGGCTTTGAACTGCTCCGCGACATCCTCCCCGGGGTTGACGTCCGGGTGAAGCTTTCGCGCCAACTTGCGGTACGCCTTTTTGATCTCTTCCCCGGTGGCTTCCGGTGAGACTCCCAAAACGTCATAGTGGCTGCTCAAAGTCGGTATCTCTTCCTTGTTGTAAAACGGTTCTTACCTCGGGGCTGGCGTCAGCCGCCGAGAATGCGGGAAAGGTAGCGGGCCACGGCGCGCACGGCAGCCATGGTGGTGGGATAGTCCATCCGGGTTGGTCCAAGGATTCCGACCTTGGCTCCGGAGCCGTACCCCGTTGCCACGACCGAGGCCTCGGCCAGGCCATCGTAAGGATTCTCGCGTCCGATGCTGACTGTCACGCCGCGGGGATCATCCCCCATATCGGACAACAACCGGAGCATGACAACTTGTTCCTCAAGAGCTTCCAGCACTGGCCCGATACTCAACGGGAAATCCACATTGGAGCGGGCAAGGTTGGCTGTTCCGGCCATGACGATGCGCTCTTCACGGCTGGTGTCGCTCAAAGCCTGGAGACCATGGGCAAGATGCTGCGCGAGTGCGCGAAGGTCCGGCGGGCACAGCGCCACGACGGATGGCAGCACCTGCGGCAGCAGCGCCAGCTGGGTTCCCGCGATACTGCCAAGGAACCGGGAGCGCAGGGCCATCAAGGCCTCGTTGCTGACATCGGAGCCAGCCTCGATGACCTTCTGGCCAACGCTTCCTGTATCTGCGATGAGGACCACCAGAACCTGCTTGGGCGCCAGGAGGACAAATTCAACGTGACGGACAAGTGCGCGGTTGGAGTGCGGGTACTGTACGACGGCGACCTGGTTGGTCAGTTGCGACAGCAGCCTGACGGTGCGCTCAAGGATGTCATCGAGGTCGTCCGGCCCTTCCAGCAGCGAGTGGATGGCTCGACGCTCCGCGGCGGACAACGGCTTGACCTGCGAGATCCTGTCCACGAACAGCCGATAGCCCTTGTCCGTTGGGATCCGGCCGGCACTGGTGTGCGGCGCCGCGATCAGGCCCTCTTCTTCAAGTACGGCCATGTCGTTTCGGATGGTGGCGCTTGAAACGCCGAGATGGTGCCGCTCCACAAGTGCCTTGGATCCAACCGGCTCACGGGAATGCACATAATCCTCAACAATTGCGCGCAGTACTTCAAGCTTGCGTGGCTCACTCATTGCAACACCTCCTGACGACTGTCCCGGCCTGTGTAGGACCGATAGCTTTTCGGACCAATACTTAGCACTCAACATGCCCAAGTGCTAACAAGTCTAGTATGAGCCAGCACGTTGCTAGCATTGAAACCGCCCGCGGGAGTTATTCCCAGCACAACCAGCACAAAGGGGTATGAAGTCCTTGGCTTTCGATACGTGGGGCCCGCAGGATCTGTCCGCTCCTGCCCAACGCCAGCTCCCCGAGGTAGCCGTCCAGCGCGGGATGGTCCTTGAAGACGTCCAGTCCGGCTGGGTGGGCGAAGTCACCCGCGTGGAGAAATCGGGGGGAATGCACATCGTCTCCCTTGAGGACCGGCGTGGTAAAACCAAGTCCTTCCAGCTCGGATTCGGTTTCCTGCTTGAAGGACAGGCCATCCGCCTCATGCCACCGGCGGCAAAGGCTCCTGGTTCGACTCCTGGTTCATCTCTGCAGCCGGGTCGAACGGCATCCGGGTCCGTCAGGGTCCTGGGCCACCGTGCCCAGGTGGCCAAGGCGAGCCGTATTTGGGTGGAAGGCAAGCACGACGCCGAACTGGTGGAGAAAGTCTGGGGCGATGATCTCCGCATTGAGGGCATCGTCGTAGAGCCGCTGCACGGCGTGGACGACCTCAAGTCAGCGATCGCAGAGTTCTCACCCGGGCCCGGCCGCAGGCTTGGGATCCTGGTAGACCATCTGGTAGCGGGCTCAAAGGAATCACGCATCGCCGCAGAAGCCATGACGGTGCCCGGAGCCGCCGGAAACGTGCTGATCGTGGGCCATCCGTACGTAGACGTCTGGCAAGCGATCCGGCCAAAAGTGCTGGGTATTGAGCGGTGGCCGGACGTTCCACGCGGCACTGACTGGAAGACCGGAATATTGACCGCTTTCGGTTGGCCGCACGAAACCGCCGAAGACATTGGACTCGGCTGGCAGCGCCTGCTTGGTGCGGTCCGCACCTACGCCGATCTGGAAGCCTCGCTGCTGGGAAGGGTGGAGGAAGTCATCGATTTCCTCACCACTGCCTGACGGTCTTGTCCTGAATTTACGTTTCCTGAACGCACTTTTCCCGGGGACGTAACGGGGCGTTGGTCCCGGGATGACCCGGAACCCAGTATTCTGGGACAGCAACACTGCAGCATCTTTACAGCAAAGGGAAGACACCGTGGCAGAGAACGCTCCTGAAGAACCGGGCAGCGCCGCAGGCCAGCCCCACTACCATGGCGCGCCCGCAAACGCACTCCCACTGACGGCAAGCGAAGACCGCCAGTGGGCCACCCTTGCGCACTTCGGGGGAATTCTGGGATGCCTGCCCTCCCTGCTGATCTATCTGATCTTCCGTGATCGCGGGCCGTTTACGGCGCAGGAATCCAAGGAAGCCCTGAACTTCACGCTCCCTCCGACCATCGCAGCAGTCCTGGCGAATATCCTTGTTCTGCTTCCAGTGGTGGGAAATATCTTTGCAGTCATCGCCACGGGCATCTGGGTAGCACTTACGTGCTTCTCAGTCTCGGCTGGTATTCGTGTCAACCACGGGCAGCCCCACCGCTACAAGCTCAACCTGCGCTGGATTAAGTAGTCCCGGGCCTCCGCAGGATTCTTCCGACGGTTAGTCCGGCAGAATCCTGCGCACCACGGCGTCCGCCAGTAGCCGGCCTTTGAGCGTAAGAACCAGGCGACCCTTGAAGGCCGCAACCGGGTCCACCAGCTCTTCAGCGATAAGTCCCGCCATCGCATGGCGGCCGACTTTGTCCAACGCATCCACCGCTAGCCCTGTACCGAGCCGCGCCTCAAGCATGATGCGCTCGACTTCCCGGGTGTCGGCGTCGAGGGTTTCCCTGCCGGCTGCCGGCGAGTCTCCTGCAGCCAGCCTGTTGGCATAAGCCGTGGGGTGCTTAACGTTCCACCAGCGGACACCGCCCACGTGGGAGTGGGCGCCGGGACCAATACCCCACCAGTCATCGCCCCGCCAATAGGCAAGGTTGTGACGGCAGGCTTGTTCATGCGTTTTCGACCAATTGCTGACCTCATACCACGTCAGGCCGGCTTCGGAGATCAATTTGTCAGCGAGCTCATATTTGGCGGCGTGGTCGTCGTCGTCGATTCCGGGGACTTCGCCGCGGCGGATTTGGGCCGCCAGCTTTGTGCCGTCCTCCACGATCAGGGCATACGCGCTGATGTGATCGGGTTCGTAGGAGAGGGCAGTCTCAAGGGACAGTTGCCAATCCGCCATCGACTCTCCCGGCGTGCCGTAGATGAGGTCAAGGCTAACGGCCAGGCCAGCCTCGCGCGCCCACTGGACCACCAGCGGAACACGGCTGGGCGTATGCGTGCGATCCAGCACTTTGAGCACGTGCGGCACCGCGGACTGCATGCCGAAGGAGACGCGCGTAAAGCCGGCATCAGCGAGCACCTTGAGTGATTCCGGCGTCACGGAGTCGGGGTTGGCTTCGGTGGTCACCTCTGCGCCCGGCTCAAGTCCCCAATGCCCGACGGCGGCGCGCAGGATATGTGCCAAGTCCTCGGCAGGGAGCAACGTGGGTGTTCCCCCGCCGAAGAATACGGTGCTCAGGGGCCGCTCCGGCAAACCGGAGGCATTCAGGGCCGTTGCCGCGAAGTCCAGCTCGGTGACGGCCGTTTGGGCATAAGCATCCTGCGACGCCCCACCGCCGAGCTCCGTGGCCGTATAGGTATTGAAGTCGCAATAGCCGCACCGCACCGCGCAGAACGGGATATGCACATACAGCCCGAACTTGCGGTGCTCGACGCCGGTCAGCACCTGCGGAGGCAACAAGCCATCCGCAGGTGCCGGGTCGCCCAAAGGAAGGACGCTGGGCATCTACTTCTTGGCCTTGTCCTTGGACTCGTCGGTGGTCAGCGCGGCAATGAAAGCCTCCTGGGGCACTTCAACCCGGCCCACCATCTTCATGCGCTTCTTGCCTTCCTTCTGCTTCTCAAGCAGCTTGCGCTTACGGGTGATGTCACCGCCGTAGCACTTGGCAAGAACGTCCTTGCGGATGGCCCGAATGCTTTCCCGGGCAATGATGCGCGATCCGATGGCAGCCTGGATGGGCACCTCGAACTGCTGACGCGGGATGAGTTCGCGCAGCTTGCCGGTCATCATCACACCGTAGGCGTAGGCCTTGTCACGGTGGGTGATGGCACTGAAAGCATCCACTTGCTCGCCCTGGAGAAGGATGTCCACCTTCACAAGGTCCGCGACCTGTTCGCCGTCGGCCTTCCAGTCCAGTGATGCGTAACCGCGTGTCTTGGACTTCAGGAGGTCGAAGAAGTCGAAGACGATTTCGGCCAGCGGGATCCAGTAGCGCAGCTCCACGCGGTCTTCGGACAAGTAGTCCATGCCACGCATCTGGCCACGGCGGCTCTGGCAGAGCTCCATGATGGATCCCACGAACTCGTTGGGCGCCAGGATCGTAGCGGACACCATGGGCTCGCGGACTTCTGCGATCTTGCCTGTGGGATATTCGCTGGGGTTGGTCACATGGACCACCTTCTTGTCCTCCAGCGTGACCTCGTACTCAACGTTGGGAGCTGTGGAGATGAGGTCCAGGTTGTACTCGCGCTCGAGGCGCTCACGGGTGATTTCGAGGTGCAGCAAACCCAGGAAGCCAACGCGGAAGCCAAAGCCCAGGGCAGCAGACGTCTCGGGCTCGTAGACCAGGGCGGCGTCGTTCAGCATCAGTTTCTCGAGGGCATCGCGGAGAACGGGGTAGTCAGTTCCATCGAGCGGGTACAGACCCGAGAACACCATCGGCTTGGCGTCGGCGTAGCCGCTGAGCGACTCCGATGCCGGCTTGGCGAGGTTGGTTACGGTATCGCCCACCTTGGACTGGCGAACATCCTTCACACCGGTGATGAGGTAACCCACTTCACCGACTCCGAGGCCCTTGGACGGTGTGGGCTCCGGGGAACTCACACCGATCTCCAGGAGCTCGTGCGTGGCCCGTGTTGACATCATCTGGATGCGTTCCCGCGGATGCAGCATGCCATCCACAACGCGGACGTAGGTGACCACGCCACGGTAGGTGTCATAGACGGAGTCGAAGATCATGGCACGTGCCGGTGCGTCGGGATTGCCGACGGGGGCCGGGAGGTCGCGGACGATCTTGTCCAGCAGCGCTTCCACGCCTACACCGGTCTTACCCGAAACCTTGAGGACATCATCCGGGTCTCCGCCAATAAGGTTGGCCAGTTCTGCCGCATACTTTTCAGGCTGGGCAGCCGGAAGGTCGATCTTGTTCAGCACGGGGATGATGGTGAGGTTGTTCTCCATCGCCAGGTAAAGGTTGGCAAGCGTCTGGGCTTCGATGCCCTGCGCTGCATCAACCAGCAGCACGGCGCCTTCACAGGCTGCCAGGGAGCGCGACACCTCATAGGTGAAGTCGACGTGGCCAGGAGTATCGATCATGTTGAGGGCATAGCTGGTGCCATCGAGTTCCCATGGCATACGTACTGCCTGGGACTTGATGGTGATGCCGCGCTCACGTTCGATGTCCATACGGTCCAGATACTGGGCCTTCATGTCGCGCTGTTGAACGACGCCGGTGTACTGCAGCATGCGGTCGGCCAGGGTGGACTTACCGTGGTCGATGTGGGCAATGATGCAGAAGTTCCGGATGATGGCCGGATCTGTTGCGGCGGGCACCGGTGCGGTGCGGGCCATGGGAGACACGCAGGATCCTTACTGTCGACACTCACGCGGCAAATCCACCGGCTGGGCAAAGGCCAGCCGGGACACGCCGCGCATCTGATCCTCTAGTCTCCCACGAACCTGCGGTTCCCCGTACATTCCTGCCGGTCTCCATGAAGCGCTGCATACGTTCGCCCGGCAGACCATCGCGGTAGCGTTGTCCGCATGGCTTTGGACTTGCGCCCATTGGGCAAACTCATCCTTCGATCCCTCAAGACACTTGGCGGCAGCAGCACCAATAGCAGGAACAACGCTCCCGCTGGTTTCCCGAGGCAGAAGAGCCGGCAATCCGCCGTCGGGCCTCAACCGGCTGCCTACCCGGGCGACTACCCGGGCGACTTCGTGGGAGCAGCAAAACTGCACTACTCCCCCAAACCGGATGGGCGGCCCGATCCCGGAGAAATTGTGTGGACCTGGGTCCCGTTCGAAGAGGATTTCTCGCAGGGCAAGGATCGCCCGGTGCTGTTGGTTGGCAGGGATGGCGAGTGGCTGCTGGGCCTCATGCTGACGTCCAAGGACCACGACAACGGCAGGCGCGCCGGGGATTACGTTGACGTTGGAGTGGGCCAGTGGGACCGTCAAGGGCGCCCGAGTGAAGTCAAACTTGACCGTGTGATCCGGGTGAACCCAGAGGCGATCCGTCGTGAAGGTGCAGTCCTCGGCAAGCCGGCGTTCCTTGAGGTTTCCCGTGCCCTGAGGGAACTTCATGGCTGGAGCTGATCAATCGGTCCACACTGGGCCCCGCTTTCTGCTATCCTTTATAGCTGTGTGTCCGTGCAGGTCGACGGCCACTCATGGTTGGCTGCCATAGGCATCCCCACGCCGCTCAGTCGATGGCCAACCTGAAAACCCTCTAGACCATTTCCGCATTAAAAAGAGAGTTCATACGTGGCTAATATCAAGTCCCAGAAGAAGCGCATCCTCACCAACGAGAAGGCTCGTCTGCGTAACAACGCCGTCAAGTCCGAGCTGAAGACGGCCATCCGCGCCGTTGCCACCGCCGTTGAGTCTGCTGACAAGGATGCTGCTGCAACTGCACTTGTTGCTGCCAGCCGCAAGCTGGACAAGGCTGTCAGCAAGGGCGTTATTCACAAGAACAACGCTGCAAACCGCAAGTCGGCGATCTCCAAGAAGGTCAACGCACTCTAAGGTTTTTCCAGTTCGACTGAGCTGATCAAAAGGCCGGCACCCTCGGGTGCCGGCCTTTTGGGTTTAACCGAAAGCCGGCGCGAATGCGCCAGCTTCAGCGACGGCTGGCCGACGTGGCGATCACCGTGACCGCGTGCTCCACGGCGTAGACCGGATCACGCGACTCACCCTTCACCTGGGCATCCGCCTCGGCGATGACCTGGATGGAGCGGATCAGGCCTTCCGGGGTCCAACGTCGGACATCGCGCTGGGCCTGCTCCACAAGCCACGGCTGCATTCCCAGGTTCCTGGCGATGGTGGCCGGAGACCCGTTCGCCCCAGCCACCTTTGCCAGCGTCCGCAGTTTCGCCGCAAGCGCAGCCACCAAGGGGACTGGATCAACCCCGGTGGACAGGGCATGCCGCAAGGTGGACAAAGCCACTGGTCCGTTGCCGGCCATGGCAGCATCGGCCACCTTGAAAGCCGTAGCTTCCACCCGGCCACCGTAGTAGCGCTCCACGGTTTCGGCCGTGACAGCTGTGGTGGCGTCGGCAATCAGCTGGTTGCAGGCGGCCGCAAGCTCGGACAGATTGGCTCCCACCGCATTGACGAGGGCCTGGACGGCTTCGCCTTCAATCCGGCGACCACCGGCTTTGAACTCCGAGACAACAAACGCAGTTTTGTCCGCATCCTTCTTAAGAGGCTGGCAATCGATCACAGGCCATCCAGCGGATTTCACGGCGTCCAGCAATTTCTTCCCGCGGACACCGCCGGCATGGCGCAGCACCAAAACCACATCCTGCTCGGGATGGGACAAGTAGGACAAAGAGTCAGCCAGGAACGCATCATTCATGGCTTCCAAGCCCTCTACTTCGATCAGCTTTCCCTCGCCGAACAGAGATGGGGTTACGGTCATCGCCAGGGAACCGGCCTCGTAGGAACCAGCATTCAGCCTGCTGAGTTCAACATCAGGTGTTGCCGTCCGGACGAGGGATCTGATGCG
Source organism: Arthrobacter sp. TmtSoilC48 (assembly GCF_059739425.1). Taxonomy (NCBI): domain Bacteria; kingdom Bacillati; phylum Actinomycetota; class Actinomycetes; order Micrococcales; family Micrococcaceae; genus Arthrobacter; species Arthrobacter sp. TmtSoilC48. The sequence continues at coordinate 2,577,546 of NZ_AP046049.1, read as the reverse complement.
GTCCATGGCCCTGATACCGAGGTATTCCTCCGGGCCCGTGATCAGCACTACCGCGGCCGGCGTCGCGTCCCGCCAACTGACGGTGTTGGCAGCGACGCTCTTGGCCCGGGTGTTTTGGGCAGCAGCCACAGTTGGTTCCTTCCGGAGGATTTATTGCAGACTTCAAGTCTGCCATGCCTTGGCGGTCGCGCGTGGCTCGTCCCACCCTGGGCGGATGCGCAGCAACCCGAACAGGCAGCCGCCTTGCGTTCTTGTCCAGCCTTTCCAACACAACCATCAGGCGGTGGTGAACGACCATGATCCTCCGGAGCACACCGCTTGGATGCAGGGCTGTCCAGACAACGAGTATGGTGACCACCGAGGAAACGGTCATGGCAACAATGCCCGCCGGACCTTCCGCCCACGGGAGTGCCGCGCCGGGTAGTCCGGCAAAGAACCGTGCTATGCCCGCCACACCGCTGGCGCTGGCACCCGCCAGGGCGATGGGGATTGCCGCCGCCCAGGGATGGATCGCGGAGAGCGGCACGGCCAGGGTCCCCAAAATCGTCACGGGAGCCACGAGCGGACCAGCCATCACGTTTGCAAGGAGTGCATACGGCGAGAACTGGGGTTGGAGTGCAACGATGACCGGCCCACAGAGCACCTGGGCGGACAGGGGCACGGACACCCCTACAGCCAACCACTTGGGAATGGTGTCAGGAAACCACGACGCTATCCGGCCCGCGAGCAGCACGATGCCAAGCGTAGCCAGGACGGAGAGGAGGAAGCCAAAGTTGCTGGCTAGGGTGGGATCCAGCAGGAGAAGAACAACCGTAGCCAAGCACAGGAAAGTCAGCGGCCTTCCCCGCAGCCCGCCCGTCAATGCAGCCATCCCGACCAGTCCCATGAGCGCCGCGCGCAGGACGCTGGGCTCCGGCCCTACCAGCACTACGAACGCAGCAAGCCCACACCCTGCGAAAGCGGCAGCGAACGGACGAGCCAGTCCCAGGCTTCTGGCAACCAGGATGAAGCCGCCCAAGATTAAACTGCAATTCGCCCCGCTTACAGCTGTTAAGTGGACCATCCCGGTTGTCTTCATGTCCGCTTCAAGGCTCTCCGGAAGCTCGCTGGTGTCGCCAGTCACCATACCTGGCAGCAGACCGGCAGCATCGGGAGGCAACCAACTTGCAGCTTCGCGTAAGTGCCCGCGCAGCTGGGCGGCCACGTCTTGCAGGTCGAAGGCAGAGCCCATCACAACCGGTCCGGTGGTGGCTGTCATTATCGCCGTTTCTGATTGTCCGGGCCGGATCTCCTTCAGCGTGCCGGTTGTTCGCACGTGCTGTCCCGGGCGTACGTCCCGCCACGCATCGTCGCCAATGACCACAAGGGAGGCAGAACCTCGAATGACATTCCCTCCGGAGGTAAGGTCGACCAGGCTGGCCGGAACCGACCATCGGGTGTCGCCGGAGTGCCCGGGTTGGGGCGCCTCTGCAGGACTGCCAGTGACCCGGACCTGGATGACCACGCCAGCGTGGGCGTCGACGGCTGCGGCGAGGGGGCCTTGGTCCCGCTTGCCGGCAGCCAAGGCACAATGACCAGCAGCCACAGCACCCAGCACACAGGCCAAGGCGAGAGTGGCCGGAACTGTCCTGGCGCGTGACGTCCCCGTTGCCCGCAGGCGCGAAGAGAGCAGCAAGGCGCTGGCAACACCGGCAAGGACTACGCCTATAGTCGCCGACCACGCAGCGGTGAGAACACCGCAGGCAAGTGCCGCGGCCCAGGTGACAAGAACGGCCGGGACCAGACGGAGATCCAGACGGAGATCCAGACGCCTCAGCAAGGGATTTCCGTGTGAATCCTCAGCCACCCTGCACCGTCACCAAATCCTGGAGCGACTCCATGAGCTTGGGTCCGATGCCATCAATGGCATCCAACTCTTCCACCGAGGCAAACGCTCCGTGCTCCTTGCGCCAATCTACGATGCGCTGGGCCATCACGGGACCAACCCTGGGCAGTGTCCCGAGCTCTTCCACGGAGGCAGTGTTGATGTTGACCTTGGCGCCTCCGGATCCCGGGCTGACCTGGGTCTCTGCCGGCCCACCTGCGCCGTTTCCGCTCCCTGTCTCCTGGGAAGTCTCCTGCTGGGACGCCTCCCCCACAGCCGGAACATGGATCTTTGCCCCGTCTGTGACTACTTCCGCGAGATTAAGGCCATTTAGGTCAGCAGTGGCGGTTGCCCCGCCTGCAGCATCGATCGCCTGAAAGACCCGGCTTCCTTCTGCAAGCGAAACGACACCGGGTTTCTGTACCGCACCGGCAACATGGACCAGCAGCATCTTCGTGTTTTGAGACGGCGGCGTCGGTCCAGTGGAATTCAGCCCGTCACCTTCAGTCACGCTTCCCTCGACCGGTACCGACTGACTCAGGGGCTCTGTAGTGGGTTGTCCGGTGGCCGCCTGGAGAAGGAACCACGCCGCGCAGGCGGCACCAACTACCGACACCGCAACCGCAACCCTCCAGGACGTTCGCCACCGAAACCGCGCCGCCATTGTCTCTTGGCCATGGAGGGGGTCCGAAGCCGAAGCCTCCGGCGCGGGCTCTTCGAGCGGAGGCATGGCAAGCAAGGGAGCCGGATCATCCGGAGGGTTCAGTCCCGCCGCGAGCCGCCGTCTGGCTGCCAGTGCTGCGGCGTCTGGGGACCCATCCCGATTCCAGCGTGGCATGGTTCGAGCCTACGAGGGACGCGAAAGGAGTGCACTGGGCCTCTTGGGCTATGTGGAAAAGCTCACGTGGGTGTGCTGCTCTCCCCCACGATAACCGCCAGTACACCCAAACCCGCGTGCGCCGCGAGGACTGCGGGGAGGGCACTGATCTGGGCGGGAGGACAGTCCGGGCATTTGTCCCGAAGGCGTGCGGCCAACGCTTCGGCCTCCAGCTGGTTACCAAAATGATGAACTGCCAGCCGTTGCTGACCGGCAGGCCTGGAAGCGACATCAGCTGCCACGATCTCCTCAAGCCGGGCTACAGCACGCACAGCGGAGCGGACCTTTTCCAACGGAACGATCCTGCCGCCGTCGACCGCAAGTATTGGCTTGATGGCCAGCACCGTCCCCAGCAGCGATGCCGCGGCTCCAATGCGTCCCCCACGCCTGAGCTGCTCCAGGCTCGGAACGTAGAAGTAGACCTTGGTACGTTCCATGCGCTTTTCCGCAAAAGCGCGGACTTCAGCTGCGGGCAGGCCAGCGGCCGCAGCAACCACGGCGCTCTGCACTCCCATGCCTTGCGCCATTCCGACGGTGCGTGAGTCCAGTACCTCCACCGGGATACCAACCCGTGCCGCAGCAAGACGCGCGGCATCGGCGGTTCCGGACAATTCAGCGGAAATATGGATGGACACCACGGCTTCGAACCCGCGGTTCTGCGCGGCACGATAAGCCTGTTCAAACTGGCCGGGCGAGGGCCGGGAAGTCTTCACGGATGCGCCCGACGCCAAGGCAACGGCCAACGTTTCGGTGATGTCGTCTTCGCCCTCACCGTAGATTTCGCTTCCCACCATGACGGGCATGGGAACGACGGCCAGGCGCCCGTCCGCGGCAAAGGCCGCCACCCAGTCCGCTGGCAGGGCGGCTGCCGAATCAGTTACCACGGCGGTCTTTACTACGGCGGGAAGCGCCTCATCGGCAATGGGAACCGGGAGCGCGGGCTGCCGGAGGCGGGACAGCCGTTCCTTGAGCCACATCCAGGCAGGTGGTTCTCGCTCGGGCACGCAACCTCCAACAATGGTGACCGGCCGCCGGCACAATGCCGGCGGCCGCAAAGTCCGTGATGCCTGGTTAGGCGGGGACGATGTTCACCAGTTTAGGCGCCCGCACGATTACGGTGCGGATGCCACGGCCGTCCATGGCGCGCTGGACATTTTCGGATGCGAGTGCCAGTTCGCGCAGATCGTCCTCGCTGATGTCCGGCGATACTTCGAGCCTGTCGCGGACCTTGCCCTGGACCTGCACAACGGCGGTGACGGTGTCCTGGACGAGCAGGGCGTCGTCGTGCTTCGGCCAGCCGGCATTGGCCACGGAGGCAGCGTGTCCCAGCGTGTTCCAGAGATCTTCTGCCGTGTACGGGGCAAAAAGGCTCAGGATCACAGCGACGGCCTCAACTGCCTCGCGCACGGCGGGGTCGGCTCCACCCGCTCCGGAGTCGATGGTCTTACGCGTCGCGTTGACCAACTCCATGAGCCGTGCCACTACGACGTTGAACTTGTTGTTGTCCAACAGTTCAGCGGCATCAGCGATGGTCTTGTGGGTCACCGTGCGCAAGGCGCGGTCACCGGCACTGGCATCGGTTCCGGGTTCGCTGGTGACGTCCTGGCCCAGGCGCCAGGCACGGGCCAGGAACTTGGCCGAACCGGACGGCGAGACGTCCGCCCAGTCAACATCGTCCTCAGGTGGCGAGGCGAAGACCATGGTCAGGCGAACGGCGTCAACGCCGAACTTGTCCAACTGCTCGCCAAGGTCCACACCATTGCCAAGGGACTTGCTCATGGCCTTGCCGCCATTGAGCACCTGGCCCTGGTTGAGCAGCGCGCTGAAGGGCTCGCTGGCGTCGATCAGGCCGATGTCCTTGATGACCTTGGTAAAGAACCGGGCGTAGAGCAGATGCAGGATGGCGTGCTCCACGCCGCCCACGTACTGCCCCACGGGCATCCAGTCATTGATCTTCGACGGATCAAACGGGCCCTCGGTGTAGTGGGGCGAGACGAACCGCAGGAAGTACCAGGAAGAGTCCACGAACGTATCCATGGTGTCCGTGTCGCGCTGTGCTGCCCTGCCGCAGTTGGGGCACTCGACGTTGACCCATTCGACGGCGGCGGCCAGCGGTGAGGTGCCCTTGGGCGCCAGCGCCTCTCCGCGCAGGTCTTCGGGCAGCTTCACGGGCAATTGGTCGTCGGGAACGGGCACTTCGCCGCATTCGGCGCAGTGAATGATCGGGATGGGCGTGCCCCAGAAACGCTGGCGGCTGAGCAGCCAGTCGCGGAGCCGGAAGTTGACGAACTTCTCGCCGGTTCCCAACTTCTCCAGAATCCCGATGGCGGCCGGGATGGCCTCCGACTTGGACAGGCCATCCAAGTCGCCGGAGTTCTTGAGCTGTCCTTCGCCCGCGGTGGCCACACCGGTCTCGGCGGGGTCTTCCTCGCCTGTATCAAGTACGGCGCGCACGGGCAGGCCAAACGCCTTGGCGAAATCGAGGTCGCGTTGGTCGTGCGCCGGAACAGCCATGATGGCTCCAGTGCCGTAGTCGGCCAGAACGTAGTCGGCTGCCCAAACGGGAAGCTTCTCACCGTTGAGCGGATTGATGGCGTAGCGTCCGGTAAAGACGCCGGTCTTCTCGCGCTCCGTGGACTGGCGCTCGATCTCGGAGAGGGCCTTGACCTTTTCCCGGTAGGCCATGAGTTCGTCATGCTGTTCAGGTGTAACGAGGTCCAGGGCCAAATGCGCATCCGCAGCAACCACGAAGAATGTTGCGCCGTAAAGGGTGTCCGGGCGGGTGGTGAAGACGGTGACTTCGCGCTCTGCCCGGTCCTGGGTGCCCTCGATGACAAAGCGGACGTGGGCGCCCTCGGAGCGGCCGATCCAGTTCCGCTGCATGGCCAGCACGCGCTCGGGCCAGTGGCCCTGGAGTTGGTCCATGTCCTCGAGCAGGCGGTCGGCGTACTCGGTGATCTTGAAGTACCACTGGTTCAGGGACTTCTTGGTGACTGCCGTGCCACAGCGCTCACAGGCACCGTTGACTACTTGCTCGTTCGCGAGGACGGTGAGGTCCTTGGGGCACCAGTTGACGGGCGAGTCCTTGCGGTACGCCAAGCCACGCTCATAGAAGCGCTTGAACAGCCACTGGGTCCACCGGTAGTACTCGGGGTCGGACGTATGCAGACGCCGGGACCAGTCGGCCGAAATGGCGTAGCGTTTGAACGAGGCAGCCTGCGTGTCGATGTTGGCGTAGGTCCACTCGCTGGGGTGGGCGTTGCGCTTAATTGCCGCGTTCTCAGCGGGGAGGCCGAACGAGTCCCAACCGATGGGGTGCAGGACGTCGTAGCCCTTCTGGCGCAGGTAGCGCGCTACGACGTCGCCCATGGCAAACGCCTCGGCGTGCCCCATGTGGAGGTCGCCTGAGGGGTAGGGGAACATGTCCAGCACGTAGCGGCGTTCCCGCGAACCATCGTCAAGTGGAGTGAACACTTTGAGGTCTTCCCAGACCTGCGGCCACTTGGCTTCCATCGCGGCGAAGCTGTAGACGCCTTCTTCAGGCGCTCCAGCTGCGGCTGTCTGTGCTGTTCCGGTCTCTGTCTCCGGCTGAACGCTCACTGCTGCCCTCTTCTGTTCTTCGATGGCGGTTTTGCCTCCTGCTGCGCTCCAGGTAAAGCCCCGGACACACAAAAGCCCCTCGACAATGGAGGGGCGGCCGCTCGGCTGTTGATTGCCGGGCGGCTAGCTAAGCAGAAGGATCGCACGCATACAAACACCTTACCGCACCAAACCCATGGGCTGGGTGCATGGAGCGGCTTACAGAAGGCCGGCTTGATGACGCCGTGCTGTTAAGGGGGCCCGGGAGCGGCTTCGGGCGTCCGCGTAGCGGGCGGGGCCCCCTTAACAGCTAAGGCGTCATGTCGCGGGCCTTACTTAACGTCCTCGTCGACCCAATCCATGGATTTGGTCACGGCCTTCTTCCAGAGCCGCAGCTGGCGCTCCTGCTCTTCGGCAGGCAGCTGCGGTTCCCAGCGCTTGTCCTCGCCCCAGTTGGCGCTGAGTTCGCCCAGGTCCTTCCAGAATCCGACGGCCAGGCCTGCAGCGTACGCGGCGCCCAAGGCCGTGGTTTCAACCACCTTCGGACGGACTACCGGTACGCCGAGGATGTCGGCCTGGAACTGCATGAGTGCCTCGTTGGCGACCATGCCGCCGTCGACCTTCAGTTCGGTGAGGGGCACACCCGAGTCGGCGTTGACGGCGTCGAGTACCTCGCGGGTCTGGAACGCAGTCGCTTCAAGGGCAGCACGCGCAATGTGGCCCTTGTTGGCGAAGCGGGTGAGGCCTACGATCGCGCCTCGCGCGTCAGCCCTCCAATACGGAGCGAACAAGCCGGAGAACGCGGGAACGATGTACACGCCACCGTTGTCTTCGACTGCGGCGGCGAGTTCTTCCACCTGGGGTGCGGAGCTGATCACGCCGAGGTTGTCACGCAGCCACTGAATCAGGGAACCGGTGACGGCGATGGAACCTTCCAGGGCGTAGTGGGGCTTGTCGTCGCCGAGCTTGTATCCCAGGGTGGTGAGCAGGCCGTTCTTGGAGTGGACGATTTCCTCGCCGGTGTTGAAGATCAGGAAGCAACCCGTGCCGTAGGTGTTTTTCGCTTCACCGGCTTGGAACGCGGCTTGACCAAATGTGGCGGCTTGCTGGTCGCCCAGGATGCCGGCCACAGGAACTTCGCGCAGCAACTGTGAGGTGTGGACGTGTCCGTAGACCTCGGAGGAGGATTTGATGGCGGGCATCATGGAGGCCGGGACGCCGAAGACGTCAAGAATTTCCTGGTCCCATTGCAGCGTTTCAAGGTCCATGAACATAGTGCGGGACGCGTTGGTCACGTCAGTGACGTGCACGCCGCCGTCGACTCCACCTGTCAGGTTCCAGAGAACCCAGGCGTCGGTGTTCCCAAACAAGAGGTCGCCGGCTTCTGCGCGTTCGCGGGCGCCGTCGACGTTGTCCAGGATCCATTTGATCTTGGTTCCGGAGAAGTAGGTAGCGAGCGGCAGTCCAACCTTCTGTTTGAACCGTTCAGGTCCACCGTCTCTGGCAAGCTCGTCCACAATGGGCTGGGTCCGTGTGTCCTGCCAGACGATGGCGTTGTAAACCGCCTCGCCCGTGTTCTTATCCCACACCACGGCGGTCTCACGCTGGTTGGTAATACCGACGGCGGCAATATCGTGCCGCGTCAGGTTCGCCTTGGACAGCGCGGAACCTATGACCTCCCGGGTGTTGTTCCAGATCTCGGCGGGGTTGTGCTCGACCCAACCTGCCTGCGGGAAGATCTGCTCATGTTCCATCTGTCCCGTTGACACAATGTTGCCGGAGTGGTCAAAGACGATGGCGCGGGAGCTGGTGGTGCCTTGGTCGATGGCGATGACGTATTGATTCATGGTGACGTCCTTGTCTCAGTGGTTATTGGCGGTTATTGATCGGGTAGGGCGTATTGCCGCGAAAGGGTGTCTAGCCGGCGACGGACGGCATGATCCCCGGAACGATGTTGGCCATGAGGCCTGCCAGCGTACCGCCGACAAGGGGCCCAACGACAGGGATCCAGGAGTAGGCCCAGTCGCTGGAACCCTTGCCCTTGATGGGGAGGATGGCGTGCGCGATGCGGGGTCCAAGGTCACGTGCCGGGTTGATGGCGTAACCGGTGGGGCCACCGATGGACACACCGATACCGACCACGAGCAGCGCTACCGCCAACGGGCCCAGGCCCGAGGGGGTGCCGCCGAAAGTCAGGATGACGAAAACCAGGACGAACGTGCCAATGATTTCGGTGATGAGGTTCCACGGGGTTGAACGGATGGCAGGCCCGGTGGAGAACGTTCCCAGCTTGTTGGCCGCCAGCGGCTCCTCATCGAAGTGCTGCTTGTAAGCGAGCCAGCAAACAACGGCGCCGAGGAATGCCCCGAGCAGTTCGCCGCCGAAGTACGTCAAGGTGGAAGCGAAGTCCACGCTGACATCGGGCGCGTATTCCTTGCTTCCCTTGACGAGCAGGCCCAAGGTGACAGCCGGGTTCAGGTGCGCACCGGACTTGGCGGCCACGAAAACGCCCGCGAAGACCGCAATACCCCAGCCCCAGGTCACCATCAAGAATCCACCGTTGTTGCCCTTGGTGCCTTTGAGCGCAACGTTGGCCACGACGCCACAACCCAGCAGGGTCAGCATCATGGTTCCGAATACTTCGGAAAGGAAAACTATTCCAAGAGACATCTTTGACTCCTCATTTTTCTGTTGTCAGCCTCCTCGCGGGTTGAAGAGGCTGTTGGGACAGTTCCGTTTTCCGCAACCATCCCGGTGTGGTGAGCCCCCAAGGGGCTCACCTACCCCGTTTGCCGTCCCTGTCGCCAGCTTCCTGGCCACACAGTGGGACGATCAAGCATCTTGTGTGACCGGCCTCATGCCACGAGACTGTGCACGTCGACCTTGTGGAACCGCCGCAGCACTTCCTGGGCATGCCGCACTTCTGCGTCACGGTCAGCGGCATCCCACCCAAGCGGTTCAGCCAATGCCGCAGCAATTTCGTTCAGCAACTCGCCGGTCACCAGGCCGCGGAACGCGAGGGACGTCCGCCGGATGAGGACATCCACCAGATGCCCGACCTGCTCGTTTTCGGCCATGAATGCCAACTCGCGAACACTGAGTTCCCGGGTTGAACGAAGCGGCGCGTCGTGTCCTGCGTTCAGGTAATCGATGACGGTCTCTGCCCGTGTTCCATACCGCGTCAGGAGTCCAGCCACGCGGTCCGCGTCCAGTCCGGGCCCCATGTGCTTCTTGATCCACTCCTGCTCACCTTGTTCCGTGGCAGGGAAGCCAGCGCCGCCGCCGATGGCGAGTTTCGCCGTCGAAATTTTCCGTTCCCGACCAAGTTCGCGAAGAACGTCGTTGGTCATGTGTTCGGCCAGTGCCCGGAAAGTAGTCCACTTGCCACCTACCAGGCTCAGTACGACGGCGGCCTTGCCGCCTGGCGTAGCCATGGCACCTTCGCCGGTGTGGACGCTGCGTTCGATCCTGTAGTCCCTTGAGACAAATCCCGGTTGGGTTGCGTCGTGGCGCGGCAGTGGACGGACTCCGGCGAAGCTGTAGACGATCTGGCCGCGGTCCACCTTGATGGTGGGGAAGACGTGGCCGATCAGGTCGAAGAAGTAGTCGATTTCGGATTCGGTACAGACCGCGTCTTCTGACATATCGGCGTCGACGTCCGTGGTGCCCACCAACACCCGGTCCCCCATCGGGTAAATAAGGACGATGCGGCCGTCCGTGTGTTCGAAGAAGATCTCCCGGCCATTGCAGGCGGCCAGCAGCCCAGGGTGGTCCAGCACAATGTGCGAGCCCTTGGTGCCGCCCATGAACTGGCTGGCGGCCCCCATGGCCTGGTTGGTGAGGTCCACCCATGCACCGGTGGTGTTGACGATGACGTCTGCCTGGAAATCGAACTCCTTGCCGCTCAATTCGTCGCGCAGCCGGACTCCGTCAGTACCCATGGAAACCAGTGAGACGTAGTTGCTGGCCCGGGCCGTCCCGCCAGGCAGGCCACCACCGCGCCCGGCCTTCTCGCCATCCTGAAGCACGTCCAGGGTGAGCCGCTCAGGGTTGTGGACGGACGCGTCAAAGTAGGTTGCCGTGTACTTGATTCCCGGGTGCAGCTTGGGCAGCTCCGCCAAAGCCTTGTCCTTGCCGCGGAACTGGTGCCGGGGGACGCTGCCGCCGTCACGGGAGAAGAAGTCGTACACGCTCAAGCCGAGCTTGATGAGGAAGGCGCCGCGTTCGTTCGGTTTGCCCTGTTTGTGGGTGAGGAAGCGAATGGGCGCGGACAGGATGCCGGAGAAGGTGCTGAAGATGGGAATGGTGGTCTGCAGCGGCTTGACGTAATGCGGGGCGATCCGCAGAAGGCGGTTGCGCTCCACCACTGATTCCTTGACAAGGCGGAACTCACCGTTCTCCAAGTAACGGATGCCGCCATGGATCATGTGCGACGATGCACCGCTTGCGCCCTGGCAGTAGTCACCACGCTCCACAAGCGCAACATCAATGCCCTGCAAGGCCAGGTCACGGAAGGTCCCTACGCCGTTGATACCCCCGCCGATAATCAGCACCTTCGCCGACGGCCGCTCCCGCAAGGCGGTTACAGACTCACGCCGATGCGCATCAGAGGAGGTAGAAATCCTGTTGTGTCCCAAAACTGCTCCCTTGGGCTTGGTTTGTGCGCGGCGTTACGTTCGCTGCACCTTTCACCACTAATCTGGCGAAGGTGGAAAATGGAGTCAAGCTATTTGCACAAACGTGCAGTAAGGAAATGAGATGGGACGCTCACGTCACTCGGATGCCCTCCGGGCCGCACAGATGTACTACCTGCAGGACCTGACCATGGACGCCATTGCGCGTGAGTTACGGACCTCGCGCTCCACTGTTTCAAGGCTCTTGTCTTCCGCCCGGGAAACAGGCTTGGTCCAGGTCCAGATCCGCAGCCCGTTTGATACCGCCCCCGAGCTCGAAAGCCAGATTCGCGAGAAGTTCAAGGTGGACGTCCACGTAGTGCCGGTGCTTGACACCTTGAACGAGGCTGAGACGCTGGACCGCGTGGCCATGCAGGCAGCTCGGACCATAGGACCCCTGGTGGATTCCAATGCCATCATCGGCATTGCCTGGGGTGCCACGCTCAGCGCTGTAAGCCGGCACCTGACCCGGAAAGTCACGCACGACACCATCGTTGTCCAACTCAACGGCGCCGGGAACATGCAGACAACGGGCATCACCTATGCGAGCGACATCATGCGGCGCTTCGGCAGCGCCTACGGAGCGCGGGTCGAACAATTTCCCGTGCCGGCTTTTTTCGATCACGCGGCCACCAAGACGGCCATGTGGAATGAACGCAGCGTTCAACGCATCCTGGATCTGCAGGCGCGCATGAGCATCGCCATTTTCGGTGTTGGATCCGTTGATTCGGACTATCCAAGCCATGTGTATGCCGGCGGCTACCTCGACGAACAAGACCTCAGCATGTTGGCCGCCGACGACGTGGTGGGCGACGTAGCCACGGTCTTCTTCCGCAGTGATGGATCATCTGACGGCATTACCCTGAACGAGCGGTCGACTGGTCCAAGCCATGAACAGCTACGGCAGGTGCGACGCCGGATTTGCGTCGTGTCCGGTGCCTCCAAAATCAACGGCCTGCAGGGCGCCCTGGCAGCCGGACTTGCCACTGACCTCATCCTCGACGAAGCCTCGGCGCGACGCCTGGTGAGTTTCAATGGCCAGTCCTGAGGCTTTCGGCCGGGGAATGGGTAGAGTCGTTGATATGAGATTCCCGGCCCGGCTGACATTGAACAACGGCGTGATGATGGATCGCCTGGGATTCGGACTCTATAAGGTGCCGCCCAAAGAAGCTGAAGCTTTGGTGAGCACTGCCCTCGGCGAAGGCTATCGGCGGTTCGATACCGCCGCCATGTATCGCAACGAAGTAGGCGTAGGCCGCGCGATCGGTGGTGCAATCGGCGATGCCAATGAGGCAAACCTCGGCACGGGTGGTTCCGGCGAATCCGTGCATGCCCTGACCCGGGAAGACGTCTTTGTCACCACCAAGGTCTGGAACGACGACCACGGTTACGACTCCACGCTCCGGGCTTTCGATTCATCCATGGCCAACCTCGGACTGGACTACGTGGATCTTTACCTCATCCACTGGCCGTGTGCCGGACGAGGCCTGTTCGTGGAGACCTACAAAGCCATGGAAACCCTGTACAGGGAAGGCAAAGTCCGGGCCATTGGGGTTTCGAACTTCCAGCCCGGGCACTTGGAAGAACTCATGCAGAAAGCCGAAGTGGTCCCGGCCGTTAATCAAATAGAGCTGCACCCCTGGCTTCAGCAGCCCAGGCTGCGGACACTGCATGAACAACTCGGGATCCGAACCGAAGCATGGAGTCCCCTCGGCCGTGGGCAGGTCCTTGCCGATCCTGCGATTGCGGATTTGGCTCACAAGTACGGCAGGACACCGGCCCAAATAATCCTCCGGTGGCATCTCCAGCTTGGGAACCTCGTCATTCCGAAAGCAAGTTCCGCGGGGCGGATCAAGGAGAACTTTGCCGTTTTCGACTTCGAACTCGAGGCAGCAGACATGGACGGCATGGCGGCGCTTGAACGCCACCACCGCACGGGCTCGCACCCGGACAACGTGAATTAGGAACGGCCGAATGGAAAAAGTGGACACCGCGCAAACCCCGGAAGGCGCAGATGCCCCGTTTGAATTCATCAGCAAATCCCTGCAGGGACGCACTATCGCCTCTGATGTGGACGTCGATGGCAGCAATGTGGCGTATTGGACGTACGAACCCGTCAAACCCACACAGGATGCCCGCACGATTTTGGTCATTCACGGTTTTCGGGGTGACCACCACGGATTGCTCCGTGTAGCGGACCTGCTTCCGGACATGCGGATCATCATGCCTGACCTCCCTGCGTTTGGCAGTTCGGATCCTTTCCTTGACGACGAACACACGGTTGAGCGTTACGGCCATTTCATCTCCGGTTTCATGGCCGCGCTGGGCCTGGGCCCCAAGACCGTGCTGCTGGGCCATTCCTTCGGCTCCATCGTCGCGAGCCATTTTGCGGCCCGGAATCCCGGCGCCATTTATCCATTGATCCTGATCAACCCCATCGCTGCACCCGCTTTGGAGGGTCCCAAGGGGATCATGACCAAGCTCGCGGTGTTTTACTATCAGGTGTCTGCCAGGCTTCCACGGCGCCTTGGCCTTGCCCTCCTGCGCAACCGCGCCATTGTCCGCGTCATGAGTATCACCATGGCCAAGACCAAAGACAAAAACCTGCGTCGCTTCATACACGGCCAGCACGATGCCTACTTCAGCGCATTCGCGGACCGGAGGAGCCTGCTCGAATCCTTCAAGGCATCCGTGTCGGGAACAGTGGCCGACGTCGCCGGGGAGTTGCGCCTCCCCGTGCTTCTGATCGCGGGCGAAAAGGACGAGATCGCCACTCTGCCCAACCAGCACAAACTGATGGAACGCCTTCCGGAGGCCACGCTGGAAGTGATTCCCGACGTCGGGCATTTGATCCACTACGAGACTCCGGCCCCGGCTGCCGCAGCCATCCGCACATTCCTGGAGGAACACCCCGCGTGAAAATTGTCATCGACGCCCGCTTCACCAGGACGGACCACCACGATGGCATCAGCCGGTACGGTTCAAGCCTCATTGCAGCAACATCCAAAATTGCGGATGTCACCATGCTCATCAATGACGAACGCCAGCTGGCTTTGCTTCCCGACGTGCCCTACGTGATGGTCAACAGCCCGCTGTCCCCGCTCGAGCTGTTCGTGGCCCGTAAAGTCAACCCGCTGAAGGCCGACGTCGTGGTGTGCCCGATGCAAACCATGGGAACCTTGGGGCGGAAGTATGGCCTGATCCTTACGCTTCACGATCTCATCTATTACGAACACCCCGCTCCCCCGGGGTTCCTTCCGGCTCCGGTGCGCCTGCTCTGGAGGCTGTACCACAAGGCATTCTGGCCGCAGCGCCTTTTGCTGAACCGGGCTGACGTGGTGGCAACCATCAGCAGGACCACAGAGGCTTTAATGGCCAAGTACACCTTGACCCGCCGTCCCGTACGGATCGTTGGCAACGCCCCGCAGCCCGGCCAGACTCCCCGCGATCCTTCGGCCGGAGCGGATAAGACCCTGCTGTACATGGGTTCGTTCATGCCTTACAAGAACGTGGAAACCATGATTCGGGGAATGGCAGGCCTGCAGGATTACACACTGCACTTGCTCAGCCGGATTACGCCCCAGCGTCGGGCCGAACTCGAGGCCATGGTGCCCCACGGGGCAAAGGTCCTGTTCCACAACGGTGTAACAGACGCCGAGTATGAAGAGCTTTTGACCAGGGCGACTGCACTCATCAGCTTGTCGCGGGCCGAGGGATATGGCTTGCCCCTGGTGGAGGCGATGTCCCTGGGTACGCCCGTTATCGCCAGCGACATTCCAATTTTCCGGGAAGTGGGCGCCGATGCGGTCAGCTATGTTGACCCCGGTTCACCCTCGGAGTTCGCTGCGGCTGTCACGGCGCTGGGTGATGACGCATTGTGGCAGGAACGTTCCCGCAGGTCCGTGGAACGTGCTGGAGACTTCAACTGGGACGAATCCGCCCGGCAGTTGCTGGCTGCGGCAGAAGAGGTCTTGGCGCTTCGTAAGCGCTAGCGTGCCCGCCGAAACCAGCAGCTGAAGGCTACAAAACATCCACGCCGTCGAGCCGCAGTTGGACTGGCCCGGCTGTGCGTTTCGCCGCGTTCGCTGCCTTGACGGCACGCATGGCACGGGTAACGTCTGCGGCGTCTGCGTAGGGAATGAAGTACAGGGTGCGAACGTCTGCCTGAAGTGGCGCCGGACCGGCGCTGCGGAGCTTCGAACCGGACTTCAGCTTGACGCTTGCCTCGAAGGTATCGGAAAAATGCGCGACGTCGGCACTTGGCCCGGTCACTGAAGCTACCCGCACTGCCGGGGGAAGCTGGAGTTCTTTGCGGAGTGCCAGTTCACGCGACGCGTAGCCCGGTGCGTCCCAGCGCAGCAGGGCTCCGGTAGCGGTTGTGTCATCTGCCGTGATGACTACCAGCCCGCCGTGGTTGGAGGGTCTCACCAGCGACGCCGCGTTGAACCACCGCCGAACAGTGTCCTCGCCGGCCCGCAGGTTTTCCCGGCGGAGCAATGAATTACCATCCAGAAGCAGCGCGGCCGCGTACCCCTGGGGAGCCACGGGTTCCGCGCCGACCGTGGCAATGACCAATGCCGGAGCATCAGGAACCGTGGCCTTGATGTTTTCCCCGGATGAGGTGATAACCGTCTGGCCAGGAAAAGCCCGGCCCAGTTCCTCCGCCGTTCTCACGGCTCCCGCCGCAACCCGGCGCAGCTGTGTGCCGTTGCAATGGTTGCAGTGCCACTGCGGTGCCGGAGTGGAACACCAGCGGCAAAGCGGCATGGCGGAACTGCTGGAGATAGCCAGCGGTCCTTGGCAGTTGTTGCAGCGGGCAAGCTCCCGGCACGTTTCGCAAGCCAAAGAGGGCGCATAGCCGGCACGGGCAACCTGCACCAGCACAGGGCCGTGCTCGAGGCCCTCCTTGGCTGCACGCCATGCCGCTCCGGGCAAACGTGCAATCCGGGCCAGGGGATCCCGTTCCTGTTCAAAGCTGTCCGCTGTGTTCAGGACGCGGGGAACAGTGGAACGAATGACCGTTCGCGGCGCCTCGATCGGCACAGCCCATTTCATTTCAACCAGGCGCTGGAGTTCGGTGCTGCGGCTATGGGATGCCATCAGGCAGGCTGCGTTCTCCTGCTCGGCCCGCAATAGCAGTACTTCCCGCGTGTGTGCGTAGGGAGCCCGCTGGTCGATATGGAGGTCATCGCCGTCGTCCCAACAGACCACAAGTCCCAACTCCCGCACCGGCGCATAGGCGGCGGATCTCGTACCAATGGCTACACGCGCCTCACCACGAAGGATTCGCAGGAAGCTCCGGTAGCGGGGAGTTTGGCCATCGTCGGCCGTCAACCGCGCGACGTCACCCGGTGGCAGGACTTTGGCCAGGGCTACCTCCAGCCGTTCAAGATCCCTGTAATCGGGAACGACCACCACTGCACCACGGCCCGATGCCCGGACTGCCCCAACAGCCGCGGCAACCAGCGAAGGCCAACCCCCCGGGCCGAATCCCTGCAGCGCCGTGAGGACAGCCTTGGGCGCTCCGCCACCGGCCAGGTGGTGGAGGTACGGGGCTCCGTTGGAGTAGGAAGCCCAGCCGGTGGCATCCGGCGCATTAGACGGAAGGTCCGGTTCCCGTGCTGCGTCCCCCGCGAGTAGCTCCTTCTCAACTTTGGCAACGCGAGGGGGAACAGCAGTGCGCAGGACATCGCTCAAGGTTCCGGCGTAGCGCGCGGCTACCGTTCCAGCCAACTCCGCGATGTGGGGCGTCAGGACGGACAGCGTGGAGACTACTTTGTGAAGTGGGGTCAGCGGGTGGCCGGCATCCGAAGCATCGATGCGTTCCAGCACGAAGCCGTTAAGCTCCTGGCCGTTGAACTTCACTTTCACCCGGACGCCGGGAACAGCAGAATCAGCGAGCTCAGCGGGCACGCTGTAATCGAACGGCCGGTCCAGGTGTGGCAGGGAAGATTCCAGCACCACACGTGCAACGGGATTCACCGCCGCCAACGGGGGTCCACTGACGGGAGGCTTGTCAGGGAACCCTTGAAGCAAAGAAGGTTGAAGCAGGGTGGGCTGGGCTTCATTTCCCGCCATGCTCTCTACCTCCAACTCTTTGTCACGATGGGTTTCCCGTGCAGACTAAACGACGGATGCCCGCAGTAGGGGAAACCCACTGCGGGCATCTCTCTGGCTCCAGCCAATCATGGACCACCGACAAAGCAGTAAACCCAGGCGGCACCGGCCGAACATCGAGGAGATCAGGCGTTGAAGAATTCCTTCAGGTCCGCCACGCGGTCCAGGCGCTCCCAAGTGAAGTCGGGCTCGTCGCGCCCGAAGTGTCCGTGAGCCGCCGTCTTGGTGTAAATGGGACGCTTGAGGTCCAAGGCGTCGATGATGGCCCGGGGACGGAGATCGAAAAGTTCGTTGATGGCCTCGCTAATGCGGGCCGGGTCAACAGTTTCCGTGCCGAAGGTCTCTACGTACGTGCCGACCGGACGGGCTTGGCCAATGGCGTAGGCAATCTGGATCTCCGCGCGCTTGGCCAGACCTGCGGCTACCACGTTCTTGGCAACCCAACGCATGGCGTAGGCGGCCGAACGGTCTACCTTGGACGGGTCCTTGCCGGAGAAGGCACCTCCACCGTGCCGGGAGAATCCGCCATAGGTATCGACAATGATCTTCCGACCGGTCAGTCCGGCATCGCCAACCGGGCCACCGATGACGAAGGCACCTGCGGGGTTCAGGATGTTGGCTACGTGGGAGATGTCAAGGTTGGATGCCGCCAGAACGGGATCGATGACATGGCTCGCGAGGTCGGCGCGCAGTTGCTCCAGGCTCGCGTCTTCGGCGTGTTGACTGGAAATAACAACCGTTTCAACCGAAACCGGGCGATCGCCGTCATACCCAACCGTGACCTGCGTCTTGCCATCCGGACGGAGGTATGCGAGTTCGCCGCTCTTGCGGACCTCGGTAAGGCGTTCGGACAAACGGTGGGCAAGCCAGATGGGCGTCGGCATGTAGGACGCAGTTTCATCGCTCGCATAGCCGAACATGATGCCCTGATCGCCCGCACCTTGGAGATCGTAGTCGTCCTCCTGGCGGCCTTCACGCGCCTCAAGCGAGTTGAAGACGCCACCGGCGATGTCGTTGGACTGCTGTCCGATCGACACTGAAACGCCACAGCGGGCCCCGTCGAAACCGTTGGCCGAAGAGTCGTAGCCGATGCCGAGAATGGTCTCACGGACAATCTGCGGAATCTCGACGTAAGCGTCAGTGGTTACTTCACCGGCCACATGGACCAGGCCGGTGGTGGCCATGGTCTCGACAGCCACCCGGGATTCAGGATCAGCAGCCAGCAGCCCATCCAGGATCGCGTCACTGATTTGGTCGCAGATCTTGTCCGGATGCCCTTCAGTGACCGACTCGGACGTGAAGAGCCGGAGCTTGGACGGGGTGCCATGATGTTCATGGTGCAGCGGTAAAGTCACTCGACCACCTTACTGTGTTGCGGGGCGGCGGCATCTGCCGTGTGTCCCTATGCTAAGAATTTCGGGGCGGGGGCTACCGCCCGTGGACATTACCTGGCCGGAAAAACCCTGACCAATTCGGCGCCCACCCGATCCACAACGGCCGCGGCGACATCAAACTTGGATCCGGACGCGGACTGCGGTTCGGCGCCGTGCCCGGAGAGGATCACCACCGAGTTATCGTCCTGGCCGAAGACACGGCCTACCCCGACATGGTTGACCACCAGGAGGTCGCAGCCCTTGCGCTTGAGTTTGGCGGTGGCATGCTCCAGGACATCACCTTGGGCATCGCCCGTTTCGGCCGCAAAGCCCACGATCAGCTGGCGGCCACCCTCAGCGTTGCGCCGTTCGACCAGCTCATGCAGGATGTCCGGGTTCCGAACCAGGCGCACCAACGGCGCGTCCTCGCCGTCGACCTTCTTGATCTTGGTGTCCGAAACCTCGGCCGGCCGGAAATCCGCCACAGCGGCAGCCATGATGACGACGTCGGAATCCACTGCCGCTTTCAGCGCTGCATCACGCAGTTCCAGGGCGGACTCAACGCGGACGAGCTCGACGCCGGCGGGCGGCTCGACGTCCATATGCGCGGCAAGGAAACGAACGGTGGCACCTGCAGCCAATGCAGCCGCGGCCAAGGCAGCACCCTGCTTCCCCGAGGACCGGTTACCCAGGAAACGCACCGGGTCCAGCGCTTCCCTGGTACCACCGGCCGAAATCGTCACTGTTCGGCCAGCAAGGGAAGCGTGTGCCGCGGGTACGGCCTTGGGCGCATCCACCTCCGTGGCGGCCTCGGCCAACGCCATGGCGGCCGTGAAAATTGCTTCGGGTTCGGGCAGGCGGCCGGGGCCCGAATCGGCGCCGGTCAGGCGGCCGCTGGCAGGTTCCAGGACTGTTACCCCTCGACTCCGCAAGGTTTCCACATTGGCCTGGGTTGCAGCATGCTGCCACATTTCCGTGTGCATTGCAGGAGCGAACAGCACCGGCCCGTGAGCCATGAGGAGCGTATTGGTCAGGAGGTCACCGGCCTGGCCTGTGGCTGCCTTGGCCAGGAGGTCCGCAGTGGCCGGTGCAACGACAATCAAGTCAGCCTCGTGGCCCAGACGGACATGGTTGACCTTCTCGACGTCGTCAAAGACGCTGTTGCTCACCGGGTTTCCGGAGAGCGCCTCCCACGTGGCAACACCGACGAAACGGGTGGCTGCTTCGGTTGGGATCACCGTCACCTGGTGTCCGGCTTCAGTAAAAAGCCGGAGGAGCGATGCAACCTTGTAGGCTGCGATCCCTCCCCCGACTCCGAGGACTATGCGCACGTGACCTCCGTCAACAGGCAGTCTGTTTTATTCTGCGGGCTCGATCGGCGTGGAAACCAGGAGGCCTTCGTTGATCTCGCGGAGGGCGATCGACAATGACTTCTCGTTCAGCTTGGTGTCTACCAAGGGACCGACGTACTCGAAGAGGCCCTCGTGCAGCTGGGCGTAGTAGGCGTTGATCTGACGGGCACGCTTGGCGCCGAAGATCACAAGGCCGTACTTGGAATCGGCAGCCTCAAGCAGCGAATCGATCGGCGGGTTGATGATGCCTTCAAGGTTCGTGGACACGAAATCTCCAAATTCTAGCGGGCCTACAAGTGCAAGCGCTTAGCGCTCGTGCGGGGTTAGCCCCATGAGTGAAACAAGCTCGTCCGCTGCCCGGCGAACGTCGTCATTAATGACGGTGTGGTCAAACTCCGGTTCAGCAGCAAGTTCCAGTTTAGCGGTTTCCAGCCTGCGCTGCTGTTCCTCGGCAGATTCAGTGCCGCGGCCCACAAGCCGCCGCACCATTTCTTCCCAACTGGGCGGTGCCAGGAAGACGAACTTGGCATCCGGTACAGCAGCCTTTACCTGCCGTGCACCTTGGAGGTCAATCTCGAGCAGCACCGATTTCCCCTCCGCAATGGCAGCATTCACGGTGCTCCGGAGCGTGCCGTACCGGTTCTGGCCGTGCACCACGGCCCACTCCAGGAGTTCGCCATCAGCCACGAGGGAGTCAAACTCTTCGGCGGACTTGAAGAAGTAGTGAACCCCGTCCTTCTCCCCTGGACGCGCGGCGCGGGTGGTGGCGGAGACGGAAAGCCAAACCTCTGGATAGTTGTCCCTGATGTAGGTGGATACGGTTCCCTTGCCAACAGCAGTTGGGCCTGCGAGGACAGTCAGTCCAGGTTTCTTGCTCACGGATTCCTTCGGGGAGATGCGTCAAACGCTTTGCTGTGTATCCATAAAATCTACCAGCGCCCGGGCCTGGTGAATGCCCAACCCCCTGATGCGCCGGGATGCGGCGATGCCTATGTCCGCCATGATCCCGGCCGCACGTACAGGTCCTATGCCTGGGAGGGCCTCCAGGAGCTCCACCACCCGCATCCGCGCAATGGCTTCATCCGTAGTGCCTGAAGAGATCAGCTCAGCAATGCTCACTTCACCACGTTTGAGCCGTTCTTTGGCTGCGGCCCGCACAGCGCGCGCCTTTGCAGCCTTATCCAAAGCATCGGAACGCTCCTGCGGTGTCAGCTCTTTCAGACCCACGGCCAAACCCCTGTCAGATCGGATTTGTGATTCACGTCACGCGAAACTGATCCTGAACCTACCGGCAGGCGGCGGGTTGCGCAATGAGGCGCCAGCGAATCATTCCGCCCGCAGGCCGTCCAGCGTTTCCTGGGTAGCCGCCCGCAACGCAGCGCTCGTTGGACCGGCGGCAAGGATGCCCCGGCTCGACGTAGCCAGCACTGTGGGATAGGCGGCGCCGAAGGTCGAGCGGAGATCCGCGGGTGTAGCACCCTGCGCCCCCAACCCGGGCGCCAGGATAGCTCCGCGGACCGGGCCGAGGTCGATGTCCAGATCCTCGAGTGCCGTACCTATGGTGGCGCCTACAACAAGTCCCACTGAGCCCAGGACACCCGCGTACCGCTGGTTCTCGGCTGCGGCCGCAGTGACGATACCGCGGGCGACGGAATTGCTTCCCCCCACGTGCTGGACAGACTTTCCCTCCGGATTGGATGTCAAGGCGAGCACAAAGACTCCCCTGCCGTTTTGCGCAGCAAGGTCCAACGCCGGGCGCAAGGATTCGAAGCCCAGGTAGGGACTCAGGGTCACTGAGTCCGCAGCCAGGGCCGAGCCGTCACGCAGCCAGGCATCTGCGTAGGCAGCCATGGTGGACCCGATATCACCGCGCTTGGCATCGGCGATGCTCAGCACATCCGCATCAGCAGCTGCGGCCAACGTCCGCTCCAGGACAGCCATGCCCGCAGAACCGTGGCGCTCATAAAGCGCCACTTGCGGCTTGACCGCGGCAGCGAGGGAAGCCACAGCCTCCACAACGCTGAGCGAAAAGCGCTCCAGCCCGGCGACGTCGTCGTTCAGTCCCCAGTCAGCCAACAGCTGGGGATGGGGATCGATTCCAACGCACAGCGGGCCACGGGTGGCCATTGCGGCAGCCAGCCGGGAGCCAAATGACTCCCGGACCGGCTGCTGTGCATCCTGGGCCTCGTGGGCACCAACAATGTCAGGCATTGACGGCGGCCTGGGATTCGCTGAGGTTGGCTGCGTGCTCCTGAAGGCTCGTGACCGACCATTCATAGGTGCGCAGTGCCTCGATTGCCTGTACGGCCGCGTTGAACTCAGCCACGGTGGTGATGCACGGAATGCCGATGGATGTAGCCGCTGCCCTGAGCTCGTATCCGTCACTGCGGGCTTCCCCGCCGGACGGGGTGTTGAAGACCATGTCGATCTCGCCGGCAATGACGAGGTCTGCGATGGTACCTTCACCCTCGGCGCTGCTGCCCTCGGCCACCTTGCGGACCGGAGTCGCCTGGATGCCGTTGCGGCGCAGGACGTCAGCCGTACCACCCGTGGAGACGATCTCGAAGCCGAGGTCCGAGAGGCGCTTGACGCCCATGATCACCGAACGCTTGTCGCGGTTGGCGACGGAAACGAAGATCTTGCCTTCGGTGGGCAGCGCGTTGTTTGCGGCAGCCTGGCTCTTGGCGAAGGCGGTATCGAAGTGCTTGTCAATGCCCATCACTTCACCCGTGGACCGCATTTCCGGGCCGAGCAGGGAGTCGACAACCTTGCCCTCGGGCGTACGGAAGCGGCTGAACGGCAGGACAGCTTCCTTGACAGCGACCGGTGCGTCCAGGGGCAACGTGGAACCGTCACCGGTTTCCGGCAGCATCTTGTAGGCACTGCGCAGTTGGTTGATGGTGACGCCAGTACCGATGAGGGCAGCAGCCTTGGCCATCTGCACCCCGGTTGCCTTGGAAACGAAGGGCACAGTCCGCGAAGCACGCGGGTTGGCTTCAAGGACGTACAGGACGTCCGAGGCCAGCGCGAACTGGATGTTGATGAGGCCACGGACGCCCACGCCCTCGGCAATGGCCCGCGTTGCGGTGCGAACGCGCTCGATCACGTTGTTGCCGAGCGTGATCGGAGGAAGGACACAAGCGGAGTCTCCGGAGTGGATACCCGCCTCTTCGATGTGCTCCATGATGCCGCCCAGGTACATGTCGGTGCCATCGAAGAGGGCGTCGACGTCGATTTCGACCGCGTCTTCCAGGAAGCGGTCAATCAGGACGGGGTGATCCGGCGTGATTTCCGTGGCATTGGCGATGTACCGGGAAAGGTTGGCTTCGTCGTAGACGATTTCCATGCCGCGACCGCCCAGGACATAGGACGGACGGACGAGCACGGGATAGCCGATCTCGTCGGCGATCTTCTTGGCATCCTCGAAGGAAACGGCGGTTCCGTTCTTCGGGGAGGTCAGGCCGGCCTCGTCCAGGACGCGGGCGAAGGCGCCCCGGTGCTCTGCGAGGTCAATTGCCTCAGGCGAGGTGCCCAGGATGGGCACGCCGGCGTCGGCAAGCTGCTGTGCGAGCTTCAGGGGTGTCTGGCCACCGAGCTGGACGAAGACACCCATGACGCCACCGGTGCGCTCCTCAGCGGCGATGACCTCGAGGACATCCTCAAGGGTCAGCGGCTCGAAATAAAGGCGCGTGGAGACGTCGTAGTCCGTGGAGACAGTCTCGGGGTTGCAGTTGACCATGACGGTCTCGTAGCCGGCCTTGCGCAGCGCCATGGAGGCGTGGACGCAGGAGTAGTCGAACTCAATGCCCTGGCCAATGCGGTTGGGCCCTGAGCCAAGGATGATGACGGAGGGCTTGGCGTGCAGGCCCACCTCATCTTCTTCGTCGTAGGACGAGTAGTGGTACGGGGTGTAAGCGGCAAACTCAGCGGCACAGGTGTCCACCGTCTTGTAGACCGGACGAATGCCCAAGGCCTGGCGGACGCCGCGGACCACTGCCTCATTGTTGTGCGTCAACGCACCGATCTGCTCATCGGAGAAGCCGTGGCGCTTGGCATTGCGCAGCATTTCCTCTGTAAGGACGCCGGCCTTGCGGATCTCCTGCGCGGTCTCGTTCAGGAGCTGCAGCTGGTCCAGGAACCAAGGATCGATCTTGGTGGCTTCGAAGAGGTCCTCCACCGTGGCGCCACCCAGCAGGGCGCGCTGCACCTGGTGCAGGCGGTCCGTCGTGGGTCGCTTGGCCTTCTCGATGAGCTCGGCAACCTCATACTCCGGTACGGAGCTGAAGTCCAGCTGCGAGCCCTTCTGCTCCAGCGAGCGAAGGGCCTTCTGCAGGGCTTCGGTGAAGTTGCGGCCCATGGCCATGGCTTCGCCAACAGACTTCATGGTGGTGGTCAGCGTGTTGTCGGCTGCCGGGAACTTCTCGAAAGCGAAACGCGGAACCTTGACCACAACGTAGTCCAAGGTGGGCTCGAACGACGCGGGCGTCTTCTGCGTGATGTCGTTAGGGATCTCATCCAGGGTGTAACCAAGGGAGAGCTTGGTGGCGATCTTGGCAATGGCAAAGCCGGTTGCCTTGGAAGCCAGCGCGGAGGAACGGGATACGCGCGGGTTCATCTCGATAACCACTACGCGGCCCGTGGCGGGGTCGATAGCGAACTGGATGTTGCAGCCACCGGTGTCAACGCCCACTTCGCGGATAACGGCGATGGAGACGTCGCGAAGCTTTTGGTACTCGCGGTCCGTGAGGGTCAGTGCCGGCGCAACCGTGATGGAGTCACCGGTGTGGACGCCCACGGGATCGAAGTTTTCGATGGAGCAAACAACAACGACGTTGTCGTTCTTGTCGCGCATCATCTCAAGCTCGTATTCCTTCCAACCGAGAATGCTCTCTTCGAGCAGGACCTCAGTGGTAGGGCTGTACTGGAGGCCCTGGCCGACGATGCGGCGGAGGTCGTCCTCGTTGTAAGCCAGGCCTGAGCCCAAGCCACCCATGGTGAAGGACGGCCGGACCACCATGGGGTAGCCGAGGTCCTCAGCAGCAGCGAAGGCCTCTTCCATGGTGTGGATGATGTGGCTGCGTGCGGACTCCGCGCCACAACGCTCAACAACGCCCTTGAACTTCTCGCGGTCTTCCCCGAGCTCAATGGCGGCAATGTTTGCGCCAATGAGTTCCACGTTGTACTTCTCCAGCACACCGTTCTTGTCCAACGCAATGGCAGTGTTCAGGGCCGTCTGGCCACCCAGGGTGGGCAGGATGGCGTCCGGACGCTCCTTGGCGATGATCTTCTCAACAACCTCGGGCGTGATGGGCTCGACGTAGGTGGCGTCGGCGAACTCGGGGTCCGTCATGATCGTGGCGGGGTTGGAGTTTACGAGGATGACCCGGAGGCCTTCCTCCTTGAGGACGCGCAGAGCCTGGGTCCCGGAGTAGTCGAACTCGGCTGCCTGGCCGATGACGATGGGGCCGGAACCGATGACAAGGACGCTCTTGAGATCTGTACGCTTTGGCATTACTTCTTGTCCTCAGTCTTGGATTCGGTGGAGTTGGCGTCTGTGGCCTTGGACTTGGTATCGGCCATGAGGTCGATAAAGCGGTCGAACAGGTAGGCAGCATCGTGCGGGCCAGCCGCGGCTTCAGGGTGGTACTGGACCGAGAACGCCGGGATGTCCAGGCAGGCAAGGCCTTCAACGACGTCGTCATTCAAGGAGACGTGGCTGACTTCGACGCGGCCGAAGCGCTCTTCCGGTGCCACAGTGGCACCGTTCAGCGGCGCGTCAACGGCGAAGCCGTGGTTCTGCGAGGTGATTTCAACCTTTCCGGTACGGCGGTCCATCACCGGCTGGTTGATGCCGCGGTGGCCGTACCGGAGCTTGTAGGTGCCGAAGCCCAGGGCGCGTCCCAGGATCTGGTTCCCAAAGCAGATGCCGAAGTACGGGAGTTTCTCGTCCAGCACCGAGCGCAGCAAGGAAACCTGGTGGTCCGCCGTAGCGGGGTCGCCAGGTCCGTTGGACATGAAGAAGCCGTCCGGGTTGACCGCGTTGACGTCTTCCAGGGTGGACTTCGCCGGAAGGACATGCACGCGCACGCCGCGTTCGGCGAAGCGGACCGGGGTCATGGCCTTGATGCCGAGGTCGACGGCGGCAATGGAGAACCTGGGCTCGCCTTCCCAGCCGTGGTCCTTGGGTTCCACGACGTAAGCCTCGTCAATGGAGACCTCTTCAGCCAGCGCTGCGCCTTCCATGGGGGCGCTTGCCAGCACGGCGTTCAGGAGCTCCTTGTCCGATGCCTGTGCGGCCTCACCCGAGAAGATGCCTGCGCGCATGGTCTTGTGCTCGCGGAGGTGGCGGGTGATGGCACGCGTATCGACGCCCTGGATGCCCACGATGCCTTGCTCTACCAATTCGGAGTCCAAAGAACGTTCCGAGCGCCAGTTGGAGGGGCGGCGGGCGGCATCGCGCACAATGTAGCCGGCCACCCAGATGCGGCGGGACTCAGCGTCTTCGCTGTTGACGCCCGTGTTGCCGATGTGGGGTGCAGTCTGCACCACGAGCTGGCGGGCGTAGGAGGGATCGGTGATGGTCTCCTGGTAGCCGGTCATTCCGGTGGCGAAGACGGCCTCACCGAGGGCCGTTCCCTGGGCGCCGTAGCTACGGCCGCGGAACATGCGGCCGTCTTCGAGCACCAGTACTGCTGCTGAGGGGGTGGGTGTGGTGGCTGCTTTACTGTCCGTCACTTTATTACTTTCCACTATCGGCATCTGCCTGAGGGGCTGCGGAGATCAATTCTTGGATGGCTTCGAGGAGGAGCTCTTTGTCGGCTGCATGCCTGGTCCGGAACCCGGTATCCAGTTCCTTGCCGCCCAGCTTCCAACTGATAACCAGGAGTCCGTCTTTTTCGACGAACTTCCCGGCCATGCCGGCGGCTTGGCGGCTGTCAGCCACTGCGGAGCGTGGGATGAATACCGGGGCGGCGCCTGGGCGGTCGAACAGGATGCCTTCAGCATGGATGCTCAGTTCCGCGTTGGTGCGGATGCCAAGGCCCTGCACTGCGATCCGGTCCAGCCAGTCACCTGCGGTGGTAGTGGCAACGTACTGGCCCTCCGCTACCGCCGTGGCCGGTGTCAGTTGCTGCGGCACCTCGGGGAGGCGTTCGACGTCGGCTTGCCGCCTGAGCCGGTTCCTCCACCCCAGCCAGATCATCACCAGGACGAGGATGATCAGCGGCACCGTGATGAGCACGGTGAGTGTCTGGTTGTTCATCAGCTACCGCTGACTGCCCCGGCGGCATCCGGGGTTGGGTAGTTTCCGGCGTACCTGTACGGAGTGTTGAGCTTGCCGTTGAGAACCGTGGGGTGGCCCTTGAAGAAGGTTGCGACCACGGATCCGGGCAGCTCTTTGCCCTTGAACGGTGAATTGCGGCCCATGGTGGCCATTTTATGGGGGTCAACCGTCCAGCGCGCAGCCGGGTCCACCAGGATGACGTTGGCGGGCTCGCCTTCCTCCAACGGCCGGCCCTGGTCCGCTACGCGGCCAATAACTGCCGGGGTGAAGGAGGTGACCCGGGCGAAGTCTGCCCACGTCATGAGTCCGGTTTCGATCATGGTTTCCTGAACCACGGACAGTGCCGTTTCCAGGCCGGTCATGCCCATGGCCGCCTGCGCCCACTCGCATTCCTTGTGCTCGCTGGGGTGCGGTGCGTGGTCCGTGCCCACAACGTCGATCGTGCCGTCGGCGAGGCCTTCGCGGAGCGCCTGGACGTCGGCATCCGTACGCAGCGGCGGGTTGACCTTATACACGGGGTCATAGCTGCGGACCAGTTCGTCAGTGAGGAGCAGGTGGTGGGGGGTGACCTCGGCTGTGACGTTGATCCCCCGGGCTTTGGCCCAGCGGACGATTTCAACGGATCCGGCGGTGGAGACGTGGCAGACGTGGAGGCGGGAACCCACATGCTGCGCGAGCAGGACGTCGCGGGCGATGATGCTTTCCTCTGCCACCGCCGGCCAACCGGCAAGACCCAGCACCGCCGAGACGGCGCCTTCGTTCATCTGTGCCCCGGCGGTAAGGCGGGGTTCCTGCGCGTGCTGGGCCACCACGCCGTCGAACGCTTTGACGTACTCCAGCGCGCGGCGCATCAGCACGGGATCGTGCACGCAGATGCCGTCGTCGGAGAACATCCGCACCTGGGCGCGGGAATCCGCCATGGCACCCAGTTCCGCAAGTTGTTCACCGGCCAGGCCCACCGTGACAGCGCCAACGGGTCGTACGTCCACCCAGCCCGACGCGCGGCCAAGGCTGTGGACCTGTTCGACGACACCTGCCGTGTCAGCAACGGGGTTGCTGTTGGCCATGGCGTGGACGGCCGTGAAGCCACCCAGGGCTGCGGCACGAGTGCCGGTCTCGACCGTTTCAGCATCTTCGCGGCCGGGTTCGCGCAAGTGCGTGTGGACGTCCACCATGCCAGGCAAGGCAATGAGGCCCTCGCCGTCGATCACTGTGGCGTCGTCGTCGTGGAGATCCTTGCCCCTGGCTGCGATGACGCCATCGCGGATCAGCAGGTCTTCAGCTTCGCCGCCGAGAATGGCAGCCCCGCGGATCAGGTACGTGTTCTCGGCCATCAGTTGCTCTCCTTGGTGGACTGGCTTACAGCGTGGGTGTTCGCTGCCGTTGCGGCAGTTGCTTCACGGGAATCCCCGGAGAGCAGCAGGTAGAGGGCGGCCATGCGCACTGAAACACCGTTCCGCACCTGTGCAAGCACTGTTGAGCGGGGCGAATCGGCGGCGGCCGAGGAAATTTCCAGGCCACGGTTCATGGGGCCGGGGTGCATGATGATGGTGTCTTTCATGCCAAGGTCATCCAGTGCCCGAAGCCGGGCATCGTCGAAGCCCCAGCGCCGTGAGTACTCACGGGTAGAGGGGAAGAACGAGGCATGCATGCGCTCACCCTGGACGCGCAGCATCATCATCGCGTCGACGCCCGCTTCGAGCGTTTCGTCCAGGTTGTAGCTGACCTTGCAGGGCCAGTGCTCGACGCCGATCGGCAGCAGTGTGGGTGGCGCAACCAACGTGACCTCGGCACCCAGGGTGCGCAACAACCAGACGTTCGACCGGGCCACGCGGGAATGCAGGACATCTCCGACGATCGCGACACGCATGCCTCGAAGGTCCGCCCCGGTGGATTTCGTCCCGTTGAGCCGGGACCAGTGCCGGCGCATGGTGAACGCGTCCAACAGCGCCTGCGTGGGGTGTTCGTGGGTGCCATCGCCTGCGTTGATCACTGCGGCGTCGATCCAGTCCGTTGCAGCAAGCCGGTGCGGAGCGCCGGAAGCCCAATGACGGATGACCACTGCATCCGCGCCCATGGCGGCCAGGGTCTGGGCTGTGTCTTTGAGGGACTCGCCCTTGGACACGGAGGAACCCTTGGCCGCGAAGTTGATGACATCGGCTGAAAGGCGCTTTGCTGCGGCTTCGAAGGAGATCCGGGTACGGGTGGAGTCCTCGAAGAAGAGGTTCACTACCGTGCGGCCACGGAGGGCAGGGAGCTTCTTGACCTCGCGGTCGCCCACGGCCGACATTTCTTCGGCGGTGTCCAGAACGCGGATGGCGTCCACGGCGCTGAGGTTCTCAGTGGAGAGGAGGTGCTTCACTTGCCCGCCTCGATTACTACTTCATTGACTGGAACGCCGTCCACCGAGTCGATTTCCTCGAGGTGGACGCGGACCTTTTCTGCGGAAGAAGTGGGCAGGTTCTTGCCTACATGGTCCGCGCGGATGGGAAGCTCACGATGGCCCCTGTCTACCAGGACTGCCAGGCGGACAATCCTGGGACGGCCAAGGTCCACCAGGGCATCAAGTGCTGCCCTGATGGTGCGGCCGGAATACAGGACATCGTCAATGAGGACAACAACTTTGTTGTCGATACCGGACAGCGGCAGGCGTGTGTGGTGGGGCGGCCTGGTGGGCTGGTGTGAAAGATCGTCACGGAACATGGTGACGTCCAGTTGCCCGACGATCGTTTCCGCGTTGACGCCGGGGTCAGCCGCAGCGATTTTGTTGGCGAGCCGCACGGCCAAGGGATAACCGCGGCTGGGAATGCCCAACAGAACCAGATCCTGGGAACCCTTGTTGGCTTCGAGGATCTCATGGGCGATACGAGTCAGCGCGCGATCAATGTCCGCTTGGTTGAGAACAACCCGCGACGGTACCTGCGCTGAAGTGACTTCAGTCATTCGCTCGTCTCCCCTTTCCCCGCCTCACGGGACGGAATTAAAAAAGGAATATTTGCCTTTCAAAACTACCACAGCGAAAACCGGCCGCCTCACCGGGCCGCAGACGAGGCGTGAGTTAAAGCTCACATCCGGTCCGTTGCAATAGGCTCTAAGCCATGAGCAGCGACCATCCTGGGCACCCCGGCGGGCATCAACCCTACCCGCGGCCCTGTCTGGAACCGGGAGCCAATCCCACATGGATCGGACACGTACAGCCCGGAAACTACCAACCAGCGCCCGGTAACCCCGGCAGCCTTCCCCAGCAGGCCTGGCCGGCTCCACCGGCACCCCGGGCCCGCCGGTCGCCGGGTACACTCCCCCTGCTCCTGGCGGGCGCCATATTGGTCTTCGGCAGCCTTCTCCTGGTGGTTCCCTTCCTTCTGGGCAATACAGGAATCGCAGGCTTCGTGATCGGGTTCATCGCCTCCCTGGTCCCGTTGTCGGTGGTACTGCTGACCGTACGGCTCATTGACCGTTGGGAGCCCGAACCAAACAGGCTGCTCTGGTTCGCTTTCACATGGGGAGCTGCAGTCTCAATCGCCGGAACATTGTTGATCCAGCCCCTCTTCGCCTTGGCAGCTCCCACCACCAGCGAAGAAGCATTCACTTATTTCATGGCCACGGTCCAGGCTCCCATCGTGGAGGAATTCACCAAATCGCTTGGCCTGTTGCTTCTGATCCTTGGAGCCCGGAAGTATTTCGATGGTCCCGTGGATGGTGTGGTCTTTGCTTTTACCATCGCGGCCGGCTTTGCCTTCACCGAGAACATCCTCTACTTCGGCCGTGAGATCGCCTCCTCATCGGAGCCCGGCACGGACCTTGTCCGGATCTTCATCCTTCGCGGGGTCATGTCACCCTTCGCCCACGCCATTTTCACGGGGACAACCGGCCTGATTATGGGATTCGCCGCCCGTCGATGGCATTCCGGCTATGCAGTGCTCGCCTTCGCCATCGGACTCCTGCCGGCCATGTTCCTGCATAACCGGTGGAACAGCATGGGCCAGGACTTCCTGCTGGACTACTTCGTGGTGCAGGTGCCGATCTTCCTGATCGCGGCCCTGGGCATCATTTTCCTGCGCATTGCCGAAGGCAAACTCACGCGCCAGCGGCTTCTCGAATATGCCAGGGCCGGATGGTTCACCCCGGCCGAAGTTGAAATGCTGGCGACCTCCCAAGGAAGGCGGCAGGCGGTTCGCTGGGCAGCCTCGCGTGGTCGTGCCGCGCAGATGCGGGCGTTCATCAAGGGCGCCACGGCCTTGGCATTCACGCGCCAACGCATCCTCAGCGGCCGTGACGTGCCCGTTCATCAGCGGGACGAACTTGACCATCTTCGCGGGATTCCGGCGCTCCGGGCGGCAGTGCTGACCTGACCCGCTCTAAGAACTGACCCGCTCTAAGAATTGACCCGCTCAAAGAAGAGGACCCGCCCCACAGTTTCCTGTGGACGCGGGTCCTCTTTCTGAACAAGCTGCAGCGACGCCTAGGCGAGCAGTGACGGCTTGAGCTTCTGGAGCCGGCCAAGCAAGCCGTTGATGAAGGCCGGTGATTCGTCCGTGGACATTGTCTTGGCGAGGGCCACAGCTTCGCTGACTGCCACTCCGTCCGGGACTTCGTCGTTGTAGAGGAGTTCCCAGGCACCAATGCGGAGGATGATGCGGTCTACCGAAGGCATCCGCTCAAGCGTCCAGCCCTGGGCATAGGTCTGCAGGAATTCGTCGATAGTCGGCTGCATGGAGACGACACCCTCAACGATTTCCATCGTGTAGGGGTTAATGACGAGATCCGTTTTCTCCCGACGCGCCTTGAGCGCGTCAAAAGCCGAAACGGAACGCTGCTCCGCCTCGAAAAGTACTTCTAGTGCCCTGCTACGGGCTTTACCGCGTGCGCTCACTAGTCGTTGACCCGGCCCAGGTAGCTGCCGTCGCGGGTGTCAACCTTGACTTTGGTGCCCTGCTCCACGAACAGCGGAACCTGGATTTCGTAGCCGGTTTCCACGGTTGCCGGCTTGGTGCCCGCCGAGGAGCGATCGCCCTGGAGGCCGGGCTCGGTGTAGGTGATTTCGAGAACGACGCTCGGCGGCAGCTCGATGTACAGCGGCGTGCCTTCGTGGATGGCGATGTTCACCATCTGGTTCTCGAGCATGAAGTTTGTGGCGTCGCCGACCGTAGCACCGGAAACGGTGATTTGGTCGTAGTCCTGGGTGTCCATGAAGACGAAGTCTTCGCCATCCTGGTACAGGTACTGGTAGTCACGGCGGTCAACCGTAGCGGTCTCGATCTTCAGGCCGGCGTTGAAGGTCTTGTCAACCACCTTGCCGGACATGACGTTGCGCATCTTGGTGCGAACGAAAGCGCCACCTTTGCCCGGCTTGACGTGCTGGAACTCAATGATGTTCCAGAGCTGGCCCTCGAGCTTCAGTACGGTTCCGTTCTTGATGTCGTTTGTGGTTGCCACTCGTATCCTCTGGTTTCTCTCACTGGTTCTAGCTACGGTTTCTAGCTTCCAGCCGGGTATGCCAGCCAGCATGCCAAAAGGCGTGCCAGCGCGTATTTATCAAAAATCCAAGAACCATTCTACCGGCAAATGGGAAGTGGCTTGGCTTCGGGTGGTTCCAGCCTGGATCAGGACGCGAGTTCCAGCACGTCCCTGGCCCGTTGGAGCGCTACCGCGGAGGAGTAAATCAGCGCGGCATCGGCAGCCTTGGCAACCCTCAGGTCCAGGGCCTTGGCGAACTCTTCGGACGCTGCCAGAGCATTTCCGCTGACGAAATAGGCCCTGCCCAAATACTGGTGGACGATCGCTTCCTTGGACGTGCCCTGGACTTCCTGCAGCAGCTGGCGGAACAGTTGGATGGCACGGTCCAGGCGGTTGGTGGCCCGGTGGACTTCAGCTTCAAAAATCCGCAACCGGAAGGATTCCGGGTCCTTGTAGCGGGCTTCGGCGAGCAATTCCGCCGCTTCCTTTGGCTGGTTTTCCAGCAGCAGCGCCATGATGCGGTCGGCAGGATCTTCCGAAGCGGCCAGCGCAGATTCCAGTGCGTCTTCGTTGACGATGACGGGCAGCAAGGTGTCCGGGTTCGTGCGGACGCCCGGGAATCCTGCGGTTGGCCAATCGCTGACGCCTTCCCTGAGGGTGGTCATCATGAAGCAATCTCCTGGTAGGCAGCAAACAACAGGGACGTATCGGGGACGTCCAGAATGCTGGGCTTGGCTACGCCATCCAGGACAACAAAGCGCAGGAGGTCGCCACGTGACTTCTTATCCCGGCGCATGCCATCCAGCAGGCCTTGCCAACGGTCCTTGCGGTAGGTGATGGGCAAACCAAGGCTCTCAAGGATGGTGCGGTGCCGGTCGGCGTCGGCGTCGGAGAGTCGTCCAACGCTTCGGGCCAGTTCAGCAGCGAACATCATGCCTACCGAAACGGCCGCACCATGGCGCCAGGAGTACCGTTCCACGAGTTCAATGGCATGGCCCAGCGTGTGTCCGTAGTTCAGGATTTCGCGCAGCCCGGATTCCTTGAGGTCCTGGGAGACGACGTTGGCTTTGACCGCAATGGCGCGTTCGATGAGTTCACGGACAACGTCCGACTCCGGATCCATCACGGCGTCCGTGTTCTTTTCCACGAGGTCAAGGATCGCGGGATCGGCGATAAAGCCGCACTTGATGACCTCTGCCATTCCGGAAATCAGCTCATTCCTGGGCAAAGTCTTGAGCGTATCCAGATCCGCCAGTACAGCCGCCGGAGGATGGAACGATCCCACCAGGTTCTTGCCTTCGGCAGTGTTGATACCTGTTTTCCCGCCAACTGAGGCATCCACCATGCCCAACAAGCTGGTGGGCATGTGGATGACTTTGACTCCGCGAAGCCAGGTGGCAGCAACGAATCCGGCGAGGTCGGTCACGGCCCCGCCACCGACGGCAACAATAGCGTCCGAGCGCGTGAAATCGTTCTGCCCCAGCACCTGCCAGCAGAAAGCGGCAACCTGTATGTGCTTGCCTTCTTCGGCATCCGGAATCTCGGCCGTCAGCGCGGTGAAGCCGGCAGCTTCGAGCTCATCGCGGACGGTGTCCCCGGTCAGGCGAAGGGCACGTGGGTGAATGACAAGCACGCGTCGAACCCGCTCGCCAAGTTTGGCGGGAAGGGATTGCAGGAG
This sequence comes from Arthrobacter sp. TmtSoilC48, assembly GCF_059739425.1. NCBI lineage: Bacteria > Bacillati > Actinomycetota > Actinomycetes > Micrococcales > Micrococcaceae > Arthrobacter > Arthrobacter sp. TmtSoilC48. The sequence goes on along the minus strand of NZ_AP046049.1, from coordinate 2,543,294 downwards.
TCCACGGCCCACGATGACGTCGTAGTTCTCCGTGGTTGATTGGCCGGTCACCTTGATGACAGTTGCTTCGTTGCTCACTTTTCAACTTCCTCTTTCAAGGCTGCATGCTGGCGCAGCCGTTCCTCCAACCGGAGGCCGATTTCAGCCACGGATCCCGAACGGACGTCCAGGACAATGTCTGCGAGACGCTCATACACTGGACGCCTGGTGGCAAACAGAGCTTCCCAACGGGACATTGCGTCGCCCTGCAGCAAAGGCCGTCCGGTGTTTCGCGCGATCCGGTCAGCAACAGTCGAGGCGTCGCATTCCAGGTAAACCACGGTGCACTCCCCCAGCAATTGCTGGGTTCCCGAGTCCAGGACCGCTCCACCACCCAGCGAAATCACTGCTGGTTGTTCCTTGGCAGCCTCGATGGCCTTCGCCACTGCCCGGGCTTCGATTTCCCGGAACGCGTGTTCTCCCCGACCAGCGAAAATGTCAGCGATGCTGCCGTGCGCCGCGACCACCACGGCGTCGGTGTCCACGAAGGGAACGCCGAGTTGCTGCGCCAGTTGCTGGCCAATGGCAGACTTGCCAACTGCCATGGGACCCACCAGGACAACGGGACGGCCAGCGCAGCCGTCCTGGGTAGTGCGGCCCACTACCGGCCGACCGAGTCCAGGGTTGCCGGAATGTTGTCCAGGTAGCTCTGCAGGTTACGCGTGGTCTCGGCAACAGAGTCACCTCCGAATTTCTCGGCAATGGCTTCTGCGAGGACGAGGGCAACCATGGCCTCGGCCACAACGCCCGCTGCCGGAACTGCACAAACGTCCGAACGCTGGTGGTGCGCCTTGGCGGGTTCCCCGGTGCTGACATCAATGGTGCGCAACGCGCGGGGAACAGTGGCAATAGGCTTCATGGCGGCGCGGACGCGCAGAACTTCGCCGATGCTCATTCCACCCTCAATGCCGCCGGCACGGTTGGTCTGACGAATAATTCTGCCGTTCTCATCCTTGAGGATTTCGTCGTGCGCTGCAGAACCACGGCGGGCAGCGGTGAGGAACCCGTCACCGACCTCCACGCCCTTGATGGCCTGGATACCCATCAGCGCAGCGGCCAGGCGGGAATCAAGGCGGCGGTCCCAGTGGACGTAACTGCCCAATCCAGGGGGAAGTCCGTAGGCAAGGACCTCAACCACGCCGCCAAGGGTCTCGCCTTCCTTGTGGGCGGCATCCACCTCGGCGACCATTGCATCGGATGTTTCGCGGTCGAAGCAGCGCAGCGGATCTGCATCAAGGGCGATGACGTCCTTGGGCAGGGGCAACGCCTTGCCCTCGGGTACGGTGACGCTGGCGATGGAAACGGTGTGGCTTACCAATTCCACGCCCAGTTGCTTAAGGAACTGGGCGGCAACGGTACCAAGAGCAACACGGGTGGCGGTTTCACGCGCACTTGCGCGCTCAAGGACCGGACGGGCTTCATCAAAGCCGTACTTCTGCATCCCGGTGAAATCGGCGTGCCCCGGACGCGGGCGCGTCAGAGGTGCGTTGCGGGCTTGGTCGGCAAGTACTTCAGGGTCCACCGGATCAGCAGACATAATCTGCTCCCACTTTGGCCATTCGGTGTTGCCCACCTGAATGGCGACCGGACCACCCTGGGTGATGCCGTGGCGCACACCCCCGAGGATCGTGACTTCATCCTGCTCAAACTTCATGCGGGCGCCACGTCCATAGCCCAGGCGACGACGCGCCAAGGCATCACGGATTTGCCCGCTGGTGAGTTCAACACCGGCGGGCACGCCTTCAACAATTCCGATCAGAGCCGGACCATGGGATTCACCGGCAGTCAACCAACGCAACATATAACCAATCCTGCCATGTAAGGCCTCTAGAACACTCGCCGGGGAAGCCCAACTGAGTCGCACATCACATCTATGACGGAGGCGTCAACGTCACAGCCACTGAACTGCCGGATCTGCTCCGCCGCTTGGTACATCAGCATTTCAAGCCCGGGAACCACCGCTCCCCCATGGCCGTGCCAAACCTCGGCGAGGCGGCTGGGCCACGGGTCATAAGCGACGTCCAGCAAAACCCCTGCCCCTGTTCCTGGCAGGGCAGCAAGCTCTACCGCAAGCGCATCGGCCGCGCGCGGTGGAAAGGTGGAGATGACCAGCCCGGACCCGGCCACGGCAGTGGCCGCCTCACTGAGGGGGCGGAGCCGCAGGGAAATTCCGACGGCGGCCGCAGCGGCCTGGGCGTCGACGGCGCGCGTGGCATCCCGGACGAAAACGTCCACGTGCCCGGCCCCGAGCTCGTGTACGGCAGCAATGGCAGCCGCGGAGGTTCCTCCGCCGCCGAGGACAGCAGCATGTGGTGCCGAAGAGATTCCCGCGTAGCGTACTGCTTCCACGATGCCCGCGACATCGGTGTTGTAACCGATGCGGCGAGCCGAACCGCCGTCGTACTCAAAGGCCACAGTGTTGATAACGCCCAACTGGGCGCCAGCGCCCCGGACCTCGTCAACTTCCCTGACCATGGCCGACTTCAAGGGCATGGTTACCGACAGCCCGCACCATGATCGGTCCCCGCGGAGGGAATCCATGAAGGCCGGAAGCCCATCGACCGTCAGGTCGATTGCCGAGTATTCGATGTCCACGCCGAGCTTGGCATAGGCGGCAGTGTGCATCGCCGGGGACTTCGAATGTGAGATCGGGTGCCCGAGGACAGCGGCGCGACGACTCACACGCACCGTCCGGCGTTGGCCTGGCACCATGCGTTGTATTGCTCAACGTACCTGCTGTGTTCGGCCAGTGTCTTGGAGAACTTGGTCTCCTTGGTGTCCAGGTTGATGGTGACCCAGTACAGGTAATCGTTCTGCGTCGGCTTTGCTGCGGCGTCGATCGCCGTCTTGCCCGGAGAACCGATCGGGCCGGCGGGCAGCCCTGGGTTGGCGTACGTGTTGTAGGTGTTGGACTTATCGGCCTTCTCTTCGTCCGTGAGGTGGAAGGACTTCTTGCCCAGGCCATAAGTCACCGTGGCATCGGACTGGATAAGGCCGTTGGTCTCGGTGTTGTTCGGTTTGAGCCTGTTGTAGATCGCACCAGCGACGTTCCCATAGTCGGCCTGGCCGCCCTCCGCCTGGACGATGCTGGCGATGGTTACGGTGTCGTACTGCTTGGCCGGATCCGTAATTCCTTGGGCCTTGAGCTCATCAAGGGTGCTGGAGACCAACTTCTGGATGATGTCCTTACCCGATGTTCCCAGCGGGAAGCGATACTCTCCGGGAGCGAGGAAGCCCTCCAGGTTCTTGGCCTTCGCAGGCACCCCGAACTGTCCGGGCGCCTGGTTGAAGCCATTCAGCTGTGCCATGGGGATGCCGGAGCCCTTGGAGATAGCCTCCAGCGACTCGTTGATCCGCAGACCTGCGCTCAAGGCGAAGTAGATCACTTTGGAAGCGTCTTTGTTGACGAGGACAGCAACGGCGTCGGAGTTTTTCATCTCGGTACGGAAGGTGAATTCCCCCGGCGAGAGCTCGCCGCCCTCGGTCACGAACTCCTTGACGAAGGAATCGGCGTCCGCCACGACGTGGTTTTCCACCAGCGCGGTTGCCACAGCCTTGGGGCCGGCCCCTTCCGGGACCGTAATGCTGACGGAGCCCGTCCCGGGACCGGGGTAATCAGTGACTTTGTCCATGCCAAGGAGGGGCTTGAGGAATTGTGCCCCGATCGCGATGGCGGCAACAAAGACTCCCAGCGTGATCAGCAAGGCAAGGACCCGACGGCGACGCCGCGCCTTCTTGGCCGCGGCCTTGGACGCCGCCGTAACTTCTACCGGAGCGATGAGGTGGTGGTGCTCGTCATGAAGCTCGTCGTGAAGCTCCATGTGCCCTTCGTGGGCTTCGTAATGGTACTGGGGTGCATGCTCTTCAAACGCATGATCATCCACGTGGACCGAGCCTTCGTGGACGCCGTAGGTGTCGTGGGCCTCGTTGGCATGACCGGCATAGACATGTGCAACAGCCGGGACCGGAAGGGCATCGTCATGGTGCTCCTCTTCCGAAAGCACGGGCTCCACATGTTCGGCAGGAGCAACCGTCGGCAACGCATCCGGAACTGGCGGGACCTCCGGAGAAGCAGCCGCCCGCACAGGTTCCGGGGCCGGGGTTTCAGACTCAGCCGGTTGGGGCGCAACCTGTTCAGGCGCAACCGGTTCAGGCGCAGGGGCTTCAGGCGCAGCAGTTGGCTTGGGAACCGCGGGGATCGGGCGGGGCAGTTCAGGCTCGACATCAGCCGAAGGCGCTGCTTCCCCCGGCGTCGCTTCGGGAACGGGTACGACGTTCTGGTTCTGGGTGGCGAGGAATCGTTCCCGCGCCCGCAGTTCCTTGCGGGTCAGCGGCATGCCGCCGCTGGCGGTTCCGCTGGAGGGGTCGTTGTTGACCGGGCTCACAGTTGCAGTCCCCTCGTAGAAGAATCTGGTTCAGGGCCGGAGGAAGCCTGCAGCGTTGGGGCACTGCTGGATGTATCGGACGGCCCCGGTGCATTTACGCGGCGGCCAACGTCCGTTCCTCTGGCTTTTTGCATGTCGATCGCGTGCTGAAGTATTCCAGCAGCGGCAACCTGATCAACCACTTTACGGTGGTTCTTGCTGCTCATGCCAGCTTCGTGCAGGTTGCGGTGCGCCGTAACAGTGGAAAGACGCTCATCCACGAGGTTCACGGGAACGTCCAAACCGGTTCGGGCGAGCTCGCCCGCAAGCAGTTCGGCGTACTCCGTTGCCATCTGCGCGGAGCTTCGTTCCTCCCCTTTCATGGTCTTTGGAAGGCCCACGAAAATCTGTACGGCCCGCATTTCCATAGCCTGTTTAACCACCACGCGAACGTCGGAGTTCTTTTTGGCGTCGCGGCCCACTGTCTTGAAAGGCGTGGCCAGGATTTCGTCGGGGTCGCAAATGGCCAGCCCAACCCTGACGGTGCCGACGTCTACCCCCAGCTTGATGCCTTGGGGGTAGACGCCGCTGTTCGTACTGGAATTCACCGTTAGCGCTTGGCTATCGCATCCACCACCGCTGTGAGGGCCTCAGAGACCTTCCCAGCGTCGGTGCCGCCGCCTTGGGCGACATCGTCCTTGCCGCCGCCACCACCACCGAGGATGCCCGCGGCAAGGCGCACCAAAGCTCCGGCCTTCACGCCGGCTTCGCGGGCAGCCTCATTAGTGGCGATCAAAATGACGGGCCGGTCGTTGCTGACACCGGCAACGGCCACAGTAGCGGCTTCGGAGCCCAAGCGGCTGCGGAGGTCCAGGGCAAGGTTCCGGAGATCGTCTGCTCCACCCACCTGGCCGGCGTCGTGGGCTACAACCCGCACACCCGCGGCGTCCTTGGCGGTACCCACCAGGTTGGCGGCCGCTGCAGCCAGCTGCTCCTTGCGAAGGCGGTCGAGTTCCTTCTCTGTTGCCTTCAACTTGTTCAAGGTGCTGGAGATGCGGTCGGCGAGCTGGCCGGAGGGAACCTTCAACAGTTCTGTGAGTTCCGTAACGAGTGCCCGCTCGGCCGCCAGGTGGCGGAAAGCGTCCAAGCCCACGAAGGCCTCCACACGGCGGTTTCCGGAACCAACCGACTGCTCACCCAACAGGGAAAGGCTGCCAATAAGGGAAGTATTGGACACGTGCGTGCCACCACAAAGCTCGCGGGACCACGCGCCGTCGATCTCCACGACGCGTACTTCACTGCCGTAGTTCTCGCCGAACAGGGCCATGGCGCCCAGGGCCTTGGCCTCGGCCAAGCCCATGACCTTGGTGTCTACCCGGTAGTTGTTCCGGATGGCGATGTTGGAAACCTCTTCAATTTCCGAACGCGTGGCGGGGCTCAGGCCCTCACCCCAGGCGAAGTCGAAGCGGAGGTAGCCGGCTTTGTTGTAGGAACCACGCTGGGTAGCTTCCGGGCCCAGGATCTGGTGCAGCGCGGCATGCACAATGTGCGTGCCAGTGTGCGCCTGCTCGGCCGCGTGGCGCCGTTCACGGTCGACGGCGGCGCGCACCAGGGCATCGGTGGCGATCTCACCTTCCCGGACGATTGCCTTATGGACGCTCAGACCCTTTACCGGGCGCTGGACGTCCAGGACCTCGACGACGAATCCGTCGCCGGTGATCAGGCCGGTATCGGCCGACTGTCCACCGGCTTCTGCATAGAACGGCGTCTCATTGAGGACCACTTCGATTTCGTCGCCCGTGGAAGCGTGCGCCACGCGCCGACCGCCGCTGACGATGCCGCGGACCTTGGACTCGCCCTCAAGCTCGTCGTAACCGGTAAAGGTAGTCTCGCCCTGGCCAAGCATCTCCTGGTAGGCGGTAAGATCGGCGTGGCCGCCCTTCTTGCCCTTGGCATCTGCCTGTGCGCGCTGACGCTGTTCAAGCATGAGCGAGCGGAAGCCGGCTTCGTCAACCTTAAGGCCGGCTTCTTCAGCCATTTCCAAGGTGAGGTCAATGGGGAAACCGTAGGTGTCATGCAGCGCAAAAGCATCGGCGCCGGACAAGGGAACCCCTGCAGCCTTCGATTCGGCCACTGCATCCTCCAGGCGGGCTGTACCCGAGGCAATGGTGCGCAGGAACGCCTTTTCCTCGGCGTAAGCGATACGGCTGATGCGCGCAAAGTCCGTCTCCACTACCGGGTAGACACCCTTCATGGCGTCACGGGAAGCAGGAAGAAGGTCCGGCAGGCAAGCCTTCTCGACACCGAGCAGGCGCATCGCACGGACGGCCCGGCGGATCAGCCGGCGCAGGACATAGCCACGGCCTTCGTTCGAAGGTGCTACTCCGTCAGCAATAAGCATCAGGGCCGAGCGGATGTGGTCGGCAACAACACGCATCCGGACGTCGTCAGTATGGTGGGGGTCATCTGCTGACTCGGCAGAGGTGTATTCACGGCCGGACAGCTCTGCAGCCTTGTCAATGACAGGACGGACCTGGTCCGTCTCATACATGTTCTCGACGCCCTGGAGGATCATCGCGAGGCGTTCCATGCCCAGGCCGGTGTCAATGTTCTTGTTCGGCAGTTCGCCCACGATGTCGAAGTCCACCTTGGAACGCACGTTTTCGATCTGGTACTGCATGAACACGAGGTTCCAGATTTCGATGTAGCGCGTTTCGTCGGCAATCGGGCCGCCTTCAATACCGTACTCGGGACCGCGGTCGTAGTAGATCTCCGAGCAGGGCCCTGCGGGACCGGGCTGGCCCGTGTGCCAGTAATTATCCGACTTGCCCATGCGCTGGATGCGTTCTGCCGGAATGCCCGTGTTCTTGAGCCACAGTTCCTGGGCTTCGTCGTCTTCCTCGTAGACCGTCACCCAGAGGCGTTCGGCAGGAAGCCCATAGCCGCCGTCGTCAACGCTCTTGGTGAGCAGCTCGAAAGCGAACTTGATGGCATCTTCCTTGAAGTAGTCCCCGAAGGAGAAGTTGCCGCACATCTGGAAGAACGTGCCGTGCCGTGCCGTCTTGCCGACTTCCTCGATGTCGCCGGTGCGGATACACTTCTGGACGCTCGTGGCGCGTGTGTAGGGAGGCTCTTCGCGGGCCGTCAAGTAAGGAATGAACGGCACCATGCCTGCCACAGTAAAGAGAAGTGACGGGTCGCTGGAAACGAGCGACGCGGAGGGAACGGCGGTGTGGCCCTTGCTGACAAAAAAGTCCACCCAGCGTTTGGTGATCTCCTGCGACTTCATTAGCTGATTACTTACCCTTCTCAATTCACTGCACACGTTGTGCGCGGCACCGGCTGTTGCCGTTCCGCAGCTTTCCATTCTGCCTTGTTGTGGGCTCTGGGGCGAACCGTGTTCGCTAGCGCCGGGCGGGGCTGGTGTTGATATCCGCACTCTGAATGCCCAGCGCGGACCTCAAGTCCTCTTCGCGTTCATGCATGCCTGAGCGCACCGCATCCGCGAAATCGAACAAGCCGTCGGCAAGGCGCCCAACTGCACGGTTCAAGCCATCCGGGCCGATAGTGGCCTTGGCCTCGGTGACCTTGCGGAAGGCAATAATGCCAATCGCCACCCCAATGCCCATCCAAACGATTCTTTTCATGTGTTCCTGGTCTCCAATTGGTTCAGCGGCTGCGACGGCCGGAGGAAGGAGCGCGACGGCCCGCGAAGGCCGAACGGACACCATAGCTGAAGGCTGCAACCTTGATCAGCGGCGAACCAACAGTCGCAGCCACCAGCGAGGACAGGGCGGAAATGTTCGCCGATGCGTCGGACACGTTCGATGCGATGCCGTCGACTTTTTTCAGTTGCTGGTTGGTAGTGGAAACCGTTGCGGTTACTTCGTCCATGAGGGGCGTCGCCCCGTCGCTGATGGATCGGATGGTGGTGCGCACTTCGTCAAAGACGCCACCGAGCTTCAGGATAGGCACGGCCAACAGCAGGACCAGCAGTGCGAACACTCCTGCCGCAATCAGGCCGGCGATGTCGCCACCAGACATAGAATTCATCTCCTAGATTGTTGCGCTGCCCGGCACGGCCGGTATCCGGCTTCGACCAAGGCCTCCCCAGTACCCTATCGAAAAAACGTCAGTACCCTACCTACAAAGAAAGCCCGCGGCGTGTGCCACGGGCTTTCTTTGTAATCGCTGCTTGAATTTAGCGGGCGTAGAATTCGACGACGAGCTGCTCTTCGCAGATCACGGGGACCTCGGAGCGCTTCGGGCGGCGAACCAGGCGGGCCTGCAGGGCGTCCAGCTTGACGTCCAGGTATGCCGGCACGTTGTTCAGGGCGTGGGCACCAGCAGCTGCGACCTGGAACGGAGCCATGACCTCGGAGCGGCTGTGAACGTGGATGAGCTGGCCTTCGCCAACGCGGAAGGACGGGCGGTCCACGCGGATGCCGTCAACCATGATGTGGCGGTGCACAACGAGCTGGCGGGCCTGTGCGATGGTGCGGGCGAAGCCTGCACGCAGTACGAGGGCGTCCAAACGCATTTCGAGCAGCTCAACCAGGTTTTCACCGGTGAGGCCCTTGGTGCGGCGTGCTTCTTCGAAGGCACGGGTCATCTGGGCTTCGCGGATGCCGTACTGGGCGCGGAGACGCTGCTTTTCGCGCAGACGTACGGCGTAGTCGGAGTCCTGCTTCTTGCGGGCACGGCCGTGCTCACCGGGGCCGTACGGGCGGCGCTCCATGTACTTGGCGGCCTTGGGGGTCAGAGCAATGCCGAGTGCACGCGAAAGGCGTGCGGTACGGCGAGCACGAGTGTTGTTAGCCACTTGTGTCCTTCCAAATTACTGCGGTGTGTCAGTGTTACTGGCCTCCATCAGGGAGAGCATCGGCCAACCGCTGCCTTTTGCTACTGGCCCGCGGCACAGCTCCATTGAAGGAAACTTCAAAGGGATTGTGCGTCGGGTCATGCCAGACAAGCAACTATCCTACCACGCTACTGTCCCCGGATGATCTTCCGGAGCCGTTCCAGCCTGGCAGCTATATCGCGTTCGGCGCCGTTGTTGGTCGGCTCGTAGTAGTCCTTTCCCACGAGGTCATCCGGCGGGTACTGCTGGGTCGCCACCCCGTGCGGTTCATCATGCGCGTACTTGTAGCTCTTGCCATGTCCCAATTGCTTGGCACCTGGATAGTGCGCGTCCCGCAGATGCATGGGGATGCCGCCGCCGAAACCGGCACGGACGTCGGCAACCGCCTTGTTCAAGCCCATGTACGCCGCATTGGACTTGGGAGCGGTGGCAAGGTGGACAACAGCTTCGGCCAGGACAATCCGGCCTTCCGGCATCCCTATCAACTGGACCGCCTGTGCCGCTGCCACAGCTGTTTGCAAAGCGGTGGGATCGGCCATGCCGATGTCTTCCGCCGCGGAGATGATGATGCGCCGCGCCACGAACCTCGGGTCCTCCCCCGCCTCCAGCATCCGCGCCAGATAGTGAAGGGAGGCATCAACGTCCGAGCCCCTGATGGACTTGATGAACGCACTGGCGACGTCGTAGTGCTGGTCGCCGGCCCTGTCATAACGAACAGCAGCTGCGTCCAGGGCACGCTCGGTGTGCTTGAGTTCCACCAGCACCGGCGCGTCGGGGGCGCCGTCGCCGGCAAGCCCCGGTTCGCCGTCGTCGGTGACGTTGGTCCCGTCCGTGACGCTGGTCCCGTCGGTTCCGCCTTCCCCTTCGACGACGGTTGAAACGGCATTGCTGTCTCCGAACGCGACGCCGGCCGCAGCTTCCAAGGCGGTCAGGGCCCTTCGGGCGTCACCTCCGGAGAGCCGCACCAAGTGATCCAAAGCCTCGGGACTGAGTTCCACACGCCCGGCAAGGCCACGGGCATCAGCAACAGCCCGCTGCAACAGACCGGCAATGTCGTCATCCGTCAGTGGCTTCAGCGTCAGCAGAAGCGAGCGGGACAGCAGCGGTGATACCACCGAGAACGACGGGTTCTCCGTGGTGGCCGCCACCAGGACCACCCACCGGTTTTCAACGCCAGGCAACAGTGCGTCCTGCTGCGCCTTGTTGAACCGGTGGATTTCATCGAGGAACAGGACAGTGGTCTTCTTGTAAAGGTCCCGGGCGGTCAAAGCCTCATCCATTACCCGGCGAACATCCTTCACACCGGCAGTAATGGCAGACAATTCCACGAACTTCCGCCCCGGTCCGCGGGCGATGACATGTGCCAACGTCGTTTTCCCGGTTCCGGGAGGCCCCCAGAGAATGACTGAACTGGGCCCTGCCGGGCCGGCAGCTTCTGCGCCCGCGGCGAGCTGGCGAAGCGGGGAACCGTGTCCCAACAGGTGCTGTTGACCCACCACGTCATCCAAGGTCCGGGGGCGCATCCGAACTGCCAGCGGGCTCCGCTGGGACGCCATCCACGCGGCGTCGGAGGCTACCCCTGCGGCAGGCAGATCCTCCGACTCGTCGTCGTTGTTTGCACCGGCACCAAAGAGATCTTCCACATGGATAGGCTACTCATAGTTCCAACAAAGGAGACATCGACGTGGACCGCCGCGCATCCGCCCCGCAACAACGGCCGCCGAGGGCCTCCAGCCGCACGGCCCTCGTGCCGGCATCACGGCTGGTGGGTTGGGTGGATCGCTTTGCCGGAAGCCATGGCCCACTCACTGAAGAGACTGACGACGGCGGCCTCCTCCTCCGCGCCGCTGACGGGGCTTCTGCCCTTCTGAAGGCACCCTGGCCGGTCGATGGACGTCCAGGCCGTGGCGCCACTGACATCGAACGGCTTGCCGCTCTTGCAGGCCAGGAACGTGGTCTGGGTATCCTGCTGGTGCGTCGGGGCGGTTTCGCTGTGGCCGTGGCGAGCGGCAGCAAGGTCCTGGAATCCAAAAGCGGTAACCGCTATGTTCAGTCCAGAACGGCTGCAGGTGGCCAATCCCAACAACGTTATGCCCGGCGCCGCTCCAACCAGGCGGACGCATTGGTGGACTCCGCAGCGGAACAGGCCGCGCGCATTTTCGCCGGCCACCGTGTTGAGTACATTGTTCCCGGCGGGGACAGAGCCTTGGTGGACCTGGTCCTGGCGCAACCCTCCCTGCGGGCCCTGGCCAGCCGAAGCCAACTTGCCTTCCTGGATGTACAGGAACCCAAAACTGCTGCGCTTGCAAAAGCTGCTTCGGATGCTTGTTCCATCCGGATCCTGGTGACTGATCCAGCACCGTAACTGCGGCTCAGCAGCCTCCCGGCGCCCGCCTCAAAGGAGCCTGCCGATACAGATAGCTTCCTTGTTCCACGAACCCGGCCCGCGAATACAACGCCTGGGCACCGCGGTTGGATGCAGTGACCAACAGCCAAAAACCTTGGAGATTGCGGGCCGCCCCCTGCTCCAGCAGCGCTGTCAGGACCATGGTCCCGTATCCCCGCCTGCGGTGGGTGACCGAGGTCGCCATGCCGTAGAGGCCTCCCCAGCCGTCCACCAGGGCGAGGCGTCCGACGGCGGCCGGTACGCCGTCGTCGTCCCTCACCAGCGCGTACAGAGACTTGCATCCGGTAAGAATGGTGCGGGCAACCTCGAGTTCCACCTCGCCACCGCGACCATCCACGGACCACCACAAGCGAAGCCATTCATCGGTGGGAGTGTCCGAGACCTCTACGCCCTTGGGCCCGGCACTTAAGGTCTCCAAGGCGTCCATGCCCCGGACCATAATCAGGGTCTCGGACTGTCTGGTGAAGCGTTGCCCGTCCAGGACGGCGTTAAGGCCTGCACTACGGGAGTCATCGAATATCTGGAAAATGAGCGGGAGACGCCGCTGCCTGTACCAGGCTGATGCCGAACTGACTGACCGCGCTATGTCTTCAGTTCCGCCCAGACCTGCAGTTCCGGCCGCACCAGGCAGGTTCCTCGGCCACACGGAGTTCGCCCTCTGCGTGACCCCGGAGGACGCGCGAAGCACCCAATCCCCCGTGTCATTGCGCTCCACGGCCGGCCACGCCTTATCCATGAGGGTTTCCAAGAATGCTTGTTCCAACAACCCGGCGCCTTTCATCTGCAGGAACACCAAGGGCCCCCCACATGAGTGGGGAGCCCTTGGCTAGCGTCTTATTCGGACTTGGTCTCCGGCTTGGCCGCAGGCTTGGTTTCCGGCTTGAAGTCGACGCCGGCTTCCTTCCGCTGCTGTGCCGTAATCGGGGCAGGAGCGGCAGTCAGCGGGTCAAAGCCGTTGCCGGTCTTCGGGAAGGCGATGACGTCGCGGATGGACTCGACACCAGCGAGCAGAGCCACTACGCGGTCCCAACCCAGTGCGATGCCGCCGTGCGGTGGCGCGCCGTACTTGAAGCCCTCCAACAGGAAGCCGAACTTGGTCTGGGCGTCCTCCTTGTCCAGGCCCATGAGCTGGAAGACGCGTTCCTGGACTTCGCGCTCATGGATACGGATGGAGCCACCACCGATTTCGTTGCCGTTGCACACGATGTCGTAGGCGTAGGACAGAGCCGACTCAGGATCCTTGTCAAAGGTGTCAAGGAACTCCGGCTTGGGAGAGGTGAAGGCGTGGTGCACGGCTGTCCACTGCCCGGCACCCACAGCGACGTCACCGGAGGCAACGGCAGCGGCAGCGGGCTCGAACATCGGCGCGTCCACGATCCATACGAAGGCCCAGTCGTTGGGATCGATCAGGCCAGTGCGGTGGCCAATTTCAACACGTGCAGCGCCAAGGAGGGCCCGTGATGCGGACTTCTCGCCGGCGGCGAAGAAGATGCAGTCACCCGGCTTGGCACCAACGGCGTCGGCCAGGCCGGCCCGCTCTTCGTCGGTGAGGTTCTTGGCCACGGGGCCGGCGAGTTCGCCGTCTTCCTTGTAAAGAACGTAGGCCAGTCCCTTTGCGCCACGCTGCTTTGCCCATTCTTGCCAGGCATCCAAGGCACGGCGCGCCTGCGAAGCACCCCCTGGCATGACGACGGCGCCAACATAAGGTGCCTTGAAGACGCCGAAGTTGGTGTCCTTGAAGAACTCCGTCAACTCGGTCAGCTCCAGGCCGAAGCGCAGGTCCGGCTTGTCGGAACCGTACTTTGCCATGGCGTCCAGGTACGTCATGCGCCGGATGGGCGTGGGGACCTCGACGTCGATCAGCTGCCACAGGGCCTTCACAATTGCTTCACCGAGCTCGATGACATCGTCCTGGTCAACGAAGCTGGCCTCGATGTCCAACTGGGTGAATTCGGGCTGGCGGTCCGCGCGGAAGTCTTCGTCACGGTAGCAGCGGGCGATCTGGTAGTACTTTTCGAATCCGCCCACCTGGAGCAGCTGCTTGAAAAGCTGCGGCGACTGCGGCAGCGCGTACCAGGAACCCGGGGCAAGCCGGGCGGGGACGACGAAGTCGCGGGCGCCTTCCGGCGTCGAACGCGTCAACGTGGGTGTTTCAATCTCGACGTAGCCCCGCTGGTGCAGCAACTCGCGGGCAATGCGGTTTGCCTCTGAGCGGAGGCGGAGGTTCCGTGCGGGGCCAGGGCGGCGAAGGTCAAGGTAGCGGTGCTTAAGGCGCGCTTCTTCGCCCACTTCGACGTGCTCGTCGATCTGGAACGGCAGGGGGTCCGAGGTATTCAGGATGATGACCTTGTCCGCAATGACCTCGATCTCGCCGGTAGCCAGCGCAGGGTTTTCATTGCCTTCAGGACGCTTGTTGACGGTACCCGTCACCTGCAGGACGTATTCGTTCCGCAGGCCGTGGAAGACCTCTTCTTCACGGACAACCACCTGGGCGACACCGGAAGCGTCACGAAGGTCAACGAATGCAACGCCACCGTGATCACGGCGGCGGCCCACCCAGCCGGCCAGGGTAACGGTTTGTCCAATGTGCTCGGAGCGAAGTGATCCGAGGTCATGTGTGCGCAGCACAGCATTCCTTTCAGCATGAATTTTCAAGGGATCATTGCAAAGACGATCCCGTCCGAGTTTACCCGCCCCGGCCGCGGCTGAATCACCTGGCCTGGGTCAGGCGGTGATGACACGGACGTGCAGATCTTCCTCCGACGGCGACCAGCTGGCCGGGTCCGCGTCCACCTGCACGCCGGACCGGATGTCCTTGACCTGGTGCTTGCCGTCATCGTCAGTGAACCAAACAAACGGAATTCCGCGACGATCCGCGAACTTGATCTGCTTGCCGAACTTTTCAGCTTTCGCGGCAACTTCAGTAGCAATACCGCGGCCGCGAAGCTGTGCCGCGACGTCCTGTGCCGCGGACCAACTGTCGTCGTTGTTCAAAGCGACCAGGACAGCAGTGGGCACCGCACGGGTAGCCGTTGCAAGCTCCTGGCTCAGGATCCGCGAGACCAGGCGGGTGACGCCGATGGACAGGCCGACGCCCGGGAACTTCCGGTTTCCCTTGCTGGCCAGGGCGTCGTACCGGCCGCCCGAGCAAATGGAGCCAAGTTGTTCGTGTCCTACCAGGACGGTTTCGACGACGGTTCCCGTGTAATAGTCAAGTCCCCGGGCGATACTGAGGTCTGCGACCACCTTGCCGGGTGCGCGCTGGACGGCGGCCTCAATGACCTGCTGGAGTTCGCTCAAGCCTTCCTCGAGAAGGTCATCAGTCACCCCAAGGGCACGTACCTGCTCCACGAACGAGGTGTCCTCGGTGCGGATGGTGGCAAGCTTGAGCGCCAGTGCCGCCTGCTCATCCGAGGCGCCAAGCTCGCTCTTGAGCAGCTCAGCGACTTTGCCTTCGCCAATCTTTTCGAGTTTGTCGATGCTCCGCAGGACTCCGGCCGTATCAGTCAGGCCAATACCGCGGTAGAAGCCCTCAGCCAGCTTGCGGTTGTTGATCCGGAGGCGGAAGTCCGGAATCGGGAGGGCGCTCAGGGCCCCGGCGATGACCAGCGCAATTTCGACGTCGTAGCGGAACGGCAACTCGCCATCGCCCACCACATCAATATCTGCCTGGGTGAATTCGCGGGCACGGCCTTCCTGCGGACGCTCACCACGCCAGACCTTCTGGATCTGGTAGCGGCGGAAGGGGAAGGCCAGATAACCCGCGTTCTCCACGACGTAGCGTGCGAAGGGAACAGTGAGGTCAAAGTGCAGGGCAAGCGCATTCGGATCAGCTTTGTCTGCCTTGTCCGTAGTGGTTGACCGGGAATCTTCTTCGTCGTACTGCAGGCGACTCAGGCCATAGACCTCTTTGTCGATCTCGCCTTTCCGCAGCAACTGGCCGACCGTTTCAACGGCACGCGTTTCAATGGAGGAGAAACCGTGCAGTTCGAACGTTTTCCGGAGTGTGTCCAGC
This sequence comes from Arthrobacter sp. TmtSoilC48, assembly GCF_059739425.1. Taxonomy (NCBI): domain Bacteria; kingdom Bacillati; phylum Actinomycetota; class Actinomycetes; order Micrococcales; family Micrococcaceae; genus Arthrobacter; species Arthrobacter sp. TmtSoilC48. The sequence continues at coordinate 2,527,608 of NZ_AP046049.1, read as the reverse complement.
ACGTGGAGCTCCACCAACCGCTCCTGGGGAAGCCACTCGGGGAATCCGGACAGGGAGGCGGTACGTGCCATGGTGGATAAATCTCCTCGATGAAAGCTGACTCAGGAATGAGCACCGCAGCTTTAAAGGCCTTTTCGGCGATTATGGGGCGGGCGTCCAGCCGGTCATGCATAAACTATGTGCGGCAGCCAGTTTATGCTTTCCGCGCGTGCACATCTAATGCAGCATGCCCGGTCCCTGCAGGCGGCCGGCGAACGTGGACACAATCAGGAGGACTCTTGGCAACAAGGTCGCGGGATGACCGCGAAGCGAGACGCCGTATCCGGCAGATGGAAGCCAAGCGTGCCCTGCGGCAGGAACAGGGCAAGCGGCGCAAACGCGACAACACTGTTGCCATCGGCGCGGGCGCTGCGGCTGTGATCCTCGCGGTGGTGCTGCAACTGACTGTTTTCAGTTCCAACCCCACTGAGGCAGAGTTCGCCGCCGCAGAGGCCGGACTGAACTCTCCGTCGGCCTCTCCTTCGGCCTCCAACAGCGCAGACATACCCAGCCCGGACACCGCAGCCGGTAAGACCTTCACCGGTGAGCTCGCACTGAACAGCGGCGTTGTGGGAGTGGAACTGAACGGAACTGCTGCACCCCAGGCGGCGGCCGTCATCAAGTCCCTCACCGATGCCGGCTACTACAACGGAGCCTTCTGCCACCGCCTGACAACGTCCGACACGTTCGGCCTCCTGCAATGCGGAGCCAAGTCCGAAGACGGCGCAGATGATCCCAATTACCGCTGGGGTCCCCTGGAGAACACACCAACGGACAACACATACCGGGCTGGAACAATCGCCGTCGCCCGTTCGGGAAACAACGCCTACGGCAACGGTCATCAGTTCTTCATTGTGTATAAGGACACGACAATTCCTGCGGACACGGCCGGTGGTTACACAGTGGTCGGCAAAGTCACCAGCGGTTTGGACGTGGTCACGAAAATCGCTGCGGCCGGCCTGAAACCGGGCGAAAACGCGACCGACGGCGCCCCTGTGGCACCTGTCACGATAGACTCGTTTTCTCTGAAGTAACCAGCCTTTGGCCCCGGTCCGGGGTGCAGTACCTTAGCAGTCCCTCCAAGCGAAAGACTTTTAGCGGTGACAGACAGTCAGAAATCCGACGAAACAGCAGTAGTGGCCAACCAAGACGCAGTCGAGGCAAACAGCCTGAACGGCACTGAAGCAGCACCTGCGACTGAACAAACTCCCGCAGTTGCGGCCGACGAAACACCGGCAGCAACCGAGGCCCCTGCCGCTGAAGAAACGCCTGCGACAGAAGAAACGCCTGCACCAGCGGCTGAGGTGGCACCCGCAGCGGAGGAAGCACCAGCGGCTGAGGCGGCACCCGCAGCGGAGGAAGCCAAGCCTGCCGATTCGCGTCCCACTCCTTCCCCTGCTGCCTTTGCGGCCCGCCCGAAGGCGCCTGCCGTCGTCGTTCCTGCTGCGCCTGCAGTGTCTGCCGCCTCGCTTGCAGAGGCAGCCAAGTGGGGACGCGCCGAAGGTGACGGCCACGTATTCCTCACTTTGGATGGCGAAGAGATTGCCGTTGGCCAGTATCCCGGTGTCAGCCCTGACGAAGCCCTGGGCTACTTCGCCCGGAAGTACGACGACGTCATTGCCCAGATAGTCCTGCTGGAACACCGCGTGGAATCCAAAGCCCCGGCAACGGACATGCAGAAGACGGTGACCCACCTCCGCGAGCAGCTCGCAGAGCGCAACATGGTGGGCGATATCCGTTCGGCCGAAGCACGCCTGGACACGCTGTCCGAACAGATCGCCGAGCTGGAAAAGTCCGAGAAAGCGGCCCATGAAGCCGTCCGCGCCAACGAGCTTGCTGCGCGCGAAGCCATCGTGGCAGAGGCGGAGTCCATCGCTGGCCAGGATCCTGCGCAAATCCAATGGAAGACGTCCAGTGCGCGAATGAACGAACTCTTCGAGACGTGGAAGGCTGCGCAGAAGAGCGGTGTCCGTCTTGGCCGGAGCAATGAAGACGCGCTTTGGAAGCGCTTCCGCTCGGCACGCACTGTATTCGATCGCCATCGCCGCGCGTACTTCTCGCAGCTGGACAGCAACAATTCTGCGGCCAAGGTGGCCAAGGAAGCGTTGATCGCAGAGGCCGAGGCGCTTTCCTCTTCCACTGACTGGGGTTACGCCGCCGGTGAATACCGCAGGCTCATGGATCAGTGGAAGGCCACCCCGCGCGCCAGCCGCAAGGATGACGACGCCCTCTGGGGCCGTTTCCGGGCCGCGCAGGATGTGTTCTTCAGCAACCGGCAGGCTGCGAACGACCAGATCGACCAGGAGTACACCGCCAACCTTGCAGTGAAGGAGCAGCTGGTAGCTGAGGCCCAGGCGCTGCTGCCGATCAACGATCTCAACGCAACCAAGAAGGCCCTGCAGTCCATTCGTGACCGCTGGGAAGATGCCGGCAAGGTCCCGAGGGCGGACATGGGCCGCATCGAGGCCGGCCTTCGCAAGGTGGAGGACGCAGTCCGCGAGGCTGAGGAGGAGAAGTGGCGCCGGAGCAATCCGGAGACCAAGGCCCGCACCAACAGCGCTTTGTCGCAGCTTGAGTCCGCGATTGCCGGGCTCAAGGAGGATCTGGAGAAAGCTGAAAAAGCCGGAGACCAGCGCCGCATCAAGGCTGCGCGGGAAGCTCTTGAAGCACGTCAGGCGTGGCTGGACCAGATCCAGCGCTCAGCGAGCGACCTCGCCTGACGCAGCCTTGGGTTCATGTTGAGCCCCTGTTTATCTGCAGGCCCTGTACCGGTTATCCACATGACCGGTGCAGGGCCTGTACTGTTGCGGCCAGGACACGGAATGATCAATGAATGGTCCCACCCGTCACAGCCCCGCAACTGCAGGAACCCGTGCTTGCCGAGCTCTACGCACCCAGCCGCATCTTCACCTGGCCTGAATTGCAGGGCATGGCACAGGATGGCATCCTGCTTCCCTTGTACGGCAGGAGCTACGCGTCGCCCGGCGTTGCAGTCACGCCCCGCCTCCGCGCCCGTGCAGCTGCCCTGACCGTCCCGGACCGGATGCGCACCAAGGTGGTGGCGGGCAGGCTTACCGCGGCCTGGATCTACGGGTGTGCGAGCCCTCCGGAGCGGTTATCACTCCTGGTGGATGCCAAGCATCGTATCTCCAGCGTGCGCAGCGCCCGGGGGTGCAACCTCCATGAGGTGCGGCTTGGCCAACTGGACGTTGTAAGCGTTGGTGGCATGCTGGTGAGCAGCCCCTTGAGAACAGCAGCGGACATTGCCCTGCACGTTGAGCCGGACCAGGCCGTGCCGGCACTGCGGCGACTCCTGGACGACCCCGATCTGGGCATCAGGCTCCGTTTGCTCACCCTTGCCGTGGAGGCAGCGCCACGGGTTCCCCACAAGAAGCGTGCGCTCGCTACGCTCGCGCGGCTCGTGTCCCCAAACTAGCTCCTGCGCCTGTTACCCGTGGTGCGGTACACATCGAAGACCCCGTCAATACGCCGCACCGCGCTGAGAACATGGTGCAAATACTTTGGGTCACCCATTTCGAAAGCAAATTTGGAGATCGCCACCCGGTCGCTTGAGGTGTGCACCGAAGCCGCAAGGATGTTCACATGGTTTTCAGACAGGACACGCGTGACATCGGACAGGAGTGACTTCCTGTCCAAGGCTTCCACCTGAATCTCCACCAGGAAGACGCTGGACTGTGTTGGTGCCCACTCGACCTCGACGATCCTGTCCGGCTGGTCACGCAACCCGGAGACGTTGGTGCAATCAGTCCTATGGACCGACACGCCGGAACCGCGGGTGACAAATCCAAGAATGGGGTCAGGGGGCACAGGAGTGCAGCATCGGGCCAGTTTGACCCACACGTCTCCCACGCCGCGAACAATGACACCGGAATCGGAAAACTTGGACTTGGCTACCTGCGTAGGAATGCTGACCTCGTCAAGGTCCTCATCCGGGGTCTCGTGTCCACCAAGATGCTCTACGAGCTTCTCCATGACGGACTGGGCAGACGTGTGCCCGTCACCCACTCCTGCGTACAGACCGGAGATGTCTACGTAGTGGAAGTCCTCGGCGACGGCAGACAGCGCATCATGCGTCATGAGTCGCTGCAGTGGGAGGTTCTGCTTTCGCATTGCCCGCGTCAGCATATCCTTGCCGCGGTCAATCGCTTCCTCACGGCGTTCCTTGGTGAACCACTGGCGGATCTTGTTCCGGGCCCGTGCCGACTTGACGAAGTGTTGCCAGTCCTGGCTCGGACCCGCCCCCTCGGCCTTGGAGGTGAAGATCTCCACCCAGTCGCCATGGTTCAGTTCACTGTTGAGCGGCACAAGCTTGCCGTTAACGCGGGCTCCGATGGTCCGGTGCCCCACTTCCGTGTGAACCGCGTACGCAAAGTCAACAGGGGTCGATCCAGCAGGCAAGGCCATGACTTCGCCCTTGGGCGTGAAGACGAAGACTTCCCGTGCGTTGATCTCGTACCTGAGTGAATCAAGAAATTCGCCCGGGTCCGAAGTTTCCTGCTGCCAGTCCACCAAGGACCGCAGCCAGCCCATATCGCCGTCGCGTGGGCTGCCCGGGCCCACCGCAGTACGGTTGGGTTGATCCTTGTACTTCCAGTGGGCTGCGACGCCGTACTCCGCCCGGCGGTGCATCTCATGGGTGCGGATCTGGATTTCCACGGGCTTTCCACCCGGGCCGATGACCGTGGTGTGAAGGGACTGGTACATGTTGAACTTCGGCATGGCGATGTAGTCCTTGAACCGCCCTGGGAGAGGGTTCCATCGCGAGTGCAGGGTACCAAGTGCCGCGTAACAATCCCGCACCGAATCAACCAGGACGCGAACGCCCATGAGGTCGTTGATGTCGTCAAAGTCCTTATCGCGGACGATCATCTTCTGGTAGATCGAGTAGTAGTGCTTGGGCCGGCCGGTAATGGTCGCCTTGATCCGCGCAGTCCGAAGATCATCGGCAATCTGGTTGCGGATGACGCTCAGGCTCTTCTCGCGTTCGGGTGTGCGGTCCCCCACCATGCGGACGATTTCTTCGTACACCTTGGGGTAGAGCGCCGCGAAGGACAGATCCTCCAGCTCCCACTTGATGGTGTTCATACCCAGGCGGTGTGCAAGGGGAGCGAAGATCTCCAGCGTTTCGCGGGCTTTACGGGACGAGGATTCTGCCGAAACGAACCGCCACGTACGGGCATTGTGGAGGCGATCGGCAAGTTTGATCATCAGGACACGGATGTCCTTGGCCATGGCCACGACCATCTTGCGGACCGTCTCCGACTGGGCCGCTTCGCCGAAGCTGACCTTGTCCAGTTTGGTCACGCCGTCCACAAGCATGGCAACTTCCGGGCCGAAGTCGCGGGTGAGGTCATTCAGTGTGTAGGGGGTGTCCTCCACGGTGTCGTGGAGCAACGCAGCGGCCAGGGTGGTCCCTGTCATCCCGAGCTCAGCAAGGATGGTGGCTACTGCCACCGGGTGGGTGATGTACGGATCACCACTCTTGCGCTTCTGCCCCTGGTGGCTGCGCTCTGCTACCGCGAATGCGCGCTGAATGAGGTCGAAGTCTTCTTTGGGGTTGTTGGCCCGCACCGTTCGCAGGAGCGGTTCCAGAATCGGCGAGTACGGCGCCATCCCCCGGCCGGTCAACCGCGCAAGCCTGGATCGCGTGCGCTCCCGCCGACCCGGAAAGGTTGGACGCACGCCGGGAGTATCGACTGGAACCGTACCAGCAGTCCGTCCAGCCACGCTTGTTGCCGGAACCGTCACACCGTGGTGACTGTCCTCCCCGCCCGTCGGTGGTGCCGACGTCGCACGTTCTTCCACAGAAGTACCCCTCACGACCTATTTAATTCTTCCAGTCTATTCCCGCAGGCGAATGCTTCCGCAACCGGACAGCACATGACGCGCGCCCCGGCAAGTCAACGAGAAAGGACCCCGCTGGAAAGCGGGGTCCTTTTCCAGCGCGTAATGCCTGATGGAAAGAGCCTAAACAGTGGCCTCGGCCCTGCGGTGGGCCACCTTCTTGGCCTGCTTCACGAGGTCCGGCTCGCCTTGGCGCAGCCAGGCGTAGAGCGGTGCCGCGATGAAGATGGTCGCTGCCGTTCCTATGAGGATTCCGACAAACAGCGCCAGGGAAAGGTCCCGCAGCGTTCCTGCGCCCAACAATCCGGCCCCGATGAAGAGGATCGCCGCAACCGGAAGGACGGCAACCATCATGGTGTTGATGGAGCGGACCAGGGTTTGGTTGACCGCGAGGTTGACCTCTTCACCGAAGGTCCGGCGCGTGGAAGTGGAAATGTCTGCTGTGTTCTCGCGGATCTTGTCGAAGACCACCACGGTGTCATACAGCGAATAGCTCAGGACTGTCAGGAATCCGATGATGGCCGATGGCGTCACCTCAAAATCACTCAGGGCGTAGACGCCCGCTGTGGTGAACATCGTGACCAGCATGCCCACCAAGGCAGAGAGTGACATCTTCCAGGTCCGGAAATACAGAGCCATGAGGACAGCTGCGAGGCCAACGAACACGACCAGCCCGATGAGTGCCTGACGTGTGACATCCTGGCCCCACGTGGGGCCAACGAAGTTTGATGTGACTTCGTTGTCCGTTACACCGTAAGCGGTGGTCAGGCCCTCTTTGATGCGGTTGGTCTCGTCATCGGTCAGCTGATCCGTCTGGATCCGCATGGTGTTGCCCGCCACGTTCGCGACACGGGGAACGGCACCGGATACGACGTCATGGACAGCCTTTTCCCCCAGGCCTGCATCGGTGGTCTTCACGTTGGAGACCGTGAACTCCGAGCCGCCGCGGAACTCGATGCCGAGGTTAAAGCCACCCTTCAAAACCGGGATCAGGATGGAGAGGGCCACAGCGACCGCAGCAATGATGAACCAGATCTTCTTGGAATCAACAAAGTTGTAGGAGCGCTTGCCCGTGTAAAGCTCGTTGCCGAAGGTTGCGAAGCTCGTGGTCATTACTTCTCCTCCTTGGTGCCGTTGGAAGGACCGGTCAGTTGGCCCTTCTCGGCGAGGCGCCGTTCGGCGATGGTCATGCGGCGTTCTGCTTCGGCCGCGGCACCTGTATTGCGTGCACGGACAACGGCCGGCTTCTCGGCAGGTGTGCGGAGGCGTCCGGCTCCCCGATACAACGGGACAGCCCCCAGACGGTCAGGTGAGAGTCCGGAGAACCTGTGGCCTTCGCCAAAGAACTTCGTGCGGGCAAGGACCTGCAGCATCGGATGCGTGAACAGGAACACCACGATGAGGTCAGCGACAGCCGTGAGGCCAAGGGTGAACGCGAAGCCACGGACATTGCCGACGGCCACGAAATAAAGGACCAACGCTGCCAGCAGGTTCACTGCCTTGGAAGCCAGCACAGTCCGCTTGGCGCGCTTCCAGCCATTCTCGACGGCGGACACGAGCCCGCGGCCTTCACGAAGTTCATCGCGGATTCGTTCGAAGTAAACGATGAACGAGTCGGCCGTCTGTCCGATGGCAACGATCAGGCCGGCAACACCTGCCAGGGAAAGGCGGTAGTTTTCAGTCCAACCCAAAATCGCGATGGCGAGGTAGGTCAAGCCACCGGCGACAACCAGGGAAGCGATTGTGACAAAGCCAAGGGCCCGGTACTGGAACAACGAGTACACAACCACCAGCAACAGGCCGATGAGGCCGGCCAGCAGGCCGAGCCGGAGCTGATCGCCACCGAGTGTGGCAGAGATCTGTTCCTGGGACTGGATCTCGAAGGAGATCGGCAAAGCGCCGTAGCGGAGTTGGTCGGACAGCGCCTTTGCAGAGGCCTGGGTGAAGTTACCCGTGATCTGCGGTTTTCCGTCAGTGATGACAGCAAGGGACCTCGGTGCTGAGATGACCTTGTCATCAAGGACAATGGCGAATTGTGCCTTGGGGTCGTTGCCGCCCTGGGCAAGGGACGCGGTGTAGAACTGGTTTAGCCGCTCCGTAACTTCCTTGAACTTGGCAGTTGCCTCGGCGTTGAACGTGATGTTCACGCCCCAGGAGTTTGTCACCGAGCCCTGTGCGCCCTGGACCTGCGAGAAGGACGAGGAGCTGATGTCCTGGCCTTTGACCTCCACCGGACCAAGGATGTACTTGATGGCGGGAGTCTTGTCCGTTGCCGGTTCACAAGTCACCAGCGGCTTCGCCGGATCGGAACGATCCCGCTTCTCGGTGGAAGGGTTGACGCAGTCAAGCGCCTCGAATTCCTTGTAGACCTCCGGAGTCACCCAGTTGGTGTCGCTCGCGTTGGTGGGTTCCGCGGTGGGCTTGGGCAGCTTGTCATCCGGCGTGCGGGATTCGACAGGGATGGCCGCAGGATCAGCCGCAGCGATCACCGGGCGGAAGTTCATGTCCGCCGACGCCTGGATAAGGTCACGTGTTTCCTTGGATGGAGTTCCCGGGAGGCTCACCACCACGTTCCGCCCCGACTGGGTGCTGATCTCGGCTTCGGCAACACCGGAGCCGTCTACACGCTGCCGGATGATGGCAACTGCCTGGTTGAGTTGTTCCTCGGTGATCTCGCTGGAACCCTCTACCCGCGGTGCCAGGATCATCTGGGTGCCGCCCTCAAGGTCCAAGGCAAGCTTGGGAGCCCAGCTTGCATGGCCGGAAATGACTCCGCCAGCCAGGACAGCGGTGAGTACAACGAATATTGCTCCAAGCCAAGTCAGCACCCTGCGGGCTGAGTTTTTGGGGCCGGTCCGTGCCATTATCGATCTTCCTTTTATCGCCGGACAGCCGCCGGCTGGCGCTGGTAAGCGTCTGCCGGCGGCTTTCGGCTGCCGTAGAAGTGTCCTTGCGCGGTGTTGCCGCGACTGACGGTGCTAGTTGTCCTTCTTGTCCTCTTTGTTGAGGCGCGCGATGGTTTCGTCCGGCGTCTCAGTCGCAGCCGGAGTCTCATCAGCAACGGTCAGCGAAGAAGCGTCGTCCGGAACGACGGGGGCTTCCTCTTCAGCCTTTTCGATCACCTTGGTGACGGCCTGGCGGTGAACCGTAGCTTCGTTTCCGGGAGACAGCTCGATAACAACCTTGTTCTCAGCTTCGTCGATGGACACGATGCGTCCGAAAAGACCGAAGCTGGTCATGACATCGACGCCCGGAGCGAACTTGGACTGCATCGCAGCCTGCTGCTGCTGGGTCTTCTTGTTGCGGCGGAACATCATGAAGACAAAGAGTCCAAGCATGACGAACAGCAATATGGTCATTGGATCCACAGGGAAGTTCCATTCTTTACTTACGTTTTGGTCCACGGCAACGTCCCCGGCAGATCCTGCGGCCCGGGAGTAAACCCCGCACAGCAACGCGCTTCACCGCGAAGCGGGCGCATGGATCAAGGACTCGAACGTGCCGAGCGTCATACCAGTCTAGTGGGAAAAGCTGAATACAGCGTGTTAACCGATGGTATCTACGCTTTCGGCGTGGTTTTCATCCTCGTCAAACAAGGCAAGTGTCTCCTGGCCGAATACGCCCGCCGGTACGGCATAACCAAGGTGTGTCCATGCGGATGCCATGGCGATACGGCCACGGGGTGTGCGCCCGAGCAGTCCTTCGCGCACCAAGTACGGTTCGGCAACGGTTTCGACAGTCTCCGGCTCCTCACCCACGGCGATCGCCAGCGTTGAAAGACCCACCGGTCCACCATTGAATTTGGTAATCAACGCCTCAAGGACGGCACGGTCAAGGCGATCCAATCCCCGTTCATCCACCTCGTACATATCCAGGGCCGCCGACGCCGAACGCGCGTCGATCTGTTCTATTCCGTGCACAAGGGCCCAGTCGCGGACACGGCGAAGCAAGCGGTTCGCAATACGTGGCGTGCCGCGGGAGCGTCCGGCAATCTCCGTGAATCCGGCGGAGTTGACCTTCAGGTCAAGCAATCCCGCCGAGCGGCGCAGCACGAGTTCGAGTTCTGCCACAGAGTAGAACTCCAGGTGGCCGGTAAATCCGAAGCGGTCCCGCAAAGGGCCGGGCAGAAGCCCGGCGCGCGTGGTTGCACCAACTAGCGTGAAGGGTGGAAGTTCAAGCGGAATGGCGGTGGCGCCGGCCCCCTTGCCGACCACGATGTCCACACGGAAGTCTTCCATGGCCATGTAGAGCATCTCTTCAGCCGGGCGGGACATGCGGTGGATTTCGTCAAGGAACAGCACCTCCCCTTCGGACAGCGAGGAAAGAATTGCTGCAAGATCTCCGGCATGCTGGATGGCTGGTCCGCTGCTGATACGCAGTGGGGCGTTCATCTCCGCGGCAATGATCATGGCAAGGGTGGTCTTGCCCAGGCCCGGAGGACCGGAGAGCAGTACGTGGTCAGCGCTGCGGCCCCGCATCCGCGAAGCTTCAAGCACCAGCGAAAGCTGCTTGCGAACACGGTGCTGGCCAACAAAATCATGCAGGTTTTTGGGCCGGAGGGCGGCTTCAATGACGCGCTCCTCCGGCTCCTCTCCCCCGGCAACGAGCGATTGCTCAGCCACGGGTACCTACACGGTTTCCGGCGCGCGCGCCGTCCTGCCCCAGCCAGCGCAATGTGGCCCGCAGGATTTGCGCCACGTTACCGTCATCGGCAAGCTCGGGGGAATCGGCCATTGCTTTGTCGATGCTTCCCGCGGCGTCCTTCTCGGACCACCCCAGACTGGTCATGGCAGCCACTACCTGGGGCTTCCATTCCACGGTATTGATCACTGCGGGTGCTGTTCCCGTGCCTGTGCCGTGCGGGACCAGCTTTCCGGCCAGTTCAAGGACTATCCGGCCTGCGACTTTGGGCCCAATGCCCGGGACTTTGGTGAACGCTTTGCCATCGCCAGTGTGCGCAGCTACGCGGATCGCTTCCGGCTCGTGCACCGCAAGTACGGCCAGAGCCAGCCGTGGCCCGACGCCGCTCACGCTCAGCAGGACATCGAAGACCTCGCGCTCATCATCATCGGCGAAGCCGAACAACGTTAGGGAGTCCTCACGGACGATCATGGAAGTGAAGAGCTTCGCCTCGGCGCCTACTTTTAGGTGGCTCAACGTCTGGGGCGTTGCGAAGACGCTCATTCCCGCACCGTTGAGGTCGATCACGGCGGTCGACAAGCCAACGTGGGCAACTGTTCCACGGAGAAAACTGATCAAGACCCGGCTCCTGAGGTTAGCGGACTATCCGAACATATCTACGAATACCCTAGCAAGGGCTACCGACAATCAGCGTGCGCGGCGCGCTTTCGCTTCTGCTTCAGCCCACGCACGTTGCGCGGGGGTGAGCGAATCCTTGCCGGAAGCATGAGGCGCACCCATTCCGCTGCCTGCCCGCCAGGCATGCGTCAGGGCAAGGGCAAGCGCGTCCGCGGCGTCAGCGGGCTTGGGCGGGGCATCGAGCCGGAGGATTTTAGTGACCAATTTAGTGACCGCGTCCTTGTTCGCAGTTCCACTTCCGGTCACGGCCGCTTTGACTTCGGAGGGCGTGTGCAAGGCGACGGGAATCCCGCGGCGCGCGGCCGCGGCGATAACAACGCCCGAGGCCTGGGCCACGCCCATCACAGTGCTGACGTTCATCTGCGAAAAAACGCGCTCGACGGCGACTACGTCCGGCTCATGCAGGTCCAGCCACTCGTCGATGGCCTGCGCGATGACCAAAAGCCGCTTGTCCAGCGTCAACTCAGCCGACGTCCCCACCACACCAACAGCCACCATGGTGGCCCGGCGGTTCCGCTCGATATCCACTACGCCGATGCCGCAACGGGTGAGGCCCGGATCGACTCCCAATACGCGAAGAGTCAAGTCCGGGCCTTCCTGGTTGTTGTCAAAAGAGGAGTACTGCCTGCCTAGTCGGCGTCGAGGGCAGCCTGCACTTCCTCACTGAAGTCCGCGTTGCTGTAGACGTTCTGGACGTCATCCAGGTCTTCGAGGGCATCCACGAGTTTCATGAATTTCCGGGCGCCATCAATATCGAGGTCCACCTGCATGGAGGGCACGAATTCGGCTTCATCGGATTCGTACTCGATGCCGGCTTCCTTCAAGGCGTCACGGATGGCCTGAAGATCAGAGGGCTCGGAATGCACTTCCCAGTTCTCGCCGCTGTCCTTGACTTCCTCTGCGCCGGCGTCCAGGACGGCCATCAGGATGTCGTCCTCGCTCAGGCCATTCTTTGGCAACACGACGACGCCCTTGCGGGTGAACAAGTAGCTGACCGAGCCGGGATCTGCAATGGTGCCACCGTTGCGGGAAATCGCGAGTCGAACCTCCGAAGCCGCACGGTTCTTGTTGTCGGTCAAGCACTCGATCAATAGAGCCGAGCCCTGAGGGCCGCGGGCTTCGTACATGATTTCCGTGTAGTCGACCACTTCGCCTGTGAGGCCGGCACCACGTTTGATGGCGCGGTCGATGTTGTCGTTCGGAACCGAGGTCTTCTTCGCCTTGGTAACCGCAAGTTCCAGGCCTGGGTTGCCGGCGAGGTCCGGGCCGCCCATGCGCGCAGCAACTTCGATGTTCTTGATCAGCTTTGCGAACGACTTTGCACGCCTGCTATCAATGATGGCTTTCTTGTGCTTGGTAGTCGCCCATTTGGAGTGGCCTGACATGCTTTACGCTTCTCCTCTGATCATTCGAATAAAGAGTTCATGCACGCGCTTCTCACCTGTGACTTCCGGGTGGAAAGAGGTGGCCAACAGCTGGCCGGAGCGCACTGCAACAATTCTAGCCAATCCGTGCAGAGTGGCGGTGTGGCTGGCATGCTCCGGATCAACCTGTGCCAGGACTTCGACTCCCGGGCCAACCCGTTCCACCCAGGGTCCACGGATGAAGACCGCGTGCACCGGATCCACGCCGGACTCGCCTGCGCTGAACTCGAGTCCTTTGAAATCGAGGTCGGTTTCAAAGGACTCGCGCTGCCGCCCAAAGGCATTGCGGCGCACTGTGATGTCCAGTCCACCGAAGGTCTGCTGGGGGTTTCCGTCCAGATCAGTAGCGGGATCGGCAATCTCGTCGGCAAGCAGAATCATGCCTGCACAAGAGCCGTACACGGGAAGGCCTTCGGCGATGCGCTTCCGTAGCGGGTCCGCGAGTTCAAAGATCCTTGAAAGTTTGTCGATCGTGGTGGATTCCCCACCCGGGATGATGAGGCCGTCAACGTCATCCAGCTCTGCGGGGCGACGGATGCCCACACCCGTGGCGCCCGCGGCTTCCACTGCGTGGATGTGCTCACGGAAGTCGCCTTGGAGGGCCAGTACGCCGATCCGGAGTCCTGCACCCACGCGTGATGAAGCGTCGGAAAGGGGGTTGGTCATTGGACCATCATAGTGGCCCGGCCCGGCAATCTCCTCCCGGAGGACAGGCGGGAGTGCCAGCAGGAGGGGCCTCAACGCCAAGTTCCATGCCTTAACTGGGATATATTACAGAGCATGTTTTCCTTCAGCGTTCCCCTCGGCAAGCTGGTCCGCACTCTGTCCCGGCTCCGGGGCGGCGGCTCTGCTTTCCCCGGCCTGGTGGTCGAAAAAATCGATCCCGGTTTCATGCAGAGAACGCTGTCCAGCCTTCCCCATGGCGTGGCTGTTGTCAGCGGCACGAACGGAAAAACGACGACCACCAAAATGGTGGTCGAACTGCTGGAAAGCCAGGGCCTGAAGGTCTTCACCAACCGCACAGGCAGTAACTTCACCCGGGGCGTGGCCGCCTCCCTTCTCGGCGAAGTTGACTGGCGTGGCCGCCTTGAAGCCGACGTCGCCATCCTCGAACTCGACGAAGCACATGCCGTGCACTTCGTGAACAAGGTGCCGCCGCGTTTCAGCCTCTTGCTGAACGTCCTTCGGGACCAACTTGACCGGTTCGGCGAGATCGACAAGACGGCCCGTTTGCTCGAACACATTGCACTGAAGACCACAGACACCGTGGTGCTGAACCGTGAAGACCCCCGGGTGGCCCGCATTGCCAACGTCCTTAACGTTCCGGGGGCTGTCCACAGTCCCAGCGTCCGCTACTTCGGGCTGGATGAGTCACTTCGCAGCACTTTCCCCAACGACGACGACATGCGCACCGCCACCACCGGACCGTCGTCCCCGAATACGCCGGCGCCCGGCACCGCGGGTGAGGTGGCTGACGGCCCCGCTGCCGACGTCGTACTCCGCCGCGTGGGTGCCCAGGACGCTGACTTTGAATTCGACGGCGAAAAAGTCACCACGAGCATGAAGCTGCGGGGTGTCTACAACATCTTCAACGCGGCGGCCGCGCTCTCCCTGGCCAGGGCGATCCTGGGTACGGGAGCCGTCGACACTCCCAAACTGGTCAAAGCACTTGGTGACGTGGCTCCTGCTTTCGGGCGCGGCGAAAGCCTCACCGTGGACGGCCAGCCGTTGGAGCTTGTGCTGGTCAAGAATCCCAGTGGCTTCCGGCTCGGCCTGAAGTCCTTCCCGGCCGGTGGATACGCCACCATGATCGCCATCAACGACAACTATGCAGATGGCAGGGATATGTCCTGGCTCTGGGACGTTGACTTCGAATCACTCAGGGAAGATGGCGTCGAGGTCCTTACCGGCGTCCGCGCCTACGACATGGCCCTGAGATTGCAATACGACGAGGTCCGCTTCGGTACAGTCGACACCGACATAACCTCGGCGCTCCATGCATTTATCGACGGCTCGCGAGGCAAGCCCAAGCGGATCTTCTGCACGTACACCGCCATGCTCGCGATCCGTCGCGAACTGGCCAAAATCACCATAGTTGAGGTGGTCTCATGACCTCGGAAGCACAGCCGACCAAAGGAACAATCCGCGTCCTCCAGCTGTACCCGCGGGACATGAATATTTACGGTGACTGGGGCAATGCCCTGGTCCTCCAGCAACGCATCAAGTGGCATGGCTACACGCCGGAGCTGCTTGAATACAACGTAGGCGACGACTTTCCCGAGGACGTTGACATCATCGTGGGCGGCGGCGGGCAGGACAGCGGCCAGCTGGTTATTCAGGATGATCTACAGGCACGTGCCGATCATTTGCGGGATCTCGCGGATGGCGGCGCACCGATGCTGGTCATTTGCGGGCTCTACCAGCTCTTCGGAAAGTTCTTTAAAACCAGCGCAGGACCTGTCATTCCCGGGATCGGTATCCTCGACGTCGAAACGCACGGCACGGATGAGCGGCTGATCGGCAATGTCACGCTCAAGTCTTCCGAATTCGGGGATGTCCTGGGCTACGAGAACCACAGTGGACAAACCACCCTGGGCCCCGGCGTCCAACCGTTGGGAACAGTCACCAAAGGTGCAGGGAACAACAGCAAGGACGGTCACGAGGGCGCCCGCTACCGCAACGTGGTGGCCAGCTACCTGCACGGTTCGCTGCTGCCCAAGAACCCGGCGATCGCCGACTTCCTGATCCGCACGGCGGCCGAACGGAAATATGGCACTTTCGTGCCCGGAACGCCCGACGACGACTACGCCCGCCTCGCGCGGGAGCATGCTGCCCGCCGACCACGCTAGAAGCTATTTTTCCTTGGTGATGAGCAACTCGTGGGCGCCGGCTGTCGCTGCGCCCATCGACTCGACCACGGCTTTGGTGCGCTGATGGGTCTCTGCATCGGCAGCCGGGGAAGCGCAGACTCCCTGGGGTGCGTCGCTGGCCACTGAGCACCAGCGGTAGGGGTCCCGGACAATCACCGACGGCGCCCACGCGAGATCCGAGGCAGCCCAAACACCCGCCGCGTTTTGGCTGAACTGCGCTCGGACCAGCAGTCCTTCGTTGTTGACTACATACCAGGGCGACAATTCCGTCACGCCATTACCCAGTCCATAGACAATCCACGTGCCCTTGTAGTTTTCAATCGGTAGCACCGAGTGCGTGTGGTGTCCATAAACCATGGTGAATTGCCCACTGTCCACCAATGCGTGGGCGACTTCCTGTTGCTGGGCGTTGGCCTCGCTGGCGTACTCGTCACCTGCGTGCATGACTCCGAGCACGATGTCGGCTCCAAGCGCACGGGCTTTGGTGGCTTTCGCAATCATGGTGGTGGGATCAAGTTCGTCCACAAGCCACGGGTATTCCGGAATCTGACCGTTGTGGCCGTAGGTGCCAGCGATGACTGCTACCGTTGCGGCGTCTGTCTTGAGCATCAGGATTTCCTGTGATGCAGCTTCAGTCCTGTAGGAACCTGTGTGCTTGAGCCCGGAAGCATCCATGGCATCCAATGTCCGGAGCAACCCTTCAGTCCCCCGGTCAATGGTGTGGTTGCTGGCCGTAGTGCAGGCCTGGTAGCCCACGTCCCTGGAGGCGGCAACGATCTGCGGCGGCACGTTGAAGGACGGGTACGCGGAGAACGGACCTTCGGCAGTGGCGACAGGAGTCTCCTGATGGCAAATGGCGAGATCGCTGTTGCGGATGTATCGGCGCTGGCCTTCAAGGAGCGGGATGAAGTTGTAGCCGGGCTGCCCTGCGGCGGCGGCGTCGGCCCGGGCCTGCTGCCACAACTGAGTATGGATCAGCATGTCGCCCGTGACCGTGATGGAGGTACAGCGCAGCTCTGGACAGGCGGGTCCCTTGCCAGGGGTGGGCGTAGGTGTCGGCGTTGGGGTGGATGTCGGAGCCACGGGAGCGGTAGCGGCGCTGCTCTTCTCCCGGGAATCGTTCTCGGCAATTACTCCACAGGCGTTCAAGCACAACGCAACTGCTGAGGCCACCAGGAGGGTGCCCGTTCGTCGTGAGGGCCTGTAACGCCGCCGGTCCGCGCGACGTCCGCCAGATGTGATGATCCCCATACGGGCAATCCTACGGCGCAAAACGCGCGGGATTCCGGCGAGCCACCCTTGAGGACACGATTCTTAAATGAAAGAGTCCCTTCATGACCAATCCGCTTTTGAGGCCCAGCCCCCTGCCGTTCGGCCTGCCACCTTTTGAAGCAATCACCACAGAGGACTATGCCGAAGCCATCGACGCGGGGCTGGAGGATCACCTCCGTGAAATCCAGCAGATCGCGGCCAACCCAAAACCAGCGACTTTCGAGAACACTGCTGTGGCCATGGAAAGGTCCGGGCGGTTGCTGGACCGGGCCGCGGCGGCGTTCTTTACGCTTGTCTCGGCAGATGCATCGGACGCCATCAGGGAGTTGGAGACGGCCTTCGCGCCCAGGTTTGCCGCGCATCAAGACGCCGTCTACATGAACCGTGGCTTGTATGAACGCTTCGCTGCCATTGACACCGCTGGCCTTGATGATGAGTCTGCGCGGTTGGTCCAGGAATACCTCAAAGAGTTTCGGAAGACCGGCATTGAACTCGACGACGACGGCCAGGCCCGCCTTCGGGAAATCAACGCCGAACTCTCACGTCAGGGCACCGAATTCGGCCAGCGCGTCAAGGAGGCTATAAAGGCTAGCGCTGTTCTCCTCGACGACGAAGCGGACCTGGCCGGCATGTCCCCCGAAGACGTCGCTGGCGCTGCCGGGGCCGCCAAGGCTGCGGGGCACGAAGGCAAGTACCTCCTGACCCTGATCCAGCCAAGCAACCAACCAGCCCTTGCCTCGCTCGAAAACCAGGCCATCCGGCGTCGGCTGTTTGAAGCCTCACTCGGGCGGGGCACGGACGGCGGAAGCCTGGACGTCCGCGATCTGGTGACGGCAACAGTCCGTTTACGTGCGGAGAAAGCCAGCCTGCTGGGCTTTCGAAACTTCGCGGAGCTCGTGGTGGACCAGCAAACGGCACCGGACTTCGAGGCAGTGCAGGCAATGCTGGGCCGCCTGGCACCTGCAGCGCTCCGCAACGCCCAAGCCGAAGCCCTCGCTTTGGCCGAATCCGCTGGCCATTCGCTGGAGCCCTGGGACTGGGCCTACTATTCCGCTCAGGTCCGGCGGGAAAAATACCAAGTGGATGAACAGGCCATCAGGCCCTACTTCAGGCTCGAAACGGTCTTGGCCGACGGCGTCTTCTTCGCAGCGACCCAACTCTATGGCATCACGTTCCATGAGAGGCCGGACCTCGCCGGGTACCACGAGGACGTCCGGGTATGGGAGGTGCAAAACGAGGACGGCAGCGCTCTGGGTCTTTTCCTCGGCGACTATTACACACGGGAATCCAAGCGCGGAGGAGCCTGGATGAACTCGCTCGTGGAACAGTCCCGTCTCCTTGGCACGCAGGCCGTGGTGATCAACACCCTCAACATCACCAAGCCGGCGCCGGGCGAACCTGCTCTCCTGTCCCCGGACGAGGTCCGGACGGTATTCCATGAATTCGGCCACGCGCTCCACGGACTGTTCTCCGACGTGACCTATCCCCGGTTCTCCGGAACGTCCGTGCCGCGGGACTTCGTGGAATACCCGTCGCAGGTCAACGAGATGTGGATCATGTGGCCGGAAGTCCTGAAGAACTACGCCCGCCACTACGCCACAGGCGATGCGCTCCCACAGGAGATCGTGGACAGAATCAACGAATCCCTGCTGTGGGGTGAGGGATTCGCGACCACGGAATACCTGGGAGCAGCGTTGCTGGATGTGGCATGGCATGTGCTCTCCACGGAAGAAGTCCCTGCGGATGTCCTTGCCTTTGAAGCCAAGGCCCTCGCCGACGCCGGTATCGCGCACCCGTTGATTCCGCCGCGGTACCGCACCGGCTACTTCCAGCACATCTTTGCCGGCGCCGGGTATGCTGCCGGCTACTACTCCTACATCTGGAGCGAAGTCCTGGACGCGGACACCGTTGAGTGGTTCAAGGAAAACGGCGGCCTGACCCGCGCAAACGGAGAGCGGTTCCGATCCGAGCTGTTATCGACGGGTAACAGCCGGGATCCGCTGGAATCCTTCCGCACGTTCCGTGGGCGCGATGCCGAGCTCGAACCCCTCCTGAAGCGCCGGGGACTGGAGTAATAACGACGCCGGGCCGGTCACCTCACTAAGGTGACCGACCCGGCGTCGTACTTCTTTTGCTGCTTACCAGCCGCGCTCTGCGAGGCGGTGGGGCTGCGGGATTTCGTCGACGTTGATGCCAACCATGGCTTCGCCCAGGCCGCGGGAGACCTTGGCAATGACATCGGGGTCGTCGTAGAACGTGGTGGCCTTCACGACGGCGGCGGCGCGCTCGGCGGGGTTGCCGGACTTGAAGATGCCGGAGCCAACGAACACGCCGTCGGCGCCGAGCTGCATCATCATGGCAGCATCGGCCGGGGTTGCAATGCCACCAGCGGTGAACAGGACAACGGGAAGCTTGCCCGTGGCAGCGATTTCCTTGACCAGTTCGTACGGGGCCTGCAGTTCCTTGGCCGCAACGTAGAGCTCGTCCTCGGGAAGGGCGGCAAGCTTGGCGATCTCGGAACGGATCTTGCGCATGTGCCCGGTGGCGTTGGAAACATCCCCGGTGCCGGCTTCGCCCTTGGAACGGATCATCGCCGCGCCCTCGTTGATGCGGCGCAGGGCCTCACCAAGGTTGGTGGCGCCACAGACGAAGGGAACGGTGAAGTTCCACTTGTCGATGTGGTTGATGTAGTCGGCCGGGGTCAGGACCTCGGACTCGTCGATGTAGTCCACGCCGAGGGACTGCAGGACCTGGGCTTCGACGAAGTGGCCGATGCGGGCCTTGGCCATGACCGGGATGGACACGGCGGCGATGATCTGATCGATCATGTCGGGATCGGACATGCGGGACACGCCACCCTGGGCGCGGATGTCGGCGGGTACGCGCTCGAGCGCCATGACGGCGACGGCACCGGCGTCCTCGGCGATACGGGCCTGCTCGACGTTAACGACGTCCATGATGACGCCGCCCTTGAGCATCTCCGCCATGCCCCGCTTGACGCGGCTGCTCCCCGTGACGCTGTTCGCGGACGAACCGGCTTCGTTGCTTACATCTGGTGTAGACACAAAAACCCCTATGGGTAGATAAACGACCTTTTCGCCGGTGGCTCACGCAGCCACACGACCGCAATCAGCGCACACCGGATTTTCAGGTCAAGGTGACCAAGTACTAGTAATAGTAGTCGCACGTTGCCGGGTGGCAGTACATTCATTACCGCATACGCGGCCAAGAAGAGGGCCTGCTTTAGGACACCTGCACAACTGCCACTGACGGACTCTGGTCAGATGCCAGTTTCCTATGCCTCGGCCATCGCTTGCTTGCGGACAGTCGCCATTCTTTGGACGATAGTGACCACACTGGCAAGCGCGAGAAGGATCAGGGTCGCGAAAAGCACCACTGCTGGAAGTCCAAGACCCGTAAGCCCGGTGATGAGAAGCACCGAAGCTAAACGCTCGGCACGCTCGGCAATGCCAACGCTTGCTTGATAGCCCAGTGATTCGGCCTTTGCCCGCGCATAGGACACCACCATGCCCAGTACCAGGCAAACGACGGCGGCAGTACCAATTGCCGGGTCCTCACCTTTGGTGAAGAACCAGATGGTCAGCCCCGCAAAGATGGCGCCGTCCGCCAACCGGTCCAAGGTGGAATCGAGGAAGTTTCCCCAAGCGCCGCTTCTGCCTTGCAAGCGGGCCATAATGCCATCCACGACGTCCGAGAACGCGAAGAATGCCACCACCACCGAGCCCCACCACAGGTATCCCAACGGATACAGAACCAGTCCGCCGAGAATGACCCCTGCTGTGCCAGCCACGGTCACTGCGTCGGGAGATACGCCAATCTTGAGTAGCCAACGCGCCAGGGGTGTGAAGAGGGAAGTAAAGAAACCACGCGCATGCCTATTGAGCATTCGACTCCCCCGGCCAGGCTTCGGCCACCAGTTTGCGGACCTCGTCGAGCGTCTGCGTAATGGCCTTGGTCTGGGCGATGATGGGGAAGAAGTTTCCGTCCCCACCCCAGCGCGGCACAACGTGCTGGTGCAGGTGCGCTGCGATTCCTGCTCCACCGGTGACACCCTGGTTCATGCCGAGGTTGAAGCCGCTGGGGTTGGAAACCTTCCGCAGCACCCGCATGGCCGTCTGGGTGAGTTCGGAGAATTCCGCCGTTTCTTCCACCGTGATGTCCGTGTAGTCCGGAACATGGCGGTAGGGGCAGATCAGCAGGTGGCCCGGGTTGTAGGGGAAAAGGTTGAGCACGACGTAGCAGGTCCTGCCGCGATAGACGATGAGGGACTCCTCATCGCTACGGGTGGGTCCCACACAGAACGGGCAATCGTCCTTGTTCTTGAACTGGTCCTGTCCGCCTTTGATGTAGGCCATGCGGTGGGGAGTCCACAGGCGCTGAAAAGCGTCCGGAACACCTGCCAAGCCGAAGTCATCGGTTACTTCGGCGTCGCCCGGAAGGTCAGCTGCCGCGCCTGTGTTCTCCTGCACCGTCTATTATCCGTCCGTCAGCTTTCGCGGTTCTTGACAGCGTCCACGATTCTGCGGACCGCCTCTGCCACGGGCACGCCGTTGTCCTGGCTGCCATCACGGAAGCGGAACGAGACAGCACCTGCCTCGGCGTCCTCACCGCCGGCGATCAGGACGAACGGGACCTTGTCTTTGCTGGCCGTGCGGATCTTCTTCGGGAAACGGTCTGAAGAGATGTCCACCTCGGCACGGATTCCTGCGGCTTTCAACTGGTCAACGACGTCGAACATGTAATCGTTGAATGCCTCGGCCACAGGGATGCCAACCACTTGGACGGGAGACAGCCATGCGGGGAAGGCGCCGGCGTAGTGCTCGGTAAGAACGCCCATGAACCGCTCCACCGAACCGAAGAGGGCGCGGTGAATCATGACGGGACGCTGACGTGTTCCATCGGCTGCCTGGTACTCCAGCTCGAAGCGTTCAGGCAGGTTGAAGTCCAACTGGATCGTGGACATCTGCCAGGTCCTGCCCAGGGCGTCCTTTGCCTGAACGGAAATCTTCGGCCCATAGAACGCTGCTCCACCAGGGTCCGGTACCAGGTTCAGCCCTGACGCTTCCGCAACCTCGGCGAGTGTGCGGGTGGCTTCCTCCCAGGCGGCGTCGTCACCTACGAACTTTTCCTCGTTCTTGGTGGAGAGTTCGAGGTAGAAATCATCCAGGCCGTAGTCCTTGAGGAGGCCAAGGACGAAGTTCAGTGTGGTGGTGAGTTCGTCCTTCATCTGCTCGCGGGTGCAGTAGATGTGGGCGTCGTCCTGTGTCATTCCACGGACGCGGGTCAGTCCGTGGACAACACCGGATTTCTCGTACCGGTACACCGAGCCGAATTCGAAGAGGCGCAACGGCAGCTCGCGGTAGGACCGGCCACGTGAGCGGAAGATGAGGTTGTGCATGGGGCAGTTCATCGGCTTCAGGTAGTAATCCTGGGCGGGCTTGCGCACAGTGCCGTCCGCGTTGAGCTCGGCATCCACCTGCATCGCGGGGAACATGCCGTCCTTGTACCAGTCAAGGTGGCCGGAGACCTCGTAAAGGTGTCCCTTGGTGATGTGCGGGGTGTAAACAAACTCATAGCCGGCGTCCACGTGGCGCTGACGGGAGTAGTCTTCCATGGCCTTGCGGATGATGCCGCCCTTGGGGTGGAACACAGGGAGGCCCGATCCGAGTTCGTCCGGGAACGAGAACAGATCCAGCTCCACACCCAGCTTCCGGTGGTCGCGGCGCTCTGCCTCTGCGATGCGCTCCTGGTAAGCCTTGAGGGCTTCCTTGGTGGGCCATGCGGTGCCGTAGATTCGCTGAAGCTGCTGGTTGTTCTGGTTGCCCAGCCAGTATGCGGAGGATGAGCGCGTCAGCGCGAACGCGTTGGAGATGATCTTGGTGTTGGGCAGGTGCGGTCCGCGGCAGAGGTCGCACCAGACGCTTTCGCCGCTCTTGCGGTCCACATTGTCGTAGATAGTGATGTCGCCCGCACCGACTTCAACGTTCACGCCTTCTCCGGCGTCGGCGGCGTCGTTCTTCTTACCCAACAGCTCCAGCTTGTAGGGTTCGCCGGCCATGGCTTCGCGGGCTTCTTCTTCGGTGACCACGCGGCGGACGAATTTCTGGTTCTGGTTGATGATCTTCTGCATCATCTTTTCCAGCTGGCGAAGGTCTTCCGGGGTGAACGGCTCGGCGACGTCGAAGTCGAAGTAGAAGCCGTCAGTAATGTACGGACCGATGCCAAGCTTGGCATCAGGCCGCAACTGCTGGACTGCCTGGGCCATTACGTGCGCGGTGGAGTGACGGAGAACGTTGAGTCCGTCAGGGGATTCAATGGTGACACCTTCGACGTCTGCACCCTCGGTGAGAACCTGGTCAAGATCCTTCAGTACACCATTGACGCGGGCAACAACGACGTCGCGGCGCTCGAAGAAGAGTTCCGCGCCGGTAGTCCCTTCCGTCACCTTGGTCTCTTCGCCATCGACGATGAGGGTGATCTGTTGGGCATCTGACACGGGTGTCTCCTATTCATAGTGAAGGCTTCGTAGCTTGTGGCGTACGGGGACCACAGCCAGCCATCGTCAATCGTATCTGTTTGGACGAAGGGGGCCAAAGCAGCGCGCCGACGCCACGGGTCAGCTCCCGAGGCCCGTGATGGCCAGGTTCCTGGAGATACCCTCAAGGGGCCCTGAATGAGTGAATTCAGGCGCAAGCCCGACGCCGGGTGGCAGGACTTCGGCGAACGGCAAAGTTTCGGGACGGCCAAGGTCCCAGGCTTTGCTGGCACTGAGGCTGATTCCCTTGGGTCCAGTTCTTCGCGTAGTTCCGCGGATCAGCAGAAGCCGGGTACCGAACAGGAGTGGACCCGATTCTTCCTGCGCTTCATGGAAGAAGACAGTATCCACGCAGCCTGTACCGTCGTCGATGCTGATGAACACCACGCGGCGCCCACCCCGCATGGGAGGTGTCTGCGTTGCGATCCGGACGCCGGCAACCAGTACCTCGGTGCCGTTGCGAAGACCCAGGAGCTTATCCGCCGTAGTGACGCCAAGCTTGTCCAGCAAAGGCCTATGGCTTTCCATCAGATGCTCACTCACATCCACTGCCATGAGATCAAGCTCTGCCCGCACGTTCTCCACCATGCTGGGCTCAGGTAGTCCAGCAGCAAGGTTCCGCAACTCCACATCACCAAGTGGTAGGGATAATTGCCCTTCAATGACCCCGCTGGTCTTCTTGGAGGGACTGCCCTGGAGTGCTTGCAAGTGCTGAACCAGATCGGCACGGTTTGCAGTTCCGCCGGCATCCCGGTGCAGGGCATCGAAGGCTCCGAGTTGGGCGAGCCTCTTGATATTCGGTTTGCTCACCCTGGCCCTGGCCCGGAGGTCCGCGAGGGAGTCATAGGGTTGGCCCGCTACGATCCTCTTCAGCTCCGCTCCCGACAGTCCATATATTCCGTTCAGGCTCAAGCGAATGCCGAGCTTGCCCGAATTTTGGCCCTCCAGGATTCTTTCCACCCTGTATTCAGCCTGGCTGCGATTAATATCCAAGGGCAGGATGGGAATACCCAAGCGGCGGGCCTCAGCAACCAGCAGCCGTTTGGGGTACATCCCGGGGTCGTGTTCCCACAGCCCTGCAAGGAACGCTTCAGGGTGGTGTGCCTTCAGCCATGCCGATTGATAGGTAGGCACAGCAAAGGCAGCTCCATGGGCTTTGCAGAAACCAAAGCTGCCGAAGGCTTTGAGGGTTCCCCACACTTTGTCCACGACCTCCGGGGAGTATCTCTTGATCGCTTCCCGACGGAAATACCTCTCTACTTCAGGTTCGTGGAGCTCGTCACCCAAGGCCCTTCGAAACTCGTCTGCCCGGTCCAAACCACACCCTGTCATGACATGGAAGGTCTTCAGGATCTGCTCATGGAAAACCGTAACGCCATGGGTTTCCTGCAAAACGGGCTTCAGGTCCGGATGCGGGTAGACCTCTGGTGCGAAACCGTGCCGGTGTTCAAGGAACGGGCGGACCATGTCCGACTTCATGGGACCGGGGCGGAACAAGGAAATATCGATAATGAGGTCGTTGAATTCCCGCGGTGCCATCTTTCCAATCAGCTCACGCTGGCCGGGGGATTCAATCTGGAAGCAGCCCAAAGTGTGGGTACTGCGGATCAACTCATAGGTGGGTTCGTCGTCGAAAGGCACCGCGTTGAGATCAATCCTGCCGTCCTGGGCAATATAGTCCGGACCGGAGCCTCCCGCTTCCACCGGATGGTGGCCAGCCGCCACCACCTCCGCTTTGGATGGGTGCAGGCGGATAACTTCCCGCACCGCAAACGCCATGGCGCTTTGCATCCGCACACCCAGGACATCAAGTTTGAGCATGCCCATGGGATCCATGTCGTGTTTGTCGAACTGGCTCATGGGCAGACCCAAACCGCTGGGCTGTACCGGGGTTCTGTCCAGGAGCGTGGCATCGCCCAGGATCACCCCGCACGGGTGCATGGAAATGTGCCGGGGAAGGCGGTCCAGCCTTTCAGTGAGATCCACCAACAGGTCCAACTGCTGGTTTTCCTCCATACCCCCAGGCCCTTCACGGCCGGCCTCCACCCGTCCGGCAAATTCCCGGAGTTCAGGCTTTTCAACCAATGCCTCCCTGAATTTGCGCGCGGAGAACCGCCACAACTGCTTGGCAATTTCGCCGATTTCACCATCATCCATGCCAAGAGCCATGCCGGCATCGCGGACAGCACCACGGGCCCTGTACCCGTTCTGCATACTCATCAGGGTCACCCGTTCGGCTCCGAAGCGCTCGAAGATCTTCCGGTAGACGTTGTGCCGTTCGGCGCTTTCGACGTCGATGTCAATATCGGGAAGGGTGGATCGGCGACCCGAGAGGAACCGTTCGAAAATGAGGTCATGCCGGATGGGATCCACTTGGCTGATGTCGATCAGATAGTTGACCAGGCTGGAGGCTCCGGAACCTCTGGCAGCTACCCGGACGCCCATCTCGATGATCATTCTGGATACTTCCGCAACAGTGAGGAAGTAGGAGGCAAAGCCGAGTTTGTCGATGATCCCCAGCTCATGCTGCAACCGCGAGCGCATCTGTATTTCCGCATTGCCGTTGATGCCGGGGAAACGCCGGGTGATTCCTGCCTCGCATCGTTGGGTGAGTTCCAGCATGGGGTCCTGGTCGATGCCGATGATGGAAGCTTCGGGAACAACGGGCTTTTTCCATCCCATGTCCGGGACGGGATCGATACGGCATTTGTCGGCGAGCGCTTCTGTGTTGGAGAGCAGCTTGTTCAGCCCTGCTGCTCCTTGGCCTGCGGCGCCCATGATTTCCTTGCCGAGTTGGAGCATTTGTTGGGCGTTTTTCAACCAACCCTGCCCGGTTGGTTGGAGCTGGCCTGTTGGTTGGAGCAGTGGGGCTGCGGAGAGTTCGGGGAGGGATTTTAGTGTGCGTGCAGAATCCAGGACGTCTGCGGTGGGGGCGCCGTCCTGGGCGCAGTAACGGACGGCGTTGCTGAGGATGGCGGGGATGTTGTATTCAAGGGCGAGTTTGAGCATGCGCACTGCGTGGGATGTGCTGAGGGGCTCTCCAGGGGCGCTGAGGTGGGATACGGCTTCGGCAACGATTGTCCCGGGCGGCATGGCGTCGATCCATTGTTTGAAGAGTGTCCGGGGCCGAAGATATTTCCGCCCTCCCATGGCCCGGCCAACATCGGAGTCCGGTCCTATGAGGACGGTTAGCACGGGTTTGAGGGTTTTTGGGTCCAGTGTGCGTGATGCGAGTTCTGCCCTCGTTACGGCGACGGGCACTACTCCCCCGGCTTTACCGGAGGTGCGGGCATGGGCATCTGAGACGAGTCGGCAGAGTGCCCGGTAGCCGGCGCCGTTGTTGTTGCCGTGGGCGAGTACGACGACGCGGCCCGCTACTTGGGTGCGGTGGTCGCCGTCGTCGTCGAATATGGCGAGGTCCACGCCGATGATGGGGTCGATACCGGCGTCCATGCATGCTTTGAGGTGTTTGATGGTGCCGTATAGGCCGTCCCGGTCAGTACAGGCGAGCGCTGTTGCGCCGTCTGCTGCGGCTGACTGGGCAAGTTCATCCGGCCAGGAGACGCCATAGTGGGCGCTGAAGGCTGTGGAGACGTGCAGGTGTGTAAAGCTCAAGGTTCAGGCGGCTTCGTCTGGTTCGACTGCCTGGGCAGGTGCGGCGTCGTGGATACGCAGGAGCCGCCAGCGGCCGCTGGCAAGATGGCGGACGAGGTCAAGGGTGATGGTTTTGCCGGTTTGCCTTTCGTCCTGCGGGCGCTGGAGTTGGACCCGCCAGATTTCGTGATCCACCAAGCCTGCGCCGCTTCCCAGCGGTGCCCGGCTTTCTTCTACCCACCATTGGCGTCGTTCATACCATCTGAGGGGTTCGTTGGTAACGACGTAGCGGGTTCCTTTCCACTGGATTTCCTGCGGCTGGCCTGTATCCGTGCAGATGACGTCCACGGACTCACTGAAAAGTCCCATATCCACACTCCTTGCCTGTGAGCAATTTCTGTTCGAATGTATGTTCGAATTTATCCAGTTTACGTTGCCCCTCCGACAAAACCTACTGGGAAGTTTTGCTCCTTCGGGGCGCTTTGGACTTTCGCTTGGCAGCAAGGTCGAGCATCTTGTCGCGCAGTGGTTGGGCACCTTCTGCGAGCGCCACGCGCATCATCAATGATGAACCGATGCGGTATTGCTGGGTCCGAAGAACGCGTTGACGGTTGTAGGCGGCGAGGGCCTGGTCCAGTGGCAGTGTGTTGACGAGCGTGCCCAAGGCGACGGCGTCTATCAGCGACTCACAAGCGCCCCGCCCGAGGTTGGGTGCCATGGCGTGGGCCGCGTCGCCGATGAGGACTACGTTGTCCCGGGAATAGCGCCTTAGCGGCGGGGTGGTCCATATGCGTTGTGCCAATGTTGTTTCGGGCATCGCTGCTTGCAGGACGTGCTGGATACTTTGCGAGTGTCCGGCGTAGCGGCGGCGCGCCACTGCCAGGGCTTCGCCGACGTCAATTCGCTCGGGTCCCATCCCGGAGCGGAAGGACGCATACCAGTTGGTTCCCCCGCTTGATGGGCCTATGCCGAAGAGGTCCCCGCGCCCCCAGTACTCACCGATGGTTTCGCTGCCGGGCTCTTCGGCGATGACGCCTCGAACGGCGAGGTAGGGGGTCAGCGTTGCTGCACACCCCTGGCCCCAGACGGAACGCCTTACCATGCTGTGCACTCCGTCTGCCGCCACTACGAGGTAGGCGTCGCCTGGAACCTCATCCACTTTTCCGTTGCGTTTCTGGACCGTCGGGGGCACGGCGGAGTCCAGGAGCCGCAGGAGCGTGTGGCGGGCGACTCCCACAAGGTTCTGCCCCTCCACACTCAGCCACGGCATCCCTGCGGCACTTCGGAGCGCGCCACCCGTGATGGTGGGGCTGTTTTCCCGGACGGCATCAAGGATCCCCAATGAGGCCAGGGCCTTCTGGGCTTCGGGCCACATGGCCAGGGTTGTTCCTACTGCCGGGAGGCCGGTCCGCTGTTCGTGCACAGTGACGTGAAACTGACTGGGATCAAGAGTTCCCGCAAGGGCGAGGCCTGCTATTCCACCACCGACGATTTCCACCTTTTTCATGGTGCCAATGTACTACTACATTTGTAGTAATTGTGAGGTTAAAGACTAGACTTTCGCCATGCCGGACAGACGAACCGATCTTGCCGACGCGGCCCTCGCCGTGGTGGCCGCCAAAGGTCTCAAGGGACTGACCCACCGCGCCGTTGACGCCGAAGCCGGCGTGGCCGTCGGAACGACCTCCAATTACTTCCGCAACCGTGCCGCGTTGGTAGCTGCCGCCGTCGACCGCGTTGAAGAACGGGATTCGCTCCTGCTGCAGCAGCAGGGTGGATCAGGGGTCCCGACGTCGGTAGCCGCCTTGGCGGAACTGCTCGCGGGAGCACTGCTCCGGCTCGCAAACAATCACGCTGACCTGACCCGCGCACGGTTCGCCTTTGCCCTGGACCAACCCGAGGTGGTGGCCGCCGGGCACGAGCGGATGCTTTCAGCTCTTGAACAGATGCTCGATTCCATGGGCATTACCGACCCAAGGGCCCGTGCAGAAGCCGTATCGGACTACGGCGACGGATTGGCCATGCATCTCCTGACAGCACGCCGCGGCCAGGCGATGGACCAAACCACAGTGGCAGCCAACGTCCGGCGACTCTTGGAGGGATGAAGCAAAGGGGTGGACGCGGGCGGGTCCACAGAGCAGGATTGTGGCATGAGCACCAATGACGCACTCCTGAAGCAGGTCAGTATCTCCGCCGCAGATGACAACCTCGTTGCGAGATTCGAAATCGAAGGCAACATACCGGGCTCCGGCGCTTATGTCGTGGGCCTTGTTGCTGCCAGCGAGGACTATTCCTCCCAACGAAGGCTGGGCATTGAGTTCATGAATGGAGAAGCGATCTCGTTCTACTCCTTCAACCACTCACTCAGTGCCGAGGAAAACTACGACATCAAGGGCGTGGAACACTCCGGGAACGTGATCACCGGAAACTTCCCGATGTCCGCCATCCATGGACTCAGTAAAGGCCACGTTATGACGGCCTTCAGCGAAGCGGACGGCCGCGAATTCCAGGCCGGCGTTCCGGTCACGGAAGCGCTGTAGGTAGGGAACAGCTCTAGCCAGGGCAATAGCTCCAGCTAGAAAAGGCCCTCCACCGGCTCAATGAGTTCCGGTCCGTTGTTGCGGACATTGCCGACGGCGGCACCCACCGCGTCGAGCGTCCAGCTGGCAGCGGCGTCGTGCGCCTTTGACCGCACCAGATCCACGAGGCCGGCCGCATCATCTTCGCGCGGATTCAACCAGGCTTCCATCGTGTCCTTGCTCATGGGAAGTGGAACGCGGTCATGCAGGGCAGTCAGCTCGTCGAACACCGAGGCACTCCGCCGGGTCACGGCCGACTCGGCCGTCGGGGTGTCGGCCGTGAGAATCGACATGGACAGCAGCCAACGGGCCGGATCATCATCAGAGGCTGACTGGTCCCGCCACCATTCATACAACCCGGCAAACACCACGCCCCCACCATCCGCCGGATGCACGTAGTACGGCTGCTTTGACTTCCCCTCGCCCTTCTTCCACTCGTAATAGCCATCGGCAGGAACAGCGCATCGCCTGGCCGCAGCAGCCTTTCGGAAGGACGGCTTCTCCAGGAGGGTCTCACTGCGGGCATTGATCAGGCGCGCCCCGCCTTTGGGATCTTTCGCCCACGAGGGCACCAATCCCCAGCGCGCAACATGCAACTGCCGCTTCAATCCATCGTCCATGAGCCTTTCCAGCACAATCGGAACAGCATCCGTTGGAGCGACATTCCACGATTTTTCCAGGGCGATCTCGTTTTCAAGTTCGGCATCAAAGTCAGCCAGCAGATCCCCCACGGCACGGGCCATTACATAACGTCCACACATGGGAACAGTCTGCCGTGTCGCCCAAGCACACACCAGCCCGGAATGTGACGTAACCCCGAATCCCGGCCTCAGGGGAATTATTGGGCTGCGGGTTACGGTTGATACCAACGAATCACCCGTGGAAACGACCAATACCGAGGAGAGCTCTGTGGACTTCACTCCCGACTCCGGCACCATCACCATGTTCTCGACCACCTGGTGCGGCTACTGCAACCGCCTGAAGAAGCAGCTCGACGCCAAGGGCATCGGCTACACCGAGATCAACATCGAAGAGGTAGATGGCACGGCCGAACTCGTCGAGCAGCTCAACGGAGGCAACCGCACCGTCCCCACCGTCCTCTTCCCGGACGGAACCGCAGCAACCAACCCTTCTGCCTCCGAAGTAGAAAACCGCCTCGCAGCCTAAGGCATTCACTTCCGCTGTCCGGCCGCCGCCTCGAAAATCGGGGCGGCAGCCGGTTCAAGACGAATAATCACAGACTTCGACGCCGGTGTATTGCTGCCTTCCGCTGTTGAATCCAGCGGCACCAACACATTCGCCTCCGGATAGTAGGCAGTCGCGCAGCCCCTGGCACTGGGGTACGCCACTAAACGCAACTGGCGCAGCACACGGTCAACGCCGTCGTCGGCTTCGCTGTGCACATCCACATAGTCGCCGTCCTGGAAACCCAACCCCGCCAGATCCCCAGGGTTCACCAACAAGACCATGCGGCCCTTCTTGATGCCACGGTAACGATCATTCATGGAGTACGTGGTCGTATTGAACTGGTCATGGGACCGCACAGTCTGAAGGAGCAGTCTCCCCGGCGGTACTTCAATGGTTTCCAGGTCATTGACGGAAAACATGGCTTTCCCCGTTGCCGTGGGGAACGTCCGCGAATCCCTGGGACCATGCGGAAGGACAAAACCGTCGCGCTCGCGGATGCGGGTATTGAAGTCATCAAATCCAGGCACCACATGGGAAATGTGGTCCCGGATGGTGTCGTAATTACGCCTGAGGTCCGCCCAATCCACAGGCACCTTG
This sequence comes from Arthrobacter sp. TmtSoilC48, assembly GCF_059739425.1. Taxonomy (NCBI): domain Bacteria; kingdom Bacillati; phylum Actinomycetota; class Actinomycetes; order Micrococcales; family Micrococcaceae; genus Arthrobacter; species Arthrobacter sp. TmtSoilC48. The sequence continues at coordinate 2,496,305 of NZ_AP046049.1, read as the reverse complement.
TGGTCAAGAACCGCCTCGGCCATGCGGGTGACAATCGCCACTTCGGACAGAACGTCCGGAGCAATGGGTTCCAGCGTCCCTGCGGAGCGGTGCACGGCACACACAGTGTCCTCTACGGTGACAAACTGCTCAATCCCGTCCTGCTTGTCGATTTCGGTGCGGCCAAGGGTCGGAAGGATCAGCGCCTGCTCGCCAACCACCACATGTGAGCGATTCAACTTGGTGGAAATCTGGACCGAAAGCCTGGTCCGACGCACAGCCTCCTCAGCGACCACGGTGTCCGAGATCGCATGCACCAGGTTCCCTCCCAGCGCGATGAGGACCTTGATCCTCCCATCACGCATTCCACGGATACTGTCCACCGAATCAACACCGGCCTTCCGCGGCGGGTCAAAGCCAAACTCATCCTGCACGGCGTCAAGAAACCGCGGCGGCATCTTCTCCCAAATGCCCATGGTCCGGTCACCCTGCACATTGCTGTGTCCACGGATTGGCGAAGGTCCGGCCCCCGGTTTGCCAATGTTGCCACGCAGTAGAAGAAGATTAATGATCTCCTTGATGGTGGGCACCGCCTTCTTATGCTGGGTCAGTCCCATCGCCCACGTAATGATCACCCTCTCCGCGTGGATGTACCGTTCAGCGAGTTCATCGATTTCTGCGCTGGTCAGGCCGGTGGCGGCAAGAACGTCCTGCTCCTGCAAAGTTGCGAGGTGGGCAGCGAACCCAACAAACCCCTGACAATGCTCATCGATGAACGTGCGGTCCAGCACCGAACCCGGCGCAGCCCGTTCAGCATCCAGGACGCGCTTGGAAACAGCCTGAAGCAGCGCCATATCCCCGGCGAGCCTGATCTGCAGGAACTGGTCAGCCAGGTCAGTTCCCTTCCCCACGAGGCCTCGAACGCGCTGTGGGTTCCGGAAGTTGATCAGGCCAGCCTCAGGCAAAGGATTAACAGCCACAATGGACGCACCCGCGAGTTTGGCCTCCTCCAGTGCCGTCAGCATCCGCGGATGGCAGGTCCCCGGGTTCTGCCCCATGATGATGATCAGGTCCGACTTCGCGAAGTCCGTATACGTGATGGCCGATTTGCCCACCCCAATGGTCTCGCCCATGGCAAGGCCCGTGGACTCGTGGCACATGTTTGAACAATCCGGAAGGTTATTGGTCCCGAAAGCCCTGACGAAAAGCTGGTACAGGAACGCTGCCTCATTACTGGTGCGTCCGCTGGTGTAAAAAGTGGCCTCATCCGGATCGTCGAGGGCGTTCAACTCGTTTGCAATGATGTCCAAGGCCCGCTCCCAGCTGACGGGCGCGTAGTGGTCCGAGCCTGCTGCCTTATACACCGGTTCCACCAGCCGGCCCTGTTGGCCCAGCCAATACTCGGAACGGGACTCCAGGGAACTCAGCGGGTTTCCGGCCCAAAACTCCGTGGGGATCCTCAGCGGCTCCGCCTCCCACCCGATAGCCTTGGCGCCGTTTTCACAGAATTCGGCAGCCTTGCGTTCCGGCGGATCAGGCCAAGCACAGCTCATGCAGTCGAAACCGTCTTTTTGGTTGACTGCTGTAAGTGTCTTCCATGCGCGGGAAGGGCCCATATAGGCCATCGCATGGGGAAGGGTTTCGCTGAGGCTGGGCAAGCCGGCGGCCGACCTCTTTGGTTCGCTGACGCTCAAGTCGACGTCGGTATCCTGAATTGGGTGCTTCTTGCGGCCCATCATTCCACCAGGTTTCGTGTGGTTGGGTTCCTGATTCCCTCAGCGTAAACCCGGCCCCCAGCGTGCTCAATGGCGGTGAAAGCCACCTACGCCAAGAGGCTCCTGAAGTCGCCGTCCACCACGTGTGCGTAGCTGCGGTAAGCGTCAACCACGGCGTCCTCCACCGTTTTGACGTCCAAGTGGGGCAGCAGGTCATTTGCAGCACCGGCGGTAGCCGGATCCCAATCGAGGCCAAGAGCAGCGTAGCTTGCCGTCAGTACGTCCCGGATCGGACCGGAGTTCTCCACCACAATCACGGAGCTGAACAACCAACCCCCGGAAACCACCCGCTGCGCAGTCCCTATCAGCTTGATCCGATGCGCGGGAAACTCCGCATCCTCCCCGTGAACGCTGAACTCTCCGGGGCAGTACTCCCCCGGGATCTCCCCGACGGCGGCCTGGACGCCAACGCTGCGAAGGGCACCTGCCAGCAACTCACCGAACTCCGCGAAACGGGCTTTCGCACGGACGATCGCGTCAGGGTGCGGCTCAATGTGATCAATCACCAGAGTGCCTTGGTGATAAGCCGCCGCACGTCCACCAGCTTTCCGCACGAGGGGCTCGAAGCCGAGCTCCCGGCACGCATCCTCGGCGGCGCTGAAGCCGGGCAGGTTCGCATCGCGCTGGCCAAAGGCAACCGTAGGCTGCGGGCGGTACAAGCGAAGGGAGGGACCCAGTTGCCCGCTCCGCGCCCGCTTCAGCAGCTCCAACGCAAAATCAAGATCCCCGGCAGCACCAAGGGATTCCTCTTGGCGGTAGACGGTCAGCTCGGAGCGCTCCGTGAGGCCGCCGTCGGCTTCGTTCCGTGCTTCGCTCATCAGCTTTTCCTCAGCGTCAGGATTTGCTCGGCCCTGCCGAAAGGTCCGTTGATGTCATGGAGCACGCTGGACGTCAGGCCGATGCCATCTGCCCCGAAGGAGACTTTGTTGTCCAGACCGAGCCACTCTCCCGAGGGCGCACGATACATGTGGATCTGGAGGTCCACGTTGGGGAAGATGTAGCTGTTCTCCCCTGGGGGGACCCGTGCGGCGATGCCATTGGCGGTGTCGACCAAGCCCATGAGACGGGCAAGATCGCTGCTGTCTTCCTCGTCAGTCAAAGGGTGCATGGTCCGGATCCACACCTTGCCCGAACCTGGCCGATGGCCTTCGGCGATACGCATTTCCAGGGACCGGATGTAGCCGCCGGGCCATACGCTGGCACCATCCCACAACTTGCATTCGTCCGGGGCGGGCATGGCCTCGTCCTCGAACGCCGCCACGGCGCTGGTATCGCTGGTGATCATGCGCCACGCTGCGGCACGGATGGCGACACGCCCGCCGGCGGAAAGCTCAGCCTGGATGAGTTCAATCGTTCGTCCCGGCCGCAAGGTTGAGGTGGTTACCTGGAACTCGCCGCCGGGGATCAGCCCGAGGATCTCGTAGCTGATCCGCGCCATACGGACGTCGTCCCGGGGCTCATGCCTCAGGAGGGCGTCAGCCATGATGCCGGAGGCAGGTGCCATGTGTTGTTCGTGCGGATTCCAGGCACCCTGGGCATGAATCGTGGAGCGGTAGCGGCCCCCACCCAACGATTCGTAGTAGAAGTTGCCCTCCGCCAGTTCCGGTAATGAGGTTGTCAACGCGAGCCTTTCGCCAATCCAGCAGTAGAACTCAGACCACTGTATCCGCTGATTTGGCAGCCGACCGACGCCGCCGGGCAACCACCACCCACACGATCACGGCGAGCACAGCCAGCACCGACAGCCCGGCACCAGCCGGCGACGTCGCAGCTACCGCAAGCCACGCCTCAAGGGCGGCCAGTCCGATGGTTGCGTACAGCAACGCCCAGATGATGGAACCCCCGATAGCAGCGGGGAGATAGCGGCGCAACGGCATCCGCGCTGCGCCGGCTGCCAGATTAACGGCGGTCTGCAGGCCGATGGTCAGGAAGGACAGCACGACGGCGTACGGACCCCAACGCTGTATGAAGGCTTGGGCCCGGGCTGCCTTGGACTGTTGGAGCGACGGCTGTTGGAGCGACGCCCCGAAGCGGGTGTGTGCGAAGCCGGCAACTGCTCCTCGACCCAGCCAGTACGTGACATTGACGCGGATCATGACAATCGCGAAGAGCGCCGCAACCGCGACGCCAAAGGGCAAGCTCATGATCTGGTCCACGTGACTTAGGCTACCCTAAGCGCCGCAGGCTCCATCACCAGGTCCCGCGGGCAAGTGCCCGGCGCCACGGGCCAGGGTCGGCACAAGCGCACCTAGGATGAAGTCATGGATCTTCGCGATGCCGCCCAACAGTTGTACGCCGTGCTTCCGCGTGAATTCACTGCGGAGCGGACAGCATTGGCACGGCAGGCAAAGGAAGCAGGTGGGAAGGAGCTCGCCAAGGAGATCGGGAGCTTGCCAAAGCCCACCGCCGGCGCCTGGGGCATCAACATGCTTGCCATCCACCAACCCGAGGTGATTGACGGCGTCGTGCGTTTTGGCGCTTCCCTCCGTGCAGCGCAAGAGGAGGGAGATGCTGAAGCCTTCCGTGAACTCGGCCAGCAGCGACAGGGTCAACTGAGCTTGGCCGTGCAGGCGGCAAAGGAGCTGGCGAGCCGGCTGGGAGCACCGCTCAGCGCGGCCGGCGCTGCCGACGTGGAGCAAACGCTTCGGGCCGCAATGGCCGACGCCGGCGCCGCAGCCGCGGTGGCGACCGGCCGGCTGGTGCGCGGGCTAAGCGGCAGCGGTTTCGAGTCCGTGGACCTGACAGATGCCGTCGCTGCAGCAAATCCCGACGAAATCGCGAGCGTGGGCGAAGCGCCAAAAGCGAAGCTGCCAGCCGGAACCAAGCCGGCACGGCAGAGCAAGAAGCATCAAGAGCCGCAGCCGAAAGAGAAAGCACCCGAGGAAGCCGCAACATCCCTGGCCGAACGCCGGGCCCAAAAGCGCCAGGCCGCGTTGGAAGAAGCCCGCACCGAGTTTGAGGCAGCCGAACAGGAAGCCCTGGAGGCCGAAAACGCTGCTTCGAAGGCTTGGGACGCTGTCAATGAATTCGAGGACAGGCGCTCGGACGTCGAGGCGCAGATCACCGACGCCAAAAAGCGTTTGGCTTCCCTCGAAGCCGAACTGATCGGCATCACCCGGGACGCCGAAGCCGCTGAGTCGCACAAAAAGCTGGCCGTCCGGGCCGCGGCACAGCAACGACGCGCCGCGGACCAGGCCCGGCGGCGCGTCGAACGGCTGGCTTGACTACTCCTTCTTCTTTAGTGGCGACTTCTGCAGGTTATGCGTCGCAGGGCCTTCCAAATACTTGCCGTCGGGAGCGAACCTTGAACCGTGCAAGGGACAATCCCACGATTTCTCGGCGTCGTTCCAGCTCAGCAGGCCTCCCAAGTGGGCGCAGCTCGCCGACACCATACAGACGTTGCCATCAACGGTGGACACAGCTGCCGGCTCACCCTTGTAAAGCCCGACGACGCCACTCCCCTCCGGGGGTCGGGTCTGGTCCGTGATTTCCGGATTGCTCCTGACCTTGGCTTTGTCCTCGACCAACCGTTTGGCGACGCTGGCATTGAGGCGAACGGCTTCCAACGCGCCCTGGGGCGACGTAACGCGGTGGTGTATGACCGTGGCCCAATCAGACTGGCCGCCCAGAATGTCCGAAGTAATGGACAACGCGGCAGCTACTCCGTTGCTCATGCCCCACTTGTTGTAGCCGGTTCCGAAGAAGATCCGGCCGTGACCCCGGGGCATCTTGCCGAAGAAGGGAACGAGGTTGGTTGGCCGGTAGTCCTGGGCAGACCACGTATGCGTGACCTCCGCGCCCGGATAATGCTGGTTGGCCCAGGCGAGAAGGTCATCCAGGTGCGCCTTGGGTGAGACCGCCCGGCCGCCGGTATGCCCGTAGCCACCTACCAACAACAACTCACCCTCCGGCGTCGGATGAGTGCGTTGGGAACGGGTGGGTGGATCGATACTCAGGTACATTCCGCTCGGTGGCGGGGTTTCACCTGGAAGCCGAAGAGCGGCAGCGTATGACCGGTTGGGTTCGAGCTTGGCGAAATAGAGTCCGCGGTCCAGGATCGGCGTGCCAGTAGCAATGACGACGGTGTCCGCGGTGAATGCCCCTTTTCGCGTGGATACTTCCACGGGAAGGTCGGAACCCACATTCTGCACCTGGACACCCTCAACAATTATTCCGCCGTGCTCCCGGATATCCCTTGCCAGGACCTCCATGACTTCCATGGGGTGGATCTGCGCCTGGTCATCGAGTTCCAGTGCCTCAACCACCGGGAATGGCAGCCCGGGGTCGCGGCTGAAGTGCACGTCCAAACCAGCGTCGCGGGAAACGGCAGCCTCCTTGCGCAGGCGCTGGCCGCCGTCGTCGGTGGTTGCGAAGGTGACTGCCGTCCGGCGCTGAAACGCGATGCCCTGCTCTTCCATATACCGCATCAGCCATGCCTGACCAGTGCGGTTCGCTTCCACATAGGCTTGCACTACTTTCAGTGAGTACTGGCCACGCAGCGCCGAGAGTGCCCCTCCCTGCAGGAGGCTTAGTTTGCCGGTGGTGTTGCCTGTGGTCACGGCGCCGAGGGTGCGCGCTTCCAGAACTGCCACACGCTGGCCCGATCTGGACAACAGCAGAGCCGTCACCATTCCTGTGAGCCCTGCGCCCGCCACTATTGTGTCGAAGTGCTTTTCATCGGGGATTGCATCGGACGTGAAGCTGGATTCCCTGTCCAACCACAGCGATTTCATCGAACAACCTGCCTCTCAATTCACGGAATTGGCGCCTGGCATGTGTTGATGAAAACGGTAGGCCGGTGGCCGGGCCTTATCAAGGGGTCGGGTTGTCCTTGGCGAGTTGCGCGGCACGGCGGAGCCACGGGTCCGTGTCACGCGACCAGCGTTCCAAAACTCGTTCAGCGCGTTCCTTTGCCTGTCCTTCGAGCCTGGCGAGCAGGGGTTTGACCACATCCACCGCCAAAGGATCAGCCAGTTCCTCCGTGCCGGCCTGCCGAATGAAGCCCTCTATGCGGGTCAGGTCCGTATTGACCAGGATCCCCACTTTGGTTTGCAACAGGACAACCGCAGCGAGCCTGCGTTCAAAGACCGGCTCCTCCCACAGTTCCGAACTCAGGGCCGTGATGTCGTCATGGCCCAGAGTCTTGTGCCGCTTCAGGACGTCCCGGACCGTTCCTCGCACTGCACCAACCGATGCCCCGTAGACCTTCATTCCGCCCAGGCGCTCCCGGGCTTCCATGGCCTTCTCCCACGACGATTCACGCTGCAGCGTGAAGTCCACAAGTTCACCAGCTTCACTCACGCGTCCATTCTGTCAGTGCCTCCTTCTAGGGTGGGGGCAACAGCAATCGACAGGAGAGATTATGCCTTCGCAAGAGCTCGCTACCGAGGCCACAGCGTCGTTCCCGGGAGTCCCCGCCGCGACGTCGATGCCCGACTGGTATCCCGCGCTGCTCAACACTGTCGCGCAAGAAGTCCGGACAGGCCGCACGCGCGCACTGGCGGCCGCGAACAGCGAACTGCTCAATTCGTACTGGAGCATCGGCAGGCAACTTGCCGAGCGCGAATCGCAGGAGGGCTGGGGCGCCAAAGTCGTCACCCGATTGTCCGCTGATATCCGAACGCGCTTCCCCGAAGCGAAGGGCTTCTCCCCCAGGAACCTGCGGTACATGAAGAGCTTTGCCCAGGCTTGGCCCGAGTTTCCAATGTTGCAAGCGCCGCTTGCAACATTGCCGTGGTACCACCAGATCGCGCTTTTGGAAAAGCTCGACGACGCCGCCACCCGCCTCTGGTACGCAGCGGCAGCTGCCCAGCATGGTTGGTCGCGCAACGTCCTGACGCATCAGATCGAGACCCGCTTGCACGAGCGCTCAGGGCAAGCCATCACCAATTTCAAGACCACCATGATTGCCGCCGATTCAGACCTCGCCCAGCAGGCCACCAAAGATCCTTACGTCTTTGATTTCCTGGCCATGACTGACCGGCACACGGAACGGGACCTGGAGGTGGAATTGGTGAAGCATGTGGAGAAATTCCTGCTCGAGCTGGGTCAAGGCTTCGCATTCGTTGGTGAACAGGTCCGATTGGAGATCGCCGGCGACGAATTCTTTGCGGACCTGCTCTTCTACCATTTGAAATTGCGCTGCTACATGGTCATCGAGCTAAAGGCCGTGAAATTCGAACCCGGGTTCCTGGGCCAGCTGGGCATGTACATGGCAGCCGTTGACGACCTCATGGCCCACCCTGACGACAAACCAACCATCGGCCTGCTGCTGTGCAAGGAGAAGAACAGCGTGGTGGCCGAGTACGCCCTGCGTGGATTCAGCGCTCCGGTGGGGATCGCGGAGTGGCGGACGTCCCTTGCCGAGTCATTGCCCGACGAATTTGTCGCCAGCCTGCCCAGTATCGAAACGTTGGAAGCCGAGCTGGCAAGCCAAGCCCGTATCCTGCCGGATTAGGCTCAGACGTTTTCCCTGAACCAGGCCAACGTGTCGTTCCACGCCGCCGTAGCCTGGGCCTCGTTGTAGCGGTCGCTTGTGTCGTTATGGAATGCATGGTCCACGCCCGGGTACACCTTGAGTTGGTGCTTGACCTGTGTCGCATCCAAGGCCGCCTTCAACTGCGGCATGGAACCGGTGATCCGCGCGTCTTTTTCAGCGTAGACACCAAAAACGGCGGGCTTGATGATGGGGACTTTCGCCAGGTCCGGGGCGGGACCGTAGAACGCGGAGGTGGCCTTCAGCCCCGGGATCTCGGTGGCCGCTTGCCAGGTGATGCCGCCGCCAAAACAGAAGCCGACCATGGCAACGCGGCCCTTTTCCACGAAGTCCTGGCCGTTCAGATATTCAAATGCTGCCTGGAAGTCCCCCACGTGCCGCTGGGCTCCTGCCTTGGTGAGGGCACCCGGGACAGCATCCGGATCCATCGATGCAGTGCCACCCTCCCTGCTGAGGAGGTCCAGCGCCAAAGCTGCGTAGCCTTCTTTGGCGAAGCGCCGGGCGACATCCTGGATGTGGGGCGTGAGGCCACGGTTTTCGTGACAGACCAGGACGGCCGGAGCCGGCTTGCTGCCCTCGGGCCGGGCCAGGTACCCGCTGATGTCGGTGCCGCCGGAATCGAACTTCACCGTTTCTGTTTGCAAGCCCCCGGCCCCTTCCGGCACCGTCAGCGGACTCTTGGCGTTGGGAACCGCTGTAGTGTTTCCCGAACTTGCTGAAGCCGTGGCTGTGGGCATCGGGTCCCCGGTCTTTGGCACCTCGTCCGGTGTACAGCCCACCAAGGTCATAGCCGCCGCAGCCGCGGTCATACTTCCCATGATGAACGCCACGCGCCTGGTGAAAGTCCCGTGGGACATGTCGCCCGAGCGGTAATCGTCGTAGAACTCTTCGATCAAGTACTTTTCAAACTTCTCAAGCTGAACCATGACGTCCTCCCGAAGTTGGGCAGTATCTTCCTCTGCTGGAAAGACGCGGGCAAGGGTGGAAGGGTTCAGGTACGGTTTGGATCTGCTGCCAAAGTTCCCGGCGCTAAAAAATGTCAGTGGCTACTGACATAGTAAAAATATGAGCCGGAGCCAGCAGATACAAGCCACCCAAGCGGTGGCCTCGCTGCCTGCACGTGCTCAAGCAGGCAGCGTCAGCGGTGACCTGATTAATCAGCTCCGTGCTCTTGAGGACATGAAGTCTGCGATTTCAAGTTTGCAAGCGAAGATAGCCGTGGCCTTTGACCTTGCCCAGCGTCAAGAACAGGCAGCAGCGGGGGTTCCCGCTGCTGAACGAGGCCAAGGTGTATCAGCCCAGGTTGCCCTTGCCCGGCGGGAGTCTCCGAATAAGGGGTCCCGGCTTCTGGGACTGGCCAAGGCGCTGGTGTCAGAGATGCCACGGACCATGGCCGCCTTGGAGTCGGGAAGACTAAATGAGTGGCGGGCCACACTCCTTGTGAAGGAAACGGCCTGCCTCAGTGCTGAAGATCGCTGCGCGGTGGACGAGGAACTCGCCCCCGACTCGGGCACGTTCGATGGTGCTGGCGACAAGACCATCATCGCCGCCGCAAAAGCAGCGGCCTATCGGCGTGATCCTCGCTCGGTGACGCAAAGGGCCGCCCACGCGGCGTCTGAACGGCGTGTGAGCCTCCGCCCGGCACCGGACACGATGACGATCCTCACGGCTCTACTTCCAGTCGCCCAAGGCGTGGCTGCATACGCGGCCCTCACCCGGCACGCAGACTCCGCCCGTTCCGACGGGGATGGCCGGTCCCGGGGACAGGTCATGGCGGACACGCTCGTCGAACGCATCACCGGTTCGCCTGCAGGGTTCTCTGGGATCGACCTTCAACTCGTTATGACCGACCGCACGTTGCTGCAAGGCGACAGCGAACCGGCAAGACTTACTGGCTACGGCATCGTTCCAGCTGAGTGGGCCAGGAAGCTCCTGACCAGCGGTGAGAGCAAGACAGATCAAGACTTCAGCATTTGGCTGCGACGACTCTTCACGGCACCAAGCACGGGCGAACTCCTTGCCACTGACTCGAGGGCACGCTTCTTCCCCATGGGCATGAGACGGTTCATCGAAACCCGCGACTGCACCTGCCGCACGCCATACTGCGACGCCCCCATCCGCCATTACGACCACATCCTGCCGTGGGCCGAAGGCGGTAAAACCACACTGAAGAACGCGGCCGGGCTCTGCGAACAATGCAATCACACCAAAGAAAACCCCGGGTGGAGCGTCAGACCAGAACCTGCACGGAGACACACGCTAAAAGTGACCACGCCCACTGGGCACAGCTACCGCTGCGCCGCGCCTCCATTGCCAGGTTATGAACGAACCCGAGTCGATTGAGGGAATTCGGGTCAACTGGCTGGGTCGTACTGGAACTACAACAAAGCCCCTCACGCCAGCACAGCGTAAGGGGCTTTGAAGATGCCGCCAAGTGTGAGATTCCGATCTAACTGGACCATTCCGCCAAGTTGAATCCACTGATTGCGGGAAGTTTTAGATCAGGAAATTAAGCCGCTGTCCCAAGCTAGTTGGCCCTTTCTCAAAACGGTCGACCAGCGTCTGGACCGAACTCAAGGGGACGTTGCTCCGTCTGGCCAACAAATTCCACCTCCCAAGGGGATCTGGCCCGGCTATCACAGGAGGGCTTTCCGATAGATAAGGAACTGAGCTTCCGCCGCGAACCCTTTGAGACACTTGAGCCATGAGCGAAAGCAGGAGCAAGAGGCAGCGCCAACAGAATCTCCATGCCACAGGGCCTCGGCGCACGACGGAATCATATGACGAGCTGATCGCCCTCGTACATGAATTGCCGCTGCCACCGAATGTGCCTCCCAGTGAGTGGAATGCACAGAAGCTAAAGGACCTCCATGCTCCTGCCATGGCATGGGGCTGGCTTGTGCGAATCACACGTTCAGGGCGGGCTGCTATCCACTTGGAGAACAAGGTTTCGGCGCCGAAACCCCACCGCTGAATCGAAGCGCCATCGAGCATGCCATCAGATTGCTTTGGGCAGCGGACTCGGGAACGGACTTCGTCGATGTTGCACGCCTGACGAAGGAGCAGGGCCTCACGAAGATCATCGACGTCCAATCGGACGTTTGGTCATTCGAAAAGGAGCTTGCTGATGCCATGGAGCGACACATACTGGAAGCCGGAGCCGCGGATAAATCTCTCGGCCATCTCGGCCACCTTCGCAAAATTGTTGATCTAAATCCAGAGGAGCGCGGTCCGCTCTATCTGGGCTGGCTCATCGACACGCAAGACAGCCACCCTTCATCGGCCAGCGCTCAACCCTACTACACCGTAACGGACGGGGCCAACGCAAGATTTCAGTTCGAATGGGAGCCCCGGTTCTCGACAGCCGTGCATATGAAGGCAACGCTTGCCCTAATAGCAGGGCTGCATGCATACGCGAAGATCGTCGGAGCTAGAGACCGCATGGAGCCTCGACTGGACGAACATAATTCGGATACTCAAAGGAAAACACTTACAAAAGGAGACCACGTAACCCAGGGCCTTTCGACTGGACAGATTCTTCCTGTATCGCCTGCAGGTATATGCCCAGATTCTCGGCAATGGTCAGCCCTAAGGACTCCAGTGCATCCAGCCAGCGCGGCCAGACTGCGGTTCGCGCCCTGCAGTGCCTATCTCCCCATTCATGAAGCGAATCGTGTCCACCATGAGGCACAGTATGTGCCAGCACTGACTTCGCCGTTTTCTTCGTCAAGTGTTTGGGTCTGGACAGAAGCGGCGGCTTGGGCGAGTAGCTCCGCAGAAGGTCAACTAACAGTTTCACAATACCGCTGGCTTCGGGTGTCAACACGGGCTTCGGCGCCTCGCTATCGTGAGCTGCCGGCAATGCAGCAGCTCCGGGCGACTCGACCTCAGGACAGGGTTCAGCTAGCCCCGTTTGAACTCTTGCGTGTAGCCGTCGTCGGGTTCTTAGGCCAATCCACTATCACAACATGAGTTTCTATGTCCTTTGTGCTCTCCAGGTGCCGCTTAAGCGCTCCTTCTTTGCTTAGGGCATGCTCCAAGTCGTAGATGGCCACTACAAGCACTTCGACATCTCGTTTCCCGCGGTATCTAGCCTGGTCTTGGGCAATCTCGTCTTGGATTTCCTTTTCTGCGTGCCCAATCTTGGCCACCTTCACTTCGACCATGATTTTTTCGGCCTCGAAATGAAAGTCTCCGCGCAGCGAACTCCTGCCACCTGTAATACCCGACGGTTGCTCTTGAACTACGGACTCGTCCCAAAAAAGTTCAAACGCGTTAGACACAAAGTCTTGGGCGTCATACTCGTCAAGGACGGGCAAAACTACTTTGGGCGACTTTAGTGTGCTCTGCTGGCGATGATAGGTAAGCGGCCTGGACGCTTCAGGAACCCGCTGCAGAACTCTGATTATCGTCGGCACTGAAACCTTGGTGACCTCGTCGGCTGAGCGTGAGTGAGAGAGGCGAGGCTGATTATCCACGGCAACCGGAGTCGACGGTGCAGCGGTTAAGCGGGCGGACAAGGTTCTGTGGCCTGGACTGAGACCGGCGGGAGGAGTGCTAATGGCGGCGAACGACGGGGGACTCGGCTTCAAAACTTCTTCGTGCCAATCAAGGAAACCACTGGCGTCCAACTCTGCGCCGCAGGCTAAGAATGCATCCTGCAACCGCTTGACGCTTTTCTCGTCGGTTTCCTCACCAGACACAAAGAGTCCTTCGGTCACAAGCAAGTCGAGCAGCTCTTCGACAAGTTTCTTGGCCTGCCATTCGTCCGCCTGGTTGAACGCGGCTGTGACCGTATCATTTTTGTTACGTTCCCCCACATTGAGTCCGGCAGACGCAATTCTGCTCACCACTTGCGACTTTCTGATCCGGGATTCAGTGCCCAGGACAATGCTGAATGCCCCACCCAGCGCCGTCCACATCGCCTTCGATTCTCCGGTCGGCACGTTCCGCATCAAACTCCTTTTTCCACTGTACTCAAGCCCAATTTCCTGCGTCGTTGGCCATTGTGCCACGACCGCTGCATAGGTTTGTGCCAAGCCACGCTTCGCATACTGAACGCTGAAGTGGGTTGGGGCGAATAGAGACGAGGCACCGTCATCATGCTCCGCCTCACTTTCGTTCACTAAGGGCTTCAGGCCTCAGGTGGCCGGGGCAGCGGCCCGGGTGATGGAAAGCACCGGCCGCACCATCGGCTGTGCATCCGACGCCTGTTGCGGACTGATGTAGATCTCCACCGGCCAGCTGGACACCGCTCATGGGCAAAGCGGTCGCGAAGCTTGACGACGGCACCGAGACCCCGATTGTCGTCATTAAACCAAGCTGCGCCGCAGCGTTGAAGAAGGACGCCCCCGAACTGCTCGGCACCGAAGCGGCCCAACGCGTCCCCACAAGATCCGCAGCTTCGCCGAAGCCGTGCAGGAATGGGTCGACGGCGGCTGGACTCCCCCTGCCGTGCCGACGGCCGCGACCGTGCAGACCCACTGTCGCGAATACTCCACCTTCGGTGCCACCGTGCAACGCAAGGCCTTGGCTGCTCTTGGTGTCGCCAACGTCAACGAAGCCACGGGCTGCTGCGGCGTCGCCGGGAACTTCGGCTTCGAAGCCAACCACTAGGACATCTCCATGAAGGTCGCTGAACAAGCTCTGGTACCGGCACTGGCCAAAACGGCTGCCGACGTTCCCGTCCTCGCCGACGGCTTCAGCTGCGCCATGCAGGTCAAGCAGCTCGAACCCGACCGCAATAGCCTGCACCTTGCAGCACTCCTCGACCCCCGGACCACCCAGAAGACTGAAGGATGACCATGGCCACAACCGCGCAGGCCCCCGTGGGGCTGAAGACCGACTTGTTCATCAACGGACGCTGGGAAGAGCTTCCCGACCGTCCCCGCATCCAGGTGCACAACCCCGCCGCCGGTGAGATCATCGCCGAAATCCCCGATGCCCGCCCCGAAGACGGACGCCCGCAGTGGATGCCGCCAACGCCGCGCAGGACGCTTTCGCAGCCCTCTCCTCCCGTGCCCGCGCCGACATCCTCCTCGCCGCACACAAACTGCTGCTGGAGTCCAAAGAGGAACTCGCCGCGATCATGACCGCGGAGATGGGCAAGCCGTTGGCTGAAGCCCGCGGCGAGATCGACTACCCTGCCGGCTACCTGCAGTGGCACGCCCAGGAAGGCACCGGGGTCCAGGGATCGCACGCAGAATCCCCCAGCGGCCGCGGACAAATGGTCCTCTCCCGCGAACCCATCGGCGTCCGCAAGGTCGCCCTCGCCATCGCGACCGGCTGCGCCGTCGTCGTCAAGCCGGCCGAGAAGACCCCGCTGACCATGCTGTTCCTGGCAAAGATCTTCGAAGAGGCCGGTGCCCCGGCCGGAACAATCAACGTGGTCACCACCTCCAGCTCCAGCGCCCTGGTCGCTCCCCTGCCCGCCGAAGGGCTCGTCCGTCACCTCTCCCTTCACCGGATCCACCTTCATCGGCTCCAAGCTGCACAGCCAGTGCCCGGACCACCTGATCCGCACCTCGCTCGAGCTCGGAGGCAACGCACCATTCATCGTCTTTCGAGGACGTCGACTTGGACGAGGCCGTCACCGAGATCACCGCAGGGAAGATGCGCAACATGGGTGAAGCCTGCACCGCAGCCAACCGCGTCCTCGTGCATGAACGCATCGCCGAGGAACTCAGGGGCAAACTGGCCGAACGGTTTGCCTCCTTCCGGGTCGGCAACGGCCTTGAAGAAGGCACGGAGATCGGGCCCATGATTGATCAGACCAGCGTCGAACGCATCCAATCCCTCGTCAAGGACGCCGTCACACGCGGCGCAGAATTCCGCGTCGGCGGGACCATCCCCGAAGGCCCCGGATCGTTCTACCCGCCACCGTGCTGGCGAACCTGACCCGCGCTGCCCGACTGACCCAGGAAGAGATCTTCGGGCCGGTCGCCCCGATCATCAACTTCACCGACGAAGACGACGCCATCGCCCTCGCCAACGACACCGTCTACGGACTGGCCGGATACCTGATGACCAATGACCTCAGCCGGGGCCCGCCGCGTGGCACGCCGTTTGGAAGTCGGCATGGTCGGTATCAACTCCGGCAGGTCCTTCCCAGAGGAGGGCGAGCCTTCGTTGAGGGCCTCACAGTGGGCGGCTTGGGCGGCGCCTTCAGCGTCGACCACGAGCACAGGACCGAGGGGAGGGACTGGTGGCCCAATGAAGAACCCACTCGCGAGGAAGCCGAGGCCCTCATCGCCGGCGGCCACCTGGACATCCTGATTGCCCACGATGCCCCTACAGGTGTTCCACTCAAGTGTGACTTTCAGCTCCGCACAGAACTAGCTGAGATAGCGAACAAAACCCGGCGCCCTCTGAGAGAAGTAGTCGATGCGCTGACCGTGCTTCATCTATCCTGCGGCCACTGGCACCGACGGCGCATCTGCTAGTTGGAACATTCGAGCGGGACGATCACAAGAGTCGACGTGCTCAATATGGAGAACTCGCGCCACGGGAATGGCGTCCTTGTTTGGCCAGTCAAGTGCCTCTACGGATAAACCCCCTCCACATCAGGAACGGATAGCGCAGCGGGTCCTTATACTCACTGGCTTAGACAAGAAAGCGCGGACGGGTCGAACGGGTTAACGAACTGGCCTACTCCCTGCCGTTGGGCCAGGAACACCGCCCTCG
Source organism: Arthrobacter sp. TmtSoilC48 (assembly GCF_059739425.1). NCBI lineage: Bacteria > Bacillati > Actinomycetota > Actinomycetes > Micrococcales > Micrococcaceae > Arthrobacter > Arthrobacter sp. TmtSoilC48. Next base: position 2,480,372 of record NZ_AP046049.1, on the reverse strand, counting down.
CTGACGGTCGCAACTGGTGCCCGCCACTAGCAGTGAAGGCATAATAACGGCCGGACGAATAGTCGGCGAAGCAGGATGGCGCGCGTTCATGAGCGGGTCGCCCGCGCGGTGCCCCTGATCCGTCAAGATGTGTGAGAACGGCTTCCTGAATCTTCGCAACGTTCGGCAACCACTGTCTCCCAGCCGTGCCAGTCCTCATCGGCGCACACCAACTGCTTCTCCGTCGAATCCCTTCCCCTCGGCCCCCTCGTCGTAGGGTCGCCCGCCGGAATCAAGGCCCTTCAAAAATCGCAGCCTAGGCGTTCCAAGCCGCGCCTGAACAGGTAAGGCGGAAGTGGCGTGAGCTAGCCTCGGTATAATCAAACTCTTTGCTTCCGCATTTCAGAAACAACATGTGACACCCGTTGCTTGTAGAGGTCTCAGCGACTCACCTGACTTAGATCGCAACCGTCGAGCCACGGCAACTTCGGTTAGGTGCACTGCTAGCCTTAGGTAAACCAAGAATCTACGGTCGCCGTCCTGTCGAACGTCGGTCGAATAGCTGAGAGTGGAGGCAACTCAGATGGACCAGAATGACATCGAGCGAGCCTCTCTGGTGGCGCTGCAATACGGTAGCGACGTGATCAAGCCAGCCACGCTACGACTCATGTACGAGGAAACCCGTTCTTTCGCCGCAATTCTGGATGCTGAGGCGGAAGGCACGGGCAACGCTGACGAGATGCGACAGAAAGCCTTCGCCCAAGTTGCTGAGTGGGAATCCGACGGGACGCGACTCCTCACGTGCATGGATGTGGGCTACCCCGCTCAACTGCTGGACGTTTACGATTATCCACTCATGATCTTCACCAGAGGAACTCTGCCGCCTCCAAATCATCGGGACTTGGGCATTAGCATTGTGGGCTCGCGGGATGCGGAGCCTTGGGCGATAGAATCAGCAAAATTCATGGCTAGCAGGCTCGTCAGCCAAGGTGTGACGGTTGTCTCAGGATTGGCCGCTGGCGTGGACGCTGCTGCGCAGAGAACAGCCCTTGACTTGGGGGGCCGCACGGTCGGCATTATTGGAACGGGCATCCGGCGGCAATATCCGGCGGCGAATGCCTCTCTGCAGCTTGAGGTCGAACAACGCGGTCTGGTTGTATCGCAGTTCTGGCCCGATGAACCTCCCCGGCAAAGGAACTTTCCGATGCGCAACGGTGTGATGTCGGCATACGGTTTGGCAACGATCGTCGTTCAGGCCAGTGAAAAGTCCGGAACTCGGCATCAGGTGGCACAAGCCGTAAAGCACGGGCGGCCGGTCATTCTGAGCCAGGCAGTAGCTGAGATGACTTCCTGGGGTCGAAAGTACGGAGAGGATCCCCTAAATAGGGTGTCCGTGGCTGGCAATGAGGATGAGGCCCTAGGACTGGCGTTTCAGGCAATTCACCCGCCTATGCCTCAAGTCCTTCAGAAAGCCTGATGAGTTGGACGGTCTAACCGAAGTTGATCGCCTCATGCTGGCAGAAGTTGCACCAATAGCAGCCAATCCCAATAGGTTCCTCCTACCCGCCCAAGCAGAGCTGATCAGCATTTTCGCCAGTACTCCCGACATGTGCGCGACTTGCTTGGCGCCAGTAATCGGCTACACGTACTGCATGCAGTGCAATGCACATCGGGCTCGGTACGCTGGTGGAGGACTCTCTGACCGTGTCATTCCGCTGACCTATGCCTTAGAGGGCCAGCAAATGTCCCACGACATGTACCGTTACAAAGACGCTCATGCTGCTCCCAACCCGTCGCTAGCCCGTGTCGTATACCTGGTCTACTTGGCACGTCAGTTCCACTGGGATTGCATACAAGCGCTCAGCGCGCTTCCCATATCAGCCGCCGCCGTCGTTCCCTCCACTCAAGGCAGGGAAAGTCATCCCATATATGACATGCTCAAGTTCCTCTGGGCAGGAGACCCAATTCACGTCCAATGCACGGCACCGCCCCAACCGCGCACCCAGCGACGACTTCACCCCGAGGACTTTGCTGTAAGTGGCGACGTCAGGGGCCGTCATATCCTACTCTTTGACGATACCTGGGTCACCGGGGCCAACGCCCAGTCCGTTGCCCATCAGTTAAAGGTGGCTGGCGCCACCGAGGTCACAACGATGGTGGTTGCCCGAATGCTGAAAGGTTCATTCGAGCCTACGTGGCGCTTCATTCAGGCCGGGGCCCTGCCTGCAGGCTACGACATAGACATTTGTCCGGCGACGCAGGCAGTCTGCCCTCCTAGATGAGTGACCCGGTAGGCGCAACTGTTGGCTCGAAAAGGGGAGCTTGCTTACTTGCATTCTTCGAAGGGTCGCCGCATTGACTAATCCTCGACCTACTATGCAGATGGGCGCTGTTTTGTCAGCCAGTCGTATCGACATTGTCGTCCACTGGTGAAACCGAGTGGTGGCAGATGGTCACCGCCCTCGGGCCACTCGATGTTCTCCTTTTCCGGGGATCACCTCGCTAATACTTCGACAGACAGCATTTGGCGACTACCCTCCCAGATGAAAATGCGACAACTGCAGGCAGCCAATTAGAATGGCGGTGACGGGCACGATTGGCGTTGGAAGTGGCAGTCGACGACAAACCCTCGCGGCAAATGGTTTGTCTCGCCCCTTGGAACTCCTCAACACAAGCAGTCTCTCCGGCGAGGAAAAGACCACGATCATTACAGAAGCCTGGGAGAGACCGCTTCAAGACAGCAGGACTATCAGGGATTCGCGGAAAAGAACGGGCTGCTGCGAGCGATTCACAGAGCGCATCAGCCGCGAGGAGCGCATAGTTGTTCGTGCCGCTCAACTGACAAGACAGCAAGACATAGAGAGCCCGGCGTGTGTGAATGGAATTGAACAGCGGCCCGTCTGACGCCTAAGCATCCTTCTTAAGGATCTAGAGCGGCGCTGGCAACGAGCCAAGCGTCCGGGAGTCCCGGCGTCTCCCTGTCCACGGACGAATTGCCGCGCGGACCATGACCCGAATCAGCAACAGAGGTCGACGACGGGGCCATCCCCGAGTTGATAGAGCTAGCGCGCGATGTTGCAGCCTCAGCACCACTTCGCTCCCCGAACTCAAACGAGCTGACCTTCTGAGACAGCCCATCCACTCATGAGTCTGCTGTGGCAGTGCAGAAGCGTATTGGAGACCGATCCATCCCTGTCATACCACTTCACGCGATCGGATCCAGCTCTGCACGGCATGCCATCGTTCACATTATGCGGTCAACCCCATACTCACAGCGACGCACGTCAGGGCGAAGACCGCCAGGAGAGCAAACCCCGTCACTGCCTTGGCACATGCATCGAACTTTCGCCCGGCGAGCTCAGACAACTCAAGCACTTGTTGCCAGGCATCCACGCGAACATCGACCCGATTCGCGTGCTCCGACACCTGCTCAGCGGTGGCCGTTTGAAGCGCCGGCCACGCAAATCGATTGAGCTGCGAGTATTTGGTAGAGGTTTGGGGTCTGACAGCCCTCACCAGCCAGAAAAGCGTCCACAAGAATGCCAAAAGTGCCCCAACAGCCAGAGTGCCTACGATCAAAGCCTGGAGACACCCTTGACCAACAGCGCTCGTCACCGTCTTAGCGTTGTTCATCAGCATCGTCAGAATGACGCCAAGTCCTGCGGTAAGGATCGTTGCTTTTGTGTCTGCGAACCGTACCCAGTTCGCCATCTGATCCATTGCCTGAAAGCCGCCGTCGGCCGGCTTCGCGTCCCACTTTTCGTCCGGCGCCCCAGGACCTACCTGCGTCGAGGGAGGGAAAGGTACAGGTTTCCTAGGCCACATCCGACTGAGCTCCCTCGGCCGGCCACCGTCGCGTCATCCGCCATTCCGTGTACGCCGCCAACCAGTGGGAAGCCCAAGCGGTCACTGTGGCGGCGGTGTGTTCCTCGGGCTTCCAGTCCCCGACATCCGCCACACACAAATTGCCGTTGTCATAAAGGTGAGGAGACTGTACCCATCGGCGGCCGACGGGTACGCCGAGGCGACCAACCCCAAGCACTGCGACACGCGGAAGCTGCTTGTCGTGGCGAAGGATCACAGCGACATTGAACTTACCCCGCCCTGTGTCAATAGCACCAACCCAACAAGGACCAAGGTCGTTCCCAGCTGGGACGTAGGTGAACTTTGGGAAGGACTTTTTCATTGCCTCGATATGACGGTTGATCTCCTCCTCGTCTGCCCACCATGCCGTCAAAGCATCCCCCTTAGCGTCAGATTCTTCATCGCCTCCGTGGAAGGTATGGCTGGCGACAGGAGTAACTGTGCCCAGCGTCGCATGATTATGTGCCCCGGGGCCGGTAGTCGTAACACCGTCGAAGACCACGCGTCCTTCAACGGTCACGTACCGGGGAACGTTGACGCCGTGGTGGCGCAGCAGCGCGGCAATGGTCATGTTTGCTCCTCAGAACAGGGCTATGCTTTCGGTGGGGTTGCCGTCGAGCTGCTGGACGGTTCCTGGTATGTGCCGAAGAGTGCTTCTCCATCGGTAGTCGTAAAACCTGTAAGTCCGGCGCTGATAGTCGCGCTGGTATGTCTTTGGGGAATCCTCGTGCTCGACGAACGCATCGGCGTGGGGCAGCAATTCAGCAAGGCCCTCGCCGGCAACGACTTCCCAAGAATTTGCCTTCTTTTCACACTTTGCTGCAAAGTTGGCTGCGAAGCCGAGGGGATTGATCTCACTGTGCTGCCCGCTGCCGCTCCGAACGAATGTGATCCGTCCGTAGTCGAGTCCTGCACGTGCCTGAACCCTAGCTATCCCGAGCCGTTCAAGGCGAGGGTTAACGACCGTCTCAACAGCGTCGAGTGCAAATGAACACGCGCTGAGCGCCATCACACCATCGACTTGAGGGTTGCCCGGTCCAAATCCTGCAAACAGCCCGTCGCCACGGAGTCCAAGTGGGAAACCGCCAAAGTTGACGACGGTCTCAACAAAGCCGGAAAGGACAGCATGTGCCAGGTCTACTACCTCGGTTTCGTCATCCCAAAAGCTTCGCCCGGTGAAGTCCGTCAAATCGATGAACGCCGCCACAATGGACGCGGTTCGACGCTCACCAACAGCCAGGCCCTCGAAGTCGGGATGTCCCAACACCTTCGGCTCGCGTGCGGCAGATGCCTGTAGCGCCTCCTTAAAGACACTCATGCCGCCCCGCCGAGCTTGGTAGTCCCCCAATACCGTTTCGCCGAAGTCACTAGTTGTGTAGTCGGGCATTAGCGTCATCTCCCAGTTACTGTCGCGGGTTGACTGTTCAAGAGCCTGTCGTCAGTCATAGAACCAAAAGGCCAACTAAGTTGGACTTTTGGCCAAGTGCTGTGAAACGTGGCCAACTAAGGTTGATTTTGGCCATGTAGCGTGGAACCTCACACCAAGAACTGAATCCGTTTAGAACTCCCAGTCCTCATCCTCAGTGTTGACAGCCTTGCCAATCACGTAGGAGGAGCCCGAGCCGGAGAAGAAGTCGTGGTTCTCGTCCGCATTCGGGGACAGCGCCGAAAGGATGGCCGGGTTCACGTCCGTAACGGAAGCCGGGAACATTGCCTCGTAGCCGAGGTTCATGAGGGCCTTGTTGGCGTTGTAGTGCAGGAACTTCTTGACGTCCTCGGCCAGGCCGACGCCGTCATAGAGGTCGTGCGTGTACTGGACTTCGTTTTCGTACAGCTCGAAGAGAAGCTCGAACGTGTAGTCCTTGATTTCCTGCTTGCGGGCTTCGGAAACCTTTTCCAGGCCCTTCTGGAACTTGTAGCCGATGTAGTAACCGTGCACGGCTTCGTCACGGATGATGAGGCGAATGAGGTCGGCCGTGTTCGTGAGCTTGGCACGCGAGGACCAGTACATGGGCAGGTAGAAGCCCGAGTAGAACAGGAAGCTCTCCAGCAGTGTGGAGGCCACCTTGCGCTTCAGGGGATCGTCGCCCTGGTAGTAGTCCATGACGATCTGCGCCTTCTTCTGAAGGTTCTCGTTTTCGACCGACCAGCGGAACGCGTCGTCAATCTCTTTGGTGGAGCACAGCGTGGAGAAGATGGACGAGTAGGACTTCGCGTGCACCGATTCCATGAAAGCGATGTTGGTGTACACGGCCTCTTCGTGCGGCGTCAGGGCATCCGGGATCAACGAAACTGCGCCCACGGTTCCCTGGATGGTGTCAAGCAGGGTGAGACCGGTGAAAACGCGCATGGTGAGCTGCTGCTCTTCCGGCGTCAGCGTGTGCCACGACTGGACGTCGTTGGACAGCGGCACCTTCTCCGGCAGCCAGAAGTTGTTGACCAGTCGGTTCCAGACTTCCACGTCCTTGTCGTCCTGGATCTTGTTCCAGTTGATTGCTTCGACGTGCGTCAGGAGCTTCACTTTCTCAGTCATTTGTCGTTTCACTTTCTCGCATGAGCTTCGCTTGCGCTGCATCGTCGATGCAATGCTGGCAGGTTGGGTTCACAACACCCTTGTTCGTGTGATGTCTGGTGTGCGCGTTTCGTCGGCTGGATGGCATCGGCCTGCCTTTCCTGACAGCAGACATTTTCGCACGAGTTTCGGCGCTGGCCTTCTTGCCAAAATTTGGATTGCCCTCGCCGGTGAAGGCCTCAGAAAGCGCCTTGCGTGACTCCAAAGGCATTGTGTGGCCAAATCCTGGATGGTCCGGCCCGAACTTGCCAAAGTTCGGATTGTCCGATCCGACAAACGTGCCCTTGCGCTCATCGGACCACTTTTCCCGCTGCTCCGATGAGTGTGAGTTGCCAAAGAAGGGATTCTCCTCACCGAATCGGCTCAGGCCCTTCCGCCCAGTAGATCGGAGCCGAGCAGCTTCCCGCATTTCATCTGTCCACACCACACCCGTCGGACCCAGCCCGCCCTCTGAGAGGTTCAGGAGACGATCCCCCTGACTCCTCAAATATGCGATCCAGTCCATCTCGGCTTGACCAAGTTGGTCCAATCCTTCAAGCCAATCAAGTTCGTCAGCAATGAGATCCGCAGGATCGTGCTTCCTCACCCAGTCATAGAACGGAGTCTTGCGTCCTTCGGCGGCGACTCTGAGATGTTGATGGAACCGACGGCTGGTGGTCTTGGTCGTAATGCCGACGTAGCGGTACTCAACCTCACGGCGCAGCCGGACGCCATAAACCAAGCCACCCGTCGCCGTCGTAATTCCATTCATCTCAAAGCACCACCGTCATAGGGCACATGAAACACAGCCCTCCACCTCAGTCCCTTCCAGGGCCATCTGGCGGAGACGGATGTAGTAGAGGGTCTTGATGCCCTTGCGCCATGCGTAGATCTGCGCCTTGTTGATATCACGCGTAGTGGCGGTGTCCTTGAAGAACAGCGTCAGGGACAGGCCCTGGTCCACGTGCTGGGTGGCCGCGGCGTAGGTGTCGATGATCTTTTCGTAGCCGATTTCGTAGGCATCCTGATAGTACTCCAGGTTGTCGTTGGTCAGGTACGGAGCCGGGTAGTAGACGCGGCCGATCTTGCCTTCCTTGCGGATTTCGATCTTTGCGGCCACCGGGTGGATCGAGGAGGTGGAGTTGTTGATGTAGCTGATGGAACCGGTGGGCGGCACGGCCTGGAGGTTCTGGTTGTAGATGCCGTGCTCCATGACGGAAGCCTTCAGCTCACGCCAGTCGTCCTGGGTGGGAATGTGGTGGCCTGCGAAGAGCTCGCGGACGCGCTCCGTTGCCGGAACCCATTCCTGCTCCGTGTACTTGTCGAAGAACTCGCCGGAAGCGTAGGTCGACTTCTCGAAGCCACCGAACTTCTGGCCGGTCTCGATGGCCAGCTTGTTGGACGCGCGGAGGGCGTGGAACAGCACCGTGTAGAAGTAGATGTTGGTGAAGTCCAGGCCCTCTTCGGAACCGTAGTGGACGTGCTCGCGGGCGAGGTAGCCGTGGAGGTTCATCTGGCCGAGGCCAATCGCGTGGCTCTGGGCATTACCCTGGGCAATCGACGGCACCGAGTTGATGTAGGACATGTCGGACACTGCGCTGAGGGCGCGGATGGACGTCTCGATCGAGAGACCGAAGTCCGGCGAATCCATGGTCTTGGCGATGTTCATGGAACCGAGGTTGCAGGAAATGTCCTTGCCCACGGTCTGGTAGCTCAGGTCTTCCGCGTAAATGGACGGCGAGGAAACCTGCAGGATCTCCGAGCACAGGTTGCTCATGGTGATCTTGCCGTCGATCGGGTTGGCCCGGTTCACGGTGTCCTCGAACATGATGTACGGGTAGCCGGACTCGAACTGGATCTCCGCGAGGGTTTGGAAGAACTCACGGGCACTGATCTTGGTCTTCTTGATCCGGGAATCGTCAACCATCTCGTAGTACTTCTCCGTGACGGAAATGTCGGAGAAGGGGACTCCGTAGACGCGCTCGACGTCGTACGGGGAGAAGAGGTACATGTCCTCGTTCTTCTTGGCGAGCTCGAACGTGATGTCCGGGATCACGACGCCAAGGGAGAGCGTCTTGATGCGGATCTTCTCGTCGGCGTTCTCGCGCTTGGTGTCCAGGAAGCGGTAGATGTCCGGGTGGTGTGCGTGCAGGTACACGGCACCTGCACCCTGGCGGGCACCAAGCTGGTTGGCGTAGGAGAAGCTGTCTTCGAGGAGCTTCATCACGGGGATGACGCCGGAGGACTGGTTTTCGATCTGCTTGATCGGGGCGCCGTGCTCACGGATGTTGGTGAGCGAAAGTGCCACACCGCCACCGCGCTTGGAGAGCTGCAGCGCGGAGTTGATGGCGCGGGCAATCGACTCCATGTTGTCTTCGATACGGAGCAGGAAGCAGGAGACAAGCTCGCCGCGCTGGGCCTTGCCTGCATTCAGGAAGGTGGGGGTTGCCGGCTGGAAACGGCCATCGATGATTTCGTCAACAAGGCGGCTGGCAAGTTCTTCGTTGCCGCGGGCAAGGTGCAGGGCAACCATGCAGACGCGGTCTTCGTAGCGCTCAAGGAAGCGCTTGCCGTCAAACGTCTTCAGTGTGTAGGACGTGTAGAACTTGAAGGCGCCAAGGAAGGTCTCGAAGCGGAACTTCTTTTTGTAGGCACGGTTGAAGAGTTCACGGATGAAGTTCATCGTGTACTGGTCCAGTGTTTCGCGCTCGTAGTACTGGTTCTTCACCAGGTAGTCGAGCTTCTCTTCCAGGTCGTGGAAGAACACGGTGTTGTTGTTCACGTGCTGCAGGAAGTACTGGTGCGCGGCTTCACGATCGGCTTCAAACTGGATCTCGCCGTTGGGGCCATACAGGTTCAGCATTGCGTTGAGCTCGTGATAGCCCAGGCCCTTATAGGCCTCCGGCAGTGGCTTCTTGGCCGTTTCCACAGCGCCCCCGGTTACTTCTGTTTCTGCGACAGTAGTGTCCAAAACTTTTCCAATCCTTGATTGACCCGATCGACGTCTTCCGGCGTCCCCATGAGTTCAAACCTGTAGAGATGCGGCACGTTGCACTTGGCGGCGATGATGTCTCCCGCTGCGCAATAGTTGTCCGCGAAGTTGGTGTTTCCTGCACCGATAACACCACGGATCAGTTCCCTGTTCCGTGGGTTGTTGAGAAACCTGATGACCTGCTTGGGCACTGAACCTTCGCCGTTTGTCCCGCCGTAAGTCGGCAGGACAAGGACAAAGGGTTCAAGTGCTTGAAGCGGGGCATCGTGCGCATAAAGCGGGATGCGCGCTGCATCCCTGCCCAATTTCCGGACAAAGCGCTTGGTGTTCTCAGATGTCGAGGAAAAGTAGATGAGGTGACTCCTCGTGGTCACAGTGTCCGTGTCACTGCGCACGGATGCCGTTGCCAGCGGTGCCATGGGAGTCACCTCGACTACATAGGAATTCTTGCTTGCTGTGGTGGCGAAGTCCGAAAGGAAACTTAGGCCACGGAGGAAACGGCCTGGGCCAGTTCCTCGATCTTGTCCGGGCGGAATCCAGACCAATGGTCCTGCTCGGTCACGACGACGGGAGCCTGCATGTAACCCAGCGCCTTGAGGCGTTCGAGCGCCTCGGCATCCTGGGAGATGTCGACACTCTGGTAGGCAATGCCCTTCTTGTCGAGTGCCCGGTAGGTTGCGTTGCACTGAACACAGGCCGGCTTCGTGTAAACCGTAACGGTCATGATCCCTGTCCCCTTAGTTGAAGTCTGTCGCTCTTCGTATCTGGCGGGCTCAACCGGAACTGAATACTGAATCCGATACCGGCCCGCAGGCTGCTGTGGCAGCCAACACGCTTATTTAGTCTTGTGCTGGTTTCCCGCTCAATCCGTAAACCGATACTACATGTAGTGCAAGCGCCTCGCCGGGACCCCAAGATGATGTATTACAAGTATGTCATTCAATCCACCGCTCGTCCACAGGGCAGGTGGCTCAAAATGTCCGTGATTCCGCCAAAGTGAGAGATGAAATCCACACCCTGTGGACTACTTAGCCACATTTAATCTCCAGCGTGTCGCCGGGTTCCGGCGTGTCGTGACACTTTGAAAATGTGGCGTGGCGAACACGGCTCGAACAGCCAGATTTGCTGATGGTCAAACGCAGAGTACGGTGTCCCTGATGCTTCAAGGGAGCCCACTCCCCTGTGTTGGCAGGAAGAAACGAGCAAAAGGACAGCTGATGGTCAACCTTCTCCATCTCCGGACCCTGTTGGAGGTCACCCGGCTGGGTTCCTTCGCGGCCGCAGCGGCGCAGCTTGGCTATACAGCCTCCGCCGTTTCCCAACAGATGGCCGCGCTGGAACGGGATACCGGCGTCGAACTGTTCCAGCGTTCGGCGAGGAGCGTGATTCCCACTGAGGCCGCCGTCACCATGACCCGGCACGCATCCAAGGTGCTCACGGACGTCGAAGCGCTCATGGCCGCCGCATCAAGGACCAGCGATGCACCGGCCCAGGAATTGCGGCTGGGCATCTTCCCCAGCCTTGCCACGTATGTGCTGCCGGACATCCTGCGGAATGAGCGGTGGAACGGGCTGGGGATAGAGCTGCGCGTATCAGTCGCTGAGCCGGCACAGACCATCCAGGGACTGCGCAGCGGCGGAGAATTGGACGTCGCCCTCGTGTACCAGGTGGGACAGTCAGGATTGGCCTGGCCACATTCCCTGGAGCGCCAATGGATCGGCGACGACGACTTCCGGGTGGTGCTGCCCGCTTCATGGAAAATCCGCGAGGATGCCGAGATTGAGGCCGCACACCTCTCGGACATGCCATGGATCGTCCATCACCCGGGCACCAGCGACGCCCTGGTGATCGAACGTTTGTTTGCCAGCTGCAACCTGCATCCCCGCGTCGTGGCTTACAGTGACGATTTCCATGCCAGCCTGGAGATGACCGCGGCCGGCCTGGGTGCTTCGCTGGTACCGGAACTGGCGCTGCGCAACCGGCCACCCGGCGTCGTGGTCCTTGACGTTCCGGACATCCGGCTGGCGCGAAACGTGTTCGCGCTGCTCATCAATGAAAAGCGAACAGCTCAAGTGCAACTGTTTACGCAGCTCCTGGCCGACACCCTCCGTGGCACCTCCGAAAAGAGCGGTTTGCATCCCCTGAAATCAGCGCCTGTCAAGGGTTCGCAGCGTCGGAGGTGAATTCTCCCCAATTGCTGGAACCGGCCCGATGTTGGGGTTAGATTGATCACATGGGCAAGGTAGCGAGCACACATTTTGGGGAGATCGAGCTCAATCACGGGCGTGAACATTGCTTCGTGACCAAACACGAGCTCGGCGGCAATCAGCTGGAGCTGGACCTGAACGTCACGGCGCATGACCATTTCGACGAGGCCGCCATGCACAAGGTGGACTACCGCTTGCGCTTCCTGCCGGAGCTGGTTGACCAGGTCCGGGAGATGATCGCCGATGAGCTGGACCAGGACGGCACCAATCCGCAGCAGTTCCTGCATTTCCATAGCTCCCAGCTCAAGGAAGAGCAGCTCGAATCGGTTTTCGGGGTCAGGGACAAGTCCCAGCTCACCAACGACGTCTTCCTCAAAGCCCTCAAACTGGGTCATGTGGCCATCTACCCTGGCCAGCCCGAGCGCTATTTTGTCCTGGACTTCACCCTCGGCTCGCACTTCACGGATGAGCTGCTGGTAGTGGCCGCCGATGAAGATGGCGTGGTGGATGACGAAATCCTTTGGGAGTCGTGAAGGCTGAAGCTTAAACGCCCGACGGCGGCCGGTCACCTTTCGCTGACCGGCCGCCGTCGTTTGTGGGGACCTACTTATGCAGTCCGGGTTGACCCAGAGCTGGCGGGACGGAACGTGCTTGACGGCGGTGGCCAGGAGGAGCGGCCAGGTGTTTTAGCTTGCGTATTCCTGGCGGAGTGCCATGGTGCTTACGCGGCCAGCCGGCCGGGATGGCCGCGGCAGCGCCAGCTTGTCCAGCACGTCAAGGGCGTCCGCGTGCTCATTGAAGGTGTACAAGTGAATGCCCGGTGCACCGGCATCCAGTGCTGCATTGGCCAGATCCACGGTGGCAGCGACGCCGATTCGCCGACGCTCTGCTTCAGTGTCCATGGCAGCGAGGCGCTCAATGAGTTCCACGGAAGGGTCGACGCCGGCCAGTTCGCCGAGGCGCTTCAGGCGCCGGATGCTGGTGAGCGGCATGACACCGGGGATGATCGGGATGGTGACCCCGGCCCGGCGTGCTCGCGCAACCAGGTCCGAGTATTCGTTCGCGTGGAAGAAGACCTGCGTGATCGCGAAGTCTGCGCCGGAACGCTGCTTGGCCAGGAGAACTTCGACGTCGTGCCCCACACTTGGCGATTCAGGATGCCTGAGGGGGTACGCGGCCACTCCGACAGCGATCTTGCCGGCACAAAGAAGTGCTGAACGACGCTGCTCCACGCGGCGGATCAGTTCGATCAGATCCTGGGCATACCGGAGTGAGCCGCTGGCAGCCTGGCTTCCGTCCTTGGGCAGATCCCCGCGCAGTGCGAGGATGCCACGGACGCCGCGGTCCAGTAGTTCACCAATGATCTCCGCCAATTCAACCGGCGTGTTGCCCACACACGTCAGGTGGGCCAAGGGCCGGAGCGTGGTCTCGAGCAGGAGGCGGTTGATGAGGTCAACGGCAGTATCCCGGTTGGATCCACTGGCACCGTACGTCACCGAGACGTAGTCCGGCTCGGTGGCTTCGAGTTCACGGATAGTGGTCCACAGGGTTTCTGCGGCCGCCGGGGAGCGAGGGGGAAACAGCTCGTAGGAAAGTGCCACGGGCGCCGTTCCGGCGAGGTTGGGATGTACGTCAATAAGTGGCGGCGACATTTGCGTCCTTGGCTGTTCGTCATCGAACGTCACCCAATGGATCCAAGGGAACCATTGATTGCATGGTCGATGAATTTAGTTTGGGATACACGAAGAAACTCCGGCAGGACGCAGCCGCGACCGGTACGCCTGGAATGAAGCTTTCCGTGTGCAAATGTCAGGCCCACATGGGGGCACCCACACCCTCCTCACCGCCCTTGCGGGGCGGATCCAACAGAGGATCGCTGACACGTTACCACGGTAACTTGTTTACGACTCTAGGTCGTGGGCAGCGAGCGGTTCAACTTTGCCACCGAATTAAGACGCAGTTTTACGATCCATGAAGAAGGATTTGTGAACTTTGTTCGCTGAATGGCTCACCAGGGCTTGTCTACGCCGGACTCATTCCCGGGGCCCCGCAGGTACTCCTCACGTTGCTGCCCTTCTGCCCGCTCCCGTTGGGCCTGTTGCGCGCTCCGTCCCAGCTTCTGCAGTTGCTCCTGCTGTTGGTCAGGCGGCGTATCCTTGGCTGGCTTCTCCACCCCGGCCCTTCCGTCGGAGTCCGCAGCTATCTTGGCTTTGAGACGATCGGCCGCTGAGTCCAGGGCCCTCCCCTCGCCGGACGAATTTCCAGGTCCCTCCTGCGCACACTGGCCAGGTGAGGAATCGATGAGGTCCAGGGCTTCACGAAACAACGTGGTCGCCGTCTGTATGCTACCTGCCGACAGCGCAGCATCGCCCAGTTTCTCGACACTCAACACCAGGTTGACCCGCACTTGGCATTCGTCCTCGCCGGCGCCGGCATCCAACGCCGCCTCGAAGTCCTTCCGTGCCGCCGTGAAGTCGCCGGCCAAAACGTGGGCGTCGCCGGATGCGAAGAAGGCGTTGTGCGGCTCCACCAGGTTCGCCACGTGCAGCCAGGACGCAGCTCTGGCCGCACCGTCCTGATCGGCCGTTTCGAAGGCATGTGCGGCGTCCCCGCCCAAGGCACCCACGCTGAGGAGCTTCACGGCCACGGCGAGCGCCAGCAGGGCCGGCGGGGCGGACCACAGCGCGAGGCGGCGTCTCCGGCGTCGAGCATTCTTCATGCCAGTGGCTCCTTGGCCCTCGAGGGCAAGCTCCGCACTTCCCGCAGCGCTATGAGATGACGAACGGGTTCGTGAAGGGCCAGCAGGAATCCGGCGAGCGCCAGGAGCCAGTAAAGTTCCACGCGGCCGGATCCATCGTCGTTGGTGGGAGTGAGGGCGCCGGGCTGGGCTTTGGCAAGCATGTCGGACGTGGGTTGGTTCCCGGTCCGGTGGACATATGGGACATTGAGTTGGCTTGCGATGTTTTTCAGTCGCCCTTCGTCGATCCTGGACACCGCGTCCTGGCCTGAGCCCTTGTCCTGCAGGTACCCGGCTTCAGTGTCCGAGGGGTCCTTCATCCGGCCACCCTGCCCCGTGCCGTAACCCAGCACGGCTCCCCCACTGACGCTGCCCGCATCCACCGGCAGCGGCACTGGCGCCTCGGCCGCCGTGTTCTCGCCGTCCCCGGCGTAGAAGACCAATGCCGGACGTCCTGGGTGCTGCTCCCGGGCGGCCGCGAGCCTTTCCTTGAGCAACGCTCCCGCGCCCGTAATGCTGCTGCCGTTGGCGTACCGCGGGTTTTGCGGCTGCAATATTGTCATGGCGGTTTGCAGCGCGGTGGCGTCCTGGCTCAACGGCATGCGAACGGTCGCCTTGTTGTCGAAAGTGATGAGGGAAAACCTGGCTCCCGCTAGTTCCCTGGCTATCGCCATCATGTCGCCCGTCGCCCCTGACAAGCGGGTTCCTGCGCCGTTGTAGTCCTCCGCTGCCATGCTGGTACTGGTATCGACAACGAAGAAGACGTCCACGTCCGCGACGGCGGTCCTCACTTCGCTGCCGGGCCAACCCGGTCGCAGTGCGGCAAGGACCAGAAGCACGACGGCGGCGCCCCGGACGGCGGCCGGCCGCACCGACCCTTTTGGTCCCGTGCTGCCGCGTACTGTGCTGCCGCGTCCCGGCCCGCGAATGATGGCCCACAGGGTGAGGGCGACGACGGCGACCCCCATGGCAGCGAGGAGCGCCCACGGAACGATTGGCAGAAGACTCACTGGTCCAGCCTCCATCCCACGATCACCATTCCGGCACCTGCCAGCAGCGCGACCCCAAGCGGCAGCGCCGGGCTATCGCTCACGGCAACCAGGGGCGCGGCCCGGTAGCTGCTGGCTTCGGTCTCCTGCACTTTCTGCACTATCCCGGGCACCGCGTCGGGACTGTCCAGGGCGAAGTAGCTGCCCCCGGTTCCTTCGGCAACCGCCTTGAGTTGGCCGCCTGGCTGATCTGCTTGATCTCCGTAGTCAAAGTCGCCGGGGTAGTCAAAGTCCGAGGGGTTCAGGGCATAAACCTTGACGTTCTTGCTCCGGGCCAGCTCCCCGGCCTGCTGCAGGGTGAAGATGGGGTCCCCGGAGAGGAAGTTGTCGGTGGCCAGCACAACAGACCGCGAGCGCTTGGCGTTGCCGGACGCGGATGTCGACCCCGGCTCTGACCCCGACCCTGACCCTGGTTCAACGTCCGGGAAGCTTTGCACGCAGGATGCCAGGCCATCGCCGATCAGGGAGGATCCTCCACCGTTCCATGTCCCATCGAAGAAGGATCCTGCCCCGCTGTCCAGTGCCTTCCGGGCTGCGGTGAGCTGTTCGGCGGCGTAGTCGTAGTCGTCTGTCAGCGGGAACAGTTGGACGCTGCTGCTATCGAAGATGACCATGCCGATGCGCTCGCCATCGAATTCCCGGGCGAGTTCCTGGAACACTTTGGCAATGGCAGCGTCCGTACTGGTCATGGATCCTGAAACATCCAGGCAGAGGACGATGTCCCGGTTCCGGATGTCGGGCTGCTCCGTGGTGCGCTGGGCAGGTCTTGCCGAGGCTGTGGCTGTGGCCGCCAGAAACAACGCACCCAAGGCCATGGCGAGGACCAACGTGGCCTTGTACCGCCGCAGCGCTCTTTGATATTCGGGAAGGTCCGTGAGGCGCTCGCCGTGTGCCACTGGCCTGCCCATTTGCCGCCGACGCCGGATCAACAGCCGGGCGGCTATCAGCAGTGCCAGGGCAGCGAGGGGAAGAATCCACCAGAAGGTCAGTTCCACGCCTGTACCACCTGGCGTGCGGTCCTGGCGGAGTCCCGAACGGATTGCAAGGCCACTGGCGCGAATTCGTTGGGATAGATCAGGGCGATACCCACGGCGACCTGATCCAGTCCGTTGCGGCGTAATTCTTCCAGTGTCATGGAAGTGGCCGGAAGGCCTGTGGCCGCACCCGCGAATTCGCGCACGAGGAGGCTGAGCCGCTGGTGGGCGTCCCGCCCGGGGAGGCGGCCGGCGTCGGCTTCTCTTTCGAGGGTATCTATTGCTGAGAGGCAGGTGGCCCGCAGCGTTTCCAGATCGTGAGGCGTCCTGTTCCCGCCTACAGGTGTTTTTGGTGTTGCCTTGTGGTCGGGCCACAGGATCCATCCGTACCAGCACGCCACGAGCAGCAGGAGTACCAAGCCCAGCCATAGCCACAGCTGCTGATATTGAAGGGGTGCATAGAAGCCGGCGTTATCCTCCACGGTTGCTGCCCTTGGCGGACTTCGCACCCGAGCGGTGCTTCTCCAGGAGCGCGAACACCGCCGGGAGGACATCGACGGTGGCGCCAACCGGCTGCTCAGCAATGCCGAGCCTGCGGAAGAATACGCGGCGCTCCTCCCTTCGTTTCCGCATTGCGCTGGCATAGGCGGCACGAACAACGCTGTTCCCCGCCACCGCCGCAGGGATCCGCAGGCCGTTCCCGACGTCGATGCTGGCCTCTTGCATAGACGCCGGTTGCCCCGGTTCCGCGGCCATGCGGGCGTCGAGGATAGTGAGCCAGAGGACTTCGTGCCGGGCCCTCAGGCGCCGGAGCAGTATTTCGGTGCGGGCGTCGGGCATAAACTCATCAGCGAGAACGGCAATGAGCAGGCGGCCCTTCAAGAACCTCAGCGCGTAGTCGAGTTGCTCTGTGATAGCGCTCGCCTGCCCATCCAGGGAAATGCCGGCATCCACTTCCCGGAGCAACCGCTCCAGGTGCTCTTCACCGTTTTGGGGCGGGAGGTAGCGGGAGGTGGCGGCCGAGCCGTGCAGGAGTCCGACGTCGTCCCCATGCCTGCAGGCGAGATAGCCCAGTACTCCGGCAGCGTCAATGGCAATGTCTTTTTTGGATTCACCCGAGGCTGCGTGGGCTGCCATGTTCCGTCCCGTGTCCACGAGCAACAGCACCGAATGACGGCGGACGGCCACATAGCGTTTCACCAGGGGTGATCCGTGGCGGGCAGTGGCTTTCCAATCGATGTCCCTGACTTCGTCGCCGGGTACGTATGAGCGCAATTCGTCGAAGTCCAGGCTGCGGCCCTTGAAGACAGAACCGTATTCGCCATCCAACATGGTGAGGGTCCTGCGATGGGCGAAGATGAACATCTTCGACTTCACGCGTCGGAGGAGGCTGGGCATTCGGTGTCCGTTACGGCGTCTGCACGGACATGAGCACTGCGTCAATGATGGTTTCCACCGGGGTCCCTTCAACCACGGCGTCGAACCCGAGCACTATTCTGTGGCGCAGGATCCTGTGGGCCAGTTTCTTGACGTCCTCGGGAATGACGTGATCGCGCCCGCTAAGGAGTGCCAATGCCCTCGCCGCCTGACTGAACGCAATGCTCGCCCGCGGACTTGCACCGAACTCGATGAGGTTTGCCAATCGGGGCTCCAGGTACTGGGAGGCATGACCGGTCACATAGGCCAGGCCAACGATGTACTGGATGATGGCAGGATCAACGTAAACCCTCCTGACGAGTTCCTGCACCTGGACAATGGCGTCAAGGGAAGCGGCTGCGGGTGGCTTCTGCGCTGCGCTGAACACCCCGGCATCGATGCGCCTGATGACTTCGGCTTCCTCCGCCGGGCTCGGATAGTCCAGGACGTCCTTGAGCATGAAGCGATCCATCTGTGCTTCCGGAAGGCGGTAGGTTCCCTCCTGCTCAATCGGGTTTTGAGTTGCCAGCACGAGGAAAGGCTCGGGCAGAGCATAGGACTCGCCACCGATGGACGTTTGCCGTTCCTGCATCGCCTCCAGCATGGCGCTCTGCGTTTTGGCGCTGGATCGGTTGATCTCGTCAAGCAGCACAATGTTCGCGTGAACGGGTCCCAGTTGGGTGACGAACGTGCCTTTGGCCGCATCAAATATCTGGGTGCCGGCGATGTCACTGGGCAACAGGTCCGGAGTGCATTGGATCCGGCGAAAATCCGCACTCACGGAGTCCGCAAGAGCTTGCGCCGCTGTGGTCTTGGCCAGGCCCGGAACGCTCTCCAAAAGGACATGTCCGCCGGTCAGGAGGCCGATCAGCAGCGTTTCCTGCAGCCTCGACTGGCCCACCACCTTGGTCTCAAAGCTGCGGATAATGCTGCCGACGAGCTGCTGTGCGCGGGCCAAATCTCGTGCATCGATCCCGTCCGGTGCATCGGTTCCGGTCGCGGCTGTGTTCTGAAGCACCTGTGGTCCCCTCGCTGGCGTGAATCCACTCTATCCAAGCCTTCCCTGAACAAGCCCACAATGGGGAGCCCTCCCCATGTGGACTTCTGGGGTCTATTCTTTTGCCATGCATCAGCTACCAGCCCGCTATGAGCAGTATCTCAACGGCCAAACCCAGCGTGTCATCGACGCCGTTCGTCCAGTTCTGCTGCAGTCCGCGGCAGACCAGAGGCACGGGGTCCGGATCACCTACAACACAGGGCCCACCGGACACCAGGCTCATCTGGACGAGTCGATACCCTACGGTGAAATAGTCGAAGACATCGACTAGCCCTTCACGGAGCCGGACAACGCGAAAGAGCTGCCCACGCTCCGGGATACCAGCACGTATAGCAACAGCACCGGCACTGAGTACAGGATGGAAAACGCCGCGAGCTGTCCATAAGCTATGGCACCGTGCTGGCCAAAGAAGCTGAAGATGGACACCGCGGCTGGTTGCTTCGCCGTGGAAAGCAACAGGATGAACGGGACGAAGAAGTTTCCCCATGCCTGTATGAAGACGAAGATGAACACTACGCCCAAGCCATGCCTCATGAGAGGCAGCACCACCGCGCGCAAGGCCGTCATGCTTGAGGCACCGTCCATCCACGCCGCCTCCTCCAGTTCCAAGGGAACGGAGTCCATGAAGTTCTTCATCATCCAGATGGCCATCGGCAGGGTGGTTGTAGCCATGAAGAATATGGTTGCCACCATGGAATCGAGCAACTGGAGCTGGACGAACAAACCATAGACGGGCACCATGATGGCCGTCACGGGCAAGGACGTCCCGAACAGCACCGAGTACATGAACGGCTTGTTGAACCTGGACTGGTAGCGGGACAACGGATATGCGGCAAGGACGGCTGCCACCAGGTTGACCGCTGCTGTTCCCGCTGAAAGAAGGAAACTGTTGGCCAGGGGCTGGTACAACAGTTCCGGTGTGAGCACCGCGCCGAAATTCTCCATCGACGGCGCTGACGGCAGCGCGGCCTGATAACCGGCCTGAGGATCGACGGCGGCCAGCAGCAACCACAACAATGGCGCCACAAAGCAGAAACCGATCACGGCCAGAGCGATATCTGCCGCAAACCGCGGCCTGGACATCACGGCTTCTGCTCCCTGAGCAGCCGGACGTAGACAGCGCCGAAGACCACTCCCAAAACAATCAAAACCGAAGCAACGGCCGTGCCATAGCCAATATCCCCGAATTTGAAGGCCTCTTGGTAGGCCAACACCGGCAGGGTAGTACTGGCATTGGCCGGGCCGCCGGCCGTCATCACCCAAATAAGAGTGAACACGGCCAACGTCTGCAGGGTAATCAGCATCAGGTTTGTGGCGATGCTGCTCCTGATCAGTGGCAACGTAATGAATGCCAGGCGCTGCCAGCCTTGCGCACCATCCATCAAGGCAGCTTCCGAGACGTCCTGTGGCACGTCCGCGAGGGCGGCCCTGTACACCAGCATGGAGAAGGCCGTTCCCCGCCACGTGTTCGCAAGGATAATCGCGACCAGCGGGAACGTGTACAGCCAGTCCGGCCCCTGCCCGCCAAAGAAGGCAAGCATCTGATTCAGTGTGCCGTCACGGTTGAAGTAGGCATAGGCCGCGAAGGCAGCCACGATCTCGGGGAGTACCCAGGCCGCTACCACCACTGTTCCCACCCACGAGGAAACTGCCCTGCGTGAGCGCGTCATGAGCAGCGCGATGAGCAGGCCGAGCACATTCTGGCCGAGCACGGCCGAGGCTGCGACGAAAACAACAGTCAGCCATGCCGCCAGTGGAAACGAGTCATCGCTGAACATCCGCACGTAGTTCTCAAGCCCCACCCACTGTGGATCCCGGGCCGCCCGGCCTGAAAGAGCGGCATTGGTGAACGACGCGTAGAAGGACCAAACCACCGGGGCAAGCAGGAACAGCAGGAGCAGGAGAACGGACGGAACAACCGGCAGCAGCCGCAGGTAGCGGCGAATCGTCATTTCGCTGCTGTCATTTCTTTGATGTCATCTCTCCAGGACCTTGTCATCACCAACGAGCTTGCGCACCGTGGCGTCATACTCTGCTGCGGCATCTTCGGGGCTTTGCTTTCCAGTGATGACAGACTCGGTGGCGACCTGGACCGCCGTCGAGATCCTCGGGTAATCTGCGGTTGCCGGGCGGTAATGCGTCACCTTCACCAACTCCGAGACATCCTTCACGAACGGATTCGCCGAAAGGTAGCTCGATTCCGATGCAACATCCGTGCGCACCGCTATCTGGGAGTTGTCAACGTCAAAGGCCAAGGCATTCTTCTTGTTCAGCGCGGTGGCGAGGAACTTGAACGCAAGCTCAGCGTTCTTGCTCTTGGCACCAACGGCAAGGGTCCACCCACCGGACATGCTGACGCCGCCCGGTTCCTGTCCGTTCCTCGTGGGGAACATGGCCACACCCATGTCCTGCTCATAGCCTGCCCACTCATAGGCCCCGCCCTTTTGCCAGAACGACGGCGTATACGAACCTTCCACGGTTGCAGCGAGTTTGCCCTGCGGGAACCACTCGCCAAAGACCTTCTTCCAGACATTGGCGTCGAGGGCTTCGGCCGGGCTCACTGCAAGTTTTTCGTCGTAGAGGGTCTTCAGGAAGGCCAGCGAGTCAGTAAAACCCTGGGAGCCCACCACCCATTTCTTTTCCTTTTCGTCGTACAGCGTGCTGTCTGTCCCGTAGAGGAGTTCGTAGAAGCTCTGCATGACAGTGCCCTCGCCGGTACCCTTGCCGGCGTACATGTTGAAGGGAATCACGGTTGGATCTGAGGCTTTGATGGCACGTGCCGTGGACAGGATGTCTTCCCACGTTTTGGGCTGCCAGGGAACTTGAATTCCGGCCTTCTGCAGCACCGCCTTGTTGTACCAGATGGCACGAGTGTCAGTGCCCAGGGGCACAGCGTAGATACTTCCGTCATCGGCCCGACCCGCTGCTTTGGCCGCTTCGTTGAACTTGGACCAGTCGTCCCACTTTTCAAGATAGCTGTCCAGCTTGAGGAGGTAACCGGCGTCGACGTCGGAACGCACCTTGAACGTGTCCTCATAGAAGACATCCGGCGCGGTGTCCGGGGAGCGCTGGGCGAGGGCGAGCTTGGTGCCGTAGTCGTCGTCGTTGGCTTGGATCGGTTCGAGATTGACCGTCACCGACGAATTGGCTGCCTCGAATTCCTTTTTGGCGTCCTGCATCACAGCATCCAGTGCCGTAAAGGAGTCAGATTTCTGGTAGACGATCTTCAAGGTCTTGTTCTCGGCAGTTGGCGGCGTCGAGGAACAAGCTGTTGCAGCGAGAAGAGCGGCTACGACGGGTAGGACGGTGGCAAACCTCATGGGGCGGCGCATTTTGCTCCAATCGAGTCAACGTGGCTGAGTAGTTAGCCCTCCAGCAGTAGCCGTTGGGCGCGTGGTGCCAGTGTGTGCTCCAGGACGAGGCACGCCGCACCAATAGCGCCGACATCCTCGCCTACCCCGGAACCCACAACTTCAATACCGTGGATCATGCGGGCCGCACTGTTTTCAGCGATGAGGGCCGGGACACGCTCCAGGAAGTACTTTGACATCCGCCCCCAGAAAGGACCGCCGAACACAACGCGTTCCACGTCAAGGGTGTTGGTCACCACCGAGACAGCACGGGCCACGAGGGTGGCTGACTTATCAAGGATGGCAATGGCTTTTTCATCGCCGGCGTCGGCTTTGTCGCACAACAAGGCGTAACGTTCCTGCACCTGCGGCCCATCTGCATCCTCGCCATGGCTGTCAAGCACACCGGCCGCCTCCGCCTCGGCCACGAGGACCTGCGGGATACACGAGGATTTCACACAACCACGGAGCCCGCAGTCACACTGGGGCCCCATCGGATCAACGATGATATGGCCGATCTCGCCCGCGTTACCGGACGTTCCACGGACCACTTCATCGTTCAGGACTATGCCGCAACCAATACCGGTGCCCATATACATGAAGACGAAACTGCCGGCACCGCTGGCACCGCCGGCCCAGGTTTCGGCCACTGCGGCGCTCGTTACGTCCTTGTCCACCAGCGTCTCCAGGCCGGTGGCCTCCGTGAGGGCCTCACGGATACGCACGCGGTTCCATCGAGTCAACAGCGGCGGCTCCACAACGGAACCTTCGTCGAGGTCGATCGGGCCCGGGACGGCAACGCCGAGCCCGGCAATCTTGGATGCATCCACGCCCGATTCCTCAATGAGGACCTTGATCTGCTGGGCGATGCTCGCGATCACTGCCGCCGGGTCACCACCGGGAGTGGCCATCCGCGAATGCCTGACGACATCGCCCAGGAGGTCCAGGACAACGAACGTGATGACTGCAGGGTCAAGGTGGACGCCCACCGCATACATTCCCGATGGGTTCAGCCGCAGGATGGTCCGTGGCTTGCCTGGGCCTGTCCCCTCCTTGCCTGCTTCCACAATCAGGTGCTGGTCAAGCAGGCGACGGGAAATATTGGAAATGGTCTGGGGGGACAGGCCAACAATCTGTGCCAGTTCAACACGGCTGAGGCCGCCCGGGGACCTCCGGATCGCCTCGAGAATGACCGTCAGATTGAAGTCACCCATGCGGGGTAGATTCGTTCCGCGCCTCGGTGTGGGCTGCCGGATCTCAGTCACTGATTCCCCTAAGTCATTTTTGAAAAAACATCATGGTACTTCGTCTTTGTCTGAATCGTACGATACCCACGCTCACAGGGGTATGCGCACACGCAGGCACCGGAGTCAGGGCTTGGTAACGATGACACTAAATTCTATGTGAGAGCGACGGTCCGCTCATCCACGACGACTCCGCGTCACCGTGAACTTCGGGTTCCGGCCTTCCTCCACAGTGGGACCTATGAGGCGCTCAAGGGCAGGTCGGTATTGCAGATGGCTGTTGTACACAGTCCACAGTTCACCGCCGGGCGCGAGAACGCGCGCGGCCGCTTGGAACATCTTCAGGGCAGCGCCGGCATGCACGCTTGCTCCCAGGTGGAACGGTGGATTCAGCAGGACAAGATCCGCACTGCCTGGATCAAACGTGGACATGGCGTCGTCGTGGATCACGGAAACCCGGTCACCCAGCCCATTGGCTGCTGCCGTGGCCATTGCTGATGCCACAGCCGCCGCGGATTGATCAGTGGCCACCACGCCCGCTGTGGGCTGGTGCCGTGCAAACATCGTGGCAAGAATGCCTGTCCCACACCCCAGATCCACCACGCGTCGAGCTTCCGGCATACGTTCCAGGAAGGTCAGGAGGTAGCGGGTTCCGATGTCAAGGCGCGCACCTGAAAAAGCAGCACCATGAGCGCAGACCGTGATCCCCAGTTCCGGTAGCTGTTCCACCACCGGGTAGGGAGGGTCGGTGGACACCGGTTTGGGATTGCTTGCCACCAGCACCCTGGATTTCCGGTGCGCAAGCTGCGGTTGTACGGAGGAGAAATAGCGCTCAAGCACCCCGTTCATACCCAGGGACATGTGCTTGACGCGGCCTCCTGCGAGCAATACGGCATCCGGCGCCGCATAGCGGGCAACGGCGTCGGCGTTTTCCTCCAGCTCCGCCAGAGATTTCGGCAACTGCATCAGCACCAGGTTCGCGCCCGCCAGGAGCTCCTTGCCCAATTCATGGGTGCTGAACAGACCCTGCAGGCCGGCTGCTTCCGCGTTGTGCTGGAGCGCCAGCCTTCCGGTGTAGAGGTCCTGGTTGACGCGGACATGCCCGACGCCGTTTCCCACCAAAGCGCCCAGTGTCAGGGCACCGTACCGGTCGCCAATGACAGCCATCCTTGTTTCCGGCCGGAGATAGTCCACGGCGGTTTCAAGGAGGAGGCGATCCGTGGCGTCGTATGCCTGGAGGTTGTCCGCCTCGACATCGGGGAACCTGCGCAGCCCGCCGAACAACGGCTCCAGTTCCAGTTCGGCCACCATCGCGTTCCCACTTTCCTAAAATTCGTTCGCTTTAGTGTCTCGACTTCATGGTGCGTTCGGAGGAATGTGGATGATGCAGCATGCCAAAGCACCTGTTGTCGCGACGGATTGCGAACCCAAACCCGTCCGACGGCAGGCACCGGTCCCGCCCAACCGACGAGCCAGGCCCCGGGACCACACTTAACCGGCTCCCTTCCTGAGAGCGAACCATGAGTGTCAATGTTGTCACGCAACTCCAAGTGAAATCACACAACTCCCCCGACGAAACGCGCACCCCGGACAAGACGAAGGTGGAAGTCGTCACCGTCGGAGAATACACAATCGGCCGGACCACCTTTGAACCCGGCTGGACTTGGGACGACTGCATCAAACCCGTAGTCGGAACCGAATCCTGCCAATTGAGCCATGTAGGTTTCTGCGTCTCCGGCTCCCTCGAGGTGGAAACCAACGATGGCGCCCAGGTTAGTATTTCCGGCGGTGACTCCTATTCGATCCCACCGGGACACCATGCCCGGGTGGTGGGCGATCAGCCCTTCCAAGGCATCGAATTCCTCAGTGCAGCCGAGTTCGGCGTCCGCCAGGAATAGGAATCCGTCCCGCCAACCCACGAATCCCGCCACGGGACCAGAAAGCAAAAGACCCCGCTCACCCGAGCGGGGTCTTTTATCCGAAGTGGAGCTGAGGGGACTCGAACCCCTGACCCCCTGCATGCCATGCAGGTGCGCTACCAGCTGCGCCACAGCCCCGGATCTTGTTGATTTCTTCAGGAAGATTTCCCTTCCCGCCGAAGCAACTCGTCAATACTAACCACAATCCCCCGAGAAGCGAAATCGCGGGAGCGTGATACGCCTCACGGCGATGAGCGGGCATTTCTGCCCTGCACTCCCCCGCAGCCGGGGTGCGCTGGATCGCTCCACCGCACCTCCCCCCCAAACGGCCACGCGGAGTCCCTTGGGCCAAGGCCCGGCGCGACTCCTCTTGAAGTCTAGAATCACCGAAAGAATAAACCAAACCGTTCAGTCGGTTTTACGGGCCCTAACTTATGGACGGTGGTAGCGTTGTGGGGTCCGGCGGCGCGTTCTACTGGCCGTCCCACAGTGAAACAAGTGAGAGGCTCCCCCACCGCCCATGCAGCAACGCGCGAAAGACACCCGCCTTTCCGTTATTGAAGGCGCCGCCCATGTCTTCGCGGAAGTCGGGTACGGCAATGCAAGCCTGAGCGACATCACCAAGCGTGCCGGAGTCACCAAAGGGGCGCTCTACTTCCACTTCACGTCCAAGCGGGAGCTGGCTTTGGCCGTCATCCAGGAGCAGCATGCATTGGTCCTCGCGGCGGGTGCGGGCATCGTGGGCTCAAACATGACTGCCCTGGACAAGATCATTGGACTGTGCCGGATGTTCGGCCGGCAGCTGCTTGACGAAGCGATTGTCCAAGGCGGGATCCGCCTGACGTTCGAAGCCTCCGCCTTTGATGCCGATATTTCGGGCCCCTACCAGGACTGGATAGAAACAGTGGAGCAACTGCTCCGCCAAGCCCAAACCGAAGGGGCTGTCCGGCCCACGCTGGAGCCCCCGCCTTTGCCCGCTATCTGGTTGCCTCCTTCACCGGAGTCCAGATGGTGTCCAACGTCCTGACTGCCCGCACGGACGTACTTCGCCGCATTGACGAGATGTGGGAATTCATGCTGCCGGCAATCGAAGCCGGCGCTGGCAGCTAGGCCGAACCACACAAAAAAGGCCCTGCCCTTCTTCATCACGAAGAAGGGCAGAACCTTAAGAGTGGAGCTGAGGGGACTCGAACCCCTGACCCCCTGCATGCCATGCAGGTGCGCTACCAGCTGCGCCACAGCCCCATATTCTTGCTGCTCCACGATCGACTTTCCAGCCATCCGCGCCGAAGCAACTCAAATATCTTAGAACAGCGTTTCCGAAAATTCCAAATCGGGCATATTCGGATGCCGGCCCATGTTTAGACCTCTGATTCCCCTGCTGGCGCAGCCTTTGCCGAGGCGTCATCCCCCAGTTCAAGGTCAACTACGGGGCAGTCCTTCCAAAGGCGCTCCAAGGCGTAGAAAACGCGGTCCTCTGCGTGCTGGACGTGGACGACGATGTCGGCGTAGTCCAAGAGCACCCAACGGCCTTCGGAACGGCCTTCACGCCGCACCGGGCGAAGGTCCTGCTTCATCAGCTCTTCCTCGATGCCGTCAACGATGGCATTGACCTGGCGCTCAGTGGGCGCAGAGGCAATCAGGAAGACATCAGTCAGGGCGAGCCGCTCGCTGACGTCAAGCGCAACGATGTCCTCAGCAAGCTTGTCAGCCGCCGCACGCGCGGCGTGACGGGCGAGGGTAATGGATTGTTCATGTGCAGACACGGGGACTCCTTGTTGTGGCCGTTGGCCTGTAAATGGCGTTAGCCGGGTTCTAGCGGAATTAGCCGCTGGTAATCATGATGATGCCGACGATGAGCGCGACAATACCCAACGCCAGGACGCCGAACTGCAGCAACCTGTTGCGCTGGGCCCGCGCCAGGCCGGCCGTATTGGCGTCCAGGGGGTCCAGTCCATAGGCCGCGCTGGCAGAAATCGGCGGACGCTGTGTTTCTTCAAGCTGTTCGTCGACGGCGACCGGCCGCTTCCGGGCGTTCCTTGCCACAGCTTCGGCACGGGCGAGAACACCCGAACGGCCACGCGTGCCCTTTCCGTTCGCCGGCGCTTTGCCGGCATCAAGAGTGGGACCCGACGAGGTCACGAGAGGCACGAAAGTGGTACTGGGGCGCTTCATGACCGGACGTTCAATGCCGGGCACCTTGACGAACTCCAGCGGCGTGACCATGGCGAGATTGTTTGCAGTGGAGGGGCCCACTGAGACTCCCGAAGACTTCTTCCCCTCGGACACGCCCGCTGCCGGGGCCTTGGCTTCAGCCTGGTTCTGTTCGGCAAGCCTCTGCTTGGCCGCTGCCCGCTTGTTCAGCACTGCAGCTCGTTCGGCGAGGGCAATCTGCTGGGCGAGGACCTCAGGATCGACAGCCAGGGGATCCTGCTCGGCAATGTGCTCAAGCTTGGCGGTTTGATTCTGGACCTGGGCAGCGATCAGTTCACGGACCGCAAGTGCCTGCTCTACAGACATTTCAGATTCGGCAGTACCAGCGCTGGGTGCCGGAACCCCATCGGAACCCTCAGCGGCGGCCTTGGTATCCACGGGATGGCCGGCTGGTTTGTCCGTTGGCTTCCCGCCCGGCATGGGGACGATGGGGTTGGCAGACGTGGCCACTTCTTGCTGGAGTTGCTGCAGGCGAAGCTGGCGACGTGTTGGCGGTCCACCGCCGGAGAGCTGCTCTTCCTTGTCCGCAAGCTCTTTGATGGTGCGCAAAGCTGCGCGGTCGCGGGCGCGGATCTGGGAGGACCGCTGCTGCGCGGTGGTACCCACTGCATCTACGGGAGCATCCGCCGCCCGACGATTCCGGCCAGTTACAGCATTCTCCGCGGTGTCTACTACCTTGTGTGGTGTAGCTTCCGCCTGCGGCTCTTGGTTCTCTTCGCGGGCGCGGCGAAGCTCACGCCTGCTGCGGATGGGTCGCTGTTCCTGGCTGCTCATTCAAAACTCATTCAGTACGTGCTTGGTCGTCTGATCCGGATAATGCGGGGGCCAGCTCCCCTGTCCCTGGCCGCGCGGTCCCGGAGTGCGGGGCGTACAGACCATACTTGGCGATGTACTGCACCACGCCATCGGGCACGAGGTACCAAACGGGGTTCCCGGCACCTACGCGTGTCCGGCAATCCGTTGAGGAAATCGCCATGGCTGGAACTTCCAGGAGGCTGACGTCTTCCCTGCCCATGCCGTCCAGTTCGTGGCCAGGGCGCGTTACACCAACGAAGTGCGCCAAAGACCAGAGTTCGTCAACGTCCTTCCAGGACAGAATCTGGGCCAAGGCGTCAGCGCCAGTGATGAAGAACAAATCAGCGTCGGGTCGCTGGGCCCTTAGATCGCGCAGGGTGTCGATGGTGTAAGTGGGTCCGGGACGGTCAACATCGACCCGGCTCACCGTGAACCTCGGGTTTGAGGCCGTGGCGATCACGGTCATCAAATAACGGTGCTCGGGTTTGCTGACCTGCTTGCTGGACTTCTGCCAAGGTTGGCCAGTAGGCACGAAAACGACTTCGTCGAGATCGAACTTGGCGGCAACCTCACTTGCAGCCACAAGGTGGCCGTGATGGATGGGATCAAAAGTTCCACCCATCACGCCCAGCCGGAGCCTGCGCTCCGACTCCCCGCGCGGAGTTGCGGCGATAATGTTAGTGGCCCTGCTTGTGGGTGTGCTTGTTCGGGTGCTGGCGGTGCGGATCCGAGTGCTCTTCCACAGCCTCGTGACGGTTGCCGAGGTTGGTGTAGGAGAGGGCAACGAACATCAAAACCAGCAGGAGGGCAAACATGCTGACTCCGAAGACCCACGGCTCGGCCCAGAGCGGGGCAGGCGCTTCGTGGCCGCCTTCTGTTTGGGCTGCTATGGACGTGGCGATCTGCTGAAACAGCATCTTCTCCCCTAGTTGGTTCTCAAGGATTTTCGACGGCGGGACTCCCCGCCGTTCCGGACTTCTGTTCTATGTTACCGCGTAGCTAACTGCGGATCTGGCCTTCGCCCTGCACGATCCACTTGGTGGTGGTGAGTTCGGTCAGGCCCATGGGCCCACGGGCGTGCAGCTTTTGGGTGGAAATACCCACTTCTGCTCCGAGGCCGAGCTCACCGCCGTCGGTGAAACGCGTGGAGGCGTTGACGATGACGGCAGCCGAGTCGATTTCAGCAATGAATCTCTCGGCGTTGGCCAGGTTGTTCGTCAGGATCGCTTCGGTGTGCCCGGTGGTCCACTTGCGGATGTGATTGACGGCATCATCGAGGTTGTCCACCATGGCAACGGCAAGGTCCAGGTCCATGTACTCGGTGGCCCAATCGTCGTCGTCGGCCGGAACGGTTTCAACGTCCTTGCCCAAAGCGGCAGCAATCCGCTCATCAACGTGGAGGGTGACTCCGGCAGAGCGAAGTGCAGCGGCAACGGCAGGCAGCACGGTGGAGCCCGAGTGTACAAGAAGGGTCTCTACGGTGTTGCAGACGCTGGGACGCTGTGTCTTGGCATTCAAAAGAATGTCAACCGCCATCTCTTCATTGGCCGATTCGTCGATGAAGATATGCACATTGCCTTCACCCGTTTCAATAACAGGCACGGCAGAGTTGGTCACGACGGTCTGGATAAGGTCCCGTCCACCGCGGGGAATCAGGACGTCAACGCGACCCCGGGCACGCATGAGCACGTTGGCGCCCTCGCGGCCGTACTGGTCCACGGTCTGCACAGCATCGGCAGGCAGGCCAACAGAGTCCAGGGCTTCCCGAAGGATCTGCACCAGGGCCTCGTTGGTGTTCGCTGCAGCGGAACCACCCCGCAGGATGACGGCATTGCCGCTCTTGAGCGCGAGTCCGGCAATATCCACCGTGACATTGGGGCGGGCTTCATAAATAGCAGCAACAACGCCCATGGGGACGTTGACCTGGCGCAGGCGCAAGCCGTTGGGCAGCGTCTGGCCACGGACCACGTTGCCAACGGGGTCCGGCAGGCCAGCCAGGTTCTCCAAAGCAGCAACCAGCCCATCGATGCGGGCAGATGTCAGTGTCAGCCGGTCAAGGAGAGCGGCAGATGTGCCATTGGCACGCCCTGCGGCAACATCCTTGGCGTTTGCTTCCAGCACGTGCTTCCGGCGCTCCTGAAGGGCAGCACCAATAGCGCGCAGGGCGCGGTCCTTCCACGCACGGTTGGCTTGACCCATGCGGCGGGCGGCGTTGCGGGAGCGGTCGGCAATGGCATGGACGGCAGCCTGGACATCTTCCGGCGACAACGGAGCGCCACCTGCCACAGGGTTCTCCGGCGTCTGGCCGGCGGCACCGGAAACGTCGGAAATCACAGGGGCGTCAGGGGTCAGCGCTTCAGTCATGCTCCAAGTTTAGATGAGGGCGCAGCCTAAAGGAGTACGAGGTCGTCAACATGAACAACTTCGCGGTCGTATCCGCGGCCCATTGCCTGGCCGAGTTCCTGGGTGGAGCGTCCCAGCATGCGGGGAAGCTCCTCCGAGGAATAGTTCACCAGGCCGCGGGCGACCACTGTTCCATCCAAAGCCACCATTTCAACGGGGTCCCCGGCTTCGAAGTCTCCGGATACGTCCGATATCCCTGCGGGCAGGAGTGACCTATGCCGGTCGCGCACTGCCTTCACCGCGCCGTCGTCGAGCATCAAGCGCCCGTGAACCGTTGCCAGGTGAGCCAGCCACAGGAGCCGGACGGGCTTGCGGCTGCCGTTGACGGCGAACCACGTTCCTACGTCCTCCCCTGCCAAAGCAGCTGCAGCATTGGGCGTCGAAGTCACCAGCGCGTGGATCCCTGACCCGGCAGCTATGGACGCCGCTTCCACTTTGGTCATCATGCCGCCGGTACCTACACCGGCTTTGCCTGCCTTGCCAATGGTCACGTCCTCGAGGTCCTGCGGACCACGAACCAAGGGGATGCGCTTCGCGCCATGGGAGGGTGGACCGTCGTACAGGGCATCGACGTCGGAGAGCAGCACGAGTGCGTCGGCGCGCACCAGGTGTGCCACCAGGGCTGCGAGGCGATCGTTGTCCCCAAAACGGATCTCATGGGTTGCCACGGTGTCGTTCTCATTGACGACGGGAACGACACCGAGGTTCAGCAGGCGGTCCAGGGCACGGAAAGCATTGGTGTGTTGCGTCCGGCGCATGAGGTCGTCAGCTGTCAGCAGGACCTGGCTGACCGTGACGCCGTGCGCGCTGAAAGCTTGCGTATAGCGCGCCATCAACAGGCCCTGACCCACGCTTGCCGCAGCCTGCTGGGTAGCGAGGTCCTTCGGGCGCTTGGCGAGCCCCAGCGGGGCAAGACCTGCCGCGATGGCGCCCGACGAAACCAGGATGATTTCAGTACCGGCATTCCGCTTGTCAGCCAGCGCATTAACCAGCGAAGTCAGCGATTTCTCGGAAATGCCGCCCTTGATACTGGTCAGCGAGGACGAGCCCACTTTGACAACAATCCTCTTGGCGGTGGCCAGGGCCTGGCGCTCAAGAACCTCTGCGTCCGGAATTTCGACAGTCCTAGTCGTCATCACCGGTATCCAGGTGGCCTTCCGTTACGGGCTGGGCACGACGACGGCTGACGGACTCAGTCCAGATGCCAGCCTTGCGCTCGGCTTCGAGTTCAGCACGGGCGGCAGCCTTCGCTTCCCGGCGCTCAAGCTGTTCATCGCGCTTTTGTGAACGTGTGGGACGGTCGCCGATGTCCGCGACGCGGATATCGGTACCACGGGGAGTCGCCAGGAGCTCGGCGCCTGCCATCATGGTGGGCTCCCAGTCGAAGACCACGCCATCTTCCTCGCCGATGACCACCGTATCGCCGGGCTTCGCTCCAACCTTGAAGAGCTCCGTCTCGACGCCCAGCTTGGCCAGGCGATCGGCCAGGTAGCCAATGGCTTCCTCGTTGGTGAAGTCGGTCTGCTTGACCCAGCGGACAGGCTTCTCGCCCAACACGCGGAACAGCGGCTCGAGGTTCTTTTCCTCGCGGCGGATCCGGAATCCGCTCTCGTTGACGGCGCGCGGACGAAGGACAGGTGGGGCAACCTTGGGAGGGGCAGTCTCTACGGCATCCCGCGCAGCCTTGACGATCTCCGCCATTGCGAAGCCAAGCTGGCGCAGGCCCTCATGGCTGGTTGCCGAGACTTCGAACACACGGTAGCCGCGTGCTTCGAGGTCCGGACGAACGAACTCCGCCATGTCCTTGCCATCCGGAAGATCCACTTTGTTCAGGACAACAAGCTTGGGACGCTCGTTCAACGGCACTACTTCGCCGTCTACGCCGGCGTAGCTCATGTCCACGGCGTACTTCTCCAGTTCCGCCTCAATGATGGCCAGATCGGAGAGTGGATCACGGTCCGATTCCAGGGTTCCGCAGTCCAGGACGTGAACCAGGGCCGCGCAGCGTTCAACGTGGCGCAGGAAGTTGTGGCCAAGGCCCTTGCCCTCGCTGGCGCCTTCGATCAGGCCGGGGACATCGGCGATGGTGAACCGGATGTCGCCGGCCTGGACGACGCCAAGGTTGGGAATGAGGGTGGTGAAGGGGTAGTCGGCAATCTTTGGCCGGGCAGCGGACATGGCCGCAATGAGGCTGGATTTTCCAGCGGAGGGGAATCCGACCAGCGCGATATCGGCGATGGACTTCAGTTCCAGGACGATGTCGCTGGATTCGCCTTCAATGCCCAGTAGCGCGAAGCCGGGCGCGCGCCGCTTCTGCGAGGACAGTGAGGCGTTTCCGAGACCGCCCTGGCCTCCTGCCGCGGCAACATACTCCGTGCCTTCGCCCACGAGGTCAGCGAGGACCTCGCCGTCCTTCGTCTTCACCACGGTGCCGTCCGGCACGGGGAGGATCAAGGTTTCGCCGTTCTTGCCGCCACGCCAATCACCCATGCCAGGGCCACCGTTGGTGGCGTGGCGGTGGGGGGCGTGGTGGTAGTCAAGCAAGGTGGTGGTCTGCGCCGACACCCTAAGGATGACGTCTCCGCCGTTGCCGCCATTGCCGCCGTCGGGTCCACCGAGAGGCTTGAACTTTTCCCGCTTGACAGAGACACAGCCGTGGCCGCCGGTTCCGCCGGATACGTGCAGGACTACCCGGTCTACAAAGCTCGCCACGTGAATCTCCTCTTGCTGTTGCCAGCGCTGTTGCATAAACCAGAGCGCCATGGGCGCCCTAATCGATTGTAATGCGGTTAAAAGAACGGTGGAGCGGGCCGTTTGGCCCGCTCCACCGGTTCAGAACTTGTTGTTACTCTGCAGCTGCAGCAGCAACGATGTTCACTACGCGACGTCCGCGGCGAGTACCAAACTCAACCGCACCGGCCTCGAGTGCGAACAGGGTGTCGTCGCCACCGCGGCCGACGCCTGCACCGGGGTGGAAGTGGGTTCCGCGCTGGCGAACGATGATCTCGCCTGCGGAAACTACCTGGCCACCGAAACGCTTGACGCCGAGGCGCTGTGCGTTGGAGTCACGACCGTTGCGAGTGGAGCTCGCGCCTTTTTTGTGTGCCATGTGAAATGCCTGCCTCTAAATTTCTGGGGAAACTGAAAATCTGAACAGAGTAACGAAAGTTACTTGATGCTCGTGATCTTGATCTTGGTCAGTTCCTGACGGTGACCCTGGCGCTTCTTGTAGCCGGTCTTGTTCTTGAACTTCTGGATGACGATCTTGGGACCGCGAAGGTCCTCAAGGATCTCAGCCGTGACCTTGACCTTGGCCAGGTCCGCAGCAGCGGACGTGACCTTGTCGCCGTCAACCAGGAGCAAGGCGGGCAGCTCAAGCGTGCTGCCGGCTCCACCGGGGACGCGGTTAAGCGTTACGTAGTCTCCAACGGAAACTTTTTCTTGGCGGCCGCCTGCGCGGACAATCGCGTACACCACTTGGGTACTCACTTCTCTCGACGTTTCTTACTAAATTTGCGTGCGGAACCTTGAACCGGAATCAGGCTTGGTTCGCGCTGTGCCTCAACGCCGTGGACTTCAGATCGAAGCCCGCGAGTCATCCCATGAACAATTCCAAGGGGCATAACCCAAGTGTTGGCGTAAGCACCGAAGATCAAGATTACGCTAGTTTGACCTTCAGCTGCAAATGAGGCCGGGTCCGGAGGCTATCGGGTGACTTGCATCACCAGTTGTAACGGACTCTCCCGGCACCGTGCCCATACAGCCTACAGGGTTTGGGCGGGAATGCTGCGATCTGGCTGGCGACGCGCGGGAGTTTCGTCGATCGGCTATGCAGAAACCACGGAAATCGAACTCAGGCGAAGAGCCTTGGCGCATCAAAGAAGGCCGTCTCGTAGCGGCAAGAGTGTGTAAAGGCCTCAACCATGGCCTCGCGTTCCTGCGCAGAGGCCTTGAGGGCGGCTGCGTCCGTAAGGTCGATCGCTTTGCGGGTTGCGGCAGCAAACTCCTCGTCGGCGTAGGTCTTCAACCAGTCGGCGTACGGGTGGTCGCCGGGTGCGCCTGCATCCACGTAGGCCGCGTGGAGTTGCCGGCCTACCTCCGCGTACAGCCAGTAACAGGGCAGGATTGCTGCGAGCAACACAGCGTAACTGCCGGACGCGGAAGTGGCCAGGAGGTGGTCCACGTACGACTTGGTCACGGGTCCGGTCTGCGTCGGAGCCGGGCGCGTGCTCAGCCAGTTCCGATGAAGCTCGGACTCGACCTCAAGGCAGGTCTGTGACGCCTTGGCCCAGAAGAGCTGCTCTTCCTCAGTGGGGGCAAGGGCACCGGCGCGGGCCAGAACCCGGGAATAGCCGTTGAGGTAGATGGCATCCTGGGCCAGGTAGTAGTTGAACTCGGGCTCAGGGAGCCTCCCTGACTGCAGGCCCTGGATGAAGGCCAGGCCGTAGATTGCGTCCAACTCCGGCGTGGCTTCCGCCCAAAGTCGCGCGGCAAAATCGCCGGACCGGCCAGCAGGATTCCGTGTCGGCTCCAGATGGTGAAAGTGCTGGATCGGCCCGCTGCCCCTGCCCACGTCGAGCCCGTCGGCCGCAGAAAGGGCCTGCAGCAGCCACGGCTTAACCTCCCGCAGTGACGCTTCCCAGTCACCTCTGCGGGCCTGCACCGTGGCCAATGCCGAGGAGAGCGAACAGCCCGTTCCGTGGCTGTTCCGGGTATCCACGCGGGGACCGGCCACCTCGATAACGTCCTGCCGCAGCAAGCCGCTCGTATTGACCAAGGCATCAGGACATTCCGCTCCTGCCAAATGGCCACCCTTCACCAGGACGGTCGTTCCACATTCGGCAGCCAGACGCTTGCCTTGGTCAAGAGCAGTGGCCCAGTCCGGGGCGTCAGGCTCCCCCAGCAACATAGCCAGTTCGGGAAGGTTGGGGGTAAGGAGATCCGCCAAAGGCAGGAGGCTGCGAAGCGCGGCTTCGGCGTTCCCACGCAGAAGCCGGTCGCCGCTGGTGGCCACCATCACCGGGTCAAGGACCACGACGGCGGGACGCACGTCTTCGAGCCACCTGCGGACTTCGTGGATGACGGACGCGTCACCCAACATCCCGATCTTGACGGCATCAATCTCAATATCGCTGCTGATGGCGTCCAGTTGCTGGCGCAGGAACTCCACGGGCGGAACATGGACTGCACTGACTCCAAGGGTGTTCTGTGCCGTGAGCGCCGTGATGGCAGCCATTCCGTAACCACCGTGCGCAGCAATGCTCTTCAGGTCTGCCTGGATCCCTGCGCCTCCGGACGGATCCGAACCGGCAATGCTAAGCACCCGCGGATGTTGCCGGGCAGCCACGGGTCCGCCAACGCTACCGGCGGGGTCAAGGGGGTAGACAGGGGAACTCGACAATGAAGCCATGATGGACATCCCTTCGCCGGTGCTAACCGGACAGGTTCAACGGGTCTGGATCTCAGCCAGGCCCAGCGCCCGGCACCCCGTGTCAGTTTCCTAGCGTAGCCGGGAAGTCCAGCGGTCCGGGAACCGGCCTGCTTGGGTGCATGGATGTGACTGCCGGCGACAAAAGAGTCCCGCAGTATCCGACGACATCGGATACTGCGGGACTCTTTCAATACGTCATCAGTGCTGACGTGCTTACAACTCCGAAGCTGGAACTCCTACGCCGAGGATGATGGGCTCGTCAGCTGCCTTCTTTTTGGCAGGCTCTTCCGCTGCCGGCGCTTTGGCCTCGTGGGCCGTTCCACCCGCGGCTGCGGCAGTTACCTCGTGGTGCTCCACGCTGGTTTCGTTTGCGGCACCCTGTGCCCTGCTCGCGCTACGGTTCCTTCGGCCTCGACTTCCACGCGAACGCGAAGAACGATCGTTCTGACCGTCGGTGGCCGCAGCACTGGCAGCGGAGGTAGTGGCAGCGGAGGCAGCGGAAGTTTCGGAAGCCGTGGCAGGTCCGGAAACCGTATCCACGGTCTTTTCCTCGGCAGCCGGTGCAGCACCGAGGTGCGAGAACGCCTCCGCCAGCAGGTCCAGGCTCATGGCCGGCTTGCCCGCAGATGGTTCCTCATGGTGCTCCACGAATGGAAGCGCCACTTCTTCGCCGCCGAAGCGCAAAACGGGCGTGGACCGTGCCTCCCGAACCGCTGCTTCATGGCTGGCGGCATCAGCTGCGGCCGCTCCCCCGGCATCGCCGGTTGCCGTATCAGACACGGATTCAGCTGTGTCGTGATGCTGACCGGCTGCGCGTGCCAGTTCCTCCGCGCGGTGAACTTCGTCGTCGTGCAAGTGCGCGGCATGCGCTGCAGCGGCGATGGTGGCAAGAGCCGCCCTGGTCGCCTCGGCCTTCGCCTGGCGAACGGGGTCAACCGACTCCTTGCCACTTGGCGCAGCTACCGGGGCGGCAGCGGTGCTGTGGGTGGAGACTGGTTCCTCGGCTACCGCTCCCCCACCTTTCCCACGGCGACGCTTGCGTTCATTCCGGGCAGCAGGCTGTTGCGGTTCTGTGTGTGGACGGTGGTGCTCGGCGGCAACTACGTTGGCGCGTCGGTGTTCCACGGGCTCATCATGGGTGACGACGCCGCGTCCGGCGCAGTGCTCGCACTGCTCACCGAACACTTCAAGCAAGCCTGTGCCCATGCGCTTGCGTGTCATCTGCACCAGACCAAGCGACGTCACTTCAGCCACTTGGTGCTTGGTGCGGTCACGGCCCAGGCATTCCACCAATCGGCGGAGTACCAGGTCACGGTTGGATTCAAGGACCATGTCGATGAAGTCGATGACAATGATGCCGCCGATATCGCGCAGGCGCAGCTGGCGAACTACTTCCTCGGCCGCTTCAAGGTTGTTCTTGGTGACGGTTTCTTCAAGGTTTCCACCGCTGCCGGTGAACTTACCTGTGTTGACGTCCACCACGGTCATGGCCTCGGTGCGGTCGATGACAAGGGAACCGCCTGACGGCAGGAAGACCTTGCGCTCCAGAGCTTTGTGGATCTGTTCGTCGATCCGCCAGGCCGCAAAAATGTCCTGGTCCTTGGTCCACTTTTCAAGGCGGCCCACCAAATCGGGAGCAACGTAGGTGACGTAAGCCTCAATGGTGTCCCACGCGTCGTCGCCGGACACAATCAGCTTGGAAAAGTCCTCGTTGAAGACATCCCGGACCACCTTGATGGTGAGGTCAGGTTCGCCGTAGAGCAGTTCGGGTGCCAGCACCTTGGTGGAGGACGCCTGGCCTTCAATGCCTTCCCATTGCGCGCGCAAACGGTTGATGTCGTGTGTCAGTTCTTCCTCGGAGGCACCTTCAGCGGCTGTGCGCACGATGACGCCGGCGTTCTCAGGCAAACGGTCCTTGAGGATGCGCTTGAGGCGGTTGCGTTCGACGTCGGGCAGTTTGCGCGAGATGCCGGTCATGGAACCGCCAGGCACGTACACAAGGTAGCGGCCCGGGAGGGAAATCTGGCTTGTGAGGCGCGCGCCCTTGTGGCCAACAGGATCCTTGGTCACCTGCACCAGGACAGAATCACCGGACTTGAGGGCATTCTCGATCCGGCGCGGCTGTCCCTCGAGATTGACGGCGTCCCAGTTGACTTCGCCGGCGTAAAGAACGGCGTTGCGCCCGCGTCCGATGTCCACGAAGGCAGCTTCCATGGACGGCAGAACATTCTGGACCTTGCCCAGGTACACGTTGCCGATCAGCGAATCCTGCTGGGTCTTGGACACAAAGTGCTCAGCAAGCACGCCGTCTTCAAGGACCGCAATCTGGATTCTATCGTCGCGCTGGCGGACGATCATCTGGCGATCCACGGACTCGCGGCGGGCAAGGAACTCAGCCTCTGTAATTACCTGGCGGCGGCGTCCGGTCTCGCGGGACTCGCGGCGGCGCTGCTTCTTGGCCTCAAGCCTGGTGGAACCCTTAACACTGGTAACCCGGTTTGACGGGGCCGTCTCAGTGATCGGGCGGGGCGCGCGGACACGGGTCACCGTGTTGGGCGGGTCATCGTCCGAGCCGCCAGTCAGTTCAAGATCCTGATCACCCCGGCGGCGACGCCGACGACGACGCGACGTGACGCCCTCTTCGAGCGCTTCCGCTACCGGAGCATCTTCTTCATCCTCAGCCTCAGCGCCGTCCTCGGAATCGGTCTCATCGCGTTCAGTCCCGCGGCGGCCACGCCGGCCACGGCTACGGCGACGACGACGGCTGCTGGAATCCTCCAGCTCGTCAGTTGACCCGGCTTCCGGAGCTTCTGCTTCAGACTCTTCGGCCTTTTCCTCTACGGCGGGGCGGGCAACGGTGCTCAGATCAGGGGCCTGGAAGATCATCGACGTAATGGAGACAGGTTCCAGGAACAACGACGTTGAACCGGGGGCGGACTCCTCGGCAGCTTCGGCCTCTTCCTCGGCGGGAACGTCGCCCTCCACGGGAAGGTCGCCCTGGGTAGCCGGCGCAGGCTGGGACCCCGCATCCGGCGTCGTGATTTCTTCAACGGCTTCCACGGCGGAAGACGCTTCGGGGGCTGGCGCCTCCGCGCTGACCGTTGCCTCAACGTCCTTGGGCTTGGTAGTCCGACGACGGCGGACCGGCTTTTCAGGGGCAGGTTCAGCATCGGTTTCCGGCTGGGACGCTACTCCGGCCTGATCGTCAAAACCGGGGAGGGGCTCGGCAGGCACCGTTGTCTTGCGCGCACGGGTACGGCGCGCCGGCGCCTTCACAGCTGCTTCGGTCGGTTCAGTGCCGGTGGCTTGTTCAGTGCCGGTGGCTTCCTCAGCGCTGGCTGTTTCCACTGCTTTGGGCGCAGCCTTGCGCCGTGTCCGGGTGGTCTTTTTGGGCGCTTCCGCAGTTTCCGCGGGAGCTGCCTCTTCATTAACGGCTACAACCTGGTCATTATCCATATGTGGCAACACTCCTGCCCCAGCGACGCCGCCACATCCGGCGCCCAGTGGGGCAAATATTTGTCAAAACCCTCAGGCGTTGACAGAAGTCGGTAGTATTCCTTCCGGTTCGCACCATCATTGGGGTGCGGCAGCCCTGGAAGGCCGGTGGCTTTGCTCTGAAACCCGTTGTTCTGCTGCCACAACCAGGTGCCGTCCATTGTCATGGCGGGCTTACCGAGGATCATGTGATCCGGGCAGGCCCTGCTCATACTGGCGGTCTTGGGAACAAGTCACCGGACCGGATTCCGAATGTGGATCGGCTTCCAGCCATGTTCATTCTCTCACACCCCCGCACATTCGAAGGGTAGGGGGCTGTGTCGCACAGTGTGGAAAGTGCTGGTGCTGGCTGGAGGCTGCATCCAGTCTCCGGCGTTACAATCCTGACAAGAACCGTTCCCGGCCCGACCGGGTCACTTGTTGAAAAGGATTGCGTCCGCGATGCCAAGCACCGCCAGGGAAAACCTGGCCAACCAAGCCTCCACCCCCATGGAGGATACGTCTACGAAGGCAGGTTTGCTGCCTAAAGCAGTCCGCGACAAGCCGTTCGCCTGGCTCCTGCTGATCACCGGCGTCATCGGCTGGCTGGCTTCCGGGGCGTTGGTCCTTGAGAAGCTGGAAGTACTCAAAGACCCCAACCACATCACGCTCTGCGATGTGAATCCCTGGGTTTCCTGTGGTGCGGTGATGCAAACACCGCAAAGTTCGGTCTTCGGGTTCCCCAACATGTTCATCGGCATCGTCGCCTTTGCGGTGATCATCACCACTGCCATGGGCCTCCTGGCCGGGGCGAAGTATTCACGCGGGTACTGGCTGGGCTTGCAGACCGGCGTAACCCTGGGGTTCGCCTTTGTGGTGTGGCTGTGGTCCCAGGCCCTGTACGTCATCAACGTGCTGTGCCCGTTCTGCATGGTGGTGTGGGCCGTGATGATCCCGATGTTCGTATGGGTGACCATCCGCAATATCGCCCATGGCGTCATCAAGGCCCCACCGGCACTGGCCAAGGTCTTGGGTGACTCCGGCTGGATCATCGTGGCGCTGCTTTATGTGGCAGTCATTGCCACGATCTTCTTCGCCTTCATCCACGTCTTCGCAGGCACGTCGGGTTACTAAACTCTTCGCGAGATGACACTTAAGGCCAATGTTCGTGATGAACATTGGCCTTAAGTGTCACTTCGGCGAGGCGTACCTAGCCGGCGAACCAGATCTTGATCTCGCGCTCGGCGGAGTCAACGGAGTCAGAGCCGTGAACCAGGTTCTGCTGGACTGCCAGGCCCCAGTCACGGCCGAAGTCGCCCCGGATGGTGCCCGGAGCAGCGGTGGTGGGGTCCGTGGTTCCTGCCAGGGAGCGGAAGCCTTCGATGACGCGGTGGCCTTCAAAGATAGCTGCGATGACCGGGCCGCTGAGCATGAACTCAACCAGGGGCTCGTAGAACGGCTTGCCCACGTGTTCCTCATAGTGCTGCTCCAGCAGCTCGCGGGTCGCGTTGACCTTCTTCAGCTCGGCCAAGGCGTAACCCTTGGCTTCGATCCGGGCGAGGATGCTTCCGCTGAGGTTGCGGGCGACGCCGTCGGGCTTGATCAGGACAAGGGTCCGTTCAATGCTCACAGTTGCTCCAATGTGGTTGGTGGGTGGGTTTCCCAGCCAGTTTACGGGGTTTTACGAACCAGCCTCGTCACGGTGCGTGGCGTCCCATTCGGCCTGCTCCCGGTCGCGTTGTGCCACTTCACGGTCGATCCTCATCCCCGTCCGGATTCCGTACCACCAGCAGATGGCGAAGAGGACGCCAATGATGAACATCATGGGCTCTGCAATCCCCGTCAGGATCAGGAGGAGCTGCAGCCCCCAGCCAAGGCCGATTCCCCAGGGCTTGGACAACACCGCACATGTGAGGACAAGCACTACGCTCAGCGCGATTCCCACACCCAGGATGATTCCAGGAGCAACTTCCCCGCGCCTCAGCCCGAAGACCACCAAGGTGCCGAAGAAGGCCACAAAGGCTTCAAGCAGCAGCACCGTGGAAGCGAACATTACCTTGGTGGATCGACGCTTCCTGGGCATGCCCGGCCGCCATTCACGCTGGGCCTTGGTCAGCCTTGCCACTGTCAGGCACCTTCCTTTCCAAGCAGGATGCGTGCCTCAGCCACCAGGGTGATGGAGCCGGTGACCAGCACGCCGCCGGCAAGGTCATCGTTGGACTCGGCCCGTTCAACGGCCCACTCCAGTGCGTCATCGAGCTTCTCAGCGATGTGGACGTTGTCCTCGCCAAAGCCAAGATCGACGGCGAGTTCGGCCAGTTCCGCTGCAGGGACAGCCCTCAGTGAGTTGGACTGGGTGAAGCAGAATTCATCGGCAAGATCGCCAAGTTGTTCCTTGAGTGTCTTCAGGATCTCCTCAGCGTCCTTCTCCCGCAGGACTCCAACGACGACCACCAGCTTGCTGAAGCTGAAGGCCTCGTGGATTGCCTCGGCCGAAACACGGATCCCTTCCGGGTTGTGGGCAGCATCCACCACGATCGTGGGGGCGGTCCGCACCACTTCCAGTCGGCCAGGTGACGTCACGTTGCCGAAGGCTTCCTTCAGGACGTCGATGTCCAGCTCTTTTTCTCCTCCACCGAAGAAAGCTTCCAATGCAGCAACCGCCACGGCGGCGTTCTCTGCCTGATGGGCACCATGCAAGGGAAGAAGGAGGTCTTCGTAGCGGCCTGCGAGGCCTTGGACCGTAAGGACCTGGCCACCCACGGCGACGCTGCGCGACTCGACGCCGAACTCGACGCCTTCAAAGCGGAACGGTACGTCTACTTCCCGGGCCTTTTCCAAGAGCACCTGCGCCGCATCCACGGGCTGGGCGGCGCTTACCAGGAAGCCGCCCGGCTTGATGATGCCGGCTTTCTCGTAGGCGATGTCCTCGGTCGTATCGCCCAGCAGGTCCGTGTGGTCCAGGGAAATCGGCGTGATGACGGAAACCTGGCCGTCTCCGACGTTGGTGGCGTCGGTGATACCGCCCAGTCCCACCTCAAAGACCGCCACATCCACGGGCTGGTCGGCGAAGATGGCGAACCCGAGGATCGTGACGCATTCGAAGTACGTCAGCCGCGGCTGGTTGTCGGCAAGGAGCTCGTTGTCAACGATTTCCAGGTAGGGACGGATTTCATCCCAGATCCGAACAAACGTCGCATCCGATACCGGCTCACCATCTATGCTGATGCGCTCGGTGACCTTGGAAAGGTGTGGGCTGGTGTAACGGCCTGTGCTGAGGCCGTGGGCACGGAGCCCGGCCTCGATCATGCGCGCAGTGGACGTCTTACCGTTGGTACCCGTGATGTGGATGATCGGGAAAGCCTTGTTGGGCTCACCCAGCACGTCCATGGCCCGGAACAGCGGCGCCAACCGCGGTTCCATTTTGTTCTCCGGCGCGCGGCCCAGGAGTTCGGCGTAGACGCTCTCTACCGAGAATTCGTCAGTCATTGGTCAGACCCCTGCCTTTGCTACGGTGACCTGCGGTTCCTCGGCGCTGGAAAGCAGAACTTCCAGTTCCAGGGTCAATGTTTCGGTCTTGACGAGCTCAGCATTGGCTTGGAGGGCATCAACGACGTCCTGCTGCGCTTCGACGGAAGTCCGGATGCGGTCGCTCACGTTCAGCCCAGCACCCTTACGTGCCTGCTGGATGGCGCGGACCATGTCGCGTGCCAGGCCCTCGGCCGCAAGTTCGGGCGTGACTTCGGTGTTCAGGACCACGAAGCCGCCACCGGGCAGTACGGCAGCTGCGGAAGACCCGCCGTCGGCCGCTTCTGCCACGACGGTCTCCAGGGTGTATTCCTGCGGCTCAAGCTCGAGTCCCCCGGCCACCACGACGCCGGAATCGGTCACGGACCAGTCGCCGGACTTGGATCCCTTGATGGCCTGCTGCACGTTTTTGCCAAGGCGCGGACCA
Source organism: Arthrobacter sp. TmtSoilC48 (assembly GCF_059739425.1). Classification (NCBI taxonomy): domain Bacteria; kingdom Bacillati; phylum Actinomycetota; class Actinomycetes; order Micrococcales; family Micrococcaceae; genus Arthrobacter; species Arthrobacter sp. TmtSoilC48. The sequence goes on along the minus strand of NZ_AP046049.1, from coordinate 2,436,761 downwards.
GCAGCCCGGGCGTTCACCACCAGTTTCTGCTCGATGCCGAATTCCTCCGGTGAAGCCGAAGCAGCGTCCAGCAAGCGGACGGAGCGAAGGTTCAGTTCATCGGCGACGACGGCGGCGAAGCCTCCCAGCGCATCTGCCCCGGGTGCCACGACAGTCAGTTCCTGCAGCGGCAGGCGGACGCGCAGGTTCGCGGCCTTGCGCAGGCTCGATCCGGTGGAGCAAATCTGCTGCACGCGGTCCATGGCCTCCACGAGCCCTGGATTGGCCGGGAACAGTGAAGCGTCGGGCCAATCGGCGAGGTGCACGGAACGGCCCCCCGTCAGCCCGCGCCAGATCTCTTCCGTCACGAGCGGCAGCAAGGACGCTGACACACGGCATACGGCTTCCAAGGCGGTGTAGAGGGCGTCGAAGGCGTCCACGTTCTCGTCAAAGAAGCGCTGGCGGCTGCGGCGGACATACCAGTTGGTGAGCATGTCCAGGTAGCTGCGGAGTTCATCGCAGGCCCCGGAGATGTCGTAAGAATCCAGGCTTTCGGTCAGGCTGCGGACGAGGTCCCCGGTGTTGGCCATCAAATACTGGTCCAACGTGTCGGAATAACCGTCGTAGCGCAGCTTCGCTTCATAGCCGGAACCGGAGTTCGCGGCGTTGGTGTAGAGAGTGAAGAAGCTATACACGTTCCAGAGCGGCAGGATGACCTGGCGGACGCCGTCGCGGATGCCCTGCTCGGTGACCACCAGGTTGCCACCGCGAAGGATCGGGCTGGACATCAGGAACCACCGCATGGCATCCGAGCCGTCGCGGTCCAGGACCTCGGAAACGTCCGGGTAGTTGCGCAGGCTCTTGGACATTTTTTGGCCGTCGGAGCCCAACACGATGCCATGGCTGATGACGTTGCGGAAAGCGGGACGGTCGAACAGCGCCGTAGACAGGATGTGGAGCATGTAGAACCAGCCGCGGGTCTGGCCGATGTACTCCACGATGAAGTCCGCAGGGTTGTGGGTGTCGAACCATTCCTCGTTCTGGAACGGGTAGTGCACCTGGCCGTAGGGCATGGAACCGGAGTCGAACCAGACGTCCAGGACGTCTTCGACGCGGCGCATGGTGGACTTGCCTGTGGGGTCGTCAGGGTTGGGACGGGTCAATTCATCGATGAACGGGCGGTGCAGGTCCACTTGCCCTTCGTTGTTGACCGGCAGACGGCCGAAGTCCGCCTCGATGTCAGCCAGCGAGCCGTAAACGTCCGTACGCGGGTACTCGGGATCATCGGACTGCCACACGGGAATCGGCGAACCCCAGTAGCGGTTACGGCTGATGGACCAGTCGCGGGCGTTGTCCAGCCATTTGCCGAACTGGCCGTCCTTGACGTTGCCCGGGATCCAGTTGATCTCCTGGTTCAGCTCGGACATGCGGTCCTTGAACTTGGTGACCTCGACGTACCAGGAGGACACAGCACGGTAGATCAGCGGGTTCCGGCAGCGCCAGCAGTGCGGGTAGCTGTGCTCGTAGCTGGCCTGGCGGACCAGGCGGCCATCGGCGCGCAGCACCTGGGTGATGGGCTTGTTCGCGTCAAAGACCTGCAGTCCCACGATCGAGGCGAGCTCGCCATGGGCAAACAACGGCAGGAACTTCGCGCCCTCGTCAACGGACAGGACAACGGGGATGCCGGCATCCTCACAGACCTTCTGGTCATCCTCACCATAGGCCGGAGCCTGGTGCACGATTCCCGTACCGTCTGTGGTGGTGACGTAGTCCGCCACAAGGAAGCGCCACGCGTTCCGGGTGCCGTACTTCTCGGCATCGGCAAAGTCGTTCCACAGTGGCTCGTACTCAAGGCCCGCCAACTCGGCGCCTGTATGGGTTGAGACGACGGCGGCAGCTGCGGCAGCTGCGTCGTCGTACCCCAAATCCTTGGCGTAGGTCCCCACGAGGTCGGCGGCCAGCAGGAAGCTGCCCGTGACCGGGGCTTCCGCCGAAGCAGCCTTGACGCCGTTCGGACCGGCGGGCAGGACCGCATAGGGGATTTCAGGCCCGACGGCGAGCGCCAGGTTGGTGGGCAGCGTCCAGGGCGTTGTGGTCCAGGCGAGCGCCTGGACGCCTTCGAGGGCCTTGGAGAGTTCGGACTCCCCCGCCTTGATGGGGAACGTTACCGTGACGGTCTGGTCCTGGCGGTTCTTGTAGACGTCGTCGTCCATGCGGAGCTCGTGGTTGGACAGTGGCGTCTCGTCCTTCCAGCAGTACGGGAGGACGCGGTACCCGTTGTACGTCAGTCCTTTTTCGTGCAGTTGCTTGAAGGCCCACAGCACCGACTCCATGTACTCGACGTTGAGCGTCTTGTAGTCGTTGTCGAAGTCCACCCAACGGGCCTGGCGTGTGACGTAGGCCTTCCATTCGTTGGCGTACTTCATGACGGAGGCGCGGCAGGCGTCGTTGAATTTGTCGATGCCCATGGCTTCGATCTGGGTCTTGTCCGTCATGCCCAGTTGCTTCATGGCTTCGAGCTCGGCTGGAAGGCCGTGGGTGTCCCAGCCGAAGCGGCGCTCCACGCGCTTGCCGCGCTGGGTCTGGTAGCGGCCCACGAGGTCCTTGGCGTAGCCAGTGAGGAGGTGCCCGTAGTGAGGGAGGCCGTTGGCGAAGGGAGGGCCGTCGTAGAAGACGAACTCGTTGCTGCCGTCTTTGCCTGCTTCGCGCTGGTCGATGCTTGCCTGGAAGGTGCCGTCTTCATCCCAGTACTTGAGGATGCGCTCTTCGATTTCCGGGAACTTCACGGAAGCGGACACGCCCTGCGTGCCTGAAGGAGTCGCTGAGGCCTTGGGGTAGTGGGTCATCTCATATCCTGTGATAGCTGGTTGACTGTCAGGATGCGAGGACGGCTTCAGTGTTTGCTGTTGCCGCGGTACCACCTCACTTACCGGAACCATGGCGCCCCGGGTGGGGGCAACGGCCGGTCCCGGCCTCTCATTACTGCTGTGACGGGCTTACCCGTCCGGTTCTACTGGGCCCTGGCCGCCGCTTGGATTGCTCCACTTGGGCGTTCAGGGATGTTCTTCCGGAAGCTCACCGGTGATGGCCGGGTCAACGCTTGTCTCCCAAGTCTAGCGGCAGGAGAGCCCCGTGCTCCACTCGCACGATCATCCTTCGGGTGGACCAGCTGGATGCCGTCGGGTGCATAGACTCGACCCATGACCAACCCCGCCCTTGTCCTTCCGGCCGCGGGCCCGGTAAAACGCTGGCTGGGCCACCAGGCATCCCCCGCGTGGTCGGTCCTCGCTCTGCTCTTGGTGTTGCCTGTGGCGGGAATGTCGCTGTTCAGGGCGGTCCCCACGGAGTGGCCGCTGGTGGTGGTTCAACTGTTGTCGTTCACCCTGTGGATGGTGCTGCCATCGGCGTTGGCGATGGTCCTTGCAGTAGTTGGGCGCCGCCTGTGGGTCCTCATCACGACGGCAGCCCTGTTGGCTCTCCAATTGTTCTGGCTGTTTCCGCTGGACACCGGAAGGGCAGAAGCAGTTCCTGCGGGGACCGCCACTGTTTCCGTGAAGGTGATGAGCCTCAACACTGAATACGGTGAGGCTGACGCACGTGCCATCGTGAAGTTGGTCCGGGACAACGGTGTTCAACTCTTGACCCTCCAGGAGCATACGCAAGGGCTGGAAGACCGCTTACGCTCCGAAGGCCTGGAGTCAATACTGCCGAACCTCCTGAGTGAACCCAACGACGACGCTTCCGGTGGCGCCGTGTATTCCGTTTTCCCTCTGCAACCGGAGGGGCTGCTGCCCGATACGCCATTCCGGATGGACGTTACGCGGGTCCTCGTCACGGATGCGGGCAACGTTTCCAAGGCGACGTTGAACCTCACCAACGTTCATGCACTGCCCCCGGTTGACGAGCGGATCCAGCAGTGGCGCAGCGACCTTGTCAAGGTTGCCCGTCAGGCCTCCCATCCGGGACATCACCTGCTGATGGGTGACTACAACTCCACCTACGACCATGCCGAGTTCCGTGCCGTGCTTGACCCCGCCATGGGCGGCGGACAGGACGGGAAAAAGCTCGTCGACGTCGGAACAGCCTCAGGCGGACGGTTCTCCCCCACCTGGCCGATGGAGGGACCACCCCTACCTGGGATCGTGATCGATCACATGGTTACGTCGCCCCGAATCGGCAGCAATGGCTACGCGGTCCACCAGGTTTCCGGTTCTGACCATGCGGCCATGGTGGCAACCCTGGTTATCCCGGCCGGTTAGCCGGTTGGAAGGCGTGTCTCGCTTCAGCCTTCCTTGCGGATGAGCTTGTGGTTGGCCGCCTGCGCCACCGGGCGCACCACGATCTGGTCCAGGTTGATGTGGTGCGGCAGCGAGACTGCGTACTTGACGACGTCGGCCACGTCCTCTGCCGTTAGGGGCTTTTCGACTCCGGCGTAGACCTTGGCGGCAGCGTCCTTGTCACCCAGCCGGTTAAGGGCAAATTCCTCAGTGTGGACCAGGCCCGGCGCTACCTCGATGACACGGATGTTGTGACCCACTTCTTCCAGCCTTAGGGCGTTGGTCATGGCGTGCTGGGCAAACTTTGCGGCGTTGTATCCTGCGCCGCCTTCGTAAGCGGCCAGTCCGGCGGTGGATGTGAGGTTGAGTACAGTTCCTTCCCCGTCCTCCCTCAGCATCGGAAGGAATGCCCTGGTGATCTTCATGGTGCCCAGGACGTTGACCTGGTACATCCACTCCCAATCCTCAGTATCGGCATTCGCGATCGTGTCCGCGCCACGGGCACCGCCGGCGATGTTGATGAGGGTATCGGCTCCCCCGGCTTTGGAAACGGCCTGCAAAAGGGCTGCGACGTCGTCGTCGCTGGTGATATCGGCCGCAAATGGAATAGCGCCGGTTTCGGCGCCCAGCGCGCCCAAGCGGTCGGCCCTGCGGGCCACCGCAAAGACCTTCCAGCCTGTGGAGGCCAACGCCCGCACCGTTGCCTCGCCGATGCCCGTGCTCGCGCCGGTTACTACTGCTGTCTTGTTCTGAACTGGATGAACCGTGTGTGCTGCCAAAGTCATGGCACCACACTATCCGCAGGCTTCAAGCATCTGCCCGGCCGAGCAGGAATTCACGTAATACCACGGCATGGTTCACCTCTGGATCCCTGGCGGCATAGAGCAAGGTGACCCGAGGATGGGACCTCGCCAACTCCAGCAAAGTCTGAACTGCAGCATTGCTTTCCAGTTCAGCCTCGTACTGCCGCCGGAAATCGGTGAACCGCTCCTGCATGTGTGCGAATTCGGTCCGCAAGGGTGGCGATGGCGCGACTTCCTTCAGCCACAAATTCAAGTGGGCCTTCTCCTTGGACACCCCGCGCGGCCATAGCCTGTCAACCAAAACCCGGGCACCGTCGTCGTCAGCGGGGTCCTCATAGATGCGTTTGAGGACGAAAGCGTCCCGATGGCCGGCCATGACGGCATGCTACGGCAAGGCGCTGCGGCGGACCATGGAACAATTGACACATGGCTGAATCAACGCAGGGTACAGACACGCCCGCCACCGCCCCCATCAACGTTCCCGACAAGCCGGCCCTTGAAGGCCTTGAGGCTGCCCTGACGCAGCGCTGGCTGGACGAAGGAACCTACAAGTTCAACCCGGACACCACCCGGGAGCAGGTCTACTCGATCGACACTCCCCCGCCGACCGCCTCGGGTTCCCTCCACGTGGGCCACATGTTCTCCTTCACGCAGACGGACGTCCAGGCCCGCTACATGCGCATGACCGGAAAGAATGTCTTCTACCCCATGGGTTGGGACGACAACGGCCTGCCCACTGAGCGTCGCGTCCAGAACTACTACGGTGTGCGCTGCGATCCCGCCATCCCCTACAACGCCGACTACCGTCCTCCAGCACAGCCGGCCAAGAACCAGCGCGATTTCGACGTCGTTTCCCGGCAGAACTTCATCGAGCTGTGCGAGGAACTCGCTGTCGAGGACGAAAAAGTCTTCGAGAACCTCTTCCAGACCCTCGGCCTGTCCGTGGACTGGGACCTGACCTACCGCACCATCGACGACACCTCCCGTGCGGTATCCCAGCGTGCCTTCCTTGCCAACCTTGCAGCGGGCGACGCCTACATGGCCGAGGCCCCCACGTTGTGGGACGTCACGTTCCGTACCGCTGTAGCCCAGGCTGAGCTTGAGGACCGCGAAGTTGCGGGCGCCTACTACCGCTACCCCTTCTTCACCGAAGACGGCGAAAAGATCTTCATCGAGACCACCCGTCCGGAACTGCTCGCCGCTTGCGCCGCGCTGGTAGCAAACCCCGACGACGAACGGTACCAGCCGCTGTTCGGCAAGACCGTGAAGTCGCCGCTCTTCGACGTTGAGCTTGAGGTAAAGGCCCACCCGCTCGCCAAAGCGGACAAGGGCTCCGGCATCGCGATGGTCTGCACCTTTGGTGACCTGACAGACGTCACGTGGTGGCGCGAGCTGCAGCTGCCCACACGCGCCATCATGGGCCGCGATGGCCGCATCATTGCCGAAACCCCGGAATGGATCACTACCGACGCCGGCAAGGAAGCCTACGCCGCGATCGCCGGCAAGACGGCCTTCTCCGCCAAGGAAGCAGTTGTAGAGCTCCTCACGGCGGCAGGCCTGCTGGACGGCGAACCGAAGAAGATCACCCACCCCGTGAACTTCTTCGAAAAGGGCGACAAGCCCCTTGAGGTGGTGACCTCACGCCAGTGGTACATCCGCAACGGTGGACGAGATGAAGAACGCCGCGAACGGTTGATCGGCCGCGGCCAGGAAATCAACTTCCACCCCTCTTTCATGCGCTCGCGCTATGAGAACTGGATCGCGGGCCTGAACGGCGACTGGCTCGTATCACGCCAACGCTTCTTCGGCGTGCCCATTCCCGTCTGGTACCCCCTGGATGCCCAGGGCAACCCGGACTACGACCACCCCATCCTGCCATCGGATGACATGCTCCCCGTGGATCCCGCCGCAGATGCAGCCCCTGGCTTCGAGGAAGCGCAGCGTGACCAGGCCAACGGCTTCACAGGTGACGCCGACGTCCTGGACACCTGGGCCACGTCTTCCCTTACCCCGCAGATCGTGGGTGGCTGGAGCCGTGACGAGGAACTGTTCTCCAAGGTCTACCCGTTCGACCTCCGCCCCCAGGGTCACGACATCATTCGCACATGGCTGTTCTCCTCCGCTGTCCGCGCCGACGCCCTGCAGAAGAGCGCGCCGTGGAAGCACGCAGCTATTTCAGGGTGGATCCTTGACCCGGACCGCAAAAAGATGTCCAAGTCCAAGGGCAACGTGGTTGTCCCCACGGACGTCCTGAACGAGTTCGGCTCGGACGCCGTCCGCTACTGGGCAGCCTCGGCCAAGCTCGGTGCGGACACGGCCTACGAAATCGCGCAGATGAAGATCGGCCGTCGGTTGGCCATCAAGCTACTCAACGCCTCCAAGTTCGTGTTGAACCTTGGTGCCACCGAAAACTCCGTGGTGTCCAGCGATCTTTCCGTGCTGACCAATCCACTGGACCGGGCACTGCTCGCCCAGTTGTCGGACGTTGTTGCGCAGTCCACCAAGGCTTTCGAAAACTACGACTACGCGCGGGCACTGCAAATCACTGAGTCATTCTTCTGGCAGTTCACCGACGACTACGTCGAGCTGATCAAGGACCGCGCCTACGGTGCGGCCGGGGAGTCGGAGCAAGCATCCGTACTGGCTGCGCTGGCCACCACCCTGGACTCCTTGCTGCGCCTTTTCGCGCCGTTCCTGCCCTTCGCCACCGAAGAGGTGTGGAGCTGGTGGCGCACCGGCTCGGTTCACCGCGCCCAATGGCCTGCCGCACTGGAAATCGCCGATGGCGACACCACCATGCTTGGCACTGTTGGCGTAGCACTCAGTGGCATCCGCAAGGCCAAGTCCGAGGCAAAAGTGAAGCAGCGCACCGCAGTACTCTCGGCGTCCATCACGGCCAATGAAATGCTTGTTGCGCAGCTCAAGGCCGGACTCGGGGACCTGAAGGCAGCCGCGAACGCCCAGGAGATCGCACTTCAGTCCGGTGAGGGTGAGCTGACGGTCAGCGACGTCGTCCTCGCACCGGCAGAGGAAACGCCAGCGTCCTAAGAGCCTTCCGGCAAATTCCGGAAATTTGGGCAAAGGGGAAGCCCCATCAGCGTTTTGCCGTTGGTGGGGCTTCGACTTTTCGGCTGTCTGGTGACGGCTTGACAGTCTGGCGGAATCCTCGGAATTTCAGGTCTTACTACCTCGTCACTGGTAGCTTGCTTCCAACTTTGCCAAAGGCTGCGTTGGTTGCATATCACTGAATCTTTGGTTTCCGTGTCCCTCTTCTTTCGAAGTGGGTAAGAACCATTGTGGTCCCGCCAGTGACCATGCACAAGAGCCCTGGCAGAACTACAATCCTGTAGTTCTGCCAGGGCTTTTTCGTGCAGCTATCCTGCAGCCCGGGTAAAGCTATGGCAGAGTATGGACATGCCGGAACTTCCCGAAGTGCACGGCCTGTGCACGTATCTGGACACCCAGCTCCATGGAGCAGTGCTGACCAGCGTCCGCATCAACTCCATCGCCGCCTTGAAGACCGCTGATCCGCCCTACAGCACCCTCGAAGGCCGCACCATCCAGGGCACACAGCGCTTCGGCAAGTTCATCAGCCTCGATGCCGACGGCCTGTTTTTCGTCTTCCACCTCGCAAAGGCCGGGTGGGTCCGCTATACGGAGCATCCATCAGCAGCCGGGCTGCGCATGGGCAAGAGCAACATAGCGGCCAGGCTACTGCTGCACCGGCAGGCCGACGACGCCCACATAGGACTGGACCTCACTGAAGCCGGCACCAAAAAGAGCCTGGCCATCTACGTGGTAAGGGATCCCTTGGATGTTCCCGGGATCGCAACCCTGGGTCCGGAACCGCTCAGCCCCGACTTCGACGAAAATGCCCTGGCGGCAATCCTTAAGACAAGTTCCCAACAGATCAAGGGACTTCTCCGCAGCCAAAGCATCATCGCCGGGATTGGCAACGCCTACAGCGATGAGATTCTGCACGCCGCCAAAATCTCCCCCTTCGCCATCGCGAAGACGATCGACGGCGAAACAGTGCAGCGGCTCTACGATGCCATGCAGGAGGTTTTGGTGGGTGCCGTGAACGCGGCAGCTGGAAAGCCTTCCAGCGAGCTGAAGGACACCAAGCGAAGCAATTTCAGGGTCCATGCCAGGACCGGGCTGCCCTGCCCTGTTTGCGGCGACACTGTACGTGAAGTGTCGTTCGCAGACACGTCACTTCAGTACTGTGCTACCTGCCAAACCCACGGAAAGATCCTCGCGGACCGGCGTACGTCGCGCTTCCTGAAGTAGTGCCGCGGATTCGCCGGGCCGGACCTGGGCTTCCTGGTTGAACTCGGGCTTTCCTAGTTGAATTCAGGGCTTTCCGTGCGGCTGCGCTTGATTTCGAAGAAGTGCGGGTAGCCGGCAAGGGTTACCGTGGCATCCCAAAGTTGCCCCGCTTCTTCGCCCCTCGGAATCCGGGTGAGGACCGGGCCGAAGAAGGCCGTGCCATTTACAGCCACCACGGGCGTTCCCACATCCTGGCCCACCAGGGAGATGCCGGCCTCGTGGCTGGCCCGCAATTCGGTGTCGTACTCCCCTGAGTCCGCGAAGCGGGCCAGCTCAGCAGGAAGGCCTACTTCTGCCAGCGCTTTCTGGATCACGGAACTACGGTCCTTGTTGCCTTCGTGGTGGAACTGTTCCCCCATGGCGTCGTACAAGGGTTTGATGTACCTGCTGCCATGGAGCTCCTGGGCAGCAATGATCACGCGGACAGGACCCCAGCTGTCGTCCATCATCGCCCTGTAATCCCCGGGAAGGTCACGGCCCTCATTGAGGACGGACAAGCTCATGACGTGCCATTCGGTCTCAATTCCCCGCACTTGCTCCACCTCGCCGATCCAGCGCGATGTGATCCATGCGAAGGGGCAAACAGGATCGAACCAGAAATCGGCTTTATTGACGGGCTGCTCTGGCAGGTTCTGTTCGGGCAGGCTCTGTTCAGGCACAGTCAGTTCAGGCACATTCATTTCAGGCACAGGGAAACTCCTTGGAAGAGTAAAAAGCGGGCATCAAGCGACGCGGAATGAATGAAACCGCCGCTTACTAGGCCAACGGGTGGCTAGGCCGACTTATTCCGGCGCTTCGCTACGACGTCGTGGCCAATCATGGTGGGCTGGGCCTTGTTGTCCACCACATCAGCGGTGATGACGACAGTTGCGATGTCATCCCTGCTTGGCAGATCAAACATGACGGGCAGCAAGACTTCTTCCATGATGGCCCTCAGGCCACGGGCGCCGGTTCCACGCTCAAGAGCCTGGTCAGCGATGGCATCCAAAGCGTCGTCGTCGAATTGCAGGTCTACACCATCCAGCTGGAACATCTTCTGGTATTGCTTCACCAGGGCATTCTTGGGCGTGGAAAGGATCTGGATCAACGCAGGACGGTCCAGATTCGAGACGGTGGTGATCACTGGCAGGCGGCCAATGAACTCCGGAATGAGTCCGAACTTCAGCAGGTCTTCCGGCATGACTTCACCGTAAGTGTCCACGTTGTCCCGGACTTCGTTCAGTGGCGCTCCAAAACCGATGCCCTTGCGCCCTGACCGCGAACCAATGATGTCCTCAAGGCCGGCAAATGCACCTGCCACGATGAAGAGCACGTTGGTGGTGTCGATCTGGATGAATTCCTGGTGCGGATGCTTACGTCCACCCTGCGGCGGGACGGAGGCTACTGTGCCTTCGAGGATCTTCAGCAGGGCCTGCTGGACTCCCTCGCCCGACACGTCCCGGGTGATCGAGGGGTTCTCGCTCTTGCGGGAGATTTTGTCGATCTCGTCAATGTAAATGATGCCTTGTTCGGCTTTCTTGACGTCGTAATCAGCGGCCTGGATGAGCTTGAGCAGTATGTTTTCGACATCCTCGCCCACATAGCCAGCCTCCGTGAGTGCGGTTGCATCGGCCACGGCGAACGGGACATTGAGCCTGCGGGCGAGCGTTTGCGCCAGATACGTCTTGCCACAGCCAGTTGGACCGATCAGCAGGATGTTGGATTTGGCGATCTCCACATCCTCGTGATGCGGACCCTCACCAAGGCTCCCGGCCTTGGGAGCATGACCGGCCTGGATCCGCTTGTAGTGGTTGTAGACGGCAACTGCCAACGACCGTTTGGCAGGCTCCTGGCCGATGACGTATTCCTGCAGGAAATCGAAGATCTCCCGGGGCTTGGGGAGTTCAAAACTGCCAAGGTCCGAAACTTCCGCAAGTTCTTCTTCGATGATCTCGTTGCAAAGCTCGATGCACTCATCGCAGATGTACACACCGGGCCCGGCAATCAGCTTCCGTACCTGCTTCTGGCTCTTTCCGCAGAAAGAACACTTCAGCAGGTCCGTGCTCTCGCCAATCCGAGCCATGTGGGAATCCCTTCGTTACATGCGGGTGATGCGGCTCCGTGCCGTACTCAAGTGTGCAGCCTGGCCGGGGTTGGCACCACCGTGACAACATCCACTCTAGGTCACAATGGGCTGCTTGGGTGGAAACAGAACGCCGGTGCGGTCCATATTTCGCGAACCGCACCGGCGTCGTTTTCCGTATGCTACCTGGCGATTGCCTGGGGCTTGATCTTGCGGGAGTCCAGGACCTGGTCGATCAGACCGTAGCTCATGGCCTCGGCCGCGGTCAGGATCTTGTCGCGCTCGATGTCATTGTTGACCTGCTCGGAGGTACGGCCCGAGTGGTGTGCCAGCGTGTCTTCAAGCCATGTACGCATGCGCATGACTTCAGCAGCCTGGATCTCGAGGTCGGATGCCTGGCCGCCCTGGCCGCCGGACAACGCCGGCTGGTGGATCAGCACGCGTGCGTTCGGCAGTGCCAGCCGCTTGCCGGGTGTTCCCGCTGCAAGCAGGACAGCTGCCGCACTGGCTGCCTGGCCCAGGCATACGGTCTGGATCTCCGGACGAATGTACTGCATGGTGTCATAGATCGCCGTCATGGCCGTGAAGGAGCCGCCGGGCGAGTTGATGTACAACGTGATGTCGCGGTCCGGATCCGTCGATTCAAGGACCAGCAGCTGGGCCATGATGTCATCGGCAGAAGCGTCGTCAACCTGGACGCCGAGGAAGATGATGCGGTCCTCGAACAGCTTGGTGTACGGATCCTGGCGCTTGAAGCCGTACGGTGTGCGCTCTTCGAACTGGGGCAGGACGTAGCGGCTGGTTGGGAGATTACCGGCAGACCATCCGAAGTTGTAGTTCATGTCATTACTCCTGGGTTTCAGTGGTTCTTTGGTGCCGGTTAGTTTTCGGAGCCTGGCTCGGAGTTCGACTGGTTGGCCGTTCCACCGCCACCAGCTACCGAGCCTGCGTGAGCCGAGATCTTGTCGAAGAAGCCGTACTCCAGAGCCTCCGTGGCCGTGAACCACTTGTCGCGGTCGTTGTCCTTGAGGATGGTCTCCACAGTCTGGCCGGTCTGTTCTGCGGTGAGTTCCGCCATGACCTTCTTCATGTGCAGGATGAGCTCGGCCTGGATTTTGATATCCGAAGCAGTGCCGCCGATGCCACCGGACGGCTGGTGCATGAGAATACGGGCGTTGGGGGTGGCGTAACGCTTCCCCTTGGTTCCGGAGGAGAGCAGGAACTGCCCCATGGAGGCAGCCAGGCCGGTGGCAACAGTGACAACATCGTTGGGGATGAACTGCATGGTGTCGTAGATGGCCATGCCGGCGGTCACCGAGCCACCGGGTGAGTTGATGTAAAGGTAGATGTCCTTCTCGGGGTCTTCAGCCGAGAGGAGGAGCAGCTGGGAGCAGATGGCGTTGGCGTTCTCGTCACGGACTTCAGAGCCAAGCCAGATGATGCGCTCTTTCAGCAGGCGGTTGTAGATGTAGTTGTCCTGGGCTGCGGGATCGACAGTTGCCATCCGGGGAGCCTCTGATTGCTGTGACATAAGTACTTACCTCTCGCTGGTGCCAGTGACCTCACTGAACTTCACTACTTGGACACTAACCGTTTTCAGGGACGATTTGTTCGCCGGAATCGCGCTGTTCGCTGACGGCGCACGATTGGAGCGGGCCCGCAGATCCAGCACGCTGATTGTATGCGGGCTTGTCCGTTCAGGGCTTAAAACAAACCGACCCCGGATCACTGATCCGGGGTCGGTTGATGCGCTATTGACTAGAACTTCACGGCTGCGGGGTCATCGCTGGCGACAACATCCGCTTCCTCGCCGGCTTCGGCGGTTGCTGCCTCATCAGCAGCAACTTCGCCCGCAGGGCGGACAAAATCGCTCAGGTCAACCTTGTTGCCTTCGGAGTCAACGACCTCGGCCTGGCCCAGCACAACGGCCAGTGCCTTGCGGCGGCGTACTTCGGAAACCATCATGGGGACCTGGCCGCTCTGATCGATGATCTGGGCGAACTGGTTGGGATCCATACCGTACTGGCTTGCGGTGCTGACGATGTAGTCGATCAGCTCGTTCTGGCTGACGTCAACTTCTTCCTTGTCCGCAATGGCGTCAAGGATGACCTCGTTCTGGAAGGCGCGCTCAGTGTTTGCCTTGACCTCGGCGCGGTGCTCCTCGGTGTCGTGGTCACCTTCGCCGTGGGCGTTCTCCGGGTTGAAGTGAGCCTCAATCTGCTCTTCGACAACCGAAGCCGGAACGGGGACCTCGACGAGCTCTACGAGCTTGTCCAGGACCTTGTCGCGGGCCTCAACGCCCTGTCCGACAACCTTGGAATCGGCAGCCTGCTTGGCGAGGTCCTCGCGGAGCTCAGCAAGGGTGTCGAATTCCGAAGCCAGCTGTGCGAAGTCGTCGTTGGCTTCAGGAAGCTCGCGCTCCTTGACGGCCTTGACAACAACCTTCACCTGGGCTGCCTCGCCGGCGTGGTCGCCGCCAACGAGCGTGGTGTCGAAGATTGCTTCTTCGTCTGCGGACAGACCGGTCACGGCCTCGTCCAGGCCCTCAAGCATGGTGCCTGCACCAACCTGGTAGGACAAGCCGGACGCCGAGTCGATTTCTTCGCCATCGATCGTGGCGGTGATGTCGATCGTGAGGAAGTCCTCGTTCCGGGCGGGACGCTCCACGGACTTCAGCGTGCCGAAGCGGCCACGCAGTTCATCCAAGGCCTTGTCGACGTCTTCAGCGGAGGATTCAGCCGCAGCAACCTCAACCTTGATGCCTGCATAGTCCGGCAGCTCGATCTCGGGCCGAACATCAATCTCCACCTGGAACTTAAGCTCGCCATCGGTTGCGGACGGGTCCGGAACCTCGGTGATCTCAACTTCAGGACGGCTCAGGGGACGAACACCCGTTTCCTGGACAGCAGCCTGGTACCAGCCGTTGAGGCCATCGTTGATGGCGGTTTCCAGGACATAGCCACGGCCAACGCGCTGGTCGATCAGCTTGGAAGGAACCTTGCCCTTGCGGAATCCGGGGACCTGGATCTGCGAAGCAACAGTCTTGTAAGCGGCATCGATGCTCGGCTTCAGTTCCTCAAAGGGAACCTCAACGTTGAGCTTGACCCGCGTGGGGGTGAGGTTCTCGACAGCGCTCTTCACAGTCTAAGTACTCCTGAATTTGTGGGTATGGGGTTCTGCCGCATCCCTGAGGCGGACACGAAACACAGAGTCGGGGTGACAGGATTTGAACCTGCGACTTCCTGCTCCCAAAGCAGGCGCTCTAGCCAAGCTGAGCTACACCCCGAATGCACAGGACAGTCTACGGGCAAGCGGGCCCGGAATGCACATTTGACACCGCCGCCGGAATTAGGTTTAGTTGTACCCGGCTTCAACAGCCACCGGGAAGATGTCCTGAGCATGAGATCCATACAAGGATCCAGCAGGAGACCCACCCGGGGACGTAGCTTAATGGTAAAGCCTCAGTCTTCCAAACTGATTACGCGGGTTCGATTCCCGTCGTCCCCTCCAGTAAAAAAGCCCCAATCTTCGGATTGGGGCTTTTTTGTTGTTACGAACCCGCAACCGTTGTTACAACAGGCCAGCGCTGTTACAACTGGCAGGCGCTGTTACAACTGGCAGCCAGGGCACCAATACAGTTTGCGGGCGCCGATTTCGGCCATGCCTACCAGCGTCCCGCAAGCGCGGCAGGGCTGCCCTTCGCGCTTATAGACAAAGTGGGCATCGGCGTCGGGCGCTGAGGTGCCGTTACCACTCCATAGCGCCGGCGGCGTGGTGACAATCCGGCCGTCGCGTACGCCGTCGGACATGGCAAGGACGGCGTCATCCCACAACTTGCCGGCCGTCGCAGCATCAATCATGTTCCCAGGAGTCCATGGATCCACCGCCTGACGAAAGAGGACCTCGGCGCGGTAAATATTTCCGACCCCCGCCAGCACCGATTGGTCCATCAACAGCAAGGCCACGGCCGTCTTGCGGCGTCGCAACCGGCGGATGAACTCGTTCCGGTCCCCCGGCCGGTTACGCAGCGGATCGGGGCCCAGGCGGCCCAGTACAGCTTCTGCTTCATGGGACGTAACAGCGGCGCAAGTGGTGGCTCCACGAAGATCGGCCCAGCCGTTGTCCGACACCAGGCGGGCGCGGACGGCACCCACCGGGGCGGGAGGCCCTGCGTAGTCCACCCCGGCACCGGACTCCCCATCAATACCGGATGAGGCAGTCTCGCGCTCACCGATCCGGCGGGGCGCGCCAATGCTGGAGGCTCCCGAGAAGGAGCTATCGCCGCCAAAGCTCCAGGCACCATAAAGACCAAGGTGAACGTGGAGGAAAAGATCGTGGTCGAACCTCAGGAACAGCTGCTTTCCGTGCGCAACAGATTCAACCATCACATGTCCGCTCAGAAGCTCCGCACCGGCCGTGAATCGGCCCTGCGGACTCGAAACCTCCAAACGCCGGCCGCCAAACACGTCCTGGAATTGGCGGGCCAGCCTATGGACGGAGTGTCCCTCAGGCACTACTCGACGATCTCGCCGGTGGTCTCGTAAGCCGCAATCTTGCCGATACGGCGGATGTGGCGCTCGTCATTGCTGAAAGGTTCCTGGAGGAAGGCCTCAATGAGTTCGGTTGCTTCTTCCACCGTATGCTGGCGGCCACCCACGGCCACTACGTTGGCGTCGTTGTGCTCGCGGGCGAGCTTGGCCGTAGAGAGGTTCCAGGCCAGCGCGGCACGCACACCCTTGACCTTGTTGGCGGCAATTTGTTCACCATTGCCCGAACCACCCAGGACGATGCCCAGCGCATGCACGCCTGCTTGCTGGTCAGCCACCACTGCAACTCCTGCGTTGATGCAGAAGGACGGGTAGTCATCCAGAGCGTCATATTCCCTGGGTCCGTGGTCCACAACCTCATAACCCTTTGCGGTGAGGTGGCTGACCAGGTGGGCGCTGAGTTCCATGCCGGCGTGGTCGGTGGCGATGTGGACGCGGGGTGTAGTCACAGGAAGTCCATTCTTTCTGGCGCGCCGGTACGGCACTTGCCGGGCGCGGCGGTGTGGGATGCGCTACCTAGGTTACCGCGCCCCGGGTTGCTGGGGCTGCCCGCCGTGGTGGGCCCGCTCGGCAGCCCGGTTCAGGATGCCGGCGAGTTCGTCCGCTGTTGCCGGAGTCCCTGCACTGAGCGCAACCCTGCCTCCATTAAGTTTCCTTACGACGACGGCCGGTCCGCTGCTGACCAGCATCGCCGTTGCATCGTCATGATGCCGCCAACCCCATCCGCCAAAGTCTGCCGCTTTCACTTCAGCCGGAGCTGCTGCCGCGATGTCGACGGCGGGAACGGTCAGGACCGGCACGATGCCGCCTGCGAAGACCTGCAGCCCTCCCCTGTCCGCCCGGACGCGGGCGAAGAGGAAGCCGGCACCAACCAGCGCCGCCGCGGCCAACAAGGCTCCCAGCCATGGGACGGCTATCGCGATCAGCGCGGCTGGAAACAGCGTGGACACGATGATCATGATGAAAACTGAACTGCGGGCATGGACCCACATGCGCAGCGTATCCCGCGCGAGGTCCGGGTCTGTGACGTAAAGGCGTGCGGCTTCAAGGGCTTCGTCGTCCTCCCGCGTCCACCGGGGATCGGGTTTGAAGGCGAACATGAGGACGACTCCCAACGACACCGCCGCTCCACTGCCCATGGCGAGGACGATCGGATCAACGTGGGAAGCGCGGGCGTCCCCCAGCCCCGATTGCCCTACCAATCCGGCAGCCAGCACTGTTGTCACGAAGAGGCTCACCATGAGGCCAAGGCCCATCATGACCCTGCGCATGACCACCGGCCGGGACAGCGGCACGGCCTGGAGGAACGCGACCCAACCGAAAAAGGTGATCAGGGCTGCGCCGCCGGTTACATAGGCGCCGAAAGGAGCAAAGGCACTGCCGCCGTCGGCGTTCCACATCACTGCTACCGGATCGGGAAGATCGTTTCGCACCATCTGTGCGCACACAACGAAGCCTATGGCCAGCAGCAACGGAAAGGCGAGTGCAAACCTGAGTGCGCGGATATCAAGAGACTCCCTGAACGTTCCCATGCTCCAACGCTACTCCGTGCCGGCGACACTGTGGGGGCACCTCCTTGCCATCGGCGCTTGGAGTGAAAGAATGGCTTCACACCATCGACCGGACCTGCCCCGGCCGGACATCCCAACCTCTGGAGGCACCACTTGCCAGGCCTTAACCTGACGCGCGACGAAGCCGCGCAGCGCGCTGAAATACTCAATGTCGAGTCCTACAACGTCACCCTGGATCTGACCAAGGGCGCCACGGTGTTCGGATCCACCACCGTGGTGAAGTTTTCGGCAAAGGCTGGAGCCTCGACGTTTATCGACGCCGTGACCGAGAGCGTTTACAGCGTTACCCTGAACGGCACCGAACTGGATCCCGCCGAGGTATCCGATGGCGTCCGCATCCAACTTCCAAACCTTGCCGACGAGAATGAACTCATAGTCGTCGCCGATGCGCGCTACATGAACACAGGTGAGGGCCTCCATCGTTTCGTGGATCCGGTGGATGGGGAGGTCTACCTCTATACCCAGTTCGAGGTTCCGGATTCCCGGCGGATGTTCGCTGTCTTCGAGCAGCCGGACCTGAAGGCCAGCTTCACGTTCCGCGTCACTGCTCCCTCACACTGGGACGTCGTCTCCAACTCCCCCACCCCGGTACCGGTTGAAACTGATGCAGGCGAGGACGGTGGAGCCAGGTCCGTGTGGGAATTCGCTCCCACTCCGCGCCTGTCCTCGTATGTCACCGCCCTGATAGCCGGACCGTACCAGTCCGTCCGTTCCGAGGTGACAAGTTCGGACGGCAGGGTCATTCCGCTGGGCGTCTTCGCGCGCAAATCCTTGATGCAGTACCTGGATGCGGACAACATCTTCGAACTTACCCGCCAGGGCTTTGAATTCTTCGAGGCACAGTTTGGCTGCCCGTACCCGTTTGAAAAGTACGATCAGCTGTTCGTCCCCGAATTCAATGCCGGTGCAATGGAAAACGCCGGCGCGGTGACAATCCTGGAAGGCTACATCTTCCGCGGCAAGGTCGCCGGCGCACAGATCGAGCGCCGTGCCATCACGGTCCTGCACGAACTCGCGCACATGTGGTTCGGGGACCTGGTGACCATGCGCTGGTGGAACGACCTCTGGCTCAACGAGTCCTTCGCCGAGTACATGTCCCACCTGGCCGCTGTGGAAAACACGGCCTTCGACAGGGCATGGACAACCTTCGCCTCCGTTGAGAAATCGTGGGCATACCGCCAGGATCAACTGCCCACCACGCACCCGATCTTCGCGGAAATCAACAATCTGGAAGACGTAGAGGTCAATTTCGACGGCATCACCTACGCCAAGGGCGCCTCCGTGCTGCGGCAGTTGGTTGCCTGGGTTGGACCGGAACAGTTCATGTCAGGGGTGCGCACGTACTTCGCCAAGCACGCTTGGAAGAACACCGAACTGGCTGACCTCATGGTGGAACTCGAAGCCGCAAGCGGCCGTGACCTGGACGTATGGGGCAAGCTCTGGCTCGAAACCGCCGGCGTGAACACCCTGGCTCCCGAGGTGGACGTGGAGCAGGACGGCACCATCACCGCGTTCAACATCCTGCAATCCGCGATCGATGAACAACCAACGCTTCGTCCCCATCGCCTTGCGGTGGGCTTCTACAACCTCACCGAAGAGGGCAAGCTGGAGCGGACGCACCGCGAGGAGCTCGACGTCGAGGGTCCCCGGACCGAAGTCCCCGCCTTGGCAGGCCTCACACGCCCGGACCTCATCCTGCTCAATGATGATGATCTCGCCTATGCCAAAGTACGACTGGACGCCCACTCGCTGGCCACAGCGAAAGCGCATCTCAAGGATTTTGCCGCCAGCTTGCCCCGCACACTGGTCTGGGGCTCCGCATGGGATGCGGCACGGGACGGAGAAACTCCTGCGCGCGGCTACGTCGAACTGATACTGGCGAACATCGCAGAGGAAACAGACTCCTCTGTGATCCTCGTTCAGCTGCGGCAGCTTGCCACGACGCTGACCTACTATGTGGCGGCCGGGCACAAACTGGAGGCAACGATCGCTGCCGCCGATAAGCTGTGGGAGCTCGCGTCGGCGGTGGAAGCCGGCTCGGATGCGCAGTTGCAGTTCGTGAAGTCCTATGCGCAACTTGCACGCAGCGCAGATCAGCTGGACCGCATCCAGGCACTGCTGGACGGGACCGACACTCTTGAGGGCCTCACCGTTGACCAGGACATGCGCTGGGAACTGCTAACCGCTTTGGTGGCCGGCGGCAGGCAGGGCCAGGAGCGCATCGACCACGAACTCGCCCGCGACAACACCTCCACCGGCCAAAATGCAGCGGCACAGGCCAAGGCCGCTATTCCCACGGCGGAGGCCAAAGCTGCAGCGTGGGATTCCATCGTGGTCAAGGGCGAACTCTCCAACGCCCTGCAAGCCTCGGCAGTGGCCGGCTTCATGCGGGTGCCGGACACCACCCTGCTGGAGCCTTACGCTGAGAAGTACTTTGAAGCGGTCCCCGGGATTGTCAAAGAACGCACGCACGCGTTGGCCCAGCAGATCGTCGTGGGCCTGTACCCGGCGCAGCTAACAACCCAGGCCACGGTGGACCGGACGGACGAATTCCTTGCAGCTCTTCCAGAGGAGAGTGCTGCCCTGCGCCGCATGATGCTGGAAAACCGGGACGCCGTGGCGCGGGCGCTCCGTGCCCGGGCAGCGGACGTGGACGTGGACCTGGACGCCTAAGCAGTCCGTTGGGGCCTGTGCTGGCGCTGTTTGGCAGATGGCTAAACTGTCCGCATGGGCCTCAACGAACACCACTATGCATTGACCGTCCGCTGGACTGGAAATCTGGGCGCGGGTACAGAAAGCTACAGAGGGTACTCGCGGGATCATGACATAGAAATTCCCGGGCTGCCCATCCTCAAAGGTTCCGCAGATCCATCGTTCCACGGCGACCGCACGCGCTACAACCCCGAGCAACTCCTGCTTGCTGCCCTATCGCAATGCCACATGCTCTCCTTCCTGCACGTGGCGGTAAAACATGGGGTTGTTGTTACCGGCTACGAGGACAACGCCGAGGGCACCATGAAGCTAAATCGTGACGGCAGCGGTCAATTCGAGAGCGTGACTCTGAAGCCGCACGTCACTATCGCGGATCCGGCTCATTCGGCCTTGATGGCGCAACTTCACCACGAAGCCAATCAGGTCTGTTTCATAGCCCGCAGCGTCAACTTCCCGGTGTTGCACGAGCCAATCACGACGGCGGCAGCGGCCTGACGCTGTAAGCCCCCTTAGCTCTGTTGTTCCCGCAGGAGTCCTACCAGCCTGCGTTCGGTTTCACGGCTTAAGCCTGCCTTGCGCTCCCTTTCCAAGCCCAGGCTTCGCTCATAGTCCAGAGCGTCCCGGAGGGTCTCCTGCCACGGGCGCAACGTCATCCCGAGCGCCTTCGCTGCTTGATTGCTTCGCGATTGGAAACCGTCGTGGTCCGCTGGCAACCAGAGAGGAAGTGAGTCCGGCCCGGACCAGTACTCGACGCCTTGCCCGACCAGCCAGTCTTCGTTGGCCTGGACAATTTCGCTCGATGGCAGCCTCCGCTCCGTGCCGGGCTGACTCTCCTGGCCCAGCGCCGCGCGGCTGGATTCCGAAATGTACTCACTGAACGGAACTACATCACCCAACGCGTTGTACGTGCCCGTCAGGCCCATCCCTGCCCCTTGGATGATCCATCCGGCGAGGTCACGGACGTCGATGATCTGGGTGGCGTCATCGGGAATGTCCGGCACGAGAACCGGCTCCGTATTGGCTGCAAAGCGCGCAGGCCAATAACCGTAACGGTCGGAGCCGTCCCCTGGCCCTCCGATCAGCCCGGCCCGCACAATGTGGGCTTTGTGCCCAACCAAAGCCAGCGTCATCTGCTCAATCGCAGACTTCGATTCACCATAGGTTTCCGGAGTGCCTGATTGTCCTTCAGGCAACGGTTCAAGAAGCGCCGCGTTCTCGTCGGCGCCAGGAACCGAATGATCCGCATACACCGAGCAACTGGACACGAAGGTCCAATGGCCCGCATGCGGTCCCAACGCTTCAAGGGCATCCCGCGCCTGAACAGGATCCCTGGAAACCTCGACAACCGCATCCCAGCTGCTGTTCACGTCCCCATAGGCTGCACTACCCAAGGCGCGGTCGCCACGGACCCAGGCCACGCCGTCGGGCGGGTTCGCCTGGGTGCCACGGGCCAGACACGTGACGTCGTGCCCCAAGGCAAGCGCCTGCTTTGCGATTTCAGCTGACAGGAAGGCGGTACCGCCAAGGACCAGGATGCGCATACCGTCACGCTACGGCGATAGGGTTGGAAGTGGACAGAGTGTTCCGCGCCCGGCGAACACGGGCCGACGACAAGGAGTTATTCCACCTTGACCTCCATCCCCTTGGCGGAAACCATCACCATTGAACCGGAGAAAATAGACTTCGTGTCGATCCTCATCACTTTAGGCGTGGGCCTGCTGGTGTGGATCGTGGCGCGGTTCATCATCCTGCGCATCACACGGCGGGTATCCGCCGGCAGCTCCTTCTTCAAGAAGCCCCACTTCAAATGGGTGCAACCGGCAATCCGCGCCCTGGATCACGAACGCCGGTCACAGCGCGCCGAAACCATCGGCACTTTGCTGACAAGCCTCGTGAGCGTCGTGGTTGTGGTGATCGTGATCATCTACGTCCTCAAGTTCATGAACGTGGACGTCGCGCCCCTGCTGACAAGCGTGGGAATACTGGGTGTCGCCATCGGTTTCGGTGCACAGCAGCTGATCCGTGACTTCCTCGCCGGGATCTTCATCACCATCGAAGACCAGTACGGAATAGGCGATGTGATCGTTACCAGCGAAGTGATTGGTACCGTTGAATCAGTGGGCCTGCGCATTACGCGGGTCCGCGCTGAGGACGGAGCCATCTGGTATCTGCGAAACGGCGAAATCCTGCGCGTGGGCAACCGCTCGCAGGGAGACTACGTTCCGCTGGAGTCGCCGGAAACCGACGACAATGATGCTGCCCAGAAGGCTGAGGAGAAGGCCAGTGAGTGAAACGAACCCCCAGGCTGGTCAGCGACGCCAGCTGATGCAGAACGATCCCTTCAGCCAGCCTGCCTACACGGACAGCTTTTATGCAGCCGTGGGCGGGCACGATACTTTCGTGAAGCTGATCGACGTCTTCTACGACGGCGTTGCGCAGGATCCGCTCCTGCGGCCCATGTACCCCGAAGAGGACTTGGAACCGGCCAAACGGCGCTTCCTCATGTTCCTGGAGCAGTATTGGGGCGGTCCCACTACTTACAGCGACGAGCGCGGCCATCCGCGCCTGCGGATGCGCCACATGCCGTTCCGCGTCACGCCCGAAGCGAAGGACCGCTGGCTCTTCCACATGCGGACAGCAGTGGACTCGCTGGGGTTGTCGCCTCTTCACGAGGGAACCCTTTGGGACTACATGGAACGCGCTGCCCTGACCATGGTGAACAGCCCCTCGGCCGTCTGAGTTCGGCTGGGCCTAGAACCCCGGACCCAAGCCTGCGCCCGTACGAACCAGTACATGGCCACGAGGACCACTTAAGCGGAACCAGCGTCCGTTGCGGAACAACTGCTGCTCGCCCCCGCCCAGGAATCCCAAGGCGAAGGCAGCAAAGGCTGCACCCGCAGGCAGGTCACTGAGTCCGGGGAGTTCCCTTCCCCACACGGCGGCCCGGGCCGTATTCACAACGGCAGCGCCAGCGGCAGTGGGCACAACGCCAGCCACCTCGGCAATGCCGGCTTCCGCGGCTGACTTCAGATCGGCGTCGAGCACCGTCCCCAGGACTGCCCAACCGCTCCTGGGCGCGCCGACGCCGGCCCATGACTCCGAAACCGTCGACGGCGGAATGGGCAACTCGACGTCGTCGGCACCCGAGCGGGCAAGACGGTCCATGACGGAGGCGAGCGTCACAGTGACATCGGCCTGGGCAGGTTCTGCAAGCGCCATTGTCCGTAACCCAAGGATTGTGGGAGTTGATTCACCCAGAATGCGTGGCCTGAGCACACACACGTACGCGGCCAATACCTGGCCTGTGGCCTGCAGGCGGATGGCGCCGTCATCGACGCTCTTGGCACGCGTGACGTAGGTCCGCAGGTCAACGAGGTCGCGCGGATCGGCAAAGCGGAAGGACTGGGTCAAGAGGTCTGTCACAGCATCGACTCTACCGGCATGTCCGCGGTTGAGAGGGGTCCGGGCGCCGTCTAGAGTCGAACCATGACAGACACGAACGCCGGCCTCAAGGTTGAGGCACCCGCAGAAGATCCGACGGAAGTCCTCATTGGCCTGTTGGACCTTGGTGACTTCGACGGAGCCCGGACCAATGAGGACATTTTCCTTGGACCTTCCCAAAAACAGCCCCGGCATCGTGTCTTCGGCGGCCAGGTCCTGGCCCAATCCATGATGGCTGGCATGCGAACCGTGGAACCTGACCGGGTGGCGCACTCCATGCACGGCTATTTCCTGCGGCCCGGCGACGCCAATAAGCCCATCACGTTCGGTGTGGAACGGCTGCGTGACGGTCGGTCCTTCTCGGCACGGCGCGTTCATGCTTATCAGGACGGTGTGCCGATCCTTTCCATGATTGCCTCGTTCCAGGTTGAAGATGAAGGCCTGGATCATCAAGCGACAATGCCCGAAGGCATGCCGGACCCCGAGTCGTTGCCCAGTACGGCTGAGTTGCTGGCTCAATTCGACCACCCGTTGGCACGGCATATGTCCTCGGAGCGGCCGTTCGACGTCCGTCACATCGACCCCGCACTTTACGTGTCACCGCCAAGCGAGCACGTGGCCACCAACGCCGTCTGGATGAAGACGATGGGCCCCTTGCCCGACGACCCCAAACTGCACCTGGCCGCCCTGGCGTACGCCAGCGACTACACCCTGTTGGAACCCGTCCTCCGCAAACACGGCCTCGCCTGGATGACGCCAGGCATGAGCGTCGCCAGCCTCGATCACGCCATGTGGTGGCACCGGCCGGTCCGGGTGGACGAGTGGATGCTGTACGTTCAGGAGTCCCCCAGCGCGCAAGGGGCCCGCGGCTTGGCTACCGGGCGGATATTCAACCGCGAAGGCCTGCACGTTGCGACCGTGGCACAGGAGGGCATGGTCAGGATTCCATAGCAATGAGGCCGGTCCCTGTTGGGACCGGCCTCATTTTGTGCCTGTGACTACCCGTTAGTCGCGGGTCAGACGGCGGTGCGTCACACGGTGCGGCTTGGCCGCATCAGCGCCGAGGCGCTCCACCTTGTTCTCCTCATAGGAGTCGAAGTTACCTTCGAACCAATACCACTTGGACGGGTTCTCCTCGTCACCTTCATAGGCGAGGATGTGGGTTGCTACCCTGTCCAGGAACCAACGGTCGTGGGAGACCACCACGGCACAGCCCGGGAACTCGAGCAGGGCATTTTCCAGGCTGCTCAGGGTTTCGACGTCGAGGTCGTTGGTGGGCTCGTCGAGGAGCAAAAGGTTGCCACCCTGCTTAAGCGTCAACGCAAGGTTAAGACGGTTACGCTCACCACCGGAGAGGACGCCAGCCTTCTTTTGCTGGTCCGGGCCCTTGAAGCCGAAGGCCGAAACGTAGGCACGCGAAGGCATTTCCACCTGGCCGACCTGGATGTAGTCATGGCCTTCGGAAACAACTTCCCAGAGAGACTTATTGGGATCGATGCCGCCACGGGACTGGTCCACGTAGGAGATCTTTACGGACTCGCCGATCTTGAGCTCACCGTCATCCAGGGGCTCCATGCCGACGATGGTCTTGAACAAGGTGGACTTACCCACACCGTTGGGTCCAATGACGCCAACGATGCCGTTGCGGGGCAACGAGAAGGAGAGGTCTTCGATCAGGACGCGGTCGTCGAACCCCTTCTTCAGGTTCTTGGCCTCGATCACTACCGAGCCCAGGCGCGGACCCGGCGGAATCTGGATCTCTTCGAAGTCCAACTTGCGGGTGCGCTCGGCCTCCGCAGCCATTTCTTCATAGCGGGCCAAACGGGCCTTGGACTTGGTCTGGCGGCCCTTGGCATTGGAGCGCACCCATTCAAGTTCTTCGGTGAGGCGCTTGGACAGCTTTGCGTCCTTCTTGCCCTGGACCTCAAGGCGGGCCTTCTTCTTCTCCAGGTAGGTGGAGTAGTTACCCTCGTACGGGTAGAGGTGGCCGCGGTCGACTTCTGCGATCCACTCAGCCACGTGGTCCAGGAAGTAGCGGTCGTGGGTCACGGCAAGGACCGCACCGGGGTACTGGGAGAGGTGCTGCTCGAGCCAAAGGACGCTCTCGGCGTCCAGGTGGTTGGTGGGCTCGTCAAGGAGCAGGAGGTCCGGCTTCTGGAGGAGAAGCTTACACAGCGCTACGCGGCGGCGTTCACCACCAGAGAGGACCGTGACATCGGAATCAGCGGGCGGGCAGCGCAATGCGTCCATGGCCTGTTCGAGCTGGGAATCGATATCCCAGGCATCGGCAGCGTCAATGGCTTCCTGCAGCTTTCCCATCTCATCCAGGAGAGTGTCGTAGTCCGCATCCGGGTTCGCCATCTCTTCGGAGATCTCGTTGAAACGCTGGATCTTGCCGTAGATCTCGCCAACGCCTTCCTGGACGTTGCCAAGGACGGTCTTTTCCTCATTCAGCGGCGGTTCCTGCAAGAGGATGCCCACGGTGTAACCGGGGCTCAGGCGGGCCTCGCCGTTTGAAGGGGTGTCCAGCCCGGCCATGATCTTCAGGATGGTGGACTTGCCAGCACCATTCGGGCCCACGACGCCAATCTTTGCGCCAGGGTAGAACGACATGCTGACATCGTCCAAAATAAGTTTGTCGCCAACGGCCTTGCGAGCCTTGGTCATCGTGTAAATGAATTCCGCCATGCCCTTAAATCTAGTGGGTAGGCGGACAGATCTCACATTCGGTGTTGTCGAACACTGCCCTCAGCTCCAGGCAGTGCTGCTAGCGAACGCTGCCCACGAAGCATTTCCCCGTGGCAAGTACTGGCAGCACGCTCATCACGACGCCTCCGTCCCGGATCTGGCCCATGACACAACTATCGCCTGCCAGCGCCGCAGCTTCCAGCGCATCGACATCAAGACCTGTGGGCGTCCGGCTGACGGACACTTCCACGTTGGCTTTGGGAATGCCTGCCGAAACCAAGGCTGCCCGAACGGATTCCGTATCCGGCTTGGGGCTGGCGGCCACGATCTTTTTCAGCGTTGCCTCCACAGTCGTGCTCGTGGCCACTACAGCAGGGTCCATACTCGTTCCGCTGCCGGGCTGTTGCGCGGCGGGACTTGAAGAGGTGATGCCGGCCATGGGCCTTTCGGGCGACGGCGCGGTACATGCTGACAGTGCCAGCGCAGCAATAATGACCAGAAAGGTCCCGACAGCCTTACCGTTCAGCTGAACGTTGCTTTCATGGCCCGGCTGCTCCACCCTGGTTCCCCTGCTCATCACATAGCCATTCTGCCATTCCCATGGACGTCCCGCGGGCGTAGCGTGGGCCAGGTGGTGGCGCGCCGGAATCGGCGGCCGCGGGAAGGAGAAGCCCATGGAAGCAAATATCCCCAACGCCGAGGCGTCGATCACCGTAGCGGCCCCGCGCGAGCAGGTATGGGAGGCCCTGACGGATCCTGGCCTCATCAAGGAATACTTCCTCGGAACCAATGTCGAAACGACCTGGCGGGTAGAGGATCCCATCACCTACTCCGGCGAGTACAACGGGAAGGCATACGAGGACAAGGGCACCATCCTGGCTTTCGAACCCTTGCAGCTCCTGAAAACCACGCACTACAGTCCTTCATCGGGACTTCCCGATTCCCCCGAAAACTACCACACGGTCGAATATCGCCTGGCCGATGCAGACGAAGGAACATCCGTAACCATTACGCAAGGCAACAACAAGAGCGAAGAAGAAGTGGAGCATTCCGCAGCGACGTGGCACATGGTCCTTCAGAATCTCAAGGAATTTCTCGAGTCACAGCCCAACGAGCCACGCAGTTAAAGAATCAATCCCCCGGAACCCTGCAGGTTCCGGGGGATTTCTTGTGCCCCAGGAGGGAATCGAACCCCCGACCGGCGGATTAGAAGGCCGCTGCTCTATCCCCTGAGCTACTGGGGCGCACAAGCGCCAATACAAGCCTAAGCCGCTGGCGCCACAAAGAGTTTACAGTGCATTCGGACCGCGGCCTGCCAGCCCACGCCCACCGACACTTTTCCTCCACAACAACCTTACGAGCCGGACTTATTCACATAGGCCAAGACTGTACTCCCCTACCTGGTTTGCATGGATGAGGCTAAGAAGGCCGGACGGGCACTTTCCTATATCGAGAAGGACCACCATGAACGACACCATTAGTCTTCGCGGCTTTGTAGCCTCGGAAGTCAAGAGCTCCACCACTACACGCGGAACGTCCACTGCTTCATTTCGCCTTGGGACAACTGAACGGCGCTACGACCGCACCAGCAATACATGGGTGGACGGCAACACCAACTGGTACACGGTGCAATCCTTTCGCTACTTGGCCGGGCACGTCGGCTGCAGCGTGAAGAAGGGGCAACGCGTCATCGTCATCGGAAAGTTACGCCTGAGGCAGTGGGAACACGAGGGCAGGATCTACCACGTGGCAGAAATCGACGCAGAATCGGTCGGGCACGATCTCATGTGGGGTTCTGCGAACTTCACCCGGATGAACGGGACGTCGGCTTCCGCTGACTCAAACCCGTCCGGCGAGACAGCCGGGAAGCCTGAAGATCCGGGGATTGACTGGGAGGCCGGCGACAACGAACAAGCGCCCCCGGAGGACGAGACAGAAACCGTCGACGTCGATGGTCCTGACGGTGCCGGTCCGATGGTGGTAAACACCACTACAGGTGAGTTGGTGGGTGCCGGGGCTTGAACTCCGCATCGGGGACCGCGATGAAACTGGTGGGACCAGCCCCGCACTGGAGAATATTCTGGGTCCATGGCATTCGACGCAGCAGCTCCCCGATTGGAGACAGCTCCGGCATCCTGGGAGGCCGTGGAGGAATTGTTCGGGGTCAAGGGCGAGCCGTCCCGGTGCTGGTGCCGCTGGTTCGCCCTCCCCGGCAAGGAGTTCAGGTCTGCGGCACCCAGCGAACTCAAGGAACTCCTGCGGGCACGTTTCAACGAGGACCCTGGGCCGGGGGTGCTGGCATTCCGGGGTGGTCAGGCGGTGGGCTGGTGCGCTGTGGAACCGCGGGCAAACTATCCCCGCATAGAACGGTCGCAGCTTCTTCGGGCGGCAGACCTCCCGCCCGTTGACGTTGGGACCCTTTGGTCGGTGAGCTGCTTTGTGGTTTCACCGAGCCATCGGCGCTCAGGTGTTGCAGCGACGTTACTCCGGGCAGCCGTTGACCACGCATTCAATAACGGGGCTACGACCCTTGAGGCATACCCCGTCGATACCAGCCTTCGTCCAAAGGCCGGGCCGTCCGACTTGTATCACGGCACAGTTTCGCTGTTCATTGAAGGCGGGTTCTCGGTGGTTTCAACTCCCCTTCCCGGGCGCGCCGTGGTTCGCCTCCACGGCGAGCCCGCTTAGCCAGCCGTCATCGCGGCAGCTACGGCAGCGTGAGGATCATTGGTCCATCAGCTGTGACAGCGACGGTGTGCTCACAATGGGCGGCCTTGTTTCCGCTGGCTGAACGCAGAGTCCACTCGTCTTCATCGTGATAGTAGTCATCCTTGCCGCCCAGGATGAGCATTGGTTCGATGGCAATGACCAACCCCTCTTGAAGTTTGATACCCCTGCCCGGTCTGCCGATGTTGGGGACGGGCGGCTCGGCGTGCATTGTCCGGCCGATACCGTGGCCGCCATGATCGGCCAATAATCCGTATCCAGCACGCTTGGCCTCGCCGCCTATCGCATAGGCGAGGTCGCCCATCTTGTTGCCCACACGGGCAGCTTCGATACCCCGGGCGAGTGCAGCGTCCGTGGCATCGATCAGCGCCTGGTCCACCGGATCGGCCGTCCCCACGATGAAGCTGATGGCAGCATCTCCACACCAGCCTTCAAGGAAGGCACCGCAATCCACACTGAGGAGGTCCCCGTCCTGGAGGACGTAGCCATTTGGTATTCCATGCACCACCGCGTCATTGACACTGGCACAGATCACCCCGGGAAACGGGACGGCTGCCCAACGGGGGTGGTAATCAAGGAAGGCCGGCTTGGCCCCGGCGTCGGAAATCAGGCTGCTGGCAACCTCATCCAATTCCTTGAGGGAAACACCTACGTCAGCATGCTCCTTGACCGCCGCCAAGGCGTTGGCGACCACCCTCCCGGCCTCGCGCATCATCGAGACCTGATCCGGTGTCTTCACCATGGACATGGGTTTCCTCCACTAATGCCGGGCGGGATGGTTCACTGCTGGGGGGTCATCGTGGGGCCGGCTGGCTCTTGGTCCCACTCTACGTGGGGCAGCTCGTCTGCATAGGGTGGAGAGCAAAGTGGATTTCCGGGTTGGATACTTCCCGGAACGCGCGGTCATACAGTTGAGGAATGGAGAACAAGGACCTGCTTGAGGCCATCCGCTCAAAGCTTCGAACCGCCGGGGATGCTGAGCGTGCCCGCGGAGCCCAGGCGTATATGAAGTCGGACATGCCCTCGTGGGGTATCCGGGTGCCTGAGGTGCGCAGGATCGCCAAGGCTGCAGCCAAGCAGTTTCCCATCTCTTCACCCGTCAGCCTTCGCGAGGCCGTCCGTGATTTATGGCGGAATGCCCAAGCGCGCGAAGAACGGTATGCAGCCATTGAATTGACAGGCCTGCCGATGGTCAAGGAAGACCTTGCCATGCTTCCCGTCTATGAGGAAATAATCCGCACCGGCGCCTGGTGGGACCTTGTCGACGGAGTGGCCCACCGTCTCTGTGCCCTCCTCCTTGCCCACAGGTCCACCATGACGCCGCTTTTGCTGCAGTGGTCCACGGACGAGGATATGTGGATCCGGAGGGCGTCCATCACTGCTCAATTGGCGGCCAAGACGCGGACGGACCCTGGACTGCTGGCGGCTGTTATCAAACCCAACCTTGCCGACAAGGAGTTCTTCATCCGGAAGGCCATCGGCTGGGCCTTGCGGGAGTACAGCAAGACGAACCCCGAGTGGGTCAGGGCATTCGCCGCAGAGAATGCCCCGGCCCTCAGCCCGCTCTCCACACGCGAGGCAGTACGGCTTCTACCCTCTCCTTGAGCGCCGCGCAATCTTAAATGATCGGACGCAGGCCTGGTTCGTCGCGTTTGCGGAAAAGGCTCTTTGTCTTCGGATCCACGAAGATCAGGTAAACGGCAAACAGAAGAGCGATGATGGCCGCCGCGTTCCGCGCCAGGGTCAAGGCGAGGCCGAGATCCTCACTTTGAAGATAGGGGAACACATCCAGTTGGTCCGAGATGGCATAGACCATGAAGAACGACACCACGAAGTAGACAGCCTTCACCTGCCAGTCGTTGCGGATGCCGGTTACAGCAAACAGCGGAATCAGCCACACCACGTACCATGACTGGATCATGGGTGCCAGCAGGACAATCGCCGCAAAGGCCAACGTGAGCCGGCGCATCAGGCGGTCGTGCTCTCCCCGGAACACCTGCCAGGCGATGGCCCCCACCATCAGCACCTTGCCGGCGTCGTAGACCCACTTGGCCATGCCCCAGCCATCGAGGCCAAAAACGTTGAAGATCGAGGCGACAACCAGGCCGATCAAACCGATGGGTGCATACCAGATCCAGACGCTCCCGGGGGCGGAAAGGCCCTTCACCCATCCAAACCCAAACCCGTTGACCAGGCTCATGGCGTACAGGAGGCCAAAGGTCAGGGCGGCTGTCAGGAACCAGAAAAGGATCTTGCGCGGCCATGACGCACCCTTGCCCGCCCAGAGCAAGCCGATAAAGGGCAGGAAGACCACCGTGATTGGCTTGACCGAAATGGAGAGTGTCACCAGCACCAAGCCCAGCACCACCCGGCGGGTGGCGCAGTAGTACAGACCTGCCAGGGCCAGCCCAATCATGAGAGCGTCGTTGTGGACACTGGCAATGAAGTTGGTGAGAAAGAGGGGGTTGGCGGCTGTCAACCATAGTGCACGGTGCGGATTGACGCCGTGGAGCTCTGCCAGCTTGGGCACGTAGATGATGCAAAGTATGACGCCCGCAACTGCCACCAGCCTGAACAGCATGATGCAGGCCTCAGGTTGGACATTGGTCACCCAAACAACAAATTGTTCGATCCAAAGGAAGAACTGACCGTACGGAACGGGAGCTTCCGTCCACATCTTGTCCGCACCCAATTGGAAGTAGTTCGGGAGGGCGGAAATCCCATTCTCGTAGGGATTCATTCCCTCAACCATGAGTCTGCCTTGGCCGATGTAGGCGTAGACGTCCCTGCTGAACAGCGGGACAGTGAACATCATGGGCAGTCCCCAGGCCACCACGGCCTGCAGAGTGGCCTTGCGGGCTTGGAGTCCCCAGACCCGGACACGCTGCCCCAGGCGCAGCCAAGCCCGGACAAGCAGCATGCCACCGACAGCCAGCAGGACGATGGAAATCGCGACACCAACACCTTCGGTACGCATCCAGATGAAAAGCGGAAGCCGTCGAAGTTCAGACACTGGTGCGAGCCAGCCAACGCCCAGCGAGCCGAAGACAAGGAACATCGAACCAATGAAACCGGCTATCAGCGGGGACCTGGCGTTATCCACTTCGATGGCAGCAGCAACCGCAGGCGGCGCTTCTTTCCCTGCCTTCTGGGCGGCGGGTACAGGCACCGTCATGTGGTCTTCATCCAATCGTTTGCCCGTTGCGTTCCGGGACAGAAATCTGAATCTCTGGGGGCTGTCCACGACAGGAAGAAAGGACACTGCCGTGCTCAAAAATCCTACCATCGGAGCACTTGGAACCGCCTGAAGGATAGGCTAGGCGCGTGCCTATTACTAATGAACGCATCGTCTGGATTGACTGCGAAATGACCGGCCTGGACCTCAAGAACGACGCCCTGATCGAGGTTGCGGCGCTCGTGACGGACTCCGAGCTCAACATCCTGGGCGATGGCGTGGACGTCGTCATCAAGCCCGACGACGCAGCGCTGGAGCAAATGAACGACTTCGTTCGAGACATGCACACCCGCTCAAAGCTCCTTGACGAACTCCCCCACGGCAAGACGATGGCCGAGGCCGAGGCGCAGGTGCTTGAGTACATCGAGAAGTGGGTTCCAGACCCCCGCAAGGCCCCGCTGGGAGGCAACTCCGTAGGCACGGACAGGATGTTCCTGGCCAGGGACATGCCGAACATTGTGGAGCACCTCCACTATCGCGTCATCGATGTCAGCACCATCAAGGAACTCTCGCGCCGCTGGTTCCCGCGGGCATACTTCCAGTCGCCGGCCAAGCATGGCGGACATCGCGCACTGGGGGACATCAAGGATTCCATCGACGAGCTCCGTTACTACAGGCAGGCCGTTTTTGTGCCCGCCCCTGGGCCTGACACGGCTACCGCGCAGCGCATCTCCAAAGACATCACGGCTACTGCTGAGACTCTGGGCTCAACGGAAACTATGTGATCTGCGCCATTTTTGAAGGTTTTTTCGTCGAAACCGGCAAAAGTGGACTTTTCACCCCAAAACAGCAGGTAAGCTATTTGTCGTTGCCTTCACGGAATGCCGGTCATACGGACTTACCGAAAAAGGCACATGGTGGGCGTAGCTCAGTTGGCAGAGCGCCTGGTTGTGGTCCAGGAGGTCGCGGGTTCAACCCCCGTCGCTCACCCCGCCGAGATTGGCTCAAAAAGCCGGTTTCCACAAAGGCCGCACCGGTTATCCGGTGCGGCCTTTGTTTTGTTTTGGCCCGGCTGCAGTCGCATGGGTTGCTTCCGGAACACAGCGATCAACCAAGGAAGAGCTGAGATGACCGTCCTCCCTGTGACCATTTGGGGCGAACCCGTTTTGCATCGTCGGGCAAGTGAAGTCGAAGTATTCGATGACGATCTCCGGAAACTCATCGCGGACATGTTTGAAACCAATGAAGCCGCGAACGGAGTAGGCCTCGCCGCACCCCAGGTAGGAGTCGGGAAGCGCATCTTTGTGTATAAGTACGCGAACGACGACGACGCCCCTGATCAAGGCGTTCTGGTCAATCCCGTGTTGACCCTCTCAAAGGTCTCAGGCGCCCTCCCGGACCCGGAAGAGCACATTGAGGGCTGCCTGTCCTTCCCCGGAGAGCACTACCCTCTGCAGCGTGCCGAATGGGCCCGCGTCCAAGGCTTTGATGGTGACGGGAATCCTGTGGACTTCGAAGCCACGGGCTGGTTCGCTCGAGTCATGCAGCACGAGTACGACCATTTGGACGGCAAGCTTTACGTCAACCGCCTTGTGGACCGATATGCCAGGAAGGCAATGAAGCAGGCCAAGAAGAACGGTTGGGGCGTTCCCGGATTGACATGGATGCCTGGCGTCGACCCTGACCCGTTCGGACACTGATTCGATGAGCCAGGCACCCCATGCAGCATTGTTCGAGCTCTTGGACATTGCCGGCGAGGACGCCGTGGAATGCGCCGCGCTCCTGGACAGAGCCCCCAGTGGCCACGTCCTGGAAGCATTGGAGCTTCTGCAGGAGCGGCTTGGCACTTTTCCGGCCGACAGTATTTCTCCCGACCGGATTTGGCCCGGCCAGCCCGTCGAGAGCGTCTGGATCGAGGCACTGCTCCGCTTCGCACCCAGAGTCCACGCATACCATCTGGAACTGGGTATCAGCACTGACGTCTCAGCAGCCACGTTGGCCGACGTAGGGCTCCAGCTGCGCATCAACCGCCGCGTCCATGGACATTTCGGCCTGGACACCTGGAGCTGGCTGACGTTGCACATGGCAGGGAATCTGTTCCGCCTCGGCCGGTTGCAATTCCATTTGATCCGGAGCCGGCGTGACGACGGCCCAGGGGGCAACGTGGCGTACGCATCCGATTGGATCCTGGGTGTCCATATTCCCGAAGACGGCGGCCTCTCCCCTGCGCTGGTCGACGCCAGCTTTAACGAGGCTCGCTGGTTCTTTCCCCACTATTTCCCGGACAAACCGGCCACTGTGGCCACGTGCGAGTCCTGGATGCTGGATCCTTATCTGGTTGCGCGGCTTCCTGACAGCAACATCGCATCCTTCGCCCGCCGCTTCACCCTGGATCGGTGCACCGATGCCCCCACTGATGCCGTGTACTTCACGTTTAGGCAGCGGGGGCTCGGGAACCTGGACAAACTACCCCGGGAGACTTCGCTCCAGCGCATAGTCCTGGAGAGAATCGACGACGGCGGTACCTGGCAACTGGGGCACGGTCACCTGGCGCTGTAGATGGTCTGCTGATCCGGGCAAGAAGACAGGACGCGCATCATGGCATCCTTCTCCGACTGTGTGACCCACAGCTTGTACGCTGCCTTGACGGAGATCTGGCGCGCTACGTAGTGACACCGGAAGTTCTTGTTCGGAGGGAGCCACGTGGCCGCGTCGCCGGCGCCCTTCTTCACGTTCTCCGGCCCATCAGCCGCAATCAGGTTCAACGGATCATTTGCCAGCCTTTGGCGTTGCTGCACCGTTAACTGCTTGGCACCCTTCTGCCATGCGTCGGCCAGGGCGACAATGTGATCAATCTGAACTTCAGCGCTGGTGTCCTGGCCCCGACGGAAGGTTACGTGGGCGCCCGTGTAGGGTTCCTGAAACTCTCCGGTGGCAACCCTGCATGAGGAACCACTGGTGAACTCCACGGACGACAGGTCCCTGCGCAGGATGTCGTTCCTGGTATCGCATCCGTTTCGATCGGCGTCCAGCCACGCCTGGCCGAATGCGGTTCGCTCATAGTCTTCCTGGGATGCGCGTCCTTTAACTTCCAGCTGTGCGAGTGCCGCGCTTGCCTTCTCCGCGGGAACGGCCTCGATGCCGGTAATGGGTTTCATCCATGCGGGATTAAATACCGGCGCTTCACTGGGACCGGACACCCATGGCCCGGCTGCATCGAACTGGCCGGTGGTGAAGAACCAGGACAGTCCTGCCGCGAGGGTTACGGCTGCCAATCCTAGAATGGCCCACGCCTGGCGTGATCGTCTGCGCGCGCGTTTGTAGGCAGACCAGGTGATACTCAAGGGGCTCCGTCCAGTCGGGGTGGGTCGTGTCCTATGAGCGTAGGACACGGCACCGACAGTCAGAGCCGATATCCACAGTGTGTAGGAGAAGTCACACTGCAGTGATGGGGAACTTCCCCGGGTTACTGCTCACGCATAACGCGTTGGAGGTCTTCGGCAGCCACCTCCAGCAGCGTACGCAATTGCTGGACGCGTTCGTCGCTGACGTCCCCCGCCGCGTTTGCTGCGATGGCCTGGTCCAGCAGTTTCTGTGCCTGCTTGTGGTTGGCCCGCGCTACATCCAGCGCATGTTCCAGCGTTGTCTCGTGTTCCAAAGTCGATTCATTTTCCATGAACCCATTTTGGTCAGGTTTCCCGGCTGATACCAGTAACACAGCCGGGAAACCCGTGAATACTTCCCGGCTTAGGCGTTCGCTGCCTCAAGCACTGCAATAGGCGCCACGATGTCGCGGGCAGGGAAGGACGGCGGGTTGACGCCGGCCATTTCCTCCATGACACGGACAACCTGGCAGGAGTAGCCGAATTCGTTGTCGTACCAAACGTAGAGCACGAGGTTCTTGTCGTTGGAAATAGTGGCCAGACCATCAACGATGCCTGCGCGGCGGGACCCAACGAAGTCGGTGGAGACAACGTCCGGGGAATCGATGTAGTCGATCTGCTTGCGCAACGGTGAGTGCAGCGACATTTCGCGGAGGTAGTCGTTGACCTCATCGCGTGTGGTGCCCTTGGCGAGGTTGAGGTTCAGGATCGCCATGGAAACATCCGGGGTAGGTACGCGGATGGCGTTACCGGTGAGCTTGCCCTGAAGTTCCGGAAGCGCCTTGGCAACAGCCTTGGCTGCCCCTGTCTCCGTGATGACCATGTTCAGTGCTGCCGAGCGGCCGCGGCGATCTCCCTTGTGGAAGTTGTCGATCAGGTTTTGGTCGTTCGTGAACGAGTGCACCGTCTCAACGTGGCCGTGGATGATACCGAATTTGTCGTTGATGGCCTTCAGTACCGGGGTAATGGCGTTGGTCGTGCACGACGCGGCCGTGACGATCTTGTCGTCATCGGAAATGTCGGACTGGTTGATTCCGTGGACGATGTTCTTCAGGTCGCCCTTGCCCGGAGCCGTCAGCAGGACGCGCGAAACACCCTTGCTTTGCAGGTGTTGGGACAGGCCTTCCGCATCGCGCCAACGCCCGGTGTTATCCACTACGAGGGCATCCTTGATGCCGTAGGCGGTGTAGTCCACGGTTGCGGGGTTGTCGGAGTAGATGACCTGGACCTGAACGCCGTTGGCGGTGATGGTGTTTGCTTCTTCGTCCACGCGGATAGTTCCCTCAAAGGAACCATGTACGGAGTCGCGGCGCAGGAGGCTGGCACGCTTGACGAGGTCGTTCTCGGCGCCCTTGCGGACAACGATGGCACGCAGCCGCAGGCCATGCCCGCCACCGGCCTTTTCAATCAGGATGCGGGCCAGGAGGCGGCCGATGCGCCCAAAGCCGTACAGCACGACGTCGGTGCTGGTGCGGTCATCAGCGCCACGCTTTCCGACGATTTCCGCGAGCTCGGCCCGCAGGAAGTCATCCAACGAGGTGCCGTGGCCCTCGACGCGGAACTTCTCCGTGAGACGGGCAATGTCGATTGCAGCCGCACCGAGTTCCAGCTCGGCAAGAGCGTTCAACAGGGGTGCGGTTTCTTCGAGCAGGAGCTCGGTGTTGCTCATCCGGCGCGCAAAGCGGTGGGCCTTCAGGATGTTCATGGTCGACTTGTTGATCAGGCTCCGGCCGTGGATGCTCGTGACCACGTTGTTTTCCCGGTACAACCGGCCGATCACCGGAATCATGGCCTCGGCGAGAGCCTCCCGGCCCATCCACTTATCAAGACAAGAATCTGACGTCTGGCTCACAGAACTACCTTCCTTGGGTCAACCACATACGTCCTCGTATGCAGATGGCGGCCGCCCGGAGTAATCCTGCGGCACGAGCACTGGACGGGCTTCGGTCCACCCACAGCGCCTTGAACGATTGCAAAGAAAAGACCGCCGGCTGCGAACGCAGTCCCGGCGGCAGAACATCTACGTTCATAACAAGTCTAAGGCGGAAGGGCGCCCTCTTGGGCGCCCGGGGGCGTGAAATCACTCACATGGCAGTCACAATGGACATCACATGCCTGGGACCTCAGTGGCAAATATGTGGATGGGTTGACCGATACGCCGGGTTCTGTCATCCCTTGCCGTTGCCGGCAAAGGAGTGGCGGCCATCCATCTACGAACGCCGTTGCCGGCGCCCTCCAGCAGCCTACCCGGACACTCGGGCGAGCAGCCCTCAAACGTGCCCTGTCTGGCCTTGCTCCGGGTGGGGTTTACCTAGCCTCCCCGGTCACCCAGGGAGCTGGTGGTCTCTTACACCACCGTTTCACCCTTACCTGCCGCATGTTGATGCAAGCATCAGCACGCGCAGGCGGTCTGTTTTCTGTGGCACTGGCCTGCGGGTTACCCCGAGTGGGCGTTACCCACCACCCTGCTCTGCGGAGCCCGGACGTTCCTCGAGCCACTTGCGTGACGCGCGACCGCCTGGTCAACCCATCCGCCGTACAGTCTACCGGCGTCGAGGGTTGCCCCGGTCCCCGGTAATATCGTCTGGTGCTGATTCTGCTGCCGCCTTCCGAAGGCAAGACCCCCGCCGTCAAAGGTCCCGCCGTCGAATGGGAGTCGCTCAGCTTTCCGGAGCTGAACCCGTACCGCGCGAAGGTCCTGGAATCGTTGGGCACCGTCAGCGCCCACGAGGACGCGCTGGCACTGCTGGGCGTAGGTGCCTCGCTGAAGGACGACGTCGAACGTAATACCCGGCTGCACGCGGAACCGGCGGCCCCGGCCCATCAGGTCTACTCAGGAGTCCTGTATGACGCGCTCGGCTTCAAGTCCATGACGCCGGCCCAACGACGCAAGGCAACCGAAACGATTTTGGTGGTTTCGGCACTGTGGGGCGTTATCGGTTTTGGTGA
Organism: Arthrobacter sp. TmtSoilC48; assembly: GCF_059739425.1. NCBI lineage: Bacteria > Bacillati > Actinomycetota > Actinomycetes > Micrococcales > Micrococcaceae > Arthrobacter > Arthrobacter sp. TmtSoilC48. The sequence goes on along the minus strand of NZ_AP046049.1, from coordinate 2,398,118 downwards.
CCAGGTGCCGGCTTACCGGCTGTCCATGGGAACCGCACTGCCCGACGTCGGACGCCTCGCCTCCTTCTGGAAGCCGAACCTGAATGCGGCCCTCGCCAAACGGGCTGAAGGAGAGCTGCTGGTTGATTGCCGTTCCAGCACGTATGCAGCTGCGTGGGCTCCCCCGGCAGCGCAGACCGTCACGGTGAATGTATTCAACGAGGCAAACGGCAAGCGCACGGTGGTCAGCCACTTCGCCAAACACACCCGTGGCGAGTTTGCCAGGCATCTGCTGACCAGGCGCGGCAAGGCCGCTGCCACGCCCGATCAACTGCTGAAGGCCGCCAAGGAAGTCTGGGCAGCGGAACTTGTTCCCGGGACGGCCCGCAAGCCGCATGCCCTCAATATCATTCTGGGCAGTTAGGTCAGTTCCGCTCGGCTAGGTCAGTTCCACTCGGCCGAACGGACCAGGATGCATCCGGAATCAGGGCAAAAGACGATGTCGTCGTCAGCCGCAGCCTTGACTTCAGCGAGGTCGCCGGGGCTGAGCATCATCCCTGAACCTTCCGATTTACCGTGGAAGAGCCTGGCGGCACCGACGCCGCGCTTGGCTATGGTCTTCTCATAGACTGCAAGCATTCCGGCGTCGAGGGCCTCCGCGAAAGCGGCACGCTGCCCGCGGACCACGGTTTCCTCGGCCGCGATCTCAGCAATCGCCTCATCCAGTTCGGCGCGGATGCCGGCAAATGAACCCTGGATGTCATCCACGATGGTCTGTTGCGCGGCCTGGCGCTCCCGCAGGGTGTCCAAACGTTCCAGGATTTCAAGCTCAACATCTTCAAGGTCGGAGCGGCGCTTATTAAGGGACGCAATATCACTTTGGAGCGCTACGAGGTCCTTGGAGAGGCCGGTTCCGCTATTGAGCCTGGCTTCGTCCCGTTCGATGCGGGATGCGACCTGTTCCACGTCAGCTTCCGAACGACGCAGTTCGGCTTCGGCGTCGTGTACGGCCATCTTGGCCGCGCCCAACTCACCATTGGCAACGTTGAGTGCATCCTGCAGGTCAGCTATCCGGGGATCTGTTTCCAGCACCTTCCGGCGGCCTGCCAACGACTTGAGCCTGGCGTCCAGTCCCTGCAGTTCAAGCAATTTCAATTGTTCTGCCGGTGCTGCTTTCGCCACGCTTACCTCCGCTTGTTACTTCCGGGCCTGGGGATCAGTTCCGGATGGACGGGCCCCTTTTTATTGGGACTGTCCGTATCTTCTAGACTCTAGTCCCCGCCGGGAGTGAGTATGAAGTCCCAGGGATCGCTGTTGGTGCTGCTCACACGGATCTCGACGTCGTAGCCCTGATCAGCCAGTACGTTGCCGAGCGCTTCCGCGGCTACGGGCAGCCACAGCCATTCACTGGCAAAGTGCGATACGTCAATGAGGTACGGACGGCTGTTGACGGCACCTTCCCGCGCCTCCGACGCCGGATGGTGCCGCATGTCTGCTGTCACGTACACATCTGCGTTGCTGGCCCTGACGGCATCGAACAAGCTGTCCCCGGCGCCACCGCAGACGGCGACGCGCCGCAGCAGGCCGTCCTTGTCGCCGGCCACGCGGACCCCTCCGGCCACGGCGGGGAGCATCCCAAAGACGCGGGCAGCGAAATCACCCAGGGTCATGAGCTCAGGAAGATCTCCAACCCGGCCAATGCCTTCCTCGGGCAAGCCATTGGCGGCAGGGGTCAGTGGGGCAACATTTTCCAGGCCAAAGGCGTCCGCCAACACGTCCGATACGCCCCCGACGGCGGAGTCACCGTTCGTGTGGACGGTCAGGAGTCCGGTGCCCGCCTCGATAAGACGGTGCACGGCCAATCCCTTCGCGGACGTGGCCGCGACGGAGTTCACGCCTTTGAGCAACAACGGATGATGGGTAATGAGGAGTCCTGCACCCCACTCAATGGCCTCGTCGATGACGGCCAGGGTGGGATCCACGGCAAACAGGATTTTGGTGATCGGCGCGGTGGGGCGCCCCACCACGAGGCCTACCTCATCCCAATCCTCAGCCAAGGATTCCGGCCAGAGTTCCTCAACAGCAAGCAACACCTGGCCAAGGGTCGGGTCCCCGCTTGCTTCCACTGTCCCGGCTTCGTCGCCGGAATCCGCATCGGAAATGGCGGTGTCTACTGCTTCCATACTCTTATTCTTACCTACTGGGCCCGATAGGGCAGTCTTGGTTGCTGCCGCGCCTGCCCAGTGACGTACCCAGTGGCGTTCCCGGTGGCGTTATTGTCCCGTAAGGTATTGCGGGAATCATCAGCCCCTCCAATCCATTGAAGAGATCATGAAAACTTTTGTACTTGGTGGTGGATGCTTCTGGTGCCTTGATGCCGTATACCAGAAAACCCGCGGCGTCAGTTCCGTGGTCTCGGGCTATACGGGTGGCCATGTCCGAAATCCTGACTACTACGACGTCTGCTCGGGAATGACCGGTCATGCGGAGGTAGTTGCGGTGACATTCGACGAAACCGTGGTGCCGGAGGAGGTCATTCTTGACATGTTCTTCGCATTGCATGACCCCACCACGTTGAACCGGCAGGGCTACGACACAGGTACCCAATACCGTTCGTCGATGTTCTACACCACGACGGAGGAAAAGATCCTCTTCGAAGAAGCCATCGAGCGCGCGCAAGCACTTTGGGCCGATCCGATTGTGACGGAAGTGAGCCGGCTACCCGAGTTCTATGAGGCAGAGGAAGTCCATCAGAACTATTACGCCAAATTCCCGTACCAGGGTTACTGCCAGGTCATCATCAATCCAAAACTGGCCAAAGCGCGGAAATATTACTCTGCATGGCTAACTGCTTAGCAGGGTTTCGATCCTGCTGGTTAGGCTGACCTCAGCATTCCCTCTTCAGAGATAGGCATAATCTTCATGGCAAGGATCTACGACGACGTCACCCAGCTGGTCGGCCGCACTCCGCTGGTCCGTTTGAACCGGCTGACCGAAGGCCTTGAGGCCACCGTTGCGGTCAAGCTTGAGTTCTACAACCCGGCCAACAGCGTGAAGGACCGCATCGGTGTGGCCATCATTGACGCCGCCGAAAAGTCCGGTGCCCTGAAGCCGGGCGGAACAATTGTCGAGGGCACCTCCGGCAACACCGGAATCGCTCTGGCCCTTGTTGGTGCCGCACGCGGCTACAAGGTCATCCTGACCATGCCTGAGACCATGTCCACCGAACGTCGTGTCATGCTTCGCGCTTACGGTGCAGAGATCGTACTGACTCCCGGTTCCGAAGGCATGCGCGGCGCTGTTGAAAAGGCCCAGGAGATTGTTGCCAACACGGAGAACTCCATCTGGGCGCAGCAGTTCGCCAACCCGGCCAACCCGGAGATCCACCGCAACACCACTGCCGAGGAAATCTGGGCGGACACAGACGGCGAAGTAGACATCTTTGTTGGCGGCGTCGGTACCGGCGGTACCGTGACCGGCGTCGGACAGGTCCTCAAGGAGCGCAAGCCCGAAGTCCAGATCATTGCAGTCGAGCCCAAGGACTCCCCCATCCTTAATGGCGGCAGCCCGGGTCCCCACAAGATCCAGGGTCTGGGCGCCAACTTCGTCCCGGAGGTCCTGGACACCAACGTCTACGACGAAGTTCTCGATGCGACCCTTGAAGACTCCGTTGCCACCGCCCGCGCCCTTGGTTCCAAGGAAGGCGTCCTGGCCGGTATTTCCGGCGGTGCCGCGGTATGGGGTGCACTGGAAGTCGCCAAGCGTCCGGAGAACAAGGGCAAGCTGATCGTCGTGATCGTGCCGGACTTCGGGGAGCGTTACATCTCCACTGTCCTCTTTGACGACATCCGCGGCTAACACTTCGCCCGCAAGCATTCATTTCCTGTAGAAAGGTCTTTGTGAGCTTCTTCGCAAGGCTTAAGGAAGACCTCGACGCCGCCCGGTCGCATGACCCGGCGGCTCGAGGTTCTTTTGAGAACTTTTTCGCCTACTCCGGCCTGCATGCCATCTGGGCACACCGCGTGACCCACAAGCTCTGGCAAAACCCTGCCCTTCGCTTTCCTGCCCGCCTGATTTCACAGTTGGCGAGGTTCCTGACGGGCATCGAAATCCACCCCGGCGCAACCATCGGCCGGCGCTTCTTCATCGACCACGGCATGGGTGTCGTCATCGGCGAAACGGCCGAAATCGGCGAAGACGTGATGATCTATCACGGTGTGACGCTCGGTGGCCGATCCCTTGCCAAGGTCAAGCGCCACCCCACCATCGGGGATCGGGTGACCATCGGCGCCGGCGCCAAGGTCCTGGGACCCATCACCATCGGCGCAGACAGCGCAATTGGTGCGAACGCCGTCGTGGTGAAGAACGCTCCCCCGGAGTCGATCATCACCGGCATTCCAGCGACGTGGCGGCACCGCGACGCGAAATCCGAAACCAAACCGGCGGTTGACCCGGCCGAGTACTACATCGAATACCGGATCTAGTTTGAGCTAGCCGGTAAACCTCTTGTAGGAGTTCCACAGCACGGCATCAAACACGCGGTCGGGAAGAACCCTGCGTAAGGCCAGGACGCTCCAGGCTCCCCTACCCACCGGGTAGCGGGTCTTGGGGCGTTTTGCCGTTGACGCACGAACTATTGCCTTGGCCACTACCCTCGGAGGCGTGGATATCAGCTGTCCGGATGTTGAGGCCAAGGCTGCTGCCATGACGTGGGCCTGCCCCTTGTATGGACCCTTGCCGGATGCGGATAAGAGGCCTTCCCCGGCAATGGTGCCCCATTCGGTGTCCGTTCCGGCGGGCTCGATGAGTACGACGTCGATGCCGTGCGGTTTCAACTCGAGCCGCAAAGAATCACTCATCCCCTCCACTGCGAACTTGGTCCCGTGGTACCAAGCGCCCAGGGGCTCATAAATCTTTCCGCCGATGGACGAGACGTTGATGATCCGGCCAGAACCCGCATGCCGCATCCTGGGAATAACGAGTTGCGTCATCCTCGCCAAGCCCATCACGTTCACCTCGAACTGGCGTCTGCCTTCTGCCAGGGGAACCTCCTCGAGGGAGCCGTAGGAGCCGTACCCTGCGTTGTTCACCAGGACATCTATGTGCCCGTGTGCAGCTTCAACAAGCGCCACAGCTGAGGCCATGGACTCTTCTACTGTGACGTCCAGGTGCATGACGGTGATTCCCTGCGCCTGAAGGGGATGCATCTTCTCCACCCTGCGCGCACCGGCGTAGACAATGAACCCTTCGGACCTCAGGGCGCGCGCCGTCTCAAAACCAATGCCGGTAGATGCCCCTGTGACAAAAGCGATGCGCTCGGTCATGGCTCTGGCTCCTTGGCTCGTGGCACTCGCCACGATGGCCCAGTACCCCTTCCGGCACGGCAAAGGCCGGCTCCTCCCAGCGTATCGGGGAAGAACCGGCCTTGCTGCGGAACCTTAGTGGGTGTCGACGGCCGAGATTTCGGACTTGTCTTCGCCCCACAGGGTGTGGAACGTACCTTCGGCATCAACGCGGCCATAGGTGTGCGCACCGAAGAGGTCGCGCTGGCCCTGGATCAGGGCAGCAGCAACGCGCTTGCGGCGCAGGCCGTCGTAGTAGGCCAGCGAGGAGGAGAAGACCGGAACCGGGATGCCCAGCTGGACAGCGGTGGCTACAACGCGGCGCCAGGCCGGGAGGGCCTCAGCGATGGCCTTGGTGAAAGCCGGCGCGAACAGGAGGTTGGCAGGCTTCTCCTCGGCAGCGTAGGCCTTGGTGATGTCCTTGAGGAGTTCTGCGCGGATGATGCAGCCTGCGCGCCAGAGCGAGGCGATTTCGTCCAGCTTGAGGTCCCAGCCGTACTCCTTCGCAGCGGAGGTCAGCATGTCCAGGCCCTGGGCGTAGGAAACCAGCTTGGAGGCGTACAGCGCCTGGCGGACGTCCTCAACGAACGTCTCGGGGATCTCCACGGAAGCCTCTTCGCCGGCCAGCAGTTCCTGGCCAAGCTTGCGCTGCTCGGCCTGTGAGGACAATGCGCGGGCGAAAACGGACTCGGCAATGCCGGAGACCGGGGAGCCGAGTTCCAGTGCGGAGATGACCGTCCAGCGTCCGGTTCCCTTCTGGCCTGCAGCATCCACGACGACATCAACGAACGGCTTGCCGGTCTTGGCGTCGACGTGGCCCAGAACCTCGGCCGAGATTTCGATCAAGAAGGAGGACAGATCGCCCTTGTTCCAGTCAGCGAAGATCCTGGCCTGCTCGGCGGGCTCAATGCCGGCGCCGGAGCGGAGGAGATCGAATGCTTCACCGATAACCTGCATGTCGGCGTATTCGATGCCGTTGTGGACCATCTTGACGAAGTGGCCGGCACCGTCGGTGCCGATCCAAGCGCAGCACGGTTCGCCGTCGACCTTTGCGGCAATCTTCTCCAGCAGCGGGCCAAGGGCGTCATAGGACTCCCTGGAGCCACCGGGCATGATGGAGGGACCGTTCAATGCGCCCTCTTCGCCACCGGAAACACCGACGCCAACGAAGTGCAGGTCCTTCTTGGCCAGCGCGGCTTCGCGGCGGCGGGTGTCCTCGTAGTGCGAGTTACCGGCATCGATGATGATGTCGCCGGCCTCGAGCAGCGGTTCCAGCTGCTCGATGACGTTGTCCACGGGAGCGCCCGCCTTGACCATGATCAGGACACGGCGGGGCTTTTCGAGGGAGTCGACGAGTTCCTGCAGCGTTTCAGTGCGGATGAAGTCGCCGTCCGTGCCGTGCTTTTCCAGCAGGGCGTCGGTCTTTTCCACGGAGCGGTTGTGGAGAGCCACAGTGAAGCCGTTGCGGGCCAGGTTGCGGGCCAGGTTGGCGCCCATCACCGCGAGGCCGGTGACACCGATGTGTGCTGACATCAAAACTCCAATTCGATCGTGTACAAACAGTCCTGCGGACAGCAGGAAGCGATTTCATAACCAGGGGCTGTAATAAACCATACGTATTTAAGCCATGAGCAGGAAAGCGACGCCCACGTTTTGGAACGGCGCCGCGTCATAAACAGTCTATGATGTGCGGGACTTCCGAACGGCGCCAGGCGGCATCGGACGGCACGCGGAATGCGTTCGCCGCACTATGCTTACGTCTATGTCAACCAGCCTCCACCACCGCGCCGTAGAGCATCTGGGAACCCGGATTGTGGGCGGCGCCCTTCCCACTGGCCACGTCATGCTGGCCGAACATTTGGAAGACGAGCTCAACGTTTCGCGCTCGGTGGTCCGGGAGGCCGTCCGCGTCCTGCAGTCGCTGGGCCTGGTGGAAACCATCAAGCGTGTCGGAATCCGTGTCCTCCCGGCCCATCGCTGGAATCCCTTTGATCCGTTGGTCATTCGCTGGCGCTTGGCCGGCGAGGGCCGTGGCGCCCAACTGAGGTCGCTCGCTGAGCTGCGTTCCGCCGTCGAGCCTGTTGCTGCGGAACTCGCAGCCGGAAACGCTCCGGAAACCCTTCGCCGGGAACTCGTGGATATTTCGCTGGCCATGAAGGAAGCCGGCGACGCCGGAGACATGGCACGGTTCCTTGACCTCGATATCCGGTTCCATGCACTGGTCCTCTCCGGCTCGGGAAACGAGATGTTTGCCAACCTGATTGGCCAGGTGACAGAGACCCTAACGGGACGCACAGTGCACGGCCTCATGCCGGAACACCCCCAGAAGCAGGCGCTGCAGTGGCATATTGACGTCGCACACGCCATCGACGCCGGCGACGGACAGCAGGCCAGGGATGCGGCCGGAAAAATAATGCGCCAAACGATCGCGGAGCTGGCCCCCAGCTGGAACGACCAGCCCCGCGTCTTCGTACCCGTGGCGAAAAACTAATCCTGGAAGTTCAGCAGGACCTTGCCTGACCGGGCTGAGTTCCTGGCTACTTCGAATGCCTCAAGTCCGTGTGCGAGGTCGAACTCGTGCGTTATCACGGGGTCCACAAACAGCGAGCCGTCCGCCAACGCCGCAATGACGTCATCGATTTCGTTGTTGAAGCGGAAGGATCCCAGCAGTTCCAGTTCGCGGGTGATGGCCAGGGAGATGAAGACCGGTTGCGGGCCCGAGGGCAGCAGCCCCACCATGACCACTTTCCCGCCGCGGGTTGCTCCCTTGATGGCCGAGGCCAGGCCGTGGTGGCTGCCTGAGGACTCAATGACGACGTCGGCGTCCACCGCCGCGATGGCGTCCGCTTCGTCACCCCTCAGGACCGCATCGGCACCGACGGCTTTGGCGATCTCCAGCGGCTTGTCATGCATGTCGACGGCGACAATCCTGGCCGCGCCGGCCCGCTTCAGGACGGCGACCGTCAAGGCGCCGATGGGACCACTGCCGATCACGAGGGCCGTCTTCCCCGCGACGTCACCGGCACGGGCGACGGCATGCCAGGCCACGCTGGCAGGCTCCACCAACGCCGCGGTCCGCAGATCCAGGGTGTCCGGCAGGGCACGCAACATCCGCGAGGGAAGGGTGGCGTAGCGGCTGAAGGCCCCGTCGGTGTGCGGGTAGCGTGCCGCGCTACCCAGGTACGTGCAGCCCGGGGAAAGGTTGGGCCGGTCCTGCGGATAGCGGACCTCGCCCGGGGCCGGTGTTGCCGGATGCACCGCCACGGGCGTTCCTGGGCCAGGGCCGCTGCCATCGGCTGCCTGCTCGATGACGACGCCAACGATTTCATGGCCCAGGACCATCGGGGCCTTCAGAATCGATTCCCCCGCCGCGCCGTGGAGCCAGTAATGCAGGTCCGAACCGCAGATGCCGCCATACGCAATTTCGACGATCGATTCGTTGGCCGCGGGCCTGGCCAGCGGGATATCTTCGATCCGTAGGTCACCCTTGCCGTGGGCTACAACGGCAGGGCCGGAGGCCGGGAGTGTGCTGCCCATCAGACCACCACCGTCATTCCACCATCGACGAAGATCGTCTGGCCGTTAACAAAGTTGGACGCTTGCGACGCAAGCCACACAACAGGTCCGGCGAGGTCGGCCACGGTTCCCCACCGGTTGGCCGGTGTCCGGCCCAGGATCCAGGAATTAAACGCCTCATCATCCACCAGGTTCTGTGTCATCTCAGTGTGGATGTAGCCGGGGGCGATGCCGTTGATCTGCAGCCCCGAAGCGGCCCACTCAGCAGTCATCGCACGCGTCAGGTTACGCAGCCCGCCCTTGGCAGCGACGTAGGGGGCGATCGTGGGACGGGCAAGGTCTGTTTGAACTGAGCAGATATTGATGATCTTTCCTTGGCCCCGCGGGATCATGTGCCGCGCAGCCTCCCGGCCCACCAGGAAGGCGCTGGTCAGGTCCGTGGTGATGACCCGGTCCCAGTCCTTGACATCGAGGTCAAGCATGGGAACGCGGTGCTGGATGCCGGCGTTGTTCACCAGGATCTCCAACGGGCCAACATTGGCCTCGATCCATTGCACGCCTTCAGCGGCCGAGGCGGCATCTGTGACATCGAACGCCCGGCTGAAGACCCGTCCGTCGGGATAGTCGGCAGCCATGGCATCGTGCGCCTTGGCCAGCCGTTCCGGATTGATGCCGTTCAGCACCACCGTCGCACCAGCATCAGCCAGGCCGCGGGCAAGGGCATTGCCGATCCCCCGGCTGGATCCGGTGACCAAGGCGATTCGCCCGCTCAGGTCAAATAGTCCACTCATGTTTCTGTTGCATTCCTTCTTGTCTGGACAGGTTTCTTGTTTGGGGCCGGCATTTAGTTGGCAGCCGAAGACATGGCAAGATTCGCTATTGCTTGGCGAACAACGGCGAGGTCCTGATCGCCAAGTCCTTGGCGCTTGAGTTCCCCGTAGAGCTGGATTGCCGCAGAGGCCATGGGTACCGGGGAGCCCACACTCCCGGCGCTTTGGACCACGAAGGCCAAATCCTTGTGCATGAACTTGGCGGGTCCCGTGGGCGTGTAGTCCTTCGCCGCCAAACGTGGCCCGACGATCTCCAACACGCGGCTTGCCGCCAAGCCTCCCGCGAGGACCTCATACAGGGCAGCCACATCCATTCCGGAGCGCTCGGCAAGTTCAGCAGCCTCGGCAAGTGCCGCCGTCGTAGTCCCGACAATCAGCTGGTTGCAGGCCTTGGCGAGCGAGCCTGATCCCAGTGGACCCATCCGGCGGACTGTTGTCCCCATGGTTTCAAAGAGTGGCTGAAGCCGTTCAAAGTCTGTTTCGGACGCCCCTGCCATGATGGCCAGGGTTCCGTTCCCGGCGCCGGTAGTGCCGCCGCTGACAGGCGCGTCAACCACCACCGCGTTTCCCCCGCTGGCCTCGCGCACGGTTTCGCCGAATTCCTGGACCGCCGTCGGCGACACACTGCTCATCACGACGACGGCGGTGCCCGGCTGGGGCGCTTCGGTGCGCCATGCATCAAGCAAGCCTTCTGCCGCGGCCTCAATCAAAGGCAAATCGGGAAGCATGAAAATGATTGTTGGTTCGTCACGGAGTTCGGCAAGGGTGTCTACGCGGCTGATGCCCGCGAGGCCTTGGAAGACAGTGTCGGACCGGTTCCACGCCGTGACAGCCCATCCTGCCTTGGCGATGTTGGCGGCCATGGGAGCTCCCATGAGTCCCAAGCCCACGAAACCCACACGTTTGCTGGTCATGTCGTGAAGAACCTCACTTCTTTGTGTGCATCAAAACGCAATCTGTTCAATATCCTAGCCTCCATTCAGTATGATGAACACTATGACGACTGATGAACTTACCATCGCGATCGCTGTACCGCTCGAAGCTGAGCATGTGGAGCGTATCCGCGCAGTAGATCCTTCCGTAACCGTTCTGTACGAACCCGACCTCCTTCCACCCGAGCGCTACCCTGCCGACCACAGCGGAGACCCGGACTTCAAGCGGACGCCGGAGCAGGAAGAACGCTACTGGGCCATGCTCAACCGGGCCCAGGTCCTGTACGGCTTCCCCAACGAAAGCCCGGCCGGCCTTGCCCGGATTGCCCGAAGCAATCCCCACCTTCAATGGATTCACGCCATGGCCGCCGGGGCCGGTGGAGCCGTCAAGGCTTCCGGGCTGGATACCGAGACGCTTCGAAAATTCCGCGTCACTACTTCAGCCGGAGTCCACGCGTTGCCACTCGCGGAATTCTCCGCCTTTGGCATCCTCAACGGCTTCAAGCGCAGCGCCGAAATGGCCCAGGACCAAGCGGCCAAGGTTTGGCCCCAGTTGCGGACACCCACCAAGTTGGCCAACGGATCCAAGGTAGTCATTGCAGGGCTTGGCGAGATCGGCATGGAAACGGCACGTATCGCCCGAGCTCTGGGCATGAAGGTCAGCGGCACCAAACGCAACGTGGAGGCCATTGAGGGCATCGACGAAGTCACCAACAATGACGGCCTCGCGGGCCTCGTTGCCGACGCCGACGCCGTAGTGAACACACTTCCCGGCACTCCCTACACAGAGAAGCTGTTCAGCACTGACATCTTCTCCGCAATGAAGCCGGGCAGCGTGTTCGTCAACGTCGGCCGCGGCACAGTCGTGGACGAGGACGCCCTTCTTGAGGCCCTCAACAGTGGTCAGGTTGCCTACGCCTGCCTGGACGTCTTTGCCGTCGAGCCGCTACCGCAGGACAGCCCCCTGTGGAACCACCCCAAGGTGCTGGTATCACCGCACACGTCTGCACTGAGCTCTGCCGAAAACCGCCTTATCGCAGAGCGTTTTTGCAGCAACCTCCGTACATTCCTGGACGGTGGCGACCTTCCCCACCTGGTGGATCCGGTCCACTTCTACTAAACCCGGCAAGCTCTGACGCGAAAGGCTCCGACCCCAAGGGGTCGGAGCCTTTTTTGCGCCAATGCCTGGCAAGTGACGGTCCGCTACTTCGCGTCCTCAAGGGCAAGAAGGTCCCGTCCTGCTGTTTCAGGCGTAAAGAATGTCGTGATGAACGAAATCAGGGCCAAAACGAGCGAGTAGACCGCGAGAACAACCCAGGAGTTATGGGTGGCCGCCAGGAGAATGGCGCCGAGCAGGGGCACAAGGCCGCCTGCCAGCACTGCAGAAATTTCCCGGCTGAGCGCAACTCCGGTGAAGCGGTACTGGGAACCAAACAGTTCAGGTAGCAGCGGGCACTGCGGGCCCAGCATGGACTGGACACCCAGCGCTATACCAACCACCATGACTGCCCACACGAGGGTCACGTTTCCGAGAGTCACCAGATAGAAGGCCGGGATGGCAAATATCGCCTGGAACAACGCACCATAACGGTAAACCCGGACGCGGCCAAAGCGGTCAGACAGTGCTCCGAACGTCACCACCATGACGGCTGCGAATCCAGCGGCAATCAGAAGCCCCACAGGGCCAATGAATTTGTCCCCAGGGAAGACACCTTCCTTGACCGACATGAAGGAGATCAGCAGGGCCGAATAGATGGAAGAATTGCCGTTCTCCCCCATACGGAGGCCTATACCCACCAGCACGTTCCTTCTGGAATGCTTCCAAAGTTGACCCACAGGGTTCTTGACCACATTCTTGTGCTTCTCCAGTTCCTGAAATACCGGAGTTTCCTTCAACCTCAGGCGAATGAAGACAGCAACAATGATCAGGACAAAGCTGGCAAGGAATGGCACCCTCCAGAGCCACGACTCGAAAGCAGCCTTGTCCGCCAACTGCAACAGTGCGAAAGTTCCGGCGCCCAGGAGCGTGCCGAGCTGAATGCCAACGAACGGCAGCGACGCGAAGTACCCCCGGCGCTTCGGCGGCGCCACTTCCGATATCAGGGTTGTGGCTCCGGCCTGTTCCGCTCCGGCCCCCAAACCCTGGATGATTCGCAATGTCACCAGGAGTACAGCACCGAGCATTCCGGCCTGCTCGAAGGTGGGGAGCAGGCCGATGGCAAAGCTTGCGAGTCCCATCATGCCGATTGTCAGCAAGAGGACCATTTTGCGGCCAAACCTGTCTCCGATGAATCCGAAGAAAATACCGCCGAACGGTCTGGCCGCAAATCCCACGCCATAGGTGGCAAAGGATGCGATCAAAGCCCCGCTCTCACCCAAAGGCTTGAAGAACAAAGGCCCAAAGATCAAGGCCGAGGCCAGGCCATAAATGTAGAAATCGTAGTACTCCAGGGCAGAACCCACGGAGCTGGCCAGCGTCGCCCTGCGAAGCTGTTCCGGCTCAACCACTGCATCGTCAGCCTCAGCTGCGAGCTTTGCATCAGTACGAGTTGTCACAAGCACTCCCTCAAAATCACACCAGGCCCCCGTTGGCCCGACGAGATAGTGATGGCATCACCGCCAAGATCACTATGGTGAACAGCGTACAACTTGTTGAACTGTGTGCCAAGATTAAAATAAGATTTATTCAAAATCCGATGATTGTGACGTGCGGCATTGCATCAACCCATCGGATTCCCCAGGGAGCGGGCCAGCTCCTTGAGTTCCTTGACCATGAGCGCACCCTGCTCCTCTGAATAAGTAGCCTTCAGCGCAGTAACAGAAAGCCCCAGGCTGGGACCATGCGCCCCATGGGTGGGCACGGGAACGGCAAGGCACACCACGCCTACCGTGGATTCTTCGTCCTCGAAGGCAAAACCCTGCTTGCGGATCGTGGTGATTTGAGCCTTCAGTTCCTCGGCCGTGCGCAGCGAGTTCGGCGTCATGACCGGAAGTTCCATGCCATCCGGGAACATGGCATCGATGTCGTGATCATGCAATTGCGCCAGGAGCGCCTTTCCTACACTGCAAAGGGAGACCGGCATCTTGTCGCCGATGTTCGAGGTCAGCCGAACTGCAGGATGACCCTCATAGCGCGCCAGGTATATGACGTGGTCCCCGTCCAACATGGCGATGCGGACAGTTTCTCCAGACAGGGTGGGTGCTTGTTCACAGTACTTGTAGAACTCCTGCACTTCATCCAAACGGCTCAAGTACGCTGCGCCCAGCTCCACGAGCTTTCGCCCCAAGCCAAAGTCCGCGCCCTGCCTGGTAATAAGCCGTGCTTCTTCCAGTGCCAGCAGCAGATTGGACGTGGAAGATTTAGGGATTCCCAACTCCCTGGAGAGATCACTCAGGGTGAGGCGGCCCGAGGGCGATTCTGCCAATGCTTCCAGAACGGCCGCTGCGCGGGTCACCGCAGGAGCTGGCGATGATGCGCCCAGTCCTTCGGAGCGGGTAATGCGGGAATCGGCCATGATTCTCCTTCGTCATCTCAAACCGGACATCTCGTCCAACCGGGTGTTCAATCAGCTGAACACTACCCATCATAGTGTGATTGCTTGCGGTCCTGTCGGGAGCAATGGGGGCTTTATCGACACACAAGGCCTTAACGAAGGCTTTACTTTCCAAACGGAAAAGTTCGCTGTATATTCATTTTCGAGCTCTCCACCGCGGCATCCCCCAATAGTCGTGGTGGAGAGCTCATCCATTTCCCGGTGGGATCCTAGGCAGCCACGCGTTCTTCGCCACGCAGGTACCAGCCGCCACCACTTCCGTCCCGCACCAGTTCCCAGGTTGCCAGGCTGGACATCGCGTTGCTTCCCAGCCGCACTTGGACTTGCAACACCTCAACATCCACGCGGCCCTGCCCCCGGGGCATTCGCTTGGAGCTCTCCCACCACGGCACCCTCTCGAACCATCGGAATGGCTCTTCCGCGATCTGCCACTCCCGGCCGCCCCGGACTACCGTAGTTGCCTCGCCGCCCCCTGCACTGCGGATGTATACCTGTTCCATAAGCCAGACAGTAGGCGTGGGCACTGACTTTTTTCGTGAGCTGCTTTTGGGGAAAGAAAAACCCCGCCATCCCGACCGTTGCGGTCCAGGATGGCGGGGCTGTTTGGTGGGTCCTACCGGGATCGAACCGATGACATCCACGGTGTAAACGTGGCGCTCTACCAGCTGAGCTAAAGACCCAAAGTTCAGTTTCAGTGCCTTAGCGCTTCAACCAACGAACAATGACTCTACATGATCATTCGGGCGAAACACCAATCGAGTCCCTCGCTGCAGAAATGTCGGGCAAATTCCGCGCAAGATAATCCAATGCTCCGCTCACTCCTACCTCAAGTTTCAGGGCGGCAAATTCGTCACCTCGCGTGGATCCCCTGTTGATGATGACCACAGGTTTGCCTGCCTTCGCAGCATGGCGAACGAACCTCAACCCACTCATCACGGTGAGCGAGGAGCCGGCGACCAGGAGAGCTTCGCCGGCGTCCACCATGGAATACGCCCGTTCGACCCGGGTTTTGGGAACATTTTCGCCAAAGTAGACGAAGTCAGGCTTCAGCGTTCCGCCGCAGACAGGACAAACTGCCACCACGAATGACTTAATGAGCTCGGGATCTTCCACGGTGGCATCAGCGTCCGGGGCCATCTCCACCACGCCTGCCTCGAGCGCGGCTTCTACGAACCCCGGATTCAGCTCCTCAAGAATTGCGGCGAGCAGCTTTCTGGAAAAAACGTGTCCGTTCTCAAGGCAGATCACCTGATCGAACCGCCCATGCAGATCCACAACGTTGGTGCTTCCGGCGTCCTCGTGGAGCCGGTCGACATTTTGGGTGATGAGGCCGGTCAGCAGGCCCCGCCGTTCCATGAGGGCGACGGCGGCGTGGCCGGCATTTGGATCAGCATGCCGCAAGTGGGACCAGCCGATATGGTTCCGGGCCCAATACCGCCGTCGATTGGCAGCACTGCCGATGAATTCCTGATACGTCATGGGGCTCCGTGGCGCTGATCCAGGTCCCCGGTAGTCCGGAATACCCGAATCGGTGCTGAGTCCGGCGCCGGTGAGCATGGCCAGCCGCCTGCCCCCAAGAATGTCCAGGACCTCCTTCAACGCCGCCTCTTCCCCGGCCCCCAAGGTGGCAGCGGTAGCCGGTTCCATGCTGGCGAAGCCGGTCATACCAACACCGGGCCGCACGTGGTTCACCCCTGCTGCACTCTCAATTCAGAGAGCGCCTGGCGGTAGCCTGCGAGGTCCCTGGCCTGTCCCCGCGGATTGACCACCACGTACCGGATCAATCCTTCGGCATCAATGATGAACGTTCCCCTAAGGGCCATCCCGCTGCGGGTATCAAAGACACCGTAAGCCTGCGCAACAGCTCCATGTGGCCAGAAATCAGCCAAAAGATCGAACTCATAGCGTTCCTGCTCCGCATATGCGCGCAAAGCAAATTTGCTGTCTACGGAGATCGCAAGGACCGTGGCGTTCGAGTCTTCGAAAGCAGCGATATTGTCGCGAATCTCACACAGTTCTCCCGTGCAGATGCCAGAGAAAGCGAACGGATAGAACACCACCACAACGTTGCGACCCCTGAAATCCGACAAACGGACCGGCTCGCCATATTGATTCAGCAGTTCAAAGTCCGGCGCCACCTCTCCGATCCCGGGAACAAGTGCGGGGGCCGGCGCTTGCTGGACTTCCGTCACTTGTTCTTCTTCGGCACCAAACGGGTGGCGCTCCAGTCCTTGGATACCCCGGCAGAAGTGGTCAGGTGCAGCCCCGAAGTGGGCGCTGCGTCCTGGATGTCCGCGGGAGAGACGTAGTTGTCGCGGCCGGATTTGGGGGTCAGAACCCACACCACGCCGCCCTCTTTCAAGGTGGTGAGCGAATCCATCAGAGCATCGACCAGGTCACCATCGCCGTCCCGCCACCAGCAAATAACAGCGTCTACGACGTCATGATCATCTTCATCCAACAGCTCAGAGCCCGTGACATCTTCAATGTCGTCACGCAAGTCGAAATCGACGTCGTCGTCGTAGCCGCGTTCCTGAATCAGATCCCCGTCTTTGAAACCCAATCTTTCCGCCACATTTACCGATGTGGCGGCGTCGGCCTCGCTCACGTTTCCTCCTTTTGAAGTGACTTCCATTACTAACAGCCAACACCCTTTGGGCGTGTGCTTCAAGCCATTGTCCCTGCGATGACGCATATTCCGCACTACCTGGGGTGTTTCGAAGCTGTGACAATCACGTGGCATCCGTCACGGAGAGCACCAGGATGTGACATACAACGCCCCTGAGGCCCCACGGCTACGCATCCCAGCGCTGTCAAAGCTAGAGTGGCCATGAGCGCTTTGGCTGCAGGGCGATCGCCCCGAGGAATTCTACTGGGCAGCCATGCGCTCACAAGACCTGCCCGGCGCATCCGACCGGGCTGTTGAAACCGAGATGTCGCACACGACGCGTTCATGACGGGCAGTTACCCTGCCAGACCTGAGGCGCCGATGCATGCGCCTAAAGGAAGGTTGGACGTGGCTGCAGGAGAAGAGACCTCACACATCCTCAGCGGGTTGACTGCCCAGCTGCCTGATCGTGATCCGGAAGAGACCGCGGAGTGGATTGAGTCCCTTGATGCGTTGATCGCGGAGCAGGGCACGGAGCGTGCCCAGTACATTATGCGTTCGTTGTTGCAGCGTGCCGGTGCCCGGTCGGTGGGTGTGCCGATGGTGACGACCACTGATTATGTGAACACGATCCCGGTGGACCAGGAAGCAGAATTCCCGGGGAACGAGGAGTTCGAGCGCCGGTACCGTGCGTACATGCGGTGGAACGCCGCGGTCATGGTCCATCGTGCGCAGCGGGCCGATATCGGGGTGGGCGGGCATATTTCCACCTATGCCGGCGCGGCGACCCTGTACGAGGTCGGGTTCAACCATTTCTTCCGCGGCAAGGACCATCCCTCGGGCGGGGACCAGGTGTTCTTCCAGGGACACGCGTCCCCGGGCATGTACGCCCGGGCGTTCATGGAAGGCCGCCTCTCGGAGGAGGACCTGGACGGGTTCCGCCAGGAAAAGTCCCGGGAGGGCCATGCCCTGTCCTCGTACCCGCACCCGCGCCTGATGCCGGACTTCTGGGAATTCCCGACCGTGTCGATGGGCATCGGGCCGATGAACGCGATCTACCAGGCCCAGTCCAACCGGTACCTGCACAACCGCGGCATCAAGGACACCTCCGACCAGCAGGTCTGGGCGTTCCTGGGCGACGGGGAAATGGACGAGCCCGAATCCCGCGGCCTGCTCCAGCTCGCGGCGAACGAGAACCTGGACAACCTGAACTTCGTGATCAACTGCAACCTCCAGCGCCTGGACGGGCCCGTCCGGGGCAACGGGAAGATCATGCAGGAGTTGGAGGCGTTCTTCCGCGGTGCGGGCTGGAACGTGATCAAGGTCGTCTGGGGCCGGGAATGGGACTCGCTGCTGGAAGCGGACCAGGACGGGGCGTTGGTGAAAATCATGAACGAAACCCCCGATGGTGACTACCAGAC
Organism: Arthrobacter sp. TmtSoilC48; assembly: GCF_059739425.1. NCBI lineage: Bacteria > Bacillati > Actinomycetota > Actinomycetes > Micrococcales > Micrococcaceae > Arthrobacter > Arthrobacter sp. TmtSoilC48. Next base: position 2,379,936 of record NZ_AP046049.1, on the reverse strand, counting down.
CTACAAGGCCGAGTCCGGCGGGTTCGTCCGGGACCACTTCTTCGGCAAGTCCCCGCAGACCAAGGACCTGGTCGCTGACCTGACCGATGACCAGATCTGGGGCCTCAAACGCGGCGGGCACGATTACCGCAAGGTCTACGCCGCGTACAAGGCAGCGGTCGAGTTCAAGGGCAAACCCACCGTGATCCTGGCCAAAACCGTCAAGGGATACGGCCTGGGCCCGCACTTCGAGGGCCGCAACGCCACCCACCAGATGAAGAAGCTGACCATGGAGGACCTGAAGGCCTTCCGTGACCACCTGCGCATCCCCATCAGCGATGACCAGCTCGACGCGGACCTCTACCGGCCCCCGTACTACCACCCCGGCATGGACGCCCCGGAAATCAAATACCTCATGGAACGCCGGGCAGAACTGGGCGGGTTCGTCCCCGAACGCCGCCGCACCCACACCCCCGTGACCCTGCCCGAGGCCAAGTCCTACGAGGTCGCCAAACGCGGCTCCGGCAAACAACAAGCCGCGACCACCATGGCCTTCGTCCGGCTCCTGAAAGACCTCATGCGGGACAAGAACTTCGGGGCCCGGTTCGTGCCCGTCGTCCCGGACGAATCACGCACCTTCGGCATGGACGCGTTCTTCCCGACCGCGAAAATCTACAACCCCAAGGGCCAGAACTACCTCTCCGTGGACCGGGACCTCGTCCTGGCCTACAAGGAATCCCCCGCCGGGCAACTGATCCACCCCGGCATCAACGAAGCCGGCGCCGTCGCAGCATTCACCGCCGCCGGCACCGCGTACGCCACCCACGGCGAACCCCTGGTCCCGATCTACGTCTTCTACTCCATGTTCGGCTTCCAACGCACCGGAGATTCCTTCTGGGCCGCCGCGGACCAAATGACCCGCGGCTTCATCATCGGCGCCACCGCAGGACGAACCACCCTCACCGGCGAAGGACTCCAACACGCCGACGGGCACTCCCCCCTCCTGGCCTCCACCAACCCCGCCGTGAAAACCTACGACCCCGCCTACGGCTACGAAATCGGCCACATCATCCGCCACGGCCTCGAAGAAATGTACGGCCCCGACAACGACGGCACCGGCACCGCATCCGACAAAAACGTGATGTACTACCTCACCGTCTACAACGAACCCATCACCCAACCCGCCGAACCGGAAAACCTGGACATCAACGGCCTGATCAAGGGCATCTACCGCCTCGCCCCCGCCCCGGAAAACACCAATGGCGCCGCCAACACAGGTACCAACCGGCCCACCGCGAACATCCTCGCCTCCGGAGTCTCCGTACCCTGGGCCCTGGAAGCCGCCCGGATCCTCGCCCAGGACTGGGGCGTCGCCGCCGAAGTCTGGTCCGTGACGTCCTGGAACGAACTCCGACGCGACGGACTCGCCGCCGAAGAACACGCCTTCCTCAACCCCGGCCAACCCGCCCGCACCCCGTTCATCACCGAACAACTCGCCGGCACCACCGGACCCGTCATCGCCGTGTCCGACTACATGAAAGCCGTCCCCGACCAAATCCGCCAATTCATCCCCAACGACTTCGCCTCCCTCGGAGCAGACGGCTTCGGCTTCTCCGACACCCGCCAAGCCGCCCGCCGCTACTTCAAAAACGACACCCACTCCATCGTCGCCAAAACCCTCCAGTTGCTGGCGGCGAGGGGCGAAGTCGAAGAAGGTGCCCTGGAAAAGGCGATCGATAAGTACCGGCTCCTGGATGTGAACGCCGGCACCACCGGCGGAGCAGGCGGCGACGCCTAAGAAGGAACCCGGAAAACCAGGGCACCAGTCCAGGTTGTACGAACTCAGGCAGTAACCGCGACGGCGGCTTCCATCGGAAGGTGGGGGCCGCCGTCGGGCGTTTAACAAAGGCTTTTCAGCGCTCAACATGACGTGACCAGCGACAACATAAGTTGTAGCCTTCGCACAAATGGAGCTTGCCTGAGATGCACCGTATGCTCGTTCCATGGCAGAGCCCAGCAAAATCACTACAAAGCGCAAAGCAGCAACCCAGGCATTGTCGCCGGAAAAGGCGGAGACCCTGCGGCAGCTCCGTGCAAATGTGGGGCAATTGTCCACCAGCACCATGCGGCAACTTGAGAAATCGCTGCCTTGGTACAGTCGGCTGAGCTCTGATGAACGCTCCGCTTTGGGGCTCGTGGCCCAAAATGGCATTGCCGCTTTCGTGACCTGGTACGAGCGCCCCAGTTCGCCGTCATGGATCCTGACCGACGTCTTCGGCAATGCACCCACGGAACTGACCCGCTCCATCAGCCTGCAGAAGGCCCTGCAGTTGATCCGGATCGTAGTGGAGGTCGTCGAGGATCAGGTTCCTGTGATCGCTCCTGAATCGGACCAGCCTTCGCTCCGCGAGGCGGTGCTCCGCTACTCCCGGGAAGTGGCGTTCGCCGCCGCGGATGTCTACGCCCGCGCGGCGGAATCACGGGGATCCTGGGATACCCGGCTTGAGGCGCTGATTGTGGACGCAATCCTGCGGGGCGAGAACACAGATGCATTGCGGTCAAGGATCGCCGCCCTGGGTTGGAAGGCGCAGGAGCGCTTCACCGTCATGGTGGGCAACTCGCCATCGGAGCCCAGCGCCAGCTACGTCAGCGATTTACGCCGGACTGCCGGCCGTTTCGCAGAAGACGCGCTCGTAGGAATCCAGGGTGACCGCCTCATCCTCATCCTCGGCGGGGTCCAGGACCGCGATACGGCGTACTTGAAGCTCAGTGAACTGTTTGCGCCGGGCGCCGTCGTGTACGGGCCCGAGGCCGGCTCGTTGCTGGAGGCCAGTACGTCGGCCCAGGCCGCCTTCGCCGGCCTTACCGCAGCCCGCGCCTGGCCCTCGGCGCCTCGACCTGTCGCAGCGGACGATCTCCTCCCGGAACGCGTTGTTTCCGGGGATGATGCGGCCCGGCGGTCCCTCATCAAGAATATTTACCGCCCGCTGCTGGCAGCCTCGAACGGCTTGGTGGAAACCTTGGGAACCTACCTCGAGCTGGGACATTCATTGGAGGCCACAGCGCGTGAATTGTTCGTCCATGCCAACACTGTGCGCTACCGTTTGAAGCGTGTCTGCGATGTGACAGGCTGGGATCCGCTCCTCCCAAGGGAAGCTTTCGTACTTCAAACTGCCCTGGTGGTGGGCCGGCTTTCGGCCCAGCCCAAAGCCGCCCCCGAGCGTCACGCATCGCGTTCACAGAACTGAACCGTTGTAGACTTCCTACAAACTGACCCAGTGAGCTTGGTGTACGAAAACACCAGTGGATCACGTGGCAATTTGGAAAGCTGGATACGTGCTTGCAATCGTCTGCCCTGGACAGGGCTCCCAGACCCCTGGATTTTTGGCCCCTTGGCTGGAACTCCCCTCCGTCGAAGGCCAATTGGCCACCCTGAGCGAGATCGCAGGCATCGACCTCAAGGCCCACGGAACCACGTCCGATGAAGAAACCATCAAAGACACCGCAGTGGCCCAACCCCTGATCGTGGCCGCGGGCTTGGTGGCAGCCAGGTCTTTGTTCGACGTCGAACTCAACACACTTCCCGTTGTGCTTGCAGGGCACTCCGTCGGTGAAATCACGGCTTCAGCCCTTGCCGGCGTCCTCACTGAGAAGGAAGCCATGACTTTCGTCCGCGAGCGGGCCAACAGTATGGCTGCCGCAGCAGCGGTAACCCCCACGGGCATGAGTGCAGTGGTCGGTGGTGACCCCGCGGAGGTCCTCGCCGCCATCGAGGCGTCGGGCGCCACTCCCGCCAATGTGAACGGAGCCGGCCAGACAGTGGCCGCAGGAACGTTCGAGCAGCTCAAGGCTTTGGCTGACAACCCGCCGGCCAAGGCACGCGTCATTCCCCTGAAGGTTGCCGGCGCCTTCCACACCTCGCACATGGCTCCCGCCGTCAGCGCGCTGGAAGCCCTGAAGCCTTCCTTGTCCCCGCAGGATCCGACGGTCCCCCTTCTGTCCAACTACGACGGCAAGGAAGTAACGGCGGGTACTGCCGCCGTCGACAGCATGATTGCACAAGTGTCCCGGCCCGTCCGGTGGGACCAGTGCATGGATAACCTCTCCGCCCGCGGAGTCACCGGTGTGATCGAACTGGCTCCCGCCGGCACCCTTGCTGGTTTGGCCAAGCGTGGAATGCCCGGAGTCAAGACAGTTGCTGTCAAAACCCCGGACGATTTGTCTGCGGCGCTGGCACTTTTCGCTGAACTGGAGGGACAGGCGTGAGCACTCCCGTACTCAAGAAAGCTACGGTCAACGAGAACGCCCGCATCCTGGGCATCGGCGCATACCGTCCCGATGTCATCGTCACCAACGACGACGTCTGCCAGTGGATCGATTCCTCGGATGAATGGATCCGTCAGCGCACCGGCATCATCACCCGCCACCGCGCAGCTGCCGATGTCAGCGTCATCGACATGGCCGAAGGTGCCGCCCGCGAGGCCATCCAGCAGGCCGGGATCGAACCTTCCCAGCTGGGTGCAGTCATCGTCTCCACCGTGACGCACCCGTACGCAACACCGTCAGCCGCCGCTGCCCTTACGGAGCGTTTGGGCGCGACGCCGGCACCCGCCTTCGACATCTCCGCCGCCTGTGCAGGGTACTGCTACGGCGTTGCCCAGGCAGACGCGCTGGTGCGCTCCGGTTCTGCCGAATATGTTTTGGTGGTTGGCGCCGAGAAACTCTCGGACGTCATCGACAACCACGAACGCACCATCTCATTCCTGCTCGGCGACGGTGCCGGCGCAGTAGTGGTGGGCCCCTCCGACACTCCCGGCATCGGACCTTCAGTATGGGGCTCGGATGGCAGCAAGTGGGACGCGATCGGAATGACCCACTCTTTGGAAGACGTCAAGAAGCTGGGTGAATCCGCCCGCCACTCGGACGAAACAGATGACCTCGCAATCATCTCTGCAACGCAGGATGTTTGGCCTACGCTGCGTCAGGACGGCCAGACTGTTTTCCGGTGGGCCGTGTGGGAAATGGCCAAGGTGGCCCAGCAAGCGTTGGACGCTGCCGGGATCGAAGCCAGCGACCTCGCCGCGTTTGTTCCCCACCAGGCGAACATGCGCATCATCGATGAGATGGTGAAGAAGCTGAAGCTTCCCGAGACAGTCCTCATTGGCCGCGACATCGCCCAAGCCGGCAATACGTCAGCCGCTTCCATCCCGCTGGCCACGCACCGCCTGCTTCAGGAGAACCCTGGACTCAGCGGTGGATTGGCATTGCAGATCGGCTTCGGCGCTGGATTGGTATTCGGTGCCCAGGTAGTCGTCCTGCCATAGACCTGGACAGGCCCCGCGGCCTCCAGCCAACTGAATATGACTTACAAACCCAAACCGTAACCGCGGTTTGCCCCCTTTCCGGCATAGCCGGCACAACAAGAAAAGGAGCCAACAATGGCTAGCAACGAAGAAATCCTGGCCGGCCTGGCTGAAATCGTCAACGAAGAAACGGGCCTGGCTACCGAAGCCGTCGAGCTGGACAAGTCCTTCACCGAGGACCTGGACATCGACTCCATCTCCATGATGACCATCGTCGTGAACGCCGAAGAGAAGTTCGGCGTACGCATCCCGGACGAAGAGGTCAAGAACCTCAAGACCGTCGGCGACGCCGTCAGCTTCATCGCAAACGCCCAGGCCTAAGCCTGGTACCTGCTGTGCCGGGCCGGGGTGGTTGACCCTGTGCCCGGCACAGCCGCAGTAACGCCCAAAGTTTTTCCTGCCGTCCCCTGCAAAAACCGCAGACGGGATGGCTGATCCGACAGAGAGTGATCGCATGGCACGCAAAGTAGTCATAACCGGTCTGGGGGCCACCACTCCCATCGGCGGCGACGTCCCCACAATGTGGCAGAACGCGCTGAAAGGGGTCTCAGGTGCCCGCACGCTCGAAGACGAGTGGGTGGCCAAGTACGACCTCCCCGTCCACTTTGCTGCCCGGTGCTCGACGCCGGCCCTGGAAGTCCTGAGCCGGGTGGAAGCCAAGCGCATGGACCCATCCACGCAGTTTGGTGTCATCGCTGCCCGGGAGGCATGGGCTGACGCTGGCATCGAAGACATCGACCACGACCGCCTGGCGGTGGCCTTTGCCACGGGTATCGGCGGCGTATGGACGCTCCTTGATGCATGGGACACGCTCAGGGACAAGGGTCCCCGTAGGGTCCTGCCAATGACCGTTCCCATGCTTATGCCCAATGGCGTAGCCGCTGCCGTCAGCCTTGACCTCGGCGCCCGCGCCGGAGCCCACACTCCAGTTTCTGCTTGCGCATCCGGTACCGAGGCGCTGCACCTTGGCTTGGACCTGATCCGCTCGGGCAAGGCCGATGTGGTCATGTGCGGTGGGGCGGAAGCCGCGATTCACCCCATGCCCTTGGCGGCTTTCTCGTCCATGCAGGCACTCTCACGCCGCAATGACGATCCCGAGCGCGCCTCCCGTCCGTACGACGTCGACCGTGACGGCTTTGTCATGGGTGAGGGTGCCGGTGCCCTGGTACTTGAAGCTGAAGAGCACGCGATCGCCCGCGGCGCCCGCATCTATGCTGAGCTTGCCGGAACCTCGGTCACAGCTGACGCCTATCACATCACAGCTCCTGACCCCGAAGGTCTCGGCGCCACCCGCGCACTCAAGGCCGCAATGTTTGACGGCAGGATCCAGGCTGAAGACGTAGTCCACGTCAATGCCCACGCCACCTCCACACCGGTTGGCGACAAGCCCGAGTACACAGCCCTCCGTGCCGCCTTGGGGACCCACGTGGACAACGTGGCGGTCTCTGCCACCAAATCCCAGATGGGGCACCTCCTGGGCGCCTCCGGGGCTGTGGAGGCTGTCCTCACTGTGCTGGCCGTCTATGAGCGCAAGGCACCTGTCACCATCAACCTTGAGAACCAGGATCCCGAGATCCCCCTCGACGTCGTAACCTCCGCCCGTGACCTGCCTTCGGGCGACATCGTCGCGCTGAGCAACTCGTTCGGATTTGGCGGACACAACGCTGTCATCGCCGTCCGCAACGTCTAGGAGCTGCGTCCGCCGGATGCCGTGAGGTGAATGAACGAGAAGGGCCCACCATCAGGTGGGCCCTTCTCTGTTGCTATGGGAATGTTGTGGCGGTCAGGCGTTGCTGCTACCCGACCTGGTGCAGCCACCGGACCGGGGCGCCCTCAGCGGCGTGGCGGAAGGGCTCCAGTTCCTCGTCCCAGGCTTCGCCGAGGGCCAACGACAACTCATGGTAAACGGCCGACGGATCTCCCGCTCCTGACTCATAGGCATAGCGGATGCGATCCTCACTGACCATGATGTTGCCGTGCACATCCGTGACAGCATGGAAGATCCCCAATTCCGGAGTGTGCGACCAGCGGGCCCCGTCCACGCCTTGGCTGGGTTCTTCAGTCACCTCGTACCGCAGATGTGCCCAGCCCCGAAGAGCAGACGCCAACTGGGCACCCGTGCCGGGCGCACCTGTCCAGGACAGTTCGGCACGGAACATTCCGGGCGCAGCTGGCTGAGGGGTCCACTCAAGATCGGTCCGCTTGTCCACGACCGATCCGATGGCCCACTCAACGTGCGGGCACAACGCCGTAGGGGCCGAGTGCACGAAAAGGACACCGCGGGTTGTTGCAACAGACATTCCATCCTCCATAGCTGTAGGTACGTCTTCCCCAACGACCTCTGCAGCGGATGTCTTTCTGTTGCTGCCCGGCCCTGTCATTCTTATGGACCCTGCAGGCTATTCAATTAGCTAAGACTCTTAGATTGTGACACGAAACGAACCCTCAACCCTAAATTGAAGGTTCGGCGGTGGTGCTTTCATTTTGCCGTACCCTTCCCTTTTCCGCCAGTGCGACTCTTTGGGCGTTATGTTCAGGCCCGGGGATGTGCCTGCTGGTAGCTCTTCCGAAGCCTGTCCACGGAAACGTGGGTGTATATCTGGGTTGTGGCGAGGCTACTGTGACCAAGAATTTCCTGCACGGCGCGAAGATCCGCCCCACCATCCAGCAGATGGGTCGCGGCACTATGCCTCAAGGCGTGGGGCCCCGTTGCAGCCGTGTCGCCAAGTGCCTCCAGCAGGACGGCTACAACCGCACGGACTTGGCGTGGGTCAACGCGGTTTCCTCTCACGCCCAGGAACAGAGCCGGCCCGCTCGTGGCAGTCACCAGCGCCGGGCGTCCCCGGCGAAGCCAGTCGTCGATGGCAAGGGCAGCTGGAACTCCGAAAGGAACGGTACGCTCCTTGTTTCCCTTGCCAATGACGCGGAGGGTCCGTCTATCCGGATCCATGTCATCGATGTCCAGCCCGGCAAGCTCCCCAACCCGCACGCCGGTTGCGTACAGCAACTCCACCATCGCTCGATCCCGGATGGCCAGAGGACCTCCATCCGCCGCGGCAGCGTCAAGGCTATCCACGACCCTGAGAATTTGCTGCTGCTGCAGGACTCCAGGCAACGATTTCACGCGTTTAGGAGCCTGCAGCCGAATGGCTGGATCCGTGGCGATGAGTTCCTCCCTCAAAGCCCACTTCGTGAACGACCTGGCCGTGGCAGCCCGGCGGGCGAGGGTGGACCGGGCCATGCCGGCTTCGCTTTGTGCGCCCAACCATCGGCGCAGAGAACCCAACTCCAATTCATCGAGATCGCGTATTCCCTCCTGGACCGCGAATCCGAGAAGGCTGTGCACATCTGCCAGATAGGCGCGGACAGTATGTGCCGACCTCGCGCGTTCACCGCGTAGGTAGCGTTCGAATCCCTCCGCTGCGCTCTTGAGCGATGCCGGCAATAATTCTGCGTCCACCCTTCCAACTTTGCCAGCAACATGGACCGTCGCTGCGTATCAACATGCTTCGCTACTTGTCCGCCCTACGCATTCTTGGTGCGCTTCCAGGCCCCCCGTTCCGAGGACGCGAGTCCCAGCAGTCCCAATCGCCCCAAGCCCGCGCGAACAGTGTCCGGGCTGAGGCCGGCAACTATTGTGAGTTTCTCCACGGAACTTGCCGATCGAAGCGGTAAGGCGTCCAGGAGAATCAGGTCTTCCAAGGACAGGCCATCATGAGGCGCGGCAGGCGAATCCTTCTCGGAGCCGATCACCTCACCGTTCCGACCGGCCAATTCAGCGATTTCTCCAACGTCCGTCACACAGATCGCCCCGCCATCGCGGAGCAGCCTGTGGCACCCAGCCGAATTCGCGCTGTGAATGGATCCCGGGACAGTTGCCACTACCCGCCCTATGCTCTCGGCGTGATGGGCCGTGTTCAGTGCGCCTGAGCGCCATCGTGCTTCCACCACCACCGTGACAGCCGCCAGCGCAGCGATGAGGCGGTTTCGCTGCAGGAACCGGTACCTTGTAGGGGCAGATCCGGGTGGCACCTCGGAAATCACCGCTCCTTGGTTGGCCACAGCACGAAGCAGATCCTCGTTCCCGGAAGGATAGAAGCGGTCCACTCCCCCAGCCATGACTGCAATGGTCGGTACGTTTGCGACCCCGCCACGGAGGGCCCCACGGTGGGCGTGGGCGTCAATGCCATAGGCTCCACCGGAAACTACGCAGTATCCACGTTGGGCCAAGCCGTAGGCAAGGTCCCCCGTCACAGATGCTCCGTAGCTGGTGCTGTCCCTGGACCCCACCAGCGCGATGGTCTGCCGGGTTGAGGGAAGGGGTTGCTCGTGTCCGCGCCACCACAGGCACAAAGGCTCCTGAAGGCCGAGGTCCGACAATTGCCCTGGCCATAGCTCGTCGCCGGGAACGATCAGGCGGCCACCGAGCCTCTTCATCGTCTCCAGGTCACGGTCCGGTGCAAGGTCCGGAACACGTGGAGCCCACCGTCGCTTGCTGGCCGTGAGCCCCGGCCAGGAAGCCGGGCCTCCGCTTTCGGTCAGTAAGGTGGAAATTTCCTGTTCCAGGCGTGGGCCGACAGCGAGTTCGCCGGTCGCGATACCCAGCGCGTCAACAGCTCCAACAGCATGAACCAAGGCGAGCCCCACGGAATCCTGTGGTTCCATCAGACGCGCCAGTGCTGCCCGTGCAAGCCTTTCCTTTTCCTGTTTCCCCAACACGACTGCGCTTGTGCGTTCCGTTGCCAGTTCGTCCTTCGTCACGTTGTCCTTCATGTCGTCGCCGTTGCTTGCCGGAGGCCGAGAGCTTGTCCGATGTGGTCTGCAGTGGGAACCCTGCTATGGTCCAGGTCTGCCAGCGTCCACGCCAAGCGAAGGACGCGGTCGTATCCCCGGGCAGTGAGAATGCCTCGCTCCAAGGCCGTGTCCAGGATGCGGGTGGTGCCCTGTGCCAGCCTCAGTTCCCCACGAAGGGTGCGTCCCGGTACTTGGGAATTGGTCTCAATGCCGAACGCCCCCAGGCGCTCGGCCTGCCTCAGCCTCGCAGCCAGTACCCGTCCTGCAACGGCGTCCGTTCGCTCTTCGGTACCTGCTTGTCCAAAATCGGCAAGGGACACGCGTTCCACTTGGAGTTGTATGTCGACGCGGTCCAGGAGAGGACCAGATATTCGGCCGAAGTACCGCCGCCGCATTATTGCGGTGCAGGTACAGTCCATCCCCTTGCCCGAGGCTTTGCCGCAGGGGCAAGGATTGGCTGCCAGTACCAGTTGAAACCGAGCGGGGTAAGCTGCCGTTCCCGCCGAACGGTGAATGACCAGCTCGCCGCTCTCCAAGGGTTGCCGCAGGGCATCCAGGACGCGTCGTTCATACTCGGGAGCCTCGTCCAGGAAGAGGACCCCACGGTGTGCCCTCGAGGCAGCGCCCGGACGGGGAAGCCCCGAGCCTCCGCCGATGATGGCAGCTGAAGTAGCACTGTGGTGGGGATTCTCAAACGGCGGCCTCCGGAGCAATGTTCCGGTTGATGAGCGGACCGCCGCCAGGGAGTGGATGGCAGTAACCTCCATTGCCGCCTTGTCCGCCAGGTCCGGCAAGAGTCCTGGCAAACGCTCTGCGAGCATCGTCTTACCGGCACCCGGTGGACCGGTCAGGAGCATATGGTGGCTACCTGCCGCTGCGACTTCCAGGGCGCGCCGGGCCTCCGATTGCCCCGAAACGTCGGAAAGATCGGGCACGATGCCCTCCGCGTCATCATTTTCATCCCCGGGATCAGCACCGGGCGGGTCGTAGTCCAGGGCGAGTTCCTTGGGGTCCGCACCGAAGTCGTACGCCAGCCGGGCAAGAGTCCGGTATCCCCTGACGCGAGCCCCCGGCACCAAAGTTGCCTCCGCGACGTTTGCTTCTGCTACGACAATCTCCGGATACCCCGCCTGGACGGCAGCCATCACGGCCGGGAGGATGCCCCTCACCGGCCGAAGCCGGCCGTCCAAACCGAGCTCGGCAATGAAGACTGTTCCATCGATCGAACGAATGTCCTCCGCAGCACGGAGAACAGCCATGGTGATGGCGAGGTCAAAGCCCGAACCACGTTTGGGCAAGGATGCTGGAATGAGATTGGCGGTGATCTTCCTCCGGCTCAGAGGAATTCCCGAGTTCTGTGCCGCGGAGCGTATTCGTTCTTTGGCTTCGTTTAATGCGGCATCCGGGAGGCCCAGGATCACGAAAGCGGGAAGCGTCTGGCCGATGTCGGCTTCTACCTCGACGATGTAGCCGTTGAGGCCAACGAGGGCAATGCAGTAGCTGCGTCCGACCCCCATCAGCCAACACCCCTCAGGTGTTCCAGCTGGGGGTCTCCGATGCCGTCATGGATGACCGACACCACGTCCACACGTCTTTGCGGAGCATTCAGTTCATGCTCCCGGCACCACGATGACGCGAGCCGGTGCAGGCGTGCCAGCTTGGCTGGACCCACGGCTTCAAACGGATGTCCGTAATCCAGGCTGCTGCGGGTCTTTACCTCCGCGACCACCAGGGTGTCGCCCTCCAACGCCACGATGTCGATTTCACCGTCGGCGCACCGCCAATTTCGATCGACGATCCGCATGCCCTGGCCTTCCAGGAATCCTGCGGCCAAAGCCTCGCCGTTACGGCCAAGAATGTCTTTTGCCCTCATGAGCACCACCTCCGCTACCCAGCTTTCACGCTGGCAGCGGTCGGTGACAGACAGTCCCGGCGCTATGTGGGTAAACCCGTCACATCACCGTCTTGTGGAGGAAGAGTTATGCGGAAGCGGGGCTAATTCCCGAGATCGCCCAGATCTCCCAGGCCGCCATCCTTGGGCAACGCAAGGTCTTCATTGCGTGGAAGTTCCTCGACGTTGACGTCCTTGAACGTTATTACCCGGACATTTTTCACGAAGCGGGCTGAACGATAAACATCCCAAACCCACGCATCCTGCAGGGTTAGATCGAAATAGACTTCGCCGTCTGCGCTGCGGGCTTGCAAATCAACATGGTTGGCAAGGTAGAAACGCCGCTCAGTTTCGACAACGTAGCTGAACAAACCGACAACGTCCCGGTATTCACGGTAGAGCTGCAGCTCCATGTCGGTTTCATAGTTCTCAAGGTCCTCGGCGCTCATAGTTCCATCTTGCACCATCTGCCGCGCACCGGACGCCATCAGCAGGACACACGCTGCCAAGCAAGCAGTCAGACAACGTCCGGCCCGGTGAGGTTCCAGCTTGTCCGGTGATAGGCACTGGGACCCTGCAGCCTGATCACTTCGCGATGGGCTGCGGTGGCGTAACCCTTGTTTTCGTTCCAGCCGTACGCCGGTACTTCAGAGTGGAGATCAACCATGATCCGATCGCGAGCTACTTTTGCCAAAACACTGGCAGCAGCCACGCTGAGACAGCTCATGTCTGCCTTTACCTTCGTGTGGACCGGAGCTTCACACCAGGGTCCTGTGGGTGCGGTGTCGAACAGTGAAGCTTGAACTTCCGGAGAAAGCCAGTTGTGGCTGCCGTCCAACAACACGACGTCGGGCGTGATGCCACGGGCCAGAATCTCACACCACGCCCGCGTTCCCGCCAGGCGCAGGGCAGCTATGATACCCACCTCATCGATTTCGCGGGCGGACGCATGTCCAACTGCGGACGCTACAGCCCAGTCACGGACCAAAGGCTCCAACCTGTCGCGATCCTCGGGCTTGAGCAATTTGCTGTCCCTGACATCGGCCAGAAGGGCGTGGTCCTGAAGATTGACCACTGCGATTCCCACACTCACGGGGCCAGCCAGGGCTCCCCTGCCAACCTCGTCCACACCTGCCAGCAGTCGAACCCGGGGAGACAGGAAGGAACGCTCGACGTCCAGGGTTGGAACGTCGGTCGGTGTCTTGGTTTTCAGCCGGGTGCTTCCCATGGCCGTTACTTTCCTGACGTGGCCGCGGGAACGTTCTTGAAGACATCCGGGTAATTGTCCAGCACCGTCCACCGGTTGACGGGCCAGGCGATGACCGTGGCCTTGCCTTCAACGTCCTCGATATTAATGAAACCACCATTGACTTCCTGGTGCGCCCGGGAATCGGCCGAGTGGTTGCGGTTGTCTCCCATCACCCAGACTTTGCCCTCTGGAACGACGATGTCAAACGGGTTGGGCTGGGGCACTTCCGCGGGATTGATGTATGTTTCGTCCACTGGCTTGCCATTGATGCTGACCCGACCCTGCGCGTCACAGCAGGAAACATGATCGCCCGGAAGCCCAATCACGCGCTTGACCAGGTGCTGCTCATTGTCGTCGGCTGCCAACCCGACGAATTCCAAAGTGTCGCCTACCCAATCAAGGGGTCCCGCCGGTTTCTTCAGAACTGCGGGCAGCCAACCTTGCGAATCCTTGAAAACCACGACGTCGCCCCGTTCCAAGGCGAAGGGCTCCGGCACCAGCAGATTGATGAAGATGCGGTCATTCACGTCCAAGGTGCTTTCCATGGATTCAGAAGGAATGTAGAACGCACGGAAAAGGAAGGTCTTGATAAGGAAGGAGAGCACTACGGCAATGGCCACGACCGTGACGATTTCCTTCAGCCATCCAAGGACAGGGTTCCTGTGAGGCTTTTCGCCCTCTTCGGATTCGTTGCCGGTATCGTCAGCAGCGTCAGCGACCGGGCTGGGCTCAGCCACTCCGGCCACGCCAGCCGTTCCGTCCGAGAGCCGCGCGTCGTCGTCGTGCCGCTCGGGATTCTCGGGAACTTTGTCCGGCATTTATTGTCCGTTCTTTGATGGTTCGGCCTGCGCGGAGCGAGGCACCTCTGCAAATCTATCAAGGGGCCAGATAATCTGGACCGGTCTGCCGATCACCCGGTCAAGCGGGACCATTCCCCCACCGGGCGCTCCCAGCAGTCCGCGGGAATCAGCAGAGCGGGATCGGTGGTCGCCCATCAGCCAGAGCCGGCCCTCGGGGACTACGACGTCGAACTTCTGTTTGCTGGGTTCGTCTCCGGGATAAACATAGGGTTCCTCAAGTACCTGACCGTTCACTGTGAGGCGGCCGTCGGGGGAGCAGCACTGAACGTGGTCACCCGGAACCCCAATAACCCGCTTCACATATGTGGTGTCGCTTCCCGTGAGCCCGAACCACTGGCTTGCTGCAGCAGCCGCATCAACAAGGGGACCCTTACCGCTGCTGAGCGGGGCGAACGACCCACGCCCATCAAAGACAACCACGTCTCCACGCTGGATGGGCCCGGCGGTGAACGCCGTCCGCGAAACCAGGATCCTGTCCCCCGTGCCCAGCAACGGCTCCATGGACTCGGAAGGAATGTAGTAGACGTCGATCCACAAAGAGCGGACCAGGCCACTGATTGCGACGGCAAGGACCAATGCCAGCAAAACAAAACGCCAGCCCTGTTTCCGGGGCTGGCGTTCTGATGTGTCCATGACTCGTATCCCTGTTGCGTTGCGGATTGCTCCGGAACAAACCGGGCACGGATCCTGGACCCGTTGCGTAAGTCGTGGACTTACTTCGCGAAGTCGCGCTTTTCCTTGATCTTCGCAGCCTTACCGCGCAGTGCGCGCATGTAGTAAAGCTTGGCACGACGGACGTCACCCTTGGTGACGACCTCGATCTTGTCGATGATCGGGGAGTGTACCGGGAAGGTACGCTCTACGCCGACGCCGAAGGAAACCTTGCGCACGGTGAAGGTTTCACGAACGCCGTCACCCTGGCGGCCCAGGACGAAGCCCTGGAATACCTGGACACGGGAGTTCTTGCCTTCGATGATGTTGACGTGAACCTTGAGGGTGTCACCCGCGCGGAACTCGGGAACATCGTTACGCAGCGAGGCTGCATCTACGCTATCGAGGATATGCATTAATCCACTCCTGGTGAACGCCACAGGTCATCCACTTTGGGTTACGGCGGACAAGCCCGCGGCACAAAGCCACCGGAAATCTCCGCCGAAGTTTCTTAGTGTCCGATTCCGCCACTGATTGGCGGCACCGGGTTGTCCGGCTGTTGGCTTCGCTCCCCCTGTGGCAGGTGCTGGCCCAGCAGACACAAGGGTTAATTCTGCCACATGCCCCGGCATCGGGCCAACTATGCTGACTCGCAATGCCCGGGGGCAGGCAGCGGGTCCGCTATGTCGCACTGCTTTCCGTGCGGCGGCGCAGGCGACCATCCACGACGTCGTAACCCAGGTCCGCGAGTGCGTTGCGGTCCGCACGACTCAACTGACCGGCGTCGAAGTGGTCAAGGAGGTCCGGACGGCGCTCGGCAGTGCGACGGAACTGTTCGTGACGCCGCCACTGCGCGATTTTTCCGTGATTGCCGCTGAGCAGGACCGGAGGCACTTCGTGGTCCCGCCATGAGGACGGCTTGGTATACACCGGATACTCCAGCAGGCCGTCCGAGTGGGATTCCTCAACGAGCGATTCGGGATTGCCCACCACGCCTGGAAGCAAACGACCGATGGCTTCCACCATGGCCAGGACAGCAACTTCGCCGCCATTGAGTACGTAGTCGCCAAGGCTGACAGGCCGCACTGTGAAGTGCTCGTGGGCCCAGTCGATGACGCGCTCGTCAATTCCCTCGTACCGCCCGCAGGCAAAGACCAGCTGTTCCTCTTCGGCGAGCTCATAGGCAAGGGCCTGGGTGAACCTTTCCCCTGCCGGCGAAGGCACGATCAGCACAGGCTTGGTGCCCTCACGAACCGCGGCGACCGACTCGAGCGCCTGCGCCCACGGCTCGGGCTTCATCACCATGCCGGCGCCGCCCCCGTAAGGAGTGTCGTCCACGGTCCGGTGCTTGTCAGTGGTGAACGTCCGGAGGTCGTGGACGTTAAGTTCCAGGAGCCCATCCTGGCGTGCCTTGCCTATCAGCGAAAGTTCAAGCGGGGCAAGGTACTCCGGGAAGATGCTGACGACATCGATCCTCATTCAGGCATCATCCCCGGCGCCGTCCCTGGACTCCCCGGCCGTGTCATCGTTGATTTCGAAGAGACCAGCAGGCGGTGTGATGAGAATGAAGCCGTCCTCGATGTTGACCTCAGGCACGATCTCATCGACGAAGGGAACCAGGATTTCCTTCCCTTCCTCCGTCTTAATGGTCAACAGGTCCTGGACCGGCAGTGTGGTCAGAGCGGCAACTTTGCCCACAACCTGTGAGCCAACCCGCGCCTCCAACCCTACGAGTTCGTGCTCATACCAGCCTTCGTCGTCTTCGTCATCGAGTTCTTCGGTTTCGATGAAAAGCTTCGCACCACGGATGGCCTCGGCGGCGTTGCGATCTGCAATCTCTTCGAAGCCCAGCAGGAGGATGTCTTTGTTCCATCTGGCGCTTCGGATGGTCAGCGGGCCCGCAGAGGCCGGCTCGACGACGAATTCGGTTCCAGCGACGAAGCGCTCGGAGGGGGCGTCGGTGAGCACTTGCACCGTCACCTCGCCGCGTATGCCATGGGGTTTGCCGATCCGGGCCACCTGGAGCTGCATGGGTTCCTCTGAATTCTCGTTGTGCCCGCGCTGCCGGGCAGCAGCGGAAGTGAAATGATCGATAAAGCAATCCGGCCCCTCCACCATATTCGGTGAAGGGGCCGGATCTAAGACAAGTATTGCTGAGCGCGTTACCGGCGACGATCGGTGTCGACGACGTCGACCCTGACCTGCTCGCCACCTGCCAGGGCTGCAACCACAGTGCGCAATGCGCGTGCGGTACGTCCCTGACGGCCGATCACCCGTCCGAGGTCCTCCTGGTGAACACGCACCTCAAGGGATTCCCCGCGGCGGTTGTTCCTGGCACTGACCTTGACATCCTCAGGGCTGTCAACGATCCCACGGACCAAGTGCTCGAGCGCTTCTGCCAGCAATTTACTCAGCCTCGGTGGTCTCTGCTTCAGCCTCGGCCGGAGCTTCGGCTTCGTCCTTCTTGGCCTTCTTGGTGATGGCTTCCGGAATGATGACGGAACCCTTCTCCGGGGCTACGAAGGCTTCCTTCGGAGCTTTGGTCTTCAGGATGCCTTCCTGGCCCGGCAGGCCCTTGAACTTCTGCCAGTCACCGGTGATCTTAAGGATCGCGGCAACCTGCTCGGTCGGCTGGGCGCCAACGGAAAGCCAGTACTGGGCGCGCTCGGAAGCGACTTCGATGTACGACGGCTCTTCGGTGGGGTGGTACTTGCCGATTTCTTCAATGGCACGGCCATCGCGCTTGGCGCGGGCATCCATGACGACAATGCGGTAGTACGGTGCGCGCATCTTACCGAAGCGCTTAAGGCGAATCTTTACGGCCACTTTTGTGGTCACTCCTGTTTCTGAAACGGGGTTGAACCCGACGTTCTGCACCCGTGGGGCGGGCCATACTTGGGGGTTCGAAAGGACAAGATTTGGGCACGGAGAGAGGGGCCGCGCCAATCAAGTACCTGACCATTGTGCCAGATGCGGGAAGTAATTACGACTTTCGCCACTCCCGGCCCCAACGGTCAGACAGACCAGACGTAGAGCCCTGACCGCTCCGCTTTTTCCACGTCAGTAGCCAAGGAGGCCAACTGCTGCACGTACTGACGCGATTCGTCCGCGCCAAAAGGCATGTCTTCCTGCGCTGCCCACGCCGCAGCGACGTCGTCAAGAACGTTCCCGTCGCCTTCGCTTTCGTACGTCAGCAGCTCGGCAAGTGCCCTCACCATCGCCTCTGGAACACCAAGGAGTGCGTCGCTGGTGACGTCCACCAACGCCAGTTCGTAGTCTGCGCCGGCAGCATGAACGGCTTTGCCGGCAAGGTCACCCAGTTGCTCGACCTCAAAGTCGGTGATGCCATCAATCCTGACGGCGGGGCCGGTAACGTCGGCGCCCCGGTCCAGGGCAGCCGCCCTCTTGAGGGCTTCATCGTGGGTGGCTACAAAAATTTCGGCAAAGCCCATGGAGAGTGCTCTCATTCGTTCGTGCTGACGGGGCGGCGGCAAGGGCCCGGGGGCGAATACCGTCAAGACCCAGCCTAGTGCAGTCCCGGCCCCTGCCCTCGAAAAGGCAGTGGGAGGTTGCTTAGCGAACTGCCACGCGCAGCGTGTTGCGCCAGGGGTCTTCGAACTGCAACTCCAGGCCCGTATGGTGGTTCGCCACGGACGCAACTTTCAGCCGGTCAGCCAGTGCGGCGACATCCTCGGCAGATGGAACCTCGATCAGGACTTCGCCCAGGCCCAGCGTATCCCTGCGGGGCCCGGCCCCACGGCTGTTCCATACGTTCATCGCCATATGGTGGTGGTAGCCGCCCGCAGAAACAAACAATGCCTGCCCATGCCAGCCCGCTGTCCTCTCAAAACCCAGCGTGTCCACATAAAAATCCTGGGCGGTCTGCACGTCACCTACCTGAAGGTGCACGTGCCCGACGCCGGCAGCGGCTTCCCGCTGGCCAGTCACGGCAGCCTCGCTCAAGTGCTGCTGGAGGAAACGCTGCGGCGGCAAGGCAACATTGTCCATCACCACATTCCTGCCATCCCACTGCCAGACATCGCGCGGCTTGTCGTAGTAGAGCTCGATACCGTTACCCTCCGGATCGGTGAAGTAGAACGCTTCACTCACCAAATGGTCGGCGCTGCCCACAAAGGCGCGCGGTTCATACTGTGCCGCCGTGGCGATGGTGGCTGCCAGGGAAGGCTGGTCCTGGAACAGAATGGCGGTATGGAAAAGTCCCGCTTCCCCACGGCCTGGAATCTGCAGGCCGGCCGCGGGAGCGAGGTGGACTACAGGCTTGCCCAGTCGTCCCAGGTACAGCCCGCCATCCTGCTCGGCCACGATCTCCAAGCCCAAGGCCCGCTGATAGTAGTCACTCATGACCTTCATATCGCCGACCTTGAGCATGACCGTGCCCATCGTGAGTTCGGCAGGAAGGAGATCCTGGTTGGATGTCGTCGTCATGTGAAGCTCCCGGTTCATAGGTGGCCGCCCTTCGGCACGTTCTACCTATCTAAATCACTTGAAGCTTCAATTTATTCCTAGTAGACCACTTTCCCGCGAAGGACTACATGGTTCAGGCTTGCCACAGTTGCGAGGTTCTCCCTGGGATCATCCCGGCACAGCACGACGTCGGCACTTGCCCCTTCGCTGATGGCCTCGGCTCCCAGCCACTCCCGTGCGCCCCACGTGGCGGCGTCCAGTACGGCAGTGGCTGGCAGGCCGGCGTCGTAAAGCTCCTGCATTTCATCAGCGATCCTGCCGTGCTTGATCACGCTCCCTGCATCCGTTCCCGCGTAGATGCGAACACCGGCTTCAAAGGCCTCGAGCACCCGTTCACGGCGTCGCTCCCAGAGCCGGGTCATGTGCTCGGCGTAGACTGGAAACTTAGGTGCGGCCTGGACGGCGATATCCGGAAAAGTCGCGATGTTTACCAACGTAGGAACAATCGGGACAGACTGCTCCACCAGACGGGGAATGTGCCGGGGCAAAAGGCCGGTGGCGTGCTCAATGCAGTCAATCCCGGCGTCGAGCATGTCATCAATAGTGTCTTCAGCGAAGCAGTGGGCCGTCACGCTGGCCCCTTCGTCGTGGGCGGCAGAAATCGCATCCCGCACCACGTTCCGAGGGAAGGAAACCGCGAGGTCGCCGGCACCGCGATCGATCCAGTCGCCCACGAGTTTCACCCAACCGTCCCCATCCCGGGCTTCCTTGCGGACTGTCTCCACGAGTTCGCCGGGCTCCACTTCGTGACCCAATCCACGCAGGTAACGCCGGCTCCGGGCGATGTGGCGCCCGGCACGAAGCAGCCTCGGGAGATCCTCCCGCCGCTGAACCCAGCGTGTATCGCTTGGCGAGCCGGCGTCACGGATCAACAACGTGCCGGATTTCAGGTCGGCTTGGGCCTGGGCAAGGGTTGTCTGCTCATCAACTGCCCCGCCGACGCCAAGTCCAATGTGGCAATGGGCGTCCACAAACCCAGGGAGGACCCATCCCTCCAGTATGGAATCGGGTGCGGCAACGGGACGTTCGAACGTCAGGTTGCCATCAACGGACCACAGCCCGTGCCGTTGGTCGTCTCCTGCAACAAGCACAGGACCGGTGAATTCGATGATGTTGGCCATGGCAAAAGCCTAATCTGCCCTGCATGACACAGGTTTACCGACGGGTCTGCGTTTGGATCATGACTGGGCCCCGGATCGGAGCTGTGGTAGCTTCGTCTACGACCACACGGGGGCCCCTGCAGGGGCTGAGATCGGACTGAAGCAGTCTGCGACCGTTGAACCTGTCCGGGTAATGCCGGCGAAGGAAGTGAGTAATCCTTTGAGCACCACCGAAACACAGCACAGCCCTGCCGAAAACCAGGCCAACAGCAGCGAAAAGGCGGCTGAAACCGTCACGCAGTCGCTGAAGTCCCATTCGCTGGCCTGGCTGGAAGACCCCGCCAACGGCATTCGCGTCCCCGTCACGGAAATCGCGCTTGAACCGTCCCCCAACGGGGAGGCAAACGCTCCGCTGCAGGTGTACCGGACCGCGGGGCCCGGCAGTGATCCCGTAGTGGGCCTGGAGCCCTTCCGGGCCGCATGGATTGAGGGCCGGGGCGACACGGAAGCCTACTCCGGCCGCGAACGGAACCTGCTCGACGACGGCAAATCGGCCGTCCGCCGAGGCGCAGCGTCGGCAGAGTGGAAGGGCGCGCAGCCGGTGCCCCGCCGCGCCGTCGAAGGCAAGACCGTCACCCAGATGCACTACGCCAGGAAGGGCATCATCACGCCTGAAATGCAGTTCGTGGCGTTGCGTGAGAACTGCGATGTTGAACTCGTCAGGAGTGAAGTCGCCGCAGGCCGGGCCATCATTCCCAACAACATCAACCACCCGGAATCCGAGCCGATGATCATCGGCAAGGCATTCCTGGTCAAGATCAATGCCAACATCGGCAACTCCGCCGTCACGAGCTCCATTGCCGAAGAGGTAGACAAGCTGCAGTGGGCCACCCAATGGGGTGCCGACACCGTTATGGACCTGTCCACCGGCGATGACATCCACACCACGCGTGAGTGGATCATCCGCAACTCCCCCGTGCCCATCGGAACTGTCCCGATCTACCAGGCCCTGGAAAAGGTCAACGGCGAGGCCAATAAACTCACGTGGGAGATCTTCCGCGACACTGTGATCGAGCAGTGCGAGCAGGGTGTGGACTACATGACCATCCACGCCGGCGTGCTGCTTCGGTACGTGCCGCTGACAGCCAACCGCGTCACCGGCATCGTGTCCCGCGGCGGTTCGATCATGGCGGGTTGGTGCCTGGCGCACCACCAGGAAAACTTCCTCTACACGCACTTCGATGAGCTGTGCGAAATCTTCGCCAAGTACGATGTCGCCTTCTCCCTCGGTGACGGGCTGCGCCCGGGCGCCACGGCAGATGCCAATGACGCCGCACAGTTCGCCGAGTTGGACACGCTCGCCGAACTGACCCAGCGGGCATGGGAATTTGATGTCCAGGTAATGGTTGAAGGACCCGGGCATATTCCCTTCCACTTGGTCCGCGAGAATGTGGAGCGCCAACAGGAACTCTGCAAAGGTGCCCCCTTCTATACCTTGGGACCGCTTGTCACGGACGTTGCTCCCGGCTATGACCACATCACCTCGGCAATCGGTGCCACAGAAATCGCCCGCTACGGCACCGCCATGCTCTGCTACGTAACTCCCAAGGAGCACCTGGGGCTGCCAAACAAGGACGATGTCAAGACCGGTGTGATCACGTACAAGATCGCAGCGCACGCGGCGGACCTCGCCAAGGGACACCCGGGCGCCAACGAACGCGACGATGCTCTGTCCAAGGCCAGGTTCGAGTTCCGTTGGCGGGACCAGTTCGCACTGTCCCTGGACCCGGTCACCGCCGAGGCATTCCACGACGAAACACTGCCAGCGGAACCGGCGAAGACCGCGCACTTCTGCTCGATGTGCGGACCCAAATTCTGCTCGATGCGTATCAGCCAGGACATCAGGGACGAGTTCGGTTCGGCCGACGCGCAGGCAGCTATTGCGGGGATATACGACGGCATGCGGGAAAAGAGCGAAGAATTCCTGGCTTCAGGTGGCAAGGTGTACCTGCCTGAGCTGCAGCTTCCCTCTACCCACGCGGCCGGAGCGTCAGGAAACCTTAACTGACCTCGTCCGGACAACATCGGCCACAAATGAGCGGATAATCCGGTCTCCATCAACCGAGTCCTGGGGCCGGTGCCCTCCAGCTGCTACGCGGCGGAGGGCACCGGTGTCCTCCAGGTACCCGGCGATTTCTTCGTACAGGGGTTCCCACCCGCCCGTAAGGACGAGGGTAGGCACGCCGGGAACGATGTGAAGGGGCGCCTCCCAAGGAGGCGCCTGAAGCCGGAGGCGACGTGCGGAACGGCGGGCTTCGGGCGTGTCCAGCCCGCTGGCTTCGGCCGAAAATGCACGCCTGAAGTACTCGCGTTCGTAGTCGGCATCCTCAACCTGGTTCCGCACGTCAAACAACGGCTCCATGAGCGAACGATGGAATGTGGTGGCAGGCAGTTCGGCGGTCAAGGATAAACAGGCCGGTTCAACCAGTGTCAGGGAGTGCACCAGGTCCGGGCGTTCAACTGCTGCGAGCATGGCAGAGATTGCACCTTGCTCATGCGCCACGACGTGCCCGCCCCCGGCATCCTCCAGCGAAGCAACGACGATGCCGATATCCGCAGCGACGTCCGATTCCAGGGGTTCAGCGACTGGATCGAAGCCGTGCCGGCGGAGGAAAAGTGCGTCATATGACAGGGCCATGCCGTGCTGCCTGGGCCATGCCGAGGCGCCAAAGCTCCCCAGTCCGTGGACGAAGACTACGCGCTGCTTGTGCATGGATTCACCCTAGTCCAGAGCCCTGACATCGCCGCCCAAAAACAGTTGGCGCCGTTATGTGCATTCATAACGGCGCCAACTGTCACAGTGTTGAGTCGGAGGTTCCGGGTTACTTGCCCAGGAACTTCTCGAAGCCCTTGGGGAGGTTCAGCGTGGACGGATCGAAGTCCGCAGCGCCCTGACCGAACGCCGCTCCTGTAGGAGCTGCCGAGGCCGCGTTGGCACGTTTGGCTTCGGCCTCCCGGAGTTCCTGGGCTGCCTTTGCCGGGTTGCCGGAGCGCGCCTTCTTCTTGGGAGCGTTCTTGGCACCCTTGCGGCCGCCACCGGGGCCACCCATTCCAGGCATGCCCGGCATGCCCGGCATGCCGCCCTGGGCCATCTTCTTCATCATTTTCTGGGCCTGGGCGAAGCGCTCCAGGAGGCCGTTGACCTCGGAGACGTGCACACCTGAACCCTTTGCTATGCGGGCCCGGCGGGAGCCGTTGATGATTTTGGGAGCCACGCGCTCGTGCGGCGTCATGGACCTGACGATCGCTTCGACGCGATCGATTTCGCGTTCGTCGAAGTTCTCCAGTTGCTGGCGGATGTTTTGGGCACCCGGCATCATCATGAGCATCTTCTTCATGGAACCCATATTGCGGATCTGCTGCATCTGGGCCAGGAAATCGTCCAGGGTGAAGTCTTCCTGGTCGGCGAACTTCTTCGCCATCCGGGCAGCTTCGTCCTTGTCCCAGGCCTTTTCAGCCTGTTCGATCAAGGTCAGGACGTCACCCATGTCCAGGATGCGCGAAGCCATACGATCCGGGTGGAAGAGCTCGAAGTCGTCCAGACCTTCACCGGTGGACGCGAACATGACCGGCTTACCCGTGACGGACGCAACCGAAAGTGCGGCACCACCGCGGGCATCGCCGTCGAGCTTGGACAACACGATGCCGGTGAAGTTAACGCCGTTGTCGAACGCCATGGCCGTGTTGACGGCATCCTGGCCGATCATGGAGTCGATCACGAAGAGCACTTCGTTCGGGATGATCGCCTGGCGGATCCGGCGTGCCTGATCCATCATCTCGGCGTCGACGCCAAGGCGTCCGGCGGTGTCAACGATCACGACGTCGTGCAGCTTCTGGCGTGCTTCCGCCACACCGGCGCTGGCAACCGCCACCGGGTCACCGGCCGGGTGCTCCAACTCCGAGGTGGCTCCGGGGTGAGGCGCAAAGACAGGAACGCCTGCCCGCTGGCCGACAACCTGGAGCTGCGTCACGGCGTTGGGCCGTTGGAGGTCGCAAGCTACAAGGATGGGGCTGTGGCCTTGGGCCTTCAGCCACTTGGCGAGCTTGCCGGCAAGGGTGGTCTTACCGGCACCCTGGAGGCCGGCAAGCATGATGATCGTGGGGCCGGTCTTGGCCATCCGGATACGCCGGGTTTCACCGCCGAGGATCTCCACGAGTTCCTCGTTGACAATCTTGACGATCTGCTGGCTCGGGTTCAGCGCACCCGACACCTCAGCACCCAGAGCCCGCTCGCGGATCCGCGAGGTAAATTCGCGGACCACCGAAACGGCAACATCCGCGTCCAACAGGGCGCGGCGGATCTCCCGGACGGTGGCGTCGACATCAGCCTCGGAGAGGCGGCCCTTGCCACGGAGGTTCTTGAAGGTTGCTGTCAACCGGTCAGAGAGTGAATTGAACACGCGCCGTGCACTTCTTTCGATGGTCTGCGATTGGCGGCCAATGCGGCACGCCAGAGTCTTGACTTAATCCTGCCCCAACAAATTTGCCTCAACCCCAACAAATCTGCGCCAATCAGGGGACTCGACTATCTAGGGTACCAAGTCGCACCTGCAAGATGGCATGCTGGCACAGTGACCAGCAAAACAACTGTGAAAACGTTGCTCATCCTCGGTGCATCCGGGGACCTTACGGGAAGGCTGCTCCTCCCCGGACTTGCAGGGCTTATCGCCACGGGCAGGGCGCCCGGTTTGCGGCTGGTGGGCGCGGGGTCGGACCCCTGGTCGCCGGAACAATGGCAGGAGAGGGTCAATGGCGCATTTGCGGCTGCGTCAAAGGCAGCCGATGCGGGCGGGCGTAATGCCTTGGCAAACGTGGCCGAATCCACCGAGTACCACCAGTTGGACGTCACGGTCGACGGCCCGCTGGCAGACCTCCTGGCACGCTTGGAGGGACCCATCGCCATCTACTTCGCCCTGCCGCCCCACGTTAGCCAGAAGGCATGCGAGGTCCTGCGGCGCGGGCAATTGCCAGCCGGCACGCGCCTGGTGTTGGAAAAGCCCTTCGGCTCGGGCAGTGAATCTGCACGCGAACTCAACCAAACGCTGGCCACGCTGGTCCCGGAGGACCACATCCACCGCGTTGACCACTTCCTGGGCAAGGCCACAGTCCTGAACATTCTTGGCTTGCGCTTTGCCAACCGGTTCCTTGAGCCAGTGTGGAACCGCGACCACATTGAAAAGGTGGAAATCGTCTTCGACGAGGACCTGGCACTTGAAGGACGGGCCCGCTACTACGACGGCGCTGGTGCCTTGCGTGACATGATCCAAAGCCATTTGCTGCACATCATGGCGTTTATCGCGATCGATGCACCAGCCAGCATCGATGAACGTGATCTCCGTGATGCCGTGGCCACGGTCTTGAGGGCCAGCAGCGTCAAGGCCCCCTACCGCGAGTCAACCCGGCGGGCACGCTATGCGGCAGGAACCCTCGGCGAACGCACAGTGCCGGACTACACCGCCGAGGAAGGCGTTGATCCTGCCCGCAATACCGAGACGCTTGCCGAGGTGCGGGTGGACATCGATAACTGGCGCTGGAAGGGCGTTCCCTTCCTTTTGCGTTCCGGCAAAGCCATAGGGCGCCGGCGGAAGGAAGCGGTGATCACTTTCCGTCCCGTACCGCACCTGCCCACGGGGTTCTCCGGCGTGGACTCCCCCAACCAGCTGCGGATTGGATTCGGTCCGGATGTCCTCCAACTCGACGTCGATGTGAACGGCCCCGGGGACATCTTCACCTTGGACCGCGCCAGCCTCGTGACCGAGCTCAACGAGCCGGGCATGCTGCCATACGGCGAAGTCCTTGAGGGCATCGTCACCGGCGATCCCCTGCTTTCAGTCCGGGGCGACACCGCCGAGGATTGCTGGCGAATCATAGAGCCGGTCCTCCGGGCATGGGAGCGGGACACCGTCCCGTTGGATGAATACGACGCCGGTAGCGCCGGACCCGCGGACTGGCCTACCGCCGTCGCGCCTTAACGCAACGCGGGGTCACTTAGGGCCCATAAATGGCCTCACCACGGGCCGTAAGTGACCCCGCGTTGCTTCAGCAGGCCGGGGACGCAGAAGGCGGGCCGGGTACCTTTACTGGTACCCGGCCCGCCTTGTGTATGAACCTGGTTTCAGGACCTAGATGGCGGCTGAGCCGCGCTCACCGGTCCGAACCCGAACTGCTTCGTAAACATCCACGGTCCAGACCTTGCCGTCTCCGGCACGTCCTGTGTTGGAGCTGGCGATGAGGACATCCAGGATGTCATCTGCCTGCTCGTCCGTGGCAAGAACCTCGATGCGGATCTTGGGCAGCAGGTCCACGTTGTACTCGGCGCCGCGGTACACCTCGGTGTAGCCGCGCTGCCGGCCGTAGCCGCTTGCCGCGCTGACCGTCAAACCCTGGACCCCGTACGCTTCCAGGCCTTCCCGGACTGCTTCGAGCTTTTCCGGGCGGACGATCGCTGTAATGAGCTTCATGCCTGGACACTCTCCTTGCCTTCGGCGGCAGCTTTCTCTTCAGACTTGCCCGTAACGAGGTCGTGCAGCGGCTGGAAGCTTCCGCCGTGGCCACCGACGCCGAATTCGTAGGCAGTCTCGGCGTGGAGGCTGAGGTCGACACCCACGCTCTCCTGCTCGGTGGAGACCCGGAAGCCCATGGTCTTGTGGATTGCGAAGGCAATGATGGCCGTCATGATTGCCGAGAAGGCAATTGCGACGCCGGCAGCTGCGAGCTGTGCCCACATCTGCGTCATGCCGCCACCGTAGAAGAGGCCACCGCCAACGCCGTCGACAGGAAGGGCGATGAAACCAAGAGCCACGGTGCCGATGATGCCCGACACGAGGTGGACGCCGACAACATCCAGGGAGTCATCGAAGCCCCAGCGGAACTTCAGGCCGACTGCCAGGGCTGAAGCGACACCGGCTACAACACCGAGTCCAAGGGCACCCACCGGGCTGACATTGGCGCAAGCGGGAGTGATGGCAACCAGGCCGGCGACCACACCGGAAGCTGCACCCAATGAGGTCGGGTGGCCATCGCGGATGCGTTCGGTGACGAGCCAGGCGATCATGGCTGCGGCGGGGGCCGCCAGAGTGTTGATCCAGATCAGGCCGGCCTGCTCAGCAGTGGCTGCCGCACCGCCGTTGAAGCCGAACCAACCGAACCAGAGGATGGCTGCACCGAGCATGACGAACGGGATGTTGTGCGGGCGGTGGTTCGGGTCCTTGCCGAAGCCGCGGCGGTTACCGATGATCAGAACGAGGACGAGTGCTGCAACACCGGCGTTGATGTGCACCACGGTGCCGCCTGCGAAGTCGATGGCCGGGCCAAGGGCCTTGCCGATCGCGCCTTCGGGGCCGAACAGGCCGCCGCCCCAGACCATGTAGGCAAGCGGGCAGTAGACCAGGGTGACCCAAACGGGAACGAACAGGCTCCAGGCGCCGAACTTGGCGCGGTCTGCGATGGCGCCGCTGATAAGGGCTACCGTGATGATGGCGAAGGTGGCCGCGTAGCCGACCTTGATCAAACCATCGGGTGTGGTGATACCTTCAAGGCCGAAGGTGGCAAACGGATTGCCCACGATCTCCATGAAGCCTTCGCCTGAGCTCATCGATGCGCCCCACAGCACCCAGACCACACCCACGATGCCGATGGAGATGAAGCTCATCATCATCATGTTCAGGGCTGCCTTGGCGCGGGTCATGCCGCCGTAGAAGAATGCCAAACCGGGAGTCATGAACAGCACGAGTGCCGCCGCCACCATGACCCATACGTGACCTGCGGTAAGTTCCATGGTGCACGTTCCTCTCTTGCTAGATCTGCGGTTCAACCGCCGTCCTGACGCCGTTTTGCGTCCTGCTTAAGATTTTTGTGCCGCCGTGTTTCGCCTGCGCAGGTTTTACATTGCGGGCTCGTTACAACAACCTCCCCAACGTAAATGGTGCATATCACCGTTGTTACGGATATGTTTCATGCGTCACACTTCCCCGCAAATACCCAGAATTGAAGGACCCGCACCGCATGACTGAGTCGCCCAGATCCGTTGAAGATCCAAGGATCCGGCGGGAGAAGGAACCGCTGCCCCGCGACATCAAGGTGATGTTGGCGGCAGCGTTCCTAATTGCGCTGGGCTTCGGGCTTGTAGCGCCGGTGCTCCCCCAATTCGCCACCACCTTCGACGTTGGCGCCACCGCCGCCGCCGTCATTGTCAGCATCTTCGCTTTCATGCGATTGGTTTTCGCCCCGGCGGGGGGCTCACTCATCGGACGCTTCGGTGAGCGGAACGTGTACGTATCCGGCCTCTTGATCGTTGCCGTTTCCACTGCCGCCTGTGCGTTCGCCCAGAATTACTGGCAGCTGCTGATTTTCCGGGGCCTTGGGGGTGCGGGTTCCGTAATGTTCACAGTCGCCGCCATGGGGCTGCTCATCCGTCTGGCACCGCCGGAACGCAGGGGACGCGTATCAGGTGCGTACGCATCGGCCTTTCTGATAGGCAGCGTCCTGGGGCCGGTTGTCGGTGGCCTCCTGGCAGGCTTCGGGCTTCGGGTACCGTTCCTTGCCTATGCGGGAGCTTTGCTCCTTGCGGCGCTGGTTGTCCGCACCATGCTTAGCGGCGAGGGTAACCCCGGTCAGGATGCCACCCCCTCTCCGCCCATGACATTGAAGGAGGCGCTGGCCGACTCAGCGTACCGGGCGGCTGTCTTTTCCAGCTTCGGAAATGGTTGGGTCACCTTTGGCGTCCGGATGGCTACCATCCCGCTCTTTGCCGTCGCGGCGCTTCAGTCGCGGCCTGAGACGGCGGCGTGGGCATTGGCCGTCTTTGCCGTGGGCAACGCCACCGCTTTGACCTTCTCCGGGCGACTCGCCGATGCGTGGGGCAGGAAGCCCCTGCTCGTTCCGGGTCTTGTCATCACTGGCCTCGCCACCGGTGTCATCGGATTAACCACAGACCTTCCCGCATTTTTCGCGGCTTCCGCTGTGGCGGGCTTTGGTTCCGGCTTGCTGGGCCCGGCGCAGCAGGCTGCTGTCGCTGATGTCATTGGCCGGGGACGCTCCGGCGGCAAAGTACTGGCGGTCTTCCAGATGGCCGCAGACACCGGTGCCATCATCGGCCCCGTCGTAGCCGGGATCCTCGCCGACCGCTTCGGCTACGGGCTCGCCTTCGCTGTCACCGGCGGAGTTCTGCTGCTCACCGCCGCTGCGTGGCTGGTGGCGCGGGAACCCCTTAAAAGCAAAAACTGACCGGCAGGCAGCGATTGCCCTCACTGAGGACCACCGCTGCCGGCCAGCCAGCGTGGAGACTTTGGTTGAACGGGAACTAGTTAAGCAGGGCGTCCACAAAGCCCTCCGCTTCGAACGGCGCGAGGTCGTCCGGACCTTCGCCGAGACCGATGAGCTTGACAGGCACACCCAGCGACTTCTGGATGGCGACCACAATGCCGCCCTTGGCCGTGCCATCCAATTTGGTCAGCACAATACCTGTGATGTTGACCACCTCGGCAAAAACCCGTGCCTGGTTCAGGCCGTTCTGACCAGTGGTGGCGTCAAGGACCAGCAGGACCTCGTCCACTTCAGCCAGTTTCTCGATCACGCGCTTGACCTTGCCGAGTTCGTCCATGAGGCCGGTCTTGTTCTGCAGGCGGCCAGCTGTATCCACCATGACGACGTCCACCTCCTGGTCGATGCCCGCTTTGACGGCTTCGTAGGCAACCGAGGCGGGGTCGGCGCCGTCGATGTCGGACTTGACGGTGGGTACGCCTACACGCTGGCCCCACGTGGCCAATTGCTCAGCAGCTGCGGCGCGGAAAGTGTCCGCTGCACCAAGCAGCACGTCCTTGTCCTCGGCCACGAGCACGCGCGCCAGTTTGCCGACGGTAGTGGTCTTGCCCACGCCGTTGACACCAACAACAAGCACGACGGCGGGTCGGTCACCCTTGCGCTCGACGTTGAGGGAACGGTCCATCGTGGGATCCACGAGCTTGATGAGTTCTTCGCGGAGCATGGCTTTGACATCCTCCGGACTGCGGGTGCCCAGCACTTTAACGCGTTCCCGGAGGGCATCGACCAACTGCATGGTGGGCTCGGTGCCGAGGTCGGCCAAGAGCAGGGTCTCCTCAACCTCGTCCCACACGTTCTCGTCGATTTTGTCCCCGGACAGCAGAGCCAGCAGACCCTTGCCCAGAATATTGTTCGATTTCACCAAACGGGCGCGAAGGCGGGTCAGGCGGCCTTCCACAGGCGCCGGCGTCTCTACAGCGATGGTCTCCAACCCGGCTGCATCATCCGGTACATCAGCACCTTCGACTCTTTCGTCGAAGGTAGGGGCAGGGGGTGCTGTTACGGCATCCGGCCGATCCTCCACAAGGGTTCCGCTGCCTGCAGCCGATGACTTAACAGGGTCATTGGCGTCCCGCGTTCCAGGGTAGTTGGCACCGGACTTCCGGGCCTTCATCAGTACCGGCACCAGCCCGCCGACCACGACGAGCGCAGCGACAATGGACAGAATTATGGGTAGGAAATCGTTCACTCCCCTACCTTCTCATAAAGCTATGCCCCGGCACCGAGCCGTTGGCTGATGACGGTGGACACCCCGTCGCCACGCATCGTGACGCCGTAGAGGGCGTCGGCCACTTCCATGGTGCGCTTCTGGTGCGTGATGACGATCAACTGACTGGACTCCCGAAGCTCTTCGAAGATCGTGATAAGCCGGCCAAGGTTGGTGTCGTCCAAGGCCGCTTCCACTTCGTCCATGACGTAAAACGGCGACGGCCGGGCTTTAAAGATCGCCACCAGCAGTGCCACAGCGGTCAGTGACCGTTCGCCGCCGGAGAGCAGGGACAACCTCTTGATCTTCTTGCCTGCCGGCCTGGCTTCCACCTCGATGCCAGTGGTCAACATGTCGTTTGGATCCGTCAGGACCAGCCTGCCCTCGCCTCCTGGGAAGAGCCGTGCGAAGACGCGGTCAAACTGTGCAGAGGTATCGGCAAAGGCTTCGGTGAAGACCTGCTGTACGCGGTTATCCACTTCCTTGATGATGTCCAGCAAGTCCTTACGGCTGGACTTGAGGTCCTCCAGTTGCGAACTGAGGAACTGGTGGCGCTCCTCAAGCGCGGCAAACTCTTCCAGGGCCAGGGGGTTGACCTTCCCCAGTGCCGCCAGTTCCCGTTCAGCCTTTTTGAGCCTCTTCTCCTGCTCAGCCCGGTCGAAGGGAATTCCCTCCACGAGCGGTGCACCCGTTTCGTCCACCGGCGCACGGAGTTCCGCCCATTTGTCCGTGGTTGCGGCAGCCGGCTGTGGGACAGGTTGATCGGGTCCGTAATCTGCAACGAGCTGTTCAGCCGATAGTCCGAGTTCCTCGATGGAACGGGCCTCCAACGCCTCGATTCGAAGACGCTGTTGGGTCCTTGCCATCTCGTCCTTGTGCACAGAGTCGGTAAGTTCGGCGAGTTCCTTTGCCAGCGAATCGTTTCCGGAACGCACGCCCGAGAGTTCCTTCTCCAGTTGCTCGCGCGCTTGCTCGGCAAGGTCGCGTTCATGGCCGGCGAGATCCACTGATATATCGATGAAGCGAAGCGCCTGCTCAACGGCCGACACCACTGCACCAGCACGTTGGGCCTGGGCGCGCCGCCTTTGCGCCCG
The DNA here is from genome assembly GCF_059739425.1 of Arthrobacter sp. TmtSoilC48. NCBI lineage: Bacteria > Bacillati > Actinomycetota > Actinomycetes > Micrococcales > Micrococcaceae > Arthrobacter > Arthrobacter sp. TmtSoilC48. Next base: position 2,347,882 of record NZ_AP046049.1, on the reverse strand, counting down.
CCGGGCCGCCTCTTCACGGGCCCGCCGCTCCGTAGCCGCTGCGCGTTCCAGTGAGGCCGCCCGGCCAGCGACAGCGCCTACTTGTTCTTCTGCCGTACGGAGGGCAAGCCGGGCTTCCATTTCGTTGGAACGGGCCAAGCGCGCCTGTGCAGCGAGTTCGTCCCGCCGATCCGTGGAGGGTTCCTCGTCCGGAGCTTCCTGGGCGGCGGCGAGCCGCTCAGCCGCGACTTCAAGGTCCAACCGGGCTTCTGCAATGTTCGCTTCGGCACGCGCCAGTGATGCCTCCAGGCGTTCGCTTTCACCCACCGCGCTGCGAAGAAGGGAGTTCAAGTGGCCCAGGCGCTCTGCTACGGCAGCAAGGCGTGCATCGGATTCATGCAGCCTTTCCAAGGCCGCATCCGCCCGGTCCTGGGCTTCGGCGCGACGGGCTTCGGCCCCGGCCAGGGCGAACCGTCCACGCTCCAACCGTGCCGTAACCTCCTGGAGGCCGGCCACGGCGTCGTCCACTGCTGCCTGGATCTCCAGCAGGGAGGGCGCCGTGGCTGAACCGCCCTGGGCGGTCAGCGCGGTGAAGACGTCGCCCGTACGGGTGACCACCTTGAGTTCCGGGTGTTCACCAATCAGCCCTGCCGCCCCTGCCGGATCGTCGACGACGGCGGTCCCGGCCAGCAGGGCCAAGGTACCCTGGGCAGCTGGTTCGGTGACTTTGAGGACGTCCACTGCCCATCTGCTGCCAACCGGCAGCTCCACGGGGGATGCTGCTTCGCCAGCCCCACAGTCGGCGTTGGCCAAGAGCAACGCGGCCCTGCCGGCGTCGTCCTCTTTCAACAGTTGGATCGCGGCGACAGCGACAGTGGAGTCCCCTACCACGAGCGCGTCCGATGCCGAGCCCAACGCGGCTGCTATCGCGGCCTCATAACCGGGCTCAATGGCCAGCATCCCGGCCAGCGGCCCGAGAATCCCCTGGACATCGCCAGTGAGCAGACGCTCCGAGCCGTCCTTGCGGTTCAGTCCCAAAAGAAGTGCATCGCGGCGCGCGGTCAGGGCATCCCGCTGACGAAGTGCTTCCCGTTCCGCGGACTTCAGCTCTTCGATCTCCGCCAGCACGGAGTCCAGAGCCTCAGTGGCATTCTCGTACTCGGCGTCCAGGCTCTCTTCGCCATCTTCAACCCCTGCAACCTGCGATTCGAGTGCAGCGAATTCGCTCTGCGCGTGGCGGCGTCGCTCGTTGCCCGCAGCCAGTGATTCGCGGAGCCGGCCGCGCTCGGCCTCCGCCGCTTCTGCCCTGGAGCGTGCGGCCGCGACCTGGCCTGCGAGCCTGGCCAGACCTTCACGACGGTCGGCAGCTGCCCTTAGCATGGCCGTCAGCCGTTTGTCCTCTGCGGCTGCGAGCGCCTCAGCAGAGTCCTTCGCCACTGTTGCTTCCAGGAGGGCGGCCTGCTTGGCGAGGATGTCGTGTTCCAAGGCCGCTTGTTCCCCGCGGACCTTCGCCGCCTGGCGCTCCAGCTGTTCGGGGTCCCGGCCGGAGTCCGGTACAGCTTCCGAGGAGCCCAGCAGCCGGCGACGTTCGGCTGCCAGGGAACCCAGCGAGCGGAGCCGCTCACGGCCCGCCGACAGCTTGTACCAGTTGTCCCGCGCTGCGTTGAGCCGGGGGGTTGCTTCCGCTGCCTGCTGTTCCAATGCGGCTTGGCGTTGCCGGCCGTGGCCCAGTTCTGCCTCGACCACCTGGCGGCGTTCCTTGAGGGCGGCTTCGTCTGCGACGTCCTGCTCCAGGCTCGATGTCAGCGCTACGAGGTCGTCGGCGAGGAGCCGGGCGCGGGCGTCCCTGACATCGAACTGGACTGTTTGTGCACGCCGGGCGATTTCTGCCTGCTTGCCCAAGGGTGTCAGCTGGCGCCGGATCTCTGCGGTGAGGTCGCCAAGACGGGCCAGGTTGGCCTGCATGGCTTCGAGCTTACGGACGGTTTTTTCCTTGCGGCGCCGGTGCTTGAGGATACCTGAGGCTTCCTCGATGAAACCGCGGCGGTCTTCAGGTGTCGCGTGTAGTACGCGGTCCAACTGGCCTTGGCCGACTATCACGTGCATCTCGCGTCCCAGTCCGGAATCGGACAAAAGCTCCTGGATGTCCAGGAGCCGGCAGGGCGCACCGTTGATGGCGTATTCGGAGCCTCCGGTCCGGAAAAGTGTGCGGGAAATCGTGACTTCGCTGTATTCAATGGGAAGCGCGTTGTCCGCGTTGTCGATGGTCAGGGAAACGTGGGCGCGTCCCAAAGGAGGCCTGCCGGACGTGCCGGCAAAGATGACATCTTCCATCTTGCCGCCGCGCAGCGTCTTGGCGCCTTGCTCCCCCATGACCCAGGCCAAGGCATCCACGACGTTGGACTTGCCCGAACCGTTGGGACCGACGACTGCGGTGACGCCGGGCTCGAAGTCGAACGTCGTGGCCGACGCAAACGACTTGAATCCGCGGACAGTCAGACTTTTCAAATGCAAGGCGGTTCGGTTCTCCTGGATGGTCTGTTGTCAGCCCTCGGGGGCGGCTGTATCTCCCTAAATCTACTGCCGTTTGGCCGAAATCCATGGATCTGTAACGGGAAAGCCTTGCGGCAGGGGTGCCGCGCCCCTACACTCCTGCCAAGGGTTACTTGGCGGATTCGCTCCGGTGATCCGGCTTTGACCTGAAGGTCCCTCGGGTTAAGGCTGGATACGGTCCAGATATTCGGAAACGATCAGCCAAGTGCAGAACCCGTATTCCATAACTGAAGATCTTGGTTTGACCCTGGCTGGGGAGCGGCAAGCAGGGACCGTGCGCTAGACGCGGACCCATATTCGCAATTGGCGTACCACTCCAGGAGTTCTGATGACCGGTCCTTCAGCTACCCGACCACAGCAAGTCCTCAAAGGCTTCCTCTTGCCTTTGGTGATTGCCATGGTTGCAGCTTTGCTGCCTCTAACTGCACCGGCGGCCGTCGCAGCGGGCCCTTGCGACCCCGGGATGAATCCTGTGGTGTGTGAAAACTCCAAACCCGGAAGTCCCCCATCGGAGTGGGACATTGCCGGGGCGGGCGACGCCGGGATACAGGGATTTTCCACGGAGATCAGTGTCAACGCCGGGCAGCCAATCAAGTTCAAGATCGATACGAACGCCGCCAACTACACCATTGCCATCTATCGCACAGGTTGGTACGGGGGTGATGGAGCCCGGAAGATCGCCAACGTGACGCCGTCGGTACTGCGGCAGAACCAGCCCCAGTGCATCAGTGACCTGACTACCGAACTCTATGACTGTGGCAACTGGGCTGTTTCAGCGACCTGGCAGGTTCCCTCGACGGCTGTCTCGGGCATTTACATTGCTCTCCTGACGCGGCCTGACAACGGAGACCAGAGCCACATCACGTTCATTGTCCGAAACGATGGCAACCATTCCGACGTCGTCTTCCAGACCTCCGACACAACATGGCAGGCGTACAACGGTTACGGCGGCTCCAACTTCTACCAGGGCGCGGCCAACGGCAGGGCCTACAAACTCAGTTACAACCGTCCCATGGACACCCGTGGCGGGATTGGCGGACGGGACTTCTACTTCGCCAACGAGTATCCGATGGTTCGCTTCCTGGAACAGAATGGCTACGACGTCAGCTACATAAGTGGCTTGGATACGGACCGCAGCGGCGCCCAGTTGCTTAATCACAAGGTCTTCCTGTCGGTGGGCCATGATGAATACTGGTCCGGCCCGCAACGCGCTGCCGTCACCGCAGCCAGGGACGCGGGCGTAAACCTGCAGTTCCTCTCCGGCAATGAGATGTACTGGCACACGCGTTTCGAGGCGTCCACGGTTGATGGGGGCGCCGGCCGCACTTTGACCTGCTACAAGGAGACGTGGGCCAACACCAAGAGCGACCCCAGTACCCAGTGGACCGGCACGTGGCGTGACCCGCGGTTTGCTTCGCAAAGCGCTGGCGCGGGCTTACCGGAGAACGGGCTTACCGGAACTCTATACATGTCCAACTACACTGACCTGCCCGTGACCGTCTCGGCCGAGGAAGGGAAGACGAGGCTGTGGCGTAATACATCCCTGACGTCGCTGCCGGCAGGTTCCTCGGCGGCTTTGGCCCCCCACACCATCGGATATGAGTCCAACGAGGACCTGGACAATGGCTTCCGGCCAGCGGGCCTGATCCAGCTGTCCACCACGGTTGGGAACGTTGACCAGTACCTGCAGGACTTCGGCAATACCGTTAAGCCGGGCCGCACCACACATCATCTGACTCTCTACCGTGCCCCCAGCGGTGCCTTGGTGTTCTCTGCCGGCAGCGTCCAGTGGACCTGGGGCCTGGACCAGGAACACGACGGCGATGGCGCAGCGGCCGATCCCCGGATGCGGCAGGCCCAAGCGAACCTGCTGGCAGACATGGGTGCCCAACCCGCCACACGGGCAGCGGGCATCGTCGCCGCAACGGCCAGCACGGATCGAACCGGGCCAACCGTCTCCATTGCCGCACCCGCCAACGCTGCCTCCACTGCCCACGGAACAAGCGTTACCGTTTCCGGTACTGCCTCAGACAGCGGCGGCGTCGTGGCCGGCGTCGAGGTGTCAACGGACGGTGGCACTACGTGGCACCCGGCCCAAGGCAAGCAGAACTGGACCTACACCTACATCCAGAAAGGCCTCTCAGCGGCCACTGTCCAGGTCCGGGCCATCGATGACAGCGCCAACATTGGTGCCGCTTCCACCCGGAACCTCACCATTACCGGCCCCTACAGCGTCTTCGGCCAGACTGTCCCTGCCATCCAGGACTCCGGCGACGCCGGGGCCTATGAACTGGGACTGCGGTTCTCGCCAACTGTGGATGGTTTCGTCACGGGCGTGAGGTTCTACAAGAGCCAGGCCAATACAGGCACGCACATCGGCTCGCTCTGGAGCGGCTCAGGCGAGCGCCTGGCAACGGCCACTTTCAGCAATGAAACAACGTCCGGTTGGCAGCAGGTCCTCTTCAGCCAGGCCGTCCCTGTGGCAGCCGGGCAAACTTACACGGTTTCTTACTGGGCCCCGAACGGCCACTATGCCAGCAAGGAATACCAGTGGGCCTACAGTGGCTGGACGGATGCGCCGTTGACAGTTGCCGGCGGCTTCGGTGCCCAGCCTGCGGGCGTCTACAGCGGTTCGGGATTCCCGATCGCCAGCCACAACGGCGGCCACTACTTCGTTGACGCCCTTTTCAGCACGGTTGACACCACGCCGATGACGGTTTCCGGACAAACGCCTTACCCGTCCTCCTCCAGCGTTTCCGTCAATACCAAAGTCAGTGCCGTGTTCTCCAAACCGGTTACTGCATCCAGCGTCCAGCTGACGTTGAAGTCCTCCTCCGGCACCGTGGCGGGCACCACGGCGTACGACTCCGCCACGCGTAGGGCGACGTTCACGCCGTCATCTGCCTTGGCCTTCAGCACGACGTACACGGCAACCCTGACAGGGACCGATTCGATCGGCGGATCAGTAACTGCCGGTGGAACCTGGTCCTTCACGACGGCGGCAACCTTGCCGGTCGCCGGGGACTGCCCGTGCAGTCTCTTCGATGACAGCGTTACACCCGGCATTGCCGAGATCCGGGACGGAGTTCCACTAACTCTTGGCGTGCGTTTCTCCAGCATCAGGGCCGGCGAAGTCACGGGCGTCAGGTTCTACAAGTCGGCCGGCAACACCGGCACCCACAACGGGGCGCTGTACACCGCGTCCGGACAACAGCTGGCGACAGTCACTTTCGCCAATGAGAGTGCTTCCGGATGGCAAACAGCGATCTTCGGCCAGCCTGTCCAGATCGCTGCCAACACGGACTACATTGTGTCCTACACGTCCCTGACGGGCACGTACTCCGCAACCACCAACGGCTTCGGTTCAGGCATGAGTGTTGGACCTTTGCGCACAGACTCGGATGCTGGTGCCTACACGTACAGCGGAGGCTTCCCGGCTTCCCGTTCAACCGCCAGCTACCTGGTTGACGTCGTGGCCATGATTCCACCGCCTGCCTTCACGGCAAGCGCACAGTCGCCTTTGCCTGGCGCGTCCAGTGTCCCGCTGGACAGCAAGGTCAGCGCCGTACTTTCTGAAGCAGCCACACCGTCAAGCGTCACGCTCGGAGTGAAAACCGCCAGTGGCGCCGCCGTAGCTGGAACAACAAGCTATGACCAAACAACGCGCCAGGTGACGTTCACCCCCGCCTCGCCTCTCGCCGCTGGTACGTCATACACGGCCACTCTGGCTGCGACGGCGTCTGCCTCCGGGCAGCAATTGACCGGAGGTACCTGGACCTTCACCACAGTTCCAACTCCGCGCATACCGGGCTCGTGCCCCTGCACCCTGTACCAGGACAGCGTCACGCCGACGACTGCCGAGGTTGACGATGGTGCACCGCTGACGCTGGGCGTCCGCTTCTCCAGTGACACAACAGGACAGGTGACGGGCATCCGCTTCTACAAGTCCGCTGGAAACACCGGGACGCATACGGGTTCGCTCTACTCCGGTGCCGGACAGCTCCTTGCATCGGTCACGTTTACCAACGAGTCGAGCATGGGTTGGCAGACGGCAACCTTCAGCCAACCAGTCAATATTGCCGCTGACACTGAATATGTGGTGGCCTACAAGTCGCCGACCGGCAAGTACTCCTACACGGCCAACGGCTTCGGTGAAGGTCTCACCAGTGGACCCCTGCGAACCGCTTCAGACGCAGGAGCGTTCTCTTACAGCAGCGATTTCCCGAACGTGCCTTCCACAGCAAGTTATCTAGTGGACCTGGTGCTCACGGTGCCCGAACCCCCACTGACGGTCACGGCCCAGGTGCCGGCACCTGGCGCTACGGGCATCCCCACCGACGTCAAACCCTCGATAACGCTGTCCTCGGCTATCCGGTCCGGAGCGACGATGGCATTGACTGCCAATGGCGCATCCGTAGCGGGCACCACCGCGTTGTCCGCAGACAGCCGGACGGTGACGTTTACGCCGACCACGGCCCTGCCCAGCAGCGCGTCGGTATCCGTCAGCGTGACGAACGTGGTTTCGCAACAGGGTCAAACCCTGCCGCCGACCAGCTGGCAGTTCACTACAGCCAGCCCCACCGTGCAACAGTCCACCATCTTTGGGTCGCTGCTACCGCAAGTGGCCTCGGCTTCGGAAACGAAAGCGGTGGAACTGGGGACCGCATTCACCGTTTCCCAGGCAGGCAACGTGACAGGCATTCGTTTCTATAAAGGCACCGGGAATACCGGGACCCATGTTGGGTCGCTGTGGAACGCGTCCGGCACCCGCCTGGCACAAGTGACCTTCGTCAACGAGACGGCTACTGGATGGCAAACAGCCACACTGTCCACACCAGTTGCGCTGGTGACGGGTCAGAGATACGTGGTGTCCTACCGGGCACCCAATGGCAGATACTCCTACACCACCGGCTTCTTCAACCAAACGTGGACCAGTGGCGTCTTCACGGCTTCCGGACCTGACAACGGCCTGTACCGCTATGGTGCCTCTGGAGCAATGCCAAGCAGTTCCTGGAATGCCACGAACTACTTTGTGGACGTGGTCTACTCCACCGCTACCGCTCAAGCGCAAACCCAGGCGAGCGCTACAGCGACACCGACGCCGACCCCCACGGCCACCACGACAACAACGGCGACCCCAACAGCCGCTCCCAGTCCGACCCCAACCTCCACGCAATCAGGTGGTTTGGTCTGCGGCCTCCTTGGAATCTGCTGAGGATCTGCTGATGCGCTAAACCCGCCCCGATCTGCCGGCGTCCGGCCCCCCTTGAACTCCAAGGGCCGGACGTTGGCATTTAAGCATCAACCCAGCACAGCCCTTCAGCGGGCTACGTCTTTATCGAACTACGCTGGGTTTATCGAACTACGCTGGGTTTATCGAACTACGCTGGGCGACCACGCATGGGGGATAAACAGGCTGGGCTGTGACGCCGGATCCGTCCCCAGCTTCCAGATATTGCTGTCACCTGGGATATTTTCGTCGGCCAATCCGTAAAGCAGGTTTTGGTTGTCCAACCATTCGATTTGGTCATCCACGCTTCGCTTCTCCGAAAGAACAGTTTCCCGTCCCGTAGCCAAGTCAAGCAGTGCGACTTTCCAGTGCGCAGTCAACGACCCGGCGTCGTTCTTCTTGTAGGCAATCCGTGTGCCATCCGGTGAGATGGACGGGCACTCGACGTTATCGTGGACCGCAGTCAGGGTCTTGGCCGACAAACTGCCACGAACAAGCCAGATACGCCCGGAGGAAGCCGCAGTGGCGTAGAAGACGTCGCTTTGCCCAGGTGCAAAGGTAACCCCCCAAATGTTTCTGTCCGGGGCCTGCAAGCGCTCGCCGTTGACTATCAGTGCGAAGTCCTCCAGATTCCCCGAACCACCTGAACCACCCGCAGTGAAGTTGATTTCAGTAGCGGTGGAGAACCCTGCAGTCGCATATGAATGGCCTGTGACGAAGACAGTGGTTGCAATCATGGAGCCGTCCGCACTGATCCGCGTGCGGCTCGGTATCCCCGGAACAGGCCATGCCCGTTGCTGTTGCCAGTCACGATCCAGGACGGCGGCTTCGAACGCGGTCACGAGGCCACGGTTCGTTTTGAGGCAAATTACCGTGGACACGGTTCCGTAGACCCTGTCGCAGGCCTGTTCGCTCACCGCGCGCGTTCCGTCAGGAGAGGACAACGCTACGGTAGCGGCATTACCGTACCCCTGTCCGCCTGCCGTGTTCCGAAAAAGGACGAACGGAACATCCGGCAACGGCTGGCCTGCAGTGACCCCTACGGACGGCGCGGCAGTGCGGCTCTGCTCAAACCGCTGGTAGGCGCCAACCGCATAAATACCCGCCGCAGCGAGCACCACCGCCGTTACCGCAAGGAGGATGGCCCACCGCAGCCTCCCGCCAGTGAAGGTAGTGCTCATTCGCTGCCCAGCTTTGGCCTTGCCCCAGGGAGGATGAAGACGACCGCCACCACGGCGCATGCCAACAACGCTCCGGCCGCAACCATGGCTGTGGAGGCTCCTACTGCGTACCAGAGAACGCCAAAACCGGCCGAGGCTGTCATCCTGCTCAGCGCAACCACCGTCTGTGCAGAGGCGATGCCTGTGGCCAGCTTCCCCGATGGAGTCAACTGGCTGGCCAGTGCCGCCAGCACACCGTCAGTGGCTGCGTAGAACCCGCCAAGAAGGATCAGGCAGCCCACGGTGCTCCATAGGCCACCGAAAGGCGCCGCCGCCAGGAAGTAGCAGGCAAGCAGCGCGACGTGGCCTCCCACGAAGACCGGTACCCTGCCCACCCGGTCGGCCAGCCGCCCCAGCGGAATCGCAAACGCCAGGAACACAATGTTGGTGCCGACGAAAAGCAACGGAAACCACTGCACTGCAAAGGAATCCCGATCCTGCAAAACGAGGTAGATGAAACCGTCACCAATGGTCAGCAACCCAAGGAGACCCGCAGAGATCAATAGCTTGCCCAGTCCCGGCTCCCGCAAGTGGCTCCACGAGAACGCGAAGAGCCGGGGGCCTTTCTTCCGGGAGCCGGCTGTTTGTTCGGCACCGCTGTTCGCTTCAATCCCTTTTAGCCCATCCGCCCGAAGGTCCGGCACCACCAGCCCGAGAACTGCAACGCCGATGACCGCAAAGGCCAACGACACCACAAAAACCGTGCTGAACCCATTGGGGATCAACAGCAACACGAGGAAGGCAATCATTGGCCCTGCGGCAGCTCCAATGTTGTCCAACATCCTGTGCACGCCAAAGGAACGGGCCAAGTGTTCCGGTTGCGCTGAAACGGTGATCAGCGCATCACGTGGAGCCGTGCGAATGCCTTTGCCGATCCTGTCCCCGGTCACAATGGCTGCTATGGCCCAGAACCCTCCTGCGAACAGGAAACCTATCCTGGCGAGCATGGACAACCCGTAGCCGGCCAATGCGATCCGTTTCGGGTGTCCGCTGCGGTCCGATGCCCAGCCCGCCGCGATCCTGACAATTGCACTCGCGCCTTGGTTAATGCCGTCGATAAATCCGAAAGCGATGGTTGACAGGCCCAGAAATCCTGTCACATACAGCGGGAGGATTGCCGTCACGGACTCGGACGACACGTCCGTCACCATGCTGACAAGGCCTAGCCACAGGATGACCGGAGACAAACGAAACGGCACCTCGCTGGATAGTGCCGTCGTGGCTCCGCGGGGCTTTTCCCGTTTGCCACCGCTGCGATCCGAAAGTGAGATGTACATGCGTGCCCCTAGTCCGCCGTCGTGTGCAGGCTGCCCAAAAGCTGGAAGCGTGAAACGCCGGTTCCGGTCACCGAAACCGACACCGTCACCGTGTCCGTGCCGCGCACGAACCTCGCGGCGACAGCTCCGTCCGGCGCGGGCGCGTCCTCGGACCAGAAGCCTTGAGGGACCAAGGATTGGCGGAAGGCGGCCAGAACGTCCTGTTGCGAGGTGCCCACGATTCCGTCGGCAGTCAACTGCAGGACGTTGCCGGAGGTTGAGATGCTGGTGGAGCCCACTGTGGTCCCGGCCGGCATGGCCACAACGCTGCTCGGCCAGCCCTCCACCAGTGAGCCCTTCGCTGTGCCGGATTTCGTTAGCGGGCCAGTGATAAGTGGGGCCGGTGCAGACGGCTCCGGCAGCCCGGTGGGCGTGGATGTGACCGGGGGCAGGACCTCGAGTGGCTTGGCTGTTGTACCGCCGTCGCCTCCACCGTCCGCCGGGCCACTTGCGGAACTGCCCGACGTCGGACTGCCGGAGGGAGGTGCACTGGCGCTGCCGGAAGCCGTGCCGTTCGAGGGGTTCGCACCAGGGCTCGAAGATGCCGGACTTTGGGCCGTAACAGGTCCGGGTTTCGAAGCCATCTGGTCCAGCACGAGAGCTACGGCGGCAATCAGCACTGCGAGGCAGATGCCCGCAATCACCAGTCGCCGCGCCATCATGGCTTGCCCGGACTTGCCGCGCCGCCAAGGAGCTCATGGGCCTTGGCCTCAAGCCCGTCGTCGACGAAATCGTAAATGAACGATGCCAGCCAGATCACCACTGTCGCCGCGATCCAGCCGAAGATGCCATTGATGGTAAACCCATTGGAAAAGATGCTCGTCATCACAAGGATGGCGAAGGTGGCCAGCAGCCCGGCCAGCACCGTCAGGACCTTGGTGACCAGCCACGTACGCCGCTCGGCCCGCTGGACGTGGCGGTGATGGAAAAAGGCCAGGATCAACGGCTTGACCAAAAGCGTGGCCGCCGTGAACACCACGACGGCCCAAAGAAACCCGGCTCCCAAACGGACCCCGGGAAGAACTGACGCCACCCACAACGTGATGGCGTTGAAAACCAATGCGATGGCGATCCGAACCGCCAAGCTTTTCATGGGGACAGTCTGCCATTGCGATCCGGATTCCGGAACAGTTTTGGCCCTACCAACGCCCGTTTCGTGGCCGTGGCTGGCAAACCGGACACGTGCAGGAAGAGCGGTTCATGAATTGCTCACGTTTGATGATGTTGTGCAGGCCTGCTGCTTCGCAACGGCTGCACAACTCACCCGCGCGTCCGTAGGCATTGAGTGATCGGGCGAAGTATCCCGAATCGCCATTGACATTCACGTACAAGGAATCAAAACTCGTGCCTCCGGCCGCCAGTGCCGCGTTCATGACGTCTTCCACAGCCTGCACAAGCCGGGCAGCATCGCTGCGGCGCAACGTGTCGGTAGGCCGGGCGTAATGGAGGCGCGCGCGCCAGAGGGCCTCGTCCGCGTAGATGTTGCCAATCCCGGAAATGACCGACTGGTCCAGCAAGGCCCGCTTCAGGCCTGTCTTTCGGCTTTTGACTTTGCGGTAGAACGCCTCGAAGGAAAAGTAAGGGTCCAGCGGGTCCCGGGCAATGTGGGAGGCTTCATCAGCGATCTCAGGCAACGGCGTCTCGCCCAAGCCTCCAGGGCCGCCGTCGGGAGTTGGCACCAGGGACGTCACGAACAGGCCACCGAAAATGCGCTGGTCCACAAATCGCAGTTGCTCCGGCATGCCCTCCACCGGGCTGAGGGAGATTCTGACTTTGAGATGCTTCTCGTCAGGGACATGGGGGTCCTGCATGAGCAATTGTCCGCTCATCCCCAGATGAGCCATGAGCGCTACCTTGGGCAGGGTGCTGCCAACGGAACCCAGGCTGTCCATGGCGAGCGGCATCCAGAGAAACTTACCGCGGCGGACGACGTCCATCACCGTGGCGTGCTCAAGATTGCCGATGAAATCCTCTGTGCCAAGGGCATGCCTGCGGATGGAGCGGGAGTCAAGGACGTCAACCCCGGTGATCGTCCGGCCCCGGACCCAGCGGGCCAGGCCACGGCGAACCACTTCTACTTCGGGAAGTTCAGGCATTGGGTCTGTGGACTCGGCTTCAGGCGGAAGCGGGTCCGGCAGGAGCTTGGTCCAGGGCAGTCAGGGCACGCCAGGCATCGGCGGCAGCCTCCTGCTCGGCTTCCTTCTTTGAATGGCCCGCGCCGCGGCCATAAGGCGTCCCACCAATGTTCAGGACGGCCTCGAACGTACGCGCATGATCCGGGCCCGAGCCTTCCACGGCATAGTGGATTGCTCCGAGTTGGCGGCTGGCGGTCAGTTCCTGGATGCTCGTCTTCCAGTCGGTACCCGCTCCAAGGGCGCCGGCGTCCTTCAGGAGCGGGCCCACAAGGCGCATCACCAGCTGGCGTGCCGTTTCGATGTCGTTGGAGAGGTACGTCGCACCTATGAGCGCTTCCATCGTATCCGCGAGGATCGAGGCCTTGTTCTTGCCGTCGGTGAGCTTCTCGCCCTGCCCGAGGTAAATGAACTCGCCCACGCCAAGCTCGCGACCGATTCCAGCGAGGGCACGCGTGCTCACGACGGCGGATCGCCGCTTTGCGAGCTCGCCTTCAGGCAGCGCGGGGTTCTCGCGGTAGAGCGAATCGGTCACGGAGAACCCCAGAATGGAGTCGCCGAGGAACTCGAGACGCTCATTGGTGGGAATCCCACCGTTCTCATACGCGTATGAGCGATGTGTCAGAGCAAGACGAAGCGTCTCGGTGTCAATGGAGACACCGAGACGCTTCAGAAGCTCTTCAGTTGAAGACATCCTTTGTCAGCCTATGGGGCAGATTAGGCGTCTGCTACCTTGCGGCCCTTGTATTCAAGGAACAGCGCGGTGCCGGCAGAGTCAGTGACGACCTTTGCCTGGTGCGGCAGGCTGTAAGTAACCTGACCGTTTTCGATGGTCTTGACCAAGTTGGGGGCAGTTGCCTTCCACTGGGCACGGCGGGCGCGTGTGTTTGCGCGAGACATTTTCCGCTTGGGAACAGCCACGGCTATCTCATTTCTCTCTTAGTCCAACACTTACTAATCAGTTTGCCGGTCAGTCTTAGCCAGATCAGCTAGGGCAGCCCAGCGAGGGTCAATGACCTCGTGGTGGTGCCCCGGCTCGTCTTCCAGGCGTGCTCCACATTCGGAGCAAAGGCCCTGGCAGTCTTCCCGGCACACCGGCTGGAACGGCAGCATAGTGACAACTGCGTCCCGCAACACCGGCTCAAGATCGATCAGATCGTGCTCGACTCGACGTTGCTCTTCATCGTCTTCTTCGTCAGAAAGCTCGACGCCTTCATAGAAGAAAAGTTCTTGCACATTGACTTCAAGGTCATACGCAAGGGGATCCAGGCATCGACCGCATTCGCCGGTTACTTCGACGATTACGGATCCTGATACCAGAATTCCTTCGTGTACGGCCTCAAGGCGAAGATCCAATTCGACATCCGAGCCTTCCTTCACGCCAATGAGCGCCACACCAAGGTCACTTGGCGCCGGTACATGTTCGTTGAGTGTCCGCATGGTTCCTGGACTGCGTCCAAGGTCCTTGACTACCAGCGCCAAGGGCGAACTTGCATCTCGCTTAATGAGAACTCCTGTAGAACATATGACCGACGTACCATCTTAGCCTGATCAAGCCTGAGGACTCAAACCGGTGCCGGGCGCGCAAAGAACGCCACGGTTTCAGCTGGGATCCACCGCAAGAAGCTGCGAGGTACCTATCAAGACTACCCCCTTGCGGGAGGGTTACGTTCCAGACTCGCCAGCGAGGAGCCGCTTCAACACAGATTTCGGTACGAAATCCGAAATGTCACCGCCCAATACGTTGACCTCTTTGATCAAGGTGGACGAAAGGTGGACATAGTGCGCTTCTGCCGGCAGGAAGACGGTTTCGACGCCGGTCAGCTGACGGTTCATGGTGGCCATCGGCAATTCGTAGTCAAAGTCCGAGGACGAGCGCAGGCCTTTCACGATTGCCGAAACACCCCGATGGCGGCAGTACTCGGCCAACAGCCCCTCCCCCATCGGCTCAACGATAATGCCTCGCAAGGATGCCAGCGTCTCGCGGGCCATCTCCATCCGGTCTTCGAGGCTGAAGCGGTACTTCTTGGCGTAATTGGTGGACACGGCCACGATGACTTCGTCAAACAGGCCCGCTGCCCGCGCGATGACTTCGAGATGTCCGTTGTGGATAGGGTCAAAGGATCCAGGGCATACCGCACGTCTCATGACACGAACCTACCCCATAGCTTCGCCGGGATACCATGGCTGACATGTCATCAGCAGGCAGGACTTTACCGCTCCATACAACGGGCCAGGCCTCCGCGCCATGGCAGCGGGCCGCCACCGGCGCCAACCTGCTTTCGCCTGACGGAAACCTCGGAGTGACCATCTTCGAGGAGATGACCACCTTGGCAATATCCTCCGGCGCCATCAACCTCGGACAGGGCTTCCCCGACGAGGACGGGCCCACGGAGATCAAAGCCGCAGCGCAGGCAGCCATCGCCGCAGGAGCCAACCAATACGCACCCGGCAAGGGCACCACGGAGTTGCGCGAAGCTGTCGCGGAACACCAACTCCGGTTCTATGGACTCACTCCAGACCCGCAAACGGAAATCATCATCACTACCGGCGCCACCGAAGCCATAGCGGCGTCACTTTTGGCTTTCGTCCAGCCCGGTGACGAAGTCCTCACCTTCGAACCGTTCTATGACTCCTATGGAGCCATCATCGGATTGGCAGGGGCACAACATGTCACCGCTCCCCTGGCGGCCCCGGATTTCCTTCCGGACCCCGCCAGGCTGGAAGAGGCCTTCAGCAGCCGGACCAAGGTGGTGCTCCTGAACAACCCGCACAATCCCACCGGCGCCGTTTTCCCCCAAGAGGTCCTGGAAAAGGTGGTTGAGCTGGCCATCAAGTACGACGCCATCATTGTCAGCGACGAAGTCTACGAGCACCTCACCTTCGGCGTACCACATATTCCAGTCGCTTCCTTGCCTGGGGCTGCGGAACGGACCCTCACAATCTCCTCTGCAGGAAAGACCTTCTCCTTCACCGGGTGGAAAATCGGCTGGCTTAGCGGCCCCCAGGACCTGGTTGCCGCCGTCCGCACCGTCAAACAGTTCCTGACATACAGCTCGGGCACGCCGTTCCAAAGCGCCATCGCGGTGGGACTTGCCCTTCCTGACACGTTCTACACCGGGATAGCCGAAACGCTTCGCCACAAACGCGACATCCTCTCCGAGGGCCTTCGCGCTGCAGGATTCAACGTCTTCACGCCACGCGGTACGTACTTCGTCAACGTCGACACAGAACCACTGGGCATCAAGGACTCCGTGGACCTGGCACGCCGGTTGCCAGGCCTGGTAGGTGTCGCCGCGATCCCGGTTCCTGTTTTTTGCCACCCTGAAGGAGCGCAGCGAACCCGCAGCCTGTTGCGTTTCGCCTTCTGCAAGAAAACCAGCGTCCTGGAAGAAGCGGCCGAACGATTGTCCGCACTTAAGGACCTGCTCTGAATCGCAACGACTCCGGCCGCCATCACGCCACGCGTTTCCTGCGGACCACAGGGCAGCACGCCACTGTTGATGCCGATACGCTCATTGAAGGCAGTTACATCCTCAGCATCGGTGGTGCTGAACAATCCCACGTGAACGTGGCCAACCCCGCGGAGATCTTCTACGAATATCTTCGCCGGATCGCTCATGTGGTGGATCTGGCCGCAGAGCCTGGAGAGCCACTCTCTGTGCTCCACCTCGGCGCCGGCGCCCTGACTTTGGCCCGATACATCCAGGCAACGCGTCCAGGTTCAGACCAGTATGCAGTGGAACTCGAACGCGAATTGCTCGACTTCGTCCTGCAAAAGCTGCCCATGCCGGCGGGCACGCGGCTGTACACCCATATAGGCGACGCACGCGAGGCGCTGGCCGAACTTCCCGCCAACGTGGAGTTCGACGTCGTCATCCTTGATATCTTCTCCGGGCCGGAAGCACCAGCCCACATCGCGTGCAGGGAGTTCTACGAAGAGGCCGCTGCCCGCTTGAGGCCAGACGGCGTACTGATCGTGAACGTCGGCGACGAACCGGCGCTAACCCTGGTGCGAAGCCAGGTAAAAGCCCTCCGGCAAGCCATGGCGGACGTTATCGCATTTGCCGAGACGGGAATGTTCGCGGGGCGCTACCCCGGCAACATCATCCTGGTGGGCACCCGAACGCCATGGCCGGCAGCGTGGACCAGCGCGCTACTCTCGCGCGGCCCACACCCGGCAACAGTCCTCCATGGCGTGGACCTGGACAGAATTTCAGGCTAGGAGGGTTCAGCGAACCACAGCTTGGTCTCGCCGTACTTCTTGTCAGCGAAACATTCCAGCGCTTCAGGCCAGTCCGGTTCGGCACTCCTGGACGACCTCTCCACCACCACGACCGCCCCTTCATCCAAGTGGGGCGACAACTTGGCCAGCACGGCACTCAACGCTGGTTCGTCCAGCGGATATGGCGGATCCAGGAACACCAGGTCCCACACATCGCGTGCTGTGGCGCGCTCCAGGAAAGACTCCACCTTGGACCGATGGACTGAAACTTTCTTGCCGCCCAGGATTTGGTTGACCAAATCCGCGTTGCGTTGGCAGGCATCACTGGCCTTGGCATCGAATTCCACCAGGTCCACGCTGCGGGCGCCCCGGCTGGCGCTTTCCACACCCAGGGCTCCGGAACCGGCATAGAGATCCAACACCCGGGAATCATCGATGACAGCCAAAGACTCGAGCCGGGAAAACAGTGCTTCCTTAACACGGTCCGTAGTGGGCCGCGTTGCGGTCCCGGGCACGCTCGTAAGCGGATTCCCACCAGCAACTCCGGCAATGATCCGGCTCACAGCGCCTCTCCATTGCCGGTGCCCGACCGTTTAGCACTGCGCGTACCCGGGGATTCTCTAACCGCGTTCAAGGAACGCCTCCTTTTCAGGGTTCAAGTATTCATCAATGGTCGCGGCCAGGACCGGCTGGTGACGCAGGGCCGGGTCCTGGCCAACAAGGGCCTGTGCGTCCGAGCGTGCACGGGCAATCAGGTCTTCGTGCTCCAGGACACGCAGCAGCTTAAGCGTGGACCGCCCACCTGATTGCGAGGCGCCCAGGATATCGCCCTCACGGCGGAGTTTCAGGTCCTCCTGGGAGAGCTCGAACCCATCGGTGGTGGACGCCACGGCATCCAGTCTTCGACGGCTCGGGTGCCCCGGCTCCAAAGTAGTGACCAGCAGGCACGTCCCCGGCAGACCGCCACGGCCAACCCGGCCACGAAGCTGGTGGAGTTGGGAAATACCAAAACGATCGGCGTCCAGGATGACCATCAAGGTGGCATTGTGAACATCGACACCCACCTCGATAACCGTGGTGGAGACCAGCACCTTGGTCTGGTTTGCCGCGAACGAAGCCATGGTTTCGGTTTTTAGCAGCGGGTCCTGACGACCATGGAGGGGCGCCACGGGCACCCCGGCCAAAGACGGCTCCTGCACCAGGCTTTCGACGACGGCTGTCACCGAAGCGAGCTCGCGGGCCGGACCTTCGTCCGAGAGTTCGGCGTCGCTTGGTTCCGCTTCCCCCGGGCTGAAGTCCCCGTCGTCGTCCGAGCCGATCTTGGGACATACAACGTAGACCTGATGACCGGCGTCGACTTCTTCCCGTGACCGTTTCCAGATTCGATCCGCCCAGCCCGGGTTCTCGGCAAGCCCCACAACATGGGTGGAAATAGGCGCCCGCCCAGCGGGAAGTTCATCGAGGATGGAGGTTTCAAGATCGCCGAACACGGTCATCGCCACTGTGCGGGGAATAGGCGTGGCAGTCATAACCAGCAGATGCGGCGGACGTTGGGCCTTGGCACGCAATGCGTCACGTTGCTCCACGCCGAAGCGGTGCTGCTCGTCCACCACGATCAAGCCGAGGTCCTGAAAACTGGTTTTGTCGCTCAACAGAGCGTGGGTTCCGATCACGATGCTTGCGTTTCCTGAAGCGGCATCGAGCATGGCCTGTTTTCGCGCCGCCGTTGGCATGGACCCGGTCAGCAGGGTCACCTGGACACCAGCCCGCCCGGCCTCATCACCGATGCCGGCTCCGAGCATCCCGGTACCGCCAAAAAGGTGATCGCGGGCCAGCGGCCCCAGGGTCCTGCGGATGGACTCGAAATGCTGCGCAGCCAAAACTTCCGTGGGCGCCAGGAGCGCCGCCTGCCCTCCCGCGTCAACCACCTGCAGCATCGCCCGCAGCGCCACAATAGTCTTGCCCGAGCCGACCTCACCCTGCAGGAGTCGATTCATGGGGGTGTCCTGGCCAAGTTCTTCTGAAAGCGTCTTTCCCACCGCTGTCTGGCCGGCAGTGAGCGTGAAGGGCAGGTTCCGGTCGAACTCTTCCAGCAGGCCGCCGCTGACTGGACGCCGGGCAGTGGCTTCCTCTGCAGCAAGCTGGGCACGTCGTCGCGCCAAAGCCGCCTGCAGCACCAGCGCCTCCTGGTAGCGGAACCGTTCCTGCGCCCGCTGCCAGTCTTTGGCAGTCTCAGGCGAGTGGATCAGGCGATAAGCATCAGCCACGCTCAGCAGTCCGTCCCTGCTGACAATGGACTCCGGGAGGGGATCCGCCAAGGCATCGAGGTCAAGGGTTTGCAGCAACGCCGTAATCACCTTGTGAATGGACCAGCTTGTCAGCTTTGCCGTTGCGGGATAGACAGGGATAGGCATCGCTGCCAACTTTTCAGGGTCAATGGAGCCGTCAGCATCCGGATCCTCATCCAGCAACAGGAAGTCCGGGTTGGTCAGCCCCAAGGCGCCCCCATACCGGGTCACCTTCCCGGAAAACATTGCCCGGCGGCCCGGAAGGAGTTCCGCCTTGGCCCGGAACCCATTGAAAAAACTGACTTTCAAGGTGCCAGGAACGTGGCTTCCACCGGCTTCATCAGTCACCACGACGTCCGTAATGGAACCTCTTCGGGCACGCATCTGACGTGTGCTGTTGGACAGGACCCGCGCAATCAGCGTGACTTCCTCGTCCAGGGGAAGATTACTGATGGGAGTAAGTTCGCCCCTGCTCAAGTACCTGCGCGGAAAGTAGTTAAGCAGCGCGCCGGTCGTCTTGAGGCCAAGGTGCTTGTCAATGACGGACGCCGAGCGCTTGCCGATCCTGCGTTCCAGGGGCAGTTCCAGCTCAGTATTCATGCCGTGACTGGCCCGGGATGTTGTTGGGTTCTGCAGTTTGTGTTGCTTCAAAATCCCGCGACCCGTCTTCATATTCCCGGGGCAGGGCAAGCTGGCTGACGGCAATTTCCGTTGGCTCCCCCAGAGACCTGATGAGCGCTACGGCCGGTGCGGGATCAGGTACGTGGACATGCACACGCCAACGATAACTGGCTTCAGCAGTGGATTCGTCGTCGTCTGGATGGTGACCAGTAGTGCCAACCTGGCTCATGATGACGGAATCACCCATCTCGTCCAGGCGTTGGCGCAGCACGGCCGCGTCCAAGGGCGAAAGGCTGATGGTACACATGACTTCCACGCCGTCGTCGGCCGGCATCTGCTGGTGGATGTGCGGATCCTGCAGCTGGTAGCCGTGGAGGCCATCGAGGAGCTCATCCTGCAGTTCTTCGCCGAGCACTGCGGAGCGGAGACAGTCCAGCACCAGCAACATACCTACACCGCCGGCGTCCACCACGTGCGCCGCCTGCAGGGGTGGGAGTTCGTCCTCTGTGCGTACAACGGCTTGGAAGGCGGCTTCCACCACTGCATCCAAGGCAACGCCCAGCGCGTGGTTGCTGTCATCGCCGTTCTGGGAAGAATCCGCCGCCTGGGCTGCATGGGCCGCTGCTTCAAGGACGGACAGCATGGTTCCGGACACTGGTTCGCTCAAGGCCGACCAAGCCCGGATCTGGGCCCTGTTAAGGGCTGTGGCCAGCAGCGGCGCACTCAGGCGCGCTTTTCCGGAAAGCGGCTCCGCCGCAGCGCACAGAAAAACAGCAAAAAGGGTGCCGGAGTTACCCCTTGCCTGTTCCATGGCGGCCTGACCAGCGCGTGACAGCACAGCACCGACGTCGTTGCCGGTCTCTACAGCGTCCGAAGCGGTGCCAGCCACCGCGGCCACAGCTGCGCGCGCCGTCAGATAAAGGTTGGTCCCAGTATCGCCGTCTGCGACGGGAAAGATGTTGATCGCGTTCAGGCGGTCGCTATGGTTGCCCAGGACCACCTCTGTCTTGCCGAGCCAACGTTTCATGGCGTGCGCATTCGCGGCGATCTTAGTCTGCAAAATGATCCCATCCCACGGTGTCAGCAGCTTGTCCGGCAATCCGGACGCCGGTGCCTTGAGACTGGGCAACGGCCTGAACTGAGCCTATCGCAGTAAAGCCCTGCGGCAGCTGAATTCCGGCTGGGAAGGTAGCCAGCAGCCCGTGGTCTTCTCCCCCGCCCAGAACCCATGGCATGGCATCCACGCCCAGCAAGGCGGCAGCTGGTTCCAGTGGAACTGCATGGGCCTTCAACGAAACAGCGTCAAAGTCCAGGATGACGTTGCTTGCTGCGGCGAGCCGGCCGCCGTCGCGCAGCAGACCATCTGAAATGTCCATCATTGCTGTTACGCCCGAACGTGCGGCAAGCGGCCCGGCAGCCAACGGCGGCAAGGGGCGGCATTGGCTATCCAACAGGGCACGCTGCCCGGCCGAGAGGTCTGTTAGGGTGACATCGCTTTCCAACAGCGCCAGACCTGCGGCAGCACGCCCCAGGGTACCTGCCACTGCCACGACATCTCCCGGCTTTGCCCCGGAACGCAATACGGGATCCTCTCCAGCCAAAGTACCGACGACGGCGACAGTCACCGCAATCTCCCGGCCACGGCCGAGGTCTCCTCCTGCGACGGAGCAATCAGGAACTCCCAGCCCGATGATTCCAGCGGTGAGGCCGTCCGCGAAGTCCTTCACCCATTGAACTGGTGTGGCCGGCGGCATGGTCAGGCTCACCACCAGCGAGGTGGCCGTTCCGCCCATGGCGTTGATATCGCTAAGGTTCTGTGCCGCGGACTTCCATCCGACGTCGTATCCTGTGGTTCGATAGCCGTTGTTCCACTCCAGCCTGAAGTCCTGGTCCTGGGTCTGGGTATCGATGGAAATCAGTGCGCGGCCGTCTGTGGCGGCAACCAGGGCGGCGTCGTCGCCGGGACCCAGCAGGACGCTGGGGCTGCTGTTGAGTCGGGGGAAGATCAGGGCAAGGAGCTCGGACTCCGACAGATCTGCGACTGTTGGACATTCTTCGGATGGCTGAACTTCGGATGGCTGTTTTGGGGGCACGGCTCTACGCTATCGCGGGACACCGACAAAATATCGCCGGAGCCTGCGCCGGGCGCACCATCGGCAATGTGACCCTCGTAACGGGTGCACCAACCTCACGCCAGGCGGCTGCGTGGGCGGGATAGGCTTGAATGATGCACCGAAAGACCCTTCCGCGGACTGCCGTGGCCTTCAGCTTGGCCGCAGCGTCCGTGCTCGCAGTTTCAGCCTGCGCCCCCACTGTGGACGTCACGGCGGCAACCGACGCCGCCAATCCGGCCTGCGCCCCGATGATGGTGGCGCTCCCGGACAAAATCGGCGATGCCGCACTCCGCAAGACCAACAGCCAGGCCACTGCTGCGTGGGGCGATCCCTCCCAGATCATCCTGCGCTGCGGTGTCAACGTCCCTGGACCAACCACTGACCGTTGCGTCAGCGTAAATGACATCGACTGGGTGATCAAAGAAGGCGATGGCGTCTATACCCTGACCACCTTTGGACGCGAACCGGCAACGGAAATCCTCGTCGATCCGGTCAAATTGGAAGCCGCCAACATCAGCTCGGCCACAGTCCTCACCGAACTCGCAGCCGCTGCCGGGAAGATCAAAGCAACGCGCCATTGCGTGGGCCAGGAAGACCTGCAGAACCTCCCGACCGCCAAATAGCGGGGGCTCAACCGGCTAAAGGGCAGCTGGCGCCGGTCCTGCCTACCGACACCAGCCGCTGCCGGCTTGGGTTAACGCAGGCCCGTTTTGCGGGTCAGGGCCAGATGGATGAGTTCATCGATCAGCTCCGGATAAGGCAAACCTGAAGCCGCCCACATCTGCGGGTACATGCTCTTCGGAGTGAAGCCGGGCATGGTGTTGATTTCGTTAATAATGAGCTCACCCGCGGGCGTGTAGAAGAAGTCCACCCGGCTCAGTCCTTCCGCGCCCACGGCATCGAAGGCGGCAGCGGCCAATTCCCGGACGCGCGCAATGGCCTCGTCCGGCATATCGGCCGGGCAACTCAACGCGGCAGCACCATCTTCGACATATTTGGCAGCGAAGTCATAGAACTGGTGTTCGCCGGGAGCCACCGCAATTTCGCCGGGCATGGAGGTACGGGGCGCATCGGTGCCCCTGCCCTGCAGCACAGCGCACTCGATTTCACGCCCCGCAATGCCGGCTTCAATGACCAATTTCAGGTCGTGGCGGCGGGCTTCCTCGATGGCAGCGTCCAAGCCCTCCAAAGAATCCACCTTGGAAATTCCCATGGAGGAGCCGGCACGGGCAGGCTTGACGAAGACCGGGAAACCGAGCTTGTCCACGCGCTTGCGGACAGCCTCGGCGTCCGTGAGCCACTCGCGGTCCGTGACGGCGATATAAGGCCCCACCGTCAGTCCAGCGGCTTCGAAAACTACTTTCATGAAGTGCTTGTCCATGCCTACTGCCGAGGCAAGCACGCCGGCACCAACGTAACGTGTGTCGGATAGCTCCAGGAGGCCCTGGACGGTTCCGTCCTCGCCCCAAGGGCCATGGAGCAAAGGAAAGACGACGTCCACGGAGCCGAGTTCCTCGGGTATCGCATTTGGTGCGGTCACGATGAGCTGGTGCTCGCCGCCCACCTCTGCCAAGGTGACGGTCCGGTCCGACGGCGATACCTCAGGAAGTGCGGACGAGCTCAAGGACCACTGGCTGGTGTCCCCCGATGCAAGGACCCACTGTCCGGACTTGGCAATACCAATGGGCACGACGTCGTACTTGCTCTTATCAATGGCACCCATGACGCCTGCCGCAGTCACGCAACTAACAGCGTGTTCGCTGGAACGTCCGCCGAAAAGGACCGCCACACGGGGTCGACGGCCGGTCACGGGGGTGGATTCTTCAGTCACAATCAGTAGTCGCCTTCGGACTTCAGGGCCCGGGCCAGCAATCGCGGCCCCAGGTCATCAACGGACATTTTGCCTTCAAGCACCGCCACAACGGCGGCCGTAATGGGCATTTCGACATTCAGTTTGCCAGCCAATTCATGCACGGCAGGGCCGGACTTAATACCTTCAGCGGTTTGCGTCATCTGTTCAGCCACCTGCTCGAGGCTCAGCCCCTCGCCCAGTAGCCTTCCAGCTGTGTGATTCCTGGAGAGGGCAGAGGAGCACGTTGCAACGAGGTCACCGAGGCCCGCGAGACCCGCCATGGTGTGGGCCTCTCCACCCAGCGCCAAGGCAAGCCGGGACGTCTCAGCGAGGCCTCGCGTGATGACTGACGCTTTGGTGTTGTCACCCATTTGGCGCCCCTCGCAAATACCTACAGCAAGGGCAATCACATTCTTGACGATCCCGCCGATCTCCACGCCCACAACATCGGTGCTGGTATAGGGACGGAAGTACGGTGCGGTGCAGCAGAGCGCGATTGCGGCGGCGGTATCGGCGTCACTGCAGGCAACTACAGACGCAGTGGGTTGTTCCCTGGCAATCTCCATGGCGAGGTTGGGTCCGGAGACCACCACCACACGTGATTCCGGGATGCCTAGCTCCTGGGCGATGACCTCGCTCATGCGTGCGTCAGTCCCCAGTTCGAGGCCCTTCATCAGCGATACGACAATTGCGTCCGGGGCGAGCAGGCGCTTCCATTCCCCCAACTGGGGCCGCAGCGATTGGGCCGGCACGGCAAGGACCACGAGACCGGCATCCTGCAGGACCTCTGCAACATCCGTGGATGCGGTGACGGCGTGGGGAAGTTCGATGTCCTTCAAATACTGCTCATTGCGGTGCTCAGCATTGATCTGATCAACCACCCCTGCGCGCCGCCCCCAAATCCGGATCCTCCGCTCCACCCCGGTAGTGGCAGCAGCATCCGCGAGGATCTTGGCGAACGTAGTTCCCCACGAACCTGCGCCAAGTACAGCTACGGTATCCGGAGCAGGGACACGGCTTTCAATAACCGTCATTTGCTGCCCTCCGGTTCCGGGTTCTCAAGAGATGCATCGTTGCCAGCGGGCTCTACAGCCTTTTCAGGCGCTTCGCCGCGTGCAGCGTTTGAACCACGCTCCACGAACCGGCCATGTTTGGCCTGCTTATGAACGGCCGGATCCCAGCGTTCGGCCGGCGGCTCCTCGCCCCGCAGGGTTGCCAGGAGCTCGGTTACCGCCTCCATGATGACGTCTGTAGCTTCGGACAGCGTGGCACGGTCCATGGGCCGGTCCGCGAAAGCGCTCAGGTCCACGGGCTCACCTACGAGAACCCTGACGGTCTTTCGAGGGAAGACGTGGAAACGCTTGGCATATCGGGGGAAAACCTCATGGGCGCCCCAGTGGGCCATCGGAACAACCGGTGCACCTGTCTGCAATGCCAGGCGGGCAGCGCCAGTGTGGCCCTTCATCGGCCACAGGTCCGGGTCCCGGGTCAGGGTTCCCTCGGGGTAGATAATGATGGCACCTCCGGCGTCCACCACCTCTTTGGCGATTTGCAGCGAGCGGTTGGCTCCCGCCGTCGAGCGTTCAACCGGAATCTGGTTCGTCGCCCGCAGCAAGGCTCCCAGCACAGGTGCTTTGAAGAGGCCTGCCTTCGCGAGGAAATGCGGAGGACGCTTCTGGTTGTAGAGCATGTGCCCGATCACGACGGGATCAATTTCAGTGCAGTGGTTCGGTGCTGCGATGAAGCCGCCCGCGGGGAGCTTCCCGGTGCCCTCCCACTTCTTGCCCATCAGGAGGTTCATCAACGGACGCGCAATGCCCGCCAGGAGCATGAACGTAGCCCGGCTCTTGGCCGATTCCTTCAAAGGGTCCCCCGCTACTTGGTGGTGATGATGTCGAAATCGGCGCCCAGGCCAGCGAGCTTCTCGGTAAAGCGCTCGTATCCACGGTTGATGATATCGATGCCTGTGACCCTGGAGGTGCCGGTCGCGGCCAAAGCTGCAATGAGGTGGCTGAAGCCGCCACGAAGATCGGGGATGTCGATCTCGGTCCCCCGCAGCGGCGTAGGACCGGAGATCACTGCGGAATGCAGGAAGTTCCTCTGGCCGAAGCGGCAGGGAACACTGCCAAGGCACTCACGGTGGACCTGGATGTTTGCACCCATCCGGGCCAGGGCATCGGTGAAGCCGAAACGGTTCTCATAGACCGTCTCATGCACAATCGACACGCCCTCCGCCTGGGTCAAAGCCACCACCAGGGGCTGCTGCCAGTCAGTCATGAAGCCTGGGTGCACATCCGTCTCCAGGACCAGCGGGGAAAGCTTGCCTCCGGGGTGGTAAAAACGGATGCCGTCATCCCCAATGTCCATGCCGCCCCCCACCTTGCGGTAGGTGTTCAGGAAGGTCATCATGTCCCGCTGTGAAGCACCTTCAACAAAAATGTCGCCACGCGTAACCAACGCGGCCGAGGCCCAGGACGCAGTCTCGTTCCGGTCCGGAAGCGCCCGGTGGTTGTAGCCACCAAGGTCCTTGACACCCTCGATGCGGATGGTCCGGTCAGTCTGGACACTGATAATGGCGCCCATTTTCTGCAGCACGGCGATGAGATCTATGATCTCCGGTTCGGTCGCAGCCCCGCTGAGTTCCGTGATTCCTTCCGCGCGCGTAGCGCTCAGCAACACCTGCTCGGTTGCGCCCACTGATGGATAGGGAAGGGAGATCTTGGCGCCGTGGAGTCCGTTGGGTGCGGAGATGTGGATGCCGCCCGGGCGCTTTTCCACAACGGCGCCAAACTGGCGCAGGACGTTCAGATGGTAGTCGATGGGACGGTCGCCAATCTTGCAGCCGCCAAGGTCCGGAATGAAGGCCTCTCCGATCGCATGGATCAGGGGGCCGCACAGCAGGATCGGGATGCGTGAATCGCCGGCATGCGCGTCAATGGCGGTGCTGGATGCCGTTTTGGCATCCTTCGGATTCAGTGTCAGATCACCCGTATCGGGGTCCTTGACCACAGTCACACCGTGGAGCTTCAGCAGGCTGGTAACAACCTCCACGTCCTTGATTTCCGGCACGTTCCGAAGCACTGATGGTTCGCTGCCCAGCAACGCCGCCACCATGGCCTTGGGCACAAGGTTCTTGGCACCGCGAACGGTCACCCGCCCTGTCAACGGGACGCCACCGCGGATTGTCAGAACACTACTCATCTATACCGGTTTCCTCACGACTACTCGCCCCCCATACTTACAAAGGCTCCAGCTAAGCATAGAAGCTCGGGTTACCCAACCGAAATGGAGCTGCCCCGTGCCGGGCAGATCCTGTATCCACCAATCCTCCGAAAAAAAGACCGGTGAGCCCACCCTGGGGGGCCCACCGGTCCTGGTTCCTCAGCATTCAGCCGCCGGGGAATTCGTCAGCTTTTCGCCGGAAGTGTCTTCGGCTTGAACGAGGGCCTTGTGGCCTCGTAGGCGGTGATGTCTTCTTCGTGCTGGAGGGTGAGGCCGATGTCGTCGAGCCCTTCCAGGAGCCTCCAGCGCGTGTAGTCGTCGATCTCGAACGGAGCCACGACGTTGCCGCATTCCACCGTCTTGGAGACCAGGTCCACCTTGACCTCAGTGCCGGGAGCGTTCTCCAGGATCTTCCAGATGAGCTCGATGTCATCCTGTGCCACCTGGGCTGCCAGCAGTCCCTGCTTGCCTGAGTTGCCGCGGAAAATATCGGCGAAACGTGAGGACAGCACAGTTTTGAAGCCGTAGTCCTTCAACGCCCAGACAGCGTGCTCACGGGAGGAACCCGTCCCAAAGTCCGGGCCGGCCACCAGCACGGAGCCGGCCTTGAACGGGGCCTGGTTGAGGATGAACGACTCGTCCTTGCGCCAGGCGGCGAAGAGGGCGTCTTCGAAGCCGGTGCGCGTGATGCGCTTGAGGTAGACCGCCGGAATGATTTGGTCGGTATCCACATTGCTCTGGCGCAGCGGAACGCCGATGCCGGTGTGGGTAGTGAATGCTTCCATGGGATCCTCCTAGACTGCGGTTCCGGTCAATGTGCCTGCAGAAGCCGGCTCAAGGTCCGACGGCGAGCTCAGCGTTCCGCGGACGGCTGTCGCGGCAGCCACCACGGGAGAGACAAGGTGCGTACGGCCGCCCTTGCCCTGGCGGCCCTCAAAGTTGCGGTTGGACGTTGAAGCGCAGCGCTCCCCCGGCTCCAGTTGGTCCGGGTTCATGCCCAGGCACATCGAGCAACCGGCGAAGCGCCACTCGGCACCGAAATCCTTGAAGACTTTATCCAGGCCCTCGGCTTCGGCTTCGAGCCGGACACGGGCGGAACCCGGCACCACGAGCATGCGGATATCCGGGTCCTTCTCGCGGCCGCGGATGATGTCGGCGGCAGCACGAAGGTCCTCGATGCGGGAATTGGTGCAGGAGCCCAGGAAGACGGTATCCACGCGGATGTCTTTCATGGGGGTGCCCGCCTCAAGGCCCATGTACTGCAGCGCGCGCTCGGCGGCAGCCTTGGCGTTCTCGTCGCCGAAGTCCTCCGGGGACGGAACCTTGGCTGACAGCGAAACGCCCTGGCCGGGGTTGGTGCCCCAGGTGACGAACGGCTCGAGGGTGTTCGCATCGAGGTCCACTTCGACGTCGAACGTCGCGTCGGCGTCAGTGTGCAGCGTGTTCCAGTACTCGACGGCGGCGTCCCAGTCAGCGCCTTCGGGCGCATGCGGACGGCCCTGCATGTAGTCGTAGGTGATCTGGTCCGGAGCCACCATTCCGGCACGCGCGCCGGCTTCGATGGACATGTTGCAGATGGTCATCCGGGCATCCATCGACAGGGCCCGGATGGCAGAGCCGCGGTATTCCAGGACGTAGCCCTGGCCTCCGCCGGTACCGATCTTGGCGATGACGGCCAGGATGATGTCCTTGGCGGTAACTCCCGGGCGCAGCGTCCCCTCAACGTTGATCGCCATGGTTTTGAACGGCTTCAAGGACAGCGTCTGGGTTGCCATGACGTGTTCGACTTCAGAGGTTCCGATGCCCATGGCAAGTGCACCGAAGGCGCCGTGCGTGGAGGTGTGCGAGTCGCCACACACCACGGTCATGCCCGGCTGGGTCAGGCCCAGCTGCGGACCCACGACGTGCACGATGCCCTGCTCCTTATCGCCGAGCGAGTGCAGGCGGACGCCGAATTCCTTGCAGTTGGCGCGCAGCGTTTCAATCTGCGTGCGGCTGGTGAGGTCCGCGATGGGCTTGTCGATGTCCAGGGTGGGAGTGTTGTGATCCTCCGTGGCAATGGTGAGGTCGGTGCGTCGCAGCTTGCGGCCGGCAAGGCGCAGCCCCTCGAAAGCCTGCGGTGACGTCACCTCGTGGACCAGGTGCAAGTCAATGAAAAGAAGGTCGGGCTGGGCATTGGCTCCTTCGCCTTCACCCTTGCGCACTACGTGCGCGTCCCAGACTTTCTCGGCCAGTGTCTTTCCCACGGCCTTGCTCCCTTCACTGAAGTTGGATGTTCTTCATCCGCTGAACTGTTCTTCGAACCACTGAACTCTTCCAACCACTGAAGCAGCACGGTTGCAAAATAGGCCAGTGAAACAACTTGCATCTCAGATATTGAGACGGCAATATCATTACATGGACAATTCTAGTGGAGTCGGGGTCATTGATAAAGCGGCCCAAGTACTCGATGCCCTCGAGGCCGGGCCAACGACACTTGCGCAACTTGTAGCGGCCACGGGCCTCGCCCGGCCCACCGTTCACCGGCTCGCGCTGGCCTTGGTCCACCACCGGCTGGTCAGTCGCGACATCCAGGGACGCTTCGTTCTGGGCAGTCGCCTGGTGGAGCTCGCATCCGCGGCTGGCGAAGACCGGCTCATCGCCTCTGCCGGGCCCGTACTCATCCAACTGCGGGACGCTACCGGCGAGAGCGCCCAGATTTTCCGCAGGCAGGGCGATTGGCGCGTATGCGTTGCCTCAGCGGAGCGTCCGATCGGGCTGCGCGATACCATTCCGGTGGGAACCCAGCTGTCCATGAAAGCCGGCTCGGCCGCACAGGTCCTCCTCGCCTGGGAAGACCACGACCGCCTGCTGGAAGGATTGCAGAACGCCCGCTTTACGCCCACCGTCCTGGCAGGAGTACGACGCCGGGGCTGGGGTCAGAGCCTGGGCGAACGCGAGCCAGGGGTCGCCTCGGTTTCCGCTCCGGTCCGTGGACCCTCCGGAAGGGTCATAGCCGCGGTTTCCATTTCAGGTCCGATTGAGCGCCTCACGCGCCAGCCAGGACGATTGCACGCCGAGGTCGTCTGCAATGCCGCCCGGATACTGACAGAGGCTTTGCGCAAGAACAACGACTAGACCTGGCGTTATTGAAGGGGGACGTCCATGACCACCTACGCAGTATTCCTTAGGGGCATCAACGTCAGCGGGATCAACATCAAGATGGCCGAACTGAAATCAGCACTTAAGGGCTACCCATTCTCTGACGTCAAGACGCTGCTGGCGAGTGGAAACGTTGTCCTGAAGACTGATTTGAGCATCAAGGATGTCAAGGTCCAGTTCGAAAAGTGCCTGCGTGAATCCTTCGGCTACGACGCCTGGGTTGTTGTCCTCACTGCTTCGCGGGTAGCCGAACTCGTGGATGCCTGCCCGTACCCTGCCGACGACAAGGCCACGCACAGCTACATCACCCTCACGTCCGACAAAGCCATGCTGGACGAACTCTTTGAGGCCGGCGAGGCCCTTGGTGGCGTGGAACAGGTGCGGCTCGGACCGGAAGCTTCCGCATGGTTGGCACCCGCCGGAGGAACCTTGGCCAGTCCCTTCAGCAAACTCTCCGCCAAGCCGCGGTACAAGGCCAGCACCACAACCCGGAACCTTCGGACGTTGATCAAAGTCAAGGACGCTGCGGCCGATCTCTAGAGGTATCCCTATCCTTTACGCGCGGCTTTCAAGGCTGCATTGAAGGCACCCAAACGGGCAATCTCCACCTCCACCGGCTCCACGATGCGCCGCTCAGCTACGCCTGCTATTGCCGCTTTCAGTCTCTTGGCCACGCCTTTGGCGCGCACGCGCGCGGCCCAGCCGCCGATGATTCTGCCGAAGATGGCCAGAACGATCCCCAGAACCACACCACAGGCCACCATCAACGTGGGCCAAGGCCATCCTTCAGTCCTCGGCACCTCCGGAACGGGCATTTGGAAATAGCCGAGCGCAGCCAGGACCCCAAGCCAACCGAGGCCACCAACTGCCAGGAGAAGCGCGATCCATTGGAGTGAGTTGAACAACAACCACCAGAACGGACGTCTTGACGTTTTGAGGTCCGTCCCGGCGATGGCTTGGTCCAGGGCATCCGGCAGTTGCTCGCGGCCTTCCCTGGCCACGCCACGGATGGACGCCCGCCAGGGGCCAGGAGCGCCGTCAGAAGCCTCATCCACAAAATCACGCACGGCTGCATCTGTCCTCGCACGTTCGGGTGCGCCGGCTACCGGCAAGGAAGTCCGGTTGAGCTCGGGCCTGGTGTCCTGCCTGCCCAGATTCAGCCTCCTCAGGGGATCCGGCCGGAAGCGCAGCAACCATCGCGTCACGGGCCATCCCGTCCTCCGCGCCGATTCCCTCTTGAATGATCGCGCTACCGCATCAACCACCACAGGTACGTTGGCCGCCGTCGACAATTCAGTGGCGAGCTTGGCCTTGGTGCTTGCCTTGATGCCGCGGGCCTCGCCTGCACCCGAAGCCAGGGACAGTTCGTCTGCAGCCTTGGAGACATCGGCAGCCAGGCGTTTTGTGGTTGCCTCCCGCTGGATCACGACATCCCGGATGGCACCACGGACGGCGTCGATGCCTTCGCCGGACAGTGCCGAGGCGCCCAGGACGCGAACGTCCGCCAGACCGTCGCGCTCCAGGATTCCTTTCAGGGAATGAAGCACATCAGCGGTGTCCGCGTCATTGAGCTTGTCTATTTGGTTCAGGACAACAAGTGTGACCGCTCCATGGGAGGCCATCGGGCGCAGGAAGTCGTTGTGCACAGCGGCATCTGCATACTTCTGCGGGTCCAGTACCCAGACCAGGACATCCACCATCCCGACCATGCGCTGGACTACCTCCCGGTTCTCCACTTTCGTTGAGTCAAAGTCGGGAAGGTCCAGCAGGATCAGGCCGCTCTCCGCAGTGGCCAGGCCTGGGAGCCCAGGCAGGCTGTGGCGCTCCTGCACTCCGAGCCAGTCCAGCAGCGGCCCGCTTCCTTCCTCGCCCCAAATTCCCGCCAATGGCGCGGACGTCGTGGGTCGACGGGCTGCCGCGGTTGCCAGATTGCTGCTGGATACGGCATTGAACAAGGAAGACTTGCCACTTCCTGTGGCCCCGAAGAAACCCACCACCGTGTGTCCTGCCGACAACGAGCGCCTGGAAGTTGCCCGCTCAAGGACCTCATACACGGATTGCAGATCCTGCTCGGGCAGCACTCCCTCGGCCAGTTCCCGTGCTGTGTTGAGCGCTTCGAGCCGCCGCTGGAGTTGGGACGATTCCCGGATTTGGCTGTGCCGGCTCATGCCGCCCCTGCCAGGCGACGGAGTGCCTTGGCATGGCGGGCGAGGTCCATATCGCCATGAACGGTGCCAGCCTCCAAACCAGTGGCCTCCAGCCTGCTGAGGAACCTGTTCCGCTCTTCCTCGAGGAGGCGTTGGCAGGACGTGTGAAGATCGGCCCTGGCCTGCTGGGCAAGCCGACGGACGGCATCCTCACCGAAGACAGCTTCAAGGAGCTTCTGCCCCACCACGGCCGTTCCCCCGGCAATGCCTATCTCCAATCCGGTCAAACCGGCAGTCATGGAGAAAACCACCACCATCAGTGCTGCGCCAAGACCGTTCACGCCGAAGGAGAGCCAACGGGCCTGTGTGCGCTTTTCCTGACCTTGGGTGCGGATCAGTTCCATGAGTCCTTCCTGCCAGGCGCGGATGGCGGCAGCAGCCTTCGCGTCAAAGCCAGGACTGGTTCCTGAAAGATCTGCGGCACCCAGGAGTTGACGGCCTGCCGCATCCGAGCGCCAGCGCCTGTCGACGTTTTCTGCGGCATTGGCGGCCTCATCGAGAATCACCGCTTGCAAGCCCGTTTCGATCGCCGTTTCGACTTTTACGGCCGGCGCAGGTTCACCCCTGAAGAATGCTCCGATCCGGTCCCGCATGCGCCCGATGTTCTGCTCCAAAGCCCGGAAGAATTCACCCGTTCCCACAAAATCCTGCCATCGTGCCAGCACTTCGCCGCGGAGCAGCGCACCGTCCTTGGTGGCGTCCAGAATCCGCAGCAGGGCGTCGTCGTATTCGTGAACGCAGACGGAGCTCAGCTCATGGGCCGCAGCATCCTGGGCCGCAGCCGCAGCTGCAATAGCTTCAAACCGGGCGCTCACCGCTTTTATGGCTCCGTTGAGCGTACGCCTTGCAACGTCCGCTCGTCCGGCAGCGTCAGCGGCAAGGCCGGCAAGCCAAAGTCTCAGCCCACTGACAGTTTCGGGCGGCAGCATTCCCAAATCATCCAAACCACTTTCGTGCACCACAAAGAGTTCTGCAGCAGCCAGGCCCTGACGATCCAACATCGCCTTCAGGTCCGTCCGGACCTCTTCCTCCGCTGCCGGTGGCACGCGGTCCAGCACCACGGCGACCGTGATGTCCCGCGAAGCCGCATCCAGGAGCAGGCGCCACGGGACGGCGTCGGCGTATCTGTTTGCCGTGGTGACGAACACCCAAAGGTCCGCTGCGGCGAGGAGCTGACCTGCCAGCCTCCGATTGTTATCGGAAATGGAGTCAACGTCCGGCGCATCCAGAATCGCCACGCCCGGGGGCACATGATCGGAACCCACGAGCACCAGGGACGTGATTGCCTGGGCATCCGGTTCGACCCCGGCTTGATTTGACGGCAACGGTTGCGCAGGGACGCTACCCCTGATTCGCTCCAGGTTGGGAAGTATGCGCTGGCCCTCAAACCACTCGCCATCCTGCGGATGGTGGAGGAGGATCGGCTGGCGCGTTGTCGGTCTAATAGCTCCGGCACGTGTGACCGGGTAGCCTACCAGCGCATTAACCAGCGTCGATTTACCGGCGCCAGTGGAACCTCCGACGACGGCCAACAGCGGCGCGTCCAGGCTGCGGTACCGGGGAATCACGTAGTCGTCGAGCTGCGCGAGGGTCTCCCTGATCAAGCGCCGACCGGCTTCGGCGTCGGGCAGGGCGAGTGGCAAGGTGATGCCGGCCAGTTCGTTGCGGGCCGCTTCAAGGGTGTTGACAGCATCAGCCTGTGCTTTATTGGCGACAGGGCTGGTCGCTGCTCTTGGCGGCTCTTCATGTGCGGTCACAGCATCATCATGCCAGCCCAAAGACTGTCCGCGGGTCATAAGGAGCGCGGGAATGTCGGGGCGCCAACCCGGAATGCCGGCTCATGACCACAAATGCGCTTGAACCAAAAATTCCCCCGGAACCAAAGTTCCGGGGGAATTGTTTGTGACCCCAGCGGGATTCGAACCCGCGTTACCGCCGTGAGAGGGCGGCGTACTAGGCCGCTATACGATGGGGCCTTGCACTTTTTTGTCACCGTTTCCGGCGAACAAGCTGAATGAGTATTTCATACTTTCAGCTCTCTTCCAAATCGGCGAAGCGATGTGGAATTCTGATTTTCTGCTGCAATAGCGCGGAATTTCAGAGCTGGGATACCAGGACTCGAACCTAGAATGACGGTACCAGAAACCGTAGTGTTGCCAATTACACCATATCCCAAAGTGACTTTCGGACCGGAGTTCGCCGCCGTGGTTTCCCTTGGCTTTTCCCTCCGTGCCCCTCAGCACGAGTAATGACTCTACCGGAGTCTTGCCACCTGCACAAATCGCGAAGCCGTTACCTGCATCACACGGATGTCAGGCCGCGGAAGGTGCCCTCATCAGCAGTCTCGACAACGAATCCACCTGACGCCCGGCGAACTCTTCGACTTCTTCCCCGGTCCTGTTGAGCCACACGCCAATCAGGCCGGCCGCAGTTGCGCCGTCAGCATCAAGGAGCCGGTTGTCCCCAACGTAGAGAGTCTCGCCTGGTTCTGTCCCCAGCAGCCGCACGCCCTCCAGGTAGATGGCAGGATGCGGCTTCGGTACGCCCACCGTATCCGTTCCTACGAGGATCTTGATCCTGGACAGGCCCGCGCCATCCAACTTGGCCCGTTGGTAGTCATGAACGTTGTTGCTGACGGCACCGTAGGGAATGTCCGCAGCATCGAGCGCATCCAGCACACCAGCTACGTCGTCGAAAGCGCGCACGTACGCCGTCTGCCGCTGATGGTACTCAGCAACCCACGACTGCGATTCCTCACCGTCTCCGAGCTCCACCCCAAAGTGGCCCAGGGCCGCCCGGCCCCTCAAAAGGCGCTGCTCATTGAAGGTCAGTTCGCCAGCAAGGTAGCGGTCATAGAAATGCGTTGTTTCGTGCGTGAAGATGCGGCCGAACTTCACCCACCCGGCCTGGTCAAGGCCGGGCAGGAGATGCTCGCTAACATCACGCAGAGCCGTTGTCATGGCGTACTCAAGGTCCACCAAGGTGTCATCGATGTCGAACAGAACACCGCGGATAGTTCCGAAGGAGCTTTCAATAGCCATGACCGTTGCCGCTTAGCCCCGGAACGCGCGAACGCGGGCCAATGAAGAATCCTTACCCAGGATCACCATTGACTCGAAAAGCGGCGGAGAAATACGTCGGCCTGAAATAGCGGTGCGCACCGGCCCAAAGGCAGCTCGGGGCTTAATGCCCAGATCCTCGACCAAAGCCTGTTTAAGTGCCGTCTGAATGTTCTCAGCGGTCCAATCCTCTATGGGCTCCAACGCAGCAAGTGCCGCGTCAAGCACTTCCTGCAGGTTCTCCGGGAGCCCCTTGCGGGCGTCGTCGGCAACATCGATCGCGTCGTCCGCCTTGAAGAGGAAGGCCAACATTTCAGGGGCTTCGCCCAACAGGGTAATACGTTCCTGAACCAGCGGAGCCGCCTCAGCGAGGATCTCCTCCTGCCGGGCGGTAAGGATCTCCCCCACGAAACCTGCAGCCCGGAGGTACGGGACGAGCCGTTGCTTGAAATCCTCCGGCTCGAGCAGGCGCACATGGGTCCCGTTGATGGCCTCGGCTTTCTTAAGATCGAAGCGCGCAGGGTTACCCAGGACATCGTGGATGTCGAAGTTGGCCACAAGCTGCTCCACCGTGAAGATGTCCTCGTCCGCGCTCAGCGACCACCCCAGCAGGGAAAGGTAGTTGAGCAGGCCCTCAGGGATGAAGCCACGCTCGCGGTGCAGGAAGAGGCTGGATTCCGGATCCCGTTTGGAAAGCTTCTTGTTTCCCTGGCCCATGACGTAGGGCAGGTGACCGAATTCCGGCATGTACTCCGCCACGCCGATGGCGTAGAGAGCCCGGTACAGTGCGATCTGCCGGGGCGTGGAGCTCAGGAGGTCCTCCCCGCGAAGGACGTGCGTGATGCCCATGAGGGCATCGTCCACCGGGTTCACCAGCGTGTACAGCGGAGCACCATTGGCACGCACAACCGCGAAGTCAGGCACGGAACCGGCCTTGAACGTGATTTCCCCGCGGACGAGGTCCTTGAAGGTCAGATCCTCATCCGGCATGCGAAGACGCAGCACGGCTTCCCGGCCTTCGGCCTTGAACTGGGCAAGCTGTTCCTCAGTCAGGTGGCGGTCGAAGCCGTCATAGCCCAGTTTGGGGTCGCGGCCGGCCGCCCTGTGGCGGGCTTCGATCTCTTCCGGCGTGGAGTATGACTCGTAGACATGTCCCCCGGCCTTGAGCTTGGCGATGACGTCCTGGTAGATACCTCCACGCTGTGACTGGCGGTATGGCTCATGTGGGCCGCCAACCTCGACGCCCTCATCCCAGTCGATGCCGAGCCACTTCAGCGCATCCAGCAGCTGATGGTAGCTCTCCTCGCTGTCGCGGGCAGAGTCAGTGTCCTCAATGCGGAATATCAACTTGCCACCGGTATGGCGCGCATAAGCCCAGTTGAACAGGGCGGTGCGGATCAGGCCAACGTGCGGCGTTCCCGTAGGCGACGGGCAGAAGCGCACGCGGACTGGAGTCTCGGCGTTGACGGCAGGGATGGCGCTGGAGGCAGCGCTGGACGCAGAAGCAGTAGTCATAGTGCTTCAACTTTACCGCTTGATATCGGCCCGGTTCCCCGCCGGAAAGGCTCGACGACGGCACGCTGCTTTCGTGCGAAAGCCGCGTGCCGTCGTCGGGCCCTATGCTCTGGTGCGGCCGCTAGCGGCGAACCACGGGGTTGGACAAGCGCCCGATGCCTTCAATCTCCACTTCGAAGCGGTCGCCCTCATTGACCAGGCCCACGCCGGCAGGCGTCCCGGTCATGATGACATCGCCCGGAAGGAGCGTAAAGGCCTGGGAGACGATCGAGACGAGCTCGCGCACGCCGCGAATCATCTGGTTGGTGCTGCCGTCCTGCCGAAGTTCACCATTGAGCCGGCCCTGGATGGAGAGGTCGTCCGGATCAAGTTCAGTTTCGATCCACGGGCCGAGCGGAGCGGAGGTGTCAAAGCCCTTGGCGCGGGCCCACTGGAGGTCGGTCTTCTGCACGTCACGGGCCGTGAGGTCGTTTCCACAGGTGTAACCAAAAATGACGTCGTCGGCACGTTCCTCGGGGACGTCCTTGCAAATACGGCCGATGATGACGCAAAGCTCCGCTTCGAAGGAGACTTCATCAGAGAACTCCGGGAGGATGATCGGATCGTTTGGCCCGATGACGGAGGTGTTCGGCTTAAGGAAGAGCAATGGATGCTGCGGAACCTCGTTGCCCAGCTCAGCAGCATGCTCGGCAAAGTTACGCCCAACGCCGATCACCTTACTGCGCGGAATGATCGGGGCAAGGAGCCGCACATCCTCAAGCTTGTGCTTCACGTGGGTACGTTCGACGCCATTGAAGAAGGGGTCACCGTTGATGACAGTGATTTCCTCACTACCGGGCTCGCCTTCAACAACGCCATAAAGGGGATCAGAATCAACTACAAACCGGGCGATACGCATGGGCTCAAGCCTACCTTCCGGCGCATGGACGTTTGCCCGCTAACCGCGAAGGTAGTCCAATTGCGCTGCGACCGACGTCTCAGCTGCCCACCTGACTGAAGGGTCGACGTCGGGATACACCGCATCAGTGACTGCGGCAATCGGCGCATCCTGGCCGAGCTGTGCCAACGCAGCCCTGATCTGGTCGAGCCGCTGCTGGCGATGTTCGCGGTACTCGCGGCATTTCACATCCAGGGCTGCAAGCACCGGTCCGTGGGCGGGAAGGAGCGTAGCCGGGCCCAGGGATTCGAGCCTGTCCAGACTGGCAAGGTAATCGCCCAAGCGGCCATCGGGGTAGTCCAGCACAGTGGTGCCACGGCCCAGGATGGTGTCACCCGTTAGAACGGAGCCTGTGGGACCGTCCTCGGGGAGGTGGAAGCACAAGGAATCCGACGTGTGGCCCGGGGTTGCCAGGACACGGATCTCCACGCCGCCGGCATGGAGCACTTCGCCGTCCACGAGAGGCTCGCCACCGTGGCAGTACTCCGCGGCAGCCGCCCTGACGGGAGCGCCTGTCAGTTCATGGAACCTGGCGGACGCTGCAGTGTGGTCAGCGTGCCGGTGCGTAATAAGCACGACGTCCACCACCCCGGCCGCTGCCAGCTCAGCCAGGTGCCCCTCGTCTTCCGGACCGGGATCCACGACGGCAACATGGCCCGAATCCCCCGCGCTGATGACGTAGGAGTTGGTGCCATCCAGGCTCATCGGGCCCGGGTTTGGTGCCAGCCGGAAGCGGGTGAGGGTGCTGCTCTGCTGCAGCGCAGAGGTGTAATCGCCGGAAGGTGAGTCGCTGAAAGGTGAGTCGCTGGAAGTCCCCATGGATTCTGAAGTCACCGTCCCATCTTGCACCACTTCCGATGCTCGCTCACATCCTGTCCCGTTTCCACCGATCCTCGCTCACATCCTGCCCCGTTTCCACCGATCCTCGCTCACATCCTGTCCCGTTTCCACCGATCCTCGCTCACATCCTGTCCCGTTTCCACCGATCCTCGCTCATTTGGACTTCGACGGCGGGGCTCACCGTTGACGTCAACCAACCACTCCGCGTGTGAGAAATCATTCCCGCCAAACGGTCATGATGTGAGAGAACATTCCCGCCAAACGGTCAGGATGTGAGAGAACATTCCCGCCAAACGGTCAGGATGTGAGAGAACATTCCGCCCAAACGGTCAGGATGTGAGAGAACATCGGGGGCATGGCAACGGCGGCCCTTCCGTTTGTCACCAAACAGAAGGGCCGCCGTCGTTCGCTTCAGTTGCGTCCTGGACTAAACCAGGCGGGTCAGCCAGCCGTGGGTGTCCTCGACGGTACCGGTCTGGATTCCCAGGAGTTGCCGGCGGATGGCCATGGTGGTTTCGCCTGCCTTGGCGTCCTCGGATCCGATGAATTCCGTGGCGTCCTTGAGGACACCGATCGGGGTGATCACTGCCGCCGTACCGCAAGCGAAGACTTCAGCGATTTCGCCTGAAGCAACTCCCTCGCGCCATTCGTCGAGGGTGATCTTTCGCTCGGAAACCTCGCGGCCCATGTCCTTGGCAACCTGGATTACGGACGAACGGGTGACACCTTCCAGGATGGTCCCGGTCAGTGCGGGGGTAACGAGCGAGCCGTCCTTCATGACGAAGAAGACGTTCATGCCGCCGAGTTCTTCCACGGCGTCGTCGTTGAATTGGTCCAGGAAAAGTACCTGCTTGCAACCGTTCGCTTCGGCTTCCTGCTGCGCGATGAGGGAGGCGGCGTAGTTGCCACCGCACTTGGCTGCACCTGTTCCCCCGCGGCCCGCGCGTGCATATTCACGGGAAATCCAGATGGAAACGGGCTTCAGTTCGCCACCGAAGTAGTTACCGGCGGGAGAGGCAATGACGCGGAAGGATACCTCTCGGGCGGCCCGCACACCGAGGAAGGCCTCGGTGGCGATCATGAAGGGGCGCAAGTACAGAGCTTCACCGTCGCCGGAAGGCACCCATTCCTTATCCGCCTGCACGAGCTCGCGGATAGCACCCAGGAAGTATTCCTCGGGCAGTTCCGGGAGGGCCAGCCGGCGGGCCGATTTGTTCAGCCGCGCGGCGTTCGCTTCGGGGCGGAAGGTCCACACCGAACCGTCAGCATGGCGGTATGCCTTCAGGCCTTCAAAGATCTCCTGGCCGTAGTGCAGGACTGCGGCCGAAGGATCCAGCGAGATTGGTCCGTAGGGCTCGATCCGGGCGTTCTGCCAACCGCCATTTCCATCGGCGTCGACTTTGTAGTCAACGACGGCGGTGTGGTCGGTGAAGTAATCGCCAAAGCCTGGGTTCGCCAGGACGGCTGCACGCTCCTCAGCAGATTTCGGGGTTTCCGAAAGCTGCTGGCTGAATTCGACGCCGTGGGCAGTCTGAGTCATGTTTCCTCCACAGTCAGCTACCTGGTAGCGCGAAACGGGTCCCGGAGGAAGCGGTTCAGCGGTGGACCAAGGAAGCAGGTAAATAATTCAAGACAAGCTTACGCCTGAGAAATGGGCCTAAAGTGCCGCCGCAATGGCATCGCCGATCGCCGCAGTAGAGCGCGGCTCGCCGGTGCGGCTTTCGACGTCGGCGACCACTGCCGCCTCGATCTTGCGGGCCGCCGTGGTGTAGCCAAGGTGGTCCAGGAGGAGCACTGCGGAGAGGATGGCCGCGGTGGGATCGGCTTTCTGCTGTCCGGCGATATCCGGTGCTGAGCCGTGGACGGGTTCGAACATGGACGGTGCTGTGCGGTCCATGTTGATGTTGCCCGATGCCGCCAAGCCGATGCCGCCCGTAACGGCAGCTGCGAGGTCGGTCAGGATGTCGCCGAAAAGGTTGTCAGTGACGATGACATCGAAGCGTGAGGGGTCAGTGACCATGAAGATGGTTGCAGCATCGATGTGAAGGTAGTCGTGCGTGACCTCGGGGAATTCGCTGGCCACTGCTTCAACGGTGCGCTTCCACAAGTGTCCGGCGAAGACCAGGACGTTGTGCTTGTGGACGAGGGTGACGTGCTTGCGCGGACGTTCGCTGGCGCGGCGGAATGCATCCCGCACCACGCGCTCCACGCCATGGGCAGTGTTAAGGGAGACTTCGGTGGCAACTTCGTGCGGAGTTCCGCCGCGCAGCGTTCCACCGTTGCCCACATAGGGACCTTCCGTGCCTTCGCGCACCACAATGAAGTCGATGGTGCCGGGGTTGGCCAGCGGGCTGCCAACCGTTCCGTAGAGGCGTGACGGACGCAGGTTCACGTAGTGGTCCAGGCTGAAGCGGAGCTTGAGCAGCATCTCGCGTTCGATGATGCCCGAAGGAATACGGGTGTCGCCGGGTGCGGCGCCAACAGCACCGAAGAGGATGGCATCGCGGGTACGGAGGTCTGCAAGGACCTCGTCCGGAAGGGTCTCGCCCGTCTCAAGCCAGTGCTGCGCACCGAGCTTGTAGTGGGTCTGCTCAAGGGCAACGCCATCGGCGGCGACAGCCTTTTCCAGGACCTTGATGGCTTCGGCGATGACCTCGGGGCCAATGCCGTCACCGGGGATGACAGCGAGATTGATGGACGATGCACTCATAGGTCTATCTAGCCAAGCAATCCACATGTTGGTCAAAATCGTCTCACTCCTCGAACAGGCCACCAGCACGAATCAGACCAGGGCATGACGCCCGGGCCCAAACCCAGCACATAGAGTCGTATCGTGGATAGAAGGCACGCGATATACGAATGGTTCCGGATCAACCGCTTCAAGGTAGATATGGCGGCAACGTGCCTGCTGGTCCTCTTGTTCGGACCTGTCTATCTCATGGCCGACCGCCCCTTGCTGTTTTTCTTCTCCTGCGGCCTGCTGTTGCCCCTGGCATGGCGAAGGACACGTCCCGTGGTGGCTGCCGCCGTCGTGGTTTTGGTGTGCCTGATCCAGTGGGCCGTAGGCGCGGAACCGGTGGCTGGCCAAATTGCAGTTCCGCTGGTCATCTACGCTACGGCCGCCTACGGGCCGGCATGGGCAAGCCGGACGGTCCTCTTGCTTGGCTTGCTGGGCGGCGTCATGCTCACTACGCGCGAATACTCGAGCCCCGCTGAGTCCGGCATCATGGGCCTTACCATTGGGGCCCTCTACACAGTCCTTATCTGGATGCTGGTGCTGGTCAGTTGGACGCTCGGCGATCTTACCCGCGTTCGACGGCTCCAACTCCAGGCCCTTGAGGACCGGACCCGACGCCTTGAAATCGAACAGCAACAGGAGCGCCAGCTGGCCGCAGCTGATGAACGCTCCCACATCGCCCGGGAAATGCACGACATCGTGGCGCATTCTCTGTCCGTCATCATCACCCAGGCCGATGGTGCCCGGTACGCTGCCGCCGCCAAGCCGGAACTGGCCACCGAAGCGCTGGCCACCATCGCCGCCACGGGCCGGGACTCCCTCGGTGAGATGCGAAGGCTG
The DNA here is from genome assembly GCF_059739425.1 of Arthrobacter sp. TmtSoilC48. Lineage (NCBI taxonomy): Bacteria > Bacillati > Actinomycetota > Actinomycetes > Micrococcales > Micrococcaceae > Arthrobacter > Arthrobacter sp. TmtSoilC48. The sequence continues at coordinate 2,305,854 of NZ_AP046049.1, read as the reverse complement.
CTCGGCGTGCTGCGCTCGGATGAGGCAGCACCGACAAGGCCCCAACCGGGGCTTTCCGATCTCGATGAACTTCTGCTGGGTTTCCGCGCAGCAAGGCTGCAGATCTCCTTCGAAGAGCTTGGCATGCCTCGCCGGGCGCTTCCTGCCGGAGCCGAACTCACTGCCTACCGGATCATCCAGGAAGCACTCACCAACATCATGAAGCACGCAGGACCCCACGCCGGAGCGAGCGTGACGCTCACGTGGCAGAGTCGCGGTCTAGAGCTGAACATCGTCGACGACGGTCGGGGCGCCGCAGCTGATCCGCCCGCCGCAGGTGGGGGAAACGGGCTGCGGGGCATGAACGAGCGCATCTCCCTCTACGATGGTTCCTTGACCGCAGGCCCCTTGCCAGGCGGCGGTTTCCGTGTGTCCGCTTTCATTCCCTATTCGGAGGCCTAAGCCATGCCTGCACTCGCCGCACCCATCCGGGTGGCGCTCGTCGATGACCAACAGTTGGTCCGCTCGGGGTTCGGCATGCTGATTAATTCCCAACCCGATCTTCAGGTGGTGGCAGAGGCAGGCAACGGAATCGAGGCAATCCAGGCTCTTAACGCAGTCACAGCAGATGTCGTCCTCATGGATGTCCGCATGCCAGGTATGGACGGCATCGAAGCCACGAGACGCATTTTGGAACAGGCGGCCACCCAGCCCTCGGGCTCCCAGCGGGCGGAGGTCAAAATCGTGGTCCTCACCACCTTCGACCTCGACGAATATGCCCTGGCTGCAATCCAGGCCGGCGCCAGCGGGTTCCTGCTCAAGGACGCTCCGCCAGAGGAACTGCTGGAGGCCATCCGAACGGTCTACCGTGGCGACGCCGTCATCGCCCCATCCACCACTCGGAGATTGCTGGAGCATGTGGCTCCCCTGCTCAGAAAGCAGACGCCGGAACAAAGCGGACACGCCGCCGCGGTCGAACGCCTCACTGCCCGTGAACGCGAGGTTTTCCAGCTGATCGCCCAGGGGCAGTCGAATCCGGAGATCGCCGCAGGACTGTTCCTTTCCGAGGCAACCGTGAAGACCCACGTGGGCCATATCCTGGCCAAGCTGGGAGCGCGGGACCGTGTGCAGGTGGTGGTCATCGCCTACGAGACAGGCGTGGTCGCCCCAGGAAGCTAGCTCCGCCCCACCACGTGATCACCTGCCTCAGACCACGGTATGAGCTGGACTTGCCCGGAATGGGTCCGTGGCCGGATCCAGCGGCGCATCCCCGGCACATACCGTGAAAATATGACAACTTTCACGCCTCTCCCCCACCCAGCAGGTAACGGTCGCCCCGCTGAAGCCGATGCAGCCAGGCCACGCACGGCCGTTGAAGCTTTCGCGCTGACAAAGGCCTATGGACGCGGCGATACCCGTGTCATGGCCCTGAACGAGGTATCGGTGGGCTTCGACGCAGGCAAATTCACGGCAATCATGGGACCTTCAGGATCGGGCAAATCCACGCTCATGCATTGCCTCGCCGGCCTTGATACGGCGGACTCCGGACGGATCGTCCTGGGCGGCACGGAGCTCACCGGGCTCAACGACCGCCAACTCACCACCCTTCGACGCGAGCGCATTGGCTTCGTGTTCCAGGCCTTCAATCTGGTGCCCACACTGACAGCGGAGCAGAACATCACGCTGCCGCTCGCTTTAGCGGGAACAACCGCCGACGCCGGGTGGCTGGATACCGTAGTCAACACCCTCGGGTTTTAGGACCGGTTGAAGCACAGACCCCACGAGTTGTCAGGCGGACAGCAGCAGCGTGTCGCCGTAGCCCGAGCCCTACTGACGCGTCCCGACGTCGTGTTTGGTGACGAGCCCACCGGCAACTTGGACTCCAAAGCCGGCGGCGAAGTGCTTGCGCTCCTGCGTCGCAGCAGCCAGGAGATGGGGCAGACCATCATCATGGTGACCCATGACCCCGTCGCCGCAAGCTTTGCCGACCGCGTGGTGCTGATGAGCGACGGCGGTCTGGTGGGCGAGATCCAGAAGCCCACAGCCGAATCAGTTTTGACGGCTCTCGGCAAGCTGGGGGCTTAAGGCATGCTGCGCGTAGCTCTCTCCCAATTGACGACGCACTTCAGACGATTCGTCGCAATCGGGCTCGCCGTGATGCTGTCCGTTGCGTTCCTCTCCGCCACGCTGATGGTGGGCGCGAGCACCAATGCTTCGCTTGGCGCGAGTATCGGCGAGGCCTACCGTAACGCGGATCTTATTGCTACATCCAAGAACGGCGAGGCCTTCAGCCAGGCAGCGGTGGATGCCGCGAGGTCCGCGCCCGCAGTCAAGGACCACTACGCCGAACGCTCCACTTACGTGACGTTCGTGGCCGGTGGCGGTGAGCAGGTAGGACGGCTCCGAAATACGGAGCCCTCACCCTTGGAGGGCGCGACCTTGTCCTCAGGTTCCATGCCGTCGCAACCCTTCGAAGCCGTGATCGACGTCAAGACAGCAGAGCATCTCGGGCTCACGGTTGGAAGTACGCTCGAGCTGCACGGTGGAGGATCCGTCAAGACTGCCAAGGTGACAGTTACCGGCCTGATTCAAGCTACGAACGATCCGTTCTCGTCCTCGGCGGCCCAGCTTGTCGCTTCGGAGTCTGTCCTGGACGCGGTGCAGGATGCCGGAGCAGGATATTCGGGACTGCAGTTCGTCCTGCAACCCGACGAAGACGTCCCCGCAGCGAAGGAGTACATCGCGCACCGCATGGAAGCCGCAGGTGCCGACGCGCCTGTCCTGGAAACGGCCCAGGAGAAGGTCACCTCCACGGTCGCCATGCTCAGCGCTGGTCAGGACCAACTGACCATCGTCCTGCTCGCCTTCGCAGGTGTCGCTATCCTCGTCTCCACTCTAGTGGTGGCCAATACCTTCTCCGTGCTGGTGGCACAGCGGACCCGCGAATTGGCGTTGCTACGTTGCCTGGGTGCAGGCCGCTCGCAGATCCGCGGCTCCGTCATGCTGGAGGCCCTCGTGGTTGGCTTCGTCTCATCGATTCTGGGTGTCCTGGCTGCGATGGGCCTGATGACCGGGCTGGTCGCCTGGGCCAAGTCACAACCAGAGCAAGCGTTCGCGACTCTGGCCATACCGCCGTCGGCAATCATCGCCGGGCTGGTCGCCGGAACCCTGCTGACCGTCGTCGCGGCCCTCGTCCCCGCCAGGGCGGCTACATCGGTCGCTCCACTGGCTGCGCTGAGGCCCGCCGACGACGCGACTGTTGGCAACCGTCGAGGAAAAGTGCGGCTGGCGCTGGGCCTGATTGCCCTGATCGGCGGCGTATCACTGTTGATTTTCGGCAGCACCACGGTCTCATTGCTGGTTGCTTTGCTTGGCGGCGCGGTTTCCTTCGTCGGGATTCTGCTCTGCTCCTCATTGTTCGTTCCCACAGTGGTGGCCCTCGCCGGCCGTTTGGCCGCCCCCGCAGGGGTGCCCGGCAAGCTCGCCGCCGTCAACGCGACGCGCAACCCGGCACGGACCTCGGCGACTGCCGCTGCCTTGCTGATCGGCGTAACGCTGGTTTCGCTGATGATGACCGGGGCCGCAACGTCACGGCAAGCGTTCAATGCAACGCTGGCCGAGAACTACCCTGTGGATCTCGCTGCCATGACCGCGGTAGACAGTTCAGCCGATCCAGCAGAAGCCATCTCGCGTATCAAGACACTCGACGGGGTCAGCAATGCGGTCCTCCTACCGGCCGTTGGGACCCTCGCCGAGTCCACGCCCGACGGAGGGAGGACCGTCTATTCGCTCTCGTCGGGCGATGCTGCCTCCATCCTCCGCGACAACAACCTGAAGCCGGGCCCAGGCACGGTCTACCTGCCCGAGGACTCCGCTGGAGGTCGCGCGACCATCACGACGGCGGCCGGCACAGCGTCTCTCGACGCGAAAGTCCTGCGGACCCGCCACGTCCCGGCCTTCGTGGAAAGCTCGAGCATCACAGCGGGTGCCCTCCCGGAAACGCCCGGCATGGTGTGGGTGAAGCTCGCCGACTCTGTGTCCAGCGAACAGGTTCAGGCCATTCAGAAGGAGATTGCCTCCGCCCTCGGCGTGCACGAGCGCACTGTTAGCGGCGCCGCCATCGAGCGCGTGACCTTCAACAGCATCATCGATGTCCTGTTGCTGGTGGTCACCGGCTTGCTGGGAGTGGCAGTGGTGATTGCCCTCATCGGCGTGGCGAACACGTTGTCGCTGTCCGTCCTTGAACGAACGCGGGAGAACTCCTTGCTGAGGGCACTGGGCCTGACGAAGGGCCAACTCCGGGGAATGCTCGCGATCGAGGCCGTCCTCATAGCTGGCGTGGCCGCAGTCCTCGGTGCGGGCATCGGCGTCGTCTACGGTTGGCTGGGCGCCCAGGCCGCCCTTGGCGGTGTGGCTGATGTTGTTCCGGCGGTTCCGTGGCTGCAACTGCTGGCCGTGTTCGGCGTCGCTGTGGTGGCTGGTTTGCTGGCCTCCGTGATTCCCGCCCATCGGGCAGCACGACTGTCGCCTGTGGAGGGTCTGGCCACGGCCTAATTCTTCTCTCACAACATCACGCGATACGAGAATTGCTCTCTCACTTCCCTCACCCGAGTGGGAGGAAGTGAGAGAGCAATTCTCGTTAATGGCTGTTATGTGAGAGAACGTTATGCCTCGGCTGGTTCCTCGTAGCGGGGGAAGATCGGCGTCGGAGCGGGAAGTTCAGTTCCCGCGACGATCGGCGTTGCGATGGCAGCAAACTGCCTGGCTTCGCCTTCGGGCTGTCCGAGCACCTCAAGAAGCTTCGCGGACGAGGAAGGCATCACCGGCTGGGCGAGGATCGCCACGATGCGGACAACTTCCAGGGTGACGTAAAGTACGGTATTCATCCGCTCGACGTCGGTCTTCCGCAGCACCCACGGGGCCTGCTCGGCGAAGTAGGCGTTGGTGTCGCCAAGCACTGTCCAGATAGCCTCCAGGGCCCGGCTGAACTCCTGCTTGTCAAAGGCGCCCCGGGCGGTAGCCAGCAATTCTCCGGCCTTGGCAAGCAAGGCATTGTCCTCAGCCGTGAACTCTCCGGGGACAGGAACCTTGCCCTCACAGTTCTTCGCGACCATGGACAACGAACGCTGGGCAAGATTGCCGAAGTTGTTGGCCAGGTCCGAATTCATGCGGCCCACGATAGCCTCGTGGTTGTAGCTGCCATCGGCACCAAACGGGACTTCCCGGAGGAAGAAGAAGCGGCACTGGTCCAGCCCGTACTGCGCCACGAAGTCCTGGGGGGCGACGACATTGCCCAGCGACTTGGACATCTTCACGCCGTTGTTGGTCAGGAAGCCGTGGATCATGACCCGCTTGGGCAATGCCAGGCCTGCGCTCATGAGGAAGGCCGGCCAGTAGATCGCATGGAAACGGGAAATGTCCTTGCCGATGACGTGGACATCGGCCGGCCAGAACTTCCTGAAGGACTCGGACTCCACGTCCGGGTATCCGGCACCGGTCAGGTAATTGGTCAAGGCATCCACCCAGACGTACATGACGTGCTTCTCATCGCCCGGAACAGGGACACCCCAGTCAAAGGTGGTGCGGCTGATGGAGAGATCCTCAAGCCCACGCTTCACAAAACTGATGACCTCGTTGAACCGGGACTGCGGCGCACCAAACTCAGGCTGGGCCTCATAGAGGGCCAGGAGTTTCTCCTGGTAAGCGGACAAGCGGAAGAAGTAGCTCTCCTCGGCAGTCCAGGTGACGAGGGTGTCCGTCTCCTTCGAGTACCGGAGGCCGTCTTCCTTCACAACGGTGTCGTCCTCGACGTAGTACGCTTCGTCGCGGACCGAGTACCAGCCCTCGTACTTGGACAAGTAGATGTCACCGTTCGCTTCCATCTTCTTCCAGATGGCTTGCGACGCCGTGTAATGGTCCGGGTCCGTGGTGCGGATGAAACGGTCATGGGAGATTCCCAGGTCCTGGCTCATCTGCTTGAACGCCGCCGAGTTGCGATCCGCGAGCTGCTTGGCAGTAATGCCTTCCTTCTCGGCCGACTGCTGCATCTTGAGCCCGTGCTCGTCCGTGCCGGTCATGAAGAACACCTCATGGCCGTCGAGGCGCTTGAACCGCGCCATGGCATCAGTCGCGATGACCTCGTAGGCGTGTCCGATATGAGGCACGCCATTGGGGTAGCTGATGGCCGTGGTGATGTAGAACGGGGATTTCTCTGCAGACGTCACTCTAAGAAGTTACCTTTTTTTCGGATGGAATGACTGAACCGGCCGCAAATGACGGCCGGTCCGGTCTGTGCCGGATATCCCGGCGAAGGAGCAGTCTTGCGGACTAGTTCAGTTCGGTCAGCGTATCGCTGAGCCGGACCAGTTCGTGGTCGTGTGAAGCCACGAGCACAGCGATGCCATCGTTGGTTGTGTCCTTCAGGATGCCGATGATGCGGTTGGCTGCAGCACGGTCCAAGCTGGCGGTGGGCTCATCCACCACCAGTACGCGGGTTCCCAGGATCAGGGCCCTCGCGATTGCCACACGCTGGCGCTCACCGCCGGACAGTTGGGCGGGACGGTGCCGCATGCGGCGTCCGAGGCCCACCAGGTCCAGGAGGTCCTTGGCCATCTCCGTGCGCTGTTCCACTTCTCCATCAGGCACGGCGGGCAGCAGCACGTTCTCGAGGGCACTCATGCCGTCGATCAAGGCGCCGCCCTGATCGACGTAGCCAATCAAGGCACGGCGCCTGTCGGCGATCTCGTCGTCGCCCATTGACGCCAGGGACTGGCCTTCCCAAAACACGGTGCCCGACGTCGGCAGGGTCAGTCCGGCGCTGACGGTCAGGATACTGGTCTTGCCCGAGCCGCTTCGGCCGGCGATGCAGTGCATCTCGCCTGCGTGCAGGGTCAGGTTGAAGTCATCCACGACGTCGACTTCCTCGGCGCCGCCCTTGTCTCCGCCGTAGTGGATGGTGACGCGGCTAAGCTCCAAGGGTGTCGCGTGGTCGGACGCCCGGACAATGGTGTTGGCGCGGGTCTGCAGCGACTCGTCCGTGGATTCCGGGGTCGCCGTCAGCTCGGGGTTGAGGTTGTCAGTCATTTGACTACTTTCGTTGCAATCGGAATCCAGCAAATTACGGCCAGCAGTCCGGCCAGCCCGGCCCAGAGTGCTGCGTACGGAGCAAGGAGCAGCCCCAGTCCAAGGGCACCAAGGACGCCCAAGGGAAGCGCCACGGTGCCGACAAGTGCATTTTCAAAGAAGCGGACCTGGCCCAGCATGTCCGGGTTCCAGCCCATGGCACGCAAAGTGCCCAGATACTCGCGCTTGGCGTGGAGCTCGAACCGCCCGGTCACGAGTGTGAGCAGCAGACCCACAACCACACCAAACACTGCGAGGATCACGCTTGGCAAAGCAATGCTCGCGGCCGCCAGCCCACTCAAAGCACTGGCACCTGCTGCCCGGGGGATGTCGATCAACAGTGCGATCAAGGCCCCCACTGCGGCACCGAAAACGCCCACAGCCACGGCCAGCGAGACAGAATTGAACCGGTTGGTGGTGAGCTGCCTGTTGGCGAACGTCAGGGGCGAATCAACAGTGACGAGGCGTTCATCATGCTGGGGTTCCTGGTCTACCACCACGCGGTGGCGCAACTGCTGGGCAGCCAGCAAGGCAGCGCCACTGTAGATGATGAGCATGGTCACCGAGACAATCACAGTGGCAAGGTTCCAACTGAGCAGGCTCAAAATGATCCCCGCGGCGGCCAGGGCAGCCGCGCCCACGGCAAACTCTTCCAGCACCCAGGACCTGACGCGCTTCTGCGTCCAACCCATTGCCCTCAGGATGCCTGCTTCGCTCCGGCGCTGCCGGATGTAGCTGACGGTCGAGGCACCAGTCAGCAGCGTGGCGCCAAGAAGTGTCAGGAAGAGAAGGGTGATGTTTGTGCCTGTCAGCGAACCCGAAACGGCGTCAGCCGCATCCTGTCGAACCCACGACTGCTGGACTGTGCCCAGCGGAGATTCCTTGCCGGCGTCGTCCTTGCTGTATCCGGGGACGAAGATATTGGCGTCTTCGCGGGCGGAACCTGCCACCACGGTCGCTTCCAGGCCCAGTTCACGGATCTGGGCGGCCAGCTTTTCGACCTCCGGCTGCGCCTGCTTCCACGTTCCAGTGGCGTTGGCGCGGACACGGATGGCGTCGATGACGTCGGCGTTGGTGTCATAGCCACGGGCTGCGGCCAGGCCGTAATAGTCAGTGATGGCGCCGGCCGACTGGCTGACCAGACCTGTGGCGCTCAGTGATGGCTTCAGGACAGTGTCATCGGCGTCTTTGCCCTCGGCATCCTTGCTCAGTGTCATCGGAGCTGGGTCATAGCCGCCCAATGGGAGCTTGTTAACGTCACCGGCTGCGGCCTGAACGTCTGCCGGGTTAAACGTGCCGTACACCATCGGCATGGGAGTGGCGGGCTTTTTTCCGGTTTCCAGGTCTTCCCTGTAGGAGCGCTCGTCCACAGGCTTGCGCTGGGTCTGGTCTACGGCTGCGCCAAAGGACGACTTTTCCGGGAGGCGGTTGACTGTCACCCAGTCCCCCGGCGTTGCTGTCTTGTCCGAAGCACCATTGGAGGCTTCGTCGCCCTCCTTGTACTTCGGGGCTGCAGCGAAAGCAGTACTCCAGGTGGCCGGGTTGTAAAGCCCTTGGCTGAAGGAGGCAGTACTGCCCAGGAGCTGGCTGTGGTCAGTTGAACCCGGCCATTCAAGGGCAAACGGGGCTTTGGAAACGAACGGCAGGTAGTCCTTGTCCAGGGACCGCGTTACAGTGCCGACTTCGTTGACCACTTTGCCGTTGTTGTCGATTTCCTCGATCTTGACCGAGTACTTCAGGTCCAGGGACGTCCCCGAGCGAACAATCAGCGGAATGGCCTGGGAATCGTCGGTCAGGAGTCCGTCGCGCTTTGCCTGCTGGTACTGCGTCATCAGGGGAGCCCAGTACTTCAGCTTCACACCAAGGAAATCAGGTCCTTCTTCAAGCTGGTCCATGCTGAGGCCGCTGGTGAAGAGACTTTCGAAATGGCGGCCAATAGCGCCTGCATTGCGCGCGTCCGCTGGCGGAGCCTTTTCCAAGGGTGCAAGGAAATCACCTGCGGAGCCCAACAACGCCCTCTCGGAGGCAGGGTCGACGGCGACGACGGACTCAGTCACCTCCGGCGCCAATGGAAGTGCCACCGAAAGATTGAAGAGGTTGTGCTCCGAGCCGAGTGCCGGAGCGGGGAACTTAATTCCGGTCTCGCCGTCCGGACCTGCGATCCGGACATTCGAACCACCGGCAGCCTGTTCCTGGATCAGACGGCCCTTGCCCAGGGTCCCTTCGGCGCTCGTCTTGAAAAGGGTTTGCTGGTTGACGCCATCGGAGCTGGTGGCGGAGGCCGTCAGCCGGTACTTCTTGGGCGTGTCGGACAAAACGGATTCAGCTGCTGGCCACTTGCTGGAATCCATGGCCGAGGGGTCCCCTGCAGTTATGCCACCGGCAAGGCCGGCGTTGTACCCAAGGTAGTCCATGGCATTGAGGCGCGGAGCCTCGAGGTTCTGCGAAACCCGCGAAACGAGGCTGATGGGAGCAGCGACAGCCGTCTGGCCCATGGTGCGGATTTTCTCGAGCTGCTCAAAGCTGATGCCGCCCTGCCCATTGGCGATTTCCGGCTGGATCAGTGCACCGCCGTCCCCGTCCTGTGAGGGGTCCGGCTTTGCCTGGACCAGGATGTCGTAGAGTCCCCGCGAGTTCTCATCCACAGTCCTGTTCAGAGCGGCCTGTGACTGGCTCTGGACTAGGACGGACAAGCACATCGCGACGATCAAAATGGCCGCGGTCAGCAGCAGCACACGGCTTCTGATGAACCTTTGGACGGCGTTCATTGGGCTCCCTGAGACCTTGATTGCGGGCGCGCACACATGCTCCGTGAATCTTTGAAAAACACAAAGGAATCCCGGGCTCTATGTGCAAAAAGTAGTGGCCGGCCTGCTGCCGGGTCCGAATCCCGGACCAAGCCATTGTAAGCAGACCGGCCACCGTTGCGTGTCAGTGGTGTGTCCCCGGCACGCGAAGTTGGCTGATGAGGAGCAGTCCTAGTCCTCCAGGTCCACCTCGCGGACCATATCGGCGCCGATGCCCGCCTTGATGGCTTCCAGGACCTGCTGCGGAACAGAACTGTCGATGGTCAGGAGCGCAAGCACCTGGCCTCCCTCGGTCTGGCGTGCAACCTGCATGCCGCCGATGTTGATGTTGTTCATGCCCAGGATGTGGCCGATGGTGCCAATGACACCGGGACGGTCCGCGTAGGCCACCACCACCAAGTGCTCACTGATGGGGATTTCGACGTCGTAGCCGTTGACGCCAACGAGCTTCTCAACTTGCTTGGGTCCCGTCAGCGTACCGGCAACGGAGATCTGGGAACCGTCGCTGAGCGCACCGCGGATCGTGAGGACGTTGCGGTAGTCCTCGGCGTCCGGGGTGGTGATCAGACGGGTATTGATTCCGCGCTGCTCTGCGATGACGGGGGCGTTGACGTAGGAGACCTGCTCCGTGACGACATCGGCGAAGACGCCCTTCAGGGCAGCCAGCTCAAGCACCTTGACGTCCAGCGCGGCAATCTCGCCGGCAACCTCGACGTCGATCTGGGTCAGCGACGCATGGGTCAGCGCCGTGAAGATCCGGCCGAGCTTTTCGATCAGCGGGATACCCGGACGGATGTCCGGAGCGATCACACCACCTGCGACGTTCACGGCATCGGGCACGAGCTCGCCGGCGAGGGCAAGGCGTACGGACTTGGCCACCGAGACGCCCGCCTTTTCCTGGGCTTCGTCAGTGGATGCGCCGAGGTGCGGGGTAACGACCACGTTGTCCAGTTCGAAGAAAGGCAGATCCGTGCTGGGTTCCTTGACGAAGACATCCACGCCGGCACCGGCAATCTGGCCTTCCTTCAGCGCGATGTAGAGTGCTTCCTCATCCACCAGGCCGCCACGGGCCACGTTGATGACGTAGGCCGTTTCCTTCATCTTGCGGAAGGCGTCGGCGCCGAGCATGCCCACCGTCTCGGGCGTCTTGGGCATGTGGATGGTGATGAAGTCGGAGTTTTCCAGGAGTTCATCAAGGGTGACCAGCTTGACCCCGAGCTGTGCGGCGCGAGCGGCGGTGATGTAGGGGTCGTACGCCAGGATCTCGGTTTCGAATCCCTGAAGGCGGGCTGCGACAAGGGCGCCGATACGGCCCAGGCCGATGATGCCGATCTTCTTCTCGAAGAGTTCGATGCCCGTGTACTTGGAACGCTTCCACTCACCGTTCTTCAGCGCGGAGCTCGCCTGGGGAATGTGACGGGCAAGGCTCAGGATGTGGCCGACCGTCAACTCGGCTGCTGAAACGATGTTGGACGTCGGTGCGTTGACGACCATGACACCGGCCTGCGTTGCGGACTTGATGTCCACGTTGTCCAGTCCCACGCCGGCCCGGGCGATGACCTTAAGGTTCTTCGCCGCGGCAATGGCTTCGGCATCAACCTGGGTAGCCGAGCGAACCAGGATTGCGTCGACGTCGGCGATGGCGGACAGCAGCTGGGAACGGTCGGCGCCGTCGGTTTGGCGGATTTCAAAGTCCGGACCCAATGCCTCGACGGTGGCGGGTGAAAGTTCCTCAGCGAGGAGGACGACGGGTTTGGTGGCTGACACGGGGTGGCACCTTACTTTGGACAACTTTGGGACAGTACTGGACAAGGAGCGGATGCGCCGGGCCCGGACACGACGCCGGGACCAGCCCAGAATATCGAACCTGGACAGGGATTCCGGTGCCGGTGAACGATGTTACGGCCCGGTTGAGGTTGTTGTGAAGAAATTCACAGGACGCTGTGTTGGGAGGAGCGGCTGCGAAACAGCGACGCCCGCCCGGCTTTGTTCGCCGGACGGGCGTCGCTTCCAGCGCCCAGGGCACTGGGCAAAGGATCAGCGGGCTGCGGAGCCTTCGACGTAGTCCTGGTCCTGCTGCTGCCAGGAGAACAGGGAACGCAGTTCGCGGCCAACCTCTTCGATCGGGTGCTGCTCTGCCTTGGCACGCAGTTCCTTGAACTCGACGGCACCGTTGTCCTGGTCCTCGATGAAGCGCTTGGCGAAGGCGCCGCTCTGGATGTCCGCAAGGACAGCCTTCATGTTTTCCTTCACCTCGGGAGTGATCACGCGGGGGCCGGACACGTAGTCGCCGTACTCTGCGGTATCGGAGACGCTCCAGCGCTGCTTGGCGATGCCACCTTCCCACATGAGGTCAACGATGAGCTTGAGCTCGTGAAGGACCTCGAAGTAGGCGATCTGCGGCTGGTAGCCGGCTTCGGTGAGGGTTTCGAAGCCGTACTGGACCAGCTGGGAAACGCCGCCACAAAGGACGGACTGCTCGCCGAAGAGGTCGGTTTCGGTCTCTTCGGTGAAGGTGGTCTTGATGACGCCGGCGCGGGTGCCACCGATGGCCTTGGCGTAGGACTTGGCCAGCTCCCAAGCGGAACCGGATGCGTCCTGCTCAACAGCGATGATGTCCGGGATGCCACGGCCGGCTTCGAACTCGCGGCGCACGGTGTGACCCGGAGCCTTCGGAGCGATCAGGATGACGTCAACGCCTGCAGGGGGCTCGATGTAGCCGAAGCGGATGTTGAAGCCGTGGGCGAAGGCGAGTGCCTTGCCTTCGGTCAGCTTGTCCTTGATGGAGTCGTTGTAGATCGAGCGCTGGTGCTGGTCCGGCGCGAGGATCATGATGACGTCTGCCCATTCAGCGGCGTCGGCAACGTTCTTGACAGTGAAGCCGGCGTCTTCTGCCTTGGCGGTCGACTTCGACCCTTCCTTCAGCGCGATAACAACCTCGACGCCGGAATCGCGCAGGTTCAGTGCGTGCGCGTGGCCCTGGGAACCGTAGCCGACGATGGCAACCTTGCGGCCCTGGATGATCGACAGGTCTGCGTCGTCGTCGTAGAACATTTCAGTCACTTGCGTAACTCCTCTTGAGTGGTTTCTGGATATTAATGTGGTGCTGCGGTACTGGACGCAACGCTCGGCATGGCATGCTAACGCGGCCTATGCCTGTTTCCTACGCGGAGCGGAGCGCCCTGTCACTCATGGAGCGGGATCCCCGTCCAACGGCCAGGGTGCCGGACTGCACGATTTCACGGATGCCGAACGGCTCGAGCACTGAGAGCAGTGCAGCGAGCTTCTCGGGGGTACCGGTTGCCTCGATCACCAACGAGTCTGTAGACACGTCGACGACGGCGGCACGGAACAGGTCTGCAGCTTGGGTTACCTGCAGGCGTGTCGCGGCATCCGCACGTACCTTGACCAGGATGTGGTCGCGTTGTACGGAAGATTCGGAAGTCAGCTCAACGATCTTAATCACGTTGATCAACTTGTTGAGCTGCTTGGTGACCTGCTCGATGAGGTCGCCGTCGGCATCGACGACGACCGTCATGCGGGACATGCCGGGAACCTCGGTGGGTCCCACAGCCAGTGAATTGATGTTGAACGCGCGCCGGGCGAAGAGGCTGGCTACGCGGGTCAGCACGCCGGGCTTGTCTTCGACCAGAACGGACAGTGTGTGGCGGCTCATGCCTAGTCCTCCTCTTCCCATTCCGGGGTCATATTGCGGGCAACCTGGATCTGGTCATTGCTGACACCTGCCGGCACCATCGGCCAGACCATCGAGTTGGGGCTGACGACAAAGTCGATCACGACCGGGCGGTCGTTGATTTCAAGTGCCTTCTGGATGGTGGCATCGATGTCTTCGTCCCGCTCACAACGCAGTGCGGCACAACCATAGGCGTCCGCCAGCTTGACGAAGTCCGGAATGCGGACGGTGTCGTGGCCGGTGTTCAGATCCGTGTTCGAGTAACGGCCTTCGTAGAACAGTGTCTGCCATTGGCGGACCATGCCCAGCGAGGAGTTGTTGATAATGGCGACCTTGATCGGGATGTTGTTGATGGCGCAGGTGGCCAGTTCCTGATTGGTCATCTGGAAGCAGCCGTCGCCGTCAATGGCCCAGACCACGCGGTCCGGCTCACCAACCTTGGCACCCATGGCTGCCGGAACCGAGTATCCCATGGTTCCGGCTCCACCGGAGTTCAGCCAGGCGTGGGGGCGCTCGTACTTGATGAACTGCGCAGCCCACATCTGGTGCTGGCCGACGCCGGCCACGTAGATACCCTCCGGACCTGTGAGCTCGCCGATGCGCTTGATCACGCGCTGCGGTGCCGTCAGTCCGTCCTCGGGTTCAGTCCAGCCCAGGGGGTAGGTGTCGCGCAGGTTGCCCAGGAACGCCCACCATGCATCCAGGTCCGGTGCACCGCTTTGCTCGAACTGCGTCTTCACGGCCTCGGTCAGTTCCGGAATGATCTCCTTCACCGAACCGACAATCGGGACATCGGCCGTCCGGTTCTTGGAGATTTCCGCGGGATCGATATCCGCGTGGATCACCTTGGCGAAGGGAGCGAACGTCTTCAGCACACCTGTAACGCGGTCATCGAACCGGGCACCGAGTGTAATGAGGAGGTCTGCCTGCTGGAGGGCGGTGACGGCAGATACGGAGCCATGCATGCCCGGCATTCCAACATGGAGTGGATGCGAGTCAGGGAAGGCGCCGCGGGCCATCAGCGTGGTGACTACCGGCGCTCCGGTTGCCAGCGCCAGCTCCATGAGTTCTGCAGAGGCGTGTCCCTTGACCACACCGCCACCCACGTAGAGAACAGGCTTACTGGAGGCAGCGATCAGCTTGGCAGCTTCGCGTACTTGCTTGCTGTGGCCGCGGACCACAGGGCGATAGCCCGGCAAGTCAACTTTCGGCGGCCAGGAGAAAGTCATCTGGCCTACCTGGGCGTCCTTGGCAATGTCAACCAGGACCGGTCCCGGGCGGCCCGTGGACGCGAGGTGGAAAGCTTCTGCCATGACATGCGGAATGTCGTTGGGGTCAGTCACCAGAAACGAGTGCTTGGTGATGGGCATGGTGATACCCACGATGTCCGCTTCCTGGAAGGCATCGGTGCCGATGACTCCGCTGGAAACCTGGCCGGTGATGGCCACCATCGGCACGGAATCCATGTGGGCGTCCATGATGGCGGTAACGAGGTTTGTGGCACCGGGTCCCGAGGTGGCGATGCAAACGCCAACCCGTCCGGTAACCATGGCGTAGCCTTGCGCGGCGTGGCCTGCTCCCTGTTCGTGACGGACCAGGATGTGATTCATGCTGGAGGCCATCAAGGGGTCGTAGGTGGGCAGGATCGCGCCACCGGGCAAACCGAAAATATCGTCCACGCCGAGTTCTTCGAGCGAACGGACAATTGCTTGCGAGCCGGTCATCACCGTTGGGGGTACAACGTTGTTCGGCCCAAGTACAGGAGAGAGAGGTGCAGCAGTGTCGACGACGACGGCCTCAGCCGTACGGTCGACCTTATCCGGAGCCTTTGGGGCTCCAGCGGACTTTGCAGCCATCAGCGAGGGGCTGATCGGCGATCCTTTGCTCATCGGACTCTTCCTTAGTGGATCTTCGATTGATGGGTCTTGCTTCGGGGAATAAAAAAACCCCTCAGCCTTCCGGCTTTTCGAGGGGTTGCGCGTGACAGTTCGTTACCAGTCGGGCTAAGCCACGCGCTTGGTAAGTACGACGACGCCGACGGTAACGAATGAGATCATGCGTTCAGTGTTCCCTCTAAGTGAGATACGTGTCAATTGACCACCATCGTATCTCACCATATGGACGGTGGTGTCCGCCTACCGGACTCCCCCGCCAAAGGCCCGGGAGTCCGGTACAGGCATCAGCCGCAGTAAGCTCCCGTGGACGCGCTGTGGACCAGCTTTGCATACTTGGCCAAAACGCCCTTCGTGAACTTCGCCGGCAGGGGCTCCCAGCCAACCTTGCGGGCTTCAAGCTCCGCCTCGTCCACCAGGAGGTCGAATGAACGTGCCGCGATGTCAACACGAATGCGGTCGCCGTCCTGGACGAAGGCGATGGGACCGCCGTCGACCGCTTCAGGCGCAACGTGGCCAATGCACAAACCGGTGGTACCGCCGGAGAAGCGGCCATCGGTCAACAGCAGCACATCCTTGCCCAGTCCGGCGCCCTTGATGGCGCCGGTGATCGCAAGCATTTCGCGCATGCCCGGACCACCCTTGGGGCCTTCATAGCGGATGACCACGACGTCGCCCTTGTGGATCTCACCGTTGTCCAGTGCGTTAAGGGCCCCTTGCTCGCGCTCGAAAACGCGTGCCGTGCCCTCAAAGACGTCGGCGTCGAAGCCGGCGCTCTTCACCACAGCCCCTTCCGGAGCCATGGTGCCGTGCAGGATGGTGATACCACCGGTCTTGTGGATGGGGTTGTCCAGTGCCCGAAGGATCTTGCCGTCAAGGTCCGGCGGGTTGATCGAGGCGAGGTTCTCGGCGAGCGTCTTGCCCGTAACCGTAAGGCAGTCACCGTGCAGCAGCCCGGCGTCGAGAAGCGCTTTCATGATGACCGGCACGCCGCCGATCTTGTCCACATCAGTCATGACATAGCGACCGAAAGGCTTTAGGTCCCCGAGGTGGGGGATCTTATCGCCGATGCGGTTGAAGTCATCCAGGGTCAGTTCCACTTCGGCTTCGCGGGCAATGGCGAGCAAGTGCAGGACTGCGTTGGTGGATCCGCCGAACGCCATGGTGACCGCGATGGCATTTTCGAACGCCTTCTTGGTCATGATGTCGCGTGCAGTGATTCCCAGGCGAAGCAGGTTCACCACGGCTTCGCCGGACTTGCGTGCAAAGTCATCGCGACGGCGGTCTGCCGATGGCGGGGCGGCCGAACCCGGGAGGGACATGCCCAGCGCCTCGCCAATGCATGCCATCGTATTGGCCGTGTACATACCGCCACAGGCGCCTTCGCCGGGACAAATGGCTTTTTCGATGCGGGTGAGGTCCTCCATGCTCATCTTGCCTGCTGCACAGGCGCCGACAGCCTCGAAGGCATCAATAAGCGTGACTTCCTTCTCCGAGCCGTCCTCGAGCTTGACCCATCCGGGCATGATCGATCCGGCATAGAGGAAGACGGAGGCGAGGTCCAGCCGGGCAGCAGCCATGAGCATGCCGGGAAGGGACTTGTCGCAACCAGCCAGGAGAACCGAGCCATCAATGCGCTCGGCCTGCATCACGGTTTCGACGGAGTCTGCAATGACCTCACGGGAAACGAGCGAGAAGTGCATGCCCTCGTGACCCATGGAAATACCGTCCGAGACGGAGATGGTGCCGAACTGCATAGGGAATCCACCACCGGCGTGGACGCCTTCCTTGGCGCCCTGCGCAAGACGGTTGAGGGAAAGGTTGCAGGGGGTTATTTCATTCCATGAGCTGGCGACACCAATTTGTGGTTTGGCGAAGTCGTCATCCCCCATCCCCACAGCACGGAACATGCCACGTGCGGGTGCGGCGTGAATTCCGTCGGTTACGACCCTGCTGCGGGGCTTGATGTCCGGTTTGGTATCTGTCGCAATTCGGGTGGCGTCGCTCATGGACCAAAGTCTATGTGTCAGCGGAAGCGGCCCACGACGTATTCGACCCGGATTAAGCACGAAGAGAAGAATATTTCCTCGCCACCGACGGAAAACCGGCCATTTCCGTGAAGTCGCCAACTGCATCACAACCGGGGCTGGAAGGCCCCTAAACGCTGGACACCCCATTTGCAGCCACGTAACGTCGGAAATACCACTAACTGCACCCTGTGAGCAGAAGGGCCTCACCATGGACTGGTTGATTTGGGTCATTGTTATTGTGCTGATCGTCGCGATTGTTTGGTGGCTCCTGAGCCGCAACAACGCCAGGAATTCCTCAACTGCACCATTGGGCACTGCCTCTGGAACCACTGCCTCTGGAACCACTGCCCCTGGAACCGCTGCCTCTGGAACCACTGCCCCTGGAACCGGGGCTCCCGGACGGCCGGGCACTGCCCCACCCGCCGCAATGGAACCCAGCGACACGATGTCGATGCCCGATACAGCAGCGGCGGTGGCTGGCGTCGCGGGCCTGGCTGGGGTCACGAATATGGGGAAGGCAGCGGCTGAGGGCAGCGGCCCCGTCGAGTCCAGTATGGAGTCGCGCGTCGAAACCGAAGCCCACGCCGGACAGACGGTGGACGAACCTGTCGTTGAAACGCCTGAGCTCGACGAGCCAGTAGTCGATGAACCAGTGGTGGACACGGATGCACAGGTCACTGCCGGGGATGTCGATGACTGGGAGGCTGCCGGAACGCCGGCATCTGTACCCAGGGCGGACGAGCCCGCAGTTTCTGTGCCTGCAGCCCCTGAGCCGGCAGTTTCCGAACCATCGGTTTCTGAATCCCCCGTTTCCGCATCCCCTGAGGGAGTAACCGCGGATGATGTGACGCGCGCCGACGACGCGCCCAAGGTGGACGGGTCAGCGGCCAACGCCGCAGACGCCAACGCAGCCGATAAGGCTGAGTGGGAATCCTCGTGGACGGATGCAAGCGGCGCAGTGGTCCACCATCACGAATACACGGATCAACACTCGGCCACGCTGGCGGGAGCGGAAACCGCGGCTGCTGAAACGGACGACGAGGATTCAACGGCAGCAACGGGCCATCTCGCCGCCGAGCATCCCTACGGGGTTGGCTCTGCAGGAGCCGCGGCAGACGGCACTGGCCCCGAGGGCTACCCGGTGAAGGCCAACGCTACAACGATGACCTATCACGATGAAGGTACCGCCGGCTACGCCGAAGCAACCGCGGATGTGTGGTTCGAATCCGCCGCGCATGCGGAAGCGGCCGGGTTCCGCCCTCCTCCGCGGAACAGGCACTGAGCGGAACAGGCACTGAGGGCTCCGCAAGTAACCGGACTCACTTCCGGGAATCGTTCGTGGGAGAGCGATATGGGCAGATATGCAGCAAATGCTGGCGACCAACCCGCCAACGGTTTCTGCCGGTTGGTGCCCACCCGGGCCGCACTGCTGTTTCCGGCCGCTTTTTTACTGGCGGCCCTGCTGGCGGCTTGCACGGGTAGTCCGTCGTCGCCAGGTTCCGCGGCCACCCCTGACGGCTCCATCCGCTCCAGTGTCCCCGTGTCGCCCGGGACGGGCTCCACCTCCGGGTTGGTGCCACCTGCTTTTCCACCAAAATTGGAGGTACAGCAAAAGCTCGACGCCGGCCTGCAGCTGCCGTGGTCCGTCGTCTTCCTGCCGGACGGCACAGCCATCGTGTCAGAACGCGATTCGGCCCAGGTCAAAAGCATTCGTGACGGCAGGACAACGACCATCGGTGAGGTTGCCGGCGTCGATCATGGTGGCGAAGGTGGGCTTCTAGGCCTTGCCCTGTCTCCCGCCTTCGCCAGTGACCGCTGGCTTTACGCCTATTTCACGTCAGCCACGGACAACCGGATCGCCAGAATGCGCTTGTCGGAAGAGCCGGGAGGCACTTTGAGGCTCGGCGACCCTGACGTGGTCTTTTCCGGCATATCAAAGGCTTCAACCCACAACGGCGGCCGGATCCGTTTTGGTCCTGACGGCTTCCTCTATGTGGGCACCGGCGATTCGCAGCGCCGGGAACAACCCCAGGATACAAACGCATTGGGCGGGAAGATCCTCCGGCTGACTGTTGACGGACGCCCTGCTCCGGGCAACCCGTTCGGAGACAACCCCGTCTATAGCTACGGACACCGGAACGTGCAGGGTTTGGCATGGGACAGTGAGGGGAGGTTATGGGCCAGTGAGTTTGGTCCGGACGTGGACGACGAACTGAACCTGATTACCGCTGGCGGCAACTATGGCTGGCCCACAGTGACGGGCGCCCCGGGCCGCAGCGGGTTCATTGATGCCAAGGTTGTTTGGCCTTCAACCGCTGACGCGTCACCCAGCGGATTGGAAATTGCCGACGGCGTGGCCTACACGGGCGCCCTTCGCGGCCAACGGCTTTGGGCCATCCCGCTCAACGGCGACAATGCGGGTTCACCTGTGGCTTACTTCACAGGCGAGTATGGTCGCCTAAGGGATGTCGCCAAGGCTCCCGACGGGACCCTGTGGGTCCTCAGCAACAACAGAAACCCTGATTTTGCGCTGATTTTGAGGGCGTCTTCGTGAACCTACAACGCCCGGCGCCGCCGATTTCCCTCATCCGCCGAAGTCGTGTAGAGTTACATGTCGTTGCGGAGATCGCTGAGGGAACAAAAGCCCCCGGGTATGGTCGAAATCAACAGCTGCACCTCTAGCTCAACTGGCAGAGCAATTGACTCTTAATCAATGGGTTCCGGGTTCGAGTCCCGGGGGGTGCACCAAGGGAAGGCCTTGGAGTGATATTCACTCCAAGGCCTTTTTTCGTTGCTTTGTTGCGCTGGAACACCACTCTTCGTGGAATGCATCACGCCGGGCTAATTCTGGTTAGCAGCCCTCAAAAAGTGGTGTAGAGTTATCTGTCGTTGCGGACGTCACGGAGAATATGACTCCTTCGTTTTGACCGAAACAATAGCTGCACCTCTAGCTCAACTGGCAGAGCAATTGACTCTTAATCAATGGGTTCCGGGTTCGAGTCCCGGGGGGTGCACAGAATAGGAAAGGCTCCGGATCGTTGCTACGATCCGGAGCCTTTCCTGCTTTGGCTTTTCCTGCTTTCCCATGCCGGGAAATTCCTTACCGGCGTGGCTCAGGGGAATGAGTCAGCTTGACCTGGTCACGTTCGGGCGGGTCGGGTTCAAACCGGCGGGTTGGCGTCCCCCACCGAACGGTCAAGCGCGGGTATTCCGGCGAGGCCACGGACGACGATCTTGAGTTCGTCGCGCAGCCTGGCGGTGTCGACCTCAACCAGGGCCAGCACGTCCTGCTCAAGCCGCACAGCTTCGGCCAAAGCTGCAGAACCGGCGTCCGTGAGCGTCACAACGTGGCTGCGGCGATCCGAGTCGCTGCGCTGGCGGCTGACATGCCCGTGCAGCTCAAGCCGTGCAAGAGTAGTGCCCATGGTCTGCGCCTTGACCCTGGCAACTTCAGCCAAAGCAGCCTGCGTAATGGGCCCTTTCGCAGCAAGGACTTCCATGGCGATCACGCCGGCATGCGTCAGTCCGATGTTCTTCAATTTTTCATTCCATGAGATTTCCACGAGTCGCGCAGCTGTTGAAAGCAATCGCGTGGTGGGCCATCTCTCCATATCTGGCATGCCGCCAGTATATGCGTGTGGAAGCTGTCGCCGTTGCTTCCGGCCACTAAGCTGGGGAGTCGCGAACGTTAGCAAGGAGCAAATTATGGCGGAACGTCTTATTCCCGGTGATGTAGCCCCGGACTTCACTCTTCAAGACCAAGATGGCAACAACGTCAGTCTTTCCGACTTCCGTGGACGGAAAGTCATTGTCTACTTTTATCCGGCAGCATCTACGCCCGGCTGCACCAAGGAGGCATGTGATTTCCGGGACAACCTCGCGTCCCTCCAGACTTCGGGTTATGAAGTAGTGGGAGTCTCTCCAGATCCGGTGAAAGCACTGGCCAAGTTTGCGGGGGAAGAACAGCTGACGTTCCGCATACTCTCGGACGCAGAGCATTCGGTGGCCGATGCCTACGGCGCCTGGGGCGAGAAAAAGAATTATGGCCGCACCTACATGGGCCTCATCCGTTCCACGATCGTGGTGGATCCGGACGGAAAGGTCCATTTGGCCCAGTACAACGTCAGAGCCACTGGGCACGTCGCCAAGCTTCGCCGCGACCTCAAACTCGACAAGTAGCGGGTACACTGGAGGCCGGAAGAAGGCTCCGGTCAGCCCACAGGGCAGTCCAGTGGCCAGCCAGCGCGAGTGGTGAAATTGGCAGACACGCAGGATTTAGGTTCCTGTGCCTTCGGGCGTGGGGGTTCAAGTCCCCCCTTGCGCACAGCAGAGGTAACAACACAGCAGTTGGAGCAACACGACAGCAACACAGTGGTGAAGAACCACGGATTCTGAAACGCCCCCGGTTCGCTGAACATTTCATTCGGACCGGGGGTGTTCTTTCCTCAAGCAGACGGGGACCATGCCCGCAACACGCCTGAACCGGCACCGGGGGCGTTCAACTAGACTGGAATGCGGTCTGGCCGAAGCCGGCCACAGCACTTCCGACCGGCTTGAGGGGACAAGAGTGGCAAGCAGCAAGATACGGCGGCTGGGAATACTGTTCACGGCAGTCCTCGTGATTTTGGGACTGGCATCATGTACCGGAACGCCTGAGCCTGCAGCGTCGTCATCGGCAAGCAGCACGGCAGCTGCGGAGCCGACGGCTACGTTTAATTTCGGTACGGCATCCATGCCGTTGGGCCTCGACCCGGCAATGACAGCAGATTCGGAGTCATACCGCGTGACCCGCCAGGTCCTTGAGGGACTTGTAGGCGTCGACGGCACCACGGGGCAGACTACTGCCCTCCTCGCCACGGAATGGAAAGACAGCAACAACGGGCTGAGCTACGACTTCAAGCTGCGTGAAAAAGTAACCTTCCATGATGGAACGCCGTTTGATGCCGCTGCCGTTTGCGCCAACTTCAACCGCTGGTTTACGTTTCCCGCCGACCTGAGGAAGCAAGCGCCCGGGATCTCATTCCAAGGCGTCTTCAAGGCCTATTCGGACGAGCCCGTGTTTTCGATCTTCAAGGACTGCAAGGTTGTTTCCGCCAGCAACGTCCAGATCAACCTCACCCGGCCCTTCACAGGTTTCCTGCAGGCCCTGACGCTTCCCGCCTTTGCCATATCCTCCCCCGCCGCTTTGGAAGGACAGAAGGCCAACGTCCTGGACAAGGCGCAAAATGGCCAGGCGGTGTCCGCCTACGCCAGCCATCCGGTGGGGACAGGCCCTTACGCATTCACTGCCTGGGACGAACACAAGATCACGTTGACCAGCTATAAGGGCTACTGGGGCAACAGGGGCCAAATCGCCGTCATCAACTTCATTCCTTACGACCACGCCGAAACGCGCCAGCAAGCGCTCCTGGACGGCAAGATCGACGCCTACGATCTGGTGACATCCGGAACCTTTGATCATCTGGTCAAAAAGGGTGTCCAGATCATCCAGCGTGACCCGTTCTCGGTGATGTACCTCGGCATGAACCAGGAGGTTGCACCCTTGGACAAGCTGGAAGTCCGCCAAGCCATCGAGATGGCTATTGACAAGGAATCGCTCATCCGCAGGTTCTTCATAGACAACACGGCACAAGCTTCTCAATTTGTTCCCCCGAAGCTCAGCGGTTTCAACAACAATGCCCCGTCGCTGGGATACAACCCGGAGAAGGCGAAGGAGCTGCTGGAGAAGGCCGGGTACAAAGGCGAGGAACTGAAGTTCTACTATCCGCTCAACGCCACACGGGCCTACATGCCCACCCCGGAGAAGATCTACGCCGAGATCAGCCGCCAGCTCGTTGCCGTAGGCATCAATATCAAGCCGGTTCCCGTGGACTGGGAGGATGGCTATCTCCAAAAGGTGCAGTCCCCTGGCGATCACGCCCTGCACCTCCTGGGCTGGAATGGCTCCTATGCGGACGCTGACAACTTCCTGGGCCCGCTTTTCGGAGAGGCCAGGGGTGAGTTCGGATATACGGATTCGGAAGTTTTCCACAAGATCGAGCGGGCCCGCGCCCTGCCCGATGGCGATGAGCGCAATACCCAGTACCAGTCCGTCAATGCCGAGATAGCGGCCTCCGTACCGGCCGTGCCCATAGCCTTCCCCATCTCGGCGCTTGCCCTGTCCGACAAGGTGGAAAGCTATCCCGCTTCACCTGTCCTCAACGAAGTTTTCACAAACGTCCGCTTAAAGCCTTGACGATTCCCTGTAATTTCAGTATTGCGTCTGCCCGGGGATATTCTGTGACAGCCAGTGCCGCCGCTAACGGAGATTGATCGTGACCTTCATTTCCAAGACTCAACATGCCGACGTCGTCCTTATTGGCGGCGGAATCATGAGTGCCACCCTTGGTGCGTTCATCAAGCAACTCGAACCCACCTGGACCATCTCCCTCTTTGAACGACTCGAAGAAGCGGGACTCGAAAGCTCCGGACCATGGAACAACGCCGGCACCGGACATGCTGCGCTGTGTGAGCTTAACTACTCCCCCGCGGCCAAAGACGGCTCTGTGGATCCTTCCAAGGCCATCCACATCAATGAGCAGTTCCAACTTTCGCGTCAGTTCTGGTCCCATCTGGTGGACAGCAATGTCATTGGCTCCCCCAAGGGCTTCATAAACACTGTTCCGCACATGAGCTTCGTCATCGGCGACGATCACGCGAACTTCCTGAAGACCCGGTACGAGGCCCTCAAGCCCAACACGCTGTTCCGCAGCATGGAATACACCGAGGACCAGGACAAGATCGCCAAGTGGGCACCCCTGATCGTCAAGGGCCGGGACCGCAAGCAGCGCGTTGCAGCCACCCGCGCGGCGGAAGGCACCGACGTCGATTTCGGCGCCCTGACCCGTGAACTGACCGGCTACCTGCGGGCCACCGGCGCCGAGGTCAACTTTGGCCACGACGTCACCAACATCCATCGTGCATCAGGTGGCGGTTGGGATCTTTCCCTCAAACACCCCAAATCAGGTGAGCACGGCCGCATCCACGCCAAGTTCGTCTTCGTGGGCGCCGGTGGTGGCGCACTGCACCTGCTTCAAGCCTCGGGCATCCCGGAAAGCAAAGGCTATGGCGGATTCCCCGTCTCCGGCCAGTTCTTCCGCTGCACGGACGAGTCCATCACCTCCCAGCACAGCGCCAAGGTATATGGCCAGGCGTCCGTTGGCGCCCCACCCATGTCCGTCCCCCACCTGGATACCCGGTTTGTTGAGGGCAAGCGTTCACTCCTCTTTGGGCCGTACGCTGGTTTCTCCACGAACTTCCTGAAGACCTCCAGCTACCTGGACCTTCCGCTGTCCATCCGCCCGGGGAATATCATTCCGATGCTGGCGGTGGCCAAGGACAATATGGACCTCACTGCTTACCTCATCAAAGAGGTAGCCAAGCGCCACGAGGCGAAGGTGGAGTCCTTGCGTGAGTACTATCCCGAGGCCGTTGGCGCTGATTGGGAGCTGATCACTGCAGGCCAGCGCGTCCAGATCATCAAGAAGCACCCGCAAAAGGGCGGCATACTGCAGTTCGGTACTGAGGTCATCGCGTCCCGTGATGGTTCAATCGGCGCCCTTTTGGGTGCGTCTCCGGGAGCTTCCACGGCTGTTCCGATCATGATTGAGCTGTTGCAGAAGACGTTCCCCAAGAACTTCAAGGGTTGGCAGTCCAAGCTCAAGGACATGATGCCGGGCTATGGCGTGAAGCTTAACGAGAACCCGGAGCTTGCCGCCGAGCTTGAGGCAAGCACTGCACGGTCGCTGCAATTGGAAGTGGCCAACGCCCTCCAGGGCTAGGCCGGCCGGGGCTGCGGCCGGGTTCCCGTCAGCCGAATTATTCCGTAGATCTCAGGAGACTATGCAATGTTCCGCCTGGCCACGTTGTCCCTGGGAAACCGTGCCCTGATCGCGCTGATCACCGTCTTTGCGGCGGTGTTCGGCGTGATCACCATGGGCTCGCTCAAGCAGGAACTTATTCCGTCGATCGAGTTCCCGCAGATCACCGTCATTACCTCCATGCCGGGCGCTTCTCCCGAAGTGGTGGACAAGCAGCTGAGCAGGCCCCTTGAGACGGCCCTGAACAGCGTCGAGGGACTTGAGTCCACTACCTCCACATCCCGCAATGGTGTTTCGCAGATCACCATGGTGTTCACGTACGGCTCCAACCTTGACCGTGCACGGAACCAGATCGACCGCGCGATATCCAACGCCAAACGCGTGCTTCCGGCCGACGTCGAACCTCAATCCATTGCCGGCAACATCAGTGACTTTCCGATCGTGTTCCTGGCTGTCTCCTCTGACAAACCGCTCAGCGAACTCAATGCCGACCTCCAGCGCTTGAGCGTTCCCCGACTGCAAAAAATCGACGGCGTACGCGGCGCCGATCTGACTGGCGGCTCCAAGCAGCACATCCTGATCCAGCCCCGCCCTGCCGATCTTGCGGCGAAGGGTGCGTCCATCCAGTCGATCAGCAGCGCACTGAAGAACAACGGTGCCCTGGTTCCTGTGGGCACCATAGAGGACCAGGGCAAAACCCTGTCCCTGCAACTGGGCAGCCCGGTTGATTCCCTTGACGTCATTAAGGGCTTGCCGATATCCGGCGCCAAGGATTCCGCCACCATCGGAACTGTGGCTGATGTCAGCATCGAGGACGATGCCGCCACGTCCATCACGCGCACGAATGGCAAGCCAACGCTGGCGCTGTCAGTCACCAAGAAGCCCGAAGGCGACACTGTGGCGATTTCGCACGCGGTGCGGGACGCACTTGCGCCGATGGAAGCAGAGTTGGGGAACAACGCTGCCTTCACGCCAGTCTTCGACCAGGCTCCCTTCATAGAGAAGTCCATCAAGGACCTCACCACCGAAGGGCTCCTTGGCCTGGGATTTGCCGTCGCTGTCATCCTTGTCTTCCTCATGTCCGTGCGGTCCACGCTGGTTACCGCAGTGTCGATCCCGCTTTCCCTCTTAATTACGTTCATCGGCATTTCCGCCACGGGCTACTCGTTGAACATCCTTACTCTCGGTGCGCTTACCATCGCCATTGGCCGTGTGGTTGATGATTCGATCGTGGTGATCGAGAACATCAAGCGGCACTTAAGTTATGGCGAGCACAAGCTGGCCGCCATCCTGACCTCCATCCGGGAAGTTGCCGGCGCTATCACTGCGTCCACCCTGACCACAGTGGCTGTCTTCCTGCCCATCGCCTTCGTTGGGGACCTCGCGGGCGAGTTGTTCCGGCCCTTTGCCCTGACGGTAACCATCGCCCTGTTGTCATCCCTGCTGGTTTCCCTCACGATCGTTCCAGTCCTGGCTTACTGGTTCCTTCCTTCGCCCCGCCAGGATGCCGAAGCATCAATCACGCGCAACGAGGCTGCTGCGAAGGCCCGGGAGGCCGAGCAGCGCAGCCGGCTCCAGCGGGGTTATTTGCCTATCCTCGCGAAGACCCAGAAGCACCCCGTCCTTACTTTGTCCGCGGCGGCCTTGGTGCTGGTGGCGACGGTCGCGGTATCGCCGCTGCTTGCCACGGACCTGCTGGGGAGATCCGGCGAGAACAGCATGACAGTGCGCCAGGTCCTTCCCGCAGGAACGAGCCTGGAGGCCACCAGCGCTGAAGCCACCAAGGTGGAGGATATGCTCCGGGGCATGGAGGGCATCAAGGACGTCCAGGTGACGTCCGGTAACGCCCAGTCCGGCTTCGCCGCGCTAACGTCAACTGGTTCCTCCAACTCGACCTTCACGATCGTTACGGACGAGAAAGCGAACCAGAAGAAGCTTCAGGATGATGTCCGCTCCAAGCTCCAGGGTGCAGCGGGCAAGATCAGTGTGGGTTCCCAGCAGGGCGGATTTGGCACATCATCGACGGTGGACATCACCATCAAGGCCGCCAATTCCGCTGATCTTCAACCTGCAAGTGACACCATGGTCAAGGCGATGCAGGACGTACCCGGCAGCACCGAGGTGTCTACCAACCTCGCCGCGAACCAGTCCGTGGTCCAAGTGCGCGTGGATCGTGCGAAGGCAGTGGCCGCCGGTCTGACGGAGGAGCAGGTGGGGGCTTTCCTGGCGTCGACCGTCAGCCCGGTTCCGGCAGGTACGGTACGCATCGAGACCAACGACTACCCCGTCCAGATTGGAAAGGGAACGCGCTTTACCAGCATCGTGGCGGTACGCGCACTGCCACTTCCGACGCCGCGTGGTCCTGTGTCGCTGGAGAGTATCGCGACCGTGGAACAAGTCGATACGCCGGTGTCCATCACCAGCAGCAACGGCCAGCGGACCGCGAAGGTGACGGTGACGCCGTCGGGGTCCAACCTTGGCAGCGTCAGCACGGAAGTTCAGAAGCGGTTGGCGTCCGTTGACTTGCCTGCCGGCGTCACTGCCGCGATCGGTGGTGCCACGACGCAGCAGGCGGAGTCCTTCCGGCAACTTGGCCTGGCTCTCCTGGCCGCGATCGCGATCGTCTACGTGATCATGGTGGCCGCCTTCAAATCGTTGGTGCAGCCGCTGATCCTCCTGGTTTCCGTCCCCTTCGCTGCCACGGGCGCTGTGGGCTTGCTGTTGGCTACGGGCGTTCCGCTGGGTTTGCCATCGCTGATTGGCATGCTGATGCTTGTTGGCATCGTGGTCACCAACGCAATCGTGCTGATCGACCTCATCAACCAGTACCGCAAACCCCACAACCGCACGCCGGGCATGAACGTGGCTGATGCCATTACCCACGGTGCCCGTCAGCGCCTGCGCCCCATCCTGATGACGGCGTTGGCCACGGTGTTCGCGCTGACTCCGATGGCCCTGGGCCTCACTGGTGGCGGTGGTTTCATTTCGCAGCCGCTGGCAATCGTCGTGATCGGTGGCCTGGTGTCCTCGACGGCGCTAACACTCATCCTGGTCCCCGTCCTTTACAAGCTGGTGGAGGGACGCCGGGAGAAAAAACAACTCCTGAAGCAATTGCAACACCGTCCCGAAGTCACACCCGGTCCGGGAAACGGCGGGAACGGCAAGGACGACTTCGCCGATTGGACCACTGGAATGGTGCCCCGCGTTACCGGACGCCGGGCGGCAAACAACCCCGCGGAGTAGCGCCGCATCACAGCCAACAGGGCCGGGAACAATTCCCGGCCCTGTCCTGTTACAGGCAGTGATACATGCAAATGCATCTAGTTTGGGATACACTGTTTACAGAGCCCGGCACCACGGGCAGGGAGAAAGGCACATCATGCAGATCGGCGTATTCAGCGTCAGTGACATCACCACTGACCCCACCACGGGCCGCACGCCCACGGAGAACGAACGCATCAAGGCCTCGGTTGCCATCGCCAAAAAGGTTGAAGAAATCGGCATGGATGTCTATGCCATTGGCGAGCACCACAACCGGCCCTTCTTCTCATCCTCCCCCACCACCACCCTGGCCTACATCGCAGCCCAGACCGAGCGCATCACCTTGTCCACGGCCACAACCCTGATCACCACGAATGACCCGGTCAAGATCGCCGAGGACTTCGCGATGCTGCAGCATCTCTCCGATGGCCGGGTAGATCTGGTGCTTGGGCGCGGGAACACAGCTCCTGTATACCCCTGGTTCGGCAAGAACATCCAGGACGGGATCGAGCTCGCGATCGAAAACTACAGCCTGCTCCGCAAGTTGTGGGATGAGGATACGGTCAATTGGTCGGGCAAGTTCCGCACACCACTGCAGAACTTCACGTCCACACCGCGCCCCTTGGACGGCGTTGCCCCCTTCGTGTGGCACGGATCAATCCGCACGCCGCAGATCGCCGAAGTAGCTGCCTACTATGGCGACGGCTTCTTCGCCAACAACATCTTCTGGCCCAAGGAGCACTACCAGCAGTTGATCGGCCTCTACCGCGAGCGCTACGAGCACTATGGGCACGGCACGGCCGACCAGGCAATCGTGGGATTGGGTGGCCAGTTCTTCATGAGGAAGAATTCCCAGGACGCCGTCAAGGAGTTCCGCCCCTACTTCGACAACGCGCCGGTGTACGGCCACGGCCCTTCCTTGGAGGACTTCACCTCACAGACTCCCCTGACCGTGGGCAGTCCGCAGGAAGTCATCGAGAAGACGCTCACCTTCCGTGAGTTCTTTGGCGACTACCAGCGGCAGTTGTTCCTGATCGATCACGCAGGTTTGCCCCTGAAGACCGTACTGGAGCAGCTTGACCTCTTCGGCGAGGAAGTCCTTCCCGTGCTCCGCAAGGAATATGCTGCCTTGAAGCCGGCCACCGTGCCGGACGCGCCGACGCATGCTTCCCGCGTTGCTGCCGCCATGGAGGCCAGCGTCAACGAGTCTGCTCCAGCTGGAGCCCCGGGTCAGGAGGCCTGATGTCCAGCCCTTCGGCGTCATCCGCCGTTCGCCTCGCGGCCGAGACCTGGGAGTCGCTGTTCCGCTCCCAGGTGGCGGTGATGCGGAAACTTCAATCAGGTCCTGCGTTCAAATCACTGCCCGTGAAGGAGTACGACGTCCTGTTCACGCTCTCGCGATGCCCTTCGGGCCAGCTGCGGTTGAACGAGATCAATGACAAAGTGCTGCTGAGCCAGTCCAGCCTGAGCCGTTTGGTGGACCGTCTGGAGAAGCGCGGTTTGGTGGAACGGACAACAGCGCCCGACGACGGCCGTGGAGTGCTGCTGTCCCTGACCGAATCAGGCAGCGAGCTGCAAAAAACAATTGGCCGGGAACACGTGCGTGATATTGCGCAACTCGTGGGGCCGGCGCTGACTGTGGAGGAGCAGCGCGAGCTGTTGCGGCTGACGGAGAAGCTGCGGGCCTCGGTGTCAGGACACCAGGGGACGCACGGGTAAGCCTGCCACCCTGCGCAGGTTAATTTCAGCGCAGGTTATCTCAGCGCAGGCGGACGAGCTGCCGTGGATCCTCCATTGGGAGCTCACCGTTGACTGATGCACTGACTTTGAGGGTCTTCAGCGACAGGCTGCCACCTACAGTGGACAAGAAGGCTGTGTCTGAAGAATCCCGTCCTGCCGTAATGCGAAGCATGGACCCGCGGGGCGCCAGCCCCGTGGGATCGATGATGTGCCATTCATTCTCGATGTAGGCCTCTGCCACAGCGTGGAAGTCCATGGGGCTCAGACCGGGTGCGTACACAGCCGCGAGGCGGGCGGGAACATCCTTGGACCGCAACAGGGCGATGGCCAGATGGGCGAAGTCACGGCATACACCCCGGCGGTGGAGAAGCGTCTCCACCGCCCCGTCGGTTCCTCGTGAGGACCCACTGACGTAACGAAGCTCTCCGTTGACCCAATCGCGGACAGCGTGGAGCAGTTCGGCCCCGCCAAGGCTGCCGAACTCGGCGTAAGAGGTGGGCAGCAACCGATCAGATTCGGCGTAGCGGCTCGGCCGGACGTACCGGATGAGTTCCATCGGAGAGGGTGTGTCGCATTCTGCGAAGCCATGGACCGTTGCCTGGTAGTCAACCGTCACTTCGCTGGGCTCCGCGAATTCCATATATTGGAAGCGGCCCCCGTGATGGTCGCTGAGTTCAGCGAAAGGAATCTCGTTCCCATCCAGAGTGATGGAGAGTGTTTCCGTCACTGACTCGTACCCCGGATTGTTGGCCACGGCAATGGCCATGGCCACTTTCGTGTTGGCTACAGTCTTGAAAACGAGCTTGGCAGCAACGTTGCGTTCCATTGATCTCCGGGGTGGGTTGCGGCGGGACAGCCCCCGATGTCGCCGTTGTGTGGATCAGCCAACCGCAGGACTACAGATTGACCTTCAGAGACAGTAGCATCCGTTGGACGTTCGCGAATTCAGAATCGTGGGCGACGTACTTCGCGGCCAGGTCCAAGGTGTCAAAAGTCTTTGCGGGGGCTACTTTTTCATCGGCGGCGAAGGCATGGACCGCCGTGACATCCCCGAAAGAGTAGTCGCCCTTGCCGGCAGGCCCCTGAACGCGGTTCCTCAGTTCGCAGGCATGCCCGTCGGCGCCAGCCACCATGTTGGTGATGCCATAGGATCCGAAGAATTTGTAGCCCTGGATCACGCGGAAAACGACGCGGGGATCAATGGTGTCCGGACCATCGGAGTGCGGAACATCCAGTGGCACACTGCTGATAACAACGTAGGGATGGCTTTGGCCCGCGGGGCAAGAGATTGGACCTGCAGGAGGCAGACCTGTCTGAAGGGTCGCGATGTATCGGCCCCCGCCATCTTTGACTTCGACCTTAAGGGCACCGGGCAATGAGCCGGCTTGAGCCGTGACCGACTGTGCAATCCAATCGCCGGGGAGTTCGAAGCTGATTTTTTTGGCGGGATCCGTGTAGGTCTTCCAGGTCAACGCCGTGGCTGCCGGGCTCGGGTCAGAGCTGGTTGCAGCACTTGAGCCGGGTGTCGCGGTCGGCGGGTCGGAGACGGCGTCTCCTGGCGGCGTCGTGCTTTTCGACCCGGAGCCTTGGGACGGGAGGCCGGACTCTGAACCATTGGGATGGGAGCCGGAGGTCTGGGAAACCTGTGGCCCCTTGTTTTCAGTGGAACAGGCCGCGGTAGTTGTCAGCAGGACAGCACCCAGTACCAATGCGCCGAACCGAAGCTTCGCCGTCATACCGTCCGGGTGGGGAGTGCCGTTCATGCGCACAGCTTATCGGCGGGGAAGGCCCGACACGGGATTTGACGGCGTACTAGGCTGAAGACATGGCTCCCGATCAGCACGAGGCATTCGAGGACAACATGCCCATCATGTCCGCCGTTGACGTTGCGGACTGGCGGCTTCGGACCTTCGCCCTCTATGACCAAGTACGGCAGCTGGCGGCTACGGATCCGTTCGATGCACACAACTATTGGCGCCAGGAGCGGGACCGGATGTTTGCTACCCATCCCGCATCCGCCCTGACAGCAGAGATGAAAGCATCCTTCTCCGGGCTGCGTACGGCCGACTACGATCCCGCCTTCCGGATGTACGTTCCGCTGTCGCCGGAGGGAACGGGACAGGAAATGAATGTTCAGACAGGGACCGACGGCGTAGTTCCGTTTGTGAGGATTGGAACCTTTGAGTTGCCGGGGCTCGGGTCCCTGGCCGTTTGGCGGCTGCGAAGCTACGGGGGCGGCATCTTCGTGCCTTTGCGCGACGCTACTGCCGGCAAAGAGGGTGGAAGCTACGGCGCCGGAAGATACCTTTTGGACACCGTGAAGGGCGCTTACCACGGTGTTCGCCGCATCGATGAACGGCAGGAGTTCATCGTGGACTTAAACTTCGCCTACAACCCGTCCTGCGCCTATAACGAAGCCTGGGCGTGCCCCCTTGCCGGACCGGCCAACCGGCTCGCAGCGGAGGTACCAGTGGGTGAACTGTATTTGGGAGAAGGCTAACGCCTCCCGAAGCCAGCCGCGGTGCGGACCGACACTGCGGCGCCTGGGAAGGACGGGGTCGGCGTCACGGAACCGTAAGTTTTGGGAACTGTGGGCCGGACCGTAAAAGCCTAGCCTTGGAGCATGAACAGAATTGGGCGGATGATCCGTGGCCACAGGGCCCTTGCCACCGTGGTGGGCGTGGCGGTCGTGGTCCTGGTCGTCGTTGGGGCCGCGCTGTTCCAGCCCTGGCGGCTGTTTACGAGCAGCAGCGTGAACGAGGCCCTGCCTTGGGATCCTCCTTCATCAACGTCGGCGTCTCCCTCTAATGCACAGTCGTCCGATGCACTGACTTCCGACGCACAGGGCAGTGGCTCCCCTGCCCCCAACACCTCTGCCTCCTCGCCAGCAGTCAAGACGGAACCTGTGGTGCTGGGCTTCGGCAATTTCCAATCCCAGGAGCATCAGACTTCCGGAACTGCACAGCTCCTGGAACTGCCCGATGGCTCCCGTGTGCTGAGGCTGGAAAACCTGGCCAGCAGCGACGGGCCGGACGTCAAGGTCTGGCTTAGCAGCCTTGAAGCAGGAGGCGATTGGTACAAGTACCGCTCGGGTCGGTATGTGGACCTCGGCCCCATCAAGGCCACGCACGGCAACCAGAACTACGTCATCCCATCCGGAGTGGACGTCTCAGGCCTGTCATCGGTGGTGCTCTGGTGTGACCGTTTCAGCGTCGCTTTCGGATCGGCGCAGCTCGCCTGACCCGTTGTGGGCCACGTCTGCGCCTTTACAAGGGGTCTTAGGGCGTAAAGCGGGCCCCACAACAGATTGCAGGACGTAGGATGTCATCATGACTTTCCGCCTTCCCCGTCGCATCGCCCGCGTCCGCCCCTTGGATTCACAGGATCCCAACGAGCAATTCTTCGTTGCCAACGACGCCCATGACTTCAAATCCGAAGCGGGGACGCACTGGATTGTTATCGATTCGCCCTTCGAGGCATCAAGGGCAAACGCGAGTAGCCCCACGCGCCTCGGTTGGGAACCGGGGACGGGGGTGAGCGAGGGTTCTTTCACTTTCCTCGCGCCCTCCGTGCCGGCCAACGTCTTTGGTATGGCCCACAACACCGGGCAAGCTGGCAGGGACCTTCAACCACAGGCATTTCACAAGGCCGCCTCCAGCGTGATCGGCCCCGGCGAAGCGATCCAGCTGAGTTCGAACGTTGGTCATGTTGACCCGGAAGCCGAACTGACGGTCGTCGTCGGACGTACAGCGCGGGGCCTGACGCTGGAAACGGCGGGGTCGGCAATCCTCGGCTACACCATCGGGAACGATGTCTCCGCACGCGACCTCCAAAAGACCGACGAACTCTGGATCAGCGCGAAGAGCCAGGACACCTTTACGCCTGCAGGTCCGTGGATCGTCACCGACCTCGACGCCGCAGATCTTTCCATCGGGATCGTCCACAACGGCACCGCGCTCAAAACCGCAAGCTCGGCGGACCTCGGCTGGAAAGTGGACGAGATCATGGTCTATCTGACCTCGTTCATGACCCTCCACCCCGGCGACCTGGTCCTGACTGGCTTCCCCGCCGAATGCGCGCGCATTCAGCCAGGTGACACCGTGGTGTGCCGGGTGGAAGGAATTGGGGAGCTCGCCAACCCCGTCACCACCGCTTCCTGGGAGGGCGTGCCCGCATAGTGTGTCAGGCTTAACCTCATGGAGACAGCCGCAGACGCCACCGAACTGCGCCCGCCTCCGTTACAAAGGCCCCCCAGGAAGAGGCATCGCGGCCTTCTCAAGTACCCCGTGGTGCGGCAATTGCTTCGCTTCACCGGCGTCGGAATTCTCTGCACAGCAAGTTCGCTTGCCCTCTACGCGTTGCTGCGTCCCTGGATTGACCCCCAGCTCGCCAACGCCGTGGCGCTGATCGTGACCTCGATCATGAACACAGCGCTCAACCGCAGGCTGACCTTCAAGATCAGCGGCAGCAGGAAACGCGGCCAGGACCACATTCACGGGTTGATCGTCATAGGCATTGCCCTGGTCATCACTGGAGGGAGCCTGGGCATCCTGCATCTCATCCATCCCGAGGCTACTGTCAGCGAAGAGCTCTGGACCACGACGCTTTCCGGCTTCGTTGCCACAGGCGTCCGGTTCACGCTCTTGAGGCATTGGATTTTCCGCCGCGCCCGCCACGTGTAACTAGCCCGGTTGCGGTGTTGCCAGGTTCCGGACACGCCCGACGGCGGTTTCCACGGCTCCAGCAGCTTGCTCGAGTTCGGCTTCGGTAACAGTTGAGGGGAAGCTGAAGCGCACGGCTGTTTGCGCTATCTCCGGGACCGTGCCCAACGCCAAGAGTACTGGCGACGGGGCGTCCGATCCCGCCGCGCAGGCGGAACCACTGGAGCAAACCACGCCAAGGCGTTCCAGCTCAAGCAGGACTGATTCGCC
Source organism: Arthrobacter sp. TmtSoilC48 (assembly GCF_059739425.1). NCBI lineage: Bacteria > Bacillati > Actinomycetota > Actinomycetes > Micrococcales > Micrococcaceae > Arthrobacter > Arthrobacter sp. TmtSoilC48. The sequence continues at coordinate 2,270,539 of NZ_AP046049.1, read as the reverse complement.
GCTGGTCCCAGGGAAGCAGAACGATGCGATTGATGGCAGCCTCCGGCTTCGATGCCCTGTCAGTATGGCGCCCGGGACGGTTTGGAGGACCTGCGCGACGAACCGCTCCCTCAGCTCTGAAACCCGGGCCGCCAACTCCGGCTGCTCGCGCAGGCTCAACGTCAGTGCCGTGGACAATGCCACGGCCCCGGCTACATTCTCCGTTCCGGATCTCTTTCCCCGCTCCTGGCCTCCCCCATGAACCAGCGGCTCCACGCGCATCCGACCCTTCGTGAACAGGACACCGGATCCCTTGGGCGCGCCCAGCTTGTGGCCGGAAAGGCTCAGCGCATCCACACCCAGGGCCTTGACGTCCACGCTCAGCCAGCCGGCCGCTTGGACGGCATCAGTGTGGAAGGGGATGCCCAACCCGTGGGCTGCGGCAGCGAGGTCCGCGACGGGCTGGACCGTACCGATCTCATTGTTCGCATACATGATGCTCACCAAGGCTGTCTCCGGCCGGAGGACGGCCCGGAGCGCGTCCACTGAGACGAGTCCGTCCGGGTCCACCGGCACCACGTCCACCGTGAAGCCATGCACGCGTTCGAGGTAGCGGGCGGACTCCTCCACGGCAGGATGCTCGATTGCGCTTATCACTACCCGTTTCAGCGAGGGATCGGCTGCATGCCGGGCCAGTGCGATTCCCTTGACAGCCAGGTTGTCAGCCTCCGTGCCGCCCGAGGTGAAGGTCACCTCGCCCGCGCGGCAATTAAGCACCTTCGCGACGGCGGACCTCGCCTCCGCGAGCGCAGTGGCGGCCGCTTCACCCAGGCTGTGATGGCTGGATGGGTTGCCAAACCCGCCACTGAGGTACGGCCACATGGCTTCGAGTACTTCGCGCCGGACCGGCGTGGTGGCTGCAGCGTCCAGGAAGATCATGGAAGTCAGACTGCTTTCGGCTCTGCATCAGTCCGCAGCTCAATATCCAGCCCGAGGTCCAGTGCCGAAACACTGTGCGTCAGCCCGCCGATCGAGATGACATCCACGCCTGTCGCGGCGATCTCTGCCACTGTGTTGAGGTTGACGTTTCCGCTGGCTTCCACGTTTGCCCGTCCGTCTACCTGTTTGACGCCTGCCCGGAGTTCATCGATGGAAAAGTTGTCCAGCATGATGGTGTCCACTCCCGCGGCCAGGACGGGTTCGATCTGGTCTGCCCGGTCAACTTCAACTTCAAAGTGAGTTGTGTGTCCCAGCTGGGCTTTGGCGGCTGCGAGCAGTTCAGTCAGTTTCGCGGAGTCTCCGCCGGTCATGACAGCCAAGTGGTTGTCCTTCGCCAGGACGGCATCCGAGAGGCTGTAGCGGTGGTTCGCTCCCCCGCCGCAGCGCACGGCATAGCGTTCCAGGACACGCAAACCGGGCGTGGTTTTACGGGTGTCCGTGATCCGGGCGCGCGTTCCTTCAACCAACCTGACGAATTCTGCGGTCTTGGTGGCAATGGCGCTCATCCGCTGCACCAGGTTGAGTCCGACGCGTTCTGCCAACAGTACCGATCGTGCACTGCCGGTGACCCGCGCGAGGTGGGTTCCGGCGTCGAACGCTTCACCGTCGCCGAGCAGCAATTCCACCTCGGTGTCCGGGTCAACGAGCTTCATGGCGTCGCGGAAGACCGTTCCACCGCTGAAGACGCCCGGGACGCGGGCGTTCAGGACCGCCGTGGCACGCGCGCCGGCGGGGATCAGCAGTTGCGAGGTGATGTCACCGCTGGGTGCGTCCTCCGCGAAGGCCCGCTCCAGGATGTCCCGTACAGGTGCTGCGGGGAGGGTCAGGTTGGTCATGGAGGTCAGGTCAGTCATTGACGAGGCTCGCTTTCCGGCTCATGGTGTAACGCTTGTCAAAATCCTCGACGGCGGCTGGTTCCTTGACGCCGTCACTGCGGTAGTGCGCCCCCAGCGACTCCCGCCGCTCCCGGGCCGCATGGACGAGCAACTGTGCCGCCAGGAGCAAGTTGGAGTCCTCATGCTCCCGGGGATCAAGGGAATCAGGCACCTCCAGGGGAACAACTTCGCCCTCCCAGGAACCCAAAACTTCAGCGGCCTCTGCCAGCAACCCACCGGTACGCAGCACGCCGGCCTTGGCAGTCATCAGCCGGCGAAGTGCCTGCCGCGAAAAAGCAACAGCCGGCGCCGGATCCATTTCGAAAACCGAAGTGACAGGCGAGGCCGGAGGCCCCGACAGCGCCGTTGTCGCGTGGGAGCCGGCGTCTTCTTGGTCGGCTGGCGGGGACCCGGCAGCGTGCGTAAAAGCGAGGCCGCCCGCGGCCGAGTTAGCACGCAGAGGGACTCCGTTAGTCGACCCCAAGAACGCTTCAACAGCACGCCGCCCGAACACGAGCCCTTCGAGCAAAGAGTTGCTGGCCAGCCTGTTGGCGCCTTGGACTCCGGTGCAGGCAACCTCGCCCGCGGCGAGCAAGCCCGGCACAGATGTGCGGCCGTAGAGGTCGGTCACCACACCACCCATCCAGTAGTGGGCCGCGGGTGCTACGGGGACAAGTTGCCGGGTCCAGTCGACACCGGCTTGGCGGGTCCGCTTGCTGAGGGTGGGGAAGCGCCTGGCCAGGAAGCCCTGGCCCCGCTGTTCTTCGATCACGGTGGCGTCGAGGAACACGTGGCCGTTGGGGTCGCCGAGTTTGGCCAGGTGAAGTGCGATGCTGCGGGAGACGACGTCCCTGGGCGCGAGTTCCGCATCAGGGTGATAGCCGGGCATGAACCGGTGTCCGCCGGCATCGACCAGGATGGCCCCTTCGCCCCGCACTGCTTCGGAGATCAGCAGGGGTTCGTTGTTCCCGTCTGCCTCCCTGGCCTCGGCCGGTATCACCATGCATGTTGGGTGGAACTGGAAGAACTCAAGGTCTGCAACGGCGGCTCCGGCACGCCATGCGAGCGCAAGGCCGTCGGCGGTGGCCACGGAGGGGTTTGTGGTCTGCGCAAACAGTTGGCCTGCTCCTCCGGTGGCCAGGAGTACGGCGTCTGCCTGGAGGCCGAGCTCTTGCCCGTCGTGGATGAAGCTGCACCCCATAACGCGGGCGCCATCCAGCGAAAGCGATGTGACCTGCGCGTGTCCGATCACCGTGATCCGTCCAGCCGCCTGTGCATCCAGCACGGCGCGGATCAGCGCTGCGGCCACCCCGGCACCGGTTGCGTCGCCGCCGGCGTGCAGGATGCGCGGAGCTGAGTGGGCGGCCTCGAGGCCCAAGGCGGGGTCGCCGTCGTCGTCGAGGTCGAACTGCACACCGAACCGTCCCAGTCCCGCGATGTCCAACCGCGCCTCGGTGCACAACACCCGCACCGCCTCTTCGTTGCAGTGGCCTGCCCCTGCCTTGAGGGTGTCAGCGATGTGCGCAGCCACCGTGTCACCGGGAGCTGGCTCGTCCAACACGGCGGAGATCCCGCCCTGGGCGTAGTAGGTGTTGCTGTCCGCGAGCGCACCCTTGGTCAGCAGCACCACTTCTACTCCGGCTTCGGCGGCCAGCAAGGCTGAATACAGCCCCGCGATGCCGCTTCCGACGACGATCAGCCGCTTGGGCGCGCGCCCTTCAGCAAGGCTTCCTGAGGTCATGTGAGGCTCGATTCGGATCGTCCGGTAGACCGGTGTGGGTAGCGGGTTAGGCAGGCTTGGCTGCCAGCATGCGCTCGAGCGCGATTTTGGCGTTTTCCTGCACGGCGTCATCCACGGTGATGCGGTTGACGATGCGTCCTTGGACGAGTTCCTCCAGCACCCATGCGAGGTAGCCGGGATGGATGCGGTACATGGTGGAGCAGGGGCAGATCACGGGGTCCAGGCAGAAGATCGTGTGCTGTGGGTTTTCCGCAGCGAGCCGGTTCACCATGTTGATTTCCGTACCGATGGCGAACGTGGTGGGTTCGGTGGCGGCAGCGATGGCCTTCTTGATGAAGTCGGTGGAACCGGCGGAGTCCGCGGCATCCACGACGTCCATGGGGCACTCGGGGTGCACGATTACGTTCACGCCGGGGAAATCGACGCGGGCCTTCTCGATCTGGCCTACGTTGAAGCGCTTGTGGACCGAGCAGAAACCGTGCCAGAGGATCACGCGGGCGTCCAGCAGCGTCTTTTCGTCGTTGCCACCCAATTCCTTGCGCGGGTTCCACATGGGCATCTGCTCGAGCGGGACGCCGAGGGCCTTTGCCGTGTTGCGGCCCAGGTGCTGGTCGGGGAAGAACAGGACGCGCTGCCCACGTTCGAAGGCCCATTCCAGGACAACCTTGGCGTTGGAGGACGTGCAGACAATTCCGCCGTTGCGGCCACAGAAGGCCTTCAGCGCAGCGGAGGAGTTCATGTAGGTGACGGGGATGACCGGAACGCGGCCCTGGGCATCAGTGTCCGTGCCGAAGATTTCTTCGAGCTGTTCCCAGCATTCCTCTACCGAGTCCTCATCAGCCATGTCCGCCATGGAGCAGCCAGCCGCGAGGTTCGGCAGGATGACGGCCTGTTCCGGCGTGGACAGGATGTCCGCAGTCTCTGCCATGAAGTGGACGCCGCAGAAGATGATGGCTTCGGCGTCGGGCTTTGTCAGCGCAGCGTTGGCCAGCTGGAAAGAGTCACCCACGAAGTCGGCGTACTGGATCACTTCGTCACGCTGGTAGAAGTGGCCCAGGATCACGGCGCGGTCCCCGAGCGTCTTTTTGGCAGCGCGGATCCGGGCATCCAGTTCGGCATCCGTTGCCCGTTTGTACTCGTCCGGGAGCTGTCCCTGGCGCGGCGTTTCCTTGGGAGCGACGTCGCTGCTGGAGGCTCCTGGTCCGTAGGCGGGGGCACCGGCAAGTGCCTCGGCAAGGTCATACTCCCAGGGGCCTTTGGCCAGGGCCGGGCTGCAGGTGGATCCGGCGGCGGAAAGCCCCTTCTCGGCTTCCTCCCGCGTGATCAGCTGGACGGCAGTGTTGACGCTGCTCATGGTGTACTCCTGTTATCTGGCCCGAGGCCGGGCGTGCCGGTGAAGCGGTAGAGGCGTGGCGGACGGTGTTTTCCGCCTTGCAGGTATTCACCGGTTTCTTCAATTTCCGGTGTGGCTTTGATGTGCCGGCGAAAGTTCGCCGGGTCCAGTTGACGGTCCAGGACGGCCTCGTAGACTTCGCGGACCTGCGCGAGCGTGAAGAACTCTCCCAGCAGGTGGTAGGCGATGGAACCGTAGGCCATTTTGTTGCGGAGCCGCCAGAGTGCGTAGTCCACGATCGCGTTGTGGTCGAAGGCGAGTTCGCCGAGCCTGTCTGCCCGGAACCACCTCACGTTTTCCGATTCGTCCGCGAGGGCGGCTTCGGTCGGCTGGACCAGGGCCCAGTAGACGATCGAGACGACCCGCTGGCTGGGTGATCGGTGCAGGCCGCCGAAAGCGTAGAGCTGCTCAAGATATTGCGGCGTCAGGCCCGTTGTCTCCCGGAGGTTGCGCGATGCCGCGTCCTGAAGGGACTCGTCGTGCGCCAAAGGACCGCCCGGCAGCGCCCACATGTCCTTGTAGGGCTCGCGGATCCTACGGACCAGCGGAAGCCACAGCGTGGGACGGCCGGACTTTTCGCTGGGACGGAGGGCGAAAATCACCGTCGAAATGGCCAACGACGGCGGCGCCAAGCGGCGTTCAGCAACGTTGGCTGATATCGGATTCACGGCGTTCACCTCGCTTTGTCGCCGCCTGGAGATCGTCCTCCACGCACTGGAACCTGAGTTAAAGTCACTATGACTAGAACTAATGGTACGACTCCGCAGCCTGTAGGCAAAATGCTTTGCGTCACACTGACTTGGCGGCGGCTTCCATCAGCGGCAGGGTCCGGCCCTGGATGTGGCTGTTGAGCACAATGACGGACGAACAACGGACCACGGATTTGGTGGCAATCATGGCGTCCAACACGCGTTGCATGTCCGGATTGGAACGGGCTGCGATACGCACCATGAGGTCCGAATTCCCCGTCACGGTGTGCACTTCGATGATCTCCGGGATGGCGCTCAGGCTCTGGATGATGGCGTCGTGACCGATCTCCTGGGTGATGGTGACCGAACAGAATGCCACCACGGGGAAGCCGAAGTTGGCAGGATCCGGCTGCGGAACCCAGGAGCCGATTACTCCGTTCTCGATCATTCGGTCAATCCGGGATTGCACCGTAGCCCTGGCAACCCTCAGCACACGGGAGGCCTCCAAGACGGAAGACCTCGGCGAATCAGTGAAGAAACGTACAATTTTTGCATCAAGCGCATCGACCAGCATCAAAGTTCCTGTCCCCGGGGATTCTTACCCATCACATCGCCACAGCAAAAAGTGATGTATCTTACAAACTGCGAGAATTATTCCACGGCTCTTGCTGCGTCGTCGACGCCCAGCTTGCTCAGCCCAAGAGGCCGGCTCGCTACACCAAGTATGAAATCCATAGAAGGTAGACACGTATGACAACGAAGTCCATCGCGGCTCCTGCGCCAACATCCGGCCTTGGCCATTCACTTAAGCCACGCCAACTCACCATGATGGGGCTCGGAAGCGCCATCGGAGCAGGCCTCTTCCTCGGCTCCGGCGCAGGCATCCAGGCCGCCGGACCGGCGGTCCTGATCTCCTACCTCGTAGCGGGTACCCTGATCATCCTGGTCATGTGGGCCCTGGGCGAGATGGCTGCCGCAAACCCCAACAGCGGAGCATTCTCCGTCTACGCCGAAAAAGCCATGGGCAAGACCGCCGGCGGCACCATTGGCTGGCTCTGGTGGCTGCAACTGGTGGTGGTCATCGCAGCCGAAGCCCTTGGCGCGGCAGGCCTGCTCTTTACCGTCTGGCCAGTGATTCCGGTGTGGGTGCTCGCACTGGTGTTCATGGTGGCGTTCACCGGCATCAACCTCGTGGGCGTACGCAATTTTGGCGAGTTCGAATTCTGGTTCGCGATCCTGAAAGTCGCGGCAATCGTCATCTTCCTCCTCATCGGCGCAGCCCTGCTCTTCGGCTGGTTGCCCAACGTTGCCTCGCCGGGCCTCTCGGCCTTCGGAGACTTCGCCCCCAACGGAATCGGCGGCATCGCAGCTGCTTTGTTCGTGGTGATCTTCGCCTTCGGCGGAACGGAAATCGTCAGCGTCGCCGCTGCCGAAACAGAGAACCCCGCGCACAGCGTCGGCAAGGCCATCCGGACAGTGGTTTGGCGCATCCTGGTCTTCTACATCGGCTCGGTTTTCGTCATCGCAGCGGCTCTTCCCGTTGGCTCCGACGGCCTGAAGTCCCCGTTCGCGGGCGTACTGGACCTCGCCGGTATCCCGGGAGCGGGCGCTGCGATCACGCTCGTAGCTGTCGTCGCACTGTTGTCAGCCCTGAACGCCAACCTCTACGGCGCTTCAAGGATGATCTTCTCCCTGTCAGAGCGCGGCGAGGCTCCTGGTTTCCTGTCCAAGCTGAGCGGCTCCAAGGTGCCGGTGGCCGCCGTCGGGATTTCCGTTGCATTCGGCTTCATCGCGACCGTGCTGGAACTGCTCTTCCCCGAGCACGTACTGCCTGCGCTCCTGAACCTCGTGGGGTCCACATGCCTGGTGGTGTGGGGCACTGCCCTGGTCTCCCAGTTCATCCTGCGCCGCAGGGCCGACCGCGAAGGAACCGAGCTGCCGCTGCGCATGAAGGGCTTCCCGGTGCTTACGGTCGTGGGGATCGTCCTGCTGGGCATCATCCTCGTGGTGGGTTTTGCCAACCCTGAGAGCGCCGGCCAGCTGATCGGTACGTTCATCCTGATCCTGGTTATCGCCGTCGGATGCTTCCTCAACGCCAAGGCGAAGGCCGGTAAGCAGCCCGTGCACATCAAGTAGCCACCTGCCTATTGAAACCAAGAGGTCCTGCGCAATTTGTTTTGCGCAGGACCTCTTTGCGTATCCAAATTGTACAAAGTGTTTCCTTGAAACTGAGCTGATTGCGCACACCCGCTAGCGGTGACTAGGGTCACAGCCATGACTACCAAACATCTGCTCGCCGCCGTCGATGAGGATGCGGCGCCGCTCACGCACGAACAGCTCCGTGAGCTCTACGCCCTGATGGCTTCTGTCCGCCACCTGGACACAGCAGCCGTCGCCTGGCAGCGCCAGGGCATCATCCCCGGCTATGCGCCCCAGCTGGGCCAGGAAGCCGCGCAGGTAGGCAGCGGATACGCCGTTGACCGGACCATGGACTTCGTGTTCCCCACATATCGCGAGATGGGCGTGGCGCGGGCAATGGGCCTGGACATGGTGGGCTACATGTCCACGCACAAAGCCACGTGGCATGGCGGAATGTACAACCCGCTGGAATCCCGCTTCGCTCCCATCCAGGCTGTAGTGGCGGGATCCGTATTGCATGCTGTCGGCTGGGCCCACGGCCAAACCCTTTCCGGAAAGCCCGACGGCGAACGCGGCGTTGCCATGACGTACTTCGGCGATGGAGCATCCTCCCAGGGCGATGTCCACGAGGCCATGAACTTTGCCGCTGTGATGAAGGCGCCAGTGGTCTTCTTCATCCAGAACAACGGCTGGGCGATCTCCGTCCCCACGGAGCGCCAGGTTGCCGGCGGCTCAGTCGCTGCGCGCGCGGCTGGATACGGGATTCCTTCGCTGCAGGTGGACGGCAACGACGTCGTCGCAGTCTTCGAGGCCACCCGTTCGGCTTTCGCCCATTGCCGCGCGGGTCACGGGCCGGTTGTCATTGAAGCGATGACCTACCGCCGCGGGCCCCACTCCACGGCGGACGACCCCGGACGTTACCGCACCCTGGATGAGGAACGGCTCGGCGCGGGCGAGGATCCCCTTGAGCGGTTCCGGCAGCGCCTGCTCGCCGACGGAGTAGCGGATGCAGCGTTTTTCGCCGAAGCACAACGGAGAGCCGAGGAGGAAGAGGAAGCCATTCGTTCGGGTATCGAGGCCCTTGGCCCACGACCGGGGGCCGAAATGTTCAGCCTGGTCTTCCAGGAGCCAACACCCACCCTTCAATCCCAGGCCACAGCGTGGCGCAAGGAGTCCGAACATGTCTGAGACGATCACAGAAACGCCGGGGGCCGCGACTGACACGGCTGCGCCCGTTCTGCAGATGTCCATGCAGCAGGCCCTCAACCGCGCACTGGACGAAATCCTGGCCGACTATCCCAAAACTGTCATCTTCGGTGAAGACTGCGGCCGCCTCGGCGGCGTCTTCCGCATCACCGATGGCCTGCAGGCCAAGCACGGCGAGGAGCGCGTCTTTGACACTCCACTGGCCGAGTCCGGCATCCTGGGCATGTCGGTGGGCCTGGCCATGGCGGGCTTTCACCCCATCCCGGAAGTCCAGTTCGACGGCTTCGCCTACCCGGCCATCAACCAGATCATCTGCCAGATCGCGCGCATGAACTACCGCAGCCGCGGCACGCTCCCGATGCCGATCACGCTCAGGGTTCCCAGCTTCGGCGGAATCCGGGCCCCCGAACACCACGGCGAAAGCCTTGAAGCACTCTTTGCGCACGCTCCCGGGCTGAAAGTGGTTTCGCCCTCCACCCCGCACGACGCCTATCACCTCCTCAAGTACGCAGCCACTCGGCCGGATCCTGTCATCTTCATGGAGCCCAAGTCCCGCTACTGGCAGAAAGGTCCGGTGGACGTCACCTCCGCGACTCCCGGCACGGAAGCGTCCGACGGCGGCAGCCCCACCGGAGCGCGCGTGGTTCGGGAAGGCCGACACCTGACCCTCGTCGCATGGGGTGCCATGGTTGCCCGATGCCTCCAGGTTGCCGAACTTGCTGCCGAGGACGGCATCGACGTCGAGGTCCTGGACCTGCGCTGGCTGAAGCCGATCGACGCCGAAGCCCTGGCGACGTCCGTCGGTAAGACGCGACGCGCCGTCGTCGTGCACGAAGCGCCCCTGACCTCAGGCCTTGGTGCCGAGGTCGCCCAACTCATCACGCAGCGTTGCTTCGACACGCTGAAGGCTCCGGTGGAGCGCGTGACCGGCTTCGACGTCCCCTACCCCTCCGGTGACCTCGAAGACGAATACATTCCCAACATCGACCGCATCCTCTTTGGGATCCAACGCGTACTGGAGTACCGCCGTGGCTGAAATTTCCTTCCCGCTCCCCGATCTGGGCGAAGGCCTCATCGAGGCAACCGTGCTGGACTGGCTGGTCTCACCGGGCCAACAGGTGGAACGCAACCAACCTCTCGTCGAGCTCGAAACAAGCAAGTCGGCACTCGAATTGCCCAGCCCCCAGGCAGGTAAAGTGGTGCGTATTCACGGGGCGCCCGGTGACACCATTAACGTCGGCGAACCGCTGATCGTGTTCGAGGTACCGGATGACACCGCCGGGATCGTGGGCACTGTTCCAAAGGACGAAGCACCCAAGCGCCGGGTCCGCCTGAGCGCCGTACTCGATGAGGACTGACATGATGACCGGCAGGCACACCGTGGAACAGCACAGGCACACAGTTGAGGGCACCGACCCCGAATTGTTCGTTGAAGTGCATGAACCAGCCACCGATGCCGGACTGCGACCCGTCCTGTTGATCCACGGTTTCTCCTCATCCAGCAAGCTCAACTGGGCGGACAGTGGCTGGATCACCACGCTGCAGGAAGCTGGCCGTCGGGTCATCACCGTGGATCTTCCCGGTCACGGCCAAAGCCATTCGCCCGAGGACCTGGATTCGTACACCCCCAGCCGGATCCGCGCCGACCTCCTGCAGATCGTGACCGACGCCGGCGCGCGGCCCCTGCGCGACGGCGATCCTTCCACGGGACTGGACATCGTGGGCTACTCGTTGGGATCCCGGCTGGCGTGGGAGTTCGCCGCGACACAGCCTGACCTGGTTCACCGGATCGTCCTGGGCGGACCGAGTTCAGCGGATCCCCTGGCAGCCTTCGACCTCGCGGCCGCCCAGCGGCACCTGGCCGATGGCACTCCTATTGAGGACCAGTCCACTGCAGGATTGCTGAAGATGGCACAGTTGCTGCCGAGCAATGACCTGTTCGCCATGCTTTCGCTGATCGAGGCGATCAAGGGTGAGCCCTTCGATCCTGCCGAAGCCGCCCCGCACGTGCCCATCCTGTTGGTTGCCGGCGAGAAAGACGATCGCGCGGCCACCATGCCTGAGCTTGCGTCCATTGCCGGCAAGCGCGGTGCCATGGTGGAGACCCTGGTGGTCCGGGGGCGCACGCACACCAACGTGATCACCAGCCGGGCTTTCAAGGACGCGGCAATCGAGTTCCTGGGTGTGTAGTGATCGCGCCGGCCGGCGCTAACGGCTCGACCGCTCCGCGTTAAGGCTCATTCGTTCCAGGACGCTCAACGCCATGGCATATTCATCGATTCCTATGCCCATGGAAAGGTCCTGGCGGGCGGCTTCCACATAGCGGAGGGCCTCGTGGTATTTTTCGCGGCCGAGCTCGCTGAGCGCCAAGCGGTCATCAATCATCGTGATCATGCCCCTGCCCACCAACGAGGCAAGCTCCCGCTCCCGCAGGCGCGCGTCATTGCCCCAGAACGGGCGCAGGATCTCATCAAGCTCATCAGGACGGACCGTTCCCTCTGCCAAAGTGCCCAGGGCCTGCCACTGCCGCCGGCTCAGCTTGACCCGGGCCAGAGTGGCATCAAGCTGGAGTTCCAGCGCGGCGTCGAGCCTTTTGATCCAATATCCAATGGGCTTGTTCACAAGCCCATGCTTCCAGCGGATGCCTCACCCGGCAAGCTTTGAACGGTAGGCTGGAAGCAGCCAAATTACGTGGAAGTGGGGCAAATGGGCATGCGTTTCAAGGACCGGGCGGAAGCCGGCCGGCGCCTGGCCGAAGGACTCCCCCAGTTCAGGGAACGGCCAGACACGATCGTCCTTGGCCTGGCCCGCGGAGGTGTCCCCCTGGCCGTGGCGGCCGCCTCCGCCTTGTACCTGCCCTTCGGTACCATCCTGGTCCGCAAACTTGGCATACCTGGACGCGAGGAGACTGCCTACGGCGCACTTGCATGGTGCCAGGGCGACGTCGTCCGCATCGTCAACAAGCCGCTGAAGGAACATGTCCTGGCCCATGGCATCAGCCAGGCGGCGTTGGATGCAGTAGAGGCACATGAACGCGCCGAACTACTTCGGCGCGCACGGCAATACCCTGGAATCGAAAACGACCTTCGAGATAAGACCGTCATTCTGGTGGACGATGGCCTGGCTACCGGCGCCACCATGCGTGCTGCCGTGGAGGCTGTGCGGGCATCAGGTGCCCGCACGGTGGTCGCCGCCGTTCCCGTGGCCTCGCTGGAAGCCGCAACATCCTTGGCACGGGTGTGCGACTTCGTGATGGCACTGCACACGCCGGGCAAATTCCATGCTGTTGGGGCATTTTATGAGCGTTTTGAACAGTTGACGGATCACGACGTCGTGGAGCAGCTGGAAGGTGCAGAGGCCCCAAGGGCGAAATAGCTGCTTAACGCCCGGGGCGGACCCGGTTTTACAACCGCGCCCGCCCGGAGAATCACTGTGTTGCTGGGATTGGATCTGTTGCTGGCCTAGTGATGAACACTGAAGCCGAGGGGACGGCCTTTGGTTTCCTTGGCAAGAATCACTCCCACGGCTGAGACGATGCACAGTCCCATGATGTACAGGCCCACTGATCCGGACCACTTGGTGGCGTCCAACAAAGCCTGGGCAATCAAAGGGGCGAAGGCCCCGCCGAGAATGGCGCCCAAGGCGTAGCCGATGGAGATTCCCGAGTAGCGGACGTGGGCAGGGAACATCTCGGCGTACATGGCTGACATCGGCCCATAGGACAAGCCAAGCCCGATGGTGAGGACGAACAAAGCTATTCCGTAGAGCAGGATGTCCTTGGAATCGATCAAAGCGAACATGGGGATCATCCATGCGAACACCAGGCCGTAACCGAGCAGGAACGTCTTTACGCGGCCAATTTTGTCCGAAAGCCAGCCTCCCACCATGGTGAAGATGAGCCACCCGAAGGAGGCAACCGTGGTGGCCAGGAGGACCTGGGGCGCCGGCATCTTCAGCGCCTTGGTGGCGTAGGAGATAAAGAAGGCGATCAACAGGTAGCCTGCGGCATTGTTGGCGATGAAGATCAGTGCCGCGAGGATGACCTCCTTCTTGTTATTCCGGAACAGCTCGCTCAGGGGCGCCTTGCTTTCGGCCTTGCGCTGCGCGATTTCCTTGAAGACCGGACTTTCGCCGACTGCGCGGCGAATGAGGTAGCCCACCACGATCAGAACCACGGAAAGCAGGAACGGCACGCGCCAACCCCAGGCTGCAAAGTCTTCCTTTGACATGCCCGACTGCAGGAAGAACAGGAGGCCGGTTGCCAGGATCATGCCGATGGGCACGCCGATCTGCGGGTAAGCACCGAAGAGTCCGCGCCTGCTGATCGGAGCATGCTCTACAGCCATCAGGGCGGCGCCGCCCCACTCACCACCGGCCGAGAAGCCCTGGACCACCCGAAGGGTGATCAGCAGAATCGGGGCCCAAAGCCCGATTGTTCCGTAGGTGGGCAGCACGCCGATCAGGGCCGTCGCCGCCCCCATCATGACAAGCGTCATGACCAGGACTGCCTTGCGTCCCAGCCTGTCGCCGAGGTGTCCGGCAACGAATGCCCCCAGTGGCCGGAAGAGAAAGCTGATGCCGATGGTGGCGAAGGACAGAATTTGCGCCACTCCGGGGTTCGATTTTTCCAGGGGAGTCAGGAACAGCGGCGACAACAGCGTTGCCGTGAGCTGGGCAAAGATGAAGAAGTCGTACCACTCAATGGTGGTGCCGACCAAAGTCCCTGCCAGGACCCGGCGCTCTTCGCGCTTACTGCTTGGGCCCGACGCAGAGTCGACAGTGGAAGTTGCGGTCATTGGAACTCCAGGGGTGAGAGTGACTGGTCGGTGCATGGCTGGCATTAACCGACAGAACGGTCAGTTAGGAAAGACTACTACATACCGTGACCCAGCGCACAGCATTTATCCCGCCACAACGGGAAAAATGCTGTTCAAGAACACAATTGTTCTATAGTTGAATAGTCAATTCGTATATGGAACGATATCTTGATGAGGTGTGCAAAACATAGAGTTGACCGCCGCATGCCGTCACCCGCCAACATAGGATGGTTTGCATGAGTCCCCGCAGCGACGTCAAAAGTCCGCAGGAAGCAGCAACCCAGGCGCCGCCGTCGCAAACCCTCTCACGGGGAATCCGTGCACTGGAGATCCTTGCCGAAGCCGAACGCCCGCTTAGCATTGCTGAACTCGCCGAAGCCCTGGGAGTGCACCGTTCTGTTGCCTACCGCATCCTCCGGACGTTGGAAGACCACTCGCTGTTGATCAGGGACGATTCAGGCCGCGTCCAGCCCGGCCCCGGACTGGCCGTCCTGGCACGTGGGGTCTCCAGCAACCTGCAAACAGCTGCCCTTCCAGAGCTCACCCAGCTGGCGAATACCCTGCACATGACCGCTTTCCTGGCCGTTTGGGACCACCAGGAATGCGTCACGCTGGTCACCGTGGAACCCCGGCATTCAGGCGCCGCACTCGCCCAGCATCCCGGAAGCCGCCACCCAATAGGTATTGGCGCACCCGGCATCGCCATCCAATCGACCATGACCGAGGACCGTTGGCGTCAGGTAGGAGCAGGTATCCCCTACCGCCCCGAGGCGCACGAAGCCCGACGCATCGGCTACGCCACCAGCCACGATGAAGTGATCGCCGGGTTGTCATCAATCGCCGCTCCCATCCACGTCCCGGGCGGACGACCGGCCGCAATCGCCGTCGTCTATATCCGCCTCGACCAGGACGCCGACGCCGTGGGTAAGGAGTTGGCTGCCAGCGCCATGCGCATCGAGAGCCAGTTGGCCTGAACCCCTCCTCCGCAGGCCAGGCATTCCTTCTGGGTCAAGTGCCCTGCCCCACAGCACAAGACCCACAGCCGCGGGAACCCAATACTCGAAGAAGGACAGGAATTTTCCTGTCCTTCGTATCGTCGAGCACTGAGAAGGAACCCATGAGCCTGAATCTTCTTGATACCTCCAACTGGCTGCCCCTGGACGGTTTGGCGCCCGGCTTCGATGCCAACAAAGCCCCCACCGTCCAGGACCTGGCGGGACGGGAATTTGCCGTCCGCAGCGATGGCGTGCCCATGACGTTCAGCTTTGATGACGAAGAAGTCCAATGGGCTGCGGCTGGAAACAGCGGGACGGCATCCTATGAGGCCTTCCTCGTAGCCGATGAGCTCTACTACGCCCAATGGCACAGTCCTGTGGAGGAAGGCCTCGCCGTTTCCTTGATCCTGGACCTCGCCAACGGACGCGCGCTCTACGTCGGCGCTCTTCTGGGACACGCATCCCCCGGCTCAACGGCAGTCCAGCACGATTTCCGCGCCGGGACCCTCGAAGGTTTCAGCGCCAATGGAACAGCCATCGCGGAGAGCACAGGCCTGATCGGGCGGCGCGTCGAATGGGTGTACAGCGATGCCCACGCCTACGAACACATCTACCTCAGCCCTACCTGGTACACCTGGCAGTGCCTCGCCGGACCGGAGCGGGGCCTCGCAGACACCGATTCCAATACCGTCTTCGAAATCCGGCCCGGAATTTTCGTCTTTACCTGGCGCGAAAAGGTCATCCCGTGCGGCTCCGTGACCATAGCCGATCATCGGAGCCCCAAAGCAATCCGCTCACATGGCAGCCTTTTCGGCTGGGATGAGGCTGGCACCAAGCCTGTGCATTTCACGTTCGGCGCCCACGGCCGGTTGATCAGCATCACCCACCACAGCCCGGAGCTTGACCCTTCGGTGTAGCTGGCCCGGCTCGAATCAATCGAACCAACAAGACACGAAAGAAAGCCCCGGCACCAGATTTGAACTGGTCACCCGCCGGGGCTTTCTTTCGTGCGGTGCTTCCGCGTACGGAACAGTCTCAGCCTTTAAACAGTCTCAGTCTTCGGAGCCGTGGCCGATCCGGGCATAGAGTCCGGGCTGCGAGCGCCGCAGGCGCAGCCCCCACGCGATTCCCACCAGGCCCGGCAGCAGCACTACCAGCGGCAGGACGAATGTTGCCGCCGTCGATTCCGTCTGACCGAGAAGGACGTTGAAGTTGGCAAGGATGAGCACAAACACTACCGCCAGGAAAACAAAGCCAAGGCCGGGCGCAACAACCCGCCCCCACAGGCTGGCACCATGCCGGTTCCGGCGGAAGAAGCCAATCACTGCGGCGGACACTACGGTCATGAGCAGGACCAGCCCCATGGCACCGCTGTTTGTCAGCCAGGTGAACATGGTCAGCACGGGATACAGTTCACCAAGTTCAGAACCTGATCCCGCGATGGCGAAGGCAACAGTCACGACGACGGCAATCACCGTTTGCGCCAGCGACCCCGCAAAGGGTGCGCCACTCTCTGTGCGGACAGCTGCGAAGAACGGTGGGATGACGCGCTCCCGGCCCAGCGAGAAGAAGTATCGCGCCACTGCGTTGTGGAAGCTGACCAAGGCGGCGAAAAGGCTGGTCACGAACAGGATCTGCGCGATATCACTCAACAGCACGCCTCCGTTGGTGCCCAGGAAGGCGAAGATCATGTCCGGGCCACTGTTGGTGGCTGTTTCAATGACTGCGGATGGGCCTGCACCGACGGTCATTGCCCAAGCGGAGGCGGCATAGAAGAGGGCGATGATGGCAACCGCTGCGAAGGTAGCACGGGCAACGGTGCGCTGGGGATCTTTTGACTCTTCGCCATAGATGGCCGCCGATTCAAAGCCCATGAAGGCGGCGATTCCGAAGGAAAGGACTGCGCCGATGCCGGGGACGAACAGGCTTTCGGGGCTGAACGAGCCTGCAGAGACTCCTTCAGGTGCCACAGCCAGGCTGATGACGTCATAGGCGATGACCACCAGGAATTCCAGGGCCACCAGGACGCCCAGCACCTTTGCCGAGAGATCCACCCGGTTGACTCCCAGCCAGCCCACAATTGCGATGCAGACCAGCACTGGGATCCACCAGGGAACGCTGATGCCGAGCCTTGCCGAGAGCAGTGAGGAGACTGTGAAGCCGAAGAGCCCATAGATGCCTACCTGCATAAGGTTGTAGGCCATCAAGGCGACCAGCGAGGCTCCCACACCGGCCGGCCTTGAAATGCCTTGGGCAATGTAGGCGTAGAAGGCGCCGGCGTTGGTGACATAACGGCTCATAGCCGCGTACCCTACTGCGAACAGTGCCAGGATCCCGCCGAGGATCAGGAACGAAAGCGGGACTCCTGTCACCCCGGTGACAGCGAAGGTGGTGGTCACCCCGCCCGCAAGGACGGTCAGCGGCGCGGAGGCCGCAATAATCATGAAGGTCACGGCCGGGACGCCCAGACGCCTCTTGGTGTCTGCGGGCCCTGCGATCTTGCGCTTAACGGGGTTATCCACGCTCATTGGTTGTGCTCCTGCCTCGGTGCCGGACGGAGATTGCGCGGCACGGTGTCGGTCATTCGCAATCTTCCTCCGCCAAGGCACCGCGTGACTTGTCTCACAAGGCAAGGTGTTTGTCAGTGCACGCAAGCACAGCCCGCGTAAAGTCCCCCGGTGTAGAATCGTGGGCAAGCTCACGTCCGCGCTGGTGGCATTCAGTACCGGCGCCATCAGGTACGGCGGGCATTGAAAGGGAATTTGATGACCGTCGCGGCTGAGACCGGCCCCGCAACCGTGCACACAGTGGTGGCGGATTCATTCCAGGAATGGAGCCGGGCCATCTCAGCATCCTTCGTGCCATTACTGGCCAAAGGCCCTGAACATCCCAAAGACAACCACTTCCACGGGACCATGCGGGCCAGGGTCCTGGGGCAAATTTCCGTGGTCGAAGTTACGGCTGGTCCCCATACGGTCCTGCGAACGCCTGAGCTGATCGCCAAGTCCACCGGACGGTTCTTCAAGCTCAGCATCCAGCTCTCCGGCTCTGGCCGCCTGGTTCAGGACGAACGCGAAGCCGTGCTCGGTCCCGGGGACCTCGCCATCTATGACACCTCCCGCCCTTACCAACTAACGTTCGACGACGACTTCCGCACTTTGGTGCTGATGTTCCCGCACGTCCTCCTTGACTTGCCGGCCGAAGCCATGGGCCACGTAACCGCCCTCCGGATACCCGGGAATGAAGGCCTCGGCGAGCTCATCAGCCCCTTCCTCGTCAGGCTTGCCGATAACCTCGAAGCCCTTTCAGGGGCCAATGGCCTCCGCCTGGTCCACAATGCACTGGATCTCGTCACTACCCTGTTCAACGGCGAACTGGACCAGCTCATCGAGACCGGCCGCGATCCCCACCTCCTCCTTCTGGGACGGATCCACGACTACATCGAGGCCAATCTGGGTGACCCCGAACTTTCCCCGGGAACCATAGCCGCCGCCCACTACATCTCCACCCGGCACTTGCACGATCTTTTCCAGGAGATCGGCACCACCGTGGCCTCATCCATCCGGCAGCGCAGGCTCGAACGCTGCAGGCGCGACCTCCTGGACCCTGTCCTGGCAGACCGACCGGTCACGGCCATTGCGGCGCGGTGGGGATTCACTGACGCAGCCCACTTCAGCCGGATCTTCCGGGCTGCGTTCGGCAACTCCCCCACCGGCTACCGCAACAGCCACTAACGGTGAAATGCCCGGCAAATGACTAGGCTGCCGCCGTCGGAGCTGTGCCTTCATCTGCCACGGCAGCCATCTCGTTCAGCATTGCCCGCAGCAGGCGCCCCTCCAACCCGGCGAAGGCAGGATCACCGGCCCGGTTGAGCAGTTCGCCTGGGTCTGTGCGGTGATCGTACAGTTCGGCGACGTCGGTACCGAAGTAAAGCGTCAGCCTGCCCTCTGCTGTGATGACCGTCCGCATCCTCACCGGCCCGGGGAGTCCATCGAGTCCGAATGGCTGCTCTTCCTCCACCAGCAAAGCATCCCGGTGCCTCTGCGCAGATCCTTGCAGCAGAGGAACCAGGGAACGGCCCTGGATACCCCGGTAGGGCGTCGAACCGGTGAGCTCGAGCAAGGTTGGTGCCAGGTCGGCACTGGAAACGAGGGCCTGGGTGCGGGCCGCCGGGATGCCCGGAACGTGCACGATCAAGGGAACATTCGTCACCGCACGGTAGTGGACAAAGTGTTTGAGCATGAGGCCGTGGTCCCCGAACAAGTCTCCGTGGTCACTGGTGAAAACGATGATGGTGTCCTCGGCCAGGCCTTGGCGATCAAGCTCATCCAGGATTCGGCCGATGTGCTCGTCCATCATGGTGATCAGGCCGTATTGTGCCGCCGCCGCATGCCTGTATTGTTCCTCCGTTGCTGCCCAGGTCATGGTGGGGTCCGGGTTCGGATGGCCCCGGTGTTCCATCATTGCCTGGATATGCGCCGGAGACGCCGAGTGATCCTGGTCGAATCCCAGCGGCAGGGGCAACGCACCAGGATCGTAGAGGTCCGAGTAGCCTGCCGGGGGTGAAAAGGGGTGGTGGGGATCAGGGAAGGAGACAAACATGAAGAAGGGCTGGTCCTGGCCCGCCGCGTCCTTCAGATGCTCGATTGCCTTCTCGCCCACATAGCTGGTGGGATGCACTTCAGGGGGAATGGCTGTCTGGTACACCTGGTCCCATCCGCCATACCGGCTGGCGGAGTTGCCTGCACCTCCCAGCGTTTCGGGGTCGACGCCACGTTCCCTGGCCCAATGGACATAGTGGCCTCCGGGCCGGTCCCCATGACCAATGACGAGGTCCACGTGTTGGTAGCCGTAGTAGTCGGCAGGGAGCCCGATGAAGCGTTTATCGTGCGCCTCCCGGTTCTCCCACTGATCCCAACCGGGAGCGTAGCCGGGCCGGCGGGCGTCACCAACTGTTGGATCCAGGAGCATCGGATCGGTACTCCGGATCTCCTTGGCCTGGTGCGGCTCAAACTCCCACCCCATGTTTTGGTGGTGCAGTTTTCCTACTCCCACAGTGCGGTAACCGCCGGCTGCCAAGGATCCGGGAACAGTCTGCGTCAACGGATCCAACGTGATTCCATTGCAGCGCGTCCCGTGCGCCGAAGGCCACCGGCCAGTCATCAAGCTGGCCCTGTTGGGCATGCAGGTAGGGTTCGCCACCGTCGCATTGTCGAATACCACGCTCCGGGCTGCGAGCGCATCAAGGTTGGGCGTCCGGACGACATGATTGCCACCGAAGCCCAAGTGGTCGGCCCGCAATTGGTCCGCGATGAAGAACAGGACGTTGGGCCTGCCCTTGGCGGCACTGCCGCGCTCCCGCGTCATACCGGCCTCTTGATGAGGGACAGCACTTCCGTGCGCTGGCGTGCGAACTCCGGAAGCGAGCGCGTGGTGATCTGGTCGCGCGGAGCCGGCAGGTCGACGTCGACGATCTTCAGGACGCGGGCCGGCTTGGAGCCCAGGACCACAACGCGGTCTGCCAGATAGACGGCCTCGTCGATGTCATGGGTCACCACCAGAATGGTCATGTTGAAGTCCTTCCTGATCTTCAGGCACAGGTCTTCGAGGTCGAAGCGTGTCTGTGCGTCCACCGAAGCGAAGGGCTCGTCCATGATAAGGATCTCCGGCCGGTATGCGAGGGCACGGGCAATCGCCACACGCTGCTGCATGCCGCCGGATAACTGCCACGGGTATTGGTTGTCGGCGTGGGAAAGCCCGACGGCGGCCAGTGCGCTGTCGCAGCGTTCTTTCAGTTCCGCTGCGGGCAACTTGAGGTGCCGCAAAGGAAGAACGAGGTTCTTCCTGACCGTCAGCCACGGCATGAGCGAACGGTTGTAGTCCTGGAAAACCAGCGCCATTTCCGGCGGTGGGCCACTGATGGTACGGCCATCGATGGCCGCCCGTCCGCTGCTGGCCGGATGAAGCCCGGCCAGGCATTTCAGGAGGGTCGTCTTTCCGACGCCGGAGGGACCGACGATGCAGACAACCTCGCCGGCATCCACGGTGAAAGTAAGGTCTTCGATGACTGCATGGGATTTTTCGCCACTCCCGTAGCTCTTGGCCAGGTGAGCCACGTCCAACCGTGGAGTGGTCGCGTTGATGCGGGTTTCTGGTTGCTGTGCCATGGCGGACTTTCTGTTTCGGGTGGAAAGGCTCGGGGCCTGTCGGATGCTCATGCTGCACGCGCCATGCGCCGGGAGCCGATGTACCAGGAGAGGACCTTGCGCCTGAGCAGGCTGAAGAGGACATTGACAAGGAATCCGATGACGCCCAGGAGCAGGATCCCGGCCCACATGTCCGCTGTCATGAAGCTCTGCTGCGCGAGCAGCGTCATGGCTCCAATGCCTTGGGAACTGCCCAGCATCTCGCTGGCGATCATCACGATGAAGGCAACCTGAAGGCTGACCTGCAAGCCGGAGAAGATTTGCGGCGCCGCCGCGGGAAGCAGGACGTTCAGGACGCGCTCCTTCCGGGTCAGCCTATAGACCCTCGCCACATCCATGAGGTCGTTGCCCACCCCACGGATACCGTCCACGGTGGCGATCATCGTTGGGAACAGCGCGGCCAGCGCGATGCTGGTCACGCGCATCTGGGTGCCGAATCCAATGAGGGAGATGAAGATCGGCACCAGGGCAACCGGCGGTATTCCCCGAAGGAAGTGGATCAACGGATCCACCATCCAGCGAACCGGGGGAACAAGAGCCGTCACGAACCCGATGGCAATCCCCGCAAAGGCTGCGATGGCAAATCCCAGGAACAGGTTTCCCAGGCTCAGCAGCACATCTGACTGGAAGTGCTCAAAGAGCCAGAGTTCCTGGAACCGGCCAACGATGGTGCGCAACGGCGGGAAGAAGGGGTCAAGGGAGCTCTCGGACAGGAACCACCAAGCCACCAACAACAGCACGGGCGCTCCGGCGCCGATCAACCAATTTCTCATTGTGGGGTTTCTCATCACGGCACCACTTCACGGTAGGACTCATGCCAGTGCAGGACACGGCGCTCGGCCAGCCGCGTGGCACCTTGGAACAGGAGGCCCAGAACGCCCAGGACGATCACCAGGCCGTAGAGCCTGGCGTAATCACCGGCCGCCTGGGCTTGGTAAATGCTTTGGCCCAGGCCCGGGCCACCGCCGAGCAGACCCGCTACCACAGTGACCACCAGGGCGGCCGGGGCAGCAACCCGCATGGCGGTTCCGATGTAAGGCATGGCGCTGGGCAGGACCACGCGGGCCAGGATTTCGGGCTCGCGCATGCCATAGGAGCGGGCAGTGTCCCTGGCAACGGGATCGGTGCTCTGGACTCCGTCGACAGTCTGCATGACGATCGGGAGGAGGCAGCCGAACACCACCAGGAACAAGGACATCTCCCCGGTTGGGCCCAGTACCAGCACCGCCAAGGGAAGAATGACGATGGGCGGAACGGGCTTCAGGAACTCCAGCACCGCCAAGGTAGCGAACCTGACGGTCTCAAAAGTCCCGACAAGCAGGCCCAGGATGACGCCTGCCACCGCGGACAAAGCCAGCGCGAGCAGGGCGATCCCGATCGTGGCTCCCAACGAGGACCAGAACGTAGCCGTCCCCAGGATGGTTGCCAGGGTGCTGAAAACAGTGGTAGCTGGCGGCAGGGCATTTCCTGCCACCTTTGCCTCGGCAAGGACCTGCCAGATGACCAGCGCTGCCGCAATGCCCAGCGCACTGAAGGTCAATGGGCGGATGGACCCTTTCATGATGAGCCTCCCATGTTCGGTTCGCGCCTACTTTCCGAAGACAAGATCGCCCGGCAGCTTCACGGGTGCACTCAGGAAACCGAGGTCCGCAAGGTTCTTGTTGGCCCTTTCAATGTCCTCGGTGCGGACGTCCTCAGGCCAGTAGTTCACTGCTCCTGATTTGACGACGTCCAGCGGGGTCTTGGTGATCTCGGCGCTGAGTTGCTGTGCCTCTTCGATGTGGCCATTGGCGTACGCATTGGCCTTATAGATAGCTGCCTTGAAACCCTGCAAGGCCTTCTCCTTGGATTTCACGGTGTTGGCACCCGAAACCCAGAGGCCGATTGCGCCCTGTTCAAAGAATTCGACGCCCGGCGATGCCAGCAGCCTGTTGCCCTCGGACATCGCCTTCGACGTGAAAGGTGCAACGAGCGACGCTGCATCGACGCGTCCCGAGTTCAGGGATTGAAGGGCCGATGAAGGGTCCAGGACCATCCAGTTCACCTTCGCGGGATCGCCGCCGTCGTCCTTGACGAGCTTGCTGACGGTGACTTCCAGTTGTGCCTTGCGGGCCGGGACGCTGACGCTCTTGCCTTCGAGGTCTTTTGGCCGGGAGATCGACGATGCCTTCTGGACCAGGAGCCCTGTGTCATCGACCCTGTTGAGGTCGCTGGATTTCCCTGCGCCGTCTTTATAGCCATCAGCAGCAGCGATGATCTTCAGTGGCACGTTCTGGCTCAGCGCATTCAGCAGCGGGATGGAGGGTGTATAGGTGAGATCGATCTGGCCGCTCTGGGCAGCTGCAATACCGGCGGGCGGGTTGGCAATAACGGAAGTCTCGACGTTGAGACCCTGTTCCTTGAAGTAGCCCTTGTTGATGGCGAGCTGGATCGCGGCATCGGATCCGATACCGATGGTACCCACCTTCAGTGTGGTGGTCCCGTCAGCGGCCGGGGTGGAAGCCGGGCCTGACCCGCCGCCGCAGGCAGCAAGTGCCATGGACAGGACTGCGGCCAGTGCCAAAGGAAAACTGCGTCGCATGTGGTGCTCCTTGAATCGCGAAATGGTTGGAACGGAGGGGTTTTGTTCTAGCTGTTGGATTGGTGGACTATGCGGCCACCGCTCAGGGTGAGCCTGACCTCGGCGTCGAGGAGCTTCTCGATCTCCTCGTCATCCGGCCAGGGGTTTGACAGCAGGCAAAGATCTGCGGCCATACCCGGTATCAGTGCTCCTTTGAAATGTTCTGCGTGGTCTTGCCAAGCTGCGCCTATGGTCATGGCGGCGAGCGCTTGGAGTCCGGTGATCCGTTCAGGATCGCCGGGGTTGCCTGGCGTGGAGCGGGTGGCACGACGAACAGCAGCCGCCACAGTCCGGCGCCAGTCGGGACTGGTGACGGGAGCGTCAGAGGCCAGGTTGAAGTGCACGCCGGCCTCCAGAGCGGAATGCAGTGGCTGGTGGCGGGAGAACCGTTCCTCGCCCAGTACCTGGCGCATCATGTCCCCGGCTTCCTCGCGGATCAGCGGGTTGGTGCTGTAGCCGATGTGGTGGGAAGCCATGGTGGCCAGGGTTTCGGTATCAGTGAAGGCGCCATGGATGATGTAGTGGCGATTTCCTGCCACTTTGGAGCCGGCTTCAGCGGTTCCATCGGCCGCTGCCACAATCGCTTCCACGGCCGCGGATGTGGCGGCGTCGCCCGTTGCATGGACTCCTGCCTGCAGTCCCGAGTCGTTGATAAGCCGAAGTATCCGGTGGAGTTCGGCAACCCTTTGGGCGTCATCGGCACCTTGGATCACCAGGTGGCCATGCGTGCAGGCGTTTCCATATGGTTCGCTCATCCACGCGGTACCACTGCGCGGAATGCCGTCGGCGAAAATCTTGACGCCGGCAATCCGCAGCTGCTCCGGATCGATGCCCCTGCTCACGTAGGTGTTGGCCAGTCCGCTTCGCAGGCCCTCGTCGATGGCCTTCGCATCGGCTCCCCCGGTCCCCGCGAACAGCATCAGGACATTGATCCTTAGTGTCAGTTCACCATCTGCGGCGAGGTCGCCGAGTAACTCAAGTGCCGCCGTCGAGCCCGCACCGTCCATCAGTCCGGCACTGGCAGGGCCCAGGCCCGGATCTGTCAGCGACGTAATGCCCAGCGAGTGCAACTGTTCCTGCAATTGCAGCAGCGCAGGGCGAAGCGTCGTGCTCGGCACCGGTGGCATCATCTTTGAAACCAGTTGCATGGCGCCGTCCTGAAGAAGGCCAGTTGGGCTGCCATCGCCGGCCCGCACCACCGTGCCACCGTCGATGTCTGCCGTAGCAGCAGTGATGCCCGCCCGACGCAGCGCTTCACTATTGGCGAGAAGTTGATGGCCTGTGCGGTCGAACGCAACCACCGGGGTACCGGGGCGGCAATCCAGCAAATATCCGCTTGCTGGTCCGAGCAGCACTTCGTCCCAACCATGCGCACGAACCCAGCCGTCCTCCCCTGCTGGCGCCCTGTTGATGATGTCCACCACAGCCGCCCAATCCGGTGCGATTGATGGATCCAGCCGCACGTAGCCAAATGCGGCCATTGCCGCCGAAACGAAATGCAGGTGGGCGTCATTGATTGCGGGAATGAGAGCGCCTCCGGCGGCATCCACAACCACGGTGCCGGGCCCAACCGCCCTCGCAGTGTCTGTACTTCCGAGTGCCAGAATGCGTCCATCCCTGATGGCCAGGGCGTCTGACATCCGGTGCGGTTTTGCCGGGTCCATCGTGTGGACCGAGGCATTGACGATCACCAGATCGGCAAGTTCTTGCATCGGTTCTCCTCAGGTCACTGCATCCCATGTGATGCAGGCAACAACGTTCTAGAAAGAAGTATGTCGCCTGACTGGGTCACTTGACTAGGTTTTCCGGTAAAATTCTTTTCAGGGGTCTTTCCAAAGGCTCCACGGCATTGCCAGGAGCCAGCCCGGGCGCAGAACGCCTAGGATCGATGAGACCGATGATCAGCGTGCCTGATCACGGATATGACTAAGGACAGGAAGGGGCGCGGATGGCCAGGGTTCCCGCCGAAGCAAGGCGGCTGCAGTTTGTTGAGGCTGCGGCACGGGTCATTGCCCAGGATGGGCTCGCCTCGGCTACAACGCGCCGGATCGCCAGTGAAGCCGACGCGCCGCTTGCGGCACTCCACTACTGTTTCCGTAGCAAGGACGAGCTTCTGGAAGAGGTCTACAACTTCCTCAGCCGCGATTATGCGAAGGCATTGGAACCAGTTGCTGACCCCGGATTGGGCCTGCGCCATATGATCGGAGCCCACGCCCGGCGAATCTGGACGCGCATGCTGGAGAATCCGCATGAGCAGGTGACCACCTTCGAGCTTTTGCTCCGGCGATTCCGCGTCGAGGCCGATGACCAGCCACAGGCCCTGCTGATGAACCGCTCCATGTACGACGGCTGGGTCAGTTCAACCCTGGAACTGTTCCGGGGCGCGGCAGATGCCGCCGGCGAGCCAGTCCCCCACAATCTTGAGGACGTCACCCGCCTCTTCATCTCCGGTATAGACGGCATCAGCATGCAGCATCTGGCCGACCCCGACGAAGAACGGTCAATGCGCCTTGTGGAGCTAATGGCCCGCTCCCTCGCCGGAGCACTGGACTATGACTGAGGCTGACGTTTCATGACCAGGTAAGTCAGAACTCCAAGCACGAACAAGCCCGCTGCGGCAGCCATGGACACGACGAAGGCTGCACCAGGCCCCTGCGCCTGCGCCAACTGCCCGGCAAGGTAGGAACCAAGCGCGGTACCGGCCACGATCCCACTGGCAAGGGCCGTCATCACCGTGGCCATCCGGCCGGCCGGGGCAACCACGCCACCGATGCTGAACACCGTGACCATGACTGGTCCCACCGGGATGCCCAGCAAAAGCAGCACGAACACCATGGGCCAAATGCCTGCAGGAACCAGCAACAACAGTGCGAACAAGGACATCGCCAAGGCAGCTGCTACCCATCGGGCGGCAAGGCTGAAGCGCTGCGGCCAGAACGCAACGGACAGCGCCGCCACGGCTGAGCTCAAGCCCATGACGGAGTACAGGAGGCCGGCAATTTCCGCCGTAGCGTACTGGGCAGAAAAGGCGCTCAGGGCGTTCTGCGTAGCACCAAAAAACGTGCCCATGCACACCATTGCCACAACCGGCACAGCCACAACCGCGCCCGCCCGGCCCCCTCGCTTTGCTGCACGTTCACGGGAATTACCCACGACGGCGGCAGCAGCCTTGCGGGGTGCCGGCACCACGGCATTTTGGCTGGGGTGGACGGCGAAGGCGGGTACAAGGGTGATGGTCATGAGCGCTGCCAACGCCAAAGGCAGCCAAGGAGCAATGAGGCTGGCCAGAATTCCCACCAGGGCAGGTCCGAGGACGAACGTAATCTCGTCAGCAGTGCCCTCGTAGGAAAGTGCCGTGTCCAGATCGGCACGGCTGGCCGCGACGCTCCTGCCTCCGTTCGCCGGCACTCCCGCTCCTGCTGCAGGAGCATCTTTCGTGGAAACAGTGGCCTTGCGGACCGATGACAGGTTCCGGGTGGTCAGCGCCATCCAGCGAACACGGGCCATGGGGCCGACCTGCGGGCAGCTCGACCCGGCCAGGAAACCTGCTACGAGCACGCCCGCAGCGTCCAGCACGGAGGCAGAAGTTGGGGTCATATAGGCGGCGGCAAGAAGGCCGAGGACGGCCAGAGTGTTAACAACTGCCGCAACGAGCAAAACGATGCGCTGGCCGGCACGATCGGCCAACGATCCGAGGACGGGAGCTCCCACTGCTGACCCGATACCCACTGCTCCGGCAGCCATGCCGCCAATTGCGTAGGAATGACTCACCGCTGTTACCAAGGTCAATGTACCCACGGTGAGCATTGCCAACGGAAGTCTTGCGAAGAGGCCGAGAGGCAGGAACCCTGGCCCTGCGAGTTCCGGCA
Organism: Arthrobacter sp. TmtSoilC48; assembly: GCF_059739425.1. NCBI lineage: Bacteria > Bacillati > Actinomycetota > Actinomycetes > Micrococcales > Micrococcaceae > Arthrobacter > Arthrobacter sp. TmtSoilC48. The sequence goes on along the minus strand of NZ_AP046049.1, from coordinate 2,243,011 downwards.
GCCGCGCGAACCTTCCGGGCAGGCGCGACCGGTTGGTGGACGGCGTTGGGGTCTGATGTGAAGGCAGTGGCTTGGAAGCCAACGAAGATTTTTCCATTGTTCCGGGTTCGCTAAAGTCTGCGCATCGTCCCTCCTCCCGATGCGCGCAACCCGGTGTAACGGATCAAGTCTATAGGATCCGGGCTCAGGCAGGCATTTCTTCGGCAACAACCACCGAGGAACCATGCCTGCCCTTGATCACGTGCAGTTGACTGCTGATGCGTTGCTTCATTTCTGCGACATGGCTGACCAGCCCGACAACCCTGCCGCCGTCGCGCAGCCCCTCCAAGGCGTCCATGACCTGTTCCAACGCTTGCTCGTCCAGGCTTCCGAACCCTTCATCGACGAAGAGCGTCTCAATATCCACTCCCCCGGCCTCCTGCTGTACAACGTCAGCCAGGCCCAGGGCCAATGACAAGGAGGCCATGAAGGATTCTCCGCCTGAGAGCGTGGATGTGTCACGACGCTGGCCTGTCCATTCATCCACCACTTCCAGTCCGAGACCTGATTTCTGGTTGCGTGCCGCCCGGGCGTCGGTGTGTTGCAACGTGTAGCGGCCATCGCTCATGGCAACCAGCCTCTCCGAAGCTGCGATGGCCACCTGCTCCAGCCGGGCAGCCAGGACATAGCTGTTCAAGCTCATGCGGTAACTGTTATCCCCTGCGCCACGAAGGGTGTCTGCAAGCCCACCCAACAAGATGGCATGCTCGCGCGGTTCCCTCCCCGCCTCGGCCAGCTTTTGATACTCGGCGCGGATCCTCTGCACAGACTGGACTGCTTTATGTGCGAGCCCCGCGGAAAGGGCAAGTGCCTTTGCCGCGTCCATGGCATGGGCAGCCCCCGTCCTGGCGACGCTGAGCTCGTCCTCCGGCAGGGGAAGCTCGCCGATGCTGACTTCCTTCGCTGCCATGACGAGTTCCTCGGCGGCAAACAGCTCATCCAGCCGGGCAGCTTCGGCCTCGAAATCCGCGAGTGCGTTCTCCAATGCCACAACATCCGACGGTGGCATGAGCTGGCGACGCACATCCTCGACCGATGAAAAACCGGACCCGGGCAGTGCCCGTTCCAAGGCAGCAAGCGCCTCCAGGCGCGCAGCTGCGGCACGTTCGAGTTCGTTCGCGGCATCTACGGCAGCCTGGAGCAACAAACCCTGGGAGGTGAGAGCTTCTGCCCTCTCATGAAGGCTGGCGAAGCCCTGTCCCAGGCCGGCCAGCTCGTTTTCAAGCGCAAGATACTGTTCCTGGAGTAACTCGACGGCAGAGCTTGCTTGCACTGCGGCATTCGTTGAAGCGGCATGTTCCTCTTGCAGGAGGGTCATGCGTTTGATGAGACCCTCATGCTCTTTGCGGAGCTTCTCCAACGCGACAGAGGCCTTTCGGGCTTCGGTCGCCGCAGCTTCGGATGCGACCAAGCGGGCGGCTGATTCCTCTGGATCTGCGGAGCCACCCTGGGCAGCCAGGCCCGCCAGCAGCTGCGCGGCTCTTGATACCTCCTCCGCGATGCGTCCCAGAGCTTTCTCGCTGGCTTCAAATAGTTTGCTGGCTTCTTCCTCTTCCTGGGCGATGGAAAGTGCAGAACGAGCTGCGGCCGCGGGATTCGGATGCTCGTTGCTGCCACAAACGGCGCAAGGCTGTCCAGGCACAAGGGCTGCCGCGAGTTCACCGGCCGCATTGGCCAAGCGCGCCTCCCTCATGTCAAGCCATGCTTGCCTGAGGTCCTGCGTTTTGTTGCGGGCACGGGCGTGGCGCTCAGTGACGTCCTGCAACCCGGCGGCGGCAGCTTCATGACGGGACACAACCGACACCAGTTCGGCCGCAGCGGCCGCCTCCCGTTCCAGGTCTTCGATCCGTGCAGCCGAGGGTTCCAGTGCTTCCATCCCCGTCTTCACCGCCGCTTCCTCGGCTCGAAGGTCTTGCAGGGACTCTGCTGCTGCCTGGGCGGCCGCCAGGTGGCTTGAGTGTTCTTTTCGCTTGGCTGCGAGCCGCGTGGCCACCTCTTCCATTCGCCGTTCATCTGGAAGCCGGGCTTCGAGGACGGCGAGGGTGGTCTTTACTGTCTCAAGCGCAGCAACAGGATGTGCAGCATCCAAACCTTTGGATTCAAGCTGCTCCCGGGAGCTGTCCCTCTCCTCCAAGGCCGAACGGAACTTACGTTCCGTGGCCTCCACGGCGTCCAGTTGTCCCCCAAGGACGGCCGCACGACGATGTCCTCCCAGCTTTTCCTTGTTCTCCAGTGCCCGCGCTGCAGCTAATTCATGCAGAACACGCCGCTGCATTCCAGCAGCGAGCCTGGCATGCCGTTGGGCCTTCTCCTGGTCCTCCTGAAGTTGTTCCGCAAGCCGTACGGCCCGTGCATCAGCCGCAGTGGCCTCGTCTTTACGTCGCACAGCTTCTTCCAGCAGCTCCATCTCCAAGGCCGCGAACCATGCCTCTGGCGCCTCGACAGCCGTCTCCACATTTGCCGGCGCATCGGGAAGGCCAAGCTGTTCCCGTTCTGCGGCTGCCCTGTCAAGCAGCATCTTCAGTTCGGCCGCATTGTCCTGCACGGCGCGCGCAGCTTCGGCCGCCTGCCGCGCAATGTGCTTCTCCACGGACTCGAAGCGCTGCGTCCCAAAGAGCTTCTGGAGGAGCTCGAGCCGATCGTTGGCTTTGGAGCGCAGGAAAGCCGCAAAGTCACCTTGGGGAAGCATCACAACGCGCGTGAACTGGTCCCGGTCCATACCCAAAAGCTCGGAAAGCTCGGCGCCGACTTCGTCATTCCGCGAAGATTTTTCCTCCCAGACTCCGGAAACCCACTCCCGCAGCAGGGTCTTGGCTTGTTGGGTGGTGAAGCCGTTCCGGCCCCGCGCGCTGGGGCGTTCCCATGCCGGGGAACGGCTGACTTCGAAACGCCTGCCGCGCGCGGAGAACTCGCACACCACACGCGGTTCAGCACCCGGCGCTGCATGATCGCTGCGAAGGCGCTTACCTTCCTGGCGTGCACCCGGAACGGAACCATAGAGGGCGAAACAGATGGCGTCCAGGATGCTGGTCTTGCCGGCCCCGGTGGCGCCGTTGAGCAGAAACAAACCCTGGGCACTGAGTTGGTCGAAATCAATGTGTTGCGAAGTCGCAAAAGGCCCGAAAGCCTCAATTTCGAGTCGATGGATTCTCACAGTTCAGCCTCCTCCAGCCGCACGGCCTCAAGGGCGGCGCGCAGGGCAGCTTCTTCCGCACATCCAGGACTGCGTTCCCGAACGTGTTCCAGGAATCCGCAGCAGACCTCGAGGTCGTCCTGGGCTGCTGCCAACCTGCTGCTGTAGCTGGCTTTTTCTTTGGTCCCGGCACCCTCGGGGTCAAAGGACAGGACCAAGGTGTCAGGGAAGCGGGTTCGGAGCTGCTCCATTGCCTGGACGGGCCGTTCGGCATCCGTGAGCGTGATTTGGCAATACGCAGCTTCGGCCCAGGAGTGCTCGCTTGATTCAAGGAGATCGTTCAGCCTGCCCCTCAACACGGCCAGGCTCTTGCCAGCTTCCCAAAGTACTTCCTGGACAGCAACGCTTCCATCGGCATCGATGTCCACCAACCACGCGCCCTTGCAATGTTTTGCTTCGGAGAACGAATACGCCAGTGGGGAGCCGGAGTAGCGGACATTCGGGGCCAGTTCCTGCCTGCCGTGCAGGTGGCCGAGTGCCGCGTACGCAAAGTCCTGGAAGAGATCCAACGGCACGGCGCCCAGCCCTCCGATGCTCAAGTCCCGTTCACTGTCCGAAGTGATACCTCCGCTGGCGAAAGTGTGTGCAAGGACCACCGGATGCACTGCGCCCGATGCACGGCGGTTCTGGAGGTCGCGCCGAATCCGCTCGGTTGCTTCACGGGTGACCTCGAAATGACTCGCGGTCTCCACCTCCAGCCGCTCCGCGACGAGCCGCGGTTCCAAATAGGGAATCCCATAGACAGCAAGTGTCGCGCTGCTCTCCCCATCTTTTCCGAAGGGAACAAGCACGGGAACATCCAGGTCCTCGACCCTTGTCCTGAGATGGACGCCGCCGCGTTCAAGCAAGCGTGACGCGAATCCGAGCCGAATGGCGGAATCGTGGTTGCCACTGGTGAGCACTACGGTGGCCCCGGCTTGGGTAATACGCACCAAGGCGTCGTCGAGAAGTTTGACGACATCCAGTCCAGGCAGGGCGCGATCATAGACGTCACCCGCAATGAGGACAACGTCTACAGACTTCGCTTCCACGAAGGACACGAGCTGGTCCACAAATCCGCGCTGGGCTTCAAGCATGCCAACGCCGTGGAATGACCGGCCGAGATGCCAATCGGAGGTATGGAGTAACCGCATATTTTCAAGCTAACTGTGGGCACCGACAAAAAAGCGCAGACAGGCCGTCCGGCGTCGATCCTGTCAGTCTCCTAGCCCTTCTTGCCGTCAAAGAAGTCGCGCGCGTCATCTGCAGCAGCTTCTTTCCGGACGGTCCCGGTCTCCACTGCCGCTGCCTCTGCCTCTGCCTGGAAATCGTCAGTGTCATCGGCGTCCAGGTGCTCTCCCTCGATGGTTCCGGCCGTCGCTGACGCCGTGTCATCTTCAGGGGTGGTGGCGGAGGAGGCGTAGCCAAAGCCACGGAAAGCGAGTCCGGCCAGCGCGGCGCCCATCAGTGGGGCTACCCAGAAGAGCCACAATCCTTCGACGGCCCATGACGGGCTGAAGAAAGCCAGTGCAGTTGCGCGTGCGGGATTAAACGGAAGGTTGCCAAGGACCTGGCCAAACTGCAACAACACAGCGACGCAAAGGCCCACGGCAAAGGGGGCCACGGCAGGAAAGGCACGGCGTCCGGCAGTCGCTCCAAGGAACACCGCAACCAGCAAGGCGGAGCCAACAACTTCAACGATCAAAACCCCTGCCATCTGGGTTTGGGCAGCAGCATGCTCTCCATAACCGGCCGCCACAGAGCCGAAGGCAGCCCGCGCATCCGTCAGGACCGGAACCGTCAGAACCACAACGTAGGCCAAAGCGGCGCCGATCACGCTGCCGATGATCTGCGCCGCAAGGTAGGCAACAGCTGCCAGCGCCCGGACGCGGCCGGCGATCAGGTTGCCCAGAGTGATTATTGGATTGAAGTGACCGCCGGAAACGTGACCGAAGGCCAGCATGGCCACCGTCACCGTCAGGCCGGTCGCAAGTGCGGCGGGCAGGGGCGCTGATGAAGGATTCGAGAAGATCGACACGCCCACTGCCACGAGCACAACAAACATCGAACCGACGGCTTCAGCGGACAGCCGCGCGAACAGCCCCGGTTCGTGGTCGGTCGTGGCTTGCACAGGAGAGGTCATGTCGAGTGATTCCTTACGGTTGGTGGTGTGGACGCGGGGCAAAGCCCTTGAGCATCCTGCCAGTTGAGTCTGGACGGTGCTGGGTCCCGGCTGACTACCGATCCGAGCTTAGCCGCCCAAGGCAATGGCCGCGATCGCAGTTAGGCCGAGCCCTATCACGGCCAGGGTGCTGACAAAGATGAGTCGTGCCGAAGCTGCCTCGGTTCCAGCATGAAGCTGGCGTGATCGGACCCACACCACAGAAGCCAGGACAACGGTGGCGGCAGCAGCCATGAGGGCGCAGATACCTTGGTAATCCAGCCCGGGAAGGCCCGGAATGAGATGGCCCGTTGAGGGCTCGGAGGTAAGCCAACTGCGCCAGATGAACAGATCCACCACCACCAGCGAAATGAGGGTTCGCCGCCAGGCCAGCGTGGTCCGTTCCGGCTGTAGACCGGGATCACGGAGGTCCATGCTCAACGTGCGGGCCTCGTCATCATAGAAACCTCGTCATCGCGCAAACCCGGTCATCGCGCCACCAAAATCAACACGGCGAAAGCGAATGCCGCCACGGCCACCACGATCGTCATGAGCAGCATGACCCAGGAGAACGGCAAGGCTTCATCGTTGCGCATCGCAGCTTCCATTTGCCCCCACCTGCGGTATGACAGTGCGGCCAGGCCGGCGCCGATCAGGGACAGGAGCACACAGAGGACGATCCTGACTGGCTGGGGGGCAATGTTGGGAGCCAGTTGATCGATGGCAATGGCCCCGGCGAGCAACGCCAACGACGTCCGGATCCACGCAAGGAAGGTCCGTTCGTTCGCCAAGGAGAACCTGTAGTCAGGTGTCTTGCCTGTCCGTCGCCAAGCCGGTTCACGCACGTCATCTCTCCAAATTTTCCTAGTGCTGGGCAGCCTCCCAACCATATCAGCGGCCGTCCACATCAACTGCTTACCCCATCGGATACAGCAGGGCGCGGTAAGTTGATGGCATGAGTTTTGAAGCGTCCTCCCCCGCCGCCCCGTCGTTTGAATCCCGCGTCCACGGGACATTGCTGGGAGGGGCCCTGGGTGATTCCCTTGGCTACGCAGTGGAGTTCGACCGCCTTGATGCCATTCGTGCCCGTTACGGTTCCGCCGGGCTCACGTCGTTTGACCAGCTTGACGCCATGGGCGAGTTTTCGGACGACACGCAGATGACGCTGTACACCGTGGACGGTCTGGTCGACGCCCTCGAATGGGCCAATGATGGGGTGGCGGCAGATGAGATCGCCTGCCTTTGGCTGGCCTACCTTCGCTGGCTGGCAACCCAGAACGTTGCCGTTTCCCCTTCTGCCCCGGTTCCGCAACCCCGGTGGATAGACGGCCAGGAAGTACTTCGGCGTCGTCGGGCTCCGGGAAACACCTGCCTCAGCGGTTTGGCTTCAGGAGAAATGGGCACCGTGGCCAGGCCGGTTAACCCCGATTCCAAGGGGTGTGGCACAGTCATGCGTTCTGCACCGTTTGGACTCGTGCCCCATATCTCCCGTGAAGCCGTGTACAAACTCAGTTCAGATGCTGCCTCGTTGACGCACGGACACCCGTCAGCACGGCTGAGCGCGGCTGCCTTCAGCTTGATGATCCAGAATATTGTGGCCGGCAGTGACGTCCGCACCGCAGCTATTGGCGCGCTGGACTACGTGAACGGCGTGCCCACCAAAGCTCCCGAACTGCCCGGGCGTTTGGAAGCAGCTTTGAGGTTGTCCTCGGAGCCCTCTCCCCTCAGTCCTGAAAAGCTGGTTGCAGCGCTGGGTGAGGGCTGGGTCGCCGAGGAGGCACTCGCCGTCGGGCTTTATGCCGTTCTCTCCACGCAAGGCAGCGAGCCCACTGAGCACTTCCGCCAAGCCATCGCGGTGGCCATCAACCACAGTGGCGACAGCGATTCCACCGGTTCCATCGCCGGAAACATTTTGGGCGCCTACTACGGCGAAGCCTGCCTTCCTGCCGAATGGCTCGGGGCATTGGAAGGCACAGAGGTCATTCGTGGCATGGCGGACCGGCTGCTCGCCGTCACCACAGGCTGATTAGCTTCCCACCGGACGCAGGCGTTAGTTTCCGCCCACCATTTGCAGGAACTCGCCCTCCGAGACCACCTCGATCTGCTGGCCTTTCGCGTGGAGTTCCAAGACCCGCTTGGCCTTGCCCGTCAGCCGCCCGGCGCGGAGGTCCCCGGCCACGAACCCGTCGCCCACCACAAGCACGGTGGTGCGTGCGGTCACCCTGCTTTCGGGGCGTGCACCCATCTCTGCTGCCCGGGACTTGGCCTCGGGACGGGTCATGATGAGGTCGCCGGTGAAGACCACCGTCTGGCCGAACAGCGGATGTCCCGGTTCGGCTGCGGGGTTCGGCAACGGATTAGAGCCTTCCTCGGGCCATGCGGACCATGCACGTCCGGGACCGTTCAGGGCGCCGTCCAGGGTTTGCTCCGCGGGACTATTTGCCTTCCTGCCCGCGAGCGCGGCAAGGGTGGGCTTGGAGAGGCCATTCATGGGATCGAAGGCAGGTTGCCTGGGCAACGTGAGGCCCAGCGAAAGATAGAGTTCCGCGATGCTGTTGGCGTTGTTACGGCGGGCGATGTCCACCAGGATTCCTGCGCAGGCGCGTGCGTCCTCGGCGGCATCGTGGTGGTTGACCAGGGGTACTCCGGCTTCCTCCGCTGCGTACGGCAGCGAGTTGGACACCAACGAGTAGCAGCGGCGGGACAGCATCACGGTGCAAACGTACTCGTAGGCCGGGCCTGCAAGTCCGGAGACCTCCAAGCCGGATCGGATAACGCCCAGATCAAAGGCTGCGTTGTGTGCTGCAAGGACGTCGTTGCCGATGAAGGCACCGATTTCAGGGAAGAGGTCCCCGAATCTGGGACGGCCGGCAACGTCTTCGGCACGGATGCCGTGGATGCGGGTGTTGTGAAACTCGAAGTGGTCATGGTTCTCCGGCGGGCGCATGAGCCAGGAGGCTTCCTCCACCACCACACCGCCGCGGACTTTGCTGAGGCCGACCGAACACGGCGACCCCCTGAAGCCGTTGGCTGTTTCAAAGTCGATCGCCGTAAAGTCCAATGCCACTGGACAAGGTTACAGGCCGAAAGGGTGCGTTCTTGCCGGTTTCCGCGGCGGGGCGGCGTTTCCGGGCCGCATTGTGGTGAGGGTTACGACGACGGCCGTCCAGTAGGCTTGATAGGTGATCTTTACTGCGATGAACGACTTAGCCGTATCCACTTTCGGGGGCGCGGGACCAGTGCGTCCACCCATGGCCTCGTTCCTGCCGGACTGGCTTAACCCCCAGGTCTTCCTGGCTGATCCAGCCTTGGCCCCGTGGGTAGTACTGCTGGTATGCGGCATTGTCTTTGCCGAAACCGGCCTGCTGGTGGGCTTCTTCCTGCCCGGCGATTCCATGCTGTTCACCGCTGGCCTCCTTGTAGCCACAGACACCATCAAGTTCAATATCTGGGCCCTGGCCGCCCTCATCATCGTTTCCGCGATCATTGGCAACCAGACCGGCTACCTCATTGGTTCAAAGGCCGGCCCTGCAATCTTCAACCGCCCCGACTCAAGGCTTTTCAAAAAAGAAAACGTCGAAAGCGCCCACGCTTTCTTTGAGAAGCACGGCGGCAAAGCCCTGATTCTGGCCCGGTTCGTCCCCATCATCCGTACGTTCGTACCGGTGATCGTCGGCGTGGCCCAGATGGACAAACGCAAGTTCTTCCTCTTCAACGTCATTGGCGCCGCCCTCTGGGGCGGCGGTGTCACCTTGCTTGGGTACCTTTTGGGCGACCGGGTTCCGTGGGTCAGCAGCAACCTGGACATCATCTTCATCGTCATTGTCCTGATCTCGGTTATTCCCATCATCATCGAGGTAAGCCGCGGCGTCGTCGCCAAGCGCAAAGCTGCCGCGGAAGGCAGCAACCCCGTGGAGGAATTCATCGAGGAGCACGAAGGCGGAAAGCACCGCGAGAAGTAGGCCCCACCGCACTTTTTTAGCCATACAGGAGAAGGCACCGACGCACAAGCGGGGTGCCTTCTCCTGTATGGCTAAACCTGGACTTCCAAGAGCCGGTTCCCAGTGTTGGTTGGAACTGTTAGCTGGAATGAACACCCGAGAGCGCTGCAACGATCGCGGGGAGCAAAGCCCGGAACGCCTGGCCTCGATGGCTGATGGCGTTCTTTTCCTCGGATGTCAGCTCCGCACAGCTGCGGTCCATCCCCGCGGGCTGGAGCACGGGGTCATACCCGAACCCACCCTCACCACGTGGCTCGCGCAGCAGCGTGCCTTCGAGCTGCCCGTACTCAACGGTTTCGTGCGTAATTCCATCAGCTCCGGGCACTGCCAGGGCGGCCGCGCACACAAAAGCTGCCCCGCGGAAGGTGTCCGGCACATCGGAGAGCTGCGCGAGCAGCAAGCGCAGGTTCGCTGCGTCGTCCCCGTGCTTTCCCGACCACCGGGCGGAGAAGATGCCTGGCGCTCCGCCCAGGACATCAACGGCAAGCCCCGAGTCATCCGCGATGGCCACCAAACCCGTTGCCTCAGCCACGGCACGCGCCTTCAGGAGTGAGTTCTCAGCAAAGGTGACCCCGGTTTCCGCAACGTCCGGTGCACCAACGGCAGCTGCATCCACCACTTGGGTATCGACGTCGAGCCCTGGAACCTGTCCGCGAAGCAGCTCCCGGAGTTCCTTTAACTTGCCCTGGTTGTGCGTTGCCAGAACCAGCCGCGGAGCACCGGAGGCGGAGTCGCCGCTCACGGAGCTTCCGCCAGCGTCTCGCGCTGGATAGCCGCAAGCTGGCCCGTGCCGATCAGGGCGAGGTCCAACAGGGCGTTGAGCTCATCGCGGTCGAACGGAGCGCCCTCGGCCGTTCCCTGGACCTCCACGAACTTGCCGGATCCAGTGACCACCACGTTCATGTCCGTTTCGGCCCGGACATCCTCGACGTACGGCAGGTCCAGCATCGGCACGCCATCGATGATGCCCACGGAAACGGCAGCAATCGTGTCCACCAGCGGCTCGGCATTACGGGCGATGAGCTTGTTTTCGCGGGCAAACCGAATCGCTTCGGCAAGCGCCACATAGGCGCCGGTGATGGCCGCGGTGCGGGTACCGCCGTCGGCTTGCAGCACATCGCAGTCAAGGACGATCGTGTTCTCGCCCAGGGCTTTGGTATCGATGATGGAGCGCAGCGAACGGCCAATGAGGCGGGAGATCTCGTGCGTGCGTCCCCCGATCTTGCCCTTCACGGACTCGCGGTCGGATCGGGTGTTCGTTGCCCGGGGCAGCATGGCGTATTCGGCGGTAACCCAGCCGCGGCCCTCGCCCTTAAGCCAGCGTGGAACGCCTTCGGTCAGGGAAGCCGTGCACAGTACCCGGGTGTTTCCGAACTCGATGAGCGCCGAGCCCTCGGCCTGCTTGGACCAGCCGCGGGTAATGCTGATAGGACGCAGTTGATCGGGGGTCCGGCCGTCGGCGCGGATAACGGGTGTGGCTGTAGCTTCAGAAGTCATGCTTCAAGCTTAGCGACGATGGGACAACGCCCGACGCCGCCCAGCCGGCCAGGCGTACAGGGCACCATCCGGAGGGGCTTAGATCGTGTAGTGGACCCCGGCGACGGCAACAGCAACGTCCCCGGCAAACACCGGCTTGGCCTCGGACATTACCTTGGTCTGCGAAGTCCACACCGGAATATGGGTCAGAAGCAAACGTTTGGCGCCGGCGTTCATGGCGGCCTCCCCGGCACGCTTACCCGTTAGGTGCACATCCTTGATGCCGTCATCGCGGCCTTCCTCGAACGCGGCCTCGCACAGGAACAAATCAGCGCCACTGGCTGCCTCTTCCAGCCCCTGGCACGAATCGGTGTCCCCCGAATATGTCAGTACGCGGGTTACCGGCGTTCCGTCCTTGCCTGGTTCCGTTGCCGTCACACGCAATGCATAAGCCTCTTCCACGGGATGGTTGACGCCGTAGGGCGTCACCGTGAAAGGACCAACAGTGACGGGCTTCTGTTCGGCCCAATTGGTAAAGTCGAACTCCTCATGCATGCCGGGATCCAGGTCCAGCCCATAGGCAGTTGCCATCCTGTCCGCAGTTGCTGCCGGCCCCCACACGGGAATCCGGTCCCGCCCCCAACCGCCGGGCTTCCACCGGACCGCTACGTGGAGGCCACACAAGTCCATGCAATGGTCCGGGTGCAGGTGCGTGAGGAATATGGCGTCGATGTCCTCAAGATCCGTGTAACGCTGGATGGCACCCAACGCTCCGCTCCCAAGGTCCATCACGATCTTCCATTCCCGCTCACCGTCATGCGCAGTCACCAGATAGCACGACGCCGGCGAGCCGGGACCCGGAAATGAACCAGTACAGCCCACGATGGTCAGTTTCACAGGCCACGTCCCAAGGTTGCGCTGGAACCGGGGCTGGGTCCCCTTTCCGGTTGCACGAAGTAGGAGCGACGCGACAGTCCCGCGCCGCTCCTGGCCGCTTCCAGCATTTCCGGCGTGATGCGCGCCAGGCTTCCAGTGGGGTATTGCGCAGCCACGTGGTCGACGTGCTTGACGGACAAGACCTCGGGGCCGAGGAACCGTCGGGCCAACGTTTCAAATTGGACAGCATCCCCCGTTGCAATGAACTCATGGCTGGGGGCACTTGCATCGGTTCGCTGGATACCGTGGGTGGTCAAAGCGCGGTAGACGTCCTTTGCAGTTTCCTCCGCACTGGACACCAGGGTCACGTCCTCGCCCATGACGAAAGAGATCACCCCGGTCAAGAGGGGGTAGTGCGTGCATCCAAGCACCACGGTGTCCACACCAGCGTGTTTCAGCGGCTCCAGATACTCATTCGCCGCTGCCAGAAGGTCCGCTCCCGTGGTGACGCCGGCTTCAACGAAGCTCACGAAGGCCGGACACGCCACAGAGGTAATGGCAAGATCGGGGGCTGCCGCGAACGTGTCCTCATAGGCGCGCGAGCCTACCGTGGCGGAGGTCCCAATAACGCCGATCCTGCCGGAACGGGTGGCCGCGACCGCTCTACGCACAGCGGGTTGGATGACCTCGATAACAGGGATCCCATATCGCGCGGTATAGCGTTCACGCGCATCCCGGAGAACTGCGGCCGAAGCAGAGTTGCAGGCAATGGTCAGCAGCTTCACACCCGAATCCACGAGCTCGTCCATCACACCCAGTGCGTTGGCCCGGACCTCGGCGATGGGCAGTGGCCCATAGGGTCCATTTGCGGTATCCCCCACGTACAGGATGGATTCGTTGGGGAGTTGATCGATGATGGAGCGGGCTACCGTCAACCCACCCACGCCGGAATCAAAGACACCAATCGGACGGGACCCCATGAGCTCATTGGGGACCACCAGGTCAGCGGGCGAGGCAGCAACCGCGACCCCTGTGGCGTCTAATGATCCGGCGCCTGATGATCCGGCGCCTGTTGAATCGTCGCCCTTTGAACTGTCGCCCGTTGAACTGCCAGATGCTGAAGTCATGATTATTCGAGAATAAGGCTTCCCCTGTGTTGCGGCCATTACCTGTGGCCTCCGCCTCGTGTCTGGTGTGTCACATAGGCAGGCCCGGTGATGACCTCCCGGATCAGGATTTTGCCTGCCTGGCCGACATCATCGATTGCACCAGAGACTCCTGGAGCCAGGTGGTGAAGTTGTAGACCAACGCCAGGTAACTCTCCACGTCCTCCGCCTGGCTCCAGTCCTGCATGCTGTGGATATGCTCGGCGTCCGCCTCATCGCGAATGTCCAGGCGTTCGGCCAAAACCAGGCGAACATCATTCAAGGCCATGGACCAGCGCGTTGCGTCCTCCAGGGTCAGGACAAGATCATCCTTGTCCAGGCCCATCGCTGTGGCCTTCAACGCGCCAATCTTGTTTTCCCGCACGGAGCGTTCGGTCAATTGGCGGAACTCAAGCGAGCCGCCGTCGTCGTCCTTCATGACATTCGGCAAAAGCCGCAGCAAGGCGCGATCGCTCGGTTGCTTCACGTCCATGTCCAAGCCGATCAAGGCGGCCAGCGGGTCCTCGTTCTCCCGGGCATCGGACTCCAGCATCGAGATGACGTCGTCCAGCAGCCCGCGTAGTAGATCCCGTTCGGCAGGCTCAAGGTAGCCGGTGATTCCCTTGAGTCCGTATTTGAATGCCTTAGCCACGCTGGCGGCCGCCCTTCCCGGGTGCTTCGTTTCCGCTTGCCGCTTTCTCCACGGTGGCCCACAGTCCAAAGCCGTGCATGGCTACTGCGTGCTGCTCAACCTGTTCCTTGCTGCCATGCGCCACGATGGAGCGGCCCTTCCTGTGGACTTCCATCATGAGCTTGTGTGCTTTGGACTCGGAGTAGCCGAAGTAACTCTGGAACACATAGCTGACGTAACTCATGAGGTTGACGGGATCATTCCAGATCACCAAATTCCAAGGGATGTCCGGGGCAGTCAGGACATCGGTGGACGTCTGCTCTACGGCTTCCGTCCGCTCATCAATGTCCGTGCCAAATGCAACGCTAGGGGTCATCTGTCCATTCTATGGCGGCTCGCACTAGAGTGAATTCGTGAGTAGAGCCACGTCTTGGGACCATCCCGCCACTTCCTTGTACACCGACCACTACGAGTTGACGATGCTCCAGGCCGCCCTGCACTCGGGGGCTGCCCATCGCCGCTCAGTGTTTGAAGCGTTCGCCCGGCGCCTGCCCGACGGCCGCCGCTACGGCGTGGTAGGGGGAACCGGCCGCCTCCTGGAAGGAATTGCCGACTTCAGCTTCGGTGAAGCCGAGCTCGCATTCCTTGAGCGGAACAAGGTGGTCAACCAGGAGACACTGGACTACCTGGCCAACTACAAATTCACTGGAGACATCTGGGGCTACGCGGAAGGCGACGCCTACTTCCCCAACTCCCCCATCCTCATCGTTGAGTCCACGTTCGCCGAAGCCTGCATCCTGGAGACCTACATCCTCTCCGTCCTGAACCACGACAGCGCCATCGCCTCTGCCGCATCAAGGATGACGTCAGCGGCCGGCAGCCGGCCATGCATCGAAATGGGTTCCCGGCGCACCCAGGAAGAATCCGCGACGGCGGCTGCCCGCGCCGCAGTGATCGCCGGCTTCGCCAGCACCTCCAACCTTGAGGCCGGACGACGCTACGGCATCAAAACCGTTGGCACCGCGGCGCACTCCTTCACGCTGCTCCACGACACCGAACGCGAGGCCTTCGAAGCACAAATCGCCGCATTCGGCCCGGGAACCTCGCTGCTGGTGGACACGTACGACGTCGAAACAGCGGTGCGCACCGCCGTCGAACTGGCCGGGGACAAACTGGGCGCCGTCCGCTTGGACTCCGGCGACCTGATTGCCCAGGCGCAGTGGGTCCGGCAACTGCTGGATGACCTTGGAAACGTGAACACCCGGATAGTAGTTACCTCGGACCTGGACGAATTCGCCATAGCCGCCCTCCAGTCCGCCCCTGTGGACTCCTACGGGGTTGGCACGTCCTTGGTCACGGGCTCCGGCGCCCCCACCGCCAGCATGGTGTACAAGCTGGTGAGCAGGACAAACGACGCCGGCGAGTTCATCTCCGTTGCGAAAGCGGCCAAGAACAAGGCCAGCGTAGGTGGACGCAAGTACGCCCTGCGCAAACTCAACGAACACGGAAGGGCCACGCAGGAGATCGTTGGAATAGGTCGCCGGCCGGAAGACGACGGAAACGACCGTTCATTGTTGCACCAGTTCATCAAGAATGGTGAACTCCTGCCCGGCTGGACTGGCCCCGAAGGCGTGATCCGCGCCAAAGAACGGCACGCCGCCAGCATGGCCGAATTGCCCGCCGTAGTGAACCGCCTGCAGCGCGGCGAGGCCGCCATCCCCACCATCTACGAGGAGAATTGATGTCCAGGGCCCTGATCATCGTCGATGTCCAGAACGACTTCTGCGAAGGCGGTAGCCTCGCCGTCGAAGGGGGCGCCGCAGTTGCCGGCGCCATCACCGAGTACGTGGATGCGAACCAGCAGCATTTTGACCACATCGTGGCCACCCAGGATTGGCACATCGAACCGGGCAGCCATTTCTCCGATGAGCCGGACATGGTGGATTCCTGGCCGCCGCACTGCCGGGCCCGGACCAAAGGAGCTGAACTCCACGAGGACCTGGACCCGGAATACATCCAGGCTTACTTCCGTAAAGGACAGTACACAGCGGCCTACTCCGGCTTTGAAGGCGTCCTTGCCCCGGAAGACGACGTCCCTTCCGGGGATCTCAAGGCCGGGTCCGTCGTCTCCGAGGTCCTGGATGAAGATGCCATCGGCCTCGATGACTGGCTGCAAAGCCACGACGTCGAAGAGGTGGTAGTCGTAGGCATCGCCACGGACTACTGTGTCAAGGCAACGGCCCTTGACGCCGTACAGGCCGGATATGCCACTACGGTCATTGCGGACCTGACAGCGGGAATCGCAGGAGACCTCACCGAAACCTTCGACGAAATGGAAGCCGCCGGCGTCGAGGTTGAACGCAGCCAGATTTAACGCAGCTGGGTTTAACGCTGCCAGGTCCGGCTACTTTCGCCCGATGAACCAATCCTGCAACTTACGCAACCGTGCCTGAAGTTGTTCCTCGTTCGCCTGGGCTACAGCAGGTCCACCGCATAGTTCGCGCAGTTTCGTGTGAACTACTCCGTGCGGTGTACCTGTCCGGGCGGACCACGCGGCTACGTTCTTGGCCAGTTCGTTGCGCAAGTCCATGAGCATGCGGTGGTCGGGTACGGCCGGAGAAGCTGCGGCCGCCAAAGGCGACTGGCGCTTTTTGCGCGATTGCTGTTCGTGTTGCCGCTGACGCAGCAACGTCCCTACCTGCTCGGCGTCGAGAAGCCCCGGAATGCCGAGGAAGTCCAACTCCTCATCGGAGCCGATGTCCGCTCCCGTACCGAATTCACCGCCGTCGAAAAGGACGCGGTCAAAGGAAGCCTGCGAGTCGAGGGCTTCGAACTTGCCCTTGGTGAGCTCGTCCGAGGCCTTGTCCTCGCGGTTGGCCTCGGCCATGAGGTTCTCTTCAGGGCTGAAGAGTCCGTCCTCATCCTTTTCCGGGCGGTCAAGGGCGTGGTCGCGCTCGGCCTCCATGGTGTTTGCCAGCACCATCAGGGGTGGTACCGAGGGCAGGAAGACCGACGCCGTCTCGCCCCTTTTCCGGGCACGCACAAAACGGCCTACGGCCTGGGCAAAAAACAGCGGCGTCGAGGTGGACGTGGCGTAGACGCCCACCGAGAGACGGGGAACGTCCACGCCTTCGGACACCATCCGGACGGCGACCATCCATCGCTTGTCTCCCGCGGAGAATTCCTCGATCTTGCTGGAAGCCTTGGAGTCGTCAGAGAGAATTACCGTGGGCGACTGCCCGGTGATCTTCTTAAGCTGCCCTGCGTAGGCACGGGCGTCGTCGTGGTCCGTGGCGATAACCAGCCCACCGGCGTCCGGGACCGTCCGGCGAACCTCGCCAAGGCGTTTATCCGCGGCGGCAAGGACAGCCGGAATCCATTCGCCGGTCGGGTTCAACGCCGTCCGCCAGGCCTGTGACGTGATGTCCTTGGTGACAGCCGCTTCCCCAAGGGAGGCGGCCATTTCGTCACCCGCACTGGTCCGCCAGCGCATCTGGCCCGAGTAGGCCATGAAAAGCACGGGACGCACCACGTGGTCCCGGAGGGCATTGCCGTAGCCATACGTGTAATCGGCTTTGGAGCGGCGAATGCCGTCGCGGTCCTCGGCGTATTCCACGAACGGGATGGGTGAGGTATCGGAACGGAACGGCGTACCAGTCAGGGAAAGGCGCCTTGCCGCTGGATCAAAGGCCTCGCGCAAGCCGTCTCCCCAGGACAGGGCCTCTCCACCGTGGTGGATTTCGTCCAGGATGACCAGCGTCCGGGCGGCTTCTGTCTTGGCACGGTGCAGCATCGGCTTGCTCGCCACCTGGGCATACGTCACAGCGACGCCAACGAATCCACGGCCATGCTGGCCATCGGAATTCTTGAAGTTGGGGTCAATGGCAACGCCCACCCGGGCAGCGGCGTCAGCCCACTGCCGCTTCAGGTGATCCGTGGGAGCCACGATGGTGATCCTGTTAACTACGCCGCTATCCAGCAGCGTGGTGGCAATGCGCAAGGCGAAGGTAGTTTTACCGGCGCCAGGCGTAGCCACGGCCAGGAAATCCTTTGGATGCCTGGCCATGTAAAGATCCAGGGCTTCCTGCTGCCAGGCACGCAGCTTGGGCGCTGTACCCCATGCGGCGCGTTCCGGGTACGCCGGAGGCAGGGATGGACCACCAAATAATGTTTCTGTCATGCGGACTCCCCCGGCGTGATGGCAGCGAAAATTAGCCCCGGTTCTCCGGGCACGCGGCAACGGACCGCATTGCGGTCACTACGGGAAGGGGCCTGTGTTCTCTCCCTACCCACTACTTGGAGTTGCCCGGGCCGCTGTCTCCACCGTCATTGCCGGGACGGAGGCCCTCATAGATCTCCTTGCACTCCGGGCAGACCGGGAACTTCTGGGGATCGCGCCCCGGCGTCCAGACTTTGCCGCAGAGGGCAATGACGGGCTCGCCGGTCATTGCCGACTCCATGATCTTTTCCTTGCGCACATAGTGCGCGAACCGCTCGCGGTCGCCGGGCTCCACTTCCTGGCGCGTTTCCTCGCGCTCAATGGTGGATGTGGACGTTCCGGCTCCGGAAAGCTCGCGCATGGGGTCGTTTTCGAATGGATCCGGAGGAAGCGTAGTCATGGCATCCATCTTACCGTCTACAGACCCTGCCACTCCGGCTTGTTGTCATAGGTGTGGCGGTAGTAATCGGCCAGCTTCAGCGACGACGCCGCGGCCTCGTCCACCAATATTGTGGCGTGGGGATGCATCTGAAGGACGGATGCAGCGCAAATTGCGGCTACCGGACCTTCGACGAAATCCCGCACTGCCTGGGCTTTTTGCGCACCCGTAGCCACCAGGATGACGTGGCGGGCATCCATGATGGTGCCCAACCCCTGGGTGACCACGTGGTGCGGGACGTCGTCGATGCTGTTGAAAAAGCGTGCGTTGTCCTTGCGGGTCTGCTCGATCAGCGTTTTGATCCGGGTGCGGGATGCCAGCGATGAACCGGGTTCATTGAATCCGATGTGGCCGTCCGTGCCGACGCCCAGGATCTGGAGGTCCACGCCGCCGGCATCCTTAATTGCATCCTCGTAGGCCTGGCAGGCTGCTTCCAGGTCCTCGGCGGCACCATCGGGGCCATGCACATTCTCAGGCTTGATGTTTACCCGATTGGTGAACTCGCGCCGGATCACCTCGCGGTACGACTCAGGATGACCTGCTTCAAGTCCAACGTACTCATCAAGCGCGAATCCATGTGCCTCACTGAAGTCCACGCTCCCGGCTTCGTAGCGCCGGGCCAATTCGTCGTAGATAGGCAGCGGAGAGGAGCCCGTGGCCAAACCCAGGACCGCGTTCGGCTTGCGGCGCACAAGGGCTTCGATGGCATCTGCCGCCAGTGCGCCAATCTGTTTGGTGCCAGGGAGAATGACAACTTCCATCGTCACTGCCTTTCTTGTGTAGGAATTGCGCGGTATTGACACGAGGTTATCCCATGTCCCATGAGCTTGCCATGGTTGTTACGGCGTCAGCGGTTCACACTGACCTGGGCGAACATCTCCGGGCCCCGTGCATCCAACCATTTACCGCCCAGGCGCACTCCGACCACGAACAGGCCAATGCCCAAAAGTGGACCCACACCAAGGTTAATCCAGCCGGGGACGACGCTGCCGGTAAACAGTTGGGCCCCCACCAGCGCAAGCTGCGGCAGGAGCAAGAGAACCAGGACACCCATGCCTATCATCTGCACGGCCAGCGTCTGGGCAACGTTGCCAGGTGGCTTCTTGAACGGGCTGTCACCGGGCAAGGGCACAGCGATGTTGTATCGCGCAGAGATCACCGAGGATAAACCCAAGCCGGTGAACAACGTGCCCAGCGACAGTCCCACCACGTTCGGAGCCCACGCCCAGGAACCGGTGAAGAAGAACGGACCTATGGAAAAGAGAAGCACAAGAGGCAGGGCAATGGTCAAGCACGCAATGGCACGGCCCAGGCGGTCATCCACACCCCTGACACCTGCTGCCAGGTGAAGGGCAAAGGCGGTGTTGTCATAGGAAACATCAGCGCAGATGGACCACGCCATGACAAACGCCGTCAGCGGCCCAAGGAGCATGAGCATTCCGTAATCACCGCTTTGGCTCCCGCTGAAGAAGAAAATCACCGGAAACAGTGGAACGACCACCAGCGAGCCCGCGTATCGAGGGTCTTTCATCCAATAAATCAAGGCGCGGGCAGCAACCGCGCCAGCCGGTGTACCTGGCAGTACATCGAACAGCCCACGCTTGCCGCCCTTCTTGGCGGAACCTCCGGCGTACGGCGGCGTCACCAAAGCGTGTTGCAGCAGCAGGTGCCAGCACAGCAGCAATCCGAACAGGGTTGCAGCAGCAATGAAAAGCTTCAGTCCGGCGGAAGCAACGTCGCCAGCCTCGAGGTCACCGCCCATGGACCAGGCCGCGCCAAGAGGGGTCCAAGAGACTGTACGGGCAAGCCCAGGGAGATAATCCGCCGTGCCGCGAACTCCGTCGACGATACCCACGATGATGGGACCCATCAGCATGAGCGGGATGAAAAAGACGATGCTGCTGACGTCCTTGAAACGGCGGGACGATGCCAGGCCGGCAGTCGCAGTCGTCACCACTTTGGACAACACCACGCAGGTCAAGGCTCCCAAAATCGCGCCCAGCAACGCACCCGCCACGGATGGAAAACTCCGCCACCACGTGCCAACAGTGGCCAGCGCGACAAGGGCTGTGGCAAGGCCCGGAATCCCGATGAAACCCGCCAAAGCAAGGCCGGTGAGAAGCTGGCGGGGTGGGATCGCAGACGTGGTGAACCGCGCGGGGTCCAGCGTCATGTCGGCTGCGGATGCTAGAAGGGGAACCACTGCCCAGCCCAGCATTGCCGCAGCACCGCCCAAGACCACCACGGTCCGGGCGATTTCAGCGTCCGCCCAACGCAAGGCAATCAAGGCTCCAATCAACAGGGCCACAATTCCCAGCGCATACAACAGCCCGATGCCCATTCCGATGAGCTGCGCGGGGCTGCGCTTGACGCCGTTCAGGAGCAACCGCCATTTAAGGCTTAGAAGGTGCGCAACCACTCCAGTCCCTCCGTCCGGTGCCCGCCGCCTACCAACTGCACAAAACGTTCCTCCAGCGTGGAACCGTTCCGGACTTCATCCACGGACCCCGCCGCGAGGACACGTCCTGATGCCACAACTGCCACATGGCTGCACATGCGCTGCACGAGGTCCATGACGTGGCTGGAGACGATGACCGTACCTCCGGAAGATACGTAGCTCTCAAGGATGCCCCTGATGTTTGCCGCCGACACCGGATCCACCGACTCAAAGGGCTCGTCCAATACGAGCAGCCGCGGAGCATGGATCAGCGCCGAAGCCAACGCAATCTTCTTGGTCATACCTGCCGAGTAATCAACCACCAAAGATCCGGCATCGGCTTCAAGGTCCAAGGCGGCCAACAGTTCGGTCACCCGGGGACGAACCACGTCCCGGTCCATGCCACGGAGCAGGCCCGCGTAGGTGACCAGCTGTTCCCCGGTCAACCGGTCAAACAAACGGACACCGTCGGGCAACACACCCATGAGCTTCTTGGCCTCCAGGGGCCGGGCCCAAACGTCCACACCATGGACCAACGCCGTGCCAAAGTCCGGCCGCAGCAGCCCAGTGGCCATAGACAATGTGGTGGTCTTGCCGGCACCGTTCGGACCCACCATTCCATAGAAGGAACCCACTGGAACCTCCAGGCTCAGGCCATCGACAGCGATCTTTCCACCGAACCGCTTGGCCAGGCCGCGGATGGACAGAGCCGATACCGGCAGGTCCCTGTGCGGGTCTGCTGACAGTCCGGCTTCTTCAACCGCGGAATCCTGGGGTGCAGGCCGGCGAAGCCGGGATGGCTGGGAGAGTGGTTCATGGCGCGGTTCCGTCATGGCTCCAGCCTAGCCCCGGCTTACGGTGGTGTCGGGACGTGCTAGAAGCCGTGGCGGGGTATGGCTCTGCGGTACTGCGGAACCCAGGAAATTTCGTGTCCGAGCTCATAAGCGGCCCTGAGCCACCAGTGCGGATCGCGCAACGCTGCCCGCGCCATGAAGACCGCATCGGCACGCCCGTTTGCCACGATATCCTCGGCCTGGGTGGCACTTGTGAGCAGGCCCACTGCGCCGGTGGGTATACCGGCGTCGCGTTTTACCTGTTCGGCGAATCCAGCCTGGTAACCGGGAGCGGGCCGGATTTGTTGATGGGCGACCGCCCCGCCACTGGAGACGTCCACGAGGTCGACACCGCGCTCGGACGCGGCCTTGGCAAGGCGGACGGAGGCATCGATATCCACTCCCCCTTCCGCCCAATCAGTTGCGGAAATCCGCAACAACAATGGCATGGAATCCGGAATGACCTCTCGCACGGCGTCTACGACCGCGAGCATCAACCGGTTCCTCCCATTCTCAGTGCCACCCCATTTATCAGTACGGGTGTTGATAAGGGGGCTTTGGAACTGGTGAAGCAGATACCCGTGTGCGCCATGGATTTCCACGGTGTCAAAACCTACGGCCACAGCCCGGGCGGCCGCAGCTGCAAAGTCGGCAATAACTCCATGGATGTCTTCTTCGCTCATGGCTTCCGGCGCCGCATAACCGTCGTAGGGCTGTTGGGTAGGACCAAAAGTGACCCAGCCGCCGTCGGAAGCTGGAACGGAACCGGTCCGGTCTGAAAACGGCCAGTACGTCGACGCCTTACGCCCGGCGTGCGCGAGCTGGGCGCCGATCTTGCAGTCGACGGCGCCGTGCTGGTGAACGAAGTGGACAATCCGCTCCCAGCCGGCAGCCTGCTCATCGGAGTAGAGTCCAGCGTCCTTGGGGCTGATCCGGCCTGAGGCATTCACCGCAGCAGCTTCACTCAGGATCAACGCAGCACCACCGGCCGCAAAGGATCCCAGGTGCATCAAGTGCCAGTCGTTGGGTATGCCTTCACCCGTTTCCGGGGTGCAACTGTACTGGCACATAGGTGAAACCCACCCACGATGCGCAATGTGGAGCGAACGCAGCTGCAGGGGCGTAAACAGCGCCGAGGGCACTAGAACAGAACCCTCGCAAGTCCTTGACGGGCTTTGGCCACCCGCTCATCCGACGTGCCCACTACTTCGAAAAGTTCAAGCAGGCGTAGGCGGGCGGTCTCGCGCTCGGGACCGAAATTCCGGCCGATGAATGCAATGATGCGGTTGAATCCATCCTCGATGTGCCCACCGGAGATGTCGAGGTCGGCCACGCCCAGCTGGGCCTGCACATTGTCGGGCTCCTGTGCTGCCAGTTCCCGGAGGTTTTCAGCTTCGGCAGCTGAGATCTTCTCAAGCCGGGCCATCAGCTCCACCTGCGCCAAGCCTGCCTTGGCGTCTGCGTCGGCGGGCATTTCCAAGAGTGCTTGCTTATAGGCAGCCGCCGCTCCGGCGTAGTCTCCGGCCTCGATTGCATCGATGGCTGCTTGATGGAGGGGAGGCAGCGGTGCTGGTTCCGCTTCGCCCTCCGGCGCAGCATCACCGATGCTTCCCGTCACGCCGTTGGCGGCTGCAACCTTGAGCAGTTCATCAACGAGGCTGCGGATCTGCTCGTCATCGGCAGGACCCTGGAACAACGGCACGGGCTGCCCTTTGACGACGGCAACAGCCGTGGGCACTGCCTGGACCTGGAAGGCCTGTGCGAGTTGAGGGAACGCATCAACGTCAGCGGCAGCAAGAACCAAGCGTCCGCCATAGCTTTCGACGACGCGCTGGGCTGCGTCGAGGACAGCCGGAGATTCTGCGGCATAGCGCGACCAGAGAAGGAAGAGGACAGGTATCTGGGCGGACAACTGCACCAGATCCTGGAAATTGGTTTCGGTAGCGTCCACGCGAAGGGGTGCACGTCCCGATTCGGCTCCGCTGGGTGCCCCCGATTCCGGGCTGGCGGAATCGGTTGGCGCGCCTGCAGGCGGCGACTGGGGCGGGGCGGCGGGCCGGCGCAACGACGAGAGGTCGACGGCGCCGCGCAGGTTCAGCTGGCTGGCAGCGGCTGGAGTGGGTCGGTATCCGGGCGAACTCATACCGTCCACTCTAGCCGCTGCCTTGCCATGGGCATGTCCTACTTGAAGCTGGCTCCCACGAGTCCGCGGGTAGCGGCTACGAGCTTCATGGGATCAGCAGAACCTGCCGGCGGAATGTAAACGGCCACCGATTCGGCGAAGTTCAGGACCATGCCTGTGGTGGTTTCCTTGCCGCCGGCGAAAACAGCGGAGTCGTCCTCGAGAATCAGTTTGTCCCCTGCCGCCTTCGGTGTTCCTTCAAAGGCGAAGTCCAGGCGCCCGACCACCAGAGCGCCGCCATCTGCCGTGCGCAGCACCACGGTCTGGTTGTTCACCGGTGTATGGGAGAACTTGAAGTTGGCACTGGTTCCGTTCTTCACGGTGTCCGCCTGGTAGGCAAGGGCACCGGCGATGTACGGCGAGGACTGACCATCAGCGAGCTTGCTCCTGTTGGGTGAGTCAGGAGTTGTCAGCATCTCGCCAAGGATTCCCAAGGCTTCGTTGCCGCTGTAAGCCAGTCCGGTCTTGTCATCAGCTGCGGCAGGAGCGGTTCCGTCACGGGGAACGGGGAACGACGGGAAGTTGGTGCCCGGCTGCAACGGAGCGCTGCCCCAGAGCTTGTAGTTTTCCCGCGGTGAGAGCTGGACCAACGTCAGGACCTGGGGCACGACGTTGCCCTCACCCTGGGTCAGGGCAAAGACCGTACGCGGCCAGTCGCGCTTGGTACTGATGACGCTGCTCTGGAGCTTGGTGGCACGAACCGGCATCCGGGGCTCGTAAGCAGACACCGTGGAGCGGATCTTGTAGTTCTGGGTGCGGACCTGGAGTTCCATCTTGTCCACGCGCGGCGCGAGCTTGGCCGCATCCTTGGCGGCATCCGCTGCGTCCACAGTGCTGGCAACCTGCTCCAGGATGCGCTGCAGTTGGGATTCGAGCATTACAGGTGCCGCGTCTCCTTCCGTCGAAGCGGAAGAAGAGTTGGTGGGCTTGGGCGTGGACGTTGCCTGGGCAGCGATCGCCGAACTTCCCACAAGCGCGGTTGCGAGTGCAGCGGCAACGGCAGTAATGCGCAGGCTTGAGCCTTCTGCTCCAGCGCCGCGGCGACCGTCAGCCTTGCCGGGCGGCGCCTGGACGGGCAGGGTGGTGGTTTCCCCGCCACCACGCGGTCCACCGAAGTCATCACCCTTACGGTGCTCATCGCCCTTGCGGCGGTTACTGATGGCTTTGGAAACGAACGGGAGGGCTACTCCGGCAAGCATGATGATAATGCCAAGCACGATGAGCGGCACGGCCCAAGGCGTGGTTGCGTTGTTGGGGAAAGTCATCGAGATTGACGACGGCGCAGGCTTGGTTCCGTCGCTGGCTACCAGGAGGGACCACTCGCCTCCAGCAGGAGGATTCCAGGTGTAGTCCAGTTCTCCGCTGGCGTCTTCTGTGTTAACCCACAGATCCGAACCTACAGGAGAGGGAGCAGTTGCTTCCCCGTCAGTGGAGGCAACCTCAAGGGACTTCTGGTCCTGGGAGACTCCCGTCAGAGTGTTGTGGGCAGTTTTGCCCACCCAGGCTTCGACGTCGTCCGGGCGGCCCGTGGCAACGATGAAGTTGCCTTCACCCTGGATCTTGATCTTCACCGGCCCGTCATGGAGGGCGATCAACTTTTGGTCGATCACGGTCAGCGGGGCAGCTTTTGTGTCACTGGGAACCGAGGCCGTCACGGTCTCGGCGGGGGCCCAGAAGGTTAGCTGGCCAATGCCGGCCAGCATCGTCAGCAGGCCCAGCAGCACCAGCAAGGCTGCAGTCTTCAAACGCACAGGATCACCTATCATCAGCGGTCGTTGAACTTCAAGGGTAACCGTTTTGTTATCAAAGAGTCAGATCGGCCCATCCCGCCGGGGACGCCTGGTTCCGTGCAATGGCGCCGCCAAGGCCGGATTCCGGGCTCCTGATAGTGTGGCGATGATCATGATATCCAGGCGACCAGCGCCTGAAATCGCAGCGTCACCACCGCATTTGGCTAATAACGTAGACAAAAAGTGCAAACAACGTAGAAAAGGCAGCAGAACCGCGTGAAAGACCACTTGGAGCCCCGTCCCATCGATGAGTCAGGGTCAACTGTGGTGGATGCCCCCGCGGATGGGACCTCCGCTACTGTTCCGGTCCGCACCGGACGCCTGGCCGCGATAGCCCGCAAGCTGAGGCAACCCATCCCGGGAGCCCGCACCCGGGTCAGGTTCGAGATGCCTCCCGAGGACGAGGCCGTTGTTGCAGCGGAAGGCATCAAGGCCGACGAAGACAACGATTTCGGTGCTCCCGGGCCCCGCATGTCCTCCCAGCACCCGTTATATGTGGGCTTCATGGGCACAGCGGGGGTCGGCGTGGCCCTGCTGGTCTTTTACATCGCGAGCAATACCACCCAGCTGATCCTATGGATCGTTGCCGCGCTCTTCATCGCCCTCGGTCTGGATCCGGTAGTCCGATGGCTTGAGACCCGAAAGGTGCCGCGCCCTGGCGGCATCCTGATATCTGTCTCTGTCCTGGTCCTTGCGGTCGCCGGGTTCTTCGCAACGTTGATTCCCACCATCGTGGAACAGGTTTCCGAGATCGTCCGGCAAGCGCCCGAGTGGATACGGGGCTTCCTCGACTCTGATTTCTTCCGGACCGTGGACAGCCAGTTCGGCATTCGCGACCGCATCACTACCGAACTGGATAAGTTCGTCAAGGATCCCGAAGCCATGGGTGGCATCTTCGGCGGCGTGGTGGGCTTCGGTTCCACCGTGGCCAACGGATTGTTCGGCACGCTGATTGTCCTGGTGCTTAGCCTGTACTTCCTGGCTGCCCTGCCATCCATGAAGAAATGGGCCTACCGCCTGGCGCCGAGGTCGCGCCGCCCCCGTGTCGAGGCACTTTCGGAAGCGATTACCGATTCAGTGGGCAACTACGTGATTGGCCAGGCCTGCGTTGCCCTGCTGAACGCATTCTTTGCCTTCATCGTCATGAGCATCCTCGGCATTCCCTTCAGCGTCCTGCTTGCCTTCGTGGTGGCGCTGTTGGCCTTCATCCCGCTGGTTGGCGGCATGATCGCCGCAGTTGTGGTTATCCTCGTGGCGCTGACAGCCGGATGGCAAACGGCCGTTATCTATGCGATCGCCTACTTTGCCTACCTGCAGTTCGAGGCCTACTTCATTTCGCCGCGCATCATGCAGCGGGCTGTGGCCGTTCCGGGTGCAGTCGCCGTGATCTCAGTCATCGCCGGCGGAAGCCTGCTGGGTGTCCTGGGTGCGTTAATTGCCATTCCGACAGCGGCGGCCATCATGCTGCTGATCAAGGAAGTCTTCATCATGCGCCAGGACAGACACTGAATTTCCCCGTCCAGTCGTCCCGCGCTGGCCTGTTCATCCCGCGTTGGCGACCGGGCCCGCCCACTCACGTGGCAGACCGTTCACGCCGGCACCTGCCGGAGTGACGTCGTCGACGATTTCGTCCAGGACGCGCGCTGCGTACTTCTCCCCCACCCACAGGTGCTTGGCACCGTCGACGCCCACCAGCCGCGCCTGCGGTATCAGGCTGAAGCGCTGGGCTGCCTCCGCGGGTCGAAGGTAATCGTCGTGTTCCGGAACCAACACGGTCAGCGGCTTTCCGGAGGCTGCCCACTCCTTGAGGTGGACGTCCGTTGCCCGGTGGAGTGGCGGAGACAGGAGGACCGCGCCCTCGATCTGTGACGCCACAGGTTCCACTGCGCCGTACATCAGTGCCAGTTCCGTCCCGAACGACCAACCCACCAACCACCGGTTCGGCAGGCCACGCTCAACGGCGAAACGGACGGCGGCTTCGACGTCGTAACGCTCACCGATGCCCTCTTCAAACTGCCCCTGGCTGGTGCCGCGCGGCGAGTGTGTGCCACGCGTATTGAACCTCAGGACCGCCAACCCTGCCAGCGCCGGAAGCCGGTAGGAAGCCTTGCGGTAGACATGCGAGTCCATGAAGCCGCCATGGGTCGGCAGCGGATGAAGGGTGATCAACGTTGCGGTGATTTCCCCCGACTCCGGCACGGCGAGCTCCCCCAGCAGGAGTTTTCCGTCGTCGGTGGTGAATTCCACATTCTCCCGACGCGCGGGAAGGACGGTGGAGGCCCGGATCGCCGAGGGAGCATCCTGCGCAGTGAAAACGAACGAGGCGGGGTCGAAAGTCATGCTCCCAAGCCTAAGGGAATCGGCGGGACCTGGTCAGCGGTACCGGTAGGTTCGTGACGTCCAGCAGTTGGTGTGCCAATGCCTGCGCTCGGCCAACCCGGCGGCTTCGCCAAAAAGGTGGTTGTCAGACCACACCACCAAATGGGCGATACCGGGGAGGATGGCTGTCGAGCAGCCCGGGCAGATGTACTGCTTCTCCGCCTTCCGCGCCGTCATGGTGCGGACCATCCAGTCGCCATCGGGGGCGCTTTCCCTGCGCGCAATCCCCGCCCTTGCCCGTTCCAGGTCCAGTTCCGGGGCCTCGTCTGCCCACTTGCCGGCGGGTTTGTTCGAACGTGTGCTGGCGGCGTTGCGACGAGGGCGGTTGGAACGGGGCATGATTCCATTCTGCCCCAGCGACCGGCCGCCACCGGGTAAGGTAAGGCGGGTGCGACTCGTCATAGCCCGTTGTTCTGTTGATTATGTTGGCCGTCTCAAGGCCCACCTCCCACTCGCCACCAGGCTCCTGCTGGTCAAGGCCGACGGCTCGGTGCTGGTGCACTCCGACGGCGGCTCGTACAAGCCGTTGAACTGGATGAGCCCACCGGCCACGCTGCGCGTAACTTCCCCCGAGGAAACCGAAGTGGAAGAGGGCGTCGTTGAGCAGTGGACCGTGCAGTCGGCCAAGACCGATGACCGGCTCATCATCAACATCTACGAGCAACTGCATGACACCTCACATGATCTGGGTGTCGATCCCGGACTGATCAAGGACGGCGTGGAAGCTGACCTGCAACGCCTCCTGGCAGAACAGATCGAAACGCTCGGAACCGGTTACTCACTCATCCGGCGGGAATACTTCACCGCGATCGGACCCGTAGACATCCTTGCCCGGGACGCGACCGGCGCAACGGTGGCGATCGAGCTGAAGCGGCGCGGCGACATCGACGGCGTCGAGCAGCTTACCCGGTACCTGGAGCTGTTGAACCGGGATCCACTGCTGGCGCCCGTCCGTGGGATTTTTGCAGCCCAGCAGATCAAGCCCCAGGCCAAAGTCCTGGCCAACGACCGCGGAATCGACTGCATAACGCTGGACTATGACGCCATGCGCGGTGTGGACGACAGCGAATCCCGCCTCTTCTAGCGAGTGTGCCGCAGACCACTAGAATCAGAGTCATGACTGCCGCAGACCATTTCGTCCATTCTTCCGCGCCCAGCCACCAAATCCTCACGGGAACGCTCGTAAGTGACGGTGTGGTGGTGGAAGACGGCCTCCTGGCCATCGACGGCGACCGCATCGCCTACGCAGGGCCGGCGGACGGCTTTGACGCGGACGCGTTTGAAGGCTTCGGGCACGCCATACGCATTGGTGCGCCCAGCGGCCACTTCATCTTCCCTGGCTTGGTGGACGTCCACTGCCATGGCGGCAATGGTGGTGACTTTCCAGGCGGAGAGGAGGCCTCGGCCCGTAAAGCAGTAGAGTTCCTGCACCGCTCCGGCACCACAACTTTCCTCGCAAGCATGGTTACGGCGCCCCGGGAGGACCTCCTTCGCGGGATCGAACTCTACGTGAAGCTCGTTGACGAAGGTCTGGTGGCCGGCATCCATTTGGAGGGTCCTTTCCTCTCCCATGCACGATGCGGTGCCCAGAACCCGGATTACCTGCTGGAGCCGGACCTGGACCTCATGAACGAACTCGTGGGCGCTGCCGCCGGCAAACTTGCCACTATGACGTATGCCCCGGAATTGCCCGGGGCCGCTGCCCTGGTTGACTTAATGACCTTCCACGGCGTGACGCCGTCGTTGGGACACACGGATTGTGACGACGCCACTGCCGCTGCATCGTTGGCTGCGGCCCGCGAAGGACTGGAATCGGCAGGGTTCGACGGCGTCAGCTCGCTACCGACAGTGACGCACCTTTTCAACGGGATGCCACCCATCCATCACCGCGCGCCAGGCCCTGTTGCTGCCTGCTTGCGGGCCGCCCAGGCGGGAAAGGCGGTGGTGGAACTCATCGCCGACGACACCCATCTGGACCCCAGTACCGTGGCCACCGTTTTTCAGTTGGTGGGTGCCGCCAACATTCTCCTGGTGACTGATTCGATGGCCGCTGCTGGGCTTTCGGACGGAAACTACATGCTTGGACCATCGCCGGTGACCGTCAGCAATGGCGTGGCAACCCTGGATTCCACCGGCTCCATCGCAGGGGGCACGGCCACCCTCCTGGAAGTGGTCCGCAAGACGGTGGCCGCCGGCGTCGCCCTTCCGGACGCCATCTGCTCAGCGACTGCAGTGCCTGCAGCCATTCTTGGACTCTCTGACGAGGTGGGTGGATTGCGACGCGGCCTTCGCGCTGACGTTGTTACTACCGATCAGGAACTCGGCCTTACTGCGGTCATGCGTAACGGACAGTGGTTGGCTTAGGACAATCAGATCGCGGCGAATTGCGGTTGTCCGCGTTACCTTCTTTTTACCGAAAATTTTCCCGAATTGCCTTAAAGACCGTTGACCTCCGGCACGCCACATGAAAGTGTTGTAGCAGTCTTTGTGTAGGTGGTTTTCATGCTCGCAAGACGAGTTGCGAGCGTGAAGCTCCTGCGAAACCGGACAGGCCAAGCCTGGACGGAATCCGGATCTTCTCGCGGAGTAACAAGGGCCGGTACGAGGTGTATCGGACTGCTGTTCCATAATGAGGAGAAATACATGGCACTGGGAACCGTCAAGTGGTTCAACGCTGAAAAGGGCTTCGGCTTCATCACCCCGGATGACTCGGATGGGGATGTTTTCGTTCACTACTCCGAGATCCAGACCGGTGGCTTCAAGACCCTCGATGAGAACCAGCGCGTTCAGTTCGAGATCGGTCAGGGCGCCAAGGGCCCCCAGGCAACCGGCGTTACGGTCGTCTAGTCTTAGCTGTTGGTTTTGTTTGTTGGAATTTCAACAAACACGTTGGTCCCGGCTTTCCAGTCGGGATCAACGTGTTTAACAGCCGGAATGTCGGATGAAATGTCTGATATTTCGACAACCCTTGTTACAAAGCGTGAAGAAATGCTAAACGGCCTCCGAGAAAAGACGTCGTGAATTCAAGCAACCAGTGTCCGCAGCAGTCTGGCAGATTGCCGCACGGACAATCCCGGAAGGTATGCGCGGCTCAGCGCCCTTCCTATTGCGGGCAGGTGCAACGGCTCCTGGTAATACATATACAAAGTTCTGTAATCGGGTTGGAACCGTGACTTAAAGGAAGCAAGGGAACGGAACCCATAGACGGGTTCCAGGGCCTGGCCAACCAAGTCCAACATGCCGGCAAGTCCCTCGGCCTGCTGATCAATCTCGTCCTTCTCCCGCGCCAAGGGCGAACCGGAGAGTGAGATAACTTCCACCGACTCCCTGAGATGGAGGATGGCGGAGGCAATCAGGAATTCCATCACTCCCGGGAAGGCATCGCCGCGCCGACGCATGAAGTCCAGGGTCCAGCTGACAACACTGCCGTTCCGGTAGACAGGAAGCCAGCTGGTGACGCCATAAACGAAACCTTCAGCATCAGTGGCAACGCAGCACAACACGTCAGGGTCCTCAAGTTCATCCAGGCCGCCCAACGTAAATCCCATTTCAGGTACGCGTTTTTGTGCAGCCCACTCTTCGGACACCTCACCCACTTGTGCACGCAGAGCATGGGGCAATCCGTCATACCGGCCCCATGTGGCAGTGATCCCCATCTTTGCTGCCCGGTTGAGGGACGTCCTGACGTTCTGCCATTCCTTGCCGCGGAACTCCAAACCCCTGATCCTCAACCGGGTTTCCTGCGCGACAGCAACCCTTCTAAAGCCGCGGGCCTGAAGCATGGGCCACAACTCATCTGTACATGAGTAGAGGCAAGGTATCAGGGCATGCTGGGAACAGAAATCAAGGAATCCTCCAGCAGTCTCTACATGGCGCTCCCCCGCGCCCACGGGACCGGCCAAGGTCAGGGCGACATGGCCGTGCTGCTGGTACGCCACTGCCCCCGTACCGCCAGGATTGAACCAATATTTGTTCGGCTCCCAGAGCGCCATCCACGACAACGAATCACCACCGGCTTTCACCAGCTCGCGTGCACGGTCCCGCCCTTGATGGTCCAGGCCGGCGGCATGATGGCCTCGGATGAGGAGTATCCAGACTCCAATCAACGCCACAAGCCAGAAGACGGTCCCGGAGTAGGAGAACAGAAAGATCTCAAAAGCGTCGCGCTCAGCAAAGACCTTGCGGTAAACGCTGGGCAACGGAACCGGCAGGTACTGCCGGGCGAGCTCTGCACCCAAACCCAGCAAGCCGCCGTCGCGCGTCATGCCGCCCGAAGCCAGCCATACGGCAGTGTATGCAAGCGCCAGGGACG
Source organism: Arthrobacter sp. TmtSoilC48 (assembly GCF_059739425.1). Lineage (NCBI taxonomy): Bacteria > Bacillati > Actinomycetota > Actinomycetes > Micrococcales > Micrococcaceae > Arthrobacter > Arthrobacter sp. TmtSoilC48. The sequence continues at coordinate 2,210,919 of NZ_AP046049.1, read as the reverse complement.
CACCTGTCAGGCCAACCAGCCAAAAGACGCGCCGCCGCAAACGGGCAGAGGATTCGACCCTGAAGTGTCCACGATAAGCAAACAAGAGGACCGCCAGCGTCAGCGGAACCAGGACCAAGGGGATCAGATGCACAACTGCCGGGTTCAACATCGCCGCTTGACGTCCCGGTGGCATTGGAATGCCCGCGAAAAGGCTTAAGTAGACAGTCGAAAGAGCCACTACGACCAACTGGACACCGATCGCTATCCCCAACGCCAGGCGCCGTCCACGTCGCATGCCGTCGGCACAAATCAGCAACAACACCACGGGCACAACCGCAAGTGCCAGGCCAAAGGGGCCCGTATAGCCCTGACGGCTCAGCTCGAGGCAAGCCACGTCAATGGTGCCGCCGCAATTGCTTTCCAGTTGGCTCAGAGTGGGGAGCGGGTTCAGGATGACATCCCGCAGCAAGGCCAGAGGTCCCGAAGGGCTCTTGGCTGCAGCGGTCAGTATGGGGCCGGCAGCGAAGATGGCCATGGTGAGGGCCAGCAGGTTCCGCACTTCACGGCCTGTTGAGCGGTGCAGGTGAAGGTGACCTTGGCTGCTCTGCGTCCACCACGCAGCCCCCAAGCCCAACAAAGCTCCCACAAGCCCCATCAAGGTCTCGGCGTGCCCGATGTACAGCACGAGCAGCAGGGACAGGGAGAGGACCACGGTCCTCAAGCGCCGTTGCCAAAGCGTTGGCAACATGGCGCTGGCGGCAAGCGCTGTGGCGATCAAGGCACCGTAGGGTCCTATCAGCCGGGTATCCACCATCCTGGAGATCCAACCATCATCCATGTACCGCGCCACCTGGGTGACCAGGAGGAATGCCGCAACGCATGCAAACTGGCTGCCCAGGAAGACCCCGGCCGTCCGGAAGAAGCCGAACCGCCGCTCTGCAAGCCCCAACAGGAACAGGATCATGAGCGCAGCAGTGACAAACGCCAGCAGGTTGGTCGTAAAGAACAATGACGTCCAGATAGACCACCACTCCCCCGACCGCAGCCCAGCCAGGGTCACGCCCGCCACAGGCAGCAACGATTCCGCAGGACCCCCAAGGATGCTGCCGGACACAACGGACACGGCCACGAACAGCGCAAGCACGAGCGTGGTGAAGGGAGTAGCACGGAGATGTTTGGCGGCTTGCCTCAAGACGGGCTGCACGACGCCTTTCAGGGCAAGGCTCACTGGACTATTCCCCAACGGGAAGACAAGAAATCCAGCGCATCAGGCATACCCCGGACCACAGCATCCCACGAGTGGCCGGCGTGCTGGATTGAGTGTGCTTGGACGCTAAATCCCGCTGCCGTTCCAGCGTCGGCAAGAACGTGCATATAGTCTGTGAACTCGGTGTCCGTGACGCCCGCTGCCAAGTACAGGCCGCTGCCCGCGTAATCCCGCTGTTGCATCAAAAACAAAGGGGTCCTTGACTCGAAAGCGGCCACGTCGCCGTCGAACGAGTCTGCGATGGTCTTGTTCCGGTCCTTCGCCAGCGATGGCTCCCGCTCAGCGGAAAAACCCACTACCGAAGTAAACAATTCCGGATGCTTTGTCCCCATCTGTACCGCGCACGTACCGCCATACGAAAAGCCACCCACTGCCCACAGCCGGTGATCGTTTGATACATCCAAGGTGGAGCTGATCCAGGCAGGTACGTCCTGGGAGAGATAGGTGTCAGCCTGCGCGATGCGGCTGTCCATACATAACGTGTTGGCGCTTGCCGAGCCGTTTGGGTCCACCACGACCGCGACGGGGGCGATCCCGCCATGGGCGTCAGCGAACCTGTCCAGTTGCGCACGGAGTTGGCCCCCTGTTAACCAGTCGGCGGGGCCCCCGGGTTGGCCTGAAAAAAGCACCAGCACCGGCAAGCTTGGCCGTGCTGCGGTTTGATAGGCCGGAGGCAGGTAGATGTAGGCTTCCCGTGCTGTGAAGCCCGATATGTTTCCCGGGATTTGGGCCTTTCGAAGGATGCCGCCCCGCGGCATTGACTCGGGAGCTCTCCAAACCGACGGCGCAGGTCCAGGCTTGCTGTCCGGAGCGCGTTGAAGGCTGCCCTCCAAGGGCTGGATACGGGCGACGGCAGTACCTAGAAGGTCAGCCACCGTGTTGTTCAGTCCGAAGTAGGCATTGACTTGGACAACACTCAAGAGAACCACGCCCAGCGTCGCTATCAGGCCGCGGGCACGACTTTTCCACGTGGCCTGGGGAAATCGCGTCGCAAACAGCAGAGCGGCCGCGACAGCCGGAACCGACCACGCCAATGTCTCAAAGGGGAGGTTTTCCGAGAAGATGGCCATCAGATCAACCAGGACCCAGTGGGCCAGCGCCACAACGGCGACGCCACCCGCAACGCAGGCCGCGACGGCCAGTGGCCAGGAACGCTGACGCCTCCATAGAAGGTACGCGGCTCCCACCACACCGCCGATAATGCTCAACCACAGGAATGGTCCATCAACAAGGCTGACGTCCAGAAGAAAATCCATGGGGCCTAACGCCAGGTTCCGACGCCGATGACAGGTCCGGCCTCGAGCCAGGAAGAAAGACCGGCATAGGCATCGAAGTTCATGGCAAGCATGAACTTCTTACCTTCATATTGGAGTTCAACCACGACGACGCCGGGCTGCACCTTGACGAGCTCATCCTCAGTGGGTTGACGCCGGCCAAGCAGCTCCAACGAACTGCGTTTATATCTGTGTTTTGGGATCACGCTCAGGGACATCAAGCGGAACCACTCAAGTTCATTGTCCTGATAACGACAAACCCCCATCTGCCAGCTGTTTCCAGCCGTGCAAATGGAGGCGTCGACCGTGCCCAGGGCGCGCCGCAGATTGAAGCGGCGCACCCCAAAAAGGCACAGTGAAAAAATCAGCAACGCAAACGCCGTTGCCAGGGCGATGAACGGAATAAGGGAATCGTCCATCAAGGTCGTGCTATCGGATCCCCGCTGTAGCCGCTTCGCCCAGTTGGGCGTTGTCAGCAACAATGACCACACGATCGTTGTCGACGGAGAAGAAACCACCGTCAACAACTACCGCAATACGGTCACCGGAAACCGGCTGGATTGCCAGCTCACCCTCGGCCAGGATGGCCAGGAGGGGCGAGTGGCCCGGCAGGATTCCGATTTCACCATCGCTGGTGCGGGCCTTCACCATCTTGGCCGCGCCGGACCACACAAAGTGGTCCGCTGCGACAATCTCAACCTCGAGCTCAGCCATACTACTTGGTCTGTTCCTGGATCTTGGCCCAGTTGCGCTCGACGTCATCCAGGCCACCGACGTTGAAGAACGCCTGCTCTGCGATGTGGTCCAGCTCGCCGTCGCAGATAGCGGTGAAGCCTTCCACGGTGTCCTTGATGGACACGGTGGAGCCTTCAACGCCGGTGAACTGCTTGGCGGTGTAGGTGTTCTGGGACAGGAACTGCTGGATACGGCGTGCACGCGACACGACGATCTTGTCTTCTTCAGACAGTTCGTCAACGCCGAGGATGGCGATGATGTCCTGGAGTTCCTTGTTCTTCTGCAGGATCTGCTTGACACGGACAGCCGTGTTGTAGTGGTCCTTGCCGATGTACTGGGGGTCCAGGATGCGGGAAGTCGACGTCAGCGGGTCAACGGCCGGGTACAGACCACGGGAGGCGATTTCACGGGAAAGTTCCGTGGTCGCGTCGAGGTGTGCGAAGGTCGTTGCCGGAGCCGGGTCGGTGTAGTCATCAGCAGGCACGTAAATAGCCTGCATCGACGTGATGGAGTGACCCTTGGTGGACGTGATGCGCTCCTGGAGGAGGCCCATCTCGTCAGCAAGGTTCGGCTGGTAACCCACAGCGGACGGCATACGGCCAAGCAGCGTGGAAACTTCCGAACCTGCCTGCGTGAAGCGGAAGATGTTGTCAATGAAGAGCAACACGTCCTGGTTCTGAACATCGCGGAAGTACTCCGCCATGGTCAGTGCGGACAGGGCCACGCGCAGACGCGTTCCCGGCGGCTCATCCATCTGGCCGAAGACAAGAGCGGTGTCCTTGAGAACGCCGGCCTCTTCCATTTCAACCCAGAGGTCGTTACCTTCACGGGTACGCTCGCCAACACCGGCGAATACGGAAGTACCACCGAAGTTGCGGGCAACACGGGTGATCATTTCCTGGATCAGAACGGTCTTGCCAACACCGGCGCCACCGAACAGGCCGATCTTTCCACCCTTGATGTACGGGGTGAGGAGGTCGATGACCTTGATGCCGGTCTCGAGCATCTCCGTGGAGCCCTCGAGGGAAGCGAAGGCCGGAGCCTTGCGGTGGATCGGCCAGTAGGCGTCAGCCTTGATCTCGGATTCTTCGACGTCCAGCGGCTTGCCGAGGACGTTGAAGATGTGGCCCTTGACGCCGTCGCCGACGGGCACGGAGATCGGAGCACCCGAGTCCTGCACGGTGGTTCCGCGGACGAGTCCGTCGGTAGCCTGCAGGGAGATGGCGCGGACGAGGTTGTCACCCAGGTGCTGGGAGGTCTCGAACGTGATGGTCTTGGTCTGGCCATTGAGTGTGATCTCAGTGGTCAGAGCGTTGTAAATCGAGGGGATTGCGTCAGCCGGGAATTCGACGTCGACAACCGGACCAATAACACGGGCAATGCGGCCGGTGGCACCGGCCGTTGCTACGTGTTCGGTAGCAGTGGCAGTCATCTCTCTCACTTCACTCAGTAGATGGCGTGGGGTTAAGTTTATCTGTTTGGTGCAGGTGCGGCTTCGAGCCGAATCCGTTACCGGCTAGGACGCGAGGGCGTCGGCGCCGGCCACGATTTCGGAAAGCTCCTGCGTAATCTCGGCCTGGCGGGCCGTGTTGCGAAGGCGCGTGTACTTCTTGATCAGTTCCGTAGCGTTGTCACCGGCCGACTTCATGGCACGCTGGCGGGCTGCGAGCTCGGAAGCTGCGGCCTGCAGCATGGCTGCAAAGATGCGGGATTCGATGTAACGCGGAAGCAGGGCATCAAGGACCTGCTCCGTTTCCGGTTCGAACTCGTACAACGGCAGCAGGTCGGACTCCGAAGCGGCTTCTTCTTCGACGACTTCCAGAGGAAGCAAACGAATAACCGTCGGCTCCTGCGTCACCATGGACTTGAAGCGGGTGTATACGACGTGGATTTCGTCCACGCCACCTTCTTCGTAGTCGGTGGCGAAGTCTTCGAGGAGTGCAGCTCCGACTTCCTGTGCGGTTTCGAATTCCGGTGCATCCGTGCCGCCAGTCCAATTGCGGGCGTAGTCACGGTTGCGGAAATCGAAGTACGCCTGCGCCTTGCGGCCCACCAGGTACGCCTTGACTTCCTTGCCTTCTGCGTGAAGAAGCTCGGTGAGACCTTCAGCCTGCTTCAGCACACTCGCGGAGTAGGATCCTGCAAGGCCACGGTCTGAAGTGATAATCAGGACTGCGGCACGGCGGATCTGCTCCGGCTCAGTGGTCAGCGGGTGGTCGATTTCGCTCTGACTTGCGACAGCAGAAACGGCACGGGTAATCGCGTTCGCGTAAGGCAGTGAAGCTGCTACGCGGGCGCGGGCCTTACCGATGCGCGAGGTAGCGATCAGTTCCATCGCCTTGAAGATCTTGCGCATCGACGTCGTCGAGCTGATCTTCTGACGGTAGACCCGAATCTGGGCTCCCATACTTATCCTTTCCTAAGTTCCCGACGTACTGCCCTGCCGGGGCCCTTGAGGACCCCGGCAGAACAGGTCATCGAAACTAGCGCTTCTGCTTGACGATCTTTTCCTGGTCGACGTCGCCGCCGGAAATCGCTTCGTGCTCTTCGTGGCCGGCGCCAACCAGACGGTCGTCGCCTTCACCGAAGAAGCCCTTCTTGAAGGAAACGATTGCTTCCTTCAAGGCTGCGGCGGTGTCGTCATCCAGGACGTTGGTCTGAGCCAGCGTGGTCAGGATGGAGGACTTGTGCTTCAGGTGCTCCAGGAACTCGGACTCGAAGCGGCTGATGTCTTCAACCGGGACGTCGTCCAGGTAGCCGTTGGTGCCGGCCCAGATGGAAACAACCTGGTCCTCAACCGGGAACGGTGAGTACTGGCCCTGCTTGAGCAGTTCCATCAGGCGTGCGCCACGGGTCAGCTGCTGGCGGGAAGCCGCATCCAGGTCAGAGGCGAACATGGCGAATGCCTGCATGTCGCGGTACTGGGCCAGGTCCAGCTTCAAGGTACCGGAGACCTTCTTCATGGACTTGACCTGGGCAGCGCCACCAACGCGGGAGACGGACACACCAACGTCAACAGCAGGGCGCTGGTTGGCGTTGAAGAGGTCCGACTGGAGGAAGATCTGACCATCCGTGATGGAGATCACGTTGGTGGGGATGTAGGCGGAAACGTCGTTTGCCTTGGTTTCGACGATCGGAAGACCGGTCATCGAACCTGCGCCGAGCTCGTCGGAGAGCTTTGCGCAACGCTCCAGCAAGCGGGAGTGCAAGTAGAAGACGTCACCGGGGTAAGCTTCGCGTCCCGGCGGACGACGCAGCAGCAGCGACACGGCGCGGTAGGCTTCAGCCTGCTTGGACAGGTCATCGAAGATCACCAGAACGTGCTTGCCACCGTACATCCAGTGCTGGCCGATGGCCGAGCCTGCATACGGTGCCAGGTACTTGAATCCGGCAGGGTCCGAGGCCGGGGAGGCCACGATGGTGGTGTACTCCAGCGCGCCGTGATCCTCAAGGGTCTGGCGTACTGCGGCAATGGTGGAAGCCTTCTGGCCAACACCAACGTAGACGCAACGTACCTGCTTGGTAACATCGCCGGAAGCCCAGTTGGCCTTCTGGTTGATGATGGTGTCCACAGCGATTGCGGTCTTGCCGGTCTGGCGGTCACCGATGATCAGCTGACGCTGGCCGCGGCCGATCGGAATCATGGCGTCGATAGCCTTGAGGCCGGTCTGCATCGGCTCGTGAACCGACTTGCGCTCGGTGACGCCCGGAGCCTGGAGTTCCAGTGCACGGGTGGTCTCGGCCTTGATCTCGCCGAGGTCGTCGATCGGCTGGCCCAGCGGGTCGACAACGCGACCGAGGAAGGCATCGCCAACCGGAACGGACAGGATCTCACCGGTGCGGTGAACTTCCTGGCCTTCTTCGATACCGGTGAAGTCACCGAGGATAATGACACCGATCTCGCGGACGTCAAGGTTCTGGGCGAGGCCCAGCGTGCCATCTTCGAAGCGAAGCAGCTCGTTCGCCATGACCGAGGGAAGACCCTCAACACGGGCGATGCCGTCACTTGCGGTGGTCACACGACCAACCTCTACGCGCTCTGCGTTTCCGGGTTCGTAGGACGCCGCGAACTCGTTCAACGCATTACGGACGTCGTCGGCGTTGATGGTCAATTCGGCCATCTGCAGTCCCTGCTCTCCTGTTTTCGTGATCATCGTTGCTCACGATGACCGGGTTTTATATCAGTTAAGTTGTGCTTTGTCTTCGCTAGACAGCGAGCTGACGGCGGAGGTCGGTCAGGCGGCCGATAACAGAAGCGTCAAGCACTTCATCACCCACCTGAACCCGGATTCCACCAATCAGGCGGGGGTCAACATTGACGTTGACCTTCAGCTCGCGGCCGTACAGGGCATTCAGCCCGGCCTGCAGACGGCTGGCCTGCGTTTCCGTCAACGGACGGGTAACGCTGACAGTTGCAATCCAGCGCTGCTGACGCTTGGCTGCAAGCTTGGCGAAGGACTCGACGAGCTTGCTCGGCTTGACACCGCGCGGCTGAGTTACGGCCTGGCCAATGAGAACCTTTGCTTCCTCGCTGCTGCCAGGAACAAGTTTCTCGGCCAGGACCACCTTGGCCGCGGCGGATGCCTGCGGCTCAGACAGAGCACGTTGTACTTCGTGGCTGGAAGCGACGGCCTGGTTGAAAGCAAACAGATCGTTTTCCAGCTCTTCCAGCCCCGTAATACCAGAGGCAGAAACGGCCGACTTGTTTTCAGCTACGGCAATGACAACCGTGGCGGCAAGAGTCTCGAGTGCATCGCCGATATCGCGTGCAGATGCCCAGCGCAAGCCAGCCAGTCCGCCCGCGATTTCAGCAGCATCAGCGGAGACTTTTCCGCTAACCAGCTGCTTGACCAGCGCCGACTTCTCGTCTCCACTACGGGACGGGTCAGTCAGGGCGCGGCGCAAGCCAGCCGAGCTGTCCACCGTTCCCAGGATTCCGAAGAGGTCCTTTGCCAACTGCAGCGAGGCAAAAGGAAGCTTGGCTTCCAACTGCGCCAGCGCCGTGGTCAGCGATTCGCTCGATATACCTGCCATTACTTAGCTGCACCTGCGTTCTGGGTCTCCAGATCTGCCAGGAAGCGGTCCACAACGCGTGCGGCACGCTCATCATCAGTGAGTGCTTCACCAACGATGCGGCCAGCCAACGTGGTAGCCAAAGTGCCAACCTCTGAGCGAAGCGAGACAACGGCTGCCTGGCGCTCGGACTCAATGGCAGCGTGTGCCTGCTCTGTGATGCGGGCAGACTCGGCAGCAGCCTTGGCCTTGAGGTCCGCGAGGATCTGGGCGCCTTCAGCGCGTGCTTCTTCGCGGATCCGGTTGGCTTCGGCGCGGGCGTCGGTGAGCTGCTGCTTGTACTCTTCAAGAGCTGCAGAAGCTTCGGCCTGTGCCTTTTCTGCCTTTGCGATGCCACCTTCAATCGCTTCGGCGCGCTCTGCGAAGGTCTTCTCGAACATCGGGACAATGAACTTGACCACGATGTACAGGAGGACAGCAAAGCCGACGAGGACGACGCCCATTTCCCAAACATTGGGAACGAGAGGGTTAGCGGCCTCTTCGCCTTCAGTGGCGGCTGAGATGATCAGCTGATTCATATTTCACCCGTCCTATCTACTCGGTTGCGGAATTCGCTTTGTTCGAAAGTCGAAGACTAGAGAACGAAAGCGAAGACGAGGCCGAGGATGGCAAGAGCTTCGGTCAGTGCCAGACCAAGGAATGCGATCGGCTGCAGCACGCGCTGAGCTTCCGGCTGACGAGCAACACCGTTGATGTAAGCCGCGAATACGAGACCCACACCGATACCACCGCCGATTGCGGACAGACCGTAACCTACGAGGTTGAGATTGCCTTCCATTTTTTTCCTTTCAAGATGCCACCCATGTGGCAGGTTGTTTGGTTTACTTCAATCCCCTCAAGGGGAAGTTTTGAGCCTAGTGGCTGTCGGCGTGCAGGGCGCCTTCAATGTAGATCGCGGTCAGCAGCGTGAACACGTAGGCCTGCAGGGCCATGATGAGGGCCTCGAGCATGTACATGGCAATAGCGCCAACAAGGACGAGAACCGACGTGCCCTTCAAAAGGACGTTCTCCTGCATGATCAGGAACTCAATACCGGAACCGGCGAGCATGACGATCAGGTGGCCGGCCAGCATGGTCGCGAACAGACGGAGGCTGTGCGTAACGGGGCGGACCAGGAAGTTGGAGATGATTTCGATCGGAACAACGATCGGCAGGATGTACCACGGCACACCAGACGGAACGGTTGCGAGCTTGAAATACTTCAGCCCGTTCTTCTTGATGCCGATGGCAATCCAGGTGAAGTACACGATGCCGGCCAGCACATAGGCGCCGCCAACGTGCGAGAAGCTCGGGAGCTGGATCAGCGGGATGGCGCCGTAGATGTTGTTCACCAGAATGAAGAAGAACAAGCTGAACAACAGCGGGACGTACTTGATGAAGTCCTTGCCGCCGATGATGTCCTTGGCGATGCTGTTGCGGACGAAGCCATAGGCCATTTCGCCTGCGAACTGCAGCTTGCCGGGAACCAGCTGCTGCTTACGTGCAGCGAGGATGAAGAATGTAGCGATAATGACGACCGAAAGGATCACCAGCAGCATCTGCTTGGAGAAGCCATCGTGCGCACCCCAAGGCAGGATTGCCGGCAGGTGCATTTCGTCGATTCCGGGTGGGGTGAATGACCCCGAATCCTGGGCGGGGAGCGCAAGCGCGATCAACGCGTTTCCTCTCTGCTGTGTCCATCATTGGGCATTGGTTGGAAGCCGGACGCGCTCGACGCATCCATATTCCGTGTGAAATTATTTGGCATTACTGTCCCCGTCCGTGGACGGACCGCTGTCTGCGTTGCTCTCGCCAGAAGAAGAGCTTTGCCTGGTGAGGCCGTGCATATGGGAAAGATAGAACCCTCCTGCGGCTCCCAGCAGAGCGCCAAGGAGCACAATCCAGCGGGTCCCCCACAGATTATCCAGACCCCAGCCTATCAAACTCCAGACAATGATCCCGCCAACGATGTAGCTGAAGACGGCGATGCCGGCGTTGTATCCACCATCGTTTCCGGCGTCGGCAGAATCGTTGGCCGAACCTTGCGACGGAGTGTGGCTTGACAGGGACTTGCGCTTACGCAGAGACATCCGTGCCACCCTTCCCATCCGCAGGATCGTTGTAGATCTGGAGGCGGGCTTTGCTGAAACCGTAAATCTCTGCAGACTGCCAAAGGATGACAGCCACAACTGCGCCGATCACGAACCATCGGCCGTGCAACCAGGCGGGAGTACCGATCACAAAGAGGATCACGGCAAAGCCGACGACTTTTACGAAGTACGTCGCCACGAACAGGCCGACGGCGCCGGAAGGATTATTGCGGCCAACGAAATGACCGATCAGAAGGCTGATCGCAAAGAAGAGCATGACCAGCGCGGCACCGAATGCTGCTGAAAGCGCACCTTGGCCACCATTCATGAACGCAGCGACGATACTCGTCACGAGCAATCCGGCCAGAGCAGCAGCGGAGCTCAAGAGCAGCAAGCGCAGCCACAGGTTGGAGGTTTCCCCGGAAACTCCAACAGCGCGTTTACCGGACGGGCGTCCGGAATCGGCGTTGGATGTCATGGGGATACCAATCCTCGTGGCACGGGTGCCATATTCTCAAAGTGGGGTTACGGGCGAGTGACTGTCCGCAGAAAGAATTCTACATGAGATAGAACTGTGACCATAACCGGAAGTCATGAGCGCTCCCCCGGGCCCGCGGTATTCCGCGTGAAGTACGGCCATGCGGTAACAGCGGCCATGACGAGAGCAGCAACAACCACCACGATCAACACAATCTGCCAAGGGAACACTGCGAACGCCACCCCGCCGAACGCCAGGATGCACGTCCAGACATAAAGCATGACGACGGCGGTGCGGTGCGAGTAGCCGAGGTCCACGAGCTTGTGGTGGAGGTGCCCACGGTCTGCGGACCAAGGAGACTGTCCCCGGGCGGTCCTGCGAACCACGGCCATTCCGAAATCCAGGAGCGGAAGGGACAGCACGGCGAACGGCAGGAGGATCGGGATGATCGTCGGGATGCCGTTGGCGCGGTCATAGAGCCCGGATCCGATTTGCCCCGTTGCCACTACGCCGGCTGAAGCCATGAGGAGACCGATGAGCATGGCACCGGAGTCCCCCATGAAGATCTTGGCTGGAAACCAGTTGTGCGGCAGGAATCCTATGCAGCCGCCCACCAGGATCGCCATCAGGAGTGTCGCAAGGTCTGAATTGTCAGTGGATGGGTTGTTCCGATGGACCCAGTACGCAGTGAGGAAGAAGGCACCGCCGCCTATGGTGGCTACACCTGCAGCCAATCCATCCAGCCCATCAATGAAGTTGACGGCGTTCATGGTGGTAACAATCAGCCCTGCTGTCAGGACAATCTGGACGAGCTCGGATTCAATCAGGATCGGTTCGGGGATGAACGGAACCACGGACATCCTCACACCCCAAATGGCGACGATGAAAGCCGCTGTTGCCTGCCCCAGGAGCTTGATCCACCAGCGGATATCGAGGATGTCGTCCGCGACCCCCACTGCGACGATCACGACTGCTCCGGCCAAGATGCCCCACGGAGCATCGTTATGCCTGAATATGTCCTTCACGAAGAACGAGTTGCTTGCCACCACAAGGGCAACAAAAAAGCCTGCAAAGATGCCAAGCCCGCCCAGTTTTGAGATGAGTGCGGAGTGCATGTCCCTGCTGCGGATGGGACGGTAAAGCCGTAATTTGTTACCGAGTACGCGGGCTCCCCACGTGCCGGCATAGGATACCAAGGCAGCCGTGAGCGCCATCAGCAGGTACATAATCATGACGCGGCTCCGGAAAGCAGCACAATGCCGGAATCAGCTGCACGGACCAACGTATGCAGCCGGTGCATCGCTGGAAAGCCGTGTAGTTCCGGGCAGGTCAAGGTGTGGATTTCTGTCTGTCGATAAATGGAACTACTCCGTCGCCATGCCTGCACCGGCTGTGCCAAATGATGCTGGGATTTCTGTGGACTCTAGTCACGATACTAATGCCAATGGTCGTGGCCACCGGCGTGACGCAGCCGCAAGACTACAGCTGATGTGCTGTAGCCACGCGGCCGGCTTCTACCTGGCAGGCTCCTGGACGTTACGCAGGGCGTAGATCCCCTTGAGCACTTCGGCGTTGGACCGGGGCGCCTTCAAACTATGGCGCAGGCCCTTGAACAAGCCATCAAGCAGTATTTTGCGGTTTGACGACGCAGCAATGGTCTTGGCCCAATTGCGTAGCGAAGCTCCCGTAAAGAGGACCTTTTCCCAAGGAGCCAGGGCGTTGGATCTCGTGTAGACCCAGAGCTTGTTACGAACTTCGTAGTAGAACCGGGGGCCGGGGTCCGCCCCTGCATCTCCAAACACTTTGGTGTGATGACTGGCAACCGACGCACTGGTAGCGAGGGCAGTTCCCCGGCGCGAAACCCTGGCCGTGTATTCGAGGTCATCGTTCCAGATGAAGTAATCGGCAATGGGCAGTCCGTGACGCCGGATCTCGTCAGCGCGAATCAGGACAGAGACGAAGGATGCGCTGCGGATCTGAACCGCTCCTAGCCGGGCAGCGGTGCTGCGCGCCGCCTCGCTGGCACCGATGCGTGGACGCATGCGGTTCATTGGGTGGTCGCGACCATCCGTCCACACCACCCGGCTCGCGATGAACGCGGGAGCTTCCCCGGTTTCCTGTTCATAAGCCTCGGACACATCCAGCGCCTCGCGAAGTGCGCCGGGCTGCGGTTCGGTGTCGTCGTCCATGATCCAGACGTGGTCAGCGCCGTGGTCCAGGACTGCGCGCTCCATGCCCACAACAAATCCCCCGGCGCCGCCCACGTTGGCGTTGAGCGTAACAACGTCCGTGGGCACAGCTCCCCGATAGGCCCTGAGGAACTCCGCAGTTTCGTCTGTGGAGGCGTTGTCCACGACGACGACGGCGTCCGGCACCTCGGTCCCGGCGGTGATGCCGGCCAAGGTGGTCTCAAGGAGTTCACGCCGGTTATAGGTCACCACAACGGCGACCACAACGGGTTTGGACGTCATTTACTTGCCTTTGGTCTGGGATGGCTGGAAGTGGCGCCGAATCAACAGGCCCGCCAACTTCCACGGTTCAACAAAAACTCTGTAGGCAACACGGCCCGGATGGAGAACCAGGCGCCACGCCCATTCGAGCCCAAGGCGCCCGAGCCAACGCGGCGCGAGCTTCTGGACGCCGGCCACCTGTTCAATGGCACCGCCAACGGCACAATACACAGCGGGCGGAAACTGAGTGAGTCGCCGATGCAGCACCGTCTCCTGGAGCGGCATGCCAAGGCCCAGCAGCACCAGTTGAGGACGGAAGCGGTCCAACCACTCCACGACAGCCATTTCCAAGGCCTCGTCCCATCCTTCGCCGGGCATTCCATCTACCGTCGCATCAGGAATGATGGTGCGCAGCCGGGCCACCGCCTGCGTATTTGCCGCCCGTCCGGCGCCGATCACGGCGACCCGTTCCAGCCCCTTCACTCCCCCAAGAGCCGGGATCCAGTCCATGGATCCAAGCCGGTAGGCCATGGGGCCTTGTCCCAGGGGCTTCAGTTGCCGTTTGTGGGCCAAGCCCCAAAGCATGGCTACCGGGGCGCCGTCGAGGAGGACGATCGAGCTTTGATCGTAAAGTGAACGGAAATCTGCGCACGAGTGGAACAGCGTAATGCTGTGAAGATTGTGTCCGAGCACAGTGCGGGTGGTTCCGGTGGAGATGAGTCCATCCAGTGCATCGATCAATTCATTGACGCGCAGCGGAGTCGCGTCTACGTCAAGGACGGGGACGCGCTGGCGTTCCGGAATCATTCGGGTTTGGCTTCACGTGGGGCGTCGGGTGCCGATGCTGATACAGCAGGCGCCGGATCCTCGACGGCGGGTGCTTCCGTTACTTCGACAGGTGCGTCCTGCGCCGTGGCCGCTTCGGAGACAGGTTTTTCCTGTGCTGCTGCCGCGGTTTCTGCCGCCGGAGCAACAGAAGGTACAGGCTCGTCAACGCCGAGGACGGAAGGAACAACTTCACGCAAGCGTTCCAGGGAGATGGCGCCCTGACGTACCACCCGGAAGGGTTCGGAGGTCGCATCCACGATGGTGGAAGGCAGTGCAGCAGTACCCTTCACGGGCCGGAAGCCGCCTTCAAGGTAAACTTCCACGGAATCTGCGAGCTGGAGCCGCGCCTCTGAGGCGGTCTGTGCTGCTTCCTGGCCCGTGCGGTTGGCCGATGACACAGCCAGCGGGCCTGTAAGGCCCAGGAGCTCCAGTGCGAGTTCGTCGTCGGGCATCCGCAGGGCCACCGTGCCCTTGGTATCACCCAGGTCCCAATCCAAAGACGGCTGGGCGTGGAGGATGAGCGTCAATCCACCGGGCCAGAACGCCTGCGCCAAGGCCCTGGCGTTGGCGGATACATCGCTCGCGAGTCCGTCCAGGGCATTGATGCGCGGAATCAGGACCGGAGGGGGCATTTGCCGGCTACGGCCCTTGGAAGCCAACAACATTGTCACGGCCAAGGGGGAAAAGGCGTCAGCTGCAATGCCGTACACGGTGTCCGTCGGCAGCACGATGCACTTCTTTTCGCTGATGGCACGCTGCGCGTGCTGAAGTCCTTCAGCCCGCTGGTCATCGGAAGTGCAATTGTAGGTTGTGGTCACAGCGCTATTCTTTCACTCATCAGGAGCCTTGTTTGCCAGCACCGCACTCGTGGCACGTTCCTTGCCGTTGAGGTCAAAGTGCGTCATGATGTCCTGCCAACGTCCCGCTCGACGCAACATGCCGCTGATCCAATCCGCCTGGACTTCTGCGTGTTCCATCACGAAGTAGCCGCCGGCTTTCAGGAGGCGGCCCGCGGTAGCCGCTGCCGCCGTCGGGAGTTCCATGCCATCCGCTCCCCCGCCGTACAGTGCTTCGGGCGGATCATGCAGCGCAACTTCCGGCTCGTTCGGGATGGCTTCGGCAGGGATGTACGGAGGATTGGACACCACAACGTCAAAGGAGCCGTTGTGTTCGGGCAAGGCATCCCTAAGATCACCCTGGACCAGGTGGACGCCCAGCGGTTCAAGGTTCCTGCTGGCCCAGGCATGGGCAAAAGTGCTGAACTCCACGGCATGGACTTCAGCCCCTGGAACCTCCTGGGCGATTGAACCGGCAATGGCTCCGGAACCGGTTCCGAGGTCCACGATCTTGGGGTGGGACATTCCGGCCACGTGGTCGATGACAAGCTGGACAACGGATTCCGTTTCGGGCCTGGGGATGAATACGCCAGGGCCCACCCGCAGCTCAAGGTGGCGGAAATACGCGACGCCGGTGATGTGCTGAAGCGGGACGCGCCCGGCACGCTCAGCCACCAGTTCGGCGTAGCCTTCAGGTGCGGGGGAATCACCCAGGAGCATTGCCCGCAACCGGCCCAGCCCCACGCCCAACAGGTGCTCCGCTAGAAGTTCGGCATCGACGCGCGGGGTGGGGACTCCGGCGTCGGATAAGACCGCAGTGGCCTCGCGAACGGCGTCCGCGAGGCTCTGGCCTGGGAAAATCGTCATATCTATGCCCTGACAGCTGGAAATCGGGAGCTGGCGGTGCTCTGCTATTCGCCCAGGGCGTCCAGGCGCGACTGCTCGTCGGCTTCAATCGCCGACTGGATGACCGGTTCCAGATCACCATTCATCACGGCGTCGAGGTTGTAGGCCTTATACCCGGTGCGGTGGTCCGCGATCCGGTTTTCCGGGAAGTTGTAGGTGCGGATGCGCTCCGAGCGGTCCATCGTACGGATCTGCGACTTGCGCTGTTCGGAGTTGGCGGCGTCGATCTGTTCCTGCTGGTGGGCCAGGAGCCGGGCACGAAGCACGCGCATACCGGCTTCACGGTTCTGCAACTGCGACTTTTCGTTCTGCATGGCCACCACGATGCCCGTAGGCAAGTGGGTGATGCGAACTGCGGAGTCGGTGGTGTTGACGGACTGGCCGCCGGGACCGGATGAGCGGTAGACGTCGATCTTGAGGTCGTTCTGGTTGATTTCCAGTTCTTCGGGTTCATCCACTTCCGGAAGCACCAGGACACCGGCTGCGGACGTGTGGATACGGCCCTGCGACTCTGTAACCGGAACGCGCTGTACCCGGTGCACGCCACCCTCGAACTTCAACCGCGCAAAGACGCCCTCCGCGGGGTCGTTCGAGTTGCCCTTGATAGCCACGGACACGTCCTTGTACCCACCCAGGTCAGACTCCGTGGCGGATATCATCTCGGTCTTCCAACCCCGGGACTCGGCGTAACGCATGTACATGCGCAGAAGGTCACCGGCGAACAACGCAGCTTCGTCGCCGCCTTCGCCACCCTTGACCTCAAGGATGACGTTGCGGGCATCGTCAGGATCACGGGGAATCAGCAAACGGCGCAACTTCTCCTGGGCAGCAGGAATCTGCTCCTGCAGCACCTCCACCTCTGCGGCGAAATCGGGATCCTCGGCAGCCATTTCCTTGGCCGCCTCGAGGTCGTCATTGAGTCCGCGCCACTTGTTGTACGCCTCCACAATGCCCTGGAGCTGGGCGGAACGCCGCCCCAGTTTCCGGGCCGCAGACTGATCGGCATAAACAGCAGGATCACTCAACTGCGCCTGGATAGCAGCATGTTCATCAAGCAATCCCTGAACGGACTCAAACATTTTCAAACCTCTTTCGACTTCAACAAGTCTAATAACTGCGATGAGGGGCTACGTACAGCCCTCGTCGGCTGTGCCAACACACGCCGCGCTGAGCACTGGTGGTGCCGAGCCAAGGATCTCCGTTTGAACAAAGACCGCTCAAAATATGCCGGCCAGGGAAGGTGGGCCGGGAACGGAACGAGCCGCCGATTCTGCTGCCCCGGGAGTAGCTTCGGGCCTGCCGGAGCGTGGTGGCCAAGTCCGTAAGGACGTGGCCACCACGCGTAGGGGCGGGGGCAGCAGAATCAGCGGCTCAGTAGGCAGCTATTTGTCGTTGTCCGACTTCGCTCCAAGCGTCGTCTTCTGAACCTGCATGAGGAACTCGACGTTGCTTTGCGTCTCCCGGATCTTGTTCGTCAGCAGCTCAAGGCTCTGCTGCTGCTCAAGGCCTGAAAGGACCCGGCGCAGCTTCCACATGATCTTGACTTCTTCCGGTGAGAGCAGGTTCTCTTCGCGACGCGTGCCGGACGCGTTGACGTCCACGGCCGGGAAGATTCGCTTGTCTGCCAGCTGGCGGGACAGGCGGAGCTCCATGTTGCCGGTGCCCTTGAACTCCTCGAAGATAACCTCGTCCATCTTGGAGCCGGTCTCGACCAGAGCCGTTGCCAGGATGGTCAGCGAGCCACCGTTTTCGATGTTGCGGGCAGCACCGAAGAAGCGCTTCGGCGGGTAGAGCGCTGCGGAGTCCACACCACCGGACAGGATACGGCCGGAGGCTGGTGCTGCCAGGTTGTAGGCGCGGCCCAGGCGGGTCATGGAGTCCAGGAGGACCACCACATCCATGCCCATTTCAACGAGGCGCTTGGCGCGTTCGATGGAGAGCTCGGCAACCGTGGTGTGGTCATCTGCGGGACGGTCGAAGGTGGAGGCAATGACCTCACCCTTGACGGTGCGCTGCATGTCCGTGACTTCTTCGGGACGTTCGTCAACCAACACCATCATGAGGTGGACCTCAGGATTGTTGGTGGTGATCGCGTTCGCAATGGACTGCAGGATGAGCGTCTTTCCGGCCTTGGGCGGGGAGACGATCAGGCCACGCTGGCCCTTGCCGATCGGAGCCACGAGGTCGATGACACGCGGACCGATCTTCTTGGGGTCGGTTTCCAGGCGCAGGCGCTCGGACGGGTACAGCGGCACGAGTTTGGCGAACTCGACGCGGTCCTTGAGCTCTTCAGGAGTCTTGCCGTTGACCGAAGTAACACGAACGAGGGCGTTGAATTTCTGGCGCGACGACTGCTGGTTGCGGTCTTCACCTTCGCGTGGCGCACGGATGGCGCCCACGACGGCGTCTCCCTTGCGGAGGTTGTACTTCTTGACCTGTGCCAGCGAAACGTAGACGTCGTTCGCGCCGGGGAGGTAGCCGGAAGTCCGGATGAATGCGTAGTTCTCCAGGACGTCCAGGATGCCTGCTACGGGGAGCAGGACGTCGTCTTCGGTAACCTCGATGTCATCAACATCCGGGCCCTGCGCACGGCCGCGACGGCGTTCGTTGCGGTCGCGGAAGCGGTCGCTGCGGGTGTTGCCGTCCCGGCTCTCCTGACCGCCACGACGGTCGCTGCGCTCGTTCTGATCGTTGCGATCACGGCGGTTCCTGCGGTTGCGGCGATTGCCCGTATCTTCGAGGTCGCTGGTGTCCTCGCGGCGGCCGCGGGAGTCACGACGTTCACGCGACTGATCGCCAGAGTCAGCCTGTTCGCGCTGTTCGCGCTGTTCCGTACGTTCGGCACGCTGTTCACGCTGGTCAGTACGCTCGGCGCGCTGTTCGGTCCGCTCGGCGCGCTGTTCGCGCTGTTCGGTCCGCTCGCCACGCTGGTCAGCACGCTGTTCCGTGCGCTCGGGACGCTGCTCGGCGGACGGGGCTTCTGCAGTTTCGTCCGGAGCTGCAGCAGTCTCGCTGCGACGACGGTTACGGGTGCGGGGCTGGCGACGCTCGGTGGCGGCTTCGCTGCCTTCCGGTGCTGCCTCGGGCTCTGACACCGGCGCGGCCGGCGCTTCAGCAGGTGCAGCGGCCTCTGCCGCGGCAACGACGCCATCGCTGGTGGCGCGGCGGCTACGGCCACGTCCACGTCCACGAGGGGCTTCCTGGGCCGGCGCTTCCGTGCCCACTTCAGCGGCAGGAGCGCTCTTCTCCGCAACCTTGGCCTCGGCAGCCGGGGCTGCCTTGGGCGCGGTGGCAGCCTTCGTCGACGCCTTGGCCGGGGCCTTGGCGGTAGAAGTCCCTGCACGATGGGCGGAAATGGCTGTAACCAAGTCCCCCTTACGCATACGGGACCCACCGGAAATCCCCAGCTGGCTGGCAAGAGCCTGGAGCTGGGCGAGCTTAAGGCCTGCAAGGCCGCTGCTCTTGGTGGTTGCTGCTGTTGACGACTCAGCAGCAGAAGTTGTTGTGTCCACAGCTGAAGCCAGCTCAGTGGTTTCTGTCACGAAGGATCCTTCCCCCTCGACGGCGTCCAGAGCGAGAGCTGGACGCGATGATTTGTTCTGGGCTGCAGTTCAGATCTGCAGCCGGTGATTTCGGCCGTGCCTGATGGATTGTGGCCAACAGGGCCGGATACTGATCGTCTTCACTGAACCCAGTTGCCCGGACAGCCGACTGAATATTCAGGGAACAGAGAGAGTTCTGCGGCACCTGAGACAGGCCGGAAGGAGACGGCACCGCCAGACGTTGGCACAGTTGACGAAAGGAACAGCGAAACCGCCGAAATCCAAAATCAGGGAACTGCCCGCGGCTTTACCGCCGGTGCACTTCCACTCTAGCACCTTCAACGTCCACAGCCAGCGTCATCACGCGCCAACCGACGTTGGGTGTGTTGGTGGCAGTAAACGCCTCGATGAATTCGACAACGGTTGCCGCTTCGCCGGGGCCGTTGGCCAGGACCATGACAGTAGGACCGGCACCGGAAACCACGGCAGCGTGACCGGCCGTCCGCAGTGCCGCAAGTAGGTCCGCGCTGGGCCGCATCGCTTCGGCACGGTAGCTCTGGTGCAGGTAGTCTTCGGTACCGGGCAGCAGGAATTCCGGCTGCGTGGTCAACGCGTGGATCAGCAACGCTGCACGTCCGGAGTTCATCGCCGCAGCATGGTGGCCCACCGACGCGGGCAAAAGTCCGCGGGCGGTTTCGGTGGAGAGTTCATAATCCGGAACCGCCACCACGGGAACCACGGATTGGGCCACTTCAGCACGCGTACTGCTGTACTGCTCGCTGTCCTGCCATGACAGCGCCAGCCCGCCGAAAATGGCGGGGGCGACGTTGTCCGGGTGGCCTTCCATTTCGCTGGTCAGCTGCAGGATCCAGTCAAGATCCTGCTGCGCCTCTTCTGGAACCAAGGAATTGGCGGCAGTAACGGCGGCTACAACTGCGGAAGCTGAGGAACCGAGCCCGCGTCCATGCGGATTGACGTTGTCAGCAGTGATCCTTAGCCCGGAGTGCCGGAAACCCAAACGTTCCAAGGCAAGGTCGATCGCACGCACCACCAAGTGGCTGGAGTCGCGCGGAAGGGTATCGGCGCCCTCACCGGAGAGCTCGAACTCGAGCTCTCCGGTGGTGAGCGTTTCCACCGTCAAGGTGTCATAAATTGAAAGGGCCAAGCCGAGGCTGTCGTAGCCGGGACCCAGGTTGGCACTCGTACCGGGGACCTTGACGGTCAGCCGCTGGCCTGCCGCGACGAGTCTACGATCGGTCGCGGTGGGCTGCGTTTGTTCCACTCTTATTTTTCTTCCAGTCCCAGTTCCGCGGCAACGGTTACGACGTCGTTGGACACCTTGACCGGCTGGACATCGCTACCGTCCTCCGTGCGGAGGGCCCACTGGGGGTCCTTCAGTCCGTGGCCGGTAACGGTGATGACGATGGTCTTGCCGGACGGAACCTCACCAGCAGCGTGTTTCTTGATCAGGCCTGCCACGCCGGCAGCCGAGCCGGGCTCGACGAAGACGCCTTCCTTGGAAGAGAGCCAACGGTGGGCGTCCAGGATTTCCTCATCCGTGACAGCTTCAATCAGGCCACCGGATTCGTCGCGGGCGGCGACAGCCGTGTCCCATGATGCCGGGTTGCCGATGCGGATGGCAGTGGCAATGGTGTCCGGTTCAGTGATCGGGTGCCCTGCAACGAACGGCGCAGCACCCGCAGCCTGGAAACCCCACATGATGGGTGTCTTGCTGGAGACGGCCGGCAGTGTGCCGTTGGCGGTCTCGAAGGGAGCGGCGTACTCCTTGTATCCCTTCCAGTAGGCAGTGATGTTGCCGGCATTGCCCACGGGCAGAACGTGGATATCCGGGGCATCGCCCAGGGAGTCCACAACTTCGAAGGCACCGGTCTTCTGGCCCTGGATACGGGCAGGGTTGACCGAGTTAACCAGGAAGACCGGGTAGGACTCGCCCAGCTTGCGGGCGATGTCCAGGCAGTTGTCGAAGTTGCCGTCCACCTGCAGCAGCGTGGCGCCGTGCGCGATTGCCTGGCTGAGCTTGCCCATGGAGATCTTGCCTTCGGGGACCAGCACAGCGCACTTGAGGCCTGCGGCCGTTGCGTAAGCCGCGGCCGAGGCCGAAGTGTTGCCGGTCGAAGCACATACAACAGCCTTGGCGCCGGCTTCGACGGCTGCCGTCATAGCCATGGTCATGCCCCGGTCCTTGAAGGAACCCGTGGGGTTCATGCCTTCGACCTTCAGGTACACCTGCGAGCCGGTCAGCTCGGAAAGCTTCTGTGCGTGGACGAGCGGGGTGCCGCCCTCGCCGAGGGTGATGACCTTCGTGGCTTCCGTTACAGGCAAACGATCAGCGTATTCGCGGATTACTCCGCGCCATTGGTGAGCCACTTAGACCCCTTCTACCCGCAGTACGGATGTCACAGAATTGATGACGTCAAGGCCCTTGACGGCCTCGACGGTTGCTGCGAGTGCAGCTTCGGATGCACGGTGCGTCACGATTTTCAGCTCAGCCGACTCAACATTCGAGGCGGCATCGCGGTGGATCGTTTGACGCATGATCTCGATGGATACGCCGTTCTCCGCAAAAATGTGGGCGATGCGAGCCAGCACACCTGCCTGGTCTGCTACATCCAGACCGATGTAGTAACTCGTAGTGGAGGCATCAATGGACAGTGCCGGAACATGACCAGTAGTTGTTTCCGTGCGGCCGGGGCCGCCAAGGACCAACCGCCGGGCAGCGGAGACGAGGTCGCCCAACACAGCAGAGGCAGTGGGAGTCCCCCCGGCACCCTGGCCGTAGAACATCAGTTCTCCAGCGTTTTCGGCTTCGATGAAGACTGCGTTGAATGCGCCACGGACTGCTGCCAACGGGTGTTCGCGCGGCAGGAGGGTGGGGTGCACGCGCACCGAAATTCCACTGCCGTTCCCTGAGGCTTCGATTTTCTCAGCGATGGCCAAAAGCTTGATGACGAAGCCGGCTTCCTTGGCCGAAGCGATGTCCGCAGCGCTGACCTTGGTGATCCCTTCGCAGTAGACGTCGTCCAGGGAGAACCTTGTATGGAAGGACAACGACGCCAGGATCGCAGCCTTGGCGGCTGCGTCATGGCCCTCGACGTCGGCAGTGGGATCTGCTTCGGCATAACCGAGCCGCTGGGCTTCGGCAAGGGCGTCCGCAAACTGTGCGCCAGTGCTGTCCATCTGGTCAAGGATGAAGTTGGTGGTCCCGTTCACGATCCCGAGAACCCTCGTAATGCGATCGCCGGAGAGGCTGTCGCGGATCGGGCGCAGGATGGGAATAGCACCGGCAACCGCAGCTTCGTAGGACAGCTGAACGCCGGCCTTGTCAGCCTCTTCGTAGAGAGTGGGGCCATCTTGCGCGAGCAGTGCCTTGTTGCCGGTGACAACGCAGGCGCCATTCTGGATGGCGGTGACGATGAGCGTACGCGCGGGTTCGATGCCGCCCATGAGCTCGATCACGAGGTCTGCGTCCTTGACGAGGGTCTCGGCGTCCGTGGTAAAGAGTTCACGCGGCAGTTCGACGTCACGCGGCGAGTCGAGGTTGCGCACGGCAATACCGGACAGCTCGAGGCGGGCGCCACTGCGGGCGGCCAGAGCCTCGGCGTCGTCAATAAGAATGCGCGCGACCTGGGCCCCTACATTGCCACAGCCCAGCAGGGCCACCTTCAGGGTTCGCACTTCAGACATTCGCCACTCCCATGTCGCGGTTCAAGAGATCTTCTTCGGTTTCCCCGCGGACAATGAGCCTGGCGGCTCCGTCGCGCACAGCGACAACGCCAGGCCGGGCCAGGTAGTTGTAGTTGCTGGAGAGGGCCCAGCAATAGGCGCCGGTACCCGGTACTGCGAGCAAATCACCGGCTGCCACATCCGCGGGCAGATATACATCTCTAACAACTATGTCGCCGCTCTCGCAATGTTTGCCCACTACGCGGGACAGTTGCGGAGCTGCATCGGAGTCGCGGGACGCCAAAATCGCCGAATAATCCGCGTCGTAAAGCACCGGACGGGCGTTGTCGCTCATTCCGCCGTCCACCGACACATACCGACGCGGATACGTAACGTTCCCAAGGCCTGTTTCGGTGCCCGGAACGTCCACGCGAACAGTTTTAAGCGTTCCTACCTCATACAAAGTGAATGTGGTGCTCCCGACGATCGCGCGTCCGGGTTCGATGGAAACGCGGGGCGCCTCGATACCGAGTTCCGCGCACTTTGAACGCACGACGGCGGCCATCGCCTGCGCGATTTCAGCTGCGGGGCGGGGAGTGTCCTCTGGCGTATAGGCGATACCGTAGCCGCCCCCGAGGTCCAGTTCCGGCAGGACGACGGAGTATTTGGCCTGCATCGCTGCCTGAAAGCCGAGGAGTTTTTCCGCAGCCAGCGCGAATCCGTCCGCCTCGAAGATCTGGGAACCGATGTGGCAGTGCAACCCCAGGAGCTCCACGCTCGGGTACGACGTCGCGGCGGCAACGGCTTCCTCAGCTGCGGACAGGCCGGCTTCCTCAGTGGAGTCCTCAGCCATGGAGAGGCCAAACTTCTGGTCTTCGTGCGCTGTGGCGATGAATTCGTGGGTGTGGGCGTGGACCCCTGGCGTGAGGCGCAGCATGACCTTGGCGGTTTCGCCGCGGCTGGAAGCAATCTTGGCTACGCGTTCCAATTCATCGAGGCTGTCCACCACGATGCGGCCCACCCTCATATCTAGCGCCCGGTTTATCTCGGCGTCGGATTTGTTGTTGCCGTGCAGGCCCAAATTGGCCCCCGGGATACCGGCGCGGGCGGCAACAGCCAGTTCGCCGCCGGAACAGGTGTCCAGGCGAAGACCTTCTTCAGCTACCCACTGTGCCACAGCCGTGCACAGGAAGGATTTTCCCGCGTAGTAGACATCCACTCCCCCGCAGATGTCAGCAAAAGCGTCGTCGAAGGCGTCCTTGAAAGCACGGGCACGCGCACGGAAGTCGGATTCGCTCATCACAAAGAGTGGCGTGCCAAATTGCGCCTTGAGGTCGCTGACTGAAATCCCGTCAATGGTGACCTCACCGGCGTCATTCTTCTCCACACCGGCTGCCCACATAGGTGCCTGGAGGACGTTAAGGTCCTCCGGGACAGCCAGCCATTCAGGAGCAAGCGGAGAGGCCTGGGGTGAATCTGGTGCGGTGTTTGTGGTCATGGCCTTACATCCGTTCCGGCGCGGAAACGCCTAGCAGTCCGAGTCCGTTGGCCAGCACCTGGCTGGTGGCGTCGTTCAGCCACAGACGGGTCCGATTCACGTCCAGCACCGGTTCCTCGCCCTGCGGGGAGACACGGCAGGCATCGTACCAGCGGTGGTAGGCACCGGCGATGACCTCAAGATGGCGGGCAACGCGGTGCGGTTCGCGGAGCTCGGCTGCTTTGGCCACGATTGACGGGTAGCTCCCCAAATAGGAGAGAAGCTCGTTCTCCGTGGCATGATCCAGCAGCGATGCGTCGAATACGGACCGGTCCACCCCGGCCTCGGCGGCGTTGCGCGCGGTTCCCCTGGAGCGGGCATGGGCGTACTGCACATAGAACACGGGGTTTTCGTTGCTGTTCTTCTTGAGCAGTTCCGGGTCCAGTGTCAGCGGCGAGTCGGCAGGGAACCGGGCAAGGGAGTAGCGGACTGCGTCCTTGCCCAACCAGGAAATGAGGTCCTTGAGCTCAATAATGTTGCCCGCGCGCTTGGACAACTTGGCGCCGTTGACGGACACCAACTGTCCAATGAGGACCTCAATGTTTACTTCGGGATCGTCACCGGCGCACGCTGCAATCGCCTTGAGGCGATTGATATAGCCGTGGTGGTCGGCTCCAAGAAGGTAAATCTTCTCGGTGAAACCGCGGTCCTTCTTGGAGAGGTAGTACGCGGCATCGGCGGCGAAATATGTCGGTTCGCCATTGGCGCGGATCATGACGCGGTCTTTGTCATCGCCGAAGTCGGTGGTGCGCAGCCAAACGGCGCCGCCGTCGTCGAAGACATGGCCCTGTTCGCGTAGCCGGGCAACGGCAGATTCAATGGCACCGGCGTCGTGCAGTTCCTTCTCGGAGAAGAAGACGTCGAATTCCACGCCGAAATCTGCAAGCGTTGCTTTGATATCCGCCATCTGCGCCTCGTAGGCAGCAGCACGAATGACCGGCAGGGCCGCCTCGTCTGTGAGTTCACGGATATCCGGGTGCGCCTTGAGTACTTCATCGCCGAGTTCGCGAATGTACTCACCGGGATAGCCGCCCTCGGGGACGCCCCGGCCGTGGAGCCGGGAAAGGACTGAGTTGGCGAAGACGTTCATCTGCGAACCGGCGTCATTGATGTAGTACTCGGCGGTGACGTCGGCTCCCGAGGCCCGCAGCACGCGTGCGATCGCGTCGCCCAGGGCGGCCCACCGGGTGTGGCCAATATGCAGAGGTCCCGTGGGGTTGGCCGAAACGAATTCCATGTTCACAACATGTCCTGCGAGCGCCTGGTTGGTCCCGTAGGTGGAACCCGCCTCAACGATTGCCTTGGCAAGCGCGCCTGCCGTAGCAGCATCAACGGTGATGTTCAGGAAGCCGGGACCTGCGATTTCGACTCCGGTCACGCCGGCGATTCCCTGGAGGCGATGGCTGAGGATTCCCGCGAACTCGCGCGGATTCGTGCCGGCCTGCTTAGCCAATTGGAGGGCAATGTTGGTGGCCCAGTCTCCGTGGTCCCTGTTCTTGGGTCGCTCCACCCGGACGTCTCCGGGGACAGCGGATTCCGCCAAGGCGATTTCGCCGGCAGCGACGGCGTCCTTAAGGCAGGTGGATATGGCAGCAGAGAGTTCTTCGGGAGTCACCCATCCAGCCTACCGGGGGCCCGCAAACTCGTGGAATTAAGGCTCGTTTATGTGGATATCT
Organism: Arthrobacter sp. TmtSoilC48; assembly: GCF_059739425.1. Classification (NCBI taxonomy): domain Bacteria; kingdom Bacillati; phylum Actinomycetota; class Actinomycetes; order Micrococcales; family Micrococcaceae; genus Arthrobacter; species Arthrobacter sp. TmtSoilC48. The sequence continues at coordinate 2,184,582 of NZ_AP046049.1, read as the reverse complement.
TGGACACAGCAATCTTGGACACAGCACCTATACATAAACTGCTGGCGGCCCTCACAGACTGAACCATTACGCTGATTTCAACGTTGTGAAGACGTAAGAGGTGGCTTTAAGGGTCATCCACAGACCGACACCATCCCGTTGACCGCATGTTGATCACATCTTGTCCAGTTGAAACGAGCAGAACATGACTACGCCACTCCGCAAGAGCCTCTACGTCGGGTTCGCCAGCGTATCCATTATCGGGACGGCAGCTGCCTGTGCCCCCACAACGGAAGCCCCGTCAACCCAGACTCCGGCTACCCAGAATGGCGGCCAGGCTTCCACCACCAGTCCTTCTTCCTCTGGTTCGGCTGGAAACGGTGACTCCACGTACAAGGACGGCACGTACAGCGCCGATGGAACATATACATCGCCGAACGGCCAGGAGACTGTTGGGGTTCAGCTCAAGCTGGCCGGGGACAAGGTAGAGGCAGTGAATATCACCGTCCACCCCTCCAACCCCAATACCAGGAAGTTCCAGGGCGAGTTCGCCAGCGGTATTGCGGCGCAGATCGTTGGCAAAGACATCGACGACCTCAACGTTTCCAAGGTTGCCGGTTCTTCTTTGACCTCAGGCGGCTTCAACGATGCCGTGGAGCAGATCAAGTCCCAGGCAAAGTAGCAGCCATGCCGCATCCGGGTTGGAGCCGCTTTAGCTTCGAGGGGATCGGTACACACTGGGAGATTTCGTCGTCGTCGATGCTTGAGCCGGAAGTGCAGCGCCAACTGCTTGCGACGGTAGCGGATTACGACCATACCTATTCACGGTTCAGGCAGGACTCCCTGGTGTCCGCTCTGCAGCGCGGTCCCGGCAGCATTTCCTTGCCCGGGCACTCCGTGGCCCTCCGCGACGTCTACGAGGCGCTGTACCGGATCAGTGGCGGCTCCATGACACCCCTGATCGGCAGTAGCTTGAACCGTCTTGGATATAGTGCCGGCTACACCTTGGTTCCTTCAGGCGCCCCTGAAGGTGCTGCCAGGTGGGAAGACGTCCTGGAATGGTCGGGAACCACGGTTTCGGGCAAGGTTCCGCTGGTATTGGATGTGGGCGCCGCAGGAAAGGGACAGCTCGTGGACCTGCTTGGCGAAGTCCTCCGTTCAGCTGGCTACCTGGACTTCCTGGTGGATGGCAGCGGCGACATGCTGCATTCCGGAAGCCTGCCCGTCACTGTGGCCTTGGAGCATCCTTATAACCCGAAGCAGGCGATCGGCACCGTGGAATTGGACAATTCCGCCCTCTGCGCCTCCGCGTCCAACCGCCGGGCATGGGGGGACGGGCTGCACCATGTATTGGACGGAATCACGGGGCAACCCATCCAAACGACAGTGGCCACCTGGACCATGGCCGCGAGCGCGATGGTGGCAGATGCCTTGGCCACGGCACTCTTCATGGTGGAACCCGCCGCGCTTGAGGCTGAGTTCGATTTTTCCTGGCTACGGGTGTTTTCGAATGGGAGTGCCACATTTTCGGCTGGTTTTGAGGGGAGACTGTTCACATGAATGCCATGAAGTCGCGTTTGGACACCTGGTTGGGCCGCTTCACCATGTACCGCCTGATTTTGTGGGTTCTCGGGGTCCTGGTGGCCTACAGCCTGCTCCTGAACGTCTTGGGGTGGCTGACGTTCGGCCTGCCGCAGATGCTGGTTCACCTGTACGTGTGCCTTGGGCTCACCTATGGATCGAACCGCCTGCTGGCCTTGCTTTTCCGGACCACGCCCCATTCGGAGTCTTCACTCATTACCGGCTTGCTCCTGTACTTCCTGTTCTGGCCCACGTTCGTCGCCACTGACATGCTGGGTGTCGCCCTGGCTTGTGTCCTGGCCAGCGCTTCGAAATATGCTTTGGCTTTCCGTGGGCGCCACATTTTCAACCCAGCGGCTGCGGGGGCTTTCATCACGGGCTTGACCGGACTGAACATAGCCACCTGGTGGGCCGCAACGCCTGCCATGTTGTGGCTCCTTGTTCCTGGTGTCCTGGCGGTCCTGTACCGCACACGGAAAATGCTGATGGCAACAGTTTTCCTGCTGGTGGCCACCAGCATCGTCTGTGTCGAATTGCTGGGCCGCGGCATGACCTTCGGCCAGGCCCTGTGGCAGCCGTTGGCCCAGCGCCCCTTGCTTTTTTTCGTCGGCTTCATGCTTACCGAGCCCCTCACTCTCCCCCCACGCCGTTGGCAGCAATTGGCACTTGCCGGCGTCGTCGGCGTTGTCTTTGCGGTTCCGTACAATCTGGGCTTCGTGGCCAATTCGCCTGAACTCGCGCTTCTGGTGGGGAACCTGATCGCCTTTTTCCTGGGCCAACGGGGCCGCGTGGAACTGACATTCAAGGGTTCCCGGGCCCTGACACCGGGGACCAGGGAGTTCCGCTTCGAGCCACGGCGCCCTGTCCGCTATGCGGCCGGGCAATTCATGGAGCTGAACCTTCCGCATTCGGGGTCCGACGGCAAGGGCCGACGCCGGGTCTTCAGCATCACCAGCCCCCCGGGTGCTCCGGAAGTGACCTTCGGCGTTGGAACTGCCGGGCCCCTGTCCACCGCGAAGAAGACGTTGCTGGCGCTAAAGCCCGGTGACATGATTTCCGCCACAGCGGTTGGCGGAGACTTCCTGCTCCCGCGCGACGCCGCCAAGCCGGTCCTGCTGATTGCCGCAGGTATTGGTATCACGCCTTTCCTTTCCCACCTTGCGTCCGACGCCGCAGCCCGCGACACGGTGGTCCTCTACCTTGCCCAAGGCCGCGATGAACTCGCCGCCTGTGAGCAATTGGAGGCGTCCGGGGCAAAGGTGATCGCCCGGCTCGCGGACGGCTCTACTCCCCCGGATTTCATGCACGACGCCGGAACCTCCAGGATCGACGCACAGCGCCTGAAGGAGCTGGTACCGGACATCGGGGCCCGCGAGGTATATGTCTCCGGTTCCCCGGCGAGCGTGGATTCCTTGCGTGCCGCTGCGCACGGTGCAGGGGCGCGGCGCGTACACGTTGACTCGTTTGCCGGGTACTGAACTGCGGGTACCGCAGCGCCGCAGCGTGCAGGGCGCTAAAGATCATGGCCGCGTTTTCTTTTGGGGCCAGGTGGCTGCTAAGCTCTAGGACGTCCCACCGGCAACGGAGGGAACCCCGGATGCCCTCGTAGCTCAGGGGATAGAGCGTCTGCCTCCGGAGCAGAAGGCCGTAGGTTCGAATCCTATCGAGGGCACATACAAATACCCCGCCAGTCCAACTGGCGGGGTATTTTTTGCGTTCCAGATCACGCCCCGGCCCAGCTCGCCCTCCGGGCCGCAACCCGGGTCGCCGCTATCAGTTCAGGGCTTGCCGGGCGAACTCGCCAAAATTGTCAGCCCCCGCTCCTAGGCTGATCACAGTTGCCAGTCGCCAAGAGCCAAAAGGGGTTGCTGTGATTTGTTCAATCGTTCCGCCTTACATGCTTCGAAGGATTGCCGCCCAGAGCGAGCCACGGCTTTGGGCTGTTGCCCGGGCCGCAAAGGAATCACTCCTGCACATCAAGGACCTCCAGGCTGTTCGTGCCGCCCCGGCACCCTCTACTCCGCCCAGTGCAGTGGCGGCACAGCCCGGCCCGCCAAAGCGCACCATCTACGATGCCGACACGTCGGAAAACCTGCCCGGCCGGGTAGTCCGCAAGGAGGGCGCTGCGCCTGTTGGGGACGCCGCTACCGATGAGGCCTATGACGGTTTGGGCAGCACCCACCGACTCTATGCAGAGATCTTCGGCCGGGATTCCGTCGATGGCGCCGGCCTGGCCCTGGACGCTACCGTTCACTACGGCAACCTGTACGACAATGCCTTTTGGGATGGCAATCAGATGGTCTTTGGGGATGGCGACGGGGAGATTTTCCAACGCTTCACCAAGTCAGTGAGCGTCATCGGCCACGAACTGGCCCACGGGGTCACGCAATTTACGGCAGGGCTCAATTACCGCAACCAGGCAGGTGCCCTGAACGAGTCCATGTCAGATGTCTTCGGTGTACTCGTGGAGCAGTACCTGAAGAAGGAAACCACGGAGCAAGCCAGCTGGCTGATCGGCGAGGGTCTTTTTACCGACAAAGTCCAAGGTGCGGCCTTGCGCTCGATGAAGGCCCCGGGCACCGCCTACGACGACGACATCCTGGGCAAGGACCCGCAGCCTGACTCGATGGACACATACGTTCGGACCAGTGCCGACAACGGTGGAGTACACATCAATTCGGGCATCCCCAACAGGGCTTTCTACCTTGTTGCCGCAGAGTTGGGCGGCAATGCATGGGGTGTGCCAGGGCAGATCTGGTACGGGACACTCACCAGCGGGTCCCTGCCGCCAGCCTGCACCTTTGGCAAGTTCGCCAAGGCGACTGCGGCTACTGCGGAAGAACTTTTTGGCGTCGGCTCAGTAGAGCATGACGCCGTCCTGAAGGCGTGGGAGACTGTGAAGGTCAAGGTTTAGACCAGCTGGCGGGACCGTCCGGCCCCGGGCAGTCCCGCCGTCGTTGGCTTTCCGCCAGTACGTCAAAACGAGAAGTAGCCGGTCATGAAAATCACCGTCCAGCGCAGCGGGGGCATAGCCGCGATGACGCGCGTCTGGAGCGTGGAGGCAGTGTCGGATGATGACAAAGAGCGCTGGATGCCGATCGTTGAGGCTTGCCCCTGGGACGAAGCCAAAAGCGAAGCCAGGACTCTGGACGAACCGGATCGATTCACGTACTCCATCAGGGCAGGCCAACGGCGGGCGACGCTACCGGAGCGCGCAGTCACTGGGCCTTGGCAGGAACTTGTGGAGTGTGCCAAGGCTGAAGGTTCCGAGTCCCGCGGCCCCCGCGGCCGCCTGGGGGTCCGCCGCTAAATCGCCTCGGCCAATTGCCCGCGGAAGGCCCTCCGGTAACTCTGCGGACTCGTATCCAGCACCTTGGTGAAGTGGTGGCGCAGCAAAACGGAATGCCCGAACCCTGCTTCGCGCGCGATCTCATCGATGTTGAGCTCCGTGGACTCCAGCAGTTCCTGGGCGCGGAGCACACGCTGGGAATTCAACCACGCCGCGGGTGTTGTCCCTGTTTCCGCCCTGAAGCGGCGTGCGAATGTTCTGGGCGACATGTGCAGCCGGGCGGCCAATTCGTTGACACTGTGTTCTTCGTCGAGGTGTTCAACCATCCACCGCAGGAGTTCCTCCATGGGTGCTGAACCACAGCGGGGCATGGGCCGGTCAATGAACTGGGCTTGGCCGCCGTCGCGATGGGGTGGGACCACCATGTCGCGCGCAATCGCGGCAGCTACGTTTGCTCCCAGCTCCACACGGACAAGGTGGAGGCACGCATCGATTCCGGCGGCGGTCCCTGCGCTGGTAATGATGGTTCCATCCTGTACATAGAGGACATTCTCATCCACTACCACTGCGGGGTATCGACTCGCCAGATCCTGCGAGTAGTGCCAATGGGTGGTGCATCGCCGGCCGTCAAGCAGGCCGGCCCGTGCCAAGGCGTATGCGCCGGAGCAGATGGACATCACCCACGCGCCGCGGGCGTGAGCCGCCCGCAGCGCATCCAGGACAGATTCGGGGACCTCCTGGTCCCTTCCGAAAGGCGCCATGATGACAAGGTCCGCATCAGCAGCAGCCTCCAGGCCAAGGTTGACGTGCAAGGAGAGGCCGGACTTCATTCGAATGTCCCCCGGTTCCGGCGCGCACACCCTGAAGTCGAAGGCAGGTACGCCCGCGCCACGGTCGGATCTATCGATTCCGAAGACCTCAAAGGCCGTACCGAATTCGAAGATCGAGAAGTTGGGGACAACGATCACGGCTACTGACTTCAACATATCTCCAGTGTGGCAGAAAATTGTCTAAATGGGGCATTTCTGCCACTGTTTCTTGGGTGCCGCCAGGAGAAGACTGAAGCCATGGAAATCTTCGGAATCATCCTCTTCATCGTCCTCATCACCGCCGTCGCAGCCACCGTTACCGCCCTCCTGAAGGACGGACGCGGCCACAACCCGCCCATCAACTCCAAGGAACCCTGGAGCGCCTTCGACGCTCCAAGTACTCCCTACTGGAACCCCCGCATCTACTAGCCGCCCACCAGCCCACTTGAATCATCGAGCCAAGATCTGTCCATCCGACGCCCGTCCTTCAGGGAATTCACCAGGATCCCGAACGACGGGCGTCTCTATGCGCCCCGCTTCCACCGCGGCCTTTAAGGACAGCGGCGCGGCAGCCGGGCCTGCCCGACATGTGACAGCGACAGCGGACGTTGACAGGAAGCCACAGTAGACTGGCAGCAGCCATGACACTTCATATTTCCTACCCCGCTGAGCTGCCGGTATCCGAGCGCCGCGAGGATCTGACGGCGGCGATCGCCGCAAACCAGGTGACCATCATTGCCGGCGAAACCGGCTCGGGCAAAACTACCCAGATCCCCAAGATGTGCTTGGAACTGGGCCTGGGCGACAAAGGCCTGATCGGCCACACGCAGCCGCGACGACTGGCGGCCAGGACAGTAGCAGAGCGCATCGCGTCCGAGCTGGACGTCGAGATCGGCCAGGAAGTTGGCTTCCAGGTCCGGTTCACTGGCGAGGTCAGTGCATCGACCAAGATCAAGCTCATGACCGATGGCATCCTCCTGGCAGAGATCCAACGGGACAAACTCCTGCGCAAGTACAGCACCATCATCATTGACGAGGCCCACGAACGCAGCCTCAACATCGACTTCATCCTGGGCTATCTGAAGCGTGTCCTCCCCCAGCGCCCCGACCTGAAAATTATCATCACCTCGGCCACTATCGATCCTGAACGCTTCGCCAAGCACTTCGGCACGGAGGAATCCCCCGCACCCATCATCGAGGTTTCCGGCCGCACCTACCCGGTGGAGATCCGGTACCGCCCCTTGTCACAGCCTGCCGGTGCGGACGAGGACAGCTCCGACGACGAGCTGGAAGAGGACCGGGACCCACTGGATGCCGTCTGTGACGCCGTGGATGAACTGGCCAAGGAAGCGCCGGGCGATATCCTTGTCTTCTTCTCCGGCGAGCGCGAAATCCGCGACGCCGCCGAGGCCATCAATGGCCGCATCCAGGGCAACCGGCGCCTGGCAGGTACGGAAGTCCTGCCCCTCTTTGCCAGGTTGAGCCTGCAGGAGCAGCATCGGGTCTTCAATCCCGGTGGAAAGCGGCGCATCATCCTCGCCACGAACGTGGCGGAAACCTCGCTGACTGTCCCCGGCATCAAATACGTGATCGATACCGGCACCGCCCGCATCTCGCGGTATTCGCACCGGACCAAGGTCCAGCGCCTCCCCATAGAACGTGTGTCCCAGGCCTCGGCCAACCAGCGATCCGGGCGTTGCGGGCGCGTCTCCGAGGGTATTGCCATCCGTCTCTACTCCGAAGAAGATTTTGAGTCCCGCCCGCAGTTCACGGACCCGGAAATCCTGCGGACCAACCTTGCCGCCGTCATTCTGCAGATGACGGCCATGGGCGTTGCCCGTGGTCCCAAGGATGTTGAGAACTTCCCGTTCGTCGAACCGCCTGATTCACGCGCGATTAACGACGGCGTTACCCTCCTTCGCGAGCTCGGCGCCCTCAGCCCGGCAACCTCGAGCACCCCAGGGCCCAAGGATCCCCGCGGCAACCGTCGAAGCGGGAGTGGCCTGACCGCCGTCGGGCAGAAACTGGCCCAGTTGCCGGTGGATCCGAGGCTCGGCCGCATGATTGTCGAAGCCGGCAAACGCGGTTGTGTCCGCGAAGTGATGATTCTGGCAGCAGCGCTTACCATCCAGGATCCCCGCGAACGGCCGACCGACAAGCAGCAACTCGCTGCCGAGAAGCATGCGCGGTTCCGCGATGAGAACTCGGACTTCACCGGTTTCCTTAACCTTTGGAACTACATTCAGGAAAAGCAACGCGAGCTGTCCTCAACGCAGTTTCGCCGGCTGTGCCGCAACGAATTCATCAACTATCTTCGCGTCCGTGAGTGGCAGGACCTTTTTACACAACTCCGCCAACTTGCCAAGCCGTTGGGCATCACGCTGGACAATAAGCGTGAAGCTGATCCTGTAGGCAACCACGAGGGAATCCACATCAGCCTGTTGTCAGGGTTGCTGAGCCACATCGGCCTCCTTGATGAGCGCAAGCGCGAATACGCCGGCGCCCGCGGCAGCCGCTTCGCGATTTTCCCCGGTTCTGCCCTGTTCAAGAAATCGCCTGCATTCGTCATGGCCGCCGAGTTGGTGGAAACGAGCCGCTTGTGGGCACGGGTAGCTGCCAGGTTCGATCCCTTGTGGGTGGAGCAAGTAGCCCCGGACCTCGTGAAGCGCTCCTACAGCGAGCCGCATTGGTCCTCCCGGCAAGGGGCCGTCATGGCCCACGAGAAGGTCACGCTGTACGGGGTGCCCATCATCCCGAACCGTCGGGTCAACTATGGCCGCATCGATCCGGAATTGTCCCGGGAACTCTTCATCCGTCACGCGCTGGTGGAAGGCGAGTGGAAGACCCATCACAAGTTCTTCCACCGCAACCGCGCGCTCCTGCAGGAGATCGAGGAGCTTGAAACCAGGATGCGCCGGCGGGACCTCCTGGTGGATGACCAAACCCTGTTCGAGTTCTATGACGCCCGCGTGGGCCAGGACGTCGTGTCCGAACGGCATTTCGATAAGTGGTGGAAGGAGGCACGCCAAGCAGATCCTGGGCTGCTGGACTTCGACCAGTCGCTGTTGATGAGCGAGGACGCCGAGGCCCTCGATGATTCCGCCTACCCCAAAACGTGGCTGCACAAGGGCTTCGAACTTCCACTTAGCTACGAGTTCCATCCTGTGGCTCCTGGGTCTGCTCCGAATCCTTCGGACGGTGTCACCGCCGAAGTTCCGGTGTTGTTCCTGAACCAACTCGACGACGCACCGTTCCGGTGGCAGATCCCGGGACAACGCGTAGAACTGATCACGGCGCTTATCAAATCCCTCCCCAAGCAGGTTCGGAAGAACTTTGTGCCTGCCCCTGACGTCGCCCGGCAGGCTACGGAGGCCTTGGAAAGAGACTTCGATCCCGCCACTGACGAGCTTGAGCCCTCCCTGGAACTGGTTCTTCGCCGGCTCCGCGGACACGTCATCCCACCGGGATCATGGAACTGGGAAGCAGTGCCTCCCCACCTTCGCGTGAGCTTTAAGGTGGTGGACAGCAAGGGCAAGGTCCTCGACGAAGGCAAGGACCTTGCCCAACTACAGGAAAGACTGGCCCCGGCGACACGTCGGGCAATCGCCGAATCGCTCGGTGCTACACCAGCGACGACGGCACCTGGCAAGGCTGGCACAAGAGCCGGAGCGCCAGGCGCCTCAAACGGCAAGACCGCCGGTTCCGCGGCCGGGACCGTCAGCAGTGCTGAGGCGCATCCTGGCACGCACCCAGGCCCCCAACCCGCCCAGGGAGCGGTGGCCGAACGCAGTGGCATCACTGAATGGGACTTCGGGACCGTGCAACGCCAAGTAACCCGAACGGTTAAGGGCCATGCCGTCACCGGCTTCCCTGCGATCGTGGATGAGGGTACCTCTGTAGCCTTCCGCGTCTTCCAAACCCGCCAGGAACAGGAAGCGGCCATGCGTGGCGGGGTGATCCGGCTCCTGGCTCTTCGAATCCCTGCCCCGGACCGGTACGTGCTGGAGCACCTCAGCAATACCGAGAAGCTGACCTTCAGCCAAAATCCGCACGGCTCCGTCACTGCCCTGATCGCTGACTGCGCCCTCGCTGCCATCGACAAGCTGACGCCGGAGGCTCTGCCGTGGGATAAGGAAGCCTTCGATGCGTTGTATGAAGTAGTCCGCGCTGAGCTGATCGATACCGTATTTACGGTGACGGCCGTCGTCGAACGCATCCTGGCGAGCACTCGCCGGATCCAGAAGCAGCTGAAGGCCAGTGCCAGCCTGCCGCTCATCAGCGCCCTCAATGACATAAAAAGCCAGCTTGAACAGTTGGTCTTTCCGGGCTTTGTGGCACAGACGGGCTACGCGCAGCTGAGCCAGCTTCCGCGGTACCTGCAGGCGATCGAGAAGCGGCTGGAGAAGCTTCCCGGCAACGTTCAGCGCGATGGACTGAATATGGCCATCGTCCAGGCACTGGAGGATGACTACGACGACGCCGTGTCCGCGTTGCTCCCCGGACGCAGGGCAGGCTCGGAATTAACCCGCGTGCGCTGGATGATCGAGGAGCTGCGCGTAAGCCTCTTCGCCGTCGAGTTGGGCACGGCTTACTCCGTCTCCGAGAAACGAATCCGAACGGCGCTTAACCAGGCCTTGGCGCCAGCCTAGGTCCGGCTTAAAAACAACCGGCGGTGCTGATTCAGCACCGCCGGTTTAACTTGTCTGGAAGGCTTAGTCCTCGGGAACGAAGCTCTCATGGCCGGCCGCCCGCAAGGCCGCACGGAGCTTCACAGCCGTGGCATCCATGACGGCAGGATCCGGATTGTGGTCCACGTTGTGTACCTCAAAGTCCGCCATCGAATAGGCGGGCCAGATGTGCACGTGCAAGTGGTCCACCTCGAAGCCTTCCATCAGGACACCCACCCGCTTGGCGCTGAAAAGATCTTCCTGGACCTTCCCGATCCTCTGGGCAACATCCATGACCTTGGCCAAAAGCTCCGGGCTGGCATGCGTCCACGAATCCACTTCCTCACGAGGTACCACCAGTGTGTGGCCCGGCGTGATCGGAGCGATTGTCAGGAAGGCCACAACGTCCTCGTCCTTCCACACGAAACGGCCCGGGATTTCCCCGTTGATGATCCTGGTGAACAGCGTGCTCATGCATCTGCCCTTTCTGACGGTTCCTGAAGTGTTGCGGTGTCCAATACAAATCGGTACTTCACGTCGCCGGCCACCATACGGTCATAGGCCTCATTGAGTTGTTCGGCCCCGACGACCTCAATCTCGCTGGCAACTCCATGCGCGGCGCAGAAATCAAGCATTTCCTGGGTTTCGCCGATCCCGCCAATCAGTGAACCTGCATAGGCCAGGCGTCGGCGTATGAGGAGCCCCGGGCTGACAGGCGGCATGTCATCGGCAGGGAGCCCAAGCTGGAAGAGCGCCCCATCAAGCCGCAGCGTGCGGAAGTAGGGGTTGAGATCGTGCGGTGCGGCAACGGTGTCAATGATGACATCGATGCTGCGGTTGGCACCCGCCATGGCCTCAGCGTCCTTGGATAACACCACGTGGTCCGCTCCCAAATCCCGGGCGGCGCCGAACTTCGCTTCAGAGGTGGTGAACACCGTGACCTCAGCGCCCATGGCCTTGGCGATCTTGACGGCCATGTGGCCCAAGCCGCCCAGCCCCACTACTCCCACCGAATCCCCCTCTTCAACCTCGAAATACCTCAACGGCGAATACGTGGTGATCCCGGCGCACAAGAGCGGGGCGGCAGCCGCTGCGTCCAGGGCTTCAGGGATACGCAGCACGAAGCGACGGTCAACCACAACCGACGTCGAATATCCTCCTTGGGTTATTGCTCCGCCATTGCGTGGGTCCGCAACTCCGTAGGTGCCAACATTGCCCCGCTCGCAATACTGCTCCAGTCCCTCCAAGCAGCTCCCGCACTCGCGGCAGGAATCCACCAGGCAGCCAACGCCGACGCGGTCACCAGGTGCGAAATTCTGCACGGCAGCACCCACCCGCGTTACCCGGCCGACGATTTCATGGCCTGGAACCAGCGGATAATGCGGCAAACGCCATTCCCCACGTGTTGCATGAACATCCGAGTGGCAAAGCCCGCAAAAATCGATCGCGATCTCCACATCGTCTTCCTTGGGCGCACGGCGCGCGACCGTCAGAGGTACCAACCCACTGTCCGGGGAAGTGGCGCCAAACGCGGCCGCAAGTGTGGATCCTGCCGATTCCGATGACTGCGAATAAGCAGGCTTCACTGTCTCCACGGGAATTGGCTTAGCTGTATCCAATGGACTTGGCTTCGCTGTATCCAATGGAATTGGCTTCGCCAGGGGCGGGGGCACGGGACGTCCAGGGGTCATGATCCGACGCTACTCCGGGCAGCGGTGCTCGTGCCACTTTGGCCGTGCGGGCCAGGCGAATCCCCTGCGTCCCCTACATATTCGTCCTCGAACGGTTCACTGCCAACGGCCACGGGATTTGCGGCATTGTTCGACCATTGCGAGAACGACCCAGGGAAGAGCGCCGCGGTGTATCCGGCAATTTCCAGGGCGGCAACCTGGTGCGCAGCCGTGACGCCGGAGCCGCAATAGACGGCGACGTTGCCCGGACCATCGGCTCCCAAGCCAGTGAAGCGCCTGCGCAGTTCCTCCGCTGGGAGGAACTTGCCTTCCGCGGTGAGGTTCTCGGTGGTCGGTGCGCTGACCGCGCCAGGAATATGTCCGGCGCGGGGGTCGATCGGCTCGATTTCGCCCCTGTAACGTTCCCCGGCGCGTGCATCAAGCAATACGCCCTGCTCATGCCAGTGCGCAGCATCCTCCTCGGTGATCGTGGGCATTCTGCCGTCGTTCAGAGTGATATTCCCGACGGCGGGCGTCACCTCGCCTGCCTCCAGAGGGTGACCTGCCGAGCGCCAGGCGGCCAGTCCGCCATCGAGCAGGTAGACGGTTTCCACGCCTGCATTCCTCAGCATCCACCAAGCGCGGGCAGCGGCCATACTGCCGCTGTTGTCGTAGGCAACCACGGTGTCGCCATCGTTGATCCCCCAGCGCCGCGCGGCAAGCTGGAAGCGATCAATAGAGGGAAGGGGATGCCGGCCCAGGGCAGGCTGTGCGTGGTCCGCAAGTTCACTGGGCAGGTCCACGAAAACCGCTCCTGGCAGGTGGCCTTCCAAGTATTGGCTGTGCCCATCCGTCCTGCCCAGGACCCAACGCACGTCCAGGAGCACGGTGTGCTCCCCCGCCGCGAGCCGCCGGTGTACTTCGGACGCGTCCATCAGAATGGTCATCTGCTCTCCTTCAGCTAAGCCTGCGTGGGTGCTCTGCTACCCATGCCACTCATCCAGCCTAGTCTTGCCTTCCATACCCCGCCGGTACGCTTGTCCGGTGAGCAATTCGTGCATTCAGGACAGGGCTTGGGCCAGCGAGGCCATCCGCAAGATCGAAGCTGAGAACAATCGTTCGGCAGATACGCACCTCTACGCAGTCCCACTGCCCGAATATTGGGGAGTCCAGCTCTACCTCAAGGATGAGTCGACACACCGATCAGGCAGCCTCAAACATCGCCTGGCCCGTTCTCTGTTCCTCTACGGCCTGGTTAATGGCTGGATCACGGAGGGCACCACTATCGTGGAAGCCTCCAGTGGCAGCACGGCGGTCTCCGAAGCGTACTTCGCCAGGCTCATTGGCCTGCCGTTCATCGCTGTCATGACCAAGACCACCAGCCCGGAAAAGATCGCCCTCATCGAGGAATTCGGGGGCGCCTGCCTCCTTGTGGACCACGCTTCAGAGGTATACGCCGTGGCGGAGGAGACAGCGAAAACGTCCGGCGGCTACTACATGGACCAATTCACCTTCGCCGAGCGCGCCACGGACTGGAGGGGCAACAACAACATCGCCGAATCAATCTTCCAGCAGCTCTCCCTCGAAGAGCATCCGGTTCCCGAGTGGATTGTGGTGGGCGCAGGAACCGGCGGCACAAGCGCAACCATAGGTCGATACCTGCGATACAACAGGCACAGCACCTGCCTTGCCGTGGTGGACCCGGAGAACTCTGCTTTTTACCCGGCCTGGCGGGATGGGAATGCTGCCGCCGCCACGGGATTGCCGTCCCGGATCGAAGGCATAGGCCGTCCCCGCGCGGAGCCGAGCTTCGTCCCGGCTGTCATCGATCACATGATCCAGGTCCCGGACGCAGCCTCTGTGGCAGCCATGCGGCACCTGCGTAAGCTCACTGGATTGCATGCAGGACCCTCCACGGGAACCAATCTTTGGGGCGTCTGGCAACTCGTGGCCCGGATGGTCTCGGAAGGGCGGAAGGGAAGCATCGTCTCGCTCATGTGCGACGGCGGCGATCGCTATGCGGGGAGCTATAACGACGCCGCTTGGCTGGCCAGCAAAGGGCTGGACCCCGCGCCGTACGAAGCGGTCCTTGACCACTTCCACGAAACCGGGACGTGGACCGGCTAAACCTCTACTGACTCCAGGGGTGCGAGTCGCGTGTAGGCGGTTCCGTAGCGGGCACCGATGCGGGTGACGTGGCCTTCCACGATCCCCCGGCCCAGCTCGTTAAGCAGGCCATCATGGACGGGGAACGCTTTGGGCGCGCGCACCGAGATAACAAAGTCCACCACTTCCCCCACTTTGGACCAGGGCGCATGGATGGGCACCAGGAGCGTCTGGACGTTGATTCCGTCCGGAACCACGAATGAGTCACCCGGGTGGAAGACGTTCCCATCCACCAGGTAACCGATGTTGGACACCACGGGAATCTGGGCATGGATGACGGCATGCTGGCCACCGAAGGTTCGCACCTGGAACCCCGCAGCCTCGAAACCGGATCCCGGTTCGACGATATGGATCCGCTTGGCCACGGTGTCCGATCCAGCGTCGGATCCAGTTGCGTCGCCCTCTGCGGCCTCAGTAAGGGACTTTGCAACACCTGCCGGCGCATAGACCTCAAGCGCAGAGTTGCTGCGCAGGGCCGCAAGCACGGCCGGCCGATCAATATGGTCGTTGTGCTCATGCGTTACAAGGACAGCGTGCGCACCTGCCAACGCTTCTTCGGACTCGGAGAACGTGCCGGGATCGATGACCAGGACCCGCCGGTCCTTCTCCAGCCGGATACAGGCATGCGTGAACTTGGTGAGCTTCATGGTGACAGCCTAGGGGCGGCCGCCGACAGTTTCCAAGCCTCCCCTACTGGTAAAATTGGGGTTTGCCAGCGTTTCCAGGGAAGTGAGTCTTTCAATGCCACAAGGCACCAATTCCGTCACGAGCGGCCCAGCCTCGCCGGTGGTGACAGGCGTCAAGGAGCAGCGCGTCACCAAGCAACGCCTGGCCGTTAGCGCGGCGCTGGATGAATTGGACGACTTCGTCAGCACCCAGGAACTGTACCGCCTCCTGCAGAACAAGGGCATCTCAGTCTCCCTTGCCACTGCCTACCGCATCCTGCAGTCACTTGCCGACGACGGACTCATTGATGTCCTGCGCAACGGGGAGGGCGAAGCCGTATACCGCCGCTGCACCGTCACTGGACACCATCACCATCTGCTCTGCAGGAACTGCGGCAAGGCTGTGGAAGTTGAAGCCCCGGCGGTTGAGACCTGGGCGGCCCGAACAGCCGCCGAGCATGGTTTCACCGAGGTGGCGCACACCGTGGAAATCTTTGGACTATGCCCTGAATGCACTGCCAGGAAGGCCGCCGGAAAGCTCTAAAGGGCGCCGGCAGGCTGCTCCCGTGAGACGCGGCCATTGAGGCCACGGTTGGCCCGCACCCGCCCGATCACGCGGCACACCACGTAAATAAGGAATGACAACGTGGTGACATAGGGGCTGATCGGTATCCGGCTGCCAAGGGCAAGCAGAATTCCACCGACAGTAGCGGCGGTCGCGAACACAACGCTCAAAAGCACCACCAGGCGTGGTGACGTGGTAACCCGCAGTGCGGCAGCGGCCGGTGTGATAAGCAGCGCCAAAACCAGCAGTGCGCCGACAATCTGGATGGACAAAGCCACACTGACCCCCAGCAGCACCATGAAGCCGATCGCCAGGCCCCGAACGGGAACACCGCGGGCTTCAGCCATTTCAGGGTCCACGCTGGCAAAACTGAGCGGGCGCCAGATTGCCCCGAGGGCAATCATCACCAGGACAGCCGTTCCCGCGAGTGCCTGGAGCTGGACAGTATCCACGGAAACGATCTGGCCGGTGAGCAGTCCGAATTTGTTTGCGGCGCGGCCCTCGTACAGGGCAAGGAACAAGATGCCCAGGCCAAGCCCGAACGGCATGATCACGCCGATGATCGAGTTCTTGTCCCGGGCCCTGACACCCATCAGTCCCAGCAGCAGTGCCGCAGCCACCGAGCCGATCAGCGAGCCGAAAATGATATCGGCACCGATCAGCAGGGCAAAAGCGGCACCCGCAAAGGACAGCTCAGAGATGCCATGGACGGCGAACGCCAAGTCCCGCTTCATCACGAACGTGCCGACGAGTCCGCCTAGAAGTCCCAGGACAGCCCCGGCCCAAATGGAGTTTTGAACCAGTGCCAACAATTCGCCATAGTTCTCGAAGTTGAAGATGGTCTGCAGGATTCCGTTGAGGTCCATTTAGAACTCCTGCCCAGCCGTGGCGTGCGCGTCGTCGTGGAAGTGCGTGGTCGCGTCCGGAAGCCCGACGACGACGATCCTTCCGTTGGTATGGATAACTTCCACGTGGCTGTTGTAAAGCTCGGACAAAACTTCGGTGGTCATGACTTCCTGTGGCGTCCCGACGCGGAAATGGCCGCCGGCCAGGTAGAGCACCCGATCAACGTAGTCGATCACAGGATTGATTTCGTGGGTTACGAAAACGACGGCACTGTTCCGGGCGTGGCATTGTTCGTTGATGAGTGAACTGACGCCCTGCTGATGATGCAGGTCCAAAGACAGCAACGGTTCATCGCATAGGAGTACCTGGGGTTCCGTGGCCAGGGCCTGGGCCACACGAAGCCGTTGTTGCTCTCCACCTGACAACTGCCCCACGGGCACTTTCGCATAGTCCGAGGCTCCCACCAGCTCCAGCAGTTCATCTACCCGCTGGTTTACTTTCCTTGAAGCCAGCCGCATACCCCACCGGTGGCCGTCAATGCCCAGCCCTACCAGGTCGCGTGCACGCAAAGGCGTATCCGGCGCAAAGGACTTTTGTTGGGGGATGTAACCGATCCGTTTGCTGCCCCGCTCCACCGGATGTCCGCCCAACGCAACCGTTCCTGACTTCAGTTCCTGAAGCCCCAGGAGGACCTTCAGGAAGCTGGTCTTGCCGCTTCCGTTGGGCCCGAGGACGGCAAAGAACTCCCCCGGATGAATATCGAGATCAAGATCGCGCCAGAGTGTCCTCTTGCCGAACTGAAGGCTCGCTCCGCGGAGGCTCACTACGGGTGTCAAAAGTTGTCCTCGATTCATGCGTTGCTGGGGAACGCAACTAGTGGTGGCACCTTGGAGTGGCGCCTGTGCTGGTGCAGGATTCTGTGCTGGTGAGAGACAGAGGGCCCCGCAGCCATCCTGAATATCTTAGGACGCCGACGGGGCCCCCACCGCAATGGGATGTCAGGAAATCTACTTCTTGAGCGCTGCCGTGATGGATTCCACGTTGTCGGTCATCCACTGCACGTAGTCCTTGCCTTCCGGCAAGGTTTCGGTGAAGTTCACTACGGGCACGCCCGCAGTCTCGGCAGCCCGCTTTACAGATTCGGTCTGAGGCCCTTCCGTCTGTTCGTTGTACGCCAGCAGCCGGACACCGCCGGAGCCCACCAGGTCCGTCGTTTCCTTCAGGACCGACGCCGGGACATCGGTTCCTTCTTCAATCGCTGCACTGTAAGCTTCCGGAGTCTTGTTCTCCAGCCCGGCCGCTGCAAGCAGGTACAAAGGAACGGGTTCAGTGATCGCCACAGGAGTGTGGTCGTTGCCTTCCTTCAGGGCTGCAAGCTTCCCGTTGAGCTCTGTCAGCTTCGCCTTGAACGTGTTGGCGTTGGCGGTGAAGGTCGAAGCAGATGCAGCGTCCAGGCTGCTGAGCTTGCTGGCCACAGCGTCAGCGAATTTGCCCATCGTGTCCAGGCTGTACCAGACGTGCTCGTTGAACTCACCGTGGTCATGGTTGTGGCCCTCTTCGGAGGACGCGGCTTCGCTGTGGCTTTCCTCTTCCGGAGCCAACCCCGAGACCTCAACGGCGCTGATCATATTTTCGTGGCCGACGTTGGTCTCATCGGCAATTTTGTGGAGGAATTCGTCATAGCCTCCGCCGTTCTCCACCACGAGCTTGGCTTTGGAGATGACCAGCTTGTCTTGCGCACTGGCTTCGTAGGAATGCGGGTCCTGGCTCGTCTTGGTGATGATCGCGTTCACGTTGACCTTGTCCCCGCCAATGGCCTTCACGACGGCTCCGTAAACATTCGTGGAGGTCACCACTTCAATGGCGCCTGACGACGAAGACGGGGCTCCTGCCCCGGCGCTGCCGGCACAGGATGAAAGCAACAGGGCGGCGAGGCCGACTGAAGCGGCCATTGACATGCGGGCGACAGAACGACGCACGGAAACCTCGGATCTACTCAAATGAGAATCAAAAACATTTACTAGGTGGTTTCAGTCTAGCCCTAAATGGGAATGATTCCTATTTAGAAGGGCTGGCACCGACCAACCGGGTCGGCGCCAGCCACAATTTCCCGCTATTGCTGGGTCTGCGGACCACCCAGACGGCGGATCCCCGTCGCTTGGGTAGCATCGCGGATCTCGCCCACCAACTGCTCGATCACGTCCTCAAGGAACAACACGCCCTGTGTAGCGCCACCCGGTCCCACAACACGGGCGAGATGCGAGCCGGTCCGCTGCATCACAGACATCGCCTGTTCAATCTCATCCTCCGGCGAGAGGTTCGCCAAAGAACGGATACGCCCCTCGGCAATCGGATGGCGGCGACCCTCCTCAGGTATGGAGAGGATGTCCTTGACGTGCAGGTATCCGGCGAGTTCGCCGTCGTCGTCCACCATGGGAAAACGCGAGAAGCCGGTACGGCTGACCGCCTTCTCCAACTCAACGGGAGTCGACGCTGTCCTCAGGACCACCAGCTTGTCCAACGGAACCATGATGTGCGAGGCCGTGTGTTCAGAGAACTCCAGGGCACCGCTGAGCAAGCCGGCGTCATCGTCCACCAGGCCATGCCGTGTGGATTCCTGCACAATCGACTGGACTTCCTCAAGGGTGAATGACGATGACACTTCGTCCTTGGGCTCGATCTTCATCAATCGGAGGATGTGGTTCGCAAGCCAGTTAAGGGTCCAGATCACCGGTTTGACCAGGCGGCTGATAAACACCAGCGGCGGCGCCAACAGCAGTGCCGCCTTGTCCGCTAAGGACACCGAGATGTTCTTGGGGACCATCTCTCCGAACGTCACATGCAGGAACGTGACAAAGAGGAGTGCAATGGCAAAGGCGATGACATCTGCCAGCTCCATCGGGACGCCAACCATTTCAAGCGGCTCCGCCAACAAGTGGTGGATAGCCGGCTCGGCAACCTGAAGAATCAAGAGCGAGCACACGGTGATGCCCAACTGCGCGCAGGCCAGCATCAAGGACACACTTTCCATGGCCTGCAACGTAGTTTGCGCGCGCTTTGACCCAGCTTGGGCCAGAGGCTCAATCTGGCTGCGGCGTGCGGACATGACCGCGAATTCCGCACCCACGAAGAAAGCATTGCCGATCAAAAGAAACACGAGCCAGGCAATTCCTGCCCAGTCACTCATACGGCACCTGCTTCGTGGCGGTCATTCTGCGTGTCCTCAAGCGTCGCTTCATCTTCTTCAATGTGGTGGAAGCAGATCCGGTCAATTCTCCGACCGTCCATGCGGGTCACGGTCAGCGTGCCGCCGCCGGCCTGCACCACATCACCCACCTTCGCAATACGCCCAAGCTTGCTCATCACATAACCGCCCACAGTTTCGTAGGCGGGCTCATCGGGAACACTCAGGTTGGGGATTTGTTCGGACACCTCATCCGGCCTCAGGAGGCCAGGGAAGTACCAGTCGCCGGATGCGCTTTGCAAAAGTCCGGGGCGGACCCTGTCGTGTTCGTCCGAGACCTCCCCAACGATCTCCTCAACCAGGTCCTCGAGGGTTGCAATCCCGGCGGTGCCACCATATTCATCAAGAACGACAGCCAGTTGGAGGTTTCCTTCGCGCAATTCGGAGAGGAGGGCATCCAGGTGGATGGTCTCAGGAACACGAAGTACGTCCGTCATGATCGCCCCGGCCTGAAGCTTCGCCCGACGATCTGCAGGCACGGCCACTGCTTTCTTGATATGAACCACGCCGCGGATGTCGTCGGCCGAATCACCAATCACCGGGAAACGGGAGTATCCGGTCCGCCGCGCGGCATCGAGGATGTCGCTCACCGGCTGGTCGGCATCAATCGTTTCCATCCGGATGCGCGGCGTCATGACGTCCGCTGCAGTGCGTCCCGAGAAATTCAGGGTTCGCGCCACGAAGTTTGCGGTGCCGGCATCGAGCGTGCCCAGCTCAGCAGAGCGCCGGACGAGGGAAGCCAGCTCGGCCGGAGTGCGGGCTCCCGAGATTTCCTCTTTCGCTTCCAGTCCAAACAGGTTCAGCACCTTATTGGAGAAGCCATTGAGCACCACGATCGCCGGCTTGAAGACGGCAGTGAAAATGAGCTGCGCACGGGCAAGCCTCTTGCCCAGCGGGAATGCCAGGGCGATGGCCATGTTCTTGGGCACCAGCTCGCCCAGGAGCATCGACAACAGGGTGGCGAACGCCATCGCTACAACCAGGGCTATGGAGTGTGCGACTTCCAGACTGAGGCCAAGCAGGCCCAGAGGAGCCACAAGCAGCTGTCCCACAGATGGCTCCATGACGAAACCTGTCAGGAGGGTGGTCATCGTAATGCCAAGTTGGCAGCTGGAAAGCTGGGTGGACAGGGACTTCAAGCATTTCAGGAGCGGAGCTGCGGCGTGGTCGCCGTTGTCGACTGCGCGCTGAACGCTTGCCTGGTCCAGGGCGACCAAGGAAAATTCAACTGCTACAAAGAAGCCGGTGCCAAGAATCAGGGCAAAGCCGGCAAGGAGAAGGACCCATTCCACTTAGCGCATCCCTCCAAGGGCAGGCGCTTGCAGTTTGGAAGTTCCGCTGAAGGGGGAGATTCGCCCCGGCGGAGGCTGATCGGGGGCCGCAGACGCATGGTCCGTGGCGCCACCGGCTCGGAAGGCCGGCGCGTGATGGGCATGTGAACGGGTGTTGCCGGCTCGAGGGGCGCGCTGTGCGGAGTTGCCTGATCGGCTCCCCCGACAGTTCCCAGGCCGGCACCTAGATTTACTGTCCATAAGGGTTTCAGTCTACAGGGCAGGTCCCGCGGGCCCATGCAGTGCCCACGCGCTTGAAGGAAAATGCAGTGCCTCGGCATTACGTCGGCTTCAACATGATTTAGGTCACCACTATTGGCAGTTAACCAACGATCCTAACTAGACTGACAAAGGTCTGAGTTCGCGGGACCCGGACCCTGGTGCATCGTTGCGGAAAAGCAACCTTGGCCAGCGGGAAATCAAAACTCATGGAAGAGGCGTATTTCAAGTGCCAGAGCAGCCCAGCCACCGTCTACCAGAGGAATTTGGCGGAAACGAGTGGCTCGTTGACGAACTGTACGAGCGGTACCAGCAGGACAAGAATTCGGTCGACGCCAAGTGGTGGCCGCTCTTCGAATCCTTCGATACCGGTGACGGCACTTCTTCCAACGGAACCTCCGCAGCCCCAGCCGCTGCCAATCCCCCCACCCAAGTACTTCCCGTCGTAGCTCCGGCTGAGGCTGCACCGGCACCGGCGCCGGCTGCTCCCGAAGCTGCCCCTGCGACCACCCCTGCCGCGGCTGCTTCCGGTGAAGCGGCGGTTGCGGCTCCGGCGAAGAAAGCCCCGGCTACGGTTGCCAAGGACGGAGCAAAGAAGCCCGTCGGCGGCAACGCCGCACAACCGATTCCTGCCCAGCTGCCCAAGAGCACCAAGGCGCCCACCGCTCCTGAAGAAGACGTCGTTTCCGTCCTCCGCGGACCGGCCAAGGCCATCGCTACCAACATGGTGACCAGCCTTGAAGTGCCTACCGCCACGAGCGTCCGCGCAGTTCCTGCCAAGCTGCTGATCGACAACCGCGTCGTCATCAACTCCAACCTTGCACGTGCCCGCGGCGGCAAGGTGTCCTTCACGCACCTCATCGGCTACGCAGTAGTCCGCGCGCTCTCCCAGTTCCCGTCGATGAACGTCTACTATGACGAAATTGATGGCAAGCCGAGCGCCGTCCAGCCTGCCCACGTCAACTTCGGCATCGCCATTGACATGCCCAAGCCCGATGGCACCCGCCTCCTGATGGTTCCCAACATCAAGAAGGCTGAGACCATGGACTTTGCAGAGTTCTGGCACACCTATGAGGACCTCATCAAGCGAGCCCGCAACGGCAAGCTCACGGCTGACGACCACGCCGGCACCACGGTCTCCCTGACCAACCCGGGCGGCATTGGCACCGTTCACTCAGTGCCGCGTCTGTCCAAGGGACAGGCGGCCATCATCGGCGTCGGTGCCCTTGACTACCCGGCTGAGTTCCAGGGTGCCAGCGAGAAGATCATCGCCCAGAACGCCATCAGCAAGATCCTCACGCTGACCTCCACCTACGACCACCGCGTGATCCAGGGCGCAGGCAGCGGGGAGTTCCTGAAGCTGGTCCACCAGCTCCTCCTTGGTGCGCAGAACTTCTACGACGAAATCTTTGAAGCCCTCCGCATCCCCTACGAGCCCGTCCGCTGGAGCCCTGACCTTCAGGTTGACCCCGCAGATGAGATCAACAAGGTTGCACGCATCCAGCAGCTCATCCACTCCTACCGTGTGCGTGGCCACCTCATGGCGGACACGGATCCCCTGGAATACGTACAGCGCAAGCACCCGGACCTTGACGTCCTGACCTACGGCCTGACGCTCTGGGACCTGGACCGCGAATGGCCTACGGGTGGCTTCGGCGGCAAGCCGCAGCTGAAGTTCCGCGACATCCTGGGTGTTCTCCGGGATGCCTACTGCCGCACCACGGGCATCGAATACATGCACATCCAGGAGCCGGCCGAGCGTAAGTGGTTCCAGGACCAGTTGGAGCACCCTTACTCCAAGCCGAGCCGCGAAGAGCAGCTGCGCATCGTTTCCAAGCTGAACGCAGCCGAGGCTTTCGAGACCTTCCTGCAGACCAAGTTCGTCGGGCAGAAGCGCTTCTCCCTCGAAGGCGGCGAGTCGCTTATTCCGCTCCTTGACGCTGTCATCTCGGACGCTGCCGACGACGGCCTGGACGAAGTCGCGATCGGCATGGCCCACCGTGGCCGCCTGAACGTGCTCACCAACATCGCAGGCAAGACCTACGCCCAGGTGTTCCGTGAATTCGAAGGCACGCAGGACCCGCGCTCCGTCCAGGGGTCCGGCGATGTGAAGTACCACCTCGGAACTGAAGGCACCTTTACCTCGGACAACGGCAAGCAGACAAAGGTCTACCTCGCTGCCAACCCGTCCCACCTCGAAGCAGTCGACTCCGTGCTCGAGGGCATCGTCCGCGCCAAGCAGGACCGCCTGGACCAAGGCGAGTCCTTCCCGGTCCTGCCCATCATGGTTCACGGTGACGCTGCATTCGCAGGCCAGGGTGTTGTTGCTGAAACCCTCAACCTTTCCCAGCTGCGCGGTTACCGCACGGGTGGCACCATCCACGTGATCGTGAACAACCAGGTTGGCTTCACCACGGCGCCGTCCTCTTCGCGCTCATCGACGTACTCCACGGATGTTGCCAAGATGATCCAGGCCCCCGTATTCCACGTGAATGGCGACGACCCCGAAGCCGTGGTGCGCGTTGCGCAGCTCGCCTACGAGTTCCGCCAGCGCTTCCACAAGGACGTTGTCATCGACATGGTGTGCTACCGCCGCCGTGGTCACAACGAGGGCGACGACCCCTCGATGACGCAGCCCCTGATGTACAACCTGATCGAGGCCAAGCGATCGGTACGCAAGCTGTACACGGAATCGCTGATCGGCCGTGGCGATATCACCGAGGAAGAAGCCGAGCAACTGCTCCGCGACTACCAGGAACGCCTTGAGCGGGTCTTTGCTGAGACGCATGCGGCGCAGACGTCACCCATCCCGATCATTACGGCTGACTCTGCTGCTGTCTCGGACATCGAGCGTCCAATTGCCCAGCAGGCCGACTTCGGAACCAACTCACCGGCTTCCACCGCCATCTCCCCCGAGACCCTTGCCCGCATCGGCAAGGCCCACCTGGAGATCCCTGAGGGCTTCACGGTTCACTCCAAGCTCAAGCAGCTGCTGGAGAAGCGTGAGCAAATGTCCCGTGAAGGTGGCATTGACTGGGGCTTTGGCGAGATCGCGGCCTTCGGCTCGCTGATCATGGAGGGCGTGCCCGTTCGTCTGGCCGGCCAGGACTCACGCCGCGGTACCTTCGTGCAGCGTCACGCAGTCTTCCACGACCGCGCCAATGGCAATGAATGGCTGCCCCTGGGCAACCTCTCGGACAACCAGGCCAAACTGTGGATCTATGACTCGCTGTTGTCCGAATATGCGGCCATGGGCTTTGAATATGGATACTCGGTGGAGCGTCCCGACGCCCTGGTGCTGTGGGAAGCCCAGTTCGGTGACTTCGTCAACGGCGCCCAGACCATCATTGATGAGTTCATTTCCTCCGCTGAGCAAAAGTGGGGCCAGCGTTCCTCGCTCGTCCTGATGCTGCCGCACGGCTACGAAGGCCAGGGGCCTGACCACTCATCCGCACGCATCGAGCGGTTCCTGCAGCTCTGTGCCGAGGACAACATGATCGTGGCCAACCCCACCACGGCAGCGTCGCACTTCCACCTGCTGCGCCGCCAGGCCTACAGCCGTCCCCGCAAGCCGTTGATTATCTTCACGCCGAAGCAGTTGCTGCGTCTCAAGGGCGCCGCGTCCGCCGTCGAAGACTTCACCACGGGCGGCTTCAGGCCGGTCATCAGTGATCCCGAAGTAGAGGCTGCCAACGTGGACCGGGTCATCCTGGTTTCCGGTCGCTTGTACTATGACCTCCTGTCCAACCGCCAGAAGTCCGGAGACACCTCGACTGCGATTATCCGCGTGGAACAGCTGTACCCGCTGCCGAAGGCAGAGATTGATGCAGAGCTCGCCAAGTACCCGAACGCTGATATCGTCTGGGCCCAGGACGAGCCGGCCAACCAGGGTCCGTGGCCTTTCATGGGCCTGAACCTGGCACCGGAGCTGGATCGCAAGCTCCGCCTCGTGTCGCGTCCGGCATCTGCGTCCACCGCCGCGGGCTCCATGAAGCGCCA
This sequence comes from Arthrobacter sp. TmtSoilC48, assembly GCF_059739425.1. Lineage (NCBI taxonomy): Bacteria > Bacillati > Actinomycetota > Actinomycetes > Micrococcales > Micrococcaceae > Arthrobacter > Arthrobacter sp. TmtSoilC48. Next base: position 2,159,552 of record NZ_AP046049.1, on the reverse strand, counting down.
CGCTGCTGAGCAGGATGCCTTGATCAAGCAGGCGTTCGAACGCAAGTAGCCAGAAAACTGCCCGGCCGGAGGTGCTGTCAATGCACTTCCGGCCGGGCAGTTCTGTTTAATGGGACAGGTACCCGGTTCATCAAGCCGGCCCCGGATCCAAAAGCCGTGCAAGGACCGTAACGAGTGTGAAGAGGTAACCGTGGAAGACAGGAAGCTGCGTATCGCGGCTGTAGGAGATGAATTGCTCGCCGGCCTGGGTGACCCCCGCGCCTTGGGTTGGCTCGGAAGGGTGCTGGCCCGTACGCCCCAGGACACCGTCGTGGTGGAGAGCTTCTCACTCCCCTGCCCCATGGAAGGCACCGAAGGACTAGCGTCACGGTGGCAGGACGAGGCGGGCCGCCGTTTCAGCGACTCGCACGAGAACCGATTGGTCATAGGACTCTCCGGCCGTGACCTGGAGTTCGGGCTTTCCACGGCACGCAGCCGGTTGAACCTGGCCAACATTCTTGATGGTGCCTCGCACAGTGGCGTTGAAGTGTTCGTGGTGGGCCCTCCACCCACTCTTGACCCGGCGCGCAACAAACGCCTGGCCGATTTGAATACAGCATTTGCCGATGTCACCACCCGCCGCAACCACCACTACGTTGACACTTTCTCTCCCTTGCTGAACCACGAGCAGTGGAGGACGGACCTCGCAGCCAATGGCGGGACACCAGGACAGGCCGGCTACGGATTGATTGCGTGGCTCGTGCTTCACCGCGGCTGGTTCCAGTGGCTTAACATCGCCCAGCCGGAGTAGCCCTCCCGTCGGACCATTGCATTCCCCCCATTCGCGATATATCGTGTTTTCATCAACGCGATATATCGCAATTTGGAGGGATCATGTCTGACGAGCTTTGGACCGTGACGGGCCCACAAACCATCGATGTGGACGATGTCCACTCGCTCAAGCTTGGAATAGTCAAGGGAAGGTTCGACGTCGTCAGCCACGACGAACCTTTCGTCCGGATCGAGGTCAGCGAAATCAGCGGCGACCCCCTGACCATCACGCTGGTGAACGGTCGCCTGGAGGTACGCCACCAGCTCCAAGGACCACAAGGTTGGTTCCGAAACCTGATGGGTACCGTCAACAACACCAGCACCAACTCGGTAGTGGTTGGGATCGCGCTTCCGCGCGGAGTGGACGTCGAAGCGGGAACAGTCAACGGCGATGGCATGGTCTCCGGCATCGAGGGACGGATCCGGCTCAACACAGTTTCGGGCTCCGTCATGGCCGACGGGACCAGCGGTGAGTTGCACGTCAACACCGTCAGCGGCGAAGTCATCGCCAGAAACCACGACGGCGTCCTGACCGCCAAGAGCGTTTCAGGTGAAGTCACCGCCTCGGGCAGGTTCAAGAACGTCAGGGCAAGCACAGTGAGCGGTGACCTCAGCTTCGACCTCCACGACTACACCAACGACCTCGGAGCCAATTCGGTGTCAGGGGACCTAACCATCCGGCTGCCGCACGATGTTGGCCTGGACATCGTTGCCAAGTCCGCCAGCGGCACCGTCATCATTGATGACCAGATGTATGCCCAGCCGGGTAGCAAGGTGCAGACCATCGTCGGTCCGGATGAGAGGCTCATGCTGGTGCGGACCAATACTGTCTCCGGCAAGACCTACATCATGCACGGCACAGCGCCGGCATCGGGAAATGACCAGCCGGTGCCTGGGGAGGCGGGTCTCTGATGCCTCCTGTTTTTGCGCATGGCGCCCTTCGCTTATACCTCCTGGCATTGCTTGAGTCAGGACCCAAGCACGGATACGAGCTGATCAAGGCCCTGGGTGACCGGTTCGGCGGCACCTACTCCCCCAGCGCCGGGACGATCTATCCCCGTCTGGGGAAACTGGAGGAGGAAGGCCTTGTAGCTACGGAGACTGAGGGCCGCCGCACCAAGTACTTCGTCACGGAAGCAGGGCTGGCGGAACTGAACCGGCGGCGGCAGGAGCTTGCCGACGTCGAGGATAGTATCTCAGCCTCCGTGCGGCGGCTGGCCGACAACCTTCGGGAAGACATCAGATCCAACATGCGTGGGCTGAAGGCAGATCTCGCCGCTACTGCGGAGGCCGCGCGCAGCACTGCGACGACCGCCACCTTCCAAAGCAGGACGGCAGCCTTTTCCCCTGAAGGCCACAGAATACTCAAAGAGGCCGAGCTCCTGGTCCAATCATTCCGCGATGACATCCGCGTGGAGTTGCGTCAACACAGCGCCTCGCACCCACTCAATCCCGTAACCCTCGAGACAGTGCGTGCAGTGCTGGACCAAGCACGCATCTCAATCAGGAATTCGCTGCGGAGCTGACAAAGCTCCACCCGGTTCGCGAGCGAACGTCCGGATGTGCGAAACTGGAGGGCAGCTCTATTGAGTATCAATCATTGAAGGAGGCCAGCTATGAGCAAGCGTGCACGTAAGCGTCGTGACCGTAAGCGCGGCGGCGCGAACCACGGCAAGCGTCCCAACACCTAAGCCATCGGCTTAGCGTCAAGGCTTAACAGCAAGGGCCCCGGAAACCATACGGTTTCCGGGGCCCTTGGCGTTTGCGGGGCCTTGACCCGGCCCATTCTTGTCAGCGGCGACGGATCAGCGGCGCTGGATCAGGCCTCCACCGGCTTGATGGAGTGGATCCGGTCAAGTATTGAGTTCTTGAGGTTCTCTGGCGCGGACTCCGTGCACGAACGCTTGACCATGGTGCGGATAAGGCACTCAAGGTCATACTGCTCAGCACATTCCTCGCAGGTGTCCAAGTGCTGCTTGATGTCTGTGAGGTCCTCGCGGGTCAATGCGCCGTCGAGGTACTCATAGATCCTCTGCATCCGTGTGTCGTCGCAATCGCCCAATCCCTGGCAGTCGCTCATTGCTCTTTCTCCTGATTGTTGCTCCCGGCCGCGGCCTGGTCTTCGGTGTGGGCCTTGAAGCCCCGTTCTGCGGCGTAATCCGCCAGCATGTCCCGCAGCATCTTCCGGCCGCGGTGCAACCGCGACATGACTGTGCCGATCGGGGTGTTCATGATCTCGGAAATCTGCTTGTAGGCATATCCTTCGACGTCGGCGAAGTACACAGCCAACCGGAATTCCTCCGGGATGGCCTGCAACGCGCTCTTGACATCGGAATCCGGCAGGTGGTCCAAGGCTTCAGCCTCTGCCGAGCGCAACCCGGAAGAGGTGTGCGACTCGGCCTTTGCCAGCTGCCAATCCTCAATCGTGTCCGAGTTGGACTGCAGCGGTTCACGCTGCCGCTTCCGATAGAGGTTGATGTAGGTATTCGTCAGGATCCGGTACAGCCAGGCCTTGAGGTTGGTCCCCGGCTTGTACTGGTGAAAAGCCGAAAACGCCTTGGTGTAAGCCTCTTGGACGAGGTCCTCGGCATCGGAGGGATTCCTTGCCATCCTCATCGCCGCTGAATACAGCTGGTCCACGTACTGCATGGCGTCGCGCTCGAATCGCTCCCGCCGCTGTTCGGGAGTTTCCGTCGCGACATCGACGTCGGCCCGTGCCGATGCGTCTCCTGCGCCGTCCTCCGGGGACGGATCGGCTGCTTCGTACATGGCCGCTGCGGCCGGTTCAATGGTGCTCATCGTTGCCAAGTCTACTGTCAGCTTCCGGGAATCCCGCTGTGCAGGATAGCCAGCCTCCAGCAGACCCACGCGGTCCTTAACCAAGGTCAAAAAACCAACTCCGTTCAGCGAAGCGGCAACACCATGCCGCGGCCCGGCCTTCACCGTGCTTGTTGTTCACAACGGCAGCAGCTGGGTAAATATTCCGCAAAGATGCAAGACTAGAGCAGACTGCACCCCTTGAACACAGCACTTAGTGAATAACGTCATGAACCATCGTGACAAGCCATCCAGGAGGCAAGACATGTCTGTTATCCGTTTTCTCGCCCGGCCGATGCTCGCGTCCAGCTTCGTCATCGCAGGTCTGGACAAGCTCAAGAACGCGGACGACACTGCCAGGCAACTGTCACCGGTCCTGCGCCGCGCCGCGGAGTCGTTGCCCTTCCCAACCGACGAGAAGGTCCTGGCCCGGGTCATCGGTGGCGCGCAGCTGGGGGCCGGCGCACTGCTTGGACTTGGCAAATTCTCCCGCTTCGCGGCAACGGTTCTGGCGTTGACGTCCGCGCTGAACTCCTATGTGGAGTGGCGCTCAGCCGACATCAGCACCAAGGACGGCCGCAGCGCACGACGGGCCCAACTCCTGAAGAACATTTCCCTGACGGGCGGGGTTTTGCTGGCCTCTGTCGATACTGAAGGCCGCCCCAGCCTTGCATGGCGGGCCGAGCACCTGGCTGCCGACGCCAGGAAGGTCACGGGCAAGCAGCTCAAGCGGGCAGACAAAGCAGTACGCAAGGCCGTAGACAACGCAGTTGGAGCATAAGGAAGCATGACAGGTACCACCGCAGCAAACACGGGTTCAAACTCCGTCGACACCCTGCCCCTCTGGGCAGCTCCCTACGCCACCAGGCCAGTGGATGCCACAGTGACGGTGCCGGGCTCAAAATCGCTCACCAACCGTTTCCTGGTCCTCGCAGCATTGGCCGACGGCCCTTCCCGCCTGCGGGCCCCCCTTCACTCCCGCGATTCCGTCCTTATGATTCAGGCGCTCAGACAACTGGGTGCCACCGTCACCGAGGTACCCGGCGACGGTGATTATGGACCGGACCTTGAGATCACTCCCATGGATCCTTCGGCTTCGGGTGCGGAGACTGCCATCGATTGCGGCCTTGCCGGTACGGTTATGCGCTTCGTTCCACCTTTAGCTGCGCTACGCAATGGTCCAACCACGTTCGACGGCGATCCCCATGCCCGTAAGCGGCCCATGGGAACCATCATCGAAGCGCTGCTCGCCCTCGGAGTTCCTGTCGCCACCGAAGGCGGAAGGACGCCGTCGGCCCTTCCCTTCTCTGTGGATGGCACTGGCGAGGTTCGGGGCGGCCATCTGGTGATCGATGCCAGCGCATCGTCCCAGTTCGTTTCGGCCTTGCTGCTTGTAGGCGCCAGATTCACCGAAGGCCTTCACCTGGAACACGTTGGCAAGCCTGTCCCCAGCCTGGACCACATCAATATGACCGTTTCCGTCCTTCGCGGAGTGGGCGTCAAGGTGGACGATTCGGTACCCAACCACTGGCGGGTCGCACCTGGCCCCATCCACGCCTTCGACCAGCGGATCGAACAGGACCTTTCCAACGCCGGCCCGTTCCTTGCCGCAGCCCTGGCAACCCGCGGAACCGTCCGGATCCCCAACTGGCCCACCCAGACCACCCAGGTGGGTGATCTTTGGCGGTCCATCCTGGTTGAGATGGGTGCCACGGTGACACTCGAAAACGGCACGCTCACGGTTAAGGGCGGCCCGGAAATCAAAGGCGCCGACTTCGACGAAACCAGCGAGCTCGCGCCCACGGTCGCTGCGCTGTGCGCACTGGCCACAGGCCCTTCACGGCTGACCGGCATCGCGCACCTCCGTGGCCATGAAACCGATCGGCTCGCCGCGCTGGCCGCTGAAATCAATCGGCTCGGCGGAGACGCAGAAGAAACAGCTGACGGCCTGATCATCCGCCCGGCCACTCTGCATCCCGGCGTCGTACACAGCTACGCCGACCACCGCATGGCTACGGCCGGCGCTATTTTGGGGCTCGCCGTTGAGGGCGTCCAGGTGGAGGATATCGCTACCACCTCCAAGACGGTGCCCGAATTTCCGCAGATGTGGGAGGCCATGCTGCAGCAGGGCACGGGCGAGGACGAAACCGTCACCAGTGAGGCCAGCAACTGACCATGGGCCGCGACGCACGCTCCTGGGACGAATCCGACGTCCGGATCCGTCCGAACAAAAAAGGATCAAGGCCCCGCACCAAAGACCGCCCCAGTCATGATGACGCGGTCATTGGCCGGATCATCACGGTGGACCGCGGGCGCTACACCGCCATCGTTGGAGAAGACTCCTCCGATGAACGTATTATCATCGCTGCACGCGCGCGTGAACTGCGACGAAACCCCGTCGTCCCCGGCGATTTCGTCGCCTTGGTGGGGGATGTATCGGGAGAGCCGGATACCCTCGCGCGGCTGGTCCGCATAGAGGAGCGCAAGACGCTGCTGCGGCGCAGCGCTGATGATACCGACCCCATCGAAAGAGTGGTGGTGGCCAACGCAGACCAACTTGTGGTGGTGGTCGCCGCGGCCAATCCGGAGCCCCGGACGGGCTTTATTGACCGTGCTTTGGTTGCAGCCTACGACGCCGGGATCGAGCCGCTGCTGCTTGTCACCAAAGCAGATGTCAAGGATCCTGCGGAGCTGTTATCCAACTATCTCAGCCTGGACTTTCCGATCATCATCAGCCGTACGGCAGATGATGAAGCGTCCGGTATTGACGCCCGCTCCGACGACGGACTGTCCGCGAGGCTGGACAGCCGCGCCGTTGCCGAATTGCGGGCACACCTTGATGGAAAAGTGACTGTCATGCTGGGCCATTCGGGCGTCGGGAAGTCCACCATGGTCAATGCCCTGACGGGAGCCGAACGGGCTACCGGTGGTGTCAACGCCGTCACCGGGCGGGGCCGGCACACGTCGTCCTCGGCGTTGGCCCTGAAGCTGGCAGACGCCCCACCGGGTAGCTGGATCATCGATACCCCCGGTATCCGCTCCTTCGGACTGGCGCACGTGGACCCCGACCGCATCCTGCATTCCTTCCCCGACCTGGAACCGGGCACAGAAGCTTGTGAACGCGGTTGCAAGCACGATGCCGGCGCCATCAATTGCGGACTTGATGCCTGGGTGAACGAGGGACACGCGGGTCCTTCCGGAGTGGCCCGTTTGTCTTCGCTCCGGCGGCTGCTGGGCGCGGACCCGCGTATGGAAGCGAAAGAGACCAAGGAATTGGGTACGGTCAACTAAGTGTCGGCGCAAGGCGATCCAACTGCAGGGAACGTTTCACGATAGTTTGGTGGCATGACCCAACCCGTTTCCAGCTACAACGACGACCTGCGACTGGCCCACGTGCTGGCGGATTCCGTGGACGCCCAAACCATGGACCGCTTCAAGGCCTTGGATCTGCAGGTCGAGACCAAGCCTGACCTCACGCCCGTGACGGATGCCGACAAGGCTGCGGAAGAAGCCATCCGCGGCCAATTGTCACGCTCGCGCCCCCGTGACGCCGTCCTCGGCGAGGAGTTCGGCAGCAGCGGCCACGGCTCCCGGCGTTGGATCATCGACCCCATCGACGGCACCAAGAACTTTGTTCGGGGCGTTCCCGTGTGGGCTACCCTGATCGCGCTCGTTGACGAAGGCGAGCCCGTCGTTGGAGTTGTCAGCGCCCCGGCGCTGGGCAAGCGTTGGTGGGCAGCAAAGGACATGGGCGCCTACATGGGCCGCTCCCTGGCATCAGCCACCCGGCTCAGGGTGTCCAACGTTTCGCGGTTGGCCGATGCTTCAATGTCATATTCCAGCCTCTCCGGCTGGAAGGAACGCGGCAATCTGGACGAGTTCCTGGGGTTGACGGAAGACATCTGGCGCACGCGCGCCTATGGCGACTTTTGGTCCTATTGCCTGGTAGCCGAGGGGGCTGTTGACATCGCCTGCGAGCCAGAGCTGAATCTTTACGACATGGCAGCACTGGTTCCCATCGTGACGGAAGCCGGCGGCCGCTTCACCTCATTGGAAGGCGAGGACGGCCCCTTCGGCGGCAACGCCCTGGCCACCAACTCCATCCTCCATTCGGAGGTCCTCAAGCGGCTAAACCCCGCATTGGATGACCTCCTCTGACCCGGCGGACCAACAGGCCAACCGGCTGAGCATAGAATTTTCGACGGCGGAAGCCTCCTTTTCGGGGCATCCGCCGTCTTTTCTTCGCCCAAAACCGGGATTCCGGACCCTTCGTAACAATCTGCTTAACAAAGCGAAGCGACTTTGGAGCAGGCCAGATGCGTGGCCTAACCTCTTTACAGGTCACGAGTGCCAGCGCTAAACCCCGGTTTGCTGGCCGGCAACCCTCCATTCGCGGTGGGGTGCCCCGGGTGACGACCTGGCCGGTCCGGAACGGATACGGCAAGCGCGGATCCCCATAGGGGGTCCCTCTTGAGTGAGGTCCCATGAGCACTGCTACGTTCAACTCCACCGTTCTGCCGTCCCTTGCGGTCGAAGAAGCAGCGCACGAAGCCGCTGCGGGCAGGCCCCTGGCCGCCGTCACAGGCGCGGAGCTGCAAGCTCCCCTGATCCAGGGTGGCCACGTCCGCTACGCCAACCTCGACTACGGAGCATCCGCTCCCGCGTTGACCATCGTTTCTGCGTATCTCAACGAGATCCTCCCCTACTACGCCAGTGTCCACCGCGGCGCGGGCTACGCTTCCCAGATCAGCACCTCGGTCTACGAGAACTCCCGCGACATCGTCCGTGAATTCGTCGGCGGCCGTCCGGATGATTCCGTCATCTTCACCCGGAACACCACGGACTCGCTGAACCTGCTGGCGGGCTGCCTCCCGCAACTCGACGGAAAGCCAACGGGCGAGGTCCTTTACCTGGACATCGAGCACCATGCCAATCTCCTTCCCTGGCAGGGCGTCCCCCACCGCAGTGTCGTAGCTGCTTCGACACTGACCGCTACCTTGGCCAAGCTCCGCGAGGAACTCAGCCAAGGCGGCGTATCTCTGCTGGCGGTCACCGGTGCCTCGAACGTGACCGGTGAAATCCTGCCGATCGCCGAACTCGCATCACTTGCACACGAATACGGTGCCAGGATTGTGGTGGACGCCGCGCAGCTTGCCCCCCACCGCCGCATCAACATCGCCGCCGCAGACGTCGACTACATCGTGTTCTCCGGCCATAAGCTCTACGCTCCGTTCGGCGCCGGCGTCGTTGTGGGCCGTCCCGACTGGCTCGACGCCGGTACTCCCCACCTTGCTGGCGGAGGCGCTGTTCGTGAGGCGCGCCTGGACTCGGTCAGCTGGGCCTCAGGTCCCGCCCGCCACGAGGGCGGCTCCCCCAATGTCCTGGGTGCGGCAACGTTGGCCCGCGCGACGCAGGTGCTCGCCGGCTTGGATCAGGATGCCTGGCATGCCCATGAAGCTGGAATCCGCTCCTACCTCGTACAGGGACTTGAAGCAATCGACGGCGTGACGGTCCACCGGATCTTCAGCGACTCCGAGGACACCATCGGCGTGGTCAATTTCTCGGTGGAAGGATTCGACGCCGGACTGGTCGCCGCCTACCTCGCCGCCGAACACGGTGTAGGACTTCGTGACGGCCGCTTCTGCGCCCATCCCCTCCTCAAGCGGCTGGGCCTCCCATCCGGCTCACTGCGAGCCAGCTTCGGCGTGGGCTCCCGCCTGGAGGATGCCACGCGGCTGCTGGCTGGTATCGAGGAACTCAAGCGCACGGGTCTCGGCTGGGACTATGTAGTGGACGAAGGCCGCTGGGTGCCGGCAAACGACCACCGCAGCTACCCGGAATGGGCGCCAAACACGCCGGGCACCGCAGGGGCTGCACCCTGCACTATTGACTGACACAGCACTATTGACTGAAACAGCACGGTTGCTGATGTACACGTACTGTGCGGTAAATTCGTAGGGTAACCGGCGTTCGCGGTAAAGGAGTCTGTGCGTGGCCGTGCCTTCCCGTAGTGTTTCCGGCGGAAGTGTTTCCGGCAGCGCTGCCAGGCCAGGTGGTCCCAAGCTGCATGCCACGCGCCGCCACGAACTGGGCCAGAGCTTCCAGGACGGCGGCGAACACTACGATCGAGTTCGGCCCGGCTATCCCACAGACTCAGTGGTTTGGCTTCTTCCTCCTGGAGCGAAGTCCGCCGCGGATATTGGTGCAGGCACAGGAAAATTCACGGCACTGCTCGTGGAACGCGGCCTGCAGGTGGCCGCCGTCGATCCTTCCACAGACATGCTGGAGCAACTTCGAAAGTCCTATCCCTGCGTTCAGGCGTTGGAGGGTACGGCCGAGGCAACAGGGTTGGCGGACTCAGTATTCGACGTCGTCAGCGTTGCCCAGGCCTGGCACTGGTGTGACCCGCTCAAGGCCAGCACGGAGATCGCCCGCATCCTTCGCCCCCACGGAGTTCTTGGCCTGGTATGGAACCAACTGGACACCTCTGTGCCCTGGGTCCATCGGCTATCACGCATCATGCACGCCGGAGATGTGCACAAGCCCGGCTTCCGGCCAGTTATCGGACCGGAATTCACGGACTTGGAGAGCCATCTCACCAGCTGGGAGGACGCCGTGTCTCCGGAGGACATCATGGAGCTCACGAAATCGCGCAGCTACTACCTCCGCGCCAATGAAGCCACCCGCGCAAAGGTCATGGGCAACCTGGCGTGGTACCTCTACGATCATCTCGGCCATGCCCCTGGCCAACGACTGGGATTGCCGTACGTGACGACTACCTGGCGGGCCCGCAAGATCCACGGCGCCCCGCCACGGTAGGCTTGGTGTGTGAAGACCAGTACGCCCTCCTCCTCTATCGAGGACTACGTCAAGGTCATCTACTCCTATACGGAGTGGCAGGACAAACCAATTACGTCCTCGCAGCTTGCCCTGCGGCTTGGCGTTGCCAATTCCTCGGTGTCTGAAATGGTCCGCAAGCTCAAGGACCAGGGCTTGGTGGACCACCAACCCTACAGCGCCATCAGGCTGACTCCGGAGGGCATGCGGCTGGCGCTGTCCATGGTCCGGCGCCACCGCCTCATTGAGACATACCTCGTGGACGAACTCGGTTACAGCTGGGATGAAGTCCACGATGAAGCTGAGATGTTGGAACACGCGGTGTCCGATACGTTCATCGAGCGCATGGCCGCCAAGCTTGGCCACCCCCTGCGGGATCCTCACGGTGACCCCATTCCCTCGGCTGACGGATCCGTGGAGCTCCCTCATGCGTACCGCATGATCGAGTTGGACGAAGGCCACTCAGGCCGCATCACGCGGATCAGCGACGAAAATCCTGATCTTCTTCGGTATCTCGCGTCGGAAGAGATTACCTTGGACGCTCCTGTTGAGGTGGTGGGACGCAAACCATTCGGCGGAGCCTTGGTGGTTCGGATCGGCAGCGGAGCCCAACGGCGCGAATTCGATCTCGCGGATGAAGTTACAGCGGCACTTTGGGTCCAAAGCGCCGAAGTCCACGAAGGCTGCGTGCTTCCCGCGCGCTGACCCGATGCGCTGCCTGGGCTAGCTACGCTGGCTGGCCGAGCCGCCGTCGTCGGACGCAGTATCCGTGTCGCTGTCAACGGTAGCTGCCGCTTCGGGCTGTGGGTTGCGGATCCCGACGGCGGACGCCACCGCCCCGATGACGAACAATGCCGCCGTGACAATCAAGGCATTGTACAAACCTTGCCGTGTGAACACCGGACCAACGATCAGGCCGGCAAAGGCAATGCAGATGAGGCCTGCAATACGGGCCACGGCGTTGTTGACGGCCGAACCAATCCCGGCCTCTTCCTGGGGCACCGCGCCCAGAATCGCTGCGGTGAGTGGCGCGACGAGAGTGGTGAGTCCCACGCCAAAGACGATCTGCCCCGGAAGCACCTGGGTCCAGTAGTTCAGTGGCTCCTGGACGGAGAGGGACATCAGAAAGCCCACAGCGCATAGCAGCGGCCCCACGGTCATGAACCATCGCGGACCATATTTTCCTGCCAGCCCACCGAAGTAGGACGCCGTCAGCATCAGGATGACGGTCGCCGGGAGCAAAGCAATTCCCGCGATGGTAGCCCCCATCCCTCCAACCTGCTGGAGATAGATGCCCAGGACGAAGAATCCCAGCGATATCCCACCGTAAATCGCGAGCGTGGCAAGGTTGCCCCACCCAAAGTTCCTTATGGCAAAGAGCCTCAACGGCAACATGGGCTCCCTGGTCCTCGCCTCGTGGACCAGGAACAACACCATCGCCGCCACACCGGCCAGGAGCGGCAGCCACACCTGGACGCTCGTCCATCCCATCCGGCCCTGTTCTATGAAGGCGTAGACGGGACCACCTAGTCCGATCATGGCCAGGACAGCGCCGAGGTAGTCGATTCCCTTGCTCTTGTCCCTGGCCACGTCCGACGCCCGAAGCCCCGCGAGCAGAGGCCAAATCGCGACGGCGGGAATGACGTTGATGAAGAAGATCACACGCCATGACAACATGTCCACCGAGACGCCGCCAATGAGCGGACCGACGATTGCGGCAGCACTCGTCCAGCCCGACCATTGGCCAATCGCTTTGGACTGGGAAGGTCCTGAGAAGGACGTAATGATCATGGCCAACGAACTGGGCACGAGGAGCGCGCCGGCAATCCCTTGAAGTGCGCGGGACACCACCAGGACTTCCCCGTTCCAGGCCAGGCCGCACATCACCGACGTCAGGGCAAAGCCCGCCAGCCCCCATTCGAGGATCCGTGCCCGGCCAAAGTGGTCCGATAGTGAACCAGCCACGAGGATGAGCGCCCCGAGGGTCAATAGATAGGCATCCACCACCCATTGCTGGATGACCAAGCCACCGCCAAGTTCACGTCCAATGGCCGGGAGGGCCAAGTTGACCACGAAACCATCCAGGATGGCGATAAAAGAAGCCACAATTGCCACAATGAGCACCCGTTTTTGAAGCGGCGTTCTCGGCAGCAAAGCCACAGCATCCGTCATGTGCACAGCCTACGCGGCATTCCTCCAGGACGAAGTCCCGTATCGTTAAACAGTGATTAGTAGACGTGACGCAGCATTGGCCCTAGATATCTCCATGGAAATGGCCCAGCGCCACGGCATCCCTTCACGGCTCTCAGAAGCGGAACTACGGAGTCTCCAGGACAATCCTCCGGCCTGGCTGATCCAGTCACGTGCCAACCGCACGGGCAAACGGCCTGTTTGGGTCCACCTGACCTGCGCAGTGTGTGGGTATTCAGAAGCGGTGCGGCCCAAGAAGTGGTGGCCCGATTTCTCGTTCGTCTTTTGCGGGCACCATAAGAACAGTGAACTGCCGGAACTGTTCCTGGGTGACGTGCGCAGCGAATATGAAGGCGTCGGCAGCCGCTTTGTTGGCGTGGTGGACGTCCGCGAGGACCAGGCCTAGCATCGCCTCATTGTTGCTGGCTCGTCATTGCTGGCTCATCTCCGAGGGAACGGCTATCAGCTGTACCGTTTTGCCGTCCCGCAGCACGGTTAAGGGGAACGGTTCGCCTATGGCCTCGGCAAACAGCAACTTCTGCAGGCTCTCTGCACTGGAGACAGCCCTGCCCTGGGCCCGAAGCACCAGGTCCCCTGGCTGGAGCCCCGCTAACTCCGCAGGCGAGGCCGCGATGACCTCCACCACACGCAGGCCCTCCTTTTGGCCAGTCCGCACCACCGCACTGGCATCAAGCGGGATAGGCGTACTCACCAAACCCAGGTAGGCCCGGCGCACCCTCCCATCCTTGAGCAGGGAGGCGATAATCCGTTGGGTCGTCCTATTAATAGGTACGGCGAGTCCAAGGCCCAGTCCAGCAATGGCCGTGTTGATGCCCACGATGCGGCCCCGGGTGTCGGCCAGGGCGCCGCCCGAGTTGCCCGGGTTAAGGGCCGCGTCAGTCTGGATGACATCCTCGATCACCCGCCGGTGCTCACCTGCACGGACGGGGATGGATCGTCCCAGCCCGCTGACCACGCCGGCAGTCACTGATCCGGCAAGACCCAGCGGATTGCCCACCGCGATCACCAGCTGGCCAACCCTCAACGAATCGGCGTTACCCAAAATGGCAGGTGGCGGAGTGGGTTTGAGACCACGTACTACCGCCAGGTCAGACAACGGATCCGCCCCCACGAGCTCCACATCGGTCTGCTTGCCATTCGCAAACACCGCTCTTCCGGACTGGATGCCGGCCACGACATGGGCGTTGGTGAGCATGTACCCGTCACCGGTAAAGACCACGGCCGATCCGCTGCCCACACGCAGCTGCCCGTTCCGGCGCGCACTCGTCATCTCGATAGCGGCGACATGAGGCGTGACAGACTCCGCAACCTGGATGACGATCTGCGAGTACGCGTCCAGGGCCGCGTCGTCATCCTGCTCGGTAGGCGCTTCTGAATCCCGGCCGTCATCCGGAATTTCAAACTCTGGCTCAGTACTCATCACATGCCTCCTGCTACCGCGGTGCCTACCCTGTACAACGGCCAGGACAGGCCGGCTAGTCCTCGTTCCCCTACGCCGTGGGTGAACGGCCAGGGCATCTTGTCCGGACAGAGAAAAAGCCCCCGGATCACTAGGATCCGAGGGCTTTCCGGTGGAGATGGGGGGAATTGAACCCCCGTCCGATGTCGTTTTGTCAGGGCTTCTCCGGGCGCAGTTTGCGTCGGATTTTCTCGGCCCCAGCCATCCTGCAAACAGGTGGCTGATCCGGGCCCAGTCATCTAAAAGTCCCGTTTACCTCAATGACGAAGGCAAACAGCAGTGGCTATCTAAATGACGCCAGGAACCGGGGCGATAGCAACCCCGGGCTGACGGACTGTCTTACTGCTTAGGCAGCGAGAGCGAAGTCAGTGCGCTTAGATTCGGCACTTATTGGTTTGCAGACAGCGTTTACGAGATAATTCTGCATCCTCGGCCCGCTTCACCTGTCGCGACTAACATCGTCGAAACCGATCATCCCCGTATTTTGTTACCAAACCGGCAAGTCATTCATCAGGCGATCAAATCCCTACCGGACTATCCATCATAACGCATTCACGCGGAAGATCATTCCCGCGATTCCATCCCAGGGCGGAGCACCGACATCCGAACCTAGCGGCGGTTGCGCTCCCGCAGTTCGCGCAACGATTCACGCTTATCCTGCTGCTCACGAAGCGTTTGGCGCTTGTCGTAGTCCTTTTTACCTCGGGCTATGGCTATTTCAACCTTTGCCCGGCCGTCCAGGAAGTAAAGCTGCAACGGCACCACGGTGAAGCCGGATTCGCGGATCTTCTGGGAGATCTTGTCCAGTTCTTCACGGTGAAGCAAAAGCTTACGACGGCGGCGCGCGGCATGGTTGGTCCAACTCCCCTGGTGATACTCGGGGATGTGGATGCCCTCCATCCACAGTTCGTCATTGTAGAAGGTACAAAAGCCGTCCACCATGGAGGCGTGGCCTTCACGGAGGGATTTCACTTCGGTACCCATCAGCGCAATGCCGGCCTCATAGGTATCCAGGACATGGTAGTTATGCCGGGCCTTCCGATTGGTGGCCACTACCTTACGGCCACTTTCCTTGGGCACGGTAGAACTCCTTGTTAGATGCGGATTTCAACTAGTGTACGCCAGAGCCCGCAGGCCCTGGCTCCTGATGCATGGACCGGCTCCTAGAGGAGGGTCATCGGATCCACTGCGGCGCCGTTCAACCAGGTTTCGAAGTGTGCGTGGCACCCCGTCGAGTTACCTGTGCTGCCCGAGTACGCAATGAGTTGTCCCTGCGATACTTGCTGCCCATTGGCCACCACAATGCTGCTGTTGTGGTAATAAATGGTCGTCAGGGAGTTGCCCTGCACCACACCGTGGGACAGCTTCACGCGCCATCCACCGCCGTCCGCCGAGTTCCAACCAGAGTTGAAGACAGTACCGGCAGCTGCAGCATAAACAGGAGTGCCGCAGGCTGCGCCGAAGTCGATGCCGGTGTGCATGTAACCACCCGTGCCGTAGAAATCGATGGTTCCGGGCGGAGTTGCCCGCCAGCCGAATCCTGAGGTGATGGGTACGTAGCTGGCGAAGGGGTGCCGCAAACCAAAGGCGGAAGGCGAACCCACCGGCGGAACATACGGTTGCTCGGGGGGTGCAGGCCTTCCTTGCGCTGCTGCTGCGGCGGCCGCAGCAGCAGCAGCCTCCGCGGCAAGCCGACGCTGCTCGGCCTCCCACGCCTCCCGAAGCTTGCGGTCCCTCTCGACGATTTCGGCTGCAACAGAGTCCTGTTCGGCCTTCACCCGGGCAAGATCGGCTTCAATGCCAGGCTTGGCGGCCTGTAGTTGCCCATTCAGGCGGGTGGTGTCCTCGATAAGCTTGTCGACTTCGGCTTTCTTGCTGGCAGCCTCGTCGCGCGCAGCCTTCTCCCGCTCAAGCGCGGCGTCGGCTTTGGCCTTCAGGTCCTGGATCTCAGCCTCGACGGCGGCCAGCCGGGCCTGGGAGTTTACGTTGCTGGCATTCTGTTGCGTCAGCTTGGTCATTGCTGCGTTCTGGCTGCGCATTGCCTGATCAGCGAGGTCCATGGAGTCTGTCAGGCTGCCGGACTCGTTGGATCCGAAGAGCAGGGCGATGTTGGTGGGCACGCCGCCGGATTTATAAGCCTGTGAGGCGATTTGGCCGATCAGTTTCCTGGTATCGGTGATCTTCTGCTTGTCGCTCTCAAGCTGCTCAGTGATTTTGGCCTTGTTCTGCTGGGCGAGCTCCACCCGGGCCGCCAATGCCTCGACTTCCTTGACGGCACTGGCCACGCGGCCCTGCGCTTCGAGAAGTGCCTGCTGGGCGCCCGGGAGTCGACCTTGGTAGATGACCAGATCGCCCGCGGCCTTGGCGATCTTCGAGTCCACAAACTCCAGGGACGCCTGGACGCGCGCCGATTCGGCCTCGAGCGCAGCTTGCTGGTCGTCCAGGCTGTCCCCATGGGCCGTAGGTACACCGGACAGGAGGCTGACCGCGAGGCCCAGGGCGAGGACGCCACCAAGAATCCTGGCTTGGCCGGACGCAAGGCGCCGACGCAGCGAGTTCTGGTCCAACGTGGTCATCATGAGTCCTTTTCGCTTGTCAGCAGAGTTATTCGCAGCCGCCCGTCCTTCATCACTAAACCTTCAAGTAACGCCGGAGGGTCAACAAGGAGGATATCCCGGCCAGGCCGCCGCCGAGCGCAATCAGCACCGGTGCGATCACCAGGACCTGCGTCGATGAGATGAAGGGAGTGTTAAGGAATTGCCTGGACAGATCACCGTTGAGCCAGAAGTGTGCCATCAGCCACAGCGTCACGGAAGCCAGCAAGGCGCCCACAACAGCGGCGATCACGCCCTCCAGGATGAACGGCAACTGGATGACTGTCTTCGAGGCGCCCACCAAGCGCATGATCCCCGTTTCCCTGCGCCGGCTGAACGCCGAGAGGCGGATCGTAGTGGTTATCAGAAGCACAGCGCAGAAGATCATCACTGCGGCCACACCCATGGCGGCCACAGAAGCGCCGTTCATCCAGGAGAAAATCCGTTCCAGTACCTGGCGCTGGTCACTGACCGTCTCAACGCCGGGTTGCGAGGAAAATGTTTCGCTGATGATCTGGTACTTCTCGGGGTTCTTCATGTTGATACGGAACGAGGCCGGCAACTGGTCCTCAGATACGGAATCAACGATGGGCGAATTGGAGAACTGCTCCTTGAAGTGTTTGTAGGCCTCGGCTTGGGATTCGAATTGGAAGTCGTTGATGTACTGCTTGACTGCCGGAGACTCCAACATTGCCTGCAGATTGTCCTGCTGTTCCTTGGTGGCAGGCCCAGAGGCGCAACCAACCGCCGTCGAGCCATCGTTGCAGAGGAAGACAGCAACCTGGACTTTGTCGTACCAGTAGCCCTTCATCTGGTTGATCTGCATCTGGAGCATTCCCGCTGCGCCAACAAATGTCAGGGAAACAAAGGTCACCAAGACGACCGAGATCACCATGGACAGGTTGCGGCGCAGGCCGCTGCCGATTTCCCCGAGGATGAAAAGGAGCCTCACAGCTGTGCCCCCTGCGCGCGGTTGAGTTCCTCGCCACTGGCGTCCTTCAGCCGCCGCGATTCACCGACAACCGGAATCATGGACGTGTACAGTGCCTTCGCTTCGTCGCGGATGACCTTGCCATTCTTGAGTTCCACCACGCGGCGGCGCATTTCGTTAACGATGTCGTCGTCGTGGGTAGCCATGACCACAGTGGTGCCGTTCTGGTTGATTTTGTCCAGGACTCCCATGATTCCCATGGACGTAATGGGGTCAAGGTTTCCCGTGGGTTCGTCAGCAAGGAGAATGCCCGGGCGGTTGACGACGGCGCGGGCAATCGCAACGCGCTGCTGCTCGCCACCTGAAAGTTCGTGGGGCATCCGCTTTTCCTTGCCCTCAAGACCAACGGTCTTCAATACCTCAGGAACCGTCTCCCGGATGATGGAGCGGCTTTTGCCGATGACCTGCATGGCAAACGCAACGTTCGCGAAGACATTCTTCTGCGGGAGAAGACGGAAATCCTGGAAGACCACACCGATGCCCCGGCGAAGCTTGGGCACCCGCCAGCTCGAAATATTGGCCACGTTCTGGCCGGCAACGTAAACCGAACCTGAGGATGCTTTGTCTTCCTTGAGGATCAATCTCAGGAAGGTGGATTTTCCTGACCCTGAGGCGCCCACCAGGAAGGTGAATTCACCACGGTTGATCTCAAGGCTGACAGAATCGAGCGCCGGTCGGGCATTCTGCTCGTAGACCTTGGTGACATTCTCAAATCTGATCATGGCCCTTTAGAACCCCGCCGGACATGACGTACTCGCCCAGTCCAACAGCCGGAGCGCGGGCTTTCGATGGGGGAAGTGAGAGCACCGGCCACTCGACTATACGCACGCTGCAGCCGGGATTCCGGGGGTTTCGGGGGCGTGTCGTGGAATCGGACGTCCCCGGTACGCGGACTGAGGCCCTAGCTGGCAGCGTTACGGTTGCCGGTGCGCCAACGGATACCGGCGTCGATGAAGTCATCGATGTCGCCGTCCAGGACAGCCGAAGTGTTGCCTACTTCGTGTTCCGTGCGCAGATCCTTGACCATCTGGTACGGATTGAGAACATAGGAACGCATCTGGTCTCCCCAGGACGCCTTGACATCGCCGGCCAAGGCTTTCTTTTCGGCGTCCTGCTGTTCCTTCTTAACAAGCAGCAACCGCGACTGGAGCACACGCAAGGCAGCTGCCCGGTTTTGAAGCTGCGACTTCTCATTTTGCATTGACACCACGATGCCCGTGGGAATGTGCGTCAGGCGAACGGCGGAGTCGGTCGTATTGACGGACTGGCCTCCTGGCCCTGAAGACCTGAAGACGTCTACGCGGATCTCGTTGTCGGGAATCTCGATCGAATCGGTCTGTTCAATCAACGGGATGACCTCGACTGCGGCGAACGAAGTCTGCCGGCGGCCCTGGTTGTCAAAGGGGCTGATACGGACCAGTCTGTGTGTGCCCGCCTCGACACTCAGGGTGCCGAATGCGTACGGTGCCTTGACTTCGAACGTGGCGGACTTCAGGCCTGCTTCTTCAGCATAGGACGTGTCCATCACGGTAGTGGGGTAACCGTGACGCTCCGCCCACCGCAGGTACATACGCATCAGCATCTCGGCGAAGTCGGCAGCGTCAACGCCACCTGCTCCTGCCCTGATGGTCACTACGGCTTCCCGTTCGTCGTACTCGCCGGACAACAGCGTGACGATTTCGAGCTCGGCGAGGGCTTTGCGAATCGAATCAAGCTCTTTGGCGGCCTCGGCCATTGAGGCTTCGTCGCCCTCGTCCTGGCCGAGCTCCACCAGTACTTCGAGGTCGTCTATCCGGGAGGCCAGTTTGGACAGGCGCTCCAC
The DNA here is from genome assembly GCF_059739425.1 of Arthrobacter sp. TmtSoilC48. Lineage (NCBI taxonomy): Bacteria > Bacillati > Actinomycetota > Actinomycetes > Micrococcales > Micrococcaceae > Arthrobacter > Arthrobacter sp. TmtSoilC48. Next base: position 2,140,011 of record NZ_AP046049.1, on the reverse strand, counting down.
TTCGGCTTGCCGGTGGGACAAGCGCGACGTCACAACCTGCGCCGATGCGGGGTCATCCCAAAGGTCCGGCGCGCCAGCCTGCTCACTCAATTCGGCGATTTCTGCCTTCAAGGCATCAACATCGGTGACGTTCTCGATGGAACTGTAAGTGGCGCGAAGCGCGCGGATTTCTGCGGGAAAATCAATCTCAGCCATGGTCTTTCCAGCGTACGCTATCAGCCGCACTCCCCCGACTGGGTCCCGTCATTACGTCCCTATGATTGCGTCATGTCGCTATTGGGTCAGCCGGGATCTGGCACTTGATCTTGCTTCAACGGGGATTCCCTCAGGCAGCAGGAAGGTGACCAAGGGCGGATGGGCGATGGCTTTTAAGACCACCACCGCTGTACCACCGGGTGAACTGCCGGTTTCAGGAGAAACTTCCAAGTGATCGTGCAAGGAGAAGGCTTCGCTGTCTCCCAGGTACTTACTAACCGCGCCCAGCACCCGCTCGTCCACGAGCGGGGCCGAGGGCGCGATGCTTCCTTCGATGTCACCCACCACGTAGGAGTCTGCAGCAGCAAGTGCTGCGCCATCAGCCAAGGACAGAAGTTTTTTGTGCTCCAGGTAAATCGCCGAAGTAGCCATCACCACAGCGGCCAACAGGAGTGCCAGAAGTACGAACCCCACGATCAGCACGGTCATCTGGCCCTCTTCCTCTTTGCACGATATCCGCCCCATCGCCATCTTTATGGCCGCTCTTCGCGTTGACGATTCACTTAAAGCGGCCCACGACTTGCGTGGCAGAGGCATTGAGCACGGCAGCGTCCAGATGGAGCGAGTCGCCAAACGGAACCATGGGCAAAGGGACAGTCAGTCGAACCCAAACTGTCACTGCCGCACCTGCCGAAAGGCAGTCTGCCTGGTCGCACGTGATCTCCATTCTGGCGGCTTGCGCCGGGTAGCCGTAGTCCTTCAACGCCACGAGGACGCTCTGTTCTGCGCTGGCCCTCGCGAGGGCGGGTTCAGTTTGGGAAACAAAGACCTTGGCCGCCTGATCCGCCGCACCCACCACTGCGAAGGATCCGCCTTGGATCTGGCCCACGGTTACCAGGAAATAGACAACCGGGACCATGAGCAGCAGTGCAAGGAACGTAAACTCCACGATGGCACTGCCACGTTGCCTTTCGACGTCGGTACCCGCTGTAGATATGTCTTGATATGGTCCGGACGCCAACTGCCAAGCCTTGTTCAGCCGGTGCCTGCAACGATTCCCTTGAGAAGCAGTAAACGGAGCCGCAGCCGGGACATCAGTTTGAAAGGGCAGCATGTCCAGTAACCTCCATGACTCCACGCGGTCCGATAAGCCCCACTAGTGGCATAGGCGCCCTCACGGTCACTTCCAATGCCCGGATTCCATCCAGATTCCTTTCAGCGGTGGTCACATCAGCCGCGAAATCTCCATTAAGCGCCGTCTCGATCAGTTCGGACGTCCTCGCCTGGGCGTCCGTTGCCGTTCGATCCGCAAGGGTTGCATATCGCGCTCCGGACGCGGCGGCATCAATAATCGTGTTTCGGACGTGAAGGACGAGCGTGAGTTGAATGATCGCCATGAACAGCAACGTCAACAGGGCAGCAATCATCACGAAATCGATAACTGCGGAACCTCGTTCCGCACTTTTAGGTGCACAGGCACGTCGAAATGTGCAGGGCAGGCAGAGCATGTGAAGGTGCCTGTGGGAACACGCCTGCCCCATCTCCTAGCTGCCCACCTTGGCCATGGCCTGCGTGAAGAGGTCCGCCAATGCTGGCGATGCAATCGCCAGGAGCCCCGCGACCAATATTGCGGACATTAATGTGATCATCACCCACCCGGGAACGTCCCCGCGCTCACGGTGTTCCAGCCCTGACGCCGCATTACGCGCCATCACAGCGACGGTCCACGAGAAAAAGGGCCAACTCGTCGTGTTACCGGCAGAAAACGATCGTCCATACTTCTTCATGATTTTTCCTCAATGTTTGTTGGTATTGCTGGCAATGAGCGATAAGTGGATGGAACTAGCTGGTCAAGGCGCCGCGTTGTCCCGTCAAAGGCTCAACTGCAAGGCGGCAAGTGCTGGAAACGCTGCGAAAATGACCGTTAGTGGAAGGACTCCGAATACCAGGGGCACCATCATGCCGATTTCTTTTCGACCGGCTGATTCCATCAATTCCCGCTTCGCAGCGTCGCGGACATCGGCAGCTTGTGCCCGAAGTACATCGGCCAACGGAGTCCCCCGCTCCACGGCCACAACCAATCCGTCAACGAATCGGACGAGGGGCGGCAGTTCTGTTCGGGAAGAGAACGCCTCGAGTGCATGTACCAGTGACTTTCCTGATCTCGTATCGGCCAGAACCCCACTGAATTCCTTGGCGAGCTCGCCAGTGGAGGTACGGGAGATCCTGTCCATCGCACCCACTGCGCTCTCTCCGGCGGCGACTGCCAGTGCCATGAGTTCGGCAAGGCTGGGAAATTCCGCGAGGATCACCGATTCGCGGCGCTTGATCTTTTGGCCGAGCACGAAATCGCGGAGAACGTATCCACAAAAGGCAGCCCCGATTACCGACACCAATGAGGGAAGCGGGCTGAATCGTCCGGAGGCAGCACCCAGCCCTACGCCGATCACGGCAAGCAGGAAGCCACCTGAAGCCCACACCAGTTGCTCCGCCCGGAAATCCAACACGCTTTTCGCGGACCCGGCTCGAGCGAGTCTCTTTCGCAAAGCTGGGCCGCCACTGTTAAAGCGGGACAAGTAGCCAATTCCGTCCTGGATAACGGGGCGGAGAATGCGTTCCAATGGTCCAAAGGGTGTCAGATTATGCGTAGGCGCCCGAAGAAGGCGCGACTCCAGGTTCTGCAACTTAAGCTGCGGGTGGATGCGCTCTGCGAATGTCCGGCCACGCATGAATGGAAGCCGCACCAGGATCAACCATGTCCCTGCGCCCAGGAGTAATCCGAGGAGTGTGGCGGTGGCAGTGGAGATGCTCATCGCAGGACCCGCTCATCTTCGGGTAATGCCCCAATGCGCAGCATGACTGTGTAACACAGAACCGAGACAAGAAGACCGCCGAGCAGCACAACAGCCCCGATTCCGGAGTTGTAGGCAAGCATGGCTTCAGGTCTCCCGGCCATGACCACCAAGACTATCCAGGGCGCTGCGACAGCAAGCCTGGCACCATTGACCGTCCACGATTGCCTGGCCTCGAGTTCGCTGCGCGTCCGGGCGCTTTCCCGAAGAAATCCGGCCAACGTACCCAACAGGCGCCCGAGGTCGGAGCCGCCCACTTCCCGGGTCATGCGAAGTGCCTCGATGATCCGGTCAGCCACCGGATCTGCCAGGCGGTCCTTGAGTTTGTTTACCGCCGCATCGAACTGCCCGCCCGACCTATAGTCGGCACCAAAATCCAGGAACAGGCTCCGCAGTTCGTCCGGCCCGTTGTGTCCAAGCTGGATCAAGGCCTCCGGCAAAGCCAGTCCGGCGCGAATGGCGGATCGGAGATGGTCAACAACATCGGGCCACAGCTGGCGCAGGGTGGCACGGCGTTTCCGCGCCCGCCGACGCACGAGTCCAAAAGGGATCCATGCGCCAAAGATTCCGAAACAAAGGCAGACGGGCAATGACGCGGTCACAACGAAGAACAGGAGCATGGCGATGACTCCGCATCCAGCGCAACTGAGAAGGAGGCCGGCACTAGTGACCTTTTCTATGCCTGCCGAGAGCAAGAGAAGTTCCAGCCGTCGTGGACGGGGTTCCCTGGCCCGGGCCTCTGGCGGATGCTCCCAGGTGGACCACCAGATAAGTAAGGCTCCACCGCCGCAAAGGATCCCCAATAGCGGGGCCATCAGTTCAGCTCCAGCAGCGCGGCCACATCGAAACCAGCCACGGCAAACTTTTCGACCGCCGGCATGGAGTTGGCTTTGGGCTGTAACTGCCCTTCAAGCATGCGAAACACCACCGAGGATTCGATGACCCCGTTTTCCACACGGCGTCCCAACGACAGGATTTCGGTGACCTGCCTGCGCCCATTGGCCTGCCGGGCACAATGCACCACCAGGTCAATGCACGAGGCAACTGTGGGAAGGACGAACGCGCTGGAAATGTTCGCTCCTGCCAGTAGAGGCAGCGTGCAAATCTTGGTGACGGCGTCATGGGCCGAATTTGCATGGACCGTGCACATACCGGGAAGTCCGGAATTCAACGCGATCAGCATGTCCAGGCTTTCGGCTTCGCGGACTTCGCCAACCACCAGGCGGTCAGGCCTCATGCGCAGGGCTTCCTTAACGAGCCTTCGCAGTGGAATTTCTCCGTGACCTTCCAAGTTCGGTTGCCTGCATTGGAGACCCACGACGTCACGCAGAGGGAGCTGCAATTCAAAAATCTCTTCAACGGTTACAACGCGCTCACGTGAGCCAATGCTTGCTGAAAGGCAGTTCAACATGGTGGTCTTCCCTGCCTGGGTGGCACCGGAGACGAGGATGTTGAGTCCGCTTGCAACCGCTGCACCAAGGAACCTGGCAGATTGGGGTGTGAGGCTTCCCAACTCGACGAGATGTTCAAGCCGGTTCGCCCTGGCGATGAACTTTCTGATGTTGACAGCCCAGTGCTTCCTGGTCACGTCTGGAATGGCGACATGCAACCGTGACCCGTCCGGCAGGGCCGCATCCACGAACGGCGACGACAGGTCCAGCCGCCGCCCCGAACTCTTGAGCATCCGTTCGACGAGGTCCCGGACTTGCTGCCCGGTCAGGGTGATTCCCGTCAGCTCGGACTCTCCATTACGCGCGACATAGATTTCGTGCGGCGCGTTGATCCAGAGTTCCTCAATTCCAGGATCATCCAGGAAGGGCTGAAGCGGACCAAATCCCGCTACGGCGTCAAAGACGTGCCTGCGGGCGGTGTCCAGATGTCCCAATGGCGGAAGGGGTCCAAGGAGAGCCCTTTCGTCATAATCGTTGACCGCGTCCTCAACCAGGCGTCGGACTTCCGCGGTTTGTTCGAAGGGGTCCAAGCCGCGGCGTCTGATAAGTTCGCGGACCTCGCCCTCTACAATCCCAACGGCCTCCATATTTCCCCCAAAACCTTCGCGTCCGTATCCGAGAGGCGTATCTCGAATGACCTACGCTATGGGAGCCACTCCCAGGCGCCAAGTCCTGCTTAGGCGGTTGTGGATAACTATTGGAACAAGAGTCCCTTCAGTATCGTCTGTACCACTAGTCACTCCAGTTTCGGAATGTTAGGGTAAAGCCCGTTAGGAGCTGGCCTTTGGTCCCATGCGCAGGCGCCCGCCCCGGAGCTTGTCAGCAAGCCACACCATGCGCCGCTGAGCCGCGGCACAGGGCCGGAATTGGATATGACAAGAACCCCCGTAGAGTCGGTCCGCCGCATGCCGTATGCAAGGACTGGAATCGCCATTTGCCTGGTCGTCCTTGCGGGGACTTTTCCCGGCATTCCTGCATGGGCGGAGGACTCCGGCCCGCGCCCTGCTCCCGCGCCCATCGCTGCGCAGACGCCGCCCGCAGCGGGGTCGCTCGTTCCATCCGGTTCCGGGGGCCCCTCGAACAGCGCCCCGACGGACAGCGCCCCGACGGTGACCAACCAGCCGCAGACGCCCCCCGCCGTCGAACCTTCACCTGCTGTTGCTCCACAGCCGGCCGTGGGCCCCGCTGTGGACGATCCAGCTGCGCTGCCAACCGCCAAAGCAATGCCTGGCAACGCTCCGGACGCCGAGACCATGAAGGCTGCAATGCGCGCCGCAATTCCGGCTGGCGGGGCAGAAATGGGTCAGCGCTCGCCCAGGGTCATGGCGGCAAAGCAAGGCAGCGGAAATTCCGGGCCTGCCGGCGCACGCACAGTGGGACAGGTGGTGCCGATGGACGCCGATCCAGGTCACTGGAGGCCAACCATCGGCATCCAAGGACAGGACGTCAGCGCGCACCAGGGCAACGTCGACTGGCAGAGCCAATGGAACGAAGGATCCCGCTGGGCTTACGTAAAGGCCTCCGAGGGCAACTATTACCTGAACGAAAACTATGCACAGCAATACAACGGCTCCCGCAACGCCGGCATGGTTCGCGGCGCCTATCATTTCGCCATCCCCAACTGGTCTTCGGGTGCGGACCAAGCGAGATACTTCGTGGCAAATGGCGGCGGATGGACAGCGGACGGTTACACACTTCCTCCTGTCCTGGACATCGAATACAACCCCTACGCCGGACGGACCATCAATGGCTTCTACTTCGGCAACACGTGCTACAACATGTCCAAAGCACAGCTTGGGCAGTGGGCTGCCGATTTCGGCAATACAGTCAAAGCCCTCACGGGGCGCTTTCCCGTCATTTACAGCACCACTGACTGGTGGAATACGTGTGTAGGAAACTCTACGTTCGGGAGTTACCCGCTCTGGATCGCTTCGTACTGGAACAACCCCACGAACTCTCCTGGATCCTTGCCCGCCAGCTGGGGCAACTACACCATGTGGCAGTACAGCAGCACCGGGCCGTTCGAAGGTGATTCCAACATCTTCAACGGCAGCTACGATCAGCTGAGGACGTTCGCCCGAGGCGCCTCAGCACCCTCCAACCCATCCATCAAGTCCGGTGCCGATCTCCTGGCTACAAGCTCAACCGGCAGGCTCGATGTATTTCCGGCCGATGGAAGTGGCCGGATAACTGGTCCATTTGCCATCGGTTCGGGGTGGACCGGCGCAAAATCGCTGTACGTCGTCGACTGGAACCAGGACGGCGTCCAGGACATCCTTTCCCAGTGGTCCGACGGAACATTGAAGGTCTTCCGGGGTGCTCCCGGCGGCAGCTTCTATGCTCCCATCCAAGTCGGTTCCGGCTGGCAGGAGATGTCCCTGACAGTGGGCTGGTGGAACTCCAGAGATGCCTATCCGGGCGTTATAGGACAGGACTATCTGGGCAATCTCTACCGGTACCCCAACACAGGAGGTGGAGCGCTTGGGGGTGGCGCCTTAATTGGGACAGGCTTCAGCGGCCACCAGCTGAACCAGATCGACTTCGATGGCGACGGTAGTCAGGACGTCGTCACGCGCACTTCTGACGGCACCCTTCGCCTGTATCGTTCGAATGGCTTGGGCAGCTTCCTCAACCAGTCCGCCCAGGTGATCGGTTCCGGATGGAATGGCATGACGTCGGTCAGTTCAGCCATCGGCTTCAGCGGCGCCGGCTCCCAGGGACTGCATGCCCGCACCGCCAATGGTGACCTTTACTATTACCCGGCCGTCGCGGGTTCGTGGGGCGACCGGAGCCTCATCGGACTGGGCTGGGATGACGCGGTCCGGATCAGCGACGCTCCACTGGATGTTGAGACAACACTGGGCATCGACCAGGAGGATGTGGTCGCGGTCCGTACCGATGCCAACCTCTACCGCTATCCCGGCACTGGTACCACTGCGCTTCTGCCGGAGGACCTCATCGGAACAGGGTGGGCCGGCCTGAAGGCCGGGTTCGTCACGGATTGGAACGGAGACGGCGCCCTGGACATTGTGGCGCAGTGGGCAGACGGCCAGCTAAACGTCTACCCGGGCAGGTCAGGCAGCGGTTTTGGGGCTCCCATCGCCCTCGGCAGTAACTGGAAGGACTGGACGCTCAGCGTTGGGACATGGAAAAAGGCCGATGCACATCCCGGAATCGTAGGGTACGACTCCACGGGTCGCCTTTACTACTTCAGCAACCCCACCGGAAAGACGGTGTCCACCGGTATAGCCATCGGAGTCGGTTGGACTGGCTTGGACATAGTTCAAATGGACTTTGACAAAGACTCCAATGCCGATCTCCTGGCGAAAAACGCAGCGGGCGATCTGAAACTGTACCGTTCCAACGGCACCGGCAATTTCGTGCAGGAAGCTGCAGCGGTGGTCGGAACAGGCTGGAACGTCATCACTGGTTTCGGTGCCATCCGCGGATTTGCCGGAGCCGGCTCCAGCGGTGTCATCGCCCGGACCACCGTAGGCGAGCTGCGGTACTACCCTGTGGGTTCAAACAGTACGTGGGGAACACCAACACGGATCGGCACAGGCTGGAATTCCCTGACGATTCTGGCACCAGCGGCAAAATAGTACGCAGACAGTCCACTTCCGGGGGCCCTTTCGTGGAAATCTTCCACGAACGGGCCCTCCGTTGTTCCCGGCGGACTGCGGGGTTCCGACGGCGATAAATATCGGCCTGGAGCGGCCTAAATTGCTGGATCACATGGTCTAATGAAGGTGGTCTCACGTATTGGCTGTTCAGCGCTTTCGGGATATGGACTTTGTTTGGGGGCAGGCAAGGATCACCCATTGCGCACAATCAAGGAGTGATCTTTTATGGCGTTTCGAGTTGGAACTGCAAGCGCTGACATTACGCCGTCGCTGAGCACCAATCCGTATATGGCCGGATATGGCACCACCGATGGCGGACGCGAGGCCACCAGCAGTTCGCCGTTCGAGCCCCTCTATGCCCGGGCCATCCTCATCTGGGAAGACGCTCATCCCCACATCATCATCTCGTTGGACGTTCTGGCACTGCCCCGGGCCATGCATCAACGGATCCGCAACAGGATCATCCAACTCGCGGCTTGGTCCAGCAGCGACATCCTGATCCAAGCGACGCATACGCATAACGGTCCCGCACTGATCGACACCTTGCATCCCTTCATGGCCTACGGACTGGCAGATTTAGGTTTGATCCGCTCGTACAGTGACGACCTGGAAGACGTTGTCGTGAATCTTGCCCAGGAAGCCTTGGATGCCGATGAAATTGCAGTGACTTTCGACTACAAAGTCTCAACACAGAATTTTTCCGCGAATAGAGTGGGGCTTCCCTATACGGAAACGGCCGTTCCCATTCTCGTGGCCAGGCGCGGCAACGGCACACCTGCAGCTGTGATTTTCAGCTACGGATGCCACCCCATCAGTGCAGGTTTGCGCACGCTGTTTGACGGAGATTTCGCAGCAGGTGCCTGCAATTACATCGAGAACCGTAACCCGAATTGTTTCGCCATGTTTGTGCAGGGACCCGCTGGGGACCAGGACCCGGGCGGAGTCCGGAGTTGGGAGCTCAGGGACCAGCATGGAGACGCCCTCGGCGCGACCGTCAATTCAAGCATGCAGTCGGCCGGCCGGGCACTCAGCGGCCCGATGGTGACGCGGTACCAGGAGGTCCAGCTTCCGTTGGACATCACAGCGACGGCCAGCAACCTGGCTGCCGTGCGTGCCGCCTATGTGGCCCGATTGGGGAACCCGGATGGCCAGCCACAGTGGTACCAGCGTCACGCCCAGGTAATGATCGGACGCATCGACAGCAATAGCTACAAGACCGCGGTGCCCTCCCCGTTCCAAGTGTGGAAGTTCAACGGAAGCCCCCAGCTGAAGATCGCCATGATCGGCGGCGAACTCGTCAGTGGATATGGAGCGTATTTCCGGAATCGCAACGGCGGAACCAATGGCATCATCGTCGGCGGATATGCCAATGAATCCTGCTGCTACATACCAAGCAATGAATTTTTTCCACCCAACATGCCACTCGGCAGCTATGAGGGTGGCTGGGAGCCGGATTACCCGGGAATTGCTGGTGGTTCAATGACCGTCTATGGACACCTTGCCCATTTCAAGGCTGGTACGAATGGCGTGGAAACCACACTTATCAATGCGATGAATACTTTGCTTGCCTGAGGCGACTGACACTATAAAGGCGCGGCCCCCAAGGGGTCCGCGCCTTTTACTTTCCAGTTGATTGTGCACCAGGCACCCATGCTGCTATCCGGGCACTTCCGTCTTAAGCCACTTGGTGAGCACAGCCGCCTGCGGCGCCAGCGGCGCAAGTGTCAGGGCACCTTTCACAACAGGAACCCCATACGCTCCGAGCGAGCCTGCGAGTGTCCTGGGGTTGGTCCGGGTACAGGCTTTGATAATGCGCAGACAGAGAGCAGAGGCGTCGCCGGGAGCGGCACCCGCTGCAAGGGCGGCATTGACCGCGGCTGTCTCCTCTGCAGTCAGGATATGTGGCCCATTCCCGACATAGTCGACCTGGCAGTCAGTGACGTGCATATACCGGGTGGATGCCCAGACTTCGTCCAGGCTCGAGAACTTGCCTATGAGGCCGCCATCGGCCGCCGTACACGTGAATTGGTAGCGGGTCAGGGGTTCCGGACGTTCCCGGGGGATTTTGTCGTCGTTCGCGACCACAGGCGCCATATCAAGTGCCGCTGGTTGGGAAGTATCTACATTGGTTCCTGAGCAACCGGCCAAGGCAATAGCTGCCACGCCGAACTGAAGAACACTGCGCCTGCGCATGTCCACCGAGGGATCCCCACTTCATTCGGATGCTCCCCAGCTCCGCATGCATTGGTTATTCGCCCCAAGCCGTCTCCGGCTGCGTCTTAGTACATCTTCCCCCAAATTCCGCATTTGTCACTAGTAAAGTTTTGGCCGGCAGCAAGATCGACGCCTTCGCCCGCTGCTGGAGGTCCTCCCTCGGCGGCAATGGCACCGCGCGCGTCCGTTACGGACCACCTGCAATCTGCTGCGGACGGGCCTTGCTTGACGACTTGATATTTGCCGGGTTGCACCGAATCTCCAACAGCGTGGCTGCCATCAGCCATCCTTGTGCCATCGGCCCACGCTGCGATGATTTTGCCCTGCGGCGCGTCCGGGCAGAGTGAGGCCGCTGCAAGCAACGTCCCGTGCCCGGCTTCCTCAAAACCGCCCGGCCCGCTTTCATCACTGACCCGCGTACAGAGGCGGAGGACGTCCAACATCACTGCAAGTCCGTCATCGTCGCCCGCTCCCTGGGGTGCCGCCGTCGAAATTGCTTCTGCCTCCCGGGGAGTTGGCTCGAATGGCTGCGGTCCTGTGTAAGTAACTTCGCAGGAGCCCATCCGCGTGTAGTTGGTGGCGGCCCAGACCTCGGCGAGACTCGACAACTGGACTTCCGGGGAGGCGTCAAGGCTCGTGCATCGATAGGCGTAGCGGCCAGGTTCATCACCGTCGCCCAAGGGCTCGCCGTCACCTGTGGTGCCACTACTGGGAACCGTCGACGGCGACTGGCTGGGCTCCGCCGTCGCACTGGTGGTTGCGGTGGCTGTTGTTGTCGACGACATACCAGTTCCCGGGGGTAGTTGGGGCGATGGAGTACAGGCGACCAACAGCATCACCATCGGCACCACCATCGGAAACAGTCTGCGCATTCTGACCTCCACCTCAATCGTGCGGGGCAGCGCATGTGCGGTCAAGGTATGTGCGGTCAAGACGTCGGGAAAGGCGACGGTGAAGCAAAAAAGCGTCCCACATCAAAAGTACCTAGTGACAAATGTGAAAATTGGGGGAAGATGTACGTAGACGCAGCCGGAAACGGCGTGGGGCGAATAACCAATGCATGCGGAGCTGGGGAGCATCCGAATGAAGTGGGGATCCCTCGGTGGACACGCGCAATCGCAGTGTTCTTCAGCTTGGTTTGGCGTGTCTTGCGTTCGCCGGTAGCTCAAGAACATCTCATGGAAACTCCCATCCCTCCGCGCTCAGCGGTCTGGTTGGAGGACGGCATCGCAAGAAACTGACCGCACTGATCGCCTCGGCGAGCCTGGCTGCGGCAGCGCTTACAGGTGTGTTCACAGCAGGGGCTGCCAACGCCGACCAAGCCCGCCAAACCATCGCCGTGGGACTCACAAAGGCTGCTGGTTCGGTAGTGGACCCGGCCGGAAGGATCTGGGTCTCGGACGCGCGTGCCGGATTCTGCCGGGTGACCGAAGCCGCGGGCGCTACACCAGGCGGCCTCGAATCAACTACCTGCCTCGGGGGCACCCTGACTGGCCATAAAAAGGGGCCCGCCTTGGCCGGAACTCCTGCAATGATTGATCCGTCTCCCGCCAATCACGGCTCGGGCGACGAAATCGCGTTCATTCCGGATGCCGCCGTCGGAAGTTCCGAGGTAGTCCGCGCAGTTTGGAAGCCCGGCACGGGCATGTTCGACTATGACAGCCAATTGACCATTTTCGACGGCGACCTCCGTCCGAATGCCGTCAGTGACGGCCCCGATGGCAACATCTATTTGTCGTTTGGCAATGCCCGCTCGATTGTGAAGATCGTGGATCCGACGGTCCTGCATCCGAGCATAGAATCAATAGCTTCAGTCAGCTCAAGTTCCTTGAGCCTTGCTGCCACGCACCGCAACAGTGCCGGCAACGTAGTGGTCTATGTCGCTGAAACCTCGGGACTGACCGTGTTCACGGCGCCGGAGGACGGCGTACTGACCAACTTCGTGCCTAAGCCGCTTTATAACGTGGGCAAACCGACTGCCATCTACTACGACTGGGATTCGCCCCTTGTCCTGTACACGGGAACCGGCGGGGGAACCACCACAGCCGATGCCGGCAAGGACACTGTCTCGCGCATCGACTTGAGCACTGACACCATCGACAACCAATGGGCCCTCGGTTTCAGCAAAATTGGTGGTCTGTCAATGCGCAACGGCAAGCTCCTGCTCATGGAAGACCCGGGTCAGCTGGATCCTGCCAAGCCAACCCAGCAGGGACGATTGCTCACCCTCGGTGGCGTCGTACCTTCGATCGTGAGCGGCCCGACGGCGGCAGACGGAACCCAGGCAGCCAACCCGGCCTTCACCAACGACTCCACTCCTACTTTCACAGTGGCCTCAACGCCTCCGGGCGGCGCCCTTGAATGCAGTCTCCAATTGAGCACCGCAACACCGGTCTGGCAAGTGTGCACCGGTGGCACGTTTACGCCTGCCACCGCCCTGACCAACGGTGCCTACACATTCTCCGTTCGTGCGGCGCCGTCAGGGCTTCCCGTGTCCCGGGCATTCACGGTTGATCTGACCGCCCCCGCCGCTCCCGTGATCACCTCACCCGCGGCTGGAGCAACGGTCAATGGTGCGCCCGTCCTTGGCGTGACCTCGGAGACGGGCACTGTCCTGTCCTGCTCGGTCGATTCCACGACGACTTTCACAGCCTGCAGTAACGGGTACGTCTTCAACCTCAGCTCCGAGGGCCAGCACGTCCTTCGGGTTCGGGCGACAGACATGGCAGGCAATATCAGCACTGTGGCATCGGTGAGTGTCACCACGGATTTGACCGCACCACAGGTGTCCATCAGTTCTCCTGTAGAAGGCGCAACGGTCGGCACCTCGCCGTCGTTCGTCTTTGCCTCGACGTCCACGGATGTTGCCGGATTCAGGTGCAAGCTGGGCGCAAACGCCTTCACGGCGTGCACATCGCCAAAGTCATACACCAACGTACCCGGTGGCACTTTCACATTCGTGGTGGAAGCGCGGGACAATGCAGGAAACACTTCCACAGCAACCAGGAATGTCACTGTCTTCGCTGCGGACACCACGCCACCTGTGGTCTCTGTCGATCCCGTCGGAGGAACGTACGGGGCAAACAAGACCATCAGCCTCACGGCGAACGAAGCAGCCACCATCTACGTGACCACAGACGGCACGACGCCTACAACGTCCAGTCCTGTCTACTCCGCACCGATACCGTTGACGTCCTCAATGACGTTGAAGTACTTCGCACGCGACACAGCGGGCAACTCATCAACGGTAGCGACGCAGACGTACGTCCTTGACAACACTGCCCCGGTTCTGACGGTTACGCCCGCCGCCGGAGCATACGCTTCTGGCCAGCTTGTCACCATGACTTCCAGCGAACCTGGAAGCATCCTCTACACAACGGATGGCACGACGCCCGCTACCGCAGTTACAGGAAGCACGAAAGCATACTCGAGCCCCTTTGCGCTCACAGCAAACACCACCGTCAAGGCCCTTGCTGTGGACGCATATGGAAATTCTTCTGCAGTCACCACCAACGCCTACACGGTCTTGGACACCACCCCACCGGTGGTCACCGCGACTCCACCCGGCGGCAGTTACCCGGTGAACCAGCAGATCACCCTCACTGTGAATGAAGCGGGATCGAGCATATACTTCACAACCAACGGCACCACTCCGACTGCCACAACTGCCAACAAGTACTCCACAGCCATCACGCTGACAGCCGCGATGACCCTGAAGTACTTCGCAGTGGATCCGTCCAACAACAGTTCGGCAATCATCAGCCAGGCCTACACCGTGACGGCACCACCGGCCAACACATGGAAGGACTACACCGGTGACGCAAAGAACGATGTCGTGGCACGGGACAATGGCGGCACGCTATGGCTTTACCCGGGTAATGGCAGTGGTGGTTGGCTGGCGCAACGTTCGATGGGAACTGGTTGGAACACGCTGAACGCGATCGTTCCCACCAAGGACTTCAACGGTGATGGACGAAGCGACGTCCTGGCACGCGATACCAATGGCGTCCTCTGGCTCTATCCCGGAAACGGGACCGGCGGGCTCCAGCCCAGGGTACAGGCCGGCACGGCTTGGGCGGGCATGACGCTCATCCTCGCGCCAGGGGACTTCAGTGGCGATGGCAAGGCCGATGTGTTGGCGCGGGATTCGGCTGGTGTCCTATGGCTCTACCGCGGAACCGGTACTGGCGGCTTTGCATCCAGCGCCCAGATTGGCACCGGCTGGAACTCCATGACGGCCATCCTGAGTACCGGCGATTTCAACGGCGACACCAGGACTGATGTCCTGGCCAGGGACACGTCGGGAATCCTATGGCTCTATCCAGGCAACGGTGCAGGCGGTTGGCTGAGCAGGGTCCAGGTGGGAAGCGGCTGGGGCGGGATGACTGCGATCCTGGGCCCCGGCGACTTCAACGGAGACGGCAAGAACGATGTTCTTGCACGCGACTCCGGTGGCAACCTCTTCCTGTACCCCGGCAACGGAACATCAGGATGGCTCTCCCGGAGCCAGGTCGGATGGGGCTGGGGAGGGTTCACGTCGCTCCCCTAGCAGCACAGACGTGACCCCGGCAGGAAAGAGAAGGGAGGGCCAGGACGCCAAGCGTCCTGACCCTCCCCCTTTTGTTGCAGGAATTCCCTACGTACGTTCCTTCATGGGATGCATCGTTGGTCTGTTTGGACTTGCCTGTATGTCCAGCTGGAGGGATACCAGCAGCATCTGAACTCCCAGAACAAAGGGCACCACAGCCAACATCACCGATCCTGCGGTAGGAGATCCTACGCTTGCGGCGAGAACCCATATCCCAGCCACGAGGCCCATGACGATAAGTGCGATGCCTGCGATCAACAGAAGAGCCACGGCTGAGAAGGACCAAACCATGTACTTCCACCAAACACGGCGCCAGAAGCCGCCAAAGAGCATGGCCAGCAGCTCGGGGATCACCTTCCGGAGCTTGATGCTGGAAACCTCATTGCCGTAAACAGCAGGAATCGGGACATCCACAATCGGTACATCGAGGATATTCAGGTGAATCAGGAGATCGTTTTCAAAGCTGTAGCGTGCGGCCACCTTATTCATTGGCAGGCGGCGAAGAACTTCCGTCCGGATCGCCGTGTAGCCATTCTGGGGGTCGAAGATGTGCCAGTAACCCGAGGCTAGTTTGGTCATGAACGACAAAACGATGTTGCCAAAGATGCGGTAGCCAGGCATACCGGCAAAAGACTCACCTGAAAAGAAGCGGTTGGCCTTGGCAAAGCCGTAACCATCCACCACGGGATCGAGCAGCTGGGGCAGGTACTCCGGATCCATCTGGGCATCGCCGGCCATCACGACGTTGATGTCGGAGCCCAGCTCCATTGCCGCTTTATGCGCCGTCAGGACGGCGCCACCCACACCTTGGTTGACCTCATGCCGAATCAAGGTGACCCTGCCGTCATCCGCCCGAAGGGCAGCCCCGGACGTGTCGTCCGGGCTGCAGTCATCAACAATGACAATGTCATCGACGAAATCAGGCATCGTTTCGATCACCTGTGCGATGTGGTTCTCTTCTTTATAGGCCGGTACTACCGCGGCAATTCGAACGCCTCGATACATCGATTATCCTTCGCTGCTGTTAGGTGTGAATTTCTGTGCTGGCGCGTCAGTGCCGGACGCGCCATCTGTCTGTCCGCTGGCGCTCTTCGGTTGCTTCTTTTGCGGGAAGATCCAGTGCTTGTAGATGAAGTAGTTCCATCCCATGGTCACAATCGTCGCAACCACTTTACCGGCAACATATCCGGCACCCAGGAACTGGAAGAGCTCCACGATTCCCATGACCGCCACGGTGTTGAAGGCCAGGAGCCCGGAGTACCGCAGCACTCCACCCAGAGCCGTTCCGCCTCCCCCGAAGGCAAAGTGGCGCTGCAGGAAGTAGTTGAAGAAGAAACTACCCCAGAATCCTGCGCCCGTGGCCAACCAAAGGGGCCAACCAAACACTTGGAAGCAGAGCGCCAGCAGACCAAGATCCACAATGAAGCTCAGACCGCCCACCACGAGGAATCTGAACAAACTGGACGAGAGGAACTTTTTGATGAATGCCTTCATTGGTTAGCAGATCCTTCCAAGCGGGGCGATGCCATCGGGTTTCCGGTTCTCGAGGATTCCCGGGACTCCGTCAAGCTGCACGCGGTCCTTGGAAGCGGCGTCGAAGGCTTGTTTGCCACCCGGTAACTGGGACCAATCGATCTGGTACAGGGCTGCGTTTCCATCACGCACAACAAGCTTCAAGTAAGGGATGGAATCAGGATGGGTCAAACCCGCCTTGGGCTCATCCCAGGCCCGGATCCGGCCGTCGGCTATGTACACCCATTCGATGCCAAGCTCTGAGGCGGCTGCCCGTGCGTCGGGATCCGTCGCCAACTCAGGGAGCTTTTGAAGGACAAGCAGCTGGCGGTTCGTAGGAAGTATTTCGAAGTGCCGGATCATGGGCATTCGGTTCCCGAGTGCATACATCCATACGGAGCCATCGCAGGAGTCATTGAGCACTGTGGCGTCCTGGGGAACGTATTGGTCAATTTTGCTCAGCAGGTCCACTTCGGACGAACTGAGGGTGGGGCCATCAATCTTTGTATTGATGTTGATGCGTTGGGCATTTTGCTTGAAGTATGGGATCGCGCCAACCCCGCATACCAACAAAACGGCGACGGCGGCCGCGGCCGTGATGACGTGGTTCGGCCTGCGCCCGTCCTTGTTCCCGGATTCATGGGATCCTGCCCGTCGATTGCGGAACCGCCGGACAGCCCACTCGATTGCCTCGCCTGACTGGGCAACGCCCAAGCCCGCAAGCGGCACGAGCAGCATGACAAGGATGCCGAAAATGCGCCATTGATCGTCGTAGAAAGGTGCTGTCAGGTTCAGGAAACGGGGGCTCTCGCTGCCCATGGTGTATACCGACAGAAATGCAAAAGCCAGGACCGGACCGAAGTACCACCACATGCGGATCCTGAAGGCAACAGCAAGGCAGCCAAGGGCAACGAGCGTGGTCAGGATCGGCATTGCCATGGAGCCATGGTTCAGGAAAACAATGTTCTGAATGGCACCGTTGCGATCAGTATCCGGTGCCCACATCATCTTGGAAACGCGCTCGGATTCCTTGAGCATCTGGGCAATGATCGGCAGGCCGATGATCGCCGCCAGAACCCCTGACACCGCCAGATAGACAGTAATGGCCAGGATCCTGCCCCTGCGCCGTATCAGTGCGGAGAGCAGCCAGAAGAACAGGACCGGCAGTACTACGAATGCCAGGGAGGGGTGCACGGCAATAAGGCCCACTGCGCCGAAGGCAATGCCCAGGACCCAGAACTTTTGCCGCTCCAAGGCACCTTTGACTGCCAGGAAGACGAAGGGACCCACCAACAGCATGCCGGCGAAAAATGGAATCAACGGGCCACGCCACAGTAAGTCGTACGGGTAGACCGTGAACCATCCCGAGACTGCAGCCGCGGCGGCGACGGCAACCGGCCGGCGTGTAAGGATCATGGTCAAGGCCATGGCGCTCAGGGGCAACTGAACAGCCATCATCACCAGGACGAAAACATTCAGGAACACCGGGATGCTGACAGCACTCATTGGCCAGAACAGCGCGAGCACGGCGTGGAACGCAATCGGATAGCTCCTGATGGGGGCATCAGAAATAGTGGTGTCGTAGTAGGCGAAGTTGCCCGCTATGGCGGGATCCCATTCATGATTCACCGATATAAGCCGGATCATGTTTGCGTGCCACGGAATGTCCCAGTCCTGGTTAATGCCCAGGAGGCCCTCAGTACCGACAAACCATGACACCGCGGCGACCGCTCCGCCCGCAAGAAGGCCTACGAGCAGGATCCACCAGGAGCCGGCAAATCGGTGCTTACCGAAAATACTTGGCTGTGTTCGGAGACGGGCCTGGAACTTGTCAGGGAATCTGCGCCTCAACAGAAGGCGCAAACCCAACAGGACAGCTGCCAACACCAACAGAACGGCGGATACAGGAAGCAGCTGCCAGCTCAACCCCAGGGAATTCCCCATCACACCGATGACCGTCAGGGCACCCATGCCCAACAACGGTGCCACGACGGGCAGGAGGGTTCGGCGCACTCCCAGCGCTTCTCCGAGAAGCCAGCCTGGACCCCACCACAACACAACGATGAGGAGTACACACAACAGCAGCGGGCCGATACCCATTCCTACGATCGCCTTTCTTAGATGCTTCCACTAGCCATCCCTTGACAGACGACTCTTGCTATTGGATGCCGGACTTAGTTGCGTTCCCGCAGCCAGGCGACAGCCTGGTCAGCCGGACCTTCGAATTGGACAGTTCCGGAGGATAAGACGACTCCCCTGTCGCAGATCCGCGAAATCATATCCAGGTCATGGCTGACAACCACCAGGGTCCTGCCTTCGTCGGACAGCTGCTTGATTTTGGCCAGGCACTTCCGCTGGAAAGGTTCATCGCCAACAGCAAGGATCTCGTCCACAAGGAAGATGTCCGGCTGCGTGTGGACTGCCACTGCAAAAGCAAGGCGCAGGAACATTCCGGAAGAATAGAACTTCACTTCCGTGTCGATGAACTGCTCGATTTCCGAGAAAGCGACGATCTCGTCGAATTTCTCGTTGATCTCCTGCTCCGTCATTCCAAGGATCGCGGCGTTAAGGAAGACGTTCTCACGGCCGGACAAATCCGGGTGAAACCCGGCCCCAACCTCAATCAGGCCCGCGACCCGGCCTTTGGTCCGCACCGTGCCCTTATCAGGAAGGATGACGCCGGAAATCAACTTAAGCAACGTGGACTTGCCGGAGCCATTGAACCCCAGAAGGGCCACGGTCTCCCCGTCCTGTATCTCGAAGCTGACATCGTGCAGGGCATCGAACTTCTTGGTGAGGTCACCCTTGCGTCCCTTGACGAGCCACACAAGCGTCTCTTTAAGGGAGTGCGAGTGACGCAGATTAAAGGTCTTTTTCAAACCCTTGACTATGACGGCGGCGCCCACTCAGACCTCCTGCGCAAAATGGCCTTCGAGCCGGCGGAACACCAGCTGGCCGATGATAAGGAAAACTGCGGCCATGCCCAGTCCAGCCAACCCCGTCAACATCAGATGAGGCGGCAGTTCTACGGGCTTGGTGACCGTCGGGTACCAGAACGCCCAGTGGAACAATTCCACCGCCACGGTCACCGGGTTGAGCTGGTAGATCGTCAGGACCCAGTCCGGGGCAAGACGACGGATCATGGTCCAGTCATAGAGCACGGGTGAAGTCCAGGTGACGATCATCATCAACATGTCCACGATGTTCTCTGCATCGCGGAAAAACACGTTGATGGCACCTGCCAGGAGGCCCAGGCCAGTGGCTGTTACGGCCACAATGACGAAGCCCAGCGCTGCACCCACAAGCTGCATCACATCTGGTCGCCACCCGTTGAAAAGGGCAGCAGCCAGCAAGACCACCAGCTGGGGAAGGAAATGCACGGCAGCGACCCAGACCGACGCCACGGGAAAAAGTTCGCGAGGCAGGTAGATCTTTTTCACCAACGCGGCATTCCATACGATGGAGCGCGTTGCGTTCGAAAACGCTTCCGTGAAGAAATTGACCACGATGACGCCGGAGAACATGTACAGGGCGTAGTTGGGAATCTGGTCCCCCACGCGAAGCACGATGCCCAAGGCAAAGAACAGAACCAAGTACTGGACCAACGGCTTCACGTAGGACCAGGCCAGACCCAGCACGGAGCCCCGGTAGCGGACCCTGAGTTCCTTGCGAACGATCAGTTTCAGGAGGTACCGGCGCCGGAAGACATCCAGCAGACCGGCACCTACCCCTGGAACAGCATAAATATCAGTCGAGTTGGCCATCGCTACTTTTTGGGCTCCGAGGCGTCGAACGTCTCTCGCCAGGACTCCATCGATGTGATCTGGGGCAGCGCCGCACGGTACTGGGCGCGGAGCGTCTCCCAATTCGAGAAAAGCTGCGCGTGCAGCTGCGCTGTCTCAACCAAAAGCCGGCGTGCCAGCTTGGGGTCACGCTGGTACCACGACGCTCCTGTGCCATCTGCATTGGAGACCACTGCGCTGTCAAGATGCGCCAAACTCCACCATTTGCCGTCCTGATGCGCTACATGGGCTTCAGGGTTGGTCCTGGCAGAATCGCGGACCGGAGCAAGGGTCTGCTTAAGGACCGTCTTGACCGCCCAGGGCAGCAGGCCAAGTGCACCCGGCTGCTTGTAAGTCTGCGGCTTCTTCGGCGGACGCTTACGGAAGGACTCAGGGAATGCGCCGGGGTCGGTCTTGACCTGGGAGTCAACAAAGTCCTCGCGCATTGCACGGAGCTTGGGCATAGTGGTGGGCAGTTGCTCGTGAAGCTTGCCTGGCCCCTCCAGGACGTCCCGGAGAGCCATGACACGGGCTTGCTCGGGGTAGTACTGCATCGATACCAAATGCTTAATGTCCGTGTTCAGGCTTTCCCGGAAAATCCGGCCACCCTTGGGGAACGGCGAATGCAGAAGAGTCGCGATGAGCCTGTTGCGTTCGTGGTAGTAAGCCTGCCAGTCGACAGAGTCATCTTTATCAGCCCATGAGACATGCCACACCGCTGCGCCCGGTAGCGTAACGGTCGGGAAACCTGCCGCGCGGGCACGCAAGGAATACTCGGCGTCGTCCCATTTGATGAACACGGGAAGGGACAGTCCGATGTTTTCGACGACGGTCTTGGGGATGAGGCACATCCACCAACCGTTGTAGTCAGCATCCCAGCGGCGGTGCAGCAGTGGCGTTGAGCGAAGGCCTTCTGCGGAGAAGTCGTGATTTCCCAGGCCCTCCACGGGTCCCCAAAGGAAACGGTAAAAATTCACTACTTCGGCGTAGGCGTGCAAAACGGACTTGTTATACATGTCGAACATGTGTCCGCCGACGATGGTGGGCTTGCGGCATAGGTCGGCAAATGCGACCGCCCTGAGCACACCTTCGGTTTCAAGCTCAATGTCGTCGTCGAGAAGCATGACGTAGTCGCTCTTATCGGAGACGAGCATCTCGTACATGTTCCGGGCGAACCCACCCGAACCACCAAGGTTGCCCTGGTTGATGATGCGCAACTGCTCGCCCATGGAGGCAGCGACGGCGTCAAACCCGTCTTCGTCGGCCACCTTCTTGTTGCCTTGGTCCACGATGATCAGTTCCGCGAGGATTTCACGGAGACCGGAGTCGGCGTCGATCGACTTGATGGTTTCCAGGCAGTAGTCGGCACGGTTGAACGTTGTAACACCCAGCGTGACTTTCCCCTGGGGCCTGCCTTCATCAGGAACAGCCCAGTGGGCGCTCTTAAGTGTCATTCCATCGCCGCCGGCGATGAGGTCGAACCAGTACCAACCGCCATCGCCAAAGGGAGCGAGCGTAAGTTCGAAGTCGTTCGACGCAGTTCCCTCAACGAGGATCGAGTCGACGCGCTGCGACGCGCCGCGCGCGTTCGACCGGTAAACGATGACCGTTCCTTCGCCCTCGGTCTCGATGTGCAGAATCGTCTTTGTGGCGATGGTCCATTTGCGCCAGTAGCTCGCCGGGAAGGCGTTGAAGTAGGAACCAAAGGAAAGACGCTCGCCCCGGCGCACCTGCACCGATCCGCGGTCCAGGATGTCCTCCGGGTGGAGTTTGCGGGCCATGCCCACTGCCTGAACAACTGCTGTGCCGTTGTCGTCCTGCTTGCGGATCTTATTGGTGTCCGGATCGACATACAGCGGCAGGGTATCGAGGTCGCGGTTGGCCGGGAAAACCACACGCTGGACTACTCGAAGGTTCTGCTCAGTCGACGTCGGGCTGTCTGCGGCTGTTGTGGCCGTCATGGCAGTCTCCTGGCTTTCATTTGTTGTGGCGGTCATGCGTCCACTCCACCACTTTCCAGCTTGGCGCCGCCCGTAAAGTGCGGCTTGATCTTGTTGTCGAACATCGACAGGGCCGAACCGATGGCCATGTGCATGTCCAAGTACTTGTACGTTCCAAGACGCCCGCCAAACAGTACAGACTTCTCGCCACGCGCAAGATCACGGTAAGCAAGCAGCTTGCTGCGGTCTTCTGTTGTGTTGACAGGGTAGTAAGGCTCGTCGCCCTTCTCCGCGAAACGCGAGAATTCGCGCATGATGACCGTCGCGTCCTTCGTGTAGTCGCGCTCAGGGTGGAAGTGACGGAATTCGTGGATGCGGGTGAAAGCAGTCTCAGGGTCCGGGTAGTTCATCACCGGGCACCCCTGGAAATCCTCGATCGGCAGCACTTCTTCTTCGAGGTCGATCGTGCGCCAGGAGAGATCACCCTCGGCGTAGTCGAAGTAGCGGTCCACGGGGCCGGTGTAGATGACAGGAACCTGTCCAAGGACGGAAGAGCGGCCGAATTCGCCATCGTCAAAGAAATCCGTGTTCAGGACAACTTCGATGTTGGGGTTGTCCGCCATGCGCTCGATCCAGGCCGTATAGCCGTCAACCGGGAGCCCTTCATGGGTGTCATTGAAGTAACGGTTGTCATAGTTGTAGCGCACCGGGAGCCTGGAGATGATCTCCGCGGGAAGGTCCTTCGGGTCCGTCTGCCACTGCTTGCCGGTGTAGTGCTTGATGAATGCCTCGTACAGGGGCCGCCCGATCAGCTGGATACCCTTGTCATTGAGGTTCTGCGGATCAGTGCCGGCAAGCTCGCCCGCTTGCTCCGCAATGAGCTGACGCGCTTCGCTGGGGCTCATTGCTGCACGGAAGAACTGGTTGATGGTACCGAGGTTGATCGGCATGGGGTACACCTCGCCTTTGTGGCTGGTGTAAACCTTGTGCTGATAGCTCGTGAACTTGGTGAACCTGTTCACGTACTCCCAGACACGTTCATTGGACGTGTGGAAGAGATGCGCGCCGTAGCGGTGCACCTCGATTCCCGTCTTCTCTTCATTCTCGCTGTAGGCGTTTCCTCCAATATGGTGGCGGCGATCAAGAACCGCGACCTTTAGCCCCAACTCGGTAGCGGCGCGTTCTGCAATGGTCAGGCCAAAGAAACCCGAGCCGACGACGACGAGATCAGCGTTCACAAACTCTCCTGTGTATTGGCGTGCGGGCACAGAAGTGCCCACGTCTACTGGTCAAGGCTACCCGACTTGGCCTGCGTTCCCCGTATCCGGGCCCATGGCCAAGCAGGGGCGGCCGGGGTCCACAAACACCGAAGGGAGGCTGGCACATGGCCAGCCTCCCCCAAAGACGATGCTTGATTTGGCGTATCAGAGGCAGATGACAGAGCCCGACTTCGCCGAGTCCAACACGGCCTCAGCAACCCGCAGGGTCTCCAGGCCTTCCGCCATCGTGACGATATTCATGGACTTTCCGAGGATTGCGTCACGGAACGCCTCGTGTTCCATTTTCAGCGGCTCCCGCTTGGCAAGGGCGAACCGCGTAGAGGATCCCTCGGAGACTCCCCGGAAGGCAGCGACGGAATCCCAGTCCGTCTGGAACGTTCCGTTCTCCACGAAGGTCAGGTCTGCAGAAATGGTGTCGGCGATGAAAGCTCCACGTTCACCCAGAACCACCGTTGTACGTTCCTTCATGGGCGACAACCAATTGACGATGTGATTGGTTACAACACCGCTCTTGAGGTGGCCAATGGCTGTGACCATGTCTTCATGTTCGCGGCCACTACGGGAGGTTGTGTGCGCTACGACGTTCACGAAGTTGCTCTGTGCGAGCCAAGCGGTGAGGTCGATATCGTGCGTGGCAAGGTCCTTGACCACCCCGACGTCGGCGATGCGTGACGGGAAGGGCCCCTGGCGCCGCGTGCTGATCTGGTAGACCTCACCGAGGTCACCGTTCCCGAGCCGCTCGCGAAGGCTTTGCAGCGAAGGGTTAAAGCGCTCGATGTGGCCGACGGCGCCGATGAGGCCTTTGGCTTCGAAGGCCTGGGCAATGCGTCCACCCGACTCGGAATCGTTGGCAATCGGTTTCTCAACGAGGCAGTGGATACCCGCTTCAGCAAGCCGCAACGCCACTTCCTCATGCAGGATGGTCGGAACGGCAGCCACTGCCATATCGATTCCCTGCTCAATCAGTTCCTCGACTGTGTTGTAGACAGTCAGGCCATCAGCAACATTGTGCGGATCGCCAAACGAATCCGCGACAGCAACCAGGTCAACGCCGTCAAGCTCGCGGATAACGCGGGCGTGGTGGCGGCCCATCATACCCAGTCCGATGAGGCCTGCGCGGAGGTTTGCCACTAGCTTCCTGCCTTAGCGATGGCGTTGACAGCCGTCACGATGCGGTCCAGATCATCCTGGCTCAAAGACGGGTGCACCGGGAGGGACAGTACGCTGGCTGCGGATTCTTCAGTGACAGGCAGCTCATCCGATGTCTGGAAGGGCGCAAGCCGGTGGTTCGGGATGGGATAGTACACGCCACAGCCGACGTTGTATTCCTCACGCAATGCCTTGGCGAAACCATCACGGTCCTCGGTAATGCGGATGGTGTACTGATGGTAGACGTGCTCATAGCCCTCGGCTACCTTCGGGGTGATGACGCCTTCGATGTTTGCGTCAAAGAATGCTGCGTTTTCCTGCCGCGTCTTCGTCCAGCCTTCAACCTTTGTCAGCTGGACGCGCCCGATGGCTGCATGAATGTTGGTCATGCGGGCGTTAAAGCCAACCAACTCGTTCTCGTACTGGCGCTCCATGCCCTGGTTGCGCAAGAGGCGGAGGCGACGTTCGACGTCGGCCAGGCCCGTGCTGACCATTCCACCCTCGCCGGAGGTCATGTTCTTCGTGGGGTAAAGGCTGAACATGGCGAAGTCGCCGAAGGTCCCGACCTTCCGGCCGTTGACTGCGGCACCATGAGCCTGGGCTGCATCCTCGAACACTTTAACCCCGTGCTTCGCAGCCAGCGCGCCAATGGCATCAACATTGAAGGGGTGCCCATAGAGGTGGACAGGCATGATCGCTGCCGTGCGGTCGGTAATTTTCGACTCAACGGACGCAGGATCCAGCGTGTAGTAATCAGGGTCAACATCGGCAAAGACGGGCGTGGCTCCGGTCAGCGCCACCGAGTTGGCCGTGGCTGCGAACGTGAAGGAAGGAACAATGACTTCGTCGCCGGCGCCTATGCCGGCGGCCAGAAGGCCAAGGTGCAGTCCTGAGGTGCCGGAGTTGACGGCGACAGCTGCGCGGCCGTCAAGAAGTACTTGGGAAAATTCCTGCTCGAATGACGCAACCTCCGAGCCTTGGGCAAGCTGGCCGGAGGCCAGAACTGCCTCTACGGCCTTGCGCTCGTCGTCGCCAATGATGGGTTTGGCGGGGGGAATGAATTCGGGGCTCATGCCTCTACCTCTCGAA
This sequence comes from Arthrobacter sp. TmtSoilC48, assembly GCF_059739425.1. Classification (NCBI taxonomy): domain Bacteria; kingdom Bacillati; phylum Actinomycetota; class Actinomycetes; order Micrococcales; family Micrococcaceae; genus Arthrobacter; species Arthrobacter sp. TmtSoilC48. Next base: position 2,114,336 of record NZ_AP046049.1, on the reverse strand, counting down.
GTGTCTCGTTCTGTTCAACATATGTGGCGCCGGTTTCCGGGCATACCCAGTTCCCGCCAACGTTCTGCAGCGGGAAGCCCGCCTTACCGACCCAGCCCCGCCGCTTGGCCGGAACCCCGACCATCAGCGCGAAATCAGGGACATCTTTGGCGACAACCGCTCCGGCGGCTACGGTGGCCCAGCGTCCGATGGTCACGGGAGCGACGCATACGGCGCGGGCACCGATGGACGCACCTTCACGAATAGTGACGCCCACTGGCTCCCAGTCGTGTGCACTCTTCAGGCTTCCGTCCGGACCTACAGCACGGGGATAGGTATCATTCGTCAGCACGACTGCCGGACCGATAAATACGCCGGCCTCGAGTTCTGCGGGCTCGTAGACAAGTGCATAGTTCTGGACTTTGCAGTTGTCCCCCATCTTGACGCCGGTGCCGATGTAGGCACCGCGTCCGACAATGCAATTGACGCCCAATTCGGCTTTCTCGCGGACTTGGGCAAGATGCCAGATCTTGGATCCATCACCAATTACCGCCTCGTCTGAAACATCGGCGCTCTCTGCAACCACTATCACCGGTGAAGGTCCCTTCTGATTGAGCACACGCGACAACGAGTTTCATCTTAGCCGAGACGCCATGTCCTCGCGTCAAGCCAGCGCCTTGAGCTGGTATCGCCAACAGTTATCCACATAGCCCAGGAAGGGGGCAGCAGGCTGCCCGGGAATTCCATAGCCTCAGTTCTGGAGGGCTGCGGGAATCCAGGAAGGAATGGGCAAATGATCTTTGAGTGCACACTGGTTCGTGGCCCGAATGCCGCATCACCGGAACCACCGGAAGAACTGACAATCATCGCTTTCGGTGGAATGCCGGGCTTGGAACTCCAGCGGCAATTGCAGGAGGCGCGGGGGGTCGGTCCGCTCTCAGTCGCAGGGGAAGACCTGTCCGCCCTGACTGTCGGACACCCGCCACTCGTGGCCGGGGCCGTACTGGTGGACGGACACTGTCCCGTTGAAAAGTCAGACTCCCCGGCAACGCCGCTCCTGCTCCTGTCCCATACCGGGCCGGGGGCGGGCTCAGTCTTTGCACTCCAGCGCGGTCACCACCACATTGGCCGCGGCGATGTCGACATTCGCATCCCTGATCCAGGCATGTCCCGCGAGCACGCCGTGCTGGAGGTGTCCAGCACCGCATTGAGCGTCACGGACACGGGCAGCCGGAACTCGGTACTTGTTGATGGGGAGCGTGTCCGTGAAAAGACGGTGACGTCGTCTTCGGAAATTCGCTGCGGCAATACAACCTTCACTATCGTTACGCCAAACAGCTCCACTCCCGGGATTCACGCCGACGCCGGCCGTTCCGTTGAATTGCCCCTTGAAGTCCAGCGTCAGACGGGCTCCTTGAACCGATGGTCGGTTGCCGTTGCGGCGGGGCTCCCGTTGGTAGCAGGCGTTGGTCTTGCACTCGCAACGGGAATGTGGATGTTCCTTGGCTTTACGGCCGTTTCCGCGCTGGGCCTCCTTGTTCCGATAATCACCGGAAGGAAGGGACGCCGGGAGTTCAGGCTTGCCGTCGCAACGGCGGCGCTGCAGGACGCCGAACGCCGCCGCCGATGTTCGCCGTCTGCTGCAGAGATCATCGTTGCCACCATGGTCCCGGCGGCAGGCTTGGTCCTGACCCCTCCGGCACCGCCAACATTGCCCGGCCCCGTGGCGGGATCGCCCGATGCGTCACCACCACGTCCGGCCGCCGGCTCGGGAACGTGCGTCCGGCTAGGTACGGCGCCCACCCTGGCCAATGTGCGGCTCGTCCCCGCAGATCCTCATTTCTGTCCACCGGCAATCGGAGCCATGCCAGTAACGCTGGGCGTGCACCCCGCGACTGTTGCGTTGCACGGCCAGGCCGGGCACGTCGATGCCCTGATCCGCTTCATCATCATGCAACTGTCAAGTTTCCCAGGATCCTCGGCCACACCGATTATTCTTTTGGGACCGATAGGGCGCCTGCCTCTCAGCGCCCGGTTCCTCCCGCACCTGACGCTTGCCACAAATGATGCGGCCGCGACGGCAGCTCTACGAAGCTCGAAGGGAAACAACAATGGCAGGCTCATAGTTCTCGATGACTCGCCGGGCGGAGATGAGTGCAATACCAAACTCCTGGAAGCCGCCTTGGAGGCTTCATGGCAGGTGTTTCGGCATTCCGGCCACTACCCCGGACCCAACGGTCCGGTCATTGAGATAGGACAGTCTGGAACATCCGCCAATTTACAGGTCCCCGGTGGCCTGCAGGAGTTCATCCCGGACTTGGTTCCACTGAAGGCCTTCGAACAGTTCTGCCGCACAGTGGCGTCCATCCCGCACCTGGAAGGCCCTGCCGAGGACGCCATTCCAGAATCATGCTCTTTGAACGACCTGCTTCCAGGCGGACCTCGAGGCATACTCCGGCGATGGGTTGGCGGGAACGGGCCAAACGAGCTCCAGGCAATTCTGGGGCAGGGCCAAGACGGCCCCTTGACGTTTAACTTCCATATTGATGGACCCCATCTCCTGGTAGCCGGAACTACAGGCTCCGGGAAATCGGAACTCCTGCGGACGATAGTGGCATCCATGGCCCTGAATCACTCGCCAGACGAGGTGACATTCCTGTTTGTCGATTTCAAGGGAGGCTCCGGACTACGCCCTTTACGTGGGCTTCCGCACTGCGTGGGCCTTCTTACTGACCTTGGAAGTCATCATCTTGAACGCGTGCTTACTTCCCTGCGGGGCGAGATCCGCCGTCGCGAGGAGTTGTTCGCGGACGCTGGAACTTCAGACTTGGCTGCATACCAACGTTCAGCTGCAGCTACAGGGGCGGCGATCCCCCACTTGGTCCTTGTTGTAGATGAGTTCCGAATGTTGGTCGACGAAGCCCCCGGAGCCCTTCGTGAGCTGATGCGCGTTGCCGCCATTGGACGGTCCCTCGGCATTCACCTGGTCATGGCCACACAAAGGCCACAAGGTGCGCTGACCGCCGACATCCGCGCCAACGTCACTTCAAGCATCGCACTGCGTGTTCAGTCAGATGCAGAATCAATGGACATCATCAATTCCAAAGCCGCTGCATCCATCGGCGTCGGCGTTCCCGGGCGGGCGTATCTTGTAAGGGCCACCGGCAATCCAGAGGAATTCCAGACGGCGTCCCTTGCTGTGCCAGCCACCGTCAGCCGGGCCCCGGGGGCAGCAATCGTTCAGTCGGCCGTTGGGGCCTTGCACCCTCCGCAGGACAAACAGCCAATGATCGGGAAGTCCACGGCACAGTCGGAAACAAGGGCGGAAGCGGTGGTCTCGGCAACCCGAACCGCCTGGCGCTCCCTGGGGCGGGCTGACCCCCGTCAACCTGTAGCCCCACCTTTGCCGGTGTCCATTGAGTGGAATGAAGATCTGTCCGCTTTCGGTATGGCGGGCAAGGACGTTGAAGACGCACCGGACGGGTCCATGACCCCCGTAGGTCCGTTGGGGATCGTGGACAGACCGGAACAGCAGTCAGTGGAGGCCCTGCAATGGTCGCCTTCCGACCATGGTCATTTCGCCATGATCGGCAGCAGTTCCAGTGGCATGCACGAATGCTTCAAGGCTGCATCGGCGATGCTGGCAGCACATGGAATCCCACCGCATCTGTACATCCTGGATTCAGTTGGAATGCTGGGAAAGCTCCGTCCAGACGGCAGCTATGGCGCCACACTGGGCCTGCATCAGCTGGCATTGGCGGTACGGGTCCTTGAGCGGCTCGCTGAAGAAATGGCACGTCGACGCGGGGCGGGCGAGGACGTGTCCACACGGCCCCGTTTGGTCCTGGTGGTTACTGGCTTTTGCTCATGGGCCGCAGCGCTCCGATCAGGGCGTTTCGCGTGGGCCGAGGATCTTTTAAGGGACATCATCCGGGACGGGACGCCCCTTGGCATCACAGTCCTGATCTCCGGCGAACGCGAACTCGTCAGCTCACGATTTTTCGCCGCAATCCCAAACCGGGCATTTTTCCCAACGGGCGCCACGGAAGAATCGCGCTATCACTGGCCCCGCCTTCCCGAAGTCGAGTCTGTCCCAGGGCGCGCTGTTGCCATGGGTGGATTTGTTCAGGGCGCAACCGCGGTGGTTCATTTCCGCACTGCACCCATCCGCACTGAACCAAGCAGGAATGACTGGCCGTTCGTTGATCTTCAACCTTCATCGGAACCACCCTTCCGTGTCCGGCCCCTACCCGAATATCTCAGCACGTCTGCTTTCGTTGCCGCGATGGCAGCTGTCCCAGAACCATCGGGGCGATCCCCGGGATCGGCGCAGTCTGGCAGCAACCGCATTGCACGTGAAGACGAGGACTGCGGGACATCGCCGGACTCGCTTCCCTTGTGGATCGGCCTTGGCGGCGACGAATCGGTTCCCGTGTCATTTCCCCTTGGGCGGCGTGGTGTCAGCATTATTATTGGAGGTCATGGCTCCGGCAAGACTTCGGTGCTGACATCCCTGATGGCCCTTAATTCCCAGGTTCCGTGGATCTTCCCGGCAGCTGGAACTACCACGGGTGCTTTCTGGGCAAGCGTGGCCCGCTCTGCCACCACTGGGTCGCTGGATCCTGCGAGCATCCTCTGTGTCGATGACGCCGATCTCCTGGATCCGGAGGGGCGCGCAGCTCTCGCCGCCCTGGCTGGCCGGACACGAGGAATGATCATGACTGCCACGACAGGTCCAGCATTGCTTCAGCGCTTGCCACTGGCTGCAGAGGTCCAAGCCAATGGCAAGGGCCTGATTCTGGCTCCGAGGACTCCCCTGGACGGCGACATCCTCGGCGTGAGGCTGGAAATAGAAAACCCGCCGCGTGCCGGTCGGGGCGTGATCGTCCGGGGTAACCGCGCGGTCCAAGTGCAGGTGGCGTTCACCACCGACTCCATGACGCACATCAGGAGCATCGAAAGCCAGGGCGGCATTCGCTAGAGCGCGCCCTGCGTCCCTCCCGCTCGCGACGCATATGCGATGACACGCTTTTGGAAGAGAAACACGATCGCCGCCAGCGCAGGCAAAATCATGGCCAACCCCGGCAGAACCAAGCCGCCGGTCATGGTTGGGAAACCGATGGTAAGGACGAACAACTGAGCCACCAAGGCGGCCGCTCGGGTCCATCGGTAACCGCGGAACAGGAAATGGCCCACAGCGAACAGCCAGGCCGAGAAGGCCAATAGGAGGCCCAGCGTAAAGACCGCTCCCCAAAACGTCAGGACAGGGGCTCCGGTCAACAGCTCGAAGGCGTACCAAGCCGCAGCACCAAGGAGGGCCAGTGCTTCCAACACGACAACGATGGAAATAACCAGGATTCCAGGAGGCTTCTTGCCTCCGGATTCCAGTCCCTGAGTTATGGGTCCCTCAGGCACAGGTCTAACTGGACCGTTGCTTCCATCTGATCCAGAGTTTGGTTGGGCCGGGTTAACAGGAGGTCTTGACACACTGGCACCCTACCGGACATAGTCATCTAGCAGTGAGGGCACTGGCGGCTGATGTGATGCATCGCTCACGGATTCAGGGCATTTCAACGACTAATACCCCTTGTTTACAAGGCGTTAACATGAAACGCTTGACTCAGACGACCAAGGGGGCCCATGCGGGCCCCTTTCCTTTGGAGCCTCTCGTGAATGTTTTCACAAAAGGCTCAAACTAGTTCTCACGAATGGAGTGACTGATCAGCATGGATTGGCGTAATCGCGCAGCCTGCCTCGACAAGGACCCGGAGCTCTTTTTCCCAGTCGGCAACACGGGACCAGCACTTCTGCAGATTGAGGAAGCAAAAAGCGTTTGCCGCCGGTGCCCGGTCGTGGACACTTGCCTTCAATGGGCTCTGGAGTCCGGCCAGGATGCAGGCGTCTGGGGTGGCATGAGCGAGGACGAACGCCGTGCACTCAAGCGTCGCGCAGCACGGGCCCGGCGCGCTTCTTAGCAGCTCGCTTCCCAGCAGGCAGTACAAGCACCAACGCGGAAGGCCGCGGACCACCTGGTCCGCGGCCTTCCGCGTTTAAGACAGCTGCCTGCTAAACCCCTCCACCTCCGGAAGGCGCTAAGCGCGGGCGAGGTTCAGGACAATTTCGACGGCGGTCCCGCCGCCCTCCCTGGGGCTCCATTGAATGGATCCGCCAAGCTCACTTGTGACCAGAGTACGCACGATCTGCAAACCCAGGCCTTCCGTGTATTGCCCGTCCGGCAACCCAACACCATCATCGGCAATAGTTACTGTCAGGAACTCGTCATTTCCGTCTCCCGCTGCACGGTCAGCGAGCAACCAAACGGTTCCCGTGCGTCCCTCCAAACCGTGCTCAACAGCATTCGTGACCAGTTCGTTGATGACCAGGGCCAGGGGCGTTGCGAAATCGCTGGGGAGTTCACCGAACATCCCGGATCTTTCGGTGCGTACTTGCTGGGAAGGTGAAGCGACTTCGGCAGAAAGCCTGAACTGGCGGCCGATGAGTTCATCGAAGTCGACGCTTTGAGTCAGGCCCTGGGACAGGGTCTCGTGAACAAGCGCGATGGTGGCCACGCGACGCATGGCCTGTTCCAGTCCCTGTTTTGCTTCGTCGCTGACCATCCGTCGGGACTGCATACGCAGCAGGGCGGCAACGGTCTGGAGGTTGTTCTTGACTCGGTGGTGGATCTCGCGGATCGTCGCGTCCTTGGTGACCAGCTCCATTTCGCGGCGCCTCAACTCGGACACGTCGCGGCACAAAACAAGGGCGCCAAAGCGATGTTGCTCGTCGCGCAAAGGAATGGCACGCAGGGACAGGCTAACCCCCCTGGACTCAATTTCGCTGCGCCATGGCATTCGGCCAGTGACAACCAACGGCAGCGTCTCGTCCACCATGCGCCGATCCTTCAGCAATCCGGCCGTCACTTCAGCGAGGGAACGTCCTTCCAGGGACTCAACCTCGCCCAGCCGCCGGAAAGCAGATACGCCGTTGGGACTTGCATACTGCACAATGCCTTCAGCGTCGAGCCGGATGAGTCCGTCCCCCACACGCGGGGCACCTCTGCGTGATCCGGTTGGCGATGCGAAATCCGGCCACAACCCCAGAGTTCCCATGCGAAGGAGGTCGTAGGCGCATTGCCGGTACGTGAGTTCCAGCCTGGACGGCATACGGGAACTGGAAAGATCCATATGGGATGTGACAACAGCGAGAGTCCTGCCGTTGCGCACCATCGGCACGGCTTCGACACGCAGCGCCATTTCACTGCTCCAGCTCGTCTCACTGGAGCGCTCAATGGAGCGGCTGTTCCAGGCCTTTTCCACGAGTGGACGAAGATCCGAGCGGATGCCCTCACCCACGAAGTCCGCGTGAAACACCGTATGCGATGTTGACGGACGTACGTGGGCGAGGGCGATGTACCCAAACTCCGGATGTGGAAACCACAAGGCGAGGTCTGCAAACGCCAGGTCGGCGACCATTTGCCAATCGCCTACCAGGAGGTGCAGCCATTCAGCATCTCCAGGCCCGAAATCAGCGTGTTCCCTGATGGGGTCTGTAAAGATTGCCACTGCACCTCCATTTGCGACGCGGGGACCAGCCCCTAGCGTCGAACGATTGACCTCAAGAGCCTTAATGCTACCGATAGTGAAGCCATGTCATCGGCTTCGAGGGAATTGACCTCATCAAACATGGTCTTCGCCCGTCCAAGTTGTTCGGCATTCAGGCCTTCCCACGTCCTCAGGCGATCTTCGGCCGGGGTGCCGGGCGTGCTCGACTCAAGAACCGACGTCGTCATATCTGCGACGGTTGAGTAGAGATCGTCCCGGAGCGCGGCACGGGCAAGTGCCTGCCAGCGGTCGTCGCGGGGCAGGGCGCTGATCCGTTCCAGCAGCGAGTCCACATGGAAGCGGTTGAACACCGTGTAGTAGACATGCGCCACTTCCTCGACGCTGTTGGTCCCGGTCTGGGCAATCCTTGCGATGTCCAGCAAGGCATAGCTCTCGAACAGCTCCGCCCACCTGTGGGCCAGGTGATCCGGCAACTCCCAGCCACGGGCCTTCTCCAGCCAGCCGCTGATACGAACTTTGTCATCGCCACGCAGGTAGTCCAGCAATTTGGCCCGAAGCGGCACCATCATCGGCTTGAACGACTTCACGACGTCGGCAATCGGCCGGGACGCCATGCCCTGCCCGAGCACCCATCGGACGGCACGATCCAGGAGCCGGCGGACATCCAGATGGATTTCGCTCCAATGCTCGGTGGGGAACGACGCCGGAAGGGCGTTCAATTCCTCAACCATCGGATCGAGATCGTAGATTTCACGCAGTGCCACGAATGCTTTGGCTACCGCTACCTCGTTGGCAGAGGTTTCTTCGATCGCCCGGAAGGCGAAGGTGATGCCGCCGAGGTTGATGATGTCGTTGGCCACCACCGTAGCGATGATTTCGCGCCGCAGCGGGTGGGTGTCCAGTTCGGCGTCGAACCTCTCCCGCAACTGCTTCGGGAAGTAGGCGCGGATCGTGTCCTTGAACCAAGGGTCGTCGGCCAGGTTGCTGTCCCGGAGGGCAGCCGCCAACTCGATCTTCGCGTAGGCGGCCAGGACGGACAGCTCCGGAGACGTCAGTCCCTGTCCCTGTTCCAGGCGCTGACGCAGTGTCTCGGTGCTGGGCAGTGCCTCCAGGTCACGCTTGAGGTCGGCTGATTTTTCCAGCCAGTCCATCAGACGCTCGTAGCTGGGGCTCCAGTCCGCAACGCGGGTCCTGTCGTTGAGGAGCAGGATGTTTTGGTCGATGTTGTCCTGCAGGACCAGGCGGCCGACTTCCTCGGTCATGTCAGCCAGGAATGCTGCGCGTTCTGTGGACTCAAGCTTCCCGGCCGCCACCATGCGGTCAACGAAGATCTTGATATTGACCTCGTGGTCGGAGCAGTCAACGCCCGCCGAGTTATCAATCGCGTCTGTATTAAGGATGACACCCTGCAATGCGGCTTCAATACGTCCACGTTGCGTCAACCCGAGGTTGCCGCCTTCGCCGACCACCTTGACGCGCAGGTCCTTGCCGTCCACACGGATGGCGTCATTGGCTTTGTCACCTACAGCAGCATGTGTCTCGGTGCTGGCCTTGACGTAAGTGCCGATGCCACCGTTGTACAGAAGGTCCGCCGGGGCAAGCAGGATTGCCCGAAGCAATTCGGGAGGGCTCAGCTGGGTGGTCCCGTCCGGCAACCCCAGGGACTTTCGTACTTGGTCTGACACAGGGATCGTCTTGGCTTGGCGCGGGTAGACGCCGCCCCCTTCGCTGATGAGGGTCCGGTCATAGTCATCCCACGAAGACCGCGGGAGCTCAAAGAGCCTCTGCCTCTCCGCGTACGATGCGGCCGTGTCCGGGTTGGGGTCCAGGAAGATGTGACGGTGGTCAAATGCCGCCACAAGCCGGATATGACGCGAAAGCAACATGCCGTTGCCGAAAACGTCACCTGACATGTCGCCCACGCCGACGACGCTGAACTCTTCGGTCTGGGTATCGAGGTCGAGTTCGCTGAAGTGCCTCTTCACGGACTCCCAAGCGCCGCGGGCGGTGATACCCATGGCCTTGTGGTCATAGCCCACGGATCCGCCTGACGCGAAGGCATCGCCAAGCCAGAATCCATATTCGGCAGCCAATCCGTTGGCTGTGTCTGAGAACGTTGCGGTTCCCTTATCGGCTGCAACCACCAGATAGGAATCGTCGCCGTCGTGGCGGACAACGTCCGACGGCGGGACAAGCCGTTCGCCCTCGACTGTAGTTACGAGGTTGTCAGTGATGTCCAACAAGCCGCGGATGAAGGTCTTATAGCTTTCCACCCCTTCGGCCATCCAGGCGGCGCGGTCAACTGCGGGATTGGGCAGCTGCTTCGCGAAGAAGCCGCCCTTGGCGCCGGTCGGTACGATGACCGCGTTCTTCACGGTCTGCGCCTTCACCAGGCCCAGGATTTCAGTACGGAAATCCTCCCTGCGGTCGGACCAGCGAAGACCACCACGGGCCACCTTGCCAAAGCGGAGGTGGACGCCCTCCACCCGCGGAGAGTAAACCCAGATTTCGAACATGGGGCGCGGGAACGGCAGGCCTTCGATGGTGGTGGGATCCAGCTTGAAGCTCAGGTAGCCCTTGTTTTGGAAGAAGTTGGTGCGCAACGTCGACTCAATGAGGTTGACGAAGGTACGAAGCACGCGGTCCGCGTCCAAGGTAGCGACTTGCTCGATAGCTTCTGCCAGGGCAGCTCTTGCGGCACCTTGCTGCTGGGGACGCTTGCTTTCCTCGACGCTGGGATCAAAGCGGGCGGCAAACAAGACCGTCAGACCCCGCGCAACGTCCGGATTGGCCAAGAGCGTATCGGCGATGAACCCAAAGGAGTTGGTATTGCCCATCTGGCGCATGTACTTGGCGTAGGCCCGGAGGACCACTACCTGGCGCCAGTGCATGCCTTCACGAAGCACCAGGCGGTCAAAGTTGTCAGACTCGACTGCCCCTGTGACCGCAGCACCAAACGAGTCAGCCAGGAGATCTCCGGTGGCGAGCGGGTCTATGCCAGCCGGATACTTCAGCCCAAGGTCATACAGGAAAAAGTCGCGGTGATCCGCGGTTTCGATTTCGAAGGGCCGTTCGTCCAGGACTTCGAGGCCAAGGTTGTGGAAGTAAGGAAGGATCTGGCTCAGGCTCTTGGGCTCCATCAAGTAGAGCTTGACCCGCGCATCCTCCTCCAATGCATCACCGGCGCCTTCGGGAAGGTACACATGGACGCCGGGGCGCAGTTCCTTGCTCGCTTCCCCTGCCCGTTCGGCCTGGGCTCCATACTTTTCAAAGCGTTCGATGTCCTCCAGCGCATCTTCAACCTCGTAGTCCACGCGGTAACCGGGAGGGAATGCCTCAGCCCACAAGGCGGACAGTACTTCAGCGCTCTCCGCGGGACGGTTCTCACGAAGTACCTCGGCGATGCCTTCGCTCCAAGACCTTGAGGCACGCATCAGCCGGTGTTCGAGTTCTTCTACGTTGACATCGGCAAGTTCCGCCGTGCGTGGCAGCCTGATCCTGAAGAAGACGCGCGCAAGGGCCGACTCCGTGATCCTCGCTTCGTAGTCAATGCTCTCAGCTTGGAAGGTCTCGCGTAGTTCCTGCTCAATACGGAGCCTGACGCTCGTGGTGTACCGGTCACGCGGCAGGTAGACCACCGCGGACATGAAACGTCCGTAAATGTCGGGGCGCAGGAAAAGCTTGGTCCGGCGCCGTTCCTGGAGTCGCTGGATCCCAGTGGCCGTGGCCGCAAGGTCCGGGATTTCGATCTGGAACAGTTCGTCGCGGGGGTACGTTTCCAGGATGCCCAGGAGGTCCTTGCCCGAGTGTGAATCCATTGGGAAGCCTGCGTTGCGCAACACTGCATCGACTTTGTCCCGGACAATGGGAATGTTGCGGACCGAACCGGTGTAGGCACTTGTGGCGAAAAGCCCGATAAAGCGCCGCTCACCATTGACGTTTCCGGCAGCGTCGAAGCTCTTGACTCCGATGTAGTCCAGGTACGCAGGACGGTGGACGGTTGAGCGGGAGTTGGCCTTTGTGATCACCAGTGCCCGCTTTTCACGGGCACGCTTGCGGCCGGCGTCGGTGAGGTGCTGGATCTGTCGGGTGTTGTCGCCAGCACGGAGCAAGCCAAGTCCGCTGTCCTCACGAAGTTCCAGGACGTCCTCGCCGTCTTCGTTCACGAGGTCGTATTCGCGGTATCCGAGGAAGGTGAAGTTGCCGTCATCCAGCCAGCGCAAAAGGTCCTGCGCCTGCCTGAGTTCGGCAATTTGCTCGGGGTGGGAGACGCTTCCCAGCGCTTCTGCCAGTTCGAGTGCCTTGCTACGCATTTTCGGCCAGTCTTCAACGGCGGCGCGGACATCCCCGAGGACGCGTTGGAGGCCGGCAACCAATTCTGCGCGGGCTTCCTCGCTTACGCGGTCAATTTCGACGGCGATCCAAGACTCCATGTGCGACGAGTTGTCGTTGTCGCCGAGCAGGTGGGCGACGCTGGGCAGTGCCGCAGTGTCGCCACTGGAAATGCCGATATTTGACGGGACCCTGGAAACGCTGCTGAGTTCGCCCGTGACCCTGTCGCGGGTAACCACGAAAAGCGGGTGCATAACCAGCCGGATGGCGCAGTTTTGGCGAACGAGTTCGGCGTTGACGGAATCAACCAGGAACGGCATGTCGTCAGTAGCGATGTAGACAACGTTTCGGTCAGCCTCGACGCCGATTTCCACAATGGCATTTCCAGGTCGCCGGGACTGCGCAACTTTCCTGTGTGTGCTTGCCCGTGCAATCAGCAGCTCGGGCGCATACGCCCGTGAATCCTCCTCTGCGAGGTGCTCATAGTAGTCACCGAAGAAACCCTCACGGACAACTGCTGCATCGGACCGATCCTCCACGCTGGATCCTGACGACATCTACAAACGCCTCCATCACATGTTGATTGCTGCGACTCTGCAGCCCACATGGCGAGCCTAGCGCTTAAGCAGGCCGAAGGCTCTGGTAGATCGGCCAAGGGATTTGCGATTTTGCTGGATAGGTGCACAGACCAGCCCCGCAATGGCTTTTCGCAAGGGAGAGTCGGGCGATGATTCCAACAGGACAGACCCCGACAATAGGGCAGCATCGCACGCTTCCGCGTCTGCAGGTAAGTAGGCATCAATGCCATGCCCAGGGCCGAAGCGCTCCCATGCCTCGGATAATTGCTGCCTGGGCGAACGGCCCGCCGACGCCCGCTTAACTTTGTTGAGGAGCACGCGTGGTGTTGCGTGCGGAACCGCAGCTTCGAGCTCGGCCAGGCCACGGACCAACCGCGGAACGCCGATCGCGTCGGCAGCCCCCACGGCAAAAACCTCGTCCGCCAGCTCCAAACTGCGTAAGGTAGCGCCATTGCGGCGTGGCGCAATCGTGTCAAAGCTCAATTCCTCATCTGCCTCCAGGCAGAAGCCGGTGTCCACGACAACTACCTCGGCAACCTGCCTGGCCCTTTCAAGGACAAGCGAAAGTGCAGAGGCCCTCAGCTCAGTCCAGCGGTCCGCCCTTGTGGTTCCAGTGAGTACTCGAAATCCACCGCTCTTGGTGAAGACAGGCGTAGCAGCCCGGTCCAGTGCATCCGAATCCAGTAATCCTTGGTCAGCGAGCCTGCAGGCCTGGGCGAGTCCGGCCGACTCCTCCAACAGCCCCAGCATGGCCGACACGCTCGCACCGTAGCTGTCAGCATCCACAAGAATCACGGACTTGCCTTCGGCCGCCAACTCGGCAGCCATGTTTACTGCAACCAGGGTTCTTCCCGGGGCGCCAGTTGGGCCCCACACTGCTATTACCCTCCCCGATCCGGCCGCTTCGGTTTCGCGCGGTTCCGGCGCCAACTGGAATCCCGCAGATGAGTCTGCGAAGCCGGCGTCGGGAAATTTGCGGGCGCGGAGCGGCCCACCGTGGCGACCCACTGCATCGGAAATCCTCACGGCAAGGGCAGCGGGCTCAATATCGGTGGACGCAGTTACTACACCAATGGCAGTGAGCCTCGAGATCTCCACCGGGTCCACAGTCAAGGCGAGAATGGACACACCCACGGCAGCCAGCCGATCCACCAATGTAGCGGTTAGTTCTTCGCAGCCTTCCGCGACGACTGCCGCCAGGGCAAGGCCGCTTTGGCAGGCAGCCATCAACTCCGCAAGCTCTGAACACCGGCGGACCACCGTCACGGGGCCATGCAATCGCTCCAGCCCGCCAACCACCGCTTCCTGTGCCTGGCCAACAGTTATGACAGGGATGCTCATTGACTGACGCCCGCGGGGTTCCAAACTACAGATACCTTGGCGGCGTTTGCCTTTGCACCCAGCAGCTTCGGCATCTGTTTGTCCGTAACCAGCACGAGCACGACCGTTGTTTTTGAGGCTCCTAGGGCACCGGAACCCGCTGTTACCTCTGCGATTTCGGCACCAGGCAGCAATAGCTGTGGTTCTTCAAAAGCGTTTTGCGAGCCAGGCATGGCCACCCAGACGTCCACCTTCGCCCCGGGAACTGCCTGCGCTGGAAGTGACTCATCCATTGATATGGCAACAGGCTTGCGGTTCAGGCCGTCAGCCTGCCCGAGGCTCTTCTGTGGAACGAGTTGGCCCTTCTCAATTCTCTGCAGCGCCACCTTGCCCTGGGCAATTCCACCCTCCACGGTAACGTAGGCGGACTCGACGTCGTCCAAGCGAACCTGGACGATGGTTAGATCCCCCGGCCCCACGGTTTGGCCAACGGCAATGCCCTCCCGTGCTGCATAAACCTGTGTGGTCCGATCAGCGGTGCTAACAACCGAGATGACTCCGGCGACGGATACAAGCATGAGCAGCACTCCCACCAGCAGCCGTGGATCCTTCCAGGATGGCTTCTTCAACCTGTTGCCGGCCCCGCCTGTACTCGGATCCATTCTTTCTGCTCCCCCATTGAAGTTTCATGGCATGGTTGTCCGCGCCGCCTCTTCATTGTTGCCGTGACGCGTCGGAAGCCAAAGTCAAGAACGCCAAATCATGGGAAATTGTGGATAACTGTGCCAAACGGTGCCAACAGATGCCAAAATAGTCGCATGCCCCGATTCCTGACTCTGGCGGACGTCGCCGAACAGCTCCAGATAAATTCGCCGCAGGCCTACGCCCTGGTACGCAGCGGTGAGCTGAAAGCCATCCAGGTCGGAGGGCGCGGACAATGGCGCATCGAGGAAAAGATGTTGGAGCAATACATCGAGGAGCGGTATGCCGAGGCCAGCCGCATGATTGAAGAGGCCAAGTCCAAGTCGAGCTAGCGTGGAGGCGCCAAACACGCCTATGAACGGCTAGAGTCCTTGGTTCCCGCTTGAGCACAGGGCCGCAAGTGATGTGAAGGGAATAGTCCTCACGGCAGCCACAGCACCGCCCCGCCGTACCTCGCCCCGTGTATCGGCAAAATCGAAATGGTCCCGTCCGACCCTGTCGATGACACCATGGAGCCTGTGGTCTCCCGCCGGACCGGCGGCCAACACCACTGTCACCGGCGCCCTGTCTCGGGAGAGCCCCCGGAGGGCGCTGGCAAGACTAATCGAACTTTGGACCTGGGAGACGGGTTTTCTAGCCAATCTTCCGAGTCCGTAGTAATGACTTACCGATGCGCATGGAATGAGCCATTGCCGTCCGTTGTCGTTCAATACGAACCAGTCCCCACCGATGTGGCCCAGGGTTCCCCGGAGGGAAATGCCGCTGCCCAGCACCAATGCGAGCTCAGCTCCGGCGACTCCCCGAAGCCTGTCCGCAAGGTCCAAACCGGCGAGCTCGACCCGCACGCGCTCGGATATTTCCGATTCACGGGCCAAGGTGCGCTCAGCAGAAAACTGCGCTTCCAGATCTTCAAAGAGAGAGTCCCATCTCATATGGTCACAATAGGACCCGTAGCGCGTGGCTCCAACCGCAATCGGATTTTCCCGTCATGATTGGACAAAGTCCTTCGACTGTGCTGAGAATTGGCAAACAGCACTAAATGACATCAAACTGCACTAAAGAGCCGAAAGGGTAAGAATGAGCAGCGATCCACCAAGGATCCGCCACGACGCCGCAATGGCTAGCGTGCTCCTCGCGCTGGGACTTTTGCTGGTAATCGTTGGGCAAACCCTCTTGGGGCAGTGGCAGATGGATGTGGCCCACGGACAGAGAAGTACGTTCGAGCACCTCCTCGCCCTTGCATCCAGCGCCGCGGGAATTGCCATTGTGTCCTGGTGGATCCTCTCACTTGGGCTCGCAGCTTGGGCCGCGGTTTTGCATGGCACGGGAAGGAGCGGCAGCGCCAACGCCATCGCCAAGTTCAGTCCTGCCTTCATGCTGAGGCTGGCATGTGCCCTTCTAAGCCTGAATTTCCTAGGAGTTCAGGCGGCACAGGCAGCCGCAATGCCGGAACCTCAATGGCAAGCCACTTCCAGTGGCGGCACATCCATGGCAGCGTGGCATCCATCAGCTGGCACACAAGGACCCGTGCCCGCTGTGGAGGTTCCAGCGCGAAACACCGAAGAAAACCATGAGGCAAGGCCAGAGCCCGCCTGGCAGCCACGTCCACCCATAGTTGAACCCGGCCTCCTGTCGCGTCCGGGCTCTCGCGGGATGACGTTTGGACACCCCGCTGAGGCCGGCATTGTCGTCAAACCGGGTGACACGCTGTGGTCCATTGCCGCAGCCAGCCTTGGACCCTTGGCGACAGACGTTGACATCGCCCTGCATTGGCCCAGTTGGTATTCAGTCAACCGAAGGATCATTGGCGACGACCCTTCGACCCTGCGAGCAGGGCAAGTGCTGCAGCCCCCAACGCCAAGCTAAGGGTCTTCGCCGCCCATTAAGAATCCGACTGAACTGAACGGCACCCACTCAGGGGCATTCGTTCAAAAGGTAAGACCAGTCCCATTGTCATCCCAGACGTAGCAACCTGAGCCAAGCGATGCCCGCGCAACGGCTCACAGAGTGAACTCATGAGGATTGACCATGACTGCTGTAACTGCACGCCGCCACGCAGACCGCCAAAGAACCAAACGTTCCGCAACGAATGCAGGAGCCGACGCTTCTACCCTTGACGTAAGGCTAGTGGCACGAAGCATCGCCCAAGCCGCAGTAGAGGTACTTGCCGGGACAAGGTCGGCCCTCCAGCTGTCCAGATCCCTCGATGCGCCATGCTTCCTTTCGCTCCAGCATCGGGCCGCACTGACACGCCAACACGCTGCACGTACCCGCGGCTCGCTTCAAATACACAGAAGCCCAATGGTCCGCTCCGTCCGTGCTTGCGCCATTTCAGACTCCATCTACGAGGTCAGCATCGTTGTCTCTGAGGAGCAGCGCTCCCGCGCTATTGCCATGAGGTTGGAACAGTCCGAGGGGACATGGCAGGTCACCGCCCTGGAGATTGGCTAAGCACCTTATTGGCTAGGCACCCGATTGGCTAGGCACCCGATTGGCTAGGCACCCGATTGGCTGGGCACCCGCGTGGATCAGCGCACGTGACCAGGCACCCCTAAGCCAAGCTGGTTGCCTTAACCTGGAGGCAGCGTATCTACGAAAAAAGACCCCGGATTTGTGTCCGGGGTCCTTTCTCATAAGGGAGGCTGGATCAGCGCCGCTTCTTCTTGGCGGTCTTGCGCTGCTCCTGGGTGGCTGCTTTGGCAGGATTACCGGACCGGCCCGAGGAGCGACCCTCGATGCGGGTCTGGCTTGCCCCGTCCTCGCCTGGAGCTGTGTACTGCAATTGCGCCGGCTTTTCGGGTGTCTCCAGACCGGCAGCCCGGATCTGGGGATCGTGGTGCTCGGTGTGTGCACCTGCCGCAGTATCGTCGGCAACAACGACATCTTCGGCGGGGGTCACTTCAACTTCAAGGTTGTAGAGGAAACCAATGCTTTCCTCGCGGATAGCTTCCATCATGCTTTGGAACATCACGAAGCCTTCGCGCTGGTACTCTACCAGCGGATCGCGTTGAGCCATGGCCCGCAGCCCGATGCCCTCTTTGAGGTAGTCCATCTCGTACAGGTGTTCTTGCCATTTACGCCCAAGCACCGAGAGAACGACGCGGCGTTCCAGCTCCCGCATGCTTTCAGAGCCAATGGCTTCTTCACGGGCCTGGTACACAAGCCGCGCATCAGAGAGGATCTCTTCCTTGAGGAATTCGGCAGTGACCCTGGACTTGCCGCCGGCTTCATCAATGATTTCCTGAGCAGTTACGGTGGCTGGGTACAACGTCTTCAGGTTGGACCACAACTGGTTGAAGTCCCAGTCATCGCCGTTGCCTTCCGCTGTGGCGGAGTCGATAAGCGCGCTGATGGTGTCTTCCAGGAAGAACTGCACTTTTTCGTGGAGGTCATCGCCTTCGAGGATCCGACGACGGTCCCCGTAGATCGCTTCACGCTGGCGGTTCAAGACGTCGTCGTACTTGAGGACGTTCTTGCGCTGCTCCGCGTTACGCGCTTCCACCTGGCCCTGGGCCGAGGCAATGGCGCGGGAAACAAGCTTTGATTCCAGCGCGACGTCGTCGGGCACCGAACTGTTCATGAGCCGCTCGGCAGCACCGGAATTGAACAGCCTCATGAGGTCGTCGGTCAATGAAAGGTAGAAACGTGATTCCCCGGGGTCTCCCTGGCGTCCGGAGCGGCCCCGCAGCTGATTATCAATCCGGCGGGACTCGTGGCGTTCGGTGCCCAGCACGTAGAGGCCGCCAAGGTCCAGTACTTCCTCGTGCTCGTCCTTGACCGCCTGCTTGGCCGCTGCAAGTGCCTCCGGCCATGCTGCCTCGTACTCTTCCGAGTTCTCCTCCGGGTCCAGGCCCCTCTTGGCGAGGTCTGCGATCGCAGTGAATTCGGCGTTGCCACCAAGCATGATGTCGGTACCGCGGCCTGCCATGTTGGTTGCTACCGTGACGGCACCCTTACGTCCGGCCTGGGCAACGATGGAGGCTTCCCGTGCGTGGTTCTTTGCGTTGAGGACCTCGTGGCGGATACCTTCCTTTGCCAGCAGCTTGGAGAGATATTCGCTCTTCTCAACGCTGGTGGTGCCAACCAGTACGGGCTGGCCCTTTTCGTGGCGTTCCGCAATGTCCTTGACGACAGCGTCGAACTTGACGACCTCGTTCTTATAGACGAGGTCCGACTGGTCAATGCGCTGCATGTCCCGGTTGGTGGGAATGGGCACAACTCCGAGTTTGTACGTGCTCATGAACTCGGCTGCCTCGGTCTCGGCCGTACCCGTCATACCTGACAGCTTCGAATACATGCGGAAGTAGTTCTGCAGCGTTACCGTTGCCAGGGTCTGGTTTTCGGCCTTGATCTCGACGTTTTCCTTGGCCTCGATGGCCTGGTGCATGCCTTCGTTGTATCGTCGCCCGGCGAGGATACGGCCCGTGTGCTCGTCAACAATCAGGACCTCGCCGTCGAGGATGACGTAATCCTTGTCGCGCTTGAAGAGTTCCTTCGCCTTGATGGCGTTGTTCAGGAAACCAATGAGCGGGGTGTTGGCCGATTCGTACAGGTTCTGGATACCGAGGTAGTCCTCCACCTTTTCAATTCCGGCTTCCAGGACACCAACAGTCCGCTTCTTCTCATCGACTTCGTAGTCAACTTCCGGCTGTAGCCGGAGTACGACCTTTGCGAATTCGCTGTACCAGCGGTTCGTATCGCCTTGGGCCGGACCCGAAATGATGAGCGGGGTACGCGCTTCATCGATCAGAATCGAGTCAACTTCATCCACAATGGCGAAGTTGTGCCCCCGCTGAACGAGTTCACTGGCGTCCCAGGCCATGTTGTCGCGCAAATAGTCGAAGCCAAATTCGTTGTTTGTCCCGTAGGTGATGTCCGCGGCGTACTGCTGCCGACGCACTGACGGATCCTGGTTGGAGAGGATGCATCCGCTTGTCAGGCCAAGGAAGCGGTAGACGCGTCCCATGAGCTCGGACTGGTATTCGGCAAGGTAATCATTCACCGTGACGACGTGGACACCCTTGCCGGTGAGGGCATTGAGGTATGCCGGCGCAGTTGCCACGAGGGTCTTGCCTTCACCGGTTTTCATTTCGGCGATGTTGCCCAGATGGAGGGCGGCGCCACCCATCAGCTGGACGTCAAAATGCCGCATGCCCAACGTTCGGGATGAGGCCTCACGGACCGCAGCAAAGGCCTCAGGCAGGAGCGCGTCCAGTGTCTCGCCGTCCTGGTGCCGGGAGCGCAAACGGTCTGTTTCCTCCCGGAGTTCAGCATCAGAGAACGTCTTGAAAGAGTCTTCCAGGGCATTGATGGAATCGGCATAGTTCCGCAGTTGCCTGAGTGTTTTCTTGTCACCCGTGCGGAGAAGTTTTTCGATTAGTGATGCCACGTGAAATTGCTCCCAGTCTCATGCTGCCGAATTCTGGCTGTTTCAGTCTACGGGAGAGAGTATCGCCACGTTATCCGGTTCCCCTGTGAGCGGACTGCCTGGCCCGTCTGGTTCAGGGCCCCCGTTCACTGCCTCGGAGAGTGGAACCGCGAGATCCCCTACCGGCCACACGACAACTTCCTGAAGGCCGAGCCATTGGGCCATGAGCCACAATTCGGCGGAAAGCTCGACGGCGGTATCGGGCGGCGCTCCTGGCTCACCAAATGCGGACCGAACCAAGAGTTGGCCTGCGGCCCTGTCAGCCTTCAAATCGACACGGGCCACGATGCCTTCCCGAAGCAGGAAGGGCAGAACATAGTAGCCGAAACGGCGCTTGGCAGCGGGCGTGTAGATCTCAATCCGATAGTGGAACCCGAACAATTCTTCCAGGCGCCGCCGTTCGAAGACCAGCGAGTCAAAAGGGCTCAGGAGCGCCCGGCCTTCGGCCCTCCGTGGCAATCCGGCCTCGACGTGGCGGTAGGTTTCCCGTTCCCAGCCGCGAACCGAAACGCGCTCCAGCCGGCCTGCCTGGAGAAGGCGCTGCACCGACGCCTCCCCGGCCTTTAGCGGGGTCCGAAAATAATCGGCAAAACACCGGACCGTTCCAATGCCGTGTGCCATGGCGGCTGCATCCATGAGCCGGTCAAGGGCGGCATCCGCATCCATCCCGCTGTGTACCGAACCCGGCAGGACCCTGGAAGTAATGGTGTAGAGACGTTCGAATTGGGGTGTCCGCGACGCCGCCGAAACGCGGCCTTCTTCGAACAGATGCTCCAGAACGCGCTTCACGGCGTTCCAGTTCCAACCCCAATTTCCGCTTTCGGCGTCCTGGGTGTGCCCAAGTTGTGCAGTCAAGGCAGATGCCGTCATCGGCGGTCCAGCCTCCAGGGCCGCGAGGATTCGTTCCTCCATGGCGATCCGCACCGCGGGCTCCATATGATGGGCACCAACCCAAGCCCGCTTCTGCCAAAGAAGAAGGTCGGGAAAATGCTCCGGACGGATATAGCTGGCCTCGTGAGCCCAGTACTCCATCATTCTGCGGGGTTTTCGGCCTGCCATGGAGTGAAGGATTGCCGGATCATAGTTTCCCAGGCGGGAAAAGAATGGCAGATAGTGGCTCCGCGCCAGCACATTCACGGAGTCGATCTGGACAAGCTGGATCCGTGCAAAGGTCCGGCCCACCGCCCGTGGGGTCACGGGGCCGGCGGGCCGGACTTTCGCCAATCCTTGGGCTGCCAATGCGATCCGCCGTGCCTGTGACAGGCTCAGCGAAGCGGTCATTGAAGTCCTTTCACGTGCGATAAAGCCTTACTTGGCGGTGGCCGCCTGGTCATCCGAGCGGTACGCGTGGATCTTCTCCTCCACGGCTTCCTCGCCGGGCTCGCAGGTGGAGTCGAGGGTTATGACACCATAAGTCCAGCCACTGCGCCGGTACACAACCGAGGGTGCATTGGTTTCCTTATCCAGGAACAGGTAGAAGTTGTGCCCCACCAGTTCCATGTTGTCCACTGCATCATCGAGAGTGAGGGATGCGGCGGGGAAGACCTTCCGACGGATCAAAACGGGTGAATCACCTGCTGGAATATCGTTCTCGATGTCGTAGGGCGACCGCTCCTCGGCCTGCGGTTCAGGTTCCTGCTGGTTGCTGGCGCCTACGTAGATCGGCTCACTGGCACTAGCGGGCTCGAGGGACGCCGTTGCCTCCCGAACGGCCTTGGGCGTGTGACGCCCATGGTGCACCTTCTTCCTGTCCTTCGCGCGGCGCAACCGCTCAAGCAGCTTGTTGTACGCAAGATCGAAGGCAGCAAATTTGTCAGCGGCTGTGGCCTCGGCACGGATAACAGGGCCTCGGCCCAGGACTGTCACTTCAACGGTGAGCTGTCCCGGCGTTTGCCGGGGGTTGGTCTCCTTGGAAACCTTGGCGTCGACTCGCTGGACTTTGTCCCCCAACGATTCAATCTTTGAGATCTTCTCGCCGGCATATTCGCGAAAGCGGTCAGAAACTGTCAGATTTCGTCCGCTGATCATGAACTCCATGGTGCCCTCCAAATAACTCAGGTGACACGACAACGACGCTGTAGGGGGCTGGTCTGACGGACAGTCGAGCCCCTTTCCGAGCCGCTATCGACAGGTACATCTGTTCTTGGTACCCACAACCGACGTTAGTTCATCGGCACGAGTTATTCACCCTTTGGCCACTTATTTTTTGTTTGCGTCTTAACCCCATCCGAGGGCTCGTCTCCGGCGGTATTGGAGGCGTAGGCTGGTGGCCTCGTGGCCGCGAGAACAACGGCGCCGCAGACTATCCCTCCCGCCGCGGACACGGCCCGGGCAGCCTCCGCCAGGGTGGCTCCAGTGGTGAGAACATCGTCCACAATCAGGCATCTTTGCCCACGGATCTTTTCCCCGTAGCGGGGTCGTACCCTCATGGAACCCCGGACACGCCTGGCACGCTCACCCCTGCCGAGTCCTTTTTGGCCCGTGGAACCATCTTTCCCCTCCTTGCCAAGGAGGGTCCTGACGCCAATTCCGACCAGGTCTTTGCAAGATGCGGCCAGCCGCTGGTTTTCCAGGAGATTCCCGGTCTTCTCAAGCACATCAAGAGCCGGGCACCGGGACAACATCCCCCGTCTCTTCATGCAGCGGAGCAGAACGTGGACGGGGCTGAAACCCCGGCTTCGGAAGGCCCTGCCGCTGCTGGGAACGGCAACAACGCAAAACCCCGGCTGGTCACCAATGGCCAGCCGAACTGCGTTTCCGAGGCAAGGCGCCAACACCTCGGCCAGCCGCCACTGGCCTAACCGCTTGAACGACAACAGGGACTGCGAAAGTTCATCCCGATAGGGCCCTGCCGCCACCACGCCCAGCTTTACAGTGCCATCAACATCGACGAGCGCAGGCGACTCCTGTTCGGCCCTGAAGGGTTTCCTGCAAAGCTGACGCACCCGCTTGGCACAATGCCTGCACAGGACGGTGTCTTCCACACCGCAGCAGACGCAATCAACGGGAACCAGGAGTGCAACCAACTCCATCAATGCCGCTTGCAGGTTGGCAAACACGCGCCCAAGCAGGCGCCTGTCCTTTCCGCGTCGCCGGGGTCCTGACGTGTCAGGAGCACCAACATCCGGGTCAAGCCGGCGCTGGATGCGTTGGGCGGATCGAGGACCATTGACGGCATACGGGAGGTCGTTCAGGGAAACAATCATGCTGGTAGCCTTGGGCACTTTTTGTTCCGGTAACAGTCCCACAGCCCGCTATGTGAACAACCCCCGTCGTGTTGGGGCGGCGCCTCCGGGGTGCCCGGCTCCCGGATCAGCCCGGGAAGGCCGGCTCCGTTGGGCCCTTGAGCTGAAGTTCCCAACCATTTCCGACACGTTGAAAAATTCCCGCTGTGGACTGCCCGTAGATCTGTTCCGACCCGTTACCTGCGCTCAGGCTCATGAGGCCGTCCCACGGGGCCAGTTGCTGCGGCTCCCCCGAGGTAAGCGAGAGCAACTCCGGAACCACGGTAGCCGTAGCCGAACTGGACATGACGGCAACGGTGGATCCGTTGACCCACACTCCCTGGTCAGGCGAGGTGGAGGTAAAAAGAGTGATTGGAGTCGTAAGATCCTTGGGCGCGCCGTCTGCATTCCGGACGATGCCCGTCACTTGAACCACTGATTTACCGTTCGCCTCGGATATCACCAGCGCCCGGGTACCTTCGCGTGAGATCCGGAAATCCTTGACGGTCCGTCCGGACAGCCACGTGGGCGTTATGGTCGCCGTGGGCACAGCCATGCCAGGGGCAACGCCAGTGGGCTTGAATGCCACAACCTCCGTGTTCCCGCTGGCGCCTGGTCCCGCCGTCCAAACCCAATCATGAGGGCTGAACGAAGGCCCGCTCAACGTGCTTCGGGTAGTCAGTTGGCGGGCCGGCTGACCCGGCTCGATGGAGTACAACGTGGTTTTGTCGCCGTTGAGGAAGGCAACGGTTTGGGATACGGGCGACTCGGCGGGTGAATGGGGGCCGAGACCTGCAACCGACTGAATATCAGGCAATGGCGAAACCCGGTTGTTCTCATAGCGGACCAAGTCGCCGTTACTGACGGCAACCTGGCGGGCAGGCACATTCTTGTCCACAACCGGTGGCAGAACTGTCCCGTTGTCCTCGACGCGGACCAGGTCCTGGTCGGCGCGAAGCTGGACGTTAATGACGTCCGGTTGCCCCCTGAAGGTTAAGGCCAGCTGGTTCTGCATGCGTTGGCGGTCTTCTGCCGATGCGTCGAACAGTTCCTTGGCCGACAAATCCACCTGGGCTGCTCCTGAAACGACAGGGACAGATTCCCTGGCCAACTTCATCCCGGAGGGAAAAGCGCTCACCACTGCCCCACGCAAATACGGCGCAGGCCCGGCAAGCAGGGCACTGGTCATGGACTTAACAGTCTTCTTCTTGATGAACCACCGGTAGTCCGGCACCGCATACGTGAACGTCGGGTCGTAGAAGTAGATGGGGAAGGCGCCGTAGATAACTTTGAAGGTCTCTTCCGGAATCGCAGTACCATCCGGAACCTTGGAGATCCGCCACTCCCCCTCCACTTTCTCCAGCGAGACGGGGATGGTCTCCTTGGTTCCCGGCGGGAACTGCGTGGCTATTCCGTCCGCATCCACCGTGTAGGCAAGGTCGACCTCGTAGACGTATTCATTCTCCACAGCCGTCTTAACCACGCGGGCCCCGCGGAAAACGATGGCCCGCTTATCCGGCTTCCACGTTACGGCCTGGGCTTGGGTCAAATATTGCCGCGCTACGGGATAGTCGTCCTCATAGCCGCTGCCGGCCATATAGAAATCCTCAATGACGGCTTCAGGTGTGGAGCCTGCACGCGGTGCTGCGGGGAAGAAGACAGGGGCATTGGGGTTTCCCGCTCCCTCATCCTGGCTTTTTCCCACTGGACCGGACCGGGGAATCTGGGCGCACGAAGCCAGCAAGACCATGAGCGCCGCCAGCACAGCAACGAAAACCCGCCTGCGTGCGGTGCCAAGGACCCTCATGATCCATCGCCCTTTCCCGCGTCACCCGAAGGAGGCGTTCCGACGTCCGATTTGCCGTCTGTACTGCCAAAACCTGTGCCCAGGACAAGCATCTGGCGTTCGCTTCCGGCTCCGGGCAAGTCGATGTCGGCAGGTTCCAACTGAAGGGGCGACTTGAGGATGGTTCCGCCCTGCTTCAGCGGCAAGGTCAACCTGAAGTTTGAGCCCGCCCCTTTGCGGCCCCACGCCTGAAGCCAGCCGTTGTGGAGCTTGGTGTCTTCGGCTGCGATGGACAATCCCAGGCCGCTGCCACCAGTTGTTCGGGCGCGTGCCGGGTCAGCCCGCCAGAAACGGTCGAAAACCCTGGCAGCTTCCGCTGGGCTCATTCCAATACCGTGGTCCCGCACGGCCACGGCCACGGCGTCATGGTTTGCTGCCACAGAAATGTGGATCGGTTTTCCTTCGCCATGCTCAAGGGCGTTGAGCAGCAGGTTCCTCAGGATCCGGTCGATCCTGCGCGAGTCCATTTCGACAATGATGCTCTTCTGACGGGCGTTGAGGCGAACCTCGGACCCGTACTCGGAGGCTACGGGTGCTGCGCCCTCCATGACGTGCGAGATCACTTGGAAGATGTCCTGGGGTTCGGCGTCCAGGATGGCTGCACCGGCATCGAAGCGCGAAATCTCCAGCAGGTCCGACAACAAGGACTGGAAGCGCTCCACTTGGTGATAGAGGAGCTCGGCCGAGCGTTTGTTCATAGGGTCGAAGTCTTCACGGGCGTCGTAAAGGACCTCCGCGGCCATGCGAACGGTGGTCAAGGGCGTGCGAAGTTCGTGCGAGACATCCGAGACGAATCTTTGCTGCATTTGCGACAACGTGGCGAGCTGGGTGATCTGCTCCTGCAGGCTGGCCGCCATATGGTTGAACGAAGCACCAAGCCTGGCGACCTCATCCTCACCCTTGACCACCATGCGCTCTTGGAGTTGGCCCGCCGCCAGCTTTTCCGACACCACGGCAGCATGGCTCACAGGGCTGACGACATTGCGTGTGACGTACCACGCGATGGCACCAATCATCAGCACGAGCGCCGCACCACCGGCCCACAGCACGTTCTGGATTTCGTCCAGGGTCTTCTGGGCGGTGTTCAGGTCATAGATCAAATACAACTCATAGGCAGTGCCGTTAAAGGTCACTTTGTTTCCGACAGCAATACCGGGGCGGTCCTCGTTTCCCACCGGGAACTGCATGGAGGCCCAGAACTGTTGCTTCCCGCCTTCCTGGACGGCCTTTCGCAATTCCGGCGGGATGACACGGACGGTGAGTTGGTCAGAGGCGCGCGACTCTACCCAGCGGTTACGGGGTTTGGTCTGTTCCGGCACGGCTTCAAAAACGTAGCGCCGCTGGATCACCGAGCCCCGGCCCTCTACGGCGGTTAGCGTGTCATAGACCAGCGTGATGACGCTTGATTGATCAGTAACCTGTGCGCCGTCAAAGGTGTCCTGAACCTGTTTTACGTTGTATCGGGACTCCGACTCCGCCTGGGCGAGCCTTTCCTGGAACAGGTTATTGGCTATCTGGTTGGAAAGGTACGCTCCGACGATCGCAAAAGACGTTACGGCAAGCAGAAGCGTCGTCAGCACGGTCCTGAACTCCAGTGACCGCCGCCACCGCCTCAGCAAAGAACGCCAGAGGAAGCGAAGACCCGGCCGTATCTGCCGGACACCGATCGAGACGAGGCGGGAAACCCTGAGAACCAGAATCAGGCCACGCCGTGTCCATATCCGGGCGCGCCACATCAGCCAGGGAAGGTTCCTTCTTACTGGATCACTGGGAGCGGAGGCTGAATCCCCGGACGCCGAAGTTTGCGGGGTTTGCTCCAGGCCTGGGGCCTGTTCCTGGGCGGCCTGGTCCTGGGCGGGCTGGTCCTGGGCGGGCTGCTCCGGAGCGTTCGGGCTCTGGTCCTTGTCCGTGCTGCCGGTCTTGCCGGCGGGAGACTCAGGAACCTGCTTTATACCCGACACCACGCACCGTCAATACAACTTCGGGCGCTTCCGGATCCCGTTCAATCTTGGAGCGCAAACGCTGAACATGGACATTGACCAACCGGGTGTCCGCGGCATGGCGGTATCCCCATACCTGTTCAAGCAAAAGTTCGCGCGTAAAGACCTGCCACGGCTTCCGGGCCAATGCCACCAGGAGGTCGAACTCCAAGGGCGTAAGCGAGATGCGCTCTCCACCGCGGGTCACGAGGTGCCCGGCGACGTCGATGGTTACATCAGCAATCCGCAGCGTTTCCGGAGCCTTTTGTTCGCCCGGCCGAAGGCGCGCACGGACACGAGCCACGAGTTCAGCGGGTTTGAAAGGCTTGGGCACGTAGTCGTCAGCGCCGGATTCAAGACCTCGAACAACATCCGAGGTGTCCGATTTCGCCGTGAGCATGACAATGGGGACGTCCGATTCTCCACGAATCTGCCGGCAAACTTCGATGCCATCCGAACCCGGCAGCATGAGGTCCAGGAGCACCAAATCGGGTTTGGAGGAACGGAACACCTCAAGAGCCTGGCCGCCGTCTGCGCAGAATACGGGCTCGAAGCCATCATTGCGCAGGACAATACCAATCATCTCTGCGAGCGCTTCGTCGTCGTCAACTACCAGAATGCGTGCCTTCATAGTTATATATTCCCTTATCGCCAAGCCTTTGTCCTGTTGGGCGGGCGCACGGCATGGCGTCCCCCAAGGCACTTCCACCGTACTGCACGGCCGCGCTTGGCTCGATGTAGATCCGGTGTCCGGGCAGTATGGGCTCAGGCTATGAGGGAGGACACCGGGACTATAGGCTTGGGGCCAAGGTCCATGTGGGGGACGTCGGATGTCGGCGGGCCGGATCTCTTGGGGAGGAAATCGTGTCACAGCCAGAGCACGGCCAGCAGCCATATCCGGGCGGTCAGCCTGCGTGGGGCGGTCAGCCTGCGTGGGGCAACCAGCCCCAGTGGGGAGGTCCGTCCGCGTGGTCAGCCCCACAGGGCGGTAGCAACAACTGGCCGGGCTACCCTCCGGGAGGCCCGGCGGGTGGATGGCCTGCGGCTGCGCCCGGCGGTCCCCCCTATGGCCAACCAATGTACGTTGCCCCACCCAAGCCAGGTGTCATTCCCTTGAGGCCCCTGCAGTTCGGCGAGATACTCGATGGCTCCTTCCAGACCATACGCCGGAATGCAGCCTCGATGTTCGGTTCAGCCCTGATCGTCCAGGCCACAGCCGCTGCCCTCCTGGGTGTTGTCACCGTGGCCATGTACGAGCTTATGGATTCCTTGGAAACAACGGATTTCAGCGGGGATGCGGCGGGATTCTTTGGCCCGTTCCTGGCCGTCATGGCGGGTTCCGTGGGAGTCTCTGTGTTGATCGGCTTTCTGGGCGCCGTCCTCCAGGGCGTCATGGTCATTCCGGTTTCCCGTTCTGTCCTCAACCGACGGACAGGCTTCGGGCAAATGTGGAAGCTGGCTGTCGGTCGGATCCTTCCTCTGCTGGGGGTAGCAGCCGTGCTCACTTTCGGTGGACTGCTGGCCGCAGCAGCCGTCGTCGGGATTGCCGTGCTGTTGTTCACGGCCTTTGGTCCGGCGGCCTTGTTGATTGTCATCCCCTTGGGCTTCGGGGGAATCATCGTCTTTGTCTGGATTGGGCTGAAGCTCATGTTTGCTCCGGCCGCCATCGTCGTGGAGCGGATCGGCGTCTATGACGGACTCCTGCGATCCTGGCAGTTAACCAAGAGCAATTGGTGGCGCATCTTCGGCATAACGCTGCTGGTGAGCGTGATGGTGGGAATCATCGCCCAGATAGTGCAGATTCCAGCTTCGCTCGCCGCCACCGCGATTGGATCGGTCATCGCTCCCCACCCGGACGCCGGGACAGTGGCCTCCACCCTGATCCTGACGACCGTGATCTCGATGGTCATTGGGGCTTTGGTGGGGTCTGTGACATTCGCTTTCCAAACATCCGTGTCCGCGCTCATCTACATGGATCTTCGAATGCGTCGGGATGGGCTGGACGTGGAGTTGATGCGGCTGATGGAAAGCGGGGCGGATCCGGAGGGAATCCCGGGCGGTCCTCCCCTGCAGGTCCACGGCAACACATGGCCTCCTGGCGGCGGACAATGGCCAGGCTCTCCTCCCGGGCACCGGCCGCAGGCATGAGGGACACGCTTATCCCTGTGATTCCCGCTTTGGCCGGCACTGAACCGCCGGTGACCCCGGACCGTGACGAAGCACGCCGTTGGGCCGAGGAGGAACTATCCAAGGCGCAGTACGCCCAGGCCCGGCCCAGTTGGCTGGACCAGCTTTGGCGCGATTTCCTGGACTGGCTCAGCTCCCTGGAAGGGGACGGAACTTCGCCGGAAAGCAACCTGGCTGTCCCCCTCATTATCGCCCTGGCTGTCGTGCTCATCGTGGTGGCTGTCTTCGTTGTCCGTCCGAGGCTGAACGCCACGCGAAAAGCCTCCGTTACGGGCATTTACGGCAAGGACACGCCTGTGGATGCTGCAACATACCGGAAGCGTGCCCTTGCCGCGGCCGACGACGGCGACTGGCCTTCCGCCGTCATCGATCAGTTCCGGGCGTTGGTGCGTTCCGCGGAGGAGCGGGATGTCATTGAAGCGCGGGCCGGTCGGACGGCCGATGAGGCTGCAGGCCACTTGGGCCAGGCCTTCACCCCTGCTCAACTCCGGTTGGTCGATGCCGCCCGCCTGTTTGATGCGGTCCGCTATGGGGAACAGGCCGCAACACGCCCGGACTACGACGAATTGCGCAAGCTGGATACGGACCTCCTCGCCCTAACCCCTGACTTCACTGGCCAACGCCAGCAGGGATTCGCGGTGCCGCGATGACCCTCCAGGAACAGGTGCCGGAAGCTTTGCAGGGAGGAACTCTGCCTCGACGGCGGACCAGCGCATTGTGGAGTTGGTTCCGAAAGCACCTGGTGTGGATTGCGCTGGGGGCAGTGTTTGCCGCATTCGTGACGTTCCTCGTGGTGGAGCGGTTCTCGGCACCCAAAGACTCCGGGTCGCTATCTACCCGCAATCCCGCTCCCGACGGGGCCATGGCCTTGGCCGAAATACTGGGGCGCCACGGTGTGGGCATAACTCCAACCGATAACCTCGAAGACACCCTGGCAGCTCTTTCCGACGGCGACGCCACCTTGCTGCTGTATGACCCCCGCGGTTTCCTGGATAGATCGCAGTTGCAGGATGTGAGTGCTGTGGCCGGGCGGGTAGTGGTGGTCGCACCGCGCCTGCGCACGTTGAATGGCCTCGATCCGGAGTTCCGCCCCGGCGGTGTGGTCCCCGAAGCGACAAAAATCCTTGAACCGGGCTGCAGCCAGGAAGATGCAGAGCAGGCAGGACCCGTTGCCGCCCAAGGACCGGTGTACCTGGGGCCAGTTGTTTGCTACGCCACCCGCAGCGATGGACCTGGACTTTATGTGGCCTCGGCCGATGGGCACATCATTGTGCTGGGGAGCACCGAGTTGCTGGAAAACCAACACCTCGCGGCCGTTGGCAACGCCGCATTGGCGATGCGGACCCTGGGAAGCGGCCCCGACTTGGTCTGGTACACACCAGGCATCACGGACGTAGCGTCCGATAGATCCACCCCGACGCTCAACGAGCTCGCACCGCCGTGGCTGGCTTTTGCGGGCCCATGGCTGGCTGTCATAGCTATCCTTGCCATCCTCTGGCGCGGACGACGCTTGGGACCGTTGGTCTTTGAACCACTTCCCGTGGTGGTTAAGGCCGCAGAAACGGCCGAAGGACGTGCACGTCTTTATCAGGATTCACGTGCCGTGGAACGCGCCGCCGACAATCTGCGGGCAGGAACCCTCGCCCGGTTGGCCAGGCATTTCAACCTGGGGACGGACGCCACCGGGGAGGCCATTATCGACGCCGTGGCCCGGCGCCTTGGACGGCAAGTACCGGCAATCCGGTGGGCGTTAATTGATTCCAAACCCCAGACAGAAGGACAACTGGTGCAGTGGGCACAACAGATCGAACGAATCGAGCAGGAGGCAACGGCCCGATGAGCAACCAGCCGAACAACTATACGGACAGCAACAACCAATACTCCGGTGGCGCGGCCCACCAGGTAAACCATGCACACGCGGGCGAACCCCAGGTGAATGCACCTGGGGTGAATGGACCACAGCAGGGCCTACACAGCAGCGGCATGGAGGATCCTGCCCGACAATCCCTGCTGAACGTCCGGAACGAAGTTGGGAAGGCTGTGGTCGGCCAGGATCCAACAGTGACAGGCATGCTCATCGCCCTTCTCTGCGGCGGCCATGTCCTGCTGGAAGGTGTGCCCGGCGTCGCCAAGACGCTGTTGGTCCGGGCGTTGTCCACTGCCCTGAGCCTGGAAACCAAACGCGTACAGTTCACCCCGGACCTCATGCCCGGTGACGTCACGGGCTCCTTGGTGTACGACTCGCATTCATCGGAATTCACGTTCCGGGAAGGGCCCGTTTTCACCAACATCCTGCTGGCCGATGAAATAAACCGAACGCCACCCAAAACGCAGGCCTCGCTCCTGGAAGCCATGGAGGAACGCCAGGTTTCCGTGGATGGCGTATCGCGCCCACTGCCTATGCCCTTCATCGTGGCAGCCACCCAGAATCCCGTGGAATACGAAGGAACCTACCCCCTGCCCGAGGCCCAGCTGGACAGGTTCCTCCTCAAGTTGACCATGCCGTTGCCCGGCAGAGCCGAGGAAATCGAAGTAATCCGCCGGCACGCCGGTGGCTTCGACCCCCGAAACCTCGCCGCGGCCGGCGTCCGGGCGGTGGCTGGCGCCGTCGAGCTTTCCAACGCTCGTGCGGCTGTGGCGCAAGTGACCGTCGCACCGGAAATCCTGGCCTACATTGTGGATGTAGTCCGGGCAACCAGGTCAGCGCCGTCCTTCCAGCTGGGCGTCTCTCCTCGAGGCGCTACTGCCCTCCTGAACACGTCGAAGGCATGGGCCTGGTTGTCCGGGCGGCCCTTCGTGACGCCTGACGACGTCAAAGCGCTATCGTTGCCTTGCCTCAGGCACCGGGTAGGCCTTCGTCCCGAGGCCCAGATGGATGGCATCCACGTTGACGACGTCCTTGGCAGCATCCTGGCGTCTGTTCCGGTGCCTCGTTGATTCTGCCGGTGATGCAGATGACAGCAATGGCACGGGTACCCTGATGGCCATCACGGGTCGTTTCGTGTTGCTGGCAGTTGCCGGGCTGGTTCCGTTGCTGCTGTTTCCGGCGTGGATCACCGTGCTGTTCATCGCTATCGGACTGCTGCTGCTCCTGGCCCTTGACCTTATCCTGGCGGCTTCCCCGGCCAAGGTGGGCTTGGTGCGTCAGCAACCGGGCAACGTCACCTTGGAGAGTCAGGTTAATTCCGTCATCACGGTGACCAACCTGGGCCGCCGGAAGCTACGGGCGATGGTCCGGGACGGTTGGCAACCTTCCGCTGGAGCCCTGAACCCAACACAGCCGCTCGACGTTCCACCCGGCGAACGGCGCCGCCTGACGGTGTCCCTGCTCCCACGGCGCCGCGGCGATCTTGAAAGCCCGCACGTGACGGTCCGTTCGTACGGGCCCTTGCGGCTGGCCGCACGGCAGCGAACCAGGGCACTTCCCGGCCGGCTTCGAGTGCTGCCACCCTTCCATTCCAAACGGCATCTGCCATCGAAACTACGCAAGCTGCGCGAGCTTGATGGCAGGGCGGCCGTGCAGATCCGGGGCGCGGGAACGGAGTTCGATTCACTGCGTGACTACGTCCGTGGCGATGACGTCCGGTCCATCGACTGGCGTGCAACTGCCCGTCGCACATCTGTGGTGGTGCGTACCTGGCGTCCGGAACGGGACAGGCGTGTTGTGATCGTTCTGGACACATCGCGGACCGCGGCGGCCAGGATTGACGACGAGCCGAGGCTGGACACTTGGATTGAGGCGGCGCTGCTGCTCGCGGTTCTGGCGGAACGGGGCGGGGACCGGGTTGACTTCCTCGCCTACGACCGGATGCTCCGCGCGAGGGTCGAGTCTGCTTCGAAAGGCAATCTCCTGGCGCAACTCGTTCAGGCCATGGCGACATTGGAGGCCGAGCTCATAGAACTGGACTGGCAGCAGATCCCAGGCCAGGTGCGGGCCGTATCGGCACACCGCTCGCTTGTGGTGCTTTTGACAGCCCTCGACGGCGGCGCCCCCGAGGAAGGGCTTCTCCCCATGGTGGCCCAGCTGGTCCGCCAGCACGTGGTGGTGGTCGCGTCTGTCCGGGACCCCTTGCTGGCAGCCATGAAAGCCGGGCGTTCCACCGCCGGCCAGGTTTTCCGTGCCGCCGCCGCCGAACGCGCCCTGCTGGAACGGGCCGCCGTCACAGAACAATTGCGGCAACTCGGGGCTGAAGTGGTGGACGCCGAACCCTCCGAGGTCCCTCCCCTGCTTGCTGACACCTACATCCGGCTTAAAGCGGCCGGACGGCTCTAGGAAGGACTCCAATGAACGAACCCATCTACCGGCTCGCCCTGGGCAATGATTTCAACAAGCTGGCCCCCGAACTACAGGAGTACTTCTCCCTGGCGGCAGGCTCCGGATCGTATGGAATTGGCGAGGGGGTCTTTGACGTCGTAGGGTGCCCGCAAAAATGGTTGCGTCCTTTGCTGGCCCTGACGGGAAGCGAAGAGGCCTTCTTCCCTGAATACGGCGAAAGCATTCCGTTCCGCATTGAGAACCATGCCCACGTGGATCCTTTCGGCCGGCAAGCCCTCACGGCACGGCGTGAAATCTACTTCGCATCCGGGACGCGGTTGTTCCACGACACCACGAGCGCTATCACCGCGCCGCAGGCCAGCTCCGTCACCCCCGCACCGACCCGGTTGGTGGACCATGTCGGCCGCTACCGCCGCCTCGTCACGGACCTGGATGTAAGTGTCACGCCCAACGGCCGGCTGCGGGGTGTGTCGAAAGCCAGCCGGCTCTTCCTGGGTCCATTGCGCATTCCGTTGCCGACGGCCCTGGACGCAAAGGCCTTTGCGGAGCAGTGGTGGGACGGGGACGAGGGCAAGCACCGGATCCAGGTCAAGGTCATCCAACCCCAGATCGGCGTCGTGCTTGTCTATGCCGGCCGCTTCGATTACCGGTTGGCGCCCTACCTGCCCGGGGCAGCCCAAGGCACCTCACTCCCCCGCTATGCGGAACCGGATCGCTGGGAAAAGAGGATCTAGCCCTTGCCAATCATCCCTGGGACAGGCCGGTCAACCCTGCGACAGCTGGTCCAGGCCGTCGGCCACCTGTGTGAGTCGGGCAAGCACTTCCTTGGCTGTGGCGGGCTTCACGTGGGCGAGTCCCGTAGCCGGCGTCAGTCGCAGTGCCGGCAAGGCCGACGCCGGGAGACCCAGTTGGCTCCAAGGCCGCCAAATGCTTTCCACGATCTCGGCCGTCCGCGGAAGCCTGGCATCAGTGTCTGATGTGGGCATTGCACCGGCCCACACACGCTTGCCGGCTTCCACTGCTGCGGCAAGGTGCTCCCATTGGCGGGTTGTCAATGCCTTCAGCGGCACAGCAACACCATCGGCGCCCGCATCAAGTATGCGATCAATCGGCGCCTCTATCTCCGGTACGGCCACCGCAATTTCGACGGCGCCCGCAGCCCTGAGCGCATCGATCACCAACCGCCACGCTCCCGCAACCTCCTCGCCGGGGATGGACCGCAGCGTGCGGTAACCACTCGCCGTCGGGATCGTGCCGCCCATCACTGCGGCAATGTCCGGCTCGTCCAGCTGGACCACAATACCCGCTCCAGGGACCGCTTCCGAGATCCGCTGGAGGTGTTCTGCGACTCCGGCTGCCAGTGACTCTGCAATGTCGCGGCGCGCTCCAAAATCGAGGAGGGCCCGCTCTCCGTTGTGCAGGTACAAACCGGCTGCGAGGCTCAGGGGACCCATCAACTGGACCTTGATCCCGCTGGCTGAAACCTCTTCTGTTCCAGCGACGTCAGCCAGGATGTTGATGTCAGTGGCAAGCGCGGACCGTCCACGCTGCGCGTCTTTTCCCGGCCGGTCAACCAATCTCCAACCATGTGGTTGAACGTCCACGGCCAAGTCCACCAGCAACGATGCTGTCCTGCCTACGGCATCGGATCCGACACCACGGTCCGGCAGTTCAGGCAGGAACGGAACGTGGGGGTCCCCCAATTCGCCCCGGATGATCCGCAGGGATTCCGCAGGGTCGATCCCTGGCCATGGGCCAAGAGCCGTCGCGCTGACCCTTTGCACTTCTCCTGACATATGTTCAGGCCTGCTGGCTGGAGATCTGGTGATCCTCTGCGATGGCCTCATGATGGCGGATCACTTCACTGATGATGAAATTCAGGAACTTCTCGGCAAATGCGGGGTCAAGATGTGCGTCCTCGGCCAGGCGGCGAAGCCGGGCGATCTGGGCTGCTTCGCGTCCGGGGTCGCCCGCGGGAAGCTTGTGCGTGGCCTTGAGAATCCCTACTTTCTGGGTGGCCTTGAAGCGTTCCGCGAGCAGGAAAACGAGTGTGGCATCAATGTTGTCGATGCTGGACCGGATGGAGAGCAGCTCATCCATGACGCCGCGATCCACCTGGCCCGCGAGGGAACTCGCTGACGGGTTGAAGGAATCGTGGTCTTCGGGGAGGGCACTGTTCTGCTCGGTCATGGTCCCCAGTCTATGGGGTGCGGCGGTAGCGTTGCCGGTGTTACCTGACTGCGTCCCGCCAGCGGTGTTCCCATCGCGGGAATCGGTGCAGAATGGCAGCATCACTGCACTCGACCAAGGGAGATTCCATGAAAATCGCTGTCCTGGGAACTGGAATGGTGGGGCACGCCCTCGCTGGCAAGCTGGTGTCCTTGGGCCACGAGGTCATCATGGGTTCCCGTGAATCCGGAAATCCCAAGGGCGAGGAGTGGGCCCGGCAAGCTGGTCCGCGCGCCCGTGCGGGCTCTTTCGCGGAAGCGTGCGCACAGTCCGAGCTGATCGTGAATGCAACACCCGGTACTGTGAGCCTGGCCGTCCTCGCTGAAGCCGGCGACACCACCCTGAACGGCAAAATCCTCCTGGATGTGGCAAACGCCCTGGATGGATCAGGCGGTTTCCCTCCATCGCTCACCGTCTGCAACACCGACAGCATCGCCGAGACCATTCAACGGACCTACCCCGGGGTGCGGGTAGTGAAATCCCTGAACACGGTCAGCGCCCCCGTGATGGTGGATCCAGGGCGGCTTCCGGGCCCACATGACATGTTCATGGCGGGAAACGACGCGGATGCCAAGTCCACAGTGTCAGGCCTGCTTCAGGAGTTTGGTTGGGCGCCCGAGCACATCAGGGACCTCGGTGGACTCGACGCCGCCCGCGGTATGGAGATGTGGCTGCCTTTGTGGCTAAGGATCTTCATGCAGCAGCCGAAAGGAAAGATGTTCAACATCGCCATCGTGTCCGAATAGCGCGCCAAGGCCAGGAACGAATGAAGGCCCGCCAGAGTGAATTGCTCACAGTGGCGGGCCTTCGTTGCGTTCAGCCTGCGTGCGGGTTAGCCGCCCAACAGTGCGCGGTGCGCTTCCCGGCGTCGTGCTTGTTCATCAGGGTCCGGAACCGGCAAGGAGGCGATCAGCCGCTTGGTGTAGTCGTGCTGGGGCGAGCCCATCACATGGTTTCCGATGCCCTGCTCCACCAACTGTCCCTTGTACAGCACGCCAACCCAGTGCGACAACATGTCCACGACTGCGAGGTCATGGCTGATGAACAGGGCCGCGAAGCCGAACTGCTCCTGGATGTCCTTGAACAGGTCCAGAACCTTGGCCTGCACTGAGACGTCCAGGGCCGAGGTTGGTTCGTCGGCAATCAACAGGCGTGGGTTGAGCGCCAACGACCTCGCCAGAGAGGCGCGCTGCCGCTGTCCACCGGACAGCTCGTGCGGGTAGCGTTGCGCGTACGACGCCGGCAACTGGACTGACTCGAGCAGCTCACCTACCTTTTTCCGCGCCTCAGCCGCGCTCGGCTTGGTGTGGATAATCAACGGCTCAGCGACGCACTCACCGATGGTGAGGTGGGGGTTGAACGAGGCCGCCGGGTCCTGGAAAACGAAGCCGATCTCCTTCCGCAGCGGACGGAAGGTCCGCTCCTTGAAGTCCAGCATTTCGTAGCCGAGGACCTTCAGGCTTCCGCCGGTTGTCCTTGTCAGCCCTGCGATCGCCCGCCCGATGGTGGATTTGCCTGAGCCGGACTCCCCCACCAAACCGAAGACCTCATTCTCGGAGACAGTGAAGCTGACGTTGTCCACAGCTTTGAAGCCATGGCGCCCAAAGCGCCCTGGGTACTCGATGGTGAGGTTCTTCGCCTCAACTAGGACCTTGCCATCCTGATGCAACCGGCCACGGGCACCTTCCGAGGCTGAGTTGCGGCCAAGGTGCGGGACCGCCGCGAGGAGCTTTTTCGTGTAGTCCTGCTTTGGTTCCGCGAACAACACCCTTGAGGGCGCTTCTTCCACCACATCGCCCTGGTACATGACCACCACGCGGTCGGCGAGGTCGGCCACGACCCCCATGTTGTGGGTAATCAACACGATGGATGTGCCGTAGTTGTCCCGCAAGTCACGGAGCAGTTGCAGGATTTCCGCCTGTACTGTGACGTCAAGGGCTGTCGTTGGTTCATCGGCCACAATCAGACCAGGGTTCAGTGCCAATGCGGCGGCAATCACCACGCGCTGCTTTTGCCCACCCGAAAACTGGTGTGGGTAGTAGTTGACCCGGGTTTCAGGGTCCGGAATACCCACCTTGCGCAAGGCTTCCGTGGCCCGTTCCTTCGCTTCCTTGGACGATACGCGGTGGCCATCCTTGGCGTGGGCGCGGATCCCCTCGGCAATCTGCCATCCAACAGTGAACACGGGATTCAATGCTGTGGAGGGCTCCTGGAAAACCATGGCGACGTCGCGTCCACGGATCTTTCGAAGCGCGGATTTGCTGACACTGATCACGTTGTTGCCGTTGATCACCACCGCACCGGAGCTGATGGCTGTTTCAGGCAGCAAGCCCAGAATGGTCTTGGCTGTAACTGTCTTGCCGGAACCGGACTCCCCCACGATCGCCACGACTTCACCAGGCTTAACGTCCAGGCTGACGTCCTTCACCGCATGGACGTCACCGCTGTCGGTGGCAAAAGTTACCTTGAGCCGGTCAATGGTGAGGACGGGTTCACTGACGGCCCCGGCGTCGGAAATGTTTCCGAGGTTGGTGGTCATGGCTTACCTGCCTCTGTAGCTGTCGGGGTTGCAGGGGTTTTCGTGGTGCCTGCGCGCTTTCGGCCACGGATCCGGGGATCGTTGAGGTCGTTGATGCTTTCGCCAACCAGCGTCAGGCCCAGGACGGTCAGCACGATGGCGATGCCAGGGAAAACACCGGTCCACCAGATACCGGAGGAGGTATCGGCCAGTGCCTTGTTCAGGTCAAAGCCCCACTCTGCAGCCGATGTTGGCTCGATGCCGAAGCCCAGGAAGCCAAGGCCTGCAAGCGTAAGGATCGCTTCGGAGGCATTGAGCGTAAACATCAGGGGCAGGGTGCGCGTTGCGTTCTTGAAGATGTGCCGTCCGATGATACGCAGGCTGGATGCACCCAGTACCTTGGCCGACTCGACGAAGGGCTCGGCCTTGAGCCGGATGGTTTCGGCGCGGATGACCCGGAAATACTGGGGCACGAACACCACTGTGATGGAGAACGCACAGGAGAAAATACCGCCCCAGAAACTGGACTGGCCACGGCTGATGACGATCGAGATGACGATTGCCAAAAGCAGGGTGGGGAAGGCATAGATGGCGTCCGCCACTACTACAAGGATCCGGTCCAACCAGCCGCCAAAGTAGCCGCTGAGCAGGCCCAGGGCGACGCCAAGGAAAAGTGACATTGCCACGGACACGACGATGACGGTCACGGCCGTCTGGGATCCCCATAGGACACGGGACAGGACGTCATAGCCGCCCACAGTGGTGCCAAGCAGGTGTTTGGCACCCGGTGCCTGTTGGGTGGGGAAGGAACCGGACGCATCGCTGAGTTGGGAGTAGCCGTAAGGGGCCAGAAGCGGTGCGAGAATGCTTGTCAGCAGGAACAGCCCGCTGAGGACAACGCCCACTATCAGCATGCCCCGTTGGAGGCCAACGCTTTTCCTGAGGTGGGAAACCACTGGAAGCCGGGAGAAGAGGGGCTGCTTGGGAGCAGTCAGTGAAGGAGTGCTCATGGTCAGTACCTCACTCGGGGATCGATGAGCGCGGCAATGATGTCCACGATGAAGTTGGTCACGGCGACGATGATGGCCAGCAGCACCACAATGCCCTGGACAGCCACAAAGTCGCGGGCATTCAGGTATTGCACCAGTTGGTACCCCAGGCCCTTCCACTCGAAGGTTGTCTCGGTCAGGATGGCGCCGCCGAGCATGAGCGCAATTTGCAGGCCCATGACAGTGATGATGGGGATCAGTGCAGGCTTGTAAGCGTGTTTGGTAACCAGCCGGAACTCGCTAACGCCACGGGACCGGCCAGCCTCAATGTAGTCCTTTCCCAGCGTGCCAATGACGTTTGTGCGCACCAGCCGCAGGAAGACCCCTGCGGTCAGCAAACCCAGGGCCACGGCCGGCAGGACAGCGTGGGATGCAACGTCTCCAAGAGCCGCAAAGTTGCCGCTGCGGAGCGCGTCCAGCCAGTAGATGCCTGATGGAGCTCCGAGGCTGCTCATGGTCAGTTCCGTACGGGTGGAGGCACGTCCTGCCACGGGGAACCATCCGAGCCACACCGAAAAGGTCAGTTTGAGAAGCAGGCCTGAAAAAAACACCGGAGTGGCATAGCAGAGAATCGCGAAGAACCGCAGGACTGCGTCGGAGCTCTTGTCGCGGTGTTGGGCTGCGATGAGTCCGAACGGGATACCAACTGCGAGCGCCACGATCAATGCATTGATCGACAGCTCAAGTGTTGCGGCACCGAAGGTGGTGAGTACCTCCACGACGGGACGACGGTCAGTGATCGTTGTGCCAAAGTTTCCGGTGATGAGTTGGCCGAGGTATTCGAAGTACTGGATCAGAACCGGGCGGTCATAGCCGGCGTCATGGATTCGCTGTGCCAGTACATCCGGCGGGAGGCGTCCGCCCTGGGCGGCTGTGATGGGATCTCCAATGACCCGCATCAGGAAGAAGACCAACGTCACCAGAATGAAGACGGTGGGGATGATCAGGAAGAACCGGATCACGATGTATTTTCCTAGGCCTCCCCCGGCCTTGGACTTGCTTTTTGGAGCTACTATTCCGGGCTCGGCCTCGGGTACCTCTATAAGAGTTGTCATTGTTACCTGTATTTCCTGCCCGCGGATTGCGCGGGATTGGCTCGTGCATGCCGGCCACGAAAGTGGTCAGCAAAGGAGGCGGGACACCGGATCAGCGTCCCGCCTCCTTCCCACCACAGAGGCGTGGTTACTTGGAAATCGTTCCGAGGCGGAACTTGAAGGATGCGTCCAGCGTCTTCTCGACGCCGTTCACGCCGCTTCCGGCCACCGCAACCTGGGCGCCCTGCAGCAGGGGAAGGGTTGAGATGTCCTTGGCGAGTGCGTTCTGGACATCTTTGATGTCCGCCTCACGCTTGGTCTTGTCAGCCTCGGTCAGCTGCTTGGCGATCAAGTCGTTCACAGTGGGGTTGTTGTAGTGGTTCTTCAGGAAGCCGCCGTCCGGGAAGAACGGGGTCAGGTAGTTATCGGCGTCGCTGAAGTCGGGGAACCAGCCAAACTGGAACACAGGGTACTCGTCAGCGCGGCTCGCCTTGCTGTAGGTAACCCATTCAGTGGACTGCAGGTTGACCTTGAAGAGTCCGGACTTCTCCAGTTGTTCCTTGATCATGGCGTACTCGTCACCGGAGGAGCCGCCGTAGTGGTCCGGGTTGTACTGCAGGTTCAACGCAACGGGCTCCGTGATTCCGGCATCCGCCAGGACCTTCTTTGCCTTGTCCAGGCTCGGCTTTCCGTTGTCTCCATAGGCGTCCTTGAATGACTCGTTGGCGCCAAGGAATCCGCTGGGCACGTTGGAGTACAGCGGGAGGTAGGTGCCCTTGTAGACCTGGTCGGCAATGGCCTGCCGGTCCACGAGGTTGGCTACGGCTTGCCGGACGGCGAGCGCCTTGGCGGGATCAGCGCCGGCTGCCTTGGTGCCGAACGGCATGGTGTCGAAGTTGAAGGTGATGTAGCGGATCTCGCCGCCCGGTCCCGTCAACACCTTGACCTTGGAGTCTTTCCGAAGGTCATCAACGTCCGTGGCACTGAGGCTGCGGAAGGCGACGTCGATGTTGCCCTGCTGGATGTCCAGCTTGAGGTTGGTGGGGCTGGCGTAGTACTTGATGGTGGCTTCGTCGTTTGCCGGCTTGCCAAGAACACCTTTGTAGTCACCGAAGGCCTTGAAGCTGACAAGTTCGTTCTTCTTGTAGCTATCGATCGTGTATTGGCCGTAGAAGGCCTTGGCCTTGATGATCTCGTCGTCAGGAAGGATCTTGTCCGCGGGGAAAACTTCGTCGTCGACAATGGGCGCCGCAGGACTGCTGAGGATCTGGCTGAATGTCTGGTCGTTTGCCTTCTTCAGCTTGAAAACCACCGTGGTGGCGTCAGGAGTGCCCACACTCTCGATGTTGGTCAGCAGGGACGCCGGGCCGGCGGGGTCGTTGATGGCGACCTGCCGGTCAAAGGAGAACTTGACGTCTTTGGAATCCAACGTGTGTCCATTGGCCCATTTCAGGCCGGACTTGAGCTTGACGGTGTATTCGGTCGGTGCCGTAAATGAGGACGACTCCGCAAGGTCCGGGACCGGTTCTGCACCCCCAGGCTTGGAGTTCAACAGGAACGAGTAAATCTGGTTCATCACCATGAACGAACCATTGTCATAGGATCCTGCCGGGTCCAATGCGGTGACTTTGTCTGTGGTGCCGTAGGCGATCGGGCCGGCGGCGGCCGGGGCGGACGAGGAACCGCCGCCGGAGGGGCCCGTGCATGCAGTCAAAGCGAGGGCGGAAACGCCCGCC
Organism: Arthrobacter sp. TmtSoilC48; assembly: GCF_059739425.1. NCBI lineage: Bacteria > Bacillati > Actinomycetota > Actinomycetes > Micrococcales > Micrococcaceae > Arthrobacter > Arthrobacter sp. TmtSoilC48. The sequence continues at coordinate 2,072,357 of NZ_AP046049.1, read as the reverse complement.
AGCGCGATAACGCCATGCAGGGCCTTCTTCTTCAGTGCCATCTGTGAACCTTCTGTTCGATGGATTAGGCGCACCGCCGTGGGATATTTGTGACGGAGCGCACTCTTGATTCCACGATTCAATCAGACTTCGGCGCCCCGGGGACCTTGATTTGGTGATTCGAGACACAATATTTACCTACGAGTAGGTTTGCCCGGGGACGCCAAAGCATTGCCCCCGGAGGGTCGCAGGAATATCTTTATTCCGAGTTGACAAGCGCTGATCACGGGCAGGCGGAACGCGGCCGTGGACAGCATCCAGGCGGCGGTTCAGGGGGCCGCCGAGGTAATGGGTGCAAGGACCAGTCCTAAGGACAGGAACATGAGCAAGGCAGCCCTCTGCGTGGGGATCAACAAGTTCAAGTATTTACCCGAATCGAGCTGGCTTCACGGTTGCGTTAATGACGCTGAAGACCTGGCCGCCCTCCTTGAGGCGCAGTATGGATTCGCGTCCTCCAGCATCAAGGTCTTGAGGGATGCCAAGGCCAACAAAAAGTCCGTAATGGCCGAACTCAACAAGCTGGTCGATAGCGCGGTGGACGGAAAATCCAACCACATCGTCTTCACCTTCTCCAGCCATGGCACGCAGATACCCGATGTCAGCGGCGATGAAGCCGACCGGCTGGACGAGGCCTTCGCCTGCTATGACATCAACAACTCCGGCGACTCATGGGACCCGGACACAGTGATCACGGACGATGAGCTGGCGACGCTCTTCGCGCGGCTGCCGGACGGTGTCCTTATGGATGTGGTGCTGGACACCTGCCACAGCGGTACTGGACTGAAGTCCCTGGACCTGTTGCCAGGCCGGCGTCCCCGCTTCCTGCCCGCTCCGACGCCCCGGGCCGTGATCGCGAACGAGTTCAGCGACACACGTACCCTGCGCGACCTGGTGAAATCAGCAAAAGGGGCCAAGCCCGTGCTGATGGCAGCCTGCCGATCGGACCAGACGGCTGCGGACGCCCTCATTGACGGACGCTACAACGGCGCCTTCACCTATCACTTCGTGAAGTCCCTCCAGGGCAATGGCACTGTAGTCCGGGCGGAAGTCCTGAAACTGGTGAGCAAGGGTCTCAAAGGCGGCGGTTTTGATCAAATCGCCCAATTGGAAGGCACGACGGCGGCACGCAAGGCTGCGTGGGGCAGCTAACCCTTGGCTGGCGCCCAAGGAGGCATCAGCTATTCCCCCGTGCCGTGGAACTTGTTCCTGACCCCGGAAGATGCGGCTTCCTCGGCGTCGTGCTGTTGATCTGAACCAAACAGCATGCCCTGCCGCTCCCTGTCCATTACCGGTTTGAGGGCGGCGTATACCAGGCGGCCACCGGCGTCGAACCTGAGGACTCCTCCTCCACGGACATCTACGAAATCCCGCCGTGTCTTCAGGCCAAGGCGGACGTAGGCCTCCTTACGGCTCATCCGCACCGTTTGAATGAATGATGCCCCGATTTCGGAGATGATGAAGCCGTCCGGTGACACGCGTTCGGACGTACGCACTCGCGTGGAGCTCAGTGGTGTGCGCCGCTCGAGGCGGGCCGCGTCCAGGAGCCTCGGGTTTTCCCACACGAAGCGTTGCACTTCCTGGGGGTCTGACCCCAGGGCCGACAGCCGGATGGGATAGCGAAGACCCTGGTAGTTATCCACCCCGCTGATGTTGTTCAGCGACACCCGGCGGATCCCGATGGCCGAGAATTCCGCTTGGAGGGCATCCCGGTAGCCGTAGGTGTCTTCGGGGACCATGTCCAGGTCCGCGGCAATGATGCCACGTAGGAGGTCCCGCCAAGTGACGTCCACAGGTGGCATGTAGGAAAGGCCCCTGATCACCATTCGCAGAACCCTCATGGCCACGATGGAACCGGATTCGGCTTTCTGCTGCAGGCTTTGGTTGTCCCCAAAACGGGCATTTCTTTCCGACCACAAACGCTGGACGGCCCGGAGTACTGCCCCGACCACCACAGCCCCGCGGGCGTGCGGATCCAGCATGGTTTGCCACCCCTCAGGAACGGCGCCAACAAATGGTTCCCTCAGGGGACCACGGGCGAAAAGGTCCCTCGCAAAGTCAAAGAGGGACCTTATCAGGATCGCGTCGTCCACGACCTGGCCTGCTTCGAAGCCTTCCCCGGCAGCTTCAAGTTCCCGGAAGACCACCTCACGCGATGAAAACACCGACAGTATGGCCACCAGGTCTGCCAGTGCCTCATGCATGGCAAGTTGCTCCATGGTGGCCAGCTGGTCCGCCCATGCCGGCCGGAAGCCGTCAAGGATCGCATGGGTGACTTCGTGGGCAACGATGTCCCTGTAGAGGGCAGTGGGTACTTTGTAGCCCATGCGGTCCACCGAGCCGAAGCGGATGGTGTTGGTACCGCGCTCATAGCCGGTATCGACGGCTGTGACACGATCCCTTGCCTTCAGGACCACCCGCCCCTCCGGATTCCAGGGCATCCGCCGGCCGAGGGTGGATTCGAAGATATCCAGGGTGCTCATGGCCACGCCGTAGACGTGCTGGGCGAGAAAGCGGGTATCGTCCAGGAGTTCGCGAAGGTCCGTGGGTGGAGGTTCTGAAACCAGTTGCCAGGGGTCGCCTTGGCTGGTCAGGGTAACCGGCGACACATTGGTTCCGCGCCACTTGCGGATGTGGATCGCGTAGCGGTGTCCAGTGGGGCCACGCCGGAGCCGCTCGACGGGTATCCGCACTTGGGCTGTCAGCGGTGGCGCCCCGCCAAAACCTATCGGCCCCTCTGCAAGGACCGTTACGGAGACCATCTGCCCGGCTTTGATGTCTCCCGGGCTCTTCTTTGGAAATGCCACAGCCATCGCCATCTTCGAATGCGGACCCCAACACACCGCAGCGGTTGTGCTGCTTAGGCCAGTATGGGGGCCCTCAAACCCGGAGGCAATAATCCGCTAACGGCTAGAGCACTGCCCTCTGCAGGGAACGCGCGGCGTCGATGGTTGCCTGTCCCAGTACCCGGGTGCCCTGATAGAGGACAATGGTCTGGCCAGGCGCCACTCCCCGCAGCGGCTCGGTCAGGGTGACCACGAGTTCCGCCCGCTCGACACCCTCTTCATCGGCAACCGGCTCAACGTGTGCACGGGCCGGAACGGGGTCGCCATGCGCCCGCACCTGGGCGTGGCATTCGAATTCCGCACCGGTCTCAACCTCGGAGATGGGCAAACCGGCCCAGGACACCTTGATTCCGCGGATTTCATCGATGGCAAGGAGCGCTTCCGGCCCCACGACAACCTTGTTTTCCTTTGGCCGGATTTCCAGGACGAACCGGGGCTTGCCATCGGAGGCCGGCGTGCCCAGCTTCAGTCCCCGGCGCTGGCCGACGGTGAAGGCGTTGGCACCGGGGTGCTCCCCTACCTTCGTGCCGGTTTCGTCCACGATGTCGCCGGTTGTCATTTCGATTTTCTCGGCCAGCCAGCCACGCGTATCTCCATCGGAGATGAAGCAGATATCGTGGCTATCGGGCTTGTTTGCCACCGACAAACCCCGCCTTTCGGCCTCGGCCCTTACCTCGGCCTTGGAGGGAGTGTCCGCAAGCGGGAACATGGAGTGCTTAAGCTGCTCGTGCGTCAGGACGCCCAGGACATAGCTTTGGTCCTTGGCCCAGTCCGCCGCACGATGCAGTTCGCGGTTGCCGTCGGCGTCTTCGATTACTTTGGCGTAGTGCCCGGTGCACACAGCGTCAAAGCCCAGGGCAATGGCCTTTTCCAGCAAGGCAGCAAACTTGATGCGCTCGTTGCAACGCATGCACGGATTCGGGGTGCGTCCGGCAGCATATTCGTCGATGAAGTCCTGGACGACATCTTCCTTGAAGCGTTCGGAGAAGTCCCACACGTAGTAGGGAATCCCCAGGACGTCACAGGCGCGCCACGCATCGCGGGAGTCTTCAATAGTGCAGCATCCCCGGCTTCCGGTGCGAAGGGTGCCGGGCATGCGAGACAACGCAAGGTGGACTCCGACGACGTCGTGTCCGGCCTCGACGGCGCGGGCGGCGGCCACGGCGGAGTCGACTCCGCCGCTCATTGCTGCAAGTACTCGCATGCTGGCTTTCCGTGATTCAGGGGGTTTTGGATGGTGATTCCGGCTGAGGCGAGCCGGCACGCCCAACTATTCTAGCGCCCGCACCAATGTGCGCGCTAAATCCCTTGACTGGGCATAGTACGAAATCTAAAGTCAAAGTAAGTTGTTTTAGAAGAGCCAAGACAAAGGTGGGCTGAAATGACGCATGAACGAATGGTCATCGCCGGAGGCGGCCTGGCCGGTGCAACCGCAGCAAAAACCCTTCGCTCAGAAGGCTTTGCCGGACCAGTTACCCTCCTGGCATCCGAGGAGCGGATCCCTTACCTTCGGCCACCCCTTTCCAAGGAGTTCCTTCTGGGCAAGGACGACGAGGATAGCGTCCCGGTGGTGCCGGCTGGCTGGTACGAAGAAAACGACGTCGAACTGCTGTTGGGCAATCCCGCATCGGGCATCGACGCGGGAAGCCGCACCGTCACGCTAAAGGACGGCCGAAGCCTGGACTACGCCAAGTTGCTGATAGCCACCGGGGCGCAACCCCGGCAGATTCCGCTGCCCGGCACGGACCTGGAGGGAGTCATGACATTCAGGACGTTCGGGGACAGCCTGCGCCTGCAGTCCCTGCTCCGGGACGGCGGCAGGCGTGTGGTCATGGTCGGTTCCGGATGGATCGGCATGGAATTGGCCGCAGCTGCCCGCACTTACGGCAATGATGTGGTCTTGCTTGGCTTGGAGGAAATCCCCCTCAGTGCCGCCATCGGCCCCGAATTGGGCAACTACTTCCGGGCACTCCATGAACAGAACGGTGTCAGCTTCAGGCTGCCCGCCAGCGCTGCCGGCATCGAAGGGAAGGATGGCCGCGCAACCGCAGTGCGGACCGACACCGGCGAGGTCCTGCCCGCAGATATCGTCATCATTGCCGTGGGGGTTGTGCCCGACACATCGTTGGCGGAAACAGCGGGGCTGACCCTGGACAACGGAATCCTGGTGGATTCCGCGCTTCGCACCAGCGCCCCGGACATCCTGGCAGCAGGTGACGTTGCCAACGCCATGCATCCCTTCACCGGCGAACACCACCGCAGTGAGCATTGGGCGAACGCACTTAATGGCGGCAAAGTGGCTGCCAAGACGATGCTGGACCAAAATGCCGCCTTGGATGTTGTCCCGTATTTCTATACGGATCAGTTCACCCTCAGCATGGAGTACTCGGGTTTCCCCTCGCTGGCCACCGGCGTAGAGCCTGTGATTCGCGGCTCGCTCGATGACGGCAGTTTCATCGCGTTCTGGATGCGCGATGGCCGGAAGGAGCAGGGCGAAGTGGTGGCCGGCATGAACGTGAACATGCGGCGCGTACAGAAGCCGATCAAGGCACTGATTTCAGGCCGGGTGCAGGTGAACATTGCACATCTCACGAGTCCCGACGTTCCCCTTGAGGACCTTTTGCCCGGCGACTGACTTTCGCGACCCGGCTTTTGCCGGGGGCCTCATTGCCGGGCTAAGACGCGGGGGCTCCCCGCCGCGCTACCGTTGCCGCTGTCTGGATGTTTGATTCATGACCGGCCATGCCTGCTTGACGGGCCCGGGCGCAAGCCTCGGGAAGCGCCTTGAGCAGGGCATCGACGTCGGCGTCCGTAGAGCTGTGCCCCAGCGTAAAGCGCTGGGCGCCACGGGCAGTGTCTTCGTCCAGGCCCATGGCCAGGAGGACGTGCGAAGGGCGGGGCACCCCGGCGGTGCAGGCCGAACCGGTAGATGATTCAACGCCGGCGAGGTCCAGAAGGAACAGGAGCGAATCTCCCTCGCAACCGGGAAAAGTAAAGTGGGCATTGCCGGGCAGTCGGCCTTCCCCGGGCGCCCCACGGAGCACAGCGTCCGGAACGGCCTGCCGAACCCCGGCGATCAGACGGTCGCGCAGCTTGCTGATGCGCTCGCCCTCGGCGGCAAGGTTACCGGTGACGGCCTCCGCAGCCGCCGCGAAGGCAGCAATGGCGGGCGTGTCCAGAGTCCCCGAGCGCACATCGCGCTCCTGCCCACCTCCGTGTTGAACCGGAGTCAACTTGATGGACCGTCCGAGGAACAACGCGCCCACGCCAACGGGCCCGCCGAGCTTATGTCCCGAGACGGACATTGCAGCGAGCCCGGAAGCCCGGAAATCGACCGGAATGGAGCCGAAGGCCTGGACCGCATCCGAGTGCACCGGAATCCCGTATCGGTTGGCCAGCTCCACTATTTCTGCGACGGGCTGAATGGTGCCCACTTCGTTATTGGCCCACATCACCGTGACAAGCGCGACAGAATCGGGGTCGCGCTGGAGTTCACGCTGCACGGCATCAAGCTGCACTGCACCCTCTGCATCCACCGGCAACCACACGGCCTCGGCTCCCTCATGACGCTCAAGCCACTCCACAGTGTCCAAGACCGCATGATGTTCGACGGCGGAACACAGGATGCGGGTCCGGCGGGGGTTTTCGTCATGGCGGGCCCAGAAAAGGCCCTTGACTGCCAGGTTGTCAGCCTCAGTCCCACCCGACGTGAAAATTACCTCGGACGGGTGGGCTCCAGCGGCCGCCGCCAACATTTCGCGCGCATCTTCCACCGCGCGCCTTGCCCGCCGCCCGGCTCCATGGAGGGAGGACGGGTTGCCGGTTCGCGCCAGCTCGCGCGTCATAACGGCAAGGGCTTGGGCCGACATGGGAGTGGTGGCGGCGTGGTCGAGGTATACAGGCACGTTGCAATTCTACCGGCGGCGTCATTTCATAGACCGCGAAAGCGTCAGGTCCTGGGGTCAGGTTTGGGGGTCCGGTTCCAGGCTACCAATCCGCGCACAGCAATGACCAGGGCCGGAATCCGGAAGGACGCTCTCACCACTGAGGCCGGATGCGGTGGCGGCGCCCTTGAGGAACGCGCCATTCATGGCGCATACCACCTGCTCATGGTCCTGCGAAAGCCGATGGAACGGACAGTTAAGCAGTCGGTACCCTCCCGCTCCATCAGCCACTGGTTCGTAGCCGAGGTCCGCCAAAGCACCCAGGAAATCGCCGGGCCTGCCCGCCTCCTGGCCCTTGCGGTCCGCAACATCCATCAACGCTTCCCGCACGGGCAGGTCCCCTTTCAGGGAACGCGTGATAGCTGTGGCCATCAAATCCCCGGCGAGATCGTACTGGCGCTCAGGGACGGAGGCAACAACCTCATCCATGGCTGGGCGGTAGAGCTTGGCAGGCCGGCCGGAACCGGGTCCGGCTTTGTCAGAGGACTTCCTGAACTCCACTTGCAGGACTCCATCCTTCACCAATCGATCCAAATGGAAGGAGGCCGTGCTTCGGGGAATACCGAGAACACGGGCCGCTTCGTCCCGTCCAACGGCGTCTGCAGCCCCGCGCACGTAGGCGAACAACACCCGGCGGTTGTCGTCGTCCAAGGAGGCGATCGCCGAAATCCTTTGGAGCCAAGAGTGGCGTGCAGTGGTCATACAGCCAGAATATCTCTAAAAACAAGATTCGTTGCTTAATCTTGGGATGAGATCTAAAATCAAGATACCTATTTTTAGAAAGGAATGCGTCATGGAAGCCGCAACGACCCATATGAGCAGGAAGTCCAGCCACGGCGAGCTCAGGGACCCTTCCCGGCAGGCCTTTATCCTCCTGAGGACGGTCTTCACGATTGCCCCGATCATTTTCGGGCTCGATAAATTCAGCAACCTCTTGACGGACTGGACTGTCTACCTGGCGCCCGCAGCCACCGCCGTCGTACCTGTTTCAGCCCAGACCTTCATGTACGGCGTGGGAGTCATCGAAATTATCGCCGGCATCGTCGTCGCCCTGCGGCCGCGCTGGGGATCCCTCGTTGTCACCGCCTGGCTGCTCGGCATCATCGTCAACCTGCTGGTGCTTGGCTCGTTCTTCGACGTCGCGCTGAGGGACTTCGGCCTGCTGGTGGGAGCACTCGCGCTGAACCGCCTGGCCACCGCGCTCAAGAAATAACACTCAGGCTGGTGGGACCACGGCCAACCCGGACTGGACCTCAGCCCTGGCCTTGGCCAGGGTCCCGCTATCCGGACAAGCAGTCGATATGTAGATAGAGGAAGCCGGGCTGCTGAAAAGCCTGGCGAGAACCAAAGCCGCGGTGCCACCGGAAGACGGAGCTGATTCCAAGGCCAAAAATTCCACTCTATGTTCCGGCTTGCCGGAATCCTGGCCCCACCGCAATGAGGCCGGCGTTAGCTTGTCCACATCGGCCCCGGGATCCAGGTAGCGGAACAGTTCCTTCGTGGACGCGGCGTCATCCCCGGGAACCACCAACGGTCCCTGGTTAACGCTGACCCTGACCACCACCACGCATCCATCAGTCTTCGCGAACCGGGTTTCACCTTGCAGGCCGGAGTGCACAACGGACCACCCCGGCGCTTCTTCCAGTTGGCTGGATACCAATACCGGATCTCCGGGCGCCAAGGTTTCTCCCGCGGCCAAGGGCAAGTCCTTCGCGGCGAGAGCCTCAGCATCGTGTCCGGGCGTAATGGTTGGAGTGGACAGCGTCGAGGCCGAAGGTGAAGGCTTTGGTGCTGCGGGATCAGGCACGTTCACACTGCATCCCGCAAGCAGCACAGCCGAAGCAGCCGCGGCACCCAAACCAGCCACGGCAGCAAACCCAGGCAGGGGGGCCACCATGCCCGGGACCTGCCGTCGTCCAACACCCCGTGCCATAGGCGGTCCTCTCTTTTGCCGACGAGCCACTTCTGCCGCCACCGAGTCTAACCTCCCGCCACAGCGGACCGTGGCCAGCGGACCAACGCGAAATGCCTCGCCCCTCCCAAAACCAAACTGCTCAAGCGACTAGGCAAGGACCCGCAGACCCCCGGGCACAACCTCGACCTCCACAGGCAATCTGCCCACGCGCTCGCCGTCGGCGTAGGCCACGACACCTTCTGCCTCCAGCCGCACTTTCCGAATCCGCCGGATCTCCACGGCCGGATGACCAAGGTGTTTGCCGGCGAACACCTTGGGAAACACCGCCAGGAAATTCAGCCGCGACAACGGCTTGACGATAAACAGATCCAGCCGCCCGTCGTCGGGCAACGCATTGGGCGTAATTCTCATGCCGCCGCCGATCGATTGGCCGTTCGCCACCGAAATCAGCAACGCCGGCTGCCGCCACTGCTCGCCGTCGGCCGTCACCGTGTATTCGATACGCCGGAAGGAACCGAGTTCCCGGAGCATCGCCAGGTTGTATCGGCTCTTTCCCTTGGGCCACCGCCACGAGTTCGCCCTCTCGTTAACGGCAGCGTCAAATCCGGCAGACAGGACCCCCGCAAAATAGCTGCTTCGCCCGGCGGCGGTGACGCGTCCGGCGTCGATCTTCCGCCCGCCCGATGCCATTGATGCCAGCAGGCGGTCGCACGCCGTCTTTGCGTCCCCGAGTGGCAAGCCCAGCAGCCTGGCAACATCGTTGCCAGTGCCGGCGGGAACAATTCCCAGCGGAAGATCCTTTCCGGCGAGCGCATTGACACCCAAATGGACCATGCCGTCCCCGCCCACCACAACCAGCGCACTGATGCCTGAAATTATGGCCTCATCAACCAGGGTCCGGAGGTCGTCGTAGCTTCCGGCTTCCAGTACGACGACGTCACAACCGGCGGCGCGAAGGCAGGCTGCGGCCTCGTCCCCGGCGAGGCCGTGGCGTCCGAACGATGCTGTTGGATTGATGGCAAGGGCGATCTTCTCCGGCGAGTGCTTGGGATTCTTGGGCGCCGGAGGATTCACCTGGTGAATTATGCCAGCCGGGAACCACCGCGCCCGCTGCCGACGTTCTCATAGTGGCTGGATAAACTGGCCGTACCGCCCCGACAGTGGAGCGGCCCACCATCCTAGAGAAGGGCCTGTGCTTGGCCGAGGGCAGCAGTTCCCACTATCAGGTTCTTCGTGTGTCCGTCACTGCGACGGACAAGGAGATCAAGGTGGCATACCGGAAGGCCGCCCGGAAGGCCCACCCCGATCACGGCGGCGAAGCCGAAATGTTCCGCCGTGTAACGCTCGCGTATGAAACCCTGATCGATCCGAAGCGTCGGGCCGAGTATGACCGGAGGTATGCCAGCGGCACCACCGGCCGCTCCCAACCGCGTCCGGGCGACTACACAGGCGCGCCTGCGCCGGGTCCGGCGACCAGCACGGGAGTCAGGCGTCCGCAGGCCCCGCGCAACACGGCAGGCGATCCGCCCGTCTACGTTCCCGCCTTTGATGACCCTCTTGAAGTTCCCCTTATTTCGATGGCAGAAGCTGCCCAACAGGTCCACGGCTTGCCGCGAAAGCGCGGCATTTTTGGAGCCGAAGCCCGCATCCAACGCGAGATGCGGACGGTACAGCTCATCAGCAGGCAGGTCCTGCCTGCCATCCCCGCCGCAAGGCTCATCAACGGGCTCCGCTCCCCCTCTGACAACAACCACATCGACCACGCAGTGCTTTCCGGCTACCGGCTGCACTGGTTGGTTCCATGCTGTTGCCCAAGGGCGCCTACGCGTGGGACGGCAATTCGTTGCGCCACGGCGGCCGGTCGGTGGCTCCGCCGCAGCTGGCCCACATCGTTCGCCATATGCAGGACATCTTCCCCGAGTTGAACGTCACCGGCTGGGTGGTCCTGCACAGTCCTGACGGCAACCTGCACGAACCAGTCATTGACCAGTACGGAAAAGGGCAAAGCCATAACGCGGTTGAGGTAGTCAACGGCGCAGGATTGGCCCGCGGCTTGAAGCAGTTCCTTGGTTCAGGACCAGCACCGAACACCGTGGTGGTTCCCGTTCTTGCCCGCTTGCTCCGCGGCATGCACTGACATCATGCTTTCGTGGACGCTGGCTGACTCATCATGAAGCCAGCTCGATGGAACCGGCTGGGGCGGGACTGGCTAGGATGGGACGGTGTTCCGCATCCTCTTCCACACTCCAGAAATCCCGGGCAATACGGGCAACGCCATTCGTTTGGCCGCCATCACCGGCGCCGAACTCCATCTGGTGGAGCCCCTGGGCTTTGACTTTTCCGATGCCAAGCTGCGACGGGCGGGCCTGGACTACCACGACCTCGCCGTCGTAACGGTCCATAAGGACATTAACGCAGCCTGGGCTGCCTTGCAGCCTGAGCGTGTGTTTGCTTTTACGTCCGACGGCGAAACGTCCTACACGGATATCAACTACCGCGAGGGCGACGTACTGATGTTCGGCCCTGAATCTGTCGGCCTCCCGGATTGGCTGAAGAAGGATCCGCACGTCACGGCCCGGGTGCGGCTCCCGATGCGGCCTTCCCTGCGTTCGTTGAACCTGGCAAACGCCGCGTCCATCGCCGTTTTCGAGGCGTGGCGGCAGAACGGATTTGCCGGCGCCAAGGTGTAGCCCATCCGCAGGGCCCGCAGCTGCGAATAACCTATGCAGGATCAATTCCTGCCTTGGACATTCGATGAGGGAGCCGATGTGAGCGCGCTGGAGGCCCTGGTGGTGGCAAACCGCTGCACGGCTGTGCGCACAACGACGCGCCCTCGTGCTGCGGGTTTCAAACCACACGACTTATGCTGGACAGTGATGGACATCCCCAACAATCCCGGTCCCCCGGTCGTCGAGACTTCGGGCACGGCGACAGACTTGAACTCGCAGCTCACGGGCCTGCTTGAATTGATTGCTGCAGGCGACCAGGTGGCCTTCGCCGAGTTTTACCGGCTGACCTCCAAACGGGTCTTTGGCATGGCCAGGCGCATCCTGATCGACTCCGAGCTGAGCGAAGACGCCACCCAGGAAGTCTTCATCCAGGTCTGGCAGGGCGCCGCCAGGTTCGATCGCGCGTCCGGCAGCCCCATGGCCTGGCTCATGACCATCGCTCATCGCCGTGCCATCGACCGCGTCCGTGCCGTGCAGGCAGCAACGGACCGCGAAGCCCGGTACGGCGCAGCGAGCCAGGACCTTGATCGCGACGTCGTATCCGAGGAAGCCGACACGAACTTTGAGGCCGAGGCCGTTAGCAGGTGCCTTGGCACATTGACGGATACCCAGCAGGAATCGGTCCGCCTCGCCTATTACGGTGGGCTCACTTACAGGGAGGTTGCGGAGCACCTTGGTGCCGCGGTCCCTACCATCAAGTCCCGCATCCGCGATGGACTCCTGCGCTTGAAGACCTGCTTGGGGGTGGGCTGAAATGAGCGAAAACAATGGTGGAGGATTTGTCCGCAGAATGTTCGCCAATGACATCGCAACCGACCTGGCCGAGGGCCGCGTCCTCGAACTCGCGGAAATCTATGCCTTGGATGCTGTCACCGAATCCGAACGGGCCCTGATTGACGATTACGTCAAGGACGCTCCGGAAGGCCCAGCGTTCCAGGAGCGGGTCCGGCAGGCCCGCGAGACCCTGGTGGCAGGTTTCGCTCCCGAGGAAGAGCCGCCCGCCGCCCTCTTCGGCAACATCATGGACCGGATCACGAAAGACGCTGCTGCACAGCCGGCTGCAGACGCGGCCCCTCCCGCGGCACCTGGGACCGTCGTCGATGAACTCGCCGCCGCCCGGACAAAGCGCGCAGAACGCCGAAGCTTCAGTGACGGACGCGCATGGCTGGTGGGTGCTGCGGCTGCTGCTGCCATAGCGTTGGGCGGCGTGGGTGTCGGTGCATACGTTGCCGCCCAGAACGACCCCGTGAACCAGGTCCTCCAGGCCCAGGATGTCCAGAAGAAAACTGCAGAGGTTCCTGGAGGGGGCACGGCAACGATTTCCGCTTCCTCCGCCAAGGACTCCTTTGTGGTGTTGATGGACGGCGTTGCCCCGGCCCCCGAGGGCAAGGTCTACCAGTTGTGGACATTGCCGAAGGATGGGTCAGCCCCCGTGCCGCAGGGCACTATGGACGCCCAGACATTGTCCAAGCCGGCAGTGGTGAAGGGGTTGTCTTCAGCTTCCTCAGTAGCTATTACGGTGGAGCCTGCTGGCGGGTCAAGCTCTCCCACGCAGCCACCTGTGTTGGTGGTTCCGCTGAGCGCCTGATCTCAGCCGGGAATGGCGTCAACCCTTAAGGCCCGACGGCGGCCGTCCCACCAAGGTGGGCCGGCCGCCGTCGTTCTTGCTTTCAGGTGAGTCGCAGCTACAAAACCAGCGACAAGAGCATCACGAACCCGAAGCCAACCACGGAGATCAGCGTCTCCATGACGGACCACGTCTTGAACGTCTGGCCCACCGTCAGCCCGAAGAGCTCCTTGACCAGCCAGAATCCCGCATCATTCACGTGCGAGAGGAACAATGAGCCTGCTCCGATTGCCAAGGCGAGCAGAGCCGCATGGGTGGGGGTCAAACTGCTGGCCAGCGGCGCGACGATGCCCGCAGCAGTCACGGTTGCAACGGTCGCCGAACCCGTGGCGAGGCGGAGCGCTACCGCCACGATGAAGCCCAGCACGAGGACAGACATGTTGGCGCCTTCTGCCCACTTCTTGACGGCGTCACCCACGCCGGCACCAATCAGCGTCTGCTTGAAGCCACCGCCAGCTCCGACGATCAAAAGGATTGCGGCGATGGGGCCCAGGCTGTCGCCCAGCTTGGCGGTGATCTTGCTGCCCGTGAATCCCACCGCGTATCCAAACGTCACAATGGCGGCCAGTACCGCCAACGTCATGGCGACCAGGGGCTGGCCCACGAAATCGAAGAAGATCCGGATCATCGGAGCGGTTGCTGCGTCCGGCCAGATGATGTCGCCCAATGCCTTGAGCAGCATGAGGACCACAGGGAAGATGATGGTCAGCAGCGTCACCAGGAACGAGGGCTGGCGCTTGACATCACTAAGGTCTGCGCGGTGCTTGGTGTCGATGCCACCCGCCACGGCGGGAGCCTCCACCGGAACCCAACGTGCGGCCAGCCGCGAGAAGAGCGGGCCACAAATAATGACCGTGGGAATGGCGACAAGGATACCCAGGCCCAGTGTTGTGCCCAATTCAGCCTTTACGGCGCTGATGGCGATCAGGGGTCCGGGGTGCGGGGGCACCAAGCCATGGAGAACGGAAAGCCCCGCCAAGGCCGGTATGGCTATCCGCATGAGCTTCATCCCGGATCTCTGCGTCACAAGGACAATCACCGGCAGCAGGAGCACCAGCCCGATTTCGAAGAACATCGGCAGCCCAATGATCACAGCCACAAGCGTGATCATCCAGACGATCTTGTTGCCGGTGGCCTTCGCCAACAAGGTGTCCACTACCCGGTTGGCCCCGCCCGAGTCGGCAAGCAATTTGCCAAGCATGGCGCCCAAGGCAATGAGGAGACCGACTTCCTTGAGGACTCCCCCAACCCCGTCTTCGAAGTTGGTAATGACTTTGCCCAGCTCCACACCCGAGGCAAGCCCAACAAACGCCGAGCCCAGCACCAGGGCCAGGAATGGGTGGAGTTTCAGCTTTGCGATCAGAACCACGATCAGCGCAATACCCAACGCTGCCACCACAAGAAGCTGGGTGTCGTGCCCGGACCATTCCTGCACCTGTGTGGCCGTTTCCAGCGCGATCATGAGGCTGCCGTTTCGGAACCGGCGCTCAGGGGACGCAAGCCGAGCCGTTCGATGACCTCGTCCGCCTCCTCAGCGGGCGAGGCCGAAACACACAGCGAGATGTAGTTCTCGTCTTCCGTGGGTTCCTCAAGTGCTTCGAACTGGGACTCCAGGAGCGAGGGCGGCATGAAGTGGCCGTGCCGCGACGCGAGCCGGTCCGAGATCCTGTCTTTGCTCCCTTGCAGGAAAACGAAGACAACCCCTTCGCCCCGGAGCACGTCGCGGTACTTCTTCTTCAATGCCGAGCACGTGATGATGGCCGGCGTACCGGCATCTGTGTGTTCCCGGATCCACTGGGCAATAATGCCAAGCCAAGGCCACCGGTCCTCATCGCTGAGGGCCTGGCCCGAGTGCATCTTGGCCACATTCGCTTCCGGATGGAGATCGTCGCCTTCGGCGAGATCCCATCCAAGCTTGCCGGCCAGTACGCCGGCTACAGTCGACTTGCCCGAACCGGAGACTCCCATAATCACCAGCACGGGTTGCTGTGCAGTCTTCGCCATCAAAGTCTGCCTTCCTCGAATAAATATGATTTAACCGAGGTCCAGCATATGACACGGGTTACATATCGGCAATGTCAAAAGCCGGCGATAGTACTGGATCCGTTGACGGACACTACGTGGAAACTCTCGGCGCTTGCCCCGGCAGGAAGCCCTGCACGGGCACCGTTGGCCATCAACATGCCACGGACCACGCGCTCCATCCCCTCGATGTCCGGGTGCTGGCTCGCGTGGATGCGGATCGCATCGAGCTTGGCATCAACATGCTTGGTGACGTCCACGAAATGGTTCTCACGGTCCTCTGGACTGGAGATAAACCAGAGCCAGGGAAGCTTGTAAGCCATAAGTCCGGCCTCAGCCAACTCAGGGTAGGCAAAGGGATTCTCCACGGCGGGATAAACCGCCCTGGTTACGGCCTCCCCGGCTGCGAGGTGATCGGGGTGACTCTTCTGAAGGCGGTCCCAGTTCCGTTCCGGGTGCATGGTCAACACGATGTCCGGGCGGATTTCCCGGATGAGCTTCACAACCTGCTTGATGACGTTGTGTGTCGGCTCAAGGTAGCCATCGTGTTCGTGCAGGTACCGGATGTCTTTGACTCCCACCAACTCTGCCGCCCGTTGCTGTTCCGTGGCACGGAGTTCGATAATGCGTTCCCGGTCAACGGGATCAAATCCGCCGGCGTCGCCATCAGTCATGATGCAGTAGGTGACCTGTACGCCGGCGGCAGTCCAGGCAGCTATGGTTCCTGCGGCTCCGAAGTCGATGTCGTCAGGATGGGCAGTAAAACAAAGCACCCGCTCAACACGCTCCGTGGAGGTGTTGAACGGGCTCTTTGCTGACGAAACGCCAGAAGTCAAAGGGATCAGCCTTTCCGCTTTTTGATCTCAGCTGTTGCCTGCGGCACAACTTTGAAAAGATCACCGATGATGCCGAAGTCCGCGATCTCAAAGACAGGAGACTCTGCATCCTTGTTGATCGCCACAATGACCTTGGACGTCTGCATTCCAGCCTTTTGCTGGATTGCTCCTGAGATGCCTGCCGAAATATACAGCTGCGGAGACACAGTCACACCGGTTTGGCCCACTTGGGCGTCGTGGCCAATCCACCCAGCATCGGTTGCTGCCCGCGAAGCGCCAACCGCAGCACCAAGGGCATCGGCGAGTTCTTCCAACGGGCCAAAGTCGCCATCGACCCCCCGCCCGCCGGCCACAACGATCCTGGCCTCGCTGAGGTCAGGCCGGCCACTGGCGGGCTTCACCGTGCGCGAGGAGATCCGGGCCGCATTCGCTGCAGCATCTGCAGGAACCTCAACCTTGGCTGTCGCGGGAGCTGCGGCTGCGCCTGCCGGCTCTGGTTCCACGATGTTCGCTTTTACGGAAAAGACCGACACCGGAGTAGTAGCCTTCGCCGTGGTGTTGTAGGAACCCGCGAGAACCGACTTGTGGGCGGTGCCATCCGCATCCACACCAACGACGTCGGTGATGACTCCGGCGTTCAGCTTAATGCCGAGTCGTCCCGCGATCTCTTTGCCCTCCGGCGAGTTTTCGACCAGGACAGCTGTTGCTCCTGAAGCCGCCACTGCCGCCGCGAGGTACCCGGCCTTAGCCGCAACCAGGTAGTCGTCCAGGTCATCCGCAGAGGGCTGGAAGATCGTCGCCACGCCATAGGCACCCAAGGTAGCTGCGACGTCGTCGGTTAATTCACCGTTGATCGCGACGGCGGTCTCCCCCAGCTTCCGCGCAAGGGTCAGGAGCTCCAAACTGCTCTTCTTGAGCGCAGCCCCGGGATTGTCAATGAAAACAAGTGCATTTGCCATGGTTGGAGTCCTTTAGAGCAGCTTCTGTGCGGCCAGGAAGTCGACGAGCTTGATGCCGGCGTCGCCCTCGTCGGTGATGATCGTACCTGCGGTCCTGGGCGGGCGGGCAGCTGCAGACTCCACAACCGTCCACGAGCCTGCCTGGCCTACCTCGGAAGGATCGACACCGATATCGGCAAGCGACAACGAGGCAATCTTCTTCTTCTTCGCTGCCAGGATTCCCTTGAAATTGGGGTATCTCGGTTCATTGATCTGATCTGTGACCGAGACCAGCGCCGGGAGCTGCGCTTCCACGGTTTCCGAGTGGGAGCCGGCATCCCGACGCGCCACCACGGTTCCGCCGTTAACCTCCAGGCTTGAGGCAAACGTAAGCTGCGGGAGCGACAACCGCTCGGCCAGCTGAGCCGGGATGAGAGAGGTCTCGCCGTCCGTGGAAGCCATGCCGGTCAGAACCAGGTCCACCGGGCGTCCATCTGCGGAGAGATGGCGGATGGTGGCTGCAAGCGCCAACGACGTGGCCGCGGCGTCCGAACCAGCCAGCGCGTCATCGCTGAGGTGGACCCCGGAATAGGCGCCAATCTGCAACGACTTCTTGACTGCGTTTACCGCACCGGAGGGCCCCATGCTGAGGGCAATGACCTCGTTGCCGGCTTTGGCCCCGCCACGCTCTTCAGCCAGCTGCAGTGCTGCCTCAAGTGCGTACTCGTCAAGTTCGGACAAGATGCTCTCATCACGGTCAGTTGTGTTGCCGGGTCCGGTGATGTGCCGGTCGAACTGCGCGTCCGGGACGTGCTTGACCAGAACGACAATCTTCAATGTCTCTTCCACTGTCTTCGAAGCAGCCTTCCATGCTTGTGGACGGCCAACCGCAGGAGCGTGGCCGTGAATTGCCCAGCGTGTGGGCTTCCCCTAGCTAAGCATATTGCCCGCAGAAACCCGCAGAAAAACGATTGTGCGTTAACGCCTGTTTCATCCGCTACGGCAACTGCGGGCACAGACCGACGGCGGGCCACACCGCTGAGGTGCCGCCCGCCGTCGTCTCCTTTGTGCAGGTTACTGCCGTTGGGTCGTTACTGCTGTGCAGCGTCCAAAGTGACTTCCACTTCCTGGGACTGGCCGTTGCGCTGGATAGTTACCTTGACCTTGGCGCCAGCGGGCTGTTCGCGGACCGCCGCGGTCAACTGGTTGGGGTCAGTCACCTGGTAGTCACCGAACTTGGTGACGACGTCGCCAACCTTGATGCCTGCCTTCGCCGCGGCCGAACCCGAGGTCACTGAAGCCACCTCCGCGCCAACCGAGAACCCTGAATCGCTGCCCGTGGACGACTTCGACCGCACAGAGACACCAAACTGGCCGTGGCTCGCCTTGCCGGTATCGATGATTTCCTGTGCAACGCGCTTGGCATGGTTGATCGGGATGCTGAAGCCCACACCGATGTTGCCGGTTGAGGAATCCGATGTGCCACTGCCCGCAGACGCGATGGCGACATTGACGCCGATGATCTCGCCCTTGCTGTTCACCAGCGCACCACCGGAGTTGCCCGGGTTGATCGCGGCGTCAGTCTGGATCACGTTGATCGAGATCGAGCCCTCATTCGCAGTCGGCTGGCCCTGGCCACCGCCCGGAGGGGCGAACTGGAAGCCCTGGTCGCCGCCCTGCGAATCGTCAGTGCCTTCCTTCGGCGCAGCAGAGGAGGCGACGCTGATAGTGCGGTTGAGCGTCGAGACAATACCGTCCGTCACCGTGCCAGTCAGGCCAAGCGGCGAACCGATCGCGACGGCGGTGTCCCCCACATTGATCTTCGAAGAGTCACCGAGCGTGGCAGGTACCAAGCCGGACGTGTCGTCGACTTTGATGACCGCAAGGTCCGATAGCGGATCGGTTCCAACGACCTTGGCTTTCAGGACTTTCCCATCACTGGTGCGGACCTCGATGGCGGCATTGGACGTTGCACCATCCAGGGTCACCACGTGCGTATTGGTCAGGATGTGGCCCTGGTCATCGATAATGATGCCGGAGCCCGTTCCGCCTTCGTTACCGGCCGTCGCTTTGATGGTGACGACGCTCGGCGACGCCTTGGCTGCCGCTGCTGTGATGACGTTAACGTCATCCTTGTTGTTGACGATCACCGTGCTCGACTGCCCGCCAGTTGAAGCCGCCGGTGCCGGGTTGTCCAAAAGCATGTTGCTGCCCGCCACCACGCCGCCACCTACCAGGCCGGCGGCGAGGATGCTGGCAAGCAGCGTCCCAATACCGAACGCCGGCTTGCGCTTGGTGCCTACCGGGGACTGCTGGCCAGGTGCGCTGTGGAAGCCCTGCCCGGGAGCGGGGTTTCCGGGCGCGTGGTTTCCGGGGTTGGTCCCCCCGCCGTAAAACGGCTGGTGCTGCGGGTAGTTGGGGCGGTGCCCGGATTCGTGGGGCTGAGGGCCGCCGTAGTACTGTGGCTGGCCTGTGTGTGGCTGGCCTGCGTTGGTCTGTGCCCCTGTGTTTGGCTGGCCTGTGTTGGCGTGTGCCCCTGTGTTGGCATTGCCTGGACTGCCATTGGTGTGAGGCGCCGATTGGGCAGGAGGCTGGAAGGCCGGCAGCGGAGTTGTTGCATGCGTACCGGTTTCCTGCCCGGAATTCCAGGCAGAGTGCTGGGTTGGCTGCTGATGGGTTGGCTGCTGCCGGGTTGGGGCGGCGTCAGAGCTTTCAGCGGGATCCCGGGGCTCGGACGGATCACGGTTCTCTGGTGCGGTGCCCTGCGCTGGGTTCTCCGTCATGGGACTTCCTTTCATCCTTGTCTCCCATAACTATGGCCCTTATTACTGGAACAAAATCGGACGTTCGCTGGGAGCTTCCTGAAAGCCCGTTTCAGTGCGGCACAGGACCCCGGGTAAAGGACAGCGAGGGCTGATACACAGAGCCTCAACGCGCGGGCATTGCGGGTTTCTCCTATGTTTCGCTGGTGGCATATTCAACGCTGTGGACGGGGTATGGGGTGCACCATAGAATCAAGTGGAATTGCCACAGCGACCTGCGGCTTTACAAACCATGCGTGGGGGCGCTGAGCATTCTGTGACGATTGGTTCGCCTTGTTCCAGTCGCAGACGTGCTGAAGGGTTGCACATGCGGTCAATAGTGAAACGTGTACTCGCCGTGGTTGGCGTGGCTGGAATCTTGGCCCTCCCGGCCGGCGCCGCCTGGGCTGCAGATCCGGTGACCATACCGTCCGGCCAAAACATCGTGGATGATGCCAATGTCCTGGGCAGCCGCAAGGGCGAAGTTCAGGAAGCCATCCAGAAAACACTCAAGGACCACAAATACAACCTGTACGTGGTTACGGTGAACTCCTTTGAGAACCCTGCTTCGGCCGCCGATTGGGTTAAGGCCGTAGCCACCAAGAAGGGCATGGGCAAGGCCGACGCCATTCTGGCAATCTCTACTGCAGGTCAGTACAACTTCGCCTTGAACTCCGGAAGTTCCATTTACTCCAAGCAGTCCAACATCGCGCAGAACGCCGTTGCCGCCAACCTGGGCGGCGGCAAGAAGGACTACGCCCAGGCAGCAATTGACACAGCCGCAGCAATTGGCGACGCCGCCGGTGGCGGCAGCGGTACCGTGCCGAGCGGTAATGGCAGTGTCGGAGTCCTCGTCGGTGTGGGCGTAGTGGCAGCAGGCGGCGCAGCCACCTACCTCTACCTGCGAAATCGCCGCAAGAAGGTCGGCCAGGCATCCAGCGCCAGCTACGGCCCCCAAGGAGAAGAGCTTGACCCACTGGCAGGGCTGAGCATTCCGGAGCTGCGCCAGAAGAGCGGCTCGCTGCTGATCGAAGCTGATGACGCCATCAAGTCCAGCGAACAGGAGCTCGGCTTCGCCCAGGCCCAATACGGTGACTCTGCGATTGGCAACTTCACCAAGGCCCTGCAGGAAGCCAAAGCCCATATGACCGAATCGTTCAAGTTGCAACAGCAGCTGGACGACCATATTCCGGACACCGAGGAACAACAGCGCACATGGCTCGGAGAGATTATTCGCCGTTCAGAAGCGGCCCTCGCATCACTGCGTGACCAGAAGGCAGACTTCGACTCCCTTCGCGAGCTCGAGAAGAAGGCCCCGCAGGCCCTGGCCACCGTCACGGCAGGTGCCCGGGAGGCCGACTCCAGGATCGCCACTGCAGAGCAATCCCTTGAAAGCCTTCGCAGCAAGTACGCCGAGTCTGCGTTGACGCAGGTCTCCGACAACATCCTGCAGGCGAAGGAACGCCTGGCGTTCGTTCAGAATGCAGCCACTACCGCCCAGGAAAAACTGGCTGCGGGAGAAAACAGCCTGGCCGCCGTAGCGGTTCGCGCTGCCGAAGAGAGCCTGCACCAGACGAACGTCCTGATCGACGCGATCTCCAAGACGGCGGGCAGCCTTGACGAGGCCCGTGCCTCCTTGGAAAGCGCTGTCGCCGAGACCAGCCAGGACCTCGCGCAGGCCAGGGCCATGATCCAGTCAGGTGAACATCCTGAACTAGCAGGGCCCGTAGCTGGCGTGGAAGCGGCGCTGGCCCAAGTCAAGACGGAGATCCAAGGTGGAAAGATCGACCCCATTGCCACCCTGACGCGCGTTGAAACAGCGCACCAAGCGCTGGATCAGTCCCTGTCCGGCATCCGGGACCAGCAGGAACAGGCCCGCCGCGCGCAAGCGTCCTTGCAGCAGACCATCATGGCGGCGCAGGCCCAGATCAGCGCGACCTCGGACTACATCACGGCACGTCGTGGCGGCGTTGGGACTGAGGCCCGCACCAGGCTCGCAGAAGCCCAGCGCAATCTCGACTACGCTTTGTCGATCTCGCGCAATGACCCTGTAACGGCGTTGACCTACGCCCAGCAGGCCCACTCACTCGCTGCACAGGCAGCCCAACTGGCGCAGGCCGACGTCGACCACTTCGGTTATGCCGATCAAGGCTACGGCCGCGGTGGAATGTTCGGAGGCGGCGGCGGAGGGGGCGGCCTTGGAGGCGCAATCCTCGGCGGTATCCTGATCAACTCCATCTTCAACAGCGGAGGCGGCGGTTGGGGCGGCGGCCACAGCGACGGCGGTGGCGGCGGATTCTTCGGTGGCGACTCCGGCGGCGGCGACTGGGGTGGCGGCGGAGGTGATTTCGGCGGCGGCGACTCCGGCAGTTTCTAGCCCCACACTTTAGCTGGGGTCCATGCCCCATCTAGGAGCGGTACAACAACTGATCACTGATTTCAGTGGGTTCCACTGAGCAGGACGAAAGGCAACACCATGGTTAAGCAGTCCATTTTCGGCCGGATCTCGCAGCTCGCCAAAGCAAACATCAACGCTTTGCTGGACCAGGCTGAAGACCCGCAGAAGATGCTGGACCAGATGGTCCGCGACTACACGAACAACATTGCTGAGGCCGAGTCGGCAGTGGCTCAGACCATCGGAAACCTCCGCATGCTGCAGGCCGACTACAACGAAGACGTCAAGAACGCCCAGGACTGGGGCAACAAAGCCCTTGCCGCGTCGCGCAAGGCCGACGAGTACCGGGCTGCCGGTGATACCGAGGATGCCACGAAGTTCGACAACCTGGCCAAGGTTGCCATCCAGCGTCAGATGACGGCAGAGTCGGAAGCCAGGGCCGCGGAGCCCAGCATTGCGTCCCAGACCGAGGTTGTGGACAAGCTCAAGAGTGGGCTTGACCAGATGAAGAACAAGCTCAACCAGCTCACGGCGAAGCGCAACGAACTCGTAGCCCGCTCCAAGACCGCAGCTGCGCAGTCGCAGGTACACGATGCTTTGAAGAGCATTGACATCATGGACCCAACCAGTGAAGTTGGCCGTTTCGAAGAGAAGATTCGCCGGGAGGAAGCCAAGGTCCTGGGCCAGCAGGAACTTGCCGCATCCAGCTTGGATGCCCAGTTCAATCAGCTGGAAGACCTCGGGGAGCAGACCGAAATTGAGGCCCGCCTGGCTGCTCTGAAGTCCGGAGGCAGCAAGCCTGCCATCGGGGCCGGGGCCCCGGCCTCCAGTGGTGCAACGATCGACGAAACCGACTTCGACAAGCTCTAGCGAGGTAGGGCCTTACGGCTCTCTGATGTGCACGTGAACCATGCAAATGGCCGGATCCCTTCCAGGGTCCGGCCATTCTGCTTCTGTCGCCAACCATGCCTAGAGCAGGGAAGACTCCAAAGGGTCCTGGCCAGGACCAACGTCCGTGGCCACTTCAGCACGGATTTCGAAACCCTTGGGGTGGAAATAAGTCACCGTGCATTCAAGGACTTCACCGTGCGGCCCCAAAGTGGTCCGCTCCAAGCGCGGGACCATGGGAAATTCACGGACATTCAAGGCATCGGCAAGGTGCTCCGGTGGGGCGTGCATCGTGACCGTGATTTCGGCCCGCTGGAGAGGCTTGGACGTCCTGTCCTGGATCACCTGGTAAATGGAATTGCGCTCAGCATCCGCGAGGCTGATGTGACGGCCGATGTGGGAAGGGATAAAGATTTCCGCAACGGCATAGGGCCATCCGCCGCTTGAATAGGAGCGACGGATCACCAGGACGAGATTGTCATCGGAAACCAGCTTGGCTGGCACGGACCTGTCCTTCTCCATCCATTTGTATTCAATCAGGCCTTTGACAGTCTTCATTCCTGCTGCTGTGAACGTCTCCATGAAGGGCGCCAGGCGGTTCAGCATCCGGACCGGACGCTGCGCCATGACAAAAGTGCCCTTGCCCTGCCGGCGAACAAGCAACCCCTTCACAACAAGGGTTTCTATTGCTTTGCGGACCGTAGTACGACTGATCCCGTACTCATCCATCAACGATTCCTCGGTCGGGATCCGTGCGCCCGGTTCCAACCGGCTGACTTGATCAGTCAGGACGTCTGCAACCTGCTGGTACACCGCTACGGGGCTGTTCCTTTGCAGGGCCTGTCGATCCAGGTCCTGGTTGAAGTCTTCCTTGACCATCCGGCCTTCCCATTCATTCCCCGCACGCAGCCATACCGGATTTGATGCTAGCACCGGCACTGGTCCCTAGCACCGGCACCGCGGGCGCCTGGCGCAGCATGAAAACAAAAAGGTCCGGATCAGTGAAAACTGATCCGGACCTTTCTCCAGTTGCGGGGACAGGATTTGAACCTGTGACCTCTGGGTTATGAGCCCAGCGAGCTACCGAACTGCTCCACCCCGCGTCGCAAGAACAACTCTACCGCACCAGGCAGGGTGCTTATGACCATCACGTGGTGAAGGTGGTGCAGATCACGGTCCGGAGGGTTGGTCGCCTAAGATCCGGGGTCATAGGAAAAACGTGTGTATGGGGGACACTGTTCAGCTACCTGGGCGCCGAGTTCGCCGGCCTCCAGATCGCCTCGACCACCAACCGCATGGAAGGCGGCACCAACGCCCAACTCCGGTTAGACGCCCAACTCCTGTTACTGGTGCGGGCCCATCGGGGCAAAAGCGAAGAGCACCGCAAAGGCTGGGCCGGACGCACATGACACACCCGGGATTTACACACGTTTTGTCCTATAACCCCGTTTTGTCCCATAACGCTAAGATCCGGGAAAACAAAAGATCCGGACCAGTGAATACTGATCCGGATCTTTTCTCCAGTTGCGGGGACAGGATTTGAACCTGTGACCTCTGGGTTATGAGCCCAGCGAGCTACCGAACTGCTCCACCCCGCGTCGCAAGAACAACATTACCGTCCGGTGAATGGCAGACCAAATCCTGACGACGTGATGTGCATCTCCCCCGGTCAATATCGCTCAATCGAATTTCCGGAAGAGCGCTTCCCCAACCATTTTGTAAACCAAAAGGGCCGTTGCCCGCTCCAGGAGGAGAGGACAACGGCCCTTCTAGTCACGCGGCGTCAACCTTTCACCGGCTACTAGCTGCTCGGCGACGGCGACGGCGTGGCGCTTGGTGTAGCACTCGGCGTCGCTGTCGGTTCCGGCGTTATGCCCAGGCGGGTCTCGGCGTCGATGGCCCTCTTGAGTGCCTCGGAAAGCCTGGTCTGCTGCTGGCCATAACCGGCAAAGTCTCCCTTTGCCAGAGCTGCCTGCCCATCCTGGATTGCCTTGTTGGCCTCGTCCAGAGCCGCCTTGAGATCAGCCTTGGCGTCCGTCGGGCCGGCAGGAGGCGCTGTGGTACCGGGCGGCGTTGCAGGCGTTTGGCCATTGTTCTCAGAGTCGCCAGCCTTGGCTCCGGAGTTACCGCCGAACAACTGGTCCAGAGCCTCATCCAAGGTAGCTGCAAAGCCGATCTTGTCGCCGAAGGCCACGAGGACCCGCTGCAAGGTTGGATACGAGGTCTCGCCTGTTGACTTCAGGTAGACGGGCTGGACGTAAAGTAGGCCGCCACCCACGGGCAGGGTCAGCAGGTTTCCGTTCAAGACGTCTGATGCGCCCTGACGCAGCAAGTTAAGCGCCTGGGACACGGTGGGATCCGAGTTGAACTTGTTCTGCGCCTGTCCTGGGCCAGGAACCTGGGTATCCGTAGGAAGTTGCAACAGTCTTAGCTTGCCGTAGCTGTCAGCCTTAACTCCCTTGACGTTCCCGGCATCCGAATCGGCGGCCAGGAATCCGTACAGGATGTTCCTTGCGTTGCCGTTGACTGTTTGCGGAATGAAGGATGACGTCAACTGGAAAGCAGGCTTGTCCTGGTCAGGCATCTGCAGGGACATGTAAAACGGCGGCTGCTTGACGGCTTCCGAGACTGTGGGGTCATTCGGAACACTCCACGCATCATTGTTTTGGTAGAAGCTGTCAGGGTTGGTGACGTGGTAGCGGCCAAGGAGTTCGCGCTGGACCTTGAAAAGGTCCTCGGGGTAGCGGACGTGGCTCATGAGGTCGCCGGACATCTCCGTGTAGGACTTGATCGTGGTGGGGAACACCTTCTGCCAAGCCTTCAGGAGAGGATCATGGTCGTCCCAGGCATAGAGCGTGACCGAGCCGTCGTATGCGTCGACAGTGGCCTTGACCGAGTTGCGGATGTAGTTCACGGAGCTGTTGGGCAGTGTCACCGTCCGGCCCGCACTGGTCTGCGAATCAACGGTCGCGTTCTGCAACTGCTGGGGCTGGGAGTACGGGAAGTATTGGCTGGTGGTGTAACCGTCAACGATCCACTTCACGCGACCATCGACGACGGCCGGATACGCGTTGCCATCCACGGTCAGGTAGGGAGCAAGCTTCTCAACCCGTTCGCGGGGATTGCGGTCGTAGAGAATCTGGGATTTCTCGTTCACGCCGTCCGAAAGCAACAAGTCCGAGGACTGGAACTTGATGGAGTACAGAATGCGGTTGAGCCAGTTGCCTACGATGGGTCCGCCGTTGCCGGTGAAGGTGTATTGGGTTTCTCCCCCGCCTTCGCGACCAGCCGGGCGGTCCTGCTCGCGGTGCTGGGCACCCTCGGGAGCGCCAACGATCGAATATTCAGGAGAGTTCTCACCAAAGTAGATGCGGGGTTCGTACGTGGTGTCGTTGCCGAGAACGCCGTTGGATGGAATGCCTGATTGCAGAAATTCCGGTTTGCCATCAACCGTGAACTTGTTGCCCTTCGCTGCGACAACACCGTAACCGTGCGTATAAACGATGTGTCGGTTGACCCAGGTCTGCTGGTTTGCGCTCAGGCCGTCCGGGTTCAGTTCGCGAACAGCGATGACGGTGTCCTGCACTTTGCCATCCACGGTGTAGCGGTCCACATTCAGTGTCTGGGGGAACTGGTAGTACGGACGGTACTGCTCAAGCTGGGCGAACGCCGAGGAGATGAGGTTCGGATCCAGCAGGCGGATGTTGGCCGCAGTCTGGGCGTCCTTTGCCAAAGCTCCGCTCGTAGCCGTTGTTGTGGCGTTATAGGCGGACACATCAATCTTGTCCAGGCCGTAGGCTGCCCGGGTCATCTTGATATTGCGGTCAATAAACTCCCTTTCCAGGGTGTTCTCCGAGGGACGCACCTGGAATTGCTGGATAACCCATGGGTAGACGCCACCCGCCAGGATGGCCGTGATGATCAACATCGCGGTACCGATTACCGGCAGGCGCCAGCGGCCAATAACCGCAGCGATGATAAAGAGAATCGCAACCAAGCCCGCGGCAACCGCCAGGATGGCCTTGGTGGGCACAACGGCATTGACGTCTGTATACAGTGCACCTGCCCACCGTCCGGATGAGCTCTGCACGGTGGAGTACCTGTCCAGCCAGAAATTCACGCCAAGCAGCAGCAGGAAGAATGCACCTGTTACGGCAATGTGGATCTGGGCGGCACGGCTGGTGAAAACACCACGCTCCATGAGCCGGATGCTTCCGTACAAGTAATGCGTGAGGATGCCGGCAATGCCAGCCACTACCGCAATGCTGATGAGGAATCCGGTAACAAAGCCAAGGAACGGGAGCGACATCAAGTAGAAGCTGATGTCGAGATTGAACAACGGATCCGCTTGGCCGAAGGGCTCCTGGTTGAAGAAGAGGAGAACCTTCTGCCACTGGCTTGCCGCTGCGCTGCCGGCAAAGAGCCCGAACAGGATCGGCAGGCCGACCATGACGACTCGGCGGACAGGCTCAAGCTGGGCCTGGTAGCGGTTGAGGTTGTCACGTGACTCAGCATCCGGAGCGTAGACCGGCCTGGCGTGGTACGCGATCCTGATGGCGAAGTAGACGGCAGCGAACATCATGGCGAAACCGACCAGGAACGTGACGATCCGGGCGAGGTTCTCGCGGACATAAACTTCGAAGAAGCCGAGCTGCTGGTACCAGAGGACGTCTGTCCACACATTGGCGAAGAAAATGAATCCAACGACGGCCACTGCCACGACGATGAGCGTCGGAGTCAGGGCACCTCGTCTCAGCGGCGATCTTCCGGGCGGGTTGGAGCTGGCGGGACGGGACAAACTCTGTACCTCATTGGTGGTCGTCAGTTAAAAGTCGGTGTGCGTGTGTTCAACGATCTCTGCCCCTGGGCGATGGCGGAGTCCGTCATATATGCCACGAGTGGCGGTGGAGCTAAGTTCCACCGCCAGTCTAGTTGTTGGTGCAGGTGGGAAGGCCCGCCGTGTCCTGTCCTGAACCGAGTCGTTCCACTGCTGCGGTGGCATCGGCCAAGGTTTCCACCTTAACCACCTGCAGGCCATCAGGAATGTGCCCTACGACGTCGGCGCAATTCGCGGCCGGCGCAAGGAACATGGTGGCTCCATGCTGCCGCGCTCCAATCATCTTCTGCGCAATGCCGCCGATGGCTCCCACTGTTCCATCAGCGGTGATGGTTCCGGTCCCTGCCACGTGCTTTCCTCCAGTGAGGTCCCCTGGCGTGAGATTGTCCACGATGCCCAGGGCAAACATCATTCCGGCGCTTGGACCCCCCACGTTGTCCAAGGAAATTTTCACTTCAAACGGGAACGTGAAGTCGCTACCCAGGAGGATGCCCAGGACGTAGCGGCCAGCGGGATTCCTGGTGGGCGTTATCGTTTCCGTGACTGCCGAACCGTTCCTGTCCACGACGAGGACCGCCGGGGCGCCGTTTCCGGCTGCCAGTTCAGCCTGGACCATGCTGAGGGAGGAGATCGGCTTTCCGTTGATGGAGGTCAGCCGGTCTCCTTCCTGAAGTTTCCCCACGGAAGGAGACGGATCCGAGAGGCCGGCCACCTTGAGCCTCTGTTCAAAGGGGATATCCAATTGCCGCAGCGCTGCGGCAACAGCGTTTTCCTGTGAAGTCTCCATGGCAATTTCGCCTTGCTGGACCGTCTCTTCAGCTGTGGTGCCTTTGGGGTAGATCAGTTCCTCGGGATAAACGGCTTTGGATTTGTCCAACCAGGCCCGGAAGACTTCGAAAATTGTTGCAGGAGTCTTCGGCCCGCCCGCCATCACCACCGTGGTCAGGTCCAGGTTTCCCTTGGCTGGGAAGGACTCATGTCCCGAAATGCTGATGACCGGTTTGTCCCCATCCTGCCCCAACGTGTTAAAGGTCGGTCCGGCAGACTCAACTACGTAGGGAACCGGCAAAGCAGCCGCCCCGATCCCAAGTCCCAGTGCCAGCAGGCCCGAAACCACCATGATCATGTACCGGCCGCTGCCGGCAGGTTCCGGAGATTCAGGGGAGGAATCGGCGTCGGGCGTTTGACGCGGATCGAGCGAGCCCTCGGGGCTGGGCGAAGTAAGCATTGAGGCCTCTCTTTACCGGCACTGTGCGACCGGCATTTTGGCTCCTGCCGCTGGCCGCGGCGACGGGCACATACCAAACATCCACATTACGCGGTCGGACGTTGTGGGGATGCTTTGCCTACAGCGAACGGCGCCGCACACAGGCAGACAGCCTTCCCACCGCGCGGTACGGTGAAAGTGATCACCAGCCAGTTCGACGATCGGCGGCACCATGACTTCCAATCCCAACAACCCGTCAGATGACGATGAGACGCCCAAGGACCCGCTGGCGGAAATGCTGCAGAACCTGATGGGCGGCCAGGGCATGGGCAACATCGATCCCGCCGAACTGGCCAAGGCTGCAGGGCTGCCCAACGATCCCCAGCTCCTGCAGCAAATGTTCGCACAAGTCCAGGCCATGATGAGCTCAACGTCCGAGGGTCCGGTGAACTGGCAACTGGCCCATGAGAACGCACGGCGCGTTGCGGCGTCCGGGAGCGATCCATCGGTAAACGCCCAGCAGGCCCGGGACATCGATGAAGCACTCCGGCTCGCGGAACTATGGCTGGATCCTGTGACGGACCTTTCCGCCACCGGACTTATCGGCCGTGCGTGGTCCCGTGCGGAATGGGTTGAAGCAACCCTTGGAACCTGGAAGCGGCTGACTGAGCCAGTTGCCAACAGCATCGCCAATGCATTGTCCAACGCCTTGACCCAGCAGATGCCCGAGGAAATGAAGTCCATGATGGGTGGTGCTTCGTCAATGCTCCAGAACATGGGCGGCGCCATTTTCGGGATGCAATTGGGCCAGGCGATTGGCGCACTCTCGGCCGAGGTAGTCAGCTCCACGGACATCGGTGTTCCCCTGGCTGACCTGGAGATGGCCCTGCTCCCGGCCAACGTCGCCAAGTTCGGCGAAGGTCTCAGCCTCCCCGAAAACGATGTCCGGCTCTTCCTCGCCGTCCGCGAGGCAGCCCACGCCCGGTTGTTCGTGCAGGTTCCGTGGCTGCGCGGCCACTTGCTCGGCGCCATTGAA
Source organism: Arthrobacter sp. TmtSoilC48 (assembly GCF_059739425.1). Classification (NCBI taxonomy): domain Bacteria; kingdom Bacillati; phylum Actinomycetota; class Actinomycetes; order Micrococcales; family Micrococcaceae; genus Arthrobacter; species Arthrobacter sp. TmtSoilC48. The sequence goes on along the minus strand of NZ_AP046049.1, from coordinate 2,042,300 downwards.
GCCTATGCACGAGGCATCCACATTGACATGTCCCGAATCGAGGATCTCGCAAGGGAGCTGGACCCCGGCAAGCCTGAAGGAATCCAGGAAGCCTTGTCCCAGGGCGTCTTCACTCCGGAGCGGACGCCCGTGCAGACTGCCGCTCTTGAAAAGCTCGAAACGGCGCTTGCCCTCGTGGAGGGATGGGTGGATGAACTCACTGCTGAAGCCACCGACAAGGTACTCCCCTCGGCTACCGCCCTTCGCGAAACTGTCCGTCGTCGGCGTGCCACCGGCGGCCCTGCCGAACATGCCTTCTCATCGCTTGTGGGGCTGGAACTGCGCCCACGCAGGCTTCGGGAGGCCGCTACCCTCTGGGCAACACTGAAGGCAGAACGCGGTATTGCGGGCAGGGATGCCATTTGGCACCATCCTGACCTGCTGCCCACCGGGGAAGACCTGGACGATCCCAAGGGCTTCTCCGAACGCCGCAGGCTTGCCGAGGCCAGCGACACCGAGGTTGACGATGCTCTGCAGAAGCTCTTGAGCGGCGGCTACGATGAGCCCGGGGACGCCGAATCGGAAGGTGACGACTCCCAGGACGACAGCGGGCCCGACCCAGGCAGCGCAGATCCGAAGTCACCGTCCACCTAATCTCAGCAATGGTCGCCATGAATTTCATGGCGACCATTCTCGTCCCTACTCCGTTTCGTCCGCGCCCGTTCCAGCTGATTCATTGGCGTCACCGCTAATCCCACGGGAGGTGGCGAACGCGACCCCCTCCAAGAATGCTTTGGCGCGCTGTGTCTCCGGGTAGGCCGTCAGCAAGTGCCAAAACTGCGCATTGTGCCCCGCTACCAACAAATGCGCCAATTCGTGCAGGAGCACGTAGTCGATCACCCACTGTGGCATCGCCTGAAGCTTGTTCGAAAGCCGGATGGTTCCATCCGCTGGAGTAGCCGAGCCCCACCGTGAGTTCTGGTTCGTCACCCAGCGGACCGACGTCGGAACCGCCCGTCCTCCGAGGTAGGTCCGCGAAAGGTGAGCTGCATGCTGGGCAAGTGCCTCGTCCGTAGCAGGCCTGCGCCGATCTGGTTTACCCGCCCTGCGCTCACCCTGCCTCTGGAGCTTCGCAAGCATGCGCCGCACCCACTCGCGCTCCTGCGATTTGGTAAAGCTGGCGGGAATCGCGACAACGGCATTACCGTCTTCCCAAAACGCAGCTACCGTCCGCCGGCGCCGGGCTGAGCGCCTGACAACTACTGGAGCACCGTCGTCGGTGAGCATGGGAACGTCGGCCTGGCCGGCTGTTGAGCGCGGCATCAGAGGTTGGTGCTCTCTGCGAGGACGGCGAGGACGGCTTCTCCGTAGCGCTCCAGTTTGGAGGGCCCTACCCCCGCCAGTCCGGCCAATTCCTCCAGCGACGCCGGCCGGGCTTCGGCTATTGCGGTTAATGTGGCATCAGTGAAGACAACGTAGGCGGGAACATCGGCAGATTGCGCTTCATCGCGCCGCCACTGCCTCAGTGCGTCAAAGGTCTGTTCCTCATATGTCGGCGGGCACTGGTTGCACCGACCCACCTTCCTCTCGGCTCCGGAGGCAAGCATGCTTCCACACACCCTGCACGACGCCGGCGCGGCAGCCTTGCGGCGGGTGGAACCTGCCCGGCTCCTGGCGTTCGCGGACGCCACCGAATCCGGCCGGAGACCATCGAGAAAGCGCGAGGGCTTGCGGTTGGCGCGGCCACCCGGAGTACGCGCGGAGGACCATGACAGGTTCAAATGCTCACGCGCACGGGTGATCCCGACGTAGAGCAGCCGGCGTTCTTCGTCCACGTCCTCCGGTGTGTCCGCGAAGGAGATAGGCATGAGTCCTTCGCTGAGGCCCACCAGGAAAACGGCATCCCATTCGAGGCCCTTCGCCGCGTGAAGAGAGGCAAGGGTCACACCCTGAACTGTGGGAGCATGCTGGGCCACCGACCGTTCCTGGAGCTCGTTGACGAACTCAGCCAAGGTGAAAGACTCTCCACGGCTGACTGACAACTCATCAGCCAAGGCCACCAAAGCGGCCAGGGATTCCCAACGCTCGCGAAGTGCTCCCCCGCTGTGTGGCGCGGCTTCGCTGTAGCCAAGCGAGGCAACAATGTCACGGACAATCTGGCCCAGGGGCTCCGGGGCGCCTTCTGCCACAGCCCTGGTAGCCGCACGCAGCTGCAGGATGGCATCCCGGACCTCCTTGCGGGCGAAGAACCTCTCTCCGCCGCGAAGCTGGTAACCGATTCCCGCTGACGCCAACGCTTGCTCGTAAGCTTCCGATTGCCCGTTGGTGCGGAACAGTATGGCGATCTCGCTGGCTTTTACTCCCGTGTTGAGTAGCTCCTGGATTCTGCCGGCAACGACCGCCGCCTCCGCTTCGTCGTCCGGACATTCCATGAACCGCGGTTCCGGGCCTGCTGGCCTTTGGGCGACAAGCTTGAGCGGAGGCGCCCACGCCGCATCGGCAACCGGTCCACCACTTCGCCGGGACCCGAGAAGCTCATTGGCCAGCTTAACTACCTGCGGGGTGGACCTGTAGTCACGGATGAGCTTGACGACAGTGGCGCCTGGGTAGTGTGCCTTGAAATTCAAGAGATGTTTGGGTGAGGCCCCCGTAAAGGAGTAGATGGTCTGGCTCGCATCACCCACCACGCACAATTCATCACGACCACCCAACCAGAGATCCAGGAGCCGCTGCTGAAGCGGGGAAACATCCTGGTACTCGTCGACGACGAAGTGGCGGTATTGCTCCCTGACCGTCGCTGCAACCTTGGGATCCTCCTGGAGGATCCCAACCGTAATAAGCAGGACGTCTTCGAAGTCAATGACGTTGCGGTCAGTCTTAATATCCTCGTACGCCTGGAAGACCCTGGACACAGCCGTGAGGTCGAAGCCTCCCGGAGTCCCGCGTCCTTGTGCATTCTCCAGGTAGTTGGCAGGTGTGAGCATAGAGACTTTTGCCCACTCAATCTCTGCAGCCAAGTCCCTGATGGAAGCGCGATCAGTGCTGAGGCGAAGCCTGCGTGAGGCCTCAGCAATCATGTTCGCCTTGTGGTCCAGCAGGCTGGGCAGGGTACCGCCGATCGCCTGCGGCCAGAAGAACTGCAATTGCCTCAGGGCCGCAGCATGGAAAGTCCGTGCCTGGACATTGGCCACGCCAAGATCCCGAAGCCTGCTCCGCATTTCGGCCGCAGCCCTGGCTGTGAAGGTCACGGCCAGCAGTCTCTGTGGTGAATACACCCCCGAATGCACTCCATAAGCGATACGGTGCGTAATGGCGCGGGTTTTGCCCGTGCCTGCACCTGCGAGTACGCAAAGAGGGCCAGTGAGAGTGCTGGCCACTTCACGTTGCTCATCATCCAAGCCGCTGAGGATCCGCTCCTCCAGTGAGCCTCCGACGTCGAAAATTCCTCCTGTCACGGCTGGAGGTCTTCGATGACGCCGCCATACCAATGCTCAATCAAGGAGCGCGCAATGGACAGGCGCGTGGAGATGGTGATCTCGCCACTCAACACAGCCTCCTGCAACTCTTCACGGCTGAACCACCGCGCGCGGGTGACCTCTACGCCGTCGGGGCGGGCAACGGCGTCGTTCGTTATTGCCGTAAATCCCAACATGAGCGAGGCAGGGAAGGGCCACGACTGCGAACCGAGATACTGGCAGGCAGTAACGCGTACGCCTACTTCCTCGCCGATTTCGCGGACAACAGCCTGCTCAAGCGATTCCCCGGGTTCAACAAATCCGGCAAGGGTGGAGTAGTTCCTGGCGTCCGCAGGCCCGCCGCCACCCAGCAGGAGCCGGCCGTCGGGGCCAACGACGGTAACGATGATCGCCGGGTCTGTGCGCGGATAGTGCTCAGAGTTGTCCTTGGGACACCGCCGCACCCAGCCCCCGGTTTCAATATCAGTTGGCGTGCCGCACTGCGGGCAATGGGTATGGGTCGCGTGCCAGTTGGAGATGGCGCTGGCTTCGATGAACAAGGCAGTGTCAGTAGCATCGAGGCGTCCTGCAACTTCCCGGAACCCGGCCCACTGCGCAACGGAGGGGATCAGGGCTGTCCCGGGCACGGGCGGCTCAGCAACAGTAAACAGCAAAACGGGAGTACCCTCGGCCACGGACGAAGGCCTCAAGGTGGTACCCAGGTAGATAGCAGTCAGGGCGCCGGCTTTTGCTTCGCCGAGGGCAGCCCACAGTGGACCAGCATCCCCGAACCAAAGGCCATCCCTGCTCACCAGCGCCTTGCGTTGGGAAATGACCATGGCCTTGGCCCTGCCGGAGGCGATGAGGTCCTCAACCATGCCAGGCTTCATGCGCTCACTGGAGCCTCGGTCCACCAACGCCGGGCGCACTGGAAGAACAGTTTCCATCAAGTGGTTGGCCAGCGCCGGAGACTCCGCATAACTCATGTATCTACCGTACTGATTCGCACCGACAAAGAACATTTGGATCGGCCGCTTGTGCATATCGTGCCAATGCCGGCGGCTGAGGGGACCGATGATCCACTTCTGCCTTGTTTTCGTGCGGATCTGAAGACTCGCCGCACTGCATCATAGCCATAGGCGCCACTCAATCTACCGTGGAAGACGTGAGAAGAACACCGCTCGAACTGGCCGCTGTAGCAACCGCGGCGGTGCCCGGACTGGCACCGACGGCTACAGCCTATTCCCCCGATGACGACGCCGACTTCGATTCGGCGTTGTTGCTCGATGCGGAAGGCAAGCGTTGGCGCGTCCGTTCGCCGCGTCATCCCGAGGCCAGTACCCGCCTCGAAACGGAATTCATGGTCCTTCGGGCCTTCGCGCCCGCCATCCGTGCCGAGCTTCCTTTCCATGTGCCAACCATCGCCGGCACAGTCCGGCAGGGCGCCCTCACAACATTCGTGTATGCCCATCTGCAGGGTTCCACGCTGTCCATTGACGAGCTATCCGCCGGCAGTCCGGCTTTGGCCCGTGAAATTGGCAACGCCCTTGCCGCCATCCACGACCTCCCTCTGGCACTGGTCAACAATGCAGATCTGCCCAGTTACTCGGCCAACGAGTTTCGGCAGCGCAAGCTCAACGAATTGGACCAGGCGGCCACTACCGGCAAGATCCCCGCCACTTTGCTGCGCCGCTGGGAGCATGCCCTTGAGGACGTCGCACTGTGGCGGTTCAACCCTTCGGTGGTTCATGGCGACCTCCACGAAGACAACCTGATGGTTCAGGACGATACCGTGACGGCCTTGACGGGGTGGACCGACCTCCGCATTGGTGATCCCGCAGATGATTTCGCGTGGCTGGTGGCGTCCAACGAAGCCTCGTTCGTTGAAGCGGTCCTCGGCCGGTATACCGAGGCGCGCCGGGACACACCCGACGCCCATCTGCTTCGACGCGCCGCTTTGCTGGCTGAATTCGCGTTGGCCCAGTATTTGGTGAAGGCAATGGCCGTTGGGCACGACGACATGACGTCAGAGGCAGTATCAATGCTGCAGTCCCTTGCGGATGACATAGAAGAACAAGCCCGGCATGACGAGGCCGTTCTGGCCGCCGAGCAGGCGGCTGCAGCTGAGGCTGAAGGCGCGGCACTGCAGGAAGCCGCGAATCACTCGAATAACGTCCGGCAGCCTGCCGTTACTGTCGTGGCGATTCCCGACGCCGGGACTTCAGTCCCGGCGCCTTCCCAACCTCCCACATCGTCGAAGGAAGCCCCCCGCGCCGGAGTGCCTGACGCCGAAGCACCTGACAACGAGGAGCCTGACAAGGAAGCAGCATCCGATGCGGATGCTGAAACGGTGTCGAACAAGGTGGCGGATGAATCCTCCCCTCGGTCTCAGGATGACGCGTCGACTGCAGCTTTGCATGTTGTCAATGTGACACCGCTGCATGCCGGCGAGCGTTCCTAGACCAGCGCTTCTCCCGGATTCCTTCTACCCGGAAACCCCACGCGCGGGATCGTTCATGAGGGCCTCGTCGATAATCTGCTCGAGTTCCTCGGCATTGCCCAAGTCATGCGGACGCACGACAGCATCCTCCGCCACGTAATAGAACGCCGCGCTGACTTCCTCCAGGGGAACGCCCTTCAACCGCGCCCATGCAAGACGGTACACAGCCAACTGCACGGCTTTCGCTGCGAGCTGTTTGCCTGCAGGCCGGCGTCCTGTTTTCCAGTCGATGAGTTGCCATCGCCCGTCCGCGTCGCGGAAAACGGCGTCGATACGTCCGCGGACCACCACGTCACCGATCCTCGTTTCCACAGGCACTTCCACAAAGGCCGGGGCCCGATGCGCCCACTCGGACTGCTTGAACGCTTCAACCATTTGATCCAGGCCGTACGCTTCGTCGATATGGGCATCCGAGCCGGGTGCTTCGTCGATGTCCAACATGCCGGTTGTTCCGAAGTACTCCTCCACCCAGGCATGGAAAGCTGTGCCCTTTCGGGCCGAAATGCCCGGTTCCCGGGGTACGGGTCGGCGCAGTTGGGCCAGCACCGCTGCGGGATCTGCGCCAAGGTCAACGAACAGGGAGGCCGAGATGTGGCTGGGCAAGTGCACATCCTGCCGAAGCTTTCCCTGGAGCCGGCGATCCAGTAGCAGCTGGGCTTCGTGTGACCACCGCCCCGGGTTGCCTGTCAAAGCTTCCGGTGGTCCTTGAGAAGCGGACTCCTCCATGAATTCACGTACCCGGGCCGCAGCCCGGTCCATGGCGGCACGACGCCCGGGAACGAGCCTGATGCGGGCTCCCGTACGGGGATCGGACGGGCCTTCGAGTGGATCATACGGAAATTGAGCCACTTCCAACGTGGCGGTGAGCGGGCTGCTATCGGGCAGGGATTCTTCGGCTACCGACTCGGGGTGGACCACAACGCCCTGGACATTCGCGACAGCCAGGGCGTCCCCGGACGAGGAGGACACTCCCGCGAGCGGCGCCAGCTCGGAGAGGAACGACGACATCCCTGCCATACCGGATCTGGACCCATTCCATGCGGAGCTGGACACCATCAAAACAAACTTGGCCCGCGTGTAGGCGACGTACGCAAGCCGGCGTTCTTCGGCTTCGCCATGATGTTGAACTTCCGATTTGAAGTCCTTCTCAGCGTCCAGCCACCCCTTTTGGTCGTTGTGGTCAAGATCCCACTGCGGCAGATCAGCCCGGTCACCGCGCAACGGCCATGGCAGGGCAGCTGCGCCGCTGCTCCATCGTGAGTCCCTGTTGCTGGGGAAGGAACCTGCGTTGAGCCCGGGGACAAAGACGACGTCCCATTCCAGCCCTTTGGAGGCGTGGACTGTTAAGAGTTGGACTGCTTCCCGATTGGTTTCAAGAGGAGCAATGTCCAGGCCACCTTCCTCCGAGGCTGCGGCTTCCAGCCAGGAGAGGAAAGCCAGGAGGTCGATCCGCTGGGAGGTCTGCAGGAATCCGGCGGCCGCGTCCTGGAAGGCATCCAGGTTCCGGCGTGCTTGGTGGATGCTGACGCCAGGCTTTGCGGCCACCTCGATATCCAGCAACATGGCACGTTCAACCTCGCCGAGCAAGGTTGTCAGGTCATCCCCAATGTAGGTGCGAAGGGTGCGCAGCTCCTCCGACAACCTCGTCAATCGTTCCAGGGCTGGAAGGCTCAGCGACCTCCCATGTCCGGATGTCCAGCCCGGCCGCGGCAGGAAGTCCAAGGCTTCCACAAGGCTCGCGGCGTCAGTGATGTCGCTTTCCATCACGACAGCAGCCGGGTCTTCGTCCGCCACCTCAGGGGTGTTGCCGGGACCTGACCTCCGCTTGGCCAGGAAACGGGACCAATCATTAAAGGCCATGAGGTCCGCTGGCCCAATGCGCCATCGTGCTCCGGCTAGAAGCCGCATCAAAGCATCGGAACGGCCAGGATCAGCCAGAACCCGCAGCGTTGCCACCAGGTCCACTATCTCAGGCGTGTCCAACAGACCCCCGAGGCCAACGATCTCATAGGGAATTCCTTGAAGTTCGAATTCCCTCCGAAGGCATTCCATCTGCGCGCGTCGCCGGCACAGAACCGAAATTGTTGGCTTGACCGGAGTACCGTCTTTCTCTTCCTCGAAGACGGTCCTCTGGTACCGCCGGACGTCGCGGGCAATAGCGCCAGCCTCATCTTCGTCTGTGCTGAAGCGACCGATAACAACGCTGCCTTCGGCCGCGGCCGGACTCGGCGCCAGGGGTGGAACCGCCACGCCACTTGCAGTGTCCCTCTCCCCCGCGGGGCCGTCGGCTGCTGCGGCTTTGTTCAAGGGCGCGGCAATAGTGTTGGCTGCCTGGAGGATGTTCCTGCCGTTGCGCCAAGCCGTGGTCAGGTAAGACGTTGGCGCCACAGAATAGGAGTCTCCGCCAGATGCTTGATCGTTGTGCCTCACGGGGAACTCCTGCACAAAATGGAAGAGCTGTCCTGCGGAAGCGCCGCGGAAGCCGTAGATCGATTGGTTCGGGTCCCCTACCGCGGTGACGGCATGACCGCGGCCGAAAAGGCGCGAAAACAAGACAAGCTGGGCATGCGAAGTGTCTTGGAACTCGTCCAGCAGCACCACCTTGTAGCGTGCCCGCTCCGTGGCGGCGGCCAACGGTATTTCCCGCGAGATGCGGGCTGCAAGTGCCACGAGGTCCCCGAAATCCAGCACTCCCCTTTGACGTTTGGCATCCTGGTAGCGCAGAACCATATCTGCGACGCTGGCCCGGGTGCGCAGCATGGCAGCGAGCTCCCCTGCCGCCTGCGTGGGGCTCTTCTTTGCCCCGGCCGCATAAGGGAGTTGCTCGAAGGACTGAACGCGTTCCAGCACCCAGTCCCGGACGGTGGCGGGGTCCTGCAGGTGTTCCGCGCACTCGCCGGCCAGCTGGATGACGGCATTGACGAGCGTCGACTTTGCCGCGGTGAAATGCTCGTATTCGCCGTCGTAAGCCTCAACAACCTCGCTTGCCAACTGCCACGATTGGGCACCGCCGAGCAGGACGACGTCCCGCTCGATGCCCAACCTCAATCCATAGTCCGAAACAATTCCGCTCGCGTAAGAGTGGTAGGTGGACACTTTGGGCTCGAGGTCGTCGGCACCCAGAAGCCCTTCCGGGAAGCCGATGCTGCCATCGTCTTCGTTGGCTATGCGCTGGAGGGTGGCCAGTTTTGCCCGGATTCTGCTGGCCAACTCGCCGGCAGCTTTACGGGTAAATGTCACACCCAGGACTTCCTCGGGCCGGACCCAACCATTGGCCACGAGCCACACAACGCGGTCTGCCATGGTGGCGGTTTTTCCCGACCCCGCGCCGGCAATCACCAGCCGTGGCGTAAGGGAGGAAGCGATGATGCTTGCCTGCTCTGCGGTGGGGTGGTTCTTTTCGCCAAGAATGTCTGCCAGTTCCGACGGGGAGAACCTGGGAACGGGCAGCCCGGACTCCCCTTCCAGGATTCCGGCATCCCTGCTGCCGGATCCTTCAAGAAGTTCGGTAGTCATTCAGTGACCTGCTTTCCTCTGGCGCACAGTGGGCAAATATCGGGCAGACGGCAGCCATGTCCGCTGTGTCCCGCTTTGCTCGGATCATGCCGGGCTTCGAACGTTGCACCGGCCATGAGTTCCGCGGCCTCATGGACCAAAGCCTCTGCCCAGTTGTCGTCGGGCTCGAGTGGATCCTGCTGTTGAACCCCCGGGCTCTTGGTCTTGGTTCCCAGCTGTGCAAGGACGGCCCCACCTGGAACAGGGTAGCCGGACTCCCCAAGTGCGCCCGCATCCTCGAATGCACCTTTGAGCACCGCTGCCTGGTACGCCCCCAGCTGGGGGTGCCTGGCTACTTCGGCCTTGCCCGGCTGGCGTTTTCCGGTTTTGAGATCGACGATCACCAAACGGCCTGCGGCGTCGATTTCCAGGCGGTCAACCTGTCCGCGGAGCACAGCGTGCCGAGTGGCGGCCGAATCATCCGCATCCTCATTCAGACGTGCAGAACCCAGGTGGACGTCGGGAAGTTGGACTTCGAAGTCGTGCTCCACCGCCAGCAGGCTCCTGCCTTCGCTTCGCATGATGAGCACGTACTGGGCCAATTTGCGAACCATCTGTTCCGCACGCTGGTAATCGAGCTTTCCTTCCCAATTGTCTTTCATGCCAAGGGTGGGCCAGCGGCGAACGAGTTCCGCAACGTACTGCGTCCCTGAAGCGTCCGGCAGCTCCTGTGCAATGCTGTGCACCAGTGTGCCAAGGCTCCGTGCGAAGTCCGCGGCAGCTTCTCCCCCGGCCGCTTGCACAAACCAATCCAGTGGGGACTTGTAGACGGTCTCCACCTTGGATGGCGATACCGCAACAGTGCCTCCCGGTGGGACAACCGCTTCCTCGGAGCTCAAGGGCGCCAAGCCCCACCAGGTATCCGGATGGGCTCCGGCCACGGGTGGATCAACAGAAGCAAGACGAGCCAGCACGCGTGCTGCCTCGCGCGCCGTGGGCGTTTCGCCGTTGGCGTCGTGGTCTTCAGCCTGGGCATGCTGCCTCAACTCGGCCACCAGCGCACGAAGAGTCATGGGTCGATCCACCGGGGTGTAGTCGCGCCGGTACTCGCCGGAAGCCAACGGTGCGACATAATCCAGGAAGGCGGAAGGTTGTTCGTCCTCCGAAGAGACAGCCGTGCAGATGAGGACCTCCCTGGCGCGTGAGACCGCAGTGGAGAAACTCCTGAGTTCGTCGTAGCGGATGTCCCTGAGCCTGCTGAGGGGTCCGCGGCCCAACGCGTAGTCGACTCCATGCTCCACGGCGTCCGCAAACAGGGTGCTGCCCAGGAGTTCCCCGCGTAGACGGGTATTCGGCCAGACACCTTCCTGCAGGCCGGCCACGATCACCACAGGCCATTCGCGGCCAGCAGCACTGGCGGGAGTCATGATTTCCACGCATTCCTCAAGCTGGGCCCTCGCTGCAAGGGTGTCCATCGGAAGTTCCTGGTTCAACAAGTAATCGAGGAACTGTTCCGGGCCTGAGCCGGGCAGTTGATCCACAAAACGCTCCGCCGTGTGGAACAGCGCCATCATGGCGTCAAGGTCGCGGTCAGCGCGCGCCCCTGCACTCCCTCCTTCCAGCGCAGCGTCGGACCAGCGTGGCGCCAAGCCCGTGGCGTGCCATAGCGCCCAGAGGACGGATTCCGCGTTGGCCCCGGGTTCGGCTGCTGCGGCAGTGCCCGCAGCAATCATCCGTGCAAGTCGTCGGGCAGGGTTTCCTTCAATTCCCAACGAAGCCAGCGCTCCCGGTTCAAGCAACGCTTCCACCAGCAAAGCGTCACTGGAACGTCCGCCGCCGCCAAGCAGCTCCTCGCGCCGGAGAGATTGACGGAGGCGGCGGAGCTCAATGGCAGACGCTCCACCAATGCGCGAAGTCAGGAGGGAAACAGCGGTTTCGGGAGTGAGCTTGGCCGGATCAAGGATGACAGCGAAGACTTCCAGGAGGGGCCGGACGGCCACCTCATCCCGTACTGCGGAATCAGCCACAGGAACGCGCACGGGAATTCCCTGTCCATTGAGGTACCGCTGGAGTTGCGAGATCAATCCACCATTTCGGACAATGACGGCAATATCACTGAAGTCCCGGCCCTCACGCAACTGCGCTTCCAGAATCCGCTGTGCAACGTATCGGAGCTCATGGACAGGAGAAGGCAGCACGTGTCCTTCCACCCGCCCGCCGTTGCTTATTTCCCGGGCGCCTTCGATGGACTCCGGCTGTTCGAGTCGCCTCGCCTTTTGGCCCCCGGATCGTTGTGAGATACGTGCGGCAACCCTTGTCCAGGCCCGCGCCACCTCGGGGCGATGACGATGCGTGGTCCACAGTGGCCGCTCAAGAACCCCATGGCTTCCCTCGAGAAGCACGGGCAGCTCCGCGACAAGGTCCGGCCGCGCTCCACGAAAGCCCTGCACCACCGTGTCAGGCGAATACGTAACTATGGCGTCCTTGCCCTCGGCAATATCCGCCAGGAGTTCAAACACGGCAGGATTGGATTCCTGGGCATCGTCCACGAGAATCAGCTGCAGCCGGTCACGCTCAGCGGCCAGGAAAGCCGGCGAGTCCTGGAAAATCTGGCGCGCCGTGGTGATGATCCCTGCGGGATCAAAGGCCTCGGGCATGCGGAGGTCCAAAACATCCCGATACTCGCTGTAGAGCTGGGCGGCCGCCATCCAATCCGGACGCCCACATTCATAGGCGAGCCCCACCAGGTCCTCTGCAGTGCGGCCGGACTCGATAATGCGATCAAACAATTGGCGGATCTCGTGGCGGAAGCCGCGGGTGGGCAGTGCTGCGGAGAGGTCCTCCGGCCAAGGCAACTGATGCCCTGGGCGGGAATGGCCTTCCAGCAGCTCCTTGATGATCAGATCCTGTTCCGGTCCGGAAAGGAGCTTCGGCGGACGGGGCAACGGCAGGACGCCTTCCGCTTTGGCTCGCCGGATGACGTCGAAGGCGTACGACGCCCAGGTGCGTGCCGGCGTCGTACTGAGGCTTCTGTCCAGGCGACCGGTGAAGGTGTCCCGCAAGGCGGCCGCGGCGTGTCGGCCAGGAGCGAGAATAAGTATCCGTTCGGGATCCACGCCGTCTTCATTAACTCGGCGGACCGCCGACTCGACCAGCACCGTGGACTTTCCGGTGCCAGGGCCTCCAGGGACCAGGACAGGTCCGCCTCCTTGCCTGACTGACACAACCGCACGCTGGTCCGGAGACAGGTCAGGCGCCGCGTAGTGAATCTCGCGCGGCGGAAGCAGGCGGAGGGCTGCCGGGGCTTGGCGGGTTTTGGTAGCTGTTGCGGTCACACAGTCATTTCATCATCGGGCACCGACAAATTATGGAGCTGACGCTCCAACTGGTCCGAGATCACATCAATACGATCGAATTCAGCATCAGTTGGCGCCCATCGTGCAGCTCCAAGGTCCACGCGCCAGCGGCCCTCGCCTGTCCGTAGGAATTCCTCAAAGGCGCCGTGCAGGGGTGTGGACTCCTGCACATAATGGCGCAGGGCCTCTGGCTCGTGGCCGGGCGGGGCATCCCCGCTTGCCCGTAGGACACGCCACCAAGCTACGGAACTGCCGTAGTGGCTCATCACCGCGCCCACCTGCCTGGGTCCGCCGGCTCCAAGGAGTTCTGCGACGTCACCATATGACAGGGCCGTGCCGGGCGGAACAAGGTCCACGACAGCCAGCACCGCCGTCACATACTCCATCCGCATGTGCTCCAGCGTAGCCGCAGGAGTGTCGCGCCCAGTACTGTCAGTGCCAGCCGGTAGCGTGAAAACATGAGCTCCTGGAACACCCTCCCCCGCGCTGCCTTCGACCTCGAAACTACTGGGAAGAATTCCCGTTCCGCCCGCATCGTCACGGCTTCAATCACTGTGGTGGATGCGCACGGACAACTCATCAAAGAGCATGAATGGCTGGCGGACCCCGGGGTGGAAATTCCCCTGGAGGCCAGCGAGGTCCACGGAGTGACTACGGAGAAAGCCCGCGCGGAGGGCCGCCCGGCGGCCGAGGTCACGCGCGAGGTGGCAGCGGTTCTTCAGGAATTGTTCGACGACGACACCCCGGTCATTGCATTCAACGCCAGCTACGACTTCACGGTGCTCGCTGCAGAGTCGGCACGGCATGGTGTCCCGCAACTGACCCGTTTCCCAGTATTGGACCCCTACGTGATGAACAAGCAGGTGGACCGGTACCGCAAGGGCAAGCGGACCCTGACCGCTTTATGCGAGGAATATGGCGTGATCCTGGACAACGCCCACACCTCCGCTGCGGACGCCTTGGCCACCCTGCGCGTTTTGGATGCCATGGCTGGCAAATTCCCCAAGTTGCAAATGCCTGCCTCCAAGCTGCACCATTTGCAGGTGGACTGGGCCGCTTCCCAAGCGGCTGACTTCCAGCAGTATCTGCGACGAAGCAAGCCCACCGCTGTCATCGAAGGCGAGTGGCCCGTACTGCCACCCGAGGATGCCAGCCGAGGCGGCTTCTGAGGCAGGTTTCGGCCCGGACGGCCCGCAGTTGGGACGCAAGTCACAAGAATTTCGAAGGTCCTCCCGCACTAGCGTGGTGCGCAGGGATTTCATCACTCACGCCATCACCGGAACACTTCCGGGAAGACAGGGCTCAGGATAGGAACTTTCTTCGGAAAAAACGAGCCACGGCAATCACTTGTTCGATTCACCAGCCGTTCGGGGGCTGGTGACATAATTAAGTTTGGCGGGTTGAAGTCTGCTAGGGCAGCCATCCCCATACTTGCTGCCACGTTCCCCGCCCACCGCGAACGTCTCTGTGACCCGACGAAAGTGATTTCTTCATGAAATTCAAAGCCCTCAAGTGGCTGTCTGCTGCTCCCGTAGCAGCGGCCCTGGTGATCTCCTTGGCAGCATGCGGCGGAGGAACCTCCCAGCCCAGCGGCTCGCCCACCGATGCCCTCGCCGGCAGTGACCAGCAGACCCTGGACAAGTACACCACCGCGGACGTCACGGCGCTGGACAAAATCGACAAGTCGAAGCTCGGACTCATCACGGACGGCACCCTGCGCGTTGGAACCCTGTCCGATGCACCGCCGAACATCTTCATCGACCCTTCGGGCAAGTTCACGGGTTATGACAACGAACTCCTTCGCGCCATCGGCGACAAGCTTGGCCTGAAGGTGGAGTTTGCATCGACTGACTTCTCCGCCCTGCTGTCGCAGGTAGCAAACAAGCAGTTCGACGTCGGATCCTCCTCGATCTCCACCACGGATGCCCGTCGAAAGACCGTCGGCTTCACCAACGGCTACGACTTTGGCTACATGGCCGTTGTGACCAAGAACGACGCCAAGGTCACCGGCTTCGCCGACCTCAAGGAAGGCGTCCGGATCGGCGTCGTTCAGGGCACCGTTCAGGATGACTACGTCACGAACACCCTCAAGCTGGAGCCCGTTCGCTTCCCTGACTACAACACTGTTTATGGCAACGTGAAGAACGGTCAGATCGACGCTTGGGTTGCTCCGTCCCAGCAGGCTTCGGGCCAGGTCAAGGACGGCGACGGTACCAAGATCGCCGAAAAGGTTGTCAACACTCAGAACTTCACGGCCTACGCCGTGAACAAGGACAACCAGCCCCTCCTCGATGCACTGAACGCCGGCCTGGATGCCGTTATCGCTGACGGTACGTGGACCAAGCTCACCTCCCAGTGGTACACCGACCGCCCCACCGCGGCCGAGCAGACTCCCCAGGGCTGGAAGCCGGGCAGCAAGGCCGTCCAGATCCCGGCCAAGTAACCCGGGCGTTCCATGGATATCCTCAAGCAACTGGCTGACACCTTCCTTGACTGGGAGGCGATGGGCGAAGTCATTCCCAAGATGTTCGCCGTCGGCCTGCCGAACACACTGGTGCTCGCTGTCATTTCGGGCATTATCGGGACCCTGCTGGGCATGGCCCTGGCCCTGATGGGGATTTCCCGGAACGCCGCGGCCCGGTGGATTGCACGCATCTACACGGACGTCCTGCGCGGACTTCCGCCCGTGCTGACCATTCTGGTCATCGGATTCGGCTTTGGCCCCATCATCCGTGAACTGACCGGTTCCACGAGCCCCTACCCAATGGCCATCGCAGCACTGTCTTTGATGTCGGGCGCATACATCGGCGAGATCTTCCGCTCCGGCATCCAGAGCGTGGACAAGGGACAGCTCGAAGCGTCCCGCGCTTTGGGATTCGGCTACGGCGCTTCCATGCGCCTGGTGGTGGTTCCCCAAGGCATCCGCCGGGTGCTTCCTGCGTTGGTCAACCAGTTCATCGCCCTGATCAAGGAATCCTCCCTCGTCTTCCTCCTGGGCCTGCTGGCCACGGAACGCGAGATCTTCCAGATCGGCAAGGACGCGGCTGCGACCAGCGGCAACCTCTCGCCCTATGTAGCTGCGGCCGTCTTCTACCTGGTCCTCACGATTCCGCTCACGCACTTCGTGAACTGGATTGATGCCCGCTTCCGTTCAGGCAGGCCTGAAAAGAAAGAACCGGACGATGCTGCGGCGGTCGTCGGGAAGGGAGCCCACGCATGAGCGAATTCACATCCGGCACGTTGACGGCAAAGAACATCCATTTGTCGTTCGGCACCAACCACGTCCTGCGGGGAATTGACCTGCACGTTGAGAAGGGCACCACGGCTTCGGTCATCGGACCCTCGGGTTCAGGCAAGTCAACGCTGCTCCGCGTGATGAACCGGCTCATCGAACCGGACCAGGGCGACATCCTGTTGGATGGCCGTTCCGTCCTCAAGGACAACCCCGACGAGCTCCGGCGCCGGATCGGAATGGTGTTCCAGCAGTTCAATCTCTTCCCCCACAAGACGGTGGCCGAGAACATCTCCCTGGCGCTGCGTAAGATTCGCGGAATGTCCAAGGAACAGGCGCGTGAGGAGGCCTTGGCCCAACTGGACCTGGTTGGCCTCAAGCACAGGGCCGATGCCCGCCCTGCCAACCTTTCAGGTGGCCAGCAACAGCGCGTAGCCATTGCCCGTGCGCTGGCCATGAAGCCCGAGGTCATGTTCTTCGATGAGGCCACCTCCGCGCTGGACCCGGAACTCGTCAAGGGCGTCCTTGCCCTGATGACGGATCTCGCGCAGGGAGGCATGACCATGGTGGTGGTTACCCATGAGATGGGCTTCTCGCGCAACGTCTCAGACGTCGTGACGTTCATGGACGCTGGCGTGGTTGTGGAATCCGGTCCACCGGAGCAGCTTTTCAACAGCCCCCGGACAGAGCGGCTCCAGGGTTTCCTCTCGGACGTCCTCTAGTCCGCGTAGGGCAGCCAAACAGCAGACCCCGCCTCCGGACGATCGCCCTAGTGGTGAAAGTCAGGAAGCGGGGTTTCCTGCATTAAGCGCAACTGCGGTTGGGCACCAGCCAGTCCCTTGTCTTGTTTCCAGCATTACTTCCCGAGTTTCACAGACAACACTGTCAACGCCGCTGCGTCCACCTTGTTGCGGAAATCCGGCTCGGATTGCGCCTTCTGGAGTACGGCGTCATACATGGCGGGGATGCTTCCCGGGTCCGCGCAAACCAGCATCGTGCCGCCCGCTGCGAAGAAGTTGGTGGCGCGGTCCGCAGGGGTCCACGGCTTCAGCTGTGCTGCACTACAGACGTCATCCGAGAGGATAATGCCTTTGAAGCCAGCGTCCCCGCGAAGCATCTGCCCCATCACCACGGGCGAGAACGGCGCGATGTTGGCGGGGTCGATTTGGTCGTAGTAGGCATTGGACACCATGACCCATTGCACGCCGTTCGCAATGGCTGTGCGGAACGGTTCCAAGGCAGGATCATTCCGCGTGGTTTCAGTGTCCCTGACGTTCTGGCTGACATCGGTGTTGGGAACTACCCTGCCGAGGCCTGGGAAGTGCTTGACGACGGGTGCAACGCCCGCCTCCTTCATGCCTTGGGCAAAAGCGTTTCCGAGGTTGGACACCTGCCCTGGTACGTATCCGTACTCGCGTTGGAATTGTCCGATGGGTGCATTGGACGGCGCGAACCCAGGGCTCGTCACAGTATCCAGGACCGGAGCCAGATTGACGTTGACGCCGGCGCTGCGGAGTTCCTTCCCCCAAACTGTGGCGTCTGCCTTAAGCTTCGCGGGACCAGCTCCGGCTTGCACCAATGCGGCAGGGATGGTGGAGAAACCCGGACCGGCCAGGACCTGGACGTATCCACCTTCCTGGTCCGTGGCCACGAAGAGAGGGAGCCCACCGGTAGTTTCGGCGGAAACTGTCCCGGTGAGGGAGGCCACGACGGCAGCTGTGGCAGCAGTCCCGGCCTTGCTGCGACCACTCAAGTAGACGTTGCCAGCGTGGTATTTGGTGAGTGCTTCCATGGTGCCCGGCTCCGCACCCGTCGCCTTCGCGGCAATCATGAAGAGTTGCCCGACACGTTGCTCCAGGCTTAGCCCGGCAAGCTGTTGTTGCGCCGCGGACAGTGCTTCAGGGGTAGGTGGTGCGGAAGGTGGCTGGGAGACCTTGGGATCGGTTGAAGCCCCTGAAGTGGACTTGCCCGGAACAGGGGTGGTCGTCGGCGAAGGGGTAGTTACAGGCGGCGGAACCGGTGCAGTTGTTGGGCCAGCGGTTTCATTTCCACTTGAGCAACCAGGCACCATTGTGATCAGGATTCCGGCCGCCGCGGCCCTCACGCCAAGGGATGCAATTGACTGGATCTTGCGCATGGTAAACCGTGAATTCGTTGGGGTTGGGTTTCCCTTATGAGCCTACCCCGGGAAGTCGCAGTGCCCCAGACTGCTTCGACCAGCCGGCTGGGGCACTGCGTTGTCCTTGACCTCGGGATCGCAGACCTAGGCGATCGCGGCGGCCGCAGCCTTCGCAGCAGCCGGGAGTGCGTCAACGATCCTGTTCATGGCAGCGTCGTCATGCGCCGCGGACAGGAACCAGGCCTCGAAGACCGACGGCGGCAAGTAGACGCCGGAATCCAGCATCGAGTGGAAGAACGGTGCGTAGCGGTAAGCTTGCTGGCCCTGGGCGTCGTCGTAGTTGTGCACGCCGTGGGTGGAAGTACCGAACGCAACCGAGAACAGGTTGCCTGCACGCTGGATGGAGTGGTCCACGCCTTCGGCATCAAGCGCGGAGGAAAGAGCTGCGGACAGCTCCAGCGAACGGGCGTCCACATAGGCGTAAACGTCAGGCGTCGCATGGGTAAGCGTTGCGACGCCGGCAGCCATGGCCACAGGGTTTCCTGACAGCGTGCCTGCCTGGTACACCGGGCCAACGGGTGCGAGGTAATCCATGACGTCGGCGCGTCCGCCGAGGGCCGCCGTCGGCATTCCGCCGCCTATGACCTTGCCGAAGGTGAGCAGGTCCGGGGCCCATCCTTCCTGACGGCCTGTGAGCCCCCAGTAGCCGGCGTAACCGGTCCTGAAACCGGTGAGGACTTCGTCGAGGATGAGGAGCGCACCGTGGTCCTTGGTGATGCGGGACAGCCCGGCGTTAAAGCCCTCGCCCGGGGTGACGACACCCATGTTTGCGGGGGCAGCTTCGGTAATCACGGCCGCGATGTTGTTGCCGTGCTTGGCGAAGGCAGCTTCGACAGCTGCGAGGTCGTTGTAAGGCAAAACAAGTGTCTCAGCGGCGGTGGCAGCCGTGACGCCGGCCGAACCGGGGAGGGCCAACGTCGCGAGGCCGGAACCTGCGGCTGCCAGCAGGCCGTCCAGGTGACCGTGGTAGCAGCCGGCAAACTTGATGATCAGGTTGCGGCCGGTAAAGCCGCGGGCGAGGCGAACCGCCGTCATCGTGGCCTCGGTGCCCGTGGACACCATGCGCAGGCGTTCGACGGCGGACACGCGCTCCTTCACGATCTGGGCCAGGTTGGCCTCATCCGGGGTGGATGCTCCGAAGGACAGACCGCGGTCCACGGCAGCGTGCACGGCATCGAGCACGGCGGGGTGGGCATGGCCGAGCAGGGCCGGGCCCCACGAGCAGACAAGATCTACGTATTCCTTGCCATCAGCGTCAGTGAGGTAGGCGCCCTTGGCCGAAACCATGAATTTCGGTGTGCCGCCAACGGACCCGAACGCACGCACGGGCGAGTTCACTCCGCCGGGCATGAGGGACCGGGCTCGATCGAAAAGCTGGTCGGACACAGGGGTGTTTGAAGTCATGGTTCCTATTCTTTCAGTCATTCAGAAGCGTCTTTCGGTGATTCAGCATCGCAGCTATGAGGCGTCCGCCAGCAGCTCCGCGACCCGTGGGGCCACTTCAGTGCCGTACAACTCGATGCAACGCATCATGGATCCGTGCGGGAGGGTGCCGTTGCTGTATTTGAGGTCGAAGCGGTCCACGCCGAGGTTGCGCTTGAGCAGGACGATTTTGCGGGCCACCGTCTCGGGAGAACCCACATAGAGAGCGCCCTCCGGGCCGCACATTGCGTCGAATTCCCCGCGGTTTCCCGGACCCCAGCCGCGCTCTGCCCCGATTCTGTTGCGCTGCTCCAGCCAATGCGGAAACAGTTCTTCCCGGGCATGCTGGTCAGTGTCTGCAATGAAGCCGGGCGAGTGCGTTGCGATCTGTCGCATGGAGTGACCGTATTTGGCCATTGCGTCGCGATAAAGATTTACCAACGGAGCGAAACGGCGGGGCTCTCCCCCGATGATCGCGAAGATAATCGGATAGCCATATTCCGCGCACCGCAACACGGATTCAGGTGTACCGCCCACGCCTATCCATGCCGGCAGCAAATGGTGCTGCAAACGCGGGTAGACCTGGAGTCCGTTCACGTTGGGGCGGGTGCGCCCTTCCCAATGAACCGGCTTTTGGGCCCGCACTTTGTCAAACAGCTCAAGCTTTTCTTCGAACAGGACGTCGTAGTCCGCCAGGTCCAGTCCGAACAACGGGAAGGACTCAATGAATGAGCCCCTGCCCAACATGACCTCCGCCCGGCCATTGGAGATTGCGTCAACAGTGGCGAAACGTTGGAAGACCCGGATCGGATCATCCGAACTAAGTACCGTCACGGCCGATCCAAGCCGGATCCGGGATGTCACTGCGGCAGCTGCCGCGAGGAAGACCTCGGGAGCAGATACAGCAAAATCGCGGCGGTGATGCTCTCCCACGCCAAAAGCATGGATGCCCAGGGCGTCAGCCAGCTTTGCTTCCTCAAGCAACTCCCGCAGGACCTGGGCGTGCTCCTTGGGATTGCCGTCAGCGTCGAGGCCCGCGTCCCCGAACGTGTTCAGGCCCAGCAGGATTTCGGCGGCGCCCACCGGTGCGGTGGGGTCGGATTCAGCCCTGGATGCAGACGCAAATCCCGGTTCGGAAGGCACTGCGGTCATCAGGACTCCTTCAGCCAGCCTGCCAGTTCGGAGGCCCAGTAGGTCAGGACGGTATCGGCTCCGGCCCTTTTGATGCCCAGCACCGACTCGGTGATGGCGCCCCGCCGATCGATCCAGCCGTTGGCAGCGGCGGCTTCGATCATGGCGTACTCCCCGGAGATTTGGTAGGCCGAGACGGGTACGGGGCTCATGGCCGCAATATCCGCGAGGATGTCGAGGTAACTCATGGCCGGCTTGACCATGACCATGTCGGCGCCTTCTTCAAGGTCCAATTCAACTTCGAGAATGGCTTCGCGACGGTTGGCTGCATCCATTTGGTAGGTCCGCCGATCACCCTTCAGCTGGGAGTCCACGGCTTCACGGAACGGACCGTAGAAAGCTGAGGCGTACTTGGCGGCATAGGCCAGGACAACGGTGTTCTTGTGGCCCGAATCCTCCAACGCCTGGCGGATGACGGCGATTTGTCCGTCCATCATGCCCGAAGGTCCCAACACATGGGCGCCCGCCTCGGCCTGGGCAACCGCCATCTGGCCGTAGATCTCCAAAGTGGCATCGTTGTCCACGTATCCTTCGGCATCCAGAACGCCGCAGTGTCCGTGGTCAGTGAATTCGTCCAGGCATACATCGCCCATGATCACGAGGTCATCGCCCACCTCGGCCTTGACGTCCCGGATGGCCTTGTTCAGGACACCTTCCGGGTCCAAGGATGCGGTGCCCCGTGCGTCCCGGACCTCTGGTACGCCGAACAGCATCATGCCGCCCACGCCAAGTTCCACGGCTTCCGCAGCCGCGCGCTTGAGTGTGTCGGTGGTGTGCTGGACTACGCCGGGCATTGAACTGATCGGGCTGGGCTCGCTGAGGCCTTCACGGATGAAGGCCGGAAGAATGAGGTCTGCGGGGGCCAGACGTGTTTCTGCCGTGAGCCTGCGCATCGCCGGGGTGGTGCGCAAGCGGCGGGGACGGTGGTTCGGAAAGCTCATCTGG
The DNA here is from genome assembly GCF_059739425.1 of Arthrobacter sp. TmtSoilC48. NCBI lineage: Bacteria > Bacillati > Actinomycetota > Actinomycetes > Micrococcales > Micrococcaceae > Arthrobacter > Arthrobacter sp. TmtSoilC48. The sequence continues at coordinate 2,020,546 of NZ_AP046049.1, read as the reverse complement.
GGTTCCCTTCGTTGACGAATACTGTTTCCAAGGCGGCCGCGATGCCGTCCGGGGTAGGTTCTTTGGCGGTGGCCGCAACGGTGAGTCCGAGGTGGGTGGCCTCTTCCGCCGTCGGACGCCCAATGGCTATGAAGCGGCACCCGCCCAAGGGCAGAAGGGTCTCCGCAATACGTCGCGCGGCGCTCGGGGAAGCGGCCACAACGGCGTCGAGCATCCCGGAGTCAATGGCCGCGCGAGCTTCCGAGGGAGTCATTTCCTGCGGCTGTCCGGTACGGGAACCGGCAGTGCCGGAGGCAGCACTGCCGAACGCAGAACTGCCGGAACCCACGACGACGGCGGGTAGTTCCGCTTCCAGGCGCAGTCCCGTCCGGGCCGGGTAGTCCACCGTGTGATAGGCGGTCACCGATGTTACCTCTGCGCCCTTGGAGGCCAATCCGTCCCGCAGGCCGGGGCCCGCGATATCGGCTTGCGGGAGGAGAACCCGTGCAGGTTCCGGTTCCCATAGGGTGACGAGGCCTTCGGCAGATTGAAGGTCCGTGGGTGCCAGTGAGACGGTCAGGCCGATAGCTTCCAGGATCCGCTGTGACGATGGACCGATCGTTGCCACCCGCGTCCGTGATGGCACGAGGTTTGCCGGAAACGTGCCACGCTCGGCAGCCTTTTCGAGCAGGACGCGCACGGTGGTGATGCTGCTGACCACCATCCAGTCAAAATATCCAGCGGCGAGCTGATCCAGGGCGGCGTTGAGGGAAGCCTGGTCCTCCGCCCGTTCGAAATCGATGAGGGGAAGCACCAAGGGCTCCGCTCCGAGCGTGAGCAGGAGCGAAGCAAGTGGCCGGGCACGGTCGGCGCTCCTGGTAATCAGGACCCGCCGACCGGCCAAAGCCGATGTTTGAGTCACATCAGGACGCTGCAAGGTCCGCGATCTCCGCGGCACCGGCAGCGAGCAGGAGCTCCGCAACTTCGATGCCGAGCAACGTCGCCCCTACTTCGGTCAGCCCATCGGTGGCCTTCTTCTCGCGCACGGTCTTGGTGCCGTCAACGGCGCAGACAACGGCTTCAAGATGCAGCATGCTGCCCTTGCGGAAGGCGTAGGCGCCTACCGGCGCGGCGCAACCAGCTTCGAGCCGGGCCAGGACGGCACGTTCGGCTGTCACGGCAAGCCGGGTGTCGGCGTCGTTTAATGCGGCGAGAGCCTGGGCGAGCACGCCTTGGGAGCCTTCCAACTGCGGGGCGTCCTCCGTACGGCATTCGATGGCTAGCGCGCCTTGGCCCGGGGCAGGCAACATGACATCCGTCTCGAAGAACTCGCTCACAGTGTCCAGCCGGCCCATCCGTTCAAGCCCGGCCGCAGCGAGCACTACGGCGTCCAGGTCGCAGGACTTGCCGGGAACAACTTCGTCGGTGACGTTGCCGGGAAGCCCGGGGACGCGTCCCAGGCGCGTGTCCACGTTGCCACGGATATCCAGCACCTCAATGTCAGGCCGGGCCGCCCTTAGCTGTGCAGCACGACGAGGTGAACCCGTACCTACCTTGGCACCACCGGGCAATTCGGCAAGGGTTAGTCCATCCCGTGCACACAGGACATCCCTGACATCCACGCGCTTGGGGGTAGCGGCGATGCTCAGTCCAACTGCAGCCCCCGTGGGCAGATCCTTCAAAGAATGGACAGCGACATCGCAGGTTTCAGCAAGCAAGGCATCCCGCAGGGCCGCCACGAAGACACCCGTGCCACCCATCTGCGACAGCGAGCCGGTCTTGACGTCGCCCTCGGTCTTGATGTGCACCAGCTCCACCGGGAAGCCACCAACAGCCGCCAGCTGATCGGCCGTCTGCTGGGTCTGGGTCAGCGCGAGCTTGCTGGCCCGGGTGCCAATGCGAATGGTCACTTGCTGGCCTCCGTGGAGGAGTAAGCGTCATGGCCAACACCGATAGTGGAACCGACCTCGGCAATAGCCGGCTTTGCTCCCCGGAAGTTTTCGCAGCAATTGGGGCGGCAGACGTCGTACCAAGGACCAAGGTCCGTCACGTGGGGGCGATCGGCGATGTTGTTATCCACCGTGCGTTCACAGATCAGGTCAACCAGCCCGGAAACAAAGGCAGCGTGCGTTCCCGGGGTGGGGACGCGGGTGGCTTCCATCTCCAGGTTCCTGCAGGTCTCCAGGGCCTCGGTGTCCAGGTCCCAGGCAACCTCCATATGGTCACTGACAAAGCCAAGGGGAACGATCACGACGCCGCGTACGCCTTCGGGGGCGATTTCTTCGAGGTGATCGTTGATGTCCGGTTCCAGCCAAGGAATGTGCGGCGCGCCGGAGCGTGATTGGTACACGAGGTCCCAGGCCACGTTCGGGGCAACGGCATCCATGATGGCCTGGGCGTTTGCCAGATGCTGTGCTGCGTAGGCAGATCCCTCTGCGAATTCGCGCGGCTCGTCCTCGGACCGGCCGGCTGCTTCGGCGTCGCGCGTGGGGATGGAGTGGGTAGCAAACAAGACCCGGATTTTTGAATCGGGATCGGATTCACCGGCGGCTGCCAACTTGCCGCGGATCTCTTCCAGCCCGGCGGCGGTCCCCTCAAGGAAGGGCTGGACAACACCGGGGTGGTCGAAGTACTGGCGGATCTTGTCCACCTCGAGCTTGCCGTCCAGTCCTGTTTCGGTCAGGGCGATGCCAATGTCTTCACGGTACTGGCGGCAGCTGGAGTAGCAGGAGTAGATGCTGGTGGTGAGCATCAGGATGCGGCGGTGGCCGGCGTCGTAGGCGTCCTGCAGAACCGGAGCGATGTACGGGTCCCAGTTCCGGTTACCCCACAGGACCGGAAGCTCGATGCCGCGTTTGGCCAACTCGGCCTCGATTGCGGCCTTCAGTTCGCGGTTCTGCTGGTTGATGGGGCTGATGCCCCCAAACGCGCGGTAGTGGTGTGAGACCTCTTCAAGACGCTCATCCGGGATGCCACGGCCCCGGGTGACGTTGCGAAGGAAGGGAATGACATCTTCCTGGCCTTCAGGACCACCAAAGGATGCAAGAAGCACGGCATCGTACTGCTTTGCTTCCTGACGGCCACGCCCGGTGACTTCGTTGGGGGTGGTGGAGACGGCAAGGCCACTCATGCGAGGACCTCTGCAATCTCGGCAGCAGTCACGCGGCGGCCGGTGTAGAACGGAATTTCTTCGCGGACATGGTTGCGGGCGTCGGTTGCGCGCAGGTGGCGCATGAGGTCAACGAGGTCAACGAGTTCAGGTGCCTCCAGGCCCAGGATCCATTCCCAGTCACCCAGCGCGAACGAGGAAACAGTGTTGGAGATGACCTGCGGGAACTCCCGGCCCAGCATTCCATGGTCACGCAGCATCTTTCCGCGTTCTTCCGCGGGAAGCAGGTACCACTCGTAGGAGCGGACGAACGGGTAGACGCACAGCCAGGTGCTGGGCTCAACGCCCCGGGCGTAGGCCGGAACGTGGCTCTTGGCAAACTCGGCTTCCCTGTGGACGCCCATGGCGGACCAGACGATCTCAGTGCCGGCGAAGAGCTTGCTGCGGCGAATGGAACGGACGGCTGACTGGAGGTCTTCCGGCTTGGATCCGTGGAGCCACACCATGATGTCGGCATCCGAGCGCATGGCCGAAACGTCGTAACTGCCCCGCAGGGTCACGCCTTCTTCGGCGAGCTTCCCTTCAAGGGCTTCGAATTCCTGGGCAGCATCGCCGCTGCGCAGGACATCGGCCGAGCGTTTGAAGACGGTCCAGAGCGTAAAGAACTGCTCTTCGGTTCCAGCAGTTTTAGTGACAGATTCGGCAGAAGTGTGGCTCATGGTTCAAGTTTGCCCCGTGCCAGCCACTAAGTCGAAACGGATCACTTCTACAAGGCGTAGAAGTGACATAAATCACGAAATGGGGCGAATATCGCCGATGCCCTGGGCGAGCTGCGAGCGGGTATCCGCTACCACGGCGGCAAGGCCATTACCTGCCAACCAGCCACCAACGACCATTAGGCCATCGGCTGCGGCGCACAGTTCCCGCACCCGGGCTACGCGCTGTTTATGACCGACGGCGGCAAACGGCAGGGCGCCTGCCCAGCGCACCACATCCCAATCGACAATGTCTGCGCGCGTAACGGGCACCGTCAACAATGCGGAAGCATCATCAAGTGCTGCAGCCAGCAACTCTTCATCGTCCATGACAACATCCGGCACTCCTCCATCGGCGTCCTCACGGCGGCCATAGGAAAGGCGCAGGACGTGCGTTCCCGGCCCGGCCTCCTCTGCCAGCCAATCCCATTTGGCAGTGGCGTGCGTCAGTGCCTTCGCCCGGATACCCGGGGTCTGGGGGGCCACCAGGATTCCGGTGCCGCGGGGCCGTCCGTCCAGTTCGGGAAGATCAACAACCAGTGTCACCAAGCTCACCAAGGGTCCGGGCGCGGGGCGCAGGCCGGACAGTTCCGGTAAAGCCCTTTCCAGGAGCCCCACGGCAGCGGGACCGTCCAGCGCTACTACCAGCCGGCCGGCGTCGTACGTGGTTTCTCCGGCGGCGACCCGCCACCCCGTGGCGGTTTTCGAAACGGTGTCAGCGCTCTTTCCACTCAGCATGTCCACGCCCCGCCGGCGCAGGTCGTTAACCAGCGCCGTGACCAGTGTGTTCATGCCGCCCTTCAAACCCGCGACGGCGGAACCCGCCTTGGCGGACCCGGAACCTGGGCCGGGGGCTGCCTTGCGCTGCGCAGCAACAGCCGCAGCCAGGGACCCGTGTTTCTTCAGGCCGGAGCGGAGGCCCGGAGCCACCATATCGACGTCCAAGAGCCCGGGATCGGCGGAGTGCACACCGCCCACCACAGGAGCAACCAGCCGTTCCAGGACCTTCTTCCCCATGCGGGCGCGGACCAGTGAGGACACGCTTGTGACCTCGGATGTTGTGCCAATCGAAGCGGGCAGCCAGCGGTCCAGGGATGCACGCAGGGCGCCGGAGAGGCCAAGCGAGCGCCTGACCTCGGGGTCCCAAGGATTGGCCGGGATACCAAGAATTCCTGTCTTGGGCAGCTCCTGCGGTCCATTCGGTAGCTGCACCCAGGCGCCGCCAGGGTGCGGGGAAACGATCTGGCCCTCCAGCCCGAGTTCGCGCGCCAGATCGGCCACGGCCGTGGACCGCGTAGCAAAGGACTCGGCCCCGCTGTCCAATGACAGGCCGGCTACCTCGTGCCTTCCGACGCAACCACCCCAGGCTTCGCCCGCCTCAAGGATCGTCACCGAGGTACCCGCCATGGCCAGTTCCCTCGCAGCCAGAAGGCCGGAAATGCCGCCACCGATCACAACAGCGGTAGGCCCAGGCGATGGTTGCGTTGTGGCTGCTTCCTTCGCCTTGCCATGGACGTGTCCCCCGCGCATGCGTCCTACTCTGCCGGGATCGAGTGGATGAGCTCCACAACCCGCGTCAGGACAGCCGGGTCCGTCTCCGGGGGCACGCCGTGGCCCAGGTTCAGGACGTGGCCTGGAGCGTGCGAGCCCGCGGCTATGACTTCGCGGACATGCGCCTCCAGGACCTCCCACGGAGCCGGGAGGAGGGCGGGATCGATGTTGCCCTGGAGCGGCACCGTGCCACCCAGGCGGCGGTTGGCCTCATCCAGTGGCAGCCTGTAGTCCACCCCAACAACGTCCACGCCGACGTCGCGCATGGCGACAAGGAGCTCCGACGTGCCGGTACCGAAATGCACCAGCGGAGCACCCAGCCCGCGCACATGATCCAGCGCCCGCGCTGACGCAGGAGCGACGTACTTGGTGTAATCAGCCAGGCCCAAGGAGCCGGCCCAGGAGTCAAAGAGCTGTCCGGCTGACGCCCCGGCCTCAAGCTGTGCCTGAAGGAACATTCCGGAAGCATCCGCTGCCCAGCTGGCGAGGGCGGTCCAGGTTTCGGGGTCCGCGTGCATCATGGTCCGGGGGCCGAGGTGGTCCCGCGAAGGCTTCCCCTCGACCATGTACGCGGCGAGCGTGAACGGCGCACCGGCGAACCCGATGAGTGGAGTCTTGCCCAGTTCCGCAACCGTCAGGCGGACGGCTTCGCGGATGGGCTCAAGTGCTTCCCACGTCAGCTTGGGGAGGGCGGCGACATCGGCGGCCGTCCGGACCGGCTTGTCCAGGACCGGACCCACGCCCGGAACGATGTCCACGCCAACGCCTGCGAGCTTCAGAGGGATAACGATGTCGGAGAAGAAGATGGCTGCATCCACATCATGGCGGCGAACCGGCTGCAGGGTGATCTCCGCGGCCAGCTCGGGACGCAGGCACGAGTCCAGCATGGCAACGCCCTCGCGGACCTTCAGGTATTCCGGCAGGGAGCGGCCGGCCTGGCGCATGAACCACACCGGCCTGCGCGAGGGCTTGCCGCCCCGGTAGGCGGTGATGAGCGGGGAGTCCGACGTACGGCCGTCCATCAACGGGTGATCCGCGCCAAGTTTGCCGGCAGGTTCGCCTGCAGTGGCGTTGGTGGCCGTATTATTGGATGCTGCCGCGCTAGAAGTCATGCCTTTGATTGTGCCGAAAATCCCGGCCAAAAGATAACGACAGGCTGTCACGTCCCACCCCTCCAACCGGTGGCGTGGCGGGGATCACGTAACCGCGTGTGAATTCCCACTGCGCCGCATTGTTCTACCGGCCTGCGAAAAAGCTATGATTGGGGTGCTGTGGTTCTTTTCTCATTGGTGGCTACACACGCCGACATCGACCTCGAAACCGTTGCTCAGCTGAGCAACGGTTCCTCTGAGCTTGCCTCTTCGGCCCTCTCCGGATCCCCGCTGGTCTCCGGTGCCGTCGTCCTGGCAACCTGCAACCGCTATGAGATCTACGGCGAAACAGCCAACGGAGCAGGCCTCGAAGCTGCCCGATCGGCCCTTGTCTCCCAGATCAGCGAATTGAGTGGCCTCAGCGAACAACTCGTCTCCCGCTCCTTCAGCACGCACACGGGACCTGACGTCACCCGGCACCTCTTCGCTGTAAGCGCCGGCCTGGACTCTGCGGTGGTGGGCGAACGCGAAATAGCGGGCCAGGTCCGCCGGGCCCTGATCACCGCGCAGCAGGAAGGCACTGCAAGTTCCGGACTCGTCCGCCTCTTCCAGGCTGCATCCAAGACCGCAAAAGACGTTGGCGCCCAGACGGCCCTCGGCTCCCGCGGCCTTTCCATCGTCTCTGTAGCCCTGGATCTGGCAACGGACCTCTCTGACAGTGACGATTGGTCTGCCAAGAAGGTAGTCGTCTTCGGAACGGGCGCCTACGCCGGGGCCACCATGTCCCTGCTCCGCGAACGCGGATGCACCGATGTTTCCGTCTACTCCTCCTCCGGCCGCGCCGAGGGTTTCGTCGCTACCCGGGGTGGGACAGCGCTCGACGCCGACAGCCTTCCGGCGGCGGTTGCCGCCGCCGACGTCATGATCGGGTGCAGCGGTTCGGACACGCGCGTTGAAGCCGATGATCTTGCGCGGGTCAGGGCAAATTCAGGTAAGCCACTAATCGCGATCGATCTTGCGCTCACCCACGACTTCGACCCCGCAGTAGGCGAGCTCGACGGCGTCGAGCTCCTCACGCTTGAATCCGTACGTCTCGCTGCACCCCAGGAACAGGCAGAATCCCTGTCCCATGCCAGCGAGATCGTCAATGGGGCTGCGTCCGCCTTCGAAGCGGAACGCGAATCCCGCTCCGTCGACTCCGCGATCGTAGCCCTGCGCCGCCACACCATGAACGTACTGGATGCGGAGATGGAAAAAGTCCGCGCCCGCCACGGATGCACCGCTGCCGCCGAAGAAGTGGAATTTGCGCTCCGCCGGATGGTTAAGCAACTCCTCCACATTCCAACGGTGCGCGCCCGCGAACTTGCAGCCAACGGGCAGCAGGACGACTACGTGGCCGCACTGGAAGCCCTGTACGGCATCCAGGTGGAGCAGCCCCAGGCTCCTGCTGCTGCAGAATGCCCCGTGGACCACGAGCAACTCCGCTCCGAAAGCGCCTAGCCAACCGGAATCAGCTGAAGGCGTTCACGCCCGTCAGCTCGGCCGATAGTTCCCACAACTTCCGCGCATCTGCCCTGTCAATCGCGTGCGCATCGACTCCCCTGTACCTTGCCAGGGGCGAATCCTTGTCCGTGGGTTCGGCAATGTCACAATCCTCGCAGTAGACACCACCCATACCGGCCAAAGCCGGAGACGTTGCAGCCCAGACAGACGTCGCGGCGCCTTGCTCCGGCGTCTTGAAACCCTCACGGAGGTTTCCTTCGGCGTCCATCCATCCCGCAGCCACCATTTCTTCCTGAGGCAGGTGGCGTTGGAGTTCGGTCATGATTCCGCCGGGGTGGACCGCGAAAGCACGGACGCCCGATTCCCGGCCCAGGCGGTCCAGCTCCACGGCGAAGAGCGAATTCGCGGTTTTGGCCTGCCCATAGGCGCGCCATTTGTCATAGCCGGACGTGAAATTGATGTCGTCAAAGCGGATGGGTGAGAGCTTGTGGCCGGTGGAGGAAAGGGACACAACCCTCGCGTTCCCGGAGGCGGCAAGTGCAGGCCACAACAGGTTGACCAGCGTGTAATGCCCCAAGTGGTTCGTGGCGAACTGAGCCTCCCAGCCCGGCCCAACGCGATGCTCCGGGCTTGCCATAATCGCCGCGTTGTTGATCAGGATGTCCAGGGTGTCGTGCTGGTCCAGGTAGCGCGTTGAGAACGCCTTGACGGCCGCTTGGTCGGCGAGGTCCAGGGCGTCCGCTTCCACGGTGTCCGCCAAACCTGCCTCTGCCAGCACCTTCCGTGCGTGTTCGAGCCTGCGCGCCGGAACGGTAACCGCCGCCCCGGCCGAGGCCAAAGCCCGCACTGTCTCCAGTCCAAGCCCGGAGTAACCACCGGTGACAATTGCCGCCTTACCCGTCAGGTCAAGGCCTTCTACCACTTCCATGGCGGTTGAGCCGTGCCCAAAACCGGAGCCGATGGGGCGTTGGGGCGTTGCTGTGGATTCTTCGCTCATGCTTGAGCTTTGCACAGATCAGGACCGATGCAGGCAACGACTAGTAGACAGGCTTTTCGGGCTCGACGTCGCGGACCCAGGCGAGGATACCGCCGTCGAGATGGCTGACGCGCTTGTAGCCTGCCTTCTGCGCGGCCTCCAGGACCGCAGCAGAGCGCGTCCCGGCCTTGCAGTGGAACACGATGTCCTTGTCCTGCGGCAAGTCCACCCAGGCCTCGCCTGAAAGAATCCTGCCCTGCGGGATAAGGACCGATCCATCGATGTTCACGATGCTGTGCTCGCCGGACTCGCGGACATCCACCAGTTCAAAGTCGCGTTCACCCGCCTCCCGCTCGGCCAACATCCGCGCGAGGTCTTTGGCAGTGACCGTGTGCTCCTGGTCAGTGGCCGCAGCCGGAGTCACCCCACAGAATGCCTCATAATCCACGAGTTCAGTGATGGGCTCCGCTTCAGGATCCTTGGAGACCTTGATTTCGCGCCAGCTGCCGCCAAGCGCATCGAACAGCGCCACCCGGCCAAGCAAGGAACGGCCGACGCCGGTAATCAGCTTGACTGCCTCAGTCACCATGAGGGATCCAACGGCAGCACACAACATACCGAAGACTCCGCCCTCACCGCATGAAGGCACTGAGCCGGCAGGCGGGGCTTCAGGGTAGAGGTCGCGATAGGTGGGGCCGTGCTCGGCCCAGAAGACGCTGACTTGCCCGTCGAAGCGGAAGATGGAGCCCCAGACGTACGGCTTGCCGAGAATCGCGGCGGCGTCGTTGACCAGGTAACGGGTGGCAAAGTTGTCCGCACCGTCCAGGATGAGATCGTAATCCGCGAACAGCTCCAGGGCATTCGAGGAGTCAAGGCGGACGTTGTGGAGGACAACATCCACCAAAGGGTTGAGCTCCGCAATGGCCTTCCGCGCAGATTCGATTTTGGGCGTGCCCACATCGCTGACGCCGTGGATGACCTGCCGCTGCAAATTGCTGAGGTCTACGTCGTCGTCGTCGACGATTCCCAGGGTTCCAACGCCCGCCGCGGCGAGGTACAGCAATGCCGGAGATCCCAGCCCGCCGGCACCTATGACAAGAACTTTCGCATTCTTAAGCCTGCGTTGGCCCAGAGCGCCGATTTCCGGAATGATGAGATGCCGGGAGTACCGTTCCACCTCGGCCGACGTTAGTTCGGCGGCCGGTTCAACGAGGGGCGGCAGGACGGCGGGCGCGGGGCGGGCAGCAAGAATTGAGGCCATACCCCAATGTATGCCTGCCGATGCCGCCCGGTCATATTACCCACCGGTACAGTGGTCATAACTGCAAAGGAAAGGCGGCAGACTGTGGCTGACGGCACACGGGCAAACGATGGAGCACCAGCGAAGCAAGAACGGACTGGTTCGACGCGTTCAGCAAGGTTGCCCCGGGACGAGCGCCGCGCGCAGTTGCTGAACGCCGCCTTGGAAGTTTTCGTATCCAACGGCTTCCACGGTGCGGCCATGGACGAAATTGCCGAGACAGCACATGTGAGCAAGCCGGTCCTGTATCAGCACTTCCCTTCCAAGCGCGAGCTGTACATGGCACTGCTGGACAGCCACCTGGCCGCCCTGACCGATTTGATGCTCAATGCCCTGAACTCCACCACGGATAACAAAGAGCGCGTGAAGGCAGTCATGCGGGCCTACTACAGGTTCATCGCCGACGACGACCAAGCCCACCGCCTGGTTTTCGAGTCTGACCTCATCAATGACCCCGATGTCAGCTCGCGCTTGGAAACGTTCAACAAAACGTTCGCCGACGCAGTGGCCCACGTCATCGCCGAGGACACCAAGTTGCCCCCTCTGGAGGCGCAGCTCCTTGGCCGCGGACTGGCAGGAATGGCGCAGGTCAGCGCCCGCTACTGGCTCGAAACCGATGGAAACCTCGACCTCGATGTAGCCAGTGATCTGATCTATCGTTTAGCTTGGCGCGGAATCAGTCGATTCCCCAAAGAGTCCTAAGCTACAAATAGAGGACTGACTTAAAACTTGATTGGCTTGGAGGCCTTGCTGTGGAAGTAAAGATCGGCATTCAGAATGTTGGCCGTGAAATTGTGCTCGAATCCGCACTCGATGCTGATGCTGTCGCCAAGATTGTCGGAGAGGCCATCTCCAAGGGATCGGATCTGCGGCTCACGGATGAGAAGGGCCGCCAGATCATCGTTCCCGGCAATGTGCTGGGCTACGTTGAAATTGGTGCCGAGGAAGTGCGCCGCGTCGGTTTCGGCGCACTCTAGCGGTTCCCGGTTACAGCTGCCGCTAAGGAGTCTCCATGCTTTCACTCGTTGTGGTGGTTCTTGCCACGATCGCTACAGGATTCATCGTGTGGGCAAATGACAAGCGACACGGCAAGTACGGGATCGCATTGCCGGCGGGCGTTTCGGCAACCGTCGGCGTGCTCAGCTGGATAGCTTTCATCATGGCAGGCTTTGGTTACCAGCCCGGCCTGACCTGGATCCCCTGGGTCCTCCCCATCGTGTTGGGGACGGTCATCGCGATTGCCGTTGTGGTCTTTCTGGGCCGCAAGCGCACCCAGCATGACACCGCCGCCCTCACCAAAGCCCTGAGGCTCTAGGCACTGTTCACTCAATAAACTTCGCTGGCCATCGCCCATGGGTGATGGCCAGCGAAGTTTAACGTTCAATCCCGTTCAAGCCCCTGGGTAGCGACGCGGCTGCTGGGTAGCGATCCGGCTGCTGGGTAGCGATCCGGCTGCGCCTTGGCACCGGACGCCGCTGCCGCCTCGCTCACGGCGGTCGCAGCGGCGATGTCGCGTTGGGTCACCTGGCCCCCGGCGTCATGGGAAACGTAACGCAGGAACACCTTGTTGTAACGCCAGTCAAGATCCGGATGGTGGTTCTGTTCCTCGGCAATCCGGCCAATGGCGGCGATGAGCGCCAAGGCGTCGGCCGCCGTTGAGGTTTTGAACACGGTCACGAGGCCGTCCTGGAGCTTCCAGTCCGGGAGGTCCTTGAGGGCGGCCTCCATGGCGACCTGGGTCAATTGCTCTTTCCTGTCAGCCACCACGGCTCCTTCATTCAGAGGAACTCTGCCCGGCCTTCCATGGCCGATGACGCGAGGGCGTGCTCCCGGCGCGGAATACGGCCAGCCTGCTTGGCCAGCCTACCGGCGATCACCGCGTGTTTGAAGGCTTCGCCCATCTGCACCGGATTCTGCGCACGGGTCACGGCTGTTGCCAGCAGGACAGCATCGCAGCCCAGCTCCATCGCAAGCGCGGCATCGGAGGCGGTCCCGATGCCGGCGTCGAGCACTACCGGTACGGAGGCCCGGGACACGATCAGTTCGATGTTGTGCGGGTTCAGGATGCCCAGCCCCGTTCCAATAGGCGAACCGAGGGGCATGACAGCTGTGGCGCCCAGGTTTTCCAGGCGCAGCGCCAGAACGGGATCGTCATTGGTGTAAGCGAAAACCTTGAAGCCGCGGTTCACCAGCTGTTCCGTGGCCTCAACGAGTTCCACCGCGTCCGGAAGAAGCGTGTGTTCATCGGCAATGACTTCCAATTTCACCCAGTCCGTCTCCAGGGCCTCCCGGGCGAGCTCCGCGGTCATCACGGCGTCCTTGGCAGTAAAACAGCCAGCCGTGTTCGGCAGGACCCGGATGTTGTGGTCCACCAGGAGCTGGAACAATGAACCTGTCTCGGCCGGTGAGTATCGGCGCATCGCAACAGTGGTCAATTCCGTTCCTGAAGCCAGGAGGGCTGCTCCCAACCCGTCCAGGCTCGGCGCACCACCGGTACCCATGATCAGGCGGGAGCCGAATTCGACGCCGTCGATCACCAAAGCGTCAGTGCTCACGTCAGTTTTTGCTGCGGTCATTTTTCAGCCTCCCTGGACTGCGGTTACGAGTTCGAGTTCGTCTCCATCGGCGAGCGCAGTCGCTGCCCATTGGCTGCGCGGCACAACCTCCGAATTACGTGCGACGGCGACACCCAGCTTGCCGCCGTCGGCTGCCTGTCCCCGGTGGTCCAGCGCGCGGCCTGTGATGGCACTGACGAGTGTGCTCACGGACGCGTCGTCCGCCACGGCGTGTTCGGAGCCGTTGAGTTTGATGTTCATGGTGTGTCCTTGATTGCTGGTTGGAGGAGGTGATCCTGAGTTGCCGTAAATCGATCAGGCCGGAAAATGGACCATCGGGGGTCGGCTGGGCCGCTGATCAGTCCGCCTACGATTTTGGCGGCCACAGGCGTCAAGAGAACGCCGTGGCGGAAGAACCCGGTGGCGATCACGAGACCGTCGATGGTGCCCCCGGGCCCGGTAACTCGTCCAAGTAGGGGTGCGTTGTCCGGTGTGCCTGGCCGTGCACGGGCTGTCGCTTCCAACAGTTCCAGCTCCGCCACGGCAGGAACCAACACTTGGGCGTCACGCAGGAGTTGATAGACGCCCCCGGCGGACACTGCGTTGCTGGACGCAGACAACCCGTCCTCCCGCTGGGTGGCTCCAATCACCACCGTTCCGTCGTCGCGGGGGACGATGTAGACCGGCACCCCGCGGACCATGCCCCGGATGGTGGATGTGAGCAGCGGCTGGAGGTGTTGGGGAACGCGCAGCCTGAGAATGTCGCCGTAAACGGGCCGCAGGGGCAGGTTGAGACCCTCGGGGAGACCGCCGATCCTGGCTGCATCCAGCCCGCAGGCGAGCACAGTCTCTGAGGCCCAAACAACGCGCCCGGCGCCCGAATCGAGCTGGACCCCGCAGACGCGTTCCCCGTCCCAGAGCAAACGGGACGCTTGGAACGGCAGGGCGAAACCGTCCTCCGCTCCGGAAACCCAGGTTGCGTCACTTGGTCCGTGGGCTGATAACCCGTCCAGGAGGCATCGTGCAAGGCGCCGCGGATCCACTTGGTGATCGGCCGGTATGTCGAAGGCACAGGAAATCCCGGGGCTGAGCAAAGGCTCGCGCTCGCGCGCTTCACGCAAAGACAGTGGCTCCACGCGCAGCCCCGCGGCCTGCTGGACCGTGCGGAGGTCTGCCAGCGCACGGCGGTCGGCGGCGTCCGCACCAACGGCGATTGTCGACGTCGTGCGGTATCCGGCGGCTGATTCGCTGCCGTGGACGCTCCGGACGAAAGCCGGCCACAGTTGGGAGGATTCCAGCATGAGTTCCAGGAGGTCTTCCTCCTGGTAGTGGAGTTCACTGACCGGAGCCAGCATTCCGGCGGCAGCGAACGTCGCACCCGCTGCGGGAGTGGGATCAATGAGGACCACAGAGCGGCCCTGACGGCGGGCTTCGTGGGCGATGCCAAGGCCGATGACGCCACCACCAATGACTGCCACGTCTGCCTGCAAGGGGATTTGGCGGGATTCTGCCATATGTTTCCTTCCCTACGCCGGTATTAGCCGGATCAGGTCAAGCGGTCGGCGCTGAAGCCCTCTCAGCCGGACGGTCATATGACGCTGTCACGGCTCCCGCAGTACGTGCCCAGTTTAGAGGAACTACTCTGGTTTCCATGACCCAGCATGATGTCCACACCACTGCCCGCCTTTACTTGTGCACTGATGCCCGCAAACGCCAGGGCGATTTCGAAGACTTCGTCGACGCCGCGTTTGAGGGCGGCGTCGACATCATCCAGCTTCGCGACAAGACGCTCGAGGCCGCCGAGGAGCTTGAGGTCCTGGAGGTCCTGCACAACGTTGCCCAGCGGCACGGAAGGCTGTGGGCCGTCAACGACCGCGCCGATGTTGCCAGTATTTCCGGGGCTCCGGTGTTCCATATCGGCCAAAAAGACATCCCGTTACGCGCTGCACGGCACCTCCTCCACGACCGCACGGTCATCGGCCTGTCCACCCATACCCCGGACCAGGTTGACGCCGCGATAGCTGCCTCCCCCGGCAGGAGCGGACTGGATTATTTCTGTGTTGGCCCGGTGTGGGCAACGCCCACAAAGCCAGGCCGTGAAGCAGTTGGGCTGGACCTGGTCACATATGCCGCGGAAGCCGTAAAGCGCGCGGATGAGGAGACCGTAGGCGGCGTCCTCCTCCCCTGGTTCGCCATCGGCGGCATAGACCTCACCAATGTTGAACAGGTGGTTGCAGCCGGAGCCAGCCGGATCGTGGTGGTACGTGCCATCACTGAGGCGGAGGACCCGACGGCGGCGGCCAAGACCTTGCTGGAAGCGCTCGACGCCGGATAACCACCCCGGCGCCTTGGCTGCTGCGGAGGATATTCGAAAGTGTCCTAAGCCGTGAGCCCCAGCCCGGACATGCGTCGCCCATGCCGCTCCGCCAGCTCAGCGGTGAGGGCCTTGACTGCATTGCGTGCATCCCCGCCGCCCTTGAGCAGCGGTCCCAGCTGGGGATGTTCCATGCCTACGCGTTGTGCTTGCGTCAGGGCTTCACCGACCAGGCGGCGGCCCCACAAAGCCAGGCGCGACGCCAGGCGGGGGTCATCAGACAGGGCCCTTCGCAGGAGGATGCGTAAAACTTCCGTGGCTTGGTCGGCGGAGGCCACCTTCTGGACAAAGAGTTGCGTCCCGCCGTCAAGGAACGACGCGACCATGCGGTAGAAGTCCGATGACACGGTGTCGATCACATAGGCCTTCATGACGGATTCAAACCAGTCCGCTGGCTTTGTTCGCTCGTGGAAGTGGTCAAACGAGCGCTGGAACGGAAGCATGGCTTCTTCGGCATCGAGTCCCATCTCCGAGAGCCGGCTGCTGATCAAGGCGAAGTTTCCGTAAGCGCCGACGGCGATCTTTGCCAGTACTGCCCTGTCATGGAGGTTGGGAGCGTACCGCGAGTCGAAAGACAGCCGGCCAAACGCGGAGAGCTCGCCGTACGCCATGGCCCCCAGCAGCTCCGAAGAGAGTCGCTGGATGCGAGCATTATCGTCCAAGGAAGTGCTCATGGTCCAAGACTATCCAGCGATTTCGGGCTAACCTGATTTTCGTGTCACATCATCGGATTTCGCCCAACGTCGACGACTCGTCGGACCAGCTCGCGGCGGCATTTGCAGCCCTCCGGACCGAACTGGAGCTCCCGGGCGAGTATCCGGCCGAAGCCGTGGCGGAAGCCCGCAAAGCGGTGGAAAACCATACGCTGCCGGACCGTGACCTCAGGGACATTCCGTTTGTCACCATTGATCCAGCCACGTCCACCGATTTGGACCAAGCGGTGTTCATTGAACGTGCCGGCGACGGTTACAAAGTCCTCTACGCAATCGCGGACGTGCCATCCTTCGTTGCTCCCGGCGGGGCGCTCGATGCCGAAACCCGGCAACGGGGACAAACGTTTTACGCTCCTGACGGGAGGATCCCACTGCACCCGGAGGTCATCAGCGAAAACGCCGGAAGCCTGCTGGCCGGTCAGGACTGCAGCGCCTTCGTATGGGACTTCGAACTGGACCTCAATGCGGAGGTAACCGCCACGTCCGTAGCCCGTGGCACTGTCCGTAGCCGCACGAAGCTCAGTTACAAAGGTGCCCAGGAGCAGATCGATGCCGGCACAGCCCCGGAGGTCCTTGAGCTCCTCAAGGAGGTTGGCCTGAAGCGCGTGGAGCTGGAACGACTCCGCGGTGGCGCCAACCTGAACATGCCGGAGCAGGAAATCGTCCAGGCGACAGGTGGCGGAGGCTACAGGATTGTGGCCGCGCCGTCCTTGCCTGTGGAGGACTGGAATGCGCAGATATCCCTCATGACCGGGATGGCGGCCGCCCAACTGATGCTTGACGGAAAAGTGGGCATCCTGCGCACCATGCCGGCACCGGATGAGCGGTCACTGCTCCACTTCAAGCGCCAGACAAAGGCCCTCGGGAAACCCTGGGACGGCGAGATCACCTACGGTGAGTACCTTCGGACACTTGACGCTTCGGATCCCAAACAACTTGCGATCCTGCACTCCGCAGGCACACTCTTCCGCGGCGCTGGATACACGCCTTTCGATGGCGAACTTCCCCCCAACATCATCCAGTCAGCAATCGGCGCACCCTATGCCCACACCACTGCCCCTTTGCGTCGCCTCATCGACCGTTTTGTCCTGGTGATCTGCGAGGCCCTCAGCAACGGCCAGCAGATCCCCGCCTGGGCACGGGAAGCACTTCCATCCCTGCCTGAGATCATGGCCTCATCCGACCAACTGGCCGGCCGGCTTGAGCGTCTGGCCATGGACACAGTGGAAGCTGCAC
This sequence comes from Arthrobacter sp. TmtSoilC48, assembly GCF_059739425.1. NCBI lineage: Bacteria > Bacillati > Actinomycetota > Actinomycetes > Micrococcales > Micrococcaceae > Arthrobacter > Arthrobacter sp. TmtSoilC48. The sequence goes on along the minus strand of NZ_AP046049.1, from coordinate 2,003,404 downwards.
TCGTGGCCAACCACATCGGCGAGGAGTTCGACGCGGTCGTCATCTCCGGTTCCAAGCCGTCCAACGGCACGACCAATGGCAATGGAAGGGCAAACGGAAACGGCAATGGGCCGTTCGGCATCATCCAGATAGCCGAACCCGCGGTGACCGCCCGATGTGACGGCGAAATGGAATCGGGCACCAAGGTGCGGGTGCAACTCCTGAAGGCCGATATCGCCAGCCGCGAGATCCGCTTTACCCTGCTCCCCTAAGGCCCCGCAGGACCCGAACTGCCGCCGATCCGGGCTTTAGCGCTCCCAGAGGATAGACTGACCCTGTAGTAATGGATGCCCGGTCGTTGATTCAGTTAATTTTTGAACTCAACAAGCCCGCCCCTACGCGATCTTGAGATGTGCCCGCTGGTCACCAGTGCCAGTACTTAGATAGCCCGCGATCGGCTTCCACTGGATTAGCTTGCGCGCCCGTTCGTGCTCCGGTACGGCTCCGCCACCCGTTGAGCATGCAGCGCCAATGCCCAAATGAATAAGGAAACTCCCTGTGAGTGAATTGCACACCCATGAAGTCCTGACGGACGCCACCGGCACCGAATCCATCGAGCCCGAGGAAACGATCATCTCTGATGAGACGCCCCACGAGATCGAAGAGAAATCGTTCGCTGACTACAACGTCCGCGCCGACATCGTCGAATCCCTCGCCGATGCCGGTATCACCCATCCCTTCCCCATCCAGGCCATGACGCTGCCCGTAGCCCTTAGCGGCCACGACATCATCGGCCAGGCCAAGACCGGTACAGGCAAGACCCTCGGTTTCGGCATTCCGGCACTGCAGCGCGTGGAAGGCCGCGATGACCCCGGCTACGCCAAGCTGGCCGTCCCCGGTGCCCCGCAGGCCCTGGTCATCGTTCCTACCCGTGAGCTTGCGGTCCAGGTAGCCAACGATCTCCAGACAGCATCCCGCAAGCGCAACGCCCGCATCGCCACGATCTACGGCGGCCGTGCCTATGAACCGCAGATTGACGCCCTCCAGAAGGGCGTCGAGGTAGTGGTTGGCACCCCGGGCCGTTTGATCGACCTCTACAAGCAGAAGCACCTCAGCCTGAAGAACGTCAAAATGGTGATCCTGGACGAGGCCGACGAAATGCTGGACCTCGGCTTCCTGCCGGACGTGGAAACACTCATCGCTGGCACGCCGGCCGTTCGCCAGACCTTGCTCTTCTCCGCCACAATGCCCGGCCCGGTCATCGCGATGGCCCGCCGCTACATGACGCAGCCCACCCACATCCGCGCGGCCGACCCGAACGACGAAGGCCTCACCAAGCGCGACATCCGCCAGCTCATCTACCGTGCCCACAGCATGGACAAGACCGAGGTAGTGGCCCGCATCCTGCAGGCCCGCGGACGTGGACGCACCATTATCTTCACCAAAACCAAGCGCACCGCGGCCAAGGTCGCGGAGGAACTGGTGGACCGCGGATTTGCCGCTGCTGCGATCCACGGCGACCTCGGCCAGGGCGCGCGCGAGCAGGCTCTCCGCGCGTTCCGCAACAACAAGGTAGACGTCCTGGTTGCCACGGACGTTGCCGCCCGGGGCATCGACGTTGATGACGTTACGCACGTCATCAACTACCAGTGCGTGGAAGACGAAAAGATCTACCTGCACCGGGTGGGCCGTACCGGCCGCGCCGGCAACAAGGGAACAGCCGTAACCTTTGTCGACTGGGACGACATGCCCCGCTGGGGCCTGATCAACAAAGCACTGGGGCTCAGCGTTCCGGAGCCGGTTGAAACCTACTCTTCTTCCCCCCACCTCTACAGTGACCTCGACATTCCCGAGGGCACCAAGGGCCGCCTCCCGCGCAACAAGCGCACCCTTGCCGGCGTCGATGCCGAGGTCCTTGAGGACCTGGGCGAAACAGGCAAGAAGAACTCCCGTTCCGGCGGTTCATCCCGTGAAGGCGGACGCGATGGCGGCCGCGGCAGGGACGGCGGCCGTGGCCGTGGAAACGCAGCCAAGTCCACCGAAGCCAACTCGGAATCCAAGGGCGAGGGCGGACGCAACCGTACGCGCCGCCGTCGTACATCCGAAGCCGATGCGGCCCCTGCTGCCGGTTCCTCCGAAACCCGTACCGCTACCGGCGAAAATGCCGAGAAGCCGGCCCGCACGCGCCGTACGCGCACGCGCCGCCGTAACGGCGAAGTGGTTTCCGGCGGGACCGCTGGCGCCCAGTCCGGTACCTCCGAGGCCTAAAGTCCTCAATGACTGAAACTGTTTGGGCGCCGGACGGCGGCAATCTGGTGGTGCACGCGGACAACGCGGAATTCCTCCCGACGCTGCCGGACGGCGCCTTCACACTCATTTACGTGGACCCGCCCTTCAACACGGGCCGGGTCCAACGCCGCCAGGAAACGCGCATGGTCCGCAACGCGGACGGCGACGGCGACCGCGTCGGGTTCAAGGGCCGCTCCTACGACACCATCAAGGGTGCCCTTCACAGCTACGATGACGCCTTCAGCGACTACTGGTCCTTCCTGGAACCCAAGCTCGTAGAGGCCTGGCGGCTCCTTGCCGACGACGGCACGCTATACCTGCACCTGGACTACCGCGAAGTGCACTACGCCAAGGTGATGTTGGACGCCATCTTCGGCCGGGAATGTTTCCTCAACGAAATCATCTGGGCCTACGACTACGGCGCCCGGGCCAAAAACCGCTGGCCCACCAAGCACGACAACATCCTGGTGTACGTAAAAAACCCTGCGAAGTATCACTTCGACAACGCCGAAGTGGACCGCGAACCCTACATGGCCCCCGGCCTGGTCACACCTGCCAAACGCGAGCGGGGAAAGCTCCCCACGGACGTCTGGTGGCACACCATTGTTTCGCCCACCGGCAGGGAAAAGACCGGTTACCCCACCCAGAAACCCGAAGGCCTGGTGCGCAGGATCGTCTCTGCTTCGAGCCGCGAGGGCGACTGGTGCCTGGACTTCTTTGCCGGATCAGGAACCCTGGGCGCTGTTGCCGCCAAGCTCGGGCGCAACTTTGTCTGCGTGGACCAGAACGAGCAAGCCATTGAGGTCATGCGGAAGCGGCTGGGCGCCAAGGCGTCGTTCCACTGCAACTAGAGGCGTCTTCTGGTCAGCCGCACCCGTGCATCAATTGGATTCCGTGCTCGCCCTGCCTATTGTCCAGGGCTGCCCCATAGGAATCACACAATGCGTTGACCAGCAGTGCGAAGCCTTGGCCGTTCTGATAATTCCCTTCACCGCCGGGCACATCAGGCACCGTGCCTGGAGGAAGGAACACCCAGGCGCCCCAGGCTTCCACATAGCCCCAGTTTCCGCTGAAGTGGACGTTGCTGCTGATATCCGGCACAAATACCCACTCGGTGCCTGTGTAGGCCGGGCGGCTCACGTTATTGCAGTCCAGGGCATTTGCTGTGGCAGGGATGAACATTAAGGCTGCTGCAAGGGCTGTTGCAGCCAAGGATTTCTTGAACATGATTGCTCCATCGACGGGGTGAGTCATTGGTTGCGATGAGACCTTCAGTGGTGCGGCCCAGCCCGCCTCCCCCACGAGCGCCAGACTACTCTTCCCCCGCAGCACGTCAACCTATTTTCCGAACCCGTGGTACCGGGCAGCGGTGGTCCTCGTTTATGGCCGCACAACCGTGCTGCCGGTTGCCAGTTCCTCGATCCTTGCCAGGACGTCCGGGGATGTCAGGTTCTCTCCCAGCAGATTCGGTTTGCCGGCTCCGTGGTAGTCGGATGATCCGGTGATGAGCAGCCCATGCTCGGACGCCATGGTGCGAAGGAAGGCACGTCCTTCTTCAGGGTTGTCGCGGTGATCGATTTCCAGGCCCAGCAGTCCGGCGTCTATCATCTCCCGGTACGTCCGCTCCCCCACGATCCGTCCCCTCGCCGAAGCGACCGGGTGCGCGAAGACCGGCACGCCGCCGGCGGCACGGACAAGTTCGACGGCGGTAGCGGGGTCGGGTGCGTAGTGCTGCACAAAGTATCGCGAATGCGAGGTGAGTATGGACGTGAAGGCCTCGGAGCGGTCCGCGACCACGCCGGCAGCGACCAAGGCATCCGCGATATGCGGGCGCCCTACTGTGGCACCAGGAGCCACATGGTGGATGACGTCGTCCCACGTCAAGGGGTAATCCTCGGACAGCAGGGTGACCATGCGCTCAGCACGCGTGAGCCGGGCGTCCTTTGACTTGGTGATCTCTTCAAGAAGCCCGGGGTGGGAAGGATCATGCAGGTAGCTCAACAGGTGGACGCTGATTCCCTGCTCCGTCCGGCACGAGATCTCCATTCCCGGAACAAAAGTGACTCCATGTTCCTTGGCCGCGGCAGCAGCAAGCTCCCAGCCATCAGTGGAATCGTGGTCCGTCAACGCAATGACGTCCAGGCCTGCAGCTGCGGCCGAAATGATCACCCCGGCCGGAGTCTCGGTTCCGTCGGAAACATTCGAGTGCGTATGCAGGTCTATCCTCACTTTCCCAGCCTATGGGATGCGGACCGGCTTGGGGGTGTTGCGCCGTTGGCCTCCTCACGAAACTGGTGGGACGATGTAACGGTGAATGATGCCGAAAACACCCCGTACGCGGAATCCACAGATTCCCAGCCCCTGCAAGAACGCGTCAACAACCGTTCGCAGCGGCCCACATCCGATGCCTTCAAGGCATTCATGGCCAGCAACTGGGCGCCCGCACCGCAGGTAAACCCCGCTCGTGACGCCGTGGCAGACCACGCCGCCCGCCGCCGTCGCGCAATTTCCGAACTGTTCAAGGGTGAACGGCTCGTTATCCCGGCCGGTCCGCTCAAGGTCCGCTCAAACGACTGCGACTACCGCTTCCGCCCCCACTCCGGATTCGCCCACCTCACCGGGTTGGGCCTGGACCACGAGCCGGATGCCGTTTTGATCCTGGAACCGGCCGGTGAAGGAAAGGGCGACGACGGCGGCCACCACACTGCCACCCTGTACTTCCGTCCCCTGGCGGGCCGCGATACCGAACAGTTCTACGCCGACTCCCGGGCCGGTGAATTCTGGATTGGCGCACGGCCCACACTGGCAGAATTCAAAGCCCGCCTGGGTCTGCCCACGGCGCACATTTCCGAACTTGAGCTGGCCATCACGAAGAACGTGGGCGCGCAGGAAATCGGCGGCATCTCCATCCGTCTGGTCCGCAAGGTAGATGAGAACATCGATGCTTTGGTGGACACCGCCCGTTACAACACGGCCAAGGATCCTGAGAACCTTGATCTGGGCGAACTCGATGCTTTGGACGAAAAGCTCAGTGAAGCACTCTCCGAACTCCGCCTGATCAAGGACGAGTGGGAGATCGAGCAGATGAAGATCGCCGTTGCCGCCACCGTGGAAGGCTTCGCCGACGTCGTGCGCGCTCTCCCGCGTGCTTTGACGCACAAGCGCGGCGAACGCGTGGTTGAAGGCGCTTTCTTCGCCCGTGCCCGCGAGGAAGGCAACGAACTCGGCTACGACACCATTGCGGCTTCAGGCAACAACGCCACGGTGCTGCACTGGACCCGCAACTCGGGCCCCGTCAACGCTGGTGAACTCCTGCTGCTTGACGCAGGAGTCGAGGCTGATTCGCTGTACACAGCGGATGTCACCCGGACCCTGCCGGCAAACGGCGCTTTCACCGAGGTGCAGCGCAAGGTCTACGAAGCTGTCCTGGACGCCGCCGATGCGGGGTTTGCCGCCGCACAGCCCGGCGTGAAATTCCGGGACATCCACACTGCAGCCACCACGGTGCTTGCTGAGCGCCTTGCTGAATGGGGTCTGCTGCCTGTCTCTGTCGAGGAAGCCATCAGCCCCGAAGGCCAGCAGCACCGCCGCTGGATGCCACACGGAACCAGCCATCACCTCGGCCTGGACGTCCACGACTGTGCCCAGGCCAAGCGTGAGCTTTACCTGGATGGAATCCTCACTGAGGGCATGGTCTTCACGATCGAGCCCGGCCTGTACTTCAAGAACGAAGACCTCGCCATTCCCGCCGAATACCGTGGCATCGGTGTCCGCATCGAGGACGACATCCTCATGACCGCGGATGGCCCCGTGAACCTGAGCGCGGCATTGCCACGCAAAGCCGACGACGTCGAGTCCTGGATGGCCGGCATCTACCAGGAAGCTGCGGGCTAGCCTCCAGCAAGGGGACCCGGTCCGGCAGACAACAGCACAGCCGACATCAGAACAAAGGGAAGGCCACCGGATGTATGCATCCGGTGGCCTTCCCTTTGTACTTCTTATACAGCTATTGCTTGTGGGAATCGCCGTTCCCGGGCCGCTGTTCCTCTTGCCGGTGTTCCTCGGGCCGGTGTTCCTCGGGCCGGGGGGCATTCTGGCCCTCCGTGACCCGGACACCGTACTGGGGGCGGCCATCGGGCAGGTCCGGATAGCGCACGGGTGACGGCGTCGGGTTCTGTACTGGCTGTGCAGCAGGAGCCTGCGCGCCGGAAGCAGCGGATTCGGTGGGCTCCGGTCCGCGCTGGCCATAGGGATCGTTCCAGGTGGCAGGACGGTCAGGTGCCTGGCCGGGCTGCTGGAAGGGCGCGTTTGGCTGACCGTAATTTTGTGCTTGCCCGGTGGCAGCCTGTGCGGAATTCATGGGCAGTTGGTGGAGCAACCTGCGGGCTTCGTGGGCTGCCTCGATGGCAACAATGACATCGTAATTGGTGGCGACCACCTGGCTTGTGGACGTGAAGTCGCGCTTGCCGCGCTGGGTGGCGTACGTGGCGATGCCGAACAGCATGAAGAAAGCTGCACCCATAAGCACGGATGTGATGATGGAGAAGGTGCCGCCAGCGGGCGTGAAGAAGGAGAGCATGACGCCGACGAAGAGGCCGAACCACATGCCGCTCAAAGCACCGGACAAGGCAACGCGTGGGTAGCTCAGCCGCCCGGTGACCCGCTCCACCATCTTGAGGTCGTTGCCCACGATCGACACCAGGTGCACGGGGAACTGCTGGTCTGCGAGGTAGTCCACCGCCTTTTGGGCATCCAAATATGAGGTGTACGAGCCAACAGTGTCGCCTTGGGGTACGCTGCGGGACTCCTCAACGGCTTTAGGAGCACCAAAAATGTTTGACATAGCCCCATTGTGTCGCATGTAGATGTGAAGCGGCTGGAATTCAGCTAAAAGAGAGCAGACTCGGTAGCCTGTAAACATGAGCACACATCCCTCACGCGTCTTTGTCGCGCGTCTGCTCGGCTTGGACGTTTTCGACCCCCTGGGCGATCGTTTAGGCCGGTTGCGCGACGTCGTCGTGCTCTCCCGGGGGACCCGCGGCGCCCCGCATGTCGTAGGCATCGTGGTGGAAGTGCCCGGCAAGAAGCGCGTCTTCGTACCGATGACCCGGATCACCTCCATCGACCAGACCCAGATCATCTGCACTGGCTTGGTGAACCTGCGTCGTTTCGAACAACGGGGCGCGGAAACGCTCGTGGTCGCGGAAATGTTTGATCGCCGCGTCACCCTTGCCGATGGCAGCGATGCAACGATCGAGGACATCGCGATGGACCAGCACCGGTCCAAGGACTGGTTCGTCAGCAAACTCTTCGTCCGTCGCGGGCATTCCTTGTCCCCCCTGAGCAGGCTCCGCCGCAACGAGACCCTGATCATTGACTGGGCGGACGCGCAGACCGGCGGGCATAACGAACCCCAGGCCGCAACACAGTTCGTTGCCACGCACGAGGACCTCAAACCTGCCGACTTCGCCGAGGCCCTGCAGGAGATGAGCGACAAGCGCCGCTTTGAAGTGGCAAGCGAACTTCAGGACGAACGGTTGGCAGACGTCCTCCAGGAGCTTCCCGAGGACGACCAGGTGGAGATCCTGTCCGCCCTGGACGTGGAACGGGCCGCCGATGTCCTGGAAGAAATGGATCCCGACGACGCCGCCGACCTCCTCGCCGAACTCCCCTCCGCCCAAGCGGAAGAACTGTTGCAGCTCATGGAGCCTCAGGAAGCCGAAGATGTCCGGCGTCTCCTGGAGTACGACGAAGACACTGCAGGTGGCCTCATGACACCTGTGCCCGTCATCCTTCCTCCCGAAGCCACGGTCGCCGAAGCACTTGCCCACGTCCGCCGCGAGGAACTCTCCCCCGCCTTGGCGTCCTCCATCTTCATCACACGGCCTCCGCTGGAAACGCCCACCGGGCGCTTCCTGGGCGTTGTACATATACAACAACTCCTGCGCTTCCCTCCGCCGGAGCCGCTGGGAAACCTTGTTGACAAGAACCTGGAGCCGTTGTCGGACCAGGCGCACATCAGCGAAGTAGCCCGGACCCTGGCCACGTACAACCTGAACTCCCTGCCCGTCGTCGACGACGACGGCCGCCTTGTGGGGGCGGTGACTGTTGATGACGTGTTGGATCACCTGTTGCCCGATGACTGGCGCGCTCACGAGGACGACGCCCCTATAAGGAAACTCGGAGGCCGCATTGGCTGATAACAACGCCCCCCGATCCCCCAGGTCCACTGGACGTACGAACAGTCCCGGCAGCCTGGACACGCCGCTGAGCGGGCGTCAACGCATACTGCCCAAGTTCTCCCCCAACCCTGACGCATTCGGCAATGCCACGGAGGGCTTTGCGCGCTTCATGGGTACGCCGCAGTTCCTCGTGTACATGACGGTCTTCTGTCTCTTCTGGCTGGCATGGAATACGTTTGCGCCCACGGAGTGGCAGTTCGACCGCGTGGAACTCGGCTTCACGCTCTTGACGCTCATGCTGTCGCTGCAGGCTTCGTACGCGGCACCGCTCCTGCTGCTGGCCCAGAACCGTCAGGACGACCGGGACCGGGTGTCGCTGCAGCAGGACCGCCAGCGGGCCGAGCGGAACCTGTCAGACACTGAATACTTGACCCGTGAACTGGCTTCCCTGCGAATCGCACTCCGTGAAGTAGCCACCCGCGACTACGTCCGCGCCGAACTCCGCAGCCTGCTGGAAGACATCATCGATGCCCAGGAGGAACTGCGGGAGAGCGAAGCGGCAGCAGAGGGAAACGAGTCTTCGGCCGACAAGGTCAAAGAGAAGCTCAAGGAGAAACGGGACAAGTCGCGTGGACCACGCACGCAACAGATCCCCAAAGTACGCCCGCAACGTCCGGGGCCCCAGCACTCCAGCGCGAAGCCGGCCCCTACCGAAAATCCTGAAAGCCGAGCGTAACCCATGACCACCCCATCGGCCGAGGCACTTCACGCTGCCCTGGCAACCGTCATCGACCCCGAGTTGCGGCGTCCAATCACCGAACTTGGCATGGTGGAGTCGGTGTCAGCCACCGACGACGGCAACGTCCATGTAGCAGTACTGCTCACGATCGCCGGTTGCCCGCTCCGCGACACCATTACGGCGGATGCGACCACTGCGTTGTCAGGCATCGCAGGCGTCACCGGTGTTGACGTGGAGCTGAAGGTCATGACCCGCGCCCAGCGCGAGGCCCTGAAGGAACAACTGCGCGGTCCGGGTGGCCAGCGGGGCATCCCTTTCGCCAAGCCTGGCTCCTTGACGAAGGTCTACGCAGTGGCCAGCGGAAAAGGCGGCGTAGGTAAGTCTTCCGTCACCGTCAACCTCGCCTGCGCCCTGGCCGCCCAGGGCCTGCGGGTGGGTATCGTGGACGCCGACGTGCACGGCTTCTCCGTCCCGGGGCTCATGGGCATCACGCAGAAACCGACGCAGGTGGATGACATGATCCTGCCCCCTGTGGCCTACGGGGTGAAAGTCATATCAATTGGCATGTTCGTTGCGGGAAACCAGCCCGTGGCGTGGCGTGGTCCCATGCTGCACCGCGCTTTGGAGCAGTTCCTCACGGACGTCTACTTTGGTGACCTCGACGCCCTGTTCCTGGACCTGCCTCCCGGAACAGGCGATATCGCGATATCCGTGGCCCAGCTCCTCCCGAACGCCGAAATCCTCGTGGTAACCACCCCGCAGGCTGCCGCTGCGGACGTCGCCGAACGAGCCGGAACCATCGCAACCCAAACCGGCCAGAAGGTTGCCGGCGTCATCGAGAACATGTCCTTCCTGGAAATGCCCGACGGCGGTCGCATGGAATTGTTCGGAAGCGGCGGCGGTGCCGTCCTCGCTGAGCGTCTGAGTGCTGCTGTGGGCAGCGACGTGCCCCTGCTCGGCCAGATTCCCTTGGACATCCGCTTGCGTGAGGGCGGTGACGCCGGAAAGCCTGTAGTCCTTGCCGCGGGCGAAACTGCTGCTGCGAAGGCGTTGGAAGGCATTGCAGGGATGTTGGCAACGCGTCCGCGCGGATTGTCCGGCATGCCGCTGGGAATCCAGCCGCGCTGAAGCCACCGCGTTTCGAAAGAGACCCGGAAAGTTTACGTAGCTTCGGTATCGAAAGGCGCGGCCTCGCCTTCGGCGAGCCGCTCAATGATGCGGGCCGGAGCCTTGGGCTTCGTGTCCACTGCTGCGGCTGCAACTGTCGCCGCAGCAGCCGGCGCGCCTGCGTTGACGGGCTTGGAATCATCGTCAAGCAACGCATCCTTGATGATGCGTCGCGGATCGTATTGGCGGGGATCGTACTTCTTCCAGTCGACCTCATCGATGTCGATGCCGACTTCTTCCTTGATCTGCTCGCGTGCCCCGGAGGCCATCCGGCGGACTTCCTTCACCAGGTTTGCGAGCTTTTGAGTGTATTCGGGCAAACGGCTGGGACCGATGACGAGTACGCCGATAATCAGAAGGAGTATGAACTCCGGGCCGTTGATTCCAAGCACGCTACGAAGATTACCTTGTCTGTGGTGCCGGTCATAAACCAGCGGGACGGAGCAGTGTCCGGAGGCCGCGGATCATCCGTTCGGACCACGTCTCGGAGGCTTGCGGAGCTTTGTTGCTGAGCATGGAGTCCCCTGCACGAACCAACTCGGGAACGGCGTCGTCGGCTACATCAGCCGGGAGGTCCGACGAGTAGCTGAGGACTGCTGCGGAGGTCCGGTATACAGCCTCCCACGGCGTCCCCTGCGTGAGTGAGAGTTGCGCCGATGCCGGGCGTCCAGTAACGGCGATGTCCGAACCCTGCAGGTGCTCTTCCACGACAGTGGCGTAATGGCCGTTGCTTTCAAGCCGGAGTTCCACTGCCGGGTGACCGTAATGCATGGTGGCCTTGGCGGCTACGACGTGGAAGCCCATACCGCCAAGTTCAGGACATGCCCATCCCTGGTCCCGCAGGGCATCCAACTGTTCGGAACTCAAATTCACGGGCCCGGTGGGGCGGAAGTCCGGCGTCGCGACGGATTCCGACGTCATCATCAGTTCCGCGGGGCCGCCGGTAAATGCACTGGAAAGGGATGAAGCGCCGTTGCCTGCACCGATGGCTGCTTGCGGCGCGGTATCTCCTGCCACCGCATATGCGGCAAGGCCCAGCGCACCTGCACTTGCCGTGAGAGTGCCCGCGGCCACGCCGGCGATTCGAAGGGCCCGCCATGCACCACGCCTGGTCCGTGGATTTGCGACCGGCGCGGCCTGCTCATCCGCGAGTCGTTGTGTGTGCTGGAGCAAACGCGCGGTCAGGTCCTGGCTGGCTTCGGGCACCGCTGCTCCGCGAAGCCGTTCAAGATACTGCCGCTCCCTGTTCAGGGCAGCACGGCACTCCGGGCAATGCCGAAGGTGCTCCGGGTTCCGGGTGTGGCGCAGGGCAGCCAGTTTGTAACGTGCAGCCAGTTTGCGACGTGACAGGGCACCCGGACGGATGTGGCGTCGAGACATCGACTACCTAAAGAATGCTGGCGATGCGAGGCATCTTCAGGCGGGGCTTGAGGGCTTCAGCCGGACGTGGGTCACGGTGGGCGAGCTTCTCCCGCAGCATGGTGCGGCCACGATGGATACGGGACCTGACGGTGCCCAGCTTCACGCCCAGCGCCTCCGCCACTTCGTCATAGGACAATCCTTCAAGATCGCACAGAACAACGGCAGCCCTGAAATCCGGTGGCAGTTCTTCCAACGCACGCTGGACATCAAGGTCCAGGTTGTTGTGCTCGAAGCTCTGCTCGGGGCCTGGCTCACGGCCCGGCAGGCGTGACTCGGCGTCCTCGGCGAGGGCGTCAAAGCGGATCCGGCTCTTACGACGTGCCTGGTCCAGGAAAAGGTTGGTGGTGATCCGGTGCAGCCACCCGTCCAGGGTGCCCGGCTTGAAGTTTTCCAGCGAACGGAAAACCCTGACAAACACCTCCTGGGTGAGGTCCTCGGCGTCGAACTTATTTCCGGTCAGGCGGTAGGCAAGGCGGTACACCTTGGCGGAGTGGTTGGCGACCACGTCCTCCCAGCTGGGCGCAACCCAGTCCGTAACGGCCTCAAGGCTCTCCGATGTCTGGACTGGCGCAGCATGCGATGCCGGCATCGCCCACTCCCCTCAAACTGTGGTTCACCGGACTCCTCCGGTGCCGCCCACCACGTGGATGACCGGATCAATATCATCCCAAGTTTGTCTGGGAATTTCCTGACTAAGGCACATTTTCCACGCAAGGCGAAATCCTGCCGCAGACACAATCCCGGGACGGGTGCGAACAGGGGGTTTGGATCACCGGACACAGTAGGCTGGTACAGACACCCCTACGCGCGGAAAGCGAACCCTTCATGAGTGCCGACAAGTCAACCAGCTGGTCCTATGCAGAAGATCTGCCTGCTGAAGATGACGTGTTGTTGCGCGCCCGGGAGAGGTCCTTCGAGCTGGGAGTCAAGCCCATCAGCCCCGGCGTTGGCGCGGTGTTGACAGTCCTTGCCGCGGCTTCAAAGGCACAGACAGTAGTTGAGGTTGGCTCGGGCGCGGGGGTCTCAGGTGTTTGTCTGTTGCGGGGCCTGGGTCCACAAGCCGTCCTGACCACCATCGACGTCGATGTCGAACACCTCAAGGCCGCCCGCGAAGCCTTCCTGGAGTCGGGCAGCCCCGCCAACCGTACCCGGACCATCTCAGGAAGGGCCGCCGACGTCCTCCCACGCCTCACGGACTCCGCCTATGACCTTGTTTTCATCGACGCCGACAAGCCGAACTTTCCCCGCTACGTTGAACAGGCTGTCCGGTTGCTCAAGACCGGTGGCACCCTGGTGATCAACGACGCCTTGGATAAGGACCGCGTCTCAAATCCGGCAGCCCGCGACGCCACCACTGTGGTTCTTCGGCAAGTTGGCAAATCCATTCGCGACGACGACCGCCTGGCCTCTGCGATGCTTCCCACCGGCGACGGACTTCTGGTTGCTGTCAAAAAATAGGCAATTGCCATTTAGCGGACATTCTTAAAGAACGGCCCCCAAGAAACACGCTGCTGCTTAAACAAAAGCAGGGCTCCGGCTCCCGCCGGGCCCTGGTCTTTTGAATCCAGCCTGCCTATGAATCTATTCGGTAACGCCTACGAGGCATTCCTTGAGGTTCTCCGCCTCCGCGGCATTGAGCTCGACTACAAGCCGTCCTCCGCCTTCGAGCGGCACACGCATGATCAGGCTGCGTCCCTCTTTGGTTACTTCCATAGGGCCGTCGCCAGTACGTGGTTTCATAGCCGCCATTAGGAAAATCCCCTCCATTTGTCCCAAGTCACGCCCAACCCGGCCGGGCTGGATCCGCTTCGCAATTGCAGCCGGCGGCACCGCTTGGGAGGCCGCCTTGGCCGGGCACTTTTAGGTGCTTTTGTCCTTGCTCGTATTCCATTATCCCGTACTTACTGCTCCGTAGCGAATCAATGGACTAATTACCCCCACACGGAACAAACACACTTCCCGACGGCGGCCGGTCCGGTTATGGCGGATAGTCCCCGCCTCCAGGCAATGGCGCCCAGGCCCAAAGCCAAACCACCCAGACGATCTGGAGGAGGACAAACATGACGACGACGGTTCCCCTGTATGCCTTGGACCTGGACAGCAGCGCCGCACCGAGGGCAAGCGGGAAAAGAGGAAGCAACATCCGGAAAGTACTGGTCTGGGGATGCAGGAATACCAGCAAATAACCCATGTAGCAGGCGCACCAAAGTCGCATTTCCGTTCCCAGTGCGCGAACAGGCTTTGAAATCATCAGCAGCACGAACAAGCCGACGAAAACGAAGGGCGCCAACACGCCAAGAACCGGACCGAACAGCATCCGTCCGGTATCGAACCACGGCTTGAAGGGCACCAGATCGTGTCCTCGCCAGGCAGTTTCCGTCCGCGTGTAGGCGCTGGGATCCCCCGTGACTGCCCAGGCTATGGCTGGCCAGGCCAGGGCTCCGAGTCCGGTTGCCAGCACCAGGGCGCCCAGGGACAGGAGTTCCGGCGCGGACGAAGCCATTGCCCGGGGCTGGTCATCATTTTCTGATGGCCTGAAGTGCTGCCAGAGCCGCCAGACCAGGAGGAGGCCCAGCATGGCAGCGAAGGGGACTCCCGTGGGCCTGGACAAACACATCAACAGCACTACAGGTATGGCTGTCACGTAGCGTCGCCGGACCACCAGAAGCAATGAGCCGGACAGCAGCAGGAGGTTCAGGGATTCTGCGTAGGGCACCTGGAGAATTGGGGAGACCGGGAATGCGGACACGAAGATGACGCCCCACATCGCAGTGCGCCGGCTGGCTGCTTCCCTGAATAGTTTGAAGATCACCAAGGCAGCACCGAGGCCCGCAACCATGGCTATGGCAGTGAGGGCCTGCAGAGTCCCGAGTCCCGTAATGGCGGAGAGTCCCCGTCCAAGAAACGGGAACAGGGCATAAAAGGCCCAGGCGTTCTCCTTGACTACCCCGTTTGCATCCACCGGGAGCACGGAGGGGTAGCCGTTGTCCGCTGCCTGGGAATACCAGCGCGCATCCCAGATAGTGATGAAGTTCCAGTAGTCGGGGGCGGGCGGGAACCAAGGATTCACTCCCTGATGAACGGCAGCCGCCATAAAGATGCAGGCACTGACCACCCGGGCCACGACAAAAACCAACGAAACCTGCAGCCACCACGGCCACTGTGCCATCCGGGCTCCCGCGGCGGAGATACCGCGCGACAGGCGGGCAGTAGGTCCCTCCCCGCCAAAACGGATACGTGGAGTTGTACTCACGGCGTGGTCCGCTGGGCGCCGCCATTCTCAAGCTTTGATTGGACCAACGCGCTGAGTCTCTCGATCTCACGGTCCTTGGCCACCAGTTGGTCCCGTAACTCATCAAGGACCTGGTCCACCTGGTCCATGCGGTAACCACGCAGCCCCAGCGCAAAGCGCACGGCGTCGATGTCTGTGGCTGCGGCCTTCTCCGGGAGCAGCACCGGAGGCAAGTTGGGCACCGGGTCATCCAGGCCCGCTCCGACGGAGCCGCCACGGATGATGGCGGCCCCAAAATACAATGCGGCACCAATGAGGACAATCGCGACAAACACCAGGAAAAAGCTCACAGCCACCATCGTGCCAGAAACAGCCGCCTACTCCGGGCGCTGGTTTCCATTGGTGGTGGCCGGAAGCGGAGCACCGTGCAAGACGCGGTGGACGGCATCGGCAGGGTCATCCACCAGTTGGATCAGGTCCAGGTCCTTTTCAGACACCATCCCTTCAGCAACCAAAGTGTCCCGGATCCACTCAATCATTGGACCCCAGAAGCGGACACCCAGCAGCACGATCGGGAACGATGTCACCTTTCGTGTCTGTACCAGGACCATTGCCTCGAACAGCTCGTCCAAGGTTCCAAGTCCGCCGGGCAAGACGACGAAGCCCTGGGCGTATTTCACGAACATGGTCTTGCGGGCGAAGAAGTACCGGAAGTTGATGCCCAGGTCCACCCACTGGTTCAAGCCCTGCTCGAACGGCAACTCAATGCCCAGCCCGACGGATACGCCGTTGCCCTCAACAGCACCCTTGTTGGCGGCTTCCATGGAGCCCGGACCGCCGCCGGTGATCACTGCGACCCCGGCTTCGGCGAGCTTGCGTCCTACATCCACTGCCATCTCGTAGTACTCGGTTCCCGGTTTGGTGCGGGCAGAACCGAAAACACTGACCGCCGGGCCAATATCGGCCAATGCGCCAAAGCCCTCAACGAATTCGCTCTGAATCCTCAGGACGCGCCAGGGATCGGTGTGGATGAATTGCCCGGCACCGCTCGTGTCCAGCAAATGCTGATCGGACATTCCCGTGTCTGCCTGTTTGCGTCGCAGTTCCAAAGGACCCTTGTGCTTGGCCGGTGGAATCTCCGAAGGCAGGGGCACATGGACGCCCGCGACGTGGCCATTCGCGTCGGGGCCGGGAATCGGGTGCTGGCTAATGCTCATTGCCCAAGGCTAGCGCGGATGAATGCAAGCGAAGACGCTACGACGCGGTTCTTGCATTGCAGTCTGGTATATCGCTGGAGGGCAGGTTTCTGTTCAGTCACGATCTGGAGGAACTTGCCGTGACCGTGGTCATAATTGTGTCTTTGTTCGCTAGATTCGTCCTATGACTACTCAAGTGTCCGGCGATGCGCTCGTCTCCCTGAACAGCGTCAACAAACACTACGGTCAATTGCACGTTCTCAAAGACATCAACCTCCAGGTTAGGAAGGGTGAAGTCGTCGTGGTCATCGGGCCGTCCGGCTCCGGAAAGTCCACGTTGTGCCGTGCCATCAACCGTTTGGAAACGATCGACGACGGCGACATCGCGATCGACGGGAAGAAGCTCCCGGAAGAAGGCAAAGAACTCGCCCACCTGCGTGCAGACGTGGGGATGGTCTTCCAGTCCTTCAACCTGTTCGCCCACAAGACGATCCTTGAGAACGTCACGCTGGGACCGATCAAGGTGAAGGGCGTCGCCAAGGGCACGGCGGAAAGGGAGGCCATGGCCCTCCTGGAACGTGTCGGCGTCGGCCACCAGGCTCCCAAGCTCCCCGCGCAGCTCTCCGGTGGCCAGCAACAGCGTGTGGCCATTGCCCGCGCACTTGCCATGAAGCCCAAGGTGATGTTGTTCGACGAGCCAACCTCGGCTCTGGACCCCGAAATGATCAACGAGGTCCTGGACGTCATGATCCAGTTGGCAAAGGAAGGCATGACAATGATCGTGGTTACCCACGAGATGGGCTTTGCCCGCAAGGCAGCCGACCGCGTCGTGTTCATGGCCGATGGCCAGATCGTGGAAGATTCAACACCCGAGGAATTCTTCACCAATCCGCAGAGCAACCGCGCCAAGGACTTCCTGTCCAAGCTTCTGACCCACTAGCTCCCTGCTGACCCGCATCCAGGCCCGCACGGACCGCACCCAGGCCGTACGACGGCCAACCAATGAAAGGAATGTCATGAAGAAGGCTTTTATTACCCGGAGGAAATCTCTCCTGGTGGCCGCTTCGGCTGCACTGGCCCTCTCGCTGAGCGCCTGTGGTGGAGGCAGTGGCACCACCACTCCGCCTGTTGCCTCGGCGAGCTTCGAGGCCGGTACCACGATGGCGAAGTTGAACCAGGCCAAGAAGATCACCATTGGTACCAAGTTTGACCAGCCGCTGTTCGGCCAGAAGGGCCTTGACGGCAAGCCTGTCGGCTTCGACGTCGAAATCGGCAAGGCCATCGCCGCCAAGCTCGGCATTGAACCTGACAAGATCGAATGGGTGGAAACTGTTTCCGCCAACCGTGAACCGTTCATCGAGCAGGGCCGCGTTGACATCGTCATTGCCACCTACACGATCAACGATGCTCGCAAGCAGAAGGTCGCCTTCGCGGGTCCGTACTACGAAGCCGGCCAGGCTTTGTTGGTGAACAAGGACGACAACTCCATCACCAAGCCCGAAGACGTCAAGGGCAAGAAGGTCTGCTCCGTTACGGGTTCCACGCCAGCCAAGACCATCGTTGAAAAGTACGGCGCCGAACTGGTTCCGGCCGCAAACTACACCGCTTGCCTGGAGCCGTTGCGCAACAAGCAGGTTGTCGCCGTCACCACGGACAACGTGATCCTCGCCGGTTACGTTGACAAGGAACCGGACGCCTTCAAGCTCGCATCGGACGAAACCTTCACGAAAGAGCCTTACGGCATCGGCCTGAAGAAGGACGACACGGTCTTCCGCAACTGGATCAATGACCAGTTGGAGGAATTCGCCAAGGACGGCACCTACAAGAAGGCCTGGGAAGCAACAGCAGGAAAGGTCATCAAGACCGCTCCTGAGCTGCCCAAGATCGACCGTTACTAGTCGGAAGCCGGTGGCTGCCGTCGTCCCCCTGGCGGGGAGGGCGGCAGCCACCGACCTTTAGGATTCAATCCCTTTCCGCCGCAGCCGAAGGAAGCCAATGGACGCCATCTTCGAAAGCCTCCCCCAATATTGGGACGGATTTCTCCGAACCCTGTTTCTAGCCGTCGTGTCCGGCGTGATCGCACTGGTTGCAGGCACCCTCCTCGCCGCGATGCGTGTCTCGCCCGTGGCAGCCTTACGGGGCTTCAGCACGTTCTACGTGGAAGTCGCCAGAAACACCCCACTCACAATTATTTTCTTTTTCTCAGCAATCGTGCTTCCGCGGCTTGGCGTTAAGTTCGAACAGTTTGAAGTCGCCGCCATCATCGCTTTGAGCAGCTACACGGCAGCGTTTGTTGCTGAAGCTGTACGATCCGGCGTCAACAGCGTCCCGGTGGGACAAGCCGAAGCAGCCCGCAGCATCGGCATGACGTTCACGCAGGTTTTGGGCCTGGTGGTCCTGCCACAGGCCGTTCGCACCGTAGTACCCCCGCTGATCAATATCATGATTGCCCTGGTAAAGAACTCATCCGTCGCGGGTGCATTCTTCGTCCTGGAGCTCTTCGGCTACGGCCTGCAGTTGTCAAACAGCCATGGTGACGCAGTCATGTGGATCTTGATCGGTGTGGCGTTCTTCTACCTGCTGATCACAGTGCCCCTGGGCTTGTTGGCCCACTTCGTCGAGAAAAAGGTGGCGATTGCCCGATGACTTCGGTTCTCTATGACGTACCAGGCCCCAAGGCCCGCCGCGTTTCCCTCATTGGTTCGGTTGTCGGTTCCATCATCATCGCCGGTGGCGTGGTGGGAGCCATCGTCATCCTGTCTTCGCAGGGCATCTTCAACGCCTCCCGTTGGGAAGTCTTTGTTAACGAATCTGCCAAGGATGTTTGGACGCAGCTCGGCTACGGCGTCCTTGCCACCCTGCAGGCAGCCGGCGTTGCAGCCGTCATTGCCTTCCCCCTCGGAGTCGCACTGTGTTTGCTCCGTATTTCGCTGATCTCGTGGATCCGGGTGCCCACGCAAGTGGTCCTTGAGTTCCTCCGCGGCATGCCAGTGGTGCTCATGATCCTCTTCGTGCTGCTGGTGTTCGCCACCAGCCCCTTCGTAGCAGTTGTCAGCGGCCTGGTCCTCTACAACGCGGCGATCTTCGCCGAAATTCTGAGGGCAGGCATACAGTCACTTCCGAAGGGACAACGCGAAGCAGGTTTGGCCATTGGCCTGCGCAGCTTCCAGTCCAGGATGAGCATCGAATTCCCCCAGGCAATCCGCCGCATGCTCCCCTCACTCATTGCACAGTTGGTCGTCCTCCTCAAGGACACCTCGCTTGGCTACATCGTGGCCTACGAGGAACTGCTGCGTAAGGTGAAGCTGATCTCGGACCTGGAACCCAGCCTGTTGTTCTCCGCCTTCTTCGTTGGCGCCGCGATCTACATCCTGATCAACCTGTCAGTTTCCCGACTTGCGATCTGGATCGAAAGGCGCGGTTCCAAGAAGGCCGCAGGAGGTATGGCTTCGGCCATCAAGACCGTTGACCTTGAGGTAAACGTCCCGGGATCTGAAGCGAAGTAGAACCGGAAACATTCCTTTAGTCATGAAAAGAAGGTCCGCAGCCGTTCATTCGGCTGCGGACCTTCTTTTTCATGTGCTTGCAGAGTGCATTTGGACCTTAGCGAACCAGCCACGTCCGGAGTACACGAAGGCATTCCCGGACGGCACCGGCGTCGACGTGTTCATTGTCCTTATGTGCCAGCAACGGATCCCCGGGTCCGAAGTTCACGGCCGGGATGCCCAGCTCACTGAAACGCGCGACGTCGGTCCAACCGTATTTGGGCTTTGGTTCCGCGCCTACTGCGGCCACGAAAGACGCAGCTGCGGGGTGGTTCAGTCCGGGCCGGGCGCCGGCAGCAGCGTCCGTGCGGACGACGTCGAATCCCTCAAGGAGCTCCCGCACGTGGGCCTCAGCCTGGTCCGGCGTCTTGTCCGGAGCGAAGCGGTAGTTGATCTCTACGACGCAGCGGTCCGGGATGACGTTGCCTGCCGTGCCGCCATTGATCCTGACCGCATTGAGGCTCTCCCGGTAGTCGAGGCCGTCGACGTTGATGGTCCGGGGCTCGTAGGCTGCGAGGCGGGCGAGGATTGGTGCAGCAGCGTGGATGGCGTTGCTTCCCATCCATGCGCGGGCGGAGTGTGCGGCTTCGCCGATGGTGGTCGCTTCGAACCGGCTGGTTCCGTTGCAGCCCCCTTCAACAGTGCCGTGCGTGGGCTCGAGGAGAATGGCGAAGTCCCCCAGGAGCAGGTCGCCATGGTTGCGGACCAGCCTGCCCAGGCCACTCTTGACTGCCTCCACTTCCTCGTGGTCGTAGAAGACAAAGGTGACATCCTTGTCCGGCTCCTTGCCGTCGTCGAACAGGGTCGCCGCGAGTGCGAGCTGCACGGCAACGCCGCCCTTCATGTCGGTAGTCCCGCGGCCATAAAGCACACCCTCCCCGGGGATGCCCGACTCCCACGTCGCCGGAACGGTGCCCAACGAGCCTTCCACCGTGGGCAGCGGCACAGTGTCCAAATGTCCAGCGAGGATGACGCGCTCGGAGCGGCCAAGTTCGGTTCGGGCAATGATGGCGTCGCCGTCGCGCACCACGGTGTATTCGGGGATGGCGCGCAGACCGGCCTCGACGAGATCGGCGAGCTTAGTCTCGTTGCCGGAGACACTGTTGATATCTATGAGCGCGGCGGTCAGCAAGGCGACGTCCTGGCGCAGGTCCAGGAGGGCGGGGGCAGGGTTAAGGGTCACCACTCCACCTTAACGCTCCAGGCCGCTGTGTTTCGGGCAACAAATGCGACCTACCCCGGGGTGAGACGGGTTTCAGCCGTGCCATGGGCGGTCGATACACTGGGGCCATGACTGAAACTGCTTCCTCTGCTGTGCCCGCAAACCACCGATCAGCCTACGGATTCGGCCTCGCCACCATCGCAACCTCGCCTTCAGGGGAAGCAACCGTGCTGGATGTCTGGTACCCGGCGCCTGCCCTGGGCGTAGCCGCTGAAACCCTTCGCGACGTCGAGAATGCCGATCCCGCACTCACCGCCCTGGCCGACGATGGCAAAGACGCCGATCGCGGTACCGAGCAAAAAGTGGTCTTCGCCCAGATCGACCTCGACGCCGCGCCGGCCGACACCGCCGATGCTTACCTGCGTCTTCACCTCCTTTCGCACCGCTTGGTCAAGCCCAACAGCATCAATCTGGATGGCGTCTTCGGCAAGCTCCCCAACGTCGTATGGACCAACTTCGGTCCAGCCGCCGTCGAAGGTTTTGAAATGACGCGTGCGCGCCTGCGTAAGCGCGGCAACGTCGTGGTTTACGGGGTTGACAAGTTCCCGCGCATGGTTGACTACGTGGTCCCCACAGGCGTGCGGATCGCCGACGCTGACCGCGTCCGTTTGGGTGCGCACCTCGCTGAGGGCACCACTGTGATGCATGAAGGCTTCGTGAACTTCAACGCCGGAACCCTCGGCACGTCCATGGTGGAAGGCCGCATCTCCGCTGGAGTGGTGGCCGGTGACGGCACGGACGTCGGCGGCGGCGCCTCCATCATGGGTACGCTCTCCGGCGGAGGCAAAGAAAAGATTGCCTTGGGCGAGCGCGTTCTGCTTGGTGCAAACTCCGGCGTCGGCATCAGCATCGGCGACGATTCCGTGGTGGAAGCCGGCCTCTACGTCACCGCCGGCACCCGCGTCCGTGTGCCTGGTCCCAAGGATGAGAACGGCGAAGATACCAGCAAGATCATCAAAGCCGTCGAGCTTTCCGGTGTTCCCAACCTGCTGTTCCGCCGCAACTCCACAACCGGTGGCGTGGAAGTCCTGCCCCGCAAGGGCCAGACCGTGGAGTTGAACGAGGCACTCCACGCCAACTAGCAGAAGACAAGCAATGCGCCGGTTCCGCCGCGCCATTGTTGCGGTGCTTGCGCTGGCCCTCGTGGCCGGTGCCATCTACGCGATAGTTGCCATACTGCAGCGCTCCGAGACCCTGGTCTCGGAGCGCTGCCTCGCCGTCATGGGTTCCGAAAGCTACGAGTTGGCTACCGACCAGGCGGCCAACGCCTCGCTCATCACGGCTATCTCCGTACAGCGCGGACTTCCACCAAGGGCTGCAAGCATCGCCCTCGCCACCGCGATGCAGGAATCCAAGCTACGGAACATCAATTATGGTGACGATGCAGGACCTGATTCCCGCGGGTTGTTCCAACAGAGGCCATCGCAAGGCTGGGGAACCGAGGCACAGGTCATGGACCCCGCCTATGCGACAAACGCCTTCTATAACGGCCTCATCAAAATTCCCGGTTACGAGACCATGGAAATTACCCAGGCAGCCCAGCAGGTCCAGCGCTCCGCGTTCCCCCGGGCATACGCCCAGCACGAGAACATGGGGCGCGCCTTCGCTTCCGCCCTCACCGGTCATTCCGAATCCGCGCTGACCTGTGAACTCCGGATGCCTGAAGCAGCTGGTGACCCTGCCGCCGTCGTACAAGAACTGACGACGGCGTTCGGCCCCCAGCGCGCCACAGTCCAGGGCCGCTCGGTGCAACTGGATATCACCGGCACGCAAGCGTGGGCAGTTGCCCATTGGGCAGTGGCCAATGCCAAGTCCCTCTCCATCACGCAAGTGGATGTTGGCGGCCAGACGTGGAACAGGGAAAAACGCAGCGGATGGATTGCATCGGCGGCACCGTCTGAGTCAGTGACCATCACGGTCTCGGCACCCACTACCTAATTGGTACATAGGGGGTGCAAAGCCGCTACTTAAGCCAGAATCTCCACCACAGGCTGGACATAACTGCGGAAGACATCGGGCTCGGACAGCAGCTTGTGGCTCATGATCATGGTGCTGGGCTCCAAATACCAGGCACGGGGTTCGTTGAGCGGCAACTCGATGATGGTGAGATCAAAGTCCCGCGAACTACGCCCGACTTCCAAAAGCCGGTCCTCCACCATCTCGTTCAGGACTCCCGTGACCCCGTTGGCTTCACGCTCCGCCTCGATCTTGGCGTATTCATCGATCCTGTCCGTTGCCCATCCCAAAGCTGAGCCAAAGTGTGCCTGCAGGACACGCTGGAGGGCAGGCGAATTGCCGAAGGCCTTGAAACTGGGTGGCGCGAGCTCAAGTGCGGGGTCGGGATAGGTCTTCACGAGCTTTTCCCACCAGGCCTCCCACTCGGTTTTCAGGGCGTTGATTCCGCCCACATCCGAAGTGAGGTGACTATGGTCGGCATGGCGGACCTTGGGAGCAGCGTGCGACAGCAACGGCTTTCCGGCACCGTCGAGTCCAGCTACATCGCGCAAGTACAGGGCGATGAGCATCGGCCCGGACGTGTCCATGGTGATGCGCCATCCCGGGCCGCCTGACTCATGCATCCGAATTCCTCCCTTGGCAGGTTCCCGACATGTCCCAGTCTATTCCCGTTGGCTTGCTACGGTAACGGTGCGGGACGCACTGCTTGTCGGGCGGCACATTGGTCTTCCTGCGGACATTCGCGGGGAGGCCGAGACAGTCAATGGCGTGGCTGGACTGCCTATGGCGTGGCCGGTCAGTCTATGGCGTGGCCGGCGCCGGAGCGAAAGCCGCGAGATGAGCCGTGAGGACGTCACTGCACATCTCGGCCGTCATCCATTCCGGCTGGAGCAGGGCGTGCATGCAAAGGCCGTCCATGGTGGCCAGGAGCCGCTCAGCCTCTGTGACGAGGCTTTGCCGGGCTGCGGCCTCGCCGGGGCTCAGCAGCATGATGAGGCGTCCCACAATGGCAGCGACTGCGCGGTGGCTACGTTCGGCCTCGGCAGCCAGGGCGGGTTTGATTCGCGCAGCGTGGCGGAAGGCCATCCAAACGCAGGCGTCCATAGCGAGCTCTTCGTCCAAGGGAAGGAACTGACCCAAGAGGTTCAACACCGCGGCGTGCTGCCCGGCGCTGCCCGGGCTTTCGCTTTCAACGGCAAGAAAAGCTGACTCCAGCCGGGCGCTGATGCGGTCGATGACGGAGGCAAAGGAGAACGCGAGAAGATCGTCGCTGCTGGCAAAATAGTGCCGCACTGAGCCGACGGCCAGACCGGCTTCGTCAGCTACTTCACGAAGGGATGCCCGCTCCAAACCGTCGCTTGCGATGATCCTGAAGACAGCTTGGACAACTTCCTGGCGCCGGACTTCGGCATCAACAATTTTGGGCACCAGTATTTTTTAGCACGAACGTGCTTCAACAACGCTCAACACTGAGCGGCGTGGCTCCGATTTCCGATAGCGTAGACACCATGAAAATTCTTGTCACGGGTGGCACCGGCTACATCGGTTCACACACCGTTCTGTCCCTTCAGGAAGCCGGCCATGACGTCGTCGTGCTCGATAACCTCGTGAACTCCAGCGAAGAGTCCCTGCGTCGGGTTTCCGAGCTCACTGGAAAGACAGCGGCCTTCCACAAGGTCGACCTGGTGGACGAGCCCGCCGTCGAGGCCGTCTTCGACCAGCACCAGATCGACGCCGTGATCCATTTCGCAGGACTCAAAGCCGTGGGCGAATCCGTTCAGGAGCCATTGGCGTACTACTACAACAACATCGTGGGCACGCTGAACCTGCTCCGGGCCATGGACAAGCACAACGTCCGTTCCATCGTGTTCAGCTCCTCCGCAACCGTCTATGGCGAGCACAATCCCATCCCCTACATCGAGAAGATGGAAATCGGGGCCAACAACCCGTACGGCCGCACCAAGGAACAGATCGAGGACATCCTCTCGGACCTGGGCAATGCGGACGACCGCTGGCATATCGCACTGCTGCGCTACTTCAACCCGGTTGGCGCGCACCCGTCCGGACGCATCGGCGAGGACCCCCAGGGCATCCCCAACAACCTTGTCCCCTTCATCGCCCAGGTTGCCGTGGGACGCCGCGAGAAGCTGATGGTTTTCGGCGGCGACTATGACACCCCCGATGGAACAGCCCAGCGCGACTACATCCACGTCGTGGATCTCGCCGAAGGTCACGTAGCGGCACTGAACTTCATCGCTGACCGGGCGGGAGTCCGCCGCTGGAACCTTGGCTCGGGCCGCGGTTCGTCCGTTCTGGAGGTCCTGCGTTCATTCGAGAAGGCCGTAGGCCGGCCGATTCCATACGAGATCACCGACCGCCGGGCCGGTGACCTCCCCGCCTTCTGGGCTGATGCTTCTTCCGCCCTCGCAGACCTCGGATGGTCCACCACGAAGACTGTGGACCAGATGTGCGAGGACCACTGGCGCTGGCAGAAGAACAACCCCTACGGGTACAACGCTTCCTAATAGCAACGCGGGGTCACTTAGGGCCCATTTCGGCCTGCTTTATGGGCCCTAAGTGACCCCGCGTTGCTTTATCACAGGCGGAACCAACGACGGCGGCCGCCCACCTCGCGCGAGGTGGGCGGCCGCCGTCGTGATTGACGCTGTTGCCGTATCAGTTGGCCGGGTAGTTGCGCTCCGGCTCCCCTGTGTAGAGCTGCCGCGGGCGGCCGATCTTGGTCTGGGGATCGTTGATCATTTCGCGCCACTGGGCAATCCAGCCCGGGAGGCGGCCGATGGCGAAGAGGACAGTGAACATCTTCTCCGGGAAACCCATCGCCTTGTAGATCAGGCCAGTGTAGAAGTCCACGTTCGGGTACAGCTTGCGCTGGATGAAGTAGTCATCAGCCAGGGCCTTCTCTTCAAGGCGCATGGCGATGTCCAGCAGTTCGTCGTTGCCGCCGAGCTTGCCCAGGACCTCGTGGGCCGTTGCCTTGATGATCTTGGCACGGGGATCGTAGTTCTTGTAGACACGGTGACCGAAGCCCATGAGGCGGACGCCGTCTTCTTTGTTCTTGACCTTTTCCATGTAGTCCTCGGGCTTGATGCCCTCGGCCTGGATCTGGCGCAGCATCTTCAGCACGGCTTCATTGGCGCCGCCGTGGGCGGGACCGAAGAGGGCGTTGATGCCAGCGGATACCGAGGCGAAGAGGTTCGCGTTGGAGGAACCTACCAAGCGGACGGTGGAGGTGGAACAGTTCTGCTCGTGGTCAGCGTGCAGGATGAGCAGCAGGTCAAGGGCCTTGACCACAACAGGGTCCAGCTCGTACTGCTCGGCCGGGAGGCCGAAGCTCAGGCGCAGGAAGTTTTCCACGAGGTTCATGGAGTTATCCGGGTAGAGCATCGGCTGGCCAATGGACTTCTTGTGGGCGTAAGCGGCAATAACTGGCAGCTTGGCCATGAGGCGGATGGTGGAAACTTCCACATGCTCCGCGTTGAAGGGATCCAGCGAGTCCTGATAGAACGTGGACAACGCCGAAACAGCCGAGGAAAGCACCGGCATGGGGTGGGCGTCGCGCGGGAATCCGCCGAAGAAGCCCTTCAGTTCCTCATGCAGGAGCGTGTGGTGGCGGATGCGCTGATCGAAGGCTTCCAGCTCCGTGGGAGTGGGAAGGTTGCCGTAGATCAGCAAGTAGGAAACTTCCAGGAAGCTCGAGTGCTGGGCGAGCTGCTCGATCGGGTACCCGCGGTAGCGCAGGATGCCCGCGTCGCCATCGATGTACGTGATGGCCGAGGTGGTGGCCGCTGTGTTCATGAAGCCGGGGTCATAGGCAACGGCGCCCGTCTGCTTCAGCAGCTTGGAAACGTCATAACCTTCGTTTCCTTCTACAACCTGGATGCGCGGCAGTTCAAGTTCGCCGCCGGCATGGCGCAGTGTCGCGCTGGTGGTCTCAGTCATGGAGTCCCCTTCATGAGGCCTCTGGGCCTCTATAGAACGCTTGTCCAACCAACTTCTGGTGACGCCGTTTTCGGCCCCACTGTTGCAGGGCTCCAACGACCGCAGTGCTTTCTTATTGAAGGCCACCATTGATAGTCAGTTAAAAAGCTACCGCCAGTAACCCCCCGGAACTAATCCGTTCCGTCCGGTTACCGGCGGAATGACGCGGCTTGTGGCACAAGTCACAGCATTGTTATGAGCTTGCGCTTAACCTCTCCGCGGCTGCGTCAATGCGTTCATCGCTGCCGGTTAGTGCCACCCGGATGAAGCCGTTACCGGCGTCACCGTAGAAGACACCGGGACCTACGACGATTCCCAGCTCAGCAAAACGGGCCACCGTATCCCACGTAGCTTCCCCGGCCGTAGACCATAGATAGAGGCCGGCATTGGACTCATGGATCTGCAATCCGAACTTCTCAAGAGCCGGAACGATCCTCTCCCGACGTCCGCGGTAGAGATCCTTCTGTGCAAGGACGTGGTTCGAATCGCCCAAAGCGACGCGCATCGCTTCCTGCACCGGATAGGGCACGATCATTCCTGCGTGCTTCCGGCTGTTAACAAGGTTGGCCATAATCGCGGAGTCGCCAGCCACGAAAGCAGCCCGGTAGCCGGCCAAGTTGGACTGTTTGCTCAACGAATAGACGCACAGCAGGCCATCCGTGGAACCACCGGAAACCCGTGGGTCCAGGATGCTCGGGACAGCTTCTCCCCCACGCTGAACATCCCATTCGCCCCAGCCAAGCTCGGCGTAGCATTCGTCGGAGGCTACAACGGCGCCGACTTCGCGTGCCTGGCCCACGATCTCCCGGAGCGATTCGACACTCCGGACGCTGCCCGTGGGATTGCCCGGCGAATTGATCCACACCAGGCGAACCCTTGCGCGCGTGGCGGCATCCAGTTCGTCCAGGCTGTCAGCCGCCACGGCAGTGGCTCCTGCCAGCATCGCACCGATGTCATATGTGGGGTAGGCAACGGTAGGCCTGACTACGACGTCCCCGTTGCCAAGGCCCAGCAGGAAAGGCAACCAGGCGACGAGTTCCTTGGAACCCACCGTGGGCATAACGTCCTTCGGATCCAGGTTGACCACTCCGCGGCGGGCGGCAAACCAGTCCACGACAGCCTGCCTCAAGGCTTCCGTGCCATGCACCGTTGGGTAACCGTGCGCATCCGACGCCGCTGCCAGCGCATCCCGGATCAGGCCGGGAGTGGGGTCGACCGGTGTTCCGATGGACAGGTTGACTGCTCCCCCGGGATGCTTGGCGGCCGTGGCGACATACGGTGCCATGGCCTCCCACGGGTAGTCGGGCAGGTTAAGGCCAAAGGCCGGTGCCGCGGAAATCAAGGAAGCAACCGCCCTTAGTGGTCTTGGTTCTGCGGGGGCAGGGCGGCAATGAACGGGTGGTCCTTGCCAGTGTTGCCGATCTTCGCAGCGCCGCCCGGGGAACCGAGGTCGTCAAAGAATTCGACGTTGGCCTTGTAGTAGTCGGCCCACTCTTCCGGGGTGTCATCCTCGTAGTAGATGGCTTCCACGGGGCATACGGGTTCGCAGGCACCACAGTCGACGCATTCATCGGGGTGGATGTAGAGGGAACGCTCACCTTCGTAAATGCAGTCGACAGGGCATTCTTCGATACATGCCTTGTCCTTGACATCTACACACGGCTGCGCGATTACGTACGTCACGTCCCAGACCTCTCCACGGTTTGTCCCGGCCACAGCCGGGGTAATACGGCCGGCAGCATGCCGGACACTCAACTTCTGAGCCTATTATCCAACAGTGCTATGACGCCAACCTAGCCCGCGTCTTAGTATGAAACGGTGACTCCCCCGCATTTGCCACCCAGACAATTTCTGCTCAAGGCCCAGCCGGGCATCCGGGTGGTGGTGCGCTACAGGATCGAAGACGGGCTGACGGATGCACTGGGGTACCTGGTGACCACCACGGAAAGCAGCTGCACCGTACGAACGCGGACCTCCGACGTCGAAATTCCGCTGGGGTTGGTCATCGCGGCGAAGGAAGTTCCTCCTCCTCCACCGCGGCGCGGGCAGCGTTAGCGGCTGAGTGCCAGACGCTGCGTATTAGCAGCGCCGCGCCAGCGTATCCGTAGCCGGCTGGCCACCACAAGCATGATCAACGTGACCGCGGCAATGCCAAACACCCAGATGTTGCCCATGGCGTCGCCCAGCAACAACTGTTTGCTGGGTCCTCCGGACGACAACGCACCGACGGCAGCATAGGCCACTACGCCAGCTACCGCCGTCGGAATAACTGAAACCGACCATGCCGCCAACCACAACTGGACGGACGCAAGCAGCAACAGCGCTGCGCCGACGCCCCAGGGGACGTCGACGCCGGAGAGCACCACGGTTTGCCGGTGCAGTGCCGTGCCTGCCGCAGCAACAAAAAGAGCCGCCGGCACGGCCGTGGCGATGCCACGGGCCGCACTGGCGACTCCTTTGTTCATTCTGGTACAGCCGGATTCGTCCGGGCTGGACTATGCCTTGGCGCGGGCGCGGTTGGCCTTGGCGCGCTCGTTCGAATCCAGGATGACCTTACGGATACGGATGTCCTCCGGCGTCACCTCGACACACTCGTCCTCACGGGCGAATTCGAGGGATTCCTCAAGGGTCAGATCGCGCGGCGGCGTCAGGTTCTCGAAGGTGTCCGAGGAAGCAGCACGCATGTTGGTGAGCTTCTTTTCCTTGGTGATATTGACGTCCATGTCGTCGGCGCGTGAGTTCTCGCCCACGATCATGCCTTCGTAAACCTCAGAGGTGGGCTTCACGAAGAAGGAACCGCGCTCCTGCAGGTTGATCATGGCAAACGGGGTGACGACACCGGCGCGGTCGGCAACCATCGAACCGTTGGTGCGGTATTCGATGGGACCGGCCCACGGCTCGTAGCCTTCGGAGATGGACGCCGCGATGCCCGCACCGCGGGTGTCGGTGAGGAACTTGGTGCGGAAGCCGATGAGGCCACGGGCCGGGACGATGAATTCCATGCGGCACCAGCCGGTGCCGTGGTTGGCCATGTTGGTCATACGGCCCTTGCGGGCTGCCATGAGCTGGGTCACGGCACCGAGGTATTCTTCGGGGACGTCGATGGTCATGTGTTCCATCGGCTCGTGGATCTTGCCGTCGATGGTCTTGGTGACTACCTGCGGCTTGCCAACTGTCAGCTCGAAGCCTTCGCGACGCATCTGCTCAACGAGGATTGCCAGGGCGAGTTCGCCACGGCCCTGTACTTCCCAGGCGTCGGGACGCTCGGTGGGGAGAACCTTGATGGAGACGTTACCGATCAGTTCCTTGTCCAGGCGGTCCTTCACCTGGCGGGCGGTGACCTTGGCGCCCTTGACCTTGCCGGCCAGCGGCGAGGTGTTGATACCGATGGTCATGGAGATCGCCGGGTCGTCCACCGTGATCAGCGGCAGCGGCTGCGGGTTCTCGGCGTCCGTAAGCGTTTCACCGATGGTGATTTCCTCGATGCCTGCGACAGCAACAATCTCACCCGGACCGGCCGACTCGGTAGGAACGCGGGTCAGTGCCTTGGTGGCCAGGAGTTCGGTGATCTTGACGTTCTTGAGTTCACCGTTGGCGCGGGCCCAGGCAACGGTCTGGCCCTTGCGGAGCGTGCCGTTGTAGATGCGGAGCAAGGCGAGGCGGCCAAGGAACGGCGAAGCGTCCAGGTTGGTCACGTGCGCCTGGAGCACTCCATCCGGGTTGTAGGTGGGAGCAGGGATGTGCTCGATGATGGTCTTGAAGAGCGGCTCAAGGTCCTCATTCTCCGGGGCGGAGCCGTTGTCCGGCTGGTCCAGGGAGGCGCGGCCAACCTTGGCGGCAGCGTAGACAACCGGAACCTCAAGGACCTTGTCCAGGTCCAGGTCCGGAACTTCATCGGCAAGGTCCGAAGCCAGGCCCAGGAGCAGGTCCATGGACTCGTGGACAACCTCATCGATGCGAGCGTCGGGACGGTCCGTCTTGTTGACCAGGAGGATCACCGGAAGGTGCGCGGCAAGGGCCTTGCGGAGCACGAAGCGGGTCTGGGGCAGCGGACCCTCGGAGGAGTCGACCAGAAGGACGACGCCGTCGACCATGGAAAGGCCGCGCTCTACCTCGCCACCGAAGTCGGCGTGGCCGGGGGTGTCGATGACGTTGATGGTGATGGTTTCGCCGTTGGACGACGGGCCGTTGTAAGCAACCGTGGTGTTCTTGGCGAGGATCGTGATGCCCTTTTCGCGCTCAAGGTCACCGGAGTCCATGACGCGGTCCTCAACCTCACCGTGGGAAGCGAAGGAGTTGGTCTGCTTGAGCATGGCGTCGACCAGGGTGGTCTTGCCGTGGTCAACGTGTGCGACGATCGCGACGTTGCGCAGATCGCTCCGCGACGCAGTGTTGGTGATGGTTTCAGACATGCGTTGATGACTCGTTTCAGTGGTGAAGTCAGTTGTTTGTATCCGCGCGCATACCTGATCACCTGATCGGAACACACAACGAAAAGACCCCGGGACACAGGGCACCTACAGCAAGTCTAAACGCAGTTGCATTTATCAGCCTAAAAAGCAAGCCATTTAGGCCCAAATTGTGGCGTCCATCACAGCACATCACGCTTTAGTAACCGGCAGTCAAGATGCTGGATTTTCTGTTTCCTTTGCCCCATGATTGCTGCAGAACCAGTGCCATACGGAGACCAACGATGCGCAAAGCCTCGGCCGCGTTCCGCCTGCTCGCACCCTTGATCGCCGTTGGCGTTCTGGTGGTCGGCTGCGGACCAAACCAAGCAACCCCACCATCCACCCCCTCGCGCTCAGCCGCGCCCGTTCCTGCCGAGACGTCCGCCGCGGACAAACCCCGTACGATAGCGCCCACCCCGGGTGCCCTGGACCTGCCAGTGGGTTCGCTCTACAGGAATCCGTCGAACAACCGCGACGAAGTGGTCCTGGCCGACGTACGCCACACGGCCGTGTTGATTGGCGATTCACAAGCCATGCCCAAGGACTCATGGCCGCAAAGGGGAATTTCCGCGCTTGGATACAAATTGCACGTGGTGGGCATGGGCGGCACGGGATTCGTTGCCTCCAACGGCAAAACGGGCAATTACATCGACGCCCTCCAGCGCGGGGACTGGTTGTTGCCCTATGGAGATCCGCCACTGATCGTGGTCCAGGGTGGCGGCAACGACGCCTCACAAAGGGCCACCGATGCCCAGATCACCAGTAACGCCGAACGGCTCCTCGCTGCGCTCAGGAAGCGCTATCCGGGGGCACGTCTGGCGATGATCGGGACGTTGGCCCGGGGAGCCGAGAATGGTGGCGGCCGCCGGTCCGAGGTGGACGCACTCCTTGGCCGGATCGCCGCCAAGCAAGCGATCCCGTTTGTCAGCGCGGGCGACTGGCTGACCCGCTACGATGCCGTTGCAGACCTCCAGGACGGCGTCCACATGAAGCCGTCCGGCCACGCGAAGTTGGGCAGTGTTCTGGCGCGGGAATTGACCGCGCTCGGCCTCACAGCCCGCCCGGACACCGCCGCGTCGGTGTCAGCCGGATAGGGCACCGTTGTGGGGCCGACTCCTTAACGGCAAGAGCCGGTGGTTCCCACATGTGGGTACCACCGGCTCTTGCTGTTCTCTCGTCGGCGGAGAGTACGACGGCGGTCAGGCCACCGCGGGCGGCAGCAGCAGCGAACCGCCAGGAATGGCATCCAGCAAGGCCTGCGTGTAAGCCTCGCGCGGGTTGTCGAAGACATCGTCCGTGCTGCCCGTCTCAACAAGCTTGCCCTTTTCCATCACGCAGACGTGGTCCGCGATCTGGCGGACCACGGCGAGGTCGTGAGTGATGAAAAGGTAGGTCAGGCCCAGGTTGTCCTGGAGGTCTGCCAGGAGGTTCAGCACCTGGGCCTGGACCAGGACGTCCAGTGCCGAAACGGCCTCATCGCAGATGATCACTTCGGGATCCAAGGCCAAGGCCCGGGCAATGGCAATGCGTTGCCGCTGCCCACCGGAAAGCTCGTTCGGATACCTCTGCATCATGGACTGGGGCAAAGCCACCTGGTCCAGCAGTTCGCGGACCTTCTTTTCGCGACTGGCCTTGGTACCGATCTTATGGGTCCGCAGCGGCTCTTCAATAGTCCGGAAGATGTTGTACATCGGATCCAATGAGCCGTAGGGATCTTGGAAAATCGGCTGCACCCGGCGACGGAATTTGAACAGGTCTTTACTGTTCAACGTTGACGTGTCCACACCGTCGAAAATGATCTTGCCCGAGGTGGGTTCCAACAGATTTAGCACCATCTGGGCCACGGTCGACTTTCCGGATCCCGACTCGCCCACGATTGCCGTGGTTGTCCCACGGCGCACGGAAAACGATACCGAGTCCACGGCCTTGAAGTCCGTCGTCTTGCCAATACCGCCACGAAGCTTGAAGACCTTGGTCAGGTCCTCAACCTTCAGCACTTCCTCCGGGAGCGCTGATTCCACGATCACCGGCTCGGTGGGTGCCAACAGGTCGTCGGATTCAACACCCTGCTCCTTGGCAACCTGGATGCGACGTGATGCGAGGGAAGGCGCTGAAGCTACCAAACGCTTGGTGTAAGGGTGCCTCGGATTGCGCAGCAGTTCCAGCGAAGGCCCGGACTCAACGACCTGGCCCTTGTACATCACCACGACTTTGTCAGCCCGCTCGGCCGCCAGACCGAGATCGTGGGTAATAAGCAGTACTGCGGTCCCCAACTCGGACGTCATCTTGTCCAAGTGATCCAGAATTTGGCGCTGGACCGTGACGTCGAGGGCCGACGTCGGCTCATCCGCGATCAGCAGGCGCGGCTGGCAGGACAGGCCAATGGCGATGAGGGCGCGCTGGCGCATACCGCCTGAAAACTCGTGCGGGTACTGCTTGGCCCGACCCGCCGCGTCAGGCAAGCCAGCCTCAGACAGCACTTTGGCGATGTCGTCCGGCCCGGAGGGAAGACCGTTGGCCTTCAGTGTCTCCTTGACCTGAAACCCGATCTTCCACACTGGGTTGAGGTTGGACATCGGATCCTGGGGCACCATGCCGATGGAATTGCCGCGAAGCTCGATCATGCGCTTTTCGCTGGCGTGGGCGATATCTTCGCCGTCGAAGAGGATCTCTCCGGCGGCTACGCGACCATTGCCCGGAAGCAACCCAATAGCGGCGAGGGCGGAGGTGGATTTACCTGAACCGGACTCCCCCACGATCGCCACGGTCTCCCCTGGCATGACGGTGAAATGCGCGTTTCTGACGGCGTTCACCTCACCGTTGCTCGTGGCGAAGTTAATGGCCAGATTCCTGATCTCCAGCAACGGACGGTCAGAGCCGGCTGGTTCTTCCTTGATGTGAACTGAAGAGTTCATTGCTTGGCCTTTCATCGTTTGCGCGCCTTCGGATCCAGGGCATCACGAAGGGCGTCGCCCAGCATGATGAAACTCAGGACTGTGGTCGAAAGTGCAATAGCCGGGTACAGCAACGGCATGGGGTTGGACCTCAACGATGCCTGTGCTGTCTGGATGTCGTTACCCCACGACATAACGCTCGGGGGCAGACCGATTCCCAGGAATGACAGGGTGGATTCGGCCACAATGAATGTACCCAGCGAGATGGTGGCCACCACAATGATCGGAGCCAAGGAGTTGGGCAGAACGTGGCGGAGCAACGACCGGAAGCGCGAAACACCCAGGGACCTGGCAGCCATCACGAAGTCTGCGTTTCGTACCTCGATCACAGCGCCCCTGGTGATGCGGGCTATTTGCGGCCACCCGAAAGTGATCAAAATGAGGATCAGCGTCCACACAGTCCGGTTGGCCCGGAACACGGGGAGCTGCATCATGACAATTGCGCCAAGGATCAGCGGCAGAGCAAAGAAGATGTCTGTCAGTCGCGCCAAAAGGGCATCAGCCCAGCCACCGTAGTAGCCGGCAAGGGCACCGATGGTTCCACCGAAAATGACAACTCCGAGAGTAGTGAACAGGCCAACGGTGACAGAAGATCGTGTTCCGAAAATGACACGGGCATAAACATCGCAACCCTGTTTGTTGAAGCCCAAGGGATGTCCATTGACCGGTCCGCCGTTCGAGTTGGCAAGCTGGCAGGCTTCGCCGGAGGGATCGATCGGTGAGAACAGCCCGGGGAACAGGGAGACCACAACAACAGCCAGGATCATGATGGCCGAAATGATGAAGAGCGGCTGCTTGCGAAGGTTCTTCCAGGCCTCTCCCCAAAGGCTGGAGGGCGCCTGGTCCTCTTTCACCTTATCGGTGGCTTGCAGTGGCGTCTCTTCGAGGTCAGCAACGAAGTGCTCGATGTGACGCGGGGCTGTGTCCTGCCCCGTCAGGTTGTTATCAGGAGTCATAGCGGATCCTCGGGTCAAGCCAGGCATACAGAAGGTCAACAATCAGGTTCGAGACACAGTAGACAAGGACCAGAACTGTGACGATTGATACCACGGTAGGTCCTTCCCCGGAGAGAACTGCCCGGTACAACCTGTTGCCGACACCGGGGACGTTGAAGATGCCCTCAGTAACGATAGCGCCACCCATGAGGGCGCCAAGGTCGGCCCCAAGGAACGTGACCACCGGGATCAAGGAATTCCGCAGGATGTGGACATTGACGACCCGGAAGCGTGTGAGCCCCTTGGCCGTGGCCGTCCGAACGTAATCGGCGTTCATGTTCTCGATGACGCTGGTCCTGGTTAGCCGGAGGACGTAGGCGAAGGACGCCAGGCCGAGGACGATCGCCGGAAGAATGAGGTCTTGAACGGTCGCAGCTGAACTGACGGTGGGTTTGGCCCACCCCAACTGGACGCCGATGAAGAACTGAAGAAGGAAGCCGAGAACGAAGATCGGGATACCGATGACGATCAGGGACGCGATCAGTACAGTTCCGTCAAAAAGCTTGCCCTTGCGGAGTCCGGCAACTAGACCGAAAGCGATACCGAAGACGCCTTCAAAGATGAGCGCCATGATGGCCAGGCGGGCCGTTACGGGGAACACCTCGCCAAGGACCGCGGCAATGGGCCGGCCGGAGAAGTCCTGGCCGAGATCAAAAGTAAAGATGCTCTTGAGGTATAGCAGGTATTGCACAATAAACGGCTGGTCCAGGTTGTATTGGGCCCGGAGTTTTGCCGCTACTGCTTCATTGACGGGTTTGTCCCCAAAGAGCGCAGCAATAGGGTCACCCGGGAGGCTGAACACCAGGAAGTACACAAGGAGGGTTGCTCCAAGGAACACGGGAATCAGCTGGAGGAATCGTTTCAGGATGTATGTGGCCATTAGCGCGATACCTCCCTAACAGCGGGCACCCGATCCAGGGGTGCAGCGGAGTTGTTCATCGAAGAACCTTTTCGATCGATGTGCAGGCTTTCCCGGTCAAGGTCCGAGAATGTCTGCACAAGGACGCCCAACCGGAGTTGGGCGTCGTTGATGTGAAACGCGATGAGGCGGCGGCAGCGCTCAATGAGCGCCCCCGCCGCCGATCGTCATTTACTTGCCAGTGATGTTGTAGTAAAGCGGGACGCCGTCCCAGCCGTAGTCAACATTCGTGACGCCTGTGCTCCAGCCGCCCTGCGACACCTGGTACCACAGCGGGATGGCCGGCAGGTCCTGGAGGAGGATTTCCTGCGCCTTGTTCATGGCCTTGTTACCCTCAGCAACCGAAGGAGCGGAGAGACCGTCAGAGATTGCCTTGTCGAAGGTCGGGTTCTCATAACGGGCATCGTTCGAGCCAGCACCGGTCTTGTAGATCGGGCCCAGGAAGTTGTACAGCGACGGGTAGTCTGCCTGCCAACCTGCACGGATCG
The DNA here is from genome assembly GCF_059739425.1 of Arthrobacter sp. TmtSoilC48. Classification (NCBI taxonomy): domain Bacteria; kingdom Bacillati; phylum Actinomycetota; class Actinomycetes; order Micrococcales; family Micrococcaceae; genus Arthrobacter; species Arthrobacter sp. TmtSoilC48. The sequence goes on along the minus strand of NZ_AP046049.1, from coordinate 1,966,669 downwards.
CGCCGGTCAACTTACCGGAAGTGGCGAGGTCGCGGGCTTCCTTGAAGGTAGCGAACGGAAGTCCCTCTGTCTTGATGCCGAGGTTGTTCTTCAGCTGGTTGGTAACGGCCTCCACCCATGCCTTGTGACCACCCTTGTCAGCGTTGTACGCGATGGTGAAGACAGTGTTGGGATCCCACTTCTGGATGGCGTCAGCCTTGGCCCAGAGGTCCTTGGCCTTGGCGGCGTCGAACTTGAGGTTGTCCGAACCCGGGATGCTGTCGCTGTAACCATCCAGGACGGGAGCCGTGAAGTCCTTCGCCGGCTGACGGCCACCGCTGAAGATCACCTTGGTGATCTCTTCACGGTTCATGGCCATGGAGATGGCCTGACGGCGCAGCTTGCCCGCTTCACCACTCCACTCCGGGAGGTACTCCGGGATGGCGATGGTCTGGTTGCCGGCGTACGGCTTTTCGATGAAGCGATCGCCGAGGTCCGTCTTGAAGTTCGCGAGGGCACTGGTTGGGATCGTCTGGAGGATGTCCAGGTTGTTGCCCAGGAGGTCCTGGTAAGCGGCATCATCGTTCTGGAAGATCTTGAACGTCACACCACCGTTCTTGGCCTTGCGCGGACCGTTGTAGTCCGCGTTCGGAACAAGCTGGATCTGTACGTTGTGCTGCCAGCCATTCTCTGCCATCTTGTACGGGCCGTTGCCTACCGGCTTTTCGCCGTAGGTCTTCGGGTCTGCAAGTGCTGCGGCAGGGACCGGCATGAAGGCGGTGTAGCCAAGTCGCAGCGGCCAGTCGGACTCGGGCTGCTTGAGCTCAACGGTGAACGTGGTGTCGTCCACAACCTTCAGGCCGGACATGGTGTCGACCGTCGAACCCTTGGCGCTGGTCTCGTCGTAGCCCTTGATGCTCTCAAAGAATGTTGCGCTCAACTGAGCGTTCTTTGCTGCTGCACCGTAGTTCCAGGAGTCAACAAAGGTCTTGGCCGTGATGGCTTCCCCGTTGGTGAACTTCTGGTCCTTCTTGATCTTGATGGTGAAGTTCTTGGCGTCAGGCGCCTCGATTGACTCAGCCAATTCGTTGACCGGCTTGCCGGAGGGGTCGTAGCTGACAAGGCCGGAGAAGATCAGCGTGGCGACCTTTCCGCCGCCAACCTCGTTGATGTCCGCAGGCATCAGCGACCGCTGCGGCTCTGAACCGTCAGCGATGATGACCTTGTTGGGGTTTCCGGATGCACCGGAGTCATTGTTGCCGCCGCCGCCGCAACCGGTCATTGCGAGGGCGATTACCGCCGCTACGCCTAGAGCTTTGGAAGTGCGCGAGAAACGCATTCCGCCTCCTATGAGTCGTGGAGTTGATCAGGGGAAATTCGTGATGACCCCCAGGCGCAGACACAGTTTCCTACTGTGACGTTGCCTACATGTGTGTGTAAGCCTACCCACATTGTGTCCGGATGTTGGGACTCGCTGGCCAAACTGTAACCGTTCCGCAACCTCTACATGCCTAAATCGACAGGGATTTCAAGTCAAAAGCTACTGGGTGGTAATATTCGCTGTCTGACAGCAGGACAAGCTGTTTTTCGGCACAAAAAAGGGCCTCGGTTCATGTTCTGAACCGAGACCCTTTACAACATCGCTGCCCAGGGCAGCATCCTGGTTTAGACGTTGAAGCGGAACTCCACCACGTCGCCGTCGGCCATAACGTACTCTTTGCCTTCGATGCGGACCTTGCCGCGGGACTTTGCCTCGGCCATGGAGCCGGCGTCAATGAGGTCGTCGAAGGAGACAACCTCGGCTTTGATGAAGCCACGCTGGAAGTCAGAGTGGATCACGCCCGCGGCCTGGGGCGCGGTGTCACCTTGGCGAATGGTCCATGCACGGGTTTCCTTGGGGCCGGCCGTGAGGTAGGTCTGCAGGCCAAGGGTGTGGAAACCAACGCGTGCCAGCTGGTCCAGGCCGGATTCGCTCTGGCCGTTCATTTCCAGCATTTCGCGGGCTTCTTCCTCGTCCAGTTCAACGAGGTCGGATTCGAGCTTGGCATCGAGGAATACAGCATCTGCGGGAGCAACCAGGGCACGCAATTCATCCTGCTTTTCCTGGTCACCAAGGATGCCTTCATCGGCATTGAAGACGTAGATGAAGGGCTTTGCAGTGAGAAGTCCGAGCTCCTTGAGGTGCCCCATCTCCAGCTTGTCGCTCTTGATTGAGCTAAAAATTGTGTCGCCGCGCTCCAGAACTGCCTGGGCAGCCTTGATGACGGCCAGTTCGGCTGCTTCGCGCTTCTTGATCTTGACTTCTTTTTCGATACGCGGGATCGCGTTTTCGATGGTCTGAAGGTCTGCCAGGATCAGCTCGGTGTTGATGGTCTCCATGTCGGAGCGCGGATCAACCTTGCCGTCTACGTGGATGACATCGGGGTCGTCGAAGACACGCACAACCTGCGCGATTGCCTGGGCTTCGCGGATATTGGCGAGGAACTTGTTGCCCAGGCCCTCGCCCTCGGATGCGCCCTTCACGATGCCGGCGATGTCCACAAAGGACACAGGAGCGGGAAGCAACTTCTGGGAACCAAAGATCTCCGCCAGCTTGGCCAGACGGGGATCCGGCAGGTTAACCACACCGACGTTCGGTTCGATCGTTGCGAACGGATAGTTCGCAGCAAGCACCTGGTTGCGGGTCAGTGCGTTGAAAAGAGTTGATTTGCCGACGTTGGGCAGTCCGACGATGCCAATAGTAAGAGCCACGAGCATTTATTCTACCCGTTGCCGCGATAACCATGCTTGTTCGCTCCTGAAGACAACACCGTCAACTGACCTTCGCTAAAACTGTCGGACCCCTATGACAGGGTTGCCTCATGGATGGATTTGGATTTGTTTTGGCATTGCTCATGCTGCTCATCGGGGCCGCAGTGGGACTCAGCAGTGCGTATGTAGTCTTTCGACGCCGGACGGCCGGCTTGGAGGAGGACTTCGACGCCGTTTCATCGCGCCTTTCGGACGTGACGGCCCAGCTTGCAGCCGCCGACGCCGAACGCCGGCTTCTGTTCGCACAGAACCGGGAGCTGAGCGAATCAAGGACCTCAGACGGCAGCGTGTTGCGCGCCCTGGGGCCCGTGGCCGAAAAGCTCACTGCCGTACAGCAGCAGGTCTCGCTCCTGGAACGCGACCGAGTGGAGCAATATGGCCAACTCGCACAGCAACTCCAAGACGCCAGGCTCTCCGACGAACAGCTTTTACGGTCCACGCATGCCCTTGCGTCCGCACTCCGGTCCAACAGTGCCCGCGGACAATGGGGCGAGGTTCAGTTGCGCAGGGTTGTCGAAGCCTCTGGAATGCTCCGTCACGTGGACTTCCACGAGCAAGTGCACTCCGGCCGGAGCGAGAACACGCTGCGCCCGGACCTGGTGGTGCAGTTGCCAGGCGGCAAGCAACTCGTGGTGGATGCCAAGGTCCCGCTGGCTTCCTACCTGGCGGCGCAGGAACAAGTGCACGGCGAAGGCTCCATGGGTGAGTCAGTCGGGCCAGCGGCCAATCATGATTCCAAGACGCTCCTGGCACAGCACGCCAAGGCACTCAAAGCCCACATCGATGCCCTCGCAGCCAAGAAGTACTGGGACATTCCGGGCAACTCCCCGGAGCTCGTCATCTGTTTCCTCCCCGCGGAGTCGATTTTGGCTTCAGCCCTTGAGGCTGATCCGGCGTTGTTGGAGCATGCCCTTTCCCGGAACGTCGTCCTGGCCTCGCCGGGGACACTGCTGGCGGTTCTCAAGTCGGTGGCATTCACATGGCGGCAGGATGTCTTGACGGACAGCGCCCACGAACTCTTGGAACTGGCCAAACAGCTCTACGAACGCATGGGCACGCTGGGCGAGAATGTCGGGAAACTCGGAAGTTCCTTGAAGACATCGGTGGACCGCTATAACGCGATGGTCGGCACACTGGAGGCACGTGTACTCCCTACTGCCCGCAAACTCAACACTATGGACGACGCCGGACTGGCCACTCCCCTGTCCGTCGAAGCAGTGCCCCGGGCCTTGGCTGCGCCCGAACTGCTCGCGGTGGACTCCCTGGATGCTGCAGCCCAAGAGGAGTCTGCAGCTTAAAGGGACAGGCCCGCTGTGGCAGCTTCCGAAAGGGTGGCTGCCACAACGGGCCTGCTAAGTACATTCAGGATACGTACATTCAGGATAAGTACGTTCAGGACGTAGGGCGGTTCCCGCGGCCACCGAGGGCCCGGGTCACGTCGCCAGCCTCCTTGAGGGTAGCCCGCAATTCCTTCGGCAAAGAGAAGAGAAGGTCCTCCTCGGCCGTGACGACTTCCTGGACTTCGCCATAGCCGTAGTCCGCCAAAAGCCGGAGGACGTCCTGAACGAGCACTTCCGGGACGGAAGCCCCGGAGGTAACACCTACCGTGGCGACGCCCTCGAACCAGCTTTCATCCACCTCGTTCGCGAAGTCCACGCGGTAGGAGGTCCGTGCCCCATACTCAAGTGCCACTTCAACGAGGCGCACCGAGTTGGACGAGTTGGCCGAACCCACCACAATGACCAGGTCAGCCTGGGGAGCGATCTTCTTGATGGCCACCTGGCGGTTGGTGGTGGCATAGCAGATATCGTCGCTGGGCGGATCCTGCAACGTGGGGAACCGGTCCTTGAGCAGGCGGACGGTCTCCATGGTCTCGTCCACACTCAGGGTGGTCTGCGAGAGCCAGATGGTCTTCTCCGGATTCCGCACGGTGACTCTGTCTACCTCGTGGGGGCCGTTGATGATCTGGATGTGCTCGGGGGCCTCGCCGGCTGTTCCTTCGACTTCCTCGTGGCCTTCGTGGCCAATCAGCAGGATGTCGTAGTCCTCCTTGGCGAAGCGCACGGCTTCACGGTGAACCTTGGTGACCAGCGGGCACGTCGCGTCGATGGTGCGAAGACCGCGGTCTTCGGCGGACTGGACTACAGCAGGGGAAACGCCATGTGCCGAGAAAATCACCAAGGCGCCTTCAGGAACCTCATCCGTTTCTTCGACGAAAATGGCGCCTTGCTCTTCGAGGGAGCTCACTACATGCACATTGTGGACAATCTGCTTGCGGACATATACGGGTGGTCCGTAGTGTTCCAGGGCTTTCTCAACAGCAATGACAGCCCTGTCCACGCCGGCACAATAGCCACGCGGAGCCGCCAGTAGAACCTTCTTGGGTCCAGTAACCGGGGCCGCCGCCTGAATCTCTTCCGGTGATCGCCGTCTGCGGGGCACCGTGGGCATCGGAATGGAAACTGCTGTGCTGGTCATCCCTCCATGCTACCGGCCCGGCCCCTGGCCGCTCGCAGAAGGTGATCTCCGTCTCGCGGACAGAATCCAGGCGATGACGCCCAGTGCCAGGAATGCACCTGACACCACAGCAGCGATGATAATCCATTCACCGAAGCCCGTCCGCACGGCCGAAAAGAACTCCTGCTCGAACAGTTCTGCAACACCGTTGCCACTGGAGAGGCTTCCCATCAGTCCGCCAGCCAGATCCACCGTCGCCGACCACAGCGCAGCAAGCACCAACCCGCCAAGTCCGAGGGAGACCATCACCAGGGAGCGGCGACGCGCAGCAGCGAGGGCCAACAGGACCGAAACAACAGCACCGACGGCGGCAAGCCACCAGAGCGGGGCAAAGGCCGCCACCCGATCAACCAATTGCTTTTGGGATGGTTCACCCATGGTCACCAAACTTTCCGCCGGGACCTCAATCTGTAGTCCGCTGGCGGAGGATAGACGGTCGCGGATAAGCCTGATGAGTGGGCCAATGTCCAGGAGCAGTGCTGTATGGGACACCGTCTCCTCCGGCTGCTTCCCTCCTCCGAAGTTCAACCGATGACTGTTCCTGGCCGTTTCTTCCCATGCTTTGGGGTACTCAGGCCATGACTGCATTCCGGATGCAGCTTCCCCGAGGGCATCCGCCGCCACCGATTTCAGTGGTTCCGGAAGATTTACGGAGGATTCGAAGTTCCCCGCTGCGGCTGTAGCAAGCCGGCTTTGGAACTCGGGATCCCTGCCCAGCGCGCTGGCCAGGTGGACGAAGCCGTCCTCCTGGACCACGTTGACGTCCGCCCAAGCGGCCGGAACTGCGACGGCCGTGAGCAACAAGGCGAGGACCACTGCCACCGCGGAAATGAAACTGCGCAAAAGTCATCCTCGGGGGTAAGGGGCCAGTGCCACCATCCTAGGTCTGTCCACAGGATAGGAAAAATGTCGGGGTCCACTGCTAAAGCTATGGATAGAGTTGGAAGGCCGGCCCGGTACTGATTGCGTGCGGGACCGATTGGCCGCGACCACGGCCGCACAGCTAGCGAGGATATACACATGCAGGTAAACGCACGGATCACCCATGGCAGCTGACGCGAGCCCGGAATCAACGCTGCCCGGTACCGCTGCGGAGACCAGCCCCGACAACCCCTGGCCCCTGCAGTTGCTATCCAGGAAGCTAAAGGCCCACATCGAGCGTGCGCCCGCGGCGTGGATCGAAGGCCAGGTCATCGAACTCAACCGGCGTGGCGGGAACGCCTTCCTGACACTCCGTGACGTCGATGCTGAGATTTCACTGCCGGCATCCGTATGGTCCACGGTCCTGGATCGCCAGAAGATACCCCTTGAACGTGGTTCCCGGGTGGTCGCCCTGGTCAAGGCCGACTTCTGGGTCAAGACCGGGCGCCTGAACATGTCCGTCAAGGACATCCGGCCCGTGGGCCTGGGTGATCTCCTTGCCAGGATCGAGCGGCTGCGCCAGGCCCTTGCCGCAGAAGGCCTGTTCGCCGACTCCCGCAAACGGAAGTTGCCCCTCCTCCCCCACCGCATCGGGCTCATTACAGGGCGGGATTCGGATGCCAAGAAGGACGTCCTCCGTAATGCGGCACTCCGCTGGCCGGCCGTTGAATTCGACGTTCGCGAGGTAGCTGTCCAAGGCAATACGGCCGTTGCACAGATCCTTGCCGCGCTCCGTTCGTTGGATGCCGATCCACACATCGACGTCATCGTCCTCGCCAGAGGTGGGGGCGCCTTGGAAGATCTTCTGCCGTTCAGCAATGAGGACCTGATCAGGGCAGTGGCAGCGGCAACAACGCCGGTGGTCAGCGCCATTGGCCACGAAGCGGATCGTCCCATCCTGGACGACGTGGCTGATCTGAGGGCATCGACACCCACCGACGCCGCGAAACGCATCGTTCCTGATGTCAGTGAGGAACTCGCCATGGTCCGCCAGGCCCGGGACCATCTTCGCCGGAGCATTGGCAGAATGGTGGACAGGGAGACGGACCGGCTTCACGCCTTGAGGTCGCGGCCCGTCCTGGCAACGCCGGACACCATGGTCGCAGCAAGATCAGAGGAGATCACCCGGCTTCAGCGAAGGTCGCATGCAGCCGTCAGCACAGCGGTGGTCCGGGCGCTTGACCAGGTCCACCACCTGCGTGCCCAGGTGCGGGCATTATCTCCGCAGAAGACCCTGGACCGCGGCTACGCCGTTGTCCAGATCGTCGGTGAAGACCAAGCCGGACACACAGTGGTCAGCAGCCCGGCACAGACTCCCGAAGGCACGCCCCTGGCCATCAGAGTGGCAGAAGGCCGGTTCAGGGCTGTCTCCAGCGGCCAAGCACAACTCGCCGAGCGCTGATTTCGCGGCAGCTGCACGGCACAAACACTCACCATCGAATGCGAAGGACCACCATGACAGAGAACAATCCCACAGCACCTTCAACGGATTCCCTGGATTCCCTCAGCTACGAGGAAGCCCGCGAACAACTTATGGCAGTGGTCAGCCGGTTGGAAGCAGGCGGAGCCAGCCTTGAGGAATCGCTGGCGCTCTGGGAGCGGGGCGAGGCGTTGGCAAAGCGTTGCGAGGACTGGCTTGAGGGCGCCCGCAAACGGCTGGCAACAGCCAGGGACGCTACCAACGACGCCGGGGCTGCCGCCGGCACAGACCAGCCGCGATGACGGTTCCCTGAAGCTCAGGATTCCTCAACAAGGGCACGTTCCGTCGCGACGTCGAAGTCCGCCTTTGGCCATTCCAGGGACAAGCCCTCCAAGGCGTCCAAAAGCAACTGCTGGACGGCGATCCGGGCGTACCACTTCTTGTTCGCCGGAACAACGTGCCATGGGGCGACGTCAGTGGACGTCTTCGCAAAGGCCATGTTGTAGGCATCCATGTAGTCATCCCAGAACGCCCGCTCCGCGAGATCGCCCCGGCTGTATTTCCAGTGCTTGCCGGGATCATCGAGCCGCGCCAGCAGGCGCTTCTTCTGCTCATCCTCGCTGATGTTGAGCATGACCTTAACGATGGTGGTTCCCTGTTGGGCCAGCCTGGACTCGAAATCGTTGATAGCGGCGTAGCGCCGTTCCAATTCCGCGGAGTCCGCCCATGCGTGGACGCGGTGGATCAGGACGTCCTCATAATGTGAGCGGTCAAAGACTCCCACCATCCCAGCAGCGGGTGACTCTTTCTCGATCCGCCACAGAAAGTCGTGCGACTTTTCCTCATCAGTGGGTGCCTTGAATGCCTTCAGCTGGACACCCTGGGGATCCATTGCGCCCACGACGTGGCTGACGATGCCTCCCTTGCCGGCAGTGTCCATGGCCTGAAGTATCAGCAGGAGCCGCTTGTTGCTCCCGAACTTCCCCTCTGCGAAGAGCTTTTCCTGAAGTTCTGCAAGCCTGGCGTCCTGTGCAGCCAACAAGGACTTGCCGTCGGCCTTTGTTCCGGCGTAGCCAGGCGTGGCCTGGGGATCCACGCCGGCCAACGAAAAACCCGGCCCAACCTTCAGCACCTTGGCTGGACTCTCGGCGAACTCCACTGCAACGGGCATGGCTTGCCTTTCTGCCTGACGCGACCTCGTGACGCGGCCATGCACCACAGGCTAGTTCCCGGGGTACCTCGACAGGAAGTCCGCCATGCGGCCAATTGCCTCTTCAATGTCCTTGACGTTGGGCAATGTCACCATCCGGAAGTGGTCCGGCCGCACCCAGTTGAAGGCACGTCCGTGGGAAACCAGGATCTTCTGCTCCTTCAGCAGGTCCAGGACGAACTTCTCGTCATCCCGGATGTGGTAAACCTCTGGATCCAGCCTGGGGAACAGGTAGAGGGCACCCCTGGCCTGCTGCGTGCTGACACCCGGGATCGCGTTCAGGAGGTCATACGCTTTGTTGCGCTGCTCCAGGAGCCTGCCACCGGGAAGGATGAGATCGTTGATGCTCTGGTAGCCGCCAAGCGCTGTTTGTATGGCGTGCTGTGCCGGGACGTTGGCGCACAACCGCATATTGGCCAGCAGGTTGATGCCTTCAAGGTAATCGGCAGCATCCTTCTTGGGACCGGAAATGGCCATCCATCCGGCGCGGTAGCCACAAACGCGGTAGGCCTTGGACAAGCCACTGAACGTCAGGCACAGGACGTCGTCGCCGGTCAGTCCGGCAAGGTTCACGTGGACAGCGTCTTCGTAGAGGATTTTCTCGTAGATTTCATCGGCAAACAGGACCAGGCCATGCTTCTCGGCCAAAGCAACGATCTGCTTGAGCGTGTCCTCGGGGTAGACGGCGCCCGTGGGGTTGTTCGGATTGATGACCACGATGCCCTTGGTCCGCGGCGTGATCTTGGACTCCAGGTCCTCCAGATCAGGTTGCCATCCCGACTCCTCGTCACAGAGGTAGTGGACGGGCCGGCCGCCGGCCAGGGCAACGGAAGCCGTCCACAGGGGGTAGTCCGGCGTGGGAATCAGCACTTCATCGCCATCTTCGAGAAGGGCCATGAGGGACATGGTGATGAGTTCGCTGACCCCATTGCCGAGGTAGATGTCATCAACGTGGATGTTCTGGATTCCGCGGGTCTGGTAGTACTGCGAGACGGCCGTCCGGGCCGAGAATATGCCGCGTGAGTCGCTGTAGCCCTGGGCATTGGGCAGGTGGCGGATCATGTCCACCAAAATGGCGTCAGGCGCTTCAAAGCCGAAGGGAGCCGGGTTTCCGATGTTCAGTTTGAGGATCCGGTGACCCTCTGCCTCCATCTGCTGGGCGGCCTGAAGAATCGGTCCACGGATGTCGTAAAGGACATTATGAAGCTTGGTGGACTGCTTGAAATTCGCCATTCATCAAATATGCCACACCGGTGATGGACTTCAGTTGAGACTTAACTCACAGATACGACGACGGCGGTGACAGACCCGCACGGGTCCGCCACCGCCGTCGTACGCGGTTTACGTCAGGCGCTACTTAACGATGCCCTTGTCTTTCAGCCATGCGGCCGCGGCATCTTTGGGGCTTTGCTTCTGGTCCCCGCTGACTGCCCGGTTAAGGTCCACAAGGTCATCGGTGGTCAGGATCCTGGACACATTGTTGAGCGCGTCCTTGGCCTTGTCCGTCATTTTGGCCTTGTTGTAGAGCGGCAATACCTGCTGGGCCTTGAAGTTGTTCTTGGGGTCTTCCAGAACCACGAGGTCGTTGTCGGCGATGGATGGTGTGGTGGTGTAGATGTCGGCCACCTGGACTTTGTCCTCCAACAGTGCCTGGAGCGTCAGGTTCCCGCCGCCGTCGTTGAATGGCTGCAGGCCCTTGAGCTCGCAGTTGTAGTTCTTCTTCAGCCCGGGGAAGCCGTAAGCACGGGTCTCGAATGTTGCGGGGGCCGCCATCGTGAAGTCCTTGCAGACCTTGGCGAGGTCCTCGATGGACTTGAGCTGGTACTTTTCGGCAGTGGCCTTGGTGACCACCATGGCATCCTTGGACTCCGCCTTTGCCGGATCAAGCACCGCCAGTCCCTCCGGAAGCTTGCCAGGAAGCGCCTTGTACACGTCCTCAGCCGAGACCTCCGTGGCCTCTGGATCAACGTAGGAGAGCAGGTTCCCGGAGTAGTCCGGGACGAGGTCCACGGACCCGTCCTGGACAGCCTTGAAGTAGATTTCGCGCGAGCCGATGTTCGGCTTGGTAGTGGCCGTAACACCGGCCGCGTTCAGGGCGCCCGCATAGACCTCGCCAATCACCTGGCTCTCTGGAAAGTCGGCCGATCCAACCACAAGGGGCCCACTGGATCCGCTGGATCCACCGGGAGCAGAAGTGGACGGGGTGGCCAAAGGGCTGCCGCCGCACGCGCTCAAGGCGAGGGCCACACCGACGCCGGCCGCGAGGCCGCCGAGTCCACGGCGCGTAAGGGTCATGGGAACGGAATTTTTCATGGTGTACCTCCTTGAACGGCAGCCGCGGCGGGAGCTGCGGCTGTGAGATCGTCGGCCGCCGTGTGGCGTCCGCTTGAGTCGAGGGTGAGGCCGGGCGGGAGGACCAGCCTCTGCAAGGCGGCCAGAACGAGGTCCACCGCAATGGCAAGGGCAGCGATCAGCAGCGATCCACCAAGCATCCGCGGAAAGTCCTGCAGGACAAGCCCATCGAATAAATACCGTCCCAGGCCACCCAGCGGCAAGTACGCAACTACCGAAACGGTTGCAATCACTTGCAAAACAGCTGTCCGGATGCCACCGAACATCACCAGGAGCCCGTTGGGGAGCTCAACACGGAACAGGATCTGAAGCTCCGTCATGCCCATGGCCCGGGCTCCGTCCACCACCGTGGCATCCACGCTGGAGATGCCCGCATATGTCCCCGCAAGCAATGGTGGAACCGTTAGGATCACCAGGGCCCACACCGGCGGCATCAAACCGCTGCCGGCCAACAAGGCAAAGAGGACCAGCAGACCCAGAGTGGGCAGGGCCCGCAGGGCGCCCGCAATGGCCACGGCAACCACCCTGCCGCGTCCCGTGTGGCCAATGTAAAGACCCACAGGTACTGCAATGGCCGCAGCGATGAGGAGCACCAGCCCGCTGTACTGCAGATGCTCGGACAGCCGCGTGGGGATGCCTCCGCTTCCCGTCCAATGAATGGGATCCGTCAACCACGCAATGGTGTCCGTAAAAACGTTGCTCATGCCGATGCACCCGGATCCGGCCGTACTGGGGCGTGGGGCAGGTGTGGTCCGGTTTTCGGTTCAGTGAGCAAGGCGGTGCCGTTCTTGCGTTCGCCCGTGCCGCCGCCTGCCGCCCGTGTCCACGGCGTCAGGAGACGCTCCAGCACCACAAGGACTGCATCCATCAGCAAGGCCAGGATAAGGATGGCGATGATGCCAACCACTACTTCGGTAACGAAGGTCCTCTGCAAGCCATCAGTGAAAAGGATTCCGAGATTGCCGACTCCCAGCAGGGCAGCAACGCTGACCAGCGAGATGTTGCTGACTGACACGACGCGGAGCCCGGCGAAAAGAACCGGCAGTGACAGCGGGAGGTCCACCTGGAAGAAACGGGCCGAGGGCTTGAAGCCCATGGCCACGGCAGCGTTGCGGAGATCGTCGTCAACAGAGTCGAACGCATCCATGGCGGCACGGACCAGCAAGGCCACCGCATAGATCGTCAGGGCGACGACAACGTTGAGGGGATCCAGGATCCGTGTTCCCAGGATGGTGGGCAGGATGATGAAAAGCGCCAGGGACGGGATGGTGTAGAGCAAGGACGTCGCCGTGGCCACCACAGACCTCAGGGTACTGTTCCGCCGGGCGAGCTGCGCCAGGGGAATTGAGATCACCAGCCCAAGCAGCATCGGGATGAGTGCGAGCACAAGGTGCTGGCCGGCCAAGCCGAGAACCAGGCCAATGTTCGCCAGGAACCACTCCATCAGGTGGCGTCCTCCCTGTGGCGGCGGACTTCCTCGATCAGGGCAAGGACTTCCGGCGCCTTCAAGACCCCGGCTACCCTGCCGTCGTCGTCCACGGCAACGCCCAAACCCGATGGCGAGGACAACGCCGAATCCAGCGCCCGGCGCAAAGTGTCTCCCTTATGGAAGAGGGAACCTCCGGGGACCAGCCCGGCACCGTCCCGGGGTGAGGACCACCCGAGGGGACGTGATTCGTCGTCCACCACCAGCGCCCACTCCCCCGAACGGCGTCCGGCGTTTTGGCCCTCGGTTTGTCCCACCATGGTGACGGGGTGGAGTCTCACGGAGTCGGCGACGTCGAAGGCAAGGTGGCGGAAACCACGGTCCCTGCCCACGAAGGAGGCCACGAAATCGTTGGCCGGTGCCCGCAGGATTTCTTCAGGGGCGGCATACTGGGCAAGCTTGCCGCCAACAGCAAAGACTGCCACTTTGTCGCCCAGCACCGTGGCCTCGTCAATATCATGCGTGACAAACACGATGGTTTTAGCCAGCTCGCGCTGCAGGCGCAGGAGTTCCTGCTGGAGTTCGTCGCGTACCACCGGGTCCACGGCGCTGAAGGGCTCGTCCATCAGAAGCACAGGCGGGTCGGCTGCGAGCGCGCGTGCCACTCCCACGCGCTGCTGCTGACCGCCTGACAGCTGCGAGGGATACCGTTTGCCGAGCACCGAAGCCAGCCCAACGACGTCGAGAAGTTCTGCGGCACGTTTGCGCGCATCCGCTTTGGATACGCCGTTAAGCCGCGGAACCGTAGCGATGTTATCCAAAACGGACCGGTGCGGGAGCAGCCCGGAGGACTGCATGACATAGCCCATGGAGCGGCGAAGCTGTGCTGCGGGCACTGTGGAGACATCCTTGCCTGCCACCGTGATGGTGCCCGAACTTGGTTCCACCATGCGGTTGATCATGCGCAGGGACGTCGTTTTGCCACAGCCCGACGGACCGACGAGGACGGTGATGGCCCCCTTGTCGATGGACATGGTCAGGTTGTCGACGGCCGGCTGGCCGCCTTGGTATTGCTTGGTCACGCTCTGGAACTCAATCATGGCTTCTGCCATACCCGGGCCTATCTTCGGCGGACGATCTTCACCCAGCGTAGCCAGCACCACCGACGATGTCAGCGACGCCACGTATTCCGTAATGAATCGGCAATGTTCAGCGTTTGCGTCGTTTGCCGCCCTTTGCTGCGCGTTCCTGGGCTTGATCGTGCCGGTGTCTTTCCGCGGCACGCTGTCCCCTGTCCGCCGACATCACCTTTTGATGCCATTCGCGCTGATAGGCCCGCCTGGCTGCGGCATCGTGTTTCCGGTTCAGGGCCGCCAGTTCGCGTTGCAGTTTGAGGTAGCTGCCCCACCGGCGCTCGTCCAGGGTTCCGTCGGCGAGCGCCTCCAACACGGCGCACCCCGGCTCGGCTTGGTGGGAGCAATCGGCGAAGCGGCATCCGGCGAACAGCCCCTCAAGGTCGCCGAACATCTCCTCCATTCCGTCTTCGGCGTCGAACAGCCCAAAGCCACGGACACCTGGAGTGTCCATGAGCACGGCACCGCCTGCCAAGGGGACCAGTTCCCGGGAGGTAGTGGTATGCCGCCCCTTGCCGTCACCGGCACGCACCTCACCCGTTGCCTGGAGATCGCGTCCGGCGAGGGCGTTGATGAGCGTGGATTTGCCGGCACCCGAAGGGCCGAGCAGCACCAGCGTAGCCCCATCCGGGATGTGCTGCCTGAGGTCCTCAATGCCGTCGCCCTGCTCTGCTGACGTGGTGACCACCTCCACGCCGGCAGCCTGGAGGATGACTTCACCTACGACGTCGTCTGCCAGGTCCGCCAGGTCGGCTTTGGTAATGACGACCAGCGGAGTTGCGCCGGAATCCCATGCGGCCACGAGCGTCCGCTCCAGCCGGTTATGGGTAAGAGGCCGGTCCACGGGAACCACTACCGCCACGATGTCGATGTTGCTGCCCAGGATTTGTTCTTCGGAGGATGCCTCGAAAGCGCGCTTTCGGCTCAGGGCCGAATGCCGGGGAAGAACCTCGACGACGGATGGCTCACCGGCGCTGTTATGCCCCAGCCACACCCAGTCACCAGTGGCGGGCACCAAACCATGCCCGGGATAGGGAAGATGGAGCAGGCCACTGCTCGAGGCTACGAGCACACGGTTCCTGTCGAGGCGGACTACCCGTGCCGGAGCGTTGTGGCTGGTGTGGCCGTCCGTAGCCGGGTTGGCGCGGAAGAGTTCAGCGGTGCTTTCGGTATAGCCGTAGTCTGTTGGGCCTTGGAGACGGTGGCCGTCGGCTGCGTCGCTGAAACTGTTTTTTGGGTCGCTTGAAGAAGCGTAAGTATTCACGTTTGGTACCTCTGCTGAGGCCCGGCCGCCTAGCCTTGGCTGGCTGATGCCGGGACAGGAATGGTGGTGTGATGACGGTGCGCCGCGCGTGGGTGCGGGGCGCGCAGGATTATGGCAATCATCAGTTCCACCTCCTCAGCATCCGGGCCGGCAGCTGGCGGGCCGGCAACGTTCTACAGCGTAGCCAAGCCACTGGGCCTTTGGCTAGGTCTTTTGGGAGGCCTTTAGTCGAGCTTCCCGTCGGCTGGCCGCTCATTGTGCAGACGTATTGCCACGTCCACCAGGGAGACCCGGTTGAGTTTGCCGATATCTTCCAGGGGAATCCACGCCGCATGGGTAGTGCTGCCATCCACCTCGTGCGTCAGCTCGCCACCGACGATCGTGGCCTCGTAGACCAGCCGGAGCGCCTGGAAGTCCCGTAGCGTACCGTCCTGCCTGGCTTCCGCGGGCCAGTGTCCGACGTCGATGCCGAGCATGCGATCGATGCGGGCCTCATAACCGGTTTCTTCATAGACCTCACGGCGGCATCCGTCCACGGGATGCTCCGCAAGGTCCAGTCCGCCACCCGGCAGAGTCCAGCCTTCTTTGCCGTCCTGCTTCCAGTAGGCGAGAAGAATCCGGTCCTCCTGAATGATGATGGCGTAAGCGGCGGGGCGGGTGTCGAACTCCAGGGTCATGGTGCCAGCTTAGTAGGCAGCTACTTCCCAGCCGGTCTGCACTAAGGCAATTCGGCCGCCATGATCGGCCCGGCTTCTTCCGGGCCGAGGTCCGGTCCTTCGCGGAGCTCGACGACGGTCCCCGCTTCGGCGAGCTCCAGCACCTTGATGCTGTTGAGGCCACGCTTCACTAGAGGCGCCGGGGCATACAGGGTTACCTGGGGCCCTTTGTCCCAGTACCGGCCCAACAGGAAGCCGTTGAGCCAGACGAAGCCCTTTCCGGAACCAGGGAGCGCAATATATGTATCCGCCGGTTCCGCAACCAAGAACTCCGCTCCGGATAGTCCCTCGAGCTCCTCTGCCGCCCATTCAGCCAACGGTACTGGCGTTTGCGTCCAGTGGAAGGTGTAGCGCTGGTTGATCAGGACACCGCCCTGGATTCCTTTGCCATGCCCGGTCAGGGGACCGTAGTTGATGCGGCCCAGGTTCTCCACGAGGATCTCCAGCTTGGCCGGGACGCCGGTTCCGGTGACAGCCAACCCTTCGGCCCCGTTCACATCGTCGAGGACCCCGGCAAACTGACCATCCACCCAGATGTAGGCACGGTCATTCAACCCTGTGATTTTGAGGCGGCTCTCTACTGGGGCCCCGGGGCGTCCCGGGAGAGTCGCCTCGGCCGCATAAAGGACCATGCCGGCGTCGAGTCCCAACTGTTCAAAAGTGAGCGGTTTGACGCTGGTAACCGGCTTGCCCGAATCGCGGACGAGCTCCAACAGGTCCCGGCCTTCCGTCAGGGCCAGGGACTGCGCTGGAAGGACCGGGGCGTCCGTGAGCAACCCGGCAGGCAGTTCAGGAAGGTCCTCGATGCCCTGGGCGCGGTAGAACTCCTTCCTGAAGGCATGGAACTTTGGCGTTAATGCTCCGTTCTCGGCAATGGGGGCATCGGAGTCGTAGCTGGTGACCGTCGGCTGGAGCATGGTGCCATCGTGGTTGCTGCCGGATCCCAGGCCAAAGTTGGTGCCTCCATGTGCCATGTAGACGCACACCGATCCACCAGCATCGAGCATTTTCCGTGCTTCCGCCGCGGCGTCGTGGGCGTCGCGGCGGTGGTGGTGTTCGCCCCAGTGGTCAAACCAACCACCCCAGAATTCGACATTGAAGAACGGCTCGTCCGGTCGGCGCCTCTGCCATGTTGCGATAGCCTCGTCACCCCGGCTTCCCAACGTGGCTGTCGCCCAGGTCCCCTCGACGGAGCCGCCGTCGAGGAAGTAGTCAGTGCCGCCGTCGGCGGTGAACAGCAGCTCAGTGATCCCGCGCTCCTCCAAAGCACGGCGGTTCCAGCGGATGTACTCGTGGTCGTCGCCGTAGCTGCCATATTCGTTCTCAATCTGGACGGCGACGACCGGGCCGCCCGCAGATGCCTGCCGTGAGGCGATCTGCGGGAGAAGGTGATCGAACCACTCCTCGATCGCGGCCGTAAACTGTGGATCCATGCACCGCAGGCCGATCCCGGGGATTCCGGTGAGCCAGGCCGGGAAGCCGCCGTTGTCCCACTCCGCGCAAATGTAGGGGCCTG
Source organism: Arthrobacter sp. TmtSoilC48 (assembly GCF_059739425.1). NCBI lineage: Bacteria > Bacillati > Actinomycetota > Actinomycetes > Micrococcales > Micrococcaceae > Arthrobacter > Arthrobacter sp. TmtSoilC48. Next base: position 1,949,404 of record NZ_AP046049.1, on the reverse strand, counting down.
GCCGGACAATGACGTCCAAACCTTCCTCCGCGGCGAGATCGATGAAACGGCCAATGTCCCGCCAGCCTGTAAAGTCCGGCGCCTCTTCGCGCTTAGGCTGGTGGAAGTTCCAGGCGACGTAGGTGTCAACAGTGTTGGCGCCCATGGCCTTCAGCCGACGTAGGCGGTCCTGCCACAAATCGGGGTGAACCCGGAAGTAGTGGATGGCTCCCGCAAGGATGCGATACGGTTCACCCGAACGGTAGAGGACGGCGTCGTGGTAGCTCAAAAGGGCGTTGTTCACACGGAACAGATTAGCTCAATTTCCAACATTTATGCACAGGTGATGAACACATGACCAATCTTGATACTTCGCCGGCGGAACAAGTCTGCCCCGCCGCCCATGAAGGACAAGGCCCGTGCGTGCAGTTATGGCCCGAGCGTGAAGTTCCGCTGGGCGGCGTCCGTGCCATGAACGTGTTCCGCACCTTGCCCCAGCGCGGTTTGCCCACCGTTGGCGCTTGGTGCTTCCTGGACAGTTTTGGGCCGGACCGTGTGGCAATGAGCGTTCTCCCCCACCCCCACTGCGGTCTCCAGACGGTAACATGGCCGCTGGAAGGGGCCGTTAGGCACCGCGACAGCGTGGGAAGCGATGTTGTGGTCAAACCCGGTGAACTGAACATCATGACCGCCGGCCACGGAATCTCGCATTCGGAATTCTCGGTCCTGCCTGCGGCTACGGTGGCCGGAACGGATGACGGGATTCCCATGTCGCGGGGACTCCAGTTGTGGGTTGCACTCCCCGACGAGCACCGGCACCGCGAACCCTCCTTCGAGCAACACAGCGAGCTTCCAGTCGCTGTTGGCGAAGGCTACACGGCAACCGTGATGGTGGGTGAATTCGCTGGCCAGCGCTCACCCGCCACGATGTTCAGTCCCATCGTTGGTGCGGACATCACCGGCGCAGGTACGCTCCAGCTTCCGCTTCGACCCGAGTTTGAGCATGCAGTGTTGGTGCTGGACGGCCACCTGGTCATCGACGGCGAAGACATCGAACCAGGCCCCTTGGCCTATCTGGGTGCCGGCAGGAACAACCTGATCGTGGGGGCCCAACCGGATACCCGTTTCATGCTTTTGGGTGGCGAACCGTTCGGGGAAGACCTCTTGATGTGGTGGAACTTCGTGGGACGCACTCATGAAGAAGTGGAAAAAGCGCGTTTAGAATGGGAAGCCGAAGGCCTGCTGGACGACGACGCCGCCGCCACGTCACGCTTCGGATTGGTCCAGGGCCATGGTCCTGACGCAGGACCGGAAGCCGGACGCATCCCCGCGCCGCCACTTCCGGGCGTTAAGCTCCGGCCCCGTACCAGGGGCTGAGTCAAGCGTTACGCCCGCTGCTCGGCCACAAGCCGGGGGACGCCGAACACAGGGTCCTGTTGGAGAATCCGGACATCGACGATGCCCCGCTCGGCCAGCCGCGCCTTGAATGATTCCTGCAGGCGGCGGACGTTCATGCCCAGTCCACTGCCCAGAATCACGGGACCGTCCAAGCCCAGTTGTCGAACGACCTGCTCGGCCAGGTCAGCCAGGTCCTTGCCCGCCTGGTCCACCAGCTTGGCGCTGGCTTCATCACCGGCGTCCGCAGCCTCGACGACCAGGCGCGCTTGTTGCGCCCAATAACGGCGACCGGTTTCCGGGGAGTGGAACAAGGCGATCAGTTTGCCAGGCTCCTCCACACCACAGGAGTCCAGCAAGGCACGACTCAGGGTGTCCGGCTCAAGTCCCTGGTTCATCCGCCGCAAGCTGTGGCGCACGGCTTCGCGGCCCAGCCAGTAGCCGCTTCCCTCGTCGCCCAGAAGATAACCCCAGCCTCCGGCGCGGGCTTCCTCACCGGCCGCGTTCCGTCCCCACGCGGCAGAACCGGTTCCGGCAATCACCGCGACGCCCGTGCTTGCTCCCCCAGCCGCCAGAAGCAGCCTGGAATCGTGAACCACGGTGATGCGCGCCCCGGGGACGTGTGGGGAGATCAAGTCGGCGAGCGCTTGCGCGTCCTCATCGGTATCAATTCCTCCGGCGCCCGCGTAAACCTGGTCAATGTCACCGCCGCCGATCTTTCCGAAGAGTTCGGCGAGATTTGCCATGGCCTGCTCGCGGCTCACATTCTGCACATTGGAGCTTCCGGCGCTTTCGTCCAGGACGGGAACGCCATCTTCGAACCTCACGCCGCGCGTTTTCGTTCCGCCGATATCCAGCCCGATCACGGTTCCGGTGAGTGCCTGCGGGGACGCGTGGGAATGCATGGCAGAGTCAAGATTGTTCACCGTGAAAGACTAGCTTGGAGCGCCCCGAGGAGAAACTGCACATGTCGCATTCCCTGTTTGATACGCCTTTCATTGCAGCGCCCATGGCTGGTGGAACGTCCACTCCCGCACTCGTGCAGGCAGTCCAGGCCGGCGGAGGCTTGGGTTTTCTGGCGGCCGGCTACAAAAGTCCCGAGGCCATGGCAGCCGAGATCGCAACAGCGCGTGCCATGGGCATCCGGTTCGGAATGAACGTTTTTGTACCGGACACGGTGCAACTCTCCCCGTCCGCCGGGGCGCGCGCGAGGCTGGAGGCGTACCGGACGGAACTTGAAGCAGAGGGCGCCCGCTACGGCGTGGCAATCCCAGCCCTCCGATTTGACGACGACGACGCCTGGCAGGACAAAATCGACGCGCTGATCGCGGATCCTGTGGAGTTCGTCAGCTTCGTCTTCGGGCTTCCGGGACGCTCTGTGGTCAAGGCCCTGCAGAAGGCCGGAACTGCTGTCATCTCCAGTGTGACCAGTGTCGCCGAGGCCCTTGCAGCCGCGGAAGAAGGCCCGGATGCCCTTGCGGTGCAGCACAGTTCCGCAGGAGCACACAGCGCGACGTTCTTGGCAGCCGACCCAGGAGAAAACAGCACGACGGCGGGTCTCATCGCCGAGGTGCGTACCGCCGTCGACCTTCCGCTGATTGCGGCCGGTGCGGTGAGCGACGGTACAGCGCTTCGCGAAGTCCTGGCTGCTGGTGCGTCAGCCGCGCAAGTTGGTACGGCGCTGGTACGAACGGAGGAAAGCGGAGCCCGGCAACCGCATAAAGATGCCCTGGGCGACCCGCGCTTTACGGAGACGGCCAGGACCCGGGCCTTTACGGGACGATACGCCCGTTCACTGGTCAACGCGTTCGTTCGCGATCACGCGGACGCGCCAGAGGGTTATCCGGCAATCCACCACCTGACGGCGCCGATCCGGGCAGCAGCATCGGCGGCGGGTGATCCTGACCGCCTCAATCTGTGGGCAGGCACTGGTTGGCGATCAGCAAAGGAAGGATCCGCAGCGGATGTTGTCAGGGGTTTCCTGAGCGGGCTCTGACAAGCTCGGCCAGCAATGCTTCGCCCTCCGTTACCACCAGCTCACGGAACAGCCTGACGGCGTCGGGTTCGAAGGTGCGCTCCCGCCATGCCATGCCGATTTGCCGGAACGCAAGGTCGGATTCGATGGGAACTTCCACAAGTCCCAACTCGGCCCCTGGCAGGAACTGGCCAGTTCCGGAGCCGGGCCCGGCGGGAGGCAGGATGCAGAAGCCCAGCCCGGCCGCCACCAGCCCCCTGGCAGTGTGGGATTCCTGGACTTCAAAGGCGGTCCGCGGACGGAAGCCCGCTTCGCGCAACAGCGCTTCGCCCAAGGCCCGGAGCCCGACGCCAGCCGGCAGCGTCACATAAGGGTCATGCCGCAGCTCGGACAGGTGCACGCTGGGGCGGCCCGCGAGTGGGTGCCGATAATGCAGCACCACACGCAGTGGCTCCCTGTAGAGGGGCAGGGAGTGGATTCCCCTGCCTTCCGGGGCGATCGGTGCAGTGAGGGCGAAATCTGTATCGCCCCTGGCTAGTTCGTCCAGGCAGTCGTCGCGCGGACCCTGCCGTAGCTCGAAGACCGTATGCGGATGCCTGCCACGGTATGCGCTGATGAGCAGGGGCAGAGTCGCTTCACCGAACGTGTGCTGGAACGAGATGCCGATGCGTCCCCTCACCACGTCCGATTCGTGCCTTACCCTGTCCAATCCGGCTTGGAAGTCTTCCAACGCTGCTTCGATGTAGGGCAGCAACGTCCTTGCCGCCGGAGTCAGGCGGATACCACGCCCATCACGAACAAGAAGATCCATCCCCACAATCGCGCTTGCCCTCGCCACTGCACGACTCACCGTGGACTGGGGAACGCCGAGGAGCTCGGCCGTCTCCGTCATATGCTCCGTCCGGCCCAGTTCTGCCAGGACGGGAAGCAGCGGCAGGAGCTGCACAAGCTGTTGGTGATCCGGTTCCATGTGCCTGCCGTTCCGCTCCAGCATCAGTAGGACAATCATGCAGTTATGCATGAATCATAAGCGAATGATGCATTGGATCACCCAATCCAGGAAGCCTAATCTGGGCCAGTGACTAAAACAGCCGTGAGCGTTACACCATGGGAAGGACACGCCAAGGGTTCCCGTGGCTATCGACGCGTGCTTGCCGCGTTGGCCTTGGCCGGGGTTGCGACGTTCGCCCAGCTGTACTCAACCCAGGCAGTCCTGCCACTGATGGCCGCCGACCTCCAAATCTCCGCAGCTGAAGCCGCACTGAGTATCTCGCTGGCCACCGTGGGACTTGCCGTGAGCGTCCTGCCGTGGTCCTTCGTCGCAGACAGGATCGGCCGGGTTCGCGCAATGGCCATCGGCATCGGAGCTGCGACGGTACTGGGGCTCGTTGTTCCACTGGCACCGACTGTTCCACTGGTCCTGGGACTACGGACTCTTGAAGGCATGGCCCTGGGCGGAATCCCAGCCATAGCCATCGCATATCTGAACGAAGAAGTCACAAAAATCCACACGGCACTGGCGGCCGGAAGCTACGTTGCCGGAACCACGCTCGGCGGACTTGCCGGACGCTTGGTCGCGGGTCCAGTGGGAGAACTCTGGGGGTGGCGGGCAGCCGCGCTGGCAGTGTCCCTGCTGGCCACCGTCTCGGCGGTACTGTTCGTGGTGCTGGTTCCCAAACAGCGACGCTTCATGCCCGCGCCGGCCAGAGGATTCCGAGGAGCCTTGCGCACGCTGGGGACCCATTCCAGAAACCCCAAACTGTTCTCCCTTTACCTTCAGGCATTCCTGCTCATGGGCGGATTTGTCGCGGTCTACAACTACCTCGGGTTCAGGCTCCACGCGGAACCATTCGGGCTTCCCACCACGGTGGTGAGCCTCATTTTCCTGGCCTATCTGTCCGGAACCGTAAGCTCCCGGTGGGCGGCCGGACTCACCACGCGCTTCGGGCGGCGCAACGTCCTGCTCTTTGGGATTGTCATTATGATCACGGGCCTCGCCCTGACGTTGGCAGAGAACCTCGTGGCAACGTTGATCGGCCTCGTGGTGTTTACTGGAGGCTTTTTCGCAGCCCACAGCGTGGGCTCCGGCTGGACCGGTGCCATCGCCACAACAGGCCGCGCCCAAGCGGCATCACTCTATAACCTCTCCTACTACTTGGGGTCCAGTGTCATCGGCTGGGCGGGAGGCCTGGCTTTCCAGGCGTTCGGGTGGCCGGCTTTGGCCTGGAGCGTCATGGCGCTTGCCTTCACGACGGCGGTAATCACCGCCGTCGTGCATCGCTCACCGACCCCGCAAGAATAATCCACGCTGTACCGGGTCGACCCTAGGCAAATATTCGGGAACAACGGGCGGGAACGAATGGATGGCCGGGATTTCAATGATTATGATGAATGAAAGGCAATTTCAGGAGGATCCGTGAGCAACCCCGCGAAGAATGTTCGGCCACATTCAGGCAGCGCCGAGCCGCTGGACGCTATTGATGAACGAATCCTCGCCGCCCTGGTAGAGGACGCCCGCATCTCCAACAAACAATTGGCGGAACTCGTGGGAATCGCTCCCTCCACTGCTCTGATGCGGACCAGGGCCCTGTCCGAACGCGGGATCATCGAAGGCTTTGAGGCGATCCTCAGCCTGCCGGCGATCGGCCGCTCGGTGCAGGCGCTCATTGCTGTCCGTCTCCGCGCCCATGATAGGGATCAGATCGACCGCTTCACCGCACGCGTCCCTAAGCTGCCGGCAGTGATCTCCACCTTCCACACCACAGGCTCCGTGGATTATCTTCTGCATATTGCCGTCGCCAACACCGACGACCTCCGCAACTGGCTGCTCGATAACCTCGCTACTGATCCAGTGGTCGGACACACGGAAACCACCATGGTCTTCCAGCACATCCCCGGCAACCGAGGTCCGCTTCCCGAGTAGCCCGGCTCAGGCGCGCAGGGCGCCCCGGACTGATGCCGCAGCGAGCGCCAGCGCCGCAACCCCGCATAGCACCGTAAAACCAACGACGGCGGTCTGCAAGCCCAACGCCGACACCGCCAGTCCCAAGCCAATCACCGGAACCGCGCTTCCCAGATAGGTGACGACGTACACCGTACTGATGACCTGCGCATGCCGGGCCGCCTCTACCTTCCCGGCGACGTCGTTGAACACCTGACGGAACGCGATGCCCTGCCCTGCACCGGCGGTCACGCTGGCGGCCACCAGCACCAACGGGCTCGACCAAGCGGCGGCAGCTCCCACCAGGACTATGGAGACGCCCAACACCGCCAGGGCAACGGGGACCAGGTAGCGTCCGCGTACTCCCACCAACTGGCTGAGCGCCGATGCGCCCAAGGTCACCCCCGCCATCAGCCCGACAAGGGGCCTGGAATCGGCATGCACCACCGTTGCGAAATATCCCGGAGCCAGCGACAAACAGAAGCCAAAGACTGCGAAGCTTAGGAAGCCCACCGCGGATGCCATCCAAAAGGCACCGCGTGCATGACTGGAAATAGCGGGCTTTCGTGGAGCGAGAACCTTCAGCGCCGGCTTTCCCTCAGCGGGGGCAATCGCGGGCCTTGCCTTGAGTAGCCACAGTGGAATGAGTGCGGCGAGAAGCACCCCGGAGTGGATGTAGTAGGGCGTTCGAGTAGGGTCCGGAAGCAGCGACAGGAGACCACCGATTGCGGGTCCGGCAGCCACGCCACCAGCCGAGGAGAGCAACGTGAAGCGCGAAGCCCAGTCAGGCCTCTGGGGCAACAGTTCACGCAGGGCTGCGGAGCTGGCCCCGGTGGCCAGCCCTACTGCCACGCCTTGGAAGGCCCTGCCGAGGGACAGCATGCCAAGGCTGTCCGCACTCGCGAAGATGATGCCACCCAGCAATCCCATGACGACGGCAAGCACCAGTGCCGCCCGCCTTCCAATGTGATCGGACCAGTGCCCCGCCACCATGAGAACCACAACCAGCGCCACAACGTAGCTGGCAAAGGCAACCGTGACGTCCAAGGGGGACATCCCCAGCCTGGCCTGCAGCAAAGGATAGAGAGGTGTGGCCAGGTTTGCGCCCACCAGCAGGGTGAAGATCACGATGCCGGCCAGCACCAACCTTGCAGTGGTGGTGGCATCCCAACTCCAGGCTCCGGCTTTGGCCGGACGCATGCGGAGTTCGCTCAAGACAGTCATTTCCGTGCCCTTGATTCGGGGCTGCGCGCGGGTCCTTGTGGGATGGAGGGCGCAGCCAGGTTTCGGTAGCAACAGATTGCCGTAGACCTGCGCTCGATGAAGCAGAAACGTGGGAAAATTGAGCAAAATAGTCAAACTATTGTTGTCTCAGTGAGCCGGAGTGACCATTTGAATACCTTGGACCCCATGGACTTGAAGATCCTGCTGGAACTCATCAAGGATCCCCGCATCCAAATCGCCGAGCTCAGCGACTCACTCGGCATCGCCCGCAATACTGCGCAGAGCCGCTTTAAGCGGCTGCTTCGGTCCGGGGTCCTTCAGGCAGCAGGCCGTGAAGTGGACCTGGAAAAGGTGGGGTACGACGTCGTAGCTTTCATCACCATCGAAGTGACGCACCGCGAACTCGATGGCGTCATCGGTGCCCTGCGGCTGATTCCACAAGTGCTGGAGGTCCACGAAATCTCCGGACGTGGAGATCTCTGGTGCCGCGTGGTGGCAACCGATACACATAACCTGCAATCCGCGCTGAGGTCCGTCCTGCGTACCAAGGGCGTCATCCGAACAGAAACTGTCCTGGCGCTCCACACACATATCCCCTACCGCACGGAGCCTTTGATGGAAAGGTTGGCCGGTTCCACCAACACGCGGTCAGCATGAGCGTTTGAACGCGGTTCCAGGGGTCGCAGCCGTTTAGGCTTTTGACCATGGATTGGCTCTCACACATATTGCAGATCAACTGGCTCGCTGTTCTCCTGGCCTTCATTTCAAGCATGGTGATCGGCTTCGTTTGGTACATGCCGGCCGTCCTTGGGCGCAGGTGGATGCAAGCGATCGGCAAAACCGAAGAGGACCTTAAGAACATCGATGGTGGAGCCGGCATCTGGATTCCCATGATGCTTGCCGCCGCGCTCACCAGCATTCTGCTGGCCATCCTGATCAGTGCCCTGGAGCTCAACACGTTCCTGGCAGGTGGCTTCTTCGCCCTCATCCTGGCTTTGGTCTTCCGTGCCGGAGGACATGTCATCCACAATGGTTTCGCGGGGCGTCCCTCGGAGGTGACCGTTATTGATGCGGGGCACGATATCCTCGCCATGACCGTTGCCGGCGCCATCATCGGTGCCATGCAGTAGCGTTCACTCGTGACCATCATTGATAACGCCGTCTATGTAGAAGGCGTACGCACAGCCACCCCACGTAACCTTGAGCAGACTTTCGAGACACTCTCGGAGCAAGGTGGCATGGCGTGGATCGGTCTCTACCGGCCCACCCGGGACGAAATGACCGCTGTCGCCCATGAGTTCGGCCTCCACGAGCTCGCTGTGGAAGACGCCGTTTCAGCACACCAGCGGCCCAAACTGGAGCGCTACGACAACAACCTCTTCACAGTCCTGCGACCCGCCCGCTATCTGGACGCTTCCGAGACGGTGGAGTTCGGCGAGCTGCACATCTTTACAGGTCCCAATTTCGTAGTGACCATCCGCCATGCCGAGACCGGCGGAGTTGCGCGTGTCCGCCACCGTTTGGAGCAGCGGCCGGACCTCCTGCGGCATGGACCGGAAGCGGTACTCTACGCCCTCCTGGACCAGGTGGTGGACGATTATGCACCTGTCGTTGCCGGGCTCGAGAACGACATCGACGAAATTGAGGACCAGCTCTTCAGCGGCGATACAGCAGTGTCCAGGCGGATCTATGAACTTGCCCGTGAAGTCATTCAATTCCAAAGGGCCATCCAGCCTCTTCCGGACATCATGGTGCTGCTGGAGAAGGGCTTCGAGAAATACGGCGTGGACATCGAGCTCCAGCGCTCCCTCCGTGACGTAGAGGACCACGTCCAGCGCGTCATCTCCAGGGTGAACTCCTTCAGGGATCTCCTGCAGAACGCCCTGACCCTCGACGGCACCCTGACAGCGAACCGCCAGAACGAGGCGAGCGCTGCCCAGAACGAACAGGTCAAGAAGATTTCCTCGTGGGCCGCCATTCTGTTCGCGCCCTCCTTTGTGGCAGGCGTTTACGGCATGAACTTCGACCACATGCCGGAGCTGCACTGGGACTTCGGCTATCCGATGGCCATCGGACTCATGTTCGGAGCAGCACTGCTCATGTATCTCATCTTCAAGCGGAAGGGCTGGCTGTGACGCCCCCATTCCTCCCGCAACCGGGGAGCCTCCCGCAACGTGGAAGACTCCCGCAACGAAGAAGACAGGGCAACCGGGAAACTGTCCTGGCGCTCGTGGAGGGCATCACGCACGACGCCGGACGGCTGGGTTTCCAGCTTGAGCCCAGCCAGCATGAAGCAGCGCAGCGGTTGGCGTCCTTTGGTGCAGAGGTAACTGCCCGCCGTCGAGCGCGTCAGCGAAGGACGCCGCGAAGTATCTATCTTCACGGACCTGTGGGTCGCGGCAAAACGTGGCTCATGGACAGTTTCCACGACAGGCTCCGCGCCCGGAAACGTCGCGTCCACTTTCATGATTTCTTCCGAGGGCTCCACGCCGGGACCCGCCGTTCCGGTTCCGCGGATGGAACAGCCATCCAGCACTCGGTGGATGTGCTCCTGGCGGACATCGACGTCCTGTTCTTCGATGAGTTCCATGTCCATGACGTTGGGGATGGGATGTTTATCGCGCGATTGCTGCGAACCGCGGCGCAGCGCCGGATTCCCTTGGTGGTGACGTCCAACTACGCCCCGGACGATTTACTGCCCAATCCGCTGTGGCACGACCATTTTGTGCCCACCATCGAAGCCATCAAAGAGATGATGGATATTGTGGAGGTCAATGGCCCCGCCGATTTCCGGCGGTTTCCTGCAGCAGGTTCCCAACCCAGCGCCGCGCCCAAAGCCTTTAGCTCTGGCCGGATCATCACACCGGGGACGCCCAAACAACTGGGACGGTTGGGGCTCTTCCGGCCATCGGTATCCCAAAGCCGCGTCCTGACCCCAACAACGCAGCCGATCGTGGTCAAGAACGCTGACCGGGACCTGCTCTGGGTGGGGTTTCCGGAATTGTGCGCAGGGCTGACCTCCACTGCGGACTTCCTGGCCTTGGCGCACAGTTTCAAGACCTGGGTGATCGACGACGTTCCCTCCCCTACCGGGGGCGACCCTGCTTCCGCGCCCGCATGGCAGCGGTTCAGCAATGCCATGGATGTGCTTCACGATCAGGACATCACACTGTTCCTGATCGGCGCCGGACCCCTGGACTGGGACGCGGAGCCCTCCGGCAGCGTCCCTCCCGTGGACCTGGCCCGCATTGCCAGCCGCCTGTCCCTGCTAGGCAGGTCCGACCCTGACGATGCCCTGGCAATCGAAGAGGCCGCCGGAAGCTGAGCTTCGGGCGGCCCCTTGGTTTTTTGCAGCTAGATCGCGCCGCCGGCAGCAGACGGTGCACTGGAATCATGCCCGCCATCGCCAACGCTCTCACGCGCAACGTAATTCTCGATATCGAAGAGGTTCTCCGCCCGCTCCGTGATGTTGAGAAGCGTGGTCATGGAGGCAACTTCCTCAACCTGTTCCTTCAGGAACCACAGCATGAACTGCTCGCCCAAGGCGTCGCCCTCAGCACGGGCCGCGCGGAACATCTCCTCGATGTTGCGCGTAACTTCCCTTTCCTGCTCAAGGGCCAAAGCGATAGGTTCCTTGGCGTTGGTGAAGTTGTTGCGGACCGGGGCGATGCCCGGGATCTCGACGGGCACGTTGCGGTCCAGCATGTACTGGACCATCATCATGGCGTGATTGCGCTCCTCGAGGGACTGGCGGTAAAAATGCCGGGCAAGCTGCGGCAAGTCCTGACCGTCAAAATACACGGCTACTGCAATGTATTGCTGGGAGGCCGCAAACTCATTGGCGACCTGAACGGACAACAGCTCATTGAATGTCTTGTTAGCCATGGCACCGATCCTACAGCCGGGCCAAGACAGCCAGACAGTCTTCTTTAAGCCAGCAGCAGAGCGAACCAAACACCGGCCGCGGCAGCCGCGACGCTAACGGCCATGGAACCCAACCCGTTGACGAGCGCCAGCCCCATCCGCCCACTCTGCACCAGCCTGATGGTCTCCAGACTTGCCGTGCTAAACGTCGTATAGCCGCCCAGGAAACCAGTGCCGAGGATGAGTTGAAGGGATTCAGGCGCCTGCCCTTCCATCACCAGACCTGCCAGGAACCCCAGGAGCAAGGAACCGGAAACATTGATGAAAATGGTGGCCCATGGCAGGGCAGTACGTACGCGTGCCCGGATGAGCCCGTCCAGCATGAACCTAACAGCCGCGCCCAGTCCTCCCGCGAGGGCCAACAGGATGACTGTCATTTCGTACGCCTGTGATGCCATGCGGCGAACCAGATTCCCGCCATGGTTGCGAGCGCCCCACCCAGCAGGCTCAGGCCCAGATAACCCAGGGCAGCAGTCGTGTCACCTGAGGTGAACAGGTGCACCGCATCCAAGGCGAGCGTGCTGTACGTGGTGTAGGCACCCAGGAAGCCCGTACCCAAGGCGAGGCGCAACGCCCGGCGACGGCCGACGTCGGGCCCCCTCCTGGCAAGTCCCTCCAGCAAAGCGCCCAGGGCCAAAGCGCCGGAAAGGTTGATCAGAAGGGTGGGCAACGGCCAGGATCCTGGCGAAGGAATCATAAGTCCGAGGCCGTAGCGGGCGAGTGCCCCGAACACGCCACCCGCGGCCACAATTCCGATGAACCCCCAGTGAAGATGGACGGGACGCCTGGCGTCAGTCGTCATCATCCACCGGTACCCGTGGCTCCACGGGTACAACCAACACAGGGCGATCCTGGCGGTGGAAGAGCTGACGGGCAATGGAGCCCGCCGTCAGCTCTTTAATGGCCGAACCGAGCTTGCGGTCCCTGGAGCCCACCACAATCATGGACGCGCCGATATCTTCGGCCTCACGGGCCAACGCCCGTGCCGGTTCGCCTGCCAGGGAAACGATGGACCAGCTCAAGTCAGCTTCGGCCAACTGGGTGGCAATAACTGTCCGCAAGGATTCCGGGACGTTCTCGGCATCATCGTCCACGCCGTCGGGATCAATCGGAGCAGACGGCCCGCCCGTGGTTCCATCCACGGGATAAACGGTCACATCAACGAAGGCGCACACCAGCGGCAGCCCGGCGCTAAGCGCCACCTCGGCGGCACGCTCTACGACGACGGGACGCTGCCCGGGCATGACGCCTACCAGGATGGGGCCGATGAGGCCTTTGGGTACTGGGGTCCCCGTCATCGTAAAGCGCCTCCCGTCAGACTTTCTTCACAACGCTGGACTTGAGCTGCATGGGGCCGAACCCGTCCACCTTGCAATCAATATCGTGATCCCCCACGCCGTCGACCAGCCGGATGTTCCGCACTTTGGTGCCGACCTTGATGGCCGTGGCGCTGCCCTTCACTTTGAGGTCCTTGACCACCGTGACGGTGTCGCCGTCACTCAGGATGTTGCCCACCGCGTCCTTAATGACATTCCCCTGCTCGTCGCTCCCGCTCATTGGTGACCATTCGTGGGCACATTCAGGGCAAACCAACAGCGCGCCCATCTGGTAGCTGTATTCACTGGAGCATTCGGGGCACGGAGGCAGAGAGTCGTTCACAGGGTAATTCTAAGGGGGCATCCACCGCTGGCCGGCCCTTCCAACCACGGCCCGGAAGCCTACCCCGGCACAAGGACATTAAGAAAGGCGCGGCAGAATCTGTTGCCCCATGTCAGATCGACACATAGGCTCAATAATGTGAGTGGCGGGGACGGTGATCCGACAAGCGGTACCGACCAGCTACCCGTGAAGGAAAACAAGCATGGCTACAGGCACAGTGAAATGGTTCAACGCTGAAAAGGGCTTCGGATTTATTGCCCCGGACGACGGTGGACCGGATGTATTCGCCCACTATTCAGCAATCACGTCCAGCGGATACCGTTCCCTGGACGAGAACCAGAAGGTCCAGTTCGACATCACCCAGGGCCCCAAGGGACCTCAGGCGGAGAACATCCAGCCCCTCTAAACTCCCACAAAAGAAACCGGCCAGGCATGTTGTGCCTGGCCGGTTTTGTTGTTGCCGGAATCCGTGGAGCTAAGGAGATTCGAACTCCTGACCTCTTCGATGCGAACGAAGCGCTCTACCAACTGAGCTATAGCCCCTGGGCACGGCGTCTACGGCCGGGCCAGTGTCCTTAGGCTACAAAGTTTCCGAGCGCTTTTCCAACCACGACACGAACGTTTCAGTGCCATATCTTTGCTCGGGCATAAGGTTGAGTCCCGCACGCAGGTAGGCGCCCATGGCGCCCGGGAGCGGGACTTCCAGAACCTTGCCTCGCGCGCCGGTAATGGCTTTCCATGACTCCGCCATGTCCTTCATGGCCAGCACTTCGGGCCCGCCAACGGTCCTGACGCGATGCCGCTCGGGAGAAGGCACCTCCAGCGCAGCTTCCAGCAATGCAGCGGCGGCTTCCTTGGGTGAAATCGTTTGGAAGCGCACTCCCTTGAATGCCGGAATCAACCGCACTTTTGCACCTGCAGCAAAGATCATTTCCACCAGGCTGTGGAATTGTGTGGCTCTGATAACCACCGTTTCCAGTTTGGCCCTCGCATAGACCCGTTCCTTGTCTGCCTTGGAAACGTAGAAGGAATACGTGCTCTGGTCACAGTTGATAATCGACAAGGCCACAGCCTTGCGCACCCCTGCCCGGTGAGCCGCGTCAAGAAGACGAGCGCCGCCGTCGGCGAATTCCTTTTGGGCCTTCCCGAACCGGCCTTCAAGGCAATCAATAACGACGTCGGCACCCGCCACCGCGGCCGCCAAACCATCACCCGTAGTGACGTCGCCGGCAAAGTAGGCCGCGCCGTCGTGATGCTTCTCCGAACCGGGAGGCGGCACGTGGCGACTCAGGGCGGAAACCGTGTGCCCGGCGTCGAGCGCCTGGCGAACAACTTCACGGCCGACCTGGCCAGTGCCACCTGCAACACAGAGCGCGGTCATGCCGGGCTATGCGCGGCGACGCTGCAGGACATCGTCCAGATTGCTCAGGGCACTCTGTCCCTTCGATGCAGTACGCACCTGCGCAACTGCTGCGGCCTCCGTCTGCTCAACACTTTGCTTTAGCACCGGCTTGCCCACAGGCTTGGGAGCTTCAGGAAGATCCAGGGGCTCCGGAGCGGGGCGCGGCGCCTTGGCGGCACCAACGTAAGTGGGCTTGGGAACCTCAACCGGTTCCCAGCTGGCATCTTCGGAACCAGCGGACTTGTCGCCAACAGAGTTGTTGCCGTCGGACTTGTCACCAGCTGACTTGTCCCCAGCTGCCAAGGCAACAGCCAGGGCAGCCTGGCGTAGTTCCACGGCAGAGAGACGTGCGGCCTCGGACTTTCCGGCCTCGGCGTCGAAAACCCGTGTTTCCTTGGCTTCGACAGGCGGTTCCTTAGGCAGGTACCGCGCGGGTGTCTGGATGGGCACCACCGGCGCAGCCCGACGCGCCCGGCGTTCGCGGAGATCCCGGAGGGCGAGCCGCCGCAAAGTCACCACGGCAAGTACCGAACCCGCGAACGACACCAACGGCAGCCAGACAGTACCCGTACCGAACAGCCGCAGCACGCCCGAAACAATGGCAGTCAGCAATAAAGCAAGGCCGGCCAAGGCCAGAGTGAGCCGGGCATAACGGATCGTAAAGGGAGTTGTGGGTGGCTGCCTGGCAGACGACTCAGCCACGCGGGATTCCTGGGGCGACGCCGGTGCTTTGCTGTGCATGGTCTCCATCGGTTTCTCCTGCCGGGGTGCCAAAGTCAGTACCACCCCTGCCTGCGTTTCGTCTGGTTCGTCGTCAAATGCCTCTGCTGAAACAGCGGCCGCCTGGACCTGCTGCCGTCTGTTCCGAAGAACGTAAGGAGCGACCCATACCATCCAAAGCGCGACAGTGACCACGAGTATCACTGAGCTGCTGAGAGGGAAGTCCACATTCAAAACCGTAGAAGCAAATCATCAGGGGCGGCGGCATTGCGGTCGGTGTGTCGCCGGCGAGTCCGCAAATGAATGGAGATACGGCTCAAAAGGGCCTATGACCTGCCCGTTCTTCCCCTGAGCCACCAGTCAAGGAGTCCCTGCGGAACTTCCTCCGACGTAAGCGCGAAAGACCGGTGATCCGCCCACTCGCCATTGATGTGCAAGTATCTCAGCCGGTAGCCCTCGTCCCTGAATCCGAGTTTTTCCACCACCCGAAGACTTGGCGCGTTCTCAGGCCGGATATTGATTTCCATCCTGTGCAGGCCAAGGGTCCGGAAGCAGTGGTCCGTAGCCATCGCAACTGCAGTTGGAGCGATACCGTGCCCGGCGCGTTCCTTATCAACCCAGTAGCCAAGGGTCGCCATCATTGCCGAACCCCACACGATGGATGAGACCGTCAACTGCCCCACAATTTGAGGATCACGGAAACCCTCGGTGCGCTCCGTGATGAGGAAGGGCAAAGCCGTGGCCTGCCGGGCTTGCGCATTCAGGGATGCCACCATTTGACGGTAACTGGGCAGGCGCCCACCCGGTGCGGGATTGGACGCCTCCCAAGGTGCAAGCCATTCACTGTTCCGCGAACGGACTTCAGACCACTCCCGCTTGTCGCGGTAACGGATTGGCCGGAGCACCAAGGCTCCGCTTTCCAGCGTTACCGGCCAGATCGCAGAGCCGTACACCGGTGTTATTTGGGAAGACCGGCAGTGAAGGTGGGCAGCCACTCGCGGAGCTCGGGGCCCAGGTCATCGCGTTCGCATGCCAACTCGATGCAGGCTTTCAAGTAGCTCAACTTGTCACCGGTGTCATAGCGGCGTCCACGGAAGACAACGCCATAAACGCCGTAGCCTTCGCCTTCCCCGGCAGCCAGAACTTCAAGGGCATCCGTCAGCTGGATCTCTCCGCCACGTCCGGGAGCGGTGTTTTCCAGGACGTCAAACACTGCCGGATGGAGAACGTAACGGCCGATCACCGCAAGGTTGGATGGAGCTTCCTCGGGGGACGGCTTTTCAACGAGCTGCTTGATGCGGACGTAGCCGTCCTCATCGCTATCCTCGACGTCGGCGCAACCATAGGCGCTGATCTTGGAAGGCTCAACTTCAATGAGGGCAACAACGGAACCGCCGGTTTTTTGCTGGACAGCGATCATTTCGCTCAGCAGGTCCTCACGGGGATCGATGAGGTCATCGCCCAGCAAGACCGCAAAAGGCTCATGCCCGACGTGCTGCTTTGCACGAAGGACTGCATGGCCGAGACCGTTGGGATCGCCCTGGCGGACATAGTGGATGTCACCCAGGTTGGTGGCGGACTGGATGGCTTCAAGCTTGGCAGTATCGCCCTTCTCTGCCAGCGTTGCTTCCAACGCCGGCACACGGTCAAAGTGATCTTCCAGGGCGCGCTTGCTGCGCCCGGTGATCATCAGGACGTCGTGCAGGCCAACCTTCACCGCTTCTTCGACGACGTACTGGATGGCTGGCTTGTCAACCACGGGCAGCATTTCCTTCGGCATCGCCTTTGTGGCGGGGAGGAACCTGGTACCAAGACCCGCTGCGGGGATGACGGCCTTACGGACAGCATTGTTATCGAGAGTCACCGGACTAATGTAACGGAAGGAATACATCAACGGGTAAACCCCCGCCGTGGCAAGACGCAGAAACAGCCCCTGAACTGGAGCGGATTTGCTGCTTTAGGCACACCACGGTGGCCCGCGGGAATCTCATGATCGGACAAAAATGGCATCCAAGGAAGACATCCGCAGCAGCCGACGCCTGTACAGGCGCAGCCTCACCAAGGAGCTTGTAGCCCAGGCCGGCGAATCAATTGCACGGCACGGCTTGGCCTGGGCCCGGAAAATTTCGGCCGGATCGCCCACGACCTTCGCCATCTACGTGGGCGTCTCCCACGAGCCCCCAACCATGCCCTTGATCGCAGGGCTCCACAACGCCGGCCACCAGGTCCTGCTTCCTGTCTGCGAGGCCGGCCGCCAGTTGAGCTGGGTGTACTGGACGCCGGAGACAGCCTTCGTCCGGTCCGACTACGCACCCATCGACGAACCCGAAGGCGAACGTTTGGACAGTGCTGTGGTGAGCTCTGTTGCGGGCATCTTCATGCCCGCCACGGCCGTCGACCGGGATGGCAACCGCATCGGACAGGGTGGCGGCTACTACGACCGGCTCCTCCAAGGCCTGGACAATTCCGGCGGGCGGCCACCCACCATTGCAGTGGTGTACGACGACGATGTGTTGCCTTCGGGAGCTATCCCCGCAGAGCCTTTTGACCGGCCGGTGCCGGAGGTGCTGACGCCCTCAGGAATCATCACGCTTGGCCGCGGGAGTGATCTCGATTGACCCATACGTGAAGTCCCGCATTTATATGCAGTTGGGAGATAGCGAACGAGCCGGATGCGGATGATAGAATTGGCACTCAGGCCCTGCGACTGCTAATGCGGAGATTCTCCGCCATGGCTCCGCAGGACCTGAACTTTGTCCTGAAGGAGGAACTCAGTGCCCACATACGCATACGCCTGCAAAGACTGTGACCATGCCTTTGACATCGTCCAGTCCTTTTCTGACAGCTCCCTGACGGAGTGCCCTGAATGCCAGGGCGCGCTCCGCAAGAAGTTCAACAGCGTCGGCGTTGTCTTCAAGGGCTCGGGCTTCTACCGCACGGATTCGCGCGATGCCAAGGGCAGCACCGTCTCCGCCGCGCCCTCCTCCCCGGCGACTCCGGCCCCTGCTGCCACGCCTGCACCGGCGGCCGCAGCCGCTGCCAGTTAGCCAGCACTTTTCCACATAGGGCACCCGGCCGCTGTTGGGTGGCCGGGCCCGGTGGCTAACGTGGCGTCATGCCACTAAAGACAACC
The DNA here is from genome assembly GCF_059739425.1 of Arthrobacter sp. TmtSoilC48. Classification (NCBI taxonomy): domain Bacteria; kingdom Bacillati; phylum Actinomycetota; class Actinomycetes; order Micrococcales; family Micrococcaceae; genus Arthrobacter; species Arthrobacter sp. TmtSoilC48. Next base: position 1,931,052 of record NZ_AP046049.1, on the reverse strand, counting down.
ACTTCCCCAGTCCCCCGCCGCGAACGCCCCAGTCCCCCTGTCCGGGGCCGTGATGGCCCCCGGAACAAGCCCACAACCACGGCTGGCCATTTCCTCCTCCGGAAGCAGGGGCCACATCGCCAGATCAGGCTGGGCCGCAGGCAGAGCCTCAAGTTCTGGGTAACCCGGAACCGTCGGCTGACAGTTGCACTGCTGCTCTGCCTCGCCACAGGCATTACTGTCCAACAGCTAACCCCTGCCTCTGAGCAGCGCGTCAGCATTCTCGTCGCTGCCCACGACCTCGCAGCAGGCACCAACCTCACCGAGTCAGACTTCACCAATGTTGGTGTGCCGCCGGACCTCGCAATTTCCGGAGCCCTCCTGGATCACGTTTCACTGGTGGGCCGCCAGCTCGCCTCGCCTTTGGCCAAAGGGCAGATTCCCACTGAATCCAATCTTCTGGGGCCGGGACTTCTCACAGGGGCACCCGTAGGCTCAGCTGCGGTCCCCCTTCGAATGGCTGACCCTTCATCCATCCAGCTGCTGTCCCCGGGACAGCTGGTGAATGTAGTACTTACCGCCGCCGGGACATATGACGAATCCCGGCAAACTGAAGTCCTTGCCGCCTCCGTCCCTGTCCTATGGACATCTGCCCAAGGGGGTAAACCCGGCCAATGGCTGGGAACCAGCGACACAGACGGGTTGGTGGTAGTGGCTGCAAATCCTCCACAAGCAGAAAAGCTTGCCGGCGCATCAACGCAAGGCAAGCTTTTCTTTGTTTTGGTCAATCCCTAGGTTCGGTCAATCCCAGCGTTTGGTCGATCTCTATTGCCGGGCCTGGATTCGATGACGCAATCAGCCCCAATGCGGTGGCTTCTGCTCTTTCAACCACTGCTCATGGTCATAGTTGCCTTCGTCGCCCCAACGGCGGGGGTCGTCTTCAGCGGCCTTGGTGGGCAAGATGCCACCGGAGGCTTGCTTCGCCGCAGGAGTCTTTGTCTCCGCGGACTCTTCAGCGTTTTCGGCGCTTACGGCTGCGGTCTGTTCGTCAGAGCCGCTTTCGTTGCCGGTTCCCTGTTCTTTCACTGGTGCTTCAGTCCCATCCTCTGGATCACTGGGGGTTGGAGTGCTGGCTTCTGCGTTGCCCGGTTCGCCACCTGGCCCCCTGCGATTGTCCACACCTGCCTGCCCGGGCAGCTGGGATTCCACCGATGCCTGGGCGCCTCCCGGGCTTTGCCGATGCGAGGCCCGGCTGTAGGAGGAACTGCTTGCGGAGGAACTGCTGTGCGGGGAACTGCTGTAGGAGGAGCTTGCGTACGAGGAAGCCGCATTGTCCAGATTCAATTGTTCAACATCCATATCCAGGAAGCCATGCTCCGCTGGGGGTACGGCCTGGGGAACATGGTTTTCAAGTCCCAAATAGGATCCGATTCGATCCGCGCAGGACGAGGGATCCGTGAACACTTCGATGGTCCACAGGGACATGTAACGCCAGCCCATGCGTTCCAGCAGCTGGGGCCTCAGACGGCTGCGTTCGCGGACGCTCATGCGCCGGTAGCGTTCCGTGCCGTCGGACTCGATTGCCACCGGGGTGGGAATCTCGGCACCCTCCCGTCCAATGGTGTGGACGGGATCGGCAGCGGCGGCAATGTCCAGGACACCGTCATAGAGGTGCCAGACGCGGGCACCCCTGGCCCGCAACCTCTCGCCGAGATCGGCAACCAAGGGGTCCTCCCCCAGAGCCTGTTCGCTGGCAACGGCGCGCGAGGCAGGAGTTCCAAGGTTGCTGTTCCCCGACAGTTCACGGTCCAGCAGTTCGTAAAAGTCCACAGCCCCGTGCGCCAGTCGATCCAGATCCAGATCTTCCGGGCGGAAGCAGCTCAGGACGTGCATGGAACGGCGGGCGCGGGTCATAGCCAAGGCAAAGCGGTTTCGTCCGCCCTCCGTGGACAGCGGTCCGAACGAGTGCAAGGCGCGGCCATGGGGTGTCCGGCCGTAGCCGAGGGAGAAAATGACATGGTCACGCACCAGGCCTTGGGCTCGCTCAAGGTCAACTACGCGGAAGGACTCGGGGCCAGCACCGAAGAAGGCGGACAACAAGGGGTGGTTGGGCAATTGAAGCCTGATTGCCTCGCCAATCCGCGCAGCATGGCGCAGGCTGGCCGTGACCACAGCCAGGGAAGTCCGTGGCCGAAGCCTGGCGTGCTCGAAGACAAGGTCCACTACCCGGTTGACCTCCGCCGTAACGGACTCAACGCCCTCATGGTCGGCGCCCGGGAGTCCGGTTCCATCGGGGATGTACTCCACCAGGATCGAACGATCCAGGCCCGTCACCGAACTGCCATCGGGCAAACGCCGGAGGCCGCCGTCGTAGTAGTTCTTGCTCAACTGCAGGATGAGGTCCTCATCGACCGCCCGGTAGACCCAGTTCAGCTGCCAGGTGGGCAGGACGCGTGCCAGGGCCTTGAACGCACTGTCCACGGTCTCGTGGCTTGCCACTCCCGCCACTGGAGGTTCCACGGCCACGCTGAAGGTGCGGGCATTCGCAATCTTCGCATCACCGAAGGCTATGACTTGCCGGGCTCGCGCAATCGCCGGAAGGACGGCCTGGAGCGAGGTCGATTCAGCGTCGATGACGATCACCGCGTCAAACTTCTGCTCCGCGGGAAGAACCCCCGTCAACAGGTAGGGACTTACAGACCACACCGGAACAAGCATTGGTACGAGGTCGGGAGCCTGGGCACTCAGAGCCGGCAGCGTAACCCGACCATCCTTGAGCAGGGCCCGAAGCAACTCAGCCTGCCGGGGGTGCTCAACTATCCCCTCGCTCCACTTCCGGGCCAACTGCCACCGCAAACGCGCAGCACCACTGGCAATGTGGGCTTGGTCCGCAAGGCGGTACTCAGCTTCCAGGCGGCGGAGCGAGTCGCCGTCGGACATGGCGAGGTAGTCGTCACCACTGATCATTGCTTCCAAAGCAGACTGCCACCAGGCGAGGTCCAGCTCGGCCGCCACCGAAGCGGCAGGCACTTCACGGGCAGCAAGGTCAGCGAGCAGTTCGCCGAGGCCGTGCTCGCGCATCTCCTCAATGAGCAGCGTGCGCTCCGGGAGCGTTTCGAGCGTGGCAGTATCCGCTACCAGCCGTTCCAGCCGCTCCATCAGTTCCAGGTACGGTGTCTGGTGCAGCGAACCACCGGCAGAGGTGTGCTTGAGTGCCTCACCAAGGCGGCGAAGCTCGCCATCCAGTTCGCGATACAAGGACCCGAGGTCCGCGAGTCCGGACGGCACGGCCGGGTGGCGCTGGGTGGTGGCGTACCCTGCCCACAGGGCACGCTGCTCCTGGACGAGGACCAGGGAGCTGTGAAGGTCCGCGATGTGAACACCGGGCCGCACATACTCTTTTGCCACCCGCCGCAGCCTCGAACGCTGCATTGAAGGCATCTCCAGGTTGCGCTCGCGTCGCCACGCAGAGCTTGCAGTTGCAGAGATGAGGTCATGCACCGGGCGATCGAAGATATCCGGAGTGAACTTGTCCAGGCTTTCGCGCACGGCAATCAGCAATTCAAGCTGAGCGCCCCACTCCGTGAAGGTGTCCGCCAAACGGATCTCGGCGTGATCCGAAAGCTGCTTCATGCGATCGCGCAGGACGGGAAGTTTCTCCTCGGCGATTCGGGCAAGCTGTTGGGCCTCTTCTGTCTCCTTGCGGGTTACGAGGCGTGCACCATACCAGGGGCTGGAGGTGGAAGCCCGGCTAAAGCTGCCCAGCTCGGCAGCGCGACGCAAGCGGCCAGCCAGTTCTTCACGGTCCTTGATGTTATCCAGCACACTGCGCTTGAGGCGCACCGTGGTGGACGGCGCCGGGTGGATGGACGTCAATTCGGCCAACGATTGCATGGCCTGGTACGGCGAGCAGCCCCAGCGTTCGCGGACGTTGTGAAGCGACGCGACATGGTCCATCAGGGCATGCCGGTGTCCGACCAGCGTCTGATGGAGGTTCCCAAGCTGCGGTTCCAGTGCCTTTTCATTGCGCATGATGGCCGGGACCAACTGGCCCTTTAGCTGCTGTGGTGTGGTGCCGTTGCCCGGACGGAACAACATCGAATCCAGGCCCAGCGCTTCCAGGTGCGCAGAAAGTCCCGCCAGGCTGGACTGCCGGTCCCCCACCACGAGGACGGATTTGCCTTCGCTGACCAATGCGCCAATGGCATTGATGGCTGTCTGCGTCTGGCCGCTCCCTGGAGGGGTGCTGACAACAAGCGAATCTCCTGCGCGAACAGCGTCCACCACGTACTGCTGGTCAGTGTCCGCGTCGAGCAGGAGGAGCTCGTCCGCCGGATCACGTTCATCCAGGCTTGGGAACCGCCCCGCTTTAATGGGTTCGGGCTCGATGTCGCCACCATTGGCGGCAGTTGCCAGGGCCGCCACGGTGGGATTGTTCATGTTGATCCACGGATCGTCCAGGTTTCCCGAAAGATCAGCCAAAGTGGTCACGAGCAAGTTGAATTCAACCTCGGCGCCGTGAATCGGCTGAACCAGGGTGGCCAGGCGATCCAGGACCGGCTGGGGGTCCAGCCTGGCAGTGTTGTAGGCCATGCGGGCAACTGCATTGACGTCGAAGACGATGCCGTGGACGGTCTTCAGGTGGCGCACCAAAGCCGGGTTCATGCGTGCCTGCTCGGTGAGCTGCAGCTCGAAATCGTCCTCGCCCGGGCGAACGGTCAGGACAATGGAGGTCAGCATGACAGGGGCCGAAACCCGCTGGGGTTTGCCACCTACGGCCGAAGTCCACACCACCGTGCCCGCAGAGAGGTACCCCGCCTCGATGCCGCGATCATTGCTGAGCTCAAAAATCTTGGACCGGATGTTGCGCGCAGCCCGTGCCGCCACCAGGTATTGCTGCCTGTCTCGGATAAGCGTGGACAACCTCGTTCTACGCCCCGCCAGCAGCTGTGCGAGTCCCGAGGGATGTGCGTTGCTGAGATCGATGGCGCCTTCGGGGGTCTTCACGAAACGCAGCATCGTGTCCGCCCCTGTAACGGGCTTAAGTCCGGACAGCCATTTCCGGAGCTCTTCGGAGCCCTCTTCCTGGCCTTGACCTAATGACACAACTGCTGCCTTCTTTTCTGTACTAGCTTTAGACGCCTTGGACCATACCGGCATACTTTCGAGGGTAGCGGGAATACTCCTTCAGCCCGCTCCGCAACACTGTGGCAATGCGAAATTCGCCGTCATTTCACAGCTGAAAGAACAGTGGCCGGCCTCCCAAGGGAGGCCGGCCACTCAAAATGCTATTCCCACTCGATGGTTCCCGGCGGCTTGCTGGTGACGTCCAGCACCACGCGGTTAACTCCATCCACTTCGTTGGTAATGCGGTTGGAGATGCGGGCCAGGAGGTCGTACGGCAAACGCGACCAGTCGGCCGTCATTGCGTCCTCGGACGATACCGGACGGAGAACGATCGGGTGGCCGTAGGTGCGGCCATCGCCCTGGACGCCGACGCTGCGTACGTCAGCCAGCAGAACCACCGGCATCTGCCACACATCGTTGTCCAGGCCGGCAGCGGTCAGCTCGGCACGGGCAATCGCGTCAGCCTTGCGAAGCAGGTCAAGGCGCTCCTTGGTTACTTCACCGACGATGCGGATACCGAGGCCAGGGCCGGGGAACGGCTGGCGGCCAACGATTTCCTGAGGCAGGCCAAGTTGGGCGCCGACCGCGCGGACTTCGTCCTTGAACAGGGCGCGCAGCGGCTCGACCAGTTCGAACTGCAGGTCCTCGGGAAGCCCACCCACGTTGTGGTGGCTCTTGATGTTCGCGGCGCCCTCGCCGCCGCCGGACTCGACGACGTCCGGGTACAGAGTGCCCTGGACCAGGAACTTGATCTTCTCGCCCTCGGCTGCTGCCTGGGCGATGATGGCCCGCTCCGCTTCTTCGAAGGCACGGATGAATTCCCGGCCAATGATCTTGCGCTTGGTCTCGGGATCGCTGACTCCGGCCAATGCAGACTGGAAGCGCTCTTGCTCGTTGGCAACATACAGATTGACGCCCGTGGCAGCGACGAAGTCGCGTTCAACCTGTTCTGCTTCGCCTTCGCGAAGGAGACCGTGATCCACGAAGACACATGTCAGCTGGTCTCCAACGGCCCTCTGGACCAGGGCTGCGGCTACAGCAGAATCCACACCACCGGAAAGACCGCAGATGACCTTGGAATCGCCGATCTGCTGGCGGATACGTTCCACCTGCTCTTCGAGGATATTTCCTGTGGTCCAGTTGGGGCTCAGGCCAGCGCCCTTGAACAGGAAGTTCTCCAGGACGTGCTGGCCGTGCACGGAGTGCTTGACCTCCGGGTGCCACTGCACACCGTAGAGGCGCTTTTCCTCGTTGGCGAAGGCGGCTACCGGCGCGCCAGCCGTGGTGGCCAGCACTTCGAAGCCCTCGGGAGCTTCATGGACGGAGTCGCCGTGGCTCATCCAGGTGTTCTGTGAAGATGGCACGCCATCAAGGATCGAGCGGGCATCGCCAACCACCAGTGCTTCGGTGGCGCCGTACTCCCGGAGGCCCGTCTGGGCTACCTTGCCGCCCAGTGCGTTGGCCATGGCCTGGAAGCCGTAGCAGATACCAAAAACCGGCACCCCGGCTTCAAACAGGTCCGCTCCAACACGCGGAGCACCTTCTGCGTAGACGCTGGAAGGTCCGCCGGAAAGGATGATGGCTGCCGGGTTTTTGGCCAGAAGCTGCTCGGTGGTGAAGGTATGCGGAACAATTTCCGAATACACATTCGCTTCGCGGACGCGGCGTGCAATCAGCTGCGCGTACTGGGCACCGTAGTCAACAACCAGCACCGGCTTCTGGGAAGTCTGGGGTGCGGTGGGAGTAGTCACCAACCAAGACTACTTTGCCGGGCGGCCCCCGTGCACGTTGACAGCGGCCCGAAGAGGTCAATTACGGGCTCGTCGTTAGGCATCTCACACCCTAACGCCCCGGTGGCTGGAGCTGCCGCGGCTAGTAGCGCTTTGACGCCTGGGGGTTGGCTGCCAGTTCCGCTTCAACCTGTGCGTGGAACTTCTTCTCCACGATGAACGACATCAGCGGTACGACACCACCCAACGCCAGCAGGACCAGCTTGGAGAACGGCCACCGCATGAGCGACCACAAGCGGAAGTTGGACACCAGATAGACCACGTACATCCAGCCGTGGACGATCAATACGGTGGTGGAGATATTGAAGCCACCGATCACGCCCTTGGGCTCAGACTCGGCGAATCCGAAGCCAAAGGGCTTACCCGTGATGGCGTCCGTGCCACCGGCAAAGAGCGATACACCGAAACCGTAACGGGCAATCAGCTCAGCGCAGAGCAGCAGGAGCATGGCACCGGTCAGGTAGGCCATGACCTTGTAGAACTTCAGTGCCGAACGGATTTGGGCTTCCGTTCCGCCAAACCTGCGCTTCTTCGGCTTGGGTCCGGACTGCTCGGGCTGGATGGCCGGCTTGGGCTCAATCATTACTGCACCTTTTGTTCTGGCCCAGGTTGCTGGGGTTCAGGGCTTGACGGTTCATTGGGGTGGTCTCTGTCATCGTCGAATCCATCGTCGAATCCGTCGTCGTTTGCGTCGAACTCGTCGTCTTCGAGGTCGCGACGATAGTCGTCTGCCACCATGCGCCACCAGATGTACAGCGCGAATCCTGCGAAGACCACCCACTCAACGGAATAGAACAGGTTTAGCCAGTTGATCTGTTGGGCGGGCGGCTGTGCTGGGATGTTGAGTGCCTTCACCGCTTGGTCCGCGGCGACGGGAACACCGCCAACTGCTTCGGACGTCGCGGCAATGAAACCCTGGTAGCTGGAGACGTCCCAGATGTTGATAAGTTCGGCAACTGCCACTGCGGACGCCCGGCCTGGACCGGCGTCGACGTTTGGCACCGGCGCTTCAGAGGGCAGCAGGCGGCCGGTCAGCGTGATGGTGCCCGACGGCGGCGGACCGGCCTGGGCGGCATCGGCCACCCATCCCCGTGCTACTGGAATCCAGGTGTTGGGCGAGGCTGCCACACCGCTCAGTTTGGGAGCATTGTCCACCGCGAAAGCCGAGACAATCCAGAATCCCTTCTGGCCGTTGTACAGGCGGCCCTCAACCAGGACCTGCTTGGCAGGATCGTAAGATCCGGTGGCGCTGACCATCTGGTCCGAAGCAGAACCGGGGAAAAACTGCCCCGGCTGCAGGACGTCCACCAAGGGCTTGACATCTTCAATGCTGGACGAAACGGGAGCTTCGTGTTGGGTGGACCTGCTGAGCTGCCACTGGCTGAGCAGCACAAACACCGCGGACAGGAGAAGCGCAAAGACGAGTCCTGCGATCCAGCGGGGTTTCAGCGCGGTTTTCAACACGCCTTAACCGTACTTCGTCCGGCTGTAGAACAACGAAACGAGCGGTAGGGACCTTAGCCCTGGAACTGGTCCGTGGGCGCCTGTTCTCAATGGTCGAAGAACACCAGGCTGGAGTTGATGAGTTCGGAAATAACCTCGGTATCGTGTGCCCGGCGCAGGGACTCCCGGAATGACTCTTTGGAGAGCGAACGCGCCAAAGTAGCCAGGACTTCCAAATGATCCGAGAAGGAACTGGCCGGCGTGGCAATGAGGAGGATCAGCGTGGCGGGGCCATCGGCAGCACCAAAATCCAGGGCATGGCCGAACTTTGTGACGCCCACGGCGATGGAGATCCGGTCTACGAATTCACTCCGCGCATGTGGCAGTCCAATGCCACCGGGAAGCCCGGTAGCCAGTTGGTGTTCCCTGGAATGGACCTGCTCCAGGAAGCCCTGGAGGTTGGAAATCCGGCCAGCCGCGTGAAGCCGTTCCGCGAGTTGAGCCGCTGCGTCGATTTTGTCCTCGGCAACAAGTTCCAGGATGACGGTGTCCGGCGTAGTCAGTTCCGCGTCATACCGGTCAAGTGGTTCAGCCAAGTTGTGTTCCCTCCAGTGTGGCCTCCCGGCCGCAGGTCCTGTGTTGCTCAGCGAAGGGGAACGATGTCATCGACTCCCATGCGCGCGGCGTCAGCTGATTCGTCGTCGGGTTGTTGCTGGCTAAGCCGTTCAGCTTCCACCCGGGCCAGATAGTGCTTGATTTCGCTTTCCCGCTGTGTGTCGCTCCAGCCAAGGATTTCTCCCATCAGCTTAGCCACTACAGGCACTGCTGACACACCCCGGTCCCACGCTTCGATCGAGATCCGGGTGCGGCGCGTCAAAACGTCGTGAACATGACGGGCACCCTCATGGGTGGTGGCGTAGACCACCTCCGCGGCGAGGTAATCGTCGGCCCCGGGAAGCGGCTCCCGGAGTTCGGGTTGCCCAGCGATGAGATCCAGCACTTCCGAGGCCATGGACCCGTAGCGGTTGAGCAGGTGTTCCACGCGCGCAACGTGGACGCCGGCTTCTTCCGCGGAACGCGCGCGGCGGTTCCAAGCGGCTTTGAACCCCTCGGCACCGAGCAACGGGATCGTTTCCGTGCAGCTGGAGGGAACGCGTTCATCCATGGCCCGCGTGGCCTCGTCAACGGCATCTTTGGCCATGACACGGTAAGTGGTGAACTTGCCCCCGGCCACCACTACCAGGCCAGGCACCGGATGAGCCACGACATGTTCGCGGGAGAGTTTGGCGGTGGAGTCGTTTTCGCCTGCGAGAAGCGGGCGGAGTCCGGCGTAAACGCCTTCCACGTCCTCACGGGTGAGGGGCCGCTTCAGGACCTTGTTGACGTGCTCCAGGACGTAGTCAATGTCCTTGCTGGACGCGGCCGGGTGCGCCTTGTCCAGTTTCCAATCCGTGTCCGTAGTCCCGATGATCCAGTGGCGGCCCCAGGGGATCACGAAGAGCACTGACTTCTCCGTGCGAAGTATCAGCCCAACGGTGGACTGGAACCTGTCCCGCGGCACCACCAGGTGGATGCCCTTGGATGCCCTGACTTTGAGCTGTCCGCGGTCCGTAACCATGGCTTGGGTTTCGTCCGTCCAGACTCCCGTGGCATTGACTACCTGCTTGGCACGCACCTCGAAGACGCTCCCGTCTTCCTGGTTTTCAAGCTTGGCGCCCACCACGCGTTCGCCTTCCCGGAGGAAGTCCACCACACGCACCCTGTTCACAGCGTGGGCACCATAATGCGCTGCGGTCCGGACAACGTTGACCACCAAACGGGCGTCATCCACCTGGGCATCGTAGTAGCGGATGGAACCAACGAAAGCATCGTCTTTCAGGCTCGGAGCCGCCCTCAGGGTGCCGCGCCTGAAGAGATGCTTGTGCATCGGAACCCCGCGGCTGTGCCCGGACGTGAGGCCCAGAGTGTCGTAAAGCATGATGCCCGCGCCCACATAGGGGCGTTCCCAGAACCTCCGGGTCAGCGGATAGAGGAAAGGGACAGGGCGGACCAGGTGGGGTGCGATCTGCTGGATCAGCAACCCGCGTTCCTGCAGGGCCTCCTGGACCAGTCCGAAATCAAGCATTTCAAGGTACCGGAGGCCACCATGGATGAGCTTGGACGAGCGCGAGGATGTCCCTGAGGCCCAGTCCCGCGCCTCGACGATGCCGACCGTAAGGCCCCGCGTCACCGCATCCAGGGCTGCTCCAGCCCCCACCACGCCTCCGCCGACAATCAGGATGTCCAGCTGTTTGCCGGCTTCGGCAGTGGCTTTCAGGACTTCAATGGACGCGGCACGGGATTCCGGGCTTAATGCTCCCGGAGAATTCACTTGCGGACCGCCTGCGACATTGCTCATCGGACCCCTCCTCAAACGCAACAGCTGGTAGTCCCCTACCCTACTTGTTGCCCGGTCCGATTGGCAGAAGTCCCGATTGGCAGAAGTCTTAGTTGCCCGCGTAAGGGGATACTACGACGTCCACGCGCTGGAACTCCTTGAGGTCGGAATATCCTGTGGTCGCCATGGACCGGCGCAGTGCGCCAATGAGGTTGGACGTGCCATCGGTGTGGTGCCCCGGCCCGAAGAGGACTTCCTCCAGGGATCCGACCGTGCCAACGTTGACGCGGTCGCCGCGGGGCGATTCGAGGTGGTGCGCCTCCGGACCCCAGTGCCAGCCGCGGCCCGGAGCTTCTTCGGCGCGTGCCAGGGCGCTGCCCAGCATTACTGCATCCGCTCCCATCGCGATGGCCTTGACGATGTCGCCCGACCTGCCCATGCCGCCGTCGGCAATGACATGGACATAACGCCCACCGGACTCATCCATGTAGTCACGGCGGGCCGCAGTGACATCTGAGATAGCCGATGCCATGGGTGAATGAATGCCCAGCGCACGGCGGGTGGTGGTGGTAGCACCCCCACCGAAGCCAACGAGGACGCCGGCGGCACCCGTGCGCATGAGGTGCAGGGCCGGTGTGTAACCAGCCGCTCCACCAACGATCACAGGGACATCGAGTTCGTAGATGAACTGCTTAAGGTTCAGCGGCTCATGATTCTTGGACACGTGCTCCGCGGAGACGGTGGTTCCACGAATGACGAAAATATCGACGCCGGCGGCCACCACGGTCTTGTAGTGTTCCTGTGTCCGCTGCGGGGTCAAGGAACCGGCCACCGTGACGCCTGCGGCGCGGATCTCGGCGAGGCGGGAGCTGATGAGCTCTGGCTGGATGGGCGCCTGGTACAGGTCCTGCATCCGGCGGGTGACGGCCGGGCTGCTGGTTTCATTGGCCAGGCCGGCGATCTCGTCGAGCACCTTCTGTGGGTTTTCGTACCGGGTCCAGAGGCCTTCAAGGTCCAGGACGCCAAGACCACCCAAACGGCCCAAGGCAATGGCCGTGTCCGGCGACATCACAGAGTCCATGGGGGCGGCAATCACCGGCATATCGAACTTATAGGCGTCGATCTGCCAGGAGACAGAGACGTCCTTCGGGTCACGCGTCCGACGATTCGGAACGATCGCGATGTCATCCAGGGAGTAGGCACGACGCCCACGCTTGCCACGGCCAATCTCAATCTCATAAGTCACTGCTCGAGTTTATCCCACCAAGACCAAGCCACCGTTTTGTTCCAACTTGCTCCTACGGGGTGTTCTGGCTGGTCTCTTCCACTGTGAGCTGGGATTCGAACATCCGGAAGTAGCGGCCCCTCAACGCCACAAGCTCCTTGTGGGTCCCCTGTTCGGCAATGCGACCGTCCTCGAGCATGTACACAACGTCCGCCTTTTCGATGGTGGCCAGCCGGTGGCTGATGGCAATGATGGTGCTGTTCCGGTCCGCGAAAAGGCGTGTGAAGATCCGGTGCTCAGCCAAAGCATCAATGGCCGACGTTGGTTCGTCCATGACCATGAAGGAGGCATCCCGGTAGAAGTTCCGGGCCATGGCCAGTCGCTGCCATTGCCCGCCGGAGAGGCCACTCCCCTTGCGTCCGCGGGGATCCTCCATCCAATTGCTCACATGGTTTTCCAGGCCATTGGGCAGTTTGTTGATGAACTCCATGGCCTCGGCGTCCGATGCTGCCCTTCGGATCCGTTGCTCGTCCCGCGGTTGATCGACATCGCCCAGGTAGATGTTCTCCGCCGCGGTTGCGAATTCATACTTCAGGAACTCCTGGCTAAGGACCGCGAGGTGCCGGTGCCAACTGGTCACGTCGATACCGGTGAGATCGACGCCGTCGAGCAGTACTTGGCCTGAGTCCGGCCGGTACAGGCCAGCCAGGATCCGGATCAGCGTGGACTTTCCTGCGCCGTTCTCACCAACTATGGCAATGTGCTGGCCCGCCCTGATGGTCAGGGATATGCCCTTGATAACCTCAATGTCACTCCCCGTATAGCTGAATCGAATGTCCCGCATTTCCACTACGGAAGGCGACTTCACCAGGGGAGGCTCGTGGCCGCTGGGCACAGGAAGCGCCATGAAAAGCTCGTAGTCTTTGAGGTTGGCAAGGTCTTCGTCGATGGAACTCAGTGAGGAGACCAGGTTGTTGGCGGTGGATAGAGCCCGGCTGACGATCTGCTGGATGTAGAGGAACTGCCCTACCGGCTGCGCCCTGGCGATGATTTGTCCCACCACCCAGATCAAGGACACAACTTCGGCACCATACTGCAGCGCGTCCGCTGCGAGTTGCTTGGGGATGTAGCGCTTCTGGAAGTCCAGCCGCCTGCGCTCGTCAGCGTCCCGAAGCCGGGACCGCAGGTCCATCAGATAGCCCACGATCCCGTAAAGCCGCATCTCGGCAATGTGCTGGGGACGCAGGAGGTTCGTCTCGATCATGCGCCGTTGCCGCCGGGAATCCACCTGGGTATTCCAGTGGGCTATTTGCTCTCTTGAGAGCTTGAACTGCAGGTAGACGCTCGGGACGATTGCAATGAGGACAATGACGGCGATCCACCAACTGACCAACAACAGCGCACCGACTGCCAGGATGACTGAAACCAACTGCGTAAAGATGGCCGCGATCCTGTCCAGGACCCGGGCGTAGGAATCGGAGAACCGCTTGGCGCGATCGTAGAGGTCCACCGTTTCTTTGTCGTCATAGCGCCAGAACTCCAGCGCCAGAAAGCGCTCATACATCATGTCGCCAACGATTGCCCCCACTTTGAAGCTCATCAGCTGCTGGATGTACCGGTCCACGCTGCTGAAGGCGCCCCAGAACAGCCCCAGCGCCGCAGTTATGATGACGTACAGTACCGCCCGCGGACCGGCGTCGGGATCTCCCGCGTAACCGGCGGCCAACGCGGTGGTGGTCAACGCGGCGAAGTAGGTGGTGACCAGCGGCAGCGTGGCCGAAATCAAGGACCCGGCCACTTTCATGATGACTGCAACAGGTGATGCCTTGAAACTGACCTTCAGGACCTGCCCGACGGCGCGTGCGTACGGCCGGAGGGCAAGCTTGCGGGGCGCTGTGCCTGAATTCAGCCGGACTGACTCCGGGTGCCGCGGTTGTGCGGGCTTTTCGGACATGTCCCCAGCCTATTCCTACCCACGGACATTTCCGTTGCGGCCCTTAAACAGCTGTTCCCCATGGAAGGATCCACAGGGAACAGCCGGGAGGAACTGATGATGGTTAGCGGGAACCGTAGTTCGGCGCCTCTACGGTCATCTGGATATCGTGCGGGTGCGATTCCTTCAGGCCGGCAGGCGTAATCCGGACGAACTTGCCGCGTGCCTTGAGCTCGGCAATGGTGGGGGCGCCGGTGTAGAACATGGTCTGGCGGAGGCCGCCCACCAGCTGGTAGGCCACGGATGCCAGCGGACCACGGAACGCGACGCGGCCTTCGATGCCTTCCGGGATGAGCTTGTCATCGCCGGAAACGTCGGCCTGGAAATAGCGGTCCTTGGAGTAGGACGTGTTCTTTCCACGCGACTGCATGGCGCCCAGGGAGCCCATGCCGCGGTAGCTCTTGAACTGCTTGCCGTTGACGAAGATAAGCTCGCCGGGAGACTCTTCACAACCAGCCAGCAGTGAGCCGAGCATGACGGTGTCGGCACCGGCGACCAGCGCCTTGCCGATGTCACCCGAGTACTGGAGGCCGCCGTCGGCAATCAGCGGCACGCCCGCCGGAATGGCAGCCTTCGCGGATTCGTAGATGGCCGTGATCTGGGGAACGCCGACACCGGCAACAACACGGGTGGTGCAGATGGAGCCCGGACCAACGCCTACCTTGATGCCGTCGGCACCGGCGTCGATCAGTGCCTGGGCACCTTCGCGGGTGGCAGCCTGGCCGCCAATGATGTCCACGTGCGCAGCAATCGGATCCGACTTCAGGCGACGGATCATGTCCAGCACACCTTGGGAGTGGCCATTGGCCGTATCCACGAACAGGGCGTCCACACCGGCGTCGATGAGCTTCATGGCGCGCTCCCAGCCATCACCGAAGAAGCCGATGGCGGCACCTACGCGCAGGCGGCCTTCGTCGTCCTTGGTGGCCAGCGGGTACTGCTCTGCCTTGGTGAAGTCCTTGGTGGTGATGAGGCCCTTGAGGCGGCCCTGCTCGTCAACGAGAGGGAGCTTCTCAATCTTGTTGGTGGCCAGCTTGTGCGAGGCTTCCTCGCGGCTGATGCCCACATGGCCGGTGATGAGCGGCATCTTGGTCATGGCATCGCTGACGCTGCGCAGCGGGAATTCAGATTCGGGAATGAACCGGGTGTCGCGGTTGGTCACGATGCCCAGCAGGCGCCCGTCCGTGTCCACCACGGGAAGGCCGGAGACGCGGTAGCGGGAGCACAGCTCGTCCAGTTCCTGCAACGTAGCCTGCGGGCCAATGGTCAGCGGGTTGGTGATCATGCCGGACTCGCTGCGCTTGACGCGGTCAACGTGCTCAGCCTGGTCATCGATGGACAGGTTGCGGTGCACTACGCCCAGGCCACCCTGACGGGCCATCGCGATGGCCATACGGGACTCCGTGACGGTGTCCATGGCAGCAGACAGCAACGGCGTCTGCACCGTAATCCGCTTGGAAATGCGGGAGGACGTGTCCGCGTCCGAGGGGATGACGTCGGTGTGCCCGGGCAGGAGCAGGACGTCGTCGTAGGTCAGGCCTACGAAGCCAAAGGGATCGTGTTCGGGCTGGGTCATGAGTGCGGCCTCTTACCTGGGTTCCGGGGGCTATAACTGGTAGGGGTTGCAACTGATGACCAGCCCGTCATTACGGGACTGGCCTGTGCATAAAGTACTGGCCTGTGCATGAGGTACTGCAAGGCAAAGGTGCTTCGGGTATTGAATAAATAGTAGAACCTCCGCGGCGATCGCCATATTCCGCGACGGCTGAGTGTGAGCAACGGCACTGGCGGCAGGCCGGCGTCGTGCGTTGCATGCTCCTGCGGATGGCGAGGCTAGCGCTCAGACCAGCCCGTCGCGGCGAGGAGCCGCTCCTCGAACATGGGAATCATGCTCTGTACATAGGTCTTGGTGAGATGGTTGTCGTCCTTGTAGACGTACACATTCCCAACCACTGCCGGACACGTGCCCTTTTCACAGATGAAGTCGCTCATGTCCATCAGGTACAACCGATCCACCTTGCCCACGTAATCGTCCAAGGGCGAGGACGCAGCCAGGGAATCCTCCAAGGGAGGGTTGCAGTCAGGCGAATCGGGGCCCTTCTTCTGCACGCACTCGGGCATGTTGATGCTGAACCGCGGGTTGTCGCGCACGCCGACGACGTCGATTCCGGCATCCGTGAAGGGCTTGATGCCTTCCAAATAGCCGGGCACTTCGGTCTCGAAAGGGGCCGTGACATGAGTTAGTGACGCCACAGTGAACACTGCATCGGGTTTGTGTTCCATGACGTAGGCGGCACTTGCCTTGTTGAAGTCGTTGCATTCGCTGGTGCGTTCAGGAGAGTCCGCACCGAACCGGCAGTTCCCCTTCAGCAGAGTGACCACTTCCCAACCATGCTCCTTGGCGATGGGTCCCAGGGCGGCCATGTACTGCTGGGCATGGGAATCGCCCAGGACCACGATCCTCTTGGTCACCACTGCCGGTTCGTTGTTCTGGAGGCAACCCTGCAGCAACGGATCTGACGGGACGTTCGCGCCAGTACACAGGCCATCGATGTCCGCCCATTCATCGTTCATGGCGGCGGGTGCGGGAATGATCATTGCCTCGGGCGTCGGTTGGCCCGCGAACCCAGGCGACAGCGCTGCGGCACCGGGCGTCAGTTCCTTGGGCTGGTCCGCAATCGCCACACTTTCGGCGGCGATGGCACCCTGCCAGGCGGTCATCGGAAGCGCCAGCAGCGCACCGCAGGAAACAACGACGACGGCGGCCCGCCAGGACCGTGCGTCCGGCCACTGCCAGCGGCGCATGGGCACCTCGACATACCGTGTGGTGGCAACGGCCAACATCATGGATACCGCCATGATGCCCAGGCCCTGCAGGAGGTTGGGACTTGTGGTCTCCGTGACGAGCAGGAAGAACACCAGGACAGGCCAGTGCCACAAGTACAAGGCATAGGAATTGTTGCCCACCACGACCAGGGGCTTTGAGCTGAGTACGCGGTCCGCACCAAAGCGGCTGTTGCTCTGGCCGGCGACGATAACGGCCGCGGCGGCGAGCGTGGGCCAGAGGGCCACGAATCCCGGGAAGGAACGGTCGACAGTCAGGATCAAGCCACACGAGAGCATGGCGGCCAGCCCTGCCCAACCCAGGAATACCCGGAGCCGCCGTCCCGGTTTGAGGTACGGGAGAGCAAGCGCCAGCAGGGAACCCAGCGCAAATTCCCACAGCCTTGTCCGGGTATCGAAATACGCATAGGCCTGGTTGTTCGCCGTCTGGTCGATGGAATACACCAACGAGGCCACAAAAACCAGGCCGAACGCCATGAACAGCAACTGCCGGTGTTCCATGACCCTTCGGCCTGGGAACAGCTTTGCCAGTTGCGGCTGCAGCAGGGCTACGACGCCGAAAATGAGCGGCCACAGAATGAAGACCTGGCCTTGGACGGACAGGGACCAAAAGTGTTGAAGGGGACTGGCCCCGGAGTGGTCCTGGGCATAATAATCAACGGCAGAATCCGCAAGCTGCCAGTTCTGCCGGTACAACAGGGAGGCCCACGCCTCCGCGAGCACATCCGGCCACCGGCTCTGCGGGACAAAGGCCCACGTTGCGGTCAGAACCGCCAACAAGACAACGACGACGGCGGGCAGCAGCCGCTTGAACACGTGGAGCCAGTGCTGCAGGAGCCTCAGGGGCTTGTGGTTTTCGAGCTTCCGCGTAAAGGACAGGGTCAGCAGGAAAGCCGAGATGAGCAAAAAGACGTCGACACCACCGGACACCCGGCCCAGCCAAATGTGATAAGCCGCCACCATCAACACAGCCAAGGCCCGCAGGCCCTGGACCTCGGGACGAAAGGTGCGTTCCGCCGTCGTGGGCCTCGCTGTGGTGGGGTTGCCACCCAAAGGTGCAGTTGTTTTCACGTTGTCGCTCATCGCTCCCACCCCGTTGCGGCAAACCACCTTTCATCGAACATCTCACCCATGCTGGTGACGTAGGTCTTGGACAAGTGGTTATCGTCCAGGTAGACGAACACATTTCCTACGACGCTGGGGCACTGGACACCATTGCAGAGGAGATCCGTCATATCCAGGAACGCGGCATTTCCAAACTTTCCCTGCACGGCCGCGAAAGGGCTCTCCGCTGCCAGGACGTCATGCTGGTCGGATTTGCAGTCAGGGCTGTCCACGCCCTTGGACAGGGCACACTCGGTGACGTTGTGGTCATAGCGGGGGTTGTCACGGATGGCCACCACCTGGATGCCGAGGTCGTTGAAGTTGGTGACCGACTGTTCAAAGCCGTACACCAACTCCTCATCCGGTGATGACGGGGCAGCCTTGGTGCCCACCATGAACACGGAATCCGGGGTGTGCGCTGCCACATACTTGAAAGCCGCCGAGTTGAAATCATTGCAGTGCTGGTCAGCGTCGGGGTTCTCCGGCATGAACGGGCATCCGCCCAAAAGGAGGGCCGTGACCTTCCAGTGCTCAGCCTCAGCGAGGGGACCGAGCGCGGCCAGCCACTGCTGGGCATGGGAATCACCCAAGACAATGATGCTCTTGGTGGCGTCATCGCCCACGCCGTTTTGCTGGCAGTTCTCCTGCAGGGTCTTGTCTTCCGGCTGGGACGCTCCCTCGCACGTCCCACCCAGATGTGCCCAGTCCTCAGGTAGCTGCTCTGCGGTAGGAAGCGTTTTGGCGTCAGGGCTGACCTGGTCCACGTACCCGGGCAGGAGGGCATGTGCTCCCGGGTTGTCGTTGAATGCCTGCGTGTCAGCGGCCTTCTGGTCCAGGTACTGCTTGTACTGGAAACCGAGCAACGGCGTGCACGCCACGGCAAGGCACACCGCGATCGAGATGGCTGCCCGGCGACGCTTCACCTCGGGCCACTTCCACTCCCGGAATGGCTTCTCCACATACTTCGTGGTCAGGAACGCCAGGACCAGTGCCAACGCCACAATCGCCGTGCCGGAAAGCCAACCCGCATGATCCTTGCCGCTCCAAGCCAACGCGATCACCAGGATGGGCCAGTGCCAGAGATAGAGGGCATAGGAATTGTCGCCCAGCCGAACAAGGAATCTGGAGCTCAGGATCCGATCCACGCCGAAGCGGCTACCGGTCTGTCCCGCTGCAATCACCGCAACGGCAGCCAGGGTAGGCCAGAGTGCAACAAAGCCCGGGAACGCCGTCTGGACCTGCAGCAGGATGCCGCAACTGAGCATGGCGGCCACGCCGATCCACCCCATCGCCACGCGGACAGGTTTGGAAAAGTCCAAGGCAGGCAAAATCAAGGCAACAAGGGTTCCGAGGGCAAACTCCCACAGGCGGGCGAAGGTGTCGAAGTACGCCACCGCCTGGTTGTTGGCCGTAAAGATGATGGAGTACGTCAGGGAAACGACGAAGATGAGCGCAAAAACGTACGCGAGCGAAGCCCGGTACCGGAGATCGAATTTGCGGCAGATGACCGCCATCACGGCGAAGATCACCGGCCAGAGAATGAATATCTGGCCCTGGATGGAAAGCGACCAGAAGTGCTGCACTGGACTGGCCAGGCTGTGGTCCGTTGCGTAGTAGTTGACCGCAAGAGTCTGCAGGAGCCAATTCTCGTAGTAGAAGAGTGAGGCCCAAGCCTGATTGACCACTTCTACCCAGCGGGTGGGAGGCAGGAAAGCAAAAGTAGCAGCCAATGTTCCGAAGAGTACAACCACGACTGCCGGGAGGAGGCGCCTGAACAAGTGCAGCCAGTGCCGCAGCAAGTCCATCGGGCGCCGCTGTTTGAAGCGGCTGGTGAACTGAAGAGTCATGAGGAATGCCGAGATCAGCAGGAAGACATCTACCCCGCCTGACACCCGCCCAATCCAGATGTGGTAGCTCACCACCATGAGGACAGCGAGGGAGCGGAGGCCCTGGATTTCGGGCCGGAAGGTGGACTTTACAACGGGACCGGTAGCCCGCCTGTTGGGACGGGCGGGCGTTCGGATCGTTGATGTAGTCACGTTAGGCAGTTCCTCAAGGCTATTGCACAAAGCATCCATCATACGCTGTTCCGGGCTCCGGCCCCAGTTGGGCCGGTCTGCGGAACCGCCTTACGAGTGTCTATTAGCTCAGGTTGGACTATGCATTTGCAAAGATGAAACTGTGCGTTGCCTGTGCCAAGGCACTGTGTCTGAAGGCCCGGAAAACTAGGTCAAGGCCGGCCGACGCCCCACCGTCAGCTGCCGGTCGACTGTGATTCGTTGTGCCAGATAACGGGCATCCCGGCCAACTCCTGGAAGCGTTGCCGAGACTGCAGCGAACAGGAACTCCTGGCCGATGAAATAGAGTCCAGGGACAGATTCCACTACTCCCCTCTTGTGGGCCGGCGCTCCCTCTCCGTCCTGGTACGGGAGCTTCAGCCACGAGTAGTCCTCCCGGTATCCGGTACACCAAATGACGTTCGCCACGTCCAGCGTCCGGCCCTCTTCCAGCAACGGTTTGCCCTGCTTTACGCCGGCTATCCTTGGCAGCAGTTCCACCTTCGCCTCGCGCAGTTCCTTGGTACGTGTTCGGATCAAAGGTGCCGCCATCATCCTGAATGCCGGCGCCACCTTCCGGCCAACCGGTGTGTTGAGCGTCAGGACGTGAAGGCCTGCGAACCGGATCACAGGCAGCACAAACCGGGCTGCAGCGCGTCCATGGCGAACAGGGATTTCGCCACTGGCTTTGCCCGCCAACAACGTGGTGTGGGTCCTGCTGGCTTCGAGGGCAATCTCCGCGCCGGAATTGCCGAGCCCGACAACGAGCACTGGTCCAGGTTGGAGTTGCCCGGGATTCTTGTATTCCTGCGAGTGAAGCTGCACGATGCCCGGATCCAGCTCATTCGCGAATGCCGGCCGCTTGGGCAGGCGATACACGCCGGTGGCAACCACTACGTTGTTGGCGGTCCATGACCGGTCACCGGAGCTCACAAGGAAGCGATCACCCTCTTGTGTCACTCCATCAACATGGACCCCGGGAACCACCGGAAGACTGAACCGCTGTGCATAACCTTCCAGGTAGTCCGCCAACTCATTCTTGCTGGGGAACGCCAGACGGTCCCCTGGGAAGGGCATGCCCGGCAAACCGTCGTACTTGGCCGGGGTGAAGAGTCGGAGCGAATCCCACCGCTGGCGCCACGAATCGCCGGTCCTGGCGTTCTCGTCGAGGATGACGAAGTCGTGGTGCCCTTTGGCCAGCCAATAGCCGAGCGCCAAGCCGGCCTGGCCACCGCCTACGATCACGGTATCGAACTGTGGGTCACTAGCTTTTTTCATGGCTTTTCCTTTCTCATTACTGGTCAACGCGGGGTCACTTATGGCCTATGGCAGCGGCCGACATGGGCCTTAAGTGACCCCGCGTTGCTGGGGTTTCAGTTGCTGGGGTTCCAGTGGGAGCCTTCCGGTATCGCAGGCACCACACCAACATCAGTGCCGACGTCACCACATAGAAGGTGTGGAGCAGCCACACCGGCCCCGCCGGAAGGTCGAAGACGTAGAACGAGTGCACGGCATTGGCGATGTTGGTCAAGGTGATATTGCTCAAACTGTAGGAGGCCAGGTCCTTGGTCCGGACTGCCTTGAACAACATGGGCAGCATGCTGGATGCAAAAAGCACGGTGGATACGGTGCCGGCGAGCAGTGGAATGTTCATAAGCCCAAGGTATGAGTCCGGCGCCCCTTGCCGCGTCGGCCAAATGACGCATCCTGCAGGAATGGGCATGGGTATTTATGCGCATGCCGGGAAGTGAGAGAGCGTTCGGGAAAACCCTGCGGTATGTGAGAGAAGATCGGGAGAAAAGCGGTGGGAAGTGATAGAGCATCAGTTGGTTAAGTGGTGCTCAAACGCGTATTTGGTGGCAGCAACCCTGGATGGCAAGGAGAGCTTGCTGAGGATGTTGCTGACGTGACGGGCAACGGTCTTTTCACTGAGATACAGTTCCCGGGCAATGGACTTGTTGGCTTTTCCGTCGGCGACGAGCCTCAGGACTTCCAGTTCACGGGCGGTCAGTTCACGGGCAGTCAGTTCAGGGGCGGAGAGCACGGAACCATCGCCGCCACTCACCGTTCCGGCTCCCGCTTTGAGACCCAGCACCCCGGCCAGGGCAGGCGCTGCGTCGAGTTCTGCGAACTCGGCTGCGGCCGCTTCGAATTCCATGGCGGCGGAGTCGGGGTCGCCCAGCCCGGCGCATGCACGGCCAGCCAACAACCGGCACCGGGCAGCTTCATACGGAGCCTCGAGGCTGTACCAAAGCCGCCAAGCCTTCCGGGCGGTCATCAGTGCGGCTTCGGCACTCCCCTCGGCCAAGAGAACGCTCGCTTCCGCCTGGGCTGATAGCGCCCGCTCCAAGGGGCGGCTGGCTTCGTGGAGCGGTGCTGCGAGTTCATTCGCGGCCTCTCGGGCTGCGACGACGTCCCCCGCCGCAAGCTCCACCTGGACCACCGCCGGAAGCAGCCTGCAGCGGTTGGCCGGATCCGCTCCGGACATCGCACGGTGCAACATGGCCTGCGCCTGGGACGTTTTGTTTTGGGCCATACGTAGAAGCGCAAGGCCAGGCAATGGCTCAAAGCCGGTCTCCCCGGCCTTGGCGTAGGCTGCGTCGGCCTCGTCAAACCTGCCCCTGAGGCGGAGGACTTCCCCCTGTTGGTACCAAGCTCCCCAGGCCGCTTCCGGATCGCCCCGACGCGAACGGTCCTGGGCGATGCGGGCCGCAGCCAAGGCCTCGTCCCAGGCGCCATGCAGGATGAACAGCTCTGCGCGGTGCGATTGGCATTGCCCACTGAACATCACCATGTCCGGCCGGTCTCCGCACCACCGCTCCAAGGCTGCCGTCCATTCCTGGGCGCGGTGGACGTCCAAAGCGAGCCGGCAGCTTCCAATCACCGCACAGTAGATGATCCCGGAAGGTATGGGCGAGACCTCGCCGGCGGTGACGGACAACATCACTTCATCGAGGAGCTGCAATCCCTCGTCCGGGGAGCCGAGGGTAATCCTGGCCGTGCCCAGGCCCAGCTTGCCCAACGCCATGAGATCCCTGTCGTGGAAACGCCGGCCCACTTCAAAGGCCCGGCCAAACAGCTCGTGACTGGCCTCCGGATTTCCTCCGTAAAGTGAACCCAGGGCGGATGGGATGAGGAGATAGCCCTCCGCTTCGGTGGGCTCTTCCATTTCGGCAATCAGATGCTGGGCGCGGGACATCCAACCGGAACTTCGCGCGGGCTCCCCGATGTCCATGAGGAACAGCACCAGCCACGCCGCACAGCGCGCCGCACCGGCCATGTCGCCCAATGTCAGGAATTCCTCATGGGCCCGCGTCAGGTACTTCACTCCGTCATCGTCATGGCCCAGCAGCATTGCCACGGATGCCACCAGTTCCATGTCCCGGGCAGGCAAGCCGCCTTCGGAATCGGCCCGGGCAAGGCAGTCCAGCGCATCGCTCCAGCGACGCTCGGAGAATGCCGAGCGTCCCATATCCAAGGCTGTGACCGACATAGTGAACACTCATTCCGCGACCGGGAGCAACCCGGTTGGCGCACCCAAGCCGCCGTATTAGCGTCAGGGTACCGCCGCCGTCGTAAGTCCCACAATAGGTCCCCGCGGCTCCGGGGAACCTGCGGGTTGCTGACAAAAAAGCCCTGGCCACACGAAGGTGACCAGGGCTTTTTTGAACAGGCTGTTAGTGCTGGTGGCCTGCGTGTGCGTCTTCTTCCTCGGCCGGCTTTTCGGCAACCAGGGTCTCAGTGGTGAGAACCAGGGCAGCGATGGAAGCGGCGTTGCGGAGTGCGGAGCGGGTGACCTTGACGGGGTCGATCACGCCGGCGGCGATCAGGTCCTCGTACTCGCCGGACTTGGCGTTGAAGCCGTGGTTGGCTTCGAGTTCGGAGACCTTGGAAACGACGACGAAGCCGTCGAAGCCGGCGTTCTGCGCGATCCAGCGCAGCGGCTGGATCAAGGCGCGGCGGACGATGCCAACAGCTGCTGCCGCGTCACCTTCCAGGGCCTTGACGGCCGGGGACTCGTCCAGTGCCTTCAGGGCGTGGATGAGCGCGGAACCGCCACCGGAAACGATGCCTTCTTCAAGGGCTGCACGCGTGGAGGAAACGGCGTCCTCGATGCGGTGCTTCTTTTCCTTCAGCTCAACCTCAGTGGCTGCGCCAACCTTGATGACACCGATGCCGCCAGCCAGCTTGGCAAGGCGCTCCTGCAGCTTCTCGCGGTCCCAGTCGGAGTCCGTGCGGGTGAGCTCGGCACGCAACTGGGCCACGCGGTCGGCAACGTCCTGCTCGGTTCCGGCGCCATCGACGATGGTGGTGTTGTCCTTGGTGACCGTGATGCGGCGAGCCGTACCCAGTACCTCAAGGCCAACAGTGTCCAGCGAAAGTCCAAGGTCCGGGGAAACAACCTGTGCGCCAGTGAGCGTAGCGATGTCCTGCAGCATGGCCTTGCGGCGGTCGCCGAAGCCGGGAGCCTTGACGGCGACGACGTTCAGGGTGCCGCGGATGCGGTTGACGATCAGCGTGGACAGGGCTTCGCCTTCGATGTCCTCGGCGATGATGAACAGCGGCTTGGAGGCCTGCAGCGCCTTCTCCAGCAACGGCAGGAATTCCTGCAGCGAGGAGATCTTGCCCTGGTTGATCAGGATCAAGGCGTCTTCGAGGACGGCTTCCTGGCGTTCTGCGTCAGTGACGAAGTACGGGGAGAGGTAGCCCTTGTCGAACTGCATGCCTTCGGTGAGGACGAGTTCGGTCTGGGTGGTGGAGGACTCTTCGATGGTGATGACGCCATCCTTGCCCACCTTGCCGAAAGCCTCGGCCAACAGTTCGCCAATTTCGTCGCTCTGGGCGGAGATAGCGGCAACGTTGGCAACCTGGGTGCCTTGCACTTCGCTGGCGTTCTCCAGGAGGCGGGCTGCGATGGCTTCGATGGAAACCTCGATGCCACGCTTGATCTCGCCAGGAGCGGCACCAGCAGCAACGTTGCGCAGGCCTTCCTTGACCAGTGCCTGCGCCAGCACCGTAGCGGTGGTGGTGCCGTCGCCAGCGACGTCGTTGGTCTTGGTGGCTACTTCCTTGGCCAGCTGCGCACCAAGGTTCTCGTAGGGGTCATCAAGCTCAACTTCGCGGGCGATCGTCACGCCATCGTTGGTGATCGTGGGAGCGCCCCACTTCTTGTCCAGCACGACGTTGCGGCCGCGCGGGCCAAGCGTCACCTTGACAGTGTTGGCGAGCTTGTCGATACCGGCCTCAAGAGACCGGCGGGCAGCATCGTTAAAAGCAAGCTGCTTTGCCATGGTTGTGTCCTTTCAAGACAGAAAACCCGCACCGCAGAAGGTCGGAATGATTCCAACGCGGCTGCGGTGCGGGGCTCCAGGAAGTTACTTTACGACGATCGCAAGGACGTCGCGGGCGGACAGAACGAGGTACTCGTTGCCGCCGGTCTTGACTTCGGTTCCACCGTACTTGGAGTAGATAACGACGTCGCCAACAGCTACGTCAACCGGCACGCGGTTGCCGTTGTCATCGAAGCGGCCGGGGCCGATTGCAACAACTTCGCCTTCCTGCGGCTTCTCCTGTGCGGAGTCCGGAATTACCAGGCCGGAAGCCGTGGTCTGCTCTGCTTCGAGCGGGCGAACAACAATACGATCCTCAAGAGGCTTAATCGAGACCGACACTCGGACTCTCCTTTTCATGAGCTGATTCATGGACTAAGAACTAGGGTGCCGTGGCGTGCAACCGTCGTCGCGGTGCCGGTGGACGCCTGGCGTGATTAGCACCCTCCGGGGGAGAGTGCTAACAAGACTCTATGTAAGCGTTAGCACTCGGTCAAGGTGAGTGCCAGAATTTCGTCGTTGGTGAACTCCCGTTACCGCCCGGTGAGGTCATCCAGATCGTAGTCTTCGCCGTCGTCATCCTCATCCACAGGTACCGATCCGCGATTCAAATACAGCACGACGGCGGCTGCCAGGGCCACGACGCCGGAAATCACCAGGGCGATAATCCCGCCAATGCGGGCCCCGCTGTAGAGGTCCCGGATATCGCGGGCTTCATCAGTAGCGTCGTTCACGCTCTTGCCTGTGACGGAGTAGGCAGCTGCGTTGAATGAGTCCAGGACGAAGATGACGATCAGCAGGGCAACGCAGATTACCGCGATCACGGCCCCCGCGATCAAGGCAGGACGGGCAAACGCCACAAGGGACCGGCCGGCGGAATGCTCTGAAGCTCCCGGGGCAGCGGGGCGGTTCCCGCCCGGGTTGTTCGTGTCGGAGGGCTGCGGAGCTGCGTTGTCTTCCATGAAAACAACCCTATCGGGCTGATTCCCAACTCACGGCGTCAAGGCGCGCCCCGTTAGGCTTGATCCCATGTCTCATGCACCGCAGGAACAGATCGCACCCTTGCTGACCACTGAAGGATGGGAACTCCTTGCCTCGCTGGGGCCGTACCGCGAAGCCGATGCGTTCAGCATGAACGCCGATCTTCGAAAGGCTGGCCACTCCCCTGAGCTGGTGGCCGCTGTACTCACGCAGTCCCGGCTCCGAACCCGCGCCGAGGCCAAGTTCGGCGAGTTCGCCCGCCAGATGCTGTTCACCCAGGCCGGACTCGAGCAGGCGACGCGCCTCAACGTCGCGGCCCGGCACGCCGAGCGTTTTGCCAAGGCCGGCATTTCCCACGTAGCAGACCTTGGCTGCGGTCTTGGAGCCGACTCCATGGCCTTGGCCTCGATGGACATTGCCGTGACCGCGGTGGAGATGGATGAAACCACCGCGGCCTGCGCCACGATCAACCTCATGCCCTTCCCGCACGCCACAGTGGTGCATTCGGATGCCACGTCAGTGGAACTGGACGGGATCGACGGCGTGTGGCTGGATCCCGCACGGCGCACAACCTCGACGTCCGGGACAAAGCGGATCTGGGATCCGGAAGCATTCTCTCCCCCGTTGTCGTTCGTTGAAGGCCTGGCCGCAGCCGGCCGTGCGGTCGGCGTCAAGATGGGTCCTGGCATGCCCCACGACTCGGTTCCGGCGAACTGTGAAGCGCAGTGGGTCTCCGTAGGTGGCGACGTCACGGAGGTCACCCTGTGGTTCAACGCCGTGGCCCGCCCCGGGATCCGGCGCGCGGCACTTGTCATCGGCTCCCAGGGCGCTGCCGAGCTCACCAGCGGTGAGGATTTCGACGGCGGCCCGGTAGCCGCCGTCGGGCCGGTTGAGGGGTTCCTCTACGAACCTGACGGTGCGGTCATCCGCGCAGGCCTGGTGGCCGACGTCGCAGAACGCCTGGGCGGGCACCTGGTGGATGAACATATCGCCTACATCTGCGCCCCGGAACTCCATGACTCGCCTTTTGCCAAGGCTTACAGGGTGCTGGAGGTCATGCCATACAACGTCAAAGCCCTCAAAGCCTGGGTCAAAGCGAACGGCATCTCGGTGCTGGACATCAAGAAGCGCGGCACCGCTGTCACTCCCGAAGAACTGCGGAAACAACTACTTCCATCCAAGCGCGACACCAAGCCCGCGAAAACGGCCACCCTGGTCCTCACCAGGATTGGCGAGGAAAGAGTGGCCGTAGCGGTGGAGCCCGTGACGTTCTAGTCCGCGTCAGCGTCGGGAGAATTCCGAGGCCTCACGGACCTGGTCAGCACTCGGGCGGACGCCCGTGTACAGGACGAACTGCTCCTCCGCCTGGATGGCAATCACTTCCGCTCCAGTGATCACCGGCTTGCCTGCCTGCCGGGCAGCCGTGATGAGGGGCGTCTCCGAGGGTAGGGCTACGACGTCGAACACTATCTTTGCCGCCGCAATGGTTGCGTCGTCAAAGGACTGTGCCCTTTCGTCCGCACCAGCCATGCCCAGGGGCGTGACATTGATGATCAGGTCCGCCGTGGATCCGTTGACGTCGTCCTGCCAGGCGAAACCGTAAAGGTCCGCGAGCGCACGTCCTGTGGTTTCGTTGCGGGCAACGATGGTCACGGACGTAAAGCCTGCATCGCGGAGGGCTGCGGCCACCGCTTTCGCCATTCCTCCGGCTCCTCGCAGCAGCACGGTGTGGCTGCTGGGTACTTTATGGTCCTTCAGCAGGCGGGCAATGGCGATGTAGTCGGTGTTGTATGCGGTCAGGACGCCGTCGTTGTTGACAATCGTGTTGACCGAGTCGATGGCCTTTGCCGAGGGATCCATCACGTCCACAAGCGGGATGACCGCTTCCTTGTAGGGCATGGAAACCGCGGCTCCCCTGATGGGGAGGCCGCGGATGCCAGCCACTGCAAGAGTGATGTCCGCCGGGGCGAATGCCTTGTAGACAAAGTTCAGTCCGAGCAGGTCGTACAAATAATTGTGGAACCTGGTCCCAATGTTGCTGGGCCGGGCCGCGAGCGAAATGCACAGGGACATGTCTTTGTTCAGGATTGGCATTCACCCATTAAACAACGGGCCCCTTGCGCTTCCGCGCCGTTAGCCCTGGCGGGCCTTCATTCGCGGGTTGTTCTTGTTAATGACGAACGTGCGCCCACGGCGTCGGACGATCTGTGCGCCCGGAATCTTCTTGAGGGCACGCAGTGAGTTCCTGACCTTCATGGTTTTTCTCCTTGTTATTGGTGGTTGGTTTTTGGGGTGGCTGGCTAAAATGCTTCGCTAAGTTCCAAGGGGTCCTCCCAGACACCAAAGTCGAGTTCCATCTCGGCCTCCGTCAGTTGGCAGCCCTCCAGAAGGGCGCGGATTTCCTGGGGGTCGATGTCCTCGGAGCGTCCGGTAATGGCCAGGACCGTTCCGCGGTCCCCGTAATTCGGGTGCCAGTCAAGGAAGGCGTCGACGTCGGCTCCCACCCTGCCTTTGCGACCTGCGGCAGGTGCGTCCGCCAGCCAGGTTCCGGTGCTCTCAAGCCACACCCGGGGACCAATTCCCTGTACCGCAATCCGGATCTTGGCAGCCGAGGCGATCCACAGGCGTCCGCGGAGCCAGTGGGTTCCGGCCGCGAGTTGGGGAAGTGCTTCACGGAAACGGCCGGGGTGCAGCGGCCGCCCGGCCTTGTGGAGGACTGTTCGGAAGGAACCGGGAGAATCATCCAAGGGCACGCAGACCACTCCGGGCCGGGTACGTGCGGCCGCTTCGGCGTCGTCGAAGCAGCCCGATCTGAAGTCATCGGCCGCACCGATTGCTGCAGCGTGCGGTGCCAGCTGCCCAAGCAGCTCCACGCCAGTCACCCATTCTTCGGATCCCATGCGGGGATTTCCGGACAATTCCGCTCCCAAGCCCGGGTGCAACATGACAGTATCCACCTGCCCGAACTCGCCGATCAGGAACTCGCCGCTGGTCCGTTCATCCTCCGGCATCGATGTG
The DNA here is from genome assembly GCF_059739425.1 of Arthrobacter sp. TmtSoilC48. Taxonomy (NCBI): domain Bacteria; kingdom Bacillati; phylum Actinomycetota; class Actinomycetes; order Micrococcales; family Micrococcaceae; genus Arthrobacter; species Arthrobacter sp. TmtSoilC48. The sequence goes on along the minus strand of NZ_AP046049.1, from coordinate 1,901,784 downwards.
AAGCCGGATTCAAAGAGGGTGTGCCGGTCCCAGATGTGATCGTCGAGATCCACGGGGTCCAAGGCCAGGATGGCGTTGTCCATGACAGCAGGCCGGGTGAGGCCGCGCCGGAGTTCCGCGACTGCCATCCCTGCCGGGACGCCGGGTGGCAGGCCCAGGACCACGTGGTCGAACCCGCAAGCGGCGAGGCGCTCCGCCGTCGGTACGACATCCAGCTTGACCGTACAGCTGAGGCAACCGTGTTCCAGAACGGTTGTTTCACGCTCAAACAGCTGGCCTCCCCTATAGACGCGCCGCATGACCAAGGAACCATCCAGGAGGTCGTGAAGAACGACGACGGAGTTCGTGTGGGTTCGACCAAGCCGGGCGGTGGCCGCATCGCGGCACTGACTGTCCAGGGAGCTGACAACGGTGAGGTGCATGGAAGGATTCTAATTGAAAACCATTCTCATTAGCAATTCGCTTGCGATGTGTCGCGGCGCTTAACTTCGCCCTGTCCGCAATCAGCCATGCTCCGGCTGCACTAGACTTGAGCCGACCGCTGACGGCCCCGCAGCGGGTTGCGTCCAGCAGAAAGTCCAGCAGAAACAAGCAACGAGGGGACTACGTGCAGATTGAGTTTGCGCCATCCAGGCAATCGACACTGGGTGTGGAATGGGAGTTGGCGCTCGTCAATGCACGCACCGGAGAACTGGTTTCAGTGGCGAACGACGTCCTCAAGGGTGTCGCTGCGAACCATCCGGACCTCAACGAAGACGACGAACACCCCCACATCAAGCGCGAACTGCTCCTGAACACGGTGGAACTCGTTACCGGAATCTGCGAAACGGTCAAGGAAGCAAAAGAGGACCTCAACCGCTCCCTCGCCGCTGTCCGCGAAGTCACCGACCCCATGGGAGTGGAGGTGTTCTGCGCAGGCAGCCATCCCTTCAGCCCTCCCCTGCTCCAGCCGGTCACCGACAAGGAGCGTTACGCCAAGCTGATCGAGCGGACCCAATGGTGGGGACGCCAAATGGTCATCTATGGTGTCCACGTCCACGTAGGCATCGATCGCCGGGACAAAGTACTCCCCATCCTGGACGGCCTGGTCAACTACTTCCCGCACTTCCAGGCACTGTCCGCCTCCAGCCCCTTCTGGGCCGGCGAAGAAACCGGCTACGCATCCCAGCGGGCCCTCATGTTCCAACAGCTCCCCACCGCTGGCCTGCCGTTCCAGTTCGAAACCTGGGAAGCATACGAGTCCTATGTCCAGGACATGTTCACCACAGGTGTCATCGACGCCATTTCCGAGATCCGCTGGGACATCCGGCCTGTTTACAACCTGGGCACTATCGAGATGCGCATTTGCGATGGCCTCGCCACCCTTGAGGAAGTGGGCGCCATCGCCGCACTCACACAGTGCCTCGTGGACGAGTTCTCCTCCATCCTCGACGCCGGCGGGAGCATCCCCACCATGCCGCCCTGGCACGTCCAGGAGAACAAGTGGCGTGCAGCGCGCTACGGCATGGAAGCCATCATCATCCTCGATGCCAAGGGCAACGAGCAGTTGGTCACCGAGCACCTCGCAGAAACTGTGGCACGCTTGGAACCCGTGGCAGCCAAGCTTGGATGCTCTGAGGAACTGGCCGACGTCATGAAGATCATTGAACGCGGCGCCAGCTACCAGCGCCAGCGCCGGGTGGCCGCCGAACACAACGGGGACCTGCAGGCAGTGGTCATGGACCTCGTACAGCAGATGCGTAAAGGCCCCGACGCATAGTTGGGTGGAGTTACGCAGCCACCGAAACCGTAGTAACGGGCATGGAGGAATCCGGCGCGAACGCTATTCCGCTGGGCCCGATTCCGGCCATGACCAGTTGAGCACCGAGGGCTGCCACCATGGCACCGTTGTCCGTGCAGAGGTCCAGTGGCGGCACGTGCAGCTTGATGCCCGCCGATACACACCGTTGGCCGGTCAATTCGCGCAGCCTCGAGTTGGCAGCAACACCTCCACCAAGGAGCACGTCGGTAATGCCGTGCTCCCTGCAGGCCAGGACCGCCTTTGAACTGATGACGTCCACCACGGCCTCCTGGAATGCCGCTGCGATATCGGCTACGGGTACTTCTTCCCCGCGGGCTTCGAATTGCTCCACGCACCGGGCCACCGCGGTTTTGAGGCCGCTGAAGGACCAGTCGTAGCGGTGCGGTCCTTTCTCCTCCGCGGTGCCCATGTATTTGGGCTGGGTGAGGCCGCGCGGAAAGCGGATGGACTTCGGGTTGCCTTGGCGTGCCAGCTTGTCGATGGCGGGCCCACCGGGGTAGCCAACGCCCAGGATCCGGGCAACTTTGTCGTAGGCTTCACCGGCGGCGTCATCGATGGTGGAACCAAGGAGCTCCACGTCGTCTGTAATGCTGCGGATACGGAGGATCTCCGTGTGGCCACCGGAAACCAGGAGTGCACCGAGGTTCTGCGGCAAGTGGCCGGCACCCAGGCCGGCGGCAGCACCGGCGTCGGGCCTTGAATCCAGCAGCCCCACGCCAACGTGCGCTACCAGGTGGTTGATCGCGTAGAGCGGCTTGCCCGTAGCGACGGCCAGGGCCTTCGCGGCGCAGACACCAACCATGAGGGCGCCCGCCAGGCCCGGCCCGGATGTGACAGCGATGGCGTCGATGTCCTCCAGAGTCACTCCGGCTTCATGCAGCGCCTCCTGAAGCGTGGGGACAAAGGCATCCAAATGGGCACGCGAAGCGATCTCAGGGATGACACCACCAAAGCGCACGTGCTCGTCCATGGAGGAGGACACCGTGTTGGTCAGCAGCGTTGTACCGCGCACGATTCCAACGCCGGTTTCGTCACAGGACGATTCGATGCCCAGCACCAACGGCTGCTTCGGCTGTTCTGGATAAGGGCCGCTCACGCGTTGGCTCCTTCTGTGGAATGTGGCGTGTTCAGTGTCATGGGTTATTCAGGGGCAGGCGCATGATCAACGCATCCGTACCGTCCCGGTAATACCGCGGCCGGACATGGATCTGTTCGAATCCGAAACGCAGATACAGCTGCTGTGCACGGGGGTTGTCCGCGCGCACCTCCAGGAGGACGTCCGCCGCGTGACGCCGCCGCGCTTCCTCGATCAGCTCGGTCAGGATGGCAGAACCGATGCCTTTGCCTTCGAATTCGGGAACGACGGCGATCGTCTGGACGTCCGCGATCGGCTCAATGCACATCAAGCCGGCGTAGGCCACGATCTGGCCCTCAACCTGGGCCACCACATAGCGGCGCGTCTCCGGCTGTGACAACTCGTCGAAGAACATCTGCAGGGGCCAGGCATCCACGGGGAACAGTCGACGTTCCAAGGCTTCGACGGCCGGGACATCAGTCTCGGTCATATCTCGCAGGGAAACTCCTGCGAGCTCCAGTTTGGGTGGGAGTTTCATCGGTCCACTTCCATCACAGGGCACGCTTCCTGGGACCCGGCACCTGGGCGTCCGATTCGCGCAAGTACAAAGGTGTGGAGTCCAAGAGCTCCTGCCCTGCCGTTATTCTGGCAAGCGCGAGCTGGCCAAGGGACGCCGCGTCCGGTTGGGCCTCGGCAAAGCCTTCGTCGGCACGGAGGACGTCGGCGTACAGTCCAGCGCCGGCCCCAAACACGGGCAGGTCCGGTAAGTCCGAGGCGAAACCCACATGCGGCCCGTCGATGAGCTGGGGAAGCTGGCCCTCCTCAAGGACGTACCGCGCCCAGTAGACCTCTTTGCGCCGCGCGTCAGTGGCCACCAGGAATTCGGGAACAGCCGCAGTGGACTCCGCTACTTCGAGGGCGATCGCGTCAAGGCTCATCAGCCCATACAGCGGCTTGTTCCAGACGAAAGCCAGGGTCCGCGCGGTGGCAATACCTGAGCGCAGCCCGGTAAACGGTCCGGGGCCCACCCCTGTGACGATCACGTCAATGTCCGCCCCGGTAACGCCGGCACCGGCCAGCAGCTTCCCGATGCCCGGCGCAAGGACTTCGGCATGGCTTCGGGTGTCCTCGGTGGAAAAGGAATCCACCACGCCTTCCATGGCAACATCCGAAATCAGCGCAGCACTGGCCACTGCCGAGGTGTCGATAGCCAGGATCAGCATCAGTGGCCTCCTTCGGAGATCGTGGTTTCAAGAAGCTTCGGTGCCTCGGCCCAGCGGGGGCCAAAACCGCGGAAAATGATGGTGCGAGGTTCGTCGTCGTCATCAGTGTCAAAGTCCAGGACCGTGCCGCTGTCCTCGACGTGGATAGCCGGCACAACGCCTGCGCCACCCACAGACCGGTGAAGGTCCACTTCCAGGCGGCTGTCCGAGAGGTGCTCAACCCGGTCCCTCCCCCACTCCACTACGGTGACGGACGAGTCCATGGTGTTCTCCAGATCGATGTCATCGATCTCAGCAGCTGATTCCAGCCTGTAGGCATCGACGTGGACCAGGTCCGGGCCACCGGGGCGCGGGCCATCCGGAAGGTTGGGATGGATCCGAACCAGCACGAACGTAGGCGAGATGATCCCGGCACGTACGCCCAGGCCCTCTCCCAGCCCCTGGGTGAAGGTCGTCTTCCCCGCACCCAGCTCTCCGGTCAGGACAAGGAGATCTCCCGCCTCAAGCACCCCGCCCAGTGCTGCACCGAGCGCGTGGGTTTGTTCCGCCGTCGTGACCTTCAGGCTGCGTTCCCAGAATGGTTCGCCGCCTTTCAATGGTTCGCTTGGTTCGAGCAGTGGTTCGTTCATAGCGTCGCCGATTCCGATGCTGCCTGGGTGCCCTGGTGTACCTCCGGCAGCGCCGGAACCTCGTTGACGTAACTGCGGGGCACCCGCGGACTAATGCGGGTCACGATCTCATAGTTGATGGTTCCCGCTGCCGCCGCCCAGTCATCGGCGGTGGGGCCGCCATCGGCACCGTCGCCGAACATCACGGCTTCGCTGCCCTTAAGCCCGGCCGCTTCTTCAGGGGTGAGCGGTCCAAGATCAATCACCATCTGGTCCATCGCGATCTGGCCCACCACAGGGTAGGTGACGCCGTTGACGCGAACCGGACCGCCCGTGGCGATGCGCGGGACCCCGTCGGCGTAGCCCAGGGGAACCAGGCCCAGCGTGCTCTCCTGGCTGGTGTGGTACTTCAGGCCGTAGGAAACGCCTTGCCCCTCCGGGACCTTTTTGCAGTTGGAGAGGAGTGTGCGGACGCTCATGGCAGCGTGAAGGCCAAGTTCGCCGGAAGTGACTCCTTCGAAGGGCGACAACCCGTAGATGCCGAGCCCCACCCGGATGAGGTCGAAGTGCGAATCCGGCCGGGACAGCGCAGCGGGAGTGTTGGCGATGTGCCTGACCTCGGTATCGACGCCGGCATCCTCAGCGATGGCGAGCGCGTCACGGAAAACCGCCAACTGCTGGTCCGTTTCGGGCCGGTGCGGTTCGTCGGCCACCGCAAGGTGGGAGAAAATGCCCACAACGCGAAGCAGGCCCTCATCCTGGTATTCCATGGCCTGGCCCACCAGCTGGTCCCATTCGGCGATTGGGCAGCCGTTCCGGCCGAGCCCTGTGTCCACCTTCAAATGGACCCGCGCGGGACGCTCCTGTTCGCGGGCGGCCGCCACCACGGCGTCGAGTTCCCAACCGGAAATCCCGACGTCGATGCCGGCGGCAACTGCGGCTTGGAAGTTGCTTTCACGGGTGTGCAGCCACGCCAACAACGGTGCGTCTACGCCCGCTGCACGCAAGGCGAGCGCCTCTGAAATGTGGGCGACGCCCAGCCAGGCCGCTCCGGCGTCGAGGGCTGCACGTGCAACCTGAACCACGCCATGGCCATAAGCATCGGCCTTCACCACAGCCATCACGGAGGCCGGGGAGGCGATCGCGACAAACTGACGAACGTTGTGCCGCACGGCATCAAGATCGATCACGGCGGAACGCTCAAGGACCGCTGACTTTGCTATGGAGGCCTTGGACCCGATCCCGATATCTGCAGCTGCTTCGTAAGTCACCCTAGAGATTCTAGTGGTGCCGGGGAACGGGGGTTCAATTCCCCCCGTTCCTACTGGGCGTCGGACAAGTGCGCGATCGTGGCGCGGGCGCGTCGTTGTGCTTCAGCGGGGATGTCCTTCACGATCGGCTCAAGGAAGGCAAAGCGCCGCAGCCACTGGCTCGATTGGCGTTCCTTCCGCGCGTTGGCACGCTGCCACCAATCCGCGATGTCGCCCCAGCCAGGCGCTGCCAAAGACCCACCTACTTGTTGGACGGCCAGCGAGGCACAGAGGTTGGCGAACCGCAGGCGGTCCCCCAATCGCCATCCTGCCAGGCACCCCACAATGAAGGCCGCCCCGAAACAATCGCCGGCGCCGGTCGGATCGTAGGCAGACACGGGCAGCGATGGCACCCATTCCTCTTCGCCCGTCTCCGAGTCCACGGCCATAGCCCCCTGCGCGCCCAACGTCACAACAGCCACTGGAACGCGATCGGCCAAGGAATAGAGCGCCGCCCACGGATCGGTCTTGCCCGTGAAGGCCATAGCCTCCGGCGCGTTGGGCAGGAAAGCGTAAAAGTGTTCCAGTTGCTCCAACCTGCGCTGTGACCACTCTCCACTGGGGTCCCAGCCCACCACGCCGAAAAGTTTGGTTCCGGCGGACTTCGCCGCAAGCATCCAGGGTTCCAATTCCTCGCCCAGATCCGCGACGGCCGCCAGCGCCTTGGGTGGCTTTCCGATCAGGTCCGAGGCTTTGATCGGCGCGGGGTGCCCGTGGGTGACCATGGATCGATCCTGGTTCACGCACATGGACACGGTAACCGGCGAGTGCCAGCCAGGGACGCGACGCGACAGGGATAAGTCCACATGCTCCTGGCTTTCAAGGATCTGCCAGTTGTAATCCCCGTAACCGTCGTCGCCAAAGGCTGCCGCCAGGTTGGTCCTCAGGCCAAGCCGTGCTGCAGCGATCGCTTGGTTGGCAACCCCGCCCGGGCAGCTGCCCATGCCCTCGCTCCACACTTCAGTGCCGGGCTCGGGAGAGTGCGGGAGTCCGGTGAAAATGATGTCCTGGAAGACCGTTCCTGCCAGGAGAAGGTCGCATTGGCCGTCGCCCTCGGTGCGCACGGCGGCAAGGGGGTCAAAACGTCGCTGGGGCATTGCGTCCATGCACGGCACACTACGCTGCGCCTTCCGGGCTGCATAGACTCGGATCATGCGGCTCATGATCGCCGGTGGCGGCGGCTTCCGGGTACCCCTTGTGTACCGTGCCTTATGCACGGGTCCATTCGCGGGACTGGTGCACGAGGTGGTGCTCTACGACGTCGATCCCGCGCGTCTCGCCGCCATCCAGGCAGTCCTCCGCGATATGCCCACGACGGAAGGTTCCCGGCCCGCCGTCGTGATTTCAACTGACCTGGGGCAGGCACTCACCGCCACCGATATGGTCTTCGCCGCGATCCGCCCGGGCGGAACGGCAGGACGGATCGCCGACGAACGCGTGGCCCTGGATCTCGGTTTGCTGGGCCAGGAAACCACGGGTGCGGGCGGCATCTCCTACGCCCTCCGCTCCATTCCGCACATGCTGGAGCTCGCCGGGGGAATGCGGCACTATTGCCCGGATGCATGGCTCATCAACTTCACCAACCCCGCCGGGATGGTCACCGAGGCGCTGGTGCCGGAGCTGGGACCAAAGGTGATCGGTATCTGCGATTCCGCCGGCGGCCTGGTCCAACGCGCCGCACGGGCCGCCGGTTCACCCCTTCAAGAAGGAATGCTCGACGGCGTGGGCTACTTCGGGTTGAACCACCTCGGGTGGCTTTACAAGTTGGCACCCGACGGCCGGGATCTGCTGCCGGAGCTGTTATCGGATCGTGGGGCGCTCGAAAAGCTGGAAGAAGGGCGTTTGTTCGGCCAGCACATTCTGGAGAAACTCGGTTGCCTGCCCAATGAATACCTTTACTACTACTACCAAACCGAACAGGCGACGGAAGCCATCCTGAAGCAACGTGAAACGCGTGGGGCGTCCATCCACCAGCAACAGAGCTCGCTCTATCCTTCCCTTGTGGAAGCCTCGAACGCCTATGCCATGTGGGATGCGGCCCGGCGCTCCCGCGAAGAAGGCTACCTGGCCGAGGCCCGCACACATGGGGAGCACCGCGACGAGGAAGACCTCGCCGGGGGCGGCTATGAGCGTGTGGCTTTGTCCGTGATGCGGGCTCTATCCGGAGGCGGGACGGCGCAGCTGATCCTCAATGTGCCCAATTCACCCGTCGCCGGCTCTTCGGCACATGAGGCGGAAGTCGCCGTGCCCGGGCTTCCGGGGGACGCCGTCGTCGAAGTTCCGTGCGAGGTAACACCCGACGGCGCCCTGCCGCTTGCGCAGGAACGGCCAGGAGGCCAGTTCCTCACCTTGATGCGACACATCAAGGAAGTGGAACGGCTGACGGTCAGGGCTGTGCGGGATGGTGACAGGGAGGCTGCACTGCAAGCCTTTGCTGCCCACCCGCTGGTCGGTTCGGCGTCGCTGGCCGCCCAACTCCTTGACGGCTACGAGGCAGCCTTCCCGGAACTGCGCGGACTCTGGAAGTGATTTCTAGAGCTTCCGGAACATCACGTGCAGGCCGACGTACCCAATTTCAGGGTGGTCGAAGGCCTCGGGCACCGTGGCCAGGATGCGGAATCCCATGGATTGCCACAACCACACTGCCCTGACGTTGCTCTCCACCACAGCGTTGAATTGCATGGAGCGGAATCCTGCCGCTTTGGCTTCCTTTAACGAGTAGGCACACAGCGCCCGTGCAATTCCCTGGCCCGAATGCCTGGAGCTCACCATATACCCGGCGTTGGCCACATGGCTGCCGCCGCCTGACTGGTTCGCATGGAACTCGCCAGTGCCCAGCACCTCGCCTCCCGGGTGCGGCCCATCCGCATTGCGCACGGCCACGAACGTTTGGCCGGGCGCTTCCTTTAACCATTTGGCACGGGCAGCTTCTTCAGTGGTGTTGCGATCCCAAGTGAAGGTCTCCCCCTGACGGAGGATCGGCTCCATGACGGACCAGATGCCGGGCCAATCTTCGGGCGTGGCTGGGCGGATATCGAAAAGGGTTTCTTGGCTCACAGCGCACACGCTAGCAGCCTTATCCACATAGCCGGGATTGGCGCCATGTAGTGCCCGGCTTCAGGAGTAGTGTTTTCTGCAGGGCAAAAGTGGTTTGGCTTCACAAGTTGGCTTCACGGCAAGGAGGAAAGTGTGCCATTGATCCGTAGGGTGGCATTCCTTTCACTGCACACCTCCCCAATGGAACAGCCAGGGGCCGGAGACGCTGGTGGAATGAACGTCTATGTGCGGGCTTTGGCCATGGCGCTGGCCGAGTCCGGTGTGGAGGTGGAGATCTTCACCCGTTCCACCAAAGCCGGCCAGGCCGCCGTCGAGCATCCCGGACCCGGCGTATGCGTCCACAACGTGATGGCCGGACCCCGCCGGAAAGTCCCCAAGGAAGAATTGCCCGCCCTCCTCCACCAGATGGTGGAGGAGATCGATCGGATCCGGCAGCAGCAACCCCACGGCCGTTACGACATCATCCATTCCCATTACTGGGTGTCCGGGGTTGCGGGACTGGAATTGTCCGAGCTCTGGGGCGTTCCGCTGGTCCACACCATGCACACCATGGCCAAGGTCAAGAATCTTGTTCTTGAGTCCGGCGAGCGGCCCGAGCCGCGGCGTCGGGAAGACGGCGAGCAGCGAATTGTTGATGGTGCCGCCCGCCTCATCGCCAATACTCCAGCCGAGGCAGAAGAGCTTGTCTCCCACTACGGAGCCGACATCGACAAGATTGACGTCGCACCTCCCGGCGTGGACCTGAAAGTATTCACGCCATCCTTCCGTCGCAAGTCGCGCGCCCAGCGGGATGTCAGGCCGGACAGTTTCCACATACTCTTCGCAGGCCGGATCCAACGTCTCAAGGGTCCCCAGGTCTTCGTCAAAGCGGCCGGTCTCCTGCGGAAGCGCAGGCCTGACATCGATCTGGAAATGACCATTCTGGGCTCGCTCAGCGGCGCCAAGGACTTCAACCTGCAGCACATCATCGAGGAGGCCGGTCTGGCCGACGTCGTCACGCATCGCCCGCCCGTTGTAGCGCCCGAGCTCGCCAGCTGGTTCCGCTCCGCAGACGTCGTGGTGATGCCCTCGTTCAGCGAGTCATTCGGACTCGTGGCCTTGGAAGCACAAGCGTGCGGCACCCCCGTAGTGGCCACCAACGTTGGTGGGCTCTCACGCGCAATTTCCGATGGCCGGACGGGCATCCTGGTAGATGGCCACGATCCTTCCGACTGGGCTGATGCCCTCGAGGATTTGTACGACGACGTACAGACACGCGAGGACATGGGCCGTTTGGCCGCGACCCACGCCGAATCCTTTGGCTGGCAGCGGACTGCTGCGATCACCTTGGAAAGCTATCGCGAGTCTGTTGGCGGCCTGCTGGTCCCCGGGCGGTGAACCTCACGCGGTTACTGGCTGGCGCCTGATAGATTGTCGCGCACAGCGTAGGCAGGGCGCCGAGCGTCAGCCCACACAGCGTAAGCACTAAGCCGAAGGACAACGATGTCTGAAAACAAGGGCCTGAGCGATCTTGAGATAGCCCACAACGCCACCATCCTGCCCATCGAAGAAATTGCGCGACGCGCGGGCATCAACGTGGACGCACTGGAACACTATGGGCCTTATAAAGCCAAGATCACTCCGGCCAAGCTTGTGCTCCCCGAGGGCAAGGCGCCCGGCAAGGTAGTCCTCGTTTCAGCCATGTCCCCCACCCCTGCCGGCGAAGGAAAATCGACAACCACGGTCGGTCTGGCCGATTCCCTTGCACGCGCCGGCCACAAAGTGATGATCGCGCTCCGGGAACCGTCACTGGGACCCATCCTTGGCATGAAGGGCGGAGCAACCGGCGGCGGATACTCCCAGGTACTGCCCATGGACGATATCAACCTTCACTTCACCGGCGACTTCCACGCCGTCACCTCGGCCAACAACGCCCTCATGGCACTCGTGGACAACCACATCTTCCAAGGCAACCAGCTCGGAATCGACCCCCGCCGCATGACGTTCAAACGCGTCATCGACATGAACGACCGCTCCTTACGGGAAATCATTATCGGGCTCGGCGGCCCTGCCCAGGGCGTACCCCGGCAAGACGGCTTCGACATCACCGTGGCCTCCGAAATCATGGCCGTATTCTGCCTGGCCGCGGACCTGGACGACCTCCGAGCGCGCTTGGGCCGGATCACCTTCGGCTACACCTTCGACCGCCAACCGGTAACTGTTGCGGATCTTGGTGTCGAAGGTGCCCTGACATTGCTCTTGAAGGACGCCATCAAGCCAAACCTTGTCCAGACCATCGCCGGGACACCGGCACTGGTACACGGTGGCCCCTTCGCCAACATCGCCCACGGGTGCAACTCCATCATCGCAACGCGGACTGCACAGCAACTGGCAGACATCGTGGTCACCGAGGCCGGATTCGGCGCGGACCTGGGTGCCGAAAAGTACATGGACATCAAGTCGCGCATCGCTGACGTGGCGCCGTCCGCCGTCGTTGTTGTAGCAACGATCCGTGCGCTCAAGATGCAAGGCGGAGTTCCAAAGGACAAACTCAGCGAACCCAACGTGGACGCCATAGCCGCCGGAGTGGAAAACCTCAAACGACATGTTGGCAATGTCGCCAAGTTCGGCATTTCACCGGTCGTTGCCATCAACAAGTTCGCCACCGACACCGCCGAAGAACTTCAGTGGCTGCTGAACTGGTGCGCAGCGGAAGGCGTGGAAGCCGCCGTCGCCGATGTCTGGGGCCGCGGCGGCGGAGGCGACGGTGGGGATGAACTCGCGGCCAAGGTGGCAGCGGCAGTGCAGGGGCCCTCAAATTTTCACCACTTGTACCCACTGGAACTTTCTGTGGAGGACAAGATCCGGACCATCGTGCAGGAGATCTACGGCGCCGACGGCGTTGAATTTTCCGTTCCGGCACAGAAGCGGCTGGTGGACATCCAAAAGAATGGGTGGGGCGGGCTGCCCGTCTGCATGGCCAAGACGCAATACTCATTCACGGACGATGCGTCCAAGCTCGGGGCGCCAAAGGGATTCCGGGTACACGTGCGCGAACTCATTCCCAAAACGGGTGCAGGCTTCATAGTCGCCCTGACCGGAGCCGTCATGACCATGCCCGGGCTGCCCAAAGAACCGGCCGCCATGCGCATGGACGTCGGTCCCGACGGCAACCCCACTGGCCTCTTCTGACCTCCTTAAAAGCAACGCGGGGTCACTTACGGCCCATCCGATGGTCAATCATCGGCCGTAAGTGACCCCGCGTTGCTTGTGCTGTTGCGGTTTAGCGCTCGATATCGCCGCGGATGAAGGCTTCCACCTTGTCGCGGGCGATGTCGTCGTTGAACTGCTCCGGCGGGGACTTCATGAAGTAGCTGGACGCGGAGAGCAGCGGGCCGCCGATGCCGCGATCCAGGCCAATCTTGGCCGCGCGGATGGCGTCGATGATCACACCAGCGGAGTTCGGGGAATCCCATACTTCGAGCTTGTATTCGAGGGAAACGGGAGCATCACCGAAGTTGCGGCCCTCGAGGCGGACGAAGGCCCACTTGCGGTCGTCAAGCCAGGCAACATAGTCGGACGGCCCGATGTGGACGTCGTCAGCGTGAAGGTCTGCCTCAACGTTGGAGGTGACGGCCTGCGTCTTGGAGATCTTCTTGGACTCGAGACGATCGCGCTCAAGCATGTTCTTGAAGTCCATGTTGCCGCCAACGTTCAACTGGTACGTGCGGTCCAAGGTGACGCCGCGGTCCTCGAACAGCTTGGCCATCACGCGGTGGGTGATGGTGGCACCGATCTGGCTCTTGATGTCGTCGCCCACGATCGGAACACCGGCCGCAGTAAACTTGTCAGCCCACTCCTTGGTGCCGGCGATGAAGACGGGGAGAGCATTGACGAAAGCCACGCCAGCGTCGATGGCGCACTGGGCGTAGAACTTGGCAGCCTGCTCCGAACCAACGGGCAGGTAGCAAACCATGACGTCTACGTTGGCTTCGCGGAGGGCAGCAACGATGTCGACGTCCTCCTCGGGAGCTTCGACGATGGTCTCGCGGTAGTACTTGCCCAGGCCGTCAAGGGTATGTCCACGCTGAACGGTGACTCCGGTGGCAGGGACGTCGGCGATCTTGATGGTGTTGTTTTCGCTGGCGCCGATGGCGTCGGCAAGGTCCAGTCCAACTTTCTTGCTATCGACGTCGAAAGCAGCAACGAACTGAACATCGTTGACGTGGTACTGGCCGAACTCGACGTGCATCAGACCCGGAATCGTGGCCTTGGGGTCAGCGTCGCGATAGTACTGAACACCTTGGACCAGCGATGCGGCGCAGTTTCCTACGCCGACAATGGCAACACGAATCGGATGTGAAGACACGGAACTCCTTTTGAGAACTAAACCTCAGGTGCCAGGCGCAAACTCTGACTGAGCTCAGAGCACGACTGATTGGCACGGCGCCAGTTGGCGCACACTTGCATTGTAGCCAACAGAGAAGGGGCCGGCTTTGTTCCCGCCAGCCCCTTCTGTTTTATGTCTTTCCCCTGGGTTTACTCCTGCGCCCACAGATTGATGTCGGATTCGACGGCGAACTCATCGATCGCAGTCAGCTCATCAGTGGAGAACTTCAGGTTGTTGATGGCGCTCAGCGTGTCTTCAAGCTGCGAAACGCTGGACGCTCCAACAAGCGCGGATGTTACGGGAGAGCCCTTCGGCTGGTCCCGGAGAATCCATGCGATGGCCATCTGCGCGAGGGTCTGTCCACGGCCCTCGGCGATAGCGTTGAGTCCCCGAACGCGGTCCAGCTTGTCCTCCGTCAAGGCGGATTCGGAGAGGAACCGTTCCTTCGCGGCCCGCGAGTCAGCCGGAACACCGTTGAGGTAGCGGTTGGTCAGCATGCCCTGGGCAAGAGGCGAGAAGGCGATGGAGCCGGCGCCCACCTGGTCCAGTGCCTCGTAGAGGTTCGGCGAGCCATTCTCGGTCCACCGGTTCAGCATGGAGTAGCTGGGCTGGTGGATCAGCAGAGGCGTGCCGAGCTCCTTCAGGATCCGGGCTGCCTCGAGTGTTTGCTCGGGGGTGTAGGAAGAGATACCTGCGTACAAGGCTTTGCCGGACCGGACCGCGTAGTCCAGCGCCCCCATTGTTTCCTCCAATGGAGTCTCAGGATCCGGACGGTGGCTGTAGAAGATGTCCACATAGTCCAGGCCCATGCGCTGCAGGGACTGGTCAAGGCTGGAGATCAGGTACTTGCGGGATCCCCATTCACCATAGGGGCCCGGCCACATGTAGTAGCCGGCCTTGGTGGATATGACGAGCTCGTCACGGTACGGCTTGAAGTCTTCCTTTAGGTGGCGTCCGAAGTTCGTTTCCGCCGATCCATCCGGCGGGCCATAGTTGTTGGCGAGGTCGAAGTGGTTGACGCCCAGATCGAAGGCACGGCGCAGGATGGCGCGCTGTTCGTCGAACCGCCTGTCGTCGCCGAAGTTGTGCCAAAGGCCCAGCGAGATAGCGGGGAGCTTGAGCCCACTGCGTCCGACGCGGCGGTAGGGCATGGTTTCGTAGCGGTTTTCCGCAGCCGAATAAGTCATACGTACCATCCTGCCACTGCACAGATCACCGTGTTCGGGCTGTCCGCAATGTGGGCGCCGTCACCCTTTTCACTGCTCGCCTTGCTGGACGCGCACGACGGCGGCGCTCCCACCGGGCAGGGTCAGCGAACCGTCGTCGAGAGCTACTTCGGTGTCGGTTGCCAGCAGCAGGGACCCAGCCATAGGCGAATCCAACGGCTCGTCTCCAAAGTTGCACACCACGCGGATGGCACCACGGGTCAACTCCAGCCAGTGCTCGTCGTCGTCGAACTCCACCGTGGTCTCGCCGAAACCACCGTTCACAAGCTCCGGCGTATTGCGGCGCAGCTGTGCTAAATCCCGATACAGCCGCAGCAGGCGTGCGTGGTCCCCGATGCTTGGCTCGCTCCAGTCCAGCTTTGAACGCTTGAAAGTTTCGGGGTCCTGGGGGTCCGGCACAACGGCAGGGTCCCAGCCCATCCGTTCGAATTCCTTGATCCGGCCCTTCGCTGTGGCCTCCCCCAATTCCGGTTCGGGGTGGGAGGTGAAGAACTGCCACGGCGTGGAAGCCCCAAATTCCTCGCCCATGAAGAGCATGGGCGTGAAGGGCGATGTCATGGTCAGCACTGCGCCGATCGCCAACCGACCAAATGACAGTGATGCCGTGAGCCTGTCACCGGTGGCGCGGTTGCCGATTTGGTCGTGGTTCTGCAGGCAAACCACCAATGCGGAAGGATGCGCGAGGTCGTGCCGGATCGGCCGGCCGTGGTGGCGTCCCCGGAAACTTGAGTAACTGCCATCGTGGAGGAAGCCGTGCTCGAGGACCTTGGCGAGGACAGCGAGGGACTCGAAGTCGGCGTAGTATCCGGTGGTTTCACCGCTAAGGTTCACGTGGAGGGCGTGGTGGAAGTCGTCGCTCCATTGGCCTTCCAAGCCATAACCGTTGTCCTTGCGGGGATAGATCAGGCGCGGATTGTTCAGGTCCGATTCCGCGATGAGCGTCCGCGGAATGCCGGACTCCGCCTCGATCTGGTCCCCCAGCGCGCCAAAGTCCTCAAGGATGTGCACGGCACGTTCGTCGCGCAGGGCGTGCACGGCGTCCAGCCTGAGCCCGTCTACGTGATAGTCACGGAGCCACATCGCCGCATTCTCCAGAATGTACCGGCGAACCTCATCAGAGCCCGGGCCATCGAGGTTTACCGAATCGCCCCAGGTGTTCCCCTCCCCCGATTTCAGGTAGGGGCCAAATTTGGGAAGGTAGTTGCCGCTGGGTCCAAGATGGTTATAGACAACGTCCTGGATGACCCCCAAGCCAGCGGCGTGGGCGGCGTCGACGAACCGTTGATAGGCCTCGGGGCCACCGTAGGGCTCGTGGATGGCGTACCAAAGCACGCCGTCGTAACCCCAGTTGTGAACTCCGTTGAATGCGTTGACCGGCAGCAGTTCGATGAAGTCGACGCCCAAGTCGACCAAATAGTCCAGTTTCCGGGCGGCAGCGTCAAGTGTGCCTTCGGGAGTGAACGTGCCCAGGTGGAGCTCGTAGATGACGGATCCCTTGAGGCTGCGCCCCTTCCACTCGCCATCCCCCCAGTGGTAAGCGGCAGGATCGAAGGTGGCCGACAGCCCATGCACCCCGTCCGGCTGTCGCCTTGAGCGTGGATCGGGAAAGGGTCCCTCGCCGTCCACGATGTAGCCGTACGCTACCGCGTCGCCTTCGTTGCCGGTGACCTCGGCGGACGCGCGCCACCAACCGGTAGCGCCGCCGTCGTGAATTTGTTCCATCGCGTGCTCGCTACCTCCGGCGAGCAGTTTCACTGACCCGGCGTTGGGCGCCCAGACGTCGTAGCGGTTTTTTCCAGCAGCGTGCTCCAGCATCGTGTCCCCTGTGCTTGTTTTAGCTTGCGTTGCAGTGGCGGTGTTGGTGGTGTTCGTGTTTTCAGCGGATCAGTCAGTGGGCACCAGCAGGGCCACCGGGTAATGCTCCAGCAGCGTAGCGACCGCGACCGAACCGGCGTCATAAATGGTCCCGGTCAGTTCGTCATGACAGTTCACCGGCAAGTCGATAGCCGTGTCCCGCCAGCCGCCTTCGCGGGCGAGCCGCTTGGGCAGCCGCGTGCCAACGGTGACCACGCCAGGTGCGTCCGCCCCACGGTTGAAGGCAACTACGTGATCAGCGGCGGCGCCGCTCGCGTGCACGGGCTGGTAACCAGCAAACAGTTCCGGCCGGTCACGACGTAACCTGAGCGCCCTGGATACCACCAGCAGTTTGGCGGCTTCCTCTGTGAAAGCGGGCCGCGCACCAGTATCGAGTTCTGCGAGCGCCGCGATCCGGGCTTGAAAGTCTACTGGCCGCCGGTTGTCGGGGTCGGTCAATGAACCGTCCCGGAACTCTGTGCCCTGATAGACATCCGGAACGCCCGGCATGGTCAGTTGGATGAGCTTGGCCGAGAGTGAGTTCGACGTTCCAAAAGGTTCCAGTTCCTCGACGAAGTTCTCCAATGCGGCAGCGACCTCAGGGACGTCAAAAACGGCGTCGACGGCGGCAGCCAAGTGACGCTCGAAGTCCAGGTTGGGATCGGTCCAGTTGGTCGAATTTCCGGCTTCGCGGGCGGCCTTGAGCGCATACGATTGGAGGCGCCCACGGTCGGCGGGCCAAGCGCCCGCAATTGACTGCCAAACGAGGGCTGCCAGCGGACCGTCCGGGATGGGCGCCAGCTCCTGGACAGTGCCGAGGAAGAGTTCCCATTCGGGGACGGATTCGGAAATGACCGAAATCCTGGCCCGGGCGTCCTCGCTGCGCTTGGTGTCATGCGTGCTCAGCGTGGTCATGGAAAGCGGGATCTCTGCCTGACGCCGTGCCATGCGCTCATGGAACCCGTCAGGGGAAAGCGCAAATTCAGTGGGATCAGCTCCCACTTCGGTTAGCGTCCCCAAGCGTGTGTAGCGGAAGAACGCGGTGTCCTCCACGCCCTTCGCCATAACCATTCCTGAGGTCTGTTGGAAGCGACGTGCCAGTTCCCCGGTGGGATCAACCAGGAGCGGGCGCAACCCGTTCAGCACAGACAGGAGCCCGGGCCGGTGTTGCCCGGCGCGCTCTATGGCTTCTTCCAGAATCTCCTGGCCGTGCGGCAGGTAGGTCCTGTAGATGGGGAACCAACAAATAATCTCGGCCAGCGCATCGGCTACCTCGGCGCGCGGCAATTCCGGCGACTCGGGAACAAGCCGGGACAACCGGAGGATCTCGGACCTCAGGATGCCATCGGCGATGCGACGTTTGGTCCCGTGGATCATGTCCTCATAGTCAGCGGGCCGGGCTGCATCCCGCAGCCGGGCGTCGAGGGAATCCAGATATTCCTCTGCTGCGGGGTCGACGAACAGACGGTCTACGTCCGCCAGTGCGTCATACCCTGTGGTGCCTTCGCAATCAAAGGTTTCCGGCAGTTTCTCCCCCGGCTCAAGGATCTTCTCCACCAGGAGGTACGCCCCGCCTGTCTCCTTGCGAAGCCTCGCCAGATACCCTTCCGGATCGGCCAGCCCATCGGGGTGATCGATCCTGAGACCATCCACCAGCTCTTCCCGGAACCACCGCACGATTTCCTCGTGCGCCTCATCGAAGACCCACGGAACCTCGACGCGCACGCCTGCCAGCGTGTTCACTGCGAAGAAACGGCGGTAGTTCAGTTCAGCGTCCGCGCGGCGCCAGCCCACGAGTTCATAGTTCTGCCGCGCATGAACGTCCTGTGGGCTGTCTCCGGCACTGAAGCTGCCCTCGGCCAACGGGAAACGGTGATCGTAGTAGTGCAGTTCGCCGTCCACCACCGTGAGTTGTTCAAGGTCGTCATCGCTGCCGAGCACGGGGATGCGGATCTTTCCGCCACCAAAGTCCCAGTCGACGTCGAACGCTTCTGCGTACTTGGACGAGCGCCCCTCTTTCAGGAGCTGCCACCACCAGGCATTCTGTCCTGGTGAGGCGACACCCATATGGTTGGGAACGATGTCCGCGAGGATGCCAAGTCCCTTCGAGCGGGCGGCCTTGGACAACGCAGCGAGGCCCTCGGTTCCGCCCCTGGCCGGATCCACGGAGGAAGGATCCGTGACGTCATAACCGTGGTCTGAACCCTCCTCCGCTGTGAGGATCGGGGATACGTAGACCCAATCAACCCCGAGGTTGTGCAGGTACCCGGTGAGTTCCGCAGCGTCCTGAAGCGTAAAGCTCCGGCGGATTTGCAGCCTGTACGTTGAAACGGGCGTCCTCATGAATCCGCCTTCTTCGACGTACGGCGCTTCCGGGTGGGTTTTGATTCCGCAGTGGCCGCATCTCCCCCATCGGAAGAGGTGCCCGCCTCTGAGGCATCCAGTGATCGAGCGTTCGCCGACGAATCTGTCGGCAGCGAGTTCACCGCAGGTGCCGTGAGCGACGCAGTTTCGGGGGTGCTTGTCTGGCTGAGCGCAGCAAGGGAGGCGGCCACTGAATGGTCCGGCTCGGACTCGGGTGTGCTGTGGGCACGAAGCACTACCAATGACTTGGCAGCGATCATCAGGATCTGGTCTGCCTTCACGACGTCTGAATCTGCGCCTTCACCGCCGGTGTCGATCATGACGTCCCAGGCAGGGGCATATTCGTCCGACGGCACCCTGAACCCAACCTCGTCCTCGTCCGCATTGAAGTACAGCAGGAAGTTGACGTCGGTGATCCGGCGACCTTGAGTGTCGCGTCCGTGGATTCCGTCACCGTTCAAGAACACGCCAACAGAACGGCCCAACGCGGTGTCCCAGTCCGAGGGCGTCATGGTGCTGGCATCGGCATCCAGCCATACGATGTCCGGAAGCCGCTCGCCCTCGCCTCGCAGCACGGGCCGTCCATCGAAGAACCTGCTTCGGCGAAGGCTCGGGTGTTTGGCCCTCAGGGCGCTAACAGCAGCCGTGAACTCCACCAACGGCTGGTCAACGTTATCCCAATTGATCCAAGTGAGCTCGGAGTCCTGACAGTAACCGTTGTTGTTACCCTGCTGCGTCCTTCCAAGTTCATCGCCGTGCAGGAGCATGGGGACGCCCTGTGACAGGAAAAGCGAGGCGATGAAGTTCCTCTGTTGTCGGGCCCTGAGGCCCAGAACCTTCGGATCGTCCGTGGGGCCCTCAACGCCACAGTTCCACGAACGGTTGTGCGATTCGCCGTCGTTGTTGCCCTCACCGTTGGCCTCGTTGTGTTTCTCGTTATACGACACGAGGTCGGCCAACGTGAAGCCGTCGTGGGCAGTGACGAAGTTGATCGAGGCCACGGGCCGGCGACCCGAGTGCTCGTAGAGGTCGGCGGAGCCTGTCAGACGCGAGGCGAATTCACCAAGGGTGGAGGGCTCTCCCCGCCAGAAGTCGCGGACAGTGTCCCGGTATTGGCCATTCCATTCCGTCCATTGGGGCGGGAAGTTTCCCACTTGGTATCCACCCGGACCAACATCCCACGGTTCGGCGATGAGCTTCACTTGGGACACAACAGGGTCCTGCTGGATGAGTTCGAAGAAGGTGGAAAGCTTGTCCACGTCATAGAATTCGCGGGCCAGCGTGGACGCGAGATCGAACCGGAACCCGTCCACGTGCATCTCCGTCACCCAGTAGCGGAGCGAGTCCATCAGCAGCTGGAGTGAATGGGGGCTCCGGACATTCAATGAGTTCCCGGTGCCTGTGTAGTCCATGTAGTACTTTTGGTCGTTCTCCACCAGGCGGTAGTACGCGGAGTTGTCGATGCCCTTGAAGGACAACGTGGGCCCCAGATGGTTGCCCTCGGCCGTGTGGTTGTAAACGACGTCCAAAATGACTTCGATCCCGGCGTTGTGCAGGGAACGCACCATGGCCTTGAAGTCCTGGACCTGCTGGCCTGTATCGCCCTTGGAGCTGTAACTGTTGTGCGGGGCGAAGAAGCCGATGGTGTTGTAGCCCCAGTAGTTGTTCAGGCCCTTATCCTGCAGGATGCCATCGTTGACGAACTGGTGCACGGGCATGAGCTCGATCGCAGTAATACCCAGCTTTTGAAGGTGGGAAATGACTGCGGGGTGGGCTACACCTGCGTAGGTTCCGCGCTGTTCCTCGGGAACTTCCGGGTGCAGCTGGGTAAGTCCCTTGACGTGGGCCTCGTAGATGACCGACTTGTGGTACGGAATCTTCAGGAGTTTGTCGCCGTCCCAGTCGAAGAAGGGGTTGATGACCACGCCCAGCATCATGTGCGGTGCGGAGTCAGCGTCATTCCGGGAGTCCGGGTCCCCCATGTTGTAGGAGAACAGGGCCGGGTCCCAATCGATCTGACGATGGATGGCCTTGGCGTACGGGTCCAGCAACAGCTTGTTGGGGTTGAACCGTTGGCCGGCGTCGGGGTCGTAGGGTCCGTGCACCCGATAGCCATATTTCTGTCCGGGTTGGACTTGCGGCAGGTAGCAGTGCCACACGTAGCCGTCTACCTCGGTGACATCTACGCGGACTTCCCCGCCGTCGTCGTCGAAGAGGCACAGCTCCACTTTCTCGGCCTTCTCGCTGAACAGCGCGAAGTTGGTGCCGGTCCCGTCAAAGGTGGCTCCAAGCGGATAGGCCGATCCAGGCCAGACTTCCATGCGTTCTCCTCTGGGTGATGCGGATAACTTGCTGCAAGCCTACTCATGACCCCCGACACGGACAGTAACCTTACGGTCTTGTAGGGTCGTATTCCGCAGTCAGCGAACCTACGACGCGCGGTACAGCCGCCATGATCGCTGACGCTGTAAGGGGGCCACCATCAAAATAGTTCGACGCGATCGAGCCAGCGCGGCCGTGAACGCTGGCGGCGACCGCCGCCACAGCAGCCCAGCGGTCGTCCAGTTTCAAGCCCAGGGCTGCGTACGCGCCGTCGTCGTCCCTGACAGAGTCCACAGATTGCGCCAGCAAGGCTCCCAGGATGCCTGCAAGGACATCGCCGCTGCCTGCAGTCGCCATCCAGGCAGTGCCCTCGGACTGGCTGAAAACAACGCCCGACGGCGAGGCCACCAGTGTGGTGGCACCCTTCAGCAGGACTGTGGCACCGGTTTGCGCGGCTGCTTGCCGTACGAAGTGCAGCGGCCGGGACTCGACGTCCTCACGGGTCACGGCAACCTCGCCGGTGGACGGAAGGGCTGCAAGGAGCGTCGCCAGCTCCCCGGCGTGCGGGGTGAGGATCCAATGGGCGGGACAATGCTCGGGCAGGATACTCAAGGCTCCGGCGTCGACGACGACTGGCAATTCAGCGTCAAGCGCCAACCCTGCGGCATCCTTGGCACGTCCGAGTTGGTCCTCCCCGTCGACGCCGGGACCAAGCAACCACGCCTGGACCCTGCCGGGATCCCCGGTCTCCCACAGGGCCTCCGGAGTCCGGGTCAAAACCTGGCGTGCCGCAGATTCCGGTCCTACATAGCGGACCATGCCTGCGCCAGCCACGGCTGCCGCATGGACGGTTAGTACAGCCGCCCCGGCAAAACGAGGCGAGCCAGCGACAACGCCCAACACGCCACGGGAGTATTTATGGGAGCGGCGGCCCGGCTTGGCGAGCAAAGACTTCAGGTCCGGGGCCTCAAGCCGACGCAACTCAGGGGTATCCAGGGAGTCTTCGATCCCAATCGGTACCAGCACCGCGCGCCCCGCACAGCCTTCGCCGGGGTCCGTCATCAGCCCGGCCTTGATGCCACCGAAAGTCACTGTGACATCGGCATCCAGCACCGGCCAGTGGACTTCGCCCGTATTGGCATCCAAACCGCTGGGGAGGTCGCACGCCACCACGCAACGCGGCTTCAGCTCCTGAAGGGAAGCAACCAACTCAGCCGAAGCATCACGCAATCCGCCGCGCGCGCCGGTGCCCAGGAGGGCGTCGATAATGACATCGTCGCCAGCGCACAGGACAGCAAGTTCTTCGGCGTTTCCGGAATCCAATCGCAGCACGCGGCCACCTGCCGACTGAAAAGCCGCCAGAGCCTCGGTATGGACTTCCGCTGAGGCGAGTACCGCCGTCGTCCGCATGCCGCGGCGGGCAAGCATGGAAGCCGCGAAGAGTCCGTCACCGCCGTTGTTGCCCTTGCCTGCCAGGACCGTGACGCTGGCACCGGTCAGCTTGCGCCTGGCCTTGACCACGCGCACCACTTCCTGCGCCAAGCCGTAGGCGGCCCGTTGCATGAGAACAGCGCCCTCACCGGAGTCCAGGAGCGGTTGTTCCGCATCCCTGATCTGTTGTCCGGTGAAGGCGCTGATCATCGTTATATAAAGGTCCGTTTAGCCCTCGGCGAGGACATACGCCGTAGCGATGCCGCCATCGTGGCTCATGGACAGGTGCCAGCGCTTGACGCCCTTGGCATCGGACACGGCCAATACCGTTCCTTTGACCTGGACGGTAGGACCATTCTGGTCAAGACCAATCCAGCAGTCCTGCCAGTTCATGCCAGCGGGAGCACCCAGGACCTTGGCTACTGCTTCCTTGGCAGCGAAACGCGCAGCGAGTGACCTGGTGTTGAGTTCACGCTCCGCAGGAACGAAAAGTCTGTCCCGCAGTCCGGGGGTCCGCTCCAGTTGCCGGGCGAACCGCTCGATGTCTACGACGTCTACTCCAATGCCAACAATCATGCGGTTATTCTACGGTCACGCTCTTGGCGAGGTTACGCGGCTGATCGACGTCGTAACCCTTTGCCCCGGCCAGTTCAGCAGCGAAGATCTGCAGTGGCACGGTGGTGAGCAGCGGCATGAGCAACGTGGGCGTCTCCGGGACGTAGAAGACGTGCTCTGCGTAATCCTTGACCGACTCGTCGCCTTCCTCAGCAATGACCAGGGTGCGTGCACCACGTGCGCGGACTTCCTGGATGTTGCTGACAACCTTGGAGTGCAGGGAGTCACGACCACGCGGGGACGGGACAACCACGAAAACCGGCTGGCCGTCGTCAATCAGGGCGATCGGTCCGTGCTTGAGTTCCCCGGCAGCGAAGCCCTCAGCATGGATGTAGGCGATTTCCTTGAGCTTCAAGGCGCCTTCCAGCGCAACCGGGAAGCCAACGTGGCGGCCCAGGAACAAGACGGACTTTTCGTCCTTCATGCTGCGGGCCAGTTCACGCAAGGGGCCTGCGTTGTCCAGGATCTTCTGAATCTTGGCCGGGATCTTGTTCAGGTCAGCGAGGACGTCCTTGATCTGGCCGGAGAAGATGTTTCCACGCAGCTGGGCCAGGTAAAGACCAAGCAAGTAAGCGGCAGTGATCTGGGCGAGGAACGCCTTGGTGGATGCCACAGCGATCTCCGGACCAGCGTGGGTGTAGAGCACGGCGTCGGATTCGCGCGGGATGGTGGAACCGTTGGTGTTGCAGATGGAGATCGTCTTAGCGCCCTGTTCGCGGGCGTAGCGGACGGCCATGAGCGTGTCCATGGTCTCGCCGGACTGGCTGATGGAAACCACCAGGGTGTTGGCGTCCACGATCGGGTCGCGGTAACGGAACTCGTGTGCGAGCTCCACTTCCGTGGGGATGCGGCACCAGTTTTCAATGGCGTACTTGGCCACCAGGCCAGCGTAGGCTGCGGTTCCGCATGCCAGAACGATGATCTTGTCAACCTGCTTGAGGAGCTCAGGATCGATGCGGACTTCGTCCAGCGTCAGCTTTCCGTTGAGGTCCGAGCGTCCCAGGAGAGTCTGGGCCACAGCATCGGGCTGGTCGTGGATTTCCTTCTCCATGAAGGAGCTGAAGCCACCCTTTTCGGCAGAAGCCGGGTCCCAGTCAACGTGGTATTCCTTGCCTTCGGCGGGAGCACCGAAGAAGTCGGTGATCTCCACGGAGTCCGCGGTGATGGTGACGATCTGGTCCTGGCCGAGTTCCACGGCGCGGCGCGTGTAGTCGATGAAGCCGGAGACGTCCGAGCCGAGGAAGTTCTCGCCGTCGCCAAGGCCGACCACGAGCGGGGAGTTACGACGGGCGGCCACGACGACGTCGGGCTGGTCCGCGTGGACGGCGAGGAGGGTGAAGGCACCCTCGAGACGCTGGCAGGCCAGGCGCATCGCCTTGGTGAGGTCGCCGCCGTTGCCATTGAGTTCGTTGCGGAAGATGTTGCCAACCAGGGCGGCAGCCACTTCGGTGTCGGTTTCGGACTCGAACGTGACGCCCTTGCCCAGCAACTCCTGCTTGAGCTCTGCGAAGTTTTCGATGATGCCGTTGTGAATCAGCGCCAGACGCCCCCCGTCGGAAAGGTGGGGGTGTGCGTTGCGGTCGGTGGGGCCGCCATGCGTGGCCCAACGGGTGTGGCCAATGCCGGTCAGGGATTCAGGAACCGGGTTTGCTTCCAGTTCACTGATCAGGTTGCTCAACTTGCCGGACTTTTTACGGGACGAGATGGTTCCATCAGCCACCACTGCGACGCCGGCGGAGTCATAGCCGCGGTACTCAAGACGACGCAGCCCCTCCACGACGACGTCAAGGGCGCTGTGACCAGCTGCCTTACGAGACGAATTGCCAACATAGCCTACGATTCCACACATGGGTATAAGCCTAACGGCTAGGTCAAACAACTGATGTGGGACGTCCCCCCTTCCGCTCTTGTCTCTGACGCGTTAATCACTCAGAATTCACCCTCACGTCGTCCCGCATTTCCTGATCCGCCGGGCTAAGGGCAGAATCAGAACGTGACTTTGCAACGCACCGAAGCAAACGGCGACGGCGCTTCCCCCTTTGTTGAGCTGGACCGCCAAACGTGGTCCCGGCTGGCAGCACAGATGGAGCAGCCCCTCAACGAAGAGGACATTTTCCGCCTGCGGGGCCTCGGCGATCCCCTGGATATGAAGGAAGTGCGGGAGGTGTACCTCCCCCTTTCGCGGCTTCTGCACCTCTACGTCGAAGCTTCACATCAGCTTCACGCGGCGACAACAACGTTCTTGGGCGAGCAAACACAGCGCACCCCGTTCGTGATCGGCGTGGCCGGTTCCGTTGCTGTTGGAAAGTCCACCATCGCCCGCGTGCTTCGTGAAATGCTGCGGCGCTGGCCGGGAACACCGAACGTGGAACTCATCACCACGGACGGCTTCCTCTACCCGTTGGCCGAATTGAAGCGCCGCCATTTGCTGGAACGTAAAGGTTTCCCGGAGTCCTACGACCGCCGGGCGCTGTTGCGTTTTGTGTCGGAAATCAAAGGTGGAGCCGAGGAAGTCCGGGCACCGTGGTACTCCCACGTCACCTACGACATCGTCCCGGGCAAGGAAGTCGTAGTGCGCCGGCCTGATGTGCTGATCGTGGAAGGCCTCAACGTTCTGGCCCCTGCCAGGCCCCGCATGGATGGCAAGCAGGGACTTGCGCTGAGCGACTTCTTTGATTTCTCCATCTACGTTGACGCCAAGACTTCCTATATCGAGGAGTGGTACGTGGACCGGTTCCGAAAGCTCCGCAGTACAGCCTTCGCGCAGCCGGAGTCCTACTTCCACCGGTACGCCACACTGTCCGACGAAGATGCCGAGTCAACAGCCCGCGGCATCTGGAAGCGCATCAACGAGCCGAACCTCGAAGAGAACGTGCTCCCCACCCGTGGCCGCGCCCAGCTGGTACTTACCAAGGACGCAGACCATTCCATCCGTCGCATGCTTTTGCGGAAGGTCTAACGTGGACACCCAACCCCGGCCGATGCCCAGCCGGAGGGCATTCGCGGGACTCCTCACAGTTGGCGCAGGCCTGGCCGCCCTGACGGCCTGCACTCCGGATGGCCCCTCCCCGTCCCCTGCCGGGGCTTCGGCGACGCCGTCCGGCGCTGCCTCGAGCGCCACGCCAACCCAAGTCACTGCCGTTACGCCCGCTGCCGCTACCGAGCCTTCCAGCGCACCGCCCTCACACGCCGCAGCCAGGCAATTCTCGCTGACCGATCCAGCGAGCCCTTGGGTGGTGGTCAACAAGCACAGGCCGTTGAACCCTCAAAACTATGTGCCGGCGGATTTAGTTCAGCCGAACATCCGGCTCGCCGTCACTGGCGAAGCCACACTGATGAACAGCACGACGGCGGCTGCCGCAGAGAAGATGTTCGGCGCAGCGGCGGCCGAAGGCGTCATCATGGCATTGGCGTCCGGCTACCGTTCCTATTCCACCCAGGTCACCACTTACAACGGCTACGTCACCAACAGTGGCCAGATTGCAGCCGACCGGGCCTCCGCACGCCCGGGTCATTCGGAACACCAAACGGGCTGGTCCTTTGACATAGCCGACGGCGGGGGTGCCTGCAGTTTCCAGCCCTGCTTCGCCGAGCAGCCCGCGGCTATTTGGGCCAAAGCCAACGCGCATCAATTCGGTTTCATCGTCCGCTATCCATGGATGTTCCACGAAACAACCGGATACTTTTACGAGTCCTGGCACCTGCGCTACATCGGCGTAGAAGCAGCGACGGAGATGAACACCCGAGGCATTGCAACACTTGAGGAGTACTTCGGGTTGGAAGCAGCGCCGGACTACCTGTAGCGCAGGTCCTTATAAAGCCGGTCCGTTTAAACCAGTACGGCCCGCTCCCTGGTAATCCGGTCAAACCGGTAATGCAGGAAAGCGGGCCGAAGCTGTTTGGGTTCTTAGACAGCCAGTTCGCTGGGAGCGCTCAGGCGTTCTTTGACCACGGCAGCCAGGCTGTTGCAAATCCGCTCGGCCGTTTCCATGTCCGCTGCTTCCACCATGACGCGGACCAGGGCCTCGGTCCCGGACGGGCGGAGCAACACACGGCCGGTTTCACCCAGTTCGAGTTCAGCAGCGGCTACTGCTGCAGCCACGCCTTCGTCTGTGGCGGCACGGGCCTTGTCCACGCCCTTGACGTTGATCATGAGCTGCGGGAGCTTGGTCATCGCCGTTGCGAGTTCCTTCAAGCTACGGCCCGTGAGTGCCACCTGCGCAGCGAGCTGCAGCCCGGTGAGTACGCCATCGCCGGTGGTTGCGTAGTCGGAGAAGATCACGTGGCCGGACTGTTCGCCGCCCAGGTTGTAGCCGCCGTCGCGCATTTCCTCCAGCACGTAACGGTCGCCAACAGCGGTTTCGCGGATGGTGATGCCGGCATTGCGGAGGGCAATCTTGAGTCCGAGGTTGCTCATGACCGTGGCAACCAGGATGCTGTCCTTGAGCTTGCCCGCTTCATTGAGTGCCAGCGCCAGGATCGCCATGATCTGGTCGCCATCTACTTCGTTGCCTTCGTGGTCTACAGCGAGGCAGCGGTCGGCGTCGCCGTCGTGGGCAATGCCAAGGTTCGCGCCGTGCTTGACCACCGCTTCCTTCAACGGACCCAGATGGGTGGAGCCCACGCCGTCGTTGATGTTCAGGCCGTCCGGCTCGGCGCCAATGACGACGACATCCGCGCCGGCGTCCTTGAACACCTGCGGCGAACAACCACTCGCCGCGCCGTGGGCGCAGTCCAGGACAACCTTCAGGCCCTCGAGGCGCTTGGGGAGGGTGCCGAGCAGGTGGACAATGTAGCGGTCCTCAGCGTCGGAGAAGCGCTGGATGCGTCCGACGTCGCCGCCCACGGGTCGCTGGGGCTCTTTGCCCAGCTGTGCTTCGATGGCGTCCTCGACGTCGTCGGGCAGCTTCTGGCCGCCTCGGGCGAAGAACTTGATCCCGTTATCAGGGGCCGGGTTATGGGAGGCCGAGAGCATCACGCCGAAATCGGCGTCGAGGTCTGCCACCAGATAGGCCGCAGCCGGGGTGGGCAGCACCCCGGCGTCATAGACGTCGATGCCGGAGCTGGAGAGCCCCGCTTCGACGGCGGCGGCAAGGAACTCGCCACTCGCTCTGGGGTCCCGGGCGACTACGGCGCGTGGCCGCTTGCCATCGGTTGTGCGGTCATGGCCGAGTACGACGGCGGCGGCCTGGGCCAGCTGCATAGCCAGCTCGGCGGTGAGCAATCCGTTCGCGAGACCGCGCACGCCATCTGTTCCAAATAATCTAGACATCGGCTCAAGTTTAGACGACGACGGGACACCACCCGTCCAGCAGCGTGTCGGAAGGTCATGTGCGCAGGTCACATCCGCCTCTCAGCTTGCATCTTCGAACTGCTTGAAGTGCAACTTCTTAAACGGCGAAAGCCCGCCCCGCCGAAACGGCGGAACGGGCCTTCGAGTAAGCGCAGATTAACGCTTGGAGTACTGCTGAGCCTTGCGTGCCTTCTTGAGACCAGCCTTCTTACGCTCGATGACGCGGGCGTCACGGCGCAGGTAACCGGCCTTCTTGAGGGTGGCGCGGTTGTTGTCGACGTCGATCTCGTTCAGCGAGCGGGCCACACCGAGGCGCAGTGCACCGGCCTGGCCGGAGATGCCACCGCCGTGGATGCGGGCGATGACGTCGTAGGCGCCTTCAAGATCAAGGATCTTGAAGGGCTCGTTGACGTCCTGCTGGTGCAGCTTGTTCGGGAAGTAGTTCTCCAGCGTGCGGCCGTTGATGATCCACTTGCCGGAACCCGGGATGACGCGAACGCGTGCAACGGCTTCCTTGCGGCGGCCAACAGCGGCACCGGCAACGGTCAGTGCCGGGCGCTCCTTCTTGGGCGCATCTTCAACAGATGTGCTTTCAGAGGTGTAGCTGGTGAGGGTTTCCTCAGCCTCGACGGCTTCGGCGGTCAGTTCTTCGTTCTGAGCCACGGTTCTCCTTGTAATGAAAAGTTGTTTGGTGGCCAGGACTACTGGGCGACCTGGGTGATTTCGAAAGTCTTCGGCTGCTGTGCAGCGTGCGGGTGCTCGGGGCCTGCGTAGACCTTGAGCTTGCCCAGCTGCTGAGCGGCGAGGGAGTTCTTGGGGAGCATGCCCTTGATGGCCTTCTCAACAGCGCGAACCGGGTTGGATTCCAGCAGCTCGGCGTAGTTGACGGAGGTCAGGCCGCCCGGGTAGCCGGAGTGGCGGTATGCGCGCTTCTGCTCCAGCTTGGCGCCGGTGAGGGCAACCTTTTCAGCGTTGATGATGATGACGAAGTCGCCCATGTCCATGTGGGACGCAAAGGTCGGCTTGTGCTTTCCGCGCAGCAGTGTTGCGGTCTGGCTGGCAAGACGACCAAGGACAACGTCGGTGGCGTCAATGACGTGCCACTGGCGGTTGATATCGCCGGGCTTCGGGGTGTACGTACGCACGGTTTTGCCTCGTTCTTGTTCTGGCGTTCATGTTTTAGGCGACACGCAGTGAGGCGTGTACCTACTATGTATGCGTTACCGGAGCAGAGGTGAGGGCTCTATAGACCAGTCATCCCAGAATCTCGATATGCCTCTTGAGTTAGCGACCCTGCAACTGGATCCCCGAGAAGGCATGTGTCATCGAGATAGGACACGCACAACGACTATAAACAATACCTTCAACGGGCCGTCCGGGTCAAAATGGGGTATCCGCCCCTCGGGGTCGCATGCGCTTTGAGGGAGAGTACATGACCAACGGTCCCGTTTTCCTGATCCTGCTTGCCATCGCCGGCTTGCTGTTGAGCCCGGCCGTCGAGTTTGTGATCTCCCGCGGCCTTCCGCGCCTGGGCGGACTCCCCTCCCCTGCCGTCCGGATCACGACGGCGGCAATCACCGCGCTGCTCTTTGCGCTGCTGGGGTGGCGCTTTGGTTTTACTCCGGAATTGCCGGCGTTCCTTTTATTGGCACTTGTTGGGGTGCAGCTTTCGAGAATTGATTTCACCCTCCATTTGCTGCCAAACCCCCTCGTTTTGTTCCTGCTGGGGGGCGGTTTTGTTCTCCTTGCCACGTCCGCGGCACTGGATCCCGCCTGGCCCGAGCTGCTCCGAGCACTCGCCGGAGGCCTCATACTCTTCGTTTGCTACCTGATTCTGGGACTTATTTCGCCGAGAAGCCTCGGAATGGGCGATGTGAAGCTCGCAGCACCCGTCGGACTGTACTTGGGGTACTTGGGTTGGAAGCAAGTACTCTACGGCGGACTACTGGGATTCGTGGTGGGCGGGGTGCTCACGGTGCTGATGTTGCGCCTGAATCACAAGGAAAAGACAGTGGAAACGGCGCACGGGCCGGCGATGGTTATCGCGGCACTTGGCGTGACCCTCCTACTTCAGTAGTCCTGGTTCTCCCGGGTTTCCGCGGGCCCTGCATGGGCTCAAAAATATAAGGCTGCTGTCGATTCCAAGTAGTCGCTTGCCTTTTTTGACCTCTCAACTGAGTACTCCCCTGCCCTTCTACGGGTGACCGCGTCATATGCGTTGCAGGAATTCGAGTACGACTACGCATTGTTCAGCAGCGCGTCCAGGGTGAATTCTTATCTCATCGAATTCCGAACCGCTAAAGGCAACATGGGGGTAGTTCGGGAATCGAAAGCAAATTCCGATAATTTGCTGGACCTATATCCATAATTTACCAAACCCAAAAAATTCATCTGGGAAGGATTTTCCAATGTCTGCTCTTATGTTCACCATCACTTCGTACATCGCCGGCGTCAAGTCTCGCCTCACCTCCGAGGAGAAGGGCGCGACGATGGTTGAATACGGCCTCATGGTCGCCCTGATCGCGGTAGTGGTTGCAGTGGCGGTCGGTCCCCTGGGACTGGCTATCCAAGGCTTGTTCGGCGGCGTCACCGCATCGCTCTGACAACAGTTGAAGTGGCCGGTGGCCGTGGCATAAACACAGTCACAGCCGCCGGCCACTCCTCTTAAGCGCTATTACCGCAAACCCCACTGGGGATCCGGGTCTGGGAGACAGTCGTGAAATCGAAAAAGAATGAGCGCGGAGCAGTAGCCGTGGAAATGGCAATCCTGTTGCCGCTGCTGCTGCTGATCTTAATCGGGATTATGGAATTCGGGCGGGTGCTCAACGTCCAAGTGTCCCTCACGCAAGCAGCGCGGGAGGGCGCCCGTTATGCAGCCGTTCACTACCAGGATGGTGGTCTGAACGTATCCGGTACGGCTTTGGCTGCAGCACCGTCCCTTGACGGCCTGGGAGTTTCAGTTAGCGATAACGCGTCAAGCTGCGCCCCCGGCTCCAACGTCACAGTGACAACGAGTGTCTCCCTGACTTCCATGTCCGGCTTCCTTGATGCCGGATTCTTTGGCGGTCCTGGCATTTTCCCGCTGAACATGACTGGAGTAGGAGTGATGAGATGCGGCGGCTGAATTTTCTTCGACCGGGTTTAGTCCAAGAGGACGCCAAAGAAACCAAGGAGCGCGGCGCTGCCACGGTCATCGTCGCCGGTCTCATGGTGGTCCTTCTGGGCTTCGCCGCGATCGCCGTTGATGTCGGAGCCCTTTATGCGGAAAAGGCGCAACTTCAAAATGGAGCTGATGCCGCCGCCCTGGCTATTGCAACTGACTGCGCCGGCGGCAGTTGTGGTAACAGCACCTCAACCGGAAACCAGTTCGCCAATAGCAACGCTAATGACAACTCCAGCGGTGCCGTCGTCACTTTTCCGGCCGCTACAACAGTTCGGGTAGTGACAAATGCCCGGGATGCAGGCTCGGGCGCTAACAGCTTCTCGCTGTTCTTCGCCCAAGCCTTTGGAGTGCAGACCGCGGCTGTGAATGCTACTGCGGAAGCGTCCTGGGGTGCACCCTCAAGTGCAACCACACTCCCTTGGACTGTCAGTGAGTGCGTCTTCAAGAAGTACCTCTCGCCAACACAACTTGCCTCGCTCAATTCCACAGGCACATTTACCGGCGATCCAATACCCACCCACGTCACGCTTCGTTACGACACGAACGCTCCTGCGGTTGGTGGCTGCGTGGCACAAAATGGCTACCAACCCGGCGGTTTTGGCTGGCTTGAGACCACCTCGGGCTGTTCGACCGATATAAGCATTAGCGCTGTAGTTCAGGGCCAACCTGGCAACCACTTCCCTAACGCAGCAACCTGCGATTCAGTGCTTGCCCACATCATGGACGAGCCTGCGCTCATACCACTCTTCAAAACGGCTGCGCAGAACGGCAACAAAACAAAGTACACCCTCATCGGTTTTGCAGCCTTCCAGGTGACTGGATACAAGTTCGATGGCGGCCAGCAGTTGGATCCCGCAGCACCCAGCTGCACAGGCAATTGCCGGGCTCTCCAAGGCTATTTCACCCGCTTCGTGTCACTCGAAGAGGGTTCGCAAATGTCGGGGGGCATTCCCAACTATGGAGCGTCAGTTGTAACGCTCACCGAATAGGCGCCCTTGGGCGTCTGCTATCAACCTCATGAGAACTCGAAGGGAGTTACAAAGTGAAAACACGCCTACTGGGAGGCATTGCAGCACTGCTATTAGCAGTCATTGGCACCGTCTTGCTGGTCACCTATGTTCAGGGGGCCGACAAGCGGGCGCAGCAAGGGCTTGATCCCGTCAGCGTACTTGTGGTGAAGGAACGTATTCCGGCCGGCACCAAAGTCGAAGAAATTCAATCGAAGGTCAAGGCGGAGACGCTGCCGCAATCCGCGGTTGCACCAGGCACCATCAACGCCCTTACCGATCAAAAGGGCAAGGTCACTTCAGCGGAGCTTCAGCCCGGCGAACAATTGCTGGGAGTGAAACTGGTTGATCCCAAGGATCTGGCTCCGGGAACGGTGCCCGTGCCGGAGGGTTTGCAGGAATCAACCTTTGTCCTCGCTCCCGAGCGCATACTCGGCGGTCGGATCGAAGCCGGCGACACCGTCACGGTGTTTGCCTCATTCAAGTTGGACGACGCGGTTCCTGCCGGCGCCAACCTCCCAGCCGGTCTGACGGGCTGGAAAAACTTCACTGAGCTGCTTTACCACGATGTTCTCGTCACTGCTGTCCAACAAGCGGCCCCTGACGCGGAAAAATCCGCCGGGGCAGACAAGGGAGTAGCCCTCCCGAACGGTTCAGCCTACGTGACGGTGGCCCTGAGTGATGCCAACGCCGCCAAAATGGTTTTCGGTGCAGAGTTCGGGACGTTGTGGCTCTCCAAGCAGACGGACAAAACCGCAAAGAGCGATCCACCGACGACAACCTTCGGAGGGCTGGTCCAATGAGCCGCTTTGTAGCCATCACTGCAGTTCGTGATTTTGAAGGCCGTGTGCGCCAGGCCATCGCCGGGGCACTCCATGGGGACCTGCAAACGCTCGCCCCCGACGTACTCCGGGGTGGGACGGATGACGTCTTCAAGGAACTCACAGGGGCGCCACCGGAGGTGATGATTCTGGGACCGGGCGTGAGTCCGGACGACGCTTTGAAGCTGGCCACGGTCTTCGACCTCCAGTATCCGGAAATCAGCCTGTTGCTGGTGGCCGAACCCAGCCCCGAAATCGTTCTTCGTGCCATGCATTCGGGCATCCGGGACGTTGTTACACCGGAAATTGAGGTTAACGAGCTGCGGATACTCCTGGAACGAGCCTGCCTGGCCTCCGCCAGCCGGCGTCGTGGAATGCAGCCAGCTGCTGAATCCGGTCAGGACAGAGGCCGCGTCATTGCCGTCATGTCCCCGAAAGGCGGAGTCGGCAAGACAACGGTTGCAACAAATTTGGCGGTCGGTCTTGGAGCCCTGGCGCCTATGAGCGTGGTCATTGTTGATCTTGACCTGCAATTCGGCGACGTCGCCTCTGGACTGCTGCTGGAACCAGAACACTCGATTACCGAGGCTGTTCATGGTGCGGCTGCCCAGGACTCGATGGTGCTCAAGGCATTCCTCACCGTCCACCCGGCGGGAATCTATGCACTTTGTGCACCGCAGAAGCCATCGGAGTCGGATTACATCACAGCTGACCACGTCACAAGGCTCCTCAACCAGCTGGCCACGGAATTCAAGTACGTGGTGGTCGACACAGCACCGGGACTTGGCGAACACTGCCTGGCGACTCTTGAGCTTGCCACGGACGGGGTCTGGGTCTGCGGCATGGACGTCCCCAGCATTCGTGGGCTCCGGAAGTGTTTCAGCGTACTGAGGGAACTTCAGCTCTTGCCACAGGGCAGGCACACAGTGCTGAACTTCGCGGATAGAAAGAGCGGCATCTCGGTACAGGACGTTGAGGCGACCATCGGTGTCCCTATTGATACCGTCATCCCCCGTTCCCGGAACCTGCCGTTCTCCACGAACCGGGGTGTCCCAGTGCTCCAAGGCACCACTCGGGATTCAGCCACGAAGGGGCTCAAAAAGCTTGTTGAGCGATTCGATCCCCGCCTGGAAACAGTTACTCCGAGCAAGCTGCACCGGAGGGTGGTGGTGTCATGAAACTGTCAGAAAGGCTCACGAGGAACAACCCGCTTGCCGCCGTCGAAATCAAGGAAGCCGAGCCTGCAGGACAGGCCGCCAGCGTAGCGCCAACAGCGAATTCTCCGATGTTGGGAGGGGCTCCGTCTGCACCGGTGGTCGATGCCCTTTCAGGCCTTAAGCAAAGGGCCGCTTCGGCACTCTTCGAGCGAATGGGCTCAAGGCTTGGGGACGCCTCCTCGTCGGAGGAAGAGCTTCGGTCCTTCGCCGTGGACGAACTTTCAGCTGTCATTGATGACGAGCAAGTGCCACTTTCACCCGAGGAGCGCCGCCGGCTGATCCGCGAGATTTCGGATGAGGTCATGGGCTTCGGTCCCCTGCAGCGTCTCTTGGAGGATCCCTCGGTTACGGAGGTGATGGTCAACCGCTTTGACCAGATTTACGTTGAGCGTCACGGTCACCTGGCATTGACTGACCTGCAATTCAGCTCGGACGCGCACCTCAGGAAAGTCATCGAACGGATCGTGTCCAAGGTCGGACGACGGATAGACGAGTCTTCCCCGCTTGTTGATGCGCGCCTCGAGGACGGCTCCCGCGTCAATGCGATTATCCCGCCGCTTGCTGTCAACGGACCCTCGCTGACCATCAGGAAATTCAGCCACGTTCCACTCACCGTCCGTAACCTGATCGAGTGGGAATCCATCAGCCACGAAATGGCGGAGCTACTGAGTGCCTGTGTGTTGGCCCGGCTCAATGTCATCGTCTCTGGGGGCACCGGAACAGGGAAGACGACTCTCCTGAACGTCTTGTCTTCCTTCATCCCGGAGTCCGACCGCATCGTCACTATTGAGGACGCGGTGGAGCTTCAATTGCAACAGCGCCACGTGGTCAGGTTGGAGAGCCGCCCGCCCAATATCGAAGGCAAGGGCGCCATAACCATTCGGGATCTGGTCCGCAACTCCCTCCGCATGCGGCCCGACCGGATCATCGTGGGCGAGGTTCGTGGCGGAGAGTCGCTGGACATGTTGCAGGCGATGAACACCGGCCACGATGGCTCATTGTCCACCGTCCATGCAAACTCGCCGCGGGATGCGATCGCGCGCCTTGAGACGCTCGTCTTGATGGCTGGTATGGACTTGCCGCTCAGGGCCATCCGCGAGCAGGTGTCCTCTGCCGTGGACGTGATCGTCCAAGTGACACGATTGCGGGATGGCAGCCGCCGCGTCACGCACGTGACCGAAGTGCAGGGTATGGAGGGCGACGTCGTCACGCTGCAGGACGCTTTCCTCTTTGACTATTCTGCTGGCTTGGATGCCCAAGGGCGTTTCCTCGGGAGGGCTCTGCCAACGGGTATCCGGCCAAGGTTCCTGGACCGTTTTGCAGAACTCGGTATCACGGTATCGCCATCCGTGTTTGGCGTCGCTCCCGTAACTGCGGGGAGGCGATAGCCATGGATACGCCGGCGCTTTTTGTTACAGCCATCGGCCTTTGCTTCGTTGCCCTCATGGTGCTCGTCATCGTCGTCCTGAAGCCACGCAACGGAAGCATTCCCTTGGAACGCCGGCGCCTGGGCACAGCGCCTGACGATTCCGCAGTGGGCCGCGTTTCACAGTCTGCAGTCCAATTTATGGACACTGCACTGGGCCGCTCCGGTGGACCGTTTAATCGCGACGTCTTATATAACGCAGGAGTCAAGCAAGCACCTGCCGACTTCACCGTTATGGTTGTCGTCGGCACGGTGGTCGTGGGCGTCATCGGCAGCTTCCTCATCAATGTGTTTATCGGTATCTTGCTGGCACTGGCCACGCCATTCGTTGCGAAACTGCTGCTGGTGTTCAAGACCGAAAAACGCCGCGGGAAATTTGAGTCGCAGCTAACGGATACCATCCAGATGTTGATTGGTGGCCTCCGCGTCGGCCACAGCATCATGCGGTCATTCGAAGCAGCTGCACAGGAAGCACAAGCACCCACCTCGGAAGAATTGGGCCGGATCGTCAATGAAGTGAGGATCGGCAAGGACGCCCGCCAAGCCATCGAAGACTGCGCGGACCGCATGGACAGCGAGGACTTCCGCTGGATTGGCCAGGCCATACAAATCAATCGCGAAGTGGGCGGTGACTTGGCAGAGGTACTGGAGCAAGTCGCCGGCACCATCCGGGAGCGCAGCGAAGTCAAGGGACACGTGCGTGCCCTCAGTGCCGAAGGCAAGATGTCGGCCGTCATTCTCATGGCGCTCCCGGTGGCAGTCGGACTGTTCGTGACAGCCATCAACCCGGGCTACATGAGGGTCTTCGTTCAACATCCCATAGGAATTGCCCTGATGGTTGCCAGCGCGATCCTGTTCACCGTCGGTGGCTTCTGGATGAGCCGCACCGTAAAGATTAAGTTCTAGGAGGCTGTGCCCATGACTCCCATGGCTTGGCTGATCATCGCTGTGATCGTCCTCCCCATTGCCTATTTCGCGTGGTCGTTAGCCACCATTGACCGCAAGTCCGTGGTGGCAATTCAGACAAATCTTGGTTCCGGATTCGCCCAGGGCACTGGCGTGAATATCCACCGCCCCCCGATTTTGTTAGGGCTGGCCCGGAAACTCACCCCTGGCAGTTACGAAGCCAAGCTTGATCAATGGCTGGCGCTTGCCGGACGCCCCAAGTCGATGCCCCTGACCAAACTCATCGCCATCAAACCAGCTCTCGCCCTTGCGGGCGCTGTAGGCGGAGTCCTGCTGGTCGCCAGCAACCCGAGCCCCACAATGATCGGCCTTGGGTTGTTCCTGACAATCCTGTTGTACTTCCTTCCGGATCTCTTGATCTACAACACCGGGATCAAGCGCCAAGAGGCCATACAGCTGGAATTCCCGAACACGTTGGACCAAATGCTCATCTCCGTTGAGGCAGGACTCGGTTTCGAAGCGGCAATGGAACGGGCCTCCTCTTATGGCACGGGACCTTTGGCCCTGGAATTGATGCGAACACTCCAAGACATCCAAGTGGGCCGTCCACGGCAGGAAGCCTATGAGGCCATGGCCGAACGATCCACTGTCCCTGACGTCCGCAGCTTTGTCCTCGCAGTGATCCAAGCTGACAAATATGGCATCGGCATCGCCAACGTCCTCCGTGCACAAGCCAAGCAAGCCCGGGTCAAGCGTCGTCAGAAAGCAGAAGAGAAAGCGATGAAGTTGCCCGTCAAGGTGCTTTTCCCGCTGATGTTCTGCATATTTCCGGTGCTTTTCATAGTCCTTCTGGGTCCCGCTGTCATCAAGATCATCCAGATGTTCACCTGATCTTGGCCTTCGGGAAATAGACCGGCCGTTCACGGATCCCAGACCGCGGACGGCCACAACGGCCCCCTTCCGGTACCCAGAGCCGGGAGGGGGTCCTCCAACGTCCGGACTTACTCGCGCCGGGCCCTGGTCAACTCAGCCCGCGCCAGCAGCTCGCTGTCCGACGGGTACGCAACTTCCTCCAACACCAAGGGGTGGGGTGCAGCCAACACGGACTTGGCATCACGCTTACGTTCCAGCAGACGTTCATGCAGCCAGCCTGGTTGCTCCAGGCCTTCGCCCACGCGCAGGGCCGAGCCCACCAAGGACCTGACCATGTTGTGGCAGAACGCATCGGCCTGAACGGTGGCGACAATGACCCCGTCGCTCCCCCGTTCGAACTCAAACTTCTGTAGTTCGCGGATGGTTGTGGCGCCCTCGCGGGGCTTGCAGTAGGAGCGGAAGTCCTGGAGCCCCAGCAACTGGGAAGCGCCGTCGTTCAAGAGAGAAATGTTCAGCGGCGCCTTGTGCCACAGCGTAATTCCTCGAAGCACGGGATCCCAGCGCTCGGCGCCATCAGCAATGCGGTAACTGTAACGACGCCACAACGCGGAGAACCGGGCGTCGAAACCTTCGGGCGCCAGACCGGCGTCGTGCACTTCAATGGCACCGGTAAGATCGCCGAGGACGCGGCTGAGGGCGCCGCGAAGGCGCCGCAAAAGCGCGACGGCGGGGTCCAGCTCGTGTCCACGCGGAAGTCCGAGCCACTCGGCTTCAGTCAGATCGAGATGGACGACCTGGCCGCGGGCGTGGACACCGGCGTCGGTGCGGCCGGCAACCGTGACCCGCACGGGACGGCGCACGAGGAGCGCCAAAGCTTCCTCAAGTGACCCCTGAACTGTGAGCAGACCGGGCTGAAGGGCCCAGCCGTTGAATGGTCCGCCGTCGTAGGAAAGATCCATCCGGACACGCAAAAACCCGCCGCCCTCCAAAGCGGGGGCAGCGGGTTTTCGTTCGTTCATAGACTTAAGTCTACTAAGAAGAATTCAGTGAATTACTTCTTTTCCTCAGCGGCCGGAGCCTCTTCGGTTTCAGCAGCTTCAGCGTCAGCAGCCTCAGCCTCAGCGGCCGGAGCCTCTTCGGTTTCAGCAGCTTCGGTCTCTACAGCCTCGGTCTCAACAACCTCTTCCTCAGCAGCCGGGGCAGCCTTGGCAGCAGCAGCGGTTGCTTCAGCAACTACGGCCTGCTTCGGGGAAACCGGCTCGAGGACGAGCTCGATGACAGCCATGGGAGCGTTGTCGCCCTTGCGGTTGCCGATCTTGGTGATACGGGTGTAGCCACCATCGCGGTTGGCAACGGCGCCGGCGATGTCGGTGAACAGCTCGTGGACGATGCCCTTGTCGCTGATCAGGCCGAGAACGCGGCGGCGGGACGAGAGGTCGCCACGCTTGGCGAAGGTGACCAAACGCTCTGCGTACGGCTTCAGGCGCTTGGCCTTGGTGACCGTGGTGGTGATGCGCTTGTGCTCAAACAGAGCAGCTGCCAGGTTCGCGAGCATCAGGCGCTCGTGAGCCGGGCCGCCTCCGAGGCGCGGACCCTTAGTGGGGGTAGGCATAATAATTTCTCCTGTTGTGTAAGCCGGTCAGGTCCATCGCTGGACCTGACGGCCAAGATCTGCTTTTTAGAGCTCGTCGTCGCTGAACGCGGCGTCGTCCTCTTCGATGGCTGCGGCGCGGGCTGCGAGGTCGAAACCGGGAGGGGAGTCCTTGAGGGACAGACCCAGTTCGACAAGCTTTGCCTTGACCTCGTCAATGGACTTCGCACCGAAGTTACGGATGTCCATCAGGTCAGCCTCGGAGCGGGCAACGAGTTCACCCACGGTGTGGATGCCCTCACGCTTGAGGCAGTTGTAGGAACGGACGGTAAGGTCCAGATCCTCGATCGGCAGAGCCATGTCCGCTGCCAGGGCAGCGTCCGTCGGCGACGGGCCAATCTCGATACCTTCAGCTGCGGTGTTCAGCTCACGAGCCAGACCGAACAGTTCCACCAAGGTGGTGCCTGCAGAAGCAACGGCGTCACGCGGAGCGATTGCCTGCTTGGTCTCGACGTCGACAATGAGCTTGTCGAAGTCAGTGCGCTGCTCAACACGGGTAGCTTCCACGCGGAAGGTTACCTTCATGACCGGCGAGTAGATCGAGTCAACCGGAATACGGCCGATCTCGGAGTCGCCGGACTTGTTCTGAGCTGCCGAAACGTAGCCACGGCCGCGCTCGATGGTCAGTTCGAGTTCGAACTTGCCCTTCGAGTTCAGGGTGGCAATGTGCAGATCCGGGTTGTGGAATTCGACGCCGGCCGGCGGAGCAATGTCCGCGGCGGTGACGACTCCGGGGCCCTGCTTGCGCAGGTAAGCAACAACCGGCTCGTCGTGCTCGGAGGAAACCGAAAGGTTCTTGATGTTCAGGATGATCTCGGTGACATCTTCCTTGACACCCGGAACCGTGGTGAACTCGTGCAGCACGCCATCGATCCGGATGCTGGTTACAGCGGCACCGGGGATGGAGGAGAGCAGGGTACGGCGGAGGGAGTTTCCGAGGGTGTAGCCGAAGCCCGGCTCCAGCGGTTCAATGATGAAACGGGAGCGGTTCTCGGATACAACTTCTTCAGACAGGGTGGGGCGCTGTGCAATGAGCACTTAGGTTTCCTTTCGGCGAGCATCCGCTATATGACGCAACACAGGTGGTGGAAATCGGCTTCGGTTTCCAGCCTGACCAGCCGGGCCATGCTTGTAGATGGTCTAAACCATGTACAGCAGGCCCGGCCGGTCAGACAGGGAATACCTAATTAGACGCGGCGGCGCTTCGGCGGGCGGCAACCGTTGTGGGCGCTGGGGGTGACGTCCTGGATGGAGCCAACCTCAAGGCCAGCAGCCTGAAGCGAACGGATTGCGGTTTCGCGTCCGGATCCCGGACCCTTGACGAATACGTCAACCTTGCGCAGACCGTGCTCCTGAGCGCGCTTTGCAGCAGCTTCAGCAGCCATCTGGGCAGCGAACGGGGTGGACTTACGGGAGCCCTTGAAGCCAACCTCACCGGCGGAAGCCCAGGAGATTACAGCACCGTTCGGGTCCGTGATGGACACGATGGTGTTGTTAAAGGTGCTCTTGATGTGCGCCTGGCCAAGCGCAATATTCTTCTTATCCTTGCGACGCGGCTTACGAACCGCTCCACGAGTCTTCGGGGGCATTGTTTCTCCTACAGAAAGTTATCGGGGGAAAACCAGGTCAATCCCGAGGGATTAACGTCCGGCCTTCTTCTTGCCGGCGACGGTGCGCTTCGGGCCCTTGCGGGTACGAGCGTTGGTCTTCGTACGCTGTCCGCGTACGGGCAGGCCCTTGCGGTGGCGCAGGCCTTCGTAGCTGCCGATCTCAACCTTGCGGCGGATGTCAGCGGCTACCTCGCGGCGAAGGTCACCCTCAACCTTGTAGTTGCCT
The DNA here is from genome assembly GCF_059739425.1 of Arthrobacter sp. TmtSoilC48. Taxonomy (NCBI): domain Bacteria; kingdom Bacillati; phylum Actinomycetota; class Actinomycetes; order Micrococcales; family Micrococcaceae; genus Arthrobacter; species Arthrobacter sp. TmtSoilC48. Next base: position 1,860,336 of record NZ_AP046049.1, on the reverse strand, counting down.
TCAATGTAGTCACGCAGCTGGACCAGCTCGGCGTCAGTCAGGTCCTTGACGCGAACGTCAGCGCTGATGCCGGTGGCAGCCAGGGTTTCGTGTGCACGGGTCTTGCCCACGCCGTAGATGTAAGTAAGCGCAATTTCCAACCGCTTTTCGCGGGGAATGTCTACGCCAGCGAGACGAGCCATAGTGGCGGTACTCCTTGAATAAACCGGAGGTCGTAGGCAGTACACCCACACGATCCGTGTGGCCCCAGCCTCCGACCGGGGGTACGTTGACCAGGCTCTGTAATGCAGTCCTGGCACAACTTGTGCTGCCTTTATTTACTTGCGTGGGCTAGCAACCCAGGTTTGCCCTTGCGGGCGCTGATTCCCTGAAGGGGAATTAGCCCTGGCGCTGCTTGTGGCGCGGGTTCTCGCAGATCACCATGACCCGGCCGTTACGGCGGATCACTTTGCACTTGTCGCAGATCTGCTTGACGCTCGGCTTGACCTTCATGGCGTTCCTTTGCGTGTTTTGCAGTTGATCTGCTGGAGCGGCTTGGCACTATTGCCTGGGCCGCCCAGCAATTTACTTGTAGCGGTAGACGATACGACCACGTGTGAGGTCGTATGGGCTCAGCTCCACCACTACCCGGTCCTCGGGGAGGATTCGAATGTAGTGCTGACGCATCTTCCCAGAGATGTGTGCGAGAACGACGTGCTTGTTGGTGAGCTCAACACGAAACATCGCATTGGGCAGCGCCTCAGTCACAACGCCCTCGATCTCAATGACCCCGTCCTTCTTGGCCATATCCTCCGCTAACTGTTGTTTGCCGCTGTCCTCCGGTTAGGCACCGAAAATCCAACGGACGTTTTTTGTTTGCTTGGCCCTCTTGGAACCACGACACTAAAAAGGGCGTGGCTGCACAGACAACCAACAAATAACTCTACGCCAATGGGGCCGGAAAGTTAAATCCGTCCATGGTAGCGCACGTACCGCCGCCCGTCACTCCCCTACGGTCCGGTAAGCAGGGAAGTCTCCTGCCGCCGTCGTGACACTTTCGGCGGCTTCAACACCGTCCAGGATCGCCAAACGCACGGCCTCAGCTGCGGCGCTTTGGAGCGTTATGAGCGATACCTGCCGTGCCTGCTCACTACTGCGATCAAGCCCGACGGCGCCGGTCGCCAGAGTGAAAACGGTGTCACCGTCTGCCAAAGTGTGGGACGGATCCAACGCCCGCGCGAGCCCGGCGTGCCCAGCGCTGGCGGTCCGCTTGCACTCAGCAACGTCCAGAACAGCATTCGTAGCGACAACGACGAGCGTTGTGTTGAGACCTTGGGGAGAAACGACCGGAGCAGAGGGAGACGTGCCCTGGGGGCCCGGAACCCGGCCGCGCGCGTCCAAGGGAGGAACGACCGAGCGCGCAGAGGGTTGTGGGCCCCCACTCACGGGCGCACCCAGCGCGTTGACTACTGCTATGGCACCGACGATGATCCCACCGTCGAGCGTAATCGAGGATGTTCCGACGCCACCTTTGTACTGTCCGCGCGCAATCACCGCGCCAGTGCCTGCGCCAACGTTTCCGCGCCCGACGGCGGCGTGGTCACCTGAGGCGAACGCTGCGGCGGCTGCCTGGTAACCCATGTCCGCGCCTGGTCGCGCTTTGACGTCACCACCGCGTCCGAGGTCGAAGATGGCTGCTGCCGGAACGATCGGTACGACGGTTCCGGGAACCGCAAAGCCCCTGCCCTGCTCCTCACACCAGAGCTGGGCACCAGCAGCTGAGACGAGGCCGAACGCACTGCCACCCGTCAGCACGATGGCATCGACCGTGGATACCAACGTCGTCGGATCGAGAGCATCAGTTTCATGCGTACCTGGACCTCCCCCGCGAACGTCCACCGACCCCACGGTTCCCACAGGCGGAAGGACGACGGTCACGCCACTGAGCCACCCGCCGTCGTTCTTCTGGACGTGGCCAATACGGATGCCCGGTACATCGGTGATTTGGGACGACATGAGGCCATTCTGCTCTACGTGAGCCCGGAAGCCTACGTACTTCATTAGCTTCCGGGCGGTCACGTCAGCGTGCTATTGCGCCTTCCACAATGCCGAGGCGACCAAGCGTGGCGCGCAGGGATTGGGCCGAATCGTGGATGAACCGTTCACCGTCATACGGGACGGCCCGTAGCTCGCTCAGCGGGAGTGCCTCGCCATCCTCCACGCGGGTCTGGTATTCGGCGGCCATTTCACGGATCCGGGCAACCTCCCCTTGGTCAAGATCCGGATGCACGGCCAGCCATTCGGGATCCTCCAGGCCGATTGGCAGGTGCAGGGCCGGGCCGGCGTTTTCAATGGACAGCGGAAGGTCCGGATTCGCGTCGTGCAGAATGCCCAGAACGGCATCCCAATCGATGCTGCCCTGTCCGATCGGGGCAAACACGCGCCCGAATACCCCCTCCTGGTCCCCGAGAACGAAGTCCCTGAGGTGGGTCGCCCTTGTATAGGGAGCCACCCGCCGGGCCGCGGCCACGGGATCCTCGCCGCGGACTACTACGTTGGCGGTGTCGAAGGTGACGCCCAGGACGTCCGAGCCCACGGATTCCACCAGCCGAACCACTTCGTAGCTGGTGATCTCTTCATGCGTTTCAATGTTCAGATGGACCCCGTGGTCCCTGGCCACCGGTGCAAGCAGGCGGAGGAATTTCTCGATCGCCACAAGCTGGTCCGGCCAGGGCGCGTCCGTACGGAAGCGGTCGAACACGTAGTAGCCAGGCATGCCGCGCTGGTAGTTGGCGCACGCCACCCAGAGCTCGGTTACGCCAGCGGCCTCGTGCGCAGCCTCGATCATCCTGACCATGCCACGGGTGTAGTCACCGTCGCCGAGTCTGCGGACCTGCGGGGCCTCGGCAGAAGCGTAAGGATTGACCTTGGCCAGGCCCATTTGCAGATAGAGGCCCAGCTCATCGGCACATGCACGTACTTCCTGGAGCACTGCCCGGTCAAGCGTGGGTGAAACGTCCATCACAGTACGGAAATAGACGCCTTCCATGCCCATCGCGTGGGCACGCTCGAGGATACTGACCGCAGAGTCATCGGCCTCGTGGGGAATCTTGCTTCCATCAACACCAATTCGCATTTTTTGTCCTTAATAAGTTCTGGATGTCTTCTCTTGTCCGCGTACCGGCACGGCTACCTGCAGGCCGGGCCGCTAGCGTCCCCAGTTGTAGAAAGAGAAAGTCGGCGAGTAGTCGAAGTGCTTGACCGAATCCGAGAGCACCGCCGTGAACTGCGCCCGGTAGAGGATGATGGTGGGAGAATTGGCCCGCCAGGAATCCACGAGCGCATTGATATAGGGCAACTGCGATTCAAGGTCCGGTGCCCCGTTGAGCTTTTCCATGAGTTCAGGGGTTCCGGAGATACAGATGTGCTGGTTGTTGAAGGAGCTGCCGCAGGTCATCTTCTTGCGCAGCTCATAGGCGGCCACGGCTCCGCCGGTTTCGAACAAGAGCGCCGACTGGTATTTGCCCGTGTTGAACCTGGTGGCGAAAGCCGTAGGTGTCTGCGAGTCAATGTTTACCCGCACCCCGATTTCCTCCCACGACGACTTAAGGATCGTCGCCAGCGTGGACACTCCGGGCGACGAGGGATTGATCATGAGGTCTATCTGTGGGTCCTTGAGCCCGGATTCAGCGACCAACGCCTTGGCCTTTTCTTTGTCCAAGGGCCGCGGAGCCGAGCGTTCAGCGTCGAAACCCGGAATACCGGGAACGAAGGGGCCATAGAAGCTGTCTGCATAGCCGTAGGCCACGCTTGCTTTGATCTGCTCATACGGCACCGCGTAGGTGAGTGCCTCGCGCAGTTTCGGATTGGCAGTTGTGCCCGAGGAGTTGTCCAAGGAGACGGTCACCGGCGCGAAAGCAGGGGCTGCGGTGACCCGGCAGCAATCCTCCTGACTCAGCTGGTGCACCACGTAAGGGGGCAGGCCAAGCGTTACGTCGGCCTCGCCACGGCGGGCCTGCAGCATGAGGGTGGGGATTGAAGTAATGAAGTTCACCCTGACCTCAGCTTCCTTGGCCGGTTCTCCGTAGTAGTTCGGGTTCCGGGTAAGGACGGCATAGTTGTTGGCCACGTATTCGTCCAGGACGTAAGGCCCGCTGCTGCTGGCTGTGTGTGAGGCCAACCATTGGTTGGGAACGCCCTTCTTGTCCTCGCCGTGCTCCTTGATGACCTTCGGGTCATAGATCGAACCACGGCTCTGGGCCAGTGTCACCAGGATTGCCGGATACGGTCGCGATAATTCCAGGCGTACTGTTTGCTGGTCCAGCACCACGACGTCGCTGATCAGCGGCGGGTCGGTGAGGCCGATCTGCAATCCGAGGGCACCGCAGCCGCCGATGGTGAGGTTCCGCATGATTGAGTACCGCACGGCCTCGGCGTCCAGCGGGTTGCCGTTGGCGAACTTCGCTCCAGGGTGCAGGGAGAAGGTGTAGGCCTTCCCATCCGGTGAGACCGTCCAGGACGTAGCGAGATCCCCACTCACCCGCTCGGGGTCGTTGATGGCCACGCGGGTTCCATCGGCCTGGGCCTCCTGGTCGAGCTTGACCAGTCGCGCATAGAAGTTGGTTGCAAAGCTGTTCTCATTACCCGCGCATACAAACGCAGGATCGATGTTGGTCAGGGACGCGGCCCAGTTCACGGTGAATGGCCTGTCGGCCGCGCCAGAAGGCACGCCGGGCTGCGCACAGCCGGCGAGTGCTAGCAGGCCCACGGTGGCGACTGCCGCCGTCGTTCGCCTTACGGCTGTCATCCATCTCGGGAATAGTTTCATGTCAGTTTCCTTCCATGGCGTTACCTGTTCCCGCCGCTGCGAGCGCCTTCGCCCGTCGGCGGGCACCCGGCACGGCATCCAGCAGCGCACGGGTGTAGGGATGGGTGGTGTTGTCAAAAACCTCTGCGGCGGTACCGGCTTCCACGATCTCGCCGGCGTTCATGACGGCGATGTTGTGGCTCATGAGCCGGGCAACGGCGAGGTCGTGGACGATGAAGAGGTAGGTAAGTCCGAGTTCGTCCTGCAGGTCGCTGAGGAGGTTCAGGACCTGGGCTTGAATGGAGACATCCAAGGCGCTCACAGGCTCGTCCAGCACCACAAGGTCCGGGTTGAGGACAAGGGCACGGGCGATCGCGATGCGCTGGCGTTGGCCGCCGGAAAACGCGAAGGGAAAACGCTGCGTCTGCTTGACACTGATGCCCACAAGATCCAGGACTTTGGCCACCCTTCGCGAACGTTCCGCTGAATCGGAGATGCCGTGCACTATGAGCGGCTCTTCCACCAGGTCCCCCACCGTGAATCGCGGGTCGAGGGATCCGTTGGGGTCTTGGAAAACCATCTGGATCCTGCGGCGCATCTTGCGCATTCCGGGTTTGGAGAGGGTGGTGAGATCTACGCCGTCGAATTCGATCAGGCCGCTGTCAGCGTCGGTGAGGCCCATGACGCAGGCCGCTGTCGTCGATTTGCCGCTGCCTGACTCCCCCACAAGGCCCAGAGTCTGGCCGCGGAGCAGTTCGAACGAGACGTCGTGCAGGATTTGCGTCTTGTGCCGCTTTCCAAATCCCTTGGCGTAGGACTTGTTGAGCTTTTCCACCCGAAGGAGCGTGGGTTCGTTGGCGATGCTCATGCCGGGACTCCTTCGGGATCGTTTGCGAAGTGGCAGCGGACGACTGCCCCGTTGGACAGGGTGCGGGGCTCCGGCCTTTCGATGGCGCAGCGCTTTTGGTCCCGGCCGATCGGGCACCGGGGTGCGAAGGGGCAGCCGGGTTCGTCCACCGAGAGGTCCGGCGGAGACCCTGGGATGGCAGGCAAGGCGCCGCGCCGCGCGGTGGCGGGATCGATGACGCAGTCCAGGAGGGCTTTGGAGTATGGGTGGCCGGGGGCGGCGAACAACGCTTCGGTAGTGGTGGATTCGACGAATCGTCCGGCATACATGACGTTGACGCTGTCGCAGAGTTCCTCAACGATCCCCAGATTGTGGGTGATCATCACCAAGGCATTTCCGCGCTCGTCGCAGATCTTGGCCAACAGATCCAGCACCTGCGCCTGGGTTGTTACGTCCAGGGCGGTGGTGGGTTCGTCTGCGACCACCACCGAGGGGTCATTGGCGATGGCCATGGCAATCAGGACGCGTTGCCGCATGCCCCCTGAATATTGATGCGGATAGTCGGAGATCCGGCGGTCAGGATCGCTGACGCCTACTTCGCCCAGAAGCTCACAGGCCATTTTTCGCGCGGCCTTGGATGAGACATCCTGATGAACGCGGATGGTCTCCACGAATTGGCTTCCGATGGTCTTCAGCGGATCCAGCGCCGCCATGGGGTCCTGGAACACCAAGCTGATGTCCTGGCCACGGACCTTGGAGATTGCGGCGTCATCGAGGCCCACAATTTCCTTGCCGTTGAGCTTTACGCTGCCGCCGACGACCTGGCCCGGCGGAGGCACAAGCCCCATTAGTGACATGGCCATGGCGGACTTTCCGGACCCCGATTCACCCACGATTGCAAGTCGTTGGCCTCTGCGGAGATCGAAGGAAACATCTCGGACGGCGTGTACGGTTCCCAAGGCCGTCACGAAATCCGTGCGAAGTCCACGGACGCTGAGCACGGGGTCCGGGTCAGCTTTGGATGACAGTTCAGGCGCGGGAAGGGAGAGTGCATTGCTTTGCATCAGCGTGCTCCTACTCGTGTGCGGGGATCGGCTGCGGTCATCAGGACGTCTGCCAGGAGGCTCACAACCACGTAGAGGACTGCTGCCATCAGTAGTACGGCTTGGACCACTCCAAAGTCTTTTTGGATGATGGCGTCCGCAGTCATGGACCCGATGCCCGGCCAGCCGAACACTTTCTCCACCAGCAGGCTTCCTGCGAGGAGGTCTGCGAAGAGGAGCGACGCCGCTGGCAGCAGGGAAAGGAGGCCGTGGGGTGCCACGTGCCGGTTGTACACCGGGAACCGGCGGAGACCGTGGCTCTGGGATACGGCCACGAAGGTTTCCCGCAAGGTGCCCCGCAACTGGTTGCGGTAGAGCCTGCTGAGGAAGGCGAAGGGACCGAGCGCCACGATTGTCGCAGGCAGGATCAGGTGCCAGGCTGCGTTGGCGAAGGTTCCCCATTGTCCGGCCAGCAGGGCATCGATGGTGAACATTCCAGTAACGTTTGGAGGTTTGAGCATTCCTGGAGATAGCCGTCCTTCAGGTCCGGGAAAGATGCCCAGCTGGATCGAGAAAATCATGAGGGCCAGCAACGCAATCCAGAAGGGCGGCGAACCCATGGCCAGGGAGGAGGCAAAGCGGACGAGCTGATCGGGCCACCGGCGCCTGGAGTACACCGCGAAACTTGCCGCGAGCACCGCGGCGACGATCGCAATAATGACTGACAACAGACCAAGCTCCAGCGTTGCGGGGAGCCGCTGGCTCAGGAGTGTGCCCACGCTGTTTCCGGTGCTGTATGAGAAGCCGAAGTCGCCGCGGAGCAAGGAGCCCATGTAGTTTCCGTATTGGACCACCAGGTTTTCATCCAGGCCCATGGATTTTCGCAGGGCTGCAATGGTTTCTTCGGTTGCGGTGTCACCGGCAATGGCACGTGCGGGGTCGCCCGGAACTTTGCGGAGCAGTATGAAGGTGAAAATCGAAGCGCCGAAGACGGTGGCGAGTGCCACGCCGAGGCGTTTGAGGAGTGCGTTGATCATTGGAGCCTCACTTCGCCTGGATGAATTCGCCGCGGGGATCCAGGACTTCACGGGCCCTGTCCGCGATGACTGTGGTGAGGGTGACTGCAATCAGCAGCCCCAAGCCCGGGAACCCGGCGATCCACCACTGCCCCGTCAGGAAGAACTGCTGGCCTTCGGTGATCATTTCGCCCCATTCTGCGGTGGGCGGCTGGGCCCCCAGCCCGAGGTACCCAAGAGCTGCCAAGGACAGCACGGCGGCCCCGAACACGGCTGCCATTTGCAGGATCATGATGGGTATCAGGTGGGGCAGCACATGCCGGAACAACACCCTGGCCGGGTGGGCGCCGATCGCCATGGTGGAACGGATGAAGTCCTGCCCATAGAGGCGCATCACTTCGCCCCGGAGGGTTCGCATGTACCACGGGAAGGAGTGCAGCGAGAGCCCAATGACCGCCGCAGTAACACCGGGTTTGAGTGCCATCGCAATGGCCATGGCTAGCAAGAGCGCCGGGAAGCAGAGGATGGAATTGGTGAGCCAGGTGAAGACCGTGTCCACCCAGCCGCGCATTGAACCGGCCAGGAGCGCGGTCACGCAACCCACCATTGCACCGATCACGGCAATTGCAAGTCCGGCGAGGATCGAGGTCTGACCACCGGCCAGGAAACGGGCCAGCACGTCACGGCCCGTGTCATCGGTACCCATGGGGTGGGCGAAACTCGGGGCTTGGAGGACCGCACCGAGGTTGATGGCATCGGCCTGGAGCCGCCAAAGCAGCGGACCAAGCAGCGTCACTACAACAAGGGCGGCCAAGAGGGACAGGGTGAGGGTGAGCTTCCGATCGCGCTTGAGGAAGCTTCTGAAAGGTCGGCGCCTGGGCGCTGCAATAACCTGCGGGGCGACTATCGCTGTCATGAGAGTCCTTCCTCTCCGGAAAGGATCGCGGCCGGAGACGCAATGCCGGCACCGATCGATGTGAGGATTTGCCGCAACGTTGCGGCGCTGATGAGCAATTGCTGGCGGCGCTCGGCGGGCGTAGGGTCCTCGTCCCAATCGGCAAGCGCTGGGATGTCCCCCCGTGCCACACCGTCGTGCGTTAGCATGCCTAGCCGGGCCAACTGTCCGACCCCTTCGGCGTCAAGGTGGGGCTCATGGCGGAACCATGAACGGTCGAAAATTGGTGTGTCGAACTTTCCACGATGCTGTTCCACGGTGAAATCGCGCACTCCGGCGGCCAGTAGGCTTCCAAGCAGCTCTTTCCAGTCCAGGACGCCTCCGCCTACGGCGCGCAGCCGGCGGCGGTACCCATGCGGGACCTGGAAAAGAACAACATCTTCGAGATGGGTCATCCGGATGGAGGGTCCCAGGGCTCTGGCCACTTCGTGAGGGTCTTCCGCACGCACCACGAGGTTCGCCACATCAAGTCCGATGCTGAAGACGGCCGGGTCCAGGCTCTCCACCAAGGACAGGACCTCCGTTGAGGCGAGGTCCTCGTGGGTCTTCACGTTGACCCGCACGTTGTGGTCCCGGGCCTGTTCTGCCAGGGACTGGAGGTTTGCCCGAATCATCCGGAGCTGTGCAGGGTGGTCAAGAAAGCGGCCCTGATCCGCCATGCCCTCCCGCACCGACCGCGTGTACACGAAGAACTCCTTGAGGCCGAGTTCCAGACCACGTGCCAAGGACTTGCTCAGTTCGCGTCGGATCGCTGCTGGTTCGCCCACAGGACCGGCGCATCCGAGTCCGAGTTGGAGTTCGACGCCGGCGCGCCCGGCTTCCGCCGCTACCTCGTCCAAGGAGTCCGGCATCTCGCCCGAAAGTTCCGCGGTGATGTTGTTGAGCACGACGAGTGTGAAGCCGTCCTCAATCGCCTGCCGCAGGGAAGCAAGCAGTGGGAGCTCCTCCATTCCCGGGTAGCGCGTGAACTGGACACCGAGGCGGACGCCTCGGAAATCGTCGTCTTGTAAAGACCTCAAGCCATGGGTTTGTTGTGTGATCTGGGTCATGCTCAACAAGGTACACTCGTAAGACGTCTTACGAAAGGGTGGATTTTGGAACTTCGATGTGAGACGCTTCGTGGACGTAGGAAAACTGAGGGGGCACCATGGCGGTGAACGGCAAACGCAGTGTGGTCGACGAAGCAATCGATGACATCCGTCATCGGATTCGCCAGGGCGAATGGGGTCTGGGCGACCGGATTCCGCCCGAACCCGAGCTCGGCAGGGCTTTGGGGCTGAGCCGCGCTCCCTTGCGCGAAGCTCTCCGTGCGCTGGTGCACGCCGGGCTCCTCGTGACCCGGCAAGGCGACGGGACCTTCGTTGCAGCAGTCGATGAACAGGAGATCGCCCTTCGAAAAGGCTTCCAGGACGCGGACCCTTTCGAGGCGGTCGAGGTCCGGCGAAGCCTGGACGTGCCGGCCGCTGCTTTGGCCGCGCAACGCCGGGACCAGGCAGACCTGGACAAGCTCCAGGACGCCCTTGACCGCCGTCGTGCTGCCGCCGAATCACGGGACGATGACGGCTTCCGGGAGGCCGACATCGACTTCCACCGTGCTGTGGTTGATGCCGCACACAACCAACTCCTGGCTGGCATCTACGGTTCGCTGGCCGCCAGCATCGACGGTTCCTGGACCTCCCCCGCAGGCTTGGACCGTGCCGCAAGCACAGGACATGACCATCACGACGACCTCTTCGAAGCCATCCGCGATGGCTCAGTGCAAGACGCGATGCTCGTGGCCGGGACCATCCTGGACAACCAGGCGTCCGATCTGGAGAACAAGTGATCACACGCGTCAAGGCGGCGTTCGTGATCGGCTACGCGGACGGCGACCACTGCATCATGCCTGATGCCGAACTGGTCCACGACGACGGAACCATCCTGTTCGTGGGCCGGGACTACGACGGGCGTGTGGACGTTGAGATTAACGCCGGGCAAGCCGTTGTGTCCCCTGGTTTCATCGACCTCAACGCGCTGGCGGACATCGACCACGCAATCTTCGATTCCTGGCCGGATGCCTCCCGCCGCCTGGGTCTGATGTGGTCTGAGGAATACCTTAAGGACCACGGAGCCGTCTTTACCCGGGAGCAAGCACGTTTCCGACGCGAATTCGCTCTATCCCAACTGGTCCGCAACGGCATCACCACCCTTATGCCCATCGCCTCGGAGAGCTATCACGAATGGTGCGAGGACTACCAGGACATGGCGGACACAGCCGGGGCTGTGGAGGCGATTGGCCTCCGCGCCTACTTGGGCCCGAGCTACCGCACAGCCGTCCCCTACACGGATGGCAGCAATGCGCTGCTCCACGAGGACGAACGGCGCGGCCTGGACGGACTTGAGGATGCCATCCGCTTCGCCCAGGATTTCGAAGGACGTGCCGGCGGGCTGATCAACACGGCTTTGCTTCCTTCGCGCATAGAGACCCAGACCGAACAAACATTGCGCCTGACCCGCAAGGCAGCGGACGAACTGGGTATTCCGGTCCGCCTGCACGCCGCACAGGGGCTTTTCGAAATAGAAACCATGATTGCCCGCACCGGCAAGCGTTCCCTGCCCTACCTCGCGGATCTGGGCTTCCTCAGCGGGAAGACCTTCATTCCCCATGCATGGACGGTTCCGGGGCATCCACTCATGCCCGAGGCCTTCGGCACCGGGGATGACCTCCAACTGCTCGCGGAATCCGGCGCGAGTGTCCTGCTGTGTCCCATTCCGATGGCCCACTATGGCGGCATGCTGGACAACTATGACTCTTACCGCGAAAGGGGCATCCGGGTAGTGCTGGGGACGGACTCCGCCCCGCCAAACATGATCCGCGCCATGGATCTGGCCATGGGTATGACCAAGTCGGTCACGGGCGACCGCACAAGCGCCCAGGCTGCGGATCTCTTCCGATCAGCCACCCTGGACCCGGCAGAAGCGCTGGGGCGTACGGATCTCGGCCGTCTGGCGGCTGGAGCCCAGGCAGACTACTTTGTTCTGGATCTGGCTGGCCAGCACATCGGACCGTATGGCGACCCCATCCGCACCATGGTGATGAACGCCGATGGCCGTGACATCTCGCGCGTCGTGGTGGCCGGCCGCACCATCGTCGAGGATGGTGAAGTAGTCACCGTCGACACCACCGGTTACCGTGCGCGCGCACAGGAATTCCTGGACCAATACATCGCTTCACTGAGCGTCTCGGACCATGCCAAGCGGCCAACGCACCAACTGCTCCCACCCAGTTTCCCATTGCTCTGAGCCGGCGCAGCACGCCGACCGGGAGCCGGCCCGCCCGGTTACGGGATCGGGACGGGCACGACGCCGAGCGGCGCCAACTGCTCGGCGCCTCCGTCCGGGGCGGACAGGACCCAGATGCCCTTTTCGTGCACGGCCACCGAGTGTTCCCACTGGCAGGAGCGCTTGCCGTCGGTGGTGACAACAGTCCAGTCATCATCCAGGGTGGCAGTCTCGATGCCACCGCGCACCAGCATGGGTTCAATGGCGAGGCACAGTCCCGGGCGGATCTTCGGGCCGCGGTGATTGGTGCGGTAATTCAGGACGTCGGGGGCCATATGCATTTCCGAACCGATGCCGTGGCCCACATAGTCTTCCAGGATGCCCAAGGGCTTGCCGGGGACGGAAGAAACGTAGTCATCAATCGCATTGCCGATGTCGCCGACGAACTTGCCCTTGGCCAGCGCGGCAATCCCTCGCCACATGGCGGTCTCAGTGACATCCGAGAGGCGCTGGTCCTCAGGGTCTGCCGTGCCAACGATGACAGTGCGGGCGGAGTCCGAGTGCCATCCGTCCACGATGCAGCCGCCGTCGATGGAAATAATGTCGCCATCGTTGAGGACACGGTTTCCTGGGATGCCGTGGACCACTTCCTCGTTCACTGACGTGCAGATGGTGGCGGGAAAGCCGTGGTAACCAAGGAAGTTTGACTTGGCCCCGGCGTCATTCAGGACTGCCGCGAAAACGTCGTCGAGGTCCTTGGTGGTGACGCCTGCCTTGGCCGCCGCAACGGCAGCGTCAAGGGCACGGCTGAGGACCAATCCGGCCTCGTGCATCTTGCGCATTTGCTCGTTGGTTTTGTACTCGATGCGGGGCTGACCGAACGCCATGTTCTCCTCTGGATGGTTTGCTGTAGGAGCCCATCAGGCCCCGTGCTCCAACCATTTTCCCGCATCGGAGAGCGTGGTCGAAATTGGTTCGATTCCCAGCTCTTCCCGGAGCCGGTCCAAACGGTAGGTTCTGTCCCGTCCGAGCTGGCTGACGGCGTAGCGCGTGAGGCGTGGTGCCCGGCCGGAAACGCGGGCAACGGCTTCGGAAATGCCGGCAAGTGCCATGGCGGCAGGCTCCGGAATGTACCTGATACCCGCCCCGGCGTGGCCAGTAACAGCAAGTACCTTCCTCAACACGGTCCCAAGCTCCACAGGCTCCGCGTCGGCCACGTTGATGGCTCCTCGGGCATCGGACTGGCAAGCTGCCAGCGCTGCCTCTGTCAGGTTGTCAACATGCGTGAGCTGATGACGAATACCGGTATGGCCCACGGTGAGGAGCCGTCCGTGGCGTACGTTGCTGATCAGGCGCGGCATCAGCGTCCGATCGCCCGGTCCATAAACTCCGTGTGGCCGAAGAACCACGGCATTGCGATGCCGTCGGGCCTCCACGTCGGCGAGCGCCTTGCTGCTTGCGTAGGCGTTGAGGTGGCGCACAGCCACCTCAACTTCCCCGCGGTTGGTACAGGGCTCCCACCACGGGTAGACGCTTGAACTGGAAATGTGCACCAGCCGAGTTGTTGGGTAGGCCTCAACCACGGCACGGGTACCCAGCACATTCGTGCGGTAGAACATGCGGGCGGCGCCCCAGTCCGCCACGTGGGCGGCGGCATGGACCACCGCGTCCACGGCCGGCATTCGGCCAGGCGGCACACCCGTTAGGTCCCAATACGTCAGCCCAGGGCCTTGGCGCCGTGCGAAACGAACAACGTCCCACCCCTTAGCCTCGGCGGCAGCGGCGACTGCTCCCCCTATGAAGCCAGTGGCCCCGGTAACCGCGATTTTCACTGCGCCGCGGCCTTCACAGCGCTACGCCTTTATCAGCGGACTTGCGGGCAAATTCGCGTCGAAGCGCTTCCCGGTCCGGCTTCTTGTGGCGTCCGCCGACAGGGATGGCATCCAGGATTTCGATGTGGTCGGGGAGAGCGGATTCGTCAATCATCTCCGGGAGGACCTTGGTTAGTTTTGCTTTCAGCCCTCCGTCCGCCCCTGGGTTCCCCTGTGCAGCCACGACGGCCAGCCACACAGCTTCATCACCGATCCCGTCGGGCACCCCGACCATGACGGCCTGCTGAACTCCTGGCACGGAAGTGATCAGCGGTTCATACAGTGCAGGGTAGATGTTGGTTTTGCCCCGGATGATCATGTCCTTCTTGCGCCCGATCATCACCAAGCGCGCGGGACCGGTTCCGGGGCCTGCCGTACCGTGGTCCAGCCGCACCAGGTCTCCGGTGGCGTGCTCAATCATGGCTTCCTCACCCAGATATCCGTGACACATGTTCGGTCCCCGGGCGTACAGTTCGTGGTCCTCCCCTACCCGGATGCCGACGGCGGGCAGTGGCTCTCCGAGGAAATCGCCTTCGCCACTTCCATCCGGCGACGTAAATTCGGCATCAGCGCCGGACGCAAAGGCCAGCTTCTCCGTGCCATCGGCGACGGCAATCGGCAGCAACTCCGTCATGCCGTAGATGAGTTCGAACTCGACGCCGGGAAGCAGTGCCGTTGCCCGTTTCAGGAAGGGAGCAAGCACCGGCGCGGCCCCAAGCATTACTGTCCGCAGTGTTGCGGGGAGCGTGACGCTGCCATCCTCGACCGCATCCAGGATGGGCGCCAACTGGGACGGCACAAGGAAAAGGTGCGTCGCGCCGTCGTACGAGTCCTCTTTGCCAGCCACCGGCCCAAGCTCGCGTGCCAAGCGAAGGGGGTCGATGTGCGCTGAGAAGCCATAGCCGGGCATGGTCCAGTGCGCGCCGGCGATGAGTGCCGGCAAGCCCATCATGAGCTGCTCGGAGTGGATGCGATCGCCCTCGCCAAAGGTACAGCGCTGGCTGAGCTGCTCGAATCCTGCCCCAAGCGAACGCCGGGTGTGTACTACGCCCTTCGGCGCACCGGTGGTCCCTGACGTAAAAATGATCACTGCTTCCTGCCCGGAGGAAGCGCCCGCGGAGGGCGGAACGATATCTCTGGGAAGCGACGGACTGGCGAGTCGCTTCACCGGGGTCGCGCCTCGGGGAACACCGGGGAGCCAGAGGCCGGAATAGTAGTGCCGGACGTCCATGGCACCATAATCCGGCAGCAGCAATCCCCTCCGCCGGGCCAGAGGCAGCAGTGGGCTCCGCGTACTGAGGGCGTACAGAAGGGACTCAGAGGCAGCCCACCTCGGGGCAGCCAGCCTGGCCCGGTCATGGAAAAGCGACGGTCCGATTCCTGGATCGATGAACACTACGGAACCACCGGCGCGGACGGCCCCCAGGGCCAGGATGAACGCTGCCGGGCTGGGGCGGACCGAGAAGAGCATCCGTTCACCGGCACCAAAACCGTCATCATGGAGGTGCCGGGCCGTAGCATCTATGCCTTTGACCAATTCGCGGTAAGTGATGCTCCGTCCTGGTCGGAGCCGGCCGGGACGCCGTAGTCGCCCTGGAACATGGTTCCAGAGGGAAAATCTGCCAGGCGCCGTGATCGCGGGGCTCTCTGGCACGCGCCCGGCTGCGGCGTAGACGGCTTCGATAAGATCGGTGCCGGACGAAGTACCTTCCCACAATGCGTCATCAGGCATTGACCAGCTCCAACTTTCTGTATCCGGGAATCAGCACACCTTTGCTCACTTGCCGGGACGAGACGAGCCACGGGTGCCGGGCATACCTGTCCAGGAGCAAAGACAGCGTCGCATTGATCTCGGCCATGGCCAACGGCATGCCGATGCAAAAGTGCGGACCCGCACCGAACCACAGCTGACGCGCCTGCGGCGGGGTGGGAATCCCGGGTTCGAATCTGCCCAGGCTCTTGGAGGCGTGAACAGTCGATAGCAAAAGACGGTCCCCCGCTCGGATAGCGACTCCGCCAAGGGTGCAAGGAGAAAGAGCATCCCTCAGCATCATCGGGGACGGCACGGTGAACCGTAATGCCTCGTTCACGGCCGAGGCAACACCGGAGCGATCCTCAACCAGACCCGCAAGGCGTCCACTGTCAGCGAGCAGGGCAATCAGCCGCGGAACGAAGGACACCAGCGTCTCAGTTCCCACCATCACAAATGCGCTGATGATGCCCATGGCCTCCTCCTCGGTCATGCCGAGTGCGCGCAGCCTGCCTGGAAACGTTTGGGGGTCGCTCTTCCGGTACGCTTCCCGCGCCGGTCCTGCCAAAACCCCGACGGCGGATCTTCCCTTGGCGATCTGCCTCACCGTCAGCGTGGGGCGCCCCAGGCGGACGAGGGAAGAGATGGAAGACCCTAAATTGAAGAGTTCCCTATTGGGCAACCGGCCTGGTGCATCATCCGGCACGCCCAGCAGCCTGGAGATGACTCCCCCGGCAAGTTCCTTGACGCAGTCCACCAGATCCACGTGCCCACCTGCGTCCAGTCCGTGGTGTAAGCGGTCATGAAGCGACGCAGCCGCCGGCTCGACAATCGCCGCCACCGAGCCTGGAGTGAAGAGGTCGGCGAGCTTGCGCCGCAGCTCCCTGTGCTCCGTGCCGTCCATGTTCACCAACGCCTTTGGTCCCACTACGGGAGTCCAGAGCGCACCTGAACCCGACGGACCATTCTTGATGAACCGCTGGGTATCCATGAGAACGTCACGCACCAGTGCGGCTTCGCTGACAAGGATTCCCAGACCGGGCAAACGCATCACCGGCCGCATGCTGCCCAGCCCACGAATCGCCGGGTAGAGCAATGGATGCGCCCCCAGTTGAACACGCTGTTCCCAGCGTTCGGCCTTGCTCATGAGGCCGCTGGATATCCTGCCGCTGGGCTTTCTTCCGTTGGTTATCACGGCGTCACCGGATGTCCACGTGCTCTGGCCGGTACCGGTGGTCCGCATACCAAGCCAGGGTGTTCTTCAAACCCCAGGCTTTGACCCGCCGTGAGGAGCCGTACACCACAACATCCCGGCGCAGCGCGTAATTGCGGGTCAGCTTTCGCACGCGGTTGGACAGTGCGCGGTCTTCATGGAGGTCTTCTATGCTGGTCCTCGGGAACCCACCTGAACGGTGATACATATCTGCCGTGATCGCCATATTGCACCCTGGAAGCATCTGATAACGGCCCAGATATCCGTCACCTTTGTTGCCGGGGCGAATACGGCCGAAGAAGGATGCGATCTCAACTGCCAGGAGCATCATCCTCCGCTCCCCCGCACTGATGCCTTCATCATCACGGGGCACAAGCTGGCCGGCGATGAGTTCCAGGCCGTCGTTGAAGGCCCGGACAATCCTCGCGGTCCAATCCGGCGCAGCGAGGCAATCGGCATCCGTCCGGGCCAGCCACCTCGCGCCATGCTCCACACCGAAGCGCATGCCGGTATCCGCGGCCGCGCCCGTCCCCTTCTCGGCTTCATGGACAAGCCTGATGTCCATAGTGGGATGGGCTGCGGCGAACTCTGCCACGATCGAACAGCTGGAGTCCGTGGATCCGTTGTCTACAACCACCACCGTGAAGTCCGGGTGCTCCTGGGCCGCAAGAGAGTCCAACGTCTGCCGGACAAGCTTCTCTTCGTTCAGCATGGGCAGGGCGATGGACAGCGGCCGGGTAGGGGCCGTGCTTCCGGGATTGTGTTCCGGCGTCACAGCCGCACCACCCCCATACCCAGGCTGACGCCACCGGCGAGTCCCACCAAGGCCACAAGATCTCCCGGACCGCAGCGTCCACTGTCCACGGCGAGTTTCAATTGCAGGGGCAAGCTAACTGAGGCCAAATTTCCGAAGTCCTCTACCGAAGGAACCAGCAACTCACGCGGAACACCGGCCCGTTCCGCAAAGACCTCCCGGTACGGTGCACTCACCTGGTGCACGCAAACCACGGCGAAGTCCGTCCACTGCAGACCCAGGCCGTCCAAAGTTTCGTCCAGGACGCCGCAGCCCAAATCCAGAAAAGCGTCCTTGAGCTTCTCACCGTCCATGGTGAAATAGGTAGCTTCCGGATCGCGCGGATAAGCAGATCCACCTGCAGCCAAGGTGCCGACAGACCAGTGGCTGCTGCGGGCAGTGAAGCCCATACCAAGAATGCCTGCCGGCCCCGCCTCCAGTCCGTTCGACGCCATTGCCGCCGGACCCGCGGGTTCAAGCAACACTGCCGCACCGCCGTCGCTCATGGTGTACCCGGGAAAGCTTGACGCGAAAGTGCCAAAGTCCGGAACCCTCCAACGGACCGCCCGCGACGGCGACTCCCCCGTGACCACCAGGACCCTGGCATACCGTCCCGTGGCAATCAGGGCATCGCCCACTTCCAGGCCGTTCAGGAAACTGTTGCACGCATTCTTCACATCCATCACAGGGCAGCAAAGTCCGAGTTTGGCGGCGGCCATGTGGCCCGTAGCCGGTTCCACCATGTCCTGGCTGGCGGACGCGAAGATGAGGAGGTCTATGTCCGGGGCCTGCAGGCCACATTCAGCAAGGAGCTTCGCCGCAGCATTGGCCGCAAGGTCCGATGCTTGCTCGGAGTCTGCCATGACGCTCCGGGAGCGGATCCCGGTAACACGGGAGATCAAGCCCTTGGGTACCCGGAACCCCGGACTCGACTCACCAATACGGCGTTCGACGGCGGAAGTCTCCAGTCGCGCAGGTGGAAGGTAAACCTCCAAACCCGCAATCCTGCTGTGTCCGGAAAGAGCTGTTTGCATGCGGTTCCCCCAAAAACTGCCGCGAAACGAAAAGGGTGTGTCCCGCACCAATGGTACGGGACACACCCTTTGCTCCAGCGCCGACGATCCGGCTATGTGGAAAGCCCTCGCTAGACGGCCTTGGCCGACTCGATGGCGGTGAGAACGCGGTCGGTGACTTCGTCGATGCCGCCGATTCCGTCCACCTGCGTCAGGATGCCGCGCTCGGCATACTTGGCAACAACGGCCTCAGTCTGCTCGTGGTAGAGGTCCAGCCGGTGACGGATGACGGCCTCATTGTCGTCAGAGCGCCCGGTTTCCTTCGCACGGCCCAGCAGGCGGGACACCAGTTCTTCGTCGTCGGCAGTCAGCTGGAGCACGACGTCGAGCTCCTGCTCGCCTTCAGCGAGGATCTGGTCCAGGTAGTCGACCTGCGCGGTGGTGCGCGGGTAGCCGTCCAAAAGGAAGCCGTTCTCGACGTCGCTCTGGCTCAGGCGGTCACGAACCATGTTGTTCGTGACGCTGTCCGGAACGAAGTCCCCTGCATCCATGTATTTCTTGGCTTCAATGCCCAAAGGGGTTTCGCCCTTAACGTTGGCACGGAAGATGTCGCCGGTGGAGATGGCGACTACGCCGAGGCGCTCGGAAATCCGCTCAGCCTGCGTACCCTTACCCGAACCGGGAGGTCCAATGATCAGCATTCTCGTCATCGCAAAAGCCCTTCGTAGTGACGTTGTTGTAGCTGCGCATCAATCTGCTTGACGGTTTCCAGGCCGACACCCACCATGATCAGGATTGACGTGCCACCAAACGGGAAGTTCTGGTTGGCGTTGATCAGGACGAGTGCAACCAGCGGAATCAACGCCACGAAGCCCAGATAGAAGGCTCCCGGCAGGGTGATCCTGGAAAGCACGTACTGCAGGTAGTCCGCGGTCGGTTTACCCGCCCGGATGCCCGGAATGAACCCGCCGTACTTCTTCATGTTGTCCGACACTTCTTCAGGGTTGAAGGTGATGGCCACATAGAAGTAGGTGAAGAACACGATCATGGCGAAGTACAGCGCCATGTAGATGGGGTGGTCGCCGCGGGTGAGGTTGTTGTTGATCCACTCAACCCAGGGCGCCAGCTGCTCCCCTGGCTTCGGCTGGTTGAACTGCGCAATCAGGCCTGGCAGGTACAGCATGGAGGAAGCGAAGATGACGGGCACGACGCCGGCCATGTTCACCTTGATGGGGATGTAGGTGCTGGTGCCACCCACGGTGCGGCGTCCGATCATGCGCTTGGCATATTGGACCGGAACCCGCCGCTGGGACTGTTCCACGAAGACCACCAATGCCACCGTGAGCAGACCCACAGCCAGGACGGTGAAGAACGTTCCCGGCCCCTTGGAGGTCCAGATGGAACCCAATGATCCAGGGAAGCCTGCAGCGATGGAGGTGAAAATGAGCAGCGACATACCGTTGCCCACACCCTTTTCCGTGACGAGCTCGCCCATCCACATGATGAGGCCGGTACCGGCCGTCAGCGTGATGATGATGAGGATGGTGGTAATGATGCTCTCATCAGGAATGATCGGGAGGTTGCAGCCCGGAAGCAGCTGGCCGGAACGGGCCAAGGACACCAGGGTGGTGGCGTTCAAGAGGCCAAGCGCGATGGTGAGGTACCGGGTGTACTGGGTCAACTTCGATTGGCCCGAAGAGCCCTCTTCGTAGAGCTGCTGGAACCGGGGAATGACCACCCGGAGCAGCTGCACGATGATGCTCGCCGTGATGTAGGGCATGATGCCCAGGGCAAAGATCGAGACCTGCAGCAACGCGCCGCCGCTGAACAGGTTAACCAGCTGGTAGATGCCCTGCGAGGTGTCACCGGTGTTCAAGCATTGCTGGACATTCTGGTAGTTCACACCAGGCGAGGGGATGAAAGCTCCCAAGCGGAAGATTGTGATGATTCCCAGCGTGAACAACAACTTGCGTCGCAAATCAGGCGTCCGAAACGCCCGGCCGAATGCGCTTAGCAAGCGTCCTCCTGAGTAGAAAGTACAAGGATGTGGATGGGCTCAATGAAACCCAACAACCGAGTCTAGCTGCTTGTGACGCCGTCGTAATAATCGAGAGTCCACTTTCACGCAAAAAATCCCGGCATACGGGGCCGAAGCCCCGCATACCGGGATCTTTTTTACAACGGGCATCAGCCCCACTGGCTCTTAGAGAGCAGTGGTGCTTCCACCTGCTGCAGCAATCTTTTCAGCAGCGCTGGAAGAGAAAGCGTGGGCGGTGACGTCAACCTTGACGGTGATGTCGCCGGTGCCCAGGACCTTGACGGGCTGGTTCTTGCGAACGGCACCCTTCTCAACCAGGGACTCAACGGTGACAGCGCCACCTTCCGGGAACAGCTCGTTGAGCTTGTCCAGGTTCACAACCTGGAACTCAACCCGGAACGGGTTCTTGAAGCCGCGCAGCTTCGGCAGGCGCATGTGCAGCGGCAGCTGGCCGCCGGCAAAGCCAGCCTTTACCTGGTAGCGGGCCTTCGTACCCTTGGTACCGCGACCAGCGGTCTTACCCTTGGAGCCTTCACCACGACCAACACGGGTCTTGGTGGTCTTGGCACCCGGGGCGGGACGCAGGTGGTGGACCTTCAGAGCGTTCTGCTTCTCAGCAGCCTCTGCAGCGGTCTTGTTCTCGGCCATTACTTCGCCTCCTCTACATTCACGAGGTGCGGAACCGTGTTGAGCATTCCAACGGTCACGGCGTCGGCGTCACGGACAACAGTGTGTCCGATGCGCTTCAGGCCGAGGGACCGGAGGGTAGCCTTCTGGTTCTGCTTGGCGCCGATGACGCCCTTGATCTGGGTGATCTCCAACTTGGCGTCGGAGGGAGTCAGGTTCTTAGCCATGACTAAACACCTGCCTTCTGGTTCTGGAGCGCGCGCACCAGAGCAGCAGGAGCAACCTCGTCCAGCGGCAGGCCACGGCGGGCAGCCACCGAAGCGGGCTCTTCGAGCTGCTTCAGAGCGTCAACGGTCGCGTGAACGATGTTGATCGCGTTGGAGGAACCGAGCGACTTGGAGAGGATGTCGTGGATACCCACGCACTCCAGTACCGCGCGGACCGGACCACCGGCGATAACACCGGTACCGGCGGAAGCCGGACGCAGCAGGACAACGCCTGCAGCAGCCTCACCCTGCACACGGTGCGGGATGGTGTTGCCAACGCGGGGAACGCGGAAGAAGGACTTCTTGGCCTCTTCGACGCCCTTTGCGATAGCAGCGGGAACTTCCTTGGCCTTGCCGTAGCCGACGCCAACCATGCCGTTGCCGTCACCGACGACGACGAGTGCGGTGAAGCTGAAGCGACGACCACCCTTGACGACCTTGGCAACGCGGTTGATGGTTACAACGCGCTCTACGAACTGGCTCTTCTCGGCTTCGCGACCGCCGTCGCGGCCACCACGGCCACCACGGTCGCCGCGGCCCTGGCCACGCTCGCCGCGCTCGCCACGACGTCCGCCGCGGCGGTCGTCGGTAGCGGGTGCGGTCTCAGTTGCTTCAGCAGCTACAGCTTCAGTCACCTGAATGTCCTTTTCGTTATTTTCAACGGTCACAGTGCCAGCCCACCTTCGCGAGCACCGTCAGCGACGGCGGCGATGCGGCCGTGGTACTTGTTACCGCCACGGTCGAAGACAACAGCTTCGACGCCTGCAGCCTTGGCACGCTCGGCAACGAGCTCACCCACGCGCTTGGCCTTGGCAGTCTTGTCTCCGTCGAGTGCGCGAAGGTCAGCTTCCAGGGTGGAAGCGTAAGCCACGGTTACACCCTTGCTGTCATCGACAACCTGGACGAAGATGTGGCGGGCCGAACGGTTGACGACCAGACGAGGACGTACAGCCGTGCCGGTGATGCGCTTGCGGATACGAAGCTGGCGACGGCTGCGTGCAGCAGACTTGCTCTTGTTCGTACGCTTCTTGTTAATTGCGATGGCCATGGTTTACTTACCAGCCTTTCCGACCTTGCGGCGGATGACTTCGCCGGCGTAACGGACACCCTTGCCCTTGTAGGGGTCAGGCTTGCGCAGCTTGCGAATGTTGGCAGCAACCTCGCCGACCTGCTGCTTGTTGATACCCGCAACAGAGAGCTTGGTCGGACCCTCTACTACGAAGGTGATGCCTTCGGGTGCCGAGACATTAACCGGGTGGCTGAAGCCAAGAGCGAACTCCAGGTCAGAACCCTTTGCCTGAACGCGGTAACCAGTACCAACGATTTCAAGCTTCTTCTCGTAGCCCTCGGTAACGCCCTGGATCATGTTGGCGATCAGGGTGCGGGTCAGGCCGTGCAGCGAACGCGAGTTGCGCTCGTCGTTCGGGCGGGTGACCGTGAGAGTGTTCTCTTCCAGGGAAACCTCGATCGGGCTGGCTACAGTGTGGCTCAGCTCTCCCTTGGAACCCTTGACGCTGATGACGGAGCCATCGAGCTTGACCTCAACTCCGGCAGGAACGGTGATGGGGAGACGTCCAATACGTGACATTATTCTCTTCCTTTCCCGTTACCAGACGTACGCGAGGACTTCGCCGCCCACGCCCTTCTTGCCGGCCTGCTTGTCAGTCAGGAGGCCGGAAGAGGTGGACAGGATAGCGATACCCAGGCCACCCAGCACGTGAGGCAGGTTGGTGGACTTCGCGTATACGCGGAGGCCGGGCTTGGAGATGCGGCGGACGCCAGCGATGGAACGCTCGCGGTTCGGACCGAACTTCAGGTCGATGGTCAGCTTCTTGCCAACCTCGGCGTCTTCTTCCTTCCAGCCGGCAATGTAGCCTTCTGCCTTCAGGATGTCAGCAACGCGTGCCTTCAGCTTGCTGTACGGCATGGTCACGGTGTCGTGGTATGCCGAGTTTGCATTGCGCAGACGCGTGAGCATGTCTGCGACAGGATCTGTCATAGTCATTTGGGCTATAGCCCTTCCTCATAACGGTTTCCGCAGCGCCCGCTCTTGCGAGCCCCGCTGCCGGACCTGTTACGTAGTTAGTTTTCGGTCTTGAACGGGAAACCAAGCGCCTTGAGCAGCGCGCGGCCTTCGTCGTCGGTCTTGGCAGTGGTGACGACCGTGATGTCCATACCGCGAACGCGGTCGATGGAGTCCTGGTCGATTTCGTGGAACATAACCTGCTCGGTCAGACCGAAGGTGTAGTTGCCGTTGCCATCGAACTGCTTGCCGTTGAGGCCGCGGAAGTCACGGATACGCGGCAGAGCCAGCGAAACCAGACGGTCCACGAATTCCCACATGCGGTCTCCACGCAGAGTTGCGTGTGCACCGATCGGCATGCCTTCGCGCAGCTTGAACTGTGCGATCGACTTGCGGGCCTTGGTTACCTGCGGCTTCTGGCCGGTGATCAGGGTGAGGTCGCGGACAGCGCCGTCGATCAGCTTGGAGTCCTTGGCGGCATCTCCAACACCCATGTTCACAACAACCTTCACCAGGCGGGGAACCTGGTTCACGTTCGCGTAGCTGAACTCGTCCTGCAGGGACTTCTTGATGGTCTCTGCATACTTCGTCTTCAGACGAGGAACGATCTTCGTTTCGACGGTGGTCTCAGACAGTGTCTCACTCATCAGATGTCCTTCCCGGTGGCCTTGGACACGCGGATCCGGACGGTCTTGGTAGCGCCATCCTTCTCAACGGTGTCGAGACGGAAACCAACACGGGTCGGCTTCTTGGTCGACGGGTCAACCAGAGCAACGTTGGAAACGTGGATCGGGGCCTCAACAACCTCGATGCCACCGGTCTTGGTGCCGCGCTGCGACTGACCGACCTTGGTGTGCTTGGTGACGCGGTTGATTCCCTCTACCAGCACGCGGTTGGTGTCCGGGAATACGCGCAGGACCTTGCCCTGCTTGCCGCGGTCGCCGCCACGTTCCTGCTTGGCGCCGGTGATGACCTGAACGAGGTCACCCTTTTTGATCTTAGCCATGGACTAAAGCACCTCCGGGGCCAGCGAAACGATCTTCATGAACTTCTTGTCGCGAAGTTCACGACCAACCGGGCCGAAGATACGGGTACCGCGGGGGTCACCGTCGTTCTTCAGGATCACAGCTGCGTTTTCGTCAAACTTGATGTAGGAACCATCCGCACGGCGGCGTTCCTTCTTGGTACGGACGATGACCGCCTTGACGACGTCGCCCTTCTTTACGTTTCCGCCGGGAATAGCGTCCTTGACGGTAGCGACGATGACGTCGCCAATGCCTGCGTAGCGACGACCGGATCCACCGAGAACGCGAATGGTAAGGATTTCCTTAGCACCCGTGTTGTCGGCGACCTTGAGTCGCGACTCCTGCTGAATCAATTTTTACTCCTTGCGTCGCGCCGGTTCTCAGACCGAAATCATGCATACGGAATGAGCCTTGCGGAACGGTTGATCGGGGTGTCTCTTGACCTGCCTGGATTTTGCCAGAACAGGCCTAAACGCCCGTGCCACGAGCATCAGCTTCCCTTGCAGAAAACTCTGCGCGGGGCAGTATGCAGCGGCACGATTGTTTACGAGGTAGTCGATGACGCACAAATGGCGCCATACAAACTCAATATCCTAGCATGTTTCGCTGGTCTTTCCGAAACGCGCCGGGAACGCGGAAGGGCCCGCGTTCCATACAGAACGCGGACCCTTCCAGTGAATCCAAACCGGGCAAGCCCGGCGTCGGATTTACTTGGCCTTTTCGAGGATCTCCACCAGGCGCCACCGCTTGGTAGCGGACAGCGGGCGGGTCTCAGAGATGAGAACGAGGTCGCCGATGCCGGCGGTGTTCTCTTCGTCGTGAGCCTTGACCTTCGAAGTGCGGCGAATAACCTTGCCGTACAGAGCGTGCTTCACGCGGTCTTCAACCTGAACAACGATGGTCTTTTCCATCTTGTCAGAGACAACGTAGCCGCGACGCGTCTTACGGTAACCGCGCTGTTCAGCGCTGGCTGCTGCTTCCGTCACAGTTTCCTTCTCGCTCACTTGGCGTCCTCTCCAGCTTCAGCTTCGGCAGTTTCAGCCTTGGCAGCCTTCTTGGACTTCTTTTCTTCCTTGGCTTCCACAACCGGTGCGGCAACCTCGGCACGAATGCCCAGCTCGCGCTCACGCAGAACGGTGTAGATGCGTGCGATGTCCTTCTTTACCGCACGCAGGCGACCGTGGTTCTCCAGCTGACCGGTGGCGGACTGGAAACGCAGGTTGAACAGCTCTTCCTTGGACTTGCGGAGTTCTTCAACGAGACGCTCGTTGTCGAAACCGTCCAGCTGTGCGGGTGCGAGATCCTTCGACCCTACTGCCATTTCTATTCACCACCTTCGCGACGCACAATGCGTGCCTTCAACGGGAGCTTGTGGATTGCCAGGCGCAGGGCCTCGCGAGCTACCTCTTCATTGACACCGGAGAGTTCAAAGAGAACCCGGCCCGGCTTGACGTTTGCGACCCACCATTCCGGAGAACCCTTACCGGAACCCATACGGGTTTCAGCAGGCTTCTTCGTCAGCGGACGGTCCGGGTAGATGTTGATCCAGACCTTACCGCCACGCTTGATGTGGCGGGTCATCGCGATACGGGCGGACTCGATCTGACGGTTCGTCACGTATGCCGGGCTCAGGGCCTGGATACCGTACTCACCGAAGCTGACCTTGGTGCCACCCGTTGCAGCGCCGGAACGACCCGGGTGGTGCTGCTTACGGTGCTTGACTCGACGTGGGATAAGCATTTAAGCCTCTCCTCCTTCTGCTGCAGGAGCAGCAGCTTCAGCGGCCGGTGCTTCAACGGCAGCGGGTGCTGCCTCAGCTGCCGGACGGTCGTTACGACGACGGCGGTCGCCACCCGGGCGGCCCGGACGGTCTCCTGCGCGGCCACGGGACGGAGCAGCAGCTGCCTGCTGAGCCAGTTCCTTGGCGGTTACGTCACCCTTGTAGATCCAAACCTTCACACCGATGCGGCCGAAGGTGGTCTTGGCTTCGTAGAAGCCGTAGTCGATGTTCGCGCGGAGCGTGTGCAGGGGCACACGGCCTTCGCGGTAGAACTCCGAGCGGGACATTTCTGCGCCACCCAGACGACCCGAGCAAGCAACACGGATACCCTTGGCACCCGCACGCTGTGCGGACTGCATGGCCTTCTTCATCGCACGGCGGAAAGCCACGCGGGAAGTCAGCTGCTCAGCGATGCCCTGGGCAACAAGCTGTGCTTCCATCTCGGGGTTCTTGACCTCGAGGATGTTCAGCTGAACCTGCTTGCCAGTGAGCTTTTCGAGCTCGCCGCGGATGCGGTCTGCTTCGGCGCCACGGCGACCGATGACGATACCCGGGCGTGCCGTGTGGATATCCACGCGGACACGGTCACGGGTGCGCTCGATCTCAACCTTGGCGATGCCGGCGCGCTCCATGCCCGTGGACATGAGCTGACGGATCTTGATGTCCTCGCGGACGAAGTCCTTGTAGCGCTGTCCGGCCTTGTTGCTGTCAGCAAACCAGTGCGAAACGTGGTCGGTGGTGATGCCGAGTCGGAACCCGTGCGGGTTTACTTTCTGTCCCACTTAGCGAGCCTCCTCTTTCTCCGGGGTTGCGACGACCACGGTGATGTGGCTGGTCCGCTTCCTAATGCGGTAGGCGCGGCCTTGGGCACGCGGCTGGAACCGCTTCATGGTCGGGCCTTCATCAACGAATGCTTCGCTGATGAACAGGTCGCTGTCGTCGAATGCAACGCCGTCACGGTCCGCGAGGACACGTGCGTTGGCCATTGCCGACTGAAGTACCTTGAATACCGGCTCCGAAGCTGCCTGGGGGGCAAACTTCAGAATTGCCAGAGCCTCATTCGCTTGCTTACCACGAACAAGGTTGACGACGCGCCGGGCCTTCATAGGCGTTACGCGGATGTGACGCGCAATAGCCTTGGCTTCCATTGCTTTCCTTCTCTCGTCTAAGACGTAAAGTCAGGCGCCTAGCGGCGCTTGCCCTTACGGTCGTCCTTAACATGGCCGCGGAATGTCCGCGTGGGAGCGAATTCGCCGAGCTTGTGCCCGACCATCGACTCAGTGACAAACACCGGGATGTGCTTGCGTCCGTCGTGTACGGCGATCGTGTGCCCGAGCATGTCGGGGATGATCATCGAACGGCGGGACCAGGTCTTGATGACGTTCTTGGTGCCCTTATCGTTTTCCCGTGCGACCTTCACAAAGAGGTGCTGGTCAACGAAAGGACCTTTTTTCAGGCTGCGTGGCATGTGTCCAGGCTCCTATCGCTTGTTCTTGCCAGTACGGCGGCGACGAACAATAAGCTTGTCGCTCTCTTTGTTCGGACGGCGGGTACGGCCCTCGGGCTTGCCGTTCGGGTTAACCGGGTGACGTCCACCGGAAGTCTTACCTTCACCACCACCGTGCGGGTGGTCAACCGGGTTCATGGCTACACCACGGACGGTCGGGCGAACGCCCTTCCAGCGCATACGGCCGGCCTTGCCCCAGTTGATGTTCGACTGCTCGGCGTTGCCGACCTCGCCGACGGTTGCGCGGCAGCGCACGTCAACGTTGCGGATTTCGCCGGAGGGCAGACGCAGCTGGGCGAAGCGGCCTTCCTTGGCAACGAGCTGTACCGAAGCACCTGCGGAACGTGCCATCTTGGCGCCGCCACCCGGACGCAGTTCAACTGCGTGGATTACGGTACCAACCGGGATGTTGCGCAGCGGCAGGTTGTTGCCCGGCTTGATGTCAGCGTCGGGACCAGCCTCGACGAAGTCACCCTGGGACAGCTTGTTGGGAGCGATGATGTAACGCTTGGTGCCATCAACGTAGTGCAGGAGTGCGATGCGAGCCGTGCGGTTCGGGTCGTACTCGATTTCGGCAACGCGGGCGTTGATGCCGTCCTTGTCGTGACGACGGAAGTCGATCAGACGGTACTGGCGCTTGTGCCCACCACCCTTGTGACGGGTGGTGATCTTACCGGAGTTGTTGCGGCCGCCAGTCTTGTGCAGCGGACGCAGCAACGACTTTTCCGGAGTCGATCGCGTGATTTCAGCAAAGTCGGCTACGCTCGAGCCACGACGGCCCGGGGTAGTCGGCTTGTATTTACGGATTCCCATAATTTAATTCCTCGTTAAAGTGGTCTCCGCTACGCGAGCGGACCGCCGAAGATGTCGATTGTGCCTTCTTTGAGGGTGACAATTGCACGCTTGGTGCTCTTGCGCTGTCCCCAGCCGAATTTGGTGCGCTTGCGCTTACCGGCACGGTTGATGGTGTTGATCGAGTCAACTTTGACCGAGAAGATCTTCTCTACGGCCAATTTGATCTCGGTCTTGTTCGAGCGGGGGTCCACCAGGAAGGTGTACTTGCCTTCGTCGATCAGACCGTAGCTCTTTTCCGATACGACGGGTGCAAGCACGACGTCGCGCGGGTCCTTGATGGTGGTTACGCTCACTTGGAGGCCTCCTCGTTCTTGGCCTTGTCAGCGACGAACGCCTCGAAAGCAGCCTTGGTGAAGACCACGTCGTCGGAGATGAGAACGTCGTAGGTGTTCAGCTGGTCTGCGTACAGAACGTGAACATCTGCGAGGTTGCGCACGGAGAGTGCAGCGACGTCGTTGGCGCGCTCGATAACAACGAGCAGGTTCTTGCGCTCGGAGACTGCACGCAGCGAAGCCAGTGCTTCCTTGGCGGACGGCTTGGTGCCGGCAACCAGTTCAGCGATGACGTGGATGCGACCGTTGCGGGCGCGGTCAGACAGGGCGCCGCGGAGAGCAGCAGCCTTCATCTTCTTGGGGGTGCGCTGGCTGTAGTCACGAGGGGTCGGACCGTGGACAACGCCACCGCCGGTCATGTGAGGAGCACGGATGGAACCCTGACGGGCGCGGCCGGTGCCCTTCTGCTTGAACGGCTTGCGACCTGCACCGGAAACCTCGGCGCGGGTCTTCGTCTTGTGGGTACCCTGGCGGGCAGCAGCGAGCTGTGCGACGACGACCTGGTGCAGCAGCGGCACGTTGGTCTGGACGTCGAAGATCTCTGCAGGCAGGTCTACCTTGACAGTGCTAGTCATCTAACTAGGCTCCCTTCACGGCGGTGCGTACGAGTACGACCTGGCCGCGGGCACCGGGGACGGCACCCTTGATAAGGAGCAGCGACTTCTCAACGTCAACAGCGTGAACCGTGAGGTTCAGCGTCGTGTGACGCTCGGCGCCCATGCGGCCGGCCATTTTCAGGCCCTTGAAGACGCGGCTCGGGGTGGATGCGCCACCGATGGAGCCAGGCTTACGGTGGTTCTTGTGGGCACCGTGGGAAGCGCCAACGCCGTGGAAGCCGTGACGCTTCATAACACCGGCAAAGCCCTTACCCTTGGAGGTTCCAACGACGTCGATCTTCTGGCCGGCTTCGAAGATCTCGACAGAGAGCTCCTGGCCCAGCTCGTAGGATGCGGCGTCTGCGGTACGCAGTTCGACAACGTGGCGGCGAGGAGTTACGCCAGCCTTTTCAAAGTGACCAGCCAGCGGCTTGGTGACCTTGCGGGGGTCGATCTGGCCGTAGCCGATCTGGACGGCGACGTAGCCATCTACCTCTGCGTTGCGCAGCTGGGTGATGACGTTGGAGTCAGCCTGGACGACAGTTACCGGGATGAGCTTGTTGTTCTCGTCCCAGACCTGGGTCATGCCGAGCTTCGTGCCCAGCAGGCCCTTTACGTTACGGGTTGCGGTCATAGTCTCTCAGCACCTCCCTAGAGCTTGATTTCGATGTTCACGTCTGCAGGCAGGTCGAGACGCATAAGCGAGTCAACAGCCTTCGGCGTGGGGTCGATGATGTCGATCAGACGCTTGTGAGTACGCATTTCGAAGTGCTCACGGCTGTCCTTGTACTTGTGCGGAGAGCGGATAACGCAGTACACGTTCTTCTCCGTCGGAAGCGGCACCGGGCCGACTACCGTTGCGCCTGCGCGCGTGACCGTCTCAACGATCTTCCGCGCTGAAACATCAATGACCTCGTGGTCATATGACTTCAGCCGGATGCGGATTTTTTGTCCCGCCATGTCGCCTGACTCTCTTTCAGCTAGTGCTGCTCTAGTTAGGGCTGCTCTGTTTACTTACCTGTTGGCGTGGCCGCCGAAGCGTTTGAGGTTTTACCACCACACGCCGCACAAGCTGAATCCGGATCATTCCGGGTTCCTCAACCTGCCGGCGCACCGACCCCCGCGGTCGGGCGTGTCGCGATTTTCACGCAAACTCGACCGCATTCCATGGGGTTCAGGGTTATGTTTGGGCTTCAGCCTGGACCCTGACACCCGGCATTATCCGGATCGGGACACGAAGAAGCGCTTGAACAACTCATCCAGTATGCCGGAAATAAAGGCCAAAGGCCAATCGGGGCCCGGACGGGCATTGCCACAGCAGCCACCCGATAGGGATGATAGTGGAATGACCGCCCAGGATATGGGTTCCGTGGAAGATCTGGCCGCGCGCCTACGTCCCGGGTTCACGCTGGGGGTCGCGGCCGCTGCCTTCCAGATTGAAGGTTCCGTAACCGCTGATGGGCGGGGACCTTCGGGCTGGGATGCGTTCGCGCAGAAGCCGGGAGCAATCGTCGACGCCGACTCGCCCACCATAGCCTGCGATCACTACAACCGCGCCGACGAAGATATCAGCCTGATGCAGGAACTCGGCATCGATTCGTACCGTTTCTCCCTTTCCTGGCCCAGGATCCAGCCCGGCGGCACGGGCACAATCAACCAGCGTGGGCTGGACTTCTACGATCGCCTGATCGACAAACTCCTTGCTGCCGGCATCTCCCCCATGGTCACCCTGTTCCACTGGGATACTCCCCTGGAACTTGAACACTCCGGCGGCTGGATCAATCGGGATACAGCGGAACGCTTTGCTGTTTATTGCAGCGCTGCAGCGGAGCGCTTTGGGGACCGCGTGGAGCACTGGGTCACTATGAACGAACCAGTTTCCGTCACGCTCCAGGGCTATGCTTTGGGCGTCCACGCGCCCGGCCGCCAGTTGTTGTTCGACGCCTTGCCGGCCGCCCACCATCAACTGCTGGGCCATGGGTTGGCAGTGCGCGCCCTGCGTGACGCCGGGGTGAAGGGGCAGATCGGCATCTCCAACATGCACTCCCCCGTCCGCCCAGCGAGCAACAGCCTCTCGGACCGTTTGATGGCCCAGTCCTTCGATCTGCTCCTCAACCGCATCTATGCTGACGCGGTCCTGCTGGGGCAGTACCCCCGGCCACCCTTGCCCATGAAACCTTGGTTCCGCTCGTTGGGAACCATCAGGGATGGTGACCTTGAACTGATCAGCCAGCCACTGGACTTCTATGGGCTCAACTACTACTACCCGGTCAAGGTTGCTGCGGGGCGAGGGCCGGCGGAGATCCCCACGGGCACGGCTGTCGAAATGACGAAAGTGCCATTTCACCTGGCCGCCTACCAGGAGTACGAAACGACTGGATTCGGCTGGCCGGTGGCGCCGGAGCATTTGGCAGTACTGCTCCGCGAGATGAAGGACCGCTACGGCGATGCCCTTCCACCGGTCTACATCACTGAAGGAGGGGCCAGTTTCCCGGAGCCTTCGCACGTGGATGGGCCTATACAGGACCATAACCGGATCAGTTACCTGGCGGAGCATCTTGGCCACGCACTGACTGCTACGGGACCCGGCGGGATCGCCGAGGACGTCGAACTCCGCGGCTACTACGTGTGGACGCTACTGGACAATTTCGAGTGGGCGGCAGGGTACTCGCAACGTTTCGGCTTGGTGCACGTGGACTTCGACACCTTGGAGCGCACACCCAAAGACTCGTTTTACTGGTACCGGGCACTGGGCCGTGCACGCCATCGGGAACACTAGCCCACGTGGGTTAACTCCGGATTGGGCTACTTGTTCTTGTTGGCGCGGTTGATGCGCTTGGCCCGCTCAATTTCATTGCGGAAGTACTTGCGACCCCACAGCACTCCGCCGCCGATCACCGCGATGATGGCAAGGAAAATCAGGAATTCCATGGTGCTCCTCTCATTGGGTTCAACGTTAGCGGATTCCATCCCGGCTGGATGCAGGTGAGGGTTCCGGTGTTGGATTGTTTCCGTCGGTTGCAGGCGGTTTTCGGTTCAGCCTCCATACCGCCAGGACGATGAGGGCCAAGGCGACGAGTGCCAGCATGGCGAATGCGTAACTGCGCAGCGCCCACATGATGCTGGCTGCCACACCAGCTGCGCCCCACCACACGAACATTCGCTCAGCCAGGAGCAGTCCGGCCACCAGGAGCACCACATGAGCCACGAGGACGTATATCTGCTGGGACGATGTTCCCACGAAACTTGTCCCCACGGCCGTCAAGGACAGCAGCCCTGCTGTGAGGGCAAGCCGCAAATGTCCCTCTGGACGCTGGAAGCCCATGTAGCGCACCCCTGCCATAACCGCGCCCGCGACGACGTACCATTGCGCGGCCCAGAACCAGTCAGGTGAGCCGCCATCCACAAACAGCACGGCCCGTTGGAACCCCGCAAGGGTTGCCAGTGCAGTGATTTCCCCGGCCAGGCGCTTGCCGTTCGGGACCTCGATGACCACCAACACTCCGGCAACCAGGATCAAGCCCGCACCCACCAGCGAGGTCTCGTCCCGTGCCAGGCCGGTGGCCGCAGCTGCGCCAAGCCCCGTGATCGAACTTATCACCAGGGCGTTCCGCCGCCAGGGATGTGAGGTGATGGAAGGTCCGCCCAGTCGTCGGACCACATACATGGCCGCCCCGGTTCCCATTGCGCCTATCAGCCATGGAAGGAAGGAGTCCCAGGCAGTCGGTTCGCGGCCATCCAGCAAGCCGTCGACGGCGGTCACGGCACCAACCAGCGCGGCGGGCGCGGCCGCGGCATAGAGGGAAGGCATGCCCTCAAAGTGCGACGCAGCGAACAGCACCGACGCCAGAACCAGGACGGCAAAACCGCTCAGCGACAGGGACGTGGTCAGAGCCAACAAGCCGCCCGCCGTGGTGAAGGTGAGTGCCGAAATCAACCACAGCAATCGTTCGGCCACAGCGGCGGGTGAACCGTCGCCGGTCCTGACAGTCCCCGCGTTCACGGGCGGGAAAACTGCCCTGGCAACCACGGCAGCCACAGCCAGCGCAAGCAGTACCCAGGGCACTTGATACTTATCCAGCAACGGCTGATACAACCACGTGTCGGATGGGAAGCCCAGGGAGGGTCCAGCGGCAATCACTCCTGCCGTGACTGCAGCGATCCCAAAGTACTGCGCTCCCCGGGCACCAAAGGTGCGCCACGCGATCGCGGCCGTTACCGGAACGAATGCCAACTCCGCGAGGAGCACCCAACGGCCACCGCCGTCGTAGTCTTCTGCGAGGAAGTAGACCAGTGGGAGAAGTAGCTGTGCACTTGGAACGGCCCAAACCATTGCCTTCTGGAAGGGGTCATCGCTGTGCCGCCCCTGGAGAAAGGACTGCAGAAGGAACTGCACCGGCAACTGCAGGATAAGGATCAGCGCGACGGTGACAGATGTAGCCGCAGCCGACCCCGTGAAGTCGGCCACCACCAGTGTGACCAAGGCCCCGGAGAGAATGCGCACAGCCAACAGGTAGCCACCACGGGCGAGGCGTTGACCGGTGACACCAACCATGAAGCCGCTATATGCCGTAAAGATGCCCAGCAGGAGTTCCAGATCCTTGACGTTTCCAAGCCGGAGGGCGAGCAGCAGAACCATTGCCGCAGGAGCGAACAACCATCCCGGTTTGTGGGCTCGAAGCGCGGTACTCATGGCCACGGCCGCCAGTGCCGTCAGCGTGGCAGCGGCACCTGGTTGCCAGCCCTCGCGACCCCCCGGAACCCCATCCATGGTGAGGAACATACTGCACAGAACCATGCCGGCAAGCACCACTCCAGCATCAATAATGGCCGGGCGCGGGAACTTCGCAACATAACCCGCACGCAGAGGCAGGATCAGCTGCAGGGCGAGAACGACTGTGACAGTCAGGCCGACGCCAACCTCTTCACCGGCAATCCGGAATCCGGCATCCTTCGTTGTGTCGTAGTAGGCCGAGGCAGCCAACAGGGTTCCTGCAGCGCGCGCCAACCACCAGTAGCTTTGCCTATGCAAGGAAGCGGGCAGCCGGAGGGCTGTGGCGCAGAAGTAGGTGACAGCCGCCAAGAGAACAACGTTACCCAGAGTCCGCGACACAGCAACCACAGCCACGATGCCTGCCACCGTAGCGGCGGTCGGAGCAAGGAACTCCCCCATGGTCGGACGCCAGGTCAGCACGCCACCACCTGCGGGGCCGGAACCACTGCTGCCCTTACCCTGGGGGAACAGCAACCAGCCGGACACCAAGCCTGCGGCAACCACCACCCCCACAGCAACCGCCACAATGGGCCGCCCGGGTGCGGCATCGAAAAGAGGCAAAGCAAGAAGTCCTGCCATCGCCACACCGCCGAACCCCGCCGTGGACGCCTGTGCTCCCACGGTGCGGACCCCGTTGCCCTCAAGCAAGGCACTCACCAGCTGCTGTACGGCACACGCCGCTACGAAAACGAACAACGTATAGGCAGACCTGTCCGGATGGTCGGTGAAGACGCTCGCAGCCGAAGCCGTTACAGCCAGCGTCACGGCGACCCGCCCGCCCAGGACGTAGACATGTCGAAGTGGCCCTGGCCTGATGGCTCCCAGAAGGAACCAATAGAGGCCGGCGACAGCGAGCAGCACGGTCACAGGCCACGCACCCAGCAACCCAACGAACGGTATTGCCACAACAAGTACGGCGGCCGGTGCCAACTCTGCCCCCTGGCCCAGCTTCCACCCCACCACCATGGAGGTCGATATCGCGATGAAGAGCGGCAGGAACTCCGGCAGCTGGAAGTTTCCCACGCCAACCATGACCATGAGCACAACCGAGGCAACAATTTGCAGCCCGAGGCACCAGACGGCGTCGTACCACCACGTGCGTGGAACCAGGCGTTTTCCGCCGAATGCGACTCCAACCGATTGGAGACCCAGGCAGATGATTCCTGCCAGCAGCACGTGGCTTGAATCCGCAGATACATCCCACACAAAACCCAACACAGCCAAGGTGGAGGCGGCGCGGGCGCAATAGAAGTTGAGCAAACGGTGCTGGCCTGACCTCACAAGCAGCATCACCGCAAAGTACAGCGCGCACATCACCATGACCATGGGGTACTCCCCCTTGGCCAGGAAGCTGGGCGTCATGGTTACCGCGAGCCCCACGAACGGCACTACAAACGGATGCAGTACCACCAAAGGACGCATAAAGAGCGGAGGGATCCAACGGGGGTGAACCAGTGCAGCCAGCGTGAAGAGAATGGCAACGCCAATCAGCGCCGTGAAGTACCAGACCAGGGCCCCGCCAAGCACTGATACTCCGGACCACGCCGTGGAAACCACGAAGGTAAGTGACAGCAACGCCAGCACCTTGTTATCGAGGCGCAGAGCAGCGTAAACGTAGGCAGCAGTTCCCAGCAATGAAGTGACCAGCCATGCCATGGGGCCGTCATGGAGGGCAAAGTTGTACATGGCCAAACCTGTAACCGGGACCAGGGCCAGCCCTGTTCCCGTAAAGGCCATGGCTGCCGGGCGAAGCCGCGGCACCCTTCGCTGGATGATGAGTCCTGACGCATAGAACAAGATGGTGATCGCCCAAATAGCCACAAACCGAAAAACCCCAGGAAGACTGGTTCCAACAAACAGGGCGCCGGCGGCAACAAGCAACAGACTCGCGACGTACAGGGTGATGTTGATGTTTTGGCGGTCGCGCTTCTCCTTTCTCGCCGCTACCGTTTCCGGGCTCTCACGCGGAGGAAGCGTCGGCTGGAATTGCCGCTGTTGTGGCGTAGGAGCAAAACTTGGCACGGGCACAGGCCCGCGACTGTGGGACGGTTGAATCCCGGGCTGCGCCGAGATTCCCACGCTCTGCTGAACGGCAGGAGGCAGAATCACGGGCTGGAACGGCGTCGGCTGCAGTATTACAGGCGGTTGCTGTACTCTCCCCGGTGTCTGTATTGTCCCTGGCTGCTGTACTGTCGCCGGTTGCTGCGGTGCCGCCGGCTGCTGCCGCACTGCGGGCCGCCGGCTTTGCCCCCGCGCGTCCTCCCAACCTGCCAGATGGCCGGCGAGATACCCCGCACGGTAAGTGGCGGCGTCGTCGGCTCTGACAGTCGGCGTCGAACGGGCGGCCTCCCGTCGGCCCCGCACCAAACCCAGCGCATAACCAATGACACCAATAACGGCCAAAAGCAGCAGTACAAGGCCCGTCGTCAAGAATCCCAGCATGGAAGCTCCTACGGTGAAGCCGGGCGCAAGGCCTGCACGGCATTAATCCAATCGATAGATTAATCATAGCAAAGAAGAACCCCACCGCATAAGCGGTGGGGTTCTTCTTTGGCTAGCTACCGACCAGGCCGGAAGTTTGCCGATCTACAAGTAGAAACTACTTGATGATCTTGGTAACACGTCCCGAACCAACGGTGCGGCCGCCTTCGCGGATAGCGAAGCCGAGGCCCTCTTCCATAGCGATCGGCTGGATGAGCTCAACGGTCATCTCAGTGTTGTCGCCAGGCATAACCATTTCCGTGCCTTCCGGCAGGGTGATAACGCCGGTTACGTCCGTGGTACGGAAGTAGAACTGCGGGCGGTAGTTCGAGTAGAACGGGTTGTGACGTCCGCCTTCGTCCTTGGAAAGGATGTAGACGTTGGCCTCGAAGTCGGTGTGCGGGGTGATGGAACCCGGCTTGACGACAACCTGGCCACGCTCGACGTCGTCGCGCTTGAGACCGCGGAGCAGGAGGCCACAGTTCTCGCCGGCCCATGCTTCGTCGAGCTGCTTGTGGAACATCTCGATACCGGTAACCGTGGTCTTCTGGACCGGGCGGATACCGACGATCTCGACCTCGGAGTTGATGGCGAGGGTTCCACGCTCGGCGCGGCCCGTAACAACGGTGCCACGACCGGTGATGGTGAAGACGTCTTCGATCGGCATCAGGAACGGCTTGTCGCGGTCACGTACGGGGTCCGGAACGGACTCGTCGACAGCTGCCATCAGGTCCTGGACGGACTTGACCCAAACCGGGTCGCCTTCCAGAGCCTTCAGACCGGAAACGCGAACAACCGGAGCTTCATCGCCATCGAAGCCCTGCGAGCTCAGGAGCTCACGAACTTCCATTTCGACGAGGTCGAGGAGTTCTTCGTCATCAACCATGTCCGACTTGTTCAGTGCGACCAGCAGGTAGGGAACACCAACCTGGCGGGCGAGCAGAACGTGCTCGCGGGTCTGGGCCATCGGACCATCGGTTGCGGCAACCACGAGGATTGCGCCGTCCATCTGGGCAGCACCGGTGATCATGTTCTTGATGTAGTCAGCGTGACCGGGGGCGTCAACGTGTGCGTAGTGACGCTTCTCGGTCTGGTACTCCACGTGGGAGATGTTGATGGTAATACCGCGCTGGCGCTCTTCCGGAGCAGAGTCGATGGACGCGAAGTCGCGCTGCTCGTTGATGTCCGGGTACTGGTCGTACAGCACCTTGGAAATGGCGGCAGTCAGCGTCGTCTTACCGTGGTCAACGTGACCAATGGTGCCGATGTTGACGTGCGGCTTAGTCCGCTCGAACTTTGCCTTTGCCACAGGTTCCTCCTAGAACGATTTCAAGTGAAGTGCTCCTCGGCCGCGCTTTTCGCGGCAGAAACTTTAGCAAGTCTACTTGGGGGCTTGGTTTTGGTGAAATTGCAGATTCAGGAACCAATACTAGTTCCTAGAGCCTGTTCGCGCAGGGGCCGGGCCACGGCTTTCGCCGCAGCCCCGCCTCACACGCTAAGATGCCCTCCCGGAACCGGAATAGCATCCGTTGCCGGGAGATTACTCTCCGCGGGTTTTCTGGATGATCTCGTCGGCTACAGCCTTCGGGACCTCCGCGTAGCTGTTGAACGTCATGGAGTACACGGCACGGCCCTGCGTCTTGGAACGGAGGTCGCCAATGTAACCGAACATGCCGGACAGCGGAACGTGTGCACGGATAACCTTCACACCTGCTGCGTCCTCCATGGACTGCATCTGGCCACGGCGGGCGTTCAGGTCACCAATAACATCACCCATGTATTCCTCAGGTGTGCGGACCTCAACATCCATCAGCGGTTCGAGCAGAACAGGGTTCGCCTTGCGTGCAGCTTCCTTGAAAGCCATACGGCCGGCGATCTTGAACGCCATTTCCGAAGAGTCAACATCGTGGGACGCGCCATCAATCAGCGTGGCCTTGATGCCGACAACCGGGTAGCCGGCCAGGACGCCGTCGTTCAGTGCATCCTGGATACCAGCGTCAACGGACGGGATGTATTCGCGCGGAACGCGGCCACCGGTGACCTTGTTCTCGAACTCGTACAGCTCGCCGGAAGAGGTGTCCATCGGCTCGATCGCGATCTGGATCTTTGCGAACTGACCCGAACCACCGGTCTGCTTCTTGTGCGTGTAGTCGTGACGCTCTACAGCGCGCTTGATGGTTTCGCGGTAAGCAACCTGCGGCTTGCCAACGTTTGCCTCAACCTTGAATTCGCGGCGCATGCGGTCCACCAGGATGTCCAGGTGGAGCTCGCCCATGCCGGCGATGATGGTCTGGCCCGTGTCTTCGTTGAGGGAGACCTGGAAGGTCGGGTCCTCAGCGGAGAGCTTCTGGATGGCCGTGGAGAGCTTCTCCTGGTCACCCTTGGTGTTGGGCTCGATGGCAACCGAGATCACGGGCTCCGGGAAGCTCATGGACTCGAGGACGATCTGCTGGTTGGCATCACACAGGGTATCGCCCGTTGTGGTGTCCTTCAGACCGATGGCTGCGTAGATGTGGCCGGCGGTAGCGCCCTCAACGGGCATTTCCTTGTTGGCGTGCATCTGGAACAGCTTGCCGATGCGTTCCTTCTTGCCCTTGGTGGAGTTGACCACCTGGGCGCCGGCCTCGACGTGACCGGAGTACACGCGGATGAAGGTCAGCTGACCGAAGAACGGGTGCGCCGCAATCTTGAAGGCGAGGGCCGAGAACGGCTCGTCTGCAGAGGGCTTGCGGGTGAGTTCCTTCTCTTCGTCGCGGGGATCGTGACCGATCATCGCGGGGACGTCGAGCGGGTTCGGCAGGAAGTCGACAACAGCGTCAAGCATCGGCTGTACGCCGCGGTTCTTGAAGGCAGAGCCACAGAACACGGGGTAGAGCTCGGAGTTGATGGTCATCTTGCGGATGCCGGCCTTCAGTTCCTCAAGGGTGAGTTCTTCACCTTCGAGGTACTTCTCCATGAGCTCTTCGGATGCTTCCGCAACGGTCTCTACGAGCTGTGCACGGTACTCTTCAGCCTTGGCCTGGAGGTCCGCCGGAATTTCCTGCACTTCGTAGGAAGCGCCCATGGTGACGTCACCCTTTGCGTCGCCAGGCCAAACCAGGGCACGCATTTCGAGGAGGTCAACCACGCCGATGAAGTCGTTCTCAGCGCCGATCGGGAGCTGCATGACCAGCGGCTTGGCACCAAGGCGGGAAATGATGGTGTCAACGGTGAAGTAGAAGTCCGCACCCAGCTTGTCCATCTTGTTGACGAAGCAGATACGCGGAACGTTGTACTTGTCAGCCTGGCGCCAAACAGTCTCGGACTGCGGCTCCACGCCTTCCTTGCCGTCGAACACAGCGACAGCACCGTCGAGGACGCGCAGGGAGCGCTCAACCTCAACCGTGAAGTCCACGTGGCCCGGGGTGTCGATGATGTTGATCTGGTTCTGGTTCCAGAAGCAAGTCACGGCGGCAGACGTGATGGTGATGCCGCGTTCCTTTTCCTGTTCCATCCAGTCGGTCGTCGAGGCGCCGTCGTGCGTCTCGCCGATCTTGTGGTTCACACCCGTGTAGAACAGGATGCGCTCGGTAGTGGTGGTCTTGCCGGCATCGATGTGGGCCATGATGCCGATATTGCGGACCTTGTTAAGGTCGGTAAGCACGTCCTGTGCCACGGGGTCTCCCTTTCGGATGGACTACACGTTCGCCGCCGGCTCGGTTGAGCCGACGGCGCCCGGGAGGATTTACCAGCGGTAGTGTGCGAAGGCCTTGTTGGACTCGGCCATCTTGTGGGTGTCTTCGCGACGCTTGACAGCGGCACCGAGACCGTTCGAGGCATCCAGGATTTCGTTCTGGAGACGCTCGGTCATGGTCTTCTCGCGGCGGGCCTTGGAGTAGCCCACGAGCCAACGCAGGGCGAGGGCGGTGGAGCGACCCGGCTTGACCTCAACCGGAACCTGGTAGGTGGCGCCACCAACACGGCGTGAACGCACCTCGAGGGAAGGCTTGACGTTGTCCATGGCCTTCTTGAGGGCAGCAACGGGGTCGCCGCCGGACTTGGCACGTGCACCTTCGAGGGCGCCGTAAACGATGCGCTCTGCGGTGGACTTCTTGCCGTCAACCAGAACCTTGTTGATCAGCTGAGTGACCAACGGGGAGCCGTAAACGGGATCGGAAACTAGCGGCCGCTTCGGGGCCGGACCCTTGCGAGGCATATTACTTCTTCTCCATCTTTGCGCCGTAACGGCTGCGGGCCTGCTTGCGGTTCTTGACACCCTGGGTGTCGAGTGCGCCGCGGACGATCTTGTAGCGGACACCCGGAAGGTCCTTCACACGACCACCACGGACGAGCACGATGGAGTGCTCCTGGAGGTTGTGGCCAACGCCGGGGATGTAAGCGGTAACTTCAACGCCACCGTTGAGGCGCACACGTGCCACCTTACGAAGAGCCGAGTTCGGCTTCTTGGGGGTGGTGGTGTAGACGCGGGTGCAAACACCGCGGCGCATCGGGCTGCCCTTCAGCGCGGGAGCCTTGGTCTTGGAGACCTTAGGCGTGCGGCCCTTGCGGACCAGCTGGTTAATCGTAGGCACTTTCGTGTTCTCCGTTGTTTGATCTCTGCCCCCACACATAGGCGCCAGCCAGTGTAAACGTGGGAACTTTGGCGTTGCTCATGCGGCCGGCCGAAACATCCGGTAGGCGTGCAAAAGT
This sequence comes from Arthrobacter sp. TmtSoilC48, assembly GCF_059739425.1. Lineage (NCBI taxonomy): Bacteria > Bacillati > Actinomycetota > Actinomycetes > Micrococcales > Micrococcaceae > Arthrobacter > Arthrobacter sp. TmtSoilC48. The sequence goes on along the minus strand of NZ_AP046049.1, from coordinate 1,818,795 downwards.
GCGGCATTCGTTGCGCATGTTGCCCGCAACCCGGAAACAGGCTCCACCCAGCACCATGAGAACAAAACCAAAATGATGCTGCGGCGGCCTTCATCCACTGCCACACAGAACAATTACCAAAATTCTAGCACGGCTTGATCTGAGGCCTTAATCGGGTGTATGGCGTCCCGTTAACGGGATGGGCCCCGCACTCAAGAGTGCGGGGCCCATCCTTCAGCCATTAACTACTGCTGGTTTCAGCGGAAGTCGTTGCCGAGATCGTAGTCATCCAGCGGGATGGCGTGGAACTCGGGAGCACCGTCGCCGCCCAGGGCGTCATAGGAGAAGTCCGTGAAAGCGCTGGGGCCCGTGAACAGGCTTGCCTTTGCTTCCTCGGTCGGCTCAACCGTGACCTCCGTGTAACGGGGCAGGCCCGTACCGGCCGGGATGAGCTTACCGATGATGACGTTCTCCTTGAGGCCGAGCAGAGGATCGCTCTTGCCTTCCATGGCCGCCTGCGTCAGGACGCGGGTGGTTTCCTGGAAGGAAGCGGCCGACAGCCAGGACTCGGTTGCCAGGGACGCCTTGGTGATACCCATGAGTTCCGGACGACCCGAAGCCGGGGACTTGCCCTCGGACACGACGCGGCGGTTCTCGTCTTCGAAGCGGGAGCGCTCTGCAAGCTCACCAGGGAGCAGGTCGGAGTCGCCGGATTCGATGACGGTCACGCGCCGCAGCATCTGGCGGACGATAACCTCGACGTGCTTGTCGTGGATACCAATACCCTGGCTGCGGTAAACGCCCTGGACCTCGTCCACAAGGAACTTCTGTGCGGCACGGGGACCCATGATGCGCAGAACCTGCTTCGGGTCCACAGGACCGTTGATCAGCTTCTGGCCGACGCTGACGTGCTCGCCATCCTCGATGAGGAGACGGGAACGGCGCAGCACCGGGTAGGCAATCTCTTCGGAACCATCGTCCGGAGTGATGACCAGGCGCATCTGGCGCTCGGACTCTTCGATGGTGATGCGGCCGGCTGCTTCAGCAATCGGTGCGACACCCTTCGGAGTACGGGCTTCGAAGAGCTCCTGGATACGGGGCAGACCCTGGGTGATGTCGTCGCCACCACCGGCAGAAACGGCACCACCGGTGTGGAACGTACGCATGGTCAGCTGGGTACCGGGCTCGCCGATGGACTGTGCGGCAATGATGCCCACGGCCTCACCGATGTCCACGGTCTTGCCAGTTGCCAGCGAACGGCCGTAGCAGAGTGCACAGGTGCCGACCTTGGACTCACATGTGAGTACGGAACGGACCTTGACTTCAGTGATGCCTGCAGCCAGCAGCTGGTCGATAACGACGTCGCCGCAGTCGGTTCCACCGGCAGCCAGGACGTTGCCCTGGGCATCGACGACGTCGACGGCCAGCGTACGTGCGTAGGCGCTGTTCTCGACGTTCTCGTCCAGGACGAGCTCACCGTTGGAATCCGGCACGGCGATCGGCGTGAGCAGACCGCGTTCGGTACCGCAGTCCTCTTCGCGGACGATGACGTCCTGCGAAACGTCCACCAGACGACGGGTCAGGTAACCCGAGTTGGCGGTACGGAGAGCGGTATCGGCCAGACCCTTACGGGCACCGTGCGTGGCGATGAAGTATTCCAACACCGACAGGCCCTCGCGGTAGGAGGACTTGATCGGGCGTGGGATGATCTCACCCTTCGGGTTGGCCACAAGACCACGGATACCCGCGATCTGGCGAACCTGCATCCAGTTACCACGTGCGCCGGAGGACACCATGCGGTTGATGGTGTTCATCGGGGACAGGCTGTCACGCATCGCCTGGGCGATCTCGTTGGTGGCCTTGTTCCAGATCTCGATCAGTTCCTGGCGACGCTCGTCGTCGTCGATCAGGCCCTTGTCGTACTGGCCCTGGATCTTGGCAGCCATGTTCTCGTAACCAGCCAGGATGGCGGGCTTGGAGGTCGGCACCTCGATGTCGGAGATAGCCACGGTAACGCCCGAGCGGGTTGCCCAGTAGAAACCGGCATCCTTCAGGTTGTCCAGCGTGGCAGCCGTGACAACCTTCGGGTAGCGCTCAGCGAGGTCGTTGACGATCCGGGACAGTTCGCCCTTGTCGGCAACAGCCTCAACCCACGGGTAATCCTCAGGCAGCGTCTGGTTGAAGATGACCTGGCCCAGGGAGGTCTGGACGAGAGCAGGCTGACCCGGCTCCCAACCTTCCGGAGCTTCCCAACCGGCGTAAGGCACGAAGTTGTCCAGACGGATCTTGACCTGGGAGTTCAGGTGCAGATCACGGGCGTCGTACGCCATGATGGCTTCCGAAACCGAGGAGAAGATGCGGCCTTCGCCGGCAGAGCCGACGCGCTTGGTGGTCAGGTGGTACAGGCCGATGATCATATCCTGCGAAGGCAGGGTAACCGGGCGGCCATCGGACGGCTTCAGGATGTTGTTCGAGGACAGCATCAGGATGCGGGCTTCGGCTTGGGCTTCCGGGCTCAGCGGCAGGTGCACTGCCATCTGGTCGCCGTCGAAGTCAGCGTTGAAGGCGCCACAAACCAGCGGGTGAAGCTGGATTGCCTTGCCTTCCACAAGCTGCGGTTCGAAGGCCTGGATGCCGAGGCGGTGAAGGGTAGGTGCACGGTTGAGCAGCACCGGGTGTTCGGTGATGATCTCTTCCAGCACGTCCCAAACCTGCGGACGGTAACGCTCGACCATGCGCTTTGCCGACTTGATGTTCTGTGCGTGGTTGAGGTCAACCAGGCGCTTCATCACGAACGGCTTGAAGAGCTCCAGCGCCATCTGCTTGGGCAGACCACACTGGTGCAGCTTCAGCTGCGGGCCAACGACGATGACCGAACGGCCGGAGTAGTCGACGCGCTTGCCGAGCAGGTTCTGGCGGAAACGACCCTGCTTGCCCTTGAGCATGTCGCTCAGGGACTTCAGCGGACGGTTGCCCGGACCCGTGACGGGGCGGCCACGACGACCGTTGTCGAAGAGGCTGTCAACAGCTTCCTGAAGCATGCGCTTCTCGTTGTTGACGATGATCTCCGGAGCACCGAGGTCAAGCAGTCGCTTGAGTCGGTTGTTGCGGTTGATCACACGGCGGTAGAGGTCGTTGAGGTCGGAGGTCGCGAAGCGGCCACCATCCAGCTGGACCATCGGGCGCAGTTCCGGCGGGATCACCGGGACGGCGTCCAGAACCATGCCGAGGGGGCTGTTGTTGGTGGTCAGGAATGCGTTGACAACCTTCAGGCGCTTCAGGGCACGCGTCTTGCGCTGGCCCTTGCCGTTCTGGATGGTGTCGCGCAGCGACTCGGCTTCAGCCTGCATGTCAAAGGTCTCAAGGCGCTTCTTGATGGCCTCGGCACCCATGGAGCCTTCGAAGTACATGCCGTAGCGGTCACGCAGTTCGCGGTACAGGCCCTCGTCACCCTCAAGGTCAGCGACCTTGAGGTTCTTGAAGCGGTCCCAGACCTGCTCAAGGCGCTCGATATCGGCGTCGGCACGCTTGCGGACGTTCGCCATCTGGCGGTCTGCGGAGTCGCGGGCCTTCTTCTTGTCGGCAGCCTTGGCACCTTCACCTTCAAGACGGGCAAGCTCGTCTTCAAGGTCGCGGGCGATCGTAGCGATGTCGCTGTCGCGGTTGTCCACGAGCTGCTTCTTCTCGAGGTCGTGCTCGACCTGGAGGTTCGGCAGTTCAGCGTGGCGGTTTTCCGTGTCAACGCTGGTGATCATGTAGGCAGCGAAGTAGATGACCTTCTCAAGGTCCTTCGGAGCCAGGTCCAACAGGTAGCCCAAGCGCGAGGGAACGCCCTTGAAGTACCAGATGTGGGTTACAGGCGCAGCCAGTTCGATGTGGCCCATGCGCTCACGGCGCACCTTGGCGCGGGTGACTTCAACGCCACAACGCTCACAGATGATGCCCTTGAAGCGGACGCGCTTGTACTTGCCGCAGTAGCATTCCCAGTCGCGGGAAGGACCGAAGATCTTCTCGCAGAAAAGACCGTCCTTCTCAGGCTTGAGGGTGCGGTAGTTGATGGTTTCCGGCTTCTTGACCTCACCGTAAGACCAGCCACGGATGTCTTCCGCGGTGGCGAGGCCGATCTGCATGAGGCCGAAGGAGGATTCGCTGGACATATGGTCCCTGTTCTCTCTTGTTCTCTAAATTCTGAAGTCTTGGTTACGGGAAGAGGGAGCTGTCCCGGTGGGCAGCTAAGTACTGCTGCCCACCGGAACGGCTACTAGACCTCTTCTACGGAACTGGGCTCTGCACGAGACAGATCGATGCCCAGTTCTTCCGCAGCCGTGAAGACTGCGTCATCAGAGTCACGCATTTCGATCGTGGTTCCGTCGGTGGAAAGAACTTCCACGTTCAGGCACAACGACTGCATTTCCTTGATCAAGACCTTGAAGGACTCGGGAACGCCAGGCTCAGGGATGTTCTCGCCCTTGACGATGGCTTCGTAGACCTTCACACGACCATGGATGTCATCGGACTTGATCGTGAGGAGTTCCTGAAGCGTGTAGGCAGCGCCGTAAGCTTCGAGCGCCCACACTTCCATTTCACCGAAGCGCTGGCCACCGAACTGTGCCTTACCACCCAGCGGCTGCTGCGTGATCATGGAGTACGGGCCGGTGGAACGCGCGTGGATCTTGTCGTCCACCAGGTGGTGGAGCTTCAGGATGTACATGTAACCGACGGAGATCGGGTCCGGGAACGGCTCGCCGGAGCGGCCATCGAACAGACGGGTCTTGCCGGAGGAATCGATCAGGCGGTCGCCATCGCGGGTCACGTTGGTGGAGTCAAGCAGGCCCGTGATTTCTTCTTCGCGGGCGCCATCGAACACCGGGGTGGCAACGGTGGTCTGGCCGGTTTCACGGGGCAGGTTGGGCAGGTTCTTGACCCACTCCGGCTCGCCTTCGATCTTCCAACCGGTCTTCGCAACCCAACCGAGGTGGGTTTCCAGGACCTGGCCAACGTTCATACGACCCGGAACACCAAGCGGGTTCAGGACGATGTCCACCGGGGTACCGTCTGCAAGGAAGGGCATGTCCTCGATCGGAAGGATCTTGGAGATAACACCCTTGTTGCCGTGACGGCCGGCGAGCTTGTCGCCGTCGGTGATCTTGCGCTTGGCTGCAACATAGACGCGGACCAGCTGGTTCACGCCCGGGGGCAGTTCGTCGTCGTTGTCGCGGTCGAAGACGCGGACGCCGATGACCGTACCGGACTCGCCGTGGGGAACCTTCAGGGAGGTGTCGCGGACTTCGCGGGACTTCTCACCGAAGATGGCGCGGAGAAGACGCTCTTCCGGAGTCAGTTCGGTTTCACCCTTGGGTGTGACCTTTCCGACCAGGATGTCTCCTGCTTCAACCTCTGCACCGATGTGGATGATGCCGCGCTCGTCCAGGCCTGCCAGGACTTCCTCGGACACGTTGGGGATGTCACGGGTGATTTCCTCGGCACCAAGCTTGGTGTCGCGGGCATCGATCTCGTGCTCCTCGATGTGGATGGAGGAAAGAACGTCCTCAGCAACAATGCGCTGGGACAGGATGATGGCATCCTCGAAGTTGTGGCCTTCCCATGACATGAATGCCACGAGCAGGTTCTTACCGAGGGCGAGTTCACCCTGGTCCGTTGCGGGACCATCGGCGATGATGCCGCCGACTTCCAGGCGCTGGCCTTCGTTGACCAGGACACGGTGGTTGTAGCAGTTGCCCTGGTTGGAGCGGGCGAACTTGTTGATGCGGTAGTTGGTCTCCGTGCCGTCGTCGTTGATCATGACAACGAGCTCAGCGGAAACCTCGGTGACTACACCGGCCTTCTTCGCGATGACAACGTCACCGGCGTCGACTGCTGCTGCGCGCTCCATGCCGGTACCCACGAAAGGAGCCTCGGAACGGACCAGCGGCACAGCCTGGCGCTGCATGTTGGCACCCATGAGTGCACGGTTGGCATCGTCATGCTCGAGGAACGGGATCAGGGCGGTTGCCACGGACACCATCTGGCGCGGGGAAACGTCCATGAACTGAACTTCGGCAGCGGGAACCAGGACCGGCTCGCCTCCACCACCACGGGCACGGACAAGGACGGTCTCTTCCGAGAACTTCTTGTCAGCGTCCAGCGGAGCGTTGGCCTGTGCGATCAGGACTTCAGCTTCGTCGTCCGCGGTGAGGTACTGGACCTCGTCCGAGACCACGCCGTTGGAAACGAGGCGGTAAGGCGTCTCAATGAAACCGAACGGATTGATGCGGCCGTAGGAAGCCAGCGAACCGATCAGACCAATGTTCGGGCCTTCAGGGGTTTCGATGGGGCACATACGTCCGTAGTGGGACGGGTGAACGTCTCGAACTTCCATGCCTGCGCGGTCACGGGAAAGACCACCCGGGCCAAGAGCCGACAGGCGGCGCTTGTGGGTCAGACCCGAAAGCGGGTTGTTCTGGTCCATGAACTGCGACAGCTGGGAGGTTCCGAAGAACTCCTTGATGGCAGCGACAACCGGGCGGATGTTGATCAGCGTCTGCGGCGTGATGGCCTCGACGTCCTGCGTGGTCATGCGTTCGCGAACAACACGCTCCATGCGGGAAAGGCCGGTGCGGACCTGGTTTTCGATCAGTTCGCCAACGGCGCGGATGCGACGGTTGCCGAAGTGGTCTATGTCATCGATCTCGACGCGGAGCTCGTGGTCTTCGCCATCGCGCTTGCCCATGAGGGTCTTCTCGCCGGCGTGCAGCGCAACGAGGAACTTGATCATGGCGACGATGTCTTCGACGTGCAGTACCGAAGCTTCCTTGTCACCAAGGGAGCGGTCGATGCCGAGCTTGCGGTTGATCTTGTAACGGCCAACCTTGGCGAGGTCATAACGCTTGGCGTTGAAGTACAGGTTGTCCAGCAGGGACTGGGCAGCCTCGACGGTGGGCGGCTCGCCCGGACGCAGCTTGCGGTAGATGTCCAGAAGCGCGTCTTCGCGGGTTTCGGTGGCGTCCTTCTCCAGCGTTGCACGCATGGAGTCGTACTGGCCGAACTCTTCCAGGATCTGGCCTTCGGTCCAACCGAGGGCCTTCAGCAGAACGGTGACCGACTGCTTGCGCTTGCGGTCGAGGCGGACGCCGACCTGGTCGCGCTTGTCGATTTCGAGTTCGAACCATGCACCGCGGGACGGGATGATCTTCGCAGTGAAGATGTCCTTGTCACTGGTCTTGTCCGCAGTGCGCTCGAAGTAGGCGCCCGGCGAGCGGACCAGCTGGGAGACAACGACACGCTCGGTGCCGTTGACGACGAACGTTCCCTTTTCAGTCATGAGGGGGAAGTCGCCCATGAACACGGTCTGCTGCTTGATTTCGCCCGTGTTGTTGTTCATGAACTCGGCCTTGACATACAGCGGTGCCGAGTAAGTGGCGTCACGGTCTTTGCATTCGGCCATGGTGTACTTCGGATCAGCGAACTCCGGCTCGGAGAAGCTCAGGGACATAGTGCCCTGGAAGTCCTCGATGGGGGAGATCTCTTCGAAGATGTCGGCAAGTCCGGAGGTGGTGGCGACGCTGAGGTCGCCCTCCTCGACAGCCTTCGCTACCCGCGCCTGCCAGCGTTCGTTTCCGACGAGCCAGTCAAAGCTGTCCGTCTGCAGGGCGAGAAGATTCGGAACATCAAGGGGTTCGTGAATCTTTGCGAATGAGAGGCGGCGAGTGGCACCATCGGTGCTTGCCGTGTTAGCGGTTTCGTTATTAGAGGTGCTCGAGGCGACCAAGAGGGATCCTTCCACAGACCTTCAGGCGTTTTCAGATCTCCCCCGTTTGCATGATGCAGAGTGCTCCGCAGCATACTTATTCCGGTTCCGCTATATGACCCGGACCCAGTCCGCACATGGCAGTGCACGTTGTGAACGGCACGTCAATGTCGCAGCTGAGAGGTAAAGCCCACCGCTATATGAAGGCTGAAGGTTAACAGGGAAGACGCAAATATCTACGATACGGCAAAGTAGCCTTCCTGTCTACCCCAGATTGTCCGTGAATGCAAGCACTGTTGCCGCAGGCACCTATGCGCGGTCCACGGACCTTGCCCGGAGCATCTGGCGGACCAAGGCACCGGGCCCGTCGTGAAATCTCCCGGCATGGAATCCAGCGACAGGTACGAGCGTTGAAAAGGATAGGCTGGCGCACGCAGCGCGATAGCCTTGGCTACACCACCACGGATCGGAAGAGAGACCATGAACAACTCCGCTGACGACAATGACGTTGTCATCCTTGCCGCTTCCCGTACCCCACAGGGTCGGCTGAATGGGCAGCTTGCCGGATTCACCGCCGTCGACCTCGGCGCCCACGCCATCAGCGCCGCACTGGCGGCCAGCGGCGTAAAAGCCGAACAAGTGGACGCCGTCATCATGGGACAGGTGCTGCAAGCGGGCGCTGGCCAGAATCCTGCACGGCAGAGCGCTATCGCGGCAGGCGTTGGCTGGAACATCCCTGCCGTCACCATCAACAAGGTTTGCCTCTCCGGCCTCACGGCTGTCATTGATGCCGCCCGGATGATCCGCAGCGGGGACGCCACCGTAGTTGTGGCCGGCGGCCAGGAATCGATGACGCGCGCCCCGCACCTGCTCCCCGGTTCCCGGCAGGGTTGGACCTACGGCGCGATCCAGGCGTTGGACGTTGCCGCCCATGATGGACTCACGGATGCGTTCGATGGCCAGTCCATGGGCTTGTCCACAGAAACCAAGAACGTAACGCTGGGCATTGACCGCCGTGCGCAGGACGAAGTTGCTGCGGCTTCCCACCAGCGCGCTGCTGCCGCAATCGCTGAGGGAATTTTCGACGTCGAAATCGCTCCCGTGAGCGTGAAGCAGCGCAAGGGGGATCCGGTAACCCTCACCTCGGACGAGGGCGTTCGTCCGAACACGACCCTGGAAACCCTTGCCCCTTTGAAGGCCGCCTTCGCCACGGACGGCACCATTACCGCCGGCAACTCCTCTCCCCTGTCCGACGGCGCCTCCGCACTCGTGCTGACAAGTCGCCGCTTTGCCACGGACAACGGGCTGGAATACCTTGCGGTCGTAGGCAAACCCGGCCAGGTGGCCGGCCCGGACAACTCACTGCACTCCCAGCCATCCAACGCTATTTCGCAAGCATTGAAGCGGGCCGGATGGACTGCCGAGGACCTGGACTTCATCGAGATTAACGAAGCCTTCGGCTCTGTGGCGGTCCAATCATTGAAGGACTTGAGCTACCCGCTGGAGAAGTGCAACATCCACGGTGGCGCAATCGCGCTCGGGCATCCGATCGGTGCTTCCGGCGCCCGGCTGGCCCTGCACGCGGCCCACGAACTCAAGCGCAGGGGAACCGGCAAGGCTGCTGTATCCCTCTGTGGCGGCGGTGGCCAGGGCGAAGCTCTCCTGCTGTACCGCGATTAATGGCACAGGACGTGGTGGAACCTCAAATGAACGGGGCCGAACGGTTCCTGTCCGACGCCGCCGCGCGCGGACTGGACGTGGACGTCGTCGAGCGCCCTGCCGCCAAAAGCCTTGAGGAGGCCGCAGGCATCCTCGGGATCAGTCCCGGGGACATCGTGAAGTCGCTCGTGGTCAAGCATCGCGACGGCAGCTTCCTCTTCGCGCTGATCCCCGGCGACCGGCAGATCTCCTGGCCCAAGTTGCGGGCATTGGTGGGCGTCAACAAGCTCTCGCTGCCGCACGCCGATGTTGCCCTGGCCGCAACCGGCTATGAGCGCGGGACCATCACTCCCCTGGGAAGTACCACGCCCTGGCCAGTGTATGCGGATGCCACTATCACCGGACGCCGCATCTCGATGGGTGCCGGAGCCCATGGCAGGAGTGCATTCGTGGACGCGGACGCCCTCACGTCCGCGCTCAATGCCATCGTTGCGGACATCAGCGAACCCGCTTAAGGCAACGCGGGGTCACTTACGGCCGGTAATTCCCCATGGGATGGGCCGTAAGTGACCCCGCGTTGCTTGTTTAAAGCAGGAAGCCCCGCCCGGCGAACCGGACGGGGCTTCCACAAGCAAGACGAGTTACTTGAGGGTAACCGTTGCGCCAGCTTCTTCGAGCTGAGCCTTTGCCTTCTCTGCGGCTTCCTTGGTGGCGCCTTCGAGAACAGCCTTCGGTGCGCTGTCAACCAGGTCCTTGGCTTCCTTGAGGCCGAGGGAAGTGATGGCGCGAACTTCCTTGATCACTGCGATCTTCTTGTCGCCAGCAGCTTCGAGGATGACGTCGAAGTCAGTCTTCTCTTCAGCAGCTTCAGCAGCACCGCCAGCGGCGGGGCCGGCAACTGCAACAGCAGCAGCCGTAACTTCGAAGGTCTCTTCGAAGAGCTTGACGAACTCGGAGAGCTCGATGATGGTCAGTTCCTTGAAAGCTTCAATGAGCTCTTCGTTGCTGAGCTTCGCCATGGTGGCGTCCTTCCATTAGTTGGTGCAGATCCGGGCAAAGCCGATCCATGCACCTGAGTTTGATTGGGGGGAGAACTTAGTTCTCTTCGGTTGCGGCTTCAGCGGCTTCGGCCGGAGCCGCAACCTCTTCAGCAGCAGCCTCTTCAGCCGGGGCTTCTTCAGCGGCCGGTGCAGGTGCGCCGCCCTCTTCTTCAAGCTTGAGGCGCAGAGCGTCAATGATGCGGGCAGCAGCGGAAGCAGGAGCCTTAAGGACACCAGCAACACGTGCAAGCTGCAGTTCGCGGGACTCGAGGGCTGCCAGTGCGGCAACACCCTGTGCATCCAATGCCTTGCCTTCGAAGTAACCGGTCTTGATAACCAGCTGCTTGTTGGCCTTGGCAAAGTCCGTCAGGCTCTTGGCAGCAGCAACAGCGTCACCCTTGATAAAGGCGATTGCAGTGGGGCCTGCAAGCTGGTCGTTGAATGCTTCAACTCCGGCTTCCTTGGCCGCAATGGCACTCAGGGTGTTCTTGACGACCGAGAACTTGGTGTCCTGGCCGAGCGCAACACGCAGTTCCTTGAGCTGTGCAACAGTGAGCCCGCGGTATTCGGTCAGGACAGCCGCGTTCGATTCCTTGAAATCGTTGGTGATCTCTGCAACTGCGGAGACCTTGCTAGGCGTTGTCATAACCCTCCTTCCGGGGAATAAAGCCGGTCTTCCGGGTCCCCGCTCACGAGAGCTAAAACTAAAAACGCCCCGCGCAGATGCACGGGGCTTGGCTCAACACAGTTTGCACTGCGGAGACTTGCTTCGTTCACCTGCGCCGGCCGCCCTATGTTCAGGGTCCTTCGTCAAGGAATGCACTTTGTTCTCAGGGGCGTCGCTGCAGAATTGAGCTGCGCTCGAAAGAGTGGATTCCCATCAACCGACGGTCTTTGGTACTTCAAGGTTACGGGAGACCGATCAGCAAACCAAATCGACGTCGCGCTCCCCCCCGTGGGATGCCTGGCTGGCTACTCCGACGACGTGACCTTCGGCCCCCGATCGGGAAGCTCCTTTTGCCAGAGCCCGGTGACTCCCGCCGTCGTAAATCCCAATTGCTTGTTCACGGTCAGGAGGTACCGGTTTTCCGGTGCGTTCCAGGTGTAAATGACCCGGGCATCAGGAAATTGCTCGCTGAGCCTTTCCATGTTTGCCACCTTGATCAGCAGGCCCAACTTGTTGCCGCGGTGTTCCTGCAGGACCAAAGTATCGTCCTGGAAAACAACGTCCTGACGGTGCGCGAGGACGCTGATGGTGGTCAATCCGGCCAGCCGCCCGCTCTCAATATGCTCGACGGCGGTAACCACCGTGCGCCGGCCCTGCGCCAATGCGGCGTCTTCGGTTTCGCGTAAAACCGCGGCGTCGAAGACCATGCCGGTAACCTCAACAGCGGAGTCTTCTTCCTCGCCGTCCTCACCGTGGACAACCTCCCCCGCGGCGTTTTCCAGCTCAGCCACGGCCTCCAACCAAGCCTCAGGGCACCGGTCAGTCCAATGGTGCAGCCTGTAGCGGTCAGCGTTCGCTTCCTCGGCCTCTGCTTGAAGATCCGCAACCAGCTTGGAATCCAGCGGCAGCACGCAGGAACTGAATTGCTCGATGTGCTGAAGGGTGTAACCGGCCCGCTGGGCAAAGTCCACTTCCCTGCTGCTGACAGGAACGAAGCCCGGGCCGCTGCCGGGAATCAACTGGTCTTCAGGTATCTCGGTGAGCGAAGTTGCCGGGTGGTTCGTGTCCACCAAAACCATGGTGCGGCCCTCAGAACGTGCCAACTGCTCTGCGGCCTCCAGGAGTTGACGTCCAACTCCCTGGCTCTGATACTCCGGGAGAATATCCAGGGTGAACTCCGCAAGGTCCATGTTGTCCGCGAGCGGCAGCGCAATGTCCACTGTTCCCACGATGACCCCGTCCACCTTGGCTACCAGGATGATCTGGCGCTCATAGGGGTCGGAGAACTCAAGCAGCTTCTCCAGGGGTGTGTAAGCCAGGTCATCGCTGCCCCAGGTCTGCATCCGGACCCGTCGCGCCACTTCCACGGCGTCCAGGAAATCCCTTGCCTTGGGGCTGTCCAGATTGTCCGGCACCCATAGCTGCTCGACAACAACGGTCTTCGCCTCGTGTACAGTCATCCCAGCCGTTTCTGCCATTCGCCTTCAAAACCGGAAGGCTTGAATCCAAGGGCGATATTTATGGCCAGCATATGCCGGTTTTCATTGGCGTTCCATGTCATGACGCCTGTGGCGTCCGGCCAAAGACTTTCTGCCCTCCGAAGATTGGCGATTTTGACCAGCATGCCAAGGCCGTGTCCCCGGTGGCCGGGAGCCACCAGCGTGTCTTCCTGGCTGACGACCGCCGGCAGCGCCTCACGGTGGGTCAGGACCGTATAGGCCGCCAGCTCCCCGCTCGGGCGGTGCCGGGCAGCAGCCACAACCGAGTCCATGCCACTTGCCCGCCACGTGGATTCCTCACGCCGAACCCGCACGGCGTCCCACTCTTCGCCTTCCCACCCCAGACCGGCAATGGGCACCTCCGTGCTCATGAGGCTCTTGAGCCTGGCAAAACTGTCCACGAGTTCGTCCGGGCATTCGTTCATCCAACCGACGATGTTGTACTCAGTTGCCCGGCGCAGCGCCTCGACTTCGAGTTCAACCAGGTGCGCCTCATCAACCGGCAGAGTCAAGATGCTGCTGGTTTCGACCTGTTCCAGGGAATAGCCATGGTGCACGGCAAAGCGGGTCGATGCCGCGTTCAGGGGCACGCCACCCGTGCCGGACTTTGCCTCCAACAGCGCCTCGCCCGCAATAACAGGCCCGATTGGCTCGCCGCAGTATCCGTCAAGGGAAGTACGGTTCCGCTCCACTGCCGCCTTTTCGAGAACTTCAAGGATCATCGTCCCGATGCCGCGCCGCCGGAAAGCTGCGTCAACGACGACGTCCACACCCGCCGTCGTCGTGTTCTCGCTCAACGGCAGGGTCAGCGATCCGCTGCCCACCATAATGCCGTCCAAGCGGGCCAGGTAGACGTGCCGCTCCTCGTATTCGTTGCCCTGCCAGAACATGAACGACTCGGCCAATGTGGCCGAATGGTCCAGGTTTCCCCACAAAGCAAGCTCATGGGCGATGCGTAACGCATGGAAGGCTTTGAAGTCCGTTGAGGCAGTGGCCTCCGGACCGTGCGGAACAGGAAGCCTTTCTATGGTGAGCCCGCCGTTGGCGGAAAAGTTCGACGACGACGCCACGCCCCACAGCCTACGGCCGCTTGGGGTGGCAAACAAGTCACGGCCAGCCTGCACGAACCCATGAAAAAGGGACCGCCCGGCAATGCCGGACGGTCCCTCTCAGAGTTTGAACTCGCGAAGCTTACGCCTCGGTGAGAACCTTGGTGACGTTCGGGTCAACGGTGATGCCCGGACCGAACGTGGTTGCAACCGTAGCCTTCTGGATGTAGCGGCCCTTGGAAGCGGACGGCTTCAAACGAAGCACCTCTTCCAGTGCAGCTGCGTAGTTCTCAGCCAGCTTCTGGGCGTCGAAGGACACCTTGCCGATGATGAAGTGCAGGTTCGAGTGCTTGTCGACGCGGAAGTCGATCTTGCCGCCCTTGATGTCGTTGACAGCCTTGGTGACATCCGGGGTAACCGTACCGGTCTTCGGGTTCGGCATGAGGTTACGCGGGCCGAGGACCTTACCGAGGCGGCCAACCTTACCCATGAGGTCAGGGGTTGCCACGGCGGCGTCGAAGTCGGTCCAGCCGGCTGCGATCTTTTCGATCAGGTCATCAGAACCAACGAAGTCGGCGCCGGCAGCAATTGCTGCCTCAGCCTTGTCGCCGGTTGCGAAAACGAGGACGCGGGCGGTCTTACCGGTGCCGTGCGGCAGGTTGACGGTGCCACGGACCATCTGGTCGGCCTTACGCGGGTCAACGCCCAGACGGAAAGCGACCTCAACGGTTGCGTCGAACTTGGAAGGGTTGGTGTCCTTCGCGAGGGTGATTGCCTCGAACGGGGCGTAGACCTTGTCTGCCTCGATCTTGGCTACGGCTGCCTCATATGCTTTGCTGCGCTTTGCCATGCTGCTTATTTCTCCTTGTGCAGTTGTGGTCTGCGGACCGCGCTGGGCCCTGCCACAAGTCGTGGATCCGGCAAGGATCCTGCGACATTTTAATGTTTCAGATGCCGGTTGCCCGGCGGGTGAAGGCTGAAATTAGCCCTCTGCTGCGTCTATTTGTCGAAAGTCTCCGGGACTCACTTCCGGCGAGTGCTTCGTTCCTCAGCCCGCACCGTCCGTGCATTCCTCGACTATTCGACGGTGATACCCATGGAACGGGCGGTACCAGCGATGATCTTGGCAGCAGCCGCGATGTCGTTGGCGTTCAGGTCTTCCATCTTGGTGGAAGCAATCTCTTCGACCTGGGCCTGGGTCAGCTTGGCAACCTTGACGGTGTGCGGGGTAGCCGAACCCTTGGCAACGCCTGCAGCCTTCTTGATGAGCTCTGCAGCCGGCGGGGTCTTGGTGATGAAGGTGAAGGAACGGTCTTCGTAGACCGTGATTTCAACCGGGATAACGTTTCCGCGCTGGGATTCCGTTGCAGCGTTGTACGCCTTGCAGAATTCCATGATGTTGACACCGTGCTGGCCAAGCGCAGGACCGATCGGCGGAGCCGGGTTAGCGGCACCTGCCTGGATCTGCAGCTTGATGAGGCCGGTGACCTTCTTCTTGGGAGCCAATGTAGGGTCCTTCTCTCAATAGCTTCCTGGGACACAGGAGCGCGTCCCAGGTTTGTGGCCGCCATGGCAAGGCGGCCGGCCGCTTCCGAACCGCAAAGCAGGCGGAACGGGAGCGAAATCTTGGAATCAGCTAGATCTTGGTGACCTGGTTGAATGCGAGCGTAACCGGGGTTTCGCGCTCGAAGATCGAGACCAGGACCACGAGGGTCTGGGACTCGGGCTTGATCTCGGAGATCGTTGCCGGAAGGGTCTCGAACGGGCCTTCCTTGACGATGACGGACTCGCCGACCTCGAAGTCGACAGCCACGGGAGCCTGGCTCTGCTTGTTGACCGGCTTGCCCTTCTCGGCCTGCTCTTCTTCGAAGACCGGGGCGAGCATGGAGAAGACCTCGTCAAGGCGCAGCGGGACCGGGTTGTGGGCGTTGCCAACGAAGCCAGTGACGCCGGGGGTGTGGCGAACGGCGCCCCAGGAAGCGTCGGTCAGGTCCATGCGGACCAGGACGTAACCGGGGATGCGGACGCGGTTGATTACCTTGCGCTGCGCGTTCTTGATCTCGACGACTTCTTCCATCGGGACCTGGATTTCGAAGATGTAATCTTCCATGTCCAGCGTCTGGATGCGGGTCTCGAGGTTGGCCTTCACGCGGTTTTCGTAACCGGCGTAGGAGTGGATGACGTACCAGTCACCCTCCTGGCGGCGAAGCTTGGCCTTGAATTCCTCAGCCGGATCCGCGGGCGCTGCAGCGGCAGCGGCTTCCAGCGAGACATCCGCAGCGTCGACGTCGGACTCGTCGTCAGAGTCGGACTCGTCATCAGACTCAGCGTCTACGTCGGACTCGAAATCCTCTTCGGAATCATCGACGTCGGCAGATTCGGGCGCAGCAGAGTCAGCCTCCGACTCTTCCGCAGCCTCAGCCGCGGCGTCGTCCGTGCTTTCAGCGGGCCCATCCAGCTCAGCCTCGTTTACCTCAAGCTCCTGCTCAGACACTTGGTCTCCTGCTTCCTCATTGCCTAACATGCCTATTTAAATGGCTCAATTCCGCAAACCCCACAAAATTCCTGAGTTACCAAGGAATTTCGCGCGGTTTGCGGACAGATCCGCTCAGCGGTCCGTAGCGCCTGACCCACCGAAGACCCAGCTCACTCCCGTGCCGAACGCAAGGTCCAGCAGGGTGACGATGAGCATCATGATGGCTACGAACACCAGCACCACGACCGTGTAATTGATCAGTTCCTTGCGGGTCGGGGCAACGACCTTCTTCAATTCGCCGATAACCTGGCGGATGAAGAGTGCAATTCGGGCAAAGAAGCCGGCATCGGCTTTCTTGGCAGGACGGCCCTTTGAGCTGCTAGCAGCCGTTTCGGTCACCTGGTCCTCACTCACCTTGCAAAGTCGTTTGACCCGGCTCTGATCAGAGCCATGGTTGCTGCGCTTGCCCCGGCGTTTCCGCCGGAACAGCTTGCGCAGGGCAGACAGGACTCGAACCTGCAACCTGCGGTTTTGGAGACCGCTGCGCTACCAATTGCGCCACTACCCTATGGATCGAATCCATGTTTCAGGCCGCACTTCAGCCTGTGGTGCTTTTCAACACCGGTGAACCAGTCTACGCAAGAACTTCGCGATAGTCGAACCGGACTAATTTCGGGCCTTCCGGCCGCTTATGAATCAATGTGAGCAGCATTATCAGTCACATTGTCCAGCAGGCGCCCGGGAGCTCCGCAGAACAGCATAAGGTAGTTTACGTCGAATCCCATCATCCAGCCCACGAGCTGCCTGCGAAGAACGGTACATAGATGTCTGCCGGAACACCTGCCGCCCGCATTTCACAACGAATCTCCGCTATTGCCGAGTCCGCCACCCTTGCCGTTGACGCCAAGGCCAAGGCACTGAAGGCCGCGGGGCGCCCCGTGATCGGTTTCGGAGCCGGCGAACCCGATTTCCCCACCCCGGATTACATCGTCAAGGCAGCAATCGAGGCTGCTGCCCAGCCGAAGTACCACCGCTACTCCCCCGCTGCCGGGCTTCCCGAGCTGAAGAAGGCCATCGCCGATAAAACCCTCCGGGACTCCGGCTACAAAGTGGACCCGTCGCAGGTCCTGGTGACCAACGGCGGCAAGCAGGCTGTCTACAACACCTTCGCCACCTTGGTTGACCCGGGCGACGAAGTCATCATCCCCACGCCCTTCTGGACCACTTATCCGGAGGCCATCCGTCTCGCGGGGGGCGTTCCGGTGGAGGTATTCGCCGGACCCGAGCAGGGCTACCTCGTGACCATCGAGCAGCTTGAAGCCGCTGTCACGGACAAGACCAAGATCCTGCTGTTCGTGTCCCCGTCCAACCCGACCGGCGCTGTATACAGCCCGGAGCAGGTTGCGGAGATCGGCAAGTGGGCCGCTTCCAAGGGCCTGTGGGTTGTCACCGACGAAATCTACGAGCACCTGACCTATGACGGCGTGAAGTTCACCTCCATCGCCACCGCAGCACCGGAGCTTGGCGACAAAGTTGTCATCCTCAACGGCGTGGCCAAGACCTACGCCATGACAGGCTGGCGCGTGGGCTGGATGATCGGCCCGGCCGACGTCATCAAGGCTGCCACCAACCTGCAGTCGCACGCGACATCCAACGTTTCGAACATCATGCAGGTCGCGGCCGCCGCTGCCCTCACGGGTCCGTTGACCGCCGTCGACGAAATGAAGGTCGCGTTCGACCGCCGCCGCAAGGCGATCGTGGCCGGCCTGAACGCGATTGACGGCGTGGAATGCCCGACGCCGACCGGCGCCTTCTACGTGTACGCGGACGTCCGCGGTCTGCTGGGTAAGGAATTCGAAACTTCCAACGGCCCGGTCCGCCCTACGACATCCGCGGAACTCGCCACGTTGATCCTCGACGAGGTTGAAGTAGCGATCGTTCCCGGCGAGGCATTCGGCCCGTCAGGCTATGTTCGCCTGTCCTACGCACTTGGCGACGACGATCTCGCCGAGGGCGTCCGCCGGATCCAGGAATTCCTGGGCAAGGCGAAATAGCTTATGGCCCGGTAGCGCTTCGACGTTGCCGGTTGAATGCTCCCGCACCAATGTTTGTTGGTGCGGGAGCATTTCCGTTTAAGCGGCGGGATCTGAGAGAGCATCCGTCAAAAGGGCGACGGAACTGAGAGAGCATCCGTCAAAAGAGCGACGGATCTGAGAGAGGATCGGTCAAAAGGGCGACGGATGTGGGAGAGGATCAGAGGAGGCGGCGCTCGGCGGCCCACTTGGTGAGTTCGTGGCGGCTGGAGAGCTGCAGTTTCCGGAGCACGGCGGACACGTGCGTCTCCACGGTCTTGATGGAAATGAACAGCTCCTTGGCCACTTCCTTGTAGCTGTATCCGCGCGCGATGAGCCGCATGACTTCCAGCTCACGCGCCGAGAGACGGTCCAATTCGTCGTCCGCGATGTCTGCTGGCGCCGTACCGAAGGCGTCCAGGACGAAGCCAGCGAGGCGCGGCGAGAAGACGGCGTCGCCGTCCGCCACGCGGATCACGGCATCGGAAATACCGGCACCGGAAATCGTCTTGGTGACATAGCCGCGGGCACCGGCCCTGATCACTGCCACGACGTCCTCGGCTGCGTCTGAAACACTCAGTGCCAGGAAGCTGGTGGTGCCCAGGAGCGCGGCAGACCCTGCGATGACCTCGCGCCCTCCGCCGCCAAGGCCACCGGGAAGGTGCACGTCCAGCAGGACAACTTCAGGCCGGGTTTCCGCAATGACAGCAATGGCCTCCTCAACCGTGCCTGCCTCGCCCACGACGTCCATGCGGTGATCGAGATCCGCCTTCAGCCCGGAACGGAAGATCGTGTGGTCATCGACGATCACCACCCGTACACTGCGCGGCTCACCGCTTTGGGAGGTGTTGTTCATTACCGTGGTTCTCCATTCCGTACTTCGCCGCTGTGCACATCTCCGAAGCGCGTATCCCCGGAGCGCACGTCTCCAGTGCGCACGTCTCCAGTGCGCGTATCGCCACCATCGGCGTTTATCGAGGGGAGGGCCAGCCGGACTTCGGTTCCGTCCCTGCTGCTGTTGATCGTGGCCGTGCCTCCGTGACGCTTCATGCGGCCGATGATTGATTCCTTGACTCCCAGCCTGTCATCGGGGACGGACTCAAGGTCAAATCCCGGACCGCGGTCCTTGATGAAGACCTCGGTGTTTCCTGCTGTGCTCTCCATGTAGACGGATACCGTTCCCCCGCCGTGCCGGGCAGCATTGAGCATGGCTTCCCTGGCTGCCTGGACCAGGGCTTCGTGCCTGTCAGTCATATCGGCGTCGCCCACGGTAACCACCTCCACGGCCTGGCCGTGGGCATCCTCCACTTCGGCGGCTACGGCTTTGATCCGCTCGGCCAGCAGTCCGGCATTCTTGGCGGCATCAGTGAAGAGCCAGGACCGAAGTTCACGTTCCTGGGCCCTCGCCAGCCGGACAACGTCTTGCTCAGAGCTTGCCCTGCGCTGGATCAGCGCAAGGGTCTGCAACACCGAATCGTGCAGGTGGGCTGCGATCTCCGCGCGCTCGGTTTCCCGTACACGTCCCGCCCGTTCAGTCTCGAGGTCCTTCCAGAACTTCAGTCCCCACGGCAGCAGGACCAGTGCAACGCCACCCAGCACAGCAACGGACGCCAGGAGCGCCAGCCAGGTCTGCTCCCAGGATCCCGATCCGGACACCATGACCAGGACACCGGCAACTACCAATGCAAGGCCGGCGGCCAAGCGGACCCAGCCACCAGCCTGGTCGGCCTTGGTCTTGTCCACCAAACCGGCCCTGCGCGTCTCGTCGAGTTGCATCCATGCGATTGCAGCGCCGCCCAGGATGGCAGCTGCCGGAATCAGTGTTCCCAAGGGCACATCGACGCCGAACTGGCGGGCAATCAGGATCACAGCGACCAGAAGCAGGCCGGCTCCGAGCAGGATCTCCTTGCCATACTGGATTCTTCGAAAGTTGAACCGGGAGACCGGTGATGCGGGGCCTCCGGATTCGGCCGAGCCGCCGGCAGGAGCCGCCGTGCTGCCGCTGGTTGCCCCACCAGACAGTTGTTCACCAAGCGGTGGGCTACCGAGCGGTGGGCTGGCAAACTGTGGACCAAAGGCACCCGCGGCGTCGGGTCCGGGCAGGTTTCCACCCACCGCTGGAGAGCCGGCCACCGGCGGTGCGGGTCCGGCGTCGGGCGCTTTTGGTATGGACTCAGTGGCAGGCGGAAGGCTGACTGCGGGAGCAATAGGCGACGCCGGGCGCCGGGCATTGCGGCGCGCGGCCTCATCAGCGGTGGGAACCATGGTCCACAGCCAGGCGTAGAAGGCCAGCCCCGCTCCCCCGGCGAAGCAGGCAAGGATCATGCCCAGCCGGACGTACTTCACGGGCCAGCCCAAATGGTCGGCAAGTCCGCTGCAGACGCCGGCGATCATGCGGTCGCTGCTGCGGACCAGCGGCGGGCGTTGTACAGCGGTTGTCATGTACCAATCCAAACACGGATCAGGGTTGCCCGGACCTGAAACCGGCCTGATTCGGGGGTCCCTCAGGGATCATTCAGGGTATCCCCCAGTAGAGGGCAGGGTACCCGGGACGGGAGGATCGAGGTATGAACGCGAACAGCATGAACCCAGAGGAATCCGGAACGCCTGGCGACGCCGGCACACCCAATCCTGGCGACGCCGGCACATCCGGTCCTGGCGCCAACACCGGCACATCCGCCGGCGCCCCGGGGGAACCGTCCCCCCACGCCTATCCTTCATCCGAAACCGGTCCCGGTGCACCCCGCACTGCACCACAGCCCCGCACCGAGCCCCAACCCCGCACTGCACCCCAGCAGAACTTCTTCGACTGGATCCGCAGCCAGGGCGTCCGCCGTGGGCCGGACCGCTGGATCGGTGGCGTCTCCAGCGGAGTGGCGCACCGGTTCGGCATCGACCCCCTGATTGTCCGGGGGATCTTCATCGTCCTGGCACTCTTTGCCGGCATTGGCGTCCTCCTTTACGGCCTGGCGTGGGCCTTGCTGCCTGAACCGGACGGCCGCATCCACGTTCAGGAAGCAGCCGCCGGGCGTTGGTCAGGTGGCATGACAGGAGCGTTAATCACCACGATCATCGGTCTGCCTGGCCTGGGCCGCGGGTTCTGGGGCTGGGGCTGGAACGGCCTTCCCGGCCTGTTGTGGACGCTGTTCTGGGTGGGCGGCGTCATCTACCTCATCTACTACCTGGTGCAGCGCAACAAGGGATCGAAGGTGGGCCAGCCCATGAACCAACAGAACTTTGCAAGCACTTCTTACGGAGTGGCTACTGCCTACGGAGCGCCCACGGCATACGGAGCGCCAACAGCAACCGGGACAAACACTGATACCGGCATGAACACAGCTGCCGGCACCAACAGCGGTGTTCCGGTCTACGGCCAAGGCCAGCCAGGCACCAAACCCCAGGGTTATGGGGCTGGCTCCTACGAGCCATCAGGCCCGCGGCCGCCCTTCGGCCCCACTCCGCCCCAGGGCGGACAGCCTTTTGGCGGCCAGCCGCACAACGGTGAATCCAAACCGCCCCGCGCAAGGCGCAGGGGTCCCGGGGCAGCGATAGTTGCCGTCACCGCGGGTGTGGCACTGCTGGTTGGGGGTACCTTGAAAGCGCTGGACGCCGGCAACATCATCGAGCTCGGCCACTCAGCCAACGCCGTGGTGTGGGCCGCGGGCGCAGCGGTCCTGGGTTTGGGCATCCTCATTGCGGGGTTGCGGGGACGAACCTCCGGTTTCCTCGGTTTCCTGGCGGTAGTGGCCTTGATCATCGGTGGGATCTTCAACGTCGTCCCAAGGAATGGCGATCGCTTCACCTTCCATGACGTGGACTGGGCACCACTGAGCATCGAGCAGGCCCGGCAGGGGGTCGACGTCACTGGCGGCAAGGGAACAGTGAACCTGGACGACCTGGCCCTGACGGCTCCGCTGACCACCGAAATCGTGGTCCCCGTGGACGCGACCTTCAGCAACGTCACCGTCATCATCCCGGACGACGTACCCGTTGAGGTCAGGGCCGATATGACCTTCGGCAACCTCAACGAACACGGCTCGGACCGCGGGGGCCGCCTCCAGGACGAGCGTTCGGTCTACAACGCCGAAAAGCCCGGAGCCAACCTCGTGGTGGAGATCGATGGCACTTTCAGCAACGTGACCATCCAGGAAGGAAACTGACATGAGCACGAACGAGTCAAGCAACGCACGTGAAGCAGCGGAATCGAATGAGCCCGCACCCGCACCGCGGCTCCAGCCAATACCGCTCACGCCACCGCTTGAGCCCAGCTATCGGGTGGAACCGGCCATCGACGACGAACCGCAGCAGGCGCGGATCGGCACCGTGGTGTGGGGATTGATTGTGATTGCCCTGGCCGCTTTGTTGGCAATCTCCACCCTTGGTTGGGTGGTGCTGGACGGCACGTATGTGCTGATCGGCCTCATGATCGGCGCAGGCGCAGCCTTGGTCATCGGAGGAGTCCTCGCCGCCCGCAAGAGTGCTGGTAAAACCAAGAGCCCCGCAAGGTAACCGCCAACCCATCCGGACAGGTACCAACGTGACAGGTACCAACGTGACAAGCAACCAGCGTGACAAAGCCACCACAACAAGGAAGTCTGTAGCCATGGACAAGTTCTTCAGCATCGTCAGGGGCTTCGGCCTGAAGCGTGGACCCCAGCGCTGGTTGGGTGGTGTCTGCGGTGGGATCGCTGCGAAGCTCAGGGTGGACGTGGCATACGTCCGCGTCGCTTTCCTGCTCTTCTGCCTCTTGCCCGGGCCGGCTGCAGTGTTCTATATCCTCGCTTGGCTCATCCTGCCGGACCAGAAGAACAGGATCGTGCTGGAGTCGTTCATCAGCCAGCGTTCCCGTTAGGGTCACAACGATCAACGACTTCGACGCCAGCGACACAAAGCGCCCCGCCGCTGCGGGGCGCTTTCGTTGTTTTCAGGGAGATTTCCAATACCGCACGGCCGGGGTCGAAAGTAACCATTTGTGTCCCACCCCACATCCACGTCTACAATCGTTGGGAGCTCAGCGTGGCGCTCTACACGTATTCCTCCAAGCCATGAGTGAGCAAACATGAAAATTGGCATTCTTACCAGCGGTGGCGACTGCCCCGGACTCAACGCAGTAATCCGGGGAGCGGTCCTGAAGGGGATCGCAATCCACGGCCAGGAGTTCGTGGGTTTCAAGGACGGCTGGCGCGGCGTTGTGGAAGGTGATGTCATCGACATCCCCCGCACCTTGGTCCGCGGTATCGCCAAGCAGGGTGGCACCATCCTGGGCACCTCCCGCACCAACCCCTTCGAGAACGGCGGCGGACCGGACGTCATCAAGGCCCACATGGAACGCCTGGGCATTGACGCCATCATCGCTATTGGTGGCGAAGGCACGCTGGCGGCGGCAAAACGGCTCACCGACGCCGGACTGAAAATTGTTGGTGTTCCCAAGACCGTGGACAACGACCTCGACGCAACCGACTACACCTTCGGTTTCGATACAGCGGTTGAAATCGCCACCGAAGCAATCGACCGCCTCCGCACCACAGGTGAGTCCCACCACCGCTGCATGATCGCCGAGGTCATGGGCCGCCACGTAGGCTGGATCGCGCTGCACGCCGGAATGGCCGCTGGTGCACACGCCATCCTCATCCCGGAACAGACGGTCAGCATCGAGCAGATTACCGAGTGGGTCCAGGAGGCCCACGACCGCGGTCGCGCGCCCCTGGTGGTGGTAGCTGAGGGCTTCGTTCCGGACCACATGGAATCTCCCCACTCCGAGCGCGGACTGGACACTTTCGGCCGGCCCCGCCTGGGCGGAATCGCGGACCAGCTCGCCCCGGAAATCGAAGCACGCACGGGCATAGAGACCCGCGCCACCATTCTTGGCCACATCCAGCGTGGCGGCGTACCAACTGCCTATGACCGCGTTCTGGCAACCCGTCTGGGCATGGCAGCTATCGATTCGGTGGTGGAGGGACGTTGGGGCACCATGGTCGCCCTGAAGGGGACGGACATCTCCCACGTTGGTTTCGAAGAAGCACTGGGCAAGCTCAAGACCGTTCCGCAGCACCGCTACGACGAAGCGAGTGTGTTGTTCGGCTAGGCTGAATCCATGACTCTTGAGCCCACGTCCGCTGCCATTATCCAGCTGGCGTGGGCTCGGCATTTGGGGTTCGACGACGACGCTTTCGCCGCCGCTGCGGCCCGGGTCACCACTTCGGAGGTGGATCCAAGCGACCCCTCAAACCGCATCACCCTCGCCGACGAATCGGCGCAGGCAGTCGTTTTCCTCCGCCTTTTTGGTGCCTCAGCGCTGGTGGGACCCCAGTGGGTCCTCGACGCAGCCGCTGGAATTCCAGACACTGAGCTTGCCCAGCATGTCACGCTGTTGACCCTCACCCGGTCCCACGGTGGACACGGCCTGGGGTCCTCCGCCTTGTTCTTTGCCGACGACCTCCCACTCAATCAACCATCCGAAGACCTCACGGTCTCACGGGGCAATCCAGAGGCGATCGCGCTGGAAGGGCTGTGCCCCCCGGATGACGTCAACGAAGTGGGCCTGCAAGCCCTTGAGCACCGCTTCACCATCATGCATCCCGAAGAAGAACAGCCCACCCCCGTGGCGTGCGGGGCCTACTCCGAGTGGGAGGGAATCCTGGCCAACATGGGCGTCCTGGTAGCTCCGCCCTGGCGTCGGCGTGGCCTGGGAACGCTCGCTGCATCGATTGCTGCCCACGAAGCCCTGGCCGCTGGTCTGACGCTCCAGTGGAAGGCCGATGTCAGCAACAGCAGCGCACTCGCGATGGCGCGAAGCTTGGGATTCGCCACTGGCGGACTCCATGCGAGCGTGCTGCTCGGCTGACAAGGACCGAACCGGCCCAGCCTTGGTCTGGGATGGCACCGGTCCTGCCCCTGCGTCCGGGGCAGGACCAGCCAAAAGTGGGCTGGCCCCCGCCGTTTTCCACGCTACTTCCGGACGGATTCCTGAGGAGCCCCACTTGAAGCAGCAGCTCCCCAGCCTTCAACGGACTTCGGTTTGGCAAAGAACACGGCCACCACTGCCCCGACGAGGATCGCACAGGCGGGCAGCACGATCGACTGGCTCATCGCCGTCGAGAATCCTGCATGCAGTGCCCCGGGAAGGGCGCCGTTCATGGACGCTTCGTTCGCCGGAGCTCCTGCTGGCGCCGCGGGCAGCTCGGCCGCAAGCCGCGCCTGGATCAGCGCGGCAATGGCCGCCGATCCAAGGACTGCGCCGATCTGGCGGGTGGTGTTGAACACGCCCGAACCGGCGCCCGCTTGGCGCGGTTCGAGGTTCCGTGTTGTCGCATTGGATACCGGCCCCCAAATGAAGCCATTGGCAACGCCCTGCAGGGCACTGGGAAGCAGGAACATCCAAATGGGAGTATCCGGCCGTAGAAGTGAAGCTGTCCAGAAGAGCGCTCCTGCCAGGCAAACCAGGCCGAAGGATGCGAACCAGCGCGGGTTGGCACGGTCGATCAGCTTACCCACGACGGGTGCCAGGCCACCGGAGATCACCGCCATGGGAATCATGAGCAACGCTGATTGAGTGGGGGTCAAGCCCCGCACAACCTGGTAGTAGAAGATCGTGGGCAACGGAAACGCCGTCACTGTGAAGCCGACCACCATGATGGTGGTGTTGCCCAGCGAGAAATTGCGGTCCTTGAACAAAGCGAGCGGCAGCAGCGGTTCCCCGCCGCGCCGGCCCAGCAGCCACTGCCAGAGAACAAAGAGACCCAGGACCACGAGCCCTGCGATGATCAAGCCCCAAACAGTAACGGCACCGGTGACCGTTCCCCACTTATAGGTTTGGCCTTCCTGGAGACCGAAGACCAAAAGAAACATGCCGACGGCGGAAAGCACCACGCCCGCGACGTCGAATGAATGGCTGTGTGTCGTCAGCTTCGGGACGAAACGGGTGACCATAAAGAAGGCGACAATTCCGATCGGGACGTTGACGAAGAAGATCCACTCCCATCCCAGTCCGTCCACCAGGACCCCGCCCAGAATGGGACCCACGAGGACAGCCATGCCGGCTGTCGCTCCCCAAAGCCCCATGGCGGCACCCCGGCGGTCCGGAGGAAAAATACGCGTGATGACAGCCATGGTCTGGGGCGTCATCATGGCCGCGCCGAACCCTTGGACCGCGCGGGCGGCGATCAGCATGGTGATATCACTGGAGAGGCCGCACCACAGCGAAGCCAGGGTGAAGACCACCAGGCCGATCAAGTACAGATTCTTCGGCCCGAAACGGTCGCCCAGCCTGCCCGTGATGAGGAGGGGTACCGCATATGCCAGGAGGTAGGCGCTGGTAACCCAGATGACGGCATTGATATCCGTCTTGAGGCCTTCCATGATTCGCGGATTCGCGACCGACACGATGGTGGTGTCGATAAGGATCATGAAGAAGCCTATGACGAGGGACCACAGCGCGGGCCACGGCTTGGCTACGTTTTCCAAGGGATTCCTTCGGCTGGTATGAAAGTTCTCTGATCCCGCACTCATCAGTACGGTTGTCGCAGCTGCCGGGCTTTACCGGAACCCCCTCGCGCCTTAGCCCAGAAGGGCCAATATTTCGGCCCTGGCAAACATCCTGGCCGCTTCGCGCGCGGTGGGAGTTCCGGCGTCGGGGTCTGCTCCTGCGTCCAGCAGCGCCCGGGCGACGCCCGTGTATCCCTTGAATACCGCTCCGGCAAGCGGCGTCTGACCACGGTCATTGGGGGTATTCACATCGGCGCCGTGGTGCAGGATCAATTGCACGGTTTCCTCGTGCCCATGGTAGGCAGCAAGCATCAGCAGCGAATCTCCGGAGGCGTTGGTGAGCGTGGCCGGGGCACCGGCATTCAGGTAGCTCCGAAGCATCTCGGTGTTGCCTTCGCGGGCGGCATCGAAGAGCGTGTGGGCCAAGGCGACTGCTTCGTCGTCGGCGCCCGTATCGGTGGCGGCAGAGTCGGCTTCGGATCCGGTGCTGTGACTAGGTTGGCTCATCGATGGGGTCCCTTCAGGAATCCGGTTTGGCGCCCGACCACCTGGCCGGCGTCGGGGGCGACGATCACTTCCTGGGCTGCGATATAAGGCTCCTCGCCGTCCATGACTGTCAACGTTTCATCCGCCGGAACGGAGCGCTTGATGACAGCCAAGGCCACAGGGCCCATCTCGAAGTGCTGCGCCACAGATGTCAGAGTACCCACCTTGCGCTCCCCCGCAAATACAACACTGCCAACGGCCGGAAGAGTGTGTTGCGAGCCATCCAGCTGCAGGAAGACGAGGCGCCGCGGCGGATGGCCGAGATTGTGAACGCGTGCGATGGTCTCCTGGCCCTTGTAGCAGCCCTTGCTCAGGTGAACGGAGGTGCGAATGAGGTCCAGCTCATGCGGAATGGTCCTGTCATCGGTCTCCGCACCGAGACGTGGCCGCCACGCGGCAACCCGCAGGGCGTCGGCCGCCATGGCACCAGCCAAGGGCAAGCCTTCGACCACGGATTCCAGATCTGCCGCCGGGACGAGGTATTCGAACCATGGGCGTTCAAGGCCAGGGTGCAACTCCTCCGGGACAGTGCTGTAGGAATAGCCGCCCGGGCCTACATGCGGCCACGGATCTTCCCAAACCAAGTAACCGCCGAGCTTCTCCACGGGCTTCGTGGAACCAAGGACAGCCCACTGCCCGGACACATCCGTGACCTCCACGCGCAGCATGAACTTCATCTTGTTCAACCACTCGGCCAACGGCTCCGCTTCCGCGGCCTCGACGATCAGCCAGGTGGTTTCACCGTCATCGATAACCCGCGCATCGAACTCGATGCGGCCCTGGACACTGAGCAGCAACAGTTCGCTGCCAACACGGGGCTGGAGGTTGGTCACCTGCTGGGATGAAAGCGTGTTGAGCCAGCTGAGTCGGTCCGGTCCGGACACCGTCACCACGCCGCGGTGGGAAAGATCCACGACGGCGGTACCGGTTGCCAGAGCGCGTTGCTCCCGCAGCGGCTCGCCATAGTGGGCCGCGACGCCGGCATCCAGACCAGTGTCTTCGACAGCGCCAGGGCGCGACAACAGGGGGCTCTTGTAAGTCATATGTAGTAGAAGTCCTTGCGGCTCAGTGGTATTCCGGAATCCGGTGATATTCCGGAATCCGGTGGTATTCCGGAGTCAGCGGTATTCCGGGTTCTCGAAATCGAATCGCGTGCCGGCTTTCCATTCTTCCGGAAGGTTGCCATAGGCAGGGATGCCGCCTGCATCCCTGAGCAGGCGGGCCATGTGCATCAGGTTCCAGGACATGAAGGTGGTGTTCCTGTTGGTAAAATCACTCTCCGGACCACCGGACCCTTCATCCAGATAGCTTGGCCCTGGGCCTACAGGGCCAATCCAGCCGGCATCAGCTTGCGGAGGAATAGTGAAGCCTATGTGCTGGAGGCTGTACAGCACGTTCATGGAACAGTGCTTGATGCCATCTTCATTTCCGGTGATGAGGCATCCACCCACTTTCGGGTAGAACGCCCACTGGCCCTTGTCGGTCAGTTCGCCGGAGTGGGCGTACAGACGCTCAATGAGCTTCTTCGTCTGGGAAGAGTTATCGCCCAACCAGATGGGACCGGCCACCACCACGATGTCGGCCTCAGCGACCAACGGATAGATCTCCGGCCATTCATCGGTTTTCCAGCCGTGCTCCCGCATGTCCGGATAGACACCGCTGGCGATATCGTGGTCGACAGTCCGGATGAGGCGGGTGGTGACGCCCTGCTTTTCCATGATGTCGCGGCTGATGCGGATCAGCCCATCGGTGTTGCTGACCTGAGGTGAAGGTTTCAACGTGCCGTTGAAGAACACGGCCTTGAGTCCCTCGTAGCCTCCCGGTTTGAGGTTGTTATTCACTAGCTGCTCCTTTTGCTGGTTGCGTGTGGAACGTTCAGTGACACCTCGCGCCGGGCGTCAGGAAACCCTGTGAAGGAACGCCGAGGCGTGTGGTTCCAATGCCTTGCCGTTGGCGGCAACATCCCAGCGCCAGAGGAGATTGCCATCCACCAGGCCAAAGATCCGTGTTGCGGCGGTGTACTCCTTTGAGTGGCTGCCGCGCATCACCATATCCGTGGTGAGCTGGATCTGTGGTCCCTTGATCTGGCCGTAGTAGAGCTCTGTGATTCCGCCAGGGTGGGCAATTGAAACGGAGATATCGAAGCCGCCTTCTTTGTTCCGGCGTTCTTCGACCTCATCGGCGGTCTTGAGCACGGGCACAATGTCCGCCGGGATAAGCCCGGGACCCCCGTCGCCTTCCTGGAGCTTGCGTTCCAAGGCCCAAAAGCCGGTTTCAACGGTCAGTGGGCGCAACTTTGCGCCGGCGTCGTCGCTGATCCAGGTCTCGGCCCTGTACTGCAGGTACGGCAAACCGTTATGGGTGAAGGAAACGTGTTGGACGAAATGCTCCGAATCCTCATCACCACTGCCAAGCCGGCCGCGGCCTTCCCACTCACCAATGAGCCAGGAAAGCGGGACGAGTTCAGGCGTCAGGTCTGTTGGAATCTCAATAGGCACAACGACTACCTCTTTTGGACTGCAGGATCAGAAGGCTTTACTTCTGGCCCTTGAAAAGGCGGTAAACAACGAAACCCGCAAACCACGCCATGGCAATGCTTGCCAGGCCAAGGAGAACGAGGAAGAAGATTTCAAATGCGAGTACAGACATGATGCAATCCTAACCGTTAGTAGATGAGTAGTTTGTCTATGAAGTAGGCCAAGGCTCCCACAGCCCAAACCGGTGCGACGCCCATTCCCAATGCTGCCGGAATATTGAGCCGCCCGCGCCTGAGAGTAGTCATCCGCCGGAAGCACACGAGGACCGACCCGACCACGACGCCCACCAAGGCAGCAGGCAGCACGGCGATATCGGAAAAAACAAGTCCGGCCAAGGGGCCCATGAGTCCGGCCATGACGATGCCCAGGGGAGCCACAATCCGGTCCGGCCAACGAATGACGCCCACCAGGAGTGCCACTGCGGCGCTCAACCCGGCCACCAGGACCATCTCCTTGACGCCGTTGAACCGGGCGCCGGCGATCCATCCTGCACCGAGGCAATTCAACAGGACCCCGGCACAACAGCCGAGCGTGGACTCCAGGCGCTGCGCCTGCCCCGTTCCCCGCACGAGCTGGATGATGAACACCGCCATGACGCCCAAGGCAATGAAGGCGGGGGTACCATCCAGAAATCCAGGTGCCGGCATGTAAGCTGCCGTCAATGCCGACCCGGCACCGGCCAGGGCAATGACCGAGGCCAGGGTTTTCTTGGCCGGGACCGCAAGGAAATGCGGCCAACCAAGCCCTACAGCCGCGGACGCCACAATGCCAATGCCCACCATGGCTTCCCGGGAAACGAAGGTGCTGGCCACGATGGCTGCGAGCGCCACGAGTCCGAATACCCCGATGCTCCAAGACTTCACTGTGTGCCCGACCTCAATTCGATGCGCCTTACGACCTCCCGACAATCCTGCCCTATGGCGGGCGAATATGTCGTAATTCCGGTGGCAGCCCGTCACGAATCCCTGACTGGCGGGGCTCGGGTGGGTATACTCGGACTTCAACGGCCCACACTGTTTGCCTTGATTCCGTTACAACGGGCCAAGGCTTGCCAGCTGCCGTGACCGGCCGGTGAAATTCCGGTTTCGACGCCCGATGATGCGCGTACAGCCCATTGGAGGAACTATGTCGCACATCCTGCTCCTGACGAACAGCACCGGCTCTTCGGTGGACATTCTGCCTGCCCTTGAGCTGCTCAACCACCGTGTTCACATCCTCCCGGCAGAACCGACTGCGCTGCTCGAAACCGACCCCACGGACATCGTCTTCCTGGATGCCCGCAAGGACCTGGTGGGGGCACGCTCCCTGACGCAACTATTGAAGGCCACCGGACTCAGCGCACCGCTCATGCTGATTCTTACCGAGGGCGGCATGGCAGCCGTTTCCTCTGCATGGTCAGTGGATGACATCGTGCTGGACTCCGCAGGCCCTGCTGAGGTCGAGGCGAGAATCCGTCTGGCCATGGCCCGTGCTGTACCAGGCGAAGAGGAGACCCAGACGGAGATCCGCGCCGCCGGCGTCGTTATCGATGAAGCGAGCTACACCGCCCGGGTCAGCGGCCAACCCCTGAACCTGACGTTCAAGGAATTCGAGCTCCTCAAGTACCTCGCCCAGCACCCCGGACGCGTGTTTACCCGCCAGCAGCTGTTGACCGAAGTCTGGGGCTACGACTACTACGGTGGCACCCGGACGGTAGACGTGCACATCCGACGCCTCCGCGCCAAGCTCGGTGTTGACCACGAGAATCTCATCAGCACGGTCCGCAACGTCGGTTATCGCCTGACCTTGGTCAGGCTCCCGGATGACGAACTCTCGGAAGCGTAGACCGCGCGTCGACTGTGAAACGAAAAGAGGCCAGGATTCACATGAATCCTGGCCTCTTCCCTTTTCCGTGGAGGACATACGGGTCGAACGTATCGAGGCCACCCCACTGGTGGATCCCCCCTGTGTTGACTGCACGGTGGGCTACAGAGCCGCCGCAAAGCCGAACGAGATAACGAGCCTACAGCCGTTTCAAGGGGACTTCAAATTACAGTGCTTGCCCCGGACGTATAGCCTTGCATCATGAGTCAAGCGCACCCTGAGAACTGGCCAGTACTGCTCGTCACCGGCGCCCTCGATCCCGAACTCCTCACGGACTTCAGGACACTCGCAGCGGCCGCCGAGGAATCCGACGGCAACCCTCCCCTGTCTGAACAGACATTGGTCATGTTGCGTGGCGCCGATGCCGGCGATCACTCCGTCCTGTCACTTGCGCTTTATGCCCCGGATGAGGATTCAGATCCGGCGACCGGAGAAGACCTGGCGGGAATCGCCGTCGTCGTTGAAGCGCCCGGCCCATCGGGAACAACGGGTGTCCTCGAATTGGCAGTCCACCCCACCTACCGCAACCAAGGTGTAGCGGGCCGCCTGCTGGAGGCGCTGGAAGGCAAACGCGGTTTTGAGGGCTTGAGCGCCTGGTCCCACGGCAACCACGAGGCCGCGGCGGAGCTGGCCACCCGTTTTGGCTACGGTCCCGTGCGTGAACTGTGGAAGATGCGGCTGATGTCCTCCACGTCCGCACTGCCCGACGTCGGCCTCCCGGACGGGGTCTCATTACGTCCCTTCGTGCCGGGCCAGGACGAGGACGCTTGGCTTGCAGCCAACCGCGCGGCCTTCTCGCACCATCCCGAGCAGGGCTCCATGACGCGGGCCGATCTTGAGGCCCGCAAGGCCGAAGATTGGTTTGATCCCGCCGGCTTCCTCCTGGCCGTTAGTGACGCAGGCGAACTGCTGGGATTCCACTGGACCAAGGTTCACCCGCGGCAGGGGCCCCATCCCGCGATCGGCGAGGTGTACGTAGTGGGTGTCACGCCCGGGGCGCAGGGCCTGGGGTTGGGCAAGGCAC
The DNA here is from genome assembly GCF_059739425.1 of Arthrobacter sp. TmtSoilC48. Taxonomy (NCBI): domain Bacteria; kingdom Bacillati; phylum Actinomycetota; class Actinomycetes; order Micrococcales; family Micrococcaceae; genus Arthrobacter; species Arthrobacter sp. TmtSoilC48. The sequence goes on along the minus strand of NZ_AP046049.1, from coordinate 1,786,153 downwards.
TCACCGTGGCCGGGATCAGGTACCTGCAGGACAAGGGCCTGCACGCCGTCATGCTTTACGTCGATGCCGACAACCGGGCCGCGGTATCCCTATACCAGAAGCTTGGCTTCATCCGTTGGGACACCGATGTGATGTATGGACCTTTAACCAAGAATTAACCTCAGCATCCCGCTGCAAGGAAAGCCCGGGACTTCTTGGATTCGGGCACCGGAATTGCTTGTAATGTGGGAGGAAACCCAGTCCTGAGCTTAGGAGAACCCCCATGCAGCCGGACCCCGTCGGCACCGCCGGATCCACTTCGAAGGGCGCCACACTGCCCCCACGCTTCGGATCATCGGAAGTGCCGGCTTCACGAGCCACCCAGGACCGCATTGACATCCCGGAATTTGCGCCGAGCCTGGAACCCGAAGGCGACATCACGCCGGACCGTTTCCTGGACCGTGAACTCAGCTGGCTTGCATTCAACTCCCGCGTTTTGGAGCTCGCGGAGGATCCGGACCTCTTCCTCCTGGAACGCGTGAATTTCCTGTCGATCTTTGCCTCCAACCTCGACGAGTTCTTCATGGTCCGCGTTGCCGGTTTGAAGCGGCGCATCGCCACCGGACTTGCTGTTCCCTCCCCCGCCGGCCTGAGCCCCATCGAGGTGCTGGAGCAGATCGGCCAGGAGGCGCACAAGCTGCAGGAACGCCACGCGCGTGTCTTCGCCGAACAGATCCGTCCTGCCCTGGCTTACGAGCACATCCACATCATGCACTGGAATGAATTGGATGAAGATGCCCGTCACCGGATCAGCATCATGTTCCAGGAGAAGGTCTTCCCGATCCTGACGCCCCTGGCCGTGGATCCCGCACACCCCTTCCCCTACATTTCCGGCCTCTCGCTGAACCTTGCGGTGATTGTCAGCAACCCCATCAGCGACAAGGAACTCTTCGCCCGTGTAAAGGTTCCGGACCAGCTGCCGCGCCTGATCTCCGTGGACGGCCCCCGTGCAGGTGCCATTCCTGGCCGTGTTGCCCGCTTCATTGCGTTGGAAGAAGTCATTGCAGTCCACCTGGACAAGCTCTTCCCCGGCATGGAAGTCCTGGAGCACCACACCTTCCGCGTCACCCGCAACGAGGACCTTGAGGTAGAGGAAGACGACGCCGAGAACCTCCTCCAGGCCTTGGAGAAGGAACTCCTTCGCCGCCGCTTCGGCCCTCCTGTGCGCCTGGAAGTCACCACGGACATCAACCCGAACATCAAGGCCCTGCTCATCCGGGAACTCGGCGTTGAAGAGTCCGAGGTCTACTCGGTTCCGGCGCCCCTGGACCTCCGTGGCCTCTCTGCGATCAGCGCCATTGACCGCCCCGACCTCCACTACCCCAAGCATGTCCCGCACACGTCCCGGTATCTCAATGAATCCGAAACGTCCAAGGCGGCCAACGTGTTTGCTGCCATGCGCCGCCGGGACATCCTGCTCCACCACCCGTACGACTCGTTCTCCACTTCCGTTCAGGCATTCCTTGAACAGGCCGCCGCGGACCCCAAAGTCCAGGCCATCAAACAGACCCTGTACAGGACGTCCGGCGACTCCCCCATCGTTGACGCGTTGATCGATGCCGCAGAAGCCGGCAAGCAGGTCCTTGCCCTGGTGGAGATCAAGGCCCGCTTTGACGAGCAGGCAAACATCTCCTGGGCCCGGAAGCTGGAACAGGCGGGCGTACACGTCGTGTACGGCATTGTGGGCCTGAAGACCCACTGCAAGTTGTCTTTGGTGGTCCGGCAGGAAGTGGATGGCCTGCGCCGCTATTGCCATATCGGTACCGGCAACTACCACCCTCGGACCGCCCGCTACTACGAGGACCTCGGCTTGCTCACGGCGAACGAGCAAGTGGGCGAAGACCTGTCCAAGCTGTTCAACCAGCTCTCCGGATACGCACCGAAGTCCACGTTCAAACGGCTGCTCGTGGCGCCGCGTTCCGTGCGTGCCGGCCTCATCGAGAGGATCGAAGCGGAAATCCGCAACGCCCGCGCCGGCGTTCCTGCCCGCGTCCAGATCAAGGTCAATTCCATGGTGGACGAAGCCATCATCGACGCCCTCTACCGCGCCTCGCAGGCCGGTGTGATGGTGGACGTGGTGGTCCGTGGCATCTGCTCCCTCCGGCCGGGCGTACCGGGCCTGAGCGAAAACATCACGGTCCGCTCCATCCTCGGCCGGTTCCTGGAACACTCCCGCGTCTTTGCTTTTGCGAACGGTGGGGACCCTGTGGTTTACATCGGATCCGCAGACATGATGCACCGCAACCTGGACCGGCGTGTTGAGGCACTCGTCCAGTTGGCCAGCAAGGAAGACACCGCCACGGTCGTGGACCTCATGAACCGTTATGTGGACGACGGAACCGCGAGTTGGCACTTGGACAACCAAGGTCATTGGACCAGGCACCACCTTGACGAGGACGGAAAGCCTCTGTTGGACATGCAGTCCTGGCTCCTTGCATCCCGGTCACGCCAGCGTGCAGCGGCCCGGCGGTAAGGGAACCTGTTGAAAAGCGATACCCCCGTGGCGGATCAGACGGACCACCCCGGTGAACGGGTGGCCGTTGTTGCGGCCGGTGCCATTCCTTGGCGGGTTCAGAAGGGCGCCCTTGAGGTGCTCCTGATCCACAGGCCCCGCTACGATGATTGGTCCTGGCCCAAAGGAAAGCTCGACGACGGCGAAACAGTTCCGCAGTGCGCCGTCCGTGAAGTGCATGAAGAGATCGGCCTCAACAGTTCGCTCGGCGTGCCGTTGCCACCCATTCATTACCATGTCAGTGCTGGCCTGAAAGTTGTGCACTACTGGGCCATGCGGGTCAACGGCGAACAGCTGCGGCCCGACGGCAAGGAAGTAGACAGCGTCATGTGGTGCAGCCCGGACAGGGCTGCGTCCTTCCTCAGCAACCCCACCGATGTGGAGCCCCTCGAGTACCTTGAGAAGGCCCACATCCGGGGCGAATTGGATACGTGGCCGCTCGTATTGATCCGCCACGCAAAGGCAAAGCCCAGGTCCTCATGGACCAAGGCTGAGGGGGAGCGTCCGCTGGCCGCCACTGGGCAACGCCAGGCGGCGGCCGTCCAGCGCCTGTTGGAAGTGTGGAAGCCACAACGGATAGTTACCAGCCCGTGGACCCGCTGCGTAGCAACCATTGCCCCCTACGCCAAGGCAAGCGGAGCGAAGGTAAAGCTGGCTGAAGCCCTTACCGAGCACAACCACAACCGGTCACCCAAGAAAACGGCCGCCACAGTGGAGGCCCTGTTCGATAAGCAGGTGCCAATCGCCGTGTGCACCCATCGCCCGGCGTTGCCCACCGTCCTGAACCAACTGGGCCAGCACATGTCAGCCGCCTTGCGGGGGTTGCTGCCAACGTCCGATCCGTTCCTTTCTCCGGGCGAGGTCATCGTCTGCCAGGTTGCCCGTGGTTCCGAGCGGAAGATTGTGTCGGTGGAACAGGTCAAGCCTTTCGACGACTAGCCACGCCGCAGCCTGGCGGCAAATCCCGGGGTTGCCGCCGCGCGCGCCTACAAGGGTTTCGGTCTGCGGCGTCGGTGATGAGACACTCATCGATCCACTGAGGGCTGGCATGGTCCAAACCAGTAAGCTGGACTCGTGAGCATCCCCACCCCGTATGAAGACCTCCTGCGCGACGTCATGGCCAATGGCACGCATAAGTCGGACCGCACCGGAACCGGAACGCGCAGCGTCTTCGGGCGTCAATTGCGCTTCGACCTCGCCGAAAGCTTCCCGCTCATCACCACCAAGCGGGTCCACTTCAAATCCGTGGCAGTGGAGCTCCTGTGGTTCCTTCGCGGCGATTCGAACGTGAAGTGGATGCAGGACCAAGGCGTTTCCATTTGGGACGAATGGGCGGACGCCGACGGCGAACTCGGCCCCGTGTACGGTGTGCAGTGGCGCAGCTGGCCCACACCCGACGGTGGGCATATCGACCAAATCTCCGAGCTCATGGCCAACCTGGCTGCCAATCCGGATTCCCGGCGACACATCGTTTCCGCGTGGAACGTCGCCGAGCTCAAGGACATGGCGCTCCCGCCCTGCCATGCGTTCTTCCAGTTCTACGTGGCGGACGGAAAGTTGTCCTGCCAGCTGTACCAACGCTCCGCGGACACGTTCCTGGGCGTTCCCTTCAACATTGCCTCCTACGCCCTGCTGACGTGCATGGTCGCCCAGCAGTTGGGCCTGGAGCCGGGCGAGTTCGTCTGGACAGGCGGTGACGTCCACATTTACGACAACCACGTGGAACAAGTCACCGAGCAGCTCACCCGTGAACCGTACGAGTATCCACAACTGAAAATCCTCCGCAAGCCGGACTCGATCTTCGACTACACCCTGGACGACTTCGAGGTTGTGGGCTACCGGCACCACCCCACCATCAAGGCGCCGATCGCCGTATGAGCACTCCCTCATCCGAGAATCCTTCCCAGCTTCCGGGCGTCATCTTCACCCAGGAAACCGCAGCCAAAATGACCGGTATCGGCATGATCTGGGCCCAGACCAAAGCCGGTGTCATTGGCAATGACGGCTCCATGCCGTGGCACCTCCCCGAGGACCTCAAGCACTTCAGCCAGCTGACCACGGGACACCCCGTCATCATGGGCCGCAAGACCTGGGAATCGTTCCCGGACAAGTACCGTCCCCTGCCCGGGCGCACCAACATTGTGGTGACCCGCAACCCGGGGTGGGCTTCCACGCCTGAGGCCGAGGGCGCCGTCGTGGTTTCCTCCCTGGATGCAGCCCTGCTGGAATCCCAGTTCGCGCCCGGTGGCCAAAAGGTTTGGATCATCGGCGGCGGCCAGATTTTTGAACAGTCGATGGGAATTGCCAATGTTGCCGTCATCACCATCATCGATGCAGACCTCGACGGCGATACCTTCGCGCCTGAACTCGGCGACGACTGGACTTTTGATACTGCCGCGCCGGACGAAGGCTGGCTGACGGCCAAGAACGGCACACAATACCGGTTCACCACGTGGCGCCGGACGGAAACCTAGAAACCAGGACATGCTCCGAATGCTGAAGAAACCCGAAACATTGTTCGTACTGGGATACATGCTGCTGCCGCTTTTCGCGCTGATCTCAGCCATTGTTGGACTGACCATGATTCTTGGCGGCAACCGCATCGTCGGCATCATCGTGTTGATCGTGGTCACACAGGTCTTCACGTTCGGTGCGTTCTTTGCCTTGCGCAAGCGCAAAGCCGTGCTGCTGCAAGGGCCCGACGCCGGGAACTAGCCGCGGCGGTCGGCCTGCCTGCCGCTGGGGCGAGTGCCGGCGTCGTGCGTTGCGTGCGTGACGTAACCAACAGCGGCTCTTCGCCGCAAAAGTTTAGACTGGGTAAATGACTACAGCAGCTAATCCGTCCGTTGGACTGGTCGGTTGGCGTGGCATGGTCGGCTCCGTCCTGATGCAGCGCATGCAGGACGAGAACGACTTCGCCAACATCAACCCGGTATTTTTCTCCACCTCGAACGCAGGAGGTGCCGCCCCTTCCTTTGCTGACGGGGCTGGCAAGCTCGAGGACGCGTTCGATATTGAGACGCTTGCCAAGCTGCCGATTATTGTTACCGCCCAGGGTGGCGACTACACCAAGCAGGTTCACGGCGAACTCCGCAGCCGTGGCTGGGATGGCCTCTGGATCGATGCTGCCTCCACCCTGCGCATGAACGACGACTCGATCATCGTTCTGGACCCCATCAACCGCGACGTCATCGACGCCGGCCTGTCCGGCGGCGTGAAGGACTACATCGGCGGCAACTGTACCGTTTCCTGCATGCTCATGGGCCTTGGCGGACTGTTCAAGAACAACCTGGTCGAATGGGGCACCTCCATGACGTACCAGGCTGCCTCCGGTGGCGGCGCCCGCCACATGCGCGAGCTCCTGAACCAGTTCGGCACCCTCAACAACGAGGTAAGCAGCGAACTTCAGGATCCGGCCTCGGCAATCCTGGAAATCGACCACAAGGTTCTCGCCGCTCAGCGCACTGGCGTTGACGCCACCCAGTTCGGCGTTCCGCTGGCCGGTTCGCTCATTCCCTGGATCGATGCCGACCTCGGCAACGGCCAGTCCAAGGAAGAGTGGAAGGCCGGGGTCGAGACCAACAAGATCCTCGGAACGGGCAAGGGCACCGCGGGCAAGGACCACATCGCCATGGACGGCCTATGCATTCGCATCGGCGCCATGCGCTCCCACTCCCAGGCCCTCACGCTCAAGCTGCGCGAAGACCTGTCCGTCACGGAGATCGAGAACCTCCTGGCCAAGGACAACGAGTGGGCCAAGGTTGTTCCGAACACCAAGGAAGCCTCCATGGCGGACCTGACTCCTGTGGCTGCTTCCGGCACCCTGGACATTCCCGTTGGCCGTATCCGCAAGCTCGAAATGGGCCCGGAGTACATCAGCGCCTTTACCGTGGGCGACCAGCTCCTGTGGGGTGCAGCTGAGCCGCTGCGCCGCATGCTGAACATCGTGACAGGCAAGCTCTAGGCCCCGTCCGCGCTTTTTCGTCGTCAACCCGCTGTTCCGTTGCTGCCCAGCAACGGAACAGCGGGTTTTCCGCGTTCTACCCGCGATCCGCCCAACGCCTCCCTGAGCTTGCGGTCGACGTCCCATGGCCTGCTGAGATCGTCCCATTCGATGCGGACCACTTTCCACCCTTGGGCTTGGAGTGCCTTCTCCCGGCGTCGCTCCTGAAAGACCACTTCCTCCGTGGGTGCGTAATCGAAGTATTTGGCACGGCCGTCAAACTCCAGAATCACCTTGTTTTCCGGCCAGCCGAAGTCTCCCCGGTACCGGCCTATGGGTGTATCGACTTCGAGCTGAAGCACCGCTCCGTGGATCCCCAACTTGTCCAGAAGCACTCGTGTGCGGGTCTCCCCCACGGATTCCGAACGGGCATCCATTGCGTCGAGAACCCGACGCAAGCGTCGTGCACCTCTTGTGATTTTGCCAGTATCCACATAGCCCTGCATCAAAAGCGGATCAGCGCCCCTGCGTACAGCTTGGTCTGCGATCACCAATGCCCGTTCAAAAGCCAGGGTCCGTGCACAGTCCACCACCGTGCGCTCAAGGCTCGTGACTTTGACGGGTCGTCGCCACGCCGCCTGCAGCTCAACGATCTCCGCGGACTCCAGTGGACCACCGTGCGCCGATACATCTTCCCCGGAGCTCGCCTGTGCTGGCCAGAACGGCGTGGTGACATGCACCAGTGGGCCACCATCCCACGGTGAGCATCCATGAAGTCGCGCGGCACTCAGATGGCTGTAGATGTTGGCGACACGTGATCCGCTCTGATGCGCTTGGATCCTCAGCATGTCCTGCTCCCAAGGACTTCGCCGGCGCCAGTCCACAGAACGGGCGTACACGCCACGTCTTAGCCTGATCAGCTTTCCCGATCGCACACCCGCCGTAAGCACGCGGTCGCCGAGACCATTCTCGGCGAGGTCCGCTGTCACAGCGATCATGTTATCCGGCCAGTTGCCGGCGATCAGGGCGTCAAGTTTTTGTGGCTTCATGGGGTCCATCGTGCGTCTGGCGTGGGCCTCCCGGACAGCCTTTCAGGGCCGTATGTGGACAACTACGGCCCGTCGGCAATGGATACTCCAATGCCCCACGTCGCTGGATCTCCATGCCCAGTCGTGGACCCGCTAACCCGTTGTTGGCCCTCCACGTAATAGCGGCCAAGCCACAGGGAAGCGGGCAACCCACGGGTTTCCCAGCCGCAGCCCTCAGACCTGCCCTGCCCGGCCATAAGGACCTGATGCCAACAACGTCGTGGACCCGCTAACCCGTTGTTGGCCAACGACGCGGGAGCGGGCAAACCACCGGGAAGCGGGCAACCCACTGGCTAGGACAGTGTCGGGGCAGGTGCAGGGCAGTGTCAGGACAGGGCAAGCCCGGCCTCAGCCCGCCATGAACTTCAGGTAAGCCCGCCCCTGCGCCTGGAACGAACGCTCCGCGGCCGGGCCCAGCTGTCCTTCGAAGGGGTCAGGAACAACGCCGGGCGCCTTGCCGTTGCCGGTCCTGGCCCACGTGCCCACCACTTCTCCCCCGGCCACGATGATTCGTTTGAACACTCCGTTCCTGCCTGGCACCACCAATTCAGCATGCTCTGGTGCAAGGACCAGGCTTCGGTCCTGGTAACCGAGCAGGAATTCATCGAAGCCAGGAAGAGCCAGCAACGCGCGCGAGCCGGGGACGCCGTCGTCGAGCAGTGCTGCTGTTTCAGGCGAAAGCCAATAGCTGGTACCGCCAAACGGCAGCTCCACCAATCGATCCTGAACCGAGCCAAGGGCCTTGCGCGCTTCCGTGAGGGGCACTTGGCTCCACCAGGCGAAGTCCTTCACCGTCGCAGGCCCGTGGCTGCGGATGTAACGGAAGAGAAGCTCCGCAATGCCTTCCTCGCGATCAAGGTCCCTGGAGTCCTTGATCCACTCGTCGAAGGGCACAAACAACTGTTGGACGCCCACCTTGCCGCGTGAACCAGCCATGGGGCCTTGAACAAGCCATGCACGCTGGCACAGGCTTCCAAGCAGATGGATGCCACGCTGGGCCTTGGTGATCTGGCCTGCTTCCTCGAAGGCGTCAAAGAGTTGCTCGCGCGTGGCCCCGCGTCCGCCGTCGGCCGTCCTGAGGGACTCCAACGTCTTCAGTGCGATGTCCCGGCAATGGCTGATGTCCTCGGCGGTGATGCCAAGCTCCCGGTGCCGCCCTGCCACCATGTTCATGAGTCGTGGGCTGGTGATTCGCAGGATCCAGCGGAGATCCTCCGGTGCCAGCAGATGCAGCGTTCCCCGCATTGGCCACGACCGGACTATGGTTCCGGAGTCAATGGCTGCGCGGACGTCGGAAGCGGCAGATCCCGGGACACGCTGCCCCACCGCCCAGAGCGCGGACCCGAGATCCTGCGCCTGCATGGCTGTCATCCACCGAACCGCTTCCGGCACTGAGGCAAAACCACCATTCAGGAGTCCCTGGCCAGCCAGCCGCAGGCGGCCCATGATTCGCGAAGTGATAGTGACAGGGCGCGCTTGGGGTGCAGGCATGCTCCATCCTAAAAGCGCCCACCCGGTACAGGGAACCTTGCAGCACCTCCCAGCAGCCTTCCAGCACAGTTTCCTAGGATGGCTGCATGCTCTTTGGTGATCTTGCTCCGCTTGTGCGGCCGCTCAGCAGGTGGTTGGCGGCGGCTGGCTGGTGCTGCACCGTCGTCGGGCTTGGAACGGGCCTCGTTGTGGCCGTTGGTACAGGAGTCAGCCTCACGCCTGCCATGCAGGTCATCCAGATGGCAGGGCTGGTGGCGACTGCCACTGCCGCGCTGCTCATCGGCACCGCAGCCGCCATCCAACCTGTTGCCGACCCCGGGGACGACACCCCGGAGCCCTGGTTCTACCCCGCGGCCGCAGCACAAGTACGCAGCTTCCTGCTGGGTGCCATCGTGATGCTCCTGGGCCTGGTGGGCTTCGCCATGGCAGGGCTCTTCATGCCCAGCGGCCCCTCACCCCAAAGCATTGCCTTCAGCCAGATCTTCTTGCTGGGATCGGTGAGTTGCGGGCTGACCTTCCTGCTCCTCAACAAAGTCCTGCCCATCGCCGCACGACGCACACGCTAAGCCCGTCGCGGACTGCTGTGTCGGGCTAGAGGGAAACGCCAATCAGCAACGGTTCCGGGTGCAGCTCAATTCCGAAGCGATTCACGACGCCGGCACGCACTTCGCGCGCGATAGCCACCATGTCCGACGCCGAGGCCGAGCCGCGGTTGGTGATCGCCAAGGTGTGCTTGGTGGACAAGGATGCCCTGCCACCGGACACGCTGGTTGCATCGAGTCCAAAACCCTTGCCGAATCCCGCGTGATCGATGAGCCAGGCAGCGGAAAGTTTTACCAGTCCGTCTTCACCTGCCGGATACTTCGGCGCGTTTTCCGGCAACCCTGCGGCGCGTTCGGCCGGGATGATCGGGTTGGTGAAGAACGAGCCCGTGGAGTAAGTGTCCCGGTCTGCGGCGTCCAAGACCATGCCTTTGGACGCGCGGAGCCGGAGGACTTCCCGGCGGACATCGTTGGAGTAGGCACGTTTGCCGGCTTCCACGCCCAGCACGCGGGCGAGTTCACCGTACCGGATGGGGGCGCTCATTCGCCCCAGCGGCAATTGGAATTCAACAGTCAGCACCACGTAGCGCGGCGAACCTTCCACGGTGGTCTGCTTCAGGATGGAATCGCGGTAACCAAACTTGAGTTCTGAGTTGGTGAACGTCTGAACCGCGTTGCGTTGCCGGTCCCAGGTCCGCACGGCGGCGATGGTTTGTGAGACATCCGCCCCATACGCGCCAACGTTCTGTACCGGCGTGGCACCTGTGGCCCCCGGGATGCCGGACAGGGCCTCAAGGCCGGACCAAGCATGCAGGACCGAGTACTCCACCAACGCGTCCCAATTATGGCCGGCCTGAACCACCACGGACACACCGCCGCAGCTGTCTTCCGAATCCACGGTGAAGCCCTCGGACGCTATCTTCAGGACCGTGCCTGGGTAGCCTTCGTCCGAGATCAGCAGGTTGGAACCCCCGCCAATGATGAGGAGTTTCTCCCCCGCAGCGTCAGCCGACCGCACGGCGTCGATGATTTCAGCCTCAGTGCGGGCCTCTACATAGTTTCCTGCCGGGCCGCCGACGGCAGCCGTGGTCAGGTCGGAAAGCAGCGTCTGGGTCACCCATCAAGCCTAACGGGGATTGAAGTGCTCACATGATTCAAGAGACCTTCACCACTGCTTGGGACTTCATGAGGACCTTCTGTCCGGCGGCTACAACCGTTAGGTCGATGCGCACGGTGCCTGCCTCGGCGTCGAGGGCTCCCACTACCCCGGTGACATCGATAACTGCACCGGCCTCGTCCGTTCCGGTGGTGTCAGCCACCAGGACGGGCTTGGTGAAGCGCGTCTGGTAATCAACGACGGCGGCGGGGTCCCCGGCCCAGTCGCTGACAAGCTGCACAGCCGAGCCCATGGTGAACATGCCATGGGCGATCACGCCGGGCAGCTCAACGGATGTGGCAAATGCTTCGTTCCAGTGGATCGGGTTGAAGTCCCCCGAAGCGCCGGCGTACTTGACCAGGTCCTGGCGGGTGACCTCAATGCTGCGTGTGCCAATTTCCTGGCCGACCGTCAGTTCTTCGAATTTTGGGCTCATGGTTACTGTCCCTCTCCGCGTACCAGGATGGACGAGGTGGTGGTGGCTACTTTTTCACGGTCATCGTTGCCGCCGAGGGCGAAAATCTCAGAACGCGTTGTGATCATCGCGCCGCCGCCCATGGCACGCACTCCATCAACATGCAGTTCAGCCACGAGGCGGTCCCCGGCCACAATGGCGCGGTGATGCGTAAAGCGCTGGTCCGCGTGGACCACGCGGGAGAAGTCGATGCCGGACTCGGGGTCCTCCACAAGCTGGGCGTCGGCGCGCTGGGCAACAATGATGGCAAACGTGGGCGGGGCTACAAGATCGCTGTGCCCCATGGCCCGTGCAGTCTCAACGTCAAAGTGCGCAGGATTGCTGGCCTTCACGGCCTTCGCAAATTCGCGGATCTTCTCGCGGCCGACGTCATAAACTTCTGCGGCAGGGTAGCTTCGGCCCTGCAGGTCCGGATTGATACTCATGGTCCAACCCTATCGGGCCGAGGACCCCAGGGTGGTGTTGCGACTACTTCTTGTAGGTCTTGCGGATCTTCTGGCCGCGGACTATGAGCCCTGTGACGTGGAGCAGCAGCCCGACACCGATCACGGGCAGTGATGCAATGGCCAGTCCCTGGTTGCCGGTCGTGTTCCCGGCAATGGAAAGGATGAGTCCGACGGCGATGAGCCCCATGGCGCTGAAAACCAGCGTTTTGTAGGCGGTGGACGAGGTGGCCCAGAATTCGTTCAGCACCGTCCAAGTCTACCGGTGCCCGTTGCAAGGCCAGCTCTGCGCCCCAAAACCCACAAATAACACGCAGACCAGGCCCCACAAGGAGTTAGAACAAAGAATCCTGCAGCGCGGGGATTTCCGTGATGTGGGGGCCGAACTCGATCTTGCGTCCCTTCAAGGCACCCAGGTCTGCCACGAAACTTCCCTGAACCAGGTTCCCGGAAGCATCAGGCAGACCGGCCAAGGCTATGGCACCGGAAAGTGAGTGGATCCGAAAACCATGCCCGCCGCCGTCGAACGCTGCCGGGTAGGGGTGGCGCGACGAACCGGCGGCACGAACGGTGCAGAGCCGGTCAGCCAAAGCCGGCCGCTCCCACTCTTCCTCCACAACGGCGAAGCCGGTCATGGCAAGTCCGCCCAGCAACGCGCGCACCTGCGCGGCATGCCGGCGATTGATGGCAACAAGCTCGACGTCGGGACGCGGCTCAACAAGCCACGCCGCCTTGGCAGCGGAACGGACCTGCTGGACGAGTCAAGCTCGCGGGTCACGAGATCCTCAAGCACTCGAACAACCCGGCCGTCCTCGGCAAGGGCAACATAGGCAGCCTGCACGGCACCCTGCTCGGCCAACCGGTTCCACTTGCGCGGAGCCGAGGCAGTCCCGATCTTGGTTGCCCCATTGGCGAACGTTGCAACGTACAGCCAGTGTGGCTGCATGAGGTAAGCGCGAAGACCGGCGGGCACAGAGCTGCCTCGGTGGAAATCATGCATGAGCCGGGAATCGTCCCGGGCAAAGCAGGCCCCGCACTGCTTCCCACGCTCGGCTGGGGAACCGCTGCGGCAAGGAACATGGGTGCGCTTGCCCGGCCCGTGGACTTTGGTATGGCCGAGGCACCACATCCCTGGCATGACGCGCAGGCCCAGGGTTGAACCCGGGGCCAGCGCAACGTCGGTGAACTCCCCGTCGGGCTGCAATAACCTCAAAGCCGGTGAGGAAGAGTCCCAAGCTATGCCGTGGACCAGCATGGCTACAGGGAGGGCTGAACCCCGAAGGCAACTGCGAGCTTCATGATCTTCTCGGCCCGGCCAAGGCGTGGAAGGTCCGAACCGTCCCGGATCACCCTGCCGTTGGCTTCGAAGTCGCTCATGAAGTCGGTGGCCCACGCAACGTCCGACGGCGTGGGGCTGATGACCTCGTTAATCACGGTGGTCTGGTCGATTGCCAGGCACAGCTTGCCGGTCATGCCCATGGTTACGGTGATGCCGGTCTGCTCGCGCAGGATGGGGTGGTTGGTGCCGACCGTGGGGCCATCAATGGGGCCGGGCAGGTTGCCGACACGGCTGGCAACGACGAGCTTGGCGCGCGGGTAGGCCATGGCCTCGGGGGTGGCGGCCATGCCGGTGTCGCGGCGGAAGTCACCTGAACCGAACGCCAGGCGGAACGCGCCCTGGGCGCGGGCAATGTGGTTGGCTTCCTCGATGCCGAGGGCGGACTCAACCAGTGCAATCACGGGGGTCTTGCCGTCCATGCGGTGGTAGGACTCCGTAACCTGGTCCGCGGACTCGGTCTTGGCGAGCATCACTCCGAGCAGGCCCGGGGTGCCGCGGAGGCCGGCGAGGTCGTCTGCCCAAAAGGGGCTGGTGGCGTCATTGATGCGAACCCAGGCCTGACCGCCGGACCTCAGCCAGTTCACGACATTCTCGCGGGCCGTGTCCTTCTGGGATGGGTCAACGGCGTCTTCGATGTCCAGGATGATGGCGTCTGCCCGTGAACCCGCGGATTCGTCAAAAAGTTCCGTCTTCATGGCGTTCACGAGGAGCCAGGAGCGGGCGATATCGGCGGGAATATTGCGGGTAGGCCGAATGGATTCGGCGGCGATGCTAGACGTCATGTATCTACCGTATCCGGCAAGCGGCCCGGAGGGCGAAGAAATCTGCCCGGTTGTGAGGATCAATACGAACTAAAGCCCTTATGACTGTGCCCTCCCCCAGTATGACTGTCCGACGGCGGCACGCGGCTTTCGTTTCCAGCGCACGCCGCACGGTGGGTCATTGAACTCAAGAGTGTCGTCATTGGGGTCAGCAGTGTCGTCATCCGGCTCAACACAATCTTCATCCGGCTCAACGCTGCGACTTTGTTTCCGTCGATTGCATTTCATGGCTTCGCGTTGCGCCCGGTTGCCCGCTGTTTCAGAGCGTTTCCCGCGGTTTCCCGCGGTTTCCCACTATGAACACCCCGCTTTCCACGGGCCACACGGATGGGCTTACATCGTTCCCAAGCCGGTGAACATACGGCTCCCCAACCGAAACACAATCACTCGAAAGTAGCTCCCATGAAACTGCACTTGCCCCTGCTGAGCGTCGCGGCCGCCGTCGTACTAGCGCTGACGGTGTCCGGCTGCGGCGGTGCAGCCGAAGCCGGACAAGCCAACCAACCCGGCAACGAGGTCAAGGAACTCCGCTACCAAGGCTCGGCCAACAACGTGACCTTCCCTGAGCTTGCTGCAGACCTCGGATACCTGGGCGATCTGAAGCTGAACTGGGTGGGCAACACCACCAGCGGCCCGCAGGACATCCAGTCCGCGGCTACCAACCAGACGGACTTCGGGGGCGCATTCTCCGGAGCCGTGGTGAAGCTCATCGAAGCGGGCGCCCCCGTGAAGGCCGTGGTCAATTACTACGGCTCGGACGAGAAGACCTTCAACGGCTATTACGTGAAGGCGGACAGCTCCATCAAGGGACCCCGTGACCTGATTGGCAAGAAGATCGCAGTCAACACACTGGGCGCACACCACGAGGCGGTCATCAATACGTACCTGACGCAGAACGGTCTCAGCCCGGACGAGATCAAGCAGGTCCAGCTCGTCCCCTTGGCGCCGAACGATACGGAGGAAGCCATCCGCCGAGGCCAGGTGGACGCGGGCACCCTTGGCGGAGTGCTGCAGGACAGGGCCGTTGAGGCCGGCGGACTACGTTCACTGTTCAGCGATGTGCAGTTGTTCGGCAACTTTGCAGGCGGCCAGATCGTGCTCCGGAACGACTTCATCGAAAAGAACCCAAACACCACCCGCACGTTCACTACCGGCGTTGCCAAAGCCATCAAATGGGCAGCGGAAACACCGCGCGACGAAGTCATTGCCCGCTTCACCAAGATCATCGAAAACCGCGGACGCAATGAGAGCACGGCCAACCTGAAGTTCTGGAAGAGCCCTGGGGTTCCGGACAGCGGTGTGATCAAGGACGAGGACTTTACCCGCTGGGAGGCGTGGCTGAACTCTGCCGGGATCGTGAAGGACAAGCTCACGCCGTCCAAGTACTACACCAACGAATTCAACGATCTCGCCGGTGCCACGAACGGCACAGCTACTGACGCAGCCAAGACTGACGCAGCCAGGAAGGGATAGCCATGACAGCCAAAATCAGCCTCCGCAACGTGACCAAGCAATTCACGGTCCGGGCTACGAAGTCCACTGCCGCAACGACGCTCACGGCCATCGATTCGCTGAGCCT
Source organism: Arthrobacter sp. TmtSoilC48 (assembly GCF_059739425.1). Classification (NCBI taxonomy): domain Bacteria; kingdom Bacillati; phylum Actinomycetota; class Actinomycetes; order Micrococcales; family Micrococcaceae; genus Arthrobacter; species Arthrobacter sp. TmtSoilC48. The sequence goes on along the minus strand of NZ_AP046049.1, from coordinate 1,770,725 downwards.
GGACGTGCGCGACGGTGAGTTCCTCACCTTGGTTGGGCCAAGCGGTTCCGGCAAGACCACGCTGCTGGACTTGCTCGCGGGTCTCTCAACGCCCACGTCCGGGGAGGTTCTCGTTGACGGCAAGCCCGTGACGGGTCCCGGCAAGGACCGCGCTGTGGTGTTCCAGCAGTACGCACTGTTCCCTTGGCGGACAGCTTCGGCCAACGTGTCCATCGGCCTGGAAGGACCAGGGCCGGACGGCAGGAAATTGAACCGGCGCGAACGGGCAGCCAAGGCCAGGGAGTACTTGTCACTCGTCGGGCTGGCCGGGTTCGAGGACCGCTATCCCCATGAGCTCTCCGGGGGCATGAAGCAACGGGTCGCGATTGCCCGCAGCCTGGCTTACGAGCCCGACGTCCTGCTGATGGACGAGCCTTTCGCGGCATTGGACGCCCAAACCCGCGAGCAGTTGCAGGACGAACTGCTGCGCATCTGGAAGGCCACCGGCAAGACCATCGTGTTCATCACGCACGGCATTGACGAGGCCGTCTACCTCGGCGGGCGCGTGGCAGTTCTGAGCGCCCGTCCCGGCCGGCTGAAGGAAATTGTGGACATCAACATCCCCGATCGCGACGGGGAGGACGACATCCGCTCCCACCCGGCGTTCGTCGAGCACCGGCACGAGGTATGGACGCTCCTGCACGATGAGGTCCGTCGCGCGCAGGATGCCGGGCACCGGAAGATCCTCCCGGACGGAAGCGCACCGGATGAACCGTCAACCCTGACCAAAGAGGGAACCGCCACCAATGAAAGGACTGCGGCCTGATGAGCACCACATTGACGCAGACAGAAACCGCGGCGGCAGCGCGCAAGGCAAGCATCACCACCGAGTCGGGCAACGCCGTCGGACCTTCCGGTACTGCGGCCGCACCCGCCCGGGACGGTATCGCGCAACGTTCGACGCCGGTCCTCGCCACCGTGCGCAGGGTTACGGCAGCAGCCGGTTCAGGCGTGTGGAAGTCCGCCGGCATCCTTGCCTTCCTGGCGCTGTGGGAATTTGGCCCGACGTATCTGGCCAGCCCGTCCACCAGGGTATTCCTGCCACCGTTGCACGACGTTCTGTTGGCATGGGGCAAGCTCTTTGAAGCCGGCACCATCCAAGGCCACATCGCGGCCAGCCTCACCAGGTCTGTCACCGGTTTCGGCGCGGCCCTCGTTGGAGGCGTGTTGCTGGGACTCCTGATCGCCTGGTACGGACGGCTCAACGCAGTCCTCAACCCCTTGCTGGAGCTCTTCCGCAACACGGCGGCATTGGCCCTGCTGCCTGTGTTCACTCTGCTGCTGGGAATCGGCGAGGAATCCAAGATCAGCATCGTGGCTTACGCGGCCTTCTTCCCGGTGCTACTGAACACGATCGCCGGAGTGAAAACCGTGGATCCGTTGCTCATACGGGCTGCGCGCTCGCTGGGACTGAACAGTTTCCGACTCTTCCAGAAAGTCATCCTGCCATCCGCCGTACCCACGATCTTCACTGGTATCCGGATGGCCGGCACTGCGTCAATCCTGGTGCTGATTGCCGCCGAAATGGTCGGCGCCAAGGCCGGACTTGGCTACTTGATCGTGAACGCGCAGAGCAGCTTCCTGATCCCTGATATGTACGCGGGCATCCTGACAGTCTCGCTGCTGGGCCTTGGCGTGAACTTCCTGCTGGTCGCCCTGGAACGCCACTTCTCCCGCTGGCGGACGGCAGTAGGCGCGGACGCCCCCTGAAAACCACCCCCGTGGCACCCGCCACAACCCATCACAAAGTAAGGAAAGAACAATGACCCTCATTACCGAAACCAAGCTTGAATTTGCCAAGCTGGGCTCCCGCATCGGCGCGGAAATCCGGGGACTCGATATCAGTGGAGACCTCAGCGAGGACACGATCGCCCAGATCCGGGGCGCGTTGAACGAGCACAAGGCCCTGGTATTCCGGGAGGCCAACATCCTCACCGACGAAGCCCAGGTGAAGTTCGCCAGCCATTTCGGACCGCTTACCAAGGCACATCCCACGGTTGCGTCCGTGGAAGGTGAAGAAAACGTCTTGCCGGTGGACAGTGAGAACGGCTCCGCGAATAACTGGCACACGGACGTTACTTTCGTGGTCAATCCGCCGCAGGCCTCCACACTGCGGAGCATCGACCTGCCTGCCTATGGCGGGGAGACGCTCATCGCTTCCTCCGCTGGCGCTTACCAGGACCTGCCGGAGGAACTGCGCAACTTCGCGGACACCCTCTGGGCCATCCACACCAACGATTACGACTACTCCGTGCCCAAGAACCTTGAGCACCAGAATGCCGAGGAGCGCCGCAAGGAGTTCACCCGCCTGAAGTTCGAAACCGCCCACCCCGTGGTGCGGGTCCACCCGTTGACCGGCGAGCGCGGATTGTTCATTGGGGGCTTCGCGCAGCGGCTTCGGATCGTGGGCTTGTCCAACACAGAATCCCGGGACATCATCAGGCTCCTGCAGGCTTATGTGACGCGCCCGGAGAACGTGGTCCGGGTGAATTGGGAGCCCAACCAGGTTGTCTTGTTCGACAACCGGATCACCCAGCACTACGCCCCGGACAACTACGACGGACAGCCGCGCAAGCTCAATCGCGTCACCATTGCCGGCGACATTCCCGTGAGCATCGACGGCAAGGCAAGCCAGGCCATCCAGGGTGATTCAAGCACCTACTCGGTGGTGGCCCCGGTCGCTCGCGTTTCGTAGGGGCCCGTATGTGTTGCTGTTGTAGCCCATCTGAGTCGCAGTTAAGCGCGTTTTGAGACGTCATAACGCGCACAACTGCGACTCAGTTGGGTAAAACGCGCTTTAGGGGATGTTGCTTCCCCGGGCCGCCAGCCACAGGCCGTACCACTCCTCCCTGGACATTGCGGCAGCCACGGAGGCGGCATCATAGCAGGCAGCGATCCGCCCGGGGTTGGTGGTTCCCAGCACGGGAGAGATCCGCGCCGGATGCCGCATCAGCCACGCCAGCAGTACTGATTCAGGCGTGGTGCCTTTCTCCCGCGCGAGCCGCTGAAGCATTTCAGCCGTAGCGGACTCGGCCGGCGACATTTCCCCGGACGGCGCCCCTGTGTAGCGCCCTTGAGCCAGGGAGCCGTAGGCCTGGAGCTCAATCCCCTTGGCCATGCATAGCTCCAGGGTCCCATGCGGAAAGTTGAAGCCCAGCCCGTCCGCATGGTTGACCAGTACGGTGCTTTCCAGCCAGTCCCGCCGCAGCAGGCTCATCTCCAGTTGGTTGGCGATGATGGGCATCTCAAGGGAGTCCTGCAGGAACTTGATCTGCGCGCCGGACATGTTGGACACACCCAGCTGCCGCACCTTGCCTTCCGTAACAAGCTGCCCGACGGCGTCCGCCACCTCGCGGGGATCCATCAAGGGATCCGGGCGGTGCAGGAGAAGGACGTCTACGTAATCCGTTTGAAGGCGCTTCAGGCTTTCATTGACCCGTTCAAGGATGGCTTCCCGGCTGAGGTCGTAGTGCGTGTCCAGCCCGCGCTCCCCCAGCCTGATCCCGCATTTGGTTTGCAGCAGGATCTTCCCGCGCAGGCCCTGCGAACGGGCGAGGACTTCCCCGAAGACGGCTTCGGACTTGCCGCTGCGGTAGATGTCAGCATGATCGAACAATTCAATGCCGATACCTTGTGCTGCCTCGATGACTGCGGCAGCCTGTTCAATCTCCGCGGCACTATAGGACGTTCCGTCCCAGGGACCGCCAAGACCCATGCAGCCGTAGATCAGGCGCCCGCGCCCGTTCGCATTATTCATCCATGTATTCAATCAGTTGGCTGCCCGGCGCTTACGCGTCGCGGACCACCCAGGCAGTGGTGTCGGCCGGGAGCAGGCCGCCTTCCAGCGGTCCGCTGCTCACGACGACGGTGCCTGCCGGAAGCGCGAAGGGCTCGCTTCCGAAGTTGGTTACCGTTTCCCAACCGCCCGGACGGCTGAAGTGCAGAACGTCCTGGTTTCCGGTCTCAACCCATTCGAGTTCCTCGTCGGTCTGCAGTTCCCTGCGCAGGCGCAGTGCTTTGCGGTAGAGCTCCAGCGTTGAGCCTTCACGTCCTTCCTGCTCGGACACCGCGTACTTCGCGAACCATTCCGGCTGCGGCAGGTGTGCCTTGCCTTCTCCGAAGCCAAAGGAGGGTCCTTCTGCGGTCCACGGCAGCGGAACGCGGCAACCATCGCGGCCGATTTCCACGCCTGGGTTGCGGTAGAAGGACGGGTCCTGCCGCTCGGAGTCCGGAATTTCGGTTACTTCCTGCAGACCAAGCTCTTCGCCTTGGTAAAGGTAGGCGGAGCCGGGTAGCGCGAGGAGCAGCAGCGTGGCGGCGCGGGCACGACGCAAGCCCAGTTCGACGTCGAGCTCTTCCGCCGGCGCGCCGGCCAGCAGCCAGCCTTTGCCGTCCTGGCCCTTTGGCTTGCCGGCCGAGACATCCTGGGCAGCGTTGGTTCCCTTGGCAACTGAACCGCCCTTGGGCAGTCCATAGCGGGTGGCGTGCCGAACGACGTCGTGGTTGGAGAACACCCAGGTGGAGGACGCCCCGGTTTCCTTGGCCGCGATCAGGTTTTCCGTGATGATGGTCCGGAAGGAAGGCGCATCGAAGTCGGCCTGCAGGAGGTCGAAGTTGAAGGCTTGGCCCAGTCCCTCAGGGCTGGCATAGCGGGCGCGACGCGATTCGTGGACCCAGGCCTCGGCTACTGCAGTGCGCGGCGGGTTGTACTCGTTGAAGAGCTTGCGCCACTCCGCGTAGACCTCGTGGACTTCGTCACGGTCCCAGAACGGGTGTGACCCGTCTACGAAACCGTCCGTGCCGTGGGCCCGGGCCTCGAGGTCTGCCTTCATCGGCAACGGCTCGGAGAGATCCTTGGCCATGCCGTGTGCGACATCGATGCGGAAGCCGTCCACGCCGCGGTCGGACCAGAACCGCAGGGTCTTCAGGAAGTCCTCGCGAACCTCGGGGTTGTCCCAATTGAAGTCGGGCTGCTCCTTGGCGAAGATGTGCATGTACCACTGTCCGGGAGTGCCATCGGGCTCGGTGATGCGTTCCCAGACCGGTCCGCCAAACACGGAGTCCCAATCCGAGGGCGGAAGCTCGCCGTTTTTCCCCTTGCCGTCACGGAAGATGTAGCGTTCCCGCGCTGCAGAACCCTTGGGCGATGCCAGGGCCTCCTTGAACCATTCATGGCGGTCCGAAGAGTGGTTGGGCACGATATCGGCCACCAGCTTGATGCCGGCGGCATGCAATGCTGCGGCCATCTCATCGAAATCTTCAAGCGTCCCCAGCTTGGGGTCCACGTTGCGGTAGTCATCGACGTCGTAGCCACCGTCCGCAAGCGCCGATGGGTAGAACGGGCTCAGCCAAACGGCGTCGATCCCCAGTTCCTTCAGGTACGGGACTTTGGCGGTGATGCCCTTGAGGTCACCGATGCCGTCGCCGTTGGAATCGGAGAAGCTGCGCGGGTAGATCTGGTAAACAGCCGCCTGGCGCCACCAGTTGGGATCAGCCATTCGCTCTGCGTCGGTACGGTGTGCCTGAGTGGCGGAAGTGCTCACGAAACTCCTTTGATTTAGAATCTAAATTTATATCCCGGACCAGTATGAAACGCTGGGCACGGAAGGTCAACATCCACTAGCCCTTAACGGCGCCTTGTGTCACGCCCGCCATGACCCACCTCTGCGTAAAGAGGTACGCGACGATCGCGGGCGCCATCGCCATCAGGTAGGAGGCGAAGGACACGTGGTAGTTGTTGCTGAACTGGGTTTGAAACAGGTTTTGCCGTACCGGCAGGGTCTGCAGTGCCGGATCGGAAATGATCAACGACGGCATCATGAAGTCATTCCAGGCATAGAGGAAGGCGAAGATACCCACGGTGGCGCTCATCGGCGCCAACAGCGGGAAGATCAGCTTCCAGAATGTCTGCCATGTCGTAGCGCCATCGATCCGGGCACTCTCTTCCAGTTCCATGGGTATGGAACGCAGGAATGCGGTGAAGAGCAGCACGCTGAAGCTCAGTTGGAACATGGTGGCCAGGAGGATAACGCCGAACGGGTTGTCCAGCCCAAGACGACCGGTGAGCTGGATCTGCGGCAATGCAACCACCGGGAACGGAATGAACATCGCTCCGAGAAGGTAGAAGAACGAGTACCTGAACAACCGGCGTTCCCAGTTGCGCACAATCGCATAGGAGGCGAATGCAGCAAGGACGATGGTGGCGAGGACAGTCCCTGCAGTCACCAGCAATGACATGGCGGCACCCACGGGAAAGTTCGTCAGGGTCCAGGCCTGGATGAAACCGTCGAGGCTGAAGGGGGCGGGAAATGAGAAGGCGTTGCCATCCACAGCCTGCCCCTGGGTCTTGAAGGCCATGGACACCGTGACATAGAGGGGAAGCAGCACGGTCACTGCGCAGAGGACGAGCACTGTGGTTGCCGGCCAGTTGACCCGCTCGATCGCCGGAGCCGACCGCCGTCGGCTGGTTGGAGCGGTGATGGTTTCAACGTGGGAGGAGTCCTCGATTGCGAGGGTGGTTTGTTTGGTCATCAGAGTGCATTCCGTCCGCGAGTCAGCGAAAGCTGCAGGAGTGAGATAAGGATGGCGACCACGAAGAAGATCGTCGCGTTGGCCATCTGGTAGGCGTAGTCGCCGCCATTGAAGCCGGCAATGACAGTCATCGCAATGCTCCGGGTGGAGGTCCCGGGGCCACCGTTCGTCAGCCCGACGATGATGTCGTAAGCATTCAGGAAGCCCTTGAACCCGAGAATGATATTGATGACCACGTAACCGGCCACCAACGGAAGGGTGATCTTCAGCAGCTGCTGGAATTTGCCCGCGCCGTCGATTTCCGCGGCCTCATAGACGTCCCCGGGCACTGCAACAAGTCCCGCAATGTAGATGAGCAGTGCCCCGGGTACCGCCTGCCATGCCGTGACAACCACAATCGCAATCCACGCGAGGTCCGGGTTTGCCAGGAGGCTGCTCTCCAACCAGGGGATCCCTGCCGCAGCCCCCGCGGCAGGCAGGGAGTTCGAGAACAGGAAATTGAACACGTAGGCGATGATGATGCCGGAAACCACCATCGGGATGACGAAGATGGTCCGCAGTGCCGACTTCATCCGGATGCGCGCGGTAAGGCCGACGGCAAGGAGGAAGGCGATCACGTTGACGGCGATCACTGTAACGATGGAGAAACCGAAGGTGAACAGGTAACTCTGCAGGATAGCGGGGTCGCTGAAGATCGCTATGTAGTTTGTCAGGCCGATGAACTCCCAATCACCAATTCCGATGGAGTCCGTGAAGCTGAAGAAGATACCGATGATGCCCGGAATCGTGATGGCGAGCGTGAACAGGATGAGGCTGGGTACCAGGAAAAAGTAGAAGATCGGTTCCACACGCCGCCTGCTGCGCTGCCCTTGGCGGCTCTGCCCGGATGTGGTTGAGGTGCTGATGCTGGACATGATTCTGACTTCCTATGTTCTGCACTACTGGCGGAAGGCCAGGCGCGCCCAATCTGCGTCGAGTGTGCGGAGGGTGGATGCAGGGGACGCGCCGAACACGATTGCCTGCGTGTAGTTCATGATCGGTATGGTGCGCGGAACGAGTACCGAGGGGCCCTGGTAAACCTGCGATTTCTCGTAGTACTCCACCATTCCCTCGATCCGGGGATCCGGAACATTTGCAGAGTCCTTGGTGGGTGTGAAGCCCAACTGCGACTTGTTGTAGGCATCGATCACCTCTGGCCGGTACAGGTACTCGAGGAAGGTGCGCGCAGCGTCCTTGTGCTTGGACGCCTCGGGAATCCAGGCCGCGAGGTCCACATTGACCCGGACGCGCAGGTCCTTGGGGTCCTCGGTCATCGGGAGGGGAAAGGTTCCGAGCTTGAGGTCCGGGGCAGTCTTGGCGATCTCGCTGAATGCCCAGGGTCCCTGCAGATACATGGCCGCCTTGCCCTGCGAGAAAGCAAGATTACCGTCACCGTAGGCGCGGCTTGCAGCATCCTTGTTGACGTAGTTCTTCGCGAGCGTCAGCATCTTCTCAACTGGCTGGTTGAAGTCCTTCTGGAATGACACCGGGGATTCCGGACCAACTTTCGTGCCCTCGGCAGCAAGCTTCCTGAAGAAGTCAATGGTGTCCACCTGCCCGCCTACGGAGTAGTCAAACCACCCCTGGGCGATCGTCCAGTCGTCCTTCCATGTGGCATAGAACGGCGTCACGCCAGCGGCTTTCAGCGCTTCACACGCCGCGATCATCTCGCTCCAGGTCTTCGGCACGGCGATGTTGTGCGCAGCGAAGATCTCCTTGTTGTAAATCACCGAGGACGCCATGACTGAGTAGGGCAGGGCACTGGTGCGCTCCGGATAGGAACCGTACTGGTCCATCAGCGGCTGGAGGTCTTCGCGGACGCGGGAGGCGGCCTGGGTGCCGGACAAGTCGCTCAACGCTCCGCGCTGGACGAAGCGGGACGTCTCCATGTTGTAGTTCGCAAGCGCGATGTCCGGTGGATTGCCGCGGACGAAACTCGCGGACACGACGTCGACGCCCGAGGTGTCCAGGACCACCTCGGTTTCGTTCTGGGAAGCGTTGTAGTCGGCAACCAGCTTGGTCATGAATCCGATTGCCTCCCGCTTGCTGAAGGTGAAGCGGATGGTCTCTTTGCCCGGTTCCCCGGTGCAGCCCGAGAGAAGGCCGGCCAGCAGTGCCAGACCCAGGCCCATCGCTGCCATGCGTTTCTTGCGCGTAGCTTTCACAGACTCCATAGTCCTTTCGTCTTGCGGACCCCCAGTGGCCGCTATGCCGTGGGGGGAGGTGGTCGCATTCGACCTCCACCGGAGTTTTGATAGGAGGTAAATTTATGACCTATCGCTAGTATTTAGTGAGGAGCGCCACACGGTCAAGCTTTGGGGGAAATACGTCGTCATCTAAATTTATGTACTAAATTTAGAGAGACCGCTCTATCACTCCGGTAGGCGGCTGAAAAGGTGGGAGCGCCGAATGCTGATCGGGATTGCGCCGTCAACACAGCTGGTTCGCAGGGTCAATGCCAGCGCGATGCTCAAGGCCATGCGTGGTGCCGGTGTGGTAACAGGCACAGAACTCATGGCTTCCACCGGGCTCTCCCGCGCCACCGTCATTTCCATCTGCGACGAACTTGTCCGGCTCGGCTGGCTCCAGGAACTGGAAAACCAGAGGGGGGCCGGAGACTACATCAAGGGCAGGCCGGCACGCCGCTTTGTTTTCGACGACAACGCGGCCAGCGTGCTCGGAATCGACATCGGCGCCAATAAGATCACCGCCATAGTTGCCGACATGGCCGGAACACCTTTATCCCAGGTCACGATGCCCTTCCGCACGTACAACGTCTCTGCCAATGAGCGTGCAGATGTGCTGGACCGGATCGCAGCAGACGTCCTGAAAAAGGCCGGCGTACCTGCAGACTCGATCCTTGCAGTGTCCGTGGGAGTTGCTGCCCCGGTAAGCCGCGACGGCGAGGTCCTCACCGTCCAGGAATTCTGGAAATCCTTCGATGTCCGCGGGATTGTTGCAGAGCGGCATGGCTGGCAGGTACTCGTGGAAAACGACGCCAACCTCGCAGCCCTCGCGGAACGGTGGCAGGGCACCGCGCAGGGAGTCGACAACCTCGTGGTTATGCTGGCAGGCGACCGCCTGGGTTCCGGAATCCTCGAATCCGGCCGTTTGCTCCACGGGCAGCTTGGCGGCTTTGGGGAACTGGGATACCTGGACACCGTCGACGGCGTGGGCGACACGTACGGCATCGCCCACTACGCCGTGCTGTGGGGGCGGGAAGCGCTTGACGATACCCCGACCACGAAGCTGCGGGAACTTTGCGGGGATGATCCAGCAGCGTTAACAGCAGAGATGGTTTTCAAGGCAGCCGCGGAAGGCGACCACGCCGCCCGTCAGGCCCTGGACCGTGTGGCGCACCGCATGGCCCGTGTCATCGGCTCGATCAGTACGTTGGTCAACCCTGAGCTGGTTGTTATTGCGGGAGCCGTCGCAGCCTCTGCCCACGCACTGATCCCAGCAATTGAAAAGCAGTTGCCGGACTTCACCTTCACTCCCCCGCGGCTGGCAACCTCCACCCTCGGTGACCGTATTGTGTCCCTCGGCGCGATCCGCCACGCCCTGGACTACGTCGAGGAGCACGCGCTGGACCTCTCCCCCTCGTCATTGCCGAAGCGCGCGGACGCCTCCTGATCGTGTCCGGCGCCCGACTGCAACCCGGGCCTGCGCGGTGCTATTCCGGCATTGACATGGTGCGCAAATCCAGCTGCCTCAGGACACGATCTGCCACTTCAGGATCAGTCCCGGGCTCATTACGTGCCTCCACCACTTCCTGACGGGCGGCATCCAGCGCGATCGTCTGCACGGCAATGGCAAGTTCACGGCCCCGTTTGCGTTTCTCCGCCGCCGACTCGTTGCGCAACGTCCCATCCAGCAGCTCTGCGTGGAGCCGGCGCATCTTTTCCTTGACCAGTGCCACTTTGTCCGCCGGGAGTTCCTTCATGAGCTCATGGTCCTTCAGCGCCGAGACTGCTGCCGACTGCGCACGTTTGGCCAGAACGCGTGCCGCGTCCTTTTCATGGGAACCGTCCTCCGTGGCTTTCAGGACCCGCATCAGCCAGGGAAGTGTCAGGCCCGGCAGTACCAACGTGGCAAGAAGCACGGCGCAGGCGATGACGAGGATTTCGTGCCGTGCGGGAAAGTCACTCCCATCAGGCAGGGTCACGGGGAGCGCCAAAGCGAGGGCCAGGGTGGCCAGCCCACGCATTCCACACCATGTCAGGATGAGTACTTCCTTCGGCGAGGTTGGCTGCAGCAGATTCCGCCGCCGGTGGGCCGTGAGCGCAAGCAGCCCGAGCCACAGGTAGCGGACAACGAACACCAGGATGCAAATCACCACGGCAACGCCGATCATCCCGAAAATCGCCGTCCCCTCGTCACGGATGACGTGACGGATCTCCAAGCCCACCAGGCCGAAGGCCAGTCCGGTGGCCAGCAGCTCCACCACGTCCCAGAAAGCTGTCCGCGTAATGCGCTCAGCAGCGTCCTGCGGCCGCGCGTGGCGTTGCAGCTCCAATGCAGTCACGACGACGGCCACCACACCTGATGCGTGCAGCTCTTCCGCCAGGATGTAGGCAGCAAACGGAACCACAAGCGTGACCGCGCTGCGCGCCACCATGGACGTCACAAGCTTGGTGATGAACTTGGTCAGCCAGCCCATGGCGATGCCAATGACCACTGCCAAGGCTGCGCCCACCACAAATTGCAGGATGACATTGGGGCCCACTTCGCTACCGGACACCGTGGCAGCGACTGCTGCCTGGAAGATCACGATTGCGGCGGCGTCATTGAAAAGGCCCTCGCTCTGCAGAACAGTAATGAGCCGCCTGGGCATGTGAACGCGGCCAGCCACTGACTCCACGGCAACGGGATCCGGCGGCGCCACCATGGCTCCCAAAGCAATCGCTGCCGGGATCCCGATACCAGGAATCATGAGCCACGCAGCACCAGCCACCACCGCGGTGGAAACCACCACCAAGGCGACAGCCATGAGTAGCAGCGTCCGCCACCGGACGCGAAAAACGGCCCAGGAACTCTTCTGCGCAGTGGCAAAGAGCAACGGCGGGAGGAAGATCGGCAGGATCAGCTCCGGCGAAATCTCAAACTCAGGAAAGCCGGGAATGAACGTCAGCGCAACAGCCAGGAGCAGCATCAGGACCGGATAAGGAAGCCGAAGCCTGTCCCCCAGGCCGACGGCCAGCACCGTGGCAAGCAGCAATCCGATAATGAGTGCCAGCTGATCCATGTTCCCGCTTCCCCAGAAGTTGTACGAGCTTCCGGCAGGCCTGGCCCACAGAAGCTACCTACCAACCTATCCCGGGGTCCGTAGATCCCTTGCCACGTCAATCCGTGGTCAGGGCATCCACCACGTCAACGGTCCCATCCTTGAAAGTGATGGTCCGGTGGATAGTGCCGGGAAGTTCCAGGACGGCAGCGGCCACCAAAGCAACGTTGGCACGGGACGTCCCGGTGCCGTTGCCAGGGTTGGCCGGGTTGACTTCGATCAGCCCGGACGCCGGCTCCTCGGTCAAGGTTCCCGGTCCCAGCACCGTCCAGTCCAGGCCGCTGCTACTGCGCAGGTAGTCATCGGCCGCTGCTTTGGACTCTGCATAAGGGAAGAAGGGGTGGTCCTTGGGAATGCCGTGATCCTTGGCACTGCCGATGTAGGACACCATCACGTAACGCTTAACGCCGGCTTCCTTGGCCGCGTCCATGGATCGGATGGCGGCGTCCCGGTCCACGGCATAGGTCCTGGCCGGGTTACCCCCACCGGCCCCTGCCGACCAGACCACGGCATCGTGGCCCTTGAGCGCCTGGGCGAGTTCCGCCGTCGTCGAGTTTTCCACGTCCAGCACTTGCGCAGTGGCTCCCGTCTCCGTGACATCTGCCACATGATCGGGATTCCGAATGAACGACGTGACATCGTGACCTTCGCCACTAAGAATCCGGGATAGATGAAGGGCCACTTTGCCGTGGCCGCCAATGATTGCGATTCGGCTCATGCACCCATTCTGTCCCAGATGGAAAGGTGGCGCGGTCGGGCAAATGAAAAGACCCCGCAGATGATACCTGCGGGGTCTTGCTCTGTAGCGGTGGGGAGGCTCGATCTCCCGACCTCACGATTATGAGTCGTGCGCTCTAACCAACTGAGCTACACCGCCACGAATGAGAAAAACCTGTGTCAAGCCGGTCAAAACCGCCTTGACACAGGCCCTCATTCAGAGCCCCCCACCGGAATCGATCCGGTGACCTCGTTCTTACCAAGAACGCGCTCTACCACTGAGCTAGGGGGGCAACGAGTAAATACTCTACCGGACGTTTTCAGAAGCTACAAATCGGCGAAAATCCGGGGAAAAACGGCGCCGACACAATTTGCGCAGACGCCGTTTTCCTGATCCAGATAACGCCCAAATCAGGGCAGCCGGAGCACCTGTCCGGGGTAGATGAGATCCGGGTTGGGCACTGTGTCAGCATTCGTTGCGATCAGGGCTCCGAGGTCCACCCCGAACTGCGCAGCGATGCCGCTCATCGTGTCGCCGGGCTCCACCGCAACCTCCGTGACGCGAGGGGCGACTGGACCACGTTGTCCTGCCTCGGCAGCGGCCTCAGAGGCTGCCTGGCGGGTCACTGGCTGGATCTCCGGGGCTTCCGGCTCCAAGCCCGCCTGTTCGGCGATCCCAGCGCCTGCAGCGTTGGCCGCCGCCTGCTGTTCGGCGGCCTGGGCTGCGGCAGCTTCCGCGGCCGCCTTGCTCGAAGCAGAAGCATGGACGGCGGCAGCATCCTCTGCCGCCTGGTCCACGGCGGAGGGGTCGGCAGCCGGTTGGTCGGCAGCGGGTTGGTCGGCAGGATCAACTGAGGTGTCCGGCGCGGCGGCCGCACCCTGGTTCCTGTGATCCTTTTCACCGGCATCCACCACGCTGGCATCCGGGACACTGGCATCCGGGCTTGGGTGATGTTTCTCACCACGGCCCAGGTTCTTCTTCAAGTTGTCGAGCAATCCCATCGGAACCCTCCTACATTCAGCTTGCGACCTTCAGGCTCTTCGCAGCTACGCCACTCGTAGCACCTCGATCGTACGGCGGCACTCCGGCCGTTCCAAGGCTTCCAGGACCTCCGCAGAAATCCCGGTCTTGTTCGATATACCCGCCGTTCAAGGCTCCGTATATCGAACAAGAGCAGGAATTGACGGGGGTTAAACGCCACAGGGGGCCGGCCCGAAAGCCGACCCCCTGACGGGAACTACTTAGTGTTTACCACTTGACCAGTGTTTACCACTTGCCCTTGCGGTTGAAGTCGCGGTGTCCGCCTTCGCCACCGCTGCGGGGCTTGCGGGCGCCGTCGCCGTGTCCGCCGAAGCGGGAGCCGCTGGCCTGGCCCCGGTCACGATCGCCGAAGCTGCCTGCAGTGCGCTCGGAGCGGTCGCTGTACGTGCGGCCGCCGCGGTCGGCAGAGGAACGCTCGCCACCTTCGGACTTGCGGAAGTCCTTCTTGAACCCACCGCTGCCCTTGAAGTTGCCGCCACCACGGTTCTCGCGGTCGCCGTAGCCACCACGGCCACCGGCGCCACCACCGGCGTAGCTGCCACGGTCGCTGTTGGGCCTGCGTCCGTTGTCCAGCTCAAGGTGGATCAGTTCGCCACCAATGCGGGTGCGGGACAGTGCGCGCAACTGCTCGGGGCTGAGGTCTGCCGGGAGCTCCACCAGGGAGTGGTCCGAGCGGATGTCGATGCCACCGATTTGTGCGGAGGAGATGCCACCTTCGTTGGCAATGGCGCCCACGATGGAGCCCGGCATGACGCGCTGACGGCGTCCGACGGCGATCCGGTAGGTGGCGTTGCCCTCGGTGAGTGCACGGGTCGGGCCACGGGAGCCGAAGCCGTCCTTGGAGCGCTCGCGCTTCTGGTACTCAGGAGCTGCAGGCAGTTCCTTGACCAGCAGCGGCTGTCCGCCCTGTGCCATGACGGCCAGTGCAGCGGCGATCTCCGAGGCCGGTACGTTGTGCTCTTCCTCGTAGGAGGAGATGAGGTCGCGGAATGCTGCAACATCCTCGGACTCGAGGGTCTCGGTGATGCGTTCAGCGAACTTGCCCAGGCGCAGCGTGTTCACGGTCTCGGCCGTGGGCAGGTGCATCTGCTCCACCGGCTGGCGCGTAGCCTTCTCAATGGAACGCAGCAGGTACTTCTCCCGCGGCGTCATGAACAGGATCGCGTCACCGGAACGGCCTGCACGGCCGGTACGGCCGATGCGGTGGACGTAGGACTCGGTGTCGTGGGGGATGTCGTAGTTGATGACGTGGCTGATGCGCTCAACGTCAAGGCCACGGGCTGCGACGTCGGTAGCAACCAGGATGTCGATGCGGCCTTCCTTCAGCGCGTCAACAGTGCGTTCGCGCTGCTGCTGCGGGATGTCGCCGTTGATGGCGGCAGCCTGGAAACCACGGGCCTTCAGCTTGTCGGCGAGGTCCTCGGTTGCCATTTTGGTGCGCACGAAGGCGATGACGCCGTCGAAGTCTTCAACCTCGAGGATGCGGGTCAGGGCATCCAGCTTGTGCGGGCCCATGACCTGGAGGTAACGCTGCTTGGTGTTGGCACCGGTGGTGGTCTTGGACTTCACCGAGATTTCAGCAGGGTTGTTCAGGTACTGCTTGGACATGCGGCGGATCTGGCCCGGCATGGTGGCAGAGAACAGTGCAACCTGGCGGGTTTCCGGAGTCTGCTGGAAGATCTGCTCTACGTCGTCGGCGAAGCCCATGCGCAGCATCTCGTCAGCTTCATCCAGCACCAGGTACTGGAGTTCGGAGAGGTCCAGGGAGCCCTTGGCAATGTGGTCGATCACACGGCCGGGGGTACCGACAACAACCTGTGCACCGCGGCGAAGGCCGGCCAGCTGGGGACCGTAAGCGGAACCACCGTAAACCGGAAGCACGGTGAAGTCGTCAATGTGCTTGGCGTAGGAAGTGAACGCTTCGGCAACCTGGAGGGCGAGTTCACGCGTCGGCGCCAGGACCAATGCCTGGGTCTTGCGGGACGGGCCGTTGAGGTCGTGCAGCTCCGCCAGGCGGGACAGGGCAGGGACAGCGAAGGCTGCAGTCTTGCCGGTACCGGTCTGGGCCAGGCCGACGACGTCGCGGCCTTCGAGGAGCAGCGGGATGGTGGCTGCCTGGATGGGGGACGGCTTTTCGTACCCGACATCCTGCAGTGCGGCCAGAACGCGGCCATCGATGCCAAGATCGACGAAGCGGACGCCTTCTTCTTCCTCGTCTTCTACCTTGGGGGCAGAAGCTTCGGTGAAGGTGGGGGCTGCAGACTCGGGTGCAGCGTTCTCGACGGGGGCAGCGGCGGCGGCCGGTGCTTCTACTGCGGTGCCTTCAGCGGCGGTCTCTGCTACGTCAGCAGACTCAGCGTTGGGGGCGTCGAAGTTTTCGTTGAGATTTTCGGTCATAGGGGGAAATTCCTCATCCATAGGGCAGTCGGCGCGGCCCGGTTGGGCTTGGCCGCATTACTCGTCGCGAAGAGCCAGGCAAAGGTGCCCTGCTTTCGCAAGAAGTCCGGCGCTATCGCAATCCCATGGCAGGACTTCCCGCTGCATCTCTTGGCTGCTATCCCAGCAGTCTGTACAGCGTTTTCTTTAGCCGGCTCTCCCTATGAAAATGCCCGCACACATTTGCGGGCCCCAACACTTACCAGTCCTGCCTCAAGAATTGGGCAGGATAAAGGGATTTCCGGAGTGGGGGATATTTCAAGTGTAGGGCACAGAGTGCCATCACCGCGAGTTGAGTGCTGATGGAGACCAAGTGAGCTTGAGCACACCCGGACTCCTCGGCTACTCCAGGCAGCCTCCATACAGCACCCCAACAAGCCGCGCAGCCCGTTCAAGAAGGCTTAGAACCCGTTTCGCCGAAGGACTTTCTCGAACTTCCCGTGGTATTCGTCCTGAAGCCGAATCTCCCCGTCCGCCTCGGCATCGAGCAGGGTTTGCACCATGTCCGGTGTGGGCTCGCTGAACCACTGGCCAACAGTAATACCGTGCTTCGGTACGAACAGTTGGTGAATGTGGTCTCCCGCGGAAACCGTCCCCGTCTTGATCACACGCAGGTAGGTTCCAACCCGCCCGGCCTGCGTGAAGCGCTTCACCCATTGCGGCTCGTCCAGCAAGCGCTGGAAGGTGGCGCACGGGACACGCGGTGACGTTACCTCCACCTCCACATCCAGCCCGATCTTCCAACGTTCACCAATGACGGCTCCCGTGGTCTCGATTCCGTCCACCCGCAGGTTCTCCCCGAAGGCGCCGGCTGGAAGCTCACGATCCAGTGCGGCCGACCAGTAATCGGCATCCGCCTGGGAATAGGCATACAAGGCCTGGTCTTCCCCGCCGTGATCGAACCTGTTGGCCTGGACGTCGCCGTGTACGCCGAGCTTGTGGATCTTCACGGGGCCTTCGACAGGACGCTTATCTATCGCCGTGACGCCAACGCTTCCTTCCGGGTCCGGCAACAACTGGTGGACACGGCAGACAGCGAGGAGGGATGCGGTGTTCATGGACAACAGTTTACGGACGGGGAACCGGATTTAAGGATCAAACCGGTAACCCATTCCCGCTTCAGTGTGCAGGTGCCGCGGCGCGGCCGGGTCCCGCTCCAGCTTTCGCCGCAACTGGGCAATATACACCCGCAGATATTGCGTCTCCTTGGCATAGGCCTGACCCCAGACCTGGGTCAGGATCTGCTGCTGGCTCACCAGCTTCCCCTTGTTCCGGACCAACAACTCCAGGATGTTCCACTCGGTGGGCGTCAGCCTCACCTCTGACCCGTCCTTCACGATCTTCTTGCCCGCCAGGTCCACCATGAAGTCCGACGTCGCCAAGGTAGGTTCCTCCCGATCGGTAAGGACCCGGCGCGAGGCGACCCGAAGCCGCGCAAGCAGCTCATCCAGTCCGAAGGGCTTGGTCACGTAGTCGTCCGCACCGGCGTCGAGCGCTTCAACTTTGTCCTCCGAGGCATGCCGGGCGGACAGCACGATGATGGGCATGCTGCTCCACCCACGGATGCGGCGGATGATCTCCACCCCGTCCATGTCCGGCAATCCAAGATCCAGCACAACAATGTTCACGCTTTGTCTCGCCACGGCGTTCAAGGCATCGGCGCCGTTTCCAACGGTCATTGCCTGGTACCCGTGGGCCTGCAGGGTGACCTGCATGGCCCGTGCGATCTGGGCTTCGTCCTCAACTATCAGCACACGGGTCATGCCCTGCCTCCCCCATGACCGGTCCACAGCGGCAACGTAACCACCATGGTCAAGCCGCCACCTGGCGTCGGCTCCGCCATGAGCGTGCCGCCCATGGCTTCCGTGAAGCCTTTGGCCACCGCAAGTCCCAACCCGATTCCACCACCCGCGCCGCCTGCCGGGGCCGGCGAATCGCCAAGCCGCTGGAAGGGCTGGAACATCTCAAGCACCTCGTTGTGTCCCACCCCGCTGCCATGGTCCACGATCCTCAGTTCGCTGGCAGGCTTGTCCCCCACCGTTATCCCGGCACCCGCACGCGCAGTCAGGACAACGTCCGAACCAGGTGCGTACTTCACCGCGTTTTCAACGATGTTCGCCACGACGCTCTCCAACATGCCGGCGTCGGCTGTTACGGGCGGCAGGTTGGGTTGCAACTCGCTGCGTATCCGATCCTTCGGGATCCCTCGAAGTGCCTCGGGCAATATTTCGGTCCAGGTGGTGCCCGCGAGCAAAGGGTTCACGGCGTCGGCGGTAATCCGCGACATATCCAGCAGGTTGTCCACCAAATGGTCAAGGCGGTCCGCATAATTCTCGATCGTCTCCAACAACTCCTTCTCCACGTCCGGAGGGAACTGGACCTCTTCCTGCCGCAGGCTGCTCACAGCCAGTTTGATTCCGGCCAACGGCGTCCTCAAATCATGGGAAACGGCGCGAAGGATAGACGTGCGCATCTTGTTTCCCTCGGCCAGGCGAAGGTTGTCCCGGCGGCTCTTGACCAGCTGCTGCCGCTCACGCACAGCCACCACAAACGCTCCGAAGGCCGCCAGTAGACGCTGGTGTTGGGAGGACAGCGCACCACCGCGCAACAACAGCGTGTAGTGGGGATCGACGACGGCGGCATGGTCCGCGGCAGCATGGGTCACCGGCGGATTGGGGCCGGCGCTCGCAAGAATCCGCCACTGCGGCGGTGCTCCCGGCACTGCGACGCTGTCCGGTCCCGGCGATCCCAAGAGCGTCACAGCCTCCATGCCGAGATTTCCGCGGACTTTCTCCAGGAAGGATTCAAGGCTGCCGTCAGAGCTGAGGATGCGCAGTGCCAACTCGCTCAAGGCAGTGGCCTCGGCCTCGGACCTCGCAGCCTCCTGGGCCCTGCGGCTTGCCAGTCCCACCGCGAGCGCAACGCCGCAAGCCACGGCCAGGAAAACCACCAGGGTAAACAGGGTGGTTGGATCAGCGATGGACAGGGAGCCCACGGGTTCGGCGGAAAAATAGTTCAGCAGGAAACTACCCAGGACCGCCGCGACCACGGCGGGCCACAGGCCTCCGATTGCGGCAACGGCCACGGCCGCTGCCAGCTGAAGGAGCATGATCATGGCGAAGTTTCGAAAGCCCAAAACAGTGACCATGACTTCGACGCCCGGCGGCAACAGCAGGGCAAGGACAAGGCCCGTTACAACGCGTCCACGGCCGATGCCCCGAACAGCGGGAAGGCGCAGCAGAACGGCGTCGGAGTCGCTGCTTTGTGCTTCAGGAGCTGGCATGGCTACATCCTTCCACGGTTGGCAAGATGGGCAGTTCTGCCCACCTTCGGATGACAGCAGTGCCCGCGCCCCGCTCAAGGACTAGGCTTGCTTTCAGCATCTGGTCCGGCATGGCGCCGGACAATCCAACGGTCTATCCAGGGGGATATACATGGACCCGAACGAAGGCGCCGCAGGCAGCGGCGCTTCAGGAAACGGCGCGTCAGGCAACGGCGCGTCAGGCAGCGGTGCTGCAGGTGGTGGCCAAGGTCCGGATGCGGGCAAGAATCCGCCCAAGCCACCGCCGTGGCTGGTGCCCAAACCCGAGCTCCATCCGGAGCTGATCCCTCCTGCCAATGACGACACGGACAAAGCTCCCGACGCATCCCAGCCAGGCTCTTCTCAGCCCGGCACATCCCAGCCAGGCCCTTCCAAGCCCGGCGCATCCCAGCCCGGCCCTTCCAAGCCAGCGCCAGGCCATCCGCTCCCCATCCTTGACCCGTTCGCCAAGGAACGTGAACGCGAAGCAGCCCAAGCCGAGGCCCGGAAGAAGCGCTCCCGGCGCCGCACCGTCGTCGTGGGTCTGGGCGTGACGGCCCTTCTGGCCGGAACCATCACGGCCGTGGTCGCCAGCAGCGAACAAGAGGCTGACTACGCGCAGGTCTGTTTCAACGATGAAACCGGCGAGCGCGTGGACGATTCCCAGTGCAACAACAGCAGCTCGGATGGCCGCGGTTCCGCCATCTACGCCTGGTACTTCTACTCGCGGGGAGCCAGCGTGCCCGCTGTGGGACAGAACCGCAACTCCTACCCGAGCTACACGAAGACAGTTCCACAAGGCGCCAAGACGTCGACGGGCTACAGCACCAAGGGCGGCACAGTCAGCCGTGGCGGTTTTGGCAGCAGCTCCAAAAGCGGCGGAAGCTCGGGAGGTTAGGCGTGCGGCGTTTGCCCTCCGAGCCCAGGCCGGACTGGAAAAAGAAGATCGAAGAACAGGGCCTGGTGTTTTCGACCACCACCATGCCCGATGGCCGCAAAATCGAGTACTGGAACGAGTCGGCGTACTACGAATTCACCATGGACGAGGTGGAGACGCTCGAGAAGACTGCCGAGGACATGCACCTCATGTGCCTGGAAGCGGCAAAGTTCCTCGCCACCGGGGCCATGGGAGATATTGGTATCGGCCAACAGGCGTTGGAGCTTGCCGGTGAGTCGTTGCAGGCCGGGGATATGGATATCTATGGGCGCTTCGACTTCATCTATGACGGCAAGGGCGGGCCGGCGAAGATGCTGGAGTACAACGCCGATACACCCACAGGCCTTATTGAAGCCTCCGTTGCGCAGTGGTTCTGGCTGCAGGATGTGTTTCCGGAAAAGGACCAGTGGAACGGAATTCATGAGGCGCTGATCCGGCAATGGAAAAAGCTGCAGTTCCGCACCGGGATGAGCACACTGCATGTGGCTCATTCGGAGGCCGAAGAGTCCGGCGAGGACTGGATGACTGCCGCCTACATGCGGGATGTGGCGAGCCAGGGTGGGTGGACGACCATCGGCATCAATATGTCGGATATCGGTTGGGACCCGAACCTGAACCGCTTTGTGGACCTGGACAATTTCATGATCAGCACCATGTTCAAGCTGTACCCGTGGGAACTGATGATGAAGGAACCTTTCGGACACCGGCTGCTGACGCGGGCGCACAACCCCCGGTGGGTAGAGCCGGCGTGGAAGATGCTGCTCTCCAACAAAGCCCTGCTGGCTGCACTGTGGCACCTCTACCCCGGCCACGGGAACCTGCTGCCGGCCTACCTTGGCGATCCTGGCCCGCTCAAGGAATGGGTGGCCAAGCCCCTTCATGGCCGCGAGGGCGACAACATCCGTATCCATGCCCCCGGCATCGAGCTGCAGCAGCCCGGCGGCTATGGCCGCGAAGGGTGGTGCTTCCAGCAGTACCACGCTCTCCCCGACTTCGATGGAAACCATCCGGTGCTTGGTCTGTGGGTTGTGGACGGCGAGTCCGTGGGCTGCGGTATCCGTGAATCTGATGGCCCCATCACGGACTATTTCTGCCGCTTCGTTCCCAACACCATTGATGCCCCGGCGCCTGCCGCGCCCACCACTACTTCTTATGGAGCTGCACTTTGAGCACTGAAATTTCGACGCCGGACGGCGGTTCAGCGGGCGGCGACCGTACCGTCGTCGTACCTTCCAAAGGCCTCCATGCAGGGATCCTGGACCTTGGCGACTCCGTCATGCTCGGTTTGGCATCCACGGCACCGGTGTATTCGCTGGCCGCTACGCTGGGACTTATAGTTGCCGTCAACGGCAACTACACGCCCCTGATCCTGGTCCTTGGCTTCATCCCGGTGCTGTTCATCGCCTACGCGTTCCGCGAGTTGAACAGTGCGCTCCCTGACTGTGGCACCACGTTCTTCTGGGCCCGCAAAGCCTTTGGGCCGTGGGCGGCCTGGCTGGGCGGCTGGGGAGTGGCCTTGGCCGGGATCGTGGTCCTCGCCAACCTGGCCCAAATTGCCGGGAAGTACCTGTGGTTGCTGGTCGGCGACGGCTCCCTGGCCGGGAACACGTGGTTGGTCACCGCCACCGGGGTCTTGTTCATCGCCTTCATGACCTACGTGAACCACCGCGGGATACGGCTTGGCGAGCACGTCCAGCGGACCCTGACTTACATCCAGTACATCTCCCTGGGCATCTTTGCGGTGGCCATTATTGTTGGGATCGCCGGTGGCGCGCCTGGAACAGCCGACAGCAGCCCCACCGTCCAGCCTTTCGACCTTGAATGGTTCAACCCCGCGGGTGCGTTCGCCGATCCCAGCGCCGTAGTTCATGGGGTCCTGCTGGCCCTGTTCATCTACTGGGGCTGGGACACCTGCCTGGCCCTGAACGAAGAGACGGAAAACCCTGCGAAGACTCCAGGCCGGGGTGCCGTTATCTCGGCGTTCGTCCTGGTGGCAATCTACGTCTCCGTGGCGCTGCTGGTCATGATGTACGCGAGTGTCGGGACCGAAGGCATTGGCCTGGGCAATGAAGCCAACCAGGATGACGTGTTCCTGGCCATGAAGGACGTAGTGCTGGGTCCCTGGGGTTGGCTGATCGTGGTGGCTGTGCTGGCATCCGTCCTGTCCTCAACGCAGACCACCATCCTCCCCACAGCCCGGGGAACGCTGTCCATGGGCGTGCACGGTGCCCTTCCGGCGCGGTTTGGCAAGGTCCACCCAAGGTTCCAGACACCGGGTTTCTCAACCCAGGTGATGGGTGTGGCTGCCGTGGCGTACTACGTGGCCATGAGCTTCCTCAGCGAGGACCTCCTGGCGGACTCCATCAGTGCCATCAGCCTGTTCATCGCGTTCTACTACGCCCTGACCGGTTTCGCGTGCGTGTGGTTCTTCCGCTCAACGCTCCGGGATTCTGCCCGCAACCTGTGGTTCCGCGGCATCCTGCCCTTCCTGGGAGCGGTGTCGCTGACTGTGGCGTTCTTCATTTCAGCGGTGCAAATGTGGGATCCGGAATACGGTGATACGCAGATCTTTGGGATCGGCGGAGCCTTTGTCAGCGGTGTCCTGCTTCTGCTCCTGGGTGTGGTGCTGGCCATCGTGTGCCGTTTCGCACCTGCCACGCGTGGCTTCTTCACCGGTGAACACACCGAGGTCGGGCTGGTGCGCGGCGAGTAGCCTGCGTTCAGCGCCGTGCCATGGCCCACTGGCGGAGCCGGGCAGGCACGCCATCCGGCAGGACGGCATCCCGCCGCAGCGCCAGGAGCCAGCAGACCAGGATCACCAGGGCACAGAACACCCCTGCGCTCGATGCCATGATCCACAGCCCCGGCGTCTGGACGTTGAGATCAGCGGCACCCAGAGCCGTGCCAATGGTCTTTGGAGAATAAAAGAAGACCAGCGTGGAAACGGCAAACACGGCGGTCATCAGAATTCTCTGCGCCCTGTACCGGCCCGGAGTTTCCTTGATGGTCCAGGCGAAGGCCGGCAAGACCATTGCCATCCAGACCCAATGGTGGGACCACGAGACGGGGCTGATGAGCAGCATGGTCAGTGCCGTCGTCGATATTGCAATGACGCGGGCTCCTTGCGAGCTGGCCGCGCGGATCAGGAAGGCCGCGAGCACCACCGTGCCAAGGCTGAGCGCTAGCCAGGGAAGCGTCACCAAATCCTGCGGCACGCCGAAGTGCAGCAACGCGCCCTTTATCGAGAGGTTGTCCACGTAGCCGGCGCCGCCGATCCGGGACGTGTCAGGGAGTATCTCCAGCCAGAACTGCAGCGACTCGGCTGGCCGAACCACCCATGCCAGGAGGACGGTACCGGCGAAACCGATGGACATGTTGGCCAGTCCACGCCAGTCCTTACGCATCAGGAAGTACAGGCCAAAGACAAGGGGCGTGAGCTTGATACCCGCCGCTATGCCCACCAGGAAGCCGCTGCCACGGAACCCCCGGCGCCCGGAGGCGCCCAGCAAGTCGACAGCCATCAAGCCCATGAGCAGGATGTTGATCTGGCCGAACGCCAGCGTTTCACGCCACGGACCAAGGAACAGGACAGCCAGGAACAGCGCCCCGGCAATCCAGCGGGCGCGGGCGGATGACAATGCAGTTCGCCAGTCGTGCTTGGAGGCCCAGTACTTCACTATGGTGGCGGCAACCCAGCCGGCAATCGCTACGCCGGCCACGTTGAACAGCATCAGCGCGGCGGGTTGCGGCCAGAGTGCCAACAAGCCAAAGATGAGCGCTGCGAACGGCGGATAGGTAAAGGGAAGATCCGGTCCTCCGGCGGCGGCAACACTTGGGCCGTACAAGTCCGAGGGCGAGGCACCGGCCTCGTTGAGGATGCTTCCGCCGAACCAGTAGACACTGAAGTCCAGGCCCTCCTTACTCCAGCCAGCAAGCATCAGCCACACGGGCCAGATCAAGAGCGCCCACGGGAGCCAACGGAGTGTTTGTGATGCGGTGGATGCAGACTTCCCGGCTTCCGCCTTAGCCTGTAAATCGACGCCGGGCAGTGCCATGTCTTTGTCCCCCAATATTTTCTTTGTGCAGTGGGGATCCCAGTGGCTCCCGGAATACATACTACTTAAACGCCCGACGGCGGCCCGACCCGGCTGGGCCCGGCGCGGCCCGACCCGGCTGGCGGCGCGGTGCGTCCGTCCACTGCGGGCATCCAGCCACTTAGGATGCTGGAATGAGCGATTCAACGACGAACACCTCGGATGTGCTGGCCCTTGATTCCCTGTTGACCAGCGAAGAGCTGGCCCTCCGCGAGAAAGTGCGGGATTACACCACCCAGCGGATCCGGCCGAACATCGCGCGCTGGTATGAGGACGCAGTATTCCCGCGGGAGATCGTGCCGGAGTTGGGCGAGCTTGGCGTCCTGGGAATGCATCTGGAGGGTTACGGCTGCCCCGGACGCACCGCCGTCGAATATGGCCTGGCAGCCATGGAACTGGAGGCCGGTGATTCCGGGATCCGGACCTTTGTCTCAGTGCAGGGCTCACTCGCGATGACGGCCATTCACAAGTGGGGCTCGGAGGAGCAGAAAGAACAGTGGCTGCCGCGGATGGCCGCCGGTGAACTGATCGGCTGCTTTGCGTTGACGGAGCCGACGGCCGGTTCGGATCCTTCTTCGATGGCCACTTTCGCCCGGGAGACCTCCGACGGCTGGGTCCTCAACGGCGCCAAGCGCTGGATCGGACTCGCCTCAATTGCCGACGTCATGGTGGTGTGGGCCCAAACAGACGACGGCATCCGCGGCTTCCTGGTACCCGCGGGCACGCCGGGCGTAACGGCCACGCCGATCGAACCGAAGCTCTCCATGCGCGCATCAATCCAATGCGACATAAAGTTCGACGGCGTAATGCTGGGTCCGGAGGCAATCCTCCCGGGTGCCGTCGGACTTCGTGGACCGTTCTCCTGCCTGAACGAGGCCCGGTACGGCATCGCGTGGGGAGCCATGGGCGCAGCCCGCGACTCCTATGAGGCCGCCTTGGAGTATGCCGGCAGCCGGCTCCAGTTCGGGCGACCACTCGCTGGATACCAGTTGACGCAGGAGAAGCTGGTGAACATGCTCCTGGAGATCCAAAAGGGAACCATGCTCGCCCTGCACCTTGGCCGCCTGAAAAACGCCGGACACCTTCAGCCCCAGCAGATCTCCGTGGGCAAGCTCAACAACGTCCGCGAGGCCATCAAGATCGCCCGGGAGGCCCGGACTATCCTGGGCGGCAACGGAGTCACCCTGGATTATTCGCCGCTGCGGCACGCCAACAACCTCGAATCAGTGCGCACATATGAGGGCACTGACGAAGTTCACACCCTCATCCTTGGGCAGCACATCACGGGAATCGCCGCCTTCCGCGGCTGAGCACCCAAGTAGGTAGCAGCTGATGCCGTTTTGGCGCCCCAAAACGGCATCAGCTGCGACCTAGTTGGTTGGGGCGGCAGGCGCGTCGGCGACCACCACGGGTTGCTTCCGTGCCGCATCCTTGCGGATGGTTGCGCTGATCACTGCAGCTACCGTGCACATTGCAGCCGCGCCCAGCCACGCATAGTTGTAATGGCCGGTGGCATCGCGGATGAAACCAGCAGCCAGTGCGGCGGCAGCCGCTCCGAGTTGATGGGCCGCGAACACCCAGCCGAAAACCACTGAGCCATCGGCGCCGAACACCGAGCGGCAGATGGCCGCGGTCGGAGGCACCGTGGCCACCCAGTCCAAGCCGTAGACCACGACGAAGATGATCATGCTCGGTTCCACGGATGAGCCCAGCAGCAGCGGCAGCACCAGAAGCCCGATCCCCCGGAACTGGTAGTACACGGCCAACAGCACCTTGGGGTTAAAACGGTCCGTCAGCCAACCGGATGCGATGGTCCCCACAATGTCGAAGATCCCGACGACGGCCAGCAAGCCCGCCGCTGTGGTTTCGGGCATCCCGTGATCGTGAGCTGAGGGAATAAAGTGTGTGCCGATGAGCCCGTTCGTTGTCGCTCCACAGATAGCGAAGCCCGCCGCCAACGCCCAGAACGTGCGGACTTTGCTGGCACGCTTAAGGACCTGCAATGCCCGGACAGCCGCGTTCGCCGAATCCGGCTTGGCTGCTGCGGACGCCGTCGACGCAACTGCAACACCCGGCGTCGTGGTCTTTGAACCGGCGGGACTGGCGCCAGATGCTTCCGCACCGTAAGGCAACACCCCGACGTCGGCGGGTGAGTTCCGCAGCCACCTCAGGACCAGCGGCACAACAGCGAGCGCCCCGGCGGCGATGAGCAGCGACGCGCCCCGCCAGCCCGGGTTCTGCGCCAGGGCTGCGATGAAGGGCAGGAAGACAAGCTGGCCAGCGGCGCTGCCGGCGGTCAGGATGCCGATCACCAGGCCACGGCTCTTGGCGAACCAGGTGTTGGCGATGGTGGCTGCGAAGACGAGGGCCATGGATCCCGTTCCGAGGCCAATCAGCACGCCCCACGTGAGCAGGATCTGCCAGGACTGGTTCACCAACACAGTTAGCGCTGAGCCCAGGCCAATCAGGCAAAGCGCGAGCGACGTGACTTTGCGTATGCCGAAGCGTTCCATCAAGGCCGCGGCGAAGGGTGCCGTCAGACCGAACAGGACGAGGTTGATGCTTACCGCAAGGGACAACACTGTGGTGGACCAGCCGAATTCCTGCTGCAGCGGGACCATCAGCACTCCGGGCGCGGCCCTGAAGCCGGCCGCCCCAACCAGGGCGAGGAATGCTACGGCGGCCACGATCCAGGCAGGGTGCAGCCTGCGGCTGGGTCGACGGCCAGGCTTGGTGCCCGTGGGGCGCTTGCCGGCGGGGACACTTGCAGAGGCTGCCGGAGTTCCGGTGACATCAGGAGCGGTCATGCGGAGATCTCCGTTTCGGGGGAAGTTGTTGATACGGGTGCTACGGCCAGGGGCAGTGGATGGTCGCTGCGTGTGAAGCTATGCCAGCTCGTGTTGGCAGCTGTCAGATGGACGCCACAGTGGGTGCAGGTGTCGGCCGAGGCTGTGACTTGTCCGCAGTCAGTGTGGACCACCCGCATATGGGACACCTCATTGGGGGCGTCCAAGTGTTTCTCTGCCCAGATGATGATGGCGTTGAGGACGGGAAGAGCGTCCTCGCCCTTGGGTGTCAGCACATATTCCTGACGGGTTCGGGCACCATCCTGGTATGGGCGTTGCGCCAGCAGCCCCGCCTCGAGCAGCCATCCAAGACGTTTGCTGAGAACGTTGTCCGCGACTTCCAGGCGCTGCTTGATCGCGTCGAAGCGGCCGTTTCCGAAGAAGATCTCCCTCAGGACCAAGCTCCCCCATGGATCACCGAGGACATCCAGGCCGCGGGCCAGGCTGCACGCGCGGGCGGACCAGTCGGATCGTAAGGGCATGTGGACAAAAGTACATGACTTTTCTAAAGAAAGCTACGCTCGGCGCAGTTCTCCGCGGCAAAGAAGGTCAGGAAGCCACGCGCCCAGCGGGCATCCCGGCTGGAACGAGGCCCGTGCGCGAAGGCCGGTAAGCCAGGGCCCAGTACACCAGCAGCGCGATTCCGCACACCACACCGAGGCTGGACACCATCAATTGCCACTGCGTCTGGGGGTCCTTGCCCCACTCGGCAGCACCGGCCCAGACGGCAAGGTTCTTCGGCGTCATATAGAAAGCAACCGTGGAACAGGCCACAATGATCCACCCTGCCGTCCGCATGCGCCCGCTGCGGGACGGCACCCGATGCATCGCGAAGGCCATGCTCGGCAGGGCTACTGCCACCCAGACCCAGTGGTGGGACCAGGAGACGGGACTGATCAGGAGCATCAGGATGGCCGTGGCCGAGACCGCGATGAAGTTCTCGTCAACATCCACGGCCCACTTAATGACCTTTGCTGCAAGGGCCGCCAGGACCAGGGAAAGAATCATCCACACCACGCTGGTGAGAGTGGAATCCGGCATGCCGAAGTGCAGGAGCAGCCCCTTGACGGACAGGTTGTCCACGTAGGCCGGACCGCCGATGCGCCCGGTATCTGGGAGGATCCGGGTCCAGAATGCCAGGGATGCTTGCGGGAGGATGGCCCACGCGATGGTGATGGACCCGAAGAATCCAGCGGCCATCCATCCAAGGGCCTTGAAGTCCCGGCGGACCAGGAAATACAGTCCGAATGCCAGCGGCGTGAGCTTCACGCCTGCGGCCAGGCCGATCAACAGTCCTGCAGGCCACCGGATCAGGCCCGCCCGCGCCTTACCGTAGAGCGCGAAGTCCGCCAGCATCACGCCCATGAGGATGATGTTGATCTGGCCGAAAACGAACGTGTCCCGCCACGGGCCCAGAAGCAGGATGGCTCCCGTTCCCACCAAAGCCGTGGTCCTGAAGCGATAGTCGGCGAATGCTGAACGCCACGTCTTCAGGCCGAAGTAGTGCCGTGCCAACCAGGCCGCCACCACTGCGGCGCCAGCCAAGGCCGCGATGATGAAGACCATGCTGCTGGCGAAGAAACCCATTGCTGCGAGGCCGGCAAAGAGCAGGGCCGCAAACGGCGGGTAAGTAAACGGAAGGCCATCGCGCACAGCGTAAAGATCCCCGCCTTCGAGAACCTTGCCGCCGCCGTAGAAATAGACCTCGAAGTCGTTCAGGAACGGCTGGTAGTCCGTGTAGAGGAACCAAACGGCGACGGCGAGGGTCAGCACGCCTGCGACGGTCAGGATCCAGCCTCGCTGGGCAGCCGAAACAACCCTGGGTGAAGAAGAAGCCACAGTGTTAGCCGTTGCTGATCTTGGCGAAGGCCTGCTCAAGGTCCGCGATGAGATCCTCGGACTCCTCGATGCCGCAAGAGAGGCGCAAGAGGTTCACGGGGACGGCCAGTTCGGTTCCCTTGACGGATGCGTGCGTCATCTCCGAGGGATAGTTCATGAGGGATTCGATTCCGCCCAGCGATTCAGCCAGGGTGAAAATCGACGTGGATTCGGCAACCGTACGCGCTGCCGCCTCACCGCCCTTGAACTGGACAGAGACCATGCCGCCGAACTTCTTCATCTGCTTGGCAGCGAGTTCGTGGCCGGGGTGGTCCGGGAGGCCCGGGTAGAGCACCGCCTCAACTTCGGGACGCTGCAGCAGCCATTCGGCTACAGCTTGTCCATTCTCGCTGTGCCGGTCCATGCGCACGCCAAGGGTCTTCAGGCCACGCGTGGTGAGGAAAGCATCCATCGGTCCCGAAACGGCACCAACAGCGAACTGGATGAAACCGATCTTCCCGGCAAGCTCGGCATCGTTGACGACGATCGCGCCGCCCACCACGTCCGAGTGGCCACCGATGTACTTGGTGGTGGAATGGATAACGACGTCGGCACCCAGGTCCAGCGGGGTCTGCAAGTAGGGGGACGCGAAGGTGTTGTCGACCACCAGGAGGGCACCGGCGTCGTGCGCGACGGCGGCGAGCGCGGCAATATCGGTGATCTTCATTAAGGGGTTGGACGGGGTTTCCACCCACACCATGCGCGTCTTGTTCGCTGCGACAGCACGTGCCACAGCATCGAGATCGGACATGTCAACGGGAGTGTTGCCAATGCCCCAGTCGCCGAGCACACGGTCGATGAGGCGGTACGTGCCACCGTAGGCGTCGTTGCCCAGGACGATGTGGTCCCCGGGGCGGGCCGCAGCCCGGATCAGCGAGTCTTCGGCAGCAAGGCCGGAGCTGAACGAGAACGCGGCGGAACCACCCTCGAGGGCCGCCAGCTGTTCCTGCAGGGAGTCGCGGGTGGGGTTGCCGCCGCGGCCATATTCGTAGCCGGACCGCAGGCCGCCGATCCCGTCCTGGGCGTAGGTTGAGCTGAAATGCAGAGGCGGCACCACAGCGCCTGTCCGGGGTTCGAAGGCCTGGCCCGCGTGGACGGCCCTCGTGTTGAACCCGGCGTTGTTGTTGACGGACATGGAAGCTCCTCTTTCAGTGTTCAACAGTTGGAAGTGGGCGCGTGGCGCTCAGTTGCTCAGGTAAGCCAAAAGGTCGTGGCGAGTCAGGATGCCCACTGGCGCCCCAACGAACGTGACCATCACAGTATCGACGTCGGACAAGAGCTCGCGTGCCGCGGAAATGGACTCAAGGGATCCGATAACGGGCAGGCGCTCCCCCATGTGTTCCGAGATCTTGTCCGTGAGTTTGGCTTCGCCACGGAACAGTTTGGTAGTGAGGCTGCGCTCATCAACGGCGCCCAGGACCTCGCCCATCACTACGGGCGGTTCCTGCGAGAGGACCGGGATGTGTGAGACGCCGAATTCGTTCATGATGTTGATGACGTCCCGAACAGTCTCGTTCGGGTGGATGTGGACCAGGTCCGGCATCTCTCCTGTCTTGGACTTCAGCACCTCGCCCACGGATGACTCTTCGCCGCCGGAAAGGAAACCGTAGGAGCGCATCCATTGATCGTTGAAGATCTTGGCAAGATAGCCGCGGCCCGAATCGGGGAGAATCACCACAATCACCGCGGACTCGTCCAGGTCCTTGGCGGCCTCCAGTGCAGCGACCACGGCCATGCCGGAGGAGCCACCCACCAGGAGGCCCTCCTCACGTGCCAGGCGGCGGGTCATGGCGAACGAATCGGCATCCGAAACGGCAATGACCTGGTCCGGGACGGTTTTGTCGTAATTCGCTGGCCACATGTCCTCGCCAACGCCTTCAACGAAGTACGGGCGCCCAGTGCCGCCCGAGTACACAGAGCCCTCGGGGTCCGCGCCGATGACCTTGACCCGGCCGCCGTCGGACGCGGGACGGTCTGCCGAAACTTCCTTGAGGAAGCGGCCCGTGCCGGTGATGGTGCCGCCCGTTCCGGCGCCTATGACGACGTGCGTCACCCTGCCGTCGGTATCGCGCCAGATCTCCGGTCCTGTTGACTCGAAGTGGCTGCCCGGGGCTGCTGGATTGGAGAACTGGTCCGGCTTGAATGCGCCGGGAATTTCCTTAACCAGGCGGTCTGAGACGCCGTAGTAGCTTTGCGGGCTGTCGGGGGCAACAGCTGTGGGCGTCACCACGACTTCCGCGCCGTACGCGGCCAGGACCGCCCGTTTGTCCTCGCCCACCTTGTCAGGCACCACGAAGACGCATTTGTAGCCCTTTTGCTGCGCTACGAGCGCCAAGCCGACTCCGGTGTTCCCCGACGTCGGCTCAACGATGGTTCCGCCCGGCTGCAGCCGCCCGTCCTTTTCCGCTTCTTCGATCATCTTCACGGCGATGCGGTCCTTGATGGATCCGCCGGGATTGACGTACTCGAGCTTGACCAGGACGGTGGCTTTGATCCCGTCCGTTACGTGGTTGAGCTTGATGAGCGGCGTATTGCCGATGAGGTCCAACACAGACTGGGCGTACTTCATAGGTACAAAGTTACCGCCTGCCCGTAGTCCGCCCTGCCGTGCCCCACGTGCGGAGCATCACTTCCCGGCAGAGGAGTCCGTTTGCCAGAGGCCCAGGATGTTGCCCTCGGTGTCTTTGAAGTACGCGTACCAGCCCATGCCGGGGACGGCGTCCTTACCTTGAACGATGGAGCCACCCGCGGATTCCACCTGGCCGAGGGCAGCATCCACATCATCCACGTCTATGGTGAGGATGGGATTTTTCAGGTTGTCCGTTCGGGGGAACAGGGCACCATTGATGGCTCCGGGTTCCTTGGGCCTGCCGGTCTGTTCATCGGACGGAGTAGTGATGGCGATCGTGTAATCCATTTCCTGCATAGGGCTGAGATTCCAGCCGAAAGCACTTTGGTAAAAAGTGTTCGCCCTGTCGTTGTCATCCGTGGGAATCTCGAAATGCACTATTCCGGCCATGGTTTGCGCTCCTGGATTCTGGGGGTCGGACGCGGCCCACCCGCGCCACATCAGGGAGTCTAGACCCGGGAAGCGGCCGCCGTAAGAGGCTTGCAGGAGTGAATTGTCAGCCAGCCGTGGGACGATGAAAACATGACCATTGCAGACGCCCCGCCCCTTGTTGCGGCTGCGGCAGACGCTTCCGCACGATGGCACCCCGGCGCCTCCTACAGGCTCGACCAAACCATGTTTCCCCTGATGCGGGGCAATGCCGACCCCTCTTTCGCGGCCCATCCCAACGGGTTCTGGATGGCCTTCACTACTCCTTCAGGAGCAGTCACCCTGCGGCTTTCCGCAGGCGGCCTTGGACCTGATTCATTTGTCGATGCGCAGGCCTGGGGGCCCGGCGCAGAGCACGCCATTGCCGGCGTACCACGGCTGCTCGGCGCGGACGATGATTGGTCCGCTTTTGACGAACCCGTCTTCCATGCAACTCTCCCGCGCCTGGTCACTGAAGCACGACGCCGGAACCTGGCTCTCCGGCTACCCTCCACCGGGCGGCTGGTTGACTCGCTGGTGCCCACCATTCTGGAGCAAAAGGTCACCACCTTGGAGGCAAGGCGTGGCTACCGGTACTTGATGTACCGTTTCGGAACCAAAGCCCCCGGCAGTGCGGCTCCTCCCGGGCTCCTCGTACCTCCCACTGCCCGGCAATGGTTGGCCGTTCCGTCCTGGGAGTGGCATAAGGCGGGAGTGGGGCCACAACGCTCGGCAACAGTGATGCGGGCGCTGCAGTCCGCCGTCGCGCTTGAACGTTTGGCTGGCCTGGACCCAGCCCGTGCCGGAGCCAAACTGCAGACCATTCCCGGAATCGGCGTTTGGACTGCCGCGGAAGTGGTCCAGCGGACCCACGGCTGCCCGGATTCAATCTCCGTGGGCGACTACCATCTTGCGTCGTTCGTGGGCTATGCGTTGCTGGGACGGAAGATCGACGACGCCGGCATGCTGGAGCTGCTGGAACCTTGGCGCGGCCAAAGGCAGCGGCTGGTCCGCATGCTGTACTTGAGCGGCTTCCGGAAGCCCACCTTCGGCCCGCGGATGACCGTCCAGGACCACCGCGGCCACTGACCATTTAAAGCAACGCGGGGTCACTTAGGGCCCATGTTTGCTCGTCCAAAGGGCCGTAAATGACCCCGCGTTGGGTCATACCCTCTTGATCCTGGAGATCACCCCGGCGAAGCCTTCGGCAAGGTCGTCTGCATTGACTTTGAAGTAGGACCACCCCGCTCTGAGAAATGCCTCGTCGCGCCGGTTGTCCCGGGACTGCTGTTCACGTGTCAGGTGATGGGCGCCGTCGTACTGCACTGCGATTCGAAACCGCCGGTACCCGAGGTCGGCCCTCGGTGACATCGGATCCAGCAGGTCCAACTGCAGCTGGAGTTCAGGTTCCGGAAGGCCGGCATCCCGCATGGCCAAACGAAGGAATGTTTCTGGATACGAGTCCGCACCCACCCTCATTTCGTCCAGCGCAAGGCGGGCTTTCTCCACGCCTTGGAGGTTGGGGTGTTGTCGAATTAACAGCCGCAGACCAGAGGGGTAAGCATAGGGTTCGGACCGTGATTCGAAGGCTGGTCGAGGGCGACGGATCAGCTGATCGCCCATCGCGATCACGTAGTTCAGCGGCAGGTCCTTGGCCAAGTCCAGCCAGGTGCGAGGACGAACTGAAACCGGTACTCCCTCGAAATCCATGACTTCACCGGGGTGGACGCGCACTCTGTGGCCCGTCACCCCGCCACGGCGGACCCTCGGGAGGATGTGCGGTTTGCTCAGGTGGATGGCGTCTCCCCCGCCCATCCAAGGGGGAAGCCCCAAACCCGTGAGAAGTGCGGCAGTTTCGTGGGATACCCAGGCCCCGGGTGTTGCGGCGGCCAGAACCCGCGCCCGTTCCAGCAGTTCCATCTCACGTCCCGTTGGCAGATGAATCAGCCGTCCGCCGTCGGAAATGTCCTTTGCCCTGAGCCTTTTAGCTGGGATACCGAGCTCGCGGGACTCGTACGTCGTGAAAGCACGGTACTGGAGTTCGTCGGGCAGAGGGTTGATACGGACCATGCATTCCAGTGTGTCGGTTTGGCCCTGCCCGCACGGAGTTATCCACAGCCCGGATACCGATGACAGCAACGCGGGGTCACTTACGGCCCATGAAGGTCGTCAACATGGGCCGTAAGTGACCCCGCGTTGCATCTAGAGGTGCAGGCGGGACACGGCTTCCTGGCGCATATCTACCTTCCGGACCTTGCCCGAGACGGTCATCGGGAAGCTCTCGCGGACATCCACATACCGGGGGATCTTGTAATGCGCCAGTTTGCCACGGCAGTACTCGGCGATGTCCTCTTCCGTGAGCGTCGAGACTCCGGGCTTGAGGATGATGCAAGCCATCAGCTCCTCCCCGTATTTTGCGTCCGGAACACCGATTACCTGCACATCCTGGATGGACGGATGCAGATACAGGAATTCCTCGATCTCCCGGGGATAGATGTTCTCGCCACCACGGATCACCATGTCCTTGATCCGGCCTTCAATCACCAGATACCC
Source organism: Arthrobacter sp. TmtSoilC48 (assembly GCF_059739425.1). NCBI lineage: Bacteria > Bacillati > Actinomycetota > Actinomycetes > Micrococcales > Micrococcaceae > Arthrobacter > Arthrobacter sp. TmtSoilC48. The sequence continues at coordinate 1,735,991 of NZ_AP046049.1, read as the reverse complement.
GTCCTCGTCCATTCGAGCGAGGTCGCCCGTGTGCATCCAGCCCTCAGCGTCAATGGCTTCGGCCGTCTTGTCCGGCTGGCCCCAGTAGCCCTGCATCACCGCGTATCCACGGGTGCAGAGCTCTCCGATGACGCCGCGCTCCACCACTTCACCCGTACCCGGATCCACGATCCGGCTCTCAAGGTGCGGCATGGTCGTGCCCACTGTGCTGGTCCGATGCTCCAAAGTGTCCCCCGCCCGGGTCATGGTGGATACCGGCGAAGTCTCAGTCATGCCGTAGCAAATGGCCACGTCCACCATGTGCATTTCATCGATGACCCGGCGCATCACCTCGATGGGACACAGCGACCCCGCCATGACGCCCGTCCTGAGCGTGGAGAGATCGAACGTGGCGAAGTCGGGCAGCGCGAGTTCGGCAATGAACATGGTGGGAACGCCATAAAGCGACGTGCCACCAAAGTCCTGCACGGCTTCCAACGCCGCGGATGGGTTGAACCCCCTGCTTGGGATGATGGTTGCCGCCCCGAAGCTCAGGGCATTCAGGTTCCCGATCACCATTCCGAAGCAGTGGTAGAACGGGACCGGAATCACCACGCGGTCATGTTCCGTATATCCCAGAAGGCGGCCGATCGAGTGGCCGTTGTTGAGGATGTTGTGGTGCGTTAGGGTGGCACCTTTCGGGAAGCCCGTGGTGCCCGATGTGTATTGAAGGTTGATGGGATCGTGCGGATCCAGTTCGGCCATGCGGTCCCGTAGAGCAGAAGGCCCGACGCCGTCCGCCCGGGTCAGGAGTTGAGCGTACGTCAGTTCGTGGCCGGCCTCCGGGACACCGGCTGAGAGGCCAACTTCCGGATCTCCGGGGAGGAAAACGATCTCCCTGAGTTCAGGGCACGTACCCGCGGTCTCCCTGGCCATGCCCACATAATCGCTGTTCTTGTCGGAGGGCGCAGCCACGAGCATCCGCATGCCGTTCTGCTTGACCACGAACTCCAGCTCGTGCCTGCGGTAAGCCGGGTTGACGTTGACGAGCACGGCCCCGATCTTTGCCGTGGCGTACTGCAGGATGGTCCACTCGGCACAGTTCGGACTCCAGATGCCAATGCGCTCACCCTTCTCAAGGCCCAGGGCGAGGAGCGAGCGGGCGAGGTGATCGACGTCGTCGTTAAGCTTTTCGTAGCTCCAGCGACGGGCGTCCCCGCCGGGTGTGGCAGCTGCTTCGATCAGGGCGTCCCTGAGCGGGAACTGTGCTGCGATGCGTTCAAAATTGGCACCGATGGTCTCTTCAAGCAGCGGGACGTCAGTGTCTCCGGCGGTGTAGGACAACATGACCGAACGCTACCAAGACAGTCCGCGCAACAGAACCGTAAAGTGGACAATCGCCTCCGTGTCCTCCCGGTAGGGTTGGATCCATGAGTGCACCCATCGACCTGCAGGCCACGTTCATCCCCAACGACGGCGAGTTCTTCCGCGTGAAGCTCGCCTTGGAAATCGCGATCGACGAGGTCGTCAACGAGCCCGGCTGCATCCGTTATGAACTGACCGAAGCCACCGAGGAGAAGCTGGTGCTCACAGAGCGCTGGGAGTCTGAAGAGGCCTTGGAGAAGCACTCCAAGGGCATTGCCGTCCAGGACTTGAACGAATCCCTCAGTGCGCTGCTTGCCGAGCCGGTCCAGCTCGAACGGCTCTAGGCTCTTCACGTCGCGAAACCGCTGGAAGAACGCGGAAACGCCCGAACGCATCGAGGTCGCCGGAATTTACCCGGCGACCTCAATGCGTTTCCGGCGATTTCGCCGCGTTTGGTCTAGCTTTCCTGGGCCTCGGCACGTGCCTTGGCCACGTGCGCGTGGACTTCTTCCATGTCCAGGCCCTTCACGGCCTCGATGACCTGCTCCAGCTGCTGGCCGTTGAGGGCACCCGGCTGGGAGAAGACAAGCACTTTCTCGCGGAAGGCCATGAGCGTGGGGATCGACGTAATTCCGGCTTCGGCGGCGAGCTGCTGCTCAGCCTCGGTGTCCACCTTCGCGAAGAACACATCGGGGTGTTTCTCCGAGGCTGCCCCGTAAGTGGGCGCAAACTGGCGGCACGGGCCGCACCAGGCAGCCCAGAAATCCACCAGGACAATGTCATTGCCTTCGATGGTCGATGCGAACTGTTCTCCAGTGATGTCAACTGTAGCCATGTTTCCACGGTACGCGACCCCGCCCGCTAAGTCCCGTGGAGGGGGGCCTTGTTCGCTTCCCGCGTCAACGGGAATAAACGGCTACTTGCCCAAGACGTATTTGAGCGCGGACGCGTAGAACGGGGCCACCTTGTTGTGCCCGGTCTGGTTCATGTGCACATCATCCAGGTAGTTCCAGGTAGCCCCGGCGATAGTTGCTGTGCCGGACATCGAGATGCGGGGCCAGCCCCGGAGAGCGGCTTCGCGGGTCAAGAGCCCGTCCACCCATCGACGTTGGAAATGGCTGGCGTCATAGCGGGAGAGAACACCGGTGACAAGGATCGTACTGCGGGGATATTTGCGGCGCAGTTCATCCCACAACCGGTTGGCCTGGGACAGGATCGCGGCATCCGTGGCAAAAATCCGGGCGTCGTTTCCGCCAAGAGTCACCACCACCAGACCTGGGTTCCCTTGGGGCAAAAGGATCCGGTCCAGGACCAGGGCATCCGTCGCTGAGTTGCCACCAACCGCCGGGCTCCCCGAAACGTATCCCATCCCACCGATGCTCCGGACCACCTGGCGGGTATAGCCAGCGGCCCGGGCACCCTGTTCGCCCCATGAATCCAGGTCCAACTGCGAGTCGCCAAGGAACACCACCGTGGAGGCGTCTACTGTTTCGGCTGAATACAGCTCCTGCGTGGAATCGTTCCAAATGGTTTCCAGCTTTTGGAAGGCGACGTGCGAGCCCCTTGCATCTGTCCAGGTGTCACGCAACGGCCAACCGAACTCACCCGGGTTGATGGACCACACTTTGTATGTGGAGTGCCCCACAATCCGCGCTCCAGTGGCCGGCCCCCAGACGAGCCAGCCGTTGACGAACTGCTGCACCAGGCCCCCGGCCCGCGGAAGTTTGTCCGTGAGCGGCAAACCCAATTGACCGGCAGCTCCACCCAGGGCCACATAGCGGTTGTGGACATCGCCGTGCGTGGTTGAATGCGCACCCGTTGCCGCCGACCAATAGACCGTGCCGCCCTGGAAGAGTTGGTAGACGAAGTCGTTTTGCCGGTTTTCCTCGCCGACCGGATATCCCAGGGCACCGTTCTGGCCGCCAGTCGCGGACCAGTAGCTCCTGATGGCTCCCGTCAGGGCCCTCGCGCCGGTCGAAGGCGACCAGATGATGGTTCCGTGCTGGTACTGCTGTGACGAGCCACCATTGCGCAGTCCCGTCGCTTCATCCGTGATGGGGTAGCCAAACTCGCCGCTTTCCAGCCCGGATTGGCGCCAGCGTTCACGGATGGCACCCATGGAGGGATGTGCCCCCGTCGCTGGCGACCATACAACAAAGCCGTGTTCGAAGACCTGGTAGGCACCGCCGTCGGGTAGTCCGGTGCGTTCGTTTCCGGCCGGGTACCCAAGGAAACCAGCCTCAAAACCCGCTCTCCCCCATGCCAAGTGGATGGATCCCGTTGTGCGTTGGGCGCCCGTTGCCGGCGAGAAACTGATCGCTCCGCGTTCGAAGACTTGCTTGGAACCTCCATTGCGCAAGCCGCTTGCAGTGTCTGTTGTGGGATAGCCGTGATAGCCGGCAGGACCGTTGGCCTCCCACCATGCGGTGCGCACTGGCCCATTGACCACTACGCGGGCCCCCGTGCGGGCCGACCACGCGATATCGCCGCCGACAAACCGTTGCACGCAGCCTGTGCTTGAGCATTCCTCCGCTGCCGTGGGGCGGATCAGCACGCTGCGGGCCCAGGTGCTGGTGCTGAAAAGCTGGCCGATGGCGCCTGTAACGGGAGGCGTGGTGGCCTGAACCTGGATGCTCCCCGATGATGGCGCGGCTTGCACGGGTAGAGCGGTTCCGAGCAGGCCCAAGGTCACCAGCAGCGCCGCAAATGACCCGGCAATTTTGCTTCTCTTCGACGATGAAGCCGACCCTGTACAACCCACTTCTCTACCCCTGCATCTTCGGGCGCCCAGGCGCCGTCACTGCTCCCCCACGAAGACAGTCAAGCCAGTATGTTCGACGGCGGCAGTTGAGGCAGCGGCGACGCAGCGTTTGGTGTCACATCGTTATGTTCCAGGCAGCCGCGATCCTTTCAATCCCAGCCTCTTGATACGGCTTGAACAGATGTTTAGTGTATTAAACATGCGTTTAACCGCAGAAGATCTGACCACCCGGGCTCGCATTCGCGATGCCGCTATTGGACTGTTCGGCCGTGATGGTTTCGGTCCTGCCACCGTCCGGGCGGTGGCCTCTGCGGCGGGGGTCAGCCCCGGCTTGGTGATCCACCACTTCGGCAGTAAGGCCGGTCTGCGCGAAGCTTGCGACCAGCACGTCCTCGCGCAGACCGCCAGCCAGGGCAAGGAGAAAACCGACCCTGCCGCGGCCCGTCAATTGATCCAGGACTACCTCAACCACCCGGACCAGTACGCGGATGAGATCGCCTACATTCGCCGCTCCCTGGGCGACGAGTCCGAGGCCGGCGACGCATTCTTCGACGCCGTGGTGCGCCAGACGCAGGACATCATCGAGGCCGGCATCGCGGCCGGCACCATCCGCGAATTCAACGACGTCCGGTCCACCGCCGTCGTTATTGCATCCAACAGCCTCGCGATGCTCATGCTCGGCAGGCACCTCTCACGGGCGCTGGGAGCGGACGTAACAGAACCGCACGGCATAGGACCGGAACTGCTGCGGCAACTGACCATCCCGGCGCTGGACATCTACACCAACGGCTTCTATGCGGATTCGCGGTTCCTGGAAGCGGCCCGCGACGCCCTGCAGCAAGACGCCAACAACCAAGGAAGGGAGCATGCCCCGTGACCCAGGCAATCGTCGTCGAAGGGTTGCGCAAGAAATTCGGCCAGCGCGAGGTCCTCCACGGACTCGATTTCGCCGTTGAACCGGGAACGGTCTTCGGCGTTATTGGACCGAATGGAGCGGGCAAGACCACCACCATGCGCTGCCTTCTGGACATCATCCGGCCAAGCGCGGGAACGATTTCAGTGTTGGGGCAGGATCCACGTCGCGCCGGAACCGGGCTGCGCCGCAGGATCGGTTACCTCCCTGGGGAACTCCACTTGGAGAACCGAACCACGGGCCGGCGCATGCTTGAACACTTCGCGGCCATCAGCGGCCCGGTAGAGCCAAAATATGTCAACGAGTTGGCAGAGCGGCTGGATCTGGATTTGGACCGGCAAACCCGAAAGCTCTCCAAAGGGAACAAACAGAAGCTCGGCCTCCTGCAGGCGTTCATGCACCGCCCCGAACTCCTGGTGCTCGATGAACCAACCAGCGGCCTGGATCCCCTGGTCCAACAGGAGTTCCATGCACTCGTCCGCGAAGTGGTTGACGACGGCGCAACGGTCTTCCTCAGCTCACACGTACTGAGCGAGGTCCAGCAGGCCGCCGACGCCGTAGCCATACTCCGCGACGGTGGGATCGTGACGATCTCCACTGTTGAGGCGTTGAGGAACGCGGCCGTACGGCAGTTGCGGTTCAACGCCGCCGGCGCAGAAAAGAACGACGTCGGCGCGCTGCTGGCGCGGGTGCCGGGCGTCGCCAATGTTGTGCTGCGGGAGCTTGCTGGTGACGGCGCAGCGGAAGCCGCGATCGAAGCAACGGCGACACTTTCGGGTCAGGTCCAGGCACTGGTGCAGGAACTGGCCCGGCTGAACCTCACAGACCTCGTTTTGGAGGAGCCGGATTTGGAGGAAGCCGTGCTGACTCTCTACACGGGGAACTATATGGGGACGGGGCATTACGTCGGCAACGGAAACGGACACAAATCCGTGAGCCACACGGAAGGAGCACACCATGCCTAAGTTCCTCCCTCTCTTCACCAAGGCCCTCACTGATTCGTGGCGGTCCACTCTCGCGTGGACCCTGGGACTGACGGCTGCGATCATGCTGTACCTGCCCCTCTATCCGTCTATCGGGGGCAGCGCGCAAATGCAGCAAATGATCGACGCACTCCCCCAGGAGATGACCAAGGCCCTGAACTATGACCAGATAGCTACTGGACCTGGCTACACACAGGCCACCCTGTTCGGTTTGATCGGTTTCCTGCTGATGTCCATGGCTTCCGTTGGCTGGGGCGCGGCTGCGGTGGGCGCGGACGAGGAGTCGGGGCTGCTGGAATTGACCTTGGCCCATAGCGTGACCCGGATCCAGGTGGTCCTTGAACGCGCCCTGGCCCTCGTGGTGCGCGTCGCGATCCTTTCGGCCGTGGTCTTCCTGTTGGTGCTGGTGCTGAACGGGCCCTCGAAACTGGATATCGACGTCGGGCATCTCTTCGGCGCGGTAGTGCTGTTTGCCGCTTTGGCATTGCTGAGCGGAACAGCGGCGCTGTGCGTAGGTGCGCTGACGGGACGGAAGGTTTATGCGATTGCCGCGGGTGCCGCCGTCGCCGTCCTCGGTTATGTCTTCAACGCGGTTGGCAGGCAAAGCCCCGACGTCGAGTGGCTGCTGAACCTTTCGCCGTACCACTGGGCGTACGGCAATTCACCCGTGACGAACGGCGCTGATTGGGGAGCCGCAGCAGGCTTGCTTGGCATCTCTGCGGCGCTTATCGTCCTGGGCGCGGTTGCACTCCAGCGGCGGGACGTCGGTGTTTGAGTTCCCCTAGGCCCACACATGCGGAGCTGGCCGGCGCGCCCCTGGGAGCGCATTGTTTTCCCGCCACTCATGGATCCAATCCGGCAATTCCAGATCAGCCGGTGGCGCACCGAACTCAGCAATGATCTCTTCCTGCGTCACCGGCTTCCCTTTATTCACCAGGCGGGTTGCGATGTGGGCGCGGGCGTAGATCTCTCCGTCCACCACCATGCGCTGCTCAAAGTAGATGGCCTTGGTGTCCAGTCCAATGATGCGCGTTTCGATGGAGTAGCGCTGCCACAGTTGCAATGACTTGCGGAAAGCGATGGTCTCTCCCGCTGCAACGGGACTCCAGCCGCGCCTGCGCATCTTTCTCCAAATACCGCTCCGAACCATGAGGTCGAAACGGCCAAGGTCCATCAAGGAGAAATACATACCGTTGTTCACGTGCATCGCGATGTCGATGTCCGTCGGCAAAACACGCAGAGGCAACGAAGACGTTTCCCAAGCACCCAAGGGCGAACGCCTGGATGAAGTGAACAGCAGCATGAGGGTGCGAAGAAGCAAATGCATGCAAGCAATGTTACCCGCGAGTAACTTCTGGGGGAAGGCCGGCCGCATGGTGAACACAGTCCCAATGCTGCGTTAGTACATCCAACGCTTTATGTCCAACGATTGCACAAACGTTTACCGCCAGTTCATCCATCCCGTGCACAATATCTGAAACCCGGAAACACCAACCCACCAGGGAGATCCCTTTGAGCACTCTGACTACCAAGCCGCACGCGGACGTCTGGCCCGACCTCGCACGGCACCAGGACGTGGTACTCCGGGACGCCCGGGGCAACCGCATCGAAGGAACCATCGACGGCATGACCGATGACCGCAGCACACTCTGGGTGCAGCTCAAGGGCGGTTTGGGCCGGCAACTGGTTCACCACATGGACGGATACTGGCTGGAGACTCCCACCGTCTGACCCGTTTCCCAGTGGCGCGCATTGGTGCTGTGGCTAGGATTCCCGTATGACTCAAGCGCGATACCGGGACCTCGTCGAATGGCCCCTCATGGCGACGGCACTGATTTTCCTCGCCGCATATGCCTGGCAGGTCATAGGACGCGTGGACGGCGCGGCCGGCCTTCCCTTCGAAATAATCCTCTGGATTACCTGGGGGATCTTCGCGCTGGACTACTTCGCCAACCTTTGGCTGGCCGAGGATCGAAGGCGATGGTTCATCTGGAACCTGCATGAACTCCTCATCGTGGTGCTCCCCTTCTTTCGGCCGCTCCGGCTCCTTCGGCTGGTCACGCTCCTATCCGTACTGCAACGCACAGTAGGGGAAACCCTGCGCGGACGCGTGGCCACATACGTTGCCGGCTCGGCCGCCATGTTGGTGCTCATCGGCGCCCTGGCAGTGCTTGATGTGGAGCAGAATGCGCCAGACGCCAAGATCCTGACGTTCGGCGACGCTGCATGGTGGGCCATCACCACCATCACCACAGTTGGCTACGGAGACCTCTACCCCGTCACCCCCATCGGCAGGATCGTGGCGGCAGCGCTCATGATGAGCGGGATTGCCGTCCTGGGTATCGTGACGGCCTCCATTGCCTCGTGGCTGGTGCAACGAATCGAGGAAAACGCGGAGGATGTCGCGGCGGCCGCGGAAACCAAAGCGGCAGCCGCCGAAGAACCGGTCCGCGCTGAATTGGCAGACCTTGTCACTGAAATTGCAGCGCTAAGGAGTGAGATCGCGGAGCTTCGGAAGAGCGCAGAACTTCGGGAGAGCACAGAGCTGTAGCGCAAAAAAATCCCCGGAACCTGATGGTTCCGGGGATTTCCCTTGGGTGGCAGATGAGGGATTCGAACCCCCGTAGGCGTTGCCAGCTGATTTACAGTCAGCCCCCTTTGGCCGCTCGGGTAATCTGCCGAACTTCAAAAGAAGATCACTTCCGGAGACCGTTTCTTTTCGATCCGGTAACCGAAGGCAGAGACAACCTTACAGAACTTCCGGCCAAGAATCTAATCGAGGGCGGACACGCCGGAATGGCCTGTATTTCAGGCTTCTCCGAGGATCCGGCCAGCCAGTTTCGCTTCAAACTTTTCTGCTTGCTCAGCCGTGATTTGGTTGAGCTCCACCGCGCGCTGCAAATCCGCATGAACGCCGTCCATCCGCGAGGCCGCATCCGGCACCGGGCTCAGGACGATCGACGCCGCCACGGTCACCGCTGCCACCGCACTCGCCGCGGCTGCCGCTGCCGTACCGATCGAACCAGCTGCCGCCGATGCGGACTTCGTGACGTAGTGGACGGCTTTGTGGCTCATGCTTACCTCCGGGGATGGGCTCTTCCAACTGGTACAACTCTCAAAGATCCACCTCGGTTCCAACCAAGCATGTGCTGTGAGCGAACTGTGAAAGTTATCCACGGCCCCATCCCGCGCCTTCCGTACTAGGCTGGATGGCAGACAAACCGCCCTTACCGGGCCCCCAACCTAAGGAGAGTCATGGCAGGCGAATCAACATTCGACGTCGTCAGCAAGGTAGACAAGCAAGAGGTCGCCAACGCGCTCAACCAGTCCCAGAAGGAAATCGCGCAGCGCTACGACTTCAAGGGAGTCGGCGCGGAAATTGACTTCAGCGGCGAAAAGATCCTGATGAAAGCCAACTCGGAGGATCGCGTCCTCGCCGTCCTGGACGTCTTCCAGTCCAAGCTCATCAAGCGTGGCATCTCCCTTAAGTCCCTGGACCAGGGCGAGCCCTACCCTTCCGGCAAGGAATTCCGGCTGGAGTGCACCATCAAGGAGGGCATCGCCCAGGACATCGCCAAGAAGATCAACAAGATCATCCGCGACGAAGCGCCCAAGTCCGTCAAGTCCCAGATCCAGGGCGACGAGCTTCGTGTCACCTCCAAGTCCCGCGATGACCTGCAGGAAACCATGAACATCCTCAAAAAGTTCGAAGAGGCAGACCTGCAGTTCGTGAACTTCCGCAGCTAGGCTGCGGACGCTGCACCGCCAGCGTCATAAAAGCCGGGGTCCGGCGCCGCTCAGGGCGCTGGATCCCGGTTTTTTGTGGCAGGACTACATCGATTGTCGTAATGACACGGGACATTAGGGCACAAACTTTTTGCGTAATCGTACCGCGGCAGTATTCTTCATCATTAGGCAAGCCTAAGTATGGCTCCCCTGAGTGAAAGAAACGCACATGACCGCCAACTTCCTGATAGGCCTGCGTGAAGGCCTCGAGGCCTCGCTCATCGTGGTCCTCCTGATGGCCTACCTCATCAAGAGCGGCAGGCAGTCGCTGCTCCCCCGGCTCTGGGCCGGCGTCGGGCTGGCCATTGCCATCTCCCTCGCTTTCGGCGCTCTTCTCACGTTCGGCCCACGGGGCCTCACCTTCGAGGCCCAGGAAGCGATCGGCGGAGGGCTGTCCATTGTTGCCGTCGGCCTCGTAACGTGGATGGTTTTCTGGATGGCGCGCACCGCCCGCAGCCTCGGAAGCGACCTCAGGTCCCACGTGGATAAAGCAGCCGACGGCGCCGCATGGGGCCTCGTGCTTGTTGCGGCACTGGCCGTGGGCCGCGAAGGACTTGAAACGGCGCTCTTCATTTGGGCGGCGGCGCAAGCCACCGGCGAAACCACGTTCCCCCTCCTCGGCGCCCTGCTTGGACTCCTGACAGCTGCCGGCCTCGGATACCTGCTTCACCGCGGCGTCCTCAAAGTCAACCTGGGCCGCTTCTTCACCTGGACTGGAGTGGGACTCATCGTCATTGCCGGCGGCGTCCTTGCTTATGGCATCCACGATCTCCAGGAAGCCGGCATCCTTCCCGGCCTGCATAGCCTGGCCTTCGACCTCTCAGCTGCGGTTCCGCCGTCGTCGTGGTACGGAACCTTGCTGAAGGGCACGCTGAACTTCTCCCCGGCCACCACGTGGCTGGAAGCAGCAGCCTGGCTGCTGTACGTCATCCCGGTCCTGTTCCTGTACATCCGGGCCAACCGTTCCCATCCTCCGGCGGCGGCAGCGAAGACGACGGCCCCGAAGCCCGCAGTCGCCGTCCAGCAGTAAGTACCGTCCAGCAATAAGTACCGTTCAGCAGTAACTACGGTTCAGCAGTAAACACTGTTCAGCCGTACGATCCCGCACCCCCCAACCCGCGCGCAGGCCTCGCACCCCGCTCGTTCCCACAACCCAAAGGACCCCCATGCTTGGCACGTTCCTGTCCCCCTCTTCCCCGAAGCTTCGCAGGACCCTCACCGTCATCGGTGTGGCTGCGGCCGTCCCCATGGTTCTGGTGGGCTGCACTGACAATACAAAAACCACGGCGGCCACAGATGGGCCGATCCAGGTCAGCAGCACCGCGAATGAATGCAAGGTCTCCACAGGTACTGCTCCCAGCGGCAACCTGACGTTTGCCGTGAAGAACGAAGGCACCGAGGTCACCGAGTTCTACCTGCTGGCCGAGGACGGTTTGCGGATCATCGGCGAAGTGGAAAACATCGGGCCTGGAATTACCCGGAACCTGGTGGTCACCGCTCCTGCAGGCAAGTACAACACCGCCTGCAAGCCGGGTATGCAGGGCGATGGAATCCGGGCTTCGTTTGAGGTCACAGAGTCCGGAAACAAGCCGAGCGCGGACGCCGATTTCCAAAAACTTCTTGAGACCGGCTCCCAGCAGTATGCCGCCTACGTCAAGGATCAGACGGAGCAACTCGTCACGGGCACCAAGGCCTTTGCAGACGCCTTCGCAGCCGGCGATGCCGCAAAGGCCCGTGAACTGTATGCCGCAACCCGCATGCACTGGGAGCGGATCGAGCCCGTTGCAGAATCGTTTGGCGATCTCGATCCCAAGCTTGATGCACGCGAGGCCGATCTCGAGCCCGGCCAGGAATGGACCGGATGGCACCGCGCAGAGAAGGACTTGTTCCCGCCTGCGGACTACACCGCCATGACCCCGGCCGAACGTAGCGCGATATCGACCCAGCTGGTTGCAGATACTGCAGACCTCGCAACGCGTACCCGCACAGTGGAGTTGACGGCTGACAAGCTGGGCAACGGCGCCAAGGAGCTCCTCGATGAGGTTGCCACGGGTAAGGTGACGGGCGAGGAAGAGATCTGGTCGCACACCGACCTCTGGGATTTCCAGGCCAACGTGGACGGCGCCCGCATCGCTTTCGAGAGCCTGAAGCCGGCCCTGGAGCAAAAAGACGCCGAGCTCGCCAAGTCCTTGGACGAGAAGTTCGCAGCCCTCCAGGCCGAGCTCAAGAAGCACGCCAAGGGCGATGGCTTCTCCTACTACAACGAGCTGAGCCAGGATCAGATCCAGCAGCTCGCCGCCCTGGTCGATTCCTTGGGCGAGCCACTGTCCAAGCTCACCTCGGCTGTCGTGCTGTGACCGGCTGCCCCTACGGGCACACCGGCGAAGCCCCGGAGGCTCCAGGTGCCGGACAGCCACTGAATGTGAATCGTAGTGAGGCTGACGCTTCAGCCCGCGCCGGCGAGGCGACCGGCGTCGAACGCTCCACGGCGACGTCCGACGGCGGTGCGTCGGGAACCGCCGGCACCTCCCGGCTGTCCCGCCGTGGCCTTCTTTCCCTTGCCGGAGTGGGCGGCGCTGGCGCAGTCGCTGGCCTCGCCGCAGGTTTCCTGGGCCACGACCTGGTCACGGCCGGTGCTGCATCGGCTGCGGAATCCGACGCAGGGGATGCTGTTGTTCCCTTTTTCGGCGAGCATCAGGCCGGCATCACCACCCCGGCCCAGGACCGCCTTCACATGGCTGCGTTCGATGTCACCACGGAGGACCGGAAAGAGCTGATCAAGCTCCTGAAGGATTGGACTGCTGCGGCTGAGGCCATGACGGCGGGCCGCACGACGGGTGCGACCGGCGCCGTCGATGGCCCCTACGAGGCCCCGCCGGAAGACACCGGTGAGGCGCTGGACCTGGCCGCCGCGAAATTGACGTTGACCTTCGGTTTCGGCGCAGGGCTGTTCGAGAAGAACGGCAAGGTGCGCTTCGGTTTGGACGGTCGCCGGCCCGAAGCCTTGATCAACCTCCCGCATTTCCCCGGTGATGACCTTCAACCTGGCCGCACCGGAGGCGACATCGTGGTCCAGGCTTGCGCCGACGACCCCCAGGTAGCCGTTCACGCCATCCGCAACCTTGCGCGCATCGGTTTCGGAAAGGTGCGTGTCCGCTGGTCCCAATTGGGCTTTGGCCGCACGTCCTCCACGTCCCGTGCGCAGGTGACGCCCCGCAACCTCTTTGGGTTCAAGGACGGCACCAACAACCTCAAAGTTGAGGACAAAGCCCTCCTCGATGAGCATGTCTGGGTAGGTTCCCCGGCTTCGCCGAGTGAAGAGTGGATGAGGGGCGGCAGCTACCTTGTGGCGCGCAGGATCCAGATGCACATCGAAATCTGGGACCGGACGTCCCTGCGTGAACAGGAAGGCCTGATAGGGCGGACGAAGGGCGTGGGGGCGCCGTTGTCCGGTGGCGAAGAATTCACGGCGCCCGATTTCAAGCTCGCGGGCCGCAACGGTGACCCGCTCATTCCCTTGGACTCGCACGTCCGCCTGGCCCACCCCGACCAGAACGGGGGTGTGCGGATGCTTCGCCGCGGCTACAACTTCACCGACGGCTCAGACGGACTCGGGCATCTGGACGCGGGGCTGTTTTTCATCGCGTTCGTCAAGGATCCGCGGACCCACTACGTTCCCATGCAGCTGGCTCTGGCCAAGGGCGATACGTTGTCCGTGGAATACCTGAAGCACACGGGCTCCGGCCTTTTTGCCGTGCCTCCGGGGATCCAGCAGGGCGGCTTCATCGGTGAAGGACTTTTCGCTTAGGCTGATTTCTCTATTACGTCGTGAACCCGCTATTCCGTTGTTGGCCGACCACGGAATAGCGGGTTCACGACGTTTTAGCCCTGGGAAAGCCGCGTCCTTACGAAAGCGGCCGCCCAGCCATCCGCTCAAGCCTGGTGATGCGCTCCTTCATGGGCGGGTGCGTGGAGAACAAACGCCGCATGCCACCGCCACGGAACGGATTGGCGATCATGAGGTGCGAGGCATTCACGAGCCGCTGATCCTGTGGGAGCGGAAGCTGGGAGACGCCCGATTCGATCTTGCGCAGCGCCGAGGCGAGCGCCAGTGGGTCGCCGGTCAGCTCGGCACCGTCCTCATCGGCGTCGTACTCCCGGGTGCGGGAGATCGCCATCTGAATGAGTGAGGCCGCGAACGGCGCCAGGAGCGCCATGGCGATCATCGCGAGCGGGTTGGCATTGCGCCGGTCCCCGCCGCCGAAGAACAACAGCATCTGCCCCACGGACGTGATCACGCCCGCCACGGCAGCCGCCACGGACGACGTCAGGATGTCCCGGTTGTACACGTGCATGAGCTCGTGCCCCAGGACACCCCGGAGTTCGCGGGCATCAAGGACATGCAGGATTCCCTCGGTGCAGCAGACAGCGGCGTTCTTGGGACTGCGCCCGGTAGCGAAGGCGTTCGGCGTCATGGTGGGCGAGAGGTAAATCCGCGGCATGGGCTTGTTGGCCCGCACGGAAAGCTCCCGGACGATCTGGTACAGCTGCGGGGCTTGCGCTTCGCTGACCGGATAGGCCGCCATGGAGCGGATGGCGATCTTGTCGCTGTTCCAGTATCCGTAGGCGGTAGTGGCTACCCCGATCAGGGCAAAGATCCAGATGGGGGTGGTGCTCCGCGTACCGGCTCCGATAATGGCGCCCAAACCCAACAGCACCGCCCACAGCACACCGAAAAGCGCCGCGGTCTTGAGTCCATTGTTGTGTTTGTGCACGGTTGTTCTTCCACTCTCGTTGGCTCGCGTTGGCTCGCGAACAGTTCTGTACCGATTAACGCCGACGGCGGTCGCCGTGTTCCGCAGCAGGCAGGCCTGGGCTGCCCTGCCCCGCCCTGCCCTGCCAGAGGCTGCCGGCTAGGGCACCGGATGCTTCGCATCGTACGCGACGAAGCCCGGCTGCAGGCGCGATGCCAGCCAGGCCAGGAGAATGCAGACGATTCCGCCGATCAGCAGCACGCCGCCTTCACTGAGGAATTGCGTGACACCGCCGGCCAGCATATCCCCCACTCGAGGCCCTCCTGCGACCACCACGATGAACACTCCCTGCAGGCGTCCGCGCAGGTGGTCTGGCGTGGCGGCCTGGAGGATGGTGGTGCGGAAGACCGCACTGACAGAGTCGGAAATCCCCGCCAGCGCACAACACAGGGCAGCCGGGAGGAGCCAGGGTGTTACGCCCTCGCGGCCCGAATCTCCAGCCAGCAACACCACCAGGCCAAAGCCTGCGATCGAGGCACCCCATCCGACCACCGACCACACCACGGCGCTGCCCTGGCGCCTCACCCTGCCAAGGGGACCGGAAAACAAGCCCGCCAGGAAGGCTCCCACGGCCGTGGATGCCAACAGCAGGCCCACGGTTGTTTCACCGCCGCCAATCATGACTGCACCGATTGCAGGCATCAGGGCGCGGGGTTGGGCGCAGATCATGGCGATGAGGTCAATGATGAAGGTCATCCGGACATTGGGCCGCGTGCCAAGGAACCGGAAGCCCTCCACAACGGAGCGAAGCCCCGGCCGGACGGCATCTTTGGACGGTGGCAGCGGCGGGAGTTTGGCAAGGCCCCACAGGGCAAAAGTGAAGCTGATGACATCGATCGTGTAGGTCCATCCGAAACCGATCGTGGCCACCAGCACGCCCGCCAGGAGTGGCCCGGCAGTCATGGACAGGCCGAACGTCAGCATGCTCAACGCATTCGCCGCCGGGAGCAGATCCTTGCGGACAAGCAGCGGAATGATGGCGCTGCGGGCTGGACCGTTGATGCCTTGTGCGCCGCTTTGGATGGCAACCAATGCGTAAAGCAACCAGATGTTGCCGATCTCCAGCCAGGCCTGCAGTGCGAGGCCAGCGGTGGTGACCCAAAGGACCAATGATGCGATCAGGGCAACTTTGCGGCGATCGTAGGCATCGGAGATGGAGCCGCCGTAAAGCCCTGCGATGATCAGCGGAACCAGCGCGAAGATTCCCAGGAGGCCGACATAAAAACTCTCCTGGGTCAGGCGGTAAACCTCCAAGCTGACGGCCACCAACGTGAGCTGGGTACCGATGGCAGCCACCGAGGCTCCGAGCCAAAGCCGCCGGAATGCCGGGCTCTCCTTGATCGGGGTGATGTCTGCCAGTAGTTTCGCCACCTAGCCACCCTAGCGACCCCAGTGACGTCCTTGTCCGTTTGGCTTCCATGGTGCGTCTCCCGCCGTAACGCACTGATTGGTAGGCTCACCCGGGGAAGGAGTCCACATGGTCTTGTCGCGACGATTGCTGTTCCGCTCGGGCATCTGGGAACTTGCCAGGCCGCGCCACCCTTTGACCACCGGGCACGTGCTGATCCGCCTCTCGGACCCTTCCACGGAATTTACTGAAACCTCGGCGGCCGACTGGTTGTTCTGCCACAACCTCCTCCGGGCAGCCTTGGACGAGGTCCTGGGAGCGAAGCGTTTCACCGTGATGTTCGCCCACCGGTGGCACCCCTTGGGTGCGGCTATCGGCGAGCCGGTGGCTGAGTCGTCCACGCCCACGTTCCACCTCTTCGCTCGTTGGGAATCGGAAAGCACGACGCCGGGACGCCAACTCGCGCTGCCGGCCCACCATCGCGTTCCCGTGCCTGAGGACATCCTGGACGTCGTGGATGCGCGGATCCGGGATTCTCTCCAGCTCAGTGCCGCCAACGTTGCGAAAGCACCCACCGGTCAGGTGGGGTCCGCGCCTTCGGCCACGTCCGGCGTCGTACCCGTCCAAGTGCCGTTACCGCCGGTGCCGTTCCCGCCGGCGCCGTTCCCGCGGGTGGCGACAGTTGATGCAGCCCGCCATCACAGTGTGATTGAGCCCGCCAGCGGTGCCGCCGCGATTTCCGCTGTCCTTCCAGCGGAGCTCGTTGCCATGGGGAGCGCCCTGGGTGCCCTGCCGTTGACCAGTGGACTCACCGGCTTCAGCTGCGTAGCAATCGAAGGCGGGGATCCGGGCGAAGGCGGGAGTCCGGGCGAAGGCGGGAGTCCGGGCGAAGGCGGGAGTCCGGGCGAAGGCGGGAATCCGGGTTCAACCCTGCGGATCCATGCGGTGGGTCGATCTGCTGCGGAGGAAGCCAATCCGATGGTGGATTTGTTTAATTTGTCGGAAGTTAGCTTTGCCTTATTGTGAACTGATCAAAATAAGTGCTTCAATGGGTGCATGACCGATCACACAGCCGACCAGGAAGCATGGGCCAGTGCCCTGCATGCCCACGGCAGGCGTGTGACCAAACAGCGGCTGGCAGTGCTGGCCGCGGTCCAGCACCATCCGCACTCCCCGGCGGAAGGCATCCTTGCCGCTGCCCGCAAAGAGCTCCCTGAACTGACGGCGCAGTCCGTTTACGTTGTGCTCAGCGACCTCACGGATCTGCAGATGCTGCGCCGCTTTGAACCCCCGCACTCTCCGGCGCTCTACGAAACCCGGGTTGGCGACAACCACCACCACGCCGTCTGCATCAGTTGCGGCCGCGTGGAAGACGTGGACTGCGCCGTGGGACACGCACCGTGCCTCACACCGCACTGGGATGAAAATTCCAAGCCCATGACCATCCAGATCGCAGACGTCCTGTATCAGGGCATCTGCCAGGATTGCCAGGCTAAACAACAGCTCCCCAAACAAACGTCCGTAACTCAAAAATAAGAACAAGGAGAACAATGACTGCTATTTCAACAACCCAGTCAGGTGCCCCCGTTACTTCCGACGCGCACTCCAAGTCCGTCGGCGCCGACGGTGCCATCATCCTGACCGACCACTACCTGGTGGAGAAGCTTGCACAGTTCAACCGCGAGCGGGTCCCGGAGCGTGTAGTGCACGCCAAGGGTGGCGGCGCTTTCGGTACGTTCAAGACCACCTCTGACGTATCGGCCTACACCAAGGCAGCGTTCCTGCAGCCGGGCGTCGAGACGGACATGCTGATCCGTTTCTCCTCCGTTGCCGGCGAGAATGGCTCTCCTGACACCTGGCGCGACCCCCGCGGTTTCGCCGTGAAGTTCTACACCTCCGAGGGCAACTACGACCTCGTGGGCAACAACACCCCGGTGTTCTTCATCCGCGACGGCATCAAGTTCCCGGACTTCATCCACTCCCAGAAGCGCCTCCCGGGTACCCACCTGCGTGACGCTGACATGCAGTGGGACTTCTGGACCCTCTCCCCTGAATCCGCACACCAGGTCACCTGGCTCATGGGCGACCGTGGCCTCCCGGCTTCCTGGCGTGAAATGCAGGGCTACGGCTCGCACACCTACCAGTGGATCAACGCCGCCGGTGAGCGCTTCTGGGTCAAGTACCACTTCAAGTCCAACCAGGGCGTCAAGACCATCACTGGCGACCAGGCTGAGCAGCTGGCAGGCTCGGATGCAGACTTCTACATCCGCGACCTCTCCGAGAACATCGAAGCCGGCAACTTCCCCTCGTGGGAACTGCACGTCCAGGTCATGCCCTACGAGGACGCCAAGACGTACCGCTTCAACCCGTTCGACCTCACCAAGGTCTGGCCGCACGCGGACTACCCGCTGATCCACGTGGGCACCATGGAGCTGAACAAGAACCCGGAAAACTACTTCGCGCAGATCGAGCAGGCCACCTTCGCGCCGTCGAACTTCGTACCGGGCATCGCTGCCTCGCCGGACAAGATGCTGCAGGCCCGCATCTTCTCCTACGCCGATGCACACCGCTACCGCGTGGGCACCAACCACGCACAGATCCCGGTGAACCAGCCCAAGAACCAGGTCAACAACTACAGCCAGGACGGCGCCGGACGTTACCTGTTCAACGCCCCCTCCACCCCGGTCTACGCACCGAACTCCGTTGGTGGCCCGGCTGCTGTTGAGCCCGCTTCACCGGCAGGTGGCTGGGAGAACGACGGCGAGCTCACCCTCTCCGCGCACACCCTGCACTCCGAGGACAGCGACTTCGGCCAGGCCGGTACCCTGTACCGCGAGGTCTACGACGACGCCGCCAAGGCCCGCCTGCTGGACACCATCACCGGTGCCGTGGGTGGCGTGAAGAGCGCCGACATCAAGGAACGCGCCATCCAGTACTGGACCAACGTTGACGCCGAACTCGGCGCCAAGCTGCGCGCCAACCTCGGCGCGGGCCAGACCGCTTCCGACGCCGAAGCAGCCAACAAGCTCTAAGCATCAGAGCCGGTAAGTACCAGGTCGAACACCCCGTTGCGGATCGCCGCAGCGGGGTGTTCTTCTTTGTTTTTCCACATAGGCGGGCTGGGCTCTGGCTGCTCTGGTGCCGCGGTCCATAGGATCCTTCCATGAGCACATTCGAGGGAATTCCGTCCGCAGCCTTCCGCTTCTATGAAGAACTGGAAGAGAACAACAACCGCGAGTGGTGGTTGGAACACAAAGACACCTACGACGCCGCCGTCAAGGAGCCGCTGGCGGCCCTCCTTTCGGAGCTGGAGCCTGAGTTCGGGCCGGCGAAGATCTTCCGGCCAAACAGGGACATCAGGTTCTCCCAGGACAAGTCGCCCTACAAGACGGCCCAGGGCGCCTTCGCAGCGTCGCAGGAAAGCCTCGGGTTCTACCTCCAGGTAAGTGCCGACGGTCTGTTGATCGGTGGCGGCTGCCATTCATACACTCCCGCGCAATTGGCACGCTTCCGCGCGGCTGTGGACGCTCCCGATAGTGGAGGGGAACTGCAGCAGATTGTGGACTCAGTTGCCGCAGCGGGTTTCGCCATCCAGGGCGAGAAGCTCAAGACCGTTCCGCGGGGCTTCGACAAAGACCATCCACGCGCCGAGCTCCTTAAGCACAAGTCCTTGTCTGCCGGCGTCGAGGTTGGTGAGCCGGAATGGCTCTCCACGCCGTCGGCAAAACACGAGATCGCTGACCGGTGGGAAGTGCTGAGGCCGCTGGTGGAGTGGGTTGGGAAGCACGCTGCACCCTAGGACTTGGTCCTCCCCGGAACAGCGCGCGTTCCGCCGTCAGTCAGCGCCCGGGAACACCAAGGCGCGCGGGAACACCAAAAGCGCCCGGGAATTGCAGTTCCCGAGCGCTTTCGATGGTGATTCCAGCCAGCTGTCTGACAAGCGGCCGGGATTGGTTTAGACCTTGGTAAAGGAGTCTTCGTCCTCGTCGCCCTTGACCGCGGGGGTTGCAGAACCGCCATTAACGGCTGACCTGGCTGAGGCGAACTTCTCGTTGAGCCGCGAGTGGCGCTGCCCGTAGGAGAAGTAGATGAGCATGCCAATGACCAGCCAGATCGCAAAGAAGATCCAGGTTTCGACTGCCAGGTTGGTCATGAGGTAGATGCACAGGATGGCGGAAACCCATGGCAGGACCTTGCCGAACGGGACCCGGAACGCGGGCTTGAGGTCCGGACGCTTCTTGCGCAGCACCAGGATTCCCAGGCTGACCATCACGAACGCGGACAGCGTTCCAATGTTGATCATTTCCTCCAGGAGATCCACGTTGGTCAACCCGGCCACCAGTGCCACTGCTGCACCACAAATGATCTGCAGGCGTGCAGGCGTGGAGCGCTTCACGCTGGTCTTTGACAGGGACCGCGGCAGCAGCCCGTCGCGGCTCATGGCCAAAACCACCCTGGAAAGGCCCATGAGCAGCACCATGATCACCGTGGTCAGGCCCACCAGGGATCCGAACGCAATGACCTTGGCGGCATCGTTGTTGCCTACGGCCTCGAAAGCCGTGGTCAATGTGGGGTTCTTTTCCTCTGCCAGCTGGGTGTAGGAGACCATGCCGGTCAAAGCAAGGGAGACGAGGATGTAGAGCAGCGTGACCACTGCCAGGCCCCCGAAGATACCGCGGGGCAGAGTCTTCTGCGGGTTCTTGACCTCTTCCGCGGAGGTTGCAACAACGTCAAAGCCAATGAAGGCGAAGAACACCAGGGCAGCACCTGCGAAAATGCCCAAAGTACCGTACTGGGCAGGAGCAGCACCGGTCAGGAAGCCGAAGAAGGACTGCTTCATGACATCGGCGGCACCCGTTCCGGAAGTTGGCTCGGAGGCAGGAATGAACGGTGTGTAGTTGGAGAACTTCACGTAGCTGAAGCCCACGACGATCACGAACAGCACTACGGCAATCTTGATCAAAGTGAAGATGTTGCCAACACGGGCGGACAACTTCGTCCCCAGCACCAGCAGCACCGTGAAGATCGCGACAATGAGGAAGGCGCCCCAATAGAGGTCCACGCCGCCCAGGCTGAGCGCCGGCGGGATATCCAGGCCCATCAGGGCGAAGACTTTGCTGAGGTAGATGCCCCAGTACTTGGCGATCACCGCAGCCGCCGTGAAGAGTTCGAGGATGAGGTTCCATCCAATGATCCACGCGAGCACCTCGCCCATGGTGGCGTAAGTGAACACGTAGGCCGAACCTGCCACGGGGATTGCCGTGGCGAATTCGGCATAGCACATGATGGCCAAGGCGCACGTGACGGCTGCGATGGCAAAGGAGATGGTGACGGCCGGGCCGGCAAAGTTTGCAGCAGCCTTGGCGCCAACGGAGAAGATACCGGCACCGACAGCGACGGCGACACCCATGATCATCAGGTCCCAGGTACTGAGGCTTCGCTTCAGCTTGCGCCCGGGCTCGTCGGCGTCGGCGATCGACTGCTCGATCGACTTGGTCCTGAAAATGTTCATAAAAATGCCACATTCTGGATGGGGGTGGTATAGGACTCATCAAGAATAGTGTCCGGTCAGTGGACGACCATATTTATCCCAGATAGTGAGACGGTCTCTGAGCCGGCGTTACTGGTGTGACTGGTGTGACGGAGGCGAGTAGCCCCCGTCACACCACTAAACACCCTGTACGTCCCAGTCCATGATGGTGGAGCGGATCAGGAACCGCTTCCCCTCCGGGGACTCTACAGAGAAGCCGCTTCCCCGGCCCGGAACCACGTCGACAGTCAGATGGGTGTGGGACCAGTAGGCGAACTGTTCCCTGGACATCCAGAACTCGAGGGGCTTGGGATCCTGGCCCGCTCCGGTTCCCAAGCCGGCACTGATATCGAACCGGCCCAGGAGCACATCTGAATCACCGGTGAGGAACTCCCCCGCCGGGTAGCACATGGGAGCGGAGCCGTCGCAGCAGCCACCGGATTGATGGAACATGAGCGGTCCATGGTGCTCCCAGAGCTTCCGCAACAGTTCGACAGAGGCCGCGGTGAGCGCCACCCGGGAGAAATCCTCCCCGGGCAGCGTCACCGCGGCTTCCAACACGGGGTGGTCCATCAGAACTTCAGAACCACTCGGCCATCGATCTTGGCGTGCTTCATCTCGTCAAAGACCGCGTTGACTTCCGAGAGTTCCCGGGTGGAGACCGTTGGCTTGATCTTGCCCTGGGCATAGAACTCCAGCGCTTCCTCAAGATCCTGGCGGGTACCCACAATCGATCCCCGGACGGTGAGTCCCTTGAGGACGATCTCGAAGATCGGCGCCGGGAAGTCGCCCGGCGGCAAACCATTGAACACGATGGTTCCGCCACGACGTGCCATGCCGATCGCTTGCCCGAAAGCAGAAGGGTGGACCGCCGTCACGAGGACACCGTGGCAGCCACCGGTCTCGCGCTGGATGACCTCCGCCGGATCCTCGTGGAGTGCATTGACCGTTAGCTCGGCGCCGTGTTCACGAGCAAGCGCCAACTTGTCGTCGGCAATATCCACTGCCGCGACCCGGAGCCCCATCGCCACCGCATACTGGACCGCAATGTGGCCCAGGCCCCCGATGCCGGAGATGGTGACCCATTGACCGGGCCTGGCCTCCGTCATCTTCAAGCCCTTATAGACCGTGACCCCGGCACAAAGAACGGGAGCGACTTCCACCGGGTCCGAGCCTTCCGGGATGCGGGCAGCAAAGCGCGTGTCCACCAGCATGTACTCGCCGAACGAGCCGTCCACGCTATAACCACCGTTCTGCTGGGACTCACACAAGGTTTCCCAGCCGGTGCGGCAGTACTGGCAGTCCCCACAGGCGGACCACAGCCAGGCGTTCCCCACGAGGTCGCCAACGGCAACGTCCGTGACACCCTCACCCAGAGCGACGACTTCACCCACGCCTTCATGCCCGGGAATGAACGGTGGGGTCGGCTTGACCGGCCAGTCGCCTTCGGCGGCGTGGAGGTCGGTGTGGCAAACTCCCGAGGTAATGAGGCGGACCAGCGCCTGGCCGGGACCCGGCGTCGGCCTTTCCACTTCCTTGACCGTAAGGTCGGTTCCGAATTCAGTGACTACTGCAGCTTGCATGGTTGCGGACATTGACGATCTCCTTTGATCGATGAACAGGACGGGTTTAGAAGAAGCCGAGTTTGTTCTCGTTGTAGCTGACCAGGAGGTTCTTGGTCTGCTGGTAGTGATCCAGCATCATGGCGTGGTTTTCACGGCCAATGCCTGAGGACTTGTAGCCACCGAAGGCGGCACCGGCCGGGTAGGCGTGGTAGTTGTTGACCCACACGCGGCCGGCCTGGATTTCCCGGCCCGCGCGGTAGGCGACATTTCCGTTGCGCGACCACACGCCGGCACCAAGGCCATACAGGGTGTCATTGGCGATGCCGATTGCGTCGTTGTAGTCGCTGAACCTGGTCACGGAGACCACAGGGCCGAAGATCTCCTCCTGGAAGATCCTCATCCGGTTGTGGCCTTCGAAAATCGTGGGCTGGACGTAGTAGCCGCCGGCAAGGTCGCCGGACAGCTCGGCCCGCGCGCCGCCCGTGAGGACTTTGGCACCTTCCTGCTTTCCAATGTCGATGTAGGAGAGGATCTTCTCCAGCTGGTCGTTGGAAGCCTGGGCACCGATCTGGGTTTCCGTGTCCAGCGGGTTGCCCTGGATGATCTTGTTGGTGCGGGCTACGGCGTCAGCCATGAACGAGTCGTATATCCCCTCCTGGACCAAGGCACGTGAGGGGCAGGTGCAAACCTCGCCCTGGTTAAAGGCGAAGAGCGTAAAGCCCTCCTGTGCTTTGTCGTAGAACGCGTCATTCTGGGCTGCGACGTCGTCGAAGAAGATGTTGGGGCTCTTGCCGCCAAGTTCGAGGGTGACGGGGATGAGGTTGTTGGACGCGTACTGGCTGATAAGCCGGCCGGTGGTGGTCTCGCCCGTGAAGGCGATCTTGCGGATACGGGGGCTGGAAGCCAGTGGCTTTCCGGCTTCGACGCCGAAACCGTTGACGACGTTCACTACGCCTGCGGGCAGCAGGTCAGCGATCAATTCCATCAGTACCAGGATCGACGTTGGCGTCTGCTCCGCTGGCTTAAGCACGACGGCGTTCCCGGCGGCGAGCGCAGGTGCCAGCTTCCACACGGCCATGAGGATGGGGAAGTTCCAGGGGATGATCTGGCCCACCACGCCCAGTGGTTCTTTGAAGTGGTAGGCGGTGGTGTCGTCATCCAGTTGCGAAAGGTGGCCCTCCTGGGCACGGACAGCCGAAGCGAAGTAGCGGAAGTGATCGGCAGCCAGGGGAATGTCCGCGTTGAGGGTCTCGCGGACGGGCTTGCCGTTGTCCCATGTCTCAGCAACGGCGAGCAGCTCAACGTTCTCGTCTATGCGGTCTGCGATCTTGTTCAGAATCGCGGCGCGTTCTGTCGCTGACGTCTTGCCCCAGGATGGCGCGACCTTGTGCGCGGCGTCGAGTGCCAGTTCGATGTCCTCGGATGTGCCACGGGCAACTTCGCAGAAAGCCTTGCCTGTGACGGGCGTGATGTTTTCGAAGTAGGCGCCCTTGACGGGAGCAACCCATTCCCCGCCGATCCAGTTCTCGTACCGGTCCTTGAAGGTGACCTTCGAACCCTCGGCACCCGGCTGTGCATAAACGGTCATTGCTAGCTCCTTTGCTGCGAATCACGGTGGCTGTCGCCATTGATTCGAGCCTAGGAGCGGGCAGGTTGCAGCTACGTTGCAATCATGTGAGTCAGCTCACGCTTTGAGTTCCGTGTCGATCCGTTCAAGGTCGGCCACGACGGCGGCACGCTTGGGTGAGCGCGGCGGCAGCAGCTTCAGGACGGCAAGGCGGAGTTCGACGTCGTACTTCGCCTCGGGCAGCTCAGCGTACTTCAGGAGCGAATCAACGCTGCCGTCGCTGAGGAGCGCTTCCCGCAGCAGATGCGAAACCCGCTCACGCAACTCCACGACGCCGGGTGCCTCCGAGCGCGGCAGGACTGCGCCTTTGTAGATCTCCAAGGCAATACGGTGGGCTCCGCGCTGCAGGCAACTGAGCACCTGGCCTGAATCGGGAAGCAACTCAACGGGCAGGCGGTAGGGTCGCGATTCGGGCACCGCGCCGGGGCTGAGTTCATGGAGAACTTTGCGCAGCCGCACCATTTCCGCCCGTAAAGTCACCCCCGAGCCATCTCCGGGGTATAGCTGCGCGCAGAGGTCGTCCGCACTGAGGCCGGCCGGTTCGCTGCAGAGGATAGCCAGGATTTCGCTGTGGCGGGCCGACAAGGAAACCGTCCGGCCATCAATGCTGAGAAGGGCCTGGTCACGGCCCAACAACTGCAGGCTGTTCCGGTAAAGAGTGTGGCTGGAAGCAGAAGCTGAGCTCCGGCGTCGCGGTCCTTCCCGTACGGCAGCTGCCAGCTGGAGACGCTCGATGCGCAACTGCGCCTGTGCAGCCGCAACGGTTGCTTCCACCAGGGATACCGTGTGCGGGGCCACCGCGGTCTCGGTTCCAGTGATGTCCACGACGCCCAGCACGGCACCGGAATCCGGGTCATGGAAGGGAACAGCAGTACAACTCCATGGGTGAACTGATCTCTTGAAATGCTCGGCCCCGGAGATCTGGATGCTGCGATCCAGGGCGAGCGCAGTCCCGGGAGCACTTGTGCCCACTGAGGCTTCAGACCAATCGGCGCCCGCAACGAACATCATCCCCTCGGCCCTGCGCTGCATGACTGGATCGCCATCCACCCACAGGAGCCGCCCGACGTCGTCCCCCACCGCCACGAGCAACCCACTGTCATGGCTGGGCTGGACCAGCAACTTCCTGATCACCGGCATGATCGCTGCCAGCGGGTGTTGGCGGCGGTAGTCCTCCAGTTCGTCGCGGTCCATCGCAAGTGGCGCTTCAGGGATATCAGGATTGGCCAGCAGAGTGGCCGAACGCTGCCACGACTCACGCACCAAACGCCGGAGGCCCGAGATTTCCTCGGGAGTTCCGGCCCGCAGCATATCCAATTGTTCATGGCCAGCCAGGGCGCGCTTCTGCAGCAGCCTTCCGGCTTCGGTGCCTGGAACAGGCGGATGGATTGGATTCCTCATCGAACTCCCCGGTAATTCGCAGCGACAGTGCGCTGCGTGCATGTGCTTGGCGGCACAGTACCCGAAAGTCTAGTTCCAGGAATGGAGTTTGTGTACAGCTGGCGCCTTCCGCGAAGTCGATTCAGGACGTTCGGTGTACACAAACCCAAGGGCTAGCCACGCGAGATCTGGATCATTTCCTCACGCGGGACTACCTTGATGCGTTCCCGGATAACACCGTTGCCGTTGCCGGATTCGGACTCCGAGTTGGACTTGGACCAGGCGGCACCGAGGGCGGCTTCGTGGGCATCCAAGCGGTTCCACCCCTCCCAGGTGGTGTATTCGATGCCGCGTTCTTCAAGGAGATCGATGATGGCCTGGGGGTCCGCGTTCTCTGCTGGAGGCAACGTGAGCCGGTCCTCGAGGAGGCAGCCGATGGTTTCCAGTGCATCGCCCTTGGTATGACCGATCAGGCCTACAGGTCCACGCTTGATCCAGCCGGTGGCGTAGATTCCCGGCACGGGCTTGCCGTCGGCATCCAGGACGCGACCGCCGTCGTTCGGTATGACACCGCGGCGGGCATCATACGGAAGCTCCTGAAGCGGCGAGCCGTGGTAGCCGATCGCGCGGTAGACGGACTGCACCGGGTACTCCAGGAATTCACCGGTGCCCTTGACGTTGCCGGTTCCATCCAGTTGCATCCGCTCGAACTTGATGCCGGAAACCTTGCCGGGAGTTTCCGGCGAGTCCAGGATTTCCACGGGGCTGTGCAGGAAGTGCAAGTGCAGACGGCGCGAGGATGGCTGCTCGGATTCCGCGTGTTCTTCCACCAGCCAGTTGGTCATGGTGTTGACCATGGTCTTGATCTGGTTGTTGGTACGGATCGCCTCATCGGAGGCTTCGTCAAACTCGAAGTCCTCCGGGTACAGGACAATGTCGACGTCGTTGCAGTGGGACAGCTCCCGCAATTCCAGCGGGGTGAATTTAACCTGCGCAGGACCGCGGCGCCCAAACACGTGGACGTCGGTAACGGGCGACTTCTTCAAGCCCTCGTAGACGTTTTCGGGGATCTCGGTGACCAGCAGCTCATCGGGGTGCTTGACCAGCATGCGAGCCACATCAAGGGCAACGTTGCCGTTGCCGATGACGGCAATCTCCTTGGCGTCCAGCGGCCAATCCCGGGGAACGTCCGGGTGCCCGTCATACCAGGAAACAAAATCGGCTCCGCCGAAGGACCCTTCAAACCCGATGCCCGGGATGTTGAGGTCCGCGTCTTTGATGGCCCCCGTGGAGAAGATCACGGCGTCATAGAAAGCACGGAAATCGTGAAGCGTCAGATCCCTGCCGTAGGTGACGTTGCCCAGGAAGCGGATGTCGCCCCTGTCCAGCACCTTGTGCAGGGCGTTGACGATGCCCTTGATACGGGGGTGGTCCGGCGCCACGCCGTAGCGGATCAGCCCATAAGGCGCAGGGTACGCCTCAAAGAGATCGATGCTGACCTCCACGTCCCCGTCCTTGACCTCGTTGGACTTGGTCAGGATGTCGGCGGCATACACGCCGGCGGGACCGGCGCCCACGATGGCGACGCGAAGCGGACGTTTGGGGGTGGTTGCGGCTGAGTTGGACACCGTAAGCCCTTCCGAAGCAGTAAGCCACGCCGTTGTTGGGGCGCGCAGATTCCAATTCTAGATGTCCGCCCCGCACCCGGCCTCCTATATGGCAGGAGTCACAAGAAAACAGGCGATTGATGCCAACATTGCGGAATATTGCGTTCCCATTTGGTGTTGGCGACATTGTGTCGACACCCGAGCAGATCACCGCAAACTCGTCCATTTCCAGCCAGCCCGCGACTGTGAGTGCGTCCAGTGAACTTAGCGGCGACACCTCTGGCGGCAGGACCCGCGGAGGAAAGCCGGTCTGGAGCGAGTCGACGGCGGGAATCCTCTTTGGCATTGGTGCTTACAGTCTGTGGGGACTGCTTCCGCTGTACTTCCTGGCGCTTCAACCGGCGGGGGCAATCGAAATCGTTGCCAACCGCGTGGTTTGGTCGCTGCTCTTCTGCGCGTTGCTGATCACGGTCACTCGGGCGTGGAGGGTCTTCGGCGCCGCCGTGAAGGACCGCTCCGTCTTTGGCCCACTGGCATTGGCAGCTGGATTGATAGCCATCAACTGGCTTACCTATACCTTCGGTGTGACCACAGGGCACGCTGTGGAAACATCCCTTGGATACTTCATCAACCCGTTGGTGTCGGTCCTGCTCGGTGTATTCGTGCTCAAGGAGAAGTTGCGGCCACTCCAATGGGCAGCAGTGGGCATCGGCTTTATTGCGGTGGGCGTCCTGACCTTTTCCTACGGGCAGCTTCCCTGGATTGCTTTGATCCTGGCCTTCAGCTTCGGTCTCTATGGGTTCGTTAAGAAGCGGGTCGGTCCCAGGGTCGATGCGCTCACCAGCCTCTCCGTTGAAACAGTGGTCCTGGCTCCCCTGGCAGCCGCCACCATGGTTGTCCTGGGCGTAAGCGGCGTGGCAACACTCACCGCCCATGGGCCCGGGCATTTCTGGTTGCTTCTGGCATCGGGCGTCATCACGGCTGTGCCGCTGCTCTTCTTCGGCGCCTCAGCCCGTCGCCTGCCCATGACCACCATCGGTCTGCTCCAATATTTCGCACCGATTCTTCAGTTCATCGTGGCGCTGGCCGTCTTCAACGAGACCATGACCACGGCCCGCTGGATCGGATTCTGCGTGGTGTGGCTCGCCCTGCTGGTGCTCACGGTGGACATGCTGCGCACGGCCAGGAAGAACTCGTCGATGAAGAAAAAGGCCCGGATCGCGGCCGCTGCGGGAGCCTAGCCCCCGGCGTCGAGCGCTTCCTGCAGCGAGGTCGCCGGAACCGTGCGTGAGAGCCCGGAAACCTCGGGCGGTCTGGACGCGTTCCCGCGTTCTCGGCGTGTGAGCACTTTTGTTCATTTCTGTTGAGGGGTCCACCAAGCGGACATAAGGTTGCGGAAACTTTCGCCGCCACGTCCACCCCCAACTTGCCAATATCCAGAGGCACACCCAAGTACCTGGCATTCACGGGTCTTCCCAGATCGGGAACAACCACAGATGACAGTCACATGGATATGCCCGG
Source organism: Arthrobacter sp. TmtSoilC48 (assembly GCF_059739425.1). NCBI lineage: Bacteria > Bacillati > Actinomycetota > Actinomycetes > Micrococcales > Micrococcaceae > Arthrobacter > Arthrobacter sp. TmtSoilC48. The sequence goes on along the minus strand of NZ_AP046049.1, from coordinate 1,706,812 downwards.
CTTTGCTGGCAACAGTTTTGAACGGAGCCGTTTTGACCCTCAATGGACCCACACTGAGCCGTAGGACCCTCTTCCGCGCTGCTGGTGCCGCCGCACTGGCCGGAGCCCTGCTTTCCAGCTCTGCCCCGGCCTTTGCGGAACCGGCACCCGGGCTACAGGAACTCATAGGACGCCGCCGCATGGTCCTCACAGGCGGACAAAGTGCTGCGGGCATCCCGGAGCTTGCTGCCCAGCTGCAGGGAATGGGGAAAACCGCGGAAAATTGGTGGACTTCCCTGGATAAGACAGCCACCCGGACGTCCTTGTGGAATGACGTTCCCCTGACAGGCATTGGACAGTCGACGGCGGCCACAGGCAACATGGGCCTGCACTTCAACCGCCTCTATGACATGGCCTTGGGTTATGCGGTTCCAGGAAATCCTTATGCCGGCAACCCCCAATTGGCCTCGGATATAGTGGCTGGCCTGAAACTCCTGAATGACACCGCCTACAAATCCGGAATGCGGGCAGCGGGCAACTGGTGGTTCTGGGAGATAGGTGTGCCACGCAAAACGGTGGACATCCTCACATTGATGTACGCAGAGGTCCCCGAAGACCTGCGGACGTCATTGCTGGCAGCCGTCCGCTGGTTCGCGCCGAACCCTAATTGGCGTGGACGCGCCACATCCCTTGCAGAGACCGGGGCAAACCGCGTGGACAAGTCCCTGGCCTGCTGCATGCGGGGCATCCTGGACAACAATGTGGACGATATTGCCCTTGGCAGGGACGCCTTGAGTGACACCGTCCGCGGCGGGACCAACAGCGTTTTCACGTACGTAACCAGCGGCGATGGCTTCTACACAGACGGTTCGTTCGTGCAGCACGGTTATCTGCCCTATGCCGGCACCTACGGTGTGGTGGCTCTGGCTGGCATCGCCGAGATCATAGCGATGCTCGGTGGAAGCACGTGGGCAGTCAACGACCCCAAGCGCACAGTGCTCCTGGATGCAGTGGAGGACACCTATGCACCCTTCGTGTGGGACGGCCGCATCATGGACACCATCCGCGGCCGTGCCGTGTCCCGTCAGCGCGAGCCCGACTACGTCAGTGGCTTTGCCCTGATCTCCGCCGTCTTGCTGCTCGCACCCGGCTGCGATGAGCCCTACCGTTCAAGGTTCCTCGCCTTGGCCAAAGGCTGGCTGGAACGCTGTGCCGACCAGAAACTCGTGGGGCATCCAACACAGAGCCTGGCGAAGTCCTTGTTGTCGCTTGGCGTCCTGTCCGATTCCGCAGTGGTTTCAGCACAGGCACCGGTGTATAGCCGGATGTTCGCTGACCAGGACAGGCTGGTCCACCACCGCCCGCAGTGGGGCTGCACTGTAAACCTCTCATCAAAGAGGATCGGCCGCTACGAATGGGGAAACAGCGAGAACAACCTCGGCTGGTACCAAGGCGATGGCATGACTTTCGTTTATACGCGGCAAGACCCTTCGCAGTTCAGCGCCGACTTCTGGCCCACCGTGGACCCGTATGGCCTTCCCGGAACCACCGTGAACGACCAGACCCGGGCCAGTGGAGCCGGCGGCGCGGGAACCGGCATCCCGCGCGCGTTCCAAGCCTTCGCCGGCGGGCTCACGGCAGATGGGCGCTGGGGTGTCATCGGCATGGACCACCTCAACCACAACAAGACAGTGTCCGGACGCAAATCATGGTTCTTCCTGGACGACGCCGTGGTCTGCCTGGGCGCCGGCATCACCGGCACTGGTGGGGCTGCGGTACGGACCACCATCGAGAACAGGTCCTTTGCTCCGGGTTCAGTGCCTTCCGTGCGGACGGATTCCCGGAACCGTTCCCTGGCTCCCGGGGACGCCGCCGTGACGGTTCAGAGGTCGGTCCACATCGACGGTCATGGCGGCTACGTCTTCCTTGAAGCGCCGGGCGTCTCCGGTTCTCCGGAGGTGGCGGTGATCCACCGGACAGGAAGCTGGTTTGACGTCAACTCCGGAGCAGACACGGGAGGATCCCCTGATCCTGTCACCCGGGACTACGTGACCATCACGCATCACCACGGGGTGGATCCTGTGGGAGCTGGCTACGCATATATGGTGTTGCCTGCCGCAAGCCATGAAGTCACGTTCTCAGAGTCCGCAAACCCCGGCGTGAAAGTGCTGGCCAACTCGGCGGACGTCCACATGGTGAAGGTCGCCAAGGACAAGTTGGTGATGGCCAACTTCTTCGCAGCTGGCGGCGTTGGGGATTACTCGGTCTCAGGGCCTTGCACCCTTGCTCTGCGCGAAACCGGCGACAGGCTGGCCGTGTCCGTGGCAGATCCATCACGGACGCAGTCCTCTGTGCGGATCACGCTCGCTGGCTCCGCGTGGGGCACCCTTGTGGATTCGGATGCTGGCGTGGCCCTTGTCAGCGCCTCTCCCCTGGTCATCGACGTCCAACTCGACGGACACGGCCACCAGAAAAACCTGACGCTGGGCACTTAGGCGGGCTCCGCCGTCGTGCGCTTCCTGCAACGAGGACGCCGAGGACGCGGGAAAGGTGCCAGACCGCCCGGAAACCTCCGGCGAACTCAGCGCTTTCCCTCGAACCCGGCGTTAAACGCACGAGGAGGGCCGGGAAAACCCGGCCCTCCTGCGTTACAGCTAGAAAATCTTACGCGTTGGCCTTGATGGCTGCAGCGAGGACCTCGAGGCCGTCGATGAGCAGCTCATCGCTGATCACGAGCGGCGGAAGCAGGCGGATCACGTTGCCGTAGGTGCCACAGGTCAGGATAATGACGCCTTCCTGGAGGCAAGCAGCGGCTACAGCCTTGGTGAGCTCGGCGTTCGGTTCCTTGGAGCCGGGCTGGACAAGTTCGATCGCCAGCATGGCGCCACGGCCGCGGATGTCGCCAACCACGGAAACTTCTTCGGCCAGTTCGCGGAGCTTGCCCAGGGCGAGCTCTTCGATGTGGCGGGCCCGGCCGTTGAGGTCGTGCTGTTCCATGGTGTCGATGGCTGCAAGTGCTGCTGCGCAAGCAACCGGGTTGCCACCGTAGGTGCCGCCGAGGCCGCCCGGGTGTACGGCGTCGAGCAGGTCGGCGCGGCCGGTGATCGCGGACAGCGGGAGGCCGCCGGCGATGCCCTTGGCCATGGTGATGATGTCCGGGACAACACCTTCGTGGTCAACGGCGAACCATTCGCCGGTGCGGCAGAAGCCGGACTGGACCTCGTCGGCGATGAAGACGATGCCCTTTTCCTTGGCCCATGCGGACAGAGCCGGGAGGAAGCCTTCGGCCGGAACGATGAAGCCACCCTCGCCCTGGATGGGCTCGATGATGATAGCGGCAACCTGGTCGCCACCGATCTGCTTCTCGATCATGGTGATGGCGCGCTTGGCGGCCTCGGCACCCGTGATTTCCGGGTTCTCTTCACGGAACGGGTAGCTCATGGGCATGCGGTACACCTCGGGCGCGAACGGGCCGAAGTTGGTCTTGTACGGCATGGCCTTGGCGGTAAGTGCCATGGTCAGGTTGGTGCGGCCGTGGTAAGCGTGGTCGAAGGCAACCACTGCGTCGCGGCCGGTAGCCAGGCGTGCAACCTTGACGGCGTTCTCCACTGCTTCAGCGCCGGAGTTGAACAGCACCGTGCGCTTGGCGTGGTCGCCCGGGGTGAGGCGGTTGAGCTGCTCGGCCACAGCTACGTAACCCTCGTACGGGGTCACCATGAAGCAGGTGTGCGTGAAGTGCGCAGCAGCTTCCTGGACAGCGGCGACGACGGCGGGATCGGACGCGCCGACGCTGGTCACGGCGATGCCGGAGCCGAGGTCGATGAAGGAGTTGCCGTCGACGTCGCGGATGATGCCGCCGTCGGCGTCTTCAACGTAAACGGGGACGCCGGAAGCGACGCCGGCAGCAACGACGGCGGAGCGACGCTCGGCCAGTGCCTGCGACTTGGGGCCGGGGAAGGCGCCGTTGATGTTGCGCTTCTGCTCGATGCGGTACGAGAGTTCGTTCGCGGTAGTGGTCATGGGGTGATTGCCTTTCTGGGAAGCCAGGGGGTGGAGGGGTACGCGAACGCGTTATGCGAGTGCGTTATGCATTGGTGTTATGCGTCCAGTGCACTCATCACATGCTTGATGCGCGTGTAGTCCTCGACGCCGTACATGGAGAGGTCCTTGCCGTAGCCGGACTGCTTGAAGCCACCGTGGGGCATCTCTGCCGTCAGGAGGATGTGGGTGTTGATCCAGACTGCACCGAAGTCCAGGTCGCGGCTCATGCGCATGGCAGTGCCGTGGTCGGTGGTCCAGACGCTGGATGCCAGGGCGTATTCGACGTCGTTTGCCAGCTCGAGCGCTTCGGCTTCGGTGCTGAACTTCTGGACAGTGATGACGGGCCCGAAGGTTTCCTTCTGGACGATGTCGTCGGTCTGCTTGGCGCCGGTGATGATGGTGGGCTCGAAGAAGAAGCCCTTCTCGCCCGCGCGGTGGCCGCCGGTTTCGATCTTGCAGTTGGCCGGGAGGTGTTCCACCACGGAGGTGACGGCGTTGAAGTGGTTGACGTTGTTGAGCGGTCCGAAGTAGTTGTCTTCGTCGTTCTCCGAACCAGTGTGCAAGGTCTTGGTGTGCTCAACCATGGCCGCCACCATGTCATCGTGGATCTCGTCCTCGATCAGCACACGGGTGATGGCCGTGCAGTCCTGGCCGGCGTTGAAGAAGGCGAATTCTGCGATGGCCGCAGCGCTCTTCTTGATGTCGGCGTCCTTGAAGACAATGGCCGGAGCCTTGCCGCCAAGCTCCAGGTGTGCACGCTTGAGGCCCTTGGCCGCGCCGCTCGCAACGGCGATGCCGGCGCGGACGGAACCGGTGATGGACACCAGGCCGGGAACCTTGTGGTCAACCATCATGGCGCCGGTTTCGCCGGTGCCGAGCACAACGTTGAGCACGCCGGCGGGGAAGATCTCTCCGGCGAGGCGAGCCAGGACCAGGGTGGATTCCGGGGTGGTGTCCGAGGGCTTGAGAACAACGGTGTTGCCGGCTGCAAGGGCGGGGCCGATCTTCCAGATGGCCATCAGGAACGGGTAGTTCCACGGCGCGACCTGGGCAACGACGCCGATTGGTTCGCGGCGCACGTAGGAGGTGTGGCCCTCGAAGTACTCCCCTGCGGACTTGCCTTCCATGAGGCGTGCAGCACCTGCGAAGAAGCGGAGCTGGTCTGCGCCGGCGGCAACTTCCTCCGAAGCGATCAGGGACCGGACCTGGCCGGTGTTGCGGTGCTGCGCTTCAACGAGTTCCTCGCTGTTGGCCTCCACGGCGTCGGCGAGCTTGAGCAGCATGAGCTGGCGCTGGCCCGGCGTGACGTGCTTCCACGTCTTGAAGGCGTCGCTGGCAGCGGTCATGGCGGCGTCAACATCGGCCTGCACCGAAATCGGCGACTTGGCAACGATCTCCCCGTTGGTGGGGTTCACGATGTCCAGGAGACCCGTACCTGCCGGCGTAACGAATTCGCCGTTGATGAAGTTCTGCAAGGTTTGAACCACGGTGTGCAACCCTCTTTCGGTGTGTGGGCATGGGTTTTAGCTGATCAGAGCCTATGCCAGCGGAGGGGTCCAAGGAATAGTCAGCTGCACACACACGCCCACCCTCCTTAGTGCGCTTGACCAGCGCCGGGTTACGCTTATAACCATGGCAATGTCCCTCTCTTCGCTCGTCGCTGTCCCATCCCTGAAGCTCCGAAAAACAGGTAGCGCAGAAACAACCTGGAACCAGGACATCAGTTGGGTTGCCGTGACGGAGCTGGAGGATCCCCAACGCTTCCTCAGCGGCGGGGAATTGGTCCTCACTACGGGCCTGCGCCTGAAGAGCGCCGCCGACCAACGCCGATTCGTCCGGCAGGTCCAGCGCGCAGGTGCAGTGGGCATCGGCTTCGGCATCGGCCTCACCCACGAAGCCGTTCCGGAGGCGCTCATCGCCGAAGCCAACCGTTGGGGTTTGCCCCTGGTTGAGGTGCCTTACGAGATTCCCTTTATCGCGATCGGAAAGCTCGTGGCCGAGTCGCATTCAGCTGACCACTACTCAAACCTGGAACGGCTTTTGGCCGGACACCAGATCCTGGCCCGGTCGCTCCTTACCGGCGGCGGCCTGGGCGAGCTCCTGAAGCAGTTGGGCAGCATGCTGCGCACTGATGTTGTGCTCACCCAGTTCAGCGCGCAGCTCTACAACAGCGTTCCCGGAAAACCGGCCCCGACGGCGGATGGCTGGGCTTCGTACCCGATTCCCACCGGCCGCAGGGATGCCTGCACATTGTGGTTGCGCCAGCCGTTCGTGGACTCGGGGATTGTGAGCTACGCGCAGAACCTCATCAGTGTCGAGCTGAACAACATGGTCAAGCAGCGCCAGGCCCAGCGCGCCATGGCAGGGCAGGTTCTGGACGACGTCATCCACGGCACCTTGGAAACCATTGAGGCCGCCCGCCGTTTGGCAGGCGTTGGAATCAACAGCACCCGGAAGAACGTGGTGCTCGTGGCGGAGTCCACGGCTCACCACAAGCAACTGGTGAGCATCTCGCTGCCCCAGGCGCTGGAAGCGGGCGTTAGCGCCGTCGTCGGGAAGGACCTGGTGACCGTCGTCACCGACGACGGCAGTTCCGCAACAGCCTTGGCCAAGAGCCTGAGCGACCACCTGCAGGAGGCCGGGATCCATGCTGTGATTGGAATCGGCGGCGCCTATACGAAGCCGAATGGCCTGCGCTGGAGCTACTTTGAAGCGCGCGACGCCGTGGCGCACGGCTTGCCCGTCAACGAGCCCGAACGGCTGAGCCTGACGTCCCTCCTGCTGGCAAGCGAGGATGTTCCGTTGGCCGACATGGCCAGCGAGTCGCTCACTCCGCTGAGGAAGTTCGACGCCGCTCACGGCGCCGAACTCGTAGCCACACTGGAAAGCTACCTCAACCACAACGGGTCCGTCGCCGCGGTCGCCGAAGCCCTGACGCTGCACCGCAACACCGTGCGATATCGGCTGGCCCAGATCACCGAACTGACCGGCTATGACCCGTCACAGACGCAGGACCGCGTACAGCTTTGGCTTGCGTTGGCCGTCCAGCGGCTGGGCTCACGGAACCCCCGGTAACCGCCCATAGCCGGACCGCCGGAGAGATTCGCCACAAAAGTGTAGACATTAAACGTCAAACGTCTAACCTTTAGATATGGCTGCGACGACCCCTCTGACCCCCACGACAGGAAACATCCCTACGATTGCCCCCGCCAACGTGGCAACAGCCCACGCGGTGAAGGCTGTCCCCAAGACGCGCGTCGTCGCCGTCGTCGGCATCATAGCCGTGGTGCTCATCGGGCTGAACCTTCGCGCCGGAATCACCAGCGCAGCGGCGCTCTTCCATGAGCTGCAGCAAGTGTTGGGCTACGGCGCTTTGGTGGCCTCAATCCTGCCCTCGATTCCGCTGCTGTGCTTCGCGGTTGCAGGGCTGGGAACCTCGTGGCTGACCCGCCGTGTGGGTGTTGAGAAGGCTATCGCCATCGCCCTGGCTTTGCTGGCGGGAGGTTTGCTGGTGCGCGGCGTGCCGGCCACCGGTGCCCTGCTCGGCGGGACGGTTCTGGCGATGTCCGGACTTGCCGTCTGCAACGTGGCCATGCCGTCGTTCATCCGCGAGCACTACGCCGACCGCACGTCCATGATGACCGGCCTTTACACCTTCACGATGTCCGGCGGCGCCACCTTCGCAGCCGCCGTGAGCGTTCCCTTGGCGCAGCAGCTCGGTTCGCCGTCCATGGGGCTTGCCGCCTGGGGAATCCTGGGGGTCGCAGCACTGCTCGGCTTCCTGCCGGTGGTCCTGCACTCGCATCGGAATTCCACCAAGACGGACCGTCCGCGCGTATCCATGTGGCCCCTGCTCCGCACCCGTCTGGGCATCCTGATCACGGCCATCTTCACCTTCCAGGCCTTCCTCGCCTACGCCGTGATGAGCTGGTTCGCCTACATCCTCACGTCCCAGGGCCTCAGTGCCTCTGAAAGCGGCCTGCAGTTCGGCGTCATGCAGCTGGTCTCCGTGGCCGCCGGCATGATCCTGCTTGCCTTCGGTTCCAGGCCCGGAATGCTGCGGCCTGCCCTCTACCTCGCAAGCAGCTCCACGCTGGTTGCCATTGCCGCCATGATCTGGTTGCCCACTTCACTGGCGGTGGTCTCCGCAGTGCTCTTCGGCTTCGGGTTGGGCATCTTCCCGCTGGTCCTGGTAATCATCAGCCGAAGCGGACGGTCGACGGCGGAAACCACCGCGCTCTCCACGATCGCCCAATCGCTGGGATACTTGATTGCGGCAATTGGCCCCTTTGGCATGGGGCTGCTCCACAGCGCTACGGGCGGCTGGGCGCTGCCCTTGAGCTTGCTGTCCATCGTGGCGGTGGCGCTCATGGTTACCTGCCACATGCTCACGAGCAAGCGCACTGCCACCAAGACCGGACCGAGGACAGCATGACCCTTACCCCTTCGCATCGCCCGGCCCTTGCCGAGGAGATCACCGCCAAGCTGCGGGACATGATCAAATCAGGCGAATGGCCGCTCCAGGAACGCATCCCGGCTGAGCCTGAACTCATGGCAAGCCTGGGCGTTTCGCGGGGAACCCTCCGCGAGGCCATCAAGGCATTGGCGCACTCGGGCATGCTCGAAGTCCGCCGCGGTGACGGCACGTACGTGCGTGCCAACAGTGAAATGTCCGGCGCGGCCCAGCGCATGTACCTGGAGCACACGCAGGAACACATCGTGGAGGTGCGGCTCGGCCTGGACACCCAGGCGGCCCGCCTCGCCACCAAGCATGCAACGGTGGAAGACATCGCCGAGATGCGCCGCCTGCTTGCCCTGCGTCATGATGCCTGGCAGTCAGAGGACTACCCCACGTGGGCCCGCGCAGATTGGGAATTCCATGAACGTGTTGCCCTGGCATCCGGTAATCCGCTGTTGCATCAGCTCTATGTCTCCTTTGGCGGGGTCTTCCACAACGACCTCCTCCGGCAGCAACGCAAGGAAGGCTTCAACGGCATCCCCCGCGAAGGCCACGACGAACTGGTGGATGCCTTGGAAGCCCACGATCCCGACGCCGCAGTCCAGAGCGTCTACCGGAACCTGGATTTCTGCGCAGACAAGACCCCTCATTAGCCCATTGCCGGCCCGCTTGTCCGTTGTTGCCCAACGACGAAATAGCGGGCTCGCAACGTCTATGGCACAGTCTCGATTCCCACCCCGGCAGCGTCCCTGAACCGCGCGTTGATCAGGACCACGTCCCGTCCCGCCCGGTCCAGGAGGCTGGCTGCGACACTCGCCCGGTATCCCGTGGCACAGTGCACCCAGATCCTGGCGTCCGGCACCTCAGTGGTCCTGCTGATCAACTCGTAAACCGGAATGTTCAGCGCACCCTTGACATGCGACGCCGCGAATTCATCAGGGCGGCGAACATCCAGGACCACGTCCTCCGGTGCCCTGTCCTTGGCGAGACCGGCCCAGTCCGAGTGCGGATACGACGCCCGTGGATGCCCGGGCGCCAGCGCACCAATGTTCAGAGGCGTGGCGCCAGGCCCGACGGCGGCATCCGGACCATCGATGCCAATTCTCGCCAAATCGCGGATCGCCTTCTCCACCTCATCCAACGGGCCCAGCAAGGTAAGGGGTTGATTCCACGGGATCACCCACCCGAGGTAGCTGGTGAAGTTGTCGCCGCGCCCGTATTCGAAGCTCACGCTGCCTTGGAGATGGCTGTCCGCGAAGGCCACTCTGTGCCGCAGATCCACCACCCACTCCCCTGACTCCAGGCGCCGGCCCAGCTCTGCGGCGTCCACGGAATCAGGCACGTGCAAGTTCGCTGCACCGGGGCCTGCGGCGTTGAGGGGGCTCATGTGCGCGTAGTAGGCCGGATAGGCTGTGATGTTCTCCAGCAATTCGGCCACAAAATGGTCCTCGTCCTGATCAGTCAGGGCATGGTTGGCGGCGGCTTGTTCGCCAATGGTTGAGGCCTTGACCTTGCTGGAGGGCCCCACGGAGCAGAAGGATCCGAAGCCGTGTGTTGGATACAAGGCGGCGTCCCGTGATGCCGAGGAAACAAGACGCCGGACCGAAGAGTACTGATCGTGGGCCAACTTTGCTGTGTCATCGGGCGAGACCAGGTCCGTTCTCCCGACTGAACCGTAGAGCAAGCTGCCGCCGGAAAACACAGCCTCAGTGCCGCCGTCGTGCGTGTCATCCCGCACCACGTACGAGAGGTGCGTGTGCGTGTGTCCGGGCGTTGCGAGCACCTTCACGAGTAGGTGCCCCACACTGATGACTTGACCGTCGGTGACCGGGACGCGATCAAACGCAACGTGGTCGGCGGCGTTGACGAGGTACTGGGCGCCATGTTTTTCAGCCAAAACCAGGCCGCCGGTGACGTAGTCGTTGTGGAGATGGGTTTCGGCCACATGCGTGATCCGGACGCCAGCGGCACGCGCGGCTGCTTCAACGCGGTCGGTGTCCCGCTGCGGATCAATGACCAGAGCAACTTTGCCGTCATGCACCAGGTAACTGCGGTCCCCCAATGCCGTGGTTTCGATGACTACGACGTCCATACCTCAGGTTAAAGCAACGCGGGGTCACTTACAGCCCATCCGAAGACCCGGAATGGGCTGTAAGTGACCCCGCGTTGGTTTAGACCTGGGCGGAGACCCCGTCGCGGGAGATGTTGACCATGTCCTCGCGCGGCACAACCTTGATGCGCTCACGCGTGACCTCAACACCGTGGGAGCCGCCGGCCTCAGTGGCTGCTGCGCCGAGCGCGAGCTCGTGGGCGTCCAGAGCCAGCCAGCCTTCCCAGCTGGTGAACTGCACGCCGCGGGAGTCGAGCAAATCCACGACGGCGTCTGCCGCAGGAACCTCGGCGAACGGCAGGTTTTCGCGGTCCTCCAAAAGGTACGTCACCGTTTCAAGGGCATCACCCTTGGTGTGGCCGATGAGGCCCACGGGACCACGCTTGATCCAACCGGTCGCGTAGAGGCCCGGCACGTGCTGACCGTCGGCGTCGAGGACGCGGCCGCCGTCGTTGGTCACGACGCCCTTCTTGTGGTCGAACTCGACGTCCGGCAGGGCCGAACCGAAGTAGCCGATGGCGCGGTACACGGCCTGGACCGGGTAGTCGACGAACTCGCCGGTGCCGCGGGCGTTGCCCGTGCCGTCCAGCTCGGTGCGCTCGAACTTGATGCCGGCAACCTTGCCCGGGGCTTCCGGGGAGTCAACGATCTCGACCGGGCTGTGCAGGAAGTGCAGGTGCAGGCGACGGGAGGCCTTGAGCTCGGAGAGGTCCTCGGGCTGCTCGGCGATCCAGTTGGTGAGCGTGCCAACCATGGTCTTGGTCTGGTTGTTCGTCTGGACCTGGCGGTCGGACTCTTCGTCGAATTCGAAGTCCTCGGCGTAGAGGATGATGTCCACGTCCTTGGAGTGCGAAAGTTCGCGGAGTTCCAGCGGGGTGAACTTCACCTGCGCCGGGCCGCGGCGGCCGAAGACGTGGACGTCTGTGACCGGGGAATTCTTCAGGCCTGCATAGACGTTGTCCGGGATTTCGGTGACCAGCAGGTCATCGGCGTGCTTGGAGAGGACACGGGCCACGTCAAGGGCCACGTTTCCGTTGCCGAGGACAGCAATTTCCTTGGCGTCCAGCGGCCATTCGCGGGGAACGTCCGGGTGGCCGTCGTACCAGGAGACGAAGTCGGCGCCGCCGAAGGAACCCTCAAGCTCGATGCCCGGTATGTTCAGGTCCGCGTCCTTGATGGCGCCCGTGGCGAAGATGACGGCGTCATAGTGCTTGCGCAGGTCCTCGATGGAGATGTCCGTGCCGTAGTCAACGTTGCCGAAGAAGCGGATGTCGCCGCGGTCCAGGACCTTGTGCAGGGCGTTGACGATGCCCTTGATGCGGGGGTGGTCCGGAGCGACGCCGTAGCGGATCAGGCCATAGGGTGCCGGGTAGCGGTCAAAGAGGTCGATGCTGACGTTGAGTTCGCCACTCTTGACGGCCTCGCTCTTGGTCAGGATGTCTGCTGCGTACACGCCGGCAGGGCCGGAGCCGATGACGGCGACGCGAAGCGGACGGTCCGCAGAACCTACGGGGGTGCTAATTGACACGGCTGTGTTCCTTCTTCTTCTCAGTTGGTGCGGACGCGGGGTCGGTTGGGAGTAATCGTGCTGTAGTCAGCGGTCTTGAAATGCTGTGGGGCGAAGGGGCTGACACGGACAACATCGCCGATCACGATCACCGCAGGATTGGCCACGCCGACGGCCTCAGCCTGGTCCGCGATGGATCCCAACGTGCCGATGGTGACGCGCTGATCCGGCAAATACCCGTTCTCAACGATACCTACTGGAGTGTCCAAAGGCAGACCCGAGCCAGCCAGGGCAGCGGCGGACTCGCGCAATTGGGCCACTCCCATGAGCAAAACCACAGTGTGGTCCGGCCGTGCAGGGACTTCGGAAAGTTCTTCGTGGCCGGTCACGACGCTGAAACCCTTGGCCAGGCCGCGATGCGTGACGGGAATACCAGCGGCGGCGGGAACCGAAATCGCCGACGTCACGCCGGACACCACTTCAACCTCGACGCCGTTCTGCCGGCAGAACTCTGCTTCCTCGCCACCGCGGCCCAGGACATAGGGGTCGCCACCTTTGAGGCGGACCACGCGGTTGCCCTTGAGGGCTTCGTCCACGAGGATGCGGTTGATCTCAAGCTGCGGCACCGGGTGATGGCCCGGCGTCTTGCCGACCTCGATCACGCGGACGTCCGGAGCCAGTTCCTTGAGCAGCTCACGCGGGCCAAGACGGTCTGCAACCACGACGTCGGCCTGGCCGAGCAAGCGTCGACCCCGGACTGTGATGAGTCCCGAGTCGCCAGGGCCGCCGCCAACGAGTGCTACAGAACCAGCAGGCGCTTTGCCAGCGGCGTCCGGCTTGCGGTGACGACGCAGCGGCAGGTCGCCGGTTTCCAAGGCAGTGGCAACAGCATCGCGGAGCGCCATGGCGCGGCGTGGGTCTCCCCCGGCATTGATGGCGATCTTGACGTCATCCACCACGGCCACTGCGGGCGTCCAGGCAGCTGATGATTCGTGGTCCGAGGCGTTGACGCACCAGATGCGCTGCGCTTCGGCGTCGGCTGCTACCTGGGTGTCCACAGCAGCAGTGCCCGTGGCGGTCTGAACGAACCAGACGCCGTCGAGGTCCGACGTGCGGTACTCGCGCGGTTCCCAGATGAGGAGTCCAGCGTTGGCGAGGCCGCGGAGGTTTTCGGAGGCAACGGGAGCGACAACGGTAACTTTCGCACCGGCGTCGAGCAGTCCCTTGGCACGGCGCTCCGCGACGGGCCCGCCGCCCACAACCAGCACCGGGCGGCCGAGCAGCCGCAGTGCCGTGGGGTAAATGTCCTGTATTGCCATAAAAAAACTGTAGGGCGGGCCCGTAATATGCTTCAAAGGCTCGGAAACACCCGGTAACGCTGGGTAATCCAGCGTCATATACGCTTCATCCCTTGTTTCCTTGGGCAAACGTCCGGAAACCACTACCTCTAGAAAACAGACCAGCCCGTGCGCGTCGTGAATTCGTCCAAGGCTGCAACCCCTGCCACCGAGTTGCCGGACCGCCCCAGGCCCGGGCTCCACACACTGATGGCGCATTTATTGGGCACCACTGCCACGATTCCTCCCCCGACACCGCTCTTCCCCGGAAGCCCAACGCGATAAGCGAATTCGCCGGCGGCGTCGTAGGTCCCGCAGGTGAGCATGACTGCATTGATCCGCTTGGTCTGCGCTGGGGACAGCAATCGTGTGCCGTCTGCTCCAACACCGTTGGCGGCCAGGAACCGGGTTGCGAGCGCCAGGTCTTCGCAGGTCATGGCCAGGGCACACTGCTCCACATAGGACTCGAGGACGGCTTCTACCGGGTTCTCCAGGTTGCCGCAGCTGGCAAGGAAGTGGGCCAGTGAGGCGTTGCGGTGGCTGTTGCGGAGTTCCGACGCCGCTACGTAGTGGTCCGCGTCCACGATGGAGTTGCCGGTTTCGCGGCGCATCAGGTCGCGGACAGCCAGGGCGGCGCTTCCCGTGACGCTGAGGAGCCGGTCACTGACGACGATCGCGCCGGCGTTGATGAAGGGGTTCCGGGGGATCCCTTCCTCGCTCTCCAACTGGATCAACGAGTTGAACGGGTTGCCCGAAGGTTCACGGAAGACGCGCTTCCAGATGCCATCGCCGTCGAAGGCTAACACCAGGGCGAGGGCGAACACCTTGGAAATGCTTTGGATGGAGAAGGGCACATGCGCGTCCCCTGAAGAGTAGACGTCACCGTCCCGGGTTGCGATGGAGATGCCGAACTGGTGGGGGTCTACTGCTCCCAGCTGCGGAATGTAGTCGGCAACGTTGCCTTGCCCGACGTGCGGCTGTACTGCCCCGACGATGTCGTCAAGGAGATTCTGGATGTCCAAGGTTCTAGCTCCTGGCCTCTGCGTAGGTCCAAAGTCGTATCTGGAGATGGGCAAGCAATCGTTCGTCCGCGGACTGCAGGTCCAGGCCAGCCTCTTCGCAGGCGCGTCGGAGCCGGTAGTGGACGGTGTTGCGGTGGATGGCCAGTTCCTCCGCGCAGCGGTTCACATCGCCAAAGAATTCGAGGTATGTGAGCAGTGTCAAAGCGAACTCCGGGTATCGGTCGCAGAGCTTCGCTATGCCTTGGTGCCGCAGCCCCTTCCGGGTTTCCAGCAGATCCAGCAATTCGTTGGTGAGGACCGTGGTTTCGACATCCCGGTAGGAAGCAACACGGATGGACGGGGTGCTCTGCAACACCTTGAGGACACTGCGGACGTGGTCAAGCGTGGCGTACAGGGCGTCCAGCCGCGGAACAATCGGGCCCACGGCGGCCTGGACCTGGAAATGAAGGTGGGTCGTGGCGTCGCGCACAATCGTATTGACCAGCCGGTTGATGGCGGGCAGTGACTTTACCGGGTCCAGATCCGGCAGGATGATCGCCGTTTCCGTGCCCAAGGCCCCCACCACTGCTCCCGGACGGTACGCCGCCGCGTGGATGGATGCGAGGTTGGAGAGCTCACCCCTTCTGAGCTGTTGCCCCGGGGCGCTCTGGTCCAGCCCGCCCGCCGAAATCAGCACCAAGGCGGCCGGTTTGGAGGGGTCTATTCCTGCGGACTGGGCCTGCGAGTGAACCTGCGCCGTTCCGCTGAGCAGGCTGGACACCCTGTCTTCGCGCATCGACTGGGATTGCTGGTTCCGGTGGCGCACCAGCTCAATGGCGGCATGCCGGGCAGCACCGATCATCAGCCTGTCAGTATTCGGCGCCAACGGCTCGGCACCTTCCTGCAGCCAGATGTAGCCCATCACCCGGCTCCCCGCATGGATGCCAATGGCCACGCGTTCCCGAAGGCCGGCATCAGGGTTGGCCTCCACATGGACGGGTTCTTCTGTGGCCTGAAGGTGCTTGTAGACGCCTGATTCCTTGAGGAGTTTCTGGTACCGCTCCGGTCCGCGCCGCGCAAGGATGGACAGGCGCCGGAGCTCGTCAACATCGTTGGATGCCGGCGAGTACGCGAGGACCCTGTTTCCCGGATCCTCGATCACTACGTGGCCGTTGGTCAGGGTTGCGGTTGTTTGGGCGATGGCGAACAAGTCCCTGTGCACCGTGGTGGGGTTATCCCCGGACACACCGCGTTCCCGGATACGGTCCACAGCGACGCTTTCAAACTTGTCCCAGCGGAGGCCGGGAGCTACTGCTACCAATCCAATGCCGGTGGATTGCAGCAGTTCCGCCACGGCTTCGAGTTCACGTTCGTTTCCCTTGACGGCGACGGCCGTGGGCCTGCCGCCGATGATCCTCCGGATTGCCGGCAGCGCCACACGTCCACGGGCACCGATAAGCATCACCAAGGACCCGGGACGGGTGGCATCCTCGTCTTCTGCATCCACAATGACCGTTTCACGAACTGTCAGGTTGTCCGCGTCCGGGGCAAGCAATAACCGTGCGTTGTCCACGCCCAGGTCTTCAAGTACATCGCTCAGCAAGGTGACGACTCCGTCGTCGTCAATGTCCAGGGCCTTCAACGAAGCTATCGCTTCCTCTCGTATTCAATTCGGGTCAACCGGACATCCTTCGCCATTGAAGAAGTCCTGCCCATGCTCCTGCGCAATCGCGCACAGCCAGAAACATTACAGGGCCTTCAGGACACCAGTGTTGTCCAGCTGGCACAAGAGCCGGGGCCCGAATTTGGTTCGCCAGCCAATTTGCGCGATTCCCCTGAGATCTAGAGTTATTTACTGTCCCCAACGCCACAAACACTGTGTGTTCTGCCTGTGCACTCAGCAGGTTTGTGCCGTTCGGAACTGTTGAGCTGCCGACGGCGGCGCCGGAGTCAAAGGAGACCCCCAGTGATACCCACGTCAGTTTCAGCGCATTCTGCTGCGCCCGACCGGTCCGACGAGGCCGGCACCCTGCTTGTTGCCCAGAAGCCGGGCCACGACTTCTCAACGGAAGAATCGGGCTACCGGAAGACCCTCAAACCCCGCCAGATCCAAATGATCGCCATAGGCGGCGCGATCGGCACGGGGCTTTTCATGGGAGCCGGAGGCCGCCTCAATGGTTCAGGCCCGGCCTTGATCCTGGTGTATGCGGTATGCGGATTCTTTGCCTTCCTCATCCTGCGCGCCTTGGGCGAGCTGGTTCTCTACCGCCCGGCCTCAGGCTCGTTCGTTTCCTATGCCCGTGAGTTTTACGGCGAGAAAATGGCCTACACGGCTGGTTGGCTGTACTTCCTGAACTGGGCCATGACCTCCATTGTGGATGTGACCGCGGTGGCCCTGTACGTGAAGTTTTGGGGCCAGTTCTGGCAGCCGATCAACGACGTCCCGCAGTGGCTCATCGCCCTCATCGCACTGGTTGTAGTGCTGGCCTTGAACCTCGTGTCGGTAAAGATCTTCGGTGAGATGGAGTTCTGGTTCGCCCTCATCAAGGTCGGTGCGCTGGTAGCCTTCCTCGTCGTCGGAATCTGCTTCATCGTCCTTGGTGGCAGGACGGACGTGGGCGTTCCCGGCCTGAACGTCATTGCGGACAACGGGGGCCTCTTTCCCATGGGCGCGGTGGCGCCACTCCTGGCAATCAGCGGCGTCGTCTTCGCGTACGCAGCTGTTGAGTTGGTGGGAACGGCCGCCGGCGAAACCGCCAACCCGCACAAGGTCATGCCCAAAGCCGTCAACACGGTGGTTCTCCGTATCGGCATTTTCTACGTCGGCTCCGTCCTGTTGCTCTCCCTTCTGCTGCCTTTCACGTCCTACAAGTCCGGTGAGTCGCCGTTCGTGACCTTCTTCTCGCACCTTGGCGATCCCCAGGCCGGCGCGATCTCGGCCTCCGTGATGAACTTCGTGGTTCTGACCGCCGCTCTCTCTAGCCTCAATGCTGGCCTGTACTCCACCGGCCGGATCCTGCGTTCCATGGCAATCAAGGGCTCGGCGCCGCGCTTCACCGCCCGCATCAGCGCTTCCGGCGTCCCTTACGGCGGCATCCTGCTGACTGCTGTCATCACCTTGATGGGCGTGGGCCTGAATGCGATCGTTCCGTCGCAGGTCTTTGAAATCGTGCTCGAGGTCTCTGCGCTGGGCATCATCGGCGGTTGGGCCACCATCATGCTCTGCCACATCAAGCTGCAGGCCTGGGTGCGGAGCGGCAAAGTCACCAGGCCCGCGTTCCGGCTGTTCGGCGCCCCCTTTACCTCCTATCTCACCCTCGGATTCCTGGCCTTTGTCCTGATCACCATGGGCTTCTCGGAAACAGGCCGCTGGGTGCTCGCGTCCCTGCTGGTGCTGGCGCCGCTGCTGGTGGGTGGCTGGTACGCCCACAGGGGCCGAATCCGTAATGAACAGTCCGCTTTGAACCCGCCCTCAGTTTGAAAGAGAACACACGTCACATGAGCACCCTCTCCCCCCTTCCAAAAATTGGCACGCCCAGCCGCGCCTGGCGGTCGCGCGCCGATGCTTGGGAGTTCCTGGGATATGCCATCAAGCAGCTTGCCTTGGACCCTTACGCAGGATCCTCCGACTCAGGTCTGCACTCCCAGATCAGCCGGACCTTTGCGCTGCTGGAAGCCGTGGAGCCCTACTGGGCAGAGCCGGGCGTTGCGGCTGTGGCCCAGTTGCGCCACCTGGTGAACGACGGCGACCCCCACGCCGCGCTGGAACTTCTGGGCGGTTTGGCGCACCTTCCGTTGGCTTCCGGAGCGGAGCAAGGTTCATCATCCGGGCTTGTCCAGGAGTCGCTGGAGGACGAGGTTGCACCAGCCGAGCAGGCTGAACGACCCCGCTTTGAGGTCCTGATGGTGGACAACATCACGCCCCAGGAAGCGGAGGCACTGAAAGGCAGCATGGCAGCCCAGCGACGCCCTTCCGATGCTTTCACGTACGAAATCAATGTGGTTCCCAGCTACGAAGACGCGTTGGTCGCCGTCCTTCTTAACCCCGACATCCAGGCAGTGATCCTGCGTCCCGGCTTCTCCGTTCGCAGCTCCCAGCAGCTTGGCAGCGACCTCCGCCGGTTCCTGGCCGGGCACACGCCCGAAGGCCTACAGGCCTTGCGACCCGTCAAACGGATCCTTGGCCTGGCCGAGGAAATATCCGGTCTCAGGCCTGAGCTGGACGTCTACCTCGTTGCAGGCGTTTCCATCGAGTCCCTGGCCGGATCGCTGACCAGGAAGTTCCGAAGGATTTTTCGCAGGCAGGATCACTTGGACCTGCACTTGTCCCTGTTGTCCGGGGTTGCGGAACGATACGAGGCTCCCTTCTTCACAGCTCTCCAGGATTACAGCCGACGGCCTGCAAGCGTCTTCCACGCGCTGCCCATTTCGCGTGGCGGATCCGTAGGGAACTCCCCTTGGATCCGGGACATGGCCGATTTCTACGGGACAAACCTGCTTTTGGCAGAGACTTCGGCGACGTCCGGCGGCCTCGATTCGCTCCTGGACCCGCATGGATCCATCAAGCAGGCGCAGGACCTCGCCGCCCGGGCCTTCGGAGCGCAGAGAACCTACTTCGTTACCAATGGCACGTCCACGGCCAACAAGATCGTTCATCAGTCTCTGCTGGCTCCTGGCGACGTTGTGCTGGTTGATCGAAACTGCCACAAGTCCCACCACTACGCCTTCGTGCTCGCTGGTGCCCGCGTTTCATATCTGGATGCCTACCCCTTGGACAAGTACGCCTTCTATGGCGCTGTGCCCTTGGCCAGTTTGAAGCGCAGGCTGCTTGAGTACCGGCGGGCCGGACGATTGCATGAAGTCAAAATGGTCACGCTCACCAACTGCACCTTTGACGGAATCGTTTACGACGTCGAGCGTGTCATGGAGGAATGCCTGGCCATCAAACCCGACCTGGTTTTCCTCTGGGACGAGGCATGGTTTGCTTTCGCCCGCTCCCACCCCATCTACCGGCGTCGAACGGCAATGGCTTCAGCAGCCGCGCTGGAAGCCTCCTTCAGCAACCCTGCCTACGCGGCCCGGTACGCCGGCCAGGCAGCGGCCCTGCATGACCCTGTCACCGGTGAACCCGTTGATGATGAGGCCTGGCTGAACACGCGGCTGATTCCCAACCCTGCGAAGGCACGCATCAGGGTCTACGCCACCCAGTCCACGCATAAGACCCTGACGTCCTTGCGCCAGGGTTCGATGATCCACGTGTACGACCAGGACTTCATGGCCTCCAACCAGGAGTCCTTCCGCGAGGCGTACATGACCCACACCTCCACCTCGCCCAACTACCAAATCCTGGCGTCCCTGGACATTGGCCGTCGACAGGTGGAGCTGGAAGGTTTCGGTTTGGTCCAGAAGCAATCCGACCTCGCCGTTTCCGTCGCGCAAGCCGTTGCACGGCATCCCCTGCTGAAGAAATACTTCCGGGTGTTGACCTCGCGGGACCTTATCGAGCCTCAATACCGGGAAACCAGCGCCGCCATGCCGCTGCGGGAGGGATTGGCGGAACTTGAGGACGCCTGGCAGCGCGATGAGTTCGTCATTGATCCCAGCCGCCTCACGCTGGACATCAGCAGGACAGGCATCGACGGCGACACGTTCCGCCACAGCTACCTCATGGACGATCACGGAATCCAGGTGAACAAGACGTCCCGGAACACTGTGCTGTTCATGACCAACATCGGCACCTCGCGGAGTTCCGTGGCGTACTTGATCGAGGTGCTGGTCAAACTCGCCGAAGGTTTCGAAAGCCCGCATCCCTCAGCGCGACCCCGGACGGTTCCTGTGCTTTCGCCTGTGTCGCCGCAGGCCGGAGCATCAGGGGTGGTTGGGCAGACACCACCGCTCCCGGACTTCAGCACCTTCGCGGCGCGGTTCCGTGTGGACGATGCCTGCGAAGACGGGGATATCCGCGCAGCCTACTTCGAAAGCTACAAGCCCGAATCCACGGCCTACTTGTCCGCCGACGAGCTTGCCCTTGCAGTGCGTGCCGGGCAGGAAGTCATTTCCGCCGGCTTCGTCACGCCGTACCCGCCCGGCTTCCCCATCCTTGTCCCGGGCCAGGTCATCACGCGGCAGACGTTGGAGTTCATGGCTGCTTTGGACACGCGGGAGATCCACGGCTTCGATCACGAACGGGGTTACCGGGTTTTCGTGGACGGGCCTGCAGTTTCGGGGTCCGGGGTTTCCGGGTCTGGGGTTTCGAATGCTGGGGTTTCGGATGCTGGTGTTTCGGACACTGCTGTGGAAGCGGCGGGCATCGGGCGGCTGCCCGCCGCTTCGTAGGCGT
Source organism: Arthrobacter sp. TmtSoilC48 (assembly GCF_059739425.1). Taxonomy (NCBI): domain Bacteria; kingdom Bacillati; phylum Actinomycetota; class Actinomycetes; order Micrococcales; family Micrococcaceae; genus Arthrobacter; species Arthrobacter sp. TmtSoilC48. The sequence goes on along the minus strand of NZ_AP046049.1, from coordinate 1,686,038 downwards.
AACTCAGGCGTTTTGTCGGGACTCAGGCGTTTGTCGGGCCCAGCCAAAAGCAGGTGCGATGTACTTCGCGACGTTCCCCAGGAGCTTCGCGTTGTACTCCACCCCAAGTTGGTTGGGCACCGTCAGCAGGACGGTATCGGCAGCCTGGACGGCTGCATCGGCTGCGAGTTCTTCTGCCAACTCGTCCGGCTCGCCGATGTAGCTCTTCCCGAAACGGGACAACGCGCCGTCGAGAATTCCAACCTGGTCCTGCCGGTCCGCTTGGGCGCGAAGGCCGAAGTACCGGTTGTCCACCTCATCGACGATCGGCAGGATGCTGCGGCTGACGGAAACGCGGGGCTCGAAGTCGTGCCCGGCAGCTGCCCAGGCTTCGCGGAACAGGTGGATCTGCTCGGCTTGCAATTGGTCGAACGGGACGCCGGTATCTTCGGTCAGGAGCGTGGAACTCATGAGGTTCATGCCTTGCTCGGCGGCCCAGACTGCCGTCTTGCGGGTTCCGGCACCCCACCAGATCCGCTGTGGAAGTCCTGGAGAGAGTGGCTGGATGGGCAGAAGTCCAGTGGCTCCGCCTGCGTAGTGGGGATCAGCCTGGGCAACCCCGTGCCCGGCAATGGCCTTGCGGAACAGCGCGGTGTGGCGCCGCGCCATGTCGCCTGCGTCCTCGCCCTCGTTCGGAACATAGCCAAAGTTGGCGGCTCCGTTCAGGGCAGGCTCGGGTGAACCACGGCTTACTCCGAGCTGAAGCCGGCCATCGCTGATCAGGTCCGTGGCCGCAGCCTCCTCCGCCATGTACAGCGGGTTTTCATAGCGCATGTCGATCACGCCGGTGCCCATCTCGATGGTGCTGGTCCTTGCCGCGATGGCGGCGAGCAGCGGGAACGGGGACGCTTGCTGCCGGGCAAAGTGGTGCACACGGAAGAACGCCCCATCGATCCCCAGTTCCTCTGCGGCCACCGCCAGTTCGATGCCCTGCTTGATTGCTTCACCGGCCGACGGCACCAGTGAACCAGGGACGCGTGCCCAATGGCCGAAGGAAAGGAAGCCGATCCGTTTGTTGTGCATGTCCGGGACAACTCGTGAGACGGCCCAGGAATTCCTCGCGAAAAAACTTATCCGGCGCGTCGGTAGTGCATGGCCACCGCGCCGTTGCTCAGCGGCTCGGCAGAGATCAGTTCGAGGCGTCGGGTGGTGGGCAGTCCGCCTTGGTACAGGGTTGGGCCGTGCCCGGTGATCATGGGGTGGATGAGGAATTTGTACTCATCGATCAGGTCCAGCCGGTCCAGCTCGGTGGCAAGTTTGCCGCTGCCCACAAGCACGCCGCGGGGAGTCCGGTCCTTGAGTTCCTGCACCGCCGTTCGCAGCTCGCCGACAACGTGGTGGCTGTTGGTCCACGGGAAGTCACTACGGGTCGCCGAGACCACGTATTTGGGCTTGGTCTCCAGTGTGAGGGCCCAATCGCGCAGGGCAGGCGGCGCATCGACTTCGCCACGGGCCACCAGCGGCCAGTAGGCCTCCATCATTTCGTACGTGGTGCGGCCCCAGAGCATCGCGCCGCTCTCCTCCAGGAGCCGGGTGTAATGGGCATGCGTCTCGTCGTCGGCGATGCCCTCACGGTGGTCGACGCAACCATCCAAAGTGACGTTGATGCTGAACGTTAGAAGGCCCATTCGCCGATTCTAGCCAGCCAAAGCAACGCGGGGTCAGTTACGGCCCATGTTTAGCTTCAACATGGGCTGTATCTGACCCCGCGTTGCTTTAAGAACGGGACCCTAGCGGCTGCTGCCCGCCAGCAAACCACGACGCTGGAGGAGGCGCTTTTCGATCGGGCCGAAGACGAGGAGCTCGATCAGGATGCCCACAGCCAGGATCAACAGGATGGCGGACATGACCACGGCCATGTCGGACAGTGCACGTCCTTGATCAAGCAGCGAGCCCAAACCGAAGCCGATAGTGCCACCGACAGCGATGATTTCCGCGGCCATCAACGAGCGCCAGGAGAAAGCCCAGCCCTGCTTCAATCCGCCGATGTACCCGGGCAGTGCTGCGGGAAGGACGATCTGCAGGGCCATCTGCAGCCGGTTCGCACCGAGCACAGTACCCACGCTGCGGTATTGCGGCGGGATCTGGTCCACACCGGAGATGAGGCCGTTGATGATCGACGGAATCGCACCCATGAGGACCACGAAGTAGACGGTGCCATCGGTCAGGCCGAACCAGATGATCGCGGCCGGCACCCAAGCCACGGACGGCAGGACCTGAAGCCCGGAAATCAGCGGCCCAAACGCGCGGCGGAGAGGAGCAACCTGAGCCAGCAACAGACCCACAGGGGTAGCAACCACCACCGAAATCAGGAAGCCGATCAAGCCGCGCTGCAACGAAGTCCACACCGATTCCTGAACCCTGCCTTCACCCCAGAGTGTCACCAGCTGGTTGAGCACATCAAGGGGCCCGGGAACCTGGTCACGTCGCTTAAGGCCGAGGGAGACGTAGAACTGCCAGGCGAGGACGAGGACTACCAAGGCTGCGATCGGCAGCAGTACGCGCTTCCATTCGATGCCGGCCTTACGTCCGGTATCGGACTGGAGGTTGTCCAGGCCCGCTTCGAGGTCGCGCAGTTCGGAGGGGTTGCCCTTCAAGGACGGCGACGTAATATGCTCGCTGGATTCGCTCACGGGCAGGGTCCGCTCCTGGGTAGTGGTGGGATTACTTGGCATGGCGGCGGATCTCCTCGCGTAGCCGGCGGGTAATGACTCCGGTCAGCTCCCCGGCACGACCAGCATCGGTTCGGTGTTCCTCGGTCACATCCCATTCGGCGACAACACGGCCGGGACGCGAGGACAAAAGCAGCACGCGCTGGCCCAACCGGACAGCCTCGCGAACGTTGTGCGTCACGAACACGATGGTGCGGCCGGTTTCCTTCCAGATCCGCTCGAGTTCGTCGTGCAAGAGGTCGCGGGTAATCGCGTCAAGGGCCGCGAAGGGCTCGTCCATCAACAACAGCTGCCGGTCCTGTGCCAAGGAACGTGCAAGGGCAACGCGTTGCCGCATGCCACCGGACAGTTCATGCGGACGCTTGTCGCCGGCGCCGCCGAGGTGGACAAGCTCCAGCAGTTCGGTTGCCCGTTCCCGGCGGCTGGCCTTGGTGCTGGACTTGTCAGCCAGCTGAAGTGCCAGCTCGATGTTGCCTCGCGCCGTCAACCACGGGAACAGTGCCGAGTCCTGGAACATGAACGCCGCGCCGTCGCTGGGCACTTCAAGGGCGCCCGACGTCGGATGCTCAAGTCCCGCCATGATGTTCAGTAGCGTGGACTTGCCGCAGCCGGACGCACCGAGGAGGGCAACGAACTCGCCCTGCGCGATCGTGGCGTTGACGTCGTCCAGCACCGGGGCGCCGTCGCCGAAGCGCTTGCCCAGGTTCTCGAGTACGACTGGCATGGTCCCGTCCTTCGTGTTGATTGGTGGAGCTGATATGGCTGAAGGCCGGCCCGCTCCCCCACCCGTATTCCGGAGGGGAAGCGGACCAGCCGGTTGGTGCTTAGTCCTGGCCGAGCCCTGCAGCGGACGTTTTCTTGCCCTCTACTTCGTTCAATGCCCGGAGGTCGAAGATGCCGTTGATGTCGGCGGCTTTGGTGGTGCCGGCGTCCACACCGTCCTGGAGGAGCTTCTTGTACGTTCCCGCGAGCGGGTCAGTGGTGAAGGTGATGTTCTTCAGTGCGCGGTCGATCACGTTGGCGGGGAGCGGCTTGCCGGCCGTGTCCTTGAGGACCGCGTTGATGGTGCTGGCCTTCTCTTCTGGCGTTGCGGAGTTCAGCCAGTTCACGGATTCAACATGGCCCTTGAGCAGTGCCTTCACGGTTTCCGGGTGCTCAGCGGCGAATTTCTTGTTCACGATCAGGATGGTGGTGGTGAATTCGCCCTTGTCCCACAGGTCTTTCTCGTCTACGAGGACTTTCGCGCCTGCTTCCAGGACCAAACGGGAGGCCCACGGCTCAGGCAACCACGCGCCGTCGAGCTTTCCGTCCTGGAAGAGCTTCAGGGTCTGGGCGTTTTCGGTCGGGTTGATGTTGACGTCGCCGCTGCCGTCCGGGTTGGTCTTGTAGCCCTGGTGGCCCAACCATGCGCGGAGGGCTACGTCCTGCGTCCCGCCAAGCTGCGGAGATGCGAGGACTTTGCCCTTGAGGTCAGCCGCGGAGTTGATTTCGGGCTTGACCACCAGCTGGGCTCCGCCTGCTGCTGCGCCGGCGATGATGCTGACGGACTCGCCGTTGCTCTTGACGAACGAGTTGATGGCCGGGTTGGGGCCGATGTAGGTGGCGTCGATGGCGCCGGCGTTCAAGGCTTCGATCGCGGCAGGGCCGGCGTTGAAGATCTGGGTGCTGAGCTTGGTATCGCCGAGGTCCTTGGCGATGATGCCTTTGCTGATGCCAACCAGGGCCGGGCCGTGGGTGACGTTGCTGAAGTAGCCGAGCTTGAGCTCGGCAGCCGGGGACGTCGTAGGAGCCGGGGCGGCCTGGTTGTTCTGGGAGACGACGGAGGCCACTGCGGCGCCTGCACCGATCAGCAGGGCCAAGCCGACGGCCAGGCCGATCTCAAGGCCGCGGCGGCGCTTGGGCTTGTTGGTCTCACCAGCGACGATGCGGGTGGTGCCGGAATCGGGCTTCTGTGACTCGGGGGTGTTTGCCATGGGGAGGTCCTAAGGAGATGTGGGATGCGAAAAGGGGCGAAGATCAGGCCCCTTGACATCGCCCGTTCGGGGCAAGGAAGGACCATTCCGGAAAGGTCATAAGTTCACAGTAGGGACTGTCATATTTCCGCTTCAATCCCATGGAAACCAACGTTCACGCAGGGTCACGTGACGTCATATTCGCCGCCAGGCCTTCAATGTTGCGTGCGGTTGTGCGGCACCTGCGTTCACCCAAGGTCACTTGACGTCATGTTTGCCGCCAGCTCCGCGATGTCCTGCGGCGTCGTGCGGCAGCAGCCACCGATCAGCCGGGCTCCACGCTCGCGCCAGCCAGCGGCGTTCCCGGCGAGGGTAGTCGTGCCGTGGCCACCTGCGGAAGGGCGCCACGTCTTGGTGACGGCGTCGTACGTCTCCCCCGAGTTCGGGTATGCGACCAACGGTTTGTCCGATACTTCGTTCAGCGTCCCCAGCGCCGAGGTCACCAGTTCCAGCGGCACACAGTTAACCCCGACGGCGGCTACCCGCGGTTCCGTGCGGAGCAGCGCAGCCACGTCCGCCAGCGGCGTTCCATCACTGATGTGCTCCGCATCCCGCAGGGTGAACGTAAACCAGGATTCGACGTCGAACTCCGCCACGAGCGCCAACAGCGCCTCCGCTTCGGCGAACGACGGCAGGGTCTCGCACGCCAGGAAGTCCGCCCCGGCATCCACAAGGGCGGCGATGCGCGGGCGGTGGAAATCCATGAACTCCGCACCGCTCAGGGTGTAGTCGCCCCGGTATTCCGAGCCGTCAGCCAGATAGGCGCCGTAGGGACCTACGGATCCGGCCACCAGAAGAGGGCCGCTGGAAGGGTTCGCCGCAGCGTGCTCGCGGCGGGCCTCGTCGGCCAGTCGGACGCTCCGGGCCACCAACTCCAGCGATTCCTCCACGGATAGCCCGCGACGCGCAAACCCCTGGGGAGTTGCCTGGTAGCTCGCTGTGATCGCCACGGAGGCACCGGCGTCGAAATAGTCCCGGTGGACCTGCTTGATCAGGTGTGGCTGTTCCAGCAGGACCTTGGCCGACCATAGGGCATCCTCAAGATCACAGCCGTGGGCCTCCAATTCGGTGGCAAGGGCCCCATCCAGGACGAGGTCCTGGCCGGCGTCCAACAGGGTGCTGAGTGCTGTGTTCTGTGGCATGTAGTGATCTTCCTGCTTAATCGCTCAATGAAAAAACCGCAGCTTGTTCGAAGTCCCCCGCCGTACAAGGCCGGGATTTTCGAACAAGCTGCGGTCTATCTGACTTTTCGACCTTAGATGACGTAGCGCTCGTCTTCGTGATCGCCAGGGTGGTCCTTGACCAGGCCGGCGGCAAGGGTGTTGCCGTCGATGGGGTCGATCACCAGGAAGGCGCCCGTGCGGCGGTGGTGCAGGTAGTTCTCCAGCGGCAACGGAGCAGCCAGGCGAAGCTGGGCGTGTCCGATGTCGTTGAGCTCAAGGCTCGAGGCAGGCTCCACGTTGAAAGTTGCCAGGTCCAGCTTGCCGGTGACGTTGCGAACCAGGGCCTGGACCGTGCGCGTACCGTGCTTCACCAGGACCTTCTGGCCTTCACGCAGGGGCTTGGGCGAGAGCCAGCACAGCGAGGCGTACAGGTCAGCCGTGCTTTCGCGGACCGTGCCTGCGGCAGCGATGGTGTCGCCACGGGCGATGTCGATCTCGTCAGCCAAACGAACGGCAACGGACTGCGGAGCAGCCGCTTCCTGAAGTTCCTTGCCGGCGAAGTCGATGCCGGTAATCCGGGTGATACGCGGCTCGTGGCCCGGGCTCAACACGGTGACTTCGTCGCCAACCTTGACGGAGCCCTCGGTGATCTGGCCTGCGTAGGCACGGTAATCGCGGTATGCCTCCACATCGAGCCCAGCCGCCACGGCGTCCGGTGCCAAGGCGCCCTGCGGACGGATGACCAGCTGCACCGGGAAGCGGAAGCTCTCCAGTTCGGCTTCCAGCTCGTCAGCGGCCGGCAGCGTTTCAAGGACCTCAAGCAATGCAGGACCGGTGTACCAGGGGGTGCGGTCCGAGCGGTCCACGACGTTGTCGCCGTCGAGCGCCGAAACCGGAACCACCAGCAGGTCAGCCACACCATCGGAACCAAGTCCCAGCTCGCGGGCAACCTTCTGAACGTCAGTTTCGATGTCGCGGAACACCTGCTCGCTGAAGTCAACGAGGTCGATCTTGTTCACTGCCACAATGACGTGGGCAACGCGGAGCAGCTGCAGCACGGACAGGTGGCGGCGGGTCTGCTCAAGGACACCCTTGCGTGCGTCGATAAGCACGACGACGGCATCCGCAGTGGACGCGCCAGTCACCGTGTTCTTGGTGTACTGAACGTGGCCGGGGCAGTCCGCCAGGATGAAGCTGCGGCGGTCGGTGGCGAAGTAGCGGTATGCGACGTCGATCGTGATGCCCTGCTCGCGCTCGGCACGGAGGCCGTCGGTCAGGAGGGCGAGGTCGATCCCGCCCTTGTCCCCACCGAAGCCGCGGTCCGCAGAGGTGCGGGCAACGGCGTCGAGCGTGTCAGCAAGAATCGCCTTCGAATCGTGAAGGAGGCGGCCCACCAAAGTGGACTTGCCGTCGTCCACCGATCCAGCCGTTGCGAAGCGGAAGAGAGTAGACGGGAGCGGCGCGGACTCAAGCCCGCCATCCAGGAATACGGTATCGGTGCTCATTTAGAAGTAGCCGTCCTTCTTGCGGTCTTCCATGGCTGCCTCGGAGATGCGGTCATCTGCTCGGGTGGCGCCACGTTCGGTCAGGGTGGAGGCAGCGACTTCAACTACGACGTCGGCCACGGTGCGTGCGTCGGATTCCACGGCACCGGTGCAGGACATGTCGCCCACCGTGCGGTAGCGAACCAGCTTGGTGATGACTTCCTCGTGCGGCAACGGCTCGGAAACCTCGCCTACCGCACGCCACATGCCGTCGCGGGCGAAGACCTCGCGCTCGTGGGCGTAGTACAGGCTGGGGAGCTCGATGTTCTCGCGCTCGATGTAGCGCCAGATGTCCAGCTCGGTCCAGTTGCTGATGGGGAACGCGCGGACGTGCTGGCCCACGGTGTGGCGGCCGTTGTACAGGTTCCACAGCTCGGGGCGCTGGTTGCGCGGGTCCCACTGGCCGAATTCGTCGCGGAGGCTCAGGATGCGCTCCTTGGCGCGGGCCTTGTCCTCGTCGCGGCGGCCGCCGCCGAACACGGCGTCGAACTTGTTGCGCTGGATGGCATCAAGCAGCGGGACGGTCTGCAGCGGGTTGCGGGTGCCATCGGCACGCTCGGCCAGTTCGCCACGGTCGATGAACTCCTGGACCGAACCAACAACCAGCTTCAAACCAAGACGCTCAACGGTGCGGTCGCGGAAGTCGATAACCTCCGGGAAGTTGTGGCCGGTGTCCACGTGCAGGACCGGGAAAGGAACCTTGCCCGGCCAGAAAGCCTTGGTGGCCAGGTGCAGCATGACCACGGAATCCTTGCCGCCGGAGAACAGCAGCGCAGGCTTCTCGAACTCAGCAACGACTTCACGGATGATGTGAATGGCCTCGGACTCAAGGGTGTCCAGTGAGCTCAACCGCTCACCTGAAGGGCCGCCGTGCCCGCTTCGCGATGCCCGCCACGCCGCGGCGGCCCCTTCAGCTTCGCTCTGCAACTGGTTCAACTCGAGGTCCTCGCTGGTTGTTTGAGTGCTCATGTGTGTAGTCCGCATTCTGTCTTGTCGGATCCTGCCCAGCGGCCGGCGCGGGGATCTTCACCCGGGGCCACCTTGCGGGTGCAGGGCTGGCAGCCGATGGACGGGTAGCCCTGGCTCAGGAGGGGGTTGACGGGAAGGATGTTGTCCTCGGAGTACTCGACCAGCTGGTCGAAGGTCCAGTCGACCATCGGGTTCACTTTGACCAGGTCAAAGCCCTCGTCCCACGTGATCACCGGCGTGTTGGTGCGGGTGGGTCCTTCGTCGCGTCGCACACCGGTGAACCACACTTCGTAGCCGGCAAGTGAGCGACGGAGCGGCTCTACCTTGCGCAGCGCGCAGCACTGGGCGGGGTCGCGGGCGAACAGGTCCTTGCCGAGCAAACGGTCCTGCTGTTCCACCGTGTTCTCCGGGAGGACGTCCACCACGTTGACGCGCAGGTTGGCGGCGACTTCGTCGCGGGTTTCGTACGTTTCCTTGAAGTGGTAGCCGGTCTCCAGGAACAAGACGTCGACGCCGGGAAGCTGGTCCGCGACCAAGGCCGGCAGTACGGCATCGGCCATGGAGCAAGCCACGGTTACCGCGGGCAGCTCGAAGTTCCGGGCCACCCAGGCGATGACATCGCGGGCGGGGGCATTCCAGCCGAGCTCTGCAGCCCCGGCCTCGGCCAGAGCCTTGAGTTCTTCATTGGAACGCTTCGTTGCAACTGTCACTGGAGGTCTCCTTCATCTGCGGAGAGTGCCCACTCCGCGAAGGTCTGGCCCTCGGCGCCAGTGGCGACGAACTTGCGGACCACACGCTCCACGTAGTCAGGCAGGTTTTCGACCGTGACCTTGAGGCCGCGGACGGTACGTCCCAAACCGGCTTCCTCACGCTCGTTGTTGGCCAGCCCGCCACCGAGGTGGACCTGGAAACCCGGGGTGGGGTCGCCGTCGGGCGTTGGCAGCATCATGCCCTTGAGCCCGATGTCCGCGGTCTGGATGCGGGCGCAGGAGTTGGGGCAGCCGTTGATGTGGAGGGACAGTGCCTGGGGCAGCTGCTTGGTCTCCACGAGGTCAGCCAGGCGGCGTTCCAGCTCGGCGATGGCCGTAGCCGCAGTGACCTTGGTTTCCACGATGGCCAGCTTGCAGAACTCAATGCCGGTGCAGGCGATGGTGCCGCGGCGGAACACGGACGGACGGGCGGAAAGGCCCAGGGTGTCCAGTTCAGCGATGAGCGGCTCCACCTGCTCCTTGGCAACGTCCAGGATGACGAGCTTCTGGTGAGGAGTAGTGCGCAGGCGGTAGCTGCCGTGCTGCTCCAGCGTGTCGGCGAGCTTGACCAGCGCTTCGCCGGACGTGCGGCCCACAGTGGGGGTCACGCCGATGAAGAACTTGCCGTCCTTCTGCTCGTGGACACCGATGTGGTCGCCGGGAGCAGTGGGCTTGGGAGCGGCGGGGCCGTCCGGAAGCTTGAAGCCAAGGTATTCGTCTTCCAGGATCTGGCGGAACTTGGCCGGACCCCAGTCGTTCATCAGGAACTTCAGGCGGGCCTTGGTGCGCATGCGACGGTAGCCGTAGTCGCGGAAGATGCTGGTGACGCCCAGCCATACTTCAGCGGCGACGTCGGCCGAGACGAACACACCGAGGCGTTCGGCAAGGCGCGGGTTGGTGGACAAACCGCCGCCAACCCAGAGGTCGTAACCTGCGCCGAGCTCGGGGTGGACAACGCCCACCAGGGCGAAGTCGTTGATCTCGTGCACTACGTCCTGGGACGGGTGGCCGGTGATGGCGGTCTTGTACTTACGAGGCAGGTTGGCCAGCTCCGGGTCGCCGATGAAACGCTCGGCGAGCTCGTGGATGAGCGGCGTGGGGTCGATGATCTCGTCCTTGGCGATGCCGGCAACCGGGGAGCCGAGGATGACGCGGGGAACGTCGCCGCAGGCTTCGGTGGTGGACAGGCCGATGGATTCGAGGCGGCGCCAGATTTCGGGCACGTCCTCCACGCGGATCCAGTGGAGCTGGATGTTCTGGCGGTCCGTGAGGTCTGCCGAGCCGCGGGCGAAGTCCACGGAGATCTGGCCGATAACGCGCAGCTGCTCAGTGGTCAGCGCACCGCCGTCGATGCGCACGCGCAGCATGAAGTACTTGTCTTCGAGCTCGTGCGGCTCAAGGGTTGCGGTCTTGCCGCCGTCGATCCCGGGCTTGCGCTGGGTGTAGAGGCCCCACCAGCGGAAACGGCCGTGAAGGTCGGTGCCGTCGATCGAGTCGAAGCCCTCTTTGGAATAGACAGACTCGATCCGCTCACGGACGTTCAGCCCGTTGTCTTCCTGCTTCCAGGTTTCGTTGGCGTTGAGCGGCGCAGTGCCATCAACCTTCCACTGGCCGTGGGGCTTGGCGGCAGGGCGGGTGCGTGCTGGGCGCGAGGGGACTGCGGAGTCCGCGGGCGCACCGGCTACAGCTGTATCTGTCATACGTCGACTTTAGGTCTGGCCAGTTTTCGTCAGCAAAGGTCCGGAAACGCTAAGTCACCTAGGGAAACATTTCGTCACGAACACGCCAGCGGCCTTGTCCCGGGAGCCCGTATATGCAGGTCCTTTTTGGGCTCCCTCCGCGCCAATAAAGGTTAGGACGCCCTTGCCAACACGGCGTCGTAACGCTCCAGTGCTATCTCCGCCAGAACCGGCGACGGCAGCAAAGGAGCCGTAACAATATCCGCCCCAGCCTTGGCCAGCTGGTCGTGGAAGTAGCCCGTTGCCAACAGGTAAGAGGCGACGAAAACCCTGCCGTTTGCCCCGTCTTCGGCGAGTTCGGCGCGCAAGGAGGCGACGCCGTCGGGCACTGTTGGCTGCGCACTGGCACCGTAGGCGACGCGAACCTTGTTCGGCAGCAGCTCAGCGAGTTGGCGCGCCTGCTCCTCCGAGTCCACCGAGCCGTCCGGAAGGGATGATCCTGCGGCAGCCAGCAGCACGCCGTCGTTCTCCTTCAGTCCGGCGGCGCGCAAGTGGGTGGCAAGCAGCTCCGCCAAGCGCGGGTCCGGACCCAGCGGCCTCGCGGCCACTACTTCCGGCCGGCTCGTGATTGCCTTGGGCACGTCCACCTTGATGTGGAAGCCGCTACTGAGCAAAAGCGGTACGACGACGGCGGCAGTCCCCTCGGGCAGACCCTCCACCACCCCGGACAACTCGGGTTCCTGCACGTCCACATACGCCTCAAGGACCTGCAGGCCGGGGCGCAGGGCTTCGATTTCGGCCATGACGCGACGGATGGCGGCCTGGCCTTCGGCGTTGCGGGTTCCGTGGGCACAGGCGATCAAAACGGGGCTGTTCATGGGAGCTAGCGTAACGTTGAGCCAGCACCTACTGAGAGTCGCAGGCAGAAAGAACCCGTCCACTTGATTTCCATCGACATTGTCCTTCTGTGGCTTGACCTGGTCGGCGTGTTCTTCTTCGCGGTCTCGGGTTCGCTGCTGGCAGCCCGCAAACAATTCGACATCGTGGGTTCAGTGCTCCTCGCCTCCATCGTGTCGCTGGGTGGCGGTGCGATCCGCGACGTCGTCATCAACGCCGGACCACCTGTTGCTTTCACAAACCCGGTCTACCTGATTCCGCCACTGCTCGCTGCGCTGCTGGTGTACTTCCTTTTCTCCTCTGTGCAGCGCTTCACCTCCCTGTTAACACTGTTCGACGCCGGCGGGCTGGCCCTTTTCTGCATCACCGGGACGCTGAAGGCACTCACGTCCGGCATGAATCCGGTGGCTGCAATCCTCTTGGGTGTCACCACGGCAGTGGGCGGCGGCCTGCTGCGCGACATCACCGCCAACGAGGTTCCAACCCTTTTTGATGCACGCGACATCTACGCGCTACCCGCGTTTGTGGGGGCCGGATTGACCACCCTGCTCTGGCATCTTGGCCTGTTCAGCGGGCTCACCGCATGCCTGGTGGCCGGCATTGTTTTTGCCTTCCGCGTCACAGCCTGGAGGCGCAGTTGGTACGTGCCACTGGCCGTGCGCGGATGGCAGCGTGCAGGCACCGGGACGGGCGCAATTTCGGGTGCCCGCGATTAGCTAGGATAAGAGCATGACTGACATGTTCCTCGAGAAGTTCCGCGCGCTGGTCCCAAAGTATCTCGAGGATGAATGGCAGGAAGAAGACGGCCTCACACCAGAGGAACTGGACGAGGCCCTCGCCGATCACTCCTTTACGATCCCCTTGGCTCTGCGTGAGTTCTACCTTGCCCTCGGTGGTTGCGAGGACCTCATGGAGGCGTACCACTACTTCTGGGATCCCGAGGAACTCGAGGTGGATGACGAAGGCTTCCTCATGTTCCTCGAAGACGAAGAGGAACAATTCACCTGGGGCTTCCGCATCGCCGACGTCAGCATCCCGGACCCCATCGTCTGGCGCCGCAACAACGCCCGCGGCCAGTGGAAGAGCGAAGAAGGCACGTTCTCCGAATTCGTCTTCGACATGTTCGAGTGGGCGTTCAACGACGAAGACTAAGTTCTGCCTGGCAGCCCCTGCGCTCCCCCTGATGGGTGGCGCGGGGGCTGTTTTTATTTGGGCTGGCGATGGCCCTCCCTGGGGTCTTGCTGTTTAAACGGAATGGCCCCGGTCCGCTGCAACGTTACGAGTCATACGCTGCACCGAACCGGGACCACAATCTCCGTTCGCATCAGACCCACCGGAGGCATTTAGTGGATCCGTGAATAGCTTATGACAACTCTGTCACATACGCAACTTTTGCCGTCAATGATTTTCCAACAACCATGATCTTATTTACGGAACCGTGGAGTTTTCCATATAGCTGCAAAACACAGCACATTAAGCAACGCGGGGTCACTTACGGCCCATCCCAAGGGGAATTATGGGCCGTAAGTGACCCCGCGTTGCGTTAAACGGAACGAGGAAGCTAGCTGCTCCGGTCCACCACTGCGTGCGCGAAGTTGGTCAGCGACGTCTTAACAACGCCCTCAGGCAGCGGCGCCAGAGCCGAAATGGCCTCCGAAGACCACTGGCGGGCGATCTTCCACGATTCGGTGGTCACAGGGTGTTCGCGCAAACCAGCCACAGCATCGGCAAGGGCGGCATCGGACGTCAAGTCGCCGTCCACCAACTCCAGCAGGGCAGCCGCGGAGGAATCCCCCGCTGCAGCATCCCGGCGGAGCAGGAGCACGGGCAAGGTGGGCACGCCTTCGCGGAGGTCGGTGCCCGGGGACTTGCCGGACTTGACCTTCACGCCGGTGACATCGATGACGTCGTCGGCAAGCTGGAAGGCCACGCCCACCTTCTCCCCGTATTCGACCAAGACGTCCTCGTATGTGGGATCGGCTCCGGCGAAGATCGCGCCAAGTTGGCCGGAGGCTGCGACCAGGGATCCTGTCTTGTCGGCGATGACGGAGAGGTAGTGCTCCACCGCGTCTTCGTCCTCGCGTGGGCCCACGGTTTCGTGGAGCTGGCCGAGGCACAGGCGTTCGAAGGTGCGGGCCTGGATGCCGAGGGCACGGGAGCCGAGCTCGGAGACGAGGATGGAGGCGCGGGCAAAGATGAGGTCGCCGGTGAGGATCGCCACCGAGTTGCCCCACACTTCATGGGCCGTCGGGGCGCCGCGGCGGAAGGGCGCGGAGTCCATGACGTCGTCGTGGTACAAGGTTGCAAGGTGCGTCAGTTCAACAACAACTGCCGCCTGGACCACCTCGGGACGGGATGCGTCTCCCAGGTGTGCGCACAGCAATGTGAGCAGCGGACGGATGCGCTTGCCGCCGGCTTCCACCAGGTGGCGCGACGTTGCGTCAGCAAGGGGGTCCGAGTTGGAAATGGCTTCGCGAAGCTTCTTTTCCACGCGGGCCAGGTTGGTGGTGATGGCTGGGCCGAGTTCGGCGTCGCCGGCGATGGCGGCAAAACCGGCGGGCAGCTGGAGCCCTGTGGCGATGGCGGTGGTGTTGGGGGCAGGCTCAACAGTGTCCGGCAGGCCGTGCCCGGCATGCGTCCAGCTGTGTTCGGCAGAGTTCGTCACGGCTTAACCCTAACTAGTTGTTGCGGAAACCGCGGTGTCGGAGTCTGCCGCCTTAAAAGGACGGACAGGGGAAGTGTTGGACGTGGCCGGGACGAGCATCTCAAGGACGCGGATTACGCGATCTTCGAAGCCCTTCGCGGACGGGTCCGTGAGATTGGCGAGCATACGCACCACGAAGCGCATCAGCATCGGAATGGGCATGCCCGTGCGCAGTGCGAGTTTCATGACGGCAGGCTTCCCGATCAAGGAAGCAAACATGCGCCCCAAAGTGAAGTGCGATCCCCACTGGTCCCGCACATAGTCCGCGTACCGCGAAAGGTGTGCGTCGGCGTCGTCGGCGGTCCATCCGGCGGACGCGGAACGTGAAGCAGAGTCAATCAGGAACTCAGCCGCGAACCGGGCAGACTCCATGGCATAGGAGATACCCTCGCCGTTGAAGGGGGACACCATGCCACCGGCGTCGCCCAGCAGGAGCAGTCCGGGTGAGTAGTGCGGCGTGCGGTTGAAGCCCATGGGCAGCGCGGCGCCGCGGATCTCCCCCACTTGGTGCTCAGGCGTGAAGCCCCAACCGGCGGGCATCCCAGCCGTCCACTCGCGCAGGACCTGCTTGTAATCCAGCTTGCCGAATTCCTTGGAAGAGTTCAGTATTCCGAGCCCCACGTTCGACGTGCCGTCGCCGACCCCAAACACCCAGCCGTAGCCGGGCAGCGGCTTGCCGGACTTGCCGGGGAGCTCCAGCCAGCCTTCCATCCAGTCGTCTTCGTGCCTGGGAGATGTGAAGTAAGTTCGCACGGCGACGCCCAACGGACGGTCATCACGCTTGTGCATACCCAGCGACACGGCGGTTCGCGTGGAGTTGCCGTCCGCAGCGAGTACGACGTCGGCATGGAAGTCGCGCGTTTCGCCCGTCTTGCGTCCGGACTCGTCGAGGATGGACGCCCGTGCGCCGATGACGCGGCCGTCGTCGGACTGCAGGGCGGACGTGACGCTGTGGCGTTCAAGCACGACGGCGCCCGCGGCCTGTGCGTGACGGGCCAACTCTTCGTCGAAGCCCAGCCGGGTCCGAATCAGTCCGTAGGTAGGAAAGTCTGAAACCTCCGGCCAAGGCAGCTCGATGGTACGGCCGCCAGCAATGAGTCGAAGACCCTTGTTTCGGCGCCAGCCCTCGGACTCGGCATGCGGCAATCCGAGCTTCTGGATTTCACGGACCGCGCGCGGGGTGAGACCGTCGCCGCAGACTTTTTCGCGGGGAAAGGAGGTCTTCTCCAGGACTGTGACATCAATGCCGGCCTGGGCGAGGTAATACGCGGCGGTGGACCCGGCGGGTCCCGCGCCAACAATCAGTACTTTCACGTCGTCCTAAATAAGTGGCACGTCAGGTGGGCTGGCTGCCGGACCGGCGCGGTTTGATCTGGCGGCGAAGCTTGGCCACGGGCACGCTTTCGCGGTGCTCGGCCGGCTTCTGCGCGCGATGTACGGCAACGATGCCGCCGCTGAGGTTGCGGTAGGTGATGTCCGTCCAGCCAGCGTCGCTGAGCCACTGGGCAAGGTGGTCCTGGTCCGGCCAGGCGCGGATCGACTCTGCCAGGTAGACGTAGGCATCCGGGTTGGAGGAGACCTTGGTGGCGATGGCCGGGAGGGCGCGCATCAGGTATTCGGTGTAGAGGTTGCGCCACAGCGGCACCACGGGGTGCGAAAATTCCGCGATGACCAGCCGGCCGCCGGGCTTGGTGACGCGCAGCATTTCCTCGAGGGCTTTGCGCGGTTCAACAACATTCCGCAGGCCGAAGGAAATGGTGGCAGCGTCAAAGCTGTTGTCCGCGAACGGCAGGTTGGTGGCATCCCCGGCGATGAAGTCGATGTCCGGGCGGCGGCGTTTGCCCACTTTGAGCATGCCCAGAGAGAAGTCGCAGGCCACGACATCCACGCCGGCATCGGCGTACGGTTCGCTTGAGGTGCCCGTTCCAGCGGCGAGGTCCAGGACCTTCTGGCCCACCTTCACATCCATGGCATCGACCACGATGCGGCGCCACCGACGCGTCTGCCCCATGGAGAGGACGTCATTCACGACGTCGTATTTGGGGGCGACATCGTCAAACATCGTCGCAACTTCGTCCGGACGCTTTTCCAAGGATGCTCGGTTCACCCTGCAATTGTCTCAGACATTCAGCCGACTTTGCTGCGCTGTAGAACTCGGCTCAGGTTCTGGCGGCACGCGGGAGTACTGTTGTTCCATCATGACGAGCACGCTCCGTACCTTGACAGTCCCCCTCGATGTCGAATCATCCTCCGGGGGGCTGCCGTCGTTTCTGGTCCGGGACGACGTCCTCTGCTGGTCACGCCGCGAAGCGGGTCTGGTGGGGTACGGCGAGCTGACACGGTTCAACGCCTCGGGCCCTGAGCGCTTCCTTGAGGCTGATATCTGGTGGCGGCACCTCATTCTTGAGGCCGAAATCATCGATCACGTGGAGATCCCGGGCACTGGCCCGGTTGCGTTCGGCTCGTTCGCTTTTTCCAAGATGTCCCCGCACGTTTCCCGGCTGATCGTCCCGGAGATGGTGGTCGGCATCCGCGATGGCCGCGCTTGGGCCACCCAACTGACTTTCGACGACGCCGAGCTCACCGAGACGGGCGTCCTCGCCGCCCTGGACCGCTGGCTGACCAGCACCGACCCATATGAAGCCGATGGTGAAGCCACTACGGCAGGGGGGTCCGACGTCGGGCTGTCACCTGACGCTTTTTCGCCCAACGGTGCGGCTGGTTACCTCAGCCGGGGGTCGTTGAGCGAAACGGATTGGATGCAGGCCGTCTCCAACGGCGTGGCGGAAATCCGCACCGGCAAGCTGGAGAAACTTGTTTTGGCGCGCGACGTCGTAGCCAACCTTCCTGCCGGTGTGAACGCTGCGGAGGTGCTTCGCCAGCTGGCGGCACGGTACCGGGAATGCTGGACGTATGGCGTTGACGGCTTGGTGGGTGCGACACCGGAAATGCTGATTCAGGTGGAGGGTCGCACGGCTCAGGCCCGTGTGCTGGCCGGCACGTTGGATCGACGCGACGCCGAAGGTGTGGACGGATCCCCCATGGCCTACGCCGAGCGGGTTCTGGCCGGATCTGAAAAGCAGCGCCACGAGCATGAGATTGCGATTGATTCGCTGACCCGCCAGCTGGCGCCGTTTTCCGAGGCGATGAACTCCCACAGCGAGCCCTTCATTCTGGAACTGCCCAACGTGTGGCATCTGGCCTCGGACGTCAAAGCTGAGCTTGCTGATATTGAAGGTCATGTGCCCACGTGCTTGGCCCTGATCAATGCGCTGCATCCAACCGCGGCAGTGTGCGGAACACCTACTTTGGTGGCCGGTGCGCTGATCCGGAAATTGGAGCACCTGGACCGTGGCCCCTACGCCGGGCCGGTGGGTTGGCTTGATGCTGCCGGCAATGGCGAATGGGGCATTGCTTTGCGCGGCGCGGTCATCGAGGACGCCAACACAGTGCGCCTTTACGCGGGTTGCGGGATCGTGGAAGGTTCCCAGCCTGAGGCTGAGCTTGCCGAGACATGGGCCAAATTCCGGCCAATGCTCGAGGCCCTGGGGATCCAGCGCTGAATCTGGGATCTCAGACTGGGACTCGCGGGTGGCACTTGCATATTCGCTAAACTAGTTATCTGATAGTGAAACTAAGTTTCCTGTGATGCACATCTCACGTTGGGCGCTACACTAAAACCGACTCAGCTCAGCATCCACTGCAACAAAAGGTAAAAAACATGCAGATCTCCCGTTCGGTTCTGTCCGGCACCAAGATGGCCGCCGTGCTCGCAGCAGGCGCCCTGGCCCTGACCGCCTGCGGTGGCGCCTCCACTCCGGCTGCCTCGAGTGGCTCAGGCCCCAAGCTCATCAACGCCGGCAAGCTCACTGTGTGCTCGGATGTCCCCTACGAGCCCTTCGAGTTCCAGAAGGACGGCAAGATCGTCGGCTTCGATATGGACATCGCCAACGAAGTGGCCAAGGACCTCAAGGCCGAACTCAACGTGGTGGACAGCTCCTTCGAAGCAATCGAGACCGGCACTGCACTGACTGGTTGCGACGTCTCCATCTCCTCAATCTCCATCACCGACGTCCGCAAGAACGTCATGGACTTCTCCAACCCGTACATGGACGACGACCTGACCCTCGTGGCTACCTCGTCCTCGGGCATCAGCAACCTTGACGGTGCCAAGGGCAAGAAGGTGGGCGTCCAGCAGGCCACCACCGGCGCCCAGTACGCCAAGGACAAGGGAATCGACGCCCAGCAGTTCGAGGACTCCGGCCTCCTGGTCCAGGCCCTCAAGGCAGGCACCATCGACGCCGCCGTCGGCAACCAGTCGGTTCTGGGTTACGCCATCATGGACGATTCCAAGCTCAAGCGCGTTGAAGACTACGCAACGGGCGAGAAGCTGGGAATCTCCATCAAGAAGGGCAACACCGCCATGGCTGACGCCGTCAATGCGACCCTGAAGCGCCTCACCGATGACGGCACCCTGAAGAAGTTCGAGACAACCTGGTTCGGCGAAGCAACCAAGAAGTAGTCCGAGCCCCGGCTCCCCAGAATCACGCAGGCGGGCCCCGCAACGATCTGTTAAAGCAGTCCGTTCGGGGCCCCACCTGCGCACTACGAATGTGAGAACACCATGGCAATGACTGCACGTCAACGAGCCAAAGTCAGTCTGTACGTCCAGGCCGGGATCTTCGTTGTGGCCCTGGCCGCAGTAATCCTCGCCGTGGATTGGAAGACCGTTGGAAACAGCGTCTTCAACTTCGCCAAAATCGGCCCGATGTTCCCCGACATCTTCCTGATCGGCCTCAAGAACACCCTCATCTACACGGCGCTTGCCTTCGTTGTGGGCCTCTCCGGTGGTCTGCTGCTCGCCCTGATGAAGCTCTCCTCCTTCCCCCTCTACCGCTGGCTCGCCACCGGATACATCGAATTCTTCCGCGGCGTCCCCGCCCTGCTGGTCTTCATCGCCTTTGGCTACGGTGTGCCCCTTGCCTTCGGCATCCAGTGGGACGTCAACATCGTGGTCATGGTTTCCCTGGGCATGGTGGCCTCCGCCTACATCGCCGAAACCCTGCGCGCCGGCCTCCAGGCCGTTCCCAAGGGACAGATGGAAGCCGCCCGCTCACTGGGCATGCCGCACTGGCGCGCGATGGTCTCCATCGTCATTCCGCAGGCGTTCAAAATCGTCCTGCCGCCGTTGACCAACGAGATCATCCTGCTCACCAAGGACTCCTCGCTGATCTACGTCCTGGGCCTCACCGCATCCCAGTATGAGCTGACCAAGTTCGGCCGCGACGGCATCTCCAGCCTCGGAGCCGGCCTCACGCCGTTGCTTGTGGCAGGTGCCTTCTACCTGGTCATCACCATCCCCTTGAGCCTCCTGGCACGGAAGTTCGAAAGCCGCTCCGCGCGGACGAAGCGATAGGCAGGACAGTCATGAATAACTCCACCGGGAGCACCGCAGCCGTTCGCGCCGCAGGCGTGGACATCAAGGACCTCCGCAAGTCCTACGGCAACAATGAGGTTCTCAAAGGCATCTCGCTGACCGTTGAACCGGGCCAGGTCGTGTGCCTGATCGGGCCCTCGGGTTCTGGAAAGTCCACCCTCCTGCGCTGCGTGAACCTGCTTGAACACCCAAATGCAGGCACCATCAACGTAGGTAAGTTCGAGGCCACCGACCCCGACGTCGACCTCAACCGCATGCGTCAGAGCGTTGGCATGGTGTTCCAGCACTTCAACCTGTTCCCGCACCTGAGCGTGCTGGACAACTGCACCATCTCGCAGATGAAGGTCCTCAAGCGGTCCAAGTCCGAGGCCGCCGACGTAGCACGCCGCAACCTTGAACGCGTTGGCCTTGGACACCTGTCCGATCGTTTCCCGGACCAGCTTTCCGGTGGCCAGCAGCAGCGCGTAGCCATTGCACGCGCGCTGTCCATGGATCCGCAGCTGATGCTCTTCGACGAGCCAACGTCCGCCCTTGACCCGGAGACGGTGGGTGATGTCCTGGCCGTTATGCGCAAACTGGCCCAGGAAGGCATGACCATGCTGGTGGTCACCCACGAGATGGGCTTTGCCCGCGAAGTGGCCGACCGCGTGGTCTTCATGGATGCCGGCGTCGTAGTGGAGGAAGGTCCGGCGGAACACGTCATCAGCGCCCCGTCCCAGCCGCGAACCAAGGAATTCCTGCGCCGCGTCCTGGACCCGACGCATATCGACGTCGTGGAGGACTGACGCTTCACTGCCGCGCAAATTCGCTGGCGCCGCGCAAACGGGAGGGCGACACCTATATGTGGGTGTCGCCCTCCCGTTTCTGTGTCGCCTACGAATTTGGGTGTCCTAATGACGCACGACGACGGCGGGGAACCCCGGCTGCCACAAGCTCACGTTCCAGCTTGCCAACTGTCAAGTCACTCCACACCAACCGGAACACACCTCTGCCGGTGGCGCGGATGGCATTCTCGCGGTCCTTTTCTTCGATCACTACTTGGGAAGGCGAACGTCCCTTCAAGTACTCCGGCTTCATATATTTTTCGCGGCCATCGAATTCTCCGACGACTCTGACGTCCTTCCAGTAATAGTCCGTATAGACGACCCCTATCTTCGTTCGAACTTCATACTGCAACTCGGGAGCAGCAAAACCGGCGAGATGCATGAGTCCCCTGCAGTAGGACTCCCCCGGCGAACCCGAATTCGTAGCAGCGAACTGAACAACCGCTGCTATACGCTTGGCGGCGGCCTTCGAATACCGGGCATCAATAGCATTCAACAGCTCATCCCTTGTTACTGGTTCGCGACGACGTCCAGGGGATAAAAGGAAATCCACGGGAACAACAGCCTCGGCAAAGGGCACGGAAGCTGCGATGTCCAATACCGTCCTGACGCGGCTGGTCACCAGGAAACCGTTCATTTCCTCAGCTTCCTGGAAACCGTCGCTGACATAGTGCCGTCGGACACCTGCCCTGGACCTACCCCCTCCGGCGTAGGAGCTGAGTGCGTGAATGGGTTGTCGTCCGAGGATGGTCGGAATGCCATGAATGCTGGCCGCGGAGTGGTGCGAGAACACGGTGGCGGACGTGAACGTCTCCGCCGCTGCCTCGACCCTCAGGGCATAGCGATCCCAACTCTCCAACAGCGCCCAATTCTGCGCGTCGACATACACCCCATGCCTGATTCTCACGAGCTTTCCGGCTTTGGCTGCCTCCGACAATTTCCGGGAATCCCCGCCGATGAGTGACAGGTCCTTGGCGAGGATCAGTTTGGGTAGGCTCCGCATAGCACCAGCCTTCTGCTTTGACGCTGCCTTGAGTAGGCTCTCTCCGCCGTATGTGGAAACTCCCGATCCACCGCCGCTGCGGAGACGGACCAACGACACCCGGATTCGGTCGCCTCGCAGTCCGGTTCACGACGCTCCACGTCTTGGCCGACACCCAGATTCACGGAGGTCACCCAAATCCGCGCAGCGTGGATCTGTATGCGCAGCGCCAAAGAATCTTGGAGGCGCAAACGGATTTGGGTGGCGCCGGCCGAGATTAGGCCCGGGACTAGCCCGCGGTCAACACCTTGCCCACGGCACCGGAGACTGCTTCCTTGATGCGGGCATGAAGTGCCCGCAGGCCTGCGCGGTCCACGCGCACCTCCACAATGGTGCGTCCCTTCAGCGGCGACTTGAGTGCCTCCGCAAGTTCCGCCGTCGTACTTATCGTCTGGTGTCCGACGCCGTATGCGGCCGCGAGTGCCGCGATGTCCACTGAGTGTGGCGTGCTAAAGAGGCGTTCGACGGCGGTGCCGTAGGCCCCCGAGTCCTCCACCGCGCCGTGCTCGAGGAGGCTGAAGATGGCGCCGCCGGAGTCGTTAAGGACCACGATCCGAAGATCGGGGATGGGCTCGCCCTGGCCCAAGAGTAGTCCGCCGGCGTCGTGGAGGAACGTGACGTCGCCAAGGAGAAGCGTGGTTTCTCGGCCGCTTCCGAGGGCAATTCCCGTAGCGGTGGCGATGGTGCCGTCAATGCCGGCGAGGCCGCGGTTGGCGTAGACAGTGGCGATGGGGTCGGGGTGCGGTTGGCCTGCGAGGTCGACGTCGCGTATGCCGTTGGAGGAGCCGAGAACCAATTTCCCGCGCGAGTGCTCCCAGACGGCGGCTCCGACGGAAGGACCATTGGCAGTCGACTCCCCAGCCAATATTCCATCCAAGGCATGTTGGGCGGCCGCCCCCGCCAGGAGCCAGGAATCCAGCCACTCTGCAGAGCCCCGGCCGGCGAACGCGGCCAACTCGGGGAGGGTTTCAATGGGTGTTTCGCGGCGTCGGCCAGCCTCGTACCAAGCCACAGGGACCGGCTGGTAAATGGCGGATTCGATACCGGGACGTGCCAAGAGCGCGGCCACTGGCCGGGAAAGGGTGGCCCTGCCGAACAGGACCACGCGCTCGATCGGTGTAGCCGACCCCGGACCAAAATGCTCCAGCAACACCCGGTACGGGCCCACGGCATTCGGACCGAATCGCGCGTTGGACGAAGGTTCGGCAAGCAGGGGAAGGACGTGCGCGCGTGCGAAGGCCTCAGCCACGGGACCGGCGTCGTGGCCTGCTAGAACCACGGTGCGTCGCTCGGCGAGCTCGCTCGAAGCCGCCGGAAGATCGAGCGCCTGGGGGCCGGCGTCGTAATGGAAAACGCTGTGACCAGCGGCGGTGGGAAGGGCATCGCCCGCGCCTGGAACCAACGGGTCGCGGAACGCGAGGTTCACTTGCACCGGACCTGGCGGCGTGTCCTCGAGGGCGCCCGTGGCAGCATACAACGCTGTGGCAACCGCCCGTTGGGGGTTGTCCCCCGCGGCGACGTCGACGGCGAAGCGGACGTGATCGCCGAACAGGTCCAGTTGGATTGTGGTCTGGTTCGCCCCGGTTCCGTGAAGCTCCTCCGGCCTGTCTGCCGAGACGACCACCAGCGGCACGGCCGCGTGGTTGGCCTCCATCACGGCGGGCAGCAGATTCCCGACGGCGGTACCCGAGGTTGTCAGGACAGCGGCGGGCGCTTCGGTTGCGAGGGCGAGGCCGAGCGCCGTGAATCCGGCATCCCGTTCATCGATCCGGACATGCAGGAGAACTTTGCCCGCCGCTTCTGCCTCCGCAAGGGCGTAGGCCATGGGTGCAGAACGCGAACCCGGCGCCACCACCACGTGCCGCACACCGCCGTCGAGCAGTGCAGTCACGGCGATTCTGGCGGCAGCGATGGATGTCAGAGAGTCCTGTGAAGTCACCGTTCCAGTCTATTGGCGCAGGCGGGACCCCAATTGCGCGCTCACATCCAACCGGCTCCCACCCGATGCGCTCTCACATCCACCCGGCGTCCACCCGAAGTTCTCTCACACTCTGTGCCATGAAAAGGATCGCCCAGCACCCCGCGGGAAGTGAGAGAACGACCGTCAAAACGACGCAGGAAGTGAGAGAACAATCGTCAAAACGACGCGGGAAGTGAGAGAACAACCGTCAAAACCCTGCAGGAAGTGAGAGAACAACCGTCAAAACGACGCAGGAAGTGAGAGAACAACCGTCAAAACGACGCAGGAAGTGAGAGAGCATCGGTGACGCGGAGCGCTCCCCTGCTTGGAGATCCCAGGCAGAGGAGCGTTCCGGGGTTAGTGCTACTTGCGGAACACCTGGACGATCGACGGCCGCGGAGCCCGAACCGCACCGGCGGCGGGCGTGGCTCCAGCGTCTACGTAGTCCGGGAAGAACGAGTGCTGGTCAGCGAACGTGCCTTCCTCGCCCGGGTGCTGAACGGCGACGAAAACGGTTCGCTCTTCATCGTGGATGATGGGACCACAGGTTTCGGCATCGCGCGGGACGGCCAGGAACTGCTCCACCTTTCCGCGTTCGGACCCTTCGAGGGTGACCTTGAACAGCCCATCTGCGTAGCCAATAGTGGACGGTGCACCATCGGTGGAGATCCAGAGATTGCCCACGGAGTCGAAGGCCACGTTGTCCGGGCAGGAGATCGGGGATACCTTGTCCGCCGGGAATCCGGAGAAGTACGTGGACGTGTTCTTGGCGGGGTCACCGGCCACCAACAGCAGGGTCCAGTTGAACTTGGTGCCCGTCTGGTCCGGGCCTTCGGTGATTTCCACGATGTGGCCGTCACGGTTCAGCGCACGGGGGTTGACCTCGGTGGCGCCTTCCTTGCCGGCCTTGCCGCGGTCCGAGTTGTTGGTGCAGGCCACGTACACCTTGCCGGTGAGCAGGTTGGGCTGGACGTCTTCACAGCGGTCCATCTTGGTGGGGCCAACCTTGTCAGCGGCAAGACGCGTGTAGACCAGGACTTCAGCAACGGACATGCCGGGAACTGCCGAGACGCCACCCACCACCAGCGGCAACCACTCGCCGGTGCCGTCAAAGGCGCCGTCGGAAGGAACCTTGCCCGTGCCATCAATTTCTGCAGCCGGGGAGTCTCCCGTGAAACGGGCAACGTAGAGGTCACCTTCGGAGAGGAGGCCCATGTTGTTCTTGCGGGCTTCCGCTGAGTCGCCAGGCTGGTATTTGCCCTTGGACACGAACTTGTAGAGGTAATCAAAGCGTTCGTCGTCACCCATGTACGCCACAACCTGGCCAGAGGGAGCGACAATCACGTTGGCGCCCTCATGCTTGAAGCGGCCCATGGCGGAGTGCTTCTTCGGAGTCGAGGTGGGGTCGAAGGGGTCAACTTCGACGATCCAGCCGAAGCGGTTGGTCTCGTTGGCATAGCCGGCATTGCGCGTGTCGAAGCGCGGCTCGTCGAGTTCCCACTGACGCGTGGTCGGCTTCGCAGATATGCCGTAGCGCTTGTCGCCGTCACTCGTGCCGGGTGCGGCAAAGTAGCCGTTGAAGTTCTCCTCGCCGGAAAGGATAGTTCCCCATGGAGTGGTTCCGCCCGAGCAGTTGCCCAAGGTTCCCTTGATCCAGCGGCCTTCCGGGTCATCGATTGTCTTGACCAGGTTGGTTCCTGCAGCAGCGCCAGTCAGTTCGTAGACGGTGTCCGTGAGGAAGCGGCGGTTCAGGGGTGCTCCCTGAACGTAGTTCCACGGCTTGTTCTTGTTCTTCCGCTCCAACTCCACCACCGTCAGGCCGTGACCGGCCCGGCCAATTGCACGGGCTTCGGCGGCGTCAAAACCTGCCGGCAGCATGATGTTCTCATTGGTGTATTCGTGGTTCGTGAACAATACGGCTCGACGATCCTTGGACCCGGGAACCGGGATGATGTCCGTGTAGTCGTTGTTGTAGCCGAATTGGCGGGCCTGGGCGGCAGCGGTCTGCGCGTTGAGGTTGAAGGCCGGCGAGTCGGCGAAAAGGGGGTCACCCCAACGGATGATCGGCTTCCAGTCGAACCCCTCTGGAACCGTGACGGCGTCGACGGCGGCGTCAACCGGCTTGATTGCCGTGAACTGAAGCTTGGACTTTTCGAAACCCTTCTTGGCTGCGTCCGACAAACCGTTACCAGCATCGGCGACCGCAGGTTCGGCACCAGTCACCGCACTACCAAGAACGACGGCGAGCGCACCGGCGGCGCCAAGCCCCAGGGCGGCGCGGCGGGTCATCGCCGTGGAGGCGATGTCGCGGAAGTAGCCGTTGGAGCTGGTGTTGCAAACATCGCCGGCGCAGGCATTGTCGCACTTGAGAGCGCAGGTGACGGCACTGCGTTTGCCTTTGGTGTGGCCGAACATTGGCAGCAGCGGGAACGTGCGTCCGGTGGTATCAGACATGGGGGACCTTCCAGAGAATGTACGAGGTTCCCGCTGAGCCTTTCAGCGCAATCCGAATCCGAGAGGACTCTCTGGTTAAGTTTCGGTGAACAGGTCTTCTTGGGAGGAAGCGAGTGTCGAGTGTACGCGCCGCAGCCTCTCCAACCACCAGTCGCGACGTTCCCCCGGAGCCGCGTATTGCTCAAGCAGCCCGGGATCGGCGATGGCCTCGCGAAGGCGGATGGCGCCGTCGTCGGGGACCAAGGGATCCAGGGTGATGTCCGACGCAAAGAGCGAAACGGTGCCGAGCCCGCAGGCGTATGGCAGCGAAGGCAGCGCGGCGGCGAGCGCCAGACCGGCGCGGATCCCAATGGAGGTATCGAGGGCGGAACTGACGACGGCGGGAAGGCCGGCTTGGGCGACAATGTCCAGGGCACGTGCCACTCCCCCGAGCGGCGCGACTTTGACGACGATAAGGTCCGCAGCCCCCGCCCTCGCGACGCGGAGGGGGTCGGCCTCCTTCCGGACGCTCTCATCGGCGGCTATCAGGACGGGCGCTCCCGCGGCGGCAAGGCGACGGCGCACGTCAGCCAAGCCCTCAATGTCCGGCACCGGTTGCTCTGCATATTCAAGTCCGACAACTGAGAGTTTGCCCAATGCCTCTACAGCCTGGTCAACATCCCAGCCCCCGTTCGCATCTACGCGGATGGCGGCGTCGGGAAGGGCGTCGCGCACGGCGGTGACCCTTGCGAGGTCGTCGGCAAGGGATTGACCACGCTCGGCAACCTTGATCTTGACGGCATCCACCCGGCCGAAACGAGCAAGTACTTCCGGCACGCGTTCGGCGGGAACTGCGGGAACGGTGGCGTTCACGGGGATGCTGTCCCTGAGCGGTGGAGGGAAACCAGTCCAGCCCGCTTCCAGGGCGGCAGCGAGCCAGCGCGAGGATTCGTCGTCGTCGTATTCCGGGAAGGGGCAGAATTCGCCCCACCCGAGCGGCCCTTTCAAGAGGAGTGTTTCCCGCTCCATAATTCCGCGGAACTTCACGCGCATGGGCAGTGAAACAACGTGGGCGTTGTCGAGGAGTTCTTCGAGCGGCGGCAAATCGGGAAGGCGAGCAGGCATATTGCCACTGTACCGGCGGCTCCTGGCGCCAGAGGCTGGCCAATTAGGCTATGTGGATAACTCGTCCATTCCAACAATCCGTACACTGGGTTCCATGTCATGCCGTATCAGCGAACTGGTCCTCCACTGTGCCGATCCCGAAGTGCTGGCGCGGTTTTGGAGCGACGTCCTCGGTTACGTCGAACTCGACCGGGAAGATGGCGCGATCGAGATCGGCCCTCCGGACGTCGGGTTCGGCGGCCTGCAGCCCACCATCATCCTGAGTCCCAGCAGCGACCCGCGGACTGGAAGACTTCCCCTGCACATTGACGTCAATCCCGTCGACAGGGACCAGGACGCCGAGCTGGAACGTTTGCTCGCCCTCGGAGCCCGCCCTGCTGACGTCGGGCAGACCGGAAACGAGCAATGGCATGTCCTGGCGGACCCTGAGGGCAATGAGTTCTGCCTCCTGCGTAAGCGGCTGGAGCCCTGATCAGATAGCCGGACCACGTTAGTCGGACCAGTACCTGCGGACCTTCCCGAGTCCCTGACCCAACTGCTCACCGGACAAGGTAAGGGAACTTTCGGGCATTCCGATCGCATCCCACCGAGCAACTACCCGCGTGTCTCCGAGGGGCAGGGGCCACAGCCAGTAGTGGGCCGTTGACTGAACGATTTCATCATTGCCGCTCCCCCCGCCGCCGCCGAGCGTAGTCAGCACTGGACCCGTGACGTCGTCAGCCCCTTCGTGCATCGACGGCCCGGGACCGGCTGCAACCGCCTTGCGCCCATCGGGGAAAGCGACCCCGAGCTGCAGTCCTGACCTGGTATCAAGACTTGAACGGGGACGGTTGAAGGACTGGTCCATGACGTCACGCCACTCCCGGTCCGACTCGTCGCCTCGGCGAACCGACCAGACGAGGTCCAAAGTACATCCCGTGGAATACACCTCAACCAGCTTCAGGGCCATCACCATCTGTCGGCTGTTGTAAACGAACTCGCCGATGTGCATCACGCCAGGCAGCTCGTCCGACGGCGGACCGGACCAACCGGGGCGGAGTGGCTGGGGTTGGCGCGGACGTTGGGGTGGCTCTGGAAGATCGTCGAAGAACGTCATGCTCCATCCTTACACCGCCACGAAAGCTAAAGGGAGGGTTCCATCCGAACGGAGGAAGGGAACCGCGCTATCCTCTGATTCACGACTCATTTCAGGGGAAATATGACGCACGCACCCAACGGTTCCACGACGCCCGCCGGTTGGTACCCGGATCCTTCCTTTCCGCAGCAGATGCGCTGGTGGGACGGGGTCCAGTGGACACCTCATCTTGCCCCTGCCACCGCGCAGTTCATGCCGCTCCAGCGCGTCCTGATCAGCAACCAGACCCCTGTGCTCAACCCCTTCATTTGGGCCGTGGTGCTGCTGCCGCTGGTGCCGCTCCTGCTGATGCTCACCTGGCAGCCGGAATTCCGATACATAACTACCCGGCAGGGCATGACCACTCTGGATCCCATGTCGATCTACACGCCCGGCTATTTCCTGCTCCAAGCGTCAGGGTTCATCGTTTATGGCGTATCTGTCCTGATGGCCTTCTTGGACTATCGGCGGCTGGCCCGTTCCGGCGTCGTCCGTCCCTTCCACTGGGCATGGTGCTTTCTGAGCCCCGCTGTGTACATCATTGGCCGCACGGTGATTGTCCGGAAGGTCGCCCCTGGCCGTGGGATGGGGCCGGTGTGGGCTCTCATTGGCACATTCGTACTGTCCTTGATCGTGGCAGGCATCTGGATGTCGACGATGATGCAGTCGCTGTATAGCCAGATCGGTTATTCGATAAACGCCTAATGTCCTGGGCGCCGTCCTCACACGCGTTAGGTAGACTGCTGACAAATGAAGGATGGAAGGACCTCCCAATGAACCGCAAGGCCACTGCACTGGACGTCGCCAAAAGGGCGGGGGTCTCCAGGAGCGCGGTCTCGCTGGTGCTCAATGGCCGCGGCGACGGCAACGTGGCCAAGGAGAGCCAGAACCGGATCCGTTTGGCCGCCCAGGAACTCAACTATTCCCCCAACGCGATCGCGCTCAGCCTGCGGAACCAGCGCTCCCGGGTGATCGGCATCGTGTCTGACGAAGTTGTGGTCAGCCCCTTCGACGGCAACATCATCGGCGGCGCGGACGACGTCGCCCGTAGCCGCGGCTTCGTCACCGTCGTCATGGACACCGAGCGCGACGCCGCCCGGGATGCGAGCGCTATCGAAACCCTCCTGGACCGCCAGGTGGACGGGCTCATGTACGTGACCGTGGGCTTGAAGCCGCTGGACGTCCCCCACGGCATGCTGCGGGTCCCGTCAGTTCTGGCCAATTGCTACGACAGCAACTCCAAACCTCAACTTCATCACGTTATCCCGGACGAAATCACCGGCGGCAGGGAAGCTACCGAACACCTGCTGCAGTTCGGCCATCGGGACATCGCCTTGCTCGCCGGCGCTGAGGACTCTCCGGCCGCTCCGCTGCGGGTTGAGGGCTATCGGGACGCGTATGCCGCCGCTGGCCTGTCGGTCCGCGCGGACCGGATCACCATGGCGGGTTGGGACATCGACGCCGGTTTCCACGGCGCCATGAAACTGCTCGACGGCGTGTCCCCGGCTGAGCGGCCCACGGCCATCATGTGCGCGAATGACCGCCTGGCAATCGGCGTTGCCTTGGCCGCCGCCCGTTTGGGCCTCAATATCCCCACGGATCTCTCGGTGATGGGTTACGACGACGAAGCACGCATCGCCGACACCATGGTCCCCGCCCTCACCACCATGGCCCTGCCGCTGCGTGAGATCGGACGCGCAGCCATGACAACGCTTCTGGATACCATCGAAGCCGTATCCGCTGGCACAGACGACGCAGCCGAGACGAGCGTGGAAACTATGGTCCCGTGCCGCCTTGTTATCCGGGAATCAACAGGCCCTGCGCCAACTCGCTGAGCAGGGGGCGTGAACTGCAGGGCAACCCCGTTGCGGGGCCGCTATTCCGTTGCTGGGCAGCAACGGAACAGCGGGCTTCCGACGTCCTAGCCCCAAAACACCAACAAGCCACGCAAAGCAGGCCCCACAACTCACGACGTCGGCCTGCCGCCTACTCGGGGAGCGTCAACTCCCATACGTCGGCGGTTGCGTCGCCGGGCAAGGTGAGCTGCCATTCCTCCCCAGGAGCCGGGTAGGCGCGGAGCGTCGTGGCAACCGAGCCGGACCGGTAGACCTCCACCAAGGAGGCATCGATGAAGATCCGAAGCTCCTCCCCTGGAGCCAACGAACCCGAGCAGACCACTTGCCTGTCTGCGGAGTCGCCCTCTGAACCCGAAACAAGCACGAGCTCCACATCCCCGGAAGTCACGGCACCAGAGGACACACCCGTACCCGTCACGAGCACCTCGGCAAACGCGGGAACCACCACGGAGCCCACAGCATCCGTAGCTACAGCAGCGCCACGATACGCCACCACTTCCGGCGCCGGGGAAACAGCAAGTGCCCCATCAACCACGGACAGGAGGCGAGGATGCGTCAGCACACCCGACCATCCGGCGTCGTCGATTTCTTCCTGGGTGCGGCCACGGCGACCGTCGCGTCCGGGACCCTCGTTGGCCCACCCCCACAACAAAGCGGCAGGCGAAGAACCGTAAGAGAGCTGGACGATCTGCGGTGCATAAAAGTCTCGCCCAAGATCGGACTTCCCACCGGAAGAAGGCACGAACACCGGCAGCCCGGAGACGGGGTCCACGGAAAGGGAACCGATCAGGTGCCCAACCCCGTTGGCGTGCTCGTGGTCGTCGCCGGACAGCCAGAGCGAGAACATCATCACCCAGGCTGAGCCGCCCGAAGAGTCCGGCACTTGCACCAGTTGCGGGCATTCCCAAATCTCGGCCGGCGTATGGACCGCAGCAACGGGATCGGCAGAGGTCAGCCAAATCCCTTGGTACTTCCAGTCGTCAAGGGACTCCACTGTGTACAGCAGCAAAGCGGCGCGCCCATCAGACAGGCCCGCTCCCTGGATGGCGTAGCGAGCACCGTTGAAGTGGAAGATAAACGGATCCCGGACGGCCGTGACCAGAGGATCTGAGGGCATGGACGCGGCGACGTGGCCGGTCTGCTCCCAGGTCACCATGTCGGAAGAACCGCGCGCAATGACTACCTGCGAATGGCCGCCGTGGTCCTGGACACCCGAATAACAAGCGGTCGGCACACCACCATCTGAGGTCACCACGCCCGTCCAGCATCCCGCGGAATCGGGACCGTCCGGCTGCGGCGACAGCGCGACCGGGTGCACCTCCCAATGGACTAGATCCAAAGAACTCACGTGTCCCCACTGGATCTGGGAGTGTCGGGCCGATTCCGGGTTGTACTGGAAGAAGACGTGGTACCGGCCGTTGATGTAGCTGATGCCGTTGGGATCGTTGATCCAGCCTTGGGCCGGCCGCGGGTGGAATCGCGGGAAGGCCGGATCCGGGTGCGTCGAAGCAGACAACAGGGAATCAAAAAGTGCAAGGTCCGTCACTGGAACCCTTTCAATCAGAGAGGTTACTTGCCCGTTCCAGCGGTGAGTCCGTCCTGCAGTGCGCGCTGGCCGAACATGAACACCACCAGCGCGGGAATCATGGAGAGAACGACGCCGGCCAGCACCACGGAGATGCTTCCGGTGCCGAGGTTGCCTTGGAGTGAGACCAGGCCCAGGGGCAGCGTGAAGTTCTGCTCGGAGATGGTCATGATGAGTGGCCTGAAGAATTCGTTCCAGTGGAAGTTGAACGCCAGGATGCCCACGATCGCCAGGCCCGGCATGGCCAGTGGTGCGTACACGGACCGGAAGGTTCGCCACGGCGAGGCGCCGTCGATCGCAGCCGCTTCAGCGAGCTCACCCGGCAATCCCAGGAAGTACTGGCGCATGAGGAAGGTGCCGAACGCCGTCGGGATGGCCGGAATGATCAGCGCGAGCAGCGTGTCCGAGAGCCCGACGCCGCGGATCAGCATGAACACGGGCACGATCGTCACCTGCGCGGGCACCATCATGGTGGCCAGCACTATGGAGAACAACGCGCCGCGTCCCCTAAAACGAAGGTGTGCGAAGGCGTATCCAGCAAGGGCTGCGGTCACCATCTGTCCGACGGCGATCAGTCCGGTCACCAGGGCACTGTTCAGGACCAGTTGCACAATATTGAGCTGCTTGAACACCTGCTGGTAGGACGCGGGATCGGGGTTCAGGGGCAGGAATGCCGGCGGCAGTTTGAAGGATTCCGACGGCGGCCGCAGCGAGGTGGATAGCGTCCAGAGAACGGGGCCCAGGACAAAGACGGCCGCGATCAGCAAGGCGGCGACGCGCCCCACGACTGACCAGTCGCGCTTCTTGCGCGTAACCACAGGCGCCGTGGTTTCAACACGTTCTGAAATGAGGGTCATGGCGGGCCTTACTGGTAGAAGACGAATCGTTTGCTGAGCCGGAACTGTGCGGCTGTGATGGCCATGATGATGAGCGTCAGTATCACGCCGATCGCAGAGGCCTGGCCGAATTCGAGGCGTTGGAACGCGGACTCGAAGATCACCATGACGGCGGTGCGCGTTGAGTCGCCGGGCCCGCCGCGTGTGAGCACGTAGGGCTGATCGAATACTTGCAGTGCGTTGATGATGGCCATGACCGAGGCCACCAAGGTGGTGGGGCTCAGCAGCGGCAGCGTCACGTAGAAGTGCTTGCGCCAGCCTGTGGCGCCATCGATCGAGGCGGCCTCGTACGTCTCCACCGGAATCGAAGCCAGCCCGCCAACAAACAGCAGGAACGAGAACCCGAAGTTCTGCCACACGTACACAAGAATTACGACGGCGGCCGAACCACCTGGCGTCGTCAGCCACGGTACCGCTGGGACGCCTACGAGCGAGAGCAGCCAGTTCACGACGCCAAACTGTTCGTTGAAGAGGTAGCGCATGAAGATGGACACCGAAGCTGCGGACAGGATCAGTGGGAAGAAGAAGGCGGAGCGGAAGAACACCCTCAGCCAGGCGGGGAGCTTCTCCTGCACCATGATCGCCAGGCCCAGGGCGAGTCCCAGCTGGAGGGCCACGGCCACGATGACGAACACGATGGTATTCAGGAACGAGACCCGGACGGTCGGGTCCTGGACGACTTCGGCGAAGTTGTCGAAGCCCACGAACGTCGGCGCGGAGATGATGTCCCAGCGGAAGAAGGCGAGCGCCACCGAAGCGACAATCGGCAGGAGCGTGAAGATGCCCATGCCCACGATCGTCGGGGCAAGGAAAGCCCATGGCAGCCAGCGTTGTTGGACGCGGCCACGCTTGGACGCCTGGCCGTGTTTGTGGGAGGCCTGGCGTCCGCCCGGCTGCTTCCCGGTCCCGGTGGGGGTGCTGATGGCGGTGCTCATGGCTGCCTCCTCAGGGCCAGTTCAAGATCGCGCTGCATTGATTCGAGCGCCTGCTTGAGTTGGCGCTCGTCCCCGCTGACAGCCAGGGATACGTTTTTCATGAGGGCCGTTTCGACGGCGGCCTGCTGAGGTGGTGCCGGAATGGGACCTGTGGTGGGGAACTTGTCCAGGGTCTCGTAGAAGACCTTCCAGTTCCGCGGGCCGGTGCCGGCATAGAGCTGTTCGTTGACCATGGATCGGCGGGCGGGAGTGGTGTTCGGTGTAGGGAACACGATCCTCATGGCCTCAAGGCTGGAGCTGAACTTCACCCATTCCCAGGCGGCGTCCTTGTCCTTGGCGGTCTTCATGATCGCGTAGCCGGCTGTGCCGAACTGGTGCCGCTGGGTCCGCCATTTCGGGAAGAACTGGACGTCGAATCCGTCCTCTGTCATACCCGCTTCGTGGAGCCCTTGTACCCAATAGCCGCCCGCCGGCGTCGTACCTATCCTGTTGGAGGCGAAGAGACCGATCAGTGCGCTGCCGCCGCCTTCCTCGGGCCGGACACCCAGTCCGTCCTTGACCAGGCCGCGGAGGTAATCGAAGGATTCAAAGACGCGGGGGTCGTCCGCGTTGGGTTCGAGCCACTGGTAACCGCCGGAGCGGAGGCTGCGCGAGGGGTCGTTGGCGTAGAAACCATCCCAGAGCCATTCGCCGCCGGTGGATTTGGTTTCCTTGAGGAAGCTGGTGTCATTTGCGTAGAGCCATGGCACCACTCCACCGAAGAGTCGGTTGGTCCAGTAGTACGGCGTGAAGTCCTGGGGCTTGGCCTTCTTCATCGCAGCGAGGGTGCTGCGGAAGTCCATGTGCGTCCAGTCGTCGGCGGGGCGATCCAAACCGGCTTGGCGGAGTGACGCGGTGTTGTAGTACATGTTGGCGGCGTTCCAGTCGATGGGGAGCTGGAACAGGCTGCCTTTGTACATGAAGGCTTCCACCAGGCTGGGGTGGACGTCCTCGAAGTACTCCTTCATGTGCTCGGCGTCGCGGCGCAGGTACTCGTCCAGCGGATGGGCGAGCTTCTCGGCGAAGAGCTGGGCGCCTTCCGTTGCCACGTACACGACGTCCGGTGGCGTGCCTGCTGCCACCATGGTGAGGATCTTGGTGAAGAAGTCCTTCCAGTCCACAGCCTGGATGGCTTGGACCTTGACCTTGATCTCGGGGTGGACCTTGGCGAAAGCGTCGATGACCTTCTGGCGGGCTGCGGCGTCTGCGGCGGTGCCCATGATGGCGATGCTGAGGCTATTGTCTCCCCGGCCTGGAATGTCCGTTCCTGTCAGTCGCGGCCACGACGCCGCTGTTGCTCCGACTATCCCAGCACCGAGGGCTGTGAGGGCGGTTCTGCGTGTGAATTGTCGCAAAGCCCCATTGGTTCCCGGCATGTAGATTTCCTTCCCTAACACGTGTTAGGAAGCCTAAACCCGCTACCTAACACGTGTCAAGCGTCACAGCAATGTTGCGGCAGTCTCACGGCGGCAGTGTGCCCGGGGAGTCGCCAATCGCGTCATGATTCTTCGCCAACACATTATCCAGTTGAGTTAGGTTAGGTTTACCTTGTTACATTGGCCCGTGACTACCCAACCGGACGTGGCTCGAATCTCGTTCGCCACCAACCTCGCGTCTTTCGGCGAGCGCACCGCCATCATCACGGGCGACAGCACCCTCAGCTACCGCGACCTTGCCGCGCGCGTAGACGATATGGCACGCCAGCTCGGCCCTGCCCGGCGCCTGATCGCCCTTGAAGCCGACAACACCCTGCCGTCCCTGACTGTGTATCTCGCAGCCCTGGCATCGGGCCATCCGCTGCTGATCCTGCCCGCCGGCGGTGGAAAAGCAGCCGACACACTCATTGCCGCCTACGATCCGGACGTCATTGCGCGGTCCTCCAACGGGGAGCCTGTCCTGGACGTGCGCCGCCATGAGACAGCACACCAATTGCACCCGGATCTGGCACTTTTGGTGAGCACTTCAGGCTCCACAGGATCACCGAAGCTCGTTCGCCTTTCCGGGGCTTCCATCCAGGCGAACGCGGCAGCCATCGCGCAGTACCTGCACCTTCGCCCCAGCGATACTGCCGCCACAACCCTCCCCCTTTCCTACTGCTATGGGATGAGCGTGGTGAACAGCCATCTGCTGGTGGGTGCATCCCTGGCATTGACGGACCTCTCCGTTGTGGACCCATGTTTTTGGGACTTGGTCCGTTCCGAGGGCGTCACTTCGTTCGCTGCCGTCCCCTACACTTTCGAGCTGCTTGACCGTGTTGGTTTCGAGCACATGGACCTTCCGAGCCTGCGCTACATCACGCAAGCCGGAGGTCGCCTCGCCCCAGAGCGCGTCCGATCCTATGCGGAGTTGGGCCGGGAGCGCGGCTGGGACCTTTTCGTCATGTACGGGCAGACGGAAGCCACCGCGCGCATGGCTTACTTGCCACCGGACCTGGCAGCGGAGCATCCGCATGCCATTGGCGTCGCGATTCCCGGCGGAGAATTCCGGCTCGAACCAGTGCCGGGGCTGGATGACCGGGAACTCGTCTACACCGGACCAAACGTCATGCTGGGATATGCCGAGAAGCCCGAAGACCTTGCCCTCGGCCGTGAGATTGCCGAACTCCACACCGGCGACCTCGCCCGGCTCGGCCCTGATGAACTCTATGAGATCGTCGGCAGGCGCAGCCGCTTCGTGAAAATCGTTGGGCTCCGCGTTGACCTGGGACGCGTCGAGCGACTCCTTGCAGATCTTGGCCTGACCGCCGCTGCCGCTGGCTCAGACGACGTCGTGGTTGTAGCCGTGGAGGGACACCACGATCTGGCCTTGGTCGCCAAGAGCCTTGCGCAGGATCTGGGCGTCCCCCGCGCTGCCGTCCAACTGCACCCGGTGCCCGACATTCCACGGCTGGGCAACGGGAAGCCTGACTATCCGGCCATCCTTGCGCTGTCTGCGCAACCGGAACCCGTGTCTGTGCAACCGGAGCCCGCGCCCGGACAACCGGAACCGTCGTCCGCAGAGACGGAGCGCCACCCCGGAACGGAATCCACCCCGGGGACAGAGACTGTGCTCAAGATTTTCGCAGAGGTCCTGGAACAGCCAGACATCACCGAGAACGACAGCTTCGTTTCCCTTGGCGGAGATTCACTTTCCTACGTGGCAGCCTCGGTACGGCTTGAGCGTGCACTCGGCCGCATCCCGCAGGGGTGGCACCTAATGCCCATATGCGAGCTTGTCCCGGCCCCCGAAGCCCCAGGCCATCCAGTCCGCCCAGCCCATGAAGATGCGCGTACCACTGGCAGGAAATTTCTCCACAACTGGCGGGGGAAGCTGTCAGCACGCATGGAAACGGGGATCGTGCTGCGCGCGGTGGCCATCATTTTCATCGTGGCAACGCACATCAAGTTCTTCTCCTGGGAAGGCACGGCCCATGTGCTGATGGCGGTTGCCGGCTACAACTTTGCCCGCTTCCAGCTGACGGGATCCCGGCGCGAACGGCTCCGGAGGCAATTGCGTGCCGTCACGCGGATCGTCGTCCCCAGCGTCCTGGTTATCGGCGTCGCGTTCGCCGTCACTGACGACTACGGCTGGCACAACGTGTTCTTGTTGAACTCAATCGTTGGCCCCCAAGGGTGGACGGACATGTCCCGCTTCTGGTTCGTTGAAGTGCTGGTTCACATCCTGATCGGGTTGGCTCTCCTGCTGGCCATTCCCGCGGTGGACCGCGCGGCACGCAGATGGCCATGGGCATTTCCACTCGCCTTGGCCGGCATCGACCTCCTGCAGCGCTTCGACATCATCGAGCTGCCCTACCCTGGCCAAGGGCCTGTCCTGTGGCTGTTCGCCTTCGGATGGGCTGCTGCTGTGTCGCGAGAGTGGTGGCAACGCGCCGCCATGACCGCCTTCGCCCTTCTGACGATTCCAGGGTCCTTCAGCAACGAATACCGCAGCGCCACCATCCTGGTAGGTTTCCTCATCCTTCTCTGGATTCCTACCTTGCCTGTGCCGCGCGGCCTTCACCGCATCACGGCCCTTCTGGCCAGCTCATCGCTGTACATCTATGTCACGCACTGGCTGGTGTATCCGCTCTTTGAACAGACCCATAAGGGGCTGGCCCTCGCGGCATCATTGCTGGCGGGCGTGGCCTACTGGGCTGTGGCGACGCGCGCCATGGGCAGCGGTGAGCGGTGGCTTCACAACCGGCAAAAGCGGAGCCACTTCAATACACCCGGCTCACAGCGGGACGACGATTCAGTGCTAGACGACGCTTCAGTGCTGGATGCGAGGATGCCGCAGCGATCGGGTACTCGCGGACGAGTGTGAGAAGACTGGTCGTGCACCCGAGAAGACCCTCCTACGGCCCTCACGGCGCCCCTTCCGATTTGTGGAGGCGCCATCTTCCTCACGGGAATGCGACGGAGCCAGCAGCATCAGCGGCACAATGGTTATCCCCAGCCAGACAATCACAGCCAGCAACGCCAGCATCAAGCCTGTAGTAGGTTCCATAGATTAAGAATAGGCCGATTCACCCTTGACCATAAGGCGCCTTATTGATAGGTGCGCCACGCCAGAGGCATCCTCACATGAGCCTTCCAGCGAACTGTGGCAGTCTTGATTCAATGAGTTCCCAGCAGTCCCGCCCCATAGCGATGTCCCCCGACCGGTCAGCACAAGCTCGCAAGCCCGGCGTCGGTACAGGGCTGCTTTTCGGCTTGGCTACCCTCGCCAGCATCTTGGGGCTGGTAGTGACGTACTACTTCTTCGTACGGACCACCATGGGCCAATTCATCGACGAGTCTGCTTTGGTTGAAGCCACTGAACTGAGCGGATCCGCAGGCAGGGCGTCCACGAAATTCCTGGATATGCTGCCCATCCTGTCACTGGCGATCGCTATCATCGTGGTGCTCTTCGTGACGGTTGCGCGTCGCCGTTGGACTGCGGCTGGAATTGCCGTGGCAGCCTGCATTGCCGCCAACCTGGCTACCCAGGTACTCAAGTTCTTCATCCCCGACAGGCCGGACCGCGGCGTCCAGACACTCGAACTGAACTCACTCCCCTCAGGCCACACAACATTGGCAGCCTCTGCTGCTGCGGCGGTTTTCCTCATGGTCTCGCCCCGCTGGCGACCTCTCGCAGGATTCCTCGGCAGCACCTTCGCCGTGGCCACCGGGGTTTCGACCCTCATCAACCAATGGCATCGGCCCTCCGACGTCGTTGCAGCCTTCCTTGTAGTGGGCGCCGTCATGCTCCCCGCTGGCTGGCTGATCCTTCGCGGCGGTAGTGACTGGAATGTTTGGAAGGGGTACGGCGAGCACTGGGCTGCATCGCGGCTATGGGTATGGCTGACCACCATTGCCTTGCTTCTGGCAGCTATCGTGGCCGGGTACTCGCTGCTCCAGG
Organism: Arthrobacter sp. TmtSoilC48; assembly: GCF_059739425.1. Lineage (NCBI taxonomy): Bacteria > Bacillati > Actinomycetota > Actinomycetes > Micrococcales > Micrococcaceae > Arthrobacter > Arthrobacter sp. TmtSoilC48. The sequence goes on along the minus strand of NZ_AP046049.1, from coordinate 1,646,985 downwards.
TCATGCCGGGACTCAGCGCAGACAGCACTGTGGACTACTTCTGGGCCGGGACTGCATTCATTGTGGTCGCTGGATACCTTTCCGCCCTGGGCGGGACGTGGCTGTTTGGCCTGGCCGCCAGGAAGCGCTAAGGCGCCAGTAACAAAGGCTCGACGGCGGCAGCTTACTTTGGCTCGATGCGCCGGGCCTGGGCGCGGATGAAGTCCCGGTCCTCTTCCGTCAGCAGGGTGCCCCCATGCCCGTCGACAGGGCTATCCTCACCCGTCTCATTGTTGAGGATGGCCGTTTGAGTGCGCGGGATGATGATGCTTCCCGGATTATCGATAAGCCATTGCTGCGTTTCCGGTGAAAGTTGATCCCAGAACTCTTTGATGTGCATAGTAATCAGCGCCGCCCCTTCGATGTTTGACTACATTCCCACACTGGCAGATTCCCTCACTGCGTCAAGCATATTTTTACGAGATTACAAACACCTTTACGGAATATTTCCGGGCTGCAACATCTTCGGTTTCAAACCCGGAAAACTTGATCCAACCTTGAGCCACCGCCGTATGGAGCCTTGATCTGGGACCGCGAAAGTAATCGCTAGGCACAAGCCATAACAACGCGAAAGAAGGTCTCACGGTGAAAAACATAACAATGCTTAAAGGCGCGGCGGCACTTGCACTTGGTGGAACACTGCTCCTGGGTGGCGGAGGAACACTGGCTTGGTGGAATGCTTCGGATTCCGCAGCAGCAGGCACCATTGTGGCCGGCGACTTGAATGTTCAGGCGGCAACGGGCGTTTGGACCGACCGCGCAGGAAACCCTGTCAACCTCGCCACATACCTGGTGGTCCCCGGCGATCTCCTGACCTACACGCAGGATCTGGACATCACCCTCAAGGGCGACAAGATGGCAGCCAACCTCGTCGCCACGAACACCGGTGCGGGCGCAGGGTTCGATCCCGCCAACGTCACGGTCACGTCACCCAAGCTGACCGACTCTGATGGGGACGTCATCGCCAACCCCCTCACCACCTCGCAGCACGTCACGGCCAGCATCACCTTCGAGTTCAAGTCCAGCACCTCAACCCGCACGGACGTCAACGCCAGCAGGAACCTGGGCAACGTATCGTTCACCCTGACACAGGTCCAGCAGTCCGGCCTGCAGTAGTCCTTACCCCGCAACAATTCAACAGGAGTGTCAATGGGAATCCCCAGGAGCATCAAGACGGCTGGCCTTATGGTCGCTGCCGTGCTCCTGGGGCTTATGGCCGTTCAGGGTACGTACGCACTCTGGTCTGCTACTGCCATCGCCCAGCCGGGCACGATCAAAGCATCCAGTTTTACGGTCAACCTGACAGGAACCCCTTCCGGTTCCTCGGTGCCCATGACCGTCAATGACCAAGCGACCACCCTGGCACTGACCACGGCACAGGCGCCTCTGGGGGACCTGGCCCGCGGCAGCTCCGTGTACTCGTCCATAGGAATCGGAAACGCCAGCGACGCCGGAGGGGTCTTTGACATTACCGTCACCGCTACGGCACCTACAGTCAGCAACGTATCCGGCGGCACCTTGGCCGGATATCTCAGTGTGAGTGCCACCAGTGCGGCGTCAAGCACCGCATGCTCATCGGCCAGCGGCTATCAGCCTTTGACCGGGGCAGGATTTACGACGCCGGCAATCGCCAAAGGTGCCACCGCCACACTCTGCTTCAAGGTAACCCTGGACGCTGCCGCACCTTCCAGCGTCGACGGGAACTCCGTCTCAATCACTCTTCCGCTGCACGCTCGTCAGAAATGTGGGGTTCCCAATGGTTGCGCCTAGTAGCCTGAAAGATCGCAATAGCCTTGATGAGCTAGTGCTGGAAAGAACGATTGACGCCGCATTTGATGAAGCTGGCGCCGACGCGTCCATCGCCGTCGAAACCCATGGGGAACTGCAGGAAGCCGGGCAGCATCCCTCGGAAAGTTCTTCCGGCGCTCGGCTACTTGCCCGCGTTGGCCGGGGACTCGGCGTCGTGCTTCTTTCGCTTGCACTCCTGGCGGTCGGGGTGCTGGTCATGCTGCCCAAGGTGACGGGCTCGCAAACGTATTCGGTGCTGACCAACTCCATGGCGCCGAAGTACGCACCGGGAACGTTCATGGTTTCGCAGGCAGCGGACTTTGACGAACTGAAGCTTGGCGACGTCATTACGTACCAAATCGAATCCGGCAAGCCTGGTGTCATTACGCACAGGATCGTTGGTTTCGGGTTCCTCCAAACAGGCGAGAAGACGCTCACCACCAAGGGCGACAACAACGACGTCCCGGATCCCCAGCCCGTTCGCGAGATCCAGGTGCGCGGTAAGTTGCTCTACGCCGTGCCGTTCGTGGGATTCGTCGCGAACGCGTTGGGCAACAGCGACCGCTCACTGTGGCTGGCCGTGGGTGCCGTGGGTTTGATCGGCTACGGTGGGTTCACCATGTTCCGGGAAGTACGGAGCTCGCGAAAGGAAAGGCAGTCTGCGTGAAGCAGGGAACTGGCCCCTCAGCCAAAGCCTGGGCAGTCGGCCTTTTCTGCCTGACTGTATTGGTGGGCATCGGCGGAACGTCCGCATTCGGATTGTGGGAGCAGAGCTCCACCGCAACCATGACTGTTCGAGCCGCAGTTTCAACGCCAACCCCCACGCCTACTCCGACGCCAACGCCCACCACGCCTGTCGGATTAACGTTGACGTGCACGCAGATCTCCACGAGCACTGTCCGGATAAGCGTCGCAGGTTTGAGCTCCCCCACGGCGATGACCGTCGGCGGCAAGATGAGCACCAGCAGCGCCTACGTTTCCATCCCGGTGCTGCCTCCGTCAGCAACTTTGGATTTGACGCCCAGCAGTCCCATCTTCCTCACCGGCGTCCTCGACGGCCACAACCCTGAAGTTGACGTTCAAGTGACGGCGCTGCAAAACACCGGGACCACGGCCACGGGCGAACTGCGTCGTTTGAAGCTCTCCGGCAACGGAAAATTCCTGACCTGTCCGGTGTAGTCCAGGTGGACCCCGGACCAGCGAGAACCATCTGGTAGAAGTACCCATGGCCTTCACGGGACGCTTGACCTACGATTAATCTAATCGATGGAATAAGACCCAAGCTTCCCAGGAGTCCCATGTCTTCCACCCTCAGGTCCGGCCAGCGCCGCGGCACTCCCCCTTCCCTCGCTGGGGTTCCGGCTTCCCGCGACCTCGTGGTCGATCTGATCCGGGTGTCCTGCATGTTTGCTGTGGTGGCCGTCCATTTGCTCATGATGGGCATCAGCGTTGATGGCTCCGGCATCGGCGTCGGCAATCCGCTGACATCACTGGGCTGGTTCGCCCAAGGCACGTGGTTCGGCCAGGTCATGCCACTGTTCTTCATCGTGGGTGGATTCGCTTCGCTGACCTCGTGGCGCAGCCTCCGGCGTAAGGGCGGGGATGCGGGCGACTACCTGCGCAACCGCGTCCTGCGACTGGTCCGCCCCACAGTTGCGCTGTATGCGTTCCTCACTATCGCTTTGTGGACCGCGACGGCGGCAGGTGTCCCCAGCGGCCTGCTCACAGTAATCGCTGCGGGCGCGGGAGTGCAGTTGTGGTTCCTTGCCGCTTACCTGATCTGTCAGGCAATGGTGCCCACGATGGCGAAATTTCACGAAGCAGCTCCCTACAAGACCGTCGCAACGCTGGCCGTGGGCACCGTCGTCGTTGATTTCCTGCGACTCGGGCTGGAACGCAACCCGTGGGGTTTCGATTCGAACCCCGTTGGCCTGGTGAACATGGTGTTCGTCTGGGGTTTGCTGCAGCAGCTCGGGTTCTTCTACGCGGATGGCTTCTTTGACCGGTTTGCCCGCTCGAAGCTCGTCGCGGCGGCAGTCGGCTGCTACGCCATCATGGTGCCGCTCACCCATGGTGGCCCCTACCCGGTTGATATGCTGACCAGCCAGAACCCGCCGATGTTCCCGCTGATCCTTGTAGGTCTGGCGCACATCCTGCTCGTCAAGGCCTCCTATCCCATGCTGCAGCGGGCCGTTCAGTTGGCGTGGATTCAGAAAGTGATGTTCGTGGTGGGTAGCCGGGCAATGATCATCTACCTTTGGCACCTGCCGCTGATCATCGCCATGTTCGGGATCGCCTTGGTGCTTCGGCTTCCCTTCCCCGAGCCTGCCAGTACGGAGTGGTGGCTGAGCCGGCCACTGTTTTACGCGGCAGCCTGGGTGCTCGTTCTGCTGGTGTCCACGCCCTTGCTCCGCCTGGAACTCGCGAGCACTGCGCTGGCGCCCGGTGCTGCGAGGCCGGCAATGTGGCGCATCGCAGTTGCCACGGCGCTGGCAATCGTTCCGCCGTTCGTCGTGATGCGGACAGCGTTGGATACCGCCAACGCAACATGGGGATTGGTGCTGCTGGTGGTTGCAGTGGCACTCGTGACGCGGCGTCGCCCGGACAGGAAGTGGAAGACCCCAGTTGCCCTTGAGCACGCGGCTCAGGAACGCGCGGCTTCCTGACCTACGTTCGCTTTCCGCCGGCCAGCCAGGAATTGGAGCCTAGTAGTTCCGCCGATGCTTCAGCCTGGGGATTGCGACGGCGAACACGGCTGCCGCTGCGAAGCCCAGGACTCCCGTGGCCCAGACGCCAGCGGCGAGCGAAATGGCGGCCGTCAGGGCAGACAAGAGCACCGGCCCACCCGTTGCACCCGAATCGGCAATGAACCGCCAAATGCCAAGGAAGTGGCTCCTTCCGTTGTCGGGCGAGAAGTCGGCACCCAGTGTCATGATGAGCCCGGAACTGATGCCGTTGCCAAAGCCAATCAGCAGGGCAACCAGCAACAGTGGAACGAACCCGCCAGTAAACGGAATGAGGATCAAGGCCACACCCATGATGAGTGTGGAAGGAACCGCCACCCATTGCCGTCCCTTGCGATCCATCAGCTTCCCGGCCGGATAGAACACCAACATGTCGATCGCGCCGGAGAGTCCGTAGATCAGGGATGCTTGCGTGGCATCCATGCCCAAATGGTCGGCCCACAGCGGGATGACAACCTGGCGCGAAGCACGCAGCGCGCTGAGGAGAAGAATTCCGAAGCCCACGGACAGGAACACACCGGCATGCGAAGCCGCTACGTTTCGGAGGGTGGAGGCGCGAGGAATCGGACCGCCGTCGGACGTAGCGGGAGCCACCAAGTCCGGAATGGTGAGCGACAAAGCAGCGGCTGCCATCATCCCCACAAAGCCAACCCAGTACGCCCCGCTGATTCCGGCGAACTGCATCACCCCCGCGCCGATGAACGGACCTATAAAGATACCGATCCTCGTGACGCCGCCCAAGGTGGACAGCGCCCGGGCGCGGAACATCACGGGAACAGCCTCGGTGAGGTACTTCTGGCGGGCCAGGTTGAAAACGCTCGCAGACATACCCACCAACGTCATAGCCGCGGCCAGCAACCAGATCCCGTGCTCCATTTGTGGAGCGAACGCTGCCGCCCCGAGGGCGAGGGCGCCTGCAGCACCTGCCCCAACAATTGCCCAGCGTTCGCCGAACCTCATGGTGATCAGCGAAGCCGGAATATTGAAGAGCCAGGACCCCAAGCCGATCAGCGTCACGATCAACGCCGAAACTGCCACCGATGCTCCAAGATCACGCGCGGAAAGCGCGATCACCGGAAGAACCGCCCCCTCGCCAATACAGAACAACAACGCAGGCCCGAAGGCCGGTAGCGCGATGCTGCGGAGAGTGAAGTTTTGGTCTTCCTGGGTGGTTGTCATCCCTTTCATCCTAGGACTCCAGCCCAGCCGCCTGGCAGTTGTCGCAGTTCCGGCAATCCGGAACCGCAACAACTGCTCGCGAGACCAGGCCTAGCCCAGGCGATTAGCTGCGGTTAGCGGCTGCCTTCCGATGCCCACCTGCCGAGAGTGCCATGCCCGTGAGGAGAAGGCCGACTGCCCAGAGAGTGAAGCTGCCGTCCAATCCCGTAGTGGCCAGGGAGTTGGAACTCCCGACGCCGGTCGCAACGCCCGCGGTCAGCACACCCAGGGTGCCACCCAGTTGGGCGCCACTGGTTCCTGCAGTGTTGATCCCGGAAGTGTTGATGCCCGCGACGCCATACGCGGCGCCCCCAATCTCGGTACCCGGGTTGTTAGTGCCAACGTCAGCGCCCAACCCAAGTCCACCACTACCAGCAGGCTCGTTTACTTCCGGCGGATTGACCACTGGAGGGTTCACCACCGGCGGATTCCCTACCGGTGGGGTGACCACCGGAGGATTCACCACTGGAGGATTCTCAGCCGGAGGATTCTCTGCCGGAGGGGTGACCAGGGGAGGATTCACAGCTGGCGGGGTGATGGCGCCAACTGAAGCGCCACCGATGCCAAGCGATGTGGACCCTACCGTGACGGGGGCGGTGAGTGGGGCAACCAACTGAGTGCCGGAGAGGATCCCGTCACTTCCAGTCGTGGTGCCACTTGGTGCGGTTCCCGCAGGAGCACTCCCACCGGAGGTACCAGCTGTGCTGGCCGAAGAATCACCCAGCACACCAACCGAGGTCGAACCAACGGTCACCGGAGCGGCAACCGGAGCAACCACCTGGGTCCCGGAAGCAACGCCATCGGAACCGCTCGTGCTGGACCCTGACGTCGAACCCGGGCCGGAAGTACCGGACGAGGTGCCAGCGCCAGTGGCCGACGAATCACCCAGCACACCAACCGACGTCGAACCAACCGTCACCGGAGCAGTAACCGGAGCAACCACCTGGGTCCCGGAAGCAACGCCGTCGGAACCGCTCGTCGTAGCAGCGGGAGTAGCGGCAGCAGGTGCGCTGCCTGTATTCGAGGGTGCGCCGGACGTGGCTGATGAATCTCCACCCACACCCGCGGCAGTGGCTCCGATGTTAACAGGGACCAATATCGGAGCCACTACCTGAGCGCCGGATGCGATGCTATCTCCCCCCGACGTTGTTGCCTGCGCTGGCGCTTGGACCGGTGCAGAACCTGTTGTTGCTGCTGGTGTTGTCGTGGCCGATGAGTCCCCCAGGACACCCGTCGACGTCGATCCCACCGTTACGGGGACCGTCACCGGTGCAACTACTTGGGTACCGGAGGCTGTGCCGCCAGTACCGTTGGTGCCAGCCGCCGGCGTCGAACTGCTTGGTGCAGTTGCCGCGGCAGGTTGGGCTGGGCCCGTCGCAGTGGAGCCCCCCAGCAGACCCACTGAAGACGAGCCCAGGTTTATGGGCGCTGTTACAGGCGCGACTACTTGTGTCCCGGAAGCAGCGCCGTTGGAACCGGTGGTGCTGGCAGCTGGCGCCGTCCCTGTGGTCGAAGCGGCAGCTGGCGCCTTTGTGGTTGCGGAAGAATCTCCCACGAGGGCCAATGACGTTGCGCCTGTGCTGACTGGCGCCGTCACCGGTGCCACCACCTGTGTACCGGAAAGGGTTCCGTCCTTTCCGCTGGTCGTATCTTCCGCGTTGGCCGCGGTCCCGCCGAGGGCAATCAAGCCTCCGGCAAAGCATGTGCCGATCAGGCACCTGCGAATTGTCGAGTTCATTGTGATCTTCTCCTGAAGGTCGTGTTCCCAAGGACGTCCGATGACGGATCGTCCTGCTAACCATCGGCCGCTTGTAGAGGCGCGGCTGGGTTGGGGAACTAGTCAGGAGATGAGCCGGGATCGAAAGAAACCGGCTTTGGATGGTGTTCATTGCTGGCCGTTGCTTGACCAGAAAGTGTGTCTGCAGGAACGATCAGCGCACCATGCAGGAAGGCTGCGGCAGGGCTTGGCGGCCCGTTTTGTGAGGTACCCGAGCCCGCGCCGATGACACCAAGGGGTGCCACATCCGGGTCTGCAGGCAGTTCGGCTGGAGCCTCGGGTTCGACCATGACAGAGGCGCCGGCTACGGCACTGGATGAAGCAGGAGCAAAACCTCGCGCCAAAACAAGAGCCACTGAAACGTCGGCAGTGAGCGTGGGCGGGGTCCCGAGCGGCAGGTCAGTGGATTCCGTGGCCAAACCTTCGTCCGACGGAGTCGCTGATGAGGTCCCGACGGCGGGAGGCGGCACAGCTCCAGCGCCCGGCGTCGCGGGGAGCATAGCCCCGTCGCCGCCCAGGAGCGGGGGAAGCAGGCTTCCGGGTCCGGAAATCGGAGGCAAGACGTTGCCGACAACCGGCAGGATCGTGTCGATGACCTCAACGATGGGGACTGCAACCGGGTTGGTCACGTCCGTCACGGGGTCCAGGCCAACTGGTTCCAGGACATTGTTTACCGGCGGAACAACCGCCGCGACGGCGTCGTCAATGGCTCCGGTAGCTGGTTTGAGTGCCGTATCTACAACGTTGCCGACCGCGCCCTTGGGTACTACCCGGTTGACCACTGGAACTGTGGCGATGACCTTGTCCGTGGAGTCCGCCACCCGGTTAACCACGGGAGTTACAGCAGGAACGTGCACGGTTATCGGGTGCGCCGGGACAACGGCTTTGGCGGGGGCCGGCGCGGGTACGTTCGGCACGGGGATGGTGACGGCTGGTGCGGACGGCTTGGGCCCAACGGAAGTAGCAGCGGACGCGGCCGCCTTCTTGACCGCACCCGCTGCAGCATCGAGAGTCTTGTTGGTTTGCTTGCTGACGATGTCGGCTGACGAAACAGTTGAGGACACCGAAGACGTCACTCCGCCTACCAGCGAATGGTTATCGGTGATGCCGGAATCGGCGTTGGCGGCCGTCGCGGACAATGCCATCCAAACTGCGGTGCCGACGCCAGCGATCATGACGGAGCGGAGAATCTGAGTAGCGCGCGGAATAGCGCGAATGGCCTTCATCTCGACACCCCCCAGGTAGCCGCAAACCGATGGTCGACTTCATCCTAGGACTGGTCTTACCCAATAGTCCATGGGGAGACGGTAATCAAGATGACAAATTTATAAGGAACCTTCATTTATGAAGAAGGATAGAAGCCAGTCTTCCCGGGGCCAACGTCGGGCGTGGCCAGGGACCCGCCAGCAGCCCTACCGTGCTGGGCATTGGTCTCTTGGAGCCGCTTGATGAACCAGCGCGACTGCTCCGGTCCATACGGAAGCACCGGGATGGCCTTGGTGGCATCGTTGGGCATATCGCGGATGGACTGGGTTGCCTGCCGCACTGCAGTGCTCATGGTGTCGGCCATGGTCTTGACGAATTCGTCGCTCGCAGGCTTGCCATGGCCCGGGACCAGGAATTCGTAGCGGTGACGCAAAGCCGAGATGTGCCGGAGGACGTCCGCCCATTCCTCGGGATACGAGTCCTCAAAGGAAGGATGTGCGCCCTGCTCAACGAGGTCGCCGACGAACAGTGTCGAGTTGGTCCCCACCAGGAGGTCACCGTCCGTGTGGGCGCGGCCCAGGTAGAACAGTGTTGCGGTAATTCCGCCAAGGTCCACCAGAACAGGCTGGTCGCCAACGATCGCGTTCGGAACAACGATGTCGACGGCGTCGCCCTCCCCCGCGGCCATCTCGGGTTCGTTTGTGGCGACGAAGCGACGCTGGTTGTCGGCGTCCCTCTCGATGGTTGCCGCACAGTTGGCGTGCGCCCAGAACTCTGTCACGCCGTCGTCGGCAAAAACAGCGTTACCGAAGAAGTGGTCGTAGTGGGCGTGGGTGTTGACTACCACCAGCGGAAGCTGGGTCTTTTCGCGGACAGCAGCGAGGATCTCCCGGCCTTGGCGTGGGCCACATCCGGTGTCGATGACCATGGCGAGCTCACTGCCCACCACGAGCCCGGTGTTGAGTAAGGATCCCTCGGTTTCCAAGACGTAGTTGTCCGTGCCAAGTTCGTGCCAAGCTGACAATGAGTTCTCCGTATCCAGTGCAATCCGGCGATGTTCAGGCCTCGATTCTACCCATGCGCAGCTGGGAGAAGCCGGAATGACCCGGTGGCAGGTGAACTCGGACTGGACTAGACGATGGCTGTCATGACATTCCAGCCGGAACCAATCTGGCGGGCAGCAAGCCAACCACCGGAACCGTCACCGGGGTACAGCCACAAAACACCGGACCCGTCGCGGGCAACGACGTCAATCTTGCCGTCCCCATTGAAATCACCAGGGCCCTCAATGGCGGACATGACATTCCAGCCGGAACCAACCTGGCGGGCAGCAAGCCAACCACCGGAACCGTCACCGGGGTAGAGCCACAAAACACCCGACCCGTTGCGGGCAAGAACATCAGCTTTGCCGTCCCCGTTGAAATCGCCGGGGCCCTCAATGGCGGTCATGACATTCCAGCCGGAACCAATCTGGCGGGCAGCAAGCCACGCACCTGAACCGTTGCCCGGATAAAGCCACAAAACACCATTGGCATCACGGGCGATCACGTCGGCTTTGCCGTCCCCATTGAAGTCACCAGGCGCCTCGATCGCGGCCATCCCATTCCAGCCGGAGCCAATCTGACGGGCAGCAAGCCAACCACCTGAACCATTGCCCGGGTACAACCACAAAACACCACTCGTATCCCGCGCAATCACGTCCATCTTGCCGTCCCCGTTAAAATCACCGGGTGACTCAATGGACGTCATGCCATTCCAGCCCGCACCAACCTTGCGGGCGGCAAGCCAGCCACCGGAACCGTTGCCCGGGTACAACCACAAAACACCGCCGCTGTCCCTGGCAAGGACATCGCTCTTGCCGTCGCCGTCGAAATCAGTGATTTTCTGAGAGGACGTCTTGAAGGTGAACTTCCACTCAGCCACTGATAATGGGACCAACGAATAATCTGCAAGAGCACGGGCACTAACGGTCACTGCCCCGCTGCCCGAGTAGGTGCCAGGGGCCAGAACCTTTCCGCCCACCACGTATTCAACGCCAGCCGTGGCGGGAATCGTGTACGTATCGTTCGAGGTGCCGTCCCGGTCTGTGAATACGACTGGCGCAGGCGTTACCGGAAGATGCCCACCAAACGTTCTGAGGGCGGCTGTGGCATCAACCAAACCGGCCCCGCATCCGGCCGGGCAACCAGCAGGAAGTGGTCGGGACGAGTCCTTCAGCTGCTGTTCCAAAAGCGCTGGAGTGAGCGCACTGCCCTCTGTCGAGTAAAGGAGAGCCGCAAGGCCTGCCACGTGCGGCGCGGCCATGGACGTTCCCTGCATGAACGCGTAGCCCGGCGTGCCCTGCGTAGTTGTCCCTGAGTTGTAGGTGGACAGGATGCCGTTCAACCCCGAGGAACTCATGTTGCCCCCGGGAGCAGTCACATCCACAACGTCCCCGTAGTTGGAGTACGGCGCCTTTGCTCCTGCCCTGTCGCTGGCGGCAACGGTGATGACATTCTGGCAGTTTGCAGGGCTGGAATCGGCCGCCTGAACATTGGAGTTTCCAGCAGCGACAATGACCGCCGCGCCAGCGTTATGCGCGAAATTGATGGCGTTTTGGTAGGTGGCAGAGCAGGGCCTGATGCCGCCAAGGCTGAGGTTGATAACGCGCGCAGGGTTGGGATTGATTGGTGCCCCGGTAACAACGCCGCCTGCCGCCCAAATGATGCCATCTGCAATATCCGATGAATACCCACCGCAGGCACCCAACGCCCGCACCGGCAGGATTTTTGCCTTCGGGGCCACGCCCGTTACGCCGATGGTGTTGTTTCCGATAGCTGCAATCGTGCCCGCCACATGGGTTCCGTGCCACGAAGAATTAATCTGCGCGCTGCCCACCTCGCATTGATTTGCCGTGGACCAATCGCCAGGGTCTGTAGGGTCCGCATCCCTGCCGTTCCCGTCCCGGGCATCGGCGGCATCGGACATCATGTCGTAGCCGGGCAACACATTGGCGTTGAGATCCGGATGGCTCGTGATGCCGGAGTCGACCACTGCGACGACTACGCCTTCACCATGGTTGTATTGCCACGCCCCGGAAGGCCGAATGCCGGCCAAATCCTCCGAGAGATCCCACTGCGTCGAATAGTAGGCATCGTTCGGATCAGCCGCGACCTGCATGATGTCGTCAGCTTCGGCGTAGGCAACGTTGGGATCCGCACGAAGGGTCTTCAGGAATTGGTCAGCAGCTGTCCCCGAAATTGCCTTGGCAAGTTTGATGACCTGCCCGCCCGCTGCGTTTTGGTGCGCGCTTTCGGCAGCCACTCCGAGCTTGGTGGCCGCGCGATCTGCAGCCTGCTCCGCAGTAGCCGCAGCTGCGGCTGCTTTGACGTTGTCCCGCAGCCCGACAATGAACTGATCCGTGGCCACTTCAGGTGCCGGACGAAGTGATTGCGGTGGGCTCGGCAGGACGTCATTGTCATCCGCTACAGCTGGCTGAACGGCCAGTCCCGCCGTGATGATGAGCGTGGCCAGTGCGAAGCCTACGGTCCTCAGAGAGCGCATGCGGGGATTTTTTACCATGTTTTGGGCATTCTACGACGGCGACAGCGCACGATGTACGGCTGCTCGCGGGCAACTGGAGACCACCAGCTGACCCCCACAGAAAATTGTACGCAGGGTCGGCAGCACTTTTGGCCAAGTCTTTGCGAGGATTTGTCCAAGATTTGCCCCACAAAAGGCAGGACCCCGCGGCAGGCTTGCGGCTACTTAATCCTTGGTCGCTGGCTGGGCACGCTCGAACCCCATGGCTGCGAGTCCGGATTGCCAGTCGGGGCTTGCTGCGACCGTAAGCGCCTCGACGTGGATGGGCTTGGGCGGTGCGACATGTCCGTTTCCCCACTCCCCCAAAAGGACATGGATTTCATTGTCCGGGTGCGATGCCGACAGAAAAGGATTCATGTGATCCTCAACGTGAGAGAAATCCGTGCTGTTCTGCATGTAGGCAACAACGTTGCCTCGTGGCTCCCGATAGAGCTCAACAAGGTTGGTGGTGACGTCGTCGGGGAGCCGGGACATAGGGTCCTCACCCTTGACGCCGTAGCAAACTTCCGCAAAGCGCTCAACGGCGGGCAACTCGTATTTGGCAACGTTTGTTTGAGGGTTCGAAACTATGGCCAGCGAGCCGGGGAAATGTGCAGAGAAGAACAGTGATGCAAACCCACCGCCTGATGCGCCGTAAAAGACGAGTCGCTGTTGTCCCCACGTGCCCACGATGTGATTGATGATTTGGAGGAGGTTCTTCTGGATGTTCATACGTGAATTGCCAACAAACCATCCAAGGTTCAACCGGTTGGTCAGGACCAGGCTTGGGTCAGAGATGAAGATTCGATTCACGTGGGCATCGGACGAGACGCCCATGCCGCCGAAAGCGGGAAGCGTCCAGGATGGGTCGATGGCGCCTTGAAAGAAAACCACGGTGGTATCAAAACCCCGGTTTTGGCAATTGACATCGATGGGAAGACCGTTTTCAACAATGATCTGATACCCGGGTGGGATCTTGGACGCGTTGAGGAACGCCTGTACACCCTTGTAGTTTGTGACCATGTGCTTTGAGGGGTCAATGACACGGGGCCTGGAAGGACAGGGGTGATCGGGCCCGTCATTTTGACCGTTCAGAAAGAACGCTTCGGCACATAGCTCGCAGAACCCAAAGCCCATATCGAACGCATAAGTACGGCGTTCAGCGAAGCCTTCTATTTTCCCCACTAAGACAAGATACCCGAACGGATCCGCCCCGGACGAACCGGCCGGGACGCTTCCGGACCCTGCGTCAAACAGCTGTGGGCGTGTCAGAAGCCCCCACCTGTCTTGCTAGGCTGGGGGAATTCTCTTCCGACAATGTGGGAGTTCATCTTGCCTGGCTTGTTCATTTACGGCAGCTGTGTGTCCCGTGACACGTATCCTTTCCTCGACAAAGACTGGTCCATAGTCGAATACGTCGCCCGCCAAGGGATGATAAGTGCAGCCTCCCCTCGCGGCGTTCTTCGTGGTGAGAGTTCACTCACCTCCAAGTTCCAGAAGCAATGCGCGCGAAACGACATCCGCTCATCTCTGTTCGACACCATAGATCGGTCGGCAGGCGCCACTGACCTATTCCTGCTGGATCTGGTGGACGAGCGGCTGGGAACTTATGAGCTAGGGCAGGGTTCATACGTCACCAATAGCTGGGAGCTGGGCGAAAGCAAGCTTCTGCAGCAGCAGGCGAGCGAACCCCGGCTCATTGCATTCGGCTCGGAAGAACACTTCGCGCTCTGGTCAAAGTCTGCAACTACCGTTGTGCGGAAGATCAAACAAACAGGACGCCCTATGCTCGTCCTGGCTCCAGAATGGGCTGAAGCATCCGATAGCGGGCTTTCCGGCCTCGTCTACAGAGGCCTCTATGCTGCAACGTACAACAAGGTGTACCAGCGCTACTTCGACCACCTCCGCGAAGAAGGTTGCAACGTGCTGTCGATTGGCCAGGATGTCGTAAAGGCGGCTGCGGGGCATCAGTGGGGCCTCGCCCCGTATCACTATGTGGACGCGGTCTACCACCAGATGCGGGACGCAATCACGGCAGCCGCGAACTAACTTCGCACACAGTGGGGTCGGCGCCAATCGGCACCGACCCCGTCTGCCTACATATCCGCGAGCGCCCCACCAGGGTTCTCGATGGCGTCAGCTACATATCGGAGGAAGCCGGCTGCGGTCTCGCCGTCGCACACACGGTGATCGAAGGCGAGGGTCAACTCGGTAACCTTGCGGACGGCAAGTTCACCGTTGACCACCCACGGCCTGTCGATGATGCGGCCCACGCCGAGCATCGCAACCTCTGGGTAGTTGATGATCGCGGCCGAGCCGTCTACTCCGAACACGCCGTAGTTGTTCAGCGTGAAGGTGCCAGAGCCAAGCTCAGTTGGTGTGGCCTTGCCTTCCCTCGCCACCGTGGTGAGGCGCCGGATCTCGGCGTCCAACTCGCGGGCGCTCAACTGGTGTGCGTTCCGGACAGACGGGACCACAAGACCGCGATCCGTCTGTGCTGCGAAACCGAGGTTGATCCCGTCGAAACCGACAATCTCTTGGGAGCCGTCCTCGCGGACTTCAAAGCGCGTGTTCAGGGCCGGGTACTTTTTTAACCCAGCTGTGACAAATCGAGCGATGAAAGCCAGCAGGCCTGGTGTGTCATGCGGAGCGCGCTTCTTCAGTTCAGCCCGCATCTCAAGCAAAGCGGTTGCATCCACGTCCACCCAGACCGTCGCCTCCGGGATCTCCGTGCGGCTCTTGGCCATGTTCGCGGCAACTGCCTTGCGGACTCCACGGACCGGGGTCCTGGCCGACACAGCCAGGCCGGTACGGGAGTCCAGATCACCTTCAGCAACCGGCACTGATACAGGACCAGCAGGAGCCTCAGGAGCTTCCGGTGTAGAAATCGCAGCTTCCACATCCCGACGCATGATCAGCCCACTGGCACCCGAGCCCTGGATAGTTTCAAGGGAAACACCGTGGTCCCGGGCCATCTTCCTGACAAGCGGCGAAATGACGGCACTGAGCTTGCCCGGGATGCGTGTTCCGGCGACAGCCGGCTCGGAAGCAATCGCCGCTTCGGCCCGGGCCTCCGTTTCGCGATCGACGACGGCGAGGCTCGTCTTCCGCGGACGGGTCCGGCCTCCAGTCACGCCACCAGGAGTGCCGTATCCGATAAGTACGTTGCCGGAACCGGCTTTCTCCTCGGTGCGATACGTCTCGGCGGCCGTATCAACCTCGGGCGAGGCCACGATCCCGGTGGAGACCGCATCTTCGGCAGAGGATGGAGTCTCCGGCGCAGCAGGAGCAGCGCCGGAACGAGCGATGGAGATCAACGGCTTGCCGACGTCGAGCGTTTGGCCGGCCTCACCGTGAAGCTCCGCCACGGTGCCCGCATAAGGCGAGGGCACTTCCACCATGGACTTGGCCGTCTCGACTTCGGCGATCGGCTGATCCACCTTGATTTCGTCCCCGACTGCGACCAGCCAGTTCACGAGTTCGGCCTCGGTGAGGCCCTCCCCCAGGTCCGGCAGGCGAAATACCTGCATATCTGAGCTCACGGTCAGTCCTCCCATTGAAGGTCGTCGACGGCGTCGAGGATGCGGTCGACGCTTGGCAGGTAGTAGTGCTCCAACTTGGGAGACGGGAACGGAACATCGAATCCCGTCACACGGCGGATCGGTGCAGCGAGGTAGTGGAACGCCCGTTCCTGGACGCGGGCCACGATCTCGGAGGACACGGAGGCGAAGCCGTGCGCCTCGGCGATCACGACGGCGCGTCCCGTCTTACGCACGGACGCACAGACGGTTTCGTCGTCGAAGGGAACGAGAGTCCGGACGTCAATGACCTCGAGCGAACGGCCCTCTTCGGCGGCAGCAGCCGCCGCTGCGAGCGCCGTGGGAACGGAGGGACCGTAAGCAATCAAGGTCGCGTCAGTGCCCGGACGAGCGACAGCCGCGCGGCCCTCGGTGGAGGTGCCGGCGTCGTGCTCTGCGCGCAAGGCGTCCAGGTCCACCTGGTCCTTGGACCAGTAGAGCTTCTTGGGCTCCATGAACATCACGGGATCATCCGAGTCGATGGCTTCACGGAGCATGCGGTAACCGTCCGCAACGGTGGCTGGTGTGTAGACCTTCAGGCCAGCGGTGTGGGCGTAGTAGGACTCGGAGGAGTCGCAGTGGTGTTCCACTCCCCCAATGCCGCCGGCATACGGAACGCGGATGACCAGGGGCATCTTGAGCTTGCCCTTGGTGCGATTGTGCATCTTGGCGACGTGGCTGACGATCTGTTCGAACGCCGGGTAGGCGAACGCATCAAACTGCATCTCGATGACGGGCCGCATGCCGTTGATGGCCATTCCAACAGCCATGCCGACGATGCCGGATTCTGCCAGCGGGGTGTCGAAGCAGCGCTGCTCGCCGAACTCGGCCATGAGGCCGTCGGTGATGCGGAAGACACCGCCCAGCATGCCGACATCCTCGCCGAAGACCAGCACGGAGGAGTCGGCACGCATGGCATCGGCCATCGCTGTGTTGAGCGCCTTGGCCATGGTGATGGACTGAGGGCCGCTCGCTTCAGCGGTAGCTGCAGCGGACGCGGCGGCGCTTGCGGTGGCGGCGCTGACGTTGGCGTTGGTTGTGCCGGTGGCATTGGTGGTGATGGTCATTTTGCGCTCTCCGTTCCGTGTTCGGCGCTTTCAGCGCGGGCGAGTTCGTCAGCCAGCAATTCAGACTGTTCTTTCAGCTGTGGGGTGGGCTTGGAGAACACGTACTTAAAGAGGTCCAGCGGCTGTACGGGGACGTCTTCACCGAGGCCCTCGCGCAACTGGGTTGCCACGGCTTCTGCATGTTCGGCAATGCGCTCATTGGCGGCGTCGTCCAGAAGTCCCTTGTGGGTGAGATAGGACTTCATTCGGCTCAGCGGATCCTTCGCCTGCCATTCAGCCACCTCGCTGTCGGGGCGGTAGCGCGTGGCATCGTCGGCGTTGGTGTGCGCCTGCATGCGGTATGTGTGCGCCTCGATCAGGAGAGGTCCGGAGCCTTCGCGGGCCAGCTTCACTGCCCGGTCCATTACGGCGAGGAGCGCGACGAGGTCGTTGCCGTCCACCCGCTCACCGGCCATTCCGTAGCCGACGGCCTTGTGGGCCAGCGACGGTGCCACCGACTGGTGGCTGAGCGGAACGGAAATCGCGTATTTATTGTTCTGCACGAAGAAGATGACCGGCAGGTGGAAGACTGCCGCAAAGTTCAGGGCCTCGTGGAAGTCGCCCTCACTCGTGGCACCATCGCCGCACATGGCCATCACCACGGTGTCCTCACCGCGGAGTTTGGCGGCATGCGCGACGCCGACGGCATGCAGCAGCTGTGTGGTCAGCGGTGTGCACTGGATCCCGACGTGGTGCTTCTTGGGGTCGTAACCACCATGCCAGTCACCGCGGAAGATCGTCATCGCTTCGACAGGATCCACGCCACGGGTCATCACTGCGACGGCGTCGCGATACGTCGGGAAGAGCCAGTCACCTTCGCTGAGGCACATGGCAGCCGCCACCTGGCAGGCTTCCTGTCCGTGGCTCGACGGATAGACGGCCATGCGGCCCTGCCGGACGAGCGCAGAGTTCTGATCGTTGACGCGACGTCCGACGACGAGCTGCTCGTAGGCAGCCATGAGTTCAGCATCGCTTGGCGTGGGGTACTCGTGGCCGGGTTCGGTGCCCTGCTCTTCGTGGGAGCGGAGGGTTCCATCCGGATTCACCATTTGGATCTGGTGCCGGGCGGGCAGCATGTAGTCCTCTACGCTGATGCCGAATTTTCTCTGGACGTCAGCAGCTGTGTCCTCTACTGCCGTTTCCGGCGCAGTGTGGTCTGCGTGGATCGTCATTGGTCCGTCCTTCTCTAGCCACTATGTGCTTCCAGTATGTTCCGGACGGAGGTTTCGTATCCAGCTTTCATTCAAATCATGGAAGAGCATGCCGGAAGTGGCTATTCTGAAAGACGAATTGCAAATGTGAGCTGGGTAACGAGCCAGTCCTGTAGACGAATTGGAGACCACGTGAGCGAGACCGAGGCGGAGCAGACTGCCGTGCCCCTGGACGATGTTGACCGGGACATCATCCGTGAGCTCACAACAGACGGCCGGATGTCCATTACGCAAGTGGCCGAGAACGTGCACATCAGCCGGGCGCATGCGTACTCACGCATTGCCCGGCTTACCGGCGAGGGCGTCTTGACCAAGTTCACGGCATTGGTGGACCCGATCAAAGCGGGCCTGCGATCTTCGGCCTACGTCACCCTCAAGGTCCAGCAGCATTCCTGGCGTGAACTCAAGGAGCTCTTGCGGGCGATCCCCGAGGTTCACCACATTGCGCTGGTGGGCGGCGACTTTGACGTCATCCTGCTTGTCCGCGCCACAGACAACATCCACCTCCGCCGTGTGATCTTCGACCAATTGCAGTCCATGGAGGGAGTGCTGGATACCCAGACTTTCCTGGTGTTCGAGGACGTTGATACGCGGTAACTGCCCGGGTGGTAGGTGCCACGTACGGAACGCACATTTGAGGACCATAGACTGTCCCCGTGCCCCTCAAAACCGCCTCCGTCACGCGCGTCGCCCTGCGGGCTGCAGTGTCGGTCGTGGCAATCGCGCTGCTATGGCTGATTACCGCTTTTCAGTTCTTTTACAGCCCTCCGAGAGCAGTGCCTCATCGGACCGACGCCATCGTCGTTTTGGGCGGATTAAGTAAGGAACGACTTCCCGTGGCCCAGGAACTCCAGGAAAGCCTGGACATCCCCATTTTGGTGGTCTCCACGACCGGCCTGTCCGGCAACGTGGAGGGCGACGCTTTGTGCCATGAAGACGACGCACCTGACCTGATTTGTTTCCGGCCCTCACCGCTGAATACGCGAGGCGAAGCCAAGGGCCTTGCGGAGCTGATCGCCCAGAACGGATGGAAGTCCGTCACCGTGGTTACGTCCGACTACCACCTCATGCGGGCAGGTACTTTAATGCGGCAATGCACGTCTGCTGAGATCCAAATGGTCGGCTCCCAACCCGACCTTTCAGCCGGCGCATGGCTGGACCGATTCGTCGTCGAAACAGGTGGGCTCATCGACGTGTGGATGCAGCCGGAGTGTTCTCCTCACTAAGGTAGAGGGAAGAACTGTCAGAAAACACGTCGCCGAGCGACCGTCCATGGAAGGTGCACAAGGTGAATCCAACACCCGTCGGCCCGCTTCCAGCGGGCCGTCACTACAGGCGCCGCCGCTTGCGCCACAGTCTCCCCTCAGTCCCCGCACGGACGTCACCTGCGCCCATAACCGACCACCCGCGGCCTTCGTCAGCCCCAATTCCCATAGTCCCTACCAAGAGCTCCGAGCAGCAGCAGTTCAAGCGTCGCGTGGCGCTGGTTCTTGTCGTTCTGGTTGTTGTGGCCGTGCCGACTCTTCTGGCAGTCCTGCTGTTGGCGGGCTAGCCCATCACGGGGCCGCGCAAGCCCCGATTCTGGCTCAGCGGTCAGCTCCGATAGGATGTTGAGGTCTCTGTCTGTCGCAAGATCGCTCTCTTGGGGGAAAACGTGCCCAGCATTATGCCCATTTTCGGTACTCGTCCGGAAGCCATAAAAATGGCGCCCATTGTTCACGCTTTGCACGAATCCGAAGAGTTCGACTGCATCGTAACCGTCACGGGTCAGCACCGGGAAATGCTCGACCAGGTCAACGACCTTTTCGGTATTACTCCTGACCACGATCTCGATATCCTCCAGCCCGGCCAGTCGCTCACCGACATCATGACGCGCACGATGACCGGGCTCGACAAGCTTTTCTCGACAAACAAGCCAGACGCCGTCATCGTTCAAGGCGACACCACCACGTCGACGGCCGGAGCGATCGCCGCTTTTTACCACGGCATCCCCGTAGTGCATGTTGAGGCAGGCCTCCGTAGCGGCAATCTCCTGTCGCCGTTCCCCGAAGAAGCCAACCGCAAGATCACCAGCCAAATCACGACGCTGCATCTTGCGCCCACTACAACCAGCCGGGCCAACCTCCTTGCCGAAGGCGTATCTGCCGAGGACATCGTCGTCACCGGCAATTCCGTGATCGACGCACTCTTCACCACAGTAGACAAGCAGATTCCCTTCACGGATCCGCAGCTCGAGGAACTCGCAGCAAGTGGTCGCAAGATTCTCCTTGTCACCACACACCGCCGCGAAAACCAGGGTGACGCTATGCGCGGCGTGGGCCGCGCGCTGGCCCGCATCGCGGACGCCGAGCCGGACCTCGTCATCGTCCTGCCCGCCCACAAGAACCCGGTTGTCAGGGAAGCGGTGCTGCCCGCTCTCGAGGGAAAGCCGAACGTGGTAGTCACGGAGCCGTTGGCCTACGGGGAGTTCACCCGAATGCTATCCCTGGCACACATCGTCCTTACC
Organism: Arthrobacter sp. TmtSoilC48; assembly: GCF_059739425.1. Taxonomy (NCBI): domain Bacteria; kingdom Bacillati; phylum Actinomycetota; class Actinomycetes; order Micrococcales; family Micrococcaceae; genus Arthrobacter; species Arthrobacter sp. TmtSoilC48. The sequence goes on along the minus strand of NZ_AP046049.1, from coordinate 1,626,251 downwards.
GACTCCGGTGGAGTCCAAGAGGAAGCCCCCAGCCTCGGCAAGCCCGTTCTGGTGATGCGGGAAAACACGGAACGTCCTGAAGCCGTTGAAGCCGGCACAGTAACTCTCATCGGGACCGATGAGGAACGGATCGTCTCCCAGGTTGATCGCCTCTTGAACGACGCCGATCATTTCGATGCCATGGCCAACGCCGTCAACCCGTACGGTGACGGTCGCGCCTCGGAACGTACAGTGGCCGCCATTGCCGAGCTCCTCGGCGTCGGCCAGCGGATCGACGAATTCGGTGTGACTGTTTCTGTTTAGTAAAGACGGTACTTGCAACAGGTCTGTCATGAACCGTTAGCACAAATTACAGTGCTTTTGGCTGCTTGAAAGTTGATGTCAAGTCATTGAGTTTGGCGTGCCCGCACGCCATTCTTTTGGCATAGGTCCAAGGTCTCACCCTACGAGCCCAAGGATCCACCGTGGCAAAGTTCAGGTCCGAGACGTCCCTCCCACCTACTGTCAACGCCAGACATATTGTGGCCAGCCTCCTGGCCGTATTTGTCCTGGTAGTAGGTTTCCTGCACACATCGCCGGCCCAAGCGGCTGCATCACCCGTCTATCCCATAAGTGGCTACTTCATTTTTGGGAGTAGCAGCGACACCGTGAACTTGGAGAAACTCTCCGCCATCAAAGCAGTCGGTGGGGACACCGTCGTAACCTTTGGGTCGCGGATAAAGCCCGCCACCCTGACGGATATCCCTGCCGACTGCAAAGTCAACGGGACAAACTGTGCCCAGGCAGCAGCAGCCGGTGTAAACGTCAACCGATACTTCACATACTCAGATAACGCCCTGTGGGGTACGCCTTCGCATGTCTGCCCCCGCGATATTTCCCTTACCGGAAATGGTAAACCTTTCACAGTTTTCGTACTGCCCAACCAAGGCAGCAGTTGCACTTCATCGAATGGCCTGTATGACGTCGTAGTCGTTAGCGGCGCAACAGCCTCGGGGACGGCAGGTGTTAACGTCTCAGTTGCCAAGACGGCTACTTCATTGGGAATGAAGTACTATGCCGGGCTCCCAATACCGGTTGCCCGCACAGACTACGGGTATCTCCCGGATGTCACGTATCTTCCTGCCTTTACGCAGTTCACCGATCGATTCCTTCGCTACCAAAGGAATGTCATAAACGTAGCCGGTCTCGGTGGTTTCTACCTTTCTTATGAGATGCCTGTAACCAGCGGCACGACGTTCGACCCCATCTTGAACCTATACCGCATTCAGAATCAGGCTATAGCCCGCATACATCCGGAGCGCGGCGGACTCGTGAGTCCCTATTTGGACGGCAGGAAGACTGGTGGCCTCACGACTACACAAGTCCGCGACGGTGCCGAGAAGATCGGCATGACGGCAGGCAACAACAGCCTTGTGATAGCCATTCAGGATGGTATGGGAACGGGCAAGTCCGGCGCATTCTTTGGTAACGAAGCCTCAAGCCCCGTCGATCCATACAATGCCTCCATCGTGGGAAGCGGCACCTGGGGTAGTAAATACCAGGCACCGGTACGTGACTATTTCGCGGCCGCAGCTGAAGGAATCGATGGCACCGGAGCGCAGCTGTGGGCCAACCTCGAAGGCATGGCGCCGGCGACAAGCCAGAACCCATGTGACAGCAATTTGCGGGGCCAAACCACTAAATCACGGGTTGACAGGCAGCTCCAGCAGTTGGGTAACGCCCCCATGAAGGTCATCTCCTTCATGTGGGACGGCTACTACACGTGCACCGGCACCTGGTCTCCACTCGCTGAGCGGATAAAAGCCGGCAATATGACGCCCGTAATTACGGATTCCATCTTCTACGGCAACGGAGATGTTCTGGTTACAGGACATAACTTGAGTGGCGGAACCGTGACTATAAAGTGGACGGACGTCTATGGCCGGACCTATGAAAAGACAGTGACAGCTGCAAACTACAACCCGGATTATGGCGAGCAGCGTGGCATCAATCCACGGCTTGAGTCAGTCACGGCCAAACTGGGCAGCACCTCGCTCGGGATTGGCAAGTACTACATGATCGACGTCGTGAATGGTGCGGGCGCAAAGAACGACGCATTTTACTCAGACCGCGGCTAAGAGTTCCACAGATAACAAACGAGGAGGCCTTCTGCCCGGGTTGGGCAGAAGGCCTCCTTCTGTCGTCAAGTGACCACTAGTGGGCGGAGCTACCGCTCCCAGCGCCCCAGGGGGACGTTGAAACGGCCGCCAAGGAATTGACGTTTTCCAGGGAACCAACCCACTCCAGGTGGCTGATCTCGGCAGAGGGGAACGAAGCGGGGCGGACCTTCAGAGACTTGGAAGCCGGAAGGATAGCGAACGACACCTCCGGGGTTTTCTGGTTCTTGGGAACGTGGACCCGCAGGTTGCGTGTAACCGGCGAGGTCCTCAAGACCTCTGTGTAGGCGACAGATCCGCCTACACTGACCGTCAGCTTGTACAACCCGGCCGACTCTTCACTAACGCTGTGGGCCACCGTTGCTATCAGATCCGTGCCCTTGCCCTTGATCCGTTCGTGGGTTACCAACACGGACCTCCGGTCATGATCCAGCATCCAACTGACCGCAGGCTCGACAATATCGATGTCGCTAACAATTTGCTGAACGGTGGAATTTTTCGCTTCGCTGGCAAAGACTCGCTCCAGCATTCCTTCAAATCGCATTTCAGCATTGAGCGGCCCCAGAACCGCTGTACGGGCCGCAGCCAGAATTCTCGTTGTACTTGCATTCGAGGATGCCAGCCTGGCGAGTTTCATAGCCAGTTCGCCCTTCTCCCGGACGGACACTGAGGCGATCCCGGCAGGACAGATGTTCATCGTGCCGACTCCGCGGGGCACTACCACCAGAGAACCTGAAGCCATGGCAAACGGCAAGGCTTCAGACGGCAGCGGACCTGGAATGCTGGCATCAAACGGTGCTACAACAACTGTGGACTTCAAGGCAGCCGCAAGGAGCCCAAGGTCGTTGAATTCCGCCGGTGATTCCTCAATGAACAGCTCCAGCGAAGGCCAGTCGGCCACGTCCCGGAAGGCTGCGGCTTGTTTGTTGAAATGAAGTCTCCGCTTTCCGGCAACCACAACGCGCTGCTCACGTTCGCGAACCCGTTCCGTAGCCATCCGGAACGAATGATCTACCAGATGCGGCAGGTGCTCCACGGATTCAAAGCCGTCGCTGACAAGTCCAGCGGCCACAGTTTCGTTCAAGACGCCAAAATAGTCCACCCTGGAAGCCAAGCGCTTAACCTTCTCGCCACCCTTGGCATGTTCAGCACCAATTACCGCAAGTCGCACGCCGGCCGCGAGCAACTCATCCCTACCAGCCTGGGTGATGCCGCAATCAAGCCCCGAAATAACAAGCAGTTCAGGAAGGTCCTCGACGGACTGAATGAACTTCGCGGCGTTCACAGCAAACTTAAACTCATTGTTGGGATCGGGTACAAGGACACTCTTATATTGGGCAAGGTCAAGGGCTACTACGTTATGTCCCAACGTTTGCAGCGCTCTCATGGCCACCGATGACGTGGAAGTGACTCTTCGGAATCCCACGCCGAGTACGGCAATTGAGCGGGGGTTCGTCGTGGCCTTCACTTCAATGCGCTCCTGCGGAACGTCAACTTCGGCGGAACGAATTGGTTCGGCGTGCTCGCGGCCGGCATCCACAGCATCAAATTGAGTGAACCAGAGACTGCGTTCAGTGGCATCCAGATCCTGCCAGGAATCATCGGAAAGTACCGATTCCAAAGCCATGACGCGAGCCGCAGCGGAGTAGTTCCTGAGGAAGCGATCGTGCGTTGAACGGCTCATTTCTTCCAGCGAAGAGGAAGCAAGCAAAGACTGAATGGTGCTGTCCAGTTGCGTGATCGAATCGACGCAGACGATCTCAGGGAAGGAGGCCAGGTCGTCCGCGTCCGGGACAACGGAGACGATCGGAATTCCCATTGCGGCGTACTGGATTACGCGACTCGGATACTGGAAGAAACCCAATTTGTCCAAACCGTCAAACCAGGTTTCGAGACCTTGATGGTCGCGGAAGTACTGCGGAATGTTGATCGCGAGTCCAGTTCTGGCACCGGCTTCGACCACTTCCTCGTCACTGTCCAGGAACCCACCGCCGATTCGGTAGTAGTCGCGTCCGACGCTGCCATGAATCCGGATACTCGAGGTAAGCGAACCTAGGTCGAAGTACCTGGTCCGGCGAACTTCATCGTGGACGTTGCCCAGGAACATTGCATCTGATTCCCGTGGCTGCGAGCCAAACACATATGGGAAGGCAGTTTGGTCTGTCCAGAACGGGAAGTTTATCCCAGTGGGACGCCCAAACATGGACTCGTAGAAATCCAGGACCCTGGCAGTACCACAGTGGAGCACCACATCGTAGCTTTCCACAACTGGCCCATAGGAGAGATCCCAAAGCACCGGGTCATCAGAAAGCCAAGCCACCAGACGTGCCCCCGTACGCTTGGCCCGCTCAAGCAGTGGCGCCGGAAGGCTGGCCGGCCTGAACACGAAAATCACGTCAGGACGAAAATCGATGACCTTATCCAACGTTGAGTTGAGGACGTGCAATTGGGCAGGACCGGTCGCAAACTTGTACCCGTGGCCGACCTTCCCTGTGTTAAGAACCGTATGGCCCGCGGCTACAAGGGCGCGCTCGAGGGAGCTGGCTACGTGCGTTTCGACTATGCCATCAAACAAAGCAATTTTCATGGTGTTCCCCTAAACCGTCCAGGACGGATCTGAACTGGCGGATGCCTCGCGTACATTGAACCGATCAGAAATCGTCACCAGCTCTGGAGATTCAAAGACAGAACCAGGAGTCAAAGATTCGTGCACGAGGAGGGGCTTCCAATCAGCTGAGATCGGGGAAATCCATGCGCCCGAGAGAATGCGGAAGCCTTCGGTATCTTCCGGCCAGCTATCACCGATATAGGCACTGTCCGGCTTCTTGGCACTGGCCGTGACTGCCTTGCCCGTAACACGGGCTTCAGCGTCGTGAAGTGTATAGAGCCGTAGATCGCTTACATAGTTCGGCGCGTAATCAAAGGCCTCGGAGAACACGGCCACAAATGGAGATTCCAGCTGGAAACTCTCGATGTCCTGAAGCGTTCGGAGGATGGTGGTGGTTTCGGACATGCCTCTGCGCTTCAATGCCGCTCGAATTTCACTGTCGTCAGGTCCTACACGGCAAACAACCACAACGTTTTCCAACTCGATCGTCTGTTCATTGGCCTGGGCGATGAGCCGGTCCAGGGACGACAACGAGGACGCGACGAGCACGGCAGTAACGCCGTCGCGAGGAACCTTCCACTCAAGCCCGGCCATGGAATAGATCTGCTGCATCCGCTGGGCATAGGTGTGCCGCTGCAGGGTCCGGCGCCAGGCCTTATGCGTGGCGCGTTCCCGGAAGTCATGATCGCCCACCAGGCGCCCAAGAATTTCCTTTGCCTCGGACTGCGTCCGGACCGTGAAAACTTCATCAGCCGCGTATGCACCTGCAATAGCCTCTGATTCAACGCTGACAACAGCCGTCTTGCTGCTGCTCAGCTCAAAAATCCGCCTCGCACACATGCTCTTCGACTGCGGCACAGAATTTACGTTGAGGAAGACCTTGTGGTGGCCATATGCCCTCACCATTGCCGCGTACGGCAGGGATCCGACGACGAACTGTGCGTAAGGTTCAGGAAACGCGTAGTTTGCGTCCCCGCCGAGCGCTCGTGAGTAGATCGACAAGCCAAGCTCTGCCGACGGTGGGAACAACAGATTCATTTGGTCACGGCGTTCCGGGAACTTGTGCGCAAAATACTGCCCCGCGAAGGCCACGTTACCGACATCGGACTGTGAGTCACGTAGCGGCTTGTGGATTCGAGGTTGTGCGGCAAAGGGAAGGGTTGCCACATTCTCATGTCCAGCCGCTGCCGCATAGTCCTTAATCAAGGACTCTTCCGACGTAAGGATCACATCGAATTCCTTGGCTGCAGGGAGGAATTCTTCGAAGTGGGGCGGATCTTCCTTGTTCCAGAAGACTGTAGGTATTCCTTGTTGTCTACAGGCTTGGATCAGTGAATAGAATGCGGCCTTGGGGCCGCCGGGGCCCGTAATCTGATAGGCCCAATCTCCATCATTTCCACTCCAGGCAGACTCAACAAAGAGGACATCCGGACGAAGTCGCTCCAGCGCCTCTGCATAGTCCCTTGTGGAGATCGGCCACAGCCGCGCTTCAGGGGCGAAGCATTGGGTGGAGAATTCGTCCAGGACCACTCCAACGGAAGGAAGGTCCCGGGTGGCTTCAGGCAGGGCATAGGAAATCTCCAGCCCAAATGAATTATTCACCAGGTTGAACAAGCCAAGGTGGACATCGCTCGAGTTCATCACTTTCACGTTCCAATCAATTCTGCGCGGTTGTACGACTTCGACATGTTCTTTACGTAGAGTCCAGGATGAGCCTCCAGGAACGCCTGGACCGCGGGCCGAACATCGATAGCGGACGAGTCGACGATAACCACAGGTGTTTTAGGCCTGAGCCAGCTGAAATACAGCGCCGGGATGTTGTCCGTTAACACCGTGCCTGAGGCAAGTGCCCCGAAGTCGATAACCACCATGTCAGCCGAGTGCGCCGTCACTCCGGAGAGGGAAGCAGCCGGAACGGGGCTTGCGGGCAAAAGATTACAACTTGCGCTCACGTCTTCCTGGGCTGTACCCAAAACGGTGCGGAAGGCGTCGATCTCCTGTTCTGACCCAACTAATCCTGCTGTCAGGGAAGGCCGTGGTTGGAGGTGCGCGAGGCAGTTCGCGACCCATGCCGTCGAGATGCCGGAACCGATATGTACCACCGTTGCCGGCAAGTGATGACTGATTGACTCAAATATTCCACTTGCCGCTGCAACCGAAATGTTCCGGCTCTGTACGTGACGGGTCATTCCCACCCAGTCCCGAATCTTCTCCAAATGGGGGAACAACTCGGCGTTGGCAACGTGTTTAGTGTGGTTTCCAACAGATACGAGCTTGGCCACATCCGTTTCATTTAAGCGAACACTCTTGTCGATCGAATCAGCCGATTTGGCAATATTCGGAATAGCACGGGTTTGCTCTGTGGTCTTTTGCGTATTCTGTCGCACGGTCGCCAGCGAACGGCGAAGGGTGTAAGTGCCCTCGAAGAGAACCGGGACGGCCGCTGCCAATCCGATGACAACGAGGAATATTCCCAAGTTCCGGGATTCCAAATAGGAGATGAAGCCCCCAGCGAAGATTAGGGCGCCGATGGCCAATCCAAGAATACCTCTGGGTGTTCGAAGGAATCTGGACAGCGGTGAGTCATTTTTGAGTCTTAACATTCTGCAATGCTCCGTGAAGTCGTTTCGTGCATCGAAGTTCTCTGGGAAGTATTTAGTTTTCTTTGCATCGTGCTCCGTCCGGCTGGGGCTGTCCCGTTCGAATACCGCAGAGGTATTCGAACGGGACACCGGACGTCATAGGCATAGTTCGGAGGGGCTACTCGCGAACCCGACGTCCTCGCCGCATTGCTGCATCCATGCCATCGAAACTCGGCGGGGCAAAGCCAAGTCCCTTCAGCCCTGCCGCCCAGTCATCACTCGCGGCCACGTTCAGAACTTCTGTTATGAGTGCCTTAGGCGGAGCAGCGTGTCCTTCGCCCCAGTCATCACCCATGAGTTCAAAAACAGCATTGCTGTAGTGCAAATTCTCTACAAACGGGTTCCTGTGCCGTTCGATATGGAATTTATCGGTGCTGTTCTGCATGTAGGCAACGGTGTTCTCCAGGGGTTTGCTGTAAACCTTCACGAGATCCGTCGTGACGCTGTGCGGAAGTCTTTCCATTGCGTCACTACCGCTGACCTCAAAACAGGTCTCGGCGTAGTTGGCAACCGGGATAGGCTCATATTTGGCAATGTCAGTTTGCGGATTTGCGACGATCGCGAGTGAGCCCGGGAATTGCGCCGAATAGTAAAGAGAAGCAAACCCTCCGCCCGATGTACCGAAAAAGACCAGTTTTTCGCTACCAAAGGACCAAACGATCTTGGCAATGATGTCTTCGAGAATCTGCTGAAGTCGTTGCTTTGAGTTACCCGCATACCAGCCAAGGTTCATAGTAGGGCTGATGATCAAGCTGGGATCAGAAATAAAAATCCGGTTGACATCCACTTCCCGGGAAACGCCAAGACCGGCAATCATGGGTAGCCGGTACTCGGGACGTACGGCGCCATGCAGAAAAACGGCCGTCGTCTTGTGCCCGCGATTTTGGACCAGGACGTCAATAGGAAGCCCCCCATGATCAATCACATGGTAACCCCCCTTGATTTCGCGGGCACTCAGGAATGCGCCAATCGAGGGATAGCCTGTGATCGCATGAACCTTGGGATCAATATTTCTTGCGCGGGTCATTCTCAACTCTCATGTCTTTGCTCGCTCAGCTGTACGAGCACTCGAACCGGTCTGGAAACCTAGACAGCGATCGCCGCTGGCTGGGTTTCAAGGTTCAGCGCGCCGCGCGTGTCAATGACAATCTTGCCGGACAGCAGCTCGGGGGCGACGGCCTTGACGTCGTCGTGATCAACCAGAACGACGACTACATCCGAGCGCTGGATGGAATCTTCGATCGAAACGAGCTCAACGTTGCTGCGGTTAACCAGTTGCTTCGGGAGTTCTTCCACGTGCGGTTCAGCAACGTTGATACGGCGGTCCTGCAGTGCCTCGGCAAGGTGTGCTGCGATCTCAATGGCGGGTGATTCGCGGAGGTCGTCGATGTTGGCCTTGAATGCGAGTCCGAGGACTGAGACCTCTGCCGTGGTGGGCAGGTTCTCCAAAGCGGAGACGACCTTCTGGAAAACCCACTCCGGCTTTGCATCGTTGACTTCACGTGCAGTACGGATCAGGCGGGATTCCTCAGGGGCTGCTGCCACGATGAACCACGGGTCCACAGCGATGCAGTGGCCACCCACGCCGGGGCCCGGCTGCAGGATGTTAACGCGGGGGTGGTGGTTGGCCAGGCGGATCAGTTCCCAGACGTCAATTCCCAGCTTGTCACTGATGACGGAAAGCTCGTTGGCGAAAGCAATGTTGACGTCGCGGTAGGAGTTCTCCACCAGCTTGGCCATCTCCGCCGTAACGGCGTCTGTAGTCAGGATTTCACCCTGGCAGAACACTGCGTAGAGGTCCTTCGCCTTCTCGGCGGCCTCGGCAGTCATACCGCCAACAATCCGGTCGTTGGTGACAAGTTCGATCATGACGCGTCCCGGGAGGACACGCTCAGGGCAGTGGGCCACGAGGATGGCGGGCTTCGAGTCGGAACCATCAAGGCTCAGGTCCGGCCGGAGGTTCAGGATGTACTGGGCCATGTGCTCGGTGGCGCCGGGAGGGGACGTGGACTCAAGGATCAGGAGTTCGCCGCCCTGCAGCTGCGGTGCGATGGCCCGGGCCGCAGCTTCGATGTAGCTCAAGTCGGCGGAGCGGTCTTCCCTGAACGGCGTGGGGACGGCAACGATGTAGGCGTCAGCCTGCGGAGTGGCAGTACTCGCGCTCAGGTGGCCCTGGCTCACGGCACCGGAGACGTGGACTCCGAGGTCTGGTTCGACGAACGGTACCTGGCCTGCGTTCACGGCATCCACCGTGCGCTGGTTGACGTCCACGCCGATAACCTCGATGCCATTCGTTGCAAGGATGGCTGCGGTTGGGAGGCCTATGTATCCAAGGCCGATGACTGCTACTCGTTTAATGGTGTTCAAAATGTTCCCCTTTTATTTTCAAATCTTGAGTCTGGGCTAAAGCGTGACGTGCTCGGTGGGATTGCCCCAGAACCGGACTTCTCCTGAGGCGAGGAGCTCGTCGTCGGAGGCGTTCCAGGTGTGTCCCGATCCGCTTCTGAGTTGGTAGTAGTTGTATCGGTCAGAGGAATAGATCTTTCCACCGGCTTGGGTCACTGCGTTCAGGAAGGCAGTGTCTTCGCCGCGGCTTCTGTCCTCGAATGGATGCTCTTCAAAGACGGAGCGTTTCGCCATGATGGTTGGTCCCATGACCAGGTGGCTGAACCCGTGCTCCATGTGTCCAAATCGGTACAGGGCAGCATTCCTGCTTGAAATGAACATAAAGTGAGCGAGCTTGCCCACGACGTCCGCCCCCGAGTACTGAAGTGCGTTGACCTGGTCCCGTAAGTAGTCAGGACCGTAATAGTCGTCGTCATCCATCTTGGTGAGCACCGCACCACTGGACTCGGCAACACACCTGTTCAGGCAGGCTCCCAGGCTCAGCGATTCAGGTTCTTCAAGCAACGTCAATCGAGTCACGTTGTACTGCTTGCTAAGCCTGCTGATGGTGGCAGCACTTGGTTTGAATCCGTGCGTCAGCAACACGAGTTCAACGTCCACTCCCCTCTGGGAGCCAATTGTCTTGAAGATGTGCTCCAGTTGGTGTGGGCGAATGGTGGAAACGAGGGCACTGATGGTTTCCGGCTGAACGGGCGTTTGACGGGTGGGCAGCACCAGCCGAACAACTTCCTCAGCCCTGTGCGCATATGTGTGCTCAGCCCAGATACGTCGCTGGGCCAAATGCACGGCGCGATCATTGAGTTCGGGGCTGCGTATCAGTGCTTTGATGACGTCCGCAGCCTGTTCCGCACTGGCAACACTGTGGATTTCATTGTCAGGGAAAAAACGTGGCAGTGCAGGGCTGGGCGTCGTTACTACGGGTGTTCCGGAGGCTGTGATCTCAAAGATCCGGCGCGCACACATGCTCGGCGAATCCACCACGGAGTTGACGTTCAGAAAGACTTTGTACGCCTTGTACGCAGTGAGCATCTGGTCATAGCTGAGCGAACCTACTACATGCGCGTCATAGGGTGCCGGGAACTGATATTCGGGATCTCCACCCAACTGGCGGGAGAAGATCTCAAGACCATTCTTGGACGTGGCGGAACCAGTGATTGCGCCGTCCAAAAGAACCTGAAGTTGTTCCCTGCGTTCTGGATACTTGTGCGCAAAGTACATCCCCGCAAAGGCAACATCCCGGGAATGCCTGCCGTTCGCGGGCCTTACCGGATTATGGATTGCAGGCTGGGCTGCAAACGGAAGGACCCCGATCCGATCGTGGCCGAGGGCCGCACGATAATCCGGAAGCTTGTTCTCATCCGACGTGAAGACGGCGTCGAATTCGCGAGCCGCAGGAAGAAAATCCTCAAAATGCGGAGGGTCTTCCTTGTTCCAGAAGACGGTAGGGACACCGTGCTCGCGGCACCACCGCACCAGATCCAAAAACTCTTGTCGCGGCCCGTTGCTGCCGGTGAGCTGGTACTGCCAGGAGCCGGAGTTGCCGTTCCAGGCGGACTCGACAAACAAGAAGTCAACGCTCTGCTCTTGCAGCTGTTGAAGCCAATTGTCCTTCTCGAGGAAAAGCACGTTCCACTCATAAGAAAACGAACGAGCAGAAAAATCATCGAGGATGACAGCGACAGTCAGATCGCTGCGGCGAGGAGGGACAGCCGGATATTCAAACGCTCCGAAGGCTAAAGAGCGTCCGTCCTTGGTTCGGAGCATGGTGCCCTGGGCGCTGCGAACAGGGCTCGCTCCAGCGGTCCTGTGCCGCCGATACCACTTTTTCAGCTGGGAAAGCCCGCCTTGGCGAAAATGCCAGGCTGCCGTCCGCACATCGGATACGTAGCGCATTAGACCCGGCTCCTGCGCATCTTGCTGCGTGCAAGGACTTCAGTCATCTGCAGATTGGCACGGGCTTCGTCCCGGATTCGTGCAGCGCTGAGGTTGTTTCCCTTGGCCAAATTGCCGGTGAAGTCCTGGTAGGCACGAACAGTTTCTTCGGGGTCGCCATCCATGATCAGGTGTCCCTTGTCCAGCCACAAGACCCGGCTGCACATCTTGGTGATGGTATCCAGGGAGTGGCTGACCAGGAAGACACAGCCAGCCTGTTCGCGGAGTTGGTCCATGCGGCGCTTGCTTCGATCACCGAACTGGGCGTCACCAGTGTTCAGTGCTTCGTCCACCAGGAGAATCTCGGGGTCGATGCTTGCGGCGATGGCGAAACGGAGCCTGGAGGCCATGCCTGACGAATAAGACTTCATGGGCAGGTAAATGGAATCCTCCAGCCCACAGAGTTCAACGATGCTGTGGAACTTGGCCTCGACTTCCTGCCGGCTCATGCCCATGGCAAGGCAACCCAGGACGACGTTCTGATGGCCGGACAAGTCAGGCATCAGGGCAGCATTTACACCGAGCATGATCGGGGTACTGGAAGCGAAAATCGCTCCGGAGGTGGGGCGCATCTGGCCGCTGATGAGTTTCATCAGCGTGCTCTTGCCGGAGCCGTTGCGGCCGATGATTCCCACCGACTCGCCACGTTCCACCACCAGGGACAGTTCGTAAAGTGCACGTACCGTCACGGTGTTCGGCCGGCGGCCCAGGCGGCTCAGGAAACTCGTATCCCGGCGTTCTTGCGCGACGGCTTCAGAGTCGGTTGTGACCACACGGTATTCCATCGCTGCACGATCGACCACCACGCAAGGGTGGCCTTCAACATCCAGGACCTGCTCAGCCGCGACCATAGGACTCCTCCCCTTGCCAGAAGAAGACCATGCCCACAAGAAGGGCACCCAAGGCCCAAACGGCCAGGGTGGCCCAGGACTGCCAGGTGGGTGATTCTGCGTAAAGGATGCAATCGCGAAGGATGTCGATGACGTTGAACAGCGGGTTCATCTTCAGAACGGCAAGCAGGTCCGGGTGTGTCACAAACTTCTCGTAGGAGTAGAAGATTGCGGAGCCATACATCCAGGCGCGCATGAAGAACGGCAGCAGGTGGGTGGCATCGTGGACGCGCGAAATGATGCGGGCCAGAATCAGTCCAACGCCAAGATTGAAGACTGACTGAAGCAAAAGTGCCGGGATGATGAGCAGCCACAGCCAGGTGATCTTCTCGACCGGTGGGATCAGGGTGATGATCAAGAGCATCGCGAGGATCAGCGGCACGTTGGACATCATTTCCCGGATGTTCATGCCGATCGGCAAGGTCGCCCGCGGGAAGTTGAACGCCTGGACCACTGACTTATTGCTGTGGATGGACCTGGCGCCGCTCGTAATGGCGCCGGATGTGCCCTGGAAGATGAAGATTCCAATCACCAGGTAACCAACGTAATTCTCAATTCCACCGCTGGTCTGAAGCAGAATGCCGAAAATAACGTAGTACGTCAGGCCATTGAAGATCGGGTTGAGCAGCAACCATGCACTACCCAGGCGGTCCCGTCGGGTGCCACTCTGCACCCTGGCGCGGGCGTCATAAAAAATGAACTCACGGAAGTCCCAGAGCTGAACCAGATAGTCCAGAAAGCCCGGGCGCGCACCAACGCGCGTCAGGCGGCGCATGTCCACAGCCAGTGGTTGTACCAGTGCTGGCTCGGGCAGTAGTGCTTTCTTCGCCGACATCAGCTGACCCTCCTTACGTTGTTAGACGCCCAAATTTTCATAAGCCCGGATGTATGCCTGGGCATTTGCCTGCCACGTCCTCGTAGCCAATACTTCCTGCCTGCCAGCGGCGCCGAGCCGCTTCCGTAAACCTTCATCATCAAGCAATTCGTACAACACCTCAGCCAGTCCCCCGGGATCTTCAGCGTTCGCCACCCTGCCGTTTACGCCGTCGTGCACTATCTCCCGTAAGGCGTCCAGGTTGCTGGCCACCACAGGCCGGCCGGAGGCCAGGGCCTCCACAGGTTTGAGCGGCGTCACGGCCCGGGTAACAGCCAGGTCCTTGCGTGGAACCACAAAGATGTCCAACGCCAAGTGGTAGAGGCGAGCCTGCTCCGCAGGGACGCGCCCAGTGAAGATGGTCCGTTCCGAAAGTCCCAGGCGCCGGACTTGGTCCTGAAGAGCGGGTGCGGCAGTGCCGTCTCCGACCAAAACCAGCTTCAACTGTGGCAGTCGTGGCGCAAGCAGCGCAAATGCTGTGACCAGATCGTCAAGGCCTTCATAGTCGACAAGGCTGCTTACTGTCCCGATATAAAGCCGCTTCGGGTCCAGTCCCAAAGCCAACTGCGCCTCGCCCTGGTCGAGCGGTTCAGACAAGTACGCGCCGCCCACGGCGTTGGGGCAGATCAGGATTTTGCTTTCGGGGACGCCCATGGCCACGATGTTGTCTTTCATGGACTCGCCGAGCGTCACCACAAGGTCCGCGCTCTGCATGACGTCGGCTTCCCGTTCGGCAAAGAGCTTGTACCGTTCGCTCCGGCGGGCTTCCTCGCCACGCGTTGATGCCCACGTGTCAGCCAGTTGTCCTCGAACTTCATATGCCCACGGGACGTCCAAGGCGTTTGCGACTTCCCGGGCTACCAGGCCGTTGACGAAGTGGGTGGTGGTATGGAGCACCGACGGCCGGAAGTCACGGGCGAGGGACAAAATGCCTTCGGCCTGCTGCTGTAAGCGACCATCCATGGACGGCTTCATGCGCGCCGGCAGGAGACGTTCGTAGCGAACGCCGTCAACAACGTCATGCTGCCGCGCCGTCAACGCGCCGATCTGCACGGGGTAGCCCAGGCGCGTTACGGCCAGCGCTTCCCAACCAGCGTCCTGCTGGGCGGTCAGGATCGAGTGGCTGCGCCGGGCGTAGCCGCTGCCGGTATGCGGCGCGGAGTTCGTCAGCAGGTGCAGGACCCTGCGCGGTTGTGGTTGCACTGCAGATGGCGTCAGCGTTGGACGCCACCCTTGGAAGACGCGGACTTCGGACTCAAGCCGCTGCCGCTGTTTCGCCATGCCGCCCCGCTCGCCAGCGAGGACGACGACGGCGCCGCTCATGTCGCCGTCGTACCACTTGCGTCTGGCGAGGGTCGCCGGAGTCCGGGTCGCCCCTGCGGCGAGGGGCAGGAACACGTCCGCCCATGCTGGCTGTCCGGCAGCAAGGGCAACTTCCGCGGCCTTGCGGGCGCGGTCGCCATCAAGACCGGCACGGACGGCATGTTCAAAGCGACGGGTGAGCCCGGCGGTGTCCCCCGCCGCGTGGCTGGCCAGCAGGAAGACGGGACGGGCTGAATTGGGCGCAAGCCTGGCCGCGAAACGAGCAAGCGGCCTGACGATCCTGGACGGCAGCCGGCGAAGGACCTGGAGGAACAAGACAAAGGGCGACTCAGTGAGGTGCTCCGATACGGTTCCTGCAGTCAGGGCAACGTTCTTGAAGAGTTGGATCACGCAGTCCCCCGAGCGTCCGCGGGCCCCGGATTCACCAACGAGGATATTGAGTCCATGTATCGCAGGGCCAACCGCGCATAGTCGGCGTTGTCCCTGACCCAGTCGCGGCCGCTGGTGCCTGAGGCAAGCCGGCTTCGGTCCTCGGAAAGCTCCCGCCACAGCTGCGCCACTGCTTCTGCGTTGGCCGCGACGACGTCGCCTCCCCCGGCTTCAATGATGATGCGTTCGGCTTCACCCCGCACCACTGCCGTGACGTGCCTGCCAATGGCCAGAACCTCGTAGGTCTTGGACGGAACAGTGGTCTCGAACGATTTCCAGTCATCCCGGAGGGAGACAATGCACGTATCCGCCTCACGGTATTTGTCCATGACGGCCTGACCCTGCAATGACGGGAAGAAGGTCACCGGCGCATTGAGCTCGCGGGCCAATCTCACCAGTTGCGGGCGGCTGGTGCCGTGACCCACCAATGTCAGGTGGAATCCTTCGCCCAGCAGCGCACTTGCCCTGATGAGGATGTCCAGGCGCTGGCTTTTGCCATGATTTCCGAGGTACACGGCGTGGAAGACGTCCCGTTCCAGGGCAGGTGGATCAAGGAAAGGCATGGAGTCCAAATCAAGGCCGTTGCTGACGGTAATGACGTTCTTGATGCCGCGGTCCCGCAGCGTCTCGGCAAAACCGTCGGTAACGGTGACCACCAGGTCCGCTCGTTGCTGGACGAACTCGACCACACGCTCCACAAGGCTTTTAACGCTGCCCTGTACGATTCGTGCGTCGCGGGCCAGGTCCGGCCAGGCGTCCCGCATCTCGACGATGAAAGGCACCCTGCGAAGCCGGGAAAGTACGTATCCGGTAGCCAGCGTTGGGAGGCTCGGAGCAGTGGCGAGAATCGCGTGGGGTTTCTTGCCGCCCAAACCTATCGGTACGGACATCACAGCGGAGAAGAGTTGGTCAACGAAACGTGCCAGTGGCGAGGTGCCAAGATGCCGAAGGTACGGCACGCGCCTGATGGTTTCTCCGTGCGGGCCTTCCTGGTGGGCGAAAGCGAATCCGGCCTTTCGCCGGGGCAGGTCCCGCTTGCCGTTGGGATAGTGCGCAACGGGAGCGACGACGTCGACGTCCCAGCCCGCCTTCCGGAATTCCCGGGTCAGGGACAGCCAACGGCGCTGCGGCGGGCTGTGCTCCGGCCAATATGAGTGGGTGAGCAGCATTAGACGCAACGGGAATGCAGGATTTTCGGCAGCCGCGTCCCTGGGCAGGGAGGTATCCATGGACTACTTGCCGTTGAGGCGGGGTCCGCGGATCCCCTTTGAGCGCAAGGCACGGAAGTACGCAAGGCCCAGCAGCAGCAACACCAGGACCGTCAGGCCTTGGACAAGGGGGTTGTTCTCCGCGACGGGAGCCAGGGCCACCTTCAGGGGGCCGGTGATGTCTGCGCTGACAACTGGCGGGGCGGCGGTTTTGGTAGGAGTCGGTGTGGGCGTGGGCGTTGCTTCAGCCGTGGCCGTTTCGGTCTCTGCCGGGACTTCAGGCTCCACAAAGAAGTTCTCAACTGCCACTTCGGTGGGGACAGCAGGAGCGGGCGACGTAGCAGGAGGAGTCACAGTGGGCACTTCCGCGGGCGGAGCGACGGGCACGACGACGGGGGGCACCACGGGCGCGGGAGCTGGCTCTTCGGATGGCTGGGCAGGGGCCGTAGGAACTGGTTCCAGTGTGGCCGGAGGCGAGGTCGGCTCAATCACCGGCGGGATGATGACAGGAAAAGTGGGTTCGGGTGTCGGCGATGGGTCCGCCGGCTGTTCCGCGTCCGTGCCGGGGTTGGTTACCGTGGTGGCCATGGCCGGCTGGGTACCAAAAAACCCGAGAATAGCCAGCAAGATGACCACTAGTGCGGCTTGAACACGTCTGATTCCGGTGCCCAACTTTCCCCCCGTTGATATGTCGTACAGAACGCCAGCAGCGTCCGTTCCAGCGCGTCCACCTGAATGAGGGTAGGCGCGGCCACCAACAGCAGGAGGGCAGCCCGGTTTAGTCTAGCGTATGGATAACAGTCATTTGATTCCGTAGGATCGTCTGCTGATGCCGACCCCAAGGAATTCATGACGCTCATTCGCGGAAGCCGTCCACGCATCAAAGTCCTCCTCGCGGCACTTGTGCTCACTGCCGGAGTTGGAGGAACCGCGTTGGTTGCGCCCAGCCCCAGCACGGTGGCGGAGCGGCCGGTCCAGGATCAACAGCCGACCCAGGATCAACAGCCCTCAGCAGCCCCGAAGCAATCTCCGGCTGCCCGAGCGCCGAAAGCGGCAAGCTACCCAATTGGTGGTTACTTCGTTTTCGCGTCCCCCAGCAGTTCCAGGAACACCCAGAAGCTCAGTGAAATCAAAACAGCAGGCGCTGACACTGTCATCACGTTTGGAACGACCCTCGCGCCAGCTACCTTGGCAACGCTTCCCAAGGAGTGCGTCATCGATGGAGTGAATTGCGCCAAGGCTGCTGCAGGAACTCTGGAGGTCAACCGCTATTTCACCTACTCCGACGGAAGCGTATGGAGCAGCCAAGCCGTGAAGTGCCCCCAGGACCGCAGGATCACCAGCCAAGGCAAGGCATTCCTTGTCCTGGTCCTTCCTGCCCAAGGCACCGGCTGCACGTCCACGAACGGGAAGTACGACGTCGTGGTTGCAGGGGGTGGCGCCGCCGGCGGCATGGATCCAGCAGCTTCCCTGGCCCTGGCGGCCACGAAACTTGGCATGAAGTTCTATGCCGGCTTGCCCCTGCCGGTGAAGAGAACGGATACGGCGTACCTCCCCGACGTTTCCTATCAGGGAACTTTGACGCTCTTCACGGAGCGCTTCCTTCAATATCAAGCTGCGACGAATAACGTAAAGGGCCTGGCTGGCTTCTATCACAGCACAGAAATGCCCGTCACCGATGGCCACACCTTCGATCCCATCCTGGATCTGTACCGGATGCAGAATCAGGCCATCCATCGGATCCTTCCCACTCGTGGGGCAATCGTAAGTCCCTACCTTGACGCGCGGGTCAGCGCTTTCAGCATCAGCCTTACCGAGGCTCGCAAGGGGATCCGAAGAATTGCCCAGACGGCCAGTGGACTGGTTCTGAACATCGCCATCCAAGATGGCATGGGCACCGGCAAGGGTGGAGCGTTTCAGTCGAACGAGGCGAACTCGGCGGTGGACCGCTATGCGGAGAGCATCGTGGGCAAGGGCTCGTGGAGCAGCAAGTACGTGGCACCCATTCGGGACTATTTCCTGGCAGCTGCTGCGGGCATTTCAGGAACGGGCGCGGTCCTCTGGGCGAATTTGGAGGGCATGGCTCCGGCCACAGCTTCGAATCCTTGCGGTGACAGTCTCCGCGGCCAGAGTTCCAAAGCGAGGATAGACCGCCAGCTGCAGCAGCTTTCCAACGCGCAGAAGATCATTTCCTTCATGTGGGATTCGTATTACACCTGCGTTGGTACGGGCGTCCCCCTCAAGGCCCAGGTGGAGTCTGGAATTGCAACGCCGATTATCACCGACGCGACTTTTGACGCATCCACCGGGCAAGTGCGGATAACAGGCTTCAATCTTTCAGGTGGCAACGCCCAAGTGAAGTGGACCACAAAAGCGGGGCAACGCCTCGAGAAAACCGTGAAGCCGACGAGCACAAATACTGCGTACGGGGTCCAGAGCGGCATGAACCCGGAACTGGAAATGATCCTCGTAAATGTGGGCAAAACAACCCTTGCTGCGGGCCGCTACTACACCGTCAATGTCACCAACCAATGGGGTGCGGAAAACGACGCTTTCTATTCGCAACGGGTCTACACAGCACAGTCTTCCCGGGACGCCAAACGCTAGCCCCGGACCTTGGGTGTTTGTCCATTTGTTAGTGTGAACAAGCACTTTGATGTGGTCGCGTTGTTGTGCGGTCAGATGAAGAACCTGTTTTTCGACGTTATTTGATCCAACCTCTGGCACCACGCGGCCCGGTCGTGACCAGAGGACGCTAAGTCCAATTGAACCTCCAGTTCTCCGATATCCAAAACATTCTGGTCACTCACGTATATGAAATCGTCCTGTGTAGAAACCGAGCTTCGCTCGGTCTGGGCAAGCGTGTAAGCATGCACCGAAGGACGCGTCCAGAAGATCCCTTTGCCGACGATGCGGGCCGGGACACCGGCCGCCGTTGAATTGGACGGGATGCTTTTGGTGACCAACGCCCGGGCAGCAAGGATACTGCCCGAACCTACCGTTGCGCCTTTGAGCAGCAAGGTGTCCTCGCCCAGCCACACGTGATCCCCCACCCAGACGGATGCGCTGGGATTGATTCGCTGTTGAGTATTTGCCGAATAGATCAGATGCGGATCCGCCGTGCGGAATACCACGCGCGAAGAAAACATTGCATCGCTGCCGATGATGACGTGTTTGCGTTCTGTCGGCAGGAAGCGTGCTTCGGAAGTAAACGATGCGCCAGGACCCAGGTAGAACACTGACTCATGGAATGTGGTGGCCACCAATCTCAGGAACCTGGGCGATTTGCGCAAATGGATGACCGAATCATTTCCTATGAATCGAAGCCGTGAATTTCGCAACTTGACGCCGTCCTCCACGAACAGCACGTTTCCCTTACCGGCAAACTCCACTGAGGAACTGACAAATTCCGATTCGGATGTCTGATTCAAGTGAACAACGTTGTCCGTAATGGTGGAGACATCCGCGTAGGAACGAATGATCTGGGTTTGCCCCGGTCTTCCGGAGCCAGCCACGGAGACGCTATCTGACATTTACCGGCACCTCATGCGTAGAGGGCGCCTCATCCACTATGGCAATAACACTTGAGGCCTTCCAGTCCACTGCTCCAAAGGTATCCACCGCCTCGTCAGCCGAATCCGCAGCGTGAACCACGATCAACAGACGTTCGGCCTTAGCGGCGATGACGAATCTCAAGGCGAGCAGGTCCGCCATCGCCCAGCCGTCCAGAGGCTCGACCACGGCAACATGTGAAGCCCTATGCTCGCCACGGTCAAGGGAATCGCTGGACACATCGCTTTCGGCATCGCCCACGAAGTGGACCTCCATCGTGTCGCCCCCGATGTCTGCGCCGTAGCTGCGGAACCGAAAACGGGCGAACTGGTCACCGTCCAAGACCACATACGTCTCTGGATGCTTTGCATGGAGGCTTAGAGCAGATGCACTCATGGAGTGCTGCACTTCTTGGTTCGAATCCTGCACCAATGAACCGGGCAGAGTGCCAGTCCACTGGGTTGCGCTGGCTTCGATCGCGACAACCGCTGAAAGATGCTGGATCGGATCGTAAGCCGGATGGAGCTGTTGCTTTTCCGAAGTGAACTTCAGGAAGTCGTAGGAATGTTCGGACATCGACTGCAGGAATCTGGTCTGACCTAGCCAACCTTCAATGAACCAGTTGGCGCGGGCAATCTTGGCGCCGACAGAATCGAGCCGAACCTGCACTTGAATGCCGTTCTCTTGGGGGAAAGAACGTACTTCCTCGACACCCATCTCCCGGTGCTGCGGACCGCTCAGAAACCCACGGATAATGCCTAACATGGCTGGCAACGCGGCCCGTGCCACGTCGGAGTGGACACCATCGACGCGGTATTTCGTGAGGTTCGGAACGTCTCCAACAAGCTCGATGAGTGAATGGTTGCTGAGTTCATCGGAGTTCGTGTAAAAGTAGTCGATTCTTCGACCCTCAGCGAAGTATTCGCGCAGGCTGTCCTCGGGCTGTTCCACGTCGTGGAGTGCACGGTTCCGGAAGAGGTTGTCTCGAAAGAACGGTTTGTTGAAGTAATAGGGCAAATTCATTTGCGGCACAGCTAGCAGGAGCTGGGCGGCCGGGAAGTCCTTTGCATAGTGGATGGCTATGCTGCCGCCTTTGGAAGCTCCGAAGAACAGCATCTGCGCAGGGTCGATACCAAAGCGGGTCCGCAGATCCTCGATGGCCTGCCACACCCGGCCGTACAGAGGCCTGCCGGCGTTGTCCACCATCATGTAGGAGCCTGCGGCAAGGTAGCGGTCCTGAAAGCACACCATGAGGGTGTCCTTCAGGTCTGCATTGGTAATGGCTTTGAGGTAACTGACGGCATAGGAGATACGCGAAGTTGATGGCCCGAACCCCGGAAAAGTGATGAAGAGCTTCTTGGGATTGGTGGTGTTGCCCCGGAGCGAATAGTAGGTGTCCCCGTGCTGCTCCACGCCATACTGGTGATCGTATTTCAACTGCTGCGGAGTAGTGAAAGCACCGCGGCCGATCTTCAGCTCATAAGGTGCGTCGATGTCCAGGGTAAACCGCTTGGGATCCCTCGACGTGACGATGATGTTGCGATATTCAAGCGGGAAGCCGCGAGCTGGGGGTTCTATCTTGTTCCCATAGACCACCTCGCCGTCCTGGAGCAGCTTGAAGCCCCGGCCCTTATGCCCTTGCCACTTTGCAATAGTCAGTTTGGCAAAGTACGTTCCTTGTGGCAGGTTTTCGGACGCCAACCTGCGAATGCTGCCCTCCAAGCCGTTTGCCTTGATAAATCGCCGTGCTGGTGCGTTGACTGGGGATGCCATCAGTTTGCGGGCGAAACCCGTGCCGGCCTGGGAGTAGGCAGCATCTACGGCCATGCCAGTGATGGTGCGTTTTATGGCTCGGATCTTTCTCATTAGAGACTCAGCATCCTCTCAACGATTTTGGCGTTGATTCTTTGGGGGTCCACTCCCTGAAAAAAGCGTTCGCGACGGGCGCTGAATAGTTCGTGGGGGCGGAGGTAGTGCTCATGGACGATGTGGTTGATCAGCTCTGCATGCTCCTCAAAGACCGGGCCCAAGCCATCATCGCGGTAGTCCACTCGGCCTTCGTAGGGTTGCTCATGGAAGAAGTCCGCTGCGTCCCAGTGGTAATAGGCGATAGGCGTACCAATAAAGGCAGCGTCAAGCACGGCCGAGCTGTAGTCCGTGAAGACCATCTCAGCCGAGGCGATAGCTTCTCGATAGCTCAAATCAGTCCTGACAACGTACTTGGAGAACCTGAATTGGC
This sequence comes from Arthrobacter sp. TmtSoilC48, assembly GCF_059739425.1. Classification (NCBI taxonomy): domain Bacteria; kingdom Bacillati; phylum Actinomycetota; class Actinomycetes; order Micrococcales; family Micrococcaceae; genus Arthrobacter; species Arthrobacter sp. TmtSoilC48. The sequence continues at coordinate 1,603,992 of NZ_AP046049.1, read as the reverse complement.
TGGCTCTCTTTTCCACGTTGGGATGGAGTTTTACGTGGAGAGTCCGACCAGTTTCTTCGAGGAATGCCAGTAGCTTCGGATCCGCCAGGACGGCGTCGATTGCGCGGAAGTACTCCGATTGGGCGAATTGTTCGGTGGACACTTGGTGCAGGTTGAAACGCCACGTTGGCATGAAGAGCAGGTGCTGTGGCTCATGTGGCGTTCTGGTCAGGGCCTCGAAACGGGGCAGACCTGAGTTCAAGGTTTCGACGGGAGCAAGCTTGCGCAGATAGTCGGCTTCGAGTTGGCCGGTGGCAACGAACACGTCGAAGTATTTGGAAAGGATCCAATCGGTCATATCGTTCAACTGGATGCCGTGTTGCAGATAGACAAAGCGGGAGTTCGCGAAGGACTTGCCCCGGTATCTGATGTTGTAGATCTGGGACGAAACCACCAGGTCCGAGATGAGGAACTTCTCGTAGAACTCGGTAGTGAAGATCGGGATCAGTTTGAAGCCCTTTGCTTGCAGCCTTTCCCAGTCCGGCGATTTTGGGTTCAACGCAAAGTACGCCTCTGTGTAGTCCCCATGGTTCGCCGTGAAATATTCGTACAGGTGCTCAGCATTGTCGTCTGCCTGTAGGGGCCTATCAAAGAAGATCAAGGTTGAGCCGGGAGTGATGGGCCGGCTGTAGAAGTCGTAACTGGCAGCCCGTGAATAGCCAGGCCGTAATTCTCGCGGGCGATACGATTTCTCGATGACTACAGTGTCCCCGCCGAACTGCAATTCGTAGAGGGGCGGCTGCGTCCCTTCCGTGGGCTGGCCTTCCCTGAAAGACAAATATGAGTCACTGGCGCTCAGCTGCTTGTAGAGGTGGGTGTCGGATTCCGGGTCAGATAGCCAACGAATCCAGGACGCCTCCACCGGCTGCAGCGGTTCAACGAATCGGAGCAGCTCCACGAGATGATACGAACGAACAACGTCACGGAGATTGGCCATGGCCACCTGTGTCACCTTCCCAGCACGCATGCCGCGAAGGAACAGCGCAACATATCGCAGCAGGTGGAGACGGATCTCCTTCGAAGCCGTTGGAATCAGTGGGACCAACCGCGTGACATCCTCACGTACTTGCAGGCCAATGGCGGATTTGGTGTCAGATGCGACTGAGAAGCCCGTAGCGAGAGGCTTTACCGTTCCGATGGACCAGTACAGACGGTAACTGAGATACAGTGCCGAGCGGTCGACGTCGCCAACTGCTTCCAACGCTTCCCTTAGCCGACGGGTGTTGAAAACAACACCGAACACGTCAGTGTCCCGGGCGTAGAGATACGTGTCGTCGATCTTGGCGGCGACCACGTTGTTTGGAATTCCGCCTGTGTACGTGACGGGCTCAGCAAGATATACGGTTCGTGTTCGCAAGTAGTCCAGCATTGTAGTCATGTACGACGCCGAAAGCTGATGGGACGTCCTTATGAACACCACGTATTTGGTTTCGATGGACCCGCTGAGCCTGGTGATCCTGTCCGTTGTTAACATTTCGTCAACCTGGAGGATGGAGAACTGGGTTTCGTACCTGAGCCTCGCAGCGATGAGTCTCCTATACATCACCGACTCGCGGTCAAGCAGACCCGGAGCCTCTAGGACGATCGTAAGCAAGGGTGATGAGTCGAGCATCCTGGTCCTCAGTGAGTCGATGGTGCAGAGACCCCAGTCACGTGGTCCCTGCATGCCAAGTTTCAGTTCAAGGACATAGTGAGCCCTTTGACCTAAACGTGACGCAGGAATGCCCATGAAGAGTTGATCGACACCTCAATGAGCAGTCACCAAAGAAGTACAGCCCCTTTCGAATCACATATCTTGAAATCGCCGAGGGCAAGCTCCTGAGTGTCGGCAACGGTCACTACTCATTGCTGCTTGATAGAATCATCACTGCTGACGCCGACACCAAGGAACACATGACGCTCCCGACTGATACTGAAAATGCCGAGCCCAAGTCTCGCCCTCGACGTCAAAAGAGCCCAAAAAAGACTGCCCGAAATGTGCTAATTGGGTTTGCAGCCGTCGTGCTAATCGCAGGCATGGTTGGAGGCGCCTACCTCTACAACTTGGCGCAAACCTTCAACTCGGGGTCTACGAAGATCGAATCCGCCTTCCCTGACGAGACAACACGACCCCAAAAGACCGAGCCCGCTAATGGCGCCCCCGCGCCAATGAACATCCTCGTCATGGGCAGTGACACCCGCGGATCCGACGAACTGGACGTCGACACGGCTGCAGCCACCGATCAGCGGGCTGACACGCTGATGCTCGTCCATATTCCAGCCGACCGCAAAAACGTCTACGCCGTTTCCCTTATGCGTGACTTGTGGGTGAATATCCCAGGAAAAGGCGAGTCTAAGATCAACGCGGCGCTCGCTTTGGGTGGCGTACCCCTGATGGTCCAGACGGTGGAGTCTCTCTTTCAGCAGCGGATCGATCACGTGGCAATGGTGGACTTCGAAGGTTTCAAGGGCCTCACCGATGCACTGGGCGGCGTGGAGGTAGACGTAAAGATCCCCTTCGCACCTGCATCTGGTCCGATGAAGGGGCACTACTACGCAGCAGGCAAGCATACGCTGAACGGCGATGAAGCACTCGCCTTTGTCCGCGAACGTAAGTCATTCAGCGATGGCGACTATCAGCGCGTGCGAAACCAGCAGGCGTATATGAAGGCCATCATCAGCAAGACGATTGCACGAGAAACCCTGACGAACCCTGTGACCGTCAGCAGCATGGTGGGCGCCGTTTCACCTTTCGTTAGCGTCGATAAGAGCTTCGACGCCGCTGCTATCGGCAGCCTCGCATTGGGTCTGAAGGACATTAAGGTGAATGACACCGTGATGTTTACCCTGCCCACTCTCGGCACCGGCACCTCTTTGGACGGCCAATCGATTGTCGTCGCAGACACCACTGCCATCTCCGAGATCGCCGGCGCGCTCTCCAAGGATCAGTTAGGTACGTACGTCACCGCACATGCACTCGAGAGGGGAAACTAGTGCGCAGGTCTCGGCAGACATTTACGGAGATTCACTCAGCGTCATAACTACGGCGTCATGGCCAGATCGCACTGAAGTGTCCCAGCGTTTCTTGGACCGCCCGCTAAAAGGAGATGATGTCGAAGTGGAATCCCCAAACCCATTCCGTATTCTGACCGTCTGCACGGGAAATATTTGTCGTTCACCGGTGGCCGAGCGGTTGTTGCAGGCCGGGCTGGATCAAATTTCAGGCGAGAGTTTCGAGGTGAGAAGCGCTGGGACCCGTGCCATGGTTGGTGAGCCCATCCAGCCACTGTCTACCGATATGATCCGGATGTTCGGTGGCAATGCCTCAGACTTCAAGGCAAGGCAGCTTACGCCGGCTATGCTCCGCCAGAGCGACCTCGTCCTAACCATGAGTTCCCGACACCGACCAGAGGTCCTGCAACTCGATGCATCGCTGCTGAAACGAACCTTTACGATCAGGGAATTCGCAAGGATGCTCAACGTTCTGATGGAGGATCCATCAGAAGAGTCCTCGGGGACGAGTACAGATTGGCGTCAACTCCCGGACCGTGCTGGTACGGTTCGTCACTTGGCAATACCGGGAGATGCAAGTGACAACGACGTCGTGGACCCGTACCGGCGGGGTTCCGACGTTTATAAACAAATGGAGGATGAGCTCGCACCTGCCATCCTCTCTATCCTGCGTTTTGCCCGGCTAAATTCAGGATCTGGTCCCAAGGACGCCCCAGCGCCAGGTAGCGACCAAGCGCGGTAAGCATCCGGACAAGACATTGGGCCATTTCTGCGTAATGGTAGAACGTAAATCGATCCTGAATACGGCAAAAGTTATAGTCGAGTATGCCTTCTGCCCTTAACTCCGCTCATCGCTCAACTTTTCGCAACGATATAGCTGGATTAAGGACAATCGCGATTCTGTCCGTAGTCCTAGTCCATGCTGGGGTTAGCTGGATCCCTGGAGGATTTGTCGGCGTAGACGTTTTCTTTGTTATCTCCGGGTTTCTCATCACTGGCCAACTTCTACGTGACTATGAAGCCACGGGCAGGATCAACCTTGCAGACTTTTGGGCAAGACGCGCCAGGCGCCTCTTTCCCGCGTTGGCCTTTGTAGCGTTGACCGTCTTGGCGGTCAGCCCATTCATATTCTCACCCCTGGAGCTCAAAGAACTCGCAAGTCAGGCCGGCGCAGCTGTCCTGTCCGTATCCAATGTGCTCTTCGCATTCCAAGCTGCGGACTACTTCGGTCATGAAGTACAAGAGAGCCCTTTCCTGCACACATGGTCCTTGGGAGTCGAAGAACAATTCTATTTGGCTCTGCCTTTGCTTCTGGTGATCGTTTCCTGGGCTGCACGACAATTGGGCTGGGACAGGCGCCGGGCTACGCTGTTGACTTTGCTATCTTGCCTCGCTGTTTCGTTTGCTGCCTCAGCTGCCTTGACCTCAGAACATCCGTTCTGGGCCTTCTATACAATCCCGACAAGGGCGTGGGAGTTTGCGGCAGGCGGGATTCTCGCAATTGTTATTGGAACCATAAACTTGTCGAGGACAACGGCTGCAGTTGTAGCTACCACCGGCATGGCGGCAATTCTTGCCAGTTGCTTGTTCATCGGAGACAACCAACCGTTTCCGGGCACAGTGGCGGCCGTTCCTGTGGCGGGTGCGCTGATGGTGATTCTCGGCGGTTCTACGCCGAACCGGATGTCGGGCCTATTTGGTACTAAGCCGATGGTCTGGATTGGTGAGCGGTCTTATTCCTGGTATCTCTGGCATTGGCCTGCCGTAGTACTTGTCAGTGTGGGCCTCGAAGTCCATTCAGTCTGGCTAGGGCTTGCGGCGTCGGTACTCGCGTTAGGCTTGGCGCACCTTACTTTCCTTTGGGTTGAGTCGCCGATCCGTGGGTGGAAGGCCCTTCGGGCGAATAACCGCACCACCTACATCGCCATGTCGGGTGCGCTTGTTGTGTGCGTTCTGGCCTCAGCCGGAATCTACACAAGCGGTTCGTTGGCGTCAACAACGCTAGAGAATCGTACGTGGCTTGCCGTGCGGGAGCAGGGTGCGCCGCAAGCATGCCCGGAGCGCCGGAAGACAGATTCCGGGATCGCCTACTGTGTTTCAGGTTCCACAGATGCACTGACAACCGTCATGGTGATTGGCGATTCCCACGCTGCACAGTGGGTTCCCACGCTCTCGAAGGTCGGCAATGAGGAGGCGTTCCGCCTGGTGATTCGTGCCCTCGATGCCTGCCCGGCAGCCAATCTAACAGTTCTGGCACACGGCGCGATTAATTCCGATTGCGATTCTTTCCATCGCGAAACTCAAGCGCTCATCTACGAGCTTCAACCGGAAGTCGTTCTAACGGCAAACTCGAACAGCTATGTGGGACAAATCCCGGACAGCTCTGGCCAGGTCAGATCCGTGGACACGCAGTCCAGGTTGTGGCGGGCAGGCTTCGCATCCGTTATTGAAGCGGCCCGCGCTGCCGGCGCCGTGCCGGCAGTTATCGAGGACACTCCTCGTCCCGGGGGTGACGCAGGTGTGTGCGTGACACGTCCTGGGGGGACCGAGCAGGGGTGCTCGCCAACCCGGCTCAAGGCTTTCGAGGACATCACGGCTCTACGAGACGCCGAACGGTCAGTCCAACAGGAGTGGACGATTGGTCACGTTCTTAACTTCGATGACCACCTTTGTCCTGCTGATACATGCCTCATATCTGATGGTGGAATCCCAGTTTTCACCGACAGCAGCCACCTTTCCCAAGTTTGGGCCACCGCCCAGGAGCCGAAAATCAAAGACTTCATCTTGGCAGCTGTGAAACCCTTGATCAGTACTCCGTGACCAAGGGACGTCGCGCGGTGCAAGTATCTTCCGCTGCAGTTCTTTCCAAGAGCGCGCGCAGCGACGTCATGAAAGGTCCAATGAAGCTAGTGATCCTTACGCTCACCAAGCGCCCGTCGACGACTGACTCCAGGAGAAATTCCTCCCCCTGACGGGTCGTCAGGACACCGTCGGCAATCCAAACCGAAGTCGTAGTGCCGCCGAACAATACTGATTGGAGTCTGTTTCGACTGTCCACGAGGGCCTCCTTCGGATCCACTTAGGCTTCTTTTTCAACCTAAGGCGATGGCAACAGCCCCGCACGAGTAGTCGGTACTCGACTTTTGCAGTCCTGGAAGTGGGGACTACTTGGATTCGATGCCATAGGGACCACATTCGAGTCTCCATGCACTATTGCGTCGGTGATAGAGTCTGACGGCGACAAGAGTGGGTTGGCAGCGAACTGAACGGCGTGCTTCCGCACTTTCCACATTGTCACTTGCTCACTTAAGGGGAAACGTGAAGATTCTTGTGACGGGCGCAAACGGGCGTCTCGGAATGGTGCTACGACAACAGCTTGAGAGCCGCGAGGACCTTTGCCCTGTTTATCTGATCAGTCCCCGGGCCATCCCACAGAGGGAAACGGATGTTAGGGCAGACATTTCTGATCCCAGTGAATTGAAGAAGGTGGTCCTGCTTGCTGAGCCCGACGCCATTATTCACCTTGCAGGGGTCAGTGGAGCGGCATGTGACGCCAACCTGAAACTCTCACAAGCTGTTAATGTCACAGCGATGCAAGTCCTCTGCGATGCCGCTATGAATGTGGGGACTTCTCGCATCGTTTTTTCCTCTACGGCTGCCATTTACGGTGACCGCCACAGGGAACCTGTGAGCGAAGCGCATCAAGTCGACTTGAGCGGTACGTATGCTCGGATGAAGCACGAGGCGGAGGAAATTCTTCGCAGCGCCTCAGCTGCGGCGGATCTTTCAAGTGTCGCATTGAGGATTTTCAACATCTACGGCGATGGATTTTCGGACTCGCTCGTCCACCGTTTGTTGTCTTCGACGCTTTCCAAGCCCTCACGGCTGCAGGGTCTCGACACCTTCGTTCGCGACTACGTTCACGCACCCGACGTAGCTGAGGCAATCCTGCGGTCAATCAACGTGCCCTTGCACGGCCACCTGACCCTGAACATCGGCAGTGGCGAAGCCACAAGTAACAGACAGCTCGTCCACCTTCTCAACAACCTCGGAACCATCCACTATGAAGTAGACGAGCCACGAGCTAGTTTCAGTTGTGCGGACATTAATTTGGCGGCCACAAAGCTGAACTTCTCTCCTAAAAGACTTGGTGACGTTCTCGTGGCTCCAGGACGTTAAGCCGACCGTTGCGCCCCTTTCACACCAGTTCGGTCGCCCTGCTTGAACCACGTCAAAGTTCGCTCGATTCCGGTCTGAAGATCGACAGGTGTGACGTCCGGGAACAGTTCCTTCATCAGTCGGCCATCGCTTCGTGATGCTCTGACGTCCCCCGCTCGCGACTCGTGGTGGGAGACAGTCAACTTCTGGTCCATGGCGCTTTCCAGGGCGGCGATCACCTCAAGCAAGGTTGAGTTGGACCCAAAAGCGAGGTTGACCGGACTTTCCGAGCTCAGTTGCTGTTGGCAGGCCGCAAGAAGGACTTCGCAAACAGTATCGACATACGTAAAGTCGCGAGACTGCAATCCGTCGCCGTGCACCTCAAGCGGCTCACCACGAAGTGCGGCGTCGAGGAACTTTGGGATAACGGCGGCGTACGCATGCCCGGCACGTTGACCTGGCCCGTAGACGTTAAAAAATCGGAAAGCCAGGGTCTGCATGCCGTAGGTGCGCCCATAGGCGATGGTGTAAGACTCGGCGGCAAGCTTGCTGGCCGCGTAGGGACTCACCGGACGAGTCCAGTCAGTCTCGGACTTGGGCAGGATCGGGTTGCTGCCATAAACGGAGCTGGACGAGGACATGAGAACATGCTTAACGCCGTGCAGCCTGGCTGCTTCCAGGACGTTCAAGGTACCCGTCGCGTTTGCATGGTGGCTCTGCAAGGGGCGGGCCACTGATCTGGGCACGCTGCCCAGGGCACCGAGGTGGATGACCGAGTCCACGCCTTCCATGGCAATGTGAAGTGTCGCCTCATCGAGAATGGACCCTTCGATGACATCCACGAAACATTCAGACAGGTTTTCGGCGTGTCCGGTGCTGAAGTTGTCAATAACAACGAGTTCGGCCCGCGGCTCGTGTTCGTTGATGTATCGAACCAGGTTCGACCCGATGAAACCGGCACCACCAGTGATCAAGATCTTCATACTTCAATTGCTCCTTTATCTTGCCGGTGCCTCGGAAAAGCCCAGCATCTGGTATCGGTCTCGAACAGGCCTACAAATGCTCCACTGAGGCACCTTTGAGTGCATTTTTAGTGTCAAGCACCGGTACATCCGAATTGTCCAGAATATTCAAGTCAAGGTAGTCGTGATCGGTGACCAGAAGGACCGCGTCGGATTTGCTGACCGTTTCGGCATCCAATGTTCCTCGTAGCATTTCCTTAGGCCAGTGGTGGTCTTCGACCAGGTCGTCAACCCCTAAGACAATTGCACCAAACTCTTCAAGGAGCTCCCTGATACGCAAGGAGGGCGCCTCCCTGACATCCCCTGTGTTCTTCTTGTACGCCAGCCCGACCATCAGGATCCGTGAGCCTTTCAGAGGCTTGCCGACATTGTTCAAGCTCATGAGCAGGCGGCGGACGACATAGTCCGGCATGTGGTCATTGATGTCGTTGGCAAGTTCAACGAAGCGGAAGGCATGGCCAAGCTGACGACGAACGTGCCAGGAGAGATAGCTCGGATCCACGGGCAGGCAGTGTCCTCCAACACCGGGACCCGGCACAAACTTCATATAGCCAAAGGGTTTGGTTGAGGCAGCGTCAATGGATTCCCACAGATCGATCCCCAAGGCGTGCGCATAGATCGCAAGCTCGTTAACCAAGGCAATGTTCACATGCCGGAAGGTGTTCTCCAGCAGCTTTGTCATTTCGGCTTCCCTTGGGGTTCCGACAGGAACAGTCCTTTCGACTAAGGAATCGTAGAAATCCTTGACGCGGACGAGCGATTCCGGTCCGAGTCCTGAAACGACCTTTGGCGTCTCGACGAAGCCCCACACCTTGTTGCCAGGGTCGATTCGTTCTGGACTGTAGCCCACGTAGAAATCGACATCCGCCGTTAGTCCGGAGCCGGCTTCCAAAATTGGCACAAGCAGTTCTTCGGTGGTTCCGGGGTGTGTGGTGGATTCGAGAATGACAGTGGAACCGCGTGTAATGAATTGCGCCAATGCCTTTGCCGAATCCGTGATGTAGCTCAAATCCGGAAGGCTCTCCTTAAGAGGGGTTGGCACCGTGATGATGGCGAAATCGAAACCGGCGGCGTCGGTGTAGCTGGTGGTGGGAAGGTAGCGCCCGGAGTCCAGTCTGCACCGGAGTTCGTCATTTGTGATGTCTCCAACAAACGATTCGCCATTGCTCAGGGCGACGATCCTCCGTTCATCAATGTCCAACCCGACCACGTCATAGCCGACTTCGACAGCTCTCATGGCCACGGGAAGGCCTACATAGCCCTGTCCGACTATGACTGCTTTCTTTGATTTATCCATGAGTGGATCCCTATCGGTTGTTTGCTGGAACTTTGCGGGAATTTTCGCTGGCAATCGGGCGCGCGTTGGGCTCTCGACGGCGCCGTGCACGACCTGATACGCGTGGCGGCCCTATCGAGGCTTTCCGGTGACGGGGTACCTTTGATGATCGCTGCTGCCGCCTGATAATCAACGTCCCGCATATGAGAAAAAGGCTCATGGTGGCGTAGCCAGTGACGCATGCCCATGCCGCGCCAAGGCCCCCGCTGCCGGGAATGAACAACAGCAGAAACAAACTCATCGCTGCCATGCCCACAACGCCGGTCCAACTGGAGAGCTTTATGTGCCCAGCGCCGGCCACTGCACGACTCAAAACCAGGTAGGGAGACAAAGCGATCTCGGCCAAGGCAAGCACACGGACGATGTCGACGGCTGGTGCATATTCTTGCCCAAACACCAGCGGAATGAGCCATGGCGCTGCAACGTACATCACAGCCGTATACGCCGCCGTCACTCCCGCAGCTCCGAGGACGAAGGTCAGCAGTTTCTTTCTGCCGAATTGATTCTGTGCAGCATCTCGGAAAGCGACTTGACCAACAGAATTGGATACGACCTGAATCAGGCTCGCCGGCGTTGTCGCAACGGCGTACAAGCCAACAGCGCGGGTGTCGGCTAAGGCAGCAAGAAGATATTGATCCAGACGGTAAGTTATGGACTGGCCCAGATTCATGCCCATCAGGCCGACGCCCTTGCGCAAAAGCTCTTTCGTTCCACCCGATGTCGGTTCGGTTGTTTTGAAGACAACGCCCTTGCCGATGATGCTGATGGCGATGACGCTGCGTGTTGTGAAACCGGCTGTGTAGGCAAGGAGAGCGCCGAGCAGACCGTGCCCAAAAATCCAGAAAACGATGAGGGCAGCAGCGGTGACACCGAACCCGACGCTGTTCGCCATCGATGCCCGGCTTGGGAAGCCGGTGGCGCTCAGGGCGTCCGCAGTCTGATTGGCGAAGAACGCCGCTAGCCCCAAAGGAAGCACGCCGAAAATAACTTCGTTGACGCCTAAATGCACGTCAATTGCGCCAAGCAAGAAATAGGAGACGAGGATAAGGACGACCAATTGCAAAGCGCCCAGCCATAGCGACGTTTCGGCATAGCCCCGCATCGTGACCCGTGGATCCCGGGGAAGAAGGATGCGCAGTGAAATGTTCGTACCAAGCCCACTTACGAGCGAAACGATCGTGACGGTGGTGATCAGGATCGCTAGGACCCCGCGGTCATCCGGCAGGAGCATTCTGGCCGTGATAACGCCGCACAGCAAGGCCCCGAAGAGACCGGCCACGCTCCAGGCGGTAGTCCCGAGGACCTCTTTTGCTGACCCGGAACGGGTGGCGGCAAGCAGACGTCTCAATGTACTTTGCGCCCTTTAAGCCAGCTCAGCCCTATAGCGACGAGAATGAGTGCAACCCCGCCCGTGCCCCATGCGAAGATGGGCGCAAATGAATTCCTGACGTGCATCAGCAGGAGCGAGGCGGCAACGCCGAGGAAAGCCAGGGGCACGGGGCGCGGCGGAACGATGCAGAGACGGGAAGCCAGGAATCCAGCTAGCGCCAAAGCGAGCAGTATGCCGGGGATCCCGAAATTATGGTGTCCTTCAGCAATAATCGAACCGCCGATGGGACCTACACGGTGGGCAATCTCTGCGTTCATCAGACGAAAGTCCGTTTCAGCATCATCCCTGGGCAGGCCGAGTATTCCCGCGAGCCCACGCTCCAGAGGAGCTGCGTAGGTGGCCCCCGCCATGTATGGTTCGTGTGCGGCTTCGTGCCAGCCAATAGTGGTAACAATAACCCGTGCCGAGTAGCCCATCTCCTCAATCGCCTTGATCGGCGAAGCGGACACCTCGTGAAGGGATGTGTCCCCGAGTCCTTGGCTGCGGACCTGCTGTACTGCGGAGATCGCGACCAATCCGACGAGGACGCAAACTACCATTGACGCGAATGAAGGCGTCTTCCTGCAGCGGATGAATACAGCAAGGGCCGCGATCAACGGGAAGAGAGATTCACTGCGCAACCCCATGGGCAGGGCAAGCAGCAAGAATGCGAACAAGAAGACTAAACCCGTCCGCGAGATTAGCCGAGCAGTGTCCTGTGCTATGAGTGCAGATCCAATGGTAATTCCGAAATAGATAATGCCCACGGAATTTCCGGAAGTTGCCTCCAGGTATTCGCTGTAGCTGTTGAGGAAGAACAATGGGCCGAGCTGCGTATAGCAAACGAACAACCAACTTGCAACCGCCAGTGACAGCGTCAGTCCGCCCACGTCAACAATCGCGTCCCGCATGGATCGGTCAGATGAGTGTTCCTGCAGCTCAGAGGGCCGCATCTTGGTACCGGAGTTACCGGAAAGCCATGCGACAAACCCTATCGCCGTGGCATAGCTCAACAGGCCAAGGTCGATGAGGTATGCGGCCCGGATCATGACAGGGTCGCTGTACCAACCTGTCCACGTTCCATCCAGGAATGACGCCATTCGTCCGTTGTCAAGGGCCGGGGAGACGAACAATCCCAGGTGGAAAAGGCAAAGTATCAAGAAGTACAGGAACGGAAAAGACCAAACGCCATCGGAGAGTGACTTGGCGACCAAGTAGCCCAGGCCGCACGCTAGCAGGAGCGAGATGATCGCCACCCTTTGAATCGGGGCCTGCTCGAAGACTGGTGCAAGCACTAGCAGACAGATCAGGATGGCGCTTCCGGCGTGAGCAAGTACGGCTCCGTGGAGTTTCGCTCGGGATAAGACCCCATCCGGCAGAACTGAGTGCGTAGTCTGTGTCTGGACCTTCACGCGCACCACAGCCTGCGGAAGTGGCCGACTGCGACCTCAATATCCAGTTCAGAACCGTACAACTTTCTACGGGCCAGCTCCCGGGTTTCAGGCGTTGGCCTGTCGCTTAGTGCATCGGCGATGGCATCCGCCCAAACGGATATGGCAGCTTGCAATGACAGAAGATGTATCCCTCCGACATGCTGCGCGAGGTGAACGGCGCCTGCAACATCAGATGCAATAACGGGCGTACCAGCCGCACATGCCTCTACCAGCACGCCGGGCAGTCCCTCCAATGTGGAAGTGAACAACAGAAGATCTGCAGAGGCCAGCAGATCCGGGACGTCCATGCGTTCGCCGGCATAATGAACACGGTCCGTAACACCTAATTGCTCGGTTATCGACAGCCAACGGGACCGGTTTGCTGCCGACTGGACCGCGTCAGCTCCATCTCGACCTACAAAAACCAAGGCTCCCCTCGGGTGTGCTTTGGCGTACTCACCGAAGAACCGGATGGCCCCGTCTCTATTCTTAGTGGGGATGTCAGCCCGACCTATGTGGAGAATCAATGGTTCGGCCGGGGCGATTCCGAGCTCATCGCGGATGTCAGTGGTGCCGGTGCTGGAGAACTTTTCCAGGTCGAAACCTGTCATCAAGACACGGCAACGTGGGTCATTCGCCCAATCTTTCTTCCAAGCCACCGTTAGCGTTGAGGGAGCGATTCCGATGATGTCGGTTGCGAACTGGTTAAGGAGCCAGCGCATTACCGCGTACTTTGCCCGCGCCGGCAGCGACTGTTCGGCACGGGGCCGGCCGTCGCTGCTGAAATTAGCGATCCGGATACGGGCGCCACCAAGGGTGGCCAAGGCGAGGATGAATCCAGATGCAAGATGAACGTGAGAGTGGACGACTTTGATGCGGTTGGCCCGGAGAAACCGGACGAACTTCAATGCAAACCAGGGGCTGGAGAGGCGCAAAGGGACAATCGTGGCGCCCGCCGCTCTATAGTCGCCTGCCAGGGACCCTTCTCGCCCGGTGAGTGTGACCATTGTCAGTTTCGGGCCGGTCGCAGGCAGGGCACGGGCTACTTCAAGCATCCGCATCTCGACGCCACCGCGGTCGACGGATCCGAGGATGTGGGCCACAATAGGGCCGCTCTTTTCCAGCACCGTCATGGTCTTTCCAGTGCTTTCGGCGCAGCGTCGAGTTGGCTGAAGAAGTCAATAACCCTTTGCGGGTCAAGTGAAGCGATAATTTGACGAGCATGCTCCAGGTTTGTGGCCCCCTGCTGTGTCATCCACTCATGGTTTTTCAGGGCTGAGCGGAGCAACCCGGTTATTTCTTCAACGGATCCTGACGTAAAGAGGCAATCCGGTGGAAGCAATTCCGGGATACCGCCTATGTCGGAACCAATGCAGGGCAGGCCCCGGGCCATCGCTTCAATGAGGGCTCTCGGGACACCTTCAGTGCGGGATGGCATGGCAAAAAGGTCAGCACGGTCCAGGATGTCGCGTATTTCCTCGGGCGTTTCAATGTGTCCATGGAAGGTGACATGCCTATCGATGCCCAGGTCTTTGGCCAGCTCAACAAGTACCCGATGTTTCGCGCCCCCGCCAACAAGTTCCAGGGTAATGCTGTGACCCTTGCTTAGGAGTTGGGCAGCTGCCTGAAGCAGAAGATCGTGGCCCTTGTACATCTGGTTGTGCGTTCCGACGGCGACCACGACAAGGCCCTCCCGGTCGGGGCGAGCGACTTTCGGTTGCACAGCAAGGGTGCCGTCGGTTATGGCTACTCCACTTCGAACGAGCGATGCCGCACCTGCGCGCACCGGGTATCGGCGCTGCAGTGTCCTCTCGGAGACGTAGATTGCGCCGTCGACGCTGGAAACTTGTCGCGCCACAAGTAGTTTCGCCAACCATGCCAACTTGACTCCCGGCTTACCCGCTACACCTGCCTTGAGGACGTCATAGGGATCGCCCACCACGTGCGCGAAGGTGCGGGCTCCCAAACGGCGACCCGCGCTAACGGTGATTCCGCCGATTACACCGGGGAACCGGCCCCCGTAAACAGCACTGGCGTCGGTGGAAAACCGGCGCACAAGTTTACGTATCTGCATGAACCGGGTGACCATGCCTCTTGCTCCCTGATACGAGGGGACTGCAAGGACCTTGACACCGTCGCCTTCAACCAGGCGGCCGCTGTTCCGAGGAATGTCTTCGACCCTGGCGACAACGATGACTTCGTCAAAGCTGTTCAGCCACAGCAGATGGTTCTCGTACCAGTCCTGCGAAGCATCCGAGTAAACACGGCCATCCAAGCCGCGGTGCAAACGCGCTTCCGTGGCATAGAAGACCGTTCGTTTACTGGATGTCATGGGGTGGGTCCGATCTCAGTCGCAAAAGTGATGAGTGAGGAAGTCATGGCTTATTTTTGCTTTCTTGTCATCAAGCTGCTTGTCCGAGTGTTCTTGTCGCCAGTGTAAAAGCGGTACTGGCGGCTCCAGAGCCGCTCCCTGTCAAAGTCGCGGAACACTACAGCCTGGGCATTGAGAGCAATTGCCTTGGCCTCTTCAGGGTTTACCAAGACCATGCGTAGTGCGCTTTCAAGTGCCGACGAGTCATCGATGGGCACAACCTTCCCGCATCCCGGATGTGGAATCACATCGCGGACCCCCGTGGCATCTGCTGCCACGATTGGGGTCCCGGATGCCGCTGCTTCCAGAAGTACGGTTGGAAGGCCTTCACGGCGGGACGGAAGGCACAGCAGGTCCAACGCCGCGTACACCGTCGCAGTATCGTCCAAGTTGCCCGTCCTGTGTACCCAGGGCTCATCGAACGCAGCTACTGTCGCTGGGCGTAGCGATTCGATCCCATCGTCCGGTCCCACCAGGACGAGGTGGACGTCATCCATGTGCTGTCTAAGTGACTGCATTGCGTCCATGAGCGCGTCGATGCCCTTGTCAGCTGTGATGCGGCCGACGAAGCCTACAACTTTGGCATCGGCAGGGATATCGTGGTCCGCGCGGAATGATGTGCGCAGCTCAGGGTCCTGTCCCTTGAGTTGATAGTTCTCGAGATCGATGCTGTTGGCAGAGCCCTTGCCGAAAACTGTGACGTCAGCCGTGAGTCCTGCCTGGATCATCTGCTCCTTCAGAGCATGGCCGACAGCCACGACGTCTGTGGAAAGCCTAATGATTGTCTTCTCGATGAGAAGCATCATCTGTTTGCTGGCGCCGGTCATGGTCTCGGATCGAAGCCCATAGACGCAGTAAATGCGCCGAGGCTTCTGCAGCACCCAGGAAGCGATTGCACCCAGCAGTGCAGCCTTCGGTGTGCCGTACACAATGACATCAGGCTGGAGCTCCCGGATGAGCCTAAAAATCCGCCAAAGTGCGCGCAGATCAGACAACACCGACGGGTCACGTTCAATCGGCAGGGCGTGCGACGATACGTTGTCTTGCTCGGCGAGGGAACTCAAAAGACCGGTATCGCCTGATGCAACCGCAACGCGCAATCCCCGACGCTGCAGGTAACCCATCTGGCCGCTCAACTGGGAGCTAACCGAGATGTCAGTAGTCTGGATGAAAAAAATGTCTGTCGTGGATTTCATTCTTGAGCCCGCTCCCCTGCCGACAAAGTACTTTCCCCCATGCCTAAGGATTGGCCAGCGGGCGTTTGACTGATCCGCTGGCCAAACCACAGCACCTCGGCCCTGCGGACGACGCTATCCATTTTGGGTGAGCCGAATTTCGCAAACCAATAACCAACCTTGAGCATCAAACGGCACAACGCAGGAGGCAGCTGAAGGGGTTCCTTGTGCCCGTGCTGGAGCACAACATCGCGCACGGTCAGTCCATCCCACGGTTGCACACTGACAGTCGGCACACGTTCAGGCGCCTCGCCTACGGCGCGCACGTACCCCGCTAGACCGCCAAGACTGGACACTGGTGAGGGAGCGGAACCAGGTGCGGCCACGCTGGCAAGTGGTGAACGCGCGAACCTGATCAGACTCCGCGTAGTGCTTCGGCTAGGGTCTTGAATCGACGTGGCCCGGACAATCCGGACTGTCGACGGCCCCGTGAGGGTCTGATCCATGAGCAATTGCAAGGCTCGTTCGCCTAGGGCTTTGGACTGTGAATAAGGTGAGAAGGGTTGATGATCCCACGAACCGTCAAGCACGGGCCGCCGTCCCTGCACAGCAGCACTACTTATGTGGATGTACGTCCGGACACCGGCTTGCTGTGCCGCCAGCCAGATGAGGGCTGGCAAGACCGCGTTGGCACCAAAAAGCTCCAGGCTCTGGCCGCTACCTGGGGTAGCAAGTCCAGCTGCGTTTACCACGACATCCTTGTCCGCAAATGAGGCGGCCAGCGCGGCGATCTCCTCGACGTGCTTGGAAGCTTCCGCTATGACCTCCTGAGCAGACCACTCTGGATCAGCCAGCACACGTGGGGCGACCTGCTTCAAGACGCCGTGGCCCGCAGAGGCCAGAACGTCAACGATAGCGCCGCCAACAAATCCACTGCCCCCGACCACAATCCAGTCAGCCATCGAGACGGCTCCTTCCCACGTCAGCGTGACGGTTGCTCGCCCAGCGTCGAATCGCTACCGGGGTCATGAGATACCCTGCGATAAGCACCCCGGCGATGCCCAGATATAGGACCGCAGTCCAGGGCGCTGCCTGGGCGGCAAGTATTCCCAGGGCACCTGTGGCGCAGCTGCCAGCAGCGACGATGGCGGCAACCTGGAGATGGGTCAGACCGAGGTCTTCGAGCTGATGGTAGATGTGGCTGCGGTGGGATTCATACCAACGCTGGCCTCCGGCAATTCTGGACAGCAATGTGTACGTTGCGTCTGCCAGGTAGATGGCTATTGGCCCAAGGATTGCGAGGAGCGGCGCTCCCGAGCAGAAAGCTGCAAAAGCCATGACAGAAACTGCTGCGCCGAGCAGGTAGCTGCCGCTGTCGCCAAGGAAGATCCGATTCCGCCCAAGATTCCAAGGTAAGAAGGCGGCATAAACGGCAGCAAGTACCAATCCGGCCGCAGTCAGCCAGGATTGCGACGTCAGTATTCCAATCACCGCATAAGTCCCACCGAATACGGCACCGTTCAAGCCCGAGATCCCGTCGACGCCATCCATGAAATTCGCGACATTTATGAACCCTGTTATGAACAGTCCTCCGAGCGGGATGATCCACGGTTCCGCGCCGGAAACGGCAACCACGGCCCCCGCGGTGGAAAGCCCGATCAGCAGTTGGCTTGCCACCCGATATTTGATGGAAATTCCTTTGAAGTCCTCCAGCCAGCCTGCGCCAGCCGCTGCCACGGACGCAAGAAGAACACAAATGACTAGTTTCGGGGCTTGTCCTCCCGTCATGATGACCAGACAACCGGTGATGAAGCCAACAAGGGTTGCAAGGCCAGCCCCACGAATCGCCGGGGACGAATGCGAGGAACGGGCTGATGGGACGTCAACGACTCCCAGTCGCCGCAGCAGGGGCAGGACCGCGTAGGGCGCAAGAAGGCTGGCGACCAGCCCGAGACCCGCCGCCGCGAACTCAAGCCTCACGCCGGCCCCTTCGAAACGAGTCTATTCGGTCCGGTTTCCCGGTCATCCGCAAAAAGCTGATACCACTCTTCGACGTCGAGATCTTCGGGCTTCAACTGGGCGGCCGTCGTATGGGAGATCTTGGGATGGATGGGACGCACATCTGATTCGTTGTGGCTGACCAGGACTTCATGAAGCTTCTCGCCTTCACGCAGACCGGTGTAGACGATCTCAATGTTCTTGCCGCTGGCTGCAATCATCCGCTCAGCGACGTCCTGGATCCGAACCGGCTCCCCCATGTCCAGGATCAGCACCTCTCCGGGGCTCCCGATGCCGCCCGCCTGCACGACAAGCTGGCACGCCTCGGGAATCGTCATGAAGAACCTGGTCACTTCAGGATGAGTGATGGTCAGCGGTCCACCGGCGGCAATGAGCGTCTGGAACGTCGGAAGCATGGATCCCCTGCTTCCGATGACGTTTCCGAAGCGCACCGAAAGGTATCTTCCGCCACAGCTGGCCGCAGCCCAAGCGGTGAGCTGCTCAGCAAGTCGCTTGGAGTGCCCGAGCACACTCGTCGGATCGGCGGCCTTGTCAGTCGAGATGTTGACGAAGGTCGAAACACCAGCTTCACGGGCCGCATTCAGGACGTTGAGCGTGCCGAGAACGTTGGTCTTCCAGGCCTCACCCGGGTATTGCTCCAGCATCGGCAGATGCTTGAGCGCAGCCGCATGAAACACAACCTCGGGCTGCCGCTCCCGGAAAATTTCCTCCAGTGCCAGCGGATCACGGATATCGGCGAGGACGACGTCTTTGGTATCCAGGAGTCCGTGCCCGGCGATGGATATCTGCGCGCTTTGAAGACCGGATTCATCGCGGTCCAGCATCATCAATTCGGCCGGTTCGAACCTGACGATCTGACGGCAGAGCTCAGACCCTATGGAACCGCCGGCCCCGGTCACGAGAACACGCTTGCCCTTCAGGTAGCCGGCAATGGAGGCGACCTCCGTGTCCACGGGATGCCGTCCAATGAGGTCTTCAATGGCTATGTCACGAACGTCCGCAGGCGCGGCTCTACCTTCCATGATCTCGCTTAGGGTCGGCAGTACCTTGACTTGGATGCCGCAGGCTGCTGCTGCATCGGAAATCGATCGAAGGAGTTCCGAATCAGCCCTGGCAATCGAGACGATCAGGACTTCAACCTCGGATTCATTGACAATCTGCGAAAGCCGACTGCTGTCACCCAGGACGGGGACACCCACGAGTCGAAGGTTGCGCTTCGAAGGGTCGTCATCAATGAGACCGACAGGCTGGTAACCGGAATGCGCGTCAGCGTACATATTCCGGATCAACAGCTGGCCCATGTGACCTGCTCCGTAGATGAGCGTGCGCTTCGCGTCCGTTTGGGGCTTGTGTAGGCGATCGGAATTCAGGCGGCGGAGGTAGCGCGAGGAACCCATGAGGAGGAAGGCCAAGGGCAGCGCCATGAGCGTTGCGCTGCGGGGAATCCCCAGGCTCTCGCCGAGGAAGACTACGGGGATGCCAACGAGCATTGCAACGGAAATAACGGTTACCAGCAAGGCTGCAGCTTCTTCAAAACTTGCCGACGTGTACCGACCCCGGTAAAGCCAAAATAGCCAGCCGATGAGGAGTTGGGCGAAGACCAGAGCCACGCTAACGGCCAGCAGCGGAGGCAGGCTCATCTGGCTTCCATCAAACTCGTATCGGAAGAAAACACCAACGACTAGTCCGACAATCCAAGACACGGCATCCAATCCGAATTGAAGGCGGTGGCTGAATGGGGTCAACTGCGAACTATGTAGGGCTGCTATCTCCGTCGAAGGTTTCCCCGCATAGTCACTTACGGTGTTGATCCTGTTGATGTGTTTCATCGACTATCCCCAATGTTATGCAAATCAGGACTGAGCTGGTCCGTAGAAATCGTGAAGCGTTGAAGGTCTGGTGCAAGCCGACACTGAAGGCTGAAGTCTGCACCAGGATTGGATGCGCCAGGCATATGCGAAATCTGGATGCGCGGGGCAACGAAGCGTACATTCCGTTTCGCTCGGATCGGCTACGGCTTTGCGCTACCGTGGCGCATTTCTTGCCGATTCCTGGCTTCGGTCGAACGCCTTTTACCTTTGTCGACCTGAGGCTTGTAGTCGTAGTAGTTGTGATCACCCTTTGTTGCCGGAAGACGATTGATGACCACGCCCAACATTCGCGCACGGACAGCTTCAATATTTGCGACAGCTCTGGCAAGATCGGCTTTTTTCGTTCGACCGTCAACACTCACGACCAGCAGGATGCCGCTGGCGTTCGCTGCGAGAACGGCCGGGTCTGTGACGGGGAGCAGAGGCGGGGCATCAATAATGACCACTTCATACTCAGATTCCAAATGAGTGAGTAGCTTGTCCATAGTCGAAGACCCAAGCAACTCGCTTGGGTTCGGTGCCAAACGCCCCGATGCCAAAACGTGAAGCTGGCCCGCCGGACCCCATGTTTGTATTGCGTCCTCAAGCGCCACACTGCCGGTCAGGACACCTGTAAGGCCCACGGATCCTTCCAGAGCCAAGTAGTTTGCGACACGCGGCCGGCGCAAATCGGCATCGATGAGAAGCACACGCGTCCCGCTTTCAGCCAGCATTATTGCCAAATTAACAGCGGTAGACGTTTTCCCTTCACCTGGGATCGACGATGAAACCACGACACTCTGGTGCCCGCCGCCAAGGTTCGTGAATGACAGGTGTGTTCGCAGCTGGCGGAAGCCCTCTGCCCTCGGACTGTATGGGTCACCCTGCGTTAAGACAGGGGTCTTTTCCAAAGAAGGATCGCCCACGAAGGTGCCCAGAACGCCTGCGCTGACGACTCGCTCAATGTCATCCTGGGTCCGCAGCCGTGTATTGAGAACTTCACGCACGAACGCGAGGCCAAGCCCAAGGACCAGGCCCACAACCAGACCAAGGATTAGGTTCATCATGGGTCGAGGTGAAGAAGGACTGACTGGCGGCTCCGCCCGTTCAAAGACGCTCAATTTCACCAACGAAACATCCTCGACGGATGCCACGCCTTTAATCAGTTCGTCCGCCGTGGAGTTGGCAATCCTGGCTGCCAGTTCGGGGTCTGCGTCGGAAGCCGTAATGTCGATGAGTACTGTTTGTGGGGGCGCCGAGGCTGAAACGCGACCCGCCAGTTTCCTTGATCCGCCTGGCATATCTAAGTCATCTGCAACCGCTTGGAGGACGCGGGGACTCGTAGCGAGACTTACATAAGACGTAACGCGGTTTTGCGCGAACATGTTTCCCTGGGTCACGTCAGTCGCTGAATTTCCACCCTTGACGGACACGAACAATTGTGAATGGGCGTCATAGATGGGCGTCTGGGTCAACGTTTGACCCAGTGCGACGATAACCGCCACAGCGGTGACAAGCAGTATGGAAATCCAGCGCTTGCGGATGACATGCAAGTAGGTACGCAACTCCACGGGGTTCCCCATTATTTTCGTGAGCCATTATCCATCAAGGAAGCGGAGCCGAGGCGATCGGTCCACTCATCGTTATTAGATCATGTCGTATAACCGATGTTGCAACACAGGTAGACGCTGCTAGTCATATGGTCACGCTTGATAATTTTGACGCTATCATGCATCTATCACGCAGGTTTAAAATGAACTTCCTAGGCGGAGGCTAAGTTTCAACTAAAATTGGTTGACGAACTGAAGTGTGGGACTCCGAAATGTGCTGGCATCGGCCATCCCGCACGCTGTACGCATCAAGCACCCTTTACAGCAGTCCCGTACCACGAGAACTTGCCCGGCCAAGGTATCGGACGCCATAGATACGAAAGCGCGAGCAAGGGACATCGGCTGCTGTCGCTCCTGTACTCTGTCTAGACGTCCACAAGACTCTGGCGAATTCCTTGACAACCACAGAGTACGACTGGCTCGTGGTGGATTTCATCGACGAACGCATGAGCACAATCGAGCTTGGCGGGACCACCATTACACAGTCCGATGAGCTCAAGGCAATGGATTTCACCGTTGATCCTGCCAGTGTTCATGAGCCTTGGAGTGCCACCGGATGGGCCAACCGCCTTGAAGGCCTTCGGGAGCTTGTGAGGCTAGTTGACCCAGCCAAGATCATAGTCAACCGCGTTTACTGGTCAAGTATTGACGCGTCAGGGCAGCCCTTCGGGCGTTCACTCTGGTTCGACCGAAATAATCGACTGCTCTACAACCTGTACAAAGAGATCGAGAAGTCGCCAGGTGTCCGGTTCATCGACTACCCCGGCGGAACACCCTTGGCTGCGGATATACACAAATGGGGCAGGCAACCCTTCCATTACACAGATGCTTCGAACCAGCACTTTCTCGCGGAGCTCACGCGGTTGACCAAAGCGTAGCTCTTTGGGAGGAAGTCCAGGTTTGCGAGGACTTCCCCTCTAGTGTTCGTGGAGCTGGTCAGAAATGTCTGTATTTCAGTTAGATTCACACCTTTCCACCGGCAGCTAATCGCTCCCTGCATATTCCGATCCCAATCCTTAAATTGAGGCCAGGCTTCGGCAAGTAAGAGACTCCGTGGGAAAATTCACGTTGAGACCGTCGATGCCCGATGACCAACTTGCTGGTAATTGATTGGGACCACCGCAATCACGCAGTAAATTGGAAACCGCGGGTCAAATAGGTATTAACGGCCTATTGTGGCGCCACCGCTGCCTGGCAGGGCAGCCGCAAGGATGCAGAAACCACGCAGGCTAAGCAGCTGGCTGCGCGCCCGCGCGGATTGTCTGGCGTCCCGCCGGTCACTGTACCCAGCCGCTAAGTAGTGGTCTCGCCCAGGCAATGAAGGGCCTCACGGCCACTTTCAAATGCGACGTGCCACCCATGCCCCTCGGACACGGCCCAAGAGCTCCTGGCGAGTAGTTGAAGCAAATAATCCGAGTAGTGGATGCACGTAATACAAGTATTCTTCGACTTCAAGATCTAAGTACGCCAAGTAGTAATCGAGCGTCGCGGGCCTTCAACTCGAGTACTAATTACTGTTGGTAAGAACCTATATTACCCACTATTTTCGAAATGTGATGGAGATCCATTTCAGGAATGAAGTTCACGTATCTGGCACGATTTCCATCTTCTAATTCTAGTTGGCGAGTCAGACCTTTCTTCCCGGTCCGCCGGGTTACTCGGCCCTGGTTGTTTTTCCAAGCAGCCAGGCCGGGATAACTACCTCACGGGAACCAGCGAATAGGGGTGTCTTCATGAGTAATGGCAAAGAGAATGTGGATAGCTCGCTGACAAGGCGAGGTGCCGGCATAGGGCGTCGGGGGATCTTTAAATTCGTCCCCTTGGCAACGGCTGCAGTCGCCAGCGAGGGTTTGTTGATCCTCAACTCAGGCTCAGCTCATGCTGCCGGAGTACGGTCAACAGTGTCGGCCGCGACCGATCCTTCAGTCCAGTACGTACTACGCGCCAACGAACCCGTGAATGCCAGGGACTATGGTGCGGTCGGGGACGGCATCGCCGACGACTCGGTTGCCATTAGCGCAGCACTTCGCGCTGCCGGAGGCAGATCTGTTGTCCTACCAGCAGGGACCTATTTGATTCCGTCTGCGACCCGACTCCAGATGTTCGCGAGCTACTCGTCCCTGGTTGGCGATCCCTCCGGTTCGTCCGTGCTTAGGTTTACTCACCCAAGCGGGGGTATCGATGTGGGCAATGGAACGGATTTCATCTACCAGAACCTGATTCAGAACCTAGTCATCGATGGGTTCAATATAGCTCAGACGCCTTTACGTCTACGCAAGTCCGAGGAAATGGGCATGGTCAACGTCAGGGTCCATCAAGCCGTTGTTGCCGCAATCGAAACCACGGACACAAGCCTGTTTCATTCGACGCGTCTTCAACTCGCCAGGGCCCCAATCGGAATCAAGACTCTGGGTTACCTAGGCACGGCTGGACTGCACGACGGCAACTTTTATCTCCTGGACAGCATCGTTTCCGTGGAAGGTACAGGAGTCGCGCACTTGGTAGTGGGCGGCGTAACTTACATTGAAGGCGTCAAGGCCGGCGTGAGGTTCAACCGACCGGGTGGTCCCATCTCAGTCGGTACGATCCATTTCCGCGATTGTTACGTGACCAGCAGTCTGAATGAGTTCTCACTCTTCAAGGGCGTGGCGGCAACTGGCATAAATGCCGCTGCTTTGGTGGCGACGGATCTCAACGCCTACCTGCCAAATGTGACAACGCCGCCATTCGTAGACTTCAGAGCTTTGAACAACTCCGGTTCGACATTGAGAGCTCGCCTCACCAGCGGAACCTTCACGCTTACTTCGCTTGGATCCGGAAAACTCGTGGCCGTCCACAAATCGCAGAACTGGTTCCAGTTTTTCGTAACTCTGGCCAGCATTACAGGTGCTGCCACGGGTCAGTTTGCCTCCCCATATGTCACAGGCGGCGTGGCACTGAGCCCTCTTCAGCTAGTTGGCTCCGGGAGTCCGGAGAAACGCGAAATGGCACCGGTCGGCTCGACGTATCAAAACTATGGAGGCGGCATTGGTACGACCTTCTACGTCAAGCAGAGTGGAAACGGAAGCACCGGCTGGGTTGGTAAGTGACAAGGCAGCGCTTGGCTGCCAAGAAAACTGGACCAGAGCAGCGCTAATCGAGACGCTCAGCATAGTTAACAAGTTTGTAAGCCGACCGAGGTGCGGCTTGGCTGGTCTCTACTCCGCAATCCAACTGAGAAACCCCTCCACATCCTCAGCAACCCGTTCCGGGCACTCCCACAACACCAGGTGCCCCGTCTTCTCGTAGATCTTCAGCTGAGCTCCCGGGATACGGCGGACTAGGGTCTCTTCATGGTGCCGCGGGACGATGTGGTCATGTGCGCCCCACAGGATGAGCGTCGGGGCTGAGATGGTTCCGGCTTCGGTTGGCGGGACAGCGTCGTAGTAGCCACGCAAGGAAGCCTTCCAAACGGCTGCCGGCATGGCCAAGCCATCCTGCACCCTGTCCTCGATGTAGGCAGCGGGGACAGGGTGCAGCAACCGGTACCAGGACAGAGATTCCCGGACCCAGTCCTCCGAAATCGGATCAGTGAGCGCATCCACCTCGTTCGCAAACAATGGTTTCCCGTGCAGGCTCAACGGCGATCCCACCAGAATCAGTGACTGCACGAGTTCAGGATGGGTCGCAGCGAGTTGTTGCGCCACGTATCCACCACTGGATGAACCCAACACGTGGGCTCTCTCGATACCCAAGGCATCGAACATGGCGAGAACATCTTCCGCGACCGCTGTCAGAGAGTAACTATCTTCAGGTTTGTCGGCCCCGCCATGGCCGCGTAGGTCCGGCGCCACCAGAGTAAGAGGCGGAAGCGAGGCAATCAGCCGCTCAAAACTCCGCCAGGATTCACCCCACGCATGCAGCAGGACCAAGGGCGCGCCGCCGTCGTCGTTCCCTTCAGCGAGGTGACCCTGCACAAAACACGGCACGTTGATCCCTGTGCGCAAGGCGACGGTCCTGACCTCGGACTCCATGCGGCCAGCGTACGCCCGGGCTGGTTATTCCACGACTATCTTGGCTGAATCCGTCGGGGTCCGGCATTCCGCGCAGCAGCTGGAGTCTTCGGCGGATTCATTACTAACGGCCGCGGCGGGCACGGCGCAACACACGTCGCCACGCCATGCGTTGATTCCTTCGCGGACGGCGACGGCGGCAATCACCAACGCTGCGCCGGCATCAGCCCACCACCAACCCAGCGTGCTGTTCAGGACCAGGCCAATGAGCAGCACAGCAGAGAGATACGTACACAACAATGTCTGCTTGGAGTCAGCTACGGCCGTCTTGGATCCGAGCTCACGCCCGGCTCGGCGCTGGGCCCACGACAAAACGGGCATGATCGCCAGGCTGAGGGCTGCTATCACGATCCCTGGCGTCGAGTGCTGGGCCTCTCCCCCACCGGTGAGGGACCTGATGGCATCGAACGTGACGAAGGCCGCCAGTGCGAAGAAGGAAATCGCGATAATCCGCAGGGTTAAGTGCTCGCGGCGCTCGGGGTCCTTGGCGGAGAACTGCCAGGACAGTGCCACCGCGGAGGCCACCTCGATCACCGAGTCCAGCCCAAAACCAATCAACGCCGAGGAATCCGCTGCACCGCCGGCCCACAATGCCACTGCCGCCTCGATCACGTTGTAGGTGATGGTGGCGGCAGCGAGGAGTCTGATCCGACGCGTCAGGACGGTTCTGCGTTCTGCTGCTTCCCGCACGGCGGTACTCATGCCACGCATGTCCCATCAGGAGCGCAGCAATTGGGGTCCACAGCCAAGACCACGCCGATCAGATCTTTGATGGCGTGGCCCAGGCGTGCGTCGGCAAGTTCATAGCGGGTCCTGCGCCCGTCGGGAACCCCGACCACCAGGCCGCACCCGCGGAGGCAGGTCAGGTGGTTGGACATGCTCTGACGGGAAACACCCAGGGAATCTGCAAGTTCCGACGGGAATGCTGGCGCGTCAGCCAAGGCCAGGAGTACGCGTGCCCTGGTGGCGTCCGAGATCGCATAGCCAAAGCGGGCCAGCACCGGAGCGTGGGTGAGGGTTTCCATGTGGTTAAAGTACAGCGGTCGCTGTATTCATGCAATCGTGTACTGAGCCTGCATTGAGCACTGTTGGGCTGCACGAGAGAGCGGCCCCTCCCGCACGACGCGGCGGCAGCTCCGCCGTCGTACGCTTTGCCGACACGACAGAGGCGGAGCCACCTGATAGGTGGCCCCGCCTCTGGTGCGTTGAGATAATCCAGTCCTGCGCCCGTCTTTCGGGTTACCTGTTGCGTTGGTATGCAGGCCGGGTCCCTCCGCGTGCCGACGTGGAATTGCCGGCAGTCATGTGAAAAGTTGCGGCTTAGAGGATGCCTGTCGGAACCAGGAGGGCCCAAGCCATCGCGGGCGCCACCAAGACCACTCCACCTGCGTAGACCATCAGCTGCTTGTAGACGCGCTGACGGTCTGATTCCTGTGCGTTGGCAACAATCAATGCGCCGTCAGTGGAGAAGGGCGAAACATCCACCACAGTTGCTGCGATTGCAAGAGCAGCGACCGTTCCTGACGCACTCAACATGCTGGAGGCCAGCAGCGGTCCGGCGAGCGGGATGAACGCGGTCAGCAGCGCGGTGGACGAGGCAAATGCCGAGCCGACACCGATGACGTAGCAGAGAACCAAGGCGATCAGCAGCGGTGCGCCCAGAGCCAAAGCCATCTCTGCAAGAGTGTCGATAACGCCCACGTGCTGCAGCAGGGAGACGTAGGTGATCATGCCGGCCACCAATAGGACAGTGGACCAGGAAACGCCGCCGATGAATGTCCGGTGTTCCTTGATGTTGACCAGCGCCAGCAGCAGGCCGGCGGAAAGAGCAACAAAGCCAATGGGCATCCGGAAGCCCAAGGTGCAGACGAGCATGACAGCGATCAGCACGAGCGTCAGGATCTGCTGGCCATGAGGCCGCGTGGTGCGGGGAGTTTCCAGGTCCAGGTTCTGGACCCCTGAGCCATCCTTCAGTTTGCCCAGGACCGCGAACAAAGCCAGGGAGAGCGCCGAGAGAAGCAGGTTGATGGCGAAGCTCGCCGCAAAGAGTCCACCCTGGGAAATGGGGAAGCCGTTATCGTGGGCGATGTTGTGGACCAGGACGCCGGCAACCGAGAGCGGCGAGAACCCACCTGCATGTGCACCATTGATGACAAAGGCACCCATGAGGACAGGGTGGATACGCGACTCGTAGGCGAACCCCATTGCAGCAGGTGCAAGAAGTGCGACGGCGGCAGGCGAGAACGTGCCAAGCGAGGTCAGCGCGGCGGCAATGAGGAAGAAAACCCACGGCAGCAACATCGTCTTGCCCCTGACGAGGCGCACACAGTTCTGCACGATGATGTCGATGGTCCCATTGCGGTTCGCCATGCTGAAGAAGTACGTCACGCCGATGATCGTCAGGACGATGCTCGCCGGGAAGTCAGCAAGGATCTCCTTATCGGTCATGCCCAGCATGAAATACCCGACGCCGAACGAGGCCACCAGCCCCATCACACCGATGTTCAGGGGCCACTTGGTAGCGACAACGAACATGACCACCAGGATCACCAAGGGAATGATCTGCGTAGCGGTCAAGGTCGGCTCCGTTCCCGAGGTGGCCGCCGGGTTGAAAATGGCGCCCCCGAACATCAGAGCGGCCGGACCCAGGACAGCAATCACGGCTGCTGTTATCAGCAGGATACGGCGGCTGCGGTTGGGACGTTTGGAACCAGCGTCCTGGACATCATCCACTGATGTGGGGGCGGCTTGGTAATCGGTCTTAGTCATGATCTTTACTCCTCGTTGAGTGGGCTGTCTGGGCAGCCAATGTCAATGGGCGGCTGATACGAAGGAAGGCTCGACGGCGCTGCCGAGGAGTTCCGGGAGATGCAGGGTGGTGGTGGCGATGGTGCGTGCCGTACGGTCCACCCCGACCAACAGGGACCCGTCGCGCTCTTCGCTCCAGGTCTCGATCACGCCCGCAGGAGTCCGAAGCCGCAGGATGGAACGCGGTTCGCTGCCCGTGATGCTGTTGAGGACAGTTCCTGGGGTGCTTGCTGCAAGCGTCAAGGCGATGCTTCCGGTAATTGCCAGGGCCGGGTGGGGCTTGCCCATGGAGAGCATCATGACGTTGACATCGCCGGCATCCCCTATGCCGGTGTCCCCCGCGCCGTTGTCCCCTGTGCCGGGGGCTCCGACGATTGCAAGCTTGGGGATAGCGCGGGCAGCGTCCTTAACTGTTGAGGCCAGGCCCATGCGGACGGCGGCCTGCCGGCGGATCTGGTCCAGGGTGTCCAGCTGCAGCTTCACTCCGGCCTGCCAGCTTTCGAAGCGGGCAGTGTCCAGGCCCAACTCCTCAGCCTTGACGATCACAACTGGAGCTCCGGCGTCGACCATTGAAACTGTCCAGCGCGTGCCGCCTGCACTTATCGTGTCCGTTGGTTCGCCGGTGGGCAGCAACTTCCCGGTCGTCTTGCCGGCGGGATCCTTGAAGCCCAGGCCCACCCGGTAGCCGGGAAATACGACGCCGGGCATCTCCGCATCCGGGACGATCGGCAAAGCGCCCGCCGGGGTGGCAACGCGCTGGATGATGATCTGGCCGGTATTGGTGTTGCGCGTGACGATCCGGGTGTTGTCGCCGCTGGGCGTGACCCAGCCCTTCTCGATCGCGTAGAGTCCAACAACCGCGGAGCAGT
The DNA here is from genome assembly GCF_059739425.1 of Arthrobacter sp. TmtSoilC48. Taxonomy (NCBI): domain Bacteria; kingdom Bacillati; phylum Actinomycetota; class Actinomycetes; order Micrococcales; family Micrococcaceae; genus Arthrobacter; species Arthrobacter sp. TmtSoilC48. The sequence goes on along the minus strand of NZ_AP046049.1, from coordinate 1,574,890 downwards.
TTCCGCAGTTACTCCCCCAGTCCACGGCCGCTTCCTCGATACCGACCTGCGCGAAGGTGAACTCGACGTCGACATCCGGCTCGGCGGGACGGCGCAGAATCATGGCCTTGCTGGTGGTGGAGGTTGACCCTCCAACGCCGTCAATCTGGCGGTGGTCCGGGCTTCCGAAAAGCCGGGGCAGCAAAGAGTCCAGGTCCTTGTGGGTTTCGTCCAGGTGTTCACCTTCGAAGACCCAGCACTTGCTGGTGCCTCCACGCATCCACTCCGCTTCAATCTTCATGGCAATCCGTCCATCTCCTCATGCCGCTCTGGGTTTCAGGGGCCTATTAGAAGAATGATCCGGATCACAAATGAAGACAATGTTGGATATTTGATGGGGCATGTAGGGATGCTTCATTCACTGTCGCTGGAGTGCCTAAAGGCTGTCTGGCTTCTGGGTTTAAGCTCTTTTGGTTGGCAACAGCTGGGGCAAATCGCGCTGCATTGCATAGAATTAACCAAAATCAGAGGAGAGTTAACTGATGCTTAATGATCACGGCCAGGAATTATTCGACATTCGGCGGTTGGCTCTGCTGGTTGAGGTGGTGGAGCAGGGATCCATCACTGCTGCGGCCGATCTGATGCTGTACACGCCGTCCGCGGTTTCCCAACAATTGCGGAAGCTCGAACAGGAAGTAGGCCAACCGCTTCTTACCCGCCGTTCGCGTGGCGTGGTGCCAACAGAAGCGGGCCAGGTGCTCGCCGGGCACGCCCGCAAGATGGTGGGGCAAATGCGCGCGGCCCGTAACGACCTCGACCAGATCGCCGGCCTCCGCCGCGGCTCCCTGACGGTGGGCACGTTTCCCACCCTCGCAGGATCGTTCCTGCCGCTGGTGATCCGGGCGTTCAAGAAGCGATACCCGGCCATCAGCCTCTCAGTCCGAAGCGCGCGCTTTGAGGAACTCGTGTCAGACCTCGAATCCGGGGAGACCGGCCTTTGTTTGCTCTGGGACTACCCATGGAATCGCTTCCATGACGACGCCATCCGGACAACCGAAGTCTTCCAGGAAAGCACGGTCATCCTCGTGGCCAAAGGACACCACCTCGCCGACCTCGACGAAGTAAAGATGGAGGATCTGAAAAAGGAATCCTGGATCGTTCGTGCGGATGCCCATCCTGTGGTGGAAGTGCTCCGGCGATCGGCCAACGAAGCCGGCTTCGAGCCGACCATCGGATTCCTGGCCAACGACTACCAGGAAGCGCAGGCAATGGTCAGCGTGGGAATGGGCGTGGCCATGGTGCCCAAAACCGCCGTCGCACTCCAGCACCCGGACGTCCGGGTGCTGAGCCTCGGCGCTGCCGCCCCACTGCGCCGGGTGCTCCTCGCCCAACGCCAGGACAAGGTCTACGCCCCGGCCGAGGTTGCGTTCCACACAACGCTGTTGGAAATTGCACGGGACCACGTTGGGGATTACCTCTAAGGCTGTGACCGGATCCCAGCGAGTCCGTCCGTCGGCCGCTGCAACGGATATCCTTTGTTATGCCCTCACCGGACAGACCGCCGTCGAACGCCCCCGGAGACCCTGGAGATACCTCCGGAGTGCTTCACGATAAGCTCACCATCCCGGAACGATACGTTGCACCGCGGAGTCAGAAGGTCCTTTACGTCATCGCGGTTGTCCTCGCGCTGGTCGGCGCCGGATCCTTCTTCCTCATCCTCGCCGAAGTAAAGCAAAAAATAGATCTGGCCACGGTGGATGCCACGGTCAGCTCGTGGTTTGTGAGCCAACGCTCACCGGCGGCGACAACGGTCATGGCTGTCCTCGCCACCATTTTTGGCCCCATAGTGATGCCCATCATCGTGGCCGCCGTGACGGGGATCTGGATAATCCGGGCGCGAAAGCTCTGGCGGCCTCTCTTGCTTGCCGGGGCAATGCTAACCGGCGTGCTCCTCGCCCAAGTGATTACGCGTTTGGTCGAGCGACCACGACCGCCCATGGATCTCATGGTGCTCGGCGCTGACAGCACCTACTCTTTTCCGTCGGGCCACGTACTCGGCGCCTCCGACTTCCTTCTTGTGGGGGCATTCCTCGTGTTTTCCCGCCGCCGCAGGATAGGTGCGGTCATTGCCGGCTTCAGCGCCGCCGTCGCAGGAATTGTTACCCAAGCCATCAGCAGGCTTTACCTCGGCTACCACTGGCTGACGGATGTCGTCGCTTCCGTCTCTTTGTCACTCATCATTCTGGCCGCGGTCATTGCCTTGGACACGTGGCGCACCACCAAGGCGCTACCCGGGCCCGAAGAGATGGCTGCGAAAAAACGCTTGCCGCCCGCATGAGTGACCGCTTCCCTTGGACGCTTGCCTGAGTCCAGCTGACGGGACGCTCGTGCCGTTGTCGGTGGCTTCGTTGCCTGGTCACCAGTAGCAGCACCGATCAACTCCGCGGTCATGGCTCCGCTAGAACCGCCCTTCCTGCTGCTGGCGCGGTGCCGTAAAGTCGGGCCATGAATGCTTCGGCTTCCGACCCGGATATAGTTCTGGATCCCACCACCGGGTTCCGCCGCCGCAGCGCCGCGATCGCCCTGCCGGTCGCCTTCGTCTGTCAGCTAGTCTGCAATGCGCTCTACGCCGGCGTATCAACCTCGACCGGCCTCAGCGACACCGGCAGCTCCGCCGGCGGCCTCGAGCTGGCCGCTGCGGCTCCCGGCGCCTTGCTAGCAGCCATCATGTTCGCACTTGTCGGATCACTACTGGCAGTGCTCGGACTTCCCGCTGCGCTGCGACTGCTGCGTCCGGCCAGTCCGCGACTGGCCTTATGGGCGGTGGCGCTCATGGTCACCGGCTACATCAGCTACTTCGGCATCAGCTTCGCCAACCTCGACAGGATCGCCCTGGCCACGAGCGGCGTGGATGCGGCCGCCGCCCTGGATGCATCGCCCGCGGGGACGTGGGGACAGCCGTTCTACCTGCTGTTCGCGATCGGCAATCTTGTCGGCACGCTACTACTCGGCCTCGCGGTGATCCGGGTCGGCCGCGCCGTCGGGGTGCCGTGGTGGGCAGGCGCGCTCATCATCTGCTGGACCATCGGCCACGTCATAAACATCATCGTCGGCAACGAGTGGTTCGCTGTGGCCGGTGGCGCGCTCGAGATCGTCGGGCTCACGTTCGTGGCCGCGGCAGTGTGGCGTTCAACGAACGCGGACTGGGCGGCGCGGGGCTGACCCATGGGCTCGAGGACCGCTTCACGGCATACGACTGCCCGCAGATTCCTGTGCCGCATTATCGGGGTACCCTGGACAGCAGCTGCGATACATTGCTGGGTAGCGCAGCCCAAGAGGGCCGCTTGAAAATGAGCGAATAGAGACCAGTAAGCAACGCTGCCAGCCCGATGAAGATCAGGATCGATTCGCCATTCCCTGTAACAGCATTGGCCACGGCAAGTAGGGCAAGCAATGCGCCCACGATCCAAAAGGAGGGACCGATGCGCTTCTTGGAACCGCTGGACCAATTTTCCCGCGGAGGGTTCTGCGGGAAAGGTGGGGGTCCGAAGCCTGGATGTTGGAAGGGCGGCTGCTGGTAGTAGGGCTGGTACGGAAAAGGCGGCTGCTGGAAAGGAGCCTGCTGGAAGGGAGCCGGCTGGAAGCGCGGCTGCAGGGACGGCGGCTGCTGGTAATGGTGTGGCTCTGGAGCAGCAGCGGGTGCTGCAAAAGGCTGCGACGAGCCATACGGAGGCGGGCCCGCAGGCACTCCCGGCGGCGCGAAGGGCTGCGGCTGTTGCAGCGGCACCACCGGCACTTCCGACTGGCCGTAAGCCGCACCATCCGTGTCGTTTGTCATCAATTCCCCCAATGGAAGTAACCGGCATGGCCCGTTCGTCGACGGCTGGCCCAACTACGCATCAGACTACGACATCGAGTCCGGACATCAGGGCTTTCCAGAACATGGAACCGGCATGCCTGAACCCCAATGCCCTACCGGCCGAATGGGCGCACTGCCTAAACTGAGGGGGCACGAAGCAATCACGGTTCGCTGGTTTGCCCGTGTTTAGGAATGGAGAGCGCCATGCTCAAGATGCTCTTGTGCAAGCTGAACCTGGGCCACGCCTGGCACGTGGAGTCGGCAGAAGATGGCAGCGGCCGTTACAGGCGCTGCACGCGGTGCGGTAAGTACGACCGCGACTGGGACGGTAGCGGCTTTATGCACTGAACGGGCTTAGGCCTTCATATTCTCCTCGGATGGCGTGGCTGGAAGCGAAACCGTAAAGGTGCTGCCTCTCCCGGGTTTGCTGGTGCATGTGATACTGCCGCCGTGCCGTTCCACGATGGACTTGGTGATGGACAATCCCAGGCCAACGCCCGGAATGGCGGCCTGGCGGGCGGCACCTGTCCGGAAGAAGCGCGTGAAAATCTTCGAGGTCTCCTCCGTGGTCATCCCCATGCCGGTATCTTGAACTTCCAGCTGGATCCACCCGTCGTTCCGGGCAGCCCTCACGGTGACGCGTCCGCCACCCGGGGAGTACTTGATGGCGTTGGACACGAGGTTATCCAGGGCCTGACCCAACCTCAGGGGATCTGCATCTGCCCAGAGGGGTGAAGGTACGTCGGCCACGAGGCCCACATTGGCAAAATCAGCCTGCGCATGGGCTGACACCAAGCTGTTTTCAACCAGGCCGGCCACGTCGGTACGCCGTAGGTGGATGCTCTCCACTGCGGCGGCTGACATCAGCAGATCATCCACCAGGGCACGGAGCCGCTCGGCGTTGCGTTCGGCGACTTCCAAACGGGTCCGCGCCCTGTCCGAGAGCTCTTCATCTCCGCGGAGCACCAAGTCCAGATTGCCCAGGATGGACGTGAGTGGCGATCCGAATTCGTGGGAAACGTTGGCAACCAATTCATCCTTGGCCGCGAGGGCCTGGACAACGTCGGTCACGTCGCGAAACACGATCACGGCTCCCCCGAACCCTTCATCAACGCCGTATTTCATGCTGCGCGCGGCGGTGGAAATGGCCCGCTGTTCTGCTCCCGTACCGAACCACACAAGGTAATCCGAATACGTTTCTCCCTGGACTGCCCTTTGGGTGGGGCTCTTTTCGGGTGGAAGCGGTGTCAGCCGATCCTGGCCAAAGATCAATAGCTCCTCGCGTGTGGGCGCCGCTCCGGACCGGGATGGAGTCGCCACGCGCTGGAATTCTTTTTGTTGGTTGTTGGTCAAAAGCGTCTCGCCCTTGGAATCGACGGCGACAATTCCGACGTCGATGGTGTCCAGGATCGTCGCAAGCAGCATTTCGCGATCCCTGCTGGCCGCGAGCAATTGCCTCAGCGCTTGGTCACGCTGCCTGACTCGCTGTTGCTGAATCCGCGCATTCGAGCCCGAGAGCCGGATGGTAATTGCCACCGCCAACATCACCAGTGGCAGGACGGTAACCGAGAACATGTCGGAGGACGGCGGCTTAGGCAGGTGCGAAATGAATGGCGGGAGGGCAATGACGAGGGGACCCAGAAAACTAATGATGAGGCTGGACCTGGTTCGCAGACCTGAGGCGGACAACCAGATCACGGGAAAAAGTGCCAGAACCACGAGGCCTGGCAGCGAGCCATAGGCACCACTTCGCGTGAATGCGAGGGCAACCAGGTCCAGGACCGGAATGACCAGGCTGGCGCCAGGCGCCAGACGCTCCCATGGAACCAGGAAGCAACTCACGAAAAGGATCCCATGCATGAGGATTCCGGTGACAAACAACCCGTTCTGCATGAGGCTTGGCCAAAGGGCGGGGGCAGAGAAGAACAATCCTCCGACTACCAGAGTCAAAGGCAATTCACAGACGGCTACCCGGGCTCTGGGCGTCAGTTTTCTAAAGATGCGGGCGGCTGTGCGAAGCAAAGGCTGCTCAGTCAAGGCAGAATCCTTCGTTTGGGGGACACGGACCAAATATCGTTTCGCGCCGATTCCGGGAAGAGCAGGGGGCGGAGCGTAAAACCGGAACGTTGTGACGGCGCATATTGCACATATTAGGTGCTATAAAACTTGAATGCTTGTATCGTACGTATTGGGTGACACTTCCCGCTTTGCGCTGGGCTTGCGGGGATGTGCGCCGACTCGAGGGAATCAATGAGCGAGCCTGGGGTTGCTGTAGTCATTGAGGATGATGAAGACGTCCGGAATTTGGTGGGCGCCATCCTGAGAGAGGCGGGATTTGTAGTCCATTCCGCCGCGACTGGACGCGAAGGCGTCGAGGTTGTCCGACATCATCAAGCCGTGGCGGTGACACTGGACGTCGGACTTCCAGACATGGATGGCCATGAGGTTTTGCGGCGGATCCGGCAATTCAGTGATGCGTATGTTGTCATGCTCACTGCACGCCGCGATGAACCGGATACTCTCACCGCTTTCCTGACGGGTGCCGACGACTATGTAAAGAAACCCTTCCTGCCACGCGAGTTAAGGGCAAGGGTCACAGCGATGATGCGGCGGCCCCGCGTAGGCGTTGGGTTGTCCTTGCCTGAGGATTCCGGCGAATCCGGCTTGGTCCGTTCGAACGGACGCAATGATCCGGTCCTTGAACACAATGGATTGTCGTTGAATTACAAATCCCGGGCAGTGGCCCTTGATGGTTCTCCCCTGACCTTGACCAGGAGCGAATTCGATCTGCTGCTGGATTTGCTCCGCAACCCCGACGAAGTTCGGACGAGGGCTGACTTGGTTCGAGCTGCCCGCGGGGACTATTACGACGACGATGCTTATATCAGCGAGGCCGACGAACGGGCTGTTGAAACCCACATTGGAAATCTTCGCCGAAAGCTGCACGAAGATTCACAGTCTCCCCGGTTTCTGCAGACGATCCGGGGAGTGGGTTATCGACTCGCCCCGAAAAGGCCGGATTAGGAGATGGGATCCGGTTCCGGGCTTTCATTCCTCAGTACGTAGCTTTCCCTGAGCTCCTTGACAGTGCGCTGACCACACTCGGCAATCTCATCAAGGAGAGTCTGGGCATTGCGTAATTCACCGTTCAGAATGTGTTGTTCAAGAATGGCTGCGAGAACCGAAAGGCGAACGCCTCCCACCATCGCTGAAGATGTTCTCAAGCTAAGGATGGTGTCCAGGGCCGCCGCTTCGTCACCACGTTCGACGGCGGCCGCGAGGTTTCCGTAGCGTGTTGGCCAGAGCCTCGCGAAGTCGCTTGCAAATATGCGCGCAATGCGCGGATCGCCCACCTGATCTTCCAAGAGTTGGAATTCCGCGAGGTCCAGTATCGGCCGTCCGGACGCGTTGGGCATCCATGTGGAGCCTTTCGTCTGTCCGGTACGGTCCGAGTCCCCACGCTCGTCGACCTCACTGAAATCTGAACTGAACATAACTCGATGCTACTTCCTGAACTCAGATTTAAACCGATCTTGTGCTGATCTTGAGCAAATCCTTAGCTCCCCCTGATTTCTTGAGTTTCCTTTTATTACACAAATTCGTTATTCCTGCTCAGCCAGCACTGAGGGTTGTTATGGTATTGATCACTGCTGGTCCCAGGATGGCAATAAACAGGACTGGAAAGATGAAGAATAGCAGGGGAAATAGAATTGTTACCGGAAGCTTCATGGCTTTCTCCTCGGCGCGTTGCCGGCGCTTAACCCTCATGACCTTCGCCTGAACCCTCAACACGCGGCTAATGGCAATCCCATACGTGTCGGCCTGGATAACCGCCTGCACGAAGCTTCGAAGCTCAGGAATATTGGTCCGCTGGGCCAACGCGAGATAGGACTCACGGCGGCTCCTGCCAACCTGCATGTCCTGGAGTGTCCTGACAAGTTCTTCCGCCAGCGGTCCCTTGCCGTTTTCTCCGGCGCGGGCCATGGCTCCTTCGAAGCCGAGGCCGGCTTCCACGGAGATGAGCATTTGGTCCATGGTGTTGGCGAGTTCCAACTGGATTTTCTTTTGCCGCTCCTGACCTTTGCTGTAAAGCATCAGGTCCGGAATGAAATATCCCAGCAGGACCACAAAGATCCCCACAAGCTTGATGAGTCCACTCTGGCTGGTGGTAGTGATAAACACACCAAAAATCGCACCGAGAAGGCCAAGCGCAGGCTTGGCGGCAAGGACACGTCCCAGAGGGAGTGAGGTGGGGCGGCCAGCCAAAGCCAGCAGTCTGTCCAGTTTCTGGACATAACTTCCAGGGGTCAGCCTGTAGCCCAGGCGCTCCAAAGCCCCGCTCCTGCTCTGCTGCTCCACTTCAATCGCGATTTGACCGCGCGACAGGAGCTCACGGACTGCCCGCGGGGTCCTCCGGTCAGTTGAAAGGAGGGACCACGCGAAATAGGCGCTCGGCAGAGGAACGAGCAACAAGGATAAAAGCAGGAAAGGGTGCAAGGTTCACCTCAAAATTTCAAGTCGATGATCTTGCGCATCCACAGACCACCGATGGCCATCAAGATGACGGAACCTCCGATCATCACCCAGCCCAGCGGATTGGTGAACATCACGTTCATATAGCCGGGGTTGACGATCATGAGCATGAACACGATTCCCACCGGGAGGGCCATCAAAATGTAGGCCGAAAACTTTCCTTCTGCAGCCAGGGATTTAATGTGCCCTTTGATTTCACTGCGTTCGCGAATGGTGTCGTTCACCTGGTCCAGCACATCTGCGAGGTTCCCACCCACCTCACGGTTGATCTGGATTGCTTGGGCTATCCACACGAAATCCTCGTTCCGCATTCTCTCCGCCGTATCGTTCAGGGACGCTTGCAAGTCCCGTCCCAGACTTGTCTCCGTGATGACCCTGCGCATTTCTTCGGATGTGGGGCTGACTGATTCCGTGGCAGCAGCGTCGATGGCGCGCAGGATGCTGTGGCCAGCCCTAAGGCCGCCGGAAAGAAGCTGAAGAGTGTCGCCAAGCTGATCATCGAACTTGTCACGCCTTTTGCCCGCCCTGAACTTCAGAACAAGACGAGCCACGAAGGGTGCCAAAATGCTGAGGAGAATCGCGACGAGAATGCCGCCGACAATCAGCCCGATCAAGGCTCCCACCACCGCGCCTGCAATCACCAGGACGACGAAGTCCGCTTGGCTCATTCGCACACCCGCGTCATCGAGTTGTTCGCGGTTGAAAAGCCGAACTTTGCGCTGCGTCAGCACACGATGAAGTGCGTCCGTTGTTGACCCGGTGAATCGCGTCAGATGGGAACCGGGAAGCACCTGGTAGGGCCTCCGCCGGTCCAGCGGAACATCGGGGGTCTTTGGCAAAATAACAGCGACCCCGAACAGCACGATGGCTGACAGCATGAGGGCCAGCCCGACGAAAAGAATCATTGCACGCTCACGTCCTCGGCGTCGATGTCAGTGGAGCCGCAAAAAGCTCGGGAGAAACATGAATGCCCAAGTCGGTGAAGCGATCGATGAACCGCGGACGGATACCGGTGGAAACTGGTTTGCCGAGGAACCTACCGTGAGCGTCGACGCCGGCCGAATAGTCGAAAACAAAAGCGTCCTGGAGCGTGACGATATCGCCCTCCATCCCTTGGACCTCCGTCACGTGCGTGATTCGTCGCGTGCCATCGCGGAGACGCGAAATTTGGATGATGAGATTCACGGCGGACGCGAGCTGCTCCCGGATCGCCCGCAAGGGAAGGTCCATTCCAGCCATTAGAACCAGCGTTTCAAGCCTGGCCACGGCATCACGGGGAGAATTCGAGTGCACCGTAGAGAGGGACCCGTCGTGGCCGGTGTTCATGGCCTGCAGCATGTCCAGCGACTCTCCCCCGCGCACCTCGCCCACCACGATCCTGTCCGGGCGCATACGGAGGGAGTTCCGGAGCAGTTCCCGGATAGTGACTTCGCCTTTGCCCTCAGTGTTTGGGGGCCGGCTCTCAAGCCTGACCACGTGCTGCTGCTGGATCTGCAGCTCCACGGCGTCCTCAATGGTCACAATTCGGTTGTCCTCAGGAATGAATGAAGACAGGACATTCAACAGCGTGGTTTTGCCGGTTCCAGTACCGCCGGAAACAATAATGTTCAATTTCGCTTTGACGCAGGCATTCAGGAGTTCGGCGATTTCAGGGGTCAGTGTGCCAAAGTCGATCAAATTCCTGATAGTCAAGGGCACTTTGCTGAATTTTCGGATTGTCAGGGACGAACCGCCAACAGCAAGCGGCGGAATCACAGCGTTGACGCGTGAGCCGTCCTCCAACCGGGCATCGACCAGCGGTGATGACTCATCGATTCGGCGTCCCACCTTGGAGACGATGCGTTCGATGACTCTTCTCAGATGGTCTTCGGAGCTAAATCCCGAATCCGTGAGGATCAGCTTGCCGCGCCGTTCGACGTAAATCTGGTCCATTCTGTTGACCATGATCTCCGTAACTTCCGGGTCATCCAGCAGGCGCTGCAGTGGCCCATAGCCCAGGACATCATCGGCCACATCCGCCACAAGCCGGCTGCGCTCCTCAGGAGAGAGCGGCACCTGCTCGGCGTCGATGATCCTGGTCAGCTCTTCCCGGGCAGCCGTCCGTAACTCCTGCTCACTCAACGTTGAATCGTTGAACCTCGCACCCAGACGCTCAAACAATGCCGTTGCGGCGCGTCGCTTCAGGGCAGCGAAGGCGTCCACCGGCTGCTGGGCCTTTGGCATCGGCGCGTCAGGATGATCAGCCAATTTCACCGAGAGGTGGGGTTTCGACGCGACCGTGGCCTTCGTTTGAAGGTTCGGTTTGGCCTGCTGGGCGGCCTGCGCAAAGGTGGGGTTGGCCGTCGAGAGTGGCTTGGATCCTTGTCCAAGCGCAGTGGCTGGAGCCGCGGATTCTTCCTCGGCGTCACGCAGGCGTTCGGACAGCTTCACTGGACTACCACCCTTCTGTGCAGTTTTCGCTGGGCCGTGGCCCGCCACGCGGGGTTGAACCGTTGAACGAGATGGTTCAAGCCCTTGATTGCTGGATCCTTCGCCCCCTCTTGCAGCACCGGAATTCCACGGTTGGTGGAGAGCGCCACTGCTTTTGACCGGGGGATGCTGATATCAACGGGGGCACCAACGGTCGATTCAACGTCCTGGACGGACAACCCGGACTTGGAATCGGCCATGTTGAGTACCACATGGCGGGTTTCCGGGAGCAGATTCAGCTTGCGAAGGATGTCCAACCCGGAGCGCAGGCCCCGAACACTTGGCACGTCCATGGCTGACACCCACACGGCGTCGGTGCACTGCTCCAACGCCGCGAGGCCGATTTCAGGCAAGCCCGGGGCTGTATCAACCACCACGTACTGAAATTCTTCGGCAAGTTGCTCCAGCAGCCGGCCCACCTGTTCGGGCGTAATTTCATCTGCTTCAACAGGATTTTTGGGCGCGCACAGAGCATAAATGCTCGCGGGATGGACCGTGAGAAATGCCTTGAGCACCAAAGAATCCTGGCTGGCCGACGGCGTGACCGCGTCAGTAACAGTATGTTCCGGATTGAGATAGAGTCCCGAGGCGACGTCACCGAACTGCAAATCGAGATCCACGATTACTACGCTCATCGGCGCTATCTTGCCCAACCCCACGGCAATGTTCGTGGCGATGGTCGTCTTTCCCACGCCTCCCTTGGGAGAAAAGACGCCGATCACCAGCCCCTTAGGGGCTCCTGCTGGCTTAGGTTCCGAAGTGCGCTGACGGGTGGCGAAGGATTGGCAAGCACGCTCCAGGGTGACCCTGATCTCGGCCGTGTCTGCGGATGGGCTCATGATGTCGCGGATGCCGGATCGCATCGCCTGGAGGATAAAGTCCGGCTGCGGCTCAGCGACGAGAAGTACGCTGAGCTCCGGCACCTGAACGTTAAGGACTGTAGCCAGGCGCATCGCTTCCTCCACCGGAACGTCCGGGCCCAGGATCAGCACCTCGAGTTGTCCCTGGTCCAGGGCGCCGAAGAGCTCGGCCGGGTCAACGGGCAGGACGCTGGTGAAGAAGGTCTGCACGCTTCCGGGGAGGCCGCCGGCAACGGCTTGACGTAGCCGCTGATCAAATTCAGCACTGGGCGTTATCAGGACAAAGCGACTCACTTGTACACCTCGCTCCGTTGGATGATTCTGGGTCCGCTCTCCTGGGCGTCCACAGGCTCCTTGCTCAGCCAGATCTTGGCGAACTCGGCGGCGAAAACGATCTTGGCTGCATCCGAGTCGCCCACTGCCACGGTAAGGAGCAGGGAACCGGTGGGCAGGGTGCTGTCCTTGGGATCGGGTGCTTGGGTCCCGGAACTCGGGGCAGGGCTGGGCTGGGCTGTGGCTGCTGGCTCGGGGGCACGCTGGACTGCGGTCACAAGCACCTTGTGAATGGACAACTGGGTGGTTTCCTTATCCGGCTTGGACTCAATTCCACCGCTCTCCATGGAAATGAAAATCCCGATGTGGTCACCAGGAACTATCCGTCCCCCCACGACTCGCACGGGGTCCAGCTGGAACGAAACTTCCTGCATTCCTGGAGGCACCGCAACGTTTCCCGGAGCCTTCAATGCTTCCGGGGCGACCAATCGCTCGGCCACCAAAGGTTCGCCCGGTACCAGGTCCACAGCGGCCACCTTGCCCGCGGAATCGCCCAACGTCTTCAGTGCTGATTCGGGGACAGAAGACTCAGGAAGTTGCTGCGCGGCAAGGGAAGCCTTCATGGCCTCTACCGGCGTGCCGGCGGGAATCGGCGCCTTGACCATCAACACCTCAACAGGGGCAAGGTTCTGGACAGCACGTTGATCAGCGCCCTGCGCATAAGCGAACACGAGGATCACCCCTATGACCGCCAGCAGCGCTGCTGCCGATCCTGCCAATAAGCGTGATTTCACTTAACACTCCTGTGCTTAATAGTTGGAAAGGCTAGCTGGTCAGGCGCACTACGGTGACACCATTGGCATCCACAGGTCCCAAGGAATAGCCATCTGCCAGCGATACGTACTTGACGAACCTCCCCACGATCCCCCGGCAATTTCCGGTGCAGGACAGTGAGGAGGAAACATAGGGGCTGTCGTTATGGAAAGCGTCAGGGAGGCTGCTGCCGCCGCTGAACTTCCATCCCGTCACTTTGAAGGCTGCAAACGAGACCAAGTGGTAAATGGCTCCGCTGCCTGTGCCCGTGACGGCATTGAAGACCGGAAGCAGCACGATAACGTCTTTTCCGGCGTTGATGCTGGCTGCCCACTTGTTCAGGGTGGTTGCACAGTTTGGCGGCACGCTGTTCCCGGGAGCGCTGCCACCTTCGCTGAGCGCCAGGTCAATGGTGCCACCGCACACGCCAGTATCCTGGACAGTCCATCCGAACCCGCCCTCGACTGCCGCCCCTGAAGGCCCGTAGTTGCAGCTGGGGTTGGCGCCGGTGCCGTGAGCCTGCAAAAGCTGCTGGACACCGCCAACGTACCCTTGCACCTGGCAGATCGAAAACGCCAGGGGAAATGGAGTTGTTCCAGCACGAGGACTGCCCCACTGAACAGTCGACGACGTCACAACGTCCGCCGTATTCATGCCCAGGACACGGCCGAAGACCAGTGAAACGGCATTTGGAGCGCCGCCCGCTTGCTGGGAGCCGGCGGACACGGTCACCTTCCGGTTAGTCAGATCAAGGTTTACCGAGTTGATGTTTCCAAGGCCGTCTATGGCATTCTTATTGGCCATGTCCTTGGCAATCTGGGACGTAGTGGAGCAATTCGGGTCGCTAAGATTGGCCGCGCATTTCTCCGCCACGGCCAGGGCCGCTGCATCGGATCCGTTCTGCGCCTGCGCCTTTTCCGAGTAGAGCATTCCAGCGTCCACAGCCAGGGCGGCAAAGCCAAGCAACGCAACCAGAATCAGAGCTATGAGGACCGCAACGGCTCCGCGTTCGCCGTCGTCATTGCCCTTTAGCCGCCACATACCATCACCCCTACTCCTTGCATCGGGAACGGTCCTGCGATTCCCGTGAGGGTGCTGAGTGTGTATTTGACGGTTACGGACATCTGCGCGCCGGACGTACAGCTGGTGGCACTGAAGGTGAAGTTCGCATCTGCCAGCTTGGGATTCAGGGTTACAGCGGCGTTTTTCGCCGCGGTCCTGGCTGCCGACTGATCATTCGCGATGGACATCACGCGCACGCCCTCGCGGGCAGCGTTCGTGAGCGAGACCTGCGCGTTATAGGCCCGTCCGAATTCCATGATCCCCAGAACCAGGAGTATCAGGATGGGTGCAAGCAGTGCGAACTCAACCGCTACTGCACCCCGTTCTGATGTCCTCTGCATGTGGATCTGCCTTCTCATCGAAAGTGGAAAGAGGAGCGGGTGGGTGGGGCCACCGACCCACCCACCCGGGTACCCGCTGAGAGCCGGACTACTTCGAGCAGCTGCCAACAACGGCCGGGGTCGAACCCGAAGCTGGTGCAGAGGCCGTCCAGGTGCCGCCCTTGACGGCACAGGCTGAGCTATTGAAGGTCTCGACGAGGTTCCCGCCGAGCAGGGTCACAGCAACGATGATGACAACGGCGATGAGCGCAACCATGATGCCGTATTCGACGGCGGTAGCGCCGTTCTCTTCACGACGGGCACGGGATGCGATGGTGCGGAAGGTAGCAAACATTTTGAAAACTCCTGAGCGAGTTGGGGAGATGTGGGCTGGCCCGATACCAGCTCCCAACCAACGTAGCAACGGAGAGAGGCCCATATCGGAGTCCTTGGGACTTCCTGTGGAAAGCCTCTGGAACCTGCGCATTTCCTGCGCTAAACCTAGGAATTCCCTTCCTTTGCCCACACAAAATAAGGCCGCGCCACCATTGGCACGGCCTTATCGTTGAGGTTTGTCAGCCCATTGCAGGGGCAACCACGGGTGGTGGCGAGAGCTGCTTACGCGCCCACCGGGCCAATTTCTTGCCCTTGCCCTTCCACCAGTTGTCTTCATCCTTGTCGGAGTGCCAGCGGAAGATGATCATCACCAGCACGGCCATACACATGGCCACCTGAAGCCATGACCAGGTGACCGCTTCAGCGAGCGCGCTGATCCCCATGACCATGATGGAAGGAACCGCCAAGGTCCTGAAAATCGTATTCGCCACGTACCGGGGGCGTGAACTGGGTATGGACATCGCACGCACCATATCGAAGCACAGGCACACCACTACCATTATTTGTCCCACGGACATAAGGAGAAGCCCGGGCAGCGACCCCGCGAACACTGCTGCCGATTCCATTCCTGTACTCAACGTAAACCCCTCCAACAAACGTCATTTCAGATCCTCTGTGCTCAATTGAATCGGCTGCAGAAGGGCCCCGTCACGAGTAGTGGGTACTCGTTTCCGGCGGGCCCGACTACTTGCTTGCTTGCCTTGTACTTGGTCTTGGCGTGGGAGGACTTTCCACAAATTCCTGTGCTTTCGTACTGCGCGTTGTCTTTGCTGATCCGTAAATCACTATGCTGGGCAGCAGGACTTGGTTTTCAGATCCGGGGGGATGGAAGGTGCTTGGCTATGGGGGATAGCGTTTTCTTGCCGCTGGAGGACTATTTCAGCAGAATCGGTAGGCGCAGGGCGGTTGTGTTGTGCCAGTTGCCCTTGATGGTCATGGTCACATTGATTGTTTTCCTAGCAATCCTGTTCAACGCCAGCAGCCTCTTCGACCCTGTCTTCGTCGTCGTACTGCTCCTGCACGTCATGATCCTGGCTGCATGCCTCGTTCTTCCATGGAACCGTCTTCCCAGTTGGAGTTTCGTTTTCATCCCCGTACTGGATTGTCTCGTTCTGGGCCTACTCCGCGAGGTCGGCGGTCCGGTGCTCAGCGTGGTGGGGCTTGTCATGGCTTTTCCTGTGATCTGGCTGTCTGTCAGCGTCAGCAAGGTGCGCGTTGCCTTCGCCATCCTGGCACCGCTTTGCGCAACTGTTGCGTCACCGTTCGTATTGGGGCACGAGGTTGAACGGCCAGAGTTGGTCCGGATGATTGTCTTTCCTGTCATCATGACTGGTTTGGCGATCACCGGACACGCTGTTGCCCGTGGGCTTATAGAACATGGCGACACACTGGACCGTAAGGATCGCGAATTGGTGCGGCTCCACGGTGCAACCAAAGAACACGCACAACTGCTGGATACCGTCTTGGAAACGGTCAACGTCGGTGTCTGGGCCATGGACACAAACGGTGGCGACATTCTTACGAACCGCCGCCTTCGGGCCGATCGTTCATGGGTTCAGGAGTCGACGGACTCCGTGAACCCCTTCACAGTTGTGACTGGGCCGTCCGCCGAAGAGCGGAACGGTCCCGCGGATCTTGCCGTCCGAGGCGCCAGTTTCACCAACAGGCTCGTCCGGGTGGGCGATGCGGAGAAGCAGCGGACCTTTTCTGCGGCCGCACGGCCGCTGCTCGACGAATCGGGCCAATTGAAGGGTTCCATCATTGCTTTCACGGACGTCACAGCCCTGGTGAAGGCGCAAACAGCGCGTGACAAGTTCGTCGCCACTATCTCCCACGAACTTCGGACTCCGCTAACGTCCATCCTTGGTTACCTGGAAATATTCGCCAACCAGCCGAATCCTGCGTTCATGGGCATCATCGAACGGAACGCGGAACGCCTACTGACCCTTGTCAATGATTTGCTCCTTGTCGCCTCCGAAGACCTCGAACTGCGTCGCCGGCCGACCAACGTCTCCGAGCTGCTCCAGGAGTCGGTCAAGAACGCCAGGCCGGCCGCCGCCGCAAGGGGCATCACCATTGCTCTGCAAATCCATGGAGACGTCGCTGCAGATGTGGACCCCGGTCAATTCTCCAAGGCCATTGACCAGTTGCTGTCCAACGCGATCAAGTTCTCTCCCGAAGGCACACAAGTGGTCATTGGCCTCCGGGGAAAAAACGGCGAGGTAGAGCTATCCGTCCGCGATCACGGAATCGGCATGACCGAACAAGAACAAGACGAAGCCTTCACCAAGTTCTTCCGGGCCGATCAGGCAATGGAATCAGCAATACCGGGGGCAGGCCTGGGTTTACCACTCAGCAAAGCCATTGTTGAAGCCCACGGTGGAACCATCGGGTTGAACAGCCGGCCGGGTTCCGGCACGACTGTGACGGTCACTGTTCCTCGCTAGGTGCAGATCCAATATCAGGTGCAGATCGAGCCTGCCCGCCAGACCGCGGCAATCTCCTTCATCGATATCGTGACGATCGTCATAATTTCATTATCTAGCCACGATAGCCCAAGCCTCACATGAGCGCAAGAGGCTGGTTGGTATGCCAAGGTCACCAGTGATGGGGTGATGATCGCAGAAATAAGTCAACATTCCCCAGCCCTATTGACGCTTCTTTCAAGTTTGGTATACCGTCGGCGCTATTCGGCATCCACTTGACTGGATGCCTCGACGATGAGGGAAGACGAATGGCAGAAGTAGAAGTCGTTTCGAACCAGGCCGGAGCTGGCTGTGCCAACTGCGGAAGCGATGCGGGGCTCGAGGGCGAGACCCGCACAGTCAGGAACCAGCTGGCTCAAACAGGGCTGTTGGAGGACAAAGTGCAGCGCGGGTCTGCGCTGGCGAAGATGCGGGGATTCGGAGCTGACGGCTTCCGTGACCAAAGCCGTCCACTGGTTCTGGCCCCGAGTTGGCTCCTGGCGCATATCAATGACGAGATGGTTCTCCTGGCCGATCACGAAGTTGTGGTCAAGAACGGTCGAATTGAGGCAGTCAGGCCCCGCACGGGCAGCACCGACGAGCGCGTGGATATGCCGGGACAATTGCTCCTTCCCGGACTGATCTCCATGCACAGCCATGTAGCCGGAGGCGCAGCCACCCGTGGCTACGTTGAAGGCAACCTGACTCCCATGAGCAAAGGGGCGCCGCTGCGGCAGGGGCGCCAATTCCTCAAAGCCATGGTGCTCCTTGAAGACCTTCCGGCCGAAGATCTGGACACAATGACCGCGTTGAACCTGGCTGAAATTCTTCGCGGTGGGTGTACTACCCAAGTGGAAATGTCCAAGGGCCTGCGCTCAATGCAGTCATACGTCCGGGTTGCCCGCGAGTTTGGCATCCGGGGCTACCCTTCAGGCGCTGTCCCGGGAATGAAGCGGATCCTGCCCATATGGAAGCGGGGTACGGACGATCAAGCGTTGTTCGACTCGGTGCCGGAAACCCTGGCCGAAATCCAGGAAAACCTGGACTACGCCCTCAGCATCAACGGCGTTGACGATGGTCGCATCCTTCCCATGATGGCGCCGGCAACCAACGCTGTGCACACACCGGAAACCTTTGCGGCAATGAAGTCGGCAGCACAAGAGCTGCACGGCCTGCACATTCACCTTCAGGCTGGATATGGCCGCGCGCCTCAGCCAGACAAGGTAGCCATGAGCAGGCTCTGGGGCCAGGATGAAATACCGTGGCTGCACAGCATGGGCATCTTCGATGGTTCGGTTCGCGTCTTCGGGGCCCATCTGCTGGGTATCGACTTTGAGCGTGACCTCCCCCTTCTGGCGAACTCCAGCTTCACGTTTGCCAACTGCCCTTCCGGTACGGGAGCGGGAGTAACACCGGCGCAGTGGCCGTGGCCGGAAGTGCTGGGGGCTGGCGTCAATTCCGGCATCGGTTTGGACACCCACTCCAACGACTACATCGAGAACCTGAAAATGGCGGTCATCTATGGGCGCATCCGTGCTGACTTCCTGGGTGATTCCACCCCGGTGCCCATGGTCCGCCCATCGATCTGGACCGCCGTCGAGGCAGCCACGCTGGGCGGAGCTAGGGGACTTGGCCGTGAAGATCTGGGCCGCATCGCCGTGGGAGCGAAGGCAGACCTCACGAGCATCGACGTCAGTGGCATGTTTGTCGGCGTCGGAACCGTGCCGCGCGAACCCCTGAACCACCTCATGTACGCCAATGGCCTCTCTGTCAGGAATGTCATGACAGACGGACAGTGGCAGGTCCGCGACGGCGCCCTGACTATCGTTGACGAGGCCGCCCTGGTCCACAAAGCCGGCAAGGTCGTCCAGAGAATCTGGGACCAGATGGCAGCCGACGGAGTCTTTGTCGACGAGCCCCGCAGCGACCTCATACCCGCCGCTTCCCTCCGCTAACCCCTCCCCCGCACATCCCGCGGTTCACACCCGGGATATTCCGTGCTGCCCACGTTTGACCCTGTAGTTCCCTTCAAGACCAAGTAGTTCCCTTCAAATTATTAGGAGATAGATCAATGAAGAACTTTGCTCCCCAGGTATCTGAATACTGGAAGAAGGTCGCTGTAACGACAGTTCTCGTCGGCATAGTCGCAAGCACCGCCGCCTGTGGTGGCGCCGCACAGCCGGCTACGAAGGTGGAACCGGCAGCAAGCGGTAATGCCTCCTTAAGTGATCTGCTCCCCGCAGACATCAAATCAAAGGGTTCCATCACTGTCGGAACACAGCCCGACTTTGAACCCGCCAACTACACTCCGATCGGCGAAGACGGCGTCAAGGGATTCAACATTGACCTGATGGACGCGATGGCAGCCAAGCTGGGCCTTAAAGTCACCTACCAGAAGGTCCCTTTCGACCAGCTTCTGGTGGGCGTGCAGAACGGCAAGTTTGACGCCTCCATTGCTGGCATGACGGACCGGCCCGGGCGCCAGGAAAAAGTTGATTTCGTAGACTACCAAGTGGCAGGAACCGTCTTCATGGTGGCCAAAGGCAACCCAAAGAAGATCACCAGCGAGGTCAACGGCGGGTGCGGAATCAAGATCGGCGGAGTCAAGGGCAACGACGACGAACGTCTGGTCAAACTGATGGCCGAGGCCTGCACCGCCGAAGGCAAGCCTGCCCCGGAACTAGTAACCTTCCCCACCGGAAGCGATAAGAACCTGGCGCTAACCTCAGGCCGGGTGGACGCTATGTTCTGGCCCGATATGGCCGTATCCGTAGTGCAGAGGGAGACCGGTGGAAAGCTGGAGTCCGTTCCGGTGAACTTCGAGGAAAAAGTCTTCCTCGGCATGATCTTTAACAAACAAACCCCTCAATTGCGCGACGCCTTCCTCAAGGCAACCGAGGCCATCCACGCCGACGGCACGTATGACGAGATCCTGAAGAAATGGGATGTTGCTGTCATCAATCTGCCAAAGCCCGGAATCAACCTCGCCAAATGACCACAAATAATGAAGCGCTGACAAAAGTGCATTTGGCGACCGATTCCCCACTAACAACTCCCCGACGTAGTTCGGACCAGCCCCAGGGAGTATCCGGAGAAAAGGCAAGAAGGCGAAAACCATACGGACAATGGGCCTCCGCAGCCCTGATCCTGGCAACCATCGGCGCATTCTGTTGGACGCAGGCCGGCAATGAAAGGCTCGATTGGGCCAGCGTGGGCCAGTTCATGTTCCATCCAGCCATACTCAAGGGCATAGCAGTCACGCTGGAACTCGCGGTTTTCAGCATGCTGATCTCGGTCGTTCTGGCCTTCGGCGTCGCCCTCATGTGCCAAAGCAGAAACCGCGTGGCGTCAGCCGTAGGCAAACTGTACGTCTGGTTCTTCAGGGGCGTACCCCTGCTGGTGCAGATCCTCATCTGGTTCAATCTCGCCGTGCTTTACCCCACCATCCTGGGGAGGGACACGAATGAATTGATCTCAGGATTCACCGCAGGCCTCTGTGCCCTGTCTCTGGCCGAATCCGGATATATGGCGGAGATTATTCGAGGCGGCATCATCTCGGTCAATAAAGGCCAAACTGAGGCGGGGCTGAGCATCGGCCTTACCCGGGGCCAAGCCCTTCGCCGGATCGTCCTGCCCCAAACCATCAGGGTCATCATTCCGCCCACGGGAAATCAATTCATCGGACTGCTCAAGGCAAGCTCGTTGGTCTCAGCGATCGGTGGCAGCGACCTGCTCACCCAAACCCAGTTGATCTATGGACAAAACTTCAAGATCGTTCCCCTGCTCATCGTCGCCACAGTTTGGTACCTGATCCTGGTAAGCCTCGCCAGCGTAGGCCAGTACTTCCTGGAGCGGAAGTTCAATCCGGAGGGAGCATCCTCCCGCCTCTCATTTCGGCAACTCTTCATAGGCCGTGCTGCGGTGCCGGAACAGCAATCCGCACCTATCCGGAAGGCAGGACAGCCATGAGTGCCGTTCAAATGCAGGAACCCTTGATGGAAGCCCGGGATGTCAACAAATGGCTGGGACGTAACCACATTCTTCGCGGAGTGGACATGACGGTGGAGCCAGGCGAAATTGTCTGCGTCCTCGGTCCATCAGGCTCTGGCAAGAGCACGCTGCTCAGGTGCATCAACGGACTTGAGGCAATCGAGTCCGGCACCATCAACGTGGATGGCGACCGCGTGGGATTCAAGACCCACAAGGGACAACTGTACGAACACACCGAACAAGAAGCTGCACTGATGCGTCGGAGGATTGGAATGGTCTTTCAGCATTTCAATCTTTTCAATCACATGACGGCCCTGCAAAACGTCACGTATGGCCCCCGGAAAGTCCTCGGCCTCCCCAAAGCAGAGGCAATCAAACAAGGGCTGGATGCGCTGGACAAGGTTGGCTTGTCCTTGAAACGAGACTCCTATCCAGCGCAACTTTCCGGCGGGCAGCAGCAACGCGTAGCAATCGCCCGCGCGCTGGCCATGAAACCCCAACTGATGTTGTTCGACGAACCAACCAGCGCCCTGGACCCGGAATTGGTGGGCGACGTACTGGCGGTCATGAAGCGGGTGGCTGAGGAAGGGATGACGATGATCATCGTGACCCACGAAATCGGATTCGCCCGGGAAGTCGCGGACAGAGTCGTGTTCATGGATGAAGGCCGGATTGTCGAATCAGGACCGGCAGCACAGGTACTCGACCATCCATCCAACGACCGAACAGCCAATTTCCTTCGCCACGTCAAGTGAAAGCGTGGGGTCCGGCGATCGCCGGACCCCACGACACCAGAACAGGAACACGACCCTATGACAGACCGTGAAGCCCTGGACGATGTTCCAGTTTCAGCATCACGAACAGCCTTGGCCTATCTACACATCAGGGACCGGATTATCAGCGGAGACCTGACGCCCGGGACGTGGCTCAGGGAGCGGGAGCTATCCACTGAGCTCAACGTTTCCCGTGTGCCGGTCCGGGAAGCCCTGCTGCAACTCGAGGCCGACGGGTACACCACCACAGGGCCACGGCACGGTGCCGTTGTTCGACAAATGACCATTCAGGACGTCAATGAAGTATTCGATATCAGGCTCAGCATTGAAGTCTCATCAGCAAGCATTGCCGCCAGGCAGGTAGCCGATGGTGCCGCTCCCGATCAGCTGCTCACGGTCATGGCACATGCAGAATCGCTCATCGACAGCCAGGATGCCGATCTGAGGGCACGGACAAATATCGCCATTCACGACGAAATCTTCCGGCTGACGGGCAACGAGCTGCTGACCTCCGTCATAAGGCCGGTCGCCAACCGCATGCGCTGGCTTTTCGGAAATGTGGTGGAACAGGACGCCGCGGTGCTGTGCCAGGAACATCGGGCATTGTGCCAAGCGATATGCATGGGGCAAGCAGAACTGGCCTCGGCCTTGGCCGTCGCCCACATTGAGCACAGCAGGGCCCCTGCCATTGCCCAGCTCGAAGGAAGGCTCCCCTCCCGCCGTGCGCAAAATGCCAGACCCCCTGGCTCCTTCCACCCCCGGACACAGAGGCACCCATGACACTTGTTCTCACAGCATCCACACTCGAGTCCCTCGCCAGCATGACCGAAACCATTACCGCCGTCGAGCGCGGTTTTGGTGACCTCGCCCGCGGCACTGCCCTTCAGCCCGGTCCGCTATCTCTGCACCTACCGTCGTCGGAGGCGCGCTACCTACTCATGGCCGGGCTGGCAGAAAGCCAAGGGCTGGCGGCAGTGAAGCTTCTTTCCGATATCCCCGCGAACCACCATGAAGGGCTGCCTACCCAGCGCTCCAGTATCCTGTTGGCCGATCGGCGGACAGGAGAAACACTCGCCCTTCTGGACGGGCGGGTGCCCACCCGAATTCGAACCGCAGCCGCGAGCGCCGTTGCCAGCAGGTTCCTTGCCCGCCCTGACAGTTCAACTCTGGGTCTGGTTGGTGCAGGAGCCCTGGCCATCGCCCACGTTGAGGCGTTGATGGCTGTTCTTCCCATCCGAAAGGTAGTGGTGTGGTCCCGAAGCGCGTCTACACTTGCGGCGTTCGAGGCCGCGACCGCGCACCACCAGATCGAATTGGTGAGGGCCTCCAGTGTCCAGCAAGTTGTGGAGGAAGCCGACGTGCTCTGTACCCTGACGCCGTCCGTGGAGCCTTTGGTTCATGGCGAGTGGTTCCGTCCCGGACTGCATGTCAATGCTGTCGGCGCCCGGCCCCGCCCCACTCATCGGGAAATCGACTCGGAGGGGATGCGAAGGTCACGAGTGTTCGTGGACAGCATGCCAACTGCCATTGAGAAATCGGGCGACCTCATGATGGCTGTGGCCGAAGGAGTCATAGCGATAGACGACGTCGAGGGTGAACTCGGCGGGGTCATCGCCAGCGACGTGATGGGACGCCAAAGCGAGGACGATATTACGCTCTTCAATTCGGTGGGAATCGGCATGCTTGACCTGGCCATCGGCCGGCTGCTGTACGACGCTGCGGTCCTTCATGGATTGGGAACCAGCATCGATATGTCCCGGTGATGAAAGCGGACACGTCAACCCCTCAGGGACGGTGTGTTGGATAATCAAGTATGGGCGCGGAGCTGCTGACAATTCCTGAATGCCCCCATGCTGCGGCCGCTCAGCAACTCTTCGAGCGGGCACTGAGGCTGGCCGGGGTTTCCGGCATGGTGCACTTAGTGGTGGACTCCGAGGAGGAAGCAGCCTCGCTCGGTTTCCACGGCTCCCCCACATTCCGGATCGACGGACAGGACCTCTTTCCGGTCCTCGGAGCCCCCGCGCTGAGCTGCCGGATCTATCCAACCATCGACGGCCCCCGAGGCCTGCCGCAGCTGGAATCGCTCCGAACGGCGATTCAGGAAAAGCTGAAGCATGTAGCTTAGGGCCGGGTCAGGAATGACTCGACTTTTCCAGGGTCCCTCTCGATCACCGGCTCCAGCACTTCATCAATTTTGGCGAGGAGTTCCGTGGTGAGCTTTACCCCGGACGCCGTGGCATTGTCCACCAATTGCTCGGGCTTGGAGGCCCCAACGATCGCTGCCGAGACGTTGCTGTTCTGCAAAACCCAGGCGACGGCGAGGGCGGCCATGGACAGTCCCGCTTCCTTGGCAATGGGCTGCAATTCCTGGACCTTCTCCAGCACCTCCGGGCGCATGAACTTGTGCTCGTCTTTCAGAGCCCCGTCCTCGGTGGTGAAGCGCGAATCGGTGGGCGCCCCCTTGCCGGGAATGTACTTGCCTGTAAGGACGCCCTGTGCCAACGGGGACCAGCAGATCTGTCCCAGGCCGAGCTCCTCGCTGGTGGGCACGACTTCTTCCTCGATGACCCGCCACAGCATTGAGTACTGGGGTTGATTCGATACGAGCCCGATACCAAGGTCTTTGGCGAGTGCGGCGCCGGCCCGGATCTCGTCCGGAGTCCATTCGGAAACTCCGATGTAGATTGCTTTGCCGGCCCGGACGATGTCCGCGAATGCCTGCATCGTCTCCTCAAGCGGCGTTTCGTAGTCATAGCGGTGGGCTTGGTATAGGTCAACGTAATCCGTACCGAGCCTGCGCAACGAGCCGTCTATTGACTCCATCATGTGTTTACGCGAGAGCCCACGATCGTTCTTCCCCTCACCGGTGGGAAAGTAGACCTTGGTGAAGATCTCCAGGCCTTCACGCCGGACCCCTTTGAGGGCTTCGCCCAAGGCCGATTCTGCACGGGTTCCCGCGTAAGCATCGGCAGTATCGAACGTGGTGATCCCAAGATCCAGTGCTTGACGTACGCAGGATGTTGCCGCCTCCTGGTCGATCTGTTCGCCATGGGTGACCCAGTTGCCGTAGGCCAGTTCGCTGACGTGCATGCCGGAGGCGCCGAGCTTGCGATATTCCATGGGTTAAGTCCCTTTCAAAGGTGTGACTGTTGGCTGTGGGGTGTGACTCTTAGTCAGGTGGTGTGACCGTGCGCCCGCCTCGCAAGGGAAATGGCGGCGCTGTAGTGCCGCGAACAATCAGTTGGGCGGACAGCACCAAATCCGGCTCCGCACCGGCGTCGTGCGCTATCAAAGCCAGCAACCGACGTGCGGTTTCGGACCCCTGCAGGGCGACCGAATGGTCCATGGTGGTCAGGTCGAGAATCCCGGAGAGTTCGTGGTTATCGAAGCCAATGACCGACATCTGGCCCGGAACATCGATTCCTGCCGCCTTGAGAGTGTGCAGCACGCCGAAAGCCATTTCGTCGGACGCTACGAAGACTGCGGTAGGGGCTACTTCCGCACACAACAAACGGGCCATCGCCCTCGATCCGCCGGCCGTTGAATTTTCCTCGTGGACATCAAGGTCCTGGCCGGACTCCAGCCCGGCCTCGGCCAGGGCCTCGCGGTAGCCCTTCAAGCGGTTTGCCGGCGGGACGCCACCCAACGTGCTGTCTGCAGCCTCGCGAATACCGATGAAGGCGATGCGCTCGTGCCCCAAATTGATGAGGTGCCGGGCTGCTGCCCGCCCCGCCGCGTGGTCGTCCACCCGAACACCAGACCTGCCCGGAGTTCCCGAGCCCAAAAACGCTAGCGGCAAGTTCTGGGCTTCAAGGGTGGCCAGTTCCGCCGGAGTCGGCTGCAAGGCAAAGACCAACACGCCATCAGCCCGCCCGGCAAGGCTTGATCCCGCGAAGAAACGCTCCCGCGCGGCAGTATCGGCAAGTTCGTACAACAGGACGTCAAAGCCTGCCTGGCGAAGCACCCGCCCCGCCGATGCCAGCACCTGCCCAAAGAACCATTTGGAGAGGTTGGGGGTGACGATCGCGATGGCTCCCGTGCGGCCAGTCGCCAAACGGGAAGCAGCAAGCGAGGGAACATAACCTAGTTCCCTCGCGATACTTTGCACACGCTTGCGCGTCTCTTGCGAAACGCCCGGCATATCCCGCAAGGCACGCGAGACCGTTGATACCGAGACATTCGCGCGTTCCGCAACCGCATCCACTGTTGACGACATAGAAGACGACGGTAGCGGCAACGCCAGATTAACGCAAGCGCTTGCGGAATAGATCAAACGGGGATGGGCCCTGAGTCAACTGGGCCCACCCTGAACGGCCTAAGGAGATGTGCTTGGCGACGATGAGGAAGTCATGCTGCCTTCCGAGGTGCTCATGGTTGGTGTCGGTGTCAACGATTTGGACGACGGCGAGCTGCTCATGCTGCTGGGCGAGCTGGTCCTGCTTCCGGACGAACTGCTCATCATTTCACCGGGAGTTTCGCTACCGCCCTCGGCTTTCGCGAGCACCTTGTTGATCAGGTCTTCGAGTTCCTTCTGGTCAGGATCGCCCAGGCTTGGCCCACTCTTAGTGGCCACCACCAGCAACCTCCCGTCGGCCGCGGAGACCTGCATCAGCTTCTTCTGGCTTTCGTCGGAACGGGTGCTGATTGTTCCGAACGTTTCCTTTGCCTTCGTCTTGGCGTCCAATTCCTCACTGGAGACTTCATAGGTCTGGCCAACAGCTTTCACAGTGAACTTTGCGCACTTATCCATGTTTCCGCTGATGTCCTTGAGAACCTTTTCCGCGTCAGGCCCTTCGCTGTCGGATTGCGCGGACAAGGACCTGGGCTGATCACTGTCAGACAGTGCCACGGCAACATCTCCGTGTTCAACCTTGTCTACCAGCCCAGCTGTGGCGATGTCCTTGCAATCCTCGGGATCCACACTGGCCGTATTCAAAAGCAGATCGGCGATCTTGCCACCTTGGTCTACCTGCTCCTTGGAATAGAGCTTGAGCTCGTTGCCATCTCCATCCCTCATACCGGAGATGAGCTCTCGCAATTCATCCTCGCTGTAGACCTTCTCCTGGGCCGGCGCCGAGGCCGAGGTTGGGGCTGACGACGTGGTGGTAGATGAAGGACTTGCTGCACTGCCCCCACCTCCGCTGCACCCCGCCAAAGCCACTGCCGCAACTGCCAATACTCCAAGCGCTGGAACTCTTCGCATCAGATACTGCTTTCCGAGACGTTCAAAGCGGGTTTTCTAAAGCTGTCCGCCCGGACCGCTGTCCTCCACCTCACCGCGCCAAGCACCTGTTTCTGTTCCCCGGGACTCGATAAAGTCCTAAAATTTCCGCAGATCGGCTTTAACCTGCATTTCGTCGATCTTCAAGGCCGCACCTGCCTTCTCGGTAAAGGTTTCCGGTGCCCACTCGAAATGGACGTTGACTTTGGTGTGGTTATCATCCATCCGGGTGAACCGCACGACGCCAGCATGGGACTTCCCGTCGGTACTGCGCCAGGCGATTCGGTCATCTGGCTCCTGGTCGACGATTTCGGTATCGAATTCGCGCTCCACGCCAGCGATTTTGGTGACCCAATGGTTGGTGGTGTCAGTCAGTTGAGTCACGGACTCTACACCGGACATGAACTGGGGAAAGGACTCAAACTGGGTCCACTGGTTGTAGGCCGTGCGAACCGGGACGGCGACATCGATGGTTTCTTCAACGGTTTCCATTTTTCCTCCTATTGTTGGAGCTGCCCGCAAACAGCGGACAGCGGTAGGCCTCCGAGGCGCGCTGGAGTACGCGTCGGTTCAGAATGGTTGTGATCTCCGGAAAGTGGAGCGCCTGAGGATAGTCCGATGGACTTCGTCCCGGCGATGGAAAACCGCCCGGGAGGTAGGGATCAGAGATGATCGACATCGACTGTTTCCTCAAGAAAGGGAGGCTGCTGCCCACCTCTGGACCATGCTCCCGCTTTTAGGCTAGACCTCGATATGTTGTGGGGCAAGGATCCGACGAGGCCCGCAGCGAGGAGGCAGTTCCGAGGGATGAAAGAGCCCTGTCCCGATGTTGAGAACTTTATAAATCCATTCAAAGTTCCTTTTGAAGGATGTGATCGAAATGGTTAAGATCGCGGTTGTTGTGGGCAGCACCCGTCCCGGGCGGCGAAGCAAGCAGGTGGCCGATTGGGTGCTTGAACGTGCGGTGGCCAAAGGCGGCGCCGAGTACAAACTGCTTGATTTGGCCGATTACAAGCTTCCGTTATTGGATGAGCCAATGCCTCCATCCATGGGGAATTATCAACACGAGCACACCAAGACGTGGGCGCGCGCAGTAGCGGAATTCGATGGCTATATCTTTGTCACGGCCGAATACAACCACTCCGTTCCCGGGGCATTGAAGAACGCACTCGATTTCATCTACGCCGAATGGAACAATAAGGCCGCCGGCTTTGTCTCCTACGGAAGTGCCGGTGGGGTGCGCGCGGTTGAAAACCTTCGTCTGATATCCGGCGAACTCCAAATGGCCGACGTCCGGGCACAAGTGGCGCTGCCCTTCGCTACGGACTTTGAAGGTTTCACGACGTTCACCCCGAGTGCAACGGCGGAAGAAGACCTGGACGTCCTCATTGAGCAAGTCCTTGCGTGGTCGACGGCCCTAAAAACCATCCGGAACTAGCACGTCCGCTTAGGAGGAGCAGTACCAGCTGCGGCCTGTAGCTCCCCCAGAGCCGGGTGGGAACCTTCGCTGTCTTGCCTTGCGTCTTGGGCGGGAGCTTAATGGTGCTCGGGGCGCCGCCCGACGCTCCTGTCTTCGGAGGAGAATACTATGAGCCTGACGACTAAATCACTCGCAATTATTGGCATTGCGTTCGCGGGAACTTTAGGACTCGCACCGGCTGCGTCAGCAACGATCCACCCCATAGTCGAATCGTTTGATTGTGCCAGCCAAACCGCTTTTGAGAACCATCCACTGGGAGACGTTGCCGAGGTTCCGGGCGTGACCCCAGGATATGGCCATCACTCCACCAACAGTGATCTTGCATCCCTGTCAGCCACGACGAACGGATTCACCGAGACGAGCCCAGCTTGGTCTGACTTCAAGCTCAACGGCACGTGCGGGCAGGTAGGTCAATAACAGAGGAAGAATGCGACCCCTGCTGGGAGGGGTCGTGCCGCAAGCACGGTATGCGGAAACGGCGTGCCCCTGAAACCCTTTGAAATTCAAATATCGTGCACCGAACTAAGTGCCGCAGAACGTCCGGTATGGCCCGAAGCTGTCGGGAGCGGGCGCGGCGTAATATTCCAGGCCCGGGCGTTCGCTGAATGGGGCCTCAACTGCCTCAAGCAAGCGTTCAACTGGCCCGGTATCCCCTTCCGTGGCGGCCGAAAGGGCTTCTTCCACCAAGTGGTTGCGGGGGATGTAGACCGGGTTGATGCGGTCCATGGCATCGGCATCCGGAGACACAGCCCGCCAGCGTTCCAGCAAGGCATCGAACGCCGCCAGGTCAAGGATCATGCCCCGGGAAGGTTCAACGTCCCCGCGGGCGGCCTTGCCAAGGCTGCGGAAAAACGAGGTGTAATCCGCACGTGACTCCTGAACCAACTCAAGCAGGTCATCCACCAAAGGTGAGGCAACGCCGTCGTCAATTCCCTGAGGTAGCCCAAGCTTGGCCTTCATGCCGTCGAACCAGGTAGCACTGTACTGTTGGCGGAATCCATTGAGTGCCTCGACAGCAAGGGCGACTGCCTGCTCGTCATCCTCATGGATAAGGGGAGCGAGTGATTCGGCGAAACGGGCGAGGTTCCACTCGGCAACCAGCGGCTGGTTGCGATAGGCATAGCGTCCGGTTTCATCGATGGAGCTGTAGACCGCTCCCGGATCGAAGCCTTCCATGAAGGCGCACGGACCGTAATCGATGGTTTCGCCGGACACGGTCATGTTGTCGGTATTCATGACACCGTGCACGAAACCGACGAGCATCCACTGGGCTACCAGCTTCGCTTGGACCGCAATCACGCCTTTGAGGAGCCCGAGATAGCGGTTGGCTTCCCCCGCCGCCGACGGGTGGTGGCGTTCGATCGCGTGGTCGGCAAGGCGGCGCAGCAGATCCATATCGTTGGTTGCCCTGGCGTATTGGAAACTGCCCACCCGCAGGTGACTGCTGGCAACACGGGTCAGAACTGCGCCCGGCAGGAGGGTCTCACGCTGAACCGGACGGCCCGTCGCGACGACCGCCAGGGACCTCGTGGTGGGAATGTTCAATGCATGCATCGCCTCGCTCACGATGTGTTCGCGAAGCATGGGACCCACCACTGCCTGGCCGTCACCGTTGCGGGCAAAGGGCGTCCGCCCCGAGCCCTTCAGGTGGACGTCGCGGAGCTTCCCGTCAGCGCCGGCGATCTCCCCCAGCAAAAGGGCCCGGCCATCCCCCAAACGGGGCGAGTACCAGCCGAACTGGTGGCCTGAGTACGCCTGGGCCACCGGGGTTGCCTCTTCCGGGAGGGCATTACCTATCAGCAGCCGTAGGCCCTCCGGGCTGCGAAGGAAACCAGGATCAAGACCGAGCTCGACGGCGAGGGGCTCGTTGAGTGCCAAAAGCTGCGGATCAGGCGCTTCTTCCGCCCGCCACGGAATAGCCATCTCCGGGAAGTCCCGGGCGAAATGGCCCTCAAGGGCGATGGTGGAATGCGCAAGTTCGCTCATCATTCAAGGATAGCGATGCGGGAAGGGACCACCGTAGCGCAAGCTTCGGCGAGCGGTTCAGGGCCTAAATCATTCCACCGCGCGCGCCGATGATCAGTTCCAGGGACCGGAGCACAGCGAACGGCACAACGCCGCTGGTTCGCGGGTTTTGCGGCGATACTTTGTTGCAGATTTCAAAACGGTAATTCCCGCTGCCTCCGGAAGCCTCGATCAAGTGCGTCGTCAGCTCGGCCGCCGGGTCGGCCCTCACCGACACAGCCACAGCGTCCCAGTCATCTACTGCAAGGGCGACGGCGGCTGCCACGTTAAGCGACTTGGGGAACAATTGCGTGGCCTGGGCTGCGGGACCGGAAAAGATCTCGATGGGACCGGACGTGTTCCGAATGCGATCGGCCTCCACCTCGTCCATCCACGGCTGAATCAGGGAACCCGGGAGCTTGGTTGTGGTTATCCTGACGGCGTCATAGCCTGTTGCGCGGGCGCCCGACGCCAACAGGTCCAGGCCACCAATGGAGCCCGGGGTCAAGAAAAGCCTGCCGGGCCCTGCAGCCGACAACCTCGCTGAGAGGTGTGGGTCCGCAAGCGCCCCCAATGAGGTAGCGAGCAGGTCTACGCCCGCAGAAAGCACCGCCTCGCCATGGTCTATCAAGACCTCCTGCCCTGCGCATTCAACCAGCAGGTCACAGCGCTCCAACGCTTCGTCAATCTCAAGCCGGGGAGCCGGCGCGTTGTCTATGGCGCTGCGGGAAATGATTCCTTCAAGGGTGGCCCCTTTGACTTTTCCAGCGGCAATGTCAGCAGCAACACGGGCCCCAATGGCTCCATGTCCGATTATTCCGATCCTGCGGGCTCCTGGCTTCATTCGATTCCTTGCTTGATGGAGTGGATGGACGAACCGGCGCCGTGATCGTCTATACGTTCAGGGTGAGTTCGTCCGCGGAGGAAGCCTTCGGGTCATAGGCGACGATGGAGGCTTCAGCTTTTTTCAGTAGCAGCGCCAATTGGTCGATCTCCTTGGCGGTCAGGCCGGCGAGCATATTGCGCTGCGTTTCCAGATGCTTTGAGATGACCTCGTCAATGAGCTTTTTGCCGTGGTCCGTCATCTGGGCGTAGACAACACGACGATCCTCCTTCGACCGAACCCGCTCAATGAGGTTTTGTTCCTCCATGCGGTCCAGCCGGAAGGTGATGCCACCTGTGGTCAGCATGGATGAACTTGCCAGTTCACCGGCCGTCTTCCGATGCGGCGGGCCTGATCGGCGCAGGTTCGCCAAAACATCAAAGGATGCCAACGTGAGCCCGTACTCCTCATAGTTCACATCCTGAACAGCCCGCTGCCGTGCTACCAGGCTCTGCAGGCGGCCAAAAACGCCGATGGTCCTGGGATCAAGATCGGGGCGCTCGCGGTGCCAGTCCTCAATAATGGCGTCCACGGCGTCCATGTCAGTGTTCCGCGATTCGGTGGTCATGCGCAGTCTCTCCTTCGTCCGGTCTAAGTATCTTAACACTGAGCTTCCCAATGCGTGCGGCAATTTTCGCGCACTTTCCACCGACATCTTGCAGCGTGATCCATTATATCTTAGTCTTGAGATAGTTAGAGTCGAGGGAGATTCACTCCGCGTCTGACTAGAGGTGTCCCCGGGAACTTTGCCTAGCTGATTTGGCGCTTCTTCATCACAAGCCACCATGGTCGGCTGTGGGCGCCATGAGGCCCCTTACCATGTGTTCGAGAATTTCCTGGATGCCTCGGATGTCCCGCAGGAAGGGAGTGCGGACAACGCTGGTGACCACGTGCAGTGCCGCTTTCACCCGGGTTCTGACCACCTCTGGATCGGCACCCTGGTAAATGTCCTCCACCAGTGAGGCTAGATCGGTGATGTAGTCGCCCTGCGCGTCCATTAGGTTCCGCAAGTCCTCCTCGGGCAGATGTGGACGTTCGGACACGGCCAGTTGCAGGAATTCCGGGCTGGCCACCGAGAAAGCAATGTGCGAGGAAAGGATGCGCTGCAGCGCCTCGGATGCATCAGCGGCTTCAGATAGAGCGCGCCACATGTCCATCCACCGCACTTCTTCGGCGCGATGCAGGGCTGCGGCAAGCATTTCCGCCTTGCTGTCGAAGTGGCGGTAAATGCTGGGACCCGCGACTCCAACCTCGGCGCCGATGTCGTCAAGACTCACGGCTTCAAACCCAAACGCGGCGAACTGTCGAATTGAGGCAGCCAGCAATGCCTCACGACGGCTACGCGGCATGGGAATCGACGCGCGCCGATGGTTCCCCGACGCTTCAATCGGGGGCAATGGCATGACGAGTACTGTGCGGGCGAGCGTGGCCAGCTGGAACTCTTTATCCACCCGTGAAAGCCGGTTGGGGTTCCACGACACACTGATCATCACAGCAAACATTGCCCAAGCCCGCAGGTCCGCCTCGGGCGCCGGCAACGCATGGCTGCCGGACTGCAGTTTGCTGCTCATCGCGAACTTGCTGGCGCTCGCAATATCGAAGCGGGTGGCAGGCGGAAGGTGCCGGGATTCACGCTCCCACAGCACGCCGTTGTCCCGGTGCTCCAAAACTGCCCGGCCCAGAGCCGCGATCAACTGTTCAAGGTCGCCGTCAGGGGCTTGGGTGACGGTATCCAAAACGGGCTGGAAGCTGGCCACAACTGCCTCCCGAAGCAGCTCGCCCTTGCTCGGGAAATGTCGATAAAGGGCGGATGGTTGAACCGCCATGGCGTTGGCCACGTCGGTCATGCTGACTTGTGCGTATCCCTTCTGCGCGAAGAGTTCACCTGCCGCTGCAAGTATCAGGGCGCGCCGGTTCCGCGGCCTCGTGCCGCGCTCCGGGGCGATGGAGGACTCATTCATGTTCACAAGACTAGTCGGATTCACTTATTGCGGAATAGACCCCCATCTGACAAAGTTCTAGGAACAACTACGGAAGACTGACATTCACTTACCGGACGCCAAGTGGGTGCCAGACCCTAAAGGCATTCCCCAAACTCATGGGCAGGATCGGGATCAACACCGACAGCATCGTCCGTGCTGTCCTGGATGTGGTCCACTGACAGCGACGCTTATCGAGGCTGCTAATGATGCTGTTTCGCTGAGCTGCATTCATCCAGGTCCGCGAGCTGTATTCTCTATCTGAGCCACACCTTGTTGGCCTTTTCTGGTTTGGAACTACGCCCTGCAGGTGCTGAACCATGAACGTTCCTGGGGGAACCATGATTCAGTCCCGATCCGCGCGCTACTTTGAACGCTTGAAGCCAGTGCGGTTCGGCGTCGCGGCCGTAGGTGTTGCCATGCTGCTGTCCGCGTGCACCATCATTTCCCTTCCGGGGTTACCCGTCGCAACCACTCCACCCCCCACGACTTCTCCGGTAGAGAGGAGCACAGAAATCGCGACGGCGGCATGGGAAGTACCGCTGGATGCCATCGGCCAACCTGTGGTGGCTGATGGCGTTGCCTTGGTTTACGCAAAGACCCCTGCTGGCGTCACCGCCCATGCCATTTCAGTTGCGAACGGCAAGGAACTGTGGACCCAGCCTGTTCACCCGGGGCTCGAGGCGCCCGCTGTTCCCCTTGAACCTGTTGTCACCAGGACAGCGACAGGGAAGAGTGCCGCCATTTTCCTGCAGGCGGCAACTCCCCCGGCCAATAATGGCGGCGCAACGTGGTGGACTGCCCCGGTGGCCTTTGACCTGAACACCGGCAAGGAGCTCTACCGCGGCAGGCCCGAACTGGTGGGCACCCGTCCCTTTGCCTGCGACGACCACGTGGACATGTGCTTTATCGCCTTTGATGAAACTTCCCAAACAGTGGAGCACTGGGTGGACTTGGATTCCGGCGAAGATCTGGCCGGTCCCGAAATCAACCCACTCACGGGGAATTTCCGGCCGGTGGGCAAAGAACTGTATTCGGTGGTGGCTGGTGGAGTTGAAACCCTGGCCCATGTCTCTTACGGCGAGGTGCTGTGGGAAGTTGAAATCGAAAAAATCTTTGGCAAAGGGGCCAGCACCAGTATGGGCTGGCACTTCACCTACTCCGAAAAACTGGATCTCTACGTCGGCTCCGTTGGAATCAACCCCACGGATTTTTCACCCGACAAATTTACAGAGCAAACCTTCTCACTAAACTTGCGCGAAACCGCCAAGACCGTAGGCTTCCGGGCTTCAAGCGCACGGATTCTGTGGACAGCGGACGGCTCACAGGTGGAATGCTCCAAAACCATTGGCACAGTAGCGACGAAGCTGGAGGGTGGCGACGCCTTCCCCATTCGATGCGAGTACACCGAGGGGTACCTGGAATTTCCCGCGGGCAAGTACAGAGGTGCCAAGTCGAAGCTGGTCGGCTACAACCCCCTGACCGGCGACGCCGCGTGGGAAACCGAGCCCATGGATATCGGCTGGAACACGAGGGAACTCATTCCTACAGCAAGTCGCGGCGATCTGGTGATTGCGGGCGTCCCGAGGAGCGTGAATCTCTTGGACACCCGGACCGGCAAGTTCCGCGGGGCAAGCTTCGAGGACGTGTTTGTCTGCCTGAAGGAGACCACCTACACGCCACCTCCAAACGGACCCTACGAGGACCAGCCTGGCGGTGCCATCAGCGCTGGCTCGGTTACGGCTTTTCCATGCATGAAGAGTGGCGTGGCCGTCCCAGCACTCACCTACGGCGCGCTGACCGACCTGCCCACTGCGGAGGACGGCATGGCCGTGATCTCGTTGGAAGGAAAAGTGGCCGGGTACAAGCTTCTGAACGAATTTACATAAAGAGCTTGGAACTACCCCTTGAAAACCGGCGCCCGCTTCTCCTGGAACGCCCGGAAGCCTTCGGCGTAGTCGTCGGTCTTGCACAGCCGTGCCTGCTCCGTGTTTTCCTCGGCCATGGACGCCCAGAGTCCCAGTCGCTGATCGCGGATGTGGGCCACGAGTTCCTTGGAGGCAACGAAAGCACCGGTGGCACCTGTGGCTACGCGCTCGACGATTGCGCGGGTCATGGCAAGCAATGCGTCATCCGGCATCGCCCGGCTGAACATTCCGCGCTCTACGGCCTCGGCTCCGCTGATGAGGTCGGCCGTATAGATCAGGTCCAGTGTCCGGTGCATGCCCAGACGCTCCATAAAGTACCAGTGGCCGCCGGAATCCAAGGTGGCGCCCAGCTTGGCAAAGGGCGAACCGAACTTGGCATTCTCCGCCACGTACACCACGTCAGTGGCCAGCAAGAGACCTAAACCAACACCCAGGCAAGCTCCATGTGCGGCAGCAAAAGTGGGTGCCGGGAACGCGGCCATCTTCTTCAACAACGGTTCCACCAGCCCGCCCAGGTACGCCTGCGCGTCGTCGGTTTCGGGGGTGACACCTGCGATGTCGCGGCCGGCACAGAAGGCACGTCCCTCACCGCGAAGCAGCAGGGCCCGCACCTCACCGCGCGAGGCGGCGGCAGCAGCGTCGTCGTACGCCTTATCCAGTTCGGCGAGCGCGTCCTCGTTGAGCGAGTTCAGCTTTTCGGGGGCATTGAGGACAATTTCGGCAATGCCGTTGGCAATGGAGAGCTCGATCATGGGGACTCCTTAGACGTCGAAGTCGACGGTAACTTCTTCGCTGGTGGGGTGGGACTGGCAGGTGAGGACGTAGCCCTTGTCCAGCTCGTCCTGTTCCAGGGCGTAGTTCTCATCCATGGACACCGTACCGGTCACAAGC
Source organism: Arthrobacter sp. TmtSoilC48 (assembly GCF_059739425.1). Classification (NCBI taxonomy): domain Bacteria; kingdom Bacillati; phylum Actinomycetota; class Actinomycetes; order Micrococcales; family Micrococcaceae; genus Arthrobacter; species Arthrobacter sp. TmtSoilC48. Next base: position 1,538,712 of record NZ_AP046049.1, on the reverse strand, counting down.
TTGGCGCGGCAGGTGCCGCAGACCCCGCCTGCACAGGCGAACGGAACATCGGGGCGGACACGCAGTGCAGCATTGAGGATGGATTCACGGGCGTGGGTGGGACTGGCGACCTCGCCGGTCAAACCATCCAGCTTGAACGTGATCTTGTAGGTTTCCTTCGACTCGTCCTCCACAACGGGACGGCCCGCGTTGCCCTCAGGGCGGTCCGGACGGCCAGTGGTGAACAGCTCGAACCGCACGTGCTCGGGCTTCACGCCGCGGGTAGCGAGGGTGTCGCGGCACAGCTGGACAAGCTCGAAAGGCCCGCAGAGGAACCACTCGTCCACATCCTCGGCATGGATGGCACTGCTCAGCAGGGCCTGGAGCTTCTCCGAATCGATGCGGCCGGTCATCAGCGGGGCGATCCGCTGCTCGCGGGACAAAACGTGGTGCAGCGCCAGGCGCGAGGGGTACTTGTCCTTCAGGTCCGCCAGCTCCTCAAGGAACATGACGTCCATGGCAGCCTTGTTGGCATAGATCAGGTCAAACGTGGTCTCCGGATTGGCGGCCAGCAGCGTCCGGGCGATCGCCATCACGGGGGTGATGCCTGAACCCGCAGCGATCGCAACGAAGTTCCCGGGCTCCCCCGCCAGCTCTTCCGGGTGGTTCATGGAATTCATGACGTTGTGCTGGACCGACGAACCGTCCTTGCCGTGCCGCGAAATGAACGCGCCCTGCGGGCTCATGACGTCAAGGCTGTCGCCGGCCTTAAGCTCGGCATTGGCCCACGTGGAGAAGACACCGCCAAGGTCCTTCTTCACGGCCACCCGGATCTCGCTGCTGCCATCGGCAAAGCTGCGCGGCTCTGCGCAGATTGAGTAGCTGCGGCGGACCTCGTGCGGCTCACCTTGCTCATCCGGCAGCGTGGTGCGTAGCGCGACGTACTGGCCCGGGAGGTAGTCGTACTGACCAGCCAGCTCGGCGGGAACAGCGAACGTCACCTCGATGGCGTCGTCCGTAAGGCGCCGGACTTCCGAGACGGTCAGGGTGTGGAAAGACGCACGACGGCGGCTGGCCGTCTGGGTTTCGGTGGTCATGGAATTCCTTAGAGGACTTTGAAGTAGTCGAACGGTTCCTTGCAGTCCTGGCAGACGAACAACGCCTTGCAGGACGTGGAACCAAAGCGGGTGAGCTCCTTGGTGTTCAGCGAAGAACACTGCGGGCATTTCACAGCCAGGTTCAAACGAACGGGACCGGAGTGGCCGCCTGCGGCAGCCCTTCCCGTGGGAGGCGCGATCCCGTATTCCTGCAGCTTGGCCTTGCCGGACTCGGTCATCCAGTCCGTGGTCCAGGCCGGGGAGAGCACCAGGTTGATGTGCACGCTCGCGTAGCCCTCCTTCTCGAAGGCCCTCCGCAGGTCGTCACCAATCGCATCCATGGCCGGGCAACCCGAGTACGTGGGCGTAATGGTGACCTCGACGGCGGTACGTGAAGTGCCGCCGTCGTCCGCTTTGTCCGTGGGCTGCTGCTTGTCCGTGGGCTGCTGGGCGTCCGGGACGTCGACGACGTGTACGCCACGGAGAATGCCGAGGTCCTCGATGGTGAGGACCGGGATCTCCGGGTCGCAGACCGTGGACGCAATGTCCCAGGCCCTCTGCTCTTGGGTGCGTGTTTTTGAACGAGCAAGGGTTGCCATGATGGTCACCAGCTCGCGCCGGGGTGCTCGCGGGCCAGGACCTGCATCTCAGCAAGGATGTAACCCAGGAATTCGGAGTGCTTGCCGCGACGGCCGCCTCCCAGTGCTTGCGGAACGGCAGGGATCTCCAGTTCGGCTTCGGCCATGATCTGGCCAGTGAGGCGATCGAATTCGGCGCGAAGACTTGAGGGCTGCACTGTCACGCCAGCCTCGGCCAGGCGGGTGGTGAGCTCATCGTCTTCGAAGAGTTCGTCCACGTATGGCCACACGAGCTTGAAGCCCTGGATGATGCGCGCGCGGGACTCGTCCGTGCCGCCAGCCAGGCGAAGTACCCATTGGGCGCTGTGGTCGCGGTGGTAATCCACTTCCTTCACGGCTTTGGCGGAGATGGCCGCGATGGTGGCGTCCTTGGATGCGGTGAGGGCCGTGTAGAGCTCGTACTGGTAGTAGCTCACGATGAACTGGCGGGCGATTGTCACCGCGAAGTCCCCATTGGGCTGCTCGAACAGGTGCGCGGAACGGAACTCGTGCTCGCGGCGGAAGTAGGCGAGATCGTCCTCGGACTTGTCCCAGGCCGCACCAGCATAGGTCAGGAAGGAGCGGGCGTGGCCCAACTGGTCCAGCGCGATGTTTCCGAGTGCAATGTCCTCCTCAAGCTCCGGAGCGCGGGAAATCCAGTGGCCAAGGCGCTGTGCGAGGATGAGGCCGTCGTCGCCAATGCGCAGCGCAAACTCGGCTACGTCATCGCTGGGCTTGACCTGTCCACGCCGTACTTCAAGGGCAATGTCTTCCGGGCGGAGGGCGTTGCCCGGTGTGATGCGGGTGGCGCTGGCTGAACCGTCACCGGAAGCTCCTGCTCCGTGAACGCCCACGGAGATGTCGCCGTGGCCTTCAATGGCGAAGTCAGTGTCTTTGTCAGTCATCACAGGTGCTTCACGCCTTCGCTCTTGGTGTAATACGTTGCGTGGCGGTAGTCCTTGCCCTGCGGCGATTCGAAGAAGGCGCCCTTGGAATCGGGATCGCTGGAGGAGATCGCCTCGGCCGGGACAACCCAGATGGAGACGCCTTCGTTGCGGCGCGTGTAAAGGTCGCGTGCATTCCTCAGTGCCATGGCGGCATCAGGAGCGTGCAGGGAACCGGCGTGCACGTGGGACAGGCCTCGGCTGGAGCGCACGAAGACCTCCCAGAGGGACCATGGGGTCTCGTGGTGCTGCTGTTCCGCCGGCGTAGTCGCCGCAACTTTGGGGGCCTCGCGCTTGATCTCGCTGGCCGAGCTTGCCGGTTCTTCCGGGTTACCGTGAGGAGCCATTATGCTGCGTTCTCTTTCTGTGCTTGCTTGCGGGCGTAGGCAACGGCGGCTTCGCGAACCCAGGCACCGTTTTCGTGTGCCTCGCGGCGGCGCTCGATGCGCTGCGAGTTGCAGGGGCCCCGTCCGGCCAGGACTTCCTTGAACTCATTCCAGTCCAGGGGTCCGTGCTCCCACTTCTTGGTTTCTTCGTTGAAACGGATGTCCTTATCAGGCAGGGTCAGGCCGAGGACCTTGACCTGCTCCACCATCATTCCCACGAACCGGCTGCGCAGTTCATCGTTGCTGAACCGCTTGATGTTCCAGGCCATGGACTGCTTGGAGTTGGGTGAGTCATCATCCGGCGGGCCAAACATCATCAACGACGGCGCGTACCAGCGGTTCACAGCCTCCTGCGCCATCTGCTTCTGCTCAGGCGTGCCGTTGGACAGTTCCAGCAGGATCTCGAAACCCTGGCGCTGGTGGAAGGACTCTTCCTTGCAGATGCGCACCATTGCGCGGCCGTAAGGACCATAGGATGCCCGGCACAAGGGAACCTGGTTGCAGATCGCTGCGCCATCCACAAGCCAGCCGATGGCTCCCATGTCCGCCCAGGAAATCGCCGGGTAGTTGAAGATCGACGAGTACCGGGCCTTGCCGGCAATGAGGTCATCCATCATCTTGTCCCGGGTCTGGCCCAGGGTTTCAGCTGCCGAGTAGAGGTACAGGCCATGGCCCGCCTCGTCCTGGACCTTGGCCATGAGGATGGACTTGCGCTTCAGGCTTGGGGCGCGGGTGATCCAGTTGGCTTCCGGCTGCATGCCAATGATTTCCGAGTGCGCGTGCTGCGAGATCTGGCGCAGCAAAGTCTTGCGGTAAGCCTCCGGCATCCAGTCGCGCGGTTCGATGCGCGAGTCTTCCGAAATGATGCGATCAAAGTACGCCTTGCCGGCTGCCTCCCGCTCCTGCTCTTCCGGGGACAGCTCAGCGGGCACTGATTGCAGATTCTGCGATGCCATGGTTGCTCCTAATAAATTACCGACCGTTCGTTCAGAATATGCGGAGCGGACGTTTTCAGTCAAGCGTTCGGTGGGACACCAAGGGCTGATTACAACGCACGGGTGCAGCTGGGCGTTGTGACAAGGTGCGCTTTGCTGCCCGTGTTAACTTGGGATGGGACCCGAGCCGTCCCAAGCCCCCGCAAGAAAAGAGCCTCACGTGGAATCGCCCCAGCCCTTCAGGATCCTCACCGTCTGCACAGGGAACATCTGCCGTTCCCCGGTGGCGGAACGGCTGCTGCAGGCCGGCCTCAACCACGCAAGCCCGGGATCATTCGAGGTTCGCAGCGCCGGAACGCGCGCCATGGTGGGAGAGCCGATTCAACCCCTGTCGGCCAAGATGATCAGCACCTTCCGTGGCAGCCCGGACAATTTCGCGGCCAGGCAGCTGAACCAGAAGATCCTCCGGGAAACCGACCTTGTGCTGGCCATGACGTCCAAGCACCGGGGCGAAGTCCTTCAACTGGATGCCTCCTTGTTGAAGCGAACGTTCACCATCCGTGAATTTGCGAGGATGCTCGCCGTCCTGGAGACGCGTGGCGACGTTGTTCCCGAGGGCGACATCGTGGAATTCTGGCGGGCTCTTCCCGCCCGTGTCGCTTCCGTCCGGCATCTGGCACTGCCGGCCGATCCTGCCGACAACGACGTGGTAGACCCCTACCGCCGAGCGGAAGAGGTCTACCACCAGATGGAGGATGAGCTGGCCCCGGCCATCTTGGGCATCCTCCGCTTTGCGCGCCTTACGGCGCCGGCCTGATTGGCTGTCCTTACTAGTTAAGTCCGATCACCAACATCTGGCTCGTGCCGGGGATGCAGGTCTGCAGGACAACAGCGGGGAAGCCGCCGAAGACGGCCGCCACATTGTTGGTGGTTCCGGGGTTGGGCACCTGGCCCCTTCCGGTCACTGTGTACGTGCCGTAGCCCGGGATGTTAACCGTCTGTCCCACACCGATACCGGAGAAGCGTGCCCAACCTCCACAGAAGTCGTGCTCGGTAATGAACAATGCGTAGGCGTCCGTGGGAGTGAAATGGATCGGCCCTATGCACGCGTCCACCATGCTCTGGCCTCCGGATCCAGCCACGTAGATCGTCCAGCCTGCAGCTACTGGAGCAGCAGCTTGCGCCGGAGCGGCCTGCGCAGGGGCGGCCTGGGCTGGGGCTGCGGCGGGGGCCGGCGCCGGCTCGATGAGTGGAACAGCTGGTCCAGTAAGTTTCAGGACCTGGCCGGGCACGATGACGGAGTAGCCGCTCAAGCCATTGGCAGCCAGCATCTCGTTCATGTTCACCCCGTACCGGGCAGCTATGGAGCCCACGGTATCTCCGGCGACAACCGTATAGAGGTTGGTATCCACCGCCGGCGGTGCGGGCTCGGCCGGTGCAGGTTCTGCAGCCGGCGCCGCGGCCACGGCCGGTGCAGGTTCTGCAGCCGGCGCCTTGGCTTCGGTTGCAGGTGCAGCTGCTGCTTCACTCGCAGCGGGCGTGGCGGGGCTGGACTCAGAGGCCTGGGGGGTGGCCAGTTGTTCAGTGGAAACATTCTGGCCCACATCGGCTGCGGGGTTGCCTGCCTGTGAAAGAACCCCAAAAATCAATGGAATTAGCCCTATAACAACGATGATGGCAATTGTGATCAACAGGACTTTATTTTTGCGCGACCCATGCAGCAAGGTGCCGCCGGGCGTGTTCTTTGACAGAGTAGTTTGAAGCTCGTCATTGTAAATGTTCATTAGATGTCCCAGAATCCGTGGCTTTGGTCTGAGCACGCAGAAGTCCCAGGGGAGGGGCGTATGCGATAGCGCAGAAGTGTTATGGGGAGCGCCACTCGTCACGTGCGAGGGAGCGAACCACCGCTGAGCCGGCGGAACAGAATTTCAGAAACCCTAGGGAACTTAATGCTAGGAATTGGCCATTGGCACCGCACGAGTAGCAGATACTCGTCTTTTTCATTGATTGCCTGAATTTGCACCAGGTAGTACGCAATTTTCCGGGATAGGCCACTTGTTTAGGCGGGCACCGGTACTCGTTCCGTTTCCTTCACCTCAGGCTCATCCTCTGTTCACTGCTGCCCGGAACAGTGGAACCATGACTGATCTCTCACGCCGCACCCTCGTAAAAACGTCCTTAACCGGCCTGGCTTTGGCCGGTCTCGCAACCGGTACCGCCGCGCCCGCCCCCGCCGCCATCCCCCTGGTCCGCAAACGCCTCACACTCCCCACGGGAATTGCCACCGGGGATGTCACCACCGACTCCGCTGTCCTCTGGTCACGTGCTTCGGGTCCGGGCCGTTTGAGCGCCCGGCTGCAGGCAGTGGACAGCGCCGGCGAAATCCTCCGGGGGCGCTACGGATTCAGCCGCACCATCCAAGGCCCTCTCGCTACCGAAGCCAGCGACTTCACCGCCAAGATCCACGTCAAAGGACTTCCTGCCGGGACCCGCTTCGCCCTTGAACTTAACTTCGAGGACGAGAACGGCCTCGGCGAGGCAGTCAAGGGGACGTTCACTACTGCCCCTGACTCATCCGGGAACGGCGGGCCTGAAGAAGCCCACCCAGGCGGCAGGCCGTCGTCGTACCCGCAGTCCTTCGTATGGACCGGCGACACGGCCGGGCAGGGCTGGGGCATCAACGAGGAGATCGGCGGCATGCGTGGGTACAAGGCAATGCACGCAACGCGGCCGGATTTCTTCATCCACTCCGGGGACACCATCTACGCCGACGGCCCCATCGCTGCCACTGTCACGGAGAAGGACGGCCAGGTGTGGCGGAACATCGTCACCGAGGAAGTCTCCAAGGTCGCCGAGACACTCGCCGAATACCGGGGCCGGCACCGTTACAACTCGCTGGACGCGAATATGCGCGCCATGTTCGCCGAGGTTCCGGTGATCGCCCAGTGGGACGACCACGAGACACACAACAACTGGTACCCGGGCCAGATCCTGGACGACGCCCGCTACACCGAACGCAACGTGAATGTCCTCGCAGCCCGCGGCCGGCAAGCATGGCAGGAGAATATGCCGATCGCGGACTCCGCGGCGCTATGGCGCCCGGGAACGTTCGACGCCGGCCAGTACCAACCTGCCCGCATCTACCGGAAGATTTCGCGCGGCCCCCAGCTGGATGTCTTCTGCCTGGACATGAGGACGTTCAAGTCCCCCAACACGGACGGCAAAGAACCCTACGCCACCAACATCCTGGGCCAGGAGCAGGTGGACTGGCTCATCAAGGAAGTACGCCAATCCAAGGCGACATGGAAGGTGATCGCCGCGGACCTCCCGTTGGGCATCATCGTGCCGGACGGGGCCGTGAACCAGGAGAGCCTGTCCAACCGGGACAACGGGGCTCCTCTCGGGCGTGAACTGGAGATCGCCGGTGTGCTGAGTGCTTTCAAGCGGGACGGTGTCAAGAACACTGTGTGGCTGACGGCGGACGTGCACTATTGCGCCGCCCATCACTACTCCCCCGAACGGGCCTCGTTCACCGATTTCGATCCCTTCTGGGAGTTCGTGGCCGGTCCCATCAACGCTGGCTCGTTTGGTCCGAATGCCATGGACGGAACGTTCGGACCCGAAGTGGTGTTCAGCAAAGCTGGTCGCTTCCCGGGCGAATCCCCGCGGGATGGCGAGAACCAATATTTCGGGCACGTGGACCTCGCCGCGGACGGCACGTTCACCGCGAGCCTTCGCAACGCCAACGGAGCTGTGCTGTTCTCGAAGACCCTCACCCCGGAGCGCTGACCCAACTGCGTCGCATTAGAGCGCGTTTAGAGCCGTCAAAACGCGCTCAGCTGCTACCTAGATGGGGTTTCCCGGCGTATGCTTCCCTCAGCGCAAAGGCAAGATGCGTTGTTCGCTTTTGGTGGGGCCACTTTCGAAGGCAGGGGTTCAGTGGCAGGAGTGAAGCACGAGGTTCTTCCGGTGCGCTCATGGGCGAGGCAGGGTATGCCGCTTTTCCTTGTAGCAGTCGGAATGTGCGCGGTCCTCCTGGCCGCCGGACTCGGCAGCGGTATCGGGACACCCACAGCCCAACTTGCAGGCGACCTGGCGATACTTACCGCCGCACTGACTGCGCTGATGACACACACCAGTGCCGCTGTGCGGGGCCACGGCAACACAAAGGCCCGATGGTTCGTTGTTGCAGGGTTGGCTCTTTGGTCCTGCGGCCAAGCACTTTGGACCTTCAACGGCATAGTGCTGGACCACGCCTACCCCTTCCCATCAGCTTCCGACGCCGGATTCATCGGCTACGCGCTGCCGGTCGCCGTCGGGCTTGTCATGCTTTCCAAAGGCGGCAGCGTCCGCATGTCAGTTGTCCGGACGGTCCTGGACGTCGGAACGGTGGCCAGTGCCGTTCTTTTCATCGCCTGGGGTGCGGTCCTGGGGCCAGTGATCGATGCTGGCAACGAGGATGCCCTTGCGTTCCTGACCACGTTGGCATACCCGTTCGTGGACGTGGTGATGGTCTCCCTGCTCATCGTCCTGACAATGCGGGCCGCCCGGGGCCGGCGCCTTCCCTGGTTGTGCCTGGGCTTGGGCTTCCTGGTGCTCGCTTTGACCGACCTAACCTACGTGCGGCTCACCACCGAAGGCGTCACAGGTGTAACCGGGTCACCCCTGGCACTGGGCTGGGTAGCAGCCTTCCTGCTGGTTGGGCTCAGCCCACTGGCTCCAGAGGCCAGCAGCAGCAAAAAAGACGGACGCACCTATGCTGCCGCCTTGGAACTTCTGCCATACATTCCCGTTTTCGGCGCAGTCCTTTTCAACCGCAGCCGGGCCATCAACCTGTCAGACCCCATCCTGCTGATCACGGGCCTGTCTGTCCTGGCCTTCGTCATCGTGCGGCAGGTGCTGATCGTCGTCGAGAATGTGACGCTGACGCGGGACCTTGAGTCCAAAGTGGCGGCCCGCACGGCCGAACTGGAGGGCTTGGGGGCAATCGTAAACTCCTCCGGCGACGCCATCATCGGCAAGACACGTGAGGGAGAGATCCTCAGTTGGAATCCGGGGGCGGAGCGGATTTTTGGTTATACGGCGGCGGAGGCCGTCGGCCGGAACAGCGATTTCTTTGTCCCGGAGGAATTGCAGCACGATGAACACGAGGCCCTCCGAACAACCGCCGAAAGTGGTAACGTCCAGAACTTTGAAACCCTACGCAAACGCGGGGACGGGACCACCATTCCGGTCTCCGTGACACTCTCCCCCGTCCGCAATGAATCGGGCATCTGGGGCGTGGCCACAATTTCCCGGGACATCACGGAACGCAAAGCTGCGGAATCCGAACTGATGGCCGCCCGGGAAGCAGCCTTGGAATCGAGCAGGCTCAAGTCGGAGTTCCTGGCCACTATGAGCCACGAGATCCGGACCCCTCTCAATGCTGTAATCGGTCTGACATCGCTGATGCTGGACACGCGCCTTAACGAAGTCCAACGGCAATACGCCCAAGGGGTCAAGGGCGCAGGCGAGGTCCTCCTCACGCTGATCAACGACATCCTGGACTTCTCCAAGCTGGAAGCCGGGAAAGTGGACCTGGACATCACGGCATTCGATCCGCGCACACTGGTGGAAGAAGTTGCAGGGCTGGTTGCCGAGCAGGCCCAAAGCAAGGAACTTGAGCTGATCTCCTACTGTCACCCCAACGTGCCTGAACGGCTCATGGGCGATTCCGGGCGGATTCGCCAGATCCTGCTGAACCTGTCATCCAACGCGGTCAAGTTCACTCCAGCCGGCGAGGTGGAGATCCAGGTTTCAGTAGTCAGCCAGGATTCGAACAAAGCCTCGCTGCGGTTTGAAGTCCGAGACACGGGAATCGGCATCAGCACTGAGGACCACCACCGACTGTTCGAATCCTTCGCGCAGGCGGACGCTTCCACCACCCGCCGTTACGGCGGCACGGGCCTCGGTCTTGCCATCTCCCGGCGGCTGACCGAAGTGATGGGCGGCGAAATAGGGCTTGACAGTGAAATGGGTGTGGGCAGCAAATTCTGGTTTGTCCTGGACCTGCCCGTCGGCCCTCCGGCTACGGACACCGGAATCCTGCCTGCCTCGCTCGCGGGACGAAAAGTCCTCGTGGTGGACGACAACGCCACCAACCGTTTGGTGCTGGAGACCCAGCTCGCAAGCTGGGGAATGCAGCCGGTGGCAGTCGCAGATGCGCGCACTGCCATGGACGAATACCGTTCGGCCGTTTCGGACCACCACCCCTATGACATCGCCGTGGTGGACATGTGCATGCCCGATACCGATGGCCTGGAATTGGCCCGCCAGATCAAGGAAGAGAGCAACGGCTCGGGCGGCCCGGGGATCATTCTCCTGACCTCCACCATGCAAGTGGACAAGGCCGATCTCACCTCCGCAGGTATCCGCGAGTACCTCACCAAGCCCGTCCGGAGCTCCGAGTTCTACAACCGGCTGCTACGGCTCGTGGCAACGAGAACGATCGGCAATGCAGGCGCCCCGCTCCCCTATGCAATGCAGCCCGAGTCGCCGTCCGAGAACCCGGAACTCCGGTTGGGCAAGCTTCTGGTGGCCGAAGACAACGAGGTCAACCAGCTGGTGGCCCGCGGGATGGCGAACAGGCTCGGCTACCAAGTGGACATCGTCGACGACGGCGCTCAAGCCGTTGCTGCGACGCTCACCGGAAACTATGCTGCCATTCTCATGGACTGCCACATGCCGGTGATGGACGGTTTTGAGGCCACAAAGACCATTCGCTCCCGTGACTCAAAAACCGTGAGGATTCCCATCATTGCCATGACGGCCGGGGCGCTGAACGAGGACCGCGAGCGGTGTTTCGCGGCTGGCATGGACGATTACATCAGCAAGCCGGTTGACCTGGACAAGCTCCGCGACATCCTGGCCAGGTGGGTGCCGCAGGAGCAGCGGGCGGAAGCACCGCCGTCGAACGTTGTTGTCTCAAATGGTTCAGACGCGGAGGCCGCTGTTCTCGCCGACGTTGCCGACCCTGACGTCACCGTCCTCGATGAGGACCGGCTGCAGATCCTCCGCGAACTTGGACCGGCGGACGGTTTGGGCCTGCTGCCTGACGCCATCCGGGCTTTCCGCGAAGAAGCCCAGCGTGCACAGGAGGCAATTCGTTCAGGCCTGGAGAGCCAGCAGGCCGACGCTGTGGAGGCCGCCGCCCACAAACTCGCGGGTGCGGCCGGCAACATCGGCGCTACGGGTGCCGCAATCCTGGCCAAGGACTTGGAACGACTTGGACGTGAGGCAGTCCCGGGTTTTGAAGCGCACGGAACGCATGTACTCGAAGAACTAAAATCGGAACTCGCTCGAGTGGATGGGGCACTTGAGCGCACACTATTGGGAGCCCCATGAAAGTATTGATCGCCGACGACGACCAGATCTCCCGGATGATCACCAAAGCCGCCGTCGAGCAATCCGGTCATGATTGCATCGTGGCAGTGGACGGCGACTCGGCCTGGGAGCTTTACCAGGAACACGCCCCGGCAGCTGTGGTGACGGACCTGATGATGCCGGGGTTGAACGGCCTGGATCTTTGCCGGGCGATCCGCGCGCATGAGGAGGACACCTACACGTACGTCATCCTGGTGACGTCCCACGGTTCGCGAAAAGATGTCCTGGCAGGCATGGAGGCCGGCGCGGACGATTACGTCACCAAACCGCTTGACCCGTTCAACCTGCACATCCGCCTCCTGGCCGCGCAACGGATCACCTCGCTGCACGCAGACCTCGCCAAGTATCGTTCGGCGCTAACCAAACAGGCCCGCACAGACCCCCTGACCAAGCTGCACAACAGACTCAAGCTGACGGAAGACCTTGGCCAACTGCACAGCAGAAGCGACCGCTACTCGCGGGATTACTGTCTGGCGATGGTGGATGTGGACAACTTCAAGCGTTATAACGATATTTACGGCCACCAGGCAGGAGACGCCGCCCTGGTGGCCATCGCCTCAACTCTCGCCGGCGAGGTCCGCCAGTCCGACGGCGTATACAGGTTTGGGGGCGAGGAGTTCCTTTTGGTCCTGCGTGAGCAGACGGCGGCTGGGGCTGAAGTTGTGATGGAGCGGGTCCGGGCGGCCGTGCATGCGCTGCAGATCGAGCACTCCGGCGACCCCGATGGGATACTCACCATCAGCGCTGGCATCTCGGCCTTTTCCGATGGTCACCGCGCGGGGACCGAGCAGTTGCTGCGGGAAGCCGACATGGCCCTGTACGCAGCCAAGGCCGCAGGCAGGAACCGGGTGTCCCTGGCCAATGCCCTCCGCTTAGAGTGACCAGCAACTTCAGTGTTGGAGGTGATGGTGCCGCGCCCCTATAGCTCCGACCGTTTCGGGGCGTCACTGCTGAGCCGGAGGCTGCAACCGCTGGATGACTTCTTTGTAGTCCTCAGTGGTGACACCGCTGCCTTCCTCATCAAAGAGGTTCTCTTCGAAGCCGAACAGGAACATCGTCATCCCACATTGCACGGCGTACCCCGGAGCGGTGCGCAATTGTTCGGCTAGGCTGTGCGATTGCGGTGAGCCGCCGGTGAAAGGTGCATCCGGAGGACCGGGGTTTTCACCGACCAGTCCCAGCCCGGCTCGCCGAGCCAAGGCGCTGATGTACCTGTGGGAGGACCATTGTGAGACATCTTCCATCAGCATGCTCTCGTCGTCAGTGGGGAGGCACTGATCTTGCCGCGGAACGGCAGCGGCTGCACTCACGGCCGATATGTCATCCAAGCCCGTGAAGTCCACATCCACCCCCGCTAAAGCCGCGAGCGCAGCGAATTGAACAGCGTAGTCCAGACCGCGTTCCTGGGCGCCATCCGGATCGGCCCGGCCATCCAAGCGTCCTTTTATGGCTGTTGCTTTGTCATTCGGCAAGACTCCCCGACCCGCTACGGGAACATGCAAACGCCCTTGATACCCAAGTTTCCTCAGCTCGCGTATCTGCCATACGGCTGCGTCCACCGCAGATCCGGCATACCAGTCCCACCACCGTTGGACCTGCTCATCAGTTACGGACCGCCCGTGCCATGAGCTGGCGCCCGGAATCCACCCCGGCATGGGAGAAGGCGCAACGCCTTCAGCTAAACCGATGCCGTACTGGGGGGCGTCAGCAAATGCCCAGTACTCGCGTTCATTTCCACCGTCACCGGGCCCTGGGTACCCTAGCTCCCCGCTGGCATTCGTCCCGACTCGTATTGCTGCTACGCCCTCAAACCCCAAGTCCGACGCAACAAGGGCCAAGTACTTTTGCGCCGCATCCCGCACATCGGCACTGAATATGAGCTCGGAACCCTGGTCCTTTGGCGTTCCTCGTGCGCTTCCCCGCAGCACACCTCCGGGCAGACCTCTTACCCAATCAGGCGCGTAATGCAGACCAGGGGACAGAACCACAGCCATGCCAGCCTCATGGCAGCGGTTCAGTCGTTCACGAACCTCCGCCACGTAGTGATGGTCCACCCCTCCGGCTCCCGGTTGGTACCGATCCCAGGCCAAGGGCAATTCCACTACGGATACGCCGGCCTCGCGAAGTTCTGCGAGGCGTTCAGGAGTGCACGTGGCACCCAGAACCCCAAAAGACAGGAGCTCTGCCGCCGGCTGGGTCTGCACACTGCAACCGACGATCACAGGTGTTGTCATCATCAACATCAAGACCACACGAAGCAGGCTTCTCACGGGTAGCCGCCGGTCACGGGAGGGAAGCTCAGCCCTCCCGCCACAGCGGCGTCCAATTTTGCGCGGTCCAATTGCCACACCACGGTGTCACCGGACGTTGGTCCCCTGAAAGTGAAAACCGCTTGGGCGTTGTCCTGAAGCCAGTCCAGGAACTCAGGTGCGGCGAAGCCGTACCCCTCACTCAGTTGCCTCCCCTGTGTGAGGACATACTGCGCCTCGCGGTCATGCAGGGACTGCAAGGATGGCAGGACCTCCCACCCCTCATGCGGCATGAGCGCGAACTCAGCAGTTACTGACGTCAAACCCACCTTGGAGGACAAGGGCAGCTCGGCGTTCATCCAGTCCCGGGCACGGACAAGCCCGTCATCGACGACTGATCTTGCCTGAACACCCAGAAAGAGGCTGAGTATGGTCATGATTGCTGCGGCAGCCACAACGGGCGCCCGCAGGCGGGGGCGCCATTTCACCACCATCACAGCGGCTACGGGCACCGAAACCAGGGCAGACAGCACCACACAGTAGCCAAACTGTTCCTCTGCCGCCCCGAAGAAGACGGAGTAGATACCCACCAAGCCGGTAAAAAGCGAGAACAAGCCAATAGCCCGCCGTTCCACCAGCGGAGACATAGCAGTCACTGCCCCAGCCACGACGGAAAGGCCCAGAAGCAGATAGCTGGTGCCGAAGCGTCCGGCCAGGTCAATGAGCCGGTCTGCAAGGCTCACGGTGTGGACTGAATTGAAGCCTGTCATCTGAACGACGCCCATCATCCTCAGGACGCCCACCGATTTTTGTTCAACGAACTGCGGAATCAGCCCGCTGGCAGCGATCAAACCCAGATAAACCAGATAGGGAACTGTGGAGCATGCGAGGATTCGCAAGGCTGTTTGGAGGGGCACGGTTCTACGCCAGACCACCGCGGCAAGCAACGGAACCACTGTGAACACTGCAGTCATGTCTTTCATGACGATGGCCAGTCCGAAAACCAATCCGGCGCTGATTTCAAGCCACAGGCGGGTTCGCCCCGACTTACGGTCGAGCAGCAACAGGACCAATAGCCATCCCGACAAGACCGCCAGGCCAGCTGGAGTCTCCATCATCAACCGCCCATCCATGCGAAGGACAAACGGGTCGCTGGCCAGAATGACGCCAGCCACGGCAGCAGGTCCAACACCCACAAGACGGCGAACCAGCAGGAAACAGACAACAACCGCAACTGCTCCGAGAACACTATTGACCCAACGCAACTGCAACGCCAAGTCCGTGGAGTTGCCTTGGAGTCCCAGCACGCGGATGACCAGTGCGTTGAGGGCGTAAGAACCCGGAGGATGCAGGAAAAACGGGGTGCCAAGGATTGATGGCATGTGGCCATCCGCTATCTGCCTTGCAACGTCCGCGTAGGTTACTTCGTCAATGAAAACGTCATTGGCCCGTTGAACACCGAACACCCGGAAGACCGTGGCCAGCAAGCCTACAAGGGCTGCAACCCACAAGTGTCCCCGCAACGCCCGCTGGGAGGCATGGGCAGACCTCCGCGCCCGCCCACCCGGGGCAGTGACCTGGAGTTGGTAAAGCGAATTCATAATGACCCTTATGTGAAGCGAAAAAGTACTGAACCAGAAGAAATGTGTGTGTGAACCAGATGGCTAATCGGCATCGAGGTGCCCAGGCACAAAGTACGTTTCCGGTTTCAGTGGGATTACTCCGCTGGGGAACAGGGCATCTGCCTGCGTGGGATACTGCCTGATCCGCCCGGCTTTTGCATCGAGTCCGGTGTCCCAGGTCCACGGCACAAAGCCCAATTTGGACATGTGCGTTTCGTCCGGACCGGCAGCCAGATCATAAGGAAAGTCTGAGTACATCACCACGTTGTCCGGGTGTCCTTTGCCTACCTCCCGGGTGATCAGGTGGTCCACATGCTTACCCACCCCTGCCGGGCAAAACAACAGCTGAGCTTTGGTTTGTGCCATGAGTCCGGCGACGTCGGAGCGAAGCCGGCGGATGAGGGCCCGATCACCCTTGGCGATCCTTCCCATCGCGATGTCGAACCGATAGGTGGGGTAGCGGTGAGTGAGCTCCGGGAGCAGCCGCTCCCACTGGCTGCTCCCCAGCAATGGGGGCTTTCGCCGCTTTCGAAACAGGGCGTCCACTTCGCCAAGGTGGATGGATTGAACACCCATGTCCTGCAGCACGGCACGATCCTCCGACTGCCTGGCCTGGAACAATTCCCCAGCGTCCGGAACGGTGCATTGGCGCATGAAGGATCGGGCTGCCCGCGTGTGGGGTGATGGCATGGCCTCAGTGAACAGCGTGGCCACGATGATCTGCCGCCCTTTGGCCTGGGCTTCAATAAGCGAGCCGCATGACAGGACTGCATCATCCAGATGCGGTGAAAGGAAAAGCCAGGGGGCGTCGCCCGCCATGGAGTGTTCGACTCGTGATCGGAGCGGCATTCAAGCCCTTTCGGCGTGGTCGGCTTGTGGCCGCCGGGTTTGAGGGTTCTTCAGCTCAGTAAGAGCAGTGCGATAGGCCTGCGCCTGCTTGTCGGCGAGCGCATCCCAGTTGTAACCGGCGGCAAACTTCCGCCCTTGCTCAGCCACGTGCTCCAGCCCCGTTTGGGAGTAACGGGAGGCAATTTCATCAGCCAGTGCCAGAACATCGAAAGCCTCTACCACCCACCCCGTACCCGGCGGGATGATCTCTTTCAGGCAAGGAATGTCGAAGGCAATAACGGGAGTGCCTGCCGCGAGCGCGTCAATGGCCACCAGCCCGAAGGTTTCGTGCCGCGAGGGCACTACCAGCAGCCGTGCATTGCTGAGAACCTGGAACTTGCTTTCCCCGGACAACCACCCGAGCATCTGCACGCGCCCGGAGAGACCCTTGTCCCGGACGGACGTGCGCAACCGTTCCTCGTCCGGACCTGTACCGGCGATCAGCAGCTTGCCTTCTACCCTTTCGCAGGCGTGGGCCCAGGCTTCCAGGAGGAGGTCCAGGCCCTTGTGCCCATACTCCAGTCGTCCGATGAAGAGGACATCCTTCCCCAGCCGCGGTTGGTTGTTCCAGGCTCCGGGATCTACGCCGTTGCCGATGACGTCCACATGCAGGTCCGGGTTCAGTTCCTTTAACCGATCACTGATGCCCTGCGAAACCGAAATCAGCCTGCGGTGCGTCAACACGCCCAGTCGCTCTATCCAGTGCAAGGGCAGCTTGTACTGCCGTGCTTTGTCCCTGGCATGCAGCCATTGGACAACACCGATGGTGGGGCGCTTGGTCCAGAGCGGTGCGGCCATGGTCGAAAACGGAGCGAAAAAATCCTCCACCACCAGCTCGGTAGCTGACCGGCGCTTCCATACCTCAAACGGTAGCCGCGCAATATAGGCCACTAGCCTGGCCAGGCGGTTACTGCCCGTTCCGAAGCCGATGGGCACATAATGCACGCCGTCTTCGATGCGTTCCTGCCAGCCCGGATAGCGGGTAGTCAGCAC
This sequence comes from Arthrobacter sp. TmtSoilC48, assembly GCF_059739425.1. NCBI lineage: Bacteria > Bacillati > Actinomycetota > Actinomycetes > Micrococcales > Micrococcaceae > Arthrobacter > Arthrobacter sp. TmtSoilC48. The sequence goes on along the minus strand of NZ_AP046049.1, from coordinate 1,521,580 downwards.
TGTGACGTGGAAGCCCTTTGTCGCCAGACGGCGATTGATTTCGTGCGTCCTCACTGATCCCCCGCCTGCCCCGGGCATTCGTGGATCTTCAAAGCCCAAATGTAAAACTTTCAAAGCTGTCTTCCCATCTCTACATTTCTGGAGGGCTCCCTGCCCCTTACAACTCCGCTGAATCAGGAGTAGTGGCGTCCTCTTGGAGAAGCACGTCGGTGAAGTGCCCTATTCGACCGGCGGCCGGTAGATTTGCTGCGTCTGCCAGCCTGCCGACGTCGGGAGGTCCTGAAGTCGTTCCTGTGCGGCAGCATGCCGCGCTGGTGGGCAAGAACGGTGACTCCGCTGATGCCGGCGAGAAGCAACCAGAGCAGGGGCTGCAGGTGGGCGGCTCCGGCAAGGACCACGATCAGGGCGAACGCCAGGATGGCGAACCTGCCCGTCCCCTTTCCCTGGTTGGTAGCCGCCAGCACCGGACGCGCCAATAGTGTCAGGACGAGGCCAGCGGTCACCGCACCGACGGCAGATCCCACGGCCATTCCCGGGACGGCGTTCACCTGCCAGCCGATCCACAGCCCGCCGATAACCAGAAGACACGCGCAAGCGAGGCCGATTTGGCAGCGGCGGTAGGCACGCATGGCCAAAAGGATGGTGGCGAGCACCATCAGGACGGCATAACCGAGACCGGAAGCCGCCAGCCATGGCAGGAGTCCAAGGGAGCCGTGATACTTCGGCGGAACTATGAGGCCGGACATCAGTGGCGGTGCCGTGGCGATGATGGCGAAGGCCACCACCACAAGCTGCCCGAACGAGGCGAATGAAGCTCCCAGCACCTCGCTGACCTTGACGCCAGGGGTGCGAAGCAAGGGAAATGCCACCAGCGCTGTCCCGGCGGCCACGTAAACGGGCCCCTTTGCAATGGTGGCGAGCGCTTGGAAGCCTGCTGCTTCTACCGAGCCGTTGTCCAGGAAGCCGACAAGTACGACGTCGGTCCCCACCAGCACGGACACGACGCACAGGACCGATGCAATATCGCTCGTTTCGGCCCACCGCCACTTCTGAAGCAGCACCCCCGGACGCCAACGGAGATCCCGATAAAACGACCAGGGCACTACCAGAGGTGCCAGGCACCCCGCGACAAAACCGATGACCGCTCCCCCGGCACCCCACGCCATAAGGATCACCAGCAGGCTGAAGATCAACCGCAAGACAACCTCGCCGATGGTGGACATTGCGTACCAAGTGAAGCGGAGTTCGCCTTGGAGCCACCCGGCGGGCGCATTCACGACAAAAATGACAAAGGCTGCCAGAGCCACCGCTGCTGCCAGGTCCGGGGTGGCAAGCGCGAGAGTCACGCCGCCGGTGATGGCCGCCGCGGCAACTCCCGCCAGACAAGACACGAAGACCGAGAAGGCCACGCCGTTCCGCCGCTCTTCGGACCCTTCCGGATGCACGGCGACCACGTGGGACAGAGGAAGCGGAACCATTGCATTGGCCACGATCCCCACCACGCCCAGGATCATCGCGGCGGCGGCGAATTGTGTATAATCCGCTGTCCCCAGCATGTTGGCCATGAGCAAGGTGCAGGCGTAGCTCACCACACCCACCAGCCCCGCCGACACAGCCAGGAAGCCACTGTTTTGAGCTATGTTGGGGTCGCGGTTCGGTGTCCTTTCCCGGCTTCCAGCTCTGGGCCGCAAACTCACTGCGGTGGTTATGGCATGTTCGGATAAATCCACTGATTAGCTACCGCTACTGGCCATCGTCGCGGAAGGGGGGCTCTTCTCCGTCAGTACAGCCCACGGGCAGCTCAACAATCAGTGCCCCGTCGTGTTGAAGGCAGAGAAGGAGCTCAACATCGAAGGCAAAATCCGTGGTTCGGCCTTGCACATGAAGCAAACCCATCTGACCCTCCAAGAATCGGAACGGCACCAAGCGGTGCTCGCCTCCTAAGCAGTGCGAAGACACCCCAAGTCATGACGCGAGTCTGACGTGAAGGTTCAAGTTGTTCCCATCGGGCCTTAATGAGCATGTGCGGGCGCTCTGAGCGAAATCAGTGGTTCCGTGTCAGAGGCCATCTATAGAGTTGCCATATGAGCCACACTTCCTCCGCGCCTGCCGCTGCCCCTGTCAACGGTTCAGCACCCCGGCCGCCTGTTGCCAAACGCGTCCCCAGCCGCCGCGAACACCACGGCGACGTCTTCGTGGACAACTACGAGTGGCTCCGGGACAAGGAATCCGAAGAAGTAGTGGAGCATCTGAAAGCGGAGAACGCCTATCAGGAGGCTGTGACCGCCCACCAGGAACCGCTGAGGGAAGCGATCTTCCAGGAGATCAAGGGCCGCACGCAGGAAACTGACCTGTCTGTGCCCAGCCGGAAGGATGGCTGGTGGTATTACAGCCGTTCGGTGGAGGGCAAGGAATACAGCATCCATTGCCGCGTAGTTGCCCGGAACACGGGTGACCCCGTGGCCGACTGGACTCCGCCATCCGTTGAGCCGGGCGTGGAGATCCCGGGCGAACAGGTACTCCTTGACGGAAACGTGGAAGCCGAGGGCCAGCCGTTCTTCAGCATCGGTGGCGCTGCCGTGACAATCGACGGCAACCATTACGCGTACGCCGTGGACAATTCCGGCGATGAACGCTTCACGCTGCGGATCAAGGACCTCCGGACGGGCGAACTCCTGCCGGACGTCATCGAGAACATCTTCTATGGCGTGGCCTTCTCTCCTGACGGCACCCGCATCTTTTACACCGTGGTGGACGATTCCTGGCGCCCCTACCAGGTCAAGGCCCACGTATTAGGCACGCCGGTTGCCGAGGATGAGGTTCTTTACCAGGAGGACGACGTCGCCATGTGGCTGGGCTTCGATCTCGCCTCCGATCGGCGGCACCTTGTGCTCAGCATCGGTTGCTCCGAGTTCAGCGAGACCCGGCTGCTCCGCTTTGACGATTACGACGCCGGGCTCAGCACGGTCATTCCACGTGCGGAGCACGTTCTTTACGAGGCCGAGCCCTTCCTCCTTGATGGCCAGGAAACCCTTCTCCTGACCCACAACAAGGACGCCATCAATTCGATGGTGAGCCTGGTTGACCCGTCCGAACTCACCAAGCCGCTGGCAGAGCAGCAGTGGCGGACCGTCGTCGGGCATTCCGACGACGTCCGCGTCAACGGTGCGGGCGTCACCTCCACGCACCTGGTGCTGTCCGTCCGCAAGGACACCATCGAGCGTGTCCAGGTGCTGCCGCTCACGGGCCTGGGCACGCCGCAGCAGGCCGCGCCAGTGGAGCCGGCCTTCGACGAAGAGCTCTACAGTGCCGGCGTTTCCAGTTCCGACTACGAGGCCCCTGTGATTCGCATGGGCTACACCTCCTACTTCACACCGTCCCGCGTCTACGACTTTGTTCTGCCCACGTCGGAGCTGCCCTCAGGCCAGCTGCTGCTGCGCAAGGAAAGCCCGATACTGGGCGGCTACTCCAGGCAGGAGTATGTGGCCACGCGTGAGTGGGCAACCGCCGACGACGGCACCCGGATTCCGCTGTCAGTGCTGCGTCACGCTTCGGTACAGCAGGACGGCACGGCCGCTGGCTTGGTGTACGGCTATGGCTCGTACGAGATGAGCATGGACCCGGGCTTTGGCGTTGCGCGATTGTCGTTGCTGGACCGCGGGATCGTCATGGTTATTGCCCACATACGCGGTGGCGGGGAGTTGGGCCGTCACTGGTACGAGGATGGAAAGAAGCTCACCAAGAAGAACACGTTCACGGACTTCATCGCTGCCACCGACTGGCTTGCTGCTTCCGGCTGGGTGGATCCTTCCCGGATTGCGGCCATGGGTGGTTCCGCTGGCGGCCTGCTCATGGGTGCCATCGCCAATATGGCTCCGGAAAAGTACGCTGCAGTAGTGGCGCAGGTGCCGTTCGTGGACCCGCTGACCAGCATCCTGGACCCCGAGCTCCCCCTGTCGGCTTTGGAATGGGAGGAATGGGGCAACCCGATCACCGATCCCGAAGCCTACGCGTACATGAAGTCCTACACTCCGTATGAGAACGTGCGGAGCGTGCCCTACCCCAAGATCGCCGCCGTGACGTCCTTCAACGACACCCGCGTGCTGTACGTGGAACCGGCCAAATGGGTGCAGGCGCTGCGCTCGGTATCCACTGGCTCGGAGCCGATCGTCATGAAGATCGAGATGGACGGCGGCCACGGCGGAGCGTCCGGCCGGTACGTTCAGTGGCGGGAGCGGGCTTGGGACTACGCGTTCGTTGCCGACTCGCTGGGCGCCACGGAACTTGTTCCTGGAGCCGGGCTCAAGTAGCGGCGCGTAGCTACTCCCGGACGAGCATACTGATCCACATCGCGCCAAGCCAGTCCGAGAACCGTTCATCGCTCCAGCCGCGCTGCTCTACGAACCGGGTCCAGAGCGTGCCGTCCATGGTCGCAAACAACACGTCGCGGCATTCCTCCTCGGTGACGCCGAGCTGACCGGTGGCAGCCGCAGCGTGTGCGTAGCGCGTCGCCACATCCAAGCGGCGGTCGGCCCATTCGCCGAGCATGGCGGCGGCGTCGGGCTCGCTCGCTGCTGCTCCCGTGAGGGCCTCAAGGAGTGGGGCAATCCTCCGATTGCTCGCTGTGACGAATACGGCGTGGCGTCGGATCCTTGTGGGCAGGTCCGGTTCGGCCAGGATGGCCTGCATCTCCGCCCTGTCGTACAGGGTCACGTCTGCCTCGTCGCCGCGGAAATCGACGTACCAAACGTGCCGGAGCAGCGCAGCTTTCGTGCCAAACGCCGCGTATACGGTTTCGACGGCGACGCCCGCCCGCTCAGCCACCTGCTTGACCGTGGTCTGCCCGTATCCCTGCGAGATAAACAGCTCGTTGGCAGCCATGATGATGCTTCGCCGTGTCTCTGCAGCCTGCTGCTGCCGGCGGGTGGAGTCGTACGGCCTCTTGATTTTTGCGCCCATTGGATGCATTCTAACAGTATTCAAAACAGTCTCACTGTAATGGAGTTGGCCATGTCTACCGAGACCGATAATTTCCTCGCCGAGATGGTTCCGAAACAGCTTGCCGCGGACGGTGCAATCCACGACGGCGACGCCGGACCGCGCCTCGCGCTGTGGTCGCAGAACGATCCGCTGACGCTCTTCGGTGCGATCCTCAGCGGCAGCGGCCGGGCAGAGCTTGAGCCCATGTTCCAGAACGTCGCCTCGTGGTTCTCGCAATCGGATTCGTTCGAACTTGAGATCATCGCGGCCGGCGTCAGCGGGGACCTTGCCTACACGGTCGGCTACGAGCACACCACCACCACCGTTGAGGGCACTCCGAGGAAATACAGCTTGCGGGTGACCCACGTCTACCGCCGTGAAAATGATGCCTGGCGGATCGTGCATCGTCACGCTGATTTCCCGGCGGGAGAGGCCAGCGTTCCGTTGCCCGCTGGCCGGACGGGCCCCATGACGGGCGAGAGACAGGCTATGGGAAGGGAGACCGAGGCCTTCTTGGCCGAGATCCTTCCCAAGCAGCGCGATATGACGGTGGCCCTGCACAAGGGCGATGTGGCACCACGCATCGCTTTGTGGTCCCACACTGACCCCATCACACTGTTCGGTGCGCACATTTCCGGAGCCGGCTGGACTGATCTGGAACCCAAGTTTCGCCGGGAAGCCCACCGGTTCGACGGCGCCACCGGGTTCGAGTTCGAGGTTGTCGCGGCCGGTGCCAGCGGCAGCCTCGCCTACACGGTTGGGTTGGAACACAGCCAGGCCATTGTTGATGGCTCACCTGACGACTACACCATGCGAACGACGCAGGTCTACCGCCGCGAGGACGACGCCTGGCGGATTGTTCACCGGCACTCGGACCTTATTCCAATTCAACGGCCCCAGTGAATCCTGTGCCACTCCTCGTGGTGAGCGGGGCGGGCGTCAGCCGGGGCGGCGCTGCGGGTGCGGCGCTAGCGTGCGCGGAGCAGGGCGAAGTATCCCGGAATGAGGTCAGGGTCCGAGGGGTTGCTCAGGGGCCGGGTCTCGATACTGGTCGCGCCCTCCTCGAGGAGGTTCCAGTCCGCCGTCGGGAACGCCTTGGCCCGCTGGGCGGCGCCGAAGCGGCCCGGCATCGGCAAGCCCTTGATGGCCCACTCCAACGGTGCAGGAATGGAGTGGCGGGTGGCGCCGAGGTGGCTGACGTAATCAATGGGGGTGCCGGGGAAGTTGGTTTCGGCCAGGAACACGCTGCCGCGGGATCCGACGACGGGCAACAGGTTTGCGGCCAGGGCGGCCCTTCCTTTGGAGTCCAGGACGTGCAATACACCTCGGATGAACACGTTGGCATCGCCTGTCCAGCCCGCAGCTTCAAGGGCCGTCACGACAGTCCGCGCAGCGTCAGGTGCCGTCATATCGCACACGGCGAATGACGCCGTCGTGATGTCCCCCGCCTCTTGCCGTGCGCGGTTCACGGCGTTAGCGGAGTAATCGAGCCCAAGCGCGTGCGGGAAATGCTGGGCCAGCAAGCGCGTGAAGCTGCCGTTGCCGCACCCCACGTCCACCACCGGGAGGGACTGATCCATGCGGGCGAATTTGGGCACGTAACCCTCAAGTTCATGAGAGCTGCCGGAATCCCACAACACATCGCCGGAAGCCCCGGTGGATCGGACGTTTCCCCAGTAGCGGTCCCATGCCGTGAGCGGGTCCTTGGGCGCGGCCGAGGAAAGCCGGATCAGGCGGGGAACCAGCAAATATTTCCGAAGCGTGGACAGCATGCTCCAAATATAAGTGGCGCTAATGCTCTTTCAGCCATTGCAGGGCTTCTGTTTCGGAGGTGAAGAACCTTGTGGGGCACGGCGGTTTCATGATGCCAATGAAGAAGTTGGCAATGACCCTGTCCACGGGGGACGAACCCCAGAGGGCGATCCGTGAGGCCTGGCAGGGCTTGGCGAAGACGGAGCGGGCGCCCCTTGTGACGTCCGCAGTGGTGGCCATGTCCACGATCATCGGGTGGCGCGCTTCACCACAGAGCTCGTTGACCCGGTCCATCGCCCGCTGGGCATCCGTCTGCTGGATCCTGGAGCCGCGTGGCCACGTCAGCCGCAGGATTCCGGACTCTTCCAGTTCCAACTCGAACGCCACCTCTTGGTGGTCTTGCGGTGCTGCTGGTTGGTTCACTGGTCTCCTTGTCGTTTCCTCGCGGACAGCAGGAGGACAAGGCCTCCCCCGGGCTCTCATCCTCTAGGCTGTCTAATCCGGCTCCGAATGTAAAGGCTCTTCTCCCCGACGCAATGCCCTGAAGGGCGACGCAATTGAGGATCAAATGGCCCTGCGGGTCCGAAGCCCGCGGTGGCGCTGATAGTGTGTTGCCAAATCTGGAATTACGGTGAACGAACGTTGTAACGGAGGGGGCTCAGTGGGTAAGAACGGGGCCGATGTGCAGCACTCTTCCCGCTCCGCCGTCGTGGCGGATTCAGACACTGATCGTTTGGCCTTAACAAAGGCTGCGCTCAAAGCCGCTGGGTTCGAAGTTTTCGCCGCCGCAGACACCGCTTCCATGGCGTCGCGGCTGGAAACCGAAAGTCCGTCCGTGGTGGTTGTGGAGAACTCCCTGGCGCATGGTCTTCGGAATCCGGGCGTTCCCGTGCTGCTGCTCCTGAACGCCGGCGAATCCGTAGACCTTGAAGAAGCCCAGGCCTGGGGCGTTGTGGACTATGTGATGAACCCCGTGCGTGCCGATGAACTTGTCTACCGTGCCGAAACCCTGATTGGCAGGGCCAGGGAGCGTGCGCGGTCCCGGGGAGAAATTGAAGCCTTACGCGAAAGCCTACGAAACGTCTCGTCCGCCATCCGGCAAACCAACGATCCCCAGCTGATTGCCGAGCACGTGGTCCGGGGTTTTGGCGAAGCCCTTGGAATGGACCATGTTTGGTTTGCAACCTTCCGGGACGAACGTGTCCCCTCCATTCGCTCCCAATGGAACCGGCCGGGCACGCCCATGCTGCCAGCCAGATTGGGCGACAGCGAGAACCTGATCGTCGAGACAGCCAACAGGCTATGGGCCGAAGCTGACGTTCTGGCGGTTACAGACCACCGCACCCAGCCGGAATCCAGGATCACCCAGGCGCTGAAAGAGTGGTCGTGCGAGCTCAACCCCGTGTCATCGGTGTTGCTGCCTGTGGGCGAAGGTGGGTCAGCGTTGGGCATCATCCTTCTCACAACGGTGGGGGAACAGCACGATTGGACCCGGCCTGAGATCGCATTGATGCAGCACGTCGCCGGCAATGTGGCGCACGGACTCATTCAGGGCCACCTGATCAGCGCCCAGCAACGCGTACTGCACCAGCTCAGGCAGTTGGACAAGGCCAAGACGGACTTCCTGGCAACGGTGAACCATGAACTCCGGACTCCCCTAACCTCGATCACGGCCTACCTGGACATGATCAGGGACGGTTCGGGCGGCCCTGTTCCTGAGGGCATCAGCAAGATGCTGGACGTGATCGCCAGGAACTCCGACAGGCTCCGCCGGCTCATCGAGGACATGTTGACCGTATCCATGCAGGACGGAAGCAACCTGGACCTCAAACCGGTGGATATTGCCAAGCTCCTCCAGGTGGTGGTGGCCACCTTGCGGCCGCTGGCAGAGTCCCGGCAGGTGGCTGTGTCCTTCACCGAGGGAACCGAGGACGTGGAGGTTACCGCCGATGAAGCCAAGCTGGAACAGGTCTTCACCAACATCGTGGCCAATGCCATCAAGTTCACCCCGGCAGGTGGACGGGTGGGCATCACGAGTTCAATGTTTGCATCGGCAGACGGTGGCCGTGCAGCACTGGTGAAGGTGGCGGACACAGGCCTGGGGATCCCCGAACACGATCTTCCCCACATCTTCACGCGGTTCTACCGGGCCTCAAACGCCACGGCAGCCGCCGTTCCCGGAAGCGGCCTCGGGCTTGCGATCGCCCAGGACATCATCAGCCGCCATATGGGGCGGATGGTCTTCGACTCTACGCTGGGCTCAGGGACTACGGTTTCCGTCGAGTTGCCGGTTGGTGGTCCCTAAGGGCCGGGTTGACATCCCCAAATTGCCAGTTGACTTCGCCTTCCTTCTCACTTGACGCCCTCATGGCGTCTTGTGCCTCGCCTTGACAGCTCCGTCAACGGCTGGCCTGAAACCTGACCGCAAAGTCACTAATCCGCGACACACTCCGCAACAAAACCGATGCCCCGAGCAAAAGCCCGGGGCATCAGTTTGAGTCATCTGGCCTTGAGAGGCGCTCCCCCAATTTAGTTCGGCCACCAACCTATGGTGGTGGTATTCGTTTTGGTGGTTGTGCTGTTCGGCCACCAGCCGATTGCCGTGCTGTTACTGTCCTGCGAAGGCTCGGCGTTAGCCGGAGCAGCCAGCCCCGTTACTGCCAGAACTGCTGCCATGAGCAGTGTTGCCGCAAATTTCTTCATCCGCTGTGCCCTTTCATACTGATGCGAATTACCGGTGTGACTTGAAAAAGGTCACGTGGCAAACTATACGAGCTTTTCTTCACCATGGACATGGATAATGGGCACATGCAGAGTCCACAATTAACGCCCCATCTTGTAGCCGGACTCAATGCGCGCGCCAAATGGAAAGAACGTAACTTTGATGAGGCCTTTCGCTTGGCCGGCGAAGCTGCACATCTTGCCGCTGATGCCGGGGATGAAGTGTCCTGGTGGAATATGCGTTACTTGCAGGCGGAATGCCTCCGGGACCAAGGCCGGATCGATGAATACCTGGCATTGGCACTGGAACTGAACGGGCACCAGCTCACGGCGTCCTCGCCTGAGCTTGGAGCCAAAGCCGGAACCATGGTCGCCGTTGCCCTGCAGGGCCTGGGACGTCTGGCCGAGGCCGCTGCCATGGCCGCGGACGCCGCCAAGCTGGCTGCCCGGGACGCGGACCTGGTCTATGTACAGATCCTGGCACAGCGCGCACTCATTGCCTCCCTTGCCGAAAGCCGCCTGCTGGACGATGCCTGGCGTGAGTGCTTGGAGCTGGAATCCCTGCTGACCGAAGACATCGACGAAGACACCGCGGGCAAGGGCTATTGGGTGATCGGCAACGTCGCTTTCCTGGCAAACCGGGTTGAAGATGGAAGCCGGTACCACGATCTTGCTTCCGAACGGCTGTCACCATCCAAGGACGTGGACTTGTGGGCCCGCTTCAACCGCGCCTCAGCCGAAATGCGGCTTCAGGCCCGGCTGAGTGATGCCGCCACCCTCCGCTGCATCGAGCGGGCGGAGCTCGCTACAGACATCGTGGGCGGTTCCGAGCGGGACCATTTGGAAATGTCCCTGGTCCGCGCCCACTGGAACTACCTCAACGGTGACATGCAGGAAGCCCTCACCATCCTTGAGCCTTTGTGTGCCCGGTCTTCGATCCTCGCCACCCAAACCTCCGCGGAGTCGCACTTCCTCCTGGCCAGGACTTTGCTTGCCCTGGGCCGCCGGGAAGAAGCCGTGGCAACTTTTAGCGAAACCGCGAGCCTTTTCGATCAGGCAGCGCTGCCTGATCGAAGTTCGGCCGTTCGCGAATACCTCCGGGATATGGTTGAGCGGCGAGGCGAACCGCACGGGGAGTAACCATGTCCGAGGAAAACTCGAATGCCGCATCAGATCCACGTCTGGGATTGCTGCTTGATGGCATCGTCAGGCTTGCTGCGGGAGACCTGCACACCAGGATTGAAATCTCCGATGCCCGCGACGAGATCGACGCCGTGATCATGGGTACCAACCTCCTGGCCGAGGACCTCCAGATTGTCTATGAAGAGCTGGAGCAGCGGGTAGCGGACCGCACCCGGCAGCTGCACGAGGCCCACCGCGAAATGCAGCACATGGCGATGACCGATCCCCTCACGGGCCTTCACAACCGCTCCGCTTTCTCCGCCGCGCTGGCAGAATCCCAGGGCAGGGAACCCAATGGCAATCAGCGGCCGGCCATTCTGCTGATGGACATGAACGGCTTCAAGGGCGTCAATGACTCCCTGGGCCACACCATCGGAGACAAGGTGCTGGTAACGGTGGCAGCCCGCATCAGCGCTGCCGTCCGCGAGGAGGACATGGTTGCCCGCATGGGCGGCGACGAATTCGCGATCCTGCTGCAGGACGTTACCGCCGCGAAGGCGGCTTCGATCGGCAACCGGATCCTGGCCGCCATGGACGGTCCAATGGAGATCGAAGGCCAGTACGTACGGTGTGGCGCCAGCATGGGCCTCCGTATGGCAGATCCCGGCAAGAGCGCCGAGGAACTGATGATGGAAGCGGACATCGCCATGTATGAGTCCAAGGCGGATGGGCGCGGCAAGTTGAAGGTTTTTGACTCGGACATGCTCCTTGCCCGGCAACTGCGCAACCAACTCGTGGGTGAGCTCAAGGAAGCGATCGCCGGTTCGCAGCTGGTGCTTTACTACCAGCCGATCATCCGCTTGGACACCCGCGGAATTGAAGGCGTCGAGGCCCTGGTCCGTTGGAATCACCCCACCCGCGGCATGATCATGCCGGACGAGTTCATTCCCATCGCCGAGGAAACGGGGATGATTTCCGATCTGGGCGGCTGGGTGCTGCGCACCGCCGTCGAGCAGTTGCAGCGATGGCGCAGCGATCCCCTGACGGGACGCCACGACTTCAACATGCGCATCAACGTGTCCGCCGCAGACCTCCAGCGGCTGGAGTTCGTGGAGGACGTACGCGAAGCGTTGACCTCGGCCGGGCTGGACCCATCGCTGCTGGTCCTGGAGCTGACCGAAAGCGCTGTCATTCAAGGCAACGACCTCGACCGATACACGCTGAACAGCCTGCGGCGGCTGGGCGTCGAGATGGAGATCGACGACTTCGGCACCGGCTACTCCTCCATTGACTACCTCCGCCGCCTGCCCGTGCACGCCGTCAAGGTGGACCGAACGCTCCTCTCGGCACTCGGTAGCGACCCCGCGCAGCCCGCCCTCCTCGCGGCAGTCCTGCAACTCATTCGTGCGTGCGGCCTCGGTGCTGTGTGGGAGGGAATCGAAACCGCAGAGCAGGCAGACTTCCTGCTCAGCATTGGGTGCACCAGCGGGCAGGGCTACTACTTCAGCCGGCCTTTGCCGGAGGCACAACTCACCGAACAGCTTAAGCACCACAAGACCTGGCCGATCCAGGATTAAAGGCACGACGGCGGTGGGCTGGCTTTAGGGTGCGGCGCCCTTTTCGCTTGGCTGGCGGTTGGCTGGCTGGTGGGCGGCGGCTGACGCGTTGGGGCTTTGACGCCGTCAAGCCCCCTCTTGGCGCGCCCGCCATTCGGAGTCGAGGATCGCATAAATGTTCTCGGTGGCCCACTGGCCTTTGTAGTGCCAGTTGTCCACGAGGGTGGCCTCAAGCCGCATCCCCAGGCGTTTGCAGATACCGGCGGAGCCGGTGTTCAGGGCATCGAGTTTCGCGTCTATGCGGTGGAAGTTCAACTGGCCGAACGCCAGCTTCATGACAGCCTCCGCCGCCTCCGTCGCGATTCCCTGCCCCCTGCCCTCGGGGTGGAGGATCCAGCCAAGCTCAGCCTGGCCTGTTCCCTCCAGCCATTTCAGGACGATCTCGCCCATGAGTCCCGGACGGTCCTGGAGCTCGATGGCGAGGCAGGCCCAATCGCCTTCATGCCTGAACTGCGCATTCGCGTAGCGGCCCAGGACTTCCATGGATTGCGTCTTGGTCAGTTCGTTTCGGAGCAGGTACCGGGCGGTTTCGGGCAGCGACTGATAGGCGTGGAACCGCTCAAGGTCCTCGGCCTCGAAACGCCGCAGAATGAGTCGTTCGGTCATGATCGGAAGCTCAATTTCGGGCATGTCTTCGAGGCTACTAGGCGCGTCCAAATCCCGGCCCTGAGCTTGTCCAGTCTTGACAGTTGGGCCGATCTGGGATTACCTAATGAACATTCGGTAAATAAAGCTGGAGGCAATGACGCATGGTTGAAACAACCCTCTCCGGTGCAACGCACCACATCCTGACGAACGACTACGCGTCTGAATGGATGGGCATTGAGGTCCTCAAGATCGACGACGGCCATGCCACCATCCGCATGCACCTCCGCCAGGAAATGCTCAATGGATTCGGAATGGCCCATGGCGGAATGATCTTCGCCTTCGCGGACACCGCCTTCGCACTGGCCTGCAACCCGGCCAACCCAACGCCAAAGCAAGCTGCCAACATCACGGTGGCGTCCGGCGTCGACATCAACTTTATCAAGCCGGCGTTCGAAGGCCAGGTGATTACCGCCGTCGCAAACCGTCGCGCGAGTACTGGCCGCAGCGGCCTCTACGACATCCAGATCTACGCGGCTTCAGCCGGCGCCGCGGGCGCCACCCCCGATCCAGATCCCGGAGAACTCATTGCAGAGTTCCGGGGCCGCAGCCGCACCATCTCCAAGAAGTAGGAACTCCAGATGACCCAGAACACCGTCGCCGCGCCCACATCGCCCGCCTCCACGGCAACCGCCCCCATCCTGGACCGCGAAGAAACGATGTCCCGCGACGAGCTTGAAGCACTCCAGCTCAGCCGCCTGCAGCACACGGTGGCCTACGCCTACGATCGCGTGCCGCTGTACAAGCGCAAGTTCGACGAAGCCGGCGTGCACCCGACCGACCTCCGCGAATTGAGCGACCTCGGCAAGTTCCCTTACACCACCAAGGAAGACCTCCGGCTGGAGTACCCGTTTGGCATGTTCGCGGTGCCCCAGAATGAGGTTGCCCGAATCCACGCGAGCTCCGGCACCACCGGGCGCCCTACAGTGGTGGGCTACACCAAGAACGACCTCGCCAACTGGGCAACCCTGGTGGCCCGTTCCCTGCGCGCCTCCGGCGTCCGACCCGGCATGAAGGTCCACAACGCCTACGGCTACGGCCTCTTCACCGGCGGGCTCGGGGCACATGCAGGCGCTGAAGCGCTCGGTTGCACGGTCATCCCGATGTCCGGCGGCCAGACCGAACGCCAGATCCAGCTCATCCAGGACTTCAAGCCGGACGCCATCCTGGCAACCCCCACGTACCTGCTGACCATCGCCGACGCCATGGCACACCAGGGCATCGACCCCACCTCCACATCGCTGAAGTACGCGGTGCTCGGCGCCGAGCCGTGGACCGAAGAAATGCGCCACGAGCTCGAAACCACCATGAACATCAAGGCCTCGGACATCTACGGACTCTCTGAAGTCATGGGCCCGGGCGTGGCTGGCGAAGCTGTTGAAACGCAGGACGGCTGCCACATCTGGGAAGACCACTTCCGCCCCGAAATCATCGATCCCTTCGATCACTCCACGGTCCTGGGCGACGGCGAACCCGGCGAGCTGGTCTTCACGTCCCTCACCAAGGAAGCGCTGCCGATCATCCGCTACCGCACCAAGGACCTCACCCGCCTGCTCCCCGGCACCGCCCGCCCCGCACACCGCCGGATGGGCCGCATCACCGGTCGCAGCGACGACATGATCATCCTGCGCGGCGTGAACCTCTTCCCCTCCCAGATCGAGGAAATCGCCCTCCGCATCCCCGAGCTCAGCCCGCACTTCCAGCTCGAAATCACCCGCCCCGAAGGCAAGCGAATGGATTCGCTGACCGTGAAAATCGAGCGGCGCGAAAACGTCCCCGCAGAGTCAAGCACGACGGCGGCCCGCACCTTGCGCGAGCAGATCAAGATTCATGTCGGGTCTTCTTGCGTGGTTGAAGTTGTAGAGCCCGGTTCCCTTGAGCGTTCCAACGGCAAGCTCCGCCGGATCTACGACCTGCGGCCAAAGGGCTGACATGCGGCGTCGCTGACCGGCAGCCCGTCTAGAGATCGTGAGAAAATGCCACCATGCCTACTGAGACAACCACCAAGCGCGGACGGCCCGGTTACGACCAGCAGTCGGTGCTCCGCATCGCCGTCGACGTCTTCAACCGCCACGGATACGACGCAACGTCCATGGGCATCCTGGCTGAGAACCTCGGGATCTCCAAGTCAGCCATCTACCACCACGTGCCGTCCAAGGGCGATCTGCTAAAGCTCGCCCTGGACCACGCCCTGGGCGGCTTGGAGGCCATCCTGGATGAGCCTTCAGCCACCTCCGGGCCGGCCGATGCCCGGCTTGAGTTCGTGCTCCGGCAGACCATTGCGGTGCTGGTAGACAGGCTGCCGTTCGTCACCCTGCTGCTGCGGCTGCGGGGAAACACCGAGATTGAACGTGATGCCCTGGAACGCCGGCGTGCCTTCGACCACAAGGTGGCTGCCCTGATAGCCGCTGCCCGTGAAGACGGCTCGCTGCGCCAGGACATCGACCCCCGGACGGTCACGCGGCTCCTGTTCGGCACCATCAACTCGATCGTGGAGTGGTACAAGCCGGGCGGCTCGTTGTCCCCCGAGAAGCTGGCCGACGACGTCATCACCATGGCCTTCGACGGCCTCCACGCCGCCGCCTGACCCTTCCCGGTTCCTCTCTCACATCCTGCGGGTTTTTACGGTTCCTCTCTCACATCCCGCGGGTCTTTTGCGTTTCCTCTCTCACATCCCGCGGGTCTTTCGCGGTTCCTCTCTCACCCTTTGTCGCCGTGCCGTGGCCAGGTCCCCGACGCTGTCGCCAGCCAACTCGTTGCGTCCGTTATCGGACTAAGCGTCTTGGTCAAAACAGGTGGGCCAGCCGAGAGGTTCAGCAACATTATCGACGGGCTCATTGACGGACTGTGAAGGCCACCGGTTGGTCCGACCAAGGTAGCTATTCCGGGCCAGGAAACGGTTCGATGCCAGCCGCGACGGCGACTTCACGGTAGGCAGCGGCGAGATCAGCAAGACTCGCGTGCCTGTTCAAGCCGCTCGGGTTTGGGAGTACCCAAACCGGGGAACGCCCAAGGGAATCCGGCTGTCGTCCCCACGTCGCCCTAGGCCGGGCGAAAGCGGTCCGATAGGCTCCGATTCCCAGTACTGCAACCATTGCCGGCGCCATAAGTTCGACGCGCGCAGATAGTGCTTTGGCTCCGGCAAGGAGTTGCTCCGGGGTGAGTTCATCCGCTCGCGCCGAAGCTTCCGCAACTATGGACGTAATCCCAACGCCACGTTCCAGCAGATGATTGAGGTCCCCGGGGCGGAACCCTGCAGAGGCATCGATCCGACGATCGACGATGCCGGCCCGAAATAACGCTGGATAGAAGCGATTGCTGCCGCCACCGAAGTGCGCCTGCACTGCAGCAGCACGCAGGCCAGGATTGATGCCGACGAACAGGAGCCTCGTCTGGTCCGAGACTAAATCGGGCAGGGTTAGGCCTCGGAACGCATCTAGCGCAACCCGGCCAAGTCCCATCGTTCAACCTTATGACATGATTCGTAAGATCCTTCCGGGGGCCTCAAGCGTAAAATTTTCAGCGTAGGAGGTGGCCAAATGCATCTAGCCCTTAACACAGCCACAACTGTCCTGCCTGTCGATGACCTGAGCCGCGCAAGAAAGTTCTACGCGGAAAAGCTCGGCCTTCCGCATCGCGGCAGGACATGGGACGGAAATGATCTATTTGGCAACGACGGCGGCCCTATGCTGCAGTTGTTGCCGGTCACGGACGGTAAGCACTCCGGTCATACCGCCATGAGCTTTGAGGTCGAGGACATCGAGCGGACTGTTGCGGAGATGGAAGCCCAAGGCGTCAAATTCCAGGATTACGACGAGCCTGAGCTCAAGACCGATAACCATATTTGCACCACCGACGCAGAGAAGTGCGCTTGGTTCATGGATACCGAGAACAACGTTCTGTGCATCCATGAGACGCTCGGCCAACAAGCCGAATACCAGCTTTAACCAACCCCTCAAGACAAAGCGCGTCCCCCTGCATGGGGGACGCGCTTCGTCGTTATCTGAAGGAACAACCGCTAAAACAGGTCGGGATGTGAGAGAGGAACCGAAAGAAGCGCGCGGGATGTGAGCGGGGAACCGGGAAAAAGCAGTGGGATGTGAGAGAGGACCGGTTTTGAACCTCATGCGCACACCCCTTGACACGCGTGACGGACATCACCTAACGTGATGGGATCGATCTCATCACAAACAAGGTGTCTATTGGGGAAGAGGATGAGATCGATCCCATGGCTACAGTTAAGCGACGAGGATTAACATGAACCCCCCACATACAACCCATGCGTCAAAGGCCCCCACGAAGACTTCACCGTGGACTGCCGCCAGTGCCAGCACTATCGGTTCGGTGCTGGAGTACTACGACTTTTTCGTCTACGGCCCCATGGCGGCACTCGTTTTCGGGGCTGTCTTCTTCCCCAGCGGCGACCCCGGCCTGGCTGCCGTCCTCTCACTGAGTACGTTCGCCGTCGGATTCGTTGCGAGGCCTCTTGGCGGCATCGTCATCGGGCACCTCGGTGATCGCGTTGGCCGTAAGAAGATGCTGCTCTTCACGTTCTTCCTAACGGGATTCGTCACCGTGGGCATCGGCCTGTTACCCACCTACTCACAAGTTGGGGTCTGGGCACCGATCATGCTGGTTTCACTTCGTTTCCTCCAGGGCATAGGCCTCGGCGGCGAATGGGGCGGCGCTGCACTGCTCGCCGTCGAGCATGCACCGGAAGCCAAGCGCGGCTTCTTCGGCAGCCTGGTCCAGGCCGGCGCTCCCATCGGCGTTATTCTCTCCAGCGGCGTCGTAGCAATTCTCACGGGCACACTGTCCCGGGCAGAGCTGCTCGCTTGGGGATGGCGTATCCCGTTCCTGCTGAGCACAGTCCTGGTGATCTTTGGATTGATCCTGCGTCTGAAAATCACGGAAACGCCGGACTTCGAGAAGACCGTGGCCACGCCTGCGGCCAAGGAAAAGCTGCCCCTGGTCGTTGCGCTGCGCCGCTACCCGAAGCAGATACTAGCGATGATTGGCGTGCATGTCAGCGACACCACGCTGGGCTTCATGCAGGGCGTCTTCATCATCGGCTTCGCTACAACCACGCTGGGCATCAGCCCCACGGTAGCCTTGATGGCCAACATTGCCTCTTCCGTCACCAACCTCATCATCACGCCCGTTTCCGGCATCATCTCTGACCGCTTCGGCCCACGACGGGTTCTGGTTACCGCCACCGTGGCGTTGGCGCTGTGGGCCTTTCCCATGTTCTGGCTCATGGAGACCAAGAGCGTCCTGGCCCTGTTCTTGGTGATGTCCGCGAACGGACTCATAGTGGGAATGCTGTTCAGCCAGCAGGCCACGCTCTTCGCCGCAGTCCTGGACCCGAAGGTCCGATACACCGGAATGTCCATTGGTTTCCAGGTGGCCACGGTAATCGGTGGCGGATTCGGCCCGCTGATCGCCCAGGCCCTCCAAAACAACGCCGGCGGCGCCACGTGGAGCATCTCCGGATATCTCATGCTGGTTGCGCTTGTCGCCCTCGGCTGCGCGCTATACCTGACGTCCCGCAAGACCCAGGTGGTCCATGTTTCCCAGGCATCGCCCGCGTCCGTGGCTGCTTCCCAGCTCTAAAGCAAACAAACACGTCCCGAAACAGAACGGAACCGCAGCAATGCAGCAGGAATTTCCCGGCCGCATCGGCACCACAGTTGCCGAATCCGAGGCTTGGTGGCCCGAGCAGCAAGCAGCCGACGGCTCACAACCCAACATTCTCATGGTCATACTTGATGACACCGGATGGTCGGACTTCGGCTGCTTTGGCTCCGAAATCAACACGCCTGTCATCGATGGACTGGCCGGGGAAGGACTCAGGTACACCAACTTCCACGTCACCCCTCTGTGCTCCCCAACCAGGGCGAGCCTGCTCACGGGCCGCAACCACCACTCTGTAGGCATGCGGTTCCTGGCCGATGCAGACACTGGCTTCCCCAACTCGCGCGGCTGCGTCCGTCCGGACGTGCCTATGCTCCCGGAGATACTGCGCAGGAACGGCTACGGAACCTATCTGGCCGGTAAGTGGCACCTTGCGCCTTTGAACGAACTCACGCCGGCCGGGCCCTTCCACAACTGGCCGCTGAACCGTGGCTTCGACCGCTTCTACGGTTTCCTGGATGGCTGCACGGACCAGTACTCCCCCGAGCTGGTGGCCGACAACCACAGCATTGAACCACCCGCCCGGGAGGGCTACCACCTCAGCGAGGACCTGGCCCAACAGTCAATCCGTTTCCTCAAGGACCACTCCACGTACCGTCCGCACGCTCCGTTCTTCCTCCAGTTGGCTTTGGGGGCCACCCATGCCCCCTTCCAAGCGCCGAGGGCGTACATCGAAAAGTACATCGATGTCTTCACCAAGGGCTGGGACAAAACCCGCAGCGACAGGCTGAAGCGGCAGGTGGAACTAGGCGTCGTGCCGGACGGCACGGCACTCACGGAACGGCTGGCAGACGTCCGCGCGTGGGAGGAGTTGAGCAGTACCGAACAGGATGTCTTCACCCACCTGCAAGCTGCCTTCGCCGGTTTCCTTGAGCACGCTGATGCCCAAATTGGCCGTGTTGTTCAAGCGTTGAGGGCGATGGACCTTTACGAGAACACCATCGTCCTGGTCATGTCGGACAATGGTGCATCCCGCGAGGGCGGCCCCACGGGCGATGTCGATTGCAACGCGCCGTATTCGGGCGTCCGCAGGCCCGCCGTCGAGCAGGTCAGCTTGCTGCCTCAGCTCGGCGGCCCCCTGGGTGGCGCCCACTATCCGGAGGGTTGGGCCATGGCGGGCAACACGCCGTTCCGCCGTTACAAGCAGTTCGTTGACCTTGGCGGCGTACGTTCGCCGCTGGTCGTTTCCTGGCCGGCGGGGATCGCCAAGGCGGGAGAGGTCAGGAACCAGTTCCTGCACGCCATCGACATCACGCCCACCCTCCTGGATGCAGCCAACATAGAGACTGATACAACGTTCGACGGCGGGTCGGCAGTTGCGACGTTCGTCGATGCAGCCGTGAAGGAGCCCCGCGAAACGCAATTCTGGGAGATGCTGGGCCACCGTGCAATCCGCCATGGTGAGTGGAAAGCCGTGACGGCACATCTTCACGGACAGGACTACGAGCAGGACGATTGGCGCCTGTACAACACCCGGGAAGATTTCGCCGAAGCGCACGACCTCGCCGGGGCCGAGCCGGAAAAGCTTCGAACCCTACAAAAACTCTGGTGGGAGCAGGCGGAGCAAATAGGTGCGTTCCCCCTGGACGACCGAACCCTGGTAGAGCTGCTCACTGCCCGGGGTCCGGCTGGCTTGGTCAATCGCAAGGAGATCGTTTTCAGGGCGGGCCAGAGCCACGTCCCGTTGGCCAGCGCCATCACGGGCAGCGACCGAGCCCTTCAGTTCACCATCCACCTCCGGGAATTCAACCCGGGAATGGAAGGGGTCTTAATTTCCAGCGGCAACCAACAAGGCGGCTACGTGCTCTACGTTCGCAACGATGTCCTGATCTTCGAACACCATGCCTTGGGCGCCCGCGATGTGCTGAAGTCTGACACTGCCTTGTCCGGCGGACCGCAGGCAGTGGGCCTGCGCCTGACTCCCCTGGACGACAGGGCAGCGCTGGCAGAACTGCTCCATGGGGATCAGGTGGTTGCTGCAGCGACAATCAGCGGCACGTCCAGCCACCTGTCGTTCTGGGGCATGGACATCGGCTCGGACCCGGTCAGTACAGTTTCCGCGGAGTACGAGGCACCGTTTGCCTTCCCTGAGGCAGCGATGGATCGCGTAGTGTTGCGGTTCAGGGACACCCCGGACCTCGAGGATCTCGCCGAGCTCATTGAATCCACGGAGTAGAACCATGGGACAACTGATTCTTGATGTGGACACAGGGGTGGACGACGCTCTCGCCCTCATGTTCGCTGCCCGCCACCCTGACTGGAACCTGCGCGCCGTCACCTGCGTTGCTGGAAACACCAGTTTGGAAGGAGTAGTTCGAAACACGTTGACGGTCCTGGACGCTGTCGGCGCCACGGGTGTACCGGTGGCTGCGGGGGCTGCCAGGCCCCTGCTCGAAGAACCCCGCGACGCCGGCCACGTCCATGGCGGGGACGGGATGGCCGATCTTGGCTGGGAACCGTCAGCCAGAAAGCCTGAGGCGATTCACGCCGTCGAACTTTTGCGGCGCGAGATCCTCTCCAGTCCTGAGCCTGTCACTTTGGTGCCCCTCGCCCCGATGACGAACATTGCCCTGCTGCTGCGGACCTACCCGGAAGTTGCGGCGAATATCGGGAAGATCGTTTTCATGGGTGGATCGGCGTCAGTGGGCAACGCGTCGCCCGTGGCCGAGTTCAACGTGTGGCACGATCCCGAGGCAGCCCAGATCGTCATCAGCAGTGGCTTGCCAATCACCATGTACGGACTGGACGTGTTCTATTCCGTAGCGATCGAGGCACCCGACATTGAGCTGCTGAGGGAATCCGACGACGCCGGATGCCGGCTCAGCGGTCATCTTCTGACTCATCTGGCGAAGGTTAATGCGGATGATTTCCGGCTGACTTCGCCCGGATCGGCAGGCATCGGTGACGCCGGGGCCGTCTGTGCCGTGATCGATCCCGAAGGCCTTGTGACCCATCGCCATCGGGTTGAAGTCAGCCTCTCAAACCCCTTGACCCGGGGGCAGACCGTCGTCGATCGCCGGACAAAGGCCTCCGAGACCACGCTGCCACACGGCTACCTAAGCCGCGACAGCATCGACGTCGCCCTCGGTGTCGACGGACGTCGCTACGCGGCGCTGTTTCTCGATACCATCAGATCCCATGACGGTAAGTAGCGCGGCACCAGCAACCATGCTCGATGTGGCGCGGGCGGCCGGCGTCTCCCGCGCCACAGTTTCGCGTGTTTTTACCGCCCCATCGACTGTTGCGGAGGAGACGCGCACCAAGGTGATGGACGCCGTCGCCCAGCTGAACTATGTGCTGAACAGCGCGGCCCGCAGCCTGCGCAGTGGACGTTCCAACACCATCGCATTGTTGGTGGGCGATATCGCCCAGCCCTTCCACAGCCAGCTGGCAAAGGCCGTTGCCCATGCCGCAGAAGGACGCGGTTACAGCGTCCTTCTCTGCGACCTTGACCACAGCATCACCCGCCTTGAGCGGCTCCTGGAATCCCTGCCTTTGCAGGGAGTTGACGGTGTCATTTTGGCAACAGGTGACGACATCGATACGGCCGCTGTGCGTGCCGCCATTGAGGAGGCCGAGGACCGTGGTACGAAGGTTCTGCTTGGCACTCCGCAGCTTGCCGGGACGGGTGCGCTGGTTCTGACCACGGATTACGAATCCGTTGCCTACCAAGCCACCAAGCATTTGCTGGACCAAGGGCGTTGGCCCGTGGCGCTGCTCGGCGGGAGCGAATCGTCCGTGCTGTCGCCGTTCCTGACCCTTGGCTTTCTCCGTGCCTGCAGCGAGGCCGGGCATGAAGATGCAGAGGACCTCATTGTCCGCACCGAGTACAGCACCGACGCGGCCCGCGGCGCCACGCAGCGCTTACTTTCCGGCCCCGACAACCCGGAAGGCATCGTGGCGTCCAGTGTTTCCGTGGCTTTGGGGGCAATGTCCGCATTGGCCGACGCTGGATTGGCCACGCCCGGGCGAATCGGCCTTGTTGCGTGCGAGGAAGTCCAGTTGGCCGAGCAATTGCGGCCAAGGCTCACGACGGTCGGCACCAAGCTCAACCTTCAGGGCGCTGCCATGGCTGACGCCTTGATCGATGCAATTCAAGGCCTGCCCCCGAAAGAACGCGACTTCGCGCCCGGGTTGACTCTTCGGGAATCAAGCGCCGGTTAAACTGCAACGCGGGGTCACTTAGGGCCCATGTTGGCTGTCAACATAGGCCCTAAGTGACCCCGCGTTGCTTTTAATGTGGGGTTACTTCTCCACGAGGGTCAGGACGTCGTACGTGGCTACGATCTCGTCGTTCTGGTTCGTCAGCACGGCATCCCAGGCAACCTCGCCATATTCGTCGGTCTCGCGTGGCGTGATCTTCTTGGCGGTCAACGTGACGCGGATGGAGTCGCCAGCTGCAACTGGCGTGATGAAGCGCAGATTCTCCAAGCCGTAGTTGGCCAGCACAGGACCCGGCGCGGGCTCAACGAACAGCCCGGCAGCCCAGCTCAGGAGGAGGTACCCGTGGGCAACAATTCCGGGGAAGAAGGGATTGGCCTCGGCTGCTTCCTGGTTGGTGTGCGCGTAGAACGTATCGCCCGTGGAGTTGGCGAAGGCCGTGATGTCCTCGAGGGTCACCTGGCGCAGATCGGAGCGAACGGCGTCGCCGATCCTCAGCGTCGAGAGGTGCTTCCGGAAAGGGTGCTCGCCTTCGGTTTCCACGGTGAAGTTGCGGTCAGCGCCCGTGTGCCACTGGCCGGTGACGGCGGTGAGCATGTTCGGCGAGCCCTGGATGGCGGTGCGCTGCATGTGGTGTAATACCGAGCGGATACCGCCCAATTCCTCGCCGCCACCTGCGCGGCCGGGACCGCCGTGAACCAGGTGCGGGACCGGGGAACCATGACCGGTGGACGAGCGCGCGTCTTCACGGTTGAGCATGTGGACGCGGCCGTGGTGCGCTGCGATACCGAGCACCAGCTCCTGCGCCACGGAAGGATCGTTGGTGCACACGGAAGCAACCAGTGAGCCCGAACCGCGGGCTGCGAGGCGGATGGCGTCGGCAAGATCCGAGTATCCGATTACCGAGGACACGGGGCCAAACGCTTCAAGTGAGTGGACTTCTTCGGCTTCCGCGTCTGCCCAGCTGAGGAGTACAGGAGACATGAACGCGCCGTCTTCCACGACGCCCACCCTGCCGCCGACGGAAGTGACCGACGGCGAATCGAGCGTTCCGTACGCAAGCTCACCACCGGCGTCGAGCATTGACTGAACGGCCGCGCGGACGTCGGCGAGCTGCTCCAGCGAAGCCAGGGCGCCCATGGTGACGCCCTCGGCGCGGGGGTCGCCAACGACGACACGCTCGTTGATGCGTGCACCGATGGCGGCGGAGACGTCGGAAATCAGCTCCTTCGGAACGATCACGCGGCGGATGGCGGTGCACTTCTGGCCGGCTTTGACGGTCATTTCGGTGACGACAGCCCGGACAAATGCGTCGAATTCCGGAGTGCCTGGAACGGCGTCAGGGCCGAGGATGGCGGCGTTGAGCGAGTCCGTCTCGGAGGTGAAGCGGACACCACCCTGGACCACGTTGCGGTGCGATTTCAGCGAGTTGGCCGTGGACGCCGAGCCCGTAAAGGAGACGAGGTCGCGGTAATCCAGTTCGTCCAGGATGGTCCGGGCGGAGCCGGAAATCAGCTGAAGGGATCCCGCGGGCAGGATGCCGGACTCGACGATCGCCTTGACGGCAGCCGCTGCAACGTAGCCCGTTGGGGTGGCGGGCTTGACGATGGTGGGAACACCGGCCAGGAAGGCGGGCGCGAACTTCTCCAGCATGCCCCAGACCGGGAAATTGAAGGCGTTGATCTGCACCGCGACACCAGGAATACGGGTGTAAATGTGCTCACCGGCGAATGAACCGTCCTTGGACAGCACCTCCATCGGCCCATCCACCACAACCTGCGAATTGGGCAGTTCGCGGCGACCCTTGGACCCAAAAGTGAAGAGAACGCCGATGCCGCCGTCAATGTCGATCATGTTGTCGATCTTGGTGGCGCCGGACTGGGACGAGGACTCGTAGAGCTCTTCGCGCCGGCCGTTGAGGTACATGGCAAGTTCTTTGAGCTTGAGCGCACGCTGGTGGAAGGTCAGCTTTCCAAGCTCGGCCTGGCCGGTGGTGCGGCCGTGATGTACGACGGCGGCAATGTCCAGTCCGTCGGTGCTGACGTTGGCCAGGACTTCTCCGGTGCTGGCATCACGGACCGGGACGGTTTTTGCGTCGGGAGCGGGAGTCCACCAAGCATCCTGGACATAGCTGGGGACGGTTGCAACGGCTGTGGTTTCCGGGGCGACTGCGGTAGTGGTCATCGTCGACGGGTCCTTCCAAGGCACGTGAAATCGGCTCGGTCATTGGGTCTGCGGGAGCACAAACATTACTGACCGGCCGTTCGGTAATATATACAGGGTACATGAATGCCCGGAGGAGTACAGCAGGAATTTCCTCGTTCTCTCACATACCGCCCGTTTTGGGCCATCTGCGCTCGTCAAGTTTTTGAGACAGTTCTCGTTGTTGTTGGTTAGGCGGCCAGGGGTCCCTGAACGGTGGTTTGGTAAGCGGTGTGGGCTGTTACGGGTGGTGCGCCGCCGGCCCGGCGGTTGGGTCGGCGGCGGTTGTACCAGCCCTCGATGTAGTCCATCACGGCGGTCCGGGCGGCGAGCCTGGAACCGAAGCGGTGGTGGTGGTAGAACTCGGTTTTGAGGTGGGAGAAGAAGTTCTCGGCGACCGCGTTGTCCCAGCACACCCCTACCTTGCCCATGGACTGAGTGACCGCGTTGGTGCCGCACCATTGCTGGAATTCCTCAGAGGTGTACTGGGCGCCGCGGTCGGAGTGGAAGACCACAGAATCCTCGGCGAAGCGGCCGTGGTTCCGGGCCATCTGCAGGGCCGCGGTGCACAGGCTCGCACGCATGTGTCCGGCCATGGACCAGCCAATGACCATGCCGGAGAACAGATCGATGACGGTGGCCAGGTAGAGCCAGCCTTCGCCGGTGCGCAGGTAGGTGATATCGCCGACCAGACGGGTCCCGGGCACGGTGGAGGTGAAGTCGCGTTTGCCGTCGGTGTCGAGCATGTGGTTCTCGATGTGGGCGGTCTTGGCCTGCGGGTCCTGGACCGTGGTCTGTTTCCAGGCCCGAGTTCGGATGGCACGCAGACCGGTCTCGCGCATGATGGCTCCGACGGTTGGGGCGGAGACCTTGGTCCCGGCCGCGTTCAGCAACAAGGCCAACTGGTCCCGTCCGGCACGGCCTTCCTCCTTCGTATAGAGGTCGGTGACCGCGGTGACCAGATCCTCATGCCGCACGGCACGTGGTGAGGGCCCGGCGGGGTTGCGCCACCGATAGAACGAGGCCCGGGAAACCTTCAATGCCCGGCACAGCCACACCACTGAATGGTTGGCCTTCTCCGCTTCGATGAACTCGTAGAAATCCTCTACTTTTGCTTCGCGGCAAAGAAGGCGCTGACTTTTCCCAGGAACTCGACCTCGGCCTTCAACCTGGCGTTCTCGGCCAAGGCCTTTTGGTGTTCTTCCCAGGCAACCGGGCCCCTGTCCTCGGACGGGACAGGGGCATTTGGTTGACGTTCCCGATGTCGGTGAAGCCAGTTCCCCAGCGTGCTTTCCTTCACCCCGATCTCCTCGGCGACCTGCTTCACCGAACGGTTCGTGGACAGCACCAGCCGCACCGCTTCCTCACGGAAAGCGGCATCATATTTTCTTCTGGGCGTGGTCATCTGAAACGAATCTCCCATCAAGCTGTCTCAGAAAACCATACGGCCGCAATCGTTCTCTCACATACCGCACGTTTTGGTCCATCGTTCTCTCACATCACTGCAGCTTGACGCGGATCGCCGCCAGTTCTGCAGCGGTGACCCCATTCCCCGTCAGGAACGATTCGACTTCCAGCGAACCCAAGAAGGCCCTCACGCCAGCCCGCTTCTGCTCCAACCAGGCCTCAAACTCCTCGTCTGAAAGGTAGGGATCGTGCGCATGCGGTGCCCCGTGGGTACGGTGCCGCTCATTGATCCCCCGCGCCGCAAGTTCATAGCCGCGCAGGATTTCGTCATCACCAATACCGGCCAAACGTTGCAGCATGAGTGCGATCACCCCGCTGCGATCCCTGCCCGCCGAGCAGTGAATCACGACCTTGCCAGGCGCGGCCGCGATGGCTTTGAAGACGGCCGCAATCTTCCCGGCAAACAGCCCCACATACTCGCCGTACCGCGCCGGGTCCTTCAGGTACGGGCCGAAGAGCTCGCCAAAATCGCTACGGTCCGGGTCCTCCGTGGGGCAATGCACGACGTCGATTCGAGCCTTCACGTCGTACGGCACCTCGGGATCGGTGTCGCGTTGCCGCCGCTCGCCCGAGGCGCGCAAATCGATGACAGTGCGGATGCCGTCGTCGTACATTTGGCGCCACCCAACTTCGGTAACCCACTCGTGGCGACCCATCCTGTACACACCCCCCGCGATCCGCCAGGCGTTCACGGCGCCATCCCAGTGGACGCCTAACTGCGGTGCTGTCCCGTCCATAGGAGCCAGCTAAGCACATTCGTCCGGGGCGATGTGAGAGAACATCCGCCGAAAGGCGTGAGGAAATGAGAGAACATCCGCCGAAAGGCGTGAGGAAATGAGAGAACATCCGGTGAAAGGGCGGTGGATGTGAGAGAGGGACGGAATGGGGGTATTGCGCGGGGCGAGTGACTCATGTCATACTCGTTCTCGATGCGCATCGACGATACGTATCGACGACACGAACAAAGCACGCACACGAACAACAAAGCACGCAACACCAGCAGCACAGAGCACCACAGAGCAGCACAGAACCACACGCAGACCGTTCAGCAGAGAGCGCAAGGAGGCCGGGACATGCCCACCAGCAAGGACGTTGCCCAGGCCGCCGGCGTTGCACAGAGCACGGTTTCCTATGTTCTCAGCGGCAAGCGGCCCATCTCCGAGAAAACGCGGAAAAAGGTGGAGGACGCCATCCAGCAGCTGACCTACCAGCCAAATGCAGGAGCCCGCGCACTTGCCAGCCGCAGGACGCGCGTAATCGGCCTCGTTATCCCTTTCATCCCCGAGTTGCACATGGCATCGATCATGGAGTTCGTCTCCGTGATCGCCAACACCGCCCGCCTCTATGACCACGACATCCTGCTGGTCACTGAGGATGAGGGCGCACCTGGGCTGCAGCGTGTGGTGGGCCAGCAGATCTGCGACGGCCTGATCCTGATGCAGGTGGAAGGCGACGACGAACGCCTCCCGGTGGTCCGCAGCCTCCACGTTCCCGTGGTGCTGATCGGCATCCCGCATGATCCTTCCGGTTTGGTTTGCATTGATGCCGACTTTGAAATGGCCGGAGAACAATGCGTCCAGGACCTCGCCGCGGCAGGCCATGAAGTCATCTCCGTCCTTGACTGGCAGCCGGAAGTGGTAGACCGCCACGTGAACTACGTTGAGCGGTTCATGTCCGGCACCGACAAAGCCGCCCAAAGCCTGGGCGTCAAAGTGCTTCACCTCCCTGGCGGAACTGATCGCGAAGCGATCGCGGAATCCGTGGACAAAGCCTTGGCGGAGACCACCGGAGTACCTGCGTTTATCGCTCCGGACGGCACCGTTCAGGACGTTCTTCGACGCGTCCTGACCAGCCGCGGCCTGACTCCTGGCACGGATGTCTCAGTCATCGGCAGCGCTTCCCCCACCTTGGCTGAGCTTCAGCCCGTCCCCCTTTCCACCATTGACCTCCGCCCGGCCGAAGTATCCCGCCGTGCGGTGAAGATTATTTGCGATCTCCTCGAAACCGAAAACCAGGGACCAACCGAATCCCTGGAATTGGTACCCACGGTCATTACGCACCGTGCCAGCACGCTGCGTCCACCCCACGGCAGCTAAACCCTCTCAAAGCACCCTGTACTACAGTTTCCGAATTCATCGATACGCATCGTCGATACGCATCGATAACTCAACCCCCAGAAAAAAGGAACAGACAATGAAGTCAGCACAAAGGACAACCCGTCGTCCTCTTGCCCTCGCCGTCGCTGCATTGGTCGGCCTCCCCTTGGCCCTCTCAGCCTGCGGGACCTCCACTGCAGCTTCGTCGTCGGAGGCCGTCACCGAAATTTCCGTGATGGACTACTACAACAACGAGCCCGACAAGTCCTTCATCGGTGACGCCCTTACCAAGTGCGGCACCCAGGCAGGTGTCACCATCAAGCGGGAGACCGTTCCGGGCAAGTCCCTGATCTCCAAGGTGCTCCAGCAGTCCTCCTCCAAGACGCTTCCGGACGTGCTCATGCTGGATAATCCGGATCTCCAGCAGATTGCCGCCACCGGCGCCTTGGCTCCCTTGGCAGACTTCAAAGTCAGCACTGACAACTTCGCCGAGGGTGTCCTGAGCGCAGGCACCTACAAGGACAAGGTGTACGGGCTGGCTCCCACCGTGAACACCATTGCCCTGTTCTACAACAAGGACATCCTTTCCAAGGCTGGCGTCACCCCGCCCACCACCTGGGATGAGCTGAAGGCAGCAAGCGCGAAGCTCACTGCGGGCGACCAGTACGGGCTCGCGTTCAATGCCAACCCCACGTATGAAGGCACCTGGCAGTTCCTCCCGGTCATGTGGTCCAACGGCGGCGACGAGAAGAAGATCGACACCAAGGAGACCGAGCAAGCACTGCAGCTCTGGACCGACTTGGTCAAGAGCGGCTCCGTCTCTTCCTCCGCCCTCAACTGGACCCAGGCCGATGTCAAGGACCAGTTCATGGCCGGCAAAGCAGCCATGATGGTCAACGGCCCGTGGCAGATTCCGGCCCTGGATAAGCAGCCCACTCTGCAGTACGGCGTGGTCAAGATCCCCGTTCGTGAAGCCGGCCAGACGTCCGTTGCCCCGCTGGGTGGCGAGGTGTGGACGGTCCCCCAGACCGGTAACAAGGCACGCCAGGCCAAGGCTGCAGAAGTGGTTGCCTGCCTGAACAGCGACGAGAACCAGATGGCCATGGCCAAGGTCCGCAACACCATTCCTTCCAAGACCACGCTGGCGGATAAGTTCGCCACCGAAAACCCGAAGCTTGCTACGTTCACGGAGCTGATCAAGACGGCCCGGGCCCGCACCGGCGAGCTCGGTACAGAATGGCCCGCCCAGGCAACCAAGATCTACACCGCAATCCAAACAGCCCTGACCGGTAACGCCTCCCCGGCTGATGCCCTCAAGCAAGCGCAAGGCCAGTAAGCGGCGAGCCATGTCATTGACAACAGATTTGTCGCAAACAGCGGCACGTTCCACCGGAAAGGCCAAGGCAAAGGACGGCCGCCCGGCAGGCTCGTCTATAGAAGCGCAGAAACCACGACGCCGGACCCGCCAACGTCGCGAGCGCATCTTCCAGTGGCTCTTCCTGGTCCCTGCCGTGGTCTACATGGCGCTGTTCTTTGGCTACCCGGTGGTCAAGAACGTCGTCATGAGTTTCCAGGACTACACCACGGCCACCTTCTTCACCGGAGAAGCCCCATGGGTAGGGTTGGCCAACTACGTAACTGTCTTGTCGTCGTCGTTGTTTTCCACCTCGCTGCTGAACACCGCACTGTTCACGATAGGTTCCATCCTGGGGCAGTTCGTGATCGGGCTGGCGTTGGCGATCTTTTTCCAACGCAAGTTCCCGCTCAACGGCATCCTGCGGTCGCTGCTCCTGCTGCCGTGGCTCCTTCCCTTGATCGTCTCCAGTGCCGTGTGGCGTTGGATCCTGGACAAGGACAGCGGCGCACTCAACCGTTTCCTGGGCGATCTGGGCATCGTCGATACCGGCGTTCCGTGGCTGACCAGTACCTCGTTGGCTTTGATCGCTGTGGTGGGGGTGAACATCTGGATTGGCATCCCGTTCAACCTGACCATCCTCTACGGCGGCCTGCAGGAGATCCCGGATGAGCTGTATGAGGCCGGGTCACTCGATGGCGCCACGGGTTGGAAGGCGTTCCGGCATATCACGTGGCCGATGCTCCGGCCGGTAGTGAGCGTGGTGCTGGTTCTCGGCGTCGTCTACACCCTCAAGGTGCTGGACATCATCCTGGGCCTGACCAACGGTGGCCCGGCGAACTCGACCCAGACCATCGCCACCCAGTCCTACGATCTCTCCTTCCACGAATTCAAATTCGGCGAAGGCGCGGCCCTGGGCAACGTGCTGGTCATCATTTCCCTGGTCTTCGCGGTCCTGTACCTGCGGGCAAGCCGACGCGCTGTGGATGAGTGAGGAAACCATGACAACCGTACTGAAAGCACCCACGCTCCGGCTTGGCAGATCAAAAGCAACAGGACGCACGAACTGGGGCTACACGGCGCTTGCTATCTTCTTCCTGGCAATCATGCTGTTCCCGGTCTACTGGATGGTCAACGCCTCCCTGCAGCCCAACGGCACTACCTTGGAAACCTCGTGGTTGCCCTTGAAGCCCGACTTCACGGGCTATGCCACAGCCATCAATGAGCAAGCCGGGAACCTCGGCACGAGCCTGGTCATCTCCCTGGGCAGCGTGGCATTGAGCCTGGCAATCGCAGCCCCGGCCGCCTACGCGCTGGCCTACTTCAAGGTCCGCGGCGCAGGCGTTGTCCTGTTCGCCATCCTGATCAGCCAGATGATCCCCGGCATCGTAGTGGCCAACGCCCTGTACACGGCGTACAACGACCTCGGGCTGCTCAACTCCATTCCGGGCCTGATCCTCGCGGACTCGGCACACGGAATTCCGTTCGCCATCCTCATCATCCGGGCGTTCATGAACGGCATGCCGGCATCCGTGATCGAGGCCGCGCGGGTGGACGGGGCGGGGCATGTGCGGGCGTTCTGGTCGATCGTGATTCCGCTGAGCCGGAACTCGCTGATCACCGCAGGACTCTTTACGTTCCTGTTCGCCTGGAGCGACTTCCTCTTCGCATTGACGCTCACCACCACGGAAGCGGTCCGTCCGGTCACCCTGGGCATCTTCCAGTACATCGGCGCCTACGTGAACGACTGGAGTTCAGTGATGGCGACGGCGGTACTCGCCTCCATCCCGGCCATCGTCCTGTTGGTCGCGGCCCAAAAATACATCGCCGCAGGCACCACCGGCGGCGCGGTCAAGTAGACCGTCACTCATCAGAAGGAAAGAACCATGCCTGAAACAAGCAAGCCCATCCGCGTCACCGTCTGGAGCGAAAACCGGCACGAGAAGCGGGACGAACTCGTGGCACGCCTCTATCCCGAGGGAATGCACGGCGCAGTCAAGGCGGGCATCGAGGAGAACCTGGGTTCCGCCGTCGAGGTCCGGACCGCCACTCTAGACGAACCCGAGCACGGCCTCACCGAGGAAGTCCTCGCCAATACCGACGTCCTCACCTGGTGGGGCCACATGTCCCATGCAGACGTTGACGACGAGATCGTGGAACGCGTCCACCGCCAGGTCCTCGCGGGCATGGGCCTGATTGTGCTCCATTCGGGGCACTGGTCCAAGATCTTCACCAAGCTCATGGGCACCACCTGCACCCTGCGCTGGCGCTCGGAACATGATCGCGAGCTCGTGTGGACAGTGGACCCGACCCACCCCATCGCCAAGGGCGTGCCGCACCCCATCGTGATCCCCGAGCAGGAAATGTACGGCGAATTCTTCGATATCCCTACGCCCGAGGAGCTGGTGTTCATCAGCTCGTTCAGCGGAGGCGAAGTCTTCCGTTCCGGCTGCACGTTCCGGCGCGGCCACGGCAAGATCTTCTTCTTCAGCCCCGGCGACCAGGACTACCCCGTCTATCACCACAAAGACATCCGTCGCGTCATCGCCAACGCCGTGGAATGGGCCGTCACCGACCGTCCCGAGCGCGCCGTCCCGGAGCTGCTCAGGTATGAAACCAACGACTTCTTCAACGGCAAGAGCTACCAAGGAGCCAACGCGTGAGCACGCCTTTCGCCACAATCCCCGACGACGGCACTCCCCTTCGCGTCGTCGTGGTCGGTGCCGGGGGCATGGGCCGTGCCTGGCTTCGAACCGTTGAGGCGTCACCGTTGGTGGAGCTCGTGGGCATCGTGGATCTGGACCTTGCCACGGCCTCAGAAGCGGCAGCCTCTCTGGGCCGTCCCGACCTTCCGGTAGGTGCCGGCACGGCGGCACTGGCGTCCGACGCCGGAGCCCAAGCGGTCATCAACGTCACCGTTCCAGTCGCGCATCATCCGGTCACGACCGAGGCACTCGCTGCGGGCCTGCCGGTCCTTGGCGAAAAGCCCGTGGCCTCGACGGTGGCGCAAGGGCTGTCGTTGGCAGCAGCTGCTGAGCTTCACGGCCAGCTGTTCATGGTCAGCCAGTCCCGGCGCTACAACCGGCAGCTGTTTGAAGCCAAGCGGCTGTCCGTGTCTCTCGGCCGTGTTGGCATTGTTTCTGCCGAATTCTTCAAGGCGCCTCATTTTGGCGGCTTCCGCGATGCCATGGACCATCCCTTGCTATTGGACATGGCCATCCACCAGTTCGACATGGCCCGGTTCCTGCTCGACGCCGATCCCGTTTCTGTTTTCTGCGAGGAGTACAACCCCTCCTGGAGTTGGTACCGCGGTGATGCCGGGGCCACGGCCGTCTTCGAAATGACCGGCGGGGAGCGCTTCGTGTTCAACGGAAGCTGGTGCAGCCCGGGCCAGGAAACCTCGTGGAACGCCTCATGGCGGATCAGCGGCGAGCACGGCACGGTCTTGTGGGACGGGGACAACGAACCTGTTTCCTCGACGCCTGTTCCTCCGGGGCCCGGTGCTTCCGATCCGGGCCAGGAAATCACTGGCTCGCTGCGCGACTTCGTATCTGCAGTCCGCACTGGAAGCACTCCAATGGGCCAGGTGCACCAGAACATCATGAGCCTGGCCATGGTGGAGGCGGCCATTCTGAGTGCCTCGTCCGGGGCCCGGGTTTCCGTGGATGCGCTGCTTGAGAACTCGTACCAACAGGCCCTCCTTGCCGAACGGGACCCCGCTGTGTTGGAGGTCTTGAAGTCCTGGACATCGGTTCGCAGTGCGCTTGCCGGAGACAGTGCTCTTGCCGGAGGCAGTGCGCTTGCGGGGGAAGGCGTTCGGCTGTGACGCGGAAGCTGCGGGTGGGCATGGTGGGCTACTCCTTCATGGGCGCGGCCCACTCGCATGCGTGGCGAACCGCGCCCCGCTTCTTCGATCTCCCACTTGCGCCCGAGCTGACGGCGCTGGCTGGCAGGAATGCTTCCGGTGTTCAGGCAGCCGCGGACAAGTTCGGTTGGGATTCCGTAGAGACCGATTGGCGTCGCCTGATTGAGCGCGATGACATTGACCTGATCGATATCTGCTCCCCCGGAAACACGCACGCCGAGATCGCCATCGCCGCCTTGGAAGCGGGCAAACACGTGCTCTGCGAGAAGCCCTTGGCCAACAGTGTTGTGGAGGCCGAAAAGATGACCGCTGTCGCATCCTCGGCCGCCGAGCGGGGCGTGTACTCGATGTGCGGTTTCACGTATCGGCGAACTCCTGCACTGGCCCTGGCAAAGCGGATGGTGGACGACGGCCGGCTGGGCGAGCTCCGGCACGTCAGGGCCCAGTATCTCCAGGACTGGTTGTCGGACGCGGACGCCCCTCTAACGTGGCGCCTGGACAAGTCAAAGTCCGGCTCCGGTTCACTGGGTGATATCGGTGCGCACAGTATCGACGCTGCCCAGTGGATCACCGGGTCCAGCATCACCGGGGTTTCGGCCCTCATGGAGACGTTCGTGAAGGAACGGCCGATCGGCGGGGACCTCGTAGGGCTCGGTGGGCATGGCGGTGCCGACGGTCCGCGCGGGCAAGTAACTGTGGACGACGCAACGATCTTCACCGCCCGTTTCCAGGCAAAGACATCCGGCGGCGGTAAGACATCCGACGCTGGCCCGATCGGCGTGTTCGAGGCGACGCGGTTCGCCCTGGGACGGAAGAACGCCATGCGGTTGGAACTCAATGGCACGCTCGGCTCGTTGGCTTTCGACTTCGAGGACATGAACTCGCTGTCCTTCTACGATGCCTCCGAGGAGGACGCCGGTTTCCGCCGGATCATCGTGACGGAACCATCCCACCCCTACGTCGGAAACTGGTGGCCCACAGGGCACGGCCTGGGCTACGAGCACGGATTCACGCATCAGGTGGTGGACCTCGTGAATGCCTTCGGCGCTGGCGAGCAGCCCTCGCCGTCGTTCTCTGATGCCTTGCAGGTACAGAAAGTGCTGGCAGCGGTTGAGGCCAGCGCCGTGGCTGGGAGCCGTTGGCAGAAGGTGTGAACGTGCGGGCTTCCTGCCTGCCTGAACGTTGCGAACCCGCTGTTTCGTGGTTGGGCAACAACGAAACAGCGGGTTCGCAACGTGTTAGTGGTTTAGCGTTTGGCGAGCTGAGTTAGCTTCACCGCAGAGAGCAGTGCTGATGCGTAGGCCTGATATCCGGCGTCGTTCGGATGGAAGTTTGCATCCAAAAACGGCTGCGTGAGATCCAGGACGATCCAGGGATTGTCTGAGTTGACCGCGTGCCCGATGAATCGCTTTGTCACATCGATGAACACGGCGTTGGTCCCGCTGCCTTCCACAGCCGCTGCAATGGTCGCGTTGAGGGCATCAATAGCTTGATTCACGAGTATTTGGTTCTGGACGGGAACAATTGTGATCCCATTGGTCACAATGTCGCCCTGCGACGGATCAAACAGGCGAGGGTAGCCCAGAACAGCGATGACAGCGTCCGGTGCCGCCAGCTGGATGGCCTGGTATGTTGCCTCGAGCTGGGCCTGAAGGATACCAAGCTGCAGGTTTTGAATGATGCCTTGAACTGTGGCTGCGCAAAGCTGTGTATCCGGTGTAGAGCAGGCCTGCAAGGCAAGCAAACTGCCGGCATCCACGGCACCAGCTGTGATGCTGACCAGATCAGCACCCGCCAAGGCCTGCTGCCCGGCAAGGATCTGTTCCCCAACTGTCGGCGTCACTCCGTCATAGAAGGGTGGGACGGGGAACAACACAGCGCCATGGCACGCAAGATTGGCCACCAAGGTGACCTTTGGCGAGGCGTCCACAAGGTCGGCGTAACCACCGGGGCTTTGCCAACAAGCAACGGGCGGCCTGCTCAAGTCCCCCGCCCCCGTCCCTGCCGTGTACGAATCGCCGAGTGCCACATACGTGATGGGTGGCGGCGGTGCGGCGGTCGCCGGACTGGCCGTGAATCCTAACGTGAGTGCAAGGGCGGCCAATCCGCCTGCAAAAGCCAAGTGCCGGCGTCGTGCTCGATGAGTTGCCATGGTGTTTCCCCTTCATGCTGCTCTTTGGGGCTCCGGTGGTCCGTCAAAAGGGATCACTTCGCGGCTCGCCCACCCGTCGGCCGCGTACGGGGCAATGTGTTGGCCAGATTACGCCCGGCAGGCAATGCGGTACAGACCCATCGACAAGCTATTTTTGGGCTTTCACTTTCCGGCGGTAAAGGATGTTTCCAACCAGCGAGATTGTGCCGCCGATAAGCAGCGCGACCCCTATCAAGGGCAAAAGCGCTACAGCCTTCTTGGATGGTCCTTCCAAAGGAATCTCAAGCGTTCCGGTGATGTCATCAGGGTGGTAGGTGACATCGATGGCCTCGCCGATCCCGTAGGCGCAGGGCTCGGCGCTGGTTCCTGGAGGAGTGCGGTACGTGGCGCCATCGATCACGACGTCGGCTATAGGCTCGCAGAGGCCTTTTGTACTGATCTTTTGGTCAACCACGATTCCGTGCCCGGCCACCGTGCCCTCGCGCGGCGGTGCGTTATGGAAGAGGAGCAGCCATAGAATTCCAAGAACGATTGCAATAACAGCCGCGCGAAGACTGAACCGTGGCTTGCGGGGCATGTCCTGATCTGCCGGTAAGAGCGTCATATCGCTGGCCAACTACGCGCTGTACCTGGCCAGCCTGAACTCCAAGCCGTTCCGCACCGCGGGCCATTCGTGTTCCAGGATGGAGAACACCACGGTGTCGCGAAGCACTCCGTCCTTGGTGCGCGAGTGGTTCCGCAACACACCGTCCTGCTTGGCGCCGAGGCGGGCGATCGCGTCGCGGGATTGGTGGTTGAGCCAGTGCGTCCGGAATTCGACGGCGGGGCAGCCCAGGGTTTCAAAGGCATGCTGAAGAAGCAGCAGCTTGGAGTCGGGGTTGGTGCCTGTTCCGTGGACGGACGCTGCGTTCCAGGTGGAGCCGATCTCGACGCGCGGAGTGGCGGCATCGATGTTCATGTACGTCGTCATTCCGATGACCTTGCCGGTGCTGTTGAGCCTGGTGGCGAAGGGCACCATGGAACCTTGGGTTTGCAGGCCCAGCCTCCGCTCAATCTCCGCAGCCATACCGTCCGGCGTGGGTACGGAGGTGTACCAGAGCTTCCAGAGTTCGCCGTCCTTGGCCGCCTCCACAAGGTCGTCGTGGTGATCTGGCCGCAAGGGTTCCAGGGTCACGAATTTGCCGGTCAAGGTGATGGGTTCAATCGAGGTCACCCGGCTAGCCTAACGGTTACGCGATGGTCAGTCGTTCCAGTCGAAGAAGCCCTTGCCTGTTTTGCGGCCAAGCTCCCCACGGGCAACTTTGTCCCGCAGGATCTGCGGCGGAGCAAAGCGGTCACCCAACGTGGAATGCAGGTACTCCGCGATGCCCAGACGAACATCAAGACCCACGATGTCGGTGGTCTTGAGCGGCCCGGTGGGGTGTTTGTACCCCAGGACCATCGCGGCGTCGATGTCCTCCGCTGATGCCACACCCTCCTCAACCATGCGCATAGCCTCCAAGGCAATAGCGACGCCCAGCCTTGAGGACGCAAAGCCGGGCGCGTCATTAACGACGACGGCGGTCTTGCCGAGTGCCTCGGTCCAGTTTTTCGCCGCTTGGGCGAGTTCGGGCGAGGTCTCTTTGGCCAGCACCACTTCGATGAGGGTAGAGGCGGGCACCGGGTTGAAGAAGTGCAGCCCGATGAAGTTGGCTGGCCTGCGGAGTTCATTCGCCAAGTCCGTCACGGACAAAGACGACGTGTTTGAGGCAAGGAATGCATCTGCGGAAAGGCGGTCCTCCACCGCTTTCAACGCGGCGACCTTGAGATCGTAATCCTCGGGCACGGCTTCTACCACCAGGCCGCAGTGGATGAAGGATTCGTAGTCTGTCGACGTGCTGAACCTGGCCAACGCTTCTTCAGGGGTTTCGCCCAGGGTGCCACGGGCCGCGGACTTGGCCACTGCGTCTGCTACCCGCCCCTGCGCCCCGGCGGCTGCCTCATGATCCCTCTCCACGACGATCACGGTGGCCCCCTTGGTCAGGAACGCATGCGCGATTCCCGCACCCATCCGGCCACCGCCAAGGACTCCAACAACGTGGGGAATCGCGGGTACTGCTGTCATTTCTGAATCCTGTCGTCGTTGGCAGCGGAGTTGGATGAGTTGGCGGCCTTGCCTGTGTCCTTCTTGTCCAGGAAAGCCTGCATCCTGTCGAATTTGGCTTGGGATTCGAAGAGGATCCCTTGGGCAAGGGTGTCGATCAGCGGGTGCGCTTCCGCAGGAGCGTGGAACACCGACTTGGTAATGCGGACCGCAAGGGGATCCTGGCGGCCGATCCTGTCAGCCAGATTGTGCGCGGCCTCCATGAGCTCAGGGGCCTCGTGAATCTCAGTGATCAAACTGATACGCAGGGCTTCCTCGGCCCTCAACACGGCGCCGGCGAGGAGGATTTCCTTGGCTTTCGGCTCGCCCACGAGCTCCTTGAGCCGCCAACTGGCGCCGGCTGCGGCAAGGATTCCCAGTCCTGTTTCGGGGTTGCCTATCCGCACACTTGGGGTCCCGATGCGGAAATCTGCCGCATAGGCAAGCTCCGCACCGCCGCCCAGACAATAGCCGTCCAAAGCTGCGATGACGGGCATGGGCAGCTTGGCGATGCGCATGAAGATGGTTGAGTTGATCCCCCGCAGTGCGTCATCCCGTCGGCGTTCCCGGAGTTGTCCAATGTCCGCGCCCGAGGCGAAGACGCCGTCCGTGCCCGCGATGATCAGGACCTTGGGGTTGCGCTCCAGTTCGGCACAGACGAGGTGAAGCTCGTCCACCATGGTCTGGTCTATCGCATTGCGTACTTCGGGACGGTTGAGCAGAACAGTGAGCCTGTCGTCACGTTCCTCGAGAAGAAGGGTGCTGAAGTCTTCCTGGTTCAGTGCCATTTACACGCCTTCCAGCAGCATTGCCGTGCCCTGGCCCACGCCGATGCACATCGTGGCAAGGCCAAGCTTCGGTCCATTGTTGCTGGCAAGCTCCCGCTCCATGCGGCCCAGAAGGGTAATGGCCAGACGTGACCCGCTGGAACCCAGCGGGTGCCCCAAACTGATGGCACCGCCGTCGTTATTGACGATTTCCGGGTCCAGCCCCAGGCGCCGCATGCTGGCAAGGGACTGGGTGGCAAAAGCTTCGTTGAGCTCCACTGCGCCAAGCTGGTCCACGGTGAGGCCGGTGCGGGCAAGGACCTTCTGCGTTGCCGGGACAGGACCGATGCCCATGATTTCCGGTTCGCAGCCCGCCGAAGCGCCATCGATGATGCGGGCGCGGGGCGTCAAGCCGAACTTCTTGATGGCTGCCTCGGAGGCGACGATGATCGCAGAGGCGCCGTCATTGAGGCTGGACGAGTTGCCCGCAGTGACTACGGAGC
This sequence comes from Arthrobacter sp. TmtSoilC48, assembly GCF_059739425.1. Taxonomy (NCBI): domain Bacteria; kingdom Bacillati; phylum Actinomycetota; class Actinomycetes; order Micrococcales; family Micrococcaceae; genus Arthrobacter; species Arthrobacter sp. TmtSoilC48. Next base: position 1,482,361 of record NZ_AP046049.1, on the reverse strand, counting down.
CACCGGGGACTACTGGCCGAAGCCCCGCCAGGACATCCATGGTGGTGCCTTCGCGAGGACCCTCATCAGTGTCCACCACGGTCTCGGACTTGCGGGTCTTGACGGTGACCGGAACGATCTCTTCCTTGAACCGGCCGCCTGCAATGGCCGCCAAAGCGAGTTCGTGCGAGCGGACAGCGAAAGCGTCTGCGTCCTCGCGGGAGATGTTGTCCACACGGCCCACTTCCTCGGCCGTTTCAGGCATGGAGTAGGTCATCTTGCCGTCGCGGGAGAGCTCGCCCTTGGTGAAAAGCGGGTTGACGAAGCGCCAACCGATGGACGTATCGAAGATCTGGCCCGGCTTGGCGAATGCAGTGATGGGCTTCTCCTGGACCCAGGGTGCCCGACTCATGGATTCGACGCCACCGGCCACCACGATATCCGCGGCGCCGGACTTGATCATCTGGCTCGCCATGATGATGGCGCTCAGGCCCGAGGCACAGAGACGGTTCACGGTGATGCCCGGAATGTGGAGGGGAAGCCCGGCGAGGAGGGTTGCCATGCGGGCCACGTTGCGGTTTTCCTCGCCAGCGCCGTTGGCGTTGCCGAGGATTACCTCATCAATGGAGTCAGGATCGACGCCGGCACGCGCCACTGCCTCACGGACCACCAGCGCGGCGAGGTCGTCAGGACGGACGGAGGACAATGCCCCGCCGTAACGTCCAACCGGCGTCCGTGCGCCGCCAACAAGAAAAGCCTCGACCATGAGAACATCCTTCGCGAAGTGAAAGGGACCGGCCCGGGAATAATATACCGACCGTTCGTTCTATAAAGATTACACGGCCTGCCGTCCGGGTCAACAGATGAAGCCATTTCCCCTAACCGGCACGGCATCGCTCAGACCACGCGAATGCCCAAATGGCCGGCCAGCAACGGGGCCATGAGACTCAACTGGTAATCGTCAATAACAACTCCGGCAAGCCCGGCCAACCCGTTGATACCCCGGAACTCCGAACTCCGCAGGTCCACGTCCTTGAGCTTGGCGCCGGTTACATCCAGGGTGCCGATGGTGCAATTCTTCAGCGATAGCCGTGTTCCCGTGCAGCCGCCCAGATCGAGCTCGTTGATGATGCAATCTGAAATCTGGACGTCCATCAGCTTGGAGCCGCGCAGGTTCACGTAGTCCAGCTTGCCGCCCTCGATCCGTACCGAACGCCACGTGCCTTCGTACAGCTCGGCTGATCCCCACCTCGGATTGCTGATCTCCACGTCCTGCCAGGAAGTCCGTGCCGCAGTGAAGACTGGCGCATACGGCTCGGCAAGGATGCATTCCCGGAACGTGGCGCCACGCAACTGGGCCTCGTTGAACGAGACGCCGGTGAACTCACACTCAATGAAGTCGGCACCGCTCAGTTCCTCCCCATCGGCAGACACCCTGGTAAACCTGATGCCGTCATACCGTTCGCCACGCTGGAAGTCCGGGGCGTCGTCGTCGCGCAGTTCTTCCAGGCGCACCGGGGAGATCTTGGGGGCTGCCACTTTTGCAGCCGCCATTAGAGGGATTCCGCCTTCGCAGCGATCTCGGCAAGGTCCTTGCTGAGGGCCTTTCGCGTAATGCTCATGCCGATCTTCCCGAACAAGGCCATGGCGACCTTGCTCCCGAGCGTGGGTTTGAGGACCTCGGCGCCGAATGTCAGCGTAAGGTCAGTTCCGCCGTCGCGCTCCGCCAGATTGAAGCGGGTGGTGTAGTCGGCGCCGCTCTGGAGTGCTTTGACTGTGGTGCTGCGGGGTGGGTCAGCCTGGGATACCCACATCTCCACGGTTTCCTGCCTGCCCATCATGGTCCGCGTTTCCTTCCAGCGGGTGCCCTCCCCATAAGGACCCTCACTGAGCATCTGGATTGCGTTGATGCCCGAAAGGGTGCCCGCGGAGCCCGGGATGTCCGAGAGGACCGCCCAAACTTTCTCCGGGCTGGCGTTGATGTGCTGCGTCAGGGTGGTGGTGTGATCCATACATCGAGCCTAGACCCGGGCACTGACAGTCCCAACTGGCGGGGGAACAAGGGCGGGATTAGCCTTAAAAAGCATCCATAGAGCCCGGTGATGAAGGGGACTCTTCAATGAACCATCGGCCAGCTTCAGCCAAGCGCACTGCGTCCCGTCCCGTCGAACTCCTCGCGGCAGCAGCTGTCCTAGCCTCCGTGGTTTCAGGCTGCACAGCTCCTGGGCCGAGCCTGCAGGGACCGTCGACTTCACAGTTCCCAGGCGCGACCGGCAGCCCACCCGGCGGACAAACCGCCGGGCAATCCGCAGGAGAATCCGCCGGACAATCCGGTCAAGGGGACAGCAACCCGGCCCCTCAGCAGGGTGCCGCGGACATCCCTGACATCATCAGCAATGTCCAGCCGTCGGTGGCTACCATCTTCACGGACGGCGGTTTGGGCAGTGGAGTCGTATATTCGCAGGATGGCCTGATCCTGACCAATGAACATGTGGTGCGCGGCAACCGCGATGTTGAGGTTGGCTTTGCTGACGGCCAGCGGGTGGCTGGCACCGTGCGGGCCACCGACGCCATCACTGATCTTGCCCTCGTGGAAGCAAAACGGACAGGTTTGCCGGCCGCGAAATTCCAAACCTCCCTGCCCCGGATCGGCGAGCTGGCGATCGTCATAGGCTCGCCGCTGGGATTCGAAAATACGGCGACGGCGGGCATCATCTCCGGCCTCCACCGCCAGATCCCGGGTTCGGCGTCCAGCAGCCAGTCCCTGGTGGACCTCATCCAGACCGACGCCGCGATCAGCCCCGGCAACTCAGGCGGAGCCGTAGTGAACAGCCGGGGCGAAGTGACCGGCATCAGCGAAGCCTACATTCCGCCGCAGTCAGGTGCGGTCGCCCTGGGCTTTGCCATCCCCGCTGCCACCGCCGTGAAAGTGGCTGACCAGCTGAAGGAGGATGGCACAGCCGATCACGCCTTCATTGGTTTGGGACCGGGGGATATCACTCAACAGATCGCCGACCGGCTGGGCCTGCCTGACACCCACGGGGCGCTGGCCCTTTCGGTGCAGGATGGCGGGCCGGCCGCCAAAGCCGGCATCCAGCCAGGGGACGTACTCGTCAAGCTCGATGGCAAGGACCTGGCAACCCCCGAGGATCTCCTCGCAGCCTTGAGAACCAAAAGTCCCGGGCAGAACGTGACGGTGGAATTCCGCAGGGGATCAGAAACGCAGGAAGTAAAGGTCCAACTGGCCGAACGCCCGTCCTCGTAGCCGAGACGCGGCGGGGCCTGCCCTGCGCCCCTACTCGTCACATAGAACGCAGACCATGCCCCACAACGCGAACGGCGGGTGCCCCCGGAAAGGAGGCACCCGCCGTCGAGCGTTTATGAGCCAAGCGTTAACTGAACAGTTCGCTCTTGGGCTCGTTGTTCTTGACCTTCTGCCAGCCAAGCCACAGGACGAGGGCGAAGAAGGGGATGGTCGCCAAGGTCCAGAGACCCAGAAGGAAGACCTCGCCGGTTGCCTTATCGGTCATGGTGTCGAAGCCGATCAGTACGGTTATGGCCAGCAGCGCAACCAGGCCCAGCCAGCTGGTCCACGGCGAACCGGGCATCGGCAGGCTGGAGACGTTGCCGCGCTTCTTCCGCAGGGCAATCTGGCTCGCGAAGATGGAGCCCCAGGTGAAGATCACACCGATGGAGGCCGTGTTCAGCGCGAGGTCGAACGCATGGGAGCCACCCAGCCAGATGTTGAGCAGGATACCCACCAGGTACACACCGCCGATCGCCAGGATGGCCGCGTACGGCACGTGGCGGGAGGACATCTTGGTGAGCCACTGCGGCGCGTGGCCGTTGTTGGCCATGGTCCGGAAGATGCGGCCGATCGAGTACAGGCCCGAGTTGCAGGAGGACAGCGCGGCGGTGATGACGATCATGTTCATGACGTCGCCCATCCAGCCGAGGCCCATCTGGCCGAACACGGTGACGAACGGCGAGGTGCCGGCCTTGTACTGGTCCGACGGCAGCAGCATCGCAAGCAGCATCACGGAACCGACGTAGAAGACAATAATGCGGATCACGACGGCGCGGATCGCCTTGGGAACTTCGCGTTCCGGGTTCTCCATCTCACCAGCGGTAATACCAACGAGTTCGATTGCGTTGTAGGCGAAGATCACGGCGTTGAGGACCAGGATCATGACCAGGCCGCCCTTGGGGAACATGCCACCGTCTTCGTGGAACAGGTTGCCCACCGAGGCATGGCCGTTGCCCACCTGGGCGTTGGTGACAACCATGAAGGTGCCAACGGCCAGGAAGATCAGGATGGCTGCGACCTTGAGGCACGAGGCCCAGAATTCGAACTCGCCGAAGGCCTTGACGCTGAACAGGTTCACGGCCACCAGCAGCACCAGCGCTGCAATGGCGGACAGTTCAACGGGGACGTTGGGGAAGAAGAACTGGAAGTACAGCCCGATTGCGATGAGCTCGGCAATGCCTGTCATGGCCCAGTTGATGAAGTACATCCAACCTGAAAGGAAGGCGCCCTTCTTGCCGAACATTTCACCGGCGTAGCTCACGAACGAGCCGGACGTCTGGCGGTACATGATGAGTTCGCCAAGGGCACGCATCAGCAGGTAAGCGATGACGCCGGCAATGGCGTAGGAGAAAATCAGGGCCGGGCCGGTGGAGGCCAGGCGGCCACCGGCGCCCATGAACAGGCCGACGCCGATTGCGCCGCCCATGGCGATCATGGTGACGTGGCGCCGGCTTAGGGTCTTCTGGTAACCCTCGGCGCTGAGGGTGGAGCCGACGGCGGTGGATGGGGCCGTGGGGTTCTGGAGTTCTGTGGGGGTACTTTGCGGCACAGCTGTTCCTTGTGGGTTGGGGTATTGCTGTAGGTGTTTACGCCCATGCCGGAACATGGGCGTCTTGGCCACACAAAATTCGAGCTTTCCCCGTTGGAGGACGTTGAAGTGTGACAAAGAACGCAGAACGCCGAAGGTTCGCGCAACCCGTCTATCTTACGGGATTAATGGGAATGCCCGTGACGCAGGCAACAGCACGCATCCTGGACACAGCAACGCGGGGTCACTTACGGCCCATGTTTCCCCCCGGAATGGGCCGTAAGTGACCCCGCGTTGCTTTAGGAGATCAGCACGATATTCCGGCTCTCATCTGCGAAGACTTCGTACGTCCGCAGGGGCTTGGCTCCCGTGGTGGAACACCCGGTTTCCAGCTCGAACGAGTGCTGGTGGAGCGGGCACATCACCACGCGCTGGTCGATGGTTCCGTCGGCAAGGGGGCCGCCCTTATGTGGGCACACTGCCGACACAGCCCGCAAGGTCCCGTCCCGTAGCCGGAAGACCGCAACCTGCTCGCCGTCGATCCCGAACGCCCGGCCTTCGCCGAACGGAATTTGGTCCACCGGCCCTACGACGTGTGGAATCTTCATCGGACCGGCACCTGCGGCAGGACTGTGAGCGGCAACGAGGTCCGGAATTGGCCGGGCGTGAGTGGATCATCGCGCTCACTCCACGGATCCACGTAGTTCTCCACGGACTCCTGCATCGCCTCATCCAGGCGGGAAGCGATGCCCTCGGAGTCGTCCAGGATGACGCTGCGGATGCGGTCGATCCCCACCCGGGGAACAAACGCATACGTCCGTTCCAGCCAGTTCGCGTTCTCCCGGTAGTACTGCATGAACCGACCCGCCAGCAGTGTGACTTCCTCCGGAGTATCCACCGTGACCAACAGATCGCCCTTGCGGATGTGGGCGCCGGCCGCTCCCCCAACATAGATTTCCCAGCGGCCTCCTTCCACCGCAACGACGCCTACGTCCTTGACCAAGGACTCCGCGCAGTTCCGCGGACATCCGGAGACTGCGAGTTTCAGTTTTGCCGGCGACTCGATTCCCTGGAAGCGGGATTCCAGCGAGATGCCCAAACCCGTGGAATCACCCGTGCCAAAGCGGCAGTAATCCTTCCCCACACAGGTCTTCACGGTGCGGAAACTCTTGCCGTAGGCGTAGCCGGAGGGCATGTCCAGATCGGCCCAAACCTGCGGAAGGTCTTCCTTGGGAACGCCCAGAAGGTCGATCCTTTGCCCACCGGTCAGCTTGATCATGGGAATGTTGTGCTTCTCCGCGACGTCGGCAATCGTGCGGAGCTGCTGCACGGACGTCACGCCTCCCTTCATCTGCGGAACCACGGAGAACGTGCCGTCACGCTGGATATTCGCATGCACGCGGTCGTTGATGAAGCGGGCGTCGCGCTCGTCGATGTATTGCTTTGGCAGCATCATCTTCAGGAGCGAGGCAAGGCCCATCTTGGATTTGGCATCTTCAGCGCTTCCGGGAGCCAGCGCAGCAAACACCTGGGAAACCGAGCGCAGACCAAGCTCCCGGATCCGGGACATCAACGCGGCCTTGTCCAGGGGAATACCGGGAACGTAGTAGCTCGCAGCCGGGTCATCTTCTACGGCGCCGTCGGCCGCCCATTCCACCACCTGCGAAACCAGCAGCTTGCAGGAACCACAGCCCTTGCCGGCCCGGGTAGCGTCCATGGCTGCCGGTACCGAACGGCAACCACCCTGCACCGCGGCAACAAGCGTTCCTTTGGAAACCCCATTGCAGTTGCAGACCTGTGCCGAATCCGCCAGTTCGGAAACACCTTCCTCTTCACCCGGCGAGCCGAGATCGAACATCAGCGAGAGCCGTTCCTCCGGCAGCGGCAGGCCCTGGTCAAAAGCCTGGGTCAAGTAGGCAACCTTGCGGCTGTCACCAAGAAGGGTAGCGCCCACCATCTTGTTGTCCCGGATCACGATCGACTTGAACACACCCCGGCTCGGTTCCGAGAAAACAATGTGCTCATCCGTGTCCCGTTCCGGGCCCGGCAGGCCCATGGAAGCGACGTCGACGCCGGCCACCTTCAGTTTGGTGGCGGTCCTGGAACCCAGATAGACCGAGGAACGATCCACACCGGTGATCTGGTCCGCCAGAACAGCGGCCTGCTCCCACAAGGGCGCTACGAGCCCATAAACCTCGCCCCGGTGTTGAACGCACTCCCCCACGGCATAGATGTCCTCTTCGTCCATGACGCGCAGGTGGTCATCCACCACGATGGCCCGTTCCACGGCCAAACCACTCACGACCGCGACATCCACGTTGGGCCGGATGCCGGCAGTCACAACCACCATGTCGCAGTCCAGCTCAGTGTCATCACGCAGCCGCACGCCGGTGATCCGGTCCTTGCCCAGTACCGCGGTGGTCCGGCTTCCTGTATGGACCTCGATGCCCAGCGCCTGGACGCTTCGCCGCAGTATTGCGCCGCCGCCGGGCCCTAATTGCGCGTTCATGAGGTGGCCACCGGAGTGGACCACCGCCACGTCAAGGCCGTACGCCTGCAGTCCCCGGGCAGCCTCGAGCCCCAGCAATCCCCCGCCAATCACCACAGCCCGGCGGTGATGCTCGTGCTGGGCGAACTGGACCATCTTGCGGGTATCGTCCATGGTCCGGAACGTGAAGACCCCGTGGCGCACCGATCCGCTGGGCGTGTAGAGGCCATCCATCGGGGGAAGGAACGAGTGGCTTCCGGTGGCGATGATCATGACATCGTAGGGAACCACCCTGCCATCGGCCGTAAAGACGTGTTTGCTGTACTTATCTATGCGCTCCACCCGGACCCCAGCGTGCAGGGTGATGTTGTTTTCCTGGTACCACGGCAGGGCGTTGAGGAAAATGTCGGCATCGCTTTCCTCGCCGGACAGCACGTGGCTGAGCATGATGCGGTTGTAGTTTCCGTACGGTTCGTCGCCGAAAATGGTGATGTCGAACGCGTCCCCGCCGCCGCGGGCCAGGATCTCCTCCACCGCACGTGCACCGGCCATGCCGTTGCCGATGACCACCAGCTGCCTGGTCATCAGTGCTCCACCATGCCCAGGTCCACCACCACGGAACCGCGGACGCCGGCCGGCGCGGCGATGTACAACTCGATCATCGAGCCGCCCTCGATATCTTCCACAACCCGCAACGGGACGTGCACATCGCCTTTGGCCCCGATGGGGAAATACCGCATCGGCACGCCGTCGCGCATAAGGACAACCGCGATGAGTTCGGAGCTGGTGTTGCCGCCGCGGAAGTAGAGCGTCTGGTTCACGACGCCGTCCGGAACAAAGTGCGCGAGCTCGCTGTGGAGGGGAACCGGCTTCTCCATACCGATGCCGTCAAACGGGAATATGCCTTGAAGGAAGAGGTTCTTGGAAATCACGGAAAGATCCTTTCGGCCGGCTTCCTTCCATGGTGCTCCGCCGTTGTTTCAGGACGCTCGATGCCGTGTTTCCATATGCAGGACAGGGCGTAACGATCCCTTTGCGAACAACTCACCCCGGCGGCAGCGTCGGCCACGTCGGCCACGTGGGCCTACAGCAACTCGCCATCCTGCATCCCGTACCGGACCCAGCTACCCACTGAACCGGCCGCGGCACACCGATCGAACCACTCCCCCAGCGCGCGGTCGTGGCTCACGATGATCAGTGTCCCGGCGAAGCCCGCGAGCGCAGCTTCCAACTGTTCCACGAGCACCGGCGCAAGGTGGTTGGTGGGTTCGTCCACGATCATGGTTTCGTAGCTGCCCAGGAGCAGCCTGGCCAGGGCGAGCCTGCGTTGCTGTCCGGCCGAGAGGCTGCCCACGGGAACGTGGAACTCCGCAGGCCGGAACAAGCCCAGGCGAAGCAGGGCCTCGGCATGTTCGTCGATGTTTCCGCCCAGTCCTGCGGCAAACGCCGGAAGGAGCCGGAGCCCGGGACGCGGGGGCACGTCGAGTTCCTGCTGCAGATATCCCACCGTGCCCTGAACGGCCAATGTTCCGCTGGCCGGCTCGAGCGTCCCGGCGAGCACGGAGACCAGCGTTGATTTTCCTGCGCCGTTTGGCCCGGTGATGAGGACCTTCTCCCCGGTTTCGACGCGCAGATCAGTCGATTTGAGGCGACCGGGCACGCTAATGCCGCGTGCTTCGATGGCCGGTCCAGCAGCTTCCTCCAGCTGAACGTCAAGTTGCACGGCGAGCTTGAGCGGCACGGGTGGCCGGTCAATGGGGTTCTCTTCGAGCCGCCGCAGGCGTTCCTGGGCGTTGCGAACTTTGCTGGTGGCTGCGCGTTGCCAGGTGCCTTTTTTGAAGCCGGTCGCAAATTTGTCGTTGTCGCGCACCCGGCCGTAGCCCATGCCGCCGGAAACCGTGGCTGCCTGGAACCGTTCGGCGGCCATGGCGTCGAGCCATTCCTCGTATTGCTGCACCCAACGGGCCCGCTGGGCGGCTTTCTCCCGCAGGTAACCTTCGTAGCCGTTGCCGTACCTATTGACGGAACGGCGCTCGGCGTCGACTTCGATTACCGTGCTGGCTACCTTCCGCAACAGGACGCGGTCGTGCGAAACCACCACCACGGTGCCTCGGTGCGCAGCCAACCTCGATTCCAGCCAGGCTGTGCCATTGGCGTCCAGGTGGTTGGTGGGCTCGTCCAGGAGCAGGGCTTCGGCAGGATCTGCCAGCAGGCAGGCGAGGGCAACGCGCTCCTGCTCGCCGCCGGACAAAGACCCAAGCGTTCGACGCCGGTCCAGGCCTCCCAGCCCCAGCCTGTCCAGCGCTGCTTCCACCCGGGACTCGGCAGCGTACCCCTCGCGGAGTTGGTACTGGGTCTGCAGGCTTCCGTAGAGTTCCAGGGTTTCGGGGTCCGCGTCCGCCAGGTCCTGTTCCAGTTCGGTGATGCGGGCCTCAAGCGAACGGAGTGCCTTAAGGGACTCGTCGATCGCGTCGCCGACAGTAATTGAGGCAGGAAGTCCGTGAGTCTGGGCGAGGTAGCCCACGCGGTAGCCGGCGTTTCCTGCCAACCCGGCCGTGCCGTCGTCGGGCGTTTCCACGCCGGCCAGCAGGCGGAGAAGGGTGGATTTCCCCGCCCCGTTTTCCCCGACAATGGCAACGTGCTCGCCGTGATCGATGGTGAGTTCAACGCCGTGGAAAAGTTCGCGGTCCCCGTAGCCGTGGGAAACGCCGGAAAGGTGAAGGTGGTCAGTCAAGAGATGTCCTCGCAAAGTCCGCAGTGAATGGCAGGAAACCGCTTGGGGTACTGCCTCAGTGGTCTACTGGGGATGCAGCCGGATGGACGGGCTGCTCTCAAGACTTCATCGCTCCAGACTGCCCGGCGAATCGGGGCACGTCAAGTTTCAGGCCGCCGCGACCGCGCGCTTCCGCCGGGCCTTTGCCACGCGCGTACCAATCAGTCCTTGCCGCGGACTGAACAGATAGACGACGGCGAACACCGCACCTTGGGTGACCACCACCATGGCCCCTGATGCCGTGTCCAGGTAGTAGCTCAGGTAGATGCCGGTCATGGAGCACGCCACCGAGATGACGGGGGCGATCACCAGCATCCGGGAGAACCGGTCCGTCAGCAGGTAGGCGGTGGCACCGGGAATGATCAGCATGGCTACCACCAGCACCACGCCCACGGTTTGCAAAGCCACCACGGATGTCAGCGCCAGCAGGCCGAGCAGCAGCGCTCCAAGCCGCCGGGGCGACAGTCCAATGGCGTGGGCATGCGTGGGGTCGAACGCGTACAGCGTGAGGTCCCGGCGCTTGAGGATCAGGATCGCGAAAGCCACCACGCCAAGGACCACAACCTGGATGAGGTCAGGGACGCTGACGCCCAGAAGGTTGCCGAAGATGATGTGGTTCAGGTCAGTCTGGCTGGGTGTCACGGAGATCAGCACCAGGCCCAGCGCGAACAGCGAGGTGAACACGATGCCGATTGCCGCATCTTCCTTCACGCGGCTGGTGTTCCGCACCACCCCGATCAACGTCACGGCAATCAGCGCGAACACCAACGCACCAAGCGCGAACGGCGCACCCACAATGTAGGCGAGCACGACGCCGGGAAGCACCGCGTGCGATACGGCGTCGCCCATGAGGGACCAACCGATCAGAACGAGCCAGCAGCTAAGGACCGCACAAACCACCGCTGCAATTGCCGTGGTGGCGAGGGCGCGGACCATGAAGTCGTAGCTCAAAGGTTCAAGCAGGAATTCCACGGCTTAGCCCCTGTTCATGACGTCAAGGCCAAATGCCATGGCTAGATTTTCAGGTTGCAGCACCACGTCCGGGCTGCCATGCATCAGCACCTTACGCATCAGGAGCACTGCTTCGTCGCAGAGCTGAGGGAGCGCGTGGAGGTCGTGGGTGGAGATAAGGATGGTGGCGCCGTCAGCCGCAAGTTCGCGCAGGAGCCTGGTGATAGTGGCTTCGGATCGCTTATCCACTCCGGCGAAGGGTTCATCCAGCAGCATCATGGTGGCGCCTTGTGCGATGCCCCGGGCTACAAAGGCACGCTTTTTCTGCCCGCCGGACAGCTGGCCGATTTGGCGGTCGGCAAACTCGCCAAGCTCCACGCGGTCCAGGGCCTGTTCGACGGCGTCCCGGTCTGCTTTCCGTGGACGGCGGGTGAAACCGAGGTGCCCATAGCGGCCCATCATCACTACGTCCCGGACGGACAAGGGGAAGGCCCAGTCCACATCCTCGCTTTGCGGGACGTAGCCGATCCCGGCCTCCTTGCGGGTCTTCATGGGCGGGTGACCGTTGATGAGGACCCGGCCGGAATCGGGCTTCACCATGCCCATGATGGTCTTGAACAGGGTGGACTTGCCCGAGCCGTTCATGCCGACCAAACCGCAGATTCTGGAGTGGTCCAGGGTGAGGGATGCGGAGTCCAGCGCCAGCACCTCGCCGTAGTGGACCGTGACATTCTCAACGACGATCGCGGGACTGGTCATGACGCTCCTCCTGTCAGGGCCGTGGTGATGGTCTTCGCATCGTGGCGGATGAGGTCCAAATACGTGGGAACAGGACCATCTGCTTCTGATAACGAGTCCACGTAGAGTACGCCACCGAATTTGGCGCCGGTAGCACCGACGACTTGCCGCATGGGGGCGTCGGAGACGGTGGATTCGCAGAACACGGCCGGCACCTGGTTGTCCTTGACGAATTCGATTGCCCGCGCGATCTGCTGGGGCGTTGCCTGCTGCTCAGCGTTCACGGCCCAGATGTAGACCTCTTTGAGTCCGGCATCCCGGGCCAGGTAGGAGAACGCACCTTCGCACGTCACCAGCGCCCGGTGTGCTTCGGGCAGAACGGAGAGCTTGGAGACCATCTCGTCCTGGACGGTCTGCAGTTTGGCGTTGTAGGCCTTGGCATTGGCTTCAAACTCGCCGGCATGGGCGGGGTCGAGCTTGGCGAAGGCCTTGGCCATGTTGTTGGCGTAGATCTGGACGTTGCTGGGGGACATCCATGCGTGCGGGTTTGGTTTGCCCTGGTAGGAGTCTTCTGCAATGGGCATGACCTTCACGCCGTCGCTCACCACAGCGTGGGGCACATCGAGTCCCTCCACGAATTGGGAGAACCATGCTTCAAGGTTCAGGCCGTTATCCAGGATGAGGTCGGCCTGGGCAGCCTTGCGGATGTCCCCGGGAGTTGGCTCATAGCCGTGGATTTCGGCCCCGGCCTTGGTGATGGATTCCACGCGGAGCTTGTCACCGGCGACGTTTTTGGCGACGTCGGCCAAAACGGTAAACGTGGTCAGGACAACGGGCTTGTCGTCACCACCGGCAGAGGAATTCCCTCCGCAGGCGGACACCCCGAGCACCAGAGCGGATGCGGTCAGTAAGGCGGCGAATCGGCGGACAACTTTGGCGCGCCGAAACGGAAAGTTAGGCATACCGAAAAGTGTAGCGAAGCGGGGGCCACCCAGCAAAGATAGTCTGGTCATATGGGCACCATTTCGATGCGGGCGAGGCTTTACCGGTTCAATGCCCTGGACGCAGTCGCCGTGGCCGCCTACGTGGGGTTCACGGTCTACTTCACTTTTGCGGGCGAATCCGTGGAGCGAATGATGCTCCGGCTTTTTTCCGACCCCGCCACGGCTTCCTATGCCGTCAACGCGGTCTTCTATGCTGCCGTCGGGGTCTTTGCCTTGGCGTCCGCCTGGCGCATTGTTGGCCGCGACATCAAGATCCTGGGCACCCGTCCCTGGTTCACCCTTGGAATGATTCCCCTTGCGGTGGTGGTCATGCTGATCGTCACGGCAATTCTGGTTGCGGCGCTCGGTACGGCGCAGACCTCCGAAAACCAGTTGGGCATCCAAGGCCTCCTTCAGCGTGTGCCGGCCTGGCTCATGGTGCCGCTGCTGGTGGTCCTGGGGCCGTTCGTCGAGGAGTACCTGTTCCGGCACCTGCTGATCGGCAAGTTGTCGCAGTACGTGAACATTTGGATCTGCTGCGCGATTTCGGTAGGAGTTTTCGCCTCGATCCATGTTGTGGGCAGGGAAGGGCTGGCGTTGTCGGCTCTTGCGCCTTATCTCGGCATGGCCCTTGTGCTGGTGGCGGTCTATGTGTGGACGGGAAAGAACCTGATGTTCTCCTACTTCGTCCATGCGGCCAAGAACCTCCTGGCCGTGGTTCTCATTTATGCGATCCCGCCGGACTTCCTCCCCACCGGGTAACAGAGGCATGCCAGGACCTGCAGCCAAGGCCGCGAGTTCTGCATCAGCCGAGGCCATTACTAGACTCGGACTGTGAACAACCAACTCCCTGCCAAGGTTTCCGACATCTTTGACCCCTCACGCTGGCGCACCGTTTCCGGCTTCGACGACTTCAAGGACATGACGTACCACCGGCAAGTTGAGCGTTCCAGCGACGGCACGGTCAAGGATCTCCCCACTGTACGTATCGCCTTCAACCGCCCCGAGGTCCGCAACGCCTTCCGTCCGGGCACTGTGGACGAGCTGTACCGGGCCATGGACCACGCGCGCATGTCTCCTGACGTTGCCACCGTGCTGCTCACGGGCAACGGACCGTCGGAAAAGGACGGCGGGCACTCGTTCTGTTCAGGCGGCGACCAGCGGATCCGTGGCCGGGACGGCTACCGCTACGCCCAAGGAGACACCCAGGAAACCATCGATCCCGCACGCGCCGGACGCCTTCACATCCTGGAAGTCCAGCGGCTCATGCGGACCATGCCCAAGGTGGTCATCGCCGTCGTCAACGGTTGGGCAGCCGGCGGCGGACATTCCCTCCACGTGGTCAGCGACCTCACCATCGCCTCCCGCGAACACGGCAAGTTCAAGCAGACTGACGCCACCGTGGGAAGTTTCGACGCCGGATACGGCTCTGCGCTGCTGGCCCGCCAGATAGGGCAGAAAGCCGCGCGGGAGATCTTCTTCCTGGCCCGCGAATACTCCGCCGAGGACATGGTCCGGATGGGAGCCGTCAACGAGGCCGTGGACCACGCGCGGCTGGAGGAAGTCGCATTGGAGTACGCGGCTGATATCGCCCGCCAATCCCCCCAGGCCATCCGCATGCTGAAGTTCGCCTTCAACCTGGCCGATGACGGCCTGGCCGGGCAGCAGGTCTTCGCCGGTGAAGCCACACGGCTGGCCTACATGACGGACGAGGCCGTGGAGGGCAAGGAAGCCTTCCTCCAGAAACGCGACCCCGACTGGTCCAACTTCCCCTACTACTTCTAGGACTCCCCTGTGGACATCGATCCCGTACTCAAAGCACTGGCCACTGCCCTGCATGGCGAGGGTCCCGCCGTCGAAATCGTGGTTCACGAGGACGGGCGGCCGGAAGCCGTTCCGGTAGAGACCGGCGTGGAAGAGGCCGCGGTGGTGGTACGGACCTCCGGCTCCACCGGAACACCGAAGGCCACCATCCTTACTGTGGATGCCCTGGCGGCCTCCTCCGTGGCAACGGCCATGGCATTGCGCGGCGAAGGCCAATGGCTGCTGGCACTGCCCTTGCAGTATGTGGCCGGCGTCCAGGTCCTGGTCCGCTCGCTCTACGCAGGGACGCGGCCCTGGGTGATGGACCAGTCGAACGGCTTCACGCCCGAGGCATTCACCGCTGCGGCGGGGGAACTGACGGACAAGATCCGCTTCACGTCGCTGGTCCCCACCCAGCTGCAGCGGCTCCTGGACTCCCCCGCACCGGAAACCCTTGCCGCGCTGCGCCGCTTCAATGCCATCCTGCTGGGCGGCGCGCCAGCGTCGGCTGAACTCCTTGCCGCCGCCCATGCCGAGGGCCTCAAGGTGGTGACCACCTACGGATCAGCCGAGACGTGCGGCGGCTGCGTGTACGACGGCGAGCCGCTGGACGGCGTCGAGGTCCGCATCGGCGAGGGCGAACTGGAAGGCCGCATCCTGCTGGGCGGCGACACCGTGGCGGCGGGCTACCTTGACGCCCCGCGGGCCACAAAGTCCGCGTTCCTCGAGGAAGACGGCGTGCGTTGGTTCGTCACGGGCGACCTCGGCGAAATTGCCGGTGACGGCAAGCTCACTGTCCTGGGCCGCGCCGACGACGTCATCATCAGCGGCGGCGTCAAGGCCTCTGCCGGCTATATCCAAAGCAAACTGGAAGAGCTCGACGGCGTCACTGCAGCTTTCGTCGCGGGTGTACCGTCGCGAGAATGG
The DNA here is from genome assembly GCF_059739425.1 of Arthrobacter sp. TmtSoilC48. NCBI lineage: Bacteria > Bacillati > Actinomycetota > Actinomycetes > Micrococcales > Micrococcaceae > Arthrobacter > Arthrobacter sp. TmtSoilC48. The sequence goes on along the minus strand of NZ_AP046049.1, from coordinate 1,466,884 downwards.
GGCCAGGCCGTGGCAGCCTACGTGGCCATGTCCGACCCCTCGCCGGAAGGGCTTAAGGGCTTCACGGCCCGCCGCGAAGCAGCATTGGGAGTTCTGGCCCCCAAGACTGTGGTCGCCAGGAAGGAATTGCTGATGCTGCCCAACGGAAAACCGGACCGGCTGGCCATGATCGAACAGCTTTCCGCCGTGCATCAGGGACAATAGACACGTTCTGCCCTCATGACTCCGACCAAAGATCAACGCGAAATACACGAGGTACTACACGTGGCGACAGCTGCACAATGGATTCAAGGAGCCCGGCTCCGCACACTGCCCGCGGCAATCGCGCCCGTACTGATCGGTTCGGCAGCGGCGTACGAGCTCCATGCTTTCCGGCTGCCGAATGCGATCCTGGCGGCGCTCGTGGCGCTCCTCCTCCAAGTGGGCGTCAACTACGCCAATGACTACTCGGACGGCATCCGCGGGACGGACGAGGACCGGGTAGGGCCACTGCGCCTGGTTGGTTCCAGGCTCGCCAAGCCCGAGCAAGTGAAGTGGGCGGCCTTTGGACTGTTCGGCGCGGCCATGGTGTGCGGGTTGATCCTGGTCATCATCACCCAGACCTGGTGGCTGATCCTGGTGGGCCTCGGTTGCGTTCTGGCGGCCTGGGGTTACACGGGCGGCAAAAACCCCTACGGCTACCTTGGCTTGGGCGACGTCTTCGTCTTCGTGTTCTTCGGACTGGTAGCAACGCTCGGCACAACCTACACCCAGGCCGGACAGGTCAGCCTTGCAGCAGTCATCGGCGCGATCGGTACTGGGCTCATCGCCTGCGCCCTGCTTATGGCCAACAACGTCCGGGATATTCCCACGGACACAGCGGCAGGCAAACGGACCTTGGCCGTGCGTCTTGGAGACAGGCATGCCCGCGAGAGCTACGTATTGATGCTGGCCGTCGCCATCCTGCTGGTGATTGTGCTGGCACCCACCAAGCCGTGGATGTTGATCGTTCTTCTGCTGATCCCCGCCTGCCTGATGCCCGCCTGGCTCATGGTCAACGGCAAGAAGCGCAAGAGCCTCATTCCCGTGCTCAAGCAGACCGGACTGATCAACCTCGGCTACAGCCTGCTGTTCTCGCTCGGCCTGATCCTGAGCCGCGGCTTCTGAGTTTCCGAGCTTCTGAGCTTCTGTAACGAAAGCTACTTGGAACCCGGGCGTTTGTCGTTGTTGACGGCAATGTCCGGGTTCTGCTCCACCAGGCCATCCTCCGCCTCGGCGTCCTCAACTTCGCCAGCGGTGCGAATGGGCTTGGCCCGGCCGGAAAAGCGTTCCCGGATGGCCGCAGTGGCGGCGTCGCGCTGTTTCTGGAAGAAGAGGTAACTGATGGCGAACGCGATCAGCCCCGCGAAGACCACCGCCAGGATCCAGCCCACCTGCAAAAGGGCGAACAGGATGAACAGCGGCACGAACAGCGCCAAACGGATGAGGGAATACTTCAGGAAAGCCACTATCCAAGTTTAGCCGCCCGTATGGTTGCACTCTGATCACAGCCGGAGCCGGGCGTCCAGTGAATGCCTTCCGGCGACTAGACTTGGTGCATGCTCCGGGTTGTTGGCGTCGTCGTCGTCCTTGTTATCTTCGTCTACGCCCTCGTGGACGTGATACGTACCGATGGCAGATACACACGCGGCATCTCCAAGCCCGCCTGGATCGTGGTCATGATCGTCCTGCCCCTTCTGGGTGCAGTCCTCTGGTTCATCTTCGGCAGGCCCTACGGCAAGCCCTCGGCGCAGCCCATCCGCCGCCACCCCACCGCCCCGGATGACGATCCCGAGTTCCTCCGCAACCTCGAAACCCGCCGCCGGAACACCGCCGAAGAAGAGCGCCTCAAGAAGCTCAAGGCAGAGCTGGAAGCCAAAGAGCGAAAACTCAATGGTACTGATGGCCAGGAGGGCAGCCAGGGCAATAAAGCCCCCGGGTACAAGTCCGGCGATGCCAAACGCGGCGAGCCGGATACCCATGGCACCGACGAACTGAAGTAGGGAACATGGCCCGGCAAGCTGATGGATCACGGCAGTCTTCTACTACCGCGTCACCCATCGGCGGGCCACCACCGTCCACGCCGCAGTCCAGCTCCGGCGTTTCCCTGTCTCCTCCCCCACTCGGCTCGCCTAGCCCGCCCGTCGAAACCGCACCCGGCGACGCCGTCGTGGGGCCACCAGGCCCGGCGCTGCTGTCCAGGTGGTTGTGGGTAGCCAGCTTTGCCGCAGGAACCGCAGTAGTCGTCACCAGTTTCCTTGCCCGCGATTCGCACCTGGATCGTCTCCAGGACGTTATCGCGGGAAAACTCCCCGACGGCGACGCCCAGGCAATCGAGGGAGCGACCGCCGTCGTGTTCCTGGGAAGCCTGGCCATGCTTGCGCTGGTGGTCGCTATGGAAGCCGTCCTGCTGGCTGTGGCCTTCAGGCGCCGCAGCTGGGCGCGCTGGCTGCTGGCACCGGTGGCGCTCCTGCACGCCGTGGTCACAGTGATCACGGCCGATTTCGTCGTCGCGCCGGGAGGCGAAGGCATCCTGTCCACTGTGCTGCTTGCCGTGCAGTACGTCCTGGCTGCAGCAGGCCTGATCCTGTTGTTCCTGCCGTCCACCACGGCGTGGCTGATAAGCGGACGCCGGCGCGCAACGGAAATCTAAGGCGTTACTGAAATCTAAGGCGTTCCGGAAATCTAAGGCGTTCCGCGGCTTAGAGCCCGGAGTACGAGTGCAGACCGTTGAAGACGGTGTTCACGAGTGTGAAGTTGATGATCACGCAGGCGTAGCCAACGATCGACAACCACGCTGCGCGGGTTCCCGTCCAACCACGGGTAGCCCGGGCGTGAAGGTAGCCGGCGTAGACCACCCAAATGACAAACGTCCACACTTCCTTGGGGTCCCAGCCCCAGAACCTGCCCCAGGCCTTCTCAGCCCAGATGGCACCGAACATGAGGGTGAACGTCCAGCCGATGAAGGCGATGGCGTTGATGCGGTAGGACAGGTTTTCCAGGCTCAGGGCGTTCGGGACCACCCTCATGAAGCCAAGATTGTCCGCCCGGCCCGCGGCCAGGTTCTTCTGCCGGTACGACTGAACCAACTGCAGCGCGGACATGGCGAAGGTTAAAGTAAACAGGGCCGAGGACAGGACCGCGATGGAGACGTGGATGATCAGCCAGTAACTCTGCAGGGCCGGGACCAGGTGGCCCACCGGCGTCCAGAACGATACCGAAGCAGCCACCAGCATGATGATGGCCAGGCCGATGACGAACGTACCGAGGAACCGCAGGTCACGGCGGATGAGCACGATCAGGAAGACTGCCACGGCGACGAATGCACCGGTGGTGAGGAACTCGTACATGTTCCCCCACGGCACCCGGCCTGCGCCCAGTGCACGGGTCACAACGCCCGCACCATGAATGAGTACGCCCAGTACTGTAAGTGCCACAGCCACCCGGGCAGGCACACGCCGTTCGGCTGAGTACTTCATGTCACCGGCCGCTGTGCCACCCTCGATGGTGAGGCCCGACGTCGGACGCTCGGCACGGCCGGCCGGCCCACCGGCGTCGGCCCCTCCCAAGCGTCCGCTGGCGCGACCAGCGGCCACCGCCACCTTCTCTGAAGGAGAGCTGGCGGCAGCCTTCAAGTCGATTGCACGCAGCGCCTTGCTGCTCTTGGCCAGGTCCCAGGCAAACGCGATAAACGCCACGGTGTACGTGCCGGCGGCCAGCAGCATGAACAGCTCGCTGTACTGGCCCAGGGTTTCGTTGATGACGGGCATTACTGGTCCTTCGAGGTTGGGGAAGAGACTGTGGGGGTTGCTGCCTGGTTGCCGGAGTCAGAGGAGATCTGCCATTCCCGGGTAAAGAGTTCGCGGAGGGCTGCTGCTTCGCCCGCGAGCCGGTGGTCTTCGCCTCGCGCCAGCAGGCCATACTCCACCATGGTGCGGCCGTCCTGGTGGGTTCCAGTGCGGACCCAGACACGGCGGCGGTTGACGTAGAGCGAAGTCACCAGGCCGGCAACGGCCAGTAGGCCGAAGATCAACGCGTACAGCTGCCCGGGGTTGTGGTGGACGTCCACGCCGATGTACTTCTTGACGCCGTCGAAGCTGATGCTGCCTTTGCCGTCCGGCAGCGTTTTCGTCATCCCTGGGGCAAGCGTGATTCCGCCGGCTTCAAGTTTCCGGCCGTTGAGCTGCGTGAGGTCCCTGACGTCCAGCTCGAACACGTTCTGGGGCACGCCCTTGTCCAGGCCGAGGTCGCCGTAGTAGGAGTCAAGGCTCAACTGTGGGTTGAAGAGTTCAGGACTTGCGCTGAAGGAGATGCCCTCATCGGATTTGAACGCCGTGGGCAGGAAGAAGCCTTGGAACGCCAGCTGGTCCGGTTTGCCGTCCGGCACCTTGATGACCACGGATGAGTAGTAGTTGTCGCCTTGGACCTTGGCCGTGACCGGCCCCTGGAAAGCGATGTTGCCCTCGCCGTCGCGGACTGTCACTACGGGGGCGTAGCCGTTTCCCGTGAGGTACAGGCTGGTGCCGCCCAGTGTGATGGGATCGTTGACCTTGAGGATTTCCTTCTTCGCCGGCGAATCCGGATTTTCCTTGGTGGTGACCTCAGCGGTGTAGTCGATGGGCTGGCCGATCTTCTTCGGCGATTCGCGATCGAAGGTGGCCTCGAACTTGTCCAACTGAATGGAGTAGGGCTGGAGCCAACTGCTCTGGAAGTTGGTGCCCGGCGTGAATTGGTCGTAACCCACCAAAGTATTGACGAACGTCTCGCCCTCTACCAGGATCCGCTGGCCGCTGTAGCCGAACAGGCCGCCGATAGCCACGGAAACCAACACGCCGATCAGGGAAGTGTGGAAGACCAGGTTGCCGACTTCCTTCAGGAAGCCGCGCTCGGCACCCAGGGACGGGAGGTCGCCGTCGACGTCCCTGACTTCCACGCGGTAGCCGCGCCTTTTGAGCAGTCCGGCGGCATCGTTGATAGCTTTCGACGCCGGGATCCCGGCGTCGGCGGGCAGCGCCAAGGTGCCGTACTCCGGCAGTCGCGAAAGGCGCTTGGGCGTGCGCGGCGGCTGCGACTTCATCGCCTTGTAGTGGGCGATGGCCCGCGGGGTGACGCAACCGATCAGGGAGATGAACAGCAGGATGTAAATGGCCGAGAACCAGGCCGACGAGTACACGTCATAGAGCTGCAGGGCGTCGAGCAGCTGACCATAGGACGGGTTGTCCTTGATGTACTGGGTGACAACCGCAGGGTTCGCAGGGCGTTGCGGGAACAGGGACCCCGGCACCGCGCCCACGGCCAACAGGAGCAGCAGGAACAACGCCGTCCGCATGCTCGTCAGCTGGGTCCAAGCCCACCGAAGCATGCCCAGGATACCCAAGGAGGGCAGCGCGGCCTCGGACTTGGCCTGCTGGAGTTTTCCTTCCGCTGTCTTCGTGTTCGTGCTTTCAGCGGGTGGTGACTTCTTCTTGGCTTTCACGGACTCGCTCATCAGATTGGCAACTTCACATCGGTTTGGAACCAGTACTGCAACTCGGTCACCCAGTTTCCCCACACACCGGTGGCCATCAGGATGCCGAGCAAAATCAGGATGCCTCCGCCAAACCGCTGGATCGCCAGGCGGTGCGTCCGGAAGAAGGACATGACGCCCATGCCCCGCCGGACGGCAAGGGCGATCAGGAGGAACGGGATACCCAGGCCAAGGCTGTAAACGAAGGCCAGGAGCGCACCCTTTGCCGCCGACGATCCGCCGGACAAGCTCAGCAACTGTACCGCGGAGTATGTGGGCCCGATGCATGGGGCCCACCCCAGGCCGAACGTCAGCCCCAGGAGCGGCGCGCCCCACAGGCCGGCCGGAGGCTTCGCATGGATTTTGGCGTCGCGCTGCAGCCAACCAAAGCCACCCATAAAGACGACGCCCATGAGGATGACCAGAATGCCCAGCACTTGGGTGATCCAGGCGTTCTGCGGGCCTGTCAGGAGGGTCCCAAGCTGCCCAAAGGCACCGCCCAGGAGGACAAAGATCACCGAAAAGCCCAGCACAAACAGCCCAATACCTGCCAGCATGCGGCCGCGCCGCTGCTTTTGGAGATCGACGCCGGTCAGTCCCGTGACGTAGCCAAGGTAGCCGGGGACGAGTGGCAGCACGCACGGCGAAAGGAACGAGACGAGTCCGGCCAGCAGCGCGACCGGCACGGCAAGCAGCAGTGATCCGTTCAGGATCGTCTCGGCGAAAGGACTGTTCATTGGTACTACTCAGCCACTGCGGACGTAATGAGGGCCTTCAACGTGCTCTTCTCAATTTCGCCGAGGACGCGGGAGGCAACTTTGCCCTCCTTGTCCAGGACCAATGTGGTGGGCACCGCGCCCGGAGGCACGATTCCGGACACAGACAGGAGCACGGCCCCGTCTTTGTCGTTGAAGCTCGGGTAGGTGAGGTTGAAGGTCTTGTCGAAGGCCTCTGCGGTGGCTTTCTCGTCACGCAGGTTAACGCCGAAGAATTGAACGCCTTGGTCCTTGAAGTCCTGGTGCAGGGCTTCAAGCTGGGGAGCTTCGACGCGACACGGGGCACAGGCCGCGAACCAGAAGTTCAAGACCGTGACTTTACCCTTGAGATCTTCGGGCTTGACCGTCTCCCCATTGAAGAGTGTCCCCTTGAGCGCCACCGGTGCAGCGCGGTCGGCTTTGGCGAACTCGGTGACGGAACCGTCCCCGGCCACGTAGTTCTTGTTGTCGCCTTTTCGGGCCTGCTCTGCGAGGGAGTCCTTCTGGGCGCAGGCCGACAGGCCCATGGTAAGTCCTGCCAACAGGACACCACCGGCTGTGAGCACGCCGCGACGCGAAACGTTGTTGTTCATGTGCCTACGCCCCCGGAGTGCTTGCTGCACCGGGAAGGAGCACGGCAGCAGGTTCGCTGTATTCGACCCGCACAATCCTGCCGTCCTCGTCCAGGACCAGGGATGTCAGGGAGGTCAAGGTGCACTCACGCTTACGGGGGTCGTGCGCCAGCCGGCGGCCCTCGGCGGACAGGCGGGTGGACCAGATGGGAAGCTGATGGCTGACGAGGATCGCTTCCGCGCCGTCGCCACCCAGTTCGATCGCCTTGACGCGCGCATCTTCAACGGCAGCCATGACGCGTGCGGCCTGCTCTTTGTAGGGCTCGCCCCAGGACGGGCGCAGGGGGTTCCGGAAATAGAGCCAGTGCTTGGGCTTCAGGAATTCGCTGCGCGTGGGGTGGAGTCCCTCGAAGTGGTTCTCTGCTTCGATGATCCTGGGGTCTGTATGGATATCGAGATGGAGTGCCTCGGCAGTGGGCATTGCCGTTTCCTGGGCGCGCGTGAGCGGCGAGGCGACCAAGTGGACAATCCTGGCACCCTCGTTTGCGCGGACGGTGAAGTGCTCGGCCAGCATGCGGGCCATCTCCCGGCCCCGCTCGGAGAGATGGAATTCAGGCAGCCGGCCATAGAGGACGCCATCGGGATTATGGACCTCGCCATGGCGAAGCAGATGGACAGTTGCTTGGGGCATGTTTACCAGTTTCTCAAAGAAGCGGGGCGATCCGAAATCTTCTACCGTCAGTAGAACTCAAAGTTTTCTCAAAATGTTCCGTGGAGTTGGAATAAAAGATGCATATGCATGTTTATACTAGACACGAAGCTCGGTTGACGTTTCAAGTAAATGCATCAACCAGTCCGCCGGGCAAGCAAGCGGTACCTTCCACTACATACAGGAGAAACATCATGATGACCCTTCCCGCCAACGTCACCACCGGCATCTGGACCCTCGACGCTTCCCACAGCGAGATCGGCTTCACCGTCCGCCACGCAGGTATCAGCAAGGTCCGCGGCGTCTTCAAGGATGCCGAAGCAACCCTCGAAGTCGGCGAGACGCTGACGGACTCCAAGGTCAACGCAACCATCCGGACCGCCAGCTTTGACTCCGGCGACGTCAACCGCGACGGCCACGTCAAGGGCGAAGACTTCTTCGATGTGGAGAAGTACCCGGAGATCACCTTCGTCTCCCGCCACGTCAAGGCAAACGGCGACGGCTTCGATCTTGTGGGCGATCTCACCATCAAGGGGGTCACCAAGGAAGTTTCCATCGAAACCGAATTCAACGGCGTCGCAGTGGATCCCTTCGGCAACACCCGTGCAGGCGTCTCCGGCGAAACCACCATCAGCCGCAAGGACTTCGGCCTGACCTGGAACGCCGTGCTTGAGGCCGGTGGCGTCCTGGTCAGCGACAAGGTTGTCATCAACCTGGAACTCGCGTTCATCGCACCGGCAGCTGCCTAGATCCACAGCAGCTTGCACGGGAACTCGTACAGCAGTCCCGAGTAAACGGCGCCCCGTCACAGTTCCGCTGTGGGGGCGCCGTTTCGCATACTCATTCGCGTACTCGGAAGTCACCCTGCGATTATTCGGCAAACACCCTGTAGTTCACTGCGAGGCAGCTCCGAATTTCCTATGCATCCCTCAACCTGCGGTCTAAAGTGATGCCATGAGTAACCCAGACGAAGTACCACAGCCTCAGCAGCCCGGCGCCCAGCCTCCGCAGCCCGGCAATGTTCCTCCTGCGGGTTACCAACCACCGCAGGGTTACCAACCACCCCAGGGCTACCAGCCGCCGTCGCAACCAGGTCAGTATTCGCAGCCTGGCCAGTACTCGCAGCCCGGGCCAGGCCAGCCCGGACAGGCGGGCGGTTTCCACTTCGAAATGCCCACCGACGGCCCCCGCAATTTCAATGACATCCTTCCGCAAGGTGGTTTCTCGGGCCTCTTCAAGACCATGGGCCTGCCCACCGAGCTCAAAGTGTCGTACTTCATTTGGGTCATCTCGGGACTCCTGGGCCTCCTGTTTGGCCTCATCGGGCTTTTCGCCATCATCGCAGCGTTCGCTTTCATGCCGGGAGTTGCCGCACTCCTCCTGGTTCTCCTGATCATCAGCCTTGCTGTTGCAGCCGCCCAGATAGTCCTTGCCATGAAGATGAAGGAAGGCAAGGAATGGGCACGCCTCGCCCTCACCGTCCTTGCCGCAGTTTCCCTGTTGCTCGCCATCTTCGGCTCCATCAACGCCGGCGGACCCGGTGCAGGCCTGGGTGGCAACTGGTTCGGTTTCCTGGTCAGCGCAGTGGCCGTTGTGCTGATGTGGCTGCCGAACTCGCAGCTGTGGTTCAAGGCAGTAAAGGGCGCCGTCTAACCTGCCTGAAGTACCGCCGTCGGGCTCTCATCCAAGCCGCCCTGACAGGTGCACAAGGCCGTGGTGGTCCATTGGACCACCGCGGCCTTCATCATGAAGGCGTACGCCATCGTGATGATTTCATCTGAAGCAGGAAATTCCTGCGTGTGATCATCCGCAGCACCGGACCCCGGAGGTACGGTGGAAGCAGAACCAGGCTGGGGGCAGGGTCTTTTTGCTGATCCCGGCAGCCGTACCAGCAGTCGAACAAGCAAAGGAATGCCATGAGCAACCCTCCATACCCGCCGTCCAACGCCGGGGACGCCAAACCGGGCGATCCCAACACCGGTGATAACAAGGGCGACGCCAACAAGCCTGAGCAGCCGGGCCAGCCATCCATGCCACAGTACGGTCAGCCGTCGGCACCGCAGTACGGCCAGCAGACTCCCCAATATGGTCAGCAGCCCAGCGCTCCGCAGTACGGTCAGCAGTCCCCGGCTGCTCCCCAATATGGCCAGCCCCCGGCTCCCCAATATGGTCAGCAGGCTCCCCAGTTTGGCCAACAGTCGCCGCAGTTTGGTCAGCAGTCGCCCTACGGCCAGCAGCCGTCTCCCTACGGTCAGCAGGCCCCGCAATACGGGCAGGACACCAACTGGCCCAGCCAGCAGCCAGGGCCTGCTACGGTTCCCCCGCTGGTCAACATCTCCTTCTGGATGATCATCGCAGCGGGCATCCTGTCCGCCATCAGCTCGCTGATCCTGGCCACCACCGGCTCGGATGCCTTCATCAACTCGATGATCCAGCAGGCTGCACAGCAGGGCACCGAATTCCCGGAAGGCTCCCTGGAAGGCATGCGTGGCGGTATCGTCGTTGCCGCCATCATTGGAGCCATCGTGTCCCTGGGCCTCTACGCCTTGGTTGCATTCCCGGTCCGCAAGGGCAAGAACTGGGCCAGGATCCTGGGCACCGTCTTCGCGGCGATCTCCGTCCTCGGCCTCGCCGGACTGTTCCAGTTCGGTGCTACGTATGGCATCCTGCAGCTCTTGGTGATCCTGCTGGGAGTTGCCGCAATCGTCCTGCTGTACCTGCCGGCGTCGGCTCCGTATTTCCGTAAGCCGCAGCCTTTCGGCAACCCGTACCAGAACCCGTACGGCCGCTAAACCACGGCAGTTCGTTCCACAGCGGGCGCGGACCCGGAAAGGCTAGACAGCCTGACCCGGTGTCTGCGCCCGTTGTGCGTGGTACGCCAGGATCTGCAGCTCGGTGGCCATATCCACCTTGCGGAGGTTCACGTGCGGCGGAACCTGCAGGAGAACCGGAGCAAAGCTCAGGATGCTCCGGATTCCGGCAGCGATGACGCGATCACAGACTTCCTGGGCCACTGTGGCGGGCAATGCCAGCACCACCATGTTGGTGTGGGTGCGTTCCAGGACACGTTCAAGTTCCGCTGAATCGCTGACCCGCAACCAACCCACCTCGTTGCCGATCACCATGGGGTCTGCGTCGAAAATAGCTACGACGTCGAATCCCCGGGACTCGAAGCCGCCGTACCGCGCCAGGGCCTTGCCGAGGTTACCGGCGCCGACGATTGCGACCTTCCAGTCATGCGTCAGGCCAAGGGCTGCAGCAATGTGACGGCTCAGGTACTGGACTTCGTAGCCCACCCCGCGGGTCCCGTACGAGCCCACGTAGGAAAGGTCTTTGCGGAGCGTGGAGGAGCTGACGCCTGAAGCCTCGGCCAACGCGTCCGATGACACACGTTCCACGCCTTCTGCCAGGAGCGAGTTGAGCGCGCGCAAATAGAGAGTCATCCGGGCCACAGCCGCGGGCGGGATCTGCTTGGCGGCAGGTTCGTTGTCCCCGCTTGTTGCCCCCGGGGACGGTTCCAGCGCAGTCACGGTTTTCTCCATTGCGTCGCTTGTTGTTCCACTCTATGGCCCTTGGGCGGACTCAACAAAAGCCGGTACTTCCGGGTAACAGAGTCCCGTGGTCCTCAGCCTTCGAGAACTTTTTTCAATGTACGGGTCAAGCGCTGCTCGTCGATCTTCCAAAAGTCGCGCTGGACCCCATCCACCAGCACCACTGGAATTTCCTCCGCGTAACGCTCCTGCAGTTCTGCCTTTCCGTCAATTGCCTGCTCGGTCCACTGGATGCCCAGTGCCGAGGTAACGCGCTCGACGGCGGCACGTGCCTCCGTGCACAGGTGGCAGTCAGCTTTGGTGAGGAGGACGACGTCGGGAATAGCCATGACACAACGGTAACCGCCCCAACGCTCTCTCACATCCCACCCCCTTCCCGGCCATCCCTCTCTCACATCCCACCCCCTCCCGGCCACCCCTCTCTCACATCCCACCCCCCTCCCGGCCACCCCGTTACCTTTTTCGTAGCCCGTTTCCTGGTGCAGGATGTGGGTGTGCTGGCCTGCTGATCCCGGCATGATTGTGATCCTCTGTTGTTGATGATCTTGAGAGTGTTGTCACCGGGGTTGGCAGGTGTCGGGGAGACCGCTTATAGGGGCAGGACAGTGTGGGAACGTCGTGCGTAACGTGGATGCCGGGCCCTGACACCGCGGACAGGCCAGCACGGGAGCTGACTACGACTGGAGGTGCCAACGTGATCGCAGAACACGAAACGGTTGAGGTGTTCATCGGACTGGATGTGGGCAAGGGCGAGCATCATGCCGTTGCCGTGGACCGGGCGGGAAAGAAGCTGCTGGACCGGGCGCTGCCTAACGACGAGGCCAGGATCCAAGACATTCTGGCCGAGTTGGAGCATCACGGCCGGATCCTGCTGGTAGTTGACCAGCCAGCGACCATTGGTGCGTTGCCGGTCGCGGTGGCCCAGGCCGCCGGTGTTCTGGTGGGGTATTTGCCTGGTTTGGCGATGCGCCGGATCGCGGACCTGCATCCCGGGGAGGCCAAGACCGATGCCCGCGACGCGTTCATCATCGCCGACGCGGCCCGGACCATGCCGCACACCCTGCGCTCGGTCCGGCTCGCTGACGAGCAGTTGGCCGAGTTGGGCATGCTGTGCGGGTTCGATGATGATCTGGCCAAGCAGGCCACGGCCACGTCCAACCGGATCCGTGGGCTGTTGACCCAGATCCACCCGGCGCTTGAGCGGGTGCTTGGTCCCAGGCTGGATCATCCCGCGGTCCAGGATCTGCTGCGGACCTGGCCCACCCCTGAAGCGCTGCGTCACGCCGGCAGGCGCCGGATCGCGAACCGGCTGACCAAGCTCGCCCCGCGCATGGGCGAACGCCTGGCAGATGAGATCATCGACGCCCTCGGCCGGCAAACAGTCACGGTTGTTGGGACGAACGCCGCAACGATCGTGCTCCCGGAACTGGCCGGAATGCTCGCCAGGCTCCATGAAGGACGCGCCATGGTTCACGCCCAGGTCGAGGCCCTTGTGGAGGCCCACCCTCTTTACCCGGTCCTGATGTCTCTGCCGGCAGTGGGCATCAGGACCGCAGCACGGATCCTTACCGAAGTCGCCGGGAAAGACTTCCCGACCGCGGGGCACTTGGCCTCTTACGCCGGCCTGGCCCCCGTGACCTGGCGTTCGGGGTCCTCCATCCGGGCAGACCGCGCCTCCCGCAAAGGCAACAAAGTCCTCAAACGCACCCTCTACCTCTCCGCCTTCGCAGCCCTCAAAGACCCGCAATCGCGCTCCTACTACGACCGCAAACGCGCCGAAGGCAAACACCACAGCCAAGCCCTTATCGCCCTCGCCCGACGCCGCTGCGACACCCTCTACGCCATGCTCAGAGACGGGACCCTATACCAACCCCAAACACCCGCAACCGCTTGACGAAAAACATAGGGGCACTCTCACATCCCACCCCCTCCCCGGCCATCCCTCTCTCACATCCACCCCGGCGGTCGCCCACCGTGCGCCCTCAACGCCGGGGCCGGGCGATTGACTAGACTCAAGGCATGCCCGACGAGAAGAACGCCGCCGTGGTCGCCGACGCCAAGGTGCCACAGCACACCGGCGAAGCCGCTTTCTTCGACGTCGACAACACGTTGATGAAGGGCGCGAGCCTCTTCCACGTGGCCCGCAAGATGTACGAACGCAAGGCATTCACCCTGTCCCAGGCGGCTGGCTTCGCGTGGAAGCAGTTCAAATTTGTCATGCGTGGCGAGAATATGGACGACGTCCATGCCGTGCGCGACTCGGCCCTGACCCTGGCTGCCGGGATAACCGTGGAGGACATCAAAGCCCTCGGCGAAGAAGTTTATGACGAAATGATCGAGTCACGGATCTGGCCCGGAACCAAGGCACTCGCGGAGCAGCACCTTCGTGTAGGCCGACGGGTGTGGTTAGTGACGGCCACACCCATTGAGGTTGCCACAGTCATCTCCACAAGGCTCGGACTGACGGGCGCGCTGGGGACCGTGGGCGAGGTCCATGACGGAATGTATACCGGCAAGCTTGTGGGTGACATCCTGCACGGGCCGGCCAAGGCCATCGCCGTCCAACTCATCGCTGATCAAGAAGGCTTGGACTTGGAACACTGCTGGGCTTACAGCGACTCTGCCAATGACATCCCGCTGCTGACTATGGTGGGGCACCCCGTGGTGATCAACCCCGACTCCAAGCTGCGCCGGCATGCCCGCGACAACAACTGGCCTGTATACGACTTCCGCTCCGGACGCCGTGCAGCAACCCTTGGACTTAAGGCCGCAACCGTCGGCGGAGCCATTTACGGACTGTGGCGAGGGTTCTCAAAGTTCCGTGGTCCCCGCTAGCCGTTCCGCTCTCACATCCCAACGCGTTTCCACCGTTCCGCTCTCACATCCCAACGCGTTTCCACCGTTCCGCTCTCACATCCTCCAGTAGCACTGGTCTGCCTGTGGATAACTTCTGCACGCTTTGCCGCTTCCAAGAAACAATGCGGGTATGCAGAATTCGCTACTCAACCCGTCCAGCCCGATCTTGCGGCCTTTCAGCCTGAACGAAGCCAAAGCAGCGGGCATCAACCCCGCTGCCATTTGGCGCAGCAGCAACATCCTTCCCGTTAGCCGTGGCTTGTACCGGCCAAGCGATTGGGATTTCGACCTTCCGGCAGCCGCCCGTTCCCTTTCCTCAGCCAGCCCTGGCGCTTGGATCTCCCACACAACTGCCGCCAGGCTCTATGGTTTTGTCTTGCCAGCGTGGCTTTCGGATTCCAATGAACTGCATTTGAGCAAACCCCGACATCTGCCATCTGTTCGGCGCAAGGGCATCATCGGGCACACGGAAAAGCACTTCGAGGGGGAGATTGAGCAAGTCCAAGGGATTTGGATGAGCACTCGAGCCCGAACATGGCTGGATTTGGCGCGTCGTCTCCCCCTTCATGACCTCGTATGCGTGGCAGATCAGTTGATCCGCATTCCGCGACCCGAGTTTGAGGGGCGCGATGCACCGTTTGCTACTGCCGAGCAGCTCCGGAACATGGTCGAACGACACAAAAACCGCCAAGGCGTAGTCCGTGCACGGCAAGCCCTTGACCTTATGCGCGTCGGGGCCGACTCGGCTCCAGAGACTTTACTACGTATGGCCATGCTTGATGCCAATTTGCCGGAACCTCAGCTTCAAGTGATGCTGCGCGCGAACGACCCCTTCTCGCCTTCAGCGGACTTGGGTTTCAAGGCCCGTCGCCTCGCGATCCAGTACGACGGCGGCCATCACCTTGAGGAGGAGCAGATGCATAGCGATCGGCGCAGGGATAAGGCCTTCAGAGCAGCCGGTTGGACTGTCCTTGTCTTTGGAAAAGAGGACCAGGCGGACAACTTCGGCAATGCCGTTCGGCAGATCAAGAGGGCCCTGCGGACTGCATGGATGGATCCATCCGTTGCCTCCGGGTTTGCCAGGAACGCGATGTGAGCGAGCATCACGCCAAACAGGCCAGGATGTGAGAGAACATCCGGCCAAACAGGCCAGGAAGTGAGAGAACATCCGGCCAAACAGGCCAGGAAGTGAGAGAACATCCGGCCAAACAGGCCAGGAAGTGAGAGAACATCCGGCCAAACAGGCCAGGAAGTGAGAGAACATCCGGCCAAACAGGCCAGGAAGTGAGAGAACATCCGGCCAAACAGGTCAGGAAGTGAGCGAACATCCGGCCACAAACGCCCCGATGTGAGAGAGCAAAAATGCCCGCCGCCTTGGAGGCAACGGGCATTCACGCTTGGTGAAGTATCTCTACTTCTTATTGCGGCGCTGGTGGCGAGTCTTGCGAAGCAGCTTGCGGTGCTTCTTCTTGGCCATACGCTTGCGGCGCTTCTTAATAACTGAACCCACGAAAGTTCCTTACAAACTAGATGAAGGTCCTGTCTGTTGGAACGGATCCGCGGACTAGCAGCAGACAGTACAACTGACAGATTCTTACATTGACGTAAAACGTTCCTTAACAGAGTACCGCTTCAAAGGGGCACCCCGTGACCACGGTCCGCGGGACGGACTCCGGCGCCCTCAGGCGGTCTCCGATTGTCCGTCGACCACAGCACCCTTGAGGTACTGGGCCACGGCTTCTTCAGGCACCCGGAAGGAGCGGCCAAACCTGACGGCAGGCATTTCCCCTGAGTGGACCAGGCGATACACAGTCATTTTGGAAACACGCAGGACGTCGGCTACTTCAGCCACAGTCATGAAACGCGCATTCGAGAAGTTAGTCTCCGCGGACATTTCCCATATTCCTTTGCTCTCAGCTGGACAGGACACCCCCAGTAGAACGGTGTGCCGATGCTGAGCCATCAAACAACCATGTGCTAGATACTCTAGAGGCTGAAGTGACCAATGTGAAAGCATTTCCGGTAAGTGGGACTCTACTCCCCGGCTACTCCCCCGGCTACTCCCCCGGGACCAGCCGGCGCTTCCGGGCCGACGCAGCGAGCTGCTCCAGCACTGAAGCGGTGACGTCCCATTCCATGCAGGCATCGGTAACGCTCTGGCCGTAGACCAGTTCCTGCTCACCAGCCAATTGCTTGGCGACGTCGAGGTTCTGCGCCCCGCCCACCAGGAAGCTCTCCAGCATCACGCCGGCAACAGGAGAAGAAGAACCGGTTTCAAGCTGCGCACCGATTTCCAAGGCAACTTCGGCCTGGCGGTGGTGGCTCTTGCCGCTGTTGGCGTGGCTGGCGTCCACGATCAGGCGTGGGTTCAGTCCCTTGGCGGCGAGTTTGGCGGAGGCAGCGGCAACGTCTTCCTGCGAGTAGTTGGGGCCCTTGCGGCCGCCGCGCAGAATCACGTGGGTGTCCGGGTTGCCGGACGTGGCGACGAGAGCCGCCCGGCCGTCGTCGTCGATTCCGAGGAAAGCCTGCTCAGCCGCCGAGGCGCCACAGGCATCGATGGCCACCTGGAGGTCGCCGTCGGTTCCGTTCTTGAAGCCGATGGGCATGGACAGCCCGGAGGCGAGCTGGCGGTGGATCTGGCTTTCCGTGGTGCGGGCGCCGATGGCACCCCAGGAGACGAGGTCCGCCATGTACTGGGGGCTGATGGGTTCCAGGAATTCCGTGGCGGTGGGCAGTCCCAGCGCGGTGACCTGCTTGAGGAAGCCGCGGGCTGCCCGCAGGCCGGCGGCAATATCGTGGCTGCCGTCCAGGTGGGGATCGTTGATGAGGCCCTTCCAACCGACTGTGGTGCGGGGCTTCTCGAAGTAGGTCCGCATGACGATCAGCAGGTCTTCCTTGTGCTTCTCCGCCTGGCTGACCAGTCGGCGCGCGTATTCCAGGCCGGCCTTGGGATCGTGGATGGAGCAAGGCCCGACGATGACCAGCAGGCGGTCGTCCACGCCGTCCATGATGGCCCGGACTTCATCCCGCCCACGGTCGACGACGGCAGCTGAGCGGGCGTCCAGCGGCAACTCGGCGATGAGGTCCTGAGGGGCCGGAAGGGGCTCGAACCGGGCCACCCGCAGGTTGGAGGTGGCGGGCTGGGAAGCTTTCCCGGCAGCGGGGAGTGCCTCGTTATCGAGTGTCTCGGTGGATTCTGCAGCGATGCTGGTCATTTCTGGGTCCTGTTCCGGATGCGGAGCGGGCCCCTTTTCAGAACCCGCCGGATATGGCGAAGGGCAGAGAATAATCTCTGCCCTGCTGGCTCTGAAGGAAAGTTGGATGCGTGTCAGTTAGACGCGGGCCCCTCCAGAGCCAACGAAAAATACGCATACCAACGCTTAGTCATAGCCACACCATAACCGCGGTTCGTCAAACCGGGCAAATTGGGTCCGTCATGATGACAAAAGTTTGCGGAGGAACTGGAGCTGCTTGATCCAGTGGTGTTCCTGGCCGCCCTCGTGGTTATTGAAGCGGTAGACCTCGATGTCCTTGGCGGGCGCATTTCCGCCCGAAGCCGGGTTCCCAGCGCCGTAGTTGTTGAAGCTCGCAAACACGGTTGACGGCGGGCAAATATCGTCCATCTGGGCTGCTGAGAAGAGGGCAGGCACCGTGGCTGCCCGGCCGAGATGCACGCCATCAAAGTAATTCAGCACGGCGAGCATGGGCTCATACTTGTCGCGATGCCGCCCCAGGAAGCCGGCAATTTCCGGGTATGGCCCACGAGGCGCGATCTCGATCGCACGGGGAAAGTCCTGCAGGAAGGGGACGTCGGGCAGCGCGGCGATGACGCCGTCGAGCCTTCCAGCCACCAGCCCGGCGGCCGCCACCGTAATGCCACCTCCTTGGCTGATACCGGCCAGCACCACCTTGGAAGGGTCGACGGCGGGATGGCTCTGCGCCGCTTCTACCGCACGGAAGGCGTCCACGTAGACCCGGCGGAAGTAGTAATCGTCCTGATGGCCGGCTCCCCGGGTCATCAGGCCTGCATAGTTGATTCCGCCGGCCGACGGATGTGGATCCGGGGTGTCACCGGATACGCCCCCGTAGCCCTGGCCGCGGGTGTCCATGATGAAGTGGGCGTATCCAGCCTGCGCCCACCGGGTGTTCTGGTTGACCAGTCCGCGTCCGCCGGAGTAGCCGATGTACTCCACGACAACGGGAAGCTGCTGCCCGGGCTCAAGGTGCGACGGAACGTGGAGCCAGCCCTTGATGCGGTCTCCCCCGAAGCCGGAGTACGTGACGTCGTACGTGTCCATGACGCTGAGGTAGTTGTCCACGGGCTCGAACGCAGCATTCAGGGGCAAGGCCCGGGCCTCGGCGAGGGTGCGCTCCCAGAAAGCGTCGAAATCAGTAGGCGGAACGGCGCTGGAGGTGTAGTTACGGAGCTGCTCAAGGGGCAGGTCAAAGAGAGGCATGAGGACATCCTACGTCATAGGGTTGTGTCGCCGGTCACCAGGACGGGGACTTACAAGGGAGTGATCACGAGGTTTCGGTAAGCCGCCCGCAGAGGGGCCATTTGGCGGATTCCAAAGTAGCCGCCGCCCAGGAGTTCCTGGCTGGTGTCCACCCAGTCGAAGAGAGGCAAATCATTAATCGAAAAGGCCACACGGGGACCAGCTTTGATGACTTCCATCCGATAAAAGCCGCCTGCATCTTCAGCTGGAGGAAGCGGGTCCGCTCCCTGCGCTACAAGTTCGAAGCCGGCACTTTTGCGCAGGTTGCACGTCCTGAAGGCACGCTCCGCGGCGTATTTGTGGCGGAAGTAGGAGATGTGGAGCGCATCAATATCCCCCGAGTGGTACTGCGGATAGTAACCGGTCCGCGGTGCCAGCGAAGCGGAGAACAGATCCTTGCCATCGTGCCCCCGCGCGGAGAAGAACACCATGGCCAGGCCTGGTTCCTCAAGCGGAAGGAACTCCCATCCGATCCGGACATGGTCCGGGATTTCCTCAGGGCACCAGAGGGTCCAGTGGGCATGGTCTCCGTGTTCCTCTGGGTCAAGGGAGCCCGACAGAACCAGCGCCCTGGTTCCGTCGCCGCCCAAATCCGGGCCGCCGTCGTCGTACACTCCGAACTGGACCGGCCCTTCGGCGACCCAACCAGCGATATCCGAAGGACCCCGCAAGGGGTTGGAGTAGATCAAGCGCCCACTCCAGCTTTGAGGGTGGCGGCCAACCCATAGCCGAGCGCTTCGAGCTGCTCCGCAACGTACACCGCAATCCGGCGCGCACCCGTCTCATGGAAGTGCGTGTTGTCCTCAAGGCCGCCAGCCCAGTGCGCATGCTCGCCGGGAGCGAAGTGGAAGAACAACTCTTTGGACCCCTCGTCCCCCAGCTCCTGGTACAGCGCGCGGGTCCACTGGTTGAGGTCGATGACGTCCAGCCCCAGCTCCATGCAAAGTTCACGCACGACGGCGGGATAGTCACCCAGCGTCTGCTGCAGCGTTCCATCCAGGAAGTTCCGGCGTTCCACCGGTGTACACAGAATGTTAATGCCGCCCTTGGAACGGACATCGGCCACCATCCGCTTCAGGTTCTCCATATAGCCCGTTCGGGCAGCGAGGTGCCCGCGCTTTTGGTCGTTGTGCCCGAACTGGATCAGCACGAGGTCGCCCATACCGGTCTGGTCCAGCAGCTGATACCAGAGGCCTTCACCGCGGAACGACTCCGTGGTGGCACCGCCCTTGGCATAGTTGTGCACCGCAGCCCACCAATAGGTTTCGGGCGCGAGGTGGGCTCCCCAACCGCTCATCGGGTATTCGTAACTGGGGCAGGCTGCCACAGTGGAGTCGCCCGCGAGGAGGATTTTCATGATTTTCCTTTCATCAAGGAGCTGTTACCCCTTAACCGAACCGATCAGCATTCCCTTGGCAAAGTGCTTCTGCAGGAACGGGTAGAAGATAAGGATGGGCAGGGTTGCCACCACGATCACGGCAAACTTGATGCCTTGCTCGGGCGGAATGTATGACGGATCCACGTTGCCGGTGCCAAGGAGATCCGAGGCGGCGGTGACCTGGCGCAGGTACATCTGAAGCGTCCACATGTTGTTGTCGCTGAGGTACAAAAGCGGAGACATGAAGTCGTTCCAAATACCCACCGCGTAAAACAGCGCAAACGTGGCCAACACCGGCTTGGACAGCGGCAGCAGGATCCGCCAGAGGATTCCGATCTCCGTCGCGCCGTCCATCTTGGCCGATTCCTCGAGCTCCGCGGGGAGTTCCTGGAAGAAGTTCTTGATGATGATCAGGCTGAACGGGTTGATGGCCGCAGGCAGGATGAGCGCCCAGTAGCTGTTCAGCAGGCCCAGGTCCTTCACCAGCAGGAACGTTGGAATCATGCCGCCTGAGAAGACCATGGCAAAAACCACCAGGGACAGGATCAGTTTCCGGCCCCGAAGTCCACGTTTCGCCAGCGGGTAGGCCATGGTGACCGTGAGGACCAGCTGCACCAGCGTCCCAACCAGCGTGACCAGCACGGTGGTGATCAGGGCTTTGGTAAATGCCGGCGTGGAGAAGATGTACTCATACGCCCCCAGCGTGAATTGCTCCGGCCAGACGAAGAACGCCCGTCGGGTGATCTCTGCTTCGTTGGCGAAGGATCCTGCCAGGACGTAGACGAAAGGCAACAGCGTGATGATGCCGATCAGGGACAGGAAGACGTAGTTGGCGGCATCGAAAATCCGCCCGCCGCGCGTGTTGTGAATCTTCATTAGAAAAGTCCGCTCTGGTTGAACCGCTTGGACAGCCAGTTGGTGCCGAAGATCAGTACGATGCCCACCAAAGACTTGAAAAGCCCGACGGCGGTGCTGTAGCTGTAGGCGCCTTGGGTGATGCCTACGAAGTACACGTAGGTATCGAAGACGTCGGCCACGCTGCGGTTGAGTGCGTTGGTCATGAGGTAGATCTGCTCGAAGCCGGTGTTGAGCATCTGCCCTATGGCCAGGATCAGCATCACGATGATGGTGGACCGAATGCCGGGCAGGGTGATGTGCCAGACGCGCCGGAACCTGCCGGCGCCGTCGATAATCGCGGCCTCGTACTGGTCCTGGTCCACGGTAGCCAGTGCCGCCAGGAAGATGATTGTTCCCCAACCGGTGTTCTTCCAGATTTCCTGGAGCACGATCAGCGGCCGGAACCAGTTCGGATCGGACAGGATGTCCACGTTGGTGCCGAACAACCCGTTGACGAACTGGAACAACGGTCCGATGTCCAGGGCGAAGAGCAGGAAGCTCAGGGACGCCACGATGGTCCAGGACAGAAAGTGCGGGATGTAGACGAGTGTCTGGACGGTTCGCTTCAGAACCGAAAGCCGGACCTCGTTAAGCAGCAATGCCAGAACGATGGTCAGCGGGAAGGCGATCCCCAGGTTCAGGAAAGCCAGGATCAGTGTGTTGCCCAGCAGCCGCGGAAAGTCCGGGTTGGCGAAGAAATCGGTGAAGTTCGTCAATCCCACCCATGGACTGCCGTTGACGCCCAGGAACGGAACGTAGTCCTTGAAGGCGATGGACACCCCGTACATGGGACCGTACCGGAACACTGCGAAGTACAAGGCGCCGGGCAGGAGGAGAAGATACAACCATTTGTAATGTGCGAAGTGGACTGCAAAGCTGCGTCGCCGCGCCGGGGCGGGCGGCACGCTGGCCGCCCGCTCCGGGGCCTTGGCTTCGACGACCGGGGCGGTCACTTCCTGGTGTCCTGCCACAGCTTGTTTATTTCTTCTTTGACCTTGTCACCGCCGCTGGTGTTCCACAGCTTGATGGCATCCTTTAAGCCCTGCTCGTCCAACTGCCCGGCCAGGTACTTGATGCGGGCATCGGCCACAATGTTGTCCAGTTGCGCGCCCTTGGCTACATACGTGGGGGAAACGAAGGCCGCGGCCGGGTTGTATACGGCACTCTTGAGGTCGTTTGCCATCACTGCAACGCGATCGTCAAAGACTTTCTGCTCGTACTCGGACGCCTGCTTCACCGGGTAGAAGTTGTTCCCCGTGACGTTGGTTCCAAGTTGCGCGTAGCTCTTGATGTCGGTGTTGACTACCTTGCCCTCCGGCGTTTCCGGCTTGATGGTGGCGGCGAGGCCGTCCTCAACCGTGAAGTTGACTCCCTCGATGCCGTTGTTGAGAAGCACTGCAACTTCTTTGCTGTTGAGTTTGTCCAGGAATGTCAGGACGTTCTTCAGGTCGGCTTCGGTTTTGACGCTGGACTTGGGGATGGCCAGAAAGCCGGAGTAGCCGTCGGTAGGGTGGGCGTGCAGTTCACCGTCCGGGCCCTTAAGGCTGCCAACGAAGCCCACTTTGTTCTGGAAGTCGCTCGGGTTGGCCTGCTTGAAAAGGTTGATCAGTACGCTGACCCGGGAGTCGACGTCGACAATAATGCCGCCCTTGCCGTTGAAGAAAGGTTCATTCCATTTGGTGGGATCGAAGGTGGCGAAGTCGGGGTTGATGAGCTTCTCGTCCACCATCTTCTTGATGAAGCGATCAGCCTGCAGGAATTCCTCGGTTTCGAAGCTCGGCACCAGCTTGCCGTCCCGCTCGGTCCAGCGGTTTCCGGCGCCGAACCAGGTCTCGATCATGTCGTAGGGGCTGTTGGTGCCCAGGGCGCCCCATTTGGGAATCGTGATGCCGTAGGTATCGTTCTGGCCGTTGCCATCCGGATCCTGCTCGGTGAATGCCTTGGCCACTTTGTACAGGTCTTCGGTGGTCTCCGGCGCCTTCAGACCCAGTTTGTCCAGCCAGTCCTGGCGGAACATCACGGCGGCGCGGATCGGATTACGAGCCCGGAAAACCCCATAAACCTTGCCGTTGACGCTGGCGTTTTGCTGGACCTCGGGGAACGTGGTCTTCAGGTTCGGGTAGTCCTTCAGTTTATCGGTGAGGTCCCAGAACGCCCCGGCTTCTGCGTTCTTCACGAAGCCCGGCGACTTGCCCTGGACCACCAGGACATTCGGGATCTCGGAGGAGGCCAAGGTGATGTTCATCTTGTCCTCGTAGGAGGCGTTGGGCGCCCAAGAGATGTTGATGTCCTTGCCCGTGATCTCTTCAAGCTTCTTCTGCACGGCGCCGTCCGGCGTCGGCGGTTGTGCCTCCAGGAAGGGCGCCATGATCTTCACGGATGAGAGGTCCGACGCCGGCGCTTCGCCACCGCAAGCGGTCAGGGCCAAGGCGGCAGCGACGACGACGGCGGCCGCCAGCGTTGGTTTCTTACGGGACAGGACGTTGTAGGTCATTGCTGTTCCTTTTCCACTTCTTCGGGGTTGGTTGAGATCGAGGGTGTATCTGCGGAGTTGGCAGGAAAGCTCTTGAAACTCCACAGTGACGATTCGTTTTGATACGTTTCATTCATGCCGGCGACCGGGGTGTCCAAGGAGCGATGAAGGAGCATCCTGGTATCAACGGGAGGGCGGTTGCGTGGAGCCTCAGACAAGGTTGCCCTCCCGCCTGACGGCTGGGGCGGCAGTTGCCGGGGTTGCCGCTGCCGGGGTTACGAGGACCTCGGCCCCGGCCGCTTCGCCGGCGGCCATGGCGTGGTCGTTGGCAGCAAAGAAGCGATCGCACAGCCACCCGGTGACATAGAGCCACGCCCCGACCCCAAAGAACGGAATCAATCCGGGCACCGAACGGCAAACAAACACGGCGGCCGCAGTCACAAAAAGGAGAATGGCAGTGCCGGCGAGGTGCCTCATGGCAAAGCGTGAGGACATCAGGAAGTACTGGGGCAACGGCAAGGTGTAGCGGGCAAACATCGGGAAGAGGTAGCAGCACGCCCCGGCAACAAACAGGGCAGCGACGAAGATCGCCGCCGACGCTACTTGCGAGCCAAAGTCCCAACCCGCCGAGAAATACCCCCAGTTCAGGACGAGCGCTACGCCGACCATGAGCACAGGCAACCCAAGAGCATTCCCCTTGCCGAAGTTCTTGAAGTACTCGCGGGCGAAGCGGCGCACAAGCGGCGCGGCATCGCCGCGCACCTTCTCGCGAACCAGGATGTGAGCTGCCACAGTGCTGGGACCACACCCAAGGACAACGCCACCCAGTACCGTGAAAATGATCCACAGGATATTCAGGCATGCAATCCACAAGAGCGTGTCAAAGAGCGTGTAGGCCTTAAAGCCGAAGGCGGCAGACGCCATGGCATCCCCTCTCCATCGTTGCAGAAGAAGCCCGATCGGCCGGCAGGAAAAGTTGTTGCGAAGTGGCAGAATAACGAGTCATGCGAGCCGATCAGGGTAGCCCGGGTGGGCCGCGTCACAGTCAGTAAACGCTTTCCCGAAAATCTAGACGCATCCCCTCGGCAGAGTCAAGACAATTCTTGAATCGTTACATTCCAGCCAAATCCGCGCTACACTAGGCTCAGTCGGGTCTGGGAAAGCGCTTGCTAGGTGTAGCCTGAACCCGCCGGGACACTTCACGAATTACCTTGACGACGGCGTCATAGCCTCGTTGCAGCGCCAGCAGAGGAGAACCATGGACAAGCCGTCCGACGAATCAGCCCTGAGCACCAAGACGCCCGGGAGAGCCCCGGCGAGAATAGCCCTGGTTGGTGTTCACGGCTTCGGAGCACACCATCTGGGCAACCTTGAGCGTCTTGGCCATTTGGGAACGGTGGACCTCGTCGCTGTGGCGGATCCCAACCCGCCGGCACCCGGCGCGTTGCCGGAGAACACCGCCATTCACGCCGACCTGGATGCCCTGTTGGCCGGTGGACACCAGCCAGACGTCATTATCGTGGCAACTCCCATCCAGACCCATGCGCCACTGGCGCTCGCAGTGCTCGCCTCAGCCGCGGACCTTTATCTGGAGAAACCCCCGGTCGCGTCCATGCAGGATTTCCGTCGACTTCAGGAAGCCGCCACCGCTGCCGGCCGCAGCGTCCAAATCGGATTCCAAAGCCTCGGTTCACACGCCATCAAGGCACTTGAACGCCTGGCCAGCGGCGAAGCCACGGATGAACTCCCCGGTATTGGAACCCTCAAAGGAATCTCGGCTACCGGCCGATGGGTTCGGGACCGCGCCTATTACAAGCGGTCGCGATGGGCTGGAAAGCGCAGCCTGGACGGGGTGGACGTCGTGGACGGTGTGGCCACGAACCCGCTTGCCCACGCCATTGCCACGGCCTTGCGCATCGCCGGCGCCCGCACCGCAAACGACCTCGCTTCGGTGGAGACCGACCTCTACCGTGCCAACGACATCGAAGCCGATGACACCTCGGTGATCCGGATGCGGACCGTGGACGGGTTGCCCATCACCTGCGCCCTGACGCTTTGCGCCGCCGAGTCCGTGGAACCATACGTCACCCTCCACGGAACGGAAGGAACTGCCGTGTTCCACTACACGGAGGACCATGTCACAGTGCGCAACGGCGACGGCGAATCGACCCGCACCTTCGGCCGCGACGACCTCACCGAAAACCTGCTCCAGCACTTGTCGTCAGGAACGCCGCTCCTGAGCCCCTTGGATCACAGCGGCGCCTTCATGCGTGTCCTCGAGGCCATCCGCACCGCCGAGGCTCCCGCGCTCATTCCCCACACCAGTGTCGACTGGGTTGGCCAGGGCGATCAGGCCCACGCCGTCATCCCGGGCATCGAGGAAATCCTGGATCGTGCCACCCGCGCCCACGCCACCTTCAGCGAATTGGGCCTCCCTTGGGCCCGTCCGACCACCACGGGTGCGGAGCCTCTCTTCTCTTCAGGGAACAACCCTGCGGCCACCCTTCGCAGCGGAGCGGACCTCGAAACCGAGCTCTCGCCCCGGCCGTATCTCCACCCGGTCTCCACGTTGTCCGGCACAGTGGTGACCGATCACTTGCCGGCGGATCACGTTTGGCATCTCGGCGCGGGATTCGCCCTGCAGGACGTCAATGGCAGCAACTTCTGGGGCGGCCGAAGCTACCGCCGATCGGCTGGGAAGTATGTGGACCTCTTGGACCACGGCCGCATTGAAGCAGCGAAGATCACCCGTGAAGGCGACCGGACGACCCTTGAACTCGACTGGCTGGCCTCCGACGGCGGCTTGGTCCTCAAGGAGCGACGATCATACGGGCGGACCGTCGTTGACTCGCGCACTTGGCGCCTCGACATCGAGACGGAACTGCTCGCCGTCGTCGATGTTTCACTCGGCAGCCCCGGTTCGCATGGTGCCCCGGGCAGCGGCTACGGCGGCTTCTTCTGGCGTCTTCCTGTCAATGGCTCGCCCCGCGTCTTCTCCTCAACAGGTGACGGGGAGCCTGCCGTGCATGGTTCCGTTGCGCCGTGGCTGGCGTGGACGGGAGAGTTCGACGGCGGCCCTGCCACTCTGGTTTTTGCCGCGCCACCGGAATCGCCGGACCCATGGTTCGTCCGGTTGTCCGAATACCCGGCCGTCGGCTCGGCCCTCGCTTGGGACAAGGCCGTTGAGCTCCCAGCCGGATCCACCGTCAAGCGCACCAACTCCGTCTGGATCAGTGACGGAAGGCTGGATCTCCAGGAAATCCAACGCTTGGTTCGCCGAGATGGCATTTGATGGCAATGTTTTGCGTCTCAACTGTCATCTAATGCCGTCTCGCGAGCTAGCTGTATTGACCACGGACGTTGATGACGCTCGGCGTGGTTTGGTGACATGAAGAAGACCTCCGGGTGGAGTGGGGCTTGTCTAGAGTCCAATTCCACGCACGGAGGTCTTCATGTCCCACCCTAACGCTCTTCTGACGCCTCGTGGCAGGCTGCAGCTCGCGCAATGTGTCGTTGATCAGTGCTGGAGTCTGCGCCGGGCCGCGGAACGGTTCCAGGTCTCGGTTCCGACCGCCGCGCGGTGGGCGCGGCGGTACCGCGAGCACGGCCCGGCTGGGATGGAGGACCGCTCCAGCCGCCCGCATTCTTCCCCACGGCGGACGGCAACGCGTATCGAGCGGCGGATCATCGCCCTGCGCGTCAACCGCCGGTGGGGGCCTGCCAGGATCGGTTATCTGCTGGGCATCCACCCGTCCACTGTGCACCGCGTGCTGTCCCGTTACCGGCTGGCGAAACTGGCCTGGCTCGACCGCGGCACCGGAAGGGTGATCCGCCGCTACGAACACGACAGGCCCGGGGACCTGGTCCATGTCGACATCAAGAAACTCTGTGAGTCTTATCAGCAGCTGGTCTGGGACTGGCTGGCAGGATAGTATCGGCCGTCCGCCTCGGTGGTTGTGACTCAAAGAAACTATGACCAGTAGTGTCTTGCGTCCGACTTGTCCTTCCGTCGGGGTGGTCGGCCGGTACCTGTCCGGCCCACTTCGGTGACTTGATCAGAAGATTGTCCGCGTTGTTGAGCGCGTGACTCGTCACAGTGCTGTTCCGATGTGATTCCTACCCGGACCGGTACCGGCCTTTAGCGGCCGGACCTTGTCCATCGCTGAGGAAAGGTGCTGCACCGCCATGTCTATCGTTGCGCATTCCCACCCGTTTGTCGTGGGGGTTGATACCCACGCCCGGAATCATGTTTACGCCGTTTTCGCCGCTGGGACCGGCGAGCTGCTGGATACCCGGGAGTTTCCCACGACGCCTGCCGGCATCAGCAGGGCCATCGCCTGGGTCGCCCGCCGTACCGGGGCGGACGCTGACACGCTCTGGGTCATCGAAGGCGCCGCATCCTACGGGGCTGTCCTGGCCGGCACTGTTGCCGCCGAGGGCTTCCCGATCGCCGAGGCACCACGCATGGATGCCAGGAAGCGCCGCGGCGTTGGGAAGTCCGATGCCCTGGACGCCCACCGGATCGGCGCGGCCGTGCTGCCGCTGCCGCTGGAGAAGCTGCGCCGGCCCAGGGTGAACGACGGGGTCCGTCAAGCCCTGCGGATCCTGATCACGGCACGCGATGCGATGAGCACCGAGCGGACCCGCTCGGTCAACGCGCTCACCGCGCTGCTGCGCACACACGTTTTGGGAATGGACGCCCGGAAGCCTCTTTCAGTCGGGCAGATCACTGACGTCTCACGGTGGCGTGCACGCGAGGAGGAGCTCTCCCTGTCCATTGCCCGCGCCGAAGCGGTTCGCCTGGCCAGGCGTGTCCTCGAACTCGATGAACAGCTCAAATCCAACGAGAACCAACTGACCGAGCTGGTGCAGATCAGCGAGGCCGCGCCCCTGCTTCAGGAACCGGGCTTTGGGCCCGTCGCTGCAGCGACCTGCCTCGCCACCTGGTCCCACCACGGGCGGGTTCGAAACGAGGCCGCCTACGCCTCCCTGGCGGGCGTCAACCCGATCCCTGCGTCTTCAGGAAACACCGTCCGCCACCGCCTGAACCGCGGGGGCGACAGAAGCCTGAACCGAGCCTTACACATGGTCGCGCTCACCAAAATGGCCCACGATCCCGAGACCCGGAAATACGTCGAGAAGCGGCGGGCAGAAGGCCACACAAACAGGGAAATCCGTCGATGCATCAAGCGCTACCTGGCCCGGCGCATCTATAGGACGCTCAATGCCTCCTGCACTAATGCCGCTTGACAGACATAGAAGAGTCGGCCGGATCCCGGACGGCGGTGGACACCGGGTTCTGAGCAGGGCCGCCGGACGCCGAAACAAAGCCGGGACGCCGTCCAACCGCCGGCCCGGCTACCACTACCTCCACAACGCAGTCGATGACCACTCCCGCCTGGCCTACACCGAAATCCTCGCGGACGAGACAAAGGAAACAGCAGCAGCCTTTTGGCAGCGGGCCAATATCTGGTTCCAAGCCCAAGGGATCACTATCCAGCGGGTCCTGACGGACAACGGGAACTGCTACCGGTCCAAGGCCTTCGCTCAGGCCCTGGGCCCGGACATCAAGCACAAACGCACCCGCCCCTATCGCCCGCAGACCAACGGCAAGGTCGAACGGTTCAACCGCACGATGCTGGAGGAATGGGCCTACATCCGGCCCTACCGCTCCGAGGCCGAGCGTGTCGCAGCTTTCCCCGAGTGGCTCCATGCCTACAATCACCACCGAGCCCACACTGCCCTCAAGGGTCAGACACCGGCCAGCCGCGTCACCAACCTCCCAGGTCAATACAGCTAGCGCGCTTGCGCCACAGCAGCAACCCGATCACCACAGCGGATATCATCCCCAGTGCACCGGTCACCAGCAATGCGGTACGCACGCCGAAATCTTCCGTGAGCCAGCCAGCGAGCAAGCCTCCCAAGGCATGCCCGCCCAGGAGAAGTGGAAAGTAGAGAGCCAAGACCCTGCCCCGCACGCTTGGGCCGGCTTCGAGTTGGACGCTGGTGGCCGCACTGGTGAGGAACATGAGCGTCATGAAGCCAACCACCACGAGCATGGCTACGAACAATTCCTGAGTAGGCATGAGCGCGGCAAGGAACTGCGTGAACCCGAACAGTGCGGCACTACCCACGATCCCCTTGCGGCCCAAGTGCTTGATCCGGGGAGCCAGGAGAGCACCAGCCAAGGCTCCCAAGGCGCTGACCATATTGAAGAGCCCAAATCCGGCAGGACCGCTGTGCCACACACGGTCAGCGAATGCTGCAAGGACCACCGGACCGTTCATGCCGAACGCTCCCAGGAGCCCCGCCAACAGCATGATGAGCAAAAGCTGGGGCCTCGCCCTCACATACCTGAAGCCAGCCAGAATTTGTCCACGCCTGTCCCGCGGCAGAGCGTCGGGGTCGTGTGCGTGATGAAGCTCAGATGGCCGGATAATGGCGATCATCACCAAAACGGCCACCCCGATCCCCGCGTTCGTCGCAAACGCGGCGGCTGGGCCAGCCTGGGCAATGACGACGCCGGCCAGGGCGGGACCGAGCATGGCACCTAGTTGACCTATGGCACTGTTGAGGCCGATAGCCGCCGGCAGGCCGGCATCACCAACTACCTCGTTGACGAAGACTTGCCGGGCGGGCCCATCAATGGAGCTTGTAATTCCCAAAGCAACGCAGGAGCCATAGACAACCAACACATCCGTGCCGCCCATGGCATTCCAAACAGCTAGTCCAGCGGCCAGCAGTGCAGCCACAGACTGGCACACCATGAGGATTCGGCGCTTCGGAAAGAGGTCTACCAGCACGCCGCTGACAGGACCAACCACCAGCATGGGCAGGAATTGAAGTGCCACGGCCAACCCCACCGCGGCCGGGCTTCCAGTGAGCTGCAGGACAAGCCAATCCTGGGCGAGTCGTTGCATCCACACTCCGCCGCTGCCGACGAGCGAAAGCGTCACGAAGATCCGGTAATTGTGGTGGCGGAGTGGGTAGTGCCACGATTCGGTGGAGCGGGGACTTGGCGGTATGGCGTCTTTGCCGGCGGAGTTCGAGGTCTGGTCAGAGGGACGGGGCGGTGGCAACGGACGCGGTGGCACGGGGGGGTTGTCAGCTCGATTCAGCAGGTTGTCGGATGCACTCTCAGATGTGGGTGCGGTTGGCGGTCCTGATCCTGATGGCGGCGGCGGCCAGAATCAGCATGCCGGGCACGATCACGAAGAGCGCCTGAAGCATCCACACAAACACCACCGCCATGAACACTGCTGCCAGCAGGAGGAGCGATCCACTCCAGTCGCGGACGGCATCAGTCTTGGCTTCGGCGTAGGCCGCCTGCCAGCGCTGCGGCCCCGGGAGTTCGGCGGCATCGCCACTCCAGTTCACGCCCCCGCTCCAATTGGCGGCGAACCGCAGGAATAGCACCGCGCCCGCTGCGGCCAAAATCAAGGTCGCCGGAAGGATGACTGCCCGGCCGGGCAGTTGACCAACCCAAGCGAGCAGCAGGTTCAGGACAATCACGACGGCGGCTGCCGCCGTCGTGATTCCCGTCCTCCAACTGCCGGGCAGCGCCCGGCGGAAATTGCTCCAAAGGCTGCGGAGGGAATCGTCCCTGCCGCTGAGATGCCGTTCCAGGTGGGCGACGCCGGCAGCATAGGCGGCCGGCGCCGTCACCAAGGGAATCGACAGGAGAAGGACGATGACGCCCGCAAGGATGGTCTCGGCAAAGAGGGCAAAGCGGTTGACCGGAATGCCGGGCTTCTCCGCGTGGGAATTTCCTGAGGTGTCCATGACGCTCATCTCCTGTGAATCCTTAGCCCTTGAGGCCCTGGGTTGAAACGCCTTCTACGATGTACCGCTGGAAGACCAGGAAGAAGACCAGCACGGGCAGGAGCGCAAGAACGGACATGGCGATCATGGCACCGTAGTCCGAGCTCTGGGTCTGGTCCACGAAGAGGCGCAGCGCGAGGGGAAGCGGATACTTTTCGGGGGTGTTCAGGTAGAGCAGCGGGCCCAGGAAGTCGTTCCAGCTCCAGATGAAGGAGAAGATCGACGTGGAGATCAGTGCCGGTTTCATCAGCGGGAGCATGATCGAGCCGAAGATTCGGACGTGTCCGGCGCCGTCGATGCGGGCGGCCTCGTCCAGTTCGGCCGGGAGGCCACGCATGAACTGGACCATGAGGAAGACGAAGAACGCGTCCGCGGCGAGGAACTTGCCGATCAGCAGGGGCACGTAGGTGTCCACCAGGCCGAGCTGCTGGAACACGATGTACTGCGGGATGATCACCACGTGGAACGGGAGCAGCAAGGTGGCAATCATCATGCCGAAGAACAACCCACGGCCTGGGAAATTGATCCTGGCGAAGGCGTAAGCGGAGATGGACGCCGACAGGACAGTGCCCACCACGGCGCCGACGGCCAGAATCAGGGAGTTGGTGAAGAACGTCAGGGTGGACACCCCGCCGATGCCGTCCATGGCCGTGACGAAGTTGTCGAAGCTGAAGTTGTTGGACCATAGCTGGGTGGTGGAACCACCGATTTCAGAGTTCGGTTTGAAGGACGAGGCCACCATCCAGAGCGCCGGGTAGAGGACCACCCCCACAAGCGCCAGCGCAACGATGTGGAAGATGATGCTTTTGATGCGCTTGGCGGTGCCCGACTCAGACTTGGGATTGTAGTCCGGGGCCGTCGTGGAGGGCGTGGATTGGGTGGGCGTTGCCATGGTTGTCATTTTGAATCACCGCTGTAGTGGACCCAGGACTTGGAGGTCTTGAAGAAGATCAGCGTGATGATGCCGACCACGATCACCAGGAGCCAGGCCATAGCCGAGGCGTAGCCCATCCGGAAGTCGCTGAAACCGCGCAAGTACAGGTAGAGGGTGTAGAAGAGGGTGGAGCCTGCCGGGCCGCCTTCACCGTTGGAGATGATGTACGCCGAGGCGAAGATCTGGAACGCGTGGATGGTTTCCATGAGCAGGTTGAAGAAGATCACCGGGGAAAGCATGGGCCAGGTGATGTTGAAAAACTTACGGACCGGGCCGGCGCCGTCCATCGAAGCCGCCTCGTAGAGGTCGGCAGGAATCTGCTTGAGCCCGGCCAGGAAAATCACCATCGGGGCGCCGAACTGCCACACCGTCAAGAGGATCATCATGGGCATCGTCATGGATGGATTGCCCACCCAGCCGCCGAGGTTGATCCCGAAGAAGGACAGGCCTTCATCCACAGGACCGGAATCGCCGAACATCGCCTTCCAGACAATAGCGATGGACACGGACGCGCCGATCAAGGACGGGGCATAGAACGCGGAGCGGTAGAAGCCCTGGCCCTTGCGCTTGCTGTTGAGAAGCATCGCGATCGCCAACGCCGCCGCCAGCTTCAAAGGGGTACCGAACACTACGTAGCTAAGGGTCACTCCCACTGACTGCAGGAAACGTTCGTCCTGGAAGAGCGTGGCGTAGTTGTCCAGGCCTATCCATTTGGGGGGATCGAAGAGGTTGTAGTTGGTAAAGGAAAGGTACAGCGAGGAAATCATCGGGCCCACGGTCAGGGCAATGAATCCGAGCAGCCAAGGAAGCAGGAAGGTGTAGCCGGCGCGGGCGTCCGCCCCTCGTCTCCGCGATGTACGCGGCTGCGAGGGAGCGGACGACTGGGAGCGCCTGCTCAGGGCTGGGGTTTGAGTCACGGGATCAGTCCGTCAGTTGGGAAGCCTGGATCAGACACAAAAGTCTGCTCAGGCATTCTGCTTGATAAGGTCTTCGGCTTCCTTGAACCACGCATCTGCAGCGGCGTCGATGGTGAGTTTGCCGTAATTGAGCTCGGAGCTGACGCGCTTGAAAGAGGATTCAAGCGTGCCGAAACCGACGATGGGCGGCTGCGGAGCATCCTTGAGGTACTTTTCGATGGACTTTTCATAGTCCACAACCAGCTTGTCTGTGCCTTCGAAGGTGGTTCCGTCGCGCTGGGTCTTGGATGCCGGAACACCACGGGAGGTCTTGAAGATCTGGCCTACCTCAGGGTCGTTGACCATGAAGTCGATGAAACGGGCAGCAGCATCCTTGTATTTGGTCTTGGCGCTGGCCACCATGAGCATTGACGGCTTGAGGAAGAGTCCCAGGTTGTCGGGGTTGTCCGACGGAACCGGCACCAGCTTCAGTTCCTTGGCGCCGCTATCTCCGAGGTAACCTGCCATGAAGTTGTCCCACGTGGCTTCGGTGGCAGTGACGTTTGAGCCGAACGGGGACTTCGGCAACAGCTGCGTCGTTTTGTCTTCGCCCACTAACGCCGGGGTTCCGCGAAGCTGGGCGGTAGTGTTCCACCACTTCTTGAGGTCGTCCTTGGAGAACCCGAGCTTGCCTTCATCCGTAAAGGCCTGAATGTTGTTTTGGCGCAGCCAGATGTTGAACATCCACCAAACACCGGTGTAGTCGGTGCCGCCGAACAATGTTCCGTTGCCTTTCTGCCCCACCTCGGCAAGGAAAGAGTTGAACTCCTTGTAGTTCCACGTTCCATCAGGCTCAGCGATGCCCATGGCCTTGAGCTTGGCGGGGTCGTAGTAGACCGCGAAGGCGTTGGTGCTGGTGGGGATACCGTACGTCTTGCCACGGATCTGGCCCGAGGGCAGCAGTGACTTGTCGAAGGCGTCCGTGTTGATCTTCACGGTGCCCAGGTCCAGTAGCTGGTTGCGCTGGCCGTAGTCGCGCAGGTAGGACAAATCCCACTGCATGACGTCCGGCAAGCCACCACCGGCAGCTTCAGTGGCGCGCTTCTGCCAGTATCCGGCGAAGTCGGTGAAGTTGCCGTTGACCTTGATGTCAGGGTTCTTGGATTCGAACAGTGCGATGGCCTTGCGGGTGCGCTCAGCACGGTCGTCGTTGCCCCACCAGGTGTACGTGATGGTCACGGGGTTATCGGCAGAACCCGTCTTGCTGGACGACGAAGACTGGCCGCAGGCGGACAGGAATGCCGCGGATGCAGTGCCAAGGGCCACCGTGGTGAGGAAATTCCTTCTGTTGATCATGAGAGCCTCCTTGCTCAGTTGGTGCAAGCCTTTTCGGTTCCCCACCAGGGAGAGTGACCTCGCTTACACTCGTTCTGAATCGATACAATATCCCCAATCGGGAATCTGGGCAAGCGTTTTCCAAGATCCTCGCCTAACCTGATAGCAGCCAAGCTCCACAGTTATCCCGCACAGCCGAACCTGACCAAGGAGTCCCCTTGTCCTCCCCTGAACTCTCCCGAGGCACATCCGAAAGCCCGTCCGAAAGCCCGTCCGGAGCATCCTCCATATGGAACAGCATCAATGGCCTGGCCTACGGCGGCGACTACAACCCTGAGCAATGGCCCGAGGACGTCCGCCGTGAAGATATCGAGCTCATGAAGGAGGCGGGGGTCAATTTCCTGAGCGTCGCCATCTTCTCCTGGGGCCTGCTGGAACCGGTAGAAGGCCAGTACGATTTCGGCTGGCTGGACGACGTCCTGGACAACCTCCACGAAGCCGGCATCAAGGTGGCATTGGCTACGGCTACCGCGTCACCGCCAGCCTGGCTGGCCAGGAAACACCCCGAAATCCTCCCCGTGACAGCGGAAGGAACAAGGCTGGAACGCGGCTCGCGACGTCACTACACGCCGTCGTCCTCGGTGTACCGCAAGTACGCAACCACCATGACGAGGGTCATCGCCGAACGCTACAAGAACCACCCT
The DNA here is from genome assembly GCF_059739425.1 of Arthrobacter sp. TmtSoilC48. Taxonomy (NCBI): domain Bacteria; kingdom Bacillati; phylum Actinomycetota; class Actinomycetes; order Micrococcales; family Micrococcaceae; genus Arthrobacter; species Arthrobacter sp. TmtSoilC48. The sequence goes on along the minus strand of NZ_AP046049.1, from coordinate 1,431,983 downwards.
GCGCTGGCATTGTGGCATGTGGACAATGAGCTCGGCTGCCATGTTGGCGAGTTCTACGGCGAAGAAGACGCTGCCGCATTCCGGGCCTGGCTGGAACGCCGGTACGGATCCATCGAGGCGCTCAACGAGGCATGGGGAACCGCGTTCTGGTCCCAGCATTACGCCTCATTCGAGGAAATCATCCCGCCCGGCGCCGCACCCACCACCCTCAACCCGGGACAGCAACTGGACTTTGCACGCTTCAACTCGTGGGCGTTCATCGATTACTACCGCGCCCTGCTGGCAGTAATCCGCGAAGTTACACCGAACGTCCCGGCCACCACCAACTTCATGGTTTCCAGTGCCACCAAAACCTTGGACTACTTCGATTGGTCCAAGGACATGGATGTAATCGCGAACGACCATTACCTGGTGGCTGCCGATCCTGAACGGGAAATCGAACTTGCCTTCAGCGCTGACCTCACGCGCGGCGTGGCCGGGGGCGAACCGTGGATCCTGATGGAACACTCCACATCGGCGGTCAACTGGCAGCCCCATAACCAGCCAAAGATGCCCGGGGAAATGCTCCGCAACTCCCTGGCCCATGTGGCCCGCGGCGCCGACGCCGTCATGTTCTTCCAATGGCGCCAGAGCAAGGCTGGATCTGAAAAATTCCACTCAGCCATGGTTCCGCACGGCGGTCGCGACACACAGGTCTGGCGCAATGTGGTGGAGCTCGGCGAAGCCCTCTCCAAGGTGGAATCCGTGAAGGGTTCCCGCGTGGAATCGCGCGTTGCTTTCGTCTTTGACTACGAAGCATGGTGGGCCTCCGAGCTGGACTCGCACCCAAGCCAGGACCTGAAGTACCTGGAAACCATGCGTGCTTTCCACCGCTCGCTGTACCTGCGTGGTGTCAGTACGGACTTCGTCCACCCCTCTGCCGACCTCTCCGGCTACGATCTCATTCTGGTCTGCACCCTCTACGCCGTGACAGATGCCGCGGCCGGCTCTATCGCTGCCGCAGCAGAGGGCGGCGCAACGGTCCTCATCAGCTACTTCAGCGGCATCGTGGATGAGCAGGACCACGTTCGGCTGGGTGGCTACCCGGGCGCTTTCCGCGAATTACTGGGTATCCGAACCGAGGAATTCCATCCGCTCTTCCCCGGCAGCACAGTCACCCTCAGCGATGGAACACTTGGTTCCTTGTGGAGCGAGCACGTTCACGTGGCTGAATCTGAGGGCGGGCCAGCTGAGGTCCTGGCCACCTTTACGGACTACCCGCTCGACGGCGTTCCCGCCCTCACGCGCAGACCCACCGGGGCGGGGGCGGCTTGGTACCTTGCGACACTACCCGACGCCGACGGCATCGATTCGCTGACCGCCCGCCTGCTGGAGGAAGCTGGGGTGACGGCCGTTGCCGAGGCTTCTGCCGGCGTCGAACTTACACGGCGGCGATCCGCGGATGGCAGCAGTTTCCTCTTCGCCATCAACCACAGCCGGGAGGACGTGACCGTGAAGGCCGACGGCGACGAGCTGCTGAGCGGAGCGCGCTTCACCGGCGTGGTCCCCGCCGGAGCTGTGGCAGTTATCGCGGAAGACTAGCCCAACCAAGTAGCAGCAGTGCGCGTTTTGACGCCTCAAAACGCGCACAAATGCGACTCAGTTGGGTGCACGCGCGCAAAAACCGCGCCCCGGACGGATCACGAATGATTCGCCCGGGACGCGGTTCTCTTGGTGCCGTGGTTCTCTTGGTGCTGTGGTTCTCTTGGTGCGGTGGTTCTCTTGGTGCGGTGGTTCTCTTGGTGCGGTGGTTCTCTTGGTGCGGTGGCGCCGGAAGCTAGGCTCCGATCGCGGACTTCATCTCGTCCACGGCCTTCTTGCCGGCTTCCTCAGTGGAGAGCCTGTTGAACAGGACTTCCGAGGAGTAGCGCTTGATGATTTCCTGGATGGCACCTGCACCCTTGGGCGGCGCAGCCGGGGCTTCACCGAGCTCGGGCTGGATGTCACTGATGAAGTTGACCACTTTGGTGTCCGCCGGGGCCAGCTTTGGAGCGATTGCTTCGCGGACGTCCGAGTTGGGGTAGACGCCCCGGTCAGCCAGCAGAATTTCGCCGGCCTTGACGTTGTTCGTCAGGAAGTCGATGAACTTCGCCGTCTCTTCAGGGTGCTTGGTCCTGGACGATGCAGACCAGAACTGGGAGGCCTTGTACCAAAGCTGGGTATCAGCGGCCTTGCCCGTCTTGGACGGGAAACGGAGGATTTGCAGCTCCCCGCCCGCAGCTTTCTCGAGCGCCGGCAACTGGTTGGACCACCAGAAGGCCATGCCGTTCTTGCCCGTTGCCAGACCGCTCTGGTCCAGCGGCGCAGCTTCGGCTTCAACTATCTCCGAAGCCGACGGAACGGCCTTCTTCTCGCTCATATCCTTCAGGAAGTCCCAGTAACCTGCGATGTCCGAGGGTTCGAAGCCCAGCTTGCCGTCCTGTGTGTACAGCGACTTGCCATTCTGGCGCAGCCACACACCCAGGGACGCCTCGTCGGTACCGTATGCAGCAGCCCCGTAGGTTCCCTTCGGCGACTTGCTGGTGACCTCAGCAGCGATGCGCTCGAAGTCTTCCCACGTCCAGGTCTTGTCATCCGGGAGTGCAACGCCGGCAGCCTTGAAGACCGCCGGGTTGGCCAGGATCGTGGCAGCGTTGATGCCTGCCGCAATACCGGTGAGCCCCTTTGCGCCCTTGCCTGCGTTCAGTGCGGCCTCGTCCAGCTTGGAGGTGTCGATGTCGTACTTGGAGAGGTCCAGCAGCGCGCCGCGGGTGGAGTACTCGGTGATGTACTTTTCGTCCATCTGGATGATGTCCGGAGCATCGTTGGCAGCAACTTGCGTTGCCAGCTTGTCCCAGTAGCCGCTCCAGTCGCCATACTCGGCCTTGACCTTGATGTTGGGGTTCTCGGCTTCAAAAGCTGCAATGGCTGCCTGCGTCAATTGCGCACGTTTGTCGCCACCCCACCAGGAAAAGCGGAGTTCCACCTTGCCGTCGGCACTCTTTGGTTCTGCGCCACCGCCGCAAGCGCTAAGCGCCAGAACGGCAGCAGCTGTGGCAGCGATAATGGCCGAGGCGCGAAGCCGCCGCCTGGACCGCCTGCCCTTGGGTTCCGATGCCCGGGCCTTGGAAGCACCTTCGGGGGCGACTGCTTCACCCTTTGGAAATACCGGCACTGTTGTCTCCGATCCTCTTTGATCTTGATGCGAACTGAGAAAGCGTTTTCTTGCGTGGTTTTTATGGTACAAGTCACCATCTTGTGTGACAAGATCCCAGCTTGTATTACTTGTCGGGGCGAAAGCCCCGGACTTCCAGTGAGTACGGCAGGGTCCTATTTGATGCCCGTAGTTGCGATGCCCTTGATGAGGAACCGTTGGCCGAACAGGAAGACAAGGAACACCGGGAACAAGGACACGATGGACATCGCGAAGAGTGATCCCCAGCTGGTAGCGGACTGCGAGTCAACGAAAGCGCGAAGCGCTACGGGGACAGTGAACATGTCCGGATCCGTGAGGTAGATGAGCGCACCGAAGAAGTCGTTCCACGTCCAGATGAAGGTGAAGATGGTGGTGGTGGCGAGGGCAGGAACCATCAAAGGCAGAATGACGCGGAGGAAAATCCTCGGGTGGCCGGCGCCGTCAATGCGGGCAGCCTCATCCAGTTCCTTCGGAATGCCACGAATGAACTGCACCATGAGGAACACAAAGAACGCGTCCGTAGCCAGGAGCTTCGGCACGATCAGCGGCCAGAACGTATTCACCCAACCGATCTGCGAAAACAGGATGTACTGCGGCACGATCACAACGTGGAACGGCAGCATGATGGTCAGCAGCATGATTCCGAAGAACAGCTTTTTGCCACTGAACTGAAGCCGGGCGAAGGCATAGGCGGCCATGGAGCACGAGATCAGGTTTCCGACGATCGAGCCGAGTACGACGATCGCAGAGTTGATCATGTAATGCCCGAACGGGTGCGTCAGCGCAGACCAGCCATCGGTGTAGTTGCTCATTTCCAGGTTGTTCAGCCAAAGGCCCGGCTCGCGGAAAATGAGGTCATTGGGCCGCAGCGAGGAAACAACCATCCACAGCAGCGGATAGATCATGATCCCGCCAACGAGGATCAGGATGGCGTGCTTGATGAGTCCCTTGATGCGGGCGTTCCGGCTGAAGGCCAGGTTTCCTGGCGATTCGCGGCGGCGCGGGCTTTTACTGGGCTTGCTGCTTTGGGCCTCAGCTGCGGCCGGGAGGGTCTGGATTTTAGTCATCGTAGAACACCCAATACTTTGAAGCGATGAAGTTGATGGCAGTGAAGACACCGATAATGACCAGAAGGAACCAGGCCATCGCCGAGGCGTAGCCCATATCGAACTGGCCGAAGCCCTTCTGGTACAGATACAGCGTGAAGAACATGGTGGAGTCGGACGGTCCGCCGTTGCCGCCGGAGACGATAAATGCCTGCGTGAACGACTGGAACGAACCAATGATTTGCAGCACCAGGTTGAAGAAGATGATGGGGCTCAGCATCGGCAGCGTGATCCGCCAGAACTTCTGCAAGGTGGTGGCGCCGTCAACTTCAGCGGCCTCGTAGTACATGTTCGGGATCTGGCGCAGGCCCGCCAGGAAGATGATCATCGGGCTGCCGAACGTCCAGACATGCAGCAGGATGATGGAGCCCAGCGCCGTGTTTGGATCCGAGATCCATCCAGGCCCCTGGATTCCGATCATGGCAAGGACCTGGTTCACAAGGCCGGTGGTGCCGAAGATCTGCTTCCAAAGAATCGCAACAGCCACAGATCCGCCCAGCAGGGACGGCAAATAGAAAATGGAACGGTAGAACGGAAGGCCACGAAGCCCTTTGTCCAGGACCAGTGCGATGACCAGGGCCACAGCCAGTTGGAGCGGCACGCCTACCAACACGTAGGTGAAAGTAACCCGCAAGGAATTATGGAGGCGGGCATCGCCGAACATGCGGACGAAGTTGTCGATTCCCACCCACTGCGGTGGTTGCAGAAGGTTGTAGTCCGTGAAGGACAGATACAACGACATCAGCATCGGACCCACGGTGATGACCACGAGGCCGATCAGCCACGGAAGCAGGAAAACATAGGCGGCCTTGTTGTCGCGGCCGTTCGCCTTCTTCTCTTCCTTGGTCATGGGCCCCTTGCGGCGGGTCATGGTGGAGAGTTCGCCGATGGCGCTCATGGCTTCCCTCCAGCCTGACCGCGAACGCCTTTCGGCGTCCCCGTGTGTTCATATGCGGCCATGTGGTCTCCTTTGGTCATCGTGGCCATCCACGGAGTACGAGTGTGGTTGATGCTTGCCTTCCGGGACGCCGCCGTTCTCCTGGCGGTACCCCTTGACTCGCCGGGATGTGCATCCTGGTGATCAGCGGCTCCGTACCAAAGTAAACGCTTTCTTGACCCATGTACAGCCTTTTGCTAATTTTTGAGAAAGCGTTTTCTGAGGAAGTCGCCCATACCTGGTTTACACACGCCGAAGCAGCCCGGCGTGTGCTTTCGCACATCATCCGCACCAAAAAGGCAGGACACCATTGTTCCCCAAGCACGGCGACTGCCATGACCACTGCTGACATGGCAGGAATGCCCATCCGCCCCAGTGCTCTTGGCCGCTACGAGGATTGGCCCGCTTACGCCGCCCGGAAGCACTTCGCGGCAGGCTCTCCAAGTGCGCAGCAGTTGGTTGACACCCTCGGCGTCCCTCCCACTGCAACGGTTCCGGAATACAGGGTAGGCACCGAAACAAAGCACGACGGCGTCATCACCACCCGCCTGTCCTGGCAGCTTGGTTTCGGGCCAAGGACCTCGGCTTGGTTCGTGCGGCCAACCGGCATCACGGACCCACTACCCGGGATACTGGCCCTTCATTGCCATGGCGGGATCAAATCCCATGGCGCGGAACGGCTTGTCCTGCTTCCAGGAGATGAAGGGAACGACGCCGGGGCCACCGCTCCGGTTGGCTTCGGTCCCGTGCCGGCCCAGTTACGGGAAAAGCTCTACGGTGGGCGGCCCATGGCTACATGGCTTGCCCAGCAGGGTTTCGCTGTCCTGGCACATGACGCCTTCATGTGGGGCAGCCGCGGCTTTGACCTGGAAAACCAGCCTTGGCGGACGGCCCGGGCCGTCGACGGCCAGCACGCACTGTGGCGGGAGGCCGGCGTCGAACCATCCGCGGCGGATCTCTACAACGCAGCAGCGGCCGATCATGAGGAAACCGTGGCAAAAGCCGCAACGCTCCTTGGCACCAGCATCGCCGGGACGGTCGCGCATGACGACCTCGCGGCGTTGGGCGTCCTGGCGTCCCTCCCCGGAGTCGATCCGGAACGCCTTGGTTGCACCGGATTTTCAGGTGGAGGCGGCCGGGCCATGGTGCTCGCCGCCCTTAGTCCACTGATCCGCAGCTACGTGGTCACCTGCATGATGACCACCTTCGCGTCCCTCCTTCCCGCCTACCTCGATGCGCATTCCTGGTTGCTCCACTCCCCTGGCCTGTCAAAGCTGGGGGATTGGCCCGATCTGGTAGTGCGTTCAACTGCCGGCGCTGTCCTGGTCCAATACGCACTGGCCGACCAGCTGTTTCCGGAAGCAGGCATGCGCGACGCCGATGCCCACCTTTCGCAGCGGATGCCGCCTGGGCGGTACACAGGCAGCGTTTGGCCCGGGCCCCATGTTTTTTCCACCGCCATGCAGGAAGAGGCGGCAGCTTTTCTCTCCTCCACCCTCCAGGCCAATGAAGCCCCGGGTTTCCCCTCAACTGATCCCGCTAGGACAGCACTATGACTTTGCCCGTAACGGCGCCCCACACAAGCTCGGCCACCCACAACCAACTGCCCCGGGTAGCACTGGTTGGCGTTCACGGATTCGGCGAACGACACCTTGAAAACCTCCATCGGCTCAATTCCGCCGGAGTGCTTGAACTAGTGGCTGTTGCCGATCCACAGCCACCGGCCCAAGGCCAGTTGCCTCCCGATGTGGGCGTCTACAGTTCCTTGGATGAGCTCCTGGCTGCGGGAAATGCCCCCGACGTCGTCATCATTTCCACTCCTATCCAAACCCACGCCCCGCTCGCCCTCGCCGCTTTGAGGGCCAGCGCCAACCTCTACCTCGAAAAGCCTCCCGTGGCTTCCATGGCGCAGTACGAAAGCGTCCTCGCAGCGTCGGCGAGCGCCGGGCGGATGGTTCAAGTCGGTTTCCAGAGCCTTGGTTCACACGCCCTTCCCGCCATTGAAAAGCTTGTGGCATCGGGGGAAATCGGCGAGGTCCGCAGCATCAGCGCGACCGGCCAGTGGCTCCGGACAAAGCGGTACTTCACGCGCTCCCGCTGGGCCGGCAAGCGAAACCTGAACGGTACGGATGTTGTGGACGGCGTTGCGACGAACGCCTTGGCACACGCCGTGGCCACCGGGCTGCGACTCGCCGGTGCCAGGACCCTTGCGGACGTCGACTTGGTTGAAACCGACCTTTACCGGGCGAATGACACCGAAAGCGATGACACCTCAGTGATCAGGGTCCGGACCGCAACAGGCACAGTGCTGACCTGCGCCCTGACGTTGTGCGCGCCCGTGCAGTCAGCGCCATCGGTGACCATCTACGGCACGCTCGGGCAGATCCGGCTTTCCTACACCGAAGACAAAGTGGAGATCACTACTCCCGACGGGATCCGGAATGAGGCTTTCGGGCGGACGGACTTGCTGGAAAACCTCCTTTCAGCACGGACCGAACAGGATCTGCTCAGCCCATTGAGTGAAACGGGCGCCTATATGTCCGTGTTGGAAGCGGTCCGGACCTCGGACGCACCCCGGCTCATCCATCCGGACCATGTGACGTGGCTGGGCGAAGGCGACGACGCCCATGCCGTGGTGCAGGACGTGGAATCGTGGATCCGCCGGGCCGCCCTTGGGCAAGCAACGTTTGCGGAACTCGGGACGCCGTGGGTTTCGAGGACGGGGGCTGTACAGACGGGGGCTACAGCAGTCAAGCCAGAGCTGAAAGTCAGCGGTGTATCCGTCGCTGCGATGCACGACGGCTCGCGCATCCGGCCAACCTCCTCGCCGCGTCCATACCTCCACCCCGTGCGAACCCTTGCCGGCACGGTTGTAAGTGACCACATTCCGGAGGACCATGTGTGGCACCTTGGAGCAGGGGTCGCCATCCAGGATGTCAACGGCGTCAATTTCTGGGGTGGCCGGACCTACACCCGCGACGCCGGAGCGTACGTCTGGCGCAAGGACCACGGCCGCGTGCTCCTTGAGTCTGCGGAGCACAGGGATGGCCAGAGGCACGAGCTTCTGAGCTGGGTGGGCCCCGACGGCAAGCCCCTCCTCCGCGAACAGCGCGAGTGGCGCTGGGCCGCCGTCGGGAATTCCGCCTGGCAGCTGACGCTGGACTTCACGCTCGAATCCGCCACGGGACGCCCGGTGCTGCTGGGCAGCCCCGGTTCCAACGGAAGGCGGCAGGGCGGTTACGGTGGCTTCTTCTGGCGGCTGCCAAAGGTCAATGATGCGACCATCTGGACCCCTGTGGCGCGTGGTGAAGATGCCGTCCATGGCAGCGTCGCGCCCTGGCTGGCTTGGTCAGGAACTTTCGACGCCGGAACGGGCGGGGGTGTTGCTGCGGGCGACCCGGGCCTGGGCCATCCTGCAACGCTCGTCTTCCTGGCATCCCCCCAAGCCCCGGACCCCTGGTTCGTTCGGCACTCGGGCTATCCGGGTGTGGGGCTGTCCTTGGCCTGGGAGTCCCCGGTGGCCGCAGAACCCGGCCGCCCTGTGCATCGCACCGTCAGGGTGCTCATCGCTGACGGCTTCCTGGCCACTCAGGACATTGAACAGCTCATCTCAACCCAGGGGGACCCAGCATGAACGCTCCGACTCAATCTGCAGTAACACCCGGCACCGCGCCAACATCCGGCACCGCGTCCCCGGCTCCCGGCAATGCCGCCGACCGCGTGGTGAAGCGCCGCCGCATCCTGGACATCCTGGACCATTCGGGTCGCGACTCACTTCTGCTCACCAGCAACACGGCACTCACGTGGTACCTGGACGGCAGCCGGGTCCATATCAGCCTGGCAGGGGATCCCATCGCGGCCCTCCTGGTGGATCGAGCCGGGGATCACTTGGTGACGTTCAACAATGAAGCCGGCCGGATCGAGGCCGAGGAACTTCCGGAGGGCGTCAACCTGCACAGTATTCCGTGGCACGGCCAGTTGCACGCATCTGCGGCCGCGCTGGCCGATAACGGAAACCCGCTGATGGAAGCCGCCGTCGCAGGGGAACTACGGGCAGCGCGACAACAGCTGCTGCCTGCAGAAACAGCCCGCTACGCCCGGTTGTCCGCCGACGCAGCAACCGCGATGACGGACGTCCTCACGGCAGCAACGCCCGCGACAACCGAATTTGAGCTTGTCTCGGACCTGGCTGCCCGGATTGTGGCAGTGGGCGCCGAGCCCCTTGTGCTGCTGTGCAACGGTGCTGCGAGAAGCAGTTTCCGCCACCCGCTGGCAACGCACGCCCCCATCGGGCGCAGGGCCATGGTTGTGGTTTGCGCACGTCGTCATGGCTTGGTGGCCAACGTGACCCGTTGGGTAGCGTTCGACGCCGGTAGCGCGCAGGAGCTCGACGCCGAAGCCCGCATCGCGGCAGTTGAAGCAGACATCTTCCGGGCCACCGTGCCGGGTGCCAAGCTCAACGAGGTCTTCGCCGAGATTCAGGATGCCTATGTGCGCCACCGTTTTGGTCCAGAGCAGTGGACCCTGCATCACCAAGGCGGTCCTGCAGGTTATGCGGGCCGTGATCCGCGGGTCACCGCGGACGTTACGGACAGGATCGTCCTCCACCAGCCGTTCACGTGGAACCCCTCAGGACCTGGTGTGAAAATCGAAGACACCGTGCTGCTCACGGACTCGGGGCTGCGGGTGCTGACCGTGGACGACCGCTGGCCGACGACGGAAGTGGACGGTCGCCGTCGTCCGATCACCCTGCGGCGGTAGCGCCTTCGTCAAGCTCGAGTCAACGCGAAAGAGGCGGGGTCACCGCGATTGTGACCCCGCCTCTTTCATCTGCCCTTACCCAAGTAAGTCGCAGTTAAGCGCGTTTTGAGGGCTCAAAACGCGCTTAACTGCTACTTAGTTGGGCGCGCTGTAGGTGAGTTAGCCGAGCGTCAGCACACCGTCCACACGGCGCGGGATGCCCAACGGGTTCGCCTCGCGCAGGGCCGGGTGCAGGATGCTTTCCGGAGCGTCCTGGTAAGCCACGGGACGCTGGAAGCGGCGAACCGCGGTAGCGCCCACTGAGGTAAACGGCGATGTGGTGGCGGGGTACGGTCCTCCGTGCTGCTGCGACCAGTTCACGGCAACGCCAGTGGGCCAACCGTCAAACAGGACCCTGCCGGCGAGCTCACTCAGCTGCTCCACAAGCGCTGAAATGTCCTCACCTGGCTGCGCGTGTACGGTGCCCGTGAGGCTGCCTGGAACTTTGGCGAGCGCCTGTGACAGTTCGTCGTTGTTGGCGTACTCAATGAGGAGAGTTGTGGGGCCGAAGCACTCCTCCAGCAGTTCATCCGGACGTTCCAGCACATTGGCGGCGCTCGTTGAGAACACCACAGGAGCGGCGCCATCGGCCAGGCTGTCCTGATCCACAATTCCGCTCACCACCGCAACACCCGGCTGCTCAGCGACGCTGCGCAAGCCGTAAGGGTAGGCCTCCGCGATCCGCTCGGTCAGCATGGCGGCGGTCGGTTTGTCCTTGCTCGCCTCAGCCACCTGGGCAGCGAAGTCGGTGCCCGCAGGGATGAAAACGAGTCCTGGCTTGGTGCAGAACTGCCCCGCTCCCTGGGTGAACGAACCAGCCAGGCCAGCAGCAAGTTCTTTAGCACGATCGGCCAAGGCACCATCCGTGATGACCACCGGGTTCAGGCTGCCCAGTTCGCCGTAGAAGGGGATCGGTTCCGGGCGGGACGTTGCGAGGTCGAACAGTGCGCGGCCGCCGGGAATGGACCCGGTGAAGCCCACCGCCTTGATGGCTGGATCCTGCACCAATGCGGTACCGGCCTCGCGTCCGCTCACGAGTGCGAAGGTGCCCTCCGGAGCCCCGGCCTTGGCCAAGGCTTCGGTCACGATCCCGGCAGTCCGCTCGGACAGTCGTAGATGGCCGGAATGTGCTTTGACGATCACCGGACAGCCGACAGCCAGCGCCGATGCGGTGTCGCCGCCGGCCACCGAGAACGCGAACGGGAAGTTCGACGCCGAGAACACGGCCACCGGTCCAATCGGACGCAGGATGCGGCGCAGGTCAGGCCTGGGCGGGGTGGCGGCAGGATCCGCGTGATCGATGACGGCCTCCAAGTACGAGCCCTCCGTGATCACCCTCGCGAACAACCGGAGTTGGCCGCTCGTCCGCGCCACCTCACCGGTGAGCCGAACCGTGCCAAGGCTGGTTTCGGAGTCAGCTATGGCCACCAGTTCCGTCACGTTGGCGTCCAGGGCGTCGGCGACGGCGGTCAGCCAGGCTGCTCGCTCGGCGTCGGACGCTGCGGCGGTCACCTTGAAGGCTGCGGCGGCAGCGGCTGTAACCTCGGTCAGGTCAAGAGTTGCTGTACTCAATGTGGTTTCCTTTACTCTCAGGGGCGGAGCTCTGACGTGCGGCCGGCGTTGCGGCAAAGTCGAAGCCAAGACCTGGACGACCTACGGAGCTGAGCCTGCTGTTGCGGATTCGGATGGGAGAGGGCCCGGCGAGGATGCCGAGTTGCTCGAAGGAAGCGTCTTCGACTTCTTCCACGCTCACGGCCTCAGCCAAGGTGAGCGCCAATTGTCCGGAGAGCTCCGGCAAAAGGTGCGGCGCCACCCTGATGCTGTTCGCACGGGCCAACTCAACGATCCTGCGGAACGGCGTGATGCCGCCCACGCGGACAATGTTGGGTTGGATGATGTCCACAGCTTCGGCTTCGATGAAGTCACGGAAACGGTAGATAGTGTGGACGTTCTCGCCAAGCGCGATAGGCACCGGAGAATGTTTACGCAGGCGCCGGTAGGCCCACAGATCGTCAGCACGGATTGGCTCTTCAAGCCATTCCAATCCGTACTCCCCCAAAACATCCAAGGCACGGAAAGTGTGCGCCAGGTCCCAGCGTTGGTTGGCATCAATCATGAGCAGGCGGTCGGGGCCAATGACCTGCCGAACGGCTGCCACCCGTTCAGCGTCTTCGCGTAGCTCAGGCTTTCCCACCTTGATCTTCACAGCCTTATGACCAGCGGCAACCCAGCGCTGCGCCTGCTCCACGAGCTGTTCCAGGGAGTAGTGCAGATTCACGCCCGAGCCATAGACCTCCACCGATTCCTGGCGTTGGCCCAGAATCCCGGTGACGGACGTGCCCGCCTGCCGCCCTTTAAGGTCCCACAGCGCGAGGTCGACGCCGGCCATGGCGATGGTGGTCAGGCCTCCCCCGCCAGCTTCGTGCAGACGCTTCCACAGCTGGTCCCAGACGATCTCCGGGTTGGCCTCAAGCCCAAGGACGAAGGGGGCGATGTCGTGCTCCAGGAGCGCTTTGACCGCTTGGGGACCAATAGTAGGTGTCCACGAGAAGCCGTGGCCCAGGCCGCCGTCGTCAGTGGTCAGTTCGGTGACGATCACATGGTTCTCTGGGGCTTCAGCACCCCAGCTGCGCAGCAACGGAACCGTGATCAACCGTGTGCTGAGTCCGGTAATGCGCGCTGTCATCAGCTGACGGCCAACTCATGGCCCTTGGCCAGGATCGACTTGAGCTCCAACAGCTGTTCCTCCGTGGGGTCAACCAGCGGTGGTCGCACGGAGCCAACCGGGAGCCCTGCCAGGCGAAGGCCTGCCTTGATCAGCGAGACGCCAAAGCCGGGCGTCTGGTCCCGAAGCCTCACAAGGGGCGAATAGAACCCCTCGAGCAGGGCGTTGCGCCGTTCCTCGTCGCCTGACATGTAGGCGTCGTAATAGGCCTTTGCAATCTCCGGAGCCATGGCAAAGGCCGCCGAGGAGTAAAGCGGGATGCCCAAGCCGCGGTAAGCGCCCTGGGTCAGCTCTGCCGTGAGGAGTCCGTTGAAAAGTGCGAAGTCGGTTTGGCCGCTGGCGTTGATGGCCGATACGATTTCCTGCGCGAGGCCGACGTCCCCGATCCCGTCCTTGAACCCGATGACCTTGGGATTGGCAGTAAGGCGGGTCATGGCCGCGGCAGTGAACTTCGCCGTGCCACGGTGATAGACGATCACGGGCAGGCTACTGGCAGCGGCGATGGCCTCGACGTAAGCAACCACGCCGTCTGTTGGCCCTGTAACGAGGTACGGCGGGAGAACCAGCAGGGCATCGGCGCCTGCCTCCTCGGCAACCTTGGCGGCAGCAAGTGCGTGGCCGAGAGGGCCGCCGGCGCCTGCGACTACCGGAACAGCACCGTCAACAGCTTCGACGGCGGCAGCCACCACAGTGCGGATCTCATCCAGGGAGAGCGCATGGAATTCACCCGTGCCACATGCTGGGAAAACACCTCCGGGGCCGTAAGGAAGGCGCGAGGTGATGTGCTCCTTCAGAAGGGCTACATCCACCGAGCCGTCTTCGGCAAAGGGTGTGACGGGGAAAAACAGTACGCCGTCGAAGTTCATGGTGTCTCCTTGGTTGCTCCCGCCGGGACCAGGCCGGCGTGATTCTCGTCGTTGAGTAGTGCTTGCTCTGATGCTGCTGAGTCTTCGCGTTCGAAGGGCGTCGTAAGTTCGGTTCGCCAACTGCGCGTGGGCTCCCAGCCCAGAAGCTCATGCGCTTTCCCGATGGAGAACGCGGGGCTGGTGCCGGTCAGGTGTTCGGTAAGCGGGCCGCTGCCCGGCAAAAAACGCGGGAACAGCTCAGCGAGCGGAGCAATGGCCAAGGCATCCTTCGCTCCAACGAAGAAGACCTGCCCGTTGGGGATGGCGTCCATCTTCTCCAGCAGCACGTCCAGGAAGTCTGCCACGTCCCTGGCATCGACATAGTTGAACAGTGCCGGCGCGGACAGGGCGGGATCCTGCAACCGCTCGCGAACCGTGTGGCCCTGCTGCGTGGGCGCGCCCTGCCACTCCTCGGGGGAAATGACGTAGCAAGGCCGGAAGGCTGCGTACCGGATCTTGTCCCCCTGCGCCGCGGCAAACATCTGCACTGTCTGCTCGGCGATCAGCTTGGACAACGCGTAAGCATTCCAGGGCTTGGGCGGCGTCTGCTCGTCCAACGGGAACGACGGCGGCAGCCACCCGGCCGGTGAGCCGTAGCCCAGGGCGGTGGGGCTGCTTGCCGTAATAATCTTCGGAATACCCGCGTCGGTGGCTGCACTGATAACCGCGTAGGCGAGCCGGGTGTTGGTACTGAAGATGACTTCCTCAGGAGCGCTGAAAGGTACCGCGATAGCAGCGAGGTGGATGACGGCGTCGGGGTTTGTTTCCCGGAGGAGCCGCTCAGCTTCTCCCGGGGCCAAAAGGTCCGCCGCGTACTGCACGGCGCCGGCCGGCAACTGCTCCGCCGGGATGGCGTCGCGGTCAACCGAGACCACTTCGTGTCCGGCCTGGGCGAGGCCGGACACGACGCTGCGGCCGAGCCGGCCGGAACCGCCGGTGACGAAAATCCTGCTCATGGTGTTTGTCCTCGTGAGTGTTGGGCCGTTAGGCCTGGCCGCGGCTGAGATCGATGCCCAGGCCAAGTTCGCTGATGCGGACGGGGAGTTCGGTGTCCAGGGACTGGTTGCCGGCGATGCCGACTGAGACGGAACGGAGGCCATCGATATACCCCGACGGACGGCCCAGGGGGTCTACGCCGGGTCCATTGAAGAGGTCGGACAGCAGCAGGTTGTCGCCGCCTCCGTGGCCTCCCTCCCCGTTGACGATCGGGACTTCGTAGGCCGCCTCCCAGTGACGCTGGACCACCAGGCGCTCTCCATTTCGTCGAACGGCGTCTTCTTCCTCAACAGGCGTGGCACTGGGGTCCACCACAGTCTTCTTGTCTGTGCTGAATTGGACCGCTGCGCGCTCAACCACTTCGAGCTCGGCGCGGCCCTCCGTGCCGTTGACGCTGACCCTGTAGCCTTCCCACGGGCTGTGGGCGTTCAGCGAGTAACTCAACGTGGGCCCGTCCTGATAATCAACCACGAGGGCCAGGTTGTCCTCGATGGTGATGCCTTCCGTGAAGACGTCCTGGTCCCTCAGGTAGCCGTCGAACTTTTCGTTGTCGTAGTACAGGGCCTTCAAGCGTTCGTCCTCCCGCATGTCCAGGCGGAACGGATCACGCGCCAGGCCATCAACCGTGCCGCGGTCCGGGCGGGCACCCAGACCGCGCTCGGCAGCATTCTTGTCGCCATAGAACCGGAGCCCCCCGGAGGCGAAAACGCGCTCGGGGACGTCATTGATCCACCAGTTGACGAGGTCGAAGTGGTGCGAGGCCTTGTGGATGAGCAGGCCCCCGGAGTTCTTCTTCTCACGGTGCCAGCGGCGGAAGTAGTCCGCGCCGTGCACAGTGTCCAACACCCAGGTGAAGTCGATGGACGTGACCTTGCCGATCACGCCGTTCTGGATGATCTCCTTAAGGGCGGTGTTGCGCGGCGAGTAACGGTAGTTGAAGGTGACTACGACGTTCCGACCGGTTTCTGCCACGGCAGTGGTGATGCGGCGGCAGCCCTCGACATCGATCGTCAGCGGCTTTTCAACCACGACGTCGGCACCCGCCTCGAGCGCCTCCACGATGTAGTCCGCGTGGGTGTAGTCCGGCGTCGTGACAATGACGCGTTCGATGCCGTTGGCCTGGATGAACCCGGTCAGCTTTGCCGGCTCGAAGAACGCCACCGGCTCCGTTCCGCCGAGTTCCTTGATGAGTTCCTGGTAGAAATCCACGCGGCCCTGGTTCACGTCTGAGAGGGCGACGAGGTCAGCTACGTCTGCGTGCTGTCCATAGATCGCGCGAATGTACATTTCGGAGCGGCCCCCGGTCCCGATAAGGGCAATGCGGGTCCGATGGCGGGCAGTGCTTCCGGCGGAGAACCCGGAAGTGCCCGGTGCGGGCGACTGGGTCTCGGCGGTGTCGACGTTGACCATGGGAAGGCCCCTTTCAAAAGGCAGGAGTGAACCGCTTGACGGCCCGGCGTGATCTGGGAAGAATCATGAGAAAGCGTTTTCTCAGAGCGTTATAAGCTTTGTATCAAGACTCTGGCGGTTCCGTCAACCATTGCCCCAACGCAGGGGCAGCACGCGGACAGCCAACCGGAAGGGGCAACATGGCACGGAGGAACACCAATCGGCGGATTGGCATTGCCGATGTCGCGGAGAAGGCAGGCGTCTCGCACGCCACAGTGTCCCGCGTCATGAACGGTAACGCCGCCGTTGATCCCGGCATTGCCGAGCGCGTCCGTGCGGCGGCAGCCGAATTGAAGTACCAACCCAACCCGGTGGGCCGAAGCCTGGCCTTGGGCAAAACCGACACCATCGGCATAGTTGTCCCGGACCTGGCAAACCCCACGTTCCAGGCCATCCTCCGCGGACTTAGCATTGCCGCCTCCCAGGACGGGTATCGCGTCCTGATCGCGGATTCATCCGAAGTAACCAGCGAGGAAGCAATCCTGGCTGGAGAAGCCCGTCGCCGCTGCGATGGCGTGGTGCTCTGCGCACCCCGAATGGGCGATGCCGAACTTGAAGAGCTGGCACCTACCCTGCATCCGCTGGTACTCATCAACCGCACCACGGTGGCCACCAACACTCCAAGCCTCAGCGTGGACTACGGCCAAGGTATCCAGGAACTCGCCCAGCACTTGGTGGGCCTGGGCCACCGGCGGCTGGCCTATCTCTCCGGCCCGGAGCACAGCGCATCCAACCGCCAGCGCTTGGTGGGCCTGGAAAAATTCCGGAAACAGCACCCGGAGATTGAACTCCAAATGCTCCACGGCGGGTCCAACTTCGACTCCGGACATGAATCCACCGAGGCCATCATCGCCAGTGGCGCCACCGGCATCCTGGCCTTCAACGACCTCGTCGCCATGGGTTTGCTCAGTGGCCTGCACGAGCATGGCATGCGGGTTCCGGAGGACATCTCGGTGACGGGGTTCGACGACATCCCGTTCGCCAAGTACACCACTCCCCCGCTGACCACCGCCGCCGTGCCCATCAACGAGCTCGGGAGCCTAGCGTGGCGCAGGATGCGGGAGCAGATCCAGCAAGCAGGCGAATCCACCACCCAAGCCCAGGATGAGTTCTCGCCGAGGATGGAAATCCGCAAGAGCACTGCAGCCCCGGCCTTCAAGCCCGCCTAGAAATGCAACGCGGGGTCACTTAGGGCCCATCCGGAAGCCCATCATGGGCCCTAAGTGACCCCGCGTTGCTCTATTCTCCGGAAGTCTGCGAGCCCACTCCGGCCTCTTTGTAGAAGCCTTCGATGTGGGCCGCCACGAGCTCTGCTGCCCGGCCGCCGTCGTTCGCATTGACGGCGGCGAGGATGGCGCGATGCTCGGCCCTGAGCCGTTCGGAAGTCGCCTTCCAATCCGGAAGGTTCCCGGTCAACTCGCCGGCGTAGTTTTCAATGGCGCCCCGCAATGACGCCATCATTGCACTGACCACTGTATTTCCGGCAGCCTGTGCCAGTGCCACATGGAACCGGGCATCAAGGGCCAGGAACGCCTCGATGTCCGGACTGTTGTCCATTTGCTCGAGCAGCGCCGCCGCCTCATCAAGGGCAGGGGCGCCAACTTTGGCCCGGGCAGCTGCCCAGGATTCGAGCAGCACCCGGGTCTCCACGATGTCGGCCACGGGAAGGTGCCGGGTTGCCACGTGGAGGCGGAGCGTGGAGCCCAGTGCAGAGCCGGGCTCGGCGATCACTACAGTTCCCGCATCCTTGCCCGAGCCAACACCCGCGCGCACAACACCCATTGCTTCAAGGATCCGCACGGCCTCCCGTACAGATGTCCTGGATACCTGCAGCTGCTCGGCCATTGCCCGCTCTCCGGGGAGCCGACCGCCGAGGGCGAGGTCGCCGTCGGATAGCTGCTTTTCTATCCACTGCAGGACTAGTTCGTGGGTACGCATACGGGAATACTAGTTGATGTGGTCCAACCACATGGCTTACAGTGTGGTTAGACCACAGTGGTAGGACCACAGAATTTCAAGGGAGAACCGCATGACCGACACCCTCGATCCGAAGATCACAGCAGCCCCGGCCAATGCCGGGAGCGACGAAACCGTCAGCCGGCCGCCCCAGCCGACGCCCGCCGTCGTACAACCTCCGGCACTGAAGCGGCGCCTCCCCAAGGTGTCGGACCTGGCGCCGCTCATGCAGTTCAAGAAGCCAGAATTCAGCAAGGCCGCCCGCCTCAAGCGTGCCAGCACCATCTGGGACCTGCGCGACATCGCCAAACGCCGCACGCCGCAGGCCCCCTTCGACTACACTGACGGCGCCGCGGAAGCCGAGATCACGCTGCGCCGGGCGCGCCAGGCGTTCCAGGACATCGAATTCCGCCCCGGGATCCTTCGCGATGTTTCCAGGATCGACCTCCGCACGGACATTCTGGGGAAGGAATCGCGCCTCCCCTTCGGCATTGCGCCCACCGGATTCACCCGAATGATGCAGTCCGAGGGCGAATACGCCGGCTCGCAGGCCGCAGAAGCTGCCGGCATTCCCTACACGCTGTCCACGATGGGCACGGCCTCGATCGAGGACGTTGCTACGGCGGCTCCGGACGGCCGCAACTGGTTCCAGCTGTACCTCTGGACCGATCGTGACCGCTCCCTGGAGTTGATCGAGCGCGCCGCCAAAGCAGGCAACGATACCCTCATGGTGACCGTGGATACTGCTGTAGCCGGGGCTCGACTGAGGGATGTCCGTAATGGCATGACCATCCCGCCGGCGCTGACACTCAAGACAGTCCTGGATGCGTCCTACCGACCCGCGTGGTGGTTCAACTTCCTGACGCATGAGCCGCTGACCTTCGCGTCGCTCTCGCGGTATACGGGAACGGTGGCGGACCTCATCAACTCAATGTTCGACCCCACGCTGACGTATGAGGACCTTGATTGGCTGCGTGAAACCTGGAAGGGCAAGCTTGTGGTCAAGGGCATCCAGACGGTAGAAGACGCCCGCAAGGTGGTGGACCACGGCGCCGACGGCATCGTCCTGTCCAACCATGGTGGCCGCCAACTGGACCGGGCGCCTATCCCGTTCCATTTGTTGCCTGAAGTTTCGGCAGCCCTGCAGGCGGACAACAGCAAGGCCGCGATCATGCTGGATACGGGCATCATGAGCGGCGCCGACATCGTGGCAGCCCTCGCCTTGGGGGCAGACTTTGCCTTGATCGGCCGCGCATACCTCTATGGACTCATGGCCGGCGGACGCGAAGGCGTGGACCGCACTATCCAGATCCTCGAGAAGGACATGACCCGCACCATGGCGCTCCTGGGCGTCAGCAAGGTATCGGATCTGAACCCGGACCACGTGCGGCTGCTGCAGAAGTAGCCCACCCAACCAGGTCGCAGTTAAGCACGTTTTGAGCCCGCTAAACGCGCTTAATTGCGACCCAGTTGGGGGCGCGGGCTCTAGATCAGGCCCTGGGCCAGCATCGCGTCGGCTACCTTGACGAATCCGCCGATATTGGCGCCCACCACATAGTTTCCGGGCGAACCATATTCTTCGGCGGTTTCTGCGCAGCGGTCATGGATGCCCACCATGATCTCGGTAAGCCGCTGTTCCGTGTGCTCAAATGACCACGAATCACGGCTGGCGTTCTGCTGCATTTCCAGCGCGGACGTAGCAACACCACCAGCATTGGCGGCTTTACCCGGGCCGAACAGAACGCCCGCCTCCTGGAACACTGACACTGCCGAACGCGTGGAGGGCATGTTGGCGCCTTCAGCTACGGCAATCAGGCCGTTGCTGACCAACTTGGCGGCAGCGTCGCCGTCGAGCTCGTTTTGCGTGGCGCATGGCAGCGCGACCGTGCCGTTCACGTCCCACACGGAACCTCCGGCTACGTGGCTGGCTCCGGAACGGCGCGCAGCGTATTCGGTGAGGCGCCCGCGTTCCACTTCCTTGATCTGGCTGAGAAGCCCGACGTCGATTCCCGCCTCATCCACGACGTAACCGGCGGAATCGGAACAGGCCACCACGGTTGCACCGAGGGATTGTGCCTTGGCAATCGCATTGATGGCCACGTTTCCCGAACCGGACACCACAACGCGCTGGCCGTCAAAGGAAGCACCACGGGTCTTGAGCATCTCCTGGGCGAAGATCACGGTGCCGTAGCCGGTAGCCTCCGGCCGGACCAACGAGCCACCCCAGGAAATCCCCTTGCCGGTGAGGACACCGGATTCATAGCGGTTGGTGATGCGCTTGTACTGGCCAAAGAGGTAGCCGATCTCGCGCCCGCCAACCCCAATATCGCCGGCCGGGACATCGGTGTATTCACCGATGTGCCGGTACAACTCAGTCATGAACGACTGGCAGAACCGCATGATCTCGGCGTCGGAGCGTCCGCGGGGATCGAAGTCGGAACCGCCCTTGCCACCGCCGATCGGCATGCCTGTAAGGGCATTTTTGAAGATCTGCTCAAAGCCGAGGAACTTCACGATGCCCAGGTACACCGACGGGTGGAACCGGAGCCCGCCTTTGTACGGGCCAAGCGCCGAATTGAACTCCACCCGAAAACCGCGGTTTACGTGGACGCGGCCTGAGTCGTCGGTCCACGGCACGCGGAAGATGATCTGCCGTTCGGGTTCGCACAGACGCTCCAGCACGGCACCCTCAAGGAATTCGGGGTGCCGATCGTGAACAGGCCCCAGGCTTTCGAAGACCTCGGTGACCGCCTGGTGGAACTCCTTCTCGCCAGGGTTCCGCGCCAATACGGTGTTCCGGACAGCTTCGAGCCTCGAATCCATGCGTCTTCCTATCCATCCATGCGCCGACTGGCGACGAGACGATTCAGTCCCGTCATCGTTGCATCATTGGACGTAGGATCTCCATCCAGCGAGAATGTGACCCACGGGAAGAGTTAACACAACCGTAGAAAAACCCCGCAAACGCAAGGAAACCTGACGCTAATGAAACCTCACAAGGTGTTCAAGATCACGTTGGATTGAGTTGGTGAGCGAACTAGCGCTTGCGACCGAATTTCGGAAGGTTGGGAAGATTCGGGAGGTTGGCCAGCAGATCCGCCGCTTTAGTGGCAGCGCGGCCAACAGTCCGGCCAATCTGCTGCGGAACGGTGTCGTCCGATGCCGGATCCAGCGAGACGGGCACCCCATCTGAGTGGACTTTCACGGCCTTGCTGACGGCCTCGGCACGAGTTGCAACGAGATCCGGCACAGTGGGTTCCACATTCGACGCGGCGGGCACAGCCTCAGCGGAAGCCGCCGTTTGCGGCGCTGCTTCCTCGGATGGTACGACGGCGGCACCAGCCGAGGGTCCGACGTCGAACGTTTCCAGCCAGGTAGCCACACCTGCCAGCGGCTTCGGGTTCAGCGCGTAGTAGCGCTTCTGCCCCTGGGCGCGCATGCTGACGAGGTCAGCCTCGCGGAGCACCTTCAGATGCTTGGAGATAGTGGGCTGGCTTGCAGCCAGTTCTTCCACCAGTTCGCCTACAGCTTTATCCCCAGAGCGGAGTGAAACCAGGATGTCGCGCCTGGTTGCCTCAGCTATGACGGCAAATACGTCGTCAGTCACCATGCCTCCCACCCTAGCGACATATACGCCAAATGGCATCCCTGTTTCGTGCCGCGACGGTGGTGGATCGTTGACCCTATCCAAGGCCAATGCTAAAACGGATTCACGGTCCGTCCGGGCTGCCAGGCCCCGGCCGCCAAAAGCACGGGGGCGGGGCAATGACTGATTTCCTTCGGCGCCAAATCTTCAACATCATCGCCGGCGTGTTCCTTGCCGTCTTCGTCTTTGTGTGGAGTGCCGTGCTCCTTCGGGTCGGCACCTGGGTTCCAACAGGTGATCTGACGGCCCCTGAACTGAACGGCGCCCTGGTTACCGCGGCGGGAGTCCTCGCCACGTCCCTGAGTTCGCTAACGGCATCCGCACTGGGGTTCACCATTTCGGAGGTTAAGCGGGACAGCGCGAACGCGGGCGAATCCAGTGCCGTCGTCAGCCCGGCGGAGGTTGCCTTACGGTTATCGGGACGGGTGATAGTCGCGATCATGGTTTACATCACCATGGGCTTGCTGGTCCTGGTGCTATGGCTGTTCAAGGGCCAAGCGTCCACGGACCTCATCGGAGCATTTGCTTTGTCGTTGCTGGGCTGGCTCGTGGGTGCGGCGGGCGTGGTCTTTCAGACCGAGAGGTCCGAATCATAGGGAGTGGTTCGAGACCGTCTAATCGAACCAGGGATCGAGCCCGTACAAAGGAAAGATCTCCTTGCGCGTGGCAATGACCGTCCGGTCCACCTCGTCCGCGGGGTCGTATCCAACTTCCCAGGAACGCCACCAGACATCCACGTCATCGCTCATCGACTCGGGCGCCCAAACCCCGTAAGTTTCCCTGACGTAGGTCCGCCAGGCCTCGGGAACGGGCGTGCTTAGCGGAACCGGCCGCTGCGTCACCATCCCGATCAGGTGGCTCCACGCACGTGGCACAACACCCGTGATGTCATAGCCACCTCCACCAGTGGCTATCCACCGGTTATCGCAGTACCTGGCGGCAAGGCTGGCGACGGCGCTGGCCGCCTCCCGCTGCCCGTCCACGCTGAGGTTGAGGTGCGTCAATGGATCCAGGCGGTGCGAATCACAGCCGTGCTGGCTGACAATCACCTCGGGATTGAAAGCTCCAACCAGCTGCGGTACCACCGCGTGAAAGGCGCGAAGCCATGCGGCGTCTCCCGTGAACGCCGGCAACGCAACATTGACAACCGTGCCTTGCGCATCCGGGCCGCCGGTTTCATTTGCGAAACCCGTTCCCGGAAAGAGGGTAAGCCCGGATTCGTGCAGGGAAATTGTCATGACGCGGGGGTCATTCCAAAAAATGCTTTGTGTTCCGTCGCCATGGTGGGCATCGACGTCGATGCTCACCACGCGCCGCACACCGCCGTCCAGAAGCCGCTGGATGGCGATTGCGACGTCGTTATAGACGCAGAATCCGCTGGCCCGCTCGCGCGCGGCATGATGCAATCCACCACTGAAATTCACGGCGCGCACGGCCTTCCCGGAGAGGATGGACTCAGCAGCCAACAGGGAACCACCGGCGAGCCGGGCACTGGCCTCGTGCATGCCGGCAAATGCGGGATCATCCTCGGTTCCGAGCCCCCGGTCTTCCTCGGGCATGGACGGATCCTGGCTAACGCGGCGCACCGCCTCGACGTACTCCGCGCTGTGCACCGAGCAAAGTTCGACGTCGGTGGCCAGCTCCGGCTTCTCCACCGCCACATGGCTGTGGCTGAAAAGACCAAGGGATTCCGCGAGCCTCGCAGTTAACTCCAGCCGCTGCGGGGCCATAGGATGGCTGGGACCAAAGTTGTAAGCAGTCATGGCCGGATCCCACACAACCGTCGTTGGCAGTGCGGATCGCGTAATGCTGGAAGCAGTTGTTCCAAGCCTGGAGTTCATCCAGAACAGGCTACCTGAGGCCGCGGAGCTCTACCGCCCGGTTACGCTGCAGGAATAGTGGTTTACTACTCAGGAAAGCATGTTCAACCGAGGAAGAACCCATGTCTCAAAGCCAGTCGCGCTCTGCGAGCCCGGCCAACTGGCAACCCGGCCAGCAGGAACGTGAAGGTCTGTGGATTTTCACGCGTGCGCGCGACTTCATTGACAACATCGCCAACACGTCCCCGGCCCGCCTGGCCCTGGTCGCTTTCGCCTCGGTGATCCTGCTCTTCACAGGCTTGTTGTCCTTGCCGTTCTCCTCGGCTTCGGGCGAACCTACTCCTCTGCACCAGGCCATGTTCACGGCGGTTTCCAGTGTCTGCGTGACCGGCCTGACCGTGGTTTCCACCGCCACCCACTGGTCCTTCCTTGGCCAGCTCATTATTTTGGTGGGCATCTTCGTGGGCGGCCTTGGCACTTTGACCCTCGCTTCACTGTTGGCCCTCATGGTCAGCAAGCGGCTAGGTGTACGCGGCAAGCTCATCGCCCAGGAGGCCATGAACAACGCCGGCAGGCTTGGTGAAGTGGGTACGCTGCTGCGCATCGTCATCGTGACCTCCGTGGTGATCGAAGGCGCCCTTGCCTTGGCCCTGATCCCCCGCTTCATGCTTCTCGGCGAGCCATTCTGGCAGTCGGTGTGGCACGGGGTCTTCTACTCGATCTCGTCCTTCAACAATGCCGGATTTACGCCGCACTCGGACGGAATCGTGCCCTACGAGACCGACCTCTGGATCCTGGTTCCACTCATGTTGGGCGTGTTCCTTGGCAGCCTCGGCTTCCCGGTAGTGATGGTTCTGCAACAGAACGGCCTGAACTGGAAGAAGTGGAACCTCCACACCAAGCTCACCATCCAGGTGTCCTTCATCCTGCTGCTCGCCGGCACGGTCCTGTGGGCGCTCATGGAATGGGACAACGTGCGGACCATCGCGCACATGGATCTTGGCGACAAGCTCATCCATTCCCTCTTTGCATCAGTGATGACGCGCTCAGGCGGGTTCAACCTGGTTGACCAGAACCACATGGAATCCACCACGATGCTCCTCACGGATGCCCTCATGTTTGCCGGCGGCGGCTCGGCGTCCACCGCGGGTGGCATCAAGGTGACCACTATCGCGGTCATGTTCCTCGCCATTGTTGCCGAGGCCCGTGGAGATGCCGATGTGAAGGTCTACGGACGCACGATTCCCCAAGGCACCATGCGGGTGGCCATCTCGGTGATTGTTGCCGGCGCCACACTTGTATCGGTCGCGGCATTCCTGCTGCTCTCCATCAGCGGCGCAACACTGGACAGGGTGCTCTTTGAAACCATCTCCGCCTTTGCCACAGTGGGACTGAGCACCAACCTCAGCGCCGAGCTGCCGCCGTCGGGCGTTTACGTCCTGACCGCACTCATGTTCGCAGGCCGTGTGGGCACCGTAACCCTCGCTGCCGGCCTGGCCCTGCGCCAGCGCAGCCAGCTGTACCACTACCCGGAAGAGAGGCCAATCATTGGCTAGTACCACAGGGGCGGCCAACCGCCCCGCCCACAACGCACCAGTGCTGGTCATTGGCCTTGGCCGGTTCGGGTCGGCCACAGCCGAGCAATTGGTCAAGCAAGGCCGGGAAGTCCTGGCGATTGAACGCGACCGGACGCTCGTCCAGAAATGGGCGCCCGTGCTCACCCACGTGGTTGAGGCGGACGCCACCAACATCGATGCCTTGCGCCAGCTGGGGGCCCAGGAGTTCAGCTCCGCCGTGGTGGGCGTGGGCACGTCCATCGAGTCCTCGGTGCTCATCACGGTGAACCTGGTGGACCTGGGCATCCAACACCTCTGGGTCAAGGCGATCACCCCATCCCACGGCAAGATCCTCAGCCGGATCGGCGCCAACCACGTGATCTACCCGGAAGCCGACGCCGGCGTCCGTGCCGCACACCTGGTGTCAGGGCGCATGCTGGACTTCATCGAGTTCGACGACGACTACGCGATCGTCAAGATGTATCCGCCCAAGGAAACTGTGGGCTTCACCCTGGAGGAATCCAAGGTGCGTTCCAAATACGGCGTGACGATCGTCGGCGTGAAGACCCCCGGTGAGGACTTCACGTATGCACGGCCGGAAACCAAGGTGTCCGGACACGACATGCTGATCGTGTCCGGACACGTCGATCTCCTGGAGCGCTTCGCAGCACGGCCCTAGGGCGCGGTCAGCCCAGCTGTTTTGTGATCTCGGCTGCGCGGTTGGCAGCCGCACGGGCTCCCTCAGCGATGATCCGGGGGATCCCGCCGTCGTCGAATGCTGCGATAGCCCGCTCGGTGGTGCCGTTGGGACTGGTTACGGCAACGCGAAGTGCAGTGGGGTCCGCCCCTGGTTCCGCCAGCATGAAACCGGCGCCCGCCACCGTTTCGCGGGCCAGCATGACGGACAGTTCGGCGTCCAGCCCCAATTCAACACCCGCAGCGGCCATGGCCTCAGCCAAATAGAACGCGTAGGCGGGGCCGGATCCACTGATGGCGGACAACGCGTCCACTTGTTCCTCGGGCACCTCCACAACCTTGCCGGCACCTGCCAGCGCTGCCTTCACCCTCTCCAGCTGTTCCGGCGTGCAGTGCGTTCCGGGCGAAACGGATACGACGCCGCGACCCAGCTTTGCGGGTGTGTTCGGCATGGTGCGGATCACCGGCTGCCCCTCCGGGAGGGCCGCCTCAAGCTGCGCGATGGAAACCGCAGCTGCCACGCTCACAACAACGGTGTCCTTCGCGAGTGCCGGGCTGATTTCCCGGGCAAGGTCTGTAATGCCAACTGGCTTGACGCCAAGGATGACTATGCCGGAACCCTTGGCGGCGAGCTTGTTGTTGTCAGGCTCTTCCTCGCCGGCGATCGCCATAACGCCGTACCGCTGCGCAAGCTCTTCTGCGCGCTCGGCACGTCGGACAGTGGCGACGACATCGGATGGGTCAGCCCCGGCGGCAAGGAGACCGGCCAGAATTGCCTCGTTCATGGATCCACAGCCAAGGAATGCGATTCGGTTGCTCATTGCACCATCATGGCAGTTTGCCCATGGAGGGGTCGAACGCTGTCCGGATTCACAGCTTGTTCCCAAGAATATTGCAGGCAGCACCCAAGCTTGGTCCGTAACTTAGTAGTTACCTCATTGAGGGTGCGAGTGATGAGGCGGGCATGGGGATGCCCGCCAACAGCACCGGTGGCCGGGGCGGGTTTTCCCCCATTTCCCGATTCGGCCGCCGGTGCTTTCGCTTTTAATGGCGTTGGCTTCCAATTACCGAGTTGGCTACTAATTATCGTGCGACCGCACCAGCGGGATGCTGAGGTGCTGACGTGCGAAACGAAGCGTTTCCGCCAACATTTCTTCACGCTCACCAGCCACCTTGGCCTTGCGGGTTGAAATCTCAGCCACCACAACACCACTGAAACCGTTGGAAGCAAGGTGTTGGAGGGCGTCCGCGCACTGCTGCGTCCCCGTTCCCGGCACCAGGTGCTCGTCTTTCCCGGAACCTGAACCATCCGTGAGGTGAACGTGACGGAGTTTGCTGCCTAGTGCCTGGATGGCTTCCAAACTGTTTGCCCCCGCAGTTGCCGCATGCGAGAAGTCCCAGGTGACGTCGTCGTAATCCTGTCCCAAGGGATCCCAGTGCGGCAGGTAGGCAACAGCCTCCCGTCCGCGGACGCGCCACGGGTACATGTTCTCCACCGCGATGTGCACTTGATACATCGCAGCAATTTCCCGAACACCCGCAGCGAAGTTCTCGGCATAATTCGACTGCCAGCGGAACGGTGGATGGACCACCACGGTGTCGCAGCCGACCTCCCTGGCCATCTGGCAGGACTTCTCGATCTTGTTCCATGCGGCTCCCCAGACCTGCTGTGTGAGCAGCAGCGTGGGCGCGTGAATAGAGACGATCTGCTGGTGGTAACGATGGCTCAACTGGATGAGGGCGTCGGGATTCTGGCTCACGGCGTTGTTGGTGACCATGACCTCAACACCTTCATAACCAAGGTCCTGGGCAACCGCGAAAGCATCATGGACGCTCAGCGGATAGACGGAGGCACTGGACAGTGCCACCGGGATATGGCGGTTATTTGCAACGGGCTCGACGTCGGTGCTCATCTCAGGAAGCCAGCCCGCCTACCACGGGGGCCGGAATTGGTGCAGGGGCAGGGTTGTTCACGGGCACAGGGAACTCCTCAAACGTGTGCTGGGGCTCGTCGTTGTCCGTCGTTTTGTCGCCTTCCTTGGCGGCTTTTTTCTTGGACTTGTCCTTCTTGCGCTTCCCGACGTGAGGCGCGGGATCCACGGCATCATCGAAGACCAACTGGTCCAGGCGTCGAAGGATCAGGCCTTCCCGCAAAGCCCACGGACAGATTTCCATCTTAGGGAATTCAAAGAGCTCCAATGCGGCCTCCGCCACCAGAGCCCCGGCCAGCAATTGTCGGGCGCGCGCATCTGAAACGCCTGGGAGGTATAGGCGGTCCTCAACCTTCATGGCGGATATGCGCTGGGCCCACAAGCCAAGATCGGCGGCGTGGAGTTCCCGTTTCACATACGGACCGGCGGCGCTGGGGGCAGCACCAGCGATCCGCGCAAGGGAGCGGAACGTCTTGGAGGTACCCGCCACCAGGTTGGCCCGGCCAAGCTCGTGGAAATTTCGGACAACAGGCTTAAGGGTAGAGCGGATGTACCGCCTCAGCTCCTTGATGCTCTTGGCGCTGGGTGGATCATCATGGAGCCAATCCCGCGTCAGCCGGCTGGCTCCCAACGGAACGGAGGTAGCGAATTCCGGGAGTTCGTCCGTGCCGTAGGCCATTTCGAAGGATCCCCCGCCAATGTCCAGATCCAGGATCGGACCGGCGCCCCAGCCGTACCAACGACGAACGGCAAAGAAAGTCATGGACGCTTCTTCGCTGCCCGTGAGCTCCTGGAGAGTCACCGTGGTCTCGTGTTTGACCCGGGCCAGGACCTCGGCGCCGTTGGTTGCCTCACGGATTGCCGAGGTACAAAACGCGAGCAAATCCTCGGCCTTGTGGCGTGCTGCGAACTCCCACGCCTCCAGGACGAACTCAATCAGCTCAGTCTGGCCGGCATCGTTGATGTTGCCATCGCCGTCGAGGTATTGCACCAGGGAGAGTGGCCGTTTGTGGGAGGCAAAAGCCACTGGGCGGGCACCGGGATGGGCGTCCACGAGCAGCAGGTGGACGGTGTTTGAACCGATATCGAGAACGCCAAGACGCATTCTGCCATTATTCACTGATTCGAAGCCGGGGAAGCAACTTGGCGGCCACGTTTCGCTGACAGGCAGACCTCCCGCGCCCAGGATGCCAGCTATTCCGTTGGCTCCCCTGCCTCGTCTGCCCGTTTGAAGTCGCGGCGGATGTTGGCGATCCCCTCAGGATCGATTTCGAAGCCATATTCGCTTCCGGGGTTGATGACCATGCCCAGTTCGTCGCCGATGTTACCGAGGATCGCCGAACCCATGGTGCCCAGAATGTGCGGGGCCGCTTCCAGGAAGCGCTCATCCACACGGCTCGGGTGGCTGAACACCGCGAGAACAGGCTGTCCATCAGCGTTCGAAAGGACCAATGGCTCTACGGCAGAGTCCGGTCCATCCACTGCTTCGGAACTGATGAGGTAGACCTCGTTGTTCAGGAAAGCAAGGATGACGTCTACCGGGTTGGCGTCCGGCTGTTCAGCCAAGGCGAGCTTCGCTTCGAGGTCGTTCAAGGGTCCGTTGTCCGGTGAAGCCGTCTGTTCAGTCATGGTTCTACTCGACCACGATGCCGTCCGGGACGCAATTCGATGGCTTCCCGGACCGCACCCTGTCTTGTTGAGGCGTCACCTTGTAGCCGGCCGCTCGTGGCCCGCCTGCTTGTTGGCCCGGTTGCTTGTTGGCCCGGTTGCTTGTTGGCCCGGCTGCTTTTGGCCGGGCTACTTTTGGCTGGCTACTTTTTGGCGGCGGCTTTCCTGGCTGGCGCCTTGCGCGTAGTCGTCCGCTTGACGGGGCCCTTGGCCCGCTTCTCGGCAAGAAGTTCGACGGCGCGTTCCCGGGTCAGTTCCTCAAGGGACGTTGAGCGCGGAACCGTGATGTTCGTGACGCCGTCGGTGATGTATGGACCGAATCGGCCCTCCTTCACGACAATGTTCTTCTCCGACACGGGGTCCGGGCCGAACTCGGCCAGCGGCGGCACGGCGGCCCGGGCACCACGCTGCTTGGGCTGGGAGTAGATCTCCAAGGCCTGTTCCAGGGTGATGGTGAAGATTTCTTCTTCGGAGCCGATTGAACGGGAGTCCGTACCCTTCTTCAGGTAAGGTCCGAACCGGCCGTTCTGGACGGTGATGACATTTCCTTCAGCGTCCTCGCCCAGCACCCGGGGCAGGCTCATGAGCTGCAGGGCCTCATCCAGGGTGACGCTGTCCACGGTCATGGACTTGAACAACGAACCTGTGCGTGGCTTGGCTTTCACCGGCTTCTTTGGAGGCTTGGGCTTGCCGTTCTTGTAGTACTCAACGGGCTGGTTTGCCAGCTGTTCCTCGGTCATCTCGGGAATGATCTCGGTGACGTAGGCGCCGTAACGGCCGTTCTTGGCAACCACGGTATGGCCCGTGTGTGGATCGGTTCCCAGGACACGTTCCTCAGGAGCTGCAGTTTCCATGAGCTCGATTGCCTTGGCGGCTGTCAACTCATCCGGTGCGAGTTCCTCCGGGACGTTGGCCCGTGCGGACTCCACCACTTCACCGGTCTTCTCATCAACGGTGGGAATGCTGCTTTCCAGGTACGGGCCGAACTTACCCACACGCAAGGTGATGCCCTCGGCTATGGGCACGGAGTTGATCTCGCGGGCGTCAATCTCGCCGAGGTTGTTCACGATGCTCAACAGCCCGGGATCAGCGTCTTCACCATAGTAGAAGTGCTTCAGCCACGCTGCGCCCACGGCTTGGCCGTTGGCGATCTTGTCCAGATCGCCTTCCATGTCAGCGGTGAACTCGTAGTCGACGTAATCCGTGAAGTGCTGCTCAAGCAAGCGAATCACCGAGAAAGCGATCCAGCTGGGGACCAGGGCAGAACCTTGTTTGCGGACATAACCACGATCCTGGATGGTGGAAATCGTGGAGGCATAGGTCGACGGACGGCCGATGCCCCTCTTTTCCAGCTCAGCAGTCAGCGACGCTTCGGTGTAACGCGGAGGCGGTGAGGTTTCGTGCCCAACAGCGACGATGTCCGAGGCCTGCAGGGAGTCATCCTTGGCCACGTTGGGCAGCCGGCGCGCTTCATCGGAGTCTTCATCTCCGCGGCTCTCGTCCTTGCCCTCCTCATAGGCGGCGAGGAAGCCGGGGAAGGTGATGACGGTACCGGAGGCCGAGAATTCAGCGTCGCGCCCGTCAGCTGCTACGGCACCCAGCCGGATGGTGGCTGTGGAGCCCTTGGCATCAGCCATCTGGGACGCTACCGTGCGCTTCCAAATGAGCTCGTACAAACGGAATTCGTCTCCGCTGAGCTGCTTGGCCACCTGGGCGGGAGTTCGGAACGAGTCACCGGCGGGGCGGATGGCTTCGTGGGCCTCCTGGGCATTTGCAGCTTTGTTGGCGTAGACGCGCGGGCTTTGGGGCACGTACTCGGGGCCGTAGAGCTCGGCGGCCTGGCGCCGGGCTGCTGTGACAGCTTCATCGCTCAAAGCCGAGGAGTCGGTACGCATATAAGTGATGTAGCCGTTTTCGTACAGGCGCTGGGCGACCTGCATGGTGCTCTTCGAGGAGAACCTGAGCTTTCGGCCGGCTTCCTGCTGCAGCGTGGAGGTGGTGAACGGTGCGGCAGGACGGCGTGTGTACGGCTTGGTGTCTACCGAACGAACGCGGAAATCGGCGTTCTGCAGGCCTGCGGCCAAGGACGTGGCAAGTTCCTCGTTCAGGTGCACCACGTTGGAGGATGTGAGCTGGCCATTGTCATTAAAGTCACGACCACTGGCGACCTTGGACCCGTCCACCGCAGCAAGCTTCGCCTTGAAGGATCCCGAGTCGGCTCCGAACTGGCCGGTCAGGTCCCAGTAGGAAGCGGCCCGGAAAGCCATACGTTCGCGTTCGCGGTCAACCACCATGCGGGTAACCACGGACTGCACACGTCCTGCGGAGAGCCCCCTGGCGACCTTGCGCCACAGAACCGGTGAGATTTCGTAGCCATAGAGCCTGTCCAGAATACGCCGGGTCTCCTGGGCATCAACCAGTGCGGTATCGACGTCCCGAAGGTTATCCATTGCACGGTGAATAGCTTCCTTGGTGATTTCGCCAAAAGTCATGCGATACACGGGAACTTTGGGTTTAAGGACCTCAAGGAGGTGCCACGCGATGGCTTCGCCCTCGCGGTCCCCATCGGTTGCGAGATAGAGCGCGTCAGCGTCTTTCAGCTGCGCCTTGAGCTCGGCGACCTTTTTCTTCTTGTCCGGGGATACGACGTAGTACGGCTTGAAGTCGTTTTCGATGTCGACGGCGAACTTGCCCAGCGAGGTCTTCTTCAGTTCTGCAGGGAGGTCTGATGGCTGCGGGAGATCCCGGATATGGCCGATGGAAGCCTCGACGATGAAGCCCTCGCCAAGATACTTGGCGATGGTCTTGCTCTTGGCCGGAGACTCCACGATCACGAGTTTCTTGCCGGTTTTTGCCTTGCTGGGCACGGTGCTCCTACAGAAAAAATGTGTAATTGGGCTGGTGCCCATATTGGCCTAGTTCACCATAGATTGCAGAATCCTGCGTTCCGGCGTGGAAATCCGAGGGGCTGGCCGGACCCCTAGTGCCCAGGTGCCATGCGGTCATCCGGGATCATTGACCACAGAGTAGCAACACGCTCGGCACCTTGTGGAATCCGGGTGGGGTCGTCCAGTTCGTACTCCCGCAGGACCTCCCTGATCCGTTCGGAAAGCTCTTTGCGCTGCTGGTTGGTCAAGTACAGCAAATTGCTCGCCAGCACCACCGACGCCGGCTCGTCCGCCGCTTCGCCACGTTGCCGGCGTTCTCCGCGGGCCTTGGCAAAAGCCGAAGCTCTGCGCCGGAAGGCATCCAGCTCAAGATCGACCACTGCGATCTCCGGGCTGGCCACGCTGCCGCCTGAAATCCTGAAGTCAGTTCCAGCAGCCTTCCAACGGCGTTCCCTTGCGTCACCGGCATTTTCGGCCGGGGCAACGATCCCCCATTTCTGGAGTGCACGGAGGTGGTAGCTCATGGCACTGGGCGTCAGGCCGGTGCGGGCCGCGAGCTCAGTGGCTGTGTGGCTTACCTGTGTTGCGTAGAGCTCGGAGATGACCTCCAGGCGGGCGGCGTGCGCCAATGCACGGATAGCCTTGGGATCGGTTATCTCAACCGTTTTCTCGGCCCTCTTTCGCCGAGGGGCATCGCCCGACGCCTGGGATGTCTGGTTGTTCGCAATCACTTCATCAGTGTAAGCAGGGTCACTAACTGAGGACTTGCTACCGAGCGGGCGCGGCGGCCGTGCACTGTTCATACGGACGCCTCTTGCGTATCCGGGAGGAGGAACCCGTCCAGGACGAGATTCCGTACTTCGGCAAGAAGCCCTTCTTGGAAGGACCCTGAATCGAAGTCGTCCGCGCCGCCCAGGAGTGCTTCCAGGGCTCCGGCAATCTGCCTTACGGATAATTGGCCATCACAAGCAGAAACAAAGCCCGCCAGCTCCGTGCTGAGCAGGTTTGTTCGACGAAGGCCGGCCCCTTGCCGGAGGAGGATCACGCCTGGATGCACCGCCCCGGGACGCTGATGGCGTTCTTCGGTGACGTCCTCGGCCACCACAAGGTGTACTTCCGGCAAAGTACTGCCAGCGAGCCAGTCCGCGCGTTCCACGGCCGCGCCCAGATGGGGACCGATAGGTTGCTCAATGGGGTAAGTAATCTCCTCAAACCGGCTGATGCGTGCTTCGTTTGAAGTTTGAGGGCGGCGTAGCCAGATCATGCCAAAGCCGATTCCTTCAACATCCCTCGATGCGAAGTCGTCCAAGTACGCGGCGTATGACTGCTGATAGTGAGTGCGGTCCCGGTTCTCCGAAGCGTCCTGCAGCCAGGTCTCTGCGTACTGTTCCGGGCTCAGCTGCTCACGTTGAATGAACCAAACGTCCAGGCCCGAACCTTTCAGCCATGAGGAAGGCCTGTCATGCCATGGTGTCCCTGTGCGGATCTCCCAGTTGCCGAGCATTTGGGCTGTGCCGCCGGGTTCAAGGACGCCTGCCAGGGTCCGCGCCAACGAGGCGACGATCTCATCGCCGGGCAGGCCGCCGTCGCGGTATGTAAATTGATCAGCCAAGGATTCACCGGCGCTGCGCGGGGTAATGACGAAGGGCGGGTTGGAGACGACGAGCCCGAAACGTTCCCCCGCCACGGGTTCCAGGAGCGAGCCCAGGCGCAGGCTGACGCGGGCTTCGAGGTTGTTCGGATCCAGGTCCAGTTCCTGAGCGTTAAGGAGCAGATTGAAACGGGTGAAGGCGAGCGCCCTCCCGGAGATGTCCGTTGCCGTGACATGTTCGCAGTGATGCAACAAATGGAACGTCTGGATGCCGCAGCCTGTCCCGAGGTCCAGCGCACGGTGCGTGTGCTGCCTGATGGTTGTCTGGACAAGGGTTGTTGATGCCCGTCCTATCCCCAGAACGTGGTCGTGCCTTAGGACCCCGGCTTGTTGGTGGGCAGCGAGATCACTGGCTACCCAAAGCTCCGCTCCCCCGCTGCCGTCCGCATTGGCCTCCCAGCCATAGGGACGTAGATCCACCTTGGCCGTGGCAACACCGGCGTCCAGGGTGATAAGTCCAAGCCGGGCGAGTCCTTGGGCGCCCACGCCGGGGAGTGCAAGGTCAATATCGGACTGCGGCTGTGGGACAGCAAGCAACCACAGCCGCACTATGACGGACAGCGCCCGGGTGCTTTCCACGCCGCTCTTGGACATGCGTTCACTCACCAACAACGCTGGAATGATTTGGTCCCTGTTCAATGCGGCATAGGCGGATTCCCCCAGTAGTTCCGCAACGCCGTCGACCGTGTATGAGATGGCGCGAAGGTCTGAGGCCAGCGACGCAAGGAGCTCCGGGTGGTCGCTGCGCGGGGCGTCGTCAGTATTGCCAGCGGTAAATATTTCGGGGGTTTGAGTCACATTGCAAGTCTATGGGCGCCGCTTCATGGGAGACGTTTCCGGTTTGGGCTATGTGGACAAAACCTTGTTGTGGGACCCGGTAGCGTGGAAGCATGCTCAACCATTCCTCCACAAGGCGCCGCGCAGGCCTTGTTGTCATTGCTGCTGGGACGCTCCTGGCGGCCTCAGCCTGCCAGGGTTCGGTCAGCGTCGAACATGCCGATGTACCGGCGTGGAAAGATAAAGTCCTGCCCACTGCCAGCACCGTGACGTTGGAGGATTCCGGCAAGATCCTGAACCGGGACCCGCTGGTCAAGGAGTCACCGGGCGTTCCAGCAGGGAATTACACACTGACGATGGCTTGTGATGGAGGAGGAAAGGTGTTCTTCGCCGTCTCTTCCGGTGGAAAGCAAATCGCCGACGCGGGAGCCGCCTGCAACGGCAGCCTTGAAGTGGTGAAGATCAAAGTCCCCGCCACCGCCGCCCTCACTATCTCCACGAGTAGTGTGGATGCCCCGCTGATTTTTGCTTACCAGCTGGTGCCCGCCGCTAATTAGCCCCTTGCGCCAGCACTATGGTGCGCTTCCAGGCCAGCGTAAAGTCAACGTATGGGCAGCAAGGTGGCTGGCTCGGTTGTGTCCAGACGGCTGGCAAGTGCCGCCGTCGGGCTCTTGCTCGTGCTGGGTGGCGCGCTGGCGGCGTGCGAGTACACCTATGACGACGGCGGGCGTGCGGATTCCAGCCCCACAGACACTACCGGCAGCAATGTCGTGCTTCCTCCCGACCCAGCCCTGGAGCAAACCGTTACAGGTGAGGCCCTGAAAGAGTGGGCCAAAGCGGCCTTGCCGGAATCGCAGGGGCAGTCGTTCTATTCGAGCAGCGGCTTCCTGAATTCCGGTGAGTCCAGAACTGAGCAGACCGTGCAGTTGCCCGGCGGAACGTACGCGGTGACGCTGGCGTGCCGCGGCACCCGCCGCGTTTCATTCGCAGTCAGCGTAGGCGAGACGGACTTGGTTGACCTGACCTTGGGATGCGCCAATGCCCGGGTGAGCGTGGTGCAGCTGGAAAAGGACGCCATCCTGGCCATCACTGTGGGCGCCCGATCCGACGCGAACTTTGCGTATCGGGTCAGCAGGCTCTGAAGGGGGTTGGAGCTCAGGCGGCTTCGCAGCCTCCGGGGCAGCGAAGGGTTTCAGGACTTGAGGCACATTCTGCACAGTAGAGAGTCAGCGTCCGGCAGCTCAGGTTGGAGCAGTTCTCGAACTTGTTGGTGGGCGAGGCGCAGCGAACGCACTCGCCGATGGTCTTGGCTTCGTCGCTGAACTCCACGTGCATGCGTTTGTCGAATACGTAGAGCGACCCCTCCCAGAGGCCCTTGTCCTTGAAGGTTTCGCCATAGCGGACAATGCCGCCATCGAGCTGGTACACCTCTTTGAAACCGCGGTTGACCATCAAGCTTGAGAGCACCTCGCAGCGGATGCCGCCCGTGCAGTAAGTGACAACGGGCTTGTCCTTGAGGGCGTCATACTTGCCGGATTCGAGTTCCTTGATGAAGTCGTGCGTAGTGGCGACGTCCGGAACGATGGCGTCCTTGAATTTGCCGATCTGCGCCTCGAAGGCGTTGCGGCCGTCGAAGAAAACCACCTCTTCCCCGTCCGCTTTCTTTGCGTCCACCAGGGAGTGAAGTTCTTCAGGCTGGAGATGCTTGCCTCCGCCCACCACGCCCTTTTCGTCGACGTTCAGCTCACCGGGAGCCCCGAAGGAAACTATTTCGTCGCGGACCTTAACGCTGAGGCGTGGGAAATCGGCAGCCCCGCCCTCGGACCACTTGAAGTCGATGTCATGGAAGCCCTTGTATTCGCGCGTGGTTTTCACGTACTGCTTCATGTTGTTGAGCTCGCCGCCAACCGTGGCGTTAATACCGTCCTTGGAGATCAGGATCCGGCCGGTGAGCCCCAGTTTCTCGCAGAGGGCACGCTGCCACAGACGCACGGCGTCGGGGTCGGCGATCGGGGTAAAGCCATAGAAAAGCACAATTCGGTTCAAAGCCACTATTAAAGGGTACTGGGTGTACTAAAATCCGCTGCGCTACGCTTACGGATGCACTGAAGGCCCGGAGAAACCTGACACGCTCCCAGCGCCGAAGTCACAATTTCATAAGCACGGATTCTTCCCCTGACCGCCCTCTGTTGCTTCCCCGGGCGCTGGCATAGTCTCTCTACATGAGTCCAGACGCCTTGGTTGAAGACATCGCGCACCTCTTGGAAGTCTGGGTGGCCGGCTGGTCCGGCTGCCGGGGCTACGAGTCACGTCAAGAGGGACGCTTCCCTGCCGCGCTGCGCGCCGATAAAACCGGTGACTGGGAGTACTTCGCCCATGATCCGTCCGACGAAGAGTTTGCCGCCCTCGCAGCGAAGACCGCGGAAGCCGAGACACGGATTCTGACGATACTCACCAATGACGTCCAGCGTTATAAGTACTTGGCCGAACAGCATGGGTTGAACGTCAACTCGGCCTCCCAGACCATGATGATCGTGGACATGGAAACCCAGGACGCCGAGGATCCCTGGCTGCCGGATGACGACCTGGAACTTGCCACTTCAGAATCCAACGGAGTCCACCACGCGGTGGTCCACTCGGGAGAGCAAGTTGCTGCCAGCGGCCGGGTGTTCGTGGTGAACGGCACTGCAGTCTTCGACAAGATCGTTACTGAGCCTGCCTTTCAGCGGCGTGGCCTGGGTAGCTTCATCATGAAGGCCCTTGCCGCCCAGGCCTTTGAGCACGACGTCCAAAACGGCCTCCTCCTCGCATCCTTGGACGGCCAGAAGCTCTACTCCCACCTGGGGTGGGACGTTGTGTGCCACGTTCTGATGATGTCAGTGAGCACCGGTGAGGGTTCGGACCTTTCCGTAGCGTGAGAACGCTTGTTTAACGGCCCTCGTCGACGCCGGTCCCTTCGGGTGCCGCCGTAGGCGCCGCCGCAGAGTGACAGAATGATTTGGTGGATGCACCAAATTCGCTGATCTCCCTGCTGGGCCGGACCCCGGACCCGGAACAGTTGCGCCATGTCCACACCATCCCTGCCCGCAAGGCCGTCAACGAACCGTGGCCCGAATGGGTGCACCCGGACATCGTCCAGGCCTACGGCTCCCTGGGCATCCACGAACCGTACCGACACCAGGTCCAGGCCGCCAACCTCGCCCAGGCGGGCCAGCATGTGGTAATCGCAACGGGGACCGCCTCAGGGAAATCGCTCGCCTACCAACTACCCGCACTGGACGCGATCCACCGCTCGGAGCTGCGCGTATTGTCCGAGCCCGGAAAGATCCACGACGACGGTGCCGTGACACTTTATTTGTCCCCCACGAAGGCACTGGCGGCCGACCAATTGGCGGCCATCCGTGCGCTGAAGCTCCCTACGGTTCGAGCAGAAACATACGACGGCGACACCGATGTCGCGTCGCGCCGTTGGATCCGCGACCATGCCAATTTCATCCTGGCAAACCCGGACATGCTGCACTTTGGCATTCTGCCCAACCACGCGTGGTGGGCACGGTTCTTCCGCAGGCTGCGCTATGTGATCGTGGATGAGGCGCACAGTTACCGGGGTGTTTTCGGCTCGCACGTAGCCAACCTCATGAGGCGCCTTCGCCGGATCTGCGCCTACTACGGCGCCGGGAGCTCCTTCCCTGAGCCCGTATTCATCGCCGCCTCTGCCACTGCTTCCGAGCCCGCTGTCTCCTTCGGGCGGCTCATCGGTGCTCCAGTGAGGGAAGTTTCCGAAGACTGTTCTCCACATGGCTCTACAACCGTGGCGTTCTGGGAGCCAGCCTTGACAGACGTCAAGGGCGAAAATGGAGCGAAGCAACGGCGGACTGCCGTGGCCGAAACAGCCGATATCCTGGCAAACCTTGTTTCCTCGCGGGTACGGACCATTGCCTTTATCAAGTCCCGGCGCGGTGCTGAATCGATATCGTCCATCACCAAGCGGCTCCTGGACGAGGTGGATCCCAGCTTGCCCAGCCGCGTGGCGGCCTACCGTTCCGGGTACCTGCCTGAAGAACGGCGTGCCTTGGAAAAGGCGTTGCGGTCCGGACAGCTGCTGGGGGTTTCCAGTACCTCTGCCTTGGAACTCGGAATCGATATCTCCGGGCTTGACGCGGTTTTGGTCGCCGGCTGGCCCGGGACCAGGGCCTCGCTCTTCCAACAGATTGGACGCGCAGGAAGGGCTGGCCAGGATGCCATAGCGGCGTTCGTGGCAAGCGACGACCCCTTGGATACTTACCTTGTGAACCATCCGGAAGCCATCTTCGATGTGTCGGTCGAGGCCACTGTCTTTGATCCGGGAAACCCGTACGTCCTGGGACCTCACCTGTGCGCGGCAGCAGCGGAGTTGCCCGTAGGTCCGTCTGAGCTCGAACTCTTCGGGCCCACAGCGGAAAGCCTCCTTGACCGGCTCGTCGTGCAGGGATATCTCCGCAAACGCCCGGCCGGATGGTTCTGGACCCATCCGGAGAGTGCAGCCGGAATGGTAAATCTGCGGGCCGACGGTGGCGGACCCGTGAGCATCGTCGACGCCGGGACTGGTTCCCTTTTGGGCACGATGGACTCGCCGCAAACGCACTATCAGGCCCACACCGGAGCGATCTATGTCCATCAGGGGGACAGTTACCTGGTGGAGGAACTCAACGAGGCCGACCACTGCGTCATAGTGAGGCGCGTGAACCCCGATTTCTACACCACAGCCCGGGATGTAACGCAGATCGAAGTCCTGGAAACCTTGCGTTCGGTTCAGTGGGGCGACATCACGGCGCACTTTGGGGACGTAAAGGTCACAACCCAAGTGGTTTCCTTCCAGCGCAAGGCATTGATATCGAACGAGATCCTGGGCGAGGAGCCGCTCGATCTCGGGGCAAGGGACCTGTTTACCAAGGCGGTGTGGTTCGTTGTGGACAATAGGTCGTTGCATGGTGCCGGTCTGGTGGAAGCGCAGTTCCCCGGCGCTTTGCATGCGGCGGAGCACGCGGCGATCGGCCTCCTTCCGCTGGTGGCGTCCAGCGACCGTTGGGACATTGGCGGTGTCTCCACCGCCCTGCATGCTGACACTGGGGTGCCAACGATCTTCGTCTACGACGGGCACCCCGGTGGCGCCGGTTTTGCCGAGCGCGGCTTTGAGAAGGCCAAGGTGTGGCTTACAGCCACCCGGGAGGCCATCAAGGCGTGCGAATGCGAAGCCGGCTGCCCGTCCTGTGTGCAGTCGCCAAAATGCGGCAACAAGAACAACCCACTGGACAAGGCAGCCGCCATCACACTTCTGGATGTCCTCTTGAAAGACGCGGTCTAGCCCGGGGCAGTCCCAACCAACACGACGTCCCAGCCCGCTCGGCTAAGGAGGCGGCCCAGCCCCTTGCCTATGGAGGGGGCCCAGCCCGCGCCCTGCCTGTAGCCCTGCCGAAGAGGAACGGTTGTTCCAGTTCGGTGGCGACCTCCACCACTTCGCCCCGGACGACGTCGCAGGCTGTCACTGTGGCACCCTGCTGGCCTGCCACGCCGGCCGCCACGGCACAAGGATCACCCGAGGCTATTCCACGCGCAGCATCGGCCGCAGCGAGAGCTGCCAGGTCTGCTGCCGACGCAGCCCGCGACGCCATGACCCCCGCTTGGGCAAGAAGCAGCAGCCCGGCAAGCAACGCCAAGACTACAAACCCCAGTGTTAGAGCCAGAATTGTGCCGGATCCTTGCTCGGGGTTTGACGCTACAGGACGCCCCTTGAGGGTTCGCAGCAGTGGTAGGCAGCGCACCCTCACAACGGAATCCAAGGGTTCGCCGCAACCCGTGAGGCAGTATCCCCCGGTGGCATGTTCCGCGGTGATGCCAGTGGCGGTGATCCCAGTTCGGGTGACGACAGTTCGGGTGATGCTAGTTGCGGTGCACCGACCACCGAGGCCACCGGCAGGTCGCTCGCGTCGCTCCGAACAGATGCCCCAGCTGCTTCACCGCGGGCAGACGCCGAAGCCGTCAACGTCCAGGGGATCAGTGAGCCCAGCGAACCTCCTGCCGCTGCGGAGGCTGTCACAGTCACCCAATCGCCGTCGCTTGCCACCCCCACAGCGGCTCCCTCGCCCGCCAAGCGCCTGACGATGCCCTGCACTTCGCCGGAACTCTCACCCCGCGCAAGGCTTCGAGCACCGGCCCTGGCCGCCTCCTCCAACCGCAGCTGCGTTATCCCTGCTGCACCGGCAGCCAACAAGAAGGCGAACAGCAAAATCACCGCCGGCAGAGCGACTGCGAACTCAGCTGTCACGGCACCACGTTGCTTCTGTCTTGCGGGCATTTTGATTGGGAGAGTCACCGGCTTGATTGGGAGACGCGACAGCTTGATTGGCAGACGCGACAGCTTGATTGGGATAGGCACCAGCTTGATTGGGAGAGACACCAGCTTGATTGGGAGAGGCGCCAACGAGGTCATGGCAAGGACAGCGCGGTGCGAACCAGGTTGAGCAGGAATCCCCGCACTTCCTCGCTCCGTAGGATAACCACCAGCAAACCAGCGAGCCCCACGGCCGCTAGCGTTGCTATGGCGTATTCCGCCGTCGCCATTCCGCTTTCGGACCCCATGAGCGGGGTTCGCCTGAGGGTCGTCTGCCTGAGAGGGGTCCGCCTGGGGATGGTTTGGCTGAGAGTGTTCTGCTTTGTCTGGCTGAGAGTGGTCTGACTGGCAGTGGTCGGCTTCGAGCTGGCCCGTCGGCGGATCCTGCTGGGTGTACGCCAGCGCAGGTAGTTGGTCCACTTGCTGGTCCAAGCTGTCCCAACCCGTTGGTTGTCCAACCGCGGGATTGCGGCCTGGCCGTGAGGTTCTACTGGGTTGAACAGCTCGATCCCCAACTGCTCCATCCCACGCTGGTCAATTCCACGCCGGTCAATCCCATTCTGTTCAATCCCGAACTGCACACCCGCGCGGTTGCCACTCTTGTTTTGTGGCGCCTCATCCTGACCGCTGCCATTTCCCACTGATGCAACACCCGCCGGAGTTGGCGTCAGCGCACGCGAACCGTTCCGTCGCCCGGAGCGCCGGGCGGGGAGGGTGCTCGAGGGAGTTTCCATAGTGTGTTCCTTTCAAATGATCCGGCAGGTCTGCCGGGTGACATCGACTCTTCCCTGACTCGGGCCGCCCCTGAAGCCCCTGGTTCATCCAAGTGGATAAAGACCCGCTGGGACTGGTTGTGGAGGAAGAGAGAGGCCTGTCGAGGAAGAGACGCGCATGCGCTGATGCCCTTCCCTTATCCAGCCGGGAGCATGGCGATGAGGACGGGCACGATTCCCAGGCAAATGAAGGCCGGCAAGGAACAAAGGCCCAGGGGAACCACAAGCTTCACTCCCAGGGCGGCAGCTCGCTTCTCAGCGGCCCGGAATTGCTCGCGGCGTTCCCTGGCTGCTTGGGCGTAAAGAATGGAAGCCGAGGGCGCACCGGTCAATGCGGCGAAAGACAGAGCATCCTTCAAGCGCGCTACCTCGGGCTGACGCCGCGTAGGGTTTCGCCAGGCAGCCTCCCAGTCGGCCCCCATGGCCAGCGCAGCGACGACGGGACGGAGATCCTGGCTGATTTTCGGTGCGGCACAAAGGGAAATCAGTTCCAGTGCCCGTCCGATTCCGGCACCTGCATCCAGCATGGAAGCTACGAGTTCCAGCATCATCGCCGTGTCGCGAAGCCCGTCCCCGGCAGTGGCGGCCTCCGGTTGAAGGCTGGGGTCGTCCTTGGAGTTGGGGTCCTCGGCCAAACTTGCGTACATCCGGTTTCGAAGCCCTGCAGGCCTGGCGAATCCCACAAACGCTGCCAGAGCCAGTACTGCCACGAGCGCAGACAGCATCATGTGGCCCCGACCGCTGAAGCGACGAGTCGGGAGGACCACACACGCCCTGCAACGGTCAGCAGAAGGCCACTGACCAGAGTGGCCACTCCCAGGACATTACCCAGTAGGATTCCCAACGGGTCCACTCCGAGGGCCATACCCAGTACCAAGCCAAGGACCGGGAGCCAGGACAACAGCCTCACAGTGGCTTTGGGTCCAGCGAGGGCAGTTTGACGCGCTGCTTCAGAATCCTCCTCAGCCTCGAGCTGTGCTGCGAACCGGGTGAGGAGCTCTGCGAGTGGACAGCCGCTGGTTTCGGCTACATCGAGGCATGCAGCCAATTCCATCCAGATGCGGCGTTCTGTGCTTCCCCGGCCGGGATAGACCTTCGCGGAGGTGTTGCGAATGGCCTCTGCTGGGGAGTTTCCAATGGTTGAGGCTGCCCGCGCTGAAGCCAGCACCCTGGCCGATTCCACTGAGATTCCCGGGGTCGGACGGTGGGTTGTAGTCCTCGCCTGGGCCTCCAAACCCTGTCCCGAGCCGTGGACGAGCCATAATTCTTCCCAAAGCTGCGATTGTCCGCGTCCTCCTCGCATGAGTGCAGCGAGCTGCTGCACCAGCACCACCAGGGAGAGGGGTTCTACCTTTGTCCACCAGAGCCGGCGCCACGGCCTTTTGCCCGCTCCTGGTGTTGCGTGCTCTTTCCGAACACCGGTCCCGCTCAGGGGTGGGGGCTTGGCCAGTCTCGCCCGCATTCGGCGACTGCCTGCCTGGGGCGGCTTGAGCTGGAGCAATGCCGCCAACGCCAGTGCTAGAACCAGGGTGGGGATCACAAGTCCAGGCCCGTCACTGCGGGCACGTCCGAGCCGACGGTCAGGCCCTGTAAAGATAAGTCCGCCTCCCCGGATAGTCCAGGAGCAAGCCGTAAACTCAGCTCCGCCCACGCTGGTCCATGCACCAGGCCTTCGGGGCTCCATTGCAGTGCAGTCACTACTCGTTGGCCATGCAAGGAGTCACTCAGCAGACCGATCGAGCCTACTTTCCGGCCCAAAGGCGTCCGTTCCACATGAATCACAACGTCCAATGCACTTGAGACCTGCAGCCTTACGGCCTCGGCGTTCAACCCTGCGAGCGCGCCGAGGGCTGTCAGTCGTGCCGGAACTGCTTCCGCCGTGTTGGCGTGGATCGTTCCTCCACCGCCTGTATGACCGGTATTGAGCGCGGTGAGCAACTCGCGGACTTCGGCGCCGCGGCACTCCCCCACAATGAGCCGGTCCGGACGCATACGAAGGGCTTGACGTACCAACTCGCCAAGATCCATCGCTCCACCTCCCTCAAGGTTTCCATGGCGCGATTCGAGCGTGAGTACGTGCGGGTGGACAGGGTTGAGTTCGGCGGCATCCTCGATCAATACCAATCGTTCGGACGGGTGGCACAGCCCAAGCATGGTGGACAGGAGTGTGGTCTTCCCTGATCCCGTGGCACCGCTGACCA
The DNA here is from genome assembly GCF_059739425.1 of Arthrobacter sp. TmtSoilC48. Lineage (NCBI taxonomy): Bacteria > Bacillati > Actinomycetota > Actinomycetes > Micrococcales > Micrococcaceae > Arthrobacter > Arthrobacter sp. TmtSoilC48. The sequence continues at coordinate 1,387,918 of NZ_AP046049.1, read as the reverse complement.
GGAAGCTGAGGCGCCGCTCCACAATCGCGCGGAGAAGAGCCTCGATCTGGTGATCGAACATGCCACCTTCGCGCAGTTCAGCCATTGTGAAGGTTTCTTCGCGTCGAATTCGAATCGATAACAGAGTCCCCGCGGTTGATATCGGCGCCAGAACTGCATGCACGCGATAGCCGCCTTTGAGCCTGACATCTACGCAGGGAGAGCCGTCGTCCAGCCGTCGACCACCTGCAGAAACCAGCCTTGCGGCCAGCGCCCTGACTTGCAGTTCAGAATCGAAATGCACCGGGGACCGTTCCAGGCCGCGTCCCCGGTCGAGCCAGACGGACTCCGGGCCATTGACGAAGATGTCTGTGACCGAGGGATCGTGCGCAAGCTGCTGCAGGGGCCCCAGGCCATTCAATTCAGCATTGATGGATTCTGCGGCTTCCAGCGCTCCGGCGGTACCCAACAGTTTGCCGCTGGCCTGTACGGCGGCCGCAACCGTGGAGGGTGTTACTGGCCCGTTTCCCGAGAGGACAGACTCCCGGACAGTTTCAAGAAGGACGGAGTCCAACCGACGGCTCTGACTCCGGCGCCCCGCGGTGAAGGGTGTCCGGGTGAAGGTTTGCGCGCTTCTGTCCTGACGGGTCATTCAACCATGCCGTTCAATTCCAGCACGCCCCGGGCGAACCGGTTCACGGACTTGCGACGCCCCAGATCAAGGAGCCGACCGAGTTCGGTCCCTGCGGCTGCTCCTCGAATCTCCGGAAGAATCCCCAACAGCGGCAGTCCCAACGACTCGGCAATGAGTTGCGCATCAACGGCAGAACGGCCACCACCCCGGACCACCAATCCCGTATCCAGGGGTGGCAACTCATTGAGGATGCGTGCCGCGGCAACAGCCGGTTTCAGGTGGGCTGTGGTCATCAAAAGGATCCTCTCGCAGTCCCACGCAAAGGTTCGCAGGCAGTCCTCACTTCGGCCAATGTCCACCACCACGAGTTCGAAACTACGTCGCGCGGCATCCATGACAGCGGCCACAGAACCGGCATCCGGTGTTGTGAACGCTGCACGTGTACCCGGCCAGGACAGGAACGCGAAGCCGCCAGCCACCGGCAGGGAGTCCCTGAATTGGATAGGATCAATGCTTCCCCGCGTTTCGGCGAAGTCCGGCCAGCGCAGGCCGGCCAACTCTGGAACGGTGATTGCCAGTTCCAGGCCGCCGCCCCGGGGATCTCCGTCCATCAGGATGGTGCTGACGCCGTGGCCCGCCGCTGCCTGGGCAAGCCAAATTGCTGTGGTGGAGGCTCCAGCCCCGCCGCAGCCGCCCACAATCCCGACAACAAACCCGCCAGGTTCCGGCGAACCGGACACACTTAAGTACTCGGCCAACCAGTTTGCGGCCTCGGGCAGGACAGCTACGCGCTCTGCGCCCAGGGCAGCAGCCAGCCGCCACAAACCGTCGCCCTCAACAGACCTGCCCAGTAGTACAGTGGGCGCCTGTCTTCGAGGCGGCAACTCGCGGATGTCGCTGCCCACCAGGACTACGTCGGCACCATCCCAGCCCTGCATTGCCGCTCCGACGTCGGCAGCCAACTGGAGGCTGCCACCTGCGGCAGCGACGATTCTTCGCGCCTCCTCCTGAAGATAGGCGTCGCCGGTGACGAGGAGGATATCGGCAGCTTCCCCCGGCATCCAGGAATCGTCCGCAGCCTGCCCCGGGAGTTCGTTGCCGGACCGTCTGTGCCCAAGATGTCGCTTGCTCATGAAGCCACTTTCCCGGCGTCGAACCCTGGAACATAAGCTCTCAAACGCCCCATGTGGACAAACCGGCCCAAACAAGGGGTGTGGAGGAACAGTTGGTGTATTCCCACAGGGCAGAATGGAAACCATGTATTTGCTGCTCGCCGCCCATCCGGACGGCGCAGCCATACAAAGAGTCTCTCCCACGGGGAACGCCACCACCGACCCCCGCGTCGTCACGCGAGGTGAGTTGCCCGGCGTCGTTAGTGAACTGGAAAGCCAGCGGCCCCGCTGGGTGTGGCATCGCGCGCAGGACTTCTACCCGGAGCTCCTGAGGAACGGCGTGAAGCTGGAACGCTGCCACGACCTCGTTCTCTGCGGAGCTATCCTGGCGCACTCCTCTTTCACGGCGCACACAGACTACGCAAAGAACGCAGAAAAGCTGACGCAGGACGACGATTCAACGCCGCCCCGGGCACTGCAGCCCCCACCCCCGCCCGCCGATCAAGGCGCACTCTTTGACGACTTCACCCCGACGTCCAAAAGTCCGGGGCTGGCTGAACTGCGGGAACAGTTTGCTGCGCAACAGCACGCGATCGCCCAGGTCCCTGCAGACGACCAACGAAAGCAGCGCCTGCAATTGCTGCTCGCGGCCGAGTCCGCCTGTGCAATCGTTGCGGTGGAAATGCAGCAGGCCGGTGTTCCATGGCGGGAAGAGGTGCACGAGCAAATCCTTGCCGACGTCCTGGGGCCTCGTCCCCCACTTGGCCACAGGCCCCCGGCACTTGAGATGCTGTGCAACGAGCTACGCGAGATCCTCACATCACCAGGGCTGAACCCGGACTCCCCTCAGGACCTTATGCGGGCCCTTCATCGGAACGGAATCGAAGTCAAAAGCACCCGGCAATGGGAGCTTCAGGAGTCCAAACATCCTGCGATCCAGCCTCTGCTTGCGTACAAGAAGCTCTCCCGCCTGCACACCGCGAATGGTTGGGCCTGGCTGGATGCCTGGGTCCAGGATGGCCGGTTCCATCCCGAGTACGTGGTGGGAGGCGTGGTGTCCGGAAGATGGGCCTCACGCGGCGGAGGTGCCTTGCAGATTCCCCGAAATATCCGGGCCGCAGTCCGTGCGGACCCTGGCCACAAGCTCATCGTCGCCGATGCCTCCCAACTGGAACCCCGCGTCCTTGTAGCGCTCGCCCAAGACACAAAAATGGCCGAGGCCGCACGCGACAAGGACCTTTACGCAGGCATAGCAGCACAAGGGTTCGGCGGGGATCGGTCCAAGGCTAAGGTTGCGCTCCTCGGCGCCATTTACGGCGCCACCACCGGTGAATCGGGCAGGCTCATGCCGCAACTGGCACGGACGTATCCGCGAGCGGTGGGCTTTGTGGAGCAAGCAGCCAGGGAAGGCGAGGCGGGCAGGACCGTCACCACCCGTTTGGGACGAAGCAGCCCACCCCCGTCCCAGGGCTGGTTGCGGAGCCAACAGTCCACCACGGCCGAGGAGCAGCGGCGGGCCGACAACCTGGCGCGCTCTCGTGGCCGCTTCACGCGAAACTTCGTGGTCCAGGGTTCGGCCGCGGAATGGGCTTCCTGCTGGTTGGCGGAATTACGACGGCGGCTGCGGGCCTTGGATGCCGAAGGCTTACCCTCAGGGGAACTCGTCTTCTTCCTCCACGACGAAGTGATGGTCCATGCCCAGGAAGAAGCCGTAGAAGCCTGTATCCAGGCGATCGAGGAGTCCGCAAACGCAGCGAAAGAGCTGATGTTCGGCCGGATTCCGGTCGAATTCCCGGTGAGTGTCGCCGTCGTCGATTCTTACGACAAAGCGAAGTAGGCGCCCGCTTGTCCGCCCCGGCCGTCCGGGGGAAACTGGCCACGTGGGTTCGGACGTGCGTGATTCCGTGGATTCGTACATCGCTTTCCAACTTGCTGAGCTGGAGGGCTGCTTGCCGTTGGTTGGCGCTGCTGACCAGGAGGCGGTCCACGGCGCCCGGCTGGCCCTTCGACGGCTCCGTTCTGTCCTTTCCTGCTACAAATCCGTTCTCCCTGACGTCCCTGAGGCCACGGGCCGGGACGTCCGGTGGCTGGCTCGCTCGCTCGGCGAAGCCCGCGACGCATACGTTCTGTCCCAGCGTATGGCGCTATGGCTGGACGCGTCAGAAGCCTGGTTGTCGCCGGAAGCACTCCATGAAGCCGTGAATCAGCTCCTGGCCGGCAGCAACGAAATGGCTACCCGCATCGGGACCGGAAAGCGTTGGCAGGGAATCGTCCGGGCCACCCGGCAAGCCCTGCTTCCTGGAACGGCCCATTCGGCGGCACGGGAGATTGACAACCACCCCAGTCTCCTCGAGGTGGCAGAACTCCTGCAGCCGCGTTGGGAGACGGTCCAAAAGAGCTTGGACAGTACGAAACGAAGCCTGGAAGCGGACAGCGGGCATCCTGATGAAGCGGAACGCAACGAAGTGCTCCACGGCGCGCGAAAGGACATCAAAGTATTGCGGTATTCCGTGGAGGCTGTGGCCCAGGTCCTGGGTGCGGGCGCCACGGTGATCATCCAACCATCCATGGTCCTGCAGCGTCTCCTCGGGGAACAACACGACAGCGTGGCTGGCCAGGCGTGGATTAAAAGCCTCGCAGAAATGCCCGGTGTAGAGCCCCTGGATGTCGAGGCCCTTCAAAGCATGGAACTTCGTCGGCTCGTCGAGACCGAGGCCAGCCTCCAGGCAGCGTTGCACAGCTCCCCTATCCCCGAGCCTCGCCGAATGCTGCCAAGTTGATCATTCCCCCCTTCGCCGTCGACGGAGTAGATGGAGTAGAGAGCGGCCCAGATTAGCTGCCACCCTCAGAACAAGCCAGTCACATTCCGCAGTGTGATGGTGCATGACAATTCCATGACCAGTACCGCCAAGTAACTTCCTTTCCCGCCGGCTTCTGGATACGTTCTCTAGGTGGGACCGGCACACCGGCCCACGACTGTTGCAAGGAAGCATCAAGGGGGACAGCACAAAATGGCTGGCAGGTTCGAAATTCTCAAAGACACCGACGGCTCGTACCGGTTTCGCCTTACAGCGGCGGACGGAACGGTTGTAGCGGAGTCACCAACGTTCAAACATCTCAAAGGCGTGGTGGACGGCATTAATGCAGTGCGTGAAAACGCCGCAACAGGGCTGATCGTGGACCGCTCGACGGCGAACCGACGGGCGGCCTGAACGGCGCCTGCGGCGGAGCTGCTAAAGCTCGATCTCGTACAGCTTCTCCTGGTCCCAGGGGACCGTCCATCCCAGTTCGTCGAACAAACCGCTGAGTACCATCCCGGTAAAGCCCCAGACCACGACGCCGTTGACCGTAAAGCCCGGACTCCTGAAAGTCCGGCCGAAGCGGGAAAGAGTGGCGGTTACCCGGTTGACGGGGTCCAGGAGATCCCGAACCGGTACCCGGAACACCTGGGCGGACTCAGCGTAATCGACCACGCGAACGGGTGATGGCGAGTCCCACCAGGCAAGTACGGGTGTCACCCGGAAATTGCTGCGGATCAGCCCGAGCTCGGGGATGACGCCCAGCACCTTCACGCCTCTGACGTCCAGCCCGGTCTCTTCCACAGCCTCACGCAAGGCGGCGGACACGACGGAATCATCCTCCGGATCCACGCTCCCGCCCGGAAACGCTACCTGCCCCGGATGGTCGTCCAGGGTGTGGGCCCGTTCAAGCAGGAGGACGTCGAGGTCTGCTGGCGCAAAGGGGCGTCCGGATTCTGCCGGGATGTTGTCCAGCACACCAAAGAGCATCAGCACGGCTGCGGCGCGATTGGTTTCCGGCGTGACGGGCAACTGCGACCAATGGGAAGAATGCTGCTGCTCGCCGGCTTCAAAGCGCGCTACCAGCGTGGCAAGGTCCTCAAACGCGGTCACCCGGGCCTCCTCTGTGATTCCATCCGGATCTCCGCCGCCCTGTGCGTCTCGGCCAGCAACTTCTCCAACAGGGCCTCGTTGCCGGGCGCGAGCTCGTACTTCAACAACTTTGCAGCCTTGACAGGGTCCGTCTCGCCGTCGCCATAGCTGGGACAGAGGCTGGCGACCGGACACGCTCCACAGGCCGGTTTCTTAGCGTGGCATATCCTCCGGCCGTGGAAGACCACGCGATGCGAAAGCATGGTCCAGTCGCGTGGTTCAAAGAGCTCAGCGACGTCGAATTCGATCTTCACGGGATCATCGGATACCGTCCACCCGAAACGGCGTGCCAGCCTCCCGAAGTGCGTATCAACAGTAATTCCGGGGACACCAAAGGCGTTCCCGAGGACCACGTTGGCTGTTTTCCGCCCGACGCCCGGAAGCGTCACCAGATCCTCAAGGCGACCCGGAACCTCGCCGTCGTACTCGTCCACTAAGCGGGTACTAAGAGCCAGGACGTTCCTGGCCTTTGCCCTGAAGAAACCAGTGGGCTGCAGGATCGATTCCAGCTCAGCAGGGTCCGCTTCCGCCAAGGCACGAGCGTCAGGGTAGCGGGCAAACAGGATCTTGGTGACCTGGTTGACCAGCACGTCCGTAGTCTGGGCTGAGAGGACCGTAGCCACCACAAGCTCGAACGGGTTCCGGAAATCCAGCTCCGCGTGGGCATAAGGGTATTTGTCTGCCAGGATCCTGTTGATCTTGCGTGCCCGGCGTTTCAGGGCGAGGAGGGAACCAGCTTCAGCGATGGCCACAGCGTCGGTCTCAGCCGCGTTCGATATTGCTGAGCTCCCGCAGGACCCCAACCTTGCCATCGGTGTCCTGAACCAGGAATTCGTCGCCACGGTCCTCGAGCGCCAGAACCCAACCGCCCGGCTCAATGGTGAACGCCGGAGCACCTGTCCGTTCGTCATACGCAGTTCGGGGCTGGGCTACGGCAAACCAGAAGGCTTCATAGGCAGGAGAGGACCCGGAGTCATCAGGTCGGCTGGACGGATCCACGGTGGCACCAATGGAGTCGCTCACGGAACGGGTATTCGGGGACACGATAGGCGTGGCCATGGTGGCAGCCCATCCGCGGTCATTGCCGGGCGCCTGGGAGGCCGGTTGCTGGGCAGCGGGTTGCTGGGCGTGCTGGGTAGTGGCCGGTGCCTGTGTCGGCGACTGCGGTTCTCCCGAGTTTCCTACGACCGGGTTTTCCACGACCGGGTTTTCCACGACGACGTCGGGCTCGGCCGGTGAAGGCTCTGCCGGTGACGCCTGGGCGGCCGACCCGGATGCAGCCGGGGCTGCGGCGGTTGGGGCGGCAGCGACGGGCGAGGGACCAGCAGCCGGGGCGGCAGCTTGAGCTTCCGTAGCAGGCGCGGCATCAGCCGAATGCACGACGGCGGGCCCACCAGTTGGGCCCGGAGCAGCGGGGCCGGAGGTGGCTGGTGGAGCGTAGGGGCTCGCACCGGCTGGCGGAGCATACGGATGGGAACCGGCAGAACCTGCACTCTGTGCCTGATACCCCGTTGCTTGGGAGCCAGGCGTCGAGAGACCGCTGGCCTGCTTCGGCGCTTTGGGTTCCTTGGGGGGCTTCGGGGCAGCGGGTTTACGGGTGGGAATCGCTGCCTGGCGGGCAACAATGTGCGCCGGCGTTTCAGCGCGGCCCTTGAAATCAGCGGACAGCAATGGCAGATGCGGGGCCAGAACGGTGGCCGCCAGCAGACCCACGGAACCCACCAGGCCCAGCAGGACACTGCCGTTGAAGGAGTCGACGATCGTCAGGAAGAACAGCGGCACCGCGAATGCAGCGGTCACGGAAGCGAACTGGTCAATCGACAGCGAGCCGACGCGGACAATGGTCCCGGGCTGCAGCCGACGGGCAACGAAAAGCGCCACAACCACTACCGGCAGGATGATTCCCAGGAGCAGGAAGAAAAGGTTGTCCAGGTTCCACAGGTTGAAGCGGCCACCGAACATGGGCAGCAGCGAGGCGATGAACATCAGGAGTACAGAACCGAAAACCGTGAGGTCACGAATGGTGAAAGGGCCGGCAACCGCCTCGTATTTGGTGGGTGCGCCTGAGGCGGACTTCGCAGCAGTGGTGGTACCGGCGTCGTTCGCCTTTCCAGCCGCGGTGTCCGGTCCCGTTGGGTGTGAGTCGTGCGGGCCTGGGCTCAGCTGGTTCATCTATTTCTCCTTCGTACGGCGGCGCCTTGGACAGTCCGGACCGGTATTTTCCGCAGGGTTTCCGCGGAAAACCGGGCACACCTGACGATGCGTCCCAAGACTTATTCAGCCTATGCCACGCCACTGACAGTCTTCTAGCTGAAATCGGCCACGCTGCGCCGTCCACAGGAAACTCCAAGGTTCCTTACAAACAAGCGTTGCCAATCGTCGTCATGTAAACGTTTCCTGACAACCAAAGCAGCCATTCGTCGCCGAATCCGTACCGCTCGCTGACCCATTTGTGACCACGCACACGTAGGACCTCCCGAAGCGATAATGTTGAAGACGGACAGCACTCTGCGGATCCTCCGCGGGACGCACTACAACGGCTCACGGCCGGAGTGCGGACTTAGCCGGCGGCGTCCGCGCAGCAAAGATCGATGAATGATGAGGTTCACCATGTCCCAGGACACCACCGGATCCACGACCACCGCTGCAGCGTCGACGCCGCAGAACGGTCGGGCACCGCACGTCGAGGCTCTCGAGAATTTGCTCCACGAGAACCGTAAATTCCCGCCATCACCTGAATTTGCCGCGAACGCCGTGGCTACCGCCGATGAGTATAAAGAGGCCGAAGCGGACCGTCCCGCGTTTTGGGCCAAGCAGGCCCGTGAGCTGTTGAGCTGGGACAAAGACTTCGGCGAGCCTTTGGATTGGTCGGATCCGCCGTTCGCCAAGTGGTTCGTTGGCGGTGAGGTTAACGCTGCCTACAACGCGCTGGACCGCCATGTGGAGAACGGCTTGGGAGACCGCGTTGCCATCTACTTCGAAGGCGAGCCCGGCGATACGCGCACGTACACCTATGCGGAGCTGACCGAAGAGGTCAAGAAGGCAGCGAACGCGTTCGAATCCCTCGGCGTGGCCAAGGGTGACCGCGTGGCCGTCTATTTGCCGATGATCCCCGAGGCCGTCATCACGCTCCTGGCCTGCGCCCGGATCGGTGCCGTGCACTCCGTGGTATTCGGCGGCTTCTCCGCAGACGCGCTCCGGTCCCGGATCGAGGACGCCGAGGCCAAGCTCGTGGTCACCGGGGACGGCACCTACCGCCGCGGCAAGCCCAGCCCGCTGAAGCCGGCCGTGGACGAAGCACTCAGCTCCATGGAAAACACCGGCGGGCACTCTGTGAACAACGTCGTCGTGGTCAAGCGCAATGGCGAGGACGTCAACTGGGTGGAAGGCCGCGACCTCTGGTGGAGCGACACCGTTGACAAGGCAGCAACCGAGCACACCGCCGTCGGGCATGACTCCGAACATCCGCTGTTCATCCTCTACACCTCCGGCACCACCGGCAAGCCCAAGGGCATCCTGCACACCACCGGCGGTTACCTCACGCAGACCGCGTACACGCACAAGGCTGTGTTCGATCTCCACCCTGAAACGGATGTGTACTGGTGCACCGCCGACGTCGGATGGGTCACCGGCCACTCGTACGTCGCCTACGCGCCGCTGATCAACGGCGCCACCCAGGTCATGTATGAGGGCACCCCGGACTCCCCGCACCAGGGCCGCTGGTGGGAAATCGTGGAGAAGTACAAAGTCTCCATCCTGTACACCGCCCCTACGGCCATCCGCACGTTCATGAAGTGGGGACGGGAGATCCCGGGCAAGTACGATCTGTCCTCCATCCGCGTCCTGGGTTCCGTGGGCGAACCCATCAACCCCGAAGCGTGGATGTGGTACCGCGAAGTCATCGGCGGAAACGCCGGCAAGAACGGCGAAAAGAAGGAACACCCCGCCCCGATCGTGGACACGTGGTGGCAGACCGAAACCGGCGCGCAGATGATCGCCCCGCTGCCCGGCGTCACCGCCACAAAGCCCGGCTCCGCACAGGTTCCGCTGCCCGGCATCGCCGTGGACGTGGTGGACGAAACCGGCGAGTCCGTGGCCAACGGCGAAGGCGGCTACCTCGTGGTCCGCGAACCCTGGCCCTCCATGCTTCGCGGCATCTGGGGCGATCCGGAGCGCTTCAAAGACACCTACTGGTCCCGTTTCGACACCATGTACTTCGCCGGCGATGGCGCCAAGAAGGACGAAGACGGCGACGTCTGGCTCCTGGGTCGCGTGGACGATGTCATGAACGTCTCCGGCCACCGCCTCTCCACCACGGAGATCGAGTCCGCCCTCGTCTCGCACCCCTCCGTCGCTGAAGCCGCCGTGGTTGGTGCCGCCGATGAGACAACCGGGCAGGCGATCGTCGCGTTCGTCATCCTCCGCGGTGACGCCGTGAACAACGGTGAAGAGACCATCCTGGAACTCCGCAACCACGTGGGCAAGGAGATCGGCCCGATCGCCAAACCCAAGCAGTTGCTGATCGTGCCGGAACTGCCGAAAACCCGCTCGGGCAAGATTGTCCGCCGCCTCCTGAAGGACATCGCAGAAGGCCGCGACACCGGCGACGCCACCACCCTGGCAGACCCGGGCATCATGACCCAGATCGCGGAATCGCTGCGTAAGTAGCGTCACCCGGTCCCACTGGTCGACGGCGCCGCTCCCCTCCCACGGTGAGCGGCGCCGTCGTGCGTTCAAAAGGATCGTGACGACGCCGCGACGGCATTTGCCACCCCGCAGCAGCGTCGCGTCCTAGACTGGAGCCAGAATCAGCCTCATGTTTGATGAGGCTCTCCAGAAAGGCCCTGATGCTTCAGGCAGCACGCCACTCCGCCATCATCGATGCCGTCCAGCGCGAGCGCGTTGTGCGGGTATCGGACCTCGCCCAGCTGTTGGGAGTCTCTCCCATGACCGTGAGGCGCGATATCGAAGCCCTCGAGGAAACGGGCCGGGTGGAGCGCATCCACGGCGGGGCCAAACTTCCCGGCGATGCCAGCACCCACGAGCCCGGCTTTGAGCTCAAGTCCACACAGCTGACCGCGGAAAAGCATGCCATTGCGGTCGAGGCTGCCTCGCTGGTCCACGAAGGCATGGCGATCGGGCTCAGCGCAGGAACCACCACATGGGCGTTGGCGCAGGAGCTCGTCCATGGTCCCCGGATCACAGTTGTCACCAACTCCGTGCGGATTGCCGATCTCTTCCATCATGGGTCTTCATCAGGGCCGGCCCGGTTCGGCTCCACCGTCATCCTGATTGGCGGCGAGCGCACGCCGTCGGACGCGTTGGTGGGGCCGATTGCGACGTCCTCGCTCAAGCAGCTTCATCTGGATGTCCTGTTCCTTGGTGTCCATGGCATGGACGCACAAGCCGGTTTCACCACCCCCAACCTGCTCGAGGCCGAAACGGACCGGGCGTTCATGGCATCGGCCCGCAGCACTGTGGTCCTGGCCGACTACAGCAAGTGGGGCGTAGTGGGCATAGCCTCCATTGCCCAGTTGGAAGAAGCCGACGAGCTCATCACCGATTCGAACCTGGGTGAGGATGCCCGCCGCGTACTCGCCGAGAATGTTGCGAAGCTGAGAATCGCGGACGTCCAGGCCAAGTAGGCTCTCATACCGCGGGTGGAGGCCTGCCCGGGGAGTTCAACCAGTGGGCTGACGCCGAGGGATTGGGCCTTTGGGGATGCTGGATTCATGAACGCCATCCTCCACGCCCAGCAACTCACCAAGCACTACCCCGGCAATATCGCGCTCGACCACGTGGACTTCGCCGCAATCGCGGGTGAATCCATTGCAATCATTGGGCCGTCGGGTTCCGGTAAGACCACCCTTCTGCACTGCCTGGCCGGGATTTTGAAGCCCGACGCCGGTACGGTCACCTTGAGCTCGGCGGCCGGACCGATCCGGTTGGATTCCCTCGGAGATGGGGCGCTTTCGCGTCTCCGCCGGGAGGAATTCGGTTTCGTCTTCCAGCAGGGCATGCTGCTCCAGGAACTGACCGCCCTTGAGAACGTGGCTTTGGCGCTGATGCTGAACGGCACCGATCGGACTACCTCCGAGGCCCGTGCGGCGGAGTGGCTGGCGGCCCTTGGCCTGGGCGGCATGGAACAGCGCAGGCTCGGTGAATTGTCCGGCGGGCAGGTCCAGCGGGTGGCCATCGCCCGGGCCCAGGTCACGGGGGCACGCTTCGTCTTCGCCGACGAACCCACAGGTGCCCTGGACTCCGCTACCTCGAATGAAGTCCTGGACGTGTTGCTTCAATCCGTCGCAGCCAATGGTCGGACACTGCTGGTGGTCACGCACGATCCCAACGTGGCAGCACGCTGCCAGCGCGTCGTTGAGCTGCGTGACGGCCGAATCGTAGCGGACACTGGCTGTGCTGTTCCCGCTCCCAGCCAGCCGGCTCCCGCAGCCACGGACTTCAAGGGTGCGTTCAATGTCTAGCCTTGCCCTTGCCCTTCGCCTCGCCCCGTACCTTTCGCGGGGCAGCAGCCTTCGTCAAACCGGGCTGCACCAAACCAAACTGCGCGACGCCGGGTTGCCTGTTCTCGCGTTCGGCACCGTCACGGCACTCCTCTTAACGGTGGCCGGCGGTTCCCAAGTCTTTTGGTCCTGGTCTGATGACATCGCGGGCACATACCAGGCGCTGGCCGTCGTCGCCATGGTTTTGCTCGTTATACCGCTGCTGACGCTCGGCGCCTCTGCAGCGCGACTCGCCGCCCGTCGTCGTGATGACCGCTTGGCCTCCCTTCGCCTCTTGGGCGCCAGCAGCGCCACGGTCATGTGGATGACGATCATGGAGTCAACAGTCCTGGCGGCAATCGGGGCCGTGGCGGGCGCGGGACTGTACGCCTGCGCGGCGCCGTTCCTCGGGCTGATCCAGTTCCGTGGACAGGCGATCGGCAGCCATGCCTGGTTGTCCGTGCCGTCCATCCTGGCCTGTATCCTGGCGGTTTGCCCGCTTGCCGCAGCGAGCGCTGCGCTTGGCCTGCGGAAGGTGGTACTGACGCCACTGGGCGTGCGGACCAGGCAAACGGCCGACGGCGCCCACTGGGTCCGCGGTGTCATCGCGGCTGTGGTGGTGGTGTTCGGAGTTGTGGCCATGGGCATGCTCAGCAGCTTGGGCGCGTTTCTGGTGATTATCGCCGTCATGGGCAGCTGCTTCGGACTGGCGCTGCTTGCACTGAATCTGATGGGGCCATGGGTCCTGCGGCTGCAGGCGTCATCGCAACTCAAGAGGGCAAGGCGTCCCGAACAACTGCTCGCTGCCCGGACAGTCCTGGAAAGTCCCAAGGAATCGTGGCGACAAGTTGGGGGCGTCGCGATGACCAGTTTTGTGGGAGTGTTCGTGGGCGTCGGCATGGCGGTCGCGGACACGATGGGCGGCAGCACGTCGGATGAAACCACGCTGCTGGTGCGTGATATCAACACCGGCGTGATGATCACCCTGCTGGGCTCATTCCTGATGGTGGCCTGTTCCTCGGGCGTGAACCAAGCCGCCGCCGTGCTCGACCGCGCCTCCACCCTCGTCGCCCTGGACCGGGTAGGGATGCCGCAGAAACTAATGGTGGCTGCACGCGTCAGGGCAGTGATGTCGCCGTTGCTCCTGGTGGCGGGCATCTCTGCGGCCGCAGCAGCGGCGTTGGTTCTCCCACTGGCGGGTCCTGCCTTGTTGACCAGGCCCGTGGTGTTCCTGACCGTCGGTGGAGTTTTTGCGGCCGGTTTCCTGTTGGTCCGGCTCGCCCTGGCCGCGGGCACGGCGCAGATCAGCCAAGTACTCGCCCGGCCCGAACGCTACGCCAACATGGACTCGTAACCCCCGATGCTCTCTCACATCGGGGCCCTTTTTGACGGACGCTCTCTCACATCGGAGCCTATTTTGACCGATGTTCTCTCACATCGACCGGCAGGATGTGAGAGAACATCGGCCCTCCAGACGGCAGGAAGTGAGAGAACATCCGCACCAACACGGCAGGATGTGAGAGAACGTTGGATGCTTACTTGCAGCCGCAGGACTGGCGCACGATCAACTCGGTGGGCAGGATGCTGTGCTGCAGTGCCTCTCCCCGGCCCTCCCCCACGAGCGCCCGAACAGCGGCTTCAGCCATGGCCTCAACGGGCTGGGCCACAGTGGTCAACGCCGGCCAACTGTATTCGGAATCAAGGGAACCGTCGAAGGACACCAAGGCAATGTCATCAGGCACCCGAACGCCCGCCTCGTGGAGGGCGCGGAGGATTCCGATGGCTTGCATGTCGTTGCTGGCGAAAATTGCCGTGGGTCGGTTGGCCATGGCGAGGAAACGCTTGCCTACCTCGTAGCCTCCCGGCCTGCTGAACTCGCCATGAAGCATGGGGCCATCCGGCAGTCCAGCGTCACGCAAAGTTCGAAGCCAGCCCACTTCACGCCCGTCGAGCTGGTTACCTGTGTTGGTTCCTATGGCCAGGCCAATGTTTGTGTGGCCGTGGCCTATGAGGTGCTCGACGGCGGCCCGGGCGCCTGCTTCGAGGTCCACACCTACGCTGGTAAACCCTGGGGGCGAACCGGCATTGTTCAGCAACACCGACGGGATTTCCGAGGCTTCAAGGTCGGTCAGGTCGGGGTCGAACACACAGCTGGCCAGGAACACTCCGTCCACTTGCCGTGCGGCAAGGTTGCGGATGTTTTGGCGCTCTTTGGCCAGGCTGCCGCCGGAGTTGGTGAGGACCATGCCGTAGCCAAGTTCTGCCGCAGCATCTTCAACAGCGTGGGCGAGCTGCGAGAAAAAGGGGTTGGTGTTGTCGGGAACAATCACGCCCACGGTTTCGCTTGAGCCGAGCTTCAGAGCCCGCGCTGCAGCGTTGGGACGGTAGCCGAGGATACGGATGGCATCGCGCACTTTGGCTTCCGTCGCCGGGGCCACGTTCTTGGGCCCGCCGTTTACAACATAGCTCACGACGGCGGTACTCACCCCGGCGTACCGGGCCACGTCCTTGCGTGTAACCGGTCCGCGCGGGGTTTGTACTGCCGAAGTTGTCATGAGGTAAATGCTAGCTACAAGGAGGGAGCGTCGCCGAAGTCGCGGATAGGAAGGCGTTCGCCACCGCGGAGGGCGGATTCGTGGGCGACGATGCCGGGCAAGGTGAACCGGGCCGCAACCCAGGCGTTCACGGGCGGCAAGGTCCGGTTGTTGACCGCAGTGACAAAATCGTCCACCAGGAATTGGTGGCTGCCTTCGTGTCCGTTGGGCGCTCCGAGGAATTCTTCCGGAAGCCGTGATTGGTCGTGCACGGGTGCCAGGCCTGAGATGAAGGCATCCCGCAGTTCGGGTGCGACGTCAGCTAGGGACGGGTCATCCGCGGACATGGTCGGTTTCGTCTCCACCTGCTCAGACACGTCTTGCACAGAAGACTTGTCCTGCCACACCGTGGTGGTTGCGAGCTGCTCGAAACTGGCTTCCGTGCCAAAAAAGCGGAAACGGGATTCGCGTAGATGCGAGGGATAGCCGACGCGGCGCATCTCGTTGGTGCGCATCGCACCGCCGTCGTTCATTTCGAACAAGGCCGTAGCATTCGAGAAGTCGTTGGCGAACATGCTGATGTCCTTATCGAAGACGCCATCGCCGCGATCGTCCTTGACCCCAATGCAACTGACGCTGACAGCGTGGGCTGGCACTGCGCCGAGGACGCCGCCGATGGCGTGGGTCGGGTACAGCATGGGCGGGTAGCTCGCCGTTTCCTTCCACCGTTCGCCACCGCTGTACTGGTAGGCCTCGTAGAAACCCAGGTCCATGTCGTGGACGTAGTCGCCTTCGGTGTAGAAGATCCGGCCAAACTTCCCGGCCGCATGCTGTTGCCGGGCGAAGACTGTTGCAGGGTTGTAGTAGCTGGTCTCCCCCATGGCGTAAACAAGCTTGGTGTCGCGCACGGCTTGGATGATCCGTTCGATTTCGGCTTCGGAGATCGCCATCGGCACGGCGGAGTACACGTGCTTGCCGGCGCGCAGCGCCCGCTCGACGAGGGGTCCGTGAGTCCACCGTTGCGTGAAGATGGCGACAGCATCGACGTCGGACTCCAGGAGTTCTTCAAAACTTCCCAACACGCCATCAAGGCCCCAGCGTTCCTGAGCCGCCGTAGCTCGCTCCGGTAGTTCATCCACCACGTAGACGGCACTGACGCCGGGGTGGAGCTTGAAGAGGTGCGCGAACTGGCTGCCGAATTGCCCGACACCTAGAACACCGATCGAAAACGTCATCGTTTGCCTTCCCTGAAGCTGACTCGGCAGCAGTTTGTTGTGACCTTTAGTGGGTTCGCTTGAGTCTTCCATTGCGATCTACTCGAGTCAACAGATTGGACATAAACGAACAAAAAATCCCAAAAAGGGTTGCACAAGCTAAATCTACTCGTGTAGATTCTATCCCAGTTGTTATTCACATCACAGCTAGGAAAGGGTCGACGATGACCACGCTAACCAAGCAACCCGATCCGGGGCTCTCCGTCCCCAGGGGGCCCCGAAAGTCCCGGAAACGGGGAAAACCGTCCGACGGCTTCCGCGGCATCGGGGACCTGAAGGTCGCTCTCTTCTTCATCGCTCCCGCGATGGTCGGATTGATCCTCTTCTACCTCGTGCCGACCATCCGGGGCATCTACCTGAGCTTCACCGAGTACAGCATCCTGGGTGACCCGGAATGGATTGGTGCCAGGAATTACGAACGCATAGCCAAGGATCCGCTGTTCTGGAACGCCCTGGGCGTCACCTCTGAATATGTCGTGATCAACATTGTCCTTCAGACGGCGTTGGCCCTGGGCCTGGCAATCCTGATGCACCGGGTGGCAAAGTCCACACTTATCCGCGGTGCACTCCTGATGCCCTATCTGATGGCCAACGTCATCGCGGCCCTGCTGTGGTTCTGGATGCTTGACTACCAGATCGGAATCATCAATCAGGTCATCGAATGGACCGGGCTGCCTCGGGTGGCCTTCTTCGGCAGCGAGCAATGGGCCATCCCCACCCAGGCACTCATCAATACCTGGCGGCACATGGGCTACACAGCACTACTGATCTTCGCCGGCCTGCAGGCCATCCCCAACAGCGTCTACGAGGCTGCAAGCATCGACGGTTCCAAGGCCGTGAGCACTTTCTGGCGGATCACTCTGCCGCTGCTGCGCCCGGTCCTGGTGCTTGTCCTCGTTGTGACCGTGATCGGTTCCTTCCAGGTCTTCGACACCGTTGCCGTCACCACCGCTGGCGGACCTGTCAACGCGACCCGCGTGCTGCAGTTCTACATCTACCAGCGCGCGTTCAACGAACAGGACTTCGGCTACGGATCCGCCCTGGCCGTCATCCTCTTCCTCATCCTCGCCATCGTTGCCTTCATCCAAATGAAGTTCCTCCGCGGCAACCAGTCTGACCTGGACTAAGGACACGCCATGACCACTCTTGCCTCCCACAAGAACGGCGCCCGCCGTCGTCCTTCCAGCCGCCCCTTCAACTGGCGCCGCGCCATCGCCTTGACCCTTCTCGCCGTTGCCATCGCCGTGAGCATCCTGCCCTTCTACTGGGTGCTTCGCACGGCCCTGTCCTCCAATGGATCCCTCGCAGCGAACTCCGGCAACTTGTTGCCGGCCGACTTCAACCTAGGCGCGTTCAAGCGGGTCTTCGGCCTCCAAAGTGCCTCCGAAGCCATCGCAGAAGGCGGCTCCGGTGCCTCGATCAACTTCTGGCAGTACCTGTGGAATTCGTTGCTCTTCTCAGGCATCACCACAGCCTGCGCCGTGTTCTTCAGTTCGATGGCCGCCTATGCCTTCTCCCGGCTGCGATGGAAGGGCCGCGACGCCGTCTTCTCCCTGTTCCTTGCCACCATGCTCGTCCCGCCGATCTTCACCGCCCTGCCCAACTTCCTGCTCATCAAGAACCTGGGCCTGTTGAATTCCATGCTCGGGCTCGTGCTGCCTTACCTGTTCATGACCCCGTTCGCGATCTTCTTCATGCGCCAGTTCTTCCTGAACATGTCCCGGGAAGTCGAAGAGGCGGCCATGCTCGACGGCGCCAAGCACTGGCGGATCTTCTTCCAGATCATCATGCCCAACGCGGCCGCACCGATCGCGACCCTGGCACTGCTGACCTTCATGGGCCAGTGGAACGAATACTTCTGGCCCCTGCTCGTGGGCACCTCCGAAGAATCCCGGGTGCTCACCGTGGGTCTGGGAGTCTTCAAATCCCAGTCCCCGCAAGGCGCACCGGACTGGTCCGGGCTCATGGCCGCAACGCTCGTGTCCGCCACGCCCGTGCTGATCCTCTTCGCCATCTTCGGCAAACGGATCGTCAACTCCATCGGCTTCAACGGCACCAAATAGCTTTCTCCACCGCACTCCCGCGGCACCGGCATGGGCCGGACCGCACCCCATCCCGTCCTGAAAGGACACACCATGATGAACAAGAAGGCATTCGGCGCTGTCGCCGTAGCAGCAGCCGCCGCTCTCGCCCTGTCCGCCTGTTCGGGCGGAAGCGCCGGAGGAGATGCTGCCAAGGGCGAAATCAGCTACTGGCTCTGGGACGCCAACCAGCTCCCCGCCTACCAACAGTGCGCCGCGGACTTCACCAAGGCCAACCCAGACATCACCGTCAAGATCACCCAGACCGGCTGGGATGACTACTGGTCCAAGATCACCAACGGCATGGCCTCCGGCACCGCGCCGGACGTCTTTACCGACCACCTGTCCAAGTACCCGGACTTCCTCAAGACCAAGCAGCTCGTGGCACTTGACGACGCCGTCACCAAAGACAAGGTAGAGCTTTCGCAGTACAACGAGGGCCTCGCCGACCTCTGGGTGGGCCAGGACGGCAAGCGCTACGGCCTGCCCAAGGACTGGGACACCATCGCACTGTTCTACAACCAGAAGATGGCCACGGACGCCGGCATCACCCCGGAACAGATGGGCTCCCTGAACTGGAACCCGCAGGACAGCGGAACGTACGAGAAGGCGATCGCCCGCCTCACCGTGGACAAGAACGGCAAGCGCGGCGACGAAGCAGGCTTCGACAAGAACAACGTTGCCGTCTACGGATTGGGGCTGCCAGGCTCCGACGCCGAGAACGCCGGCCAGACGCAGTGGAGCTACCTGTCCGCCACCACGGGCTGGACCACCACGGACAAGAACCCCTGGGGCACCCACTTCAACTACGACGACGAGAAACTCCAGGACACCATTGACTGGTGGGCCTCACTCGCTGCGAAGGGCTACATGCCCAAGCTTGAAACCACCGTGGGCGCCAACGCTGCCGATAGCTTCGGCGCGGGGAAAGCTGCCATCAACAGCAATGGTTCCTGGATGATCGGCCAATACACCGGCTACAAGGGCATCGACGTCGGCATCGCCCCCACCCCTCAGGGCCCCGACGGCAAGCGCGCCTCCATGTTCAACGGCCTGGCCGATTCCATCTGGGCCGGCACGAAGAAAAAGGATGCTTCCATCAAGTGGGTCGAGTACCTCGGCTCTGCCGCGTGCCAGGACGTCGTCGCTTCCAAGGCCGTCGTGTTCCCGGCCATCACCACCTCTTCCGAGAAGGCCGCTGACGCCTTCAAGGCCAAGAACGTGGACGTCAGCGCCTTCACCCAGCATGTGAAGGACAAGACCACCTTCATGCTCCCCATCACGGACAACGCCGCCAAGGTTGCGGGAATCATGAAGCCGGCCATGGACGCGGTGATCGCCGGCAAGTCCCCGGCCAGTTCCCTTACGGCCGCCAACGAACAGGTCAACGCCCTCTTCAAGTAAAACCTCCCGTTGTGGCGCCTGCTCTGCGCTCTTTGATGCCCCGTTGGGACGCAGAGCAGGCCTCACAAGTCCAGCACCATCTTTTGAAAGCGATTCATACCCATGCACCCGCTCTATCTCCGTTCCGCAGGTACCAGCCTGGTGATCAGCACTCACCGAGGAGAGGCCGAAATATCCCACTGGGGAGCAGACCTGGGCGACGCCCTTCCGGACCTTTCCATCCTCAGTGAGCCCATCCCTCCTTCCTCGATCGACGCCAACGTGCCGGCCGGGCTCCTTCCCCAGGCTTCCTCCTCGTGGCAGGGCCGGCCGGGATTGCGCGGACACCGGTTCACCGATGGCGTTCCCGGGCATGACTTCTCCGTACGCCTGCGGGCGGTGAGCGCCTACGGGGACGGGGCGTCGGCGGTGATCGTTCAATCAGATCCCGACGCCGGCATCACCGTCACGAGCAACCTCACCTTGCACCCGGGTGGGCTTTTGGAACTACGGCACACAGTCACCAACGACGGCACGTCGCCTTTCCAGGTGGACGAATTGGCGACGATTCTCCCGGTGGCACCGGACGCCGTCGAGCTTTTGGACCTTACCGGCCGTTGGTGCCGCGAACGGCACCCACAGCGCAGGGCCATCCAGCAAGGAACCTGGGTCCGCACTGGCCGTCACGGCCGCACTGGGCACGATTCCTCGCTGCTGCTCGCGGCAGGAACCGCAGGCTTCGGCAACCGGCACGGCAAAGTCTGGGCCACGCATTTGGCGTGGAGCGGAAACCACGAGCAATTTGCTGACAGCGTGGCCGATGGCCGCACCATGATCGGCGGTTCCGAACTCCTTGGTCCCGCAGAAGTAGTGCTGCAACCCGGTGAAAGCTACACGACGCCGGCGTTGTTTGCCGCCTACTCCGGCCACGGTTTGGACGGCATCAGTGAAGCCTTCTACAGCTGGTTCCGGTCACGCCCGCACCACGTGGACGTCGCTGCAAAACCGCGGCCAGTGGTCCTCAACACCTGGGAAGCGGTGTACTTCGACCACAAACTGGACACCCTGATCGAGCTGGCGGAATCGGCTGCAGACCTTGGCGTTGAGCGTTTCGTGCTCGACGACGGGTGGTTCCGCGGACGCCGGGACGACCACGCCGGGCTGGGTGACTGGTACGTCGATGAAACCCTTTGGCCAAGCGGCCTGACGCCATTAATTGATGCAGTGACTTCGCGCGGGATGGAGTTTGGCCTATGGGTTGAACCGGAGATGGTGAACCTTGACTCCGACATCGCCCGCGCCCACCCCGAGTGGATCGTTGGACCTTCTGCCCTGTCCTTCAAGGACGGTGGCCGGCTGCCTCTCGAATGGCGACACCAGCACATCATTGACCTCGTGAACCCCGAAGCATGGCAGTACGTTTTTGATCGGATTGACAGCCTGCTGCGTGAAAACAACATCAGTTACCTCAAGTGGGACCAAAACCGGGACCTCGTGGAGCACGGCCATGCCGGCCGATCGTCCGTGCATGAACAGACCCTTGCCGCTTACCGGCTCTTCGATGCCCTCCGTGCAGCGCACCCGGGCGTCGAGATCGAAAGTTGCTCCTCCGGTGGCGCCCGCGTGGACCTTGGAATCCTGGAACGCACCGACCGGATCTGGGCCTCGGACTGCAATGACGCGTTGGAGCGGCAAACCATCCAGCGCTGGACCGGTTTGGTGGTTCCCCCGGAGCTGGTGGGCGGACACATCGGACCGACCTCCTCGCACACCACGGCCCGGACGCATGACTTGTCGTTCCGGGCCATCACGGCGCTTTTTGGCCATTTCGGCATGGAATGGGACATCCGGGAAGTCCAGGGGGCTGAGCGTGAGGAACTCAAGCGGTTCATCACCCTGTACAAAGAGCACCGGGGGTTGATCCACAGTGGACGGATGGTGCGGGCCGATGTGCCGGACGAGTCCATGATGCTGCACGGCGTGGTGGCTGACGCTCCAACGTCCGGTGCCACGGCTGCTCTGTTCGCCGTAGTCAAGACCCGGACAGGCTTTAGCGAACTGCCCGGACGGGTGACCATTCCAGGGTTGGATCCTGCCCGCTCATACCGGGTAGAGGCGATCTTCCCAGCACCCGGGGATGCCGACTACGGGCACACGTTCACTGAGGCAAAGCCGGCGCCGTGGGTGGCGTCCGGGGCTGAAGCTTCGGGACGCTTCCTGGGCGAGGTGGGCCTTCCGATGCCCGTCTTGAACCCGGAGCACGCGCTTTTGCTGCGGTTCACTGCCCTGTAGCCCTCTCTCACGTCCTGACGGCTCCCCGGGAACCCTCTCTCACTTCCGCCCGGCTATACCGTTTCAGCCAGGTAATCAATGGCCAGCTTGTAACCGAGCACGCCCGCGCCCACGATGATCGCGTTGCACACGCCGGACAAGTAGGAGTGGTGCCGGAACTCTTCGCGCTGATGAACGTTGGTGATGTGTACTTCAACGGCGGGCAGCTGAACCGCGGCCAGGGCGTCACGAAGTGCCACCGACGTGTGGGTGAAGGCACCGGCATTGATGACGATTCCCGACGCCGTTCCGCGTGCTGCATGGATGGCGTCGAGGATGTCCCCTTCGTGGTTGGACTGAACGCAGTCCACCGTGAAGCCATGCGCGGCCGCCGCTGACATTGCCAGCTGCTCGACGTCGGCGAGCGTGGAAGTGCCGTACTTCTCGGGCTCCCTGGTGCCCAAAAGGTTAAGGTTCGGTCCGTTGATCACAAGAATGGTGCCGCGACCAGCTTCGGTGGCGGGGGTGGCTTCAGTCATGACTCCCAATCTATTAGGCGACGGGAGAATGTCCGGGAATTGCCCTCAAAGTTACTTGCGTGTGCACTGCCCGGGCGAAACCGGAGCGCTAAGACCTGAAGCTTGGGCAGCCACGGGCTGGATGTCCTCCATGGTGAGCGCGAAGCCAACCGCAGCATCAGTAGTGGTCTTGGCAAAGATCAATCCGGCTACCTGCCCCTGCATGGTGAGCAGCGGCCCTCCCGAGTTACCGGGTTGAACGTCGCCCGCAAGCTTGTAGACCAACTCCGGAGAGGGATTGCTGCCATAAATATCAGGAACAAGAATGGTCGAAATTCCTTGGACGGTTGCCGGTTTGGACTGGAACGGACCTCCATGCGGGTAGCCGGCAAAAGCTGCCGGGCTGCCGGCGGCCAGGTCTGGACTCAGCTGAAGCGGATCCGATGAAAGTCCGTCCACGGCCAAAACCGCGATATCCCGCTGGGAGTCGAAGTAGACCACCCGACCCGGCAACGCGCCGCCGTCGGGAATCTCGACCACCGGCTGCGACACGCCCGCCACAACGTGTGCATTGGTCACGACGCGCCCGGGCGCCACCACAAATCCGGATCCCGTCTGGTTCTGGCCGCATTCAAAAGCCGTGCCCGCGATCTTCAGGACGGACTCGGCGGCCTGGTTCAGGGCTGGAGTGTCAGTGGACTCGTTGGGAACCGGAACCGGCGTCGCTGGGCCGAAGCCCTCAATCAGCTTGGGAATACCGTCGCCGATCACCGTTGATCGCAGTTGTGCCATCGTGGTTTTCACCGGCGTCGGCGTCAACGAATCGATGTATCGGATGACGCGCGACTGGGCCAACTGCTGTGAGACGAACGGCACACCAAGCGAACTGATGCTGAACGCCAGCATGGACATCACCAGAGCGGCAACCACCACGCTGACAACGCCGCCAATCAACCGGTCAGCGGCGTGCAACGGCTTGATCCGCACAGCATGGCGGACTTTTCGCCCGATCATGGTCCCCAGCCCATGGCCCAAAGCAATGAGCACGACGGCGGCACCCACCGTTGCGGTCAGCCTCCAACCGCTGTCGCTCACCCAGCCGCTCACCAGTGGAACAGCCATGAATGCAGCAATCGCGCCGACCACAAAACCGGCAATTCCGCCCAGTGTCACCAGGAAGCCATTTCGCAGGCCATAGATCAGGTAGGACAGCAGCATCAAGATCAATGCCAAATCCAAAATCGTCAAGCCAAACACCAATGCTCCTCGTAACCGGGTAGCGCCAATTGTAGATGGGCACCCTGACAGGGAACCGTTAGTCCCATCACGATAAGGGGTCGCTCCGAGCGTTCAAAGGCACGGCAAACAAGGCCCGATAGGGGCAAAAACCGCGCCGTTTCAGCGTTTCGCCTGCCAAGTACGTCACAGAAGCTTAAAAATTCTGAAACAATGGCTGGAGCGCCACGACCGAAACTTATATTCAGGAGATTTCATGGACATCGAGGTATTGCGCCGCGCACCCCTCTTCGCCACCCTTGACGACGACGCATTCCGCTTGCTGACGGACGAACTCACCGAGGTGGACCTCTCACGCGGGGCTTCGGTATTCCGCGAAGGCGACCAGGGTGACCAGCTGTACTTCATCGTTTCCGGCAAGGTAAAGCTCGGCCGCACCTCCCCCGATGGCCGCGAGTCCCTGTTGGCCATCCTCGGCCCGGGAGAACTCTTCGGCGAAATGGCGTTGTTCGACCCCAGCCCCCGCACCGCCACGGCCACCGCCGTCTCCGAAACGCGCCTGGCAGGATTGAAGAACGAAAGCCTCAACGCGCTGCTCCGCACACGTCCCGAGGTTTCCGCGCAGTTGTTGCAGGCCCTCGCCCGCAGGCTCCGCCGCACCAACGATTCCCTGTCCGACCTCGTTTTCTCGGACGTCCCGGGCCGCGTCGCCAAGGCGCTCCTGGACCTGGCTGACCGCTTCGGCCGTCCGGCCACCGACGGCGTCCTGGTTGCCCATGAACTGACGCAGGAAGAACTCGCCCAGCTGGTGGGCGCTTCCCGCGAAACCGTCAACAAGGCACTGGCCGAGTTCGTCCAGCGCGGATGGCTGCGTCTGGAAGCGCGCGCCGTCGTCATTCTGGACATGCAGCGACTCCGCCAGCGTTCGCGCTAGCCCCTACAAAAGAGCCGCTCCGGTGATGAACCGGGGCGGCTTTTTTCGTCGGGAAGTGAGAGAAGATCCGCCAAAACCCGTCGGGATGTGAGAGAGAATCCGCCAAAACCCGTCGGGAAGTGAGAGAAGATCCGTTAGCGCTCCCGCTGCGGCTCTCCGGCTACAGTCCTGGCGGCTTCGACCTCGAGCATGAGAATCCCGCCCTCGTCCACCAGTTTGGGTTGGTACACGTGGGCTTTGCGCTTGTAGCTCAGGTAGGCGATGCAGCCGTTGGCGTGGGCCATTTTTTCGAGCATGATTTCGGACCCCGGGACCAGGAGCTGGCCGAGGGTGAGTCCGACCGTGTTTTCCTGGGCTATTTCGTCACCGAGGGCCGTGGTGTCGCGGAGGGCGATGGCTTCCGCGGCGCACACCCAACGGCCCCAGACTCCCTTGCTGCCCAGGATGCTCGGCTGCTGGTTCACGGGGACCGTGGCGGCAAAATAGCGCGTGTTGAAACGGGTATGCGCGAAGTCGGGGCTGAGCCAGTTGACCAGGGGCTTCAGCAGGTCCGTGCGCAGTGAAAGGCCACGCTTGGCCAGCACTTCGCTGAAGGACTTCTCCTGGCTGGATACGGCTTCCCTGGCTTTCATCCATTCCACGGTGGAGTTGGCCTCCACGGTGGAGGAAGCGTCGGGGCCGGCAAGGAGAACGCCGGTTTCCTCGAAGAGTTCGCGGATTGCGCCCACCACGTGGCGGCGGGCGAGTCCGACGTCGTCCGTTCCCATATGCTCAGCCCAGGACTGGGGTGAGGGACCCAACCAATCGATGGGGTCGTCGTCGGACGGGTCCAGGGATCCGCCCGGGAACGCGACGACACCCAGCGGCGAGGAGCCTGGCCTGTAACCAAGCCAGGTCTCCAGACCGGTGGGTGAGTCCCGCAAGAGGACGACGGATGATGCGTAGCGGGCGGCCCTGGGGGTCCGCTCGCCGAGCTCAAGCCAGTTTCGTGCCGCCCCTTCGAGTGCCGGGGGGAGTGCGAACAGGCGGCGGGCAAGCTGCGGCAATTGGGTGAACCGGTTCCTTAGCTGAATTCAGCGATGAGCTCGACTTCGACGGGAGAGTCGAGCGGCAGGACGGAAACACCGACGGCGGAGCGTGCGTGCTTGCCGGCGTCGCCCAATACCTGGCCGAGAAGTTCGGAGGCGCCGTTGATGACTCCGGGCTGGCCGGTAAACGTGGGTTCGGATGCAACAAAGCCAACTACTTTGACGATGCGGGTGATGCGGTCGAGGTCGCCGATGACGCTCTTGACGGCAGCGAGGGCGTTGATGGCACAAACAGCGGCGTAGCGCTTGGCATCCTCAGGATCGACTGTTGGTTCATCAGAGGTACCCAACTCGCCGAGCGAGACCTTGCCCGTAGCTTCGAGTTTGCCATTAATAAAGGGCAGCTGGCCGGACGTGTAAACGTAGTTGCCGGAGACGACCGCCGGCACGTAGTCGGCAACCGGCGTGGCGACCTCGGGAAGGGTCAAGCCGAGCTCGGCGAGACGCTGCTCAACAGCCGACGTCGGAGCGCCGGATTCCGCGGCAGACGTGGTTTCTGCGGGGGTTGTCATGATTACTGCTTCTCCCTCTTCAGGTATGCAACAAGGCCTTTGCCATCGGGTCCACCGACGACCTGGACAAGCTCCCAGCCGTCCTCGCCCCATTGGTCCAGAATCTGCTTCGTGGCGTGGATAATGAGCGGAATCGTGGCGTACTCCCATTTGGTCATGACAGAAAGCCTAGCCCTTGCCGGTAAAGTGGAAAACATGGTGACTCGCAAGAACCCCATATTCGACACTGCCACCACCCTCGGAAAGATTCTAGGTTTCCTTGGCGTGAGCGCGATTTGTGGCGTCCTGGTGGCGGGCCTGTTGGTCCCCGCAGCCGCCGTTTCGGGCAGTGCCGCAAGTGGTTCCATCCAGTTCTTTGACACTCTGCCGGCGGAGCTGCAGGTGGATCCGCCCAGCCAGAACACGACGATTCTGGCGAAGGACGGTACGCCGATCGCCTCCATCTACGCGGAGAACCGTACCAAGGTTCCGCTGGACCAAATGAGCCCGTTCATCAAGGACGCTGTCATCGCCATCGAGGACAGCCGTTTTTATGAGCACGGCGGCATCGATACCACCGGCATCATGCGAGCCATCGTGAGCACCGCCCGCGGCAACAAGCAGGGCGCGTCCACCATTACGCAGCAATACGTTAACAACGTCATCAATGAGTCGCTTGTGGCCTCCGGCAAGGACGAAGACGTCAAGCTGAACGGCCTGAACAAGGGCGTCGGCGATAAGCTCCGCGAGATGAAGCTGGCCATCGCCCTGGAGAAGAAGTTCTCCAAGGAGCAGATCCTTGAGGGCTACCTCAACATCGTCTTCTTCAACCGTGACGCGTATGGCATTGAAGCTGCCTCCAAGTTCTTCTTCAGCACTACTGCGAAGGATCTGACACTTCCGCAGGCAGCCTTGCTCGCTGGTTTGGTGAACAGCCCGTCCGCCTTCGATCCGATCACCAACCCGGATAACTCCAAGAAGCGGCGCGACCTCGTGCTGGCTGCCATGGTGAACCAGGGCAAGATCTCCCAGGCTGAGTACGACGAAGCGGTAGCCACCCCTGTCACCACCAAGGTCACTCCCGCACGCCAGGGTTGCGCGTACGCCACCATGGCTCCGTATTTCTGCGACTACGTGCTCCACTTGCTCTTGAACAACCCGGCGTACGGCGAGACCTCGGACGAGCGCGAAAAGCGGGTGATGCGCGGTGGCCTGACTATCCGGACCACCCTTGATCCCACTGCGCAGACCGTTGCCCAGCAGCAGGTTGATGGGACAGCCGGCGCCAACCCGGACAAGTGGGGTGCCTCGATCGTCTCGGTCCAACCGGGTACCGGCCAGATCGTCAGCATGGCCCAGAACACTGTCTGGCTGCCCCAAGAGGGCAAGTTCGATCAGACCCAGAACTTCAATGTGGACGTCCTCGATGCCGAGGGCAACGACCTCAATGGCATCGGCGGTTTCCAGCCCGGTTCTACGATGAAGCCGTTTACGTTCGCTGAATGGCTGAACGAGGGCAAGTCGATGAATACGACGATTAATGCTTCGGTCCGCAGGTACCCCCAAAACTTCCGGTGGCGGAATACCTGTCCTGCACCCACAGTTGGCTGGTACGACGCCACCAACGGCACATTCGACCTGCAGAACTCGGACGAGGGTTACTACAGAAACATGACGGTCCTGTACGGCCTCATGAACTCGATCAACACAGCCACCTTTGCTTCTGCTTCCCAGCTGGACCTGTGTGGCATCCAGGGCATTGTCGATGCCACGGGCATCCATGGCGGCCTGCCTGCACGGGATGACACCGGTAAGATCACGGATCCCAACCCCAAGGTGCCCATGACCACTCTGGGTAACCTCATTGGTTCCACCCAGACTGCACCTCTCACCATGGCAACGGCGTTCGCCACGTTCGCTGCCGATGGCAAGTACTGTGCGCCAATCGCGATTACTTCGGTGAAGGACCAGTCCGGCGCCGATCTCCCGGCGCAATCCTCCAACTGCAAGGATGCCGTCAAACCTGAAGTTGCCCGGGGCGTGGCGTATGCCATGCAGGAAGTCTTGAACGCCGGTTCGGGTTCGCTGATCCGCCCTGCCCTTTCCACGCGTAACAACTTCCCCGTAGCCGCCAAGACCGGTACCAACGACACCAACGGTTCCACCTGGGTTGTCGGCTACACCACCGGGTTGGCAACGGCTTCCTGGTTCGGTGACCCTTTGGGTGACCAGAAGCGACCGGGCCGGAACCTGACCGTCAACGGCAAGTTCTACCAGTCGATCGACGGTTACATGATTGCTGGTCCGCAGTTCACCAACTACATGCTGGCCGTTGCTCCTGCATATGGCACCAACCCGTTCCAGGCGCCCCCGTCCAACCTCCTCGGAGGTTCAACTCCGCAGCGCAGTACCGCCCCGGCACCTACGCAAAACAATCCCGCCCCGCCGGCACCCCCTACCAACACTGGCGGCAATAGCGGCAATGGCGGCAACGGCAACGGCCCTGGCAAGGACTAACCGTGCAGTTCCCTGATTCCCTGGCAAACCGCGTCCGCACTATCGGGCGCGGTTTCGCCGTCACCACTGCCCTCGGTGCCACTGCCGGCGCGGCAGCTGCTGCCTACGGTTGGTGGGAAAAGGACCAGTTCGGGGTCCGTCATGAGACTCTCCCCATCCTCCCCGAAGGGTCTGAGCCGTTCCGCGTACTGCACCTGAGCGATATCCATTTCGTTCCCGGACAGGACAAGAAAACCCGGTGGCTGCAGTCTTTGGTGGATTTGAAGCCCGATCTTGTAGTCAACACCGGAGACAACCTCAGCCATGAACAGGCCGTGGATCCGCTGATCAGCGCCCTCCGGCCTCTCATGGAATTTCCCGGCGTCTTCGTCCCGGGCTCCAACGACTATTACGCACCCAGGATCAAGAACCCTGCGGGCTACTTCCGCGGACCGTCGAAGCTCAGGACCGATCCCATCAAGCTCGACTGGCCCAGATTGCGGTCTGCTTTCGGCATGGGAGGCTGGATCGACCTCACCAACCGTGCGCAGTCGGTGGTGTTGAACGGCCTGCGTTTCGATTTCTCGGGCGTAGACGATCCCCACTTGAAGCGCGAACGTTATGCCGGTTGGCCCCGCGGCACCGTGAACCAGGATGCCCGTCCCCACCTGAGGGTCGCGGTCATCCATGCGCCGTACCAGCGCGTCCTGGACCACTTCACGGAAGCCGAAGCAGATCTGATCCTCGCTGGACATACTCACGGCGGCCAGATCTGCATCCCGGGTTACGGCGCTCTCGTCTCCAACTGCGACCTGCCGACATGGCGGGCCAAGGGCCTCCACGATTGGGAAAGCGACGGATTCACGACGCCGGTGAACGTCTCAGGCGGCATTGGCACCTCGCGCTACGCCCCGGTCCGGATCGCGTGCCGCCCGGAAGCGGTCCTGCTGACACTCACGGCCCGCAGCTAATCGCCGCGCGCAGCTAAAACGCCGCGCGCATCTCAACGCATGGACCATTACGAATCCCAATAACTGGGGAACTTTCCACATACCAAAGTGTGGTCCTGTGAAACGAATCACGGCATGGCATAGGGTAGTTGCTACGGGAAACTACCTCCGCACCATCTGAAGATCCAGCTGTTGAGAAGCGGGCATGTCCAAACAAACGTCATTCTTCACATCCGTCGGCCGCCTGTACCCTCATGTGCGGCCCATCCTCCCCCGGCTTTTTATGGGCCTCCTCTGTGCACTGCTCGCCAGCATCGTCGCGCTGACCATCCCCCAGGTGCTGCGTGTATTGGTCAACACGTCGCTTCAACCCGGGGGTGACCCAGGCGCTGTCTGGGTTGCCGCCGTCGT
Source organism: Arthrobacter sp. TmtSoilC48 (assembly GCF_059739425.1). Classification (NCBI taxonomy): domain Bacteria; kingdom Bacillati; phylum Actinomycetota; class Actinomycetes; order Micrococcales; family Micrococcaceae; genus Arthrobacter; species Arthrobacter sp. TmtSoilC48. The sequence goes on along the minus strand of NZ_AP046049.1, from coordinate 1,358,076 downwards.
GATTCTTGCGCTTGGTGCGGCCGAAGCCGGACTGGTGGCCTTGCGCAGGCAGTTCGTGATCAACCCGGCCACGACGGTTGAGACGAGGATGCGAGTATCGCTGTACGGTCACCTCCAGCAGCTCACAGTGTCTTTCCATGATCGCTGGGGCTCCGGCCAGTTGCTGTCCCGCGCCATGACGGACTTGAGTTTTCTGCGCCGCTGGATGGCGTTCGGCGCGATCATGCTGGTGGTCACCACTTTGACAGTGATTATTGGCGTCGGAGTCATGTTCTCCATGAGTTGGCAACTGGCGTTGATCTTCCTCGGCGCGGCTGTGCCGATCATGGTCAATTCGTTCCGCTTCCGCCGTCGCTTCAGCCGGGTCACACGGCTCAGCCAGGATCAGGCGGGCGATCTTGCTACCACCGTGGAAGAGTCCGTCCACGGCATCCGCGTCCTGAAGGCTTTCGGCCGCAGCCGCGAAGCGCTGAAGAATTTCAACGGCCAGGCGGAAGAGCTGAGGCAGACGGAGATTGCCAAGGCGAAGCAGCAGGCCGGCTTCACGCTGGTGGTCACGTTGCTGCCTGAGTTGGCACTGGGCGTCGGACTGGTGGTGGGCATCATGCTCGCAGCAAGCGGACAGTTGAGTATCGGCTCGCTGGTTGCGTTCTTCGCGACCGCCGCCGTGGTGGCCACTCCCGTGGAATTTTCCGGCATGCTCCTGGCCATGGCACTGACTGCCAAGACTGCACTGGACCGCCACTTCGAAGTCATGGATACCGAGAACACCATCACTTCGCCGGATCATGCCGAGGTGCCGGCAACGGTGACGGGAGCCTTGCGCTTTGAGCACGCGGGCTTCGGATTCGACGACGGCGGGACGCTCCTGCACGACATCACCCTGGACATTCGTCCGGGCGAAACCATGGCGCTGGTGGGCATCACCGGCAGTGGCAAGAGCGCCCTGCTCCAACTGGTCCCCCGCCTGTACGACGTCACGGAAGGCTCGGTGACGATTGACGGCGTGGACGTCCGCGACTACGACATCGAGGAACTCCGACGCATCGTGGCGGTGGCTTTCGAGGACACCACGTTGTTCTCAAGCTCGGTACGGGACAACGTCCTGCTCGGCGCCGCTGAGCCCAGCGAGGCCGCCCTTGATGAAGCTTTGGACGTCGCCCAAGCCCACTTCGCGTACTCTTTGCCGGACGGTGTCGACACCCTGATTGGTGAGGAAGGATTGAGCCTTTCAGGTGGCCAGCGGCAGCGCATTGCCCTCGCCAGGGCCATCGCTGCGAAGCCAAAAGTCCTGGTCCTGGACGATCCTCTTTCGGCCTTGGACGTCAACACTGAGGAACGCGTGGAAGCAAGGCTGCGCGAGGTACTTCACGAGACAACGACGCTGATCGTCGCACACCGGCCTTCGACCGTGGCATTGGCGGACCGCGTGGCATTGCTTGAGAACGGAACCATCACCGCAGTCGGAACCCACACGGAACTGTTGGCCGAAAACGCCCACTACCGCTACGTCATCGCAAGCCTGGATACCGGTCCCCGAGACCTGGACAGCGAACTGGACGAGCTCGAAGACGCCGAGGAGGCCCGCCGGTGAGCGCCACAACCTTTGGAACCGCCAACGAGGACAACACGCTCCTGAGCAAAGCCGACAGCAAAGCAGTACGACGCCGGTCACTCGCCTTGCTGGGCTCGCTGATCCGCCCGGTGCGGTTGCGTTTCTGGATGACGATCGTGATGGTGGTGGTTTCGCAGCTCACGCGCGTTGCAGGGCCGGCCCTGATCGCCTTTGGGATCGACACCGCCTTGCCCGCATTGCAAGCCGGTGACAATGGACCGTTGGTGCTCGCCGGTGCTTTGTACTTGGCTGCGGCCGTTGCCACGGCTGCCATGACGGCCCTCTACGTAACGTCCACAGCCCAATTGAGCCAGGCCATGCTGCTGGACCTCCGGGTCCGCGTCTTCAGGCACACCCAGCGGTTGAGCCTTGAATTCCATGAGAAGTACACGTCCGGCCGCATCATCGCCCGTCAAACCTCGGACCTCGAAGCGCTGCGGGAATTGCTGGACTCCGGCGTAAGCTCCCTCGCGTCGGGCATGCTGTTCATGCTCTTCACGGCCTTCACGGTATTTGCCTTGGACTGGCGCAGTGGATTGATCATGCTTGCGGCGGGTGTGCCCATGTTCTTCCTCGCGCGCTGGTACCAAAAGCATTCACAGATTGCCTTCCGGGAATCCCGCGTGGTTTCGGCGCGGTTGATCGTGCACTTCGTGGAAACCATGACCGGTATCCGTGCAGTGAAGGCGTTCCGCAAGGAGCGTGAGAACGCTGACCGCTATGGCGCACTGGCTGAGGACTACCGCAAGAACACCGTCCGCTCCATCAACCTGAACGGCATCTTCCAGCCGGGACTGGTGCTGATCGGCAACGTGTGTGTGGCTGCAGTCCTGTTGTTCGGCGGGTTCAGGGTGCTCAGCGGAGACCTCGCCGTGGGCGTCCTCCTGGCCCTCATCCTGTCCACCAAGCGCTTCTTCCAGCCGGTGGACCAGATGGCCATGTTCTACAACTCTTTCCAGAGCGCACAGGCGGCATTGGAAAAAGTATCCGGGCTCCTGGAGGAAGTGCCTACCGTCCGGCCTCCGAAGAACCCTGTGCCGCTGAACAGTTCACGCGGAGAGATCGACTTCAAGGGTGTGCAGTTCGGGTACAGCGATGGCAAGGTGGTCGTGCCCAAACTGGACCTGCACATTCCCGCTGGCCAAACCGTTGCCCTGGTCGGGCAGACAGGCGCCGGTAAGTCCACCTTGGCCAAACTCGTTGCGCGCTTCTACGACGTCACGTCCGGCTCCATCACTTTGGACGGAGTTGACCTTCGCGACCTCGCTACCACCGACCTTCGGCGGGCAGTGGTCATGGTGACCCAGGAAGCCTTCCTGTTCAGTGGCTCCGTGGCGGAGAACATCGCATTGGGACGACCTGAAGCTTCCCGAGCCGAAATAGAGGCTGCGGCTAAAGCAGTGGGCGCCCATGAATTCATCCTGAGCTTGCCCGAGGGATATGACACGGATGTCAATAAGCGTGGTGGGCGCGTCTCATCGGGCCAGCGCCAACTTATCGGCTTCGCCAGGGCCTTCCTCGCCGCGCCGGCCGTCCTGATTCTGGACGAAGCAACGTCGTCGCTGGATATTCCTTCGGAGCGGATGGTTCAGGCAGGGCTTGCGCATCTTCTGGAGGGTGTCGCCGGCCAGAATGCTGCCCGCACTGCCATCATCATCGCCCACCGTCTCTCCACTGTGGAGACAGCAGACAGGGTGCTGGTGGTCCACGACGGCCGGATTGTCGAGGACGGAACACCGGCCGAGCTGATCACTGGTGGCGGCCGGTTTGCGCGGCTTCATGGTGCATGGAGGGACTCGCTCGTGTGAGGAGCGACACCGCCTTCTCGATTTCGCATCCCGCAGCGATTCAGCTATCCTTGAACAGTTGCTTTCGCAGCGGATCGGGATGTAGCGCAGCTTGGTAGCGCGCTTCGTTCGGGACGAAGAGGTCGCAGGTTCAAATCCTGTCATCCCGACCAAATACGAAAATGGCGTCGAGAAATCGGCGCCATTTTTTGTTTGCCCGGATCCCCCGGATTCCCTGGGGTCCCCCGGAGCCGCCACTCCCGACGCGCTTCCACCACGTTTCGCATCTTCGCCCGCGCCACGCGTCCCCGACGGCGACTCCCAAATCCGGGTGTCGCCTGCCGTTTGCCGACTCCTGGGCGAATGTGGGTGTCGCCGGAGCACTCCCGGGCAAAAGAAAACCCCGGAGCATCGCTCGTCACGCTCCGGGGTTTTCCTCAGTAGTTACTGATTTACATAGGATCCGGCCAGTTGCCGATGGACGACGTCGTGTACGTCGTGTCACCGGACTTGGTAGGTGCCGTGGTGGTGGACCTCATAGGATCGGGCCAGTTACCAATAGCACTTACCGAGCCGGAATCTGCCGCTGCAGCAGCAGAGACGACTGCGGGAGCCGCAACCGTAAAAGCGAGAGCGCCTGCCAAGGCCACAGAAGCAGCCATTTTCTTGAACATATTGTTCCCCAATGCGAGTCGGATTCGTTACGGAAATTGCACGGTCCCTGTTGACATACATTGTAAAATGTTTTCCACAGAGACTGTCAAGGTTTAGGTCAAAAGACACCTGTAGGAGGGCCCCGTGGGAAACGGATTCGGCGAGAAGCTACGTGCCGAACGGCTCGAACGCGGGTTGACGCAGGCAGAACTGGGCAAAAACCTGTATTCCCCGAGCTACATTTCGCTGCTAGAAACAGGTCGACGCGAGCCTACTGCCGAGGTCATCGAGGAGCTGGCACGCAGGCTTGAGTTGGCGCCCAAGGCGTTGGAAGCCTGGAGCCAGCCCGTTTCGGTGAGCGATGCAGAGTACGTGCTCGCCGGCTTGTATGCCCGGCAAGCATGGGACCTGCGCGACTACCAACTCGCAGCAAGCCACGCAGCCACTGCGGCGCAGATCGCACTCGAGGCGAAGAACAACAGCGCCTGGTGGAACATGACCTACATGCAGGCCGAATGCGTGATGAAGCAAGGCCAGCTCAAAGAATGCCAACAAATTGTTGAGCACTTGCTGGAACATCCCATGGCCACGGAATCTGCGGGCCTTGGCGTGCGGGCATGGCAGATGCTTGCCGCAGTCTGTCACGGACAGGGTCAGCTGGCCACCGCCGTCGAGCATGCAAAGAAGGCCGTGCAACTGTCCGAACAGCTGCCCAAGGGATCCACGCTGATCATCGGCGCGCACCGCGCGCTGATCGGCGCCCTCGCGGAGAGCGGCAAGCTGGATGAAGCATGGCAGTACTGCCTGACCATGATCGAGCACATGGACGAGCACTCTATGTCCCAACTGGCCGGCGAGGTCGCGTGGGTAGTGGGCAACGTTGCTTTCATGCGACACGACTACGTGGAGGGTATCAAGCACCACGAGCGCGCGGCGAAGCTGCTCTCCCCCGCCAACGACATCGAACTGTGGGCCCGTTTCAACAAGGCATCGGCAGCCGTCAGGTTGTCCTCCGGCATTGTTGAGCCCGAAACCCTGTCCGCGATTGAACGTGCTGAGCTGGCGTTGTCTATCGTCGGGGGAAACAAGACGGACCAGCTTGAAGTAGCGTTCATCCGCGCCCGCTGGCTATACCTGACGGGCGATATTCCGGCCGCGGTGGACAAGCTTCGCGAGATCTACAAGGACCGCAAGGTGTTGGCCCGCCACACTGCTGGAGAGGTCTCGCTGTTGCTGGGAAAGTCCTTGAAGGCAGCAGGTGAAACCACGGAGGCCCTGCACTACCTGGAAGAGGCCCAGCACGACTTCAGTGCAGCCGGCGCCTCGGACCGGGTCCAGCAAGCCATGGATGCTGTCCTGGAGATCCGCCTGGCGGAACGCCGCGCCGCTGCATCACACCCCGAAGCGCACTCCGAAGCAAGCTAAACCCAAGTACGTAGCAGATAAGGCCGTTTTGAGAGCTCAAAACGGCCTTATCTGCTACTCAGTTGGGGGGGAAGGTTCAGGCGAACGTGCGCCCGGTGAGTTTCTCGTACGCTTCCACGTAGCGGGCACGGGTGCGCTCCACGACTTCTGCGGGCAAGGCCGGCGGAGGCGTGTCCGAGGACTTGTCCCAGCCGGACTCGGCCGAGGTCAGCCAGTCACGGACATACTGCTTGTCATAGGAGGGCTGCGACTTGCCCGGCGAATAAGTGGAGGCGTCCCAAAAGCGGGAGGAGTCCGGGGTGAGGACTTCATCGCCGAGCGTGATGATGCCCGTGTACGTGTCGAGGCCGAACTCCACCTTGGTATCGGCGAGGATGATGCCGCGTTCGCGGGCGATCTCCTCGGCGCGGGTGTAGATCTTCAGCGTGAGTTCGCTGAGACGGGCGGCGATGTCGTCCCCGACTATGGCAACGACGTCGTCATAGGTGATGTTGACGTCATGCTCTCCGACGTCGGCCTTGGCAGATGGCGTAAACAGTGCCTTCTCCAAACGGGAACCGTCAACAAGCCCCTCGGGAAGCGGGATGTTGCAGACGGTGCGGGAGTGCTTGTACTCCTCCAGCCCGGAACCGGTGAGGTAGCCACGGGCGATGCACTCCACCGGGAACATCTCCAGCTTCTTGCAGATCATGGCCCGGCCCTCAACCTCCGCGGGAACGCCACCCTCAACAGTTGACGACAGCACGTGGTGCTCAACATCCAACTGATCGAACCACCAGAGGCTCAGCTGGGTAAGGATGCGGCCTTTGTCAGGAATTTCACTGCTCAGGACATGGTCGTAAGCACTGATGCGATCGCTGGCAACCACCAGTACGCATTCCTGGCCGACCTTTTCGGTGATGGATTCATCGGTGGGAACGTAGAGGTCGCGAACCTTGCCGGAATAGACGTGCGTCCATCCGGGAAGCTGCAGGGTCTCGGTTTTGAAACCGCCCGTGGGGAGCGAATCAGTCATGCTCAGGCCTGTACTTTCGGGATGGTTCCGGTTGCTGCGTAGGGCACCCGGATTTCGCCGCGGGCGGCTTTGCCTCCGATGTCCGTGCGGAACTGTGAGCCTTCAAGCTGAACCAACTCCACGCCGTCGTACGCTTTTTCGCGGGCCTCCACCAGATCGGAACCGAGCGCGACCACGGCGAGGACGCGGCCGCCGGCCGAAACCACTTTGCCTTCCTCATCCAGCTTGGTGCCGGCGTGGACAACGTGGACGCCTTCGAGCTCATCCACCTTCTTCAAGCCACGGATGCGATCGCCTGTGCGGGGAGTATCAGGATAGTTTTCGGCGGCCACGACGACGGCGACTGCCGTGTCCTTGGACCAGCGCAGCTCTTCAGCGGTGTCCAGTTCGCCCTTGGCAGCTGCCAGGAGCAGCGCACCGAGCGGAGTCTTGAGCCGGGCGAGCACTGCCTGCGTCTCGGGATCTCCGAAGCGAACGTTGAACTCGATGACGCGGGTGCCGCGCGAGGTCAGGGCGAGCCCGCAGTAGAGCACGCCGATGAAGGGTGTGCCTCGGCGTGCCATTTCATCCACGGTGGGCTGGGCGACGCGGTCGATGACTTCCTGGACCAGGCCTTCGGGAGCCCACTCGAGTGGCGTGTAGGCACCCATGCCGCCCGTGTTCGGGCCTTCGTCGTTATCGAAGATGCGCTTGAAGTCCTGCGCCGGAGACAACGGAACGGTGGTGCGGCCGTCGCAGAGGACGAACAGGGAAACTTCGGGGCCGTCGAGGAACTCTTCGATGACAACTGTTCCACCGGCGTCGAAGCAAGCCTGCGCGTGCGCGAGTGCTTCCTCGCGGTCGTTGGTGACCACAACGCCCTTGCCTGCGGCGAGGCCGTCGTCCTTGACAACGTGCGGAGCCCCGAACGTAGCCAGGGCATCGGCGGCTTCCTCTGCATTGGTGGCAACGCGGGCCATGGCCGTGGGAACGCCGGCTTCAGCCATGATCTGCTTGGCGAAGGCCTTGGACGCTTCGAGCTGGGCTGCTTCCTTGCTGGGTCCGAAGACCGGAATCCCGGCGGCACGGACGGCGTCGGACACACCGGCGGCCAGGGGAGCCTCCGGACCGACGACAACCAGGTCCACAGCCAGCTTGGTGGCGAGCGCGGTCACCGCTTCCGGGCTGTTCCCGTCAATTGCGTGCGTGGGAACGAGTTTGCTGATGCCCGCGTTGCCCGGAGCCGCGTGGACCTCGGAAACGTTGGGATCTTCAAGCAGAGAGCGGACAATGGCGTGTTCGCGGCCGCCTGGGCCAATGACGAGTACCTTCACAGTCTTCAAGGGTACTTTGTGTAGGGCGCGGGGCCTAAGCTGTGTCGTCTCCCGGCAATGGATGACCGGATCCGGGACCGCGCCCGGACCGGGCATGTGACCGGGGAACACAGTGCTCGCGCCCTAGACTTGGCTCATGCCCATGAGTTCGCATGAAACGTTCAACGTTGAGTCCGCCGTCGAACTGGCAGTCATCGAACGCAGTGGCTTTATAGAGTCCCGGCACATCGGTGCTGCCGTTGTCCTTGCCGGCGACGGAAGCGTGGTCACCCGGCTGGGTGACATCGAGGCTCCCATCCTGGCCCGCTCCACCCTGAAACCATTCCAAACCCTCGCTGCCATGCAGTCCGGCGTCCCGCTCAGGGGCGCGCAGGTGGCTGTCGCCTGCGGAAGCCACACCGGTTCACTGGACCACATGGACGTGGTGGAGGGAATGCTCAAAGCCGCAGGCGTCCGCGAGGATCAGCTTCAGTGCCCCACGGCCTGGCCGCAGGACGAAACCGCCCGCAATTGGCTGGTCCGTTCCGAGCGCGGCCAGACCAGGCTTGCCTTCAATTGTTCCGGGAAGCACGCGGCTTTCCTCTGGGCCTGCACGGAAAACGGCTGGGACCTTCGCAGTTACCTTGAGCCGAACCATCCGTTGCAGCAGCGTGTCCGGTCCGTGATCGAGGAGTACAGCGGCGAAACGATCTCGCACCTGGGCATCGATGGCTGCGGGGCACCCGTTGCGGCGATCTCGCTCACCGGACTGGCGCGGGCGTATTCGCGGTTGGCGAAGTCACCGGGCGACTCTTCCTCGAACGCACGCGCCGCTACCATCGCCACCTCCATGCTGGACTACCCGTGGGCGGTCCAGGGCAAGGGCGAGTCAAACACGATCGTCATGGAAGAGCTGGACCTCCTGGCCAAGATCGGCGCCGAAGGCATTCTGGTCCTCGCCACTTCCACCGGCGCTACGGTGGCGGTCAAGATGCTGGACGGCAACCTCCGCGCTACTTCCTTGGTGGGCTTGACCCTTCTTGCCGTGAGTGGCGCGGTGGACATTCCCGCGGTTTCCAACGTCCTGGAACGCGTCGTGGAACCCGTGCTGGGTGGCGGGCGTCCGGTGGGCAAGATCCGCCTGGGCCACGCCGTATCCGCGATGCTCGACTGAGTCACCTATTTAATAAGGAAAGAATCCATGGCAGTTGCACGACGCCGTATTGACGTCGACGAGGGCCGCGCTGCGCTGGCAGCCTGGCAATCCGCCGTCGGGCCCTCGGGTGAACACGCGACCCCGCCGTCGCGCTCTTTGATTGCGACGGCGGTCCGCTACTCACTTGAGGAAGTCACCGCCCGCGCGCCCGGCAATTCGGTGGAGGTCCGTGTGCCCCCGTTCGGCGTCACGCAGTGCGTGGAGGGGCCCCGCCACACCCGCGGCACTCCCCCGAACGTCATAGAGTGCGACGCCGCCACCTGGCTTGAGTTGGTTACCGGCCGAATCTCGTGGGGAGACGCCGTTTCGGCTGGCCGCGTTGCCGCGTCCGGACTGCGCGCGGACCTCTCGGAACTGCTTCCCCTCTGACGGGTCTTGTGTACGGCCAATGCCCTCAAGACCGTGTCTTAAGGGCATTGGCCGTACACAAACCATGGAGTTAGTCGGGGCAAACCGGGGTGGTTGGTTGGCCTGGCTTGCTCATCTCGAATTGCGGGATTTCGTCCGCTGTGGGACCTCCACGGAATTTCGGTGAGGGGTGGTGGCCCTCGCTGAGGCGCTCAAGCTCCTGCTCCTCGAACACTTCCTCCTGGCCCAGCATGATGGCTGAATCCTCGTTGGTAATCTCGCCGTTGAAGGCACGGACCATTACGCTGCGGTCGAACTGGCCTTCCCACTTGGCTACAACGAAGGTGGCTACGCAGTTGCCCAGCAGGTTGACGACGACGCGCATGGAGTCCATGAGGCGGTCGGCTCCGAGGAGGAGTGCTACGCCGGCAACCGGGAAGATGCCAAGGGCGGCAGCCGTGGCCGAGAGGGCCAGGAACGATGAGCCCGGGACGCCCGCCATGCCTTTGGAGGTCAGGAGCAGCACACCCAGCGCAGCCAGCTGCTGACCGAGGTCCAGTTGATGGCCGAACGCCTGGGCCAGGAACAGCAGGGAGATGGAAAGGTAGATCGCTGCGCCGTCAAGGTTGAAGGAGTAGCCGGTGGGAACCACCAGGCCGGTGGTTGCCCGGGAGCAGCCGGCGTTGGTCAACTTGGTCATGATGCGCGGCATGACCGCTTCAGTGGAGGCCGTGCCGAGTGCAAGCAGGAATTCCTCGCGGGTGTATTTCAGGAAGTGCCACAGCGGAACACGGGCGAAGCCCCAGGCCACCAGGAACAGCAGGCCGATAAAGACGATCGCGGCTCCGTAGCAGGATGCGATCAGCAGCGCATACGTGCCGAGAGTGCCAAGCCCGTACTGGCCGATGATGAAGGCCATGGCGCCGAAGGCACCGATCGGAGCGACCTTCATGATCCAGGACATGATCTTGAAGATCAGCTCCAGGACGGTCTCCATGAGGCTGATCACGGGCAGGCAGCGCTGGCGGCCAATGACCACGATCGCGGCGCCGAAGAAGACGGAGAAGAAAAGCACCTGGAGCAGGCTGTTGTTGGCGAAGGCGCCGATCACACTGGTGGGGATGACGTCCAGCAGGAAGGCAGCGGCGTCCTTGGGAACGGCGTGGCCGGTCTTTGCGTCCACGGCTTCCTGGGAAAGCGTGGAGGGATCGATGTTCAGGCCGGCGCCGGGCTGAACAATGTTGCCCACGATGAGTCCGAAGACCAGGGCAAAGAGGGTGGCGCAGGTGAAGTAGAGGAGTGCTTTGACCCCGACCCTTCCGACCGCCTTGACGTCGCCGACTGCGGAGATGCCCGTGACGATCACGAGGAAAATCAGCGGGGCGATGATCATCTTGATGAGTTGAATGAATCCATCACCCAGCGGCCGGAGGGTGGACCCGAGGTTCGGCCAGAAATGACCGATGAGCACACCTGCGACGACGGCGATCAGGATTTGAAAAAAGAGCGACTTGTACAGTGGCTTCTTCTTCAGCGGGGCCGAACTCGCCTTCAGCGCCGCAGAGTCTGGGATCTTCATTGATCTGAACCAATCAGTTGGGAACAGCCCCACACTTGGGGGTTGTTTTCAAATGTAAGCCCGCTCACATCATTCCGCAAGGGGAAATTGAATTTCCATATTGCGGAAAGTCACAATTGGTTTCCAAGCCGCGGCGTCGTGGCTTCCTGACCTCTTTTGACAAGGAAAAACCCACGGCACGCCCAGGAAATGGGCGTGCCGTGGGCACGGTTGAAGCAAAGAGCGTCAGGACAACACACTCAGGCGTGGCGGGTACTTAGCCCCGGCCTATGAACGGCATGCCAGCGGCTGTCACCACCAGGGAACCAACGCTGGCCGATGCAGGCATATTGGCCATCATGAGCACCGCACGCGCGGCATCCTCCACGGGGAACATCGGCTCCACGCGCCGGCTGCCATCGGCTTGCAACGCACCTGAGCCCACACCGATGGTGTCCATGATTTCGGTACGGGTATTTCCAATATCGATCTGCCCGCACGTGATGCCAAAGTCCCGGCCATCCAACTCAATGCTCTTGGTCAGGCCCGTCATCGCATGCTTCGTCACCGTGTACGCGACAGACTTGGGCCTGGGTGAATGCGCAGAAATGGAGCCGTTGTTAATGATGCGGCCACCCTGCGGTTCCTGGGCCTTCATGGTCCTCACGGCTTCCGCGGCGCACAGCATGGAGCCCGTGACATTGACGCGCAGCGTGGCCTCCCACCCGTCGACGTCGATCTCGCCAACATCGCCTGCAGGCCCGAAGATGCCTGCGTTGTTGAACAGCACGTCAACACGGCCCCAGCGCTGGCGAACTTCAGCGAAAAGGCGGGCGACGGCGTCGGGCTCTGTCACATCGCACGGCACCACCAGGGCGTCCGGATGGTTGTCCGCGGTTTCCAGCAGCTGCGCTTCGCGACGCCCCGCCAACGCCACGCGGTAACCCTCCGCAAGCATGAGCCGCGCAACGGCTCTCCCAATGCCGGAACCGGCACCGGTCACGACGGCGACCCTCGGGTCTGCGGGCGGGCGTGGGTCAGTCATGTGGTGGCCTTTCGGGGAATCGCCTTCAACACAGCTGCTGCAAGCAGCGTCAGTGCGCTGCTTCTACGGGCTGCCCCGCAGCCGTCTGGGCTGCTGTTATCGGCCAGCCTATGACAGTCTTCGGACGCGGCGTGGCATAGGTACGGACTTTGGAGGTGGTGAGGCCGAGCCTAACCAAGGACTCAGCGATGGTGACGGCGGCCGCCACTCCATCAACAACGGGCACGCCGGTCCGCTGTCGGACCTGCTCGTCGAGGCCGGCCATGCCGCCGCAGCCCAGGACAATCACCTCGGCCTTGTCCTGGAGGACAGCTTGCTCGGCCTGGCCCACAATCGCTTCGACCGCGCGGTCCGGATGTTCCTCAAGTTCCAATACAGCCATACCGCTGGCGCGGACGGAAGCGCATCGTGCCTCCAACCCGGCAAGTTTGAGGCGGTCCTCAATCAGGGGGACGGCACGGTCCAACGTGGTAACCACGGAGTACTTGTGGCCAAGGAACATCGCAGTGCTGGCAGCGGCCTCGGTGATATCCACCACCGGGACATCGAGGAGCTCCTGCAACCCCTCGCGGCCGTGCTCGCCGTAGCCTGCCTGGATAACGGCGTCGAACGGTTCGGGATAGTTGACCACTGCATCCATGACGGCGATCGCGGCAAGGTAGCTCTCGAAGTTGCCCTCGCAGGAGTCGGCGCCAAAGCGCGGAGTGATGCCAACGATCTCAGTGCCGGGGGCCGCAACAGCCCTGGCCTGGGCGGCGATGGAATCGGTCATGGACTGCGTAGTGTTCACGTTTGCGACAAGGATGCGCATGGTTTCCTCTATATCAGTGGGTGCTGGCGACGGCGATCGGTTCGCCGGAGACGTCGTCGTGGGCCTGCTTCTTGTCAGCCACGGCAAAGTACGTAAGCGCGGCTACACCGGCTCCGATGAACCAGGCGAACGGCGCCGCTGCAGCCAATCCCGGGATGAAGGCGATTGCAATAGCCAGGGCGGCCGCGGGGAGCATGGCAACAATGGCCTTGGGGTTCACGCCCCGCTTGTAGAAGTACGCGCCCTTGGGATCGTCGGTGTAGAGCTCCGGGACGTTGACCTTGCCACGGCGGACGAGCCAGTAGTCAGCCATGACCACTCCGAACAGCGGGCCGAGCAGTGCGCCCAGGCCACCGAGGAAGTAAACGATGACGATCGGGTTGTTGTAGAGGTTCCACGGCAGGATGATGAGGCCGATGATGCCGCTGACCCACGCCGCTTTACGGAAATTCAGGTGCCGCGGGAAGAGGTTGGTCAGTGCATAAACGGGTGCTACGAAGTTTGCCATCAGGTTCACGGCGATGGTCAGGATCAGCAGGGCAAGGCAAGCGAGGACCAGCAAAAGAGTATTAGGGATGCTCTGGACGATGTCCGACGGGCTCTCGATGACTGTTCCATTGATCTTGTACTGCCCGCCTGCCATCACTACCACGATTGCACCGAATACCAGCATGTTGATGGGGATGCCCCAGAAGTTGCCCTTGACGATGGACTTCCTGGAAACAGACGACCGGGTGAAATCGCAGAAGTTCAGGACAAACGTTCCGTAGATGGAAACCCACAATGCCCCGCCCGCGAAGATGGTGAGCCACATGTCGGCGCCCTCGAGTCCCTTGATGCCGCTCCACTGGATGGCGCCCCCGGCCTCAATGAAGACCCAGACGGCAATCGCAGCCATTGTCACCAGGATGATGGGACCCGCGAAGGCCTCGTATTTCCGGATCATTTCCATGCCGAAGCTGACGATGACCAGCTGGACGATCCAGAGCGCCACGAAGGAGAGCCAGCCCAGCGTCGAAAGGCCAAGGATGGAGTTGCTGTCCAGGTCCTTGAGGCCAGGGGCCATGGCGACGAGCATCACGCGAAGTACCACCGATGCCAGGTAGGTCTGGATACCGAACCAGGCGACAGCCACGGCGCCACGGACCAGGCTGGCGATTTGGGCGCCCCGGATGCCGAAGCTGATCCGGCTCATGACGGGGAAGGGGACGCCGGTCTTCTGGCCCATGAATCCCGAGAAGTTCAAGAGGGCGAAGAGCAGGGTAGCCCCGATTCCCAGTGCCACCAGGATCTGCCAGCCACCCAGTCCGAGGGAGAACAAACCAATGGCAAACGCGTAGTTACCCAGGCTGTGGACGTCATTGGCCCAGAGGGTAAAGATGCTGTAACTCGTCCACTTGCGGCCGGCTGCCTTGGTGGGGGCGAGGTCGATGTTGTAAAGACTGGGGCTGATGGTACGGCCTGCGGCTTCGGAAGCAATAGCGCAAAGGTCCGTGTTGCCCACGGCCGGGTGGTTGGGCCCACCTGCTGTTTTGTCTTCCGGAGTCTCAGTGACGCCGACTGATGAAGTCGTCTGCATCGTGGATCTCCACTTCGTACTGTTTCCACAAAGCGGAAACAAGTTATTGAATAGTGAAAGTACTCTATGACCCAGGTCACGTCACGTCAAGGCGTCACAAGTGTATGGAGGGTCACATTTGGTTGAATGACCCGGCCTTTCCCAGTTGACTGTTGCGGTTACGTAATCCGTGTTGACGCTGCCCATCGGCAGACGTAATCTCGAATTGCAGAATTTTATTCTCACAATACGAAATTCCTTGAGCGCCCCCACAGAGCAAGCGCCCAGACATTCAATGAAGAGAGGTTGGACGTGGCTGCAGGAGAAGAGACCTCACACATCCTCAGCGGGTTGACTGCCCAGCTGCCTGATCGTGATCCGGAAGAGACCGCGGAGTGGATTGAGTCCCTTGATGCGTTGATCGCGGAGCAGGGCACGGAGCGTGCCCAGTACATTATGCGTTCGTTGTTGCAGCGTGCCGGTGCCCGGTCGGTGGGTGTGCCGATGGTGACGACCACTGATTATGTGAACACGATCCCGGTGGACCAGGAAGCAGAATTCCCGGGCAACGAGGAGTTCGAGCGCCGGTACCGTGCGTACATGCGCTGGAACGCCGCGGTCATGGTCCATCGCGCGCAGCGGGCCGATATCGGGGTGGGCGGGCATATTTCCACCTATGCCGGCGCGGCGACCCTGTACGAGGTCGGGTTCAACCATTTCTTCCGCGGCAAGGACCACCCCTCGGGCGGGGACCAGGTGTTCTTCCAGGGACACGCGTCCCCGGGCATGTACGCCAGGGCGTTCATGGAAGGCCGCCTCTCCGAGGAGGACCTGGACGGTTTCCGCCAGGAAAAGTCCCGGGAAGGCCATGCCCTGTCCTCGTACCCGCACCCGCGCCTGATGCCGGACTTCTGGGAATTCCCGACCGTGTCGATGGGCATCGGGCCCATGAACGCGATCTACCAGGCCCAGTCCAACCGGTACCTGCACAACCGCGGCATCAAGGACACCTCCGACCAGCAGGTCTGGGCGTTCCTGGGCGACGGGGAAATGGACGAGCCCGAATCCCGCGGCCTGCTCCAGCTCGCGGCGAACGAGAACCTGGACAACCTGAACTTCGTGATCAACTGCAACCTCCAGCGCCTGGACGGGCCCGTGCGCGGCAACGGGAAGATCATGCAGGAGTTGGAGGCGTTCTTCCGCGGCGCGGGCTGGAACGTGATCAAGGTCGTCTGGGGCCGGGAATGGGACTCGCTGCTGGAAGCGGACCAGGACGGGGCGTTGGTGAAAATCATGAACGAAACCCCCGATGGTGACTACCAGACCTACAAGGCCGAGTCCGGCGGGTTCGTCCGGGACCACTTCTTCGGCAAGTCCCCGCAGACCAAGGACCTGGTCGCTGACCTGACCGATGAGCAGATCTGGGGCCTCAAACGCGGCGGGCACGATTACCGCAAGGTCTACGCCGCGTACAAGGCAGCGACCGAGTTCAAGGGCAAACCCACCGTGATCCTGGCCAAAACCGTCAAGGGCTACGGCCTGGGCCCGCACTTCGAAGGCCGCAACGCCACCCACCAGATGAAGAAGCTGACCATGGAAGACCTGAAGGCCTTCCGTGACCACCTGCGCATCCCCATCAGCGATGACCAGCTCGACGCGGACCTCTACCGGCCCCCGTACTACCACCCCGGCATGGACGCCCCGGAAATCAAATACCTCATGGAACGCCGGGCAGAACTCGGCGGCTTCGTCCCCGAACGCCGCCGCACCCACACCCCCGTGACCCTGCCCGAAGCCAAATCCTACGAGGTAGCCAAACGCGGCTCCGGCAAACAACAAGCCGCGACCACCATGGCCTTCGTCCGGCTCCTGAAAGACCTCATGCGGGACAAAAACTTCGGGGCCCGGTTCGTGCCCGTCGTCCCGGACGAATCACGCACCTTCGGCATGGACGCGTTCTTCCCGACCGCGAAAATCTACAACCCCAAGGGCCAGAACTACCTCTCCGTGGACCGGGACCTCGTCCTGGCCTACAAGGAATCCCCCGCCGGGCAACTGATCCACCCCGGCATCAACGAAGCCGGCGCCGTCGCAGCATTCACCGCCGCCGGCACCGCGTACGCCACCCACGGCGAACCCCTGGTCCCGATCTACGTCTTCTACTCCATGTTCGGCTTCCAACGCACCGGAGATTCCTTCTGGGCCGCCGCGGACCAAATGACCCGCGGCTTCATCATCGGCGCCACCGCAGGACGAACCACCCTCACCGGCGAAGGACTCCAACACGCCGACGGGCACTCCCCCCTCCTGGCCTCCACCAACCCCGCCGTGAAAACCTACGACCCCGCCTACGGCTACGAAATCGGCCACATCATCCGCCACGGCCTCGAAGAAATGTACGGCCCCGACAACGACGGCACCGGCACCGGCACCGGCACCGGCACAGCATCCGACAAAAACGTGATGTACTACCTCACCGTCTACAACGAACCCATCACCCAATCCGCCGAACCGGAAAACCTGGACATCAACGGGCTGATCAAGGGCATCTACCGCCTCGCCCCCGCCCCGGAAAACACCACCGGGAACACCAACCGGCCCACCGCGAACATCCTCGCCTCCGGCGTGTCCGTACCCTGGGCCCTGGAAGCCGCCCGGATCCTCGCCCAGGACTGGGGCGTCGCCGCCGAAGTCTGGTCCGTGACGTCCTGGAACGAACTCCGACGCGACGGACTCGCCGCCGAAGAACACGCCTTCCTCAACCCCGGCCAACCCGCCCGCACCCCGTTCATCACCGAACAACTCGCCGGCACCACCGGACCCGTCATCGCCGTGTCCGACTACATGAAAGCCGTCCCCGACCAAATCCGCCAATTCATCCCCAACGACTTCGCCTCCCTCGGAGCAGACGGCTTCGGCTTCTCCGACACCCGCCAAGCCGCCCGCCGCTACTTCAAAAACGACACCCACTCCATCGTCGCCAAAACCCTCCAGTTGCTGGCGGCGAGGGGCGAAGTCGAGGAGGGTGCGCCGTCGTACGCCATTGACCGTTACAAACTGCTCGATGTGAACGCCGGCACCACCGGCGGAGCGGGCGGCGACGCCTAACAACCGAAGCATGACAAGGCAATAAGACAGTTGGCGGCAGTGTTCATGAAGAACACTGCCGCCAACTGTATTTTGGGTTGTACTGCGGGGAGGCTCAGGTGCCCAGATTCCTCCGGTCTACGACGAATCCGGTTGCCGCGTTTTCGCGGACCGCGTTGATACCGGCCACGACGGCCTTCAAATTGGGAAACTGTGGCGACACTGCCACAACTGTGCCGTCATCGGCTGTGAGTCGGAACCTGAACGTGTTCGTCCCGGCCTTGAGTATTTCGAAACTGCCCGCCATCTTCCCCTTTTCCTCCACGCATCATTGCATTAGAGCGATTTGAACAATTCCCTACAGACAATAATGGCCGTCGGAACCTACCAACAGACCTACTGAGGAGTAGTTTGCAACCGATTTTGGTAGATGTCGTGGAAAGCCCCAAAGGAGCTACAGACCTCACGGATGCCCGCGCGTATCGTGAGGATATGACTGAATCCGGCGTGGCGCCCACTACGGGCGTCTTGCTTGCTGCGGGGGCCGGTACGCGCTTGGGCCGCGGACCCAAGGCGCTGCTCCCCTACCGCGGCCGAACGCTGGTTGAGGTGCTCGCCGATACGCTGTTCGACGGCGGCTGCCGGGAGGTCGTGGTGGTTGTTGGGGCCGAGGCGGACCGCGTTCGAAGCACCACCGATCTCCGGACGTACACGGTGGTGGAGAACAAGAACTGGGCCAAAGGCATGGCGGGCTCTTTCCGCGCAGGAATCGAGGCCGCCTCACCCGGACACAGCATCATGGTGGCGTTGGTGGACCAGCCCGGATTAACCCCGACGGCGGTCAGCAGACTGCTGGGCAGCCACCGTCCCGGTCGGGTCACGGCAGCCGCCTATCCTGACGAGTCAGGCCGCCTTAAGCGTCGGCACCCGGTGATTATCGACGTCGGGCTCCGATCCCAAGCGGCGGAAGCCGCGAATGGTGACACGGGGGCGCGATCCTTCCTCAAGGCGCATCCGGGCCTGGTGGACCTGGTGGATTGCAGCGATCTCTGCTCGGGCGAGGACCTGGATACGAAGGACCAGTTGCACTTGCTGGAGGACTGACTGCGGAGCTGAGCGAAGGGCCGACCCATCCAGAGCCGGTAAATTTGAATCCATGATCCAGATTGCACCTGACGATCCCACGCGCCCGGATGTCCATCAGCTCCTCAGCGAGCATCTGGCGGATATGTTTGCGACGTCGCCGGTAGAAAGCGTGCACGCGTTGGACCATTCGGGGTTGTCGCATGAAACGATCACGTTCTGGACAGCCCGCGAGGACGGCGTGTTGCCGGGATGCGGGGCGCTGAAGGAACTGGCCGCGGGGCATGCTGAGATCAAGTCGATGCGCACCACCACCGCTGCCCGTGGGCGGGGAGTGGCCACCCGCATGCTCGAACATATCGTGGCCGAAGCCGGCCGGCGGGGATACGAACGTGTGAGCTTGGAAACGGGAACCGAAGAGTACTTTGCGCCCGCGCGTCGCTTGTATGCGCGGCACGGGTTCACCGAATGCCCGCCCTTCGCCGACTACACCCTGGACCCGAACAGCGTGTTCATGGAGCTCACCCTCTCACCCAAGTAGGTAGCATTTGTGCGCGTTTAGACGGCTCAAAACGCGCACAAATGCGACTCAGCGTGTGGGCGCCGCTGGCGCGCCGTGCAGTAGGAAAGTATGCGTTCGACGCGCCGTGGCTGTGGTCAGGGCGGGTGTAGTGGGCGGATCATAGATGGTGTCCGTCTCGGTCGATGCCGGGCCAACTTGGTGCCTTGAGCCCGTGACTCAGCGTGTGGGCGCCGCTGGCGCGCCGTGCAGTAGGAAAGTATGCGTTCGACGCGCCGTGGCTGTGGTCAGGGCGGGTGTAGTGGGCGGATCATAGATGGTGTCCGTCTCGGTCGATGCCGGGCCAACTTGGTGCCTTGAGCCCGTGACTCAGCTTGGTGTGGAGGGCGTCCACGGGAACCGTGGATTGTTGCCGTCGAGCACGAGTATTAGATTCCTGAATATTCCCCAGTCCTCCCCGAGACAGACACATCCATGACCGAATGCGCTGTGTTGGAGGGAAGAAGATGGACATTGTTCACGAACGCACCGCGGGGATGGATATCTCCAAACGCGACGCGAAGGTCTGCCTGCGCGTGCCCGGGTCCCGGGTCGGGACCTATACGTCGAAGATAACCACTTGGGGTGCGACCACGAACGCGATCTTGGAACTGCGGGAGTTCCTCGAACGCGAACATGTCACCGTTGTCGTGATGGAAGCGACTAGCGATTACTGGAAACCGTTCTTCTACCTACTCGAAGAAACCCTGCCGGTGATGCTCGTCAACGCCAAAGCCGCCCGGAACATCCCGGGACGCAAAACCGATGTCTCCGACGCTGCGTGGCTCGCCCAGCTGGCCGCGCACGGGCTCTTACGGGCCTCGTTCGTGCCACCGGAACCAATCCGCGATCTGCGGGACCTGACCCGGGCCAGGGCCATCGCCACCAGGGACCGGGCCCGGGAAATCCAACGGCTGGAGAAGTTCCTGGAAAGTTCCGGGATCAAACTCTCCTCCGTCGTCTCGGACCTGACCGGGGTCTCCTCCCGGGACATGCTCGAAGCCCTCATCAACGGCGAACGGAACCCCAACGTTCTGGCAGGAATGGCCCGCGGGGCGATGCGTTCGAAAATCCCGGCCCTAGTCGATGCCCTCACCGGCAGGTTCAAACCCCACCACGCGTTCATGGCACGGCTGCACCTGGACCAGATCGATGCCCACACCCGCACCATCGAAGCGCTCACTGGCCGGATCGAGGAGGCGATGGAACCCTTTCGTGGCGCCAGGGAAGCCCTGGCCACCATCCACGGAGTCTCCCACCGGATCGCCGAAGTGATCATCGCCGAAACCGGCGCGAACATGACCGTCTTCGAAACCCCGGGCAGGCTCGCATCCTGGGCCGGGGTCTGCCCCAGCGCCAACGAATCCGCCGGACACCTCAAATCCACACACATCCTGCCCGGCAACAAATACCTCAAAGCAGCACTCGGCACCGCGGCCATGTCCGCCACACGGTCCAAGAACACCTACCTCGCCGCGAAATACCGGCGCATCACAGCCCGTGCTGGAGGCAATAAAGCCCTTGTCGCCGTCGAACATTCCATCCTCACCGCAGCCTGGCACATGCTCAGCACCGGCGAAATCTACAACGACCCCGGCGCCGACCACTTCAACAGGATCAACCCGACCAAAGCCATGAACCGCGCCATCAAACAACTCAACAACCTCGGCTACAACGTCACCATCACCCCGGTCACCGCAGCCTAATCCACCCCTACTTTCGTATTAGTTGGGGATCAGGGTGCGGTCACGGAGGGCCAGGTAAATTTTGTCCCGGGCGATGGGCAGTTCGCCGAAACGGACCCCGGTGGCGTTGCGGATCGCATTGGCCAGCGCGGGTGCCACGGGGTTGAACGGGCTCTCGCTCATGGACTTGGCGCCGAGGGGCCCGGTGGTGTCGTTGGTTGTTGCGAAATAGACCTCGCTCCGCGGCACGTCCGCGAATGAGGGAATGTGATACTGCCGGAGGATATCGGTGGTGACGTGTCCGGCGTCGTCCACTTTCACTTCCTCATAGAGCACCGCACCAAGTGCCTGCGCGATGCCGCCTTCGATCTGCCCACGGCACTGACGAGGGTTCACCACAACGCCGGCATCTGCGGCTTGCACGCTCTGCAGGATCCGCAGCTCACCTGTTCCCGTATTAACGGCAACCCGGAAACCGTGGACATTGAAGGCCACTGACCGCGGCGTTCCTCCCCAGTTGCCATCCGTGGCGAGACGAACGCCTTGCAGACGGGCGGCGTCGAAAAGTTCCGTCAGTGGCACCGTACGATCACCGCACTCGACAGCCCCGTCCACCAAACGGCAATCCGCTAATGCAGACCCCGTCAAGGAAGCCGCCACGGTCTGGATCCTGGTGGCGAGCTCAAGGGCTGCGCCGAGCGTCGCCTTGCCGGCGACCACCGTCCCGGCCGAACCGAATGCGCCGGTATCGTGCTCCACGAGGTCCGTATCGGACTGACGGACGGTAATTTTTGAGGCGGCCGTTGCCAATGCTGTTGCTGCCAGTTGCGCATGGACAGTTGTGGTGCCGTTCCCGAACTCCGCAGTGCCGACGTCGACGGCGAACCTTCCGTCCGCTTCCAGGCTCACCCTCGTGTGGGCGAAGTGGCCCCGCGGCGGGACGGTATCGATCATGGACAGGGCCGCACCTTCGCCGGTGACCCAGTCCGGACCGAGGTCGTCGAGTCCGGCGGCCCGGTAACGCTCCTTGCCACGGTCCAGTGCGTCCCGGACCAAGGCCACACACTGGTCGAGGCCATAGCTGCCGTAGTGGACGTCTTCCTCGGGCTCGGGCGTGGTGGACAACATGTGATCGCCAGGCCGGACCATGTTCTTAAGCCGGAACTCCAAGGGGTCCATGCCGATTCCGATCGCCAGCTCGTCAATTGCCGACTCGATCGCGAAAATCATCTGGCTCAACCCATACCCCCGGAAGGCACCGGCGGGAACGGTGTTGGTGTAGACGGCCTGCGCATCCACTTTCTTGTTCACGCACTTGTAGACCGCCAGCGATTCGCCACAGCCGTGGAACATCACGCCGGGCGCATGGTTTCCGTAAGCGCCGGTGTTGGTGATGACGTTCAATTGAAGGGCGGTCAGGTATCCGTCCCGGCTGGCTCCAGCTTTGAGATTAATAGTGAAGGGGTGCCTCGTGGTGGCGGCCATGAACTGCTCCGTCCGGGTGAACTCCACCTGGACCGGCCTACGCAAAGCCAGTGCCGCGAGGGCCACAAGATCCTCTGTGAGGACCTCCTGTTTCCCGCCAAAACCACCCCCGACGCGACCGGCCATCACGCGGACCGTCTCCTCCGGCAAGTTGAACAAGCGCATCAAGGTGCGCTTCACCAGGAACGGAACCTGCGTGGAGGAACGGACAACCAGTCTGCCTTCGTCATCCAGCCAGGCAATGGACGCGTGCGTTTCCATCGCAACGTGCTGAACCCTTTGCGTCTTGTACGTGTGCTCATGGATGAAGTCGGCTGCCGCGAACCCGTCGGCCACACTGCCCAGCTCAGCATGGACTTCGGCCACCACGTTCTCCAGTGGCCGCGAGATTCTGGACAGAACGCCGTCCTTATCGCCATGGATTGCGGGAGCGCCGGGAAGAATTGCCCCTTGGGGCGTAAATACCGGCTCCAGAAGCTCGTACTCCACAACCAGCGCCCGGGTTCCGGCCTCGGCAGCAGCAACGGACTCGGCCACGACAGCGGCAACGCGCTGCCCGATGAACCTCACTACGTTGTCCAGCACGCGGGTGTCATCGGGATCGTCCGTGAAGTGTTCGTGCTGGGCAGTGGAGAACAACTGCGCCGGCGCGTCTTCGTGTGTGAATACGGCGACGACGCCAGGAACAGCCAGTGCCGCGGTCTTGTCAATGGATACGATCCGGGCATGTGGATGCGGCGAACGGAGAAGCTTGAGGTGCAGTAGTCCGGGCAGCTGCCCGGCCGGGACATCCAGCGTGTACCGGGCAGTTCCGGTCACCACGGCTTGACCGGCGGGTGCTGGCACATTGTCCCCGAGCTGGCCGGGCGTGGCTTCCACAGCGGCAGGATGACCAGCGCCAGGCGATTGTGCCCCGGAAACGTCAGCTCCGGCGTCGTGCGCGTGCCCGCCGCCATGACCGCACACAGCGTCAGCGATGGAACGGTAGCCGGTGCAGCGGCACAGATTGCCCTTGAGGTTGCGGGGCAGGTTGGCACGTTGCTCGTCGTCGAAAGTTGCTGCCGTCATGACCATGCCAGCGGTGCAGAAACCGCATTGGAAACCCTGCGCTTCAAGGAACTGCTCCTGCACCGGGTGAAGGTTTTGGTCGTTGGAGAGGCCCTCGATCGTGGTGACCGCTTTGCCATCGGCGCGAACAGCCGGGTAGATGCAGCTGTGGACGGGGGTGCCATCGACGTGCACAGTGCAAGCGCCGCAGTCACCGCCGTCGCAGCCCTTCTTAACGCCGAAGTTTCCCTGCTCCCGTAGGAAAGTGCGCAGGCATTGGCCGGGGCGGGGTGTGGCCTGGGAGGCAGCGCCGTTGATCTCAATTGCCATGGGAGGCCTCCTTCTGCGGCTTGTTGTTTGCGGGTTGCGTGGATGGTTGCGGTGACGTTGCGTGCGGCGGCCAGAAATCGCCTGACACGACCATCGACTCGCCCAGTAGCTCGGCCCGGATTTCCTCGGCCAGTTTGAACGTCATATCGCGGCGCCACGCGGGAAGCCCATGGATGTCATCGTGGTACAGCGGCCAGGGAATGGAATCCCCGACGGCGTCAGCCAGCATCCCGGCGTCGGGAACCTGCCCGGCGGGGAACCGTAGTTGTACCGGCCTTTTCGTCGAGGAGGTGACGGTGATGACCATGCCGCCGTCGGCGTCGAGGCGTCCGATGACCAGCACGCCGGAGCGTCCCAGATTACTTAGCGACAGACGCCGGAAGGCGACCCGGGCCGAGAGTGCCGCGGCCGGAAGCTGGATGCTGCGGAGCAACTCCCCCGGGAACAGGACATTCTGCATATCCCCGGTGACGAAATCGGTGACAGGTACGCTGCGGCTGCTGCCATCCGGGCTCTGGATGGATGCAATGCCGTCGAGTCCGGCGCACAAGGAAATCATGGGGCCAGCCGGCAAAGACGTGCAGAGGTTGCCGCCTACCGTGGACATGTTCCAGATCTTGAACGATGCCACGAAAGAGTCGCAGCACGGACGGATCAGGGCCAGCCCCGGCCACTCACGGTTGGCTATTTCCGCGGATGCCGGCAGGGCGTCAAGCTCAGCGACGGTGCAGGTGGCGGCAAGTTCGATGCCTTGGTCTGTCACAGTGATCGCTGGCCAATCCGCTTGGCCGAGGTCAAGGAGCCGCTTGAGGACGGTACTGCCGTAGGAGAAGAGGACAGTGCCCCCGGCGAGCCAGGCATCGCCGTCGCGCCATTGCGAAGGATCCGTGGTGGGGACCACGGCCTCGATGGTGTTCATGTCCATGGGTCCTCCTGAGTGAGGTGTTGAGGTGCTGGGTGAATCGGGCCGGTGCTGTCCTTGAGCGAGGGGAAGCCCGTGGCTGTGTGGCTGGGAGTTCCCCGCTCGGCGATGATTTCTGCCGTGATGGAGACTGCCACTTCGGCTGGTGTCACTGCACCAAGGTCCAATCCGATCGGGGAATGCAGGCGTTCGAGCGCTTCGGCAGGCGTGCCCGCTTCGAGCAGGGCGTCAATCCGTTGCCGGTGGCTGCGCCGCGAGCCCATTGCGCCGACGTAAGCCAGGTTCAAGCGAAGCGCTGTTTCAAGCAAAGGGATGTCGAATTTTGGATCGTGGGTCAGCACGCACACCACGGTCCGGGCGTCGACCTGCCCGGCCGCTGCTTCGGCTTCCAGATAGCGGTGCGGCCAGTCGGTGACCACTTGGTCCGCTCCGGCGAAACGGGTCTGCTGGGCAAACGCAGGGCGGGCATCACACAGGGTGACGTTGTAACCAAGCAACTGTCCGGCGGGGAGCAAAGCGGCTCCGAAGTCGTTGGCACCGAAAATGAGCATCCGCGCTGCCGGCAACCGGCTTTCCACGAACAGGGTGATGGGTTCGGGCTGGGTTACTTCTTGTGGGGGCAATGCCAACCTCTCAGTGGTAACCCAGCCATCGATGCAGCCCTCTGGCGCTGCCAGCCGGACCAAACCCGTGCGTCCGCCTTGGAGCAGTGGCTCCACCTGAGCCGCCGCAGCCATCAAGGTGGCAGGATGATCGCCGACCAACCGGGCGAGTTGCGTTGATTCCATGGCACGGAAGCGCACGGGATCATCAACGACGACAACGCCCCCTCCGCCGCCGAGCCTGCGGATGAGCGCAAGGGCAGTGGGTTCGTTTGATACAGCAATATCGAACAGGGCCATTTCGCCGGAATCGCTACCCAGCGGCTGGATATGGACTTCCAGCTCTCCTCCACAGGTGAGTCCTGCGGCGAACGCGTCCTCGGCACTGTAGCCAAAAGATTCAAGGCGTGGGCCGCCGTCGCGCATTGCTTCCAAGGCTGCCTCAACGACTGCCCCTTCTACGCAACCGCCGGACAGGCTGCCCAGGATTTCGCCGTGTTCGGAGACCATCATGGAAGTACCCATGGGGCGTGGCACTGAGCCGCCGGTCCCTACAATCGTGGCCACAGCGCATCGTTGGCCAGAGACCGCAGGCCGCCAGCTGCCCAGGGAAGGCATCAGATCCAGCATGGCAACACGTCCTTTTTCCAGGTGTCCCGGCCCGGTGGCCCGGCCGGAGAAGTGCGCGATCTTGCCCTCATAATCTCATTTCCAGAAGGTGTTGAGGGGTAGTCGCGGTTATTGAATAAGAGTTCATAGGAACGGGGGCAAGGGCTTCATCTCCCTGCCCCCGTTCCCTGACGGAGCATCAACACCCGTTCCTGAATCAACAGGGCCGCCGCCCGCCGTCGTGCCTGTTCCCAAAGGACCACGACGACGGACGCCTATTCGTGCGGTGGGTGCGGATGGACCGCCGTTCGAAGTGCCGGGTGTGGGCCCGCCGGCGCGGGGGTGGCTCCGGGTTAGACGCCCATCAAGGCGTTGATCGGGCCACGGGCGAAGTAGATGATGAAGCCCGCCGTGACCACCCACATGAGCGGATGGACCTTCTTGGCCTTGCCCGATGCCGCGCTGATCACCGCGAAGGAGATGAACCCGACGCCGATGCCGTTGGCAATGGAGTAGGTCAGCGGCATGGTCACGATGGTGAGGAACGCCGGCAACGCGATGGCGAACTTGGTGAACTTGATCTCGCGGATCTGGGCCATCATCATCGCGCCCACCACCACGAGCGCGGCGGCAGCCACTTCCAACGGGACAACCGAAGTAAGCGGGGTGAAGAACATCGACCCAAGGAACAGCAAGCCGGTGACCACCGAGGCAAGGCCGGTCCGTGCGCCTTCGCCAATGCCCGCAGCCGAGTCGATGTACACGGTGTTGGACGAACCGGACGTTGCGCCGCCCACCACTGCACCCATGCCTTCAACGATGAAGGCGGACTTCAGTTTGGGGAACGTTCCGTCCTTGTGTGCCACGCCTGCGCTCTTGGCCAGGCCCGTCATGGTGCCCATGGCGTCGAAGAAGTTGGTGAACACCAGGGTGAAGACCAGCATGGTCGCGGCCAGTCCGCCGATCCTTGCGAAGGAACCGAAGAGATCGAACTGGCCTACCAGGCTGAGGTCCGGGACGGACATCAACTGGCTGGACAGGATGGGCACGTTGAGGTGCCAGCCGCCGGGGTTGTCTGCTGTGCCGGGACCAATGTGGAACACGGCCTCGGCTACAGCGGCGAGGACTGTTGTGGCGACGATGCCGATCAACAGGCCGCCCTGGATCTTACGTGCCACGAGGATACCCATGACCAGCAATCCGATGATGAAGACGAGGGTTGGGATGGAGGTGATGGAACCATCCGTGCCGAGCTGGACCGGGGGGCCGCCCTTGGTGGGGCGGACAAAGCCGGAGTCGACGAAGCCGATAAAGGCGATGAACAGACCGATGCCCACGGTGATGGCGGCCTTGAGTTCCTTGGGGACTGCCTTGAAGATCGCCGTACGGGCACCGGTGGCGCCGAAAAGGACGATCAGGATGCCGTTGATGACCACCAGGCCCATGGCTTCTGGCCATGTGACTTCCTGGATGACAGCCACGGCGAGGAAGGAATTGATACCCAGGCCTGCTGCGAGGCCGAAAGGAAGGTTGGCGACCAGTCCGAAGACGATGGTCATGACACCGGCTGTCAGGCCGGTCACTGCGCCCACCTGTGCTGCCGAGAGCCAGCCGCCGGCCACATCCACCGGTGCGTTGTCCGCCGAGAAGCCACCCAGGATGAGCGGGTTGAGGATGACGATGTACGCCATGGTGAAGAACGTGACCAAGCCGCCGCGGAATTCGCGGGCCAACGTGGAACCACGCTTGGAGATCTGGAAAAACTTATCCAGGAAGGAGTTCGACACCGGCGGCTTGCTGTTGCCGGTTGCCGTGTGCTTTGCGTTTGCCGCTGTGGGCTCTGCGCTTTTGCCTCCGTTGGGGAGGAGCGCAGCCTGCTTTTCAGCTGCGGTCTGCATTTCTGCGGGATCCAGGATTGTCATGTCAGCCACCGGGCCCTAGTAGTCGATCCTGGAATCAAGCGTGTTCCATGTGGTGAACGGCTGGAGGGCCGCCGGGGCCTGGGGGTCGCCCAGTTCCAGCTTGGCTACCGGCATCAGCGCGTCCCGGTTGTCGTTCTCGAAGTACTCGTAGAAGACGGCATCATCGAAGCCGACGGATGCGGCATCGTGACGGTCTGCGGCAAAGAACACGCGGTCAACGCGTGCCCACAGTGCGGAGGCCAGGCACATAGGGCATGGCTCGCAGCTGGTGTAGAGGGTTGCTCCGCTCAGGTCGAAGGTCCCCAGTTCGCGGCAGGCGTTACGGATGGCCGTGACTTCTGCGTGTGCGGTGGGATCGTTCGTGGCGGTGACGCGGTTGACGCCCTGAAAGGCTTGTCCATCCGCGGTAACAATGACGGCGCCGAAGGGGCCACCACTGTTGAGGACATTGGCTGTTGCCAGCTCAATGGATGTGGCCAGGAATTGCTCGGCCGTGACGGTTGTACTCATGTTGCGACTTCCTTAGTGCTGAGGAAGCCAGGTGACCTGTTGGGGGCGCTACGGAACGGAGCTCCAGTTAGCTTGGTTACCAGGCTTCAGCATGTGCGATGAAGGTTAAGTTGCGCCTGGTAGATAGCTTCCCGAAGTCCGGGTGCCCGCCTTTGGCAGTTAGAGCGTAGCACCAGGTTTGTGAGCCGCGCCATAGATTTTTGAAAATTTAATTTCGTCATACGAGATTTCTGTTAGCAGCCGTATGTGACCGGGGGCCTCCTGCGCACGTTGACGGCCGCCGTCGTGCATCTTACGCTTTTCGCACCGGACGCACTTGTTGGCTTCCGGCTCCTGGATCAGCAGACAGGGCCTAACTGAGCTGGAACGCGTACACGCCGACCAGACAAGGAACCTGACATGACCCCACTTTGGATCAAGAACCCGCTGGGTATCTTCACCGCAAACGATCTCGACGCCGGCGGCGGCCTGGTTGTTTCCGACGGGAAGATCGTGGAACTCGTATCTACGGGCGGGCAGCCTTCGATGCCTTGTTCCGTCTTTGATGCCTCTGCCCACGTGGTTCTGCCCGGGCTCATCAACACCCACCACCACTTCTACCAAACGTTGACCCGCGCGTGGGGTCCGGTGGCCAACGCGCCGCTGTTCCCCTGGCTGCAAAACCTGTACCCGGTGTGGGCACGGCTGACCCCGCGCAGCCTGGAGCTCGCCGTGCAGGTTGCCCTCGCCGAGCTTTTGTTGTCCGGTTGCACCACCGCCGCCGACCACCACTACCTCTTCCCCGACGGCATGGAAGATGCCATTGATATCGAGGTCGCGGCGGTCCGGTCCATGGGGATGCGGGCAACACTGACCCGCGGATCCATGACGTTGGGAGAGGACGACGGCGGGCTCCCGCCCCGGACGACGGTCCAGTCACCCGGGACGATCCTTGCGGACAGCGAACGGCTGATTCGCGAGTACCACGAGACCGGCGATGGGGCTTCTGTTCAGATAGCCCTTGCCCCCTGCTCTCCCTTCTCCGTCACCAAGGAGATCATGGCTGAGAGCGCAGCCATGGCCGAGCGCTACGATGTCCGGCTGCACACGCACCTTGCCGAGACCATCGACGAGGAAGACTTCTGCCGCTCCATGTTTGGGCTGCGGACCGTGGATTACCTGGAATCAGTTGGCTGGTTGGGATCCCGCACCTGGCTTGGACACGGCATCCACTTCAACGACGACGAGATCGCCAGGCTGGGAGCCGCCGGCACCGCCGTCGCGCATTGCCCAACCTCCAACATGAGGCTCGCATCCGGTACCGCACGGGTCCTGGAACTCGAGGCGGCGGGCGTGCCCGTGGGGCTGGGAGTAGACGGATCGGCGTCGAACGATGCTTCCAACATGATCCTTGAAGCCCGCCAAGCGCTGTATTTGCAGCGGCTCCGGTACGGCGCTTCCGTCCCCGTGGAGAGGGCCCTTGGCTGGGCAACACGTGGGTCCGCTGCCGTCCTGGGCCGCTCCGACATCGGGCAGTTGGCTCCTGGCCTTCAAGCCGACCTTGCCCTGTTCAAGCTTGACTCGTTGAGGTTTTCCGGAAGCCACGACCCCGTTGCCGCCTTGTTGCTGTGCGGGGCGGACCGTGCGGACCGGGTGATGGTGGGTGGCCAGTGGCGCGTGGTGGATGGTGCAATTCCCGGGCTGGACGTTGCCGGGCTCATCGCTGAGCACTCTGCGGCGGCGCGGAAGTTGGTGGCGGGGTAGGTCTGCTCTTCCGGGCCGGCCGGGCCGCCCGTTTCGATGGTTCGCTGCGCATTAGACGGGAGGAGTCGTCTAATGCGCAGCAACCCATCTATCCGGCTGCATGGAGAGCCCGAAGCACCCGAATCTTGAAGTCCTGTTCTTGGAAGAGATCCCGCCATTGGATGCGAACAAAGGTCCAACCGAGCTCCATTAGGGCCTTCTCACGTAATCGTTCCTGAAAAATGACCTCGTCAGTGGGCGCATAGTCGAAGTACTTCATTCGCCCATCGAACTCGAGGGCAACTTTCTTACTGCGCCACGCAAAATCGAGGCGATGACGCCCCTCGGACGTTTGAACCTCCACTTGGAGCTCGGGTAGACCAATCCCGAGCCGCAAAAGAAGTTCGCGGGTCAGGGTTTCACCGGGCGACTCCGACTTCGGATCTGCGTTCGCCAGCGCCGTCCGCAACGAAAGGACACCGTTCCGCCCCGCCAGGCCTGCACACATAACCTTCAGCTTGCCCACGTCCGCGCCACGGCGGAGTGCATGGTCCATCAAAATGAGGGCCTGCCGGACGTTCAACAACATGCAGCAGTCCACAACCGTCTGCTCCAGGGATGTGCACGGCAGACCGTCCACAAGAACCACATCGTCCTTGGTGAGAATCCTGGAATGGGCCACTACGTCGCGGCCATGCGAGATAGGCGACGGCGGCTTCTCCTGAGTGACATGTATCCGGTCATCTACGTCCCAGAGGAACAGCCGGTGGAGTCGCGCCGCGGAGGTATGGCTGTAGACCAAGCCGCCACCCGACGTCGTGAGCGTCCCATGAGCGTGTGCTGCGATCAGTTGTCGGCTTCGCACCCAAGGCTTCTGCGCGGCCCAGGTGCTCCCGCGGATGTAGCAACCTCGGCGGAGCCTTACCAGCACACCCCCTCGCACGAGGGTGGCTATGGCGCGGGCATTGAATCCCGCCGCATTGAGCTCGCTCGTCCGCCACAGATTCATGCCGGGAGGGAGCTCCCCGAGGGCTGTCTTAGTCATGAACCAAGCTTGGCCAGACCCTGTGACCCTGGGACAGGAGGGTTTGATCCTATGTGGAAAAGTCCGCCTAGACGGCTTGCTGCGGGTTAGACGACTCCTACCGTCTAACCCGCAGCTACACGTCGAAACGGGGTGCGGCGTTGGAGGCGGCCCGTGGATGCAGGAAAGACCCTAGGGGCGCTGCCGGCCGAACACCGGGAGCGCGCGGAGCCAGCGCGAGAATCCGCCCGCATTGCGGTCGCAGTCGGCCGGAATGTAAAAGTCCGGATCTGTTGCACCGAAAGGCAGGTACAGCTCCTGACCCGGTGCCGGGAATTCCACGACCTTGTTCGTATCCTTCGAGTCCATCTGTTCCTCCTCTTTCTCATGCAAGCAGTTTCCGTATTTCGGAAATTATTTATTGCTATGTGAAAGTGTAGGCAGCTCCCAAACGAAGCGTCAATACCCGTCCAGAAGGGAGGAAGAGTTGCTCCGGTCACATTTCGCTGCTTCATAACGATCTCCGGAAACCCATATACACAAGCCGAAATCATGCGCTACTCTCGAATGAGTTCGTGGCGTACGTCACGTAACCTGAGAGCAGCAGGCAGGGTCGTAATGAGCTGGCATCAATGGATGCCGGCTCTTTTTTGTTGGGTCGGCTCCACCAGAAACGCGGTGGAAACACGCGCTTAATTTCATTGATGGAACGTAGGTTCCACCTCACAGAAGTTGGGATATGACCATGAGCAACAACATCGTCCTCGGCGAAAACCAGTACGGCAAAGCGGAAGTCCGCGTCGTCAAGGTCACTCGGGATACTGACCGCCACCACATCGAAGATCTGAATGTCACTTCGCAGCTGCGCGGCGATTTCCAGGCTGCGCACCTCGAAGGCGACAACGGCCATGTGGTTGCCACCGATACCCAGAAGAACACTGTCTACGCTTTTGCCCGTGACGGCATCGGCTCACCGGAGTCCTTCCTGCTGCGTCTCGCCGATCACTTCACCGGCGGGTTCGAATGGGTAACCGGTGGCCGCTGGGAAGCCGAGGCCTACAGCTGGGATCGCATCCAGGCACACGGCGCGGGACACGACCACAGCTTCGTCCGCAACGGACAAGAGGTGCGTACCGCCGTCGTCGTCCGCGATGGCGCAACCACGCACGTGATTTCCGGCCTCAAGGACCTTACCGTCCTCAAGACCACCCAGTCGGGCTTCGTCGGCTACCCGCGCGACAAATACACCACCCTGCCGGAAACCACGGACCGCATCCTTGCCACTGATATGTCCGCCCGCTGGCGCTACAACACCAACGTGGACCTTGCCGGCACGGACTTCAACAAGAGCTACGAGGACATCAAGGCCCTGCTGCTGGAAGGCTTCACCGAGAACTACTCGCACGCCCTGCAGCAGACCCTGTTCGACATGGGCAAGAAGGTCCTGGAAGCACACAGCGAAGTGGACGAGATCAAGTTCTCCATGCCCAACAAGCACCACTTCCTGGTTGACCTGAGCCCGTTCGGCCTGGACAACCCGAACGAGGTTTTCTTCGCCGCGGACCGCCCGTACGGCCTCATCGAAGCAACCGTCCAGCGCGACAACACCACAGCCGCGCCCGTTGCATGGAGCGGCATCGCCGGCTTCTGCTAAGCACCACCCCTAACAACGCACCACCAGGAGTTTGTGTGCAGGTCCCCCATCGCGTCCCAATGCCGGACCTGCACACAAACTCCAACCCCAAAAACCCCAAGATTTTGTTAGCCAGACACAGTTAGCCAGACGAAGACGTCTGCCATGAACCCAGAAAGTCTGCCATGAACATCAAGAAGAAACCCCGCCCTGCGAATACCACCTCTTCGCAGCCGCACAAGCCGGAACGTCCCGAGGACAAGCGGCTCTCCATCGGAAGCACGTTCGCCTACGGCTTCCAGCACGTCCTCACCATGTATGGCGGAATCATTGCCCCACCGCTGATCATCGGCGCCGCCGCAGGCATGTCCTCGCAGGATATCGGCCTCCTCATCGCAGCCTGCCTGTTCGTCGGAGGCCTGGCCACCATCCTCCAGACGGTGGGCATCCCGTTCTTCGGCTCACAGCTACCCCTTGTTCAGGGCGTCTCCTTCGCCGGCGTCTCGACGATGGTTGCGATCGTCCAAGGCGGCGGGGGCATCCAGGCCGTCTTCGGTTCGGTCATCGTGGCTTCCCTGATCGGCCTGGCCATCACTCCCCTGTTCTCCAAGATCATCAAGTTCTTCCCGCCCGTGGTCACGGGCACTGTCATCACCACCATTGGCCTGACGCTGATGCCGGTTGCAGCCAACTGGGCCATGGGTGGAAACGCGAAGGCCGACAACTACGGCAGCATGGCCAACATTGGCCTCGCCGCAGCAACCATGGGCGTCGTCCTGCTCCTGAGCAAGGTGGGCAACGCCGCCATCTCCCGGCTCTCCATCCTGCTGGCCATGGTCATCGGCACCATCATCGCGTTCGTCGCAGGAATGGCAGACTTCTCCAAGGTTGGCCAGGGCGACATCGTCGCTTTCCCCACGCCCTTCGCCTTCGGCGCTCCAACCTTCGAAATCGCAGCAATCATTTCGATGCTCATCGTCATCCTGGTAACACTTACCGAGACCTCCGCAGACATCATTGCAGTGGGCGAGATCGTCGATACCAAGGTTGATTCCCGCCGCATCGGCGACGGCCTCCGCGCGGACATGCTCTCCAGCGCCATCTCACCGCTGTTCAACTCCTTCACACAGAGCGCCTTCGCCCAGAACGTTGGGCTCGTGGCCATCACAGGCATCAAGAGCCGGTTCGTGGTCAGCGCCGGCGGCCTCATCCTGGTGGTCCTGGGCCTCCTGCCGATCCTCGGCCGAGTGGTCGCAGCGGTTCCGACGCCCGTCCTGGGCGGTGCCGGCGTCGTGCTTTTCGGCACGGTGGCAGCCAGCGGTATCCGGACGCTTGCCAAGGTTGAGTACAAGAACAACATGAACCTGATCATCGTTGCGGCTTCGATCGGCTTCGGCATGATCCCCATTGCCGCCCCGAAGTTCTACGACCAGTTCCCGTCCTGGTTCTCCACGATCTTCCACTCCGGCATCAGCTCCGCCGCGGTCATGGCGATCCTGCTGAACATCCTGTTCAACCACTTCAAGGCAGGCAACACAGACAATCAGTCAGTGTTCGTCGCTGGTACGGACCGGATCGTCAGCGAAGAGGACATCAAGTGCCTCAGCGAAGGCGACCGCTTCGAGAACGGCAAGCTCATCGACGCTGACGGCAAGGAAGTCCCGCTCAAGACCTCCAGCGCCTCCGAGCACTAGGTCCCGGTCGCAGAGATAGCAACAGGCGGCAGTGTTTCCTTGGGGGACACTGCCGCCTTTGTCGGCTAGCAGGGTCTGATCGCCTACGGGAATGTACGACGCCGGCACTCACTTTCGCAGGCAGCCCACCATTGGGTTGCCGCCGCGATGGGTTTGCGTCAGGCATTGGTCCCCTTGATCGGCATTCCCAAGGCCCGCAGGACACGCTCAAGGTGACGGACCAGTCGGGCGAAGAAGCCCTGATCTATGTCCGGGA
The DNA here is from genome assembly GCF_059739425.1 of Arthrobacter sp. TmtSoilC48. Taxonomy (NCBI): domain Bacteria; kingdom Bacillati; phylum Actinomycetota; class Actinomycetes; order Micrococcales; family Micrococcaceae; genus Arthrobacter; species Arthrobacter sp. TmtSoilC48. The sequence goes on along the minus strand of NZ_AP046049.1, from coordinate 1,323,582 downwards.
CAAGCACTTGAACTTCGCGGCCGCCGTCGGGGTGGATCCGGTGATGAGGAAAGCTACCCGCTCAAAACCCACGCCGAGATGACAAAAGATGGCAATGTTTCGGGGAAACATTGCCATCAAATGCCAACTCGGCGGGAGGCGGGTCAGTTCTGGTTGAGCTCCGCGGAGATCGCCAGGGCGGCCTCGCGCAGCATCGGCACAGCGCGGTCGGCAAAGCTCTGGTCCACCCGGGTGATGGGCCCGGAAACGGAGATCGCGGTAGGAGTGGGAGCATTGGGCACTGCCATCGCGAAGCAGCGTACGCCGAGCTCCTGCTCTTCCTCGTCAATGGAGTAGCCGCGCTCACGGATCAGCTTGAGGTCCGCGAGCAGGGAGTCGATGTCGCCGATGCTCTTGGCCGTGGGCGTGGGCATGCCGGTGCGGGCAACAATGCCACGGACCTGTTCGTCGTCGAGCTGCGCCAGGATCGCTTTACCAACGCCGGTGTCATGCGTGTGGGCGCGGCGGCCAACCTCGGTGAACATCCGCATGGAGTGCATGGACGGGACCTGCGCCACGTAGATGACCATGTCCGAATCCAACACCGCCATGTTGGAAGTCTCGCCAAGGCGTTCAACGAGGGTCTTCAGCTGCGGACGCGCCACGGCCCCGAGCTGCTTGCTGGCCCCCTCGCCAAGCCGGATGAGCCGGGGGCCCAAAGCGTAGCGCCGGTTGGGCAGCTGGCGGATGTAGCCAAGGGAGACCAAAGTGCGCAGCAGGCGGTGGATGGTGGGCAAGGGCAGGTCAGTGGACGACGACAGCTCGCTCAGAGTGACGTCTCCACCCGCATCCGTGATCAGTTCCAGCAGTTCAAAGACGCGCTCAACGGACTGCACGCCTCCGGAGGCTTTTTCAGCCATTCCCTTGTCTCCAATGACTCAGATTCCGACAACTCTTATCCGCATCGTGAAAAGAATTGCTTAGAACACCCAAGATACAGCACGCCGGCCCCATGCGCGATGACACCGAAGATGACCGAGTAGGGGGTTGTATTTCCACTTTGTAGATAATAATATCCATAATACGAAAACATTCAGTTTGGAACGGCGGCCCGGGAACGGGCCTAACAGGAGGAATTTCAATGGCGAATCCGAGCCCCGGAAACTCGATCACCCTGCGCGTCGCCGCACCGTCCAGCTTTACAGCTACGAGCGAACTGGCAGCAGCCGTCGGCGCAGCCGGTGCAGCAATCACCGCGCTGGACGTCACGGAATCCCACCACGAGACGATCGTTGTTGACGTCACCTGCAACACCACGGACGACGCCCACGCAGCCCGTGTGAAGGATGCCCTTAACGCCCTCGACGGCGTGACCGTCCAGCACGTCTCGGACCGCACCTTCCTCATGCACCTGGGCGGCAAGCTCGAGGTCGTCCCCAAAGTAGCCCTGCGCAATCGTGACGATCTGTCCCGCGCCTACACGCCCGGCGTCGCGCGCGTCTGCTTGGCGATCGCCGAAGACCCCGCTGCCGCCCGCAACCTGACGGTCAAGCGCAACACCATCGCAGTCCTCACCGACGGCTCGGCTGTCCTGGGCTTGGGCAACATCGGCCCCGCCGCGGCCCTCCCGGTCATGGAAGGCAAGGCCGCACTGTTCAAGCAGTTCGCCAACGTTGACGCCTGGCCGGTCTGCCTGGACACGCAGGACACCGAAGAAATCATCATGATCGCCAAGGCCATGGCCCCCGTCTACGGCGGCATCAACCTCGAAGATATTGCCGCCCCGCGCTGCTTCGAAATCGAGAACCGCCTCCGCGAAGAACTCGACATCCCGGTGTTCCACGACGACCAGCACGGCACCGCAATCGTCACCCTCGCCGCATTGGTCAACGCCCTGCGTGTAGTGGACAAGAAGCTGTCCGAGGTCAAGATCGTTGTCTCGGGCGTCGGCGCGGCCGGCTCGGCCATTATCCAGCTCCTCAAGGCCCAGGGCGCGCAGCACATCATCGCCGCCGGCCGCTCGGGCGCCATCCACTCGGGCGAGAAGTACGACGACGAGCACCGCAGCTGGATCGCCGCGAACACCAACGAAGAAGGCTTCGCCGGAACCCTGCATGACGCCCTCAAGGGAGCGGACGTGTTCATCGGTGTCAGCGCCCCGCACGTGATCGGCGAGGAGCAGGTTGCTTCCATGGCCGAGAACGCTATCGTGTTTGCCATGGCGAACCCGACGCCGGAAATCGACCCCGTCATCGCTTCCAAGCACGCAGCCGTGGTTGCCACGGGTCGCAGCGACTTCCCCAACCAGATCAACAACGTGCTGGCCTTCCCCGGCTTCTTCCGCGGACTGCTGGATGCTGGAGCATCTGACATCACTCCGGACATGCTGGTGGCCGCTGCGGAGGCAATTGCCAACCGGGTGGCTGACGATGAGCTGAACGCGAGTTACATTATCCCCAGCGTCTTCGATCCCCATGTTGCCGCCGATGTGGCCAGTGCCGTAGCAGCAGCTGCGCACGCCAACGCCGCCAGCGCACTCTAGAAAAGGACACCGCCAAATGGCTATCACAGTCACTGATCCCCGGCCGATCGATCGCGCCGAGGAGATCCTAACCCCCAAGGCATTGGCCTTCATCGAGGAACTGCACAAGCGCTTCGCCGGCACCCGTGCCGAGTTGCTGGAGGCCCGCAAAGCCAAGCGCCAGAAGGTTGCGGACACCAGCCGCCTGGACTTTCTCCCGGAGACCCAGGAAATCCGCGACGGCGACTGGAAGGTCGCTGAGGCACCGGCAGCCCTGCAGGACCGCCGCGTGGAGATGACCGGTCCGGCAACCCCTGCCAAGATGGCCATCAACGCGCTGAACTCCGGTGCCAAGGTGTGGCTCGCGGACCTCGAAGACGCCAGCACTCCCACGTGGCCCAACGTCATTGATGCGATCCTCAACCTCCGCGACGCCGCCCAGGGAACCCTGAGCTACACGTCGCCGGAAGGCAAGGAGTACCGTCTGCGCACGGACGCTCCTTTGGCTGTTGTTGTTGCCCGTCCGCGCGGCTGGCACATGGAGGAGAACCACCTGCTCATCGACGGCGAACCTGCGGTGGGCGCGCTGGTGGACTTTGGCTTGCACTTCTTCCACATCGCCAAGCAGTTGCTCCTGAACGGCCATGGCCCTTACTACTACCTGCCCAAGATGGAGAGCCACCTTGAGGCCCGCCTCTGGAACGACGTTTTCGTCTTTGCCCAGGACTTCCTCGGCATCCCGCAAGGCAGCATCCGCGCCACCGTCCTCATCGAGACCATCCCGGCCGCGTTTGAAATGGACGAGATCCTCTACGAGCTGCGCGACCACGCATCGGGCCTGAACGCCGGCCGCTGGGACTACCTCTTCAGCATCATCAAGTACTTCCGTGATGCCGGCGAAGAGTTCGTCCTCCCGGACCGCGCCACCGTTGCCATGACCGCGCCGTTCATGCGCGCCTATACCGAGCTCCTGGTCAAGACCTGCCACAAGCGCGGCGCCTTCGCCATGGGCGGCATGGCTGCTGTCATCCCGAACCGCAAGCAGCCGGACGTCACCGCTGCGGCCTTCGACAAGGTCCGTGCCGACAAGACGCGCGAGGCAAACGACGGCTTCGACGGTTCCTGGGTTGCGCACCCGGACCTCGTTTCCACGTGCCGCGAAGTGTTCGATTCGGTACTGGGCGACCGCCCCAACCAGTTGGACAAGCAGCGCCCCGAGGTGAACGTCACGGCTGAGCAGCTGATCGACGTCGCCTCCGCCGGCGGCACCGTGACAGAGGCAGGCCTGCGGCTGAACCTCTACGTCGCCGTCGCGTACACGGGCGTTTGGATCTCCGGCAGCGGTGCCGTCGCCATCCACAACCTCATGGAAGATGCCGCGACCGCGGAAATCTCCCGCTCGCAGGTGTGGCAGCAGATCCGCAACAAGTCCGTCCTCGCGGACACGGGCAACACGGTGACCCGCGAACTCGTCACCCGGATCCTCGGCGAAGAAACCGAGCGTTTGCGCATCGAATTCGGTGACGAGAATTTCACCAAGTACTACGAGCCGGCTTCCAAGCTGATCGAGGACATCTGTCTGTCAGACGATTACACCGATTTCCTGACAACACCCGCTTACGAGCTGGTGGGCTGAGATGGGTTCATTCTCTTCCTCTGATCTGGCTCACATCGAGTCCCAGCTTGAGGCGACGGACCAACTCCTGGACCGCAACTACCCCGGCGACGACGGCTCACGCCAGCCCATTCATACCGTCTACATCCCGGCGGACCGCTTCACGCCGTCATTTGCGGCGGAGTGGGGCGCCCAGGCGCTCGCGACGGCGGAAGCTCACGGTGGCCTGGAAAAGCTCGGCCAGTTGTTGGGCCAGGAGCCTCATTTGGCTGCCGCTGTTGCCTCCCGTGTGGCGGCGAAACTCTCCTCCGAACCGATCGAGGACCTCCGCCTGGACTTCGAGGACGGCTACGGGGACCGCGGCGATGAGGCAGAAGACGCCGACGCCGTTGCTGCCGCCAACGCTGTTGCTGCTGCGGTTGCAGCGGGAACCGCTCCGCCGTTCATCGGCATCCGATTCAAGTGCTTCGAAGCAGCCACCCGGGCCCGCGGACTGCGTACTTTGGACCTGTTCGTCTCCACGCTCGCTGCCGCCGGGGAACTCCCGGCAGGACTGATCCTCACCCTGCCCAAGGTCACCACGGTGGCTCAGGTGCTGGCCATGGACTTCGCGGTCTCGCGCCTCGAGGAAGTCCACGGGCTTCCCGCGGGGAGGCTCCGGTTCGAGGTGCAGGTGGAAACGCCGCAGCTCATTCTGGGCGCCGATGGAACGTCTCCCGTGGCACAGCTCCCCCACGTTGTTCCGGGCCGTATCAGCGCCCTGCATTACGGGACCTACGATTACAGCGCTTCGCTGGGAATCTCAGCGGAATACCAATCCATGGAGCATCCCGTGGCCGACTTCGCCAAGGAAGTCATGCAGCTCGCTGTCGCCGGAACGGGTATCCGCCTCTCTGACGGTTCCACCAACATCATTCCTGTGGGCGACGCCGTTGAAGACGCCTGGAAGCTTCACGGCCGGCTGGTCCGCCGCTCCCTTGAAAACGGCTATTACCAAGGATGGGACCTCCACGCCGCCCAGCTCCCCAGCCGTTTCTCGGCGTCGTACGCTTTCTACCGCGAAGGCCTGCCCGCCGCGGCTCTCCGCCTCCGTAACTATGTAGAACGCACCGAAGGCGGCGTCATGGACGAGCCCGCCACCGCCCGCGCGCTTGCCGGCTTCGTCCTCCGTGGCGTCCAGTGCGGCGCAGTGGGGACCGACGAGGTCAAGGCGCTTGCCGGCGTCGAACTTTCACAGCTGACCGCATTGGCGCACCCGCGGCTCGCGCAACCGACTTCCCACTGATAAGGAGCATTCCCATGGGTAAGTACTACTACCCCCAGGGCGGCCTGCCGCCGCAGACCCACCTCACCACGGAACGGGCGATCGTCACCGAGGCCTACACCGTGATCCCCAAGGGCGTGATGACGGACATCGTCACCAGCAACCTGCCGGGTTTCTCCAACACGCGTTCGTGGATCATTGCGCGGCCGATCTCCGGCTTCGCCACCACATTCTCGCAGTTGATCGTGGAGATCGCACCGGGCGGCGGGGCTCCCAAGGCCGAGTTTGAGTCCGGCGTTGAAGGCGTCATCTTCGTCACCAAGGGCCAGGTCAACCTGACCCTCGACGGCGAACTGCACCACCTCGAAGAGGGTGGCTACGCCTACCTCGCTGCCGGCGCGGAGTGGGGCCTGGAAAACGTCTCCGACGACATCGTCTCCTTCCACTGGATCCGCAAGGCCTACGAACGCCTCGAAGGTTTCGAGGCCAAGTCCTTCGTCACCAACGAGAAGGACGTGGAGCCCACCTCCATGCCGGATACCAACGACGTCTGGAAAACCACGCGCTTCACGGACTCCAGCGACCTCGCCCACGACATGCAGGTCAACATCGTCACCTTCCAGCCCGGCGGTGTGATCCCCTTCCCGGAAACCCACGTCATGGAGCACGGCCTGTACGTCCTGGAGGGCAAGGCCATGTACCTGCTCAACAACGACTGGGTGGAAGTGGAAGCCGGCGACTTCATGTGGCTGCGTGCCTTCTGCCCGCAGGCCTGCTACGCGGGTGGTCCGGGCGAGTTCCGTTACCTGCTGTACAAGGACATGAACCGCCAGGTGAAGCTCACCTAGTCCTTGCCTGCTTGCGCCGAGATCGCCGGAAAGCTGCCAGTTCGCTGGAGTTTCCGGCGATTTCGTGCGTTTCCCGCGAACTCGTGTCGGCCCCGCTTGGGTAGAGTGCTCCCCATGGACGACAAAGCGACGTTGCTCGGTTATTTGCGCCTGCGCCGGGCGGACCTGCTCGGCAAGCTGGATGGCCTCAGCGAATACGATGCCCGCCGGCCCATGACCCCCACTGGTACCAATCTCCTGGGCCTCGTCAAGCATGTTGCGAGCGTGGAGTTGGGCTATTTCGGAGAGACCTTTGGGCGTCCGAGCGGACGTGAGTTGCCTTGGTTCGCGGAGGACGCCGAGCCGGATGCTGATCTGTGGGTGCCCGCTTCGGAAAGCCGCGCGGAAATACTGGAGTTGCACCACTTCTCGGCCAACCACAGCGATGCCACTATCGAAGCCCTCCCCTTGGATGCTCCCGGCGTTGTGCCCTGGTGGTCCGAAGAGAAGCGAAATGTGACGCTCCATCAGATCCTTGTCCACATGTGCTTGGAAACCGCGCGGCATGCAGGGCACGCGGACATCATCCGTGAGCTCATCGACGCCACCGCGGGCCAAAGACCAGGCGATCCCAACATCCCGTCCCGCAACTCCGAAGAATGGGCAGCACACAGGTTCCGCATTGAAGAAGCAGCCCTGGAGGCAGATCTCCACCGCTAGAAAGCTTCACAGCCCAAACATAAGTGGAGCAAACCTCCGGCGTAGGCCCGGTTCGTAGAAATGAGGCATGACTCCTCAACAGACCGAAAACCGTAAGGGCAGCCGGACCCGGCGCGCCGTCGTCTCCGCCGTCCTGGCGGTCACTCTCTCTGCCGGGGGTGCCACGGCCTGGGCGTTGGACCGTTTCGTCATTCCCCACGCCCAAATCACCAACGTCTCGGAATACGAAGCGAGCCAGGCGGGCACAACAGATACAGGCACGACGCCGGAATCCACCTCCGCTGAAACGTCGGCGAGCGCAGTGGTCACGGATACCTCGTACACGTCCGGCGACACCGGCGTCACCATCTCGACTGTGACCACGGGCAGCGGCGACAACACGGTCACCTACTATGTGGCCGACGTCGTGCTTGATGACGCGACGACGCTGAAGTCTGCCTTTGCCGAAGACACCTACGGCGAGAACATCACGGAGACCACGTCCGCGATCGCGCAGGACCACAACGCCATTTTCGCCATCAACGGCGACTACTACGGTTTCCGGGATACGGGCATCGTGATCCGCAACGGCGTGGTGTACCGGGACGAAGGCGCACGCCAGGGTCTGGCGTTCTACAAGGACGGCACCGTCAAGGTATACGACGAGACCACCACGTCGGCTGATCAGCTCCTAGCGGATGGGGTGTGGAACACGCTCTCGTTTGGGCCTTCCTTGCTGGACAATGGCGAGATCGCCTCGGGCATCGAGGATGTTGAGGTCGATACGAATTTCGGCAACCACTCCATCCAGGGCGAGCAACCGCGGACGGCCGTGGGAGTCATCGACGGGAACCATCTCGTGTTTGTGGTGGTGGATGGCCGCAGCCCGGGCTATTCCGCAGGCGTCACCATGACCGGCCTCGCACAGATCATGAAGGACCTTGGCGCCACCACGGCGTACAACATCGACGGCGGCGGCTCATCAACCATGTACTTCAACGGTGCGCTGGTGAACAATCCGCTCGGCGACAACAAAGAGCGCGGTACCTCCGACATCCTCTACATCGCCCAGTCGTCATGATTGTCCTGATCCCGGCCTACGAGCCGGACCACCAGCTCATCAACCTCGTCCGCACCATCCAGGAAGCCGATCCGTGGCTGAGGATCGTGGTGGTGGACGATGGTTCCGGACCCGACTTCAAAGACGTGTTCGACGACGCCGCCCGGCTTGGGTGCCACGTGCTCAGCTACGCAGTCAACGGCGGCAAAGGGCATGCCCTCAAGAGTGGTTTCGCCTTCATTGCGGCTGAATTCCCCGGCAACGACGTGGTGTGTGCCGACAGCGATGGCCAACATGGTGTCGCGGATATCCTTGCGGTCGCGGACAGGGTGGGCCGAGTTACGGCCACCATGGTTCTGGGATGCCGGAACTTTTCAGGCGACGTTCCTGCACGCAGTAAGTTCGGCAACACGGTTACGCGCTGGCTGTTCCGGCTCGCTACCGGCCAACGGATGGCCGACACGCAAACGGGCCTGCGTGGCTACCGGGCGGACATGCTCCCCTGGTTGCTGACTGTCCGCGGCCAACGGTACGAGTACGAGCTGAACCTGTTGCTGGAGGCGAAGCAGGCCGGATACGCCATTGACTCCGTGGACATCGCAACGGTGTACCTGGATAACAACTCGGGCTCGCATTTCAGGCCTGTGGCCGATTCCATCAGAATCTACGCACCGCTGTTGAAGTTCCTGGGTTCGTCCTTCTCGGCATTCCTGGTGGATACGGTGGCCTTCCTGATCCTCAGCGCGCTTACGGATTCGCTCCTTCTGGCAGTGGTCGGAGCCAGGATGATCAGCTCGGCTGTGAACTTCCTGGTCAACCGACAGCTGGTCTTCGATCACGGCACGGAAAGATCACTGCGTTCCACCGCCGCAGGATATATGGCGCTCGTTGTCATCTTGCTATCCGCCAACTACTCGATCATGTGGGCCCTCACCTCCGTTGCTGTTCCGGATTTGCTGGCCAAGCTCGTCACGGAGATGGCTTTGCTGGGCGTGAGCTTCGCCGTGCAGCAGCGATTCCTCTTCGCCCGCAAGGCCGGCACAACCTTGGCCGGCACACCGGAACCAGCCGACGTCGAAACGCATATCCCAGCCTTGGTCCCGGCACAGTTTCAGCACAGCAGGACCGGGAATCGTGGAGACCAGCCAACCAACAGATTCCGGAGAATCCGATGAACACCATCGTCCTTATAGCAGCGGACCTCGCCGCCATCACTGTCCTCACGTTCGCCCTCTACCTCCGCCGGCACCGGCGTCGTGACCTTGTAGTTTCCTACCTGGGCATGAACGTTGGGGTCCTGGCAGTTGCGACGGCCTTGTCCGGCTCAGCAGCCGGGATTGGGCTCGGCTTGGGGCTGTTCGGTGTTCTGTCAATCATCCGCCTGCGATCCACGGAACTCGCGCAGCACGAGGTGGCCTACTACTTCTCAGCGCTGGCGCTGGGGCTGATCGCAGGCATCGGCGTAGAACCACTTTGGCTGACGTTGTCCCTCATGGGCATGGTCCTCCTGGTCATGTTCGTCGGTGACAACCCCAGGGTCCTCCCCGCTTACAGGCACCAGACCGTGGTCCTGGACCGGGCCATCAACAACGAACACGAACTCCACGCCCGGCTTGAGGAAGTCCTCGATGGCACGGTCCACTCGGCCACCATCCAGGAGCTGGACCTGGTGAACGACAAAACGATCGTGGATGTCCGGTATGCCGTACGGTCCTCCCGCGTGAGTCAAACCCACGCTGTTCCACAGGACCACGCTGATTCACAGGGCCACGCTGTTTCCCAGGACCACGCTGCTTCGCAGGGCCCGCTCGGCTTCGACCAGCCTGCAGGCGCACTCACGCCGGCACCCGAGGAACTGCCCGCCACCCAGCCGCCGGCAAGTCACCCACAGCAACCCGTGCCCACTTCGGCGGGTGTCGCATGAAGCACTTCGACGCAGAAGCGGTCATTCCGCAGCTCAGCCAGCTACCCGCCGTCGGGCTTGAAGAACTCACCACCGAAGCCGCGCTACTGACGCGGGTGGACCGCAAGTATCTGGTGCCGTCCGCAACCGCCCGGCGGATCCTGTCGACCTTCACCACGGAGGCGCGGGTCCTCGAAATGGACGGAAATCGGACGTTCGCCTACGACTCCGTCTACTTCGATACCCCGGACCTGGACAGCTACATGCTTGCCGCGCATGGTCGTCGCCGCCGCTTCAAGATCCGCACCCGGACCTACCTGGACACCGCGCTGAGCTTCCTGGAGGTCAAGACCGAAGGTGCCCGCGAGGCCACCGTCAAGGAGCGCATCCCCTATGAGCTGTGCAACCGCGACCGGCTCACGCGGGAAGGCCTGGCCTACGTGAACGAGGCTCTTGCAGCCACCCTTGGTGGGGTGAATTTCGGTCCGCTGGAACCTGTTCTCTCCACCCGTTACCGCCGCACCACGCTTTTCCTTCCGGAATCCGGGAGCCGCGCGACGATCGATTCAGAGGTCACCTGGCAACGCCCGGACGGGCAGCCCTGGGTCCTGGACGACGCCGTCGTGGTTGAGACGAAGTCCGGATCTGCCCCCGGCCCGCTGGACAAGCACCTGTGGAGGAACGGTGTTCGCCCCTGCCGCATCTCCAAGTTCGCCACCGGCATGGCTGCGCTCCACCCCGGGCTGCCCGCCAACCGCTGGAATCAAACCCTCCGACGCCGGATGCCCCTGCGTCCCGCCACCATCAGCTAACCCACAGACTTCCCTAAGGAATCCACCATGCGCTCCTTCCGCACTTACTTTTCCGTTGCCGCCGTCGCCTTGGCGGTATCACTGGCCGGCTGCTCAAGCGCCGCCACCAGTTCCACTTCTTCCAGCACCTCGTCATCCAGCACAGCCGGGTCCACCTCCGACTCCGCCCAGACCGTCACCGCTGCCACGATTGAGGCAGATACCCATTTCGACAGCGATGACCTCACCTGGGACCCTGCGTCTGAAGTGGCCGTCGGCCTGGCCGACGGCGGCAGCAAAGTGACGTCGTCGGCCTCCACTGGCGTGGTGGTGGACGGCAATACCGTCACCATCAGCGCGGCCGGAACCTACCGCCTGAGCGGCTCGCTGAGCGACGGCCAGATCGTGGTGGCCGCAGGCGATTCCGACACCGTCCGGATCATCCTGGATGGTGTGGAACTGGGAAATTCGACCGGTTCGCCGTTCTCCGTCAAGAGCGCGGACGAAGCGATCGTCTACTTGGAAGACGGCAGTTCGAACACGTTGACCGACGCCACGAGCTATGCCGAGCAGGGCGAGGACGCACCCAATGCGGCACTTTTCTCAATGGCGGATCTGACCATCGCCGGGCCGGGTTCGTTGACCGTCAACGGAAACTACAACGACGGCATCGTCTCCAAGGACGGCCTGGTCATGGCCTCCGGCAAAGTCACGGTGGACGCCAAGGACGATGGCATCCGCGGCAAGGACTACACCGTGCTGCTGGACGGCGCCTACCAAGTGACAGCCGGCGGAGATGGCGTGAAAGCAGACAACGAAACAGACGCAAACCGCGGCTGGCTACTGGTCAGCGGGGGCTCCTTGACGGTCACCGCGGGTGACGACGGCGTCAAGGCCTTCAACACCCTCTCCATCACGGGAGGAACAGTCACTGTGGCCGGGTCGGAGGAAGGGCTTGAGGCCCAGCACATCGCCGTCTCCGGTGGCGATGTCACCGTCACATCCAACGACGACGGCGTGAACGCCTCGGGCGGGTCCTCCAACTCTGCGGATTCCGGGGCGGGCACCGGCCCAGGCGATATGGGAGGCGGCATGGGCGGCGGCGAGACCGTCGGCGACTACACCGTTGACGTGTCCGGTGGCACCTTGACCATCAACTCCCAGGGAGACGGCTTGGACTCCAACGGGAATGCGACGATTTCCGGGGGAACGGTGGTGGTCAACGGCCCCACGAACGATGGCAACGGCGCGCTTGACGTCAACGGTGAATTGACCGTCACGGGTGGGACCGTGGCTGCGGCAGGCAGTGCGGGCATGGCGGTAACCCCGGCCGCCTCATCCACTCAGTCCGGCGTGCAGGTAACGTTCAACTCCTCTGTGGCTGCCGGCACGCCTGTGCACATCGTTGACCCGTCGGGGACTGTGGTGGCATCCTTCGTGACAACCAAGACCATTGCCTCCCTGGTGTTCTCCTCGTCCGCAATCAGCGAGGGCCAGACGTACACGGTTTACACGGGAGGCAAGGCGGATGCGGAGGCTGGTCTGACGACTGGGTCCATTGACGGAGCGGACAAGCAGGGAACTGTGACGGCAGGCCAGTACACGCAGGCACAGGGTCCTGGTGGTGGGGGCGGGCGCCGCTAGGTTCCACCTGACGCAGACCTCCAAAACACAGCCAAGCACGCCCCGATGGCATACTACGTTGCCGTCGGGGCGTGCTTTGTCTTTTCCGTGTTGGTGAGGTTGAGCCGCTGGCTGCCCTTGGCTTCCCGACCCTTTTTGCGATGGAATTGCCAGAAAACAACCTTATTCAGTTGCATCCATGGCCAAGGATGGCCAAAGGGGGCACGAAGCCACTCGCGCCCAGTCCATCCATGAGCATCCGGTCACATTTTGTTTACGCGCCAACCGTGGCGTTTTGGTATCCCAAAGCGTAATCTACATCACATTCCTTCATGTGATATTCGCATTCCGCATGATGGAACCATTCACGTGGCAATGAATGAACCTTCAGAGCTCAGTAAGGAGCGCACTGTGGAAAAAGACCTTGCCCAGGAGGCTGCAACACCGCGGACCGGATCCCTGGCGAAACAAATTGAAGGCGCGTACCAGCGGATCGGAGTGACTGGGGCACACCGCCAGATCGTCTTCATGATCCTGCTGGGGGTATTCTTCGATGCCCTCGAGCAAAACGCCGTGGGCATCACCGGCCCCATCCTGCGCCAGTCGTGGGGTCTTGGGGCCACCGAGATCGGCTTGCTGAACACAATGACTTTTACGGCAACCGCACTCGGACGGCTGGCGACGGGCCTGATCGTCGATAAATATGGCCGTCGGCACATGCTGGTCATCAACCTCATCATCTTCGCTGGTGGTTCGTTGCTCTGTGCCGTTGCCCCCAACTACCCCATCCTCGCCGCTGGCCGTTTCGTGGTGGGCTTTGGGCTGGGCGGCGAAATCGCAGTGGCCGTGATCATGATGGCGGAGTTCTTCGCAGCGAAACACCGCGGGACCGCCGTCGGACTCATCAACGTCACCGCGGCCGGCTTGGGCAACATGCTTGCACCTGCCTTTGGCATCCTTGTCTTCACGCTCTTCGATGGTCCGGACAAGTGGCGCTGGGTGTTCGGCTTGCTGTTCATCCCCGCCCTTTTGGTGATGTTCTTTCGACGCTTTGTCCCCGAAACGCCCCGTTTCCTTGCATCCCAGGGCAAGATCGACGAAGCAAACATGGTCATCACCCGTCTGGCCCGCAACAAGCTCTCCGGACGCATAGCCGATCCGGAAACTTACATCACCGCAGTGCCAGACCCCGTGGTGGTCACGGCGTCAGGACATTGGAAGGACGCGCTGCGCGGTAAGCTCCTCAAGCGCACTGTCCTGCTCTGCATCGCCGTCTGCATGTCATACGCCGCCCAGATTTCGATGCTGACGCTGATGCCCACCATTCTGGTTTCCCGCGGATATGCCGTGAACACCAGCCTCTGGTTCACCCTCATCATGCAGTCGGGCTCTTTGCTGGGCGCGGCCACCGCTGCCTATTTGGCCAGCCGATTGCCACGCAAAAAGGTTCTCACGGCTGCCGCCATCCTTGGGTGCCTCTCAGGACTGTCCATGGCCTTCCTCGCCAACGACATCGTGCTGGTAGTGATCTTCGGTGTCCTCTTCAACTTCTCCGTCATCATCCTGAACACCACCATCTGGCTGTTCGCCCCGGAGCTCTACCCCACCCGCACCCGAGGCTTCGGAACGTCGATTATCCTCGCAGCAGGCTCGTTGTCCGGCGGTCTCTTCCCGCTCATCTCCGGAGCTGTCTTTGACTCAGCGGGTCTGCCCGGCATGTTCACCACCCTGGCCGTGCTCTTCTGTGTCCTGGCAATCGTGGTTCAATTCCCGCCGGAAACCTTCGGGAAGCCACTGGAAGAAGACTCGGAACCCGGCAACGACGAGGAGGCGGCAATTTATGGACACTGATACTCCCCGGCCGTCAGCCCGGATCGTCCTCCTGGTAAATCCGAACACCAACAGCAGCACAACAGCGATGATGGTGGACCTCGCCAAGGAGACCCTGGAACCCCACGGTCTCCAGGTAGTCGGTATCACCGCGTCGTCTGGACCTTCCATGATTGTGGATCCCGTCTCGCTGGCTGAGTCGGCCCGGCATGTCAACGAAGCAGTGCAAAACTACCTTTCAGGGCCCGACGGCGGCAGGGTCGCCGGCGTGATCGTCGCCGCCATCGGTGATCCCGGGCGCGCGCAACTGGACGGGGAACTGGACATCCCGGTGATGGGCATCGGTCAAGGCTCTGTGCACGCCGCAGCCCACGCTCGGGATGGCAAGCTGCGTCGTTTTGGGATGGCGACCAGCACTCCGTTGCTGGTGGACGCCTTGGGCAAGCTGGTTGCGGCCCATGGACTTTCGGAGCACTTTGCTGGTGTTCGTTTGACGAAGTCCGAGCCGCTGGCCCTCGCTGCCGATCCTGAAAGACAATTCCACGAGTTGGCCGAAGCAGTCAGCGCTGCGACGGAAAACGACGGCTCCCAGGCGGTCATCATTGCCGGCGGGCCACTGAGCGCCACCGCCCGGCGCCTTGCCGAAACGACCGCCGTCGAGATCATCCAACCGATCCCCAGCGCCTGCCGGCTGCTGCTCGCGGCGCTTCCACAGGAAGGTTAGACCCCACAAACAGGGCCCGACGGCGGGACGCACGTGCCGCCGTCGGGCGCCCCCGCATGAAGAGTGCCACATCCGCAAGCCCGCCCCGCAAACTTGATGGGAAATTGAGCCAAACAAACAGAGTCCTTGATTTTGGCGCGCCACGCTGGAAGCAGACGAAGCCCTCGTTCCATCAATCCATCAGGGTTTCGGCAACGAACAACCAGCAAGAATCACAATGATGTGGGGGAACCAATGGAACAGTCAGCAGCGCTAACCGAGGTGATCGCCGTCAAGGGCATCATCCAGGACCAGCACCCCGTGGATTTCCACGCACTGGGTGTCGCAGGATGCATCGACAGGCTTGCTGCGCCGCTTCGACGCTCCGGAGTGACCGTCCATTGGCACACACCCCACCACGGCATCGAGATCTCCTCCGCGTCCGCCGCGCTGCTGTACCACGTAGCCCAGGAGACTTTCAGCAACACGCTGAACTACGCCGACGCCAGTGAACTGACCATCCGCCTCAACGCCGTCTACCACGGAATCCAACTGACGATCATGGACAACGGCAAAGGTTTCGAAATCCACGCCGCCCCCAGCGGCCGCCGCCACGGCTTCGGCCTGCTGCTCATGTCCATTGCCGTACACGACGCCGGAGGGTCAGTCGAGATCGACTCCGGGGTTGGGCGGGGCACCACCGTGAGGGTGACACTGCCACTGGATTGAGTCCAATTTGGGACCTTTTTGCGGCCTCGGAGCCATGGATTGACGGCGTCCGCAGACGTATTCTGTAGCTACTTTTCAGCCTGACATCTCGACGGAATGGCACGAAATGGCGCGGAACAAGGGTCCACGGTTAGGTCTTGGCAAGGTCCTTCTGAGGATCTTCGGGTTTTTCTTCGTGAGCGCCCTCTGCGGGGTGCTGATCTGCGGCTTCATGGTGCCGGTGGTTCAGTTCACCAGCACTACCATGGGCGGTTCCATCGGCTTTTACGAAAGCCTTCCCAGCCAACTGGACGTTGATTCGCCGTCCCTTTCCAGCACCGTGCTCAGTGCGGATGGCCAGCACATCGCCACGTTTTATGCTGAGAACCGGGTGAAGGTACCTCTGGATCAGATGTCACCCTTCATCCGCCAGGCAATCGTGGCCATCGAAGACAGCCGATTTTACGAACATCCCGGAGTAGATGCGCAAGGGATCATCCGCGCCCTGACATCCAACGTGACCAAGGGAACCCGGCAGGGCGCGTCCACCCTGACCCAGCAATACGTCACCAACGTGCTGAACGAGTCCCGCCTCTCGCAGGGTCGGCCCGAGGACGTGGTGCTCAGCGGGGACAAGACCATGGGTGACAAGCTGCGCGAGATCAAGCTGGCGTTGGAGCTTGAGAAACGCTTCAGCAAAGACCAAATCCTTGAGGGGTACCTGAACATCGTGTTCTTCAACCGGAACGCGTATGGCATCGAAGCTGCTTCACGCTACTTCTTCAGCACATCAGCAAAAGACCTCACATTGCCACAGGCCGCGCTCTTGGCCGGCCTGGTGAACGGACCCAGCGTCTATGACCCAACAACCGCCCCGGAATCAGCGTTCGCCCGCCGAAACCTGGTGCTGGACAGGATGTTGGAACAAGGCAAGATCACGCAAGTAGATCATGACGCGGCAGTCGCCAGCCCCGTTGAGCTGAAAATCACTCCTTCCCTGCAGGGCTGCGCGGGCGCCACCATTGCCATCTACTTCTGCGATTACGTGTCCCACCTGATCCTCAACAATGAGGCCTACGGCGCAACCGTGGAGGACCGCGAACGACTCCTCTACCGGGGCGGGCTCACCATCACCACCACGTTGGACAGCCGGTTGCAGGCGGCGGCACAAGTACAAGTGGATGCCTCTGCAGGCGCGAACCCGGACAAGTGGGGTGCTTCGATGACCACCGTGCAACCAGGCACGGGAAAGATACTGTCCATGGCACAAAACACGGTGTTCGTTCCGCAGGACGGGAAATTCGATACCCAGTTGAACTTCAACGTGGATGCGAAGGACGAAAACGGTAACGACCTCAACGGTGCCGGTGGCTTCCAACCCGGCTCCACCATGAAGCCGTTCATTTTCGCGGAGTGGCTCAACGAGGGCAAGTCGCCCACTGCCGTGGTGGATGCTTCCCGCCGGGTCTACCCGGTTGGCTTCCCCTGGCGGTCCAGCTGCGGCAAGGTGCTGGGTGGATACAGCACTGCGCAGAAGGCCCAAAACCTCGGCGCGGATGATGACCTGCAGAACAACGACGAGGGCTACTACCGCCCAATGCCCATCAACTACGGCCTTTACAACTCCATTAACACCGCCACTTTCGCTACTGCCGCCCAGTTGGATTTCTGCGGCATCCAAAAAATGGTGGACGCGGTCGGTTTGCACAGCGGCTTGGACAACGCCCAGATCAACATGCACCAGATCGGCAACCTCCTGGGGTCCATCGGCGTCGCTCCTGTTGTCCTGGCGAGCGCCTACGCAACATTCGCCAACGATGGCACCTACTGCAAACCAATCGCCATCACCGACATCAGCGACTCACAAGGCAGGAAATACCCGGCGCAAACCCCTGAATGCAAGGAGACGGTGAAACCTGCTGTGGCCCGTGGGGTCACTGCGGTGCTGCAGGACGTCCTCAAGCTCGGATCCGGCGTCTACATCGAACCCAAGGTACAGAACCAGGTCCCCGTCGCGGCCAAGACCGGTACCTCCAACAACAACGGCGCAACCTGGGTGGCTGGCTTCACCACACGGCTCGCCACGGCCTCATTCTTTGGGGATACGACGGCGGGACAACAGCGCGCGGGACAGAACGTCACCATTAACGGAAAGTTCTACAAGTCATTGGATGGCTACATGATCGCCGGCCCGCAGTGGGCCAACTACATGATGCAGGCCACCGCCCTCTATCCGAACGGTGCGTTCAACCCTCCGGCTCCCCCGCCTTCCCCTGGTCCGAGCACGTCACCGGCCGCACCTCGCTGAGTGGGTCTGCGTTACGGGGCCCGGTCTGCGCGCCATTTCCGCGGCCCAGCCGGCAGAAAGACTTTGAAAGCCAGTCGTTCCTCCCGCAGACTTGGCCTGTGAAGCCCTTCCTTTTGTTGGCCACGCGCGCCGAAGACGCGGCAGCGGATGACGAGTACCAGGCTTACCTCCGGTACTGCGGGCTCCAGGCTGAGGAATTGGTCCGCATCAGGCTCGAGTCAGGACCATTGCCGGCCATTGACTTGGCCGGATACTCCGGTGTGATTGTGGGCGGCAGTCCCTACACCTCCAGCGACCCTGTGGAGGAGAAGAGCCCGGCCCAGCTTCGCGTCGAAGCTGAACTCTCAGCCCTCCTGGATCGCATCGTGGCCGAGGACTTCCCCTTCTTGGGTGCCTGCTACGGAGTTGGAACCCTGGGTGTTCATCAGGGAGCCATCATTGATCGTCGCTACGGTGAACCGGTGGGTGCCACGGAGATTAAATTGACCGCGGACGGGGAGCGCGATCCCCTGCTCAAAGGCCTGCCCCACACCTTCGAAGCATTCGTCGGGCATAAGGAAGCCTGCAGCAAGCTGCCGGGAAACGCCGTGTTGCTCGCTAGTTCCGCAGCCTGCCCGGTGCACATGTTCCGCATCAAGAAGAATCTCTATGCCACGCAATTCCACCCCGAACTGGATGTCGACGGCCTGATCACCAGGATCAACATCTACAAGAACGCGGGCTATTTCCCGCCGGACGCTGCTGATGAACTCATCGAAACCGCCAAGCAAGCCTCGGTGACGGAACCGATGCGGGTCTTGAGGAATTTCACGGAACTCTACGCTCGCTAGGGATCTTGCGAGGCCTGCTCTGCACCCCATGAAAGGGGTTTCTGTCAGAGCCTCCCTCACGCGCCGCTGGCTGGGTAGCGTTGGGGTTACTCACGCACATGCCCACAAACGTGATTCATCCATGAGGAGCAATCTTTGAAGCAGGACCCTTTGGCGGTCGAAACCCAGGTGCACGCGACACCCGATCAAGGAAAGTCAAAGCCAAGCCCAGCGAAAACCCGGGCAGCGGACAAGATCCCTTGGGGCGGCCTTTTGGTGCTTGCTGCCGCGGGCTTTACGGCTGTCACCACAGAGCTGCTTCCGTCCGGGCTGCTTCCCCAGATCAGCCGGGATCTGGGTGTGGAGGAATCGGCTGTAGGTTCCCTGACCGCAGCATATGCAGCAATCATCGTCTTCACCGCCCTTCCCTTGTCCCGACTCCTGGGCGGGCGGGTCCCACGGAAGACCCTGTTGATCGGGACCGTACTTGCCTTTGCACTTAGCAACGTCTTGCTGGCATTGAGCCCAAATCTTGAAGTGGCCATCGTCGCAAGGCTGTTGGGCGGTATTGCCCATGGCATGTTGTGGTCGAGCATGGCACCGTATGTGGCGCGCATCGTTCCTGCCCACTCGGTGGGCAAGTCCATGGCCGTCGTCTTCAGCGGAACCAGCATCGCGTTGGCAGTCGGGGCTCCAATAGGCACACTGATGGGCACGCTCATGACATGGCGGGTTTCCTTCGTGGTCCTGGCCGGGGTTGGCGTCCTGTTGGCAGTTTTGGCGTTCTGGCTCCTGCCTGCTGCGCATGATCCGGGTACCCACAAGACGCCGTCGATCCGGGCGGCGCTCAAGCTACCGGGCGTGATCGCCGTGGCCACCGCTTGGCCACTCTTGCTGCTGGCACACTTCACACTCTTTACATATGTTGCCCCTTTCCTGCTCGCCTCCGGATTGCCCGAAGCCCTCACTGGCATTTCCCTGTCCGTGGTGGGAATCTCGGGCTTGGTCGGGATCTGGATTGCCGGCCTGACCGCCGATTCCCGTCCCCGGCGTTCGGTGATTACCGCCGTCGGGCTTCTTTTGCTTGCCTTCGCGCTGCTTCCGGTTCTGGGCGGCACATGGGTGGGGGTTTTCGCGCTGATGGTCGCCTGGGGTGTTTCCTTCGGAGCGATCGGCATCTACAACCAGGCGGCGATCCTTCGCGCCGGCGGGGAGCACAAGGATGCGGCCAACGGCCTCACAGTAGTGACCATCCAGCTGGGGATCGCCGTCGGTGCCGGTTACGGTGCTTTGGCGCTGACCACCGTTGGGGCTCAGCTGGTGCCGCTGGCCGCGGCGCTGCCCACGGCGATTGCCTTGGGGATCATCATCTTCAGCAGGCGTGGCGGATACCCGGGAGGGCCTCGCGAAACAGGACCGCGCGAAACAGGGCCTCGCGAAAAATGACCGCGCGGGAAGCGTCGGTAACATCCCTGAAACATGCCAGTCACCTGATCTTCACGAACGTGGGGTTTCTGTAACTTCCCTGCAACTTAGCTCTTCTGAGTCGGAAACATAGCTCACCGAATATTGATCGGGGGGTAGTGAGGGCCGTGCAACAACGGGCCCGTTCAGGCTTGATCAGAAGGGAACGCAGTGGAGATCTCTGCGCAACACGTCTGGCTGATGTTGTCATCGGCAATGGTGCTTTTCATGACTCCGGGCCTTGGCCTTTTCTACGGCGGCATGACCCGCGCCAAGGCAGCGCTCAACATGATCATGATGAGCTTCATCTCTGCGGGCATTGTTGGCGTGGTGTGGGTCCTGTGGGGATACTCGATGACCACCGGCGACGGCTTCCTGGGCCTGTTCGGCAACCCCTTTGCACACTTCGGCCTCCAGGACCTCATGGGTTCGCCTGACCTCCTCAAGGTAGTTTTCGCGGCTACGTTCGCCATCATCACTGTGGCGCTCATCAGCGGTGCCATCGCCGACCGTGCCAAGTTCGGCGCGTGGGCGCTCTTCGTCCCCATCTGGGTAACCGTGGTCTACTGCCCGCTGGCTTACATGGTCTGGGGCGGTGGCTTGATGAGCGCCGGCGGAGCCGTCACGCAGATCTTCGGCCAGGTGATCGACTTCGCCGGCGGTGCCGTAGTTGAGGTCAGTTCAGGTACCGCCGCTTTCGTCCTCGCATTGATCGTGGGAAAGCGTCACGGATTCGCCAAGGACCCCAACCACCGCCCCCACAACGTCCCGTTCATCATGATCGGCGCAGCAATCCTCTGGTTCGGATGGTTTGGCTTCAATGGCGGCGCTGCAACCACCGTTGAGCAGGCAGGCCTGATCTGGGTCAACACCCTGGTGGCTCCTGCCGCTGCGATGCTGAGCTGGTTGGTCACGGAGAAGATCCGCCACGGACACCCGACATCGTTGGGCGCGGCCTCCGGCGTTGTTGCCGGCCTGGTAGCCATCACCCCTTCCTGCGCCAACATCACCCCACTCGCGGCCCTTGGCCTGGGACTCGTTGCCGGTGCTGCCTGTGCAGTGTTCGTGGACCTGAAGTACAAGTTCGGTTTCGACGATTCCCTTGACGTCGTGGGCGTGCACTTCGGCGCCGGCGTGATCGGCACGCTTTCCCTTGGATTTGTTGCCTTCCCCACGGAGGGAGTGGCCGGTGGCCTCCTTTACGGCGGCGGCGTTCAGCAGCTCGTGGCACAGACAGTTGCCGTGCTGCTCACTATCGCCCTCTCTGGCCTGGGCACCCTCCTGATCGGCCGCGCTATTGACAAGACAATCGGCTTCCGCGTGGCCCACGAACATGAAGTAACCGGCGTGGACCTCACCCAGCATGCAGAGTCTGCCTACGAGTTTGGCCTCACGGCCCACGGCCACTTCCGCCAGCAGCAGGCGCACTTGTCGTCGCTGATCAAGGGTGGACGCAAGGAGTCGGAGCAGGCAAAGGAAGACAGCTTCGCCTAGCCGCATCCCCGACGCTGGGGCCGGATTTCGTATCAGCCGAAGCCGTTCCAGAGCCGCTGCCACCAAGTACGTTTGATTGGTTCCCCGGGCTCCGGCTCGGGCGGCGCCGCCGCGGCACGTCGTCCGCGCCAGCGTTCCAGCTCGGCGTCAACATCCCTCAGCTTGGTGATCACTGGCGGCCCACCCTGGAGCTGTCGACGAGCCTCAACGACCCGCTTGTTGAAGTCCTCAAGAATGTCTCGGACCTGTTTCTCCGTGTACTGCTGATCCAGCTTCGCGTCGAGTTCAGCGTCTTCGATCCGTAGGAGAATGGCTGGCGGGCCGATCCCGCTGAGTTGCTCGCGCTGGATCAGACCTTTGACCCACCAGTCCGGGTCATAGTGCTCCCCCAGGCCCGGGATCGGCTTGCCGGCGTATTTGAGGTTGTCGAATTTGCCCTGGTTCATGGCATCCCGGATCAAATATTCGACCCGCGCGGCGTCGTCCACCTTGCGGCGTTTCTCCCGCTCCTCCGCCTCTGCCGCCTCAAGCTCTGCATCTTCCTCGGCATTGCCGCCCCACGATCGGACGGCCCGCAGTTCCGCGCCCCGTTCGAGCTTCCGCCTGAAGGCGTTGTTCCCGGCGCTCACGTTTCGCCACCTCCTCGCACGGCAGTCCTCTCCTGCCGGAAATCGTGGTTCCGGCTCCAGTATTCCGCACTTTGCTGGGCCACGGGGAGGGCTGGGGGCTACTCTCAATCCAAATATCCCCACAGGAAGGGCCGCGCGTGACTACTGTTTCCAATGCATTCATTCCCGTCTCGGATCCGGGCCGGGCAGCCATGTGGTATTCGGAACACCTGTTGCTTCGGATTGTCACCGTTTCGGAGTGGTCGGCAGTTCTAACGGGCGACGGCGGTGCCACAGTTACGCTGATGGGTCCCCTCAGCGGGATCGCGGCTGAGCCCGGGCTGGCTTGGGCGACGTGCGGATTCCTGGTGGAGGACCTCACGGGCATGCGGGATCGTTTGCTCAGGAACGGACATGGTGTGTCGGTGGTGGAGGGCGATCCTGACGTGTGCTTGTTCTTCACCGTCCGGGACCTCGACGGGAACGTCCTGCTGCTCACGGACCGCTAGGCTCCCTCGTTCCACGAACGCCGAAGCCTGTTGCTTCACGCCCCCCTTTGACAGCCTGGCGGCCCCGACACGCCGCAGTTAACGGCGTGTCGGGGCCAGCGTCAGCTCAAAGCAGGTCGTGAAGCAACGCAAGCCAGCTGGCAGGCTAGTGAACGGCCATGCTCGGATCCAGTTGCTCGATGCCCTGGGGAGTCACAAGGACCACGCGGGCCGTGCAAATGTCGTAGAACAAACCCGTGGCCTGCACTCGTCCAGATGCCAGGGCTGGCCCGGTGACCTGGTGCTCTTCGAGCTTCTGGAGCTGGACAGCTACGTTCACCATGCTGAGCTGGTCCAGGCGGCTGTAGCCCTCAGCTTCGGCAGCAAGGGCCACAGGATGACCGTCCAACAGCGCGCGGTAGCTCGGCCGGGCGTGCTCCAGCCAGGCATCGAAGCCCCCACCCAAAGCTGCGGCCGCACCCTCGGCGTCGGCGATAACGGCCTTCATCGCGCCGCAATTGGAGTGGCCGCAGATCACGATCGAGTCCACGGACAAGCCCTTGACCGCGAATGCCAGGGCAGAATCGATCGAGGCATCCCGGCCATCACGGCACACTACGTTGCCGATGTTCCGCAGTGTCAGAAGGTCGCCGGGGCCGCTGCTGGTGATCAGGTTCGGATTGACGCGGGAGTCGACGCAGGCAACAAACAAGGTGTCCGGGTTCTGCCCCTCGGTCAGGTCCTGCACCAGCGGGCGAACCTTGTCTGCGTAGCGTCGATGGTATTTGTCGATGCCAAGGAGGATCGACCGCAACGGAAGCTGCCCGCCGTCGTCGTGCGCTTCCTGGTGGGTACCATCCAGCGGCGACGACTGCCAGGAAGTCCTGGGTGGCAGCGGGAATTCGCGTGGATCCTGACGCTGGGGAGTGCTGTCCGCGGCGTCGGTAAAAGCGGTGGTTCCGTGTTCCTCCAGCATCACCGAGGCGCCGCTGGAGCGGTGCTGCGTCTGCCAGGCGACCAGAACCTCGCGGAAGGCGTGATCAAGGTAATCGGCGTTGAGTTCAACCACTGCGTCCTGTCCTTCGGGCACGGAGTGAAGCACGCGGTTCAGTCGGGGCAGGGCGAAGAAGCTGCAGGACCCGGCGACCGTGACCCGCCACGGCAGCTGCTCCCCGGCGGGAGCATGGGCATGGATCTGGGCACGGAGTACCCGCCACAACACGCAGAGGGCCGCGAGTGCCAGGCCGATAATGACGCCCTCGAGCAAGTTCAGGACAACAACGCATGCCAGCGTGACCACGTAGACCAGGAGGTCGCCGGTGCGCAGGCTGGTTTTGATGTCGGCAACCTTGATGAGCTTGGCGCCGATGACGAGCAACAGGCCTGCGAGCACGGACAACGGAATCAGCTGGATGAGACCGGCGAACAGTGCAGAGAACACCAGGACCCACACGCCGTGCAGGATGGCGGACGCGCGGCTCGCGGCGCCGGCTTCAACGTTGGTGGCGCTGCGGACGATCACGCCCGTCACCGGGAGGCCGCCGAGCATACCGGAGACCATGTTTGCCGAGCCTTGTCCGACGAGTTCCCGGTTGAGGTTGGTGCGCGTGCCTGCATGCATCTTGTCCACCGCCACCGCGGAAAGCAGCGATTCGATGCTTGCGATCAGGGCTACCGTGATGACCGCCATGACCGCACCACGCCAGTTACCGTCCGGCAAACTGGGAAGGGCGACGGCGTCGAACAGGGAACCGCTGAAGCTGATGCGCTCGACGCTGGGCGCAACTGCTGCAGACAAAGCGGTAACAGCGACGACGGCGGCAAGCGGCCCGGGAATCTTCCGCACCGCAGTGGGCAGGTATTTCCACGCCAGAAGAATCGCGACGACGGCCAGTCCCAGCAGCGCCGAATGCAACTCGACATTGGTGATGGCCGCTGGAAGTGCGGTCAGGTTTTCGACGGCGGACCCAGCGGCCTGGCCGCCGAGCAGCACATGCAACTGCTGCAGGATGATCGTGATGCCGATGCCAGCGAGCATGGCTTTGACCACCACCGGCGACACTGCCAGTGCGGCCCGGCCTACGCGGCTGACACCCAGCAGCAACTGCACGACGCCGGCGGCAGCCGTAATCGCACACGTCACCTGCCAGCCGAACTCGTCAACCAGGCCGGCAACGACGACGGTCAGGCCCGCGGCGGGACCGCTCACCTGGAGTGGAGAGCCGCCCAGGCTGCCCGCTACGATTCCTCCGATGGCAGCTGCGATGAGCCCGGCCATGACAGGTGCTCCGGAGGCCGCCGCGATGCCGAGGGACAGCGGAAGGGCAACGAGGAAAACCACCAAGGACGCGGGGAGGTCGGCGCCGAGGTTGCTGAGGAAACTTTGGGCTTTGCGCGGGCTGCCGGACGGGTTCTTGCCGGGCGGATTCTTGCCGGGCGGACTGTGGGAGTCGGTTGATATGGAAGCGGAGTCGTTCGGCTGTGGCACTGGAATTCCTAAGGCTCGGGAACATTGACTCCTCCAGCGTAGGAATCCTGTCATGTTAAATGACAAGATGATGTGATTCTTGTGACAAAACTTGTGAAAAGGCTGCGTCATGTGGCGACAAAGGGGAACTTTTCCGCGGGCGGAACTCGTTGGAAACCCAGCGCAATGCTCACCTCCGTCCCACCTCGGCGCGATGCAATAAATGGCTCGACACCTGGGAAGTCGGCAGTGATGCCCCTCCGCCGTCGTTCTTGCTTCTCGCAGCCCATAAACTAAGGCTCCTTAGTTTAGGCTTGAGTCCATGAGCGACCCCGAAGCCCAACCCGTACGCATCAGTTCCGAGTCCGTTCAACTTCAAGCCCTCGAACCCGTACTCGAACAAATCCGGGCGGCCGTGGGTAACATCCCTGAACTGTTGGCCATTGCCGGGGAGATAGGACACACTGTTCCGAAGCCTGGCGAGGGCAACACAGCCAAGCTCTGGGAACTCCTGGCGTCCGTCACGGCCGTGGACGTGGCCGCCGGACGCGTCCTTGAACCCCACCTGGACGCCCTCGCGATCCTGGCCCAGTCCGGTTCCGAAGCAATCGCGACAGGCCCGTGGGGAGTCTTCGCGGCCGAAGGTCCCGGCATGAAACTCGAGGCCAAGACCGACCCTGCCGGAAACTACGTACTCAACGGCGCCAAACCATGGTGCTCGCTGGCCGCCCAGCTGGACAATGCCATCATCACAGCCCACACGGAGGGCAACGGCAGGACGGCCTTCGCCGTCAGCCTGAAGGACCCTGGAGTATCGTGCGAAACCCCGAGGTGGACCAGCCGGGGCCTGCAGGAAATCCCCAGCGGCACCGTCCACTTAGAGCATGTGAAGGCAGCACCGGTGGGCGACGAGGACTGGTATTTCAAACGTCCCGGCTTCGCGTGGGGTGGCATGGGAGTGGCCTCGTGCTGGTTCGGCGGAGCCGTGGCAATGGCCCGTGACTTCAGGGCAGCCCTGGCCGCGGGCGTAGGAAACGGCCGGAACCCGGACCAGATCGCCCTCGCTTCACTGGGCGAGGTGGACCGGATCCTCACCTCCGTCGGCGGATACCTTGCCGCAACAGCCGAACGGATCGACGCCGGCCGGCTGGCCGATTCAGGTGGAGACGGCTCCAGCGCCTGGAGCGAAGCCTTGCGCGTCCGCGGGACTGTTGCCGCCGCCGTCGAACGTGTCCAAACGGTTGTGAGCCAGAACCTCGGACCGGGCCCGCTGGCTTTCAACGAGGCGTACGGAAAACGAATGGCGGACCTGTCCTTATACATTCGCCAGCACCACGCCCTGAGAGACGACGCGCAGTTGGGCGCCTTGACTCTGGATGGGGACGCCGGATGGTGAGCTTCTCGCACGCAGACACGGGAACAACCGAGGCGGAATGGGCGGCCAGCGGCGTCGCTGCCTTGCCGGAGTTGCCGCTGGACGCAAGCGAACTCACAAGCATGGCCTTTGTGGTGCTCGCCGCGCACCCGGACGACGAAACACTCGGCGCGGGCGGCCTCCTGGCCAAGCTCCACCACAGCGGGGCCACCGTGAAGCTCCTGCTCTGCACTGCCGGCGAAGCGTCGCACCCGGAGTCGCAAACCACGACGTCGGAACAGCTTGCCGCTATCAGGCTCATTGAGTTCGACACGGCTGTGTCCGGGCTGGCTCCCAGCGCGGCGTGGCAATTCCTGGAGCTGCCGGACGGGCGGCTGGCAGCCCATGAAGATCGAATCGAAGAGGCGGTTCGCGGAGCAGCGTCAGGCCATCCGGCGGACAACGTGGTGATCGTGGCGCCGTACCGGTCGGACGGGCACACAGACCACGACACCTTGGGCTCGATCGCAGCCAGGGTTGCCGCCGCCGGAGGCCATGGCCTGCTGGAGTACCCCATTTGGTATTGGCTCTGGGCAGGACCCGGCGATGCCGCTTGGCAGTCATGGGTACGGGTCCCGTTAACAGCGGCGGAGCGGGACGCCAAGAACGACGCGATGGGCGCCCATGCCTCGCAAGTGGAACCATTGTCCGAGCAGCCGGGTGATGAGACGCTGCTGTCCGGGACTTTCCTGGAGCACTTTTCCCGCCACTTCGAGACCTTCGCCTGGCACCCATTCACGGCGGGGAGCAACACAGCAGCAGACGCCGAGCGGATCTTCGACGAGGTCCACTCCCGTGAAAAGGACCCGTGGGACTACTCCTCCAGCTGGTACGAACGCCGCAAGCGTGCCCTGACGTTGGCGGCCTTGCCCAAGGAGTCGTATGATTCCGGCCTGGAAGTGGGCTGTTCCATCGGCACGCTCAGCGAGGAACTCGCCCGGCGCTGCCGGCAATTCCTTGGAGTGGACGCCAGCAGCACGGCATTGCTCCAGGCAACACAGCGGCTCTCCGGATACCCGTCGGCCGAAGCCCGCCGCCTCACTGTGCCGGATGAGTGGCCGGAAGGGACCTTCGACCTGGTGGTGTTGTCCGAGACGGGCTATTACCTTTCGCCGGAAGAACTGAGCGAACTACTGGACCGGATTCGAGCTTCCACCCGACCCGGCGGCACCCTGCTTCTTTGCCATTGGCGGCACCCGATCTCGGGCTGGCAACTGGACGCAGAGGCAGTTCATGCAATGGCCCGCAGCCATCTTGCGTGGCCCGCGCATGGGATCTACCGGGAAAGGGACTTCATGCTGGAGATCCTTATTGCCCCGAGTGAAACGCTGTGACCACTGCGGACCGGCAAAAAATCCGGAGCGTCGCGGTGGTCATGCCGGCCCACAACGAGGAACGGCACATCGGCTCAGCATTGGCGGCGTTGCAGACCGCGGCGGATGCCCTGCAGCGCGAGCACCCCGGAATCGGGGTTTCAATCGCTGTGGTCCTGGACGCCTGCACGGACCGATCCTCCAGCATCACGGCTGCGTACACTTCGGCTGATCTCCGTTTCCTCTCGGTCGAGGTCGGATTTCGCAGCACGGGCGACAGCCGCGACGCCGGCATCCGTGCCGCCCTGGAACGCCTGCCCTTCGCCGCAGGCGCAGGCGCAGGTACGTGGTTGGCCACCACCGACGCCGACTCCACCGTCCCGGGACACTGGCTGGTGCGACAGGTGGAACTTGCCAACGCCGGTGCCGACGCCATCTTGGGATCCGTGGAGCCGGACTCCCGGGACATGGACGAGGCAGTCCTGGAACGCTGGCGGGAACTGCACCCCTTCCGGGAGGACCATCCCCATATTTACGGGGCAAACCTTGGCGTCCGTGCTTCTGCGTACCTGGCCGCGGGCGGCTTTCCCAGGCTAAGGTCCCACGAGGACCGGGTCCTGGTTGAACGCCTTCGGCGGCTCGGGCTGGCGGTCATCGCCACGGACACCACCAAGGTGACAACCTCCGGGCGGCTGCAGGCCCGGGCACCCGAAGGATTCGCGGCCTATCTCCGGACCCTTGGCTCCGGGCTTTCTTCCGTGGCGCGCTAAACCGCCAGTGCCTTCTCCACCGCAGCAATGGCCTTCGCCGTAATCGATTCCCGATCGCCGGAGCCGTCCACCATCAACAGGATTCCGCGTTGCGTGTACGCAGTCACCACAGGCTGCGTCTCATCCCGGTACAGCTCCAGCCGGCGCTGAATCACGGGTTCAGTATCGTCGCTGCGGCCCTGTTCCTGAGCCCGTTGAAGCATGCGGGCAACGAGTTCGGCATCCTCCACATTCAGCACAAGAACCACTTCGAGCGCCTGATGCCTCGCGGCCAATATCTCATCAAGGGCACCAATTTGGATGACAGTGCGCGGGTAGCCGTCAAGGAGGAACCCGTTCCCCGTGTCACCTTCCTCCAGCCGCTGGCGGAGCATGGCCGTGGTGACGTGGTCGGGAACAAATTCGCCCCGGTCCATGTACTCACCCGCTTCTGCGCCGAGTTCTGTCTTGTCCCGAACATGTGCACGGAAGAGGTCTCCCGTAGAGATCGCGGGGATCGAGAAATGCCGGGCGATCACTTCCGCCTGCGTGCCTTTGCCGGAACCTGGAGGGCCCATGATGATCAATCGCGCCATGACACAAGTCCGTTCCAAGAGGCGGCCGGGACTTAAACGATACGCCGGCGACGGCGCGACGCTCCCGCCGTCGCCGGTTTTTCTTGGCGGCCGCTACTGGAGTGAGGCGTTGGCCGGCTCGGCGAGGAGTGCGTCGACCTGACCGATGGCCTCCCGCAGACCTTCCTCCATGCCCATGTCCGACATCATTTGAAGCTGTTCTTCAGAGTCAAAGCGCGTGGACATGGTCATGCGGGTGCGGTCGCCAATGGGCTCAAGCTTGACGGTGGCGTGCGCGGCTCCATGCTCGCCCATGGGGGTGCCCTGATCGTCGGCAAATCCGTAGTCGAATTCGAGGTGGTCCGGGGCGTTGATGCTGGTGAACTGCCACCAGCCGTGGGCCTTTGTTCCGTCGGGCACCGTCATGTAATAGGCGGCCTTGCCTCCGGGCGTGAAATCGTGGGTTTCGAACGTGGCCGGGACGGTAGGCGGCCCCCACCATCGTTCAAGTTGGCGTGGGTCCTCCCAGATTTTCCAAACGCGCTGGACGCCGGCATCGAACTCGGCAACGACTGTGAGGCTGAGGGCCTCCGTATTCTTGTCCACGCTGACCACGGTCATGGCAGATCCCTTCCTAGTCTTCAGCGAGAATTTCGGCGATCCGGTCGGCACGTTGCCGCCAGATCATTTCGTATTGGTCCAGCAGACGCCGGGCTTTTTGCAGTCCATCACGGTTCCCCCGCACGATCTGCTCCCTCCCACGCTTCTCCTTGGTCACCAGGGAGGCCCGTTCCAGGACCGCGACGTGCTTCTGCACGGCCGCGAAACTCATGGTGTAGAGCCCAGCCAATCCGGACACCGAGTACTCCCCGGATGTCACCCTGGCCACAATGTCCCGCCGAGTGCCATCTGCCAACGCGTGGAACAACCGGTCAAGGTCCACATCACTGGAGGGTACGGAATTGAGCTGATCTACAACCATTTGGTTGTACGATATCGCCGTTATGCAGGCGTGTCAACGGTTCGCTAGGAATCATCCAACGGTCACCCCTTGCGGCTCACGACACCCGGAGGTAAGTTTTTTGAAACGTAACAAAGAAAGCGCTTTCCAAAACTTTTAGGTGGACTCGAACATGACCCAGCACGCTCCCATCACGTGGCTCGATGGCGCACCGCCCGCCGCCCTGAGCGGTGGCACAACATGGGGGATGCCCTTTGCACGCGGCACCGTCGCGCAGGCGTCAGAGCTATCCGTTATGGATGCCCGCGGACGCCATGTCAACGCCCAAACCTGGCCGCTCGCGACTTGGCCCGACGGCTCCCTCAAGTGGGCGGGCATCGCCCTGGGCGCGACGGGCAACCCGGCGAGCGCATACTCCGTCACCTCCAGCGAAAAGCAAGCGCACGACGGCGGCCCGGCAGCCGGCGTCGAACGCTCGCCTGAAGTGACGGTCACCGAAAGGGAAGAGTCCGTGACCGTCTCCACCGGGACCCTGGAAATGGTCCTGCCGCGGTCTGGAGCGAGCCTTTTCAGTACGCTGACCCGCGACCGTTCAGTGGTGGCGAAGGACGGACGGCTCGTGAGCCTGCTACAGAACGACGTTGCGGAGGGAGCTGGCAGCACAACGCGCGAAGGCTTCACTGGCGAAGTCACGTCCCTGACGGTCGAGCAGCGCGGCCCCGTTCGCGCCGTCGTGCGTCTGGAAGGCCGCCATCGGGCGGACCTGGGCGAAAGGGAGTGGCTTCCATTCACCGTCCGCTTCTACTTCTATGCCGGCGCGCGGAGCATCCGGTTGATGCATTCGTTCATCTGGGACGGCGATGCCGGGCAGGATTTCCTGGCCGGGCTTGGTGTTCGGTTCACTGTCCCGCTGGAGAGTGAATTGCACGATCGCCACGTCCGGATCGCCGGAGCGGACGGCGGATTCCTTGTGGAGGCGGTCCGCGGACTCACCGGCCTGAGAAGGGATCCGGGTGAGAAATTCCGCCAAGCCCAGGTCGCCGGGGAACCCACTCCGCCGGTGAACGAATGGAGTCCCCTGGTTTCCGAACGGCTCCATCTCATACCCACATGGAACGACTACTCCCTCACGCAGCTGAGCGCGGACGGCTTCGAGCTACGCAAACGCACGGCCCCGGGCCACGGGTGGGTGGGCATCTCCGGCGGGACGCGATCGGCAGGATTCTGCTCCCTGAGCGACCCTCGAGGTGGCCTCGGCGTTGGCATGAGGGACTTCTGGCAGTCGCACCCGGGCCAGCTGGACATCCGCGGAGCGGCCACCCGGGAGGCAACGCTGACCGCTTGGCTCTACTCCCCCGAAGCCCAGCCGATGGACCTGCGTTTCTATCACGACGGTCTCGGCCAGGACACCTTCGAGGAACAACTCGAGGGGCTCGAGATTACGTACGAGGATTACGAGCCTGGATTCGGGAATCCCACGGGAATTGCACGGACCCACGAGCTCACGTTGTTCGCGTACGACGCCACGCCCAGCGCCGAATCCCTCGCCATGGACGCCCGGGCAGCGTCCACTCCCCCGCTATTGCAGCCATCGCCTGAGTACTTGCACTCCGCGGGCGTCTTCGGCGACTGGACGCCGGTGGACCGCAGCACTCCGGCGCGGGCGGCGCTCGAAGACAAGCTCGATTTCCTGTTCGACTTCTACCAAGGCCAAAGAGAGCAGCGCCGCTGGTACGGATTCTGGAACTACGGCGACGTCATGCACACCTACGACTCCGACCGGCACGTCTGGCGCTACGACGTCGGCGGCTACGCGTGGGACAACTCGGAACTCTCACCCGATCTCTGGCTCTGGTACATGTACCTGCGCTCAGGCCGGGCCGACGTCTTCCGCTTTGCCGAGGCAATGACGCGCCACACCGGCGAAGTGGATGTGTACCACCTTGGCCCCTGGCGCGGGCTGGGCTCGCGGCACAACGTGCAGCACTGGGGTTGCAGCGCCAAGCAGCTTCGAATCAGCACCCCGGCCTACCGACGCTTCTACTATTACCTGACCGCCGATGAGCGCACCGGCGATCTCCTCACCGAACTGGTGGACAGCGACCAGAACTTCCTGGGGTTGGACCCGGTCCGCAAAGTGCGTCCCGACGCCGAGACCTACCGCCCGGACCGCGGCGCCTTGGGCGTCGGGCTGGGTACAGACTGGGGCTCGCTCGCCGCCACGTGGCTCACCGACTGGGAACGCACCGGCAACCCCCGTTCACGCGACCGCCTCCTGGGAACCATGGCCGATATCGGCGCCCTCAAGTACGGATTCCTCACCGGCGAGGCGCTCTACGACCTGGACAAAGGAAGGTTCGACGCCGGACGCGAGGTCATCAGCGTCTCGCACCTGAGCGCCGTTTTTGGTTTGGTGGAAATCTGCAGCGAACTGATCAGCCTGGTGCCGGATGCCTCCTTCGAGAAAGCATGGATGCAGTATTGCCGGCTATTCCTGGCTTCGCCGGAGGAGCAGACCGCCGAAGTAGGACAGCCTCTTGCAGGCATCTACCTGACTCAGGCGCACAGCCGGCTCACGGCCTACGCGGCAGCCCGACTGGGGTCCCCGGACCTGGCGGGGTTGGCGTGGGACAGCTTTGCCCAGGGCGGGGAGAACTTGAACCATGCCGAGGCGTTCACGCTGAAAAAGATCCTGCCGCCGCATGTCCTCCAGCCCGTGGACGAGGCTCCGACGGTGTCCACCAATGACACCGCCCAGTTCGGCTTGGCCGTCATCCAAAACCTGGCCCTTGTTGGAGGCGCGCTGCCGGGTGAGGAGGACCCGGCGTCGTAAGTCCTGTTGGTTCCCGACCCTCTTTGCCGCCGCGGCGGGCGGAAAGTGAGCCAAACGGGTTGATTTTGCGCGCTCAAAAAACCAAAAGGGTCAGGAAGTCCCACGGTAAGTAAGCTTATTAATGGATGGCGCATGACGTCGTCTCGGGCAAAACCGAACCGAGTCAGAGGAGGACATTGTGACCACGAAGGTAGACAAGACAATCCTGGTCAACGTTCCGGTGAGTACGGCCTACAGTCAATGGACGCATTTCGAGGAGTTTCCCCGTTTCATGGGCGGAGTGGAACGCGTGACGCGCCTGGGCGAGGACCGTCTGGAATGGGTAGCCGAGATCGCTGGCGTCCATCGCCGCTGGGAAGCAAAGATCGTCCAGCAGGACATGGACCGGGCCGTGGCCTGGGCCGCGGTGGAAGGTGCCAAGAATGCCGGCTGGGTGGACTTCAAGGAAGCCGGACCGAGCCAAACGTCCTTGCATCTGTCGCTGGAATACGAACCGCACGGCGTCCTTGAATTCCTGGGCGACAAATTACATGTGGTTGAAAGGCAGGCGGAGTCGGACTTGAAGAAGTTCAAGGAATACGTCGAGCACAAGGCACCCGAACGGGCTGCTGACACGAGCACCATGGCTACACCTGCCGACACAACAACCGGCACAAGCGCGACAACCAGCACGAGCGCAGCAGCCGGTGCCGCAACAGCGGCCAGCACCAGCGCAGCAGCAGGGGCTTCAACAGGGGCCGACAAGGATGCACCCACCGACGTCCCGATCGTAGATCCCATCACGCACGCCTTCGATCAGACCAACGGCCTGGCAGATCTGGACGGCGATTCCGACGAGACAGCGGACAGCGATACGCGCAGTGCCGCGGAACGGAAGGACGACGAGGGCTTCGGCCCGGGTTACATCCCACCTATGGGCGGGCTGCCCGGCCAGCGGTAGCGGGCACCCCCACAGAAGAAACAACCAGTGCCGCCCGGATCACCAAGATCCGGGCGGCACTCCTGTTAATAACCTCTGGTTGCAAGGGCGTTGTTAAGGGCCGCTAGTTCTGACCGGCATAGGCGACGGCGGGCATCGCCGGCACCTGTATGCCCTCGCCGATGTAGAAGCTCGGGTGCGGCGGCTGGTTGTAGGCCACGTTCTCCCGGGCGACGGACGTACGGTATACGGTGTCGTGCATCAGCGTCCGCAGGCGAACATCGGTGGGAGCCGTGGTGGTGTAGATGCGCAGCTCGGTGCTGTCCGTGGATGGCCAGGCGATCTCTTCACGCCAGTCTCCCAGGATGTCTGCCTGGATGGACGGGTTTCCCTTGGTGGTGTTGTTACTGCGGGCGCCGTCGGCCGTCAGGAGACGGTCGCTCTGTTCGGTTTCCCAATTCCACTTGGAGATGGTCGGAACGCCACGGGACACCGTGGCATCGTAATCGTGGTCCACAATCTCACGGAGGAGATCGCCATCCCACCAGGCCAGGAAGTTCGCTGCGGGAATCTTCTCCGCGATCAGCTCTCCCTTGGCAGACATCAGCTGGCCTACGGGTGAATCCCACGCAGCGGAACCGCCTACCGCCCAACCTTCAGCCCCGGCATATCGGGGATCGATGTCCCCTGCTGCTCCGCGGCCGGTGTCCTTGATGGCCGGGATGCTCCAGAGAACCTCACCCGTGGCAGCGTCACGGAAGGTGGCTCCCCTGTTGCCGCTCTGGCTCATGCTTTCGTGGACAGCGAAGGTTTCAAGGCCGGGCCTGGACGGATCAAGGTCGCTGGTGTGGATCGCGTCGCCATGGCCCAACTTGGTGTTGTAAAGCGGCTGGCCGTTGTCATCGATGGTCATGGAGCCAAAGACGAACTCGTCCTTGCCGTCCTGGTCCACGTCCACTACGGAGAGGTTGTGGTTGCCTTGCCCCTTGTATTGGTCACCGGCCAGGTTGGAATCGAACGTCCACCGCTTCACGAGCTTGCCGTTCACGAGGTCGTACGTCACCAGGACGGTGCGGGTGTAGTAGCCACGGCTGAACATCATGGACGGGTGTTCGCCGTCGAGGTACGCCACGCCCGCAAGGAACCGGTCCACGCGGTTGCCGTAGGTGTCGCCCCAGCTGGAAACGGTGCCGCGCTCGGGTGCGTAAGCCACCGTATCCATGATGGTTCCGGTCTCGCCCTTGAAGACCGTCAGGAATTCCGGGCCGGACAGGACATAACCGGAACTGTTACGGAAGTCGGCGTCGGCGTTTCCGATCACCGTGCCCGCCGCGTCACGGGTGCCGTCCGCTGTCTTGAAGGAAACTTCGGCCTTGCCGTCGCCGTCGAAGTCGTAGGCCAGAACCTGGGTGTAGTGTGCGCCGGCGCGGATGTTGCGTCCCAGATCGATGCGCCACAGCTTGGTGCCGTCCAGCTTGTAGGCATCGACGTAAACGTTGCCCGTGTAGCCGGACTGCGAGTTGTCCTTGGCGTTGGACGGCGCCCACGTCTGAATGACCTCATACTTGCCGTCGCCGTCGAGGTCGGCCACGGTGGCATCGTTGGCCGAGTACGTGTAGGCCTTGCCGTCCGGGGTCACGCCGTCGGCGGGCTTATCGAGCTTGATGGCCAGGTAGTTCTGCGCCAGCGGCGTGACGGCTTCGGTCAATTTGTCCTGGCCTTGGCCATTTCCAACGGTCTTGATGACGTAGCTGGACTCCGCGGTTCCGTCAGGGTCCACGAACATTGTGGCGTTGCGGATGGGCTCCTCGGTGATGTTGACGCCGTCACGCAACACCTGGAAACCGACGGTGTCCTCATCCAGGCCGAGCATTCGCCAGCTCACGGTAACGCCTTGATCGGTTAAGACGGCGACGGGTGCGCGGTCCAGGTATTCCACCTGGCGCTTGAGCGTCGGGCCAGTCTTTTCGGCAGGCACGACGCCGGGAAGACCGGCTTGCGTTGACGGGCCGACCGGGGCCGGAGCTGCTTGGGCGACCGGGAGTCCTGTCAGGGCTATGGCTGCGGCGGCCAGGGAAGCTGATGCTGCCAACGGCAGGCCCCTGAACGCACGGCCGTTGGTACTGCGGGAGGAACACTTCATGGGGTAAGCCAAAGAACATCTCCTTTGATGCTGGGCGGCAGTGGGCCTGCCGAACGCGATTTGGAACGTTTCAATACATGGCAAAGCGCATCCCTCGCAATGGTTCAAGGGGGTGAGAAAACGCTTTCCGCCTCAATGTTTACCAGTGGCAAAACACGGCAGTCAAGAGTTTGACAGAAGTGAACAGGCCGGGACTCGCTTCCTCCTGACCTTCTTTGCTGCCGAAGGGCCCGCAAATCCAACTGATTGGAGTTGTTTTGACGCCGTCGAAGATTCAAAGAAAGTCAGGAGCCCACGCCCGTTCCTCTGAGGGGTAGCGTTCCAAGGGAGTGGTCCACCCTTGAAAGGAACATCATGACTACCTGGCTCATCACTGGCTGCTCCACCGGACTCGGCCGCGCACTGGCCCAAGCCGTGCTCGCGCGGGGCGATAACGCCGTCGTCACCGCCCGCGACGTCTCCAAGCTGCAGGACCTGGCCACAGAATTTCCGACGTCGGCCCTCGCCGTCGCACTCGATGTCACCGAGCAGTCGCAGATTGAAGCCGCCATGAAGGAGGCCGAAGAACGCTTTGGCGCGGTGGACGTCCTGGTCAACAACGCCGGTTATGGTTACCGCGCAGCCATTGAAGAGGGCGACGACGGCGACGTCCGGGCGCTGTTCGATACCAACGTTTTTGGTCCGGTGGCCATGATCAAGGCCGTCCTGCCTGGGATGCGCTCCCGCCTCTCCGGTGCGATCGTGAATATCTCCTCCATTGGCGCCCGGATCTGCCCTCCCGGTTCCGGCTATTACTCAGCAACGAAGGCCGCGCTGGAAGGCCTGTCCGGCTCGTTGCAGAAGGAACTGAAGC
This sequence comes from Arthrobacter sp. TmtSoilC48, assembly GCF_059739425.1. NCBI lineage: Bacteria > Bacillati > Actinomycetota > Actinomycetes > Micrococcales > Micrococcaceae > Arthrobacter > Arthrobacter sp. TmtSoilC48. Next base: position 1,286,661 of record NZ_AP046049.1, on the reverse strand, counting down.
CTCTGGGAATCTCCGTGACAGTGGTGGAGCCCGGTGCATTCCGGACCGATTTTGCGGGGCGTTCGCTGACTCAATCTGCCCAGGCGATCCAGGACTACGCAGAGACGGCCGGGAAGCGTCGCAAGGAAAATGACACCGTCCACGGCACCCAGCCCGGCCACCCGGACAAAGCAGCAGAGGTGATTATCGCCGCGGTCCAAGCAGCTGAGACACCAGGCTTCCTGCTGCTGGGCGCCGACGCCGTCTACGCCTACGGTGCGGTGGAAGAGGCCCAGCGTGCCGAGGTGGACCGTTGGCGCGAGCAGAGCCTCAGCACGGGTTACACGGAGTAACTTCAAACGTGTAATCGGTCACACTTGGCCGGATCAGCTTGTCAATCGCGGTAGGCAACATGAACCATGAATGAGGGAATTCGTTCCCATACAAGCTGAATCAGCAATCCTCACCGACGAGGATGCGGCCCCTGCGAAGAAGCTTGGGGCTGTTAACGGCCTGAGTGAAAGTACTGACAATGACGACACATACTGACTCCATCACGCTGAAAATCTGGGACAAGTCGGCAATCGACCACACCATCGACGCCGCCATCCGGGATCTTTCCCCCCGCGCCGCTGCAGAAAACTGCGGCATTGCAGTAACGCTCAGCGGACCGAAAACCTTCACCGTTAGCCTGAGCCGCTAAGCAGCTCAAACGCACCACAAGAGGACGACGCCGGGACCTCCCGGCGTCGTCCTCTTGCGTTTTCTGCATATTGACGCCGTCCGGGAACTCCTGATCAAACCTTGAGACTTCCTTGATGCTTTGCGGGCAGCTTTCTTGCGTTCGCGTTGGAACCCTAAGTGAAACACCACTTCAAGGTTCGAACGGAGGGATCCCAGCATGTATCGGGGCGTCAATTCAGAGACAACTCCTGCACCACGAGGATCCCATCGTGCCCCTGGCGGTGTGGTTACGGTCCTGGTCCCGGCACACAACGAATCCGCTGGCATTACCCAAACCCTTATCTCGCTGAACAACCAGACCCGCCGCCCTGATCGCGTGATCGTGGTGGCCGATAACTGCACTGACGATACTGAAGAACTGGCTTTGGCCCAGGGCGTCGAAGTCTTCCACACGATCGGCAACAAGGATAAGAAGGCCGGTGCCCTGAACTTCGCACTGGGCCAATTTCTTCCCGGAGCTGATCCCGACGACCTGGTTCTGGTGCAGGACGCCGATTCGCAGCTCGCCCCGGACTTCATCGAGAATGCCACCAACAACCTCCTCAACGACGAACTGCTGGGCGCCGTGGGCGGAGTGTTCAGCGGTGGACCCGGAGGCGGATTCGTAGGACACCTGCAACGAAATGAGTACGCCCGCTACGCCAGGGATATAAAGCGCCTCCACGGCAGATGCCTGGTAGTCACAGGGACTGCGGCGTTATTCCGCATTCGAACCCTTCGGGACGTCGTCTCAGCACGATTGAACGGTACGCTTCCTCCCGGAAACGGCGAGGGCGGCGTCTACGATACCTCGGTGCTGACCGAAGACAACGAATTGTCCTTCGCGCTCCTCACCCTCGGATACCGCATAGCTTCACCATCAAACTGCACGCTGGTTACCGAAGTCATGCCCACGTGGCGGGAACTATGGTCGCAGCGGCTTCGCTGGAAGCGCGGAGCCGTGGAGAACTGTGTGCAGTACGGGTGGACCAAAGTCACCAGGGCCTACTGGGGACGGCAGTTCCTCTCCATGCTCGGCCTCCTGGTGACCTTGGCCTATCTCGGATCCATCGTCTTTGCCCTGACCACCGGAATGGGGCTGAATCTCCACCCATTCTGGCTCGCTGTCACCTGCATCTTCGTCCTGGAACGCATAGTAACCCTGCGTTTCCGGGGTTGGAGGTACATGTTGCTTGCCGCAACCATGTACGAAACCGTCATCGACGTTTTCCTCCAGGCAGTCCACGCCAAGGCCTACCTGGACGCCGCACTCAACAGAAAGAAAGTTTGGTAAACGACTCATGTACAACAACCCGGCAGGATCCGTAGGCGCAGCAATTGCGGGAGGGGCCGGCTCCGGCACTCTTGCTATGACCGGCGCCGGGGACCTCTTCTGGTTCGCATTGGCCGCCTTCGCCATGCTGGCTCTTGGCCTGGCCATCAAGAGGATGGTCCCGGTCCGCGCGCAGAAAAACTAGCGCGCACAGAGAAACCATCAAGCCCAGCAAACCCGCAGTTGTGTCGGATCACGCCCCCAGCGCGACACAACTGCGGGTTTGTTGCCCTAACCCGACGTTCCTTAACTTACGAGTGCCGTGTTGGCGGAGTACTTGGATACCGAGGTATACCCGGCCTTCGTTCCTGTAACCCGCACCCGCATGGTGTCTCCCTGATCGGCGCCCACTAGAACGTAGGTCCTGGCAGTTGCCCCAGTGATCGCAACACCGGAGCGGTACCACTGATAAGTCAAGGTGGTTCCCGAGGTCCACGTCCCCGGGTTGGCAGTCAGTGTGGAACCAACAGTGAGCGTCCCTGTGACCGTGGGAGCAGGGGCAAGCAGCGTACCGGCCACCACGGCAGCCGTGGGTGCCGATTCCTTGGTGGCGGTGGCGTAGCCGGCTTTGGTGCCTGTAACCCGGACGGTCAGCGTGGCACCTTGATCCGCTGCTGCAAGGACACGCGTGGGGGCCGTTGCACCGGCGATGGCCGTGCCGTTCTTGAACCACTGATAAGTCAACGCGGTTCCAGTGGTCCACGCGCCTGGGTTGGCAGTCAATGTTGATCCCACTGCCGCCGTTCCGGAGATAGTGGGTGTTGGGGCCGTCAACGGGATGCCCGGTACAAATGAGAAATCACGGATCGTCACGGATTCAGGTGACACATGGGCAGCATCGCCGCCGCCACCTCCGGTAACCCAGAGATTGAAATGGATCTGTTCCTTTGCCGGAAGTGGAACTGTGGAGCCCTGCAAGACCGTCCGCTTCAGCAGCGTTCCTCCGTAGCCTTCGCCGGCAAACGTCTCAAAGGTGAGCTTGCCGGGCTCCCAAACCATCCTGTGGGTAAGGATCGGGGCGTTCGTGACATCGAACGTGACAGTGTTGTTGCCCTGTCCTGGAGGCAGTGTGGCGTCAAACCAATAGCCATGGCCTTGTGTGACAGGCCAGTTCTGGCCATAGGCAGCTCCGCCTCCCCAAGCGGACGCCTCGCAGAGGTCGATCTCCGTGTAGCCAGGTTCCGCCGCGGGGTCGTAGGTGAACAGGCAACCCCAGACCACTTCCTTCTGGAGCGCGCTCACGTCCTTTTCCACAGTGGTGCTGTACGTTCCGTAGCCGAATCCCTCACGCGTGGACTGGAACTCTGCACCCTTGGGAGCCGAACCGGTTGGGTTGGTGATGGACAGTTTGACGTACCCATTGGCGTCCGGGTTGCTTACGTTGTTGGCGTCCCAGCTCGCGTTGTACATCGGAGCCCCGCCCCAGAAGCGCTTCTGCCAGTTGAAACCCTTCCAGGCAAAGCTGCCCACAGGGCCGGGATCCTCAGCCATGGGGGTTGTATCGGCCGCCCGGGATGGGCCCGCTCCAGCGAGCATTGATAAGCCCACCGCCAGCACAACGGCCAAACCTGCTGCTTTTATTCGCCCATGCGGAATGAGCCCTACTGACCATGCCATAGCCGTGTCCTCCATTGATGCGCCCAGACTCGTCGTCGGCAAAAACCGGCGACCGCAAAGACGTTCCACCCCCACGAGGAACGTGCAGTTCCTCGATTATCAAGTAGACGTGAGCCCGTAGGAAGGGAATTGACGAACCAAAACGGGCGATATGCCATCAATTGGATAACGGCAGCGTGGCCGGGAGTAATCTTGGCTTTGTCTATTCATTTCGCGTTCACATCATGACGCCGGGAGGTCGCATCACGATTCGCAGCGCTGGGATCCTGCTGTACCGGCAAGGTTCCACTGGAGAGTTGGAACTCTGGATTGCCCACATGGGTGGGCCTTTTTGGGCGCACAAAGACGAGCATGCGTGGTCAATTCCCAAGGGTGAATACCTTGAGGATGAAGACCCGCTGATTGCTGCCCGACGCGAATTCACCGAGGAAATTGGTACTCCACCGCCACCCGGCGACTACATGTTGTTAGGGGTTTTCAAACAGCCCTCCGGCAAACTCATCACAACTTTCACTGCAGAGGCAGACTCCTTCCAGCCCGATGAAATCGTCAGCAATACCTTTCCCATGGAATGGCCCAAGGGGTCCGGCTCCATCAAGGAATTTCCTGAGATAGACGATGCCCGATGGTTTGGGGAAGCCACGGCCCGGACAAAGCTCGTCAAAGGGCAGCTGCCGATTGTGGACGCTTTGGTCCGGCACCTTGGCGGGAAAGCCCTTTAGAAGCTCTCGTCAAAGTGCCGGAATTAGGCGCCCTTTTTGGTAACAAATTGCCGAATCCAGTCAATGGTCTCCGGGTGGTCCAAGTGCAGGCCATGTTGTGCTCCGGGAACCCTGACAAGCACCGAACGGCAAATGTGCTCGCGGAGCAGGACGGCGTTCGGTAACGGCGTAAGGGCATCCTCGGTGCCATGAATTATCAGAGTCGGGGCCTTGATATCGCCTAGCCGGCTCCAGGCACCGTGCTCACGACTGGCCTTGAAATGCCGCGCCTTGGCCCAGGCCGAAGCGTGGGAAGCGAAGAACGTCTGCGTGGCCTCCGGGTTGTTGCGCACCCAGTCTTCATCAAAGAAGAGCGGTACCAAGCGGTCCATATCCCCGCTGACGAGGGCTTGCAAGGCAGCCTTGGCCGGGGCCATACCCTCCCCCGGCCACTTGCCTCCACTGGTGGCTGCCAGGACCAGCGTCCGTACTTTCTCCGGATAGTCGATGGCCAACCACTGCGCTACGCGTCCGCCCATGGAGTGGCCGTACACGTGTGCTACATCAACGCCCGCAGCTTTGAGGACCTCGGCTGCATCCCCGGCCATCAGCCTCGTGGTGTACCGCACGGCGTCACCCTTGGTGCTGCGGCCAATGCCCCGGTGATCGAAACGGATGACGCGGTAGGAGCGGGAGAGAAGCTTCGCCGTCGGGCCCCAACCGTCCATGGCGGTCGCTTGGCCGGCAATCAACAGCATTGGTTCGCCGTCGCCTTCGGACGTCCAGGCGAGTTCAGCGCCATCGGGGGCCACGGCAAAGTTCACCGTGCCACTGTATCTTCCGGACGACGCCGGCGCTGTGGCGTACGACATAAGGAGCTGCCGTTCGAAGCGTCGAAGCATTAGCGTTGAATAATGACCGCTGAGTACAGGTACGACGTCGAGGTTCTGCATCTTTTGGTGTCGCCGGCGCACGCCTATTTTGGCCGTGCCCGCGAAGGTGCTGCGGACGTTCCGACGACGGATGCTAGGCAGGCCGAGCTTGTGGCCGGCAAGGGCATCGTCGGGGACAGGTTCTTCGGCAAGGCCGCCCACATGGACGCCGCCGTGACGGTATTCGCGGTGGAAGCACTCGAGTCCATCGCCGCTGAACTGGATGCCGGACCTTTCGATCCGTTGGCAACCCGGCGAAACGTAGTGCTTCGCGGGGCCGAGCTGGCTCCGTTGCTGGGGCATGAGTTCACTCTGGAGTCCGGCGGCGACTCCGTGCGGCTAAAGGCAGGCAGGCCGGCACATCCTTGCGCCTGGATGGACCAGATGCTGGCACCGGGGGCACACAAGGCGATGCGCGGCAGGGGTGGGGTTCGCTGCCAGGTGATTTCCGGGGGTCTCCTGCACCGCGGACCTGCTGTCTTGGTAAGCCCCGTGTCATTGGACCCATCCCGGGCGGGCTAGGCCACGGTGCTACGGCCATCCCGGCTTCCCTGATTACAGCAGGCTCACACCTCTTCAGCCGCCGGCGCGGCAAACTGCGCCTCATAGAGTCGTGAATACGCCCCACCAGCAGCGAGCAGCTCAGCGTGTGTCCCCTGTTCCACGATCTGCCCGGATTCCATGACCAGGATGAGATCGGCGTCGCGGATGGTGGAAAGCCGGTGCGCGATGACGAAGCTGGTCCGGTCAGAGCGGAGTGCGTTCATGGCTTTCTGCACCAGGACCTCGGTACGGGTATCCACCGAGCTGGTGGCTTCATCAAGGATCAGCACCGACGGACGGGACAAGAAGGCGCGGGCGATGGTGAGCAGCTGCTTCTCGCCGGCGGAGACATTGCCGCCTTCGTCGTCGAGCACTGTGTCGTAGCCCTCGGGAAGGGAACGGACGAACCGATCCACGTAGGTGGCCTGGGCAGCTTCAAGGATCTCGGGTTCGGAAGCAGTGGGCCGGCCATAGGCGATGTTGTCGCGGATGGTCCCGCCGAACAGCCACGTATCCTGCAGGACCATGCCCATCCGCGAGCGCAGTTCCTGCCGTGACATGGTGGCGATGTCCACGCCGTCGAGGGTTATGCGTCCTGCGTCCAGTTCGTAGAAGCGCATCATGAGGTTCACCAGGGTGGTCTTGCCCGCACCTGTTGGCCCAACGATGGCAATGCTTTGACCGGGCTCGGCCACCAGGCTAAGGTCCGTGATGAGTGGCTTGTCGGGCAGGTACCGGAAGGACACATTCTCGAAGACGAGCCGCCCGCGCGCGGGGCCCCTGGACTGGCCGGAAACAGGTTCCGGGGATTCTTCCTCCTCATCCAGAAGGTCGAACACGCGTTCCGCCGAGGCAACGCCGGATTGGAGCATGTTGGCCATGGATCCCAGTTGCGCCAAGGGCATGGTGAACTGCCGTGAGTATTGGATGAAGGCCTGCACGTCACCCAATTGCATGGCTCCAGAGGCCACTTGCAGGCCGCCCACCACAGCGATGCCCACGTACACCAGGTTTCCGATGAACGTCATGGCCGGCATGATCAGCCCGCTCACGAATTGTGCCCCGAAGCTTGCCTGATACAGCTCGCTGTTCTTGGCGCGGAACTTCGCTTGGACTTCGTTTTGCCGGCCGAAGACCTTCACCAGCGCGTGTCCGGTGTACGTTTCCTCGATCTGCCCGTTGAGCTCGCCGGTGTTTTTCCATTGCGCGACGAACAGTTTCTGTGAACGCTTGGCAATCACCACCGTGGTCCCCAGGGTGAGCGGGATGGTCACCAACGCAATCAGGGCCAGCAGGGGCGAGAGCAGGAACATCATCACCAACACGCCAAGCACGGTCAGCAGCGAGGACACTACCTGGCTGATGGATTGCTGCAGGCTTTGGGAGATGTTGTCGACGTCGTTGGTCACCCGGCTGAGCAGCTCACCACGTTGGATGGAATCGAAATACCGCAGGGGAAGCCGATGGATTTTCGCTTCGATCCGCTCACGGAGGCGGTACACCGTCCGCTGGACGACGCCGTTGAGCACGTAGGCCTGCATCCAACCGAACGCTGAGGCCAGGACATACAGCGCCAGCACCCAGAGCAGCACGGAGGACAGCGCACCGAAATCAATGCCGACGCCGGGTGTCAGGTTCATGGCGCCCAGCATGTCGGCCTTGTTGTTCTCGCCGGAGGCACGCAGGCCAGCAATTACTTGGGCTTTGGAAACCCCTGGGGGCAGTTGTTTGGACACGACGCCGGCGAAGATGAGGTTGGTTCCTTCGCCAAGCAGCCTGGGTCCGATCACGGACAAAGTAACGCTGACCACTGCGAAGACCACCACAAGTGTCAGCCAGAACCGCTCAGGCCGCAACGTGCCCAGGAGCCGCCTGGCCGAGGCACCAAAGTTGGCGGCCTTCTCGGCCGGGATGCTCATTCCAGCGAACGGACCACCACGTCCAGGCCCCATGGGTGGCCGCTGTGGCCCGCGTTGACCAGTTGTCATGGCGCTCATGCCGCCTCCTCCGCAGCTAGCTGGGAGGACACGATTTCCCTGTACGTTTCGGAAGTCTCCAACAGCTCATCGTGCGTTCCCTGCCCAACGATCCTGCCGTCGTCGAGCACTAGTATCTGGTCCGCGTCCGCGATGCTGGAGACGCGCTGGGCGATGATCACCAGCGTGGCACCGTTGGTGTGATGTTTGAGGGCCAGCCGGAGGCGGGCGTCGGTAGCCGTGTCCAGCGAGGAAAACGAATCGTCGAAAATGTACAGTTCCGGCTGTTTCACCAGTGCCCGGGCAATGGCCAGGCGTTGCCGTTGCCCGCCCGAAACGTTGGTGCCGCCTTGGGAAATGGGTGCATCCAGTCCACCTTCCATTTCTTCGACAAAGTCCCGCGCCTGGGCCACTGAAAGGGCCTGCCACAGTTCAGCGTCGCTGGCGTCGGGTTTGCCGTACTGAAGGTTGCTGCGAACAGTGCCTGAGAACAGATATGGCCGTTGGGGCACCAAGCCGATATGCCCCCACAGCAGGTCCGGATGCAGCTCGCGGATGTCCACGCCGTCCATTCGAACCGCGCCTGCAGTGGCGTCGAACAGCCGCGGCATGAGGTTCACCAACGTGGTCTTCCCGGCGCCGGTGCTGCCAATAATCGCCGTGGTCTGGCCGGCCAGGGCGGTAAAGCTGACGCCGCTGAGCACCGGCTGCTCGGCACCCGGGTAGGCGAATCCGACGTCGCGCATCTCCAGTTCGCCCCGCCGGATACCGCCGGTAACAGGATTCGACGGCGGCTGGACACTTGATTCGGTCTCCAGCACCTCCCCGATCCTGTCGGCGGAAACGGACGCGCGCGGGATCATCACGGCCATGAACGTGGCCATCATGACGGACATCAGGATCTGCATGAGGTAGCTGAGGAAAGCGATCAGCGTGCCTACCTGCATGGAACCGTCCTCGATCCGGAACGAGCCGAACCAAATCACCGCCACACTGGAAATGTTCATGACAAGCATGACCACCGGGAACATGAGCGCCATCAAACGGCCTGCACGCAGCGCGACGTCAGTGACGTCGTCGTTCGCCTTTCCGAACCGGGAGGTCTCCATGTCTTCACGCACGAACGCCCGGACCACGCGGATGCCGGTGAGTTGTTCGCGCAGGACACGGTTGACGGCGTCGATCCGAACCTGCATTTTGCGGAACAACGGAACCATCCGGGTAACGATCAGCCCGACGGCCACCAGCAATACCGGCACGCAGACCGCGATCAACCAGGACAGTTGGGCGTCCTGCCGAACTGCCATGATGACGCCGCCAATGCTGAGCATGGGGGCCGCAACCATGAGCGTGCAGGACATGAGGACCAATTGCTGAACCTGCTGGACATCGTTGGTGGACCGTGTGATCAAGGACGGCGCCCCGAACTTGGTGACTTCCTGCTCGGAGAACTCCCCCACCCTGGCAAAGATGGCGTCTCTCAGGTCGCGGCCCATTCCCATGGCTGCCTTCGCGCCGAAGTAAACGGCAACCACGGCACAGGCGATCTGCAGCAGGGTGATCAGCAGCATGAGGCCGCCCATGCGCAGGATGTAATCGGTATCGCCGGTAGCCACGCCGTTATCGATGATGTCGGCGTTGAGCGTAGGCAGGTAAAGGGACGCGATGGATTGCGCCAATTGAAAAACGACGACGGCAACCAGCAACCGCTGGTGCGGCTTCAGGAACCGAACGAGAACCTTCCAAAGCATGGGGACTCCGAACCAACGTAGTGAACCGAAGGCCAGTTTACGTCTGGTTGCTGTGGGCAACTAGAGGGAAAATCAGCCCACTGCTTTCCTGTTCAAACCTTGCAGGGCAGCCTGCGTTCCGGTGCCGCTTTTGGGCAGGTACGTGAAAAGACGGAGGGCAGGGAACTGCGGAACACCCAGCACCATGGGAGCGAAGCTAAGGCGGCCCACCGCCGGGTGGTCGTACACAACATCCACGTGATACGAATCGCCAACCACTTGCCGCTGCCATAATTCGCGGAAAGCTTCCGAGACCTGGCACAGGCCCCGGGCCATGGCATCGAAACGGTGATCGTCAGGGAAGTTGGCTGATTGCGCACGGAACTGCGCCACCATGGAGCGGGCCATCATCTCCTTGTGCACGTGCGGCCGGGCAAGCTCGGGATCCGTGAAGAACCGTTGGAGGCAGCTTTCGCCCACACGCGTATCGAAGGTTTCCGCGGCCGTCGAATTCATGACCACGACCGTCCAAAAAGGGTCCGCGACGTAGCTGGGATTCGCCATGGCATCCACCAGTTGCTGCAGCAGAGCGAGCTGGGCGTCGCCTACGTCGAAGCTGTGGCCGGCAGCCTGTCCCAAAGCCGGCCCACCGGCCGCGCTGTCCTTATTGCCGGTCAGACCCGAACGACGCGCGGACGCGAGCCGCCGGACGTACGTCCGGTCCTCCGGGCTCAGCCGCAGTGCGTTCGAAATGGCATCGAGGATTTCCTCCGAGGCCCCAATGGCCCGCCCCTGCTCCAGCCACGTGTACCAGGAGACGCCGACATTGGCCAGGACGGCCACCTCTTCGCGCCTGAGCCCGGGAGTCCGGCGTCGTGGGCTGACTGGTAATCCGACATCCTGAGGACGGGTCTGCTCGCGGCGCGTGCGGAAGAACTCGCCAAGGCGGGCGTGGTTGGAGCGGGCTTGATGGGAAAGAGGCTGGTCGGCAGGCAATGGGTCTCCAGTAAAAAGACGAGCGTCCGGCCGACCTTCGCGGTGACGCGGGGGTCGGCCGGACGAACCGGTGAGCAGGATCCAAACGGATGTTTCCGTGTTCCTGCAGGATCTGGTTACTGCAGGATCTAGTTACTGCAGGACCCGCTCCCGTTCGGAGCGCACGTCCAACTGCGCGTATTCCTCGGCTGCCAGGCGTGTGGCGTCCTCCGGGCTCATGCGCGGCTCCAGGTTGAAGAGCGAAGCAATCTTCTGGAGGCGTTCCTCCGCCGAACCTGACACAACGTGGAAGGGGATGCCCAACTCGTCCATGGTGTGCTGCAGGATCTCATCCGACATGTTCCGGAATTGATCATTGACCGGGCGGTGTCCGTCAGCAGAGAGCGGAAGCTCGTTCTTCAGGTGCACGAACACATCGAAGGAGTTCTTGACGTGCCTCTTGAAGCTGTTGCCCAGACTGGTCATCACCTCTTCGAAGAACGCCAGTTCCGGAGTCTTCTCCACACTCTCCCCCGCAGCCAGGTGCGCTGAGGCACTGGGGTTCAGCCCGAGGGAAACCCGCACGGACCCGTAGATCCATTCCTGCAGCGATGAACCGTCGGAGATGAAACCTTCCGAGAGCTTGTCCTCGTACACGGCACGCTCCACATGTCGGGTCACGATCATCTGGATGAGCTCCGCGGCGGTGCATTCCTCAAGGGTCTTGCCAGGGGCGGCCTCGGGCAGGATTTCCCGCATGGTCCTGGCCCTGGTGCGGGGCAACCCGGTGTAGTGGGACAGTGCCATGGACGTGAACGTCTTGCCCGAGGAATAGGTGCCCGAAATGCCAATGCGCACAAGGAACTCCTAGTCGTTGACCAGCTGGAGGGTGCCCGCGGCGCTGAGCTTGCCCGCGAATTCGATTGCAGCGTCGCTCAGGTCCGCTTCTGCAACCTGGCGGGTGCCATCGACGTCGCCATTGAGGACCGTGGGAGCGAAGCGAACGTGGGTTGCGTCCTGGATGCCCACAAAGTTCAGCCAGTCAGCGAAGAAGGTGCTGCTGAAGTCGGAGCCGAAAGCGGCCGGAACACCCGGAGCGTAAACCCCGCTGGTGTGGATCGCCAGGGCCTGCTTGCCCTCCATGAGGCCGCGGTAGCCCTGCTCCGGGTCAAAGCCGAAGCTCCAGCCGGGCTGGGTGATGATGTCGATCCACTGCTTCAGCACGTAGGGGACGCCCGAGTTCCACATGGGGATGTTGAAGACATATGCGTCGGCTGCAGCGAACTGATCAAACACAGCGCGTGCGGATTCCCAAGCGGCAACCTGCTCCGGCGTCTGGTCCTGTCCGGTGAAGACAGCCATCTTGGCGGCGGCCGCGATCCGACCGAAAACAGGCAACGCACCGTCGTCGAACAAGTTCAGGGTCTCCAGCTCAAAGCTCTCCGGACCGGCAGCCTGGACGGAGTCGATAAAGTGCCGGGCCAACCGCAGGGAGTCGCTGTTGGCGTAGCGGGGAGAAGCGTTGATGTGGAGGATAGTAGGCATTGGCTTCCTTTCGAGGCTTTGCTGCGGGGACGCTTTGTGCCCCGTATTCGATCCTCACCCGGCCGCTGGGTGCCGCGTAAGAACGCACTTTTTTGTGCCTAGGGCACCTCAAAGTGCCCTCCCCTGGAAGGCTTCACATTGCCGGAGCGGTCCCTAGGATTCTTCCTGTGGAAGAATCCGGAAGCCCCATCACGGGCCAAAGCAGCGGCACGTCCCAGGCTGTGTACACCGACATCGACGGCACCGTCACCGCCTACAACACCATTTTCGAGTTCCTCCGCTTCGACGCCGGCTACTCCCGCCAAGCCGAAGCGGAGGACTTCCTTGAGGGCCTGCGGGCCGCAGCCAGGAATGGCGTACCGCGCTCCGTGACAAACGCCCGATACTTCAGCTGGTGGCGGGGCCGCAGCGTGAGCGAAGTCCAGGAACTCGGCGAGCGCTGGGCAGATTTCCAGGCCTCGTCACCGGATAGCTGGGCCTTCCTGGAACCCGTGGCTTCCCTCCTGGACAAACACACCTCGGAGGGACGGCGCATCGTGGCCGTCACGGCATCGTTTGAGCCGGCTTTGGTACGTGTTCGACGGCGGTGGCCCCACCTTGAGCTGCTGTGCACGTTCCCTACTACCGCCAATGGCATATATACCGGCGACATCGGGGAGGCCCTGGTAGCCGACGCCAAGGCGCGGGCCGTGGCAGCACACGCTGCAGCGTTCTCGGTGGATCTGTCGGGCAGCTTCGCCTACGGGGACCACAGTTCGGACCTTCCTTTCATGGCCTTGGCCGGAGAATCGCTGCTGGTCACCCCGGTTAAGGTTTGAGTCACCGGTTCCCCACCTGCAACAACCCCCAAGTATGCTGTGGCAAGCAGTCCACTTGATGAGGAAAGTATTGGGGATATGACTCTCACGGCTGAACAGAAACGCATGAAGGCCCGGAAGCACTACAACGCTTCCCTGGATCTTTGCCCGGCACGACAGCTGCTTGAGGCCATCAGCAGCAAGTGGGTCACCTTGGTGATGCTCGCGCTGGAGGACGGGCAGCAGCGCCACAGCGACCTCCGCAAACGGATACCCGGCGCAAGCCAGAAAATGTTGACCTCCACCCTCCGCTCGCTTGAACGGGATGGACTGGTCTTACGGCATGTGACCGTCTCCGTCCCCGTGCGAACTGACTACGAGCTCACTCCGCGCGGACATTCGCTGCTGCGGATCATCTTCGAGATGAAGGAGTGGGCCGAGGAACACATGGACGACGTCGCCGCCTCCCGCATGGAACACGACCGCCACCGGCTCGCTTTCAACTAGCGCCGGGACGCCGGACATGCACCTGTTTTGCCTGCACCACGCGGGCGGAACCACGGCCAGTTTTGCGGGCTGGCGTTTTGACGGCGTGCACGTAACCAAGCTCGGATACCGCGGCAGGGATTTCCGTTCCGTTGGTGCCGCCGCGGCCGCCATGGCCGATCGAATCGCAAGCTCGCAGTCCGGTGAGTTGGCGCTCTATGGCCACAGCATGGGCGCCGTGCTCGCCTTCGAGGCCGCCCTTCGGCTTCAGGACACCGGGCGGGTGCTGCACGTGTTCCTGGCAGCCGCGCGGCCGCCGTCTGGAATGTACGACGCCGGCGCTGCCGCGGCAGCCGCTTTCGGCGCCCACTCCGAGCGGGCCCGCGAAGTACTGCTTGAGGATCTGGAATTGTTGGACAGCTATCCCGGGAGGCTGCCCGCCGGCCAGTTGAAGGTGCCGGCCACGGTCCTCTACAGCCCTGATGATCCTGTGGTTACGGCTTCAGAGTCACGGCGCTGGGCGGACTGGTGCGCGCAGAAGCCACGATTGATCGAGGTAGTCGGTGGGGGACATCTGTTCCATATAGGAAACCCGAAGGTCAGGGCGTTTGTGGCAGCCACCCTGTCGGACGCCAGCGTTCACACCGGAACACTTTAGCGCCACGGAAAACGCCCGGCGAAGCCCGGATATGGGCAGCGCCAGGCGTTTTCCGTAGCAGTGAACGAGAAAGCCCTAGGCTCCCGCGCTCACGAGTTCGCGGTCAAGGGCGGTCTTGCCGGCAGCGAATATGGCGGCTATTTCCGCAACGCGCCGCCCTAGGTGCTCTGCGGTAGCGATGTCTGCAGGGTGAACGCCTTCGACACCGACGTCCGAGAATGTCTGCGCGGCGGCACCGTTGAAGTAACCAAAGCGGTTGAGATCGTTTTCCGTGCCCTTGGTGCTCTTCCATCCCGGGAGAAGGCCCAGGTTGATCCAGTTCATGCCGTGCTGGGCTGCGAAAGTGGAGAAGTAGTCCAGGGTGGAATTCTTGTCGCCGGCCTTGCAAGCGGCATTGGTAAAGCCGGCCCCCAGCTTGTTGTGCCATTTCTGCACGGCCCAGCGGCCTGCGGTCTTCTCGGCGAACGCATGGAATGCCGATGGCGCGGTGCCCATGTAGGTAGGGGCGCCGAAAATGATGGCGTCTGCCTGGTCGATGAAATCCCAGGATTCCTGGGTCAGCTCATCCACGCGAAGGAGAGCCGTTGTGGCTCCGGTGGCGGCGGCAGCGGAAACCACTGCGTCTGCCAGGACCTTGGTGTGGCCCGAGCCTGAATAATAAACAACTGCAATCGCCGGAGTGGCCATCAGTGTCCTTCCTGTTTGTTCTGTGTGGTCGTGCGTCTACGTGTGATGGTGTAACTAGATGGCGGGCTGCAGGGCCAGCTTTTCCGTGACCATGCTGGCTGCGGCGCGGGCGCTGCCTGCCTCGGCGAGCTCGAATTCATCCACGCGAACACCGAATTTGTTGCTAAGGATCACGGCGGCTTCAACGAGTGACAATGAATCGATGTCAAGGTCGGCGAACGAGTCGTCCGGTCCCATGTGGCCGAGCTCGTCCATGGTGGACCCAATCGCCCCTACGACGTCCATTGCTGTAATTTCCATTTGCTTCCCCCTTTTACAGGTGGCCCGGGTTGGCCGGCGCCACAGTGGTCCTGCAGGCACCCCGGCCGGCAGGAATCGGTGTCCGGCCCTAGTGCGGGTCGACAACCGAGATCGATGGCCAGGTCATGGCAACGGCTCCCCAGGTAGTCCCTCCGCCAAAGGCAGTCAGGACCACCTTGTCTCCGGGGCTCCTGTGGCCTTTGGTTCCTGCGTCGGTCATGGCCAACGGGATGGATGCGGCTGAGGTATTGCCTACCCTGTCCAGATGGACCTCAGCCTTGGATGCCGGAATGCCGGTCACCGAAGCAACGGTGTTCAGGATCCGGAGATTCGCCTGGTGCGCAATCAAGGAATCCACATCGCCGGCAGCCCAACCAGCGCTTGCGAGCACTGTTTCCACAGAACCGGACATCGCTGCGACTGCCTGCGCGAACACTTCCTTGCCCTGCATTTCAAAGAATGAACCAGGGCCTTCCGGCACGTGGATGAGCGTTTCGCCCTCGCCATCGGAGTGCAGCGTTGACGCCTTGATGGCCCCGGGTTCGTCTGCTGTTCCAGCGGACAAGTAAGCCGCGCCCGCTCCGTCCCCGAAGATCACCGAGGTGGTCCGGTCCCCCGGATCGAGCAAGCGGGTAAAGGTGTCCGCCCCGATCACCAGTGCCGAGTCCACGGATCCCGAACGGATAGCCCAGGTGGCCGTGGTCAAGGCATAGACAAATCCAGAGCAAACTGCGGAGACATCGAAGGCAGCAATGCCCTTCAACCCCAGGTTCGCCGCCACCTTGGGTGCCGTGGCCGGGCAGACCTTGTCCGGCGTCGAGGTCGCCACCAACAAAAGCTGCGCAGATTCGACGCCGGCACTGGCCAACGCCCGCCGACCCGCCGTCGTTGCCAGCACGCTGGTGCTTTCCGTTTCGTCAGAGTGGCGGCGCTCGGCGATGCCTGTCCTGCGCCTGATCCATTCGTCCGAGGTATCCATGACAGCAGACAGGTGCTCGTTGGTGACCACCTTCCTGGGCAGTGCTCCGCCCAGGCCGCGGACAACGGCGGATGCCGCACTCATTTCCTATCCCCTACGGAAGCGCTTACTGCCGCAACCTGGGACGGCAGTTGGTGGGCAACGCTGCAAACTACTTCGCCGCCGTCGAACGTTCCTACGACATCAGCGCAGCGCCACCATCCGCCGTCCTTTTCGATCAACCGGCTCTTGTGCAGCCGCACTGCAAGGCCGGTCCCCTGCCCGCCCCCATTCCTCGGGCAGGAGCCGTTGAGTGTGATGCGGGTTTTGCGCATCCACAAAGTGTTGCTGTCCGCGCGGTCCATGGAATCGAGCCGGTACAGGAGTACCTGTCCCAGCTGCAGCGAGGCAACAAAGTATTCGACGGCGGACAGCGCCTGCGGGTAGGCGGCCTCCAGCCCGCGGCGGTCATCCAGGCTTCGGCCCAGTGAGGACTGCTGGGAGGGCCGCTGGCGGAATGAGACCTGCGCACTGGCCGTTCCTTCACCGGGATCCAGGACCACGTCCAGCAGCGAGACCTGCCGTTCTGCCCACAGCCCACCGTAGAGGCGCGTGCCGGCGTCACCCACCAAAGCTTCCTCCGACGGAGACTGGACTGACGCCAGCCCGAGCTCGGCGTGCTCATGGGCCACTTCCAGTACCGCGGTCATGGACGCAACAGAGCAGCGAAGGACCGAAGCGTGTCCCAGGTCCTGCAGCGTCGCCCGGCATTCGAGATCGCCCAGCGCACCTTCAACAGGCTCACTGCCACCCGAAATGGTCACCGACGCCAGGTAGGCGGCAGGCAACAGCCCGGGAGAATACCGGCTGGCCAACAAAGCCTCCGCCATCCTGGCAGCCAAAACAAGGACATCCGTGGTGCCAAGGTGCGGGGTTTGCTCCGAGTTCCCCTTCATGGACCACGTACCTTCAACGCCAAGGGCTGCGCGGGCAGTGAGCGTGGATTCGGAGACCGTGTGGTTTACGCGGAGTTCCCGCAGCCTGGGGTTGGTGGTCTTGTAGCCGTGGCTGAAGAACCGACCGCGACCATCGCCCAGGAGTTCGTCGATGGATGTGTAACTCCGGGTGTTGGAGTGCAGGGCAAGTGGCATGGGTATTCCTAGGATCGTCATCGGCGGTGATCCTAGAATCCATCTCGCAGCCGACGGCAACCAGTGTCCGTGGATGGTGGTGGTGGGAACACCACCCTCACCGCTTTGGGCGTGTCTCTCCCAGCCCGGACAGTAGGCTGGGAACGTTCGTGTAGATCCGCATCGAAGGGACTTGAGTTTTGGCTTACATCACCGTCGGAAACGAAAACAGCACCGGGATCGAGCTTTATTACGAGGACCATGGGACGGGCCAGCCAGTGGTCCTTATCCACGGCTACCCGCTGGATGGTTCATCGTGGGAGAAGCAAACTGCTGCCCTGCTGGATGCCGGCTACCGCGTTATCACCTATGACCGCCGGGGTTTCGGTAAGTCGAGCAAGCCCACGGTGGGCTACGACTATGACACCTTTGCCGCGGACCTCAAGACCCTCCTGGAAACCCTGGACCTGAACGATGCCGTGTTGGTTGGTTTCTCCATGGGCACCGGCGAGGTTGCACGCTACATCAGCACCTACGGCTCCGCCCGGGTGGCAAAGGCTGTATTCCTCGCATCGTTGGAACCATTCCTCCTGAAGACCGATGACAACCCGGACGGTGTTCCCCAGGACGTCTTCGATGGCCTGTCCCAGGCCGTGAAGGCCGACCGGTACGCCTTCTTCACCGACTTCTTCAAGAACTTCTACAACAGCGATGCCTTCCTGGGGACAGAGCGGCTCAGCCAGGAATCCGTGGACGCCAGCTGGAACCTTGCCAGCCAGTCGGGCGCCTTTGCTTCCGTAGCCGCCCAGCCCACGTGGCTGACCGACTTCCGCGCGGACATCCCCAAGATCGATGTTCCAGCGCTGATCGTCCACGGCACCGCGGACAACATCCTCCCCATCGACGTCACAGGGCGGCGCTTCAAGAAGGCACTGCCCAGCGCCGAGTACCAGGAGATCGAGGGTGCTCCCCACGGTCTGTTGTGGACGCACGGCGCCGAGATCAACGATGCCTTGCTGGCGTTCCTGAAGAAGTAGCAACTCCTACTTTTTGAGGCGGAGCTTTCTGGCTTTCCTGCCGCTATGCAGGTACTCCTGCTGCGCGGCGTCGGCCTTTGCGCGTTCTGCGGCATGGAGCAGACCGTAGGTGAAAGCGCTGTTACTGGCACCGGAGGCAGACCCCAGCTTCAAAAGCTCGGCACGGGCCATGGCGCTGTCCTGGTGTTCACCCAAAATGGTCTGGACATCATGGGCAGCGTCCGCGAGCTTTGCGGCGCGCTTCCCGTGGACACTTTCAGCGGTGGCCGCGGCAAAGCGCAGCTTCTTGGCAGTCTTGCGGACGTTGTGAAACGCAGAGTCACGTGAAGGCCCGACGGCGGCACCCACCGCTGCATCGTGGCGTTTGGCGAGGCGTTTGCCCGCTTTGTTAACGAGCTTGGCTGTGGTCTTGCGTGCCGGCCCGGTTCCTCGCGGTGCAATTGCGGGAGAGTCCAGGAACGCTTCGAGCCCATCCAGGAGCCGGAAATAGCGGGGACTGTTGAGCCGGGTCCTGATTGCTGCCATCGCCGTGTCCCTCCGAACGTTCATCCGTTCATCCAGTTCAGCGTGGAGAGGACCCAAGACCATCTTCATTGGCAGTTCGTCCACATCCTTTCGGAGCCGCTCATGAAGGACCTCTACATCCCGGTAGCGTCCAAGAGTCCGAGCCAATGATTTCAGCTCAAGCTCAAGTTCCTGGACCGGGGAACCCTTGAAAAGCTTGCGGTAACTATGGAGCACCGAACGGATCCGGCGGGTCAGTGAGCGCATCTGATGGACGGAATCGTCACGGTTCATCCGCACATGCGCGTCCTGCAAGAGCAACTTTGCCACTTGGGCGTCGAGGTAGTTCAGGACAGGCACCACGGCCGGTCCCTTGCCGCTGGGGACCTCGCGGCCGGACCCCTTTGCACGCGGCCAGGAATCTCCCAGGGCTGTTGCCAGTTTGGACGACCGCCCGCTGGGGCTTGCCCCGGCGCCAGTGAGCTGGCTTGCCACGGCATCCAAAATGTCGTCGCCGTTGTCCGCGGGCCCGCTGCCGTTGAGTTCCACTTCCCATTCGCGCCATTGTTGTTCATCGGCATTCCCCAGCGACACACGTGCCCGCACGTGGTCATCCACGAACTCCGCAACCCGGCCGCCGTCGTCCTTGTAGATGGGGTAGCTGGTGCGTTCGGTGTTGAGTGTGGCGATTGCCATGACTGCGTGTCCGCGCGTGTAGGCAAGGATCCGGTCCATGAGTTCCACCGGCGCTGTATCGGCCTGGCCCAAGGGTGCATGGATTTCGGTGCGGCGTCCCGGGCTGTGGGGAAGCTTGAGGTGCCATCCGGCGTCGGGGCCTCCTGTCCTGCGCCGCAGCGTGATTCCACGGGCCGCAAGCGCGAGGTCATTCGTGTCGAAATAGACCGCCTCCAGGCTATGGGTGACTGGCTCTCCCACGCGGGCAACGCCGTCGATCCTGTCAAGCGTGGGAAGCGGCGTGGAAGGATCGACGTCGAACTTCCGCTCTGCCTCTACGTTGCTGGACGTAGCCATCACTTCTCCTCACTGGAGCCTGCTCTTCGTAGCACCCTTGGAGGCCGGCCCGTTCGCTGGCCGACCTCCACCGGTATGGGGCTTACACGAACCCTTTAGACCAATGCTCCTCCGCCTTCGTCCACATCACCACCGGATACTGTGCCACGCCAGGCTCCGGTCTCATGGCCTTGGGCCTCGATGAACTTCTTGAACTTGTCCAGGTCCGCGCCCACGCGCAAACTGTCAGCTCCCACTGCCGAGCCGGCCTTTTCCGCGAGGGTGTCCGGCTCCCATTCGATCTCTACATTGACGCGTGTGTGCCCCGCGTCCAACGGTTCAAACGTCACGGTTCCCGCATTGCGCGGGCCGTCCACGCTCGCCCAGCTGACTAATGCATCAGGCACCTGCTCGATGATCTGCGCGTTGTATTCGCGCTTCACGCCGCCCACGTTCGTTGCGAAGTGGAGGGCTGTGTCGTCGATCTGCTGCACGGACTCCACGCCATTCATGAACTCAGGAAAAGTCTCGAACTGCGTCCACTGGTTGTAGGCAACGGACACGGGTACATCTACTTCAACTGACTTACTGACGGTAGCCATAAGGTGTCGCTCCTTCGATGTGTCTTCTCGTAGTGCGTTGTATGTACTGCGCTCTAAAGTGCCGGACTCTTTTGAGCCGGGTAGTGCCGGCGGCGCGCCAGCCGGCTGGCTGCATAACCGGTGGCGCGCCTGTCTTATGGGCGCGCCGGGGTTACGGCCTAACCTGCGTCGAAGTTCTCTTCGTCGTCGTCCTTGGGTGACTGGTCCCGGGGCAGATCATTGCCGCTGCCATCGGCCAGGGAGTCTGTAGGCTGGTCCAGATTCTGCTCGGCCTGGGACTGTTCGTCGATGCCACCGAAGCGGCCTGCGCCCGGTTCGCCTGCGCTGTCCGAGTCCTCAGGATCCAAATGGCTGAGGTTTGGTGCGCCGGTTGCGTATGTTTCGCCATCAGGGCTGTCCTCGCTCAGGCCGGCTTCGCTGAGGTCCTCTTCCACGCGGGGCTGCGCCTGCGATCCGCCCGCTTCCTGCTCTGCTGTGGGGGTGCCGTAGCCTCCCGCTTCCTCTTCAGGCGTGGCGTTCTGCTTGTCCATGTGACCTGTCCTTTCCGTGCGGTGGAACGTGTTAATGGAACACTTCGAACCTATAAGGACGGTTGGCGACGTGTCCATGCTTTGAAGAAATTAGTCAGCAAACTTAGCAATTTCATGCTTGAGGCGCTATCGTGGCAGCCCCGATTCATAAGCCACGAAGTCCGGACGAAGCACCACCTCCCGTGAACCCATCATCGCGACGTCCTCCCACAGCACCAGGAACGATCCCCGATGCCACCAACGCAGGAGCTGCGCCACCGGCCACGGCTGCGTCATACCTTGCCGCTCATACCCAAGAAAAGACGACGCCGTCCGCGGACTCACAATGATGCCCACCACGCGAGCTTGGCTCAGGAGCTGGGTAGGCGCAGAATCCAGGGCGAAGCGGACGTCTGAAACCTCTCCCAGCCGTTCACCACTGCTATCCACCACCTCACTGCCCAGCATGTCAGTCAGGATCATGGCTACCACCCGGGATCCGCCCGATCACATGGGTCCGAAGCCACCGCTCCACCCACGACGCGTCGAGTGAGTCCGAACGCACGCCAACCGAGATGACGGTGTCGACGCCGGACACGACGTCCCATGGAATGCGGATCAGCCTGTTCGACGGCGGCCTGCCGCCGAAGATCCGCGTGCCCAGTACCGGACCTGTTAGCAGTGCCGTAATGCTCGGCGATGCAGCACCTTCGGGAATGGGCTCGTCAGGTGCGGGGCCACTCAACTCGAGGTCGTCGACAGTGGTGACGGGTACGCCGTCGACGTCCAACACCTGACGGTCCAGCAAGTGCAGCTGCGCGTCCAGGACCAACCCTGCCGGACGCGGCGCAGGCCTGATTTCATGCGGCTGGATCTTCCTGCGTTTGGCGGTACTCATGCGCCTGCTCCGGTAATGATCATGAGTGGAATGGCAGCCAAGGACGCGGCAAGGATGATCACCAAATAGACCAACCCGGCGATGTTCACGGCCCTGTTGTTGACGTGCTCACCCATGTATTGGGGATCGTTCGCGACAATCAGGATGGGCAAATAGGTCAGAGGCAGCGCGATCGCGGAGAACACCACGGAGTACTCAGTGACCAGGATGGGGTCTACGCCAGTGGCGAGGACAGCGGCACCCGCCAGAAGGACCACGATCATGGACATATGGAACCTGGCGGCCTGCGCCGGGCGCCGGAACTTTCCCCATGACCATCCAAAGAACTGCGCCAACGTGTAGCCGCTGGACAGCGTGGTCTCCAGCGCCGCACCGAAGGTTGCGGCCACAAGGCCCACAATCAGCACGGCCAAGGCAAGTTGGCCTCCGGCCAGGGCAACGGGCAAAGCCACTTGCGAAAGCGTGGTGACGCTGATTCCCGCAGGCAGGAGAACGACGGCGGCGCACGCGGCGATTGCCACGGAAAGGAACCCGCCCAGCGGGAATCCGAGCAGAACGTTCATTCGGGCCTGGAGCAGATCCTTGACCTTCCACCGTTCCTCCACAGCGCCCGAGGAGAAGAAGAAGACCTCGTAGGGGGTCATGGCAGCACCGAAGAGAGCGATGGCAAAGTACCAATACACGCCAGCGCCTTCCTCCTGAGGCACCGACGGCGTGAACGCTTGGGTGGCCAGGACACCCCAATCGGGCTTGAGCAGGAAAAGCGCCACTGCAAAGACCACCAAGGAGAGTCCCAGGAGACCCGTGACGTTCTCCATGATTTTGAACTTCACGCGCCAAATCACCAGCCAGACGGCCAGCAGCGCGACAGGGACCCAGAGCAGGTAGGCTACGCCGCTGGCCAACTGCAGGGCCAGGGCGATGCCGCCGATCTCGGCGGTGACCGTCATCAGGTTGATCAGGAAGGAAGCGCCAAGGTTGGCCAGTCCGGCGCGCGGTCCCATGCGTTCGCGAATCACCTCGAACGTAGCCCGGCCGGATACCGCTGCCACCCGTCCTGACATGTTGGCAAAAAGGCAGATTCCGACGACGCCGACCACCACCACCCACGCCAGGGAAAGTCCAAAGCGGGAGCCTACTACGGCGTTGGTCACCAAATCCCCGATGTCAACGAAGCCCCCGATTGCCGTCAGGATGCCCAGTGCAACGCCGAGGAGCCGCTTCACTGGATGCCGGCCTTGGTCATGAGGGCTTTGAGCTGGTCCGTTGCACTGCGCAGTTCGGCCAGGACTTGGGGCAGGCCATGCTCGCCTGAACCCGATTGCCCCTGTTCGGGGCCACTGGGTTCCGGGCTACCGGGTTGCCGGCTACCGGCAGGAGCCGTCAACGCGTCGCGTGCATGCAGCAGCGCGCGCGAGACTGTGGCGAAGGATGCCAACATGTCATCACGGAGCGACTTTTCCTCCTCCGTGGGAGCCGTGAAACCTTCAACTTCATCGGTAGCGGACTCGACCTCGCCCAACATGTCATCCGCAGCAGTAGAGCCGGCAGCCGCCGTCGTGCTGTTCTTGATCCTGATTTCCACCGCCAGGGTAGTGGCCTGGACGGCAGAGAAGACGTCCTTGGCTGGTCCCTTAAGCGCCTCCGGGGAAGGACGTTGTGAGCATGCCGTCAATGCTCCGGCGAGTACCGCCAGAGCCAGAAGAATCGTCGTCAGGCGCTTGCCGTACCGGCTCACGATGGCTGCGGAACCTGGCAACCGGCTTGTGGATCCATGCCTGTGTAATTAAGGGGCCCGGCCACAATATTCAGGGCGATGGTCGCAAACTGCGAACACTGCGCGGGTGGGGCGTTGTAATAGCCGCGTTGGCCGGCCGCTATTGCTCCAATGACGAGCCACACAACTACGAACAGCCCAATAATTGAACCGATTCGCATTTCTTCCCCAATCGATAAACGGAATTACTGCCCAGCTATTAGTACTGGCTGGGTGACCAAAGGGCGCGGTCGGGCCCGGGATCCCTTCCCTGGCCGCGACCGCAAAACCCATGTCAATCCGAAGGATTGGTTTCGGTAGTCAAACCGCGATCGTCTGCGGTCCGCTCATCTTTTTCTTCTGCCGGCCCGGGTGGATTCGCTGATTCATTTCCCCCGGCATCGGCGGCATCTTCCGAACCTTCCCCGGATGCGTCGCCAACAGGTACCTGATCGCTGGAGTCGGGCGCCCCAAGATCGCGTGGGATCGGATGACCTGGCGTCGTGATCCCATCGTGCACCTGACTGAAGCCGGCAACTTCGGTTGGATCAGTTGTCATACGCGCGACCGGCCCCGGCCCAGAACCCAGCCAATGAGCGCCAGGACCAGCAAGATAATTCCTACCCACAGCAGGAAACTCAGGGCCTGGTTAAAACCGCCAACAAGCAGCAGCACGATCGCAATGACGCCGGCAATCACCAATAGTGTGTTCATCTAAGCTACGCATCCCTTCAAACAAATTTGTCCAGTTAGGAAGGCGTCCGCTGGGACTCCAATTGGAGCTCCACCCCAAAGCAACGGGCACCGAACGGAGAAATGTTCTCTCCTTATTCCGTACTTACCCCAAATGACAACAGTTCAAACAGAACCGCCGCCCTCGAAGCACGTGCACAGCATCATGATAGGCGCGCATTGTGTTCCGGCGAAGTATTTCAACAGGAAACTTAGTACCTCTTCGCCGAAAAAGCTCCAAGTGCCTGGCTGATCTCCCGCGCAGTACCCGCGGCGGCCTCTCCGTATTCCTGATACTTGGCAGGCACGATCCTGCTTGACGGCCCGGAAATGGAGATTGATCCTGCCGCCACACCGCCTGGTCCCAACAAGGGAACACCGATTGAGGTGATTCCCGTACTGAGGCCCTGCTCATTGATGGAGTATCCGCGTGCACGGGTTTCCGCGATCATGGCCCGGAGCTGCGCCGGGTCCACCACCGTTTGCGGCGTTAAGGCTTCAAGGGGCGTGGCCAGATAGTCATCCACGATTTCGTCCTCAGCAGCGGACAAATAGGCAATTCCGGTGGAGGACGCGTGCATCGGCAAGCGGGATCCCAGCGGCAGGAAAGCCCGCAGGACATGGGGCGTGTCGAGGCGTTCGATGATGAGCATGTACCCGCGGTCCGGGACCGCGAGGTGGACAGTCTCCGTGGTGTCCAGCTGCAATGCATTCAGGGGGCCCATGGCGGCGTCGCGGATAACCGAGCCGCTGCTGCCCCGGCTGGCCACGGCGAAAGCATGGTTGGTCAGCACCCACTTTCCGGCCTGCGCTTCAGACTGCGCCACCCATCCCAATTCCGCCAGGGTCCTGAGCATGCGAAGGACCGTAGCCTTGGGGACATCCACCTCACGGCTCAGCTCCGACAGGCCTGCCGGTTGGTTGTCCGATACGGCTTCAAGAACCCGGATAGCCGTGACGACACTCTGCGTACTCATTCACACTCCCCCTTGACCGCTCACTTTCTTATGACCTACGGTACAGGCGATTTCCCAAAATGAACCAATGGTTCATCCAGTGAACCGACGATGTTTGATTGGAGAACGGGTCTTGGAACAACAAATAGCTGCCCTCGCCATCTTTGTAGGCGTCTTTGTCCTGGCGACCCTGCGCAAAGTGCACATTGGCGTGCTCATGTTCGCAGCGGCCGCGGGCGTTGGCATTTGGATGGCTGGAATGACCATCGACAAAGTGGTGGCGGGGTTCCCCATCGGGATCCTCGTCCTGCTGGTAGGAGTCACGTATTTCTTCTCGATCGCCCAGGCCAACGGAACGATCGACCGCATCATCGAGCTGGCCATCACCAAAGTGGGTGACCGGGCTTTCTTTCTTCCCATCGCCTTTTTCGCGCTCACCATCGGCATATCGGCCATGGGCTCCCCCTTGGCAGGCCTGGTCATGGCACCCATTGGCATGCCGCTTGCCAAACGCTATGGCATCGACCGCATGCTGATGGGGATCGCCATTGGGTCCGGTTTGAGCGCAGGCGGCTTCGCCCCCACCAGCTTGTTCGGCATTGTCACGTACGGCACAGCCCGTGCGGCTGGGATTGACCTTGATCCCCTGGTCCTGTTCAGCGTCGCACTGGGAACCAATCTCCTTCTGCTGGCCGCCGCTTACGTCATGTTCGGTGGGTTCAGGCTTCTCAACACGCGTACCGCTGACGGTTTCGGCACCCAGCTGCCATCCTTCAGCGCAAGCCGCCCGACGCCGTCGCACCCCTTTGAGCGCGAAGGCAACATTGCCCGAGGGAAGCAAGCAGCCGTCCAGGTCCTTGACGCGGCCGCGGCGACGGAGGTACCGGCGTCGGAAGTACCGGCGTCGGCCTCAAAGCTCAACCGCAACCAAATCATCACAGTGCTGTGCATGGCAGGGCTGGTTGTCACCGTCATCCTCATGTCGGTCCTGGGCTCAAATCCGGACATCGGCGTTCTCTGCTTCGCATTCGCCTCGGTCCTCACCCTTTGCGATCCGCAATCCGGCAAATCGGCAGTGGCCAAGATCGACTGGTCCACGGTGTTGCTGGTTGGTGGGATCATCACGTTCGTCGGAGTCCTTCAGACCATGGGAGCCGTCGCGATGCTCGGCGAAGCAGCGGGCGCCGTCGGGACTCCCCTGCTGGCCGCACTGGTGATCTGCGGGATCGGCGGACTCATCTCCGCGTTCGCCTCCACCACCGGAATGCTCGCGGCGCTGGTTCCCCTGGCCCTTCCGCTCGTGGCTTCCGGAGACATTGCCGGGTGGGCGGTCATCGCCGCGCTGGGCGTGTGTTCATCGATCGTGGACGTCTCACCGTTCTCGACCGTCGGCGCCACCTTCGTGGCCACGGTAAATGCAGACGAGCGGCCCCGTGTCACCAGGCTCCTTACCCGTTGGGGCCTGTCCATGGTGGTGGTCGGACCACTCCTGCTGGTCGGCGCCTTGGTGATTCCATCCAGCCTCTAGCTTCCTTTGCACACTCTTCTACGCACGAAAGGTGCCCACCATGCTCAAACCACTCCGCGGAATCACCGTGGTCGATCTCAGCCGAGCCCTCGCGGGACCCTACTGCACCGCACTCCTGGCCGACATGGGCGCCAGGATCATCAAGGTCGAAAGCATCAACGGCGGCGATACCGCCCGTCAATGGCCCCCCTTCCAGGATGGCCACAGCCTGTACTTCGATTCCGTGAACCGGAACAAGACCTCGGTTTGCGTTGATTTCTACTCAGCAGAGGGACGCGACATCCTCTCCACGCTGATAGCCGGAGCCGACGTCCTGGTGGAGAACTTCAAGCCCGGCACCCTGGCGAAAATGGGGTTCGCCGCTTCGCGGTTGGAAGAACTCAATCCCGGGCTTGTAGTGGGATCCGTCACCGGGTTCGGCAACACCGGGCCCCTTAAAGACGACGCCGGCCTGGATCAAGTCATCCAAGGGATGTCCGGGCTGATGTCGGTCACCGGGCCGGGTCACGGTGAAACCTACCGCGTGGGAATACCGATCGTGGACATCACCTCCGGAATGGTGTGCGCGTTTGGGATCCTCGCAGCGCTGCTCGGAGTCCGCAATGGTGAGCGCGTTGGCAAAGTGTCCACGTCCCTTCTGGAGACGGCGCTGAACCTGTCCGCCTTCCAGGGACAGCAGGCGCTCAGCCTTAAGGAAGCGCCCACAGCGCAGGGCAACAACCATCCCGTCATCGCCCCCTACGGCAAGTTTTCCACCGCCACCGAATCCATCAACATCGCTGTGGGCAGCGACAAACAGTGGAAGGCATTCTGTAGCCTGCTGGATATTCCCAAGGCTGTACAGGATCCCCGGTTTATCACAGGGGCGGACCGCTCGGCCAACAGGCAGCAGCTTAGCGAACTCATTGAGGCGTCCTTGGTGGCCAAACCGGCAGACGAATGGGTGGCGCTGATCAGCCAGGCGGGAATCCCCTGCGGCCCCATCTACGACTACACGCGGGCCCTGGCCTCCGAACAGGTCGCCGCGCTGGGCCTTGTCCAGAACAGCCAGCGGCGGGACGGCTCTGAGCTGCCCCTCCTACGCGGACCGCTGAGCCTGGACGGGGAACCCAGCGAAATCCTGTCGCCCCCGCCGCTGCTTGGCGAACACACCACCGAAGTACTCATGGAGCTGGGAATGACCTACGACGACGTCACGCGGCTTGAGCGCGAGGGCCGCGTTCTATGCGGGCCTGCCTCGGCTCCGGCCAAGATTGGAGCACGGCGATGAGCACAGTTTCCCAAGCTGCCCGTGTTTCCGCGGGCCGTGTTTCATATGCCAGCCGTGTGGGCCGCATAGCGGTTTCCGTGGCTGATGGCATCGCTACCGTGGAAATCTGCAACGCTGCCCAGCGCAATGCCCTAACCAAGGCAATGTGCCTGGAAATCCAGGAGCTGATGCCCCGGCTCGATACCGATCCCGACATTGCCGTGGTGGCACTGCGCGGTGCGGGCGACACTTTCTGCGCGGGCGCTTCCATCAGGGAACTCTCGTCAGTGCTGTTGGACCCCCAGCCGGACGGGTCCATTGTTGACCATCTCAGCCTGGCCGATCACGCCATTGCCTCGCTTTCCAAGCCCACTGTCGCCTTGGTGGATGGCGCCTGCATGGGCGGAGGATGGCAGATCGCCTCGGCGTGCGACTTCATCATCGCCAACCAGCGCGCCGTCTTCGGGCTGACTCCGGCCAAGATCGGCATCATCTACCCACGCCCGGGCATTGAACGGCTGGTCCGGCTGGTGGGGCACGCCAACGCCAAATACATCCTCCTTACCGGGCAAACATTCACTGCAGACCAAGCCCAAGCGCTGGGTTTGGTGGCCGACGTCGTTCCTTCCGCATCCTTTGAGCAACAGTGCGAGGCGCTTCTCGGGTCGCTGCGGAACCGTTCGCGCTTCTCGATGCATTCCATGAAGCGGTTGGTGGACCTGGATGCCTCGGACGGGCAAACGGACATCGATCAGGAGTGGGCCGCCGCCTGGTCCGCCATGCCTGACAGCCCTGACATGGAGATCGGCATCAGCGCCTTCCTGAATCGGGAGCAACCCCGGTTTACTTGGCGGCCCTTTGGGTAAACGGTTCTTGACTGGGAAGTGATCTATGCCTCAAACAGGGCACACCACCGGCCTCCCCTCCGTTGGAAGAGAGACGACGGGAGGCCCCATGCTCATTGTTCTGACAGGAATAGACGGCTCAGGAAAGACGACGGCGGCCCGCGCCTTGGTGGACTCGGCTCGCGCTGAGGGGCACAACGCGCTGCTGCTTAGCAACCATGCTGCACGCAGACGGATGTCGCTCGTTGCGGAGCGATTTGGGTGGAAGTTGCCGCCACGCGGTGCCGATTTGGTAGAGACGTGCATCCGCGTGGTCAACGTCCTTGTTTCGCATGCCCGAGCCCTGCGGTTCGACGGCTTGGTGGTCATGGACAGGCACCTGCACTGCCAACTGGCCCTGCGCCTCGCGGCTGGATTGAGGCGGGGCTGGTTCCTCCCGTGGCTGCAGGAAAAGCTCCCGGCCCCGGACCTCGTAGTCCACTTCGAGGTTGACCCGCGGTGTGCCCACCAACGGATCAGGGCACGCGGCACTGATCATGAAGAGTTGGCAGACCTGGAAGCGTTCCGAACTGCTTACGGCTCCCTGCCCGAGTTCGACGACTTCATGCGGGTTGACGCCAACGGAACGCCAGAGGACACGCTCGCCCAGCTGAACCAGGTGATCTCCGGGAAGGAAACCGTCCGGGTTTGAACCCAACTGAGTCGCATTAGAGCGCGTTTAGAGCCGTCAAAACGCGCTCAGCTGCGACTCAGTTGGGCGGACGCCGGCGATTAGTCGCGGTTTCGTCGCGGCTCCAGGGAACATTCCAGCGCTTTATTCTCCTGAGCTTGGCGTTGGCCACTTCCACCGGCCATCAGCCGTAATCTCGTAGGACACTTGGCCGAACAGAAGGTCACTGGTGCCCGCAGGGTCGCCGCCGTGGGCCCGGTATTTCGCCTTGCTCTCTGCGCCACGTCGTTTGAGGAATCGCAAGAGCCACCACACTGACGCGGCCGCGCAGAGCAACGGAATAATGACCAGCGGCCATTGCCGCACACCAGCCCAGTGCAGGATGAACAAAGGGACCGTATAACCAAGGCCGCCCAAGACCACCACCTGAAACCCGACCCAGAACCGAAGTTCACCGTTCGACGGCCGGTTGTCAATGTCGAAGCGGTAGTCATCCAGTGATTTCACGCTGTCTTTTCTATCAGATCGCGTCGGCGGCTCCGATGGGTCGTTCACGTGGAACCCTCGAGGCCGCGAGGTTCCGAGTGCAATGCCGAAGGCGGCGGTCACCAATGCCTGAATGTGGTTACACGACGGTAGTTGCGCCCCGTCCATGCGTACCCTTACGCCTGGTCGTCGTCTTGGATGACACGCTGACGAATGGCTTCCCTGTCATCCCAGAATCGTGAGCCGAGGAATACACCTACCACCGGCCCTACGAGGGACAGGATACCGACGACCACTGGGCTAGGTGTTTCTCCGTTTAAGACCAGGAGCGTCAGCCATGTGACAGACGCAAAGGTGAGCGTTGCGGCTGTCGCAATGAGGAAGATAAATGTTGGCTTTTTCAAAGGTTCTTTTTTCTTGCTACTGCGTTTGGTTATTACTTAATGAGGTCAGACGCTTGATCCAGCATGGCCTCGAGCTTAGGAAGGTCGGAGTCCGAGACGGCCGTTCCAGACGACTGGGCCAGAAGAACGACGCCGCCTTTGGCTGCGGTTAGGATCAACTGATCCTGCGCGCTTCCCGGCGCTATGGCTGATGACTTGTACGCCAGCGCTCCTGGCGTTTTCGCGGAAGTCGGCATGCTTTTTGTGCTCACTTCGACAGCCTGTCCGAGGATAGTTGCCTGTGTGGCTCCGCATGAGGCCACATTGGTGGACTTCGCAGCCATTAGCGCTTTTACCTTTTCTTCGGACACTCCAGAAACCAGGGTCAGCAACACCAGGGATTGGGCAGTCGAACTCGCCGATGCGCCGATACCAACGGTAGCCCCTTCCTCCAGCAATGCACCGCCCCCCACCGCAAACTGGGCGCATTCCGCCGGCTCAACGGTGCTGTTGGTGATAACCTCTTTCGCCTGTTTGAGGGTGTCCTGCAAGCGATCGTCCGGCATCACCAAAAGGCGTACATCATTGGAATCCCGAACATCGTCAATAATCTTGCCAAGCTCTGCTTTTGTGTAGGTCCTGAAGGGGACCTCGGCTAGCGCCGTTGGCTCGTTCGTCGGGGCTGACGTTGTACTACTGGACGCGCCTCCGCCGCCACATGCAGTAAGGCCCATGACCAGCAGAGCGGACACAGCCAAGCCACGCAGAGCGTTCTTATTCATTTGTTTCCCAAAAAGGTTCGAGTGATGTGCTGACAGGCGTCAGTCTGGACAAGAATACAAGTTAAAGAGGCATGGCCGAGAACCGGCGCTAGAACAAGACGTCCGTGGAAGTTCCCACCGGGCTGGAGCCTCCCGCGGAGCCTTTTAAACCGGCACGGAACCGTCGTCCAGATCCGAATCCGGAACTTCCCGTGCGGAAAAATGAATCGGCCGACGCGCGGCCCTTACCCTTTCCGCGTTTGGAGTTACAACCGTTGAATCTCCCCAAAGCCCCGGAGTAGGGTGGCCGGACCGTCCAACCACATCATCGTCTGGGAAAGATCTGGGAGAACCATGACACATGTGAGACGCCAACTGGCTGCGGTCACCGCAGCCCTGGCCCTGAGCGTGACTAGCGGAGCGGTGGCGGGTCCTGCCTTCGCCGATCCTCGCGAAACTGACAAAAACCCCACTGCCACCGGGTACGGCGGCGCGGTAAGCACGGTGGATCCGGAGGCTTCAGCGGCCGCCATCGAAGTCCTCCGCAAGGGCGGTAACGCTGCGGACGCGGCTGTGGCCGCAGCTGCCACGCTGGGCGTCACGGAACCGTATAGCGCAGGCATCGGAGGCGGCGGCTACTTCGTGTTCTACGACGCCAAGTCCAAGAAAGTCAGCACCATTGATGGCCGCGAAACGGCGCCGGCAACTATGCCGAACGATGCTTTCATCGATCCCGCCACCGGCAAGCCCTATCTCTTTACGACCAAGAGGCCCGAACTGCCAACCAGCGGCGTCTCTGTCGGCGTCCCCGGCACCCCGGCCACGTGGGAACGCGCACTTGAGCGTTGGGGGACGTTGAACTTGGGCGAGGCACTGAAGCCGGCAATCAAGGTAGCCAACAGAGGGTTCGTGGTAGACGAGACGTTCCGGAACCAGACTCTGGACAACAAGTTCCGTTTCAACACCTTCACCTCCACCCAGGACCTTTTCCTCCCCGGTGGCGACGCTCCCGCCGTCGGGAGTATCTTCAAGAACCCCGAACTGGCCGAGACCTACCGCCTGCTGGCAAAGCAAGGCACCAGCGCTTTCTACACGGGTCCGCTCGCAGAAGAAATTGTCTCCGCAGTAAAAGCACCGCCTAAATCCGGCGAGACTGACCTGCCCGTACCGGTCGGGTTCATGACAACGGACGATCTCGCCGGGTACAAGGCTCTCGACCAGGATCCAACGCACGTGGAGTACCGCGGCTATGACGTCTATGGAATGGCGCCATCCAGCAGCGGTGGAACCACTGTTGGCGAGTCGCTGAACATCCTGGAAAACTTCGAGCTCAAGGACATGCAGCCGGTGGACGCGCTGCACCACTATTTCGAGGCCAGCTCGTTGGCGTTCGCCGACCGTGGCGCTTATGTGGGCGATCCGGCCTTCGTTGATGTTCCCACTGATGTCCTCACAGACCCGATTTTCGGGAAGGAACGCGCCTGCAAGATTGATCCGACTGTTGCAGCTCCCAAGCCGGTTACCCCGGGAGACATAACAACGTACGACGGCGCGTGCCCGGCCGCGGCTGCACCGCTCGCCGACGAGACGGACACCGAGAACATTTCCACCACCAACCTGACGGTCGCCGACAAATGGGGAAACGTGGTGGAGTACACCCTGACCATTGAGCAAACAGGTGGATCCGGAATCGTCGTCCCGGGCCGCGGATTCCTCTTGAACAACGAGTTGACTGACTTCAGCGCCGAATACAAGGCGACTGATCCCAACAGGATCCAGCCAGGCAAACGTCCCCGTTCTTCGATGTCGCCCACCATCATCCTGCAAGACGGCAACCCGTTCCTGGCCCTCGGTTCGCCGGGCGGATCCACCATCATAACCACCGTGCTGCAGACCATCCTGAACCGCATTGACCTGGGGATGGATATCTCCGAGGCAATCGCCGCTCCGCGGGCTGCTCCTCGAAACGGTCTCACCGTGAGTTCCGAGCCAGCGTTCATTGATGCTTACGGCCCCGCGTTGGAATCATTGGGGCACGATCTGGTTCCGGCCGGTGATGCCTTCACCTCATTAGCCGAAATCGGGGCGGCAACGGCGATTGAGTTCGGCGAAGGCGGAAAGCTCACGGCTGCAGCTGAGCCGACGCGTCGTGGAGGTGGATCGGCGATGGTTTTGAAGCCAAGCAGCGGGCCGTGATTGATGTACGTACTAGCCAGGAAACAGGCCTCGGACTGTCGCATGAAGCTTGTCCAATGCAGGGCTCCCTTGGGTGCCGGCAGGTTGGGTGCCGGCAGCGAACTTCATGAGTCCGCGGCAGGCAAGTCCCGCGTCTGTCAGTTCACCGCTCAACAGGAAGTCCATCAGCTCGTCACTTGGCAATAGCCGAACGAAGCCCGCCTCGGACGCGTCCCACAAGGGGTCGTTGCCGGGGCGGGCTTCTGCTGCGATGACGAGGTGTTTGCACCTGCTTGAGTTGGCGGACCACCACTCGGATCCTGCGTAGTAGATGGCCGACGAACCATAGCCCGTTTCCTCCGCCAACTCGCGTTGGGCCGCATCTACCGGAGTTTCATTCTCGTTCAAGTAGCCCCCGGGCAGTTCAAGCAAGGTCTTCCCTGGCCCGACGCGGAACTGCTCAAACAGCACCACCTCCGTTCCGCCCTCCGTGAAGGCGAGAACCGCGGCGGAGTCCGGGCTGGCAATCACGTCCCAGGTTGAAACTGAGCCGTCAGCTTCCAGGTACGTGTCCTGGTTGATGGTGACAAAACCTTTGTACGCCCGCGTAGTCCAGAGTTTTCGCCACAATTCGTCCAAATTGCTCACTCTTGGCGGTTGGTCTTGAGTTCCCGGCAGAATCTCCACAACATCACCAACGAAGCCGCCGCGATGATGATTCCGGAAATAAGGGACCAAACAGATTCGCTGCTGCTTGAGAGGAAAATATAGACGGCGTAAGAGGCCATGGTGAGGGCGAGAAGAAGCCATACCAGCGGTTTACGATTCACAATGAGTTCCTTGATTTCTTGATGGTTATCAGGCCAAGTCACGCTTGGAGAACACGTCGCAGGCTGCCCCCAAGACGATTAACAGCGATGCAAGAGCCCCGGAGAAAGACCCCGACGGCGGTATGTGGACTGCCGCTTGATTCGCCCAGTCGGCAGCTTGGAACGGAAAGAGGTACGCCCCGGCATTGCCCAGGGGCAGGACCTGCGGAACCACCAGACTCAGCGGAACTGCGAAGAGGCTCACAAGATGGCTCCGAATGAAGGACCCGATCGCGAATCCCCAAACGGATCCCATCGCCGCCATTCCGGCGAAGGCCAGCACCACCTGTGGGCTGACCTGCCATCCTTCTGGAAATAGTGCTCCGGACAAGCCGAAGGCGGCGCCGACGATCACACCGCTCAGGAGTGCTGCAAGAACTGTTGTCAGGGCTCGGGCAATAAATGCCGGGATCCTTTGGAACAACAGGACCCGGCGGGTAAGGCACCCCGCCCGGAAGTCGGCCGTGAACGAGCAGGAGCCCATCACGCCCGCACCTGTGAGCATGAGCGACAGGCCTGCCTCTCGGAGAGGTCCTTCGGGAGAAGGACCACCCGTGGTGGGTTCCAGATTGGCTGCCACCAGGAGCGTGCCCAGTAGACCGAGAACAAGCGCGGACGCAGTCCCGGAGCCTTTCCACAGCCACGGCCGGCGAAGATCGGCAAGAAGCGCGGGCACCACCTAGAACTCCTTTCTCTGGAGCACCGCGACGAGGCAGGCGCCAGCTGCGAGTAGCCACGCCAGCGACACCAGGAACGCGGAGCCTGGTGGAAGAAGGCCCTCAAAAGGCAGGGAGGCAATGCCCGCCAAAGCGCCGGAGGGCAGCCATCGCCCTATTTCGGGCTCGTTTGCCACGACGGGCAGTTCGACGGCGAGCGGTATCAACATGGTGACGATCGTCGTCGCGTAGTAATGCCGAATAATCCAGCCCAGCGAGCAACCCCACAGGGAAGCAACAGCTGACGCGGCCACGACGCCGGGCAAGGACCGCCAGGACTCTGGGGAGAAGAGTTCTGCGCGCAATTCCGGCGTCAGGGTGAAAACGACGCTGGCTCCCCAAGCCAGAATTCCCGCCGCCAGGGTGCCAAGGCCAACCACGAGCGCAGCAGCGTACTTGACCGCCACAAGCTGCACTGACCCGGACATCACTAGGCTGTGTCGGAGCGTCCCGTAGTAGGACTCGCGTGTCACCAGGTAGCTCCCGGCAAACGTGGCCACGATCGTAATGCTGGTGGCCAGAGCCCAAAACGCTTGAATATTTTCCGTCGCGGACAGCTGATCTGCACTATCCGGCCAGCCCAGGAAGTTGGCCACGAACCAGGGCACCAAGGCGCTGAAGGCCAGGATGCCCAGAATCGAATAGCCGCTGAAGTACCTCAGTAGCTCTGCGCGTAGTCCACAGGCCCAGTTGGAGTGGGGACGCCCCGTCACCGGGCACCCTCCAGGATCTTGAAATACGCCGATTCGAGGCTGCCGCCACCAAGAACCTTCGCTTCCTCAAGGGTCCCGTGGAACAACGTCCGCTGCTTCAGGATGACGACGTCTTGGACCACTTGTTCGAGCTCCAATAGCTGGTGGCTTGAAACCAAGGCACTCCCGCCGGATTCGGCGAACCCGTGGAGAAAGCCGCGCAGCCACTGGATGCCTTCCGGGTCCAGACCGTTGGCAGGCTCGTCGAGGACAAGCAGCCGGGGGTTTCCGATGATCGCGGATGCAATCCCGAGCCGTTGTTTCATGCCCAGCGAGTAGTCCCGGACCTTCCTGTCCGCGTGGGCTGCAAGATCCACCTGGTCCAGGACCCGCTCAACGTTTTCCCTACCCACCCCTGCTGCCAACCGGCAGATCTGCAGATGGCGGCGCCCCGTTAATCCGGGCTCCACTTCCATCCCGTCCAAGTTCACTCCAACCTTGGTGGCCGGCCTCTTGAGCGAGCGATAGTCCAGTCCGAAGACCGTTGCACGACCCGACGTCGCCTTCACCAGGCCTGTCAGCCCGGCGAGCGCCGTACTCTTTCCGGCACCGTTGGGGCCGATCAATCCCACAACCCGCCCGGCACTCACATTGAACGTTAGATCGTCGACGGCAAGCTGTTGGCCCCTTCGCTTGCTGAATCCCTCGAAGCTGGCGTGGATTGTCATGAGTGCCCTTTCGTTGAGTCGTCGGGTTCGGCTTGTCCGGGCCATAACGGCGAGTGTGAAATGGCTTGCCAGAGCCACTCCGCCACATTCGTTTGACGCCCGCTGGTTACCTCCGCCCGCCCCGATGCAGGGAGGGTGGCGCTTCCTTCCAACTGGCCGACGTACGCCAACACGGGCAGGGTGGTGTCTGCGAGCGCTATCGGGACGACGGTGTCCACCGGTGCCATGGTTGACGACGGCGGGTGGTCGCCAATAATGGCCCGGCCGAGGTTTTGATGGATGATCATTCCCTGCGACTGCAAGGTGACGCTGTCGCCCGGTTCCAGCGATTGATCGGCAGCTTGGTTGGAAGTCACGATGAGCAGCTGACCATTCACATAGGTGTAGCCCGCAATGGTCATAGGACGTACAGGGATTACGACGAGAAGCGTCCCGATGGCAAGAGTTCCCAGGAGCATGATGACGGCATGCCTCCACACTGGGCTGCCATTCTGCGCGGCCATGCGGAAAAACTGAATCAAGCTTCTGCAAGCCACCACGATGAGCAGGCAGAGGACGGCAAACACCACAATGTGCCCTGCATAACCGAGCTGCAGGAAAATCGGCACGATGCGTTGGAAGCCAATGACCATGAAGCCGACACCTGCAATGGAGCTCGCCAACCCGAACCAGGGAAGCAAACCGTTACCACGAAAGGTGGCGCGCGCTCCAAGAAACCTTGAGCAAAGGACGTCGGCCAATGCCTTTATGGATTTCCGGCGAAGGTGGGGAATGTCCACAGCGGACATCAAGGCAACGTAACCGTCCAACTTGATGAACGGGAAGAGATTCAAGATGGCGACGGCCCAACAAATGACCCCATACAGCAGCGCCGCATCTTTCACCGAGGAAGCCGGTAGGAAAGCCTGCGCCGCCAGCGCAATGCTCCCTAAGCCAAGATGCACCAGGGGCCCGGCCAGGGCAATCACAACCCGCTGCTTCCGGGAGCTCAACCGCCAGCCATCGGTTACGTCGCAGAAGAATGCCGGAGATAGGTAGAACAACATGATGCCAATGCGTCGAGGCGTACCGCCAAAGTAGCTGAGGGCCATTCCATGGCCGAGTTCATGCAGCAACGTGGAGGCCAACATCGCACCTGCAACATTGACGTATACATCCAGGGCCAGTGGGCGTGCCAAGACCCGCCAAACGTCCGGCCCAGCTGCCAGGGCGCCGAGGATGCCGCCTATGAGGAGCAAGGCAACCGGCAACGCAGCTATTGGCCGCGCCATGGCAGCAACAACAGGCCGGAATATCGTCAGGAACGGCGCCGGATTGAACAAGGTGAACTGCACCGTTAACGGTGCCCGGAACTGGACCCTGCGTTCCCTCGGCGGGTGCGCACCGCCGTCGAAGATGCCGGTGTGCGTCAGCTGGCGAACGATTCCCATGACGTCGGCGGCAGTCCAAGGAGGCCCAAGGCGGTGGGCAACCTGGGCAGGATTTTTCTCGCCGTCAATTGTCCTGAGCACAGCAGCTACATCTGCTGAAACGCGAGCTTTGGGCACACTGTTCATGGCAACAATCCAAGGACCGCCATCGCGTAACGGTTGATCAATGGAGGCCGATGCGGCCAGCTGTACCGGCCACTGAGCTGGTACCGGAACCTTGGGTGGTCCGGACAGATATGGCCTTCTCATATCAGTGGGTGCGGTGTTGTGGACGAGCCGGATGGGTCACCGACAGATCCTGGGGGCATACGGACCAGTCCTTTGGTTTCATCCATCGTCAACGGAACCGCGCCTGGGCAAATCGCCTTGCCGGCTACCCAGCCGAGCTCCTGAATGGCTGCTGGGAGGCGGTGGGTGAGGCTGACCCAGTGCGACTGAATGTCACGCCTCGCCAAGTACTTCACCAGGGCATCGACGTTCGGTACGTGATTGACCGGCGGAAAGTGGGCGGGTCTGAAGGTTCGAACCCACAAATGCAGTTCAGCCAAGGCCTGCCCGGTGGTCCAGAAGTCAGCACGGGATTC
This sequence comes from Arthrobacter sp. TmtSoilC48, assembly GCF_059739425.1. NCBI lineage: Bacteria > Bacillati > Actinomycetota > Actinomycetes > Micrococcales > Micrococcaceae > Arthrobacter > Arthrobacter sp. TmtSoilC48. The sequence goes on along the minus strand of NZ_AP046049.1, from coordinate 1,248,470 downwards.
GTCGTCTGTCACCTGCGATGATGAAACTGTTGAGGGCGTTCGTGCCAGGAAGAGTTCGCGGATCTGCAGGCCTTCCTGGAGGGCTCCCGCCAGTGCGACGACGGGATCGGCTGCTGCCTTGAGGCCAACGGCACCGAAGTGCCCGGGCTCCCGGGGGCCGGTGATGACGCAGACCGCTACATGCAACGGACTTTCATCGTGCGGGACAAACGCGAGGGTGGGCTCAATGCCTGCAGCGCGTGCAGCCGCCACGAGCCGCAGGAAACTCCGTGTCCCGGGCGCGTCGAGCACGTCTGCCGGCATTGCCCCAGACACAAACTTGTTGAGCGGAATCCTCTGGCGCCATGCGGAAAGGAAGGCATCCCGCTCAATGACTTCGCTGATGCCGGATACTTGCGCAAAGCGTTCTGACGGCCCGGAAGCTGCGCCGTTCGGCGAAGGGTCAAAGAAGCGGCTCCAAGGTTCGGGAGACGTGGAGGCTCCGGCGCTGTAGTCCACCACGGCAGCTGGCATGTGCGATTCCTGGCCCGTCAGCAAATCCGTTGCCCGGTACCACGGGAAGTCGAAGGCGAGGGCAGATGCGCGGCCCAACCCTGCGGTGACGAAATCGATGCGCTTGTCCGTTCCGACGCTCCCGGCAAGAAGATGTTCGACGTCAGCCGCCCCGGGCACCAACGCGAAACGCTCAACGGCCTCGCCAGCGCCCCGTGTCATGGAGGACCGCTTCTTCACGTCAAAAGCTCCGACGGCGGTTGCGAACCCTTTCCCATCCGGGCGCCCATTTGCCAGCGAAGCTACGGTGCGCCAGAGCCCAACATCGTTGGGCAGGTAGACCGTCGCCTCGGACACCAGCCCGAACGAAGGATCAAGAGTACGTACAGGATCGATGCTCACCTGCCACACACCCACAACTCGATGTCGTTCAGCCCCGGCACCGGGGTGGCGATGCGGACCGGCCGCCGTTCGAGGATAGTGAGACCCTCTGCCAGCACTTCCTCCTCGATGAGGCTGTTACTGACGAAAGCGATGTCGCTCGAATACGCGGACGATCGGTACGTACCCTCTTCATTGAAGCCGACATGGATCATGGTCACGTGTCTGGCCCCGTTCATCGGATCACGACTTTCCATGGTGATGAGGAATGCGTCCTCGCCCAGCGCCGAAACTGTCGTCCCGCCGTCGTGTCCTTCCGAGGCCTGGTGACTGTCCGCGTTGAGTACTGTCAAGAGGAAGCGGCCGTCGAGCGTCAAGCAGTCACGGACGCGTCCGAACAACTCCCTCCTGCCATGAGAATCCAGGAGCGTGATGGAACTTGCGCCGAGAACGACGCAACCGTAGCCGCCGTCGACCTCAAATCGGGACATGTCCGCTTCGACCAATTCCACCGCCACCCCGCGGGGATTGAACGCCGTGGTTGCGATTCTTTCCGCGAGTATCGCGAGCATTTCCGGCGAAGAATCGACGGCGGTCAGCGGACGTCCGAGGGCAAGGAGAGGGCGGGTGATCCGGCCCGATCCCGCAGCCAGTTCAAGAATGGGGCCGGTGGTTTTTCGTGCCGCAGCCAGGATCTCGGGAAGTTCGGTCAGGTCGCCAGCAGTGATCTGATCGTAAAGGCGTGACCCTGAAACGCTGTACAAATCCTCGGGTGGATCCATATGGCCAAGGACGCGCAGGATGGCATCGGCGGACTTGTCGGGTGGGGTATTCATCAGCTCGTGTTCTCCGGGAGTTGGTTGGTGTCCGGGTTACACGCGGGCGGCAGCGAAAGGTTGCGCCGCCCGCGTGCACCAGCTAGGTGGCGGCGATTCCGACAAAGATGCCGGCGATGATGATGACGTCACCAACGCGCATGTACCACGGCGTATCGTCCGGGGTGTCGAGGTTCTCCAGTTCTTCGATGGTCAGCTGCAGGTTCGGGTTTGCGATCATTGCGTTCTCCTTTCTTTGTTGTTGGTCTTTTGTCGTTTTCCCGTTCCGTTTCCGGGACGGTTAGGTAATGCTGACGGCGATAATGCCGATGGCAACTCCCTGGGACACTCCGATGAACCAGTTGTTGAAGTCCGGGGTTTCCAGCGACTCGATCTCCTGGATGGAGATGTTGAGCTGTTTCTGCATTTGCGTTCACCTCCCTTCGCTGTGGGTTGACGGACTGCGCGTATTCGTCAGGTGATGCTGACGGCGATCCCGATCAATGCGAGGCCCACGGTGATGCCGTGGATGCGTTCGCTCCAGTCGTCAGGGACGTCGATGCTTTCCAGTTCCTGGACGTTGAGGTCCAAAGTCCTGGGTGCAAGAGTGCTGCTCATGGTGCTCACCCCCTTTCCCTTACCGCTCGTAGCTCGCCCACTGGGCCTGGCAAGATTTGTTGTTCCAGCCCTGCTTTGGAGAGGACATACTGGATCTGCACGGCATCAATGCCCCGCAGCATCGGCAAACCACCGCCCCAGTTCCGGAGGGCGGCCTCGGAAGTCTTCATCAGCGCCTGCTCCCCGATAACGTCCAGACCCGCAATGCCCCACCGCCACATCAATTGGTTGATGCCTTTGGCGGGGTTGGGATCCAATGAAGGATCCGCATCTACAACCACGGACCAGAGCTTCAGGAGTCTGTGTTGGTCTCCCCAGGCTGCGTTTCCCTTGGCTATCTCAGCCCAGATGGGACCCATCACCGAGGCGGTGGCGGTCATCTTTCGGGCCCCAGTGACGTGGGCGAGTTCGTTGGCGACATACCAGTGCTTCGCTCCGTACGGATCACGGCCGATCAGGGCCCAGCCGGTGTGGGTCTCCATGCTGAGGTGGGCTGCCGTCAGTCTCAGCTCGGGCGCATCCTCACGTGTCACTCGATTCCCGAGCCGGACGATCCGCGCCAAAAGTGAGTGGCCGTCGTCGTCGAACACGCTTGAGCTGCTGCCAATCATGGTCCCTGCCACCCGGAGGAACGCTTCAAGCAACCCTTCGAAAAGCAGCTGCGTGGGCAGGGTGGCGAGATTGTCGGCGTCGAGCACGGCCACGTCACCTGTGAGGTGACGTGAGGAGATCAAACGGCGTCCGACGGCGGTGTCCAGGCACGCTACTGCGCTGACTTCAGCGCCGGTCCCCACGGTTGACGGCATGAGGATGGTGCGGGAGCGCTCGTTTGGATAGGCGACCGGAGGCAGGACTATCAGACCCGAACGTTTGGCATGGCGTTCGACGAAGACCGTGAGGCTCGGGTCCGCAGTGAACAATGCCGCGAGTTTCACTGCATCCATCACGGAACCGCCGCCAAGTCCCACAACTGTCCGAAGTCCGTGTTTGCGGACAAAGCTGCCCACAACCCGCAGGGTTTCGACTGTGACCGGGGCAGCGTTCAGCTCCAGTGTTGGCGCTCCCTTTAGGTCGCGCGCCAACAACGCATCCCTCTGACCCGTGAGTGCCTTGTCCACCACGAGTCCGGTCCGGCCACGGGTGAGTCCGCCAATATATTTGGGTGCCATCCCTGGGTCGAGGACGACGCATCGCGTGTTCCATATGCGATCGGCGATCATGCGAAAACACCGTCGCGTTCCGCCTTTGCCAGCCCATCGACCATGGCCGCATGCAGTTCCCCGAAGTTCTCCCGTGTATAGATCAGTGCTGGCAGCAGCTGGATACGGCCTGGCCCAGGCTGCACGATAGCCCCGGCTTGATGGATCCGCCGGACGACAGCCAGGACACCGTTCGGAGAAAGGGGTGATCCACTGTCGGTTCGCAGCAGGACGCCCCGCATGCACCCCCGTCCAGAGGTCCCGGCTACCCCTGGACTTGCCTGGAGTTTGGCAATGAGCTGGTCGAGGCCTTCTGACACACGGTGAGTCAGAGTGTTGTGGTCAAGCCTTTTCATCTCGGAGATCGTGGCGAGAACCGCGGCACAGGTAGCTGGGGTTCCGGCTTGGGTTTCGCCGTGGACAAAGACGGCCTCGTTCTTATCGAAGAGCTGGCTTATGCGCTGGCCGATGAGGAGGGCGGCACATGCGCTGGTGCCGTTGGTAAGTCCCTTGGAAGTGACAACGACGTCCGGGGCTTCCCGCCACTCATCTGAAGCGAACCACCCTCCGATACGGCCGAACCCGGTGGCGACTTCGTCAGCTACGACGAGGAAGCCATGCTCATCCCGGTGTTTGAGGAGTGCAGCCAGGAAGGCGTCCGGTACAACTTCCGCACCCGAACCAAGGACGGGCTCAACCACCACTGCTGCTACGCGGTGCCCCTCCCGTTGCATGAGTTGGGCCAACTCCACGCCTCCGTCGTCGAACCGGATATGCCGGACGTTCCGCCTGTCCACCCCATATACGGCTTGGCCGAGGTCGTCGCCGCTGAGTGCCTGGCTGCCGTAGGTGAGCCCGTGGTAGCTGCCGCTTAGCCCGATGACGAGTTTGCGTTCGGGTTGTTTGTCCAGGACGAAGTAGTGGCGCGCGAGTTTCATAACGGCGTCGTTGGCGGCACCTCCCGACGTCGAGAAGAGAACGCGCTCGAAGTGATGCTTCGGCAATTCAAGGAGTGCCGTGGCTGCCTCAATGGCCTTGCGGTGCGCAGTCCGGAAAAGCGGCAGGTAGGAGGCTGTTTCCAGTTCATTGGCTACTGATTCTGCAATCTGTGCATTGCCATAGCCAAGGTTCGTGTTCCACAGGCCGCTCTTTGCGCAGAGTCGTCGCTGCCCGTCCTCGAAATTTACATGGACCCCCTGGGCCCTGACCGCTGTGTAGCTTGCTGCCTCGAAATCGTGCTGGCTTACAAGTGGAACCCAGAGCGGGATCTGTGCCTGGTGTTTTAGAGGTACGGTCATCGTTTAGTGCCGATGAGGTCAATGCCGAGCTGCTCGAACTGATTCAGGATTGCCGTCACGGATCCTGTTGCTACGGCCTCTGGGAGGTTGAGGGCCGGCGCTATGAGCGCGGCAGCAGCGCTGACGTCCTGCAGGTTGGAGATGGCCTCGATGATGGTAGCTGCGTCAATCCCGACCTTGAAGACCCGTCCGGACTGGGTGTCCAAAAGACTGTGCTCGCCACCATGTCGAATGATGAACGGCGCACCTGGCGATGGCAGCTCGCCATTTGTGGATGCTCCGTAGAGGCTTAGGCCGAAGCCAACAAATTGAGTGCTGGCACTGTCCTCCCTGGAGATGAACTTCCAGGCATCCAACGCTGCCAGGTAGCGGGGAATCCATGGTCTGGCGGCCAGCGATTCGCGAACACTTCGGGGGTCGCGAATGGAAGCAATCGAAGACTCCGGCTGGAGCGCGAGCGATCTTCTTTGGAGATCGGAAAAGGGATCGCCGATTCGGCCGATCTTCGCGCCGTACGGACCACTGAGGACTGTTCCGTCGGCCGCAATGTGCAGCCTCGCGAGATCCTGGCAGCTTTGTCCGGTCAACAATCCACGTTCGGCCAAGACTGCGTTGACCTCGATGAGCTGACGAATAAAGTGGCCCGAACGGCGGGCTTCGTCGGCGTCGTCGAAGAATGCCAGCCAATCATCGTCGGAGGTGATGCGGACAAGCGTGACCCCGACAAGATTCACGAAGGGAATGGCTACGTAATCCTGTATCTCCAGGCTGAGCGTGCCGTTCACCAAGAGTTCTTCTCCGGTGGCATCGAACGAGCCGGACACGGCTGTGATGGCTTCGTCGTCCCTGTCGCCATTGAGGGCAAGGATGACGGAGCCCTCACCGGCCAATGTTTTTGCGTAGTCAGTGTGCTCGGGATTCTCCACGAAAACTACGTGGCCTGCGATGCGCCCCGGTATGCCGGTAATCCACTGATCTACCGCCGCGGCAATGGTCTGTTGTTCATTCAGCGTCAATTACCCAACCCCCAATAATTTCCCTCGTTCTTGGAACGAAGCTATGGGCTGGAGAAGGTGCCACAGAGGAGGAAATCGAAACTAGGTGGTGGAATGCCCCAAAGATAAGTGCCGCGTGGGGCTATCTAGGTGGAGGGGAATGGTGGTCTAGGTGGTGGAATCAATGCCCGATCATGTCGAGGCAGCCGCCATCCATGACGCCTCCACCTGGGGCGATGTCCACCTCGCCATCCAGCGACACGTATCCATAGACGCAACCGGCAGTGAAGAATCTTTGGGGAAACCTACGATGAACGCGAACTCAGCCAAGCGGATCCGAAGCTACTGGCTAGGTTTAGCCATCTCTTATGGGCTGGCCCTCACTGTTGCGACCGTGACCGATCGGGAGACCGCCTCAGATGCACCAGCAATTAGCCTCCTCGCGTCTGCCTTCACGGCCGCGGCGATCCTCATTCATGGAACGTCCATAGCGATCTGGGCCGGACCCCTCCTGGGTGGGGTCACCGCCGTCGTCATGTATTTGGTGCTGGCCAAGTATGGACGGTTCTACAGTTCGTGTTCTGCGGGCGCGGATCGGCCTTCCGAATAGGCAATTCATGACGCGTAGTCGTGACTGCCACAGACCCCGACGGAGTCAAGGCCACCTTCTATTTGTCGCGGGGACAGCATGCCAAGGGCAGCACTTTCTAATGAATTGACTGGAAATGAAACGATGATTCGTCTATAGTGCCTAATCTATTTTTGGGTGCGCTCATATGACTTGCTGCTCGCCACGACGTCCTATACTGTGATCCATGCATTAATTCAGCAACAGAAATATTTGGGGGGAAAATGGGGAAATTATGTAAGCAAATGGCCGTTATCGCAAGCGCGGCCCTGCTTATCGGACTTGCGGCCACGCCGGCGAGTGCCGAAGTCGGAAAGAAGCTCTCCAATGCTGAAATTGAAGCGCAAATTGATCAGTTTGTTGCAAACAACCCTCAGGACATTGTTGGGCTCAACAAACTTTCAAAGAAGTTGACGGGACAGAGCACCCGAATCTCGCTGAACAATGAGGGTGAGGTCAGCGCGGAGCATGCCCAAGCTGTCCTGAATGGCGAGAGCACGGGGCTTCAGCCGATGGCTTTCCCGCAGGACGCCTTCAATGTCTTCGTCACGTACGTGCCGCTGGCACAGGGAAGCCGCCAGTTGAAGGTCTATGGCCAGTGGAACTGGCGGGATGACTTCGTCGGCCAAGGCGCCCCCGAGGACTTGGCTTCCTTGCAGTTCACTTATCCTGACTGTGTTCGGCACGGAAATCTCCTGGCCAATACCGGCAAGTATGATGGAACGGTCACCAATCGTGCCACCCTGCGGGACGCCGGTGTGGGCTCAAAGTCCCCCATTTGGAATATTGCAGATGGTACTTCCGGTTTCGCAAACCTGACCGACAATGGGTACGTCACATCGACGCTGAACGCGGCCAATTGCACAGTTGGTGGTCCGGCGCAGGTGGGAATTGCATTCTCGTACGAGGCAAACCGTGGTGGGAGTGTCGCCAGCGTGTCTGTTGGTTGGGGATTCCTGAACATTGGATATAACAGCCAGGGTGACGTCCTGCGCAAGTCTTCCCAGCCGATCTATGGAGCCCTCTAACTTGGATCTCACTCTCACGCTTTTTGTACCGCTGATCTTTGCGGCAATATTCCTGTATGTCCTTTACGGTGTCATTTATCGTGCCGTAAAGAATGCAATCAAGGATGCTCGTCGTGAACTTGAAAACGATGCGTTGACCAGCCAGGATTCCGGCGGTGCTGAGTCGTAGATTTTGATCTCATGCAGCGAGCCCCGAGATAGCCCTCGGGGCTCGCTGTTGTACGGCAAAGACTCATGGATACTTGATTCCGGCTTTCGAAGCAAGCATCAGTGACAAAACCCTACAGAACCGTCGTCCGCGACAATGACAGATCCTTCGTCTCGCGGAAGAACAACACCACAACCACCGCGGACACCAAGGCCATCCCCATCAGGTAGAACGCCGGAGCCAACGGCGTCCCAAAGCCAGCCACCAATCCGGTCGCCACGAACGGAGCCGTCCCACCGAACAGGACGTAGGCCAAGGTGTAACCGATCGCAGACCCGGAAGCACGGACCGACGAGGGGAACATCTCCACCAGGGCCGGAACGTTGGACGTACCAATCACCGCAACCAAAGCACCCAGGACACTGGTGCCCAAGATCGCGAAACCGAGTCCCAAAGGCATAATGGAGAATGCCGGAATCGTCATGACGACGAATCCCACACACGCCACCAGCAGCATCCGCTTGCGGCCGTAACGGTCGCTGGCACGCGCGGCCAGAGGGCACACTGCTGTGTACACCAGCATCGTGACTACGCTCGTGATCATCGATTCAGTGCTTGAGTAGTGAAGGCTCGAGGTCATGTACGCGATCATGTAGCTGCTCATCAGGTAGTAAGCGATCGCGTTGGTGATGCTGTAGCCAAACAGCGTGAAGATCTGCCGTGCGCAAAGCCGGATGGCATCACCCAAGGGCTTCTTCGCCACCTTGCCCTTCTTCTCCAGGCCACGGAATACCGGAGTGTCGTCCACCTTGGAGCGGATGTAGAGGCCAATGAGGCCGAGCGGGGCTGCGAGCAGGAAGGGGATTCGCCAGCCCCAAGCCTGAAGGTCGGCCGGGCTCAGAGTCGCAGTAATGGCCGCGCCGAGCAACGCACCGGCAACCGAAGCCAGGCCGACAGTGGCCGGGATGATGCTGGCGTAGGTGGCGCGCTTACCTTCCGGTGCATACTCCACGATGAACGCCGAGGATCCTGTGTACTCACCACCTGTGGTGAAGCCCTGAACCGCACGGAACACGAAAAGCAGAATCGGAGCCCAAATACCGATCACAGCAAAAGTCGGCAGGATACCGATGCAGAACGTGGCCGCGCTCATGATCAGCACGCACAGGCCGAGCATCTTGTTGCGGCCGATCCGGTCACCGTAACGTCCAAAGAAGGCCGCGCCGAGCGGCCTGGCGATGAAGCCGCCGGCGAAGATCGCCCACACGGCCAGGAGTGACGCCGTCGTAGAGTAATCCGGGAAGAAGAGCTTCGCGATGGTCACGGACATGACCGCATAAGCCGCGGAGTCGAACCATTCCACGAAATTTCCGACGGCGGCTGCCGCAGCGACGCGCTTGAGGCTGCGCCGGGGGAAGACTCAGTTTCAGCGACTTTCTCGGTCATCGTATTCATGATTGTTGTCCTTCGGTGCGGGGAGAGGCTACAACGTGTGGGAGTTCGCGGAGCTGGGCCCGCTGGACTTTTCCGGTGGCCGACTTAGGCAGCGCGGAGACGTATTCAATGAATCGCGGGTAAGCGAAGCGGGAGAAGTTCTCCTTCACATGCGCCACGATGGTTTCGCTCAGGTCCGCTCCCCCCGCGTGACCGGGCATCAGTTCGATCCAGGCCTTGATGGACTGGCCGCGGAGCTCATCGGGCACGCCGGTCACCGACACGTCCCGCACGGGATCGAGTTCGCGAATGACTGCCTCCAGCTCGTACGGCCCCACACGGTAGCCGGACGTTTTGATGACGTCATCGGTCCTCCCCAGGAACCAGAAGTAGCCGTCGTCGTCCGCGTAGGCTTGGTCCTTCGTGTGGTACCAATCGCCACCGAACGCGGCGGCTGACGCCTCCGGCATATTCCAGTATCCCAAGGGAAACTGCGGGTTGGATCGCGCACGCAAGCAGATCTCACCCGTCTCGCCGGCCGCCACTTCCTGCCCATTCTCGTCCAGCAGGCGAACTTCCCATCCAGGAAGTGGACGCCCCATGGAGCCCGGTTTCACCGGGACATCCGGGTAGTTCCCCAGCAGCGGGTAGGACTCTGTGGAACCGTAGTAATCCAAAAGTGTGACCCCGTACTGCGACTCGAACCACGTAATCAGGTCCGGCGTTAGCGGCTCATTGGACGAGCAAACCGTCCGCAGGGACAGCGGGAAGCGAGCACCGGCGTCGGGCACGTCCTCGCGCATCTTTCGCAGGAACGTCGGATTGACCAGGGCGCTGGTGACGCGGTGGCGGCTCATGGCGTCCAGCAGCGCCGCGGGGTCGAAGCCGCCTTCCGGCCGGAACACGAGGTGCGTGGCGCCGAGCCGAAGCGGGCCCATGAGTTTGGCGAGCGACCACGCCCAGTCCCCCGCGCCGTAGAACACATCGCCGTCGCCGAGTTGGTGGCAGTACTCGAACTCGTTGTGGCCGAGGAGCGTGCGGTGCGCGTGGACGATTCCCTTGGCGCGGCCGGTGGTTCCCGAAGTGTAGAAGATGAGGGCGGGGTCGTCGGCTTTGGTTTCGACGTTCTGGAATTCAGTGGTTTCGGTGGCGATTTCCGGGCTGTCGATGTCGATAAAGGTGCCGTCGAAGTCCTCGAACAGGTGCTTCGCAGACTCCTCGGCGATGATCACCGACGCACCGCTGTCCTCAAGCCTGAATCGGATGGGTTCCGCGGCCCAGAGCAGCGACATCGTGACCAGGATGGCGCCGGTCCGCAGCACGCCCAGATACGCAGCCGGGGTATCGGAGCGCTGCGGCAGCAGGACGGCGACGCGGTCGCCCTTCTTGATGCCGGCTCGTTGGAGGGTTGCTGCGATTTGCCGTGAACGGTCCTGGATTTCGCCCCAGCTCACCTCCCGTTGACCTTCGACGGCGGACTCCAGGATGAGAGCCCGCTTGTCCCTTGGGTGGTGGTCGGCGACGTCGACGGCCATGTTGTAGAGCTCGGGAACCTCCCAGCGGTGGGAGTTTCGTAGTTCGGTGTAGCGGTCTTGGGTTGCTGTGGTTGTCATCGTTTTGCCTCCTGCTTCTGTTGCATCGCGGCTTAGCGGCGGCCAGCGAGGAAGCGGGCCATCTCGCGCTGGGGTTCGCCCGTGCCGTAGGCCTCGCGGTGGACTCGCTTGGCTTCTGCCATGGCGTCCGCCAGGTCGTCATCTTCCAAGCTGCGCAAACGGTTCTTCGTCAGTCGGACCGCACCCGGAGGAAGGAGGCTCAAGCGCGAGGCGAGGTCCTTCGCGTAAGCCAGCACGCCGCCGTCGTCCGCTAAGTAGTTGAGGAGGCCGAGACGCTGGGCCTCGGCAGCGTCCACCAGTTCACCGGTGAGGACGAACTGGGAGGTCTTGGACTTGCCGAGGATGCTCCACATGGCCCAGATCCCGGTGATGCTTGGGATGCCGGAGAGGACTTCGGGCTGGCCCATGCGTACTTTGGAGTCGCCGACGCGGAGATCCGCTAGCAGTGAGTACTGGAAACCAGAGCCTGCGGCGACGCCGTTGACTGCGGCAATGGTGATCTGATCGAGGTCGCGTACGGCGCGGTAAAGACGGTCAAAACCGTCAATCCAAGCCTCGGCGGACTCGTGGTCCTCCGGGTTCATGGACGCAGTCTCGGCCAGGTCCTGTCCGGCGCAGAACGCGCGGCCGGTTCCCGTGAGGATGACGGTGCGGATTTCGTCGTTGCCTTTGAGGCCTTCCAGGTGGCCGATGAGTTCGTTGCGCATGGCTTCGGTCCACGCGTTGAGCTTGTCCGGGCGGTTGAGGGTGATGATGGCGGTGGGGCCGGTCTGTTCGAAGAGGACATCTTGGGACATTGGGGCGTTTCCTTTGGTTCGTAGGGCTTCTTGGTTCCCATCTGACCATCGGCGAATGTGACCCGTCTAACATCAATATCTACTCGCCTTGATACCAAACTGATATGGTGCGCAGATGGACCTCCACCATCTCAAGTACTTCGTGGTGCTCTCCGAGGAGCTCCATTTCGGCCGCGCGGCACAACGTTTGCACATGGCCCAGCCGCCACTTTCGCAGCGGATCAAGGACCTGGAGAAAGAACTCGGGGTGCAGTTGTTCCATCGGCGACGCACCGGCGTCGAGCTGTCCGAGGCCGGGGCCTTGCTGCTGGAACACGCGCGCGGAGTTCTGGATCACGTGGCCATGGCGCAGGAATCGATGCGGCGGATCCGGCCTGGCGCTTCGGGCATCCTGCAGGTGGCCGTGCCGCCGGACACGAACCCTGTGGCGCTGTCCACGATGGTTTCTTCGTTTAGCTCGCTTGCCCCTGATGTCCTGTTGAACTTGCACGAGCTCACCACCGTGGAGCAGGTTGAGCGACTGCGCGACGGCGAACTGGACGTTGCGGTGGTCCGTCACCCTTTGAGCAGCGTGGGTTTCGAGTCGGGGCCGGTGTTCTCGCGTGCATTGGGTGTGGTGCTGAATGCCTCGCACCCGTTGGCTTCTGCGTCTTCTGTGCGCTTGGGCGACTTGGCCGGGAGCTCGCTGATCATCTTCCCGCGGCACATGGCGCCCACCCTGTACGACTCGTTCCTGCACACGTGCCGGGACGCTGGGTACTTGCCCGCGGCCATTGTTCACGCCAGGAACCAGCACTTCACTCACGGACTGATCCTGGCCGGCCGGGGTGTGCACTTCAATGAGGAGCCGTGGACGCCTCTTCCCGCTGGAATTGTGTGGCGGCCGCTGGTTGGTGACCCGTTGGCTTGGCGGACGTCGGCGCTGTGGTTGAAGAGTCGGCGGTCAGCAGAGACGGATGCGTTCGTGGCGGCTGTTGGGGCGGGGCTCAGTGCGGGCGGGCATGGGTGAACGGACCCCCTTTGCATCTGATCACCGATCCCAGTGATGCGATGTCAAAATAATACCGTTTTCGGTATAGTCCTGACATTGCAAGATAGCCAATGGGATGGCAAAACAATACCGCTCACGGTAGAATCTTGACATGAGGACAACCTATCGAGACGTACTGCGTGAGATCGCCTACGACAACCATGGCTATGTCACCACCGCGGATGCAGTGGGCGCTGGCGTGCCCGCCGTGGAACTGCCAAAGCTCACAGCCCGCGGCGGCCTCGATCACGTCGGATACGGCCTCTACCGTATGACTGACATCCCGCCGACCGACGATGACCAGTTCGCCGAAGCGACCTTGCGCGCAGGAGACGACGCCTACCTTCGCGGAGAATCCGTTCTCGCCCTCCTCGGCCTGGGGGACGTGAATCCTACGAAGATCACCGTGGGAACCGGCCGTCGTGTCCGCCGCGCAATGCCCGCCTATGTGAAGGTCACCCAGGCGCAGGCCGGAACGAAGGTTACACGCTACCGCGGGATCCGCGCCCAACAGCTCAGCGAAGCTCTCCTCGAATGTCTGGGCCGGGTCCCCAGCACGCGACTGCGAGATGCGGCAGTCAAGGCCCGTGCTGAGGGATTCCTGACAACGGCGGAGTGGAACCGTGTGCGCAAGGAACTCGCCGCATGAGTTATGACAGCCCGCCTCGTAACCTCGCCGCTCTTAACCAGAGAATGAAGAACTTAGAAGTAGACGAAACCCTCGCCCTTCGCCGGCGGACGACGATGGCTCTGGTCGTGATCGGACAAATGCTTCCCGAGGGTGCGGTGAAAGGTGGCAGCGCGATGGCGCTGCGATACGGCTCCAGTACTAGGTTCACCCGCGACCTTGACGCCGCCCGTACAGGAGGCCTGGCGGCATTCCGCGCCGACTTCGAAGAGCGCCTTCGCAAAGGATGGAGTGGTTTTACTGGACGTCTGGTTGAGCGAAAAGCCCCGAAACCCAAGGGAATTCCCACCTCGTACGTGATGAAGCCATTCGATGTGAAGCTCGACTACCAGGGGAAGCCGTGGTGCACAGTGCCCTTCGAACTCGGTCACAACGAGATCGGTGATGCTGACGATCCCGAGTTCGCTCTGGCGCCCAGCATCAGCGAAATGTTCACTTCTGTGGGCCTCCCCGCTCCAGACCCAGTGGCGGTAATGCCCGCAGACCACCAGATTGCCCAAAAAATACACGCGTCCACAGTGTCTGGTAGCGATCGCGCCCGAGACCTCGTAGACCTGCAACTCCTAGGCGCCCGCGAGCAGATTGACCTAGCGACGGTCCGGGCCACTTGTGTTCGACTATTCGACTACCGGAGGGCTCATGTCTGGCCTCCGACAGTTGTAGAGGGCGCGGAGTGGGTGACCCTGTACGCTGAGGCCGCCGAGGGCCTTGATGTCGTACCTGATGTCGCTCCCGCCATCGAGTGGCTGAACCAGTTCATCGCCCGGATTGACCAGGCCTCGCCAAGCAATATGACGACGCTCTCTGAAGTTGGGTGACCCATGCCGCAGCGGAGATCCAATGGAGTCTCCTGATACCAGCGCGCAGTGGAGCGTACCTCCGCGGAAGTCGCCAACTATTTCGCCCCCAAGCCCTCGAAATCTCGGACTTCTTTCGTGACAACTGGAACCGCCGTCACCGTGCTCCTGTTTGCGGCCGATTCCTCCACGCCGGCCAACACCCGCTGGATCTGAAGCCCGTCGTCGAACGACGGCGACGGTGCCTCACGGTCGCGAATGGCAAGCAGGAAGTCCGGGATCTGGTGCGTGAACGTGTGCTCCCAACCGATGATGTGCCCCTGCGGCCACCACGCACCAACGTACGGTTGCTCGGGCTCATTCACCAGAATCCGCCGGAATCCCTGCTCCCGCACCGGAAGCGTGGCGTCCAGAAAGCCGAGTTCATTCAGGTTCTCCAGATCAAATGTCAGCGACCCGAGTGACCCGTAAATTTCGATCTTGAGCGAGTTCTTTTGGCCCGTGGCCACCCGGGATGCCTCCACCGACGCGCTGATGTTTCCCGTCATGCCAAGAGTGGCCCACGCGGCGTCGTCTACTGTCACTTTCTCCAAACCGCCAGGACCGGGGCGCTCGGTGACGAAAGTCCTCAACGTTCCGGTCACCTCAGTGACGGTTTGGCCCGTGAGGTGCTGGACCTGGTCGATGGCGTGGGAGCCGATATCACCCAAAGCCCCCGAGCCCGCGGTTTCTTTGCGGAGCCGCCAACTCATGGGCGCTTCGGCGTCGGAAAGCCAGTCCTGCAGGTAGGCGGCACGGATGTGCCGCACAGTTCCGAGACGTCCCTCGGCAATCAACTCGCGGGCCAATGCCAGTGCAGGCACGCGTCGATAGTTGAACCCGATCATGGACTTCACTCCGCGAGCCTGAGCCGAGGCAGCCGCGTCAGCCATCAACTCAGCCTCACCCAAAGTGTTGGCGAGCGGCTTTTCCACGAGCACGTGCTTGCCCGCCTCCAAGGCGGCGATGGCGATTTCGGCGTGCATCCAGCCCGGCGCGCAGATATCCACGATGTCGATGTCGTCCCGCGAAATCACGGAACGCCAATCCGTGGCGGATTCGGCCCAGCCGTACTTGGCGGCAGCCTCTGCAACCAAGGCGGCGTCCCGGCCGACGAGCACTTTCTGCTCGAAGGCCGGGACGTCGAAGAAGCTGGCCACATTCCGCCACGCATTCGAGTGGGCCTTCCCCATGAAGGCGTAGCCGATCGCGGCCACGCCCAGGGGGCGGCCAGCGGGAAGAAAGGAAGTGGTCATGGTCAAGCTCCTTGAAATGAATACGGAAGAGGGTGCCTAGGCTTCTTCGAACCATTTCCGCGCAGGATTGGAAACCTCGGGCGCCTCCCGGAAAACGCCCGGCTGAGCCACCCAGCCAACCCCGTTCGCGATGACCTTCTGGATCTGCGGCTGGTGATACACCGGGTATTCCTGGTCGCCGGGGCTGAAGTAGAAGATCCGGCCCTTTCCACGCGAGAACGTCACGCCTGAGCGGAATACCTCTCCCCCGGTAAACGAGCTGATGAAGATCAGGTCATCGGGTTCCGGAATGTCGAACAGTTCGCCGTACATTTCCTGCTGAGGAATGACGATCGGGCTTTCGATGCCGGCCGCGATCGGGTGCGACGGCTTCACGGTCCACACCAGCTCCCGTTCACCTTCGTTGCGCCACTTGAGCGAGCACGTCGTCCCCAGCAATCGAGTGAAAATCTTGGCGAAGTGCCCGGAGTGGAGAACCACCAGGCCCATGCCGCCGAGGACGTGGCGTTGCACGCGCTCCACCACTTCATCAGCGACTTCCCCATGCGCGATGTGCCCCCACCACAGCAGCACGTCCGTTTGCTTCAGGACTTCCTCGGACAGCCCATGCTCGGGATCTGCCAAGGTAGCTGTGGAAATTTCAGAGTCAGGGTAGTAGGCACGAAGCCCGGCAGCGATGGCGCCATGGATGCCTTCCGGATACATCTCGGCCATCGTTGAAGGATCGTTGCGGGCCTCGTGCACGGCCTCATTCCACACAACAATCTTGAGTTTTGAATCAGACATTTCAGAGCACCACTTCACGTTGTTCGAGGGCGGATTTGTAGCAAGCATCCAGGACCAGGGCACGGCTCAGAGCAAGCGACCCGTCGTGGCTTCCCCACACCGTCTCGCCACCGCGCACGGCCGCAATGAAATCGTCGACGACGGCCTGGTGGGCTCGCCCGGGTTCGGCCACCACTTCAAAATCGGCGTTTTCGCCGTCCTTCTCGGTGAAGACGTGGACGTCCGCTACCGGGTTCTCGGAGGCGCCGACCGAGCGCAAGTCCGCTCCGCCGTCGGTCCCGTAAACAGTGAAGTCCATCAAGTCCCGCTCGTCGCGGTAGGTTGCCCATCCCGCCTCCAGGATCAAGGTGCCGCCGCCTTCCAGCCGAATGAACGCAGATGCGAAGTCTTCTACTTCAAACTTATGGCTGGAGTTCGACGCCGTATAGCGGGCGTTGCCGCCGAGGCCGCGCGGGCCAAGTTCGGAATGGGTCGACGCCGAGACGGCCAGTACTTTGGGCTCGCCAAGGAGGTGAAGCGAGTAGTCCAGGACGTGCACGCCGATGTCAGCCAGCGGCCCGCCGCCGGCGAGCTCCGGGTTGGTGAACCAGCTGCCCAGCATCGGAATGCCTTGGCGCCTAAGCCAGGATGCCTTGGCGTAGTACGGGCGACCGAGCGTTCCGGCGTCGATCACTTCCTTGAGCGCCTGGATGTCGCCACGGCGGCGGTGGTTGAACGCGACGTCAAGGACGCGGCCGGCCTTGCGGGCGGCGTCCACCATCTGTTGACCCTCGACGGCGTTGCGCGCCAACGGCTTTTCGCTCAGCACATGCAATCCGCGCTCAAGCGACGCAATGGCGATCGGCGCGTGCAGGAACGTGGGCACGGCGACGCTGACGGCGTCGAGGCCTTCAAGCTCGATCATGTCTTCCCAGCGGGCGAAGGCGTGGGGAATGCTGTACTCCTCCTTCAGCTGGGCAAGAAGTTCTTGTTCCATCCCTGCGACGGCGACAATTTCGACGCCGGGAATGTTGCTGTACGCCTTGAGGTGCTGCTGGCCGGCCCAACCGATGCCCACAACTCCCACTTTGAGGGTTGCGGACGGGGCTTGCTGCTGAATGCTCACGTTGTTCCTGTTCTTTCTGGGGTTTCTAGGTTTGGGGTTAGCCTTTGACGGCGCCGGCTGTCATGCCGGACACGATGCGCTTCTGGCATACGAGCACGAGAATGACGAGTGGGATGGTGATGATCACCGATGCGGCGCTGATGGTGCCCAGGGGTTGGTCGAACTCGCTGGTGCCGCTGAAGAATGCAATCGCCACTGGGACTGGGCGGCCCTCCGGCGAGGTGGTCAGCGTGACGGCGAGGAGGAATTCGTTCCAGACCGAGATGAAGACAAGGATCGCCGTCGTGGCCAGGCCCGGAACTGCCAGCGGCAGGATCACCTTGCGGAAGGCGACAAACGGCGTCGCGCCATCCATGTACGCGGACTCCTCGAGCTCACGTGGGATCTCCTTGAAGAACGACGTCAGCGTGTAAATGGCCAACGGCAAAGCGAACGTCAGCTTCGGGATGATGAGGCCCAGCAAGGTGTCGTACAGGCCGATCTCGCGCCAGATGGAGAACATCGGGGCCGCGATGGCAATGGCCGGGAACGTGGTCACCGAGAGGATCAGCGTCAGGATCATCGCCTTGCGGCGCATCTTCAGCCTGGCCAGCGCATACGCGGCGAAGGACGCGAAGACCAGGGCCACAGTTGTAGTCACGACGGCGATAATCACCGAATTGCGCAAGGCCAAGAGGAACTCGGGGTTCTGAAAAACCACCAGATAGTTCTCGAGGGTCGGCTGGCTCGGGAAAAGCTCGCCCTGGGACAGGCTCGCTCCCTTCTTAAGGGAGGTGTTCACCAGCCAGTAGAAAGGGATGAGCGAGAAGCCCATGACGGCCACCACGAACACCCACACCAGGGGGTGCAGTTTCGATTCTCCACGCAAGCGACGCTTCGGTGCCTTGGGGCGCGTGGCAAGTTCCGGCGTTCTGCAGTCAGCGTGCTCATTGTTCCTCCTTCGCGACGTCGCGGATGTTGCCGCCGGCGAAGCGGACGTAGATGACCGAGACCACCATGACGGTGAGGAAGGTCAGGATGGACAGCGCCGAGCCTTCGCCCACCAGCCGGTTTTCGCGCAGTTGCGTGTAGGCGAGCATGGACATGGATTCGGTGCCGTTGGCGCCGCGGGTGAGCACGAACGGGAGGTCGAAGACGCGGAGGGCGTCCATGGTGCGGAAAATCGCGGCGAGGACAATCGCCGGGCGAAGGAGCGGCAGGGTGATGTTCACGAAAGTTTGCCATTTGCTGGCGCCGTCGAGCTCCGCGGCCTCGTACGTTTCAGCGGAGATGACCTGCAGGCCGGCCAGGATGATGAGCGCCGCGAAGGGCGTGGTCTTCCAGACGTCGGCCATGACGATCACGGCCATTGCGTAGCCGTGCTCACCGAGCCACACCACATCGCCGCCGGGCAGCCCCAGCGTGGAGAGGACGTTGGTGACCAGGCCCATGTTGGGCTGGAACATCGTTTGCCAGGTGATGGCGCTAACCACGGTGATGATCGCGTACGGCAGCAGAACTACGGTGCGCAGGACGGCGCGGCCCTTGAACGCGAGGTTGAGGAGCAGCGCCATGGCCGTGCCGAGGATGAGTTCCAGGCTGACCGAGAGGCCTGCGAAGAGGAACGTCTGGCCAAACGCGGCCCACCACTCTTGGCTTGCGAGGGCGTTGATGTAGTTTTCCAGGCCGACAAAGCGGGACAGGCCGGCGGTGCGGACGCTGTACTGGTTCAGGGAGAGCCAGATCGCGTAGCCGATGGGGACCGCCGCAACCAGGGCCATGATCACCAGCGACGGGGCGGTCATGCGGAACGCGAGCTTGCGCTCGGCGCGGTCGCGGCCGCTTACGCGGCTTGGGGCGATTGTTCTGGTGGCCATGATTAGAAGCTCGCCTTTGCCGCCGTGATTTCCTCGGCCATCTTCCTCACGGCTTCCTCGGTGGAGGCGGTACCGGAGAGGACGGCGTAGACGTTCTTGTAGATCGCCTGCGAGATCTGCGGGTAAACCGGGGAGATCGGGCGCGGCTTGGCACCCTTCACGGAGGCGAGGAGTTCCGTGGCGAACGGCATCTTCTCCAGTACCGCCGCGTCAGAGTAGGCAGCTTCGTTCACGGGTGCCTGCGAGTAGTCCATGGCCACGTGCTTCTGCCAGTCCGGGGTGGTGGCGAAGTCGATGAACGCGACAGCCCCGGCCTGGTTGGTGGAGTGGGCCGAGATCGCGAGGTTCCAGCCGCCCAGCACGCCGGAGGCCTTGCCGCCTTCCCATGCCGGCAACGGCGCCACGTCAAAGCTCGACGCCAGCGGCGTTGCGTTGAGCAGCCGGTATACGTGCGGCCAGTTGCGCTGGTATCCAAAGTCGCCGGACTCGTAGGCGAGGCGGGCCGGGTCTTCGTTGTAGGTGAGGACGGCGCGGTCGGCTGAGCCGTTCTTGAGGCCGTCGCTCATGAAGTTGAGGACGTCGCGGGTTTCCTTGGAGTCGATTTTGACGTCGCCCTGGTCGTTGAGCACCTCGCCGCCTGCACTGTAGAGCATTTCGAGGAAGTTCACCGTGAGCCCCTCGTACTGCTTGCCCTGGTAGACGTACCCGTTGCCGGGAGCCTTGGCTGCTTCCGCGTAGAGCTGCTGCCAGGACTCGGGCTTGGCCACCTTGTCCTTCTGGTAGTAGATCAATCCGGCGTTGGTGAAGAACGGCGAGGCCCAGTACTTGTCCTGGTACTTGGTGGTTTCCACAGTGGAGGGGATGAGCCGGTCCTTGTTGGCTTCCACCAGCTTGGTCTGGTCCAGCAGCCAGCCCTGGGAGGCGAACTCGGAGGTCCAGATGACGTCCGTGAGGAAGAGGTCGCACTCGGTGGACTTGCCTTCGAGCCGCTGCACGATCTGCGTGCGGGCTTCGTCCGTGGTGGCGCCGATCTCGGTGTACTTGGCCGTGACCTTGCCGTTCGCCTTGGTGAACGCCTCCGCAGTGCCCTTATAGATGCCGCTCGCGTCCTTGACGCCGCAGATGTTCACGTTGCCGCTGGCATTAGCGCCCGACGCCGGGTCGGCAGCTGCCGCTTGTTCCGCACCTTGAGGTGCTGCTCCCCCGCCGCACGCGCTGAGGAGGAGGGCTGCGGCTAAGGCGGTGGCTGCGAGGGCTTTGCGGTTTCGTTTGTTCTGGAGCGGAGAAGTAGGTCGGTTCAAGTCCACGAGTGGCTCCTTTGGTGTCTGTGGGCGGTGGCGTTCAGCGCGCGTTTTGGCTGTGGTGCGTCCTGAGCCTGGCTTCATTGCCGGTGTTGCTTGTTAGCCTTTTGGAATCGATTCCAAAAGGCTATATGAAAACGGCCTTGCGGCCGTGGAATCGATTCCAAAGAAGTGTGACAGTCGCCACGCGGAGCTGTCAACCCTCGTTATTTCGTGGAGTCTCGGATGACGAGTTGATGCGGGAGGAAGGTCCTGCCCCTGCGGTGCGCGCCTTCGACAGTCATGCGTTCCAGGAGTTCGGCGAAAGCTACGAGGCCCATTTCGTAGGCTGGTTGCCTCACGGTGGTTAGCTCTGGAACGCACATTTCCGCCTGTGCCGAGTCATCAAAGCCGGCTACGGCGATGTCGTCTGGAACTCGTATTCCGGCGTCCGTGAGTTCCCGGACGCACCCTGCGGCGACTACGTCAGTGCCGCAGAAGACGGCGTCGGGGAGGTTCTTTGTTTCCAGGAGTTTCTTCGTGAGATCGCGGCCGGCGTGGAATCCGAAGTTGCCTTCGCCCAGCAGGATCTGGTCCGATTCCAAGCCCGACTCAGTGAGTGCCTGGCGGAAACCTTCCTCGCGTAGCCGGCCCGATCGGGCTCCCCTGTGGGCGATCATTGCCAGCTTCTTGGCGCCTGTGTCGATCAGATGTTTGGTGATGTCGTAGGCTGCTTGGCGGTCATCGATGGACACTCCGAATGCTGCTTCTGCGTCGACGATCTCACAGACCTGGATCACGCTTAGTTGCTCAGCGACAGTGTTGACGTCCTCGTCCGGCATCGTTGGGGAAAAGATGACCAGTCCGTCGACGGAGCCGTTCCGCAGCATGTCCACGAGCTGCTGCTCGCGATCCAGGTCCCCGTCGGTTGCAGCGATAAGGCTGACGTAACCCGAGTCGGCCGCTGCGTCGCCGACACCTCGGAAGACTTCGCTGATCACGAGGGAGTCCAGGTTCTTGGCGAGGGCAAGAACGCGCATAGTTCGGTCTCTCCGGAGGTCCCGGGCCGAGGCGAGAGGACGATAGCTGAGCTGAAGGATGGCGGCGTTGACCTTTTCCTTGGCCGACGCGCTGACAGCCGGACTCCCGTTCAGGACACGCGACACCGTCCCCACGGACACGCCCGCCGTCCTGGCGACGTCCTGAACTGTCGGCCGAGCCATTCGATTGTCCTTCCGCGAGCAGTGCGGCCTTTGCTGCCACGTCTTTGCCATGCCCACTCTAGCGAGTCTACTTACGCCCCACGCAGTGGGAATCCGCGACTCAGCGGCTCATATCAACTGACCAACTCTCCCGAAGGCCCAGCGAGATACTGTGGCGTGAAAAACCTTGGGCACCGCCACCCTCATGCACCGCAGATTCGCGGCCCAGACCGACCGCGGCCGGCACGTCGTCTCTCCGGGGCTAAAGGACCGGCAGTCGAACGAGAACCCAGGCAGCGCGTCAGGGGGCACGGCCAAGGTGTGGGCGAGCTCTCGGAAGCCCAAAAGTTGGGATGCATCTTGACCAGAATGAGACTTAACCCACGTTGACAGCAACGTAGGAACGTACGCACAATGTACATACGTAAGGGAGCAAAACTCATGGAAATCAAGACCAACAAAAATCAGCGTATCGCCGTGCGCGCAACTGAGCGGCAAGAGAATTTAATCCGGAGAGCGGCCGAGGCTACGGATCGTTCCATGACCGACTTCATCCTTGAGAGTGCAAGTACGGAGGCTGAGAGAGTGCTAGCCGATCGTCGATGGTTCATGCTGAATGATGCGCAATGGAGTGAATTCAACAGGCTGCTGGATGCACCCCTGCCACCCTCACCCAAGCTCGACAACCTAGCGCAGCGCCGCAGCCCTTTCGGCGGATCTGATAAGTGACCTCCGACTTTACCCCTCCACGGAAGCTCGAACGAAGCGACGACTGCAGCACTTTTGACTCGGGCGCTGCCGAAATAGATGAGTGGCTACGTCGTTTTGCATATGAGAACCTTCGGGCAAACAACGCCATTACATATGTGACGTGCCTGGATGGCAGGGTCGTGGGCTTTTACTCCATAGCTGTTGCTGGAGTCGCCAAGGCCCAGGTCAACCCCGAACTCACCAAGGGCGGTGCACCATCCGACATACCCTGCATTCTCCTGGCCCGGCTCGCGGTCGATAACGGTCACCAGAATCAAGGGATCGGTGTTGGGCTCCTCCAAGACGCCTTGTATCGGGCCGCAAATATCAGCGAATCGGTAGGAGCCCGCGCTGTGCTTATCCATGCCCGGGATGAGAACGCTCGTGCATTCTACGAACACCATGCAGAGTGCTTCAGGTCTCCGGTCGCAGAGTTGCAGCTCATGATACCTATGAAGTCAGTCCGAAAGTCCTTTTTAGGGAAGTGAAGTATGCAAACTCAGCATATGGCGGGTGTGACTCAGCCACTCCACAGCTGACACGCCTTTAACAAGCGGCTGGTCACTCATAAGTGACTCGGGCGTCCAAAGCCAGCCGCCTTCACTATCCCAACCAGTCGGGTCCGATGCGTTGACCAAGTCCAAGGCTCCCATAAAGTTCCTTTCGGCAATCAAGCAGCAGATAAGATTTATCTGCCCAAGCCACGGGTCGCCGCCTTGTTCATACTTCAACAGCATGCCCCGGGCCGTCACTGGATCTGTGGGTATCAAGGTAAATGCACATAGTCTGCGCAGAGCAAAACTCCCGGGATTTCGACCGGCAACCTCGGTTGCGAACTCTTGAGCACTTCTTATTTCCCCGGAACCAACGAGGTGGAGAATGTCTTCAACAACATCACCCTCTGAAACCCCAGTGAGAATGAAATCTGGCTCATCAGGCCAGAGCGTATGCTGGCGGACAAGCGCACTTGCCGCAAGAATGGCCGAAGCAGGTTTTTCATTCAACCACCGGATGTCAACGCCGCTCCTTTTGGCAGTTTCGGTGGGCTCCAAAGCAAAGCTCAACTCCCAGGACACCGATTCAGGTTCCCAGGCATGCATAAAGGGCTTGCTAAAGCGGTCCAACACCCACTGAGTAGCAGAAGCTCCCCCCGAGCAGGACATGCAATTCAACGGCACCACCACTGGAAGCGGATCGCCAATGCGCCAATCAATTATATGAGCTACAGCGGTCGATCCCAGCCAATCATCAATTACTCCGCGGAATTTTCCCGTCGAGCTCGCAACCAGCACGTCAACGAAAGTGTCAGGAGCATCTGCAGCCTGCATATCAACCGCTTGCTCAAAACACTCGAGCCAGTCTCGGGCCTGATAGGGAATGCCGTCCCGGCTGCCTTCGCGCTTAGAATATGACCAAGCAATTGCGATATGGAGTGCGATTTTCCGCCGCAGGGCGACGGCCATATGACTGCGGACAACCGCGTCCGCAGGAATTCCTCGCTCAGCCAGGCGAGCCAAAGCTGTTGTTGCCCAGATTGACCTCTGAAGACCAGACCCTACCCACGGCTCGGAAAGAATGCTGGACTCAACGCAGGCCAACAATGCAGCCGTCGAAGCCGCGGCACTTGGCCCTTCTGGCCCCAACGCCTGCGCGTCTGGTTCATTCTGCACCACGGCCCGGTAAGCGTCCAGCTCACGACGCGCCCAACCGAGGAATTCCGAGCAGTTCGCAGGACTCGCACATCTAACATGCCCATCCTCAGCACAAGCCGACGCCAAGTCATGCACGCTCCGCACGGTATCTATGCTGCCAATCATTACCCCACCCCTTCACCGACTCCAAGAGCAATCCTAGTTTGGGATCGATGGCCAGCAGCTCACATTGGCCGCCACTTTCTTCGTTCAAGCCCGAAGCGTCTCAAAACTCCCACTTCCATGGGATGGCATGGCACCGCAGGGCAACCTTCAGGTGAGAACGTCCGCTGGTATCCCAAATTCCCACCCCCTTGACTCCCACCCCCACCTTCCCTAAACTTTTCATAAAGCAGAATCTAAATTCCACAAAGCGGAAACTGAAGCCAAGCGCCAAGGCAGCAGCCAAGCAACCCGGAAGATAGATCAAAGCCCCTCCTCGGAAGGACCTACGATGACGTACACAGTGAACTGCTCCATCCTCTTGACGGAGCTGCCCTTGCTCGAGCGCCCCGCCGCCGCGAAGGCAGCCGGTTTTGACGCCGTCGAGTTCTGGTGGCCCTTCGAGACCTCCGTCCCCACCGACGCCCAAGTAACCGAGTTCGAGACCGCCATCAAGGACGCCGGCGTTCAGCTCACGGGCCTGAACTTCAACGCCGGCAACATGCCTGGCGGCGACCGCGGCCTGGTTTCCTGGCCCGCACGCTCCACCGAGTTCCAGGACAACATCGACGTCGTCGCCGGCATCGGTGAGCGCCTCGGCTGCAAGGCCTTCAACGCCCTCTACGGCAACCGCGTCGACGGCGAATCGCCTGAAAAGCAGGACGCCATTGGTGCCGAGAACCTCGCAACCGCAGCAGCCGGCGTCGCCCGTATCGGCGGAACTGTCCTCCTCGAACCGGTGAGCGGCGCACCCAAGTACCCGCTCCTCACGGCTGAAGACGCACTCAAGGTCATCGCTCGCGTCAAGGCAGAATCCGGTGCACAGAACGTCAAGCTCCTCGCCGACTTCTACCACCTGGCAGTCAACGGCGACGACGTCGAATCCGTCATCGAGAACCACGCCAAGGACTTCGGCCACATCCAGATCGCCGACAACCCCGGCCGCGGCGCACCCGGAACCGGCAACCTGCCCCTCGGCGAATGGATCGCCCGCAGCCGCGAACTCGGCTACGACGGCTACATCGGACTCGAGTACAAGGAACCGCAGGAAACGGCATTCAGCTGGGCCATCCGCCAGCGCGCCGCAGCCAACTAAGCCCCGCGCGCCCAAGTAAGTAGCAGCAGAGCGCGTTTAGAACCCTCAAAACGCGCACTAATGCGACCTAGTTGGGTAAGCACACCTGAGTTAAAAGACACACAGACTTCCCCGGAAAGAGAACCACAATGAGCAACGTTGCAGTCATCGGCCTCGGAATCATGGGCCTCCCCATGGCCATCAACCTCGTCAAGGCCGGCCACACGGTCACCGGTTTCAACCGCAGCCAGGACAAGATCGACAAACTCGTCTCCGAGGGCGGCCAGGGTGCCACCAGCATCGCGGACGCAGTCAAGGACGCCGACGTCGTCATCACCATGGTCCCGGACTCCCCCGATGTTGAGGGCGTAGTCAGCGGCAAGGACGGCGTCTTCGCCAACGCGAAGAAGGGCACCATCTGGATCGACGCATCCAGCATCCGCCCGGACGTCGCCAAGCGCCTCTCGGAAGAAGCAGTAGAAGCCGGCATCCGCCCCCTGGATGCACCAGTGAGTGGCGGCGAACAGGGCGCCATCGACGCCGTCCTGTCCATCATGGTCGGCGGCGAAGCTGCAGACTTCGAGGCAGCACAGGATGTCCTCAACGCAGTGGGCAAGACCATCGTCCACGTCGGCCCGTCCGGCTCCGGCCAGACCGTCAAGGCAGCAAACCAGCTGATCGTAGCCGTCAATATTCAGGTCCTTGGCGAAGCAATCGCCTTCCTCGAGGCTTACGGCGTAGACACCAACGCAGCACTGAAGGTCCTCGGCGGCGGCTTGGCCGGTTCCAAGGTCCTGGACCAAAAGGGTCAGAAGATGCTCGACCGCAACTTCGACCCCGGTTTCCGCCTGGCCCTTCACCACAAGGACCTTGGCATCGTCACCTCCGCAGCCCGCGAAGCCAACGTCGCTGTCCCGCTCGGCGCAGTCGTTGCCCAGCTCGTCGCCGCAACCGTCAACCAGGGCGACGGCGGCCTCGACCACTCGGGCCTCTTCAAGCAGGTTCTCCAGCTCAGCGGCCGGAAGTAACCCAGCCGCCCAAGAGGCAACACAGCAACACAGCAGGGAACCCGCCGTCGTACATAAACGACGGCGGCTCCCTCACCACACCCAAAAACACCACAGACTTCGCCCGAAAAGGGCAAAAACAAGGAGTACACCATGGCTAAGATGCGCACCGTTGACGCGGCAGTCGCCATCCTGGAAAAGGAAGGCGCCACCGAGGCTTTCGGCCTGCCAGGCGCAGCGATCAACCCCTTCTACTCAGCAATGCGTGCCCACGGCGGTATCCGCCACACGCTGGCCCGCCACGTTGAAGGCGCCAGCCACATGGCTGACGGCTACAGCCGTGCTGCTGATGGCAACATCGGTATCTGCATCGGTACGTCGGGCCCCGCCGGCACCGACATGATCACCGGACTGTACGCAGCATGGGCGGATTCCATCCCCATGCTCTGCATCACCGGCCAGGCACCCGTTGCCAAGCTGCACAAGGAAGACTTCCAGGCCGTGGACATCGAGTCCATCGCCAAGCCGGTCACCAAGATGGCCATGACCATCCTGGAACCGGGCCAGGTTCCGGGCGCATTCCAGAAGGCGTTCCAGCTGATGCGCTCGGGTCGTCCGGGCCCGGTCTTGCTGGACCTACCCATCGACGTGCAGATGGCCGAGATCGAGTTCGACATCGAGACCTACGAGCCCCTGCCCATCGAGAAGCCCAAGGCTTCCCGCAAGCAGCTGGAAAAGGCCCTGGACATGCTGACGTCGGCCAAGCACCCGCTGATCGTTGCCGGTGGCGGCATCATCAACGCCGGCGCTTCGGCCCAGTTGGTTGAGTTGGCCGAAATCCTGAACGTTCCGGTTATCCCCACGCTGATGGGCTGGGGCGCCATCCCGGACGACCACCAGCTGATGGCCGGCATGGTTGGCCTGCAGACCTCGCACCGCTACGGCAACGAGACGTTCCTGCAGAGCGACTTCGTGATCGGGATCGGCAACCGTTGGGCCAACCGCCACACCGGTGGCCTGGACACCTACACGGCCGGCCGCAAGTTCGTTCACATCGACATCGAGCCGACGCAGATCGGTCGCGTTTTCTCGCCGGACTTGGGCATCGCGTCCGACGCCGGTGCGGCGCTGGCTGGCCTGATCGAGCTGGCACGCGAGCGCCAGTCGGCTAAGACACTGCCGGACTACTCGGGTTGGGTTGCCGAGTGCCAGGAGCGCAAGGGTTCCCTGCACCGCAAGACCAACTTCGACAACGTGCCCATCAAGCCGCAGCGCGTGTACCAGGAGATGAACAAGGCCTTCGGCCGCGACACCACTTACGTGTCCACCATTGGCCTGTCGCAGATCGCCGGCGCACAGATGCTGCACGTATTCGGTGCCCGCAAGTGGATCAACGCAGGCCAGGCTGGCCCGCTGGGTTGGACCGCTCCGGCAGCACTGGGTGTTGTAAGGGGAACCCCGGATGCCACCGTTGTTGCCTTGTCCGGTGACTACGACTTCCAGTTCATGATCGAGGAACTGGCCGTGGGAGCGCAGTTCAACCTGCCGTACATCCACGTTGTGGTGAACAACAGCTACCTGGGCCTGATCCGTCAGAGCCAGCGCGGCTTCAACATGGAACAGAACGTTTCCCTGGCCTTCGAAAACATCAACTCCCCGGAGACCAACGGCTACGGGGTGGACCACATCAAAGTGGCCGAGGGCTTGGGCTGCAAGGCTATCCGCGTTGAGAACCCGAACGACATGCCTGCCGCTTTCGACAAGGCCAAGGCACTGATGGGCGAGTTCAAGGTTCCCGTGGTTGTTGAAGTGATCCTGGAAAAGATCACCAACATCTCCATGGGCGTTGAGATCAACGGCGTGAACGAGTTCGAAGAGCTGGCAGAAACCGCGGCGGACGCACCCACCGCGATCCTCGCCAAGGCTTAAAGGAAAAGGAGGCACCGGAATGCGTGTTGTCATCGCCCCGGACAAATTCAAGGGCTCACTGTCCGCGCCCGACGTCGCCAGGCATCTCGCAACAGGATTGCTGGCAGGCTTCGGCCAAACAGGCCTTGAGGCAACACGCATTCCGGTAGCCGACGGCGGCGAAGGAACCATCGACGCCGCCATCGGTTCCGGCTTCACCCGCCGGACCACCACCGTCACCGGCCCGCTCGGGGAACCGGTGAAGGCCGACTTCGCAGTGCGGGACCAGGAAGCTGTCATCGAAATGGCGGCAGCTTCCGGTCTCGCTCTCCTCCCGGACGGCCCCACGTCGCAGACGGCGAAAACCGCAACCAGCATCGGCACGGGCGAACTCATCCGCGCCGCGCTGGACCTCGGTTGCCGCAAGATCATCCTGGGTGTGGGCGGCAGCGCCAACACCGACGCCGGCGCTGGAGTCCTTCAGGGCCTCGGCGCAGTGTTCCTGGACAAGGACGGCAACGAGCTCCCCGGTGGCGGCGCGGCTCTCGCAGAAATCGACAGCATCGACTTCTCCAACTTCGACGTCCGCGTCGAGGCAACAGAGTTCGTGCTGGCGTCCGACGTCGACAATCCCCTTTTGGGGGCCAGCGGAGCCCCAGCCATCTTCGGTCCGCAAAAGGGCGCGACGCCGGACGACGTCACCGAACTGGACGCCGCAGCGAGCCACTTCGTCGACGTGCTCGCAGCAGCAACCGGCCAGCACGCCAAGTACGCAGCCAAGGCAGAAGGCGCGGGAGCAGCAGGCGGCGTTGGCTACATTGCCATAGCGGCACTGAAGGCAGAGCGGCGGCCGGGCATCGACGTCGTACTTGAATTCACTGGGCTCGAACAAAGGCTGAAGGGCGCGGACGTGGTGATCACCGGAGAGGGCAGCTTGGACGAGCAAAGCCTGCTCGGCAAGACGCCCATGGGCGTCGCGCGAGCGGCGGCCCGCCAAGGGGTTCCCGTGATCGCAGTCTGCGGCCGGAGTACCCTGAGCCGGGAACAACTCACGGATGCCGGCTTCCACACGGTCCACGCACTGACCGATCTGGAAAAAGATGTCCAAAAATGTATCGCTGAAGCAGGTCCGTTGCTTGAACAATTGGGTAAGCACATAGGCGTGTACCTGGCGGAGCGGACCGGCAACCCCGACAACAAGGAGTACCTCAATGTCTGAAGCAATTGGCGCCTATGACCTCGTTATCCGGGGCCAGCGCATCCTGACCACCGCCGGCCTCGCAGCACGCGAAGTTGGCATCCGCGACGGCATCATCGTCGCCATCGAACCCTTGGGCAACGGCCTGACGGGCAACGAGGTCATCGAACTCGCAGACGACGAAACCCTCATCCCCGGCCTCGTGGACACCCACGTCCACGTCAACGAGCCCGGCCGCACCGAGTGGGAAGGCTTCGCCTCCGCCACCCGCGCCGCAGCCGCCGGCGGTGTCACCACCATCATCGACATGCCACTGAACTCCATCCCGCCCACCACCACCGTGGACGGCCTGGAGCAGAAGCGCGTGGTCGCCAAGGACCAGGCGTTCGTGGACGTCGGATTCTGGGGCGGTGCCATCCCGGGCAACAAGAAGGACCTCCGCCCGCTGCACGACGAAGGCGTGTTCGGCTTCAAGTGCTTCCTCCTGCACTCGGGCGTGGACGAGTTCCCGCACCTGGATGCGGACGAGATGGAAGAGGACATGGCTGAGCTCAAGTCCTTCGACTCCCTCATGATCGTGCACGCCGAGGACTCTCACGCGATCGACCGCGCCCCGCACCCCGGCGGCGACCACTACGAGACCTTTCTCGCCTCCCGCCCCCGCGGCGCCGAGAACAAGGCAATCGCCGAGGTCATCGAACGCGCCCGCTGGACCGGCGCCCGCGCCCACATCCTGCACCTTTCATCCTCCGACGCCCTGCCGATGATCGCCTCAGCAAAGCGCGACGGCGTCAACCTCACCGTTGAGACGTGCCCGCACTACCTGACGCTCATGGCCGAAGAAATCCCCGACGGCGCCACGGCGTACAAGTGCTGCCCGCCCATCCGTGAAGCCTCCAACCGCGAGCTCCTTTGGAAGGGCCTGCAGGACGGCACCATCGACTGCATCGTGTCGGACCACTCCCCCTCCACGCTGGACTTGAAGGACCTGGAAAACGGCGACTTCGCAGTGGCCTGGGGCGGCGTCTCCTCGCTCCAGCTGGGCCTGTCCCTGATCTGGACCGAAGCCCGCCACCGCGGCATCCCGCTGGAGCAGGTCGTGTCCTGGATGGCCGAGAAGCCCGCTGCCTTGGCCCGCCTGCACAACAAGGGACAGCTCGCCCTGGGCTACGACGCCGACTTCTCCATCTTCGCCCCGGACGAGGCCTTCGTTGTGGACGTCACCAAGCTCAAGCACAAGAACCCGATCACGCCGTACGACGGCCGTCCCCTGGCCGGCGTCGTCCGCAAAACTTACCTGCGCGGCACCCCGATCGATGGCCAGAACCCCGGCGGCAAGCTGCTCCGCCGCGGCAACGTTTAGGGTCCACCGTCATGGCAGTCAATGCCTACGGGCCACCGCCGTTCCGTGACCCCGCAGCGCGGGCCATGGGTCGGCGGCCGGGACTCAAGACACAGCCCGGCCTGAGCGCGCGCGGCCTTGCTCTTTGGGTCAACCCGGCCGAGGGCGACGAGATTGATCCTGCAGTCTGGGAACGGGCAGCACGCCTTGTGCTGGCCCGGGCCATGAAACTTGCCCCGGAGGCGGAAGTCCGCATCTGGCCCGCCATCGGGGCAGAACACTCCGGCGTCGGCGATACTTCCTGGGGCGGCACTCCGCAGGAAGCCGCCGACGCCGGTACCCACCCTTTCGGGACGGACGCAGTGTCCCTCGCGGACGCACTGGCTGACGGAAACTCCCCGTCGAACGGACGAATCACCTCCGCACGCGAGGGTGATGGGTCCGTTGGCCGGGGTCGGATCGGAAGCGGCAGTGCCGCCGTCGAGCCCGTCATGTTGGCCGGGCGCCGTAGTCAACTTGCAATCGACCTCGCGGCTGAAGTAGTACTGCTCGACGGCGAGCCGGTTGCCTTTACTGGCATGGAATACAAGCTGTTGCGCTACCTCGTAGTGAACTGCTCCAGGGCCATCAGTCGTGAAGAATTGCAACGTTTCCTGGAGTCATTTGACCTCCCCGGCGCGGCATTTCGCTCCATTGACGTTTATGTTGGAAGGGTGAGGCGGAAGCTCGGAAGCGCCCGCCACACTGTCGCCACCGTCCGTGGTGGTGGCTACCAGTTCGTGCCAGGGCCTTATGCCACAGTGCGCGGACCTGCGGAATACAGCATCTGATTTCGCTGTTGTAAAAGATCAATGCACCGCAATTTTCGAATGACCGCTGTTGTTTTAAATGCATGCCGGCTGCAAGCCGGTGAAACGTAAAGGATCGCCATGACCCAGAAACTCCTCGTCGGAACGCAAGCACCTGACTTCGCGCTGCTCGACGCCGACGGCACCAAGGTCTCGCTGTCCGATTACCGCGGACGCAACGTCATTGTGTACTTCTACCCCAAGGCAGCCACCCCCGGCTGCACCACCGAGGCCTGCGATTTCCGCGACAACCTCGCAAGCCTGCAGGGCAACGGCTACGACGTCATCGGGATCTCCCCCGACGGCCCCGAGGCCCTCGCAAAGTTCACTGGTGAATTTGCGCTGACCTTCCCGCTGCTCTCCGATGAGGACCACTCCGTGGCCCTTGCCTACGGCGCCTGGGGCGAGAAGCTGGTTGACGGCGAAATCGTCGAGGGCCTGGTCCGCTCCACCGTTGTGCTCGACGGCGAAGGCACCGTCAAGCTCACCCAGTACCAGGTCAGCGCCCAGGGCCACGTCCAGGCCCTGAAGGAAGAGCTGGGCGTCTAACCCTCTCGCACATCCCGCGGCTTTAGGGCAATCCCTCTCGCACATCCTGCGGCTTTAGGGCAATCCCTCTCGCACATAACTGCACAAATTTTGTAACGCCCGCCCACTATTGTGAGCGGGCGTTACACGTACCTTTACTAAACGTGACAAAAGCTCCGCGGCAGTAGTTAATGGAGCCATGGTCTCAACCGCGTCCCCACGCCATGCTGTAGTCATCGAAGATGACGCCGACATCCGTGGCCTCCTCGTTCTGGTCCTTGAGCAGCTCGATTTCGTGGTGACAGAAGCGCCCGACGGTCTTTCCGGCGTCGAGGCTGTCCGTAACACCAACGCCGAACTGGTGACGCTGGACATCAACCTCCCGGACATCGATGGCATGGAAGTTTGCCGGCGCCTCCGGGAGTTCTCGGACGCTTACATCATGATGCTCACGGCCCGTGCCGACGAGATTGACCGGCTCACCGGTTTGGACACCGGCGCGGACGATTACATCAACAAACCGTTCAGCCCTAAGGAACTGCAGGCCCGCATCCGGGCGCTGTTCCGCAGGGCACGCACGCCCGCCGAGGACACGCGCCAGACTGACGAACTCGCCCGCGCTGCGGTTGTGCAGACAAGCCTCCTCCCGCAGGAAACGGTGCGGCTGAACGATTACGACGTCGCTGGCGCATTCCGCCCATCGCGCAGCGTGGGTGGGGACTTCTACGACTGGTACCAGACCAGCGACGGCATGCACCTGACGTTCGCCGACGCCATGGGCAAAGGCATGGGCGCGGCCTTGATAGCGGCCACCGTCCGCGCCGTCATGAGGTCCGTGGCGGATAC
Organism: Arthrobacter sp. TmtSoilC48; assembly: GCF_059739425.1. Taxonomy (NCBI): domain Bacteria; kingdom Bacillati; phylum Actinomycetota; class Actinomycetes; order Micrococcales; family Micrococcaceae; genus Arthrobacter; species Arthrobacter sp. TmtSoilC48. The sequence continues at coordinate 1,215,630 of NZ_AP046049.1, read as the reverse complement.
CCCGGCAATTGCTGACGCCTTCGGCTCCGCCAGCGCCACGCTGACCTCCGACCTGGACCAGTCAGGGTCCTTCGTGACCATGTTCCATGCGCGCCTGGACAGTGCCTCGGGCAGGCTTAGCTATGTCGACGCCGGTCATGGACTTGGGCTGCACGTCCCGGCCGAGGGGGCGGCACGGAGGTTGGTTTCCGCGGGGCCACCCGTCGGGATCCTGGAGGGACAGCAATGGCCGGCCTCGGAACTGCAGCTGGAGCCCGGCGATTCGCTGGTGATTGTCAGCGACGGCGTGCTCGACGCGCACGATTCCCTTGAAGAGTTTGTGAGGAACGTAGAGAAGGCGGCGCGGAGCGGGGGCAGCTCGGAAGACGTCTGCGCTGCCCTGCTTGAGCTGGCACCGGCGGACACCGCGGAAGATGACGTGACCGCCGTCGTGGTTCACCGACGGCGTGGGGTTCACCCAACACTCGATGCAGGGCTGGAACGCAACCACAGCGGAGTTGCTTAGATCATCCGGTACTAGCCACGAAAAAAAGGGGGGAACGTGACGCGATTCTGGACTCGGCTTTGTGTTGTCCTAACGGTCATTCTGGGCGTGAACTACGTGGCGTGGCGCTGGCTGGCTTCGCTGAACTGGGAAGCGTGGTGGATCGCTGTTCCGTTGGTGATTGCCGAGACCTACAGCCTCATTGACGTCATGCTCTTCGGCATGACGGTGTGGAACCTGAAGATCCGCAAGCCACCGCCCGCGGCGCCGGACACCGCTACGGTGGACGTTTTCATCACCACGTACAACGAACCCCTAGACCTGGTGATGACCACGGCCCTCGCCGCCAAGGACATCCGCTGGCCGCACAGTACCTGGATCCTGGACGACGGCGACCGCCCTGAGATGCGCGAGCTCGCCGAGTCGAACGGAATCGGCTACGTGACCCGCGGTGCCGATTGGACACCGGACATGCCGCGGCACGCCAAAGCCGGGAACCTGAACAACGCGCTCATGATTACATCGGGCGAGTACCTGTTGATTCTCGACGCCGACCAGATCCCCGAGCCGGACATCCTGGACAAGACGCTGGGCTACTTCAACGATGACCGTGTGGCGTTGGTCCAAACGCCCCAGTACTTCGTCAACGTTCCCGCCGACGATCCCCTGGGCAGCCAGGCTCCCCTGTTCTACGGCCCCATCCAGCAAGGCAAGGACGGCTGGAACGCGGCGTTCTTCTGCGGCTCCAACGCCATCCTGCGCAGGGAAGCCCTCATGCAGCTTGGTTTGGTGGGCTACGTCAAGGCCACCGAGAAGAGTGTGCGCCGTGCTCTGGCTGCGTCGCGCACCGCTATTAAGAAGGCCCGGCGGTCGCCCGAGGCTGAAAACCCGCTGGTCGAGCAAATGTTGAACGAGGTGGAAACCGCAACCGAAAACGCCCAGCAGGAACTCGAAGCCGGGGCTTCCCTGAGCGAGATCACGTACCGTGTGCGCCGCAAAGTGGACGACGCCGTGCGCACACTCGTGGCCGCCGACTTCTCAGCGCTCCAATCCGACCTCGAAGAAATCGCCGCCATGGAACTGGCCCACGTCGGCGAGTCTGGTGTCACAACAGTGGCGAGTGACGCCGTCGACCGAATGTCCGGACGCGACTGGTCGCCGCTCGGCGCCCTCGAATCGGTCCACGCAGTCCTGGACGCCATTTCCGTGGAACGAACCGACGAAGCCCAGCCGATCATGCCCTTGGCCACGATCTCCGTCACCGAAGACATGGCTACCGCGATGCGCCTGCACGCCCTCGGCTGGAAGAGCGTCTACCACCACGAAGTCCTCGCGAACGGGCTGGCTCCCGAGGACATCAAGACCATGCTGACCCAACGCCTTCGCTGGGCCCAAGGCACTATGCAGGTCCTCCTGCGCGAGAACCCTCTCGTCCAACGCCGCCTCACATGGGGCCAGCGGCTCATGTACTTCTCCACCATGTGGAGCTACCTGAGCGGCTTCGCGGCCGTCGTCTACTTTGCGGCCCCGATCATCTATCTGACGCTCGGCATCCTTCCCGTGACCAGCCTGAGCTTCGACTTCTTCATCCGTTTCATCCCGTTCATGGTGGTAAACCAGATGCTGTTCGTCATCGCCGGGCACGGGATCCCCACCTGGCGCGGACAGCAGTACAGCCTCGCTCTGTTCCCCACCTGGATCAAGGCCTGCACGACGGCGGCACGCAACGTGTGGTTCGGACGTCCCCTCGGATTCGCCGTCACCCCCAAGGCCAGGCAGAGTGGCGGCCCCAGTTGGAGCCTGATTCGTCCACAGATCATCGTTGCTGCGTTGCTTGCCCTTGCACTGGTTGTTGGGCTTGCCCGGCTTCTTTCTGGCCTGTCGGAGCCCCTCGGAACCCTGGTGAATGTAGCGTGGGTAGCCTTCGACCTTGTGGTCCTGAGCGTCCTGGTCAAGGCAGTTTTGTACAAGGGCTTTGTCCCTGAGGAATTGGCGGGTCCGGAAGGTCCTGGACGCCCCGAAGAGAGGAATGCTGATGCAGTTTAGCTACGAGGTCAAAGACTCCTACGCGGAGGTGAAGAGCGTCGGCCGGTTGAACATGGTGGCCGCTCCGAAGCTGCGGGAACTAGTGGCAGAGGTTGTGGCTGGTGGATCCAGCCGCGTTGTAGTGAACCTTGCAGAAACGGACTTCATGGATTCCTCCGGCCTCGGAGCCCTCATCGGTTGCCTCAAAGCGGCCCGACAGGCAGGCGGCGATTTACGGATCTCCGGCGTGCAGCCCCAGGTCAAAATGGTCCTGGAACTTACCAACATGGACCGCGTTCTGACCGCGTATTCCTCAGCCGAGGAGGCGTTCGGAAATGACTGAAGTCATCGCACGCAGGGGCTACCACGGGCCGTCCAACGAGGAAGCAATCGAAGCCATCCACGGCGAGCTTGACGCATTGTGGGACGACGCCTCCTTCGTCCCTGACATGGACCGGATGACCTTCACCACCGCAGTCATTGAAGCCGCCGCCAACATCGTGCAACACGCCCTTCCCGTGGGCGAGAAGCCCGTGGAGATCGGTGTGGACATCAGCGTCCGGCCCACCCGCCTGGTGGCCAGGGTCAGTGCGTTCAACGCCCGCGAGCCCTTCGCTGAAGACATGCAGCCCGACATGCCGGACGAGGACGCAGAATCCGGGCGGGGCCTTGCGCTCATCGAGGCCTTGGTGACAACCGTGACCTTCGAACGCCAGGACGGCACCAACACGTGGATCCTGACCCGCAACACCTGATCCTCGCTCACATCCCACGCCTTTTCGGGCGATCCTCGCTCACATCCCGCCGGTTTCCGGGCGATCCTCGCTCACGTCCCGCAACCCTGGGACGCGGCGTGGGGTGTTCTGCCCATCGCCAGACATGACGCAACTGTGAAAGCATTCCGTGAGGCCCGACGTCGAGGGCTTGATGAAACTGGGGGATGACATGGACCGCGGAAAGGGCCGCACTGCACGGAAAGTACTGGCAGCTGCTCTGATACTTGGGGCGGCAATCATGGTGGGCTGCTCCGCTCCCGACGGCCCCCATACCGAACCCAGCAGTCCCCCTCCGGTGACTGCCGAGCCTGCCCCGGTTGCAGAGAGCTTCACAAAGTACGACGCCCTGCGCAGGGATCTGATCGCGGCATTGGAGAAGACGATGCCGGCAATCACCTGGGCTGTGGACAAGCCTGCCACCATGGCTCTGGCGAGCGACGGCCGGTGCATATTCCACCCGGCGAGCATGAAGAGCAGTGCAGATATTGTGGAGCCATCCAAGAATTTTGAAGACGTCTTCGCTACGGCCGATCCCATCCTTAAGCAGCACGAATTCCCCGCCTTCGATGGAATTGATGCAGTTCCCGGCGGCTGGACAGTAACCCGCAGCACGGACGGAACCGGTGCCACAGTAATCCTTGAGTCCAAAAGCCCGGCATATCTGCGCATAAACGTTCCCGTGGATTCCAAGACCTGCGACCCCACGGAGCTTCCGGCGAGCTAAGGGGAAGTTCTACCCATCGCCATGAGCAGCTCCCACAGATAACTTGGCTTAGGCTTCAGCTTCAAACATAGGGGGACAGACAGATGCCGGGATTCTACGGTGCTGACGTTGATCAACTTCGGGCGCTCGCCAAGACAATGTCCCGGCATTCGGACAAAATGAGCACGCTTTCGCTGGAATTGGGCCAGCTCATATCCAGCGCGCCGTGGGAGGGCCGCGACGCAGTGATGTTCCGGGCGGCTTGGGAGTCGGAGCACCGCCCCATGCTGAAGCTGATTTCCGGCGAGTTGCAAAGCCAGGCCAACGAACTGAGCCGCAATGCAGACGAGCAGGACAAGACCAGTTCGGAAGGCAGCCGTAGCGGTGACGCAGGCAAACAGGATTCAAATCCTCCCGGCGATCCGGGGCCGTTGGATCCTGATACCTCGGATGTGGATGTTCCAGGCGACGTCCGTAAAGATCCCGATGCGGGCGATCCGAGCGATATCCACCAAGGGCAAATCGGCGACTGCTGGCTCTTGGCGGGCATAGGCTCTGTGGCACAGACGTTGGAGCGCGAAGGCAAACTCGACGAGTTCCTTGCCTCCCACATGCGTCCCGTGGGAGACCCTCCAACGCATTGGGTTGTGACTCTGTACGAAGACGGCGAACCCGTCGAAGTGACGGTGGAGGCCAAGTCCACTGAAGGTGGAGTTCGGGGCGCCGACGGCCAGCCGAACTGGCTTTCCATTTATGAACGTGCTGCGGCCGAGCACCGTGGCGGTTCATACGATGACATTGATGGCGGGTTCAGCAACGATGCAATGGAGCTCATGACGGGACAGTCCGCGGATAAGGACGGCGAACTGGACCTCGACGAGATCGACGACAAACTAGCTGACGGTCAGGCGGTCTCGGTTGGCACCCAAGACGTCAAGGACGACGACTTTGACTGGTTCTGGGAGCCGGACGAGGTCAGCCGCACGGATGTCGTCCCCAACCACGCCTACATAGTGGTGGACGTAAAGACCAACGACGACGGCGAGAAAGTTGTGGTTCTGGCCAACCCGTGGGGCCCGGCCGGAGGCAAGCTGGACGGCGAGCAGAAGGCCGGCACCCTGGAACTGACCGAGGATGAGTACAAGGAAAACTTTGACTCCGTGTACTCCGTGGGCGTGAAGGAAGGATGACCGTGGAACAGCTGGTTACAGTCAAGCAAGGCATGCAGCCCACTTTTGACGGCGTCAGGGTGGGGGTTGTGAAGATCGGAATTGCCGACGGTGCTCCCGCCATCCAGTTCTGGATCCGCACCGCCGAACAGGAACGAAAGCAAGCCTTCCGCGCAGGTCAGTCGGTCGCCCTTCCGGGGGCTGGCCTCCTGACGATCGCTTCGATCCAGCCCGCCGATGGCACCACCCCGGCTTCCGCGACTCTGGCGTACGACGCCGGTCACGTCACCGAGTGATCGCGGGCGCCGGCATGATGTGAGAGAACATCCGGCGAAACCGGTCAGGATGTGAGCGAACATCGGAAGTACGGATGCTCGCTCACTTACGCCTTGTCGATGGCCTCTTTGAGTGCGCCCAGCACCAACGTCACCGAGGCGCTGTTTGCGTTGGGCCCCATCATCCCGATGCGCCAGACAGTATCCGCGAACTCGCCCACGCCCGAACCGATCTCCATACTGAAGTTCTCGAGGAGGTAAGCGCGGACGGCGGCCGAGCTGACGCCGTCGGGCACCTTCACGGTGGTGAGGCTCGGCAGCCGTGCGCCTTCAGCGGCAAACAGCTCAAGTCCCATCTCCTGCAGTCCGCTCTGCAGTGCAGCGCCGGCAGCGCGGTGGCGGGCTTGTACGACGTCGAGCCCCTCGGCGAGGATGCGGTCGAGGGCGGCTTCGAGGCCGGCGATCATGGTGACCGGCGCCGTGTGATGGTAGGTGCGGGCTCCGCTGGCTGCGCCGACGTAGCCGCCGAGCAGGCCGATATCCAGGTACCACGAGCGCGGATCCTTGATGCGCCGCTCAAAGGCCCGGTCCGAGACCGTGAACGGCGAAAGCCCTGGTGGCACGCCCAGGCACTTTTGAGTCCCGGCATATCCGACGTCGATCCCCCAGTCGTCTGCCCGAAGTTCCAGTCCGCCGATGGACGTCACGGCGTCGGTGATCAACAGGGCGTCGCCCTTGCCTGCGCCCAGCGCAGCGATGTCGGAGAGAACGCCGACGGAAGTCTCGGCATGAACGGCGGCGATCACCTTGGGATGAGGGTGCGCCGCGAGCACGCGGTCAGCATCAACGGGCTGGCCCCACTCGTGGTCAACACGGACGACAGTAGCCCCGCAACGCCTGGCGACCTCGCACATGCGCGCTCCGAAGAGCCCGTTGACAGCGATCACCGCCACGTCGCCGTCGGAGACCGTGTTCACGAATGCTGCCTCCATGCCGCCTGAACCTGTGGCACTCAGCGGGAGCGTGCGCGCATTCGAAGTACCCCAGACGGCCCGCAGCCCCTCGCACGTCCGGTCCAGGCGTTCGATGAAGGCGGGATCCAAATGCCCGAGCACCGGGTAGGCCAGCGCGGCCATGGCCTCGGGGTAGCAGTTGCTCGGGCCGGGACCGAACAGGAACCTGGACGTCAGTATGTCTGGCATGTGCGAACTCCTTCAGCTGGTTCTCGTCATTCTGCCCCAGCGTGCGGTGCGGGGCGAGCCACACCGGCTGCCCCAAGCCCAAACTGCTAAGGTTACTCACCACTACGGAGGCCGCCGCGGTGAGGGGACAAGGGTGACGACTGAAGGAAAAGAGCAACCGGAGCAGGGCGTCCGCGGCGAGGTCAGCCAGGACCGGTTCGTCGCAGGGCAGGACCTAACACGGTGGAAATCCCCGGTAGGCCGCGTCCTGGCGGGAGCTGCACAGCGGATCACCACACTGCTGGGCCCTTATGCAGCGCTGATCATCACGTTGGCCGTAGGACTTGTCATTGCCGTGTCCCTCGCAGTGGCTTTTGGTGAGGTTTACGAGTCGGTCACTGAAGCCGACGGGGTTGCGGGCCTTGACCACCCGGTCCTTGACGCCGCCAGGTCCGTTCGCTCCCCCGCACTGGATCTCGCCGTCACTGCCTACACGAATGTTGGCGGCACGGTTGGCATGCCCATTATCGCGGTGGGGATCATGATCGCCTTGGCCACGAAGCGCCGCTCCTGGACTCCTGTCATCCTGATGCTGACGGCGGGCTTGGGCTCACTTCTCATGACTGTTTTGGGCAAGCCTTTGTTTGGCCGCACCCGCCCTGACCTCGCGGACGCGATTCCGCCGTACGAGCACTCGCCGTCGTTTCCCAGCGGCCACTCCCTGAATTCAATCGTGATCGCAGGAATCGTGGCTTATTTGATCATTCTTCGCCTCAAAACGGCAAAGGCCAGAATCATCACGGTGGTGGTGGCGTCGGCGTTTGCCGCAACCATGGGCTTGAGTCGTGTCTACCTCGGGCACCACTGGCTCACTGATGTCCTGGCCGCCTGGATTCTCGGGATAGCCTGGCTTGCTTTGGTCATTACGGCGCACCGCCTCTACCTGACTGTGAGAACGCGGCGCTCCGGCGCGGTACTCTCTTGACACCAGCCTAAGTGCTCGGCTTAACTATTTACGTATGCTGAAATAACAGTTCCATGATGCGGAATCAGTAGAAGCAAGCTTCCTCCTGCCGGAAAGCAGGAGTTCCGCATAGCCCACACCATGGATGCCAGCATTTGCACGAGGATGACACAAGCATGGAGCTTGCAGTATTCAACAGTGTTGACCGGGACGAGGCCATCAGGACCCTGACCCCTTGCCTGGATATCAGCCGCTGGGTTGAGGACGTCGCGGACGCCCGACCCTTCACGAGCGTCGACGAACTGCTGGGGCAGGCCCGCCAAGCTGCCGAGCCGTTCACACCGGAAGAGGTGGAGTCCGCACTGGCCCACCACCCCCGGATCGGCGAGCGGCCCAAGGCCCAAACCACCGAAGCGGCCATGTCCCGTTCGGAACAGTCCGGAGTGGACCCCAGCGACGACGGCACGGCCGCTGCCCTCGCCGAGGGAAACCGCGCCTACGAAGAGAAGTTCGGCAGGGTCTTCCTGATCCGCGCGGCAGGACGCAGCGCCCAGGAGATCCTCGGCTCCCTTCAGGAGCGGCTCAACCACACCCCCGAAGAAGAAGACGTAATCGTGGCTGGCCAGCTGCGGGAGATCGCCTTGCTGCGACTCGCAGGCGTGATCAGCGAAGGAGAAAATTCATGACCGTTTCGCAAGTAACCACGCACATCCTGGACACCGGTTCCGGACGCCCGGCGGCGGGGGTCGCCGTCGTACTTTACGTCCGCGAAGGCGATAGCTGGACCCTGGTCGCAAAGGGCGAGACCGACGCCGACGGCCGCATCAAGGATCTCGGTCCGGAGCGGATTCCCGGCGGCGCCTACCGTCTGAACTTCGCCACTGGCGATTACTACGAGGGCCTTGGCACGGAAACGTTCTTCCCGGAAGTGGACCTGAACTTCACGGTTTCGGACGCCGGTGAGCACTATCACGTGCCGCTGCTGCTGAGCCCGTTCGCGTTTTCGACGTACCGCGGCAGCTGACTTGTGTACAGATAATGCCCCTACGGAGCAATCCGAGGGGCATTATCTGTACACAAACAGGGAACGGTAGGCTGGAAGGCATGGCTTCTGAGGACACCAACGCCCCATCCGGAAATGGCACTGCCCGCCGCGAAATTACTGTTCGCCGGGCACCCAGGTTCGTTCCGTTCATGATTCTGGGTGCCATTGTGGGTGCAATCGCCGCCGCCTTCATCGCGTACGGCCGGCCTGCGGACCCCGCCTTCGACGCCAGCACCGTCTTCGGTTTCTTCCTGGTGGCCTGCGTTTCCGGCGGCGTCATCCTGTTCTCGATCCTCGCCCTGGTTCTGGACCGGATCAGCGTCAAGCGGACCAAGCGGGCGGTAGTGGAGGCCGTTCCGGATTCGGTTCCGGATGAGGGTCCAGAGCACGACGGCGGCCGCTAGGCAGCCAGCCCAGCGCACCTCTTTCCGGGGTGCCACTGTGAGACACGCCGCATTTTGGCCGAATCGGGCCTGTTCATGGGGTCACAAAGCCGGAGCGGGAACTTACCACGGCCACAACATGAGACAATCGACCAGTGGCACGTGGCGACGGAAAACTTTCTCATGATCTTCTCCCCGGCGAAAAAGGCCCTCAGGACGCTTGTGGCGTCTTTGGGGTCTGGGCTCCCGGTGAAGAAGTAGCAAAACTCACCTATTACGGGCTGTATGCGCTGCAGCACCGCGGACAAGAGTCGGCTGGTATTGCTACCAGTGACGGCAAGCGCATCAATGTCTATAAAGACATGGGCCTTGTGTCCCAGGTCTTCGATGAGACGACCCTGAACACCCTCACCGGACACCTGGCCGTTGGCCACTGCCGGTACTCCACCACTGGTGCAAGCCACTGGGCCAATGCGCAGCCCACCTTGGGCGCAACCGCGACCGGTACGGTTGCCCTGGCCCACAACGGCAACCTGACCAACACTGCTGAGCTCCGGGAAATGATCCTCGAGCGCAACGATGGCCAGTTGACCGGTGAAATGAAGCAGGGCAACACCTCTGACACTGCCCTCGTGACGGCCCTCCTTGAGGGTGAAGAGGGCAAGACCCTGGAGCAGACCGCACTGGAGCTGCTGCCCAAGATCAAGGGTGGCTTCTGCTTCGTCTTCATGGACGAAGGAACCCTCTACGCTGCCCGCGATACGTACGGCATCCGCCCGCTGTGTCTGGGACGGCTGGACCGCGGTTGGGTTGTCGCTTCCGAGCAGGCCGGCCTGGCTACCGTTGGTGCGAGCTTCATCCGTGAGATCGAGCCCGGCGAGTTCATTGCCATCGACGAGGACGGCGTCCGCTCCCAGCGCTTCGCCGAGGCAACGCCCGCCGGCTGTGTCTTCGAGTACGTCTACCTCGCCCGTCCGGACGCGGCCATCGCAGGCCGCTCCGTGTACGAAGCCCGTGTTGAGATGGGCCGCCAGCTGGCCCGGGAAAACACCCACGAGGCCGACATCGTCATTCCGGTGCCCGAATCCGGTACCCCGGCAGCAGTCGGTTACGCCGAGCAGTCGGGCATCCCTTTCGCGCACGGCTTCGTCAAGAACGCCTACGTTGGCCGCACGTTCATCCAGCCGTCGCAGACCCTGCGCCAGCTCGGCATCCGCCTCAAGCTCAACGCCCTTGAATCCGTGATCCGCGGCAAGCGTGTTGTTGTGGTGGATGACTCGATCGTCCGCGGCAACACGCAGCGGGCCATTGTGCGGATGCTCCGCGAAGCAGGTGCCGCGGCTGTCCACGTGAAGATTTCTTCTCCGCCGGTCCAGTGGCCCTGCTTCTACGGCATCGACTTCGCTTCCCGAGCGGAGCTGATTGCCAACGGCGCCACGATCGAGGAAATCTCCCAGGCAATCGGCGCCGACTCGCTGGCCTACATCTCCGAAGACGGCATGATCGGTGCAACCCAGCAGCCGCGCGAACGCCTCTGCACCGCGTGCTTCACTGGCCAGTACCCGATTGAGCTGCCGCATGCTGACAAGCTGGGCAAGAACCTGCTGGAGCGCACGGACCTCGGCGGATTGCCACCTGTTGCTGAGTCCCCCGCCGACTCCGAGGATCCGGCCGAAAAGCCCGGAGCTACGGGCTGCGATCCGGGCCCGGATGCTGAATTCGAGAACCTGCTGACCGACGCTGATCGTTTGACCGACGCCGACAAGAAAGAGTCTGTATGACCTCCGCAACCCCCGCCGCTGGAAGCACCCCGAATTCAACGGGCATCACCTACGCCTCCGCGGGTGTCGACGTCGAAGCGGGAGACCGCGCAGTCGAGCTCATGAAGGACGCCGTGAAGGCGACCCACAACACCTCGGTGATTGGCGGCGTCGGCGGCTTCGCAGGCCTGTACGACGTCTCGAAGCTGCTCACCTACAAGAAGCCGTTGCTGGCCACGTCCACTGACGGCGTGGGGACCAAGGTTGCTATTGCGCAGGCCATGGACATCCACGACACCATCGGTTTCGACCTCGTGGGCATGGTTGTGGACGACATCGTGGTGGTCGGCGCTGAGCCCCTCTACATGACCGACTACATTGCCTGCGGCAAGGTTGTCCCGGAGCGTATCGCAGACATCGTCCGCGGTATCGCAGCTGCTTGCTCTGTTGCCGGCACCGCCCTGGTTGGCGGCGAGACCGCTGAGCACCCGGGCCTGCTGGGTGAGCACGAATACGACGTCGCCGGTGCCGCTACCGGTGTTGTCGAAGCTGACGCCTTGCTCGGCCCGGACCGCGTCCGCGCCGACGACGTCGTGATCGGCATGGCATCTTCCGGCCTCCACTCCAACGGCTACTCCTTGGTTCGCCGCGTCATCAACCACGCCGGCTGGGCCCTGGACCGCCAGGTTTCCGAACTCGGCCGCACCCTTGGCGAGGAGCTGCTGGAGCCCACCCGCGTCTACGCAGCTGACTGCCTGGACCTCGCCCGCACATTCCCCGTATCGGCCGGCGCAGCCGTCCACGGCTTCAGCCATGTCACCGGTGGTGGCCTCGCTGCCAACCTGGCGCGTGTCCTCCCGCAGGGCCTGGTGGCCACGGTTGACCGCAACACCTGGGAGCTGCCCGCCATCTTCAAGCTGGTTTCCGAGCTGGGCAACGTGCCCCTCGCCGACCTTGAGCGCACGCTGAACCTCGGCGTGGGCATGGTGGCCATCGTGTCCCCGGAAGCCGCTGACGCTGCCGTGGCACGCCTCAACGAGCGCGGCCTGCCGTCCTGGATCATGGGAACCGTTACTGCGGATTCTGACTCGATCGACAAGACCGGCCCGGACTACGTCCAGGGTGCCAAAGGTGTCGACGGCGGTGCCGTACGTTTGGTGAACGCCTACGCCTAAGCGCGTTTCCTCTTAGTCACGAGCGGCCGGGCAGTTGATCTCAACTGCCCGGCCGCTCTTTGTTTTGCTGCTTGTAGGTTCCTGACCTGTATTGATCGTTCCGGAGTTTGCCCTCCGACGCCAGGATGGTCAGATCTGGATCAAGCTGAGAACGCCGCCTTGGGGATCCTGGATGGTCGCCAGAGATCCTGTTTCCGGCCTGTCTTCCGGCTCCACGAGCACCACCCCACCCGCGGCTAGCGCTGCTTCGGCGGCTTTACGAATATCCGCCACGCCGAAATAGATCTGCCAACCGGCTTCCTCGCCCTCTTCGGCAGGGACAACCCCCGCCACCTCATCGCCTTTCACTATCAGCGTGCTGTAGCTGCCGCCGTCGTCCTGGGGGTATTCGGTGACTTCATGCCCGAAAAGCTGCTGGAAAAACGCGATGGCTGCCTGCGGTTCCGGAGTCAGCAGTTCAGCCCAAGCCAAGGCGCCAGCCTCATTGAAAAGGTGGCTTCCAATGTGGGTACCCGCTTGCCAGATCCCCGTGGTTCCGCCGCCGGGCGCCTCGATGAAGGCCAGGACGCCGGTATCGGCCACCTGCTCCGGGCCGAACGCGAGCTTCCCACCAGCATGGACGGCGTCTTCCGCTATCTCCTCAGCGTCCGTTGCGGCGAGATAGATGTTCCACTGGCCATGCTTGCCTGCAGCCTCCTGCATGGGATTCTGCGGAGCGATAACCGCCACCAGGTCCTTGCCCACAAAGGCCTGAGCGTAGCTGCGGCCGTCAGGTGTAGGCAGGTCCGTGAACGTCCAGTCGAACAACTTGCCGTAGAAGGCCTTGGCTGCGGAAACGTCCGGGGTCTGCAGATCGGCCCAGCAGGGTTCACCACTTGAATAATGCGTCCGGGAAGTCATGCGGCGAGTCCTGTCATGATGCTGAATGCTGCGCCGGCAGGGTCCATGAGCACAGCCATCCGCCCGATTCCTGGAACATCGAAAGCCGGAGCGATCACGTGAGCTCCAAACTCAACAGCCTGCGCCACAGCCGCGTCCACGTCCTCGACGCCGAAGTACGTCATCCAGAAAGGCGAAAGTCCTTCAATCGGCAGCTTGAGGGCACCGGCAATCCTCTTTCCGTCCACCAGCAGGCTGGTGTACTCCTGAAGATCACCTGCGGGTGCAGTTTCGCTGCTGCATCCTGTCACGGCCTCGTAGAACTTCACGGCCTTGGGGACGTCGTCAGTCTGTAGTTCATTCCAGATCATGGTGCCCGGCTCATTGACCAAGCCGGACCCGGGATGGGTTCCAGCTTCCCAGAAGCCGATCTGCGCGCCCGTGGGATCAATGGCGAAGAACATCCGTCCGCTGCCGTTCGGCACGTCGTCAGGCTCGAACAGGATGGACCCGCCGGCGGCCACAGCCCGCTGGGCCGCGTCATCCACGGAGTCCACAGCAATGTAGTTGGCCCAATAGGACGGCATTCCCTCTGGAGCATCCGGCATTTGCTGCATCATGCCCGCGACTTTGCGGCCATGGAGAGAGGCCATGTAGTAGGTCATGCCGTTACCGGCGTCCATGGGATCCAGCTCCCAGCCAAAGAGCCCGCTGTAAAACTTCTTGGAAACCTCAACGTCGGTGGAGGACAGGTCCACCCAACATGGAGTCCCCTGCTTGTACCTCTCGACCACCGGCATGCCGTTCCCTTTCTATGAGCTGCGTCCCCCATCAACTTAGTACCGGGCTCTGACAAGGACAACGCTCCGCCGTCTTTCCGTTGCTGGCACGGCTCGCAGACCAGATTACCCGGGCAGCCGGACAGGTTGGACGGCGTCTTCAACGCTCGGGCGCGGAAGGCGTCGGGACAGCACCGCCATGACGACGACAGCCAGCACTACCGGAACACACACAGCAAGGACGATGTTCTGCGGCGATTGGCCAGCCGACAACAGGATGCCACCCAATGCGGGGCCTGCAATGGAGCCCAAGCGGCCCAACGCAGCCGCCCACGCGACGCCGGAGGTCCGCGAGGAGGCCGGATAAACGGACACCGCCACCGCCGCCTGTCCCACCATGCTGCTGGCCAACCCCATGCCAACGCCTGCGAACAGGAGCAAGAGTTGCCACTCCCCGGGTTGTCCCAAGGCAATCACCAGCAGGAACGAAATAGCTGCCAATGCGGCAACTACCAGCATCCAACTGGTCTTGAACCGTACCGAGAAGATCATGAGCAAAAGGGCTCCCAGTATTCCGCCGATACCAAGTGAGGCCGCTCCCAAGGGAGCCATTGCCAGGCTCAGGCCGAAATTGGTGAGCAGAGTTGGCAGCCACGACGAGAACGCGTAGAACGTGGCAAAGATCAGGAAAGCAAAGAGCCAGAGAAGGGTGGTTGGTAGAGCCAAACCGCGCCGGAACAGGCTCTGGACAGTTTCCTGACCGGCCTTCGAGGACGGCTTGGGCGCATCAGCCTCGGTGATTCCGAACCACATGACAGGAAGCAGGACAATGGGAAGTACCGCCCCGAGCCAGAAGATGGATTGCCAGCCAAGGTCGCTGATCAGCTTTCCGCCGCTCAGACCCGCCGCCAACGACCCCGCCGACAGGCCCATGGTCACGAAAACGGCAATCCGTTCACGCTGGCCGCCGTCCCGGCCCGCTGTCGCGAGGGAAATAGCCGACGGCAGTACCGCCCCCAATCCGACGCCTGTCAGGAAGCGGGCAATCGTCATGAACGGTATTCCTGAAGACGTCGCGGTGAGGGCGGAACCCAGGGCGAATGCCACCACGCCTGCCAGCAGCATCCCCCGGAGCCCAAACCGGAGGGACAGCCGGCCACAGATCACATAGCCCAATACCACTCCGGCGTTGGTGGCAATCAGCGGGGCCGCGAAAGCCGCGGGTGATAGCGCCCAGTTCTTCGCCAGGCCCGGCACCGCAAGGCCCAATGACGCCGTATCGAAACCGTCGAGCAGCACGGCCAGGAAGGCTAGGACTATGACCAACCGACGGGACACGCCACTGGTGGCGGCCTGCGGTGGAATAGGCTTCCCAGCGGAAGTACTGGATTCAAGCATGATATTTCCTTTCGGGCGAGGGAATTGGGCCGCCGGACGAACGTCCGGCAGCGCGTGAAAGAGTTGGTTAGGTACTAGTGGCCCAAGGATCCGTGAGTCACGGTGCCAGCCGCCATGGTCAGTTCCACGTCGATTCCGCTGATCTCTTCGGGTTCCACGGTCCTCGGGTCCGCAGAGAGAACTACGAGGTCCGCTAGCATTCCTGCTCGGATAGTGCCGGTTCTGTGTTCGTCGGCTGCACACCACGCACTGCCGCTGGTATACATCGCCAGGGCCTCTGCCGCGCTTACGGCCCATTCGAGACCCAGTACTCCTGCTGAGCGGCTCCGCCGGGTGACGGAGCTGGACATGCCAAGGAGTGGCTGGAAGGGCGCCACAGGACTATCCGATCCGCCGCCCACGGGTGCCTCAAGACGGGCAAGATACTGGGACAAGGGCGCGATATTGGAAGCCCTCTCAGGACCGAGGTACTCAGAGAATCCAGCACCCAAGGCAAAGTGCAGCGGTTCCTGCGCTGCCACCCCTACACCCATGGCATTGAGCCTGCTCCAGTGGTCGTCGTGGGGATACAACATGTGGATGAGGGTCCATCGGGCATTGGAGATGGGGCTCCACGAATGCGATGCCTCAAATGCATCAAGAGCCATGTCAATGCCAGCGTCGCCAACGCAGTGCGCACCTACAGGAAGGCCCGCACGGTTGGCTGCCAGGCAAATGGCTTCCAGCTCAGCTGCTGATTGGAAGGATTTGCCACGTGGGAAGTCGGGGTCATCCTGCCTCTCATAAGGTTCCCGATAGAAGCCGGTCTCCACACCGCCATCTACACAAACCTTCACGCCCAGCGTCCGAAGCCAGACATCCTCGAGCTCTGCTTCCACTGCACCGGAATCGAGCAGCTTCACTGCCTCAGCCGCCGTACCAGCCGGTGTCGGAAGCTTCCACATCATGGATACGCGGACCTTCTGCGGCCCTTCCCCGTAGATGGTTTTGTAGGCCTCCATTTCGTCCAACGTCAGCCCGGGATCGATGACCGAAGTGATGCCCGCCGCACTGTACCGCTTCTGAACTTCCTCCAGCGCTGCACGGTAGTGATCCATGCTGGGTTTGGGCAGCTGACTAAGTAATCCTGCTACGTATCCGCTCCCCACGATCTGGCCGGTAAGCTTCCCACCATCACGAAGATAACTCGCGCCCTCTGGAGCATGGCTGTGGTCCGCGATCCCGAAGAGCGATAAAGCAAGCGAATTCAGCACCACATTGTGTCCTCCCCTGCGAAGGACCACGGGATTCCCAGGGGCCACGGAGTCCAGCTCGGTTCGAGTTGGCATCCTGCCTTCGGCCAGCCCGCTTTCGTGCCAGTCACTTGCGGTTACTACCCACGCTCCGGTCTCGGTGGCTTCCACCTGCCCTTGAACGGCCTTCATGAGCTCCGCGATAGTGCTGGCTTGGGCCAGGGAAGGGAGCAGCATCCCCATGCCTGTGGACAACATATGGTTGTGGGAGTCGTGGAATCCCGGACACACAAACCTGCCGCGTAGGTCCACTACCTTGGTGTGCGGTCCTGCCAGACGCAGCGCCTCCACGTCATTGCCTGCATACACAATCCACGGGCCAGCTACGGCAATGGCCGACACCAGACCGTTGGGGCTCGTTGGGTCCGCCAGAACGGTTCCATGATGAAAGATGACATCGGGCAGTTTTCCCTCAATTCGTGACGTCCGTTCCACTCGTGCCTCCTACCGGCCGCAGCCTGATGTTTCGAATTCTTTATGACCGTCATAAAGAGTCGATACCTTGATTGAGACTGTAGACCCGGGATTGGACCTGCGCAATGGTTTTGACGATTTTGGTATACCAAATTTTCAAACGCAAAAAGGCCCGCAGGGTACGCCAATGACTGGCGTGGCCTACGGGCCTCTTTCAGAGATATTCGGCATCCGGAGATGCGCGACGACCTTAATGTACGACGGCGGTACGCAAGTCAGTGCCACAGGCACCGATTATTTGCGACAGCTATCCGATACGGCGGGTGTCTACCTCGTCGTCATCGTCTTCCGCGTACTTGTCCTCATATGCCGAGTAGTCCGGCTCCGGGGGATCTTCGGGGAAGTGGCTTTTCACACGACTGGATGGGCCCGTGAGCTCACGCTCAAGTGCCGAATAGTCAGTGTTCGGGGAGTAGTACTTGATGTCCCGAGCCTGCTTGGTAGCTTTTGCCTTTTGACGGCCGCGCCCCATGGCGTGACCCCCTTTTGTACTTGGACCGGAGGTGGTCACCTTGGCT
This sequence comes from Arthrobacter sp. TmtSoilC48, assembly GCF_059739425.1. Taxonomy (NCBI): domain Bacteria; kingdom Bacillati; phylum Actinomycetota; class Actinomycetes; order Micrococcales; family Micrococcaceae; genus Arthrobacter; species Arthrobacter sp. TmtSoilC48. Next base: position 1,198,350 of record NZ_AP046049.1, on the reverse strand, counting down.
ATCGGTGAGGCCCCGGAATGTTTGGTCAATTTGTCGTATGTCTAGATTACATGCTTTCAGGGGTGCCTGCGTGCCACCCTGGACCTGCGTCGGGTACAACTGCAGCCCAAACCGCTCCCCACCACCTCCAATACACCCAAAAATTGGGTAGAGTCTGCCTCAATGCGGCTCCAGAGCAGGAAGGCAGACTCCGGGATATGAGCGAGGACACCACCCCACCACGTGATGATTCAACGCGCGATAAAGGCGAGGCCGGGGTGCCACCCGCGCCCAAGGTACCGCCCACGCCGCCGCAGGCCCCGGGACAGCAGCCGAAGCAACCTTCGGGAACACAGCCCGAGGCTTCAGGCCTGCAGCCGGACCCTGCGCCGGATCTGGACCCGGACTTCGTGCCTAATCCCAGCGACCAGCCCGATCCTGCGCTGCCGCCCGACTCCGGCCAGCCCGAGCACTCAGGCCAGGCAGAATATCCCGGCCAGCCACAGTACCCGGGCCAGCCAGCAGGCCCGTACCAGCCGGGCGATCCCTACCAGCCAGCGGGCCCCTACCAGTCAGCCAGCCCCTACCAACCCGGGGATCCCACGCATGATCCTACAAACGCTCCGCATGGGGACCCTGTAAAACGCCAGCGGTTTGTCATCGGCGCGATTGTGGTGGGCGTCCTGGTGCTCATCGGCGTCGTGATCTGGGTGCTGTTGAACCTGCTGGGGACGCGCCCGGAAGCTGTTGTCACTACACCGAGCCCGACCGCAAGCCTTGGCCCCCTACCGCGGGACACCGAAGCCAAGGATTTCCAGGTGGGTGACTGCTTTGCCGACTTCGATCCCAATGCCCCCAAGGCCAGGGCCGTTCCCTGTGACACGGAGCATTCAGCCCAACTGGGCGCCGTCCACATATATCCAGCAGATGATTCCTTCCCCGGCACGAATGCGCTGAAGGACAAGGGCCGCGAAGTCTGCGGCAACGTCAAGCTGAATCACGAGGTGGCCGATAAGTACGTGCTGCTTCAGCAGAACGTTTACCCGAGCACCACGAGTTGGGATCGGGGCGACCGCCGCGTTGATTGCTTCATCGTTGTGGATTCGGGCAACACCATCAAGGAAGACCTCCTCAACAGGTAGCGCCCGGCCTACTTCTTGCGAACCAGTAGTCCAGTGCCCACCGTCGGGCCGCCGTCCGGACCTGTCAGCGCCTCGAATCCCTCAATGGTGAGTTCGTCGAGGTCGGCCGCGGTATCCACCAGGACAGTATCGCCGTCGCTGATCTCGCCGGCCAGGATCTCCTTTGCCAGGCGGTCTCCGATTTCGCGCTGGACGAGGCGTCGCAGGGGTCGCGCACCGTACGCGGAGTCATAGCCTGACATCGCGAGCCAGGCACGGGCTGCATCGGTCACTTCGAGGGTCAAGCGGCGGTCCCGCAGTCGCTTGGTGAGTTCGGCAACGTGGAGCTCCACGATCCGGGCAAGCTCCTCCACTGACAGTGGATCGAACAGAACGATCTCGTCCAGACGATTCAGGAACTCCGGCTTGAACGAGGCCTGTACCACCGCCATGACGGCATCGCGCTTGGCTTTGGCATCCAGGGACGGGTCCACCAGGAACTGGCTTCCAGAGTTGGACGTCAGCACCAGGATCGTATTGCGGAAGTCCACCGTCCGTCCTTGACCGTCTGTGAGCCGGCCATCATCAAGAACCTGCAGCAGGATGTCGAACACCTCTGGATGGGCCTTTTCCACCTCGTCGAGCAGCACAACAGAGTATGGGCGACGACGAACGGCTTCCGTTAGCTGTCCGCCTTCTTCGTAGCCAACGTATCCCGGAGGGGCACCGACCAGGCGCGCTACAGAGTGCTTCTCTCCATACTCGGACATATCGATCCGGATCATGGCGCGCTCATCGTCAAAGAGGAAGTCGGCCAAGGCCTTTGCCAGCTCGGTCTTGCCAACGCCGGTTGGGCCGAGGAACAGGAACGAGCCCGTGGGGCGGTTGGGATCGCTAATGCCGGCCCGCGCACGGCGGACGGCGTCCGAAACTGCCTGCACAGCCTTGGTTTGGCCGATCAGGCGCTTGCCGAGTTCCTCCTCCATGTGCAGCAGCTTTTGGGATTCACCCTGCAGCATGCGCCCAGCCGGAATGCCGGTCCAGGCGGAGATGACCTCGGCGATGTCGTCTGCAGTCACTTCCTCTGCGACCATGAGCTCGGGCTTTGCATCGCCCCGGGCAGACTCCTCCTCTGCAGCCGCATTGAGCTCACGTTCAAGGGCAGGAAGCTCGCCATAAAGTATCCGCGACGCTGACTCAAGGTCGCCTTCGCGCTGGTACTTTTCGGCGGCAGATCGCAGCTCGTCGATCTTCGCCTTAAGGTCACCCACCCTGTTGAGTCCGGCCTTCTCAGCTTCCCACCGGGCGTTGAGGGCCCTGAGTGCTTCCTTCTTGTCCGCCATATCGGCGCGGAGTGCCGCCAGGCGCTCGACCGATGCAGGATCAGTCTCACCCTGAAGCGCCAGTTCTTCCATGGTCAGGCGGTCGACGGAACGGCGGAGCTGGTCGATCTCCTCCGGCGCAGAGTCAATCTCCATCCGAAGCCGTGACGCGGCCTCATCCACAAGGTCGATCGCTTTATCCGGAAGCTGACGGCCCGAGATGTAACGGTTGGAGAGGGTTGCTGCTGCGACCAAGGCGGAGTCGGCGATTGCCACCTTGTGGTGGGCCTCGTACCGCTCCTTGAGGCCGCGAAGAATGCCAATGGTGTCCTCGACGCTCGGCTCGCCCACGTAGACCTGCTGGAAGCGGCGTTCCAAGGCAGGGTCCTTCTCGATGTTTTCGCGATACTCATCCAAGGTGGTGGCACCAATGAGGCGCAGCTCGCCGCGGGCCAGCATCGGCTTGAGCATGTTGCCCGCGTCCATGGCACTCTCACCCGTGGCACCGGCTCCAACAACGGTATGGATTTCATCGATGAACGTGACGATCTGGCCGTTGGAGTTCTTGATCTCCTCCAGAACCGCCTTGAGCCGCTCCTCGAACTCACCGCGGTACTTGGCGCCTGCCACCATGGAGGCCATGTCCAAGGCAATGAGGGTCTTGCCACGGAGGCTCTCCGGAACATCGCCGGCAACCATCCGCTGGGCCAGGCCTTCAACGACGGCAGTTTTACCCACGCCAGGCTCACCAATGAGGACAGGATTGTTCTTGGTGCGGCGGCTCAGGACCTGAACCACTCGACGGATCTCGCTGTCGCGCCCGATAACGGGATCCAGCTTCCCTGAACGGGCGATGGCAGTGAGGTCCGTGCCGAACTTCTCCAAGGCCTGGAACGTATTTTCGGGATCCGGCGAGTTGACCTTTCGATCGCCCCGGACACCCGGCAGGGCGGCAAGCAGCGCTTCGTGGGAGGCCCCGGCGTCGCGCATTAATTTGCCCACGGCGTCACTGCCGGCCGAAAGCCCCAACAGCAGGTGCTCCGTAGAGACAAAGGAGTCGCCGAGTTTGTCGGCCTCGTTCTGGGCAGCCTGAATGGCCTGCATCGACTGCCGGGACAGCTGGGCTTGCTGGACCGAGCTGCCCGAAGAGGACGGCAGCGACTTGATGGCCGAACTGGCCTGAACGCTCACGGCGTCCGGATCAGCACCCGTGGCGCGCAGGAGAGCGACAGCGACGCCCTCGCGCTGGTCCATGAGGGCCTTGAGTAGATGCGCCGGCTCCAACTGCGGGTTGCCCGCAGTGGAGGCATTCATGGCGGCCGCAGAAAGGGCCTCCTGGCTTTTGGTGGTGAATTTGACGTCCAAAGAGAGCTCCCTTTCTGGAGTGTGACCAATACTTTCAAAGTTGAGTCTACTACGCTCAACTTTGCTTTTTGATCCACTGTGTTCCATGTTTGCCCACGGCGAAACAGGTGTCCAGACCTAACGACGGCTATGTGAATAACAGGAGGCCGGAAGCCATCACCCGTAGGCTGAGGCCATGGAATCAATCTCCACTGTGGAACAACTGGAACAATTGATCGGCCTACCCCTGGACCGGGTGCGCCGAAAAGTGCGCACCTCACTGAGCGATTTCGACCGGCAGTGGCTGGCCGCCAGTCCCTTCTGCGTCATCTCGACGGCGGATGCCCAAGGCCGGGTGGACGCGTCACCAAAGGGCGACCCTGCCGGATTCATCGAGGTCCTGGATGACTCCACGATTGCAATCCCGGAACGCCCCGGAAACAAGCTCGCCTTCGGCTTTCGCAACATACTGGAAAACCCGAACGTCGGGATTCTGTCCGTGGTTCCGGGACGCACTGACACGCTGCGAATCAACGGAACGGCATGCATCGTCAGCGACGCCGACTTCTTCGGGAAGATGACGGTCAAAGGCCACCGGCCGCGCGCCGCAGTCGTGGTCTCCGTAGAGGAAGTATTCACACACTGCGGCAAGGCGTTCATGCGCAGCGGCTTGTGGGAACCGGCAACCTGGGACTCGGAGGGCTTGCCGAGCATCGCGATGCTCTCCAAAACCTATGTTCAGCCCGACGCTCCGCTGCAGGACCTTGAAACCTACTACGGGTCCGCTTACGCTGAGCGTCTTTACCGGGAGTAGGCCTCAGGCAGGATAGATCGAAACCAGCGCTGACTTCACGACGAACCGCACGTCCAGGCCCGGTGCCAGTCCGAGATCGGCAGAGGCCGCAGGAGTGATATCGGCGGATAAGGTGCTGCGCTCCCCCCAGCCCGGTCCGGCCGCCCTGACACGGATCTGGTCCCCATGGGGCTCAAGGTCCGTGATGGTGACGGGAAACGAGTTGCGGGGACTACCGTGCACATCGCCCAGGAAGACGGAGACGGCCGACGGCGGGAACGCCGCGACGCCTGCTTGGCCGGGCGTGGGTGACCACACGGGATCGTGCTGTCCGGCGAAAAACCGGCCATCCGGCGTCGTGATTCCCTGTTCTGTGATGATTCCGCTGACGAGGTTGAGCCCCGCAAGTCCGGCGGCGAAGTGGCTGCGGGGGCGTTCCAGGACTTGCCGGGTTGGGCCTTCCTCCACAATCCGCCCATTTTCAACGACAATGACGCGGTCTGCGAGCATGTAAGCATCCAGGACATCGTGCGTGACGATGATGGCCTGCCGCCCCGAAAGGACCCGCTTGAGCACCCTGCGCAGCAACGGAGCTGCGTGAATGTCCAGGGCTGCCATGGGTTCGTCGAGCAACAGGAGTGCTGGATCGGCCGCGAGTGCGCGCGCCACGGCCACGCGCTGGGCCTGCCCGCCGGACAGCTGGGCGGGCTTCCGTGACGCGAGCGGCAGTGCGTCGACTTCGGCCAGCCAATGGCGGGCCGTTTCGCGCGCCACAGCCTTCGACGCACCAGTGCTGCGCGGGCCGAAAGCCACATTGTCCAGGGCATTAAGGTGCGGAAACAACAGGGCTTTCTGGGCCAACAGCGCCGTGCCGCGAAGGTGCGGCGCCCTCCAGAGCCGAGCGCCGCCGTCGAGCTCGAACAACTGCGAGTAACCGATCCGGGCAGTGCCGGAATCCGGCCGCAGCAGCCCGGCAATCACACCAAGCAACGTCGACTTGCCCGCACCATTTGGCCCCAGAACCGCCACGGTTTCCGAAGGACCAAGGCTCAGGGACATGTCGAAATCCCTGGCATCAAGGCGTGCCCGCAGCTCAAAACTCACGGCTGAACCTCCACCCGGGCGCCAGCATTGCGACGACCATAGCTGAGTCCTACAACCGCCATGGCGACTGCCACGAGGACGAGCGACAATGCGACAGCGGAATCGGCGTCGGTCTCGCGTTGCAGGTAAATTTCCAGCGGAAGGGTTCGGGTTACGCCTTCCAAACTGCCGGCGAACGTGAGCGTGGCGCCAAACTCGCCCAGGCTCCGGGCGAACGACAACACCGCTCCGGAAGCCAATCCCGGCAAGACGAGCGGCACGGTCACGCGGCGCAGGACGGTTGTGGGACGCGCGCCCAACGTTGCGGCGACCAACTCGTAACGGTTCCCCGCTGATCGCAGCGCCCCTTCGAGGCTGACCACCAGAAACGGCAAAGCCACGAAGGTTTGGGCGAGGACGACGGCGGTGGTGGAGAAGGCGATCTGGATACCGGCCACTTCGAGCGACTTCCCCAGCAGGCCTTGGCGGCCGAACGTGTACAAGAGGGCAATACCTCCGACGACGGGCGGCAGCACCAGCGGCAACAGGACGAACGCCCTGAGCAACCGTTGGCCCGGGAAGGGGCTGCGCGCAAGAACCAACGCCAGCGGAATGCCCAGGACGATGCACAACGCCGTGCTCGCCGCTGACGTGCGGAGGCTCAGCCAGAGCGCAGTGACTGAGGATTCCGACGTGATCAGTGGAATGAACTGCGGCCAGTTGACCTTGGCCACCATCGCCACCAGCGGCAGCAGGACAAAAAGTGCCCCAGCTGCTGCGATGACGTAAATCCATGGTGGAACGCCGGTATAGCCGGTGCCACTGCGACGGTTCATGAAGTCCTTACCGGGATCCTTACGGGGTGCCGAATCCGGCGTCGTTCAGCACCTTCTTGCCCTCGCTGCTGGTGACCATGCCGATGAATGCCGTGGCGAGTTCCTTGTTCCTGCTCGCGCCCACTGTAGCAATCGGGTAGGTGTTCACGGCTTTGTCCGACTCCGGGAAAGGGATGCCCTTGACCTTGTCGCCTGCGTTTCTGATGTCTGTGACGTAGACAAGGCCGGCGTCGGCCTCCTGCGAGGTGACCTTGCCGAGCACGTCGGTTACCGACGACTCCTCGCTGACCGGTTTCAGCGTGGTTCCGGTCGCCGTCTCAATGGTTTCGGCGGCAGACCCACACGGAACCTGCGGCGCGCAGACCACTACTTTTACACCCGGTTTGCCGAGGTCGGCAAAGGAAGCGATCGACGCCGGGTTGCTGGGCGGGACGGCGATCTCCAGGACGTTGGTGGCAAAGTTGGTTGCAGTGCCGTCGACCAATTTTGCATCAGAAAGCCTGGTCATGTTCTTGGTGTCGGCGGATGCGAAGACGTCAGCCGGTGCACCCTGGGTAATCTGCGTGACCAGGTCAGAGGAACCGGCGAAGTTCAGTGTGACTTTGGTGCCGGGGTTCTTCGCCTCAAAGTCGCTGGCCAGCTTGGTGAACGTTGCCTTCAGGGAGGCCGCAGCAAAGACGGTGATCGTGCCATTGGGCTGATTCCCGGTTGCCGCTGGGCCCGTGGTGCTGGAAGCACAGCCGGCCATGGTTGCCGCCAAGGCTACTGTGGCAAAGAGCGCGCTTGTCGTGCGTGTGCGCTTCATACGATGCTCTTTCCTTGGGGCGTTTCGATGATGACGGTGGTGGCCTTGACCACGGCAGTAGCGACTGAGCCGAGTTCGAGCCCGAGTTCACGGACGGCTTCGCTGCTCATCAGGGAAACGACGCGGAACGGTCCGCATTGAAGCTCTACCTGGGCCATGACTTTGTCCGCCGTAATACCCGTAACGAGTCCCACAAAACGATTGCGGGCCGAACTTCCAGACCGCGCAGGGTCATCAGGGAGGTGCGACTGGTCGCGTGCAAGCTTGGCGAGTTCCAGCCCATCCACAGCCAGCCTGCCCGATGCGTCCTTTTGGGCGGTCAGGGTTCCGTTCTCCGTCCAGCGCCTCACTGTGTCATCGCTGACTCCCAAAAACCGGGCTGCGTCGGAAATTCGTATTTGCGGCATGAGACGAGTCTAGATCCGTAGATGCGGATTGAGAGTCATGATTTCACCGCAAACGAAATATGACTTCGTGGTCGCCGTCGAACGCAGTGGGCGAACCGCGTGAGGCGAAGCGAAAGCCTTCCGTAAGCATTACCCATAGCCCGCCGGGGGCCGCAGCCGTACTCTGTTCTAGGGAGAGAGTCTCAGGCGCGAAGGAGCGTCCCATGGAATGGATTCGTCCGGACAACCCGGATTATGACGAAGCCCGTAAGCTCTTCAACGCGATGATCGACCGCAGACCGGCCGTCATTGCAAAGTGTTCAGATCCCGCCGAAGTGGCCGAAGCGCTCAGCTATGCGCGGACCCACAATCTGGATGTCGCCGTGCGTTCCGGCGGGCATTCAGTGGCTGGCATGTCTACGAACGACGACGGATTGGTAGTGGACGTCCGTCCCATGAAATCCATCAGCGTTGACCCCGAGGCGAAAACTGCCACGGTGGGCGCCGGAGTGACGTGGAGCGAGTTCGACCGCGCCACGCAGCAGCATGGGCTCGCAGTCACGGGTGGTCGCGCATCTACCACGGGCGTTTCCGGTTTCACCTTGGGCGGCGGCTCAGGCTGGCTGGAACGCTCCTACGGTTTTGCGTGCGACAACCTGCTCTCCGTCGACCTGGTGACTGCGTCCGGCGAACGTGTCACTGCCAACGCGGGCGAGAATTCGGAATTGTTCTGGGCGCTCCACGGCGGAGGCGGAAATTTCGGCGTGGCGACCTCGCTCACCTTCCAACTCCACGACCTCGGCCCTACGGTCATGGCCGGGCTTATGCTGTTCCCCGGCGAGGAAGCCACAGGCCTGTCCCGCGCCTTCCGGGGATTGGCACTTGAGGTTCCCGACGCCGTCGGGACAGCCCTCGTGTACCTCACCGCCCCGCCGGAAGAGTTCGTGCCGGAAGACATGGTGGGCAAACTCGCCGTCGGAATGGCCTACCTGTATGCAGGCGACCTTGAGGCCGGAGAAGAGCATGCGAAACCATTCCGCGAACTCGGGCCAACAGTAGACCTCGTCTCGCCCATGCAGTACGCCGATTTCCAGTGCATGATCGATGACCCTCCGGACCATTACAACTATTGGAGCGCCGACTATCACAACGAACTCAACGACGATGCCCTGGATCTCTTCGTAGCCTCCGCCAACCGGCTGCCAGGTGCGCACTCACAGCAGCTCATTGCACGCTGGGGAGGAGCAGTGAGCGGACCGGCGGCTGCGAACACCCCACTGCAACACCGTGGCGCCGCTTGGGTCAGCCACCCGTTTGGCTTGTCCGAGACCCGTGAGGGCGGTCAGGAAGCCAAGGCCTGGGTCAAGCAGTTCCGCCAGGAAATCGCTCCGCACACCACGGGCGGAGTGTGGCTGAATTTCATCGGTGACGAAGGCCAGGACCGGATCATGGCGGCCTATGGAGAGCAGAACTATCGGCGGCTCTCCAAGGTCAAAGCCGCGTTCGATCCTGACAACGTGTTCCGCGGCAACCAGAACATCCTGCCGGCGGAGCGCTGAGTTCCCCACGCTCCTTCCCAGTTGCTGTGAATCACACGGGCAGTGAAGCCTGTGTTTACGGGGCGGACGCTCGGCGGTAGCCGCTCCGATGACCGGTAACTGGGAAGGATCGTTTGGCTTACACTTTGCCCATGGCCGTATACGTCGATCCTCCCCTGTGGCCTGCGCACGGGACGGTGTTTTCGCACCTCGTGTCCGACAAGTCCCTTGACGAGTTGCACGCGTTCGCGGCAGCCGCCGGAGTTCCGGAGAGGGCCTTTGACGGTGACCACTACGACGTACCTGAACGGCGCTACGATGACCTCGTTGCTGCGGGGGCAATCCCTGTGGAAGCCCGGGTCCTGGTCCGCAAACTTATCGCCAGCGGCCTTCGAATTCCTGCCCGGGAACGGAGCAAGGCCTTGACAGTGCCTCTGATGGAGCGTTGGAACAGCATCTACCCTGGGCACGAAGAACTGGGCCTGGAACTGCTGGAGCGCTGGGGCGAAGACGGCCGGAAATACCACAGCCGGACGCACTTGCTGGCTGTACTTGAAGCCTTGGATACGTTGACCGAACCCGCGCTGCCCGCCAGGACAGTGTCTTTGGCAGCCTGGTTCCACGACGCCGTGTATGAAGGCGTCGCGGGCCAGGATGAGGAGGACTCGGCACGTTTGGCCGAGGACCGGCTCTCTGCTGCCGGTTTGGCGCCCGACGATGTTGCTGAGGTGGCGCGCCTTGTCCGGCTGACCGCCACGCATAGCCCCGAACCCGGTGACCACGCCGGCGCACTCCTCTGCGACGCCGACCTCTCCGTCCTTGGTGGCGACGAAGAGTCCTACGCACGGTATCTGGCCGCCGTCCGCGAAGACTACGCCCACGTCAGCGACGCCGATTTCGCCCAAGGGCGCGCCGCCGTCGTACGCCATTTGCTGTCCTTGGAACCGCTCTTCCACGGTGACCGCGCCAAAGCGCTGTGGGCCGACGCCGCCCATCGGAACCTGGTCTCCGAACTCGCATGAGCGAAGCCGGAGCGCCGCAGCGGCAACTTCCGTACTCAGTGCGGTTTGAATGGGGGCTCGACGGCGCCCGTGCAGTGGTGCCGCATGCTGACCTTGCGGTGGTTGTGGACGTCCTCTCGTTCACCACGTGCGTCAGCGTTGCGGTTGATCGTGGGGCGGCCGTTTTCCCCTACCCGATGAGGGACGCTGCTGCGAGCGAGTTTGCTGCACATCATCACGCTGCGTTGGCGGGGCCGCGCGGTGGGGAGGGGTTGAGTTTGTCGCCGGCGAGCTTGCGTCATGCGCCGCACCTGGAGCGTGTGGTCCTGCCATCGCCCAACGGCTCGACGCTCAGCCATGAGCTCGCCAACTCAGCCCGGCAAGTAGTGGCTGTGTGCCTACGCAACGCCGCCGCGACCGCCGACTGGGTCCATGCGAACCTGCCGGATGACGCCGTAATAGCTGTCATCGCCGCAGGTGAGAAGTGGACCAATGGTTCGTTGCGGCCCGCTTTGGAGGACGAGCTAGGAGCAGGAGCCTTCATCGCCGGACTAGCAGGCTCGGGGCGCCGTAATTTCTCACCGGAAGCCGGATCTGCGGCCGCGGCCTTCGACGCAGCCGAGCCCAACCTGGCTTCCGTGATGCGGGGCTGCTCAAGTGGTCGTGAACTGATCGATGGCGGCTTCATTGAGGACGTGGCAATCGCGGCCGAGTTGGATGGCAGCACGATGGTTGCCCTGCTGACGGATGGGTCTTTTCAGGGCATCCGTCCCACCGATTAGACGACTCGCTGCAGGCCAGACGGTAGGAATCGTCTGCCGCGCTGCGAGTCGTCTAAATGGAGCGGATCACCTCAGCGATAGGTACTGACGAACGGCTGGTTGGTCGGCACAATCTGCTTGCCGAGAGGCATGAGCGACACCGGGATCAGCTTCAGGTTGGCGATTGCCAGCGGTATCCCGATGATGGTGATGGCCATGGCGAAAGCAGTGACCACGTGGCCAATCGCTATCCAGATGCCCGCGACCAACAACCAAATCACGTTGCCCAAAAGCGCGAAGACACCCGTTCCGCCTGGCTTCTCCACCACCATCCGGCCAAACGGCCACAAGCAATAAGCGCCGATCCGGAACGAAGCGATGCCCCAAGGAATGGTCACAATGAGCACGCAACAGATAATGCCTGCTGCGAAATAGCCCAATGCCAACCAGAAACCACCGAAGACCAGCCAAATGATGTTGAGCAGCGTTTTCATAGTCTCAATTCTCCCTTGCCGGACCGACATTAAGCCTAGGGGTGTGCCCTGAATTGGCCCTGACTTTTGCTAGGCCAGGAGCCCGTCCAGCTTGTCGAAGGACGTTCCCCAGCCCTCGCGGGTCATGTCAACCCATTCTTCGGATTCGAACGGCCCCTGCGTCATTACCAGGCGGGTTCGTCCGCCCAGGTCTTCGAACTCCAGGCGCATCTCGAGCTCATCGCTGCTGGATTCCTCGCCCGATTTCGCTGAGGCCACGAGAAGCGCCGGCGGGTTGAGCTCCGTGATGACAGCATCGATAGGACCTTCTTTGGTTTCATCGCCCTCCGTCCAGGTCATCACCACTTGCCACACGCCGCCAACGCGCGGGTCAATGACGATCGTCTCGCGCGGAGAATCAACCCCGGCCGGCCCGAACCACTTGGTCAGCTGATCTGGGTCCATCCAGGCGTCGAAGACGCGCTCACGGGGAGCATCGAACTCGCGGGTCATGGTCAGGGTGTGTTGTTCTGTGCTCATTGTGTGACTCCTGGTTTTCGTGTGGTCCGTTGGCTTGGTTCCGTGTTCCGTGCGGGTCCGTGTGTGGTTCCGTGCGTGGTTCCGTGTGTGGTTCCGTGTGTAAAGTCCAGTGGCGTGTTCCAGTGAATCGTGTCGTCGGGAGCGAGTCCAGGGTGTGCCAGTGCTAATTCGGATGCTCTCTCACATCATCACCCGATTTGTCCAACGTTCTCTCACATCATCACCCGAATTGCCCAACGTTCTCTCACATCATGAATCGTCGGAGACGTCGTGTCAGCCGCAGGACGTGAGAGAGGAACACACCAAAAACCGCAGGACGTGAGAGAGGAACACACCAAAAACCGCAGGACGTGAGAGAAGAACACACCAAAAACCGCAGGATGTGAGAGAGGAACGCACCAAAAACCGCAGGACGTGAGAGAGGAACGCACCAAAAACCGCAGGACGTGAGAGAACGTCAGGCTTTTGCAGCTTCCACGAATGCTCGGATCTTCGCCAGGTCCTTCACTCCCCGGGACGACTCAACACCCGAGGAAACGTCCACGCCCCAGGCATCGGCCGCTGCGGCAGCGAAGGCCACGTTTCCGGGTTCGAGTCCGCCTGCGAGCAGCCACTCCCGGCCGCCGAGTCCCTTCGCCCGTACTGAGGCATAGTCCCAGGATTCTCCCGAACCCGGCACGGCGGCATCGATCAAGAGCAGATCCTCGCCCAGATCACTGAACTCGTCCGGAGCGGCACCCATGGTGACGGCCCGGATGAGCCGCATCCCGGCGTCGTGCACTGTTTTGACGTCCTCGGCAGTCCGCGTGCCGTGCAGCTGAACCCAGGTGAGTCCTGCGGCGCGCGCAACAGAAACGGCATCGGCGGCGGGCTCGTGCCGGAAAACAGCCACGGCCTTAACGTTTGCGGGGACCAGTGGCAGCAGGATACGCACCTGGTCCGGGGTGACTTCACGTGGGCTCGAAGTCAGCACAAAGCCGACGGCGTCCGCACCCGCGTCCACGGCAGTGCGCACGGATTCGGGCGTGCTCAAGCCGCACACTTTGACGAACATTCCGTGCCTCCAACCGTATTCCCACGTTTTCCACATATGACGTTAGCAAGCCATGCTGACAACGCAGAAGCTGTGTCCACCACTAGGCTGGTCGGATGGAGATCATCCGCTTTGCCGACATCCACCCCGAACCGTGGCGCAACGGAGGCGGGGTGACGCGCGAACTAGCCAGCCACCCGAAGGTCGCCTCGGCCCAGGACGGGGCTTGGGATTGGCGCGTCAGCATCGCCGATGTTTCCAAGGCCGGAGACTTCTCCAATTTTCCGGGCATGGAACGGGTCATCACCATCATTGACGGTGAGTTGCTCCTGCTGACCGTCGACGGCGAAGAGCACCCGCTGGAGAAGTATCGTCCGTTCCGTTTCTCCGGAGAGGCGGCATCGTCGGCCACGCTGCCCACCGGCGACATCCGGGACCTCAACGTCATCGCCCGCGCAAGTGCCTTCAAGGGGTACACCTCCATCGTCGAGATCTCGAAGAAACGCGCCCACCCCGTGTTCGAGGGACAGTTGGCCGTCCTGCTGGAAGGCAAGGCGACGGTCGCTCCTGGCACGGATCCGGTGGAAGGCGCCTCTGTGGAGAATGAGTCCGACAGCGCCAGCCCGGCTACCAGCGCGGCCGAACCGGTTGAACTGAACCGCTACGACGCCGTGGTGGGCTCCGATACGCGCAGCCCCGAGATCTCGGGACGGGGTTTTGTTGCCGTGATCTCCATCGACAAAGTGGACCCCGCGAACGTCTAGGCTGGTGACTTTCGCCACCCGAAGTGGCCACGGTCTGCAGGAGTTGCTAGCCTGAAATGAAGGTTCCGCTCTGGAACCTCCGGACGACGGTTCAGTACCCGGCACGCGACAAGACTGGCCAAAGGATCTGTCATGTCGTGGTTAATTCTCATTCTCTCCGGAGCGCTCGAGGCCGTTTGGGCTGCTGCCCTTCACCGCTCAAAGGGATTCCGCAAGCCAGTCCCCACTGTCATTTTCCTGGTAAGTGTCATCGCCAGCACCGGCGGCCTCGCGATCGCCATGCAATCCATTCCCACGGGTACGGCGTATGCGGTGTGGGTGGGCGTCGGCGTCCTCCTGACGTCGGCTTACGCCATGGTCACCAAGGTGGAACGCGCGACGACGGCCCGGCTCCTGCTGCTCGCAGGTATCGGCGCGTGCGTGGTTGGCCTGAAGGTGGTGGCGTAGCCATGGCTGCCACAACGACCACCCGGAACTCTGCGAAGAACGGCCTCTTCTGGCTGGTTCTCCTTGCCTCCGCCGTCCTCGAAGCCGTGTGGGCCACAGCTCTGGGACTCTCCAACGGCTTCACCCAGCTCGCACCGACGATGGTCTTCGCTGTCACCGCGCTGCTGAGCATGTTCGGTTTGGGCATAGCCGTGAAGCGCATCCCCCTCGGCACGGCCTATGCGGTATGGGTGGGCATCGGTGCGGCGCTCACTGTTGGCTGGGCCATGCTCAGCGGCGTCGAACCCGCCAGCCCGTTGAAGCTGTTCTTCATCGCCGGAATCGTGGGTTGTGCTGCCGGTTTGAAGGCGCTGCCGTCCGACAAACCCCAGGCGTCCGCCGAGTAGCCAGCACTCCTCCGCGCTCCTTCCCAGTTGCCTCTCCCGGCACCCCTGGTCGAGCAGGAGAAACCCCGCAATCACAGGGGCGGGCATGCATGCGGGCCGGGTGCTACCCGGACCAACTGGGAAGGAGCGTCGCCCACACCCGGAGAACCAGCAGGAATACCCAAGCCCACGGCGGGGTTCACGCCAACAAAGGGCACTTCGAATACCAACACGCATGGGAGAAGTTCATGACTGCAGTTCAACTCGGCGATGGCCTTACTGTGAGCCCCCTTGGCTTTGGCGGCATGGCCCTGACACCGGTCTATGGGGGAATCGACCCCGCTGAAGCCTTGCAAACCCTGCGGCATGCGGTGGATGCGGGAATCACCTTCATCGATACCGCAGATGTTTACGGCGCCGGAAGCAACGAGGAGTTGGTGGGCCAGCTCCTGAAAGACCGGCGGGACGAGGTCCAATTGGCCACGAAGTTCGGGATAGAGGGCAACGCCGCGAACGGGTACACGGGAGTTCGCGGCGATGCGCCCTACGTCAGGCAGGCAGCAGAAGCGAGCCTGCGCCGCCTGGACACTGACGTCATTGACCTCTATTACCTGCACCGCCGTGACCTCCGCGTTCCGATAGTGGAAACCGTGGAGGCCATGGCGGAGCTGGTCCGTGAGGGCAAAGTTCGCCACCTCGGCCTGTCTGAGGTGACAGCCGAGGAGCTTCGGCAGGCCAACGCCGTCCATCCCATTGCCGCAGTCCAGAGCGAATGGTCAATCTGGAGCAGGGATGTTGAGCAAAACGTTGTTCCTGCAGCGAAGGAACTCGGTGTTGGCTTTGTGCCTTATTCGCCGCTCGGCCGCGGGTTCCTCACAGGAACCATTAGCGCGAGCGACTTGGGCGAAAACGACTTCCGCCACAAGATTCCCCGCTTTGGTGACGAGGCCCTTGATGCAAACCAGGCCGTCGTGGCCGCGGTTCGTGAGGTAGCCGATGACCTGGGTGCAACTCCTGCCCAGGTAGCACTGGCCTGGCTGTTCACCCAGGGCAAGCGCCTTGGGCTGCCGGTGGTCCCCATCCCCGGTACGCGCAAAACGCACCGCATCGACGAGAACCTTGGCGCGCTGTCCCTGCAACTGGGAACAGCGCAACTTGAAGTGCTCGACCAAGCCGCGGACGCCGTCGTGGGTTCACGTTCTGCGGACCCCAACTGGGTGTCGCAAGGCCGCGAAGCCAACAGGACCACTGCGTAGACTGAGCCGATGGATTCGCTTATTCACTCATCGCGCGACGTCACCATACGGAGCATCTCCGTCAGCGAGATGAACAACAACGTGTATCTGCTGACCTCGAAGTCCACAGGCGTGCAGCTGTTGATCGACGCCGCCGATGACCTTCCAGCCATTCAGCAACTCCTGAAGGACAGCGAAGCGGATACTTCCGAAGTGCCGAAGCTGGTCCGAATCGCCACTACCCACCAGCATTGGGACCACATCCGCGCCTTGGGTGAGCTGGTGTCCGCGACCGGCGCCAGCACTTCTGCAGGAGCGGACGACGCCGATGCGCTGCCCGTTCCGGTGGATGTCCGGCTTGGTCACGGCGACGTCGAGCGGTTCGGCGACTTCGAGATCACGGCGGTCCACTTGCGCGGACACACCCCTGGCTCGATCGCTTTCATTTACCAGGATCCGGACGGGCCGGCCCACATTTTCAGTGGAGACTCGTTGTTTCCGGGAGGCGTCGGCAACACACAGGGCGATCCTTCACGTTTCACTTCACTGTTGAACGACGTGAAAGAGCGGCTGTTCGACGTTTATCCGGACGAGACCGTGGTGCACCCGGGCCATGGATTGCCCACGACCCTCGGCGCCGAGCGGCCACACCTTGAGGAGTGGCGCGCCCGAGGCTGGTGAGCAGGCGTTGCGGGGACTTAGCGGCCGCGACGCTCGTTCGACGCGGGAGCCGAGGCGCGACGCGGGCCACTGCGTGCCGGACGACCCGCGCCTGAGCCCCCACGAGCGGAGTTGCCGGAGGCACCCGAACCGTAGGATCCACCGGACGTAGCGCCCGTAGCGGAAGACCATACGGCCTTGTTTCCGCTGGTACGGGTGCTCGTGGTGGAAGCCGTGCGCGGAGCCGAAGCCGAGCGCTGGCCACCGGTGGCAGCGCGCTGGCCCGAAGCGGGACGACCACTACGGCCGCCTTGGCCCTGCGAGCCGGGAACGTCGTTGCGGTGAGTTGCGCCAGCCTTGCCGCGACCACGTGAACTGCGGGCGACGTCGTCGTTCATTGCCGCGCGACGATCAGCGCGGTTGATGTCCGTGCGAACCGGCTCAGCGGCGACCTTGCCGCGTCCGCCGCGGCCGCCACGGCCACCCGTTGTGGGAGCCGCCTGACCGCCAGTACGGCGTGCGCGCTTGCGCTGGGCATTGGCGCCCGTGGAGGTGCCGCCACCCTGCGGGGCTTTCGCCGCGAGGAGGGCTGCACGGGTGCGGGGGTCGACCTTGTCCGCGATGTCGCCCACGAGCTCGGCGACAAGCGGGGAGTTGGCCGTGACGCGCTCGAACGATACGTCCACGCCGGCAGCCTTCATGAGCTTCTTGACGTCGCTCTGCTGCTCCGGGAGTGTCAGCGTTACAACGGTGCCATCGGAACCGGCGCGGGCCGTACGGCCTGAGCGGTGGAGGTATGCCTTGTGCTCCGTGGGCGGGTCAACGTGGATGACGAGTTCGACATCGTCAACGTGAACGCCGCGGGCTGCGACGTCGGTGGCCACCAGGACGCGAACGTCACCGTTGGAGAACTCGGCCAGGTTGCGGTCGCGGGCGTTCTGCGACAGGTTGCCGTGAAGGTCGACGGCGGGGATGCCGGCGTCGGTGAGGGTCTTGGCAAGCTTGCGGGCGTGGTGCTTGGTCCGCATGAACAGGACGCGGCGTCCGGCGCCGGAGGCCAGTTCGACGATGAGCTGCTTCTTGACGGTCTGGTCGTTGACTACCAGGACGTGGTGTTCCATGGTGGTGACGGCAGCCTGCGGGTCATCCACGGAGTGGGTGAGCGGGTTGGAGAGGTAACGGTTGACCAGCTTGTCAACACCGTTGTCCAACGTCGCGGAGAAGAGCAGGCGCTGACCCTGTGTGGGGGTCATGTCCATGAGCTTCTTGACCACCGGAAGGAAGCCGAGGTCTGCCATGTGGTCTGCCTCGTCCAGCACGGTAACTTCGACGGCCTCAAGGGTCAGGATGCGCTGGCGGATCAGGTCTTCGAGACGGCCCGGGCAGGCAATGACGATGTCGACGCCGGCGCGCAGTGCCTTTTCCTGGCGTGCCTGGGAGATGCCGCCGTAGATCACCGTGGTGTTCAGGCCCATGGCCTTGGCCAGCGGCTCGATGGTGGCGTTGATCTGGGTAGCCAATTCACGCGTCGGAGCAAGGACCAGGCCCATGGGGCGGCCCGGCTTGCGGAAGTGCTTGGCTTCACGCTCGGCCAAGCGGGCCACAAGCGGGATGGCGAAAGCGATGGTCTTGCCGGAGCCGGTGCGGCCCCGGCCCAGGACGTCGCGGCCTGCGAGCGTATCCGGGAGGGTCTTCACCTGGATGGGGAATGCCTCTTCGATGCCGTCTGCGGCGAGGGATTCAGCAATGGCCTTGGGCGTGCCAAGGGCAGCAAAAGTAGTCATTTACTAATGTCTTTCGGGCGGTGTCCAGTTGCGGACATCGGCCCCCGACGCCGGTTGGGCCAGGGGTTCGCCGAGGAAAAGTCAGGTGGTCTACCGGTTCGCTGCTGGAGCGTTGGCCGGGACCAAATGGAACGCGTTCATCGACGCAGGATGTGCCTCTCACATGAAAAATGCCCCGTCACGTAGCCTTTTGGGCCACCTGCTTCAGGGCGTCACCGCACATCAAGTGTCCCCAGTCTAGCAGTGTTCGGCGTCGAGTCCCGCATTGGGCTACTTATGCGTACGTTCGGCTACTTATGCAGCGAGGGCTCAGGTTGGGCTTCCCGCGTTGTGGAGGCGGCCGCCCGGGTGGCGACCCGGGGCGCCATGGCGAGCCCGACGACGGCGATCACCGCCGTCAGTGCGAAGACCCCCGCAAACGGGTTCGTCGTCGTAAATGCTGCGAAGACGAGCCCCGTGGCAGCGAGGGCCAGGGCGCCTCCCAGGGAATCGGAGATGGACATCGCTGCGCTGTTGAAGCCCTGGTTATCGGGAGTCGAGAGAGCCAACGTCATGACGCTCAGGCGTGGGTACATGAGCCCCATGCCCCCGCCGGCAAGGATCCAGCCCCCAATGGCAATGGCTGCCGGCAGCGCCAATGCCGCAGTCACCAGGGCCAGCACGATTGCCACCAGCACCAGCGCGGCACCAATTTTCACCGCAAGGGCATCGGGCAGCTTGGAACCCAACCGGCCTTGGAGGGCAGACGCCCCTGCCCATGCGAGCGCAGCGCCGGTCAGTGTGAGCCCGGCAAACGTCGGCGTGAAAGCGTACTGTTCGGTCAGCAGGTATGGCAGGTAGACCTCGGCACCGAAAAACGCTGCCGACGCCAAACCGCGGGTGAGGATCACGCTGGGAAGGCCGCGGTGGGCGACCAGCGTTCCGCGCGGGACCAAGGGCCGTACCGCCACCACGGCAAGGACAAGCGCGACGACGGCAATCACCCCGCCCACGCCCGGCACCTCTGCTGACAGGTTCAGTGCGAGGACGGTCAGGGCGGCCAGCGCCGCCCAGCCCATGCGTCCGAAAGCCCACGGCACAGTTTCGGTGGCGGGCTCCGAGGTCATTCCCCGCACAGCCGGCACCACCATCAGCAGTGCCGGAACAACCAGCCCCACCACGCCCAGGAATACCCAGTGCCAGCTGCTGAGCTGCGCCACGATGCCAGCGGCGAACGGGCCCACGAGTGATGGGATAACCCAGGATGCGGCAAACGCGGCGAAGATTTTGGGATGCAGAGCCGGCGGGTAGACGCGGGCCACCAACACATACAGGGCAACGGTCATGGCACCGCCACCGAGTCCCTGCACGAGGCGCCCCAGCACCAGGACTTCCATGCTTCCGGCTGTTCCTGCGATCAACAGGCCGGCGACGAACAGTGCCACCGACGCGTACAACGGTGCCGCCGGACCCCGGCGATCCGACCAATTACCTGCTCCGACCATGCCCATCACGCCGGTCGCCAAGGGGCCGGCGAAGGCCAGCGCGTAAAGGGTGGCTCCGTCCAGGTCGCGGCTGACGAGCGGCATGATGGTGGTTACCGCCAGGGACTCGAAGGCGCTGAGGAAAACGAGCGCACAAGCACCAACGGTAGCCAGCAGGTATGGACGGCGGAGTATCCCGGCCGTTGAGGTGTCAGAGGTCATGGACGCTACCCTAGAACCTCAACTAATGTTGAGGTCAATCCACCACGACCAGCACCGGAGGACCAGCCATGCCACAAGTTCCCGGCAGCGCCCATCGGCCCCTGAGCATTGGCGAGCTTTCCGAGCGGAGTGGGGTATCGCCGTCGGCCCTTCACTTCTATGAACGAAATGGGCTCATCACAGCCGAACGCACGGCCGGAAACCAGCGGCGGTACCGGCGTGAAACGCTGCGGAGGGTGGCTTTCATCAAAACATCGCAAAGAGTTGGCCTTCCTCTGAAGGACATCCGCGAGGCGCTGGACTCCCTGCCGGACGGACGGACGCCCACCAAACGGGACTGGACACGGTTGTCGTCGCGGTGGCGCAAGGAACTCGACGAACGGATTGCTGCGCTGCAACACCTGCGGAACGATCTGGATGGCTGCATCGGTTGCGGTTGCCTGAGCCTGAAATCGTGCACGCTTCAGAATCCGGCCGACGAGCTGGGGGCGACCGGGGCAGGAGCGCAACGCTGGAACCTGTCCGGCCAGCCGCATTAGATGATCGCCGTCATGACGTTCCATCCCACTCCCACCTGCACGCGCGGCGAGTATCCCCCGAAGCCCTGCCCTGGGTAGAGCCACAGGGTCCCGCTGGCGTCGCGCGCCAGGATGTCCGGCACGTCGTCGCTGTCGAAGTCGCCCGGCGTGACGATGGCAGACATGACGTTCCACTCAATGCCAACCAGCAGCGGCTGATGCCAGCCGCCCGTGCCGTCCGGTTCGTAAAGGAACAGAGTTCCCCACGTATCCCGGGCAAGGACATCGCTCCCTGGCGAACGCAGGTTTCCCGGCCCCATGATGGCCGTCATCACGTTCCAGCCCGTGCCGACCTTCGATTTGGGAAGCCAACCGCCTGAGCCGTTCCCCGGATACAGCCAGAGGTCACCAGCACTGTCCCGGGCAAGGACATCGGCTTTTCCATCGTCATCGAAATCGCCTGGGGCCACGACGGCGGTCATCGCGTTCCAGCCAACGCCGACTTTGGAGCGGGGCAGCCAATCAGCATTGCCGTCGCCCGGATACAGCCACAAATCACCAGCCTCGTCGCGTGCCAGGACGTCCGGTTTGCCGTCACCGTCAAAGTCGCCTGAGGCCATCAACAGGTTCATGATGTTCCAACCGGAGCCAACCTGTGAACGGGGCAGCCAGCCTTTATTGCCGTTTCCGGGGTACAGCCACAGGCCGCCGGCGGAGTCCCTCGCCAGAACATCCGTGGCGCCGTCAGAGTTGTAGTCTTTCCAGACGTTCTCCGGCTGTCCTGTACTAACAGCCACGACGTAATTGCCCTGGTTGCCAGGAACGACGTACCCCATGGAGCCGTCCGGAACGATGACAAGTTGACGTGGAAGCAACCCGTCATCCAGGTTGATGACGCCCGCAGGCTTGAGCGTCGGCAAGCTGAGGACATTGATGCTGTGGCCAAGCACATAGAGTCGTCGGCCATCCGGGCTGACCTGGACCGTGAGGGGCCCCATGTTCATGACCGGGCCTTCAGAGAGGCTGACCGGCGTCAGTGAATTCCCTTGAAGATCGACTTCAGCCACGTAATAGTCATTGGGGCGCTGGTCCACCACGAAGGCCCGTGAACCATCGGGGGTGAAACTTGGTGCGGTGGCCACGGACTGGGTCACCACTTCCCCGATCACGGTATTCGTGGTAACGCCTGCGATGGCAATCCCGCCTTCGAGCTTGGGATAGTACAGCCTGGATCCGTCCGGAGACATGGATCCTCCGGTTGAGGTCCCGCCGAGCGGAATGGTGCTGGTCACGGTGTTCGTCGACGTCTCGATGGCGGAAACCGACTGGTCCAGGAGATTCAGTGCGAAGACCTTGGCCCCATCCGGCGTCACAAGTACCTGCGTGGGCTCGCGACCAACGGGAATCGAGGAAACCACGGACGCCGTCGCAACATCGATGACCGCAACCGAGCCCGGCGTCGAGCCCGTGTCCGCCGGCGTCCCATACACAGCCGCGTAAACGCTGGACGCGTCGGGAGTAAATGCGAGGCTGAAGACCGGGCCGTCCACCGGTATGTCCACGACCGTTATGGCGGCGGTGTCCACGACAGTCAGGAAATGCTCCTGGGACTCGCTTGTTGCCAGGTAAACCCTGGCGCCGTCCGGGCTGACCTTCATGGCAGTAACATCCCGGACATCGATGCTCGCAGATACGGTGCTGGTGGCAACGTCGATCGTGGCGAACGCCCCGGAGCCGGACACTGTGAACAGCTTGCGCCCGTCCGGACTCGCCTCAGCGAAGTTGGGGCTGGGAACCTCGATCCTGTAAGGCGTCCCGAAAGTCGCCATGGGTGCGACGGTTGGCACGGTGGCTGCCGCGACGGCGTCGGGCTTTAGCGTATTGGCCTGGGCCGGTAACCCTGAAGCCATAAGCGTTAAGGCCGCCGCCAAAGCCACAAAGGCAGCACGCGCAGTGAATGTAGGCGTCCGGAACATCATGAATCCCCCGTTTCATGCGCCACTGACTTGTGTCCGGCGCTTGGCTCAAACGCTAGTCACCATCAAATGGAAAAACCAGATCATTTGTTCGTATGTGTGTTTTGCCGAAGCAGCAACGGGCGTTGCCTTTCGTAGCCTGCTCACGGCACGCTTGGCTTATGGCTGAACACACTCACGACGGCGGCACTCCCCACCCCACGGACGGCACCTCCGGCAGCACCCTTGGCAGCGGACACCAGAACGCCCATCAGGACACTGACCACAGTGGACCGCGGCATGGCGGGCTCAACCTCCACGAGGACGCCGACAACGCCGCTGACATGTGGGACGGCATGTACAAGGAGCGTCCAAAGGTCTGGAGCGGAAATCCGAATCCCCAGTTGGTCGCCGAAGTGGCCGGCCTCCGCGCCGGAACGGCCCTGGACCTTGGCTGCGGCGAAGGTGCAGACGCCATCTGGCTCGCCGGGCAAGGCTGGACGGTCACCGGAATGGATGTATCGGCCGTCGCGCTTGAACGGGCCGCAGCCCACGCATCGGAGTCGGGCTACGCTCACCGGATTACCTGGCAGCAGCAGGACCTTGCCGAGTGGAAGCCGGAACCCATCTTTGACCTCGTGTCAGCACAATTCCTCCACAGCCCCCTCCTGCCGTGGCGCGACTCCGTGGCTTCCGCGGCAGCGGCTGTGGCTCCGGGCGGGACGTTGTTGGTGGTCGGACATCACCCTCATGGGCTCGCGCCGTGGAGCCACCACCGTGAAACGGGCATGTTTTTCTCGCCGGAACAGTTGGCTGGGGCGCTTCGCCTGGACCGCGAGCCGTGGTTCGTCAACGTCCTTACTTCCCGGGAACGCACCGTCACCGGCCCAGAAGGCGGGGCGGCTACCGTTTTGGACACCGTCCTGCGGGCCACCAAGCACCCCTGATGCTGGCGGAACCGGCACCCCAGGCCGGCCACGCCGTCGTCGTAAACCCGGGTTCGGGCGTGAGCTCACGCCGTTTCAGGCAGCAGTTCCCCGTACGGTGCCACCACTGTCCCTGTGGCGGTCGAGTCCGGGTTCAGCATCCAGCCAACCCGTTTGGCCGTGTTCAACATGACCACACTCTCCACGAGTTCGATGCCCGGGATCCGCTGCTGGATGGCGAGTTCCATCTCCATGATCTCGGCCAGCGACCGGAGCCACATGATCATGGTGAAGTTGGTGCGTCCGGTGGTGGACGCCGAGAACCTGACATTCCGGACCGAACGCAGTTCCGTCGCGGCGGCTTCGTGCCGGCCCGCCGGAACGTTCGCAAACCACTGAACGGTGATGGGGAAACCGGAGAATTTTTGGGCTATCTCACAGCGGAAGGAGAGCATCCTGCTGCTCAGCACCCGCCCCAACTGGCGCTGCACCGTGGCGGGATGGCGCCCCAGAGCCCGCGCAATCTCAGCAGCAGAAGCACGGCCGTCACGGGAAAGGAACGGGATGAGGGCCAGATGGCTCTCCGGTAGCGGCACGACTATGGCGTCGGGAGCCGACGGGTTGGCTGATTCAGGCCCCGCCAGTGCCCGGAGCGCCTGCTGTTCCCCCTTCGTGAGCACATTCAGCCGCCACGCATAGCCACTGGTGTGGATGCGTGTACACAGCGACGTGTGGTACTTGGTGAGCCCCCGGACTTCTTTGAGCCGCGGCAGCAGGCTGGTGCTGAACTGATCGAGGTCCTGGGTGATGACCGTGAGTGTGAGGTCGCGGTTGCTGGCCGCTTCTTCGACGGTGATGACCTCGGGGAGCTCTGCCAGGGCTGCCGTGACCTGCGGCCGGAGATCCATTTCGCAGTCGATGTCCACCATGGCAAGGCACATGTTCTTCGGATCGCCCATGAGATGCGCAGTAGTCCATGCCGCACCGGCAGCCTTCAGGCGGTCCCACCGCGCGGCCAAGGTTGTGGCGTGGACGCCCAGGACTTCGCCGGCGTCGGACCAGCTGATGCGGGGCGAAATCTGCAAGGCATTGATGAGGCGTAAATCCTCTTCGCTGAGTTCCATGAGTTCATTCTCGCAAACGGTGCATGAATCCTGCGTTTCTTGGCCTTTCGTGCATTTTTATAGATGTTTTCAGAATTGTGAGTTCAGTCACCACAGAATTGCAGGAAGAACCAATACCCCCAGCACGAGCAGGAGAACACATGACCATCGCCGCCGACGCCAAGGAACTCCAGGACGACATCGTCCGCCTCCGCCACGACCTCCACCGCGAACCGGAGATTGGCCTGCAACTCCCCCGTACTCAGGAAAAAGTACTGAAAGCGCTCGACGGACTCCCGTACGAGATCACCCTGGGCAAGGACACGACGTCGGTCACCGCGGTTCTGCGCGGTGGCGCTGCTTACGCGTCAGCCCAGAAGCCCGTGGTGTTGTTGCGCGCAGACATGGACGGCCTTCCGGTCCAGGAAACCACTGGCGTTGACTACACCTCCCGTGTCGACGGCGCGATGCACGCCTGCGGGCACGACCTCCACACGTCCATGCTCGCCGGAGCAGCTACCCTCCTGGCTGAACGTCGTGATCAGCTGGCCGGCGACGTCGTCCTCATGTTCCAGCCCGGCGAAGAAGGCTTCGACGGCGCCAGCTACATGATCAACGAAGGCGTCCTGGATGCTGCCGGCCGACGGGCAGATACGGCCTACGGCATGCACGTCTTCTCCGCGCTGGAACCCCATGGCCAGTTCGTCACCAAGAACGGTGTGATGCTCAGTTCCTCGGACGGACTCGTGGTGACTGTGCTTGGCGCCGGCGGGCATGGCTCTGCACCCCATTCAGCCAAGGACCCTGTGACCGCAGCAGCGGAAATGGTCACGGCCCTCCAGGTCATGGTGACCCGCCAGTTCAACATGTTCGATCCCGTTGTCCTCACCGTCGGCGTACTTCACGCCGGAACCAAGCGGAACGTGATCCCGGAGACCGCCCGCATCGAAGCCACCATCAGGACCTTCTCCGAAGAGTCCCGGCAGAAGATGATGGAGGTAGTACCCAAGCTG
This sequence comes from Arthrobacter sp. TmtSoilC48, assembly GCF_059739425.1. Taxonomy (NCBI): domain Bacteria; kingdom Bacillati; phylum Actinomycetota; class Actinomycetes; order Micrococcales; family Micrococcaceae; genus Arthrobacter; species Arthrobacter sp. TmtSoilC48. The sequence goes on along the minus strand of NZ_AP046049.1, from coordinate 1,172,880 downwards.
CTCCAAGGCATCGCTGCAGCCCACGGTTTGGAGGTTGATGTGGATTACCAACAGGAATACCCCCTCACCATCAACGACGAGGACGAAACGAACACCGCGGAAAAGGTCATCGCCGGCATGTTCGGCGAGTCCCGACTCACCCGGATGGCAACTCCCCTGGGTGGTTCCGAGGACTTCTCCCGCGTCCTGGCCGAGGTTCCGGGAACCTTCGTCGGGCTCAGTGCCGTTACCCCCGGCACCGACCACGCGACGTCGCCCTTCAACCACTCGCCGTACGCGACGTTCGACGACGGCGTCCTCACCGACGGCGCTGCCCTCTACGCCGAACTCGCCGTATCCCGCATCGCGACCCTCGCCGCCAACTAACTCCCAGCCCTACCCCACCTTGGAGAAACACATGACCGCCACCGTTGGAACGTCCACCGAAGTCAAGGTCCACAAATCCCACCTGCGGACGCTCGTAGGAACAGGCATTGGCAACGCCGTTGAATGGTACGACTGGGCCATCTACGCCACGTTCTCGCCGTTCATCGCGAGCGCACTGTTCAGCCAGGCAGACCCAACATCAGCTGTGCTGTCCACCTTGGCGATCTTCGCCGTCGGGTTCGTTGCCCGGCCGTTCGGCGGTTTCCTGTTCGGCTGGATCGGCGACCGCATCGGCCGCAAGACGTCCATGACGGTAGCGGTTGCCCTCGGCGCTCTCGGCAGCCTCCTCATCGGCATCGCTCCGACGTTCCAGGCTGTGGGCGCGTTCGCATCCGTGATGCTCCTGCTCGCCAGGCTCATACAGGGCCTTGCCCACGGTGGTGAGCTGCCGTCGTCGCAAACGTACCTGTCCGAGATGGCACCCAAGGAAAAGCGCGGCTTCTGGGCGACGCTCATCTACACGTCCGGCACCGCCGGCATTCTGGCCGGAACTCTGCTCGGCGCGATCCTCACGGCTGTCCTGACCAAGGACGACATGAGCGCATGGGGTTGGCGCATTCCGTTCCTCATCGGTGGTGCACTGGGCGTCTACGCGCTGTTCATGCGGGCCAAGATGAAGGAAACCCACGCATTCGAGGCCGAGACGCCCAAGGAAAAGCGCCTGCCCATGTGGCCGCAGATCGTCAAGTACCGCAAGCAGGCTTTGCAGGTCATCGGCCTGACGGTTGGCCTCACGGTGGTCTACTACATCTGGGGTGTCGTGGCACCGAGCTACGCAGCCACCACGTTGAAGATGGACCGCGGTGCAGCGCTCTGGGCCGGCGTGATCGCCAATGTCGTCTTCATCGCCGCACTCCCCTTCTGGGGCAAGCTGTCGGACCGCATTGGCCGCAAGCCTGTGCTGATCGGCTCGTCCATCGGTGCCATGGTCATGCACTTCCCCATGACGTGGCTGCTCAAGGATTCCCCGTGGCAGCTGACCGTGTCCATGTCCGTGATGCTGTTCTTCATTGCTGGTAGCGCGTCGATTGTCCCGGCCGTCTACGCCGAACTGTTCCCGACCCACATCCGCACTGTTGGCGTCGGCGTCCCGTACTCCATCTGCGTGGCTGCCTTCGGTGGCACTGCTCCGTACCTCCAGACCTGGCTGGCCAGCATTGGCCAGGGTTACCTGTTCAACGTCTACGCAGTGATCCTGCTGGTGATCGGCATCGCGTTCGCCTTCTCGATCCCCGAGACCAAGGGCAAGGACCTAACCCACTAGGTTCTCCCAACTAAGTCGCAGCAGATGCCGTTTTGAGCGCTCAAAACGGCATCTGCTGCGACTTACTTGGGTTAAACGAACTTGTCGCGACCTGCCCGGTAGCCGAAGAAGGCAGCCAGCGCTCCGACCACAAGGAACAGGATTCCGGCGGCCGCGAATCCGCCCGTGGCTTGGTGGAGCTGCCCCACCAGCAGCGTTCCCACCGATCCCACTCCGTAGCCGACGCCCTGCATCATCCCGGACAGGTGCGCGGCAGTATGCGCATCGCGGGTGCGGACAATGATCATCGTGAGGGCAACAGCGGTGAGCGAGCCCTGGCCGAGGCCCAGCAGTCCGGTCCAGATCCAGATCAGCCCAGTCGGTCCGAAGATGCTGAGGGCGAAGCCACCGCCGGTCATCAGTGCCACCACGGTGTTGATCACCCTCTGATCCTTGAACCGCGTGGCCAGGGCAGGGGCGAAAAGTGAACCGAGCATCTGCAACACGATCGACACCGACACAATCAGCCCGGCCGTTCCGCCATCGACGCCCCGGTCCCTCAGGATCGGCGCCAGCCACGCGAACACGCTGAACGACATCATGGCCTGCAGCACCATGAACAGCGTGACCTGCCAGGCCACGCCCGACCGCCACACGTTCACGCCGCCGTGGACGGCTTGGTGCTTGATCGATGGCTGGCGGATGGCCAGCGGAAGGAAGAGCAACAGCACGACGCCGGCAGGCACCGCCCAGGACCACAGCGCCGAAGTCCACTGGCCGGTTGCCGCAAAAACCGGATACGTGAACCCTGCACCAAGAGCCGCGGACGCACAGATCGCCGTGGTGTACAGGCCGCCCATGAGCCCGAGCCGGTGCGGGAAGTCTCTCTTGACCACGCCCGGCAGGAGTACGTTGCAGAGGGCGATGGCCGCTCCGCACGCTGCCGTTCCGGCGAGGAGTGCTGGAAGGTGCCCGGCGCCAGGGACCGCCGTTGGCCTGAGCAAGAGACCCGCCGTGAGCACCACCATCGCTCCCAGCAGGACCCGTTCTGCCCCGAACCGCCTCGCCAGTACAGGGGCGAGGGGTGCGAAAACGCCCAACAATGTCACGGGAACGGTTGTGAGGACCACCACCGCCCAGCCCGGCAGTCCGGCGTCGGACGTTATTTCCGGGAGGACAGCCGAGAAACTCGAGAAGACCGTCCGCAGGTTCAGGCCGATCAGGACCAGGCAGATGCCGAGGTAGATCAGGCCCCTCTTGGAGCGGAGCTGCGTAGGTGGGGCGGGCGGGACGTCGTCGATCTCGGCATCCACGGCGATTTCGGGCAAGAGGCGTTCTTGCTCAGACTTTTCGGTGTAGAAGGGCTTCGGGAAGGAGGTCACGCGTCCCATTCTGTCAGCCAGCCTGCACTGGGTTCATTGGGTCGGGATGTGACCACGGAACAAGTCAAAGACTCGCGGATCCCTTTTCATGCGTGCGTGAAAGTCGCAGCCAACGTCTCGATCTCAACAAGCTGACCGGGATATCCAAGCACAGCCACGCCGACGGACGGCAAGGTTGTAGGAGACTCATTCGATGCTCAGACGCGCGCGGCTTTCGCGAACATGGCGACAGCACTCGAAGACGCCGGAGCCGGATTGACGGATGTCATGAGCACCCGTCTTTTGGTTGCGTCGTCGGAACAGGAAGATCTGTGGGAGGCATGGTCGGCGCTTAGCGATTGCTATCGGACAAGCTCCACTGAAGCCATAGCAGGACGCTACCAGCCAGCACTTGACTCAGTGCCCATGACGCTGTTCACGGCGCGAACCCCCGCTTTGCCACCTTCACCCGCCGCCCATTTCGTAATACGATTTGTAGATGAGTCACGAGAAGGTCAATGGCGCGCCGGTCACCGATGAGATGATCCAAGCTTGGGCAGACGAGGCTGAGCACGGATACCCGACTGAGCAACTCCGCAGGCGAGGCCGCCGTCCAGTCGGTGATGGCCCCGGCGAAGTGGTGCCGGTGCGCATGGATGCCGAGCTGCTGCGGGAACTCTCCGCTCGAGCCGAGCATGATCACCTGAGCCGGTCGGAAGCCATACGCGCGGCCGTACGGGCGTGGATCAGCGCCGCGTAGTGCAGGCGCATGCTTCCGCACTCAAACACGGCATCAGCGCCGAGGATGGAATCCACGCGGCGGGTCACGCGGTCTACATTGCGGACCTCGACGAGGACAGCCCGGCTCGCCAACTAAGGCTCGGATTCGACGCAGCGGGGCGCCTCCTCGAAGTTGTCGTTCTTCGCTTCGACAGCGGCAATGAGTTGCTAATCCACGCAATGAAGGCTCGGACGCAGTACTTGAACCTGCTCACCTGAAATTCATCACAGCTGGCACAAAGCAGATGACGAAGCTCAGCCTGGGTAGGACGAGAGGGTCAGCCGCGGGGTTATGGAAGGCGCTCGGACGGCGGTGCCCAGACGCCCGCCCCTACTGCCCACCGGAACCCAAGTATTCTGGAATGGATGAGTGAAACCCCAGATTCCCCGCGACCAGTCACGCCCGGCAGCCAGGCTTCCTTCGGAACCTACGGCGGCCGGCCGGTCAGTTTCGTGCGCCGCGGCACCCGTTTGCAGGGTCGCAGGCAGGCCGCGTGGGAGGAGCACGCCGAGCGTTGGGCCGTCCAGGTTCCGCGTCACGTCGCCAACACTTCAGTCCACCCCGATTACACGTTCGACGCCGAGGCAGTGTTTGGGCGCAAAGCTCCCCTGATCGTCGAGATCGGTTCGGGCTTGGGTGACGCCGTGGTCCATGCCGCCGAACAGAATCCGGACAAGGACTTCCTGGCTGTCGAGGTTTACACGCCGGGCCTGGCCAACACCATCATCAAGATCAACAGCCGTGGCCTGACCAATGTGCGCGTGGTGGAAGCCAATGCGCCCGAAGTTTTGGAGTCGATGCTTCCTGCCGGTTCGGTCAGTGAGCTCTGGGTATTCTTCCCCGATCCATGGCACAAGGCACGCCACCATAAGCGCCGCCTGATCCAGCCGGCTTTCGCTTCCGTGGCCGCCAAGGCGCTGGAAAAGGGTGGCTACTGGCGCATTGCCACCGACTGGTCCAACTACGCCGTACACGTCCGCGAGGTTCTTGCAGGCTCAACGGAATTTGAGAACATGCACGAAGGCGAGCGCAGGGGCGAGGAGAGCCCTCTGACGCAAGTGTGGCAGTCCGGCGTCGAGTCTGTTGTGGGAGGGGCGCCGGTCCGGGAAGGCCGGGCACCTGTCAGCACTGAACATACGGGTCCGAACGAGGGCGTGGACGAGGAAGGCGGCTGGGCACCCAGGTTCGAGGGCCGTATCCGCACCAGCTTTGAAAACAAAGCCCACGAGGCCGGGCGTATGATTTTCGACCTCACGTATCGCAAGATCTAGCGCACGGACTTTGGGGGAAATATGAGCTATCAGCCACCGGTTGAGTACTACCAGCAGCAACGGTCCCGGACACCGGGGTTGGGTGCGGGCATCACAAGCATCGTCTCCGCGATCCTCTCGCCGATTGCCGCAGTGGTCAGCATTCCCTTGGGCGTCGCCGCTGTCGCTTCGGCGATGAGCCGCTACAACCCGGGCAACGACGTCTGGTGGTTCAGTGCGCTCATTCTGGCGCTGGTTGCCGTGATCCTTGCGATTGTGTCCGTCGTCAGTGGCCTGATCGCCGTATTTCGGGCCGGGCGCATGAATGCCGGCCGCATCACAGGGATCATCGGACTGGCGATCATGGCGGTCAATGTTTTTGGCGTTGCCTTCATGGTGCTCCTGGTGCTCGGTTCAGGGCAGGGGTCCTGAATGCCACAGGTCCGCGCCGAGCGGTTCATCCGTTTGGATCCCGAAACAGCCTTCGCACTCTCGCAGACCACTGGTGAATTCAGGCTCAGATGGGATCCGTTCATTTCGGCCCAAAGCTTCGTGGACGGAGCCAAGGCAGCAGGCAAGGGAGTCCGCACACGAACCGTGTCCCGTATGGGACTGAAAATGGTCAGCGAGTACGTCTCCTACGTCCCTCCCCGAAACGTAGGAATGACCATGGTGTCCGGGCCTTGGTTCTTCGAGAACTTCGGCGGCGGCTGGCGATTCACCCCCGACGACGGCGGCACCCGGGCGGTCTGGAAGTACACCTTTTCCTGCCGCCCGGCTTGGGTGAAGCCCGTGGCAGAGAGAATCGGGAGCTGGTTGTTGGGCCGCGAAATCGAGCGCCGGATCGAAGCATTTGCACGGGCTTGCGAAGACCCAGCCCTCGTAACCGAGCTGCGGGCAAACCTGCTGCACTGAGACCTACACCTGCACTGAGACCTACCGCACTGAGATCTACGGCACCGATATTGAGGCCACTGTCTTTTCGGCCTCATCCCGGAGTTCCACTCCGGCTATACCGCCAAGCTGCACGGGCGTAGCGCCAGTGATCTTGATGCGGCCACTCGGCGTTGCCGTCCAGCCGCAGGTGCGCTCTTCCGCCCCGTCCCGGCCCTTCACCCAGAGGTAGAGAGTTCCTTCGAGCGGCATGCTCTTGCCTTCGACCTCAAGCTGGGTGCCCCAGGTCTTCTTGACCATGCCCACTGTCAGCTGGAGCCCCGTTTCGGACTGGACCGAGTAGCTGGCATCGGGTTTTGGTGGCTGGTTCAGCAGCGGGCCCGCAAGGAAGCCAAGTGCCAGGCATGCAGCGGCGACCGCCCCCACGAAAGCCGCCCACCGCCGTCGTGATTTCTTCCTGCGTGCGGCAAGGTCAACCAGGATCTTCTGCGGCAATGCTTCCCGGCCCAGCTCCAAGGGTGAGAGGGCACCGGCGGTACCCGCCACGGTGAGTGCGACGGCGTCGGAGGCAGGAACGGCGTCGAGCAGCGCGGGGAGGCTTTCCAACTCCTCGAGTTCGCGCCGGCAGGCAGCACATCCGGCGAGGTGCTCTTCAAACGAGCGGGCCTCCTCGGGGTCGAGCCCTCCCAGCAGGTAGGCGCCCAGCAATTGGTGGACGGTGTTGCCGTTCATCGTTCCACCCCCATTTCATCAAGGATCGTTCGGAGGGCTTTCACAGCATAGAAAGCCCTGGATTTCACGGTTCCGGCCGGTATGTTCAGCTGCAGCGCTGCCTCAGTGACGGTGAACCGCTGGTAGTGCAGGGCCACAAGGACCTCGCGGTGTTCGTGGCTGAGCCTCAGGAGTGCCTCTTCCATGAGGACTCGGTTCAGGAGCTCATCAACGCGTTCCGTCGCAACGTGGTCTGGAAAGTCGTGCTCGCCTGCCTCAACAGGGCGCCTCTGGGCCTTCCTGTAGTTGTCGATGATGACGTTGCGGGCAGTCCGGAAGAGGTAGCTGCGCAGACTGCCCGTGATCTCCGGCGCGTGCTGCCACACCTTGAGGATGGTTTCCTGCACGACGTCGTCTGCTTGGTGCGTGTCCGAGGTGCAGCTGAGCACAAAGCGTTTCAGGGCCGTGCCGTGATCGCGGTAGATTGCCGCCACCACGTCCTCGTCCAACGGCATAGCCACCTCCTTCGCCTTGTTTCCTGCTGCCCTACCCCCATACGACGCCACGTGCAGCGAAAAGGTTCAGTTCCTTGAACCATTCTTCCCCCGCCTGCGTCGTAGGGGTTAGCGCCGACCCATTCCGGCCGGCCCGTCAAAGGAGCTAAAGATGAGAAATAGACTCAGCGTTGGACTCGGCGCAGTGGTTTTCGCCGTGGCTCTTACCGGTTGCGCCGGGAGCCCCGGGACAAGCACCACGTCTACTACCGCGCCGACGGCCGCCACTTCCTCGACGGCACCTACCTCCATGTCCCCAAGTACGGACGCAATGTCCAGCCCGGCCGCGGCAGGCGCAGAGATGAAAGTTGCATCATCCGGCGCCGGGCAGATCGTGGTGGACAGCAAGGGCATGAGCCTGTACTTCTTCACCAAGGACGTCAAGGATTCAGGAACCAGTGCATGCACGGGCGCCTGCCTGGCCGCTTGGCCGGTGTTCACGACGACGTCGGACAAGCCGGCCGTTGAAGGCGTCAGTGGCACCGTGGGAACCATAGCTACCCCTGACGGGAAGAAGCAGGTCACACTCAATGGCATGCCGCTGTACTACTACGCCAAGGACAAGGCTCCGGGCGACGTCAACGGCCAGGGCGTGATGAACGTCTGGTACCTGGTAAGCCCCAGCGGCGAGATGATCAAGGGCGCCGCCTCGGGATACTGAAGCGTGACACCGAGATCGTGGGAAGCCTGCCGTGTCGCCGAAGGGTTACGTGCGTACAGGCAGGGTTCCCACGCACTCGCGCTCAGGCCGCATCACCTGAGTGCCCGAAGGATGCGTTCCTTGAAGGCGCGCTCTTGAAACAGGTCCTTCCACTCGATCCGGATAAACCGCCATCCCTCCTCGACGAGTGCCTTTTCCCGCCGTCGTTCTTGAAAGATGACCTCCTCTGTCGGATTGAAGTCGAAGTATTTAGTGCGACCGTCAAACTCCAGAGCCAGTTTTTGCTCTTCCCAAGCGAAATCCATGCGATGGCGACCCAATCGGGACTGCACCTCGAATTGTGGCTGTGGGGGCCTGATGCTGAGCCTTTGCATTAACTCACGGGTAAGCGTCTCGCCAGCAGACTCGGAGCGGGGGTCTGCGTTGTCCAAAGCTTTGCGCAGCGTGCGGATACCCCGCTTCCCGGAGGAGACCGTGGCCAAGGAGGTCAGCCTGCTTCTATCAGCGCCGACGCGTAGTCCATGATCCATAATCACCAGTGCTTTGGGATAGCTAAGCATCCTTGCACTGTCAAAGATGGTGCGTTCGAGTGTGGTCGCCCGCAAACCCTGAACCTGCACGACGTCGTCCTCAGTGAAGCTTTCTGTGTGTCCCCGAACGTCCTTGCCCCATCTGTCGGAGGAAGGCCTGGTCGTGTGCAGAACATGAACCTTGTCATCCACGCCCCACACAAACAGGCCGTGGAGTCGTGCCGCCGACAAATGGCTGTAGACGAAACCGCCTGTTGACGTTGTCAGCGTCCCGTGCGCATGTGCCAGGATCCGCTCCTTGGCCTGTCTCCTCGGACCCAGTGCATTCCACTTGCTGCCCCTGATGTAGCAGCCGTACCTCAAGCGGTGCAGCTCACCGGAGTCCACCAGGGCCTTGACCTTTCGACTGTTTAGGCCGAAGCGGAGTAACTCGTCGGTTCTCCACATGTACCCGCGCACAGGAAGCAGGTGGACTAACGGGGCGGTGCTTTCAGGCGATGATGTTGGATCCATGGCCTTAGCATGCCGACGAAGCATCCAGTCCTTAAAGGGGTGCGCGACGCTATGTGGACATCCGAGTGCCGAGGCTCCGGGAACGATGCGGATACGCCGGAAGTTTGCCCACGAACGCGCACGTTTCCAGCGAAGTGAGGAGACGCCAGGCCTACGATCACCGCAGGGGTGACAGCCAAATCGCCCGAAAAGCGCGGGATCGCCGGAACGCTACGGCGATTGCGGAGCGTTCCGGCGATCTCGGCGGTCTTTCCCGCGAACTCAGCCCTGCGGGGGTGAAGCCTGCAACGCTGCGGCCTACGCTTCCGCGAGCTCGTCGGACTCTTCGAACTCCACCGCCGCGATGATTTCCTTGGTCTCAGGGTGGATCATGAAGGCTTCCTCATCGTCCTCCACCATGATGTAGTCGCCGTGGTCGGTGGAGAAGTGCCAGGCGAGGGTCTTCACGCCGTCGTGCTCGTAGTTGGGGTCTCCCATGGTGATCTTCTGCAGCGCGTAGCCGGCCACGTCGCACAGTTCCCGGATGATGACCTCAAACTCGGGTGCGTTGGCGAGGGCTTCTTCGTCAGCTTCGGCTTGGCGCTCGGCAAGGTCCGGAATCAGGGCAACGCGCTTGGCAATGTGTGCTTCCAACTCCTCGTCAGACAGAACCAGCAGCCCGGGCTGGTTCCGAAGGTAAGCGGCGTTGAGGTCGATGATGTCCTCTTCCTCCAGCAAGGCTTCGAACTCGCCGTCGAGCTCATCCAGGACAACGACGGCCTCGAGGGGCGCTTCGGAATCGTCCAGCTCGCCGTCGAGGTAGGCCTCGGCGTCGTCCTCACTCAACGCATCAAAGGCTGCAGCGGTGCGGTTGAACAGGTCCAGGTGCCGGGTGGCACCCATGCCTTCCAAACCGGCACGCACGTAGGCGTCCAACTCGTCACGCTCCGGGGCGGTGAACACGTACTGGGCGAATCCACCGGCCAACGCCTGTGTCAGGTAGAAATCAACAAAGTAGCTGTTGAGCGCGGGGGACGCGATTTCGTCGCTGTTGAGGAGCTCCGCATACATCTGGTTCACGACGTTGACGTTGGAATCCACTACGTCTGCATTGCCTGCTTCGAAGCTGGCCTTGTTCAGGACGACGGGGTACTCGTTGGTAGTCATGGGAAATCCTCACTGCTGAAAGCTGTTGGTGCTCCGGACCCTTTCAACGTACGCATGGGAGCGGTTCGGCAATCGAGGTTGAGGTTAACGGAGGGCGAAGTTTGGGAGCCGTTTTCTGCTGACTAAGATTGAGCAGATAACCTCCTGCCGAAAGTAGCCCGACGCATGCCGTCCCACACAGACGAAACCTGGGAACTGGCCATTCAGACTCCTGCCATTAACGACCGCTCCCTGGCGGCCGGATTGGCCTATGCCATGGGCAGCCGCGTGAGCGGAATTTCTTTCGATTCGGCCACCGGCCTCCTGCTGGGCAAGGTCCGCGGCACCGGTCCGCAACCATATTCGACGTCGGCCAAGCTGGTTCGCAAGCCCAGCGGCTGGAGCTGCACCGTAGGTATTTGCAGCTGCCCTGTCCGCAAGGACTGCAAACATGTGGCTGCCCTGCTTTTCACGGCTGAAGACCACCCCACTATCCGTGCCCAGCTCCTGTCCCAGGCACCCGGGATCCAGACCTCGCGCCTTGGTTCCTCCGAGCAGGGCGGTGCCGGGCGGCCGGCTTGGGAGCAAGCCCTCAACAGGCTGATCGCGAAGCCGGGCACCGCGCCGAGCACTGCCGGCATTCCGCTCGCCCTGCAGTTCGAGGTTGAGGAACCGGCCGCCCACTTCTCCTACACAGGCCGCCGCGATCCCATGCGCAGTGTCCGGCAGCTCAAGGCCCGGCCCGTGATGATGGGTGCCAAGGGAAAATGGATCCGCGGCGACGTCTCCTGGAACAACCTGAGCTACATCAGTTTCCGCCGCGAATTCAATGAGGCACACGTCGAGTGGCTTCAGACTTTCCTCGCTGCCCATGGTTCCAGCAATGGTCGCCAGCAACCGTCGGGCGCCATGTGGTTGAGCCTGAATGATTTCGCCGCCAAGAACCTTTGGACCCTTCTCGCCGATGCAACTAAAGCCGGCATTCCGCTGATTCACGCGGCTGGTAGCGAGCCTGTCCACGTCGAGACCCAACCCGCCGTCGTCGGACTCAGTTTGGCGCGCCTTGAAGCGTTGGGCGGCAAAGACGGGAAGCAAACGCCCGACGGCGGCCTGCAGCTTGCGCCGTCGGTGACGGTAGGCGGTGAGCAGATTGATGCCGGGACTGTGGGCTTCCTCGGCAAGCCCGCGTATGGGATTTTCTTCACGCATTCCGGCGCCGAAGCCTTGCCCGGGGTGCCGCAGCAGAACAACCTGATCACGCTCGCCCCGATTGAGGGCGGTATCAGCGACGAACTGCTCGAGTTTGTCACCGAGGGCGAGACCCTTCTGATTCCGGCCGAAGATGAGAGCCGGTTCCTGACCTCGTTCTACCCGAAGCTGCGGCAGTCGACGCCCGTCAAGGCAGCGGATGAATCGGTGGAACTGCCAACCCTGGCGGTCCCCACGCTTTCCCTGCTCGCCAACTACGGCACCGACCACAAAGTCCGGCTGCACTGGGAATGGCATTACAAGTCCGGCACGTTGGTCACCGCGCAGCCCTTGTGGCGGCACCCGGATGACCGTGGCTACCGGGATGACCTTAAGGAAGCCCGCATCCTGGATTCGATCGGTCGGCCGTGGGACGTGGTTCCGGCGTTGGCGGAATCGGCTACCGGCGGCTGGGGCGCTCCGCGGCTCGCGGCCTCGGCTGAGCTTTCCGGCCTGGACACGCTGGCTTTCACCGAGGAGATCCTGCCGGCGCTCAAGGACCTGCCCGACGTCGTCGTAGAGACCTCCGGTGACATCGCTGATTACCGCGAAGCCGCCGAAGCTCCCGTTGTCTCCATCTCCACGAAGGAAACAGCGAGCGGCGACTGGTTCGATCTCGGCATCGTCATCACCCTCGAAGGCGAACCGGTCTCGTTCGCCGCCGTGTTCTCCGCCCTCGCTGCCGGGATGAGCCGCATGCTGCTCCCCAGCGGCGCCTATTTCTCCCTCGACCTGCCTGAGCTGCACCAGCTCCGAGCGTTGATCGACGAAGCCCGCTCCCTTCAGGACAACCCGGACAACAAAGACGGCACCCTGCAGATCAGCCGATTCCAGGCCGGGCTCTGGGATGAACTCGCGCAACTCGGCATCGTTGACGAACAGGCCGCAGCTTGGCGCGAAGCTGTTGGCGGATTGCTCGACGACGGCGTGACCGGGCTGCCGCTGCCGGCAGGCCTTAACGCCGAGCTGCGTCCGTATCAGCTTGAAGGTTTCAACTGGCTCAGCTTCCTCTTCAAGCACAGCCTCGGCGGCGTGTTGGCCGATGACATGGGCTTGGGCAAGACCGTGCAGGCGATCGCGCTGATCTGTGCGGCCAAGGAGCTGGCTGCTGCTGTTGATTCCGCTGACGTCGGTGTGGCCGACAGCCCGCCCCGCGCTCCGTTCCTGGTGGTGGCCCCAACCAGCGTGGTGAGCAACTGGGCCGCCGAAGCGCAACGGTTCGCTCCCGGACTCATTGTGCGGACCGTCGGTGAAACTTTCGCCAAGAGCGGGCTGTCACCTGTCGACGCGCTGGCGGGTGCCGACGTCGTTATTACGTCCTATGCGCTGTTCCGCATTGATTACGATGCCTACGCATCGTTCCAGTGGGCGGGGCTCATGCTGGACGAGGCGCAGTTCGTAAAGAACCACCAATCCAAGGCCTACCAGTGCGCGCGGAAGCTTCCGGCCCGGTTCAAACTGGCCATCACAGGCACGCCGCTGGAGAACAACCTCATGGAGTTCTGGGCACTGACGTCGATCGTGGCGCCTGGCCTGTTCCCGAGTCCCAAGCGGTTCGCGGAAAACTACCAGAAGCCGGTGGAGAAGAACGGTGACTCGGCGCAGTTGGCCAAGCTCCGGCGTCGTGTCCGTCCACTGATGATGCGCCGCACCAAAGAACAGGTCATCAAGGATCTGCCGCCGAAGCAGGAGCAGGTCCTTGAGGTCGTGCTGAACCCGCGGCACCAGAAGGTTTACCAGACGCACCTCCAGCGCGAGCGGCAGAAGATCCTTGGACTGATCGACGACGTCAACAAGAACCGTTTCACGATCTTCCAGTCCTTGACGTTGCTGCGTCAGCTGAGCTTGGATGCGTCGTTGGTGGATTCGTCGTTGTCAGGGGTGCGGTCGTCCAAGCTGGATGTGCTGTTCGAACAGTTGGAGGATTTGATCTCCGAGGGCCACCGCGCCCTGATTTTCAGCCAGTTCACGGGCTTCCTGGGCAAGGTTCGGGAGCGTTTGGATGCCGAGGGCGTGGAGTATTGCTACCTCGATGGCAGCACCCGGAACCGTGGCGATGTGGTCAGCGAGTTCAAGAACGGGGCCGCTCCGGTGTTCCTGATTTCGCTGAAAGCCGGTGGCTTCGGGCTCAACCTCACTGAGGCTGATTACGTGTTCCTGCTGGATCCGTGGTGGAACCCGGCGTCCGAGGCACAGGCTGTGGACCGTACGCACCGCATCGGGCAGGCCCGCAACGTCATGGTCTACCGGTTGGTTGCGAAGGACACCATCGAAGAAAAGGTCATGGCGCTGAAGGCCAAGAAGTCGCAGCTGTTCGCGGATGTGATGGAAGGCGACGCCCTGGCTGGTGGCTCGTTGACGGCGGAGGACCTGGCGGCGCTGTTCGCGGAATAGTCGCTGCTTGGCTGTAGACTCTCCCCGGCCCAAGAATGTGGTCGCTGGCACATCAATAGGGGGAGCTGCAGTGACCACTCTGCTGTTTTCGACGCAAGAACATTTGAGGGCCCGTTCAAAGGGACTCCTGCGGACTCTTTCCGCTACGCTGCTTGCCGTGAGCCTGACGGCCGCCGCTCTGTTCGGAATGGCCTCGCCAGCGCAGGCGGACGTGCGCGTCGCAGACATCGTGACAGGCAGCGCTCCGACGGAAACTGTCGTGAATCCGGTGACGAATAGGATTTATGTTGCCAACCATGGCAGCCCCTTCCTAACGGCAGTGGATGGGGCGACGAACGCTGCGAGTTCCATCCAGTTGGCGGGACGGGCGTCGGGTTTGGCCGTCAACTCGGTGACCAACACGGTCTACGCCTCGGTGGATGGAACCATCGTAGCCATTGACGGCGCCAGCAAGGCTGTGTCAGTTGTCCACTCCGGCCCGGTCGGAGGAGAACTCGCCGTCAATGAGACAACCAATCAGATCTTTGCGGTCAACCAAACCGGTATGTTAATCATCGACGGCGATACAAAGGTAGCCGTTACGGTCCCCCTCGATGGCTATGCATCGAGGATGGCCGTGAACTCGGCAACGAACACGGTCTACGCAATTGGATGGTATGAGAATGCAGTGTTCGCTGTGAACGCGACCACCAAGAGCTCCACCAAAATCGCGGTGGGAGAAAGACCTATACAGGTCGCCGTCAACAAAAAGTCCAACAAGGCCTACGTCACAGCTGAAAGTGTCACTGAAACGTCAATACCCGGGGTAACTGTGATTGACGGTGCAACCAACGCCACAACAAGCATCCCGTTCTACGACTACACCGGCGCCCTTGCAGTAAACGAGAAGACAAACAAGGTTTACGTTTCAACGGGCGCCTATTACCTGTCCGAATTGGACGGAGCAACGAACAAAGTCAGGAAATTCGAATACGGCGACTTCCTGGACTCCCCCGTCAGCCTGGTTGTCAACGAAACCACCAACAAGGTCTACGGTGTCATTCCAAACCGCGGCAAACTGATCGTACTTCGCGCCAGCACTGGCGTCTTTGAAATCATCCAGGTGGGCAACTGGCCTCAAGTGGCGGCCGTCAACGAGGTAACAAATAAAACCTACGTCGCAAACCAGACGGGCGGCGCACTTTCAGTCATCGACGGCGCTGACGCTCCTCCAGCATTTACGGCAAGCCAGCCGCCCGTAGCGGCAACGGTAGGCTCGGCCTACAAATACACCTTCCAAGCGAAGGGCTCGCCAGCACCTAAATTCTCTGTCTACGCGGGCACTTTGCCTCCAGGGCTGACCCTGGACAAGCAGACCGGCGTTCTTTCCGGCATCGCAACCAAGGCGGGGACCTACAAAGTCCAGGTGGCTGCGTCCAATGGTGTCAGCCCCTCAGCCTTCAGCAAGTGGTTCGCGATCACGGTCAACGCTGCCAAGAACGATTTCACCTCCGATGGCAAAGCCGACACCCTGGCCCGGGACTCGGCAGGCACCCTATGGCTATACGCGGGCGACACAGGCGGTCACTTCCTGCCCCGTGTTCAAGTTGGTTCCGGCTGGAACGCCATGACATCGCTCGTGGCTCCAGGCGACCTCAACGGTGACGCCAAGCCGGACGTCCTTGCACGTGACGCAGCCGGAGTCCTGTGGCTTTACCCAAGCAACGGGTACGGCGAATGGTACCCCCGGATCCAGGTCGGTGCCGGTTGGAATGTCATGACCTCAATCGTGGGCCCTGGCGACTTCAACGGCGACGGCAAGCACGATGTCTTAGCAAGGGACTCTTCAGGGACATTGTGGCTGTATCCGGGTAACGGTGCTGCCGGGTGGCTCCCTCGGGTCGCGGTCGGCTCAGGCTGGAATGCGATGGACAAGATCGTGGGCCCCGGAGACTTCAATGGAGACGGCAAGCACGATGTCTTTGCCATCGATACCGGGGGCACGTTGTGGCTCTACCCCGGCAACGGCACAAGCGGCTGGCTCCCCCGCGTCCAGGTGGGTTCGGGCTGGAACTCCATGACCGCCGTCGTTGGTCCCGGCGACTTCAACAGCAACTTCCTACCGGACGGCACAGCCGACCTCCTGGCCCGCGATGCTGAAGGCGTCCTCTGGCACTACCCCGGCGACGGCAAGGGTGGCTGGATGCCGCGCTTCGCTGTTGGTTGGGGATGGGGCGTCATGACGGCTATTCTCTAGGACTATCGACGGCGGCCTTCCGCGGGGAGGCCGCCGTACACCCTCGCGCTCCGATACTGAGTCCGGATCCATCATTTTGAACGCGCTTCTTTGCCTCTCCGGCAACTGGTCCCTCAGATCCGTATAGCTATCAGTGAACGTGACCCACAAAACGTGACGGATGGAGCCAGAGGCGGCCGCTCAAAACAAAGTCAGTCGTCCAGCCGCACCCCGCGCAGCAACAGCATCGTTCCGCCCACGGCCACAGCGGACGCCAGGAAAACACCCGCAGCACCGAGTCCTACCGCCACAACACCGATGGCGCTCGGCAGGACAACTTGCCCCACCCTGTTCCCGGCAAGCCTCAAGGCCAGCGCACGTCCGCGTTGGCCTTGAGGCGCTTGGGCCGACAACCAGGACATGGTCAGCGGCTGTCCGATTCCCAGCCCGAGGCCCAGGAAAGCCATGACGACGAACAGCAACCACATCGGCATCGGAATGGCAGCTACTGCCAGCGAGACCGTGGAAACCGCAAGGCTCAGGACCAGCAACCTCATCCGCCCCAACTTCCGGGACATGCTGCCAAGCCCAATCCGGGAGACCATCGAGAACCCCGCGCGAACAGTCAGCATGAGACCGACTGTGGCCGCGGTCAGACCCCGTTCGGCGCCAAGCGCAGGCAGGTAGACCACCGTAAGATCCACCACTGCCAGGACGGTTGCGCTCGTTGCCAATGCCCGGACCACGCCCGGCGTTCTCAACAAGGAGATGGCACCGCCTTTGGGGCTGTCCGCTGTTTTGGCCTTGTCCCTCCGGCCACTGACGCGGGACGACACAACGAACGTCGCGAGGAACAGCACCAGGCTCATCGCCGTCGCGAGAAGGAAGATCGCGTTCGTATCCGGGCGGACAGAGGCGCCGCCCACCAAGGAAATCGCCAACGGCCCAAGTGCCTGGCCCAGCGACGCGGCGAACGTCAGGTACCCGAAGGCTGAATCGAGCCGGGTGGAGTTGGCATTGTTCGCAACCACCGCCTGCTGCCCCACCACGCAAGCCAACTGGCCGGCGCCAAGAAGCGCAGTTCCGGCCACCAACGCAGGAACCGACGTTCCGAACAACAGCAGAAAAGCGGAACAACCCAGCACGACGGCGGAGCCGATCGCCATGAGGCGACGCTCACCGAGGCGGTCCACCAGTCCGCCGATCGGCAGCGCGAGGAGTAGCGGGAAGACTGCATAACTGGCAGCGAGAAGACCGAGTGCAAACCCGGGGACATCGAGTTCCAGTGCCCGGTAGCTGGTGGCTGGCCGCACCAGGAACGTGACTGCCTGGATGAGTGCGGAGTGGATCAGAAGTGCAAGGGACGAGCGTCGCCCGAGTTCGCCAATCATTCGACCACAAGGCCCGCGCCTGAAATGGCACGCAACGTCTCGTCACGGGCGGCGATAACGTGGTCGAACGCGATCTTCGCTGCCTTGTCTGGCTTCTTTGAGGCTATGGCTTCCACCAGTACGCGGTGGTCGGCAAGGGCCTGTTCCCGGCGCTCACCGGAATTGTTGGTGAAATGCCGGTATCGCTCAACCTGGCTGGAGATCTGGTCATGGAAGCGTTGTGCCCACGAATTTCCGGCGATCCCAGCGATGGTGGCGTGCAATGTCACGCCGTATTTCATGGCTTCATCGGCGAATCCCACCATGGCCGCATTTCGCTCAAGGATGCCCTGCAGCTTTTCGATATCTTCAGCAGTTGCCTTGGCACACGCTTCCCGTGCCATCAATGATTCCAGTGCTGCCCGAACGTCGTACAGTTCGGCAATCACCGTCTCATCCAGCGCTGGAACCACCACTCCCCCGGTTGCCTGTTGCTCCAGGAGGCTCTCCGAAATCAAGCGCCGGATAGCTTCCCTCAGCGGGGTTCGGCTGACTTGCAGCGCAGTAGCCATGGCCGGCTCGTAAACGCGCTCACCTGGCTTGAGCTCCAAGCTGAGGATCCGGCGTTTGAGCTCGTTGTAGACCAGGTGTGCCCCGGTGTTCCGTGGTTGTTGATGGGCCATGCGGCTTCCTTGGCTTGGATATGTGTACTTGTATACATCTATACATTGCACGCGCAGCCAAAGCAACGCGGGGTCACTTACGGCCCATGTTCTCGGCGATAACCGGCCGTAAGTGACCCCGCGTTGCGTAATCCGCTGATTCGCTGGTCCGCCAAGGGTGAAGCCGGGCGCTCAAAGTGAGTTTCGACGTCGGGCCTTACCTGGGCACACAGCCGACGCCGTCCGGGGCTTCTCTTCAATCATGTGAGAGAGCATCCCGGATTCTGGGCGGTGATGTGAGAGAAGATCCAGGATTAAGGGCGGTGATGTGAGAGAGCATCCAGGGTTGCCTGACCCGAATCGGTTTCTGTCGCACATCCCAACGTCTTTTCCGGTTCCAGACGCAAGAAGGGGACCAGCTCAGCTGGTCCCCTCCTTCGCGTTCATTCGCCGTTAGGCAGCGGACATCATTAGCCGCGGCAGAGTTCGCCGTACTTGGTGCCGGCTTCCTGGTAGGCGGCGGAGAGCTCGCCCATCTTCTTCTCGTCCGGGGATTCCTTCACGAGCTCATCCGAGTATTCAAGGATGGCCGTGACCACGGGCTTCATTTCGTTGGAGGCAACGGGTTCAATGGGGCGGATGGCGTTTGCGACTCGAATGGTCGCGGTCTTGCTGGCGTTGCTCGGGAGGCTGGCAACGGCGACACCCACCCGGTCACACGTTTCTGCGGTGGTCAGCTGCGGCGAGGAGCAGGCTGATGCCGTGGCAAGCAGCCCGGCAGCGATCAGGACAGTGGTGAGTTTCTTCATGATTCCCTCAATAGACGGCGCGTCCCTTCGATTGTAAACAGTGGAGGGGCGAGGCCGCGCATTGGGACCCGTACCGAACAGCACGCCTCCCTGGCCTAGGCTGGAGAACATGGCGATCATTCACAAGGCAACCCTGTCCCCGTCCAAGCTCGAACTCATCGCTGGATACCTGCCGACGCAGCCCTGGTTCATCCAGGAAGGGGCCCCGGAGCTCATTGGGGCCTACCGTTTTGACGACCCCGCCGGCGAGGTAGGGCTCGAGACGCATGTGGTCGCCGCCGGCGAGCGCATCTACCAGGTACCCCTGAGCTACAGGGGCTACGAACTGGCCGGCGCCCAGGAATGGCTCATCGGCACCATGGACCACTCCGTCCTCGGCAAGCGGTGGGTCTATGACGCCTGCGCAGATCCCGTTTACGTCAAAGCCCTGGCCACGGCTATCCTCACGGGCCAGGAAGAGGCCGCGCTGATCGTCGACGGCGAGCCTGAGCCCCGGCCCAGCTCCGTCAACGTGAAGGGAAGCGGAACGCTCGACGCCGGTGTCCCCGCCTTGAGTGCCTCGGCCCCCGTGTCGGGCAGTGGCGTGACCATCATTGACGCAGGTGAGCTTCGCTTGAAGGTTGCCAGGGTGGTGGATGTCGCGGCTGAGCTCCACAACGAGTTGACCCTCAGCGGCAAGTGGGCCGGACTGGAGAACCCCGTGGAGCTGGCAGCCATAATCCCGGCCTGAAAAGAGCGCTGCGTTCAGGCACCTTTTGGTCCTGCAGCCCGCGGCGTAGTCTGGCAACGGGGCCATCTACTCCGTGAGGGGTTCATATGTACAAAGCACAAAACATCATTCCGGCAGTGCAGGACCTCGCAGCCGAGTGGGTGAAGCACGCAGCGGAGGGCACGTCGTCGCAAGCCGACGCAGTAGTGGGGTGGGCGTTATCCCGAATCAATCACGCCGATGTCCCGTCGGTGGTGCACGGCGTAATGCTCACGCTGACCGGGAACCGTAAAGCCGCGAAGAGGGCTCGGCGCACCGCAGCCAGAGCGGTAAAAAGGGCGACGCAAACTTTGAGTCGTCGAACCAGTCAGCGGAGTTCCCCTCGTGCCGGGTGGTTGGTTGCTTTGGCAGTTGGTGGCGTCGGCGCGGGCCTGGTGCTGGCGTGGCGAATGATGGTGCCTCCCGGCGAGCCGGTCCCTGCCAAGCCGGCCACGCAAACGGCGAACCCGTCCACGTCCAATGACCCCGCTGGTACGTCTGCGGACGTGCCGCCGGAGACGTACTGAAATCAGCCGGATTTCTACGGGCTGGCCCGCGCCGGGCTGACCCGGTGCCGGGTTGAAGCGGTGCTGGGCTAGCCTGGCTTGCCCTCATCGTGTCGCCGAGTCCTTCTCCTAAGGACCATCCTGCTGAACAGTAAGTAGGCGCCTGTTCCAGCGAGCAGGAACCCGACCACACCCACAAGGACGAGTTGTGTGATGATCCCGGCAATGACCATTGCAAAACCGGCCAAAACTGCCAGGACACCAAAAACTGAGCGCGCCACCGCACCGCGCGGCCGCCCCGACTTCAGCTGAAGGTCCAGGTCAGGATCCGATGAAGCGAGATCCCGCTCAAGCTCTTCCAAACTCCTGCGCTCTTCATCCGACAACGACATCGGAATCTTCCCTCACTACACGAGCATGGGACGCTTTCCAGCGCCTACACGCCAACCACCAGCACGTGCACTTCTTGCCGTGCCATGACATTATTATCGTCCTTTTCCGGCCACTATCCACAGCATAAGGAAGCCCTACCTGGCGTTGGGTGCCGGCACGGTCTCGTTGAGTACGCGCAGGGCGTTGAGCGTACGTGGATACCCGATGTACGGCAGCAACTGCGTGATGACGTCAAGCATCAACCCGCGGCTGTTACCCACGTTCAGATTGGCCAGAATGTGCCCCTTGACCTGTGGCTCGCAGCCGCCAAGGGAAACGAGCATGGACAAGGTGAGGAGTTCACGCCTTGGAACATCAATGCCGGTGCGCGTCAGAAAATCGCCGAAGCAGTTCGCGGCGAGGTACTCCTGAAAGTGCATTTCATCAGCTGAGGCAGCTGCGCGCATGTCGTCGATGCGTTCTGCCCCTATGATCTGGATAGCCAGCCCTTTTTCCGCCCGGTCCTTGGGCGTCGTGGTGGACTGGCCCGGAACAGGAAGCTCCACGCCGAATTCTTTGAGGATTTCATTGGTGGCGTGCAGGAAATCGGAAACTTTGCCCATGCCGACATACGGGACGGCTTGGTAGACAAGTTCCTTCACCTCCACCGGAGTTACCCCAACGGTAAGGGCCGCGCCGAGCAACGTCCGGTATTCCCGCATTCCTTGTGACGCGATAAGGGAGGCGAGCTGAACCATGAGCCGCGTCCTGGTATCCAGTGTTCCGTAGCTTAAAACCTCGTCGAATGCGAAGTTGTTGAAAATCTCCACGAGCTCGGGGTCTGTAACCGCCAGGGCCGGAAGCTGACCTGGGAACAGTTCGTCGTGATTTCGTCGTGCCGTTTCGCTGGGTGCCATCGTAGGCCTCTCTTTCGTGGGAGCTCTCCCATCAATGCGTGGCTCCTGTGGATGCCCCACCGCGGGGTCCAGCCACGAACCGCGGCGTTGCTACTCAGGCCGCGGCCTCCACACCACGACGGCTTGCGACCGTGCACGGGGACGTTGACCGCGGGCCAGACTGACGACGTCGCCGGCTGCTCCCGCTGCGAAAATACGGGTGTCCAAGGGGCTGCGGCGTCGGGTCAGTTCCTCCGTCAGCTCGGCCACGCGGTACTGCAGTGCAGCGACTTGGTTTTCCAGGTCCAAAATGCGCTTGATGCCTTCGAGCGAGACGCCGGACTGCGAGAGGCGCTGGACCTCCCGCAGCTTTTCGACGTCGTTCTGGGAGTACCTGCGCGACTTCCCGGGGG
Organism: Arthrobacter sp. TmtSoilC48; assembly: GCF_059739425.1. Classification (NCBI taxonomy): domain Bacteria; kingdom Bacillati; phylum Actinomycetota; class Actinomycetes; order Micrococcales; family Micrococcaceae; genus Arthrobacter; species Arthrobacter sp. TmtSoilC48. The sequence continues at coordinate 1,151,198 of NZ_AP046049.1, read as the reverse complement.
CGCGGCTGGGCGAGACGATGCCCAGGCGGTCGTATTGGCGCAACGTCTGCGGATGCATGTCGGCAAGCTCCGCGGCGACGGAGATGACAAAGATCGGCTGGTTGACGTCGATTGCCATGACCGTCTCCTTACAACCGGGCCTTCGCGGCCAGGTCGTGACGCGGGTTGGCGTCGGTGGTCGCGGCAGCAAATGCCTTCACCGCCTCCTCCGCTTCCTTGTTCAGGTTCTTGGGGACGGCGACGTCGATAGTCACCAGGAGGTCTCCGGTCGCCTTGGACGTTTTCACGCCCCGGCCCTTGACCCGGAGGGTACGACCCGACGGTGTTCCGGCCGGGACACGCACCTTGACGGTGTCGCCGTCGAGCGTTGGAACCTCAATGGTCGCGCCAAGCGCAGCTTCCGCGAACGTGACAGGCACGTGGATGCGGATGTTGTCGCCGTCGCGCTGGAAAAACTCGTGTGGCTTCACGTTGACCGTGATGATGAGATCGCCGTTGCCGGCGGGACCAACGTTGCCCTTGCCGCGCTGGCGGACTTTCTGCCCGTCCTTGATGCCGGCGGGGATTTTGACGTCGATCACGTGGCCGTTGCTTTCGCGCAGGCTTACCGTAGTGCCCTTGATGGATCCAGCAAAGGAGATGGACGTCGTCGCAGTGCGGTCCGAGCCCTTCTGCGGTGCCCGCTGGAATCCGGTCTGGCCACCACCAAAGCCGCCACCAAACAGGTCAGCAAACTCCGGAGGAATGCCACCGGCACCCGAGGGCTGACGCGCGCCGCCACCGAACAAGCCACCGAACAGGTCCTCGAACCCACCATTGGCACCAGCACCACCACGCCCGGCCCCCGCACCGGGAGCGAACCGGGCACCACCCATGGCACGGATCGCGTCATACTGCTGCCTGTCCTCAGGACTCGACAAGACAGAATAAGCCTCGGAAATGTCCTTAAACTTCTTCTCCGCAGCAGCATTCCCGGAATTGGTATCCGGGTGATACTGCCGCGCAAGCTTGCGGTAAGCCTTCTTAATATCCGCGTCGGACGCGTCCTTGGCGATACCAAGGATCGCGTAAAAATCCTTTTCAACCCAGTCCTGGCTGGCCAAGAGCGTTTCCTTTCAAATCAATAAACAAGCACCTGCGTCCACCCACCTTAGGTGACCCGACAGCGGGAGCGGAGCGAGACAAGGGGCCCGGGAGTGGCTTCGGGCCTACCGGAGCCGGGTGGCTTTGGATCGAAGATCCCAAGTCACCCGGCGTAGGGGCGGGGCCCCTTGTCTCGCTTCGCGGTGGAACTTACGCCGGTACAGCCACGATCACCTGGGCTGCACGCAGGACCCGCTCACCTGAGCGGTATCCGGAGCGCAGCACCTGGCTGACCGTGTCCACGTCGATGTCCTCGCCGGGCTGCTGGATGAGTGCCTCGTGGATGGTGGGATCGAATTCGACACCCGTTTCCGCGATGCGTTCCAGTCCGTACGTCTTCAGCGCGTTTTCCAGTTTGGTAGCGATGGCGGCGAAGGGGCCGTCCTCGAGGTCACCGTGCTGGCGTGCGGCGTCGACGTCGTCCAGCACCGGGAGCAGGGAGTTCAGGACGCCAATGACGGCCATTTCTCCTGCTACGGCGCGGTCGCGTTCGACGCGCTTGCGGTAGTTGACGTATTCAGCCTGAAGGCGAAGGAGGTCGTTGCGGAGCTCCGCTGCCTGGGCTTCAGCCGCGGCGCCGGAGGCTACCGACTCCTCGGCAGGGACCTCTACCCCGTTGAGGATTTCCTCAGCCTGGGACAGAGCGTCACCTTCCGTGGGGGCAGCGTTGCCTTCGGTGGGAGCAGCAGCTTCGCCTTCGGGGTGGCGGGCAGCCCCGGTCTCCGGGTCAACCTTGCGGTTGTCCCGAATCACCGGTTTCTGCTGACGGGCGCCTTCGCGCTCGTCGCCGTTTCCTTCAGAGTGCTCTGCTTCGTTGCCGTGGTGGGGCATGGCTACTTCTTCGCTTCGTCTTCGTCGATGATTTCAGCGTCGACGATGTCTTCGTCGGCTGCAGTCTTCTCGCCGGCCGGAGCGCCTTCAGCGCCGGCGCCCGGAGCGTCAGATGAGGCTGCCTGCGAGTAGATGGCTTCGCCGAGCTTGGTCTGGGAAGCCTGCAGCTTCTCGAACGCAGTCTTGACGGCGGCGTCGTCGGTGCCTTCCAGCGCGGACTTGAGGGCGTCGACGTCGGCCTTGACCTCGGTCTTGACCTCTTCGGGCAGCTTGTCGTCGTTGTCGGCGATCAGCTTGTCCACGGAGTAGGCGAGCTGCTCGGCGGAGTTACGGGTGTCCGTAGCTTCGCGGCGGGCCTTGTCCTCTGCGGCGTGTTCCTCGGCTTCACGGACCATGCGGTCGATGTCTTCCTTGGACAGTGCCGTGCCACCGGTGATGGTCATGGACTGTTCCTTGCCGGTGCCCTTGTCCTTGGCGGACACGTGGACGATGCCGTTGGCGTCGATGTCGAAGGTGACCTCGACCTGCGGGACGCCACGCGGTGCCGGAGCGATGCCGGTCAGTTCGAACGTGCCCAGCGGCTTGTTGTCGCGGGTGAATTCACGCTCGCCCTGGAAGACCTGGATGGCCACGGACGGCTGGTTGTCGTCTGCGGTGGTGAAGGTCTCGGAACGCTTGGTGGGGATAGCCGTGTTGCGCTCGATGAGGTGCGTCATGACGCCACCCTTGGTTTCGATGCCGAGGGACAGCGGCGTGACGTCGATGAGGAGGACGTCCTTGCGCTCACCCTTCAGGACACCGGCCTGCAGTGCCGCACCGACGGCCACAACTTCGTCCGGGTTGACGCCCTTGTTGGGCTCCTTGCCGCCAGCAAGTTCCTTGACGAGCTCGGAAACAGCGGGCATACGGGTGGAACCACCCACGAGGACGATGTGGTCGATGTCCGAGACCTTGATGCCGGCTTCGGCGATGACGTCGTGGAACGGCTTCTTGGTGCGGTCCAGCAGGTCCTTGGTGAGGTCCTGGAACTTGGCACGGGTCAGCTGCTCGTCCAGGTGGACCGGGCCGTCGGGGGTGACGGACAGGTACTGGAGGGAGATGTTGGTGCTGGTGGAGGAGGACAGTTCCTTCTTGGCCTGCTCTGCAGCTTCGCGGAGACGCTGGAGGGCGATCTTGTCCTTGGAGAGATCGATGCCCTTGATCTTGAGCTGGTTCAGCAGCCACTCGACGACGCGGTTGTCCCAGTCGTCGCCACCGAGGCGGTTGTCGCCAGCGGTTGCGCGGACCTGGATGGTGGAGAAGTTGTCTTCGTCCTTGCCAACCTCGAGGAGGGAGACGTCGAAGGTACCGCCACCGAGGTCGAAGACCAGGATGAGTTCGTCTTCCTTGCCCTTGTCCAGACCGTAGGCCAGTGCAGCCGCGGTGGGCTCGTTGACGATGCGGAGGACGTTGAGGCCTGCGATTTCGCCGGCTTCCTTGGTGGACTGGCGCTCGGCGTCGTTGAAGTATGCCGGAACGGTGATCACGGCGTCGGTGACCTTTTCGCCCAGGTAGCTCTCGGCGTCGTTCTTGAGCTTCATGAGGATACGCGCGGAGATTTCCTGCGGCGTGTACTTCTTGTCATCGATGGCGACGGACCAGTCGGTGCCCATGTGGCGCTTGACGGAAGCGATGGTGCGGTCGATGTTGTTGACGGCCTGGCGCTTTGCGATTTCGCCAACCAGGACCTCGCCGGACTTCGAGAACGCAACGACCGACGGCGTGGTGCGGCCGCCTTCTGCGTTGGCGATGACGGTGGGCTCGCCACCTTCAAGGACAGAGACCACGGAGTTAGTGGTTCCGAGGTCGATACCTACTGCACGTGACATATCTTGTTTCCTTTCAATGGCCGATGTTGGAGATTGCCCCCGGCACCGGTCCGTTGGGCGGTTGGGTTATCGGGAGCCCACTCAACAATCGGCTAGTTGAGCGTTCTGCACTCAACTGTACTCAGCCTCGTTTCAATGTCAATCCAAAGTTGAGTGAGGTGCGCTCAAGTTTGTCTTTCGGGCCAAAATTTGTCCCGGAATCACGCGGTTCTGAGGGGTGGTTTCGCCCAGCGTGAACTGGCAGACTTACGCGATGGACTTCGCTGGATTCATGCCGCCGGATGCGTTCTGGGCTATGAACGACGAGCTGGAGGAGAGGGTCCGGCATGCTGCCGAGCGCCTCCCCCTGTTCCGGCTTGAGGATTGGGGCGGACCCTTGATGCTGGGTTCATGGCAGATGGACGCTAGTGAGGGTGGCGTAGTGCACGGGAACGCGTTTCCTGCGAATCCAGCCACTGGCCCGCTGGAACGGAACCGACTACTGGTTCGCGGCGGGAGCTGCAGGCAGCTATGGAATCGTCATCCATGCGCGGGGCAACCGTAGCGATACGCAAGCCATGGACCTCAGGCGGATTCCCGACGTCGAGCCTTTACTCCAAGCCAGGCGCGCGGCGCTCAAGGCCGCCCGCGGCGAAGCGTGATGCCACGCAAACGGCCCGACGTCACTCCGGCGGGCGGGCGACACGGATATCCGGGCGTCCCCCGCGAATTTGGGTGTCGTCAGGGATTCGGGTGTCGGCAGGGCCCAAGGGTGGCGGCTCAGGTTTGTACACCCACGCCACGAGCACCACGGAAATGATCATCAGCAGGAACCAGGCGAGGAGCTTATCGATCGAGACCGCCTGCCAGCCATTCACCTGGTTGGGGTAGAGCCACGCGTGGGACCACGTGCCGATGTTCTCGGCGAACCAAATGAACAGCGCCACCAAAAGGAAGGACACCAGGATCGGCATCCGGAAGCGCTTACGGAACACGCGGAAGTGCATCACACACCGCCCGTAGACAAGCACGACGGCGGCAAGCAGCACCCAGCGTGCGTCAAAGATGTAGTGGTGCGAGAAGAAATTCACGTAGATCCCGGCAGCCACAAGAGCCGTGATCCACCGCCATGGGTAGTGGTCGAAGTGGAGGTCAAAGAGCCGGAACACACGAACCATATACGAGCCCACAGCCGCATACATGAAGCCGCTGAACAATGGAACAGCACCGATCCGGAGGAAGCCCTCGGCCTCGTAAGACCACGAGCCCACGTCTGTCTTGAACAGCTCCATGACTGTTCCCACCGCATGGAACAGCAGGATCACCCGCAACTCGCGAAGCGTTTCAAGCTTGAAACTGATCATCAGGATCTGAATGACGACGGCAGCGATGGTCAGGAAGTCATTCCGCGCCAGGCCGGCGTCGTCCGGGTACCAGAGACGCGCCGCGATGATCACCGCGAGCAGGGCCGCACCGAAGACGCAGGCCCATGCCTGCTTCAGTCCGAACACCACGAACTCGGTAAGGCGCATGCGGAGTCGGCCACCGTGGGCGTGCTGCATGTCTGCATGCGTACGCTGCAGATAGCGGTGCGCGAGGTCGTCGATGGCTTGCTCCACCGAGGTCGAATTACGCATTCCCTGCCCTGCCCCTCGACTTGGACGGGGTGGTTTCCAGGTGGCTGAGGTAGTAGTCCTTGGGCCAGTGCCGTATCCGCCGCGGGATCCGGGGATAGACGCGTCCGAGCCACCGCATGGTCCGCTCGAAGCGGCGGTCATCGCGGGGAGTCCACTCCAAGCCGAAGCCCTCGCGCAGGTGGTCCGGAAGCAGGCCGGCGGTCAGGAAGCGGGCAAGCGGCATGGCCAGGCGCATGAGTGCAGGACCACCTGCCGGATACAGCAAATCCTTGGCTATCTTGCGGGCTTTATCATCAGGCCTAAGCGTGTCCACGTGCGAAGACCAATACCCTGCGAAGGCCGCACGGTCCGGCGGCCACATGTTAGCGGGAAGCTGCAATGCCGTCCCAATGCGTGCATAGTCGCGGTACATGCGCTCGGCTGTATCGTCGTCGAGCGGTCCATGCACTTGCTCGTAAACGGTGACGGCAGTGTCGTACAGGGTGGCGACAACCCAAAGCTGCGAACCGGGGTCGAAAGCGTTGTAGCCCTTTGTCGCATCGTCCGGGTTCCGGCGCACCGGAGCGTGGGCGCGGTTGACGGCGCGGCGAACCGCAGCAACTTGCTCGTCTGAACCGTAAACAATCGCATAAACGTACGTCAGGGTGGCCCGCAAACGATCCTGCGGCCGCTGGGCAAAGTCGCTATGGTCCGCGACGCCGTGCCCCACCCTCGGGTCAGCGATCTGAAGGAGGATGGCGCGCCCGGCACCGGCGAGCAAAATGCCCTCCGCGCCGATGTCAGCAAGCCCTCGAACCATCTTGATACTTTACCGTCTGCTGCTGGTCGCTGGTCCGATGGTCACAGGCCCGATGAGTCACAGGCCCGCCATGCCCTGGAGGACCAGCAGTTGGTGCTCGAACAATTCGTCGCGCGCGGCGAACGTATCCGGCCCATACTGGCCGAACACTTCAAAGCTCACAGCCCCGAAGATGGACGTCCACGCCAGCACGCCCCGAGCGAGCGCAGACTCGGGCACCGTGATGCCAAGTTCAGTCCGGATGTTCCGCATGTCTTCTGCCAGGCCTGGTGGGATCACGACGGCGGGATTCACTTCCGCCTTCAGGGCGCCTGCGCGATGAGCTGCCTCAAAGATGCCCACGAGGCGATAGATGACACGCGTTCCGGGAACCGTGGTTCGCTCACCTGGTGCCTGATAGCCGGGAACCGGGCTGCCGAAAAGCAGGGCATAGCTGGCTGGTTCCTTGAGCGCCCACGCACGAACAGCCTTGCCCAAGGCGCGGAACCGGCCTGCGAAATCATCCTCGGGAACAGCCGCTACGGCTGCATCCACTTCGTCGCCGAGCTCGTTGTAGCCGTCGATGAGCAAGAGCGTGAGGAGTTCGTCCCGGCTTTCCACGTAGCGATAAACGGCCGAAGAAACGACGCCAAGGTCCCGGGCAACAGCCCGCAGCGACAGTCCCGCCGCACCGTGGACCGCGAGGTGCTCCCGGCCGAGGCGGACAATATCGGCGATGGTTTGAGCACGTGCACGCGCGCGGGGAGTTTGGGGCTTGGCTTTCAGCTGGGCTTTAGGGGCAGCTTCGGCGCCGGGCGATGTGGAGGACATGGAACCAGCTTGCCACAAGGGAGAGCACCATCAACAAATGAGAGCACTGCTCTTGACTTTGACAGTGCTGAGGTTCATTCTGAATTTAGAGAGCAGTGCTCTCTCACTAGATTGGACTTCGAGGAAAGAGATCAGCATGTACGTCGTCACCGGAGCAGGACCCGTTGGTTGGACCGTCGCCGAACAGCTCGCTGAGCAGGGGGAAGACGTTCGCACTCTGACCCGCTCCGGCAGCGGCCCGGACCATCCCCTCATTGAACGGATGCGCGTCGACGCCTCCGATCCCAAGCAAATAGGCCAGGCACTCAACGGTGCGGCCGCGGTCTTCCATTGCATCCACGGATCGGCATACCGCGCCGCAGCGTGGGCGGCAGAGCTACCGCAAGCCGAACAAGTGGTGATGGATGCAGCGGCAGACGCGGGCGCCGTCGTCGTATTTCCAGAGAGCCTCTATTCGTATAGCGAGCCGGACAGCGTGATGACTGAAGCGGGTCCTCGGGAAGCCTCAGGCGGCAAGCGCGGGGTCCGTACACAACTACTTAAGGCGCGCGCTGCGCACAAAGCCAACACAGTCAGCGTCGTGGCCGGTGACTTCTTCGGCCCGCTCGTGCGGACAGCCCATGCAGGCGAGCGGATGGTGCCGCTGGTTGTGGAGGGAAAGTCCGTCCAGGTGATCGGCAGCGCCCGGCAACCGCACTCGTTCACGTACGTCCCGGACCTCGCGGCGTCCATGATCGCGGCGGCCCGGAATCCGAGCCTCTGGAACACCGTGCTCCATGCTCCGACCGGCCCAGCACTGACCCAAGGCGAACTTGCTGCGGCGTTCGCTGATGCTGCCGGCGTTTCTGTTCCGAAGGTGAGTGCCGTTCCCGGGTGGGTGTTGAGGATGGCGGGTCTCTTTTCGACCGATATGCGCGAGATTGCCGAGATGCTCTACCAGTTCGAACGGCCGTTCGTGATGGATTCCTCCCAAAGCCAGCGTCTCCTGGGCCTCGAACCGACGCCCCTCCCGGAAGCTGCCGCAGCAACAGTGGCGTGGTGGCGGGACGCTGTCCGGGAATTGAAGTAGGCAGCAGGTGACACAATGGTTTGAGACATCATCCGCAAGGAGTCACTTATGAAAAAGGTCAGCTACTCACCCGCGATTACCGCCGCCATGACGAAGAAGCGAGCAGCCATCCGTGTTCCTGCCGACGTTCTCGTCGAACAGGTGAGTGCCTCCATGGCCATTGAGGGACGGACGATTACCGCAAGACCTACCCTTAAGCACACGCGGGCATCCGCCGAAGCGGTTGCAAACATAGCCGCCAGATCCTTCGAGCGTAGAGAATCGCGCGGCGGCTCGAAGGAATGACCCCGAACTACGATCAAACACCGGTAGATCCCGAGGACGCCGTTGCATTCGTTGATGGCGTTTCATTTGCGACAAAACAAGAGGTCTACCAGGCCGAAGCCGAGGGAATTCTTGCCATCGAATCCGAGATGATGGAAGCCATCGCGGATGGCCGGATCACAGCGCTCGATCTCTGTGACTATCAGACTCTGTTCGACCTGCATCGTGCTTGTTATTCAGATGTTTGGGCGTGGGCAGGAAAGATCCGCGACAAGGAAGTATCCATAGGTGTGCCCCCGGAGATGATCCGGCAGAGACTTCCTGAAGAATTGGGTACGATCGCCTATTGGGTCGAGAATGATATTGACCCGTTCTGGGCGGCAATGGCCGCTCATCATCGTTTGGTCATGATCCACCCTTTTGTGGACGGCAACGGTCGGGTCACGCGACTCTTCGCTGATCTCCTCTTATATAGCCTGACGTCGCAGTACACCTTTGACTGGGGACCAGCCATCGGCTTGCCGGACTATTTCAGCGCTTTGAGGGAGGCCGACCAAACGATGAATCCTGCGGGTCTCCTCAAAGTTGTCGGACTGGTCGATTTGGGAAACTAAAGCCGATCCAACACGCACGAGCGTTCTGTTCGGAGCGGGCAACAAGGAACGGCCCGTAAATAACTCCGGCCAATCACCGGTCCTTCCATGCCGAAAGACGGCGGAGCATCCAGGAAGGTTATAACGACGTCCTGCAGCAGCGCGGTCCTCGCCAACCCAAAGAGATGCGCGATGCCGGGAGACGCTGCCAGCTGCGATGCGGGCACACCATAGAAGTCGCCGTTCACGTCTCCTCCCAGCAGCTGGAGGAACCGCACCGCATGCTCGAGCTTGACCATGTCGCAGTCACGCCCGCCGTGATCAACCTTGGGGCAGAGATTCCGCGGATTTCGTCCTCACTCCATCCGCTGGAGCCGCCGACTTTGTCCAACAGAACCTGCGGGTGCTCGAGGTCCGGATGCGGCGAAACAGCCAGATAGCGCTGCTCCATCGGGGTGCCGGCGATATGTCCACGGTCATTGAGGCCATAGCTTCGGCGTTTCCGCCGCGATCGCCGTCGGGCCGGAACGACACCGAGGAGACGACGAGTTTGCGGACAAGGTCCGGGGGCTGCAGCGATGTTGCTCCTAGAGCCGTGAATCAGGTAACCCCTCGGGCTGCCTGACGTCCGGGGTAGACCAGGAAGCCCTTGCGTGGAACGGGCGCAATGGCCACGCTCTTGGCGGCGTGTCCTATTTATTGATCCTGTTACTTACCGGTAGCGTTCGAGCAACTGCTGTGGAGGGGAAAAGTGGATATTACCGAACAAATTGCTGCTGCTTGGGACGCCGTGGAAAAATCAGGAGTCCCAGAGCATCTTCATGAAATAGCCTTCAAGGCCGCATTGAGCCTGCAAGGGGTTGCCCTGTCTTCCACCACGACAGCGCTACCTGCAGCCCCACCCCAAACCAACACTGCCCGCGGCCCTGAACCGGAAACCTCCGGCCGCCTGCCTGTCGTTCAAGAATCCAGCGATGACTTTTTCGGTAGATTTTCTCGGGAAACAGGCATTGATCGAGACTCACTTGAAGAGGTGTTCTATCTGCACGAGGGTCTGCCCGGACTGAACGTTCCAGCTAGGAAGCTTGGTCCCTCACGGTCAGTCCAGACAAGAGCTGTGACACTTGCTTTGACTGCGGCCTATCACTTTGGCCTAGATGAATCAGGCGACAGAGTAGCGGCGGTCCGAAAGGAGTGTGAGCGATTGAAGTGCTACGACCTTGCCAACTTTACACGCCATTTGGCATCGGCTAAAGGAGTGAACTTTGCCGGCCCGCCTAAGGCGAAGGTGCTCAAAACAAAACCAGACGCGATTAGCGAGTTGAAGGAATTGGTCGCGTCGATCCGCGGCACCCACGACTAGCGGGGGTCTACTTGAGGCTTGATTACGCCAAGGTAGAGAGCGGCTTTTCTGCATCGGGGATGCCCGAAGAGCTTGTGCGGGAGCTTTTGGACGCTTTCGTAGAGGCTAAACGACGCTTTCACCTCGGAGATTACATGCCGAACGCCGTGGCGGGTGGCCGCTTCTCAGAAGCTGTACTTCGGATTTTGGAATGGGAAACGACGAAAGGGTACATTGCACTTTCAGATCCAAAGTTCAAAGCTGAAACCATAATCAACAGACTGGCGGTCCTGCCGTCGGGTTCCGTTGCTGAGAGCGTCCGACTGCATATTCCTCGCGCCCTTCGAGTTATCTACGACATTCGAAACAAGCGCAACACGGCGCATCTATCGGACGGTATCGATCCGAATACACAAGATGCCTCGTTGGTCGTTTCAACAATGGGATGGGTACTTGCGGAACTAGTACGTCTCTATCATGCGATGAGCGCCGAGGAGGCTCAGGAAACGATTGAGGCGCTTGTTACACGTGAAGTTCCCATGATTCAGATTTTTGATGGTAAGCCACGCTTACTTAAGACGATCGGAACGAGCGATCACGTTCTCGTTCTGCTTTATTGGGCGGCTCCTGACACTGTCGCAAAGACAACCCTAGCCGACTGGCTCCCGCATTCTATGAGGGCAGATCTTGGCCGTACGTTGGCCGGCCTGCACCGCAAACATTTGGTCCATTACACTCCTTCCGGATCGCAGATAACGATGCTCGGGCAGCGGGAAGTGGAACTCAGGAACCTGATCGCGCCACTTTAGCCACCTTGCCCTGCAGTCGTCGTGTGGTTCCCGGGTAGAGCGAAACGACTCACCGTTGGAGCTACTTTCAGACACTGTCTGCTCCAGCGGCATTTGCTGGCCACGTGGCGCTCGAAGGGGCGGGGAAGCACTGTTAAACTCATAACCGGGCAGAAACACCGCATCCTGCGAGAAAATGACTGATGGCGGGGGCAAACTGCAGAGCTGCATCGTCGAGTGTCCTGTCGATTATCCATCGCCAAACATGCCGAACTGGCGTTTAACTCCTTCCATACAATAGGTCCGGCGTCTATGCCTAGGCCCATCCCGGCGAGAACTCATTTGGCATTTCGTCCACGACAGGCACATCGGGACCAACCAGGGCAATTGAAGCTCGCTTTCGGTCACCACGCCGCGGCACGACTCGTCCCGCTCAAAGCCCGACTGGCCCACTCCTGCACAGATTGCAATCAAGGATCTCGCCTTCACAACGTGACTCGCATCCACGCGCCCACTTGCAGATTCAATCGAATGGAGTTACTCCTGTTTCCCCAGTGACTACACGCAACAGCGGGAGTAACCTAGTCCCAGTTGCAATTCTGGTCACCTTTCGAGTTCTGGGTTCTGCCGTGGGCTATGTGCGTTCGTCGTTGACCGACCTCCTGGGGGTACTTTCCGACGCCGTCACTCCGCAGCGCGTAAGGTTCGACGACGGTTCCCCCGACGCCGTCGTTCCCACCCCTGACGCTCCCGTCACCGTCCATGCAGTCACGCTCAACCGCGTGGGAAGGTCCCGTCGCGATGGCCCGGTGCTGGACCTCGAACTCCGGGTGGCAGTGGAATGCCACGGCCCCGAACAACTGGACAATATGGAGCAACTGCTCTTGGCCGTGGAACGCCACAGCCAATACTCGGTAGTATCCACCGGCGAATTCCGTCCCGAAGAGTACTCAGGCGCTATCCGGCAAGGGCTCGGGTTCCTGGTCCGGATCCCCGTGGCGCTGCGCTTCGAAGAGCCTTCCGGACCGCCCGTCCTTGAACCGCTCATTGCCAAGACCGGCGTTGCCCGCCGAATCCACGGACGGCTCGTTGACGTCCACAACAAAGGCATCCCCGACGCCTACATCCATGCCCATTCTTCCGCCACGGCAGTCGTCAGCGATGCGACCGGCCACTTCGAGGTCCTGGCCTCGGCGGATGAACTCCAGCACTTTGCCGTTGCAGTAAGCGGCACCGAAAAGGAAGTCTCGGCCAGCACCAGCAGCCTGCCGGTCATCATCCGGTGGGAGTAAATCCGCGGACACCGCGGGCAGGAAAGGGAGCGCACCATGGCGAACTACCAGGCGCCAGGCGTCTATGTTCAGGAAGTGCCCAGCGGCGCACGCGCAATCGGGCAGGTCAACACCAGCATCGCAGCGTTCGTAGGCGTAGCGCCGGACCAGGACGCCTTGGTGGATGAACTCCGTGTGCTGGACAACTGGACCCAGTTCGTTGACCAATATGTCGGCAACGCGACAGCGGGCACGCCGCTCTCCAACGCTGTTTACGGCTTCTTCTCAAACGGAGGAAGCCGTTGTTATGTGGTGAACATTGGGGCCAACGGCAGCCTCACGGGCACAGCCACCAAGCCCACAGGCCTCACGCTTTTCGAGGCCGTGGACGACATCTCCATGGTGGCTGCGCCGGGCTTCGCGGACGCTGAATCCTATGCGGCACTGGCGGCGCATGTGGAGCACCCGCTCCGCCAGGACCGCATGGCCATCATGGACACAGTGGAAAAAGTTGACGACGTCGGGGCGCTCACCAGGGCCGCGACGTCCGGCGTTCCGGTAGGTGCGCGGGATTCGGGCACGGCAGACGAGCGGTCGACGGCGGATGAGGGGCCGGGTGGCGACGCCGGCTCGGGTGGTGGCGGCTCGGGCGACGCCGGCTCGGGTGGTGGCGGCTCGGGCGACGCCGACGAAGCTGAAGCCAGCGACGCCGAAGACACGTCTGAACAACCTGCAGGCACAGAAGCCAGCGACAGCACGCCGTCGTCCTCCTCCTCCTCGGTTTCCTCAGATTCCCCCGACTGGCCCGACTCACCGCGACCCGCCGCCGCAGGCAGCCGGGAGGGGTCAGCCATCGAAGCCGGCGGCCAGCAGGACCTCGGCGCCCCGCAATCCCCCGGCGGCTATACGGCCCTGTATTTCCCGTGGATCGTGATGATCGATCCCGTGTCCGGGAAAAAGGTGACGCAGCCGCCGTCGGGCCATATTGCAGGCGTTTGGGCGCGCGTCGACGCGACCCGTGGCGTCCACAAGGCGCCAGCCAACGAGCCCATCCAAGGCGCGATCGATCTTGTGCGGCGGGTCAGCCGCGGGGAGCAGGAGGTCCTGAACCCGGCGGGCGTGAACTGTATCCGGTACTTCCCGGGCGAGGGCATCCGGATTTGGGGTGCCAGGACCAAGGCTCCGGAAGCGAGCGAATACCGGTACGTGAATGTGCGCCGCCTGACCAACATGATCAAGGAATCGGTGGCTGACGGGACTCGCTGGGTGGTGTTTGAGCCCAATGATCACACGCTGTGGAAGTCGATCCGGCGCGATATCGGGGCGTTTCTGACCAACGTGTGGCGGGACGGCGCCCTGCTCGGAACTACTCCTCAACAGGCATTTTTCGTGAAGTGCGACGAAGAAACCAACCCTCCAGAGGTCCGCGATGCCGGGCAAGTGGTCACGCTGATCGGGATCGCGCCCGTGAAACCGGCCGAGTTTGTGATCTTCAAGCTCATGCAGTCGGCGGACAACACCAGCGAGACAGAGAGCGCAGGAGCCTGACATGACAACCCCAACACCTGCCGCCCAACCGGGCAACGTGGTGGATCCGTACCGGGCCTACAACTTCAAGCTCGTGATCCAAGGCGTGGTCCAGGGCCACTTCACCAAAGTGGAGGGCCTCGGCCTGAAAATCGACCGGATCCTCTACCGCTCAGGCGGCGAAAACAGCACAGTCCGCGTCATCCCCGGGCAAGTGGAGTACACCCCGGTGACTTTGAAGTACGGGCTCACGGACTCCACCGAGATGCTGCAGTGGCTCTTCAAAGCCGTGGACGGAAAGGTGGAACGCCGGAACGTCTCCATCGCCATGCTCAACGATGCCGGCTCCGTAGAAGTCCGCCGCTGGAACCTCCTGGGGGCCTGGCCATGCGACTGGTTCGGCGCACCCCTTGACGCACTGGGCAAGGACCTCGCCATCGAATCCCTCAGCATCGCATACGACCGCCTGGAGCTCGACGATGCCCGCGCTCCCGTCGCCTGAGCCTGGGTTTTCCTGGCGGCGGGCTGCTGCGCATCGGTTGCGGGCTGTGGCTGCGTGGCTGGATCGTGGGTCGGGCCGGGACCCGGGTTCTCCGGGTGTGGGTTCTCCGGGTGTGGGTTCTCCGGGTGCGGGTGTTTCTGGAGGTGGCGTTTTGAGTGTCGGCGCGTTGGGGCCTTCGGCCAAGGACGCGGGCGTTTCGGAGCATTCTTCGTGGGAAAGTTCGACGCCGGTGCGTGGCCTGAACGTGGAAGGTGCACCGGAGCATTGGGTCCAGTTACTGCGCGACGCCGGGTTGGTTCCTCCGTCCGCGCCGACCAAAACGCCTCCCGTTGCGAGGCCCACACTGGGTGATTGGGGACGCTCATGGCGCGCAAAGCAGGCTCCACAACACACCCCCACGCTGCGACTTCGCCCTCATCGCTCGGAGACGCCGCCCGTTGCGGGGCCCGATATGCGCCCTTCAAACCAAGAACGGGACACACAGCAGGCCCCACAAGACATCCCTATGTTGGGGCTTCGCCCTCATCGCTCGGAGACGCCGCCCGTTGCGGGGCCCGATATGCGCCCTTCAAATCAAGAACGGGAGGCAGAGCAGGCCCCACAACACACCCCCACGCTGCGCCTACACACGAATCACTCGGACGCACCCCCCGTCGTGGGGCCCCACCTGCGTGCTTCAAACCAAGAATCGAACGCAACGCAGGCCCCACAACACACACCCACGCTGCCCCTAAACACGAACCACTCGCAGACACCCGTCGCGGGGCCCGATATGCACGAGTCAAACCAAGAACGGGACGCACAACAGGCCCCACAACACACCCCCACGCGGCGCCAACACACTAATCCATCGAAGACACCCCCCGTCGCGGGGCCCGACATGCGCCCTTCAAACCAAGAACGGGACGCACAACAGGCCCCACAACACACCCCCACGCGGCGCCAACACACTAATCCGTCGAAGACACCCCCCGTCGCCAGGCCCGATATACCTGCTTCAAACAAAGAATCGAACGCAGAGCAGGCCCCACAAGACACCCTGACCCCTGCGCCAGCACTCAAGGGAGCCTGGCCGGAGCTTGCCCCGCGGCCCATTACAACCGCCAACGAATCAGGCCCGGCTACCGCTCCGCTAACCCAGGCAATCGCCCGCCAAGCCCGCCTCACTGACGAACACTTGGCGGTCTGACATGGAACGTGTCGCCTTCCTGATCGAGGACACCGGGGAACACCTTGGCTGCCTGCTCAACCCGGAAACGGTGGTGATGCAGCGCTCGGCCGGAGTGGAGCCCCGGAGAAGTGCAGGCGGCAAGCTTAGCGGCAGCGGACTGGCCGATGACCCCCTGCTTTTTACGGGAGGCGGCCACACCGAGCTGAGGCTGGACCTGCTCTTCGACGTCGACCTCGCGCCGGCGTCGCTCCATGTTCAGGACGTGCGGCAAATGACCAGGCCCATCTGGGCCCTCGCGGAGAACAGCGCGGAGGTTCAGCGCCAGCGGAGACCGCCGTCGGTCCGGTTTGTGTGGGGCCGCGCGTGGAATGTGCCCGGAGTCGTGACCGAAGTGGCGGAGCGCTTTGACCGCTTCGCCCCTGACGGTTCACCGCTCAGGTCCTGGATGCGGATGGTCTTCGTGCGCGTGGGCCAGTCTGCCGACGAAGAAGGCGGGGAGAATTACGAGCTCGCCCAGCGACTCCCTGCTGTGGATCTGACGGCCCCGCCCGTGGACACGCTGGCTGTCACGGGCGATGGCAGCACGGACAGGGACGCAGCAATGCCCGACGGCGGCGAGCTCCTTCCTGAGGTGCCGCCTGCTGAGTTGGGGCGTCTTTCGGTTGAGGCCTTCGGGACGCCCCTGCTCTGGAAGCTGCTCCTGGAGTACAACGACATTGACGACCCCGCTCACTTCAGCGGGCCGCTCGCCGTTCCGCCGGTTGGTGAAGCACCATGAGGCGTGAGACACCATGAGGCAGGTCCAGGGCCTTCCCGAACTCATCGTCAGCCTGGGTAGACGACGACTGACAACAGCAGAAACAGCTGCCATCGTTTCGGTCCAGGTGCTGGGTTCTTTGGCGAGGCCAGCTCAGTGCCTCATCAGTTGGCGACCCGGTCCGGGGAGGACTGCTGCGGCGAGGGGTGGCGTGGATCCGGCCCCCGGTGATGCCCTGAGGGTTGAGCTCGGCGGCCATCGGACCCCGCTCTTCGTGGGTGAGGTGACCGTGGTGGAGTACAGCTATGAGGCCAATCTCGGACAAGAAATCCGCATCCGTGCCTACGATGCCCTCCACCGTCTGAGGAAGCGCCAATTCACCAGGCTGCACGAGGACGTGGATCTCGCAGGCCTGGCACGGAAACTTTGCGAGGGCACCGGACTGGACGTAGTGGGAGGCGGGGCAAAGCTGGGCCAGGTGTACCAGTGCGCCCGCACGGACCTGAGCCTCCTGGTGGAACAAAGTGCCCGGGTGGGCGCCTACCCTGTGGTCCACGACGGCGCCCTGAGGCTCACAGGACTCGACGGCGAAGGCGAACCCTTGGAGCTCACCCTCGGGGAGTCCCTGCATTCGGCAGAGATCGAGGTCAGCCAGGAACCCGCGTACGCGTCCGCAATGATCAACGGCTGGCGTGCGGAGGACGCCACAGTCCACCAGGCCGAAACGAGCAGCAGCGACGCGAAGGCCCGCGTCACAGCTGACCCGACGTTGGCCAGTGTGGGCGCGGGCGGCGAACTCCGGCGGGACAACGAGGTACTGGAATCCACCCAGGAGGCGGACGGATTGGCGCAGTCCGAGCTGGACGTCAGGATGGCCGGCCAGGTCACGGCGGTGTTCGTGGCCGAGGGCAATCCGCGGCTTAGGGCGGGTGGGCGCGTCAGGATCAAGGGGGTGGCGCCATCCATCGAGGGAACGTACCTGATCGCGAGCGCCTCACACCGTTTGGACGGCACTGGCTACGAAACCACCCTGACCACCCGCCCGCCCAGCCCCGTCCCTGAACGACGACCGGACGTCTTTACGCTCGGGATCATCACTGACGTGGACGATCCCGAAGCCCGGGGGCGTGCCCGTGTGCAACTGCCGGCATACCCGGATCTCCAGACCGCGTGGGCTCCTGTGCTTACTGCGGCCGCCGGTTCCGGGAAGGGAATTGTCACCCCGCCAGCTCCGGGCGACCACGTCCTGGTGCTTCTTCCGGCCACGGATCCGGCCCAGGCCATCATCCTCGGCGGCCTGTACGGCAGCGAACAAACGCCCGACAACAACGTCAGCACACCACGGGAGAGCCGTTATACGTTCCGCAGTGCGGACGGCCAACAAATAGTGCTCGACGGCGGTGCGCGCACCGTGAGTTTCACGGACGGACATGGCTCGTCGGTGGAGCTGGGGCCGGACAAGCTTCGAATCACCGCTGCCACGGACCTGGTCCTGGAAGCTCCGGGTAAAGCCATGAGAATTCGCGCGAAATCAGTCGACTTTGAGGAGGCCTAAGCCATGAGGATCCTGGTCAAGGAGGCCATCCTGCGCTGTGGGCACGACGGCAAAGTGGAGAACGTACCGTCGCAGGAGTGGGTCCGCATCAAAAAGTCACCCATCCTGGTGGCGACGGATCCCCAAGACCGGGATATCAGCATGTGCCCGCATATTGGCATCAACATCAAACCGTGCAATAAAACCCTGCCGGTCACCAAGGGCTACTCAACCTTCATCAGAATCGGGGGCAAAGCCATCTGCCTGGACACTGTGGAGGGCTTCACCGACGGCACACCTCCGGGCGCAGTTAAATACAACGTGCGCCGGCCCGGCCAAACGTTCGTGGGGTCGGGTTCATGAGAGAGGCACTGGCATGAGCGCCCCACGCTACACTTCGATTGCTTTCATCCATCCGGACTTCGACGCCGCGGCCGGTGTCCCGGGCCTGCGCATCACCCCGTCAGGCAGGCTGGCGACTGTGACGGATGCAGCCTCCATCCGCCAAGCCCTCCTCCTCCTGCTGAGCACCAGGCCCGGCGAGCGCGTTAACCGTCCGACGTACGGTTGCCACTTGTTCCGATTGGCGTTTGCTCCGGCCGACGACACCACGGCAGGCCTGGCTATCCACTACGTAGCCCGGGCCGTGGAGCAGTGGGAGCGGCGCATCACGGTCCTTTCCCTGGATGCGTCACGCTCGCCGGAGGATCCTGAAGTCCTCGAGGTACGGCTGAAATACCGTGTCCGCACCACCCAGCTTGAGGACGAGATCGCCATCGCCCTGCCCGTGGAATCCGGCGGTGCAGCATGAGTCTTCCCGTGCCCAACCTGGATGACCGCAGCTTCGCGGACCTCGTGGCCGGTGCCCGGGAACGCATCCAGCAAATCGCCCCTGAGTGGACGGACCTCTCCGTCCACGATCCCGGCATCACCATCGTCGAGGCCTTTGCCTACCTCACGGACACGCTCATGTACCGGCTCAACCGCGTGCCGGACAAGCTCTACGCCGTCTACTTGAATCTCCTCGGCACGTCCCTGTACCCGCCGAGCACTGCCGAAACGATGCTGGAATTCAGCCGCTCATCCGCGTCAGGTACAGGCACCGATCAGGAAATCCGCATCCCCAGAGGTACACAGGTCAGCTGCCCGCCAGGGGTTCCTGGTTCACCCCAGCCGGTATTTACGACGACGGCGGCAGCCACTTTGGCTCCCGGCGAGACCAGCGTGCTGGTTCCCGCAGCCGATGTCACCATGTATGACGCGGTACCGATTGGTACCGGGACCGGCAGGCCGGGCCAGAGCTTCGTGATCCCGAACGCGCCGATCGTCTCGGGCGCTGGGCTGGCGGTCGCCGTCGAAGTTCCAGCGGGGACGCGGCTGAGCAGTGGCGAGGCTGTCCTGGTGGACGGAAAGCCGTTCCGGTACTGCAAGGAAGTGGAGGCGTTTGCTGACGCAAGGCCGGGTGAGATGCCGGTGCGGATTGATCGCAGTGCCGGCGTCGCGATGTTCGCGTGGTGGGACGACGAGTCCAAGGGGCGGACGGAACCCGGGCAGAGCCCGTTGGTACCAGGGCCGGGCGCCGAGGTTCGCGCCTGGTACCGCAGCGGTGGCGGTTCGGGCGGCAACGTGGGCGCGGGTCAGCTCACGGCGTTGCGTTCCCCTGTTCCAGGTGCCAAGGTCACTAATCCTGAACCAGCCACCGGCGGCCGCGATGGCGAGTCCTTGGAGAACGCCCTGAGGCGCGCACCCCAGGATTTTCAAGCCCGCGACCGCGCAGTCACCGTCAGGGACTACGAGGTCCTGGCACGTCGCCACGGCGGGGTGGGCCGCGCGAGGGCGTTCACGAGGAAGGATCTGTGGGCGTTTGCCAGGCCCGGCGAAGTGGAAATTGTGTTGGTGCCATTCGTTCCCGGCGGCAGGGCAGGGGCGGCCCAACCATTACGCGCAGCGGACCTTGCGTCACATGCACGCGACGAAGTGCGGACTGAAGTGGAACAATATCTCCGCAGGCGGTCCACGGTTGGCGCCGAGCCTGTAGTGCGCTGGGGCCTCTACAAACAGGTGCTGGTGGATGCGAGGATCGTTGTTCGTCCCGATGAGGACGCCGAGGCCGTGAAATCCAGGATCGCGGGCCGCCTGTCTGAAGGGATCAGTCCGCTGAGCCCGGATTCGTCCAGTTACGGATCCGGCTTTGGGAAGCCACTGCGTGTCTCCAATCTGTACCGCGCCATGGAGGAGGCCGAGCCTGGCGTTCAGTACGTGGACCGGGTCAGGCTGGAAGTGGACAAAGTTCCGGACAGTGATGCCGTGTCCTTGGTCCAGGCTGAAGGCCAGGACAAGACGTGGTTCGTGGCCCAAGGCGGCACCCTGTTCCGCACTACCAACGCCGCCGACGGCTGGGAAGCCTGTGCGGATTTTGGCGACGACGGCGACCAGGCGGAAGAAACCGTCCGCGCCATCGCCCCGTTCCGTTCCCCCGCACCTGGCCGGGTGGGTCCGGAGCGGCATCCGGGCATGGTGGCCGTCAGCACGGTGACCGGCACTGGTTCCCGTATTTACATCAGCGAGGACCTCGGCGAATCCTGGCGCAAAGCAGCCGAGCTGGGGTTCGTCGTCGCCGATTTGTGTTGGGTGGACCGCCAAGGCGAGCCGCTGCTGTTGCTCGCCGGCGAACGCGGACTGTACGAACTTTCCATGAGCCAAGGGGCAATCCCCGTGCAGAACGTGGTGGACACGTCCCAGCCGGATCGTGGCTTTTACGCAGTGGACGCCTTGGTGGACGTCCGCGGGCGGACAGGTGTCGTGGTGGCTGCGGAGGCCTCGGAAGGCGTCTGGCTCTCCCCCGACGCCGGTACCGCGGACAGCTTCAAGCAGGTCAAGGCCGCCGGCGAGGACATCCGCTGCATGACCATCCAGTACGACGGCGGTGCGAGCTATGTGTGGCTCGGCCGCGCAGTGCCGGAAGGGACCGGGACGGGATGCCTGCGGCTGAAGATCGATGAGCTGGGCCGTACCGATTTCGATGAGTCGTTCATGAATTCGTGGGAGCAGTTCAGCACTGGCTGGACCGGGGGAAGTTGCTGGGGTGTCCACGTGATGGGCGACGCTGCCTATGCCGCTACCCAGAGCGGCGGTGTGTTGCGCCTGAAACTGGGCCAGGCGTCGGCGCAGTGGAGCGTGCCGGACGTCAACTGCAATCTGCCGTTGAGGGACCGCACCCGCTTCGAGCCGGTCAAATCCGTGTCCGGGGCAATCCTTGACGGCAAACCCTTGGTCCTCGCCGCCGGTCCCAAAGGCGTGTACCGCAGCACTGACAACGCCGTGAAATGGGAGAGCTGCACACGGCGCGTGGTGGACGACGTCGTGACGCTGCCCGACACCTGGCTGTTCTGCTCGGGTGACCACAGGATCGAGGTGGTCCATGGCAATGGCTGAGCCCATGCGGCCATCCGGGTCCAAGCTGCTGAAGGTCCTGCCGGAAGTTTTCCAGGTGGCCGCCGATACCAGCTCTCCCCTGCAGGCCCTGCTTGCCGTGGCCGAGGACATGCATGAGCCCGTCCGGCAGGTCCTGGACCGTATCCATACCGTTCCCGATCCCGGCCGCGCGCCGTCGTCGTTGATTCCTTTTCTCTCGCGCTGGGTAGATCTGGACTGGCTAACGCTGCCCGGTCCGGAGGCCGGCGCTGGATCCGGGAGCATTCCGGCGACCAGCGCAATTCCCATATCGCGGCAACGGGACCTCATCGCAGCTGCGGCGCAGCTCTCTGCCCGCCGCGGCACTGTGGACGGGCTCACCCGCTTCCTGCACCTGGCCACCGGGGTGCCCGGGTTCGACGTCGAATCCGTGCCCGGCGCCTTCCATATCAGGGTGCTGGTGCCTGCGGAAGCGGGTGGGCAGCTGGAGTTGATCCGCAGAATCGTCAAAGGTATGAAGCCCGCGCACGTGACGGATGAGGTTCAGGTGCGGGGGATGAACGGTGACCACGCATGAATAAGGAGAACCGCACGCCGATTCTTGTGGTGATTGCCTGCGGAGTGATTGCGCTGTTGGTGCTGGTGTTCGGCGTCAGCTGCGGTGGCGGAAACAACGATGCCGCACGGGAATGGCAGGGCGGATTCTCCGACGCAGCCGCGGGCGCGCAACTCACGTCAGCAGACCTGTCTGCTCAAGGCGGTTCGTGTTCGGCGACCGATACCCAGCTGGTGGTTACGGGTGCGTGCGTGTTCGATGTGAAGGAATTCGGTGGAGGCCTGTTCTATTTCGGACCTCCCACCAAGCGGGCAAGGCTCGCCCCGCAGCAGGCGGTCACCGTCTCGCTGTTGGTGCAGGGCACGCGGGCTGAGCAGAATTCAGGCCCAGGGAAGACCGTGGACCTGACCTTCGGGACCTCCGGCGGACAGCTGGGAATCGACTGTCCCCTGGGGACTTGTGTGTTGCTGATCCAGAAGCCCGGAGGCTGAAATGAGCTGCTGTGTGCCGAAACTACAAACCGCGATCCCAGGAGTTGTTGTGCCATGACTGCCATCACCATGACGTTGAGCTCCCCGGATGTCGTCCTTAAAAATGGGAAGGGTTCGCTGACAGCGTCCGTCACCAACGGCTCCACCACTTCCGAGCGTGTGGTGCTCGGCGCCTTCCCCGGGCAGGTGACCAATCCGCCGTCGAAAACGTACACCACCATCCCCAACCCATTGCGGACCATCGCCGCCGGGGCCACCGAACAGTACGTGGTCAATTTCGACACCGCGGGAGCATCCGAGGGGAGCTACCCGGTGAAGCTGATCGCCTACTCCGCCGACGACGCACCCGAGGACTACGCGGACCAGGCGCATGTGGTCACCTTGACGGTTCCGGCAGCTGAGAAACCGAAGCCGACGCCGGGATTCCCCTGGTTGTGGGTGATCATCGGGGGTGTGGTGCTGCTGGCCGTCATCGGCGTGATCCTGTACTTCATGTTCAAGGACGCCAACGTTCCGGACGTAAAAGCCAAGCCGCAAGCTGAGGCGGTCCAGATCATCACGGACTCCGGCTTCAAAGCAGCCACGAGCGAGGTCGAAAGCGCCTCGCCCGAAGGTACGGTAGTCAACCAGAGCCCCGCCGGCGGCGAGAAAGTGGGCCGCGGCAGCACGGTCAACCTGGAAATTGCGGTGCCCGTGAAGGCCACCGTGCCCAGTGTCCTGGGATCACGGATCGAAACAGCCCGCAACGCCTTCCAGGCAGCACAACTGCAATTGGACTTCACCCAGGGTTCCGCCTGCCAAAGCTCGCCTCCCCTCTCCCTGACGCGCTGCATAGTGGTGGGGGTCAATCCCGACGTCGGCACTAAAGTCAACGTCAACGCACTCGTTTTGGTGCGGACTGAATTGAGGTCCAGCATCATCCTTGATCCCGTAAACATTTGTCTCAGCAACCCCCAACTTTGCGAGGTGCGGCTGAACCCGTGACTATTTCGGGACGGGTTTGCCTTGCCGGGGAGCTGACATGAAAAGATCAACCATGCGTCCGATGCAGCACTCCAGCAAACTCCAGAATGTCCGCTACGAACTCCGTGGTCCCATCCTCCAGGCCGCCAAGGCCATGGAAGCCGAGGGACACCGCATCCTCAAGATGAACCTTGGGGACACGGCACCGTTCGGGTTGGAAGCGCCGGAGTCAGTGGTGGTGGACATGATCCACCACATCCGCGGAGCCCAGGGCTACAGCGATTCCAAGGGCATCTTCTCCGCCCGGACCGCGATCTCGCAGTACTACCAGACGCGCGGACTGATGACGATCGGCGTCGAGGATGTCTTCATCGGCAACGGCGTCAGCGAACTCATTTCCATGACCCTGCAGGCGTTCATGGAAAACGGTGACGAGATCCTCATCCCGGCACCCGACTACCCGCTCTGGACCGCGGCCGTGACACTCACGGGCGGCAAAGCCGTGCACTACCTCTGCGATGAGGACGAGAACTGGTGGCCGGACATGGCCGACGTCGAATCAAAGATCACGGCGCGCACACAGGGCATCGTGATCATCAACCCGAACAATCCCACAGGGGCCGTCTACCCCAGGCACATCCTTGAGCAATTCGCGGCGCTCGCAAGGAAGCATGATCTCGTCCTGTTTTCCGATGAGATCTACGAGAAGATCCGCTACGTCGACGCCCCGCACATTCATACCGCAGCTGTCGCGGACGACATCCCGGTTCTGACGTTCAGCGGACTCTCCAAGGCCTACCGCATGCCCGGCTACCGTGCAGGTTGGGTTGCCGTGACGGGACCATTGACCGCAACGGCTGCCTATCGCGAATCCCTGGAACTGCTCGCCTCGCTGCGGTTGTGCTCCAACGTTCCCGCCCAGCACGCCATCCAGACCTGCCTGGGTGGATACCAAAGCATCGAGGCACTCATTCGTCCCGGCGGCCGCCTGCGTGAGCAACGGGACCTGGCGTGGAAGTTGTTGACCGCGATCCCGGGCGTTTCGTGCGTCCCCGCCGCGGGCGCAATGTACCTGTTCCCCCGGCTGGACCCGGAGATCTACCCGATCGAGAGCGACGAGAAGTTCGTCCTTCAACTCCTGCAGGAACAGAAGATCCTCGTCTCGCACGGAACGGCCTTCAACTGGCCCACCCCGGACCACTTCCGCTTCGTGATCCTGCCGACCGTGGAGGACATCGAGGAAGCCGTGCGCAGGATCGAGCACTTCCTCGCCGCGTACCGGAACCGCCCTGCAGATTAACCCAACTAGGTCGCATTTGTGCGCGTTTTGACGGCTCAAAACGCGCACAAATGCGACCCAGTTGGGGGTGCCAGGCGGTTAGCGCGCCGGGTCGATCATGGTCATGCCTGCGGGGCTGGCCTTATCGAAGCCGGGCAACAGGACCGCTGCTTCTTCCAGCCCGATAGTGCGTTCGATCAGCAGCTGCGGCCGGAGCGCACCCTGTTCAATGAGGGCCATCATTCCGGGATAGTCCACCGCGGCCATGCCGTGGCTGCCCAGGACATCCAGTTCCCAGCCGATCACGCGGGCCATCGGCACCTGCGGGTTGCCGTCAATGGAGGGCAACAGGCCGATCTGGACGTGCCGGCCCCGCCTGCGAAGGCTGAGGATTGCGTCTGCGCAGGTTTGTTCACTTCCGACGGCGTCTACCGCCACGTGGCTGCCTCCGTTGGAGAGGACGTTGACCGCGGCGGGGATATCCGCACCGTCAGCAAGCACGGTGTGGTCTGCACCCAAACGTGCAGCCACGGCCAAGGCCTCCGGGTTCCGATCCACGGCAATGACCTTGGCTCCCATGGCCTTGGCAATCATCACAGCGCTGAGGCCCACGCCTCCCGCGCCCACAACTGTCACCCATTCGCCGGCCTTCACCTGGGCACGGGCTGCCAGGGCACGATATGCCGTGGCGAAGCGGCAGCCGAGGCTTGCCGCCGTCGTAAATTCAACGCTTTCCGGTATGGCAACCAGGTTGCTGTCGGCAGCGTGCAGGGCCACGTATTCGGCGAACGATCCCCAGTGGGTGAAGCCGGGCTGCTCCTGGTCGGGGCACACCTGCGCGTCACCATCAAGGCACCATTCGCACTTACCGCACCCGCAAACGAAGGGGACGGTGACGCGGTCGCCGACCTTCCAGCGCTGGACGTCTTCCCCGACGGAGTCGATGACACCGGCGAGCTCGTGGCCTGGAACGTGGGGCACCGCTATGTCATCGTGGCCGGCCCAGGCGTGCCAGTCGCTGCGGCACATGCCGGTGGCCAAAACCTTCACCACCACACCTCGAGCGGGAGCCTCGGGTTTGGTGACCTCCCGAACGGCGGGTTGGGTCCGGACCTCATCAAAAACTACTGCGCGCATCGACTGACTCTAACAATTAGCCGCCCCTGTCACACTTCCGCCGCCCCTTACGACATCTCTGATGTAAGGCACCACCACGGAAGGGAAACAGCATGACCCGCATCAATATCGGCCACAGCAACAAACTCGGCTACGCCGCTGTCATCGGGCTGGAGGGCTACGCCCGGAAGTCGGTTGATCCCGACTTGTACGAACTCATCAAGCTCCGCGCTTCCATCCTTAATGGCTGCGGTTTCTGCGTGGACATGCATTCCACTGACGGTCGGAAGCGCGGGATTCCTGCCCGCAAGTTGCATGCCGTGGCGGCGTGGCAGCATTCGAAGGTGTTCTTCGATGCCCGCGAGCAGGCGGTGCTGGCCTTGACCGACGCCGTCACGCAGCTCGGTCCGGATACCGTCACCGACGAGATCTGGAATGCGGCCGCCACCCATTTCGACGACAGCCAGATGGGCGGTTTGATCCTGGCCATCTCCACGATCAATGTGTGGAACAGGATTGCCGTGAGCACGCAAATGGAGCCGCCGGTAGATGAGAAGAACCCGATCGTCTGAGGGGTAGCGTGGAGGGCATGAGTCTTGCGGTATCCGCCACGGCCGCGTGGCAGAGCGAACGGAATCGTTTGTTGGGAATCGCCTACCGGATGTTGGGAGATTTCGGCCATGCCGAGGACGTCGTCTCCGAGGTTGCCATCGATGCCGTTCGGCAGGAACGCAAGGCCGATGGCCACCGCGTGGAATCCTGGCCCGCGTGGCTGACAACGGTGTGCGTGCGGCGCTCCGTTGACCGGGTGCGCCAACTCGCCGCTGCGCGCGAGGACTACACCGGGCCTTGGTTGCCGGAGCCGGTGGACACCTCCAGGCTTCCGGAGGAAACCGTGGCCAACCGCGAGCTCCTGTCCTTGACCTTGCTTCACCTGGCTGAGCAGCTGGCGCCGGAGGCGAGAGCCGCACTGGTGCTCCACCGCGCTTTTGGGATGTCCGCGCCGGAAATCGCGGACATCCTGGAAAAGACTCCCACTGCCGTCCGCCAAATGATCTCCAGGGCCGAGCGCCGCTTGGACATCGACCCGGATGCTCCCGCTCCGAGGACCAAGGATCGCGCAGCCTTGGAGAAACTTGTACGAGCCATCGAGCAGGGTGAGATTGACACGGTAGTGGCGATGCTCGACCGGGATGCAGTGCTCTGGGCCGACGGCGGCGGCAAGGTCAAGAGCGCAATGAACCCGGTGTTCGGGGCGGAGCGGATCGGGCGGTTCTTCGCGGGCATCCTCAGCAAAGCGGTGGTTTTCGATCCCGTACAGCCCGTCACTGCCGAGATCATCGCTGTGAACGGGGAACCAGCGCTGGTACTCCGGCACTCGGGCCGCGCCGACGTCCTGGTGCTCGACGGCGGCCCTGACGGCACCATCCGCGGGTTGCGGCAGATCTCGAATCCGGACAAGCTGACGCGGGTTTCGCTGTGAGTCGGCTCGACGTAGCAGGATTCCCGCGAAGTCACCGGACTGGCGGCAAGGCTAGTCCCCCGCCGAACCGCTCACGCGCAGGGCGTTGATGATGGCGGGAATCGAGGCAATCAGCATGATCAGTGCCCACACCAGCGCCACCACCACAGTGATCAGCGCCCAGAACTGATCTCCAATGGACACCAGGGGACCCGGCAGGAACCCGTGGATCAGCCCCAGGATCATCTGAAGCAGCACGGACACCACCAGCAGCACCACGAGTCCCGTGACTTTGAGGAACTTTGGCTGGCTGAGAATCAGCAACACTGCGAACACGATTTTCAGGACCAGCAATAGTCCCAGAATCGCCGCTGCCTGCCCGGTAGGAAAGCTCCCCCACAGGGCAAGGTAGGCAATGGTTCCAAACGGGGTAGCCACGAACAACCCGATCATCAGGAACAGCTTCGCCAAAGCCAACATTGCGGTGAGGAACGCCGCGATAACCCAAAGCAGCGTCACGATAAATGTCGTGAGCCCCTGGATCCGGCCATAGGTCCGAAGATCGATGATCAGGCTAAGCCCCAGCATCACCACTGTGAACAGCAGCAAGCCATCCAGGAATGCGAGGAATCCAATGCCCGCGCCCGGCGGTTCGGCATCGGCCCGCTGCGTTTTGAGGAAGACATCCAGTGGAACACCCAGGTTGTTGGCGTCGCTTGCGGAGACGGGGTCGACGGCGGTCTGCCCCAGCAGGAGCGACATCCCCACCTCGGCCAGGACTACCAGGGCAAAGACAACAACGGCTGCAATGAAGAAGGGGCGGCGCAGGGCATCAGGGTCAGGCCCGCTGCGGAACCCCTCACGAATTGACCACGCTGCGGCCATGGCTCAATTGTGGCACCGGGGGTTTCAAATACAAGCGCCCCACCAACAATGCCGCAGCACCCAGCACTGCGGGCACCAGCAACGCCCAGCCGCTGAACAGCAGGACCACGAGCATCACGACGGCGGCCACAATCACTCCGTACCAGGCTGCGGTTCCACGGGGCAACAGGAGCACGCCTGCGGCCAGGCCAAAAGCGGTCACGGCCGTGAAGCATGCCGAGGCAGCGCCGATCTGAAACTCCATGCTGAGGAGCCCTACAGCGGCCAGGGCAAAGGAAAGCGACGTCATGGCAGCCAGCACGCCGAGGCTCACAGTGGGCACCTCGCCGGCAGCCACGCCACGCGCCAAAGGCCGCGGCAGCACGCCGTCGGACGCCAACCTGGCGCCCAGCTTGCTGGCCCCGGCGACGAAAGTATTCAGCGGTCCGAACGTCAACACGGCTGCGGCCACAGCCGTCGCGGGAGCCGCCGCCGGTCCCAGTCCTTTCGCCAGTAGTTCGGCCACCGGCACGCTGCTGCCAGCGAGGCCTGGACCGAGGACGGCGACACAGGCTGCCACCAAACCGATGTAGACAACACCCACGACGACGAGCGTCAGCCAGGTGGCCCGCTTGAGGTCGCGCTCGGGGTTGCGGAATTCGCCGGCCAGATGCGTCACGGCTTCCCACCCGGCGAAGCAGAAGAACAGCAAGCTCGCTGCGCCACCCACGGCCCAGTAGCCGTTCGGGGCGAAGGGAACGAAGTTCTCTGCCTTGGCGTAGGGCGCAGCCACGGCGACGGCGAGCGCGAGCAACGCCACGAGCAAGACCATGAGGAAGAGTTGCAGTTTGCTGGAGACCCGGATCCCCACCGCGTTGCTCAGGAAACCTGCCGCCAGGATGAACCCGGCCGCGATCAGGGCCGTCTCCCGCCCGCCGCCCATGGCATGCGCGATGTATTCCCCGCCGATCACCGCGGTGGCGGGCGCCCCGAACGGGATGGCGAAGTAGAAGAGGTAGCCGGCCACAACTGAGGCCCGCTGCCCGAAAGCGCGGGTCACGAACGTGGCGATCCCACCGGCGTCGGGCTGTTGCCTGGACATTTCCGCGAAGCTGAACGCCACCGGTGTGCAGAACACCAGCAGCAACGCCCACGCCAATAACGACGCCGGTCCTGCAACCTGGGCGGCGATAGCTGGCAGAACCAGCACACCGGATCCCAGAATGGCACCTACATAGATCCCCGTCGCCCTGAACAAGCCAAGGCCTGAATAACCCGAATTACTGACAGCTCTACTCACCTCTCTACTGAACAGTGTTCGGGCAAGGTGCAACAAGCGGGAAAACTGCCTGCTCGAGGCAATATCCTGCCGAATTCCTGCTGGGCTTATGCCGAAGGCCAAACAGGATCAGGAAGCAGCGGCAATTTGTACCCGACGCCGTAGCCGCGCTACCAGCGTGGCCGCGAGCAACGCCGTCGTGATTTCCAATCCGATCACCAGCAACAGTCCGGCGGCGCCGGAAGTATCAAAAGCGTTCGACGTCGGTCCCCCACCATGGGCGTGAGCAGCACCGCCCGCTCCCGACAGGCCTCCCGCTCCCAGCAGCAAGACGGCATGGAGGCCAACCATCGCCACGGCCGAGATGGTGACTTGGTGAAGAGCTCCGACGCGGCTGTGGCGCCAAATGTGAAAGGTGCACGGCACGCACACCGCCGCCAAGGCAATCATGAGGATGCCGAGCCACGCGCCGTGGTGTCCCGAGGCCGCGAGCCACAGGTGGACGGCGCATGACACAGCCGTGAGTGCCGCGCAGATCCGGGGATGGAGGACGGGCCCGGCTGACCGGACCCGTCCCGTCGTAGTGGTCATGTGTCCGGGGATCCGTTTAGTGGCAGTGGTCGTGGTGACCTGAGCTGGACGCATCGCCGTGTTCATCCGCAGCGGTGGCGGCAGAGCTGTGGCAGCTCGAACCTGAAGAGTTGGCGGGCACATCCAGCACGGGGCTGCGGTCGAAGAAGCCTTCGGGGCGCAGCTTGAAGCCAACGGTGTCCACGGGCATGATCGGCCAGTCCTCCACGCGGGGGAAGTGTGTGAGGCCAAATGTGTGCCATACGACGATGTCCTGGCCGTCTATCTCGCGGTCCTGAGCGACGTAAGCCGGGAGGCCCGCGCCCCCGGAGTGCTGGTTCACGAAGTCGCCCGTGGGGTAGCGTTCCTCGTCGGCATAGCGGGTGACCCAGAGGTCCTTCGTGGCGAACGCGGCGCGCTTGGCGATAGAGGAACCTGGGTCGGCCAGCAGCGTGGGCTGGTTTTCGGCGTGGAGCTTGTAGCCGACGGGTTCGCCCAAACGGTTTCGGGACTCGGGGTTGGAAATGATCCAGGTACGGCCTGAACGCGCGTCGGCCTCCCGGACGCCTTCCGACTCGCGGGTGAGCAGCGTCCGCTTGCGGGAGAAGGCGTTGCCGCGCTCGTTGCCTTGGCCCATAGCCTGGCGGACCACGTCTTCTTCTTCCACGCGGTTGGTGAAGCCGTCAATGGCCATGTCCAAACGGGCGCTGAAGAGGTGCTGGTGGAACGGGGCACCGAGGCCCGGCGCCAGCTGGGAAATGTTGTCCGAACCGCCTTCCGGGAAGGCGCTGGTGAACACGATGCCGGTGGCCTTGGCTTCGAACTCGATGGTGCCGTCCAGGTAGAGGTACCAGTAGAAGCCGTAATCGTAGTTGCCGATGGTGGTGAAGAAGGAGATCACCAGGCGACGGTTGCGGCGGGTGTAGTTGATGCCGGTCCAGAGGTCCGAGTGCTTGGAGAGGATGCCCCAGTCTTCCTCGTGCATGCAGATCCCGTTGCGGATTTCGCGGGGGTTGCCGAAGGCATCGCTGATGATGGGGCTGAGGTAGGTGATGTCGCCAAGGCAATCGCAACCTAGTTCCAAGGAGTTGGCGTACTGGCCAACGAGGTATTCGCCGGTGTCGAAGTAGTTTTGCCAGGAGCGGATGGGCGAGGGATCGCCGTACGGAACCACCATTTCGGCGATCGATGCCCGGTTGATG
Source organism: Arthrobacter sp. TmtSoilC48 (assembly GCF_059739425.1). Lineage (NCBI taxonomy): Bacteria > Bacillati > Actinomycetota > Actinomycetes > Micrococcales > Micrococcaceae > Arthrobacter > Arthrobacter sp. TmtSoilC48. Next base: position 1,120,117 of record NZ_AP046049.1, on the reverse strand, counting down.
ATGGGCCTGAGGCGGTCGCCGTCCCGGAAAGCGAGGTTGTGGAGGACAACTCCTTCCCGGACGTCGAAGCCGACGTCCACGCTCCACTTTTCCCACTCCACGTGATTGCCACCTGTGACAGTGAAGCTCGGACCTTCCGGCTGCGTGATGCTGATGGGCTTCTGGGAGGTCCGCAGAGGTCCGGTCAGTTCAGGATCCGTGTAGTTTCCATGCTCGGCCGGGATCGGCATGACGCCGAGATCGATCACCTGGGTGACTTCCTTGTTGACCACGTCCACGTACGCCACCAGCCCGTCCACAGGGTGGGCCCACGCACTGTCCTCCGGGAAGTCCTGCACAAAGGCCAGGCCACGAAGGATGCGGCGGCCGCGTTCCTCGTCGTATTCGAAGACTCCCGCGGACAACGGAGCCACGCGAACCTTTTCCACGTCCAGATCTCGTGCCGCAAGGGCGGTGAGCCAGCGCTCGTCCGTGGCGAGGAGCGTCTCCACGACCTCGAACTCTTCCTCCAGCACGGGGAGTTCGCCGGAGACTTTGGTGTCCAGTTCTGTTGCGGACAGGATCTCACCACGTGTCACCGACACCACGACGTCGGTAGGAGCCCCGCCGGAGATGTCGTGGATGAACACACGGAAGCGGCGGTCTTCTTTTGCTTGCCCGCGGGGCGGATCCACAAGGCCCAGGTAGGCAATCCGCTGCTCGGCGCCGAGGTGTCCGGCGGCCTGCAGGAGGCGCTGCACCTCAGAGATTTCGGCACCTGTGGCCAGGCGGTACTGGGTTTCCTTAACGGCTGCGTCAGTGGCTGTCTGGGTTGCTGTGGGCGTCATGGCTGCCTCTTGTCCGGGACCTATGATGGGTCAGGATTTATTTTCTATAGATGTAGAGAATAACCAAAACGTAAGATGAGTCACAAGACCTGTCCGCCAAAAAGTTTTCAGGGAGCCCCCTCAGTGCCAAAGATTGTGGACCACGATCAACGACGCCTCGAACTGGTGGACGCAACCTGGCGGATCATTGCAAGGCTGGGCATTGAAGGCGCCACCATGCGCGAAATTGCCGAAGAAGCCGGCTTTGCCAATGGCGCGCTCAAGCCCTATTTTCCGACGAAGGATCTGCTGCTGACGTCAGCTTTCGGGCACGTTTTCAACCGCACCAACCAGCGCATAGCGGCCGTGACCTCGGGATTGGCCGGCATCGCTGCCCTCCGCGCCTTCTGCGCCGAAGTCCTGCCGCTGGACGAGGAGCGCGTCAACGAAGCCCGCATCGTGATCCCGTTTTGGCAGAAGGCCCTCAACGACGCAGAGATGGCGGCCCTGCACAGCGACTCCATGAACCAGTGGCACAACACCATCACGGCGCACACGGCAGCAGCCCGCGCGGCCGGTGAGATTGCCGCCCCCATTGGGGACGCCGCCGTCGCCGATCATCTGCTCAACATGATGCTGGGCGCCCAGATCGTGGCAGCCCTCTCCCCCGGCGAGCACTTTGCCGAGGACCTTGAAGGACAGCTGGACAACTACCTAAGGTTGCTGGCGGGCTAGCTAACTGCTGGCTGCCTAGCTGCTGGCGCCCGACGCCACCACGCCGACGCCCAGTCCCGCGATCACACCGCTGCTGACACGCTCGACGGCGGTACTCACCTTGGGGCGCTTGAGCCACCGCATCGCCTTGAACGCCACCACCGCGATCATCGACAGGTACGCGAAGGCAATGACGGCAACCACGATGCCCAGAATGAGCGAGGTACCCATGGTGTCTCCGCCGTGCGGGATGAACTGCGGCACCACGGCGAGATAGAACAGGCCTACCTTCGGGTTCAGGAGTGTGGAGAGAGCTCCTGCGCCCAGCGCCGCGAGCCGGCTGTACGGGAGGGGCGCGTTGGAACCCTCTCCCTCTGGGCCTGCTTTGGCCGCCCTGGCCGCTTTCCTGGACTTGATGAACGACGAAACGCCCAGATACAGCAAGTACAAGCCGCCCGCGATCTTGACCCAGCGGAACAGTTCCGCCGACTGCTCAAGGATGGCCGCGAGGCCAACGCCCACCAGTGCAGCCCAAACAATCGCCCCCATGGCCGACCCCGCCGCCGCAGCAATTCCAGCACTGGGACGGTTCAACGCAATGCGAAGGACCAAAAAGGTGTCCGGACCCGGAGTTACGGACAGGACCAGGCAGAGACCGGCGAAGGCAGCGAGGGATGCAAGAGTCACCCGCCAAATTATCCGGTACGAAAGGCGCTGCTGGAAAGCGTTCGCTTCCCGTCAAGGGCTGTTCGTGCATAGACAAGGCGACTCCGCGTGACGCCAACCACACTGGAATCATCGCCGCGCGCCTCACCGGCCGCCAAGACTTACTACCCGAGCGGAGTACCAATGGAGACTTACGACGCCTTGCTGGCCTCGATTACCGCAGCCCCCGGCCAGAACAGCCGCACGATTCTTGACCCTGCAACGGGCCAGGCGGTCGGCGAAGCCCCCGTCCACACCGTTGAAGATCTTGACGCCGCAGTTGCAGCTGCCGCAGCTGCACAGCCAGCCTGGGCTGCCTTGGGCCACGACGCGCGGTCCGCTGCGCTCATGAAGGCGGCCGACGCCGTCGAACGCTCCGCAGAAGAGCTCGCCCAACTGCTCTCCCGCGAGCAGGGCAAGCCGCTGAACGGCCCGAACGCCCGCTTCGAAGTCGGCGCGTGCGCCGCGTGGCTGCGCGCAACCGCCGCCACACCGCTGGACCCTGAGACTGTGGTGGACGACGGCGAAACCCGCGCCGAACTGCACTACCGGCCCATCGGCGTCGTGGGCGCGATCGGCCCCTGGAACTGGCCGATGATGATCACTGTCTGGCAAATCGCCCCTGCCCTCCGGATGGGCAACGCCGTGGTGGTCAAACCCTCCGAATACACCCCGCTGTCCGTGCTCGCGCTGGCCTCGATCATCAACCAGGAACTGCCCGAAGGCCTGCTCAGCGTGGTCTCCGGAGGACGCGACGTCGGCGAAGCGCTGGCCGCGCACGACGCCATCGGCAAGGTCATGTTCACCGGCTCCACGGCCACAGGCAAGGCGATCATCCGTTCGTCGGCTGACACCGTCAAGCGCCTCACCCTGGAACTCGGCGGCAACGACGCAGGCATCGTCCTGCCCGACGCGGACCCCAAAGCCATTGCCGAGGGGCTGTTCTGGGGCGCTTTCATCAACACCGGCCAGACCTGCGCCGCCCTGAAGCGCCTGTACGTCCACGACTCGCTGTACGAGGCAGTGTGCACTGAACTGGCCGCCGTCGCCGCCGCGATGCCGATGGGCAACGGGCTCGATGAGAACAACGTCCTCGGCCCACTGCAGAACCGCCAGCAGTATGACATCGTGGCCCGGCTGGTGGAGGCTGCCCGCGACTCCGGTGCACGCATCCTGCTCGGCGGCAACCCCGACGCCGATCAGCCCGGCAACTTCTACCCCACCACACTGGTTGCCGACATCGACAACGACAACCCGCTCGTCGCCGAGGAACAGTTCGGCCCGGCCCTGCCGATCATCCGGTACAGCACCGTTGACGAGGCAGTCGCCAAAGCCAACGCCCTCGACGTCGGCCTCGGCGCCTCCGTCTGGTCCTCCGACCTGGCTGCCGCCCGCGAGGTCGCCTCCCGCATCCAGGCCGGCACCGTGTGGATCAACAAACACGGCGCAGTGGACCCACGCATCCCCTTCGGTGGCGCCAAGCAGTCCGGCTACGGCCTGGAGTTCGGCGCTGAAGGCCTCAAGGCACTGGGCGTACCGCAGATCATCAACGGCTGAGTTCCCGCTTTCCTGGCCCAACTGAGTCGCAGTTGAGCGCGTTTTGACCCCTCAAAACGCGCTCTGCTGCGACTCAGTTGGGTTGCCGGTCACAGGGTGGACCCGGTTGGGTTGCTGGGGGATCCGCGTGAAACCATGAGCACCATGTCCCAGAAGATTGCGTATCAAGGTGAGCCGGGAGCCAACTCGGATCTCGCGTGCAAGGAAATGTTCCCCGACCTCGAAAGCGTGCCCTGCGCAAGCTTTGAAGACGCCTTTGAACTGGTGTCCACCGGTGAAGTGGACCTCGCCATGATCCCGATCGAGAACTCCATCGCCGGACGTGTGGCTGACATTCACGCACTGCTCCCCCAGTCCAAGCTGCAAATCGTGGGCGAGTATTTCCTGCCCATCCGGTTTGACCTCTTGGGCATTCCGGGCAGCACCATTGAAGGCGCAACAGAGGTTCACAGCCATATCCACGCTTTGGGCCAGTGCCGCAAGATCATCCGGGAAGCTGGCCTCAAGCCGGTTATCGCCGGAGACACGGCAGGATCAGCGAGGGAAGTGCGCGACTGGAACGATCCCCGCAAGCTTTCCCTCGCTCCTCCACTGGCCGCGGGCTTGTATGGTCTGGAGGTGCTGGCCTCCGGCGTCGAAGATGACCCCACCAACACCACGCGCTTTGTGGTTCTGGCCCGGGAACGCGAAATTCCCACCAAGGAGGAGCTCCCGGGTCCCGCGATCACGAGCTTCGTGTTCCGTGTTCGCAACGTCCCCTCAGCGCTCTACAAAGCGCTGGGTGGTTTTGCGACCAACGGCCTGAACATGACCAGGCTTGAGAGTTACATGGTGGGTAACGAGTTCGCGGCCACCATGTTCCTCTCCGACGTCGAAGGGCACCCTGCGGACGCTCGTCTCCGCCGGGCGCTGGAGGAGCTGGAATTCTTCACCACGGAGGTGCGGATCCTGGGCGTCTATGCCGCCGATAGCTATCGGCAACGGAACACCGTCAACGCCTAGCGGCTAAACCCCGAACGGCCGTGCGCGAACCCGGTCGGGAAGCCGATGAAAGCTGGTTCCGGTGAAGCACAGCAGCCCGACTCCGCTTCTTCGTTGATGACCGTCGAGGGAACATCGCAGCTGGTCCCGGCGTCCGTGGAGCAGACTCCCGTTTCCGGCAGTTCCAGCTGCACCAAATCCGCTGCCTCGTGGTCACCGGCCAGTGCAGCAGCGACGGAACGGACCTGCTCATAGCCCGTGGCCAGCAGGAAGGTCGGAGCACGGCCATAGGACTTCATTCCCACGACGTAGAAGTCCTTCTCTGGATGTGCCAGCAGCTTGGCACCATGTGGAGGCACAGTGCCGCAGGAGTGGAATTCGGGGTCAATCAGTGGACCGAGCTCCGTGGGTGCCTCAACGGCAGGATCGAGGTTGAGACGGAGTTCGCGCAGGATCTCCAGGTCCGGGCGGAAGCCGGTGCACGGAACGATGACATCGACATCCAGCGTGCGTCCGTCAACGGCTTCAACGCTCACTCCGGAATCGAGCGATTTCAGGCCAGCTATGCCGAAACGTGTGTGCAGTTCTATGCTTCCCGCTTCGACGAGCCGACGAAGCCTGGCGCCGAGCTGGCCCCGCGCGGGCAATCCGTCCGCGGCTCCGCCACCGTAGACCTTCTCTGCAGAGCCGCCTCGCACGGCCCACAGGATCCGCGTGTTGGGTTCGTCCTTGGAGAGGTCGGCCAAATTGATCAGGGTGTTCGCAGCCGAGTGTCCAGCGCCCACGACGAGGACGCGGCGACCGGCAAAGGCGGCGCGGTCCCGCCCAATAACGTCCGGTAGGGGCGAGGAGATGCGGTCCGCCGCTGTCTCTTCGCCAACGGCGGGCAAGCCTGAGGTGCCCAGCGGGTTGCGTGTTGACCACGTTCCCGACGCATCGATGACGGCAGCCACAACATGATCACGGGTTTCGCCGTCCGCGTGCTCCACCCTGACCAGGAAAGGGGTGGTGTCCCGGTCACGGACGTGGGTCTTGTCCAGTCCCAGACGGGTAACGGCGATAACGCGGGCGCCCGTCTGCAAGCGGGAAGCCATGACCGGCATGGCTGCCAGCGGAGTGAGGTAGTTGTCGATGAGCTCCCCGCCGTAAGGCAGGGCCGTGGGGCGGGGAGATTCCCAGCCTGATTGTTCCAGGAGGCGGACGGCGGCGGCATCGATGTTGAAACGCCAGGGCGAGAAGAGCCGGATGTGGCGCCATTGTTCGATGGCCGCACCGGCGGAGGGTCCAGCTTCAAAGATGACCGGTTCGAGGCCACGTTCGATCAAGTGCGCTGCTGCGGCCAATCCGACCGGGCCGGCACCGATTATTGCGACGGGAAGGTTCTTCGCTGTCTCCATGGTGTCCTCTTTCATCCTTGGGATCCTCAGGCGTGGGTGGGTTCTTCCACCAGTGCCGTGGCTATGCTGTCTGCGTCCTCAAGTGCCGCCAGAAATCGTTCAGCATCCAGCGCTGCAGCGCACCCCGTGCCGGCGGCGGTGATCGCCTGGCGGTACCGGTGATCCACGGCATCGCCACATGCGAAGACCCCGGAGAGATTGGTGCAGGTGGTGGGCGAATCGACTTTGATGTAACCCTCGGCGTCGAGGTCCACCTGCCCGGCGACAAGCTCGGTGCGGGGCAAATGACCAATGGCAACGAAGATCCCTGTTGCAGGCTGTTCGCGGGTTTCTCCAGTGCGGGTATCCGTCAGAGTCACTCCGGTAACTTTGGTGTCGCCGTGGATCCTGGTGACGGCGGAGTTCCAGGCGAAGCTGATCTTGGGATTGTCCTTGGCCCGCTGGGCCATGATGCGCGAGGCACGGAGTTCACCCTTGCGGACCACAACAGTCACGGACTTGCCGAAGCGTGTCAGGAACGTTGCTTCTTCCATGGCAGAGTCTCCACCGCCAACCACAATGATGTCCTGTTCCCGGAAGAAGAAACCATCGCATGTGGCGCACCAGGACACGCCGTGTCCGCTGAGCTTTTTCTCTTCCGGCAGTCCGAGTTCCTTATAGGCCGAGCCAGTAGCGAGGATGACTGCGGGCGCTTCGTGCGTCTCCCCCGCGCCGGTGACCACCCGTTTGAGGTGAGCTTTCAGATCGACTTCCGTGACGTCGTCGAACACTATGCGGGCGCCGAACTTCTCGGCCTGCTCCTGGAGTCCGTCCATCAACTCAGGGCCCTGGATACCGCCCGGGAAGCCGGGGAAGTTTTCGACCTCGGTGGTGTTCATCAAAGCGCCACCCGCGGTAACCGAGCCTGCCAGGACGAGCGGCTTAAGCCCTGCCCGGGCCGCATAGATGGCCGCGGTGTAGCCCGCCGGGCCCGAGCCGATGATAATCAGTTGTTCGGCGCTGATGTCATTTCTCACGGGAATCTCTCCTATGCCGGAAGCCGGATTACTTGGACGCAGGGATGAGGGAATCGATCAGGCCCTCGATGCGGGTCTTTATTTCATCCCGAATAGGCCGTACCGCGTCAACACCCTGGCCAGCTGGATCTTCCAGGACCCAGTCTTCATACCGCTTGCCGGGGAAGTATGGGCATTCGTCACCACAGCCCATGGTGATGACGACGTCGGATTCCTTGACGGCTTCGGTGGTGAGTACCTTCGGGATTTCGGCGGACATGTCGATGCCCAGTTCGGCCATGGCCTCGACGGCGGCGGGGTTGACCTTGTCGGCCGGCTGGGAACCGGCGGAGCGGACCTCGATCTCCCCCTTGGCGAGAGTGCTTAGGAACGCGGCCGCCATCTGGGATCGGCCGGCATTGTGGACGCAGACAAAGAGGACGGAGGGCTTCTTGGCGGTTTCGGTGCTCACGGGTTTTCTCCTGGAAGTGTTGTGCGAACGAGTGTGTGGTGTGGAGACATGCGCCCTAACCGTAAAGCTCTGAAATACCGTATCGATCCTTGGATATTGATGAAGATCGATACATAGAAGTATCGGGCGGTATATCGATGATTGTCAATATTTGATTTTGAGGCCCACGTTTCTAAGCGGCAATGACGCGCGCAGCGAGCTCGGTGACGCGGTGGGCAATATCCTCGAAGGCTGCATCGAAGGCCGCCGGAGTATCCACCCGCAACGGATCGGCAACAGACCAGTGGATCCCACCGAGGCCGACCAACTCCTCATGGGCTTTGTCGCAGACGGTCACGATGAAGTCGGCTTCATCCGCCACTTCGTCAAGAGCGCGGGGAGCGACGTCGGGCAGATCCAGGCCATGTCGCCGGGCCGCCTCGACAGCCCCCGCGGCGATACTGTCCGCGGGGTGCGTTCCAGCCGAGGCCGAAGGTATCGCGCTGGCCTGCCGCCAAAGGGCAGACGCCAGTTGGGAGCGGGCACTGTTGCGCGTGCAGACGAACAAGACGCGACGTGCGTCGTGGGCGATGCCGGGCACAAGACCCTCGAAAGCGTCGCTGGCGAGGCGGACGTAACTACGGCGCTTGTCCGCCTCCGAGCGGTGGCGCTTTGCCAAGCCTGCTTCCTCGAGGGTGCGCAGGTGGTGGGAGAGCAGGTTGGACGGCATACCCAATTCAGCCTGCAATTCCGTTGGAGAAAAGTCCCCGAGGGTTAGCAGGTCAACTATGCGCAGGCGCGCTGGATCAGCGAGGGCGGCATGCCTTGCGACCCTTGCCTGAAAGACCTCAACTGCTTCAATATTCATTGGTTCAATTTTGACTGAGTTAATTCTTTGCGTCAAGCTGTTCCCATGACTTCACCCCAGCCACCCCTGTGGCGCCGCGCCATTGCCGAACTGCTAGGCACCTGCCTGCTGGTTGCGGTCGTTGTCGGGTCCGGGATTGCCGCTCAACAGCTATCCCCCGCCGACACCGGCCTGCAGCTGCTGCAAAACAGCACGGCTACAGTTCTCGGGCTGACAGTGCTGATCCTGGTGTTCGGGCCGATCAGTGGCGCCCACTTCAACCCCGTAGTGTCCTTGGCGGACTGGTTTCTGGGGCGGCGCAATGGGTCCGGACTGAGCCTTCGGGACCTCGGGGCGTATATACCCACGCAGATCGTGGGTGCGATCTGTGGCAGCGCCCTGGCGAACGCCATGTTTGAGATCGGGACGGACATTTCAAGGAAGGAACGTGCGACACCCGGGCACCTACTGGCCGAGATCGTTGCCACCGCAGTGCTGATCCTCCTGATTTTCGCTCTCGCAACCACGAATAGGGGTGTCCTGGCAGCCCCAGCCGTGGGCGCTTACATCGGCGCCGCGTACTGGTTCACGTCCTCAACTTCATTTGCCAACCCAGCCGTAACCCTCGGCCGGATTTTCAGCGACACGTTTGCCGGCATCGCACCGGCATCCGCGCCTCCATTCATCGCCGCGCAGCTGATCGGCGCAGCCTTGGGCCTTGCACTTCTGCTCCTGCTCTTTCCAGGCGCCGGGCGCTGCGCCAGTGAGGTGGTCATCCCACATGCGGGGGAAGGCGCGGAGCGTTAATGGAGAAGGCCCAGCAGCTCACCGGCGAAGGGCCGCAGCTTGACGGCGAAAAGCGCCACGACCATACATTGATGAATGTCAATGTTGCGGCATAATGGATAGATGACCTCGCTGCCACTCCTCGAACCGGCTACGGACAAGGACTGTTGTCCACCATCAACAGGCTCCCTTGACGCCTATGAGGCCCAGGTGCGCGCCTCCGTGTTTAAGGCGCTGGCCGATCCCAACCGGCTTCGCCTGTTGTCCATCGTCAAAAGCGCCGACGGCGGTGAAGCCTGCGTCTGCGATCTCACCGAGCCCCTGGACCTCGGCCAGCCGACAGTCTCACACCACCTGAAGATCCTGGTGGATGCCGGCCTTCTGCACCGCGAAAAGCGGGGCACATGGGCGTACTACTCCTTGGTCCCGGGTGCCATTGAGCGGACTTCCGGCCTGCTGGAGACCCTGTGACAAGCGGGACTACAGGGACGAGAGGGACTTCAGGGACAAGCGAGACTTCAGGGACGAGCGAGACTGCTCACACAACGGAGGCTAAAGACACAACGGAGACTAAAGGGACTACAGCGCGATTGCCCAACAGCGGCGTCCGGATCCGCAAAATGACCCGTTCCGATTGGCCGGTGGTCAGGGAGATCTTCACCGAAGGTATCGAGTCCGGGAACGCCACGTTCGAGCCCGCCGCTCCCGGATGGGAGCAATTCGACGCTTCAAGACTCAACGATCACAGGCTGGTCGCCGAAGCAGAAGACCGGATCCTCGGTTGGGCCGCCGTGTCCGCCATCTCCTCGCGTGCGGCGTATGCGGGTGTCGTGGAGCATTCCATTTACGTGGCCGGGGAAGCCCGCGGGTTGGGTGTGGGTAAGGCCCTTCTCCGCGCGCTGATCACGTCCACTGAAGAAGCAGGAATCTGGACGATCCAAGCCAGTGTCTTTCCCGAGAATGAAGCGAGCCTCCGGCTTCATGTTGCGGAGGGCTTTACGGTTGTCGGCCGGCGGAATCGAATCGCCAGGATGCCTCTTGGCCCACTCGCGGGGCAGTGGCGCGACACCCTAATGATCGAAAGACGCTCCGCGACTGTCTGAAACCGGAAGTGTCTGCGAAGAGGGAGAGCCATGGCTATGAGCGAGTTTCCGCAGCTTGGCTCTGCGACCGCGGACCAGACCGTGTTGGGCAGTAAAGCAGCCACTCTTTCCGAGCTCAGGGCAGAGGGTTTCAACGTGCCAGCGGGGTTCGTCGTCACGTCGGAGGTGGTGGGGCAACTCGGAAACAACCTCGCGGGCGCTCTGACAGCTGCTGCCGGCAGGACAGGCCCGGGACCCTACGCTGTCAGGTCCTCTTCCACCGCAGAGGACCTCGCAGGCGCTTCCTATGCTGGTCTCTACGAAAGCTTGCTGAACGTTGAGCGGGATGACCTTGAGCATGCTGTCAGGCAATGTTTGGCCTCCGCTGCGGAGCATAGAGTTGCAGCGTATGAGGCTGTTCTCGGAGCAGCTGCCCGCGGCGATGCGGCAGGCCCTTCCATGGCGGTACTCGTTCAACAGATGGTCCAGCCCCGTGCCGCAGGCGTTGCGTTCACTGCCAACCCGCTGACCGGGGACCACGACGAAACCATTGTCACGGCCGTCGCCGGTCTTGGGGAGCCGCTGGTGTCCGGCGAAGCAGTCGGAGAGCAATGGACAGTCCGCGCCAGCGAAGCCACGCGCACCACGGATGGCAGCATCCTCACCTCGGACCAAGCAAGGCAAGTAGCGGCGTTGGCCCGTCGGCTCGACCACCGGGCCGGGGTCCCGCAGGACATCGAGTGGGCTCTGGACCATGACGACGCACTGTTCCTCCTTCAGGCCCGCCCGATGACGGCGCTTCCCACGCCAGCAGTTTGGACAGCTCCGGGCGAAGGCCTGTGGGCGCGGAATTTCAGGCTCGGTGAATGGCTTCCGGATCCCATGACGCCGTTGTTCGAGGACTGGCTTCTTCGCCGGATCGAGACCGGGTATCTCGACGGCATGGAGGACGATATTCAGGTGCGGGTGCCATTTCGGTATGGCTCCGTCAATGGCTGGTATTAAACGCCCCGCCGATTCCGTCCCCACGGATTGTGGCGCCGTTGATACTTCGAAGCCGTGGTCGTTTGCCGTGGTTCCTTTTCAACGTCCTTCTCCGGGTCTCCCGCAATCCGGCTGCGGCACACCGCGCTGTTCTGAAGGGTCTGGAGCTGAAATGGCGACACCAGCTGCTGCCCGACTATCGGGAACTCGTGCGCAAGGCAGGGAAAGAGGTGGACACGGCTTCCCCGGCAAGGCTCATCGAGCTTGTGGATGCCATTGTCAGGCAGGCGGGAATCTACCTGTGGTCATTGGCCGTCGTGGGCGGATCTGCCTGGAAAATGGAAGCGGCCCTGGCCAGGCTCTGGCAAAAGCACCTAGCCGCTCCGCTGAGCGACACGCCGGCAGGACGCCTCGGCCATCAGGCCCTGCTCCGCGGCCTTACGGGCAGCGCAGGCCTTACGGGCAGCGCAGGACTCACTGGCAGCACAGGTCTCACCCGCAGCAGTGCGACACCATCGGACTCGGCCGTTTACTCCCTCGACTGGTACCACCCGACCTTCGGCGAGGCAGGCATCCGAAGCCCTGAAACGGCTTCAACCACGGCCGGCAAGGAGGCTCTTGACGCACAGCGAAAGGCAGCCGAAGCCGCGGCCAGGGAAGTGCTGCTTGATAGTCCAAGGGTCCTCACCCGCTTTGATTCCCTCGTCACGATGGCCCAGTACTACGCCGCCCTACGGGAAGAACAGTCCCTTTACCTCACTCTGGGATGGCCGGTCTTGCGCCGTTGCGCCAAACGCCTGGGAGAAAACCTCGCTGCGGCAGGTGCCATCGAGGACCCGCAGGACATCCATTTCCTCCATCTGGGTGAAGTAATGAACCCTTCGGCGGACTACAGGGAGCTGGTAGGAAGCCGCCGGGCAACCTGGGAGATGCAACGGCGTCTGGACGCACCACTCATCATTGGCGAGCCCGGTAGGTTTGGAGCTGATCCCGTGGCGGGCGCTGTTGACGCAGCCAGGACAAACCACGAGGTTCCCGCGGGTGCGATCGTCGGCCACCCGGCCAGCACTGGACGCGCGACGGGCAGAGTGCGGGTGATGTCAGGCCTGGAGGAATTCGACAGCTTCCTCGATGGCGAGATACTCGTAGCGCGATCCACCGCACCAGCCTGGACGCCCCTTTTCGCTCGAGCCGCCGCCGTGGTCACCGACGGCGGAACCCTTGCCGCCCACGCCTCTCTTGTTGCCCGGGAGTACGGGATACCCGCCGTCGTTGGAACCGGCAACGCGACCCGGCTACTCAAGACGGGCCAGCGAGTCACCGTGGACGGAGGTGCGGGCTACGTCGTCGCGGCCGAATGACGAGCTACCGTCCCACCGGCGTCCGTTCCTCCTCACGGGGACGCGCCACTGCATCAGCCTGTCGGCCGGACTTGCCTGGCCACCAAATCCGGTGTCCGATGTCGTACGCGAGCGCGGGCACCAACAGTGAGCGGACCAGAATGGTATCCAGCAGCACCCCGAAGGCCACGATGAAGGCCAGCTGCACGAGGAACATGATGGGAATAACTCCGAGGGCGGCGAAGGTAGCAGCCAACACAACACCGGCTGACGTAATCACCCCACCCGTAACACCCAGGCCACGCAGGATTCCAGGCCGGGTTCCGTGCTTCAACGATTCCTCGCGCACCCTGCTCATGAGGAAGATGTTGTAGTCCACGCCCAATGCCACCAGGAAGACGAACCCGAAGAGTGGAACCGTGGCATCTGCACCTGGGAAACCGAAAAACCCGTTGAACACCAAGGCTGAGACGCCCATGGCTGCCGCATAGGACAGGACCACGGACAACACCAGCAGAACAGGCGCCACAACGGAGCGCAGGAGGAGCATCAGGATGAAGAGGATGACCACCAGGACAATGGGGATGATGACTACCAGGTCGCGCTGCGCGGTGATGTTGGTGTCCAGAGCCGTGGCAGTGACCCCGCCAACCAAAGCGCCGGCGTCGACCTCTTTCACGGCCACACGGAGCGACTTCACAGCTTCCTCGGCCTCGATCGAGTCTGCGGCAGAGTCGAGCGTCGCATTGATCAGCACCTTGCCCTCTCGGACGACGGGATCGGTCGGAGTTCCCGGAGCACCGGTGATGGGCACATTTCCGTCGGCCAGGAGGTAGGCGTCACCCACGCCGTCGGCCGCTTTGACCTTGTCCAGCACTTCCTGCGCGGAATCTTCGGAGGCGACCACGACGGCGGGGCTGCCGCTGCCGGCGTCGAAATGCCGCGCCAGCGCGTCCTGGCCGTCCACGGCGTCGGAGGCCGCGAGGATGACGTCGGTTTGGGGGACACCGTTGGCCTTCAATTGCAGGACGCCTGCCGAAGCCACCAGGAGCAGCAGGACCGAAGCCACCCATACGGCGCGCGGCCGTCGGGAAACCAGCGAAGCAGTTGCCCGCCACAGACCCTTTTGCCCTTCAAGTCCAGTAACCAGCTCGGGTTCGCGTTCGTCGTCGGGCAGGAGCTTGGGGCGGAAGGGCCAGAAGGCGGCGCGGCCCAGCAGGGCCATGAGCGCTGGCAGGAGGGTAAGCGCGGCGAAGAGCGAGCAAAGGATTCCGGCAGCTGCCACAGGACCCAGCGCCTTGTTGGAGTTCAGGTCGGAGAAGAGCAGGCAAAGCAGCGCGATGATGACGGTCGCGCCGGACGCAAGGATCGGCTCGAAGGAGGCTTTCCATGCCGTGAGCACTGCCCTCGTGCGGTTGGTGGTGTGGGTCAGTGCCTCGCGGAATCGAGCCACATACAGCAGCGCATAGTCGGTGGCCGCACCAATCACCAGGATGGACAGGATGCCCTGGCTCTGGCCATTGAGCTGGATCCAGCCCAGTTTGGCCATCGCGAACACCAGGAGAATGGCCGCGCAGAGCGCAAAGACCGATGTCAGGAGGACTGCCAGAGGCAGCACAAGTGAGCGGTACACGAGCAGCAAAATGACAAACACGGCGCCAAGGGCCACCAGCAGAAGGATGCCGTCAATGCCGCCGAACGCGTTCACCAGATCGGCGGTCAGCCCGGCGGGACCGGTGACGAAGGCGCGGGTCCCGTCGGGAGCGCCCGGTTGAACAACGTCGCGCAGTTCCTGGATTTTGTCGCGCAGCTCATCCGAGGACGCTATTGGCACGATGAACTGGACAGCTTTGCCGTCCTCCGAGGGAAGAGGCCCGACGACGGCGTCACCCAGCTTGAGCGCCTCGATGTCGGCTTTCAGCTGGGCTGCTTCGCCCAGCTGGGCCGGGGTGAAGGCCGTCCCGTTCTCAACGATGACCACGGCAGGGATCTCCTTGGAATCACGGAACTTCGCCTGCCAGTTACCGACTCCCGTCGCTTCGGCGCCTGCTGGGAGAAACGAGGCCTGGTCATTGGAGGAGACTTCGTCCAGGCGCCCGAACGTTGGGCCGCCAACGCCGGCAATGCCAAGCCAGATGATGACAAGCACCACGGGCACCAACCATCGAAGCCAGAACGGTACCTTCTGCGGGTTCATGGGTCCTTCTTCCGGAAGCTTGAGAGTCTCTTTATTCCACCACAGAATATCTTTATGATGGAAGTATTCCAAGAGTGAACCATTTGCTGATGCCGGATTCCTGTTTGGCGGGGAGTAATATCCGACAGGGCAGTAATCAAGGTTGAACGTAGGCGGGAGGGCAGGATGTCTGAGGCTTCGGGCCCGCACCCCGGCGGCGAACGCCCGGAAATCGCGGCACCCCAGGATTTGGTGCGGCTCCTTCAGGACTTCACCCTGGAAGCCAACCACTATGTTGACGCCGCCGGTGGCCGGAACGACATGCACCGGACGGATCTCAACGCCCTGGCAGTGATCATGCGCCATTCTGCCGCCGGCCGGGTTGTCACGCCGGGCGTCCTCCGAAGTGAACTGCGGCTAAGTTCCCCCGCCACCACGGCGTTGGTTGACCGGCTGCACGCCTCCGGCCACCTCACCCGTGACCGCCTCGGCACCGATCGCCGGCAGGTCCAACTGCACATGACCCCCAAGGCCTACCGGGATGGAAGTGCCATGTTCATGCCGTTGGCACTCCGCATGGGCAAGGCCATGGGCGCCTACAGCGCTGAAGAACTGGACGTTGTCCGACGCTTCATGACCGATATGATCCAGGCCACCGTAGCGGCCCGCACGGAAACCGCGGAGAAGAGCCCCTCACCGCCTTCCGCCTAAATCCACCGCCGAAGTTGTAGCGTTTCCCTATGAACGCGCACCAGCCTGAAGATGTCTACACCCACGGGCACCACGAGTCGGTTGTCCGGGCCCACGCCTCGCGGACGGCCGAGAATTCGGCCGCGTTTGTCATACCGCATCTCACCCCGGGGACGTCGGTCCTCGATGTCGGGTGCGGACCTGGCAGCATCACGTGCGACTTCGCGGGGCTGGTTGCGCCCGCACAGGTCATCGGCCTGGACCGCTCGGCGGAGATCGTCGCCCAGGCAACCGAGCTGGCCAAGGACCGTGGCGTGGACAACGTAGAGTTCCGCATCGGCAATATCTACGATCTCGAGTTTGAGGACGAGTCCTTCGACCTCGTCCACGCCCATCAAGTCCTCCAGCACCTGACTGACCCCGTCGCCGCCCTGCGTGAAATGCGCCGCGTGGCCAAGCCGGGCGCGATCGTGGCCGTACGCGACGCCGATTTCCACGGCATGAGCTGGTACCCGGAGGTTCCCGAGCTCGACGACTGGATGGAGCTCTACCAGAAGATCGCCCGACGCAACGGTGCCGAACCGGATGCCGGCCGCCGGCTGGTCTCTTGGGCGCAGCAGGCAGGCTTTGCCCAAGTGGCACCCAGCAGCAGCAACTGGCTCTACGCGACAGCCCAACAGCGGGCATGGCAGTCCCGTGTGTGGAGCGAACGCGTCCTCCACTCCGCCTTTGCCGAGCAAGCCCTCGAATACGGGTTCGCCAACGAGGCCGATCTCGCCAGGATCGCCGCAGGCTGGCACCGTTGGGGAGCCACCGACGATGGCTACTTCCTCATTCCCAACGGCGAGGTGATCGCCCGGGCCTAGGTTGCGCGTGGCTTCCCGACCCAAAAAACTTTGCCGAGCCATGTAGAAAAGCGCCCCGCAGTTCCGACCCATGAGTGAAAGCACCCAAACAGGGCGCCACTTCATAAGGAGTTTGAGATGAAATACATGATCATGATGTTCGGGTCCGCGGAGGGCATGATGGAAACCGCCGACCCGGAGTGGGTCAAGGAAATGATCGGGTTCATGATCCAGATCGACAAGGACCTGACTCAGTCCGGCGAACTCGTCTTCAACGCCGGACTGGCCGATCCCGGCACAGCCAAGCTGGTCAAGCAGACCCCGGACGGCATCATCACCACCGATGGGCCGTACGCCGAGTCGAAGGAATCGCTGATCGGGTACTGGGTGGTGGATGTGGCCAGCGAGGAACGCGCCGTGGAAATCTGCTCGAGCATCGTCAAGTACTCGCAGGTGGTGGAACTCCGCGCTATCCCGGACGGTCCCCCGGAGGTCTAGTTTGGCCGTTCCCCCACGCGACATCGAGGACCTGCTGCGCACGTTGGCGCCGCAGGTCCTCGGCGTGCTGGCACGCAAGCACGGCCAGTTCGATGCCTGTGAGGATGCCGTCCAGGAGGCCCTCATTGAGGCAGCGGTGCAATGGCCATCCGGGCTGCCAACAAATCCCAAAGGATGGCTGCTGGCTGTCGCATCCCGCCGGCTGGTTGATGTATGGCGCAGTGAAAGCGCGCGCCGTGCCCGGGAGGAACGCGTCGCCGCAATGGAAGTCAGCTTCCAGGACAGCACGGCGTCTGAAGCCGACGACACCCTGACCCTGATGTTCCTGTGTTGCCACCCCTCAATAAGTGCGCCATCGCAGCTCGCCTTGACGCTCCGGGCCGTAGGGGGACTCACGACGGCGGAAATCGCCTCTGCTTTCCTCGTCCCCGAGGCGACCATGGGCCAGCGCATCAGCCGTGCGAAACAGGGGATCCAGAAGGCAGGCGCCCGTTTCGACATGCCGCCGGAGTCCGAGCGGAAGGCGAGGCTCGGCGTCGTACTTCACGTCCTGTACCTGATTTTCAACGAAGGCTACGCCGCAAGCTCGGGCGACTCACTGCAGCGCGAAGACCTCACCACCGAAGCGATCCGCTTGGCACGCCTGCTGGTGGGCGTGGCGCCGGATGAGTTCGAGGCCACCGGTTTGCTCGCTCTGATGCTGCTGACGGACTCCCGTCGTGCCGGGCGCACCCTGGCTGACGGAATGCCCGTGCCGCTGTCCGAACAGGACCGGAGTTTATGGAACCGCGGGCAGATAGAGGAAGGCATCGCGCTCCTTTCTTCCGTGCTCGGTCGTGGCGCGGCTGGACCGTACCAACTCCAGGCCGCGATCGCCGCCGTTCATGCCGAGGCGCCCTCTGATGCCGAAACGGACTGGCCCCAGATCCTCGCCTTGTACACGGTCCTTGAAGCCGTGGCGCCAAGTCCCGTGGTGACGCTGAACCGTGCTGTGGCTGTGGCCATGGTGAAGGGGCCAACCGCTGGGCTTGAGCTGCTCGCAGGGCTGGATTCGGCGATCGGTCGCTCACACCGCCTGGATGCTGTGCGGGGCCACCTGCATGAAATGGCAGGCTCTTATGTGGACGCGCGCGCCGCCTACCTCGAGGCCGCCAAAAAGACAGGCAGCCTCCAGGAGCGGCGGTACTTGATGGGCAAAGTGGCGCGAATGGACGAGTCTTGACCCCATATAGTCGAATCCATGGAACAACGCATACTTGGTAAGACCGGCCGGTCGGTGTCCACCGTTGGACTAGGCACGTGGCAACTCGGAGCGGACTGGGGTGACGTCACAGAGGAAGACGCACTTGCCGTCCTGGAGGCCTCGGTCGACGGCGGGGTTACTTTCTTCGACACGGCCGACGTCTACGGCGATGGCCGAAGCGAGCAACTGATCGGACGCTTCCTGCGCGCCAATCCCGGGCTGGACCTGCTGGTTGCCACCAAGATGGGCCGCCGCGTGGACCAGGTGCCCGAAAACTACACGCTCGCCAACTTCCGCGCGTGGACTGACCGTTCCCGGCGGAATCTGCAGCAGGACACCCTGGACCTCGTCCAATTGCATTGCCCGCCCACCGCCGTCTACACGAGGGATGAGGTGTACGACGCCTTGGACACGCTCGTCAGCGAAGGCGTCATCCGCAACTACGGCGTCAGTGTCGAGCGGACCGACGAAGCCCTTGAAGCCATCAACCGCGGGAATACCGCGTCCGTCCAGATCATCCTGAACGCCTTCCGGCTGAAGCCGCTCGATGAAGTTCTCCCGGCAGCAAAGCAGGCCGGAGTCGGCATCATCGCCAGAGTGCCGCTGGCGTCTGGACTGTTGTCCGGAAAGTACACGCCGGAAACCGGGTTCGCGGAGAACGACCACCGCAACTACAACCGCGACGGCTCCTCATTCGACGTCGGCGAGACCTTCTCGGGCGTCGATTTCGCCACCGGCGTTAAGGCCGCACAAGAGTTCAGCGCATTAGTGCCCGACGGCGTCAGCACCGCCCAAGCGGCCCTCGCCTGGGTGATCGCCCAGGACGGTGTCAGCACGGTCATCCCCGGTGCCCGTTCTTCAGTGCAGGCACATGCAAACGCTGAGGCGGGAGCGATGCAGGACGTCGGTTCAGGACTCACCGCCGGGGTCCAGGACATCTATGACCGCTATTTCCGCGAAGCGATCCACCCGCGCTGGTAGCCGGCCGACCGCCGTCGTGCATGTCACCATCCGCTACGTGTCGGGGTGTGTCCCTTTCGTGCGTCGTCGGGCATCGACATTTCGGCGCGTAGTCCCAGAAGCCGGATGGGACGGTCGGGCTCGATCCGCGCCGTGACGTCCAGGGCTTGCGCCAGGACTTCGTCCCGGTCGAATGTCTCCGGGATCTTCCTTGCGTAGGTCTTGGTGAAGAACGGCGCGTAACGGACTTTGAGGGTCAGCCCCACGACCGGCCGCCCCTCAGCTGCCACGTCTTCGAGGACGCGTGCTGTCAGCTCCTTGATGGCGTCGCTGATCTGTGAGGGTTCCGTGAGATCCTGCTGGAACGTGGTCTCGCGGCCGTGTGCGCGGGCAACCCACGGGGTGTCGTCCACTTCGTTGGAGCCTTCACCCCGACCTAGCTGCGCATACCAAGGGCCCATCTTGGGGCCGAACTCCGGGACCAGGTCCTGGGGATCGGACGCGGCAAGCTCGGCGACTGTGGTGATCCCATGTTTGGCCAGCCGGGCAGACACCTTGGGTCCAACGCCCCACAGCTCCTTGGTGGGTTTGCTGCCCATGACCGTGAGCCAGTTCTCTTTGGTCAGCCGAAAGATTCCGGCAGGTTTGCCAAAATCCGTCGCATTCTTCGCGCGGACCAAGGTGTCCCCGATTCCCACGCTGCAATGCAGCCGGGTTTGCTCCAGGATGGCAGCTTGGATCTGTCGGGCGTATGCCTCAGGATCTTCGGTTTCAACGCCCACAAAGGCTTCATCCCAGCCCAGCACCTGAACCGTGGCGCCCGGCTGTGCGCGCAGGGTGGACATCACCACGTGCGAGGCCGCCAGGTAAGCCTCCTGGTCGACGGGAAGGATCACGGCATCGGGCACTTTCCGGGCAGCTATGCGCAGTGGCATTCCGGAACCCACGCCGAACGCCCTGGCTTCATACGATGCCGTGGACACCACAGCGCGTTCCGTAGGATCCCCCCGGCCGCCAACGATGATCGGCTTGCCGGCAAGCTCAGGCCGCCGGAGGACTTCGACAGCCGCAATGAACTGGTCGAGGTCAACGTGCAGCACCCACGGGATTCCGCTCACGGCACCAGTTTGCCCTAAGCAGTAGCTTCCTGACCCTCATCGGACGCCAGGCCCCCGGAAATCAACCCATTTGGGCTTCAACCCACTATCTGGATGGCCGAACAAGGTCAGTACCCAGCGCGTCCCGGGCACCCGTCTCACCGGCATAAGCTGAGATGGTGCAGTTTTCACTTTGGCTGGCCCTGGTTGGCGCCGGTACCCTGATCAGTTTCACTCCCGGCGCCGGTGCCATTTTCACCATGAGCAATTCGCTCAATTCAGGCTTCCGACGCTCCATTTGGGGCATCCTCGGCCAACAATTGGCCTTGGTCATCCACATCGTCATCGTGGCCTTGGGCGTGGGTGTGTTGGTCTCCAATTCGCCCGTGATATTCAACGTCGTCCGCTACGCAGGCGCCGCGTATCTGGTGTACCTGGGGATCCGGCAGTTCCTGCACAAGCCGGACCTGGACGAGGAAAAGGTGGACAGCCGCAAGAACGAGTCGGCGATGTCCATGTTCCAGCGCGGTATCTGGGTGAACCTGCTGAACCCCAAGGCGATCGTGTTCTTCCTTGCCTTCATGCCGCAATTCATCAGGCCAGAGCAGCCGCTGCTCCAGCAATATGCAGTGCTGACCGCCACGATCCTGGCCATCGACATCATGGTGATGTGGCTCTTCTTCGCTCTGGCAGCACGTTCATTCCAGCGCTTCACCCATGACGAGCGCGGCCAGAGGGTCCTCAACCGCATCTTCGGATGCCTTTTCGTCCTGGTTGGCATCCTGCTCGCCACCATCCACTAAGCGGGCCAGAAGCCGCGCTAGACCAGCGATGTAGAACCGCGAACCACCAGGGAGCTCTCCAGCGTCACGTGGGGCTCCTCCAAATCCCGGCCCTCCATGAGCCCGCGCAGCTGCTCCCCCGCCTTGAGTCCAAGCGGGGTCGCGGGCAGGTGCACGCTCGTGAGGCTGGGATTGCTGGTGGCTGAATACGGGAGGTCATCGAAGCCCGCCACAGCCAGTTCGGCAGGAATCCGCACGCCCGCCACACGCGCTTCCTGCAGCACGCCATACGCGTGGGTATCGGTACCGCAGACGACGGCGGTCACCCCCTCACGCTGCCACGCGGGCCAGGCGTCGGCGAACGCGGCGGCGGCAGCACCGACGTCGATCGCGGTACTGATGACATGCCCGTCGGCAACCAGGAGCCCGCACGCGGCGGCCTCCTCAAGGAAGGCTTCCCTGCGCAGGTGGAAAGTGGTGGTGCCGGTAATGCCGTCCACGTAGGCGGCCCGGGTATGTCCGGAGGCTGCCAGGTGTCGGGCCAACTCACGTGCGCCTTGCGCGACGTCGAGGTTCACGGACGGGGCGTAGGACTCCAGCCCCGGGGCATCCAGGAGCACCAGCGGTCCGGCCGCGGCCAGGTCCTGAAGAAACCCGGCACTGGGGGCACCCACCAGCAAGCCGGCCGGACGGAGGGCCAACAACTTGCGGACATCCTCAGCTTGCGGCGACTCCCCTGCATCGGTCACCGAGAGCAGCAGTTGGTATTCCGGGCCCAGCGATTCCCGGACGCCTGCGATGACGTTGGCGAAGAACGGGTTGGAGACGTCGGGCGTCACGAGGATGACGATGGAGCTGACTCCGCGTGCCAGCGAACTCCCAATGCTGTCAACCACATATCCAAGTTCGGCGATCGCTGAGCGGACCCGCGAGATGTTGTCCTCGGATACCCGTCCTTGCGTCTTGCCGTTGGCCACCAAGGAGACCGTGGCGGTGGAAACCCCGGCCCGGGCAGCCACCATCGCAGCCGTTACACGGGGTGCGCGGGCGTTCCGCCGATCCAGGGTATCCATGCATCGATCGTAGCGTTGTTGCGGCACGCACTACTCCCCTCAAGGCATCAAGCGTTTAACGCAATTAACGTTAAGCGCTTGACGTGAGACCGGAAGCAGTGCCAGAATTCCCAATGAATGCTTACCGCCCTGCTTCAGGCAAGACCCTGGCAGGCCCCAATGACGTGGAGACGAAACGTGGACCCCAACCCCATGACAGCACCCAAGAAGATCATTCTTGACTGCGACCCCGGCCATGACGACGCAGTGGCATTGCTTCTGGCCCACGGCAACCCGGACATCGAGCTCCTCGCAGTGACAACCGTCGTGGGCAACCAGACCCTCGAAAAAGTCACGCGCAACGCCCTCTCGGTAGCCACGATCGCTGGCATCACCGGCGTTCCCTTCGCAGCCGGCTGCGACCGTCCCCTTGTGCGCACCATCGAGACTGCCCCCACTATCCACGGAGACTCCGGCATGGACGGCCCGGAGCAGCCCGAGTCCGCCATCGAACTGGACCCGCGCCACGCCGTCGACCTCATCATTGAAACCGTCATGGCGCATGAGCCGGGCACCGTCACCCTGGTCCCCACCGCAGGGCTGACCAACATCGCCATGGCTGCCCGCAAGGAGCCACGCATCGTGGAGCGCGTCAAGGAAGTTGTCCTCATGGGCGGCGGCTACCACGTAGGCAACTGGAGCGCCGTGGCAGAGTTCAACATCATCATCGATCCCGAAGCTGCGCACATAGTGTTCAACGAAAAGTGGCCCGTGGTGATGGTCGGCCTGGACCTCACGCATCAGGCGCTGGCCACCGACGAAGTAGTGGAACGCATCGCAAAAATCGGCACCAACCCGGCCAAGTTCGTCATGGAACTCATGGACTTCTTCCAAAAGACCTACAAGGATGCCCAGGGCTTCGACTTCCCGCCGGTCCACGATCCGTGCGCCGTCGCCTACGTCATCGACCCCACCGTGATGACCACCCGCAAGGTCCCAGTCGACATCGAGCTGCAGGGAAGGCTCACTCTGGGCATGACCGTTGCCGACTTCCGCGCGCCCGCCCCGGAGGACTGCCACACGTCCGTGGCCGTGGATCTGGATCACAAGAAGTTCTGGGATTTGGTCACGGACGCGATCGAACGGATTGGCGAACCAACGCTCGACGCCGGAGCTAACGCCACGGCTGCGGCGGACGTCACCGACGCTGCAGCGGCAGTGGCAGCAGAAGAGGCCAAGTAATGTCCATCCCCGCAGAAACCAAGTCCACGCGCGGCAATGTCACTGCCCTCATGGTCGCCCTGCTGGCAGCTTGCGTAGCCTTCCAGCTCAACGCCTCCATGCTCAGTCCCGCCTTGGTCACCATGGGCAATGAGCTCCAGACCGACCAAGCAACCATCGGCCTCTCCCAGACCTGGTTCTTCACGGCCGCCGCACTGTTCTCCCTCTTCCTCCCCCGCCTCAGCGACATCGTGGGCCGCAAGAAGATCCTTGTGGGCATGATGCTCCTGATGGCAGTTGGTTCAGTCATCGCCGCACTCGCACCCGATGTCACGTGGCTCTTCGTAGGCCGCATCATCCAGGGTGTCAGCGGTCCCACCGTCCCGCTCTGCCTCATCATGCTCCGTTCCGCAGTGAGCAGCCCCCGCAAATACGGCACGCTCATGGGCCTCATCACCGCGGTGAACGGTGGGGTGGCCGGCGTCGACTCGTTCGTGGGCGGCTACTTCGCCGAGAACTTCGGATTCCGCAGCATCTTCTGGCTCATGGTGGCCCTGGCACTCGTGGCTACGGTTCTGATCGCTGTCCTGGCCGGTGAAAGCAAACCTGCTGCCGGAACCACCATGGACTGGCTGGGCGTCTTCTTCATCGTGTTCGCCGTGGGCGCACTATTGACGGCACTGAACGAAGGCTCCAAGCTGGCAGCGGCCTTCGACGCCGGCACCTTGACCCTCGCAGTCGCCCTCATCCTGGTTGCCGCCGTCGCGTTCTTCGCCTTCTGGACTGTTGAAAAGCGCGCCAAGCAGCCCATGGTCGAAACCGTGCACCTGCGGCAGCGTTCCACGTGGGCTCCGCTTTTGACCACCACACTGACCATGACCGGTATCTTCGCCGTCATTAATGGGATCGTCCCTGCCTTCGTTCAGGCGGCCGAACCCGGCTTCGGCGTCGGTCCCACCGAGATGTCACTCATGATCCTCACGCCGTACGCACTGCTGGGTTGGCTCTTCGGCCCGATCAGCGGCAGGCTCGCCCCGGTCCTCGGCTACACGAAGGTCCTTCGCATCGGCCTGGTGGGCAGCCTCGTAGCCTTGGCGATCATCGCGCTCTTCGGCCTGAACAACCTGCCGATGATGATCGTGGGCACGGCCTTGCTGGGCATCATGTACGCCGGTACCGTCAACATCATGCTGAACGGACTCGGTGTGGTCCTCTCGCCCCTAGGCAATCCGGGCTTCCTTCCCGGAATGAACGCGGGCGCCTTCAACCTCGGCGCCGGCCTGAGCTTCCTGGTCCTGCCCGCGGTCCTCGTTGCAACGTCGGCACTGGGCGACGCAAAGGCGGCGTACCTCACCGTTGTGGTGGTGGGTCTCGCCATCACCCTCGCCGCCTTCGGAGCCTCACTGCTGATCCCCAAACCGGTTGATGCCGAAGTCACCGAAGGTGCGGACAACGAGACATCCGAGAAAGAGGTCACCGCATGAGCACAGAAGCCAAAGCACCCACGGCGGGGATCGTCGTCGTCGGCTCCCTGAACGCCGATTTGACGATCTACTGCGACCGCCTCCCGAAGCCCGGCGAGACGGTCCACGGCAATGGTTTCGCCGTAAATCCCGGTGGCAAGAGTGCCAACCAGGCGGTGGCGGCCAGCAAGCTCGGTGCCCAGGTCAGCCTGGTGGGCGCAGTGGGCGATGACGCCAACGGCACCATGCTCCTGGAGTCGACCGCCAACGCCGGCGTGGACGTTACCCGCGTCCGACGTTCAGATGCCGCGACGGGCGTCGCGGTCATCTCGGTGGATGCCGGCGGCGAGAACAGCATCATCATCTCGGCCGGGGCAAACGGGACTCTAACCCCGGCGGACGTGCGCGCGGCAGCGGACACCTTCAACAATGCTGCGGTGGTCTGCCTCTGCCTTGAAGTCGCGATCGATACTGTGATCGCCGCTGCACAAGCAGGGCACGACGCCGGCGCTACCGTCTTGTTGAACCTCTCGCCTTACGCGGAGGTGCCGGAGGTCCTGGCCGAGTTGAGCGACGTACTGCTGGTCAATGCGCACGAGGCCTCACTGTTCCTTGGTGGCGAAGCCGACGTTCCTGCCGCCGACGCGGAGGCCGAAGCGTGGGAGCCGGTACGTAGCCAGTTTGCTGACCGGGGTTTGCAGCGCGTGCTGGTAACGCTGGGCGCCCACGGGTCTGTTGTGCTGGATTCTTTGGCCCGGGGTACCCAGGACCAGATCACGCGCATTCCCCCTACCCGCGTTTCGGCCGTCGACACCACGGGTGCCGGTGATGCTTTTACGGGGGCGGTCGCTGCACGCCTGGCTGCCGGAGACTCCCTCGCCGACGCCGCCGGGTTCGCCTCAGTGGCTGCCGCGTTGGCGGCCACGAAGAAGGGCACCCAGGCCGCCTATCCCAGCATCGCGGATGTGGAGCGCTTGCGGAGCGTTTAGTCCCAGCGTCCCAGGTGGTTAGCGGGACTTGCGGGCTGCGCGTTGGGCCGAGCGCTCCACTGCCTTGCGGGTGAGGGCGCCGTGGCCGGCCATGAGCTTGGGGACCACAACGTAGACCGCGGCCGGGACCACAAGCGCCGTCAGCAGGAGCGCCCGAAGGATAGGGTGCCACGGCTCCATGATCGGGCCGAGCAACAGCATGCCGATGGATACCAAGGGGAAGATCGCGAGCCAGGTGATCAGTGCCCTCACGTGGACGGAGGGCACTTTCGGGCGAGCCGGGACTGCGGGTGACGATGACTGAACGGCGATTTCCGGCGTTGTTTGAGTGGTCATGGCATTCTCCAACCAGATAGTTGCATTTAGCTTGGTCCCACCATAACCGCACTCGGGAGCAAATACAACTAGTTGGTTGGGAAATGGTAATCTGTAGTTATGGCATGGGACACAGAACGCACCAAGTCACTCCTGCTCGAGGCGGCGACGTCCGAGTTTTGCGCGCGCGGACTTGCCGGGGCCCGGATTGACCGCATCGCGGCTGAGGCGGGTGTCAACAAGGAACGCATCTACCAGTACTTCGGCAACAAGAACGGCCTTTTTGACGCGGTTATCGTCGCGGCGCTCAGCTCCCTCATGGACGAAGTACCCATTCATGGAAAGGGTCCGGAGGCCATGGCTGACTACGCTGGCCGGCTCTTTGACCACCACCAAAAAGATGCGACCGCGCCGCGCCTCCTCTTCTGGGAAGGCCTGGAACGCGGCGCTGAAGTTGTGGGCCTGCCCAAACGGATGGCCAACTGTGCGTCCAAGGTCAACAGCACCATTGCAGCCCTTCCTGGAATCTCAAGGGAAGACGCCGGCGATCTCCTCATCACCATCGTGAGTCTTTGCGATGCCGCGCCCGTGCTGCCTGCACTCGATGGACTCATGGCCGGGAACGACCCCGGCCGCCTCGAAAGGCGACGCGCCGCCGTCGTGCGTACCGTCTACCTGACTGCCTCCGCGCTCGCTGCGGAAGCGGCACCTGTCGGGTCGTCGGCCACAGAAATTACGCCAGCTCCAGTGGTCCACTAACTGCCCCTCATACACCCTGTGACAGCTTTGACAGGAAAAGTGACTTCGTTGTGAAGTGGCCCCTAGCCAAGAAGGGGTGCCATCAACCATGCTTGCTGCATGTACTCAACGACGAGCCCATACCGCATCATCACGGTCTGCACTGGAAACATCTGCCGCTCGCCCATGGCAGCGCTCATGCTTACCGAAGCCTTCGAAGCGGAAGGGCTCGGCAAGCTGGTCGTAGTGGACTCAGCAGGCACCACCGGGTACGAGGTGGGGCACCCGATCGATCCCCGGGCGGCCCGCAAACTGACCGCCCACCACATCGCTTCCGAGGATCACGTCGCACGCCAGTGGCGGCAGGAGTGGTTCGCTGAGCGGGATCTCATCCTGGCGCTGGACGTCGACCATTTCGGCTGGCTCCAGGAGGGCGCGCCGGATCGCGAATCGCTGGCCAAAGTCCGGATGCTGCGCAGCTTCGATCCCATGATGGCTGGGCGCAGTTCCCTGGATCTGGGCATCGAGGATCCCTGGTACGGCGGCCACACCGACTTCGACAACACCTGGACCCTCATCAAAGCCGCCATTCCAGGCATTGTGCGCCACGTGGGCGCTGCCCTTGCGGAAGACCCAAGGAGTAGCGCCAGCGACGTAGGTAACGGAGCCACCGAGCACCAGCAGGTAACCTCTATGTCATGACCCCTGCACCCGTGATCATCGCCGTCGACGGGCGGTCCGGCGCGGGCAAGACCACGCTGGCCGTCGAGCTGGCGGCCCGCCTTCGGGAGCACCACAAGGTTTCCCTTTTCCATCTGGAAGACATCTATCCCGGGTGGAACGGCCTTGCCACAGGCATCGAACGATACATCGCAACGGTCCTGACGCCCTTGAGCCAAGGCGAGGCAGCAGAGTGGGTCAGCTGGGATTGGGAAAAGCATTACGACGGCGCGCTGCACGTAACACTGCCAGCCGAAATCGTGATCGTCGAGGGTGTCGGGGCTGCAGCAATCGCCGCGCGCCCCATGCTGGACGCCGTCGTCTGGGTCGAATCCCCCGGTGACGACCGCCGTCGACGGGCTTTGGCCCGTGACGGAGATACCTACGAACCCTACTGGGACACCTGGGCCGCGCAGGAAGACCTTTGGCTCGAAGCTGACCCTGTCATCGGCGCAGCAGACATCCGTGTGCAAAACCTCGCGGATGGCAACGCCCCGGACGACGTCCTGCAGGCCATGCGGTACCTGCCGTCGCTGGCAGCGATCCTCTCGCCGGAACTCAGCGCGCGCCGCGGCCTGCAGCTCCGGTCCGAAAAGATCAGCGCCGCTCCTGACGCCGAGGCGCTCTTCCAGAACCTCTACGGTTCCTCGGCCAACGCTGTCTGGTTGGATTCCTCCAACGCATCCGCGGTTTCAGGGACGTCCCAAGCCGCAGCCCGAAGCCGCTTCAGCATTCTGGCGGACGACGGCGGCACGTTCGGACAGTCCGTCCAGCACCGTCAGGGAACCACCCAGGTAACGGCCGGAACAGCCACCGTGGAAACCGCCGGACCCTTCTTCCGCTGGCTCGATTCCGTATGGGGACGCCGGGCCGTGCGCGCACCCCGCGGCTACGATGGCCAGTTCACGCTCGGCTGGTTGGGTTATCTGGGCTACGAGCTCAAGCGGGAAACCGGGGGGAACGACGTCCAGGCAGGGACTCCCGACGCCGCCCTGCTCTTCGCTGGACGGGCCGTGGTGCTGGATCATCGCGAGCACACTGTGTGGCTGCTCGCCTTGGACGCGCCCGACGCCGATGACTGGTTCCGCGAGGCTCGAACCGCCGTCGGGGCTGCTTCAACCGCCCCTGCTTCCGCCGTCGGGCCAGCTTCCGAGGTGGCTCCGGAATTCACTTGCCGTGACAGCGCGACGGACTACAAGCGCAAAATCGCCGACGCCCAACATGAAATAAGCGAAGGCAACTCGTACGAGGTCTGCCTGACCACCATGCTTGAAGCCCCTGCCGGCGGGCTTGATCCGTGGGAGAGCTACCGGGCGTTGCGCCGCCGCAATCCGGCACCCTTCGCCAGTTACCTTCGGTTCGGCGAGCTGGTTGTCGCGAGCACTTCGCCCGAACGCTTCCTGCGGATTCTCTCCGACGGCGGCATGCGGGCCGAGCCGATCAAAGGCACGCGTGGGCGTTCCGCCGACCCCACGGAGGACGCCGAACTGCGCCGCGACCTGGAGACGTCGCTGAAGGACCGCGCCGAAAACATCATGATCGTGGACCTGCTGCGAAATGACCTGAGCCATTTCGCCATTCCGGGCTCGGTGACGGTCAGCCGCTTGTGCGCGATCGAAAGCTACGCCACGGTGCATCAAATGGTGAGCACCGTGGACGCGCATCTCCGCCCTGGCGCTCCGCGGGCAGAGGCGGTGGCTGCGGCCTTCCCTGCCGGTTCAATGACCGGGGCGCCGAAAATCAGCACCATGGACATTCTTGACCAGCTTGAGGCGGGCCCCCGCGGTATCTATTCGGGAGCAATCGGCTACTTCTCGCTGAATGCTGCCACGGACCTCGCCGTCGTGATCCGAACCTTGGTTGTTAACCCTGACGACGACGGCGGGCGCGCGCTGAGCCTGGGCGTTGGCGGGGCAATCACCGCCGATTCCGTGGCCGACGACGAGTACGAAGAGATCCGGACCAAGGCGTTTGGCGTGTTGTCGACGCTCGGGGCCGACTTCCCCGGCTGAGGACTATTGGAGCGTCGCGGTCAATCTCGCGACGTTATCCACATACTTGGCCAAGGGGGGTCTGTCCATCCAGTCGTCCAACGTAAGCTCACGGGATACCTCGCGATACGTGGACTCCACGGCCCGCATGAGGTTCACGGTTTCGGCGCCCAGCAGCATCACCGAAACTTCCATGTTCAGGGAGAAGGAGCGCATGTCCATATTGCTGGAACCGAGAACCGCAACTTCGTCGTCGATCGTGAAGTGCTTGGCGTGGAGTACGTACGGCGCCCGGTACAGGTAGATGCGGACACCCGCTTCCAACAGTGCTTCGTAGTAGGAGCGTTGGGCGTGGTGGACCAGGAATTGGTCACCCTTTTCCGAGACAAAGAGCTCCACATCCACGCCGCGCTGGGCAGCTGTAGTGATCGCATAGAGCAGGGAGTCATCAGGCACGAAGTATGGGCTGCAGATGGAGATCCTGTGCTGCGCCGAGTAGATCAGCGTATTGAACAGGCGCAGGTTGTTCTCGGTGGCGAACCCTGGACCACTGGGGACCACCTGGGCCGTGACCTGTCCCGGGGAGGGCTGGGCGGGAAGGCGAAGCTGGCTCTCGAGTGATTCGTCGGTTTCGCTGAGCCAGTCGGTTGCGAAAACTACGTTGAGGGTGGCCACAATCGGCCCTTCAAGCCGGGCCATGAGTTCAACCCATTGACGGCCCGCACGGCGATGCTTGGGATTGTTATAGGAGGGCTCGATCAGGTTCTGGGAGCCGGTGAAGGCCAGCGTCCCGTCAATGACCAGGATCTTGCGGTGGTTCCTGAGATCAGGGCGGCGCCACTGGCCGTGGATGGGCAGCAGTGGCAACATCCGCTTCCACTGGATCTTGCCTGCCTTGAGCCGGCGGACCAAGCGGCGGTAGCCCTTGATGCGCAGCGTTCCGATGTGGTCAAAGAGCAGCCTGACGGTGACACCCCGCTCGGCGGCCTTCTCCAGTTCAGTGAGCAACTCATCCGTTACGAAGTCGCTGCTCATGATGTAGAACTCTGCGTTGACGTAGTCCGTAGCACCCCGCACTGCCTCGGCCATGGCTTTAATGGACTCCTGGTAGCCAGGAATGAGCTCCACCTTGTTGCCATCGACCATCGGCAGCGAGCCAAGGCGATGGTTCAACTCACCCGCCGACTTCACCCATTCCGGGCCAGGATAGGTGCTTACGGGGTCGGCCAGGTCGGAGGTGACAGCGCGAACTCGATGGTTCACTTGTTCCTGCTGCTCACGCCGCCGCTTGGACAAACGGAAATTGCCAAAAAGCAGGAAGAGCACGAACCCAACGGTCGGGACGAGGAAAACAGCCAGAAGCCAGGCCATGGCCGTAGTGGGGCGACGGTTTCCGGGAATGATGCCCAGCAGCACGATGCGCATGATGACTTCCGCAATGGCCCAAGCACCTAAAAGCCAGGTCCATTCCGGGCCAATCGGAAAAGGAAAAAGCACTCCACAACCCCCACGGTCCAAGAACTAACGGTGACCACAGCCTATCCGCCCGCCGTGCAGGAGGGCCGCACCGGGGTGCCGCACTAAGCTGGGAACATGACTTCTCCTGCCCCCACGGTTCTCGTTTTCCTGGACCCGGCCTTCGAAAACGGCCGCATTGCCGATTCCAGCCAGCCCCAGCTCATGGCCACGGACCTGGGCGCTACCCGTGGCGACGGTGTGTTCGAGTCCCTTCTGGCCGTGCAGGGCAGGGCGCGCAAAGTGCAGGCACACCTGAACCGGCTGGGCACTTCCGCAGCTGCCTTGGACTTGTTTATTCCGGAGCAGGACGTCTGGCGAAGGGCGATTGACACCGCGATCACGGAGTTCCGCACGGTGCACCCCGCGCCGACACCCGAAGAGGACGAAGTCGTCATCAAGCTGATCGTGACCCGTGGCGTTGAAGGTGCGGCGAGCCCCACATGCTGGGTACAGGCCTCGCCCTCACCCGCAGGCAGCCGCCGGCAGCGCGAGACGGGCATCGACGTCGTCCTCCTGGACCGCGGCTTCGACACCGAAGCCGGCGAGCGTGCGCCGTGGCTGCTGCTGGGCGCCAAGACGCTCTCCTACGCCGTGAACATGGCTGCGCTGCGTTACGCCCACAAGCAGGGCGCCGATGACGCCATCTTCACCTCCACGGATGGCCGCGTCCTTGAGGGGCCAACATCCACTGTGTTGCTCGCCCACCTCGAGACAGTGGACGACGGCGAGGGTACCGTCAGGACTGTTCGTCGCCTCATCACGCCGCAACTGGATAGCGGCATTCTCCCCGGTACATCGCAGGGCGCGCTGTTCGCCGCCGCGAAGGCTGCCGGCTGGGAGCTCGGGTATGGGCCGCTGGTGCCGCAGGACCTGTTCGACGCGGACGCCGTTTGGCTCATTTCGAGCATCCGCTTGATCGCGCCCGTGAATCACATCAACGGCCACGAGATCGGTACTCCCGCTGTCCGGAAACAGCTCACTGCCGAACTGAATGAGCTGTTTGCCGGGATCGAGTAATTCCGGCCGGCCAGACTGAGGCCTACTCTGCTCCGCTTGGAACCTAGCAGATGACAAGTAGAGTAATTGCTCGCATGACTTATTGATAAGGAACTCTTGGTCTCAGCAGTGAGCTTCACGGGGGTTCAATCGCGTTCCTTATCCTCCTTGAAATGGGCGTCCGTCATGTGATGAATCTTGTTCTCGTGTTAGTTGGATCACGTCCTCCCAACACCATTTGAGACTTTGCTGGCTAACTTCCCGGAGGGAATATGGGACACAGCTCCCCCACAACAGCCGAGGCATCGGCACCCGAGGCGCAGTCGGAGACTGGCGCCTCACAGGCAGGGCTTCGCCGGTCCATGGAGGCCCGGCACCTGGTGATGATTGCCATGGGTGGCGTCATCGGCTCAGGCCTTTTCGTCAGCTCGGGTTACACCATTGCCACCGCGGGCCCTTTGGGCGCCGTTCTCGCGTTCCTTATCGGAGCCGTGGTGGTCTACCTGGTGATGGCATGCCTCGGGGAACTCGCCGTTGCGTTCCCCGTTTCCGGCGCCTTCCACATCTACGCTGCCAGGACCATCGGACCTGCCACCGGTTTCGCCACGGCCTGGCTCTACTGGCTTTGCTGGGCGGTGGCGTTGGGTTCGGAATTCACTGCGGCCGGCCTGCTCATGCAGCGCTGGTTCCCTGGCGTCGACGTCTGGATCTGGTGCTTCATATTCGCCAGCGTCCTGTTCACCCTCAATGCCATCTCATCGCGCGTCTTCGGTGAATCAGAGTTCTGGTTCGCGCTCATCAAGGTTGCCGCCGTCGTCGGCCTGATTGTCTTGGGCGGCGCAGCTTTGATGGGCTTCCACCCGCTGGCCGCAGGCGACTACCCGT
The DNA here is from genome assembly GCF_059739425.1 of Arthrobacter sp. TmtSoilC48. Taxonomy (NCBI): domain Bacteria; kingdom Bacillati; phylum Actinomycetota; class Actinomycetes; order Micrococcales; family Micrococcaceae; genus Arthrobacter; species Arthrobacter sp. TmtSoilC48. The sequence goes on along the minus strand of NZ_AP046049.1, from coordinate 1,087,293 downwards.
CGCTCACCAGCAACTTCAGCACACCCGAGGGGCTGTTCCCCAACGGCTTCACGGGCGTCTTCGTCACCTGCCTGGCAGTCTTCTACGCCTTCTCAGGCTCCGAATTGATCGGTGTGGCCGCCGGCGAAACATCCAATCCCGGCGCCAACATCCCCAAGGCCATGCGGACCACCGTCATCCGTCTCATGATCTTCTTTGTCGGCGCGATTACCGTCATCGCAGCGACCATCCCCTATGAGAAGGTCAGCGTTGACGAAAGCCCGTTTGTCACCGTCTTCTCGATGCTCGGCATTCCGTTCGCTGCGGACATCATGAATTTCGTGATCATCACCGCCCTGTTGTCTGCTGGAAACTGTGGACTCTACTCCTGCGCCCGCATGCTCTTCTCGCTGGCCGACGAAGGACACGCCCCCAAGGCTTTCAGGAAGCTGACCAAGCGTGGCATCCCGATGATTGCCCTGTGCGTCAGCATGCTCGGTGGCCTTGCCTCGCTGATCAGCAGCATTGTGGCGCCGGCAACCGTGTACCTGGTTCTCGTCTCGATCGCCGGCTTTGCAACTGTGGGTGTGTGGATGTCCATCGTGGCCTCGCACTTCGTGTACAGGCGCACGTTTATCAGGAACGGCGGCGACCTCAGTACGCTCCCTTACAAGGCACCGTTCTTCCCGCTGGTTCCGATCCTGGCGTTCGCGCTGTGCGTTGTCTCCCTGATCGGCATTGCCTTTGACCCCAACCAGGTAGCGGCACTGCTGTTCGGCATCCCGTTCGTAGGGGCTTGCTACGCGTTCTTCTACTTCAAGTACGGACGACGCGCCAAGATTCCCGTGGCTTCCTGACCTTCTTTGGCGGCAGATCAGCCCCTGCGCAACCCATTCCGGCTGCGCAGGGGCTGATGTTGTTTGAAAGTAGGTCAGGACGCCAAACGGCCTCCCAAATTCAGGACTTCGGCTTGGCCGTCCTTACGGGGTGCTCGCTCAGGATGGACAGGCGGTTGAAGGCGTTGATCCCAATCGCGGCCATGCAGAGAACACTGATTTGCTCGTCGTTGTAGTGCTCCCGGGCGCGCTCGAAGAGTTCGGGGCTCGGCCGTGACGTGCTCATCCGGGTGATCTGCTCAGTGATTTCCATGGCCACCCGCTCAGCCGGTTCAAACAACGCCACTTCCTTGTAGACAGCCACCAAGGACAAACGCTGTTCTGTTTCGCCGTACCCCAAGGCCCTGCGATGGTGCAGGTCCAGGCAGAATGCGCAGCCGTTGATCTGCGACGCAAGGTAGTTCAGAAGTTCGATGGTCCGGCGTGGGACACCTGTGCGGTCGGCTTCTCCAACCACCTGTTGGGCATAGTGGCTCAGCGTTGCGTACAGCTCGGGCTGTTGCTTATCCAGATAGCCGGCGAGACGTGCTTTTGTTTCCTGTTCAGGCATGCTTGGAGCCTAGCGCAACTGGTATGGGGTGCCGGAGGGAGAGGCATCCACCCACGTAGTAGCACCGGCCCGAAATCAAATAGAGATGGGCGGTGGAAGCCGCATTATCGACATTTTATGACCAGTTCATCACAAGCTGGAAATGAGACTTGACTACTAATCGATGCAAATGGAGTACTCACCCAAGGACGCAAATAAATACGCTTCCACTTTCTATTGCGCGCTCATTCCAACAGTGGTTCACTGAGGCGCAGTGATCCCTGCTGGGGCGGGAGAACTCCCTCTCTGTCCGGCAGGACACACTGTTTTCACTACGCCGTGGGAACAGAATGTTGATGGAGGGCATCATTGTGAGTGCAGTTTCTTCGTCCCAAAATTTCAACCACGGGTTTCCTACGCCCGGCCCCCAGGATCCTTCCCCGCAGAAGGTCATGGACCACGTATTTTTCCTCAATCAGGAAGAATGGAAAGACGTCCGCGAAACGGAACAATTCGATCATATTGTCATCGGCAGCGGGTTCTGCGGGTACGCGTTCGCGGAGAGGACCCTGACCGTTAACCCCCAGGCCAGGATCCTGGTTATTGAGCGGGGTCCGTTCTTCCTGCCCCAGCATTTCCAGAACCTTCCGTTGCCCTATCGCGAGACCCTGGGCGGCCTTTCTGAAACATTCCCATGGACGCTGGCTGCCGCCACGGCCAACCAACCCGCCGGCAAGATCTCCTGGCAGCACGGAATGGTTCCGTTCTATGGTGGCCGCTCCATTATGTGGAGCGCTTGGTGTCCGCGACCTGAAGAGGACGAGATGCGCGGGTGGCCACGCGCAGTCATGGATGCCGCAAAAGCGCACTTCACCACCGCAGAGGATCTGCTGAATGTGGTCAGCGCCGACCAAATCGACGCCGGGGCGTCTGCCGACGTCGTGGATCTCATCAACAACACCCGGCCCGTCTACGGGATCATGCAGAAGGCACTTCAGGACCGGCTGGCGGCCGGCTTGCACAAGATTGACTCCGCCACCCGCTCCATGCCGGCACCACTGGCAGCAGCTTCGGGCGCGACCTCAGGCATTGACTTCGCCAAATTCTCAACGCCATCGGTGCTGCTTGAACTATCGGACAGGCAGCAACGGCTGGCAGCAGCAGGCAAGGGATCCCCGCTCCGCATCGTTACGGACTGCACTGTGAACAGCATCATCCAACAGGACGGCCGGGCCACAGCGCTCGATACCAGCCGCGGTGTGGTGAACATCGGAGACGCAAACCTGGTGCTTGCCATGGGCACGTTGCCACCTGCCACCTTGGTCCTCAATTCGTTCCCCGAAGTGCCTGGAGTTGGTGAGCAGTTCAGCGCCCACTTCATTACGTCCGTCGTGGCAAGGGTCCCCCGCAAGGATTTCGAGTTCAGCGAGGCCCTGGGCGAGTTGGAACTGGCCGCCATCTACATGGCAGGCATGAGTCCCGCGGGCATGCAGTACCACGTGCAGCTCTCAGTGCTCTCAGATCGGAGCCCGGACAAGAACGCCCAGAAGTCCGAGCGTTACGCACCTGACGTCGTTGCCACCGCCTCGCTGGCCCAATTGCAGTCCTCAGAGGACTACCTGGTGTTCGTGTGCGCGGTACTGGGCGAACTTGACATCGATAACCCGGAAAACCACCTGCGCTATTCCGGTGGAGCGGACCCCACCAACAACGTGACTCTTCAGGTGCTGGCCAACTCCACGGACGATGCCACATGGGACACCATGGACGAGGGCACTTTCCAGATGTTGGAACGCGTACTGTCACCCGACGGCGCGGATCATGTTGAGTATTGGCACGGCGACCCGGACACCGGAACCTGGGGACCGGACCGGCCCGGCATTCCCGAGCGCCGCGTCCCGGGACTCGTGCACGAGAGCTCCAGCCTTCCCATCGGCGAGGACGAGGACTCCACCGTCGGCACCGACTACCGCCTCAACGGCGTCGAAAATGTCTATGTCGCGGGCGGTTCACTGTGGCCGACCGGCGGGTCCTGGAACCCAACCATGACCATGGTTGCGTTGACGCAGGACCTCGCCGAACGGTTGGAGGCCGACGGCGGCACGGGAGTTGCGCTGTGACCGCGGTTCCGGCCCTGGACCCGGCAGTCCTGCCCACGTTGCCGCCGATGACAGTTGCCGACGTCCTGGACAGGCAGGATGGCATCTATTGGGTGGTCAAGGACGCGAATTCCGTTTTCCTGTGGGTGAACCAAAACTTCGCCGACCTCGTCGGGATGACCAAGGACCAATTGATTGGGCATCAGGACTCGCGGGCAGCCCATGTTGCCCATGACAAGGAGGTGATGGCCAGCGGAAAACCCCTGCTCAATTTCCACGAAGTCATCGAGGTTCCGCTAAAGGATGGCGGGACGGTGAACGTGGACATCGTGACCCAGAAGGGGCTCCTCCGGTCGCTGGACACCGGGGCCATCATCGGAATCACTGTCTGCTTCTCACTTGCGGATCCCCTCAATGACTGACGTGGATCTGGCAGGCGGCAGTCCGGGCATCCACGCGGCCAGCCCGGACGCGGCCAGCCCGGACGCGAAGGAGTGGATCAAGCGGTTGGACATGACGCCGTCGGGCGTTGGCGGCTGGTTCGCGCCGGCAATGGTGAGCGACGAGCTAATCGCCGGGCGGGCATTGCCACCTCGCTTTGGCAGTGACCATCCGCTGTACAGCTCCAACTGGTATTTGTTGCAGGCGGGCGAAGTCCTCCAGCTGCACACTTTGAAGCAGGACGAGCTGTGGTTCTTCCATCTGGGCACACCCATCCGGCTGCACGTTTTTTCGCAGACAGAGGGGTACTCATCAACGGTCTTCGGTCCGGATCCGGAGGCTGGTGAGATTCTGCATGGCGCGGCGCCGCATTCCACGTGGTTCGGAGCTGAGTTGGCTGGGGACGGGTTTGTCCTGGTGAGCTGCAGCCTGTCCCCCGGCTATGAACCGAGCGATTCCGCGAAGCCCACGAGCAAAGATGTGGAGGCACTCGTGGCGCAGTTCCCTGGTCAGTCGGAGTTGATCAGGAGGCTCGCGGCCGGCTAACCGCCGCTGAAGGGTGCGCCCGTAAGAGGCGGGTGCACCCTCCAGCGGGGCGTGAAGTGAGAGAACATCCGCCCAAAAGCCGCTGGAAGTGAGAGAAGATCCGCCCAAAAGCCGCTGGAAGTGAGAGAACATCCGCCCAAAAGCCGCTGGAAGTGAGAGAACATCCGCCCAAAAGCCGCTGGAAGTGAGAGAGCAAGCTATTCGGTGGCGTCGCGGGCCAGGTGGATGCCGTTCTCTGCCAGCCACACCGGGTTGAAGGCCTTGCTCAGGTAGTTCGTTCCGGCGTCGGGCGCTATGGCAACCACCACCGAACCGTGGGGTGCGGCCCGGGCCACGCGCAGGGCAGCAGCCACCGCGAGTCCGGACGATGGACCCAGCGCCAGCCCTTCTTCGTCAAGGAGCCGATGCACCGTGGAGTAGACCTCGTCGTTGGGGATGCGCAGGAAACGGTCAACAATGGAGCGGTCAAAGGCCTTGGGCCATTCAGCCTGCGGCCAGGAGTTACCCACGCCGTCCACCAGGATCTCGCCCGGATGTCCCCCACTGTATGCGGAGCCGTAGGGGTCGGCGCCTATCACTTCAAGATGCCCGCCCGGCCGCGATGCTGCAACCTTCTCTTTCAGGAACCGGCCGTTGCCGCTAATGGTCCCGCCGGTTCCGATGCCGGCCACGAAATGCGTCACCAGGCCGTGGGTCTGCTCCCAAATCTCGGGCCCGGTAGTTTGGTAGTGCGCGGCAGGATTGGCAGGGTTGTCGAATTGCATGGGCCGCCACGCACCGGGCGTTTCGGCCGTGATCCGCGCTGCCACAGCGCGGGCGTTCTCCGGCGATTCGGAGGGCGCGCCCCAGTCTGTCAGCACTACGCGCGCACCATAGCTGTGGAGCGCGGCCAGCTTCTCCTGGGAGATGGTGTCGCCCGTAACCACCACCACGGGGTGCCCCGTCAGGCGCCCAATGAGCGCCAGCCCGATCCCGGTATTACCGGACGTGCTCTCCACAATGGTTGCGCCCGGCTGTAACTCTCCTGAGCGCTCCGCCGCCCGGACCATGCTCAGCGCAGTACGGTCCTTGATGGATCCGCCCGGGTTCTCGGACTCAAGCTTGATGTGCATGGTGCTGCCCAATCCACGGCCCAGGGCTTCCAATTTCACCAGCGGAGTGTTGCCCACTTTATCCAGGACGGAGGCATCCAGGCCATCCGGCAGCCCTGCCGCCGCATGTGCGCCCTGTTTGCTGATTGCGGTACTCACGTGGTCCCCTCCCTTTGAGCCATCGGCGGCAATTCCAGCGCCACCACATCACGCAATTCACGTCGGGCGCGCTCCACCAGGTCCGGAGCGGACGGCCGATCTGCCAGCACATCAGCCAGCCGGCCCGCGACGGCGCCGGTCCCCTTCCCAAGCGGTTGGGCGGCCCCCGCTTCGAACAACAGATACGACGCCGTCAGGGCCTCAATAGCAAGCAATTTCTCCAAGGCCTCCAAGGACCTTTCAAGTTGCTGCAACGCCAGCGGCGCCAAAGTGGAGTGGTCCTCGACGTCGGCCGAGAGGGTGGGTGCCCCGAGCGTCGCCGGCGCTGCCAGGAACTTCAGTTCGGACAGGAGTCCCGCTGCGGAGTACCAGAGCAGCCCGGGCAACTCCTCCTGCACAAGCCCTGCGGCCGGTCCGGACCCGGAAACCGCATTCGACGACGAATCCTCCAGGTGCCTGGCGGCAGCCTCCAGATGCCTGGCCCGGATCACCCGTTGTGGCGGATACAGTTTGGCGATGCGCCGCTCGCTGGAGATCCCCACGTGCGCCAACGCAAGCCGCAGGCCCTCAAAGGAAAGAGCCAGCTGCATCGGTTGGAAGTTCCCTCCGGACACCATTTGCCCGCTTTCAATATCAACCAGGGGGTTGTCGCCACGCCCGTTGAGCTCCACGCTCAACGCAGCGCCGAGTTGTGAAACCAGGGAGCGAAAAGCGCCATGCGTCTGGGGCGCAGAACGGAATGACAAAGCGTCCTGCACCGAGACTTCGGGACGAACGTCCTCCAACCATCCGCCGCGCAAAAGGTAACGGACGGCTGCCGCCGAGTCCTTCTGCCCGTCCACCGCCTTGCCCGCTTGGATAGCAGGCGAAAACGGGCTGAGGTTCCCGCCGCCGTCGTACCTTGCAATGGCTTCAAGCGAGAGGGAAAGCGCGACGTCGGCGAGTTCCGCCAGCTGTTGCAGGCGCACCAAGGCGAGGGTGCCGGCCCCCACCGAGTAGGCGTTTGCGCTGACCAGGGCCAGGGCCTCACCGGGCGCGAGCCGCAGCGGCTGAAGACCGGCGTCGGCGAGCGCTTTCGCCCCGGGTACCAGGGTGCCGTTCGCGTCGATCGCTTCACCTTCACCGATGGCGACGGCGGCGACGGCGGCCAGCTGGGTGAGGTCCGAGGAGCCGACTGAGCCTTCGCGCGGGATGGCGGGAAGAACCCCACGGTTGAGCAGTTCCGCATAGAACCGGGCTGTCTCCGGCTGCACGCCGGAGCCGCCGCGGCTGAAGCCGATGAGCCGGGCGAGGATCACAGCGCGGGCGGAGGGCCGGTCCAGATGCGCGCCCACGCCGCTGTTGTGGTATCTGACTACTTGGATTTGATAGGCAAGAACCGATTTCTCCTCCACGGCCGTATCCCGTCCGGATCCGAGGAGGGTGTTCAGGCCGTAGATTCTCTGCCCTGAGGTCGCAGCGCGCTCCAGCACTTCGCGTGAGCGGCCGATCAAAGACAACGCATCATGGTTGAGTTTCACGTGAAACGCCGGATCCAAGGCAGCCTGCGCTACGCGCTCAGGGTCCACCGGCGATGTGCCGATCAACAGGGTCCGGGGCTCGGAGGACATCGTCAGAAGTCCAGAAGGTTCTGGCGGAAGCCACCGTCGCCGTAACTCTTCCTCAACAGGCCACGGCGGCGCAGTTCGGGAGTGAGCTTGTCCAAGACGCCGTGCACGGTGACGGGGTCCACGAAGCCGGAGAAGAGGAAGCCGTCGCCACCCACAGCCTCGCCGGTCTCCTCGAGATAATCCGAGATTTCACCAACCGTGCCGATGATCGAATCACCGGCGCCACCGCTGCGTGCCTGAAGGATCTGGCGCAGGGTAGACCCCGGAGGTGCCGCCTTGGCGAAGTGCTCCAACGTGCCTTGGTTGCTGTTGGTGCTCAATTCGGGCAACGGCGCATCAAGGTCGAATTGCTTGAAGTCGATCACGGACAGGTAGGAGATCGAATTGAGCTGGCTGTCGATATCACGCTGGGTTAGCTCCCGGCGCTGCGCACGCAACTCCCCGGCCTCGGCCGATGAACCAACCACGGTGGGCTTTAGCACGAAAAGTACCTTGACGTCGTCGGGGTTCCTGCCCGCCTTGGCAGCCTCGGCACGGATGGAATCCCGGTAGGCCTTCATGCCGTCAACGCCACGGGCCAAGGCGATCGCCACGTCTGCATGCCCACCCGCGAACGCTTTGCCGCGGGGAGAAGCGCCGGCCTGCACCAGTACGGGCTCCTCCGGCAGAGGTGCGGTGTTGAGGGGACCGCGGACCTTGAAGAAGTCACCCTGGTGGTTAATAGGGTGCACTTTGGTGTGGTCGGCGAATACGCCGGCCTCAACGTCCTCAAGGACGGCGTCCGGTTCCCAGCTCCGCCAAAGCCTGCGGACGACGTCGACGAATTCCTCCGCCTTCTCATATCGAAGGTCGTGTTCAATCTGCTGGTCCAAACCGTAATTCTGCGCTGCGAGGTCGCTGCCGGAGGTGACAACGTTCCATCCCAACTGCCCCTCGGAGAAATGCTGCAGCGTGGCCAGGAGGCGGGCCGCAGTGAAAGGCGGATAGAACGATGCGCTGACCGTCGGGACGATTCCAAGGTGCTCGGTTGCGGACAGGAGGTACGGCACCAGGGCCAAGGGATCATGTTTGGGCGCAAAGGAGGCGTGTGCCAGCGAGACCTCGGCAGTGCCGCCATAGGTATCGGGAACAGTAAGGGAGTCCTCGATGATGAAGAGGTCAAGGCCGGATTGCTCAAACGCGCGGACGGCGTCTTGATACAGGGCAGGCTTCTTCCAGTCGTAGCCCAGGCTGTAGCCGGGAGTTCCCCATCCCTGGACACCAAAACCGTGGCCCACGAACCATCCAAAATGCAGCATGGGCTTGAGTGTAGAGCTGCCTTGTCCGTTCACCGCGACCTGATTTCTTGCGAAGTTACAGGGGGTCGTACTGCGTCAATTATGCTCCCGGGGCGTCACATTTGGGCTGCTACTCCAGCACCGGCCGGTTACGCAACATGACGACCGCGTAACCGCTTGCAAGTGCGGGCCGCCGCCGCGGGATGTTACGTTTTTCTTGAGTAATGAGCACCAGCGCCAAGCCCTGACTTGCTGGTCGGCAACCCTCTCTCCGGCGGGGTGCCTCAGGTGACTACTCGGCGTATCGACACTTCGAACTGCAAGCGTGACTGAGGAGCACCAGCCAATGCCTGAAACCACTGAAGAAAAACTCTCCTACCGCCTGATTACAGGTCCGGATACCCGTGAATTCTGCGAGCGGATCACCACGGCCCTCGCCGACGGCTACGTGCTCCACGGCAGCCCGGCAGCCACGTTCAATGGCACGGATGTCATCGTGGCGCAGGCGGTCGTCCTGCCCGCTGCCATCGCCAACGCAGACGCCGCCGTCGCGAATGCTGTTGACCAGTTGGAGAACGACGACGACGAAGAAGCATTCGAGGGACACGCATGAGTTACGCAGGTGACCTGACCCCGCAGGACGCGTGGGCCAAGCTTGAAGAAGGCGCAATCCTGGTAGACGTCCGCACCGAGGCCGAGTGGGCCCACATCGGCATCCCGGACACCAAAGCCACAGAGAATGATCCCCTGTTCATTCAGTGGAACCTCGCCGGTGGCATTCCCAACTCCCGCTTCATCGAGGACCTGCAGCAGCAGGCACCCGAGGGTGAGGGCGTGGAACTCGTTTTCATCTGCCGCTCAGGCCAGCGCTCCATCTCGGCCGCCATCGCCGCGACGCAGGCCGGGTTCACCGCCTACAACGTGCTTGAGGGCTTCGAAGGCGACCCGGACCGCTACGGCGAACGGACCATCAACGGCTGGAAGAACCGCGGCCTGCCAACCAACCTGGGGAACGACTAAGTGACTTTCAATCCCGATGCCGCCAGCTGGAGCCCTGACACCCAGGCAGTACGCGGCGGCCTTGACCGTACCAACTTCCAGGAGACGTCCGAACCCGTTTTCCTGAACTCCGGCTTCGTCTACGAATCCGCTGCCGCCGCCGAACGCGCCTTCACCGGCGAGGACGAACGCTTCGTTTACTCCCGCTACGGCAACCCCTCTGTAGCCACGTTCCAGGAACGGTTGCGGTTGCTCGAAGGAACCGAGGCATGCTTCGCGACGGCGTCAGGCATGTCCGCGGTGTTCACCGCCTTGGGTGCCCTCCTGGCTGCCGGTGATCGCGTGGTTGCCGCCCGTTCCCTGTTCGGCTCGTGCTTCGTAATCCTCAACGAGATCCTGCCGCGCTGGGGCGTGGAGACCGTGTTCGTCGACGGTCCCGACCTCGACCAGTGGCGGGCTGCCCTCTCCGAACCGACCACCGCCGTGTTCTTCGAGTCGCCCTCGAACCCCATGCAGGAAATCGTGGACATCGCCGCCGTCAGCGAGCTGGCGCATGCTGCGGGAGCGACCGTCGTCGTCGACAACGTCTTTGCCACACCCTTGCTCCAGCGTTGCGGTGACCTGGGCGCGGACGTCATTGTGTACTCCGGAACCAAGCACATCGATGGCCAGGGGCGTGTCCTCGGCGGCGCAATCCTGGGCACCAAGGCATTCATCGATGGCCCGGTCAAGCAGTTGATGCGGCACACCGGACCTTCACTCTCCGCCTTCAATGCCTGGGTGTTGACCAAGGGCCTGGAGACGATCGGCCTGCGGGTGAACCACAGCTCGGCGTCTGCTTTGAAAATCGCGGAATGGCTCGAGCAGCAGCCTGCCATCAACTGGGTCAAGTACCCCTTGCTGAAATCGCACCCTCAGTACGAGCTGGCAGCCAAGCAAATGAAGGCCGGCGGTACCGTGCTGACCTTCGAGTTGCTGCCCTCCTCCGGGCGTTCGGCCAAGGATGCCGCGTTTGCATTGCTGGACGGTCTGCGCGTCATCGACATCTCCAACAACCTGGGCGACTCCAAGTCCCTCATCACGCACCCGGCCACCACTACCCACCGGGCCATGGGGCCCGAAGGGCGTGCGGCCATTGGGCTGAGCGACGGCGTGGTCCGTTTGTCCGTTGGCCTGGAAGACGTGGACGATCTCATTCTGGATCTGGAGAAGGCCCTCAAACAGGTCTAACCTTGCTGCCATGAGCGGGAACCACCCCCATCGCCGTGCCGGAGCAGTCATCGTTGCCGGTACGGCGGTGTGGTTTGCAGGGATCTCGCCTGTATCGCGTGTCTACATCACCCCTGATGCCGCTGAACGTCTTCGTATGCTTGAGGCCGGCCAGCGTGGCTGGGTGATCGGCCAGCACCTCGCTGCTGCCGGAACAGTCGCGGTGCCGGTGGGATACGCAGCCTTTGCCCGTCGTCTTCCGCGCGGACAGGCGAAGCGTTGGGCTGTTGCAGCCGCGGCAGCTTTACTGGCAGGTGCTCCGCTCTTTGTCTCCAGTTTGTCCCGCCGGGCCGCGGATCTGGAACGCTTTGCCTACGGCCGTGGATCGAATGCGCCCTTCCTTGCCTATTCCGGGCTCCACGTTCTTGCCCTGGCTGCGCTCGGCGGAAGCCTTCTTTCCTTGCCCACCAAACGGTGGATCGGAGTCACGGCCGCAGCCAGCGCGCCCATATACGGCGCCATCCTTGTGGCGAAGAAGGACATCCCGCCGTTCGTGTTCTACCTCGTCGAGGGCTTGGCGGGGGCTTACTTGATGACGTGGGACGGGACTGACTCCGCAGTAGCCTAAGGCCTGCGGACCCTCGTCAGGATGGGCGCCGTCAGGTTGGGGGCCGGGTCCTTACGTGCATCTGCGGCAGCACCACGAATCGTCGCCTTCACCGCATGCCCAACCACCGCCCCCAAGGCCTCCCTGCTCGGCGGACTCCCTGGCGGATTCCGGGCGTCATGCTGCCGGTTGTTGAAACGCTCTGCTGCTTCGCGTTGCTCCCGGGCCCCGTTCCCGCGCTCAAGAACGTCCGCGATTCCGGCCTTCACCAACTCCAGTTCACCTTGGTCATCCAGGACCGGGCTCAGGTAATCCACCAAAGCCCAGACCACGTCCGCTGCCGGCTGGGGACGGAAGTCGCCAAAGTCCAGGAGGTCTCCCCGAAGTCCGGAATTGCTCGCTTGCCAACTCGCCATCCGGAGCAGGGCAGTCGGAACCGAGGCGGGCTCAACGCCGTCGAGCATTTCCAGGGAAGCAGTCTCAACCAATGCCCTCACAAGCACCGCAATCAAGGCTGCGTCCTCCGAACGGAGGCAGACGTCAGCCACCCTGACTTCCACAGTGGGATGGTTGCGGGAGATGCGCGCGTCGAAGTAGATCATGCCCTCATCAAGGAGAACCCCCGTGTCCAGGAGGCGCTGGACCATGCGCCGGTAGGCAGTCAACGAACCAAAAACGGCAGAAGGCCCGGACGTTGGCCACCGGTTCCAGGCCTGGATCCGATAGCTCTCGAAACCCGTGGGCAACCCACGCCAGTAGGGGGAATTGGCGCTGATGGCCGTCAAGACAGCAAGTTTGTCGCGGATGTGGTCGAGGACCACCACGCCCTCTTCAGGGGACTCCACAGCGGTATGCACATGGAAACCGCAGGTCAGTTGCTCGTGGGCCGTCAACCCGAAGCGCTCAAGCATCACGGCGAAGCGGGGATCCGGGGTGGTATGGGTGTTCTTGGCCAGTGGCGAGGTGGCAATCGCGGCCACCCGGGCGTTGTGCTTCCTGGCGGCGTCATCGGCCATGGCACGTCCACGCCGGATCTGCTGGAGGAGCTCGGTGTAGGTATGGCACGGCCGGGTCTGGGTTTCGATCTGCTCCAGTTTCAGTTCGTGGCTGAGCCCCATCCCGCTTTCAAGCGCCGCTTCCGGCCCTGCGAGCAGAGCATCCGCGAGGGCCAGGGGCTCGCCCGTCACAGGATCGACGATGAGTAGCTCTTCCTCCACCCCGAAAGTCCGCATGGCACCATTGTGCTTCATGCGGCATCCGGGTTACAGCAACGCGGGGTCACTTACGGCCCATGTCAGGGCCCTAAATGGGCTCTAAGTGACCCCGCGTTGCAGGAGGGCCTAGTCCTGGAAGTACTCCACCTTGGCGCCAATGGTGTTCAGTCGCTCGGCCAGGTCCTCGTAGCCGCGTTCAATCACGTAAATGTTGCGAAGCTCGGACGTTCCACGGGCAGCCAACATGGCCAGGAGCAGGCACGCTGCCGGACGCAGGGCCGGCGGGCAGCCGATCTCCGCAGCGCGCCACTTGGTGGGTCCGTTGACGTAGATCCGGTGCGGGTCCAGGAGCTGCACTTGGGCGCCCAGCTTGTTGAGCTCCGTCAGATAGATGGCGCGGTTCTCGTAGACCCAGTCGTGGATCATCGTCTGGCCCTCGGCATTGCCTGCAATCACTGCGAAGAAGGGCAGGTTGTCGATGTTGAGCCCCGGGAACGGCATGGGGTGGATCTTGTCCTGTGGCGCGTGGAGCTCAGAAGGCTTGGTGGTGACATCCACCAAACGCGTCCGGCCGTTGCGGGCCGTGTATTCACCTGAGATTTCCAGCTTCTGGCCCATTTGTTCCAGGGTGGCGAGCTCGATTTCCATGAACTCGATGGGAACCCGGCGGATGGTGACCTCGGAGTTCGTGACGATGCCCGCGGTGATGAGGCTCATGGCTTCGATGGGATCCTCGGACGGGAAGTATTCGATCTCCACGTCTATGGCTGACCGGCCAGTGATCTTCAAAGTCGTGGTCCCGACGCCCTCGATGGTCACGCCCAAGCCCTGCAGGTAGAAGCAAAGATCCTGGACCATGTAATTAGGGCTCGCGTTGCGGATCACGGTGGTGCCCTCGCGGTGCGCGGCAGCCATGATCGCGTTCTCGGTGACGGTGTCGCCACGTTCGGAGAGGACGAAGGAACGGTCGTGCCCATCGGCAGGGGGTGCCACCACGGAGTAGAAGCCGGACTTTGCCCCCACCGTCAGCCCGAACTGGCGCAATGCCTGCATGTGGGGTTCAACGGTGCGCGTGCCGAGGTCGCATCCACCGGCATAGGGAAGCAGGTACTCGGCGGTCTCATCCAGGAGGGGGCCGAGCAGCATGATGACGCTGCGTGTGCGTCGGGCTGCGTCCACATCCATCGATTCAAGGTCAAGCACTTCGGGCCTGCGGATACGGAGGTCGCTGCCGTTGAGCCAGGTGCATTCGACGCCGATGGACGTCAGCACCTCAACGATCCGGTTGACTTCCTCAATGCGGGCCAAGCGACGCAGCGTGGTGGTGCCGCGGTTGATCAGGCTTGCACAAAGCAGCGCCACCCCGGCATTCTTGCTGCTGTTGACATCCACTTCGCCGGACAGCGTGTGGCCGCCCTCCACCCGGAGGTGAGTCATCTGCGGCTTGCCTACTTTGACGATGGAACGGCCGAAGATGGCTTCCAGCCGTTCGATCATTCTGAGGCTGAGATTCTGTTTGCCCTGCTCCATTCGGGCGATAGCGCTCTGGCTGGTTCCCAGCTCGGAAGCCAACTGCCCCTGCGTCCAGCCCTTTTCGCTTCGCGCGTCGCGGAGCAGGAGGCCTACATTTTCGGCGGTAGGTTGCGTCATACTCAAGAAATATCACAAGTGAGTTAGAACTGCTGAACAAATCGCCGATTCAGCGGCAAACATCACACGGTACCCGCATAGTGCGATAACTAAGCCTCAAAATCAGCTTCTTCATGAAAAGCCCCACGATTTGAGAACCGGTCCAAATCAACCTATCTTGAACTTAAGTAAGCCTAACCTAAGCTGGAAAGCGGTCTGAGAGAATGACGCCCCCGACGCAAAACCCCGCCCCGCCGAACGGCTCCGGGGTTTACCGCGATCACTGGGGAATCCCCCATCTGTGGGCCGGGTCGGCGGACGAACTCGCCTTCCTGCAGGGCATGAACGCAGCAACGGATCGATCATGGCAGATTGAGCTGGAGCGCTGGCGCTCGGAGGGCCGTATGGCTGAAGTTCTGGGCCCCGATGTGGTGGTATGGGATCGTTTTGCCCGGCAGTCCCGGCTGAACGAGACTGCCCGCCGTTGTTTCAACGGGCTGGATCCCGCAACCCAACGATGGGTTGGCCAGTATGTTGCAGGCGTCAACCACGCGCTGGCCACCAATCTGCGCGGCGGGCCCGAATTTGACGGTTCCGGCAGCGCACCGGAACCGTGGAACCCTTGGACGCCGCTAGGGGTGTTCCTGGTGCATCACATTCTGTTCTCCACCTTCCCCAACAAACTTTTCCGCGCCCACGTGGCCAGGACGCTGGGCCACGATGCCATCAGCTTGTTCAGCATCGAAGCCCCGGTCTGGTCCGGCAGCAACGCGTGGGCGGTCCACGGCTCAATGACCGCGAGCGGACTCCCCCTGATCGCCGGCGACCCACACCGCCTCATGGAACTGCCCGGGGTGTACCAGCAGGTTCGGCTTGCGTGCCCGGAGTTCGACGCAGTCGGCTTCGCGTTTCCCGGCGTTCCCGGGCTGCCGCATTTTGGCCACACCGGAAAGACCGCCTGGGCCGTCACCAACGCCATGGCCGACTACCAGGACCTCTTCGAAGAGCGGTTGCGCCGCGTCCCCGCCCCGGAGGCGGGCGGCGAGCGCATCGAGGCGCACGGCCCGCGAGGCTGGGAACCCGCCGTCGTAAGTAGCGAAACCATCCATATCCGTCATGGCGACTCTGTAGGCACAGAGACAGTGGAGATCATCGAGACCGCCCGCGGTCCAGTGATCTCGGAAACGCCCGACGGCGCCGCGTTGAGTTTGCGTTTCCCGGCGCAGGTTGAGGGGCGGCTCGGTTTCGAGGCCCTCCTGCCACTGCTGAGAAGCGGGAGTGTGGGCGACGTCGAAGCAGCTTTCGATTCGTGGGTGGAACCGGTCAACAGCGTCGTGACTGCTGATGCTGCCGGAGCGGTACGGCATTTCGTAGCTGGATTGGTTCCCCAACGAAATCCGGCCAACCGACGGTTGCCTGCTCCGGCGTTGTCGGCACGGCATGGCTGGGACGGCGATTACATTGCCCTGCCGCGCACGGAGGTCCAACGGCTTGCAGTCAGCGCCAATGATCGTGCTGCAGGCGGCGGCGATGCCGTAGCGATGGAGTTCGCCCCCGCCCATAGGGCTCTGCGGATTCGGGAGCTTCTGGAGGAGGTGCATGGTGAACTGACCGTGGACCACATGCAATCCATCCATATGGATTCCTTGCTCGGTCCATGGCCCATGTTCCGGGAGGTGCTGGGCAACCTCGACCCGGCAGATATGTCCAGGGAGGCCAAGTCACTGCGAACGCTGCTGCTCGAGTGGGACGGGACAATGGCGGCCGGCAGCCACACTGCGGCCGTTTTCGCGTCATGGCGGGGCGCCTTGGTTCAGCGCATAGCACGTCATCCCGCGCTGGCGGCTCTGGCTGAACCTACCGGGTATTCCCCTCTGTTCGGGCCCTGGCTGTCGGTCGCTTCACGCATAGGTTTCGCCCTGGAAACGCTGTTGGTCAGAGCCTCGCAGCTTGGTATCGATATGGCTGTGGAGGCCGCGGCCGCACTCGAGGATGCAGCCTTGGAAGACTCCTTGCTGGACGATGCCGTATGGGGCGATCGGCATAAGCTCCTGGCGGTCCACGTTCTCCCAGGCGACCTCGCCGCTTCGGCACCAACCCCAGAACTAAGCGGAGATACCGGATGCGTACTCTGCACCGAAAGCCTCCCTGGTGTGGACGACCGCAGTTTCCGCGGACCCGTGGCCCGCTATGTCTGGGACCTGTCCGATCGCAGCAACAGCCGTTGGATTGTGCCATTCGGCGCTGCTGGACGGCCTGAGCATCCACATTTTACGGACCAGATGCCGCTCTGGGCCTCAGGAAAGATGATCCCTGTGGTCACGGACTGGAGCGAGCTCAGTCATGACCACTCCTAAGACGCCCCCTAATTCGCACGAACCAAGCCCAGCCCAGCCCAAAGGAAATCATGACCACAAGCACCCGGGACTTCGCTGTCCGGACCACGATCTACACCGAAGAACTTCACGGATGGGGCGTACTGCGGATCGTCCCGTTGGTTCCCGCCGAAGACCTTGACCTCATTCATGGTTGGGTCAGCCAGCCTCGTGCCAGGTTCTGGGGCATGCTGGAGCATTCGCGCGAGGACGTCCTGGAGATCTACGCTTTCCTTGACTCCTTGGACACTCACCATGCCTTTTTGGTGGTGGTCGATGGCGAGCCGCTGGCGCTCTTCCAGACTTATGAACCGTTACACGATCCGTTAGGCGAGGCATACCCGGCGCGGGAGGAGGACATCGGAATGCATTTGCTGCTGGCGCCTGCGAGGCGTCCGATTCCCAACTTCACACCACGTCTCGTCACGTCCCTCATCCGATACATGTTTTCCCTGCCCGGCAAGGACCGGATCATTGTTGAGCCGGACGCCCGCAACGCAAAGGCAGTTCGCCGCCTCGAGACCACGTGTTTCGAGCTTGGCCCCGTCATCCAGCTGGCTGAAAAGGAAGCCCAGTTGGGGTTCCTCACCCGGGCAAGGTTCGAGAAGATCCAACGGAAGAGCTAACGCCAGACGAAACTCCACGTTCCAGCGCCGACGGCCGCCAGTACAGCAGCGGCAGCGATGACGAGGCCGCCCAGGAGGACCCAGACATCCAGGAGGGAGTATGTGGATTCCCGGGCCCACGTTCTCTGCCCGCCACCGAAACCACGCGCCTCCATGGTGACGGCCAACCGGGAAGCCCGACGCACTGCCTGGACCAGCAGCCCGAAGCTCTGTCCAAGCGTTGCCTTGAGCCGTTGCAGCGGACTGCCCTGCGAACCCACTCCGCGGGCCCGCCTGGCCATGCCGATGGTCTGCCATTCCTCAGCCATCAATCCCACCAGGCGCATCGCGGCCAGCGATCCAAGGACAAAGCGGTGTGGCAGCCTTGCTTTCTGTGCCAGCGCATCAGCCAGGTCGGTTGGATCTGTGCAGGTCATCAAGAGGATTGCCGGCAGGGCTATCGCCAGGCCGCGCAGCATGAATCCCAGCCCCAGCTGAAGGGAACCTTCGCTGATGGACCAGAGTCCGACGTCGAGCAGTACAGCCCCGCTGTCAGCCGCCACAATTGCGGTGCTCCAACCACCTATCGCTGCAGCAATGATGAGCGGCCAGGCCCGCTGCCACAGAAGCCCCAGCGTGAGGCCAGCCAACGGGAACAGGGCCAGCTCGGCGACGAGGGCAGTCGAAGCGGACACCCAGTCGATCGACAATGCCAGCACCAGCGAAATGAGGAACACGGACACGAACTTAACCAAGGGGTTGGCGCGCGTAAGGAGGGCGTGGTTGCCGCGCAGGTTCAGGGCGTCCCTCATGCAGCACCGGCTTCCTGGCGGGCTGCTTGGCTGTGCGGGTCCGGAACTTGCGGTGTAGCTGGATCCAGCCGCAGCTCGGTGCCGCCCAGGACCGCGCTGAATTCTTCGTCGTGCGTCACGGACACAACGGCTGTTCCAGCATCGAGCAGTTCAGAGAGGAAGGATGCCAGTTCGGCCCAGGTGTTGGCGTCCTGGCCGAACGTGGGCTCGTCCAGGACCAGCACCTTAGGGTGGGCCGCAAGGACCGTGGCCACGGACAACCTGCGTTTCTCGCCGCCGGACAACGTGTAAGGATTCGCGTCCACCAAATGCGTGAGCCGCAAACGCTCCAGCAATTCATCCACGCGTTCTTCACCGTGGCCCAGATGCTTTGGTCCGAACATCAGCTCGTCCAGAACCTTGCCCGTCACAAACTGGTGCTCCGGTTCCTGGAACACGGTGCCAATGCGGGAAATCAGCTGATCCGCCTTCCACTTGAACGGGTCGATTCCAGCTCCCTCGGAAAGCTCGACGGCGGCACTCACCTTGCCATCAACCGGCGCCAGAAGGCCGGCCAAGGTGAGCGCAAAAGTAGATTTGCCGGCACCGTTCGGACCCGTGATGGTGAGTGCCTGGCCAGCCCGTACTTGTGCACTGATACCCGATTGCACGGGGACGGGTGGGATGGTTTTGAAGCGGCGACGGCGCGACTTCTCACGGGAGACAGCCAGATCCTGTGCCACCAGGAGGAGTTGGGCGGTGGATTCATGGCCGCCCAACTCCTGACTTGTGCTCCTGCGGGCGCGAGTAGCCGGAACGTACCCGGGCACCCACACTCCCGCTGCCATCAACATGGTGCGGGCCTCTGTGAGCACCTGATCCGGGGGGCCGTCCAGGAGCACACCGCCCCCGGCCGAGGGTGGCTGGAGGACCACGATCCTGTCCACCAGGTCCTTCCACACGGACACGCGGTGTTCCACCACGACCAAAGTGGCACCGGTCTTGTCCAGGCAGCGCTGCACGGCGTCCCGAACCTCAAGCACGCCCACCGGATCCAGGTTGGCCGTAGGTTCGTCCAGGAGGATCAGCCCGGGCCGCATCGCGAGGATGCCAGCCAACGCAAGGCGCTGCTTCTGCCCGCCGGAGAGGGCCGCCGTCGGGTGATCCAGTGCCAAGCCGCCGCCTGCAGCGGTGCGCAACCCGACGTCGTCGAGCGCTTCATGGACGCGCGCCCAAATTTCTTCCCGGGGAACGGCCAGGTTTTCGGCGCCAAACGCGACATCGTCACCCACCCGGGACAGCACTACCTGGGTTTCCGGATCTTGCTGCATCAGACCTGCGCGGCCGCGCTGTTCGCGGGGAGCAACGCCGTCGATCAACAGCGAGCCGGTCTCGTCGGAATCGTCTTCCTCGTCACCCAGCACACCGGCGAGGGCGTGGAGCAGTGTCGACTTCCCTGCGCCGGATGGACCCAGCAAGAGCACACGCTCGCCGGGCCCGATCCGGAGATCGAGGTCCTGGATGGCGGGTGTGGAACGCCCGGCATGCCGCCATCCCCACCCTTGGGCGGTAATGGCGGCAGGCCGCACCTGGCCGCTGCTTTGCGTGGCAGGCATTAGTTGAAGACGGGCTCCGAAGCAGCCTTCCGCGACGCGAAGGAGCTCAGTACACCGGTTTTGGCCAACCCGCGGGTGGCAACCCAGGACAGCGCGCCAGCGATGATCGCACCGGAGAGCGTGGTGAAGGCGATGTAAGCCAGCTTGTCGATTGCTTCGTAGGCGATGTTCCAGCCCCAAGGCAGGAAGGAATCGTTGAGACCGCAGAAGAGGCCCGAGCCGGCACCTGCGAGGAGTGCAGCGGAGAGGTCGAACTTCTTGTACCGGAACGCAGCGAAGACGAGTTCCGCGCCCAGTCCCTGGAGGACGCCGGAGATGAGGACGGTGGTGCCGTACTGGGAACCCATGATGAGTTCGCCGGTGGCGGCGACGGCTTCGCAGAACAGGGCTGCGCCCGGCTTGCGGATGATGAGCATGCCCAGGACGGCCGGGATCATCCAGCCACCGGCGATCAAACCGGTGAGCGGCGGATACGTGGCGTTCATGGGGATGGATACGATTGCGGCGCCCTGGGACCAGGCCCAGAAGATCACGCCGCCGGCGATGGCAATCAAAGCTGCCACCACGATGTCTACAACACGCCAGTTATAACTGGTTTTCTTCACGCTTGCCGTGGTCATTTTTTCTGCCTCCTGAGGTACAGGAGGGGAAAGTGCTCCCCGGAAACCCCCGGCCGGCCTGCGCCGCCCGGATCCGGACACTCTGAGAAGCTCGACTCCCTTGCGCCGGTACTAACCGGATCAGGTTCGAGGGTCTGCGGCTGTCCGCACTCTCAGCGCCCTCGCGTCACCTGCATCTCTGCAAGGTCCGACGGCGGCGCTCCCCTGTCGTTATTAATCTGCCCTTATGGGCGTGGTTCAGTTTACACCTGTGGGTGTTCGTGGGCTCCTCGGGCTAGTCACAAAGCGGTTGGCTCCCCTTCTCCTGCGTTGCGGGGCCGGCTCTGCGCCCCATTCTCCGGTCTGAGCACGCACACCGGGCCCCACAACAGGACCTGAGACAATGATCCAGCAGGAATCGACGCGGCAAAGGGGTATTTCATGACGGACCTTCCCATTACGGACATGCCAGTTCCCCAACCCCGCCTTGCCGCGAGCGTCATCCTGCTCCGTGACGCACCGGGCGGGCTTGAGGCCTTCGTCCAGCACAGGGTTGCCACCATGGACTTCGCCGCCGGCATGGTGGTCTTTCCGGGCGGCCGGGTTGATGCCGCTGACCAGGATGGATGGGATTACCCTGTCCGGCTGCTGGAACAGCACGCTGCAGACTGGCACCTGAGTTCCATCGCCGTCGATCCTGTACAGGCCCCGGCAAAGTCAGGCATGGTGCTCACCGCTGCCCTGCGGGAAGTTTGGGAGGAGGCCGGACTTCGCCTTGACGCCTCAGACCTTCGCCCCTGGGCAAACTGGGTCACGCCCACGGACATGCCCAAGCGCTTCGACACGTACTTCTATGTAGCCAAGCCTGCTCCGGAAGCAGCACCCCAGCACCAAACCACTGAAGCGTGGCAATCACTCTGGATGCCGGTGGACGGGATCCTGGCGGCTGAGGCGGCCGGTAAATTGCAGCTGATGCCACCCACGTATTACCTGCTCAAGGAAATTTCCGGTCTCGGAACCGTGGATGCCGTCTGGGAAGCCGATCACGATGTTGTTCCTGTCCTGGCACCACGCGGTTCCATGGCAGCTTTCCTCAAGGAACGCGAAAACCGCCGCTAGTCCCAACCCGCCTGTATGTGAGGCTAGGCTGGGGGCATGAACCTCTTTTTCAAGCTGCTGGGTGCCGGAGTAAGCCTTGCAGCCGGATTCGTCGGCACCAAGTTGGTCAACAAGGGCTGGGAAAAGGCCACCGGCAACAAGCCGCCCACGGGCCACGACGATATGGAAACGAGCCTCCGCTCAGCTTTGTCCTTCGCGCTGATTTCGGCCTTCGTCAGTACGCTCATCCAGGTTTTCGCGAGCCGTGGCACCCAGCGTGCCATCGCCCGCTTCGCAAAGACGCACGACATCGTCTAGGCCGGGCACAGCCATCCCGTTGTCTTAGGTCCGGGGTGGAACCCTAAGGATCCGGGGTGGAACCGTCGCCGGCTGCCCTTTGGACAACCGCTTCAAGCTCATCCTTGGTGAGCAGTTCGCGGTGCCCATGTTTGGTTCGGTAAGCGGAGCGGCCCACCATGTGTGCGGAGACCGGTGCGGTCAGCAGCTGGAATATCCAGGCCACCACGAGAACCGGCCAAACCCACCACGTGCGCATTTGCAGACCCATGGCTGCGAGCATCAGGAAAAGACCCAGGACTTGCGGCTTCGTTGCCGCATGCATGCGGCTCATGAGGTCGGGGAACCGCAAGAGGCCAATTGCTGCGCCAAGCGACATCAGGGCACCCACCACAAGAAACACGGCCGTCACCGCGTCGATTACGGCATCCACGCCAGTAGGTTCAGGAGTCATTGCTCTGATCCCTCCGATCCGCGACAAACCGGGCAAACGTTACGGAGCCTACAAAGCCGATCACGGCGAGAGCCACGAGCAACACCAAGTTGTTCAGGTGCCGGTTCATCGCCATATCGATCGCCAGCGCGGCTCCAAGAATGGCCAGCAGGACATCCGATGCCAAAACGCGGTCCAGCAAGGAGGGGCCAATGGCGATACGGATGATCGCTCCCACCGCAGCCAGGCTCAGGATGACAGCAGTCACCAACAGAACGAGTTCTTTCACAGGGCTGCCCCTTCCATGCCCGGGGTTGCTTCATCCTGGAGAGCGTCGAGTTCCTCACGCGTTCCCATGATCCGGATCAATGTGGCCTCGATCTTCTGGACTTCCTGACGGATCCTGGCGATTCCGGCTTCCTCATAAATATTGAGTGCATGTAGGTACAGGGTGGACGTCGAGCGGTCCACTTCCACCACCAGCGAGCCCGGGATCAGCGAAATAACATGCCCGGTTGCCGTCACAATGAGGTCCGAATGGCTGCGCAACGGAACAGCGACGACGGCGCTACGCACCTTTGGCCCCTTCACTACGGCCAGGTAGAGGACCAGGAAGCTCGCTGCCGCCACTTTGCCCAGGAATACCAGGGCGAACGAAAGGGCGCGAAGAACATGGAACCTGCCACTGAGCTCCACCGGCGGAAGGTAGAAGAACTTGGCCACGAGCACGGCGATGAGCGCACCGAACAGCAGGTTGCCCGGGCTGAAATCCCGCCACAGGGCGCCCCAGACGATGACCAGCCATACCAGCAGCGGCAGTTCAGTGCGGAAGGAGATTGGTTTTCGGCTCATTTGGCAGCCCCTGGCTGACCCACGGCTGGCACCTGTGCGGAGTCCCCCAGGACTGAATGGATGTAGGCAGTGCGGTCCAACATTATTTCCGCCGAGCCGTCGGCGAGGTGGAAGAGTGGGCCCGCAAAGACTGTGAGGGCAACACCGAAGGCCACAAGGCCCGCAGTGGACCCCACCATTGTCCGGGGAAGTACCCCTACCTTGCCTGGGGTCTGAAGCACGGGGTCCGGGTACTCGGCGTCCTCGGGCTTTCGCCAAAATGCCCTGTTCCAAACACGGGCAATTGCCAACAAGGTGAGGAGGCTGGTGACGACGCCGCCTACTACCAAAACGATGGCCAGCGGCGTACCCAGTTGCACGCCCGCTTGGAGGAGCCCGAGCTTGCCCAGGAAACCCGAGAATGGCGGGATGCCCGCAAGGTTCATTGCCGGGACGAAAAACAACAGGGCAAGGAGTGGCGAGAGCTTGGCCAGGCCGCCCAAGCGGTCAATGGACGACGATCCGCCCCGCCGCTCAATCAAGCCAGTGACCAGGAACAGGCTGGTCTGCACGGTGATGTGGTGCGCCACGTAGAACACGGCCGCGCCAAGGCCCGTGACGGAGGACATCGCCAGGCCGAACACCATGTAGCCGATATGGCTGACCAACGTGAAGGACAGGAGACGTTTGATGTCGCTCTGCGCCAAGGCGCCCAGGATGCCCACCACCATTGTCAGCAGCGCCACCACCATTAGGGGCACGTTGAGGGTATCGCCGGGGAAGAGGAGTGTCTCGGTGCGGACCATGGCATAAACACCCACCTTGGTCAGCAAACCGGCAAACACGGCTGTCACAGGGGCCGGAGCGGTTGGATAGGAGTCGGGAAGCCAGAACGACAGCGGGAACACGGCCGCCTTGATCCCGAACGCCACCAGCAGCATCACGTGCAGCAGGTTCTGGGTTCCTTGATCCAGCTCCGCCAGCTTGATGGCAAGGTCCGCCATGGTGATGGTCCCGGTAGCTCCGTAAATCATGGCGATGGCGATGAGGAACAGGACCGAGGAAACCACGGACACCACCACGTATGTGACGCCGGCACGGATTCGCGGCCCCGTCCCGCCAAGCGTCATGAGCACGTAGCTTGCCGTTAGCAGGATTTCGAAACCCACGTAGAGGTTGAAAAGGTCACCTGTCAGGAAGGCATTGGACACGCCCGCCACCAGGATCAGGTAGGTGGGGTGGAAGATCGAGACGGGCGCTTCCTGGTCGCCGTCGGCCATGCCCTGGCCGGTGGCGTAGATCAGGACGGCGAGGCTTACCACGGTGGAAACCACCAGCATGAGCGAGGAGAACTGATCCACCACCAACACCACGCCCCACGGCGGCAGCCAACCACCCAGCGTGACGGATGTGGTGCCTCCCTCCCACACGGATGCCAGGAGCAGGCATTCGAGCAGGAGTGTCGCGCTGAGGATCACAATGCTGACTACCCGCTGCGCAGCCGTGTGCCGGATCAGCACGAACGCGAGGGCAGCGCCGAGGATCGGAAGGAGGACAGCCAGTGGCGACAGGTTTGCGAGATTCACGCGCTGCCTCCTTCCCGGGTGGATGCCGTTTTGGGTGTTTCCGTCGCCTCTGGATGCAGCCGTTCCTCGGCCGTGGACGCTGTCACTACGAACTCTGATGTTTCCAACGGGACAATGGCGTCGTCTTCCGCGTCGAAGCTCGGAGTCCGGGCCACGCGGCGGTCTTCGATGTCATCCTGGATTTCGTCTTGCCGTGCCAGGGCCCACGTGCGGTAGATGATGCCAAGCATGAAGGCAGTAACGGCAAATGATATGACGATTGATGTGAGGATCAACGCCTGCGGCAGGGGGTCGTTGTACTCATTGGAGGCTGTTTCCTTATCGAACAAAGGAGCCAGGCCGGCGTACCCACCTGTACTGAGGATCAGCAGGTTGGTGGCGTTCGCAAGCAGCATCAAGCCAAGCAGGACGCGCGTCAGGCTCCGCTCCAAAATGAGGTAAATACCGCAGGCATACAGCACACCCATGACGATCAGGAGGGTCAGGTTGATGCTCATGGGTTGCCCTTCCCGGAAGCGGCAGTTTCAGCAGGCGCAGGCTCGGCGACCCGGGTCTTTCCGGCCTTCGCCCCCTTCTCTTCAAAATGTTCGTCGATCTCGGCGCCCAGGCTGCGCAGAACGTCGAGCGCCAAGCCCACCACCACGATGTAGACGCCGATGTCGAAGATCGTGGACGTGACGAACTTGACGTCTCCGAAGACGGGCAGCCAAAACTCGATGATCGCGCTCTGGAACACCTGTCCGCCGAGGAGGAGAGGCACGAAACCGGACGCTGCCGCCGTCGCAAGTCCCGTTCCCAACAGCGTGCCGGCACTCACTGTCGCAGCCTCGCTCAACTCGAAGCGTCCCCCGGCAAGGTAGCGGATGGTGAGGGCGAGGCCTGCGGTTAAGCCGCCTGCGAAGCCACCCCCGGGCAGGTTGTGGCCCGCAAGGAGAAGATAGATGGAGAAGACGATCATCGAGTGGAAAATCAGCCGGGTGACCACTTCGAAGATGATGGACCTCCGCTCAGGGGCAAGCGTCCTGCCTGCAACGAGCCAGGCATCCCGCGTCACGTCCGTGAACTTCCTCGCCACGGCCAGCCGGGCGCCGTCGCGGGAGTCACGGTCGACGCCGGTTCGCCGCCCCACGCTGCCTTCCGGCACTGCCTCCGAGGTTTTGATGCGATCGCC
Source organism: Arthrobacter sp. TmtSoilC48 (assembly GCF_059739425.1). Lineage (NCBI taxonomy): Bacteria > Bacillati > Actinomycetota > Actinomycetes > Micrococcales > Micrococcaceae > Arthrobacter > Arthrobacter sp. TmtSoilC48. The sequence continues at coordinate 1,061,606 of NZ_AP046049.1, read as the reverse complement.
GCGGCTGCGCACGAAGATCAGGCTTGCAACGCCCGTAGCGGCCACGGCCAGGACCGAAATTTCGCCGAAGGTATCCCATGCGCGGATGTCCACCAGGGTTACGTTGACCACGTTCAGGCCACCGCCGCCTTCGTAGGCCAGGCGCGGGAATTCAAGGGAGACAGGCGTGGCAACACGGGCACCCATGGCGTAGATGGCAACGAAGATCATGGTGATGCCGAAGGCGGCACCTACGATCACGCGGATCACCCGGAGGCGGCCACCCGTCCGGTCCCGCAGTTCGGCGGGCAGGCTGCGCATTGCCAAAACGAAGGCCACTAACACGATGGTCTCCACCAGCATCTGGGTCAGCGCAAGATCAGGCGCACCTTGCAGGGCAAACATGAGCGCGATGCCGTAACCAGTAACCGAGACCATGAGCACTGCCAGGAAGCGCTTGTTGGCGCGGACAGCAGCCAGGGCGCCCACCACGATGCCCACTCCCGCGATCAACTGCAGCGGAGAGTTCGGATCGATGAGATAGACGCCGTCGGGCAACGGTTTGTTGTTCAGGAGCAGAGCCGCGAGTGGCACTGCGAAGGCAACCGTAAGGATGACCGTCAGATAGAAATACAGTGAACCACGCTGGGTGCGGCCCGTGACCCACACTGCGATGTCGTCCAAGGCGCCAATGGTGTGTTGGTAGGCGCGGTCGCCATCCACCCAATCGGGAACCAGGCTTTGCACCCGTGAAACGATGTTACGGCCATAGAACATTGCGGCACCGGCCACAAAGGTGATCGCGGTGAGGCCCAAAGCGGGAGTGAGCCCATGCCACAAAGCCAGATGTCCGGCGTCGACGGCTTCCTCTCCGCCGGCGAACAGCGCTGCGTAAGGCTGGATCCAACTATCGACCGGTGCGGGCCACAGGCCATACACAATCGTGAGGAAACTCAGCAGCGCCGGCGCGGCCAGGAAGGCGGGCTTGATGGCTTTAAAGGGCGTGCGCTCTATGCCCGGCTTGGTGGCAAAGGCACCCCACATGAAGCGGGCGCTGTAGGCGAAAGTGAGGATCGAACCGATCACGAGCCCAACGAGGATCCAGATGCCCCAGGCGGGCGCGTCCTGGCCATTTCCATAGTGCACGAAGGCTTCAAAGACGGACTCCTTGGCCACGAAACCCGCCAGCGGCGGCACCCCCGCCATGGAGGCGGCCGCGATCGCGGCAACAACCCCGAGGGCACGCGAGGAGCGGAAGACACCGGAGAGTTTCCGGATATCGCGTGTCCCGGACTGGTGGTCGATGATGCCGACCACCAGGAACAGCGCGGCCTTGAACAGGCCATGCGCCAGCAGAAGCCCAAGCCCGGCAAGGGCGGCGTCAGGTCTGCCCAGGCCCACCACCATGGTGAGGAAGCCCAGTTGGCTCACCGTGCCGTAGGCCAGGATGAGCTTGATATCGGTCTGGCGCAGGGCCCTGTAGCCGCCAATCAACATAGTGGCCAGCCCGAGGCCCAGGACCATCGGGAGCCAGAACTGCGATTCCGCGAAACCCGGCGCCAGTCTCGCCACGATGTAAATACCGGCCTTCACCATGGCTGCGGCATGCAGGTAGGCGCTCACTGGCGTTGGAGCCGCCATGGCACCGGGAAGCCAGAAGTGGAAGGGCACCAGCGCCGATTTGGTCACGGCACCCACGAGGATGAGAACGACGGCGGCCCCCACCATGCCATTTGTGGTGCCGTTAACGAGCGTCCCGGCCTGGCCAAGGATGGTGGAGATCCGGTAGGTTCCTGCGGCCTGGCCCAGAATGATGAGCCCCACCAGCATCGCCAGCCCGCCCGCCGTAGTAACCATCAGGGCCTGCAGGGCAGAACGCCGTGCAGCCAGGCGGGTGCGGGCATAACCGATGAGCAGGTAGGACAAGACAGTGGTGAGCTCCCAGAAGATGAACATCATCAGGAGGTCGTCGGACGTCACCAAGCCGAACATGGCACCGGCAAAAGCCAGGAGCTGGGCGCCGAACCCACCGAGCCCAGGGTCCTTGTTCTTGAAGTACCGGGCGCAATAGACCAGCACCAGGGAGCCAACACCGAGGATGAGCAGTGACATGACCCAGGCGAGCGCATCCATCCTGAACGCGAACTCGAGCTTGAGGTTGGGAATCCAAGGGAATACTTCTTCTATGCCCGCGCCGGAATATACGGGAGCGTGCTGGAGGACCAGCCAGATGAAGGCCACCCCGGGAACCGCTGCCAGGACATAGAAGGCGTTCCGACCAAGTTTACTGAAGATCAAGGGCGCCACAGTTGCCGCTACAAAGGTGATGGCGAGAACTGTGATCACTGTTTTCTCCGCAAAGTCAGAAACGAATTGTCAAAAGTTGGAGCAGGCGGTCATACGTTGGGTTCGGTTGGACCAGTTTATCAAGGGGCCCGGATAGTTTTTGGCCGGAGCCGATGGGCCCTGCGGATGAATTTTTCTGCGATATCCACATAGCGGTATCCACATAGCGGTCTGTCATCTGCCCGTCGCTGTCAGAGTCCCGATAGCATTCAGGCTATGAACGCGGCCGCAGTTCCCGAAGCCTCCCACCCAGCATCCGAGCTTGCCTCCGGACCTGCTTCCTCCAAGAAGGGCCAAATCCTTGCCTGGGCTTCCTGGGACTGGGGCTCCGCTGCCTTTAACGCCATCATGACCACGTTCGTCTTCACGGTGTACCTGACCTCGTCTGCCTTCGGCGGCGAGGACTCTGCCTCTGCCGCACTTGGTGCTGCTTTGGCCGTCGCGGGCCTGGCCATCGCGTTGCTGGCACCCGTGACGGGCCAACGTTCGGATGCCGGTGGCCGGCGCAAGCTCTGGCTCGGAGTCAACACTGCGGCCACAGCCGTCCTCACGGCCCTGTGCTTCTTTGTATTCCCGCAGCCAGGATTCCTCCTGCTGGGTGTGTGCCTGATTGCGCTTGCCAACATTTTCTTTGAGTTCGCCGGTGTGAACTACAACGCCATGCTGGCCCAGATCTCCACCCCCAAAAACATCGGCAAGGTCAGCGGCTTTGGTTGGGGCATGGGATACCTCGGTGGGATCGTCGCGTTGTTGCTGGTCCTGCAACTCTTCGTCCAGCCGTCTTTCGAATGGTTCGGCGCATCCACTGAAGAATCCCTGAACATCCGGCTTGTGGCCATTTTCTCGGCCCTGTGGTTCTTCATTTTCGCCCTGCCCGTGCTGTTTGCCGTTCCTGAAGTTTCCGTGAAGAAGGACACTGCGTCGTTGGGCTTCGTAGCGTCCTACAGGCTGCTGCTCCGGCGCATCGTGGCCATCTACCGCACCAGTCCCCACACCATCTATTTCCTGCTGTCCAGCGCCATCTTCCGCGACGGCCTTGCTGCAGTCTTCACGTTCGGCGGGGTGATCGCGGCCGGGACCTTTGGTTTCGAGCTTAAGGAAGTTATCTTCTTCGCGATTTTCGGCAACGTCGTGGCAGCGGTAGGCGCCATCATCGGCGGCTTCCTTGACGACAAGATCGGACCCAAGGCAGTCATCGTGCTTTCCCTGGTGGGTCTGCTGATCGCGGGCACGTTCATCCTGGTGCTTGGCAACGGAAACTACGTGTTCTTTGGAAACAGCTGGCCTGCCGCCAATACGTTCTGGATCTTCGGCCTGCTGCTGTGCCTTTTTGTTGGGCCAGCCCAGTCTTCGTCAAGGGCGTTCCTGGCCAGGCTTGCCCCCGATGGCGAGTCAGGAGAACTGTTCGGGCTCTACGCCACCACGGGCCGGGCTGTCAGCTTCCTGGCTCCCACCCTCTTCACCCTGTGCATCACAATTGCCGCTCCGATTGTTGAAGAAGGTGGAGCCCAGCGATGGGGCATCCTCGGCATTATGGTTGTCCTGCTTGCCGGCCTCCTGGTGATCCTGCCAGTGAAGCCGCCCGGCAAGACGCAAATCGCCGTGGTACCGGATCACTGACTTCACTGCAACAGCTGAGCGCGAACGCCGTACCAGTGCAGATCCAACAGAGTTAGGGTGGAGATATGAACGTGGATGAGACTGAACTCCCGGGCCTTGGGGTCCGTAAGGATTTCGTCACGGCCTCGGGCCGTCGCATCGGTGTCGTGGAGCTTCGAGAAGGCGAGACCGAGCTCTTCGTGTCCACATGGGATGACCCGGATACGTGCCAGGCTTCCATTCCCCTCACGGCCGATGAAGCCGCAACCCTGGGCAATCTCCTCGGCGGGCAGCACATTGCCATGCGCCTGGCAGAGGCCCACCGTGAGATACCTGGCATCGTGACCCGCCAGTTCTCCATCACGCCTGACTCCCCGTTCGTGAACCAGCCCATGGGCAAAGCCCAGATCCGAACCCGCAGTGGTGTTTCGATCGTCGCGATCATGCGTGAAGGGGAGGTCGTCCCCTCGCCTGCACCCGACGTCGTACTTCACACGGGTGATTTGCTCGTTGCGGTTGGCACCCAGGAAGGCCTCGACTCGGCGGCCGATATCCTCCGCAACGGCTGACCCGCCATGGATCCGCTCGCACTAGCCCTCGTTGAACTGGGGGCCGTCGTCTTCTGCCTCGGTCTCCTTGCTCGGCTAGCGGGCCGGATTGGCATGTCTCCCATTCCGCTTTACCTGGTGGGTGGCTTGGCCTTCGGTGCGGGCGGCTTCGTCAGATTGGATGGCATGCATGAATTCGCCCATCTTTCAGGCGAAATCGGGGTCATCCTGCTGCTGCTGATGCTCGGATTGGAATACACCGCATCTGAACTCGTCACCGGACTCAGACGTTCGTGGCAGGCCGGTGTACTGGACTTTGTCCTGAATTTCCTCCCCGGCGCCGGGATTGCCCTTCTTCTGGGCTGGGGTCTCGTGGGCGCCATCGTGATGGGTGGCGTTACCTATATATCGTCCTCAGGAATCGCGGCGAAGGTCATCACGGACCTCGGCCGGATCGGTAACCGCGAAACTCCCGTAGTGCTTTCCATCCTCGTTTTCGAGGACCTCGCGATGGCCATCTACCTACCCATTCTTACTGCCATCCTGGCCGGTGTCGGGTTCCTGGGTGGGCTGCAGACGGTGGGAATCGCGCTGGCTGTCGTCACGGTGGTCCTGATGATCGCGCTCAAACACGGGCACCGCGTCTCCCAAGCCGTTCACAGCGAGAATTCGGAAGTGTTCCTCCTGAACGTGCTCGGCCTGGCGCTCCTGGTGGCCGGTGTCGCCTCCGCCCTCCAGGTCTCAGCTGCCGTGGGTGCCTTCATGCTCGGCATCGCCATCTCCGGCGCCACGGCCCACAATGCGACCCGCATCCTTGAACCACTCCGGGACTTGTTTGCGGCAATCTTCTTCGTTGCCTTCGGCCTCAACACGGACCCTACATCCATCCCACCGGTCCTGGGCTGGGCGTTGCTGCTCGCCCTGCTGACAACGGCCACCAAAATGTTCACCGGATTCTGGGCCGCCAAACGGGCGGGCATTGCAATGCCGGGCCGCTTCCGTGCGGGAGCGGCCCTGATTGCGCGTGGTGAATTCTCCATCGTCATTGCTGGCCTGGCCGTGGCCTCGGGAGCCGTGCCGGACGAGGTGGCAGCCCTGGCCACGGCTTATGTCCTCATCATGGCTATCACGGGTCCGCTGGCCGCTCGCTTCGTGGAGCCTGTCGTCAAGGCACTGCGCAGGAGCCCCCGGACACCGCCGCGGGCTGCCGAGCGCGCCGCTGCCTGACCGTCAGGGCTTGACGGTCAGCGCCTGACGGTCAGCGCCTGACGCCCGTCCGGTTCCGGCTAGATGGCAGTCCGGTGGAAATTCTGGTGGCTGCGGCTGGCGGTGGGTCCGCGCTGGCCTTGGTAGCGGTTACCGTACTCACCGGAACCGTAGGGGTGTTCCGCTGAGGACGTCAGGCGGAAGAAGCACAACTGGCCGATCTTCATGCCGGGCCACAGCTTGATTGGCAGCGTCGCCACATTGGAAAGTTCCAGCGTCACGTGCCCGGAGAAGCCCGGATCGATGAAGCCTGCGGTGGAGTGCGTCAACAAACCGAGCCGGCCGAGGGACGACTTGCCCTCAAGGCGCGCAGCGATGTCGTCGGGCAGGCTCACTGTCTCGTACGTTGAGCCCAGTACGAATTCACCCGGGTGCAGGATGAAAGGCTCATTGCCTTCCACTTCCACCAACCGGGTCAGCTCGGGCTGCTCCTCGGCGGGGTCGATGTGGGCATATTTGTGGTTGTCGAAGAGCCGGAAAAACCGGTCAATCCGTACGTCCACGGAAGACGGCTGAACCATCGCGGGATCGTACGGTTCAAGGACAATCCGTTGGGAGTCTATTTCGGCACGAATATCGCGGTCAGAGATCAGCACAGCATCAAAAATACCCCATGCATTGTCCGGGCCGCCCCATGGGACTATAGTTCCCGGACATGTAAAGCCGCGCCCGTACTTGGGGGCAACGAGCATTCGCGGGGTAATTGTGGGGAAATTGTCAGCGCCTGCGGCTATCGTGCTGGCTGGCGCGCTAGCCATATTGGTAGCCGCGTCCAGCCAAATCCTGCCAGCTACAGAGGCCCTCCCAAGCGGCGGCACTACTTCTTCGGGCAGCGTGCCGTCCGGTCTCACGGCCCCTGAAACGAGTACGACGCCGGACCCCGCACCTTTGGGGGCGACCCCCGACGCCAGCGAAGCAGCTGGCGACCCTACGCCGGGCCCCGGTTCGGGGACGGATTCCGGTTCCGAAAGTGCAGCGCCGACCAGGCCGGTCGCAGTAGATCCGATGGTTGAGACACCTCCTCCGGTGCCGAACATCGGTCCCTCATGGGGTCCGGACGATCCTTCCTCTGAAGGCACTCCCTCCGGGAGTCCAGAAGCCAACGAGCCAGCGGTCCCCGGTCCTCCCGCCGCGTCGGCTTCCCCCACCTCCGTTCCAACGCCAACAGCGCCTGCCGCAGGGCCTGGTCCGTCGGAGTCGCCGTCGCCAACACCCTCACCGACTCAAACAACGACGCCAACACCCTCACCAACCCAAACATCTACGCCGTCACAAACGGCTTCCGCGCCGTCACCAACGCCAGCCACGCCCACGCCATCTTCACCCGCGTCCCCGCCCACACCCACACCCACACCCGCGCCCACGCCCTCCCCCTCACCCACTCCTTTCCCCGGCAAGACCCCCAGCAGCGATGCCGACCCGGACAACGGTGCCCTCGCGCTACTCCCGGACGACAACACCGCGGCCATCTTGACCGTGTTCAACGCCATCAACAGCTATCGCGCTTCTTTGGGCCTTGCCCCGGTGAAGTATCACGCAACGGTGGCGAGCATGGCGCAGGAATGGTCGGACAGCATCGCCAGCCGCGAAGTGATCCAGCACAGGCCAAACTTCTGGATGGACCCGCGTGCGCTCAACCCGAACAACGGTGCTGGTGAGGTCATTGCCGTCCGGTGGGATCGTGACGCTGCCCAATTGGTGGAGTGGTGGAAGGGGTCTCCCGGCCACGACGCCCTGCTGCGCGATCCGCGCTTCAATGTGATGGGCATCGGGATCACCTACACGGACGGCAACTGGCAGACCACCCCCAACCGCTACACACTGTGGGGCGTGGTGAACTTCTTCGGTTACACCACGCTGCCCGCCGGAACCACTACGCGCCCGGGTGGGACGGTCACGCCGCCGACGGATCCCGTGGGTGTGTGTGAACCCGGCGGCAAGTACCAGCCGCCTACAGTGAATCTCAGCGCGGCGGCCATCCGCAGCGCTGCAGACCTTGTATCCATCAGCCCGGACGGAACGGTTTATTCCTACCCCTCCCTAGGTGACGCCAAGTACGGCGCGGCCCGCAAGATTGGAATCGGTTTCACCGGTTTGAAGGAGCTATTCGTATCGGATTGGGACCGCGACGGCGTTTTTGACCTCATCGCCCAACGCCTGGATGGAGCGCTCCTTGTGTACCCGGGCAGGCAGTCTGGCGGCTTCGGATCGCCCGGAGTCCTGGGCCAGGGTTGGGAGTCCCTCAACATAGCCGTGGGTACTTGGTGTGCAAACAACCGCCTCCCGCAAATTGTGGCCATGGATGCCTCCGGCGGGCTCTGGTTCTACAAGAATTCCGGAATGACGTACATACGAACCCAGGCGGCGATCGGAACAGGCAACAAGGCCGTCCGGCTCAGCATGGTGGACTACAACGCCGATGGTTTCCAGGATCTCCTCGCGGTTGAGCCCAATGGGTACCTGAGGCTGTATCGCGGCAGCGGACTGGCCATTCCGAAGCAGGAGGCCAGGCCAGTGGTGGGTGCGGCATGGACCGACTACACCGGTTTGCGGTCACTTCAAGGAGTTACCGGCGCAAACACCACGGGCATCGCGGGCCTGGGCACCAACGGTGTATTGGAGTATTGGGACCTCACCTCGGGAGGACTGACGACGCCGGTCAGCGTCGGTGGCGGCTGGAGTGGTTTCAAGCTCGCCCAGTAGGGAACCGCCCGGTAATCAAACCGCCTGCGCGGACTCAATAACGGTCTTGAGCTGCTCCAACTGGGCAACTTCACTTTCCATGGTTTTCTGGATCATGCTGTTCATGAGTTTCTGCAGGCCCTTGGGGTGGTACTCCAGGGCGAACCTGAGCCGCGTCGTCTTGCCTTCGGTGCTGAGGTAGTAGCCGCCCGTGGGCCGGGCGGGTCCGGCCACCACGGCGAAGCGCACTTCTGCGCCCGGCCGGGCCTCCGTGATCTCGAAGTCTGCAGCGATCGGCCGTCCTCCCGGGCCAGTGAGCGTCTGCTGATAGACCGCGCCCTTCTGGCCACGGACACCGGATCGGAGCGAGATGCTGCGCACTCCCGAGCGCCAGAGGGAGTTGTTCATACCATCCATCAGGAATCCATAGACGGTCATGGCATCCCTGCTGATCACCACTTCATAGTCTGCAAATGCCACGGAAACCTCTTTCGGCGTACGGTTCGAATGTCGTAGCCCGGTTCCCCATACACTGCAGCTAACACCTTCAGAATAGTCAGCCGCGCTTGCCTGCGACACACGACAAACGAGCCTTCACCGAATGGTTACCTGCCGGCGTATCTGAGACACAGCTGACACATAGTCCCGGGCCGGGTAGAGTTCGTGCCGCTGGCAAAACCAAATTGGGGGCGTAATGCGAGTACTGAAACATCCGTTTGTCCGTGGGAACTTTGTCCGTGGGAACGCACGACGGCGGCTGGCTGCTTGCGCTGCATTCCTCGCCATGGCGGTGGCTGGTGGAGTCATGGCCGCTGCGCCTGCGTCGGCGGCATCAGCAACATCCCCTACGACAGTGGCATCCACAGTTGCGAATAAAGTGGCCGCGCCTACCACGGTGAATCCCCTGCCCAGCGTGGATCCCATCGGGAACCCTGCAAGCTTTTCTGTACTGGTCAATAAATCCAGGCCACTGAATCCCGTCAGCTACGCCCCCAGCGACCTCATCAATGCCCGCGGCTCCGGCCAGTACATGCGGGCCGAAGCCGCTGCCTGGCTCAATGGCCTCTTCCAGGGCGCGGCGGACGCTGGGACCGGCGGCCTGTCGATCGTGAGCGGCTACCGGTCCTATGCCCAGCAGCAGCAGGTTTACTCCTACTACGTCAGCATCTACGGCCAGGCCTATGCGGACACCATCTCGGCACGTCCCGGGTACAGCGAACACCAGACCGGCCTTGCCATGGACATCGGCAATGCTGCCGGTTCCTGTGGCCTGAGCACCTGCTTCGGCGACACAGCGGCCGGCAAATGGGTGGCAGCGAACGCCCACAAGTACGGCTTCATCGTCCGGTACCCCAACGGCTACACGGGCACCACCGGGTACAGCTACGAGCCCTGGCACTTGCGCTATGTTGGCGTCGCGTTGGCCACTGATATGAACCGGCGCGGATTCCCGACGCTGGAGCATTACTTCGCCGGAAATCCGGCGGCCGCCGCGAGCATCAAGTCCGGCGCCGACCTCGTAGCTGCCGACTCTTCCGGCCGGATGCTGCGTTACCCCGCGACGGCGGCAGGCGGGTATGGGGCGCCCGTCCAGATCGGTTCGGGCTGGACCGGCTTGAAGCAGGGCTTCGTAGTGGACTGGGACATTGATGGCATTTACGACATCCTTGCGCAGTGGAACAACGGCGTCCTGGGCGTTTACCTCGGCCTCCCGGGCGGCGGCTTCGCCGGTCAGGTTGTCGTGGGGAACGGCGGCTGGGATCGCATGACCATCACCGTGGGCAAGTGGACGCACGCGCACCCGCGGCCCGGCGTCGTCGGGTATTTTCCGGATGGTGTGCTGCGCTACTACCCCAACACCTTCGGCGGCGCCCTGAGCGCTCCGCAGGTCATCGGCAAGGGCTGGAACGGCATGGAACTGACCATGGCGGACTGGGAGGGCGACGGCGCGAACGACATCCTGGCAAGGACAGCTTCCGGATCCCTGATCAATTACCGGGGAGACGGCTGGGCTGGTTTCTTTGGCCCGGCCACCACTGTGGGCACAGGTTGGCAGTACATGCGCATGCTGCTTCCGGGCTTCGGGCTCACCGGCGCAGGCACGCGCGGCATCACTGCACAAACTGCGGATGGCAACCTGTACAACTACGGCCTCGGCAGGGGTTCCTGGACTACCTACGCGCAGGTTGGATCCGGATGGAACGGCCTGAAGCTCTTCAAGTAGACATGGTTGCGCGCCTGTCATGAGGACCCCCGCAACTGCGCTAAGCTAGGACTCGCTCCGGCGAATAACCGGAGCGACGCGGGCGTAGCTCAATGGTAGAGCGCTAGCTTCCCAAGCTCGATACGCGGGTTCGATTCCCGTCGCCCGCTCCATCATGACCCCTTGCCTCCGGGCAGGGGGTCATCTTGTTGGGAACCCTGTATGGTCCTGGCCCTCTTTGCGCGTGAAACCCGGCACTCGCCAGATAAGGCCCCGCACCCGTCGACCCCGACGGCCACCAAGCCTAAACTCGTAGATACATCCACCTATCCGGGAGGTCCTCCAATGACTCTCACCGACGATGCTGAGGCGGGTCCACTCGCCGTCATCCACCGCCTGCTGGAAGCCACGAACAAGCATGATCTGGAAGCCTTGGCCGAATGCTTCGCGCCTGGCTACGTCAATGAGACGCCTGCCCACCCCACCAGGGGCTTCACGGGCAGGGACGCTATCCGCATCAACTGGGAGCAGCTCTTCACAGGAGTGCCGAACATCAGAGTTCGCATGGTCTCCCATAGCGTGTCCGGCAACCAAGCTTGGACCGAGCTGCACATGCAGGGCTCGTGGCGGGATGGCACGCCGCATGAGCTCACCGGCGTCATCATTTTCGGCGTGGAAGAGGGCGTCATCAACAGTGCCCGGTTCTACATGGAGCCTGTGGAGCACTTCGTTCGGGTTGACGACACCGCGGATCGCGTCAGCCACCGCGTAACGCATGGCCGGCCCGCCGTCGAGCCTGCACAGTGAGTCAGCCCGATACCAAGCTGCTCAGGCGCGGGGTGTATCGTCAGGAGTCAGGAGCCATTTCGGCTCCGCTCTAGGGAGCCATCATGGGCGACAAATCACCGCGCCAAGCTGCATCGAAGAAATCCAGTAAATCAATCAAGGAAAAGCGCGCTGACAAACGGGCCGCCGAGACGCCCGACACTGCGGCCGCGAAACCCGCAACCGGCCATAAAAAGTGATTGGGGCGCAAGGTCCGCTAAGCATTGGCGTCCTGGGTTCTTCGCTGAAGCCCAACGAGCAACGGCTACCGATCCACCCTCAACATCTTGAGCGCATTGCTCCGGAACTGCGCCAACGGCTCCACCTTGAATATGGTTACGGCGAACGCTTTGGTGTTCCGGACAGCACACTCGCCGGGCTTGTGGGTGGGCTGGGGACCCGGCAGGAGCTCATCGCCGGGAACGACGTCATTCTGCTGCCCAAACCGCAGGTCGAGGATCTTGCGGAACTTCGGGACGGGCAGACCCTTTGGGGTTGGCCGCACTGCGTCCAGGACGAGGCCATCACCCAACTCGCGATAGATAAAAAGCTAACTCTCATCGCTTTCGAAGCCATGAACCACTGGGCTGCCGACGGCGGCTTCGGACTTCACGTCTTCCACAAAAACAACGAGCTTGCCGGATACTGCTCCGTGCTGCATGCCCTGGCTTTGACCGGCTCGACGGGTGATTACGGTCGTCGCCTGACAGCAGTGGTCATCGGTTTTGGCGCCACTGCCCGCGGAGCCGTGACAGCGTTGAATGCGCACGGCGTCCATGATGTCCAGGTCCTGACGAACAGGGGTGTCGCCGCGGTGGGATCTCCGATCCACTCAGTGAGGATCGTGCAGTTCGACCACGACAACAATGCACCGTTTCTGAGCGAAGTCATCACAGACGGGGGTCGCAAACCACTGGCCCCGTTCCTCGCTGCCGCGGACATTGTGGTCAACTGCACCTTGCAGGATCCGAATTCCCCGCTGACGTATCTGCGGACAGAGGACCTGGCCGATTTCCGGCCGGACAGCCTGATCGTGGATGTGTCCTGCGATCCCGGGATGGGATTCAGCTGGGCAAGGTCCACAACGTTCGATGAACCCATGTTCCGGGTGGGCGGGCACGTGAACTACTACGCCGTTGATCACAGTCCTTCCTACCTGTGGAACTCGGCCAGCTGGGAGATCAGCGAGGCTTTGTTGCCATTCCTGGAGACTGTGGCCGCAGGTCCGGAGGCGTGGGACGCCAATGAGACGATCTCCCGTGCGATCGAGATTCGCGACGGCGTCATCCGCAACCCGGATGTGCTCGAGTTCCAGGGACGCTCCGCGGAGTACCCACACTTGCCGGCTGCGGCGAAAGCGCCCGTAGCCTAAAGGCTCCACAGCAAGAAGGCAGTGCCTGCGGCTCCCCGCAGGCACTGCCTTTCTGTTTGCGTTCGGTTATTGCGCTATGCAGTCTGTGTCCGGTCCACGATCCGGAGCACTCGACGCCGGTCACGCAGGTCCACTTTGATGTGCAGGGAAGCCTTCCGGGCCAGCACGACGGCGACAACAGCCGCCGCCGCTGCCGGCACACCGCCTGCGACGAGGATGGCCAAGTGCGGCCCCAGGTGCTCGGCGAGCCACCCCATGACGGGGCCGCCAATTGCCTGGCCGCCGATGAGCACCACTAAGTACAGGCTCATCACCCGGCCTCGAATGCTCATGTTGGAACTGGTCTGCACCATCTGGTTTGCCGCCGTGAGGAACATGAGGCACCAGAATCCAGCCAGGACCATGGAGACGCTGAACCAGACCATCGACGGCATCACGGACGATAGGCAGAGCATCAAGCCGTACAAGCCCGCCGAGAGCACCACCGACCGCAACCGGAGCTGACGGCGCCGCGTGGACGTGACCGCGCCTATCAGTGCACCGAGCGCGACCATCGCGTTCAGCAGGCCGTAGCCTCCGGCCCCGGCGTCGTACACGTGGTCCGCGAAGGCGGCCAGCAGGACCGGGAGGCTCATTGCGAAAACAGCCACGAACCCGGCCATCAACCATGGCCAGTAGATAGTGGGTTTGCTGAGCGCGTACTGGAGGCCTTCGCGCAGCATGCCCTTCTTGCGGGGCGTCGGCCGGCTAAGATGCAGCTGGTCTTTGCGGAGGATCAAGAGCATAGCGACGGTCGAGCAGCATGCGACTGCATTGGCCGCGAATGCCCAGCCAGCGCCCACGGCGGTGAGCAGCCATCCCGCGAGTGCCGGGCCGATCAGGCCACCGAGCTGGAAGGTTGTTGAGTTGACGCTGATGGCGTTGCGCAGGTACTTGGGACCGACGAGTTCGTTGACGAATACCTGCCGCGCCGGCTGGTCCAGGACGGTCACAAAGCCCAGGACCAGGGCGATCGCGTAGACGTGCCAGACTTCTACGCGCTGGCTGAGGGAAAGCGCCGCCAACGTCGCAGCCAGAACGGCTGCCGCGGACTGGCAGATGATGAGGATCTTTCGCTTGGCGAAGCGGTCTGCCATCATGCCGCCCCACGGGCCAAGGAACAACGACGGCATGAATTGCAGCGCCACGGTAATTCCGACCGCGGTGACGGAACCAGAGAGCTGGAGCACCATCCAGTCCTGGGCAATGCGCTGCATCCAGATCGCAATCACGGCGATGAAGTGGCCAATTGCGAAGATCCTGAAGTTAGGTACTTTCAAGGAGATGAAGGTGTGCCGCCAGGGCAGCTTTTCGCTTACGACGGCGAGTGGCTGGGTGACGGTGTCCGGCGTCTGCGGCGCGGACAGGGAATCGATGACGGGCTGGCTGACGTTTGCCGCTGAAGGCGGTGGGGGTGCCAAAGGTAGTCCTCGGATCGAGAGTTTCGGTGGGATGCCTTTAACGCTATGGTTGCCAGCAGCAATTATGGAAGCGTATTACGCCTATAACTAGCATTGCGGATTGCAATGACGCTCCCGCGCTTTCGCAGTTTTTCCACCCTCCCGAGGAGTTCCGTGTGTTTGAACCTGTCCAGCTCCGCTCCTTCCTGGCCGTCGCAGAGACGCTGAGTTTCACCAAGGCGGCCGAGCGGTTGGGGTTGGCCCAGCCAACGGTGAGCCAGCACGTCCGCAAGCTTGAAGCCGCCGCCAAGCGGGTCCTGGTGGCCCGTGACACCCGGGAAGTCCGGCTGACGGACAACGGTGACGCCATGGCGGGTTTTGCCCGCAGCATCCTTGCCGCCCACGACTCCGCAGCACGATACTTTTCCGGTTCCGCAATGCGGGGCCGCCTCCGGTTTGGCACGGCGGATGACCTCGCCATCACAGGGCTCCCGCGGATCCTGCGCGAATTCCGACAACTGTATCCGCAGATCAACCTGGAACTGACCGTCAGCCAAAGCGACCAACTCTACAAACGCCTCAACGCCGGCCAGCTGGACCTCGTGTTCGTGAAGTGGGTGGCTGGCGCCAAGGAAGGCACCGTGGTCCGGCATGACAACTTCGCGTGGGTTGGCGTTGAGCAAACCGTCCTGGAGCCGGGCGCGCCCGTGCCGCTGATCGCATACCCCGCGCCAAGCCTGAGCCGGAAGTTGGCCATCGACGCCTTGGAAGCCGCCGGGCGCACGTGGCGCATCACATGCAGCACCAAGCAGATCAGCGGCGTACTGGCCGCAGTCCGGGCGGGTATTGGCGTGGCCGTGATGCCGGCGTCCCTGGTTCCCGAAGACCTCAAAGTCATCACCCAACGCTTTGACTTGCCTCCCGTGGGAGATGTCGACTTCACGCTTATCCGCAATCCCCTTGCCAACGCCGAAGTCATTGATGCGCTAACCCAGGCGATCATGGGCCGGGCGCTGAGCAAGTCGAACTAACGACTGGGCCGGCCCGCCTGGTGACGGCGGTGCCCGGCCCACCATTGTGCGATTCGTAGATCACTCAGACCGAATCGACCGTCAGGCAGCGCCGCCTGGATCCGATCGACATCGAACCTCAGAACTGGGCGAATTTCCTCCGGCAGCTCCGGCGCGAACGGGGAGGGTTCACTGACACCCTCAGCGAGCATCTGTGCTTGTGCTTTTGCAACAAGCGGGACCACCATTGTCCACTCCGTGAGCTGCGCAAGTAGGCGGATGGCCCACACCGGGACGGGTAAGTAGACAGGGCGCCTGCCTGCGACTTGTGCAATCCGACGAACAGCGGCGCCAAGTTCCAGCTCTTCGGCTCCAACAACGGCGACCGTCGGGCTTGGAATCCGCCCCTCAAGGGCAGCAATCAATACGTTGACGGCTTCCTCGACGGGTATCGGGCGGACTGTCCGCTCACGATAGCCGACAGTGGCGAAAACCGGCCATGTGCGCACGGCCCGAGTCACGTGGTCCACCATGTGATCACCAGGGCCGTAGATCATGCCCGCCTTAAGGATGGTGTGGTCGATCCCGGACCGCCGGACGAGTTCCTCGGCGGCCCACTTCGTCTCGTGGTAGGGCGATCCACAGTCAGGCCGGGCCCTGAGGAAGCTCAGCATAACTATTCGCTTCACACCCGTTCGTCGGGCGGCCTCAATCACAGCCCGGGTACCGTCGACGTGTACGCGATCGAAGGTCTGGTCTCCGTTCTCTCGATTGATGCCGGCACAGTGCACCACGACCTCACACCCGGAGAATGCCGCCGTCAGGGCATCCGCATCGTCGATCTGCACTCCTGTCCGCCGAGAGATCACCACTGTGTTCTCGCTGCCTAGACGTGCTGCCAAGTGACGGCCAACAAACCCGGTACCACCGGTAATAGCTACACGCATGACGTTGCTCCTTCGCTTATTAGCAATGAAGCTAAACTGTATATAGCAATCGTGCTATATTGCAAACATGGCAGATACGGCATCCGACATCTTCGCCGCACTCGCGCATCCTACGAGGCGGCAGATTCTTCAGGACCTCAAGGACGGCGAGTTGGCTGCGGGCGAGATCGCTGCGAGATTCAGCGCCACAGGCCCAACTATTTCCCGCCACCTGAGCGTGCTCCGCCAGGCAGGCCTGATCGCGGAACGGCGGGACGCCAACCGCATCCTGTACTCACTCGTCGGCGAGCGGCTCGCCCTCTCAGTCGGCGACTTCCTCTCGACCGTCTGCCCGGAGCAGATCGTGTTGCGTGAGGTCCGGAAGCGCAACACCTCACGCTCGTCGTCGATTTCATCTGAGGCCTGAAGTGATGTGTTCGACAGGCGATACAACCTTACTGGGTAAGCGCATTCCAGTTATCCTGAACAAATGATCGATCTCACGACGTTGGCGGACCTTACGCCCGGCATTTGTTCCGTCACCCTGCGGGAGTTGGGGATTGACGACATCGTGCGCATTTCTGCCGACGCGGGCTTGGCAGGCATCGAGTGGGGCACTGATGTCCATGTCAGTGACGCCGCATCCGCTGCCCATGCCAAGGAGGCCACCGAGGCCGCAGGCCTCAGCGTCATGTCGCTCGGTTCCTATTACCGATCCGGAGCTTTCGGCGATTTCGAGCCCGTCCTCAGCCTCGCGGCCGCGCTAGGCGCGCGTCGGATCCGGGTCTGGGCCGGGGAGCTTGGTTCAGCCGACGCCAGCCAGGAGCACTGGGACGCGGTGGTTAAGGACACGCAACGCATCGCCGATCTGGCCGCGGCCCAAGGGACCGCAATCGCCTTCGAGTACCACGGCAACACACTCACGGACTCCCCCGAAACAACACTTGAGCTCCTGCGGCGTGTGAACCACGCCAACGTCGGCACTTACTGGCAGCCCGCCGTCGGGCTTTCCGACCAGCAGGCGCTGGAGTCGTTACACGAAGTCCTCCCCCATCTGGCGGGCGTCCACTGCTTTTCCTGGGGACCTGAGGCTGAACGCCATCCACTGAGGTCGCGCAAGCTCCTATGGCAGACCGTCTCCGATGTCCTTCGCGGCAACGGCAAGGATATGGACATCATGTTGGAGTTCGTTGAGGATGACCTTCCGGACAACGTGCTCAACGACGCCGCTTTCCTGCACACTATTACGCTCGGGGAAGACTAGCGCCACTTCGATTCAAATGCTGTTAGGGAGCGTAATCGCTGACCGGCTAATCCCGCCGTCCGGTCGACACCTAGTTCAGCGAGATTCGCAGACGTTCCACGCCCTCGGCACCTTCCGACACTTGCTCCATGAGCTCCGGTTCATTGGAAAGGCGACCAAGCATGTTTGCCAGATGGTCCCGTTCCGCAACAGCCTGCCACGCTTCCTGCTGTTCGGTGAGCATTGCGGGAAGTTCAATGGGCATGGACGCTCCTGAGGATTTCGCGTGCGGCTTGTTGCTCACGGACACCGGGCCGTTCGGCCAAGTCCGCCGCCACCACTAGTGGGGGAAGTTCGTCGGGGACTTGCTCGGCGGCGCGGAGGATTACATTCGGCCTCTTGCCAGGGATTGACTCAACCAGGAACCAATCCCTGACGACGTCCTTGAGTTCGTCGCGTCGCACGTAGGCTTCAACCTCTGAGTTGGCCAGCAGTCGAGAGCGCGGGTGAGAGACTCCGGAGAGGTGGATTCGTTTGTCCTCCCGAAGCTCGGCGATGTCATCCGGGCTGGAAGAGAACTCGAATTTTTCGGCACGATTGGCCAACCATGCCGCCAGAAGCTTGAGTAAGTCCGGGGACTCCTCCAGTCGGTTGATCCGCTGTTTCAGGCGATGTTTCTCGACCGGCGAGGGTTCGAAGTAAGCGAGGAGCGAGCGCCCCGGGCTGTCTTCCCAGAAGCAGGACATGAGTTGCCAAGCACTGCGTTCTGAGAGCGGCCGGCCAGCAAGCTTACCAGGCCGGTACTGGACGGCGTCAGCTTCGTCAACGATCCACCGTCCGCCAACCCGTTGGCCACGAATACGTCCGGACTGGACGAGCTGCCGCGCTCGGCTCTCGTTGACGTTAAGTCGCTTCGCCAGTTCGGGGATACTCAGTGCCATTACACAAACCTAGCGGTAACGCTACAAATGTGTAATCCCAGCGCGACCCCGAGAAAACCAGATCCACGCTTGCGCCCGGGCCTGGCCGGCCAAGGGGCCACCGACCGCGACGCTCACGAAAACTGCAAGCAACTAGGCTGTTTGGTTCTCCACCGGCAGCTCGGTGCTTCGGCGGAGTTTGACGGAGCCAACCACAGAGCCGCCATCAGGGTCGCCGGCCGCAAGCCTTCCAATGTCCTCAAGCGGCAGGTACACCGTGGACAGGGCGGGACGGAAGTCCCGCAGCGTTTCAATGTCGTCAAAACCGGCGATGTTTGCGTCACGGGGAATCCACACGCCCTCTGACCGCAATGCGGCGGTCACACCGATGGCCATGACGTCGTTCACCGCGAAGATGCAGAGGCGTTCGCCGGAGGCCTTGATTCGTTCGGCCAGCGCCAGCCCGGCGTCGTATCCTCCCGCGCGGTTGAAGCCTGTACGGATAACCTCGGCGGGGTGCCGGCCGGTGTCGGCGAGTCCGCGCTGGAAGCCGCGGATCCGGTCATCGGAGGTAAGGAGCCCTTCAGGGCCGCCAACAACGACGAAGGCGCCCTCATGCACGGCAGCCAACTGGTCAGCGAGCTCCGCGGCGAGGTCCTCGTTGGGCACCTCGACCACGTGGTAGCCCTCGTCGGTAGTGGAGCCCACGATCGGGTGACCTACGACGCCGACATGCCCGCCATTACGGCAATAGCGATCCAACTCGGCAGCGAGCTCCAGATTGCCTTGCTCATCCTCGGGCCGTGCCGAGCGTGAACCTGCGATGACGATTGAATCTGCGCGACGGGCAGCGAAGGCTGCCACAGCTTCCCGCTCATCCGAAGGAGCGCCGGAGGTGCTGGCCAACAGGACCATGCGGTTCTGTTGGCGGGCCGCCTCCTGGACGCCGCGGGCAATGGCCGAAAAGTAGGGGTCGGCGATGTCGTGGACAATCAGTCCGATGAGTCCCGAGCTGGACTTTGCGAGCGCCTGGGCCTGGGCATTGGGGACGTAGCCGAGCTTTTCCGCGGCCTCACGGACGCGCTCCGCGATATCCTCTGCGGGCTTACGGGTGGAACCGTTGAGGACACGGGACGCCGTGGCAAGGGAGACCCCTGCCAAACGGGCAACTTCACTCAATGTGCTGGCGGCCACGAGGCCCTCCTTTTCTGCAAGCCTTCGAGACTGGCGCTAAAGAAATTATGGCAGTCTTCACCCATTTTTGGGAAAGCGCTTGCCAATCCGGCTGGGCATAGTGCATGATCGATGCAACGGGAATGCGCTTTCCCAACTTCTCGAATTGCAAACACCGGCAACGCACAGCGGCCGGCACACAAGGACCTGGAGAAAACATGGGCTACGAAACAAAGACGATCCGCATCGCCATGAACGGCATCACCGGCCGTATGGGTTACCGCCAGCACTTGCTGCGATCCATCCTCCCCATCCGCGACGCCGGTGGCTTCACGCTCGAAGACGGCAGCAAGGTTCAGGTGGAGCCGATCCTGGTTGGCCGCAACGAAGCCAAGATCCGTGAGCTCGCCGAACTCCACAAGGTCTCCGAATGGTCCACGGACCTGGACGCCGTCATCGCCGACCCCACGGTGGACATCGTCTTTGACGCCTCAATGACCAGCCTTCGCGCCGCCACCTTGAAGAAGGCCATGCGCGCCGGCAAGCACATCTTTACCGAGAAGCCCACGGCTGAGACCCTCGAGGAAGCAATCGAGCTGGCCCAAATCGGCAAGGAGTCCCGCGTCACCGCTGGCGTCGTGCACGACAAGCTGTACCTCCCCGGCCTGGTCAAGCTCCGCCGCCTCGTGGACGAGGGATTCTTCGGCCGCATCCTCTCCATCCGCGGCGAATTCGGCTACTGGGTCTTCGAAGGTGACGTCCAGGCAGCCCAGCGCCCGTCCTGGAACTACCGCAAGGAAGACGGCGGCGGAATGACCACGGACATGTTCTGCCACTGGAACTACGTGCTCGAAGGCATCATCGGCAAGGTCAAGAGCGTCAACGCCAAGACCGCCACCCACATCCCCGCGCGTTGGGATGAGGCCGGCAAGGAATACAAGGCCACGGCTGACGATGCTTCCTACGGCATCTTCGAACTCGAAACCCCGGCCGGCGACGAGGTCATCGGCCAGATCAACTCCTCCTGGGCCGTCCGCGTCTACCGCGACGAACTGGTCGAGTTCCAGATCGACGGTACGCACGGTTCCGCCGTCGCCGGTTTGAACAAGTGCGTTGCGCAGCAGCGCGCCCACACGCCCAAGCCCGTCTGGAACCCTGACCTGCCCGTCACCGAATCCTTCCGCAGCCAGTGGCAGGAAGTTCCGGCCAACGCTGAACTGGACAACGGCTTCAAGCTGCAGTGGGAAGAATTCCTGCGCGACGTGGTGGCCGGCCGTGAGCACCGCTTCGGCCTGCTCTCCGCAGCACGCGGTGTACAGCTTGCCGAGCTCGGCCTCCAGTCCTCGGCGGAGCGCCGCACCATCGACATCCCGGAGATCACCCTCTAATGACGTCACTCATTCTTCCCACCAACGACGGCGGCACCCGCGAGTACCGCCTCCAGCCCGCCACTGCGTGGGTCAAGCCGAGCGCCCCGCTGACGGCCCGCCGCGCGTACGCCGCAGCCCACGTCATCCCTGAGGTCGCTGCTGACAACACCCCCGGCGCTCCGGCGCAGCTTGATTGGGATGCCACGCTGGCATACCGCCATGAGCTTTGGTCCTACGGACTTGGGGTGGCTGATGCCATGGATACCGCGCAGCGCGGCATGGGCCTGGACTGGGCAGCTACCCAGCAGCTCATCAAGCGCACCGGTGCCGAGGCAGCTTCCGTTGTGGCAGCGGGCAACTCAGCAACGGCCGGCAAGTCCGTCCGGGACCTTGTCTCCTGCGGCGCAGGTACGGACCAGTTGGATATCAGTGCACTCCCTGAAGGCGCGGCCGGCATCCAGGCCGTCATCGATGCCTACCGCGAGCAGATCGCCGTCGTCAGCGAAGCAGGCCCCAAGGTTATCCTCATGGCCTCCCGCGCATTGGCCAAGGTGGCCAGCGGCGCCGACGACTACCTGCACGTCTACTCGACGCTCCTGCAGGAAGTTGACCAACCGGTCATCCTGCACTGGCTGGGCACCATGTTCGATCCCGCGCTGGCCGGATACTGGGGCTCGGACGATGTTTCCGTGGCCACTGAAACGTTCCTCAGCCTGATCCGCGAGCACGCGGACAAGGTGGATGGCGTGAAAGTCTCGCTTCTGGACGCTTCCCATGAAGTCGCCCTCCGCGCCAACCTTCCGGAAGGAGTCCGGCTCTACACGGGTGACGACTTCAACTATCCGGAGCTGATCGACGGCGACCAGACGCACCACTCCGATGCCCTGCTGGGCATCTTCGCTGCCATCTACCCCGCTGCTTCGGTTGCCTTGCAGAGGTACGACGCCGGCCAAAGTGCAGAGGGTCGGGCCATCCTGGACTCTACGCGTGAGCTCGGAAAGCACATCTTCAGTGCACCGACGTTCTACTACAAGACGGGCATCGCGTTCATGTCCTGGCTCAACGGCAAGCAGCCCGGGTTCCAGATGGTTGGAGGACTGCACTCGGGACGATCTGTGCTGCACTTGGCCAAGACCTTCGAACTTGCCGATCAGGCTGGCTTGTTGAAGGACCCGTCACTGGCAGCATTCCGGATGTCCGATTACCTCAGGATCAACGGAGTGGGCGCATGAGCGATTTTTCCAGACTCTCGCTGAACAGCGCGACTACCAAAAAGTGGACTCTTGCCGAAGCCGTTGACGGTTGTGCACGCGCCGGCATTCCCGCGATCGGACCGTGGCGTGACCGTGTTGCCGAGGCTGGGCTGGATAAAGCAGCGAAGCTCATCAAGGACGCCGACCTCCGGGTTTCGTCCCTGTGCCGGGGAGGCTTCCTCACGGCGGCTGATGCTGAAGGTCAGGCTGCGGCGCTGGCGGACAATTTCGAAGCCGTCCGCGAAGCAGTCGCGCTGGACACCCAGGAGCTGTTCCTGGTGGTTGGCGGGCTTGCTCCAGGCGAGAAGGACGTGGTTGCTGCCCGCCAGCGCGTTGCCGACCGCCTCGAAGAATTGGTCCCGTTCGCTTCGGAGAACGGCGTACGGCTGGTGCTGGAGCCCCTGCATCCGATGTATGCCGCCGACCGCGCGCTCATCTCCACCCTTGGCCAGGCCCTGGATCTCGCCGCGCCGTACGACGCCAGGACTGTGGGCGTCGCCGTCGATACGTTCCACGTCTGGTGGGATCCGGAACTGAAGGCGCAGATCGAACGTGCCGGGCGCGAAAAGCGCATTGCCTCCTACCAGGTATGTGATTTCAACCTGCCGATCGCTTCAGACGCGCTGCTATCCCGCGGCATGATGGGCGACGGCGTCATTGACTTCGCGACGATCGGCACCTGGGTCCGCGACGCCGGATACACGGGCGACATCGAGGTTGAGATCTTCAACCAGGAGATCTGGGACGCCGATGGAGATACCGTCCTGGAAACCATGAAGCAGCGTTACGCGGAGCTTGTCCTCCCGTACGCCTAAGAACCCCAGCAACCCCAAGAACCCCAAGAAACGTGGTCCTCCCGCGGATGCCCTAAGCTCCGCGGGAGGACCGCCCCCAAAGCAAGCGAGCCCCTGCCCGGTCACGGCAGGGGCTCGCTTTTTCGTACCGTTTTGTTTCAGCGGGGAGGCGCGGAATGCCCATGTTAGATAAGTGGTACATAGCTGAAACATTGCGTCGATGAGAGGAAACAATGGCCGCCTACGCTGGTTTCACCTGGACAAAGAGGTCCAAGAAACCACTGAAAGGACACCACCATGATGCTCTTGAAGACTCTCAACTTTTTCCTGGACGCCAGCAGCAGCCACAGCGGCTCCTCAGGCGATTCCCCTGAAGAAAACTCGCCTACTGCCACCTTCGCCTCGGAGCGCCTGTCGTCAAGCGCCTGGGAGGGCTGGTGGGACGACGCCGACCAGGGCTTCCCTGCAGGGGCGTAATCCGCGCGGAGCCCCAGCCCGGCTAAAGATTGGCGGGCACGTGGACCTGCGCGCGCGGAACACCGATCAAGGTGAGAGTGCCGCCGTCGTTGGCTTGTAACTCCACCCGGATATTCCGGGTTCCCTCTTCGGGCTGGACGGAGCTGACACGGAAAACCTCACCATGGATCTCCACCCTGTCGCCGTCGCGAACGGCCTTGAGCTTCCTCCGGGTGGTCCCGGACCCGTTGACGCGCTGCGCTTCACTTCTTGTCTTTGGCATCTGCGTTTCGTTCCCGGGCTTCGTTGGCGCGTGTTTCGTCTTCGTAGTTCTCACGAAGTTCCTGCCCGCGGCGGATAACTTCGTCTTCCTGCTTCTGCTGCTTATCGCTGCGCTTGGTATCCTTCGGCGGGAGTTGGATGCTTTCTTCAGCTTCAATACCTCCCTGCAATTGCCGCCCGCGTTCCATCTCGGCGTCAAATTCCGCGCCGAAAAGCAGCGACATGTTCAGGATCCACAGCCAGAGCAGCATGATGATGACGCCTGCCAGCGTTCCGTAGGTCTTGTTGTAATTGCTGAAATTCGCAACGTAGAAGCCAAAACCGAGCGATGCCAGGGCAAAAATAACCAGGGCAATGAGGGATCCCGGGCTCATCCAACGGAACTTGGGCTGCTTGACGTTGGGGGTGTAGTAGTAGAGCACCGCAATGACGATGACCACCAGCACGATCAGGACAGGCCACTTGGCGATATTCCACACCGTGAGGATCGTGTCCGACATTCCGATTGCCTTACCTATAGCCTCCGCCACTGGTCCGCTCAGGACGAGCATCGCGGCGGCCAGTGCCGCGCCCACAAGCGCGACGACGGTCACAGCGAGCATCGTCCCGCGCAGTTTGATGAAGCCGCGGCCTTCATCCACTTCGTACACGCGGTTCATCGCCCTGCTGAAGGCCGTGGTGTACCCGGAGGCCGACCACAACGCCACCAGGATGCCTAGGGCAAGTGCAAAGCCCGCCGCGTTGGAGCGCGTCAGTTCCTCAATTGGCTGCCGCATGGCGTCAACACCGGGCCCTGGAGCGAACTGCTGCACGATGTCCAGCAACGCGTTGGTGGTTTTCCCGGCGTCGCCAAAGATCCCGATGAGGGAAACCAACGCCAAAAGCGCGGGGAAAAGGGAGAGCACTGCATAGTAGGTGAGGCCGGCAGCGGCATCGGGACACTGATCCTTGTTGAACTCCCGCAGCGTCCTCTTGGCTATATACATCCAAGTGGGCTTCACCAGGTCGTTGAGACTATCCGGCTTGCGCTCGTCTTCAGGGGCGGGAGCACTGCCCGCCTTCGCCGTGCTGGTGTGTGCTGAATTTTGAGTACTCATGGGACACCTGTTCGTGGGTTGAGCATGCGCGAACAAACTGACCACTTAATAGTAAGCATGCTGATGAATTGCATGGAAGAACCAGGCGCAGAGATCCTGCGGATCCCGGAAACCGCCCCATGGAAAGGTGCCCTACGCGGGTTTGCCCAGCAGGAATTCGGACGGCGATTCAATGACAGCGCGGATCACTTGACCTGCCGCGCCCAGCAGCGTCCCACTGTGCTCCAAACGCGAAACTGTGAGGCTTTCCGGCTTCAGCAGCCCCGGTGCGTATCTTTCCAAACTCGACAGCACTGCCGGTTTCAACCAATCGGCGAGGACGGCAAAGTGCCCCCCGAGCACCACGGCTTCGACGTCCATCAGACGCGCAGAAGAGGCGAGCGCGATGCCCAGGTACCGTCCAGCGTCCCGAACTGCACGCTTGGCATGCGGCTCATCGGCGGCCAAGGCGGCGAGCAGAAGTTCGGTTCGCCCGCCAAGAGACCCCTCCGGGATGCGGGCAGCTTCGAAAATGGCTTCCTGGCCGGCGAATGTTTCCAAGCAGCCAACCCCTCCACAGGAACATGAAGGCCCCTCGGGATGCACCACGATGTGGCCCAGTTCTCCGGCGGAACCGCCAGGTCCCGTGTAGAGCTCAGAACCGATGATTACCCCACCGCCAACGCCGACTTCGCCGGAAACGTAGAGGAAGTCCGCGGGGCCGTCGCCATACCAAAGCTCACCAAGCGCAGCGCTGTTTGCCTCATTGGACAGCCTGACACCGAGTGGCGCGTCCTCCAGCAACGCCCGCGGATTCAATTGCTCGTGCTCCCAATGGAGGTTTGGAGCGGACAGGACGATGTCGTGCTGCTCATCAACCAGGCCGGGAACCGCAAGACCGCCTCCGAGGATCGTGATGCCGGCAGAGGCGGCTGCCGCTTTCGCCTGACCGGCCAGCACGCCCAGTTCGTCCATGACGGCACCCGGCTTGAGCCCGCGGTTGCGGGACTCCACCGTGGAACTGAAACGCAGGTTCCCGCCGAGGTCCACCAAGCCCACGGCCAGATAGTCGACGTTGATTTCCATTCCGACAACGCCCCGGCGGGAGCTGAGCTCAAGGCCCTGGCCTGGCCGCCCCCGCTCCCCATCGCGATACAGGCCCACCTCGGAGACGAGACCTGACTCCACGAGATCGGCGACCAAACTCGACACCGCTGCCTTGGTCAGCCCCGTTCCAGCCGCCACCTGGGCGCGACTGGGCTTAGCGTCGCCGTTGCGGGCGATCGAATCCAGGACAAGCGAAAGATTACGACGGCGGACGTCACCTACGCGCCCCGGGGCAGCTTGCTCATTCACTCTGGCAGCCTCCTCAAGGGCTTGAAAGATTTTTGCTGGCTTCCATTGACCATGATCCATCATCCACCATATAGTTCAGATTGAAAACTAATTGGAGTGCTTTTTATCCATGGCCTCCCCACCGCCTTGCAAAGGAGCAACAATGACCCCGCAGCCAACTCCCCAGGACCGCTTCACGTTTGGCCTTTGGACCGTGGGATGGACGGGCGCCGATCCCTTCGGCGTTGCAACCCGGGCAGCCCTGGACCCCATTGAAGCCGTTCATAAGCTCAGTGAACTCGGCGCTTACGGCATCACTTTCCACGACAACGACCTCGTCCCCTTTGACGCCAGCGCCTCCGAGCGCGACCTCATCCTGAAGAACTTCAAGGGCGCATTGGCCGAAACGGGCCTCAAGGTTCCGATGGTTACCACCAACCTGTTCAGCCACCCCGTCTTCAAGGACGGCGGATTTACCTCAAACGACCGCTCCGTCCGACGCTTTGCCCTCAGCAAGATCCTGCGCAACATCGACCTCGCCGCTGAACTGGGCGCCGAGACGTTCGTGATGTGGGGCGGCCGCGAAGGCAGCGAATACGACGGCTCCAAGGATCTCTCCGCCGCGTTGGATCGCATGAAGGAAGGCGTGGACACCGCCGCCGGCTACATCAAGGAGAAGGGCTACGGTCTTCGGATTGCCCTGGAACCCAAGCCCAACGAGCCCCGCGGCGATATCTTCCTGCCGACTGTTGGCCACGGCCTAGCGTTCATCGCCCAGCTGGAACACGGCGACATTGTGGGCCTCAACCCCGAGACCGGCCACGAGCAAATGGCGGGCCTGAACTTCACCCACGGTATTGCCCAAGCCCTCTGGGCCGGCAAGCTCTTCCACATCGACCTCAACGGCCAGCGCGGGATCAAGTACGACCAAGACCTCGTCTTCGGCCATGGCGACCTCACCAGCGCCTTCTTTACGGTGGACCTCCTGGAGAATGGCTTCCCCAACGGCGGGCCCAAGTACGACGGTCCCCGCCATTTCGACTACAAGCCCTCCCGCACGGACGGCTACGACGGCGTATGGGAATCGGCCAAGTCCAACATGTCCATGTACCTGCTCCTGAAGGAACGCGCCCTCGCTTTCCGCGCAGATCCGGAGGTTCAGGAAGCGCTGGCCACCTCGGGCGTCTTCGAACTCGGCGAGCCCACCTTGAACGCCGGCGAAACCACCGCCGACCTCCTGGCTGACGCCGGCGCCTTCGAAACGTTCGACGCCGACAAGGCCGCCCAGCGCTCGTTCGCGTTCGTCCGCCTCAACCAGCTCGCCATCGAGCACCTTCTGGGCGCGCGCTAAAGACCAGCCATTCGCAATTCCGTCGCCGGGGCCACAAGGTTCCTTGTTTTTCCGGGCTGCCAGTCCCGGCGACGGTCCCCCAAAAGAACAGTCCGCAAAGGAACAAACGCATGCCTCTCGTAGCCGGGATCGACAGCTCCACCCAGTCCTGCAAGGTGGTCATCAGGGACTCTGACACAGGAGCCCTGGTGCGGCAGGGGCGCGCGTCACATCCTGAGGGCACCGAGGTCCATCCAGATCATTGGTGGAGTGCCCTCCAGGAAGCCATCAGCCAGGCCGGCGGCTTGGACGACGTCGATGCTGTCTCGGTCGGGGGCCAGCAGCACGGCATGGTCTGCCTGGATGAATCAGGAAACGTGGTTCGCCCGGCGCTGCTGTGGAATGACACCCGGTCCGCGCTGGACGCCGAAGAGTTGATCCTTGAAGCCGGCCAAGGCGATGCCGCGGCCGGAGCTTCGTATTGGGCAGCCAGCACGGGGACGGTGCCCGTGGCATCCCTGACGGCCAGCAAACTTCGGTGGTTGGCTCGAAACGAATCGGAAAATGCCCGGCGCACTTCTGCCGTTTGCCTTCCGCATGACTGGTTGTCGTGGCGTTTGGCCGGTCATGGGCCTGGCACAGGACCGTCCTCTTTGGAGCTGCTCCGCACAGATCGCTCCGATGCTTCCGGCACGGGGTACTTCTCGTCCAGAACGGGCGAATACTTCCCGGAAGTCCTCAAAGGCACCCTCGGCCATGTCCCGGTGCTGCCGGCCGTCGTCGGGCCTTTGGAAGCATCCGGCAAGACGCCGGGCGGTGCCCTGATCGGACCCGGTGCAGGCGATAACGCCGCAGCAGGGCTGGGCGTCAGCGCCGCAGTGGGAGATGTTGTTATTTCGATCGGCACATCAGGGACCGTGTTCGCTGTGTCGGCGGTCCCGTCCCAGGATGCGAGCGGGCTGGTGGCAGGGTTCGCCGATGCCACAGAGAACTTCCTGCCTCTTGCCTGTACGCTCAACGCCACCCGGATCTTCGATGCCACCGCTGCGTTGCTTGGCGTGGACTTACAGGAATTCGGCAAGCTGGCGCTATCCGCCGCTGAAGGTGCAGGCGGCCTAACGCTTGTGCCGTATTTTGAAGGCGAACGGACGCCCAACCTTCCGGATGCCACAGGTTCCCTCCATGGGCTCACGGTTTCCAACTACACCCCCGCGAATCTGGCCAGGGCCGCCGTCGAAGGCGTCCTGTGCTCCTTGGCCGATGGCCTCGCCGCCCTGCAGGCGCAGGGCGTGGCGGCCAGCCGCATCATCCTGGTGGGCGGCGGCGCCCAGTCCGAGGCTGTGCAGCAGGTTGCCGCTGAAGTCTTCAGATTGCCGGTGTTCGTGCCCGCTCCCGGGGAATACGTGGCAAACGGTGCTGCACGGCAAGCGGCCGGCGTCCTCACGGGAAAGCTGCCCGATTGGCCGCTTGAAGGAATCGAGGTTGCTGCGTCAAAGACTTCCGGGACGCCGGCGTTCCTGACGAGGTACCGCCGTTACGCCGCCAAGGCCGCCTTGGGCTGATCGCCGCGTATGTGCTCTATCGTGACAGGGTGAGCACTGAACAATCCGCAGCAAACAGGCCTCCTGTCATGGAGGACGTCGCCCGCGTTGCCGGCGTTTCCCACCAAACTGTGTCCCGTGTTCTGAACAACCACCCCAACGTGAGCTCAAAGACCCGGGAGCGCGTTGAGCAGGCAATCACTGAACTTGGGTACCGCCGCAACACCGCTGCACGCAGCCTGGTGACCCGGCGCTCCCAGACCATCGGTGTGCTGGGAAGCGAGTTGGCGCAGTACGGCCCGTCCCACACCCTTCTCGGAGTGCAGCAGGCAGCCAGGGACGCAGGCTATTTTGTCAGCGTCGCGGGCTTGCGGGAAGTCACGCCTGAAACCATCAAGGACGCCATGGCCCACTTCATGGACCAAGGCGTGGACGGCATCGTCGTGACAGTGCCGCACCCCGGAACCTTTGACGTCCTCAAGGACATCACCGCTCAAGTGCCGCTGGTGGCAGTGGGCTCTGTCGGCGACGAGCACCTCAGCGGCGCCACCGTGGACCAGCGCGAGGGAGCGCGCCTGGCCGTACAGCACCTCCTCGGGTTGGGTCACAAGCACATCGGGCATCTTTCCGGGCCTGCTGACTGGATTGACGCGGTTGCCCGCACCGAGGGTTGGCGGGATGCCCTGCGGGAGGCCGGCCTGGAACCAGCCGCCCTGATCGAAGGCGACTGGAGCGCTGAATGCGGCTACCTCGAGGGCCTGAAAATCGCCGCTGAGCGTTCCATGACGGCCCTGTTCGTCGCCAACGACCAAATGGCCCTCGGGGTGCTCCGGGCGTTCCATGAAGCGGGCGTCCGGGTCCCCGCGGATATCAGTGTTGTGGGCTTCGACGACCAACCCGAAGCCGCCTACTTCATCCCGCCGCTGACCACCGTGGCCCAGGACTTTGAGGAGCTTGGGCAACGCTGCATCGGCCTGCTGCTTGATCGCCTGGAGACCGGCACTACGGGTACTCC
This sequence comes from Arthrobacter sp. TmtSoilC48, assembly GCF_059739425.1. NCBI lineage: Bacteria > Bacillati > Actinomycetota > Actinomycetes > Micrococcales > Micrococcaceae > Arthrobacter > Arthrobacter sp. TmtSoilC48. Next base: position 1,031,623 of record NZ_AP046049.1, on the reverse strand, counting down.
GGTGACCGTGAAGCCCCGGCTCGTTGTCCGGTCCACCACGGCGCCCCTCTCGAACTAACCGAAGCACGCAGTTCTCCGGCCCTCTCTTGACATCAAAGTTGTGAGCGCTAACAATTGCATCAGACCTTCTTCATTTCTTCCACCCCGACCCCCGGCAATGAGGCCTTGGCCAGCCGGATGGAGACCCCATGAATACCACTGAAAATCTCCCGCTCGACGAACAGTTCGTCATCGGCGTGGACTACGGCACCCTGTCTGGCCGCGCCGTCGTCGTGCGCGTCTCGGACGGTGCCGAACTCGGCAGCGGCGTGTTCGAATACCCGCACGCCGTTGTGTCCGACCGGCTGCCCACAACCGGCCAGCGGCTGCCCGCCGACTGGGCGCTCCAAGTGCCCAATGACTACCGCGACGTCCTGCGCAACGCGGTACCGGCCGCCGTCGCCGATGCCGGGATCAACCCGGCCAACGTGGTGGGTATCGCTACAGACTTCACCGCCTGCACCATGGTCCCGACGACGGCGGACGGCACTCCGCTGAACGAACTGGAACGCTTCGCGGACCGTCCCCACGCTTACGTCAAGCTGTGGCGTCACCACGCTGCGCAGCCGCAGGCCGACCGCATTAACAAGCTCGCCGAGGAACGCGGGGAGTCATGGCTTCCCCGGTATGGGGGCCTGATCTCCTCGGAATGGGAGTTTGCCAAGGGCTTGCAGCTGCTTGAGGAAGATCCCGAAGTTTACGGCGCCATGGATCACTGGGTTGAGGCGGCCGACTGGATCGTCTGGCAGCTGTGCGGCAGCTACGTACGCAACGCTTGCACTGCCGGCTACAAGGGCATCTACCAGGACGGCAAGTACCCGTCCGAGGACTTCCTGGCGGCGCTGAACCCTGCGTTCAAGGACTTCGTGGCAGAAAAACTGGAGCACACCATCGGCCGCTTGGGCGACGCCGCCGGGTACCTCACGGAAGAGGCTGCGGCCTGGACCGGCTTGCCCGCGGGAATTGCCGTAGCCGTGGGCAACGTGGACGCCCACGTTACCGCACCCGCTGCCAATGCTGTCGAGCCGGGGCAGCTCGTGGCCATCATGGGCACCAGCACCTGCCACGTCATGAACGGTGACGTCCTGCGTGAAGTGCCGGGCATGTGCGGCGTTGTGGACGGTGGCATCGTGGACGGATTGTGGGGCTATGAAGCCGGACAGTCCGGAGTTGGAGACATCTTCGGCTGGTTCACCAAGAACGGCGTCCCCCCTCACTACCACCAAGCCGCGGCGGCCAAAGGCCTGGGCATCCACGAATACCTCACCGAACTCGCAGAGAAGCAGGCAATCGGCGAGCACGGCCTCATTGCCCTGGACTGGCACTCAGGCAACCGCTCAGTGCTGGTGGACCACGAACTCTCCGGCGTCGTAGTCGGCCAGACACTTGCTACGAAGCCAGAGGACACTTACCGCGCGCTGCTGGAGGCCACGGCCTTCGGCACCCGGACCATTGTGGATGCATTCCGTGATTCCGGAGTACCGGTCAAGGAGTTCATCGTGGCTGGCGGACTCCTGAAGAACAAGTTCCTGATGCAGGTCTACGCAGATATCACCGGCCTCCAGCTCTCCACCATCGGCTCCGAGCAGGGACCCGCACTCGGCTCGGCAATCCACGCCGCTGTAGCCGCCGGGAAGTACAAGGACATCCGCGAAGCGGCAGCATCCATGGCAGCTGCCCCGGGCGCGGTCTACACGCCCATCCCTGAAAATGTCAGGGCCTACGAGGCACTTTTCCAGGAATACCGCACCCTGCACGACTACTTCGGCCGCGGCACCAACAGCGTCATGCACCGCCTGAAGGCAATTCAGCGCGCTGCCCACACCGCCATCACAGAAGGGGTGAACGCATGAGCACGCTCCTTGAAACCATTGCGAAAGTCCGGCGCGAAGTCTGCGACCTCCACGCCGAGCTCACCCGCTACAAGCTGGTTGTCTGGACGGCGGGCAACGTCTCCGGCCGGATCCCTGGCTACGACCTCATGGTCATCAAGCCCTCCGGTGTCTCCTATGACGAGCTGACGCCCGAGCAAATGGTGGTCACGGACCTCTATGGGACTCCCGTCCGGGGCATCAATATCGGAAGCGGCGGAACCGTTGACTGGGGCAACCCGGACCTCTCGCCGTCCTCTGACACTGCAGCGCATGCGTACGTCTACCGGCACATGCCCGAAGTCGGCGGCGTGGTGCACACCCACTCCACTTATGCCACGGCCTGGGCCGCCCGCGGCGAGGAGATCCCCTGCGTGCTGACGATGATGGGCGATGAATTCGGCGGCCCGATCCCGGTGGGCCCGTTCGCGCTGATCGGAGACGATTCGATCGGACAGGGAATCGTGGAGACCCTCAAGAACTCCCACTCCCCCGCCGTGCTCATGCAGAACCACGGACCTTTCACCATCGGCAAGGATGCCAGGTCCGCGGTGAAAGCAGCCGTGATGTGCGAGGAAGTGGCAAAGACGGTCCACGTCTCCCGGCAACTCGGCGAACCCCTCCCCATTGACCAGGCCAAGATCGACTCGCTCTACAACCGCTACCAAAACGTCTACGGCCGCTAAAGCGGACGTCCACCACACTTTCAGGAGCAATGAAAATGCCCAGCGCCAACAACACGTCCCTTGATCAGTACGAGGTCTGGTTCCTCACCGGAAGCCAGCACCTCTACGGCGAGGATGTCCTCAAGCAGGTCGCCTCGCAATCGCAGGAGATTGCCAACGCCCTCAACGATTCCTCGGACGTGCCGGTCAAACTCGTGTGGAAGCCCGTCCTCACTGATTCCGACGCCATCCGTCGCACTGCGCTGGAAGCAAACTCGAACGACTCCGTGATCGGCGTGACCGCCTGGATGCACACGTTCAGCCCTGCCAAGATGTGGATCCAGGGCCTGGACGCCCTGCGCAAACCGCTCCTGCACCTGCACACGCAGGCCAACCGGGACCTCCCCTGGGCGGACATTGACTTCGACTTCATGAACCTGAACCAGGCAGCCCACGGCGACCGCGAATTCGGGTACATCCAGTCCCGTCTCGGCGTGCCGCGGAAGACCGTCGTCGGGCATGTCAGCAATCCTGAGATCGCCCGCCAAGTGGGCGCGTGGCAGCGGGCTTCGGCCGGTTGGGCCGCCGTCCGCACACTGAAACTGACACGCTTTGGCGACAACATGCGCAACGTCGCAGTCACCGAAGGCGACAAGACCGAAGCCGAACTGCGCTTCGGCGTCTCGGTCAACACCTGGTCCGTCAACGAGCTCGCCGACGCCGTACACGGCGCCGCGGAGTCCGACGTCGATGCCCTGGTTGCGGAGTATGAGCGCCTTTACGAGGTGGTTCCGGAACTGCAGGCGGGCGGCGCCCGCCACGAGTCGCTGCGGTACAGCGCGAGGATCGAACTCGGTCTCCGCAGCTTCCTGGAGGCGAACGGCTCGGCCGCGTTTACGACGTCGTTCGAGGACCTGGGCGAACTCCGCCAGCTTCCCGGCATGGCAGTCCAGCGCCTCATGGCCGACGGCTACGGCTTTGGCGCCGAGGGCGACTGGAAGACCGCCATCCTGGTCCGCGCTGCCAAGGTCATGGGCGCGGGGCTGCCCGGCGGCGCCTCGCTCATGGAGGACTACACGTACCACCTTGAGCCCGGCTCGGAGAAGATCCTGGGCGCGCACATGCTTGAGGTTTGCCCGTCGTTGACCGCTAAGAAGCCGCGTGTGGAGATCCACCCGCTCGGCATCGGAGGCAAGGAAGATCCCGTCCGCATGGTCTTCGATACGGACGCCGGCCCCGGCATTGTGGTCGCACTGTCCGATATGCGCGATCGGTTCCGCTTGGTAGCCAACGTGGTGGACGTCGTCGATCTCGACCAGCCCCTGCCCAACCTCCCGGTGGCCCGCGCGCTCTGGGAGCCAAAGCCCAATTTCGCTACGTCGGCCGCAGCCTGGCTGACTGCCGGCGCCGCCCACCACACCGTGCTGTCCACGCAGGTGGGCCTGGACGTGTTCGAGGACTTCGCCGAAATCGCCAAGACTGAACTCCTGACCATCGACGAAGACACCACCATCAAGCAGTTCAAGAAGGAACTGAACTGGAACGCCGCCTACTACAAGCTGGCCGGCGGCCTGTGAGCACCGAATTCACGCTGCAGTCCGGCGGCTACCGGGCTGTCATCACAGCCCGGGCCGCGGCACTGCGTTCTTTGCAGTTCCAGGGCCGCGACCTCGTGGTTCCCTTTGCGGCCGGCGAACCCATCCCGGATTACCGGGGAATCATCGCGGCGCCGTGGCCCAACCGCATTGCGGATGGCACCTACCGTTTCGATGGCAAGGTGCATCACTTGCCCGTCAACGAACCGGACCGGCGCACATCCTTGCACGGCCTCGCCTTCCCGCTGGATTGGGTACTGAAAGAGTCCGACGCCGGTTCACTCACGTTGACCTGCACCGTTGGGCCCACGCCCGGATATCCGTTCGTGCTGGAGCTTGACGCCCGGTACGTGCTGGACGACGCCGGGCTGCACACGCAGCTAACTGCCCGTAACGCAGGTGACACTCCAGCGCCCTACGGAGTGTGCCCGCACCCTTATCTTGTGGCCGGTTCCTCGCCGTTGGATCAATGGGTCCTCGATTTTGTTGCGGATAGCTTCCTTGAGGTCACCCCTGACAGGCTGCTGCCCGTTGGTGTTGTGGGAGTTGAGGGCCACGCTTTCGATTTCCGGACCCCGCGCGCCATCGGCACCACTGAGATCGACCATGCGTTCACAGGAATAGCGTTCGACGGCGGCTTGGCGCGGCTTTCGCTGCGCGACCCGGCGGGCACCGGCGTCGGGATGTCCTGGGACGAAAGCTGCGCGTGGCTGCAGATCCATACGGCAGACAAGCCTATGCCGCTGCCCAACCGGCTCGGATTGGCGGTGGAGCCCATGACGTGCCCGCCTGATGCTTTTAACAGCGGCACTGACCTGATCCGGCTGGAACCCGGCGCGTCGCATAGCGCGTCCTGGACCATCTACGCCCTGTAATTACCCAACTGAGTCGCAGTAGTGCGCGTTATGAGCCCTCTAAACGCGCACTACTGCGACTTACTTGGGTGCGCCGCGCGCTAACTGTCGGCGCCGGCTGTGCTTTGGCGCACCACGAGCTCGGGCGTGAACACGACCGCCCGGTGCTTGGTGCCGCCGCTCTCCTGTTCCTCCGCAAGCAGCTCGATCGCCGTGCGGCCAAGCGCCTCAGTGGGCTGGCGGATGGAGGACAAAGGCACGACGGCGGAAATCGCGAAGTCGATGTCGTCGTACCCGATGAGTGCAATATCCTCGGGGATTTTCACAGTGCGCAACATGGTCAACGACTGCATGACGCCCAGGGCCAGAAGATCGTTGGAGCAGAAGACGGCTTCCGGTCTTTCGGCTGGCGCCCGCTCCACCAAACCATTGCCCACTTGGCGCCCGGCAAGGACGGTCTGCCCGGCGGAATCGAGGATCTCGATCGTTGCCCCGGCTACTTCTGCGACAGCACGCTGCGCACCGGTGAGACGGTTGGCTACCTGACGGATGGATGGGCTTCCGACAAAAGCCAGACGACGGCGGCCCGTGTCCAGCAGGTGCCGGGCCGCAAGATATCCGCCCTCTACGTCATCCACGGAGACTGAGCTGCAGCGGTCGGTGTCAGCAAGTTGGTCCACCAGGACAGTTGGCACGCCACGTTCGCGTAGCGTATCGATCCGGTCGCCAACATCCCCAACGGGCGAAATGAGCAGGCCTTGGACCCGCTGTTCCTGGAACAGGTCCATGTAATGCGCTTCGCGGGAAGCATCCTGGCCGCTGTCCCCTACCAACACCACGCTGCCCAGAGCTGTGGCTGCGTCCTCGGCCGCTCGGGCCACGGAGGAGAAGAACGGGTTGCCCACATCCAGCACGATCAGCCCGATGGTGCGGCTCTGTCCTGCCCGCAGTTGACGGGCGGCGTCGTTGCGGACGAAACCGAGTTCGGCGATGGATTTGAGGACGCGCTCCTTGGTCCTTTGCGATACGCGGTCCGGATAATTCAGCACGTTGGAAACAGTTCCCACGGCTACTTGGGCGTGGGTGGCAACGTCTTTGATGCTCGCTGTTTGGGACATGCTTTCCAATCTCCGCTGGTTGTCATCGATTTGCAGGAAACGCCTTGACACCCCCGTTCTTGCGAGGGTAATTTGAATCGTAACAAATGAAACGATTCAAAGACGAGTGACCTGGAGAACCGCACATGAGGGTCTGTTTCCGATCTTCCGTCCAGCCGGAGCTGATGGACGAATACAAGCGCCGGCATGCAGCCGTTTGGCCGGAAATGCTGCACGCCCTCAAGCACGCCGGATGGAACAACTACTCACTCTTCCTGGCTTCCGATGGCCAATTGATCGGATACCTGGAATGCGATGACTACCAAGCCGTCCAAGCCCGCATGGCCGTAACGGACGTCAACGCCCGCTGGCAGGCCGAGATGGCCTCCCTGTTCGCGAACAGCGAGCTGCCTCCGGACCAGGGATTCGAAATCGTCGAAGAAGTTTTCAATCTTGAGGATCAGCTGGCCAAGGCCAGCACCGTCGCAACCCAGCAGAAGGAACAAGCATGAACACCACAGAGTCGGCCGCCACAGAGTCGGCACTTGGCCGCTTGGGAGAACTGGCCATTGAAGTGCCATCCTGGGCCTACGGAAATTCGGGCACCCGGTTCAAGGTCTTCGGCACCCCGGGAACTCCGCGCACCGTCCAGGAAAAGATCGCCGACGCCGCCAAGGTCCACGAGCTCACCGGCCTGGCACCCACTGTGGCCCTGCACATTCCGTGGGACAAGGTAGATGACTACTCGGAGCTGCGCGAGTACGCCGCGGGCTTGGGTGTTGGACTGGGCACCATCAACTCCAACACTTTCCAGGATGACGAGTACAAATTCGGTTCCCTGACTTCGTCCAACGAGTCCGTGCGCCGCCGCGCGATCGACCACCACCTTGAGTGCATCCAGATCATGAACGCCACCGGATCCAAGGACCTGAAGATCTGGTTGGCCGATGGCACCAACTACCCCGGCCAGGACGATATGCGCGGCCGGCAGGACCGTCTCGCGGAAAGCCTCCAGGAGATCTACGCGGCCCTCGGCGACGAGCACCGGCTGGTCCTGGAATACAAGTTCTTTGAGCCCGCTTTCTACCACACCGATGTTCCGGACTGGGGCACCTCCTACGCCCAGACCCTGGCCCTCGGCGAGAAGGCGTTCGTCTGCCTGGACACCGGCCACCATGCCCCGGGAACCAACATCGAGTTCATCGTCATGCAGCTGCTGCGCCTGGGCAAGCTGGGTTCCTTCGACTTCAACTCCCGCTTCTACGCGGACGACGATCTCATTGTGGGCGCGGCTGATCCGTTCCAGCTGTTCCGCATCATGCACGAGGTCATCCGCGGTGGAGGCTTTGGGAAGGATTCCGGCGTCGCCCTGATGCTGGACCAGTGCCACAACCTGGAAGAGAAGATTCCGGGCCAGATCCGCTCGGTCCTGAACGTGCAGGAAATGACTGCCCGGGCCCTGCTCGTGGACACCGCAGCCTTGGCTGAAGCGCAGCGTGCCGGGGATGTCCTGGCCGCCAACGGCATTTTCAATGATGCCTTCTACACCGACGTCCGCCCGGTCCTGGCCGAGTGGCGTGATTCCCGCGGCCTGCCCGCCGACCCGATCGCTGCCTACAAGGCCAGCGGCTACCAAAAGAAGATCAACGAGGACCGCGCAGGCGGCCAGCAAGCCGGATGGGGCGCATAAAGCATGAACCTGCAAGACACCAACAAGACTGTTGAAGACCTGATTTCCCGTTCCAACCGCCTCGGCGCGGACAAGCGGAACACCAACTTCGCCGGCGGCAACACCTCCGCCAAGGGCACCGAGAAGGACCCTGTTACTGGCCAGGACGTCGAGCTCCTCTGGGTCAAGGGCTCCGGCGGCGACCTCGGCACGCTGAAGGCAGAGAACCTTGCTGTACTCCGCCTGGACCGGCTGCAGGCACTCAAGGATGTTTACCCCGGCGTCGAGCGTGAAGACGAAATGGTGGCCGCGTTCGATTACTGCCTGCATGGCAAGGGCGGCGCTGCGCCGTCGATCGATACCGCCATGCACGGCCTGGTGGATGCTGCGCATGTTGACCACCTCCACCCCGACTCGGGCATCGCAATCGCTACCGCCGTGGATGGCGAAGCACTGACCTCCAAGGTCTTCGGCGACAAGGTGGTGTGGGTTCCGTGGCGTCGTCCCGGATTCCAGCTTGGCTTGGACATCGCCGCGATCAAGGAAGCCAACCCGCAGGCCATCGGCACCATCCTTGGCGGCCACGGCATCACCGCTTGGGGCGCCACCAGCGAAGAGGCCGAGGCCAACTCTCTCTGGATCATTGACCAGGCAGAGAAGTTCATCGCGGAGAACGGCAAGGCCGAGCCCTTCGGTGCCAAACTCCCGGGCTACGGCGCCCTCCCGGAAGCTGAGCGCAAAGCCAAGGCAGCCGCCCTCGCACCCGTGATCCGCGGCTTGGCCTCCACGGACAAGCCGCAGCTGGGGCACTTCAGTGATGACGCCGTCGTTCTTGAATTCCTCGAGTCCGCGGAACACCCGCGCCTCGGCGCGCTGGGCACCTCCTGCCCGGACCACTTCCTGCGCACCAAGGTCAAGCCCCTGGTCCTGGACCTGCCTGCCGATGCCCCTCTGGAACAAGCAGTGGACCGCCTGAAGGAGTTGCACGCGGACTACCGCGAGGATTACCAGGCCTACTACGACCGGCACGCCGACGCCGATTCACCAGCTTTGCGCGGCGCCGATCCGGCGATCGTGCTGGTCCCGGGCGTCGGGATGTTCTCCTTTGGCAAGGACAAGCAAACCGCCCGCGTGGCCGGCGAGTTCTATATCAACGCCATCAATGTGATGCGTGGCGCTGAGGCAATCTCCACCTACGCCCCCATCGAGGAATCCGAGAAGTTCCGCATCGAGTACTGGGCCTTGGAAGAAGCCAAGCTCGCCCGCATGCCAAAGCCCAAGTCCCACGCCACCCGCATCGCGCTGGTGACCGGTGCGGCGTCGGGCATCGGCAAGGCGATCGCCACCCGCTTGGCGTCCGACGGCGCGTGCGTCGTGATTGCCGACCTGAACCTTGAGAACGCGCAGAAGGTCGCCGAGGAACTGGGCGGATCCGACGTCGCGATCGGCGTCCAGGCCGACGTGACCGACGAAGCCCAGATCGCCGCCGCAATCCAGGAAGCCGTGCTCGCATTCGGCGGCCTGGACCTGGTGGTCAACAACGCCGGCCTGTCCATCTCCAAGCCGCTGCTGGAAACCACGGAGAAGGACTGGGACCTGCAGCACAACGTCATGGCCAAGGGCTCGTTCCTGGTGTCCAAGGCCGCGGCCAAGGTCATGATCGAGCAGGGCATGGGCGGGGATGTCATCTACATCTCCTCCAAGAACTCCGTGTTCGCCGGCCCGAACAACATCGCCTATTCCGCCACGAAGGCAGACCAAGCACACCAGGTCCGCCTGCTCGCGGCTGAACTCGGCGAGTTCGGCGTGCGCGTCAACGGCATCAACCCCGACGGCGTGGTCCGCGGCTCCGGCATTTTCGCTGGCGGCTGGGGCGCCAAGCGTGCAGCTGTCTATGGCGTGGACGAGCAGGAACTGGGCAAGTACTACGCCCAGCGCACGCTCCTCAAGCGCGAAGTCCTGCCGGAACACGTTGCCAACGCAGTCTCCGTGCTCACCAGCAACGAACTGTCCCACACCACCGGCCTGCACATCCCCGTGGACGCGGGCGTTGCTGCTGCCTTCCTGCGATAAGGCCGTCATGAGCAACAGTTCAACCGCAGACACCGCCCCGGCACGCGCCGGGGCGGTGTCCTCTCACAGCGTGTTCGCAGCCATAGACATTGGCGCCTCTTCCGGTCGCGTCATGCTGGGCCGCGTCTCGCCCACTTCGGGTGTGGCCCTGGAGACCATCCACCGCTTCCCCAACGGAGTTGTAGAGCTCGACGGCGGCCTCCGCTGGGATTTCGACGCCCTGTTCGCTGAGGTGCTCAAGGGGCTTGCCGCGGCCGCTGCGGTGGCGCAGGAAAACGGCGAGCGCATCGCGAGCATCGGCATCGACACGTGGGCCGTCGATTACGGCCTGGTGAACGAGGCCGGGGAACTCGTCTCTGTGCCTTACAGCTATCGAGACGAACGCAGCCGCGGCACCGTGCAACGAGTGCATTCTGTCATTGACCCTGCCAGGCTCTACGCCACCACGGGCTTGCAGTACCTGCAGTTCAACACGCTGTACCAGCTGGCGGCGGAACCAAAGCTGGACGGGCTGCAGGCACTGCTCATTCCGGACTTGATCGCCTTCCTGCTCACGGGAGAGCGTCGCACCGAGGCCACCAATGCTTCCACCACAGGCCTCTTTGACGCTGTTGCGGGAGAGTGGGCCACAGAGTTCCTGGACGCACTGGGCCTGCCCGGAGACATCTTCCCTCCGCTCATCCAGCCCGGCCAAACGGTGGGTACGCTGCTGCCGGCGATCCTGGAACGGACCGGACTGCCCGCGGACACCACTGTGGTTGCCGTGGGTTCGCACGATACCGCTTCGGCCGTCGCGGCTGTCCCGGCCCAAGCCGAGAAGTTTGCTTACATCTCCTCCGGGACATGGTCCCTGGTGGGCGTTGAGTTGCACAGCCCGGTGTTGAGCGAGGCAAGCCGCAAGGCCAACTTCACCAACGAACGCGGCGTGGACGGCACTATCCGGTATCTGCGGAATGTCGGCGGGCTCTGGCTGCTCAGCGAGTGCCAACGCTCGTGGGCGGCCCAAGGTTTCAGCCAATCGCTGACTTCGTTGCTCGACGCCGCGGCAGCACTCCCCGTCGGCGGCCCGCAGATCAACGCCGACGATCCCGTCTTCACCGCACCGGACAACATGCCGGATCGTATCCGCTCAGCCGTGCGTAACACCGGTGCGCTGCTCCCGGACCGGCCCGCCGCCGTCGTGCGTTGCATCATGGACAGCCTCGCGGCGGGTTATGCCCGTACGCTCGCGGACGCTGAACGGCTCGCGGGCCGGGGCGTGGACGTGGTGCACATTGTGGGCGGTGGTTCGCAGAACCGTCTCTTGTGCCAGCTCACGGCAGACGCGACAGGCAAACCCGTAGTCGCCGGCCCCGTTGAGGCGACTGCACTGGGCAACGTACTGGTTCAGGCGCGGGCTGCGGGCGTCGTGACCGGGGGGCTGGCGGAAATACGGGCCCTCGTTGCTGCCGGCACCCAGTTGGAGCGGTACGAACCGGCAGGGGCGCTGGTGTAACGAACGGTCAAGCGATGACCGTCATGACGTTCCAGCCAACCCCCACCAGCACTCGGGCCATGTATCCGCCCGATGGCCTCCCGGGATACAGCCAGAGGTTTCCGGTGCCGTCGCGGGCCAGGAGGTCTGGCTGGTCGTCGCTGTCGAAGTCCCCTGGGGTCACCATGGCGGTCATCCCGTTCCACTCGATCCCCACCAGCATCCTGCTGCGCCATTCCCCGGCTGTGGTCCGTTGGTAAAGCCAAAGGGTGCCCGCGCGATCCCGGGCGAGGATGTCATTGCCGGCTTCATTGGTATTGCCCGGACCGAGGATCGCCGTCATCTCGTTCCACCCCGTGCCGATCCTGGTACGGGGCAGCCAGCCGCCGGTGCCGTCGCCGGGATAAAGCCACAGATCACCGGCACCGTCACGGGCGACTATGTCCGTCCTGCCATCGAAGTTGAAATCTCCGGGGGTGACGACGGCGGTCATCGAGTTCCAGCCCGTACCCACCTTGGACCGGGGCATCCAGTCCGAGGCCCCGTTTCCGGGGTACAGCCAGAGGTCGCCGACACCGTCGCGCGCCAGGATGTCCGGCCGGTGGTCGCCGTTGAAGTCCCCCGGGGTGGCAATGAGGTTCATGACGTTCCAGCCAGAGCCCACCTGCTTGCGTGGGAGCCAGCCTGCGTTGGCGTTGCCAGGGTAGAGCCACAACGCACCGTTCCCGTCCCTGGCCAGGACGTCCGTGGCGCCGTCCGAGTTGTAGTCCTTGCGGATATGTTCAATGACCGGGGCGCGGAGAACTAAGATCCTGTTTCCGTCGATGAACGTCCCGTAGCCTTTGCTTCCGCCCGGCTCGAGGGTGAAATTCTCGGGATTCTCACCCATGAACTCCGTTCCCAGGAATTTCTGCGAAGGCAAGGCCCTGACCACGGCAAAGGTTCCCACTATGTAGAGCCGGGTGCCATCCGTACTGACCCGCGCTACGGGCTTGTCCCGCCCTGCGTACCCGTTCTCGAGTGCCGTGGAGGTGTTGTTCACGAGGTCCAGCGTGACCACGAAATAGGCACCGGCTTCGAAGCGGCCGTTGACGTATCTGCCGGGTTCCTGGTCCACCGCGTAACCGGTTTTGCCGTCGGGAGTCAGTGCGGGAAGGGACGGCTCACTCGTCGTTCTAATGGTCCCGATCAACGCGTCGGTAGCAACGGACACCACGGAAAGACCGCTTTCCTGGGTACTGCTGAAGGTGAAGTAGACCCGGGATCCATCCACCGACAAGGCTCCGCCGTAAACCCCCACGGGGACAGGGACAGTTTTGCTGACCGTGTTCGTTGCAGCGTTGATGACGGTGACGGTGTCATCAAACAAGTTCGGGACATAGACTTTCGCGCCACCGGCTACGAAGACTGGCCTGCCGGGGCCCGACCCTACCGGCAACACCGTTTTGATTTTCCTGGCAGCGACGTCAATGACAACCACGGAGCCGGCCGCTATGGATTCGTCCGACACGTACACGGTGGCGCCGTCCGGCGAAACAGCCAGTTTCCCGGCCTTTTCCATGGATACCGCACCAGTGACCCGCATCGAAGCCACGTCAATGATCGTCACGTTCGGAATACCGATGCCGGCAGCTACGAAAGCGGTCGTTTCGTCCCGTGAGAGGACCATGTCACCTGCGCCGGGAACGTCCACACTCGCAACGACGGTGTCGCTGGCAACGTCGATCGCGTGGAACTTATCGCCGCCCGCCGCGAAGGCACGCGAACCGTCACGGTTGAACGCAATGGAACGGGCAGGCACGGCAATGCTGGACGGCGGCTCGAGGGTCGCCGTCGGAACGGCGTTGCCTGGGGCCAGGGCTTGCGGGAAGACCGTGGGCGCCGCGTTGGCTGCGGGTATGAGTCCTGTCACCATCACAAATGCCATGACCACGGCGGCTACGCCCACACGGACGTTCGGCGCGCGGAAAATCCCTTTACTTGAACCCATGAATCCCCCCGGCTTCCGGCGTCGCGGATCTGAGCATCCGACGCCGATCGTCAAACAGTATCGATGGGCGGCGCCAAAAACCAGAGGCGTCTGGTACGTCACAGCGCCGGATGAGGGTGCCACGCTAAACTGATCGCATTATGATCCGCACAATGTTCAAGTCCAAGATCCACCGCGCAACGGTGACCCATGCCGATCTTCACTACGTCGGTTCGGTCACTGTCGACCTTGACCTCCTGGACGCGGCTGACATCCTTCCGGGCGAACTCGTCTCGATCGTTGACGTGACCAATGGCGCCCGGCTGGAGACCTACACCATCGCCGGCGAGCGCGGTTCCGGCGTCATCGGGATCAACGGAGCGGCTGCCCACCAAGTCCATGTGGGCGACCTCGTCATCCTCATCACGTATGCCGAGATGACGACGGAAGAAGCCCGCGCTTACGAGCCCAGGGTTGTCCATGTCGGCAAGGACAACAAGATCCTGCAGCTCGGCAACGACCCCGCGGAGGGCCACACACCCGGGCTCATGCGCCCGCCCCACGCGCTGAGCAACGCGGCCCACCTCAGCAACTGAACCAGCCAAAGCTAAAGGCCCGACGTCGGCACTCAAGAAGTGAGTGCCGACGTCGGGCGCGTTTCGGGTCGGTTTAGCCGCTGACGGCGGCAGGGTCCTGACACTCGAGCGCGAGCGCCCCCGATACTTCCCGTGCGGCGTCGAGGCCGCTTTCGATGGCCCCATCGATGAAACCTCCCCAACCGTTGGCAAAGTCTGATCCCGCGAGACGGATTCTGCCCTCGGGCCGCTGAAGTTCCGCCAAGTACTGGGTGAGATAGCCCGTGTAGTGCATGGGCCAGGTGGACCTTGCGTGCTCATCGGCAACCCAGTCATGCCCGGCGACGTCGAGCACTTTCAGCCCCGGAACTATGCTGTCCAGGTGTCGTTGCGCGGCGGCGATGTCGTCCACATCCACGGCGCCGGCGTCGGGTCCGAAGCAGACAAGCGTGGTGCTGTCGTGGTCGATGTACTCCGCCTGGACGAAGTTCAGTGCACCTGCCTCAGGGCCAAGAGCGACGAACCGTTCCTGCCGGCCTTGGACCTTGACCCACAGTTTCGCGCCGCGGCCGGCCTGCCCCTTGGCCGCCGCCTCCCTTTTTCCGGGCGAAAGAGCAGGCCGGATTTCGAGGTCGTTCAGCACGCTGAGCGGGAGGGCGAGAATGAGCTGCCGGGCTGTGTATTGCTTGCCTCCTTCGGTTGTCACGACCACCCCGGCTTCGTCCTGCTCGATGGACGCCACATGTTGGTTCAGGCGCAACTGCGCTGCTGCATCGGCCAGGATCGCCTCAGCGAGACGACGTGTTCCGCCGTCGATCTTGAAGCTCGCGCATGCCTCGAACATGAGCTGCCAGTCACCGCTGGCCACGGCGCACCATCGGAGTGCCTGTGTGTAGGCGGCTTGATCGAGCCTGCCGTTAAAGTTCAATGTCCAGAATGATCTCAGGAGCTGGCGCTGGTCCTCGGGCAGTTCCAAGCGATCGATGGCTTCCGAGAGCGTGAGCCCGTCAATGTCCGCCACGTCCGGGTTGCCCAAAGGAGACCACGGCATGGGGAAGTAGCGCCGTGAGTCGGCCAGGAGCCGGCGATTTGGCGCGTCCAGCAATTCCAGCAAACTCACGGCGTCGCCCTCGTGTTGGTGGCCGCCCGCCGTCCAATAGGCCTTGGTGAATTCCGGACCGGGAACGGCCTTGATCCCGTAACGCCCCATCTCTGCCCAAACGTACGGCTGCGTCCAGTGCACCCAAGTGCCGCCGAGTTCCAGGTTTCGTCCAAGGCGCTCGTCGAGATGCGTCCGTCCAGCAATCCGGTCCCTCGCCTCCAGCAGGATAGTGGTGTGGCCGCCCTTGGACAGCTCGCGGGCGGCCGTGAGCCCGGCAAA
Organism: Arthrobacter sp. TmtSoilC48; assembly: GCF_059739425.1. NCBI lineage: Bacteria > Bacillati > Actinomycetota > Actinomycetes > Micrococcales > Micrococcaceae > Arthrobacter > Arthrobacter sp. TmtSoilC48. Next base: position 1,016,361 of record NZ_AP046049.1, on the reverse strand, counting down.
GCCAGCCCCAATAATGATGACGTCGGAGGTTTCCACTTGGCTCCCCACTCAGCTGTAAACGAAGAATTCGATGGTCGGCTTGAGGACAGTCCAGCGGGTCATCGCCCCCTTGGAGAGGGAAGCCATGGAACCTTCCGTGAGCTCAAGACGCTCTCCTCCCTTAACCTCGATGAGCAGGTGGCCGGAAACGACATAAATGGTTTCATCCTGGTCAATCGGTAGGTCGAATGGTTCCGGTGCCTCCTCCGGGGTGACTTTCCAGATGCCTCCGCTCAACGACTCATTCCCGTTGTCGCCCGGGCGGCGAAGCCATTGGACGCTGCCGAGCGCAAAGGGTTCAAACGCTGTGGGGTCAATATGGGCATGGAAGATCCGGGACATGGTGTTGCTCCTGATTCGTAGGTTGTTCTGCGTTGTTGCGCGACTAGTGCTTGTGGGTGTCCTGCGGGTAACCCGTGGTGTTCAGGACGCTGAGCCGTGAGTTGAACGGCAGGATCACCGGTTCCGCGGCGGGATCATCCCAACCGAACATCCGGCCTATGGAGCGCTGTTCTCGAAGGTCAATCAGGAGTACGGCGTCAACCGTCATGACTTTTTCCGTCCAGAAGAAGAGATAAAGGTCCTCTGCAACGGCCCAGGTCATGCAACGGTCAGTATCAGCCAGTCCTGCTTCCCCTCCGCGCACGCAATGCCACGTGAAGGTTCCTTGGTTTAGATAGATGTGCTCGTAGGTTTCGACGTCGCTGTAACGGTAGAAGATGCGTTTTCCGATAAGTCCGGGGGAACGTTGGTGGATTGCGTCCGCGGGACCGTTGACGTTGGAGTGCACGAATTCGGTGGTGCAGCGGACTTTGCTATCCCGGGTAACGAATCCGGACACGGCGGTGGTGACGGCACCGATGTTCCTGTCGAAGACTATGGTGACGTTTTCGGCGTCGGATTTTTCTTCCTTGTGCTGTCCGCGGACGAAATCGATGATGAAGATGCCGGGACGGGCCTCGATGGCCTTGTAGGTGGCGCTCCCCCTTGAAGTGGGCTCGGACCATTCCAGGGTCGTGGCGTCCTGGAAGCGGTACTCGCTGACTTCAGAGTGGTTCGTCGCGAGCCGGAGGGTGGTGCCGGACAACGCGTCCGAGGCCGGCAGGGTCTGGTCCCCAAAGCCGTCGAGCATTGTTGATACCGGCGGCCATTCTTCTTCTGGAATGTAGTCCTGGAGTTCGGTTGTAATCACGTAAGTGGCCCTTTCCTGGGTTTCAGACGATTGAGATGTTCAGACGATTTCGGCGGCATAGTTGATGGTGGGCTTTTGCGTTCCACGAACCAGGCCGGCCACAAAGAAAAGCGGTATGCCAAGGAGGAGCCAGCGTGCTACGTCTCCCGCGCCTCCGAGCAGGACGTCATAGTTGTCCAAGGTCAGGTAGGCGACCACGATGAACGCCAGGAGGGATAGCGCTGGGGCGATGACGGTAACCCAGAGGTTGTCCCGAATCCGGTTTTTGGCGAAGTAGGCGAGGATGGCGGCGGAAGTCAGCAGCAGGATGGAGATGAAGCCCGCCGTTCCCAGGGCCACGAACCACGCGAAGACAGTGGCCAGGGGATCAGCACCGGCCAGCAGGAACGCACTGATCACGGCCAGGACAACCAGGGAGTTGACCAGACCCGCGAGGGATGGTGCCCCGGAATTCGAAACAGAGGACAGTTTGGCCGGGAGCGCGCCGGATCGACCGAGCGCAAACAGGTATCGGGAAAACATGTTGGATAGGCCAAGAAGCATCGCTATGAAGCTGGTGACAACCAGCACCTGCATGGCGACACTCAGCCAGGCACCGGCGCTGGCTTCGGCGAGGTCGAAGATCATGCCGGAGGGATTTTCCGTGGCCACCGCCTGGATGCCGTCGATCCCGATGGCACCTCCAATGGCCCACGTGGAAACAGCGTAGAAAACGCCAACAAAGGCGATGACAAGGTAGGCAGCCCGCGGGATGGTGCGCCGTGGATTCTTTGCCTCCTCGGCGAAGACTACGGTCGCCTCGAAGCTGGTGAAGCAGGCAAAGGCGAACAACAGGGAGATCCCAAGGCCCGGCCCAAAAATGTTCTCTCCCGTGAACCCTGCGAAGGTGAAGATTCCAAGCCCTTTCTGGGCTATCAGGGACCCGACCAGCACGGCAACCACCAGCGTTTCGCCGAGGATGAGCACTCCGAGCACCCTCAGGCTGGCGTCCACGCCTTTCATGGTCAGCCCAGTGGTGAGCGCCAGCACCGCGACAACCCAGAAGTAGACCGGCAACCCAATGCCAGTGAGGCTCTCCACCAGTTGCCCGGCAAAGACGCCGAACTGCGACCACAGGCCGATTTGGAGGCTGAGATAGGTGAGAATTGCGATTCCAGCGCCGCCTGTAGCCCACTTGGTGCCCAGCCCCTTGGCTATGTACGCAACGAAGCCTCCGGCATTGGTGATGTGTTGGCTCATTCTGAGGTAGCCCACTGAAAAGAGCGCTACCAACAGGGCCGCAATGACATAGATGACCGGGGTTGCCGGCCCGCTGGCAGAGAAGATCACGGGACTGGCTCCGACCACGGCTGCCATCGGCGCTGCCGCCGCAATGGCGAAGAAGGCGACGGCTACGACGCCAAGCTTGTCCGCCCTGAGCCGGACGGGGCCCGCGGCTGGAGCGGAATGTTTGACGCCGTCTACGGCGGCGATCTGGCTGGGTTTGTTCATGAGGCTGTTCTTTCCTAGTGCATTGGCGCCATCGCCACTGCGGAGGGATAGGGAGCCCTGCGGCTGGGGACGAATGCCCGGGCGGCGAGGCTGAAGCTGCTCTTGGTGCGGGAGGTGACTCCCGCCACACTCAGAACTATACGTTTGTATAGTTCTGAGTGTCAATGGGTTCCCCTCACTGATTTCCACACCGCTAAACTCGCTGTATGAGTCAGGAAGCACGCAAGTTGCCCTACGGAGACGGCAGGGACGCCTTGCTTTCTGCCGTCGTGGACGTTGTTGGGGAGAAAGGCCTGCGCGGCGTTACCTACCGATCAGTTGCTGCCCGCGCCGGCGTCAACCACGCCTTGGTCACCCACCACTTCGGCTCCATTGAGGGACTCCTCGCCGCCACCATGGAGTGGTCAGTTCAACGGTCCATCGAGGAAACCGGGCTGGCAGGGATCGCGGACTTTGATGAGGCTTTTGCCGACTCACTCATAGCCACGGTCTCCGCGGAACCGGAGCTGCAGCTGTTCCAGTTCGAAATGATCCTTGAGTCCAGGCGCAATCCACAGATTCGCGCCATGGTTGAACGGCTGTACGCGAATTATGTGGGCACGGTGGAAGAAGCACTGAGCCAACGGGGGCTCGATACCAGCGGCGAAGCGTCGCTTGCCATCTTCGCCGCCCTGGACGGCCTCATGCTTCAATTCCTCACCATCAGCGATGCCACCAAAATCCGCTCGGCTGTTACCCAGGTCGGTCGGCTGATATCCGCACTCGAGGCCACGAACGGGCCGGCGGCCAGCAAATAGCGCGCGACGTCGGCGCTCAGGTGAGTGCCGACGTCGCGCGTTGAGTGTCCGTATGACGGAACTCTCGCCAGAAAACGCTTACTCACCGCGGAGATGTGGCTAGGCTGTTGTTCGTGACCCAACGCTTCCCCGCCCGCACGCCCTCATGATCGGCGTCCTGTCCGGGTTCTTCGTGGTGTGGGCCATCATCCTGGTGGGCATGTTCGTCGGGCGGCGCGGGATCCTGGGGGAGAATGCCCGCTCCGTGTTGAGCTCGTTGACGTTCTTCGTCGCAAGCCCGGCCCTGCTGTTTGAAACCCTGAGCAAGGCGAAGCTGCACGAGGTGTTTGCCGCTCCCCTGCTGGTCACCGCGGTGGGGGCCATCATCACGGGGCTGCTGTTTTTCCTGATCGTAAAGTTCTGGCTGAAGCGCTCTATGCCCGAGGCCCTGATGTCGTCTATGAGTTCTTCTTTGGCGAACTCCGCGAACCTTGGCATCCCCATTGCGGTGTTTGTCCTGGGTGATGCGAGCTACGTTGCGCCGCTGCTGATCTTCCAGCTCGCGTTCTTCACTCCCCTGTACTTGATGGCCCTGGACGCGAGCACGAGTTCCCACCGCACCACTCCCCTGCGTTTCCTGCTCATGATCGTGAAAAACCCGATGATCGTGGGCTCGGGGCTTGGGCTTCTGGTGGCAGGAACGGGTTTCCAGGTACCGACGCTCATTCTGGAGCCGATCCACCTGATTGGGGGCGCCGCGATTCCGGCCATGTTGATGGCGTTTGGCATGAGCCTGAATGGGTCAAGGCCCTTGCAGAAGGATGCCGGCCGCCGCCTGGACACTTTGCTGGCCAGCGGGTTCAAGCTGTTCGTGCACCCTTTAATCGCTTACGTTTTTGCCCGTTTTGCCTTGGGGATGGACGGCCACGCGCTGTTCGCCGTGGTGGTGACGGCAGCACTCCCTACGGCCCAGAACGTGTTCGTCGCCGCCACCCGCTACCGTGCGGGCGTCACCGTTGCTAAGGACACCGTGCTCATCACGACAATCGTCGCCGTGCCCGCGATGATCGCCGTGGCCTTGCTGCTCACCTGATTGCCCCGCCTCCCCAACTAGGTCGCAATTGAGCGCGTTTTGGGCGCTCAAAACGCGCTCAACTGCGACTCAGTTGGGCTACTCCACGTCTGCGCTGGCCAGGTAATGGTCCAGGAGCTGTGCACACCGGATGAAGCCCAGGTGCGAGTACGCCTGCGGGTGGTTCCCCAGGTGCGTTTCCGAGGCAGGATCGTACTCCTCCGGCAGCAGGCCAGTAGGACCGAACAAAGCCACCAGCTGGTTGAACAGCTCCAGGGCATCGTCCAAGCGGCCAACAGCAAGGTACGCCTCGATCAGCCAGGTAGTACAGATGTGGAAGCCGCCCTCCAAACCCGGCAGGCCGTCGTCGTACCTGTACCTAAAGACGGTGGGACCCACCCGCAATTCGCGCTCAACAGCCGTTACGGTATCCAGGAACCGCTGGTCCTGGACATCCAGCAGGCCGGACAAGCCGATATGCAGCACTGCGGCATCCAGGTCGGGGCTATCGTATGCGACGGTGTAGGACCGCGCGGACTCGTCCCAGCCCTTCCGCAGGACTTCCTTCCGGATCCTGGCGGCTGTCGGCGCCCAGTCCTCGTGTGGCACACGACCATGCAAAGCAGCAGCCCGCAAGGCCCTGTCCAGCGTCACCCAGCACATGACCTTGGTGTAAACGTGGTGCCGTGGCGGTCGGCGCGCTTCCCAGATTCCGTGATCCGGCTCGTGCCAGCGGGCAATGACGGCGTGGGCCATCTGCTCCATCAGGAACCAATGCTCATCCGGCAGGTACCCGCGCCGCTCGCCAAGATCATGAATCAGCTCGGCAATCGGCCCGAAGACGTCCAGCTGCACCTGGTGGTCGGCAGCGTTCCCGATCCTCACCGGACGCGAACCGGCGTAGCCTGGAAGGCTCTCGACGATCGCTTCCGTGGACAGCGGGGCACCGGTCACCGAGTACAGCGGGTGGAGCCACTCCGGCCCGGGCGCAGTTTCCAGGATGCGGCCAAGCCAACGAAGGAACCCGTCGGCCTCCTCTGTGGAGCCCAAGCTCACCAAGGAATTTACGGTCATGGACCCGTCGCGAAGCCAGCAATACCGGTAGTCCCAGTTGCGCGTCCCGCCAATTCCCTCCGGCAAGGAGGTAGTTGGCGCCGCAAGGACAGCACCCGTGGGCTCATGCACCAGCGACCTCAGAACCAGCGCCGAGCGCCGCACCAGCGCGGTCTTGATGGTGGGCAGCTGCAGCGTCCTGACCCACTCCCGGGCGGACTGCCCGACGGCGGCACGCCGCGCCGGCTCTCCAACCGGGTCCGCGGGTGGCGGCTCTGTGTCTCCGCAGCGCAGGTTCAGCACAACGGGACCATATTGCAGCGGCACTTCCGCGGTGGCAGTGGCGTACCTGCCGTCGCTGGTGATCTGGAAGGCAACCCCCGGCGCCGAGAGGATGATGGGATCCGAGGTGCCCATGATGTGGACTTCCTCGCCACGGATCTCCATGCTGAACGGGGCGGTGGCATAGTCCGGCCGGGGCGCGAAGACTATCCGGGCCGTGCCCGTGCCGGACAGAACACGGACCAGGCTGGTGATGCCTTCAGGCGCGGGCTCAAGATAGTCCGTCACCGTGACGTCGGCCCAACGGGTCTCCACGATCATGGTGTTGTCCACATAGCGCTGGGCGAGTACCTGCGAAGGTTTGACTGGCTCGATGCTGAAGTGGCCTGCCGGCTCTCCGCCCAGGATATGGGCAAACAGGGACCCGGAATCCGGCAGGGGGTGGGTCATCCAGCAAACCTTGGCGTCAGGGGTGAGCAACGCCGTCGACGTGCCATTCCCGATCATCGAATGCCGCTCGAGCCCCACGGCGTCCTCGCCGAACAGCCACGCCCGCCGCAGTTCAAACAACAAAGCCAACACACGTGCAAAGGCTTCCGGGTCCGGAATGGTGTGTGCCGCCGTCGTACTCCCGGGCCCGACGTGAAGGCCGAGGTCAGGGCCGCGCAAAGTGGCGAGCGCCTTTTCGTCGCTTTCGGCGTCGCCCGCGTAAAGTGCAGCGCTCACACCCAGGCGCGAGCGAAGCTGCTCCAGGGCCTGGCCCTTGGCCGGTTCCTCAACGGTAAGGTCCAGTACGGAGCCGTCGATGATGAAGTAGAGCCCGTACTCAATGGCAATCTGCTGGGAACGGAAGATGACGCGTTCCACCACTTCCGGCGTCGCGGGCCGGGTGTGGACAGCAACGCCCACCGGCTTGCGGACGATGCTGATGCCCTTCTCGAAGGCGACCGCTTCAGTCAATGCCGTGGCCACCTGCTGGAGCAGGGTTTCCGTGGCCAAGGACAGGGTGTACGCATAGCCCATGTCGAACTCCACGCCGTGGGAGCCCACCAAATGAACCTCTGCCGGCAACCTGGACACCGCAGCAAGGTCGCGCAATGACCGGCCGGAAATGATGGCCGTATGCGTATTGGGAAGTGCTGCGAGGGCACGGAGAGCCACAGCGGCACTGTCCAGGGGCAGGGTCTCGGTGGAGGTCCCTTCAGCTGAACAAAGAGTGCCGCCATAGTTGCACGCCACCAGCAGGCCCGGGACACGCGCAATGGCCCTAAGCTCCGCCATCAACTGCGGCGTGATGCCCTGCTGCGCGTCCGTCCGGAGCAAGGTGCGGAGCAGGCCAAGCGGCAGCGAGTTCATCAGCAGCGCGGAGTCTGCGGCTGACTGGTTTAAGGGCGTAGGCATAGCGGATCCTTCCACTGCAGATAGCTATAGTCTCCGCCTGTGGAGTTTCCGCGTCATGCCTGAATCATTGCAAATGCGTAAAGCTTTCGAATTTATTTTCGACGCCCGCCCTTACGCGCTGACAAGCCCCGCAACCTCGGCAACCAGTTCCACCGACCGCAGGCGTTCCTGCGTGCCAATGCTCTGGTGGGCAACGATGAGTTCGTCCGCATCGGCGTGCTTCGCGAACTCGTCAAGGTAGTCGCGCACAACGTCCGGCGTGCCGACTGCGGAGTACTTCATCATTTGGGAAATGTGCTGGCCTTGCGGGGAATCCAGAACCATATCCGCTTCGTCATCCGTGAACTGCCGGCCGCCGCCAAAGAACAACGAGACACGGGCACGCTTCACGGCGAGGTGGATCGCCTGGGCCTCGGCATTGCTGTCCGCTGCAGTGACGTTAAGCCCTGCGATCACGTGCGGTTCGGACAACTGTTCCGAGGGCTTGAAGTCCCTGCGGTAAATGGCCACGGCATCCTGCAAGGCGGCGGGCGCGAAGTGCGAAGCGAAGGCGTAGGGCAGCCCAAGCTGCGCAGCCAGCTGTGCTCCAAAGAGCGAGGAACCCAGGATGTACAGCGGCACGTTGGTGCCCTTGCCCGGCGTCGCTTCGACTCCCTGGATGCGGGTGGGTCCGGTGAGGTAGCCCTGCAGTTCCAGGACATCCTGCGGGAAAGCATCCGAGGACGTATGGTCGCGGCGAAGCGCACGCATGGTGTTCTGGTCACTACCCGGGGCGCGGCCAAGGCCCAGATCGATGCGTCCCGGGTGCAGCGTCTCCAAGGTGCCGAACTGCTCGGCAATGGTCAGAGGCGAGTGGTTCGGAAGCATGACGCCACCTGCACCAAGCCGGATGGTGTTGGTGTGGGCTGCGACGTGAGCGATCAGCACGCTCGTAGCCGAGGAAGCGATGGCTGACATGTTGTGGTGCTCGGCGTACCAGACCCGGCGGTAGCCCAGCTCTTCGGCCTTCTGCGCCATGGCCACGCTGCCGGCGAGGCTTTCCGCCACGGTCTGGCCCTTTCCGATGGTTGCCAGGTCCAGGATGGAAAGAGGAACAGTCACGGGGATGCCTTTCGGTACGTTTCGCGGCACCCGCACTGTTGGTTGGCGGGCACTCTAGCGACAACGACGGCGGTCCCCGGCTTATTTCTGTGAGTTGCGTCGCGCAGGGGCTTCTTCCGGTTTCCCCGGAAGCGTTTGTGACCTCGTTCGACTCCCGATTAACCGCAATTACCCCCTGTATCCCAGCGTTTCAGACTGCTTTGACCGCGTTCCCGCCCTGCTGGATAGTTGCAGCCACAAGTACGCATCTGACGTCCCAGTGAGGGATAAATAAGGGGAAACCATGGCACGTTTTGCAGCCAAGACCGGCCTGGCCGCGGCGCTGGCCGCTACGGCTCTACTGGGGCTCGCCGCCTGCTCGGATCCGGGCGCGACGGCGGCGACAGCACCGTCGTCGGGCTCTTCTTCAAGCGCCGCCGCCAAAGACTTCAACCTGTCACCCGAACAGGACCGCATCAAGGTGACCGTTGACTCCGCAGCCGCGGCCCTGGTTCCGGAGGCCATCAAGGCCGATGGCAAACTGACGGTGGCCTCAACCGGTGGAACCCCGCCGCTGAGCCTGTTCGCTACGGACAACAAGACGCTGATCGGCAGCGAGGTTGACCTCGCGTACGCCATCGGCGAGAGCCTTGGCCTGCAGGTTGAAGTGCTGCCGGTGGCATGGGCCGACTGGCCCCTCGGCGTCGAGTCGGGCAAGTATGAGGCCGTCCTCTCCAACGTCACGGTCACCGAAGCACGCAAGGAAAAGTTCGATTTCGCGACCTACCGCAATGACCTCCTGGGTTTCTATGCCAAAGCCGATTCGGATATTTCAGAGGTCAAGGAAGCCAAGGACGTCGCCGGCAAGCGCGTGATCGTCGGTTCAGGCACCAACCAGGAAGCCATCCTGGTGCGCTGGGACGAGGAGAACAAGAAGAACGGCTTGAAGCCGGTTGAGTTCCAGTATTACGACGACGACTCCGCCTCCCAGCTCGCCCTCCAGTCGGGCCGCGCGGACCTGACGTTCGGGCCCAACGCCTCCGCAGCCTATAAGGCAGCGAAAGATGGCAAGACCAAGGAAGTGGGCACGCTCAACGGCGGCTGGCCACTGAAGGCTGAGATTGCGTTCACCACCAAGAAGGACAACGGCCTTGCTGCTGCTGCGCAGGCTGCCATCAACCACCTCATCAAGGACGGCAGCTACGCCAAGATCCTGGACCGTTGGGGCCTGTCCTCCGAGGCCATCCCTGCGTCCGAACTGAACCCGGCAGGCCTGCCCAAAAAGTAGGAACCGCTGTGGCAGGGCAGACCTGCCGACGTCGAATCCCCGCCGGACACCAACCGGCGGGGATTCTTGCGCCGGACGCCCTGTACTGTCCTAGAAGTGCGCGGGATCCGTATTGGCCCCGCAGAGAATGACGGCGACAGTCTCGCCGTCCTTGGGAACGTACGCTCCCGAGAGCAGGGCGGCGTAGGCTGCAGCCGCTCCATGTTCCACCACCATTCGGTACTCCTCCCACAGCTTGCGGCGGGCCTGGACAATGTCTTCGTCGCTGACCAGCACGCTCTGCACGCCCGTGCGACGGGCAACGCCGAATCCGATCTCGCCAATTCGCCGTGCGCCCAGGGAGTCCGCGGCGATCCCGGAGACCGCCACATCCACAGGCTCTCCCTTGGCCAAGGCGGTGTGCAGCGTGGGAACCGTCTCAGGCTCGACGCCCACCACATGGGCCCGGCCTTCAACCGCGGCGGCAATGCCGCCCATCAACCCACCGCCGCCTACGGCAACCAGGATGGTATCGACGTCGGGCAGTTCGTCCAGCAGTTCCAGGCCAACGCCACCTGCGCCGGCCACGATCTCGGGCTGGTCATAGGCATGGCAATAGATCGCCCCGGATTCCTCGGCGAACTTCACGGCTGCAGCGTAGGCCTCGGCGTACTCAGAACCTCCTTGGACCACCCGGGCCCCGCTGGCGAACAACTTGTGGACCTTGGCGGCGGGCGCGGCCTCGGGGACGAACACGGTGGCAGGAACTCCGAGCTTGGACGCCGCGTAGGCGTTGGCCAAGCCCGCATTGCCGCCGGACGCCACCACAATGCCAACCTCCGGGTTCAGTTCGCCGTTCTCCCCCGCCGTGAGCAAGCGGTTGAAGGCGCCCCGGGCTTTGAACGTTCCCGTGTGCTGCATGTACTCGCACTTGAACCACAGGTGATACGGCTCCTGGTTGCCGCTCTCAACCACCGGTGTGTGCCGTACCCAGCCTGCCGTCCGTGAGTATGCTGCTTCTACTTCTTCACGTGTGACCATCGTGTGCTGCACCTTTCGTCCGTCTCATCCTATGGTCCGGGCGGATCATCCTATGGTCCGGGCGGACGCCTGCCCTGCGACCCCGCAGAATGGTCAGCACTGTTGACGGGTTCATTTCTTCTCGTTAACTGCCGCTTCCGTAGTTTCGCGTTGGGTCGCTACCCAGCTGGCGAGGACTTTCAGGGCGTCCTCTGAGGTGGTGTTGGGGTCGGCGGTATAGACGTTGATCCTCAGCCCCGGGTCTGCGGGCAGCTCAAGGGCTTCAAAGGTGAGATCCAGGTCCCCAACCACCGGGTGGTGAAGCCGTTTGCGCCCAGTGCGGTGATACTTCACATCGTGCCGGGCCCAGCGGATGCGGAATTCTTCGCTGCGGGTGGAGAGTTCACCAATCAGGTCCGTGAGGTCCTTGTCGTAGGGATTTTTCCCTGCTGTGGAGCGCAGAACCGCGACTATGTCATCAGCTGCCCGTTCCCAGTCGGCGAAGAACTCCCGGGCTTTGGCATTCAGGAACGTGAAGCGCGCACTGTTGGGCGGTTTGGTTTCTTCGGCCATCAAATCCATGTACAGGGCGTTGCCCAGCTCATTGGCGGCCAGGACGTCCCCGCGGTCGTTGCGTACCCAGGCCGGGGCAGCGGTGGCGTCAATGACGCGCTGGACACTGGGCCTCACTGTTTGTGGGCTGCGCTTGCGCCTCACCCGGGGAGCTGCTGTGGCTGCGCGGGCCAAGTCGTAAAGGTGGGCGGTCTCCGCGTCGTCGAGCTTCAATGCCCGACCAAGTGCTTCAAGGACACTGTCCGAGGCGCCGGAAAGGTTTCCCCGCTCAAGGCGGATGTAGTAGTCGATACTCATGCCGGCGAGCATCGCGACCTCCTCGCGGCGCAGCCCCGCTACCCGCCGGTTGCCACCGTACGCGGGAAGCCCGGCCTCCTCAGGGGTGATCCTTGCGCGGCGGGAGGTCAGGAACTTCCGCACATCATCGCTGTGTGTCATGCCCTCCACGCTACGCCGCGGCTCCCAGGCGAGGGAGGCTCTGGCGTTACCCGGAACCCACCAGGCCCCACTTCAAGGGGGTAATGGCATGCACTCCCACGGAATCTCCGCCCGGTGTTGACTGGAAATACGCCCACACGGTGAAGCACAGAAAGTGCCCGCCCACACCTAACAAACCCGTCCACACGCAACGACCCGTCCACACGCAACGACAGGAACAGGCAACATGAACATCACACTCAATAACGGCGTCGCTATGCCCGCACTTGGCCTGGGCGTCTTCCAAAGCGCCCCCAAAGAAACGACGGCGGCAGTGGAGGTCGCGCTTGCCACCGGCTACCGGCACATCGACACTGCCGCAGCCTACGGTAATGAGCGCGAGGTAGGCGAAGGCATCCGCAAGTCCGGCCTGGACAGGTCGGAGGTCTTCATCGAGACAAAGGTCTGGGTCAGCGACTACGGCTACGAGCAGACCCTGCACGCATGGGACAAAGCTGTGGGAAAGCTCGGCGTCGAGTCCTTGGACCTGCTCATTCTGCACCAGCCGGCTCCAGACAGGTTCGAGAAAACCATCGCTGCCTACAAAGCCTTGGAGACGTTGCTTTCTGATGGCCGCGTCCGGGCGATCGGTGTCAGCAACTTCATGCCGCACCACCTGAAGGAGCTCCTCGCGGCCACCGACGTTGTTCCTGCGGTGAACCAGATTGAACTGCACCCGTACTTCACCCAGCCGGACGTTCAGGCTGCGGATGCCGAACATGGCATCCTGACCCAGGCGTGGTCACCGATCGGCGGGATCACGTTCTACCCGGGGTGGGGCGAGGAACGCAGGAACGTCATGGACGATCCCACGCTTGCCGGCATTGCGCAGGCACACAGCAAGAGCCCGGCTCAGGTCATGCTGCGCTGGCACCTGCAACAGGGCCGCTCCGCCATTCCGAAGTCGACCAACCCGTCACGCATCGCCGGGAACTTCGATGTGTTCAACTTTGAACTCAGCGTTGAAGAACTCGCAGCCATCGACGCCCTCGACACGGGCAACCGCAACGGCCCGGACCCGGACATAGCCCGGGAAGAGCGCTTTGCCATGGTCATCCCCGAAGCCTGATCGCCCCATAGGCTTGTTCGCATGGCTGACTTCGTCCTCCGTCCCTGTGTAGCTTCCGACGCCGCGTGGATCGCCGAGCTCCGCGCGGTGGTGATGCGTCCGGATTTGGAACGGCTCGGGCGATTCGATCCTGTCCGTGTCCGCGAGCGCTTCCTCAACAGCTTCCAGCCGGAGCACACGTACGTGATCCATACGGGCGGTGTGGATGCCGGGGTTATTGCGGTTCGCCCGGAGCCAGATGCGCGGTGGATTGAACACTTCTACGTGGCCCCGGCACATCAGGGTAAAGGACTCGGGGGTGCCGTGCTCCGGCATGTCATGGCAGCGTCCGTGGACGAGAGGCCTTTCCGCCTGGACGTTCTGCAAGGAAGCCCCGCCCGGCGACTTTATGAACGCCATGGCTTCGTGCTGGAATCCGAGGATCCCGTCGACGTCTTCATGATGGCCACAGCCAGCCCCTGACTGAACCCACGCAATGCGGTAGCCTCAGCACAAACCTATGCACGATTGCTGCTGTCTTCTGGGGGAACAATGGGGATAAATCTAGCGCGGGCTTGGACGCTTGCAAGCGCTGCTGCGATAGCTCTGACAGCCACGGTGGCCGGGACAGGGCCCGCTACGGCGGACTACCAGCCAACACCCATCATCGACGGCGTCCCTTACGTAGGTGCGGAGCTCCGCCGACAGTACGACTACAGCTATTGGGGTTGCCGGAATCCGGACGGAACGTCTGATGCCATTACTTTGGAATGGCTCCGCGACGGCGAGCCACTCCCGGAGGAACGGCAAGGAGACACTCTGCGGATCCTGCCGGAAGACCTGGGCAGCCGTATCTCCATGCGTGTTCATCCCCTCACGCCAGGGAACCAGGGTTGCCCGACAGGGACGCAGCTGAGCAGCGAAACGCAGCCCATCAAGGCTTCCAGCAGGGCCATGGGGTGGACCGGGCGCGGCAACTTTGAACCCCTTGCCCGCACCTACGACGGCAGGCTCATCCTTTACCCGCGGACGTACACCTATTACAAGGGCGCCTGCGAGGGGCCGTGCCCGTCGTACTGGGGTTCCTGGGATGAACCCCGCCAGGTAGGCCAAGGGTGGAACGTCTTTGACATTGTCTTCTCCCCCGGCGACTTTGACGGCGATGGGTACAACGACCTCCTGGGCAGGGACTCCGCCGGAAAGCTCTTCCTTTACCCCGGCGACGGTGAAGGTGGCTGGCTTGCCCGGGAACAGGTTGGCCAAGGATGGGGCATCTTCGACGCCATCGTAGGCCCGGGCGACTTCAATGGCGACGGCACCAACGATGTGCTGGCACGCGATGCCGCAGGCGGTCTGTTCCTCTACCCGGGGGACGGCGACGGCGGCTGGCTTCCCCGGGAACAGGTCGGGTGGGGCTGGCAGGTCATGAACAAGATCGTCACCGGCGGCGATATGAACGCCGACGGGGGCGTAGATATATTCGGACGCGACCAATATGGCTATCTGCGCCAATACCCCACTGACGGCGAAGGCAGCTGGGAGGAACCTGTCTGGCTTGGCACTGGTTGGCAGACGTTCTCCGAGGTGGCCGGGCTTGGAAGCTCCGGCCACACGAAGTACAACGAACTCGTCGCCGTTGACGCGAATGGCGACCTCATCACCTATGCCACTGGCGCCTCAACCACAGGCATGTATGGCCCCTACGGCCCCATCGGCACGGGGTGGGATGTGTTCAAGGCGCTTCTCTGAACACAAGTGGCGGCTAGAGCGGCTGCCCCCACACAGCCAACTGCAGACTGACGTTCCCGCGCGAGACGTCGACGACGGCGGCACCCGCCTCGCCGCCGTCGGGCGCTGTTTCACGGTGGCCCGGCTCGAACCAGAGCCACCGCACCAGCTTCCTCATCGGCAATCCTGCCATCATCAGACCTGGACCGACTCGTCCGAACGTACCGGCGTCTCCAGCCCCAGGTTTTCGCGAAGCGTGGTGCCGCGGTATTCCGTGGGGTAAACGCCGCGTTCCTGGAGTTCGGGCACCAGGTGGTTCACGATGTCGTCCAAGCCGGTGGGGATGAGCCACGGCGAGATGTTGAACCCGTCCACCGCGCCGACGCGGGCGAACTGGGCGAGGTGATCGGCTACGGCGGTGTAGGAACCGGTGAAGGTAGCGTCCACCCGTGCCGTGCGGGAGGTGACGAACTGGCGGATTGAGAGGCCCTTGTCCTTGGCCTCGGCACGCCATTGGTCTGCAAGCTGCCGGGCCTTCGCACCGTGGAAGCCACTGCCGCGGGTCTCCGAGGTCTCCTCGACTACAGGATCAATCTCCGGGAGGGGACCATCGGGATCGTACTCAGTGAGCTCGCGGCCCCAGAACTGCTCCAGGTAGGCGATCGCTTGCTGCGGACCAATCTGGAGGCTGCGAACCCAGGCCTTTTTCTCCTGCGCTTCCCGGTCAGTGGCGGCCAGGATGAACTCGCTGGCCGGCATGATCTGCACGGCGTTGGCCCCACGGCCCGCATCGACCGAGCGCGCCACGATGTCGCGCCGGAATTCCACGGCGTCGTCGAATTTGGGGTGGGCCGAGAAAATCACATCTGCCTGGCGGGCTGCAAAGTTCCGGCCTTCCGGGGAGTCTCCGGCTTGGAACAGCACGGGCCGGTACTGGGCGCTCCGCGGCAATCGTGGGCTGACGTCCACCGTGTAGTGCCGGCCTTCGTGAAGCACCCGGCGAGCCGGTCCGGCAGAAGTCTCCCACGAGTCCCAAATACGCTTGGCCGTTTCAACGAACGCTTCGGCATGCTTGTAGCGGTCGGCGTGGTCGAGGTATCCCCCTCGACGGAAATTGGCTCCGGTCCACGCGTTGTCCGTGGTGACCACGTTCCACGCGGCACGGCCGCCGGAGATCAGGTCCAGCGAGGACAATCGATGCGCGAGGTCCGCGGGATCGTTGTACGTGGTGTTTTGCGTGGCAACCAGCCCGATGTTCGTGGTCACCGCGGCCAGGGCGGCGAGCATGGTTTGAGCATCAGGACGGCCCACTACGTCCAGGGCGTGCGGCCGTCCGAGGTGTTCGCGCAGGCGCAGACCTTCGCCGAGGAAGAACGCCGCGAACTTTCCGCGCTCGGCGGTCTGGACGATGCGGCGGAAGGATTCGAAGTCGGTTTGCGAACCCGATTCGGGGGCCTTCCAGATAGTGCCGGAGTTGACGCCCTGGAAGAAGATCCCGAACTGGATCTGCCCACTCGGCTGGAAAATAGCACGGTTGTGCTGTGTCATGGTGGTCCCTTACTTTCCGGCGGCAGCAGCGGCCGCGGCAGACGTCGAGTAGCGGTTCTCTGCGCGTCCAAGGCCCAGCAGCCCACGGAACGTTCCGTCCTGGATCGGCGCACGCAAAGACCCCCGGCGCCTCAGTTCGGGCAGGACCAGTCGCGCGAGTTCGTCCAACTCGACGGCGAGCGACGCCGGGTGGAGACGGACGCCGTCGGCCTCCTTCAGGAGCGAATCGAGGTAGTCGGTGAGACCGGCCGCCGAGCCGACGAAACGCGCCCTGCCGTCGTCCTGCGAGGTGTCCGACCGCGACGCCGCAGCCTGCCCCTGCGAGTCGAGGACGACGTCGAGCTCCGCGACAATCGCGACGGAAGCACCAAGCCGGGCCCGCACATGGCGAACCTCGGCGGCGAGCAGTTCGGGCGTCGGAGCAGACACCAGCACAGCGTCCACGGCATCCACCGGAACCTGACCGTCGCCCACCAGGGACGCAGCGGCAAGCACCGGCAACTGACCCTGCAGCGGCCTGGGGATGATGGACGGGCCCTTTACGGAATAGCCGGGACCAGCGAAATCGGCGGGCGTTTCGAAGTCCACGTAGTGAAGCTTGTCGACGTCGATGTATCGTCCGGTGGCGACGTCGCGGATGACGGCGTCGTCCTCCCAGGAATCCCACAAACGGCGGCCAACCTCAATGGACGCGGCAGCTTCCTGCGCGAGCGCATCACCTTCAACGAAGGAACGCCCGACGGCGGCAGCAGCCTCGGGTGCCTCCGCTGCGGTGGCGATCCAGCCGGCCCGGCCCCCGGACACGTAGTCCAGGCTCGCGAGCTGCGTGGAAATGTGGAAGGGCTCCGTATAGACGGTGTCCACTTCCGGAACCAGGGCGATATTCCTGGTGACGGGCCCGGCGTAGGCTGCACGCTGGAGAGCATTGACCCTCCCCGGGACCGGCGCATCCGCGAAGGTGGCAACGTGGAAGCCAGCTGATTCTGCGGCCAGGACAGCCCGGGCGAGGTCCTCATACCCGGCGCCGTCGAGTTCGATGGCCAGGAACCCGGCCGGGTGTTCTTCGAAGGTACTCACTTCTGGTCCTGCCGTTCGTAAGGGGTCTTCTCGCCGGCTTCGATGGCTACGGGCAGTCGGTTTTCCGCGGGCGGAAGCGGGCACGTGGCGAGATCGGTGTAAGCGCACGGCAGGTTGACGGCGCGGTTGAAGTCGAGCTGCACGGTACCATCGGCTGCAGGAACCACGGACAGCGAGCGGTTGGCCGCATACGTGGTTTTGCCCGAAGTCTGGTCTGTGAACAGCACGGACAGCGAGCCCGGCGCGTGGCCGTTGAATGCCGTCAGAGCCAATTCCTGTCCGGCGAGTTTGAACCGGATCTCACCCGGTGCCTCGTAAACGTGCTGGATACCCTCGACGGCGGCACCCACGGTTGTGGGGCGCGGGGCCTCGAACGGCACGAACGTACCGGCCACGGCGAACGCCGCATCAGGTGCATAAGCGGGTGTACCTTGGTACTCCCGCAAGAGGGCATTCGACGGGTTTCGCGGGCGCACGATGTACTCGCCGCCCCTCTTGGCTACCTCGATCACGGTATCGCCGGAAACCAGGTTGATGCCGCCGCGTTCCTCGATCGGGCCGAACTCCAGCGAATTACGTGCGTCGGGCTTCAGTTCAAAACTGTTCAGTTCAACACCGTTAAGTTCAACACCGTCCTGCTGCAGGCTTTCGCCGGGCTCCAGGACAACCCGTACGACGTCGGCTTCCGCGCTCCACGTGCCGGGGACGCCTTCCAACCGGGTCGGGTTGCTGTCCAGCCAGTGCAGGTGGGTCACGGCGAGAAAGCCGTGCGGGTGGGCACGGTGGCGTTCATGGGCGGAATGCCACTCCTGCCACTCCTCGGCAAAGGCCTCGAGTGCTGTTTCAGTGTGCGTAGGCATGTTGGAGTCGCTCCTGTTCAAGGCGTGGTCGGCGGTGATGGTTGCTGATATCCAGGACCTGGAATGTCACTTGCCGGTCCCAAAGGTTGTTTCAGTGACGGTCTTGGATTCCGGCAAGGCTTCTTCAGAAAGGCCCCAACGTTCCAGGACCTTGGCGTAGGAGCCGTCCTTGATGGTGGAGTTGAGAGCGTCCGTGATGGCCGGGGCCAGCCCGTTGCCCTTGAGCGTGGTGGCAGCTACCAGGGTCTCGGAAGGCCAGCCGGCGTTGACCTTGCCCACCACCTTGAGGTCGTCGCGGGTGTTCTCCCGGTAGGTCACGGACGGGTAGGGCGCCAGGTTCAGGTCCGTGCGGCCGGAGGACAACGCCAGGATGGTGTCGGCGTCGGACGAGTAGTACTGCAGCGTGGCAGGCGCCTTGCCTTTGGCTTCCAGCTCCTTGTTCCAGGCGAGCAGGATTTTCTCCTGGTTGGTGCCCGAGCCCACGGAGATTTTCAGCCCGGAAATATCGTCCGAGCCCTTGATGTCGTAGCTGGAGCTCTTCTTTGCTTCAAAGCCCATGTAGGCGGCCCGGTAGGTGGAGAAGTCGAACAGCTTCACGCGGGCGGCGTTGATGCCCACGTTGGAGAACACGGCCTCGAAATCGCCGGACTGGGTCTTGAGCGGCCAGTTCTCCCACGATGTCACCTGCAGGTCCAGGTCCAGGCCCAGTTTGTCTGCCACGAGTTGGGCGATGTCCACTTCCACGCCGATCGGCGTCTTGTCATCCGTGGCGTGGAAGGACAGCGGTATTGAACCCGCCGTAGTGGCCACCGTCAGCTTGCCGTCCTTGGCGATGGACGCCGGAACATTTGCGGCAGCGGCAGCATCTTTCTGCGCGCGGATACGGTTCTGGTCCACAGAAGTGTTGTAAACGATGCCGTTCTTTGCGGCTTCAGATTCCGGTTTGGCTGCCGACGCCCCAGGATCGGAGCACCCTGCAAGCGCGGGAAGTACGACGGCGGGAAGTACAGCGAGCGCCAGGAGCTTGATTTTGTTGGTGGCGAGGGTCGTGCGAAGCATGGGGTGTCCTAGATGTTGAAAGCTGGTTCGATGACCTTGGAGAAGAAGCTGCGCGTGCGCTCTTCGCGGGGGTTGCCGAAGATTTCCTGCGGCGTGCCGGACTCGACGATCTGCCCCTGGTCCATGAAGACCACGGTGTCTGCGACATCCCGTGCAAAGCCCATCTCATGGGTCACGATGATCAGCGTGGTCCCGGACTTGGCCAGCTCACGGATCACGTCCAGGACTTCGTTGACGAGTTCGGGGTCCAACGCCGACGTTGGCTCGTCGAAGAGGAGGATCCTGGGGTCGAGCGCGAGTGCCCGGGCAATGGCAACGCGCTGCTGCTGGCCACCCGAGAGCTGCCTGGGATAAGCGTCGGCGCGGTCTTTCAGACCCACCCGGTCCAACAGCTCCAACGCGCGCTTCCTGGCTTCCACCTTGGAACGCTTTTGGGCCACCACGGGTGCTTCGGCGACGTTCTCCAGCGCGGTGAGATGCGGGAACAGGTTGAAGTTCTGGAACACCATGCCGATGTTGGTGCGCTGCTTCAGGATGTCCTTCTCGCGTAGTTCGTGGAGCTTGTTGCCACGGACCTGGTAACCCACCAGCTCGCCGTCGATGGTGATGTAGCCGCCGTCCACCTTTTCCAGGTGGTTGATGGTTCGCAGCAGGGTGGACTTGCCGGAACCCGACGGGCCAACGATCACGGCTACGCCTCCGGGCGGAACGGACAATGAAACACCTTTGAGGACCTCGGTGGCACCGAATGACTTACGGACGTTGGTGATGTGCACCTGGCCGCGGGTGGCCTTCTTGTCCGCCGAGGCGGGCCGGGCCGCCGTCGTGCTTGCAGGAGCGCCGGCGGGAGCTGCCTTTCCCGTCGTTGTCGTGGATTCTTTGCGTGCGGCGATGATGCTCATCGGGCGTCCTTTGTGGGTGAAACAGCTACGTGGGTGGCGAAGAACTTCCGGGCCTTCTGCAACGGGGTGAGCGGGAGGTTGCGTACCGCGCCCTTGGAGAAGTGGCGTTCGATGTAGTACTGGAAGACGCTCAGCACAGAGGTGATCACCACGTACCAGAGTGTGGCGACAAGGAGCAGTGGCAGCACCTGCTGGGTCCGGTTGTAGATGACCTGGACCGTGTAGAAGAGCTCGGAGTAGGCCAGTACGTAGACAATCGAGGTGCCCTTGACCAAGCCGATGATCTCGTTGAAGGCGTTGGGCAGGATGGCCCGCATGGCTTGGGGCAGAACGATCCGGGTGTTGCGCTGCCACGCCGGTATGCCCAGGGCCGCCGCGGCCTCGAGCTGGCCCTGGTCCACTGACAGGATGCCGCCTCGAATGATCTCCGCGGAGTACGCCGCCTGGTTCAGGGTGAGGCCCAGGACCGCGGCTGCGAACTGGCTGATGAGCGTGGTGGTCTGGGCCTCGAAGAAGCGGACGTCCGTGAAGGGGACGCCCAGGCTGATCTTCTCGTAGAGGTAGCCGAGGTTGTACCAAAGCAGGAGCTGGACCAGCAGCGGTGTGGAGCGGAAGATCCATGAGAACGTCCAGGACACCGAGACCAGCAGCGGCGACGCGGACAGGCGCATGAGGGCAAGGATGAAACCCAGGACGAAACCCAATACCCCTGAGATCGCCGTGAGCTTCAAGGTCTCCAGCAGCCCGTTGACCACGGACCGTGCGGTGAACCATTCGGCCACCACTCCCCATTCCCAGCGCGGGTTGGTAACCAGGGACCAAATAATGGCGGCGACGCCGGCGGCCACCAGGACAGTGCCCACCCATCGCCATGGATGCCGGGCCGGGACGAGCCTGTAGTGGGAGTAGTCCGCGGTGGGCGGTGCGGTTTCCGCCGTGGCAGGCGGTGCGGTTGCACTCATGCGCCACCTCGTTTCAGATCGGTTGTTGACTATCGGATGGCTGCCAATCTAGGGGCGCCCGGGAGGTCCGGCAAGGCAGAAATTTGTACTTCTTCACTGGACTTAGTGCAGGTTCACGGGACTTCACGCAGCGCCATATGAGACCGGACTTTGCGCTGCTTAACGTCCGATGACGCGGGGTGAACGGCCGTTACCCGCTCCTCGACCGCGGCGGCATCGCCTCCCTAGATTGGGCTGCACCACCCGATGTTCTTCAGGAGATCCCATGCCGTCACGAGTTCCCGCCATCGCCTTCATCGGCGGCGGCCCGCGCACGGCCGGCGTCCTGGAAAGACTGGCCGCGAGCCGGCCAAGGTTATTCCAAGGCCCCTTGCACATCCACGTCGTGGAGCCGTATGAACCAGGATCCGGGAGGATCTGGCGCTATGACCAGAGCCCGGGCCTGCTGCTGAACTCCACCGCGGCGGACGTCACCATGTTCACCGACGCATCCGTGGCGTGCGATGGTCCTCCCGTCGATGGCCCCGGCCTCGCCACGTGGGCGGCAGGTGTGCTGGACGGCAGCATCCGCGACGTCCCTACACTGGAGCCCCACTTGCTGGCACAACTCCGTTCGCTCACACCTTCTTCATTTCCGACGCGGCAGCTCCAAAGCAAGTACCTTGAGTGGTTCTTCCGTCGGTCAGTCACCGCTCTGGGACCCGAGGTATCGGTAACGGTCCACCGGGACACGGCTACCGCCGTCGAGCGTTCTTCCGACGCCGGCGGTGGGACCGACGCCGGTGCGCACCACGTGCGGTTGGCTTCCGGCGCCGAGGTGCTGGCCGACGTCGTGGTTTACGCCCTGGGCCATACGGACTCGTTGCCGGATGACGAGTCCGCCCGCCTCACCGATTTCGCTGCCCGCCACGGTGGGTTCCATGCGCCGCCGTCGTACACAACGGACGTGGACTACTCAGGGATTGAAGCCGGGCAGGACGTGATCGTGTCCGGAATGGGGCTCGCGTTCGTCGACCTGTTGGTGCTGTTGTTCGAAGGCCGCGGCGGCCGCTTCGAACAAAAGCCCGACGGCGAACTCGAGTATGTGCCATCCGGTGCCGAACCACGGCTCTGGGTAGGTTCACGACGCGGCGTGCCGTACCACTCCAAGATTTCCTCCGTTGTGCGTGGCGAGCCGATCGCACGACCGCGGTACTTCACTGCCGAGGCTGTTGATGCGTTGTTGGCTGGCCATCAGGAACTCGACTTCCGCTCACAACTGTGGCCCTTGATCGCGAAGGATGCCGGTTATGCCTACTATCGCGAGCTCTTCACGGGCTACCCGTCGCGGGTTTTGGGGACGTGGGCCAGCTTCGAGAAGAGGTTCGATGCCTTGGACTGGTACAGCGCTGCCCGGGAAGAGCTGGTTGCCTTCTCCGTCCCTGATCCCGTGCTGCGGCTGGACCTGGAGGCGTTGGACCACCCACTGAGCGGTTGCGCGTTTGCGGACCATGAGGCCGTGCAGCGCTCGGTGGCCGCGTACATCCAACACGATCTTGACCTCCGAACCAGCCCCGACCATTCCGAAACACTCGCACTCTTCACCGCGTTGTTGTTCGTCTACATGGACCTTGGCCGGTTGGTCCCGCAGGATCGGCTCAATGCACGCTCCCAACAGGCCATCCACGGCTGGTGGCACGGCTTCTTCAGCTTCGTGGATTCCGGGCCGCCGTCACACCGTCTCCGTGAAATGCTCGCGCTGCACCGGGCCGGGTTCCTGAAGTTCCTGGGGCCGGGCATGTGGGTGCGCACCGACGAATCAACGGGCCGGTTTGTTGCCGGCTCATTCCAGTCACCCGTGGTGGTGGATGCTTCGGCGTACATCGAGGCACGGTTGCCGTCAGCCTCCGTGGAACGTTCGGCGAATCCCGCCCTGGCAGACCTGCACGACGCCGTATGGGGCACCGAGCAGAGGTTGCTTACCTCCGAAGGTGCGCACTCCACGGGCAAACTTCTGGTTTCCGGGAATCACCAGGTCCTGTCACCTGTTGGTACAGCACAGGACACTTTGTTTGCGGTGGGACCGTGGACGTCGGGTTGGGGCGCGGGAGCATTTGCCCGCCCCAACACCAACGCGGCACCCTTCCGGGAAAACGACGCGTTGGCCCGAAGGATCCTGGGCGCCCTCGCGGCGACTACCCACCCAACTGAGTCGCAGTTAAGCGCGTTTTGACCGCCCAAAACGAGCTCAGCTGCTACCTACTTGGGGTGAACCTACGAAAGGCATGACATGACCACAACGCCAACCCTTTCCGTCCTCAGCCTGCCCATGCGCGATCCCCGCGTCCGTCCCCTCCTGGACGAACTCGCCGCCGAATATGACACGCGCTACGGGACACTCTTCGGCACCGGGGGCGCTGCAGAGGAACTGAACAGGTACCCGGCCGAGGAATTCGCCGCACCCCACGGAGCACTGATCATCATCCAGGAGAACGGCGAATCCGTGGCTGGCGGCGCATTCAGGCGCTTCGACGAGCACACCGCAGAACTCAAGAGAATCTGGACCCACTCTGCGCATCGTCGGCGCGGGCTGGCACGGCGGGTGCTCACGGAGTTGGAAAATGAAGCACGACGCCGGGGCTACAGGAAGCTCTACCTCACCACCGGCCCACGCCAGCCGGAGGCCAGGAATCTGTACCTCGCCACGGGCTATAAAGCGCTCTTCGATCTCGCCGCAGACCCTGAAGACATCAAGCATCTGGCCTTCAGCAAGGATCTTGTGCTGCCCAGCTAAGCTATGCGCATGGCCAACGAACCCATTGCAACAACTGCTGAAAAACTTGCCACCATCCAGCAGGGGTACGCCCTGGAAGGTGCCACCATCGAGCTGGGCGCGGCGATCGTCGATGGTGAAATCCACAAAGAAGCCCAAGTCCGGCTACCCTTGGCCATGATGAACCGCCACGGCCTCGTGGCCGGCGCCACCGGTACCGGCAAAACGGTCACGCTGCACATGATTGCCGAACAGCTCTCGACGGCGGGTGTTCCGGTTTTCCTCGCGGACATCAAGGGTGATCTGTCGGGATTGGCAACGGCAGCAACTGCCAGCGAGAAACTCACGGCACGCACCGAGGCCCTCGGCCAGCAGTGGCAGGGAAAGAACTTCCCCGTTGAATTCCTGAGCCTCGGCGGGGACGGCAACGGAATCCCGATCCGCGCCACCATCACCTCATTTGGGCCCATCCTGCTCTCGCGCATCATGGACCTCAATGACACGCAGGAGTCCAGCCTCCAACTGATCTTCCACTTCGCGGACAAGAACAAGCTCGAACTGATCGACCTCAAAGACCTCCGGGCCGTGATCCAGTTCCTCACGTCGGACGAGGGCAAGGAACAGCTGGAGGATCTTGGCGGTCTTTCCAAAGCCACTGCCGGAGTCATCCTGCGGGAACTCGTCACCCTTGAGGCGCAGGGCATGGAAAGGTTCTTCGGCGAACCGGAGTTCGATACGGCAGAGCTACTCCGCACGGCGCCCGATGGCCGGGGCGTGATCAGCTGCCTTGAACTCCCCACGCTGCAGACCAAGCCCCTGCTGTTCTCCACCTTCCTCATGTGGCTACTGGCCGACCTTTTCGAAGACCTCCCCGAAGCCGGCGACCTCGACAAGCCCAAACTGGTGTTCTTCCTGGACGAAGCACACCTGCTCTTCAGCGACGCCTCCAAAGCCTTCCTCGAAGCCATCACCACCACGGTCCGGCTCATCCGTTCCAAGGGCGTCGGCATCTTCTTCGTCACCCAAACACCAAAGGACGTCCCCGCCGATGTCCTGGGCCAGCTCGCCAACCGGGTACAGCACGCCCTTCGCGCGTTCACCCCGGAAGATGCCAAGGCCCTCAAGGCCACGGTCTCCACATTCCCCGTCAGCGATTACGACCTCGAAGAGACACTCACCTCCGCAGGCATTGGTGAGGCCGTCATCACCGTGATGAACGAAAAAGGCGCGCCCACACCTGTTGCGCTCACCCGGCTGCGTGCCCCCGAATCCGTGATGGGCCCCAGCGCCGACGACCTCATCCGCAGCACCGTGGCCTCGTCCTCCCTTCTGGTCAAGTACGGGACGGCCGTAGACAACGTGTCCGCCTACGAGAAGCTCACCAGCAACGCCGTACCCTCCACCGGCGACGCCGCACCGGGATTGCCGCCGGTCCCGGCCGGCTCTTCTGGTCCGGGGGCTTCTGGTCCGGGCGCTTCCGGTTCCGGCGCTTCCGGTTCCGGCGCTTCCGGGGGTACGCCCTACGACATCGACGCCGAAGCGCGGCGCATTGAGGAAGAGATCCTCGGCCGCCCGAGTTCCCGTCCGGCCCCTGCGCCCTCCTCCTTTCCTGCACCCTCCTCGCCGCCCGCGCCGACCCCTGCACCGCAGCGGGCGTCCCAGCAGGACGGCGGCATGTTGGGCGACCTTGCCGGGGCACTCGGCGGAGCCCTGGGCGGCGGCCTGAAGAGCATGGTCCGTTCCATGGGGACACAGCTTGGCCGCGACCTCATGCGCGGCGTTTTCGGTACCTCCTCGCGGCGCCGCCGCTAGCCCTTTTTGGCTGTCAAAAGCCCGACGGCGGGTGGCGGCTCGGGGTGCTGCCACCCGCCGTCGGGCATTTTACGAGCAGTCTTCGCAGGTCACGCTGACGCCCTCATGCACAGCTATGGCTGCCACGGCAGGTAACGTAAAGGGCGTGCAGTTGAGTCAAGCGATAGTCAGGACCGCAGCCGGATGGCTGCTCGGTCTGATGCTTGCTGTCGCCGGAGCCATCGTCTGCATCAACCTGGTGAGTTCCTCCGTGGCCAGTCCGCAACAGCCTGTCCGGGAGTATTTGGAGGCCTTGCAGAAGGGCGAAGGCGAGCAAGCCCTGGGACTGTTGCGAGCCAAAGTTCCCAATGCGAATGCCGCCATGCTCGACGGCACGGCCCTGCAAACTGCTGCGTCCAAACTGTCGGACATCAAACTCGGAAATGCAGAGTCCAGGGGCAGCAACCGTGTAGCCGTTCCCATGGACTACACCTTGGACGGCAACCGGCTCCACACCGAATTCCTGATGGAGCGCACCGGCACGCAGTGGTTGTTCTTCGGCAAATGGGCTTTCGTTCCCACCACGCTGCCTACCATCGAAGTGACGGTGGTCAACTCCAGTGAAGCAGCGCTCAACGGCGTCCCCGTGAACATGCCCAACGGCCGCAACACCTTTGCCGTGTTCTACCCCGGCAAATACGAGGCCAGCCTGAATGGCACCTACTTCGAGGCTCCTCCCGCCTCAGCCCTCATTTCAAGCCGCGACGGCGGCCAGGCCCCCTTGAACCTGCAGACCAGGTCAACCAAGGCCATGAACGAAGCCGTTGCCGGTAAAGTGCGGGAATTCCTGGATACCTGTGCCGCCCAGGCCACCGAACAGCAGCGCCTTCAACCTGATTGCCCGTTCTACCACGCCAGCAACGCGCGCGTCGTAGACGGAACCATCAAGTGGGAAATTACCGAGTACCCCAAGATCACCATCGAGCCCTTCGGCGGCAAATGGGTTGTAGCCCCGCTCAACGGCAAGGCAAGGGTTTCCGCCCAAGAAATCAATTTGTTCACCGGCTTGGTCAACGACCTCAACGTGGAGCACGATTTCAGCTTCACTACCCAGCTGGACACCAACAACAACACCGTGACTGTCACCCCGATGCTGACTTTCTAGGCCCCGCACTGGCCCACCTTTCATCACCTGAGGCGCCCGGTTGAGCTCGCGCCGGCTCCGAGGGGCCCAAATCCGGGCTGGTTACACCAAGCGGCCCCGCCGAAGGACCTCACGAACGTGCCGCAGCATCGCATCCGGCGTGTGAACCACATCGCCGTAGAAGAACGTCAGGACCAGCAAGCCCCTGACGGATCGCCTCGTTGTCCCTCCTACGATCCTTCTTGAACTGGCGCGGATTCAGATGAAATGCCAGCCCGTCGATTTCGACAATGACTGGCCCTGAAGTGGCCGGAGGCATGAAAAAGGCCCGGGTCCTCCCTCTCAAGGGTCAAACCCGGGCCAGTTCAGCAGGCTTAGTCCATGCCGCGGAGATCCAACACCAGCTCGGATTCGCCGTCGGCCTGCAGGATGACTGGAATGCCCCAATCCTGCTGGTACAGGTGGCAGGCTGCGTGGTCCGGAATCTCGCCGTCCTCGGTTTCAGGTCCGTCACAGGCGGCCGCACGGGCAGTGATGTGAAGGATGCCCTCGGGCACGTCGGACGACAATTCGATGGTTCGCAACAAGCCCACCGATGTCCCGCCCCCGGAGACCAACAGTTCCGGCGGGGTGGAAGAGACCTTCATTTGCGTGGGGTCGCCCCAGCGGTCATCGAGTTTCTGCCCGGTGGGGGCCTTGAAGCGAACGGCCAGCTCCAGGATTCCGGGTGTCACAGGGCTCTTGGGACGGTGCGTCTGGGATGCCCCCTCATCCACCTGCTGGGCTTCCTTGGGAATCGGCACCAAAACCAGCTGATGCTTGTTTGACTCGACCACCACCAGTAGCGGCTCACTGTTGCTGTGGTTAACCACGACGACGTCACTCGGCTCAGCCAGGCCACGCGCCAATGTTGACACTGTCTTCGAGGCGGGATCGTACCGGCGAACGGCACCGTTGTATGTATCGGCGATCGCTACGGAACCATCCGGGAGTACCGTGACCCCCAAGGGGTGCTGCAGGCGTGCCTCGCTGGCGTCACCGTCACGGAACCCGAAGTCGAACAGTCCTTGGCCGACGGCTGTCTCCACCGTCACGCCGGTTTCGTCAAGCACCAAACGCCGCAATGAGGAAGTCTCCGAGTCGGCCACCCAGATGTTGTCATCGGCATCAATGGCCAAGCCGGACGACTGGGCGAACCAGGCGTCCTCCGCCACGCCGTCCAACAGCCCCTCCAGGCCCGAGCCCGCCAGGATGGAAACCTGGTTGGTCACGGGATCGAACGCAAAGATCTGGTGCGTCCCGGCCATAGCGATCACAACACGCTGCAGTTTCGCACTCCACACAACGTCCCAAGGCGAGGACAGAGAAACCCCGGGACCAAGGCCAAGCACCCCGACGTCGATTGCGTCGGCAGCAAAGTCAGCCGGACCGCCGTCGTGGTGTTCGGACCAGGCGCCCGCGCCCGTCTCGGTGACACGGGCAGGACCGGCATCGAGCAAGCGCTGCACACCGTTGCCGGCAACAGTCCGGACATGCCCTGAACTCAACGTCACCCCGCGAAGGCGGTGGTTCACGGTGTCTGCGACCACGGCGTCGTAACCGAGCGTAGAAGCGAGCTCCGCCGGAAGAACAGCTATACCTTGCGGCTCGTTGAACTGGGCCGTGTCCGTGTCGCCGTCCGCGTACCCCTTAATGCCGGAGCCTATAACCCGCTCAACGGTTTTCAGGTCCGGGTGGAGCTCTACCAGGCGGTGATGCCCGGAGTCGACGACGAGGTAATTGCCATTGGCCAACTGTGTCGTTTTGCCCGGGAAGCGCAAAGTGCCCGACGTCGGAACGGGAGCGACGTACGGACCGTTGCCCCGGTGGAGGGTCCCCTTTGCTTCGTGCTCAGCAACAAGTTCCTCAAGCAGCACGGCGAGACCATCTGCGTGTCCTTCACCGGAAAGATGCGCCACGATGTAACCCTCCGGATCCACGACCACCAGCGTGGGCCAAGCACGGGCTGTGTACGCCTTCCACGTGGCCAGCTCAGGGTCGTCCAGAACCGGATGATGGATCTCGTAACGCTCCACGGCAGCAGCAAGGGCAACGGGATCGGCTTCGTGCTCGAACTTGGGCGAATGCACGCCGACTGTCACCAGGACATCAGAGTACTTTTCCTCGAGGGGCCGGAGTTCGTCGAGAACATGCAGGCAGTTGATGCAGCAGAACGTCCAGAAGTCCAACAGCACGATTTTGCCGCGAAGGGATTCCAAGTCAAGGGACTTGCCGCCCGTATTGAGCCAGCCGCGGCCCTCCAGTTCGGAGGCCCGGACCCGGAGTTGGGTGCGTACGGTTTCGCTCATCAGCGTCCTTCCAGCTTCGTGTTTCGTTCGGTCTTGCTGCTTGCTTGGTCAACGCTTCCCCTGGCGTGGCCTGTTGAAGCGTTGTCCCCAGGGGCTGCGCCGTCAGTTGGAACGGTGCTGTCGGTTGGGACGGTGCTGTCGCTTCGGATGGTGCTGTCCTCTGGTGTGCTACCCGGTATGGCTTCGGTCGGTCGGGTCGCTTCAGTCGTTTCAGTAGTCAGGGCCGTCTGCCTGGTTGAGGCCGGGCGGCCGGCCAATTTGGCATCGCGGTCAGCGAGCCGGGCAAACATATCGTTATAAGCACTGAGATCGGCGTCGTTATTCCTGTCGGCCGCACGGTCCACGCGTCGGGTCTCCCGCTCGTCCGAGCGTGACCACATGACCGCTACGCCGATTGCCACGAGCAGGGTGGGAACTTCGCCAATGCCCCAGGCCACAGCACCGCCCATTTGCTGGTCTGCGATGGCCGAGGCACCCCAGGTCCTGCCCAGGTTGCCGAAGTAGTCAGCAGCCAGCAGGCCTGTACCGCCCATGATGGCCACGCCAAAGAATGCGTGGAATCCCATGGTTGCGAGCAGGAGCAGCAGGCGCATGGGGTACGGCGCACGTCGCGGCAGTGGATCACTGCCGATCATGCTGAGTACAAAAATGTAGCCCGTCAGCAGGAAGTGCAGATTCATCAGCTCATGGCCTACGTGCTCCCGCATGGCAAGGCCGAAAAGGTCCGAGTAGTAGAACAGCACGATGGAGCCTGCGAAGTTCGCAGCGGCGAACAGGGGATGAGTCACCACCTGCGAGAACCGGGAGTGGACGAACAAGAGCAACCACTCCCGAAGACCCCGCGAACCGTGGGCGCCTTCACCCCGGGAAGGTAGTGCACGCAGCGCAAGGGTCACGGGTGAACCCAACACCAGGAAGATCGGTGCCACCATGGTCAGGGCCATATGATCCACCATGTGGGCAGAAAACAGTACACGGCCATAGACAGCTGGCGGACCCGACGTGATGTACGTGAGAATCACCAGTCCAATCATCCAGTTCGCGGTCTTGAACCAGGACCAGCTATCCCCACGCTTGCGGACCTTGATGATCCCGAGGATGTAGGACACGGCGCCGAATAAGGCGACTCCAACCCACAGCCAGTCAAAACGCCATTCCGTAAGCCAGCGCTCTGGCGTAAGTTCAGGCGGAACCTCATAGCCGGACAGGATGAAGGCCGGCGAGGCGTCCGGTGCGTACGTCGTGGGCTGCGGCGGGGCCGAGCGCCCGAGCGCCACGGCGAGGCCCGACGTCGCGCCCATCACCAGCAGCTCAACCAGAACCAGCTGCGACAGCACCCGCCGGGCAGACATCGAACCGCTCTTCCCCAGCTGGGGTATGACCCACTGACGATGCATGAAACCAATGCCACCCAGCACCAGGGTGGCAAGTGCCTTGGCAAGGATGAGCTGGCCATAGGCAGAGCCAAACAGATCGCCCGGGTTCGTCACGCGGATGGCTGCGTTTATCACACCGGACGCAAACACCAAGACGAAAGCAAAGCCAGCCAGGGCCGAGAACCTTCGGAGGGTCGGTTCCGTAATGTCGCTTGTCCCGGACCTCCTGGAGCCAGCGAGCAATCCGGAAAGGACCGCGAGCATGATGATGCCTCCCACCCACACAGAGACACCAACCAAGTGAAGGCCAAGCGAGTTGATGGCGCCTTCATGATCACTGGAGCTTGAGGAGTGACCGATCAGCGCGGTCGGAATCAGCCCGATCAAGGCAAGCAGCAGCGTAAAAGCGAGGCCGGTCAACGATCGGACGCCGAAGAGCGCGGTGGTGACTACCGCAGCAATGATAGTGATGGCCAGCCAGGCCTTGCCCGTTTCTATGTCCGTCATGAAGTAGACAAGTGAGCGGGTGAATTCTGCGTCGCCGGAGAGCCCCTGACCCGCCACGTCCGCGTAGGTCAATACCAGGACCGCTACGGCAGACAGTGTCCAGGCGGCACCTGCCGCGGCGGCAACGGCAAGGGCGCGTGCAAAGGCTGGATGCTCCAGAGCCTCCAGATCCTTTTCACGGGATCGCGACGCCCTAAGGTTCTTGGGCAGGATTCCGACCGCGAAGATCAGTCCACCAATAACTGTGGCTATGGAAACGTTGTGGACGGCTTTCGCTACCGGCAGGCCCCACCGAACCAGCGCACCAGGGTCCGAGACCTGTCGGGCAGCAGAAGCACCGGAAAAGATGAGGGCTGCAGCCAAAGTCAGGAAGAGCACCGCGAGTCCAGCAAGCTGCCACGTGAGGGAAATGCCCGTGACGGCATCGCCTCCCCGCGCTCCCGGCTTGGGAACAGGCGATGGGGCGGTTGCGGAGCTTCTTGCTGATGGCACCTATCCATTGTCCGTTACCTATGGCTGGGCTGCGAATCGGGAACCATTTGGGGAGGAGTAGTGGGCGGGGCTTAACAGCAAAAAGGGCGGCAACCACTTGGTTGCCGCCCCTTTTAGGCGTTCGCCGAAGTTGGAATTACTTCTTCTTGGCGACAGCAGCCTTCAGCTTGGAGCCTGCGGTCAGCTTAACGCTGTGGCCAGCGGCGATCTGGATGGTTTCGCCCGTCTGCGGGTTACGGCCGGTGCGTGCTGCACGGTCGGTGCGCTCAACTGCGAGCCAGCCCGGGATGGTGATCTTCTCGCCAGCGGCAACAGAAGTCTCGAAAACTTCGAACAGTGCATCGAGCACGGAGTTGACGGCTGCCTGGCTGGTGCCAGCCTTGCCTGCTACCTCTGCAACGAGTTCACTACGGTTCTTAGCCATTTACGTCCTCCTGGACTAATACGTTTTTTGAGCTTTCAAGCGGAATGCGAGCAAGCCACTGCTCGAAAACTTACCAGCTTGCACCGGCTTGGCCAGCAAATTCCGCGTGTTTCCGCGCTTTTTTGACCAAAATCACCGGTTTTTCAAGGTTTTTGGGGGTGTGGACCGCACATGGCGTACCCTACGGCGTTGAAGCGGCCCCCAACCAGCGCAGGAAACCACGACGCCGGCAGCGCGTCCAACCGCCGTGGATCAGAAGAGAATGCGCTGATACAGGACGTGGTCCTGCCATTCGCCTGCTATGTGGAGATAGGAGGGCGCCAACCCGATCCGCTCGAAGCCGCATCGTTTGAGGGCCGCCTGCGAGGCTACGTTATGCATTAAGGTTGCGGCTTGGACACGGTGGAGTCCCAAATCGTCACTCGCGATGGAGAGAACCGCCTCCACCGAAGAAGAGGCAATGCCCTTGCCGGTGAACGCTTGGTCGACCCAATAGCCCAGGTTGGCGTTCATGAAGGGTCCACGGACTATGCCCGTCAACGTAATCTGGCCGATGATATCCCCGTCATGGAGAACTACAAACGGCACCTCCGTGCCTGCGGCATATTGGTTCAGTTTGCCCCGAACAACGGCGTCCTGCCCTGCCCTGGTATAGAACGCTTCGCTGCGCCGCGGTTCCCAAGGGGCAAGGTACTCTGCGTTCCGGGTGTAGGCGGCCGCCAAGGGCCCGACGTCGGACAAGGACAAAGTGCGAAGGTGGACTTTTCCCTTCACGGCATTCCCGGATGACACATCCAAAGTTCGGTTAAGGGGCATCCTGTGACTCTAGCGTCCTTGGTTGTGTGGTTAAAGTGGGGAAGCCCCGACCGTGGTGGTCGGGGCTTCCCGTTAATGTTTGTCCGGCGGTGTCCTACTCTCCCACACCCTCCCGGGTGCAGTACCATCGGCGCTGTGGGTCTTAGCTTCCGGGTTCGGAATGGGACCGGGCGTTTCCCCCACGCTATGACCGCCGTAACCTTGTTACCCGTCCCGCGCACCGTTTGTGGTGTGGGGTGGGAAGACTGTGTGTGGTTACAACTGTGGTGTTGTGTATTTAGTTGTTGGTTCCTGGAACGGTTGTTGTTCGGGAACCACATAGTGGACGCGTGCAGTGTGTTGTGTGTGGTGTAAGTTGTTGGCCTATTAGTACCGGTCAGCTTCACGAGTCTTTGGTCCTCGCTTCCACATCCGGCCTATCAACCCAGTGGTCTGGCTGGGGGCCTCTCACACGTATTGTGTATGGAAATCTCATCTTGAAGCGAGCTTCCCGCTTAGATGCTTTCAGCGGTTATCCCATCCGAACGTAGCTAATCAGCGGTGCACTTGGCAGTACAACTGACACACCAGAGGTTCGTCCGTCCCGGTCCTCTCGTACTAAGGACAGCCCTTCTCAAATTTCCTGCGCGCGCAGCGGATAGGGACCGAACTGTCTCACGACGTTCTAAACCCAGCTCGCGTACCGCTTTAATGGGCGAACAGCCCAACCCTTGGGACCTACTCCAGCCCCAGGATGCGACGAGCCGACATCGAGGTGCCAAACCATGCCGTCGATATGGACTCTTGGGCAAGATCAGCCTGTTATCCCCGAGGTACCTTTTATCCGTTGAGCGACGGCCATTCCACAATGTACCGCCGGATCACTAGTCCCGACTTTCGTCCCTGCTTGAGATGTCTCTCTCACAGTCAAGCTCCCTTGTGCACTTACACTCGACACCTGATTGCCAACCAGGCTGAGGGAACCTTTGGGCGCCTCCGTTACTTTTTAGGAGGCAACCGCCCCAGTTAAACTACCCATCAGGCACTGTCCCTGACCCGGATCACGGGCCGAAGTTAGATGTCCAAAGTGACCAGAGTGGTATTTCAACGATGACTCCACCCGAACTGGCGTCCGGGCTTCAACGTCTCCCACCTATCCTACACAAGCCACTCCGAACACCAATACCAAACTATAGTAAAGGTCTCGGGGTCTTTCCGTCCTGCTGCGCGTAACGAGCATCTTTACTCGTACTGCAATTTCGCCGAGTTTATGGTTGAGACAGCGGGGAAGTCGTTACTCCATTCGTGCAGGTCGGAACTTACCCGACAAGGAATTTCGCTACCTTAGGATGGTTATAGTTACCACCGCCGTTTACTGGGGCTTAAATTCTCAGCTTCGCCCACAAGGGGCTAACCGGTCCTCTTAACCTTCCAGCACCGGGCAGGAGTCAGTCCGTATACATCGTCTTGCGACTTCGCACGGACCTGTGTTTTTAGTAAACAGTCGCTTCCCCCTGGTCTCTGCGGCCCACACCCGCTCCACAGAGCAAGTCTGTATCACGGGGCAGGCCCCCCTTCTCCCGAAGTTACGGGGGCATTTTGCCGAGTTCCTTAACCATAATTCTCTCGATCGCCTTGGTATTCTCTACCTGATCACCTGTGTCGGTTTGGGGTACGGGCGGCTAAAACCTCGCGTCGATGCTTTTCTAGGCAGCATAGGATCACCGGATCCCCCCGAACGGGAGTCCCATCAGATCTCAGGATCGTGCTCGAAACACACAGGAACGGATTTGCCTATCCCTGACCCTACATCCTTGGACCGGGGCAACCATCGCCCGGCCCGGCTACCTTCCTGCGTCACACCTGTTAATACGCTTACCTCCCGGGATCAGGTCCCGCGCTCGGCCAAAACCCACACACCACAAGGGTGGGCGGGCAGGCTCCGGGCGGTTAGTATCCCCCGCTTGGCATGGGCGGTTTTTCGCCGGTACGGGAATATCAACCCGTTGTCCATCGACTACGCCTGTCGGCCTCGCCTTAGGTCCCGACTTACCCAGGGCAGATTAGCTTGACCCTGGAACCCTTGATCATTCGGCGGACGGGTTTCTCACCCGTCTTTCGCTACTCATGCCTGCATTCTCACTCGTGTAGGCTCCACCGCTGGTTTCCACCGCGACTTCACTGCCCACACGACGCTCCCCTACCACTCCACACCCCTGAACCACGAAGGCTAGGGTACCGTGTGAAATCCACAACTTCGGCGGTGTACTTGAGCCCCGCTACATTGTCGGCGCGGAATCACTTGACCAGTGAGCTATTACGCACTCTTTCAAGGATGGCTGCTTCTAAGCCAACCTCCTGGTTGTCTTCGCAACTCCACATCCTTTCCCACTTAGCACACGCTTAGGGGCCTTAGTTGGTGGTCTGGGCTGTTTCCCTCTCGACTATGAAGCTTATCCCCCACAGTCTCACTGCTGCGCTCTCACTTACCGGCATTCGGAGTTTGGCTGACGTCAGTAACCTTGTAGGGCCCATCGGCCATCCAGTAGCTCTACCTCCGGCAAGAAACACGCAACGCTGCACCTAAATGCATTTCGGGGAGAACCAGCTATCACGGAGTTTGATTGGCCTTTCACCCCTACCCACAGCTCATCCCCTCCATTTTCAACTGAAGTGGGTTCGGTCCTCCACGACGTCTTACCGTCGCTTCAACCTGGCCATGGGTAGATCACTCCGCTTCGGGTCTAGATCACGCCACTACACTCGCCCTGTTCAGACTCGCTTTCGCTACGGCTACCCCACACGGGTTAACCTCGCGACGTAACACTAACTCGCAGGCTCATTCTTCAAAAGGCACGCCGTCACAGTTACTAGTGATTACTCACGACTGCTCCGACGGATTGTAAGCACACGGTTTCAGGTACTGTTTCACTCCCCTCCCGGGGTACTTTTCACCTTTCCCTCACGGTACTGGTCCGCTATCGGTCATTAGGAAGTATTTAGGCTTATCAGGTGGTCCTGACAGATTCGCACGGGATTTCTCGGGCCCCGTGCTACTTGGGATCCTCTCCAGGCGGTACACAACATTACGGTTACGGGGCTCACACCCTCTCTGGCCGGCCTTTCAAGACCGTTCACCTATGCCTGCACTACACACCCCACCGGTCCGGCAGAACCAGTACGGAAAGTCCCACAACCCCGCCCATGCAACGCCCGCCGGCTATCACACATGGAAACGGTTTAGCCTGATCCGCGTTCGCTCGCCACTACTAACGGAATCACTCTTGTTTTCTCTTCCTGCGGGTACTGAGATGTTTCACTTCCCCGCGTTCCCCCCACGCACCCTATGTGTTCAGATGCGGGTCACACAATCACCCAAAAGCGTTGTGCGGGGTTTCCCCATTCGGACATCCTGGGATCAACGCTCGGTTATCAACTCCCCCAGGCTTATCGCAGATTCCTACGTCCTTCTTCGGCTCCTAATGCCAAGGCATCCACCGTGTGCCCTTAAAAACTTGACCACACACAAACCAGCAAACCCACAACAAAGGGGCCCACCGGTTCACGATGCATCATCTATTCGAGAGAACCACGACCACAAAGGGCCAGGTTCATTCATAAGAAATTGCTGTAAGAACACACACCCACCAACCCCGAAGAGCCGGCACCATGCATGTCCTAGATGCTCGCGTCCACTATGTAGTTCTCAAACAACAACCCCGTCAACCAGACCCCCAACACCCACACAGGGTGCCGGTACGAACCGGAAGCAGGAACAAAAGAAACACCAGAACTGTGTCCCCCTGCATTGCTGCAAAAAGGTCCTGTTGCCTCAGGACCCAACAGTGCGCCAAACACAACCCACACAAACCACGCCCCGGCACGTTCCCAACACCACACACCCCCAAAAGGGGCACGCACTGCCGTACTAACACCAGGACACAACCGGTCAGGCCATGCCAAACAAACGTTTGATTCGTTGATATTCCACCCATGAGCACCCACCGCAGAACATACGCCTGCGCAATGGGCAACACTGACAACCACCAGCCCCCGCATGCACGGGAACCGACACGGTTGTTAGCAGCTCCTTAGAAAGGAGGTGATCCAGCCGCACCTTCCGGTACGGCTACCTTGTTACGACTTAGTCCCAATCGCCGGTCCCACCTTCGACGGCTCCCCCCACAAGGGTTAGGCCACCGGCTTCGGGTGTTACCAACTTTCGTGACTTGACGGGCGGTGTGTACAAGGCCCGGGAACGTATTCACCGCAGCGTTGCTGATCTGCGATTACTAGCGACTCCGACTTCATGGGGTCGAGTTGCAGACCCCAATCCGAACTGAGACCGGCTTTTTGGGATTAGCTCCACCTCACAGTATCGCAACCCTTTGTACCGGCCATTGTAGCATGCGTGAAGCCCAAGACATAAGGGGCATGATGATTTGACGTCGTCCCCACCTTCCTCCGAGTTGACCCCGGCAGTCTCCTATGAGTCCCCGCCATAACGCGCTGGCAACATAGAACGAGGGTTGCGCTCGTTGCGGGACTTAACCCAACATCTCACGACACGAGCTGACGACAACCATGCACCACCTGTAAACCGACCGCAAGCGGGGCACCTGTTTCCAGGTCTTTCCGGTTCATGTCAAGCCTTGGTAAGGTTCTTCGCGTTGCATCGAATTAATCCGCATGCTCCGCCGCTTGTGCGGGCCCCCGTCAATTCCTTTGAGTTTTAGCCTTGCGGCCGTACTCCCCAGGCGGGGCACTTAATGCGTTAGCTACGGCGCGGAAAACGTGGAATGTCCCCCACACCTAGTGCCCAACGTTTACGGCATGGACTACCAGGGTATCTAATCCTGTTCGCTCCCCATGCTTTCGCTCCTCAGCGTCAGTTACAGCCCAGAGACCTGCCTTCGCCATCGGTGTTCCTCCTGATATCTGCGCATTTCACCGCTACACCAGGAATTCCAGTCTCCCCTACTGCACTCTAGTCTGCCCGTACCCACTGCAGAACCGGAGTTGAGCCCCGGTCTTTCACAGCAGACGCGACAAACCGCCTACGAGCTCTTTACGCCCAATAATTCCGGATAACGCTTGCGCCCTACGTATTACCGCGGCTGCTGGCACGTAGTTAGCCGGCGCTTCTTCTGCAGGTACCGTCACTTTCGCTTCTTCCCTACTGAAAGAGGTTTACAACCCGAAGGCCGTCATCCCTCACGCGGCGTCGCTGCATCAGGCTTTCGCCCATTGTGCAATATTCCCCACTGCTGCCTCCCGTAGGAGTCTGGGCCGTGTCTCAGTCCCAGTGTGGCCGGTCACCCTCTCAGGCCGGCTACCCGTCGTCGCCTTGGTAGGCCATTACCCCACCAACAAGCTGATAGGCCGCGAGTCCATCCAAAACCACAAAAGCTTTCCACCACCATGACATGCGCCAGATGGTCATATCCGGTATTAGACCCAGTTTCCCAGGCTTATCCCAGAGTCAAGGGCAGGTTACTCACGTGTTACTCACCCGTTCGCCACTAATCCCCCCAGCAAGCTGAGGATCATCGTTCGACTTGCATGTGTTAAGCACGCCGCCAGCGTTCATCCTGAGCCAGGATCAAACTCTCCGTTGAAAACAAAAAATCAAACAGACACAACCACACCCACCGGAAATAACGGCGAACACGGCTGCACAAAATTCGAAACCAGCTGAAAACCAAACCACCACACACGGGGGTGCGCAGCAGCCTGGCCATAATTTCAACCAATCAAAAAACAATCGGCATCAACAAACTTGGCACACTATTGAGTTCTCAAACAACAGACCCTCCAAAACATCACCCCGGACAGCGCACCACAAAAGCAGCACACCCAACAGGGCCATTGGAAAAGAAGAGTTATTTTTGGCCGCCTACCGAACCGTACACACCTTCCGGCTTTCCGTTTCGCACCCGGCGACTCAGAAAACAATACACGCCCCACACCCCCAACGCAAATCCACCCCAACACACCCAAACACACCCCCAAAAACCCGCGCGAGCACCGCCGTCGAGCACTACTCCGGACGCGTCAATGAGCCAGTTGCGCTTCGACTTCAGGCAAGAAGGTCAGGCATTCCGAAGTGCCGATGCAGACCATCGTCGAGGAATCGCATGATCGATGCGATCCTGTCGCCAGACTGGGTTGGCTCGATCACCAACAGTCCGCGGGCCCGGCCTTGCAGATAGCAAACGAACGCCGGCCTGCCACCGGCAGTGACAGCGGTCAGCGCGTAGTTGCCGCCAGGCCGGCCAGCCGCACTGGCACGGAGGAAAGCCCCGACGGCGTGCCGGCCCACGTAAAGTTCGCTGGCCGGGGGCATGGCTAGCCAGCATTGATCTGTGAGGAGCTCAAGGACGGAATCGACGTCGTCCCGCGAGAAGGCATCCGCAAACTTACGGGCTAATTCGTGGTGGCGTTGTCCGGTGGTGATTGACCTTGAAGAAGGCCCGGCGGAGCGGGCGCGCTGAAGAAGGCCCTTAGCCGCCGTCGGGCCTATCGCGAGCAGCTCAGCAGCTTCGGTAACGGTGAAGTCCAACACATCACAGAGAATCAACGTTGCAGCCTGGCGCGGCGGCATCCGTTGAAGCGCAACAACAAACGCGAGCTCGACACTTTCGCGGGCAACCGCCTGCGCAGCAGGATCAAGCGCGTCGACCAAGGCATCGGGGTAAGGCTGCAAATGCGGTAGATCGAATCGGTCGTTCGGGTTTGGTGGCTCGAAGGGTGGTACAGGGGCTGGGCGAGGTCTTCGACGTTGTTCCCTCAGAGCATTAAGCGAACGAGTAGTGGCAATCCGATAGAGCCACGTACGCAAGGACGATCGGCCGGCAAATCCAGGCAGCCCTTTCCATGCCGCAAGCAAAACCTCCTGCAGCAGATCATCTGCATCATCAACAGATCCTGTAATTCTGTAGCAATGCAGATGAAGCTCCCGGCGAAAGGGGGCTACGAGCGAGGCAAAAGCCTCCTCATCGCCGGACCGGGCAGCCTCCAACTCGGCTGAAGTCACGGTTCAATATTGGCACGAACCCACCAGGGCGTTCCGATCTGCTGCGAGGTGGTGTCTAAACAGGAGTATCCGCCTACGAAAGGAATCCCACCATGTCTGAAAAACAGGCCAGAGCCGTTGACATCGCAATCGCGTACCACCGGGCATGGACGTCCGGGAACCTGGACTCAGCAATCAAGCACTTAGTCGAGGATGTCATCTGCCATGCACCGTCCGGCACCATGAGCGGTAGTGCCGCTGTCCGGGCATTCATGGAGCCCTTCGCTGCTACCCTCACAAAATCCGCGCTTCTTGCGGCTTACGGGTCCGACGACCAAGCAATGCTCATGTACGACACAGCCAATCGGGCAGTTCCAAGCGCTCCAGGCGCAGAACTGTATCGCATTCACAAGGATCAGATCGCCGAGATCCACATCATCTTCGATCGTCTGCCTTTCGCCTTGGCACGTGGCGACGTCGTTAGGACCTGAGCGCCTGGTTCGGTTGTTTGGTGTGGTTAAAGTGGGGAAGCCCCGACCGTGGTGGTCGGGGCTTCCCGTTAATGTGTGTCCGGCGGTGTCCTACTCTCCCACACCCTCCCGGGTGCAGTACCATCGGCGCTGTGGGTCTTAGCTTCCGGGTTCGGAATGGGACCGGGCGTTTCCCCCACGCTATGACCGCCGTAACCTTGTTACCCGTCCCGCGCACCGTTTGTGGTGTGGGGTGGGAAGACTGTGTGTGGTTACAACTGTGGTGTTGTGTATTTAGTTGTTGGTTCCTGGAACGGTTGTTGTTCGGGAACCACATAGTGGACGCGTGCAGTGTGTTGTGTGTGGTGTAAGTTGTTGGCCTATTAGTACCGGTCAGCTTCACGAGTCTTTGGTCCTCGCTTCCACATCCGGCCTATCAACCCAGTGGTCTGGCTGGGGGCCTCTCACACGTATTGTGTATGGAAATCTCATCTTGAAGCGAGCTTCCCGCTTAGATGCTTTCAGCGGTTATCCCATCCGAACGTAGCTAATCAGCGGTGCACTTGGCAGTACAACTGACACACCAGAGGTTCGTCCGTCCCGGTCCTCTCGTACTAAGGACAGCCCTTCTCAAATTTCCTGCGCGCGCAGCGGATAGGGACCGAACTGTCTCACGACGTTCTAAACCCAGCTCGCGTACCGCTTTAATGGGCGAACAGCCCAACCCTTGGGACCTACTCCAGCCCCAGGATGCGACGAGCCGACATCGAGGTGCCAAACCATGCCGTCGATATGGACTCTTGGGCAAGATCAGCCTGTTATCCCCGAGGTACCTTTTATCCGTTGAGCGACGGCCATTCCACAATGTACCGCCGGATCACTAGTC
The DNA here is from genome assembly GCF_059739425.1 of Arthrobacter sp. TmtSoilC48. NCBI lineage: Bacteria > Bacillati > Actinomycetota > Actinomycetes > Micrococcales > Micrococcaceae > Arthrobacter > Arthrobacter sp. TmtSoilC48. The sequence continues at coordinate 975,454 of NZ_AP046049.1, read as the reverse complement.
CCGACTTTCGTCCCTGCTTGAGATGTCTCTCTCACAGTCAAGCTCCCTTGTGCACTTACACTCGACACCTGATTGCCAACCAGGCTGAGGGAACCTTTGGGCGCCTCCGTTACTTTTTAGGAGGCAACCGCCCCAGTTAAACTACCCATCAGGCACTGTCCCTGACCCGGATCACGGGCCGAAGTTAGATGTCCAAAGTGACCAGAGTGGTATTTCAACGATGACTCCACCCGAACTGGCGTCCGGGCTTCAACGTCTCCCACCTATCCTACACAAGCCACTCCGAACACCAATACCAAACTATAGTAAAGGTCTCGGGGTCTTTCCGTCCTGCTGCGCGTAACGAGCATCTTTACTCGTACTGCAATTTCGCCGAGTTTATGGTTGAGACAGCGGGGAAGTCGTTACTCCATTCGTGCAGGTCGGAACTTACCCGACAAGGAATTTCGCTACCTTAGGATGGTTATAGTTACCACCGCCGTTTACTGGGGCTTAAATTCTCAGCTTCGCCCACAAGGGGCTAACCGGTCCTCTTAACCTTCCAGCACCGGGCAGGAGTCAGTCCGTATACATCGTCTTGCGACTTCGCACGGACCTGTGTTTTTAGTAAACAGTCGCTTCCCCCTGGTCTCTGCGGCCCACACCCGCTCCACAGAGCAAGTCTGTATCACGGGGCAGGCCCCCCTTCTCCCGAAGTTACGGGGGCATTTTGCCGAGTTCCTTAACCATAATTCTCTCGATCGCCTTGGTATTCTCTACCTGATCACCTGTGTCGGTTTGGGGTACGGGCGGCTAAAACCTCGCGTCGATGCTTTTCTAGGCAGCATAGGATCACCGGATCCCCCCGAACGGGAGTCCCATCAGATCTCAGGATCGTGCTCGAAACACACAGGAACGGATTTGCCTATCCCTGACCCTACATCCTTGGACCGGGGCAACCATCGCCCGGCCCGGCTACCTTCCTGCGTCACACCTGTTAATACGCTTACCTCCCGGGATCAGGTCCCGCGCTCGGCCAAAACCCACACACCACAAGGGTGGGCGGGCAGGCTCCGGGCGGTTAGTATCCCCCGCTTGGCATGGGCGGTTTTTCGCCGGTACGGGAATATCAACCCGTTGTCCATCGACTACGCCTGTCGGCCTCGCCTTAGGTCCCGACTTACCCAGGGCAGATTAGCTTGACCCTGGAACCCTTGATCATTCGGCGGACGGGTTTCTCACCCGTCTTTCGCTACTCATGCCTGCATTCTCACTCGTGTAGGCTCCACCGCTGGTTTCCACCGCGACTTCACTGCCCACACGACGCTCCCCTACCACTCCACACCCCTGAACCACGAAGGCTAGGGTACCGTGTGAAATCCACAACTTCGGCGGTGTACTTGAGCCCCGCTACATTGTCGGCGCGGAATCACTTGACCAGTGAGCTATTACGCACTCTTTCAAGGATGGCTGCTTCTAAGCCAACCTCCTGGTTGTCTTCGCAACTCCACATCCTTTCCCACTTAGCACACGCTTAGGGGCCTTAGTTGGTGGTCTGGGCTGTTTCCCTCTCGACTATGAAGCTTATCCCCCACAGTCTCACTGCTGCGCTCTCACTTACCGGCATTCGGAGTTTGGCTGACGTCAGTAACCTTGTAGGGCCCATCGGCCATCCAGTAGCTCTACCTCCGGCAAGAAACACGCAACGCTGCACCTAAATGCATTTCGGGGAGAACCAGCTATCACGGAGTTTGATTGGCCTTTCACCCCTACCCACAGCTCATCCCCTCCATTTTCAACTGAAGTGGGTTCGGTCCTCCACGACGTCTTACCGTCGCTTCAACCTGGCCATGGGTAGATCACTCCGCTTCGGGTCTAGATCACGCCACTACACTCGCCCTGTTCAGACTCGCTTTCGCTACGGCTACCCCACACGGGTTAACCTCGCGACGTAACACTAACTCGCAGGCTCATTCTTCAAAAGGCACGCCGTCACAGTTACTAGTGATTACTCACGACTGCTCCGACGGATTGTAAGCACACGGTTTCAGGTACTGTTTCACTCCCCTCCCGGGGTACTTTTCACCTTTCCCTCACGGTACTGGTCCGCTATCGGTCATTAGGAAGTATTTAGGCTTATCAGGTGGTCCTGACAGATTCGCACGGGATTTCTCGGGCCCCGTGCTACTTGGGATCCTCTCCAGGCGGTACACAACATTACGGTTACGGGGCTCACACCCTCTCTGGCCGGCCTTTCAAGACCGTTCACCTATGCCTGCACTACACACCCCACCGGTCCGGCAGAACCAGTACGGAAAGTCCCACAACCCCGCCCATGCAACGCCCGCCGGCTATCACACATGGAAACGGTTTAGCCTGATCCGCGTTCGCTCGCCACTACTAACGGAATCACTCTTGTTTTCTCTTCCTGCGGGTACTGAGATGTTTCACTTCCCCGCGTTCCCCCCACGCACCCTATGTGTTCAGATGCGGGTCACACAATCACCCAAAAGCGTTGTGCGGGGTTTCCCCATTCGGACATCCTGGGATCAACGCTCGGTTATCAACTCCCCCAGGCTTATCGCAGATTCCTACGTCCTTCTTCGGCTCCTAATGCCAAGGCATCCACCGTGTGCCCTTAAAAACTTGACCACACACAAACCAGCAAACCCACAACAAAGGGGCCCACCGGTTCACGATGCATCATCTATTCGAGAGAACCACGACCACAAAGGGCCAGGTTCATTCATAAGAAATTGCTGTAAGAACACACACCCACCAACCCCGAAGAGCCGGCACCATGCATGTCCTAGATGCTCGCGTCCACTATGTAGTTCTCAAACAACAACCCCGTCAACCAGACCCCCAACACCCACACAGGGTGCCGGTACGAACCGGAAGCAGGAACAAAAGAAACACCAGAACTGTGTCCCCCTGCATTGCTGCAAAAAGGTCCTGTTGCCTCAGGACCCAACAGTGCGCCAAACACAACCCACACAAACCACGCCCCGGCACGTTCCCAACACCACACACCCCCAAAAAAGGGGCACGCACTGCCGTACTAACACCAGGACACAACCGGTCAGGCCATGCCAAACAAACGTTTGATTCGTTGATATTCCACCCATGAGCACCCACCGCAGAACATACGCCTGCGCAATGGGCAACACTGACAACCACCAGCCCCCGCATGCACGGGAACCGACACGGTTGTTAGCAGCTCCTTAGAAAGGAGGTGATCCAGCCGCACCTTCCGGTACGGCTACCTTGTTACGACTTAGTCCCAATCGCCGGTCCCACCTTCGACGGCTCCCCCCACAAGGGTTAGGCCACCGGCTTCGGGTGTTACCAACTTTCGTGACTTGACGGGCGGTGTGTACAAGGCCCGGGAACGTATTCACCGCAGCGTTGCTGATCTGCGATTACTAGCGACTCCGACTTCATGGGGTCGAGTTGCAGACCCCAATCCGAACTGAGACCGGCTTTTTGGGATTAGCTCCACCTCACAGTATCGCAACCCTTTGTACCGGCCATTGTAGCATGCGTGAAGCCCAAGACATAAGGGGCATGATGATTTGACGTCGTCCCCACCTTCCTCCGAGTTGACCCCGGCAGTCTCCTATGAGTCCCCGCCATAACGCGCTGGCAACATAGAACGAGGGTTGCGCTCGTTGCGGGACTTAACCCAACATCTCACGACACGAGCTGACGACAACCATGCACCACCTGTAAACCGACCGCAAGCGGGGCACCTGTTTCCAGGTCTTTCCGGTTCATGTCAAGCCTTGGTAAGGTTCTTCGCGTTGCATCGAATTAATCCGCATGCTCCGCCGCTTGTGCGGGCCCCCGTCAATTCCTTTGAGTTTTAGCCTTGCGGCCGTACTCCCCAGGCGGGGCACTTAATGCGTTAGCTACGGCGCGGAAAACGTGGAATGTCCCCCACACCTAGTGCCCAACGTTTACGGCATGGACTACCAGGGTATCTAATCCTGTTCGCTCCCCATGCTTTCGCTCCTCAGCGTCAGTTACAGCCCAGAGACCTGCCTTCGCCATCGGTGTTCCTCCTGATATCTGCGCATTTCACCGCTACACCAGGAATTCCAGTCTCCCCTACTGCACTCTAGTCTGCCCGTACCCACTGCAGAACCGGAGTTGAGCCCCGGTCTTTCACAGCAGACGCGACAAACCGCCTACGAGCTCTTTACGCCCAATAATTCCGGATAACGCTTGCGCCCTACGTATTACCGCGGCTGCTGGCACGTAGTTAGCCGGCGCTTCTTCTGCAGGTACCGTCACTTTCGCTTCTTCCCTACTGAAAGAGGTTTACAACCCGAAGGCCGTCATCCCTCACGCGGCGTCGCTGCATCAGGCTTTCGCCCATTGTGCAATATTCCCCACTGCTGCCTCCCGTAGGAGTCTGGGCCGTGTCTCAGTCCCAGTGTGGCCGGTCACCCTCTCAGGCCGGCTACCCGTCGTCGCCTTGGTAGGCCATTACCCCACCAACAAGCTGATAGGCCGCGAGTCCATCCAAAACCACAAAAGCTTTCCACCACCATGACATGCGCCAGATGGTCATATCCGGTATTAGACCCAGTTTCCCAGGCTTATCCCAGAGTCAAGGGCAGGTTACTCACGTGTTACTCACCCGTTCGCCACTAATCCCCCCAGCAAGCCAGGGATCATCGTTCGACTTGCATGTGTTAAGCACGCCGCCAGCGTTCATCCTGAGCCAGGATCAAACTCTCCGTTGAAAACAAAAAAAATCAAACAGACACAACCACACCCACCGGAAATAACGGCGAACACGGCTGCACAAAATTCGAAACCAGCTGAAAACCAAACCACCACACACGGGGGTGCATGACGATCCGGCATATAATTTCAACCAATCAAAAAAACAATCGGCATCAACAAACTTGGCACACTATTGAGTTCTCAAACAACAGACACTTACCGGCACCACCCACAACCCCAACAGGGCCACAGGATCGCTCCGGAGCAACTTTTCAAACTTACCCGATCAACCCGCTCTTGGCAAATCAACGTTTCCGCGATTCCCGATCCAGGCCCCGGCCCCACCCGGCAACCAGCACGCCCAAAAGCGCACCATATTCCAGGCTGTTATCAAAGGGGGTCGGCCCCCGCGGTTCCCAGCACCAGGCTGTCTCACTCGCGGCGACTCAGAAGACATTACACGCCCACCAGCCCCCACACAAATCCACCCCAACACCACCCAGAAACCGGCCAAAACCGCCCAAACACAGGCCAAACAACGCCACAGACCCGCCAAAACCACCCCAAAACCCCAAAAACCAACCCCAGTGAAGCCCGTCACACCAACCACACCCCACAATCCCGCCGCCAAACACCCAAGCCAACCACCGCCGTCGAACATTTCCACCCCACCCACCAAAACCCCGCACGATCTGAGAGAACGATCCCCCAAACCCCGCACGATCTGAGAGAACATCCGAAGAAGGCGGCGGCCATCCGGCAGCGCGCGTCCAAGGGAGGAACGACCGAGCGCGCAGAGGAAGACCACCACATTCGCGCCGCGCCAACCACCCAGCCACCCAGCCACCCAGCCACCCACGCGCCAACCTCCCAACCGCCTTCGCGCCAACCACGCACAAACACGCTTAAACGCAGAAAAGGCCGGCAACCATAACGGTTGCCGGCCCTTTCAGAGCTTCGTGATTACCAGGAAGACTTGGTGATACCCGGGAGCTCACCGCGGTGAGCCATGTCGCGGAAGCGAACACGGGAGATACCGAACTTCTGGAAGGTGCCGCGGGGACGGCCGTCGATCTGGTCGCGGTTACGCAGACGGATCGGGGAGGCGTTGCGGGGCAGCTTCTGCAGGCCGAGGCGTGCAGCTTCGCGTGCTTCGTCAGTCGCGTTGGGGTCAACCAGGGTCTTTTTCAGTTCGAGACGCTTGGCAGCGTAACGCTCAACAATGACCTTGCGCTGCTCGTTGCGAGCAATCTTTGACTTCTTTGCCATGTGTTTAGCGCTCCTCTCGGAATTCGACGTGCTGGCGGATCTTGGGGTCGTACTTCTTCAGGACCAGACGGTCAGGATCGTTACGACGGTTCTTGCGCGTTACGTAGGTGTAACCCGTGCCCGCAGTGGACTTCAGCTTGATGATCGGACGTACGTCCTTGTCCTTTGCCATTAGAGCTTTACTCCTCGTGCCAGGATGTCGGCGACGACAGAGTCGATGCCGCGTACGTCGATTGTCTTGATGCCACGGGCTGACAGGGTCAGCGTGACGTTACGGCGCAGGGACGGAACCCAGTAGCGCTTCTTCTGAATGTTCGGGTCGAACCGACGCTTGTTGCGGCGGTGCGAGTGCGAAATGCTGTGTCCAAAGCCCGGCTCGGCCCCGGTCACTTGGCAGTGTGCTGCCATGACTCTCCTCCAAAGATTGAATGTAACGGTGTGCAGATGTTCCTGCGTTACCGTGCGACAGGCAGCGTTCGCGTCCGATCCATACCATTTCGGTAGTTTCCGCATCAAGTACGGCGAAGAAGGTTGGGCCTCAGAACCGGTCAGTGATAAACACTGGAACAGATCCTGGGATACCGGGCGAATACAGGAATGCACGCAACTTGAGCCCCTAACTACCGGCCATCGGGATGTCAGTCAGACTGACCTCACCGCCAACCGGAGCAATTGCACACGATCCGCACTACCTAGCGCCTAACCATTCTACGGGCCAGGCCAAATTAAGACCAATCAGGAATCATAAGCCCTCGCAAGCCCTTTCACAGCAGAACGAAAGGATGCCTGGCGAGTCTTGGATCATGACATCGCTTCTTTCACGTGTTTCGGGTGCTGAACAGTCCGCGGCGCCGGGCCCACGGACACCGCCGGCCGCCGTCGAACCCTTCCGGGCGCAAGCCCGACGGCGGCTGGCCCGGGCTGACATTCTGGGTTTCCTTGCGTGGGTGTCCCCGGTGGCCGCGGTCGCCTTGTGGCTCGCAGACGGCGGCGCAGTAAGGTTCTCCTCCTTTGCCGGTGGCGCGACAGGCCTGGGAATCGTTGCTGGTTTGGTTGGTATGGACGTGGTCCTCCTCATGCTGCTCCTGGCGGCCCGGATCCCGTTGATCGATAACACAATCGGGCATGACCGCGCTCTTGAGATCCATAAATCACTGGGTAAGCCGGCGCTTTACCTGCTGCTGGCACATGGGATCCTCCTGGCGGTCGGCTATGGAGCCGCAGAAGGCCTCGACCCCATCAGCGAATCGGTGTCCCTATGGGTCAACGTCCCGGATATGTGGCTCGCGTTCGTCGCGATGGCGCTGTTCCTCGCCGTGGTCGTGACCTCGTTAGTGGCGGTGCGACGCAAGTTCCCGTACGAATTCTGGTACGTAATCCATCTCCTGACTTACGCAGCGGTGGCAACGGCAATCCCCCACCAGTTCAGTGTTGGCGGACTCTTTGCCGAAGGAACCTGGCAGCGCTGGTATTGGCTGGCTTTCTGCATCGGAACGGGCGCGGCGCTCCTGATCTTCAGGATTTACCTGCCACTCGCCTCGACAGTCCGGCATCAGCTCACGGTCAGTCGTGTAGTCCGTGTTGCACCTGATGTCTTCAGCATCGAAATGACCGGACTGCATCTGGAGAAACTGGCAGGCAGCGGCGGGAGATTCTTCATCTGGAGGTTCCTGGCTCCCGGGTTCTGGTGGCAGGCCCATCCCTTCAGCCTGTCTGCGGAACCGCTTCCGGCCACAGGCACTGCAGCGGGCAAACTCCGCATCACCGTCCGAAATCTGGGCGACGGATCCGCCCGACTGGCCCGTCTCAGACCCGGCACCAGGGTCGCCCTTGAGGGCCCTTATGGGATGTTCAGCACCGCCGCCCGGTCACGCAACAGAGTGGTGATGATCGGCGCCGGCATCGGCATTGCTCCTCTGCGGTCGCTGTTGGAATCCACGCCTTTTGAGCCTGGCAATGCAACGGTCCTGCTGCGCGGACACGACGAATCCGAGCTCTTCCTTGGTCAGGAAATCATGGCCCTTTGCCAAGCCCGCGGCGCGACCCTCTTCCACCTGACCGGCCCGCGCTCCGCACGCCCCAACGCATGGCTCTCCGAATCAGCCGTCCAAGCCGGTTTTACGCTCCGCTCCTATATCCCGGACGTGGCCAACGCCGACGTCTACGTCTGCGGCCCTGCTGGCTGGGCCGGCAACGTGGTCCAGGACGCGGAGGCCGCAGGGGTACCTGCAGAACAACTCCACTACGAAAGGTTCGACTGGTGAGAATCCGCGCAGCAATGGCAACGGCCCTGGCGTCCGCGGGCATACTGCTCGCAGGCTGGCAATCAGGAGCTCATGTTGCCGAAACAACCACGTCCACAACAACAAGCCTGAGCAGCAGCATGTCGGCCGGCAGTTCAGCGGCGAGCGGCAGCACCGGCACCACCGGAACCAGCGGCAGCACCGCGGAAAGCACGACGGCGGCAACGTACGACGGCGCGTCGGTCCAGACCCGCTTCGGCACAGTCCAGGTCCAGGTGACTATCCAGAATGGCAAGATCACCGAGGTCACACCCCTGCAACTCACCGATGCGGAACGGAAGTCTGCCCAGATCAGCAGCCGGGCAGCACCTGTCCTGCGATCCGAAGTCCTGCGGTCCCAGTCAGCCAACGTCCAAACTGTCAGTGGCGCAACAGTCACCAGTGAGGCCTATCTGACCTCCCTCCAGGCGGCCCTCGATGCAGCCAACTTTTAACGGCGAACAGCTCCGTGCGCGGACGTTCCGCAGCATGGGCACTGTGGTGAGCCTGACCGTGGCGAGCGGAACCTCCGCCCAAACCGGCGTCGATGAGCTGCAGTCCGCCGTCGACGTCGTAGGGGAAATATTTACGCAGCTGGACCTGACGTTCAGCCTTTACCGGGAAGGATCTGAGGCAAGCCGGCTGGCCCGTGGCGAACTGACGTTGGCTTATGCCTCGGAGCCAATGCAGGAGCTCTATGCCGTGGCCTCGGAATGGCGCGTGGAGACCGAAGGTGCGTTCACGGCCGAGCGACCGGACGGTGCGTTGGATCTTTCCGGAATCGTCAAAGCCCACGCCATGCGCGAAGCTGCACTGTCCCTTGGTGCCCTCGGCCTGCACAATTGGTGCCTCAACGCCGGCGGGGACGTGCTGGTAAGCGGATCACCGGAGCCGGTGGACTCCGGGTTTGACGAACCCAATCCGTGGCAGGCCGGCATCGTTGATCCGTTTGACCGCCGGAAGCTGCTCAGTACATACCGCCTCAGTGCCTCGGCGGAACGCGGAGTGAGGGCCCTTGCAACGTCAGGCTCGGCGGAACGCGGGGAACACATTTGGACCGTCGGTGCAGTGCGGCCGGAGTTCGTTCAGGTTTCCGTCGCGGCACAGGACATTGTCACGGCCGACGTCCTGGCAACAGCCATCGTCGCAGGCGGACCGCAAACCCTGGATCACGCTGTGGAGAAATGGGGCGTCGACGTGCTCGCGGTTGGCAGGACCGGAGCGCTGCTCGCCACACCCGGTTTTCGTAGCGCGGGCTGAGCGAGTTCTGCTCGCCCGGCTTAACTACACCGGGCGGATCAGAGCCGGATACTTCGGGCTAAGCCCATCGCCCGAGGACGTACCCCGTACACGGCGCACTACCCACGGGCCGGCGAATTCCCGGACCCATCGTGCGTTTGCCCGGATAGCTTCGGACCGGTTCAGCGTGGGAAGCGGTGCGAGCTCCGGGACTTCGAGCACATGCTCATGCTCGAGGACGTCCAGCACGCGCTTGGCCATATTGACGTGGCCCGCCGTCGACATGTGCATCCGGTCCTGCGCCCACATCCGGACGTCGTAGTACTCATCGAACCGCCAGTAATCCACCAGCAGGGCACCATGGTTCTCGGCGATTTCGCGGAGCAGTTCGTTGTAGATCGCGGTCCGACCACGCATCGTGCTGAAAACCTTCGAACCGCGGGCGTCAAAGCCCGTGAAGAGCACAACGGTGGCGCCGGTCGCGCTTAACTTGGCGATACCGGCGTCGTAATCCTCCAAAAGCGAGTCAATATCGATCTTGGGCCGCAGGATGTCGTTGGCGCCGGCATACATCGTCACCAAAGTGGGCTTCAGCGCGACGGCCGCGTCCACTTGTTCCGCCATGATTTGGCGGAGCTTCCTGCCGCGGATGGCGAGGTTGGCGTAGCCGAAGTCCTCGTTGCTGTGGGCCAGCTGCCGGGCAACGACGTCGGCCCACCCGCGGACGCCGTTGGGTCGCGTTGGGTCGTCGTCGCCAACGCCCTCAGTGAAGGAATCCCCCAAGGCAACATAACGGGCAGAAAAATCCATGCCGTCAGTCTGCCATTAGGCGACCGCTACCTACAAAGCACGGAAAAGGCTACGATTCGCGCAGGATCCAATGGTTATTGTCCAGCCTGGAGACAATCTTCTCGCCGATGCGCGCGAGGTCCGCGACGTCGTCGGGCGAGAGTGAATCGAGCATCAGCGCCCGCACGGACTCAACGTGACCGGGGGCCAGGGCCACAATGGTGGACATGCCGGCCTCGGTCAGGTGGGCGACGGTGACGCGCGCGTCGCCGGGGTGTGCCTGACGTTCCACCCAGCCGCGCTTCTGGAGTTTGGTGACCACGTGCGACAGGCGCGACAGCGAGGCACTGGTCCGGGCGGCAAGCTCGCTCATGGGCAGGTACCTGCCCTCGGTTTCCGAGAGCATCGCCAGCACGTTGTAGTCGAACAGCGACAATTTTCCAGCAGACTGAAGCTGCGTATCCAGCGCCGAGGGGAGCAACGTATTGATGCTCAAGAGGGCCAACCAGGCACGGCGTTCGTCGGCATTAAGCCAGCGGGGTTCAGTCATGGATCCATCTTAGGAGAATTAGCCGGTTGCCCCGGCCTTGCTGCAGCCGCAAACGGTAGGCTGGCGGAATGTTTGTTGTCGCCTTGACCTACAAAGTTCCCGACGAAATCGTCGATTTCCACCGTCCAGCCCACATGGCCTGGCTTAAAGACGCGTTCGACGCCGGCGTGTTCCTTGCGTCGGGACGTCGCGTTCCAGCCACGGGCGGCGTGCTGCTGTCAAAGGTTGACCGGGCAACCCTGGATGACTCACTGGCCAAAGACCCGTTCTTCAGCAACGGCGTGGCCGAGTTCGAGATCATCGAATTCACGGCGACCACTGTGGCCGACGGCTACGAGAACCTGCTCGAGAACTAAGGCTTGCTGGCTGCCTTCACTGCGTGGCCTGCTGGTTTTCGACCAGTTTCTTCAGTCCGCCCTTCCGGGGGACTTTCACGGGCTGGGGCCAACGGGGATTCAGGGAGTCCCCCAGGGTGATGCCGCGGAGTTTACGTCCAAAGAGAGGCAGGACCCAGTCGTTCACCCAGCGCCGCTGCCTGCGTTCCCATTCGCGCATTGTCATTCTTTGGGGTGGGTCCCATTGCTTCGGAGAAATCTTGTGCGGGACGTTCAGATGGTCAAGGACCTGGGCGGCAAGATATTTGTGGCCGGCCTTGGACATGTGAAGCCGGTCGGGAGCCCACATCCGCGAATCTTTGTAGGCGTCGAAGCACCAGTAATCCACCAGGATCGCCCCGTACTCTGCGGCCACATCACGGACCTTTTGGTTGTACATCGTGTTGCGCTTCTTGAACGGTTCCAGGACGGCTGAGACCTTCACGTCAAAACCGGTAAAAAGGACCACCGTCGCCCCGGTGCCAGCAAGCCGGGCGACCAGCAGTTCATAGTCGTTGAGGAGCGCGTCCATGTCCGTGCCAAAGTCCAGGATGTCATTGCCACCGGCATAAAGCGTGATGAGTGTTGGTTCCATGGCGAGGGCAGGCTCGAGTTGTTCATCGATGATGTGCCGGAGCCGTTTGCTGCGCACGGCGAGATTTGCGTACTCCCAGCCCGGCTGCGCTTTGGCCAATTTCTCGGCGACACGATCTGCCCAGCCGCGTACCCCGTTGGGCAAAACCTTGCTCGGATCCCCCACGCCCTCGGTGAAGGAATCCCCAAGGGCGACGTACCGCCGTCGTCCGCTGTCCCCAGCCGCGCAACCATCCCGCATCCAGACAACGCTACCCACCCCCGGTTACTCCCCGACCAACCCAAAGTGAACAGGTCGGGCGGGAAGTGCGCGAGCATCCCCAAAAAACCAGCGGGAAGTGAGAGAACAAACCGAATAAACGGGCGGGAAGTGAGCGAGCATCGGAAGGGTGAGGGACGCACGGGGCCGGTTGGCGGTCATCCGGCAGCGTGCGTCAAAGCGACGAAGGAGCAGCACGCAGAGGATGGCCGCCAACCGGCCGGACCCAACCGGTTGGACCCGGGCCGCGACGCGCCCTCACGCTTAGCCCTCTGCCTTGCCGCGTCGCCAGTAGCCCATGAAAGCAACCTGCTTCCGATCGATTCCGACGTCCCGCACCAGGTACCGCCGCATTTCCTTGATGACGAACGCTTCCCCGGCGATCCAGGCGTAGAAGGGCAGCGCACCGGCAGGCGAAGTGGGGTTCTTGGTGGCTTCGATGGCAGCAGTGTCCATGCGTTGCGGGGTTTCCCAGAGGATGTCCTGGTCCACGTTGACGTCTTCGGGCTCGGGACCGGCAGCTTCGGATCCCTTGATTCCTACCCAACCCGGGACGGGAACAGCCTTGGCGACGGCTTCTTTGAGGAGTTCGCCATGTGGGCGGGAGCGGCCAATCGCTGCGCCGCGGGCGAGCCAGGTGATTTCGACGTCGGCAGGTGTGCTGATGTCCTGGAAGTCCCCGGCTTCGGGTACTTCGAGGAATGCGTGGCCGGTTATGTCCGCGGGCAGGCTCTCGAGGATGGCGCTGATTGCCGGCACTGCTGTCTCGTCTCCGGCGAGCAGGACCCTCTGGGCCAGCCCGGGCCGCCATTCGATGCCGCCGTAGGCACCGGCGGTGGTGCATTGGGCTGCACGGTTGTTGGGGCCGATGATGGTGAGGGCGTCACCGGGCTTCGCCGCGACAGCCCAGTTGGCCGCGGGTCCGCCATGGCCTGCGTCGTCAAAGTGCATGACAAAGTCGATGTCGATTTCGGGGTACACGGCGTCGAGTCGCTCAGCCCTGACCGTGTAGGTGCGCATGGCTCCCCGGACGGAAGTATCCATGGCCAACCATTCCTGGTACCACCCGGCTTCTTCCATCTTGAATTCGGGTAGGGGGATCTGCTGTCCTTGGGCGTCGAATGAAGGAATCATCAGCTTCACGCGCAGGTCCAAGGTATCCCCTGCAACGCCGAAGCCCCGCAGCGAGTAGCCACCGAACGTGATCCGCCGGAAATTCGGGCTCAGGTCCTGCACGGCCGAGACCGTGACGTCGAAGGCAAGGGTCATGGGTTCCACGCTGGCGCTCGCTTGGGTCCGTGTTGGTTGTGCACTCATGAGGCGATCTCCAGTTCGTTGGTTGAAACGGGCTGTGCGTGGTGGCGTCCGATGGGGACAATGAGCGGTGTTCCTGAGATGGGGTCGGGAACCACGCGGGATTCCAGGCCAAAGACGTCGTAGACCAGTTGCTCGGTCACCACAACGGGTGCGGGTCCTTCGGCCACAATGCATCCGCCCTTCATGGCGATGACGTGGTCGGCGTAGCGCGCGGCGAGGTTGAGGTCGTGGAGCACGATCGCCACGGTGGTGCCCCGGCTGCGGTTGAGGTCCGTAACGAGGTCCAACACTTCCACCTGGTGCGCAAGGTCCAGGTATGTGGTTGGCTCGTCAAGCAGCAGCACGTCAGTTTCCTGCGCAAGGGCCATGGCAATCCAGACGCGCTGGCGCTGTCCGCCCGACAATTCGTCGACGCTTCGCTCTGCGAGCTCCAGCGTTGCGGTGGCTTCGAGCGCCCGCTGCACCGCGGCGTCGTCGGAATCGCTCCAACTCCGGAAGAAGCCCTGGTGCGGATACCGGCCCCGTCCCACGAGGTCGCGCACGCTGATACCGTCCGGAGCGGTGGGGTGCTGCGGAAGCAGGCCCAACGTCCGGGCGAGCTCACGGGCTGGCCGGGAGTGGATGTCCTTGCCGGCGAGCGTCACGGCCCCGCTGGCGGGCTTGAGCAGCCGCGACAATCCACGGAGAAGCGTGGATTTACCGCAGGCGTTTGCGCCCACAATCATCGTGACTTTACCCTCGGGGATTTCCGTGGTGAGACCCTCAACCACCTTGCGCTGCTCGTATTGGAGTGTCAGGTCCTTGGCCTTAAGCATTGCCATGTCAGGCTTCCTTTCGATTAGAGGTGACCAGGAGCCACAGCAGGAAGGGTGCACCGAGGGCGCCCGTGATGACGCCGACCGGGAGGACGGTTCCGTCGAGGATGGCGGGTGCGATGTTGGAGGCGAAGAAGTCTGCGGCCAGCACGATCAGCGCGCCGGTAAAGGCCGACGCCGGGAGGCTGGGTTTGCGGACGATGCGTCGGGCAATTGGTCCGGCCAGGAAAGCGACGAAAGCAACGGGACCGGCAGCCGCCGTCGCGGAGGCGGCAAGCCCGACGGCGGTCAAGACCAGTCCCAGCCTGGTGGCGTTGACCCTGATGCCCAAGCCGGCGGCTGCATCGTCACCGAGTTCGAGGATGCGCAGCGGGCCGGCCAGGATGATGACCGCCGGAACCAGGACCAGCAAGGAGGCCATGAGGATCCCGGTGCGCTCCCAATTCGCAGAATTCAGCGAACCGTTAAGCCAGACGAGGACGTCAGCCGCGGTACGGATGTCAGCACGGGTCATGAGAAAGTTGACCACTGCGTGCAGTGCCGCGGCGATGCCCACACCTGCGAGTATGAGGCGGTTGCCGGCAGCATTGCCACGGCTGCCTCCGCCTGCCCCGGACCCGGTGCCACGCGAAATCGCGTAGATAATGGCAGCAACACCCAGCGCACCGCCAAGGGCTGCCCAGGAAACGACGGCTCCGGAAGCACCAAAGATGACAATCGCCGTCACGGCCGCTGCACTGGCTCCGTAGCTGATGCCGATAATGTCAGGGCTGGCCAGGGGGTTGCGCAGCATGGTTTGGAAAAGCGCGCCGGCCAGGCCAAAGGCCACGCCGATCAGTGTTCCGATGGCAGCGCGGGGCAGTTTGTGCTCCATGACAATGAAGCTGGCGCCGGGGATCTTCTCGCCGCCGGTCAAGTGTGCGATGACGATCTTGAAGAAATCAGGGATGGTCACCGTGTAGCTGCCCAGCAGCACGTACACGGCGAACATGACAACGAGGGCCAAGCCGAGGAAGAACGTTGGGCTGGGCACGCGCCGAAATGACAATTGATGCGAATGTTTCCGGGGAACATTGCCATTAAGTGCCAACTCGGCGGGGAGTTTGCGAAGAGTGGTCACAGTCCGGCCCCCTTTCCGCGGCGGATGAGCCACACGAACACCGGCGCACCCACGAGCGCGGTCATGATGCCGGCCGGAACTTCGCCGGGAAGCAGCACCACTCGGCCGATCACATCGGCGATGATCAGCAGGATGGGCGCCGAGATCATGGAGAACGGCAGGACCCAGCGGTAGTCCGGACCGGTGAGCGAACGGACAGCGTGCGGAATCACCAGGCCGAGGAACGCGATGGGTCCAGCCAACGCGGTGGCGGATCCGCACAGCAGGACGATCCCAAGGCCGATGATTCCACGGGAAAGGCCAACATTCTGACCGAGTCCACGTGCGATGTCGTCACCCAGGGCGAGGCTGTTCAAGATGCGGCCACTGCCAAGGACGATTACGGCGCCGACGGCCAGGAAGGGAAGAGCAGGTAGCAGAACGGACCAGTCGCGTCCGCCAATACTTCCCACCTGCCAGAACCGGAACCGGTCCAGGGTGTCCTGGCTTGAGACCAGGATGACATTCATCAGCGAGAACAGGCCGGCACTCAGCGCCGCGCCCGCGAGGGCGAGCTTGACCGGCGTCGCACCGTCACGTCCCCTGGAAGCGATGGCGTAAACGACGACGGCGGCAGCTGCGGCGCCGATGAAGGCGAACCAAATGTAGCCGGTGAGCGAACCGACGCCAAAAACATAGATGCCCACGACAACCGCAAGGGCCGCACCCGCATTGAGTCCCAGAATCCCGGGATCAGCCAGGGGGTTGCGGGCCACTCCTTGCATTGCGGCTCCAGCCAAGCCCAGGGCGGCGCCTGCCAGGAGACCCAATACTGTTCGGGGAATCCGTGCGATGACCACTGCGTGGTCGCCGCTTTCAGGATTGAAGTTGGTGATGGCTTCCCAAATGGTGGACAGGGGAAGCCCGCGCGCGCCGATCGCCAAGGATGCTGCGCACGCGGCGACGAGTACGACGACGGCGACCAGCAGCCAGGCACTCCGCCCGCTTGTTGCCCTGGAACCGGTTCCCCCTCCGACCACATTGCTCCGGGGTGCGCCATCGCGCTGGTTACCAGGCACAGATGTGCCGCCAACCTGCCCCACGGAAGCCGCCGTCGTCGTACTCAATTTCATTGCAGTTACTTGCCTGCCGCGTCCGTTGCCTTGTCCGCTGCACTGCCCAGCTGCGGCAGGAACGTGTCCAGGGCCCACGGCAGGCTCAGCGGCGAGGAGGCGGAAATGGACAGCGTCAGGGTCTGATCGGCGTCGGCGACGAGTGCGCCGGACTTGACCGCGGGTATCTGGCCCAGCAGGGGGTCGGCCTTGATGGCGTCGGCCGTGGCGGCTTCGGGCACCCACGTCACGAAGACATCCGACTCGAGCTCGTTGGCCTTTTCAGCGGACCACGCAATGAAGAAGTCCTTGTTGGTCTTCGTGTTCTGCTCCACTACCGGAGCGAGCTTCATGCCGATTTCGGAGAGGAAGCGCGGGCGGTTATCGATGGCCGTGTAGACGTTCACGCCGTCACCCTTGGCCGGTTCCAGGTTGCCGTAGATAAAGGTCTTGTCCTTGATCTGCGGGTACTTGGAAACCTTGTCCTTGACGGTGGCTTCAGTGTCTTCAATCAGTTTCTTGGCTTCGGCTTCCTTGCCGAGGGCCTTACCGATGATGGTGGTGCTTTCCTGCCAGGGCGTACCGTAGGCGAGCTCCGGGTAGGCAACCACGGGAGCGATTTCGGAAAGCTTCTTGTAATCGGCTTCCTCCAGGCCGGAGTAGGCGCCGAGGATGACGTCCGGGTTCAGCTTGGCGATCTCAGTGAAGTTGATCCCGTCCGCCTCGGAGAACTGCACGGGAGCCTTGTCCGAACCGAATCCGGCGCCAAGCTTCTCCAGCGCGGCATCCTTCCACGGGGTGGAGCCCTTGTCGTTGTTGCCCCACTCGTTCTTGGGAACGCCAACCGGGACAACGCCCAGGGCTATTGCGACGTCGTCATTCACCCAGGAGATGGTGACTACGCGCTTGGGCTGTTCCTTGATGGTGGTCTCACCGAAAGCGTGCTTGATGGTCACCGGGAAAGCAGCGGTTTCTGCCTGCTCCGTTGCCGGAGTGGAGGTGGCGGGCCCGGTGGAGCAGCCAGTGAGGGAAAGGGCGACGGCGGCCAAAGCGGCTGTCGCGGTGCCTGCGGTCTTCAGCAGGGCGCGGCGTGGAAGAAGGGAAGCCACGGGACTCCTTAGGTAAGGGATGCGAACCTAAGTAAGGCTAGCCTACCCTTTGGATAATTACGAAACGTTTGCGTCACGTAATGTCCACCGTGCACATTGCTAAGATATCGGCAGCGGACTACCGCTTCCAAGGAGAACGACGAGGAGATGAGCGTGCGCACGATTTCAGTTGCTGCAGCCATGGATGGCGAGGTGGCCATTTTGGCCTGCTTGGCACTCCCCCACCCGTCGGCATCACTCTAGGTACACGCACTCCGAACTCCTGATTCGGCCTCTTTGCTGTGCCTCGCTTTCACGGATGACCGACGCTCCTTTCCAGCTGGCGCTCCTGTTCAGCGCGCCGTCGATCAACTCCGAAAGAAGCTTTGCCATGCAGAAAATTACTGCCCAACAAATCCGTTCGTCATTCATCAATGCCAGCCGGTCCGAAGCCGCCAAGCTCAACCTTCCGCGCGACTTTGAAACCATCGACTGGGAAAACCTTGAATTCCTCGGCTGGCGCGACGAAAAAATGCCCCAGCGCGGCTACCTGGTGGTCCCGCACCAGGGCAAGCTCACCGGAATCATGCTCCGGGCGCCTGAAGGAGGCTCCGGAAAGAAGCGCGTGGTCCTCTGCGAATTGTGCCGCGACGTCTTCTCCAAAGACGACGTCTATCTGTGGGTCGCCAAGAAGGCCGGACAGTCAGGCAAGGACGGCAACACCGTGGGGACCCTGATCTGCGCCGAGTTCGGCTGCAGCGCCAATGTGCGCAAGGAACCGCCCGCCAACGAAATCAACCCGGACCCGGCCGTCGTCGTGGTTCGGCAAATCGCCGGGCTTGAGGAGCGCACAGCCCAGTTCCTGGACCGGGTCTGGGGCACCTCCACCCGCTAGCAACGCGAGGTCACTTACGGCCCATAAATGGCCTCAGCATGGGCCGTAGGTGACCCCGCGTTGCTTTAGCGGAGGACGATATCCACGGGATTCGCCTCGGACCGCCATGCGCCGGGCTCTCCCGTGCCCGCAATGACGGGAGACGTGAGCACGCCGGACCGGTTGGTCCGCTTGTCGCGGAGGATTTCCGTGACCGAGCCAAGGTGACGCGACAGGTCGATCACGTTTTCCGGCGCGGCCAGCAACAACTGGAAGCCGAACTCGTGAAGCGCCTTGATTCCGGCTCCTGCAAATTCCTCGGATGCCAGCACGAACGCTTCGTCCATCATCACGGTGCCGTAGGTAGTGAAGCCCTGCTCGGCAATACCCAGCTGGTAGCTCAGGGCCGCGGCCATGATGAACGCCGTGAAGCGCTGACGTTCACCGCCGGACATGGAGCCCGTATCGGCATGCATGAAGACCTCGGTCTTCTTCTTGCCGGCCTTGCCGGTTTTCGCCGACTTCCCGGCCACCTCCTTGTGCTCCTTGCACTGGATAAACAGGTGGCCGCGGACGTCCAGCACTTCGGCGCGCCACCGGCGGTCCTCAGGGGTTTGGGAACCGAGACGCTTCACCAGGGTCTCCAGCGACTTATAGCGGGCGGTGAGCTCGGCGTCGTCGTCGACCTCCGTTCCAGCTGCGACAGATGCGCTGCGGGAGGGCCGCGCGTGCTTGGCCTTCAGCGCGTTCTGGATCGCATCCTTGAACTGCTTGGCCGTAGCCGGAAGCGTCTGCTTGATGTCCAGCTCCAGATAGCTGCCCTCATGGAAATTGACCTCTGACAAGATGCCGTTGAGGGGCAGGATCCGGCTGGTGATACTCCGGCGCTCCTCATCCAGCAGGTGCAGCAGCGTACTGAACGATTCGTGCGTGCGCTGGTTGAAGAACAGCCGGAATTCGGCCTCCTGCGCGGGTAGGCCATCGCTCACGATCGCGTGATAGCGCGATTCGAAATCCCCGGCAGCCCCGATGGACGTGCCATGGTCAGCACTGATGGCGCTGCCCCAATCACGCACGAAGGCCTCGAAAATTCGCGTCAAACGCTCGGCCGTCGCCTGGCTGCGCGATTCGGCGGCGTGCAGCTCGTCGAGCAGTTTGTTGCGGACGCTGTTGGCCAGGTTGTCGAGTTCGTACAGCTCGGATACATCGCCGACGCCGGCAAAGTACGGTTCCAGCGCGGCCACGGTGGAGCTCGACGGCGGTGCTTGCTCAAGTTTCAACCTGGCGGCATCGAGCAGGCCGTCAGCCGTGATCATCTTTTGGTCGAGCGCTTTGTATTCGCTCTGCAGCACGGCCGCCGCACCTGTGGAGGACTGGTGCTTTTCCCGCACTGCCTCGATGTTGGCGCGTAACGGTTCAAGGTCGGCCTGGGCAGCCAACGCATCGGAAAGCCGCTGCTCAATCCGGGCAAGCTCGTCCGCGGCAACAGCTGCGGAGACCTGTTCCCATGGACGCTCATCCTCGGCCACCCTGCGAAGGGCTTCCAATTGCCGGGCCATCCCTTGGTGGGAATCCTCACGGCTTTGCGCCAATTCGGCAGCCTTGGCCAGCTCGTTTTCCAGCTCGCCCACGCGGGCCGCCACCAGTTCGAGCTTGGATGCGTTGTCGAAGCCGAGGACGTAATCCTGCCGGCTCGTGAAACGGTCGTCCTTTTCCACGGTGTGCCGGTTGCGTTTGACCACGCCACCCAGGCTGAGGCCCTTGTCCATCGCCGCAAGCTCGTCCGGGTCCTCCACGCACGGGTACGCGAAGTCCAAGGCGATCCGCTCGCGGATCCATGCCCCGGCGTCGGCGTTGGCGCCCGAGGTGAGGATGCTCAACTTAGTCAAGAGGTCGCCGTCGGACACGTCCTCCACAGCCAGCGCGCCACCGGCAACGGGCTTGGACACATCAACTGCGCGCAGTGCACCCCGGACCGTGTTGTCGTTCAAGTACCGCGTAACCGCAGCGAAGTGCTCTCCCGGGACCAACAGCGTGGTGGCGAGGTTGCGGAGCGCACGTTCCGCGGCCGGACGCCACTGATCCTGGCCCTCGGCGAGGTCGATCAGCTCACCGCCAAACGGCATCCGTTCCTCGGGGATGCCGGTCGCGACGGCGATCGCGGCCCGGTTTTCTATGCTCGACGGCGGCAAGAGGGACTTGCGCGACCGAAGCGATAGCAGCTCCTGCTCAGCCGCAGCCAGCTCGCGTTTCTTGGTCGCGTGGCCGTCGAAGGCCTCGAAACGGAGCTCCTTCAAAGCCTCCGAATCGTCCTTCAACTCCGCCGAACGGGCAGCCGCCTGCTCATGGGCCTGGTCCCAGCCCTCGGCTGACCACTCAAGGTTCAGCCCAGCATCGGCCAGCGCTTTCCGGGCAGATTCCTCCACCTGTTGGCGCAACTTCAGACTGACGCGGGCGTTCTCCAACGACTGCTCGATAGCCGAAATCGCGTTACCGCCGCGGTTGTTGTAGTCCAGCTCCAGCTCACGGAGCTCCTTGGCCAAAGCATCCCGGACCGTGCGCTCGGCAGCGAGTTCTTGTGCCTTGGACTGTGCCAGTTCCTTGAAACGCGCCAAGGTCTTGGCGTGGACGGTGACCGCAAGTTGCTGCTTGTACGCCTCAAATTCCTCGCCAGCCAACTCGCGAAGCCTGTTCGCGTCCAACAACGCCTGCGCATAATCCTTGTTCAGCCCAGGTACCGGCGCCAGCTGATCGCGCTGCTGCCGGACATCCTCCAACCGCTGCCGGATAGACATCAGGTTGCTGAATTCCTCCACCACATCATCAGCCGCAGCCAACGTAGCCGGAGCATCGAGTACCTGGTCGCGGAAAAACGTATTAACGCTGCCGCCAAGGCCTTTCCCGGCCTGGATGACGCGCAGCAGGGGAAGCGCCTGGTCAGAGTTGATGCCCAGGAGCCTGCGGAACCGCTCCGCGAACGCCTTATGGACGTCGAAGACCTGCCCGTCCGGGAAGATCGATTCCAGCGCACCCTTGGTGAACCTCTTCCGGGCGATCCCCTCGATCGCTTCCAGGTCCAGCGGCTTGTTGTCGATCACGTAAAAACGCCCGACGCTGGACTCCGTGCCATTTTTCGGCAAATCAAACAGCGCAGAGACCGTCACCTTCGTGCCTGCCGCATTATCAAACGTCAGAGCGACAGCAGACCAAGTGGCACCAGGGCGCTGGAAGGCACTGGCCGAACCATCCCCAACAGCCTTATCACCGACCTTGCCGCGCATATAAGTGAACGTGGTCCTCTTGTCCTCCACAGCGCCACCGGAACGCTGCGCAGCGGCCTCATTTGAGCGCGGTCGGGCATCAAAGACACGGAGCATGGCATCGAACAGCGTCGACTTGCCGACGCCGGAATTGCCCGTCAGGAGGGTCCCGTTGCGATCCACGTGCATCGTATGGGCCCCATGGAAGGTGCCCCAGTTGACCACCTGCACGAGTGCCAAACGCATCTGGCCCGGGTTGGTGAGCTCGCCGAGCGGGAGCATGGTTGCGATGGTCACTGGGCTGGCTCCTCTGTTGCTTCGTCCCCTATCGCGGCGGTACCGGACACATGCTCTGCATGCTCGCTCGTGCCTCCCCAACCGCCCCCTGACCTCGCAAGCTCGGTTAGGGAACCCTGCGGTTGTGGGCCCACCTTGGACGCATGCTGCCGCATGTCTCCGGGATCGCCGCTCCGTTCGGTGACGTGCCCACGCAAGGTAGACGACGCCGATGCCGCCTCGGGATTGGCATCGGGCCTTCCGGAGCCGGGCGGCTCGCTGCTTGCAGCAGAGTCGTCCGGCGAAGGGGCGGGGGCGGCATCGGCGTCGTCGTCGTCGTCCCCAGCCCCGGGCGCGGCGTCGTCGTCCAGGTCGTCATCTGAGGTTGTGGATTGATTTGAGTCTGGGTCGATGTCCAGGAGGGGCTCCGTGCCCGACTCGTCTGCTGCCACTGCCACGAGAGCTTCGATTTGGGCCGGGATGTCGCCGATGTTTTCGAACGGGAGTGCCAGGGGGAGGGCGTTGCTGATGGTGTAGGTGTCGTCCAAGGGGGTGGGGAGGAGGAGTTGGCGGGCCAGGAGTTTGGTGATGGTGCGGGTGACGACGTCGGAGTCGCGGAGTGCATCCTGCTGGCCGGGGGGAGTGTAATTGGCCACGAGGTCCGAGATCTCTTCGCGGGTGATGGTGGGGTCCGTCTGGGCTGTGACGTGGCGGTCCAGGAGCAGGCGCAGGCGCAGCAGGACGATGGTTTCCACACGGCTCAGTGCACGCTGCTGCCGCAGGATGCTTGATCGTGAACTGGCGCCGATGATCTCAGGGTCAACGGGGCGGAGGACTGCGATCTTACGGTCGTGATCGAGCTGGAGGGTGAGGAACAGTTCCGAAAGGCGGCTGCGGAGGATGAGTTGGTTGTCCAGGAGGGTGGTCCAGAGCTTCTCGTCCCGGCCGCCGTCGATGTAGGGGCCTTTCAGCAGTTTGACCAGCGCGTGACGGACCTTCATCGGCAGCACGCCTGTGTCACCGGGGAAAAGCGCAGCGCCGTCAACGAACGTGTCCCGCGGGGTAACGCGGAATGGGTCGCCTTGGCTGGCGTGGGGCGCCGTTTCAGCCGGGACTTCAGCATCCTCAAGGGTGACTTGTTCCTCCTCGGTGACGTCCGTCGTCGTGATTTCCTCAGTCATCAGAATCCTCATTCAGCGTGACGACAGGCAGGTACGCAGTGCGGATACTGCCGTCGATTTGTTCGAAGTCGATGTGTTCCCAGGCGGCCCGGTCGAACCCCGCGCCGCTGTGCAGCGCCATGGACAGCAGGGATCGGACGGTGTTGATGTGTCGTTCCTCGGCGGGCAGGTTTTCCCATGCCTCGCCCAGGGTGGCTGCGCCGGCCATCGCGGCCCGCACAACAGCCGGCTTGGCCTTGCCGGTGCGTGCCGAGCGCACCCGGTCCGAATCGCTGAAGGCGATGGGGTCCGCCAGCCGGGGCGGGGTCGCGAACTCGTCCGGGTCAAAGAGCTTGACCATGGCCAACGACTCGAATCCGGCGTTATACAGGACGGGGCCTCGTACCAGGCCGGGCCGGTCACGTTCGTAGGGCATGGACCGGATGGCTTGCTCTGCCTCAGCCAGAACCTTGCGCAGGCTGACCGACTGACGGACGTCGTCGCTCTGGATGTAGGTGTTCAGGCTTTCGGAGAGCTTGCCGTAGATTCTCTGGATCTGGCTGTGCTGGGTTCGCAGTTCAGCCACGAGGTTCTTCAGCGTTTCGCGGTCTTCGTGCGAAAGATCGTCTGCGAACTGCCGGCTGAGGACCTCGCCGATCGCGGATCGGAAACGCAATTGCTGCTGCGGGTCTTCCAGGAAGGCTGTGAAGGAGCGGAACGTCCTGCCCTCGGGACTTTGGCGCAGGCGCTTGTCGGCCTCCAGGACCTGGGCCATGGTTGCGCCCTTGCTCAGCGACTCCTCGATGATTTGGTTGCGGAGCTCGCCCACCAACTCCTCTATGCGGTCGCGCATTTTCTTGTAATCAGCAGGAAGGCTGGCGGCGAGGTCAAGGATGTTGCCTGCGGCCTCAACAGCTTCTTCGTCGTCCAGGAGGCCGTCGAATTCGCCGGAGCTAATGTCCTGGACGAGTTGCTGACGCTCCTGGATTTCTTCCTCCAGCGCCTCCAAACGTGCGCTTTGGTCCGGGTTGGTCTCATTGGCGAGCTTCTCCACATCGCCAAGCAGCGTGCCCAGGCGGGAACCGTTGAGCGTGGAGCGCTCGCTGGAAAGGCTGTCCAGGAATGCGAGCACACGCGCCGCTGCTTCGGTGACCTCGTAGACGATCTGGCCGGATTGGTTGCGGCGTGTCAGGAACTGCCTGCGCGTCCATTCGTCGCCGAAGGCTTTGCCGTTTTGCTGGCCGCCCAGCCCTGGTTCCTGGCGGCGGAGCTGCTCAAGGAAGGCGTCGACGTCGGCATGGAACTCTTCCAGCGGAAGCTGCGGCCGGGTGCGGGTGAAGGAAGCCTGCAGCACCGCGATCACCCAAGGTGCCGAACGCGTCAGGGCCCAGGCGGGACCTTTGGTCAGTTGCTCAAGGTCGCGAAGCCGGGCACTAATGGCGTCGGCGGAGGACATCGCTGAACGGGACAACTACTCTCCTTCAGCTGCTGCGAAACCTGGCTGGCAGCGGAAACTGCCCCGTACAAGGTTAACGCAGAGCGTCCCTACCCATCTAAGTAGCAGCAGAGCACGTTTACGGGCCCCTAAACGCGCTCTACTGCGACCTAGACTCACAGTTGGGCGGGGCAGGTGCCGAAGCCGCACGCCGCCGTCGTACTCATTCCGTTACATACCGCCCGGTTCGGTTTCGATCCCATATCGACACGGCCGCGGCGCGATTCTGTGCTGGCCGAAAACCACGCCCACCCCTAATGTCGGATCATCGACGCGGCCACGCCGCGTCTACCCACGCACTGTCGCATAGGGGGAACCATGGATTTCGACTTCACTGCTCTGGAAACAGCCACCTACGTATTCATTGGAACGCTGGTCTTCGCCGCCATTTTGGTGGCGTTTATCGCAGCAGCGGCCATAGCAACAATCGTTCTGATCGGTGCCATGGGAATGGCCTGGTACACCGTCAAGGCAGTCCTGGGCGGCTTGGTGCATGGCATCAATTTTGCGTGGGACAGCCTGGTCCATCACGCAGGACAAGTGGAAATCCCGGCCGAATTCCAGCCCCAGGTTTCCTCTGGCACGGGTAGCTACCCGCGGGTAGCATTGAGGGACAGCTGAAGGGTTCCCACCCGAGGCGGACCCTGGCTCCATCCGGCACAACCGGCTAGAGGAGTTATTCCATGACGTCCGCTACTGACAACAGTCTCACCGCCGCAAGCGTCAACGCCACAGCAGAAGAAGCCCGCGCCGTCGCCGAGGCCGCCCGCGAAACTGAATGGAACCGGCCCAGCTTTGCCAAGGGCCTGTACCTGGGCAGCTTCGACCTCAGCCTGATCCATCC
Organism: Arthrobacter sp. TmtSoilC48; assembly: GCF_059739425.1. NCBI lineage: Bacteria > Bacillati > Actinomycetota > Actinomycetes > Micrococcales > Micrococcaceae > Arthrobacter > Arthrobacter sp. TmtSoilC48. The sequence continues at coordinate 950,045 of NZ_AP046049.1, read as the reverse complement.
GTGGCCGCAAGCCAAAACGGAGGACGTGGAGCGCGGCGAAGAGTTCATGGCCAAGCTCGAGGCGTTCTGCAGGTCCATGTCCGGACGGGTGATCGAACGCGACGCGAAGATCCCGGATGAGTACCTTGCAGGCCTCGCGGACCTTGGCGTTTTCGGCATGAAAATCCCCCGCGAATACGGTGGCCTGGGATTGTCCCTGGTCTACTATGGCCGCGCGCTGGCTTTGGTGGGCTCCGTCCATCCGAGCCTGGGCGCACTGATTTCGGCGCATCAGTCCATTGGCGTTCCGGAGCCCGTCAAAGAATTCGGCACGCCCGAGCAGAAGCAGGAATACCTTCCGCGCTGCGCCGCCGGCGCCATCACGGCTTTCCTCCTGACCGAGCCCGACGTCGGCAGCGACCCCGCCCGGATGGGCGCCACTGCCGTTCTGTCGGACGACGGCCGGTCTTACCTTTTGGACGGCGTGAAACTCTGGACCACCAACGGGGTGATCGCCGAACTCGTGGTGGTCATGGCAAGAGTTCCAGCCCACACCGACGCCGACGGCACCACGCACAAAGGCGGCATCTCGGCGTTCGTCGTGGAGATGGACTCCCCCGGCATTACGGTGGAAAACCGGAATAGCTTCATGGGCCTACGCGGTATCGAGAATGGCGTGACCCGTTTCCACCAAGTGCGCGTGCCGGTGGAGAACCGCCTGGGTCGTGAGGGCCAAGGCCTCAAAATCGCCCTCACCACGCTCAATACGGGACGTCTTTCCATCCCCGGGCTCTGCGTTGCCGCTGGGAAGTGGAGCCTGAAGATTGCCCGCGAATGGTCAAACGCCCGTACACAATGGGGCCGTCCGGTAGGCAAGCATGAGGCCGTGGGAAAGAAGATTGCGTTCATCGCCGCCACGACGTTCGCGTTGGAAGCCGTGTTTGAATTGTCGGCCGAGATGGCCGACGCCGGCCAAAAGGACGTGCGCATCGAAGCCGCGCTGGCCAAGCTCTGGTCCACCGAACTCAGCTGCCGGATCGCCGATGAACTGGTTCAGATCCGCGGCGGCCGTGGCTTTGAAACCGCCGAGTCCCTTGAAGCCAGGGGCGAGCGCGCCGTGGCGGCCGAGCAACTCCTCCGGGACCTCCGCATCAACCGGATCTTCGAGGGTTCCAGCGAGATCATGAAACTCCTCATCGCCCGTGAAGCCGTGGACGCGCACCTTGCCGCCGCGGGTGACCTCGCCTCAGCGGACGCGAGCTTGCAGGACAAGGCGAGGGCCGCCGTCGGCGCTTCAGGTTTCTACGCCCGCTGGCTGCCGAAACTCGTTGCCGGAGCAGGCATGGATCCGCGGTCCTATGGCGAGTTCGGGCGCCTGGGCAAGCACCTGCGGTTTGTTGAAAGGTCCTCGCGACGGCTCGCCAGGCAGACTTTCTATGGCATGGGGCGCTGGCAGGCGAAGCTGGAACACAAGCAAGCGTTCCTGGGCAGGATCGTGGACATCGGCGCCGAACTGTTCGCCATGGCAGCATGCTGCTCACGTGCCGAAATGCTGCTTCGTACCCATCCGGAACACGGCGCCACCGCCTTTGAACTCGCCGAGGCCTACTGTGAGCAGGCACGGGTGCGGGTGGACGAATACTTCGACCAGCTGTGGCGGAACACCGACGACGGCGACCACCACCTTTCGCGCAAAGTCCTCGCCGGGGATTACGCCTGGCTTGAGGCCGGAGTCCTGGACCAGTCCGAAGGAACCGGGCCGTGGATCGCCGATGCGTCCCCTGGCGCCTCAAGCAAGGAGAACCTGCACCGCAAGTATCGGTAATCCGGCGCGTTCCTTCCCATTTGGTCCCAGGCGCACCTCGCCGCGTCCGCAAGGCTACGCGGGCTGAAGCTCCGGTTCGGCCGTCTTTGCCGAGGCAACCGGGAAGGAGCGTTAGCGCACGTCGCCGTCCACGTAGTACCAGACCTTGTCCTCGCGTACGAAACGACTGAGTTCCCGCTGGACGCCCCGTTCCCCGTCGGACCGATAGTGCGCAGCGAACTCAACAGTCCCGGTGCTGTCCAGGGGCCCGCCCTTGGACGTGCCCAGGATGTCGAGCCTGCGCCATTGCATGTCAGCGTCCAGTTCCAAGGAAGCCGGGCGGGTTGAGGCGTGCCACGTTCGCAGGAGGTACTCCGGGTCCAGAATGACGAATGCCGAATACCGGGAGCGCATCAGCTGCTCGGCTGTGGGTGCGTCGGCCTCACCCCGGTGGAAGCGCCCACAACAATCGTCGTACTGCTCTCCGGAGAGGCAGAGGCATGCACCGTCGCGGAGCCGGCTGAAATCAGGGGTCACTGGGTCCCAATCTGAGGCTGAAAATGAGAGCTGGGCAACATATTTTCCCACGCCGTATAACAGCTTCGAAACAACCCTGCCCGAGGGTGGTGCGGGGCGTGATTCCGTCGGTGCTGGACCGTAGGCTAGATGTGCAAGCTGGGTGGGCAATGCGCGCATCGCAAAACGACAGCCAGGGGAGGCTACGTGGAGGATCCGACAACACTCGCCATCAACCTGACATATTTGGGCACAGTGGGGATGGCTATCCTCATGTTCCTGGGCCTGTGTGTGGTCGTCATCATCACTCTGGTAGTTGCCGGAGTGGGACGGCTTGTGTCGGTGATTCTTTTGGCGATGGTCGGCATCTTCCCCAAGAAGGAAACAGTCACCATCGTCCACTTGCCCCCGGCTCCGGAACGCGTACCCGCACCGGCGGGTGACGACGTCGATTTCTCCAGTCACGCTGTTGAATCGCCGCTTGAAGATCTTGCGTACGTTCCTGCCGGATCCGCTGCCGAGCCAGCCCACAATCCTGCCGCCGCGGAACCCAAGAAGGACCTCTTTGGCGATGTTCGACGCCGGGTCTCGGATGCCACTTCTGCCGTCAAGGACGGTGCGTGGAAGGTTCGCCCTAAAAAGGTGCCCAAGCCGGTCCACGTTAAGGAAGTGGTGGAAACGCAAACCGCCCACCACCCCTTGCTTGTGGCCGCCAGCAAGGAACCCCCTGTACTTGCAAAGGACTGGGCCGACGCCGTCGCGGAAGCTGACCGGAGGGCGGCCGAACGCGCAAAGGCAGAGGAACCGCCCGCCATCAAGGTGACGGTCCGGGAGCTGGACGAGCCAACACCGCCGTCCAGCAAAGACGAACCGTCCGCCCCGAAGACCCCGGACGCGCAGCAGTCTCCTGGCAGCGGTCCTGAAAAGTCCGGGCCTCAATCCAACAGGTCCGGCCAAGCGAACGGCCCCACCCAAGGGAACGGCCCCAAGAAATCGGGCCCGAACACTTCCAAGAATGGAAAGTCTTCGAGCCCCATCCGTAAAGGATCGCTCAGCGGGGCAAGCCGCAACTCCTAGGCTGCGAGCTGCCGGAACGCTGCTCCGTGGTAGATCAGTGGTTTGGATTCGTGGTTGATGGTGGTCGCCTTGACCTCAAGGACAACGATCGCGTGATCCCCCGCTGGCGTCTCGGAGACAACCTCGCATTCGAAGCCCAGCACCGCGCCGTCGATCAGAACGGCCCCCGAGTCGCTGACGCTGGTGGACAATCCGGCGAAGCGGTCCCGGGTCTTGGAGGACAGCTGAAGGCAGGCAGCTTCCTGGCCCTCGGCCAGCACGGACACACCCAACCTGCTGGCCTGCCGAAGCTTGGGCCACGTTGTGGAGGAGTTCTGCACCGCGAACATCACCAACGGCGGTTCCAATGACACGCCCACAGTGAAGGACGACGCCACCAGGGCCTCCGGCGTGAAATCCACCATGGCACTGAAGGCAGCCACTCCGGACGGGAACTGCGCAAATGCAGCCTTGATGGCCGCCGTTTCTTCCACGGTCGTCTGTGTCATTGTGCTGTCCCCTATCGTGCGTTGCTTGAGTTCCTTTCCCATAATTCACCCGCTTCCGGGAACGGCAATATTTGTTGATTCGAAAGACATTTGTGTTGCCGCGTGTCAAGAAATGTCGCGAAGTAAGGCCCCTTCCATTACCTCGCAAGACGAAAAACGAAGAAGTTCTACCGTTTGCATTTCGGGGTCCCACGGCCCTGTGTAGCCTCGATTGGACATCCCTTGATGACGGTTGAGCCATCCACTGGCCCGCAGCTGTCAAACCACTGACCCACCACAGGAAGCCGACATGAGCCTCAACGAGCTACGAACGCTTGGACGCACTGGCGCCCTGATCAGCCCTCTCACGCTGGGTACTTTGAACTTTGGCACCGGGACCGCTCCCACCGGCCCTGCGGAGAGCATCCGCATCATCCAGGCGGCATTGGACGGCGGCATCACAAGCATCGACACGGCCGATATCTACTCGCAGGGTGAGGCCGAAGTCGTGGTGGGCCAGGCAATCCACGGACGGCGCGACGACGTTTTTCTCGCCACCAAATTCCACGGCCAGATGGGGTCCAATCCAGCGCATGCCGGGAACTCACGCAGGTGGATCGTCCGGGCTGTGGAGGACAGCTTGAGGCGGCTGAACACGGACAGGATCGACCTCTACCAAGCGCACCGTCCCGACTACAACACTGATCTTCTTGAGACGATCACCACCCTGAACGATCTCATCCGGCAGGGCAAGATCCTCTACTACGGCACCTCAGTGTTCAGCCCGGCGCAGCTCGTCGAGGCACAGTGGATCGCGAACACCAACCACCTGACGCCCCCGGTGGTGGACCAGGTTCCCTACTCCCTTCTGGTTCGCGCCAACGAACGCGACGTCTTCCCCATCACCCAGCAATACGGCGTCGGGGTTTTGAGTTATGGACCACTCGACGGCGGTTGGCTGGCTGGCGGTTACCGCGTTGGCGCGGGCCAGCCCGAAAGCTCACGTGCGGCTGCGGTTCCCGGCCGCTTCGACGTGGCCGCTCCCTTCAACCAGGGCAAGCTGCACGCGGCGGACGCACTCGCACAGCTGGCGGCCAGGTACGGACTGACCCTCATCCAGCTTGCCGTCGCCTTTGCCCTGAACCACCCCGCCGTGACCAGTGTGATCATTGGACCGCGGACCGAGGACCATCTCACCGACTACCTGAAGGCCGCCGACGTGGTGCTCAGCGAAGCGGTGTTGGATGAAATCGATGACATCGTGGCCCCCGCCGTCAACTTCCTTGAGCGGGACGCCGGCACGGTCGCTCCCCATCTGGAGTACCCGGAACTTCGACGCCGGTAGGTTCCTTGCGCTGTGAGGCCCGCTCCGTGGCCTTCAGTCCTAGTGAAGCACGTCGGGCAGGGCGCACAATCACCTATTGACGGCATTGGACCATGGCGTGATCCTTGTCCTAAGTGCTGCGGCACGCCCGCAGCGTCAGGTCCAGTAGAACGCCGCCTCCCATGTCCAAACCCCATGTCAAGCAAGAAGCGGCGAAAGCCGTCATCCCGGGACAGCCGACCGAAGGTCCCCTGACCCACGAAGAGTTGCAGCTCTCCGGCCGCAACCATTCAATGCCGCTCGAAGCCCTCCACGACGACATCACGCCGGCGGGCCTGCACTATCTGCTCATACACTTCGATATCCCGCACGTTTCCGCCGAGGCATGGCGCCTGCGGCTCGGTGGCGCGGTTGATCACAGCTTGGAACTGAGCCTCGACGACATCAAGGCGCGGCCCTCCGTGACCATGCCAGTCACCATGGAATGCGCCGGAAATGGACGCTCGCTCCTGCAGCCACGTCCGCTCAGCCAGCCCTGGGTGCTGGGAGCAGTAGGCACTGCAGAGTGGACAGGAACCCCTTTGGCACCACTGCTGGAGGAGGCAGGTTTGGCGGATGACGCCGTCGAGCTTGTCTTTACGGGCGCCGACAGCGGTATCCAAGGCGGAGTTGAGGAACCATACGCCCGCAGTCTTTCGATCGCCGAGGCGATGCACCCCGAAGTCATGCTGGTCTACGCCATGAACGGCAACCCGCTCCCGATCCAGCACGGTTTCCCGCTGCGGCTGCTGGTGCCGGGCTGGTATGGCATGGCAAGCGTGAAGTGGTTGACGTCCATTGAGGCAGTGACTTCACGGTTCATGGGATTCCAACAGGCCGTGGCCTACCACTACCTCCAGGGACCCGATGGGCCAGGTTTGCCCGTGACGCACATTCGCGTCCGTTCCCTGATGGTGCCGCCCGGGATTCCTGACTTCTTCACCCGACGCCGGGTAGTGGATGCCGGCCCAGTCATGCTGCACGGCAGGGCGTGGTCCGGGCACGGTGAAGTGGAACGCGTGGAGGTAGGAATCGACGGCGAGTGGATGCCGGCCCACCTGGAACCTGCTGTCGGTGACTTTGCTTGGCGTTCGTGGACCATGGTGTGGGTCGCGAGCCCGGGAGAGCACGAGTTGCGGTGCCGTGCGATGGACTCCTCGGGTGCGCTGCAGCCCAGCGATCAAGTGTGGAACTACCAGGGCATAGGGAACAACATGGCCCAGCGGGTTGAGGTAACAGTTCGGTAGGGCTTGTCCGTCCGGCTTCTCGAGATCGCTGTCAACGCCGGACTAGACTCGTTCAAATCATGAGTATCCCGTCTTCATCTCCAGCGAATGTCCGGGTGGATGCCTGGTTGTGGGCGATCCGCGCTTACAAGACCCGATCCGCGGCTACCGCTGCCTGCCGCGCCGGCCACATCCGCATCAACGGAAACCCCGCGAAAGCCTCGCAAAGCGTGATTATTGGCGACACCATCAGGGTCCGCGAATCCGGCTGGGAACGGATCCTCGAAGTGAGGCGACTGATCGCCAAACGCGTCGGAGCCGAGGCTGCGTCGCACTGTTTCACCGACCACACTCCCCCACGGCCCGTCGCCCCCAAGCTCGGCCTTCCCCAGCGCGACCGCGGCGCCGGCCGACCCACCAAGAAGGACCGGCGGGACATGGAGAAATTGCGGGGTTAGTTGTCCACATACGGTCACCCGCTGACCCGCTGCTGGTTTGCGGCCGTTTAGCTTGGTTGAGTGATCCCTCTGCCCCCTGCTCCTATCGACGTGAACATCCATACTGGGCCGGTCGAGTGGTGGCAAACTGTTGCAGGGCTGGCGCCCTTGGCTGCGCTGGCCGCAGCCGTCATTGCTGCTTGGATAGCGTGGAAGTCGCTGCGGCAGAAAACGGCGTCCGATAACAGGGCAGAATGGTGGCAAGCGATACCAGATAAGAGGTCGACGATGACGGAGCCAATGAGAACACCGGCACACCACGGCGAACGCAACGGGGCAACCGACAGGATCGACCGCGGCGCTGCTGCGCGTGACCGCGGTGTGCAAATCGCAGCCGCCCAGCTACGTCTGGTCACAGACCGCCGGCTGGGAAAAGAAACTCCCGACTGGGTCAGGCAGCTCGCGGCCGAGAAGCCTCGGCGCGACGTCTCGTAGGCTGCGGGCAAACATCTCCACAAACAACAATAGTTATCCACAAGCGGCCCCCTTCGACGTGAAACCCTGCCTCTGCCCCGCCTAGACTGGCCGACACATCGCCAAACAGCTGCTGGGGGAGCCTGTCATGTCACGCCTTTCTGCCAATTCTTCACGTGCCCTTGTTCGAGGAGCGGTCTTCGGACTCGGACTAACAGCCGCGTTGCTGCTCACTGGCTGCCAGGGCGGCCAGCCCGGCGGTCCTCCTTCCGAAACAAGCTCGACGACGGCGTCACCCACCTCAGGGGTTTTGTCACCACGTCCTTCGGCTACTGAACCTTCGGGGAGTGCTACTCCCGCCGCTGTCTACAAGCCAGCCGACGCGAAGGGCAAGGCAGAGAATGTGCCGGTTCCTGTGATGCCCGAGTTGGCGAAGGAGAACTCGAAGGAGGGGCTGGAGGCGTTTATCAGGTATTGGTACGCGCAACTGAACTACAGCTATGAGTCTGGTGAGACAGGAACGCTTCGGTCCCTCAGTGCCGCGAACTGCTCTTGGTGCACCTCACTTCGCGAAAGTGTTGAGGCTGCATGGAAGGACGGTCGGTGGGTCGCTGGGGCGGGAATACTTACCGCTTCACTGGAAATGGATTTCGATCCTGCAAGATCCTCGCAAGTGGCCATTGTTCAAGTAATACAAGAAGCTGTTGAAATCAGAAACGGCGACGGATCCCTGTATCAAGACCCCACGCCAGCGACGAATTCAGCCAGTCGGGCTGAATTCGAGTTCAAAGATGAATGTTGGATCATGGTCGATCTCGGCCTGATTCGTTGAGCCAATGGTGATCAAACTTTGGCTCCCCGCATCAACTTTTGTCATTGCTGCGGGCGTTATCCTCCTACTGCAGGGCCCCGGGGCCACCGCCAAGGAGCCCAAGATCGACATCGGGTACGTAGACAATGGACTTAACCTGACAGCCACGCACTGGAGGAAGGACCCTGCCACCGGAAGCTTCGTGCCGAAGCTGGACGGCCCGTCCGCTGCGGAAGACCCCAACCAGTACATGCCGGATGTTCACTGCCGCTCGGGAGGGTCAGACACTCCGGACAGGGGGTGCCTAACGATGGAATGCCCCGCTAAAACACCTGGCGGTGAAGAAGGAACACCCGTGATCTGGAAACAAGCTCCAAAGTCAATCGCGAACCCGCAGTGGACTGACTACCCGGCGATCAGCGGACCCACCTGCCTGTACGACGCCCAGCCCGAAAACGTTCTCGCGAACATTGCAGCCCGGATCCTGAACGACTTCCGCCAACTCCCCGTCAACCCGGGAACCCTCCAAGCCCAACCCTTCCCCCACACCCTCAAAGGCGGACCAACAAACTTCTACACCACCGCCACCGAACAAGCCTTCAACATCACCATCCTCGGCCAAACCGTCCAACTGAGAGCAACCCCGGCAAGCTTCACCTACACCTTCGGCGACGGCACCAGCCTCGGCCCCACCCCGGCAGCTGGCTATTCGATCCCCGAAGCCGACTGGCTCCTCAACGACACCCGCACCAGCCACAGCTACACGGCAACAGGGAACTACCCCGCCACCATCACCACCAGCTTCACCGGCACCTACTCCGTAAACAACGGCCCGCCACTGCCCATCAACGGAATCCTGGACCTGACCACCCCACCAAAAACCATCCAGGTCTGGAGAACAGAAAAAGCACTCGTCGCCGACACCTGCCAGGAAAACCCCACATCCTGGGGCTGCCCCAACGCCAAAAAATGACGGGGCCCGTCGCTTCCCGACCCTCATTGAGAGAAAAAGGGAGCCAGATCGCCGGAAAACAGCAGCGTCGACCCGCAAAGAAGGTCAGGAAACCACAGCACCCAAAAGGACCACAGGCAAGGAGATCAGGAGAACCACGTGTCCGGCGGACCCATGAAGAGCAGGAAGCTGAACACGCCCGCGACGCCCACCAGAACAATCGCAACGGCCCGGATGGGGTATCTGAGAATCCAAGCTTGCAGCTTCTCCAGCCCGCCGTGAGGTTCCTCTCCTCCGGCAGCCAAGCGCCAATCGCCGGCAAGGAGGCCTCGACGGTCGAGCGACTTTTCCACGGGAATCGTGGCATACGGGACCACGGCAGAGACGATTGCAAGCAGTCCTGTGCGGGCATTCCATTTCTGGTTGATCCATGTGAAGGCTGCTGTGGCTCCATAGCAAAGGAAGACAAAGCCATGGATGCCTCCGGCTACACTGACGCCCACTTCCGTGGTGTGCGTGACGTACTTAAGGAACAGCCCAATCAGCAACAGCGTCCACGTCACAGCTTCGGCAAAAGCAACGGTACGAAACAGGGTGCGGGGCAGCATGGAAGTCCTCAGCTGGGAAACGGGAGTCACGTCCAATTTACCGTGACAGGACAAACACGTTCACCCCAGGAGAGGAAGCGAGCCGCGATTCCGGATCTGCGAGTCCCCGAATTCGACAGGCACGGGGGCAATTTCCATCGGCGGCTCACGGCGGGTCCGGGCCTTGCCAACAGCAATGTGGGGCAACCACCGGGGTGACCAGTAACCAAGGGCAGGTGAACTCAGGATGAAGTCGTCGATGTTGTTCAGGCCCAGGTCGTCCAGAAGCACATGGAGCCCCTGGACCAGAAGGGCCTGATAGTCGTGCACCTCTTGGGGAACGTCCACTTCCAGGCCCATGAGGCGGCCACCGCCCAGGGGGATCAGCTTGTCCGACTTTCCCAGAAATCCTTGCAATACAGGCAACCCTGTCAGCCAACCCGCAATCTCCGGAAGTACCTTCTCTGACCGCGACATTCCTTTGGTCCAGGCTTCAATGTCCTGGACCAAATCATCGAGGATACCCACGTGCAGCAACGTCATGTGCAGCCCTTGCGGCTTCCGAAGGAAGTCGACGTAATGGCTTAGTCCCTCGTAATCGGTTTGCCCGGCGCCTATGCGGAGGACAGGCACCTCGACAGTGATCCGAGGTCCATGCGGTTTGCCTCCAGCGGGGTTACTGGCCGTCATGCATGACATTATGCGCCGCCCGCCGCTCCCATGGCAGGCCCCGAACAGAAGCCCAGTGCCGCCGTCGTGCTTGACGCCCTACTTCCTGGAGCGGGCTTGAACCAGATTCGCAAACGGCAGGCGGCCATAGGTCGCAACGAAATCAGCGTGGTAGGCAGCCTCGGCTGCGTTCACTTCCGAAGGAGGTAGTTCTTTCCACGCGATGATCAGGTCCAAGGCGTCCCGAAGCTGCCAGATGAGGCGGGCATCCCAGACGACGGTGGGTCGCCCGCGGCCGTAATCCATGAACTCCTGGATCTGCTTCCGAAGCCCCCGGTTTCCCTGGCTTCCGGCGCTGGCTTTGCCCAGGTACAACAGGGAAGCATCGGGAACCCACTCCGCTTCCAAAGCGTCACGCTTGAGGGATGGGTCTTTCTTCTTGAAGGTTCCGGCGGTGCCCTTGTTGAGGAAAACGGGCTCGAAGCCGGCAGGGCAAAGCAGGGCAAAGACCCCGGGACCTTGGGGGACGCGCATGACGTCGAGGTCGTCCAAGGCTCGGAAGCCCGTGAAACCTTGGGCGGTGAGGGACTTTTTGGTGAAGAGCATGGTCCATTGTGTCAAGCCGCAACCAGCGTAGCGCTGCTGGGCCCAGCCGCCCGATGGCACAGTGAGTAGCCACCGAGTCCTCGAGCGTCTGCCCCTGCCACTAAACTCGCAGGGGTGATCACAGGTGAAATTAAGTCCCAAGTAGACAAAGTCTGGAATACGTTCTGGAGCGGCGGTATCTCCAACCCCTTGGAAGTCATCGAACAGATCACCTATCTGCTGTTCCTCAAACGCCTTGACGAGAAGCACACTCTCGAAGAGAAGAAGGCCAACATGCTGGGCCTACCACTTCAAAATGCCGTATTCCCCGAGGGCTTGGATCCCCAGGGTCGCCCTTACGGAGACCTTCGTTGGTCCAAGTTCAGAGACTTTGGCCAAACCGAGCTGTTCACGGTCTTTTCGCAGAGCATCTTCCCGTTCTTGCGTAACGAACTGCCTAAGCTGGCCAACGGCGAAGACTCCACACACAGCCACCACATGAAGGATGCTCAATTTAAGATACCCAACGCGGGCGTCCTGAAGCAGGTAGTTGATGTCATCGATTCCATCAATATGGAAGGCAAGGACACCAAGGGCGATCTGTACGAGTACATGCTGTCCAAGCTTGCTTCGGCGGGTACGAACGGTCAGTTCAGGACGCCCCGGCACATCATCGATCTCATGGTTGCGATGACCGCGCCGAAGCCGCTGGAGGCAATCTGCGATCCGGCGTCCGGCACGTGCGGATTCTTGGTCCAAGCAGGTGAATTCCTCAGGGACAAGAATCCCAACCTGCTCACCAATGATGAGAGCAGGAAGTTCTTCCACAATGACCAGTTCCATGGATTCGACTTCGACTCCACCATGCTTCGTATTGGCTCCATGAACATGCTGCTGCATGGTGTTGAGAATCCGGACGTCTCGTACCGCGATTCGTTGGCCGATCTCCATGCCGAGGAGGAGGAAAAGTACAACGTAATTCTGGCTAACCCTCCGTTTGCCGGCAGCCTGGACTACGACAACGTGGCCAAGGATCTCCTAAAAGTCGTGAAGACAAAGAAGACGGAGCTGCTTTTCCTGGCACTCTTCATCAAGCTGCTCAAGCCTGGTGGACGAGCTGCGGTCATTGTTCCCGACGGCGTGCTCTTCGGTTCCACAGGGGCCCATAAATCGCTCCGCAAAACACTCGTCGAAGGTCACAAGCTCGACGCCGTTGTGAAGCTTCCGTCGGGCGTATTCAAGCCGTACGCCGGTGTCTCCACGGCCATCCTCTTCTTCACGAAGACCAACTCCGGGGGCACGGACAACGTTTGGTTCTATGACGTAAAGTCCGACGGCTTCAGCCTCGACGACAAACGGACCCCGCTTGGCTCATCAGACCTCCCAGATGTGCTCTCGCGCTGGAATGAACGCACGACGGCGGAGCTTGAGCGGGTGCGCACGGACCAGTCGTTCTGTGTGCCGCTTTCAGAGATAGCAGCCAACGACTATGACTTGTCCCTGAACCGATACAAGGAGATTGAGTACGAAGAAGTCGAGCACGCTACACCCGAGGAGATCCTGGCCGCGTTGGACGAAATCGAGACGGAGATTGCTCAGGGGATGGATGAGCTGCGGGAGTTGCTGAAGTGAAGCTAGGCGACCTTGTTAAGCCCGCGAAGGTGGAGCGTGCCGGCAGCACCGAATACCCGTTGCTTTCCATGACGATGCGCAACGGGCTTGTTCCTCAGGGCGAGAAGTTCAAGAAGCGCGTCGCGGGAGCCGACCTGTCCCAGTACAAAGTGGTTCAAAACGGGCAGCTTGTGGTTGGATTTCCGATTGACGAAGCTGTCTTGGCCTTCCAACGGACCCTTCCAGCCGGAATAGTCAGCCCCGCATATGCTATATGGGATATCAAAGACAGCACCGTCACCGAGGCCTTATATCTTGAACGATTCCTCCGGTCACCCGTGGCAATCGCGTATTACTTAGCCAAACTTCAGGGTTCAACAGCAAGGCGTCGTTCGCTACCCAATCGAGTCTTCTTGGACATGGAAGTTCCGCATCCGCGCATTCAGGAGCAGCGGCGGATCGCCGCTATTTTGGATGAGGCCGACGAGCTTCGCACGAAGCGTCGCCAAGCCATCGCCCACCTCGACGCCCTCACACAGTCGATCTTCCATTCTATGTTTGGCAATATCCCCAGATCCAACGTACTTTCTGATGCCGTATCGGCGTTGGTAGGCGGCAAGAACCTTGTCGGGTCGGACGACAGCTCCAATCCCTGCAGGGTGCTCAAAATCAGCGCAATCACCTCTGGCCAGTACCGCGAATCTCAGTCCAAACCCCTTCCGCCGGGCTACGAACCCGCAGCGGAGCACATTGTCCGCAAAGGCGATGTCATCATCAGTCGGGCAAATACGACGGAACTCGTCGGCGCCAGCGCTCTTGTCGAATCGACTAATGGAACGACTGTCCTGCCGGACAAACTGTGGAGGGCAGTACCGTCGCATCGAGTGGAGGCCCGATACTTACTGGCGGCGCTCCAGTCAAAGGAGACTCGTGACGAAATCAGCCGACGCTCATCCGGCAGCGGCGGTTCCATGAAGAACATAGCTAAGCCAAAATTGCTCTCCATACCCATTCCGCTTCCTCCTCTCGAACTTCAGCAGACCTTCGCAACCCGCATCGCCGCCGTCGAGCGTCTGAAGGTGACCCAGCGCAAGCACCTGTCCGGACTGGATACCTTGTTCGCTTCGCTCCAGCACCGCGCGTTCCGAGGAGAGCTGTAACCGAACTTCCTAGGCACTGAGCGGCACTCGGTCAAGCCACTGTCGCCGTACGGCAACAAATGCTAAAGTCGGCGTACGGCGACATTTGTGAAAGTTGCCGTACGACGACAGGAGGCTGGAATGCGAACCGTCCGTGAGGCTGGTCCACTCATACGTGAGCTCCGTGAAGAGCGGGGCTGGGCCCAAGCAGAACTGGCCCGCAGGGCAAACGTTTCGCGAACCTTCGTCATCGACCTTGAGTCCGGCAAGGCCACAGTGGAGACGTCGAAATTCATGGACGTCTTTCAAGCCTTGGGGTTCGAAGTTGCCATACGCAACACTGAAACTGGCCAGGTCCGATGGTAAACGCCCGGGCACTCGACGTCTTTATGGATGGGACCCATTGCGGCCGAGTCGAGCAGACAAGCTCAGGCAATCTGACGTTCCGCTACTCATCCGAGTATCGAGCGATGACGAACGCAACTCCGTTGTCGCTGTCCATGCCGCTGGCCGCCGCTTCGCATAAGAAACGGGCAGTCCTGCCCTTTCTACAAGGCTTGCTGCCGGACAGTGAGGGTGCCCTGCGGACAATAGCCAGGCGCTTTGGGGTATCCTCCTCAAACCCTTTCGCCATACTGGAGCACATCGGAGCAGATGTGGCAGGCGCTCTCCAGTTCATGCCACCGGACACGGAATCTTCCGATAGAGCACTCACGCGCAATGTGGTCACCCCTGTCACCGAATCTGAGGTTGCCGACATGCTGGATCATGTCGTGGCCGAATACGAGGATGGCACGCCCTATGACGACGCTGCGGGACGCTTCAGTCTTGCAGGAGCGCAACCAAAAATTGCCCTACACCAGTTCGCCGACGGCACATGGGGAGTCCCCTCAGATGCAACGCCAACGACACACATTTTGAAGCCTTCCGCCGGCACCTTCAGCCGGCTCGACGTCGTCGAGCAGCTGACCATGAGGGCAGCGGCTTTTCTGGGACTTGATGTAGCAGCATCTGAACTCGCCCGCATCGGCTCTTGGGACGTGTTCGTTACGCGGCGATATGACCGTCAAGTCACAGACGGAACTTGGCGCCGCATTCACCAAGAAGACCTCTGCCAGTCTCTAAGCGTTTCACCTGCAAAGAAGTACCAGCATCGCGACGGCGGCCCAGGAGCCAGCGATATGGCATCCCTCGCGCGGTCGCTTCCTCTCGAGGCCGATCGCCGGACAGCAGGAGAGGTGCTTTATCGTGCCTTCGTCTTCAACACTGTGGCCGGCTGCACTGACGCACATGCCAAGAACTACTCCTTGCTGCTCAACGGCAGCGCAGTGAAAGTGGCCCCGCTCTATGACCTCGCCACCTATGCGCCGTATTGGGACGGAGAATCAAGCATCGACCTCGCAATGAGCGTGAAAGGCGAATATCGCCTTCAGCGAATCAGCAGGCAGATGCTGGTCTCCACGGGTACGCAGTTCGGCGTCGCGGTAGATGTAGCAGAAGACGTCGTCGATCACTACTGTCGGCACATGGTGGAAGCATTCGACTACGCCAGGGACGATTTGCAGAAGTGGATGGGCCCCCATCCGAAAGTTGCCGATGACGCAGCGGCCAACGTGCGTAAACTCCCGCTGGTTCAGTCTCCAGACACGAAATAAGACATGAACTGTCACTCCCCCATGGTTGACTGATCCCAGGACATCGGTGCGTGTGAACGGAGACGACTGCATGGGGGCAGTAAACAGCAATTTCGGATTCATGCTGGCCGAATGGCCGGACTTGGCACAGCAGGCCAGACGCGCCGAGCAGTTTGCCCGCATCGATCCCCGAGCATCCGTGTTCTACGCCCGCTACACAGTCGAACGCCTTGTTGAATGGCTTTACAAGGTGGAAGCGGCACTAGAGCTTCCTTACAAAGACGATCTCAATGCGCTTCTCAATGAGCCGGCCTTCAAGCGGCTCGTGGGCGGCGCCATCGGCAACAAGTTCACCATTATTCGCAAAGCCGGAAACAATGCGGTCCACAACCCTGTGGGACCCACGGTTCAAGGTGCAGAACTCGTCCTACGCGAGCTCCACCACGTTTGCTACTGGCTCGCCCGAAACTACGCCAAGAACGGAAGCCAGCTGCCGCCGTCGTTAGTATTCGACGCCGCGGTTCTCGCTCCGGTTCCCAAGTCGCCTGTCCCGCAGCAGTCACCCGAGCAACTCCAGAAGCTTCAAGAAGAACTCAAGGCCAAAGACGAAGCCCTTGCTGAGGCGACAGCGGAATCTGCAGATCTCAACGCACAGCTGATACAGCTTCAGGCGGAGATTGCACAGGTCAAGAAGCAGAACCAATCCGTTCCTGACCAGCACGACTATGACGAAGCCCTTACTCGCCGACACCTTATTGACCTTGATCTCAACGAAGCCGGGTGGCCACTCTCCAACCCGGAAGATCGTGAATTCAAGGTAGACACCATGCCCACTTCAAGCGGCACGCTGAGCGGCATCGGGTATGTCGACTACGTCCTGTGGGGTGCAGATGGGCTGCCTCTAGCGGTGGTCGAAGCGAAACGTACGACGAAGGACCCTCACGTCGGGAAGCAACAGGCAAAGCTCTACGCTGACTGTCTCGAACGACGTTTCGGCCGGCGACCTATCATCTACTACACGTCCGGCTATGAAACATGGATCTGGGACGACTCCATGTACCCCGAACGGACTGTCCAAGGGTTCCACACGCGGGATCAACTCCAGCTGTTCGTGAATCGGCGGGAAATCCGTAAACCCCTGGCCGAGCAGCAAATCGACAACTCGATTGTCGAACGGCCGTACCAGCACAATGCCATCCGAGCCGTAACAGAGGCTTATGAGAATGACTGTGAACGCAAGGCTCTTGTGGTCATGGCAACCGGCACCGGCAAGACGCGCACCGTCGTCGCACTCGCCAAGCTGCTGCAGGAAGCCAACTGGGCTAAGCGTGTTCTGTTCCTGGCCGACCGCGTCACTTTGGTAAGGCAGGCAGCAAACGCATTCAAGACCCACCTGCCCGGTTCCGGGCCAGTGATACTTGGCTCCGGTGACGAAGCTGACAGCCGCATCCACGTCGCCACGTATCCCACAATGATGAACCTCATCAATCAGACCGAGGGAAACCTGGGTCAACGCAGGTTTGGAGTGGGCCACTACGATCTCATCATCATTGACGAGGCTCACCGCTCCATCTATCAGAAGTACCGAGCGATCTTCCAGTACTTTGATTCCCTGCTCATTGGCCTTACAGCCACTCCCCAGTCAGAAGTGGACCGGAATACTTACAGTCTTTTCGGCATCGAAGACAACGTCCCTACTTTTGCTTACGAACTCAATGAAGCAATCGAGGCTGGCTACCTCGTGCCCCCTCGCGTAATTCCCGTGCCGCTTAAATTCCCCTATGAAGGCATCTCCTATGACGACCTTCCCGACGGCGAAAAGGAACAGTGGGACGAGCTCGAATGGAACGAAGACGGTGAGATCCCGGAGTTCGTCGATCCAGCCGTAGTCAATTCCTGGCTGTTCAACACCGACACCGTCGACAAGGCCCTGGAAGTGCTCATGACCCGCGGCCATAAGGTTGCCGGCGGGGACCGTCTTGGGAAGACCATTATCTTCGCGAAGAACAACCAACATGCAGACTTCATCGCAGCCCGCTTCGATAAGAATTACCCAAACTACAAGGGACACTTCGCCCGGGTAATTACCTACCAGGTGAACTATGCCCAGGCACTCATCGAAGAGTTTTCCACCCGAGACGGAAACCCGCACATCGCGATCTCTGTGGATATGCTGGACACCGGAGTGGACGTGCCGGAAGCCGTCAACCTTGTCTTCTTCAAAATGGTTAGATCCAAAACGAAGTTCTGGCAGATGGTGGGACGTGGAACACGGCTCTGCCCGGATCTATTCGGCCCTGGGGAAGACAAAAAAGACTTCTTCATCTTCGACATCTGCCGCAATGCGGAGTATTTCAACGCCGGAATGCCAGGCAACGAAGGGTCCCTGGGCAAGTCCCTAGCAGAGAGCACGTTCGCTACCCGCGTCCAACTCTTGCGTCTTGCCGCCGACCTTTCGTGGGATGCCGATGCTCCATACGTTGCGGACTTGAGGAAAACCCTGAAGCACACCGTCGACCGGCTGCCGCACGACAACTTCCTGGTGAAGCCTGTACGCAAGTGGGTCGAAAGGTTCACTCATGCATCCGCTTGGGATTCCCTCAAGGCGGAAGACTTCAGCGCTCTTGAGTCAGATATTGCGCGGCTGGCGTCCATAGGAGCCCTGCCGGATACGGAAGAGGCCAAGCGCTTCGACTACTTGGTGCTCCAGACAGAGCTTGCCGTACTGGAGGGCCGGGGCTTAGCTCCTTACTGCAAGAAGATCCAGGCGGTTGCGACGGCGTTGCAAGACCAGCCAAACATTCCCGCCATTGCAGCCCAATTGCCTCTGCTCGAAACAATCCTGGACGACGGTGAGTGGGACTCAATATCGGCCGAGTGGCTGGAAGATATCAGGCTCAGGCTTCGCGAACTTGTTCACCTCATCGAGAAGCGCAAACGCAACGTCGTTTACACAAATTTCGAGGACGAACTCGGCGAACTGGAAGAGATGGAACTCGCCGGAGCCAGCAATGGCACCGTGGACCTAGTCCGATACCGAGAGAAAACACGCCTCTACCTCGCGCAGCATCAGCAGCACACCACCATCCAACGTCTCCGCAGGAACAAACAGCTAACGGCTTTGGATATCGCCGAGCTCGAGCGCATCCTGCTCGAAAGTGGTTTGGGGTCCTCGCAAGACCTGGACCGTGCAGCAAGCGACGGCTTAGGTGTCTTCGTACGCTCCCTTGTCGGACTCGACCGCGATGCAGTGGAGGAAGCACTGTCGGAGTTCGTTGCCGACACCACTCTGACGGCACAGCAACTCGACTTCCTCCAAGTCCTGACCAACCATCTGGTGGAGAACGGGAGAGTGGATCCCGCTGCCCTCTTCGATTCCCCCTACAACGAGTTGGCACCGTCCGGTCCGGACGTGTTGTTCGGCGACGAAGGTGTGGTGAAGCTGTTCGGCATCCTCCGGTCTATCGAGGGTCATGCGCGCGTAAGCTAGGCCCCCTGCCGCAATCAGCGGCGCTCACCCCGAGAGCAAAGCGTGAAGCGAATCTTTCAGCGTTGACACAGCCTTGTGACCCGTGCCATATTCGATAACGTGAACCTGTCAGACAGCCGGACAGCCGGACAGCCAGCCCCTCAGGGCTCTTCCGCTGGGCATACGCCGATCTCGCGCATTTCCGCGGCTGAGGCTGTCTTCGCGGCACTCAGAAGGGCTATCGAGGGCGGCCAGTTCGATATCGGCACCAAGCTGAGTTCTGAAGCAACGCTGGCAGCCCAGTATGGCGTGAGCCGCTCGGTCATTCGCGAAGCCCTACGGTCCTGCAACACGCTGGGCTTGACTGTGACCAAGACCGGTAAGGGCACGTTCATTGTGGCCAACAAGGTCGCCAATGACCTTACCTTGGGCCAGTACAGTGCGCGTGATCTGAACGAGGCACGTCCGCACATTGAGATTCCCGCAGCCGGACTGGCAGCCCAGCGCCGCACCGAGGAAGAACTTGAGCACCTGAAGGACATCGTCCAGGAAATGCTCAACGAAAACGATCCCGAAGCGTGGGTAAACCTGGACGCCAGCTTCCATTCCGCCGTCGCCCGGGCCAGTGGCAACCGGGTGTTCGCCAGCGTCGTCTCCGATATCCGCGACGCCTTGGCCCACCAATCCGAAACCCTCAACCTCGTCGCTGACCGGCAACACCGCTCGGACGACGAACATGTTGCCGTGCTGAACGCAATCGAAGCAGGCGACGCCGAAGCAGCGAGCAAAGCGATGGCCGATCACCTTCAGGCCGTCAGCGTCGCACTGGACACGATCCTCAGCAAATGAACCACCCAAAGGACACCATGCCTCAAGCGACCGCGGCAGCAGCGGCCCAAACAGCACAGAGAACACCCAACCACGTCCCGCTCGTCGAACAGACCCGCGACGGCTTGGTGGAGAGCATCCACTATGGATCGCTGATCGCCCTGAACGCCGATGGCAGCAGTGCCATCGAAGCCGGCGAGCCGGACGCGCCGATGTATCCGCGTTCTTCCCTTAAGCCGCTGCAGGCCGTTGCCCTCCTCCGCGCAGGCTTGGACATCCCCCAGAACCTCCTCGCCCTGACGGCGGCCAGCCACTCGGGCAGCAAAGCGCATCGCGACGGCGCCGCCGAGATCCTGGCGCTTCACGGCCTGACCGAAGCGGCACTGGGCAACAGCACTGACCTGCCATACGGCGTCGTTGAGCGCGAAGAATGGCTCCGCGCTGGCAACGGCCCAACCCAACTTGCCCAGAACTGCTCCGGCAAGCACGCGTCCATGACCGCAGTGTGCGTCATTAACGGTTGGCCCGTGGAGGGCTACCTCAGCCCGGAGCACCCGCTTCAGGTCCTGGTTCGTGACACCATCACCGAACTGACCGGCGAGGATGCAGCCGCAGTGAGCACGGATGGCTGCGGTACGCCGCTTTTTGCCCACACGCTTCACGGCATGGCCCGCGCCTATGGCCGCCTCGCCGCCGCTGACCAAAGCACCGTCGAAGGCAAGGTTGCCCACGCCATGCGCCGTTTCCCGGAGATGGTTGCCGGGGAAGGCCGCGACGTCACTGCGCTGATGCGCGCAGTCCCGGGGTTGCTGGCCAAGGACGGTTTTGAAGGCCTCCAGTTGGTGGGCTTGCCGGACGGCCGCGGCGTGGCCGTGAAGATTTCCGACGGCGGTGACCGCGCGCGTATGCCCGTCACCGTTGAGGTTCTCCGCCAGTTGGGCGTCGACGGCGGCAGCCTGGACACGCTTCAAAGCCCACCGGTGTTGGGCGGCGGCCTTCCGGTCGGCGAGCTCCGCGCAGCGCAATTTTTCAGCAAGAACTAAACCAAGGACAGCTATGACCACCGTCGATCAGGCGATCCCCATCCGTTCCGAACACGACCTCCTGGGGGACCGCGATATTCCCGGGAACGCCTACTGGGGCGTCCACACCCTGCGGGCCATCGAGAATTTCCCCATCACAGGACAGCCTCTGTCCACGAACCGCCATCTGGTCCGCGGCCTCGCCGCGGTAAAGCAAGCGGCAGCCCGCACGAATCATGAGCTCGGCCTCCTGGATGCCGAACGCGCCGGAGCCATTGACCAGGCATGCCAGGACGTCATGGATGGCATGCTCCAGGAGCAGTTCATGGTGGACGTGATCCAGGGCGGCGCGGGCACCAGCTCCAACATGAACGCAAACGAGGTCATCGCCAACCGTGCACTGGAAATCCTTGGCCACCCCAAGGGCGATTACTCAAAGCTGCACCCCAATGACCACGTCAACCTGAGCCAGTCCACCAACGACGTCTACCCGACGGCGGTGAACCTCGCCACGATCTTCTCGGTGAAGGAACTCCTCCTCGCCCTGGAAGAACTCGAGTTGGCGTTTGCCGAGAAGGGCCGTGAATTCCGCACGGTTGTGAAGATGGGCCGCACCCAGCTTCAGGACGCCGTTCCCATGACCTTGGGCCAGGAATTCGGTGGGTACGCCGTGACCATTGGCGAGGACCGTGCCCGCCTGGACGAGTCCCACATGCTGATCCACGAGATCAACCTTGGGGCCACCGCCATTGGCACGGGCCTGAACGCTCCAGTCGGTTACGCAGATGCCGCCTGCCGTCACCTGGCCGAAATCACTGGCCTTCCGCTCCTGACGTCGGCGGACCTCATTGAGGCCACCCAGGATGTTGGCGCTTTCGTTCATCTGTCAGGCGTCCTCAAGCGTGTGGCAGTGAAGCTCTCCAAGATTTGCAACGACCTCCGCCTGCTGTCCTCTGGACCGCGTGCGGGTTTGGGCGAGATCAACCTGCCGGCTGTTCAATCCGGTTCGTCGATCATGCCCGGCAAGATCAATCCGGTGATCCCGGAAGTGGTCAGCCAGGTGGCGTACGAAGTCATCGGCAACGATGTCACAGTCACCATGGCCGCGGAGGCGGGCCAGCTTCAGCTGAACGCCTTCGAACCGATCATTGTGCACAGCCTGCACAAGAGCATCTCCCACCTGGAAGCAGCGTGCCGCACCCTTACGGCACGCTGCGTCCGGGGCATCACAGCAAACACCGAACGGCTACGGCTTACCGTGGAGCAGTCGATCGGTCTCGTCACGGCATTGAACCCCCACATCGGTTATGCCTCCGCCACGGCCATCGCCCAAGAAGCGCTGGCTACCGGCAAGGGTGTTGCAGAACTCGTCCTGGAGCACGGTCTGCTGACTGCTGCCCAGCTTGAGGAACTGCTCAGCCCGGAACGTCTGGCAAACCTGAGCAAGTAAGCCGAAACCGGCCAGTAAGCCCAGCGGCTCAAGAGAGCCGTCCCGCCCGATAAGGCACACCCCCACGAGGCCCTGTCCTGCGCTCCGGCCCCCGATCGGACGCGTCCAGGACACCCCCAACAGGACACCCCTAAGGATTCCAATGACCAACCCACCCATCACGGACCACACGGTCCCGGCCCAAGCGCATGCCAGCGAGAAAGCCCTCCACAAGGAGGACAAGGGCTACCACAAGGATCTGAAGCCCCGCCAGATCCAGATGATCGCGATCGGCGGTGCAATCGGCACCGGGCTGTTCCTCGGCGCTGGTGGCCGCCTCAACGCTGCGGGCCCTTCGCTCGTCATCGCGTATGCCGTATGTGGCTTCTTCGCATTCCTGATCCTCCGCGCTCTCGGTGAACTCGTTCTCCACCGCCCCTCGTCGGGATCCTTCGTTTCTTACGCCCGTGAGTTCTTCGGTGAGAAGGCAGCTTTCGTTTCCGGCTGGTTCTACTGGATCAACTGGGCCACCACCACCATCGTGGATATCACAGCAGCGGCGCTGTACATGAACTTCTTCGGCAAATACGTCCCGTGGATCGGCGTGGTTCCACAGTGGGCATGGGCGCTTATCGCACTTGTCGTGGTCCTGAGCCTGAACCTGGTTTCGGTCAAGGTCTTTGGCGAGCTTGAATTCTGGTTCGCCCTGGTCAAGGTCGCTGCTTTGGTGGCCTTCCTGGTGGTAGGCAGCTACTTCGTCATCTTCGGCACCCCGGTGGAGGGCCAGGAAGTGGGCTTCAGCCTCCTCTCCGACAACGGCGGCATCTTCCCCAATGGCATCCTTCCCATGATCATCCTCATGCAGGGTGTGCTGTTCGCTTACGCATCGATCGAGCTCATCGGCACCGCCGCCGGTGAAACTCCGAACCCTGAGAAGATCATGCCCAAGGCCATCAACTCCGTGGTCTTCCGTATCGCAGTGTTCTACGTTGGCTCGGTCATCCTGCTCGCTCTGCTGCTCCCCTACACGTCCTACGAGAAGGGCGTCAGCCCGTTCGTGACGTTCTTCGGTTCCATCGGCATCCAGGGCGTGGACGTGATCATGAACCTCGTGGTCCTCACCGCCGCGCTGTCTTCGCTGAACGCCGGCCTGTACTCCACCGGCCGTATCCTGCGCTCAATGTCCGTTGCAGGGTCCGCCCCGAAGTTTGCCCAGCGCATGAACAAGGCCGGTGTCCCCTACGGTGGCATTGCGATCACGGCAGGTGTCTCGCTCCTCGGCGTTCCGCTGAACTACCTCGTCCCGTCACAGGCGTTCGAAATCGTCCTGAACGTTGCTTCCGTGGGGATCATCGTCACGTGGGCCACCATCGTCCTGTGCCAGATGCAACTCAAACGCTGGGCGGACAAGGGCTGGCTCAAGCGCCCGTCCTTCCGGATGTTTGGTGCGCCGTACACCGGTTACCTTTCGCTCCTGTTCCTGGTGGGCGTGCTGGTGATGGTCTTCATCGACTCCCCGCTCACCATGCTGGTCACGGCGATCGCATGCGCACTGATGGTGGTTGGCTGGTACCTGTGCCGCAAGCAGATCCACGAGCTTGCTGCGACCCGCGATGGCTACACCGGCAGCGCCCCGGTTATTGCCAACCGCCCCATGCGCGGCGGCGACTCCTAACAGGTCCCCAATAGCGCCAGTTCCAAGTAACGCCCGACGGCGGCACCTGGGTTCCGTAACAACGGAACGCAAGTGCCGCCGTCGTTGGTTAACGAACCCAAGTAAGTAGCAGCAGATGCCGTTTTGAGCGCCCAAAAGGGCATCTGCTGCTACGTAGTTGGGTGAGAGCGCGCCTAAGCCAAACATCCGATGATTCGCGACTACTATGGATCCATGGCTGTCACAGATGAGGCGATTGGCAAGATCAAGGACATGCTGATCCGCGGGGAACTCAAGGCCGGGGATCGGCTTCCGCCCGAGAAGGAACTGAGCGAGCGGCTCGGCCTTTCGCGCAGTTCACTGCGTGAGGCGGTGAAGGCACTGGAGCTGATCCGCGTGCTCGACGTCCGCCGCGGCGACGGAACCTACGTCACCAGCCTCGATGCCAAGCTGCTTAACGAAGCCGTGGCATTTGTGGTTGACCTGCATCAGGACCGCTCCATCCTGGAACTCTTTGAGGTCCGACGAATCCTTGAACCGGCCACCGCCCACCTCGCTGCCGGCAAGATCGGGCCGGCAGAGCTCATGGCGCTCCGGGCCACCATGGACGGCATCGATGAAAACACGGACGTCGAGGAACTCGTAGCCCACGATCTCGAATTCCACCGAATCATCACCGAAGCTGCGGGGAACGACTACCTTGGCAGCCTCTTGGAAGCCCTGTCCAGCAGTACGGTCCGAGCCCGGATCTGGCGTGGCCTGACGCAGGAAAAAGCTGTGGCGCATACGCTGGCAGAACACCGCGCTATCGCCGACGCCCTGGAACGCGGCGATGCCGAACTGGTCCGGGCCCTGGTGACTGTCCACATCAGCGGCGTGGAGAACTGGCTGCGGCAGGCCCTCTAGTCCGAGGAAGTCCTAATCCTTGGGAGCTAATCCTGTGGAAGCGGCGTAACCGGCAGCCCGTAGGTGCGGATTGCTGTCGCCTCGAGCGCGGCATCCTGTTCAGGGACGCTCAGTGAAGAGATGAGTTCCAACAACACATCCAAGGTCCGGCCGTAAGGCGCACCCAGTGTGCTGACCGGCCAGTCGCTGCCGATCATCAAGCGATCGGGACCGAAGGCCTCCAGCGCTTCGTCGAACAAGGGCCGCAACGAATCTGCGGAATATTCCACGCCGGGCAAGTGCAAGCCGGACAACTTGGCCACGGTGTTGGGCAGACGCCCTAGTTCTCGAAAATCAGCGCGCCAAAGGTCCATCGCAGCGGCGTCGGCAAGGGGTGGCTTGCCGAGATGATCCAGGACCACGGTCAGCTCAGGAAGTTCGCGGGCAAGCCGTACAGTGCCTCCCAGATGACGTGGGAAGGCATCGGGGACGTCGAAGGCCAGGCCGCGTGCGGCAAGCAGGGCCAGGGATTCGCGTACCGGGGGCAGGTCAAGGAAGTCATCCCGGGGATCATCGTGCACCAAATGCCGCACGCCCCTGAAGACGGAATGAGTGGCGAAGCGGTCCAGTTGGGACGCGGCTTCCGCGGGAGAGTCGAGTTGGATCCACCCCACGACGCCGAGTACCCACGGATTGCGCGACGCCACCCCCAGCATGCTCTCGGTGTCAGCAACCGTGTCGTCGGCCTGGACCATCACCGCTCCGCTCACCCCCGCTGCGGCCAGGACCTCTGCGGCCTCATCCTCGCCGAAGCTGCGGAACAGCCCACCGTGCTGCGGGCCGAGCCATGAGTAGGGCCGGACACCTCCCGTTACGAAGGTATCGAGATTCCAGAGGTGCAGATGCGCGTCAATCACGCCGCAGGGCCTCCAACGCGTCCCACAATTCTTCGGGCACGGATTCCTGCATACGGCTGGCGTTCGAAGTGACCTGTTCAGGTCTGCTGGCCCCGACTGTCACATTCACCACGGCCGGATGCCGCAAGGGGAACTGGAGTGCCGCCGTCGGGAGTTCCACCCCGAAGTCGCTGCAGACGCCCGCGAGCGCACGCGCACGCTCAACCACTGCACGCGGTGCGCGGTCGTAGTTGTAATGCGCGTCGTCGGGGACTTCGGGACGGGCCAGCAGCCCGGAGTTGTAGACGCCAACATCCACGACGCCGGTGCGCTGCTCCACGCAGCGGTCAAGCAGCGGGACGCTGGGCTGCTCAAGCAACGTGTAGCGTCCTGCGAGCATGATGAGGTCCAGGTCCGCGGCCTCGACACATTCCAAGGCTGCTTCCGCGGAGTTGGTGCCGACGCCGATGGCTTTGACCAAGCCCTCGGCGCGCAGTTTCTCCAGCGCTGGAAGGGCGTGGGAGATGCCCTTCTGGAGATCGTGGACATCGGGATCGTGGAGGTATGCGATATCCACATGGTCCAGGCCCAGGCGTTCCAGGGAGTCCTCGATGCTGCGCCGGATGCCGGCTTCGGTGAAATCCCATACGCGTCTGCTGGTAGCGGGGACGTCGAAGCCCTCGTCGTCCTTTGCCGAGCCGGCCGCTGCCGGGCCGTCCTTTGCCGAGCCGGCATCGGGGTTGGCTTCCAGCAAGCGGCCCACTTTAGTGGAGATGACGAATTCTTCCCGGGGTTTGTCCCGGAGGACAGCGCCCAATCTCTGCTCGGACAAGCCCAGGCCGTAGTGGGGTGCGGTGTCGAAATAGCGGACACCTGAATCCCAGGCCGCCAGGACAGTAGCCAACGCTTCCCCATCCGGGATGGCTTTGTACAGGTTTCCGATGCCGGCCCCACCGAATCCGAGCCTGCCGAGAGTCAGTGGTTCAGAGTTCATGGCAGTTCCCATACTTTCTGGATACCCGAATCGTTTCCGGAGTAATCGTCCTGAACCTCAAGAAGTTCTGCCATCCGGGCCTGCCAGGGAACGTTCGCCGGATGATCCGCGAGCGCATGGCGCATGGCTTGGTAGTCCTCGACGTCCACCACGTGGAAAAGGTCCAGCCCGCTGCGCCAGATCCGCCAATTCCGTACGCCGGCTCCTTTGAGGGCTTCAACGAGTTCGGGCGGGATGTTCGCGTGGGCGTCTGCGTATGCCTCTTCGGTTCCGGGTTTGAGCCGGGTGTGGAGGGCGATGCTTTCAGTCATTGAGATTCCCCGGCTTCAGGAAAAGTTCAAGCACGGGCACAGCGACGTCGGGCCGCTGGACGGGGAGCTTGATGGTCAGGGTCCCGGTTGGTTGGCCTCCGGGGGTCATGTTCATGGCCTGCTGTGCGGGGTCCACCTGTTGGAGGAAGACCTCGGATGCGTCGTTGAGGAGTTGGGCATACTCCACTTTGCCGGCCAGGTCCGGGAGATGGACGTATTCAAAGGGCCAGGCGAAGAGATGCACGTACAGGCGGTCCCCGCGCTGGGTGTAGCGGGCATCCGCAGGTGCTGTGAACTGCGAAGTCCCCGCGCCGTAAATCGAGCGGGAATGCAGTTCCATCCACTCGCCGATGCCTTCAAGGGAGGCGAGCGCCCGGGGGTCGATGCTGCCCCGGCCTGTTGGGCCTACGTTAAGCAGCAGGTTGCCGCCTTTGGAGACGCAATCCACCAGCATTCGGATGAGCAGGTCCACGGATTTGTAGTTGAGGTTGTCGCGGTCGTAACCCCAGCTGCCGTTCAAGGTCTGGCAGGCCTCCCAAGTGACGGGGACGCCGTCGACCATCATGGGTCCGGCCGGCTGGTACTGCTCGGGGGTGACGAAGTCGCCGGGGATACCAAGGCGGTCGTTGACCACTATGCCGGGCTGCAGTTCCCGCACCATGGCGAGCAGGTTTTCGGAGTCCCAGTCCTTGGCACCCTTGCCGCCCCAGAACTCTGAGTGTCCGTCTCCTGCGTAGGAGAAATCGAAGAACAGGTAGTCGATGGTGCCGTAGTTGCCCAGGAGCTCGTGCACCTGTCCGTGCAGGTACTCGCGGTAGC
This sequence comes from Arthrobacter sp. TmtSoilC48, assembly GCF_059739425.1. Lineage (NCBI taxonomy): Bacteria > Bacillati > Actinomycetota > Actinomycetes > Micrococcales > Micrococcaceae > Arthrobacter > Arthrobacter sp. TmtSoilC48. The sequence goes on along the minus strand of NZ_AP046049.1, from coordinate 922,407 downwards.
GTGCCATGTCGCGTCCGGCGTTGAGGTTTTCGACGTCGGCTGCGTTGCGTTGGGGGTGCACGCCGTCGATGGTGAAGTCCGGATGGTGCCAGTCGATCAGCGAGTGGTAGAAACCGACTTTGAGTCCTTCAGCCCGCAGCGCGTCCACGTAGGGTGCAATCAGGTCACGGCCCGCTGGGGTGTTGGTGGCTTTGTAGTCCGTCAGAGCTGAGTCCCATAGGCAGAAGCCATCGTGATGCTTGGTGGTGAGGACCACGTACTTCATGCCGGCCCTGCGCGCGGCCCGTGCCCACCCGCGGGGATCGTAGAGATCGGGGTCAAAGCGCCGGAAGTATTTGGAGTACTCCTCCACAGTGGTTTCCTCGCGGTTCATCACCCACTCGTGCCGGGCGGGCAGGGCGTACAGGCCCCAGTGTACGAACATGCCAAAGCGTGCCTCTTCGAACCAAGGTGCGTGCTGGATCAACGGGATACCTTCCGTGTGCCGGGATTTGGCAGTGCTTTTTGGAGCGTCAGGCCCGGATTGGGAGCCGCGCAGTGCTTCCCAATCCGGGCTGATTCTATTGGTAGAGGTTGGGCTTAATGGTCTCGGAGTCGATGTTCTTGGCGTCGTACCAGTAGAAGCCGGTGTCGATCTTGCCCGGCAACTTCTCACCCTTGATCGCGGCAACGGCGGCCTTGATCGTCTCATAGCCGATGCCAACAGGGTTCTGGGTGACGGCGCCTGCCATGAGTCCGGACTTGATGGCGTCAATTTGCGCCTTGCCCGAGTCGAATCCGACGATCGTCAGTTTGCCCTTGAGGCCAAGCTCCTCCACGGCCTTGACGACGCCGATTGCCGAACCTTCGTTGGTTCCGTACATGCCTTTGAGGTTGGGGTTGGCGGTGATGATCGCCTTGGCAGCGTCTGCCGAGAGCAGCTGGTCACCACCGGCGTACTGGATGGCGACGATCTTGACCCCGGGGTTGTTCTTTTCGATGTATTCCTTGAAGCCGTCCCGACGGTCCGTGCCGGACTTGGACGTCTGGTCGTGGCCGATGATGGCGATTTCCCCTGATCCGCCAATCAGTTCAGCAAGGTGCTTGGCAGCCTCAGCTGCTGCAGCCTTGTTGTCGGTGGAAGCCGTGGTGGCCGGGATGGTGGAGTCAACGCCGGAGTCGAACGCAATGACCGGGATGTTCTTGCTCTTGGCCTGCTCCAGGAGGGGCGTGGCGGCCTGTGAGTCCAGCGCTGCGAAGCCGATGGCTGCAGGCGATTTGCCCAGGGCCGTGGTGAGCATCTGGATCTGCTGGTCGACGTCCTTCTCGGTGTTCGGGCCCTCAAAGCTGATCTCGACGTTGAATTCCTTGGCAGCCTTGTCCGCTCCTTGCTTGACGGCCTGCCAGAACTGGTGCTGGAAACCTTTGGACACGACGGCGATGTACGGCTTGGCGCCGTTGGCTGCTGCTCCGCTGGCGGAGGCGGATCCGGCCGGTGCCTCGCAGCCGGCGATGGCGACGGCACCGAGGGCGAGGCCAGTGAGGGTAAGGAAGGAACGGCGGTTGTGGATGGACTTGCTCACGATTGAAGACTCCCTTTTTCTGAGGATGCGTTCTGGAGAAGATGCGTTCTGGAGAGGATGCGATTGGGTGGAGCGGAAGCGGGTGGTTGGAGCGGAAGCGGGTGGTTGGAGCCGAAGCGCAGGGGCTATTTGGTGGTCTCCTTCCTGCGCAGCATGTCCAGATAGACCGCCACGAGGATCACGACGCCGATGGCCACGTTCTGCCATTCCTGCGGCACGGAGATAATGCGCAGGCCGTTGGTCAGGACGGACATGATGAGGGCGCCGATCACCGTTCCGACGATGGAGCCTTTGCCTCCGGCCAGGGATGTTCCACCGATCACGACGGCGGCAATAGCCTGCAGTTCGTAGCCCATGCCCTGCCCCGGCTGGGCGGAGTTCAGGCGGGCTGCGATGATGACGCCGGCCAGGCCTGTGAAGGCTCCGGCGGCCGTATAGATCCACAATTTCCAGTTCCGCACGTTGATGCCGGAAAGTGCTGTTGCTTCCTCGTTGGAACCGATGGAGAAGGTATAGCGGCCCAAGAGCGTCTTGCTCATGACGAGTCCGGCCAGTACGGCCACCGCGAAGAAGATGAATACTGCGTTGGGAACTACCAGGCCGGGGATGGGCTTGCCGAGGGCAAGGTTGGCGAAGCCTTCAGTGCTGGTGAAATAGATGGGTTTGGTTCCGGAAACCACCAGGGCCATGCCCTGTGCTACGAGCATCGTGGCCAAGGTGGCAATGAACGGTGGGATCTTCAGGAACGAAATGAGGAACCCATTGACGGCACCGATCACGGCTCCCATCAGGATGCCGCCAATGACGCCGGCCCACAGCGGCAGGCCGAGATAGGTCAGGACCACGCCCGTCATGACTGAGCACAGGCTCATCCCGGTGCCTACGGAGAGATCAATGCCTCCGGTAATGATCACGAACGTCGCGCCCAGGGCCAGCAACCCGATCACGACGGTGGAGAGAAGGATGTCCGAAAGATTGCTTGGCACCAGGAACCTTGAGTTCATCGCACCGAAAAAGATGACCAGGACAATGAGTGAACCGAAGGCCAGGAGCTGTTGAAGGGATGAACGGAACCGGGTTGCCAGGTCACGTACGGGCTTCTGTTCGGCGGGTCCGGGCTTTGTACCCTGGTTGCGGGACGCGGGGGTCTCTACAAGGCTCATGCTGTCATTGCTCCTGGTGTGGCGATGGCGCGGCGGGTGGCCAGCTCCATGATTTGTTCCTGGGTGGCTTCAGCGTTGCTGAGGAAGCCTGTGATCCGGCCTTCGGCCATAACGGCGATCCGGTGGGACATGCGCAGGATCTCGGGAAGCTCCGAGGAGATCATGATGATCGATTTCCCACCGGCGGCCAGTTCGTTAAGGAGCCTGTAAATTTCCTCCTTGGCACCAACGTCGATTCCACGCGTGGGTTCATCAAAAATGAGAATGTCGCAGTCCTTGACCAGCCACTTGGCGATCACGATCTTCTGCTGGTTGCCGCCGGAGAGATTGCGCGCCAGTTGGTTGATGGATGGCGTTTTGATCCTTAGCTTCCTGCTGTATTCCTCAGCGGTCCTGCGCAACGCCGAATCCTTGATGAAACCGCCCGGTGCGTTCGCCGCGAGCGAGGAGAGCATGATGTTCTCCTTCACGTCGCGCTCAAGCATGAGGCCAAGATGCTTGCGGTCCTCGGACAGGTAGCCGATGCCCAGCTTCGCGGCAGCGGCAGGGTTCGGGATGGCCGCATCAACGCCGCGTACCTGTAACCGGGTGAACGTGGCACGATCGGCGCCCACCAGGGCCCGTGCCACCTCCGTCCGACCTGCGCCCATGAGCCCGGCGAAGCCAAGGATTTCGCCGCGTCGCAGTTCGAATCCGACATCCCGCAGCAAGGCTCGCGTCGATAACCCCTCAACCGAAAGCACGACGTCGTTACGCACCTCGGCGGGGACCGCCGTAGGGCGCTGTTCTCCTGAAATCCGACGCCCCACCATCAGGGAGATGACTTCCTTCATGGTGGTTTCCGCTGTATTGACGGTGTCCACGTACTCGCCATCGCGGATGACGGTGATGCGCTGTGAGATCTGCTTGAGTTCGTCCATCCTGTGGGAGATGTAGATGACGCCTGTGGTGGGAGAGATGAATCCACGGATGATCTGGTGCAGGGCGGCCACCTCGGCGTCATTCAGTGCTGCCGTTGGTTCGTCCATGATGATCACTTTGGAATCGTGGCTCAGTGCTTTCGCGATCTCCACCATCTGCTGCTTGGCGACCGTCAGCTGCCCCACTTTCTGACGGGGATTCAGCTGCAGCCCGATCCTGTCCAGCAGTTCCCGGGCCTGATGGTTGAGGGCCCGTTCGTTCAGCACTCCGAAGCGCCGGGGTTCGCGGCCGATGAAGATGTTCTGGGCTACGGTGAGGTCCGGCATCAGGTTGAATTCCTGGTGGATGATGCTGATACCCAGTTCCTGCGCGTGCTTGGGACTGTTGGGCACAAAGGCCGTTCCGTTCAGCTCGAAGGCGCCGCTGTCCGGTGTGTAGATGCCGGATAGAAGCTTCATCAGCGTGGACTTTCCGGCGCCGTTCTCACCCACGAGCGCAAGGACTTCACCATGGCGAAGCTCCAGCCCCATGTTGTTCAGGGCCCGGACTCCGGGGAAACTCTTGCTGACTCCGTGGAGGGAGAGCAGCGGTGGTGCTTGCTGGGTCATGCGATCACTTCCTTGTGAGCGTGCACGTGCTGTCGCGGTACGTTATCGGGCCCAGACGGGGCCGTCGGGGAAGGCGTATTCCGTCAGTGTTTCACGCACCATTTCGTTGCCCGCACCAGGAGCCGACGGCGGCCAGTAGACGCCGCTTCGGACGTCCACAGGTGTGATGAAGTGCTGGTGCAGATGGTCCACGAACTCGATCATCCTGCCTTCCTTGGTACCTGAGACGGCAACGAAGTCGAACATGGACAGGTGCTGAACGGCCTCGCACAGCCCCACGCCGCCGGCATGCGGACACACGCGGATCCCGAACTTGGCCGCGAGCAGCAGGATGGCGATGTTTTCGTTGACCCCGGCTACACGGGCCGCATCTATCTGCAGGACCTGGAGGGAACCAGCCTGGAGCATCTGCTTGAACACCACCCGGTTCTGGACGTGCTCGCCTGTTGCCACAGGGATGGGGGCAACCCCGCGGGCAATGGCCGCATGCCCCAGGACGTCATCGGGGCTGGTAGGTTCCTCGATCCAGGCGATGTCATAGGGAGCCAGGTGGGCCATCCAATCGATGGCTTCCTGGACATCCCAGCGCTGGTTGGCGTCCACCGCGATCCTGGTGTCCGGACCCACCGCCGCCCGGGCAATCCCGACGCGCCGGATATCGTCCTCCAAGGAGGCACCCACCTTGAGCTTGATCTGCGCAAACCCATCGGCCACGGCTTCCTTGGCCAGGCGCGTCAGTTTCTCGTCGCTGTAACCCAGCCATCCCGGCGTCGTGGTGTAGGCGGGGTAGCCTTCAGCGCGGAGGGCTGCTTTGCGCAGCTCCTTTCCCGGCTCCGCCATCCGGAGGATCGCCAGCGCTTCATCCGGCGTGAGGGCGTCGGTGAGGTATCTGAAGTCCACCAATGCCACGAGCTCCTCGGGACTCATGTCTGCCAGCAGTTCCCAGAGCGGCAAGCCTGCCCGCTTGGCCTTCAGATCCCAGAGAGCGTTGACCACCGCGCCTATGGCCATATGTATGACGCCCTTCTCCGGGCCAAGCCAGCGGAGCTGGGAATCGTGGGCCATCAGCTTCCAGGTGGCACCCATGTCGCCCAGGAGGTCCTCCACGTTACGGCCCAGAATGTGCTCCCGGAGGGCGTCGAGGGCTGCCGTCTCAACCTCGTTTCCGCGCCCGATCGTGAACACGAAGCCGTGGCCTTCATGGCCGTCACCGGCATCAGTGCGAATGATCAGGTACGCGGCTGAATAGTCGGGGTCCGGGTTCATGGCATCGGAGCCATCGAGGTCCTGTGAGGTGGGAAAGCGGATATCGAAAGTGTCCACTGCGGTGACGACGCTCATTGCGCTCCTTGCTTGGCAGCTGGCGGTTGATCTAGGTAGAGCTAAACATCCGATGTCTACCTTGTCAATGGGTCACATTTCCGTATTATGTAGTGAAACAGCACACTAGAGCTCGGATGTTAGTCCCAAACGCACGGAGGAAGCCATGACCTTGAAATTCGCCAGGCTGGGTACGGCCGGAAACGAACAACCGGCCGTCATCGCCCAAGACGCCGACGGCACAGAGAAGTACTTCGATCTCTCGACGCTGACCAACGACATCGACGGCGTTTTCCTCGCCTCCGACGGTTTCACCCGGACCCGCGCAGCCCTCCAATCCGGGGAACTTGCGGAAATTTCCGTCGAGGGCATGCGCATTGGCGCTCCCATTGCCCGGCCCGGCTCGGTGATTGCCATTGGCCTGAACTACACCGCGCACGCCGCCGAATCAGGGGCCACGCCGCCCGAGGTCCCAGTGGTTTTCCTGAAGCCGTCCAACACCATCAGCGGACCTTTCGACGCAGCGCCCATCCCGCCGTCGTCGGAAAAGTACGACTGGGAAGTGGAATTGGCAATCGTGATCGGCAAGGAAGCGTCCTACCTTTCCTCCCTGGACGAGGCCGAAGCATGCATCGTCGGCTACGCAGTGGCCAACGACTTGTCCGAGCGCGACTACCAGATTCCCGGAGCCGCCGGACAGTGGACCAAGGGCAAGTCACTCCCCGCCTCCACTCCCCTGGGCCCATGGCTTGTACCCGCCGCTGACGTTGATGCCAACAACCTCCGGCTGAGGACCCTGGTCAACGGCGAAGCCCGCCAGGACTCGAACACCTCGGACATGATTTTCGATCCCGCCACGATTGTCCACCACCTCAGCCAGTACATGGTTCTGGAGCCAGGCGATGTCATCATCACAGGCACACCCGAAGGCGTGGCCCTCTCCGGTCGGTTCCCGTACATCCAGCCCGGCGACGTCGTGGAACTGGAGATCGACGGCTTGGGCCGGCAGCGCCAGGAATACTACCGCGCGCAGGCCGGCACTGTTTCCGCCGTCCCTGCCCACATCAGCGCCTGATGGCAACCCCTATGGGCCAGGAATTCGAAGGTCTGGCAGCACTCGTAACCGGCGGGGCCTCCGGGATTGGTGCTGCCATCGCCCACCGGCTCTCCGCCGGTGGCGCGCAGGTCGCCGTCCTGGACCTGGCACCTGAAACCAGCCCGCACTTCGGCGTGGAATGCAACGTGGCCGATGACGCCTCGGTGCGTTCCGCCGTCGAGACCGTTGCCAGGCAGTTCGGCCGCCTGGACATCGTGGTCAACAACGCCGGTATAGGCGCCCAAGGTGACATCGCGGCAAACGACGACGACGAGTGGCTCCGGGTCCTGAACATCAACGTCGTGGGAATTGCGCGCGTCAGCAGAGCGGCGCTGCCTTACCTGCGCGAGTCGCCGTCCGCGGCCATCGTGAACACGTGCTCGATTGCCGCGACCGCCGGGCTGCCCCAGCGGGCGCTGTACTCGGCGTCGAAGGGTGCGGTGCTGTCCTTGACGCTGGCCATGGCTGCCGACCACGTCCGCGAGGGCATCCGCGTGAACTGCGTCAACCCAGGCACCGTGGACACTCCTTGGGTGGGGCGCCTCCTGGATTCCGCCGCTGACCCTGCAGCTGAGCGCGCCGCCCTCAATGCCCGTCAACCTCATGGCCGGATGGTGGACCCTGCCGAGGTTGCAGGCGCGGTCGCCTACCTCGCAAGCCCGCTGTCCGGTTCGACGTCGGGAACCTCCCTGGCCGTCGACGGCGGCATGCAGGGTTTGCGGCTAAGGCCGGTTCAGTAGGGGGTGCGTTGGTTGGGGATGGCTCCTGAGTTGGCTCACGGGCTCAGGTCTCGCGGACCGGCAGGCCGCTGAGCTGCGGTGTTGTGTCAAAAGAGAGATGGACAGTGGGACTTCGAACCTTCCGAGGCAGGCGCCGGAACCCCTGGCCTCGAAGCTGGCTGTGCCGACTGCTAGCCGTCCAGCCGATCCGGCGTGGTTATCCTGTCGTGCCCCTCGTCCATACTTGACGTTGGATGCCGAGTGACAATGGGGCGCTGGTTATCGTACCGATGAGAGCAAAGCTTACTACCACTTGCGCGGCTTCCTGTGTCGCCTACGGGGTACCCATCGGTTGTCGCTTGTTGTGGCATTTCGGTTTGTGCCAGGCACGGGTGAGCGTAGCGAGCGACGCCCTGTCTGCTCGGTCTGCTGGCAGATGCCCGGCGACTGACGGGCTGGAACAGCTGGGCAGCGACCGAAGGGTCTGCGGCCGATTCCATCCCACTGCACTGCAACCACCAGTTCCGTTGCCCTTGCGAAACTCGTCCAAACCCTCCCCGGTCCGCCTGCGCTCCCACGCGGTTCCCACTAAGAACCCAAGTGGGACGGTTCTTCACTGCACCTTGTCAAAGTGCTTGAGTAAGGCCGCGTCCCAGATGAGATGACGAGGCACGGATAGTCTGTGGTCGAGGTCCAAGGGAGGAAGAAGGGCCGCTGCGTGAACTCTTTTGTGGCCAGCGGTCAATACATAGTGTGAGCACAGACAGCGAAATCATCAGGCGGTCCCGGGACAGCCCCGCAGTTTTCGGGGAGCTGTACGATCGGCATGCCTCAGCCATTTACAGGTATGCGGCCAGAAGGGCAGGGGAATTCGCCGCGGACGACGTTACCTCGGAAACCTTCCTGGTCGCTTGGGAGCATCTGGAAAGATACGACACGAGCCGGGACGATGCCCGGCCATGGTTGTTCGGCATCGCTACCAACTTGCTTCGACAGCATCACCGGGCCGAAGCCAGCGTCCTCAGAACAGCCGCGAAAACGGCTTCAAGTGAGGCCATAGCCGATGACTCCGACCGGATCGCTGCTGAGGTCGACGCCAAGGTAGCCACCGGGAGAATTGCTCAAGCCCTCCGGGATATGGCTGCGATCGACCGGGAAACGTTGTTGCTCTACGCATGGGCTGATCTGACTTACGAAGGCATTGCCCAGGCCATGGGCGTTCCGGTCGGGACGGTTCGCTCCCGCTTGAACCGTGCGCGGCAAACACTTCAAGCCCAGCTCAACCTTGAAAGACCTACCGAAACGGAGAACCACCATGGACGACCTTCAGCTGCTCCGCGAGATGCGTAGCGATGTCGGCTCAGCACCTGCTACGTTGGCCCGGGGCAGGGAAAAAGTCATGGCCAAAGTGCAAGCGTCCGTCACCTCAGCGTCTCAGCGGAAACCCACCGTTTCGCCTATTCGGTTCCGGCGACGTGCCCTTTTCGCTTCTGCCGCTGCCGCGCTGTTGGTCGGCGGTATCGTCATTGCCGATGTCGTCAGACCTGGAGGTCCGGGAACCACGGCAGAGGCGGCCGAGGTGCTGAACAACGCCGCTGCTGCAACCATTCAAACGTCCGACCCTGTGGTGGGACCCGGCCAGTATCTGAAGATCGCAACGAGGTCGGTCTTTGGAACGGGGGGGCAGGCTGCCAATGTAAGCGACGTGAGATGGGAAGAGACCACAAACAGTCAGATGTATGTGCCAGCCGACAGGGCAGATGTATGGGTCTGGAACCGGGAACCTCGCCTGATTTTGGACTCGCCGAGCGAGGAAGCCAAGGCTCTGCCAGACGAGGTCCGTGAGGCTCAGGAAGCCGAGTGGGATGGGCAGCCTGAGTTCGTCGGGATTCTGCGTTCCCCGGGAGGTGTCTTCTATGGGAGTGAGCCGACCGTCATCGTTGGTACGCCGTTAAGGGAGGCCGCGAGTCTGCCTAGGGATCCACGGGCTCTCCTGGATTTGATCTACGAACGCATCAAGGGCGCCGGGAAGTCTCCCGACGGTGAGGCTTTCACGGCAATCGCGGACGGCCTGCGGACAGGAGTCGTTCCGGCTGACCTGCGCGCTGCGCTGTACAAGGCAGCTGCTCTAATTCCCGGCGTTACGGTGACTGACAGGCACGCAATGATCGACGACCGCACAGGCATCGCCATCGGTATCGCATCATCTGACGGAGTGACGGGAGCGAACATCGTTATCGATCCTGCCTCGGGTCTGGTCATCGGGGTACAGTCCGTGTTGCTCAAGGACTATCCCGGATATCCCGCGGGGACCGTCACGACTTGGACCTCGCTGAGGACCTCAGTGGTGGACTTCGCTCCCTAAGCTGTCGCCCCAGAGAGATTTGCCCCACATCACGGCGGGGCGGTCGCCGTTGGGGGATGACCGCCCCAAGTGGACGGACTGAGCCCGAACGGTCCGTCCACCGGCCCTGCATGCCTACCTCGCGATGATGGTTCTCCTCACCGCTGGGATGAACCCCAGGGACGCTAAACCCCTTTAATCTGGCATAGATTTTGAGATTCGGAAATCTTTGACCGAAGGAGTGCTGGAGAGTATCCGGAAAGTGATTCTCGTTTGTCACGCCCTATGAACTTGTTGTGCGATTCGACAGCAACAGGACGCCGAACGTCGCGAGGCACGTTCAGCAGAACATCATTTCGTTAGAGGAAGAATCGTCGGCTTCACTTAGCCAGCCAATTCCCGCCCACGCGAAGCAGTATTGAGCAGTTTCCCATTGCTGCGGCGTCCTAGGCGAGTTCACCGGCAGAAACAGCGAGCCCGTTACTCCCGCTTTCCGCCCTTGTATTTTCCTTACGACGGCGGCTCCAGATCGCAAAAGGCGTGGCGAAGCCAGATTGTCTGAGGAACAGGTTAGAGTCTGCTCCAGTCGGCGTGGTCGACAACCAAATCTCAATTATGGGGGCAATATGCGGAAGTTAATCAAGGGCGGGATCTCTGGGATCTCGGCCCTGATTGCGGCACTTTTTGTCGTTGTGATCGGCGTGCAGCCGGCTCACGCAGGGTGGTACAACTATTTGGCTGGTCACCCGATGTACAAAGGCACTTCGCCTTGGTGTACCGGCAGTTATGTCATTAACGGCACGAGCGGGACTTTTATCCTGACGGCTGGCCATTGCTTTTCTGTGGGCGAACGGGTGTCCGGCACGGGCGCCCAGTTCGGCACGCTGGAGTACCGAAAGTACAACGGCACTGACGGTGACTCCGGGCTCGTTCGACCCGACGCCGGCGTCGACGTATACCAGACCATTGTTGATCCGAAGACAGGGAATGCTCCTGGCAGCGGACATGTAACGGGAAAGATGCCCAGTGCTGATCAGACTCTCGGCACTGCGGTCGGCAAGATGGGCAATACAACAGGCTGGACTGAAGGAACGATCCAATACCGCTTTTTGGATTGGAACGGAGTTTACGTCTACTGCGCCAACTATGCCCGAGCCGGAGGTGATTCCGGCGGTCCCGTTTGGCGACAGGACAGCCAAGGTCTGCGAGCTGTTGGCATGCACGTCGGGGCCCTTAACTACAACGGTTCCGTTCTCGGTTGCTACATCCCCATAGACACTCTTTTGAGTCAGTGGGGAGCGAGCATGAACTTCTGGCCAGCGTACGCAGCTCGTGGGACAGTTTCAGAGGAAGAATTGATGCCTCCAAGCCCGAGCAACGAGCTCCCGCCCGTACTCACAGCCGCCGATGGTGTGCAGCTGATCCTGGACTAGTGGGAGTCTCCGGAAGCGGTAGCTGGGCAAACGTGTTTGCTCGCTAATACAAACTAAATATGGGATGTCCTCCTGGTTGCTCAGAAAACCAATGCAGCAGCTAGGAGGATATCCATTTAATGTGCTGTCAATTCGTCACGGCAACCTGCCCAGCTTGGCGGCTGATGCCAGCTGCCCGGCCAATATCCGTCCAGGAAGCGCCTGCCGCTTTCGCAGCCGCAACGGTCTTATCCAGACGATGCCCGGCCTGCCGGTGCTCCCTCGCCGCCGCCTCCACCCCAGGAATCGCTTCGGGCCTGAGTTGGCTCACGGGCAGTGGTCTCGCGGAGCGGCAGGCCGCTGACCTGTGGTGATGTTTGCGGATGTACAGTTTTTCACGCACTGATGGAACTTGATCTAGTGTCACGGTGTGGCATTGATCAGGAGGGTGCGGACGGCATCTGGCGCTCAGCGACCATCACCATCAACGGCACACGCAGACCTTCGCACCCGACATCGCCAACGAGCAACAAGCCATTCTCGATGCCATCCGGAGTCCAAAACTCACGCACTGAGCAAATGAGCCACGTCAGGCCGGATGGTGGACCCTGCCGAGGTTGCCGGTGCCGTCGCCTACCTCGCGAGCCCGCTGTCCGGTTCGACGTCGGGAACCTCGCTGGCCGTCGACGGCGGCATGCAGGGGCCGCGGTTGCGGCCGGTTCAGTAGGGGTGCGCTGGTTGGGGCTGGGTTGGCGTGGCGTTTCAGTAAAGCCCGTTGAAGATGTTCCAGCCCCAACCGACAGTCTCCATGCCCTTCCAACCACCGCGACCATCGCCGTAGTACATCACCAGATCGCCAGCGGCATTCACGCCATGGACATCATTGAAGCCATCCCGGTTGAAGTCGCCAGCACTGCCAGCCATGGTCAGGACGTTCCAGCCATGGCCGATCTGGCGCACCGTGGTCCATCCGCCGTGGCCGTCACCGCCATACAGATACAGGCGTCCGGCTTTGTCTTTCGCCAGGACGTCCACGTTGCCGTCTCCATCCCAGTCACCAGGCCCGATGAGCAGGTCCATGACGTCCCAGCCTTGGCCGACTTTCACGCGCGGATTCCAGGTGCCGAAGGGCTTGGACGGGTAGATGTAAAGGTCGCCGTTCGTCTCTGCGCTGAGGAGATCGTTCATTCCGTCCCCGTCGAAGTCCCCTGGTCCAATCGCAAGAACCGTCGGCTGCCACTCCCAGGTGGCTTGCGGGTACAGCGTATGGAACCCTCCGTCGCCCGTTCCCGGGAACCGGTAGAGCGTCCCCGAGGTGTTCTCGACCATGAGGTCAGCGATACCGTCGTGGGTCACGTCGCCCGGGGCGATGATCGTGGTGAAGAAGCCCCACCCCGGACCTACATAGCGGGATTCCTTCCACCCTTTGACGTTGTCCTTACCGAGGTAGAGCATGAGTGCGCCGCCATGGGTACGGCCAACCAGCTCAAAAACCCCACGGCCGGTGAAGCCAGCCGCGCGCACCGGTCCCTGCGCTACGGCCGGTGTTGCTTCCGTGACCAGTTCCTGGCCGGGGCACTTGCCGGGCGAAGCCTTGACTATGGCCGAGATTCGCCCGCCGATGTCGTCCTTCTCCAGGACGTAGAGATTCCGGTTGTAGAGCGGGTTCCCGTCTACGGGTTGGCCGTCCCGGAGCCATTGGACGGAGTAGCCAGGATCCCCGTCCCCTCCGCAGCCCGAAAAGTAGTCCTGGGCACCCTGAACGAACAGCGCCGAGCCGACAATAGGTGCACCGGAGATCTTCACGCCAGACGAATCCGCAGCGTGGGCAGGGGAAACGAAGCCCGAAACAACGAGCGCCGGACCGAACAACAGCGCCGCAATGCTTTTGATGATCGAGTTCTTTGGTGACACGTTCGCCCTCCCCCTCAGTGGGCTTTGAATCAGTAGAGCCCGTTGAAAATGTTCCAGCCCCAGCCGATGGTCTCGACGCCCTTCCAACCGCCGCGGCCATCGCCGTAGTACATCACGAGGTCATCGGCGTCGACAGCTTCCGCGGCCGGAGCAAACGTTGTGCCAATCAGCAAACCCACGGATCCCCCTCTTTGCGGCGTGGCCCAGCCAGGTGTTGCGCTTATCTTAGGTGCGGGAAACGACGCCGGGACGAAACGCGGTGGCGACAGGCCGCCGTCGGGTGTTGGCTGCGTAACGCAACGGGCCTGCAACGTCCCAGGGCGGATGCTTCCCCTATGCTCAACTCCAAGGAATCAACGGCGATCCACCAAGCACACCCAGGAGAAACCCCATGACCAACTGGCGTATCAGGGACTTCCATTCGTCCGATCTTGACGGCATCCTGCACCTCTGGGAGTCACTCAAGGCTGATGGTGTTGAGCCCGTTTACGCACTCTCTGAGGTCCTTGCCTCGTGTGAGAAGGACCATGCAGTGGTGGCTGTCCAGGGCGATCAGGTGGTTGGCGCCGCGGTTGGACGTGCGGCGCATGACCAAGGCTGGGTCGTTTTCCTCGCCACGCTGACGGAGTTCCGTGGCAGGGGCATCGGCACTTCGCTGCTGTCCGCCGTCGAGAACCGCATGGCTCCGCACGGCCTCAACAAACTGTCCGCGCTCATGCCGGAAACCGAAACCCGCGTGGAAGCGTTCCTGGGGCGCGGCTTCGTGGTGAAGAAGAACCTGCGGTACTTCGAGCGGACCATTCCCGTGCAGCGCCAGGAGCTGGAACCGCTGAGCCTGCTGGGTGGCCGGATCCTGGCCCGCGACCTGTGGGAAAACGTGGCGGGCATGAAGCGCGAGAAGGAACTGTTGGAACGCCGTTTGGTCCTTCCGCTGGCCGAGGCGGACCTCGCCGACGAATACGGTGTAGTGCCGCCGCGCGCCGTCGTGCTTTTTGGTCCTCCGGGCACCGGCAAGACGACCTTTGCCAAGGCGATCGCTTCACGTTTGGAGTGGCCGTTCGTGGAGGTGTTCCCGTCGCGCCTGGCTTCTGATCCCAAGGGTCTCGCAGGCGCGCTGCGCGAGACGTTCCTGGAAATCGCCGAGCTGGAACACGCAGTGGTGTTCATTGACGAAGTGGAGGAGATCGCCTCGCAGCGCGCGGGCGATCCCCCGTCGCCGCTGCAGGGCGTCACCAACGAGCTCCTCAAGATCATCCCGGCTTTCCGCGAACAGCCAGGCCGCCTCCTGGTCTGCGCCACCAACTTCATTCGCGCCCTGGACACCGCGTTCCTGCGCCACGGCCGGTTCGACTACGTCATCCCCATCGGCCTGCCGGACGTCCACGCCCGCGAGGCAATGTGGCAGCGGTTCATCCCCGCCACCGTTGTGGACGACGTCGATATTGCCCAGTTGGTGGAACGCACCCAGGGTTTCTCGCCGGCAGACATCGAGTTTGCCGCGCGCAGCGCGTCCCAGCGCGCCCTGGAAAAGGCCGTGTACGACGACGGTGCTGCTTCAGGTGCGTCGTCCGCAGTCTCGTCGAACGGACGGAAGGGGCCGGTCACACAGGACTACCTCGACGCAATCGCCGATACCCGCACGACGGTGAGCGACGAGGTGTACCAGGAGTTCCTCGAAGACATCGATGTGCTGGGGCGCGTGTAAAGTTTGGCAACGGTAATCTTTGACCCATGTCCACAAACCCACTTCGCCATGCCCTGGCCCGCATGGGCGGCCGAGATCCCCACGAGAAGCACCGCACGGCCACTCCGCTGGAGCTGTTTTTCGACCTGACGTTTGTCATTGCCTTCGGAGTTGCCGGCAGCCAGTTCGCCCATGCTGTGGCGGAGGCGCATTTCTGGCCAGGGCTCCTGGCGTTCGCGTTCGCCATGTTTGCCGTGATCTGGGCCTGGATAAACTTCACGTGGTTCGCGAGCGCCTATGACACCGACGACTGGGTGTTCCGCGTGGTCACCATGGTCCAAATGGTGGGTGTGCTGATCCTGGCCATGGGCATAGAGCCGGTGTTCCACTCCATCATCGAAGGCAAGCACGTGGACAACGTGACCATGGTGTTGGGCTACATCATCATGCGCGTGGCTTTGATCTTCCAGTGGCTGCGCGCTGCCCGCCAGGATCCTGCCCGCCGTGAAACGTGTTTGCGGTATGCAAAGTACGTCGCACTGGTACAAGTGGGGTGGGTCGCAGTCCTCTTGATCGATGCGAGCATCGCAACTACCTTCCTCATGGCAGCCCCGTTGTTCATCCTGGAGATGGCGGCCCCATACTTCGCAGAACGGAAGATCCGCACGCCTTGGCATGCCCACCACATCGCCGAACGGTACGGTCTACTGGCCATTATTGCCCTGGGCGAGTGCCTGATCGGCGCCATTGAAACGCTTCGCGCAATCGTTGCCCTCCACGGCTGGACCTTGGATGCTGCGCTGGTTGGTTTGAGCGGGACGGGCCTGGCGTTCGCCCTGTGGTGGATTTACTTCATCCTGCCCTCAGGTCCTGCCCTCCACGTACAGCGGCACCGCTCGTGGATCTTCGGCTACGGGCACCTCCCCCTTTTCGCAGCTATCGCAGCAACCGGCGCCGGACTTCACGTTGCCGCCTACTTCATCGATCATGAGGCACACATCCCGGCGGCTGGCGCGGTCGCCTCGATCGCCATCCCTGTCATCCTGTTCAAGGTCTCGCTGACTACGCTCTACAGCATTATGCTCGGCCCGGACCGGGAGCTTCTCTGGAGCTCAGCGCTGGTGGTGATCGCTTTGGCGGGAAGTATCGCCATGGCCACCGCGGGCGCGTCAGTACCCCTCTGCATGTTGGAAATGATGGTGGTGCTTGGGCTGTCGATCATTTTCGATGAACGCCGTGGACACAAGGGACGGGCAGCAGCCCTGCGTCGGCTGGAGGCGGCGGCGGGCTGAGGGTGCACGGATGGAGTCGGTACGTTCGTGCCGGTTTTTCACAGGAATGCCTTGATTTGCCGCTGTTCCGGGTGCAAACTTGGGGAATCGGCACGTTCGTACCGATTCACGAAGTGGGAGGACCTCATGCCAGCCAACAGCCTCATGGCAACTCTCGGTTCTGAAGTCCGCGGCCGCCGCGCCTCATTGAGCCTGAGCCAGCAGGACGTCGCCGATCTTGCGGGCGTCTCCGAACGGTTCGTCAGGTTCGTGGAAACAGGCAAGAGCACAGTCCAGCTTGAGCCCCTTGTGGCAGTGCTGGACACCCTCGGCCTGGAACTTTCCCTCCGCCAAGCCGGTAGGCCTGGCGCTTCCTGGGCAGCTTCCGAGCCAGCACAATGACTTTCCACCGCATCGCCGACGTCTACAAACAAGGCATCCTCGCGGCGCGCCTCGAACGGCATGAGGGCGGAACTAAGTTCAGCTACCTTCCGAAGTACCTCGACGCCGGCCTACCCGCCGTGGCAACGACGCTCCCCGTGAGTGCCGAGCCTGTTTTCACGCCGAGCGGCGCAGTACCGCCCTACTTCACCGGCCTGCTGCCTGAGGGCCGGCGGCTCAACTCCCTGCGGCGCAGTGTCAAGGCGAGCGCCGACGACGAACTCGCCCTCCTCATGGCAGCGGGCGGCGACGCAGTGGGCGACGTCCAGACGGTCCCCCACGGCGAGGCAGTGACGGAAGGGGGCGCCGCCGTCGTGCTTGATTCAAAACTGCCGCTGGACTTTGATGCGTTGCTGGGCGATTCCGGATTGATCGATCCCGTCGCGCTGGCGGGTGTGCAGGACAAGTTGTCTGCCGGGATGATTTCACTGCCCGTGGCGCAGGCGGGCAAGCGGTACATCCTTAAGCTCAACGCCCCGGAGTTTCCCTCTGTGGTGGAAAACGAGTTCCTGATGTTCCGTTATGCGCGCAGGCTGCGGATTCCTGTGAGCAACGTGCAGTTGGTGCACGACGTCGGTGGCAGGGCGGGCCTCTTGGTGGAGCGTTTTGATCGGGTTACCGCAGCCGATGGCTCGCCTCTGCGTCTGGCGGTGGAGGATGGCGCGCAGATCCTGGGGCTGTACCCCGCGGACAAGTACAGTGTTCCGTTCAGCGAGGTCTGCGCGGCGCTGGCCGGGCATTGCCCTGCCCGCCTTCCAGCACTGCGGAATCTGGTCATCCAACTCGCCTTTGCCTGGCTGACGGGGAACGGGGATCTGCATGCCAAGAACGTTTCCATGGTGGAGGCGCCCGGGGTTCTTGGCGCGCGCGAATTCACCATCGCCCCGGTCTACGACATTCCCTCCACAGTGGTATACGGCGACAAGACGCTCGCGTTGGCCGTCGGCGGGAAGAAGACCGGTATCTCCCGCAGGCACTTCCTCGCCTGGGCCGCGAAGCTTGGGCTGACTGAACGGGCCGCCCAACATTGCGTGGACATCGCCCTCAAAGCAACTGGCTCGTTGGTCAGCGACCTCGACGGCGGCGCGTCTCCCTTCGCGGCGCGGCAAACCAAGGAATGGACCAAGGAGCTCAAGCATCGCCGGCGCCTGATGGAGGGCTGACCCCGGGTTACCCAGGAACGATCTCGTCGAGCTCCGGAAGCAGATACGGGTTGACCCGCTGCAGGATCAGCGCCACTTCTTCACGCGGCACGGCCCGGTAGAGCACCGGTCGGGCGTCGGCGTAGCGGGTCATGGGCGGCTTGTCGGGCCATTTCTCCGCCAGTGCCTGGACGCGTTCCGGCAGGGAATTATGGGCATTGTCGGCGATTTTGACCAAGGTGGTGTCGTGGTCCTCGGCCACAAACCGGATTCCTGCTTCGTAATCGTCGGGGTCATCGTGGAATCGGCGGGTGACACGTTCGATGATGGCGAGGGCGCGATCGGACACTCCCATGTCCAACAGGGCTTGCCGCGTGATGGGAGTATCCTCGGCGATGTCGTGAAGGTAGCCCGCAATCCGAATGTCGTCGTCAAAGTCGGCGAGCGCATCCCCCACCGCCAGGACATGCTCCCGATAAGGGCGCTTGAGCTTGTCCTTTTGGCGGTTGTGGGCCACCTCGGCGAGTACCTTCGCCGTCTCAACGGTGAAGCGTGGTTCGGTCATGCGGGCCTCCGGATTGATGTAGGCACCGAACAGGAATCGGACCTTTCATCAGGCTATCCGTAAAGTCCCGCGCAGCGCCTACCCAGGCACTGGCACTACTCCTGAACAGGTCCCTACTCCTGAACGGCGCGAGCGGCGATGCCTACTGCGAGCGCCCTCGGCACGCGCTGCGCCAGACCGGCTGCGATCCGGTTGGCCCAGCCGGATACGACGCTTGCCGGCGTTCCGGGGCGGTCCAGCGCTTTGAGGGCTGTTTGCACAACCTGCGCTGAGGTTTGCATGCGTCCAACTGCAGCCGATTCACTGCCGAGGACATCGAAGAACTCGGTGCGGGTGGCGCCCGGGCAGAGGGCCAGTACACGAAGTCCTGAGCTCTTGACCTCGTGGGCGACGGCCTCGGTGAAGCTGAGGACGAATGCCTTCGTGGCCCCATAGACGGCCATGCCGGGGATGGGCTGGAAAGCGGCTGTGCTGGAGACATTCACCAGGGCGCCCTTGCCCGAAGAGAGCATGGCTGGCAGGAAGGCCCTGGTGATATCCACCAATGCAGCCACATTGAGTGCGATCTCGGAAGCGATGACTTCCGGATCTTCCTCTACCAAGGGAGAGCGTGTTCCGAACCCGGCATTGTTGATGAGGGTGTCCACGGTGATTCCGCGCTTGGCCATTTCGTCCACGAGTTCGGCGCCAACACCGGCCCGGCCCAGGTCCATGGGAAGCACTGTGACGGCTACGCCATGCTCGGAGCGCAATTTCCCGGCCAGTTCTTCGAGACGGTCTGCCCGGCGGGCTACGAGGACCAGGTTGGAACCTCGAGCGGCAAAGCGGCTCGCGAATTCAGCGCCAAGCCCGGAGCTGGCGCCTGTGATCAATGCGGTAGTACCCGAATAGGTCATGGTCATGGCAAGTCCAATCTGTAAGCGCCGGCTCCGGATGAAGCCCGCTGACTCGATGTAGTCAATGCCAACATCGTAGGCACTGTCTACATTGTTGTCAATGACTACTTCTCCGCTAGACTATCTGTATGACGGACCAGCCCTACCACCACGGCAAGCTGCGCGAGGCCTTACTGGAGCGCGCCATGGAAGCCATTGAGCAAGCCGGCGTCGACGGACTCTCCCTCAGGCAATTGGCCAGGGACCTCAATGTCAGCCATGGGGCCCCGGCCAAACATTTCCGCGACAAGCAATCCCTCATCGACGCCTTGGCGTTGGCTGGGTTCGAATCAATGAACCATCGGATCCTCGCTGCCTCCCAGGCCGGAGATGACCTTCGTCAGCGCTTCGCAAGCGTGGCCACTGCCTACGTTGACTTCGCAGTCACCCACCCGGCGCTCTTGACCGTCATGTACTCCACCAAGCATCACCCCGGGTCCAGCACTGAGTTGCGGAACATCGGCGAGCAAGGAATCCACGTAGCCCGCGCCCTCATTGCGGAGGCACAGGATAGTGGGGCCCTGGCCCCGGGCGACACCGAAACCCTGGCAATGGTGTGCTTCGTGAGCTTGCACGGCGCCGCACTCCTGGCAGCAGGCAAGCAACTGGACGGCAACAGTGTTGAGGACGTTGTTGCTGCCACTACTGACACCCTGTGGGCCGGCATGGCGGCGGGAGTTCCAGCCGCGCAGCTCTCACACACAGCGGGCGCCTGACCAGCCTGATGAGGGCAGGCCAGCGTGAGGGCGCAGGCAGCGTGAGGGCGCAGGCAGGACTACGAAAGCCCTGCAATTGCCTCCCGGACGGCTGAACTGAGCAGGAGGTTGCGGCATCCAACTCCTCCCGGCTCGGCCTGTTGCGGGACGTATCCAAAGCCAAGTTCATACACCGGGTCCGCGAACCCCAAAGCCGCGCTGGCGCCGTCGTGCCCGAACGCGCGGTAGCTGCCGAAGGGCATGCGGCTGTGGGGCTTCATGAAGACAGTGGCAAAGCAACCGGCCTCGCCGAAGACGCGATCAATTCCGAACACCTGCTCAGCGGAAACCCTGCGGATGGTCTCCTCCGTCAGGAAGGCTGCGACGGCGGCCTGACCGCCGGCGGCCAACCCCGTTACCGCCGCAGCGTAGATCCTGGCCATCCCCTCAGCGCTGGAGACGCCTGCAACCGAACTCATACCGGCGGCGCGGACCTCGAGGATGTTCGGAAGGTCCAGGATGTCGCCCTCTGCAGCATTGGCTGACAATCCGAAGTGACTGGCGGGGTCTACCCAGGGCCACGTGGGGTCGGCCGCCCAGCGGAAAGGCGCGAAGCGTTCTTCCTCAGCATCCGGTAGGCCAAGGTAGAAGTGGGCACCGGTCACGGAGCGGATGCGCTGTTCGAAGACCTCCTGGAGCGTGGAACCCGTGATTCGACGGCACAGCTCCTCCATGAAAATGCCGATTGTCAGGGCGTGGTAGCCGAACGCCGCACCGGGCTTCCACAGGGGCGGAAGTTTGGCGAGCTTCGCAGCCGCGAGTTCGGAATTGTTGACTTCCTCAAGGCTCATGCCGCCCTCGACGCCCAACAGACCGGCCTGGTGCGAAAGCAGTTGGGAAACAGTGACGGAGGCCTTCCCTTCAACACCGAACTCCGGCCAATATTTGGCCACTTCCGCGTCGGGATCCAGCTCGCCGTCTTGAACGAGCAGAGCCACAACAAGGCCTGCCATGCCCTTGGAGCACGAGAAAACACCTGTCACTGAATCTGCACGAGTGTGGGGCCCGCCGCTGATATCCAGCACCTTGACACCCCGATGGTACGCCGCCAGCTGGGCGGAATATTCAGGGTCTTGTTCGAGGAAACTTTCGAAGAGCCCGGCTACGGATTCGAAACCTGGGGCGATCACCTGTGAATGCATCCAGACAGCCTACTTGGCCTGCCTTCAGCCCTTGGGCGTTTTCCACACCCAGGGCTCCCTCGGCAGCCTTTCGGGGTCGAATTCCGGCACCGCATCCTGCAAGGAACCGGCCGGCAATCCCAACGACTCAAGGAGGAGGTCGCGCACGCGCACCGCTGAAACCCCGACGGCGGCGAGGTCGCCAAGCGTCACCGCACCGTCGCGCTTTGCCAGCCTCACGCCGTCGTGGTTTACAACCAGCGGAACGTGGGCATATTCCAGCACTGGCAAGCCCAACAGGGTGGCCAAGTAAGCCTGCCGCGGAGTGGACGGAAGGAGGTCATCGCCCCTGACCACCTGGTCGACTCCCTGGGCGGCATCGTCTACTACAACGGCCAGGTTGTAGGCCGTAACGCCATCGTTGCGACGCAGTACAAAGTCATCCACCACACCCATGTAGTGTCCGTGCAACTGGTCCTCAACAGCCCACTCAGCGACGTCCGACCGGAGGCGGATCGAGGCCGGACGCGACGCCCGGCGGATCTCGCGCTCGGCCTCGGACAGCCTGCGGCACGTCCCCGGATACGCGCCTTGTGGAGAGTGCGGCGCAGACGGCGCCTCCTGGATTTCGCGGCGCGTGCAGAAGCATTCGTAGGTGCGGCCCTGGGCAGTCAGGCGCCCAATTGCGTCCTCGTACAGCGGCCCGCGCTCAGTCTGACGCACGACGGCGGCGTCCCAACTGACGCCGACGGCCTTCAGGTCGCGGAGCTGCTCAGCTTCCGCGCCGGACCGGGCACGATCCAGGTCCTCAACACGGAGCAGGAAGTCGCGGCCAGTCGATTTGGCGAAGAGCCAGGCGAGGATCGCCGTCCGGAGATTGCCTACATGCAGTTCCCCGGAAGGACTCGGGGCGAAGCGGCCGGCAGACGTCATGATCCAAGCCTATGCGTCCGGGCACAACACAAGAGCCCCTCAGCTACCGCAACGATCCGGTGGCTCAGGGGCTCTTGCTGTGCTGCCCGTCAGGACGGGCGGGTGCAGAATGACAATGCTGTGAACAAGAGTCAATCAGCGGCTGCTTCCTTGCGGGAAACCTGTACAGGGGTCCGGGTGGTGTTCCAGGTGCCTGCTGCCTGCGGGATCCGGCGGTAGCCTCGCCCTGCTTCGTTGTCACCATTTCAACAGTACGCATACAGTAGGTGCAATAGACATGGCATTGAGTGGTCGATCTGACTAATCACAGTTGAATTTGTAGACAGGAAGTGGTCATTTTGCAGGAACTCGATGCGACAGACCGTAGGATCATCGCCGCACTCGATGAGGATCCCCGCGTCCCCATCATGGTCCTTGCCCAGAAACTTCACCTGGCGCGCGGCACGGTCCAGTCGCGGCTGGAGCGGATGATGGCATCGGGCGCATTGCGCGCCAACAGCAGCCGCGTGCTGCCCTCGGCACTTGGCCGGGGTGTGGCCGCCGCTGTCAGCGCCGAACTCGATCAAAGCCACCTCAACGAAGCCATCGCGGCGCTACGGGAGATCCCTGAGGTACTCGAATGCCATGCACCCGCGGGCGATACCGACCTCATCATCAGGGTGGTTGCCAAGAGCCCGGATGACCTCTACCGCGTCTCGGAGGAAATCAGGCTCTGCCCGGGAATCGTGCGTACGTCCACCAGCATGTTCCTACGCGAAGTGATTCCCTACCGGACAACCGGGCTGCTGAAGGAGTAGCGCTCAGACCGGCGGTCCGATGTTGGTCTTCAGGTTCTTCATCACCAACGTTGAAGTGAGTCGCTCAACCGCCGGGAGGGCTGCGAGTTCGTCGTCATAGAAGCGTTGATAGGCAGGGAGGTCTGCCGCAATGACCTTCAACAAGTAGTCCGGCGAGCCGAACAGCCGCTGCGCCTCCACAATGTTGGGGCTTGCCGTCACGCGCTCCTCAAACTCCGCCATGATGGTGCGCTCCACCTGCCGGAGCGTGACGAACACAATTGCCTCGAATCCGAGCCCCACCGCTGCTGGATCGACGTCCGCGCGATACCCGCGGATAACTCCCGAAGCCTCCAGATCCCGGAGCCGGCGATGGCACGGAGCAACCGTCAATCCCACCTTCGATGCCAAGGCAGTGGCGGTCATTCGGCCATCCTCTTGAAGGTGGCGCAAAATACTTCTGTCAATGTGGTCAATCACGCAATGATCTTACCCGGATTGAAGGTTTTGGGGATAAATCAGGGAACACTTATCGGGCGATTTTCCCTAGAGTTTTCCTACCACTAACCCTCTGGAGAGATCGTGAACCCACAGCTGTTCCTCGCCTTCATGCTCGTCGCAGTCTCATTGGCCTGCACCCCCGGCGTCGACTGGGCTTACTCGATCTCGGCTGGACTTCGCCAGCGCAGCTTCGTGCCCGCTGTCGCCGGGTTATGCAGCGGATACGTGATTCACACCGTGCTCATGACGGCAGGTCTGGCAGCCCTGCTGGCGGGAGTGCCAGGCCTGCTGGGGTGGCTCACGGTTGCCGGCGCCGCGTACCTGTTGTGGCTTGGCTTCGGGACCATCCGTTCCTGGCGAGGGGCCAGCTTTAGTGCGGAAGGCGCCGTCGTGCAGTCCGGAAACCAGCTCCGCACGTTCTTCCAAGGCATGGGCACCAGCGGCATCAACCCCAAAGGCCTGCTGTTCTTTGTGGCGCTGGTGCCGCAATTCGTCAGCCCGGAAGCCGCACTGCCTGTTCCTGTTCAGTCCGGGTTGCTGGGATTAACATTCGTGATCCTCGCGGGCCTGGTGTACACCGGGGTCGCACTGACCTCGCGGAAGCTGCTCGCTTCACGTCCAGGCGCAGCACGCGTGGTGACGCTGGCAAGCGGGATCATCATGATCGGGCTGGGAGCAGTGCTGTTGACGGAGCAACTCCTTCCCATCGTGGTGCGGGGCGCGTAGCAGGGGCCGGCCCCGGAACCCGCTGGAACCTAGGCGGCCAGTACCTCATCGAGTCGCTCGTACCCTTCGATTACGCCGTAATTCATACCTGTGGCGAGGGCCATGTCACGCGCTTCCACCGATGGGTAGACCTCGTGGACGACGATCCTGGTGCGACCGTCAATTTCCTCGAACCTGGTGGTGCTGATGCCCACTTGGCCAGGAGCACCGTCGAATTCGAAGGTCATGATGATCAGCTCGTCGGTGTCCACGGTGTGGAAGACCCCGCGGAATCCGTACATCGCGTTTTCGTGGCCACTTTCATAGTGCCAGCTGCCGCCCGTGGTGGCGTTGTATTCGGTGACGTTCAGTATCGCGTCCCGCGGACCAAGCCACTTGGCCAGGAGATCCGGGTCCACGTGGGCCTTGAATACCGCGCTGACTGGCGCATCGAATTCTCGGACAGTATCGACGAACGGAACGCCGTCATCAGCAGTGATTGCTGTTGGATTGCTCATTTCAATTCCTCTTCATCTTGTTGTTGTGACCTCTGGAGGACCCCGGGGCCGGACTCGACCAGGAGTTCGTCGAGCAGCCGGAAGCGACGCTCGGCGGTCAGTCGATATTGGTCTATCCACGCCGTCAGCTCTTCGAGGGCAGCTGCATCCAGGTGCACGGGCCTGCGTTGGGCATCACGGGACCGGGTCACCAGCCCTGCGTGCTCCAGGACCTGGATGTGTTTTGAGACGGCCTGCTTGGTGATCGCGAAGGGCTCCGCCAATTCGTTGACCGTTGCGTCTCCCCGGGACAGACGGGCAACGATTCCCCGCCTGACGGGATCAGCAAGGGCCATGAAGGCCTTGTCCAGAGCGTCTGGATCCATAACCCTGCGCGACCTTTCTTTGTCAACCAAATGCTTTATCAATCACTTGGTTGATTACAAGACTACGCTTGCATCAGGGCGTGCACAATGCCTTATTCCCCGCTTAGCTGCCTAAAGTCGTTCTCCCACAAACGGCGCATCTCGGCGTCCTTGCGGATCACTTCCAAGGCCTCCAGCTCTGCCGGAGGGGCGGGGCGCTTGGACCGGGGAGTCAAGGTCCGGCGGCCCTGGTCCAACGCCAGAAGGGCGCGGTCCGTGAGGGCGTCATTGCGCAAGGCCAGGCTGGTCTTCCTGCGCCGAAGGACCTCCTTCAGCGCCGCCTGGGCCGATTCAAAGTCGCCACGCGCCCGTTGCGATCGAGCCCGGATCAGGAGCAATGCCGCCGAGAGATCATCCGTATTCAACAGCCCCTCCGTACACATCACCACATCCCGGTGCCGGCCCAGAGCAAACGCTGCGGTGCAGCGCGCCAGGGCTGAAGGCAACGACGGCGGCAAACCCACCACAGCTTCCAACGCCGACTCGATCATTCCCATCTCCCGAAGGCAATGGGCCAACGCTAGGAACACAGACTCCTCGCTGAACAAAACCGGGACTTCAATGCGTTCGGCCACCTCAACCCGGGTGACCACCTGCCCAAGGTAGAGAGCCGAGAACTGGCTCGCGTCGTCGTCGATCCTTGTTGTTAAGCCGCGCCGCAGCAACTCCGACGCCCGCAGATAGCCGCCGTGTTTGTACGCCAACAGGCCCGCCATCACGTAACACAAGCCCGCCCACCCCGGGTAGACGCGACCCAGGGAGATCAGCCGGTCAGGCTCAGTAGAGGTGAAAACGGCCTCGTGCATTGCTTTGGCCTGCTTGGTGGACAGGCGCTTCAAACGGGGAACATCGCCCAGCACGGAAAGGCGGGCAGGATCCCGGCCAGTCAGGACTCCGGACAACACTTCACCCACGCCGTCAGCCAATCCACGGACGGTCGTGCGCACATATCCTTCGCGGAAGGGAGTGAGATCCCGGGTGTCATGGAAGATTGATTGGAAATCGCCGTTGGGAGCCTGGCTCATGAACCCATGCTAACTGCCACCTGACTGGCCATTCCCCTGCAATTGGAGGCATTTCAGGAGTATTATGGCGGCGTCGGCAAGGTTTTCCGACACCCTTGCCGCGGGACGGCTCTCCATGAGAAGAGCCGTGTAACTGCGTGAAAGGGAGGACTTCATGACCACCGCTTCGCACCCCACCGAACACCATCATGCGATGGGGTTGACTCTTCACAACACCGCCATGGGCGTTGGCATTGTATTTCTGCTCGTGGGTGTCCTGGGCTTCATCCCGGGTATCACCACCAACTACGGCGCCATGACCTTCGCGGGACATGAATCCGGCGCCATGCTGCTTGGTGTGTTCCAAGTATCCATTCTCCACAACATCGTCCATCTGCTGTTTGGCGTAGCCGGTTTGGCCATGGCCAGGACAGCACGCATGGCTCGCCTCTTCCTCATTGGCGGCGGCGCCGTATATCTCGTTCTGTGGATCTACGGCCTGATCATCAACCAGGAAACGGGCGCCAACTTTGTTCCGTTCAACACCGCTGACAACTGGCTGCACTTTGTTCTTGGCGTAGCCATGATCGGTCTGGGTGCTTGGCTGGGCAGGGATGTCATGGACGAGACAACGGCGGCACGGCGGAGGATGTAACGTCGCGGACGTCGGTTCAACGAACGACGGCGGTCGGACCCTTCGTGGGGACGGTCGCCGTTCTTTTTTGTCTCCGCCGAGATGGCATTTAATGCCAATCCTTGGCTCTGGGATTGGCATTAAATGCCATCTCGGCGGGGCTCAGCGCGGGGCGCGGCCACCAAGCCGCGTGGTGACCTTGGCGGCGGCATCGGCACAAGCTTCGCCGAGGCTCGTAAGCGTGTCCTGGGAGACGCGGAACTTTGGCGCGGGGATGAGCACGGACGCCACAATGTTTCCCCTGTGGTCATAGACGGGCGAGGCCACGCCCACTTCCTCGATGGACGTTTCGCCAAAGTTCACCGTCCAGCCGCGCTTCGTGGAGTCCTCCAACCGCTGCAGATACGCCTCCACTGCTTCCTCATCGAAGCCCGGAAGGCTGACCGCACCGCTCCGGAGTAGATTACGGACGCGATCTTTGTCCTCCGCGGCCAGGAAGACCTGAACAGAGGAGCTGAGTGCCTCGTTGTAACGTACTCCCAACGGGGCTAGATGCTTGACCTGGTGTCGGCTGGGGATCTGCTCAACGCTCATGGATTCGGTGCCGTTCCAGACCATGAGCGCGCTGGTCTCCCCGGTGCGCTCGGTCAGTTCGCGTAGTACCGGATACGCCACGCGCCGCTCTTCGAGTTCCGCCAGGAGTGGGCCCGCCATGGCGATCATTCCCAGCCCCAAGCGGAACCTGCGCGAATCGACGTCGCGCTCCACCAAGTGCTCCTGCTCCAGCGTAGCCAGGATGCGGGAAACTGTGCTCTTGTGCAGGCCAATGCGCCCTGCGATTTCAGTGACCCCCAACAGCGGCTCTTCGGCACTGAAACTCCGCAGGACCGCGATGGCATTGACAATGACCGAGGTACCTTTGGCTTCGCCGTTGCCTGAAACGTCGCTGGATTCCGTGGGAGTCATGGGTTCACTATATTTGGCTGAAGCTCGCGGACAGGGACAGGGTTCGGCCGGTGGACGCCGTGCACTGCGTCCACCGGCCGGATCACCTAGGCTCCGATGATGTTGTACTCGGGGCCGAACGGGAACTTGGTGATGTTCTCCGCTCCGTCTTCACCCACCACCAGGATGTCGTGCTCGCGGTAACCGCCGGCACCCGGCTGGCCGTCCAACACCGTAATCATCGGCTCCATGGAAACCACCATGCCCGGTTCCAGCACCGTATCGATGTCTTCACGAAGTTCAAGGCCTGCTTCGCGTCCGTAGTAGTGGCTCAAGACGCCGAACGAGTGGCCGTAGCCGAACGTGCGGTTGGCCAGGAGCCCGTGACCGATGTAGATCTCGTTGAGCTCGGCGGCGATGTCCTTGCAGACCGCGCCGGGCTTGATGAGTTCCAGGCCCCTCTTGTGGACCTCCACGTTGATGTTCCACAGTTCCAGTGAGCGGGCGTCCGGTTCGCCATAGAACAGGGTGCGTTCCAGTGCCGTGTAGTAGCCGCTTGTCATAGGGAAGCAGTTCAGGGACAGGATGTCGTGTTCCTGGATCTTCCGTGTAGTTGCCCAGTTGTGCGCGCCGTCGGTGTTGATACCGGACTGGAACCAGACCCACGTGTCACGGATTTCGGAGTCCGGGAACGTGCGGGCGATCTCGTGGACCATGGCTTCGGTGCCGATCAGGGCAACCTCGTACTCGGTGATTCCCGCCGTGATGGCGCTGCGGATGGCCTCTCCACCGAGGTCGCCGATGCGGGCGCCATGCTTGATGACTGCGATTTCTTCGTCCGACTTGATCATGCGCTGGCGCATCGCAGCCTGGGCAACATCCACCAGCGTTGCTCCGGAGAATGCGGCCTGGATCTTGTTGCGGTTATCCAGCGGCAGGGAGTCATCCTCGACGCCGATGCGGCGCGGGTTGATGCCGCGGGTGCGCAGGACTTCCTGGATGGCGTGGATGTAGTTGTCCCGGCGCCAGTCCGTGTACACGAGGTTGTCGCCGTAGCTGCGGCGCCAAGGCATACCGGCGTCGATATTTGCCGTAATGGTGACGGTGTCATCCTTGGTGACCACCATGCCGTAGGAACGGCCGAAATAGGTGAAGAGGAAATCGGAGTAGTACTTGATGGAGTGGTAGCTGGTAAGGATGACGGCGTCGAGGTCTTTCTCGGCCATGATGTTGCGAAGTCCGGCGAGGCGACGCTCGAACTCTGCATCGGAGAAGGTCAGGGAAACCTTCTCGCCGTTGTTGAGGACCTTGAGTCGATCGAGCTTGGCCACATCGTTGATGGCCTCGTTCTCGGTGATGGTCATGGTGTTCCTTTCAATGGGTTGGTTGGTTTCAGTCCTGCTGCAGTGGCTTCTTGGAAGTTTCGGCGGCGAACAGGACTGCGATGAGGGAAACAAGGGCGGCAGCCACGAGGTACCAGCCGGGGGCCAGTTGATTGTGGGTCATGCCGATGAGGAGCGTTGCCATGAACGGCGCAGTGCCGCCGAACAAGGCGTTGGAGAGGTTGAAGCTGACAGCGAACCCTGTGTAGCGGACCTTCGTCGGGAAGAGTTCGGCCAGGAAGCTCGGCAGGGTGCCGTCGTTGAGGGTGAGCATTCCGCCCAGCAGGATCTGGACCAGCACGATCACCAGGAAGTTGCGAGTATCCAGGAGCATGAACGCCGGGACCGTCAGCACCACGAACAGTACAGACGCCGTGATGAGCATGCGCTTGCGGCCGAACTTGTCCGACGCGATGCCGGTCAGGAAGATGAAGCCGATGTAACTTGCCAGGGCGATGGTGGTGGCAAGGAACGATTCCGCCGCTCCGAAGCCCAGTTCCACAGACAGGTATGTCGGCATGTAGCTGAGGATCACGTAGAAGCCGACCGCGTTCAGCAGCACTGCGCCCGTGGCGATGATGAGCTGCTTGCGGTAGGTCTTGAACATCGCCAGGGCCGGAGCCTTGACAGGGGTCTCCTTCTCGGACAGTTCACGGAACGCAGGGGTGTCCTCGAGCTTGGTGCGGATGTACCTGCCGATCAAGCCCATGGGCGCCGCCAACAGGAACGGCAGCCGCCAGCCCCATTCGTTCAGCTGTTCCGGCGTCAGGACTGAACTCAGCAAGGCGGCCAGCAAGGAGCCCAGCAGGAGACCCGCTGCGGTACTGGCAGGCACGACGGCGGCATAGAGTCCGCGACGATTCGACGGCGCATACTCCACCAGGAAGGCGGACGCGCCGGCGTACTCCCCTGCAGCGGAGAAACCTTGGACCACCCTTACGAGCAACAGCAGGATCGGCGCCATCACGCCGATAGTGGCGTACCCGGGGATCAGGGCGATGCAGAACGTGGCCACCGACATCAGGACGATCGAGAGCGACAACGCCTGCTTCCGGCCCAGCCTGTCTCCGATGTGGCCCCAGATGAATCCACCAAGCGGCCTTACGAAGAAGCTGACGGCAAAGACACCGAAGGTCGCGAGAAGGGCTGTCTGCCGGTCCGACTCGGGGAAGAAGACGGTCGAGATGATGCCGGCCAGGTATCCGTAGACGGCGTAGTCGAACCACTCTACGAAGTTGCCGATGAAGCTTGCAGTGACTACGCGTCGGCGCGTGTCCTTGCTGACTGTGTGATTGGGGCCGGCTTCGGGAGAAGTGCCGAGTCCACCATTGGACTGATCTCCCGGAACGGCTGCCACAGAGGAAAGTTCATTACTCATGTGTCCACCAAGAATATTTGGGGTTGCATTAGAAGCAACGCTGTTGCACCAGACTACGTGTGGGCCGCGTCACGGTCAAGAGTGTTTTCAAAAGTCGTATTGGGGTTTGTTGAGCGTTCCGGGTATGTTCCACGCTCGCGAGCCTGAATGAGCGGTTGTTGCAGCTGAAGCGACTGAGTTGCACCAGTAGCCCCACCCCCCGGATGTTCTCTCACATCCAGCGGCCCTATTCGGGACGCTCTCTCACATCCAACGGCCCTTTTCCGGACGTTCTCTCACATCCAACGGCCCTTTTCCGGACGTTCTCTCACATCCAACGGCCCACTTCGCGACGCTCTCTCACATCCAACGGCCCTTTTCGGGACGCTCTCTCACATCCAACGGCCCATTGCGGGACGTTCTCTCACTTTCATAAAGAAAGCCCGACGTCAGACACCCACGGTGAGGAGCGGAGTTCTGGCTCGCGGTACTGACTGTGATCAAGAACCGGGGCGTGGAGGACGTGTGCATCACTGTCTGCGACGGCCTCAAAGGCCTGCCGGAAGCGATCAACACCGTTTGGCCCTTGGCTGTGGTCCATACCTGCATCGTGCATCTGGTGCGGAACACTTTCCGATACGCCTCAAGGAGGACTGGACCGAAATGGCCCGGACCTCCGCCCGGTTTACACGGCGCCGTCCGAGCCCGCGGCCAAGGAACGCCCTGGAGAGTTCACCGGTAAATGGGGCAAGCAGTATCCGGCGATCATCCGGTTGTGGGAGAACGCGTGGAGCGAGTTCGCCCCCTTCCTGGACTACGACGTGGAGATCTGTCGCGTCATCTGCAGCACGAACGCATCGAATCCTCAACGCCTGCTATCGTCGCGCAGTCAGGGCCCGCGGACACTTCCCGACCATCCCGGCGGCCGTTAAATGCCTCTACCCGGCCACCCGCGCACTGGATCCCACCGGGAGGAGCAGAGCACGACGGATTGCACGATGAAAACCGGCCCTGAACGCCTTTGCCATCGGACACTCCCACGGTGAGTGCCGACGTCGGGCTTTAGCGCGTGACAGCGAGTCAGATGCCGCCGAAGGATTTGAGGGAACCTCGGCCAAAAGGCCGTTGGATGTGAGGGAACCTCGGCCAAAAGACCGTCGGACGTGAGGGAACCTCGGCCAAAAGACCGTCGGACGTGAGAGAGCATCGGCCAAAAGACCGTTGGATGTGAGAGAACATCCGCGAAAAGACCGTTGGATGTGAGAGAGCATCGGCCAAAAGACCGTCGGACGTGAGAGAACATCCGCCAAAAGACCGTGGGACGTGAGAGAACATCCGCCAAAAGACCGTCGGACGTGAGAGAACGTCCGCGGAAAGACGGCAGGATGTGAGAGAACATCCGCCAAAAGACCGTTGGACGTGAGAGAACGTGCCGGCGGCGGAGCCGGTGGGGCTCTAGAGGACCTTGCGGATCGTCTCTTCGAAGCTGACCACGTGGTGCAGGGCCAGTTCGGCGGCGCGGTCTTCGTCGCCATCGGCGATGGCTGTCAGCAATTCCGCATGCTCGGAGATGTGGCCCGAGACGGAGGGCATCCGTTCCAGCATGTAGCACCAGATGCGGGTAGCCAGGTTGTCATACCGGATCAGGACGTCTTCCAGGTGTGAGTTCGCGGAGGCCTTGTAGATCAGGCGGTGAACCTGGATGTCGTAGCGCATGAGTTCCTGGGAGGAATTGTCCTGGCCTTCAAGATCGCGAATTGCACCAGCGACAGCGCGGAGTTCTGAACGCATTGAAGGGCTGGCCATGCGGGCGGCTTTCCTGGAGGCGAGTGGCTCCAGCAGCTCGCGGATCTCGGAGACTTCAGCGAGCTGGGTGATGTCCACGCCCGTGGCAAACGTCCCACGCCGCGGGTAGGAGACCACCAGGTGGTCGCTTTCGAGACGCTTGATGGCTTCGCGGACGGGTGTGCGCCCAATGCCGAGCTCGGCAGCAATCTGGCCGTCGTTGATGGGGTCGCCGGGCTTGATGTCCAGCATGATGAGCCTGTCGCGCAGGAGCAGGTAGGCGTTCTCCGCCAGGGACGAACCCTGTGGAGCTGATTCCAGTGCTTCCAATGCTGCGCTCATTGCTCTCTCCCGTTGTCGCCAATCCAGTTTGGGTGGATTGCCGCAGACCTGTTGACGACCTTGTGATCTTCAACATACTATGGCAATAGTTCTAATATATCAGTTGCCTAACAGTCGGCCACTAGACAAGCTTTTGAAGGAGAACACCATGGTTGAACCGCTGATCCGCCCGCTCGCACAGGCGGACCCGGAGGTCGATCAGGCGATCGCCCTGGAACTCATCCGCCAGCAGTCCACGCTGGAAATGATCGCCTCTGAGAACTTCGCCCCCACGGCCGTCATGGAAGCACAGGGCTCGGTCCTTACCAACAAGTACGCCGAGGGTTACCCGGGCAAGCGCTACTACGGCGGCTGCGAACACGTTGATGTGATCGAACAGCTGGCCATCGACCGCCTGAAGTCCCTGTTCGGCGCAGAATTCGCCAACGTCCAGCCCCACTCCGGCGCCCAGGCAAACGCCTCCGCAATGCACGCACTGATCACCCCTGGCGACACCATCATGGGCCTGAACCTCGCCCACGGCGGCCACCTGACGCACGGCATGCGCATCAACTTCTCCGGCAAGCTGTACAAGGTTGTCCCGTATGGCGTCCAGGAGGACACACACACCATCGACATGGCCGAGGTGGAGCGCCTCGCCCTGGAAAACAAGCCGCAACTGATCGTGGCCGGCTGGTCGGCATACTCCCGCCACCTGGACTTCGCAGAGTTCCGCCGCATCGCGGACCTCGTGGGCGCCTACCTGATGGTGGACATGGCCCACTTCGCGGGTCTCGTCGCAGCTGGACTGCACCCGAGCCCGGTCCCGCACGCCCACATTGTCACCAGCACCACCCACAAGACCCTGGGCGGTCCCCGCGGTGGCGTCATCCTGACGAACGACGCCGACATCGCCAAGAAGGTTAACTCCGCAGTCTTCCCCGGACAGCAGGGTGGCCCGCTGGAGCACGTCATCGCAGCCAAGGCCGTAGCGTTCAAGATGGCTGCCGAGCCGGAGTTCAAGGAACGCCAGGTCCGTGTGCTTGAGGGTTCCAAGATCCTTGCCGAGCGCCTCCTCCAGGACGACGTGGCCGCAGCCGGCATTTCCGTGGTCAGCGGTGGGACCGACGTCCACCTGGTACTCGCCGATCTCCGCCACTCCGTCCTTAATGGCCAGCAGGCCGAGGACACGCTGCACCGCATCGGCATCACGGTCAACCGCAACGCCGTCCCCTTCGACCCCCGCCCGCCGATGGTTTCCTCGGGCCTGCGCATCGGCACCCCCGCCCTCGCAGCCCGCGGCTTCGGCGCCGAGGACTTCACCGAAGTCTCGGACATCATTGCGACGGCGTTGATCGCCGCAGCGAACAGCGGCACCAACGGCGAGGGAACCGAAGCAGGCACCGATGGTGACGTCACCCTTGACGATGCGACCGCCGTCGAACTCCGCCGCCGCGTGAGCGCGCTGGCCGCCAAGTTCCCGCTTTACCCACACCTCAGCAACGGCAAGGACGCCGCAGCTGAACTCGAAGAAATGATTGGAGCAGCCCAGTGAGCGCGGACCACCTCCCCGAACACCCCGACTTCCTCTGGCGCAACCCGGAACCGAAATCCTCGTACGACGCCGTTATTGTCGGCGGCGGCGGGCACGGCCTGGCAACGGCCTACTTCCTGGCCAAGAACCACGGCATGACCAACATCGCCATCCTTGAAAAGGGCTGGCTGGCCGGTGGCAACATGGCCCGCAACACCACCATCATCCGGTCCAACTACCTCTGGGACGAGAGCGCTGCGATTTACGAGCACGCCCTCAAGCTGTGGGAAATCCTGCCGGAAGAGCTGGAGTATGACTTCCTGTTCAGCCAGCGCGGCGTGATGAACCTGGCCCACACCCTGGGCGATGTCCGCGAAAGCATGCGCCGCGTGGGCGCCAACCGCCTCAATGGTGTGGACGCCGAGTGGCTGGAGCCTGACCAGGTCAAGGAACTCTGCCCCATCCTGAACACCAGCGACAACATCCGTTACCCCGTCATGGGCGCTACCTACCAGCCGCGTGCCGGCATCGCCAAGCACGACCACGTGGCCTGGGCCTTCGCCCGCAAGTGCGATGAACTCGGCGTGGACATCATCCAGAACTGCGAAGTCACCGGCTTCATCAAGGACGGAAACCGGGTTACGGGCGTCAAGACAACCCGTGGCACCATCAACACCGAAAAGGTAGGCCTCTGCGCCGCAGGCCACAGCTCGGTCCTTGCCGAGATGGCCGGGTTCCGCCTCCCGATCCAGTCCCACCCGCTTCAGGCGCTCGTGTCTGAACTGCACGAGCCGGTCCACCCCACGGTGGTCATGTCCAACCACGTCCACGTGTATGTGTCCCAGGCACACAAGGGTGAACTGGTGATGGGCGCTGGCGTGGACTCCTACAACGGCTACGGCCAGCGCGGATCGTTCCACGTGATCGAGGAGCAGATGGCAGCCGCCGTGGAGCTCTTCCCGATCTTCGCCCGGGCCCACGTGCTCCGGACCTGGGGCGGCATCGTGGACACCACACTGGACGCCTCGCCCATTGTTGGGCTCACCCCGGTGGAGAACATGTTCGTCAACTGTGGTTGGGGAACGGGTGGCTTCAAGGGCACTCCTGCGGCTGGCCTGACCTTCGCGCACACCATCGCAACCGGCGCCCCGCACAAGCTCAACAAGCCCTTCGCCCTGGAACGCTTCGAAACCGGAGCGCTCATCGACGAACACGGCGCCGCAGCCGTGGCCCACTAGTAAGGACGGGAAAAGACATGCTTCTCATTTCATGCCCCAACTGCGGGCCACGCGACGAAACCGAATTCCACTACGGCGGCCAGGCACACGTTGCCTACCCGGAGAACCCGAACGAACTCACCGACCGCGAGTGGGCTGAGTACCTGTTCTACCGCGAGAACACCAAGGGTGCATTCGCCGAACGCTGGGTCCACAGCACAGGCTGCCGCCAGTGGTTCAACATGCTGCGGGACACCGTGACTTACGACATCCACTCCATCTACGCGATGGGCCAGCCCCGCCCGGATACAACCGGCGAGTACGGCCAGGCCGGCGGAGCAGGCCTCGCCCCCGGCGCCCCCACCACCCCGACGGCCGCTGCCGCCCCCACCTCCTCGGAAGGAGTCTAGAAGTGACCAGCAAGAACGCACGCCTCGCCACTGGCGGACGCATTGACCGCAGCATCGCTTGGCGCTTCACTGTGGACGGCCAGGAATTCACCGGCCACCCCGGCGACACCATCGCCTCGGCGCTGCTGGCCAACGGCCACATCAACGCAGGCAACTCCCTTTACGAGGACCGCCCCCGCGGCATCATGGCCGCCGGCGTGGAGGAATCCAACGCCCTGGTCAAGATCGCTCCCCGCTTCCCGGGCCACGTTGCCGAATCCATGCTCCCCGCCACCGCTGTTTCACTCGTCGACGGCATGAACGTTGAGCTGCTCTCCGGTTTGGGCAAGCTTGACCCTGCCGAGGACAAGGCTGAGTACGACAAGAAGTACGTCCACACGGACGTCCTGGTGGTCGGCGGTGGTGTTGCCGGCCTGGCAGCCGCCCGTGAAGCAGTCCGCACCGGCGCCCGCGTCATCCTGATCGACGACCAGCCCGAACTGGGCGGTGCACTGCTCTCCGGTTCCACGGCCGAAGGCCTGCAGGAAACCATCGAGGGCAAGCCTGCCCTGGAATGGGTTGCCGACGTGGAAGCCGAGTTGGTCTCCGCCGAAGAATGCACCGTGCTGAACCGCACCACTGCCTTCGGTTCCTACGATTCCAACTACTTCATCGCAGCGCAGAACCGCACGGATCACCTGACCGTTCCGGCCGCGCCGGGCGTTTCGCGTCAGCGTATCTGGCACATCCGCGCACAGCAGGTTGTCCTGGCACCGGGTGCCCACGAGCGTCCGCTGGTCTTTGAGAACAACGACCGCCCGGGCATCATGCTCGCCTCGGCTGTCCGCACGTACCTCAACCGCTACGCGGTCGCGGCCGGTTCACGCGTCGTCATCAGCACCACCAACGACTCCGCTTACCTGCTCGCCGCAGACCTGAAGGCAGCAGGCGTGGCGATTGCCGCCGTCGTCGATGCCCGTCCGCAGATCAGCGCGAAGGCCGCAGCCGCCGTCGAGTCCGGAATCCGGGTCCTCATTGGCAGCGCGGTTGCTGACACGAGCGCCGATGACAAGGGCCGCCTCAGCGGCGTCACCGTCCGCAGCATTAACGACGACGGCGAACTCACCTCGGGCGTCGAGCAGATCGCCGCAGATCTCCTTGCTGTTTCCGGCGGCTGGAGCCCGGTGGTGCACCTCCACAGCCAGCGCCAGGGCAAGCTGCGCTGGGACGACGAGCTCGCAGCGTTTGTTCCGTCCACGGTGGTTCGGGACCAGCAGGTAGTTGGCGCAGGCGGCGGCAGCTACGAACTCCAGGACTGCCTCGCAGAGGGCATCTCGGCTGGAGCGGCAGCATCCATCGCTGCTGGTTTTGAGTCCGCAACCACCCCGGTGGACCTGCAGGCGCCCGTGGCTAGTGCGCCGACACGCCAGCTGTGGCTGGTTCCCGGCCAGGAAGGCGAACCTGGCGAGTGGCACCACCACTTCGTTGACTTCCAGCGTGACCAGTCCGTGGCTGACGTCCTTCGCTCCACGGGCGCCGGCATGCGCTCGGTGGAACACGTGAAGCGGTACACCTCCATCAGCACCGCCAACGATCAAGGCAAGACCTCCGGCGTCAACGCAATCGGCGTCATCGCCGCTGCGTTGAAGTTCGGAGGCGCGGAAAGCGTTCCCGGCGTCGGCGAGATCGGCACCACCGCCTACCGCGCACCGTTCACCCCGGTCGCATTCGCCGCATTGGCAGGCCGCCAGCGCGGGGAGCTTTTCGATCCCGCCCGAGTGACCTCCATCCACCCGTGGCACGTTGCCCAGGGTGCGCTGTTCGAAGACGTCGGACAGTGGAAGCGCCCTTGGTACTACCCGCAGTCCGGCGAGGACATGGACACGGCAGTCCTGCGTGAATGCGCAGCAGTCCGCGATTCCGTGGGCTTCATGGACGCAACCACGCTGGGCAAGATCGAGATCCGCGGCACGGACGCCGGCGAATTCCTGAACCGTGTGTACACCAACGCCTTCAAGAAACTCGCACCGGGTTCCGCCCGCTACGGTGTCATGTGCACCCTGGACGGCATGATCTTCGACGACGGCGTGACCCTGCGCCTGGACGAGGACCGCTACTTCATGACCACCACCACCAGCGGCGCTGCCAAGGTGCTGGACTGGCTGGAAGAGTGGCACCAGACGGAGTGGCCCGAACTGGACGTCGTCTTCACCTCCGTCACGGAGCAGTGGAGCACCATCGCCGTCGTTGGTCCCAAGTCCCGTGCAGTGATCGCGAAGGTTGCCCCGCAGCTCGCCGAAAACGGCGGCCTCGATGCTGAAGCCTTCCCGTTCATGACCTTCCGCGAAACCACGCTGGCATCCGGAGTGCAGGCACGCGTTTGCCGTATCTCCTTCTCCGGTGAACTGGCCTACGAAATCAACGTTCCGTCCTGGTACGGGCTGAACACCTGGGAAGCCGTTGCCGCCGCGGGTGCTGAGTTCAACATCACCCCGTACGGCACGGAAACCATGCACGTGCTCCGCGCCGAGAAGGGTTACCCGATCGTCGGGCAGGACACCGACGGCACGGTCACCCCACAGGACGCAGGCATGGACTGGATTGTTTCCAAGGCCAAGGACTTCATCGGCAAGCGCTCCTACCTCCGTGAGGATGCCAAGCGCGAGGACCGCAAGCACTTGGTGAGCGTCCTTCCCGTGGACCACTCGCTGAGGCTGCCCGAAGGCACGCAGCTTGTGGAGAAGGGCATCCCCGTCAACCCGGCATACGGACCCGTCCCCATGGAGGGCTTCGTAACTTCGAGCTACCACAGTGCCGCTTTGGGCCGATCCTTCGGCCTGGCCCTGATCCAAAACGGCCGCAACCGCATCGGCGAGACCCTCGTGGCCTCGGTGGGAGACCAACTGGTGGACGTGGTTGTTGGCGAAACCGTACTTTTCGATGCTGAAGGGACCCGCAAAGATGGCTGAAACAGCAACACCAGCAGAAACCGCACACGTCGACCGCGTACGGGGAGCCCGCCGCAGCCCGGCCGAGCACCTCGCTGACGCCTTCACCTCCGGCTCAGTGCCGGGCACGGTGACCCTCAAGGAAATCCCGTACCAGGCCATGGTGGGTATCCGGGTTGAGCGAACGTCCGACGCCGGTGCCCGCGTCGCCTCCATCACCGGCGGCTTGCCTGCCACTTGTGGTGAAGTGACGGAGGCCGGTTCCGTGAACACACTCTGGCTTGGCCCCACCGAGTTCCTGGTAGTCGCTCCGGAGGAGTCCCACGACTCACTCGGCGGCTCCTTGGTCAGCGACCTGACCACGGCACTGGGCAACGATGAAGGTCAGGTGGTGGACCTGTCCGCCAACCGCACCACGTTCGAGCTCTCCGGCAGCCACGCCCGCGCTGTGCTCGAAAAGACGTGCTCGTTGGACCTTCACCCCCGCGTCTTCAAGGCCGGCACCGCCGTCTCAACGGAGCTCGCACACATCCCCGTGATGCTTTGGAAGACCTCGGACGAGAACTACCGGATCTTTCCCCGGGCCTCGTTTGCCGATTTCCTGGGACGCTGGCTTCTTGATGCCATGCGGGAGTATGCCTCCCCCGAGGTCCCCTAATGGCACTGAGTGTGCTTGACCTGTTTTCTGTTGGCATCGGGCCGTCGTCGTCACACACGGTCGGCCCGATGCGGGCGGCAAAGCAGTTCACGGACGGTCTTGAATCGTCCGGCCAGCTTCCGGCCACGGTGCGCGTCCAGGCTGAGCTCTTCGGCTCCCTGGGCGCCACCGGCCGGGGCCACGGCTCCGACAAAGCCGTGGTGCTGGGGCTGCAGGGCCAATCACCCGAAACCGTCGACACCAAAACGGCTGATGACCAGGTGGCCGCGGCTGCCCTCGACGCCGAACTGCGCCTGGGTGGCGACCATCGGGTGGACTTCAACTGGGACGAGGACGTGGTCCTCCACCGCCGCAAGTCCCTTCCGGCGCACCCCAACGGCATGACGTTCCGGGCACTGGACCACACCGGGGCAGTACTGCGTGAGCGCAGCTACTACTCGATCGGTGGCGGCTTCGTGGTGGATGGGGACGCCACGGGCACGGACAAAGTAGTAGCCGATGACACCGTGCTCCCCTACCCGTTCTCCACTGCTGACGAGTTGCTCGCTATTTGTTCACGCGAGGGCATGTCGATTTCCGATGTCATGCTGGCCAACGAACTGGTGTGGCGATCCGAGGACGAGCTCCGCGAGCGGCTCCTCAGCATCTGGGCCGTCATGCGCGAATGCGTGGACAACGGCTGCTCTGCCGAGGGGATCCTTCCTGGAGGTCTGAAGGTCAGGCGACGGGCGCCGTCGTTGTTTAAGAAGCTTTCCGAAACCGACGCCGAGCTGAACGGCAAATCCTCAGCTGACCCCTTGCTCGCCATGGAATGGGTGAACCTGTTCGCGTTGGCCGTCAACGAGGAAAACGCGGCCGGCGGCAGGATCGTCACCGCGCCAACCAACGGTGCCGCCGGAATTGTGCCGGCCGTGCTGCACTATTACACCAAGTTTGTTCCGGGGGCCAACGACGACGGTGTCGTGCGGTTCCTGCTCGCGGCAGCCGCCGTCGGAATTCTGTTCAAGATCAACGCGTCCATTTCCGGCGCCGAAGTTGGCTGCCAAGGCGAGGTGGGTTCCGCCTGCTCCATGGCCGCCGCTGGTCTTTGCGAGGTTCTGGGCGGGACGCCGGAGCAAGTGGAGAATGCGGCCGAGGTGGGCATCGAGCACAACCTGGGCCTCACGTGCGATCCCGTAGGCGGGCTGGTGCAGATCCCGTGCATCGAACGCAATGCCATCGCCAGCGTCAAGGCGATCAACGCTGCCCGCCTGGCCCTGCACGGCGATGGCAGCCACAAGGTGTCCCTGGACAAAGCCATCAAGACCATGCGCGAGACAGGCGCCGACATGAAATCCAAGTACAAGGAGACCTCCCGTGGAGGCCTCGCCGTCAACGTAGTGGAGTGCTAGCCATGACTGCCATCCAAACTGAAACCTCTGTTACCCCTGCCGAAGAAACCACCGTGGAACACGTCCTTACCCTGGACTGCCCTGAAGGTCCCGGAATTGTCCACGCTGTGTCCGGCTTCCTGCTGGAGCATGGCTGCGACATCATCGACAACAAACAGTTCGGTGACCGCGCCGAGGGCCACTTCTTCATGCGGGTGCACTTCGCTTCCTCCGGTGACGAATCAACCGTGGACACGCTGCGGGCTGCGTTTTCCCCTGTGGGCGAGAAGTACAACATGAACTGGCAGCTGGAACGCCAGGGGTCCAAGCGTCGCGTGTTGATCATGGTCTCGAAGTTCGGGCACTGCCTCAATGACCTGCTGTTCCGTGCGCGGATCGGTGAGCTGCCGATCGATGTGGTGGGCGTCGTGTCCAACCACACGGACCACCAGGGCTTGGCTGAGTGGCACGGGATTCCCTTCTTCCACGTCCCTGTCACCGCCGCTACCAAACCTGCGGCGGAAGCGCGTTTGCTGGACATCATCGACGAGCTGGACGTGGAACTCGTTGTGCTGGCCCGGTACATGCAGGTGCTCAGCGACGATCTCGCCCGCAAGCTCGACGGGCGGGCCATCAACATCCACCACTCGTTCCTGCCGAGCTTCAAGGGAGCCAAGCCGTACCACCAGGCCTACGCCCGCGGAGTGAAGACCGTGGGCGCCACCGCCCACTACGTAAACGGCGAGCTGGACGAGGGCCCGATCATCTCCCAGCAGGTGGTTGAGGTGGATCACACGTTCGGACCGGACGATCTCGTAGCCGCCGGTCGGGACACGGAGTGCAAGGCCCTCAGCAACGCCGTTCGTTGGCACTGCGAAGGGCGGATCATCCTGAATGGGAACAGGACGATT
Source organism: Arthrobacter sp. TmtSoilC48 (assembly GCF_059739425.1). NCBI lineage: Bacteria > Bacillati > Actinomycetota > Actinomycetes > Micrococcales > Micrococcaceae > Arthrobacter > Arthrobacter sp. TmtSoilC48. Next base: position 881,142 of record NZ_AP046049.1, on the reverse strand, counting down.
GTGCTGAAGTAAGGCCTTGCGCGCCCCATTTCGATGGTCCGCTACGCATTGGACGTATTAAATCGTCGTGTGCGCAGCGGGCCGTCGTTTTGGCGTTTAAGGGTTCTGCAGCCGAGCCAGCCGCGCCGCCAGATGCAGGGCCGCGAGCCGTCCCGTTCCCCGCGGATCTCCCCCGCACAGCTCGAAGATCCGCTGCAGCCTATGGTGCATGGACTGCCGTTCCAGGTGCAGTTCGCGTGCGGCCTGGGCTGTGTTGCAGCCGGTGTCCAGCCAGACGGTCAGCGTCCGGAGGAGCTCGGATCGCCGCAGTTGGTCATGCTCGACGACGGCCCCCAGATGCCGCTGAACGAACCCTTCGCGGGTGGCCGGGTCAAGATGTTCCTCGGCGAGACGTTCCACGGCGAAAGCTTCAGCATCCACCACGCCACCTTCCGCCAAATCCAGGTCCAAGGTCCGGCGCGCCTCGGCCAGCGACCACGGGGCCTCATCGATCCCCTTGCCCACCGGGCCAAGCGCTATCGCTGAACCGGCCGGCGTCTCCAATACCCTGAGCGCGTCCATCAAGGCAGCCCGGGTCGCAGCGCCATCGCCAACGGACGCGAGTGCGATCAGCTCCGCGTTATCTGCATAGCTGGCGCTGTGCGGCACGTTCGCACGCAGCAATGCATCCAAGGCCGAGCGGAGATGCCCGGCACCCGTGGAGCGGATCACCAGCGCAGCAACAGGGCCATTGGCGGGAAAACCCGACGCCGGCCCGAGCTGCTGGAGCTGCCACGATTGGCTCCCGGAATTGATGGCCCGCATCAGTTCGATGCCCGCCAATTCCTTCAATCCCGGCGGCATCCGCTGCAACAGGGCCAGGCCAAGAATGTCCACGGACCGCTCTCCCGCCACGCGCGCGAGGCCGCTGTCGCCGTCGTCGGGCACTCGCAGCTCCAAGCGGGCGGCGAGGACGCCACGCACAGGCACATCAACTGTGATGAGCCCGCGGTCCTCCACCGGCGGCGCTGAGCCTGGTGCGGAACCTGCCGCGGAACCTGCTGCCGAACCTGCTGCCGAACCCAGGGTAAGGCCCGACGGCGATACCAACCGCGCGCTGGCACCCGTCCTTTCCGCCAGGACAGCCAGAAGTTGGTCAAGTCCGCCGCCATGGGCGAGTTCGGCGGCCATCGCGTGGCTGGTTTGGTCGCCGCGTTGAAGCTGTTCGACGGACTCGCTGACCAGGAGTGAGTTGATCTCCTGCATGACGGCGACGAACGGTACAACGTGACGCAATTCAATAATGGGAAGGCCTGCGGCTTCGGCGGCTTCCAACATAGGACCCGGAACCTCTGGCAGTGTCGGTCCGGTTTCCAGGGCCAGTGCGGCTATTCCGCGGGCTGCCAGCTCGCGGACGTATTCGGCTTGCCGCCCGGCGCTCTCAAGGGCAAGCGCCTGGCCGCCGCTGAGGAGCAGCTCGCCGCCGCTGAGGAGCGGAGCGATGTCCAAAACCTCGCTGGAGTGCACCCATCGGACGGGGCGGGTCAGGGCGTCTGCCACTGAATTAAGCAGGCGTGGCGCAGCGGCTTTGAGGCTTTCACGTTCCAAAGCCTGACCCAGAAGGATAGGCATGACACTCCGTATGGTCGAATGCAGTTTCTTTAGACACATCGTATCTTGTTGCTGTGATCTGTGGCACATACGCTGAAAGAGTCCCTTTCACACACGGAGGCTCCCCCTCATGCAAGACAACCTCTCCCCTGCCTCACCCCAGCCAGGCTCATCGCAGTCAGTTCCGGCAACGGCGCCGGCCCATGACAGCGAAGCCTGGCTGCAGCCCATCCCCGAGTCAGACCGCACGCGCAAGGTCTCGGGCCAGTTCTGGATCTGGGCCGGCGCCAACCTTGCCCCTATCAACTGGGTGCTGGGCGCACTCGGAATCCACCTCGGCCTCGGCTTCGCCGACACTGTGTTTGTGCTCGTCCTGGGCAACCTCATCGGCATGCTGCTGTTCGGCTGCTTCGTCCTCCTCGGCCAAAAGACCGGTGCCACCGGCATGGTCCTTGCCCGGGCCGCGTTCGGCCGTCGCGGCAACTATCTCCCCGCCGCCATCCAGGCTCTCCTGGTCATCGGCTGGTGCGCGGTCAATACATGGATCATCCTGGACCTGGTCATGGCGCTCTTCGGAACGCTGGGCTGGGTGGACCCCACTGAAAAGAACTACGCCTGGAAGATCGGCGTGGCCACCGTCATTATGGCCGCCCAGGTTGCCATCGCCTGGTTCGGTTACAAGGCGATCGCCGCCTTTGAAAAGTGGACTGTTCCGCCCACCATCATCATCCTGGCCGTCATGTCCGCCGTGGCATGGTTCGGCATGAAGATCGACTGGGGTTACGCAGGTCCGGCCGGCAACATTCTTGAAGGATCCGAGCGGATCGCGGCGATGAGTGCGGTCATGACTGCCATCGGCATCGGCTGGGGCATCACCTGGTTCACCTACGCCGCGGACTACTCACGCTTTGTCAGCACCTCGGTTCCCAAGCGCAAGGTGTACCTGGCCTCGGTCCTTGGCCAGTTCATTCCCGTGGTCTGGCTCGGTGTCCTCGGCGCGAGCCTTGCCACAAACAGCGGCGAGATCGACCCCGGCAAGCTGATCGTCCAGAACTTCGGAGTCCTTGCCCTTCCCGTCCTCCTCATGGTGTTGCATGGCCCCATCGCCACTAACATCTTGAACATCTATACCTTCTCCGTGGCCACGCAGGCCCTGGACATCAACATCAATCGTCGCAAGCTCAACCTGTTCGTGGGCGTCTTCTCGCTCCTCGCCGTGGTGTTCTTCATCTTCCAGGAGGACTTCGCCTCTGTACTGGACGCCTGGCTGATCGGCCTCGTGGCGTGGGTAGCAGCCTGGGGCGGCGTCATGTTGGTGCACTATTTCTGGCTGGAGAAGCGTTGGCCGGGCAAGGTGGAACGGCTCTTCGACGGCGTCGGCACACGCCGCCTCCCCGTGATCAACTGGGCCGGCATCGTCTCCCTGATGGTTGGCATCTTCTGCACCTGGCTGTTCATGTACGGGCTGATACCCGTAATGCAAGGCCCCATCGCCGTGGCACTTGGTGGCTGGGATCTCTCGTGGCTGGCCGGCGGACTTACCAGCGCAGCAGCCTACGCAATCCTCGGCCCGCGGGCGCACCGGAAATACGTCCTCGCGGACGAAAACCACGTCTCCGCCAGTGCGTCGGCCGCATCAGCTACTCCCGTCGTTCCCGAAAGGACCACAGCATGAGCCAGCCCGCCTTCGCGGACTCCCTGCACCCGATCACCTGGCCAGAGGGCTTCAAGGCCGCCGCGTCCTTCACCTTCGACGTCGATGCCGAGTCCTGCACCATCGCCCACGATCCGTCCAGCACCCGGCGCATGTCACTCATGAGCCACCAGTCCTATGGCCCAAAAATCGCAGTCCCGCGGCTCCTTCAGATCCTGGATCGCCAGGGCATCAAGGGAACGTTCTTCATCCCCGGCTTCACGGCGGAGAGCTACCCGGACGTGGTGCGCAGGATCGCTGATGGCGGGCACGAAATCGCCCACCACGGTTACCTGCACGAGCCCATGCAGGGAATCGACGCCGCAACCGAAGCCAGTTACCTGGACCGCGGTTTGGAAGCTCTCGCCAACGTCGCCGGTGTTCGGCCCGTGGGCTACCGGGCTCCGTGGTGGGAGTTGAACTGGCAGTCTCCCGCGCTGCTCGCCGACCGCGGCTTCCTGTACGACTCAAGCCTTCTCGACGGCGATGCCCCCTACCGCATGTCAATGGCCGAGGATGATCCCCGGGACATCGTGGAGATCCCCGTCGACTGGGCACTGGACGATTGGGAGCAGTACGCGTTCTACCCCGGCATCACGGGCAGCGGGGTCATCGAAAGCCCGGCCAAAGCCTTGGAGATGTGGACTCTTGAGGCCCAGGCGCACCACGCCCAGGGCAGCTGCTTCGTCCTGACCAACCACCCGTTCATCTCCGGCAGGCCGTCCAGGGCTGTCGCGTTGGAGCAGCTGATCGAACGGGTCAAGGGCCTCGAAGGTATGTGGGTCACCACGCTTGCTGAGATCGCACAGCACACGAAGGATACGGTTCAGGAAATCCACACCCACGCCCGGATCGACGTCCCTTTGTTCCCAGGAGCCGGTGCTTCATTCCGTCCGGCCCAGGTGCGGGTACCCAGCCTCCGCTAGTTCCCGCCCAGATGGCAAAAGATGACAATCCCACGGCCTGGGATTGTCATCTTTTGCCATCTCGGTGAACTAGGACAGCCACACCCCGATGACCCATGTGCTCGCGGCGGCACATGCGAGGCCGAACTCCACGAGAATCCCGATGCCGGTGGCCTTGAGCGCGGCGCCGCTTGAGCGGACGGCCGTACGGAAGTCACGGGTCCGCTGGACCTCGCTCAGCAAAAGCCCGACGGCGAACCCCACCAGGAGCCCGATCACTGGAATCACGAACATCCCCACGACGCCAAGGACTATCCCAATCAACACAGACCTGTTGGGAATCCCATGCTGTTTCAGCTTTCGCCCTGTGAGCACGGCACTGGCGGCCATCCCTGCCACCACGAACACCATGCCGATGGCGAAGATCACCCAGCCGAGCGTTCCTGCGCCACCCCAAATGGCCCACGCGAGCAGGCTCGCCCCAATGAGGATGCTTCCCGGGAGGACAGGGATGATGGTTCCGGCCACACCCACGGCAATGGCCAGGCCGCAGAGGATGGTCACAACGAGTTCGGCGTTCATGGCCCCAGTCTAGGTGTGGCCCCTCCCCCACAACGTGCAACGCGAGGTCACTTACGGCCCATCCGACGGGGCAACATGGGCCGTATGTGACCCCGCGTTGCTCCTTAACAAACCGACGACGGCGACGCTCCCGGTCTGGGAGGCGTCGCCGTCGTCGGTTTTTAGTTGGTTACCGCTACTCGGTCACGGCTGCGGCAACTGCCGCGGTGACAGCGGGTGCTACACGGGCGTCCAGAGGGCTCGGCACGATGTAGTCAGCGGAGAGGTCTTCCTCGGCCAGCTCTGCGATGGCGCGTGCAGCGGCGATCTTCATTGCCGGCGTGATGCGGCGGGCCTTGGCGTCGAGCGCGCCGCGGAAGATGCCGGGGAAGGCCAGCACATTGTTGATCTGGTTCGGGAAGTCGCTGCGGCCGGTGGCGACAACTGCCGCGTACTTCTGGGCAACCTCGGGGAGTACTTCGGGGTCCGGGTTGGACAGCGCGAACACGATCGACTGATCGTTCATCAACTTCAGGTGCTCTTCGTCCAGCTTGGAAGAGGAGACGCCTACAAAAACGTCGGCGCCGGTCAGCCCCTCGCCGGGACCACCTGTGACGCCGCGGGGGTTGGTCCGCTGAGCCATACGGGCCTTGACGCTGCCGGGATCAGCCACGAGGTCGGCACGGTCAGCGTTGACCACACCCTTGGAGTCGAGCAGGATGACGTCCTCGATGCCAACAGCAAGAAGAATCTCGGCGATGGCAATGCCGGCGGCACCTGCGCCCGAGACAACTACTTTGAGGCCGGAGAGTTCGCGCTTGGTCACCTTGGCAGCGTTGGTCAGGGCCGCGAGAACCACGACGGCGGTGCCGTGCTGGTCATCGTGCATGACGGGGCAGTCGAGTGCTTCGATGAGGCGCTCTTCGAGTTCGAAGCAACGCGGCGCGGAGATGTCCTCGAGGTTCACTGCACCGAAGCTCGGGCGGAGGCGGACCAGGGTCTCGATGATCTCGTCCACGTTGGTGGTGTTGAGAACCAGCGGGATGGAGTCGAGGTCGCCGAAGGACTTGAAGAGGGCAGACTTTCCTTCCATGACCGGGAGGGAAGCGCTGGGGCCGATGTTGCCCAGGCCCAGTACGGCGGTGCCGTCGCTGACGACAACAACCAGGCGCTCAGCCCAGGTGTGGGTGCGGGCAAGCTCGGGGTTGGCATGGATTGCGCGGCTAACCTGGGCGACGCCCGGGGTGTACGCGATGGAAAGGTCACGCTTGTTGTTCAGGGGAACGGTGCTGGAAATCGTCAGCTTGCCGCCCTCGTGTGCTGCGAAGATCTCTTCTTCGCTCAATACCAGGGCGTCGTTGTCAGTAGCGATTGTCTCAATGGACACGTCTTTGTCTCCTCAGGCTAGCCGTGGACCCACGGCATGGTTCGGGCAGGAACAGAACTGCTGGTTCGGACCAAGGGTGGCTGGCCCGGAAGGTGCATCTGCAGGTTGGGCTGCTAGCCGCTTCGGTCTTTCCAGCGTAGGGAAGCCCGGAGGGTACAAGATTCAATACCAAGAGAGACGATTCGAGAGTAAAACGTTTATGCAGATCTAAAAGTGACTCAGCTCACGCGAAAAAACGCATTCTCAGGGGCTAGTGGTCTAGACCGGAAGAGCTATGTGTCATTCCCCCGTCATGAGGCTGCACGCCTTCTTGAGGTCCTTTTCGGCTTCAAAGAGCGACAAGCGACGACACCGGACGGCTTGGACCAGACCACTGACCAGATGCAACAGAATCCTGGCCTTCGGTGCGTCATTTCCGGGCTCTTTGCTCAACGAACCCACAACTTCTTCGGACAAGAGGTCAATCTCGCGCAGCAGCTGGGCGGTGTCGCTGTCTTTGCCGGCAGGCCGGATGAGGCAGTGCTCCACGCCGGGCTGCATAACCCTCAGGTGGAAGATCTCCATCATCAAACCTGACAGTGCATGGCCCTTGCCTTTCCTCTGGCGCACGCCGTCGCGAAGCTCGCGCAACTGCTGCCGGTAGACGGCCAACATTAGGTGCGCCGTAGAGGGAAAGTAACGGTAGAGGGTGCCCAGCGGAACGTCCGCTTTCGCGGCAACGTCCGACAAACTCAAGGTGTCGAATTGACGTTGCGCAAAGCCGGAGGCTGTCTTCAGGATGCGGGCATAGCGCAAAAGCTGCCGCGGAGTGGTAGGTGCGGCAGCCATACGGGGCAACCCCGTCGTCAGGTCAAGGGAGTACGGTTCCAGGGAAAACGGTTCGGGCATTTCCGGCGATCTCTTGGCAGGCTGGCAAGGAAACGGCCGGCTCAGGTCACAGGACCCGCGGCAGGCCGATCGCACCAATGATACGTGAGCAAAATGACCGTTTCCTGAGAGCGCCTGCTTGCAACGCGTCCATGCCGTTCCCCGGATTCCCCCCGCTGCGCCCCTAAACTGCAGGAAGCTCAGGTAAACCCAACTAGGTAGCAGTAGAGCGCGTTTTGGACGCTCAAAACGCGCTTAAATGCGACCCAGTTGGGTCCACGCACGGGAGGAAGACCACTATGGGGAATTTTCGACGCCGGATGGCAGCAGCGCTGCTGGCCGCCGCTTTGGCGGCCGTGGCACTTGGCCCCCTGCCGGCGTCGGCGGCCAGCAACGGGCCGGACCCCATAGTCAATGGTGAAGCGTTTGTCGGCAAGACGCTAACAGCCGAAATCGGCCCGTACACCTTCTATGGCTGCGGCGGCGGCAAGGGCCCCGACTTCACTGTCTATTGGACAAGGGACGGCTTCCTGGTGGCGGGCGAAACCGGGCGCAGCTACCTCCTGCAGCAGGATGACACGGGCGCACGCATGGCTGTGCACCTGACCGCCAGCAAGACTGCCTGCGGGGGCGAAACCCTTCACAGCGACGAGACCGGACCCGTCGCTGCGCCCAACCGGGCCAATGGTTTCACGGGCCGCAGCTTCGAACTCCTGGCGCGCGGAAGTGACGGCTCTTTGATGTTGTACGGGCGGACAGGCGCCGCTTGGGACGCCGCCCGCACCGTGGGCTGGGGGTGGAACGTCTTCAACCTTGTCCTTTCCCCCGGCGACTTCAACGGTGATGGCAAGGGTGACGTGATCGCACGCGATTCGGCGGGGACTCTGTATCTCTACGCCGGCGACGGAACCGGTGGATGGAAGCCGGCCCAGACCATCGGCAAAGGCTGGAACATTTTCGACTCAATCGTCAGCCCTGGCGACTTCAACGGGGACGGCAACAACGACATCCTGGCCAGGGAACCCGGCGGCGCCCTCTATTTGTACCCCGGCAATGGTTCCGGAGGCTGGCTGGCGAGGACCGCCGTCGGGCAGGGCTGGCAGGTGATGGACGCCTTGCTGACGCCTGGCGATTTCAACGGCGACGGCAAGGTGGACGTGCTTGCCCGTGACCGCAGCGGCTACCTGTATTTCTACGGCGGCAACGGGGCGGGCGGTTGGACGCGGTCGTGGCTCATCGGTGTCGGCTGGAATGCCCTCAAAGCTGCGGGTGCCGCGGGTGACTTCGACAAGGATGGCTTCCAGGACGTTTACGGCGTGGACCAACAGGGCCGGCTGGTGATCTATTACAGCGATGGCCGGACCGGGTGGCGTACATCCCAGTCCGTGGGCAACGGATGGGGCGGTTTCACAGCAATCTTCTAGCTGAGTCCCAGCCGCGGTAAGATTAGCCGCATAAGTCTGGGGAGGACACAATGAACGCTCTATCATGCCGTGTATCAGGCGTGCGCCGAGCGGTAGCCGGAATTGCGGCTGCGCTTATTGCCGCCGTCGCTTTCGCCCCGGCACCTGCCATGGCAACCATGGACCCCGCAGATCCCGTGGTTCACGGTGCGCCGTTTGTTGGCTCAACGCTCACACTGGAGATCGATCCCGACTCTTACCGTGGCTGCGGCGCCGCGGCAGGCCCTGACTACCAGATTTACTGGACCCGCGACGGTGTTCGAGCGGGGGACCACTGGGAGTGGTGGAACTACAAGCTCGGCGAAGAAGACCGCGGCAAGACCATCGCCGCCCATGTCGCAGCCAGCCAAAACGGGTGTGAACCGCAGGAAGTCTCCAGCCAGGAAACAGCGCCCATCTCAGCATCCAACAGGGCCAACGGCTTCACCGGTCGGGGCGCCTATGAGATGCTGGCCCGCCGCACGGATGGCACCCTCATGCTGTATCCCCGGATTGGCGGCGCCTGGGAAGCCCCCCGGACCGTTGGTTCCGGCTGGAACGGGTTCAGCACGGTCCTCTCCCCCGGCGACTTCAACGGTGACGGCACCAACGACATCCTTGCGAAGGACTCCTCCGGAAGGCTCTTCCTCTACGCAGGTACTGGGGACGGCGGCTTCCTTGCCGGACGCCAAGTGGGCAGCGGATGGAACAGCTTTACGTCGATCGTCTCCCCCGGCGACTTCAACGGCGACGGCAACAACGACATCCTCGCCCGTGATTCCGGCGGACTGCTTTATCTCTACCCCGGCAACGGCAGCGGCGGCTGGCTGAACCGTTCATTGGCCGGCAGTGGTTGGAACGTGGTCAACCAGATCATCACGCCGGGCGACTTCGACGGCGACTACAACGTGGACATCCTGGCGAGGGACTCCGCCGGCAGCCTGCGCCTGTACAAGGGCAACGGCAGCGGCGGCTGGGCAGGCATGGCCGTGATCGGTCAAGGTTGGAACGGCATGGCAGCCATTGGCGCCGCCGGCGACATCGACGGCAACGGCAATGTGGACGTCTATGCAGTGGACGGATCCGGCCAGCTGCTGGCGTACTACGGCGACGGCGACGGCGGCTGGAACGGCGCCCAAACCATCGGCTGGGGCTGGGGCGGTTTTAACGCCTTGTTCTAGGGGGTTGGGGGAGACCATGACGACTTTTTCTTCCGTGCGCCCAGCGCCTTTTGTGCACTCGGTACGGTCGGGTTTTCACATCCTTCTAGCCATCCTCCTCTGCTCTGCGCTGGCAATTGCAGTCCCGCCGCCCCGCGCTACAGCTGCGGGAACAATCGTCCCGCTTCCCACCGTGGTTACCCGGACGTCGGCGGCAACGGCGGGTCCCGGAAGCATTGTCTCCTTGTCCTTCACACTGAGCGGTCCCGCGAAGGAAGTAGGTTTCACCTACGTCAATGAGGACACCCTGGAGCAGGCCACCCTCTACGGACCTGCCAGCCAGCTGTCCGGGCCCTACAGCGCGCAAGCCAAACTGCCGGTGGACGGGAGCGCCTTCCAGCGAACCGGGCGCTACAAACTCCTCAGCGTCAACATCATGCTCCCCTTGGGCCAGGGCATAGTCCGCTACGGGCGCGATGGCAACATCATCTTCCTTTCGCAAGGACTGGAAGCACCAACGCAGCGGCCAGGGGCCTTGGACGGCGTCGACTTCGCCGTCAACAATCCCGGCTTCCCACTGGTGGACAATCCAAATATCAAGCCACCAACCATCACAGGCGTGGCACGCTACGACCAAGTGCTGACCACGGACAACGGCTCCTGGGCCCAACCGCCCACCGGCTTCGCCTACCAATGGCTGCGCAACGGCCAGCCGATCCCTGGAGCCACGCTCAGCAATTACCGCATCGCAGAAGCAGACCTGGACCAGACCCTGTCAGTGCGGGTCACGGCCACAAGGGCAGGCTTCCGGGCTGTGTCGGCATCCTCGCTCCCACTGACACCCACGTCACCCATCACAGCTACCGCTCCCACACTCCAAGGCAAGCTGATCATCGGAGAGAAGCTCACCGGCGTCTTCAACGAGGGCAGCGTCTCCGGCGGGACACTCGGCGGCCCCGTCATCGTCAGGTACGAATGGGTGCGCAACGGTACCGCGATCAGCGGTGCCACGTCGAAGACTTACACCCTTCAGGCAGCGGACCGTGGCGCCGTCGTCGGCTTCCGGGCAGTAGTCCAAGCGGGCAATCCAGTGACGGCCACGCGTCCGTTTACGGTTTTCGGCCGCTCCGTAGTTCGAAACAAACCGCACACAACAGGTTTCGACGCCGGGGCCTCCATTGACCTGTTCGCGCGCGATGCTGCGGCGAACCTGCTCCTGTACCCCACCGACGGCGCGGCCCGCTGGCAAGCTCCGCGGACCATCGGCTTTGGTTGGGACGTGTTCGACACCGCCTTCAACGCGGGCGACTTTAACGGAGACGGCTTCAATGACGTCATCGCAAAGGACCACGATGGATCGCTGTTCCTATACCCGGGCAACGGGACCGGCGGCTGGCTTCCGCGCAAGCAGATCGGCTGGGGATGGGACGTCTTCGATTCGATCATCGCCGCAGGCGACTTCTCGGGCGATGGCAACAACGATGTCCTTGCCCGCACGCCTTTGGGCGCCCTGGTGCTCTACCCCGGCAACGGGACAGGCGGCTTCAAATCCCCTGGCGCCGTAGGCCAAGGGTGGGACGCCCTCAGCGAGGTCTTCTCGCCCGGCGACTTCGACGGTGACGGCAACCCTGATGTCCTGGGCCGTGACAGCGCAGGAAACCTACGGCTCTACGGTGGCAACGGCAACGGCGGATGGACCACTGCCCGGTCCATCGGCACAGGCTGGAACGTCATGTCACGCATTGGTGGGGCCGGAGATTTCAACGGAGACGGCTTCAACGACGTTTGGGCCATCGACGCCGGCGGCCAACTGAACATGTACTACGGCAGCGGCATCGGTGGATGGAAAGGCGCGGGAGTCGTTGGCTGGGGCTGGGGCGGGTTCACGGCGGTTTTCTAAGCCGATTTTGGTTGCGTTTTGAGTTTGACTTGTCTTTCGCGTGAATTTTTGCCAGCAAATTCCCAGACTTTCTGTGTCGCCATGTACTCTCAAGTCACTTACACCCGCCGGCCATCTGCGACCGGCCTAATTTGGGGGAACCATGGGGAGCACTCCTCTGCGCCGCGTGCGCAGCTTGCTGGCCGCATTTATGGGCAGCGTTATTTTGGTCGGCGGGCTGGGTCTGGCACCCGCAGCACATGCTGATGACACCTTCGCGCCGGTACCTGTGGCGGTATCCACGACGCCAGACGCGATCGGCGCTGGAGGGCAGGCAACATCGCGCGTTACCTTCCAGGCATCCGGTCCGATTACCGACGTCTACGTCCTGTTCCGGAATACAGCAACGGGTAAACTCCACACGACGATGACGCAGGGCTCGTACAGTTCCGCTGATTCGACGTACTCGTTCGACGTCTTCTTTGCACAGGGGACCCCGCCGGGAACCTACCTTGCCCAGTACATGCAGATTCAAACCGCAGCCGGCCAGGAAGTAGGTTACTGGCGCGACGGTTCCTTGATCCACAATCCCGGCAACCTCCCCGCCTCCGGAACCGCGGCTGTGGCCTTGGACGCCTTGGACTTCAACTACGTGACTCCCGTAGACATCGATCGTCCCCACACGTCCGGCTTCTACCGTGCCGAATATTGGGATTCGTACACGATGAGCCTGTTCGTCCGGGACTCCTGGGGGCGACTCGGCCTGTTCCCGACCGGCGGAAACGGCACCTGGCAGCAGGCATATGAAGTCGGCTCGGGGTGGAACATCTTCAACACGATGTTCGCTGCCGGCGACTTCAACAACGACGGCGAGAATGACGTCATTGCCCGCGACAGTTCCGGTTCGCTCTTCCTCTACCCAGCTGGCTGGCATGGTGGTTGGTACCCGCGACAGCAGATCGGTTGGGGCTGGGGGATCTTCAGCACCATCTTCGCGGCAGGCGACTTTAGTGGAGACGGCAACAACGACCTCCTTGCCCGCAAGTCTTCCGGTGAGCTCGTGCTGTACCCGGGCAACGGCCACGGCGGCTTCCTGGCTGCCTCGACAGTCGGCTGGGGATGGGGCGGCATGACTTCGGTGTTCTCCCCTGGTGATTTCGACGGCGACCACCAGCCTGATGTCCTGGCCCGTGACGGCGCGGGAAACCTCGTGTTCTACGGTGGCAATGGCCACAGCGGCTGGACTGGCAGCCGCGTGATCGGCCAGGGCTGGAACGCTATCACCAAGCTCGGCGGTGCCGGCGATTTCGACGGCGACGGCGCCAACGATGTCTGGGGCATCGACACCTCCGGCCAGATGCGCATGTACTACGGCAACGGCTCAGGCGGGTGGAAGGGCTCCGCTGTAGTTGGGTGGGGCTGGGGCGGCTTCAACGCTGTTTTCTAGAGTCCGGCGTCAGGCCGTTAGGCGGGGGCCTCGTCCGAATCGATTAGGACGAGGCCCCCGCCAAGTTCATTGTTAATGATCCGGGTTGGCCAGCAGGCCAGCCTTCTTTTTGGAGGAATCCCTTGCATACCAGCACTCCTTTGCCCCCCACCGCGCGCAGGCGCCAGCGTTGGCTTTCGGTCCTGGCCGCATCCGTTGTGACAGGTCTGCTCGTAGCTCCGGCACTCCCGGCGCAGGCCGTCGCACCTGCAATTGCCGCACCAACCCGCTACGTCTACATCAACGGAACACCCCAACTGGGCGGCGATCCAACAGTCGGCGGCTTGCTGAAGTTGGACATCTCGCGGACCTTTGCCCACGTGTCACCTGACGGCGGTTCTCCTTCCGTTTCATTCTCTTGGACGAGAGACGGAGCTGTAATCCCCGGTGCAACGAGTACCACCTACCGCGCAACCGCCGCTGACCTTGGACGGGTGATAGCCGCATACGTCACCATCATCTACGACGCCGACTCCCAGCTCACGGTGCAGGCACGCAATCCGCTGAGGGTAGCAGCCGCCGCCCGTGCCCGCGGATTCAATGGCGACGGAACACTGGATATCTTTGCCCGCGACGCCTCCGGAAGGCTCCTGCTGTACCCCACGGACGGGCGGGGCAACTGGCAAGCGCCACAGGTAATCGGCTGGGGTTGGAACAACTTCAACCTTCTGGTGTCTCCCGGTGACTTTGATGGCGATGGCACGGTAGACGTTCTGGCTCGCGATAATTCCGGCCGCTTGTTCCTTTACCAGGGCAACGGCTCCGGCGGGTGGAAGCAAGCCTTACAGGTCGGCCAGGGGTGGCAGGGCTTTGCTGATCTGATCGCCCCCGGAGACTTCAACGGTGATGGCACTAATGACATACTCGCCAAGGACACAGCAGGCAACATCTTCCTGTATCCCGGCAATGGGCGCGGGGGTTGGCTACAACCACGCAAAATCGGCCAGGGGTGGGAGGGCTACTACGCCGTTGGTGCTGGACACTTTCTCGGAACATCAGATCTCGTGGTTCTGACCCGTCCCTTCTGGGGAAATCTTGAAGTGCGCACGACAAACCGAAACGGATGGTTTGAGGAATACGGCCTGCCTGGTGGATTCGCCGGTTCCATCGGCTGGGGCTGGGAGACCGTTGCTCGTTTTGGGGTCGCAGGCGACTTCAACGGAGACGGTGATTCCGACGTTTACGGAATTGATAACAGTGGCCGGCTCACGATGTATCTCGGAGACACAACCGGACTCGCGGGTTCCGGCATCTCCGGCTACCGATGGAAAGGCTCGCCGGTCGTCGGCTGGGGCTGGGGCGGCTTCACGGCCGTCTTCTAGGCCTCTAGGCTTACGCCACGCTCTTGATCTTGATCACGAACACAGCACCCAGCAGACCGATGACCGCGGCGGCTACATACAGCGAGACGTAGCCGCCCAAATACGTGACGAACGGGAATGCGATAAGCGGGGCGATGACTTGCGGGAGCGAGTTTGCCACGTTGATCACGCCCAGGTCCCTGCCACGGTCCAGTGCCGTCGGCAGGACCTGGGTGATCAGTGCGAAGTCCACGGCAAGATAGGCTCCAAAGCCGAGGCCCAGGACCAGTGCCCCCGTGATGGCACCGGCCCACGTCGGCGCAAAACCGAGAATCAAGGACGCCACGGCGATGATCACGGACGACGCGATCACCAAAGGCTTCCGTTTGCCCATCCGGTCGCTCAAAGCTCCGCCGATCACGCTGGTGATAATCACCATGACCGCATACAGGCCTGTCAGGATTAGCACTCCGATCGCGGGTTCGATGCCCTCGGTTTCTTTCACATGCACGGCATCGCTGAGGAAGAACAGGAGATAGAGGGTGACCATGTGGTTGCCAATGTTTACCAACAGTCGCGTCAGCCAAGCCCAGGCGAAATCGGGATAGCGTGCTGGCGAAACCCAAAAGCCCTGGAAAAACCGCGCAAGGCTGAACGGTGGGCGGGCCTGGGCTGGAAGCGGCTGGTCGTCATTCTTGAAAAGATAAAGCACGACGCCGGCAAGCAGCGCCGCTGCACACACCAGGTACCCGGCAGCAAAGTTTCCCGCTACGACGGCGGCAATCACCGCGCCGGCCAGGATGCCAACTGTCTGTCCCATCGCTGCCAAACCACCGACCGTGCCACGTTGCGGCACTGGAACGCGGTCTGGAATCGCAGCTGTAATGGCAGCGTAAGCACCGTTGCATCCGGCCTGCACCAAGCACCACAGCACCGTCATGACCGCGACGTTCGGCGCTCCCGCCAGTCCTACGAGTGCTACAGCGCCCAGGATTGCTCCTACGAGGACCCACGGAACGCGACGTCCGAAGCGGGAGACAGTCCGGTCGCTGAACGCCCCGAACAAGGGGTTGGCAACCAACGAGACGGCGGCGCCGCAACCCGTTACCAGCGCCAGGATCGCTTCCTTTTGTTCCTCATCGAAGTGAGCCGCCTGCTGGCCCAACAGCACCTGGATGGGGCCGAAGAACGCCGCATTGATGCCCACGTTGATGAGCACGACGCCAGTAATCCACAGTGCGCGGACACGGTCCACTGGTTCGGCGAGGGCAGTGGCCGTGCCGCCCCGGACTATGGCAGGATCCGGCACAGGACCGGGCAGGTCGGACAGGCTCATGGCAGGTTCCCCCTAGTTTCAACGTCTGGATTCAGATTAGCGCGGGTGGAGGGCATGGAACCTAAGTTCATGTCAGTTATCCACATAGCCCTCGACGGTCCGTGCCGCTTACCTGGCGCACGCGTTAGTGTGGCCTCAAACGTAGTGAGGAGAAGGACATGAACGAGCAGATTAATACAGCTGATCTCTATGACGATCGGGGCGAGGAATTGGAATCGGTTGCTGTCCAGTTCCAGAACCTCGGCGGTCACACGCACTTCAGTGGACAGGTACGTACTATCAGGTGCTTCGAGGACAACGCCCTGGTGAAGACAGTCCTTGGGACGCCCGGCGAAGGAGCCGTTCTGGTGGTTGATGGTCAGGGATCATTGAGGACTGCCCTCATGGGGGACATGATCGCTGAAAGCGCGGTGGCCAATGGTTGGGCCGGCGTCATTATTAACGGAGCCATCAGGGATCGGGAAGCACTCGCCCGCCTCCCGCTGGGCATCAAGGCGCTGGGCAGCAACCCGAAGAAGAGCGCAAAGACGGGTGTCGGTGAGGTTGATATCCAGCTGGTGATCGACCGCGTGAGAATCCAACCCGGAGTAATGATCTACAGCGACCCGGATGGCATTCTCGTGGAACGCTAACCCCTGGGACTGGCCGACTTACGAAGGTTGTTCAAGAAACATTCTTCTTCCGGGAATCAAACAGGCATTAGGATAGTTACTGAAAGCAACTATCCTGCTTAAAATCCACTTTTCTGCCACCTCTGGAGAAGATATGTCCAAATCTGCGCCCGTCCGGGCCGCCGGCGAGGTCCTGACGCATCGTCAGACGCTCACCGTCATGGTGGGACTCATGCTCGGCATGTTCCTGTCCTCACTGGACCAGACCATTGTGTCCACGTCCATCTACACCATCGCCAATGACCTCGACGGCTTGTCACTCCAGGCATGGGCAACTACCGCCTACCTCATCACTTCTACTGTGAGTACGCCGCTCTACGGCAAGCTCAGTGACATCTTCGGGCGCCGTCCGCTGTACCTGGCAGCCATCCTGATCTTCCTGGCCGGATCCCTCTATGCCGGGTCCGTCCATTCCATGACGGAGCTTGCCATCGCCCGTGGCGTGCAGGGCCTGGGCGCAGGTGGCCTTTTGGCGCTGGCACTGACAATCATCGGCGACATCGTTGCTCTGAAGGACCGGGCCAAATACCAGGGCTACTTCATGTCCGTATTCGGTATCTCCTCCGTCCTCGGTCCTGTCATCGGCGGCGCTTTCGCGGGAACATCGACCATCCTGGGCTTCGACGGCTGGCGCTGGGTATTCTTCATCAACCTTCCCATTGGCCTTGCGGCACTCACTGTGGTGTTCATGTTCCTTCACCTGCCTGCACGGCACGTGAAGCAGAAGATCGACTATTGGGGCGCGGCAGCCATCACCCTGGCAATCGTTCCGCTCCTTCTTGTAGCCGAGCAGGGGCGGTCCTGGGGTTGGGCATCGGGCGCATCCTGGCTGTGTTATGGCCTTGGCGTCGTCGGCATCGTGGCGTTCCTGTTCGCAGAGATGCGGGCCGGGGACTACGCTTTGATCCCCTTGCGTCTCTTTAAGAACGCAACCTTCGGTTTGTCATCCCTGCTGAACTTCATCATCGGTATCGGCATGTTCGGTGCTATCGCCATGCTGCCCATGTACCTGCAGCTGGTGAAGGGCCTGACCCCCACCGAAGCGGGCCTCATGATGATCACGTTCACCGTGGGCATCCTGTTCGGTTCCATCAGCGCCGGCCGCACCATCTCGTCGTCGGGCGTTTACAGAATCTTCCCCATCCTCGGTACGGCAATCCTGACTGGCGCAGCCGCTGTGATGGGTCTGGTGCTCGGCGTGGACACTGGCCTTTGGGTTCCCGGACTCATCGCCGTGTTCTTCGGCGTCGGCTTGGGCTTCTGCATGCAGCCGCTGACACTTGCCATGCAGGTATCGGTGCCGCCCAAGGACATGGGCGTCGGAACCTCTACTGCGGCGTTCTTCCGTTCCATGGGTGGGGCTGTGGGCACGGCCGTGTTCATCTCCATGCTGTTCAGCCTGGCAGCGGACAAGATCGCCGATGGCATGAAGACCGCAGCTTCCAGCCCGGACTACCAAGCGGTCATGAAGGATCCGGCCGTGGCCGCAGATCCCGCAAATGCCAAACTCTTCGATTTCTTCAAGAATGGCGCCACCAACGATTCCCTGAACGACACAAGTTGGCTGCACGCGGCCAACAGCACCCTCACCCGGCCAATAACCGAGGGCTTCGCACAGGCAATTGACACTGTGATGCTCACAGCAGCTGGCCTGATGCTGATCGCGTTCCTCATCAGCTTCGCGTTGCCCAACAAGAAGCTCATGGACCCGAAGGCAGCAGCCAAGGAATCCGTCCCGGCGCACTAAGCGGTATGTGCTCCTTCACGACAAGAACGGCAGGCAGTCCGAGGATTGCCTGCCGTTCTTGTTTTGAAGCCATTGTCGTTCGGTGTCAGTGCATTTCAGGGCTTGAGATCAGTACGAGTCCTGGACAAGGCGTTGCGCCTGCTCAAGGTCATCGCGCAAGTCGCGGTCCTGAACGTCGGATGGCAAGGTGAAGCCTGCCTCCATCATGGCTCGCAGCCTGGGGCTGCTGAATGCGCCCGGACGCCTGCCTTGCGCGCGGAGCGCACGTGACGCACAAAGAAGCTCGACGCCGGCGACGGTCGCCAATGCGTGCGCAGTGGACTCCAACTGCGCCGCACCAAGAGTTGCGAAGCTCGCGTCTTCCTCAGCGCCCAAGGACAAGTTGACGGTTTGCAGGCTTACGGGCTGGGCGTTGGCGCGAATACGGCCTACCGCTGCAGCGGCGACGTACTCCAGCATCATGACTCCGGACTGGCCTGCATCGTTGCCTGCCAGGAATCGGTGGAGGCCGGTGAAAGTGGGATCGCAGAGACGGGTGATCCTGCCCAACGTCGTAGTACACGCCGCCCCAAGGGCCACCTGCAGGGCATCGATGCGCCGGGCCAGTGTGGACATATGGAACAGGCCGTGATGCGACACGCCGTTGGTGCCATCTTCCACTGAGCCAAAGACCATAGGGTTCTCGTGGCCCGCTACGGACAAGCGCTCCAAAGTGATCCTCATCGATTCGAGTTCTTCCATGACCGCCCCCAGAGAGTGCGGCAACATGCGCAAGCAGTACGGATCCTGAATCCTTGCAGGCTTGCCGGATCCAGCCACCAATTCCTGCAGGGTCGCAGCGACATCAGCCATGGCGTCCGATTCAGTGGCCTTTGCGACTTCGGTGCCGAACGCTTCCGGGTTGCCGGACATGGCCGTGAACGACAGAGCACTGATGGTGGTCAGGTTCTCCATCATCGTGACCAGCTTCTGGTGAGCCAGGATCGCCTGCCCGATGGTGAGGGCGCTGGAACTGATGAACGGAAGCGCGTCTTCAGTAGGCCAGGAATCCAACGCCTTCGGCACCGGCGTGCCATCCATCGTGGGACGCTCACCCAGGAGTGTTAACGCGGTTCCTGCCAGAGCCGGCAGGTCTGCTGTGCCAATACCGCCAAATTCCCGCACTTCGGGCAGGGTATCCGCGTTCAGCATCTGCACAACGGCCTCGACCAGGTCCGGGTTGATTCCAGATGCCCCAGCCGCCAGCTGGGACGCTCTGACCACCAGCATGGCCCTCACCGTTTCGCGGTCAAGGGCTCGTCCGGCATCCACCGCATGGCTCCGAAGCAAGTTGAGTCCGTGTTGGTCGGCGGACGCATCCGATGTATCCAGGGTTACGGAACGGTTAGCCCCCACACCAGTGGAGCGCCCATAAACCGGACGTGTCTGTGCCGTTGCCCGGGCTGAGCGCTGCGAGGCGGCCATGCGTTGGATCGCCGACTGCGCAAGAACCACCTTCTCGCCGCCAGCGGCAATTGCCACGATCTCGGCAAGCCCAAGGCGTCGTCCGTCGATCTCGACCATGGAATGATCCCTTCGTGAATTCGGTCCACCAACCAGGTAGCAGCTGATGCCGTTTTCAGCCCTCAAAACGACATCTGCTGCTACCTAGTTGGGGATGGTGGGCTTACTTGCTTTCTGGGGTCACGCCACTGGAACCGAGGGTAACGGTCAGGGGTTCGTGGGTAGTCAGAGTCACTTTGTTGCCTACTTTTCGTTCATGGGGATGCGGACGCCGCGTTCGTTGGCGACTTCGACGGCGCGGTCGTAGCCGGCGTCGACGTGGCGGATCACGCCCATGCCGGGGTCGTTGGTCAGGAGCCGCTCGAGCTTCTCCGCGGCCAGGTCCGTGCCGTCAGCGACGGAAACCTGCCCGGCGTGCAGGGACCGGCCGATACCCACCCCGCCACCGTGGTGAATCGAAACCCAGGTAGCACCCGAAGAGGTATTGATCAGCGCGTTCAGCAACGGCCAGTCAGCAATCGCGTCGGACCCGTCGGCCATGGACTCGGTCTCCCGGTACGGGGACGCCACCGAACCGGAGTCCAGGTGGTCACGACCGATCACAATCGGGGCCTTGACCTTGCCCTCGGCCACCAACTGGTTGAACAGCAGACCGGCCTTGGCCCGTTCGCCGTACCCGAGCCAGCAAATACGCGCCGGCAAGCCCTCGAACTCCACCCGCTCCTGGGCCGCATCGATCCACTTGTGCAGGTGCTTGTTCTCCGGGAACAACTCCTTGATCGCCTCGTCCGTGACCCTAATGTCTTCCGGGTCCCCGGACAGCGCGACCCAGCGGAACGGGCCCAGGCCCTCGCAGAACAACGGACGGATGTACGCCGGGACGAAACCCGGGAACTCAAACGCCCGCTCGTAGCCGCCCTTGCGTGCCTCATCACGGATCGAGTTGCCGTAATCAAACACCTCCGCCCCGGCGTCCTGGAACTCCACCATCGCCTGCACCTGCCGGGCCATCGAGGCCTGGGCCTTCTTCGTGAACCCTTCCGGATCAGCCTCAGCCTCGGTGTGCCACTCCGCCACGGTGATACCCTCCGGCAGGTACGACAACGGGTCATGCGCGGATGTCTGGTCGGTGACCACATCGAAGGTCACGTCCCCGGCCTTGTGGCGGCGGAGCAGTTCCGGGAACACCTCAGCGGCGTTGCCCACATACCCCACCGACCAGCCACGGCGCTCGGCCTTCGCGGCCTGGACCTTCGCGATCGCCGCGTCCAGATCCGTTTCAACCTCGTCCAGGTACCGCTTGCCCGCCCGGCGACGCAAACGGGTCTCGTCCACATCCACGATCAGGCACGCACCATCATTCAACGTCACCGCCAGCGGCTGCGCACCACCCATCCCGCCACACCCACCAGTCAGGGTCAGCGTCCCGGCCAGGGGACCCTCGGACGAGCCCTCCGCGGCGGGTGCCGGGTGGCGTCCCTCCGCCTTGAGTTTGTTGCCCACCGCGGCGAACGTCTCATACGTGCCCTGCAGGATGCCCTGCGTGCCGATGTAAATCCAGGACCCGGCAGTCATCTGCCCGTACATCATCAAACCCTCAGCCTCCAGGCGGCGGAACTCCGGCCACGTCGCCCAGTCCCCCACCAGGTTCGAGTTCGCCAGCAACACCCGCGGAGCCCACTCATGGGTACGGAACACACCCACCGGCTTGCCCGACTGCACCAGCAGGGTCTCGTCCTTCTCCATCGTTTCCAGGGTGCGGGTGATCGCATCAAACGCAGCCCAGGAACGCACCGCACGGCCCGTACCCCCGTACACCACCAAATCATCCGGACGCTCAGCAACCTCCGGATCCAGGTTATTCATCAACATGCGCAACGGCGCCTCGGTCTGCCACGACTTGGCAGTAAGCTCAGTACCCCGCGCGGCCTTAACCGGACGGGCACCAGAAGTGAAATCGGCAGTCATTCTTTACTCCTATAAATCCTGCAAACCAGCGGAAGCACGAGGGCCGGCTTTAGCCCAGGTTCTTGCTCTTGAGCCATTCCTTGGCGATCTCGCCGATGTCCTCAAACTTCGCTACGCGGCCGTTCATCTTGATGAGGTCCTCAGTGGTGAGCGCAGCAGAGACCTTGTCCAGTGTTTCCTTCACGGTATCCGTGGACTTCTTCTGGTTGATGACCGGCAGGATGTTCTCGGACAGGAAGAGGTTCTTGTTGTCCTCAAGCGCCACCAGGTTGTTCTCGGCCAGCGCGGGATCGGTGCTGAAGAGGTCAGCTACCTGTACCTGGCCGGAAAGCAGGGCATTCAGCGTCAGCGGCCCTCCGGCGTCGAGCGCTGAGAATTCCTTGAACTCAAGGTTGTAGACGGACTTCAGGCCGGCAACGCCGTTGAGGCG
This sequence comes from Arthrobacter sp. TmtSoilC48, assembly GCF_059739425.1. Lineage (NCBI taxonomy): Bacteria > Bacillati > Actinomycetota > Actinomycetes > Micrococcales > Micrococcaceae > Arthrobacter > Arthrobacter sp. TmtSoilC48. The sequence goes on along the minus strand of NZ_AP046049.1, from coordinate 859,216 downwards.
GGTCTTCCACTCCGGCGGCCCGCCCAGGACGAGTTCCTTGGCGACCGGCTGGAGGTCCTCGATGGTCTTCAGCTTGTACTGGTCGGCGATGTCCTTCTTCACAGTGAGGACGTCCTTATCCTCCGCTTCCGAAGCCGTCAGAACCGTCAGGCCAGAGGGGATTTTGGTGGCCAGTTCTTTGGTGACTTCCTCGGACGATACTGCCTTGGTGGCGGAATCGAGGTATTGGAGGAGCGCACCGCCGTACTCCGGCATGAGGTCGATGGAGCCGTCCTTGAGTGCAGGGATCGTGACCTCGCGGCTGCCAATGCTGGGCTTTTCCGTGACATTGACACCCTTGGCTTTGAGGGCCTCGGCGTAGATCTTGGCGATCAGCTGGCTCTCGGGGAAGTCAGCCGAACCGACAATGATGCTGTCGCCGGAGCCTCCTGCCGCCGCGGTGTTGGACGTGCTCATAGGGTCCCCGCCGCCACAGGCGCTCAGGGTGATGGCGGCGACGGCCGCCAGGGTGAAACCGGTCAAGTACTTCTTCATGTCAACTCTCCTGAAATGGCGCTTACAGGGCATGCAGTGGCCAGGTGGGGGGTGGGTGGAGGTGATTCTTGCGTGCTGGAAGTCCAGCGCAGTGTGTTGCTTAGACCGTGACGGGGGTCTTCACGGGTTCGGCTACTGGAACCGACTTGATGGTTCGCCGTGTCAGTCCGGGTGAGACAACGCGGCGGGTGATGAAAGCGAGGAGCTGGTCGAAGAACAGGGCCAGCAAAGCAACGAGGACAGCGCCGGCGACCATTTGGCTGTAGTCATTTTGGGCCTTCCCGTCGATCAGGAGCCGGCCCAGGCCGCCAAGCGAAATGTATGCTGCGATGGTCGCGGTCGAGATAATCTGCAGCAGTGCGCTGCGGACACCAGACAAAACCAGCGGAAGCGAACACGGCAACTGGACATCCGTAAGGATCTTCATGGTGCGGAAGCCCATGCCCCGGGCGGCGTCGACGGCGGCAGCATCCACTGCGCGCACGCCGGCATAGGTGTTGGTCAGGATCGGAGGCACCGCAAGGAGTACCAGGACGATGAGGCTTGGCAGGATGTAGCCCATCCTCGATGGGAACGCGGGCGAAATGAGCAGAACCAAAAGGATCAGCAGGCCGACGCTCGGCAGGGCGCGCAAGGCATTGGCCAGGCCGGCGATCATGAACACGCCCTTGCCGGTTACGCCAATGTAGATTCCCAGGGGAACGGCGATAACGGCAGCGATAGCCAGAGCGATCAGGGAGTAGAGGAGGTGCTCACCGATCAGGGTCGGGATGCCGTCTGCGCCGTTCCAGTGCGCGGGGTCGAACAAGTAGTTCACGATGCCACCACCTTGGGGGTCCACGGTGTCAGCCACCGGTTGAGAAGGATGATCAGCCCGTCCAGGATCATGGCCAGAATCACGCAGAGCACGATGCCGGCGATGATCGGCGTAAAGAAGCGGAGCTGGAAGCCCTGCGTAAACAGGGAGCCGAGCTGCGGGATACCCAACAGTGCGGCAACGGAGACCAGGCTGACGTTGGATACAGCGGCCACGCGAAGGCCCGCGCAGATAACGGGTACGCCCACGGGCAGCTCTACCTTCAGGAGGCTCTGGTACCCGCGGTAGCCCATCGCCTTGGCAGCCTGGACGGTGTCTTCAGGGACGGAGTCCAGGGCATCTGCCACGACCCGCACCAGCAGCGCAACCGTGTAGATGGTCAACGCCGCCACGATGTTCAGCGGGTCCAGGATTTTCGTGCCAAGGACCAGCGGCAGCAACACGAACAGCGCAAGGGACGGAACGGTGTACAGGAGTCCTGCGACGCCCACCAGCAGCGGATAGATCCTGCGGCTCCGGTGTGCCCACCAGCCCAGGGGCAAGGCGATCAGTAGACCAAGGACCAAGGGGATGACGGCCAGCAGGACGTGCCAGCCGAGAAGGAAAACAATGTTGTCGAACTGGCGGCCCAGCCACTCAAAGTTCATCGGGCCGTCTCCAGGTGTGGTTCAGCCTCGATGGCCTTGACGACGTCGGTGGCTGTCACGGTTCCGATCAGCTCACCATGCTCGTTGACAACGACACCGCGGCGGCTGGGCGAGGAGAGTGCAGCGTCCAGCAGTTGGCGCATCGTTCCCGAGGCAGCTGCCGGGATGCCGCTAAGGTTCAGGTTTTCACGCTTGAGCTCACCGTTGAGAAGTTCGGGCTGGGCCCACCCAAGAGGCTTCCGGCCGCCGTCGACTACCAACACCCACGCACCCGAAGCCTTGGCGCGGGCCTCTTCTCCGGAAGCGCCGAGCTGAACCACAGCTTCCTCACCGATGGCCACACTGCCGGCCTTCGTGAAACCGAGGGAGCGATAGCCCCGGTCACGGCCCACGAAGTCTGCCACGAACTCATCCGCCGGCGAGGTGAGAAGCTCCGACGGCGTTGCCATCTGGGCAAGCTTGCCACCGACACGCATCACGGCAACCTGGTCGCCGAGCTTGAGGGCTTCATCGATGTCGTGGGTGACCATGATGATGGTCTTGCCGATCTCACGCTGGAGGCGGAGGAACTCCTCCTGCAACTGCCCGCGCACCACAGGATCCACGGCACTGAATGGCTCGTCCATGAGCATGAATGCCGGGTCAGATGCCAGTGCCCGGGCCACGCCCACGCGCTGCTGCTGGCCACCGGAGAGCTGCCATGGGTAACGTTTGGCGAAGCTCGCGGGCAACCCCACCCGCTCCATGAGTTCCAGGGCCTTGGTGCGGGCCTTCTGGCGGCTCTCGCCCAGAAGGACCGGCATGGTGGATACGTTGTCCACGATGGTCTTGTGCGGGAAGAGTCCTGCATGCTGGATGACATATCCGATCCTCCGGCGGAGCAACGCTGCATCCATGCCGGAGGTGGGCTCATCATCAAGATAGATGGTGCCGCTGGTGGGTTCGATGAGGCGGTTGATCATCCTCAGCGAGGTGGTCTTGCCACAGCCGGACGGGCCCACCAGAATGGTCAGCTTGCCGGTCGGGGCCTCCAGGTTGAGGCCATCGACGGCGACAGTACCGTCGGGGTACGCCTTGGTGACATTTTCAAATTTGATCATTTTTCTTCCATGCTTTCCTGGGGCACTTCATGGTTTCCGTCGGGTTCCACGAGGATGTTGTTCGCTACCTTCACGAGTTCCTCGCCAAATGTCCGGGCCTTCGCCTCGTCCAAGCGGTAACTGGGAACGACAATGCTGAGGGCAGCCACAGTGCGGCCGCCGATCACGATGGGCGCGGCAACAGCAGTGATGTCGTCTTCAACGCCGCTGCGCACAATGGCGTAACCGCGGCCGTTCTGCCCGCCGGTCAGGACTTTGCCAGCGGCGGACCCTTCCAGTGGGATGCTCCTGCCGACCCAACTGGTGTGCCGGACAGAGCGTGTACCTTCGACGATGGCGATGTAGATCCCGGTTTCCCCAGGACCGGGAATACTCAAATAACAGGACTCGCCGGTTTCCGCGACGAGCCGCTTCATGTGCGGCGTGCAGAGCGACACCAGGGATTCCTGACCCAAGGCGAGGGCTCCCAGCTGGATGACGCTGGCTCCCGGCCGGAAATTACCGCCCGGATCCCGCGTCACGAAACCGCTGCCTTCCAGAGTGCGAAGTAGGCGGAGCGCGGTGCTGGCAGAAAGGTCAACCACCCGCGCGGCGTCACTGAGGCTGATGGAGCCGTCAGTGCAGACTGCGCTAAGGAGAGCCAACGCCCTTTCGACTGTGCGGGTGGAGGAATCTGCTGCCACTGCCTGACCTGCTTTCAAGTGGTCTAAGTCACCATGTCTTGCCACTAAGTAAAAATCAATTTTCATCAAATGGCAAGGCTTGGCTGCAGATTACTTGACATTCCGGGATTTGAGACGTCGCTTGTTCCTTTAAGGCGCGCACAGGTTTCGAGCCTGTTAATAGTTGCTCGAACTCTTGCCATGTGGTGGCATCTGGTTTTTACTTGGTGGCAGTCTTCATCAATCGGAGGAACACGTGGAAACCGTCAATCAGCTCCTTGCCTCAATACAGGATGTGGGCCGCGATGCGGTGCGCGGAGGCTACTCCAGGGCCGTCTACTCGACACCCGAACTTGATCTCAGGCACTGGTTCATTGACCAGGCAAAAAGCCGCGGCCTGGACGTTGAAACAGATCGCAACGGCATCATCTGGGCCTGGTGGGGAGACCCACAGGATGGCGCCCTCGTCACCGGCAGCCACCTCGATTCCGTCCCTGGTGGCGGCGCCTTCGATGGACCCCTCGGCGTCGCTTCCGCGCTCGCCGCCGTCGATCTCCTCAAAGCCCGCGGAGTTCAGCCGCCGCGTTCATTGGCCGTCACGGTCTTCCCGGAAGAAGAAGGGTCCCGCTTTGGAGTGGCCTGTTTGGGTTCCCGGCTCCTCACCGGCGCCATCGACGTCGACAAGGCACTGAACCTGCGCGACGCGGACGGAAACACCTTCGCCGACGTCGCGCGGGACAACGGCCTCGATCCCCAGCATGTCGGCCCTGATCCTGAGGCCTTGGCGCGGATCGGCGATTTCGTTGAATTGCACGTGGAACAAGGCAAGGGCCTGGGGCAGGACGGGCCGGCCATCGCGGTGGGAAGTTCGATCCTGGGTCACGGGCGCTGGAAGATCAGCGTCAGCGGCCAAGGAAACCATGCCGGCACCACCCTCATGGCAGACCGGGCCGATCCTATGGTTGCTGCCGCGCAGATCATCGTCGCCGTTCGCGATACGGCCGCCAAACAGCCCGATGCCCGGGCCACGGTCGGCCGTTTGACCCCCGTTCCCGGCGGCACCAACGTGATCGCCTCGCGCGTCGATCTATGGTTGGATGCCCGTCATCCCGACGACGCCGTGACGGCTCACCTTATCGAGGCCATCTACAGCACGGCGCAGGAAGTCGCCGCAGCCGAAGGGTGCACGGCAACCCTCACGGAAGAGTCCTACAGCGACACCGTGCACTTTGACCCGGGGCTGAGTCGACGCATCAGCGGCCTGCTGCCCGGAGCCCCGGTCCTGGCAACCGGCGCGGGGCACGACGCCGGCGTGTTGGCCGGATATGTTCCCTCGGCCATGCTCTTTGTCCGTAATCCCAGCGGAATCTCGCATTCACCGGAAGAATATGTGGCCGACGAGGACGCTTCGGCAGGCACCGTTGCCCTCGCGGATGTTCTGGAAGGACTCCTGTGAACGCGTTTTGGTGCGAAACGGCCATCATCACGTCAGACGATTCCGCCGGTTCGAAGGACCGCACCGCCGGACCCACCACGCTGACGGCTGCCGCCGGAGTACGCATCGAAACGCAAAACGGCCGGATTTCCAGCATTACCACCGGAGCTGAACCGCAGCCCGGCGACAAGAGGCTGACCGGAATTACCTTCCCTGCCGCTGCCAACGCCCACTCCCATGCCTTCCATCGGGTGCTGCGCGGACGCACCCACGACGGCCGCGGAGATTTCTGGGTGTGGCGGGAGCAGATGTACCGAAGCGCATCCGAGCTGACTCCGGAGAAATACGAGAAGCTCGCAACTGCGGTCTTTGCTGAAATGGTGGTTAGCGGCTTCAGCAGCGTGGCCGAATTCCACTATGTCCACCATCAACCCGACGGTGCGCCCTACCCGGAACCCCATGCCATGGAACTGGCGCTGGCGCGGGCGGCAATGTCCGCCGGGATCCGGCTCACTCTTCTGGACACCTTGTATCTGGCCGGAGGAATCGGTACGCCCCTCAATCCCGAACAGGCAAGGTTCGGGGATGCGGATGTGCACGCCTGGCTCGATCGCCTAAGCTCACTCCGGGCAGCTGTTGCCCAGCAATTTCCGCGGGAACTTGTCAGCGTCGGAGCTGCTCTTCACTCCGTCCGGGCCGTCCCGGAGGAAGACCTCAAAGTTGTAGCCAGGCAGCTGCCCGAAGACATCCCCCTTCACATCCACCTCAGCGAGCAACCCGCCGAGAACCAAGCCTGCCTCGAGGCCTACGGCACCACGCCAGCGGGTCTTTTGGAACGCCACGGACTCCTCTCCAGCAGGCTGTCCGCCGTCCATTCAACCCACCTGACGCAGGATGACATCGCCCTGCTCGGAAACGCAGGCGCCACTGTGGTCATGTGCCCCAGCACTGAAGCCGACCTCGCAGACGGGATAGGTCCCGCGCGGGAGCTTGCCGACGCCGGGGCAGCCATTGCGCTCGGCACGGACCAGCATGCGGTGATCGACCCATGGACTGAAATGCGCACGTTGGAACACGGCGAGCGGTTGGGCACAGGACAGCGGGGAAGGTTCTCACCTCAGGAACTCCTGCGGGCCGCAACGGAAGGGGCTGCCCGGTCCATGGCTACGCCCATTGCCGCGTCGGGGCTTGAGGTCGGCGCAGTCTGCGATCTCATGGTTATTGATCCGGCATCCACCCGCACTGCCGGGTCCCGACCTTTGCAGATGGCATTCAGCGCAACTTCCAGCGACGTCACCGAGGTCATCATCGCCGGAGAACTGGTAGCCTCGCACGGCGTCCACACACAGCTCGGCAGCCCGGGCAGTCTTCTGTCGGAGGCGCTGCAAGAGCTGTCCTAGCGTCACGCATTAGCTCCTCCAAGGGGCCGACGGCGGCATGGTGCGTTCCACTCGCGACGCACCTGCCGCCGTCGTGCTTTGCGTTCAAGTAGTGGCGCCAAAGGCAACCCTTCCGGCCTTGAGAGGGCGTGCTTGGACCTTCCAGCCCACTCCCAGCTGCCAATCAGGAGAGGTGCGTTAATTTAGTGAATGCACGTCATCTGAACCGCCTTGACTGGAACTTGGCGGATATGGCGTGCCACACTGTGTAGCGCGTGTGCACCGGCGTCCCCGTCGGAACAGCCGACGACGTCCCGCACCGTGAATCCCACACCACCATTCCCAAGGGAGACCCATGTCCAATCCCAGCACCGAAGGCGTGCCACCAGTGTCCAGGAAAGTGATCGGCCTGGCCGTCGCTGGGGCGGTGGGTGGCTTCCTGTTCGGCTTCGATTCTTCGGTGGTCAACGGTGCCGTGGATGCCATGAAGGACGAATTCCTGATGAGCGAGGCCGTCACTGGCTTTGCTGTCGCCGTCGCCCTGCTGGGGTGCGCACTGGGAGCCTATCTTGCGGGCAAGGTGGCCGACCGCTACGGCCGCATCCCGGCCATGAAGATCGGTGCCCTCCTGTTCCTGGTGAGTTCCGTAGGTACAGGACTGGCTTTTGGTGTGTGGGACCTGATCTTCTGGCGCTTGGTGGGGGGCTTGGGCATCGGCCTTGCTTCGGTGATCGCCCCTGCCTACATTTCCGAGATTTCTCCCCGACACGTGCGTGGTCGTTTGGCATCGCTTCAGCAGCTCGCCATCACCACCGGCATCTTTGCGGCACTGCTGTGCGACGCCGTCCTGGCTAATTCCGCTGGCAGCGCCGGCAGCACCTTCTGGCTCGGCATGGAAGCGTGGCGCTGGATGTTCATCGCTTGTGCCGTCCCCGCTGCCGTGTATGGCTGGATCGCATTCCGCTTGCCCGAGTCGCCACACTTCCTGGTGCTCAACGGCAAGGAAGATGCTGCACGCAAGATCTTTGACACCCTCATCCCGGGCGACGACACCGAACGGCACATCCGCGATATCCGCGAATCCATCCAGCAGGACCTGCTGTCCACCAAGAAGGGCTCGCTGCGGGGCAACACATTCGGCCTGCAGGCGGTGGTGTGGATCGGCATCATCCTGTCCGTGCTGCAGCAATTTGTTGGCATCAACGTGATCTTCTACTACTCAACCACGCTGTGGAAGGCGGTTGGATTCCAGGAGAAGGACTCCCTGACCATCTCCGTCGCCACGTCCGTGACCAACATTCTGGTGACACTCGTAGCCATCGCGCTGGTGGACCGCATTGGTCGCCGACCGATCCTTCTGACCGGTTCCATCGGCATGGCCGCCTCGCTCGGCGTCATGGCATTGGCGTTCTCCGCGGCTGTTGGCACGGGCTCCGAGATCAGCCTCCCGGGCGCTTGGGGGCCAGTTGCCCTGGTTGCGGCCAACGTCTTCGTGATCAGCTTCGGTGCTTCCTGGGGTCCACTCGTCTGGGTGCTGCTTGGCGAGATCTTCCCGTCCCGCATTCGGGCCCGCGCGCTCGGACTGGCGGCGGCCGCGCAATGGATCGCCAACTTTGCCATCACGCTCAGCTTCCCCATCATGGCGGCGGGTTCGCTGCCGCTGACGTACGCCTTGTACGCGGCGTTCGCTGCGGCGTCGTTCTTCTTTGTGATGTTCAAGGTTCCCGAGACCAACGGCATGTCGCTGGAGCAGGCCGAGACGCTTTTCGTCCCCAAGGGCGCGCCGGTGGCACCGCTTCCTGTTACCTCCCACGAGCAGTAGTCGCGGCAATTACACCAGGTGCGGCTCGTGCGACTTCAGGTACCCGCGGCCTCCGAAGGCAATGAGAATCGCGATCACCATTGCGACGGCACCGGCAAAGAAGGGCACCTGCGGCCCAAAGTGCTCGCCTAGCTGGGCGGCGGCAAAGGGGGCCAGCGCACCACCCATCCAACGCACAAAGTTGTAGCCGGCGGACGCGACGGGTCGCGGAGAATCGGAGACGCCCATGGCCAGTTCGGTGTAAATCGTATTGTTGATGCCCAGCAGGGCACCCGCCACGATCACAAGCACGACGACGGCAGTCACCGAGTGGCCGGCAGCAAGTCCCAGTCCGAGGAGATCGAGCATGAGCGCTGCCAAAGTGCCGGTCAGGACCTTAACAGCACCGAAACGCTTCTGGAGCACGGGCGCGACGAACACCGAGAACACGGCAACGGCAACGCCCCAGCCGAAGAACACTCCCCCGATGCCGTATGCATCCATGCCGAGGATGAACGGCGTGAAAGCGAGGATAGTGAAGAAGCCGTAGTTGTAGAACAGGGCACTTGCCGCGGTGGTGCTGAGGCCCTTGTGTCCCAGCGCGAGAAGCGGATCCCGCAGGCGTGACTTCCTGGCGGGAGCGGGCGTCTTGGGAAGCAAGGCCAGTAGCGCGATAAAGGCGGCAGCCATGAGGACCGCGGTTCCAAAGAACGGTGCCCGCCACTGCCAGCCGCCCAACAAGGCCCCGAGAAGCGGGCCCAGCGAGATACCCAGGCCGAGCGCCGCTTCGTAGAGAATGATGGCCGTTCCGGTCCCACCACTGGCCACGCCAACGATCACCGCCAGGGCGGTGGCGACAAAGAGGGCGTTACCCAAGCCCCAACCAGCACGGAAACCCACCAACTGCTCAACACTGCCGGACAATCCGGACAACGATGCGAACACCACGATCACTGCCAGCCCGATCAGTAGCGTCTTCTTTCCGCCGATGCGCGAGGACACGAAGCCGCTGATCAGCATGGCGATCGCCGTCACCAGGAAGTAGCTCGTGAAGAGCAGGGAAACTTCGCTGGTGGAGGCCTCAAGGTTCTTGGCGATTGCCGGAAGAATCGGGTCCACGAGCCCGATGCCCATGAACGCGAACACGGCAGCCAGCGCAGTGGCCCACACGGCCTTCGGCTGCCTCAGGAATGAAGCCTTTTCAGCCTCAAGGGTGGTTTCAGTAGTTGTCTCGGCGCTTTCTGAAGCGTCAGCCAATTGGCGTGACATTCAAGGGCTCCTTGTCGATGCGTTTAGTTGTGGTTAGTTCTGGAATGAGCTGTTGAGCTTGCTGATGATGGGGAGCGCCGCGGCGAGCTGCTCGACTTCGTCGCTGCTCAGCTCCTGCAGCAGCCCGGCCACCATCGCGTTTCGCCGCTGGTTGGCGGACTCGACGGCGGCCCTCCCGGCTTTGGTGATGACCACCTGCACGGCGCGAGAATCGTTGACGTCAGGCTGCCTGCTGACGAGCCCTGAGCGTTCGAGCTTGATGATCTGCTCTGTGGCGCTGGGGACCTTGATCCCCAGGTTCTTGGCGATGTCACCCACGCGGAGTCCGCCGTCGGAAATCATGGACAGCAGGCTGAGCTGCGCTGCGGTGAGTTCACCCTCCGGATCCAGGCGGCGGAACATGTACACGCCAAGGCGCAGTGACTCGCGGAATTCCTGGGCGATGTGAAGAAGCCGTGGGTCTGAAGGCGAAGTACTCGTCATACTTAGGTAGCCTAATAGTTAGGATACCTAAGAGTCAAGGAGTGGCTTCGATGTAACGTCTGAGCGGGGGCTTGGCGCGGGAGCGGGGGGCTGCGCGAATGTGCCCAGGCAGGGGCGGGGCCGTGGACTTATAGGTATGCCCGGTGGGTGTCCGGAATTCGAGGGTGTGGACGGCTTCGGGGAACGGTTTCGCCGACCACCCCGGGTTTTCCTTGGTGTGGTTGCACGCTTCGCAGAGCCCCGCGCCGTTTTCCAGGCTGGTTGGTCCGCCTTCGTGCCAAGGAACCACATGGTCGAAGTGGCGGATGGGCGCGTCGCAGTACGGGGTACGGCAGGTGTGGTCACGGGCTTCGATGAAACGTCTGAGCCGTGGCGGGAAGAGCCTTGCTTTGGCGTCCATGGCCAGGAGCTCGCCGGTCGCGGGTGCCGTAAACAGGCGCCGCAGAAACACCTTGCAGTCACGCCCGGCGCCCGCGTCGGTGAGGCCAGCCCTCGCAGGTTCGGGTTCCGCGGGGCTCCACCCGGTGTGCGCGGGTTCCGTAGGGCCGTGCTCATTACACTCAACTTCAGCGGGTCCGCCAGCGAGCAACGTTCTGGCCAATTGTGCGGGGATGATTCCGTAGCCTTCGAGCCTGGCCGGTTCGCTGTCGCCCTGGAAAAGCGTGCGGTCCGTCATCACCAGCTGGACATCGATGCCCGAGATGCCGCCCGGAGTGCCGGTGACCTGTTCAACGAGGGTGTCGGCCATGACCTGGCCGCGGGTCCGGGTGTCCCCGCCGGAGCGGGCCGAGTCGGCATGGCGGGTGAGCGCCGCATATGCGGCAACGCCTTGGGCGACGGGGAGCAGTGCTGTGAGGACGGTCATCGTGTCCGGAGCTGGGCGCAGGCTGACGTGCCGTTCGGTCGCGGCGCGGGCGGCGCGTTGGGTCACGGAGCGGGGATCCCGGCGGTAGGCGGCGGCTTTGGCTGCAGCGATGATCGCCCGATCTCCGGCGCCGTTGAAGGTCCCGGTATCGGGGGCGAGTTCCTCGTCCACGGCGCATCGGTCTTCGGCGGATAGGCACGCGGTTTCTTTGACGAGCAGGGTTGCGCGCCACTCGTTCAACTGGCCCGATTCCAGGGCGGCCATGGTGCGTGGCATCTCCGTAACGAGAGCTTTCGCCAACCCGAGGAGACGCGACCCACGGTTGGGCGATTCCCGCCGGGCGAGCGCGATCTGAGCCGCAACACCCTGGCACAGTTCGGGCGCCGGGACAGCGGCTACCGCTTGCTCGCGACGTTGCGCAAAGTCGAAGGCTACGGCGGCCCGGGCCTGCAGGCCAGCTATAGCGGATTTCAGGTCTTCCAACCCTCGGATCTGGTCAATCAATTCGCCGCTCTCCGTGCCGAGAAGGACGACGCTCAAGATCGTGCTGAGATCGGAAATGCGGGGTGTTGAGTCGCCGGACGCCGGCCCCGGGCCAGGTGCAAGCGCGGCCGCATCGCTCTCTTGCCTACCGCGAATCTGCTCCATGCCTCAACTCTTCCAGCCCGCACGGAGCGCCATAAGGCCGGAAGCCCGCTATGTGGAAAACTCGGACAAGAGCGGGTCAGAGCTTCAGCTTCATGCCCTCATGGCTCGCGACGAAGCCCAGCCGTTCGTAGAAACGGTGCGCAGCAACGCGCGACTTGTCCGTGGTGAGCTGCACCAGGGAGCAGCCACGGTCCCGGGCTTGGTCGATGGCCCACTGGATCATGAGCGCGCCTACGCCTTGGCCACGGAGCACCTCGGAAACCCGCACGGCTTCGATCTGCGCCCGCCAAGAGCCCTTGCGGGACAGGCCCGGGAGATAGCTGAGCTGGAAAGTGGCCACCAGGTCGCCGTTCAGTTCGCCCACCACCAGGAGGTGGGCCGGGTCGCCGTCGATCGCGTCAAAAGCCAGCTCGTACTGCACGAGGTCGTCCGGATTTTCACGCGCGGCACCTAATTGGTCATCAATCAGCAGCGCAAGGATGCGCGGCAAGTCGGCTTTAGTGGCGCGCCGAAGACTAAAGGTTCCGGAGCCGACGTCGGCAGTCATCAGGGCGGGCATGGCGGCAGAGTCTGGGGTCACCACCCCAGCATGCCATTTTGATCAGAACTCACTATTGCTAAGTACCGGTACCTAGTTCTACTATGTAGTGGTAGCTAGTAATACTGAGTAGTGAAGGAGGTGTCCGATGGGCAAGCAAATGACAGAGATGCTCAAAGGCACGTTGGAGGGCATTGTTCTGGCCCTCCTCACCGGAAAGGCGGCGTACGGATACGAAATCACAACGCTGCTCCGGGCGCAGGGCTTCACCGAGATCGCTGAGGGCACCGTGTACGCACTGCTGGTCAGGATCGAACAAAAGGGGCTGGTGGACGTCGAAAAGCGACCATCCGAAAAGGGGCCACCCCGCAAGGTGTACACCCTCAACGCGCAGGGCGAAAAAGAACTGAACGAATTTTGGAACACATGGAGCTTCTTGTCCGAACGGCTTGAACAGCTCCGCAAGGGAGGAAATTAACATGGCAGCAAAGTGGATCGAGCTGGTAACCGGATCGCTCGAGCAGAAGAAGCAGTACAAGCAGGCCAAGGCGCGGCTGGATGCGCTGCCTGAGCCCTACTCCTCCGTGGCGAACGCCTTCAACCGGTACTTCATGTACTACGGCGGGGTCACCGAGGGGGACACGATCGTGCAGATGTTCACCGACCTCGCCGACCTATGGGAACGCGCCGCAATCGACGGCACGCCTGTGAGCGAGATCGTCGGCGAGGACCCCATCGAGTTCGCCGAGGCCTTTGCCCAGGCATACGGCGGAAAGCGCTGGATTGATAAGGAACGCGAGCGTCTCACGAAGGCCGTTGATAAAGCGAAGGAGGCTGAATCATGACTGCTACCGCAATCCGGGTAGAGGGCATCGAGAAGTCGTACAAGGATCTGCATGTTCTGCGCGGCGTGGACTTCGAGGTGGCGTCGGGCAGCATTTTCGCCCTCCTCGGCTCCAACGGAGCAGGCAAAACCACCATGGTGAAGATCTTGTCCACCCTGCTCAAAGCGGATGCCGGCACTGCCGCCGTCGAGGGTTTTGATGTTGCTACCGCGTCGCTCCAGGTACGGCAGTCCATCAGCCTGACCGGGCAGTTCGCGGCAGTGGACGAGGTGCTGTCCGGCAAGGAGAACCTGATTCTGGTGGCGAAACTGCGTCACCTAAAAAACGCGGCTCAGATCGCAGATGAGTTGCTGGCTCAGTTCAGCCTCACCGAAGCGGGGTCCCGCAAGGTGGCGACGTACTCCGGCGGCATGCGTCGCCGCCTGGATATCGCCATGAGCCTGATCGGGCAGCCGAAGGTGATCTTCCTGGACGAACCCACCACAGGCCTGGACCCCGAAGCCCGCCTCGAGGTCTGGCAGACCGTCAAGGATCTCGCCCGGAACGGCACAACAGTGCTGCTCACCACCCAATACCTCGACGAGGCCGAGCATCTCGCCGACCGGATCGCGATCCTGCACAAGGGCACGATCATCCAGAACGGCACGCTCGACGAGCTCAAGCGGCTGCTGCCGGCGGCCGAGGTCGAGTACGTCGAGAAGCAGCCCTCGCTCGAAGACGTCTTCCTGGCGCTCGTCGGCGAAACGGCTGAAGAGCAGAAAGAACAGGAGGCATCCCGATGAGCACCCACGTCCTTAGCGATACCAGCGTCCTCACCGGCCGCTCGCTGCGCCACATCCTGCGCAGCCCCGATACGATCATCACCACCGCGGTCACGCCGATCGCGCTGATGCTGTTGTTCGTTTATGTGCTTGGCGGTGCGATCAATACCGGATCCGACGAGTCGTACATCAACTACATGCTCCCCGGGATCCTGCTGATCACGATTGCCTCCGGCATCGCCTACACCGCCTACCGCCTGTTCCTGGACATGCAGGGCGGCATCTTCGAGCGCTTCCAGTCCATGCCGATCGCACGGTCGAGCGTGCTCTGGGCGCACGTGCTCACCTCGCTGGTGGCCAACCTCGTCTCGGTCGCGATCGTCGTCGGAGTGGCCCTCCTTATGGGCTTCCGCACCGGAGCATCCGTGGGCACCTGGCTTGCAATCGCCGGCATCCTGGTCCTGTTCACACTCGCCCTGACCTGGCTGGCCGTGATCGCAGGGCTCTCCGCGAAAACCGTCGACGGCGCCAGCGCGTTCAGCTACCCGCTGATCTTCCTGCCGTTCATCAGTTCGGCCTTCGTGCCGACTGCGACGATGCCGGGCCCTGTGGCCTGGTTCGCCGAGAACCAGCCAGTGACCTCGATCGTGAACTCCATTCGGGCGCTGTTCGCGCAACAGCCGGTGGGCAGCGACATTTGGATTGCGCTGGCCTGGTGCTTCGGCATCTTGGTTCTGGCGTTCGCCTTCGCAATGGTGGCTTACCGGCGGAAGATCGCCTAATCCCCCCGGCCTAAGCTCCCCTTTTCCACAGGGGAGCTTTCGCCGTGAGAGCCGATTAGCCATTAGTCAGACATTAGCTATAGCTTTATCGAAACAGATTTGTAACGGCCGTCACCATTTTGGTGGGCTCTTCGAAGGGTTCTTGAACTAATGTCCGACCAGACAACACAAGCGCAACTCCGCGCGTCCAGCAGGGACAGCGAGCCCCACCTGTCACGCTCGCTCAGCAACCGCCACATCCAGCTCCTGGCAATCGGCGGCGCCATCGGAACCGGACTCTTCATGGGCTCGGGCAAAACCATCTCAGTCGCCGGACCCTCCGTGATTTTCGTGTACATGATCATCGGCTTCATGCTGTTCTTCGTCATGCGCGCCATGGGCCAGCTCCTGTTGTCCAACCTGAACTACAAGTCCTTCAGCGACTTCGCCGGCGATCTCCTCGGCCCCTGGGCAGGCTTCTTCACCGGGTGGACCTACTGGTTCTGCTGGGTGGTCACAGGCGTGGCCGACGTCATCGCCATCGCCGGCTATGCCAATGAGCTGTGGCCAGGCGTTCAACTGTGGGTCCCGGGAATTGCGACCATCATCATCCTGCTTCTCCTGAACCTCCCCACCGTGAAGGCATTCGGCGAGACCGAGTTCTGGTTCGCGCTCATCAAGATCGTGGCCATTGTGGCGCTGATCGTCGTTGGCCTGGTCATGATCTTCACCGGCTTCCAGTCCAACGCCGGAACCGCAAGCTTCACCAACCTGTGGAGCCATGGCGGGTTCTTCCCCAAGGAATTCATGGGCTTCGTCGCCGGCTTCCAGATCGCTGTCTTCGCGTTTGTGGGCATCGAACTCGTGGGCACGGCAGCAGCCGAGACCAAAAACCCTGAGCACAACCTTCCCCGCGCCATCAACGCGATCCCCCTGCGCGTCATGCTGTTCTACGTAGGTGCGCTCATCATCCTCATGTCCGTCACCCCGTGGACCGAGTTCAAGGCAGGACACAGCCCGTTCATCGCCATGTTCTCCCTGGCAGGCCTCGGCATGGCGGCAACCGTGGTCAATCTCGTGGTGCTCTCCTCTGCCATGTCTTCAGCCAACTCGGGCATCTACTCGACGTCGCGCATGGTGTTCGGCCTGGCCAACGACGGCGACGCACCCAAGGTCTTCGGCCGGCTCTCCAGCCGCAAAGTACCCCGGAACGCACTGTTCCTGTCCTGCGTTCTGCTGCTGGCCGGCGTCGTACTTCTGTATGCGGGCAAGGACGTTGGCGCCGCGTTCGACATGGTGACCACCGTGTCCGCCGTCTGCTTCATGTTCGTCTGGTCGATCATCCTGGCCAGCTACCTCGTCTACCGCAAGCGCCGCCCGGAGCAGCACGCGGCGTCAACGTTCAAGATGCCTGGCGGCATCCCGATGGTGTGGGTTGTTTTCGCGTTCTTCGCGTTCCTGGTCTGGGCTCTCACCACGCAGCCGGACACTCTCACGGCCCTGCTGGTGACGCCTATCTGGTTCGCGATCCTCGGCATCGCCTATGCGGTCGTGCGTAAGTCGCCGCTGCACCAAGCCCGCGTGGCCGAATGGAAGGCGATGGCTGAAGCGGAAACCGCGGCAGCGACAAAGTAGCAGCGGCGCTCTGAGAGCGTCTATGGGGCTGTGCCCGCTTCGCGATGCCCACCACGCCGCAGCCCCATAGACGCTCTCTCGCTTGGCGATCAGTCTCACCCGCCTTCGCCGTCAACCATTTGTGCGAGAGGAACTAGGCTTCGGCTTTGCGGTCCTCTATCAGCTTCTGGATCGCGGGGAACAGCGGGTGTGACGGCGGAAGTTCGGTGATGCGCTCGACGGCGGCAGCTGCGTCCAGCTCGGAGAGCATGTTTGCGAGTTCCACGGCTTCGTCGTCGGATCCGTCGTCGAAACGAAGGGCAGCCGACATCGCCTCCAGCAACGCGACCGGTGTGACACCACGCTCGGCGAGCTCAGCCGCCGGGCCAACAAACCGCTCGTGCCGGCCAAGCTTCCGCAGCGGTGCCCGGCCGACGCGGACCACGGTATCGGGCAGGTACGGGTTGGTGAAGCGGGACAGGATCTTCTGCACGTACGCTTCCTGCTCGGCCTCCACGAATCCGTGTTTGGCCACCAGCAGTTCCTTTGTCTCTTCAAGAACAGCCCTGACCTTCGCCGCCACGGACGGATCGGCCATGGCATCGGAGATCTTCTCCAGGCCCGCCGCGTAGCCGAAATACGCAGCAGATGCATGCCCGGTGTTCACTGTGAACAGCTTCCGCTCGATGTACGGGCCAAGTTCGTCCACGAACGTCGCTCCAGGAATCGCGGGGACGTGGTCACCAAACGGTGTGCGGTCGATGACCCACTCGTAGAACGTCTCCACTGTGACATCCAGGCCTTGGCCCGGCGCCTGGTTCGGGACAATACGGTCCACTGCGGTGTTGGCGAACACAGCCACTGAGTCCAAATCGCCTGCGGAATCGTCCCAGGCCGCCCGGACTTCCACTTGCAGGAGGTGCGTGGCGTTGATGGCGTTCTCGCACGCCATCACCTGCAGGGGCGGCAACGATGGTTCCCGGGCTGCGAGTCCGCGCGCGATCACGGGTGCCACGAACTTCAGGATGTGTGGCCCCACCGCGGTGGTGACCACATCCGCCTTCGAGATTTCCTCAACAACGGCGGCTTCCTGCGTGCTCGAGTTCAGCGCACGGAACCCGTCTACGGTTTTGACCGCGGGGTTCTCGCCCACTTCATGGACCTCGTAGCTGCTCGCGGAGGCCAGCTGGCTGATCAGCGCGTCCGCAACATCGGCGAACACCACCTCATAGCCGGCTTCGTGCAGCAACAGCCCCACAAAGCCGCGTCCGATGTTGCCTGCACCAAAATGGACTGCCTTCACTATGCGTTGACCTTTCCGAACAGCTCCAGCACTTCCTCAACGGTGGTCGCTTCCTCCAACTGGGCCACCTGGGCCTTGTTGGTGAAGATCTTGGCGATCGAGGACAGGATGTGGAGGTGTTCATTGTTGAGTCCAGCGACGCCGACCACGAACTTCACTTGCTTGCCACCCCAGTCGATACCCTCGGGGTACCGAACGATGGAAACTGCGGAGTGCCGGATGTGCTCCTTGGCATCATTGGTGCCGTGCGGGATCGCCAGGAAGCTGCCCATGTACGTGGACACGGATTCCTCGCGTTCGTGCATGGCATGGACGTAGCTGACATCCACGGCACCCCGGTCAAGCAGGAGCTGCCCGGCTTCGTCGATCGCAGCATCACGGTCGTGCGCCGTTCCGTTCAGCACAACGCTTTCGGGGAGCAGGACTTCTTTACCCCCGACGGCGGCAGCGGGCTCAGCGGCATGCGCGCCGTGGGTGGCGGCTGCTGCTGCTTCTGCTGCGCCGGCTGGATGGGCAGCGGCCGGACCTTCGGTGTTGCTCGTCTTGACCAACTCCACGATTTCGTCGTACTTGGGACTGTTCATGAAGTTATCCACGGAATAGTGCACCGCGCTGGATGTCCTCGGCTGGGCGCGTTCCGTGAGGTCCTGGTGCGTGATCACAACATCGTACGTATCGCTCAGGTTGGCGATTGCGGAGTTGGTGACCTTGACGTCCGGGAAGCCGGCTGCCTTGATCTTGTTGCGCAGCACCGAGGCGCCCATCGCGCTGGAGCCCATGCCGGCGTCGCAGGCGAACACGATGTTCTGGACCGGCCGGGTGAGCACGGCTACATCTCCCCGCCCGCTCTCACCAACGAGCGCGGAGGAAACGGAGCTCTTCTTGCCCTTCATGGCTTCCATGCGGGACGTTGCGGCGGAGAGGTCATCCTCGCCCTTGTTCCTGGAGGTGCGAAGGATCAGTGAAGCAATCAGGAAGGAAACGGTTGTCGCCAGGAGTACGGCCAGAATCACGCCAACGTAGCTGTCACGCGACGTCTGGGCAATGACGGCGATGATGGAACCTGGCGCAGCGGGAGCTACGAGGCCGGAGTTGGTGATGGCCAGGGTTGCGATGCCGGTCATGCCGCCACCGATGGCAGCGAGGATCAGGATCGGCTTCATCAGTACGTACGGGAAGTAGATCTCGTGGATGCCACCGAAGAAGTGGATGATCGCTGCGCCCGGTGCCGAAGCTTTTGCTGCGCCGCGGCCGAAGAACATGTAGGCCAGCAGGATTCCCATGCCCGGGCCGGGGTTGGCTTCAAGCAGGAACAGGATGGACTTGCCCTGGTCCAGGGATTGCTGGATGCCCAAGGGGGTCAGGACACCATGGTTGATCGCATTGTTGAGGAAGAGAACCTTGGCGGGCTCAATGAAGATGCTGGTCAGCGGAAGCAGGCCATTGTTGACCAGGAACTGGACCACCTGACCGGCGCCATCGGTGAAAATCTTGACGAGCCACGAAAGTCCGTAGAAGCCACCCAAGGCCAGTGCTGCGCCCCAGATACCGGCGGAAAAGTTGTTCACCAACATCTCGAAGCCGGGACGGATCTTGCCATCCCAGAGGCGGTCGAGCTGCTTGATGGTCCAGCCGCCCAGCGGGCCCATAATCATGGCGCCAATGAACATCGGAGAGCTGGTACCCGCGATGACACCCATCGTGGCAATGGCACCCACTACGCCGCCGCGGACGTCGTAGACCATCCGGCCGCCGGTGTAGGCAATCAGCAGTGGCAACAGGTACTTGACCATGGGGCCAACGAGTCCGGGGTTGGTTACTCCCTCAGCGTTGGTCCCGAAACCGCCAAGTTCCGCGACTGGAATCCAGCCTTCTTTGATGAACAGGGCCGTGATGAGGCCCCAGGCGATGAAGGCGCCAATATTGGGCATGATCATGCCGGACAGGAATGTTCCGAACTTTTGGACGCCAACGCGCAGGCTGGTGCGGGGCTTCGCAACGGTCTCTGTTGCCATGTGAATTCCTAACGTGTGTCCCGCGGCGTCGCGGGGTCAGTCGATATAGATCGAGAGAGAACAGCCTTAGGAGCTGCTGGAAATGCGGTGAAGCCACTCAAGGAAGAGCTTCAATTCAGAGCTGGAAAGTTGGTCCGAATGCGAGGCCTGCAGTGCCGCATTCAGGGCGATTGCCGCAACAACCACGGAGGACTTACCGGAGTCCTCCGGTGCGGCGCCACGGGCGGTATCCGTGGAGACGGCGAAAATCATGGAATCCCGGGTCATCGTTGAGAGCTCGAGGTTCCTTTCTTCCACCGGTTCGGCGATGAGCATGAGCGTTACACCCACGTTGGCCGCGAGGATGCTTCGTGCCGCTTCGCGGGGCGGCACGTTGATCTGACCGGCGATGGCGGCCTTGTTCAGCATTTCTTCCAGAAGCGCTTCAGCATCGGCCACGATTGCTGGGCGGCTTTCCGGCCTGATATTGCCGAACATCACCAAATACAGGTGGGGTTGGCTCAGCCCGAACTGGACGTGGTTGTCCCACATCCGCCGGACATCTTCCAAGGGCTCCCCGGAAGGAGCAAAGTCCCTCTCCCCTGCCACGTACTCTTCAAAGCCGGCGGAAACGACGGCGTCGAACAGTCCTTCTTTGTCTCCAAAGTGGTGGTAGAGCGTTGGGGCCGTAACCCCGGCCAACGCTGTGATCTGGCGCGTAGAGACCGCTGACCCCTCCGAATTTGCCAACAATTCAGCAGCTGCACGGAGCAACCGAATTTTTGGCGGAAGCTGGTCATCGAAACTCATAACCGCTACCCTAGCACCTATAGCGTTGCTATATGAAGTGGCTCACAACAGAATTTTGTAGGCTAATTTCGCAGGCTCGTGGTGCCGTCGCCGGTGGGTCTGAACCAACACGCAGGAACAGAGGATTCAGTGCAGAATTTCCAAGGAGTAGGGGTAAGCCCTGGCCGCATCATTGGTTCCGTCCGCCAGATGCCCAAACCGGTGAGTGAACCGCCGTCGGGCGAGCGGCTGGCCGCAGACGTCAGTCCGGAGGACGCCGTCGCGGGCTTGAAAGCCGCAGCGCAAGCCGTCCACGACCAGCTCAAGGGGCGCGCGGATTCCGCCTCCGGCGACGGCAAGGCCGTCCTCGAGGCCACCGCGCTCATGGCCAAGGACACCATGCTCCTGAAGTCCGCGGCCAAGCTCATCAATGCGGGCTCGTCCGCGGAACGGGCCATCTGGGAAGCCGGTGCCTCCGTTTCGGAAATGCTGCACAACCTGGGCGGGTACATGGCCGAGCGCGCCACAGACGTGCTGGATGTGCGCGCCCGCATCGTCGCCGAACTGCGCGGCGTTCCCGCCCCAGGCATCCCTTCTTCGGAGACGCCCTTCATTTTGCTGGCCGAGGACCTCGCACCGGCGGATACGGCCACGCTGGATCCTTCCAAAGTGCTGGCACTGGTGACCTCTGGTGGCGGACCGCAGTCACACACCGCGATCATTGCGCGCTCGCTCGGACTGCCCGCCGTTGTTGCGGCCCACGGCGTTGATTCCATTGCTGATGGCACAGAGGTCTACGTGGACGGGGCAGCCGGCCTTGTGGCTGCCCCGCCGTCGGAAGAGCAGCGCGCTGCGGCGACCGCCTGGGCGGAAACCTCCGCAACGCTCGCCGCCTTTGACGGAAACGGCACGACGGCGGACGGCCACCTGATCCCGCTCCTCGCCAACGTGGGTGGAGCCAAGGATGCCGTGGCAGCAGCTGGCCTCGGCGCCCAGGGTGTTGGCCTGTTCCGCACCGAGTTCTGCTTCCTCGAGCGCGATACCGAGCCCTCCGTCGACGAACAAGCCGCCGCGTACAAGGCTGTGTTTGACGCGTTCCCCGGCAAGAAAGTAGTGCTGCGAACCCTCGACGCCGGCGCCGACAAGCCCCTCCCCTTCCTCACCGACGCCACCGAACCCAACCCCGCCCTTGGTGTTCGCGGCTACCGGACAGACTTCACCACGCCCGGTGTTTTGGAACGCCAACTGCAAGCCATTGCCCGGGCAGCTTCTGAATCCGAGGCCGACGTCTGGGTCATGGCCCCCATGATCTCCACGGCCGCCGAAGCCGGACGCTTCGCCTCATTGTGTGCTGCTGCCGGCATCCAAACGCCAGGTGTCATGGTCGAAGTTCCCTCGGCTGCTTTGACCGCCGCCTCCGTGCTTCGGGAGGTTGGCTTCGCTTCACTGGGCACCAACGACCTCACACAGTACGCCATGGCCGCCGACCGCCAACTCGGACCCCTGGCGGAACTGAACACTCCATGGCAGCCAGCTGTCCTGAGGCTGGTGCAGCTCACAGTGGAAGGTGCAGAGCAGGAAGCATCCGGCCGGGAAGGCAGCAGCAAACCCGTGGGCGTCTGCGGCGAGGCAGCCGCGGACCCTGCCCTCGCCGTCGTACTTACCGGACTCGGCGTCAGCACGCTGTCCATGACCGCGCGCTCGCTGGCCGCCGTCGGGACTGTCCTGAAGACCGTCACCCTGGAGCAGTCGCAGGAACTCGCCCGCCTGGCTCTCACTGCGCCCAGCGCCACCGAGGCCCGCGAGTGGGTCCGGGCCAAGCTCCCCGTACTCGAAGAGCTCGGCCTCTAACCCGTTTTTCGTCCACCCATAAAGGAGAAAACCATGCCAGAACGCACAGCCACCATCGCCAGCCGCTCCGGCCTGCACGCCCGGCCGGCCGCCCTGTTCGCCGAAGCGGCAGGTGAGCAGCCGGTGGAGGTCACCATTGCCATGCAAGGCGAACCCGCGGATGAAGCCCTCGACGCCGCCAGCATCCTCTCGCTCATGACGCTCGGCGCTGCTAAGGGCGACGTCGTCGTGCTGCGGGCGGAGGGCGACGGCGCCGACGCTGCCTTGGACGCGCTCGTGGCCTTGTTGGAGACGGATTTGGACGCGGAGTAGCCTTCGGTGCCCTGCGCCCGGCGCCCAATTCGATGGCTTGCTGCGTACAAGACGGTAGGAGTCGTCTGGTCTGCAGCGAGCCATCGAATCGGGCTCGACTAGCTACGGCAGCGCTGTCACCACCACGTCCTGGTAGGCGGCGCGGCCGTCGAACACGTTGACGCCAACCCTGCCGGAGGCCAGCGCAGAATCCATGACGTCGATCAGCTGGGCCCCCTCCACGGACACCGTGATCCGGTTGCCATTCACTGCGGCATCCAGTGAGTAGCTCACTCCATGGCTCAGGGCTGCGGGCGTGCTCGCAATGACGGTGAATACGCCACTGACCAGCTTGAACACACGCACCTCTCGCAGGTTCGGGTCCAGGTTCACGTAATAGGCACTGGATCCGTCGGCAGAGGATCTCAGCAACACCGAGCCTGCACCGCCGTACCCTTTCTCCGGCGCCAGGTCCCGGTTGAGGAGTTCGCCGTTGAACGGTTCGCCGCCGAACCGCACCGTTGCCTGCACCCTCACGTTGGTGAACGCGGCTGCGCTCATGGCCGTCGAATCTTTGTCGAACGTACCTGTCAGGCCTGCGCCTGTGCTCTCCCATTTGCCGCCCGGGACCACGACATACGCGCCCAGGTTGTGGCGTGCTGTCCCGCTGGTGGGAAGCAGAACGTCCGACGGCGGCGCGGTAGTCACGCGGGCCGTGTCGCTGAGTTGGTGTACTTTGACGGACACCAGCCGGGCGTTCCCTCCGATAGCGGTGAAGGACAGGCCTGTGGAGGAAGGGTCCGGGAAGATCAGGGACGTGATGGCAGCCGTGCCGTCACCGCCGAAGACTTCCACAGAGGACGCATCCACCAGCATCCGGAGCTTCACTCGACGCTCGGACCCCACCAGAGTGGAGCTCCATGGCGCCGAGGAATTGTCCGCCGGAGACCCGGCGAAGTACCTCGTGAAGTCCTCCCGTCCGGAGGTGCCACGGTCCACCGTCAAGGTTCCCGGGCCGGCGTCGTACTTCACCGTTGTTACTTGCGCGGATGTCTCTTGCGCGCCAGAGGTGCCGGCCCCTTTCCTCAGCCCGAACGCGAAGGAGCTGGCCCCGCCGATGGTGGGAATCCCGACCTCCGCCTCGAGCTCAAAGGACCTGCCGGACGTTCCCGCGAGCGCGTTCGCCGAGCTCGGCGTCACAGTGACATCGGAGGCCTGCCAGGTTGATGTCCGTAGAGACTCTCCCTCCTCAACGGGAGCCTGCGTCAGGCGGAGTCCGGCGCCGGCAACATCAACAAGCTTGAGCTCGCGCGGGATGCTGAGCTGGCCGTTCCAGCGGCCCGTTGGCGGGCTGAACGCGTAGTCCCAATTGCTCATCCACCCGATCATGATGCGCCTGCCATCGGGCGCGCCGAAGAAGCTCATCGCTGCGTAGTAGTCCCTGCCATGGTCAGCCTGCAAGACCTGGGAAGCGGGAGTGTCCGGCGTAAATGCGGTACCGTTCCACGTGCCCGTCACATATTGCGCGGCCGAACCGTTCGTGGCTCGGACCGCCCCAGTACTCCACCACAGCACCCAACGCTTCACCCCGGACTGTCCCTCCACAGGCATCTCGAAGAAGTCCGGGCATTCCCACACGCCCCCGCGGATCCAGTCGCCGTAGCCGAAGGTGCTCGCGAAGGTCCAGTGGATGAGGTCTGTGGAGGAGTAGAAGCGGATGTGGTCTCCGGCGGCCACCACCATGACCCATTTGCTGGACCCTGCATCCCAGGTGACCTTGGGGTCGCGGAAGTCCCAGCCGCCGTCGGGGCCGCCCGGGTTCTCCACAACCGGATCTGCCTGGACCGTCTGCCAGGTGCGGCCTTGGTCCTTGCTGTAGGCCGCACGGACGGACTGGTTTCCGTTCCAGGCGTCGTGATTGAAGCTGGTGTAGTAGGCAATGAGGCCGGAGCCGCCGTCGAAAAGACCACTCGAGTCAGAGGCATCCACCACGGCCGATCCGGACCACGACTCCCCCGCAGCCATGTGCGGGAGGGCGATGGGCAACTGCTTCCAGTGCATCAGATCCGAGCTGACGGCGTGCGCCCAGCGTCCGCGGTCCTGGTGGAACAGGTGGTACTCGCCCTCGAAGTACACCAGGCCATTGGGGTCCGAACTGCTGCCCGAATTCTGGCTGTAGTGGTAGCCCGGCTGGTAGAGCCCGTTCATGTACTGATCCACGCTGTCCGCGCGGACACTCTGGAACCAGGCCGTTCCGGTGGTCAACAGGGCGAACCCGTTGCCAGATGCCGCTGGCACAGAGCCACTTAGCACAGCTGTGCCATTAATCAGCACAGACGCTTCGCTGCCCTGGACAGTGAGCTGGACACGGTTGAGTTGGCCGTCTTGAAAACTTGTGGAGGGAAGGTTGCCGGAGTGCAGCAACGCCGAGGTGGTCCGGTTGTAGAGCTTCGCAGTTCCCGCCCCGGGGTCGATCCTCAGTTCCACGCCGCCGGTGCCGTCGGTACCGCTGCGGACCACCACTGAGGCGGTGGCGGGTGAGGTGACGGTCAGGTCCAAGGAGGCAACGACGTCGGACGTCACCGCCGGGACGTACCTCAGCGCGGTGCCACCCGCCGCGGAAGCCCGGAGGCCCTTGGCATCGGGCTCCCAGGAGCCTGCAGCCGAGCGCCAACCCTGCAACGAAGTCTCTAGTCCTCGAAGCGTCATGCTCTGGAACACCGCGGTGCCGTTGTAGGAGCCCAGCCCGACATGGCCGGAAGCATGGGCGGCATCCGTGGCCGTGATGGCCGGCATGGCGCCGTTCGGGTCCAGGAAATCGGTCTGCCAATAGACGGCCAGCTGGTTGCCGAGCGCCGTGACCCGCAGGCGGTACACCTTGTTGACGGTGATGGCTGTGCTGAACGTGCCGAGCGTGGCGTTGTCCGAGACCCGGTACAGTCGCAAGCGGCCTGCGTTGGGGTCGACCTCCGCGGCGTAACCGGACGTTCCGGACGCATTGGTTCGAAACAGTGCTGTGCCCACGCCGTATTGCGACGTGACCTGAACATCTGTGGAAAAGTCGACGTCTGTGGGCAACTGACCGGTGGCCACGGCTCGGATATTGGTGTTCGCAGGGGCAACACCGCGGAAACCTGTGGCCGAGGCCTGCCAGCCGTTCGCGGTGACTGCCCAGCCGCTGATGCTGGCGTCGATAGTCCGCACACCGGGCGTACCGAAAGACACCGATCCGTTGAACGCATGCAGGCCCACGCGGCCTGATTCGTAGCGATAGTCCGTGGCGTCAATCCTCTTGATGCCATCGATCGCAACATAGATCCGTGGTCCGTCCACATGGACATCCACCGTGTAGGCCTGCCCCGAATTCAGTGGCAGGGACACAGGCGTAACCACGTCCTGTCCGGTCGCGAGGTCGAACAACCTCACCCGGTCCAGGTTGGGGTCGATCGTAGCGGCGTAACCCGCGCCGGCGTCGGGAGTCGCTCGGAAGACGAGCGCCCCAACACCGTAGGGACTCCCGGCGTCGACCGTCACCGAAGCCGTGTAGCGGGCGGTTCCCGCCACGACCTGCTCGCTGACAGCCGCCGCATTTTGCCCGGAAGGCGCGACGGCGGCGTACCCGCCCTGCGCTGTCCGGGTCCACGAACCATTGACTCCGACGACGTCCGGAACGGGGCTCGTAGTGCTGTTGAGGGTGACGGGCGCGGGGTCGAGGGCCACCGCCGGAGCAGTGACCCCCGTCCCAGCCAGGCCAACACCAAGGACCGCGGCCGTGAGGCCGGCAACTATTCTCCGATGCATTCAGATCGCCTTTGATCTCAGGGGTGAGAGAGCGTTCGCCAAAACCGCCCATGATGTGAGAGAAGATCGGCGAAAAGCGCTCGGGATGTGAGAGAGGGATGGTTTGGGCGGCGGTGCTAGGGGAAGAGCGGGCGCGGACCTCCCCAGATGTCGGCCATGGTCCAGGCGTCGAAGGTCAGGACGCGGACGGTTCCCCCAGCCGCCGAGAGGGTCACGCGCTCCCCGCCAAGGGTTGGGTAAACCCTGGCCGTGAGCGGCTTGCCATTCGCGAAAATCTCGACGGCGGACCTGTCCACCAGGACACGAAGGCGCACGCGTCCGTCGGGCATCGGAACGGGGCCGGACTTGTCCTCCACATCCAGGGCCAGGCCAGCATCGGCTCGAGCCAGGCTGCTGCGGGTGCGGTCCAGTTTGAGCGTGCCGTTTTCGCCCTCAAGATCGCGGCTTAGTTGGACTACCGTCTCCTCAGCGCCATCCTCCGACCCCAACACGCCCAGCCGCAGCACCGCACCCGGTGCCAGCTGAACGTCCAACTCAAGGTCCAGCTGGTTCCCGGAAACTCCCGTCTCCAGGGGCTTGCCGGAGCCCACCAGGACTTGTCCCGGCACGCTGACGTGATCCCGGCGGAGCTTCTCCACTTCAGGGACAGGCGCAAAAGCCAGGGTTCCGTCGTTGGCCAGGGTGGTGACGCGCGGCAGGCTCATCACGCCAGACCATCCGGCCTCCACCATCGCGGCGTCGCTTCGTCCTTCCTGCATCCAGCCGAACATGATGCGCCGCCCGGACCCGTCCTCGAACGACTGCGGAGCGTAGAAGAACCGTCCGCCGTAGTCGAGCCGGTGCAGGGCTGCAGGCTGGAAGGAATCTCCCGAATAGCGACCGGTCCAATACAACGGGTGACGGGTCTCGCCGTCGTCCCACGCGGAGAAAACCAGCACATCAGGATCGGCGTCAGCAAAAAGCCCGGTGGTCGAACCCAACGAACCCCCACCCGCCCTGAACAGGTCCACGCATTCCCACATGGTTCCGGTCCAGTCAGTATCGGCTGGGTCTCCTTGGGATGCATCTCCAATGAACAGGGGCCCGATGTAGTCCCACGAACGCAGATCCGAGGACTCGTACAGGAACGCCGTGCCGCCGCGCCCACGAATGCCCGAGCCCACCAGTTGCCGCCACGTGGTTCCCTCGCGCCACACGCAGTGGTCCCTGTAAGCGGTGATGTCCACTCCCGCCGGAGGGGCCGCGATGACCGGGTTCTCGGGCACCTTGCTCCAACTCAGGAGATCGGCAGATCCCACGGCAACGCAGGGCAGTTCGCGCTCGCCGAGCCGGCCCGAATAGACCAAGGTGGGCGTACCGCCGTCGTTCACCAACACTCCTGACCAGCAGCCGTCGGCGTCCGGACCCGCCGACGGCTCCAAGGCCACCGGCTGGTCCGTCCAGGTGACGAGGTCCGTGCTGGTGGCATGGCCCCACTGGATGCGGTGGTGGAAGGCGCCCTCCGGGTTGTACTGGTAGAAGAGGTGGTAGGTGCCGTTCCACTGGCTCACGCCGTTGGGATCGTTGAGCCAGCCCGCTGGGGAAACGAAGTGGAAGCGGGGTCGGAGGGGGTCGGACTCGGCGCGGGCAACCAGCTCGTCCCGGGGCACGGTGGCGAGCGGGTGGGTCAGTTCAGTCATGCGGAAGCCTTCTTGTCAGTCTTTTCGGTCGCCACGGGTTCGGTAGCCACGGGTTCAGTCGCCAGCGCGTGTCCGCCGGCTCCAGCCCGCGGCCGGTAGAGGTGGCAGCGCACCCAGTGGCGGTTCGCGGGATCGCCCACTTGATGGCGCACAGGTTCGGTGGCGGAGCAGGCCTGGTGGGGATCGCCGTCGAAAGCGCAGCCCGTGGAGGCCATGACGGCCTGCCGCAGTTCAGCGCGGCGGACGGGATCGTAGGAGCCTGCGCGGGCCGGGTCCGGAACGGCAGAAACCAACAGTTGTGTGTAGGGGTGGGCGGGGTTTGCCAGCAGGTCAAGGGACTCCCCTTCCTCCACGAGCTCACCGGCAAACATCACCGCTGTCCGGTCTGCCAGGTAGCGTGCCGAGGCGAGGTCGTGGGTGATGTAGAGCATGGAGATGCCTTGCTCGTCGCGGAGTTTGCGCATCAGATTCAGCACGCCGATCCGCACTGACACATCCAACATGGAGGTGGGTTCATCAGCCAGGATGACCTGTGGCTCCACGGCGAGGGCACGGGCGATCGCGACGCGCTGCCGCTGCCCGCCGGAAAGTTCATGCGGGTAGGAGTTGAGCATGTCCGCCTGCAGGCCCACGGTGGTCATGAGTTCCTCAAGGCGGCGCTGGGTCTGGGACTCCGAACCGCCCTTCCCGTGGATGGCCAACGACCTCCGCAGGAAATGCTCAATCCTGTGGGCCGGATTCAGCGAGCCGAACGGATCCTGGAAGACCATCTGCAGCTGTGATCGGAAGGCACGGGACGCTTGGAACCGGTCGCGTTTAAGGACGTCGACGCCGTCAACCAGGATGGCGCCGGAGCTCGGCTTTTCGAGCCGGGCAACACAGCGGGCCAGGGTGCTCTTGCCAGAGCCGGACTCCCCCACGAGTGCCACGATTTCGCCGCGGCCAATGGTGAGGTCCACGCCGTGCAGGGCCCGGACGGATTGGCGGGAGAACAGGCCGCCGATGGGGAATGATTTGCCCAGACCGCGGACTTCGAGGGCAGGTGTTTCGGAAGCAGCGACTTGGCGGGCCGAACCTTCGATCGCAGGGGACAGTGCAGAGTGGCTCATGGTGCGACTCCTTCCAGAACAAGTGCTTCAGTGTCGGCACCAAACGGTGCCACGAGGTGCCCGGGCGCCACTTCGGTGAGGTCCGGGATGTTCCGGAACTTCACGCCGTCGGGCAGTCCCGTGAGCGGAACGCGGGGACCAGTGAGCGGCGGGAACGCACCCATGAGCGCCTGCGTATAGGGGTGACGCGGGTTGGCGTAGACGTCCTGCGCCTTGGCGGTTTCGACGATCCGGCCGCCGTACATGACGGCCATGCGGTGCGAGAGCTCCACCATGAGGGACATGTCGTGGGTAATGAAGAGGACGGAGAACCCCAGTTCGCGCTGGAGTTCCTTGATCTGCGCCATGATTTCCTGCTGCACCACCACATCCAGTGCAGTAGTTGGTTCGTCCAGGATCAGCAGCGACGGCTTCAGTGCTACGGCCATGGCAATCACTGCGCGCTGCCGCATGCCACCCGAGAGCTGGTGGGGGTAGGACTTCAGTCGCGCGGGGTCGATCCTCACGAGCTCCAGCAACTCGCCCGCACGGCGGAGCGATTCCTTGCGCGAGTAGCCGGCGTGCGTGGTGAAGATGTCCACGATCTGCTCGCCGATGGTCAGCACCGGATTCAGCGAGTTCATGGCCGACTGAAACACCATGGCCACGTCCTGCCAACGGAAGCGCCGCAGTTCCTCCGGGCTCATGGCCAGGACGTCCTTGCCGCCGAAGCGGATGCTGCCGCCGGCGATCTTGGCCGGGTCCTTCAGGAGCCGCATGATCGAGTTGGCAATCGTCGACTTCCCACAACCCGATTCACCAGCCAGCCCGAACACCTCACCGGTGCCGATACTGAAGGAAACGTGGTCGACGGCGGTGGTTGAGCGGGTATCGCCCACGTACTTTACGGTGAGGTTCCTGACGTCCAGGACGGGCTCGTGGGAGCCGAAGGAGACTTGGGAGACAGTCACTTGGCGGCGCTCCTTTCGGTGGTTGCAGGTGTCTTGATTTTCCGCAGCCGCGGATTGGTAACCTCGTCCACGGCGTAATTGATGAGTGCCAGCGCGAAGGCGACCAAAGCGATGCAGACACCGGAGGGCACGAACACCCACCAGCTACCGGTCAGCAGGGCGCCTTCATTGCCGGCCCAGAAGAGGTTGTTGCCCCACGAGACCGTACTGACGTCGCCCAGGCCCAGGAACTCCAGGCCAGCCTGGGCTCCGATGCCATAAATGACGCAAGCCAGCAGCGTGCCCATGACGATCGAGGCCATGTTCGGCAGGATCTCGCGGAACATGATCCGGCCCGCCCGTTCACCGGACACCACGGCAGCGGCCACGAAGTCCTTGGAACGGATGGACAGGGCCTGCGAGCGCAGCACACGTGCCGAACCGGCCCACCCCGTGACCACGAGGACCAGGATCACTGTGCCAAGGCCCGGTGGCAGGAACGCGGCCAGGATGACCAGGAGCGGCAGGCCGGGAAGGAGCAGGAAGACGTTGGTCGCCAAGGAGAGGGCTTCGTCGATGAACTTGCCGAAGTACGCCGAGGCCAGGCCCACGAGGATGCCAACGAATGTGGACGCGAAGCCTACGGTCAGCCCTACGAACAAGGAACTCCTCGAGCCGTGGACGGTCAGCGCGAGCACGTCCTGTCCCTTGGCGGTGGTGCCCAGCCAATGCTCGGGAGAGGGTTCCAGCGAGGCCATCCCGGTGATGCGCGACGGGTCGCCGGGGAACAGCACGGGCGCCAGCAGCGCGAGGGCGATGAACACGAACATCACGGCCATGCCCAGCATGGCTTTCTTATTGGTGAGGAGCCCGTGGACGAAGCTGCGGTTTGGCTTGCGGACAGCCGGGGTTGGAGTTGGCTGCTTCAGGAGTGCGGTTGTCATGATCAGTCCTCTAGTTGCTGCGCACGCGCGGGTCGAGGCGGACGTAGAGGATGTCCACCAGGAAGTTCGCCAGCAGCACGGCGGCGGTAATGGTCAGGAACAGGCCCTGCATGAGGGGGTAGTCCAGGCCTTGGACGGCGTTGAGGAGTTGGTATCCGACGCCGGGGTACGCGAACACCACCTCGGTGAGCAACGCACCGCCCACCACGAAACCCAGTCCCATGCCGAAGCTCGTGACCGAGGGCAGCATCGCGTTCCGGGCTGCGTAGCGGAGCATGATGCGGCCCGGCTTAAGACCCTTGGCCTCGGCCATGGTGATGTAGTCCTCGGAGTTCGTGGCGATCATGGTGTTCCGCATGCCCAACATCCAGCCACCAATGGAAACCAGCACGATCGTCAGCGCCGGCAGCACCAGGTGCGCACCGACGTCGCCGATGAACTCCCACGTAAACCCGGGCTCCAAACCATCCGTGAACGCGTGGCGGATCGGGAACCAACCCAGCACCACGCCAAACAGGTACAGCGCACCCATCGCAAGCCAGAAGTACGGGAACGAGCCGATGAACACGAGCACCGGCGGCAGTGCCGAGTCGATCGCGCCACCCCGCCGCCAAGCGGCCAGGATGCCCAGCAGGTTACCCACGACGGCGGCAATCACCAGGGCGGTTCCGCCCAGCAGGAGGGTCCAGCCGATCTGCGAGGAGATAACCTCAGTGACCGGTGTTGGGAAACGGGAGATGGAAACGCCCATCTGGCCCGTGAATATGTTGTGCATGTAGTCGACGTATTGCTCCCAAATGGGCCGATCGTCCACGCCAAGAAGCTTGCGCAGGGCCTCGATCTGTTCGGGCTGCATTCTGTCCTGGGAGCGGGCAAACATGCGGGAGACGGGGTCGCCGGGCATGAAGCGCGGGAGCAGGAAATTCAGGGTGATGGATGCCCAGAAGGCGATCAGGTAGAAACCCAGGCGGCGCAGGATAAAGCGCACGGTTTCCCTCCATTCGGGAATTACGGAAAGTTTGGGGCACGCCCGGCGGCCGGTCCGTGGGACGGCGGCCGCCGGACGGCGGTGGGGACTACTTACGCGGTTCCAGCGTGGTCAGCACCAGGACTGTGGTGGGTGACCGTACCGAGAGGGTTGCGTACGGGTTGCCCTCGGTGGGCCAGCCGGTGAAGCGGGTGTCATTGAAGGCACCCCATTCCGGGCCGGAGAACAGCGGCACCAGCGGTGCGACGTCGTTGTACTCTTGCTGGAGCTTGTTGGCGATGTCCTTCTGCTTGGACTCGTCGGACTCTGCTGCAAATTCAGCCAGCAGGGCATCAGCCTTGGTGTCACCGAAGCGGTGGTAGTTGTCGAACGTCTTGGTTCCTACCGGCTTCACTGTTGCCGTGCCCATGGAGGTGTTGAAGTACTTGTACGGGCTGGGGTCGTTGGCGCTCCACACGATGCCGGAATCGAAGTCGCCCGTCTCGTAACCCGCAACCACTGCCGCCCAGTCCGGGGAGTCAACCTTTGCCGTGACGCCAACCTCGGCGAGGTTCTGCGAGATCACGTTGGCCACGGACAGCCAGTCGGAGGACGAGGCGCCCACGGAGATCTTGAACTCGAACGGCGAACCGTCCTTCAGTTTGCGCTTGCCATCAGCACCCTTGGCGTACCCGGCCTTGTCCAGCAGCTCGTTGGCTTTCTGCACATCCAGCTTGGTCCAGGTGCAGTTGTCCTTGACCTCGGAGTTCTTCCACTTTTCGTAGTTGCCGGAGAGGCCAGTGCAGTCGGCCGGCTTGGCGTAGCCGCTCATACCGATCTTGGTGACTTGCTCGCGGTCAACGGCCATGCTCAGGGCCTTGCGGACGTCAACATCATTGAAGGGAGCCTTGGCGGTGTTGAGCTGCCAGTTGATCATGGCGCCGGTTGCCGGGAACCAGTACTGGCGGTGTTCCTTGTCCTTGGAAACAAACGTCTTTTCGATGTTCGGGATGTACTGCGGGGCCCAGTCCACGTCCCCGTTCGCAGCGGCGAGGTTGGCGCCGTCGTTCCCTGCAAAAGCGAGCATCTTGATGCCGGCGATCTTCTGCTTTTCCGGCTGCCAGTAGTTGGGGTTCTTCTTCAGTACGAAGGACTGGGCCTGGAAGCTGTCCACCTCGGTGTACGGTCCGGTGCCCACGGGCTTGGCGTTGGGGTCCTTCTCCGGGTCGGCCAGCGCGGACCAAATGTGCTTGGGCAGGATGCTGAGCTGTCCGACGTCGTAAAGGGCGGGCGACCATGGCTTGTTGAAGTTGAACGTGACCTTGTTGGTTCCCTCGGCTGTCACGGTGTCCAGGTACTCGTAGCCACCCTTGATCTTCTTCTGAAGGCCGAACGTGTAAGCGACGTCGTCAGCGACGAAGGGCTGGCCGTCGGACCACTTCACGCCGTCACGCAGCGTGAAGGTGATCGATTTGCCGTCGTCGGCTGCCTTCCACTCTGTCGCGAGCCACGGCACCGTGTCTCCCTTGGCCGGGTTGAAGATCAGCAAGGACTCGTAGATGGATTGCTGGACCATCGGGTTGACGGTGGGCGCGAACGGGTTGAAGTTCTGCACGAACGTGCCCATGTCCTCACGCGGGATGGTGAGGAACGCGCTCGCGTTTGCTGCGGCGTCTGTGCCGGCGGTCTTGTTGACGGTGGCGGCACAGCCGGTCAGCAGCATCGCGCCCACCGCCAGTCCGGCCGCCGTGATGCGGGCAGACCTCAGGAATCGGGGTTGTGTCATGATGGTTATCTCTTTCCTATCTTCATCGTCCAAGGTGAAGGGGTGGGTAAGGGGTTTGCTCTTCGAGGTTGATTTCGCGGTCAGACCGAAGAGCGTTCTAGCAGCGGACAGTCGACCAATTGCTGGTCGGCAATGATCGGCTGTCCTGCTGTAAGAGCGGCGAGCGTCTGGACTCCCAGGGCTCCCATTTTTTGGAACGGCAAGGCAACGGTGGTCAGCTTTGGCCTCAGGTAGGCCGCAATGAGCTCCTGGTTGTCGAAGCCGATCACAGCGATGTCTCCGGGGATGGTCAGGCCCCGTTCTTTGATGGCGTCGTAGGCGCCCATCGCCATGCGGTCGTTGAGGCAGAACAGCGCGGTTGGCCTGTCCTTTTCCGGATAGCGGTCCAGGATTTGGCAGGCGGCGTCGTAGCCGCCGTCGGCCGTTGCGTATCCGGACACCACCAGTTCCGGGTCCAGCTCAAGTCCTGCGACGGCCAGTGCTTCGCGGGCACCTTCCAATCGCCCAACTGCTGCGGGAATGACCGGGTCAAGGTTGATGATTCCGATCCGGGTGTGGCCGGCTTGAAGCAAGCGCTCGACGGCTACCCTGCCACCCGCACGCTCGTCAGGAACGATCGAGGGCAGCTTTCCGTCCGCGTCGAAGCAGTTGATCAGCACGGTTGGTACTTCATTGGCACTCTGCGGAACGTGCACGCCCCGGTGAAAAGTGGCTGCGTAGAGAAGTCCTTCCACTCGTTGCTCCAGCAGCTTTTCAATGGCGGCATCTTCCAAGCCCTGGTTGGGTCCTACGGCATCGGCCTGGTCGGAGGGCGCGATGAGCAGGAACCGGCGATCAATCCATGCCTGGTCCTGGGCTCCTTTGATGATGTCGACGGCGAACGGTGCCGTCACGATCTCGGTGACGATCCCGTACCAATCACTGCGCTGGGATGCCAGCGCACGTGCTCCGGCGTTCGGGCGGTAGCCCAGTGCCTGCACGGCATCGTTGATACGGGTGCGGGTTTCCTCGGAGATGCTGGCATTTTCGCGGTTGCTCAGCACGAACGAGACTGCGGTCCGGGAGACGCCGGCATGCTTGGCGACGTCATTCATGGTGACTCCCCGCTGCCGCACAGCCGCGGCTTTGTTGGGGGTGGTGCTTTTCGCCATTGAATGCTCCGGGTCCTGGTTCTGATGCCTGTTGGAAATACGGATATTGGTAACGCGCGTTACTTGGAACGTGTGATTTAGGTTACGCGCGTTACTTGCTTCCTGTCAACGGATTTCTTTTTGCGCCACCTCCGCCCGATTCGACGACTCGCTGCGCAGAAGACGACTCCTACCGTCTTGCACGCAGCGAAGCATCGAATCGGGCCAGCTCCCTCGTCCAGCGCAGCCACCAGCCTGTCCCGCGCATTCACAAAGCCGGCACCGCGCTAGGCTTCTGCCATGGCATTGATAGCTCCCCGCGTTACAGCTGGCCTCCCGGCCGACGACGCCCGGAACCTGGCACGCTCCCTCCAGGACAGCAACGACATCACCGTGTTCGTCGATGGCACGGTCCACCGCCTCCCCGACCAGGCGAGGGACGCCGTCGTCGATCTTCTTGCGAGGCTGGGCCGCGGCGAAACCGTCACGGTCAGCAGCGTGGAGGAAATGCTCACGACGTCCCAGGCCGCGGAGCTGGCAGGCATCTCACACACTTACCTGCGCAATATGACCGACCGCGGTGAAATCCCCGTTGAGTACCGCGGCACGCACCGGCGAATCCGCCAGGCTGCGATCATGGAGTGGCTTGAAACCCAGAAGCGCAAGCAGGCCGAGACCTCCGTGGGAGATAAAGGCGAAGACAACGGCCGGGATGACGCCGGAAATGACGCACGCAGCGACTAAAAGCGTCGGAGTGATAAGGATCAAGCAACGATCCCAGCCAACGGGCCAGCACCTGATTACCCCGGGGTTACGCTTGTTTGGTGGGCAATTTCAAAGGGTGGCATATCGTGGCCGGGGTGGCCGCAATGGCCCTTGCCGCACCCTTGGGATCGGCCATGGGATTGAACTTCGTAGCCACCTTCATGTTTGCGTGCGTCGCGTTTGTCGCGGTCGCCATGTGGACAGAATCCAAGATCGCCCGACGCCGGGACGCGGCTGACGCTGCCGCCGCCCCCGACGCTTCGCGCGCCGCCGGCGACCCCGCCGAATCGGACGACGCCACACGGGATTAGCATGCGGGCGGGTCGAACAGCCCCAAACCCGAACCAGGGCTGTTTCAATAGCGGTATGGCTTCGACTTCCCGCTCCGTCGTTTGGCCCGCCGTGCACGATGAACGTCGTGCGCTGATCCACGATCTGGAACCGCTCCCCGAGCCACTCTGGGAGACGCCTTCACTTTGCCCGGGCTGGGACATCCATGACGTACTGGCGCACGTTGTGGACAGCGCAAAGACCACCCGTTTGGGCTTCCTCAAGCGAATGATTGAAGCCCGCTTCGACTTCGACCGCGACAACGCCGTGGGGGTGGAACGCGAAAAGGCCAAGGATCCCGGCGGCACACTGACGGCGCTACGCGCTGTAGTGTCCCGGACATCGGGACCACCGGCGGGGATTGCCACACGATTGGTGGAAGCGTTCGTCCATGGCGAAGACATCCGGCGCCCCCTTGGAATGACGCGCAACTATCCGGCCGGGCCGGTCGCGTTGGCTCTTGCCTACCAGGTCAAGACAACAACAAGGATCGGCGGCGGCAAGGAGATAGCCGCGGGCTGGCGACTGGTTGCCACGGACACCGACTTCCAGCACGGCGACGGCCCGGAGGTTCAAGGACCGGCCATTTCCCTGCTTCTCGCTGTTTCCGGACGGCCAGTGTCTGAGGACGAGCTAACCGGCCCCGGGGCTCCGGTATTCCTGGAACAGGCCCGGCCTTGACGGGGCGCCGAGGCAACAGGAGCACGTTACTGTCTGCCGACGTCGAGGCTTGCGGTCTAGGTGGTCGGATTCTCTGGACGGAGGGATCGCCTCCTCCGGGGACGCACGGGAGCGCGCAGCCCGCTTACATCCTTATCCACGGCATCGGCGTCTCACACCGCTACCTTGCGCGCCTTCACGGCGTCCTGGCAGGGGGCGCGCCCACCTACTCGCTGGACCTTCCCGGTTTTGCGGGTACTCCCAAGCCCGGGCGGCAACTATCCGTGGAAGATTACGGCGCGTTCATCGCAGAAGCACTGAAGGCCTGCGGCATCGAGTCGTACATCCTGGTAGGACACTCGATGGGCGTGCAGTTCGCCATTGAAGCGGCCCTCCATGCGCCTGAACGCGCCTTGCATCTTGTCCTCATGGGTCCCGTGGTTGACTCACGCCACAAGAACGTGGGGCGGCAGTCGCTGGCCCTGTTCCTGGATGGCCTTCTCCGCGAAAGCCCATCGTCCAACTGGATCGTGATCACTGACTATCTGCAATGCGGGCCCCGCTGGTACCTCACGGAGCTGCCCGTAATGATGAAGTACCCGACCGAAAAGCAGTTGGCTAAAATCCGGACTCCGGTGCTGGTGCTTCGAGGGAGCCGCGATCATGTGGCCGGGCCGGAGTGGGCGCTTAAGCTCTCCCGCGCGGTGCCCCAAGGGCGCCTCGTTGAAATCCCCGGAGTTGGACACGTCGCCCAGCACATGCGGCCGAAAGCTGTTGCGGACGCCATCATGAGCTTCGTCGCTGCCACCTCCCGCCAGAGTTAGGCACTGATGCAAGCACTCATGCACGACGGCGTAACCCGGCGTGGGTGCCCCTTGTTGGGTTTGCGACCTGGAGACTAGGCTGGCCGGGCAAGCACAAAAGTAAGTTTGCTTAGGAAGGGTGACCATGACCAGCTATGACCCTGAGGACGATCCCCGGACCTTCGGAGTTTCCGGCGACGCCGAGCCAGCCGACACGACAGGCGACACCGCTGGCGTCACTGCCGGCGACACCGACGATGTCCACACGGATCCCGACATGCGCCAGGACGAGGACGACGATCCCGCAGCTTCCGCCAACCCCGATCCCCTGGACGGCAACGTCACGGGACTCGAGCCTGGAGGCGGCGTACCTCCGGGCGAAACCCCACCCGCGGAGGGCAGCATGAGCAGCGACCAGGGACACGAAGAGTAGCTCGTCCCCAAGCCGCTGTCCTGTCGCTGCCCAGCAACGTATTAGCGGCCCAGCAACGTACTAGCGGCCCAGCAACGTATTAGCGGGGGCAACTCCGGTTACGGCAGCCTCAGTATCTCCCCGAGGTCATAATCAGCTGGCTCCTCCAGCTGGGAATACGTACAGCTCTCCGGAGTCCGGTCCGGCCGCCATCGACGAAACTGGGTGGTGTGCCGGAACCGGTCGCCTTCCATGTAGTCATACGCAACCTCGATGACGAGCTCGGGCCGAAGGGGAACAAAGGAGAAGTCCTTGCCGCCGCTCCACCGGCTTTGCGCGCCCGGCATCCGGGAACCAGTAGCGGCGGCATCTCCTTGGTCGGCCCACTGACCCCAAGGATGTTCGCTGAACTCCGTCTGGTATGGCTCAAGTTCAGCCACCAGGCTTTCGCGCTTGGCCATGGGAAATGAAGCCACCACCCCAACGTGCTGCAGCTGGCCGGCGTCGTTATACAGCCCAAGCAGCATCGACCCGACAACCTTTCCCGTTTTATGCCAGCGGAATCCGGCCACCACGCAGTCCGCGGTCCGTTCATGCTTGGTTTTGAACATGACGCGCTTATTCGGTTGGTATGTCTCCTCGAGCGGTTTGGAAAGTATGCCGTCAAGCCCGGCGCCTTCGAGCTGCACGAACCACTCCTGTGCTTGGTCAAGTTCCGTCACCGCCGGTGTTACGTAAACGGGCGCCTCAGCCTTGGACAGTGCCCGCTCCAAAGCTGCTCGACGCTCGGAAAACGGCTTGTCCATGAGGTTCTCGTCTCCCAGCGCGAGGATGTCGAATCCGATGAAGGAGGACGGGGTGCTCCCGGCCAGCATCCGCACACGGCTGTCGGCGGGATGGATGCGCTGCTGAAGGCCCTCGAAGTCGAGCCTGTTCCCAGCTATGAGGACAATCTCGCCGTCGATCACGCATTTGTCCGGGAGATTCTTCCGAAGGGCTTCCACCAGCTCAGGGAAATACCGTGTCATAGGACGTTCGTTTCGGCTACCCAGGATGATCTCATCACCATCTTTGAAAACGATGGTCCTGAACCCGTCCCACTTTGGCTCAAAATGACCCACATCAGGGATCGAAGGAACAGACTTGGCAAGCATGGGCGAAATGGGCGGCATCACTGGGAGGTCCATACGACTATGTTCTACCTGCCGCCCGCGGCGGAAGCTAGTCTTGGGCCATGGATATCTTGGCCGTACTAGTGGCAGTGCTGGCAGCACCTGCCCTCATTGCGGCCCTTTGGTTCTGGGTCTTGCGCCAGAACAGCAAGGGTAAAGTCCGGCGCGGCGCCACGGGTGGGATGCTTGGTGTGGCCGACGAAATTTTCCGACCCGAGACCCATTACGCACACCAAGTCCAAAGGATCCAGTACGAGCTGCCAGCCCCGGCTCCGGCCCCGGAGCCTAAGTCCTAACGGGCCTTCGAGCCGGAAGGCGTCCCGCCCGTTACATTAATGTGACTTTGCTATGCCGCTCATGTACCGTCGAAGAGCGACCCTCATCTCCGCTGGGCCGCTTCCGGGTTGACGCCGAGCTCTGCCGCAAACCGGAATCCGCCAGACCCGCGGCAGAGACGGGGGACCCAGAGTTCCCGGGCCTGATTTTCCCTAGGCCCTTGGGGTGAAGCCGCCATGTGCGGCCGGACGGCCTCGTCCGAACCCGACAGCTAACCTCGCAGGCGTTGAGAGGCAACCACCATGTCCCCAACCATGGATCAGCCGCGCCGCGCCCAAATAGCGCGCGAGCGTACCCAGCCAACCGGACGCCGTCGGGCCCAACCCAGCGGATCCTCCACCAGCACGCCGGAAGCAGAAGCAGGTTTAGCAGGCACGACGCCGGAACCCGCCACTGCTTCTATTCCCGCCTCTGCTTCCAATCCCCAAACTGCGGCACCCATTACGCGCGCGGCCGCTCGGGCGGCAGAGCGTGAACGGGCAGCCCAGGCAGCTATTTCTGCTGAGACAGTCCCCACTGAAACTGCTCCAGCAGAAACAGCACCAGCGGATTCTGCAACAGCGGACTCTGCTCCGGCGGACCCTGTTCCCCTGGAGCCGGCAACTGCTGCGATTCCAGCTGTTCAGGCGGCCGAACCGGTCGCGCCCGAACCCGCAGCGAATCCCGAACCTGCCACCGCTGCCATCCCGATCGTTCAGGCGGCCGAACCGGTCGCGCCCGAACCGGTCGCAGCGAATCCCGAACCTGCCACCGCTGCCATCCCGATCGTTCCGGCTAAGAGCCCCGCACAGCTTGCCGCAGCCGCGACCGCCGCCTCTGGTCTCGCAAGCCGGAAAGCCCTTCGCGCCCAGGAATCGGGGAGCGGTACGGCCCGTAAGGCGGCAACTGCTGGCGAAACCCCGGCTGGCGGCGCCCCTGCCTTCGGAGCTTCATCACTGGGAGCTTCATCCCTGGGCGGGTCATCCTTCAGCCCCGAACCGCACGCCGTGCTCACCAAGGCCGCCTCGGTCAAAACAATGGGCCAGCGCATGGCAGTCGTCGCTGGGGCCTTGGGCTTGGTATTGACCGTTGGCACCATGAGCCAGGCCTTCGAGCTTCCCTTCTTCGGGCAGGAAACGCCGGCCCAGGAAGCAAGCGGCGCAAAGACGGGTAGCGACAGCAGGCAGTCAACTTCGGCTACCCCTGCACCCAGCTCGTCCTCCGCCAGCGCCTCCGCGTCGTCGGCCACCAGCGAGGCCGGAAAGCCGGCAACCGTAGCAACGCAGTCGTCAGGAGAGGCACCCGACCAGGCGCCGTCGTCGTCCCTTCCGACTCCGCAAGTGTCACTCGCGGATCCTGTTTGGGTGCCTTCGGCAGTCCCGTCGGCTGTTGTTCCCGTCCCGGGCGTGACAACTCCTGTTCCAACCCAGCCGGCCCCGAGCCCGGTTCCGTCGGACACGGTCACCACCCCACCTGCCACGACGACGCCGACCCCCACCGGCACTCCGGCACCAACTCCAACACAGGCTCCGGCGCCAAAGCCAAAGCCGACCGGCAGTCCCAGCACCACCACACCGTCCA
The DNA here is from genome assembly GCF_059739425.1 of Arthrobacter sp. TmtSoilC48. Lineage (NCBI taxonomy): Bacteria > Bacillati > Actinomycetota > Actinomycetes > Micrococcales > Micrococcaceae > Arthrobacter > Arthrobacter sp. TmtSoilC48. The sequence goes on along the minus strand of NZ_AP046049.1, from coordinate 818,446 downwards.
GCGATTCACCCCTGGACCTGGACGGCATACTTGACGGCGCCACAGGGATCTTGAAATGAGCACGCGGCTTCCCAGGACCAGCGCGCACGTCGGATGGCATGGCCGGTACTGCAGCAGCAGCCGCACTGCCACCTTCCGCAATCGGATGGGCCGCTGGAGCTGCCAACGGTTGCGCCGGGCCTAAGGAATCACAGCAACCAGAATCAAGACAACAAGACGAGGCGGGCACCCGACCCTGAACTGCTCCACCCGGGTGCCTGCCTCTTTTGTTTCGTGTGTCGCTTTTTCCCGGCCTCGATCGCTTCTATCCAAGCAGCCACGCAACCATAACCAACGCCCCGATGCACAGGACCGTTGTACAGAGGATGACATCCCGGGCCATTGTCATCCCGCGTCCGTAGGGAGAAGCGAAAAGGAAGACGTTCTGTGCGGTTGGCAGTGCGGCCATGATGACGCTGGCCAAGAGGTGCTGACCCTCCAAGCCGAACACGAAGCGCCCCAGCGCCCAGACCACCACTGGCATGCCAGCCACCTTCAACGTGGTAGCAACTACGGTCTCCACGCGGCCATCGCCCTTTTGGAGAGGCGCCTTGCCAGCCAGCGACATGCCAAAAGCCAGCAGAACCATGGGGACGGCCGCGCCGGCCAGCATATCGATGGGTCTCTGAACGAGCTCCGGAGCCTCCCACCCCGTCAGGGCCATCACCACCCCCAGGCCCGAGGCGATAATCATGGGATTGGAGAAAGGCTGCAACAGCATCCGTTTCCACGAGATTCTCGTGCCGCCTGCCACGCCCAGGACGCTGAGGTAGAAGGGCGCCATGATCAGGAGTTGAACCAGAAGGACTGGAGCAACGTGCTGCGCCGTGCCCACTGCATACAACGAAACAGGAATGCCGATGTTGTTCGCGTTGGCATAACTGCTTGCCATGGCACCAACCGCCGTTTCCGCGACCGGCCGCCGGAAGAACAGGAAGCTCAGCAAACAATAGAGAAGGCCTACGACGGTTGCCGACAGGAGCGCAAGAGGGGCGTCGACGCCGAGGGCGGCACGAATGTCACTTCCACCTACCACCGTGAACAGCAGTGCAGGATTGGTGATGTAGAAAGCCGTCCGGGTCAGTGCGCTTTGTACATCCGGGGCCAGCACTTTGTAGCGGGCGGCGAAGTAACCCACCGCGATGACCGAGGCGACGATGAGGATCCCCGACACAACGCCGCCCACAGTGCTCCTAAGAATTGGTCAGAAACCGTTTTCTCAGCGTAAGCGACGCCTGAATGACTGTCCAATTCCGGCCGTTCCGCAGCACACGTTCTACAACACTCGGCGGCCCGAAACACTTGGCGGCCCGAAACACTTGGCGGCCCGAAACCCCTGATATTCGCTAGATCCGGGGCCGCGAAGCCCAGCGCTGTGCCTTCAGTGCAGCGTGCAACTCGAGCCTGATGGCCCCGCTCAACGGATCAGCTCCGATGAGTTGGCGGATCCGGCCAAGGCGGTTGTAGATGCTGCTCCTGTGCAGATGAAGTTTCGCTGCGACGTCCTGCACTGAGCTGTCGTTGTCATAGAGCAGTTCCAGCACGGGCAGGAGTTCGCCGTTCTTGTCCTGGTCCTCCAACGTCCGGAAATGAACGGAGCCTGTGTCATCCCAACCACCCGGCGCCTGAAGACGATCGAAGAGTTGATACACGCCCACCGCCCGGCTCTCCACCAGTTCCCCCAGGGGCGGATCCACGGCTGCGGCCTGGGCTGCCACTTTCGATTGCCTGTAGGCGCCAGCCAGTTGCCGGATAACCTGGAACGGCTCACTGATGCCCAGGATCACCCGGTCCACTTTGCGGCCAGCCCGCTTTGCAAGCTCCAATTGATAGTGCACCAGAACCTGGGCGTGATCAGCCCGGCCACCGGATTCGCGGAACAGGACAACGGAATGGGTCTCCGTCCCGGCGCTGAACAGCGCGGCGTTGACACCAATGGTGGACTGCAACGCTGCTGTTCGGTGCGTTAGCGTTGCGGCAATGGGGTCGACGTCGGTTCCGCCGCCATCCGCGTCCAGGATGGTCACCAGTTGCCAAGGACCGCGGCCTTGGATCTCCTTCCAACCGGCCACCGCTGCCACCGCATTCGATTCGCCAGTGCAGGCCGCCAGAAACTCCTGCTCCCGCCTCCTTCTGAACTCCGATTCCGCGGTGTTTGAGTCCAGCAACAAAGCAGCCAACAGGTCCAGTTCGTCACGTACGCCGGGCAGTTCGGCGAGTATCGCCGTCGCGGTTTGCTCCTCAAGGTCCTGCTGCACCCACAAGTAGCCCACCCGGAAACCGCGCACCAGCAGCGGGACGCAAACGCGGCCGAGCATGCCCAGCTCGTCGTTCGCCGGAACAACAACCGGTCGCACCGCCGTCGCGATGCCGTGGGAGAGCTGCCAGGCACTGACATCGCTTGGCACACGTTTGCTCAGGAGGAAGTTCACCCTCACGCGGTCGGCGTGCGATTGGTTGGAACTGTAGGCGAGGAGGACGCCGTCGAGGTCCTCCAGGGACAGGCCCCTGCCAAGTTTGAGCGCCACGCGTTCAACGATCTCCTCGACGTCCTGCTGCATCCAGAAAGCGTACCAACATCAGGCGACACCTGACGCCCCAGACCTCGACAAATGTCGAAGCGCATAGCAAAAGTTCCTTGAATTTCCGCGGTTTCCATTCAGGCGGGCTCCAAGATCCATGTCGCCTGCCTCACAGCCGGATTTATTCTGGAATCACAGCCCACAGCAAATATCCGGCCGAAAAAGCCGCAAACGATGGAGCCAGCAAATGATCATCGGCGTCCCCAAAGAAATCAAGAACAACGAGTTCCGCGTAGCCATCACGGCCGCAGGTGTCCACGAGTTCCGCACTCACGGACACACCGTTCTGGTTGAGCGGGGTGCGGGCCTGGGCTCTGGCATCACGGACGAGGAATACTCGATCGCGGGCGCTGAAATCGTTGCCGACGCGGACGACGTCTGGGGCCGTGCCGACATGGTCATGAAGGTCAAGGAACCCATCAAGGCCGAGTACCACCGCTTCCGCAAGGGCCTCATCCTCTTCACCTACCTGCACCTCGCCGCCGAGCCCGAACTCACTGCCGAGCTCATCAACTCCGGCGTCACGGCCATCGCCTACGAAACGGTGCAGGAAGGCCGCACCCTTCCGCTGCTCGCCCCGATGTCCGAGGTCGCAGGCCGCCTGTCCGTGGTGGTCGGCGCTTCCTCGCTGATGGCACCGGCGGGCGGCAAGGGAATCCTCCTTGGCGGCGTACCGGGCGTCCGTCCGGCCAAAGTTGTTGTCCTCGGTGCCGGTGTTGCCGGAACCAACGCTGCCGCCATGGCTCTGGGCCTCGGTGCTGATGTCACCATCATGGACATCAACATCAACCGCCTGCGGGAACTCGATGCTCTTTACCAGGGCCGCTTGAAGACCGTGGCATCCAACGCCTACGAGATCGAGAAGTCAGTTGTCGACGCAGATCTCGTGATCGGCTCCGTCCTGATCCCGGGCGCCAAGGCTCCCAAGCTGGTCACCAACGAACTCGTGTCCCGGATGAAGCCGGGCTCGGTGCTGGTGGACATCGCCGTGGACCAGGGCGGTTGCTTCGAGGACACACACCCCACCACCCACCAGGAACCGACGTACAAGGTCCACAACTCGATCTTCTACTGCGTTGCCAACATGCCTGGCGCTGTTCCGAACACGTCCACGTACGCACTGACCAACGTCACCCTGCGCTACGCCGTGGCACTGGCCAACCTGGGCGTCAAGGCCGCATTCGACCGCGACCCCGCCCTGGCCGCCGGCCTCAACATCGCCGCAGGCCACGTGGCACACCACTCGGTTTCCGAGGCGCACAACCTGCCCCTCGTTGCCGACTGGCACAGCGTGGTTACCGCCTAGGCTTTGCCCTTGCGGCGGTGACAAGTCGCCGGCCCGCTGTTCCGTTGCTGTCCAGCAACGGAATAGCGGGCTTTGCACGTGCTGGGCAGCAAACCCGTGCTGGGCAGCAAATTGCCGGGCAGCAAACCCGTGCTCTAGCCGTTGCCGGGGGCGACTGGTTCCTCAGGGACCACGTGAGTGGGAACCGGCACAGGGATATCCGATTGCCGAAGGGTCGGCGGGGTTACGTTGGGGGCCTCGATGCCCGGCGGCGTGATGGGTGCTGCGGGAGTCGGGATGCTGATGTTGCCGGGCTGACCATTCCCGGGGAGCCTGGGTACTTCGGGCGTTCCCCCGTTGGGAGCCTTGGGTGAATTGGAATGTCCGGACGCGCCATTGGTGCCCCCTTGAGGCTCCTGGCCCGGGTTGGCGCCATTTCCCGAGGTGCCATTGCCCCCGGGGTTGCTGCCGGATCGGTATGGGGTTGCCGGAGTCACGGTGCGGCCACGCTCCTGCTCGGAGGGGGAACCAGGATTATGCCCCGATCCATTGCCTGATCCCGGCGTGAGCTGCGAAACTACTGAGCCGATCGTCGAGCCCAGATGTTGGAAAGCACCCGGGATGCCACCCTCGGAAGCAGCCGCGGCCGTAGCGCCGCCTGCCAATGACACTGCCACAGCGAGCCCGGCGATCGCAGTGCGCCGCTTACGACGACGGCGGGCCGCGAGTTCGTCAACGGAAGTTAAGTCAGTGGATCCTTCGACGGACGCAAGTACCGCCGTCGATGCACCCGCCGTGGCGGAGGCGACCTCCGCCGTCGTGCTTGTGCCGCTGGCCGCCCGGCCGCCGATCATCAACGCGCGGACGGCCGCAGAGGGCGGCGGAGCGGTGCTGGCGAGGGAGCGCAGTTCAAGAAGTTCGGCACGGATGTCGCGGGCGTCGTCGAATCCGGAATCGGCCAACAGACGGTCAATGGCCCGCTCGCCTGTATAACCGTCGGCGCCACCGGTCCGTCGTCCGGCCGGGGTGATGTGTTCACTCATGGTGTGCCATTCCTTCGTAGTGCACTTTTCCTCAGTGCACTCAATGCCCTGCGCTGCAGTTGTTTTATTGCCCCTTGGGATTTGCCCATAATGGCCGCCGTTTCTTCCACGGAGAGGTCAGCCACCACCCTCAACGCCAGGACTTCGCGATGATCTGCGGCGAGGTCCTCCAGAAGTTCCGTGACGCCCAGGCTGCCGCGGCCAAATGCCTGGTCCTCTGCCGAGGGCGCCTGCCGCGCATCGAGCTCAGCCTCATACGGAGCTGAATCCGGGGTCCGTTCACGCTTGCGGTAATGGTCCACCATGCGCGCGTGGGCGATCGAGAACAGCAGGGTCCTGGCCCCTTGGAGGCCACCCTGCAGATCCGGCAGCTTCGGATACAGGGCGAGGAAGACGTCCTGCGTCACGGCCTCGGGATCGTCCACACCGCGGGCCCGGAGGTAGCCGAAAACCGGGCCGGAGAACTGGTTGTAGGCATCGGTGAAGAGCAGAGCGGGATCGTCATTGTCCGTCTGCACATATTCATCAGCTAATGGGTTTAGCACCCGTGGATGCCTCCATCCCGCGCAGCGCAGCGGCCTCTCTGGAGCACCCTCCCCGGTTCTTTTCCGGGGTCAGGACATCCGTTGCCACTGCCGTCTGTTACGTACTCCACCGTCCGTAAAGTGGTGGGGCTCCCCGTACCAGACGAAGGAGCCCCACCCTTAAACCGTAACCGCTGAGCGCTTAGCGGACCGAATCGAGGCCTGCACCGGGAGCGGCAGGAACCTCGGTGGGCACCTGCGTCGGCAGCGCCGGAGCGGCCGGTGTTGCAGGGACAGCGGGGACAGCCGGGGCACCGTCCGTTCCCGGAACAGCCGGGACAGCAGGAACTGCCGGCACCTTGGCTGCAACGGAAGCGTCAGCGTTTGCGGATCCGTCAGCCTTCAGACCGGCAGCCTTGCCGGCGTCGACTACTGCCTGGCAGTGGGCTTCAACGTTGGCTTCGCCGCCTGCGGCAACAACCAGGGACTTGAAACCGGGGACCTTGGTGTCAGCCTTGAGGCCACCGTTGATGAAGGCAGTGCAGAGACCGAAAGCTTCAGGTGTTGCGGCGACGGCGTCTTCGGCCTTGGACTTCGCAGCGTCAACAGCGTCCGTTGCCTTGTCTTCGCCAGTCTTGGCGGCGTCGGTAGCCTTTGCCTGGGCGGTCTCGACGGCGTCAGTCGCCTTGGCCTGGCCGGCTTCGGCCGCGTCTGCCGCCTTCGTGGCGAGCGGTGCAGGTGCGCCGACGAGGTCGTGGGCGCTCTGCTGGATTTCGGTGGGAAGCGCGCCATTGAAGGCAGCGACACCGGTTCCGCCGGCAGCTACGGCTCCGGCAGCCAGGACGCCGGCGGCGACTTTGCTGGTGGCAAGGACAGTGAACAAGGACATAAAAGCCTCCGACAAACGATGTGGGGATTGCCCCGGCAGCGTTTGGGTCGCTGCCGGATGATCAGCGTGCGGACGTGGCCCGCACACCCTCTACATCGTTCCGGGCACCGCTGAGGTTACGCCTTCCTCGAAAAAATGTTTTCCGGGCAGGACCTGCCTGAACAAATCCACACTTAGGAAGCCAATGCCCTGGCCTGTTCGATCAGCTTCAGCACCGCCACTGAGTCGGCCGGATCCACAGGTGAGGGAAGCGCGGAGGCCGCACCGTCGTCGTCGATCTTTTCGGCGAGGAGGCGATAGAACTCCTGGTAGGCCCCGCGCTCGGTGGCGACGGTTCGGCGCTGGCCGTCCAACTCAAGGGTCCCGTAGTTTTCGGCAGGTTCGACGCCGTACTCCGCGGCCGTCGGCAGTCCACCGCCCAGAATAAAGGGTTCCTGCGGATCGGTGCCGAACTTAACAAATCCGCCCTTCGTGCCCAGCACGCGGAAGCGGGGGCCGTGGAGGTGGCTGTTGAGGTTCAGGGTCACGTGGCTGACGACGCCGGATTGGTGTTGAAGCGCGATGAAGACGTCGTCGTCGGCCTTCTCCTGCGGACGTCGTGCCATGATCTCCGCATAGGTGACGTGCGCGGGTCCGAAGAATTGGAGGGCCAGGTCCAGCACGTGTGCACCGAGGTCGAACAGGACCCCACCGCCGTCCCCGGCAGTAGCGCTTGCCTTCCACGCTTTGGCGATCTCCGGCGCCCAGCGCTCCATCCCCGCTTCAAACCTGGTCACCGCACCCAGCGTCCCGGCGTCGAGCAGTTTCTTCAGGGTGAGCGCGTCTCCGTCCCAGCGGCGGTTCTGGTAGACAGTGAGGACACGGCCCGCTTGCGCGGCGAGTTGGATCAGCTCCTCACCTTGGGCACTGTGGACGACAAACGGCTTATCGACGACGACGTCGAGCCCGGCTTCCAGCGCGGCTTTCGCCAGCGGATAGTGCGTTGCGGGCGGTGTGCCAAGGACGACGAGATCCAGTTCGCCGGCTAGCGCCAGGATGTCCTGCGGCGTGCTGACGACCTTTGCCTGCGGGTATCGTTCAGTGGCTCTGGCCTGTCTTTGGGCGTCGGATGTGGCAATGACGGCAAGCTCATACGAACTGTTGCAAGCAATGAAGGGCGCATGGAACACGCTGCCGGATAACCCAAAACCTGCGATGGCGGTGCGAATCGGCCTGGAAGTCATGCCCCAAGGCTAATTCAGCAAACCTCCCGGCGGTGCGCGCTGCGGAAGGTCAGGACGTGAGAGAACGATCGGGAAAAGGCCGCAGGACGTGAGAGAACGATCGGGAAAAGGCGGCAGGATGTGAGAGAGGGACCAGGAAAAGGCCGGGAGCGGCCCTGAACCGCTGAACAGTTCAGGGAAGCTCCCGGCCTCGTTGTGTTTAGGTCCTAGGGCAAAGCGTTACTTCTTGGCGCCCTTTTCCCAGCCGAGAGTGGTCCAGTCCGGAACGTTGGACAGGCTCTTGAACAGGGACGGTCCGTAGTTGGCCAGGCCCGTACGTACAAACTGGATCTCCGGGCCGTTGAGGACTGTGCCCATGGAGAAGTACTTCTCCATGTGCTTCTTCTCTACGTCCATGGCCGCCTTGTTGCGTTCCTTGTCATCCGCGATGGTTGCCAGGCGCTTGATCTCGGCATCCAGCTCAGCGTCGCCGAGGCCGTTCTCGTTGGTGGTGGAGTCGTAGAACTGCTTGACGGCGTCGGTTGCGTCTGCACCCACGGTGTAACCGGAGATGGTTACGTCGAACTCGCGGCCGCCAATGACCTTGCCGAAGTCGGCGTCTCCGCGCTGATCGATGGAAACATCCATGCCCGCTGCCTTGAGCTGGTTCTGCAGGGTCTGCGACGTTGCCGCCGTGGTGGGGTCGTCTCCGAAGTTGGTGATCTTGAAGGAAACAGGAACACCGTCCTTCGCCATGATGCCCTTGTCATTCGGGGCGTAGCCGGCATCGGTCAGGACCTTCTTGGCCTGCTCAGGGCCGGTTTCCTTCACGGGGTAGTTGTCCTGGTAGTACTCGGAGAAAGGCATGAGCATCATGGAACCCGAGCTTTCCTCGGACCAGTTCAAGCCGTTGAAGCGGACATCGCGGATGGCCTTGCGGTCCACTGCGGTGAAGATTGCCTTGCGTACGGCCACATCGGTAAGGGCCGGGCGCTTGGCGTTCAGGTTGAGGCCACCTGCGAACAGGCGCTGGCCACGGCGGATATCGGAATCCTTGGTACCTTCGAGCTGCTTGTAGCGGCCCAGGGTACGGCCGTTGGCTGCGTCGATTTCACCGTTCTTGAACGCGGCAATCGTGGCGCTTGGCTCCATCTGGCGCCAAACCACCTTGTCAAGGACCGGCTTCTGGCCCCACCACTTGTCGTTCGGAACCATGGTCACCGTTTTTGCGGTGGTGTCGTAGTTTTCAATCTTGAACGGGCCAGCCATCCACTCGGGGTGCATGTTGCCTGCGAAGCCCGTGTTGAAAATTTCAGGCGTGTTGATTGCCGGGTGGATCAGGCCGAAGAAGAGACCTTCCAAAGGGAAGACGGGCTGGGTGGTGGTGACAATGACTTCTTTGTCGTTGGCGCCGGCCTTGACCGAGTCCACGAAAGCGTAAGCGCCCGCCGAAACGATGTCGATCGACTTATCGTCGCCCTTGAGCATCTTCCACGTGTTCTCAAAGGTCTTGACGTCGATCGGCGTTCCGTCGTTCCAGTTCGCCTTGTCATTGACCTTGATGGTGATGGTCTGCTTCCCATCCTTGACTTCGCTCTTGACGTCTTCGCAGAAGTCCTTGTTGGGCTCTGCTTTGCCGTCGAAGTCCAGCTTCCAGCAGCCGCCGATGCCGCCGCTGTTGATGGAGGCCGTATTAACCGGAGTCATCAGCGCAGAGTTGTCTGCGCTGTTGCCCACATTGGAGAAGCCGTTAAAGTCAGGGCCAATGCTGCCTATGGCAAGGGTGACAGTGCCGCCCTGCTCCAGGTCCTTGGCTTCCTTGGCATTAACGCTAATGAGCTTGCTGATGTCACCGCCAGCTTCTTCGGCCTTCTGGGAGGCCGGACCCGACGGCGTTCCCCCGCCGCAAGCGGTCAGCATCAGTGCAGCTGCAACTGCTACGCCGCCGATCGTCGTGTACTTCTTCATGGTTTGCCCTTCATGTTTACGACTGGAAATCTTTACGAATTGAATACAGGGTTCAATCAATGAGTCATTTGTCGTCAGGCATGCACCACCAGCATGTCGGCATCTATTTCCCCGTCCGGGAAGAAGCATGCAAACTCCTGTTGACCTTCTGAAGCAAGTGGCGGCTCCAGAGTAAGGCACTTCTCCTGCTTGGCGGCAGGTAGTGCGGCGAATACCGGGCAACGCGTTGCGAAATTGCAACCCTTTGGCGCATCAAGCGGGCTGGGAAGGTCGCCCTGCAGGATGATGCGTTCACGCGTGCGTTCCAGATTGGGATCGGGTACCGGGATCGCAGAGAGCAGGGCCCTCGTGTAGGGATGCCGCGGATTGTCGAACACTTCGTCCACGTCGCCGGTTTCCACGATCTTGCCCAGGTACATCACGGCCACGCGATCCGAGATATGGCGGACCACGGAGAGATCGTGGGCAACCATCAGGTAGCTCAGGCCCAGTTCGGCACGTAGCTGGTCCAGGAGATTGATAACGCCGGCCTGGACGGAGACATCCAAAGCAGAGACAGGTTCGTCCAGCACCACAAGTTTCGGGTTCACTGCGAGCGCCCGCGCAATGCCGATGCGCTGGCGCTGGCCTCCGGAGAACTGGTTGGGGAAACGGTTGACGTGGTCCGCCTGCAGGCCCACGAGCCGCATGAGTTCCATAATGCGCTTCCGGACGGCGGCCTTGGGCATGCCCAGGTTTTCCAGCGGTTCGGCCAGGACTTCGTACACCGTGAAGCGTGGATCCAGTGCACCCGTGGGGTCCTGGAACACCATCTGCATTTCCTTGCGCATGGCCATCTTCGTCCTGGCGTCGGTGGCAACCTTATTGCTGACGCCGCCGATGACCACTTCACCCACTTGGTCCGGGTGGAATTCCATGATTTCCAGGAGCGTGGTGGTCTTGCCGCAGCCGGATTCGCCGACGATCGAGAGGCATTCGCCTTCGCGGATGTCGAAACTCAGCCCGTCAACGGCCTTGACTGTGCCGATCCTGCGCTTGATCAGCGCGCCCTTGAGGAGTGGGAAGTGTTTCTTCACGTCCTTGAGCTCAAGGACCTTGTCCCGCTCAACGCGAGCCACGCCGTCGAACTTTGAAACGGGCTTGGGCGGCGCCTGGAAAATCTCGTGGGCGTCCGCGTCGCCCGATAGCTGGTCCGTTTTGATGCAGGCTGCCCTGTGGCCTTCGGAACCCGGCACCGAAAAGAGTTCGGGCTCGCCGTGCAGGCAGGCATCGCTGGCCAGCGGGCAACGCGGCGCGAACGAGCAGCCGGTTACGGGAAGCGTCAGGTTGGGCGGCGTGCCTTCGATCGGAACCAGTGACTGTTTGTTGGCGGTGTCAACGCGGGGCACGGCGCCGAGGAGACCCATGGAGTACGGCATCCGTGGGTTGTAGTAGATGTCCTCCACAGTCCCGGTTTCCACCGGCTTCCCTGCGTACATCACCATGATGTCGTCGGCCATGCCCGCCACGACGCCGAGGTCGTGCGTGATCATGACGACGGCGGCGCCGGTCTCCTCTTGCGCGGTGTGCAGGACTTCCAGCACCTGCGCCTGGATGGTGACGTCCAACGCCGTCGTCGGTTCATCGGCGATGAGCACACGTGGATCGTTGGCGATCGCGATGGCGATCATCACGCGCTGGCGCATCCCGCCGGAGAATTCGTGCGGGAAGGCTTTCAGCCGGTCCTTGGGACTGGGGATGCCAACCATCCGCAAAAGTTCGACGGCGCGGGCTTCTTTGGCCTGCTTGCTCATGGTGGGGTTGTGGACGGTCAGGGCCTCGATGATCTGGTTCCCGACGGTGTAAACGGGGGTCAGCGACGATAGCGGATCCTGGAACACCATGGCGATGTCGCTGCCGCGGTGCTTGCACATGGCTTTGTCGCTGAGGCCCAGGAGTTCCTTGCCCTTGTAGCGCACCGAACCGGAGATGTCCGCAGTCTCGGGGAGGAGTCCCATGATGGCCATGGACGTCACGGACTTTCCCGATCCCGATTCGCCCACGATGCCCAGGGTCTTGCCGGGCATGAGGTCGAAGTCCACGCCGCGCACTGCGTGGACAACACCGTTCTCGGAATTGAAGCGGACGTTGAGGTCCCGGACGCTCAGGACGGCGTCGCCGGGGGCGTAGAGTCCAGCGTCGCGAAGCCGCTCTGCGGGGGTGTGGGAGATGTTGGTACTCATTTGCGGGTCTTCTTTACTGTTCGTGCTGTGGTCCGCTTCGCGCGGCCGATCGAACTGGAGCTGGGGTCGAAGGCGTCGCGGAGGCCATCGTTCATCATCGCGAGCGAACCGGTCAGGAGGAACATAACGGTCAGCGGAACCCAGAACATCCACGGGAACGAGGACACCTGGCCGGTGGCCTGGCCGATGAGGACACCCAGGCTGACATCGGGGAGCTTGATGCCGATGCCGATGAAGGAGAACGCCACTTCGGCCAGCACGGCACCGGTGATACCGCGGGTGAAATCGAGGACCAACAGCGAGCCGATGTTCGGGACGAGGTGGCGCCACACGATCTTGCGGGACGGGACACCCATGTACTTGGCGGCTTTGACGTAGTCCCGCTGCATGAGGGACATCGACAATGAGCGCACCAGGCGGGCCGTGCCCATCCAACTGAAGAACAGCAGCACGATGATCAGCAGGAGCCAGCTGGGAAGGTCCTTGAGTCCGCCGCCTCCACTGGTGGCCACGGCGACCACAAGGATGGCCGGCATCATGATGAGGGCTTCAAGGATGAACAACATCACGGCGTCCACTTTGCCGCCGAAGAACGCCATGGTGCAGCCATAGACGGCGGAAATCAGGACAGATACGCCTCCCACGATCAGGCCGATGAAGATCGAGATCCGAGTGCCTTCAACGATGAGCGCCATGAGGTCGATCCCTGCTTGGGACGTGCCCAGGAAGTGATCCGGTGATGGTCCCATTCCGATGTTGAGGGGATCAATCGTCTCCTTATTCCAGGGCGTCAGGAACCCGCCGAACAAGGAGAAGAGGAACAGCGCCAGGAAGATGAACAAACCGGCGACGGCGGTACGGTTGCGCATGAAGCGACGGAAGATAATGCGGGTCTTGCCGATAACGACGTCCTGGTCGGCAACCCTGGATTCGTCGATTTCCGCGATGGGGTCAATGATGTTCGTCATTACTGGACCCTCACTCGTGGGTCGACCAGCGTCGTCGCGAAATCGGCAAGGATGGCACCGATTGCGAAGATCACTGAGCCGTAGGCCAGCGTAGCCGTGGCGACGTTGACGTCCTGAAGCCCGATTGCCTGGATACTCCACAGGCCGATGCCTGGCCAGGCGAAGATCGCCTCGGCAAAGAAGCCACCGGTAAAGATCGCGGGGATGGTGAAGGCGATGCTTTGCGCCACGGGAATGAAGGAGACCCGCAGGGCATGCCGTCTGATGGCCTGGTTGCGGGTGAGGCCTTTTGCCCTGGCCGTGCGGACAAAGTCGGCATTCACGTTGTCCAGGAGATACTGCCGCTGGGCTATCTGGTAACCGGCCCAGCCGAAGATGGTCATCGCAAAGGTGGGCACGGCGTAGTGGGCCACGAGGTCAACGAAAGCCGGCCAACCCGGCTCGATCCCCGGCGTCGAAATGCCGGTGACGAAAAAGATGCGCTGGCCTACGGTTTCGTTGACGCTGATGGCCCCCAACTGCACCAGGAAGTAGGCGATCGGCGCGGGAAGGATGTGCACCAGGTAGCTGTAGGACGTGATGACGCGGTCCTGGTACTTGTACTGCCGCGCTGCTGAATAAACGCCGAGCGCGACGCCGATGATCAGCGTCAGGATGATGGAGGCGATAAACAGCCTTGTGGAAACAAGTACCCGGTCAGCGAATTCGGCGTTGACGAATGCCCCGTTTGGGCTGCGGCCCCAGTCCCAGCGGGTAATGATGCCGCCGAGCCAGCCAATATAGCGTTCCCAGGGACTGGCGTCAGGGTCCAGTCCAAGGCCACGGAAGGAGGCTGCCACCTGTTCCGGGGTTGGCCGCGGGATCTTCTCCTGTTCCAGGACCGCCGGTTTGAGCGTTGATACTGCCAGGAAATAGCCCGCGCTCGTGGTCAGGAAGATCATGATCAGGTAGATGCCCGACCGCTTCGTCAGATATTTCAGCATGTCGGGCGGCTGCCCTGGATCGTGGCAAAGCTCAATGCTCGTCCTTCCGCGGTTCCCGGCTGTGGCCGGCGTCAGCTACGAATTGGCATGAAGGGTGATGGCCCCCCAGACCCCTCCACGTGAACACCGCCCTTTTATGGCATGGGTCACATTCAAGAGGAAACTACCACAATAACTGCTTCACGTTTCGCTCAAAGAGGCCCCGTTTCAAGCCTGCAGCCAGATTGTTATCTGTATTCGCGTCACGATCCCAACGTCCGCGGCACTGTGGCGCTTACGGCCTACTCTCGTAGGTGGGCTAGGAAGATCGCATGAGGCGCGTGACGAGTTCGCGCCAGGAGTCCGTGAGCCTCTTCGGCGAGATGCCGTGAACCCTCACGTCGTTGACGATTCGTTCCGGATCCAGCGCGGAAAGCAGCGACATTGCCATGACCCACGGATCCGTGATGCCGGCCTCCCGCAGCAGGACCTCTACATGTCGGTGGGCAAGGACGGTGGCCGGCACGTCAAAGCGATTGCGGGCATTGGTTGCGGCCGCTTTGAGGAGCTCCCCGTTTTCCAGGACGAAGTAGATACGGCCCTCACCGAAGGCCACCAGGCGCTCGCTCGGCGTCGCGCCCGGGCCCAGTGGTGGCGGACCAAACATGAAGCCGCGCTGGAATTCAGATTCAGAGTCACTCAGAAGGGTCATCATCAGGCCGGCCCGGCTACCAAAGCGGCGGAACACGGTCCCCTTGCCTACTTTGGCCTTGCAGGCGAGCGCGTCCATGGTGAGCGCTTCTACTCCGAACTCGTCAACCAGCTCGCGGGCAGCGCAGAGCAACCGCTCGCGATTCCGGGCGGCATCGCTGCGCTCATGCGGCGGACCAAGGGGCACGTCCGGCTGGATTGGGATCGAGCTCACAAGAAACATTCTAGACCCGGGAATAGAAACCGGACCGCAGTCCGTTTAGTATCAGTGAAGGTCCCAACACTTACAAAGGAGACACCATGTCAAAGAGCACCGTTCTTACCCTCGTCGGCAGCCTCCGCGCTGATTCCCACAACAAGAAGCTCGCCGAAGCCATCCAGCTGAACGCACCGGAGAACGTCGAAGTCCAGATCCACGATTCCCTGGGCACCATCCCGTTCTACAACGAGGACATCGACGTCGAAGGCCAGGTTCCCGCCGAAGCTGCGGCCCTGCGCGCCGCTGCAGCAAACGCCGACACCCTTCTCCTCGTCACCCCCGAGCACAACGGCACCATGCCCGCATCGCTGAAGAACGCCATTGACTGGCTGTCCCGCCCCTACGGCGCCGGCGCACTCAGCGGCAAGCCGACCGCCGTCGTCGGAACCGCTTTCGGCCAGTTCGGCGGAGTCTGGGCACAGGACGAGGCCCGCAAGGCTGTCGGGATCGCCGGCGCCAAGGTCCTTGACGACGTCAAGCTGGCCGTCCCGGGTTCCATGATCCGCTTCGCTGAACTCCACCCGAAGGACGACGCCGAGGTTGTCGAGCAGATCAAGGCTATCTTCGAGCCCCTGACTGCCGTTCAGGAAGAAGAAGCCGCAGCCTAGCCTTACCGCTTTCCTTGCCCCCGCTCCGTGCCTGCGAATTTGCAGGACGGAGCGGGGGCATTTGCGTTTCCCGTGTCTACGGGACGCAGCGTGATCAACTCTTGTCCGAACCGTCACCGTAGCGGCATTTTGCTCCAAGTCACACGGGCCTAACGTTGAACTACAGGTGGACGGACAGGAGCGTGGGGCTGTCATGCGTGCCGGGCGGAGGCCAACAAGTACGACGGCGATCCCGGCTGCCTGCCTCGTGCTGGGTCTGCTGCTGGCCGGCTGCACTTCGGACCCGGGTCGTTTGCCATCGCCCGAGGCTGGTTCGCCTGTTCCCGTGGCGGGCCCCTCGAGTCCGGCGCGTGATGGCAATGCTGCCGCGGATGGGGCCTCCGGCGCTCCGTCTCTGCCGTCCACGACGACCGGGGGCACTGCGGACCGTGATTCGACAGCCGAACCTTCCAGCACTTCGGGCCCTGGGGGCGGGGGCAGTTCCGGCAGTTCCGGCAATTCCGGCACGGGTACCCCTGGCATTGGGGCGACCGAAACGCCCAAGCAAGGTGACGCCGTCGAGCCTGTACCCGTCGCTACGCCGAGCCCTTCACCGACGGCTGTTGCTCCCGTCGCCCGGGCTGCGACCGTACCCCAGGACCTGAATTTGGGGCCGGCTGTCTACTACGTTGCCGTTGACGACGGGGGCTCAAGAGGTGTCCGCTTCGGATGCAACGACAGTCTGGTGCCTGTCCGGGGCGCCCTGGCGCCCGGCGACCCTTTGACGCTGGCCCTGAGCCGCCTGCTGGAAGCCGGCATGCCCCTGGACACTGGGGCGGGCCTCTACGATTCGCTGGCTAATTCCTCCTTGCACTTCGCGTCGGGATACGTCAGCGGAGCAACCGTGGTGGTGAATTTGAGTGGAACGTTGCGCCCCGGAGGAGTCTGCGACATCCCGCGCATTGAAGCCCAGTTGACCCACACCATCGTCTCCGCCAGCGGAGCATCCCGGGCCGAAATCTACATCAATGGCAAGACTTTGGCTGAGGCGCTGAGCCTGCGTTAGTGCGGTTACTGCAGTCAGTGGGGTTAGTGCGCTTTGTGCGCGCGGACCGTCCGGATTTGTTAAGGCCTGGGGCCGCAGCCTCTCAAGCCGTTGCGATGGCCAGCACCCGCCGGAGCGCCCACGCCACGCGGAGCAGCGCAAGCACGGACGCGAAGGCGAGAACGAAGACAACCGCCTCCGGGATCCAGAGGCCCCTGGGCCCATCGCCCTCCAGCACCACGGTGACGAGGGCAGCCACCACCAGCAGGCCAAGCCCCGGGATGGCGAACAGGAACACTTCTCCGATTTGGCGACGATGCAAGGCGGTGAGCTTCTCCAGGGGAAGCTCACGCTGCCCGGGCGCCGCCTTTTTGCCGAGCACGTTGATCAGCATGGAGACGCTGGTGAGCGTGAGGCCAGCGGTAGCACCAGCCAACGTAGCGAGGGTTTGGAACAGGGTTCGACGGGCACCTGGATCGACGCCCTCCAGCATCAAGGGCTGCTCCAAAAGCCGGGCCAAGCCAAGCCCCATCAGCACAGCCACTACCGCCCACGCAAAGTCTGCCGGCGGATGGAGCAGAAACCACCTCCACACCGTCCGGCGGCGCCCGGCGTGCTCTACGTCAACCTCGTACAAGCTCATGATCCGCGCTGCCTTCTGATCCCCCCGCTGGTTTAACATCCCCGGGCTTTGCCTTGGCGGCTTCCTCCTTTGTGGACGCTGCCAGAGCTTCCCGCACTGCCGCCATTCCACCTGCGACGATGTCCGGCACAGGGACCGAGTCTGCTGAGCCTCTGATTTCCGGCAGCGTGAGGGCGAAGAATGCTTCGTTATCCCTGGCCTGTTTGTTCAGGATTGCGACTGCCTCGGCAGCGGACTTCCGGGGATCGTTGAACACATCGGGGTCCACTTCGACGTGGGAGATGAAACGCTCTTTCAGCAGGTCAACCACCTCGCGGTCACCGGTCAGGGAGTCCTTGCCCTCGGCCACGACGTAGTCGAAGTGCTCTACGGATCCCGCCCTGCGGAAGAGGTCAATGAGCTGCTGGATGCGTTCCCGGATCCGTTGCTTGTCCCCGGCCCCTCCCGAACGGCCCACAGTGAGGGAAATCCGGAAGGTTCCC
Organism: Arthrobacter sp. TmtSoilC48; assembly: GCF_059739425.1. NCBI lineage: Bacteria > Bacillati > Actinomycetota > Actinomycetes > Micrococcales > Micrococcaceae > Arthrobacter > Arthrobacter sp. TmtSoilC48. The sequence continues at coordinate 801,035 of NZ_AP046049.1, read as the reverse complement.
TCAGTCATCAGGCGCGAGGCACTCTCCAGAACGTCAGCCCATTCACCCTCCATCAACTTTCCGGAGAGGCGTTCAGCAGGAAGCGCGAACTCGAAGCGACTCACCTCAAGCCTGGTAAGGATCTCCTCAATATCCTCACGGACCACCGGGACCAGTCCGGGTTCAAGCCCCAGCATGCCTTCGAGGTACTCCCCCATCCTGGAAGCCCGGGGGCCGTTGCCACTGGTCAACACGGCGATGACGTTCCGCTTCAGGAAGGCAAAGTAGGTGGTTTCCAGAAGATGGTCACCCGGCTCCAAGGGGAGGGGCTTGCGGCGTCCAAGCGCATCCCCAACGCTGGGCAGGTTCGTATCGCGGACCCGATCCAGGAGGATTACCGGATGCGGTGAGAAAGATGCGGTCTGGGCAACCAACACCGTGCCGTCCATGCCGATGAAATGCCGGTCCGTCCCAGCTTCCTGGGCCTTCTTGAGTACCTCCGCAACGCGGCGCGCCGGAAACGGAGCGCGCAGATCCTCGCCATTCAGTTGGTCAATGCGCCAGAACTGCACACTGCGTCTTGCCATCCGCCCTCCCCTGCCTGCGGTCTTTGCTACTGATTCCAAGCTAATGGCGGGGTCAGACATTAAAGCCGGGTTCCGACGTCGTGCGCTTTCATCTGCCCAAACCGCGCTGCTTACGGCCTGTATTTGGGCCCTTGGGCGAAGAGCGCATCCATCTCGTCGTGGCTGCGGGTGCCTGCCAATCCTGCCCAGTTACCGTCGCCCAGAATTTCCTTCGCCACCCGTGCGACTTTTGCGTAGGCAGCTTTAGCCGTATTGCCGCCGATGCTGACGCGCCGTATGCCGGCGTCGTGAAGTTCGAGTGGCGAAGGCGCACCTACTCCCGCAAGGGCATTAAGGGGCGCGGGGATCTTGCTGGAGAGTTCGTGCAGGACGTGAAGGTCCACGACCCCGGGAACGAAGATGCCGTCCGCACCCGCCGTGAGGTAGGACTCAGCACGGCGCAAGGTCTCGTCATAAGCGTTCTCCGAATATTGTCCGGAGAGGTATGTGTCGGTTCGGGCATTGATGAACAAAGGGATTCCACGCTCGTCCGCCACGGCACGGATCAAGGCGATACGCCGCGATTGTTCGTTGATGTCCGTCAGTGGCTCCGCAGCCGAATCCTCAATGTTGATGCCGATCGCGCCTGCATCCAGCACTCCGTGCACGGTGGCCCGAAGTTCATCGTCCGTGCGCCCGTATCCAGTTTCGATGTCGGCAGTTACCGGCAGTTTGGTTGCCCCTACCACCCGCCCAAGCGCCGCCATCGCCAGTCCCCAAGGCACGTGGTCCCCGTCCCGGAAGCCCAGGCTCCAGGAAACTGCCGAGCTTGAGGTAGCTATCGCCGTCGCACCAGCCTCCTGCACCACGCGGGCGGAAGCCGCGTCCCAAACGTTCACCAGGACCAGCGGCGTGGGTCCGGCGTCGTGAAGCTTGTGGAAGAGTTCGGCTTTGGTCACGGATCCCCGGTGCAGTGTCATAGCTACATTCCAGCCCCTACCGTTCCCGGCGTAAAGGAAACCACGCAAACCGGCGCGTTCTTGAAAACATATGTTGCCTAATTAGCAACCTTCAGGAGTATCCTGTCACTGTGACCCACGAAACATTGGATGCCGGCACCAAGCTGCCCGCTGAAGCCATCGACGCCATTGAGCGGGCCGCCACGGCCGCCGCCCACCCGCACGAGGAACTGTTCTCCGCGCGGGCCGCCAACATCAAGCAGTCCGCTGTCCGCGACGTCTTCGATATCTCCATGCGGCCCGGCCTTGTCTCGCTCGCAGGCGGCAACCCGTACCTGCAGTCGCTGCCGCTGGAAAAGCTTGGCCAGACCGCCGCCAGGATCATCGCCGAAGACGGGATGACCGCCCTGCAATACGGCGGGGGCCAAGGGACCGCTGAACTGCGCCAGCAAGTCTGCGCGATCATGGGCGCAGAAGGCATCATGGACGCCCAGCCTGAAAACATCGTGATTACTGCTGGTTCCCAGTCAGCGCAGGATGTGGCCACCAAGGTCTTCTGCAATCCCGGCGACGTTGTCCTCGTCGAAAACCCCACTTACGTCGGGGCCCTGAATACGTTCGAGGCCTACCAGGTGCAGGTGGAGCCAATCGAAATGGACGACGACGGGTTGGTACCTGAGCTGCTTGAGGCCAGGATCGCCGCGCTCCAGGCAGAAGGCAAGAGCATCAAGTTCCTCTATACGATCCCCAACTTCAACAATCCCTCGGGCATCACCCTGGCAGAGTCGCGCAGGCAGAGGATCGTAGATATATGCCGCAAGGCGAATATCATCGTGCTGGAGGACAACCCCTACGGCCTGCTGCGGTTTGACGGCCACCCGATCGCACCGATGCGGGCTGCAAATCCCGATGACGTCATCTATCTGGGGTCCTTCTCCAAGATCTTCGCGCCGGGTCTCCGCATTGGCTGGGCCTTGGTGCCCGCACACCTGCAGCGTCGGTTCTACCTGGCCTCCGAAGCAGTCACGCTTTGCCCGCCGCCCCTGAACCAAATGCTTGTCTCCGCATATTTGCGTGACTACGACTGGCGGGGGCAAATCGAAACCTACCGCGGCCTGTACGCGGAACGCTGCAAAGCCCTTCTCAGCGCCCTGGACGAATACATGCCAGCGGGGCTCTCGTGGACACGCCCCGACGGTGGATTCTTCGTCTGGGTCACGTTGCCCCAAAACGTGGACACCTACCCTTTATTGAAGAAGGCCATCGATGCGGGGGTTGTCTTCATACCCGGCGCAGCGTTCTCGCCGGCAGATGGCCCGTCCAACAAGCTCCGTCTGGCGTTCAGTGCTGTACCGCCGGATACGATTGCCGAAGGCGTACGTCGTCTGGCCCCTGTTCTCGCAGAGGCCATCAAAGCCACCACTGAAGGAGCAGCACTATGACCGGGGTTGTCATTGTAGGAGTAGACGGTAGCGAGACGGCGATGAGGGCGGCCAAGGCTGCCCAGCAACTGGCCATCGGGATTGGCGCCAGTCTTCGCGTGGTGAGCGCATTTGATAGCAACAAGACCGAGGTAGTTGAGATCGGGACCGATAAATGGATCGTGTCAGACGCTGCCGAAGCCGAAGCCGTCGCCCGCACGGTGGCGGAGCGCCTGGCTGATGAGCGCCTCGAGGTAACGTACTCGGCTGCCCGCGGCAAGCCCGGTGAAGCCTTGGTCAAAGAAGCAGAAATGCTCGAAGCGCGGTTGATTGTGGTGGGCAACCGGCGCATGCAAGGCCTTGGTCGTGTCCTTGGCAGCGTAGCCAACACGGTGGCCCACAATGCCCCCTGCGATGTCTACATCGCCAAGACCGACCAGCCGTAAGCGACCTGAATCACGCCGCCGGGTGGGGAGCCTCACCCGGCTTTTGGCGTGATTTTGGCCTGTCCCCCGAAGTCATCGTTATAAAATTGAGATGCCCCCAATGGCGTGAGCCATCCTCCATCAACTGACTTCAGGGGACTTCACTTGCTTACTTTGCAGCCGCGCCAGCGCGTTGGACACGACATCCTGCTTGCCCGCCATGGCAACAGCATCAGCACGATGCGTTTTGACCGCGCGAATGACCGCATCATCGCGATGCTCGACGACGGCTCCTGGGACAGCGCCCCCAACATGATTTCCCCCAGCCTGAACATGCCGGAAACTCTCACCAGCATCATGCGCAAGGACTGGCGGTTCCTCTCCCTTGCCTGCGTCGCAATGATCACCTTCGCAGCCATGGCTATGGGCATCAGCGTGGAGATGGCAAACCATATGTCCACCACGGAACTTCAGGCATTGCTGGTCAACTACCCCGCGTTCTGAAGCGGGGCCGCCTTTACGGCAGGTGTCCCCCACAGCAGGTGCCCCTTACAGCAGGTGCTGGCCTGGCCTCAGAGCATCCACTCCCTCAGCAGCCACCACAAACCCGCGATGACGGTACCGCCGAACAAAGACCCGGCGACGACTTGACCGAGCGTATGGGCGCGAAGCACCACCCGCGACCACCCCACGGCCGGAACAATCACCAACACGGGCAGCCAAGCAGGCCCAAACATCAAAACGGTAATGACGGCAGCGGCTGCGATGGCCGAAGTGTGTCCACTCATCTTCCAAAAAGCACTCACCACCGCAAGAACAGCAATGCCTCCGAGCAGCGCAATGATCATCAGTGAAACGCTCGTCGGACCCCCGACCAGCTGGAGCACCCCCACGCCCGCCAGCACGGAAATCAAGGCAAGCAACAGCAACGGCGGCCGCTGCCGGCGGTCGCTGACATGATGATCGGTGATTCTGCCCAGCCTGACCATCACCAGCACGTACGCCAACGGCAGGACACAGACGAAGAGAGCTCCCAGCAGCCCAAAACCCATGGTCCCGGGAAAGCCGGGTTCGATAGCCGGACTGATCAACAGGAGAGCCGTCACCACGATGGGCGGCTGGAAGGCTTCCGTCAGGACCCGGGCAACAACGCGCCAGGGTCCTGACAGCAACCGGACAGGCACATGACCAGAGTTGCCAGAAGCCACAGCGGTGTTCGACCCTGAAGCCGCCGTGTTGGCGGCCGGGCGATCAGTCAAAGCAACCCCGATCAGTCAAGCAACCCCGATCAGTCAAGCAATAGGGCCGGTTCTTCAAGGATGGCAGCCACATCGGCCATGAAGCGGGCCGAGAGGTCGCCGTCCACCACCCGGTGGTCAAAGGAGCCACCCAGCGTGGTGATCCACCGCGGAATCACTTCCCCGTCCAAAACCCACGGCTTCTGCTTGATGGTTCCAAACGCAATGATGGCAACCTCGCCCGGGTTGATGATGGGCGTACCCGTATCAATGCCAAGCGCACCGATGTTGGTGATGGTCAGGCTGCCGCCCTGCATCTCGGCGGGCTGCGTCTTGCCCGCCCGGGCCTTGGTGGCGAGATCGTTCAGGGCGAGGGCCAGCTCCTTGAGGGAGAGGTCCTGTGCGTCTTTGATATTGGGCACCATCAAGCCACGCGGTGTTGCAGCTGCAATGCCCAGGTTCATGAAGTGCTTGATCTGGATCTCCGCACCGCCGTTGCCATCAGCGTTCTCCACCCACGTGGCGTTGACACTGGGGTTCCGCGCGGCCGCCCAAATGACTGCCTTGGCCAAAATAAGCAGCGGGGATACCTTGATTCCCTCGAAGTCCCTCGAAACCTTGAGCCGTTTGACGAACTCCATGGTCCGGCTCGCATCGACGTCAACAAAGATGCTGACGTGCGGTGCCGTGAACGCGGACTCCACCATGGCCTTGGCGGTCGCCTTACGCACACCCTTAACGGGTACGCGCTCGATCCTCTGGTCCTGCGGCTTCTTGGAAGCACCCCAGAAAGACTCCGCCTGATCCAGCTCAGCGTCACGCTGCGCCTGATAGCTGACCAGGTCCTCGCGGGTCACCTCGCCGCGCTGCCCCGTGGCTACGACGTCGGCAAGGTCAATGCCGAGATCACGGGCGAACTTGCGCACCGGCGGCTTCGCCAGGACTTTGTTGACGAGCCCGCTGATGGTGCCGCTGATGGCGGCACCGCGTGATGCGGCGGTCTGGGCCGTAGACACTCCCGGCGCCGTGCCTTCTGGCGTCGTGACTTCCGGCGCTTGGGTGACCGGCGCTTGGGTTGCGGCCGCTTGGGTGACCGGCGCATGGGTGACCTGCGCGACGGCGGCACGTGTCGACGTCGGGCGATGAGGCACCGGCGCCTGGGCTGCTTGGGCAGCCAGAACCGCTTGGTGGTCCTGGACTGTACCTTCGGCGTTTTCGGCGACCGTAGTTGCCTCGCCAGTACCCGCTGGACGCTTGCGCGCACGGCGCTTCACGGCGTCGGCTTTGGGGCCGGAACCCACCAGCGGTCCGCCTGCCGGGCCGTTTTCGCCGTTGTCGGTATCAGCGGGAAGCTTGCCGTAGAGAGGGGCATCGACCGTGGGAGCCGACGCCGGAGCCTGGGTCACCGGTCCTGCGTCCCCGGGCTGGTTGTCCGAAACGGCGATGATTGCCGTGCCGACCTCCACCGTGATGCCTTCCTCGACCAACAGCTCGGTGACCGTTCCGGCGAAGGGCGAAGGGAGCTCAACGAGCGATTTCGCTGTCTCGATCTCGCACAGGACGTCGTTGATGGCAACGGTGTCGCCCGGCTTGACCTTCCAAGCCACTACCTCGGCCTCGGTCAGGCCTTCGCCGACGTCCGGCAGGTTGAATTTCTTTACAGTCACGGTGGTCCTCGATTTCCGTCTGCCCGGCTGTGGAGCCGGACTGGATCAGGGCGGTTTAGTAAGCCAGGGAGCGGTCGAGCGCTTCGAGGATCTTGTCGATATCCGGCAAGTAGTCCTCTTCAACCTTGGCCACGGGATACGGCATGTGGAAACCGCCAACGCGGATCACAGGGGCTTCAAGGTGCAGGAACGCCCGTTCGCTGATCCGGGCGGCGATTTCTCCGCCGATGCCACCGAACGTGGGTGCTTCGTGGGCGACGATCAGCCGGCCGGTCTTCTTGACCGACGCCTCAACGGTGTCGAAATCCACAGGCGAGATGGAACGGAGGTCGATGACCTCGATGCTGCGTCCATCCTCAATTGCGGCGTTTGCTGCAGCAAGGGCAACCGGAACCAACGGCCCGTAAGCCACAATCGTGGCGTCCGTCCCTTCACGGACCACGTGTGCTTTGAACGGGTCTTCTGAGAGACCGGCATTCTCAACATCCACCTCGCCTTTGAGCCAGTAGCGGCGCTTGGGCTCGAAGAAGATCACGGGGTCCTGGCACTCAATAGCCTTCTGAATCATCCAATAAGCATCGTGCGCATTGGACGGCGAAATGATACGGAGGCCAGCTGTGTGGGCGAACAACGCTTCCGGGGATTCGGAGTGATGCTCGATGGAACCGATGCCGCCACCGTACGGGATCCGAATAACCACAGGAACAGTCAGACGGCCATGGCTGCGGGCATGGATCTTGGCCAACTGCGTGGTGATCTGGTTGAAAGCCGGATAGACGAAGCCATCAAACTGGATCTCGCACACCGGAAAGTAGCCACGCAAAGCGAGCCCAATAGCGGTACCAACAATGCCGGACTCAGCCAGCGGGCTATCGACGACCCGGTCCGCCCCGAATTCCTTGATCAGGCCGTCCGTCACCCGGTAAACACCACCGAGGTGCCCGATGTCCTCGCCCATCAAGAGGGACTTGGGGTTGCTATTCAGCGATGCGCGGAGACCTTCGTTGATGGCCTTTGCAATGGTCATTGTTGCCATCAGTTAGCTGCCTCCTGGTCGGCTTCGAAGCCTGCCGAATATTCTTCGAACCACGCCTGTTCCTCCGCAATCAGCGGGTGTGCTTCGGCGTAGACGTTGGCGAAGGAATCCCGGATGTCCGGCACCTCAAGGCCATGCGTAGTGCTGCGGACATACTTGGCCAGCTCATCGCCGTCGGCCTGCACCTGTTCGAAGAAGGCCTCATCGGCGAGCCCCTCAGTCCGCAGGTATTTCTCCAAACGCTCCAGCGGATCCTTCTCACGCCACGCGGCTTCTTCGGCCAGTTCGCGGTACTTGGTGGGGTCGTCCGCTGTGGTGTGTGCGCCAACCCGGTAGGTGTAAGCCTCGATGAGCACCGGGCCCCTGCCTTCACGGGCATGCTCAAGGGCCCATTCAGTGACGGCGTGGACGGCAATGACGTCGTTTCCGTCCACACGGATTCCCGGGAAACCGTAGCCCTTGGCGCGGTTGGCCAACGGGACCTTGGTCTGGACTTCGGTAGGCACGGAGATGGCCCAGTGATTGTTCTGGCAGAAGAAGACAACCGGGGCATCGTAGGAGGCTGCGAAAACCATCGATTCGTGGACGTCGCCTTCGGAGCTGGCGCCGTCACCGAAGTAGGCAATCACCGCAGCCTTGGGATCATTGGAATCACCGGCAACCGCGAGCTTCTGGTCCCGCTGGATGCCCATGGCGTAGCCCACGGCGTGAAGCGTTTGGGCGGCCAGGACCAGGGTGTAGAGGTGGAAGTTGTTCCCCCGCGGGTCCCAGCCTCCGTTGGAGACTCCGCGGAATTGTTTCAACAATTCAGCCAGGTCCACGTTTCGCACCAGTGCGACACCGTGTTCACGATAAGTGGGGAAAATGTAGTCCTGCGGCTGGCTGGCGTGGGCCGAGCCTATCTGGGCGGCCTCCTGACCGGTCAGGGGCACCCACAGTGCGAGTTCGCCTTGGCGCTGCAGAGCAGTGGCTTCCTGGTCAAACCGGCGGATTCTGGCCATGTCGGCATAAAAGACGCGGAGCTTTTCGGGGTCTATCCGCTTGGCATAGTCAGAGAAGACGGGATCGGTGCCTAGCTTTCCGTCAGGGCCGAGCAACTGGACCATCTCTACGGGTTCACCCGAGGCAGCTACAGCCGCTGAGGTTGCCGCCAGAGTTTCATCGGTCCCGGGGGGCAGTTGTGTCGAGCCCATTCCGTCTCCTTGCTTGCCGCAGCTAGTGCCGGGCAATGTCTGTCGCTGGGATATATGCCCATTCCGGAATGCATTCCGGAATGGGCATATATTTTGGCTTTCGTCCTTACTTTATCGGCAGTAAGTAGCGTAGGCGCATTTGTTAACCGCTAGGAACTGTGCGGAGCCTTTGTATAACCTGCACAGAGTTTCAGGAACCGCGTATTGGCTTCCACTTCGCCGATGCTGACCCGCACTCCCTCGTTTCCGAAGGCCCGGACAGACAAGGCCTGCTCGGCTGCCAACGCCGCAAACTCGCCACTGTTCGCACCCAGGTTCAACCAAACGAAGTTCCCTTGGGCTTCCGGCACGAACCATCCGAGATCGCGAAGACCCGAAGTGACGCGGTCTCTCTCGTCCACCAGGCTTTGTACCCTTTCGACAACCTGGTCGAAATTCTCAAGGGATGTAATCGCGGCGCGCTCTGCAATTTGCGAAACGGCGAAAGGTGTAGCCGTGACGCGAAGGTGCTGGGTGAGCTGCGGGCCGGAAACGCTGTAGCCAACGCGCAGTCCCGCCAGCCCGTGGGCTTTGGAGAAAGTCCTCAGCACAACGACATTGGGGTATTTCCGGTAGAGCTTGATCCCGTCCACAGCAGCCTGGTCGCGGACGAATTCCTGGTACGCCTCATCGATGACCACCACCACGTTGGGTGGCACCGACTGGATGAAACGCTCCGTTTCCTCAGCCGTGAGGATGGGTCCCGTGGGGTTGTTCGGGGTGCAGAGCAAGATCACCTTGGTGCGCACCGTCACCGCTGCGGCCATGGTTTCGAGATCGTGACGGCCATCCGGAAGCAACGGGATCTGCACGCTGGCCGCCCCGGCAAGGCCCACACAAATGGGGTAAGCCTCGAAGGAGCGCCAGGCGTAGATCACCTCGTCCGACTTGCCGTCATCATTCTGGCCCGCAAAAGTGGCAAGAATCTGGTTGAGTGCGCCGAGGCTTCCTGCACCGGTGACGACGTCGTCAGCGGGGACGTCCAGGAAGCCAGCCAAAGCATTGCGCAATTTGGTTGCCAGGGGGTCTGGGTATCGGTTGATGTCAGTCTGGTCTGCGATGGCCTGCAACACTGCAGGGATCGGAGGCAGCGGGTTTTCATTGGACGACAATTTGTAGCTGGTGAGGCCCTCAATCGCAGCGGGGGGTTTACCAGCCGCGTACTTGGGGAGCCTGTCCACGACCGGTCGAGGGAGTACGCCCTCCGGTGCGTTGTCAGTAGTAGTCATGGATTCAAGCCTACTTGTACCCCTGCGGCGTTTGGGTGTTCTCCCGCCAACCTTCGTCCTTCCCAAGTTCCCTCTCCTAGTGATGTCCCAGCGGAGCCACAGACGAGTGTGAAAGCATGGGCGCATGGGTTCATTCATAGTTCGCGTCCTGATCAATGGCCTGGCCCTGTGGGTCGCCAGCTGGCTGTTGGAGGGACTGGAGATATCCTCCTCCGCCACTGAAAAGGCGGCAGCCAACGCGGGGATCACTGAAGGCGCGGATGCAGCAGGCATCGTCTTGGCTTACCTCTTTATCGGCCTGATTTTTGGAGTGGTCAACGCGTTCGTGCGCCCGCTGGTGAAGATTCTGTCCCTCCCTGTGACGATCCTGACCCTGGGCCTGTTTACGATCATCATCAATGCGGCAATGCTGTACCTGACAGCGTGGCTGAGCAGCTTTACGCCTGTGCACCTCACCATTGACTCGTTCTTCTGGACAGCCATCCTTGCCTCAATCATCATCAGCATCATCAGCCTGGTTGCCGGACTCATCCCAGGCGCCCGCAAACGCTAGAAGCAGTTCCCGTCGCTCGCGCTCCCGGCACCGTTTGGGCTGCACCCACCATCGCGCTGGACTTACCGCGCCCCGGCCACGGATCGTGTCTCTGGAAGATTGGGATTACGAAGGGCCGGCCTCTTGTCCGGCAAGGGTTCCCGTTCCAGTTTGAAATGCGTTACCTTCGCCGCCCCGCCCACACCAACAACACCAGCGAACGCCGCGGTCGAAGCTACAAGCGAGGCATCCCGACTCGCCATGATCAATTCGGCACCTGCCGCGTAGTTCTCCAGGCGGTGACCGGGCCCCAGGCCTGGGTCCTCCCCCTCGGGTGTTTTGACGTCATTGTTCAGCGTGACCGTGACCCTGTCCTTGGTATCCGGGTTCACGCGGCCATCCGAACCCGGGACCCAGTCCTGGACGTGCTCCAGGTGCAACGCAGCAATTCCCGGTTCCGAGCTAATGCCGCCAGCAGGGGCTCCAGCCGTGAGGACATACCTGAGGTCGAATTCGCTGAGGAATGCCTTGTTCCGGCTGAGGTTCATGGCGTGTGCCCCTCCTTGGCTATGCCCGACTGCTACCACCTGCTCGCCGGCTTCAGCTCCGGCTTCCCTCAACGCCTGACCAATAGCAGGCACCACTTCTTCCGAGTCATAACCGAGGGCTTCACCAACGCCGGGAATATCGAAAGGATTGGTATCTGGTGCTTCGGGTTGTGTTCCCGGAATCAACACCATCCACGAGGACGAGCCATCGTGGTCGAGCTGGATGATCTCAATCTCTCCATCGCCCCGGGCATGGAGTTGCTCGAGTCGCCGGATGCTTTGCGCCATGGATGGATCCACTTGCTCGATCGACTCGTCGATCTTCTCGATGCTCACCGGGCGCGGCCTCAGTCCGGGGACGACGGGTGACTGCAGAAGCCCACGCATGACGTCCCCCGCATCCATGCCCGGTGGAATGATGCTTGTGACCACGTTTTGCGTGATGTCCGGGCCAGGTACCCAGGGAGCACCTGACATCTTCATCTCATCAAGCCTCAACATCCGCGGGAACAGATTCTTGACCTCTGTTTGCACGTAATCGTGATGGCTGGACCGCACACTCGAGCTGACACCAACCAATTCCTGCCGTACTCTGCCTACCTCTTGACCACTTATGGCCACCGCATCGATCGCGGCGCACCCCGAGGCGTACGAGTCGAAGAGGTAGGACCCCAAATCTGCCTTCACCCGGCGGGCTTCCGCTTCCACACCAACTAACTGTTGGACCAACTCGTCAAGCAGTGCCGCTCCACGCAGGAGCTCTTCCAACTGGCAGGATATTCCGCCCACTCCGCCACGAATGCCAAGGATCCCATCGGGGGCGGGCGCCGAAGGTTGGGGGGCTGAACCCGCACCAACAGGAGCAACATCAGCCATCAGTTGCCCCTCCCACCGGAGACAGCTACGTTCTGGGAATGACGGAGAATGGAGGCAGCAGCGACGTCCAATGATTCCCGTGCACGCATTAACGCCGACGCGTGAAGGGCAATAGTTGTCCTGTATGCACTTCCGGCGGGAGACTGCCACTCCTCCAACTGGGTCCGCCGCAAGGATGCCAGCACTGCATCCGTCTGGTCCACGCACGACTTCATACGCCAAGCGAGCCTCTGGACCTCGTGGCTGCGCGAGGCACACTCCAGGGGATCGAAGGTGGGTGGGGTGGCTGCAGGCATCAGGCCGACGCTCATGTCCGTGTACTCCATTGATTGTTCTGCTGATCGGTAGGTACGACGCTACGGAGCCCGGGAACCGGGCGGAAGTGCCGCCGTCGGCTATGTGGATAACGCGCACGGCTGTCCACATAGCGCAGTCATCAACTCGGGCGCCTCCAAGGAACATGAAAGAATAGGCACCATGGCTGAATCCCCTCGCGTGTCCCTCGCTTCCGAACCCCTCGCTCTTGGCGCCCTCGATGGCCGGTACCGTGCCGCCGTCGCGCCCCTCGTTGACTACTTGTCCGAGGCCGCATTGAACCGCGATCGCGTTCACGTTGAGGTTGAGTGGCTGATCCACCTGACCAGCCAGTCTGTGCTGCCTGGCGCGGGTCCCCTGACGGACGAGCAGGTTTCGCAGCTCCGTGCCATCGTCACCGAATTCAACGCCGCATCGGTCGACGAACTCGCCGAGATCGAGGCCGTCACCGTCCACGACGTCAAGGCAGTGGAGTACTACATCGGCCGCCGGCTGCCTGCGATTGGCATCGAAAACCTGACAGCCATGGTCCACTTCGGCTGCACGTCGGAGGACATCAACAACCTCTCTTACGCCGTTGGTATCAAGGGCGCCGTAGAAAATGTCTGGCTCCCCAACGCCACCGCACTGGTCCAGCAAATCGAGGCCATGGCCGAAGCCAACCGCTCCGTGCCCATGCTGTCCCGCACACATGGCCAGCCCGCCACGCCCACCACACTCGGCAAGGAACTGGCTGTCATCGCGCACCGCCTGAACCGCCAGCTGGCACGGATCGCCAAGACCGAATACCTCGGCAAGATCAACGGTGCCACTGGCACATACGCCGCACACGTTGCTTCCGTCCCGAGTGCCGACTGGGAAGCTGTTGCCAGGACCTTCGTCGAAGGACTGGGGCTCACCTGGAACCCGCTCACCACGCAGATCGAAAGCCACGATTGGCAGGCGGAGCTCTACGCCGATATTGCCCGCTTCAACCGCATCCTGCACAACGTCTGCACGGACATCTGGAGCTACATCTCCATCGGATACTTCCGGCAGATTCCTGTAGCTGGTGCCACCGGGTCCTCCACGATGCCGCACAAGGTCAATCCGATCCGCTTCGAAAACGCCGAGGCCAACCTGGAGATCTCCAACGGCCTGCTGGACACTCTGGGCGCAACCTTGGTTACTTCCCGCTGGCAGCGCGACCTCACGGACTCCTCGTCACAGCGCAACATCGGCGTCGCCTTTGGTCACTCCCTGCTGGCAATCTCCAATGTCGCCAAGGGTCTCAAGGCCCTGGACGTCGCCGAGGAAGTCCTTGCGGGTGACCTCGACACCAACTGGGAGGTCCTGGGCGAAGCCATCCAAATGGTCATGCGTGCAGAGGCCATTGCCGGTGTGGAAGGCATGGAAAACCCCTACGAGCGCCTGAAGGATCTCACCCGGGGGCAGCGCGTGGACGGCGCCAGGATGCAGGAGTTCGTGCAGGGGCTCGGCCTGTCCGCCGACGCCGAAGCCCGCCTGCTCGCCCTCACCCCGGGCAAGTACACCGGCATCGCTGACAAATTGGTGGACCACCTGAAGTAGCAACAAAGGCTGAAATAGCAACAAACGCTGGACGACGGCGGGCCGGGGCTGGATGCCCAGGCCCGCCGTCGGCGTTTAACCAGGCCCGCCGTCGGCGTTTAAACTAGTGGGCACCCGGCGCGTTCCCGCCCGCTTTGTCACCGGGGCATGCCCTTCCATGTGCGGAGAAACGGCGTGTCGGGGCGTTCGCTTGCGTTAGCCGCTGATTGGCTGGAAGCAACTGGGCAGGAACGCACCGGGCAGGAACGCACTGGGCAGGAACGCATGGCCAAGACAGCAACGACGTAAGGAGCGGAGCACCCATGAAGCTCCTACTGATCAGGCACGGACAGACCCCCGGCAACGTGGCGGGCCAACTGGATACTGCCTTTCCCGGCCCGGGATTGACGGAACTCGGCGAGCGGCAAGCGGCCGCGCTCCCGGAGGCTCTGGCGGACGAGTCCATTCAGGCCCTCTACACTTCCACCCTGCTCCGGACCCAGCGGACGGTGATACCGCTCGCCGCCGCCACGGGACTGGAACCGGAAATCCTGGACGGCGTCCATGAGATTGAGGCAGGAGCCTTGGAGAAGAAGACGGATCATGAATCGCATATGCGGTACATGAGCACGGTGTTCGCTTGGTCTGACGGCGACCTCGACGTTCGCATGCCGGGCGCTTTCAACGGCCATGACTTCTTTGCCCGCTTCGATGCCTCCGTGGAAAAGGTTGCGGCCGCAGGACATTCGACCGCCGCCATCGTCAGTCACGGTGCCGCCATACGCTGTTGGGCGGGCCGCAGGGCAGAGGATATCGACACCCTCTTCGCTGAGACCCATCAATTGCCCAATACCGGAATCGTGGCACTCGAAGGTGACCCGGAATCAGGGTGGCGGGTCCTGCATTGGGACCAGATTCCAGTGGGTGGCCTGGCATTGGCAGACCAGACGGCCGAGGACCCAACAGGCGAGGCGCTCTAAGCATGTTGTGAGGCCTGTTCTGCGCGCCAAATTCCCACGGGAAGGCGCAGAGCGGGCCCCGCAACTCAGGAAATTCAGCAATTCTCCCGAAGCTTACGCGCAGGAAACACGGCGGTAACCACAGCTTCCTAGGCTTAAGACGCATAAACACCTCAGCGAAACCAAGCGAAATGAGGCATCGATGCAGACCAACCCCCGGCTCAATATCCGGCAGGTCACCTGGGCGAACCCGGTAGGCGCTGACCTCCGCGCCGCGCAACAGGCCGAACTGGACGCCCGGTTCGGAACCACGGATCACGAGCCCGGTCCCCCGCCCTCGGAAGCTGACACGGCCGTTTTTGTTGTGGCTTACGAGAAATGCTCCGGACAGCCGCTCGGATGCGGCGGCCTGAGGATGTTGGACGAGAAGACAGCTGAAATCAAGCGACTGTACGTGGTGCCCTACGCACGCGGATCAGGAGTTGCAAGCTCCATTCTGGCCGCACTCGAAGCACAGGCCCACTCACACGGCTTCAGCGTCATCGCAGCTGAGGCTGGATCAGCGCAGTCTGATGGACGAAGCTTCTATGTAAGCGCCGGATTCGCCGAAGTTCCCAATTTTGGACCGTACATCGGCGTAAATGGGTCTTACTGCTACTCCAAGCGGATCAACTCCCACAGCGCCTCCCACACGGCGATGGCGTAAACACCTGAGCCCCGGCAGCAACCAAGCGTCGCGCAACATCAAGCACACGCTGCGGTAGTCGGATAATCTCGGAAAATGGAAAAAGCAGACATCACCTTCCGCACGCGTAAATGGGTGCGGCCCGAGGACCTCAATGCCAACGGCACACTCTTCGGTGGAAGCCTGCTGAAGTGGATCGATGAAGAGGCAGCGATCTACGCCATCCTCCAGTTGGGCAATGGCCGCGCGGTCACCAAGTACATCTCCGAAATCAACTTCGTGAGCTCAGCCGTTCAGGGCGACCTCATCGAAATGGGCCTGACGGCCAAACGCTTCGGGCGCACGTCCTTGACCATGCGCGCCGAGGTCCGGAACATGATCACCCGGCAGAGCATCCTGACCATCGAGGAAATCGTGTTCGTGAACATGGGCGCTGATGGCCGCCCGCAGCCGCACGGCTACACGGAAATCACGTATGATCGCGACCGCATCCCCACGCACCACCTCACGGAGACCCTGCACGAGGACTGAACCACCCGGCGTCGTACGCGCACCGAGCCAGGGCTCCCGCCCAGTTACCTCCCCCGGAGCCCTGAATGCCACCTGTCCAGGCCTAAGTTCGCCCTGGAATCCCGCGGAACCCCGTTAGGTCTGCGGGATGGAGTACGCAGTAAGTGGGCAGGAACGTCGGATCGTCCGCGTTAACGGGTGCTGGCGGCCGCGGGAACGCGGCCGCCAGCCTATGTTTTCCGGTGACGGGAGTGAGTGTCACCGGAACCTATGGGGCGCCTGATTCAGAAAATCAGCGCCGATCGAACGTCAGCCCGCCGGGCACCTGGAACGTCGGCATGAGCTCAAGCATGCCCACGTTGACGTGGCGCGGCGTTTCGATCGCGTAATCCAGGGCATTGACGATGTCGTCGGTGGTCAGCGACTCATAGCCCTCGTAGTAGGTCTTCCAGGCTTCTTCCATGGCCTCGGGCGTACCGCCCATGTTGCGCCCGAAGATCTCGGTTTCCACCCGTCCCGGGCAGATCTCGGTAACGCGGATCCGCTTACCCACGGTGTCGTTTCGGAGTTGGCGGGAGATTTGGTGCACGGCCGCCTTCGTGGCGTGATAGACGGTGTGGCCGTAGAAGTTGTAGACGCCGGCAATCGAGCTGATGTTGATGACGTGCCCAAGATCGCGCTCCACCATACCGGGCAGGACCAGGCGCGTGAGCTGCAGCAGGCCGCGGAGGTTCACGTCCACGAGCTCGTCGATGTCCTCCTCGGACGAGTCCAGGATGTTGCCCGGCCGGGACACTCCGGCGCAGTTCACCAGGACGTCCACCTTGAGTCCGCTCACGACGGCGGCCAGCGCGGTGGTGTCGGTCAGGTCCACCACATGCGGGACTGCTCCGGTGCGGTCGGCCAGTTCCGCAAGGCGTTCCTCGTTGCGGGCCACGGCGTGGACGGTCAGGCCGCGCTTGGCGAGGCGTTCAGCGATGGCTGCACCCATACCGGTCGAAGCTCCGGTGACGAGGGCGGTGGTGTAGTCGGAAAAAGACATTGGTCCTCCAAAAGGTGGGGATTGGTAGGGGCTCTTACGTCCAGCCATGTGGCCGGACGTAAGAGCCGGAGGTCAGTGATGGCTAGGCGTCGCGCAGCGGTTCGTGGGCGCGGTCCTTGACGGTGCTGACGGCGATCAGCGTGCCCAAGGCCGTGATCACTGCGTAGAAGGCCGGCATGTAGATGTTCCCCGTGGATGAAATCAACCAGGTCATGAGCAATGGAGCCGTGCCGCCGAACAGCGCAGAGGAGATGTTGTAGCCAAGGCCGTAAGCGGAGTAGCGGACCCGGGTGGGGAACAGTTCAACGATGAGGATGTGGATGACGGCGGTGTGGCCGGCGAAAACGACTGCCATGATGCAGGCGCCGAGGATTGCGAGGCCCATTTCACCGGTTGCAATGAGGGCGTAAGAGGGGATGCCGAGGACAGCCATGGCGATTGCGGATCCGGCGATGACCTTCTTGCGTCCAACACGGTCCGAGAGGGCACCCATGAAGGGGATGGCGATGCAGATGACCACCAGGCTGCAGGCAGTGACCAGAAGGGCTTGGCCGATAGTGAAGTTCAGCTGCTTGCCCTTGAGGAACGTGGGCATGTAGGAGAAGAGGACGTAGTAGCCGGAGCCGTTCATGAGCGGAATGAAGAGGGCCAGGAGCATGGCACGGCGGTGCTCGGCGGATTTGAAGGCTTCCTTCAGCGGGTTCTTGGAGAGTCCGCCCTCTTCCTTGAGCTTTACGAAGTTGGGGGTATCGGCGATGGCTTTGCGGATGTACCAGCCGATGATGCCCATGGGGATGGCAACGAGGAAGGGGATGCGCCATGCGAAGGAACCGAAGCCACCGCCGTCGATCGCTGCCTGGGTGAGCCACGGCGACATGGAGAACGCCACAAGGGTACCGGTGAGCAGTGCTGCGAAGGAGGCGATCTGGGCGTATGACGTGATGACACCGCGCTTGCCTTCAGGGGCGTGCTCGGCAAGGAAGGTCATGGCGCCGGCAGCTTCGCCACCAACGGAGAAGCCCTGCAGCATGCGCAGGAGCACCAGCAGGATCGGCGCGGCAATGCCAATGGCCGCATATGGCGGCAAGAGCCCGATGCCTGCCGTGGCAACACTGATCAGGAGGATCACAAAGACCAGTAGCTTTTGCCTACCGATCCGGTCTCCGAGGTAGCCACAAACAACAGCGCCGAGGGGTCGAACGAAGAACGAGACCGCGTAACCGGCAAACACGAAGAGCAGTGCATTGTCCGGGTTGCCGGGGGCCAGGAAGACCAGGGCCAGCGTTCCCGCCATGAAGGCGAAAATGCCGTTGTCGTAGAGTTCCACGAAGATGCCAACACAACCTGCGGTGACAACCTTGCGGGTTTGGCGGCCCGTGAGCCGCTCATGCTGCGCTGGCGCAGCGTTGGTGCTTGCGGTCATGACTTTTCCTTACTGAGATGAGCGTAGCAACGCCTACTGGTATGACGACAGGGTTTTTAGCTGCATGCCGCAACTGGTAGGTCCTGCCACTGGGGTCGGCATCCGATACCGAGAAGTCCGAAGACGGTGTTGACGGATTCGCGGAGGGTTTCCAGTTGGGCCCGCGAGCGCCTGTGAGCGGCAGTTGCTTCTGCCACTGTGGTTTTCCGAAAACGGACTTTGTCCCCTGGCCTTGCTTGGGCCAGGACATCCAGTCCGGTGCTGGTTGCTACTGCAAGTACGGGATACCCGGCGGTGACGCCTCGTCCCCGGTGCAGTACCAGCAACTCTTCCCGTGAGGGAACCTCGACGGCGCCCACTGGCACTCCGCGGGACAGCACCTCACCGCTGGAAGTTCTTTCGGGAAGTTCTCCGCCGAGCCGCAGGCCGATGTGGTTGCTCCGGCCACTGACGGCGTATTCCGAGGTGAAGAGCAGTTCACCGGATTCGCCAAATTCGGCGACATCCGGCCCATCGGTCACATCGACCAACAGATCTGTTCCCATGCTTGGCCGTTCAAGGCCCAGCCTGAAGAGTGGAAGGTCAAAGTACGGCTGGCGTACCGGGCCAACGCTCCTACGGGTGGGGAGCGTGGTTCCTTCCCGAAGCTGAAGTCCGAATCCCACCACGGTGTCCGGTGCGCAGCTGCCTAGCAGAGTTTCGGCTTCCAGCGAGCCGTGGATAGCCAGGTAGGCGCGGAGCCCGCGGTGGATTCCGCGGATGGACACTGTTTCTCCGGCACGCACCGAGACCGGTTCCCACTGACTGCACGGTCGTCCACCGACCGTGAGCGTGAGCGGGGCACCGGTGACGGCGATCAGGATGTCGGCGTCGGCCTTCATCCGAAAATCAAGGGCCGTGATCTCCACCAGGGGATCATTGTCCGGATTGCCGGCCAGGATATTGGCGGCGCGGGCCGAGTACTGGTCCAGGGCGCCGTTGACCGGAAGCCCGAAACGCGGTCCGCGGGTCCTGCCGAGGTCGGTGACCACGGAGTTGCCCGGCTGCTGGATCAGGATTGCCCCGCTCATGGCTGCACCTCCAACTCCAGTGGCTCCAATTCCACCCCAGCGAAGGTGTGGAAGTCCTCCGCGCGGATCTGGCGGAACCTGAGGATGTCGCCTGGCTTGTACGGGACCAGCGGTTCGCGCCGGATATTCAGTACGGACAACGGGGTCTGGCCGATGACGCACCAGCCGCCCGGGGCAACAGCAGGCGCGATAACTGCCTGGCGCCCGGCCACCGCCACGGCGCCCGCAGGCACGCTGAGCCGGGGATCCTTCAAACGCGGGACGGGCTTGGGGAACACGGGCCCGTCCATCATGGGCGAGCCCGCAGGCGCACCCAGGCAGCGGACTGTGTAGGTCTTTTCGGTGTGGAGGCGGATGACCTCGTCCACTGGGATGCCCTGGTGCTCAGCAACACGCACCAAATCCGGGCCGTATTCGCCGCCGTAAACCACGGGGACATCGAACTCCCGGGGCGCCCTCTGCGACCCGCCCGCGTGGGCGATCTCCAGGAGCCCGAGCTTGACGAACGCGCGAACCTGGCGGGCGGAAACCAGGATGGGATCGAACTCAACCAGCACGGAGTCGTACGTAGGAACCGCACCGTGAAGGCCCTCGGCGCCGCAGCTTTCCAGCCAGTCGGCCAAGCTGTGGACGGTCAGCCAGTTGTCTTCGCTGGCCTCCGAGATCGCCACGACGCGCAGCGCTGAGTCTCCTGACTCGTAGATCTCGGTCGGAGCCGTTGAGAGCACGGACATGTCAGGCCGCCTTCCTCATGGCGTCCATGACCTCGGCCAGCGGGGCGACGCGCACGCCGGCAGAGACGAGCTCCGAGCGGATCAGACGGGCAAGTTCCACCGCACCGGGGTTATCCCCGTGGAGGAGGACGGTGTCGACATCGATATCCATGTCCACGCCGTTGGCGCAGCGGATCTTGCCTTCGACAACCATGCGCAGGGTCCGCTCCACGATCTCTGCCGGTTCGTGCAAGACGGCGCCCGGCTGGCTCCGGGGAACCAACGTGCCGTCTTCCTGATAGCCACGGTCCACGATGCCAACGATTGCCACGTCCAGTCCCGCGTTGCGCGCTGCCCTGGCCAGTTCGCCTTGTTGCGCCACCACGATGAGCTCGTTGTCCACAGAGGCAGCGGCTTCCGCCACGGCCTGTGCATAGTCGGCGCGGACGGCCACGAGGTTGCCCAGCCGGCCGTGAGGAGCAATGTGGGTGACCTTGGTGCCTTGGAAGGCGGCAAAGCCGTTCAGGGCGCCGAGCTGGTAGAGCACATCGTTCTGTACTTCCTGAGCACTCAGGCCCATGTCACGGCGACCAAAGCCACGCAGGTCCGGGAAGCTCGGGTGGGCGCCGATGCCTACGCCGCGGCGAACGCATTCAGCAACAGTGGAGGCCATGATGTCGGGATCACCGGCGTGGAACCCGCATGCGATATTGGCACTTGTGACGATCTCCAGGAGCTCGGAATCGTCGCCAATGGTGTAGGCGCCGAATCCCTCCCCAAGATCCGCTACAAGATCAATTGTCGGGTTCACGTGGTTCTCTTTCCGTGGTTTTGCATTCAAGTCCGGGAAGGGCATAAATAATCCGCACGAGGATTAGTTGAATTCCCGGTAAATGTCTGACGCTTATGGATTCCAAAGCGTTGCCTGAAGTTCTTTCCAAAAGTCTCGCACCGGTCAACTATGTTGCACAAAGACCTAATAGCTATCCCGTGATAGCTCTCCGTTATGACCTGCACCACCCTGTACTGTGGCAGGGGTCCCAGTGCTGCCCCGGATAGAATTTCCTTATGGCATGCCACCCGGGGACGTGGCTCTCTAGGAAGGCAGATCATGGACACACGAAAGCTTTCATACTTCGTGCAGATCGTTGATTCGGGAAGCATTACCAAGGCCGCCGCCGCCCTGCACGTTGCCCAGCCTGCTCTCAGCCAGCAAGTATCCGCACTGGAGAACGACCTCAAACAGCGGCTCCTGATCCGGAGCAAGCAAGGTGTTGAGCCGACCGCAGCCGGGCATACGCTATACCGCCATGCCCAGTCGATCCTGCGCCTGGTTGAGCAGGCCCGGCAGGACGTTGCCACCTCCGGAGCTGCACCCTCCGGCAGGGTCTCCATCGCGATCGCGCCCTACAGCATGGCTTCCAGCCTGACGCCCCAGATCATCAGGGAAGTGGGACGGCGTTACCCGGATATCGTGGTCCACCTGACAGAGATTTTTGGCGGCGTGTTGAGCGAAGCCATCAAGAACGGCCGCCTCGACATGGCCCTCATCTACGAGCCCGGGAAGATCCGAGGGGTTCAGTTCACCACCATGATTGTTGAGGACCTGCACCTGGTGGTGCACCCGGACGTGGACCTCGCCCTCGGCAAAGACGGCAAGGACACCATCACGCTCGCGGAAGCGAGCACGGTGGGACTCTTCCTTCCGGAGAAGAACCACACCCTGCGGCAGCTCATTGAGAAAGGCCTGGCCGACCAGGACCTGCCGCTCCGCCTGGTGGGGGAAGTGGAGTCTGTCCCTTCGCTGATCCGGCTTATCCGAGCGAACCTGGGCGGCACTGTCCTACCCAAATCCGCTGCCGATGCCCTCTTCCCGGACCAGGATTTCAAGGTGTTGCGCATCATCGAGCCTGGCTTGCAGAGCAAGATCGCCCTTTGCACTCCGGACCACGAGCCGCTCTCCGAGGCTGCCTCCGCTGTGCTGCTGGTGGTCAAGGAGATGCTGCACCAACAACTGATCAACAAGTACGGAACCGACCCCGTGCAGCTACCGGCCCATCCATAACAAAGCCTTATCTGGACAGTCAGCTTTGGTCTTATTCAATGCCGTTTTAATTTCCTACTATCGAATTAGCAAGAAATTCGAAAGCAGCTCACGGATTCCGCGGGCAAGTTCAAAGGAATAAACGGTGAAAAAGATCAGCACGGCCGGATGGGTTTCCAATCCAACCCGCGGAACGATGAGCGCACGAACCGGATTTCACTGCCCACGGAATGGTTTTTGGCGTCCGATCGGTGGCATTGGTGAACCATTGTTCGTCTTCGAAGGAAGCCTGATGCCCGCCCACGCCGGCAGCAGCATCGAATGGCACCTCGTGGACACCCGCCCCGGACACTCCGGACTTGACTGACCCATCCGTCCCAGGCTTCCCGCGAAACCCGGCCAGCCGCCGTCGTACATCAACAAAAGCCGTAGCACCTTAAGGCGCCCTGCCACTGGCAAGGCGCCTTTATCATGCCCAAAAGAGTGCACACCAAAGGGCCGGCCGCAACGCCTTCCAAGACGCGCGACCGGCCCTGTGCGGACGGTTAGTCTTCGACCAGGAGGCCCTTCTCCTTGAGCTTCTCTGTCAGGCCGCAGAGCTCGATGGTGTTGCCGCCGTCGTGGTACAGCTTGATGAGTTCGCGCTCGTGGTCGTCGCGGGCCTGGGACAGTGCAATGACTTCCTCGGCCTCCTCACGACGGATAACCACCACGCCGTCGGCGTCACCGCGGAGGATGTCGCCGGGGTAGATGATTTCGTCGCCGAAGACGATGGGGTGGTTGATCGGGCCGAGGGTTTCCTTGACTGTGCCCTTGATGCTGACGCTGCCGGAGAACACGGGCAGGCCGAGTTCGATCAGGTCCTGGGTGTCGCGCACGCCGGAATCGGTGACCATCGCGGCGATGCCCTTTGCCTTCATGGCGTTGCCCAGGACGTCGCCGAACGTGCCGGCCTCGGTCATTTCCTGCGCCCCCACCAGGACGACGTCGCCTGCCTGGGCGTAGTGGATGGCGACCTGAAGCATGAGGTTGTCCTGCGGCGCACAAGCGACAGTAACGGCCGGGCCGCAGAAAGACATGGAACGGTCGATCGGTTTGATCCTGGAACTCAACGCGCCGCGGCGGCCCTGTGCTTCATGGATGGTCGCTGAGGAAAAGGCAGCGAGGCGGCTGACGACGTCGGCATCAGGGCGCTCGAACTTGGTCTTAACGTGGATCATTTGAGGGATCTTTCTGTGGGGCCTAGGACAGGGCGTTGACGGCGTCGCGGATTGAGTCCACGCCGGCGTTGATGGTCTCCAGCGAGGTGGCGAAGGAGATCCGGAAGTAAGGGCCCAAGCCGTAGGCCGAGCCCTGGATGACGGCCACGCGGGCCGCGTCCAGCAGGTAGAGCGTGAAGTCCTGGTCGTTCTCGATGACCTTGCCATCGGGTGCGGTTTTGCCGATAACGCCGCTGCAGTTCACGTACGCGTAGAAGGCGCCTTCGGCTGGAGCGACGGACAGTCCGTTGATGGCGTTGAGACCTTCGACGGCGGCGTCCCGGCGCTTGCGATACACCTCCACGCTGTCGCGGACGAAGGACTGGTCGCCGTTCAGCGCCGCTGTTGCTGCGGCCTGGCTGATGGACGAGGGGCACGAGGATGTCTGCGATTGCAGCTTGTTCATTGCCGCGATCAAGGGCGCCGGACCCACACCGTAGCCGAGCCGCCAGCCAGTCATGGCGTAAGCCTTCGAGACGCCGTTGACCAAGAGGATGCGCTCCTTGAGCGCCGGTGCGGCGGTGACCAGGCTGGTGACGCGGCCATCGCCGAAGTGGATTTCGTCGTAGATCTCGTCGGTGAGAATGAAGACATGCGGGTGCTCCTCAAGGACCGCCCCCAGTGCCCGCAGTTCCTCGCGTGAGTAGACGGCGCCGGTCGGGTTGGATGGCGCGTTGAGGATGAGCCATTTGGTCTTGGGGGTGATGGCCTGTTCCAGGGCAGCCGGCGTCAGCTTGAAGTCTTTGTCTTCGCCGCAAGGGACGATCACAGGCGTGCCGTCGTTGGCGAGGACCATATCCGGGTAGGACACCCAGTACGGCGCGGGGACGATCACTTCGTCGCCTTCGTTGAGCGAGGCCATTAGGGCAACGTAGAGGACCTGCTTGGCACCGCCGCCGATGGTCAGCTGATTGGGCTCATAGTGATGCCCGGTGTGGTTCTCGATCTTGCGGAGGATCGCGGTCTGCAGCTCGGGCGTACCGGTCACCGAGGTGTACTTGGTCTCGCCGGCGTTGATCGCTTCGATGGCGGCAGCCTTGATGTGCTCCGGGGTGTCGAAGTCCGGCTCGCCGACGGTCAGGTCGATGATCGGGATGCCTTCAGCTTTCAGTTCGCGGACGCGGGCGGCGGCGGCGACGCTCGCTGAGGACTTGATGCGGGTGACCCTCGACGCCGGCACGTAGTCGGACATGTCTCCTCCAGAAATGTGGAACTCAGGACGCGCGGATTCGCGTATCCCCTTTTTCGAGACTAGGGATCCGCGGGCGCTGTGGATAAGACCTAATGTGCGTGGATCAATAAGGGACTCTTATGACGCGCTTACATGCACTTTGCTTATGGGTTCACGCGGTATTGGTATTTCCTCCGGCGGCTGAAGGATGCCTAGATTCATAGCTCAGAAGTGTTCACCACTCGTCGGAAAGGAGCCCATGCGAGCCGCAACCGTTTCCGTTCAAGGCCGGTCAGCCACCGGCCGCTACACCTACCGGGCCAAGGCGTCACGGTCAGAAGCCCCGTCTCATGCAGCGGCCAAAGGTGAGCGCGCCAGGCTCGCCCATGCACTTGCAGCGCATCGCCAGCTCCTGTCCCATGCTTCCAGCGCCATCAGGACCCTGACCGCGGCGCGGAACGACATGATCGCCCAAGCCTTGGAAGACGGGCTGCCCTTGACCACAGTTGCCGCAGTCACCGGGGAGAACCTGCGGACTGTCCGGACCATCGGTTTGGCTTATGACGACCTCCACGCGAGCGGCGTCCCCCGCGATGCGCACGTGGCTAGGTTGAAGGCCAAGAGTGACGAATTGAAAGCAGCTGGACTACATCGTGACCGGATCACGGAGGCACGCGAGGCCCTGATCGTCATGGCTCTCCGCACCCGGGTTTTCGATGACCTCGGACTCGCCACGTTGACCGGGCTCACTCCTGACCACATCCGACGGGCATCCCGGGGCCTTGCCCGGTCGGCGTAGCGCGACGCTCCGTCGGAGTCCCACTGCCGGCCCGCTAACTGGGAAGGAACGTAAGCGCCCACCGTTGAACCCACGAGTCGTGGAGGGTAGAACGGAGGCATGACCGACGTGAACTCCTGGATGAGCCAATATATCCGCGCGTGGACCTCGAATGAGCCCGATGACATCCGGGCATTGTTCACTGAGGACGCCATCTACTACGACAGGCCGAACACTGAATCACCGTGGAACGGCCATGAAGAAATCGTGAAAGCATGGTTGGACGCCGGCGACACGCCCGATGATTGGACCTTCGAGTGGACGCTCCTTGGCCAGGATGGTGACACGGCTTTCGTCCAGGCCGTGACCACCTACCTCAACGGCGAGCCTACCTACGACAACCTTTGGGTCATCCGCTTTGCCCAGGATGGACGTGCGCGCGAATTCACCGAGTGGTACATGGCCAGGAAGGAATCAACGCCCGACACCGAGCCCGACAGTACAACCGGGGAAGTGGCTCAGTAGCTGTCGCGCTCCGCCGTTTCGGACACAGGAATGAACGTCGAGGCGAACCCTTCCGAGGCGCGGGCCAGAACAGCAACATCGGCGCCCACCAGCACAAAGGAGGCACCGGCGTCGAGATAGGCGCGGGCGGTGGACTCATTGAAGGCATTGACGCCGGCTGGTTTGCCGGCCGCCTTGGCGGCTTCAAGGCAATGCTCGACGACGGCCCTCACCAAGGGATTCTCCTGCTGTCCCAGCAAACCCATGGAAGCTGCGAGGTCCGAGGGGCCAAGGAAGATGCCGTCCACGCCGTCGACAGACAGGATTTCCTCCACTGCCGAAGCCGCTGCCTCGGATTCAATCTGAACTGTGAGGCTGATCGATTCTGAAGCAGCAGCCAGATAGTCAGGAACACGGTTCCAGCGTGACGCCCTGGCCAAAGCAGAACCCACTCCACGTACACCCAGCGGCGGATAGCGGACGGCTGCCACTGCGGAAGCGGCTTCGAACGCAGAATTCACCATGGGAATCAGGAGATTCTGCACTCCGAGGTCAAGGTATTGCTTGATCACCACCGTGTCGTTGACCGGCGGCCGGACCATGGCCTGCACGGGGTAGCCACTCACGGCATGGAGTTGCGCAAGAATCGATTCGAGGCCATTGGGACTGTGCTCGGCGTCGATCAACAGCCAGTCCAGCCCGGATCCCGCACACACCTCAGCCACCAATGGGCTACCGGAACAAACCCACATGCCAGCCAACGGACGGCCAGCCTCTGAGAGGGCCGAATAGAAGGTGGGGCTCAGTCGAAATTGCATGTCACGACTCCCAAAGGTCCGTAGTCCGCGTGTACGGTATCACCTTTGTACACCCACAAGGGCCGGGTAAACGAGCCCGCAAGAATAATATCTCCGGCCTTCATTGAGTCCCCGTGCGCGGCGATTTTGTTGGCCAGCCAGTGCACCCCGTTTGCCGGATGATCCAGCACTCCCGCGGCTACTCCGGTCTCTTCCACGGTCTGGTTTTTGTAGAGAATCGCAGAGACCCAGCGGAGATCGACGGCGTCGGGACGCACTGGTCGGCCACCGATCACCATGGCCCCCATAGCTGCATTGTCCGAGATGGTGTCCACGATGGTCCGGCCCTCCATTTCGATCCTGGAGTCCAGGATTTCGAGGGCCGGAACCACGTAGTCGGTGGCATTGAGGACATCGAAAATCGTGCAACCAGGCCCTTTGAGTGCGTCCTTCAGCACGAAGGCGAGCTCCACCTCAACGCGGGGGTGCGTGTACTGGTCCCATTGCACGGAGCACCCGGTTTCCAGCACCATGTCATCGAAGATCGCCCCGTAGTCCGGTTCGGTGATGCCCGTGGCGGCCTGCATGGCTTTGGACGTGAGGCCGATCTTCCGCCCCACCAACGTGCGACCGGCTTCCTCGTTCCGTCGACGCCACAGCTGCTGGACGGCGTAGGAATCCTCGACCGTCATGTCAGGGTAGCGGGCGGTGAGGCGCGGGACCGGCTTGCGGTTCCGGCCGGCTTCGAGCAGTTCGTCGGCAATTGCTTCGATCGTCTTCGCATCCATCATGGTTTAGACCTGCGCCCCCAACTTGAAGCCTTCAGCGGCCTCACCCGCGGCGCCTTCCGGACGGGTGTAGGAGAATCCGTCGGCGCCGACCGTGACGGCCATTTCGGATTTCTCTTCGCGTTCGATGACGGGCTGGGGGTTGCCGTCCAGGTCCAGGACCAGCGAGGCTTCGGTGTACCAGGACGGGACGACGGGGTTGCCCCACCAGTCGCGGCGCTGGTTGTCGTGGACGTCCCAGGTGACGGTGGGGTTGTCCGGATCGCCGGTGTAGTAGTCCTGGGTGTAGATCTCCACGCGGTGGCCGTCCGGGTCCAGGATGTAGAGGTAGAACGCGTTGGACACACCGTGGCGTCCGGGTCCACGTTCGATGCGGTCGGAGATGCGCAGGGCGCCCATCTTGTCGCAGATCTGGATGATGTTGTGCTTCTCGTGCGTGGAGAAGGCGATGTGGTGAAGGCGGGGTCCGTTGCCGCCCGTCAACGCGGTATCGTGCACGGTCTGCTTCCGGTGCATCCACGCGGCGTAAGTGACGCCGTCGGAGTCCTTGATGTCTTCCGAGACGCGGAAGCCGAGGTCTTCCAGGTACTTGCGTCCGCGCGGGACGTCCGGGGTCACCTGGTTGAAGTGGTCCAGGCGGACCAGCTCGCCGGCGGAGTAGAGGTCATAGCGCTGGGTGAGGCGCTCCACGTGCTCAACGTCGTAGAAGAACTCGTACGGGAAGCCCAGCGGGTCCTCCACGCGGACGGAATCTCCAACGCCCTTGGTGAAACCTTCCTTGCGGCGCTCCACCCGGCAACCGAGTTCGCGATAGTACGCTTCAGCGGCGTCAACCTCGGCCGGGGACTTCACGCGGTACGCGAAGGCGGCTGCTGCGGCGACCGGGCCCTTGCGGAGGACCAGGTTGTGGTGGATGAACTCCTCGAAGGAGCGCAGGTAGATGGTGTTCTCGTCTTCCTCGGTGACGTGCAGGCCGAGCAGGTCGACGTAGAACGCGCGGGACTTGGCGAGGTCCGTGACCACGAGTTCAAGGTAGGCGCAGCGGACGATGTCCGGAGCCGGGACCGTGGGTGTGGGGATGGGGCCGGTGAAGGGGTTGCTCATGGTGGTCTCTCTTCGTTGAAAGGGTTCTTGTGGGGACCCAACTGAGTCGCAGTTGTGCACGTTATGAGCGTTCAAAACGCGCACTATTGCGACCTAGTTGGGTACTAGGCGCCGAACTTGGGCGTATGAACGGAGCCGAGCGTGATGTGCACAGCCTGCTGGTCGGTGTAGAAATCGATGGAACGGTAGCCGCCCTCGTGGCCCAGTCCCGAAGCTTTGACGCCACCGAACGGGGTACGCAGATCACGGACGTTGTGGCTGTTCAGCCACACCATGCCGGCTTCCACGTTCTGGGAGAAGTTGTGGGCCCGGGTCAGGTTCTGCGTCCAGATGTAGGCCGCCAGGCCGTACTTCGTGTTGTTCGCCAAGGCGAGGGCTTCGTCGTCGTTCTCGAACGGCGTGATGGCCACGACGGGACCGAAGATTTCCTCCTGGAAGATCCGCGCATCAGGCGCGACGTCGGCAAACACCGTGGGTGCGATGTAGTTGCCTTCGGGCAGGTGGTCGGGTCGGCCGCCGCCGGCCAGGAGCCGACCTTCGGACTTGCCGATCTCCACGTAGGAGGCCACCTTTTCGTAGTGCTCCGGGTGAACCAGCGCGCCGACCTGGGTCTTGGGATCGTGCGGGTCACCCACCACGATGTTCTTGGCCCGGGCGGCGTACTTTTCGCAGAATTCGTCGTAGATAGCGCGCTCGACGAGGATGCGGGAGCCAGCAGTGCAGCGTTCGCCGTTGAGGGAGAACACACCGAATAGGGCGGAGTCGATCGCGGCATCAAGATCGGCGTCAGCAAAGACGACGCACGGGGATTTGCCGCCGAGCTCCATGGACAGGCCCTTGAGATTGGCTGCTGCGTTGCGGAAGATCGTCTGTCCCGTGGTGGTCTCGCCAGTGAAGGAGATCAGCGGCACGTCCGGGTGCTTCACCAGGGCGTCACCGGCTTCCTCGCCCAGGCCGTTGACCAGGTTGAACACGCCGTCGGGCAGGCCCGCGTCCTTGAAAATGGTTGCCCACAGAGACGCGGACAAAGGCGTGAACTCGGCAGGCTTCAACACGACGGTGTTGCCGGTGGCCAGGGCCGGGGCGAGTTTCCAGGACTCGAGCATAAAAGGAGTGTTCCACGGCGTGATCAAGCCCGCGACGCCGATCGGCTTGCGGTTCACATAGTTGATCTGCGAGCCGGGGACCTTCATGGCGTCGTCGAACTGTGCCACGATCAGGTCCGCGAAGAAGCGGAAGTTCTCGGCTGAACGCAACGCCTGGCCCTTCGCCTGCGTGATCGGCAGACCCGTATCAAAGGTCTCCAGCTCCGCGAGGCGCTCTTCCTGGGCCTCCACGGCGTCGGCGATCCTGTTCAGCACACGGGCACGTTCGCGCGGCTTCATCTTCGGCCACGGTCCGTTGACGAACGCTTCGCGCGCGGCGGCGACGGCGAGGTCGATGTCTTCCTTCTGACCAGCCGCGGCCGTGGCGTAGTTCTGGTTGGACACCGGGTCCAGGACATCGAAGGTCTTGCCCGACACCGAGTCAACGAACTCACCGTTGATGAAGTGCTGGATGTGCGTGGGCAGGTTCTCGGGTACGTAATGCTTTGCTGTTGTTTCTACAGGGGTCGTCATCGTTGTCTTCCTCTTTCATCCAACGCGGGGTCACTTATGGCCCATGTGCGGTGCGTTTATGGGCCGTAAGTGACCCCGGGTTGCTTTTAGTTGGTGGTGGCCAGGTATGCGTCGAGGGTGGCGGCGCGGTGTCGTCGGGCTGCTTTTTCGATCGTGTCTGCGTCCGCTCCTGTTTCGATGAGCTGGAGCAGCGCCTCGTGTTCGCGCACCGATTCCTGGGCGCGGCCGGGAACGAAGCGGAACGTGGAGGACCTCAGGGAGGCCAGCCGGTTCCATCCACGATGTACCAGGTCCAGGATGTGCGGATTGGGGCAATGCTCAAACAAGACACTGTGGAAGTCCTGGTTCAAAGCAGTGAAACGAACCGGATCGAAGTGCTCCAGACATTCCCGCATTTCCTCGTTCACGGCGCGGGCCCGGGCGATCGCAACGGAATCAATCAACGGTGCGGACAACGCGGTAGCCGCACCCTCCACGATGCTTAGGGTCTGCATGGTGTACAGGTACTCGGTGGGATCAATTCCGGAGACGGTGGCGCCAACGTTCCGCTCGAACTTCACCAGGCCTTCGGCTTCCAAACGGCGGATCGCTTCCCGCACGGGGACCACACTGAAGCCCAGGTCCTCGGCAATCTTCGCGAGCACCAGCCGGTAACCCGGCGTGTAGACGCCTTCCACGATCCTGGCCTTGACGGCGTCATACGCCTGTTGCGACTTGCTTTGGGCAGCGGCGCTTTCGACGGCGGTTTCAGTCACCTTGGGCTCCTTCCGGGACTTGCCGGCTCTGCCAGTCAACCCATTTCTCGTAGCGTGCCTGCCATTCCTTGTTCATCGGGTAAAGCCCATCCACGCTGTTCCCTTCCTTGACCATCTGGAAGATGAAAGCCTCTTCCTTTTCCTGCTCGATGCAGTCATCCACCAGTTCCTCGGCGATGGCTGGCGGGATCACCAGGATGCCGTCCGAATCGGCAACGATGATGTCGCCGGGCTGCACCGTGGCTCCGCCGCAGGCAATGGTGATGTCCGTATCCCAGGGAATGTGCCGGCGACCCAGGACTGCCGGATGCGGGTTCGCGAAATACGTTGGCATCTCCAGCTCGGCCACTGCTGAGTAGTCGCGGACCCCACCGTCGGTGATGATCGCAGCGGCCCCCCGCACCTGGGCACGCAGCGCCAGGATGTCGCCAACCGTGCCGGTGCCCTTCTCCCCGCGGGCCTCCATCACGAGGATTTCGCCTTCGTTCACGGAATCAATCGCGCGTTTCTGTGCATTGAATCCGCCGCCGTGGGTCTTGAACAGATCCTCGCGGTTGGGCACATAGCGGAGGGTCCGGGCGAGGCCCACCACTTTGCGGTCCGGGCGCGTAGCCTGCAGGCCGTCGATGCTCACGTTGTTCAGTCCGCGTTTGCGGAGCTGCGAAGAAAGCGTAGCCGTTGCGACGCTTTCCAGCTTCGCCCTCAGCTCGGGCGTCAGGACGGAGACATAAGTAGGGAGCCCCGCAGCTTCACGGGATCCGTATGCCTCTTCCCGCTGGGTGTCATCAGTCTTGGGCTTGGCACCAAAGTCCGCGAACGGCGTCGTGCCTTCCGTTACTTTGGTGGTCAGGCGGCCGCTGGTGAAGCGACCGCCACTGACCTCAACCTCGACGACGTCACCCGGCTTGGCAACCGACGCGCCGGCAGGGGTGCCGGTCAGGATGATGTCGCCCTCTTCGAGCGTGAGCAGCTGGGAGAGGTCCGCGACGAGCTGCGCGAACGGGAAGAGCAGGTCTTCGGTGGTATCGTCCTGGACGAGGTCGCCGTTGTGCCAGGTGCGGATCCGCAGGGCCGCGGGATCGACCGCGTCGGCGGGGATCAGCGCGGGACCCACGGGCGTGAACCCGTCGCCGCCCTTGGAGCGGACGTTGGAGCCCTTGTCCGCATAACGGAGGTCGTAGACTCCCAGATCGTTGGAAGCGGTCACCCACTCGACGTGGCTCCAGGCATCCTCGAGGCCAATGCGGCGGGCGGACTTGCCGATCACCAACGCAATCTCGCCCTCGTATCCAAGCAGTTCGCAGCCGACCGGACGTTCAACAGTGCCGGGAGCATCAGCGGAGCCGAGCGCCAGGGACGTGGACGGCTTCAGGAAGTACGACGGCTGCCCGGGAGTACGCCCGCGCTGCGCTGCACGGCTGGGGTAGTTGATGTGGACCGCAATGACTTTGCGCGTACGGGCCAGCATGTCCTGGCTGACTTCCCCGGTCCGAAACTCCAGTGTCACGGCGCCTCCTCTTGTAAATATCTGATCGAACATCCATCAAGTACGAAATCGTATACGATAACTATTGCCCTTGAAGCGCAAGTCGTCAACCCCCTTTCCCAAACGCATTCATCCGGACATAGTGGTTGTTTTGATCCCCAAAGCAGGGAAGGAAGTACGTGCCGGAAAAGAACGACCTCCAGTTGCTCAGGTTCGCCAACGGTTCCGAATGGGAGTCCTGGCTCGCCGCGAACTACGAACAAAGGGCCGAAGCCTGGCTCGTGATCGGCAAGAAGAACGCCGGTGCCCAACTACTCAGCATTGGGGAGGCCCTGGACGGCGCCCTGTGTTTCGGTTGGATCGACGGGCAGCGCCAAGGCAACGACGACTCGACTTTCCTGCAGCGATATTCGCGGCGCCGGCCGCGAAGCTCATGGTCACAAGTGAACGTCGGCAAGGCGGAGGCGTTGATCGAATCCGGTCGCATGCATCCTGCGGGATTGGCTGAAATCGACGCCGCAAAGGCTGATGGCCGCTGGGAAGCTGCCTACGTTTCCCAGGCCAACGCGGAGGTTCCGGAAGACCTCGCGGCCGCCTTGGCCAGCAACCCAGCAGCCCGCGAAGCATTCGAAAGCCTCGGGAAGACGCAGCGTTACCTCATCATCCTGCAGTTGCTCAAGGCCCGCACGGCGGACTCACGAGCCAAGGCAATGGCACGTTGCCTTGGGAAGCTGATGGGGGAAGCGTAATTTCTGCTGGATCGGCGCGCATATGACGAGGCGGCCTGCCAAATCATCCATCAAGAAATGCGTGCATCCCCTGCATGGACTCCCGTAGGGTACCCGCATGGACATCATCCTGGTACCCGGTTTCTGGTTGGACGCGTCATCATGGGCGGAGGTGACGCCGCCCCTTGTCGCAGCCGGGCACTCGGTTCACCCCCTGACACTTCCCGGGCTGGAGTCCGTTGACACGCCACGCGCCGGGATTGGCCTTCGCACACATATCGACGCCGTGGTGGACAAGGTGGATTCCCTCGGCGGCGATGTGGTCCTGGTGGGCCATTCCGGCGGGGGCGCAATCATCCACGGCGTTATCGACGCCCGTCCGGATCGCGTGGATCGGGCCATCTATGTGGACAGCGGGCCACTGGGTGAGGGCGGCGTGATCAACGACGAACTGCCCGACGACGGCGACGAAATCCCCCTCCCGCCCTGGGAAGGTTTTGAAGATGCGGATCTCATCGACCTGACTGACGACCTCAAGGAAGGTTTCCGTTCACGGGCCATCCCCGAACCGAAGGGCGTTGCCTTCGACCAACAACACCTTCACGATGTCCGGCGCTATGACGTCCCGGCCACCATCATCGCCTGCCAGTTCCCATCATCACTGCTTCAGGAATGGATGGATGCCGGGCACCCGTTCACGGAGGAACTCGCGCGGATCCGGGACGTTGATTTCATCGACCTACCCACCGGACACTGGCCACAGTTCACCAAGCCACGTGAACTGGGTGAAGCCATCCTGTCGGCCGTCGAGCGCGCGAAATAGCGCTCGACGGCGGGATAAGCCTTTCGGGGCAGAGCCACCCCTGAAACGCCGAGATTCTGAGGCGTGCCCGTAATGCGTCAGGGCTTGGCGGGCGTGTTGGTCGCGGGCCCTTCCGGCGCTGCACCGCCTTCGTCCGTCCAATCGCTTCCTGTCTGATCGTCGAGTGCAGGATCGGATACTACGTCCGACCTGACCGGTGGCGTTGAGGTGGAAGCCGGAGCGGAAGCAGAAGCAGAAGAACCCGTGCTGGAGTTGCCTTGGTGCCCGGACTTTGTCTCCAGGATGCCCGGAAACATGGTCTCCGCCTTCTCCAGGAGCTTCTTGCCCGCGGCGTACAGATTGTCCAGGATGTCCGGGACTGATTCCTGGACGGTTTCCGTGGCGTGATGGACGTTCTCTTGAACCTCCGGGTTCTTCCAGACCTTTTGGGCGCCTCCGCGAACGCGCCGATACACCTCCGGCCAAGACTTGGACCCCCACACATAGCCAACAGCGATGCCGGCGGCGAACAATGCTTTCCCTTTCACAGGACCCACTCCTTTCGAGGTGCTATTCCTACGACACTAGTCCGGCCTTCACCCACTGTCACGTGTGCTTTCAAGGGCGGGCGGTTAATGGACATTTGCTGAATTGAGAAAGAGGACTAAACTTTAATGCCAACCAGCGGAAATCCCGCAGGCTACAACCACATGGCAACCCGAGGAGTGAAAACCATGGGACTGGATGACAAGATCAAGAATGCCACGGAAGAAGCAACGGGCAAGGTCAAGGAAAAGACCGGCGAAGCCACTGGCGACCGGGACCTCCAGGCCGAGGGCATGGGCGACCAGGCGTCGGCCAATGTGAAGCAGGCTGGCGAGAAGGTCAAGGACGCCGCGAAGGACGCCTTCGGCGATAAGTAGCCGGATTTCACGGCCATACAACCCCGTCCAGGGGGCAAGGGGCCCGACCGGCAAAAATAGCAAGGTTACTTGCTGTTGTTCCCGGGACCAGCTAGCGTTGCTGTTGTAGTACTACGGTCCGGCCCCTTGGACAGGAGTGCTTTTGGCTGCATTTAATAATTCATCGACGTTTGCAAAATAATGTCCCGCCCCATATTCCACTGGGCCTCTTGTGGCCCTGTTACAGCGCTTAGCCGCTGGAACTGACAACCGATGAACGGAACCGCTTCACCGAGTTCATGGAATTTCCATCAACAAGAAAGTAGGAGCAAAAATGGGTTTCTTTGGTTTTCTTTTGCTCGGCCTTTTGGCTGGGGCTATCGCAAAGCTTATTCTTCCGGGACGCCAGGGAGGCGGCTGGTTGGTCACCTTGCTGCTGGGCGTCGTCGGCGCCCTGTTGGGCGGCTGGATCGGCGGCCTGATCTTCGGCGAGGGCCTGACAGAATTCTTCGCCATTCGAACGTGGCTCCTGGCCATCGGCGGATCCATCATCGTTCTGCTGATCTACGGGCTGGCCACAGGAGGACGCCGGGCCCACCATGGCTGACGAAACCACGCCCAACACCAACCAGGACGACCTTGAGGGTCAATACGCAGAAGGTGATTACGGCGCTGCCGGAGCATCGCCTGAAGCCCTGAAAGAGGACGCCGGCGGGGACTACACCGCAGGTGACTACGCCGAGAAAACGGTCCCGTCTGCGGATGCGGAGCTCGACGAGCACAATACGGAGGACACGCCCGAGGACAGGCCGTTCTCGTCCGAGCCGGATGACGAAGCTTCCGGCTCGGGCCACCCTTAGGGCGCCTTCAAGAGTTTCAGCACCTCGTCAAGCGGCAAGACCCTCTGACGATATTCACGGGTAAGAACCCGGAGGACTGCTTCGGCAGCCTCCGGGTTCTCTGTTGCCACGGCTTCGGCCGCATAGATCACCCGAGTGTTATGGGCGAAAGCGTC
Source organism: Arthrobacter sp. TmtSoilC48 (assembly GCF_059739425.1). NCBI lineage: Bacteria > Bacillati > Actinomycetota > Actinomycetes > Micrococcales > Micrococcaceae > Arthrobacter > Arthrobacter sp. TmtSoilC48. The sequence goes on along the minus strand of NZ_AP046049.1, from coordinate 765,310 downwards.
AGCGGCAGTCTGGGCAATGCAGTTGTGGGCCGAGACGCCGGCCAGAACTACAGTTTCGACACCCCAGTTCCTGAGGCGCATCCCCAAGTCCGTACCGAAAAACGCGCTGTCGCGGGTTTTGACCATCTGCGGGAAGTCGGCCGTCACCAGGCCTGGAACGAAGTTGGCCTGCTCGCTTCCCCTGAAGATGAAGCCTTGGTTATCGTCCAGCATGTTCAGGCTCCACGTGGACTTGTCGCGCTCGTGCTGGGTAGCAACCAGGAGCACGTTTGCCCCTGCAGCGCGCGCTGCACTGGTCAATGAGTTGCACGCAGCAACAACTTCTTCCTGACGCCGTTTCAGGGCCGGTTCCTCAAAAAAGGCGTTCTGCATATCGATTACCAGCACAGCAATCATGCGGGCATACCCTTTCCAATCCTGGGTCAGAGACCCTTGCCGCCTGTCACCGGAAGCACAGCGCCTGAGATGTAGGATCCTTCGTCGGATGCGAGGAGCACATAGGCCGGTGCCAGCTCAGCAGGTTGTCCGGCACGGCCCAGCGGCGTGTCCTGGCCGAAGGTGGGAAGCTTGTCCGGCCACTCGGTGGCGGGGATCAACGGCGTCCAAATAGGGCCCGGGGCCACTGCGTTGACACGGATTCCCTTAGGCCCGAGTTCCTCTGCCATGGCTTTGGTGAATGCCACCTGGGCGGCCTTGGTCATGGCGTAGTCCACCAGCTGGGCGGAAGGATTAAAAGCCTGGATAGACGCCGTGACGATGATCGACGCCCCCGGGCGCAGGTGCGGAATCGCAGCCTGTGCTGTCCAGATCAAGGAGTACAGGTTGGTTTTGAAGACCCGATCGAATTCCTCGGTAGGAATCGTCTCCAAACCCTCGCGGTTCTTTTGGTACGCGGCGTTCAGGACCACAACGTTGAGGCCGCCGAGCTCCTGCACCGTTCGCTCCACAATCTCAGAAGCAAACTTTTCGTCGCGCGCGTCGCCGGGCAGCAACAGTGCCTGCGCCCCGCACTCACGGATCCATTCCGCCGTCGACTTCGCGTCTTCTTCCTCCTCCGGAAGGTAGCTGATGGCCACATCCGCACCTTCACGGGCATACGCGATCGCTACTGCGGCTCCGATGCCTGAATCACCGCCGGTGATCAGGGCTTTCTTGCCCTGCAGGCGCCCGTGCCCCACATAGCTGGACTCGCCATGATCGGGCTGGGGGTTCAAGGGCTTGGTCAGGCCAGGCTGTTCTTGCTCCTGTTGGGGAAATTCGTCGGAGTGATATCCGCTGCGGGGATCCTTCGGGGCCGAGGTGAGGCGATGATCCCCGCTTCCTTGCTGTCCACTGTGGCTTGGGTCGGCTTGAGTCATGGTTCTGGCCTTTCTCAGATGTCTGATTCCCGGCTTGCGAGGCTACCGTTGGCTGTACCCAGGCTCATTGGACTCTAAACGCACGCAAAGGGCTAGGTCCGCAGCGTTTTGGCCTTCACCATGAGGAATATTCCGTAGGCGATCAGGCCCACGGCAACGGCGGCCAGAAGGTACGGACCATACGGTTGCTCCCTCAAAGCCCGCAGGCTTCCATCAAGTCCTGTGGATTGTTCTGGCTGAACACGGACCGCGGCAATGACCACCAGCAGGCCTACGAGCAACAGGGCAATGCCTTTGGCGATGTAGCCCACCACTCCAACACCCGATTGGAACTTGCGGGTCGGCTCCTTTACCGAGAGCGCGAGGTCCTTTTCGAAGGTCCTCATAAAGCCGCGGACCGCGAACACAACGCCGGTGATCATGATGCCGGCGCCAATTGCGACAAGCAGGACTATCCCGAACGGCGCCTTCATGAGCGTCACGGTTACATCGCTGGCAGACTCCCGGCTGTTCTTTCCCTGCCCCATAGTGAAAGACAGGATGGTGGCCGCCAGGCCTGCAAACACGATTGCCTGGGCCACAGCGGAAAGCCGCTTGGATGGTTTGTTGTCCGATGCCTTGCGGTAGCCGAGGGTGGCGTTGCCCAATTGCCACAAGGCCAAGGCAGCGCAGGCGCCGAAGCACGCCCAGAGCAGGATGGGACCCACCGGTTGGGCGGCCAGTTGGGCAACAGCGCCACTGACGTCGGCTTCACCACCGCGCCCAAAGGCGAGCTGAAACGCAATAACCCCGATGAGTAAGTGCAGGAGTCCGCTGACGGCGTATCCAGCCCTCGCTACAACAACCAGGGCACGTGAGTTTGAGGCTTCCTCGGCCACATCAGCGGCCTTCTTCATCTCCTCTTTGATGACAAGCCTCCTTATTATTTTGTGACTTGTCACCATGGTGCCACTCGAACGAGCACAAGACCACGGGGCGCAGGTGGCTTGCTAGAAGCCACACACCGACTGCGGCCAGATGCTCCGAAGTCCCACACCCAAAGGGTTGAACTGCTCGCGGACGCTGGTGACGGCACGGGCCTGGCCTGGGACTTCGCCTCCACGTCCGTCAGCTTCCCCGGTACCCGCAAGGGGGTCGGACTTCACGTGGGCAGCTCCGGTATTCAGGGACGTGGCTGCGATCTGGTCAGGCATTTCGGTGGTCCTTCCTGAGAGTTCCCATCAACTCCATTGGCTGATAGTTCAACCATGGGACGGGGCCCTCAAGAAGGACGCCGGGTCATCTCAAGATTCCCTCAAGAATCCGCCGTGCTTCGAAGGCAGGTTCAGAAGGCGAAAAGGACCTCCAGTTGTTGCCCCGTCGACAGGGTAACGTGCGCCCTTACATGCGTGCCGTCGTCGTTAATCACGACGTCGGCAGGAACCGCTGCTGGTGCCTCGCCTCCCAGGTAGACCAGCGAGGCGAAGATGCTGCGACCGCCTGCCAAACGGCCTTCCAGGTATCCGCACGCAGCGTGCCCACCCAACGGCGAGACGCCCTCGGCCCGGAAGGTGCCGTTGTCGAAGTATCCGTGCAACGGCCATATGCCTGTGTGGAGTCCGCCGATTCCAAGAACGTGGTCATCCAGCTCAGGCGGCCGGGTATCTGCGAGCGCATATCCGGCGTCGCGCACGCGCAGCCCGGACGGCGCCTGCGCTGGGTTGTTCTCGTCCACATTGGGGGCCTCAACCACGTGGACCCTGAGCTCATATCCGCTGGCAGCAGTTGTCGCTGTTGCCACCCGCCAGCGGGAATTGGCGGGATCCTCCTCGTCGCTCCAGACTGGCGCATGCCAGCTTGCGGCCTGGAGATGCCAGGCTTGGTGATGCCCGGCTTGAAGATGCCCGGCTTTGAGCCGGTGAATCCTCGCGCGACGGCTGGGTGTTCCGGTGGCATCGAGGACGGCGAAGTGGTTGTCCACAGGGTCCTTGGTGAAGAGCGGTGCGGTGTGGCTCGAATATGCGAGGCGGCGGTAGTTGGGGGCGTCCGGTCCGGGGGCGTAGTACTTGTCGCTGCCGTGGTTGAGCACGCGGGCGATACCGTCCACGGCAGTGGAGTGGAGCAGGTAATTAGGGCCTTCTACATGCTTAACGGCGTCAATGCCCTCCAGGGGCGAGGGCTGTTCGACGGCGGTCCACACTGGATGGTCGGAGGGGAGGAGAAGTCCCACGAAAGCCTTGGAGGTCCAGTACGGCGACGCTGGACCGGAGTATTCCTGGGTCATCGGCTCAAAGGCGCCGAGCCAACCGAGCGACGGCAGCCCGTCGTCGTAAGCGCCGCCATCGAGGAAGTATTTTGCTGCGCCGCTGGCGATGCGTCGGGTCTGTCCGGGGTTGAGTGGTGTCGCGCCGATGGCCTCCCCGAGGAACAAGGGAGCCACGGCGGCATAGCGGTAGATCAGTGAGCGGCCCTGGAAAACCGGCGCGCCGTTCCCGCCGAAAAAACTCACGTGATCGGCCAGGAACCTGACGAGCCTGGCCCTGTAGATTTCGGACCTGGCTTGGGCTTCCGGGTGCCGGTTGGCCGCAAACCCGGCCCACAACACCGGATAAAGATGAAGGGCCCAGCCGCAGTAGTAGTCGAAGAAATCGCCCGTGCCGTCGTTATCCCCGTCCCGGTACCAGCCGCCGCCGACGTACCAGTCTTCGAGCCGCTTCAGTCCATGTTCGATCTGCGCCGCGTTGTGCTCGAATCCGGCGCCAGCCAGGAACTCGGCGATCAGGACCTGGAAGAGCACCCAGTTGTTGTCCACGCAGGTACTCCGCGAGGAACCCTGCAGCCACTCGGCCACCTGGGCCCGCTCGTCCCCGGACAGTGTGTCCCATAGCCAGGGTTTGGTCAGTTGCAGGCCCAGTGCAATGGAGGCGGCTTCCACCATCGGCTGCGAGCGGTCACAAATGGGCAGCCACGCTTCAGGACCACCTGGCCGCGTACCCTCAAGGAGGCCCGTCCTGTACAGGTCAAGATGGCCGTGCGGGTCGTTGCCCTGCTCTCCCGCCACCCGGAAGGCGGCCAGCATAAAGGTGCGCGCGAACCCCTCCATGCCGTCGGACAAAACACCCGACGACGACGGTCGGCCGCTCAGCCGGATCAATGCCTTCTGCGCGGAGAAGCAGGGGCGCACCGCGAGGAGTTGCTGATCCGCGAAAGCGACCCAGTGCTCCCGCGTCCATCCAGTGATGGGGCTGAGCTCGTAATCCGGTGCTGGCATGGTGAAGCCGGTGGCCATGGGTCTCCTGCGGGGGTGCGGACACGGTGAGCCCTAACCTTAGGCTCCTCATCCGCCTCATGGCGCGAGTTGAACAAAACTGAACGTGCACCTCTCGTCCCCGACCGAATGTTGCGTGATAGTTCATAATGAACAAACTGAACACAAGTGAACTTGAAGGCGGAAACCTGCATGCTGTCGGAGGATCGTCAACAGCTCATCCTGAGGGAATTGGCCCTTCACGGATCCCTGAACGCTGCCGAGTTCGCGGCCAAGCTTGGAACGTCCGGCATGACAGTGCGCCGGGACCTCGCGCTACTTGCCGGGCAGGGGTTGCTCGAGCGGGTCCATGGTGGAGCTGTTCCCATCGGCGGCCGTGCTTCCGGAAGTAGTGCGACACCACAGCAATCAACGTCCTGGCGACCGGGCGGGAGGCGACCCTTGGCGACGATCGGCATGATCGTTCCCTCGGCGTCGTACTACTTCCCGGGGGTGATCCGCGGCGCCGAGGCGGCTGCCCAGGAAGCGGGTGTGCGGTTGGTGCTGGGCGTGACCAACTACTCAAGCGAGGAGGAACGCCGCCAGCTCCGCCGCCTTTATGAACACGGCGTGGACGGGATCCTGATCACGCCGAGCGAGCAATCCTTGGCTGGCACAGAGACGATGGACCTGTTGGCTGAAGCTGTGGTGCCGGTAGTCGTCGTCGAGCGTTCCATTGACAACGCGCTGGACCACGGCCGCCTCGAAGCCGTGCGAAGTGATCACGTGCGCGGCGCGGAAATCGCCGTCAACCATCTCCTGGGCCTTGGCCACCGCAAGATCGCCATGTGCCTTCGCGAGAACAGCCCGACTGCGCCGCAGCTTATCGATGGCTACCACCTGGCCATGCAGCGTGCCGGGCATCGCGACGTGGATTCGATGGTTCGTTCGATGTCCCGGGCCCAGAATGATCCCGAGGCCCACCGACTGGTGGTGGGCGGCATCCTCGATTGGTGTACAAAAACCGACGTCACAGCCGCGATTGTCCACACTGATGAGGACGCACTCCAGTTCGCCAGCGCGTGCCAGGAACGGCAGCTTCGCATTCCGGAGGACTTTGCGATCATTGCGTACGACGACGAAATCGCCGCTTTGGGGGCCGTTCCCCTGACCGCGGTTGCACCACCGAAGTACGACGTCGGGCATCAGGCCCTGGTGATGTGCCTGAACCGGATCGGCGCACGTCGTGGAAGCACGTCCGCGCTGCAGCGCGTGAACCTCTCGCCGGAGTTGGTGGTTCGCGACTCAACACAGGTGTAAGCCCGCCTCATCATTTGTTTACTTCTGTTCACTTCGTTGTGTGTGTTCACTTTTGTGGCTTTCATTGTGCCTAGTCCAAGGTGCCCCGCGCACACCACGACTTCGCATCGTGAACTTCAAAGGAGAACAGAATGAAGCGTCGCCAGCTTCTGCTTGGAGCAGTCAGCATCATGGCAAGTGCTGCCCTCATCACCGGCTGTGGCAGCACCCCGGCAGCCACGCCAACGCCCACTGAAGACCCGTCCGGGACCATCACTTTCTGGTCGTCGATGGCCGGGATGGACAAGGTGGCCGCAGCCTTCAACGCGAGCCAGGGCAAAATCAAGGTCAACTTCGAAACCGTCCCCAACGGAGCGAGCGGCGGCTACGCCAAGTTGTCCACTGCAATCACCGCCGGCAACGGCCCGGACGTTGCCACCATCGAATACCCGCAGCTTCCCCAGTTCGTGAGCAACGGCCAGCTCCAGCCACTGGACGGGCTGATCAACAAGGCCGAAACAGTGGACGAGCTAACGGACGGGACCAAAGCCCTGGTTCAATTCGGCGAAGAGACGTACGCACTCCCCTACGACGCCGCGCCGATGATCATGTGGTACCGCAAGGACATGCTGGACAAGGCCGGCGTCGGCGTCCCCAAAACCTGGGACGAATTCGAAGAGGCCGGCAGGAAGCTGAAGGCAGTAGCCCCGGAAGCACACCTGGCCAGCTTCAACCCCAACGAAGCCGCACTTACTGCCGCCTTGTCCTGGCAAGCCGGAGCCAAATGGTTCGGTACCGAAGGCGACAGCTGGAAGGTTGGCGTGAACGATGAGCCCACCCAAAAAGTCGCCGCGTTCTGGCAGAAGCTGATCGACCAAAAGATCGTCAAGGTCCAACAGTCCTTCAGCGACGAATGGTCGGCAGATTTGGCGAGCGGCGCCGTCGTCGGTGTTCTGGGCGCCAACTGGAGTGCCACCGGCATCCAGAAGCGTACCGAAGCAAGCGGCCAGAAAGGACAGTGGATCGCAGCGGAGGTGCCCAACTGGGGAACTCCGGCAGATGCGTTCTATGGCGGCTCGAGCTTCAACATCACCAAGAGCAGCAAGAACCCGGCGGCTGCGGCCAAGTTCATCGAGTTCCTCGCAACCAACGCGGACGCCATCAAAGCACGCGGCAACACCGGTTCGGCTTTCCTCGCCTTCCCGGGACTGACACCGGTTGCGCAGCAGGCATTCGATGCCAGCTACTTCGGCAACGACATCTACGAGGTCTTCGACAATGCATACTCCACCATTACCCCGGGGTGGCAATGGGGTCCCAATTGGGACATCACCAACACGGCTCTCAAGGACGCCTACGGAAAGTTGACCACCGGCGGCAAGGTCGCGGACGCCGTTGATACCGCCCAGACCGCAACCGTAGCCGGACTCAAGCAGAACGGCCTCTCCGTCAAGGAGTAGGCCCGCACGGTGGGGCGGTCCCTTCATAGGGGCGCCCCACCAGCGAGGAGAATCATCATGGCCAACCAGGCACCTGCTACCTCCCGGAGGAAACCCCGCACGATGTCCGGAACCGGCGGCCGCACAGCCGCCCTCTTTCTGACCCCGTTCTTCGCGGTGTTTACCCTGGCGATGGTGGCACCCGTCATCTACTCGATCGTGCTCAGCTTCTTCGCCCAGCAGAAGTCCGGACTCGGCTTCGGCCAGGCCAAGACCTCGTTCGTGGGACTTGAGAACTATCTGCAGGTCCTGCAATCGGAAAGTTTTGTGGGCGGCATAGGTCGCCTCATCATGTACTGCCTGCTGTACATCCCGTGCATGGTGGGCGGCGCCTTGGCCTTCGCACTGCTGCTTGATGCTGCCGCAGCGCGTGCCCGGAAGCTGTTCCAGCTCCTCGTCTTCCTCCCCCACGCGGTGCCGGGCGTCATCGCTGCATTGATCTGGGCCTACCTCTACACCCCCGGTGTCAGCCCGATCGTTTCGGTCCTGGAATCCGGCGGCATTTCCCTGGACTTCCTGGACAACCACATGATCCTGCCGTCCATCGTGAACATCGCGGTGTGGGAGTGGACGGGCTACAACGTCATTGTGCTGTTCACCGCGCTTCAGGCGGTTCCGCGGGAAACCCTGGAAGCCGCCCGGGTGGACGGCGCAGGCGAAATCCGTGCTGCCATCAGCATCAAGCTGCCGCTGATCCTGCCTGCACTTGGCGTCATCATGCTCTTTACAGTGATCGGAACCCTGCAGTTGTTCACGGAGCCGTCCATCATTTCCAAAGCAACGGCCTCCGTAACCAGCACCTGGGTTCCCAACATGTGGGCTTACGATGCCGCCTTCAACCGGCACAACCTCAACCAGGCCGCCGCGGCCTCCATCATCATCGCGCTCATGGCAGCGGTGCTGTCCTGGGCCGTCACCCGCTTCAGCTCAAGGATGAACAAAGCATGAGCACCTCAACGTTGTCCCGTCCAGGGGTTACCGGTCCGGTTGCGCCGTCGAGGAAACGCCGCCGGAGTCGTGGCACCCGCGGCGGCCTGGCAAGTGCGTTCACCGTGAACGCGCTGCTGATACTGGGTTGCGCCTACATGGTGCTGCCTGTCCTGTGGTTGTTCTTTGCCTCCACCAAGAACGCCGCCGATCTCTATTCCACCGGTGCTTATGCTTTCGGGCAACCTTCCTTTGTGGAGAACGTTGGCGCCGTTCTTGGGCAGGATGGTGGCGTGTTCCTCCGCTGGATGGCCAACTCCATGTTCTATGCCGCGTTCGGGGCCATCTTTGGTGGACTGGTCTCTGTCATGGCTGGCTACGCCTTCGATAAATTCCAGTTCCGCGGCAAGGACTCATTCTTCGGCCTGGTCCTTGTGGGCGTGCTGATTCCCAACACAGCCACAGTCCTTCCGATGTATCTGCTGGCCTCCGTATTTGGCATCACCAACACCATCTGGGCCATCCTCATCCCCGTGCTCTGCAACCCGTTCGGCGTGTACTTGGCCCGCGTGTATTCGGCGGCGTACGTTCCGGGCGAAACGTTGGAGGCAGCGCGCGTGGACGGAGCCGGACCGATCCGCTCCTTCTTTTCCCTGGGGTTGCCCATGATGATGCCGGGTTACATCACCATCGCGTTGTTCCAGTTTGTTGGCGTGTGGAACAACTTCATGCTCCCGCTGGTGATGCTCCAGGACCAGCAGCTGCTGCCTGTCAGCGTCGGGATTTCGATCTGGCAGGGATACTCACTCCCCCAGCCCGAGTTCACGCCGATGGTCATCACAGGATCACTTTTGTCCATCATTCCGTTGCTGCTCGCGTTCATCATGCTCCAGCGCTTCTGGAAATCCGGTCTCACGGCAGGGAGCGTCAAATGAGCCTGAACGTTGCCTTGGCCATGCCTGTCCACACTGCCCGGGCCGTGTTCCCGTCCCGAAGCCTGGATCCGCTGGAGCCTGCTTTGAACCTCCTCAGCCGGAATCCGATCGAGGACTTTGGTTCAGTATCCGGCCGGGCACTCCTGGCTGAAGCGGACATCCTCATCACTGGTTGGGGTTGTCCAATGATCGACGACGACGTGCTGGACGCTGCCCCACGGTTGCGTTACGTCCTGCACGCCGCCGGAAGCGTCAAGCACCACATCAGTGGCCCGTGCTGGGAGCGGGGCTTGTTGGTGAGTTCCGCCGCGGACGCCAACGCCATTCCCGTGGCCGAATACACCGTGGCCATGATCGTCCTGGCCAACAAACGGGTCCTGCAAATAGCCCGCGCCCTGCACAGCACCCGGATGGAGGTCCTCCCTGAACAGCTCTTCCCCGACATGGGCAACTACCGCAAGCGCGTCGGAATTATCGGGGCGTCAAAGATCGGCCGTCACGTCATCCGGCTGCTTACCGCTTACGAGCTGGACATCGTGGTGGCCGACCCGTACCTGTCCGCCGCTGAGGCGGGCGCTCTCGGCGTCGAGCTTGTAAGCCTGGATGAACTGGTGGCGGGCTGCGACATCGTCAGCCTCCACGCGCCGTCGTTACCGTCCACAAAGAACCTGATCGACGCCGGTCGCATCGATCGGATGCGTCCGGGGGCTACTTTTATCAACACCTCGCGCGGCGAGTTGGTGGACCAGGACGCCCTCTTGGCCCGGCTTGAGCGCGGCGATCTATATGCTGTGCTGGACGTGACGACGCCGTGGGTACTGCCTTCCGATTCCCGGTTCTACACGCATCCCAACGTGTTGCTGACACCCCATCTGGCAGGGTCGCTGGGTAACGAGCTGGAGCGGATGGCGGCGAGCGCAGTAGGCGAAGCTTTGCGGTTGTCCAGGGGGGAAGCGCTGCAATTTCCAGTGGAGGCGGAAGACCTGGCGTTCATGGCATAGCGCATTCCCGACGGGCTCTCATGGTGCCGCGCCGACGGACCGTAATGTTGCGCAGATCACATTTGCTGCCTACGCTGGGGTGGCTGCAGCGTGGCAGCGAACGGATGAAAGGCAGCATATTGACCAGCGAGAAGCTCTCTGTAGTTGTTCGAGTCGACCTTGACGGAGCACAGATCCAGATCGCAGCAACAGGTCATGTGACCACCTCCAATCTCCACGCGCTGTATCCAATCGTTCAACGCACCAACAGCCTGGCCGACGGCAGGGACGTCGAGATGGACCTTACTGGTGCCTTGATCGAACCGGATGCGCTTGAACAACTGCAGGGTTACGCGATGCTTCACGAGTTGCCTGTTCGGGTTGATGCTGTTCCGGCGTTGGCGGGGGCCGGGCTGGCGGCGTGAGCTACGTCAGCCCTCAAGCCGAGGACTAACCTGACTGACATGGCTCAGTCAGCGCGCGCATGGATCGGGACCATCGTCTTCCTGTTCCTCGCGCCTGGCATCGTGGCGGGTCTCATCCCCTGGCTCATCTCCGGATGGCGGCTTTACGACTGGGACGGCGGCACGTGGCTGGTGGTGCCGGTCGCCTGGATCGCGATCACCCTGGGGGTAGCTTTCCTGCTTCACGCCTTCGCGCTGTTCGCCCTTCACCAGGGAACGCCCGCGCCGGTTGCGCCCACCCGAAGGCTGGTTGTCACCGGGGTTTATCGATTCGTGCGCAATCCCATGTACCTTGCGGTGCTCACAATCATCCTCGGCCAGGCGCTGCTCTTCGGCAGTTGGTGGCTCGTGATCTATGCTGCGATAGCCCTCATCGCCGTCGTCACTTTCGTGAAGGGTTACGAGGAACCGACCCTCACTGACACGTACGGTGAGCAGTACCTCGAGTACCGGCGCAACGTTCCGGGGTGGTGGCCGCGGCTGACGCCTTGGCGGGGATAACGGACCGGGGATGAAGCCTAAGCGTCCGCCGGGACCGCTCTAGCACATGTGATCGAGGGCGTGATTCAGCCGTTGATCAGGCCTGCGATCTATGAAAGTATGACCCTATGACAGCAGTCGCAGGAGCCCGTGGAGGGCTGAAAGCGCATCAAGATTCCGTCAGGCTGCCTGAGGCCGAGTTGGTCCGCGACCTCAGGGACATCCTCGGCGCTAAACTCGTTGCCTACATCGGATCGGTGAAGGAAACCCGCGCCGTACGCCAGTGGGCCGACGGCGACCGGAAGCCATCCGCCGAGGTCATGACCCGGCTGCGGCATGCCTATCACGTGGCAGCACTGTTGGCCGAACGGGATTCCAGGGTCGTGGTGCAGGCCTGGTTCCAAGGCATGAACCCCCAACTGGATGACGTCCCTCCTGCACGGCTGCTTCGTGAAGGCCACGTGGACGAGGCTGCACAAGCGGTCCTTGCCGCTGCCCGGGCGTTCGCGGCAGCGGGCTGACGGTGACCCAGGACGAACTGACCCTACTCCCTGCAGCAGGAACAGTGTGGCGTATTGGATTCCATCCGGAGCCCTGGGCATGGAGTGGGTGGGAATGGGCCACGGACGGCAGGTTTCCCGGGCGGTGGGATGATCTGCACGGCAACTTCCGCACTGTCTATGCCGGCTCCAGTCTGAAGGCATGCCTCCTCGAAGTGCTGGCGGGCTTCCGCGCGGACGCCCGGCTCACTGCGGAACTGGACGAGATCGAGGAAGACGACGAAGATAACATCCTTCATCCCTCAGTCCGCCCTGGCGAAGTGCCGCGCGAATGGCTCGACAGCCGGGCGGCAGCACGTGCCGAGCTGTCCGGCAAATACTGCGCCGTCACGGCATCAAAGAGTGTTAGCGCGCTGTATCCGCACTTCATCGGCATGGCACTGAGCCTTGGCTTGGCTGATTTCGACGCAGCGGCGCTGAAAGACGCGCGCCCCAGACAGCTGACCCAGGCAATAGCAGCGTGGCTTTACGAATCCACGGCAGTGGACGGTGTCACCTTCAGTTCCCGCCACGGCGACGACCTTCAACTATGGGCGATGTTCGAACGGCCAGATAATGGGGCAGTCAGCCCGAAACTCACCGGCGCCCAAAACGTTCAGCTGCCTCACGAGTCTGCGGCCATCCAGGAAGCTTTCGAAATCCTCCGGCTCAAATGGCGGGACGAGTAGCGGTCTTGGCTGCTGTCGGATCGAAAAGTTGACAACCCGCAATACAGCCGCCTCAACCAGCTCCCTGGCTCAGCCGAACGGCCGCCTCCTGCTGGACGCGGGCAGCCTTGCTTGAATAGTCGGCGATGATCCGGAGTTCGTCGTCGCTGTAGCCTTCCAGCAGCGCGGCCATCCCGGCCATGAAATCGGTGAAATAGGGCGCCGCGGCAGCAACCTGGTCACCTACGAGCTCGATCAGGACCTTCCGCTTGTCCTCGCCATGCTTGACCCGCCGGGCCACGCCTTTGCTTTCGAGTCGCTGCATGAGTCCCGTGACCGATGCAGGGGCGAGCCCTGAATGTTCCCCGAACTCACCCGCGGTCATTGGTCCGTGGCGCAGCAGGATATCGATGGCCTTGCCCTCCGTCGCCGAAAGGCCGCGCAGTTCAGACAGCGCGGTGTGGAACATGATCGCGGCAGTGGACAGCTCCCGGCCCGACTCATAAACAGCTTCCAACAGAGCTTCGCGTTGCCCCTGATTCGTCATGCTCCGAGGCTAGCAAAGTCTTTCGCTTGTCCGAAACGATTGACCGGGCAGGGCTAGCCCATTATATTTCTTTTAACCGAACGAAATAAATCCAAAGAAGGAGCTCCCGTGCTGAACTGTGTTGTCATCGGATCGGGTGTAGCCGGCCTTTCTACGGCCCTCTCACTCCAGAAAGCCGGCCACTCCGCCACCGTTTTTGAAGCGCACAATGGACCTTCTGACGGAGTCGGCGCCTTCCTCACCCTCGCCGTCAACGGTTTCGATGCCTTGGGCACACTGGGTCTGAAGGAGCAAGCCGCGCAACTGGGCTTCAGCACCCCACTCATGTCCATGTACCTGGGCAGCACGGGTCGCCACCTGATCGATTTCGATTTCGGCGGCACGCTCCCGGATGGCACCACGGCCCGGACCATGACCCGCTCGGAGCTGTACACCCTCTTGCGGGAGGAAGCACTCCGCCGTGGGATCCGGATCGAGCACGGCAGGCGCTTGGCAGCCGTCGAGGAACGGCCCGACGGTGTCACGGCCGTTTTCGACGACGGCACCTCCGCCAACGGCGACCTGCTGGTTGGGGCCGACGGGCTGCGCTCGGCGGTGCGGCCCCTGATCGACCCCGGCTCGCCCGCACCGCGCACCATCCCGCTGCTCAACACGGGCGGCATCATTCCTGCCGACACCGCCACTTTGGCGCTCAAGGAGGAGGACCTGGGCGTGTCCCCGGGGCGCATGAAGATGGTGTTCGGCAAGCGCTGCTTCTACTGCTTCATGCCCAGCCCCGACGGCAGGATCTGGTGGTTCGCAAATCCTTTGCAGCGTTCCAGTGCTGATCCATCTTTGCTCGGCCAGGAGGATCTCCGGGCTTGGTTAACAAGCTTGGTAAAGGCAGACCGGACACCGATGGCCGCCCTGATTCGTGCCACGGAAGACATCATCAAGCCGTATTCCACGTTCGATTTTCCCAGCGTCCCCCGCTGGCACCGCGGCAGGATGGTCCTGGTGGGCGATGCCGCCCATGCTGCGTCCCCTTCCTCCGGGCAGGGCGCATCGATGGCGATCGAGGACGCCGTCACGCTGGGCCGCGCCCTTCGGGGGGCCACGGGCGACGACAAAGAAGCCAGCCTCACTGCCCGGTTTGCGGCCTACGAGGCGGTGCGCCGCCCCCGTGCGGAGACAGTGGTTGCCTGGGGCCGCCGGAATTCCGAACCCAAGGTCAGGAACCAGTTCACCCGCGTACTCCAGGACCTGGCCATGCGTGCCATCTTCCGGGGACTTGCCCGGAAGGCGGCGGACAACTTCGAGTGGCTGTACGGCCATCACATCGACTGGGATGCGGTCCCCGGGTTTGCCGACAGATGACCACCTCACTCACCCGGAAGGAGTTGTGCCAGCTCCCCCGGCCGCTGCCTTCTCCATATAGGACGCCGAGACCCTCCGGTAAACGGGCGTCAGGAATGCGATCAGTGCCGCGACAATGAGAATGAATCCGGCAATCAGGAACACGAGGGCGATCCCGCGGGACGTGCCCTGACCCAATAGTGGTTCGAGCTGGGCGGCACCCTCTGCGGAGCGGGCGTACGGAATGATCCAGAACTGGGCAAGCGGGGCAATGAGGAAAGCGGTGATGGGCGCTGCGGCGGACTCGAACGCCATGGCGAATCCGAATACCCTGCCTTGCCGGTTCAGGGGAACCACCTGCTGGATAACCGTCTGCTCGGCCGCTTCCACGATGGGAACCAAGGTCAAATACAGCCAGATGCCAGCCACGTACAGCCATGCCCATTCACGCAGGGTGAACACTGCACCAAGGAATCCCATGACGGCGACAACGATCAGCATGGTTCGCAAGGGGTTGGAGCCGAGCCCAAACTTTCCTACCAGCGCGCCACCCACGAGGAAGCCGGTGGAACCCACGGCGAAGAACGTTCCCCACATCTCAACGGAGAACATTTCCAATCCGTACGGATCCATCAACGCCATGTAAACGCCGCCCACGAAGTTGTTGAACGTGGAGAACACGATCAGTGCGAACAACCCGGAGATAGCCAGCACAGCGGCAAGCGAGCCGCGGAAGTCGAAACCGCCATGTGCGTCAGTGGCTGCCGCTTGCACCTCTTCGGGCATGCGCAACGTGAGCAGGTGCGCGAACGCCAGCGCGGTAAAAACCAGGGAGGCCACAATGGTCCAGCCCATGCCCAACAAGCCCACCGACAGTCCGGAGAGGACGGAGGTGACAATGAACATGAGACCCTGCACCATCCCCACCATTCCATTTGCATTGGCCCGGCGATCAGGCTCAATGAGGATGGTGACGGTGGTGGAGAGGGCAATGTTGCGCAAGTTCTCCACGACGGCACCCACGAGGATAATCAGCGTGAAAATCCAGAACCATGGCTGTGCCAAGTCCAGCAGAAGGCTTGTGGGGGTGAGGAGAAACAGCACTCCTGACAGCACGAACATCACCAGGGTGAACCCGGCAGCGAAGCGCATCACGGCAAGCTTCCGATACCTGTCCACGAACGTGCCGAAGCTGATGCTGGAGAGTGCAATCAGCAGCATGTAGGCACCCCCGACGACCCCCGTCGCAATCACGTTGCGGGTTTCGAGATAAACCCAGAATGTCAGGGCGAACCAGAGATAGCTTGTGGTGATATTTGCCAGGGCGGTGTTCACGAGGATCCCCATGAAGGTCCGGGATCGCTGTGCCGGAGTGCGCAGGGAGAGGTCGATAACTTCAGTAACCCCAGCCGGTTCCTGCTCGGTCATGCGTTCCAGTGTACTGACAGCAATTGCCGCAGATAAGGGCTGGCGCCAACGCAAACCTTGTGACAATCCAACCCGGCCAACCTCCGGGTAGGATCGGCAGGGAATCCTAAAGAAGCCTGGGGGAAATTCTTGATGAAAGGTGCAAAAGGCCAGCTCGCCTTCACCGACGACGTTAGCCGGGATCTGGAGTTGCGGGAGTACGGACTGGACCCCGGAGAAGATTCCACCCTGCTTCCCAACGCCGCCGTGATGAGTGCCCTCCAGAACCTCGTGCGCCTTGCCACTGAGCTTTGCGGCGCCCCTTTCGGGGTAGTCAACATCATTAGCGCCGAATACCAATACCAAGTTGGCGCCTGGGGTGTGGAACCGGGCATGTGCTCTCGCGAAGATTCCATGTGTGCCAAGGTGTTCCTCTCCCGCGAGATCACCGTTATCCCTGACGCTTCGCTGGATCCGCGGTCCGCTGACAACCCGTTCGTGACCGGTGAATTGGGCCGGGTGCGGTTCTACGCTTCGGTTCCGTTGCAAACCGAGTCAGGATTCGTTCCAGGCACCTTGTGCGTCTTTTCTGACAAGCCCAAAGAGATCCGGCCCGAGCAAGTCGGCATGCTGGAAGTCCTGGCCAAGCAAGTGGTGGAGCTGTTGGAGCTGCAGCACCGCACAATCCAACTGGACCGCACGTATGCAGAGTTGAGGGAGAGCAACGCAAAGCTGGCTGGTTTCGCGGGCCGCGTCAGCCACGACCTCCGGATTCCGCTCACCACAATCCTGGGTTACGTGGAGTTGGTGGAGGACGATCCGGACGTCCAAACGGACAGCGCGGCAGCCAAATACCTGAGCCGCATCGGGGCAAGTGGCCGCCGGATGCTGGGGATGCTGGAAGACGTCCTGAGCTACTCCAGGGTGGGCGGCGGCATCCAGCCGCAACAGGTCTCACTTAAAGAGGCAGCGGGCGAGGTGGCCAGGGACCTCGGCATCGAGGACGACATCCTTGAAGTGCAGGACCTGAACCTCCAGGCAGACAAGGGCCAACTGCGCACTTTGCTGCAGAACCTGCTGTCCAACGCCATGAACTACCGCAGCCCCGAAAGGGACCTGCGTGTCCGGATCAGCGGAGTCTCCAATTACCACGGCGCCACCATTTTCGTGGCCGACAACGGTAAGGGCATCAACGCGGAGGATCGGGCCAAAGTCCTGGAACCGTTGGTGCGCCTGCGCCGCCAAGGCGACGGGCCTGGCTCCGGCCTGGGACTGGCCACCTGCAGCAGCATCGCCAAGGCCCATGGCGGTGAACTCACCCTCTCGGAAACTGCCGGCGGCGGAACCACGGTGGCAGTGAGCTTTCCGGCCTGACCATAGCGGCACGCAAGGCAAGAAAACGCTCGACGTCGACCTGCCGCCGTCGTGCGTTTCCGGCCTCAGGCATTAGCCGCGGCCGTTCCCCTTACCTTTTTCAGGCTTGGTCTCGCTCTTTCCGCCGCTCTTGGCGTCCGCGAGATCCTGGGGATCGGTGGCTGTTCCATCCTGGGCGGGCACGGTGGCTTGAACGGCGGGCGCCGGAACGGGCTGCTGATCCTGCACATCCACCACCTCGACTGCAGGCGCCACCGCTGGCGCCGTTTCCAGGGGAGTCGCCGGCCCGCTGGGTTCGGACTCAATGACGGAGACACCGGGATCGGTCTGCCGCGTCGGTTCGGCTGAAGGTGCCGATGAAAAGACGCCATTGAAGAGCAACGCCATAGCGACCGGAACGGCGAGGGCAGCCGCAAGCAGCCCGGCGAGCACCTTGGCCTTCTTGCCAAAAGCCCTCGGACCCGTAGCGGAAACACGCCTTCCCGCGGCTGAAGCAGCGGGCCCGGGGCTTGAGGTAACCACCTGCGGCGGCCGCGACGGCAAAGCCGGCTTCGCTGGAATGGCAGGCGCCGCTGGAACTACCGGCAGGGTTGCCGTTGCCACAGGCGGCAGCTTTCGACGTCGGCCGGCCAGGACTTCTTCAACGTCGCCCGCCGTAGGGCGTCGTCCGGGATCCATGTCGGTCATTGCCTGAAGGAGTCCGCGCAGTCCATTGGGTAGGTCTTCCGGGATCTCAGGTGCCCGGTGAAGGCGTGCCGAGGCCGTCTCTACCGGCGTTCCAGGGTATTCGGTCTTGCCAGTGAGGCACTCCAGGAGGACCAAGCCCAAAGAGTAGATGTCGCTGGCAGGCGTCAGGTGCAACCCTTGTGCCTGCTCCGGGCTGAGGTATTGGGCGGTGCCGACGGTGAAGCCCGTTGCGGTGAGGCGGTTATCGTCCATGACCAGGGCGACTCCGAAATCTGCCAGCTTCACAGATTCGGCTCCATCTGCCCCCTCGGAGACGACGATATTCGCCGGCTTGATGTCGCGGTGAATGACGCCCTGGGCATGCACCTGGGCAAGGGCGCCAGCCAGTCGCACGCCGATGCGGGTTGTTTCGGCATGCGTCAGAGGCCCATCGGACAATACGGCTTTCAGGTCACGACCCTCTGCGAGTTCCATGACAAGGTAGGCGCGTTCTTCCTCGTTCCGGGTATCCACGCCCGCATCGAAGGCTGCCACCAAGCCTGGATGGTCAAAGGCAGCAAGCAGCCGCATCTCGGTTTCCTGGCGGGCCCTGAACGAGTCGTCGCCGGAGCCAGGAAGGAAGATCTTGATTGCCACGTCCCGGCCAAGGAGCAAATCCGTGGCCCGGTACACCGTGGACATGGCTCCCCGGCCCAAAACAGGTCCCAGCAGATAGCGGCCATCGATAGCAGTCGCACTGGAATCGGTCACGTGGAACTCCACGGCCTCGTCTTTGTTGCCCACGAATTGTCACGCCCTTCAGGCCCACCTGCGTGCATCGGACCCTAACAGTGTCCGCTGCTACCAGGCAACGCCGCCGATCAAACTTTCACGAGAGCCGCGCGGCCGCCCTGTTCGGCGAAACCGCTACGGCTTGAGCAGTCCTGCGTCAAACAGCATCATCCGGAATTCACCAGATAAGTCATCAGGATACTTAGTATTGACCCGGAAGGGAAACGCGACCTCGCGTCGGACGTTTTCCTTACGTGACGCACGGAACTGCGGCCCGGGCGGCCGGAAGGCACAATGGAAGGCATGACCCTTACTACCTTCGCCCTCGTCCGCCATGGCCAGACCGACTGGAACGCGGAGCGCCGGTTGCAGGGGGCCACCGACATTCCACTGAACGACGTCGGCCGCGAACAGGCACGTGAAGCCGTCGCCACTTTGTCCAATTACCAGTGGGACGCGATCGTTTCCTCGCCCTTGAGCCGTGCCGCAGAAACCGCTGATCTGATCGCCGAGGGCCTGGGCCTTACTGTCGCCCGGCGGGTTCCGGAGCTTATTGAGCGAAGCTTTGGACCGGCCGAAGGCCTGCAAGCCGGCCCGGAGCTCGAAGCACTTCGGGTCCCTGGCGGTTTCCGCGGCGGCGAGAGTGATGACGATGCAGCCAGCCGTGGCATTGACGCCCTGGAACAGCTGGCACAGGAATTCTCAGGACAGCGCGTCCTGGTGGTAACCCACGGCACCCTGATCCGGCTGACGCTCAGCCGGGCGATTGGACGCACGCTTGAGAGCGTCCACAATGCCGTGCTGAACCTCGCCCATCACCATGCCTCGGATGGCTGGAAGCTGGAGTACTTCAACGGCGAGCTGCTGACGGCTGACGTGGACAGCTGACACAACCGCGAAATTCACCGAATCTTATTGACATTGCGCATGCCAGTTTCTGTATGCTCAAGAGGGTCAAGCAGTTGGCGCCATTAGCTCCGGTTCCCTGGAGGTCAGCTTGGCTCTCACACTTGTTGGCTCCCGACTCGTGACCACTGAAGCTTGCCGGGCCAACGCAATCACGCTGACGGCAAGGGTAACTCTGGCCACCGACGGCTGGTTTGAACTTCGCGTCATTCAAATACCGGGGCTGGTGCTCCACGTTTCCCGACTGGAAGAGGCGGCACAAACTGTGCTCGACGCCGCAACTGCCTCAAGCGGCCGGAAGCCGGAAGATTTTGACGTCCAGTTCCAATGCTGAGCACACCGGCGCCGGGTTGGGTCAACGGGCCTCAAGCCGGCTTCGCAGTTGCTGTACGAAGTCGGGGTAGGCCGCGGCAATCTCTTCCAGATCCACCGTTTGGGGAAAGTCGATCACGGGTTGGTGCCCGGCCAGAAAGTTGGCCGTCTCTTCAGTGATAATCTGCCCATCCTGGCCGTCCAGCCCGGCCTCGGTCAGGAACTCAGGGGTGATCCGGAAGACGGACTCCCCGGCCTGCCCTTCGGATTCCCAGCGCACCAAGTATTCATCCTGATTTACGAGTTCCACATCGAATGACTTCTCCATGCCAGCAGCCTACGTGGTGTTCAGCCGTGACCGCTGTTTGTTCACTAGGATGACTGCATGGCAGCCATCGAATCTCTAGTTATCGAGGTCGCTCCCACCACACAGCAGGTGGAGGCCTTCTACGCTGACGTTTTCAGCATGGGCGGCAGGGTTCATGTGCGTCCATCCGAGGCGCCGACCACGGGCTTTCGTGGATTTACGATGTCGCTTGTGCTCTCCCAGCCGGCCAGCGTAAACAGCCTTATGGACAACGCCCGCGACGCCGGCGCGATGGTCATCAAGCCGGCCGCCAAATCGCTGTGGGGGTACGGCGGAGTCCTCCAGGCTCCGGACGGCACCATCTGGACAGTCGCCTCCTCGTCCAAGAAGGACAGCGGTCCGGCCAATATGCACATTGATGCGATGGTGCTCCAACTCGGAGTCGCGGATGTGGCTGCCAGCAAGCAGTTCTATCTCGAGCGGGGCCTCACCTTGGCCAAGAGTTTCGGAAACCGGTACGTCGAGTTTGATACCGGCACCATCAAGCTGACGCTCAATAAACGCAGCGCGCTGGCTAAGACCGCCGGGGTATCACCTGACGGCACCGGGTCACATCGCCTCCTCATCAGCGGCGATGCAGGCACCTTCACCGACCCGGACGGCTTCACCTGGAAATCACCGCTGGGCTGAGGAGTACGAGCTTTTCGCCCGGATTGCAGGCAAGAAAACGCACGACGGCGACCACCCGCCGTCGTGCGTTTTTGCCTGCCTTGGAAGGAGCTAAACCTCGGGTCGCGGACGCCTGTCGATGATGGTTTCGGGAGCATCGCGACGCTCCACGATATGGTCCGTACGCCGGGTGCGGCTTGCCATGATGATGGAAATGATCAGGCCCAATACGCCTACAGCCATCAGGATGTAGCCGATCAGGACCTGGTCCACGAAGGGGATGAGTCCGGGGGCAAGCGCAAAGGCCAGAATCGCTCCAATGGCGATCAGTGCTATGGAAGAACCTATTCTCATGTCGTGCTCCTCTCACTTCCGACCGGCCCGCAAACGGGTGATCACGGAACTGCGTCGATATCGTAAGCATACTTCGCAATTTGCGGCATGCGATAGATTGTGCCCGCCATTGTTCCCCTCCCGGCCGCCCCGACGTGGGCTGCGGATCAGTGCCCGAAACCTGCAGCACACCGGGCGACGGCGTCCTCCGGAGTGGGCGGCGGACCAAAAACTTCGGCTTGCCGGCTCGTGTTGGCCACATATCGGCCCGTCTCGAACCAGGCGGACATGCTGGCCATGTCGCTTATCAGCGGTACAAAGCGTTCAGTGACTTTGCCCAGGCCCTTGAGCACAGGCGTTGGAACGGCCATGATTTTGACGTCCTTGCCGTCGGGCCCGCCGTGCCTGGACAGGAGATCCACCGCCTCGGACATGCTGACGGGCCGGGTCCAGCCGATGTCGATGCGTTCGCCATCGGTTATCTCCGCATCCACGGCATCGGCAAGGTATCCAGCGAGGTCGCTGGTGAGGACGAAGGTCAGTGGGGTGTCCTTGGAACCGATCCACATGACGCGGCCTTTCGCCAGAGGGTCGCCGCCCATCCCGGCGGCCTGGTCAAAGAAGGCGCCCGGACGCAGCGCAACGAACGGCACGCCCAGCTGTTCGAACGTATCCTCGGCTTGTTTCTTGTGCCAAAAGTGCGGCACCTGGGGTGTCAGATCACAGGTGAGGATGCTGATGAGGACAAACCTCGGGACACCTGTTTGTTTGGCCGCCACCGCCAGGTTGCTCTGGCCAAAGGTGTCGATCGCATTTGCGTTCTTGTCGTTCCGTGTATACCCGGCAGCAGTGGAAATAACTCCGGCCACACCAGTCATTGCATGGATCAACGACGCCACGTCAAGCATGTCGCCACGGACTACCTCGACACCTTTGGCTTCGAGCTTGCCGGCGTCGGATTTTGCCCGGACCAGCGCCCTGACGCTTTTGCCGCGCTTGAGAAGTGCATCAACTACCTGACTGCCAAGGTAGCCGGTGGCACCGACCACGAGGACAGGCTTTTCTTCAGCCATGATTTGCTCCTTGGACTCGCCGGGTTCGCTCCCAGGAACAGTCGTAGCATGCCTCGCGGCGCTGATTCCAGACTTCACGCAAACGCACGACGGCGACCTGCCGCCGTCGTGCGTTTGACCCCTCCCCGATCAAGCCCTTTGGTGACCATCCGGTCAAATGGTGATGGCGATCTTCCCGCGTGTTTTGCCGGCGTCGAAGTAACGCATGGCTTCCGGAACGTGGTCAAGGGGATAGCTCAGGTCGATAGCCGGGACGATGGTTCCGGCTTGGAGGAGACCGGCGAGGTGCTCAAGGTCTTCCGAACGCTCAGTACCAACGATCATGGTCAGCTTTTGGCTGATGAAGGGGGACAGTGCCAGTGCGCGGAACTGCCTGTCCATGCCACCCGTTAGCGGCCCACCTTCTTCACCTCCAGTAAGGACCGCCGTCCCGCTGTGGGTGAGCGCCCGGCGAAGACGCTTCAGGTTGGGGTTTCCGGCGAGATCGATGATGACGTCATAGTGCTCAGAGCCGTCCGCGAAATCCTGTTTGATGTAATCGATGACGCGGTCGGCGCCGAGGGACAACACGTGGTCCGCCTTGCCGCCGCTGCAGACCGCGGTAACTTCAGCTCCTGCGGCTTTGGCAAGTTGCACTGCGTAGCCGCCAACCCCGCCAGAGGCGCCAGTGATCAGCACTTTGAGCCCCTTCGAGGTTTGCCCTGCCGGCGTCCCGACATCCATCCCACCTGCACGTAGAGCCTGAAGCGCGGTGCAGGCTGAAACGGGGACCACTGCGGCTTGCTCGAAGCTGATGTTTGCCGGCTTGAGGGCGAGGTGACCCTCCCCCGCGACGGCATACTCAGCGAAGGAGCCCTTCCCCACGCCGAAAACGTGATCCCCGACCGCGAAACGGGTTACCCCAGGCCCCACGGCTTCAATGATCCCGGCGAGGTCGAGCCCGGGTACGGGATTCTTGGGGCGCCGGAACCCAAAGGCCAGACGCAGGGCGTAAGGCTTCCCTGTCATGATGTGCCAGGTCCCGCGGTCCAGCCCTGAAGCGTGGACCCGGACCAGCACCTCATTGTCCGCTATCTCCGGCCTGGGGATTCGGGCCAAGCGAAGGACGTCGGCGGAGCCGTAGGCATCCTGGACGACCGCCCGCATGGTGACTTCCGTGGTGGGCGCCACATTGGACGCAGACGCTTCCTTGGTTTGCTGACCAGCGGTCATGGCCGTTCCTTTCAGGAGTTCAGCTACTTTTCGTACGCTGTACTAAAGACGCTACCGTACAATGTACTAAAACGGAACACCCAAAGGAGATCCAGTGTCCGCCGCACGGCCTGAGCGCCTTCCCCTTAGCCGCGAAAGGGTCCTCACATGCGCTGTGGAACTCGCGGACGAGTCGGGCATATCGTCGCTGACCATCCGCTCCCTGGCGCAAAGCATGGGCACCAAGCCGATGTCCCTCTACTACTACGTGGCCAACAAGGACGAAATCCTGGACGGCATCGTGGACATGGTGTTCAGTGAAGTTCCGTTGCCCTTGCCTTCCGGTAACTGGCGGGAGGAAATGAACGATCGGGCACACGCGATGCGCGCAGCCCTCACCCGGCATCCATGGGCGGTTGGATTGCTGGAAAGCCGCTCCGCCCCTGGGCCCGCAACGCTCCGACACCATGAGGCGACGCTGGCCACCTTGCGGGCAGCAGGATTTTCGGTCCAACTGACGGCCCACGCATACGCGGCGCTGGACAGTTACATCTACGGTTTCGCCCTACAGGAGGCGGCGTTGCCCTTTGAAGGTAGGGATACCGCAGCCGAAATCACCACCCCCATCATGGAGCGGTTCTCAACCGGGGAGTACCCGCGCATGGTGGAGATCGCCGTCGAGCATGTCCTCAAACCCGGCTACGACTTCGGCGACGAATTCGACTTCGGATTGAACCTGATTCTTGACGGCCTGGACCGGCTGATGGACGATGCCGGCGCAGCAGCCGAATAACCGCCGCATCCGTTGAGGTGCGTGAGGCAAAAGGGTACGGTCAGGGCATACTCGACGCCGTCTGATTTTAAGGATCTGATGCCATGGCCAGAATTGAGGACTATGCGATCATCGGGGACTTGAATACAGCCGCCCTGGTGGCACGCGACGGATCCATCGACTGGATGTGCCTGCCCCGCTTCGACTCCCCCGCCTGCTTCGCCGCCTTACTGCATACCCCTGAAGCTGGCCGATGGATCCTCGCGCCCACAGAGGCAGGGGCGCGGAACGACGGAAACTGTACGCGGCGGCGCTACCGTCCGGACACCCTGATCCTGGAAACGGAATGGGAAGTGGACGGCGGTGCGGTCCGTGTCACCGACTTCATGCCCGTCCGCGATGACGCTGTAGACCTCGTACGGATCGTGGAAGGCCTGTCCGGCGAGGTAGCCATGCGTGGGGAGCTGATTCTCCGTTTCGACTACGGTCGCGTGGTGCCGTGGGTGCGCCACAACAAGCACGGAATCAGCGCCGTGGCGGGGCCCGATTCCGCCTACCTCACGACGCCCGCTCCACTCAAGGGCGTGGACAGGCGCACGATCAGTGAGTTCACAGTCCGCGCCGGGGAACGTATCCCCTTCGTGCTTCGCTGGGCACCAAGCCATGAACCGGAGCCCCGGCGAATCGATGCAGCCAAAGCATTTCACGCCACGGAATCCTTCTGGCGCGAGTGGATTGACCAAAGCGAGATGGAGGGCAAGTACAAGGAACCGGTGGAGCGATCCCTCATCACCCTCAAAGCCCTGACGTATGCCCCAACGGGAGGCATCGTTGCAGCTGCCACAACGTCCCTTCCCGAGCAGCTGGGCGGTTCCCGCAATTGGGACTACCGCTACTGCTGGCTGCGCGATGCAACACTGACCCTGCAGTCGTTGCTTGCCGCCGGATATACGGAAGAAGCAGCAGCCTGGCGGGAATGGCTGCTCCGCGCTGTCGCGGGTGATCCGTCAGAGCTGCAGATCGTTTACGGCCTGGACGGCGCCCGCAGACTGCCGGAGGCTGAGATCCCGTGGCTTTCGGGCTACGAAAATTCCCAGCCAGTCCGAACCGGGAACGCCGCGGCCCCCCAGCTGCAATTGGACGTTTGGGGCGAGGTCTTGGATGGGCTCTCGCTGACCAGGGCAGCTTCCCCGCCGGGCACCGTGGACACGTCGTGGGACATTCAAGTGGCGTTGATGGAGTACCTGGAAGGGGCTTGGGACCAACCGGACAACGGGCTGTGGGAGATGCGCGGCCCCCGCAGGCATTTCACCCATTCCAAAGTCATGGCATGGGTAGCTGCTGATCGCATGGTCAAGGCCGTAAAAACCTCAGGATTACCCGGCCCCGGAGACCGTTGGGCGGCGCTGCGCACGCATATCCATTCAGAGGTAATGACGAAAGGATTCGATGAAGGGCTCAACAGCTTTGTGCAGTCCTACGGAAGCAAGGAACTGGACGCCAGCCTGCTCTTGATCCCCCGCCTTGGCTTCCTGGGGCACCGCCACCCCCGCGTTGCGGGAACGGTGAAAGCCATTCAGGAAGGCCTCACCGAAGATGGACTGGTGCTGCGCTACCGAACCGAGTCCGGCCACGACGGCCTTCCCGGCGACGAGGGAGTGTTCCTTGCATGCTCGTTCTGGCTGGTGGATGCGCTACTGGGCCTTGGCCATGCCGGCCAGGCAACCGCATTGTTCGAGAGGCTGTTGACGCTCCGAAACGATGTTGGGCTGCTGAGCGAGGAATGGGATCCCAGAACCGAGCGGCAACTCGGAAACACGCCACAAGCGTTCAGCCACTTTCCACTGATCCACTGCGCCCTGCAACTCCATCACGGCGAAGCCCACGGCAGTGACACGCCGCTGCGTAGGCCGAAACACCCGGAGCAAGGTACCGACCAGCTCCCGCAACAGGCCATCTCCGAAAGCGGCCCGGGCACCGACCATCCGGCACCAAAAAAGCGCCCCGAAACCAGCCGCTGAAAAGCGCTGCAGTTACGATTCCGTTTTTTGATCGTCCGGATCCGGGGCTTCAGCCTTGTGCTTGGCTTCCTCCAGGTGTTGATCGAGCTTGCGCTCGGCCTCCCGCCGACGCTGGCCGATAGTCCTCATCTGCTGTGTGGTCGGAGATCCGGCATCGGTATCCTGCCACTGATCGCGTTCCTCTGACCCAGTGCCTGAGGGCACGCCCGGGCCCTTCTTCTCTTCATCGCCCATAAGGAAATCGTCCCATCGCCTGGGCTTCTGCGGTAGGACCGGCTGTCTGGACAAAGACCAGGTGGCAGTACAGGGCCCGACGGCGGCCTCCCGCCGTCGGGCGTTTTCACCACTTAGTGGCGCGGCATCTGCCGCAGTTTTCAGCGGCTGGTATCGCGCGTGCCTTCAGTTTCGATGTTCTCCTTGCGGACTTCCTCATTCACGGGGACTTCATCCGTGACGGTGTCCTTTTCCAAGCGCACGCGCTCGACCGGGACGGTTTCCTTGTCCACAACCGGCCGTTCTTCGTGAAGGGTGACCTCATGCTCGCTTTCTGTGAGGTCAGGACCGGACATGGCGGCTCCCTTGTTGGCGTCCGTGATCGGCTCACGCTCAAGGCGGACTTCCTCACGCTCGACCGGCACGGTGGTAGTCACGTTTTCGGTGGTGATGTACTTGCGAAGGCGCGCCCGTCCGGCCGCTGCCCTTTCAGTCCCGACGTTGAGCCGCTCTTCAGAACGGGTCATGGCATCCTCGCCCGCGGGTGCCGTGCCAGTCGTGTCAACGTCCATGCCGCCGACGGCGTCCACTCCGGCCCTTGTGCCCATTCCGGCGTCTGTTTCCATTCCGGCGCTGGGGTCCGGGTAGTCACGCCGGCCCTCGAAGGCACCCCGGTCCTGGATGCTGTAGTGGTTGTAGAGCCGCTCTTCTTCACTGGGATCGAGGTGCCCATCTTCGGCCACGCGGGGTGCGTCCTTGATGTGATCCTTGCTGTAGGGAACAACGACGTCGTCGCCCTCAAGGGTGGCCCCCTCCAAGGGAATGAATGATTCAGAAGTACCGAAAAGACCGGTTTTGACTGTTACCCATGTTGGCTCCCCCGTGTCGTCATCGGTGTAGAACGTTCCGATTGACCCAACCTTGTCCCCCTCCGTGGTCCGAACGTTTCCGTTGAGGCCCATCAGACGGTCAATGTTCTCCCTGGCGAGCATGATGTCTCCTTGGAATGTGATTGTGTTGCCTTTAGTGCCCGGCGGCCTGCATCACCAGGCGTAGATTCCGGAATCAGGACGGGGAATTGATTCAACCCGCTGACTTCACGGAACAGAAATACATAAGCATGCTTACTATTTTCTTGGCAAGACCCAATCGAAGATTCGAAGCCCTTGAGCGCAGATTTTTCCGGTTGCCGAAGAGAGTCCCTCCGGGAACCCCCATCAACCGGGACTCCCTCAGGCTGAATGCCCATGATGGTCTGGAACCATGACCACTGATACTTTGCGGGCACCAACAGCCCGTCGCCTGCCGCTTGTTACCTATGTGCTCGCCGCGGGCGTGTTCCTTATGGGCACCACAGAATTCGTGGTGGCCGGGATCCTCCCGGAGATCGCCCAGGACCTGGGTATCACGGTAGGAAATGCCGCGTTGATGATTACCGTCTTCGCGGTCGGCATGATCGTTGGAACGCCCACGATGTCGATTCTCACCCTCAGGATGCCGCGACGCGTCACCCTCAGCCTCGCGTTGGCGGTTTTCGCCGTTGGCCACGTCATCGTCGCCCTCACCACCGACTTCGCGCTGATACTCGGAGCCCGGTTCCTGACCGCTCTGGCCACTGGAGCCTTCTGGGCCGTCGCCGCCGTCGTGGGGGCGAAGGCGGCCGGCGCCGCTTCAGCGTCCCGGGCTTTAGGCGTGGTTTTGGGCGGCGGCATGCTGGCCAACGTGATCGGTGTTCCGTTGGGGGCGTTTGCCGGCCAGTCGATCGGTTGGCGAGGCCCGTTCTGGATCCTCAGTGCCCTGGCACTCATGGCGGCGTTGGTCGTTTACCGTTTGGTCGGCGTCGAACCTGCCTCGGGCCGCGTCCCCTCAGTTCGGGCCGAGATCGCCAGCATGCGTGACGCCCGGGTGTGGCTTGTTCTTTTGGGTTGCGCAATCGTGTGTGGATCATCCCTGGCGGCCTACAGCTTCATCTCACCGCTCCTCACACAGAACACAGGGATGGGGGCAGCGGCAATTCCGCTGGTGTTGGTGGGCTATGGCGTTGGAGCGTTCATCGGTTCCAACCTCGGTGGCCATTTTGGCGCACACCGCCCCTTCACGGCACTGTTCGTCTCGGCAGCAATGACGTTCCTGGTGCTCGGGGCTCTCTGCCTGCTCTCACGCAACGCCGTGCTGACCGTGATCCTCATCTTCTTGCTGGGCCTGTTCGGCATGGCAACCAACCCCATCCTCATAGGCAAAGCAGTCGGTTATGCCCACCATGCACCCACGCTCGCCTCGGCCCTCAGCACGTCTTCGTTCAACCTCGGCACAGCAGTGGGTTCGTGGATCGCAGGCTTCGCACTCGAGTCAGCTCTCGGGGCCACTGGCCCCGTGCTGGTGGGTACCTGCATCGCGGCACTGTATTTTCTCCCGCTCACCATCTTGTGGCGGAAAGAACGGTCACCTCAGCCGTCCGAGGCAGCCCTCTCCGGCTCAGCCTGAGCTGCCGTGCCATATTCGCTGGCAGCCCACGAGGCGAGGAGCTGCAGGCGCTCCGCCGAAGGCGACCCCGGTTCCGCACTGTAGATCGTGAGGGTCAAGCCCGGCTCAGCGGCCATTTCCAAGCCCTCGTAGGCGAGCGTCAACTCACCCACAACGGGGTGATTGAACGTTTTGAAACCCGTCCCGTGGTGGCGGACGTTATGAGCGCCCCAGCGTTTCCGGAACTCATCGCTGCGGGTCCCCAACTCACCGATGAGGTCATGAAGTTCCTTGTTGTGCGGATCGCGACCGGCTTCGGTCCGCAGGATGGACACAGTCACCTCGGCGAACGCATCCCAATCCGGATAAAAATCATGGGCGCGTTCATCCAAAAACGTGTAGCGCGCGATGTTCGGCGGCTGGCCGGGCATGTCGTAGCAATCCTTGTAGAACGCCCGTGCCAAGGGATTAACCGCCAACAGATCCATCCGGCCGTTGCGAACGAACGCCGGGCCGGCAGTGACAGCATCCAGCGCCCATTGCAGGCTTTGATGCGGAACGTAGGACTTGGAGTTGCGCCGCCTGGGCGGACGGGCCACCGGACTGGCCGCGTGGGCGAGGTCGAACAGATGGGCGCGCTCGGCGTCGTCCAAGCACAACGCCCTGGCGATGCTCTCAAGAACTTGAGGGGAGGCTCCGCTGATCGCGCCACGCTCAAGGCGGGTGTAATACTCCACGCTCAACCCGGCAAGCGTGGCCACTTCACTACGCCGCAGGCCTTTCACCCGCCGATTGGTCCCGGCGGGCAGTCCAACCCGCTCAGGGGCAACATGGGCACGGCGTGAGATCAGGAATTCGCGGACCTCGGCTCGATTATCCATAGCCTCAACGCTAGGCCAAGCAGGTATCAGGAGGGAGTCCCTCCCGATACCTGCTTCGTTAACGCACGACGGCGACCTCCCGCCGTCGTGCGTTTTCCACACCCAATTCCGCGCCCAACATGGCCGTGTCAGTGTGGAACGTTAGGGTTGGTCCAAGACATCTGACGAGGAGAGCAATTGCCGTACATCGTTGACTTCAAGAACGTTTCTACCGAGGGCCTGGAGTCTTCTCCGGTTGCCGCGGCCCTCGCAGGACTGCGCGCGAACGAGGCCCGCTATTACAAGAACAAATACGACCATGACTTCACCGTGAGTCCCGCAAGTGAGGTGCCGGAAGTCGTGGATCGGGTGAGCCGGATCCTGAAGGAAGAGCGCGACATCGTCATCGAATCCCGCCCCCTTGAGGCGACGGCCTTCGAAGTGGACGGCCTACGGATGGATTACGTGTTCTACGAGTCCGGGCTTTCCATCAACGTCATGTACAGCATCGAGGAAGGCGGGAAGCGGGCGGTCGGTTTCAAGCTCGCCGAGGGCATGGATGTTCCCGAAGAACTGGAACCGCGCTTCAAATTCGCCCGTCAGAAGTCCAAGCTGGCAGGTGTAATCCGGGGATCGTACTTCGTGATCAAGGGTCAATACTGACCGCTGCCTCCGACTACATGCCCTATCCCAAACGCGCCGGGACCCTCTATTCTCTTGACATGGGCGTTTGGGGAGCGTTGTACCGCACCAAACCCGGTTGCAAGAGCATCGGGCACGGGTGACACGTGGATCCCCATAACATGGTTCCTTCCCCGGACAATTACGCCGCATTCCTCGCAAGGTTGGACGCGGCAACCACAAGCCTGACCACCCGGGCGAGGGCCCTTGACAAGGCATTGTCGGCGATCTCGCTGCTCTTGCGACGGTATCAACGGGCCCTTCGAGGCTGGGAACGGAGACTGGTCCGCGTCGATGAGGAACTAGCCCGGCACTCCGGCGAGCCCCAGACGTCGGCTGCCCTTCATGAGCTCCAACGAACTGCCGTTCAGATGAGAGGTCAATGCACAGTGAACAGGTCCTGCGGCTCACGGAGAAACTGTCGCTCAAGCAAGGACAACGAGACGCCGTAGGCCGCTCTCTCCTCGAACTTGAAGTCATCAGGGCCAAACTGGAAACGTCCCGGAGGTTGTCACGGGACCGCGAAAACCTGGGCAGGGCCCTCTACGAGCTTGCGGGTACCGGCAGTGGCGCCGCGAAGATCCCCGATGTGGGATTTGCGGAACGACCTTAGGGAAGCACGCGAGGCAGTAATTCTGGCCGAAGCACTCCTCGAAGTGAAGGGATCCTGACCATGGAAAACGCGCCGGATGCTGTTGAAATCGTGCGCTGGATGAGGAAACCCGGCGACAAACCCATTATCAAATTCGTCACTTTCAGCATCCTTGCCGTGATCCTGTGGCTGATCCTGATGATCTTCATGCCTGCCCTGAGAAACGCTGTCCCGGCGTCGATCTTCATTGCCGTGTTCGCCGCGATACTTACTATTCCCACCGTCGTCGCCCAGAGGAACCTGGTGCGTGGCTTGGCAAAACGGATCAACGACACCCTCACGGAGCTGACAGGCAGCCCCGACGACAAGATCTCCACAAAGCAGCTACGGAAATTGATCAAGAGCGGTGAGCAACTTCCACTGCTGATCAATGGGGTTCCCGGTTTGCGGCTGCACGTGAAAAGGGTTGCAAGTGCCAAGGAAGATGGCTCCGAGAAACTCCTCGCGGTCATCACCGTTGCCCCGGTGAGCAGTGGAACTGCAAGCTTTGACCGGCTGCTTGAGGCGGCGTTGTACGGATGACGGTTGGGCTGGCCTTCGCCGGCTCTTGGGGACTGAAACGAGGCTAGTAGGACAACGGTGTTTTGACGCTGTAGTGGTCTGGATTTGGGGTCCCCAATTCGGCTTCAGAAGAAGACCGGTTCAGTGCTGAACGGCACATGTCCGAGCGGGTCAGTCTGTTCTCCTGGCAATCCACGCCCCGGCGCACCAATCTGTGGGCCCTAAATCCCTGATTCTGAACACATGGTTGATGCCTGGAAACGGTTGGGAAGCTTGTGGCACCCAAGGGCAGCGGCACTGCTTCCTAAAAATGTCAGACCCTGGTGAGAGGGTTTATTCATGGGAAGCATTGGGGAAATCATGGCGCGACGGGCAGCGATGCCTGGCGTCGTGGTGCGCCCCCGGGGCCTTCCCCGAGGAAGCCACACCGGTCCTGCCAGCGGCCATGCCGGCTGTGAAAGCCCGACGGTGGCGGCTGCGGCAGGCAGCGATTCGGAGAAGCTCAGGGCCATGGCGCTGCTTCGCGGCATTGAACCGAAATCCTTCACTGCACTTAGTGAAATGGACCGTGAAGTCGAGCGTGTTCACGGCCTGGAACCACTGCCCTTCGCTGGCCTTGGGGTCGATCCTGAAGTTGAAGTCGATCCAGGAATTAGGGTCGATTCTGAAGTCAGCTCTGTTTCCCGGGGACTGGGCGGTTCCCTGGGACTTGGGAGTCCGCTAAGACATCAGGGCGCGCCGGGGCTTGGGGATGCGCTGGCTGAGAGCGTTGGGGCCTTGGAAAGTCTGCGTTCCGTGACCGTGGCCGGTGCCCCGGGGTTCGGGTTTGCCGAAGCCGCGGGGTTCGCCGGGCGGGTGGAGGAGATCGCCCGCACCGTGGAGTACCTGCAGGTCATCGCGGCGCACGCCGTGGAACGGACCCGCACCCAAGCCCAGCAGGCACGGCCCTCCTCCGCGGCGGGCACGGGATGGCAGACAGGCTGGACCAACCCCGCACGCACAAACCCCGCCACCGCCACAGCCACAGCCACAGCCACCGGTGCAGGATCCGATACTGCCGCTGGATCCGCCGCTGTTGCTGGCTTCAATACTGCTGCTGGAACCGCCACCGCTGCTGGCTTCAATACTGCTGCTGGATCCGCCACCGCTGCTGGCTTCAATACTGCTGCTGGATCCGCCACCGCTGCTGGCTTCAATACTGCTGCTGGATCCGCCACCGCTGCTGGCTTCAATACTGCTGCTGGATCCGCCACCGCTGCTGGCTTCAATACTGCTGCTGGATCCGCCACCGCTGCTGGCTTCAATACTGCTGCTGGATCCGCCACCGCTGCTGGCTTCAATACTGCTGCTGGATCCGCTGTTGCTGCTGGCTTCAATACTGCTGCTGGATCCGCTGCTGCGGTGGCGGACGCTGCTGCGGTGGCCGATGATGGCTACCGCAACGCCGCGGAATTCCTGCGGGCCCGTTTGCGGATCGGCATCAGCGAAGCCCGGCGCCGGCTCGCCCTGGCCTCCCAGGTCCTCCCCGGGACCGGAATCGCCGGGCAACACATCCCGGCCCGCCGCGAAATCCTGGCCCAAGCCCTCGAATCCACGCAAATACCCACCCGGTCTGCGAGCATCATCAGCGCCGCCCTGGACAAAGTACGGCTCCTCACCGACGAGGAGACCATCACCCGGATGGAACACGCCCTCACCCGCACCGCCGCCGGGTCCGACCCCGACTTCGTCCTGAAAATGACCAAACGCTGGAACGACCTGATCGACCAGGACGGCCCGGAACCCAGCGAAGAAATCCTCCGCCAGCTCCAAGGCACCTTCATCCGCAAACCCCGCCACGGACTGCACCACCTGGAAATCTTCGCCACCACCGAACAATACGAAACACTCACCACCGCCATGAACACCGCCACCAACCCCCGACTCACCACCGCAACCAACGCAGCCAACGGACACAGCGGAACCACCACAGCCACCGGCGAAGGCAACGTCACCGGGGAAACCAACGAGAGCGTCGACGGGAACGTCGAGGGTCAGGCACCCGGAATCGTCCACGGAACCGTTCATGGCAGTGACCGCGGGAGCGAACCAGCCGGGCCGGACCTGGACCGGCGTTCCCGGGCCCAGAAACTCCTCGACGGCCTCGTCGGAGCCTGCGGTGTGGCACTGACCACCGGGAAACTGCCAGCCAACGGCGGACTCCGCCCCCAGGTCATGGTCACCATCAACCACCACGACCTCTTCCAACAACTCACCCGCACCGCCCCAAGCGCAACCACGCCACACGGCACAGCCCCAACACCCCACGGCGCAGCCGCCACCCAGACCACACGACCTGGGTCTGGAACGGAAGACCCCCGTCCCGGCGCAGCCACACCGCCCGGCAGAACCGCCACACCACACGGCACAGCCGCCACACCGCCCGGCGAAACTGCCTCCCAGACCACACGGCCTGGGCCTGGACCCGAACACCTCCGGCTCAGCTCCGGCTCCGCCACCTTCGCCGGCCCCATCCACCCCAACACCATCCGCAAAATCGCCTGCGACGCCGACATCCTCCCCGTCCTGCTCGGAACCGACTCCCGCATCCTGGACATCGGCCGCACCACCCGGATCTTCCCACCCCATATCCGCAAAGCCATCACCGCCCGGGACCAAGGCTGCGCGTTCCCCGACTGCACCATGCCCGCCCCCTGGTGCGAAGCCCACCACATCACCTACTGGTCACACGGCGGCGCCACCTCCACCGAGAACGCGACCCTGCTCTGCAGCCACCACCACCACCTCATCCACAAAGAAGACTGGCGCATCGACATCACAACAGGGGTTCCGTGGTTCATCCCGCCACCACACATCGACCCCCACCAAACACCACGACGCAACCACCACCACACACCCCTCAGAACATGAGAGCGCGCCGCGTCCAATTGCGCTCTGCTGCCTTGCCACAAGGGTGACCGCCTCGCCACAAGGGTGACTGTCTCGCCACAGGGTGACCGCCCGCCGTCGAGCGCTCCTAAACTACGCCTCGACCCTAAGCTGAGCCTGCGACATAAGCCGGGCCCGCGACCCTAAACCCAGTCGCGACGAAGCCTTACCGCGACGTCGGCCAGCCCGTGTACGACTCAGCCAGGTACGCCTTGGCGTGCTCGGACGAGACCACGGAGTGCAGCTCGCCCAGCTGGCGGGCGCGGTCAAAGTCGTCGGCGCCGGGAACGGTATGCAGCATGGAGGTCATCCAGTATGAGAAATGCTGTGCCTTCCAAACTCGGTCCAGGGCGCGGTCGCTGTAGGAATTCAGCAGTGTGATGGAACCGTTGGAATAGAAGGAGTCGAAGCCTTCGAACAAGACCTTCACGTCGTGTATCGCGAGGTTTAGGCCCTTGGCGCCGGTGGGCGGGACGGTGTGTGCTGCATCGCCGGCAAGGAAAAGATTGCCGTGGCGCATAGGAGTGTGGACGAAGCTCCGGAACGGTAGGACCATCTTTTCCAGGACAGGGCCTTCGTTGAGCTCAAAGCCATTACCGTTTACGCGTTTGCGGAACTCGGACCAGATGCGTTCGTCGTCCCAGTCGGCGACGTTTTCCTTGGGATCGCACTGGAAGTACATGCGCTGCACTGTCTCGGTCCTCTGGCTGATCAAGGCGAAACCATGCTCGGAGTTGGCATAGATGAGCTCGTCGGAGCTGCGTGGAGCTTGGGCCAGGATGCCGAACCACGCGAACGGGTATTCATGGAAGAACCACTTTCGGTTTGCTTCGGGGATCTGGAAGCGGCAGTGGCTGCGGGACCCGTCAGCGCCAACGAGGAAGTCGGCCTGGATCTCGAACTCCTGACCGTCGGAATCGGTGAACCAGACTTTCGGTTTGCCCTCGAGATCGTGGACAGTGGTGTCCGTGACGCTGTATCGAACGTCGCCGTCGTCCGCCTCGCGTCGCGCAGCGAGGTCGGCGAAAACGTCTGTTTGTGGGTACAGCCACACGGATTCACCCACCAGCTCCTTGAAGTTGATGCGGTGGCTTTCGCCGTTGAACCGCAACTCGATGCCATCGTGCCGGTCACCTTCGCGCAGCACCCGGTCTGAGACGCCGGAGTCCACGAGCAGGTTGACGGTGCCGTGTTCCAGGATGCCTGCGCGAACTGTTTGGTGGATTTGTTCCCGGCTGCGGACCTCCACCACTACGGATTCGATGCCTTGCTTGGCCAGCAAGTGGGAGAGCATGAGCCCTGCGGGTCCTGCACCCATAATGGCGACTTGAGTGGTGACGGTTGTACGTGCCATGGTGTTCCTCGCTTCGTTGCGGTCCCGCCGGGACGGGATGAGTCTGGAATCAGTGTGGCGGGTACTGCGTGACGGGTGTTACATGAATTCCGTTGAACGGAAGGTCTACATTAGTCCCTGAGCTGCCGCCCTATTCCTCTAGCAGCGGTTTGCAACGCCGGAACAAGCGCCTGCAGGCGCATCTCAGCCAAGGGCACCACCACGCCAAGGGCCGCGACCGCTCGCCTCTTGCCGTTCATCACGGGCACGGCGATGCCCCACGTGTCCGGATCAACGACTCCCGCCAGCTGCGCATAGCCCAGTTGCGCGGCCTCAGCCAACAGGTGGCGCACGACGTCGGAAGTCACCTTTCCTTCCGGGTCGTGGAACTGTTCGAGGTACTGGGCCCGCAATTCCCGGGACTGGTGTGCCATCAGCGCCAGGCCGGCGGAGGAAATGTGGACCGGCATGCGTCCGGCGACGCGTGCTCGGTTGGCGACCGATCCTCGGCGCGAAAGCCGCTCCACAAACAGCGCCTCCCAGCCCTCAAGGACTGCCAGGTTCACGTTCTGGTTCAAGACTTGCTGAATATCCTCCATGAAGGGCATGGCCGCTTGACGGAGTGCGAGGGTGGGCGAATTTCTGTTGACGAGTTCCCACAATCGGAGGCCCAGCCCAACGTTCCCGCCAGCACCCAGTTCCAGCAGGCCATGCTCGGAGAGTTGCCGGACCAGCCGGTGGGCGGACGACAACGGGAGGCCGGACCTGTCGGCGAGTTCGGTCAGTTGCAGGGAGGTGGCACCTTCAGGAAAGGCTTCAATGACCCGGACTACGCGATCCACCACGGAGTCACCTGATGCTGAGTTGGCCACGATGCGCTCCTTTGCTGCCGCTCCCCTACCCGACCCCGCGGGGGCCCCTTCCATTCAATGGTAGAACGTGCTTCAGATTACTCCCGCCGGTGATACAACTCTCATAACCGACCGGCCGTTCTGCTGGCCACATCCCATTCCCAAAGAGAACTCCCGAGGACACTATGCCAACGATGCCATCTGCCCGCCGCTCACAATGGCCAGTCTGGCTGTGTTGGTTAGCCATGGTCTTGGACGGCTTCGACCTGGTGGTCCTGGGGTCTGTCATCCCCACGCTCATCAAGACCGGCGACATAGGCTTCGATGCCGTTGGAGCCACCTTCGCTGCAACTATTTCCCTGGTAGGCGTGGGGCTCGGCGCACTCTTTATCGCCCCGCTATCCGATAAGTTCGGCCGGCGGAAGCTCTTGATCGCCTGCGTGGCCGGCTTCTCGCTCTTCACGATCGGAGTCGCGTTCGCTCCCAACGTGGCGGTCTTCTCCATACTGCGCCTGCTGGCAGGCCTCGGGCTGGGCGCCTGCCTCCCCGCCGCCCTTGCGTACATGAACGATTACGCACCTGCGGGCTCAGCCGGAAAGTCGACCACGCGGACTATGACCGGCTACCACGTAGGCGCTGTGGCCACCGCGTTCCTGGCCATCCTTGTTGTCCCTGACTGGCGCCTCATGTTTGTCATTGGCGGCGTTGCCGGGCTGGCACTCCTGCCATTCCTGTGGGCGAAATTGCCAGAGTCACTTCCTGAAGCAGCACCCGCGAAGGTGGACGAATCAACAAAGGCGGCTACCGGCGTCGCGCATTCCACGAACGGCAAGCAAAAGACCGGGTTCCGCGACCTGCTGCAGAAGCCCTATCCGCTGGTGGCCGTGGGCATTGGCATCGCGTCGTTCATGGGATTGTTGCTGGTTTACGGCTTGAACACGTGGTTGCCGCAGTTGATGGCAGCCGCCGGATACACCGTGAGCACGGGCCTGACGCTGCTGCTGGTCCTCAACCTCGGCGCCGTGGCCGGCCTGGTTTTGGCCGGAATTCTTGCCGACCGGCACGGAACCAAGAAGATAGTGCTGCTGTGGTTCGGGCTTTCCGCAGTGTTCCTGGCCATCCTCAGCGTGAAGATCCAAAGTGAGTTCCTGCTCAACGCCGCGGTGTTTGTCACTGGCGTCTTCGTCTTCAGCTCGCAGGTTCTGGTTTACGCATGGGTCAGTCAGCTGTTTCCGGCGCGGCTCCGGGGAACGGCACTCGGGTTCGCTGCCGGCGTCGGACGCCTTGGTGCGATCGTTGGTCCTGCCGTGACTGGAACCCTGGTGGCCGCAAACATTGCCTACCCGGCCGGCTTCTACGTATTCGCCGCAGCGGGACTTTTGGCGGTCGCAGCGCTGTTCCTGGTGCCCCATCAAATCAAAAGTCCTGCGCCCGTGCCAGCGGGAGAACGGTAACCGCGGCACGACGCTAGGTGCTCCGCTGCCCGTCCAACTTTCCGGACTGTGGGTGAAGCGACTCGCGGGCCTTGCCCAAAAGTTGCGGTCCGGCCGCGTAGCAGCGATCGGTGTATTGCCGGAGCGCCGGGAGTGCCTGGACGGCGTAGTCGAAGTGTTCCTCACGGATCATCGACTCGATGGCCTTGCACTGGTCCTCTGTCTCAAGCGCACCCACCATTGCCGAGGAGATCTTGAGGCTCAGCACGGCGTCCATGCTGGCATCGGCGTCGTGTTGGCAGAGGCCGTTTGAGATTCTCAATAGTCTGCCCGGCAACATCGAAAGGTAAGTGGAGAGGAAGCGCAAGGCCGGGGTGGGGTCTCCCATCTCATCGGCCAAGGCCTGCAACCTGCACGGTTCCAGAGCCGGAACCTGACCGTCTGCTTCGTCAGTCATGGTTGGCCGCTTGTGGCTGCGCGGCGCCTTCCGGCGTCGATTTGTTGGGGTCCCTGCTCCAGATGGAGGCGAGCATCCTGATGACCAGGATGCCGGGCGCACCGTACATCAGGATGTTCAGGACGAGTGGTTCGCGGAGGGCGCGGATGGCGTTCCCGACGTAAGGGATGGTCGCGATCTGCTTATCCACGGTTTTGCCCTGCAGGGTGGCGATCCACGGATCGATGCCATTATTCGCGTCGCCCTTGGTCTGGACAGCCACACCACCATCGGCCGTAGTAGTGATCTCAGTGATGCGGTGCGTCTCCACCCGCTGGTCTTCCACGGGTATGTGGTAGGTGATGATGTCGCCCACCTTGACGTCGGTGATTGGCGTTGGAACGGTGACGACGACGTCACCCGGGTTGATCAGCGGTGCCATCGATCCTGTCAGCATCGTGGAGGTTTGGTAGCCCAGGATGCGTGGCCCGATTGCCAGAAAGAGGAAAACCAAGGCCGCCATAGCCAGAATCGCGAAACCGAGGAATTTCATCGTTTTAGCAGCGATACGTCGGAACGCAGCGGCTTTCGCGGGGGTCTCGACGGCGGTCGCCGTCAGTGCCGCGGCTGAACGCCGGCCCTTGAGTGCTGTTCCGCTGATGCTGGTCAGTGCGCTCATGGTCCTGGCGTTCCTTCCGGTGTTGGTTATCTTCTGATTGAAAGTCTGGGCTATCCGGCTCAGGCTTCCTGCGGGAAATCCTCAAGTCTGGCTCAGGAAATACCGGCGGACCTGATCGGGCAGGGGGGCGCCCGACCAGGCCCGGCGGGGCTCTGTGGTGAAACTGGGTGGTTCTGCTGGTGTTACTTGGTGGTTTCGGTGCGTTGGGTGCCGGTGAAGGCGAAGGCGATGGTGCTGGTGGCGCCTTGGAAGGTGTCGTTCGCGGTGGTGGGGAACGCGGTGGTGACTTTGAGGTAGTCGGTTTTGGCCGGGGCCAGGGCGGTGAGGTTGTTCAGGACCTTGTTCGCGGTGATCACCGGGGCGGCGGCCATGACGGTGGTTTTGGTGCCGGTGCAGGTGTACGGAGCTGCGGCGCCGGTCCAGGCGACCGAGCAGTTCTCGATGGTCAGCTGCAGGCCGTTGGTGACGTCGGTGGTGAGCAGTGAGGCGGTGGCGCCGGCGGAGGTGGTGAGGGTGACGTTGTTCAAGTCCGAGTTGCCGGTGTTGGCCAGGGTGACGAGCTTTTCGACTTTGTCTCCGGGCAGCAGGCCCGCGACGGGGACGTTGAGGGTGTTGTTCGCTCCGGTGCCCAGGGCGATGGTGACGGTGCCGGCGGTGACTTGCTGGCTGGCCGAGGTGGAGGACGTGAACGCGCCGTAGGTTCCCATGCCGGCGACGGCGGCTGCGGTGCCGAGCAGTGCGACGGAAGCGAGGACCTTACCGGAGGTGGTCTTGAAGCTGATGGCCATGGGAATCAGTGTCCTTTCGGGAGGCCACCGCTGCCGGCCGGCCGTTTCCTGTGCCGGCCCTGATTGGCTGACAAGAACCACTGTGCCGGGCCCGGATCAAGAACCACTCCTGCAATCCATCAACACTTGCTCAGGAAAAGATCAAGGGTCTTTGTTCCGTTTCCCACCCCTTGGCAGGCACTCTGGACTGATAATAAGCAACCTGATAATCCTGTAACGAAGGGTCAACGCTGAACACAGAGGTGGGATCATGGTGGATCGCATTACTGATATATGGGGCACAAGGACTCCGTTTGAGCGAGAAGCTGCGTGGCCTTCCCGCGTGGATTACGCCCTCCAGGAAGGCCTCACTGAGGGCGATGTTGACCATTGGGTCCAATCCGCTTGCGTGCTGTGCAGCAACGGCTGCGGCTGCGATATTGCCGTCAAGGACGGGGTCATGGTGGGCATTCGTGGCCGTGCGGAAGACCGCATCAACAAGGGACGCCTTGGGCCGAAAGGACTCTTCGCAAGCTGGCAAGGCGTCTCGAACATGGACCGCCTCACGCATCCATTGATCCGCGAAGGCGGCGAATTGGTCCCAACTGATTGGGACACGGCCATGAAGCGGATCGTGGCACGCAGCAAGCAACTCTTGAAGGAGAAGGGTCCCCTCAGCCATGGCTTCTACACCAGCGGCCAACTGTTCCTTGAGGAGTACTACGCCCTGGGCGTGATTGGGAAGGCTGGTATCGGGACACCCCACATGGATGGAAACACCCGCCTGTGCACCGCGACAGCGGCGTCCGCGCTCAAGGAAACCTTCGGAGCAGACGGACAACCAGGCGCCTACGAGGACATCGACAATTGCGATGCAATTTTCCTTTATGGGCACAACATGCCCGAAACCCAGACCGTCCTCTGGGCTCGCATCCTGGACCGCCTTTCAGGACCCACACCGCCCAAACTGGTGTGCGTCGACCCCAGAAATACGGAGGCCGCGCGCTTTGCCGACGTGCACCTTGCGGTGCGGCCCGGCACCAATCTTGCGCTCATGCACGCTCTGGTCCGGGAGGTCCTGCACAACGGCTGGGAGGACCCCACCTACATCCAGGAACACACACTCGGCTACGACGAGCTGAAATCCACTGTGGAGGAATGGACGCCCGAGGCTGCTGCCGAGGTGTGCGGCGTCAGCGCCCACGACATCAGGAAGGCCGCCCGCATCTTCGGCACGTCGGATCGGGTACTGTCCACCGTTTTACAGGGGTTCTACCAATCGTCACAGGCCACAGCTTCCTCCTGCCAGGTCAATAACCTCCATCTGCTGCGCGGCATGCTCGGCCGCCCCGGAGCCGGCCTACTACAGATGAACGGGCAGCCGACGGCGCAAAACAACCGCGAATGCGGGGCCGACGGCGACCTCCCGGGCTTCCGTAATTGGCACAACCCGAAACACGTTGAAGAACTGGCCTCCCTGTGGAACGTGGATCCCGCGATCATCCCCCACTGGGCACCGCCAACCCATGCCATGCAAATCTTCCGCTACGCCGAGCAAGGATCCATCAATTTCCTCTGGGTCTCGGCTACGAACCCTGCGGTCTCCCTGCCGGAGCTGCCCCGGATACGGGCAATCCTGGCCAAGCCGGAACTGTTCCTGGTGGTGCAGGATCTGTACCTCACCGAAACCGCCGGCATGGCCGACGTCGTCCTCCCCGCCGCCGCGTGGGGCGAAAAGACAGGAACATTCACCAACGCTTCGCGCGTCGTCCATATCTCTGACAAAGCCGTAGACCCGCCCGGGGACGCCCGCAGCGATCTGGATATTTTCCTGGACTACTCCAACCGAATGGGCTTCACCACCTTGGACGGCACGCCCTTGTTGACGTGGGAGGGTCCGGAGGACGCCTTCGAAGCTTGGAAAGAATGCTCGCGCGGGCGTCCTTGCGACTACACCGGACTGAGTTACTCGAAACTCCGTGGTGGCAGCGGGATCCCTTGGCCCTGCAATGCGCAAAACCCGGATGGCACCACACGCCTCTATACGGACGGGGTTCTTCCCAGCGATCCTGACTACTGCGAGAACTACGGTCACGACCTCTTGACGGGGGCCGAAGTGGAGCCGGAACCGTACCGCGCCAAAATGCCCAAGGGCCGCGCCTGGCTCAAAACAACCAAGTACCATCCACCGCACGAAGAACCGGACGACGACTACCCGCTCCGGTACACAACCGGTCGGACGGCGTATCACTTCCACACACGGACCAAGACGGGACGTGCCAGGACGCTGAACGCGGCGGCGCCACGGATGTGGGTGGAGCTCTCGGTCGAAGACGCTTCAGCGCTGGGGATCAAGGAGGGCGACATCGTCCGCGTATCGTCGCGGCGAGGTCTGATTGAGGCGCCGGCTCGAGTCAGTGGCGTCCGGCCGGGCACAGTTTTCGCACCTTTCCACTATGGATACTGGGACTCGACCGCACCCTCCAGCCCGGATGATTCTCCCAAGGATTCGCAGAAGACTGCAGCCAACGAGCTCACCATTACCGAGTGGGATCCGGTGTCAAAGCAACCGCTTTTCAAGAATGCCGCGGTGAAAGTAGAGAAAATCCGTGACGGTGATGGACCGGCTCCGGCGCCCAACACCACCGCTTCAAGGCAGGCAGGACAACAACAATGAACCTCAACATCTACCTGGGTTTACTGCATCAGGGTGAAGCGACCCTGGCTACGTCTTTCCGGCAAGTCTCTGATGGCCACGGCTCGGAGCCTGACATACATTTCCTCTGCCAGACTTTGGCCAGGCAATGCGACAAGCACGGGGAACTCCTCCTCCCCCTCGTGCAGCGATACGGCAAGGACACATCCGACCACGAGCCCGAGCGGCTCCACGCCGACGGCTTGTCAGAAACCCGGAGCGGCCCTGTCGGCCTCCTTCGCGACCTGCAGGACCTGTATCTGCTGGCGAGCTTGGTTGACGTCACGTGGACTGTGGTGAATCAAGCCGGATCCGCACTTCGCGACGCCGAGCTGCTCGCCGTCGTCGATCAATGCCACAAAGAGACGGAAGTCCAGCTCAGTTGGCTGCAAACCCGGATGAAGCAGGCAGCGCCGCAGGCGCTGCTGGTCGCAGACTAAGTCAGTAGAGGACTCACCAGCAGGCTAAGTTAGTGGGGCAGCAGCCCCAGGATCGGGAGGGTGACCGCCGTCGAAATGGCCATGGCCGCGGTGTTGCCGATGACCGGATGGAGGCCCTCCGGCAGCTGGGCCGAAATCGCCCTGGCAATAGGAGGGGCCAGCACCGCTCCAAGCAATGCGCCGCCGATGATGCTCCACCACGAGCCGTCGTAGGCGAGCACGGCGGCAGGCGCCACTGAGACGAGCGACGCGTAGGTGGCCGACCACCCACCGTTGCGGTACCAACTCCGCCAAAGAACCACGCCGATGGCCGAGGTGAGGGCCTGCGCAAACAGGATGTGCGGAACCAGGTTGGAACCGTACCCGGGCAGCACAGGATTCAGCACGAATGCCACCCCGACGCCAAAGATCATGCCTGCACTGGCGAGCGCGTTGGCGAAGAAATGGGTCTCGGTGAAGTCGGCGAGGACCCGGCGCGCCGCCCACACTGCGTCCGTAAGAACACGGTTAACGCCCGACGGCGGCTGGATGGGTTGCGTCTGCGGAGCCGGTTTCCGTAGGACAAGCCAAGGCAATTTCCGGGCAGTGAGGAAAGCCAGCACTGATCCCAAGGACATCGCAAGGACGTTCGCCACCACGGGCGGCAGTTCGAGCGGCGCGGTGAGCGTTGGGATCAGCAACAACGCCAACGGCGTGACGGTGAATGCCCCGAGTACAGCTCCGGTCGTGCAGGTCCGCCAACCGGGTCCATACATCAGGACCATTGCCGGGGCCACGCAAACGAAAGGCACGAACGTGGGCTGCCATCCGTCGTCGAGCAACCGGCCGAAAACTACGTTGGACAACAGCAGGCTAAGCGACGCCGAGGCCAGCACCCAGGGCCACAGTCCGGTGTCATATGCCAGCTG
The DNA here is from genome assembly GCF_059739425.1 of Arthrobacter sp. TmtSoilC48. NCBI lineage: Bacteria > Bacillati > Actinomycetota > Actinomycetes > Micrococcales > Micrococcaceae > Arthrobacter > Arthrobacter sp. TmtSoilC48. The sequence goes on along the minus strand of NZ_AP046049.1, from coordinate 721,390 downwards.
ACCCGGCCAGGTCTTGCCCCGCCGGCCAGCCCACCAGGCCAACAAAGCCCCGGCAAGCAACCCGCATGCCGCCAGCTCTGATTTGTAGAACAGGGGCTCAGTCATGTCGCCAAGGAACCACCTGACCGCTGCAAAAGGGGAGTTGGAGACCGATGCAGCCCAGCCCTCGAACGCAGGGCCGAGCCGTGTCGATTGCTGCGCGAGCGTGTGGAGGACAAGTGCGAGCACTCCCGCGAGGACGACCGAAGCCAACGCGCCCAATCCTGTCCCGAGGGCGCCAAGTTCAGTTGCAGTCTTCTTCGGGGCAGGATCCGGCCGACGGCGGGGCGCGCCATCGACAGCTGAGGTGAGCATCGTTGATAACCCTTAGCGTGCGATGTGGTGTAACTCGAAAGCAGCGTATCCGAGCTTTCCAGAGCGGCCCCATTCGTGTTGTTGCGGGGGATTTGTGACCGGGAGTATTCCGATAGAAGAGCTTCCCGTTGACACTAACGTTTCTTCGAGAGAACGTTAGTGTATGAGCCACGTAACTACTGCCCAGGCCGCGGCGCGATTGGGCATTACGCAGGTAGCTGTCCGTAAGTTGATCGGCACTGGTCAACTGATCAGCTCAGGTGTCGTTGGCCGGGCCATCCTGCTGGACGCCGCCTCTGTGGAGCGATTGGCCCGCGAAGGCACACGCCATGGCCGGCCGTGGACTGAGGCGAATGCCTGGACCGCGCTCCTCCTGCTTTCCGGGGAAAACGAGGTGGAGTGGGTTGACTCCACCCAACTGTCTCGGCTGCGACTCAAACTGAGCCGTATGGAACCTGCCGAATTGCCCATTCTGGCGCGCAGGCGCGCGGGCGTGCATCGATATAGAGCCACGGCCGATGTGGTCCAACGGCTAAGGGACCATGTCCTTCCCACTGGTGCCGCGGCCATCGCGGACCAGAACGTTGGCCAACGCTTTGGTCTCACTGGTGGCGGGGGAATTGTGGATGGTTACGTCATGTCCGGCGATGCAGGTGCACTTAAGGAAGCGTACGGACTAATCGATGATCGGGAGGGCAACGTAGTGCTGCGGGAAGTCACCACCAGCCAGGCGTTTACAGGGGGAGTCCCGCTGGCGGCCATTGCCTTGGACCTGTTGGAGTCCTCGGTCACCCGTGAGCGCAGCGCTGGACTCCGTGTTCTGGAGGAGCTGTTTAGTGGACGATGACCATCGCGCGACGGAACGAGTGCAGTGGGAGGCTTCGCCGCCCGCGGGTGGCTGGGGCCGGCCATGGCCCCAATGCGCTGAACTGGCCCGCGCCTTGCCTTCTGATCAGTGGACGCTGGTTGGGGGACTTATGGTCCAACTGCACTCCGCCGTAGCGGGTCTAACCGTTTCGCGGCCGACCACTGACGTCGACATCATCCTTCACATGGAAACCGGCGCGGCAACCATGCCCGGCGTCGCGTCAGTGCTCCGTTCACTCGGCTACTCGCCCAGGCAATCCATCAATGGCGATAGCCCCGCACATCGTTTCCTTCGCGGTAATGAGCAGATCGACCTCATGGTTGCCGACCATCTTGTACCCGGATTGGTTCCCCGTATAGGAGGCCGCAAAGTCTTTCAGGTGACGGGTGGGACCCAAGCCCTCCGGCGAACAGTAGACTGCCGGGTCTTCGTGGACCATCGGGGTCCGGTGTCCATAAGCATCCCGAACGCACTGGGCGCGCTGGTCCTCAAAGGCGCTGCGTATCAGGAGGATTCGCGGGAAAGGGGCCGCCACCTCGATGACGCAGCAACACTCCTGGCAACAATTAACGGGCCCTTGGAACTTGTGGCCGACATGGGAGGCAGTGATCGCTCGCGGATTCTTGGGCTCAACCGGGTCCTCGGCGATCCAGACCATGAATCCTGGAAGGTCCTTGACCCTGGCGATAGGGCACGGGCAATCAGCAACCTTGCGGTGCTCTGCGCCAATCCCGACCGCCTCCCTGTTAGGCGCCTTGGGTAGATAGCGCCGACGACGGAGGCCCCAACGCATTCGCGTCAGGGCCTCCGGGAGCGGTGAATCAAGCCTTCCGGCGGGTCACCAGTCCCCAGATGACCAGTACGATCAGCGCACCTCCGATTGCGAGCAACCACGTGTAGATCGACCAGAATTCGTTGATGCCAACCTTGAAGATGGCGCTACCGATCCAGCCACCCAGCACGGCACCCACGATTCCCAGCAGGAGCGTAGCGATCCAGCCGCCTCCCTGCCTGCCCGGCATGATGGCCTTGGCGATGGCTCCTGCGATCAAACCCAAAACAATCCAACCAATGATTCCCATTTGTTTCCCTTTTCTCGTACGTAAGCCTCGGTCAAGCACCAATACTTGGTGCCGCGGTCGGCCTGATTGCTAGCTGCCCGCTTGTGCGGCGACGTATCCCGACAACAGCTGGGCGGGCAGACGTTTTTATGGCTCCCCTGTTACTGAAGGAAGGATTCAATCTCCCCAACCGGCAGTCCGGCTACTTCAGCAAGAGCCCGGGGCTCGACACCGGCGTCGACGGCCTTCTTGAAGGCCAGGGCGAGTGTGTTCTGGGAAATCGCCAACTCATGTTGAAGGCTTTGGCGGCGAAGTGCTGCGACCCACACACCGCTGACCGGGTCCAAGGCGTCGATGTCCATTCTGAAACCGCAACCGCAAGCCCACTCCGGCCATATTGGCTCCACTGTGATCCACTGCATGGAGTCATGGCCCGGTCCTGCGGAGATAGCCATGTGCGAACCGCAGTGGACGGGCCCCATCGGCAGCACCCCTTCCGCAGCATGGTCCACGGTATTCCCAGCGACTGGTGTGGAGCTTGGTTCACGCAGTGCGACTGTCATCGTCTTCTCCCACACATCCCTAGTAACTATCTTGGCTATCTAGTTATATGTGTACTTACGATTTAAGTCCAACCAGCCGGCACGGTTGCACGCACCCGCCGCCAAAGGGCGGGCGCCACCACCACGGCAACGCCGACGGCGGCACCGATCACCGTTTCGATGATGCGGTCCCGCAACAGGAGGCCGGGATCAACCGGGGCTGCCAGCAACGTAGCTATCAGGGCAAGCGGAGTTACGAAGATCTGCGCCACAAGGTACTGCCGGGCGATAAACATCTCAGCACCGAACTGGCAAGCTGCTATCACCAGGACCATGGCCCAGGGCGCGGGATTGAGCCACAGGATGCCGGCAAGCAGCACCAATCCGATCACCGTTCCGGCGATTCTTTGGATGCCACGGCTCACTCGGTGGCGCGTCGAATGACCCACCAATGGAACCACCGCCGCAACCATGGCCCAATAAGTGTGGCCGAAGCCGAGCCGTTCCCCCACCAGAGTCGCGATGGTCCCCGCAAGGCCTGCGGCAATCAGATATCCGCCGCCTTCCAACCAGATCGCACGACGTTCCAACGTGGTGTGGCGGATGCGGGGCGGCCGTTTCCACGGGGTTCTGTGAGTTTTGAGCACCCGTGACGACATGCCGATCAGCAGGCAGAAGAGCGTGGTACCTACCGCGACCAGCATGGCCTCCCACAAGGGCGGCTGAGCAGGGATGGATGCGATCGCAGCGAAGGCGAAGATGTGAAAGAGGGAGCCGCCTGGCCGCAACCTCCAGGCCGCGACCACCACCGAGCACGCGCCCGCCACGACAGTGGTTGCAGCAGTCAAGAGCCACGAATACGCGGCGCCCTCGATGCCAATGGCTTGCGCTGCACGAGCCATGAGGGTGGCCAACAAAATGATAAGCAGCATGAAACCACCGGCACGCACTTGGCTTCGGAAGCGCACGCTATGCGGTTCATTGCGGCCATAAATGCCGGTAAACGCACCGAACGAGGCAAACACGGCCAGGTCCAACCGCCCCATCAGGGTCAGCGTAATCAGCGGCACAAAGACACCAACAGCGCAGCGGAGAGCCGGGTGATGGTCCTTGTTTCCCGGACCCATCGTGAACATTTCCGCTACAGCCTTCAAGGGGCGGCTCGCCTTTCGTCGCAGGATCAAACGTACGACGGCGGCGCTGGCGTCCGCTTCAAGGCTACGCTCCGGGCGCTGGGCTACTCCGGGTTTGGGCACAGATAGTGCCCCTTATCACGAGGAATAAGGGGCACTATCAGTTGCGCACTACTTGTCGCTAGAAGCGGGAGGGTGCTCCCTGGAAGGGCCCTGTTCCGAGTGGGTTGCCTGCTACGTCCGTCAGGCCAGTGACGGGGGTGTAAGTCGGGAAGATCGTGGTCGACGTAAGCGTCGAGCCTCCGCTGGTCCCTGCTCCAAGGGTGATGGTGAGTGTTCGCGCCGTCGGATTCCAGCTCAGGCTGGAGGCGTTGTTAGTGCCATTACCGCTAAAGCTGAGTGCGGAGGTTGTGTAGTTGCCGCCCAGTGCAACACTGCCGACCCTGAGGGTTGTACACCCAGCCCCGGTTACAGTCAGTATGTTGCTGGAGCTTACGTTGACTATCACGTTATCCGCGTTGTTGCCGGCCTGGGTCTGCACGTTGGTGGTGTCGTTCTCCCAGACGCTGCAGATCGTGTTCGGGTTGATGGGTTCAGAGAACGTTATCGTCACCGAATCGCCCTTCTCCACCTTGCCGAGGGTGCCGCCCGAACGGTTGTTCAGCTGGACCCCCGCCACCGCTGGCGAGCTCACGTCCTTGGTGGATGTAGCCACTCCCGCAGGACCAGTGTTACCTGCGGCGTCCGTTGCCTGTGCTGAGTAGTTAATGGTCCCTGGGCTGAAAGCGCTCAGGTTCAAGGGGGTCGCTGCCCAGTTCCCGGAGCTGTTGACGCTAATGGTCTGGGTCACGGGCAGGGCTCCTGTTCCCGTTACGGTCAAAGTGACCGAGGACAAGGCCTCTGCCGTCCCGCTGACTGGAACAGCGGTCACGTTTCCGCTGTAGACATATGGTGGCGCCGTCACAGACGGGGCGAGGGGTGCGGTGGCATCCACGGCGGCAACTGCGCTCCGTGTGCTTTCAGCGCCCTGCCACTGGGAGAGTTTGGGCGTAACCGTGTAGTACCAGTTCCCCGTGGTGACACCGGTGTCCACGCAGCTCAGCCCGGCTACTGTTCCTGCGCAGGTTCCGGCTGCCGCAACCGCAGTGCCGCCAGTGGCTGAGGCGTAGCGGGCGATGCTGTACCCGGTTACGGACCGGCCAGCCGCCGTCGTGCTTGCTGTCCACGTGACCGTCACACTACTTCCGGAAACGGCGGTAGTGGGCTTTGCGCCCTGGGCGACGGCGTCGGCCTTGGCGCCACCGAAGTTGCTGCTGACGGAACTCCAGAAAGCACTGGCTGCGGGACCGCCCCATGAGACGAGGAGAATGCCGAGAATGATCACGAGGGCGCGGTTCCAAGCGCCCATCGTCACCCGCGTTGAGGACGATGAAGCAGCGGACTGGCGAAGCGGGCTCACTTCCGTACCTCCAGCGTGACGGGAACGTTGAATTGGGCGCCCTGGCAGGCGGAAAGTGAGGCCGCGCTCATGCTGGCCGCACCCTCAAGAGTCAGCAGGATGGATGTATTTGCCTGGATGGTCACCGTTGGCGCCAATGGTGCAGCCGGGGGCGTGAACGTCACGCCGGTGGTGGTGCAGCCGGAATGCGCGGCGTCTGCAGTCACGGCGCCGTTAGCCGCGATTCCATAGACGGTAACCGCATGGCTATTGGGGTTGGTTGCCCGGAGAACCACGTCGGCTGATCCACCTGGAACGAGGCTGGTCTGCAGGGTGTCGCCCGGGATGAGCGCATCCACGGTCACGGTTTGCATTGTCCCGTTGGTCGCCGAACCGCTGCCGATTCCGGTGGTAGCCCAGTAGGCGTAGGCAGTCCCTGCACCGCCCAGGATACAAAGGGCCACGGTGGCGGCAGTGGTGCGGGCGATCCGTCCGCTACGGGGCTTCCGGTTGAGCGTCTTCATGTCAGTTCGCCTGTCCCGTCCCGGAGTACGTGAGTTGGAGGGTCGCACCCTTGCAACCGTCCTGGAGCTGCAAGGTGTCCAGCATCCTCACTTGGGGCCATTTGCTGCTGTCATTCACGCCCAGCGAGGTCAGCGAGCTGGGCCCGGGAGGAGCTGCCAACGGGTAGCTCCCGGAGTATTGGGTGACCTGGTAGTCGGCACTGCTGCAGGGGAGGTTGGCCGCCACCGCTGCCGGCGTGCGCACCACTTGCGCAATCGAAACCGTCAGGTTGGTGATGGCGATGCTCTTGTTCTCGGGGTTGGAAATCTGCAGCTCCACTGCTCGGGACACCCCTGGCGCCAGGAGCCCACTCAATGAGCCGGTGACACCGAAGGTCCGTTTGACTTCCTGGACCTGCAACTGCCCGGGCGCCGCGTTCGACTGGACCGCGTTTTGGACCGTGCCGCTGGCTCCCTTCACAGTGAAGTCGGACTTGCCGACCGGCGTTGTGGGAGACGTGGCGACGGTCAAAGCCACCTGCGCTGTGCTGCCGGATCCCAGAACCACCGACGACGGCGACCATGCGGCTGTCGCGCCAGCCGGAAGACCCGTAACGGTAAACGCTACTGGTCCGGTGAAACCGCCCGTGGAGGTGGCTGACACTGTGAAGGTGGTGGACTGCCCCTGATCCAGGCTGCGGTTCGAGGGCGACAACGCCACCGTAATCCCCTTGGCTACCTTGACCGGGCTGCCTTGCGTAGCGCTCTGCCCACTGCTTGCAGCGACAACCGCCACCGGAACAAGGGCCACCACGAGCGCAAGTATCAGCGTCCGGAGTGGTACGGCAGCTCGAGGGTTAGGCGCGGGGCGCTCTGGCCGGTGGTCCATGGAAGCTCTTTTCGGACGGAAGCGTTCAGTCGGGAGGAATGCGGAAGCCGGGGACCACCACTCGCAAGGTGGTCCCCGGCATTCACGCGCTACTGGCTGGAGACGTTGACCGTGACGGTCGCGGACTTGCAGGCGTCCTGGCTGTCAGAGCTGTCGTTGAACTTCAAGACACCGCTGCCAACGGAAATTCCCGTGGCCCCTGCGGCGACGGTCGAGTTGCTTGTCACGGCGGTGACTTCGAACCATGCCGGGAGGCATTCGGGGACGCTGGTGGTGACATTTGCCGTCAGGGCTCCAACTACCGTGCTGGACGTCGTCGCGTTGTCCGCGGTGTAGGCTACGTTGGTTTGGTTGCCCGGCGCCAGGCCGGCATTGAAGGTGGCGTGCAGTGTGACATGTCCGCCTCCGGCGGAGTTGGCGGCCGAGCCGCTGCCGGAACCGGTGGTGGTCCAGTAGGCGTAGGCAGCTCCGCCACCTACGGCTACCAATGCCACGCCTGCGACGGTGGCGGTGATCCGGCTCTTTTTGGAAAGCTTGCGCATGGTATGACTCCTTGGTTGATCTTTTTCCGGGGAGCCGCATCGCAACCCCCAGCACCCGACCGTTTCCGGCGGATGAAGCGATGCCCCCAATAGTTCAGCCAGCAGTGGCACCGTGGCTACTCTTGGGTGTACGCCTCTTTTCCGCCCGACCAAGGGGTCAGGAATACGCTGAACCGGCAAGCGAGTACTCAGTTTTCGTATTGGGGACTACTTGGTAGCACTTTGCGTCATGCCAGCGCGGGATAGGCTTCTATGCCCATCTGATAGCCCGCTTTAGTACACCAACGCTGGCCTGCGCCGTTCATGAGCACGCCGGCAGCCGTCGGATCAGGAGTACTCAGTTTTTTAATGGCCCGGTACCTGCCCCCGGGAGTCGCTGCGGGCCGGGCATTTCGGAAATTCAGCTGCCACTGAGCCAACATTGTGCCCATCTTGAGCAAAAACTGCGCTGGCGTTCGAAGATGTTCGGGGCTGACTGCATGCATTGCGGGTCGTTTTAGTTGGTGCCCCTGCCCTTGCTTTTTTCGTTTCCCTGGCCTCTTTGGTCGGATTGGCCGCCGCCTTGGGCCCCACGCGCCGGTGATTCGGTTTCCTGCGCATCCTCTGTCGGCCCGCTTTGCTCGCTGGCCGCTGGCGATGGAACGTCTCCCTGCCCGTTGCCTGAGTCGGACGGCGGCAGCTGAACGGTTTGCACCGGCCCAGGAATGAGAACCGTTTCCACCGGCCCAGGGGTGGTAATTGTTACCACTGGCGCGGGCGTTCCAGCCGGGGAAGGAAGGCCCGATTCCTGCATAACCGGCGAAGGCGAGGTAACGTCTGCCGGCAAGGGCTCCTGACCGGATAATGCCACCGCGAGGGGGACTGCTATCGCTGCCGCGAGAAGGACCATCAACAGCGCCCCGAGCCTGCCGCCTCCCCTACTCCTGTGAAGCTTGGGGGAAACTTCGGTTGTTGCCCCGATGGCGGGCGCCCGGGCAGGCAGAGGCGGCAAAAGCGCCGTAGCTGCTGGGTGTGCATACGCCTCCTGCCACGGGCGAGCCAGGAATTCTTCGATCTCCGCGGCAGTCGGCCTATTGTCTGGTTCGAGGTCCGTCATGGACTTCAGCAGTTCGGCTATGGGGTGATGGATCTGCTCAGGGATGACGGGGGCACGGTGAAGGCGCGCTGCAGCCGACTCAATGGGCGTCCCCGGATATTCGGTCCTGCCCGTAAGGCATTCCAAGAGCACCAGGCCGAGGGAGTAGATATCGCTGGCAGGAGTCAAAGGACGGCCCAGAGCCTGTTCCGGGCTGAGGTACTGGGCGGTTCCCACCGTCATTCCGGTGGCAGTCAGGCGGCTGCCTTCCAAGATTCGGGCCACGCCAAAGTCAGCGAGTTTGACGATGCGATCAGGGCCCGGAGTTTCCGAAACCAGGATATTGGCAGGCTTGATGTCCCGGTGAATAACTCCGCTCCCGTGAACTTGCACGAGGGCACCTGCAAGGGCGTGGCCGATGTGCGTTGTTTCCGCGAGGCTGAGCGGACCCTGAGCAAGCACCGAACGCAGATTATTTCCGGAAACCAGCTCCATGACCAGGAAAGCCTGCGGCGGGCCCGAAGTTCCGGCGTCCACACCGGCGTCGTAAATATGCACCAGGCCTGGGTGATCAAATCCTGCAAGCAACCGCATCTCTGCCTGCTGGCGCTCCTCGAAACCCTCGTCGCCTGAGCCTGGGGAAAAGATCTTAAGTGCAACATCGCGCTGCAGGACTTCATCCCGGGCCTTGCAGACAGTGGACATCGCCCCGTGCCCGAGTAGCTCCAGAATCCGGTAGCGGCCGTTGAGAATGTCCCCGCCGCCTGCTGGATCAACGAAAGCTTCTCCGCCTGCCCTCACGGCCCTACACCTCTTGCGTCCAAGCGCGCTGCGCCGATTTACCCCCATTTATCCTGCGCTGCTATGCAGTTGCTAAGTAACCTTCTTACGGCAAACGTACAGCCTCCGGCCCACCTTGCCAACCATGAAGTGTGCTACTACTTTTCGGGGAAAAATCGGGGGAATTCGCACCTAAAACTGCGGTTATCGAACCCCTTCGACGGCGGGTTGTGGCGTTGGAAGTGCGTCCAAGGAATTGAAGCTGTAGAGCTGGATTCCCTCTATCCCTGGTCGGACAGAGAGCTCGTCAATGAGCGCGTCCGGCGTGTACCGTTCCCCGATCAGAAGCCTCCGTGCCAGCGGGCCTTTGCGGCTGAGGAATTTCAAGGAGGACCCCACTCCGATGCTGGTGGCAAGCGAGACCAGCTTTACCTTGGGCACGGCCCCTGCCACACCTGCCCACACTGGAAGGAGTACGCCCTCACGGCGGAGCATAGCCACGTAGTCCTGGATCCTGTCCGCCGAGAAACACATCTGCGTGACTATTTTCGTGGCGAACTCCTGCTTCTCCAGCAAGGCATCAACCAAGCGCAGGCTGGTGATGTCCGGATGCCCTTCCGGGTAGCCGGCCACTCCAACGGCCATTTCGCCGGACGTGATCTGGGCGATGTCGCGCAGCAATTCCCCGCCAGTGGAATACGAACCCGATGGCTGCCCGTCGCCCCCGATGGCGAAGACTTCCGTGATGCCCGACGCCGAGCAGTCACCCAGTATGGCTGACAACTCGGCGCGGCTTTCAAGAGCCTTGGCAGCAAGGTGGGGAACCACGGTATAGCCGAGCTCCCTCAGCTGGACAGCAGCACGGAGTGTGGCACCGACACCATGCTTCGGCAGGCAGGTAATGCTGATTGCGGTGGACGTAGGCAGGGCCTTGCTGACGACGTCCACGATTCCCTCGGACGGGATGATCTCAACACGAACGGGAAGCATGAGGTGTCCTTTTGCTGTGGCTTAGGCGTGGGCGGCGAGGATGGTGGAGGCTTCCTGGCGGGTGGTGCCGGAGGACTCGATGTGGGCCAGGGCGGCGGGGATTTCCCAGCCCTTCTTGCGCATCGCGGTGGCCCACAAACGCCCGGCCCGGTAGGAGGAGCGGACCAGGGGCCCGGACATGACACCGAGGAAGCCGATTTCCTCGGCCTCGTGCTGGAGGTCCACGAACTCCTGCGGTTTGACCCAGCGGTCCACGGGCAGGTGCCGTTCGGACGGGCGCAGGTACTGGGTGATCGTGATCAGGTCACACCCGGCCGCGTGCAAGTCCCGGAGCGCTTCGGAGATTTCCTCGCGGGTTTCGCCCATGCCCAGGATCAGGTTGGACTTGGTCACCATGCCAAGGTCCCTGCCCTGGGTGATGACATCCAGGGAGCGTTCGTACCGGAACGCCGGGCGGATCCGCTTGAAGATCCTGGGCACGGTTTCGACGTTGTGCGCGAACACCTCGGGCTTGGAATCGCAGATTGCCTTGATGTGTTCGGGTTTGCCGGAGAAGTCCGGGATCAGCAGCTCCACCCCGGTGCCCGGGTTCAGTTCGTGGATCTTGCGGACCGTTTCGGCGTACAGCCACACGCCCTCATCGGCGAGGTCGTCACGGGCCACCCCGGTGACGGTGGCATAGCGCAGCTGCATGGCCTGCACGGACCGGGCCACCTTGGTGGGTTCGAACATGTCCACCGGGGAGGGTTTGCCGGTATCGATCTGGCAGAAATCACAGCGGCGCGTGCATTCGGACCCGCCGATCAGGAACGTCGCTTCCTTGTCTTCCCAGCACTCGAAAATGTTCGGGCAACCGGCCTCCTCACACACCGTGTGCAGGCCTTCCTTCTTCACCAGGTTCTTCAGCCCGACGAACTCGGGCCCCATCTGGACCTTGGCCTTGATCCACTCGGGCTTGCGTTCAACCGGGACAGCCGAATTGCGCTGCTCAACGCGCAGCAACTTACGGCCTTCAGGTGCCAGGGTCATGGGTTTACTTCCTTGTTGGTTGTCTCGTTTTGTCCGTTGCCACAACGCAGGTACGTGTCAGCATTCGACGACGTTGACGGCCAGGCCGCCCATCGCGGTTTCCTTGTACTTGGAGGACATGTCCTTGCCGGTCTCGCGCATTGTCACGATCACCTCATCCAGGGACACCCGGTGCGTCCCATCCCCCCACAACGCCATCTTCGCCGCGTTGATCGCCTTCGCCGCCGCGATCGCGTTCCGCTCAATACAGGGAATCTGCACCAACCCCCCGATCGGATCACACGTCAACCCCAGGTTGTGTTCCATCGCGATCTCCGCCGCGTTCTCCACCTGACCCGGCGTACCACCCATCACCTCGGCCAACCCCGCAGCAGCCATCGACGACGCCGACCCGACCTCGCCCTGGCAGCCCACCTCGGCCCCCGAAATGGACGCCTGCTCCTTGTACAACACACCCACCGCCCCCGCAGCCAGCAGGAACTTCACCACCACATCGTCCTTATCCTTTTGGGTGGCCTTGTCCATGCCCGGCGCATAATGCAACGCGTAATACAACACCGCCGGGATAATCCCCGCCGCACCATTCGTCGGCGCCGTGACCACCCGCCCACCGGAAGCGTTCTCCTCAATGACCGCCAACGCGATCAGGTTCACCCACTCCTGCCAATACTTCGGATCGTTACGGTCCTTGTCCTCCTTCAACAACCGCTCCAGCCAGTCCGGAGCACGACGACGGACCCTCAACCCCCCGGGCAACACACCCTCACGCTTCAAGGACGTCTCAACACACGCCTCCATCACATGCCAGATATGCAACAAACCCTCCCGGATCTCCTCCTCAGACCTGCTGGCACGCTCATTGATGAACATGATGTCGCTGATCCCCAACCCCTTCGAGGAACACCGGCCCAGCAACTCAGCAGCCGTCCGGAACGGCAACGGCAACTCCGCCTTCGTCTCCTCCAACTCCGCCCGCGCCGCGTCCTCCTCACCCTCCCGGACAATGAACCCGCCACCAACCGAGAAAAACGTCGCCTCCCGCAACGTGGCGCCCTCAGCATCAACCACAGCAAACTTCATCCCGTTCGTATGCCGCGGCAACACCGTCAACGGATGCAACACCATATCCTCCACCGCATACCGCAACTGCACCCCCGCACCAGCAACGCCAGCACCAGCAAGATTCAGCACACCCGTCTCCGCGATCGCAGCCAACCGCTCCTCCACCTCATCAGGCAGGATCAACTCCGGGTGGTAACCCTCCAAACCCAACAGCGTCGCAGTCATCGTCCCGTGGCCACGGCCAGTCGCAGCCAACGACCCATACAAATCAACCCGCAACCCCGCCACCGAACCCAGCACCCCGGACTCACGCAACTCGCCAGCGAACACCGCAGCAGCACGCATCGGCCCCACAGTATGAGAACTCGACGGGCCAATACCCACAGAGAACAGATCGAAAACACCAACAGCCATGGCTGGATCCCTTTCAGGGAGGAGTCAAACACAACAAAAATGTGGGGGCCGGGCCAAATCCCGAGCCAAGGCGGCCCGGCCCCCTGGAGGTCCCAGTGCGAACCTCCAAACCCGGTTTTGTGTGCGGCATTCGTTCCCAGCAAATGCCACACCCGGGAGATCAAAATCGAGTCCCGCCGATTCGTGGACTCCCTGCCAAACATGCCGTGCGCACGGCACACCCCGCAGCAACCCCCCCCGAAACGGAAGACCAAAGCATCCTCGCGGCCCACCCTCGGAAGCTGCCCGTCCCAAGAAGGCGACCCGCCCCGCCGGCCCCTTCGGGGCCGGCATCCGGAAGCGGGCGTCCAAGGGAGCATCGCATCCGCTCAGCGGGTGCCTATGCGACCGAGCCCGCGGAGGATGTCGGCCCCGACGGGCCCCACGCACCGGCCTCGGTCGACGGCCAACCCGCAAGGCTCAGCCGAGGTTCGCAACTCCCGGGTACAGCGGATGCGCCTTCGCAAGCACATCAACCCGGTGCCGCAACCCGGAAAGGTCCGCATCGGCGTCGGCAATCAACACTTCGGCGATGATGTCCGCAACTTCGCGGAAGGCCGCTTCCCCGAATCCGCGCGTGGCGAGGGCCGGGGTGCCGATGCGCAGGCCGGAGGTGACCATGGGCGGTCGTGGGTCGAAGGGGACGGCGTTGCGGTTGACGGTGATGTCGATCGCCGCGAGCCGGTCCTCGGCTTGCTGGCCGTCGAGTTCGCAGTTGCGCAGGTCGACGAGGACCAGGTGCACGTCGGTCCCGCCAGAGACGACGGAGATACCCTTTTCGGCAACGTCGGGCTGGACCAGGCGTTCGGCCAGGATCCGGGCCCCTGCAAGAACGCGTTCCTGACGCTCACGGAACTCTGCCGAGGCCGCGATCTTGAAAGCAACGGCCTTGCCCGCGATCACGTGCTCCAGCGGTCCACCTTGCTGGCCCGGGAACACGGCCGAGTTGATCTTCTTGGCGATGTCGGCGTCGTTGGAGAGGATGATGCCGCCGCGCGGACCGGCGAGGGTCTTGTGCGTCGTCGACGTCGTGACGTGGGCGTGCGGCACCGGCGACGGGTGCAGGCCAGCGGCAACCAGGCCGGCGAAGTGCGCCATGTCCACCATGAGGTAGGCACCCACGGAGTCGGCAATCCGACGGAACTCAGCGAAATCCAGCTGCCGCGCGTAAGCGGACCAGCCGGCAACGATCAGTGCCGGCTTGTGCTCCTGCGCCAGGCGTTCGACTTCGGCCATGTCCACCGTGTGGGTGTCCTCGCGGACGCCGTAGGGGACCACGTTGTAGAGCTTGCCGGAGAAGTTGATCCTCATGCCGTGCGTGAGGTGGCCGCCGTGGGCAAGGTTGAGGCCCATAATGGTGTCGCCCGGCTTGATCAGCGCGTGCATCACTGAGGCGTTCGCCTGCGCACCGGAGTGTGGCTGGACGTTCGCGAACTCCGCACCGAAGAGGGACTTGATGCGGTCGATCGCGAGCTGCTCGATCACGTCGACGTGCTCGCAACCGCCGTAGTACCGCTTGCCCGGGTAGCCTTCGGCGTACTTGTTGGTCAGCACGGAGCCTTGAGCCTGCATCACGGCAACGGCCGTGTGGTTCTCTGAGGCGATCATTTCCAGGCCGTCGCGCTGGCGGCCCAGTTCGTCGTCGATCTTCGCGGCGATCTCCGGGTCCAGCTCGGACAGCTTGGCGTCCAACGACGCCGATACAACCTGCGCGAACTCAGTCACGGCTGCGGCGCTCACAGTTCGCCACCGTTTGTTGCAGCGTATTCCTCAGCCGACATGAGCGGGCCTTCTTCCGTGGCCGCCACTTTGAACAGCCAACCAGCGCCGTAAGGGTCGGTGTTGATCAGGGCCGGATCGCTGACAACGGCGTCATTGATCTCGGTCACCTCACCTGTCACCGGCGAGTACAGGTCCGAGACCGACTTGGTGGACTCGACCTCACCGCAGGTCTCGCCTGCAGTCACAGTGGAACCGACCTCAGGGAGGTCAACGTACACAATGTCGCCCAGGGCATCCGCAGCGACCGCAGAGATCCCAATCCCCACAGGCCCGGCTCCATCCGAAGCAACCCATTCATGCTCAGCCGAGTACTTCAGCTCGGCAACTACTTTGCTCATTCCAGTTCCTTCTCTCGTGGCTATTTTTGGCGCTTGTAGAACGGCAGCTGAACGATCTCGAACTGCTCAGCTTTTCCGCGGAGGTCCACCTCGACTACCGTGCCCGGTGTGGAATGCTCGACGTCGACATACGCCAGGGCGATCGGGTAACCGAGCGTTGGGCTCGGCTGGCCGGAGGTGACTTCGCCGATGAGTGAGCCGTCCTTGAGGACCGAGTAGTGGGCGCGGGCTGCACGTCGGCCGGTTCCCTTGAGGCCGACCAGTTTCTGTCCGATGGTCGATCCGACGCCGGCTGCCTTGATCGCAGCCAGGGCTTCCTTGCCGATGAAGTCGCTTTCCTTGGCCAGGGAAACCACCGGGCCAAGTCCTGCGGCGTAGGCGTTGACGTAGCGGGAGAGCTCGTTGCCGTAGAGCGGCATGCCGGCTTCGAGGCGAAGGGAGTCGCGTGCTGCAAGGCCCGCGGGGATGAGGCCGTGGCCTTCGCCGACCTCGAGGAGTGCTTCCCAAAGGCCGGCTGCGTCAACGTTCGGGATGTAGATCTCGAAGCCGTCTTCGCCGGTGTAACCGGTGCGGGCAAGCAACAAGTCCTGCCCGTTGATCTCAACCTCAACAGCCGCGTAGTACTTCAGCTCGGTCACGAGGGCGTGCTGCTCTGCCGGAACCAAGGTCAGCAGAATGGCTTCCGCGTTCGGACCCTGGACTGCGATCAGCGACGTCCCAGCCGAGGCGTCCTCAACCACGACGTCGAAGCCGGCGGCCCGCTCCAGCAGAGCTGCCGCAACTACCTTGGCGTTGCCCGCGTTGGGGACCACGAGGTACTGATCCACGCCTTCTTCGGGAGAAGGGCGGCGGTAGGTGATGAGGTCGTCGATGATGCCACCGTCGGCGTTGCAGATCAGCGAGTACTTGGCCTTGCCCACGGCGATCGCGGACAACTTGCCCACGAGCGCGAAGTCCAGGAAGGCCGCGGCGCCCGGACCACTGACCCAGACTTCGCCCATGTGCGAGAGGTCGAAGAGGCCAGCTGCGTTACGGACTGCGTGGTGTTCGGCGAGTTCGGACTCGTACTTGAGCGGCATCTGCCAGCCGCCGAAGTCCGTGAACGAGGCCCCGGCTTTTTTGTGCTGCTCGTAGAGAGCGGTGTAGTTCTCAGTCATTGAGTCAGTCCTTTAGTTCTCGAAGTCTGCGGTGTTGTCCTCGAACGCTTCAAGGGGTGGGCAGGAGCACACCAGGTTGCGGTCGCCAGCAGCGCCGTCAATGCGTCCGACCGGCGGGAAGTACTTGTCCTGCTTCAGGTGGTGGACTGGGAACGCGGCCTGCTCACGCGGGTATGCGCGGTCCCATGCAGAACTCACGACGGCGGCAGCCGTGTGCGGCGCGTTGCGCAGCGGCGAGTTCTCAACAGTGAAATCGCCGGTGGCAACCTGCTCGATTTCGGCACGGATGGTGATCATGGCTTCAATGAAGCGGTCGATCTCGGCAAGGTCCTCGGACTCGGTCGGCTCCACCATCAAAGTGCCCGCAACCGGGAACGCCAAGGTGGGAGCGTGGAAACCGAAGTCGATGAGGCGCTTGGCCACGTCCTCAGCCGTGACGCCGGTGCGGGCAGTCAGTTCGCGGAGATCCAGGATGCACTCGTGGGCAACAAGACCGCCTTCGCCGGTGTAAAGAACCGGGAAGTGCTCATCCAAGCGGGAGGCAACGTAGTTCGCAGCAAGCAGCGCGGACTTGGTGGCTTCGGTGAGCCCCTGGCCACCCATGAGCTTCACGTAAGCCCAGGAAATCGGGAGCACACCGGCGGAGCCGTAGCGGGATGCAGAGATGGCCACGCCACCTTCAGACGAAACATTGTTCGCATCTCCGGGCATGAACGGTGCCAGGTGGGCCTTGGCTGCAACCGGTCCAACACCGGGTCCGCCGCCCCCGTGCGGGATGCAGAAGGTCTTGTGCAGGTTCAGGTGGGAGACATCGCCGCCGAACTTGCCCGGCTGGGCGAGCCCAACGAGTGCGTTGAGGTTTGCGCCGTCAACGTACACCTGGCCTCCGGCAGCATGGATCGAGTCGCAGACCTCCCGGACGTCAGCGTCGTAAACACCGTGCGTGGACGGGTACGTGATCATGATGCAGGACAGGACGTCCTTGTTGGCCTCGATCTTGGCTGCCAGGTCCGCGTGGTCGATCGTGCCGTCAGCGGCCGTGGCCACCACAACAACCTTCATGCCGGCGAGCACAGCCGAAGCAGCATTGGTGCCGTGCGCAGAAGCAGGGATCAGGCACACGTTGCGCTGCTCGTCGCCGCGGGAAAGGTGGTAGCCGCGGATCGCAAGGAGGCCCGCGAGCTCACCCTGGGAACCGGCGTTCGGCTGGATGGAGACCTGATCGTAGCCGGTGATCTCAGTGAGGTCGGCTTCCAGCCCTTCAATGAGCTCGCGCCATCCAGCGGTCTGGTGATCCGGAGCGAACGGGTGGATGGAGGCGAACTCCGGCCAGGAGATTGCTTCCATCTCAGCTGTAGCGTTGAGCTTCATGGTGCAGGAACCCAGCGGGATCATGGTGCGGTCCAGTGCGAGGTCCCGGTCGGACAGCTTGCGGATATAGCGCAACAGCTGTGTCTCGGAACGGTGCGTGTTGAACACGGGGTGCTGCAGGAAATCACTGGTTCGGACCACGTCTGAGGGCAGCTCAAACCCGGAAGCGTCCTTCACCGGACCGGCACCAAAGGCGACGGCTACCGCGGAGAGAACCTCCGGCGTCGTGGTTTCATCGAGGGAAACGCCGACCGTGCCAGCATCGATGCGACGCAGGTTGATACCGCGGGCTTCGGCGGCGGCGATGACTTTGTCAGCCTTGCCGGGTACGCGGACCGTGAGGGTGTCGAAGAAGGATTCAGACACGAGTTCACGGCCAGCCGTCTTGAGGGCAGTGGCCAGCGTGCGGGCGTGGCCGTGCACGGTTTCCGCGATCGCCTTCAGGCCTTCGGGGCCGTGGTAAACCGCGTACATCGAAGCCACGATCGCGAGTAGTGCCTGCGCGGTGCAGATGTTGGACGTCGCCTTTTCGCGGCGGATGTGCTGCTCGCGGGTCTGAAGGGCCAGACGGTAAGCCGGGACTCCGGCGTTGTCCTTGGAGACGCCGACGATGCGGCCCGGGAGCGTGCGCTCCATGCCTTCGCGGACTGCCATGTACGCAGCGTGGGGGCCGCCGAAGAACAGCGGAACACCAAAGCGCTGCGCAGTTCCGACGGCGATATCGGCACCCTGCTCGCCCGGGGGCGTGATGAGGGTGAGCGCCAAAAGGTCGGCAGCGACAGTGACCAGCGCCCCGCGCTCCTTGGCGTCAGCGATGACGCCGGTGTGGTCGAAAACGCGGCCCGAAACGCCGGGCTGCTGCAGGACGATGCCGTTGATCTCGCCGTCGGGAAGCCCTGCGGAGAGGTCGGCAATCTCCACCTCGAAGCCGAGTGCCTCGGCACGGCCCTTCACGATGGCGATGGTCTGCGGGAGGAGGTCGGCGTCCAGGACGGTCTTGCCGTCCTTCGCGGTCTTGGACTTGCTGGCACGACGCATCAGCAGCACAGCCTCGGCCACAGCGGTGGCTTCATCCAGCAGCGAAGCGTTGGCCACGGGAAGTCCGGTGAGGTCCTGGACCATTGTCTGGAAGTTCAGCAGAGCTTCGAGGCGGCCCTGGGAGATTTCCGGCTGGTAGGGCGTGTACGCGGTGTACCAGGCCGGGGATTCCAGGATGTTGCGTCGGATAACCGGCGGCGTGACGGTGTCGTAGTAGCCCTGGCCGATCAGCTGGATGGCGGTCTTGTTCTTGGACGCAAGCTTGCGGAGCTCGGCGAGGACCTGGGTCTCGCTAAGGGCGGCCTGAAGCGTCAGCGGCGTGGCTTGCCGGATGGAATCGGGGACCGCAACATCTACCAGGCCGTCTACGGAGTCGTAGCCGATTGCCTTGAGCATGGTGTCAACGTCGGCCTGACGGCGGGCGCCGATGTGCCGGTCCGCGAAAGCGGTGGGGGTTGATTGAACAGTCAAGAGGAACTCCATGATTCAGGCGCCCTATGTGCGCCACGATGATGTGGGTTCCTCCCCGCTCTGTATTGGACCTGAGAGATTCCGCAGGAATGGTTGCCTGCTTGCACCGTCGGTGAGCCCAGTTACCTGGACTGCTTTCCAGAGTTGCCTCGCCGTGGCGGTACGTGGGCCTGAGAGATTCCTGGGGAGGATTTGCTCCTACGGCGCCTGACTGGATGTACCGGCAGGACTCTCCCGCCACAGATCAAAAGCATTGCGTCACGTCAGTGACACGGTTCACACCATAGCGGGTTATCTGGAAAAAGCGCAAGCAAGGGATACCTACCGGTGCATTGCCTCGTGGATCTGGAGAGCGAACCACAACTGGGCAACAGTGGAGGTTTCACCCATGTCCAGCCCCGTCAATTCGCCGATTTTTCGTATCCGATAGATGATGGTTTGCCGGTGCGCGAACAGGGCAGCGGCGGTCTTTTGCCAGGAACGCTGCGAGTCCAAATAGGTCCTCAGCGTGACAATGAGATCGCCTTCCTGGCTCTGCTCGTAATCGAAAATCGGGCCGAGGAGACGCCGGACCAGGGCAGTTCCTTCCTCGAAACCCGTCAGCCCCAGCCACGATGGTCCCTGCGCGTAACGGGCCAGGCCAAGCTTGTTCGCCCGGGCCGATCCGAGCGCCCACAAGGACTCCTGCAGCGCGCGCTGAATGCCCGCCACACCCGCCGGAGCGCTGATCCCGATCGCGGCATCCGCCCCGGCGCAATGCACCAAAATATCGTCCGGCACATCAGCAGGGACAACGACGTGCAGCCGGTTATTCCGCTTCAGGGAAGCCGACGCAACCCCGTGCCGCCACAGTTCGATGTGCACGTTAGCCAGCCTGTCGCCGTCGTCCGCTGCTTTATCGCCGGCGTCCGCGTAGAGCGAGGCGAGCAGGAAATCCTGGGGCGGAACATCAAAACCGGCCAGCCGGCTCTCCATCTCGGCCGCGCCCAAGCGTCCATCCATGGCCTGCAGCAGGAACTCACCCGCCAGCCGATGGCGGCCTTCCAGCGACAGGACGATGCGCGAAAGCTGCAGTCCCAGCACCGTTGCGGCGTGCAGAAGTACGACGGCGTCCGGGTGCGGTTCGCTGTTGGGCAGCACCACGAGGAGCGCGTTGGCGTGGGTCGGGATGTCCATGGTCAGCACGTGCCGGCCCCGGATCCGGTGCCACTGGAAGTTCTTACCCGCCAAGGACACCTGCCCGGAAAGCGGAGCCCATTCATCGGCAAGGAACCGTGGGACCGGCTGTCCCTCCGGGTGCCAGGGATGCAGGCAGCGGCGGTCCACCACGAACAGCTCCGCATCCAGTTCGGTGGCGAGCCGTTGGACCAGGCTCTGCCAATGGTCCTCCGAGGCGCCGGCCGTTCGGAGGAGGTCGTAAACCCTGGCCGTCTGCCGCAGGCGCCGGGACTCTTCGAGCAGGGAGGACTCGGCAACCGAGCGGGCGATCGCGATGAACGGCAGGGGGTAGGGGATGTTGATCAGCGGCAGCGGCAGCCGGTCGCAGGCCGCCAGGAACTCCTGGGTCAGCGGAGGCGCGTGCATCTTCTCGCCGATGGCCAAGGCGCTTGCCCCGCTGTCCATAAGGGCCTCGGCGAGCGCCACTTGTCCCGCGGCATCGGCGGGTATCGAGAGCCCATTGGTCATCATGAGCTCGCCGCCTGTGACCCATTCCCAGAGCCTGGGCAGATCGGAGGTGTGGGCCCAGGTGATCCGGTTGTCGCGGCCTGCGTCACCGGCCAGAAGGCTGAGCCCGAGTTGGGGTTCAGCCACGAGTTCGGCGACCGTGATTGCCATCGGATGGGGTCCTGACTCTATGATTCCCGGGGCCCGTTCCGGACCTTTTAGACATTCGTCTAAGCGTCTGGGCCATTTGTAGTCAATGTACCGCTATTCGCCGTGACCCGCGTCACCAAGAATGGAATTACTTACTTCCCGCTCAATGGCGAGCACCCCTCACACCAAGGAACCGGCAATGACAATCCACAAGCCCATCGGCCCTGTCGACGCAACCAAAGTCCCCCGGTATGCCGGACTCGGCACCTTCGCCCGCCTCCCCCAAATTGACCGCGTCCCGGACTATGACATTGCGATTGTCGGCGTACCGTTCGACGGCGGAACTTCCTTCCGGCCCGGCGCCCGTTTCGGTCCTGCCGCGGTTCGCGAGGCCTCGCGTCTCCTGCGCCCGGGCTACCACCCGGAGCTCGACGTCGAACCCGTTTACGAAGCCCAGGTTGTGGACGCCGGCGACATCGCCTGCACGCCCTACGACATCACCCGCGCTGTTCGTGAGATCGAGGAGCAGGCGTTGCCCCTTATCAGCGAAGACAAGCGGCTGATCTCGATTGGCGGCGACCACACGATTGCCCTGCCGATGCTCAGGGCCCTGAACAAGGTCCATGGTCCGGTGGCTTTGCTGCATTTCGATGCCCACCTGGATACGTGGGACACGTACTTTGACCAGCCCATTACGCACGGAACCATCTTCCGGCGGGCGTTCGAGGAAGGCCTCCTTGTGGAGGACAAGTCGATGCACGTCGGCATCCGTGGCCCTGTGTATGACCGCAATGACTTCCTCAGGGACCACGAGTTCGGGTTCCAGATCATCCGCTGCTCGGACCTGGATGTCATCGGTGTGCCGGCGGCCATCCAGCAGGTGAAGGACAGGCTCGGCGACACCCCGGTGTACGTCTCCATCGACATCGACGTCCTGGACCCCGCATTCGCTCCCGGTACGGGCACCCCGGAGATGGGTGGACTCCACTCCCGCGAACTCCTGGCCCTGCTCCGTGGCCTCAACGGCATCAACATCGTGGGCGCCGACGTCGTGGAAGTCGCTCCGGCGTACGACCATGCGGACATCACAACCGTCGCTGCGGCCACCCTTGTTTTCGACCTTCTCGGCTTGATGGTGAACCGCAGCAAAGCCACTACAGTCCGTGAACTGGCTTCGACGTCCCGGAGCGCATCATGAACGCGCCCTTGGCCACCCACGAAGTTCCCCGCCTCGAGGACAAAACCATCCAGCCGATCCCGCTGAATGAGCGTCACGGCAAGGCGCGCGATCTCTTCACCATCTGGTTCGGTTCCAACATCATGATCATGACCATCGTGACCGGCGGACTTGCCACCACGGTATTCGGCCTCGGTTTCGTGCCGGCGCTGGTGGGCATCATCATCGGCAACGTCGTGGGCGGCATCTTCATGGCGCTGCACTCGGCCCAAGGCCCCCAGCTGGGTGTGGCGCAAATGATCCAGACCCGCGGCCAGTTCGGCTCCTTCGGCGCCCTGTTGATCGTGGTCATCGTAGTGATCATGTACGTCGGGTTCTTCGCCGCAAACCTCGTCTTCGGCGGAGAAGCAATGGCCGCGGTCAGCCCCGGCATCAGCGTGGATGCCGGCATCATCATCATCGGCGTGGTCAGCGTCATCGCCACGATTTTCGGCTACCGGCTCATCCACGCCTATGCCAGGATCCTCAGCGTTGCAGCGGGCCTGGCTCTGTTGCTCGCCTTCGTGTGGATCCTCGTTGTCCACGGCCTTCCCGCCAGCTTCCTTGCGGAGGGCAATTTCAACTGGGTTGGCTTCATGGGGACCATCTCCGTCTCGGCCCTGTGGCAGCTGGCCTACGCACCCTACGTCTCCGATTACTCCCGCTACATGCCGCAGGGCACGGGGTCGGCACCGGCATTCTGGGCCTCCTACTCGGGCTGCGTCCTGGGAACGTTGTTCCCCATGATCCTGGGCGCCTTGGTGGGCACGCTCGCCATGACGATGAGCGCCGACAACGTCGAAATCGTTGGCAGCCTGGGTGCGTTGCTGCAGCCGTGGACCCTGATCATCGTGGGCATCTTCTGCCTGGGTGTCGCGGCGTCCAACGCCATGAACCTCTACTGCGGCGTCCTGTGCACTCTGACCATCGGCCAAACCTTCAAGCCGTCCTGGTTGCCACGCGCCAAGACCCGCAGCATCGCGGCCCTCATCCTCTTCGTCGTCGCAGTCTCCATCGCCTTGTTCGCCCGCGACAACTTCATCCTCTTCTACACCAACTTCCTCTCCTTCCTGATGTACGTCCTGGTCCCGTGGACTGCCATCAACCTGGTGGACTACTACCTTCTGCGGCACGGCGACTACCGGGTTGAGGACTTCTTCAAGCGCGACGGCGGTGTGTACGGGCGGTTCAATTGGGTCGCCATCGGCTCCTACCTGGCAGGCGCCCTGATCCAGGTTCCCTTCTCGGCAACCGCAATCTACACCGGCCCCCTCGCGGCCGCGTTGGGAGGGGTGGACATCTCCTGGCTCGTCGGCCTCGTAGTGGTTGCTCCCCTCTACTACTTCGCGGCACGCGTGTTCCGGAAAAAGACAGAAGCCGCCCCCTTTCCATCCCCTGCACTCGCAAACTGACCTATCTGAAAGCGAATTGTCATGACCCTCACAGACACTGCCCACCCCGAAACCGTCCAGTTCACCGTTCGACGCACCTCCTCTGACCATGGCAGCAGCCTGCCTGCGCAGCTGCCCTTGCCTCCCGCCGGGCACTTCATCAACGGATCGTTCGTGCCCGGCTCCACCGGTCAGCTGATCGACGTCGTGGATCCCACCACCGAGCAGGTCATCGCCTCAGTGCAGGCGGGCACGGCGGACGATGTCGACGCCGCTGTAGAGGCCGCCGTCGTCGCCCAAAAGACCTGGGGGGCTACTACCCCCAAGGAGCGGGCGGACGTCCTGAACCTGATCGCCAACATCATTGAGGAGAACCGGCAAGCGTTCGAGCTCATCGAGTCCGCCAATACCGGCAAGCCGCAGGCAGTGGCCGAGGACGACGTCACCAGCACCATCGATACGTTCCGTTTCATGGCCGGCGCCTCCCGCACGCTGACTTCCATGGCCGGCGGCGACTACGCCACTGACCACACCTCCGTGATCCTCCGCGAACCCGTGGGCGTCGTAGGCGTCATTACCCCGTGGAACTACCCGCTGCTGATGGCCGCCTGGAAGATCGCACCGATTCTGGCTGCCGGCAACAGCATCGTCCTCAAGCCGTCCGAGCAGACCCCGTTGTCCACGCTGAAGCTGGCGGAACTGCTCGCCGGACGGATCCCGGACGGGATCCTCAACGTGGTCACTGGCCAGGGGCGCACTGTTGGACAGCGGCTTTCGGAGCACCCATCGATCGCTTTGGTCGCCCTGACGGGCAGCGTCGTTAGTGGCCAGGCCGTTGCGGAAACTGCAGCAAAATCCGTGAAGCGCGTCCACTTGGAACTTGGCGGCAAAGCGCCGGTTGTTGTCTTCCCCGACGCCGATCTCCGCGCCGCCGCCGCTGGAGTCCGCAATGCAGGATTCTGGAATGCCGGCCAGGACTGCGGTGCTGCCTGCCGCGTGCTGGTCCACGAGTCCGTGGCCGAGGAATTCACCGAGCACTTGGTACGCGAAGTCAGCACGCTGGTGGTCGGCGCACCCGAGGCTGGGGACGACGTCGAAATCGGTCCCATGATCTCCCGGCCCCACTTTGAACGCGTCAAGGAATCCTTGGCCGAAGCCCGCGAGGCGGGACTGAATATCGCGATTGGCGGCTCGGCACTGGAAGGCCCCGGATACTTCATCGAGCCAACGGTCATCAGCAACGTCCCCGCCGGCGCGCACATTGCAACCCATGAAATCTTCGGCCCCGTGGTCACTGTGGAGACCTTCTCTTCCACTGAAGAGGCCGTCACCCGTGCAAACGAAAGCCCCTACGGACTGTCCGCCTCCGTGTGGACCAAGGACTCCAGCCTCTCCCTGCGGATTCCCAAGCAGTTGGACTTCGGCACCGTCTGGGTGAATGCGCACCTGGTCCTTGCGTGTGAGGTACCGTGGGGCGGATTCAAGGGCTCAGGCTATGGGCGTGACCTCTCGCTCTACGCCCTGGATGATTACTCGCGCACCAAGCACGTCATGATCAACCACGGCGCGTAAGCCTTCAAACAAGCAACGGAGCTTAGCAATGACCACCAAAGACCTTTCCCGCGCCGCCACTCCCACGGCACCTTTTGGAACAGACATCACCTGGACCAACTGGGGCGGGAACCAGAGCGCGACGCCGGCATTCACCGTCCGGCCAAGGAACGAACAAGAAGCGCTCGACGCCGTCCGTTTCGCCATTCGGGAAGGCCTGCCTGTGCGGGCGGTCGGCTCAGGGCACTCGTCCTCACCTATTGTTCAGACTGGCGGCGTCCTGATGGACATGTCCGGGCTCTCGGCGATCACAGGAACTGACAAAGCCGGGCGTCGCGCGCGGGCCCTTGCCGGAACCACGATCAACGCCTTTGGAGATCCGCTGTGGGAGCAGGGTCTGGCCCTGGGCAACCAAGGCGACATCGACAAGCAGCAAATCGCCGGCGCACTGGCTACCAGCACCCACGGGTCCGGGAAGCACCTGGGCAGCTTCTCGTCCAACCTCCGCTGGGTGAAGCTCATCAACGGCTATGGCGACATCGTGGAAATCGGCGAAGGTCAATTACGGGAGCTCAGGGCCGCCCAGGTGGCTCTAGGTACGCTCGGTGTTTTCCTGGAGGTGGAGCTGGCTGTTGAGGACAGCTACTACCTGCAGGAACAGATCACCTATCCCACCTGGGCTGAAACTGCTTCGACGTGGCAGGACGATCTTGACAACAACAGGCACTACTCGTTCCTTTGGTGCCCGGAGAACGATTCCTGCGAGCTCCTGGATCTTCCTGGCGCACCCGGCCTAAGCATGGCCAACCGGAGCTACACCAAGCGGTATAACGTTGCTTCCATTGAGGACGAGCGCGGGATTTCGACCGTGGAAGGTGCCCGGCTTGACCGCTCGTACCGGATCTATCCTGGTGGCTTCACCACCCAGTTCCACGAACTTGAGTACTTCGTCCGCAGCGAGGACGGCTTTGCCGCCGTCGAGGCCATCCAGGAGCTGATCCGCAGCAAGTATCCCGAGCAGAAGTACCCCGTCGAGGTCCGCTGGGTGAAGGCCGACGACGCCTACATGTCCCAGTTCCAAGGGCGAGACAGCACCGTCATTACCCTGACCACCGAGCCCGGAACCGACTACTGGCAGTTCTTCCGGGACGCCGACGCCGTACTGCAGGAATTCGAGCCGCGGGCCCACTGGGGAAAGATCCACTTCATGACCCGGGGCCGCCTTGAGCGTCTCTACCCCGAGCTGGACACCTTCATCCAGGTCCGCCGCGAATTCGATCCCCGCGGAATCTTCCTCAACGACCACACCCGGTCCCTCGTAGGCTGATCCCAACGAACAAACCCGATGCTCTCTCACATCCACACCCCCAGGGGGCATCCCTCTCTCACATCCACACCCCCAGGCGGCATCCCTCTCTCACATCCCCTTGACACCCGTTTGAAACCTGCAAGTGGTAGTTTGTTCTCTGCCTAAGCCACACACCCGTACCCATCCGGAGGACATTCCATGCTTAAGGGTTTCAAGGACTTCATACTTCGCGGCAACGTGATTGAACTGGCCATTGCCGTCGTCATCGGCAGTGCCTTCACCGCTCTCGTAGCAGCCTTCACCAACCACATCATCAACCCCGTGATTGCTGCGGCCGGCGGCATGAATGCCGAAGGGCTTGGCTTCAAGATCTGGGAGAACAACCCGGCCACGTTCGTCGATTTCGGCGCGGTGCTTACTGCGCTGGTGACCTTCGTGATCACTGCGGCAGTGGTCTACTTCATCTTCGTGGCGCCCATGAACAAGATCAACTCCATGGTTAAGGACCGCCTCTCCACCGAAGAACCCGAGGAAGAACCGCTGCCTGCGGATACCGCACTGCTGGCCGAGATCCGGGATCTCCTGAAGGAGGCAGCGGCCCACCGTGGCACGGACCGCGATTCGGACCTCGACCCCGACAGCGTCCGCTAGGCCGGAGCAGTAACGACCAAGCCCGAGCGTTCCTTCCCGGTTGCTTTG
Organism: Arthrobacter sp. TmtSoilC48; assembly: GCF_059739425.1. Taxonomy (NCBI): domain Bacteria; kingdom Bacillati; phylum Actinomycetota; class Actinomycetes; order Micrococcales; family Micrococcaceae; genus Arthrobacter; species Arthrobacter sp. TmtSoilC48. Next base: position 694,533 of record NZ_AP046049.1, on the reverse strand, counting down.
CAAAGCCCGGCGTTCCCACCGCGGGAACGCCGGGTTTTTGCGTTGCTGGCGTTCGGCACAAAGCCACTAAGTGGGCAGGAGCGGAGCACCGACCAGCGTGTCCCGAGAACGTGACGCGGAGGCAACCGTCCCGAAACAGGCGCGGGGCAGCATGAAACCATGAAGCCCAAAATGAGCTCTCCCGTTACTGCGGATCTTCGGTGCGATGTCTGCGGACAGTTGCCCGAACCGCCCAAGGCGCGGCTCACCTTGGCCAACATCGCGGTGATGCTTCCCATTGAACTGCTGGTTCACGCGGCGGTTGTGGAAACCCATCTCCCCTATGTGGCCAAAGTGCTGCTGCTGACCGTGACTGCCACAGTGCTGGTTATCTGGGTGGCCGAACCGTCGGCTGCCAAGGTCCTCCGGCGATGGTTGCATGCTCCAGCCCTCCGCCAGCGGCACAAGCTACACGCCGCACCTGCTTTGTGGCGGGCCCGGACCCTGCTGCGGGACCAGCCCGGCTCCCTGCAAAAAATCACCCATTCCTTGGCCAAGCTGGACACGAACATCCTCAGCATCCACGTTCACCCGATGGATGCCCCGGGCCGCCAGGGTACACAGGGCGCCCAAATAGTGCTGGACGAGTTCGTCCTCTCCGCCCCAGGTGAGGTCACCGAACATGAACTGCTGAAAGCACTCGACGACGGCGGCGGGCGTGAGTCACACGTGTGGCCAACCACAGCGCTTGCCATGGCTGATGGCCAAACCAAGGCCCTGAGCCTGGCCACCCGCATTGCCGGAAACCCAAAAGAGCTTCCGCACGCGGTAGCCGAACTGCTTTCCGCCAAAGTGGTCCCCAACGACCCCGAGAACCCGGCACCCGAGGCGAGTGCCGGCGTCGAACGTTCAACGGACATCCTGAAGATTCCTACCGCATGGCATGGACCGCTGGTCTTTTCCCGACCAGGCGAGCCGTTCACGCCAGCCGAGTCCGCACGCGCGCACCGGCTTGCTGAGCTCGCCGAGATTCTGGCATACAGTCCGGAAGCCTCCCCAAGCTCGGCATACCAGGACTAGCCAGCCCTTCTTCCCACTTACTACCCCGAAAGCCCGGCATTTCCCAGAAAACGCCGGGTTTCGTGCGCCAAGGCAGGAGTAACCGGGAAGTAAGGCGCGCACGCATCCCACTCGGTCACATTTCGCCAACAGACTTTGTATACCAAAACCCTTGACAGTGCGGCCCGTCACATCTAACTTGGATTTTGGGATCCCAAAACGGGATCCCAAACAGACCCGCTACCGGCTGCGGCCCCCGCCACCAAAAGGGCAGGGACCGCAACAGTTGCCGCCGGCACGGGTCCGGCTGCAGCGATATCCACGCCCGGCTCATCCCCCCAAAGACATACCCCCAAAGACATACCCCAAAGACATTCCACCCCTGTTGACTCCTCTGAAGGAGAAGCTGTGTCTCCCCAAAACACCCAACTGGCAACCCAGGAAAACCAGGAAAACGAGCCCAAAACCGCAAAGGACGGTGTGCAGCGACGCACAAACGTCCGCTGGAAACTGTTCATCCTGCTCCTGGTCCTGGTCGCCGTCAATTACATCGACCGCGGTTCAATATCCGTTGCGCTCCCCATCATCCAGAAGGAATTCAACCTCCCGCCCGAGCTTGTGGGGCTTCTGTTGTCGGCGTTCTTCTGGACCTACGCGCTCATGCAAATCCCTGTCGGCTGGCTGATCGACAAGTTCGGCCCCCGCAAGATGGTCACTGCTTCCTGCATTGGCTGGGGCGCAGCAACTGCTGCTTCCGGCTTCGCAGGCGGCTTCCTGAGCATGTTCATCGCACGCCTTGGCATCGGTGTCACTGAGGCCGGCGTCATGCCTGCCGGTGGCAAGCTCAATGCCATCTGGATGCACAAGAAGGAACGTGGCCGCGGTGCCACCATCCTCGACGCCGGAGCTCCCCTGGGCGCTGGCCTGGGCGGCATCCTCATCACCTGGCTGATCGCCTCCACGGGCAGCTGGCGCATGTCGTTCATCATCGCCGGTGCCGCCACGATTCTCATGGGCTTGGCGGTCTGGTGGTACATCCGCGACAACCCCCGCCAGCACAAGGGCGTCAACGATGCCGAAGCTGAGTACATCGAAGCCTCGCATGCCGAGGACGACGCCGAGGCAGCCAAGGAAGGCGCACAGGGCAAGCGAGCCCTTCTCCCCTATCTGAAGTTCCGTTCCTTCTGGGCAATGTGCTTCGGCTGGCTTGGCTTCAACGGCGTCTTCTACGGTCTGCTGACCTGGGGCCCGCTGTACCTGGCCCAAGCGAAGGGCTTCGACCTGAAGACCATCGGCTGGTCCACGTTCGTGATCTTCGGTGCCGGCTTCGTCGGTGAAATCCTCGGCGGAATCATCGCCGACAAGTGGCGCGCATCCGGCGCCTCCGCCAACCGCGTCATGCGTACCCTGCTGGGATTCTCCAGCGTCGTAGTGGTGGGCGGCCTGGTAGGTGTCACCGTGGTCGCAGACCCGATCACCGCCGTCGTGCTTCTCTCGGTAGTCCTGTTCTTCCTGCGCTGGGTTGGCCTGTTCTGGTCCATCCCGTCCATCCTGGGCGGCCGCACCAACGCCGGTGTGCTCGGCGGGGCAATGAACTTCAGCGGCAACATCGCCGGGTTCGTCACGCCGATTGTTGTAGGCCTGATTGTCGGGGCCACCGGCTCCTACACCTGGGCGCTGCTGTACTTTGTTGGATCCGCGGTGATCATGGGCATCTCCGTCCTGGTCCTGGATTACAACAAGCGACTCCCGGTCTAACTCGCCTGACCGGGCCGGCCGGACGGTACTGAACCGCCGGACGGCCGGAAGCCCGCCTGGTCGCCGGGTGCACCGCCTCACACATCACGAAATGGAGCTGGAAATGCTAGCCGCAGAAGACACGAACATCACTGACCGCCCCCTCCGGGAGTCAGTGCGTGACACGCTCCGTTCCAGGATTTTTGAGGGGCACTATGCGCCCGGCACCAGGCTGGTGGAGCGCGACCTCGCCGCCGAATTCAACGTCTCCCGACTGCCCATCCGCGAAGCACTCCGCATGCTGAGGCAAGAAGGACTGATCCGGGACCGCGCCGGCCGCGGTTCCGAGGTCAGCGGCTTGAGCGCCAAGGACGTGGAGGACCTCTTCGACGTCCGTCAATCCTTGGAAGTCCTTGCCTGCCGACTGGCAGCCAAGCGCGCAACCGCCGCGAATCTTGAACACCTCGCCGGACTGCTGGATGAGGCCGATCGCTGCCTGGCCAAGGGCTCCATCCTGGAAGCCCACCGCGCCAACAGCGATTTCCACGATGCCATCACGGCCATCGCCAACAACGACTTTCTCCGCTCCGCGCTGGAACCACTCCAGGGACGCATGCACTGGCTGTTCCGCCACGTCAGCGATCTCCCGGAACTCATCCAGGAACACCGCGACCTTTACGCTGCAATCGCCAGTGGCGATCCTGACCGTGCCGCTACCCAGTCGGCGTCGCACATCGGCAAGTACCGCGAGCAGTTCCCGGAGGATTCCAGCCACACTGAGCCCAAGCTGCAACGGAAAAAATCATGAAACTCCTGGTCATCAACCCCAACATCAGTGACGACGTCACGGCACTGATCGAGGCCGAGGCCCTGCGTTCGGCAGGACCGGATACCGAATTGATCGTGCGGACCGCCGGGCACGGCGTCGAATATATCGAAACCCGCTTCGAGTCGCTGATCGCTGCTGGCGCTGTTGCCGAGCTGATCGCCGAATACGCGCACGACGGCGGAGCCAGCCTTGGGCGTGAACGCGGCGGTGCCGCTGTGGACGGCGTCGTTGTGGCTGCCTTCGGGGATCCCGGCATGCCGGCCCTGAAGGAACTGGTGGACGTGCCAGTCATCGGAATCACCGAAGCCGCTCTCTGCGCGGCAGCACTCCAAGGCCAGCGTTTCTCCATCATCGCCATCTCGGACCGCATCCAGGCCTGGTACCTCGACTGCGTAGAGCGGTTCGGTTTTGGCGGCCGTCTCGCCTCCATCCGCTCCATCAACCAGAGCCTCAATTCGATCGGATCCGTACAGGCCGACTTCAAGGAAACGCTCCTGGCACTTAGCCGGCAGGCGGTCGCAGAGGACGGTGCCGACGTCGTGATCCTTGCAGGTGCGCCGCTAGCAGGACTTGCGCGCGAGCTCGAAGGCCAGATTCCAGTGCCCGTGGTGGACGGCATCTCGGCCGGCATCCGCATGACGGAGGCCGTGGTCGCGTTGAAGTCGGGGGCACATCGCGGCGGCTCGTTCGCCGCGCCACCGGTCAAGCGCCGTCAGGGTCTCTCCGAAAACCTCGACGCCGCCCTGACCGTCGCACAGTCGGCGCACCTTTCCTCGTCCCCCACTCTCTAACGCTTCCCAAGAACAAGGAGGACAACGATGTCCCAATTCCCCGATCTCGTCATTGCCAACGGCACCGTGGTCAACAGCTTCGGCCGGCAGGCGGCCCACGTCGTAGTGGACAGCGGACGCATCGTCCAGCTCATTGACGCCACCGAACCCATTCCCGCGGCTGCCCGCACCATTGAAGCGTACGGCCAGCTGGTCATTCCCGGTGGCATCGATGGCCACTGCCATGTTGCCCAAGTGACGGGCCGATTCCGCACCCTGGATGACTACCGGACCACATCAACGGCTGCGCTGTGGGGTGGCACCACCACGATCATCGACTTCGGCATCCCCCGCGATGCCCAGGAGACACCGCTGGAAGCTGTGCTGAACAAGAAGCGCCTCGCCGCCGAGTCGCGCTGCGATGTTGCCTTGCACGGCTCGGTTGTCGCATGGGATGAGACGGTCCCGTGGCAGCTTGAGCAGCTTGCCGCCGAGGGTGTGCGGTCCGTGAAGATGTACACCACCAACCGCGGTTCAACCATGGCCGACGGCGACACCATCCTGAAGGTCCTGCGCGAAATGGTGCGCTTGGATGGCCTCACGTACATCCATGCAGAGCACGATCCCATCATCACCGATTGCACTGACCAGCACGTCGCGGATGGCCGCATCGGCATCGAACACCTGCACCGTACCCGGCCTGAGCTTGCCGAGGAGATCTCGGTCAAGGAAACCCTGGCGATGGCTGAGTACACCGGAGCGCCCGTCTACTTCGTCCATCAGTCCACACCGGGCGCCGTGGATCTGGTCACCGAAGCCCGCGAGCGCGGCCAGGAAGCGTACTCCGAGACGTGCCCGCACTACCTGACCCTGGACGACGCGGTCTACGGTTCCGCGTTCCCGGAATGGTATGCCTGCTGTCCGCCGATGCGGAGCGCCGAAACGGTGGCCGCGCTCAAGGAACGCCTCGCAGCCGGGGCCATCCACACTGTTTCCTCGGACCACTCCTGCTACGACCTCTCGCAAAAACGCGAGCGCACGGACGACGTCCGCTACATGCCGCACGGCCTCCCAGGCGTCGAGACGCGCATGCCCGTGACGTTCACCGCATTGGTCACTGAGTCGGGCGGCTCTGTGGAGGAGTTCGTTGAGGTCTTCTCCGCAGGCCCCGCACGGATCAACGCCGTGCCGCGGAAGGGCGCCATCGTGGAAGGCTTCGACGCCGACCTCGTAATCTTCGATCCCGCCTTCCAGCAAACCGTCGACGGCGGTGCGCTGCACATGGGGACTGATTTCTCGCCTTTTGAAGGGAAGACGCTGAACGGTTGGCCCGCCGTCGTGGTCTCTGCCGGGCGAGTGGTCCTCGACGAGGACGGTTTCCACGATCCTGGCGCCGTCGGTCGTTTCGTCGCCCGGAACGGGTTCACTGAACACCGCGACGCCCTCTCTGTTCCCGTCCTTCCCTCTGCCGAATCCCTCAGCGCCTAGGAGCAAGCATGCCTTCACACAACCGCCCCATCCGCATCGGCATGATCGTGCCGTCCTCCAACACCTGCCTTGAGCCGCAGACCTACCGGATCCTGGGCGATCGCCAGGATGTAACCATCCATTCAACCCGCATACCGGTCACGCGGATCGCCCTGGACGACTCCTCGGACAAGCAATTCGATTCCTCTGTGATGCGTGCCGCCGCCGAGTTGCTGGCCACGGCGAATGTGGACGTCATTGCTTGGAACGGCACCTCCGGATCCTGGCTTGGAGCTTCCCACGACCATGCCTTGGCCAGTGAGATCACGGACGCCACAGGCATACCGGCCACCACGTCCACGCTCGCCTACTTGAACGCGTTTTCTACTTTTGGCACCGAGCGAATCGGATTGTTCACCCCCTATACGGCAGACGTGAATGAGGCCGTGATCGCGTCCTATGCCAAGGAAGGCATCAAGACGATCGATCACCGGCACCTCGACCTGACTGATAACGAATCCTTTGGCCGGGTCACCGATGAGGAGATGCTGCCGGGTTCCCTTGAGCTGGCAGCCGCCCACCCGGACGCCTTGGTATACCTGTGCACGAATCTTTACGGAGCCAACATCACGGCCGAGGTGGAGGCCCGGACCGGCGTTCCGGTGCTCGATTCTGTGGCAGTGACCCTCTGGCATGCACTCAAGCTTGCCGGAGCTCCGTTGCTGGACCCGAAATGGGGGCGCTTGCTGGCTGAGTAGATGAGCTTGCCCGTCACGGCTCATTCCTCATCGATGCGTTCGAGCAGCTTGCCGAGCGCATCCCGGATATCGTCATAGTCGTTCTGCGCCGCACGGCTCTCGGCAGAGATGACCGCACATCTGTGGATCTTCTTGAAGTCGCCGAAGGGAAATTTGTAGTGGCCCTTTTGGTCAGCAGGATGATCGTCGTCCACGCCGAGGTACCACTTGGAATACTCGGCTTGGCCGTTCTTCTCCAGGAACTCATTCTCGTCCTTGGTGGACGGGGCGTGCTCGCTCCAGTCATCCCGGACGTCCTTGACGATCTTGCCGTCACGGATCAGGTGCTTCGCGTTGTCGAAGGCTTTCTTGTTGAGTTTCACGGTCATGGCGCAACCTCGCTTCGATGTGGCGGTTCGGCATGGGTTGGGTAACTCGTACGGTTCAGCTTAGGACGACGGCGGATGGCCGGGAAGAGCCGGGGTCGCGCGCGCTCCAAGGATTGCGTTCAAGGGATGAGCCGTACCCGGAGCCCTGTTCCGGGTTCCTTCATGACCAACCGACGTTCGATTGCTCCAAGTTGTTTGAGCCATAGAACCTTGCCGTCGGCAGTCACGGCCTCCACCCGGCCTTGGTCCACGATCTTGTTGCCACGCCAGATCTGCACATCCTGGCCAACGAGTGGCCTCCAATCCGTCACCCTCTTGCTTTGTGGTTTGTCGAAGCGCGAATCGGGCGTCGAATCCTTCATGTCGTCTTGCAAATCGCTGACTCCTAGCCATTCATCTTTCCGCAGTCGCCTTCTGGGCAGACTTCTGTACAAAAGATGTGGCTCTGCAAACCCGTATATGACGCGAATATCGGCGCCGAATTTAGGGGGCCAACCCTGCTAGAGCGCCTTCACAGCGCCCAACACCTTGGTCAACGAATCCTTCGCGTCGCCGAACAGCAAAGTGGTCTGAGGTTCGTAGAGAAGTTCGTTTTCGATGCCGGCGAATCCTGGACGCATGGAACGTTTGAGGAATACCACCTGCCGGGCCTCAGCTACTTCCAGGATGGGCATTCCGTAGATCGGCGAACCTGAGGTGGTCTTGGCTGCGGGGTTCACGACGTCATTGGCACCCACCACAAGGGCAACGTCCGCGGTCTTGAACTCCGGATTGATGTCGCTCATTTCCTTCAGCGATTCATAGGGCACGTTGGCCTCGGCCAGAAGGACGTTCATGTGCCCGGGCATACGTCCGGCCACCGGATGGATGGCGAAGTCAACCTCTGTCCCGCGTGCTTCCAAAGCCAAGGCCAATTCAGCGGCTGTGTGCTGGCCTTGCGCCACAGCCAAGCCGTACCCCGGAACGATGATCACCCGTTGGGCGTAACCGAGCAGCACCGCAACATCTTCCGGGCTGGAGGACCTGACCGGGCGCTCACTCACGGCAGTGGACCCAGCCGTGGAGCCACCCTTGAAGGCACCGAACATGATTCCCGCAACGCTTCGGCCCATTGCGGCAGCCATGGCCCGGGTGAGGATGGTGCCTGACGCTCCAACCAGGGTTCCGGCAACCACCAGGAGTACGTTACCCAGCACCAATCCCGACGCGGCAACGGCCAATCCGGTGAAAGCATTGAGCAGCGAGATGACAATCGGTACATCGGCGCCGCCCACCGGGAGCACCAGCAGGACACCGGCCACAAGACCAAGGATCAGCAGCACCAACGCCAGCAGCAATGAACCATCCAGTATCACCACCACCCCTGCGCCCACTGCGGCCAGCAGCACCACAGCCATCAGCACTGGCAGGCCCGGGAACGTCACCGGCCGTGTGGTCATGAGCCCTTGCAGTTTGGCAAAGGTGACGCCAGAACCCGCAAAGGAAACGGCCCCGACCAGCAGCGTGAACACAATGGCCAAGCGAACCCACGCATCACCTGTATGCGAGAGCTCCAGCAATGCCACGAGCGCAGCCGCACCGCCACCCACACCGTTGAACAGGGCCACGAGTTGCGGCATCTGTGTCATCTGAACGCGGCGCGCCACAGGTGCGGCCACCACCGATCCCACGGCTATTGCCCCAACGATCCACGGAACGTTGTCCAGCTTCACCGAGACGAACACAGTAACCACGGCCAACAAAGCACCGAACGCCCCGATGAGGTTTCCGCGCCGTGCAGTCCGAGGGGAATTGAGTCCCTTCAAAGCAAGGATGAAACAAGCAGCCGCTGCGAGGTAAAGGAGAGCCGTCCACGTGGGATCCAGAAGAGTCACCGGCCGCGCTCCTTGCCCGCATGTTCCCCGGACGAGACAACTGACGACGACGGCCGTTGCCTCCCACGGAACATCTCCAGCATGCGGTCCGTCACCACGAATCCGCCCACAAGGTTGGCCGTGGCCAGGACGACAGCCAGCAGGGCGACTGCCAGTACCCACGGATCAGAGGCCTGGCCCGCGACGATGATGGCACCCACCAGAATGATTCCGTGGATCGCATTTGCCCCGGACATCAGGGGTGTATGGAGGGTACTGGAGACTTTGGAGACGACCTCGAAGCCCACGAAAACTGCCAGTACGGTGATCGTGAGCAGACTCATGCCATCCATCAATGCACTCCTTCACTGCCAGGGTTGGCCGCTGTGTGGGCACTTCCAAAGGGGCCGGTCTCACCCGCGAGCGCCGCGAGTGCTTCAGCTGTTGGCCCGTGCCGCACCTCGCCGTCGTGGGTGAGGCAGGTTCCCGCCACAACCTCGTCCTCAAAGTCGGGGGCCACCACTCCCTCCCTGGTCATCAATGCGATCAGGTTGGCCACGTTCTTGGCGAACAAACGGGAGGCATCTGCGGGCATTGCGGATGCTGGGTCCTTGAGCCCCACCAAGGTCACTTCACCTTGCCCATCAGCGGTGGGGATGTGGATGTCCTGCCCGGGGATGCTGCCTTCCACGTTGCCGCCTGACTCAGCCGCCAGATCTACTACGACAGATCCAGGGCGCATCCCTTGGACCATTTCACGGCTCACCAGCAGCGGTGCGCGCCGTCCGGGTACGGCGGCGGTTGTGATGAGGACATCGGCCTGCGCCACATGCGGGGTCAAGAGCGCACGCTGCAAAGCACCCCTGTCTGCGCTGAGTTCACGCGCATACCCTCCTGAAGCCTCAGCGGTTTCAAGGTCCAGCTTGATGAATGTCCCGCCCATGGAAGCCACTTCGTCCGCCGACGCCGGACGGATGTCATTGGCCGAAACCCGCGCGCCCAGCCTCTTGGCGGTGCCGATCGCTTGGAGCCCGGCCACACCGGCACCCAGCACCAGGACACGGGCCGGCGGAATGGTCCCGGCCGCGGTCATGTACAAGGGGAAGAACCGTGGCAGACGCGTCGCGGCCTCGAGGACGCAGCGGTATCCGGCCACCAATGCCTGTGAGGTGAGGGCGTCCATGGACTGTGCCCGCGAGATCCGGGGAACCAGTTCCAGCGCAAAGGATGTGATGCCACCTGCGGCGAGCGCCCGCACCGTTGGTAACTCCGACGACGGCGACCCCAACCCGACGGTGACCGAACCAGGGCGGAGGGCTCCCGCCGTCGACGGTTCCATGGGACGCACGTGGCAGTAAACGTCCAGGGATCCGAGGTCCAATGACTGCACAACGGAAGCGCCGGCCTGCCGGTATTCGTCGTCGCTATGTCCGGAGGCGATCCCCGCCCCGGACTCGATCTCAACATCAAGGCCCAACCCGGTCAATTGCTTGACCGTTTCGGGCGTGGCTGCCACTCTGCGCTCACCATCGAGTGCCTCGCGCGCTATGCCTGCTTTCACCCGCCACCCCTCTTCGGGAACTCTCCAGAACCAGTTGGCACGAGTCTATGGCCGCAAGGGTCCGGACGGGAGTAGGGGGGTGCGCTATGTGGACAAGTCCATTAGGGTCGGTGGAAGCTGGGGCACCCAGCCTCCACACCGTCGACGAGCCGGTTCCGGCCGTGCCGTCGGGAAGGAACGCCGCCATGGACACATTCAAAATCGGCTATTTCGTCGGAAGCCTCTCCAGTACATCTATCAACCGCGTCCTCTCCAAAGCCCTCATCAGCGTGGCGCCTCCGGAACTGGAGTTCCATGAGATCGCCATCCGGGACCTCCCGTTGTACAGCTCCGACTACGACTCCGACTTTCCGCCTGCCGGCAGGGAATTGAAGGATGCGATCGCCGCGTCGGACGGCATCCTGTTCGTCTCACCCGAGTACAACCGTTCCATTCCAGGCGCTTTGAAGAACGCCATCGACTGGGGATCCCGGCCGTGGGGCACCAACTCCTTCGCCCGGAAGCCCACCGGCATCATCGGAGCGTCGCCGGGCGGCATCGGAACCGCGGTGATGCAGTCCTCCATGCGCAGCGTGCTCAGCTTCCTCGACGCACCCCAGCTGAATGCGCCGGAGGCTTACATCCGCTTCGTCGCGGACGCGTACGACGACGACGGCTCGGTTAAGGACGAGGGCACGGCAGGGTTGCTGCGCCACTATATGGCGGAATACAGCGCGTTCGTCCAGCGTGTCCTGGCAGCCAACGCTCCGGGCCATATCGGCGATCAGGAACCGGATTCGGCCAAGCTCACGCGCTAGTCCCTTATTGGTCAGTATGCTTACTAGTACGAGGATTCGCGAACACGCCCTTTCCCATAGGAGAAACGATGCTTCGTAGATTAGCCCTGGCAACCCTGGCACTGACCCTCTTCACGGGGTCCCTGTTGTCCGTCGCGGCAGCAGCAAACGCAGCAAACGCAGCCGCTCTGCAAGGCCACGTGGCTGCCACCACCCCCACACCGTCGGCCTCGCCGAGCAACCCGTCCGGCCCGTCAACGGCAACACCCACAAACCCGGCTCCTTCGTCGGGTGGGCAAACCACGTCCAACCCGGCAACCAGCGGACCTGCCAACCCAGGGACTGGCGAGTCGGACCCGCAGGAACAAACCCGCACAGACGTGACACCGTGGATCCTGGCCGCCGTTGCTGCGATCATCGTCATTGCGCTGATCATCTGGGCGGTTCGAGGACGCGGCCGGAATGAGGAAGTGAGGGACGAGCCGCTCTAGGCGAAGCCTAGACGGGACCGGGCGTCCGGCGCGCTGTGGGGCGCGGGAAGCAACTGCGGCCTGCCTCTGTTCCTACAGATACGTGATGAGAGAACAGAGAGTTGGCTGACATGACTGAGTTGCACGATGGGCACCCTTCCGACCTAACGGGTGGTGGGCAGGCTTCGGATGTCAGGCACGAGACCTTCAGCATCACACGGGATTTCGAGGCGGACCGGGGGGACGTCTTCGCCCTGTTCGCGGACGATCGGTTGCGCCGGCGCTGGTTTCGGATGCCGGGAACGGGAGCCAATTACGATCACGACTTCCGCATTGGCGGCGGTGAGGAGGCGAGCAGCACCTTCGAAATGCCAGACAGCCAGGACCAGGAACTGCGCAATCGATCGCGCTACCTCGACATCACGCCCGATCGCCGAATTGTTTTCGTCTACGAAGCCATCGTGGACGATGTAACCCGGTGGGCATCACTGGTAACGGTGACCCTGGCCGATGCGGAAATCGGCACAACCAGGCTGACCTGGACGGAGCAGGTCACGTTCCTCACGCGAACCGGAGACGGCAGCGCTGACTTACCTCATCTGCGCACAGGGACGACCCTTCGCCTCAACGGGATACCGGGCGCGCTCAAAGCATAGGCTGGTGATACCGTCGGCTAGCCCACGCGCTCAAACACCATCGTTGCCTGGATGCGGTCCCCGCCGCCGATCATCCCCTTGCTCCCGCTGCTCGCCGTGGTAATCGTGTGCAGCCGGTAGCCCTTCGCGGCCTGATCGTTGATGGCCTTCTCCAAGGAGGTCAGATTGCCCGAACCGGTTCCCCACAGTTTCTCCTTGAGGATCACTTGCAGGACGACATACTGCTGCATGACACCGCTCCCTTCCGTTGCTGGTCAATTGGAGGCAATGCTACTCAACGCGGCGGCGGCCGTGGTGCCGTCTAACCGCGGACTGTCTCCGTCGTTAGCCTGCCAATGGCGCTGCTTTCCAGATTCTCCAGCAGGTGCCGCGGATTGTCGTAGACCTCCGCGGCGCCTGCGTCGCGGAGTTCTGCCTCGCTGATACCACCACAAGTCAGGGCAATAGCGGGAACGCCGATTGCCGCCGCAGCCTTCACATCCCAGACTGCATCGCCAACAAATACGACGTCGGCTGGCTCGAGTTCCAGCTTCTTCAAACACGCCAGGAGGATATCCGGGGCCGGCTTGCTTTCGTCCGCGTCATTGGAGCTGGTCCACGCGTCGATGGATCCGCCGGCGTCGAGGAGCCGCCTGCTGACATCAAGGTCGCGCTCTTGGGCTGACGATGCCAGCCCAACCGCCAGCCCGGAGTCGGAGCAAGCGGCAAGAAGGTCCCGTGCAGAATCGAAGGCGCGCAGTGACGGCCAGAACGTCGAAAAGACAGCCCCGTGCGCGGATTTGAGTTCCTTTTGTAGATCTTCCGGACAGTCCGGAACCAGGTGCTGGACCAGCTTGTCGCCACCCATTCCGACGCAGCGATGAATGCTGGAGATCTGGATGTCCATTCCTTCCCGCCTGAACGCCTGCCACCAGGCGAACGCGTGGAAGTAGCTGGAGTCGATCAACGTCCCATCGACGTCAAAGAGGACACCGCGTTTCTTGGAACTGGAGTTGGCTCGAGTAGACATTTAGTAAGTCTACTTATGACTACCATCCACGGAAACTCACCTCTGACTTCGACATAATGCGTAACGCCGGAAATACGCGTCTGCAACATCTTGTTGGCCTGATTATGACAACAATCGGAATCATCGGTGCAGGACACATTGGCAGCCAGGTGGCACGCAAGGCAGTGGAACTTGGCTACGACGTCGTGATCAGCAATTCACGGGGGCCGGAAACCCTTGCGGAACTGGTCACAGAACTCGGGCCGCGTGCCCGGGCCGCGACGGCAGCTGAGGCAGCAGCGGCGGGTGATTTCGCCGTCGTAACCGTTCCCCTGAAGAACTATCAGGACATCCCCGCAGAACCGCTCGAAGGCAAAATCGTCATCGACACCAACAACTATTACTGGGAGCGCGATGGCCGCATTCCCGCGCTCGACAACGGCGAGGCCACAACGTCAGGCCTGCTCCAGAAGCACCTGCCCACATCCAAGGTGGCCAAGGGTTTCAACCACATCTTCGCCAAAGACATCACCACCGACGGCACCCCTGCCGGCACGCCCAACCGCCGGGCATTGGCCACGGCCAGTGACTTCCCGGAAGCCGCCGAACTCGTGACCAGGCTGTACGACGAGTTCGGTTTCGACACCGTCAACATCGGGCCACTCGAAGACAGCTGGCGCGTCGAGCGCGACCGCCCCGCCTACGTCATCCGTCAGAACGCGGACGAACTTCGCGACAACCTCGCCAAGGCAACGCGCACCCTCTGATAAGCGCGGACCATCTGATAACAGAACACGCACGACGGCGGCAGGCGGCTTACGCCTGCCGCTTCCTTTGTACTGGGGTGCCTGGGTGCTGCCACTCCATGAGGGCGGCCACGATTTGAGGCCGGGATTTGGGCCGGGATTCGCATCACGAATTGGCTGCTGGACGCACATGATGAGTGGCTGCCTCCCAGGAAACCCCGCGCATAGGGCATTCCGGGAGGCAGTCGCGCCTATTAAGCCCCGAACCCGAGGAGTTGCTATGTCTACCCGAACTGAGAAATGGCCTGCAGGAACACCCGCATGGGTGGATCTGGGCGTCGACGATCTCCCTGCCGCGACGTCCTTCTACACCGAACTGTTCGGCTGGAATTACCTCTCCGGCGACGAGGAAGCAGGGGGCTACCTGCTGGCCCAACTCGACGGAAAGGCAGTTGCGGGACTTGGCCCTAAACAGGATTCCAACATGCCAACCGTCTGGACCACCTATCTTGCTTCGGACAATGTAGACACCACGGCTAAAGAGGTAGGAGCGGCTGGCGGCCAACTCATTGCTCCGCCCTTCGATGTGATGGATTCCGGCCGCATGGCAATTGCTGCGGACAGTGTCGGCGCGGCCTTTGGCATCTGGCAGGCAGGCAGCCATATCGGGGCAGAGCGGGTCAACGAGCACGGCACATTGTGCTGGAACGAACTCCACACCCGCGACTACGCGCTGGCCCGGTCCTTCTATGCAGATGTCTTCGGCTACACCTACCAGGACATCGACCAGGACGGATTCATTTACGCAACCATCAAGCGCCCATCCGATGGCCGCGAAGTGGGCGGCATTCATCACGACACCGAAATTGCCGAGGGCGTCCCGAACCACTGGTTGGCGTGGTTTGCCAGCGACCACGTCGATCGAACTGCCGCAACAGCCTTGGAACTCGGCGCTTCGGCGTTGATGCCCCTCACGAACAGCCCCATGGGGCGGATGGCTATCCTGCAGGCACCGCAGGGAGAAATCTTTGGCATCATCGACGCACCCCGGACCAAGGACTAGGCCCGGGATTAAGGACTAGGCCCGTACCAACGGCTACGTCAGGACAGCGTCCAAAGCTTCGCTGATGACCTCTTGGGCGTGTGCCGCTGCGAGCGGCGCCGCGAGACGGTGCACAGCCTGGAAGGTCCGGCGGACTTCCGGCCCATGCCATTCGGGCGGGAGGTAGTCCGCCGGGAGGTTGGGATCCCGGTAAGGGAACTTGCGCCACAAGGTAAGCATCGGGATGTAGTAACGGAAAGCGTCGCGTCGCATTTCCGCCGTGGAATCAGCCAGGGCCGCCGCAGGGTCGGTGCCCACCAAGTCAACCCACTGCTGCTCTGCGCCCCGGTAGATCTCAAGGAACTCCGTGAATTGTTCATCGAGTTCCTTGAGATCCCACCATTCGGAGATCTTGGGCCGCATGGGGCCATCGAAAACGTAGTCGCTGCGGAAGAGGTCTACGAATTCGATCAGCCCGCCGGCGGTCAGGCGTTCGCGGGCCTGCTCCAGCTTGTGTGCCGGAGCGATCCATACCCCGGACGCCACGGACCCAAATCCCAGGCTGGACAAAGCGGACCTCAGCTGGTGCCGGCGGTTCCGCATCGACTCGGGCACGGAGAACACGGCGAGCACCCACGTATCCACGGGAGCCGGCTGTTCCGGGGCGAAGATCCGCCGATCACCTTCACGGAAAACGTCGCTCACCGATTCGGCGATCTTGTACTTGGCAATGCCGCCTTCCCGGACGCTCTTCAGGACACCTTTTGCCTTAAGCCTGGAAACGGACGATCTCACACCCGGCGCGTCATAGCCGAGCGTACCGAGCATCGAAACCAGCGCGGAGACCGGCAACGCATCACCAGCGTTCCGGCCATAAAGACCGAAGATGGTGACCAGGAGTTGCTGATGGCGCACCGGGGGTGCCGGGACGGCGAACATTGAAGGACCCTCATTTCCGCGCCCTGGTAAGGCGCCAGTCATGTTCATCATAGGTGCGCCATAGATAACACAGATGACTTTAAGGTCCATGTTGGGCTTCAACATGGACCTCAAAGTCATCCGGCGGGATGCTATCCGGCAGACCGCACAGCCCGCACGAAATGTTCCGGCCAAGGCTGGGACGCCGTTGTGCCGTTGGGGACGTGGACCGTGGTCACTGTCCCGAAGGCGGCCACCTCGCTGCCCTCCGACGATGCACCTTGAGGCGACGCATCCTGAGGCGACGCATCCTGAGACGATGCACCTTGGTGGGTGCCGCCGTCGGGCGTTCCGCTGGCCGTATCTTCAAGGGGGTGGCCACGGACCTCGAAGGCCATGGTGAGCGAGGTCCGGCCGAGCGCGTGGATTTTCACCGTGGCGGTGACGCGCTGGCCGAACCAGAGCTTGGCCTTGTAGTTGATCACCTGCTGGACGCGAGGAGCGTTGGGGAAGTAGTCGGGCAGCTCCAAGGAGCGGAACAGCTCTGCCTCGGCAGCTTCCACCCATCGGAGGATGGCCGAATTGTGTTGGTGGCCGGAGGCATCGGTGTCCACCCACTCGACCGTCCGCTCAACGCTCGCTTCAGGAAACGCGTCCATGGTTCTCCTAGCGGGGGCTGACTGCTGCGGTCTGGTCGTCCGGATCCGCGACGCCGGCTCCCGCCTTGGACGTAACAACGGTCACCTCGGGTTGCGGCTTCGGAATCATTGCGACGGCGGCCGCGGCCACCACTGCGATACCGGCGAAGATGGCGAAGTTGGCTTCGAAAGGAAGCTTGGAACCTGCGATCCAGCCGCCGATCAAGGGTCCGGAGATTGCGCCGAGACGGGCAAAGCTGAGGGCCCAACCCGTAGCCGTACCGCGAACTTTGGCCGGGTAGTAGTCGGCGATGTAACCGGTCAGGACCAGGGACGTGGAGATCGAGCCAACGCCGGCAAATGCTACGAACAGCAGGTTTACCACCATGGTGTTGGGGAAGACCAGGAGCATGATGCCCAGGCCACCCAGGATGTAGAACACCACCAGGATGAGCTTCTTGCCGTATTTGTCTGCCGCGCGGCCCAGGAGCAGGCCGCCGATGGCCGAGGCCAGGCTGAAGACCAACAGGAACGTCAGGGATGAACCAAGATCGTAGCCGGCCTTCTTCATGATGCTCGGCAGCCAGGTGTTGAGCCCGTAGACGAGTACCAGTCCGCAGAACAGGGAAACCCAGAAGAACACCGTGGACCGCAGGTATTTCCTGGAGAACATGGTGGTGATGGTCTTCCACCACGGATCGGCGGTGTGTGAACCGGGCTGCGCGACAGTTGCAACCGGCCGGTAGTCGACGATCTCCAGCTTGGCAGCCAAGGTCTTCGCTTCCTTCTTGCGTCCCTTGGACTCGAGGTACTCCAAGGACTCCGGGAGGAACTTCCAAATGATCGGCAGCAGGACAACCGGCGCGGCACCAATAGCAATCACGGCCCGCCAGCCACCAACCGGCAGCACGAACATTGCAGCAAGCGCGGCCGCAACGATGCCCAGCGAGTAGCCGGAATACATGAGGCCATAGTTGTAGGAACGCCTGTTGGGAGCTGAGTACTCGATGGTCAGGGCTGCGGCCACGGGGATGACACCGCCCATACCGAGTCCGCCGATGAGCCTGAAGAATCCAAACAGCTCGGGCGTCGGAGCCCAGGCCGCACCTGCCTGCGTGAGGGTGAAGATCACCATGGACGCCAACAGCATCTTCTTGCGGCCAACGAGGTCACTCAGAGTTCCGATGAACAGGGCTCCGATAAGCATGCCAATCAAGGCATATGATCCGAGGCCGCCGAGCGCAAGCGGGCTGAGGTTCCATTCCTTGTACTCGGCCAGCGCCGGAAGCACTGCCCCCAGAACGCCGACGTCGTAGCCCTCCGCGAGTATGGCGAGCCAGCAACAAATCAGCACCAAGCCGGTGGTGCGCTTGGGCACGTTCCAGTCATTGACAGGTGCGGCGGCCATGGCTACTTCACCAGCGCAGACGCAGTGGCGGACGCGGGTGTCCAGCGGAGGTGGTTGGTTGTTTCTTCGGTGTCGGGTTCGCGGAGCAGGGACAGCCGGGGGCGGACGGCGTCGGTGCGTGTGCTGGGGGGCTTGCGGCGGCCGGCGCGGAATTGCGGGATCCATGCGGCGCCGGGGCCGTGGTATTCCTGTTCAGCGGCGGCGTGCAGGGTCCATTGGGGGTCGTACAGGTGGGTTCGGCCCAAGGCGATGAGGTCCGCGCGTCCTGCCAGGAGGATGGAGTTCACGTCGTCGTAGCTGGAGATCGCTCCGACGGCGATCACGGCCACCCCGGCAGGGGCGGCGACTTCCTGGCGGATGCGGTCCGCGAACGGGGTCTGGTAGCTGCGCCCGAACGCGGGCTTCTCTTCCTTGGCTACCTGGCCGGTGGAAACGTCCAGCCCGGCAGCGCCGTGCTCCACAAAGGCCTTGGCGATCTCGACCGAATCGTCGGAGGTGTTGCCGCCTTCGATCCAGTCCGTCGCGGAGATCCGCACCGTGACCGGCTTGTGGGCGGGCCAGGCCGCGCGGACGGCGTCGAATACTTCCAATGGGAACCGCAGCCGGTTCTGAAGGCTGCCACCGTACTCGTCGGTGCGCTTGTTCGAGACCGGGGAGAGGAAGGAAGAGAGCAGGTAGCCGTGCGCGGCGTGGATTTCCAGGAGGTCAAAGCCTGCCTCACCAGCGCGGATCGTGGCGGCGACGAACTCATCCCGGATGGCGTCCATGCCTGCGCGGTCCAGTTCCGCCGGGGTCTGGTTTTCCGGGCCGTAGGGCACGGCGGACGGACCAACGGCCTGCCAGTTGCCGGTCTCGAGGGGCTGGTCGATGCCTTCCCACATGAGTTTGGTGGAGCCCTTCCGGCCGGAGTGGCCCAGCTGCGCGCCGATCTTGGCGGTGGAACGGGTGTGGACGAAGTCCACAATTTCCTTCCAGCTGTCGCGTTGCTCATCGGTGTAGAGGCCGCTGCAGCCGGGGGTGATACGCCCGGTTTCGGACACGCAGACCATTTCGGTCATGACCAGGCCCGCACCGCCGAGGGCTTTGGAGCCGAGGTGGACTTTGTGGAAGTCCCCCGGGATCCCGTCGGTGGCGGAGTACATGTCCATGGGCGAAACGACGATGCGGTTCTTCAGTTCCAGTTCTCCGATGCGGAAGGGCTGGAACATCGCCGGCGCTACCTGGGACAGGCCCTGGGATTCAGCGAAGTTGCGGTCCACGGCGTCGGCGAATTCGGGGTCGCGCAGGCGCAGGTTTTCCTGGGTGATGCGGCGGCTGCGGGTAAGCAGGTTGAACGCGAACCGGGTGGGGTCCTGGTCCTTGTACTGGCCGATCCGTTCGAACCACTCCAGCGAAGCCTGCGCGGCGCGCTGCGTTGAGGCGACCACGGGACGGCGCTCGGCCTCGTACGCGGCCAGGGCGGAATCCACATCCGGGTGTTCATGCAGGCACGCGGCCAGGGCGAGGGAATCTTCCATGGCCAGTTTCGTGCCCGAGCCGATCGAGAAGTGCGCGGTGTGCGCGGCGTCGCCAAGCAGGACCACGTTGCCCTTGCGCCAGCTCTGGTTCCGCACCGTGGTGAAGTTGATCCACTTGGAGTTGTTCGACAGGACCTCGTAGCCGTCCAGTTCCTCGGCGAAAATCCCGCGGATCTTCGCGATCGCCTTCTCATCCGAAACTCCGGGAGGGAAGACCTCGTTGGCGGTCTCGTCGAACCCCGCCGCGTGCCATACGTCCTGGTGCATTTCCACGATGAACGTCGAACCCTCATCGGAGTACGGGTAGCCATGGATCTGCATGACACCGAACTCGGTTTCCTTGACGAAGAACTTGAACGCCTCGAACACCTGGTCCGTGCCCAGCCACATGAACTTGTTGGTCCGCGGGTCCAGGTCCGGGCCGAACGCGTCCGCGTACCGGGCACGAATCTGGGAATTCACACCATCAGCTGCCAGCACCAGGTCATAGTTCGCCTCCAGGTCCTCTATGGCCGGGGCCAGCGTGGAGAACCGGACATCGACGCCCAGTTCGATGCAGCGGCGCTGCAGCAACTCCAGCAACTCCTTCCGGCTCATTGCCGCGAAGCCCTGTCCGCCCACCGTGACCACCTCGCCACGGAAATGGATGTCAATATCGGACCACCGCGCGAACCGGCGGCTCATGTACTCCGCGACCACCGGGTCCGCGTTCCCGATCCCGCCGAGAGTCTCATCGGAAAACACGACACCGAAACCAAACGTGTCGCTGGCAGCATTCCGCTCCCACAAGGTGATCTCGTGCGAGGCATCCAGCTGCTTCATCAGTGCTGCGAAGTACAACCCACCCGGGCCGCCTCCAACAATTGCGATCTTCATGCTCATGCTCCTTCTCAAGCCTGGCTTTGGCCGGCGGGGGTAAGTTGTTGGGTTTGTGCTTCGCCTGTGGCGCTCTCGTTGAGGAGGCCATCGCGGAGCTTGAAATGCTGGAGTTTGCCGCTGGGATTCCTCGGCAGCTCGGTGACGAAGCGGACATCGCGCGGGTACTTGTACGGGGCGATGGTCTGCTTCACGAAGTCCTGGATTTCCTTACGCTTCGCGGCGTCGCCAATGACGCCCTCGCGCAGGACGATAAACGCGCACACAATGCTCCCGCGCTCAGGATCAGGGCGGCCGATCACCGCGTTCTCCACCACGTCCGGGTGCTGGTCGATGGCCGTTTCCACCTCGGGCGCGCCGATGTTGTAACCGGAAGAAACGATCATGTTGTCGGAGCGGGCCTGGTACGTGAAGTACCCGTCCTCATCCATCGAGAAAGTGTCGCCCGTGACATTCCAGCCATTCACGACGTAATTCGCTTGGCGTGCGTCGTCCAGGTAGCGGCAACCCGTCGGCCCAATCACGGCCAGACGGCCGGACTGGCCAGGGCCGAGCTCCTCGCCGTCCTGATCAAGAATGGTGGCGCGGAACCCCGGCACGGCCTTGCCTGTAGTACCTGGACGGATGTCATCCCCGGCAGCGGAAATGAACACATGAAGCAACTCTGTGGCGCCGATTCCATTGACCAGCTTCAGGCCGGTCGCTTCACGGACCGCTTCCCAGGTCTCCTTGGACAAGTGTTCGCCCGCCGAAACCGCAACGCGGAGGCCACGGAGCAAGTCCCCGCGCTTTTCCTTCAGGATCGCCCGGTAGGCAGTAGGAGCCGTGAAAAGGATGGTGGCCCCTGCAGCCGAAGCATGCTCGGCCAGTTCCACAGGCCCGGCTTTCTCCGTCAAAAGCGACGACGCGCCAAACCGCAGCGGGAAGATCACCAATCCGCCAAGCCCGAACGTGAAAGCAAGCGGCGGGGAACCAGCGAAGACATCATCAGCGGTGGGCTGCAGGATGTGGCGGGCAAAAGTGTCCGCATTCGCCAGGACGTCCCGATGGAAATGCATGGTCACCTTGGGCACACCCGTCGTCCCGGACGTCGGCCCCAGCAGGGCTACGTCGTCCGCAGCCGTGTCCACAGCCGCGAACTCCCCGCTCTTGCCTTCGCAACGGACGGTGAGGTCGCCGTCGTCGGGTCCTCCGTAGCTGAGGACGGTGACGTCCTCGCCCGCCGCCGTCGCGAGCTCATCCACGAAGCGGTGATCGGAAATCGCGACCACGGGCTTGGTGAGCTGGATCAACGTGGCCACTTCGCTGGAACGCAGCATGGGCATCGTGGTGACCACCACGGCGCCCGCCTTAAGAACGCCCAGCCAGGCAGCAACCAGCCACGGATTATTCGGACCGCGGAGCAGCACACGGTTTCCGGGCTCAACCCCCAGGTCTTCGGTAAGGACCTGGGCAACCTGGTTGGAGTGCTTTTGCAATTCGCCGTAGGTCCAAACCGTGCCATCCGGGGTCCGGAGCGCTGGCCGGTCCGGGCCGTACGTCTCGACGGCGTTGTCGATCAGTACGGCGGCTGCGTTCAGCCGCTCCGGGTAGTGGAGTTCGGGAAGGGTAAATTCGAGCGCCGGCCAAGTGTCGGCGGGCGGCAGGTGGTCGCGGGTGAACGTGTCCACGTGGGCCGATGGCGTCATGCTCATGGCCGTTCCTTTCAGTGGTGCATCAGTGAAGCTGGGGATGGTGTTGGGGGTAAGACTGTTCAGGCGCGGATCATGCCTTCTTGGGCGACTGTGGCGAGGAGCCTTCCTTGCCGGTCGAAGAAGCGGCCCATCGCCAGGCCCCTGTTGCTTTGGCCTGATATGGCCTCTTGTGCATAGAGGACCCAGTCGTCGGCGCGGCCATCGCGGTGGAACCACATGGAGTGGTCAAGGCTGGCGGTGGTGAGCCCGGGACTGGACCAGTTAAGTCCGTTGATCCGGAGTAGCGGCTCCAGGATCGTGTAGTCGCAAACGTAGGCAAGGGCAGTACGGTGCAGGTTGGCGTCTTCAGGGAGGCTGTCGAAAGCCTTGACCCAAATCGCCTGCTGAGGCATGGATCCACCCTCAAGCTCAATGTATACCGGTCCCGGAATATGCCGCATGTCGAAACTACGGCCTGTAGACCAATAGTCTGCGGCTGGGCCTTCTGTCCCGTCCAGCGCTTCCGCTGCGGAACGCAGCGATTCAGGCTCGACGGCGGCAGGAGCCTCCGGCTGGAAGTCCGGACCATCTTCGGGAACCTGGAACGAACCCATCGCGGCATATACAGGCTTGCCATTCTGGAAACCGCGGACATTACGGGTGGAGTAGCCGCGACCGTCGCGCAAACGTTCCACTTCATAACGAACATGCGCACCGATGTCCACGGGTCTCATGAAGTAGCTGTGCATCGAGTGGAGCTGCCTGTCGGCGTCCACGGAAAGCATCATGGCCGCTGCCGCCTGGGCCACCATGTCTCCGCCATAGGCTTTGGGCCACGGCACGTATTGGGTGGTCGCTTCATAGGCTTCGTCGAAAACCTGGGCCTCTGTTGGGGTGAGGTCCACAGCCCTGAGGAAGGTCTCCGAGGTCAAGGTTCCAGTGATCATGGTGGTTATGCCCGGCGGTAGTCGGCGAGGGTTTCGTCCGGGACGTCTTCGAGGTTGACCACGAGGTTCTCCGGGGTGCGGGCGGTCAGCCACACGAGTTCTTCGGTGACGGACATGTTTGCTTCGACGTGCGGCATGAACGGCGGAACGAACACCCAATCGCCGGCCTTCATGTCGATGAACTCTGAGTAGTTCTCGCCGAAGTAGATGCGGCCGTGGCCACGAAGTACGTAGCCGCCGGTTTCGGCTTCGCCGTGGTGGTGGGGCAGGGAGCGGTACCCGGGGGTGTTGGAAACCTGGCCGAACCAGATCTTGGTTGCCGGAGTGTGCTGGATGCTTACTCCGGAGACGCGGATGCAATCCCCGGACTGGGCGGTGTTGGTGTCTTCTTCACCCGCGCGGGTCACTACGGGGACGACCTTGCCGTCAGCGCCGGCATAGATGGAGTTGTCGCCTTCAAGGCGGTATTCGGTGGTGGTCTGGCTCATGGGGTTCTCCTTTTGGCGGTGCGTCTTAGGCGTTGGCAGGGGGTTTTAGGCGTTGGCCGTGAGTTTTAGGCGTTGGCGGGGACTGGCGCGACTGGCGCGTGGATCCGGAACTGGTTTTCCAAGCGGCCGATGCCGTCGATTTCGGTTGCGAGGACGTCGCCGTCGTTCAGGAAACGCGGCGGGGTCATTCCCATGCCTACTCCCCCTGGCGTGCCCGTGAGTACGAGATCGCCGGGGCGCAGGGTGGTGAACTGGGAAATGTACGAAAGGAGCTTCGCGGGGCCGAACACCAGGGTGCTGGTATTGCCCTGCTGCACGAGTTCACCATTGACGTAGCCACGGACTTCGAAGCTCTCGCTGGCCTCGTCCGCAGTCAGCATCACCGGGCCCACTGGTGTGGTTGCGTCGAAGGCCTTGCCCTGGAACCACTGCAGCGTGCGGTTCTGCCAGTCACGCATGGAGACGTCGTTGGCAACCGTGTAACCGGCAATCGCCTTCCGGGCCTGATCTTCCTCAGCACGGAACAGTTCAGAACCCACGACGACGGCGAGCTCGGCTTCCCAGTCCACGCGACCGCTGCCATGGACTTCTACGGCGTCAGTAGCGCCCACCAGGGTGTCCGCGTACTTGGCGAAAAGGGTGGGGTACTCAGGAAGTTCGCGGCCCATTTCCTGGATGTGGTCCCCGTAGTTCAGTCCGCAACAGATGACTTTTCCGGCGCGCGGCAGGAGCGGGGCAAAGTCGGCTTCAGTTGCTGCGATGACGGGCTGCCCTGCTTCCGCTGCCTTCTCGGCGATCAACCGCCATTCCGGCTGGGCCAGGAGCGCGCCGACGTCGGTGGCCGGCAACGCAAGGTACGTGTCGACGCCCGTGGCGAGTGCCGCCGTCGTACTTCCGCCGGAGGTGCGCAAGGTGGCAAGTTTCATGGGTTCTGCTCCTTCTGGATTCAATGTGTCGACTTTTTTACGATCGTCACATATGCTCAACGTAGCACGGCAGAAATGATCTGCACAGAGGCATTTCAAAAGTTTTTGCAGTTGCCACAACGAGGAGGAACAGCATGAGCCACAAGACGATCAACCCTGAGTCGCTCCCCAAGCCATCCGGTTTTGCGCACGGCATGCTTGCCGGCAACACGGTGTTCCTGGGTGGACAGACGGCTTTGGACAAGAACATGAACATCGTCCCCGGCGGCATCGTGGAGCAGTTCACGCAGGCGTTCTCCAACGTCCTCACCACGCTGCGCGAGGCTGGCGGACAGCCGGAGGACCTGGTCAACGTGACGATCTACCTGACGGACGTGGACGACTACATGGCGAACGGCCGCGAGATCGGACGGATCTGGCGTGAAATGGCTGGCACACAGTACCCGGCGATGGCCGGCATCGGCGTCACCCGGCTGTGGCAGAAAGAAGCCCTGATCGAAATCCAGGGCATCGCAGTTATTCCTGAGGGCTAAATCTCTGGCTCTTGCACTTGCGGTGACGGAGGATGTCACCATGGGAACCGTCACCGAATACTTGGCCAGCGTCAGCGAAGACAACCGGCGGATGCTGGAGCGGATCGTTGACATCGCCCGGGAACTCGCGCCCGACGCCGAGGAAGGCACCAGCTACGGCATGCCTGCCTTGCTTGTGGACGGCAAGGGCTTCGTGAGCGTGCTCGAAACCAAGAACCATCTGGCCCTGTACCCTTTTAGCGGCCAGATCCTGCCGGAGATGTCGGAGGAGTTGGGAGGCTACTCGTGGTCGCCGGGGACATTGCGGTTCTCTGCGGACAACCCTGTTCCCGACTCCATGGTTCGGCGGATTCTTGAGACGCGGCTGGCTGCGATCAGGAAGTAGAGGCGCCCGTCCGGCGAATCAGTGTTTGGCGGACACGTCCTGTGAGATCGCGTTGGCCGTTGCGACGACTTCCTGCCGCACCGACTCAAGATACTTGTCCGGGTCCGGCTCCGCCGCGACAGCCTGGGCCTGGAGGGACACGTTGATTGCCGCAACGTTATCGCCATTGTTGTGGTTCCACACCGGCGCCGCGATGGACATCAGGCCGATTTCCAGTTCCTGGTCCAACAGGCACCAGCCTTGCGCACGGACATGCTCGACGGCGGCCCTCAAGTCTGTCGCATTGGCCACGGTTCGCGGTGTGATGGGCTTGAGTTCGACCCTGGCCAGGTATGCCTCGAGCTTGGCCTGTGGGAGACCGGCGAGCAGCACACGGCCCATGGAAGTGGCGTAGGCCGGGAAACGGGTGCCCACGGTGATGCCGACGTTCATGATGCGCTTTGTGGCTACGCGAGCCACGTAAAAGATGTCCTGGCCGTCCAGCACGGCCGCGGAGGTGGACTCCCCCAGCTTCAGCGACAGTTCCTCCAAGTGCGGCTGCGCCAACTGCGGCAGTGACAATGCCGAAAGGTACGAATACCCGAGCTGCAGCACCTTGGCCGTGAGTGCGAAGGTTTTGCCGTCGGTGCGGACATACCCGAGCTCCACAAGGGTGTGCAGGAAGCGCCGCGCGGTTGCCCTGGTGAGGTCGGTCCGGGCTGCGACTTCGCTGAGGGTCATGACCGGATTGTTCGCATCGAACGCCCGGATCACGGACAGACCCCGGGCCAACGACTGAACGTACTGGTCGCTGGCCTGCGGGGTTACTACCGATTCGCTCATGGTTACCAATCCTAGGGGGCGTTGTGGGGCCTGCTCTGCATCCCCACCGCCTCCCTAACCTCGCAAGCTCGGCCAGGGAACCCGGGCGATGTGGGCCCTGCCAGGGCAATACCAAGCAGAGCGGGCCTCACAACCCGGGGGAGTCTTAGGCGCCGGGCTTCAGGGGCAGCGGGACCAATTCCTGGATCTCCTCGAAGGTGCACCCGAACGTCTCGCGGACTGTCACACCATCGGGCCCCGTGAGGAAGACGGCCTTGTCGGTGTACACGCGGGTCACGCAGCCCACGCCGGTCAACGGGTAGGTGCACTGTTCCACGAGCTTGGACACGCCCTCGCGCGTCAACAAAGTCATCATGACGAAGACGTCCTTGGCGCCCGTGGCCAGATCCATCGCCCCGCCCACGGCGGGGATCGCGTCCGGGGCGCCCGTGTGCCAGTTGGCGAGGTCGCCGGTGGCGGATACCTGGAAAGCGCCGAGGACACAGATGTCCAAGTGACCGCCGCGCATGATCGCGAACGAGTCGGCGTGATGGAAGTACGAGGCTCCGGGCAGCTCCGTGACGGGGATCTTGCCTGCGTTGATCAAGTCACCATCGACGTCATCCCCAACGGCGACCGGACCCATGCCGAGCATCCCGTTCTCCGTGTGGAGCGTGATGTTCTGTTCCTCGGTGAGGTAGTTGGACACGAGCGTCGGCTGGCCGATGCCAAGGTTCACGAACGAACCCGGTGCGATGTCACGTGCCACCAGCTGGGCGAGTTCGTCGCGTCCCAGCGGCTTCTCGGACGTCTGGATACTTGTTTGGGTGCGCATGATCAGGCCACCTTTTTGTTTGAATCGGCAGAATCGACGCGGACCACGCTGTTGACGTAAATACCCGGCGTCACCACGTTCTCCGGATCCAAAGACCCGGTCGGCACGATCTCCGAGACCTGCACAATGGTGTGCTTGGCAGCGGCAGCCATGATGGGGCCGAAGTTGCGGGCAGTCTTGCGGTACACGAGGTTGCCCTTGCCGTCCGCCTTGAGTGCCTTGATCAGTGCGACGTCGGCGTGGATCGGCATTTCGAACACCTGCCACTTTCCATCCAGCAGGCGCGTTTCCTTGCCTTCGGCCAGCGTAGTGCCGTAGCCGGTGGGTGTGAAGAACCCGCCAATCCCAGCACCCGCGGCACGGATTCGCTCAGCCAGGTTCCCCTGCGGGACCAGTTCCAGCTCAATCTCGCCGGCATGGAACTTGGCATCGAAGTGCCACGAATCGGACTGCCGCGGGAAGGAGCAGATCATTTTACGGACCCGGCCTTCCTTGATCAGCAACGCCAGGCCTTGGTCACCCTGGCCGGCGTTGTTATTGACCACGGTGAGGTCCTTCGCGCCGCAGTCCATCAGGGCGTCGATCAGTTCGAACGGCTGGCCGGCGTTGCCGAAGCCGCCGATCATCACCGTGGAACCGTCCTTGATGCCGGCGACAGCTTCACCAACAGTGTCAATAAATTTCAGCATGATCCACCTATTCCGATACGCCCGCAGAAACGTTTTCCAGCACCACAGCCAGGCCCTGCCCAACACCGATGCAGATCGCCGCAACACCCCACCGCTGGCCGGAGGCCTGCAGGGACCGAGCCAGCGTGCCCAGGATGCGGGTGCCGGAGGCCCCAAGCGGGTGGCCCATCGCGATCGCGCCGCCGTGGCGGTTCACGATGGACGGGTCAATCCCCCACGCGTCGACGCATGCCAGCGACTGCGCGGCGAACGCTTCGTTAAGTTCGACGGCGCCAACCTGGTCCCAGCCGATGCCCGCCTTTGCGAGGGCCTTGTTAGCGGCCTCCACCGGCGCGAACCCGAAGAACTGGGGATCGTTGCCATGGGCACCCCTGCCCGCGATGCGGGCCAAGGGATCCATGCCAAGGATCGACGAAGCAGCCTCAGAACCAATCCACGCAGCCGAAGCACCGTCGGACAGCGGCGAGGCGTTACCGGCGGTGACCGTGCCGCCGTCGGGCCCTGAAGACTCAGGCCGGAATACCGTCTTCAAACCGGCAAGCTTCTCGGCCGAAGAACCAGCCCGGATGCCTTCATCCCGCACCAGGTCCGTTCCCGGCACCTGCGACACAAGGTTGTCGTAGAATCCAGAACTCCAGGCGGCATCGGCCAGGTTGTGCGAATCCGCAGCGAACTGGTCCTGACGCTCACGCGTTATCCCGTACTTCTCGCGCAGCCGCTCGGTTGCTTCGCCCAGGGAGATGGTCCAGTCCTTGTTCATGGCCGGATTCACCAGACGCCAACCGAGCGTGGTGGACGCCAACGTCATATCACCGGCCGGGTACGGCTTGGAGGTCTTCGGCAGCACCCACGGCGCACGGCTCATGGACTCTGCCCCACCCACGAGCATGAGTTCAGCATCGCCGGCATTAATCTGGCGGGACGCAATGATTGCCGCGTCCAACGACGAACCACAGAGACGGTTGACCGTGGTCCCGGGGATGGACACCGGAAGTCCAGCCAGCAGGGTTGCCATGCGGGCCACGTTGCGGTTTTCTTCGCCGGCACCGTTGGCGTTGCCGAACACCACCTCGTCGATCCGCTCAACGTCCAGCCCTGGAGCCCGGCGGACAGACTCGCGGACCACATGGGCAGCGAGGTCATCGGGACGGACAGCAGCAAGTCCTGAGCCGAACTTGCCAAAGGGTGTGCGTACGGCGTCGTACACAAAAGCCTGGTTCATGGGTTTCTCTTTCTGCTTGCCCAACTAGGTCGCAATAGGGCGCGTTTTGGGGGGTCTAAACGCGCACAAGTGCGACCTAGTTGGGTTCGTTGGCGTCGATCTCGGCGAATACTTTCTGCGCCGTTTTGAAGGCCGAGTTGGCCGAGGGCACACTGCAATAGATTGCGGTCTGCAGCAGGATTTCCTTGATTTCATCCCTGCTCAGGCCGTTGTTGAGGGCCGCCCGGACGTGCATCGCGAGCTCCTCCCAGTGACCATGGGCCACCAGTGCCGTGAGGGTGACGGCGGAGCGCATTTGCCGGCTAAGACCGGGCCGCGTCCAGATGCCGCCCCAGGCGATCCTGGTGATCATGTCCTGGTAGTCCTCGGTAAAGGAATCCTTGTTGGCGTTCGCACGGTCCACGTGCTCATTTCCCAGCACTTCGCGGCGGACCACCATGCCGGCGTCGTAAATGTCCTGCGCAGTCGCTTGCGGCTGCACGGCACCGTTCCGCTCGGCACCGTTTTGCTCAGTTGAAGAGCTCATCGTCCGTTCTCCTTCATGAAGGTCCGCATCAGCCCGGCCACAACTGCAGGCGCCTCCGCTGGCGCGAGGTGACCGACGCCGTCGAGCGTTTCAACAACGGCAAATCCGCCGCCGGCGGTGACACCGGCGACAACAGCTTCAGCGAACGACGGCGGCGCAACCGAATCCTCGACGCCGGCAATCGCCTGGGTGGGGACGGTGATGCTGCCGAGTTGCTCGCGGACGTCGAACCCGGCGAGGGCTTCGCAGCAGAACGAGTAGCTGAAGCGATCCGCGTCGCGGAGTGAGTGCAGGAGGCGGCTGCTGATTTCCGGCTGGCGGTCCATGAACCCGGCAGCGAACCAACGCTCGGCGGAGCCCTGGATCATCACAGGCGTCCCCAGTTGGCGCACGGTTTCAGCGCGCTCCAGCCAGCCCTCAGGCGTGCCAATCTTGGCGCCGCTGCACTGGACGGACAGGCTACGGAGACGGTCGCCATGCTTGATGCCGAGTTGCAGGCCGACTGTGCCGCCCAGCGAAACGCCCGCGTAGTGGAAGTTCGCGCCCGGGCTCACAAGGTCAACAAGATCGACGACGGCGTCAGCCAGTTCCGCGATATCGAAACCTTCCGTGGCAGCTGGCGAGATGCCATGGCCGGGGAGGTCCCAGCCGATGACGTCGTACTCATCACCAAGCAGCGCTGCCGTTTCGGTCCAGAGCACGGTGGAGGTGCCCAGCGATGGACCGACCACGAGGAGCGGCTTGGCTCCCAGTTCGCGCTGCGGGGATAGCAGCACGGCCTTGACGGCTGGCTTAGCCACGGGTGGCTCCTTTCGATGAAGATCCAGTGAAGTCCGGGTAGGCGGCGAGAATCCGGCGGCTTATTTCGGCAGCTTCACCGAGGTAGCTCGCAGGGTCCAGGAGCGCTTCGAGTTCGGCGTCGGAGAGCTTGTCCGCGGGGACGGTTTCGCGCAGCAGCTTGGTGTAGATACGAGACTGCTCGGCGGCAGGAGCCTTGAGCGTTTCGTCGACGACGGCCTGCAGCTTCTGCTTTCCATCCGCACCCAGGAGAGGCGCGACGGCGGCCGCCACACCTTCGCTGAGAAGCAACGGTCCCGAGATTTCCAGGTTGCGGCGCATGGCCTCGGGGAAAACGCGGAGGCCTTCGGTGAGTTCGCTGACGTGACCTGCGGCCCCCAAGGCCAATGCGAGCAGCTGACGCAGGGCCGGCCATTCGCTGTGCCAAGCACCGTCCGGGCGCTCATCGTTGAAGGTTGCCGCGGCGAGGTGGAGCTGCGATGCGAGGGCTGGTGCCTGCAGCGCCGCACTGCGGACGAGCACGGACAGTACGGGGTTCTGCTTTTGCGGCATGGCCGAGGAGACCCCTCGTCCGGCGGCGAGCGGTTCGCCGAGTTCGCCCACTTCGGGCCTGCTCAGGAACAGCAGGTCCGCGGCGATCTTGCCGAAGGAATCAACCAGTGCCGCAAGTCCATCGCCCAAGGATGTGACGGCCAGTCGGTTGGTGTGCCATGGAGCAGGAGCCGCTGCAAGGCCAAGCTTCGAGGCCAAAGAATCCGCCAATTCAAAAGGCGTGGTCTGCGAGGAAGCAGTCAGTTTGGTCCCCGAAGCCAGCGTTCCTCCGGCACCGCCGAACTGAACAGGCAAATGAAGCGACTCCAGCCGGGCAGCTGCCGCAGCAACCCCTTGGAACCACTGCGCAGCCCTGAGCCCGAAGGTGTACGGAAGCGCATGCTGCGTCAGGCTCCTCCCGACGCACAGCGTTTCCGCATGCTGTTCCGCCAAGGTGGCGAGCGCCGTCGTCGTTCGCTTAACGTCAACGAGCAATGCAGAAACGGCGCGGCTGGCGAGCAGCATGAGGGCGGAGTCGAGGACGTCCTGGCTGGTGAGGGAGGTGTGCACGGCGCTTGCCGCTCCCGAATCCTTGGATTTCACCTTGGCGCGCAGGTCACCAAGCAACGGAATCACAGGGTTGCCCCCGCCCTGGGCGCGTTCCGCCACAGAAGCGACGTCGTAAGAACCGGGATCAGCGGCTTCGGCCACAACTGCGGCGGAACCAGCAGGGACGAGCCCCGCTTCCTCGAGGACGGCAGCCCAGGAGGCCTCGACGTCGAGGATTGCCGCGATCACGGCACGGTCGCCCGTCAGCGCCGCGACAGCGGGCGACGCCGACACTGGGCTAAGGAGGCCGAAGTCGCCGTCGGTCATGGCTGTGAGTCCGCGTTGACGCTGGTCTCGAGTGAACCGTCCTGCTGGAAGTCCAGGAACACGGTCTCGTCGCCGCCCTGGAGCCGGATGTCCCAGGTGAGCCCACCGTCGGGGTCGCGGCGGGCGATGAGCGTCTTGCGGCGTTCCGGGTCCAGGGAGCTCAGCAGCGGGTCGTTGGCCAGTGCTTCCACGTTTTCCGGCAGGTAGACGCGGGTGAAGAGGCGGTTCATGAGGCCGCGGGCGAACACGGCTACGGAGATGAACGGCGCAGCGCCCGGTTTCGTGGGGCCGGGGTTGACCGTGGTGAAGGTGTAGACGCCGGAGTTACCGACCGAGCCGCGGCCCCAACCAGTGAACGTGTAGCCGTCGCGGACCAGGGAGCCCGTGCGCTGGACGATGTTGCCGTCGGAGTCCGGCTGCCAGATCTCAAGGATGGCGTCCGGGATGGTGTTGCCGGCGCCGTCGTAGACGGTTCCCTGCAAGCGGATGCTTCCGGTGCTGCCCGGAGCCAGGAGTTCGTTGTCCTTGTTAAAGGGAAGGGCGTAACCGTAGAAGGGTCCGACCGTCTGGCCCGGTGTGGGTGTCAGCTTGCTCATGTGCTTACTCCTCGTCCCCGGCGTCGCCGAATGCTTCGTTTTCCGTCCAGGTCCGCTTGGAGCCGGTCAGGATGATGTCCCACTTGTAGCCGAGGGCCCATTCGGGACTGGTGAGCTCATGGTCGTACTGTGCCACGAGGCGGTCGCGGGCGTCCTGGTCCACGATCGACTGGTAGATGGGATCCAGCGGGAAGAGCTGATCGCCCGGGAAGTACATCTGGGTGACGATGCGTTGCGTGAACTCCGAGCCGAACATGGAGAAGTGGATGTGGGCCGGGCGCCAGGCGTTCAGGTGGTTCTTCCACGGGTAAGCGCCGGGTTTGATCGTGGTGAAGCTGTACGAGCCGTCATCGCCAGTGATGCAACGGCCGACGCCGGTGAAGTTGGGGTCCAGCGGGGCGGGGTGCTGATCACGCTTGTGGATGTAGCGGCCGGCTGCGTTGGCCTGCCAGATCTCCACGAGCTGACCGGCGACCGGGCGGCCGTCGCCGTCCAGGACGCGGCCAGCGACGATGATGCGCTCACCCTGCGGCTCGCCGTTGTGCTGGATGGTCAGGTCCGATTCCAGCGCGTGCACATCCTGGTGGCCGAACGCGGGCGAGTAGAGCTCGATGGTTTCCGGGTCCGCGTGGTGGAGGTTCTTCGTCGGGTGCCGCAGGATGCTGCTGCGGTACGGTGCGTAGTCCAGGCGCGGCATGGTCTCCGGCGCCTTTCCGTTCTTCAGGGCCTCCGCATAGCGGTCCCCGATGCCCTTCATCTCAGCACTGAGATCCGCCTGGGTTTCCACTTTCCTGGAATCATGCGCTGCATGTGCCTCAGCGGGAGGCACGAGCTCCTCGGATTCGAGCGCTTGTGCAGAGTTGACTTGTGCAGTCTGTTCTTGCGGCACAGCCGGCTCCTTTCGATGGGTTGGATTGTTGCTTCAGGGTTTATGACCGGTGTAGCGAGTCGTATTGGACGGCGTGGCGAACCGGTGCATTGGGCGCTCCATAGCCGTCGTAGTTGCCGCGGCGTTCCACCATTTCGAAGAACACACTGCCAACCGTGGCGGTGTAGAAGTGGAGGAATTCTCCGTTGGCGTCCCGGTCGTAAAGGAGGTTGAGCTCCTTGAGGGTTGCCAGGAAGCCGGGTTCGAGGTCGAAACGGGCGTCCAGGTCCTCGTAGTAGTTGGCCGGAATCTCCAGGAATTCAAGGCCACGATCGCGTGCGGAACGGGCCGTTGCCACGAGGTCTCCCACGGCGAAGGCGATATGTTCCTGGTAGGTCTTGCGTGCACTCTGGGCCTGCTGCGC
The DNA here is from genome assembly GCF_059739425.1 of Arthrobacter sp. TmtSoilC48. Classification (NCBI taxonomy): domain Bacteria; kingdom Bacillati; phylum Actinomycetota; class Actinomycetes; order Micrococcales; family Micrococcaceae; genus Arthrobacter; species Arthrobacter sp. TmtSoilC48. The sequence goes on along the minus strand of NZ_AP046049.1, from coordinate 660,999 downwards.
CGGTGCGAGATTCAGGACCAGCCTTACCGCGCCATTGCTGGTTTCCATGACCTGCGAGCGCACCAGGCCGCTGGGGCTTGGGACCTCGGCGAAGGGCTGTGGCTCCAATGCCAGGGCGCTGGTGTAGAAGAGAACGGCTTCGTCGAAGTGCTGCCAGGGCTGGGCGAGGTTCACGTGATCAATCACAGCGTTCCGCGGCGCTGCGGAGTGCTCCAGCCCCTCGCCGAACTCATGCGTCCACGCAGCGGTCCCATCCGGGCTGCCCTGGCAGAGGAAGATTTCGGTGGAGTCCGGCGCGGAGATGCCTTGGAAGACTTCCTCATCGGCTTGGACTTTGCGGGCAACCACCGGCGCCTTGAGTTGCTGGGCGCGAGCGGAGGCAATCACTGGAGAGTCGACGTCGAACCCCAAAGCGGCGATAGCTGGTTCCGAGTGCGACGCCGCTTGCTCGTTGATGATTACGCGAGCCTGGCCCATGGTCCACAGCTGGACGTCTTTGGTGCGGTGGCGACCCTCGAATTCGAAGCCGAGCTGGCCAAGGAGCTTCTCGAGCTGCGCGGTGTCGTCGGCTTTGACCTCGGCGAAGTTGAAGCCGGCGGGCTCGTTCACCTTGGGCAGTGTTGCCAGTTCCATGGGATAACGACGCCGGGAGGCGCCACCGTTGATCGACTCGCCGTCCGCGGAGGTGCCCGCCAGCCACTTGGCGCTCTGCTCCTCCAGCCAGATCAGGGAGCGCATGGCATCGACGGCCGTCCGCTCGGTGTCCGACTGACGGAAAACATCGTTGAAGACCTCAAGGGAAACCGGGCCCGTGTAGCCGGCCCGGACCACGTGGCCCATGAACTTGGCGAGCTCGAACTGCCCCTCGCCCGGGAACACCCGATAGTGCCGGCTCCAAGAGAGTACGTCCATGGAGAGCTTGGGGGCGTCGGCAACTTGGACGAAGAAAATCTTGTCCGCGTTGATCTGCTCGATCGGCGCTGTGTCCCAGTCGCGGGAAAGGATGTGGAACGAGTCCAGGCACGTTCCGAGGTTGGGGTGGTCCACCATCTCGACCAGACGGTACGCGTGCTCGTAGTCGTTCACGTACTTTCCCCAGGCCAGGGCTTCGTAGGCAACTTTGACGCCGTGATCCCCGGCCAATTCCGCGAGTTCCGCTAGCTGGGAGGCGCGGAGTTCGTCGTCGTCGATCGTTGCAGTAGCGACGTTGGAGCAGACCAGGATGGTGTCCATACCCAGGCGTTCCATCAGGTTGAACTTGGCCTCGGCCCGCTTGAGGTTGGCCTTCAGCAGGTCCGGAGTGACGCCGTCGAAATCGCGGAAGGGCTGGTACAGATCCAAGCCGAGGCCAAGATCCGCAGCCATTTTCCGTACTTCCTCGGGACTCAGGGGCGAAGTGACGAGGTCCTGCTCGAAGATTTCGATGCCGTCGAAGCCCGCGATGGCGCAGGCCTGCATCTTTTCTTTCAGCGTGCCGGACAGGCAGACCGTTGCGATTCCGGTGCGCATCAGTGACCCGCCCTTGCCAGAGCCGGGGCTTCGGTGGCGGCAAGCGCATCCTCGACGGCGATCAGCTCAAGGAAGTGGGCCCGCATTCGGTTGCGATCGGCGTCGTGGCCCGTGAAGAGCCGGAAGGCGTCGGCAGCCTGACCGACCGCCATGCGTCCGCCGTCGAGAACCTTGCAGCCCTTGGCGCGCGCTTCGCGGACCAGCTGCGTCTCGATGGGGCGGTAGACGATGTCCGCAACCCAGTGCCGCGGTTCCAGGAGGTCGATGTCCAGCGGCAGCCCGGGGTGGGCGGCCATGCCGATCGGGGTGCAGTGAACCAAACCGTCGGCGAGGGGCATGATCTGCGGGAGCTCTTCTGTGCTCCGAGGCGTGACCGTGGCGGCCGGGAAGAGTTCGCCAAGTTCGGCGGCGCGCTCTGCGGCCCGCGCCGGGTCCATGTCCACCAGGTCCAGGGTGCCGACCCCTGCGGTGAGCAGGGCGTAGGCGACGGCGGAACCCGCACCGCCCGCACCCAGCTGGACCACGCGCTCCAGCTTCGCACCGGGGAGTCCGTCGGCGAGAGCCGAGCCGAAACCTGAAAAGTCGGTGTTGTGGCCGATGAACCGGCCGTCCTGGATGAGGACTGTATTGACGGCACCCAGGCGACGGGCGTCGTCGGAAATTTCGTCAAGGTGCTCAAGGACCAGCTGCTTGCACGGGTGCGTGATGTTCAGTCCGTTGAAGCCCATGCGCTGGGCCGCGGTGAGGAGATCCCCGACGGCGGTGGCCGGCAAAGCCAGCTCCAGCAGGTCGATGGGGCGGTACAGCAAGCGAAGGCCCTGCACATCGGCTTCGCGTTCGTGCATGGGCGGAGTCAGCGACGGCATGACGCCTTCGCCAATCAGGCCCACCAGAACGGACTCGGCTCGGTTGCTCATCCTAAAGCTCCTTTGACTTCAGCACCCCTGCTTTTGGCACTTTCTGGGGCGCCAACTGCCCGGGTGTCTTCCAGATTACTACAAGTGTTCATATTCCGCACGCTTGTTCTTATCGCGAACAAACGCGATGTGCTGACCCAACCGAGTCGCAGTTGTGCGCGTTTAGCGGCCTCAAAACGCGCTTAAGTGCGACCTAGCTGGGCTAACGCTGGGGCAGGCGGGCCGCGAGTTCAGCCGCGGCTTCCTGCAAAGTGGGGACGTGGGCAATGAGCTCATCCATGGTGAGACGAAATACCGGAACGGCCGTGGCGAGGGACGCAAAGGCGTGGCCTTGGGAGTTGAGGACCGGTACCGCGACCGCGCGCATGCCGATCTCGTTTTCTTCGTCCATGACCGCGTAGCCCTGCCGGCGCACTTGCTCGATCTCCGCCCGGAATGCAGCCCGATCGGTAATGGAGCGTTCAGTGAGAGGCTCCAAAGGCAACTCTTCGAGCAGTCGTTCGCGTTCGGCGTCGTTCTCAAAAGCGACTATCGCCTTACCCACGGACGTCGTGTGCAGCGCACCAAGATGGCCAGGATCGCTGGTGACGCGGAAGGTCTTGGGGCCGTCCACCTTATTGACGGTCAGATGGTGGTTTCCGTCGCGCACCGAGAGGATGGTTGCTTCCTCGGTCCGCTCCGTAACGCGCTGGAGCACAGGAAGGGCCGTTGCCGCGAAACCGTGGTGGTTGGAAACCCGCTGGCCCAGCTGGAAGACCCGCAATCCCAGATGATACCGACGTCCGTCGGGCTCGTAATCCACAAATCCGTCGCGCGTCAGCGAACCGAGCAGCCGGTACGTCGTGCTGAACGGAAGTCCCGCACTCCTGGCCAGATCCGCGGCGCTCGCACCCTTGGGCTCATTCCCCAGCAATACCAACAGGCCCAGGGCCTTGCCGACCATGTCGGTCTTTGTGTCCTCTTTCACACTCATGCTTAGATGCTCTCACATCGTGAGAGCTATTTCTAGATAGTGGGGACAAGTCTTGACAAGTGACCCCAATCACGGCCACTATTGCTGTATTGCACAAGTAGCTCTCACCATGTGGTTACTTTGGGATTGATCCGGCCGCACCTCGCTCTGGTCTTCCCGCAGAAGCTAGATCCGCGACATCGTCGTCACAGAAGGAACACCATGAGCCACACAATGCCGTCAGCGACGCCAGGCACAGTTACGCCAGCAGGAACCCCCAAGAAAGCCGCACTCGCCAGCTTCCTGGGAAGCGCTGTGGAGTACTACGACTTCTTCATCTTCGGCTCCGCCGCCGCCTTGATCTTTCCGCACGTGTTCTTCCCGGACGCGGACACCAACGCAGCCATCATGTCCTTCGCGACCTTCGGCTTCGCCTATGTTGCCCGTCCTGTAGGCGCCGTCATCCTGGGGCACTTCGGCGACAGGATCGGCCGGCAGAAGGTCCTCATGTTCACACTGGTCCTGATGGGCGCCGCCACCTTCGTGATCGGCTGCCTCCCGGACTTCAAGACCATCGGCTGGTGGGCTCCCGTCCTGCTGGTACTCGCCCGCCTCGCCCAAGGTCTTTCGGCTGCCGGCGAGCAGGCCGGTGCCTCCTCAATGACGCTGGAGCACGCTCCGGACAACCGCCGCTCGTTCTTCACCTCGTGGACGTTGACCGGCACCCAGGGTGGCCAGATCCTTGCAGCCCTGGTGTTCATTCCAGTTCTCGCGCTCCCGGACGAGGTCAAGTACGGCATCGGCTGGCGCATCCCGTTCTGGCTCAGTGCAGTAGTTGTCATCGTGGCCTACTTCATCCGACGCACCCTGCACGAGCCGCCGGCATTCGCAGAGGCCAAGAAGAACAACCAGATCGCCAAGCTGCCCGTCGCCGACCTCCTCAAGCTGCACTGGCGCGACGTCCTCCGGGTTGTGTGCTGCGCCTTCATCGCCGCCGTGAGCACGGTCTTTGGAACCCTGGCCATCAAGTACGCCCAGGACGTGGCCCACGTCAGCGGCACCATCACCTTGTGGCTCGTTGTAGTGGCCAACATTGTGGCCCTCGGTACCCAGCCGCTCTTCGGCATGCTCGCCGACAAGATCGGCCGGAAGCCCGTCTTCATCTACGGTGCCGTAGCCAGCGCCATCATGACCCCGGTGTTCCTGCTGACCCTCGAATCCGGCAACGTCCCGCTGATGTTCCTGGTGTCCGTTGTGTTCTTCTCCTTCGGCTACGCAGCCGCCAACGCCGTATGGCCGTCCTTCTACGGCGAAATGTTCAGCACCAAGGTCCGCTTCTCCGGCCTGGCCATCGGCACGCAGCTCGGCTTCCTCATGGCAGGCTTTGCTCCGACCATCGTCACGGCCCTGGGCGGCACCAAGCCTGGTGGCTGGGTCCAGATCTCCATCTTCACGGCAGTCATCTGCGTGATCGCAGCGGTCTCGGCCATGACGGCCCGCGAGTCAGCAAAGGTCCCGACGGCGGAACTCGGCTTGCACAAGTAAGGCCCGCCTCGCGGAAGGGGCGCCCGCGCTGAAATCGCCGGAAAACCTCCAGTTCCGCTGGAAGTTTCCCGGCGATTTTCGCGCATTTCCAGCGAACTGGTGTCGCCGACGCCGGCAGGACCTACCGCGGATTCAGCACCACTGGCATGAACTTCCCGGCACCCGTTCCGGAGTACATCAGCAACGTGCCGTCCCCGGCAACTCCCACCACGGAGGGGTCCCCAGTACCCGTAAATCCGTTGCCGAGGGCAGCGATGCTGGAGAACATGTTCCACCCTGAACCGAGGTTGGAGCGCGCAAGGAAGCCGCCAGAGCCGTTGCCCGGATAGAGCCAAAGCCCGCCGTCACCGGTTCGGCCAAGGAGATCTTCCCTGCCGTCGCCGTTGAAGTCACCGGCCTGCAGGACCAGGTTGAACATGTCCCACCCGGTGCCGATCTGCTTGCGGGCAAGGAAGCCTCCGGAGCCATTGCCGGGGTAGACCCACAACACGCCGTCGCCGGATTGGGCAACGATGTCCGGCTTTCCGTCACCCGTGAAATCGCCCGGGGCCAGCAACTGCTCGAAGCCTTGCCATCCGGTGCCGATCTGTTTACGTGCCAGGAACTGTCCCGTGCCGTCCGTCGGGTAAAGCCACAGTGTCCCGTCGGAAGCCCGGGCCACAAGATCGGGGTGCGAATCGCCGTCGAAATCTCCCGCACTCAGCACGGACGTGAACTGGCCCCAGCCCCACCCGACTTGAACACGCGGAAGGAAGCTGCCCGATCCGTTGCCCGGGTAAAGCCACAACGCGCCGTCGGTTCCGCGCGCCAGGATGTCGGCGGCAGCATCGCCGTCGAAATCGCCTGCTTCCCAAACCTGACGGAACTGGTTCCATCCGGTCCCGATCGCAAGCCGATCCGCGAAGCCAATGCCGTCACCTGGATAGAGGGTCATGCCCCCGCCCGCTGCAGCGGTCAGGACGTCCACCCGCTTGTCACCTGTGAAGTCCCGGCCGCCAACGATGTCACCTACCCCGTTCCAGCCAGTTCCGACGGCGGCACGCGGCAGGAAGCCGCCCTTACCATCGCCGGGGTAGACGTAGAGCGTGCCGTCGCTGGCCCGCGCCAGCAAACCCGGGGCACCGCCGCCGAACGAACCTGATGCTGCGAGGCTGCTGAAGGAATCCCAGCCCTGGCCGATCTGCGTTTGGGCGAGGAAACCACCTGTGCCATTGCCTGGATACAACCACAGGCGCCCATCCCCACCGGCGGCGATCAGGTCGCTCCGGCCATCGGCGTTGAAGTCCCCCGCCGCGACCAACTGCGTGAAGCCCTGCCAACCAAATCCGATCTGGCTCCGGGACAGGAATCCGCCCTTGCCGTTGCCGGGATAAAGCCACAATGCGCCGTCGCTGGTTCGGGCAAGGATGTCCGCGAAGCCGTCACCGTTGAAGTCCGAGGTCCCCAGCACGGCGTTGAAAATGCCCCAGCCCGAGCCGATCTGCACGGAATCATCAAGCCGGTTTCCAGGGAGGCCCCTGAACAAGAGCAAGGACCCGTCGGCTTCGCGCGAGATGACGTCGGCCAGCTTGTCGCCGTCGAAGTCGCCCGCAGAGAAACGCATGCGTGCCTTGAGTTTGGGATCGGCGTTGATGGTTACGGTCGCCGAGGTTGTGGAGACAGAGTTGATGGTGACCTGGGTGCCCGTGTACGTGGTGAAGGTGCTGCCGGCTTGCCACGCGTGATTCGTGGCGTAGTACTGCTCCTGGAACGGGATGGTGGATGGCATGAGGATCAGCGAAGACGCGATGGTAGCGCCGCCGCGCTGGACGATCTTGACTCCCCTGTTGCCGGCTGGCCTGCCCTCGTCCCCAAGGTAGCTGTCGTACCCCACCGGCTGCCTGAGTTCCAGGTAGTACACCTCTTTGCTGACCGGGTCCGTGAACTTGATGGCGCGCTGCGCGTCCGCGCCACCCCATGGCTTGAGCGTGTAGCTTTTGACGCCGGTGGCCACCCCGACATCGCGGATTTCGTCGCCGCGGCCCAGCCCTGCGTAGTCCCAGAAGCTGGAGCTCACCACCGGTTGGGCGTACTGTGCCGCGCCCATGAGGTCCGTGGTGTCTCCGTATTCACGGATGTAGCAGGAGCTGTCTGTGAACCGCCCGGTGCTATCCACGCCGACGTCGGATGCGCCGCTATAGCACTGCAACGCATCGGCGTGCATTAGTCCGATCACGTGCCCGAACTCGTGGCTCATGACGTTGTTGGAGAACTTGCTGATTTGCGGCATCAGCACCCGCCCGCTGTAGCTGCCACTGCTGTAGCCGACGCCCAGGGCATTCCCGGAAAGCGTGGACGTCGGAATAAAGATCACCAGCGCCGTGTAGGGGCTTGCCGTCCATTTCAACTCGCTGGTGATGGTGGACATGATGGTGCTGTAGCTGTCGGTCGACTTGGCTTTGGATTGGAATCCGGAGACCTTGCTGTCCACTGTCATGGACAGCTTGTTGTCCGTCATGGCTTTCCAGTAGCTGCTGGTGGCCCCAACAGTCTGCTCGGCCGCTGACATGGAGACCGGGTTGGTGTTATCGGCAAGTTTGGCCGTGACCAATCGAACCCGGATATCGCCATTGGGGCTGGTTGCTGCTGCCCCCTCGCCGAGAAGGGATTCGACGTCGGTGATCTCGCCACTGCTGGATGGCGCCTGTCCGGGTGGCGTCTCAAAGACGTGCTCCGAATGCGGTGTCCCCTCAAAGAACCGTACGTTCGGATTATCCGGTGTGGGTTCCGGCACTGCCGAAGCAGGGGCCTGGACGAAAAACAGGCCGGTGGCGAAAACCACCAAGCCTGTGGACACCGCGATTGCACGTCGCAAAAAACCCATCAAATCTCCCGGGGACGGAGTCTGTGGTTCCTGTGAGTCTCAAGAACCGTGTTCAGGTTACCGTCGCGCCCGCGCGGGTCCGCGGAAGCAGCCACAAAGCGAAGGTGAGTCCTGCCGCCGGTTGCACCTATCGCCGTCGGACGTCACCCGAAACGCAAGCATCCCGGAATGCTAACCGGACCCTAACCACGCCGAAATACTCCGGCAACAATGCCCCGCCACACTGGAATAGCCGGCAAGTGCAGGCACCAGCTCCAGTTCAGGAGGACACCATGCTGAAGGAAGTCACTACTCACACAAAACGTATACGCGCGATCAGCCAGCTCCACCGCGGAGACGAGATCGAGGCCCGCATGTCCGTTGGTCCCGCTTACGATGACGTGGTCATCCGCCGCGGACGGGTCCAGGAAACAGCGCCTGGAATCGGCGTCGTCTGGATCATGGACCACGTCTCCGGGATGAGGAAAGCCATTAATACCGACGAATGCAGTGTTTGGCGCGTCGCCTGAACCCCGGCTTGACCCCAAATACCCGCTTAGCCGCCGGCCACGGACTGGATAATCAAGACCTCCTGACCGGCCGCAACCTCCGTATCAAGACCTTTCAGACGCCGGACCTCATCGCCGTTCACGTAAATATTCACGAAACGGCGGAGGGCACCGGTTTCATCACGCAAACGCCTGGCCAGAACCGGATATTCTCCGGTTACCGAGTCCAGCAACTGTCCAACGGTCACAGCCCCGTCGGCGGACGCAGTCAGATAGGACTGTCCGCCGACGAGTGGCTGCAGGACACCCGGCAACACCACCGTAAAGTCAGCCACAACGGGCCTAACCAGGCACCGGAGCGCTGGCTGATTCTTCCCGCGCCCCGCCACTGCGGCTTCCAACCACGACGACGGCGGCACGCACGCACAGTACGTCCGGCAAGTGCGAGGCCACTTCAGTAAAGGTCTCGCCCTCGTCGGCGCTGGCGTAGACATCCCCGCCGCGGGTTCCGAAGTACACGCCAGTCGGTTCGGCAGTGTCCACGGATGCGGCATCGCGAAGCACAGCGTTGTATTCGTGGTCCGGCAGACCGGTGTGAAGCTCTCTCCACGTTCCGCCGGCATCCTCGGTGCGGTGCACGCTGAGCTTGCCGTCCGGTGGGATGCGTTCGCCGTCGGCCTTCAGTGGGATGACCCAGGCTGTGCCCTCGCGCCGGGGATGGGTCAGCATCACGAAACCAAAATCCGCGGGCAGTCCCTCTGCGATGGAGTTCCAGTTCTCGCCGTCATCGTCCGTGCGGTACACGCCATGGTGGTTCTGCGCGTACAAACGGCCCTCGACGGCGGCATCCGCAGCAATCTTGTGAACGCACTGGCCAAACTCGGGATTGGGATCAGGCATGAAGTAGGCCGAGATTCCCTTGTTGCGGGGCTCCCAGGAGGTCCCGCCGTCGAGCGATCTGTAAACGCCGCCCGTGCTCATAGCTACATGGACCTTCTCGCCGGACGGATCCACCACGATCGAGTGGGCCGCCGCGCCACCGTACCCCGCACCCCACTCGCTGCGGTGGGGGTGGTCCCAGAGCCCGCGGTTCAACTCAAAGTGCTCGCCGCCGTCGGTTGATTTCCACACTGAAATCGGTTCGCACCCGGCCCAGACCACGCCAGGGCGGGACTCGGTGTCCGGGTAGATCTGCCAGATGCGTTCCAAGGCAGCGTCTGCACCGTCCGGGAACTTGATGGCGCCCTGCTCGGGCTCGGTCCAGGTGGCGCCCAGGTCATCGGAATGGGCGACGGTGGGTCCCCAGTGCTCCGAACGCACCCCCACCATGATCCTGGTCTTGCCGTCCCTGGTGTCTATCCCGATGCTGGGGATCTCGCTCATCAGGAAGTGCGGGCCGGAGAGGGACCACTCCTTGCGATCCGGGCTGGTTGCCAGCCACAAACCCTTCTTGGTCCCAATCGCCAGGACATAACTTTCTGCGGTATCTGCGGTAGCCATGAACCCCATCGAACCATCAGGGCGCATGGGTGGCAACGGGTTCCTTGGAGCATGTGGATAACCGCCCTGGTTTGAAGCCGACCATAGACGAGACTCGCGTCACGTTTCGGCGCTCCGCGCACTAGATATTCGTGAAGGTGTGTTTCAACCGGGCAACCCTTCTGTTCGCTGGCAAGCGCGCCACTGAACTGGGTCACTTTAGATTGGGGAAACAGATGAAAAGGCTAGACAGCATGAGCGATAGGGCCACTTCCATTAAGAACTATGGCTACACCATCAGTTGGTGAGTTCGTGAGTATATTTGCGCAATCCCTAGTTCGACTGTTCGGGGGGAACGGGTAACACATGACTATTGATTCAGCACGAAAATCTCAAGGTGTAGGTCAGCGCCCAAAACGCGGATTGAAGGCTTTCACAAAAGCTTCTGTGATAGCTGTCCTGCTGGGGGGCACGCTCGGATTCGGTGCGGGCGCCGCATACGCCACGAATACGCAGAGTCTAATCGGCCAGTTCTCGACCGGTGGGAGGACATACCAAACGTTGGCCGCGCTTGATACCACGTGGGACGGCGGTCGCGGGAAGGCGGCATCCTTTATTTACGCCCAAGGAGGTGACGTCCCCGTCGGCTGGATTTATGCACGCGGCCGTGCCTTTATTGGTGGAAACTTCTGCGATGAGGGGTGGGATGTTTACAACGACATAGTCGCCCACCAGCTTGATAACGGTGTGTGGCTTTCATGCGGCTATGGGGCCTACCAGTCCTATGGAGTCGTCGGTGCCTGGAACGGCAACGGCTACAACTACTACTACACTCACTGGACACCGGCAGCCTACGGGGGACTCTAGGCATGAAATCATTTACTCAGCATCGCAAGGCCTTTGGCGTCGCGGCCACTACCATCGCTATTGCAATCGGCGGTGTTGTCGGGTTTGCCATCACCACGGCAAATGCCGGGGCACCGACTGTCCAAATTGAACAAGGAGACAAGGTGGACTTCCCCAAGAACGCGCGAGGTGAGACCTACGGGTCCGCAATGGAGGCGCGGACACCGGCCGACGAACCAGATCTCATCAGATCCGTCGGGGACGACGGAAAGATCGGCTATCTAAAGAAGGCTGATCTGGATCAGGGAACACCTAAGTCGCCGGAAGAAGCCATTCAGATGCAGAATGCTCGGAAGGACGGCGCTGGCCGCGTCTTGAAGCTCTACGCTGAAGACGGCACGACTGTCATCAGTCAACGCACAGTCGGCAAAGCCGCACCGTAGGATAGGTACAGATAGACGAATCCGTTTGACGTAGGCAGCCACCCTTCGGCGGCAGGGTGGCTGCTTCGTGTTGTCTGCAGTTGGCGTCTGACGCATCGGGTTCATTGGTGGCTAGCGTGGACGCCAGGCTCGGGCACCGGCCCGCCGAGAAAGGCAACCACCCGCCGTCGTAGTACACGGAAACACTCCGTGCTGTGTCACACCCCACCCGTACTCTGTCTATATGGCCCGTTTTGCCCTTGACATTGATTCCGTCCCCCGCCGTGCCCGTTCCCAGTCCCTTCTTGACGCGGTGAACCAGCGCGTCGTCATCGCCGATGGCGCGATGGGCACCATGCTGCAGGACCGGGAGCTGTCCCTGGACACGGACTTCCAAAATCTTGAAGGCTGCAACGAAATCCTCAACGACACCCGCCCGGACGTCATCGCCGACATCCACGACGCCTACTTTGCCGTGGGCATCGACGCCGTGGAAACCAATACTTTCGGTGCGAACTGGTCAAACCTCTCGGACTACGGCATCGATGACCGCATCGCGGAGCTGGCGTACAAGGGCGCGAAAATCGCCCGCGAACGCGCCGAGGCAGCTGAAGCGACGGACGGCCGCGAGCGCTGGGTCCTGGGGTCCATGGGTCCGGGCACCAAGCTCCCCAGCCTCGGCCACACAAGCTACGACTACCTCAAGAAGACCTTTGCCCTGCAGGCCGAGGGCCTCATCGACGGCGGAGCCGACGCCTTCCTCATCGAAACGAGCCAGGACCTCCTGCAGACGAAGGCCGCCGTGAACGGTTGCAAGCAGGCGATCGTTTCCCGCGGCGTCCGCCTCCCCATCTTTGTTGAGGTGACGGTGGAGACCACGGGAACCATGTTGATGGGTTCCGAAATCGGCGCTGCACTCACCGCCTTGGAGCCGTTGGGCGTCGATGCCATAGGCCTGAACTGTGCCACGGGTCCGGATGAGATGAGCGAGCACCTGCGGCACCTCTCCAAGCAGTCCTCTGTCGCTATCGCCTGCATGCCCAACGCCGGGCTGCCGATCCTCGGCGCGAACGGCGCGCACTATCCGCTCTCCCCCACGGAACTCGCCACTGCGCACGAGCAGTTCGTGCGTGAATTCGGCTTGGGTTTGGTGGGCGGCTGTTGCGGTACGACGCCGGAGCACATGGCCGCCGTCGTCGAACGTCTTGAGCCCTTCCGCAGCAACGTCAACACGCCCGACGCCGGGACCGTCTCCGGCAGCGCGAAAAGCGCCGGCGGCCGGGTACCCACCGAGCGGGAGGCCGGCGTCGCGTCCCTCTACCACCACGTTCCGTTCGACCAGGAGTCCGCTTACCTTGCCATTGGTGAGCGCACCAACGCCAACGGTTCCAAGGCGTTCCGCCAAGCAATGCTGGAAGAGCGCTGGGACGACTGCGTGGATATTGCCCGCGAGCAGGTCCGGGTCGGCGCGCACCTGCTCGATGTTTGCATCGATTATGTGGGGCGCGACGGCGTTGCGGACATCAAGGAGATCGTCTCGCGTTTCGCGTCGGCCTCAACCCTCCCGTTGGTCATCGACTCCACAGAGCCGCCTGTGCTGCAGGCCGGACTTGAGCACATCGGCGGCCGCCCCGTGGTCAACTCCGTCAACTACGAAGACGGCGACGGCCCCGACAGCCGCTTTGCGCGCATCATGCCGCTTGTGAAGGAACACGGCACGGCCGTGATTGCCCTGACAATCGACGAACAGGGCCAGGCCCGCACCACCGAAGGCAAGGTGGCCATCGCTTCCCGCCTCGTAGACGCGTTGGTGGGCGAATGGGGAATGCGCGTCGAGGACATCATCGTAGATGCCCTGACGTTCCCCATCGCCACGGGCCAGGAAGAAACCCGCCGGGACGCCATCGAAACCATTGAGGCCATCCGCCAGATCACCACGAAGTATCCTGGCATCCAGACCACCCTCGGCGTCTCGAACGTGTCCTTTGGCCTTAACCCTGCGGCGCGTATGGTGCTGAACTCGGTATTCCTGCACGAGGCCGTCCAGGCGGGCCTGTCCAGCGGCATCATCGACGCCGCGAAGATCGTCCCGCTTGCATCGCTGCCGGATGAACAGCGCAAGGTGGCCCTGGACCTCGTGTGGGACCGCCGCGAGTACGACGCCGACGGCAACGTCACCTATGACCCCTTGGCCATCATGCTTGACTTGTTCGCGGGCGTGGACAGCGCCGCGCTCAAGGACCAGCGCGCCGCGGAACTCGCTGCACTGCCCACCGGCGAACGTCTGCAGCGGCGCATCATCGACGGTGAAGGCAAGGGCCTCGAAGAGGACCTCGACCTCGCACGCAGCGAAGGCATGACCCCGCTGGGCATCATCAACGACCAACTGCTGGAGGGCATGAAGGTTGTTGGTGAGCGCTTCGGCGCCGGCGAGATGCAGCTTCCGTTCGTGCTGCAATCCGCTGAGGTGATGAAGAACGCGGTCGCACTGCTCGAGCCGCACATGGAGAAGTCGGATTCATCGGGCAAGGGCACCATGGTGATCGCCACCGTTCGCGGCGACGTGCACGATATTGGCAAGAACCTCGTAGACATCATCCTCACCAACAACGGCTACAAAGTGGTCAACATCGGCATCAAACAGGGAATCGCCGAGATCATTGCCGCCGCGGAGGAGCATGACGCCGACGTGATCGGGATGTCTGGGCTGCTGGTGAAGTCCACGGTCGTGATGAAGGAAAACCTTGCCGCGCTCCAGTCCCGGGGCCTGGCGAAAAAGTGGCCAATCATCCTTGGCGGTGCGGCACTGACGCGCGCCTACGTGGAGCAGGACCTGGCAGAGCAGTTCGAAGGCACCGTCAGGTATGCCAAGGACGCTTTTGAGGGCCTCTCCCTCATGGAACCGTTGGTGCAGGTGGCCCGCGGCGCTGACCCGGACGCGGTCGGCCTCCCGCCACTGAAGAAGCGGATCCACAAGAGTGGCCCGAAGTTCACGGTGACCGAACCGGAGGCAATGCCCGGCCGGTCCGACGTCACCGCCGAAAACCCTGTCCCCGCTCCCCCATTCTGGGGCACGCGGATTGTGCGCGGCGTCGCACTGCACGACTACGCTGCTTTGCTCGATGAGCGCGCAACCTTCATGGGCCAGTGGGGGCTCAAACCTGGGCGCGGCGACGACGGCGCCTCCTACGACGAACTGGTGGAACTTGAAGGGCGGCCCCGTCTGCGGTACTGGCTGGACCGGATCCTTGCCGAGGGAATGCTCGACGCTTCGGTCGCCTACGGCTATTTCCCCGTTGTGTCCGAGGGCGAACAGGTGGTGGTGCTGCACCACGGTGAGGACCACGACGGCGTCCTCGGCATCCCCGGTCTGCTCGCCCCTGATGGTGGCTCAGGCGGGCCAATCGGCACAGAGCGGCTGCGCTTCGACTTCCCACGCCAGCGCCGGGACCGGCATTTGTGCCTCGCCGACTTCGTGCGCTCCCGGGAATCGGGCCAGATCGATGTCCTGCCGATCCAGCTGGTCACTGCGGGCTCAAAGATCGAAGAAGTGACTTCCAACCTGTTCGCAGGAAACCACTACCGTGACTATTACGAGCTCAATGGCCTGGTCATGCAGCTCACCGAGGCACTGGCTGAAGTCTGGCACGCGCGGATCCGTTCCGAGCTGGGTTTCGCGGCCGAAGAGCCGAAGGACAAAGCCGGTTACTTCAAGCTCGACTACCGCGGTGCGCGCTTCTCCCTGGGATATCCGGCCTGCCCGGACATGGAGGACCGCCGCAAGGTCACGGAGTTGCTGAAGCCCGAACGGATGGGCGTGATCCTCAGCGATGAACTCATGCTCCACCCGGAGCAGTCAACGGATGCTTTCGTGTTCCACCACCCGGAGGCCAAGTACTTCAAGGTGTGAGTTGGTGAGGGTCTGTGGTTTGGGGGTGTTGGGGACGGCGGTCATTCTTCATGCCCGTCTTCCTGGACCCCGCGTCCTCAGCCCGGGTAGTTCGAACGCCCGGGCCGGAGACCGGCTTCGCCCGCCTGAACGCGGCGAGGATGGCCCGGCCCACCACGGTGATTCCAACGATCGTAGTGATGGCACGCAGGGTGTCCCATCCCGCCGTCGAGGTCAAAAGGGAGTACAGCAGGAAGCTGCTGAGGTTCGTGGCCAGTGGGGCGCCGGGCACGTACGAAATGCCGGTTCCGGCACCGACGGCGAACGGCCAGAACCACAGGTTGGTGAGCAGACCGAAAACGTAGGACGCCACGACGCCATAGCCGCAAAGCATCCATAGTTCAGCTCGTCCGCGAACCCTGCGCGGCAACAGGCCCGCCCCCGCCGCCACCCATGCGCAGGCGAAGATCTGGAACGGCGACCAAGGGCCTATGCCGCTCCACAGTGCACTGGAGACCGCGATCGTGGCCGCGCCAAGGAGCATTCCGAATCTGGCACCGAAGGCGCGGCCGGCCAGGATCAGCAGGATGAACACTGCTTCGACTCCCCCGACGCCGGTGCTCGCCACGCGAACTGCCGAACCGACGGCGGCCAGGACGCCCAGCAGGGCCACGGTGTGTGCGGAACGGACCGAGCCGTCGAGGGCCACGACAATGCCCACAACGGCAAGCGGTGCAATCGCCAGGGCCGCGAAAGGCACAGCCGCGGCCGCATCCTCGGGCAGGGCCGCCGCGAGCAATGGCCAGCAGAACGCTCCCAGGGCCAAAACGTTGGCAGCCGCGAGAATCGCGATCTCCAAGGCCCGTGGCAAACGGAGGTGGTGAGCCCTCTTTGGGGTAGCAGCATTTGCCGATCGGGGGTCTTTTGCCCCGTCGATGAACTGGGAGGCCTCAAGGTTCTGGATGGCTCCGGGCTGCTCCGCTGCCGTGGGTGTGGAGGTCGCCGGGCCGGCGTCGCTATCGGATGGGAGTACGGCTTCGGTTTGGGGGGCAGGCGCCACGCCGTCGTCCATCTGCACGATCCGGGCGCCCAGGCCGTGGGCGAAATCGAGGTCATGCGTGGCGATCAGGACGGCCGCGCCGGTGTCCGCCAATGCGAGCAAGGCGGCCGAGACTCCTGCGCGGGCCTCCGGATCGAGCCCACGGGTGGGCTCATCAATAAGGAGGACCTGGGGATCATCGGCGGTCTGCAGGGCGATGGCGAGGATACGGCGCTCTCCGGCCGACAGGTCCCGCGGGTGCTCGTTTCCTATCGGAATCCGGACGTCACCACGCAATCGGGCCAGGCGTGCCGCTGCCGGTTCTGACACGGTCCTGTCCAAGCCATTCCCGCCGGATTTACGCCGGGCGCGCGCTTCGCGTCGATCGGCCGCCCGGAGTTCGGCAGCCACCGTGTCCCGCGTGAAAAGGTCGTCAGAGGCGTCCGGAACCAAGGCGACCCGGCCGCCGTCAACAGTGCCGCTGGTTCCTTCGCCGAGCGCGAGGGCCACCAGGAGCGAGGACTTCCCGGCCCCGTTGGGGCCGACCAAGGCACCCACTTCCCCACGGCCCAGGGCCAGGGAGGCTTCGCGGACGAGCGGCTTGCCGTTACGGTGCACCGCGAGCTTGGTCGCAGTCAGCACCGGCGGGTGTTCCGGTGACGGTACGGACGCCGGTGACTGTACCAATCCCGGTGACTGTACCAATCCCGGCGTCACTGCCGGCGTCGGTCGGATCCCGCCCGGGCGCGAAGGTGCTGGCGCCGCACCTGCAACCAAGCCGCCGTCGTGAATCCTCCACCACGAATCGGCGACAGGCAACAGCGGCTCCGCCCGATGCTCAGCCACAATGATGCAGATGCCGGATCCATGGGCGAGGGTGTCGAGTACGGCTATGACGCGGGCGCGGGCCGTGGTGTCCAGGTCAGCAAGCGGCTCGTCAACCAGGAGCAGGGCCGGGCGCTCCACCACGGCGGCGGCGATTGCCACAAGCGTTGCTTCGCCGGCCGAGAGGGAGTTGAGGTTCCGGTCCAGGAGCGCAGACACTCCAATCCACTCCGCGACCTCCACCGTGCGGGCCCTGGCGATGGCGGGTGCAACGCCGCGCAGTTCAAGGGAAAGCGAGATTTCGTCTCGTACGCGGGTGCTGGCGAAGGCCGCGCGCGGGTTTTGCAGGACAACGCCTACGACGCCGGCAGTATCACGCGGCGGTGCTCCGGCACGGTCCACTCCGGCGACACGGACCGTGCCAGTGAGTTCTCCGCCGTCGACGTGTGAAAGGAGTCCCGCTACACCCCGCAGGATGGTGGATTTACCGGAGCCGGTGGGTCCGGTAACCACCGTTACGGTCCCGGGGTCTGGCTTGAGGTTTTCGACCTGCAGCCGCGTATCGCCGATGCGGAATTGGGCGTTCCTGATCTCAAGGGGCAACCCGGGATCGCTGGCGGGTTGGTGAGCCGCCTTGCTCCCGAAGCCGCGTAATTCCAAGGCTGCGGCCACCCGGCTCGCGTGCTCAAGCGTTCGCTCAAGTACGGGAACAAGGGCTCGCGGGCCCAGGCGTTCACCCCGCAGCCGGAAGGCCAAGCGGACGGAGGCAACGGCGTCGGCGAGCGCGGGGAGCGCAGCCCAAGCCACCACGAGTGTGCGGGCTATGCCCTGGAATGGACCGCCGCGGGCCAGCCGCATGAAGCCCCTTGCCACGTCCACGAAGGAGTTGAGCAGTCCGAAGGCGAAGATGATCCCCGCAATCGGCAGGGCTGAAGCAACCGCCTCCCACAAACCAGGCGATGTTACTGGGCCGAGGAAGACCACGTGGGCGTATGGGGCGGGCAGCCGCACCGACGGCAACTCCAGCAGCACGGGCCCAACGGTGCCCGCGCCGTTGAAAAGGATGCGGTAGATGACCCGCGCCGCTATGAACACGACGGCAAGCGCCGCGGCAGCGCGTAACGGCGCGGGTCGAAAGGTCATGCCTTGGGTGCGGCCGGTGCGCCGTCGATGGTGTACAGCAGTTCTAGGCTCTCACCTGGCTTCACCTGTTGGGTGGCGAGGCCTTCCTGGGCGTAGGCCCAGTCACCGGAGGCGGGCTTGACCCAAATGGACCAGTAGGCAAAGGCCGCGGGCATCTTGCTGCATTCTTCGCGGTATGTGCCGCCCTTGTGGGTGATGTCGAAGTCGGCAGCCGGCACGCCGTTGACCCGGCACACCAGTTCGGTGGGGTACTGGGTGGTGCCTTCGGTCTTCACCTTGGCCTCATCGAGCACCTTGGCAGCGGTCGTCGGCGCATCCACTGCCACGCAAACGGTCTTGTCGGCGGCGGGTTGCTTCAGGGCGCCGGAATCGACAATGACCTTCACGCCGCCGCAGGGCCCGGCAGCAGTGGCTGAGGCGCTTGCTTCAGAGGCGGAAGCGCTTGGCTGGGTGGTGGCCGGCGTGGAACAGGCGGCGAGGGTAATCAGGAGACCAGCGGCGGCGAGGGAGCTCGCGGCGGCCGTGCGGATCTTGGAAAAAGTCACGATCCAAGGGTAGGACGTTGCTTGGCTGGATTTGGATGTGCCGGGTTGTGTGACGTTCAGTGGCGATGCTCTGGCGCTGAGACGCTCAACAAATCTCGAAGAAATTGTTGACAATTGACAGTGGCCGATTTAGATTCATAGTGAATGAAAAACCTCCACTCGCTCGCATCAGAAGGCCCATTGCCCGAAGCGAGCGAGCGGCCCCTCCCGCTGGACCTCCACTGAAAGGACCCACCATGGCCACTACAGACTCCCGCCCGAAGTACATCTCCTTTGACATCTACGGCACACTGATCAACTGGGATACCGACTCCACTACCCGCCGCCTGCTCGCGGGCCGTTTGCCTGAAGAGCAGTGGCCTGCGTTCAAGAAGGTTTTCCGCGGATACCGCTTCGACGAGGTTCTTGGCGACTACAAGCCGTACGAGCAGATCCTTCAGAATTCCTTCGACCGGGTCTGCAAGTTTTTTGGCATAGGCCCAACCCCGGGCGCAGGGGCAGAGTTCGCTGACGCTGTACGCGGTTTTGACGCCCACGACGACGTGCCGGCGCCGCTTAAGCTCATGGGCGACAACTACAAGCTGGTTGCCCTATCCAACGCCGACGACAGCTTCCTGGAGATCAGCATCCCCAAGCTCGGTGCTGACTTCCATGCCGTGCTGACCGCCGAACAGGCCCAGGCCTACAAGCCGCGGTACCAAGCCTTTGAGTACATGCTCGATACCCTGAACGCCAAGCCGGAAGATTTCCTTCACATCGCCTCGCACACGCGGTACGACATGCACCCGATGCACGACATGGGCTTCCGCAACCTTTGGGTTCTGGACCGCGGCTACGACCCCATCACCGGCGGCTACGACTACAAGAGCGTTAAGTCCCTGGACGAGATCAACAAGCACCTCGGCCTCTAAACCGCTTGCCGGCTCTCCGTCGATGAAAGGGTGAAATGAGCGATTCTGCTTTTATCCAAGCAGTGGCATCAGAGAGTGGACTCCTGGCGGAACATCCGCAGCTCGCTGACCCCGCCGTCCTGGAGCTGCTTGAACAGTTCTACGGCCTGAAGGGAACGCTGGTTAGGATTCCCACCGAGAAGGACGAGACTTTCCGGCTCCGGGACGGGGACGAAACGTATCTGGTGAAGATCTCTCCCTCGGATGAGGACCCAGTGATCGTCCACCTTCAAACGGCCTGCATGGAGCATTTGGAACGGACTGCCCCCGAACTTCCAGTCCAGCGTCTTGTCAGGAGCCTTGGCGGAGAGCCGCAGGTCCTCATTTCGGCGCCTACCGGAGCCTTCGACCGGGTATTGCGGGTGATGCGGTTCCTGCCCGGGGACCTGCTGGCCAATCAGGACGCGTCCGCTGGCCAGTTGCGATTGGTGGGCTCAAGCCTGGCCCGCCTGGGGATTGCGTTGCAGGATTTCGAACATCCCCGCGCGGACCGTTTGCTGCTCTGGGACCTTAAGCATTTCCACCGGATGCGCCCCCTTCTTGACTATGTCGATGAGAAGGAAAAGCGCGTTCTCGCGGAGGACATTTTCGATCAGTTCGACGAAAAGGTGGTTCCGCTCCTCGGCACGCTGGCGTCCCAGGTTGTCCACGGGGATTTCAGTCCGTTCAATGTCCTCGTCAATCCCGGCAGGCCTGATTACGTCACCGGGATTATCGACTTCGGGGACGTCGTCCGAACGCCTGTCATCTTCGACATCAGCGTCACCATGGCCAATCTCCTGGGTGCCGACCCGGCCAGCCCCTGGGAGCAAGCACTCCACGTCATGAACGGTTATCGAAGCATCCGCCCCCTGCCGGGGCAGGAGTTGGAAGCCCTGGTCGTCTCTGCCCAGGCGCGCCTGCTGCTGCGGGCCCTGATAACCCAATGGCGCGCAAGCCAGTTGCCGCAAAGGCGCGACTATCTCCTCTCCCACTCAAAGCCGGACTGGGACCGGCTCGCGTCCACCGCCGCGGCCCCGGCACCAGAACTTTCTTCACACCTTGAACCGACCCCTTAGCTTCCAGGAGAAAACATGGGCACTTCCCCAATCCGCAAGCCCTCCCGGGCCATGATCAATGGCTTCGATCCCAGCCGCCTGGACGAGCTCCCGGACCAGATACAGAAGAGCATTCGACGCCGGGACAAGAGTCTGGGGCCCGGCTACAGACTGTTCTACGACGAGCCCCTGGAAATCGTTCGGGGCAAGGGTGTCACGTTGTTTGACCGGGACGGCAATGAATATCTCGACGTCTACAACAACGTTCCCTCTGTAGGTCACGGCCACCCGCGTGTCATTGAGGCTGTCCACCAGCAGATGCAGACGCTGAACACCAACACCCGCTACGTCCAGGAATCCATCCTGGATTACTCGGAACAGCTGCTTTCAACGTTCCCCGCCGAGCTTGGCCATGTCATGTTCACTTGTACTGGATCTGAAGCCAACGACCTCGCGATGCGCGTCGCAAAATATGTGACCGGACAGCAAGGCATCATCGTCACCGCCGGCGCATACCACGGCCTTACTGCCGAGGTCTCGTCGTTCTCACCTTCATTGGGCAAGGGTGTGCCCCTGGGTGCGAACGTGCGGGTCATCGACGCCCCCGACGCCCTGCGCTACTCATCCGATCAAGGCTCGCTGCAGGATCACCTGCGTAGCCAGGTGCGTGCAGCCATCGCAGACCTTCACCGGCACGGCATCGGAGTGGCTGCTTTCATCGCCGACAGCATCTTCTCCTCCGACGGCGTCTTCGCTGGCCCGACAGGCTTCCTCCGCCCCATCATCGAAGAGATCCATGCCGTGGGCGGCCTGTACATTGCAGACGAGGTACAGCCAGGATTCGGCCGTACCGGTGAGGAATGGTGGGGCTTCCAGCGCCACGGAATCGTCCCCGACATCGTGACCATCGGCAAGCCCATGGGTAACGGCATTCCCGTCGCGGCAGCAATCTTCAAGCCCGACTTGCTGCAGGAGTTCGGCAGGAACATCCGCTACTTCAACACCTTCGGCGGAAATTCAGTAGCCATAGCGGCGGCCCAGGCCGTCCTGGACGTCATCCGGGACGAATCACTCATGGAGAACGCCTTGAAGGTTGGCGGAAAGATCCTCACTGGCCTGGAGGACCTCACCCGGAATCTGGACCAGGTGGCAGAGGTACGTGGAAGCGGCTTCTTCATCGGCGTCGACCTCGTGACCGATCGATCCACCCTCGCACCCAATGGGGAGGCTGCCGCCGGCATAGTCAATGCCCTCCGGCAGGACCGGATCCTGATCTCGGCTTGCGGAGCCCAGGGCAACGTCCTGAAAATCCGTCCGCCAATGCCCTTTTCCAGTGACGATGCCGATCGCCTGCTCGAAGGAATGGGCCGTGCCTTCAAGGCTCTGCGCTAGGTCGCAACAACAAACAGGGGCGCAACAAACAGGCCAGCCTGGCGCTCCCACCAAATGCTTGGGGATTGTGCCTTCCACCGTGAAAGCACTCTGTGTATTACACCAGCCGAAATCACTTGAAAGGTTGCACCATGAAGACGACACACAAGATCCAAACAGCTGCTGCGGGGCTCGCTGTCCTGTTGGCCCTGACTGCATGCGGTGGCGCCGCAACAGGGACTGAAGCGACGGAGATTCCGAAGACACAGAACACCCGTGACATCTCAGAGGGTGTCCAGCCGGACGCAGACGCGGTGGCGTTGCTGCCGAAGGCAATCAAGGACAAGGGCGAGCTGACGGTCGCGATGGACCTAAGCTCACCGCCGATGACGTTCCTCGCCGAGGACAACAAAACCCCCATTGGCGTGAACCCGGACCTTGCCCGCCTGGTAGCAAAGAAGCTGGGCCTGAAGCTGAAGTTCGAGAACACGGCGTTCGACACGATCATTCCCGGCATCGACGGCGGCCGCTTCGACTTCACCGCCACCACCATGTCCGCTACAGCCGAGCGGCTGAAGGTGCTGGACATGATCAACTATCTCAAGGGAGGCTCGGCCGTAGCCGTAGCGAAGGACAACCCGCTCAACCTCACCAATGACACGCTCTGTGGCAAGAACGTTGGCGTGACCAAGGGCTCAACACAGCAACTGAAGCACCTGCCCAATGTCTCTGAGTGGACCTGCACCTCCCAGGGCAAGCCCGCCATCAACGCCATCACCCTGCCCAACGTCCAGGAAGCCCTGACACAACTGGACTCCAAGCGGATCGACGCTGTGTTTTACGATGCCAGTGCCCTGGCGTGGGCCAACGATCAGCAGCCCAACCACTTCACCACCTTGCAGCCGCGCATGGATACGCGCACTGACACCAATGTCGCCATGGGCGTGAAGAAGGGGTCCCCCCTGACCCCGGCACTCCAGAAAGCAATCCAATCCGTTCTGGAATCCCCCGAATACAAGAAGTCCCTGGACTACTGGGGCCTGGGAGAATCGGCTATTACTGAGGCCAAGATCCGCTAGTACCGGCCCCCTCACGTCCCGGCTTCGCTCTGATATCTCATTAAGGTTGTGCTATGCGTACCAATCCCACCGCAAGGGACCACACCAAGGCTTGGGTTCTTGATGCTGTCCTTTCAGAGGCGCCCTTGACGCGTACCAGGCTCATCGAGCTGACACGATTAAGCCAGGCCACGGTATCCCGGAAGGTGGATGAGCTTCGTTACGACGGTCTCGTCGTCGAACAGGGAGTCAATGCTGTTGCGCGTCGTGGCCGGCCCTCCACCTATCTGGATGTGCCAGGCACGGCGGGGCATGTTGTGGGCATCTCGTTCGGAGCACGGACCACTTGCGTCCTGGTGACGGACCTGCGAGGCCGAGAGGTCAGGCACGTGATCGTGCCCAGCTTGGAGGGCGGCGATGAAGAAGCCATCGCCGGGTGGTTGCTGGACCTGATTGTGGATACCAGCGATTCCGCCGAGGGGCCACTGCGCCAAATCGTCGCCGCCCTGCCTGGCCGTGTCCGGACCGGTACGGCAATTCTTCAAGAGACAATTGAAGATCGGTTGAAGGCTCCCGTGGTGCTTGAGAGCGATGCCAGCGCATCCCTCCGGGGGATCCTGAAGGGTGACGCGACCATAGGAAACGCTGTTCTCTTCATGCTGAGTACGGAGCTGAGCTTCGCCAGTTGCACTGATCATGAAATCGCACAGGGCCGGACTTCGGCTTTCGGCCATCTTGGTGAGGTTCTGTTCGCCGGTGTTGGCAACGAGACACTCGAGGGACTGTTAAGCACAAAGGGACTCCTCCAATTCGCCAGTGGACGGGGACTGGACCTGGACGACATCCAAGCGCTCTGGTCCCAACCGAAGGATGCGGCGTCCCGCGCGGAGGTGCTTGAGGCATTTACGACGGCGGTGGTCGCCGCCGTCGGTGCCGTTGCCGTGACGCTTGACCCGGAGTCCGTATATTTCGTGGGGCGTCTGAGTCCGCTCGTGGACGAAGTCCTTCCTGAGGCACTCAGGCGTCTGGCACAAATCCTTCCGGTAGTCCCTGGGATCACCGTGGTGCCGCAAGTCGTCGGACTCTCGGTGGCCCAGGGAGCGGCCTATGCGGGACTGGCATTGGTCCAGTCCCGGCTCCGGGAATCTATGCTCGAAGCCCAGTAGCAACCACGGAATGAACCCGCGCGGTCTTTGGATAGTTTTCCGCTTCGCGCTGCTCCGTAGCGGGGAATTCAAAGAGATCAATCATCAATTGCTGCTCGTAGGCGAGACCCTGTGGGCTGGACATGATGACGTGCCCGTCAACGGAGAACTCCGCCCCGGTCCCGGACCAGCGGACACCGTACGTGTGCGGCGTGGTGGCATCAATGGGCAGCTGGATGTCCCGGACGTCGGTGGTCAGCCGGGGATCGTGGTGTGCCTTGATCCCGACTCGAACAGTGCTGCTGTCTGGCGCGATCTTGTCACCGAAAAGTTCGGCGATGCACAACTCCCCGGAGTCGGCCGGACTGGACTCTTCAAATCCCACCAACCATATTGCGAGCATGCAGGTCGGGTCCGCGCTTGCGCTCACCCTTACCTGGACCTCTCCCGTGACTGGGGTCCATAACCGGCGTGTCGGCTGGGGAGTCACCACCTGCAGTCCATCGAGTCGGTGGCGGTGTGTTCCCCGCGTGGTCCCGAGGCCCCCGGAGAAGGTTCCCGTTTGGAGATTACTGACCCGAAAGGGACCGTCGGCTTCACGCCAGGCAGGCTGGTCGGCATCAATACGCAACCGCAATCCGTCAACGTCGAAATCGTAGCGGGCCCGGGACCGGCCTGGCTCGGTCCATTGGGGAAGGTAGTGCTCAACCCAAAGGGCAGGGTTCAGTGCTGAATCGGTAAAGCGCTCATCAATGATTTCTGCGGTCACCAGCAAATCCTAGTTGAATAGGCCCAGCACTTTTCGGGACCAATCCGTTGACAATCTACAACCAACCCGAGTATTGTCGACAATCGACGGTACTTCTCAAGGTGCTCTCGTCGACAATCGACGAGAGCAAACGAAATCAAACTGGAGGAAAAATGGCATTCGACATCAAGCCGAAGTTCGCAACGTTCGACATGAACGGAACACTGATCAAGTTCGCTATCGCCGACGCGACCCGTGCGGTCCTGGGCGAACGCCTGCCAGCGGAGCTCGCCGATGAATACCTGCAGGCCACCAAGGCATATCGGATCGATGAGTGCATGGGCGATTACAAGCCCTTCCACCAAATCATCGCCAACTCCATGGAACGCGCCTCACGCAGGCTCGGCCTTGAATACCGCGCGGCCGACGCAAGGGCGGTTTACGAAATTGTCCCCACGTGGGGCCCGTACCCGGGCGTGACCGAGGCCCTGAACCGCCTGGCCGAGGCAGTCTCCCTGGTCATCATCACCAACAGCGACACCGCGCATGCTGAGCGGCTTTCGGAAAACCTCCAAGCTCCGTTCGCAAGCGTCATCAGCGCCGAGCAGATGGGCATGTACAAACCCCGTCTCGGAGCGTTTGAGTACATGTTCGACAAGCTTGGCGTCACGCCCGACGAGATTGTGCACGTCTCCGCGAGCCCGATGTACGACCTGCGGTCCGCAGCCACCTTGGGCATCAAGAACAAGGTGTATGTAGATCGCGGCTTCGAACACGACGAGCACTGGCTCGGCTACGAGCGGATCACCGACATTGCCGAGCTCCCCGTCCTCTTCGGCCTTCCGCGTCCTGCTGCTTCCTAAGAAGGACTCGTTTACAGATGAGCGTCACTACGGCGGGCTCGGCTTTGGATCGACTCCGGGCCATGGGCCTGGAGCTTCCAACCCTTGCTGATAGCCCTTACTACGTGGACCACCGCGCGGTGGGTTCCAGCATCCACATCGCTGGCCAACTGCCATACAAGGACGGCGTCCTGCTGGGCCAAGGCGTCGTCGGCCGGGACGTGGGGCTGGAGACAGCACGGGAGCTCGCCCGCCATGCGGCGCTCAATTGCCTTGCAGCGGCTGTGCAGGCGGTAGGAGACCTGGACCGGGTCCGGATCGTGCAGATGCTGGTGTTCGTGGCCAGCACCCCGGACTTCGGCCTGCAATCGAGGGTCGCCAACGCGGCCAGCGAATTGCTCATCGAAGTGTTGGGGGACAACGGCCGGCACGCCCGCACCGCAATCGGCGTCGCCGGGCTGCCGGCCAACACTCCTGTAGAGATCCAGATGATCTGCACAGCCGCTTAGGCACGGACATGTTGGCGGCAAATTCATGAGGAGAACAGCGTGAACCGTATCCAGGGAGCACTCAACGCTCTGGTCGAGCGGGTCGACACCCCGGCGCCGATCGTGCTGGTGGACGTTATGCAGGACAATATCGACCGCATGCAGGCCTTCGCTGCCCAGCAGGACCTTGATGTCAGACCGCATGTAAAAACGCACAAATGCGTCGAAATCGGCCGTCGCCAGGTCAAGGCCGGAGCTGTGGGAATCACCGCAGGCAATGTTGGTGAGGCCGAAGTCTTCGCCGCAGCCGGCTTCGACAATATCTTTATCGCCTACCCCATCTGGCCTTCGGGAACGAAAGGCCTTCGCATCCGCAAACTTGCGGTAACCACCCGGCTGCGGGTCGGCGTCGACAATTTCGCGGCGATCGATGCCCTTGCTGATGCGATGGGATCCGAGGCCGAACGGCTGCAGGTTGTCATCGAGGTGGACTGCGGTGCGCGTCGTTCCGGCGCACCACCCGAGTTCGCCGGCGAACTTGCCGCCGCCGCCCGGAGGCGGGGACTGGTGCCGGTGGGCGTCTTCACCTATCCAGGTCATGGAAGCGCCAGCCCGGACGCCCGCCAGCGCGCCGCCGTGGACCAGGAAGCCGCGCTCACCGCAGCGGTGCGGAGCTTCAGCGCGGTGGGTATCAGCGCAGAAGTCGTCAGCGCGGGCTCAACACCCACCGTCGAGTACGCCACGAGCAACGTGATCACCGAGATCAGGCCCGGCGAATACGTGTTCAATGACTTGAACAACATGCGGCTCGGGGCCTGCACCGAAGATCAGATCGCCCTGTTTGTCGCCGGCACAGTGGTCAGTGACTGGGTTCCCGATCAGGTCATTCTCGATGTAGGCACCAAGGCACTAGGCCGGGAAGGCAGTCCCCAGATCGGCTATGGCGCTGTCCCCGGGACGTCGGCCGTTCTCTCCAAGCTCAACGAATACCACGGCTTCCTCCCCCTGCCTGCCGGCGATTTCCACCCCGGCGTCGGCAAGGTTCTCCCGATCGTGCCGAACCATGTTTGCCCCGTCGTGGTCAATTTCGAGGAGTACATCGTCACTGACAGCACGGGAACATCGCTGGAACGGTGGCGGGTGGATGCCCGCGGATTCCTGAGCTGATTCGTGGGAACCGTACGTCCGCCCCAGCCCGCAACCAAGCAACTTACCGACCAAGGAACGACCATCATGAGACTTGATAAGACCACTGCCGTCATAACCGGCGCCAGCAGCGGAATCGGGGAAGCAGTGGGTTCCCACTTCCGCCGCGAAGGCGCCCGGCTGCTGCTCACCGGCCGCAGGGAGCAACTCGACAGCGCCCACACCGATGACGTGTACGTCCCTGGAGATCTCAATGACGAGGCATTCGTCGAAAGCCTCGCCCGCCAAGCCGCCGAAGCGTTCGGCACCGTGGATGTCGTCGTCCTTAACCATGGTCTGCAGGTAAGCGGCCCGCTGACGGAGATGGCGTATGAGGATGCCAGGAATGTGCTCCACAGCAACCTCCTCAGCGCCTTCCTGATGATGAAGCACTTCGCACCGTTGATGCCTGCTACGGGAGGCTCGTTCGTCCTGGTCAGTTCACGGCTGGGCATGGTTGGCAAGCCCGATGAAGTCCTTTACTCCGCGGCCAAGGGCGGCCTCATCATGCTCGCTAAGGGAGCCGCAATCGAGTGGGCCTCACGCAACATCCGCGTCAACGTCGTCGCGCCGGGACTGACCGTCACCCCCGTCATCGAGGCCTCGTTCCAGCGCAGGCCCGATCCCGAGGCCTACCGGGCAGAACGCGAGGGCCAGATCCCGCTCCGGCGCCTGGCCACTCCGGAAGAAATTGCCGACGCCATACTTTTCATGGCGTCCCCGGAATCGTCCTACATCACGGGCGCTGTACTGCCCGTCGACGGCGGCTACACCGCTTTCTAAGCACCGCACCGCCTTCCACTGGCTCACCAACTCCCCACAAAGTAGGACAAAGATGAAAGCCCTCACAGCAACACCCCGAAACGGAGACCTCGGCTTCTGGATGGCCGGACTCGCAAAAAACCGGCCAACGTACCCGCGTTTCGAAGGCGAAGGCTCCGTGGATCTGGCAATCATAGGCGGTGGCTACACAGGCCTCTGGGCGGCATACTTCGCCAAGAAGCTCGAGCCCTCACTCTCGGTGGCGGTTTTTGAAGCGGAACAGGTCGGGTACGGAGCCTCCGGGCGAAACGGCGGCTGGCTTTCGGCGATGCCCCCAGGAAACCGGGCCACCTTCGCCCGCGCATCCGGACAAGGGCTGGACGCAAGCCGGGCATTGCAGCAGGAGTTCGTGACCGGCGTCGACTCTGTCCTTAATATTCTTCAGGCCGAAGGTATCGACGCGGACCAGCACAAGGGCGGTGCGCTCGTCGCTGCCCACACCAAGGCGGGGCTGGGCCGGCTGGTAGCCCGGCGTGACGCCGACTGGAAGTACGGGTTGAGCGAAGACGAAGTCCACTTGCTCGACCGGGACGAATTCCAAAGCAGGATCAACATTTCCACCGTCCACGGCGGGCTCTTGTACAAGCCCTGCGCCCGCATTCATCCGGCAAAACTTGTCTACGGCCTGGCGGACACCCTGACGTCCATGGGGGTGGCGATCTACGAAAACAGCCGGATAACCAGCATCGACGGCAAAACCCTGACCTTGGCCAATGGACGGGTCGCGGCGGCCAAAACGTTCATCTGCACGGAAGGGTACTCCGGTCAGTTGCTGGGCAGCAGGTCCTTGATACCGATCAACTCCTCGATGATCGTGACCAAGCCACTCTCCGACGAGGCCTGGCAGCAGATCGGCTGGAACGG
The DNA here is from genome assembly GCF_059739425.1 of Arthrobacter sp. TmtSoilC48. Classification (NCBI taxonomy): domain Bacteria; kingdom Bacillati; phylum Actinomycetota; class Actinomycetes; order Micrococcales; family Micrococcaceae; genus Arthrobacter; species Arthrobacter sp. TmtSoilC48. Next base: position 632,027 of record NZ_AP046049.1, on the reverse strand, counting down.
GCTTCAGTGCCTCAGCGATTCCGCACACACGTTCATCTATTCGCAGCGGACAGCGGACGGACGCATCGCCATTGGCGGCCGGGGAAGGCCCTACCGCTACGGCTCCGGAACGGGCGGCGCCGGTGCCACAGCCCAGTCAACTGTTGACTTGATCTCCACGAAGCTTCGGTCCTTCTTCCCGGGCATCCACCTCGAAGTGGACCACGCCTGGTCCGGAGTCCTGGGCGTCACCCGCGACTGGAACGGCGGCGTGCAATGGGACCAGGCATCCGGAATTGGCTCGTCCACGGGCTATGCCGGACACGGCGTTACAGCCGCCTATGTGGGCGGGCGGACACTCGCGGAATTGGCGTTCGAACGGCAAACGGAACGGACCACGCTCCCCTGGGTTGGGTACTGCGCACGGAAATGGGAACCGGAACCCATTCGCTGGATGGGTGTTCACGGCATGTACCGGCTTTTCGGTCTTGCTGATCAGTGGGAAGAGCGCAAGGATTCCACCAAGACGTCCCTCCTGGCCAGATTCGGCAGCAGGCTCGCCGGACTACACGAATAGAGAAACGCCCCCGGAGGCACACCATGAAGACCATAAGCAAGATCCAGGCTGCAGCCGCAGGGTTTGCACTGCTGCTGGCCCTCACCGGGTGTGGCGGGGCGACAAGCACGTCCCCAACAGATCCGAAAACGGCCGATATCTCCGTGGGTGTCCAGCCCGACGAAAAGGCCGTAAGCCTCCTGCCGGCGTCCTATAAGGACAAGGGCGAACTGACGGTAGCCATGGACTTGCACTACCCGCCGACGACGTTTCTTGCTGAAGACAACTCGACGCCGATCGGCCTGAACCCGGATATCGCCCGCCTGGTAGCAAAGAAGCTCGGCCTGAAGCTGAAGTTCGAGAACACCGTCTTCGACACCATCATTCCTGGCATTGACGGTGGCCGGTACGACTTCACCGTCACCACCATGGCACCAACGCCGGAGCGACTGAAGGTCCTGGACATGATCGACTACTTCAAAGCCGGCAACTCAGTGGCCGTGGCCGCGGGAAATCCTTTGAAGCTCACCAACGAAACCCTGTGTGGCAAGAATATTGCCGTCACAGCAGGCTCCACAGGCCAACTCAAGCGACTCCCGGCCCTCTCGGAGCAGACCTGCACTTCCAAGGGACAGCCCGCGATCAACGCCGTGACCCTGCCCAACGTCCAGGAGGCCCTGACACAGTTGGCGTCCAAGCGGATCGACGGCATCCTCTACGACACAACCTCCCTCGCCTGGGCCGAGAAGCAGCAGCCCAAATCGTTCACCATCCTGACTCCCCAGGTCAACGTCGGCTCCAGCGACTTGACGGCCATCGGCCTGAAGAAAGGCTCTCCCCTGACCCCCGCCCTCCAGGCCGCCGTCCAGTCCGTCCTGAACAGCCCGGAATACAAGAAGTCCCTCTCGAATTGGGGCCTCGAATCCGGCGCTATCACCGATGCCAAGCTCAACTAGGAGACGTACTCCCCTCATGCAAACCATTAGCCACAGAAGCATGGGCTTTGCCCCCGAAACCCGCGCAACCCGTCAAACCCACGAAACCCGTCAAACAGCAGACACCCTGCTGTTCATGCATGAAGATTTCGAGGTGCTCTGAGCCATGGACGGAAAACTCGCCGTCATCGGCCTGGGCAGCATCGGAAGCATGGCACTCTGGCAGGCCTCGCGCCTTTCCGATTCCGTGGCCGGCTTCGAAACACACACCCCCGCCCATGGACGCAGCGCCGTAGGCGGGGATACCCGCCTGTTCCGCATGATCTACCGCGGCAGCCCAGCGCTCTATCCCGTCCTGGAGCGCTCACGGGATCTCTGGGCAGAACTCGAGGCAGAAACGGGACAGGACATCCTCACCCGCTGCGGCGGACTCTCCATCGGCACCACCGATGGGCCATACCTCCGCAGCGTTCTGGAGACCACCCGTATCAATGGGGCTGCCCACCGGATCCTGAACCGTGAGGAAATGGCCGAACGTTACCCCCAGCACAACCTCCGTGCTGACGACTCCGCGGTGTTCGACCCGAACGCCGGCGTCCTGCGGACTGACCGGGCGGTAACGGCAGCGATTGCAGCTGCACAGGCCAACGGGGCAACGGTCCTTGCCAACACTCCTGTAACCAGCATCCGGGAAACGAACGACGGCGTTGTGGTCACCTCCGGGGACACCTCCTGGACCTTCGAGAACGTCATCGTCGCCTCCGGGGGTTGGTCCCGGCGGCTCATGCCTGATGACCTGAAGGCGCACACCGAAACCCGAAAGGTTTTCCTGAGCTGGTTCGTTGCCCGCGACGCAGCGCAGTTCACCCCGGAGAAGTTCCCCACCTTCAGCCGGATGTACGAGGACCGTTCCATGTACGGGGCACCCGCCGTTGACGGCGTTACCGTCAAAGCCACCCTGGACGGCCGCGGCACGGTGACAACGGACCCCGATGCTTTCCCCAGGGAACTCTCAACAGCCGAAATTGCCGACACGTTGAAAACCGTCACCGAGTTCCTGCCCGGCCTGGTTCCCAGCATCGTCCGCTCCGATGCCTTCCCGGACCTCTACAGCGAGGACCGCAATCCACTGTTGGGCTGGCTCGGTGGGTCAAGCAGAATCTACTGCGCCACAGGCTTCTCCGGAGGCGGATTCAAGAATGCCACCGGCTTCGGCCACATCGCCGCGTACGAGGCGCTCGGCAAACAGTCGCTCGGCGGCCTGGAATTCGTTCGCCCGGAGCGGTTCAGGACTAGTTAAGCCGGTATAATCGACAATCGACAAGGGAGGCGGAAAATGGACCGCAAGTTCACGTGGCAGGAACAGCGGATGACGACGCCGGACGGTGTCTACCGCGTTCTCCGCACCGCCATCCTGAACGGAACTGTGCCGCCTGGTGAACAACTGCGCGAGACGCATATCGCCGCAGACCTCGGTATCAGTCGATCCCCGCTCCGTGAGGCGCTGACAAAGCTCGAGGAAGAAGGGCTGGTGGTCAAGGTTCCCTTCCGGGGGTCCTTCGTCGTAGAAGTCAGCGCTCGTGACGTCGCAGAAATCGCGTCGATCCGGGTACTCGTCGAGCCCTATGCAGCTGAGCTCTCAGCCCCCACCCTGCGGGGTCCCGAGCGGCTCCGGCTCAAGCAGACCATCGAGGAACTGTACCGGGCCACCGACACCAATGACATCCCCGGCAGCATTGACGCCCACCTTCGTTTCCACAGGCTCTTCTACGAATTTTCGGGGAATACCGCCCTGCAAAACATGTGGAACGGGTGGGAGAACAAGCTGCGCCTGTACCTGGCGGTCGATCACCGTACCTACAGCGACCTCCACGAAATCGCTGTTGAGCATGAGAAATTGGCTGAACTGGCGCTGGCCGGAGACTTCGATGCCTTCCGCCAGGAAATGGTCAGTCAATTCCAGAATGCCCTCCACGAAGAGCCCCTACAGCAGAAGTAAGCGGGGCAGACGTAAACCGGCTTTCCGCGACTCTGGCCCGGCCTTAGTCCACGAACTCCGACTGCGTCTCAATGAAGTCCCAATCCTGCACCGTCAGCACCCCACTGACTTTGTCCGGATGAGGGCCGCCGGCCTCGGCAATGTGCTGCAGGACCTGCAACGGAAGTTCCTCGGCACGCAGGTTTTCGCGTAGCCATTCCTTGCTGTCCAAGTGCAGGTCCAGCCACCACATGAAGATTTCCATCACAGACCACCTTCCTTCGGATTAACCGTAGGCCGGGGCCGGGTTGTCTACAAGGGCTGCCCGTCTGCAGGTGTCGCTGCATAAGTGCGGGGCTTTCAGGGTCCCCGAAGAATCATGTCAAGATGCCCGTCTGGGTTGATTCGTGGAATCATTTGGTTTTGCCCGGAGGGTTGGTTGGGGTTTGGCTGCGCGTTTGGCGGTGGTCAGGGTCAGGAGGTCGGCGCTGAGGGCCTGGATCTGGCGCTGGATGGCGGCCGGATTCAAGGGCTTGTTTTCACGACGCAGCCTTGTTTTCACGTCCCGTGAGACAGTGCCGGTATCGGCCAGGACACGTTGGTAGGGCGTCGCGGGCGCGTCGTAGGTCTTGGTGATCTTCGCCCCGGTCCGGACCTTCGCGAGGAGTTTCTGTTGCGGTCCGAAATGGTTCGTCAGCAGCCGCTGCAGCGCCCAGATCCGGTTCAAGAGTTCCAGTTCGGCGGCGGTGTCGTAGCGGTGGTAGCCGACGGTCTGGCGGACGATGTGCCAGTTCTTCTGTTCCACGTGCGCCCCGTCGTTCTTGTTCCCGGAGCGGGATCGGGTGAACGTTAGGCTCTCCTGTTCGCACCAGGCCAGCAGCTCCCAGTTGATGAACTCCGTGCCGTTATCGGAATCGATGCCAAGGATGGGGAACGGGAACGCGGCGGTCGCGTCTTTGATGGCCGCGAAAACCCATTTCTGGGCCTTGTTCCGCACCGATCTGGTCTCGGTCCAGCCCGTTGCAATGTCGGCTGTTGCCACCCTCGTGGCCCACCAGATCGATTTCCACGAACCCGGGCACCGCGTCGTCCCATTCGGCCCAGGTCCGCATCGGGATGGAGTCTTTCAGCAGTGTCCCGGGCTTGGTGTGGGACCGGCCCCGGGGATCGAGTTTTGCCCGGTCCGGCTTGAGCCGGCGGTCAATGGTCGCCGGTGCGATACGCAGTAATTGCGCCGCCGTGCTGTCATCGATCTGCAGCTCGTTGAACCGGCGCAGGCGTGGCACCAGATCAGGCAGGGCCGCTGCGAGCAGCCGCCCGCACGGGGTCCCCTGCACCGCCCAGCAGAACCGCAGCGCCTCGATCACCGGCTCCCCGTAGAGCGGAGGCCGCGGCGCCCGCGGCCGGACCGGTTTCAACACCAGAGCCTGCCGCAAAGCCTTCCGGGCATGGTCCCGGTGCCAGCCCGTCGTCGCGCACAACTCGTTCAGAACCTGTTTCTTCGCCGCCCGGTCCGAGCGGGCATAACGGGTGGCAATCGCCTTGGTGACAGCCCTGCGTTCACTCATCGAAAGCTACATGGCTCACACTGCCGAAGCGGCGGACACCAGCCCCGGCGGACACGCCGCTACGCGGGCATTCTCAAATGATTCCTCGAATACCGCTACGCGGGCATCTTTGATGAGTCAACGCGGGGTCTTGTGGGGAATCCGGCGAAGGGCCAATCTGTACCTAGGACGCTGGCGCACAGGTTTCAAGAACCCGTGCCGACGCCCGCTCGCACAAGGGATCCGCGATGGACTGTGACATCGAGCTGGAGATCGATACCGGCTCTGCACGCGGCGAATACACGGTGCACGTGGTCCGTGCTCCGGCGGGAGGCCACGCTTCGGGGATGTTCACCTTGGACGTTGAGGGCATCCTGGACCGGCTGCCCCAGCTTGAAGCGACCGTTCTTGCTTCTGCCGTGGCTGCCCGCCGCACCATGCCCGTGGCCGAGATGGCAGTCCGCGAAGTTGGCCAGCAGTTGTTCCAGGCGTTGTTCACCCGCGAGGTCTACGGCACGTACCGGGCCAGCCTGGGCGCGGCCCAACACGCAGGGCAGCAACTCAGGGTGGTCCTGCGGCTTGCCGCCCCGGAATTGGCTACCATGCCGTGGGAGACCCTCTTCGACCCCGAAACCGAGACGTACCTGTGCCAAACAGAACCCCTGTTGCGGCACATCCCTGCCCCTGACTACAACCAGAATCCCTTGGACGTTGCTCCCCCGCTGCGGATCCTTGGCATCGTCGCTTCGCCCCGGGACCTTCCTACCCTCGATGTCGATGCCGAGAAGGAGCACCTGAGCAGGGCATTGGCCGGTCCTGTAGCCGAGGGACGGGTGGAGCTGGTGTGGTCCAGGAGCGGAACCTGGGACGACGTCCAGTCCATGCTGCTTGCCGGCCCGTGGCATGTGGTGCATTTTGTGGGCCACGGCGATTACGATTCCCGGACCGATGAAGGCAGGATCGCCTTGGTGGGGCCGGATGGCAGGGCCGCGATGGTCCGGGCGGTGCGGCTCATGGCCTTGCTCAGTGTTGCTGCACCACGTCCGCGGCTGGTTGTGTTGAACTCTTGTTCCTCAGGCGAGATGGGCCAGTCGGACCTCTTTTCCGGCACCGCTTCCTCGTTGGTCAGGAGCGGGATAGGCGCCGTGGCGGCAATGCAATTCGCCATCAGTGACTCCGCGGCCATCGCCTTCGCCCATGGCTTCTACGCTGCGATCGCCAACGGCCGGACTGTGGACGAGGCGGCACGGGTCGGCAGGATCTCGGTCATGGCCAGCCCGGACGGCACACTCGAATGGGTCACCCCTGCCCTCTACGTCCGCGGCGGCTCCACCCAACTCTTTACGCTGCGCGGCACACCACGCTCAGCGGTTTCGGAAACACGTTCGACGCCGGCACCCCCCTTGGGCGGGCAGGCCGGCCAAGCTGGGGTCCCGACGCCGGCAACCCCCTCGGGCGGGCAAGCGTCAGTCCCGCTGCAGGGCCCGGGAAGCCCGGGCGCGGGAGACGGCGCTGCCGCGAAGGCGGCACAAACCAACGCCGACCAGGCCATGAAGCGGGCCCAATTACGTGCCCTTTATGTCCAGGCCTCCGCGGAGTTAAGGGCACGGCGTTTCGAGCAAGCCGTTGAATTGTTCGATGACCTTCTGACCTTGGAGCCCGGCTACCGTGACGCCACGGCGCTAAGGGAGAGCGCACAGCACCGGCTGGACATGTCCCGCACATACCGTGAGGCACTCGCTGCTGAAGAGGCAGGCGATTGGCTGGCCGCGGCGGACGGCTTTGCCCTGGTGCAGGACGATCCGGAATTCCCCGAAGCAGCAAGGCGCCGTCAGGACTGCGAGCGCCGTCAACGCATCTCCGACCTCCAGGGCGAACTCCGCTACCACTCGTCTTTGGGCTCGTGGGGAGCCGTGGTGGATGTATCAGCTGAACTTGCGACGCTCGATCCGGCCGCGGCCGACCCCGACGGACTTGCGAGCGCTGCAAGGGCCGAGATCGAGAGGGCGAAGCCACCAGAACCGGAGCCTGCAAAGCAGCCTTCCCCGGAAAGAGGTTCATATACGGCTGCGGACCTGCCTCCAGAACCCCGGCGGCCAGAACCTCAGCGGCCAACGGCGACCCCCGCAACGCGGATCCCGGCACCCACCCAGGTCCCGGCGTCGGGCATTCCATCCGCGAAACCGCCGCAACCAGCACTCGCCTGGACACCGCTCGCGTGGGCCGGTGCCGCCTTAGCGGTGGCTGGTGGCTTGGGGACGTGCATCGTGGTGTTCTTCATGTGGTTCGACGAGGCTTACTGGCAGGACAACGGCGGCGACATCGTGCTCCGGATCCTGTACGGCCTGCTGGCACCACTCGGTTATCTGCTGCTCATGGTCGCCGGGCTGCCTGGACGGACCGTACCAGCGCGTCTTGCGATGACCGGCGTCGTGCTTTCCGCTGCGATCTTTGGGCTCGCCGGCTTGAACTACACGGTGGAAGTGACCGCGGTCGTGGCCAGTTTTATCCTTGCCGCCTTCGGACTTTGGGCGGGCATCCTGGCCCTAAAGGACCCGGTCGGGCGGACGTTTGCGTGGCTCCTCCTGCTGCCCACTGTGTTGCAACCGATCATCTGGGTCCAAGGGAAAGGCGTGTTCATGGAGAGCTGGTACATGTCGCAGGCGCTGCCGTTGCTGCTGCATCTGATGCTTCTTTGCGCGGTGGGCGTGGTGTTCGTGGTGATGGCACGGCGGCTGCGGACCGTCCCTGCAGCGGGACCTGCAGCGGGACCTGAAGCGGGGCCTGCTGCCAAGGCGGGAAAGTCGCCGTGAGCCGGCTGGTTGAGTTCACCACCGACGACGGCGGCACGGTAGTTGTGGAGGTCGCGAGCACGGCCGGGAGCATCGTGACCCGGGGTGGCGATCATGCGGGGGATCATTCCGGCGTTTTCGCGAGGGCGCAGCAGACGTTCCAGCGGGCCCTGGAGCATGTCCGACCCGCCGTACAGGGCGTGATTGATGAGCTTTTGAGCCTGGAGAACCGGCCTGACGAGGTCAGCGTGGAGTTCGGCATAGACCTCCACGCCGAGGCCGGGGCGTTCATTGCGTCGGCCAGCACGGCATCCAATTTCAAGGTGCGGCTGACGTGGAACAAACCGCCCCAAACCAACTAGGTCGGTGAGCAGACAGCCTGTTCAAGGACTGCTCGCGGCGCAACAATAAGGTATGGCTGCGGAGAATTTCAGCGGACGGATTCCTTTGGTTGTGGGCGTCCTGCCCGACCAGCATGTGGAGGTGCTGCAAACGGCCCGGACGCTGGCAGAACAACTCGGCGTGCCGCTGGTTTGTGCGTACGTGGACGAGGCCAGCTACCTCGTGGAATGGGACCCTGCGCGGGAGACACACCGGATGTCGCTTCATCCGGAGAAGGATGACGAGGACGTCGCAGCTGTTCGCAGTGACCTGGGCAAGCTCATCGGCGAGGCCATGGATGGCGGCTCAGCGGATTGGACTTTGCGGTTGCTCGCCGGAGACCCCGCACGCGCGTTGGGCCGGCTCGCCGAGGATATCCATGCCTCGATGATCATTGTTGGAACGCCGGAACCTGGCTTGGGCCACCGCATTTCCGAGGCTTTGAACGGCTCTGTGGCGGCATGGCTGAGCCACCACCAACGCCGGCCCGTGCTGATTGTGCCGCAGAGAAAGCCCCAGGAAGCTGGCCGTAAAAACTAAAGCGAAAGTACTTATTCGAGGTGGTGGCAATGCCGTCCCGCCCAACGTAGAGTGATTACTGCAGGACGGCGAAAGCACCTGCTCAAAGACCGCTCCGGAGTGCGTATCCCCCAATAACGCACTCCGGAGCTCTTTGTTTAACACTCAGAGGTGGCCGCAGCTACCTCATGAAGCAGCTACCTCATGAAGCAGCTACCTCACGAACGTGTACAGCAGCGCCGCCATAGCGAAGCCCACGATGGACAACACTGTCTCCAGCACGGTCCAGGTCTTCAGGGTGTCCTTGACGGACATGTTGAAGTACTTGGAGATGATCCAGAAGCCGCCGTCATTGACGTGGCTGGCAATGATGGAGCCCGAGGAGATGGCCACCACGATCAGGGCGAGCTGCGGCTGGGAGTAACCGGAGGCAAGGCTTGGGGCCAGGATGCCACCCGTGGTTACGATCGCCACGGTTGCCGAGCCCTGCGCAATGCGCATGCCCGCGCTGATCACGAAGGCGGAGAGGATGATGGGCAGGCCAGCCTGGGCGAGCGAGTCGGCCACAGCCTTTCCTACACCGGTAGCCGAGAGAACTGCGCCGAAGAAGGCACCGGCGCCAACAACCAGCAGGATCATGCCCACTGGACGCAGCGATGAACCGGTGATTTCGCTGAGTTCGGCGGAGCTCATGCCGCGTCGGATGCCCAGGAGCCACATGGCCAGCAGCACTGCGACGGTCAGCGCGATGGCCGGGTTGCCGAAGAACTGCAGGACGTCCCGGAATACACCGGGAGGAGCAAAGATGTTGCCGAACGTGCCGCCGAGGATGAGGATCATGGGGAGGCCGATGGCCAACAACACCAGTCCAATGGACGGCTCGTGGCCCTTGGCTTCCTCGGCCTCGGGGACAATCCGGTCCTCGGGAACATTGACCATGACGCGCTTGCCGATCCACGTGCCCCACAAAATACCGGAAGCGAACCAGGCCGGGATACCGCAGATGAGGCCCATGAGGATGATCCAACCCAGGTCAACGTGGAACAGTCCAGCGGCAGCAACGGGTCCGGGGTGCGGTGGCAGGAAGGCGTGCGTCACGGAGAGGCCGGCCAGCAAAGGAAGTGCGTACAGTGCCAGCGACTTGCCACCGCGGATTGCAGCGACGTAAACCAACGGCGCCAGGACGAAGATACCAATATCGAAGAACACCGGGATACCCAGCACAAAGCCGGTGATGCCCATCGCGAGCGGGGTGCCCTTTTCGCCGAAGATCTTTACGAGCCTGCCGAGCAGCACTTCCGCGCCACCGGACCGTTCGAGGATGGCACCGAGCACTGTGCCAAGGCCGATGATCACTGTGATGTGGCCGAGGATGCCAGCGAAGCCCTTCTCAATCAGGGCGTCACTGCTCTTGGTGGCCGAGCCGACCAAGGCTTCCACTGAGACCCCACCCACCAACGCCACGATCACGCCGGTTCCCACCAGGGCGATGAACGGTTCGAGCTTGACCTTGATGATCAGGAACAGCAGGAGGGCAATGCCCGCGCCTGCCAGGAGGAGCAGGCCGGCGGTGTCGTGCCGCAGCCATTCGAGGAATTCATTCATGGGGGTTTCTTTCTGGGTGAGTCCTACTTGAGGGTGCCGGTAAACGCGGCGGCACGGGCCGCGATGTCTGCCCAGTTGCCTGCAGCGACTGCTGCGGGCGGGACCACGCTGGTGCCGCAGCAGACTGCGGCAGCACCGGCGTCGAGGTAGCTCTTGGCGTTGGAAGCGTCGATGCCTCCTGAAGGCAAGAAGCGGACGCCCGGGTAGGGGCCTTGCAGGTCCTTCAGATACGCCGGTCCAAGCTGGCGGGCAGGGAAAATCTTGACGACGCCGGACCCAAGGTCAAGTGCCTGTGCCACTTCGGTGGGCGTCATGGCTCCGAGGCTGAACGGGATGCCGGCGGCCACAGCAACTGCTGCAACCTCGGGCCGGATGCCTGGTGTTACCAGGAACCTGGCTCCAGCGTCGATCGCTGCGCGGGCTTGGTCTGCGGTCAGGACTGTACCGATTCCGACGGCGGCACCGTGGTCCGCCGCGGTCTCTGCCGCGCGCTTGACGTGCTTGAGCGCATCCGGGGTGGTGAACGTCAGTTCCACGCTGCGGATGCCGCCGTCGGCCAGTGCCCGGCAGAGATCCGCGGCGTCCGTGATGGACGGAGCGCGGACCACGGCGAGGGTGCGGTCGGCTTCGAGCTGCTGGATGAATTCTTCAGGAGTCATTGGGTGGTACTGCTTCCTTCTCGGGTGAGTCCGTCACTGCTTCGACGCAGGGCACGGCCGGCGCGGGCACCGGTGGGCCGGCCGCCGTCGATCGCTGCTGCGCCGTTGACGAAGACGTAATGGATGCCGCTGGCGGCTTGGCGGGGATTCTCAAAAGTGGCTTCATCGCGGATGGTTTCCGGGTCGAAGAGCACGACGTCGGCCGCGTAGCCTTCCCGGACCAGGCCCCTGTTGTGGAGCTTGAGTCGTGCGGCGGGACGGCCCGTAAGGTGATGGACCATTTCCTCGAGGCTGAGCAATCCGAGATCGCGGGAGTAGTGGCCGAGGTAGCGAGGGAAGGTTCCCCATGCCCGGGGGTGTGGCTTGGCACCGACCAGGAGGCCGTCGCTGCCGCCGGTGTGGGTGCGGTGCTTCATGATTGCCTGGACGTTTTCTTCGTGCCCCACGTGCTGGAGGATTCCGGTGCCCAGGCGGTCTTCGGTGAGGATCCGCACGAAGATATCGAACGGTTCCTCGTTGGTCCCGGCGGCGATCTCCTTGATGGTCTTCCCGACATAGCCGGCGAGCGCCGCGTTCTGGACGCCGCTGATTTCCAGGGTGTCCCACTCGGCAACTACGCCATGGCAGCCGTCGGATCCGTAGATCTCCACGGCTTCCCGGATGCGTGCGCGGGTCTCGGGGTCTTTGAGACGGGCAAGCGTCGCTTCCGTGCCTCCGGACGATGCCCAGCTGGGGAGGATCGCGGAGAGCGTCGTGGCTCCGGGGAGGTAGGGGTAGGTGTCCAGGGTGATGTCCACGCCGTCATCAAGCGCGCTATCGATCAGCTCCAGGAGTTCGCCTGCCCGGCCCTTGTTCTCCGCGAAATTCATGGTTGCGTGGGAGAGGTGCAGGGCGCAGCCTGTGTCCCTGCTCAGGCCGATCATCTCGGCATAGGCATCCAGTGCGCCCTTGCCGTAGGAACGGTGGTGCGGTGCATAAAAGCCGCCCAGCTCGCCGACAGTCCTGCAGAGGCCGGCGAGTTCTTCGGTCTGCGCGTACATGCCCGGCGTGTAGGTCAGGCCGGAGGACATTCCCACGGCGCCTTCCTGCATCGCCGTGCGGATCACGTCTTGCATCTGCTGCTGTTGCTGCGGCGTCGGATCACCTTCGGCGAAGCCCATCACCATGGCCCGGACGGTTCCCTGCGGGACGAGGTAAGCGGCGTTGGTTGCGATCCGGCCTGTAGTGCCATCGTCGTCGGTGCTTTCGTCATCCAACCGATCCAGGTACTCACGCACGGTCCGCCAATTCCAGTCGAAGTCCGCCGGGTTGTCGTTCCAACCAGCGATCTTCTCCCGCACACCTGCAAGCGTGGCATCGTCCACTGGTGCGTACGACAGGCCGTCCTGACCCAGCAGTTCCGTGGTGACGCCTTGGCTGAGCTTGGCGTAATGCTGCCTATTAACAAGCAGTTGCAGATCAGAATGCGCGTGCATGTCGATGAAACCAGGGCTCAGGACCAGGCCCGTGGCGTCGATGGTGCGATCGGCCCCGGTTTCGCCTGCGGTGAACGTTCCGGCGTCGACGACGGCGGCAATCACCGCGCCGTCCAGCAGGACGTCCGCCGGGCGGCGGTCCGCTCCGGTTCCGTCCACCAAGGTGGCGTTGCTGATGAGGGTCTTCATGGCGTTCGTCCTAGAAGAAGGTATGGATGAGGTCGACGACGGTCTGGTCACCGTTGGTGTCTGCGAGTACCGGGATGACGGTCCATTTGTCGAAGGCTGTGCAGGGATGGGACAGGCCCAGCCGGATGACGTCGCCGGGACGAACGGTGGTGGTTTTGGCATCGAAGGTCATGAAGGAATGCTGATCGTTGACCGAGGTGATTTCGGCCCCAACCAAAGGCTCCATGGCTCCGCCGAGGACCGGTCCGATGAACTGCGGCTCGGGCAGGCCTTCGTCGAACGGGAGGTCCCTCTTGCCGGCGTCGAGGATGGCCAGGCCCGGCTCTGTCTGCGAAACCACGCGTGCCCAGCCATGCATTGCGGCATGGAATGGTTGATCGCCTTCCCGGGAAAACGGCGAGATTCCGCGGTAGAAGCCGTCGTCGTGGATGATGTAGGCGCCGCTGCGGACCATGAGGTCCACACTGGGATCTCCCATTTCGGCGCCGGTGCTGATACAGGACGAGAGAACGGAGACGACGTCGTCGAAGTACGCGCTGCCTCCTGCCGTGATGATCACCGACCCGGAGCCGTACAGCCCGCCGGCCAGCAGTTCCTCGTGAAGCAGCCGCATGTCGGTGAGGTATCCGCGGACGGCGCCCAGTCCGGCGTCGTCCGCGGTGTGCGCGAGCGAGCCTTCATAACCGCTGACGCCTACCAAACGCAGGTTCGGTGAGGCGGAGATCGCGCGGGCAACCTGCATCGCGGCGTCAACACCCCGGGCGCCTGTCCGGCCGCCGTGGGCCCCGAGCTCCACGAGCACGTCCAGCACGGCATCGCTCCCGGTGAGCACGCGGTTAAGAACTTCCACCGTTTCCACGGAATCCACCCAGGACAGGATGGGCGCTTCGGCAGTGGCGTTGGCTGCGACCCACTCGATGGCGTGCGGATCCGTGAGGCTGTTCGCGAGCTGAAGGTTTGCGACGCCGAACTCGCGGGCTACGCGAAGCTGCGCGAAGTTGGCGAGGGTGATGCCCCAGGCGCCGCGGTTGAGCTGTTCAGTCCAGAGCTGGGGGGACATGGTGGTCTTGCCGTGCGGGGCAAGCAGCACGCCGTGTTCCTTGCACCAGTCAGCCAGGCGATCGGCGTTGCCCTGGAGCGCCGTGTTATCAAGTGTCAGCAGCGGCGTCTGCAGATCGCCCAGGGTGTGCTTGGCGGCGAGGAATTCGGCGTGCGTGATCCCGTTGGCGGTTGCCGGAATGGCCTTGTGCCGCCAATCAAGCTGACGGTTTGCAAGGCCGGCCACGGCGTGTGCCGAGATGGCTTCGGAAGTGTTCACGGGTTCATTCCCTTCGCGGGGCTGCGTTTTTGAAGCTGCGGTGTGGGGCTGTTCAGTATGCGATTCTCAGTTGCGTTGCGTATTTTGCAACGCTGGTTGCAAACCTGTTGGTGATATGTCTAACATGGTGGCGGACGGAGAGTCAAGACCGCTGAGAAGCGCACAACTAGTGGGAGAACGATGCTGTCAGCTGTATGCGTTGGCGAGACGATGGCCATGCTCACCCCAGCCCAAGCTGTTCCCCTGCACCAGGCCACGGAGCTCCACTGCGGGATCGGCGGTGCAGAGTCGAACGTTGCCATGGGATTGGCTGCCATGGGCCTGGACACGCACTGGGTCAGCCGGGTGGGCCACGATGGCTTCGGCACTCGCATTCTGGACGACCTCCGGGCGCACGGGGTGGGGGTCACCGGCGTCGAGGTGGACGAATCCCGGCCAACCGGCCTCTACGTGAAGGTCCCCGCCCAGGAATCAGACCCCGACGGCGGCAGTTCGGTTTTGTACTACCGGCAAGGTTCCGCGGCGTCGGCCATGGGACGCGGCACACTTTCCAATCCCGCCGTTTCCTCACTGCTGGAGAACGCAGCGCTGATCCATCTGAGTGGCATCACCGCTGCCCTGTCCCCCGAGTGCCTGTCTCTCTTGGAAGCCTTGCTGGCCGAACCGCGGAACGGGCGCATCGTCAGCTTCGACGTGAACTGGCGAGCCGCCCTTTGGGCAGGCCAAGACCGGTCCGTCCTGCAGCGCCTGGCGAACCGGGCCGACGTCGTGCTTGTTGGAAAAGACGAAGCCGAGCACGCCTTCGGCACCACCGACGAAGCCGAACTCCGCCGTTTGATGCCGGACCCTCAGGTGCTGGTCATCAAGAACGAGGCGATCAGCGCAATCTCCCTCGACCGGAGTGGCACACGGGAAGAGGTTCCCGCACTGTCCGTCGCCGTCGTCGAGCCTGTGGGCGCCGGCGACTCGTTCGCCGCCGGTTACCTCAGCGGCATGCTGTTTGGGCTCGGCCAGAAAGCGAGCCTGCGCAGGGGGCACGTCGCAGCCGCCTGCACCTTGACTGTTCATGGCGACCGCGGTCCGCTACCCGACGCCGGGGAGCTCGCGGCCATCCTCGATTCTTCGGATGAGGACTGGGCTGCTATCCATGTTGAAGAGGGACATTTCAACACCAAAACCGGAGCGTGACATCTTGAGCCAGAGCCTCATGCGGGCCATCGACCTGCTCGCAGAACTTGCAGCGAAGCCCGCCACCCTTGACGAGCTCTCGTCCAAAGCATCCGTGCACAAGACCACCGTGATGCGGCTCCTGCACGCCATGGAGGAGAAACGGTTTGTTGTGAGGGACGAAGAGCAGCGGTTCATGCTGGGTTCCAAACTGTTCGAACTGTCATCGCTGGCCCTGGAGCAGCGGGACATCCGAAAGGTAGCGCACCCGCACCTGGCCGAACTGAACGGGCGAACCGGGCACACCGTGCACTTGGCCGCATTCGAAGGGAATGAGGTGGTGTACATCGACAAGTTCGAGTCGCACCACCCCGTCCGCATGTACTCACGCATCGGCCTGACTGCATCGCTGCACTCGGCCGCTGTGTCCAAAGTCCTCCTCGCTGACATGCCGCGCAGCCGGCAGGAAAAGATTGCCGCGGGGCTGGACTACGTAAAAGTTACCGAGAACACCCTGACCTCGCCGGAGGCCCTGCTGGCCGAACTCGAGCAGGTCAGGGAACAGGGCTGGGCCCACGACAACGCCGAGCACGAAGCATTCGTGCACTGCATCGCGGCCCCCATCCGCGACGCCAGCGGCGCCGTTGTTGCCGCAGCCTCTTGTTCGGTACCGGTAGTAATGCTCAGCTATGAAGGCTTGCTTGAGCTGCTGCCCGACCTCAAAGCCAGCACCGAGGCCATCTCGAATGACCTCGGCTGGATCAGCCACGAAAGGAACTCAGCATGAGTGAAAAGACCGTAGTACTGACCGAAAACGCCCCCGCCCCGGCGCACGTATTCTCCCAGGGCATCAAGAAGGGCGGCATGTTCCAGGTCTCCGGCCAGGGCCCCATGGACCCCGCCACAAACCAGTACATCGGTGAGGGCGACGTCCGCGTCCAGACCCGTCGCACGCTGGAGAACGTCAAGGCCATCCTCGAAGCCGGCGGGTCCTCCGTTGAAGACGTCCTCATGTTCCGCGTCTACCTCACCACCCGCGATGACTTCGCCGCCATGAACGAGGTTTACGGCGAGTTCATCCGCGAGAACGTCCCCAGCGGTTTGCTGCCGAGCCGCACTACTGTCTTTGTTGACCTCCCCCACGAGGTCATGCTGGTGGAGATCGACGCCCTGGCAGTTACTGCGTAGGCTGCCTGGCTGCGCCACCCACTTTCGTTAGAGCCACAGTTTCGGGCTGGCGACACCTATATCCGGGTGTCGCCAGCCCGTTTCTGTATCCCCCGCGAATTTGCGCGTCGTCACCCTGGGTGGTGGCTATCGGGTGTGTTGCTTCCTGACCCACTTTGACTCCCGGAGCGTGCCGACACGCCGTATTCCCCGGCGTCTCGAGAGGCCCCGGTGTGAAAGAAGGTCAGGAAGCCACACGGCGAACCACCGACGGCGGGACGGCCGGAACCCGCTGGCGCTTGGCATAGATCCTGGCTCGTTGGCTGGATAGAGCCAGGAGCACCAGGATGTCCGTGGCCAAGCCGGACAGGCCTGCCTCAAGCGTGAGATTGGTGGTCCCCGTGGAGGCGTCGATGGCCTGGACCACGATCGAGATGGAGCTGAGTGCCATCGCAATCACGCGGGCGCCGTTGCTGCCCAGGAATATCCGCCAGGCAAGGAACACTTCGCCGAGCCCGAAAACCAGGACGATCATAGCTATGGTGACGATTGCCGCCGTCGTGGTTTGTGGGTCAAGGTTGGCGTCCTCGACGGTGATGTTGCCACCCGAGCCCAGCAAAGTGACGGCCAAAGCAAGTGCAGCAAGGGCCCGGATGACCACGAGGAATGCGCCCGTCATGGTGGGTGCGGGGCGGCGGTCGCGGCTGTCCGTCCGACTGGCTGGCTGGTCGGCGGGGACGGGCACGCGGCGGGCGTCGATGATGGGCAGGTCGCCGTCTGTGGAGATGGAGTCGCCTCCTCCATTGCGCGAGTGGTATCCGGTGGAAAAGTCCTTGATGACGCGCACTGTCACGGCAGGTTCAGCCGCGGACACCGTTCGTACGATGTGGTCCCGCTCCACGTCCGTATTCTGCTCGATCTTGTGCGTGATCTGCAGGGTGAACAGGGAGAAGCCAACGCTGCGGTCGTAAGTGCCGGCGGCGAGCCAATCCACCTTGTGCCCGCCGGGCAGCATCCAGCCCTCGGGGCAGCGCCAAAAGCGGACGTGGTGGCGTTTGCCGGGGTTGCTGTCCACTTCCTGCTGGTAGGCGAAGTCCTGTTGGCGGTCAAAGAGGTAGAGGGGGCTCACGGGGGCCTGGGTGTAGCTCTGCCTCAAAAGCGTAGAGCTCACGATGCGCCGGCTGCTGGCGAAGGTAACGTCGTCCGCGATGGTCCACCCTGCGGCACGCATGATCGCGTGGATCTGCGGCTCGGTGCCCATCAGGGCCACGTTCACCGGGTCACCGAGCAGTCCGTCGCTGGTCCGGGCCCGGCCGATGAAGTAGCCGGGAACGTAAATGGTGGTCAGGATGCGGTGGAGGCGAGGCAGCAGCAGGTAGGCCAGGAAGGCCCAGAACACAAAGGAAAACCACACCTGGCCCCACCCCAGATGAAAGCTCTCCCCCACCAAAAGGAATGCCAGCCACACCGCAGCTGCTCCACCCAGGACGAAGAACGCGTGGTCGAGCCGGCTGTCCGTGACTCCTTTGTTCGGCGCTTTGTACATTCGGAACTCCCCCTGGGTGCACGTGCTCCTTAAGCTTCGCCTCCTGGCCTCCGCGTGTACACAGTCCCGGGCATTAAGGTTCGACGCCGGAACTTGGCCAGATGCCGTCGTCGAACCAAAAAGCATTCCACTTGTGTCATTGACTCACCATTCCACTTGTGTCATTCTTTTCTTAGAAAGCGTGACCGGCATCACGCAATGACCTGTCAATGGAGAGAACAATGAAGCTCGAACACATCCTTCTTGGAGTCCTGCTGGAGCATCCGAGCACGGGCTACGACATCAAGAAGTACCTGGACACCCATGGCCGCTTCCTGCGTTCCAATACGCAGATGAGCCAGGTTTACCGCTCGCTCGGGAGCATGGAGAGCCAAGGTTGGGTGACCCACAGCGTGGACCCCCGTCCCGGCGCGCAGGACGCAAAGACCTACCGCGTCACTGACGAAGGAGCCACCGTGTTCCTTGATTGGCTCACTGGCCCGTACCACCCGGCCAGCCGTTTCCAGGACCCCGAACTCGCTGCACGGTTGTCCTTTGCCGGCTTCATGAGCGCCGAGCAACTCCTCCGGATTCTCGACGTCGAAATCCACACCCGCCAGGACGAAATCGCCAGGTACCGCAACCGTGATCGCAGGGAACAGTGGGCCCCCACGATCGCCTTCGACACCGAGCTCGCCGAATCGGTGGGAGAGCGCCTGCACCTCATGGGTGCGAGTGCCATCGACGCCCACGTTGCCGGACTGATCAGCCTGCGCAAGGAGCTTCTGGATGGGCAGCTCTCGTCCCGTTCGCTCACCGCAGTACCGGCGGAGCTGCAACCATGAAGGCCATCATTCTCATGTTCGACAGCCTCAACAGGCATATGCTCTCCCCTTACGCGGCGGACACGTTCGTGGACGCCCCCAACTTTGCCCGCCTGGCAGCAAAGACGGCGACGTTCGACAACTTCTATGCCGGTTCGATGCCCTGCATGCCGGCACGCCGCGAGATGCACACCGGCCGCCACAATTTCCTGCACCGCAGTTGGGGCCCGCTGGAACCTTTCGACGATTCCATGCCGGAGATGCTGGGAAAAGCAGGAGTGCACACGCATCTCGTATCAGACCACCCACACTATTGGGAGGACGGAGGCGCCACCTATCACCCGCGCTACACCACCTGGGAGTTCTTCCGTGGCCAGGAAGGCGACCCGTGGAAGGGTGTGGTAAATCCTTCCGGCGGAAGCCAGGACTGGCGTGCCGGGATGAAGCGACAGGACCTCATCAACCGCAGTTATATGCCCACCGAGGCAGACCACTCGCAGACCAAAACCGTGGACGCCGGCCTGCACTTCATCGATACGAACCATGAAGCAGACAAGTGGATGCTCCAGATCGAGCTTTTCGATCCGCACGAGCCCTTCTTCACCCACAGCAAATACAAGGCTTTGTACGAGCATGATTACGACGGCCCCGAATTCGACTGGCCGGGATACCAGAAGGTCACCGAACCTCAGGATCAGGTGGAGCACGCCCGCTACGAATATGCCGCTTTGGTCTCGATGTGCGACAAGTCGCTCGGACGGGTCCTGGATGCCATGGACCAGTACAACATGTGGGAAGACACCCTCCTCCTGGTGAACACGGACCACGGCTTCCTGCTGGGCGAACACGGCTGGTGGGCAAAATCCGTTCAACCATGGTTCAACGAACTCGTGCACCTGCCCATGTTCCTGTGGGACCCGCGCACCGGCGGCAAGGACACCCGGCGTGGAGCCCTCGCCCAGACCATCGACATTGCACCCACCATGCTGCGTTTCTTCGGCGTCGAACCTACGGAGGACATGCAGGGCCAGGACCTGGCCGCCGTGCTGCAGGACGACAGCGAAGTACGTGAGGCGGCCCTGTTCGGTATCCACGGTGGCCACGTCAACGTCACTGACGGCCGCTACGTCTACATGCGTGCCGCCGTCGGTCCTTCCAACGCACCACTGGAGGATTACACGCTGATGCCCACCCACATGCGGTCGCGGTTCTCCACAGCCGAACTCGCGCAGTGGGAACCTGCGGAAGCGTTCAGCTTCACCAAGGGACTGCGGACAATGCAAGTCCAGACCACCTCCATGATGAACTCATGGGTCCACGGAACCCTCCTGTTTGACCTTGAAGAAGACCCACACCAAACGAACCCCATCATCGACGACGCGCTGGAACTGCGCCTCCTGAAAACACTGGCCAAACTTATGCACGCCAACGATGCACCGGAAAGCCAGTTCCAGCGGCTCGGAATTCCTTTCGATTCCGAACCCACAGCCCAGCACCTGCTCGCCGCCCGGCAAGCGGACAGGGCGCGGATCGCTTTGGAACCCCTGCCACCGATCGACAGCTTCGCCGACGGCGGAGCTGCCCTGACACTGCCCCTTCTGGAACTGCTCCAGGACGTCCGCGGCCGCGAAGCCGTGGAGAATCACCTCCCCGACCTCATCAGCACTGAACTGGTTAACATCCCCGCCCAGCTCAGCCTCTACCAGCTCGCAGCCGTCATCCCGGTTTCCTCGAGCGCCCTCGGGTCCATTGCCGAGGAACTGGCTGCCGTCCCCACGGCGTAACTCCAAGCCAGTGACACATCCCCAACCCAGCCTGACAATGTAGACAGGACCTACAGCCCATGACCTCCCAACCCAGCCCTGCCCTCGCCACGGAAGCTCCAGCAGAAGGAGCAGCCCAAGCCAGCAAAGTCCCCCACCGCTGGCGAAACCTCGCTGTCCTCACCGGCGTTACGGTCGTGGACAATACGGAAGCCGGCCTCAGCGCCACCCTGTTCCCGACCATTGCGGCGGCCCTGAAACTGCAGAGCAGCCACCTCGGCCTGCTGGCCGCACTCGGCAAGATCATTGCTGTCCCAGCCGGTCCGGCGTGGGCCTGGCTTGCCGGGAAGATCGGCCGACGGAAAGCGCTGATCGCCACCACCCTGGCCGGTGGCGTCTTCGGCATAGCAGCAGGTTTCTCCCAGGACTTCGTTCAACTGTTGATCCTCAACACGCTGATGTCGGCGTCGATCATCGGTGGAAGCCCGATCGCCAACGCCATCATCGCGGACTCCTTCGATGACAGCCAGCGCGGCAAGGCTGCGGGCTACTTCTACGGGTTCATGAGCCTCATCAGTTCCTTCATTGCCCCGCTCATCGCATTGTTCACCGGTATTACTGACGGCTGGCGCTTCGGCATGTGGACCATCGGTGGCATTTGCATCCTTGCCGGCCTGCTGGTGTCACTGCTCCTGAAAGACCCCGGAGTGGGAGCGTCCGAGAAGCAACTCGCAGACCTCAGCGGCCGCGAGCGCCTCACCCCGAAAGTCACTGTCCGCTCGGTGGCCTCCCTGTTCCGGATTCCCAGCTTCTCCATCATGATGCTCTCGCGCCTGCTCTCCGGGCACCTCCTCATCGCGATTTTCGGTATCCAGTTCCTCGTGGTGGAGCGGGGCTTCACCAACGCGGTGGCGGCCATCGTCCTGGTGCCCTTTGGGCTCGGCTACTTCGCCGGGACCGCCGGTGGCGGCTGGCTCGTCGCGCTCCTGGACCGGGTCCTTCCCGACAGGGGCCGGGTTGCCTACCTGCAGGGCGCCCAGGTTCTCTTCGCCGCCGTCGCATTCTTCGCAACCCAATTCGACTACGACAACATCGGCATCTACAGCGCGTTCTGGGCCCTGATCGGCTTCGCCCAAGGAGCCAATCCGCCCGCCAACCGTCCGATCGTCGCGGCCGTCGTCCTCCCGGAACTCCGAGGCCAGGCCTTCGCTATCTTCCTGACCGTTTTCGAGACCATCGGGTGGGCCGTCTTCTCCCTTGGAGCGGGCGCCCTGGCCTCAAGCCTCGGAATCCAGGCCGTGTTCCTCTGGACTCTGGTGATCCTCATGCTGGTCAACGCAGCAGTCCTCACCGCCCTCTACTTCTGCTACCCGCGGGACGTGGAGCGTGTCCGGAATGCGTTGGAGCAGCGTCGGCAGGAAGCACTGCACCAGGGCTGACTTAGGCAACCGTTCGGGCTCGACGTCGGCACTCAGGTGAGTGCCGACGTCGCGGTTTAACTTGTGGCGAGGATTCCGACGCTGAGTTGTTTGTGGTCGATGAGCCACTCCAGGGACTCGCGGACCGCTTGTTCCGGCTCATACCGGGGTGCATAACCCAGCAGGGACTTGGCTTTTTCAATGCTGAAGCAATGGTTGCGTGACAGATGGTTCCAGCTCGTATCCGCGTGCCCAGGTGTGGTGGTCCTGCGGAACTCCTCCCAACTGACTGGCTCGAGGCTGGCTTCCTTCCCGAACCACGACGCAGCGATCCCAACGTATCCGCGAACTGTCAGGGCGGTGGGAGCAACAATGTTGAAGTCCTCCCCGGCCGCCGCTTCACGTCGCTGGATGGCCTTCTCGAAGGCTTGCGCGACGTCGTCGGCGTGCACGTGATGCATCAGCTCCGTGCCACTTCCGGGAACCTTCAAAGGCCTCCCGGCGGAGATCGTCTCCCACACGGATGGGTCCAGGTTTCCAAGTGGCCCGATCGGCTGCCATCCAGGTCCGACGATGTGACCGGGGTGCAACGACGTAGTAGCCAATCCGCCGGAAGCCGTCTCTTCCTTCAACATGCGGGCTATAGCGCGCTTCTGGATGCCGTACTCATCGGTTGGGGCAGCGGCCGAATCCGAGCCCCCCGCGATGGGCAGCTTCATGCTGGCGCCATACCGCCAAATAGAACCGCAATGCAGGAGGTGGCCTACCTCGCCGCGGAGTCGCTTCACCAGCGCGGTGGCGGAGTCGAGCGTAAAGCAGACCAGGTCAATCACGACGTCGGCACCCAGTTCCACGATCCGGTCACCAAAGATGCCGTCCCGGTCCTCCTGCTCCCGGTCCGCTGTGACCTGGCGGGCCTGCTGCCACTCGGGCGTATCGGTGTAGGCGTGCCGGATCCCACGGCTAATGTTGGTCACTGCATGGCCGGCGTTGACGAGCCTGGGCACGAGGAACGAACCAATGTGGCCACTGCCGCCGATGACAACTATTTTCATGGGTAACCTTCGCTTTTTGGGCCTGCTTGGGTTGGAGTTCCAGAGTAGTTCCTCTATACAGGCGCGGCGTGGGCGGCCTCACTTAAGCGGGGACTGCGGAGACATCAAGCGACGATTGGCCAGCAACCTGACGACTCACTTCTCCCAAGCTCGACAAACCCCATGCCCTCGTGACTAGCATGAATACTCCGGGCAAGCCCGGGTACGTGACCTCTTGAACGACCCCCTCGGACGGTCGGCGTTGACGCGGCGACCACGTAAAGGAGAAAGCTGTGCGGGAGCCTGTAGTCAGCGAGAGCCTGTCAGAAACCAACGGGAATCCAGAGGAAACAACGGAGGATCCGCAGGAAACGCAACCCGAGGAAACCGCCACAGAGTCACCCGAGATCACGTTTGACGAACAGTTCTATCCCGCCCGCCCGAAAGCCCTCCGGCCGATCGCCCGACGCCGGCAATTCTTCGCAGCCAGGCCCTCCTTGGAATTCGATGGGCGCAATCCGACATATGTGGACTGGCTTCGCAACCAGTCGATGCTCGGCGATGCCAACACCATGGCCCGGCAACTCTCTGGCCAGGCGAGCATGTGGCAGAACGCCTACGCCCGACCAAACCCGCGGGCGGCAGTGGAGCGTGCACCTGTGTGGTTCACGGCCTACCCTCTCTCCTTCATTACCCGCGAGGGTCAGTCATTTCTGTCCGCGCTGGGAGAGCCGGGCCTCTGGAAGGCGTTCCGGGAGATCGGCATCCGCGGACTCCACACTGGCCCCGTAAAGCTCGCCGGAGGCATCAGCGGTTGGTCCCAGACGCCCAGCGTGGATGGCCATTTTGACCGCATCAGCATGGCGATCGATCCGGCGTTCGGCACGGAGGAAGAATTCCGCCGGATGTGCGAAGTCGCCGCAGATCATGACGGGACGGTCATCGACGACATCGTGCCCGGCCATACAGGCAAAGGCGCCGACTTCCGTCTTGCTGAGATGAACTTCCGGGACTACCCGGGCATCTATCACATGGTGGATATCCCCGAGGAAGACTGGCACCTGCTGCCTGATGTTCCCGAGGGCGAAGATTCTGTGAATATCAGTCCCGATACCGAGCAGGCCCTGCAAAAAGCCGGATACATCATCGGCAGGCTCCAACGCGTGATCTTCTACGAACCCGGGGTCAAGGAGACCAACTGGAGCGCCACCAGGCCGATCGTGGATACCACCGGCAAAACCCGTCGCTGGGTTTATCTCCATTACTTCAAGGCCGGGCAGCCATCCATTAACTGGCTGGACCCTACCTTCGCCGGGATGCGGTTGGTGGTGGGCGATGCGTTGCACTCCCTCCTGGACCTGGGCACCGGTGCCCTGCGGCTGGATGCCAACGGCTTCCTCGGCGTGGAGAAGAGCGCGGAGGAACAGCCGGGCTGGTCGGAAGGCCACCCCCTGTCCGAGGCAGCGAACCAGCTCATTGGCTCTATGATCCGCAAAGTGGGCGGGTTCTCCTTCCAGGAACTCAACCTCACCATTGATGACATCAAGGCGCAGTCCGAGTCGGGCCCGGATCTTTCCTACGACTTCATCACCAGGCCCGCCTACCACTATGCGCTGGTCACCGGTGATACCGAGTTCCTGCGGCTGACCCTTCGGTTGGCCATGGAGATCGGTGTGGACCAGGCCTCGCTGGTGCACGCTCTGCAGAACCACGACGAACTGACCTACGAGTTGCTCCACTTTGCCGCTGGACACAGGGAAGACATCTTCGAGCTTGGCGGCGAAGAACTGACCGGCGCCGAGGTTGCCGAGAAGGTCCAGAGCACCCTGCGGGAACGCCTCACCGGTGAGAACGGGCCCTACAACGCGGTCTTCACGACCAACGGCATCGCCTGCACCACGGTCAGCTTCCTCATGGCGGCGCTGGGAATCAAAGACCCGGACTCGATAACGCAGGAGCAAGAGGCCCAGGTCCTGGATGCCCACGTGCTCCTGTCCATGTACAACGCGCTGCAGCCTGGGGTCTTCGCGCTTTCCGGATGGGACCTCACCGGCATCACCGCGTTGGATCGGGAAACAGTCCGGGAGCTCACCTCGCAAGGCGACACCCGCTGGATTAACCGCGGCGCCCACGACCTCATGGGCACCAGCCCCGACGCCAAGACCTCCCTCGCCGGCATGGCGCGGGCCCGGAGCCTCTACGGTCCGCTGCCTGAACAGCTCAAGGATCCAGCCTCCTACGCCCGGCGCCTCCAGCAGATCCTGAAAGTAAGGGAAGAATCAGGGATCGCAACGAGTACCTTGCTGGACGTGCCCGACGTTTCCAACCGCGGGCTGCTGGTCCTGGTCAACCAACTCGGCAGCGGCGAGCTTGAAGTCACCGTCCTGAACTTCTCCGACCAGGACATCGCAGGCAGCATCCAGTCCTCGCACCTTGTTCCTGGCGCCAGCGTCCACGATCTCTTCAGCGGCGAAAACGTGGGGCAAGTGGATGACCTTGGCAGCTTCTTCCTCGAACTGCGGGCGTTCCAAGGGACGGCTCTCGTTCTGAAGGAAGCCGAGACCGAATAGAAGCCCCGACGTCGGCACTCGCGTAAGTGCCGACGTCGGGGTTAGGTTTCCTCCCGCCTCGCCACTGGAGCCAATCGCTTCACCTTGATAGCTTCGAACCCATGGCCATCAAACTTGAGAATGTCGGTATTGCGGTACGGGACATTGAAGAAACCATCGCCTTTTTCACCGACCTCGGCCTGACAGTGGTTGGCCGTGACACCGTCAGCGGCGAGTGGGCCGATACCGCCGTCGGGCTTGATGGCAACCACGCGAAGATTGCGGTGCTGCAAACCCCCGATGGTCAGGGTCAGCTGGAACTCTTCGAATACATCCACCCTGATGCGATCGAGACGCACCCCACCCGTCCGAACGACATCGGAATGCACCGGGTGGCCTTCTCCGTTGACGATATCGATCAAGCCCTTGAGATAGCGGCGAAGCACGGATGCACTCCGCTACGCGGAGTGGCCACCTATGGAGATATCTACAAGCTCACGTATCTGCGCGGACCCAGCGGAATCCTGGTGATGCTCGCCCAGGAATTGAAGAAGAAGGACTGAGGACCATATTTAGCGGCCCGCATTGATCTGCTTGGCGAACTCGTTGAGAGCGGCTGCTACAGCTTCCGGATGGCTCAAGCTGGCATAGTGACCGCCCGGGATCTCCACCGGTTCGATTCCTAGCCGATCACGTACTTGGTGCCTCATGAATGACGATGGAAAGAACAGGTCGTCACGGCACAAAATCGCCAGGGTAGGCACATCCGGATGCTGGCCGGGCCAAGGCGCGGACATCCACGCACCTTGCTGGTCGCGCTCTTTGCCGGTTGCCTGCTGTGCCAAATCCTCGGGGACCAGGTTGAAGAATGCTTCTTCAGGGATGGACTCCCGATCATGCCCTGTATTGGTCCACCAGTCCCCAAACGTCTCGCCCGGCATCGGAATCATTGCCGAGAGGTACACAAGTCCGTCGGAGTGGAGGGCGTGGCAGGCCAATGGTGCTGTGAAGCCACCCAACGAGTGCCCAACAACGATGGTGTTCTGAGCGTCGCCTACGGCTGCAGTCACTGCCCGCGTGTAGTCCTCAAGCCCTGCGCCCGCATCTTCAATGGGCAAGTCGACAGCGATGACGCCATGCCCCGATGCCTCAAGCAGTGGCCTGACCAGATGCCAGTCCCATGCCGAGGAACCGCCACCGTGGATCAGTACGAAAACGGCCACATTCCCACCCCGCTTTCCAGGGACATCACGCGTGAGCTGTTACCAGCGGATCGGGCTTCTGCGAGCTGACGCCGGAAGCAGTCTCAAGTGGTAGGCCGTTCCGGATCCAGTACTCGATTCCGCCTATCATTTCCTTCACGGAATATCCCAGCTCGGCGAATGCGAGCGCCGCGAAGGTGCTGCCGTTGCAACCCGGACCCCACGAATAGACCACCACTTTTGAGGCCGCCGGGATCAGGTTTGAAGCCAACGCCGGAATCTGCGCGGTCGGAATATGTACCGCACCGGGAATATGCCCGTGGTCCCATGAGGACTGCCTACGCGTATCCACCACAAGCAACGATCCCGGCTCCGACTCAGCCACTTCCATGACGTCGATTTCGCACTGCAACTTGGCGCGAAAAAAGGCGGCGGGATCGAGCGTTAGGCCGGTCGGTGAGGTTGTCACGTATCCTCCGTTGAGAAAAGCGATTCTGCGGACGATCTCCTTCCGCCCCAGAGCAAACACTACGCGAAGCCTGGGCGCGTTCCCATTTCTCGAAGCCATACGCCCAATACCCCCAGGGGGTACTTGATTTGATACCCCGGAGGGGTATACATTCGAAGCATGAGCAATGCAGACCTGAGCTTCAACCACCTGAGCGCGGACCTCCCGACCATCGAAGTCGACCTTGAGCACGCCGCACCACACGGGTACACCAGCAACAAGGACGCCTACCTGCGCCGCCTGAAACGCATCGAGGGGCAGGTCCGCGGTATCGCGCGCATGGTGGAAGAGGACAAATACTGCATCGACATCCTCACGCAGGTGGCTGCTGCAACCAAAGCCCTGCACGCCGTCAGCCTGGGACTCGTTGAAGAGCACATTGGCCACTGCGTGGTTGGCGCCGCCTCCGAGCCCAATCCTGAAGCCCGCGCCGAACAGATCGATGCCAAAGTAAAGGAGGCCACCGATGCCATCGGGCGCCTGCTGCGGTAATTCCGCCAACACACATCACACCATTCAACTCACCACCAAGGAGCGCATCATGAGCCAGACCATCCAGACAAACGTCATCGTTTCCGGCATGACCTGCGGCCACTGTGTTTCAAGCGTGAGCGAGGAACTCGAAGCACTTAACGGCGTGGAGGACGTCTCCGTGGACCTCAACCCCGGCGGGCTATCCACCGTAACCATCACATCCACCAGCCAGCTCTCGCCGTCCGAAATAGGCGAGGCCGTGGCAGAAGCCGGCTACTTGGTGGTAGCCAACGAAGCCTAGGAGTCCTCTTGACTAACCAGGAGACCTTCAATCAGCCCGAAACCCGGGTCATCGAACTGGACATAGAGGGCATGACCTGTGCCTCGTGCGTCAATCGGGTTGAACGAAAGCTCGGCAAGCTCGAAGGCGTCGAAGCCAGCGTCAACCTTCCCCTGGAATCAGCCCACGTCACCGTCCCAGCCACGGTGACAGACCAACAAATCGTGGACACGGTCAACGCCACAGGCTACAAAGCCAAAGTCCGCCAACCCCCGGCCCCCCACACCAGGGACCACCACAATCGTGGCGTCCAGGGTCACCAACCAAGCTCCGTCACCGAGCTCACGAGTGACCTCCCAGATCACAAGGACCACGCAAAAACGTCCACCAACAATGGACACGCGGCGCAGGCCGAACCGCCCCAAGCCACGGAGACTAGAACCGGACACGACCACACTGATGCGTCCGGCGCTATGCGGCAGCATGCGTCCAAGGGAGGAACGACCGAGCATGCAGAGCATGGCGCCGGGGGCGTTACGCAAGGCAACCACGAGCACTCAGAGCATGGTTCCGGCGGTTCCGCGCCAGCAGAGCATGCCGAGCACGCGAATCACACAGATCACATGTCTCACGGCCCGGCAGCGTCAACACTCCGCCCACGCCTGATCACGGCGGCGGTATTGACCGTGCCCGTCTTCGCGATTTCCATGGTTCCTGCCCTGCAGTTCACCAACTGGGGCTGGATTGTGGGTGCATTGGCGCTGCCTGTGGTCAGCTGGGCTGCGTGGCCGTTCCATAGGGCCGCCGCTATCAATGCCCGGCATCTCGCATCCACCATGGACACGCTCGTTTCCATCGGGGTGATCGCGGCCTACCTCTACTCCGCGTGGCAGTTGTTCGCGGATCCCAGGATGACGGAGCACCCGGGCATGGAAAGCATGTCCGGTGGTGGGCTGTATTTCGAAGTCGCCGCCGTTGTCACCACATTTCTGCTGTTGGGACGGTACCTGGAAGCAAATGCGAAGGCCAAGGCCGGCGACGCTTTGAAAGCCCTGCTGAATCTGGGCGCCAAGGATGCCACGATTTTGGTGGACGGCCGGGAACAGAAAATACCTGCTGAAGAACTCCTGGTAGACGATGTCATCGTGGTCCGCCCTGGTGAGAAGATCGCGACCGATGGTGTGGTGATTGACGGCGCGTCCGCCGTCGATGCCTCTCTCGTGACTGGCGAATCTGTTCCGGTCGAGGTCGGTCCAGGGAGCCCTGTCACCGGCGCTACCATCAACACCTCAGGCCGCCTTTTGGTCCGGGCCACGAGGGTGGGTTCTGACACGACCCTCGCCCAGATGGGCCGTTTGGTCAGTCAGGCGCAGACCGGAAAGGCGCCAATCGCGCGGCTCGCGGACAGGATCAGCGCGGTGTTCGTGCCGATCGTGCTGGTGCTTGCGTTGGTGACGTTCGTTCTGTGGCTGTTCTTCTCGGGCGACCTCAACGCGGCGTTCACCGCTGCAGTTGCCGTCCTGGTGATCGCTTGCCCCTGCGCCCTTGGCCTCGCAACTCCCGTCGGGCTGTTGACCGGAACGGGCCGCGGCGCTCAGCTGGGCATTCTCATCAAGGGTCCGCAGGTGCTGGAGGACACCCGGCATGTGGACACCATCCTGCTGGACAAGACCGGCACCGTGACCAGCGGAAGGCTTGCCGTGGACCATACGGTCGCCCTCAATGGCCACTCCCGGGCAGCAGTCCTGACGCTTGCCGGTGCGGTCGAGTCAGCCTCGGAGCACCCCATTGCCCATGCGATTGCGGCAGCAGCCAAGGAAGCAATGCCCGACGCCGGCGCTCTCCCCGGTGTGGATGGCTTCAGTTCCGCTCCTGGCGGCGGAGTCCGCGGAACCGTGGCGTTGGACGGCACTAAAAAAACGGTTGTGGTTGGGCGCTCGGGCTGGCTTGAGAAGAACGGCATCGCCCTCGATGCCAGCCAGCGGGACGAGCTCGCAGCTCAGGAGAATAGCGGCGCAACTGCAATTTGGGTGGCTGTGGACGGTCAAGCTGCCGGAATCGTCAGCCTGAGCGACACCATCAAGCCCGGCTCCGCAGCTGCGATCAAGCGACTGAAGGATCTCGGTATCCGTCCGATGCTCCTGACAGGTGATAACGCCGCTGTCGCCGCCCAAGTAGCTGCCGCCGTCGGGATTTCCCCTGACGACGTGTTCGCTGGGGTCCTGCCGGAAGGCAAAGTCGACGCAGTCCGGAAGCTTCAGGCCTCCGGCGCAACGGTGGCAATGGCAGGCGATGGCGTGAATGACGCCGCTGCCTTGGCCCAGTCGGATCTGGGAATCGCGATGGGGTCCGGCACGGACGTTGCAATCGAAGCGTCTGACCTCACCGTGATGGGCAGCGACCTGGGCCAGCTCGTTCAGGCTATCGAGCTCTCCCGCAAGACGCTCTCCACCATCAAGACCAACCTGTTCTGGGCCTTCTTCTACAACGCGATCGGCATCCCAGTGGCAGCCATCGGACTGCTCAATCCGATGATCGCAGGCGCAGCAATGGCGGCGAGCTCCGTGCTTGTCGTCGCGAACTCCCTGCGGCTCCGCTCATTCGGGAAGTAACCCATCCGCGTAGCAGCACAGGGCGCTCCGAGCTCTCAGAACGTCATGTGCTGCTGCGCAGTTTGAGGACTTGTGCCCGGGCTAAGCCGTCCCGAAGCGGACAGCAGCCCGGGCCTTTGCCTTGGCGGCTTCCTCGTCACGGTTCTTCGCCGGGCCATGGCTCACCAGCGAATCCAGCAAATGCTGCGTGATGTGGGCGATCTCGTGGACGGCCTCAGCGAAAGCTTCCTCGTTGGCTTTGGACGGTTTGGTGGAACCGCTGATCTTGCGCACGTATTGCAGCGCGGCGGCCTCCACCTCTGCCGACGTAGCGTGTGGTTCGAAGTTATGAAGAGTCCTGATATTCCGGCACATAACCCCATGCTAACTATGGGCAGCGCTCCATGGGGAGGGGTGCCCATCGACGCCTTTTCGAATCCCACGATAGGTTTTAGCTATTGGATCTTCCGGATGAGCCGGAGGCCGCTGGGGATGCCGAAGAGCTCGGGTCCGAACAAATGAAGGAGAATCTCATGGCTATTTGGGGTGCAGATGTTGATCAGCTTCGTCAGCTCGGTAACAAGCTGAAGGCTGGTGCCGAGAACATCGAGCAGCAGCGCTCACAGCTGAAGGGCGCCCTTGACGGCACCGACTGGAAGGGCCCGGACGCCGACAAGTTCCGCGGCGAGTGGGACAGCCAGCACGCTTCCAACCTGAAGAAGGTTGCCGACGCCCTTCGCGAAGCCGGCGACCGCGCTCAGAAGAACGCTGAGCAGCAGCAGCAGGCTTCCAACTAGGACCGTTGGGAAACCCCGGACGCTACGGCGTCCGGGGTTTTCGCTTCTTAAGATCCAAACTCGAAGTTGCCGCTTAGTCCCGCGGGACCTTGGCGACGTGCCCCGACGGGACGGGTTCGACGTCGTTCGCGTGATCAAGGACGCGTGCCCGGGCAGCCTCCTCGGCGGTCCGGGCGGCCTTACGGTCGCCTCGCAATTCGTCCACGCGGACCAAGACCACACCGCCCACAATCAGAAGCCCACCCAGCAACTGGATGGTGCTCGGCAATTCACCCAACAGCAGCCAAGCCCAGATCACGGCGAACAGCACTTCCGTCAGGGACACGAAAGACGCCACTTTGGACCCCAGGCTGCGTGCGGCCATGATGCCGGAGACGTAGGCGAGGACGGTCGCGAGAATAACAAGCCCCACAGCTGACACCCACCAGGGTATGGTCCAGGGACCGAGGGCCGTATCGGCGGTACTGAAAGTCATGGGGATCAACCCCACGGCACCCACCAGCCACATGACCAGCGCGCCCACCAGGAGACCGCCCGAGGCAAGCACGAGTGGAGGAAGGGTGTCGTTTTCCTTGGCTGTGATGAAGAAGTAGATCACGAGGCACACGGCGGCAGCCATGCCCCAGAGGACGCCGATGAAGTCCACCTTCACAGCGCCGGTGAGGTCGAGCACAAGGACTAGTCCACCCAACGAAAGCAATGCGCCAGCGGCGGTAAGGGCCCGTGGGCGGCGACGGCTGGCGATCCACAGCCACAGCACGATCATGACCGGAGCAAGGTATTCGAGCAGCAGGGCAACCCCCACGGACAACCGGGCTACTGCGTTGAAGTAGAACAGCTGGCAACCTGCGACTCCGATGAGCCCAAACAGCAGGATAGTCAGCCAGTTGTCCTTGAGCTGGTGCCAGCGGCCGCGAAGAACCACGACGCCGGGAATCGCCAAGATCAGCGCTGCACCGGTGAGTCGCACGGCAACAGCAGCGCCAGGTGACCAGCCGGTTTCAAGCATGGACTTGGCGAACGAGCCGGAGGTACCGAAAACCGCGGAGGAGAATAAAGCGATGCCGAGTCCTGAGGCCACGAAACCTTTTGCATCAGCCTTCGTCTTTGTAGCTGACACAGCAGCCTCCTGTCAGGAGTAAAGTGGGCTTATGGTCATGACAGTACTCCCGAAACATGTAAGGAGTCAAAGTGCATTTTGCGCCTGACACCGAGATTGCACTACGCACCGTCGTTAATCTCGTCAACACAGCAGCCAACGGCGAGGATTCGCTGGCATCAGTAGAGGACCTCGACGCCTTTTTGGAGGCCGAAGAATTCTCGGGTTCGAGGACACATGACGAAGCAGAATTGCGCAGCGTCAAGCGGCTGCGTAGCGAGCTGGCATCACTCTGGGCCGCCGATGAGGACACCGCCGCAAAGACCGTGAACAAACTGCTCATAGACGCGCAGGCACTCCCGCAACTCGTCAAGCACGATCACTGGGACTGGCATCTCCACGCCACTACACCCGAGGCACCCTTGGCCGACCGCATGGGCACAGAAGCTGCCATGGCAATCATCGACGTCATCCGCAGCCAGGAAATGGATCGCATGCGTATTTGCGCCGCAGACGATTGCGATGCGGTGGTCCTGGACCTCAGCCGTAACCGCTCCAAGCTCTATTGCGACACAGGCAACTGTGCCAACCGCGCACACGTCGCAGCGTATCGGGCGCGGAAAGCGGCCGTGGGCGAGTAGATCTCCTCCCCGCGGAAAATGCAGGGCGCCACTGCGGCCCCACTCTACGAAAAAGCGCTCCCCCACCTGTAGTGAGGAAGCGCTTGACGGTTAGTGGCCGCCGTCGGGCGTTTCAGTCTCGTCTGCAACGGAACCGGGAGCGGCGGGACCACCATGCCCGGGACGCTTCGAACTGAGGTTGACACCCGAGCCCTTACCCAGATGTTCGGCGTTTTCCTTGTGGCTCATGGAGAGCATCGCAGCCACCACGAGGCTCACGATAAACGCGATACCAGCGCCGGTGAAGGCGAGGTCGAACCGCGGAGCGCGTGCGCTGCCGCCAGAAGCGAAAATGAGCACGGCAACGAATGCCAGTACTGCGAAGAACGCGGAGAACATGAGGGGTCCCTTGACCGAGGTCCGCATCTTGCGCGGCTCTCCTGGTGTCTGGTCTGCCACGATCATTCCTCCAATGATGGCGGGCCTGTTCGGCTCCCCGCCGGTCTGCAAAAGTTCTACAACGAGTAGAACGTCCAGCTACTAGTTTACGGCCTCCGGGGAAGCACCCGGCGCAGTGGCCTGGTTGCCCGTGTGAGCATCGTGCCGGAGCGTCAGCCCGGAGAGAATCCACAGCACGCCGGAAAGGATCGCTCCGCCACCGGCAACACCGAGAAGTGCGTGCGCGCCGAGCGATATGAAGAACGGCAACGCCACAGCAGTACCCACAGCGATAACACCGGACACCAGCCAATCACGGGTCAACGAGTCGCGATTCCGCAGTGCGTGGACCAGTTCAAGAACGCCAAGTACCAGCAACGCGGCGGCGGCAGAAAGCGCGACGCCGGCATCTGACTGAGTGACCAATGCCCCCACACCGCCGATCGCGACAACCACCGGAACTGCCGCAGGCAGAACGCGCGAGACCCACAACGAACCCGCTGTTGCGAGCAGGTACAAGCCAACGGCCCAGGCCAGCACCTGCACCGAAGGCGATCCCCAGAAGATGGTGACCAGGCCGAACACCAGCGCAACCACTGCCCGGGTCAGCACTGGTTTCCAGAGCCCGGGCACGGACGCAGGAGGTGTCTGGGAAGGAGTCGTGGGGAGAGTCACGCATCCAGTTTAGTGCGAACCAAGCACTACCCATTTGTCCGTGCGCGCGCGCAGTCCCAAAGTGACCCCGCGCGCCAGCATGTAGCCCAGCGCAAAGACGACCCACAGCCACACCAGCCCCGCCGCGCCGTCGGGCCTGGTCAGGTAGACGGCCGCCAGGAGCGGCAAGTAGACCGCAAGATTTACGACGCCGGCAATCGCCAGATAGCGCGCGTCACCGGCACCGATGAGGACGCCGTCCAGGACGAAGACGTAGCCTGCCAAAGGCTGTCCGACTGCAAGGACCCACAGGGCGACGGTCAATGCCTCACGCACACCGGCATCGGACGTGAAGAGGTAGCCGGCCCATGGCGCGGCCACGGCGAGCAGCACGCCGGTTATCACCCCGAACCCCAGGCCCCAGCGGATCATGGTTCGCGTCAATTCCCGGACGCGGACAGCATTTCTGGCGCCCAGTTCCTTGCCGATCAGGGCCTGCGCCGCGATGGCGAGCGCATCCAAGGCAAAGGCGAGGAACGAGAAAATGGTCATGGCCAGCTGATGGGCTGCGAGGTTCACGGCGCCTTGTGCAGTGACTACCAGGACTGTGGAGAGGATGGCTAGGCGGAGGCTTAGGGTACGCAGCATCAGCCACGAACCAACCTTTGTCATGGCCCGAATGCCATGCCAGTGGGGTTTGAGGGAGACACCGTGCTGCCGGGCGTTCCGGCCAACCATCACCAGATACACGGCGGCCATGGCCCATTGCGCAATGCTTGTGCCGATGGCCGAACCGGTGACGGACAGATCCAATCCGTAGACGAGGAACCAGTTCAACGCGATGTTCAGTGCGAATCCGGCCGTGGCAACCACCAAGGGCGTCCGCGTGTCCTGAAGGCCGCGGAGCACGCCAGTGCCTGCGAAGATGAGCAACATCGCGGCCAGCCCGGGCATCGACCAACGCAGGTAATCCACTGCGAACCCGCGAACCTCACCCGTCGCGCCCATCAGGCCAACCAGGGGTTCGGCGGCGACAAAGCCGGCGACGGCGAGAACCGCACCGAGGATCAGAGCCAACCACACGCCGTCGCGCCCTGCCGCCAAAGCCTTGCCGAGCTTGCCGTCGCCAATCGCCCGGGCGACTGCCGGCGTCGTCGAATATGCCAGGAAGACCATAAGTCCAACAGCCGTGTGCATCAGCGTGGATGCCAGCCCAACGCCGGCGAGCTGATCCACGCCAAGGTGGCCCACAATGGCGGAGTCAGCGAGCAGGAACAGCGGCTCGGCTATGAGCGCGCCGAACGCGGGTACTGCCAGGCGCAGGATCTCGCGGGCATTGGAACGAGTGGTGAGAGTTGTGGTTTGAGGCACTAAACAAGCCTAGTCCGCTTGGGGGCGGGTAAATTTGGGGCCGTGTCACACAAGCATCCCGTTACAGTTTCCGTCGCCCGCACCATCCTTCCGGAGTACACCCGGCAAGCAAATGCCTGGGCACACGCTGGCCAGGAATTGGCGCGCGAGTGGCCCGGATATCTGGGCTCGGGGTGGGTCCGGAGTGGGGCCGGCTCGAACGAATGGCACATGCTGTACCGGTTCGCCGATGCTGAAACGCTGCATGGATGGGAGCAGTCCGAGGAGCGGCGTTGGTGGATCGACAGCGCGCGGGAAATGATGGAGACCACGCGGGTTGAGCGGCGTACAGGCATCGAGGGTTGGTTTTCGCAGCCCGGCGATGCCTCCGTGATTGTTCCGGAAACTGTTGTGCCACCGCGTTGGAAACAGGCGATCAGCATC
Organism: Arthrobacter sp. TmtSoilC48; assembly: GCF_059739425.1. Taxonomy (NCBI): domain Bacteria; kingdom Bacillati; phylum Actinomycetota; class Actinomycetes; order Micrococcales; family Micrococcaceae; genus Arthrobacter; species Arthrobacter sp. TmtSoilC48. The sequence goes on along the minus strand of NZ_AP046049.1, from coordinate 596,190 downwards.
TTCCTACCGTTCTTCCCTCTTAGTCTGTTGGCCAATTTCCTGCTGCACCCCTTGACGCTGGGCTGGCCGCTGGTGTTCCAGGTGCTGCTCAACATCGTCATCCTCACACCGCTGATGACGTACATCTTCCTGCCCATCACGACGCGCCTCCTCCAGCCTTGGCTGCAGGCAAAACCACGTGGGATGAGTCACGGAACTTCTCAATTAGTTGACTCTTCAACTTATCTCCGGGAAGGTTGAAGGCATGAACAAGTCCAGCTTGAGCACCACAGCCCTGACCGTCCTGCGCGTTATTGCAGGTTTTCTCTTCGCCGCGCACGGTTGGCAGAAGTTCAACGAATTCACCATCGCCGGCACCCAGGCCTCCTTTGCACAGATGGGCGTACCAGGCGCTTCCGCAGTAGCCCCGGTTGTTGCAACCCTCGAGCTTGTGGGCGGCATCGCCTTGATCCTCGGGCTCCTGACCCGGGTGTTCGCGGCCCTCCTGGCCATTGACATGCTGGGAGCACTGTTCCTGGTTCACGCTCCGGCCGGCGTCTTCGTCGCCAACGGCGGATACGAGCTGGTCCTCCTCTTCGCCGGCGCCGCTTTGGCCCTCGCCCTGGCTGGAGCAGGCAAGATCTCCGCCGACAACGCCCTCTTCGGCCGCTCCGCCAGCAAGCTCCGCGTCCTCGCGTAATTTGCCCCCAACCCCCCGATGTTCTCTCACATCCGAGCCTGAATAGCGGAACGCTCGCTCACTTTCGCCAAGAAAGTGAGCGAGCATCGGCGTTAAGGGGTCACGATGTGAGAGAACGTCGGCGCTTAAGGGTCACGATGTGAGAGAACGTCTAGCCTTCGACGCCGGTCAGCTCGTTCGGGACGTGCTCAAGCTGCACGGACTTCTTCACCTTGCCTGTTTTCAAGTCCACCGCGTGAATAGTTTGCGTCGCAGGTTCGGTGACGAACGCCGTCGAACCTTGGACGAAAAGCGTGGGGCGCGGGTCCTGCCACGTGGTGGATTCTTCCCACGCGGCGACTACAGGGATGGTCGAGGACACTTCTCCCGAGAGCGGGTCGATGACGCGCAGGCCGCCGTCAGTTCCGAGCACCAGCGCTTCGCCCGCCGGTCCGCGGCCCAGCGAGCGGAACGAGTAGCTGGTTCCAATATCCACAAGCCGGAGGGTTGCGGTTTCAGTGTTGACCAGGGAAATGCGCGTGGGCCGTTCCAGCTCAGCGGCTTTGTCCACTTTGTAGTCGCCCAGGATCACCGGCGACTTCTCCGAGCCCGCCTGGTTGCCCATGCGCCCATATGCATCCGGGCTTGCGACCTTGGTGATGGCACCGTCCTTGTAGATCAGCATGCCATTCTCGCAGCCAACCACCACAGCTTCTCCTGCAGCAACTGCCTCGCCGTGCACACCAGGGCAGTCTTCGTTACGCACAACTTCCTTACGGTCCTGCCCCTTGCCGGCCTCCAGGACAGCGATGCCGGTGCGGCCCTCGTCGTTGCCCAGGGTAACCAGCAGCTTGCCATCCTCCAACTCCACTGCGACGCCGTGGTGAGCCTCGGCCGTGGTGTAAGCGTCCGTGGCGGGCAGCTTGCCAGCCTCCACAGCGTCGCCCAGGGCGCTGGACTCGAAGGTTTCCACCTTGCCGGAGCCGTCACTGAACAGCACCGTCTTGTCCGCGTGCCGCACGACGTGACCTGCCTTGCTCGCCTCGAACGACAGATCGGTCAGCCTGGGTTCGGCAACGTAGTGATGGCTGTGGTCGCCGTGCGGCTCGGTCCAGGCGCCGGCGTCGAAAACGCGGAACGCGTCGCCCGTGGACACCAGGACATGCCGGCCGTCACCTGCAGGGTTGAGGCGGTTGAAGCCGCCCAGCTCCGCTTCGCCGCCCACGGGTTCGAGCGTCTTTGCGTCTACCACCGCGATGCCGCCGTCGTACGTGTAAACGAGCCGAGGCGAGGGAGCGCCCGCTTCCTTTTCCTTCGATGCTGCTGCATGGGATTCGGTTGGCGCTTCAGCCGGGCTGGCCCCGGGGGCAGCGCATGCGGTGAGGAGAAGCGCAGAAAGCCCGACGGCGGCAAGCGGCCGGGCGCTTCTGCGGCGCCTTGTTCGGGTGGTTGGGCGTGGCGAAGTAAGGGTCGGGTGATGAGTCATGGATTAAATGATATTGATTCTCATTTGTGTATCAAATCGCCTGGGTCGTCCGTTTCGGATTGGCCGGGCAGAAAGGTCTGGCCAGCCGGACGGCGGGCGCACGACGTGGACACGTAACAGAAACCCGCCAACAGTAAACTTCGAGCATGAGCGAGTCCCCCAGCAACTCCGTAACCCTCCGCTTCCTCGCCGCCCCCATGGACGTGGGCCACAGTGGATCCGTCGACGCCGGCACCGTCCTTGAGTGGGTGGACAAGGCTGCGTACGCGGCGGCCGTTGGTTGGGCGAAGTCCTATTGCGTCACGGCCTACGTGGGCAACATCCACTTCACAGATCCGGTGAACAGCGGCGACATGGTGGAGGTGACGTCCACCATCGTCTACACCGGCCGTTCTTCCATGCACATCCACACGGTGGTCAGCTCGCGCGATCCCAAGGGTGGACCGGAGACGATGCACAGCCAGTGCATGGTGATTTTCGTGGCCGTCGGACCTGACGGCAAGCCCATTCCTGTGCCACAGTTCGAGCCCTCCACTCCGGACGAGATCGAGCAACGCGATCACGCGCTTGCCCGCATTGAAGTCCGCGAGCAGATCGTCAATGCGATGAACGCCCAGGAATATACCGACGCCGGCACCGCCGAACGCGTGACGTTGCGCTTCATGGCGTCCCCCACTGATGTGAACTGGGGTGGCAAAGTCCACGGTGGCATCGTCATGAAATGGATCGATGAGGCCGCCTACGTTTGCGCCTCCAGGTACTGCGGCCGGGATACTGTGGCGGTGTTCTCGGGCGGCGTGCGCTTCTACCGGCCGTTGCTGATCGGCCACGTAGTGGAGGTGGAGGCGCGGCTAGTATACACCGGGGCAAAGGGAATGCACATCGCCGTGCACGTCCGCTCCGGCGATCCGAAAACCCGCGAAATGAACCTGACCACGTATTGCCTGACGGTCATGGTGGCCCGTGACGAAACCGGAACAGCCGTACCCATTCCACCGTGGGTGCCGGTATCCGAGGAAGACAAGAAACTGCACGCGCACGCCAGGGAATTGCTGGAGATCCGCGGCAGGGCCCCCGGAAACCGGCTGCCCGACCACTTACTGAAGGCAGGCGGCTACCAAGAGGCATGACTTCGGCTTAGTCAGGCCCGATGGAACAGACCGCGTTGGCCGCGGGCGCGAAACACGCCCGTGGCCAACCCTCGGTCTAGGCCTTGTAACCCGTCGGCGGTGTGAGAACGCCGCGCTCGATGAGCTTCTCGATATTGGCGGCCCGTGTTGAGTCTTCCCGGGCAAGCCAGCCCTCGGCCGGGGGCGCGTCGAGGTACTGGTTCTTCGGATAGATCGGGGTGTCGTAAATGACCCGGTACTGCTCCGTGCGCAGGTCCTTGAACTGGTTGTACAGGCCGTTCGAGAGACGGGCACGGCGCAGCGCCTCGATGTCGATGGTGGTGCAGACGAACGAGTCGCCCGAGGTCCAGCCCTGCTGCTTGGTCAGGATCTGGCCGCGTGGACCGACGATCATGGACTGGCCGCCGAACAGGTCCTGCATTGACCCGTCGTCACGGACTTCGGGCCCCAGGTTCGGAGCGACGACGTACGCCGAGTTGAACATGGCGTGGGCCCGGTTCTGCAGTTCCCACATGCCGTTCTGCACGGCCGGCTCGATCAGGGTGCCCCGGATAATGATCTCGGCACCGTTCATCGCGAGCCCACGCGGCACCTCGGGGTACACACCCTCGTGGCAGATGGCGTACCCGATGTTGCCGATCTCGGTCCTGGCCACAGGGAAAATGGCGTCCATTGCATTGCCATCGCCCTTCTTTTCAATCCATTCGTCCCAGACGTCGTGCGGGTTCATGTTGCCAAGCATGCCGCCCTCGTAGGCGTCACTGGTGGCTTTGTAGCGCTTGTAGATGATGTCGCCCTGCGGATCGATGATGAAGGCGACATTGAAGTGGCGGTCCGGGAAGTCCTCGTCCTTGACCATGTACAACTCAGCAGCGATGTAGGTGTTGAGTTCCACGGCCTTTTTCGCGAGTTCGTCCGTCTCCGGACCGGGGATTGTCACGGCAAAGTGGCGCTCCTTTTCGCGGTTCCCTGGCGTGTTGGCGATCATGCCCTGGATTGCCATTTCCGGCAGGACGACCAGCTTGACCGGAGAGCCTTCCCAGGACCCGACCATGACTGCCGTGTCGATGAATTCGTTGATGCGTTTGACGTTCGCTACGCCGTCGCCGGGATTTTTCACGTTGATGGTCCGCGGCGAGACTGCGACGACGACAAATGGATCGACCATTGTTTCTTTCTCTTTTCTCTTCTTTGAGTACCTGAGTTAGCGCTAACTCACGGTATTCCGGTTTAGTTAGGAATTGCAAGAACTCGGAGTGGTCCGGTTCTTAGGTGTGGACCAGAGACCATTGATGGCCCTGGTCGGGAGTTGAACCCCGGGTATGGCGGGGCAGGCGGCGCTTTGTGTTAGCGCTTGCTTCGCGGCGGTGCTGTGGTGTCGCGGAGTATGAGGCGTGGTTCCAGCAGGGGGATGTCTCCCTCGGCTTCCTCTTTGATCATGGCGAGGATACGGCTTACAGCGATATGACCGATTGCTTCGAAATCCAGCTTTACGGTCGTTAGCGCCGGGCGAAAGAAGGGTGCTTCTTTGACGTCGTCGAATCCCACCACGCTGACGTCGACCGGAACGTCGCGCCCGGCCTCGTCCATGGCCTTGATTACTCCCAGCGCGAAGGGGTCGTTGGCGGCAAAGACCGCCGTGACGTCCTTCTTTGCGGCGAGTTCACGGCCGACACGGTATCCCTCGGCGGCCGACCAGTCGGAAGTTGGCAGCGGCGTCGGAACGACTCGTCCAGCAGCCCCGAGCTCCGCTGCCCATCCCTGGACCCGGGCAGATGTTGCCATCCAGCCCGGCGGGCCTTGGACGTGCCATACGGTTTCGTGTCCGAGGTCCAGCAGGTGGCGCACCACCATCCGCGCACCACGCACTTCGTCAACAGAAACGCTTGTCGGGCTCGGCTGCGATCCTTGCTGGAAGGTCACTACGGGAACACCGATGTCGAGGCCCTCAAGCACCGTGATCGCATCCAACAGGGGCGCGAGCACGATCACGCCGTCAACTGTGTCCGAATTGATGGATTCGAAGGCAGCCCTAATATCTTCCCGGCGAAGACTGGCCAACGTGACTAAACGCGTCGCATAGCCATGTTGCCGGGCTTCCTCGGAAATACCGTACAAGGCCACCGTTGGTCCGAGGACCGACAGTTCGAAGCTGACAACGCCGATTGTCATGGTCCGGTTGCTGGCGAGAGCCGCTGCCGCTGGATTGCGGCGGTACCGCAGCTGTGCGATGGCGTGCTCAACGCGTTGACGGATGTCCGGGTCCACGTTGGTCGCTCCCCTGACAACCCGTGACACCGTCTGCTGGGAGACCCCGGCGAGCCGGGCAACATCGGACATGCGGGGGGCCTTTGACCTGGAGGCCAGCCGCTCCCCGCGCCCGTTGGAGTTCCGGGCTTCTGAAGGTGCAGGGGTCGTGGACACCACTCCATTATCCCCGGTCACCCTCGACGAACCCCTGAACGCGACGCCGGGCGTTGCGCCGGCTGTCACGGGCGCCTGTACCGCAGGACTTCGGGATGCTGGTCGTACGGCCACTCGGCCCCCTCCACCATGTATTTTCGGGTTGTGTAGCTGCCGTCCATCGTTGAGGCCAGCGACGGGGGTCCGTCGAAGCCGATGACACCCCAACCGACCCGGTTCTCGTTGCCGCCGTAAACCGGGTCGCCGTAAAACCCCTGACGGGTGTTGAGCACCAGCAGCGGGAAGAACTCCAGAAAGTCCTCGTTGACCGGTTGGTTGCCCGCCGGCGCGCCGCCAAGACCAGCTTCGGAGTGCTCCAGTGAGAAAGCGTTCGGCTTCTCCGCGCCCGATAACGTCTCCAACACCGCGTCCTGGTCATCCGCCGGAAGTTCGAGGAACCCGACGTCGGCACGCTCTTTCGCCAGCCGGTCCAACTCCACAACGCCTTCGCGGTAAAACTCCCGGCGCTGCTTGATGCGCTCCTGCCACGCGGCCTCGTCGCGGCCCTCCATCCGGAGGAACCCGTTCCCGTCAGCAGCCGGGAAGATGAACTGCGTTCCCGCCAGCATCCGGTCAATGAAGCGCACAACCTTGGCCTCACGCGCGCCCGGATGATGGTCAGTGGGGATGATCCGGGCCGTTGCGGCCTCGATCGTATTCCACTCGTGCTCGGTGAAAAAGACCGGCCCTTCGACGTCGCGTGTTGAGATCGGTACCGTAGCCCATTCCGCCTGTCCCATGTGAGATCTGTCCTTTCGTATCCTGTGTGGGGGTGCAAATCAGTTTTCGGACCAGCCGTGGCGGTCGACCTGGAGGATGCGGTCCGAGCACCGCCAAGCATTGGCCATGATCGTCAGGGCCGGGTTGATGCCGGTCGCGGTCGGGAAGAAGCTCGCATCGAAAACGTAGAGGTTTGGTACCTCGTGCGAGCGGCACCAGCGGTCGACGACGGACGTCGCCGGGTCGTTGCCCATGCGGGCGGTGCCCAGTTCGTGCGAGGTATTGCCCGTGATCCGCTCCATGTTGACCGGTATGACCTTCTTCGCCCCTGCGGCCTCGAGGATTTCCCCGTTCTTGGCGACCTGCCAGCGTTCCTGGGCGAAGTCGTTGGAGTGGGGCGTGTGGGTAATGCGCGCCACCGGCAGCCCCCAGGCGTCTTTGACGTTCGGGTCAAGGTCGACGCGGTTGTCCTCAACCGGCAAATCATGCAGCAGGACCCCGATTTTCATGCTGTGGTTGAAAAAGTCGCGGTCCGCGTCCTTCGCCGCCTGGCCCCAGGTCGGCCTGCCGGGGAAGCTCCAGTTCACAGGGTGCCCGATCATCGAGGGGAAGATCAGAGACCCGAGAATATGGCCCCGGCTCTCGTCCGTTTCGTAGAAGTCGAACGAACACAGGCTCATGTAGTGGCCCGCCCACCCGTACAGCGGATCATTCACCTCACGGTCAAACAAGCCAACCGAGAAAGAGTATTGGTGGAAGGTCGCGTTCTTGCCAACCATGCCGTTGCCGTTGCCGAGGCCGTCCGGGAAGAGCCCCGACTTGGACATGAGCAGCAGCCGCGGGGTTTCGATGCCGCCGCCACAGACGATGACGGCTTTGGCGTGTTGGACGAATTCGTCGCCGTCCTCGTCCTGGTAGCGGACACCGGTGGCGCGACCGTCCTTGCCAACGAGTATCTCGCTGACGTAAGAATCTGGGCGGAGGTCGTAGCGGCCGGTCGCTATCGCGTCCGGGATAAAGCTGATCAGGGTCGATGACTTGCCGGTGCCCGGATCGGGGTACTGCTGCCAGAAGCCGTTCTCGCTGAAGGGTTGCCGCCCCCGGTAAGGTTCGGTGACCATGCCCTGCGGCATCGGGAAAGTGCCGTGGCCGAGCTTGGACATCGCGGTGGCGAAGGTCCGCCCGATCTGGCTCAGCGGTGATGGCTTGGTCGGGTAGCCCCGGCTGCGCCACGCTTCCCACTTGTTCGCCCCCGCCAGGCCCGACGTGCCGAACTCCCACTCAACGCGCGTGTAGTACGGCTCCAGTTCGTCATAGGAGATGGGCCAGTCGACCAAGCTCGCACCCGGCACGTCGCCGTGCAGGCTGCGCAGCTTGAAATCGCTCTCGGCCATGCGCGGCACCATGCCGCCCCAGTGGGTGGTACCTCCGCCGACAACCTGCGGCGTCGCCGAGAAGTTGGTGATTTCCGCCTCGACCTTGTCGTTCGGACGATAGGTCCGCGGCTTCACCTTCGGGTCCTGCCAGATGAAATTCCGGTTGAGGAACTTCAGCTCGTCTCCCGAGGCGTGCTCAGGCTTCAGCCATGGCCCCCGCTCCAGGCCCACCACCTTCAGGCCAGCCTCGGACAGCACCTTTGCCGCTGTGGCCCCGCCGGCGCCTGCGCCGACGATGACGACGTCGACAGGCTCGGGCTGCTTCTTCCTGGTCATTATTTTGGTTTCCTTTCGTAAAGTCCTGCTTCGCGCACTGGCGTTCAGACCGTCACGGCTTCAATGCCGTTGCGGCCCACGCTTGCAAGAGGCAGGAGCTTGTCCCAGAGTTCCTGGGGGATGTCGTGGTTAAGCAGGTGGAGGGTCTCCTCGACGCGGTTCGGGCGGGACATTCCAACGATGGTGGATGCCACGCGCTCGTCGCGCACGGAGAACTGCAGGGCAGCCGCTGCGAGTGGGACACCGTACTGCCCGCACATCGCCTCCATGCGCAGGACCCTGTCGATCGTCGCCTGATCGACAGGGGCGTAGCAGTATCGCGGGACGGCCCGCGGGCCCTTGACGAGCATGCCGCCGCCGAAGGGGGCGGCATTGACGAAGGCGACTCCGCGGCGGGCTGCGTCCTCCAGGAGCGGCTCGGCGGTCTGTTCGACGAGGGTGTAGCGGTTGTGGCTGATGACGGCGTCGAACGCGTCCGTCTCAAGATACTGCAGCTCCAGGTCAATCGGGCCTCCGGCGACGCCCAGGCTCTGGATAACGCCCTGATCCCGAAGATCTATGAGGGCTTCAAGGGGGCCTCCCTTGGCCACACCCTCCTCGAACGAGATCTTTTCGGGGTCGTGCAGGTAGACGAGCTGGAGCTTATCGAGGCCCAGGCGCTCGAGGCTTTCCTCGACGGACCGGCGGACGCGGTCACCGGAGAAGTCGGTGCTGCCGGGAACGGGGTCGACCTTCGTGGCGACTACGTATCCCTCGGGGATGCCGCCCCGCTCGGCGATCGCCCGGCCAATCCGTTCTTCACTGGCACCCCCGCCGTACTCATTTGATGTATCGATGAAAGTGAAGGGCCCGTCAAAGACGCGGTGAATCGTGGCGACGGCGGTGCCTTCATCGACTTCGTAACCGTACTGGGCGGGAAAGCTGCCCAGCGCGCTCGTGCCTACACAGATATCGGAGACAGTCAGGCCGGTGCGGCCCAGGGGACGAATGGACATAATTCCTGCTTTCTGGAGCTGAATGGGTTGACGGTTTGGGTCTTAAGCAACCCGGGGGCGCCGGAAATGTTTGGAGAAGAATCCGGAAATCCTCTGGACGCCGCCCGCGCTGGAGAGGAAGACGGCGAGGATGATCACTGCACCCTTTATGAGCAGCTGCGGTTCGGAGGAGATTCCGACGAGGTTCATGATGTTGATGATGGTCGTCAGGATGAACACGCCGATCACTGCGTTTAGGGGGTCGCCCTTGCCGCCCATCAGGGAGGCGCCGCCCACGACGACGGCTGCTATCGCGTCGAGTTCGTAGCCTACGCCGATGAGTGAGCTGCCCTGCCGTAGCTGGGCCGCCGCAACAAGTCCGGCCAAGCCGGCAAGAACGCCGGAGATGGTGTAGGTGATGATCAGGTTCCGCGCGACCGGCAGGCCCGAAAGCCGCGAGGCTTCAGGATTGCCGCCAATCGCGTAGAGGGAGCGGCCGAACGTCGTGTATTTGGCCACAAGCGCCGCCACCACGGCCACGATGATGAAGATCAGGACCGGGTTGCGGATACCGAGGAAGCTGCCGCGGGAGAAGGCCTGAATGAGTCCCTGGTCGCGGATCTCGATCAAGCTTGTCGACTGGATGATGTAGCTGAAGCCCTTGACGGCGCTCATCATGGCAAGCGTTGCGATGAAGGGCGGAATGTTCAGCCAAACCACGAGGACGCCGTTGATCAGTCCTGCGACAGCGCAAGAGGCCAGTACGAACACGACGGACGCGCCAGCGGGCATTCCGGCCTGCAAGGTGAGTGCGGTAAGGACCGTGGACATGGCCAGGATCGACCCCACAGACAGGTCAATGCCGCCTGTCAGGATAACGAAGTATTGTCCGATGGCCAGCACGACGACGATCGATGCGGCCGTGATCACGTTTTCGGCATTGCGGAACGTCAGGAAGTCATCGGAGACGTAGTAGCCCACCGCGATGATCGCGAGGAGGACCAGGATCAGATAACTCTTGGGCAGGGCGCGCAGGGCGCTGCCCCGCAGCCGCGAGGTGATGCTTGAGGATTGGGACGTGGTGTCACTGCGCTGGGGCAGGGGCGACAGGGTCCGGGACATGGTTGTTCTCCTGTGTAGAAAGTCTGATGGATAGCGCCGTCAGGCGAAGCGTTCGAGAATGGCGTTGCCGGAGGGGTCGATGTCATCGTGTGCGAGTTCTGCGACGACCCGGCCGCGGGCCATGACGAGGACGCGGTCGCACATCATCGCCTCGGTGATCTCCGAGCTCGCCACTACGACGGTTCCTCCGGCCTGCGCGAACTCGCGGATGAGTTCGTACATGTCCTCCTTCGCGCCGACGTCTACTCCGCGGGTTGGTTCGTCGCACACGAGGATGCGTGACTGGCGGACAAGCCAGCGGGCCAGGATGGCCTTCTGCTGGGTTCCCCCACTCAGCGTCTTGAGCGGCTGGTTCACCCCGGAGACCTTCATGCCGAGTCGTGCCACCATCTCGCCGGCCACGCCGCGCTCCCGCCGGGACTGGATAACGCTCAGCCGGCTGAACTGCGGAAGGCTGGCCAAGGTGATGTTGCCGGCGACGCCCATGTCCGGGATGAAGCCTGCGGCTTTCCGGTCCTGCGGCAGCAGCCCGATCCCTCGGCGGATCGCATCGCGCGGGGCACGGAAGTCCACTGCTTTCCCGTCGACGCGGATCTCGCCTGAGGTCCGGCGCCGCGCACCCGCGATGAGGCCAGCGAGTTCTGACTGGCCACTGCCGATGAGCCCGGAAATGCCGAGGACCTCGCCTTCATGCAGTTCGAACGACACCTTGTCCACGTACCCCTCCTCGGAGAGGTCGCGGGCTGAGAGGATGACGCTCTCCCGGGGGCCTGCACCGAGGCTGGGTGAGCGTTCCCCGCGCAGGGCCGCCTCGGCAATGGAGCCTTCAAGGCTCTTGCCGACCATTGCCGTGACGACATCGGCGGGTTTGGAGTCTGCAGTCTTCAAATCCGCGGCGTTCACGCCATCGCGCAGCACAGTCACGGCGTCGCAGAGCGAGAAGAGCTCGTCCATGCGGTGCGAGATGTACAGCAGCGTCACACCCTGCTCGGACAGGGACCTCAGGACCGTGAAGAGCCGTTCGACGTCGGGCATCGGCAACGTGGACGTGGGTTCGTCCAGCAGCAGCACCCGGGCGTCCTTGTGCAAGGCCTTGGCCAACTCCACGGCCTGCTGCTCCGCGGTGGAGTAACTTGCTACGGGGCGGCGAACGTCCAGGTCGAAACCCACCCGGTCCAGGGCGGCCCGCGCCTGGGCCTGCATCCGCTGCCAGTCCACGGCCGCGCCGCCGCGCAGTGGCAGCTGGCCCAGGAAGATGTTCTCGGCCACGGACAGGGAAGGAACGAGCGAGAGCTCCTGGTAGATGGTGTGAATACCTGCCTGCTGGGCATCCATTGGATCCCGGAAGCGCTGGAGCTCGCCACCAAGGCGTATGCTCCCCGAGTCCGGTGATTCGGCGCCGGAAAGGATCTTGACGAGCGTGGACTTGCCGGCCCCGTTTTGTCCGGCCAACGCGTGGATCGATCCTCGGCCGACGCTGAAGCTGACACCCTTCAGCGCCTTCACGCCGGGGTAGGACTTGGTGATGCCCTCGAGTTCGAGCTCTGGGGCGCTGAAATGGGATTTCCCCACGGTCCCGGTGGCTGATGCCACCGGTGCCTGGTTGTTGGCGGACATAGACGTTCCTTATCTAGGACTTTCGGGGCCGGGAGGGTTTCGGCGCAAGATTGCTGTCCGGACCGGCAGGTTCTTAATCTTTGGCGCGGACGTACGTGTCACCGGGGACGTAGTATTTGGCCGCGTCAGCGGGCGTCACCACGGTTGTATCGATGTACTTGGTCTTGCCGGGGCACTGGGCCTGGTCACCCTGGATGGCGGCAACTGCCATGCGCACGGCTGCGGCTCCCTGGTCCCAAGGCTGGTTGGATGCATCCGCCTGGAGCGGTCCCTTCGGGTTGTCCACCATCTCCTTGATGGCGCCCATGCCCCCGTCGTAGCTGGCCATGATGATCCCGTCACCCCACAGGCCGGCCTGCTGCAGGCCCTGGACGATGCCGCCGTGCATGACATCGCTCATGCTGTAGACGACCTTGAGGTCGGGGTTGGCGGTGGCGACGTCACGTATTGGGGCCAGGGCCTTGTCCGGTTTCCACTCACCGTACTTGGTGTCAAGCTTGACGGTGGTGACACCGGGGTGCTTCTCCATAATGCGGTTCCATCCGGCCATGAAACCGTTGAACCGAAGGTCGCTCAGCACATCTCCGGGGAAGCCGCCGATACCGACGAGCTTAATCTCGCCCTTCTCTCCGTACTTCTCCAGCGCGCGCTGTGCAGCTACCTCACCGGCGAGCGAGCCGGTGTGCTCCTGATCCTCGGCAACGTAGCAGAACATGTCCGGAACCAAGGACTTGTCCACGCTCGAGTTGACCGTCACAACGGGTATGCCCGCGTCCTTCAAGGCCTGAATCGAGGGACCAACGCCAAGCGGATCATTTGGGTTCATAACGACCACGTCCACACCCTTGGTGATCAGGGTCTGCACGTCGGCGTTCTGCCGGACTGTGTCACCGTTGGCGTCCAGCAGCTCCACACGCGCGCCGACCTTGCCGGCCTCGGCCTGGCCGCCCTCAACAAGAGTCTTCCACCAGTCACTGCCGCTGATGCCGCGCTGGCTCCAGCCGATGACCAGCCCCTTGCCGCTTGCCTTCTCCCCCGCGTCGTCCGCGGCAGCGCCGCCCTTACAGCCAGCCAGCCCAAGCATGGAGACCGTCAGGACAGAAGCACACAGTGCCGCTCTGCCAAGTCTCTTGTTTCGACGAATTCCAGTTGTAGTTCTCTGCATGAACAACACTCCCTTGTGTTCGTGATCACCCCAACTTTGGGGCACGAGAGTCACGTTACAGTCTGAGTTAGCGCACTATCAAGAGGCTGGAGGAAAATTTAATGAAGCTGGCGTTTTCCGAATAAGTCCTGCAAAATAAAGGGAAAGTCAGAGGTATCCGCTGATCAGGTCAGTGATAAGGATCCTGATTTATCGCTAACTCAGACGTATCTTTCTTCCCGCGGACGCATCGAAGCGGCCCGCGGCCAACCAGGTAGGACAGATGTGCTGGGACCTTGACGAGAACCCGCCCCCGGAGCAACGGGAACAGTTGCGGCATCCTGATTTGGGGCCAGGCGATCGGCTCCACGCGGGCGCGGGACCGAAGACCACCTTCGCCAAACCTGCCGCAACCGTCATTGATCGTGTATCGATGGTGGATGTTGCCGTACGGGCCGGAGTTTCGACGCAGACCGTGTCCCGGGTGGCGAACGGGAGCCGCGATGTGCGAGCTGACACCAGGCGGCGCGTCACTGCTGCGATGAATGAATTGGGATATCGGCCCAACAGTGCGGCACGGGCGCTGAGGCGCGGAAGTTTCCGGACCATCGGCGTGATCACGTTCTCGCTGTCGTCCTTCGGGACCATGCGTACGCTTGAGGCAATCGCGCTGCACGCAGCCCGGCAGGACTTCGCCACCACACTGATCCCCGTCACGGCCCCCACCCAAGCCGGTATCCAGGGTGCGTTCTCACGCATCGGCGAACTCGCCGTCGACGCGGTGATTGCCATCATGGAGGTCCACCTCCTCGAGGCAGCGACAGCGACTCTGCCCCCGGGAGTGAGGGTCGTCGTCGTCGATCCCGACGCCGGTGAGCAGTACAGCGTGGTGGACACCGACCAGGCCGGCGGCGCCCGCAAGGCCGTCAAACACCTCCTGGACCTCGGCCACGAAACCGTCTGGCACGTCGCCGGCCCCGAAGCGTCCTTCGCCAGCGAACGCCGCGCGGCCGCCTGGCACGCGGCGCTCACCGACGCCGGCAGGCCTGTCCCGCCGCTGCTGCGAGGCGACTGGTCAGCGGACTCCGGCTACGCCGTCGGTCTGCGGCTCGCCGACGAGCCCGGCTGCACCGCGGTATTTGCCGCGAACGACCACATGGCGCTCGGCATGCTCCGGGCCTTCCGCGAAAAGGGGAAATCAGTTCCAGGAGACATCAGCCTGGTCGGCTTCGACGACGTCCCCGAAGCGTCCTCGTTCACTCCCCCGCTCACCACGGTGCACCAGAACTTCGCTGACGTCGGCAACCAGTGCGTCGACAACGTCCTACAGCAGATCCGAACCAAGACCACCAAACACGGCGTCACCCTCATCCCCACCCAGCTCGTTGTCCGCCAAAGTACCGCTGTGCCTCCCAAAGCAGCGCCCCCGGTTCAGAATTTACGAAGCGACGCGACACATCCACCGGAGGGCCCCATCATCGAACAGGAGACATGAAACCCGTTACCACGTGGTGAGCTTCCCGTGCTTATCCAGCTCCTGAATCTTATGGTTTCTGAGCCGGGTAAGCAGCCAGCTTTCCGCCTTCCCTATCCGGCGTCCCCTCAAAGACAACAGGTCCACCGATACGAGCCAATCCGTATAGGGGTAAGCCTCCAGTTGTAGCTCGATCAGTTGGCCGCCGTTTATCTGGTCCACGATCAGCTGCCGTGGCAAAGTTGCCCACCCCAAGCCCGCCGATGCCATCGAAATGAGAGCCTCATAGTTATCGGCACGCCACACCTGTGCGGACTGCAGGTATTCAGTGGTCGGCAAGCTGGCAGCATGCGCGGTGTAAACAATGTGCCTGTGCGCGCGTAAGTCGTCAAAGCTCACAGTGGTCTTCGCCGCCAACGCATGCCGGGCATGGGCGACGTGGGTGAGGATCAGTTTCCCGAGTTGATGAAACTGAATTTCCCGGGGATACCGGGGCTGGGCAAAAGCAATCCCCAGGGCGGCCTCACCGCGTTGGACCAAGCCGGCGACGTCACCGTGTTCAGGATTTCGGATAACAAGGTCCGTGTGGGGAAAGTTCTCGGCGAATTCCACCAGAATGGCCACCAGGTTCTGGTACGGGATGCCTGCCGCAATGGTGAGGCTCGCCGGGTCGCCTTCCGACATGGCATCCGCGTGGCTTTCCAATGCTTGGCATCGATCGTAAACAATTAATGCCTCGACCAGCATCGTTTCGCCGGCTGGGGTCAGGGTGGGAATACGTGTCGTCCGATCAAACAACTCCAGCCCAAGAGCTATCTCCAGGTTGGCCACGGCAGCACTGATGGTGGACTGGCTGCGCCCTAATGCTCTGGCCGCAGCGGAGAAGGAACCCCACTTGCAGCTCATCACGAAAGCCTCGACCTGCTCCAACGAGTACCGCATCATCACTCACCTATCGTCTGTTCCGATAGTAAATCACTTCTTCTGCAGCGTTTGGCGGCATATCGTTGCATGAACCCGGGCACAAAGGCCCGTCGGAACCACGAAAAGACCTCACCGCCAATGTCTCTGGCGCCGTTGAGGTGAAAGGACCAGCATGAACAACGACCTCGAATATCTCCGCCGCGCCATCATCGTTTCCCGGAACGCCCGGGACAACGGCAACCACCCCTTCGGCGCAATTCTCGTAAACGCCAACGGCAACATCGTCCTGGAAGCTGAGAACACCGTGACAACCGAGAACGACGTCACAAACCACGCCGAAACCAACCTGGTGCGTTTGGCATCTCGGTCCATCCCCCACAATGAGCTTCCCAGCCACACCCTGTACACATCCTGTGAGCCCTGCGCCATGTGTGCGGGCGCGATCTACTGGGCTGGCATCGGCCGGGTGGTCTATGGCCTGGCAGAAACGGGTTTGCTGGCGATAACCGGCAGTCATCCGGAAAACCCCACTCTGTCTCACCCCTGCAGGCTTGTATTCGCCGATGGAGGCCGCCCCACCGAGGTCTCGGGCCCGCACATTGAAGAAGAAGCCGCGAAACCACATGCCGGCTTCTGGAACTAAAAGAACGAGGCACCATTTCCCTCAGAGCCGTGCAAGGATGGCCCTGGCCAAGCAATGAGGCGCCTGTCTGGGGCCGAAACAGACCCTAACTCCGGAGCGGGCTGTCGAGCTGCTCCAGCGGGACGTCAGTAGTGATTCAAAAGTCGTCCTTGCCCCCGACTTCCGGATCACCAGGGAGACGGCCCACAGTATCTGCGCCAAGCGCGGACGTTAGGAACCCTCTGCGCTGCCGAGTAAATCCTCTTGGCCCAGCCGAGGGACGTCTACTCGTCCTATTTGGGGGCCGATAACCGACGTTATGTCGTGTTAATGCTTGAAGCTTCAACTAACTTTTATTTTTGAGAGTCTACCTCAGGCCCTCTCCCCCGCGATCGCCCTTGCTGTTTACGCCGTACGGCAAGGATTTCAGCCATTTGCGCAGCAACCCGCTGCGCAAAGGAAGCCGGCCCGAACGACGGCAACGCCAAGGCATAAAACGCCTGCCTGGCCGCCCAATTGTCCAAAGTTCTTTGGACAATTGGCCGAAGCGATTGGAACCCGGAACTATTCGAGCGCCGGCCGGGAACCCGGTGCTTCGTTGAAGCCTGTCCACTCTGACGCCGTTGGGACATGAATGTCTTGACGCTGCTTGCCAAGGACTCTCAAACTCAAAGGGACGGCGGCGGGAGGATTCCGGTGAATGGTCAACGAATCGGATACGTGCGAGTGAGCACTCTCGACCAAAACGAGAAACGCCAACTCGATGGCGAAGTCCTGGATCGCGTCTTCACGGATAAAGCCTCCGGCCGGGACACGGCAAGGCCGCAGCTTGCTGAACTTCTGCGGTTTGCCCGCGAAGGCGACACCGTGGTCGTGCACAGCATGGACCGGCTCGCCCGCAACCTGGACGATCTGCGCTCCTTGGTCCAGGGCCTCACCCGCAAAGGAGTACGCGTGCAGTTCGTCAAGGAACACCTCCTCTTCACCGGGGAGGACTCCCCCATGGCCAACCTCATGCTCTCGGTCATGGGTGCCTTCGCCGAGTTCGAACGCTCCCTCATCAAGGAACGCCAACGAGAAGGCATCGCCCTCGCCAAGCAACGCGGCGCCTACCACGGACGCAAAAGGAGCCTTAGCCCCGAACGCGCCGCCGAGCTCGTGCTAAGGGCGGACAGCGGAATACCAAAATCTGTCCTGGCCAACGATTACGGCATCAGCCGGGAAACTGTTTACCAGTACCTGCGCCAGGCAAAGCAGACGTGAGTACTTGATCGATGGACGGCCCCGATGGCTCGTCCATGCAGACCGCAATGCACGCTCGTCCGTGAGTCCGCAGAGGACGCAGTCGTGAGCTTCTGCCGCAGGAGCCCGCGGTCGTAGTTCATTCCCAGGCTGGACGGAACGTCGGTTATCGGCGTTCAAACAACGGGAGTAGAAGCAGCTGCGAGAACTCCCGCCCCATGACGAATCCAGCGTTTCCGCAGGTCAGCCGGGCTTTGCCCGGCGCGCGCATTCCTCACGCCAACGACTGAATTTGCCCTCGGATCGCTTATGGCTATAGGTTTCCTGCATCTAATGCATGTTTCCATGGTTTAGGGGTCGTGGTGGGTAATGCCGTTCCGGGTTTCGTCCCGCGGATGCTGGTGGATCCGGACATTGGGCTGTTCCGGGCTGATGAACGGGTTTTCACTGCCATGCTCGATGGCTGGCGCGCGCAGATGCTGGCACGTGGCCTCACGACTCAGACCATCAAGCAGCGCGGCCAGCTGCTGGAGCGTTTTCAGCGCTTCACGGGTGAATTCCCATGGCAATGGCGCCACGCCGACATCGATGACTTCCTGGCCGATCTGCGCTCGGGCGAGAAACCGATCAGCCTGAAAACGTTGCGCTCGTACAGCAACGCCGTGGCGATGTTCTGCTCTTATCTGACGCATCCTGGCTATGGCTGGGGCGAGTTCTGCGAACGGACTTTCGGCGATATTCCGAGCCAGATCTGCTTCGAGTGGAATATGCCAAGGCACACCACCGATGATGCCGTCCCGGCGAAGAAGCGGTCGTTCACCAAGGCGGAACTGCAGCGACTATTCGACTACATCGATGACCTTGTCGACCGGGAATACGCCGCTGGCAGCAAACGATGGCTGCCCCTTTTCCGCGACTCTGTGGCGTTCAAGGTCTGCTATGCCTATGGGCTTCGCCGACGTGAGATGACCATGCTGGACCTGGAAGACTTCGGCCCGAACCCGCACGTCAGTGACTACGGCCGGTTCGGAGCAGTTCAGGTACGGTTCGCCAAGGGAACGGCAGGCTCAGGACCCAGACGGCGCACCGTGCTGACCGTTCCGGAGTTCGACTGGGTCGTGGACCAGCTCAAGACCTGGACATCCGGAGGGCTGCGGCAGCAGTTTCCGACAGCTGAACGGTCCTCGGCTCTTTGGCCGAGCGAGCGGGGTGCCCGGATGTCCCTGGGCTCTTTCGGGGATGCGTTCGCCGCTGCCCGGGATGCCGTCGGCTTGCCCCAGGAGCTGGGTCTGCATTGCCTCAGGCATTCCTACGTGACCCACCTGATCGAAGCCGGCTATGACGCGGCCTTCGTGCAGACTCAGGTTGGCCACTCCTACGCCTCGACCACCGGGCTCTACACGTCGGTATCGTCGGACTTCAAGCAGAAATCCGTGCAGCAGATGATTGCACGCCGCATCGCGAACTTGGAGGACCCAGATGCCTGAACAGCGCCGGATTGGCTACCGCTGGAACTTGCGAGCCCTGATGGCAAAGCAGAACCTGTGGAAGACCACCGAACTGATGCCGCTCCTGAAATCTCGTGGTATCAACCTTTCCGAAAGTCAGGTCTACAGGCTGGTCACATCGACTCCGGAGCGCATTCCGGCCAAGACATTCGCGGCGCTCTGCGACATCCTGGACTGCACACCCAACGACCTGTTCGAACCATTCGTGGAGATGCGCGCCGCGGCGACAGCCAATGCCCCGAAGCGCAGTGAAGACCTCGGCATCCAACCAGGCAACCCCATCGCACGACGTGTCCGCCTCGTCGCTTCTGAGGACGGTGAGTAGGCCACGCAAAGCAGAGGACCCGATCCGCTGGCCGGTTCCCTGCAGTCGCTGCGGTCAGCACCATCAAACCGTCGCGCGCTGGCCCGACGGCGGCGTTTGCGGCTACTGCTATCAGCAGGCAAAGCGCACCCGTGGAGTCTGCGCCTGCGGCCATGAAGGTGTTCTTCCGGGAATTATCGATGAGGAGCCAGCATGCCGCAGCTGCTCGGGCGTTCGGCTCAACGTTGACTGTGTGGGCTGCGGCGCCGAAGACGAACTTTACAGTGGTGGACGCTGCTGGACCTGCGTCCTCGGCGACATCGTAGACGACCTGCTTACAGACCCAGCTACGGGAGTCATGGCCACGGAACTGATCCCGCTGGCGGCGGCACTGAAGTCAATGAAACGGGCCAACAGCGGCATGACCTGGATCCGGCAAAAGCACGTCACGGCCTTCCTTCGTAACCTCGCTACCGCACCCAAAATCAGTCACGACACCTTCGATGAACTGCCCGACTCCCGCACCCGCGAGTACGTCCGAGGGCTCCTCATCGAGCACGGGGTGCTCCCCCAGCGAAATGCGTTCCTGATTCGCTACGAAAGCTGGGCCACCCAAGCCATGGAACGCGTCAGCGACCCACAGAACCTTGACGTGATCCGCCGCTACATCCGATGGCATCACCAGCGACGCATGAACCTCATGGACGAAGTCTCCCGCGGCACTTTCCTGCGCGCCAAACAGGAAGTCACCGTCGCCATCGACCTCCTGAACTGGCTCACCGGTCATGACATCAAACTGCCGGAACTGCAGCAGTCCCACCTTGATGTATGGCAATCCGAGGGGCCCACGACGAGACGCATCGCTGAGCGCTTCCTCAAATGGGCCATCAAAACCAAGGCCGCCCCAGCGGGGCTCACCATCGTCCCGCACCGCCGCGGCACCAGCCCAAGACTCCCCAAGATCGGGCAAGACAAAGCGCTCCAACAAATCATCCACACCAACGGACCGGAGACCCGTGACCGGGCCGCCGCGATCCTCATCCTCGTCTTCGGACAACAAGCCGAAAACATCGCCCGGCTGACCTGGGACGACGTCACAGTCACTGAAGACTTAGTCACCATCCAACTCGGAACCACCAAAATTGCGCTGCCGGACCCGTTAGCCCAGCCATGGCGGGAGCTCGCCGCAAACCCAGGCCACGAACTGACCGCAGCACACCCCAACACCAAGTGGGTATTCCGCGGAACATCACCCGGACGCCACATCCACCCAGGGCACCTCACAACCCGACTCAGCAAGCTCTTCAACACCCGCGCCGCGCGACTCGGAACACTCCACGAACTCACCAAACTCGCACCCGTGGCCATCATCGCCGAAACCCTCGGCTACTCCCCGACTACCATCGAACGCCACGCCACCGACTCGGCATCCGCCTATGCCCGGTACATCGCAGCAGTAAACGAGTCCGTCCTGCACGAAAGCCCGAGAAACTAGAACGGCTCCGTCTCGCTTGCGTCCGTGAGGACATACCTAAAGCTGCCGGCCCCGACGATCCCAGTCCTGGCGACGGGCTTCTTCCTCGTCCCAGAAATGACCGTCGTAGTGGCGCACATAGAGCAGATAGGCGGTGAAGACCGCGCAGATAATCAGCATTGCCAGCATGAGGTAAAGAAAGGGACCCCAAGCTTGATTCCACCGGAATGCAATTTGCACGATTGCGTTTACGGCCATGAAGGACACCATGACCAGCTGCCAGCGAAATCCGCCCCGCGTCATACGCGGCTCAAGGCGCTTCCGACCCTCAGGCATATTCGGAGCCTACAGCCGGAGGAGCTTTCTGTCATGAGCTAACACCGGCCCCGCCACCGAGCAGTATGAGTGCCGTTCACCGTCGGCAAATCACGGAGGCGGCTACTCCCGTCCCATGAATACCCGTGCATGCCAGTTAAGTAGGACGAGTAGAAGTAGATGAGAGAACCTGCCTTACGAACTCCGCGAGGGAGCCCTTCGCGAAGTCGGAGCAGCAATCACTGCACATCCTTTCGGTGGCTACCAATCGAGTTCATCATGGCGGTCGTCAAACCGATTCAGTGCGCGATGGTGGCCTGAAGTGCTGCACCGACTATGCCGGCATCATTGCGGAGCGTGGCAGGAAGTACTGCGGTTCCCAATTTGAGGTTGGGTAAGTAATCGTTGGCGTGCTGTGAATGCCTCCACCGATGATAACGAGTTCGGGCGAGAACAAAAAATTCCAGGTGTGACAAGCATCGCTGCAGCACGTCGCTGTACTCCTTCCAGGAAAGTCCGTCCCTTTCGCGTGCCACTGCTGAAGCCCGCTTTTCGGCCGCAACACCATCTACTTCCAGGTGTCCGAACTCGGAATTGGGGACGAGCTGACCGTTGAGGAACAACGCAGATACAATGCCAGTCCCCAGCGTGATGGCTAGGACCGAACCGTCTATGCACATGCCAGCGCGGTAACTGATTTCGGCATTACCTGCGGGATCAGCGCCGTTTACAGCCTGTACCGGCCGACACAGCCGGGCGCTTAGGAGTTGGTTGATGTCAGTGTTCAGCCAGCTTTGCTCCATGTTCGCCGCAGAGTGCACAACGCCATGCCGGATTATGCCGGGAAATGTCACACCTACCGGTGCAGACGCAGCCGGAGCCTGCGGGTGGACTGAGATACATTCGATCACCAAGGAAACTGCCGCGGCTACTGCTTCGGGGGTCGCCGGGTGCGGAGTCGGTACGGTCACCGAGGAGTTTTTGCCTTGATTCTTGTCTCCCAGCCCTCCTTTGATACCCGTGCCTCCAATGTCAACGCGGATAAATGCAATGTCCATGCGCTTGGTACCGAAGAAGTGTGAAAACCGTGCACTAGCGTATCGCCGGGGACTGCCGTTGCCGCCCCGGCAACCTTTCTGCCGAGATCGGTAGCCCCCACGAGTCGTTGCTGCTGAAGGCGGCGTCGAAGCTGGTTTGGGAGGCGGGGAAGTCGAATTTCTTCAGGGCGGCGAGGGCTTCGGGGGCGCCATGCAGGCGGTCCATGCCGGCGTCTTCCCATTCCACGGAAATGGGGCCGTCGTAGCCGATCGCGGTGAGGGCCCGGAAGGAGGATTCCCAGGGCACGTCTCCGCGTCCGGCGGAGACGAAGTCCCAGCCGCGGCGGGGATCGCCCCACGGCAGGTGCGAGCCGATCACGGTGTTCCTGCCAGTGGGCCGGAGCTTGGTGTCCTTGCAGTCCACATGGTAGATCCGGTCCTTGAAGTCCCAGATAAAGGAGACAGGGTCAATGCCTTGCCACATGAAGTGTGAGGGATCCCAGTTCAGGCCGAACGCGGGCCGGTGTCCGATGGCTTCGAGGGTGCGGACGGTGGTCCAGTAGTCGTAGGCGATCTCGGAGGGGTGGACTTCGTGGGCGAAGCGGACACCGCATTCATCGAAGACGTCCAGGATGGGGTTCCAGCGGTCGGCGAAGTCCTGGTAGCCGGCGTCGATGACCTTTTCGGGGACGGGCGGGAACATGGCGACGTATTGCCAGATGGAGGAGCCGGTGAACCCGACGACGGTGTCTACTCCCAGTGCGCGTGCCAGGCGGGCGGTGTGTTTCATTTCTTCGGCGGCGCGTTGGCGGACGCCTTCGGGTTCGCCGTCACCCCACACGCGCGATCCGACGATTGCTTCGTGGCGGAAGTCGATGGGGTCATCGCAGACGGCTTGGCCTTTGAGGTGGTCTCCGGAGATGGCCCACACCTTGAGGTTGTACTTTTCCAGTATGGCGAGTTTGGATTCGACGTAGCCGGGTTCGTCCCAGCGCCAGGCGTCCAGGTGGTCTCCGGAGATGGCGATTTCCAGGCCGTCGTAGCCCCAGCCTGAGGCAAGGCGGGCGACTTCCTCGAAGGGGAGGTCGGCCCACTGGCCGGTGAACAGGGTGTACGGGCGGGGCATGTCAGGCTCCTTGCGTAGCGAAGGTTGGTTGTAGGACAGGCGTGACAACACCGCGGTTGTCGGCCGATTCCTCGATGACGGTCAGGACACGTTGGATCTGCAGTCCGTCTTCGAATGACGGCGAGGGCGGGGTCTGCTCCTGGATGGCGGTGAGGAAATCCCGGATCTGGTGGGTGAAGGTGTGTTCCCAACCGATGATATGGCCCTGCGGCCACCACGCCGCCAGATAGGGGTGCTCGGGTTCGTTGACTAGAATCCGGCGAAACCCCTGTTCGCGGACTGGAACGGTAGCGTCCAGGAAACGGAGCTCATTGAAGTTTTCCAAGTCAAACGCGAGCGAACCAGCAGTGCCGTAGATCTCTATGCGAAGGCTGTTCTTTTGGCCGGTCGCGACTCGAGACGCCTCAACTGACGCACCGACGTCCCCCGTCAGTCCAAGTGTGGCCCAGACAGCATCATCTACCGTGACATCTTCGGGGCCGTGGGGCCCGGGACGTCTTGCGACGAATGTCCGCAGTGTTCCGGTGGCCTCGGTAACTGTCTCATTGGTGAGATGTTGGATTTGGTCGATGGCGTGGGAGGCGATATCGCCGT
This sequence comes from Arthrobacter sp. TmtSoilC48, assembly GCF_059739425.1. Classification (NCBI taxonomy): domain Bacteria; kingdom Bacillati; phylum Actinomycetota; class Actinomycetes; order Micrococcales; family Micrococcaceae; genus Arthrobacter; species Arthrobacter sp. TmtSoilC48. The sequence goes on along the minus strand of NZ_AP046049.1, from coordinate 572,544 downwards.
GGGCGCCGGAGCCGGCGGTTTCCTTGCGGAGCCGCCAGGTCATGGGGGACTCGGCGTCGGAGAGCCAGTCCTGAAGGTAGGCGGCCCGGACGTGGCGGACGGTGCCGAGCCGGCCTTCGGCGATCAGTTCGCGGGCCAGTGCAAGAGCGGGGACGCGGCGGTAGTTGAAGCCGATCATCGACTGCACGCCGTTCGCGCGGGCCGTTGCCGCGGCTGCGGTCATGGCTTCTGCCTCGGCGATCGTGTTCGCCAGCGGCTTTTCCACGAGGACGTGTTTCCCGGCAGCGAGGGCGGCAACAGCGATTTCGGCGTGCATCCAGCCCGGAGCGCAGATATCGACGATGTGGATGTCGTCCCGGGCAATGACGGACCGCCAGTCGGTGGCGGACTCTGCCCAGCCGTACTTGGCGGCCGCCTCCGCAACGGATTCGGCGTCCCGGCCGACGAGGACTTTCTGCTCGAAGGCGGGGACGTCGAAGAAGCTGGCCACGTTCCGCCACGCATTCGAGTGGGCCTTCCCCATGAACGCGTAGCCAATGGCGGCCACACCCAGCGGGGCAGATGCTGGGCGGTATGCCGGGGAAGGCGTTTGGTCGGATGGGCGGACTGGGGTGGTCATGGTGTGGTTCCTCGCTGATTCTTAGAGCGTGGCGGTTTCCGGCGCCCAGTCCTCAGGGACGGGTTCGGAGGAGGGCGCGTTGCTGGTGACGTCCACGAATGAGCCCGATTCCACGGATTCGGAAATCGAGACCATGGTGTCCAGCACGTGGTAGGCCAGTTCGCCGGTGGCCCTGTGTGGAGTGCCGGAGCGCAGGGCACGGGCCATGTCCAGCACGCCCAGGCCGCGACCGTTGGCCGGTCCGGTGGCGGGGATGATTTCGGGTTCTTCCGCGCCGGGTCGCCAGAGCTTGAGGCCGCCGTCGAAATAGTTCGGGTCCGGCAGCGAGAGCGTGGCCTCGGTGCCGGTGATTTCCACGAACCCCATTCGCTGGCGGGGGGACTCGAAGGAGAACACGCTGTGGGAGGACGCACCGCTTTCGAACTGCGCCATCGCGGAGACATGGGTGGGGACTTCGACGGCGAATTCCTCGCCGGCCTTCGGACCGGAACCGATGATCCGGGTCGCCCTTGCGGAGGAGCCGACGGCGGCAACCCTGCGCACCGAGCCGAACGTCTGGATCAGGGCAGTGAGGTAGTACGGGCCCATGTCGAACAACGGGCCGGCGCCGTGCTGGAACAGGAACGCCGGGTTCGGGTGCCAGGATTCCGGACCGGGGGTCTGGAAAGTGGTCATCCCCGTCAGCGGAGTTCCAATGTCGCCGCACTCGATGATGCGGCGGGCGGTCTGCAGGCCCGCACCCAGGAACGTGTCCGGCGCCGTTCCGAGGCGGATGCCGGCGGTATCTGCTGCCTTGAGCAGCCCCAGTCCGGACTCGCGGTCCAGGGAGAAAGGCTTCTCCGTCCAGATGTGCTTGCCGGCGTTGACCGCAGCCGTGGCGACCTCGACGTGTGCTGCCGGGATGGTCAGGTTCACGATGATTTCGACGTGGGGATGGTTCAGCGCCTTTTCCGGGCCGCCCCACTCGGGGACGCCGCATTCCTTGGCGCGCGCCTCGGCGGCGTCCTCGAAGAGGTCGGCGATGACCAGAACCTTCAGGTCCGGAAAAACCGTGAGGTTGTCCAGGTACGCCTTGCTGATGTTGCCTGCTCCGATGACGCCGACGCCCACCGGCCCCCGAAGGGAAGACGAGGTGGACGGACTGGATGCTGCGGGGATGCTCACGCGTTGGCTCCTTCGGTAGCGCCCGTACCGGCGCTGGCCGCGTTGCTGTTCAGGAAGGCCAGGCTCTGCGCGATGCCGTCGAAGATGTCGCCGGAGTAGTCATCGAATTCCACCACGCCAACTTCGAGGGATTGTGCCGCGGCGATCACCTCCAGGACCGGGACGTTGCCCTGCCCTGCTGCTTTTTGTGCCTTGTTGTCCTTGTTTATGGGACCGTCTTTGATGTGGATGAACTTCACCCTGTCGCCGAGCTTTGTGAGGATATCCACGGGGTCGTGGCCGCCCACGGCCACCCAGTAGGTATCCACCTCCAGGATTACCGCGGGGTCGAGGTACTCGGCGAGGTATTCCAGCGCCGTTCGCCCGTCAACAATGGACTCGAGTTCCCACTCATGGTTGTGATAACCCACGCGAATGCCATACTCGGCGCCTTTCTTCGCAGCGGCGTTGAGCTTGGCCGCAGTGGACTGGATGGTTTCGGCGTTCTGCCATTGGTCCGCTGGCTGGTAGGGGTCAATGACGGTGCTGATGCCCAGTTCCTTCGCCGCGGTAAAGATTTCATCCTGGTCCTGGGAAAGCAGCGGCGCATGGCCGGAGGGCGCCGTGAGGCCGTTGTCCTTCATCGCGGCGCCGAGCTCCTTGGTCGTAGCGACGAAGTTGTAGGGCTCAACCTGGGTGAAACCGATCTCCGCAACCTTCCTGAGAGTTGCGGGGAGGTCTTCGGAGATGGCATCCCGGAGGGTGTAGAGCTGAATTGAATAGGACATTGTTCTTCCTTTTGCGGGTGGTTCTGAAACATCGGGGTTAGCTGTTGTTTCGGCGAACCCCGGAAGCCTGTTTCGGCTGTTACGGGGCGTTATTTCAGTCTTTTGATGTGCGGATTGCTGCCTCATCCCTTGACGGCTCCCTGCATAACGCAAGCGACGAGTTGCTTGCCGCGGATGAAGAACAGCACCAGCAACGGCACGACCGAGATGAGCACGCCGAACATGATGAGGGCGATGTCTTTGAAGAACGACCTTGTCGGTAACGTGCATGTTGTTCTCCTTTTAAGCAGGTGGGGTCCAGCAACTTCAGGAAGAGGCGCCCGGAGCTTGCGGTTCCATCCGCCGGCGGGGATTTCGCGGTTGTGGCCAGGGGCATCCAGACGCCGTCAACATTGAATTGGCCGAGCACGGTGTCGCGTCAGGTGAAATCCCAAACGCGCGGCTTCGGTTGAATCTGTGCCCAGGAAGACACGCCACATGCGGGTGTAATCCCCGCGCTAGACGATCACGTCGTTTCTAATCCTTACTCAGGTTGGCCACGAGGGCGTCCTCTGTGTGAGTAGTAGGCGCCCGGCTCTGATCGGGCCTGCTGTCGAGTGAGAACTCGCGCAGGGTTGGGATGGTTTTTGATGCGCAGAGTTGAGAGAACCAGTGGGAGCTGAGTTTCGGGGTCCGCTGGAGGGTGTCGTAATCGACGTGAATGATGCCGAATCGCGGTCCGTATCCGGCGGCCCACTCGAAGTTGTCCAGGAGTGACCAGACCAGGTAGCCAACAACGTTGGCCCCGCGGTGGCGGGCGCGGTCAGTTGCCGTGACGTGTTCGATGAGGAAGCGGGTACGGTCAAAATCTAGGACAACGTTGTTGCCGTTCAACGAGGTGACGGTGTCGGGAAAAGCTGCTCCGTTTTCCATCACCATGATCGGCAAACCAGGATGTTCAGCAGAAAGTGCCACGAGGTGGTCTTCGAGGCCTTGGGGTTCAATCCCCCAGTCCATCCCGGTCCGCTCGAGGTCTCCTCGTCGAAGGAACTCAATTCTTTCCGAGCCCGGGAAGGCGGTGCCGCCGTCTTTTTCGGTTTCCGGGTCATAGGCGGGGTTCAGGCGTACATGCATGACTTCGTAATAGTTCACGCCCAGGAGATCGATCGGTTGATGACTGGTTTCCAAATCCCCGGGAAGGACGAAACTCCAGTCCGTGAATTTCCGTGTGTCGGCGAGAAGGTCGGCAGGGTACTGCCCGTTCAGCATGGGCCCGGTGAAGACGCGGTTCGCCACCGCGTCGAACTGGCGCGCAGCTTCTGCGTCTTCCGGGGTTTCAGCGGCTACGCGGAAGATGTTCAGTGCCACAGAGATTTGCGCGTCGTTCCGGGTGATGGTTCGCCGGAGCGCTTTGACGGCAAGTCCATGCGAAAGGTTGAGGTGGTGCGCTGCGATGAGCGCATCTTCATGGCTTGTTCCACCGGGTGCAAATGCTCCACTGCCGTATCCGGAGAAGGAGTTGTTCCAAGGCTCGTTGTGGGTCGACCAGATATAGACGCGGTCACCGAGAGCAGCGCCCATGATCTCTGCGTACTTTTCGAAGGCGAAGGCGGTCTTGCGTCCGCGCCAGCCGCCGTACTTGTCTTCCAGCGCTTGTGGAAGGTCCCAGTGGTTGAGCGTTACGACCGGTTGGATTCCGCGCGCCAGCAGACTGTCAACGAGGCGTGAATAGAACTGTAGGCCCTCAGCGTTCACCTCGCCCTCACCGGTCGGCATGACGCGCGACCACGAGATCGAAAACCGGTAAGCGGTTAGGTTCAGGGCCTCCATCAACCCGAGATCCTCCTCGACACGGTGGTAGTGGTCGGCGGCGACGTCTCCCGTGGCGCCCCCTTCGGTCTTCCCTGGAGTGTGGCTAAAGGTATCCCAAATGGAGGGGCCCCGTCCCCCTTCGGTTGCGCCGCCCTCAATCTGGTAGGCGGCGGTCGCGGCGCCAAGAATGAAGGAGGGCGGTAAATCGATGTGTCCGCTATCGAGGAGACCGTGGTACATGGTCAGTCCTTTCGCGTCGGTCGCGTGACCGCGTTGGTTCCGCGGCAGCGGCTGGTTCATGGCAAATCCGCGGTGAGGGTCAGAGACTTTGATTCAGTCAGGTATGCCCTGCTGTCCGTCACGTCCGCAGTTCCGCCGGTAACGTCCAGCAGAGTGCGCAGTGGGCGGTCGTCCGAAGACGCGCCGACTGAAATGGACATTGGGCCTGGCTCAACGATCCACCTGCCTTCAAGCGAGAGGTAGGCCAGGAGCGCCAGCTGCAGGGTGAAGACCAGTGTTGCTTCCTGGCTAGGCTCCAGCGTGATGCGCTGGAAGCCGGCAAGTTGAAGCGCAGGTCGTGAGATTCCGAGTGCTTCGTCCTCGACGTACAGCTGGACCACTTCGGTGCCGGTGCGGCTGCCGCTGTTGATCACCGTGACCGTCACTTCGACCTCTCCGTCCGTGGCGACTGATGGCGTGCTGAGGGCCAGTGCTGAGTACGTGAAGCGGGTGTAGGTGAGACCGTGCCCGAACGGAAACAGTGGTGTGGCGGCCTCATCGACATATCCGCCATGGTCGTCGCCTTCGCGGCGGCGGTAGCCGCTGCCGAATCGTTGGCTGGAGTGGATTGGTACCTGACCGCTTGATCGGGGCATGGTGTACGGGAGTCGTCCTTGCGGCTCGCTGGCGCCAGTGAGAACGTCCGTGACGGCGCGGGGGCCGAATTCGGAGCCATAGTATCCGAGTACGAGCGCGTTCAGTTTTGGTTCGATGACGCCCAGCGCGAGGGGCCTGCCTGAGAAGAGTACGCCCACCATCGGTGTGTCCAGGGTATGGAGCGCATCGACGAGTTTGCGCTGTGATTCAGGAAGTCGCAGATCGGAGGTGTCTGCGCCTTCGCCTTCGGTGCGCTCGGCGAAGAACCAGCGGGCCAGTCCGCCGAGCGCCAGGATAATGACATCTGCGCCGCGCGCCGCGTCAACCGCGGCCGGGATTTTGTCGATGCCGCCGTCAACGTCGCAACCTTCGGAAACCACTACCGTCGCATTCGGCAGTGCGGTCCGCAGGGCCTCGCTGAGCGACGCGGCGTCGTACTGGACTCGTGCGTATTCGTCCTCGCCCATTGACAGGAGATCGCCGATCTCGCCTTCAACGTAGGAGTTATCGGGCTGGAACGTACCTTCATCCACTCCGACCATGGAGCTGGCCACTCCACTGCGCAGAGCGCGGGTCAGGGCGATGAATGCGGGAAACGTATATGGTGCAAATGCGGTACCCACCGCATCGGCGTGAGGACCAATGATGGCTATGCGTTGTGCATTGCCGAGGGGCAGGACACCGTCGTTCTTTAACAGCGTGACCGACTCGTGCGCCAGCCGCGACGAGAGCTCGCGGCCCTCCTTGGCAATTGACATCACCGTGACCTGATCGGTGGACACATACGGATTCTCGAACAAGCCGAGCTCGAACTTGTGAGTGAGGACCCGCAAGACCGCCTCATCTACAAGTGCCTCACTGATCTCCCCGTCCTGGATGGCGGAGATAAGGGCTTCCCCGTACCCGAAGGGAGCCGGTAACTCTACGTCAATGCCAGCGCGAAGTCCCAGCACCGCTGCTTCGCGCGCATTGCTGGCGGCCCGGTGGTGGACGACCAGGTTCTCGATTGATCCCCAGTCGGAGACCACTGTCCCGTCGAAGCCCAGTTCGTCCCGCAACAGGTGGCGGAATATCCGCGAGTCAGCGGCAGCGGGCACGCCATCCCAATCGGAGAGGGAATTCATGACCGAATCCAGGCCGGCCAGTGTGATGGCGGCAGCGAACGGACGCGCATAAACCTCCCGGAGCTCTCGCTCGCCTAGGGTCACGGACGCCATGTTTAGCCCTGCGTCACTCATCGCGTAACCAAGGAAATGCTTGCCAGTGGCAATCACCCCATCCTTCAGCGACGCTCCACGCAGATTGCGGATGAACGAGACTCCAAAAGCGCTCACGAGGTAGGGATCCTCGCCATACGTCTCGTGTACTCGCCCCCACCTTGCATCTCTTGCAACGTCAAGGACCGGCGAAAGCGCGTGGTGGAAACCAACCGAGCGCATCTGCCGGCGTGTCAGGGCGGCCATCTCACCGACCCCTTCTGGATCCCACGTCGCCGCAAGGCCGATCCCTGTGGGGAACGAGGTAAATGACGGTGCGTTGACACCATTCAGTGCCTCGACGTGCATGATGGCGGGAATCCCCAGACGGGTATTCTCTACCAGGTATCGCTGAACCTCATTATTGAGCCGCGCGACCTCGGCAGCAGTCCGCGGGAATCCCCCCATATGGGGTTCCACGTACCCGATCCCATCACCGAGCTTGGTGGCGGCGATTCCGGGGCGAATGCCATCTGCGTCGAACAGCATCGTCGGCACCAGAGAGGTGAGTTGTGCAACCTTCTCCGAGATTGTCATTCGTTTGATCAGATCAACGGCCCGAAAGCGCGCTTCCTCCACGTATTGCTCCTAAAGTTTCTTGCTGTGTGGCTCACCGAGGTGGCCTCTCGCTTGGACGTTGATCAGCCCGAGGCATCTACTGGTGTGGTGTGGTGTGGTGTGGCGGCCGGGCCGGTTGCCAACGTCGGGGAGGAGTCGCTACCGGCCGCCGACGTATCTACTTGGCCCGGACTTCAGCCCTTGACTCCGGAGGAGACGGTGGAGCGGATGAAGTAGCGCTGGGCGAAGAAGAAGATCGACAGCACGGGCAGGATGTACAGCACGGCAGCAGCGGCCTGCACGGTGGGAATGGTGTTCCCGTTAGGGTCCTGGTACCACGCGGTAATGGCCACCGCGAGGGTCGTGTGGTCCGTGTCCAACAACAGTGCGGGTCCAATGTAATCGCCCCAGGTCCACGTGAACGACAAAAGGAACGAGGTAATCAGCACCGGGCGGGAGAGGGGAAGGAAGATCTGGACGAAGATTCTCAGCCAGCCGGCACCATCCATAATTGCCGCGTCTTCGAGTTCGCGCGGGAGCGACGAGAAGAACTGGCGGAAGAGGAACACCATATACGGTGATGCGGCCAGCCCCCACAAAATCCAGGGCCAGTAGGTGTTCACCAGCCCGATTTGCGAGAAGAGAACGTACGTTGGCAGCAGCGTCAGAATCTGCGGGATCATCATGGTTGAGAGCAGAACCAGGAACAGGGCCTTTTTTCCGGGGGCCCTTAGCCGGGCGAAACCGAAGCCGACCGTAGCGCTCGATATGGTTATCAGCACCGAATACGTTGTCGCGAGGAATAAAGAGTTGGCCGTGTAGGCCACAAAGTCCATTTGGGTAACGGCCTCGACGAAGTTGTTCCATTGCGCCTTATCAGGCAGGACCTGGATCGGAAACGAGGCCCATTCAGCGGGTGTCTTCAGCGCCGCAAGTATCAGCCACAGGAATGGGCCGATAAAGAACACCGACAGGAGCAGGATCAAAATGTAGAGGATCGCCGGGGGCCGCTTGTCCTTCCGGACCTTTTCGGCTTTCCGGATATGTTTGGCCTCGGGTGCCAGCCCGGCGGGTGTTTCACGCTCAGTCGTGGTCATCGGGTTGCTCCTTCTTTCTCGGCTTCCGTGTCGACTTCGTAGTACACCCATGACTGGCTCGAGCGCAGGAAGAGCAACGTCAGACCGAGGATGATGAGGAAGAACACCCACAGCATTGCCGATCCGTAGCCGAAACGGTTGCTGAGGAAGAACTCCTTGTAGACCTGCACCATGTACAGGTTGTTGCTGTCCGGCACCCCACTGACCTTCGAGATACCGGCCGAGCTGGTCAGGAGCAGGGGCTGGATGAAGACCTGCAACGCCGCGATCACGCCCGTGATCACCTGGAAGAAGAGGATGGGCGAAATCATCGGTACTGTCACGTGCCGGAAGACAGACCATCGTCCCGCGCCGTCGATGGTGGCCGCTTCCTCGAGCTCGGCCGGAACGCCCTGAAGAGCGGCGAGCATGATGATCATGCCTGCGCCCAGACCCCAGAGCATCAGGATCACCAGAGCGTAGAAGGCGGTAGGGTCCAGAAGCCACGCGATCGGCTGGATGCCGACGACCCCCAGGATGGCGTTGAGGATTCCTGAATCCCTGTTGAAGACAAGCTTCCACATGATTGCCATGGCGACAACCGGGACGACTGAGGGCAGAAAGAACAGAGTCCTCCACAGTCCCAATGCCCTCAGCCGCCGGTTGATGATCATCGCCAGGCCAAGAGATCCGCCGATGGTCAGCGGGACAACGATGGCAGTGAACAGCAGCGTCCTCAGCAGCGCCATCCACGCCTCGCCGTCACTGAACAGTTCAACGTAGTTATCCAGGCCAACCCACTTGAAGCGCGGAGAGCTGCCGTCGAAGTTGGTAAGGCTCACAAGCAGCCCGAACACCATGGGCAACGCCGTCAGCAGCACGAAACCTATTACCCAAGGCCCGACGAATGCGTAGAACGCTTTCTTGGGGTAGCGGGACCACTTGCGTGCCATAACTGTTAGCCGATCTGCTTCTTGCCCTGCGCGAGGGCTTTGTTCAAGTCATCAGTGAGCGCCGAGCATGCCTGGTCTACGCTCAGTTCACCCTTGATTGATTTCTCAAGGTACGTCTTGATCGTGGCGTTCAAGAGATCTGTCGAGATGTAAGGCGAGTCGGGCAAGGGCTTCGCATACTGCAGTTCATTCTGCGCGACCTGGTACGCCTGCTTCTGGAATGGAAGATCCTGCGGCAACTTATCGCTCAGCGACTTCAGCCCCGGAAGGCCCCAACCACTCGCGGCACGCTCCTTGGCCGGCGTGCCGGCCATGTAATACTCCATGAGCTTGAAAGCTGCATCCTTGTTCTTCGCCTTCTCCGGGATCCACCAACCCTGCCCGGAGAACGTCGGCGCGACACGGGTGTCTCCCATTACAGGTGAAGGAGCCATTCGGACAGTCTTCAGCGCATCGGGGGCGGCGAAGTTGCCGCCATACCAATAGCCATCCTGACTGATCGCCATGCGCTGTGCGGCGAAGGTCGAGTAGTCAGAGCCGTCCGGAAGCGGGTTCAGGGACGTCGGGCCCACCCCTGATTTCCCGAAATCGACGTACCACTGGAAGGCGCGCTTGGCGGCGGCCGAGGTGAAGTCGATCTTGGTCAGGTCTTCGTTGTACAGCTGCCCACCTTGCTGCATTACCATCGCCGACATGGGCTGGGAGAGGGACCAGTCCCATTCGACGCCCAGTCCGAAGGTCCTCGTTGTTGTGCCCTCGGTGACAGTGAGCTTTTTGGCGATTTCCAGGAGGTTGTCGTAGCTGGTTGCCTCGGTGTCACTCAGGTAGGGGACGCCGGCTTTGTCGAAAAGGGCGGTGTTGTACCAGAGTGTCGAGTCCTGGCTCCAGTCTTTGACGACGCCGTATAGGGGACCTTCGCCGCTCTTGGTGCCGTTCCAGCGGAAGCTGTTGTTGACGGGCTGAAGGTCGTCTTCCTTCAGCACATCACTCTTCTTCAGGTATGGGGTGAGGTCCGTAGCCAATCCCCGCGCGTTGAAGTTGGCGCTGCCGACGGCGGCGCCAACAGTAATGTCGGGCGGGTTGCCCGAAGCAAGCATGGTGTTCAGCCGGGTCGCATCGAACAGAACCTGGTTGATCTTGATGCCAGGGTTGTTCTTCTCGAACTCGGCAACCTGTTCCGCGCTGAGATCCTTGGCTCCGACCATGACGGTCAAAGTGGTCTCCCCCGACGGGCTGCTGGCGCCACCGCCGCCGGCGGTGCACCCGGCAAGTAGGGCTGTTGCTGCAATGAACGAGCCCGCGACAAAGGTACGCCGCTTGAGTGTTGCTGCTGGTGTAGGCATGTCTACCTCCTTGTGACATGGGGCGCCCGGAACTGGGTCGCCGTGGTGATCGTGATCATCATTACACGAAAACGAAACAGTTGCTACAATTTTATTCAAGCAGTTTCAAAGGGCCGGTGTTGCCCAAGGCGCCGGGCTATAGTTAGTAAGGTCACTAGCATGAGTGAACAGAAGAGCCCCGGCGCCCGGGGTCCGTACGCAAAATCGGCGCAGCGATCGAGTGACATCCTCGATGCCGCCGCCACTGTGTTCGCAACACACGGCTACCACGGCGGCTCATTGCGGGACATCGCGCGCTCCCTCGACCTCAGCCTGACCAGCATCGTCCACCACTTCGGGTCCAAGTACGAGCTTCTCGAGGCCGTGCTCGAGCGGGCCGACAGGACCACTCCCGGCAACGAAGAGTTCGACTTCGACGCCGCTTGCGCCGAACGCGGGGTCGCGTCCGCCACACTGGAGCGGGTGGAGTCAAGCATCGAGCGGCCCGAACTGCTGCGCCTCTTCGCCATCCTGGCAGCGGAATCCTCCACCCCCACGCATCCCGCGCATGACTGGTTCGTCGCCCGCTACCGGCGCAAAACGGAAGAACTTTCGGCCGCCTTCACCTACGACCAGGCCGCAGGCCGAATCAGCCCAACCCGAGACCCCCACACCCTTAGCCGCCTGCTCATAGGTACCTGGGACGGCATACAGCTGCAATGGCTGATCGACCCGACCGCCGATATGACCAGGTCTATGAGGGCATTCTTTGAATGGGCCCTTCCGGAATCGGTGAAGGATCTCCCTGGCGTTCCGAACCGATCTGCCGCCCGGTAATCTGCCCGATCCTTCTTTCCCCCGCTCCAGTGCCGCGTGGTTAGTGCGGCCTTAGCGGAACCATAACTCCGAAAAATGTAGCAGTCGTTCAAATTTCGTCGTAAGGTGGGCGCTGTCGCTTGTGCTGTCGCGACGACATCGTGACCCCTCAACGAGGAGATCCTTCCATGAGCGGGCCGGAACCGGGCAGCGTGCGTGTGGATCGCCCGCACGGCTCGCAGGGGTAGTGGTGAGTTCGCTGCGGGACGGGTAGTGAAGTCCATTTCCACGATCGCTACGGCAAAGACACTGCCGGACGTGCCCTCGCCTTCTCACTAAAAGCACAATAACTCGCTCCGATCTCGGGGTTCGGCGCGTCTTCGCCGAAACGAAAAATAAAACCGCCCATCCAGGAGAGGATCCACATGACCCACCTAAATCTGGCAACAACACCTGACGGAATCCAGTACCGCGACCTGAACGGGAACGGGATCATGGACCCCTTTGAGGACCCGCGGAGAACACCCGAAGAGCGCACCGAAGACCTTCTCAACCGGCTCTCGTTAGACGAAAAAATCGGCCTCATGTTTCAGACCGTCATCGAATCAGGACCAGGCGGCTCCTTGCTGGAGACAGCCGGGCACATCAGCAAATCACCAACCTCGGTAGTGGTTCTGGCGAAGAACATGACCCACTTCAATGTCCACGGACTCGACGACGCACGCGAAGCCGCCCGGTGGAACAACGCCCTGCAAAAACTCGCAGCTCAAACGCCTCACGGAATTCCCGTCACAATCTCCACGGACCCTCGCCACGCATTCGCCGAAAACGTCGGCGTCGGATTTTCCGCAGGCCCGTTTTCGCAATGGCCGGAAGGGCTGGGCCTGGCCGCGATCGATGAACCTGAAACCACCCGCCATTTCGCCGAGATCGCCCGTGCCGAATACACTGCGGTCGGAATCCGTGCTGCGCTTCACCCGCAAATCGACTTAGCCACCGAGCCCCGATGGGGGCGGCAACTGCAAACTTTCGGTTCCCGCCTCGATCGGGTCATAGCCCATACGGCCGCCTACCTGGACGGCTTCCAAGGCGCCACGCTCGGTCCCGGCAGCGTGTCCTGCACGACTAAACACTTCCCGGGCGGGGGACCGCAAAAGGACGGCGAGGACGCCCACTTCCCCTACGGTCGCGAACAGGTGTACCCGGGCGGCCGATTCGAAGACCATCTGGCACCTTTTAGGACTGCCATCGAGCATGACACCGCGGCCATCATGCCGTACTACGGGATGCCGGTGGGTCTTGAAATAAACGGACAACCGGTGGAAGAAGTAGGTTTCGGCTACAACCGCCAGATACTTCAGGAACTCCTGCGCGAGGACCTCGGCTTTGAAGGTGTCATTGTGACGGACTGGGAACTCGTCAACGACAACGTTATTGGCGACCAGGTCCTACCCGCCCGGGCCTGGGGAGTAGAACACCTCGACGCCCGGGGCCGCATGTTGAAAATCCTTGAAGCAGGAGCGGACCAGTTCGGCGGCGAAGAATGCGTCGAAATCCTCCGCAGCCTGGTCGATGAAGGTCTCGTCGCGGAATCCCGGATCGACGCTTCGGCTCGACGACTGCTGCTGGTGAAGTTCCGGCTTGGGCTTTTCGACAACCCCTTCGTCGACGAAGATACAGCGGCCCGCGTCGTTGGCAGCCCGCAACACCGTGCCGCGGGCGAGCTGGCGCAATCACGCTCCGTTTGTGTCCTCGAGAACAAGCTCCACGGAACTGAACCGACCCTTCCCGTTGCGCCGGGCCAACGTCTCTACATAGAGGGAATCGATCCCGCCATAGCCGGCACGCTCGGAACCATCGTCCCCACGCCGGAGGAAGCAGATCTAGCAATTATCAGAATCGCCGCACCATTCGACGCCAGAGACGACCTTTTCCTCGAATCATTCTTTCACCAGGGAGGGCTTGAATTCCGGCCCGGCCTCATCTACCGACTGAACGCGATATCCTCCCGCATACCCCTGATCGTGGATGTCGCCCTTGACCGTGGCGCCATCCTTACCCCGATCTCAACGATCACATCCGCGCTCACGGCCAGTTTTGGAGTATCCGATTCTGCACTATCGCGGGTCCTCAGTGGCGAAATCACACCAGTCGGACGGCTGCCAATCGCACTGCCAATGGCAATGAATGACGTCCGGACCGTCGCTCCGGACACTGGCCTCGCAGCCGATAAATGTCTTTACCCGGCCGGACACAAAGCACTTCTGTAAACGGCTCCCTCGGGGCCACCCACCCGTTCATCCCGACGCCCCACCAGTCCAAGGGCTCTTGACCCCGGCTCCCCTGCAACTGCTGGATGCTGCATCGAGCTTGGCATGCGTCCGCCGTAGCGCCCCTCGCTTCGCCTCGCACCGCCGCACTCGGTGCGGTGAAAGGAACACATGGAAATCACGACCGGAGAGCTGGAACAGCCCGGCATGCTGGAGGTACAGGTCAAGGACGCCTCTGAGGTGGATAACGCTCTGGAAGAGGCGATATCCGTCGTGCAGAAGGCCGCACGCAAGCACCGGATAGGGATCCTCGTGACACGGATCGAGACGGGCAGATATATCGTGCGTGCTCATCCCGCTGTCCCCTTCGGGTTGATCCGCCAGCGACACGACGACGCCAGTAGATAGACCCCAAGGCAATCGGCATACCCGGAAAGCACGTCCGGAACACGACTGCGCCGACCCCGACGACACAGACAATGGCGGGTTCACAGGTTCCGCGCTGAACCTCGGGAGGCAGATCAGGGGCCTCTTCCTCCGGATCGGGGCCTCTGACCCCCGCGCCCTGCGCAAGAACCCCACGCATGTCTTCAGCGCTTCAAATCAACGTGCGCAGGCAAGCAAACAAAAGAAATTGTTGCACCCGTCACAATTTCGGGTTACCTTTTCACCACCGAAGCAGAACTCGCTGCCGCCGCCTTACCCGGCCGCGGCGGAATGGCACGGCTGCCCCCACCCGGGGTCAGAAACCATCCCAGCGCACCGGAAGCTGGCTCGTATTTCGAGCAGTCACCTTGCGGCCGAACGCGCTGTTGGCAGTCACTTACTCGAAGGAATTCGCCCCAATGAAGACGCGAAAAACTCTAGCCATGCTCGCCACGGTCAGTCTTGGCCTGACGATGTCGGCATTCGCCAGCCAGGCTGCAACCGCCACGACGACGCCAAGCCCAACCTCAGACGCGCTTCCCGCAGTGGGGGCCGAGGGTGGCATCGGCTCGCTCCGGGAGGAGGCCGCGAAGGCTGGCCTCATCATCGGATCCGGTTCAATCAAGGGCATGACATCAACGGCCGATGGCCGGCCCTCGAACTACCTGGCAGAACCTCAGTTCGCGGAGGTGCTGGCCGAGCAGTTCAACAGCCTGTCCCCCGAGAACGACCTGAAGTGGCAATTCGTTGAGCCGCAAGAGGGCATCTTCGACTTCGAGGGCCTGGACCGACTGGCAGCCTTCGGTAAAGCGAACGACATGCAGGTCAAGGGCCACGGCCTGATCTCGGGTTGCTGCAACCCCGATTACCTTGTATCTAAGGTCAATGACCCTGTCGCGTTCCGCGCCGCCATGGTCAATCACTTCAATACGATCATGAAGCGCTACAAGAACAAGATGGACCGCTGGGACGTCGTAACCGAGGCGCTGGAGACGATGGGTGGGGGCCTTCAGCACAACGACTTCTACAACGCCCTCGGCCCAGGCTACATCGCAGACGCGTTCCGGATCGCCCATGATGCGGACCCGAAGGCCAAGCTGTTCCTGAACGAAAACCTTGTGGAATCACTCCCAGGGAAGCGGCAGGAACTGTACGACCTCGTTTCCGGTCTCGTTGCCGACGGGGTGCCGATCAACGGCGTGGCCTTGCAGATGCACGAAACACTCCAGGGGCCTCCGCCCGGAGCCATCACCGAGATGACCAACTTCTTCCACGGCCTGCGACTCGAAGTCTCCATCGCGGAACTGGACGTGCACACATACGACCCCGTCTCCCAAGCAAAGATCTACGGCAACATCGTCACTGAGGCGCTCAACGCCGGCATCAAGGAAATCAGCGTCTGGGGCTTCACGGACAAGCACCTCTACACATGGCTCCCGGGAGCGAAACCGTGCCTGTTCGACGAGAACTACAACCCCAAGCCGGCGTACTTCGCCGTTCGTGATGCCCTGCGGAACTACGTGGAGAAGACGGAACCACTCAAGTACCCGCTCGGCAAACTACCCAAGCAGCCTGTCAGCAAACCCTCCAACACCAGCGACTTGCAACTGTAGTCCCAAAATGGACGCGGCAGCTGATTGTGCACCGGCCGCCCGGTGACACCCGTTGTGGTGCGTGGTCGCACTAACGCACCACAACGAGTGTCCTTCCTGCACAGCGGTAGAGCATCCAAGGGGTGATGGCGCCCGGGAAATCTCATCCCCTCGTAGTAGTAAGCCTTCAGTCGAGTCGGCCGGCAGCGAAATGGGAGCTAGGGTCTAGTCGACGCTGGGAACCCACGCCGTCGCCAGGAAATTGGAATCCGTCCGCCGCCACCCAATGACGCTCTCCGGCCCGGGTAGGACTCACGCCGGGCTCACCCTGGTAACGCGCAGGTTGGAGAGGTGCGACGACGGTTCTCCGGACTCTCCGAGCTTCAGCCCCGCGCTATGCACACAGTCCCGTGCCGCGGCCAAAGCATAAGTATCAGAGGAAGCGTCTTGGCCAGAAGCCCCCGCCTTGGTTATTTACACCCCAAACTGACGTCAAGGTGGTCTGACGTGGGGCGGACTTGGCTAGCGGCGAGACTCTCATATTTATCAGGGGTCCGACCAGTCAGGATGTGTGCATGCCTACCGAACGGCTCGAAGTGGACTCATCAAGTCCGTGTTCTTTGGGCTACTTCCCTGTTCGCGGGCCCTGCTCCATCTCATTTTCTTACCATTCGACTGTCGGGATGAGATGGAAGAAGATGATGAGCGGCCGTCCGGGAAACCGAATTCAGTTCGATTCTGACGCAAGCGTCGGCACCGTGACTGTTCTATTCGAGGTTGGTGACGGTACTGGAGTGCACTTCGCCGGTGGCCTGATCGACGTCGAACCGTCGCAGGTCCCGCGCCCGACGGCCTCAGCGGCCAGTTGGGCGAGTTTCAGCGCGTTGGCGGCGCAGTCGGACTCCGCCCCTCTCAGATAGCAGTGGTCGATGACGGCGTCCGGGACGATCCTGCCGCCCAATGGTCGGGTTGTTCAGCCTTCCGGACCACCATCGTTGCCGCGCTCGTTCGACCGCGCTGGACCGGCTGGTCTCGACGTCGACCACATCGACTTCCTCGGGAGCTTCGTGCGGCCTAATGGCTAAGAATCGCAGAATGTTCGTAAAATGGGATGAGTTCTCTCTAAGTCATCCCTGCATTCGGTGACCGTCAGTAGTGCTAATTGTCGCTACGGCGTGGAGCGCCTTGGCGATGGTTGGTGGGGCGAATGTTGGCTTGAAACACTCGCCCCACGGAACCGTAAGTGGTTCAGTTCAGCCTGCGCATGGCTTTGCTGGGGAGCTAACGACTTCGCAGTGCAGGATGCCAGCCGGGGAAGATCGCCCGGACCTGTCGAGATACGATCCGGGTACTCTTTCCAATGGGAGCCGCAGCGGAAGAGGGCTAGTGCTGGCATTCCCGTCACTGGTCTGCCCTACAGGGTTGATACTTTCGCCTGCTTCGGAGGATTGGGAATGTGCATGCGCTCGGAGGCCAGCATGAGGTTCGACGCATTTGCTGCCGTGAATGCGGATTCTATTGCACCGTCAATCCACCCGGCCCAGCCGGAGGCCAAGTCTGAATTGGCGAAGTGAACGCGCCCGTGGGGTACTTGAAGATGGTTGGAGTACTTCATGACTTGGCCTGGCCGGTACGCCATCCACGTTCCCAAAGAGAATTCGTCTTTGTTCCAGTCGTGCGAGTCCACCGCGAGGACGGTTGCTTCGGGGAGGAATTGGCGTACGGCATTGGTAACGGCGTCCAGGTCCGTTGCATCAATGTCAGCTTCGGCGCTGGCGAAGCAGCAAAGGTAGGTCCCGTCTTCGGTTGTGTATTCCGATGCAATCCATTTGAATGTGGTGTCGATGCCGATGCCGTAGAAGTCGTTTTCCAACTTGGGCACAAGTGCCCAGACTTTCACGGACTGTCCTGCTTGCTTTTCGGTGGCCATGGCACGGTGCGCGTGGGGGAGTTCGGGGACGAAGTTGATTCGTTCCCAGGTGTTGACGGGGGCGGTTACGATGATGGACCTGGCGAGGATCGTCTGGCCGTCCCGGGTAACGACTCGTACTTGCGCACCCTCATCCGCGATCGATGCCACAGCCGTGTCGTAGCGCACCTCGGTTTCAGCTTCGGCGAGGATGTGTTCGATAAGACTCTTCGTTCCCCCGACGAATTTGTCAGTCAGCAGGGTGTACCAGCCCACGGAGCTTCCGAAGCCGCTCACCCAGGAGATGACGTGAAGGGCGGAGAGCTCTTGAGGGTAGGCGCCGAAGTAGAAGGTGGGCCAGGCCAGAAGGAAGTCGCGTGTCTTGGCCGGGACGTTGAGGGCATCAACGTAAGCCGAGAACGGTATGTCCAGGTCTTCCAAACCTGGTTGCCCAAGGGGTGCTTCATAAAAGCGGATGCGGTCTGCGTCCTTGTCGATCTGCACGATGGCGTGCTCGAGCGCGGCCCATTCGTCGGCTGGGATGGGGAAGGCCGTGTTCAGCATCTCACCGTTGAGGCCCCAGCCAAAGTTTGATGCCACGGGGCTTTGGAACGTCTGGACCTTATAGCGTTCCAGCTCCGCCTGTACGAACTTCTGCTGGTCGGGGGCAATCCAGGTGCCGCCGATTTCAACTCCCTGGTCTGTTCCCTGGAACTTCCTGTACCAGGTGCGTCCGCCGAGGCGTTCGCGGCCTTCGAGCACAAGCACGGACTTCCCGTCAGCCCTTGATTCGCGGGCTGCGATTGCACCAGCGAATCCACATCCAACGACAACGACATCAAATGACTCCATTTTGGTCATCTCCTCTTTGTTGTTACTTCAGCGACGAGCCAGCCCGTCAACAGACTGTTCACGGCGATTGTTAATCGGACGTGGCAGGCTGGCGGGGTCCCGGCTGATGGTTTTGAGACCACAGATGGCCTCAACTCTTGGGTTCATAGTTGGCAAACACTCATAGTTAAGTCCGTCTGCCGTTTGGCCGATCTGCGACAGCCTTGCTGCAGCGGCGTGCTGGCTAGTAGTTCGCTGCATCTTCGCGAAACAGGTACACATAGACTGAACTATCTATGACCGAACTTCACGTGTTTCCGCACGCCGACTTCGATCTCTCGCGGGGCAGGGCCAAGGAACCAGCGTGGCCCACACCCATCCATCAGTGATCTCCTTCAGTAGCTCTTAATGTGATTCACCTTACGCCTAAGCGAGGACCCTCCGAATAGTACGTTTGCAAGAATTTCAGTGCCATATCCGGCATGTGTAACAAGTTATTCGCAGTTGGGTCCACGGTGGCTTTCTGATCCACCGTACTCAGTGAGGCGCGGTCATACGATGTGACAACTTTGGCCCTTGTCGACGTGGAAACGCGGGACGAGTATCGACATGCTCTTCTATGAGGGCTGCATCCGTGACAGGAGCCTTTTGGGGCACGTCTGGTTGGCTGATTTCTTGTACCTGCGCATGACTGAGGGCCAGGCAAACGCTTGCGCGTCGACACTGGCCCTTCAGCGGGAGGTGTTCGTCGATTTGAGAGGCCTCGAGGGGCAGCTGGCCGGGTTAGGCTCCCTGCCGGCCGATTCGGGCGTAGACCCCGGGGTTCTTTCTGCGATAGATCAGAGCGAGAGCGATACCTGCTATGAGCGAACCATAGAACAACGTCAGAAGTATGCCGGCCAGGACCTCATTGCCCCCGATCAAAAGGGCTATGTTCTGCGTACCGATCACGGCCACCACGGCAAACCCGATAGCGGCCAGACCTGGGGCCAGCAAGCTCCTCCATACCCCCACCTGATACTGCGGATTCCGGCGGAAGTAGACGATGACAGCAACGCTGGTGAGAAGCATCAGGAGGATCAGCGGATAAGCAGCGATCCCTTCGAGAATGCCGAACAAGGACGTTCCATCTACTCCGGCAATTGCCAGTACCGCGATGAAGACCAGAGCGACAAGACTCGTGGCAAGTGAGGCCACATGGGGGGAACCATGCTTCACGTGGATCCTCCGTAGAGATGCATGGAACACGTGGTCCATGCTCAGGGAGTACATGTACCTGGCACTGATATTGTGCGTGGCAATCATGGCCGCGAAAATGCTGGTGCACACCAGGGCCAGGACGACATCGAAGGCGATCTTGCCAAGGTAAAGTGCGACGGCCCCGGTGGCGGTTCCGCTCGGGTCTTCTGCAGATGCGGCAACGACGCTGCTTGCCCCCACTCCGGTGATAAGGGCCCAGGCACTGATCGCATACATGGATCCCATGGACAAGATGGAGATGTAAGTTGCCCGCGGGATCGTACGTTCTGGATTGCGCGCCTCTTCGCGGAAGACTGCCGTAGCCTCAAAACCGGCGTAACACATGACGCCCAGCAGAGCAGCCAGGCCCACGTTTCCGGAGAAAATGTTCGACGGCAGGAAAGGCGCAGCGCTCACACCCTCGGGCCCGCCATTGACGAACGAAGCCACGTCGAAGGCAACGATGATGACAACTTCGAAGATCATGAAGACGGTCAATATTTTGGCCGAGAGGGAGATTTCAACGTAACCGAGCACTCCGACGATGGCGATCAAGACGAAGGTGTACACCCACCATTGGATGTCAGGTCCTGAGAACACGTCTGTGACCAACGACTCCAGGGATACGCCACCAAATGCGAACGCGCCTGCGAGGAAAAAGAAGTAAGCCAGAAGGGCCAGGAACGATGCGCCGAGTCCGAGCGGTTTGCCGAGTCCTGCAGTGATATATGCGTAGAACGCACCTGGATTGGACAGGCGCCTGCCCATGCTCGTGAATCCGACAGCGAAGCAAAGCACTAACGCGCACGCCGCCAAGTATGTGACGGGGGTTCCGAGTTGATTCCCGGAGCCGATGATGAAGGGTATCAGGCCCACGAAGACAGTAAGAGGCGCATTGAAGGCCAGGACGGTGAAGACAATCCCCGATGTTGTCAGATTGCCGGTAAGCCGTTTCGTCGCCACTCCCTCAGGCGGCGATTCAGGGATTTCTTTCTGTTCATTCACAGTTGTCATTTCTATGCTCCAAAAATTATGGCCGGGGTAAGCCGGGCCTTGCTGCGGAGGGAATGCAGTCGATGCCGGCATGGCTGGCCGGGCTGCGTCTCGACATGTTGTGTGCGCTGCCTACCCGTACGCTCCTCAGGATCAGCTGATGCTCGTGTTCTCTAGGTCGGCACCGGCGCCGTTAGTGGTGTACCGGCTGATCGAATGTGCGCTGGGTCTCATTTCTTACATCAAGAAAACCACCTGACCTACAGCAGACCAATAGTGGCAAGTTACATATCTTTGATTTTTTTCATACGGATGTCTAAAGCTAGCCGTGCGTTGCGGCAGGCCTGGTTCAGGCCACGGGTTTGGGACTTCGGCGCTGGGACATGGGAACGATCCCAGAGTGATGGGCTCGGGTGTCGAGGCTGGATGGCTCCAACATTTCTTTGCCACGGGCTCACCCCCACCACAAAATCGACGGATCCGGCATTGATATGAAAAGGATTATCTTTTGTGGCATTTTCAGCATGGCTGCAGTGGTCTTGCTCGCGTAAGTTCGAGTCTGTTCAGCTACCGGATATGGCTTGTCTATCCGATGCTCTCTTGTCAATTACCCGAGGGCGCTTCCTGGCCGCCCAGGCCGCGCACCGAAATCCTCTAGGAGTACTGTGGAGCACGTCACCACCCGCGAAGTGATTCTTTCCCTCAGCTGCCAAGACACCGTGGGCATCGTCCACGCCGTCTCAGGCTTCCTGGTCGAACACGGTTGCAACATTCTCGCCAGCCAGCAGTTCGATGACTCGTCGATCAAACGGTTCTTCATGCGCGTCCAAGCTACCTACCCTTCCGAGGTCGCCGTTGGTGAGCTGAAGGCAGCCTTCCAGACGACGGCGGACAAGTTCGGCATGAACTGGACCATGTCCGACGCAGCCGACCGGCCCCGGGTCGCACTCCTTGTCTCCAAGGCTGAACATTGCCTGAACGACTTGCTGTTCCGGTGGCGGTCCGGGCAACTCAAAGTCGATTTCCCTTTCATCGCATCCAACCACCAAACACTCCAACCCGTGGCCGAAGCGCACGGTATCCCCTTCTTCCACATCCCTGTGACACCCGAGACCAAAGAGGCAGCAGAAGAAAAGCTTCTTGCCTTGATCGCCGAACACCAGGTCGATCTGACCGTCCTGGCCCGTTATATGCAGGTCCTCAGCGATGACCTCTGCAGCGAACTTGCCGGCAAGGCCATCAACATCCATCACTCTTTTCTTCCCGGCTTCAAGGGTGCCAAGCCCTATCACCAGGCGTTCGACCGCGGCGTGAAACTGGTCGGCGCCACGGCTCATTACGTGACCGCCGAGCTTGATGAAGGGCCCATCATCGAGCAGGAAGTGCTTCGGGTTGGACATGACTACAGCCCGGCGCAACTGGCAGTCACCGGACAAGATGCTGAACGGCTAGCCCTGGCACGTGCCGTGCAATGGCATGCCGAACAGCGGGTCCTGCTGAACGGCAACCGCACTGTCGTTTTCAACTAACGAATCACCCTTGCGCCCCTCGCGGTGCACCGATCAAACAGAAGTGAGAATTCCTATGGACCGCCTCGTCGACCGCTCCATCAGCGCCAAAGCCTTCACCGAGACCTCCCGCGATCCGCTTCCGCCCCGGGTCCGGACCGTCATCGTGGGAGGTGGGATTGTAGGAAGCAGCATCGCCTATCACCTGGCTGCTGCGGGCGAGAGCGACATTCTCTTACTTGAAGGCAATGTTCTCGGCAGCGGCACCTCCTGGCACGCGGCAGGCCTCGTAACCGGCGCCCGAGGATCATCCACAATGACCAAGCTCTCAAAGTACGGCTTGGAGTTTTACACCCAGTTGGAGCAGATGTCCGGGATTGACGTGTCCTTCCAACGGTCCGGTTCCCTCAGCGTCGCCCGCACGCCCGGCCGCGTCGATGAACTCCTCTACGCCAAGGACGTAGCTGATCAGCAAGGCGTCCGCACGGAGTGGCTCACAGAAGACCGTTTCCATGAGGTGTGGCCGTTGGCCAGCCACGCAGGCGTCCTTGGTGCGCTTCTGCTGCCGGATGACGGACACATCAACCCGGGCTACGCCACCATAGCCTTCGCCAAGCTTGCCCATCAGTTGGGCGCCCAGATCCGTGAGAGTGTCACGGTCGAGAAGATCCTGCGTGAGAACAACAAGATCGTTGGCGTCCTCACTGACCAGGGCGCCGTCCACTGTGATCGTGTGGTCCTCGCCTGTGGCTTGTGGACCCGGGATTTGGCCGCAACAGCTGGCGTTCACGTGCCGCTGTACGCAGCCGAGCATGTGCACGTCAGGACCGGGCAGATCGATGGAGCAGCGCCGCAGCTGCCGGTATTCCGGGACCTGGACAGCAGCTACTATTTGCGCCATGAACAAGGCCGGCTGCTGGTAGGTGCTTTTGAACCCGACGGGCTACCCCGCCCGGTCGAGGATATCTCCACAGCAGGCTTTGCCGAATTCGACGCCAACTGGAACCACTTCGCTCCCATCCGGGCGAAGGCTGAAACCACGGTGCCCGCCCTGGCGACAGCTGGATATGACCGCTTTCTCAACGCTCCCGAGAGTTTCACCCCTGATGCGAATTTCGCCCTCGGAGAGACCGCTGAGGTATCGAATCTGTATGTCGCAGCCGGTTTCAATTCCCAAGGCATCATTTATGCCCCCGGCGTAGGCAAGGAACTCGCAGAGTGGATTATCTCAGGGACGCCCCGTTTCGATTCATCCAGCGTAGACGTGCAGCGGTTTTCCCGGCACCAGAACAGCCGTAGGTACCTCAAAGCCCGCACCAAGGAAGGGCTTGGTCGGCTCTATGCCATGCACTGGCCAAACCTTCAAATGGACACAGCTAGGAACGTACGCCGCACTCCCCTGCACTCCAGGCTGGCCGAACTCGGAGCATGCTTTGGCGAGGTCAACGGTGGGGAACGCGCCAACTGGTACGGAGACCCCGGCACGTATCCGGCCTACGACTATAGCTACGGCCGCCCTGGCTGGTTCTCCCGCGTCGAGGAGGAACACAAAGCCGCCCGCGAAGGAGTCGTGCTCTTTGACCTGAGCCCCTTCGCGAAATTCGAGGTGGCCGGGCGTGACGCGCTGGCTGTTTGCCAGCAAGCCTCTACCGCCGACGTCGACGTTGAGGTGAACAAGGCGGTCTACACCCTGTTCCTCAACGACTCTGCAGGAATCGAGCTCGACGGCACCATCACGCGCCTCGAAGAGGAACGCTTTCTCGTTGTCACTCCCTCCTTTACACAGCAAAAGACCCTTGCCTATCTGAAGCGACTGGCCAAGGGCCGGGCCGCCTCGGTGTTCGACTGCACAGCCGCCCTGGCCACGATCGGAGTCATGGGACCGAAAAGCCGGGAACTGCTTTCCCGGATTTCACCGGAGGACTGGTCCGACGACGCCCAGGGATACACCCATGGCCGGACCGTTGAAATTGCCGACGGCTACGCCTACAGCCTGCGGGTCAGCTTCGTAGGTGAACTCGGCTACGAGCTGTACCCCAGTGCTGATCTTGCAGTGAACATTTTCGATGCCCTCTGGGACGCCGGCCAGGACTTGGGCATCCGTCTGGCCGGATACCACGCCCTCGATTCGCTCCGAAGCGAAAAGGGATTCAGGCACCTTGGACACGACATCGGCCCCATTGACGATCCCTACTCGGCCGGTCTTCGCTTCACCGTTGCCCTGGATAAACCCGGCGGCTTCGTTGGCAAAGAGGCGTTGCTGAAACTCGATCCCGCCACACCCGAGCATCGCACCGTGTATGTTGCCATCGACGATCCCGAACCGGTCTTTGTTCACGACGAAACCGTCTATTGCAACAACATTCCCGTCGGCCGGATGACCAGCGGAAGCTACGGCCACACACTTGGCCGTGCGGTAGGCATTGCAGCAATCGACCCCGAAACGGACCTTACCGGTTCATTCGAAGTCCAATGCAAGGGCCGACTGTACCCGGCCACCGTCTCGCGCCGTCCGTTCTATGACCCCAAGGGTGAACGTCTGCGCGGCTGACACCCGAGGCAGTCCGCAGTTCCCCTCAGGGAGCTGCGGACTCCCCCGTCAAGGGCCCGGACAGCGGAGCCCTATGAGCCACACGAAAGGACTGACCATTGTCAGAGAATCTGATGGAACGTGAAACATCCGTTGCCCTGCGCGGCACGGGCCGCGTTCTCGACGGCAAAGCAACCGCAGCAAGCATCAAGGCAGAACTGGGCGGACGCGTCGCTGCGCTCAAAGACGCCGGCATCGCTGTCGGGCTGGGCACCGTTCTGGTCGGAGACGACCCGGCAAGCCACTCCTACGTAGCTGGAAAGCATCGCGATTGCGCTGAGGTCGGGATCGAATCCATCCGCCGGGATCTTCCTGCCGACATTTCACAAGAAGACCTCGAAGCAGTCCTGTTAGAGCTCAATGAGGACCCTGCCACCACCGGGTATATCGTCCAGCTTCCCTTGCCGGCACACATCGACCAGAACGCCGTCCTGGAAAAGATTGCCCCCAACAAAGACGCCGACGGGCTGCACCCAACCAACCTGGGCCGACTCGTGCTGAACGTCGGAGAAACCATCGATTCGCCCCTCCCCTGCACGCCGAGCGCCATTGTCGAGCTGCTCGAACGGCACAACATTGCCCTGACCGGGATGGAAGTGCTCGTGATCGGGCGCGGCGTAACTGTCGGACGGCCCTTGGGCCTGTTGCTGACACGTCGTGCCATCAACGCCACTGTGACCCTGGCACATACGGGCTCAACTGACCTTGGCAGGCTGATCGCCCGCGCGGATGTAGTCATTGCCGCAGCGGGCGTGCCCGCTATCGTCAAGACCCCCCAGCTCAAGCCAGGAGTGATTGTTCTGGACGTGGGAGTGTCTCGGAGCGTTGACGAGGCCACCGGTAAGTCCAGGCTGCAAGGTGATGTCGAGACCGGCGCCGAAGCGGTCGCCAGCTGGTACTCACCGAATCCCGGTGGTGTTGGTCCCATGACCCGGGCCATGCTCCTCGTCAATGTCGTGGACATAGCCGCACGAACAACTCCGAACGGACAGTAAACCAGAAGGAATTCGTCGTCGGCAGGCGAAGCTCGCAACAAAGCTCACCCACATAAACCCTGCGCAAGCCCACGACGAACAGCGACGGCTCAAGAAAATTGAGGTCATCGCAACAGATGCCCCGCCCCTTAGGGAGCGGGGCATCTCTCGTCTCTGCCCGAGCCTGCTGCTGTGACAGGAGGCGTTTAAACCGCTGCAGCGCCGGCCGTTCCAAGGCCGGCGCTGCAGGTTCGGACTTTCAAATCGCGTAGAGGGTCAAGGGATCGTCTCGCAGGTGCAGCGACCGGGACCCCGGTTCGTTGCGGAGCCAGATAATGCTTCCATCCTCAAAAAGCGTATCCACGAGTGCACGGGTGACTTGGCCATCACCGTTATCCACCTGAACCGGTTGACCCGGGCTGAGGTCCGTCCAGTCGGAGATCTCGTTGACCAACGGGCGGTTCACTGTGCCCATGTCTTCCCCTTCGTCCCGGTCGTGTCAGGGCCGATCCAGACGGTCTTCATGTTAGTGAATTCGCGGATGCCTTGGCGGCCGAGTTCGCGTCCATACCCCGATTTCTTGATGCCACCAAAAGGAAGACGCGGGTCAGAGACCACCATTCCGTTGACGAAAACCGCTCCGGCATCCAGTCGGCGCACGACTGCCTTTGCTCTGTCCGTATCTCGGGTCCACAAGGAAGCGGCCAGTCCGAACTCGGTCTGGTTGGCCAGTGCGATTGCTTCTTCGGTGGACGAGACGCGGGTGATAGCAGCTACCGGGCCAAAGGTCTCTTCGTCAAAGGCGGCGTGCCCCGGAACGACCCGGTCGATGATCGTTGGCGGGTAAAAATACCCGAGCCCCTCAGGCAGTTCTCCACCCAGCAGGAGCCGTCCTCCTGCCTCCAGGGTGCGCTGGACCTGATCGTGAAGTGTGGCGCGGAGGTTTTCTCGGGCCATGGGTCCCATGTCGGTGGCAGGGTCAAACGGATCGCCAAGGATAAGTTCCCGAGTCTGGATCACGAACTCGGCAACGAACTCGTCGGCGATCTCTTCATCGACGATGAAGCGTTTGGCGTTGATGCATGCCTGTCCCGCGTTGGTGAAGCGGGCCCTAACTGCGGTCCGTGCGGCGTCCTTGATATCCGCATCGGATAAAACGATGAACGGGTCGGACCCACCGAGCTCCAGGACCTGTTTCTTGAGGGCCGCTCCGGCCTGGGAAGCGACGATGGCGCCGACTTGAGTGGAACCGGTGAGCGCGACCGCGGCGATCCTGTCGTCAGCGATAATAGCAGCGACCTTCTCTGGTTCGATCAGGACCGTGGCACAAAGACCAGGGGCCAAACCCGCCTTGTCGAGAATGTCCTGTACGGCCAACGCTGAACGGGGCACGTTGTTCGCATGCTTGAGGATCGCGCCGTTCCCGGCCACTAGCGCCGGGAGCGCGAAGCGGAAGAACTGCCAGAAAGGATAGTTCCATGGCATGATGGCCAGCACGACGCCCAGCGGCTCGTAGACCACACCGCTTTCCTTGACGTCGGCGTCTATGCTTTCGAAATCCAAGAACCTGACGGCGTTTTGGGCGTAGAAGTCCGCGGCGACGGCGGACTTTTCAATCTCGGCCCGAGCCTCGGAAATAGGCTTGCCCATCTCCAACGTGATCAGGTGCGCGTATTCGTTGACGTTTTCACGTAGGATCTTGGCTGTGTTCCGGAGGATCTGTACGCGATCCTCAACGGATACCAGCCGCCAGGCCTTCTGCGCGTCAACGGCGGCAGTAAGGATCCCGTCGATCTGGAAGTATGAGTGCGTATCGAACGTTTGAAGTTGTTTGCCCGTAGCCGGGTTGATCGTGGAGATCATGGGATTCTTCCTTTGGGAAAGGGGGATAAACGTCCCGGTGTTGAACCAGTCCGGGCAGCCGTGGGGAAAGTACTGCCGCCGCGTTCTGAATAGGTATTCCAGTCAAGACACGGCGGCAGGAGGTGCTGGATTCACCAGCACCGTTGCACCTGGAAGGTCATCCATCCAGTCCTGTCAACAAGTTTGAAAACTTGTTGTGGTCCGATGACCTCATGTGTTGCGGGGTCAGGCTCCAGCGGCTACGTAGCTGTGGGAGTTCTGGACGGCAGCTTCTTCGCTGCCCTGTGCACCACGCCAGGCTTCCTTGTCCTTATAGGGGAACCACCAGAAGTCGTGGCTGGAAGCTGCCGGATCGATCATGACGAGTTTGGTGTGACGGAAGGTGTCGAGCCCTTCGGCGCCCAGCTGGCGGCCAATGCCGGACATTTTGCGGCCACCGAAGGGTCCTGCATCGTTGTCGAGGATCGGCGCGTTGACCCACACCATGCCGCTAACGATTTCGTTGGTGGCTCGGGTGATCTCTTCGATGTCCTTGGAGTACAAGGTAGCGCCGAGACCGAAAGGCGAGTCATTGGCGATCTTCAAGGCCTCTTCGAAGCTCGAGACCTTATAGACCGGAGCAACGGGTCCGAACACCTCGGTGGTGAAGATGTCCATGTCCGGGCGCAGGCCCTCCAGGACTGTGGGCGCGTAGAAGAACCCGTCCTGCAGCTCCCCGCCGAGGTTCAACCTGTGTCCGCCGATGGTGACGGCGGCGCCTTGCTCAACGGCCCGGGCGACCAGCTGCTCTACGCGGGCAACCTCACGTGCGTTTTCCATCGGGCCGAAATCGACCTTGTCGAGGCCGTGGCCGATCCGCAACCGCTTCACGTTAGCGACAAACGTTTCCATGAACTGGTCGTAAACGTCCTCATGGACAAGGATCTTCTCGGCAGAGGTGCACACCTGGCCGGCGTTGAAGAAGGACGCAAAGGTAGCCGCGCGGGCTGCCACGTCAATAGGGGCAGACGGCATAACCAGGAAAGCATCACTGCCCGAAGCTTCAATCAGATGCGGCTTGAAGTGCTCAGCACAGGCCCGTGAAACAGCCTGGCCGGTCGCAACACTTCCGGTGAAGGCAATCATGTGGGTGTTCTTGTGGGAGACGAGCTGCTTCGCCGTGTCGGCACCACCGGAGACACACTGGACCAACCCAGTAGGCAGGTTCCGGAAGACCCGCATGAAGGAAAGAGTCGTCAGGGAGGCGTTTTCCGAGGGTTTGACGATCACAGAGTTGCCCGCTGCCAGGGCAGCTGCCGCGGACCACATCAGCAACAGAATGGGGAAGTTCGCAGGAAGGATGCTGACCACCGTGCCCATGGGCTCCTTCAAGGTGTAGTGGGTCTGGCCGACAACAGAGGTGCCCAGAACCGAACCAATCGAGTGCCGACCGAGTTCTGCGTAATAGTCCACTGCAGAACCTGACCAAGCCATTTCGTCAGAGCTTTCCTTATACGGCTTGCCCGTTTCACGGGTCAGTAGTTCAGCAATTTCGGGTGCGAGCTTCTTCATCTCCGCTGCCACTTTGTGCAGCATCTCGGCACGATCCAGTGCCGTATAGGCGTACCATGCCTTCTGCGCAGCGTTGGCGGTAGCAACGACGGCTTCAATGTCGTCGTGGCCGACCTCAGCCATTTGGCCGATGACTCTATTGTTGGAAGGGTCCACGACATCGCGGCCCTGCGATACGGGGATGTACTCTCCGTTATGGAAGAAGGTGTTGCTAACTCGAGCGAATTCGAGATTGGCATTCATGAGTGGTTCCTTACGTTGTTCATTGGTATAGGCAAAGAGTGGTTGGGGCGCTGCCGGCGGCTCTACTGTGCCCGGACGATCGAGTAGGACTTGACGAGCTCTGTTTGCACGCTCCAGCGGCCCGCCCAGCCCTCAGGGAGAGCCACAATTGTCCCCGCCCGCAGGTTGGTTTCCTGCCCTTGGTCATCGATAAGTTGACCCTGGCCGTCAACGATGTGAATGAACTCCCTGTAGCCAGTCAGCTTGGTGGTGAATTCGCCAGGAGTGACCTTCCAAAGGCCGGCTTCCGTGCCAGGATCGCCGTACAGGACCAGAGTGCTTGCCGAAGGGGCACCGGAGAGGACGCGCTCCGGGCTTATAGGCACCTGCTCGGGCCACTGGATATCGTCTGTAGTTGCTACGGCCGCGTTCATGCGCTGGCCGCCTCAACTTTGAGACCCTGGACAGCATTCCTGATCCTGACCGCCGCTCGTTCGCCGCTGCGGAGTGCGCCTTCCATCAGGCCGGTGAAGTCAGGATCAGCGTACTCGCCGGCGAAGAGGAGGTTGCCTACCGGGCGTTCCAGTTCTTCCGCATCAGTTCTTCCTCCGCCTGGGGCGAAAGCTGCATAAGCGCCGCGGGCGAGAGGATCGTTGCGCCAAACCGTGGCGACGGCGTCACTCTCACTGAAGTCCAGTTCCGGGCGAATGTGCCGGGCATGGGTTATCCACGCGTTGAAATCCCCGTCGCCTTGTGCCCGGTCCAAAGCGCCAGGAGAGCCCATAAAGGAATTGAGCACAGGAGTGACCGAACCGGTATTGTCCTGCGCAGTCCATGTCCAGAAGCGGCCGTTCGTTGACATCACCGCGCTCGTTGCCGGGACGGATCGCAGCGGGAGGTGAAGCTTGGCCGCATCCCCTTGCAGTACCCGGTTCAGTGCGCTGGTCTTCCATTCCGGAACCGACAGGGCAAGAGTCGCTTGGTCCCGCACGATGGACAATGGGAGCGCCACGACGGCGGCGTCGAAAGTCGCGCTGCCTGCCGATGTTTCCACGAGGACTTCTTCGCCGAGGTCTGTAACCGCGTGAATGGTTTCCCGGTAGTGCACCGAGTCGCCGAGACGGGCAGCCAAGGCTTTAGGAAGCTCCTGGTTTCCGCCGCTGATCCTCCAACTCGGACGCGGCTCGAAGGATGCAATGTGCTCAAGAGTGTCAGCGCTGACTTGATCTGCCGCGACAGCGGTGGAGATTTCGATACGAGCGCGAAGTGCATCCACGAGCCGATCATCGCAGTCCAAACGTTGCAGGACCTTTTCTGCGGACGGTGGTGAGGGGTAGGTTCGGGCGATGGCGGCAGCTGCTCGGCCTGCTTCTACCACGTCTTGCGTGCTGATGTCGGGGGTGTCCGCCAGAGCACGAACGTAGTAGCTCATGCCGGTGTCAACCAGGGACAAGCCGGTCAAATCAAGCAGGCGCCGCATCGTCGTGTAACCATGCAATACGAACTCGGCGCCCCGTTCGATAACGCAGGGTTCTTCGCGCCCGGCCGTGATTGATTCTGACCAGACGCGCCCCCCGGACCTGTCCCTGGCCTCAAGAACGGTCACATCGAAGCCATCGGCTCTTAGCTGCGTAGCAGCTGCCAAGCCTGCAAGTCCAGCTCCCAAAACCGCGATGCGGGAACCCTGACGAAGGGCGCTCATGATGCAACGTTCATCGTGTGGACCAAAGCCGTTCGCGCTTGGCCACCGATTCGCCATACTGCGGTCCGCTGCATGGAGAAAGGTGCAGTATCTGGTGACATGTCGGAGCCATCTCCTTTGACGATTCTATTTGTTGTGTGACTCACACTAGTAACCGCAACGCAAGAGAAGTATGGTACAGACGTAAGAAATTTGATGCTTATTAGTGTTGCAGTAAGGTTTTTGCATGGAACAGTCAGTGTTGACCGTCAACGATCTCGTTAGCACTCAAAGCTTGGGCACCCGCGTACTGGCCGGAGCCGCCGGCTTGGAACGCCAGGTTCTCTGGGCGCATAGCTGCGAACTTAACGACCCGGCAAGGTGGCTCGGTCCGCATGAATTGCTGATGACCGTCGGGCTCTGCGTCCCGCATGGTGCCAAGGAGCAGAGCACCTTCATTCAAAGACTCAATGAAGCCGGGCTGGCAGGCGTCGCACTAGGTGACCACCCCAGCCTGCCCCCGTTGACACAAGAACTCCTCGACGAGGCCGACAGATTGGGATTCCCGGTCCTGCTGACAAACGAGGAAACACCGTTTGCCGCGATAGGGCGCACGGTTGCAGCCGCCACGGCCACCACCCAAACACTCCAGGTCCTCAAGCTGAGCAAGCTCTACCAGCTCTCGACCTATGCCCATGCGGACCCAGCACGCCTGATGGACGACCTGCAGGCACTCTTTAGGTCCAGGCTCACCGTACTTGACACCCAGACCGGATTGACGATCATACAAGGACCGCCATTGCCCACGCTGACATCAACGGCACGGCAACGCTCTTATACACTTCCTGGTGAGCGTGGCGTGAAGTTAGTAGTTGCAGAATTCCCCGGGGAAGAGGTCAGCAGCTTCCTGCTCATTCACATCCTGCAGGTCGTTGACGTAGCCGTGAGTCAACTTTTGACCACAATCCGGGAAAGGGCCGATCGCTCTAAGGTCATGCTTGAGGCGATTCTGGAAGGACGGATACCTGAGAATATCGACGACGTCCTCAAACCGAATGCGATGGCGGAGGGATACAAACTAATAGCCATCAAGACCGAAGACGGTCCGAAAACAGCGAGGGCAGTCTCGATTGCTGCCCTGCCTGTACTCACCGGAACAGGGCGGCACTCCTATTTCCTAATGGTGCCGGAACCGGCCCTTCCGGATACACGCAAACTTCTCGAAGATCTCGGGATCCGCGCCGCAGCATCCTCGACATACCTGGATATCCGCGATGCAAAAGTCGCAGCCGAGGAAGCACACAAAGTCTTGTCCTCCGGCGGGACGAACGACAACTGGGTCGACTTCACCGGCGTACCTGTATCGCTTCTGGCAAGATCCAGGAAAGAAGCAGACAGTATTGTCCGGCAGGTACTCGGAAGCCTTGCAGACCTGGACCCGAAAACGACGGCCCTAAGGGAGACCCTCTTTAGCTTCCTGAAGAATGACCGCCGCTGGAACGAAACTGCCGCTGAGCTGGGCATCCATCGACAGACACTGTCTTACAGGCTTGCCAAAATAAAAGAGACAACCGGGCGGGACACCTCTACCTCTGCAGACTTCGCCGCACTCTGGCTGGCATACCAAGCATGGCTTTCCTACCCACCAAGCGCTGCACAACAACGACCAGCGCTTCGCCGGTAAAGGCCCCAGCTACTGCGATCGCCAGCCAGTTGCCCGTAATCCCTAGCTTGCTCCTCGTGGCTGACCTTCCCCGAAAAGACGGGCCTGTTCGACCAGTTCCGTCATCCAGGGTCGATGGCCCTGTCGAAACGTCAGACCCTCGGGCAGGCCTTGAGCGGTAGCCTGGGAGCCGATGACTTCAATAGTGATGGGACCTCTGCCTGTCGGTGCGTTGATGATGTGCAGATCGCCAAATGACTCCGGAATAGCCGGGTCCATCCACAAGCCCCCTCGGGAAACATGGGCGTCGTAGCGCAGCAGGCTCATGACCAGGTGTATCGGCGTCGTGGCAGCCCACGCCTGGGGCGAACAAGCGGCGGGATAAGGTATGGGCTGCGGAAATTCATCCCGACCGAATCCGCAGAACAGCTCCGGAAGACGGCCATCCGAATACTCAGCCGCCTCAAACAGAGCTACGGCTATACGCTGTGCCTCGGCCACGAATCCATATCGCACGAGGCCGGTGGCTATGATCGCGTTGTCGTGCGGCCACACGGAACCATTGTGGTAACTCGCCGGGTTGAAGGCCCCCATGTCACTCGC
Organism: Arthrobacter sp. TmtSoilC48; assembly: GCF_059739425.1. Lineage (NCBI taxonomy): Bacteria > Bacillati > Actinomycetota > Actinomycetes > Micrococcales > Micrococcaceae > Arthrobacter > Arthrobacter sp. TmtSoilC48. Next base: position 539,431 of record NZ_AP046049.1, on the reverse strand, counting down.
CAAAGTCCGCACCCCCCAGCCACTGAACATTTCTGGCGACATCAGACGGTCGACAACGAGGGGCGCCTTATCCTCATCCACGATCCCCATCCACAGGCAGTGGCCCATGTTCGATGCGCAAGCGTCAACCTGCCGTTTCTTTGCATCCAGCGCAATCGCGTAATAGCCGCGTTCCGGCATCCAGAACTGTTCGTTGAACTGCTTCTTGAGTCGCGCAGCCTTTTCCGCCAACTCGGACCCCAGAGAGTCATCGCCGGCGTCGTAAGCCATCCAAGCACGCGAAAGATATGCGATATAGACGTAGGCTTGGACTTCGCACAGTGCGATGGGAGGTTCCGCGAGAGTCCCATCGGCGAAGTTGATGCCGTCCCACGAGTCCTTCCAGCCCTGATTGATCAGTCCCCGCTCGTTAAGACGCTCATATTCAACAAAGCCGTCACCGTCTTTGTCACCGTAATCGCGAATCCAGGACAGCGCGCGATCCGCATGCGGCAGCAGGGCAGCTACCGTATCGGAGGCAAAGCCCCAACGACTAAGCGCCCCTATGGTGTTCACGAAGAGGGGCGTGGCGTCCACACTGCCGTAGTAAACGGATTTACCACCCAATGACAATCCACTTGAGACACCGAGCCTGACTTCGTGAAGAATCTTTCCAGGTTCTTCCTCCGTCAGCGGGTCTACAGCCTTGCCCTGGCGGTCGGCAAGGGTCTGCAAAGTGCCAAGGGCGAGAGAGGGGTCCACAGGAAGCGCCATCTCAGAAGCCCACAACGAGTCACGTCCAAATAGAGTCATGAACCAAGGGGCGCCAGCCGCCACAACAACCCGCTCCGGTTGATCAGGATCTTCAATCCTCAGAGCGCCCAGATCGTCATAGCTCCGCTGTAAAGTGCGTTCAACAGAACTGTTGCCCATACGCATTGCCGGGATCTTGGCTACCCACTCCTGTCGGCGGCGATCCTGGGGGGATAAGCCCTTTTCATCCGATCCCCTGAACGGTAGTGCCTCCCTTCCCTCAACTGCGGGGACAACGGTCAGTCCAGTGGTCCAGGAATCGCGCGGTGAAACGACCGCCTGATAAGTCACACTCCGAGGCTCGACGACAGCACCGGCGGTATTAATGTCAACGCCCCTGCGGACCTCTTCCCAAGCCGCCCGAATTTGTAGTGAATTTTCGTTCGCTTGGTGGGTTTTGTCCCAGCGGTGCTGAATCCTCGCCTCCTTAACCTCGAACAGATCAGCAAAATCCGCTTCTACGCTAAACCGAATGACACAATGGAACGGCTCCGACGAATAGTTGCGCACTGTGATCTGCTCCAACATTCCCTCACTCACCTCCCGCAGTCGTTCGACAATCAGAGAGCTGTCCGCATGGCCGTCGGTTCGAGGGACACGGCAAATAAACTGGGCCCTATAGGGTTCCTTTCCCCCCGCTGCCAAAGGCTCAAGAGCCAATCCGTTGATCGTGAGATTCCAGCAAGAGATGATCCGCGTGTCATGGACAAACAATCCGTGCGGAAGTGCCGGATCCATGTCCCCATTCGGAGAAGAGATACAGAAGGACGAACCCTCCACCAAGGTAACGGCTCTGGATCCGGGCGTACCTGCCAATGTATCGGCATTCCATCCAGCCACGTGCAGTCCCTTCAACGGCTGGTCAGTTGGGTGCCAACGGAGAACCTTCGAGTCCCGCTCAAGCCTTCGTCCTTCGTCGCTAAAATCGACGCTACGCCTGACTTCCTCCCGGCACCATAGCTCGATGAGGTGCGACTGAGGCTGGCAGTTTCCCTCAAGACAAGATGGCATTGATGGCGGCGTCCGACCAGCGACGAGGGCCAGCCGCCGCACGAGGTTCGTTGTCCTGGGCGGTAAGTTCCCACATGGGAGGTGAACGACCGTAAAGTCCCACGGCTAAACCCGTAATACATGGGAACTGGCTACACCCCAACCTGACGTCGGCCACGCCTCGATAGGACGTCAGGCAAGGATCCAAACCGCAATTCTCTGACACCCCACGAACGGTGTCTTAGCCCCTAACCTGACACCCTAATCAGAGTCACCTGTTCAAAATAGGCGCAGCGGCACACCCGGCAGCGGAGGAACGGCGGGCATCTTTCCATCGGCGGGCACCTTCCCACCGAAGCGCCACGGCGTACCCGGCGCCAGCCGTGACTATCCCTACCCCACCAGATTCTCCGCCGCACCATCCATGTGGGAAATGATGGTCTCCCGCGCCTTCGCGGCATTACCGGTTTCGATCGCAGCGACAATGTCGTGATGGCGGCCTACGCTCATGTTCCGCGTGGCGCGCTCCAACCCGGCAAACATGATGGACATCCGGATGGAGCCCTCCAGGGATTCCCACGAGTGCAGCAGTGTCTCGTTTCCGGACAGGCGGCAGAGGGTGCGGTGGAATTCGAGGTCGGATTCGATCCGTTCCTCCAGGGATGCCTTCGCGGCCTTGTCCATATTGTCGACTGCGGCACGCAGTTCCGCGAGCGCGGTCTCCTTGTCCGGCATCTCGCTAAGGGTGCGGGCGGCGAGTGATTCAAGGACTCCGCGGACAGCGAAGATGTCGCGGATCTCCTTGACGTCGAGGTGCCGCACGGAAAGCCGACCCCGGGCACCGGCGGAGACCAGGCCTTCCTGCTCCAATTGACGCAGGGCTTCCCGGAGTGTGCCTCGGCTGATCTGCAGCATTTCAGACAGTTCGGTTTCCACGAGGTGCCGGCCGGGCTCAAGCTCACCGCTGGTGATCGCACTACGCAGAGCGGCGAGTGCCTGTTCGCGCAGGCTCTTCTTCTCCAGTCCCAGCAGGGATGCGGTGACGGCCATCGTGTGTGTCCTCAAATTCTATTGGCGACTGCTAACAGTCCGGTGTTAACTGTTGATACTACGGGCAGCGGTGCGGGACCGGCAGTAATTGCCGATCCCGCACCGCTGTCAGAGCAAGAATCAGCCCAGTTCAGCCAGCACCTTGGCTACGATCCGGTCAACAGACAAGCCGTAACGTTCGTGCAGCGTTGGCAACGCACCGGCGTCGAGGAATTGGTCCGGAAGCGCGATGGGAACCACGCGCTTGCCGAGACCGGCGGTTACGACGGCGGACGCAACGGTTTCGAACAGACCGCCAACAACCGTGTGGTTTTCCAGCGTGACGGCCAGGCGGTCGGTGTTCAGCTCGGCCAATACAGTGTGGGAGTCGAACGGCTTGATGGTGGGCGCGTGCACCACAGCGACATCCACGTTGTGCTTAGCAAGCGCATCCGCAGCCTGCAGGGCACGCATGGTCATCAGGCCTGAGGACACGAACACCACGTCGTTGCCTCCTCGCAGGACTTTGGCCTTGCCGAGCTCGAACGTGTAGTCGTACTCATCCAGGACGGTGGGCACGTTGCCGCGCAGCAAGCGCAGGTACGTTGGCCCGTCCGAGGCCGCAAGCTGCGGGACAGCCTGCTCAATGTCCACCGAGTCGCAGGGATCCACGATGGTCAGGTTGGGCATGCCGCGGAAGATCGCCATGTCCTCGGTTGCCTGGTGGCTCGGTCCGTAGCCGGTGGTCAGACCGGGAAGCCCACCAACAATGTTGACGTTGAGGTTCGGCTCGGCGATATCCAGGCACAGGAAGTCGTACGCGCGGCGGGCGGCGAACACCGAATACGTTGACGCGAACGGAATAAGTCCCGTCTCCGCCATGCCTGCTGCGGCTCCGAAGAGTAGCTGCTCCGCCATGCCCATTTGGAAGAACCGGTCCGGAAAGGCCTTGGCGAAGATGTGCATGTCCGTGTACTTGCCAAGATCGGCGGTGAGTCCAACAATCCTGGAGTCAGCCTCAGCTGCCTTGACGAGCGCGTGCCCAAACGGCGCCGAAGTCGTCTTCTGGCCGGGGTCCGCGAAGGACGCGATCATGGCCGAGGTCTTCAGCTTCGGCTTGGCCGGCGAACCCGGCGAACCCGCCGAACCAGCCAGGCCGGCCGAACCCGCCACACCCGCCGCCGTCGTAACTGTGCTCATACGGAAGCCGTCCCTTCGTATCCTGCGGTCAGCTGCTCGCGGCAGATCTGCCATTCGTGTTCTTCAATGCGCATGAAGTGCGCCTTTTCGCGGGTTTCCAAGAGCGGCACGCCGCGCCCAACTTTGGTGTCGCAGAGGATCACTGATGGCCGCCCGACAGCAGCTGACTGCGAACTGATGTTGTCGAACGCTGCCAGCAGCGCACCGACGTCGTTCCCGTCCACCCGCTGCGTGTACCAACCGAACGCTTCCCACTTTTCGGTGACCGGCTCGGTGCGCAGCACGGTATCCGTGGCGCCGTCGGCTTGCAGGGCGTTGATGTCCACCATGGCGGTGAGGTTCCCGAGCTGGTGGTGGTGCGCGCCCATGGCGGCCTCCCACGTGGAGCCCTCATCCAGCTCACCATCGGAGAGGAAGTTGATCACGCGGGACGCGGAGCCCTGAAGACGCAGGCCCAAAGCCATTCCGACGGCGATCGTCAGGCCGTGTCCCAGCGAACCGCCGGAGATCTCCATGCCGGGCGTGTAGGTGGACATCCCGGACATTGGGAGGCGGGAATCGTCGGAGCCGTACGTTTCGAGCTCAGCGACAGGTACGATTCCGGCTTCGGCCAATGCTGCGTAGTGGCCGATTGCGTAGTGACCCGTGGAGAGAAGGAAGCGGTCGCGTCCCTCCCAGTGCGGGTCGTCGGCACGGTATGTCAGCTGGTCGGCGTAGACGGCAGCCAGCATGTCAGCCGCGCCGAGGGCCTGGCCAACGTAACCCTGGCCTTGGACCTCGCCCATGGTCAGGGCGTGGTGGCGGATGCGGTAGGCGGCGGCACGGATGCGCTCTACCCGCTCGGCCGCGGGAGCGGCCGTGGCTGTTTCAACTGATGAGAGAGTCACTGGTTTCCTTTCGGAGCCGGGCGCGCGCCGATGGGGAGTACGCGCCCGACGTCGATGGCTGCTTAGGCGTTTACCGTCTGGGGAGTTTTGCTGGCGGCTTCTTCGGCGAGCGCACGCTCACGCTTGCCCCAGGTTTCCCGGGTGATGAGTGCTGCCCACAGGCCGATGGCTGCATAGAAGCTGAACAGCAGCGCCGGTCCCATCCAGCCCATGCTGACGAACAGCAGGGTGGTGATGAAGGGGGTGAAGCCGGAGACCATGGCGGAGATCTGGTATGACAGCGAAGCTCCGGATGAGCGGGTCTTGGCCTGGAAGAGTTCGGGGAACCATGCTCCCTGGGCTCCGGCGAGGGAATTCTGGCACACGGCGTAAGCGACGACGATTGTCGCGATGATCAGCAGGAACAGGCCCGTGTTGACCAGCATGAACATCGGGATTCCGAAGACGACGGCGAACGCGGTGGACCAGATGTAAACAGGACGGCGACCAACGCGGTCCGTCAGTTTGCCCCAGAAGTAGGTGGCGAAGATACCGATGCCGGCTGCCACGCAGAGCGCCACCAGGGTTTCAGTCTTGTCCGCCAGCTTGTTGGTGTGAAGGTAGGAAATCATGTAGGTCACGGACACTGCGTAACCGGCGGTTTCGGCAATACGGAGGCCGATGCCCCGGACAATGTTGCGCCAGTCGGTCTTGATGACATCCACGATGGGAGACTTCACGATGTCGCCCTTGGATTTGACGTCCTCAAAGACCGGGGACTCGGGAACCTTGGAGCGGATGATGAGGCCCACGGCAACCAGCACGATGCTTGCGAGGAACGGTACGCGCCAGGCCCATTCGCTGCCGAGTCCCACGCTGCTGAGGAAGACGAGGTTTGCGAGCAACAGGCCAACCGGGAAGCCGGCCTGCACGATTCCCGTGAACTGGCCCTTCTTTCGCCACGGTGCGTGCTCGTAACTCATGAGGATTGCGCCGCCCCACTCGGCACCGAAGGCCAGGCCTTGGATGACCCGTACGATCACCAGGAGCGCGGGAGCCAGGAGGCCCACCTGCTGGTAGGTGGGCAGAAGGCCGATAGCGAAGGTTGCCAGGCCCATCAGGATGAGCGAAGCCACCAGGACCGGCTTGCGGCCGAGCTTGTCGCCGAGGTGGCCACCGATGATGCCACCCAACGGACGGGCAGCGAAGCCGACGCCGAGGGTCGCGAAGGAGGCCAGGGTGCCAGTCACCGGGTCGGCGCCCGGGAAGAACGCTGTACCGAAGTACAGTGCAGCGGCGGTGCCGAAACCGATGAAATCGTAGGTTTCGATGACTGCGCCAACGCCCGAACCGACGGCAACGCGCTTTGCTTCCTTGGTTCCATGAACCGGACCACGCATGGTCAGAGCTTCATTGCTCATTTGTGTATTTCCCTTTCGAAGAGTGAGGCGCTTCTTAGGCAACTTCACTGTCGACAGTCAACATAATACGTCAACTGTGACGGAGGACACCAGCAATGTCAACAGTCAACTTCAAAGGTTGACTGTCAACAGTCAACCCGGCTAACGTGGTCTCCATCACTAAGGCCTTCTCCGGCGAGGGCCCTAACTTGAGGATCAACGACGATGTTCCATCACCGACTGGGCTGTTCTTCCATCAGCTTCCGACACCAGGATTTGGCGACTGCCCTGAAAGCCATGGGCGCCCTCGGCTTCGAAGAAATCGACCTTGGCGCGCTGCCCGGCGTTTGCGACCACGTGCCCTACGTACTGGACGCTGAGGCAGTCGAGACGGTCGCCGCCGTCGTCAATAACGCGGGCCTGCGGGTCCGCTCGGTAAACGGCGACGTCGGGGACCTGAACGCATTGCTCGACGGCGGTGCGCAGGAAGCGCGCGATCGGCACCTGGAGATGCTGCTCGCCTTGGCGGCAAAGACCGGCGCGAAGGCTCTGGTCCTGCCGTGCGGCGCGATCGACCATGACCCGGTGAAGAGCTTGGAAGAGGACATCGACGCTGTGGCAGCTCAACTGATCCACGCGTCTGCCCGCGCCAAAGAGTTCGGCGTCGAGCTGTGGACCGAATCCCTGCACTACTACCGGTTGTGCTGGAACACGGAGCGCGCCCAACTGCTCGCCGACCGCCTGGCGGGCTCCGACGTCGGAATCGTCATGGACTTCAGCCACATCGTCGCCTCCGGAGGCGACCCCCTGGACTTCGTCAATCGTTTCTCCGCCAGCATCAAACACGTCCACTTACGGGACGCTGTGCCCGCCACGGAAAACGAACCGGGGAACATCAACCTCAGCATCGGCAATGGCAAGGCCGACTTCCCTGCCGGACTCGCAGCCCTGCGGGAAGTTGGCTACACCGGCCACTTCTCCCTGGAGCTCGAAACCAGGGACGTCACCCATGATGAACGCCCGGCAGCCGCAGCCAAAGCTGCCAATTACATCACAGACCTCATCTGAACTTTTTCCACCAACCACCATTCAAGGAGCACCATGACCACCATCCAGCGCACCGCCGTCCTCACCGGAGCTACCTCCGATCGCGGCATCGGCCTGACCACCGCCCGCCGCTACGCCAACCAAGGCTGGGGCATCGTCATTCTGGACCTCGACGGCGAGAAGTCCGCCAAGGTTGCCGCCGATATAGCCAACGAATTCAACGTCCCCGCGTTCGGCTACGAAATCGACGTGGCCAACGAAGCCTCCGTCACCGCAGCCCAGGCAGCCGTCGCCGCGGAAGTTGCCGCCGGGAACCTCCCGCCCGTGGGCGCCCTTGCCAACATCGCCGGCATCACCTCGCCCATCCCGTTCCTGGAGACCACCCTCGAGCTGTGGCACAAGGTCATGGACGTCAACGCGACCGGTACATACCTCGTCACCAAGGCATTCCTTCCGGACATGATCGCCAACGGCTGGGGCCGCATCGTCAACATGTCCTCGGTCTCCGCCCAGCGCGGCGGCGGCGTGTTCGGCAAGGTTCCCTACTCCGCGGCCAAGGCCGCCATCCTCGGCTTCACCAAGGCACTTGCCCGCGAAATCGGCGAGACCGGTGTGACCGTCAACGCCATCACCCCCGGCGCCGTGGACACCAACATCCGCGTCGGCAGCACCGAAGAGCAGGAAGCTGCCATCAACGCAGGCATCCCCTTGGGCCGCAACGCCACCACCGAGGAAGTTGCCGCCGTCATCACGTTCCTCTCCTCCGAGGACTCCGCGTACCTGACGGGCACCACCATCGACATCAACGGCGGCAGCCACATCCACTAGTTCGAGCTGCTCGAAGGAAACCCAGGACCCACCATGACCAGAATCTTCAACGATCCCGCCGACTTCGCTGACGAAGCCCTCGCCGGTTTCTGTGACGCCCACTCGGACCTCGTCCGCCAGGTAGAAGGCGGCGCAGTCCGCCGCAGCCGCCCCGCAGCACCGAAGGTCGCCGTCATTACCGGCGGCGGCTCCGGACACTACCCGGCCTTCGCAGGCATCATCGGACCGGGTTTCGCTGACGGCGCCGTGGTGGGCAACATCTTCACTTCGCCCTCCACCCAACAGGCCTACTCCGTGGCCAAGGCTGCCAACTCCGGCGCCGGCGTCGTCTTCACTTACGGCAACTACGCCGGGGATGTCATGAACTTCGGCATGGCCAGCGAACGCTTGAACACCGAAGGCATCCCGGCGGAAAACGTGCTGGTCACGGACGACATCGCCAGCGCCTCCCCCGAGGAGATCGAAAAGCGCCGCGGCATTGCCGGGGACTTCGTGGTCTTCAAGGTCATGGGTGCTGCCGCGGAGGCCGGGCTGAATCTCGAGTCAGTGGTCCGCGTGGGACGCAAGGCCAACAGCCTTACCAGGACCATCGGCACTGCATTCAGTGGCTGCACCTTCCCTGGCGCCGACCAGCCATTGTTCAAGCTTCCCGAGGGACAGATGGGCCTGGGCCTGGGTATCCACGGCGAGCCTGGACTATTCGATACCGAGCTGCCGTCCGCCGTCGAGCTTGGCCAGGAGCTGGTGAAGCGCGTGCTGGCTGAGACGCCCGGGTCCGGTTCAACGCGGCTGGCCGTGATGCTCAATGGATTGGGTTCAACGAAGCACGAGGAACTGTTCGTTCTCTGGCGCACTGTGGCTCCCCTCCTCCGCGAGACTGGCTACACGCTGGTCATGCCGGAGGTCGGCGAACTGGTGACCAGCCTGGACATGGCCGGCGCTTCGCTGACGCTCACGTGGCTGGATGATGAACTTGAGCAGTACTGGACCGCTCCCGCGTTGACGCCGGCGTACCGTCGTGGGGCTGTTGGCTTCGAGGCTGCTTCGTTCGAAGACCCGGGCGTCGACGCTTCTGCCACTGACGCTGTTGACTACTCCTCCACCAGCGAGTCGCGCGAATACGCTGGGCAATGCCTCTCCGCCCTGGACGCTACTGCCGCCCTGTTGCGGGACTCCGAAACAAAACTGGGCGACATGGACGCAATCGCTGGCGACGGCGACCACGGACGCGGCATGGTCCGCGGATCCGCGGCAGCCCTCGCAGCGGCATCTGTTGCTTATGCACGTGGAGCCGGCGCTGGCTCCTTGCTCATTGCTGCCGGAGACGCCTGGGCCGACAAGGCCGGCGGTACGTCGGGAGTCCTGTGGGGTGCCGGACTGCGTGCCTTTGGCGAGCGGCTGGGAGACGCAGAAACCCCGACGCCGGTAGTCCTCGCCGAATCTGTTCGCGCCTTCGCGGACCGCATCACGAGCCTCGGCAAGGCGGACCTTGGCGACAAGACCATGGTGGATGCCCTGCTGCCGTTCGCTTCGACGTTCGCGGCGTCCGTTGCTGCCGGATCCATGGCCGAGGAGGCCTGGTCTTCCGCGGCTGACGTCTCTTCCAAGGCAGCTGCGGCCACGGCAGAACTCCGTCCGTTGAAGGGCCGCGCCAGGCCGCTGGCCGAGAAGAGCATCGGCACGCCGGATCCAGGGGCGACGTCGCTCGCCATGGTGTTTGCCGCCGTCGGGCCGCATTTCACCGCAGTTCCCGCCACTGCAGGCAACTGCGCAGCAAGCAACTAGGAGAATCACATGCGCATCATTGTGGGCGCCGACGAAGCAGGCGTTGAGTACAAAGACCGGATCCTGGCCGACCTTGAGGCTGACTCCCGGGTCACAGAGGTCATCGACATCGGAGTAAACCCTGCGGACGAGGACTTCAGCAAGCCCTATCCGTACGTGGGCATCGCGGCCGGTGAAATGATCCGCGACGGCAAGGCCGATCGGGCCATCCTGTTCTGCGGCACAGGAATCGGCGTGGCCATCGCCGCCAACAAGGTTCCGGGCATCCGGGCTACCGCTGCACACGACTCCTTCTCCGTGGAGCGATCCATCCTGTCCAACGACTGCCAGGTCCTCACCATGGGCCAGCGCGTTGTGGGCGTGGAGCTGGCGCGTCGGCTCGCCAAGGAATGGATCGGCTACGCGTTCGACCCCCAATCCAGCTCGGCCGCGAAGGTCAGGGTTCTGAGCGACTTCGAGGGCTGCTAGGCCTTCGGGGCGCTCCTGCCTCGCGCTAAACTTGACCATGACCGGTGCCCGTGCCCGTCTCCTGGCTTGGTTCTTCGCCCTGGCCGTCCTCCTTTCAAGCTGTTCGTCCGCGAACGGCGTGGACGAGGCCGCCTCCAACCAGCCGCAACCAGTCGAGTCGGCGCAACCAGCCGACTCCGCGCAGGCAGCCGGAGGGGAAGTCGCCCTCGCCACTCAAGCACCCCCGCCGGCGTCCCCCAGCCCGACTTCGGTGCCGGCACCAGTCCCGGCACCTCTCCCGGCACCAGTCGCGACGCCTCAGCCGTACTCCCTTAACCTCTACCAACAGGGCGACTTCGTACCGCAGTACACGTTCGACTGGTGCGTAGCGGCGAGCATACAGATGATGCACAATCTCATCGATGACACCGGCGGCGGTACCTGGGCCGGCCGCGCCCAGCAGAACGAGCTATGGGACATGGCGCGAATGAGGTCTTCCGATTCATTCAACGGCGCCAACCCGTTCGGTTGGGCAGCAGTGCTGACCGCGGTGGGAATGGGCCCCTACCAAGTTGTCAGCATTGCCGACTACGACGATGCCCTCCAGACAGCGGCGCGGGCCATGGCCAGTACGGGCCGCCCGGTGGGGCTGGTCATGTGGAGTGGTCGCCACGCCTGGGTAATGAGCGGATTCGAGTCACTCGGCGATCCTGCCCAGTTCCCGGAAATTCCGGTGACCGCAGTACGCGTGCTGGATCCGCTGTACCCGTACGGCAGCGGACAATGGGGGCCATCGCCGGCCCCCAACAGCCTGCTTACCCCGGATCAGCTGGCGACACAATTCGTGGTCCGGGAGCCGCGACGCTGGAGCAGTGCGCTCCCCGCCGGGTACCTGCTGGTGCTTCCCCGGCCCTGACCAGCCCGCCGGGGCCCCGCGACTGCAGCTAGAACCCGCCGCCACCACCGGCATCGCCAGCCATGTTGGCGAAACGCGAGTAGTGACCCTGGAACGCCACGACGATGTCCTTGGTGGGGCCGTTACGGTGCTTGGCGATGAGGATGTCGGCTTCGCCTGCACGCGGCGATTCTTTGTCGTAGACGTCTTCCCTGTGGAGGAGGATGACCATGTCGGCATCCTGCTCGATGGAGCCGGATTCACGGAGGTCGGAGACCATGGGGCGCTTGTCCTGGCGCTGTTCGGAACCACGGTTCAGCTGCGACAGCGCAATGACGGGGACCTGAAGTTCCTTGGCGAGCAGCTTGAGGGCACGCGAGAACTCGGAGACTTCCTGCTGGCGGGACTCCACTTTCTTGCCCGAGCTCATGAGCTGGAGGTAGTCGAGGATCACGAGTTTGAGGTCATGCTGCTGCTTCAGCCGGCGGCACTTTGCCCTGATTTCCATGAGCGACATATTGGGGCTGTCGTCAATGAAGAGCGGGGCATCGTTCATTCGGCCCATGGTGGTGGCGATCTTGGACCACTGCTCGTCCTTGATCGTGCCCTTACGAAGGTCCTGCAGTCCGATGGTCGCTTCGGCGGAAAGCAGGCGCATCGCGATCTCGTTCCTGCCCATTTCGAGGGAGAACATGACTGTGGCCAGGTTGTTCTTGATAGCGGCGGAGCGGGCGAAGTCCAACGCGAACGTGGACTTACCGACGGCAGGGCGGGCAGCGATAACGATCATCTGGCCCGGGTGGAGTCCATGGGTCAGTTCGTCGAGCTCATAGAAACCGGTGGGAACGCCAACCATGCCTTCGCCGCGATGCCCGGAAGCTTCGATCTCGTCCACGGTGGACTCCATGACGTCCTTCAACGCCACGTAGTCTTCGGCAGTACGCTTTTCAGCAACCGCGTAGACCTCGGCCTGTGCCTGGTTGACGAGGTCTTCCACTTCGCCGTCCTGGCCGTAGCCCATCTGGACGATCTTGGTGCCGGCGTTCACGAGTCGGCGCAACACTGCGCGCTCTGCCACGATCTCGGCGTAATAGCCTGCGTTGGCGGCTGTGGGAACGGTTTGGATGAGCTCGTGCAGGTAGGCCGGTCCGCCGATCCTGTTGATCTCTCCGCGCTTGGTCAGCTCATCGGAGACCGTAACTGCGTCGGCAGGTTCGCCGCGGCCGTAGAGGTCAATGATCGACTCGTAAATGGTCTCGTGGGCGGGACGGTAGAAGTCGTGGCCACGGACAATTTCGACGACGTCTGCGATTGCGTCCTTGGACAACATCATGCCGCCAAGGACTGACTGCTCAGCGGGGATGTCCTGCGGAGGTTTCCGGCTCGAGTCCGAAGCGCGTGCGCCCTCGATTGAGTCCAAGTGCGTAACTGACAAAGCCGTCCTCCATTTGTGTACCGCTGCAGAGAGTTAGTCCTCAGTGGTGCGTAAAGCGCAGGTGTACCTGGGATGGATTGCCCGAGCCTCCGGACCAGCCGAGTGCTCCTGTTATATCCATGGGGGTCCGACAATTTTCGGCTTTCCCCAATTTCCACAACTTATCCACAGAAGTCTCCCCAAGCACGTTTGCGCGCGGCTGCCTGAAGGTCACTGAGAGGGCAAATTCCATACTGAAACAGGTACCCGAGCCACGTTAGCGGTGCGCAGTCCGGGCGCAAAGTCCACTGTCAAGCCCACATGTGGATAACCTGTGGAATACCGCCCCCACGTTGTGCACAGTCTGTGCGTTACCCTGTGGATAGAGAAATTCTTTTTGCGGCAACTAGCTTCTGACCTGCGGAAACACTCATCACAGCCTGTGGAGCAAAGAAAGTTTTGGTGGAAAATCATCCACAGACCCGGCACGGCCGGCTGGTCGTCGTAGCCCAAAATCCATGCTAAACATGCCGCAAATGTGATGCGTCTTACAAAGAGGGCCCTAATTTGACACTGTCCTCTCAGAAGTCTATGCCGGGAATGGAATGTGCTGTGGATAACCAAGTTCTGGCATAAGCTCTAAGCATGGGGATGAACTTTGGTGACGTGCTGATGATTGCCCTTCCGCTAATTGTCCTCCTGGGCCTGCTGTGGGCGCTTTCAGCGGCTTTCAAACCGCGCGACACAGGCCTTTCGGATGCCGAGCGTTATCAACACGAACTTGCGGCCCGGTCCGCAGCGCACCAAGCCTCCCAGGTTCAGGCGGCCCTTGCTGCCCGCGCCAAAATCGAGGCTTCCACCAAGCCAAGCCAGAACGAGGCCCAGCACACCCAGCAGACGGAACAAAGCCGCGCTGCTCATCAGGCTCAAGCAGCCAGGACGGCCGGCGCCCAAAGCGGGCACCAGCCAGCGGTGCTTCCCAATGGCCAGCTCAATCCCCAGCTCGCCTTCGACTTGCAGAACCTGGTCCGCAGCGGGCGCAAGATCGAAGCCATCAAGGTCTTCCGCCAGGCAACCCATTCAGACTTACTCACTGCTAAGAACTACGTAGATCGGCTCTGACAACGCCATGGATTCCTTGTTTATCCCGCTCGTAATTTTGATCGCGGTCATTGCGGGCGTACTGCTGCTTATGCGTTCCTTCAGCAAGCGTTCGGCCGAGACCAAGGCCGGCGCCGCTGCGGCCAACCCACCCAAGGATCCAGTGCAGTTGGCGAAAGAATCGGCGGCGAAGCTGAACGAGGAACAGCACAGGCGGCTCTACTCGCTTATTGCCCAGGGCCAGGGCATGGCAGCGATCAAGCTGTATCTGCAGGCCACCGGTGAGGGTCTACGGGCATCACGCGACGCCGTGGGCGCTCTGGCCGCACACCCCCAGCCCTTCACGCCGGAGGCGCAGCCCAAGGATCTCCTGTCGGACGACGACGACGAGCCCGAGCGCTTCCCGTACCGGTACCGGGCAATAGTCAGCAAGGGCGATGTAACGCGCGAAGTGAGCAGCAACATGCTCAACGACGAGATCTACGGACGGATCCGTACCTTGGCAAAAAGCGGTGATGTGGAGGGCGCAGCATTGGCACTGACACGCCACTCGGACATCACCATCAAACAGGCCCGTGAATTCATCGAGCTCCTGGAAGACTAACGGCGGCTAGAAATCGAAAAGGTCTCCCAGGAAGCCTTCCTTCTTCTTGCGTTTACGGCCATATTCGTCGCGACGGTCATAGTCACCCCTGCGCTCATAATCCCGGCGGTCATAGTCGCGTCGATCGCCGCGGTCATCGTAGCGGGGTTGTTGGGGCCGCGATTCAAAGGGGTTGTAGACGGGCGGCGGTGCGATCGGAGGGTGCGGCGGGGCCGGCGCCTGCCTCGCAGGGGCCGGCATGGAGTCGGCAGCGACGCGATCAATGATCTTGTCCAGCTCACCGCGGTCCAGCCATACACCCCGGCATTGCGGGCAATAGTCAATCTCCACGCCGCTTCGTTCGCTCATCACCAGGTCAATGGAATCCACAGGACACTTCATGCTTGGCCCAACGATCGGACCCGGTGAAAAGTTCGGACTACCTGCCGGCTGAAATGCCGGCCAGCAGCTGTTCGAAGGGCAGTGACTCCAGCGCCGGGGCCTTGCGGCCCGGCTGGGCGCCACTGAGCAGTTGCACGAGTTCGCCGGCCGCCCGGTCCACTCGCGCTGAGAGGGGCGAGCCGCCGTCGTCGTTTCCCCAGTCCTGGGGCCCGGCGAAGACGCCGGTGGCAGCCGTGCGGGTCCTGAGGTAGCTGAACAGCGGCCGCATGGCGTAGTCCAGGACCATCTGGTGGCGGTCGGTGCCGCCTGTGGCGCCAAGCAGTACGGCTTTGCCGTCGAGGGACTTGGGGTCCAGGACGTCGATGAACGACTTGAAGAGGCCGCTATAGGACGCGCTGAAAACGGGACTGACGGCGATGATTCCGTCTGAATCCTCGACGCCGGCGATCACTTCTGCGAGGCGGGGCGCGGCATAGCCGGTCACGAAGTTGTTGGCGATGTCCACCGCCAGGTCCCGCAGCTCGACGACGTCAATCCTCACCTCATATCCTGCCGCGCGCAACTGCCGCTCGGCGGAGGCGGCCAGTTGGTCCGCCAGCAGGCGGCTCGACGACGGGACGCCGAGTCCGGCGGAAAGGACGGTGATGCGGCGGGTTTCCATGGCATTCTCCTGTTGCTCGTTCATTCCCAGCTTACATGCATATGCATCTAAATGAGTGAACGAGGGAGCATCACGAACTATTCCCATAGGTACGGTCACAGCTGAAGAGCCCGGTCGCATCCGGACGTCGAGTGACGAACGACGGTAAAATTGGGGCTAGAGGTGCATGGCGATGTCTATGGCTTTTGTTGTTGTCCTGGTCTTGTTGGGTGCGGCTTCCCTTGCCGCGGCGATAGGCACGGTGGCGTTGGTGATCCGCGACGGTCGCGGGGAGATTCCACTGGAACCTCCGGTTCGGCCATGGGCGGCGGGGCACCTCCCAAGCCGGCCGTACTCCACTCTTCCCCGCATTTAGCTCACTTCGACCTGGCGGCGTGCGTGGACAGGAAGTCGAAGGTCTTGTCCCTGGCATCGCGCGCCTCGGCGAAGTTCAAGTGGAACTGGTACTCATGCGGCAGTTCGGGATCGTGGTCCGCGGCCCAAAACAATTCGGTCACCGGAACACCCGCTTCCTTCAGGCGATTGCCGTAGGGGACCGACTGAAGCCACGTCAGACCATCGCCGTTGCCGCCGCTGATGAAGGTCGGCGGGAAATCCTTGGTTACAAAATCAATGGTGGACATGGTGCTGCCCGCATATGTGGAGGACCAGTCCTTCGTTCCGGTGTAGGCCCACAGCGAGGTTTTGAAGCCCCACGCAACCAGGCCATTGAGGTCGGCCATTGCCCGCAGGTCATACACACCGCAATGCAGGATGGTGGCCGCGAGGTCCGATTTCTGGAGCGCGGGCTGGATCCCCATCAGGTTGGCATACTCGGGATTAACAGTGAGAGTGGTCATTTGGCTGGCCAACTGCGCGCCTGCTGAATCGCCAGCCAGGACAATCCGGGTGGTGTCCACGTTCAATTCACTGGCGTGCGCTTTGATGTAGCCGAGCGCATCGTTGATGTCCCGTATCGCGGTGGGGTAGACGGCCTCCGGCGCGATCGGGTAGCTCACCCCAATGGTCGTGTAGCCCTCGGCAGCAAGAATCCGAAGATAGGGTTCCACATCGCCTTGAGCCCCCGAGATCCACGCACCGCCATGGATCCAGACGATCGTCGGGAGGGCCTCGGTAGTGCCGGCAGGACTGAAAACATCGAAAGTAGAACCGGGCTTATAAACCACACCGGCCCGCTCCTCCAACGGAGTGTCCGGGACGTAGGGCGCCATCTCGTCAATGGTGGACTGCGCTCCGCGCTCAAAAACACTGCGAATCAACATGGCGGAGGGCCAAGGAGTCGCCGACAGGGCAAGCAGGATGAACAAGATCAGAATGATGGCGAGGTCGAGTTTCCTCACTCGGGCAGGACGCCGTCGTTTGGCCTGCACAGCTGCCCTGGAACCGGGACCTAAAGGGGAACCACCTCCCTCATCCGTCCGGGCTGTTGCCCCGCCAGTCACGTTGGCTTGAGTCGATTCCAATGGCCCCATTACACACTCCCCCAATTGGTGTACCTGTGGACCATGCTAAGTCTGCGGGGCTGGATCATGAAGGACCCGCCACGCCATTGGCTCAGTCTAATTTGTCGAAGAGGCTTGCAATATGAGTTTAAACTCATAATATGGGATCAGTGATGTGGCCTGTCTCACGGCGCGCATCAATTCCAAGCCTTCAGAGTGGAAGGCCCAACGATCGGATTCCCCCATGTCAGACATTGCTGTTCTGATCAACACAGCTGTAGCGGTCTTGGCCGCCGTCGTGCTGATCGTCCGCTTCAGAGTCAACCCCGTCATCTCCCTGGTCATCGCCTCCGTGTACCTGGGCCTGGCCGTCGGCCTCGGCGTCGAAGAGACCGTCAAAACCATCACCTCCGGCTTCGGTGAGATCATGGTGGACGTCGGCCTGCTCATCGCGTTCGGCGTCCTAATGGGCTCCATCCTCAATCAGAGTGGCGCCATCCGGCGCCTTGTGGAGCAGCTGCTCAAGACCTTTGGCCCGAAACGCCTGCCTTACACGATGGGCCTGGCAATAGGCACGCTCCTCCAGTCCATCTTCCTTGACGTCCTGCTCGTCATCTCAGCCCCGCTGGCCCGCAAACTCGCCCCGAAAATCGGAAAGCTGGGTACAGCCCGCATGGCAACCGCCATGGCCATCGCCCTGGAATGCGGCATTGTCTTTACGGTTCCGGGCGTTGCCTCGCTGGCCTTGGCAGGCCTCCTCAACGTTCCCCTCGGCAAGATGCTGCTCTTCGGCCTGTTGCTGGTTATTCCGACCATCATCATTTCCATTGCCATCATGACGTTCCTCTTCCGCCGCGGTTTCTGGAATGAAACCAAGGACGAGGACCACACCTTCGTGGCCGAGGAAGACAGCGAGGGCGAGGAGCCCACCAGCGGCCCACTCCCCGCAACAAATACCGCCGGCAAGTCCGCAGTCGGCTCCAACACGAAGCCAACCGGCGCTGCACTGGCTGTTGCCGAACGCGAGAGCAAAGAGAAGCCGCTGATCATGCTCTTTGCACCGCTCCTGACTTCCCTGATCCTCATCGGCGCCGGAGCCATCCTGCAGATTTTCAAGATTGATCTGCCCTGGCTCCAATTGCTTGGCGAACCCGTCATCGCCCTTCTCATCGGACTCATTGGTACGTGCCTTGTCACCCGTGCATCCATCGGGCCAGAAGAAGGTTGAGGAGGCCATCACCGTCGGCTTCAAGGAAAGCGGCCAGATCCTGATCCTCACCGGTGTGGGCGGATCCCTCGCGGCAACGGTAAAGGCCGCCGGCCTCGGCGATATCCTTGGTGGCTTCTTCTCAGCGAGCACCGTCGCCCCGCTCCTGGTGGTCTGGGCCATCGCCGCAGTGCTGCACATCGCCGTCGGGTCGGTCACCCTGTCCGCCATTACGGCAGCCGGCCTGCTGGCACCCATCGCTCCCGCGATCGGCCTGGATCCAGTACTGCTCGCCCTCGCAGCCGGCGCCGGATCGCTCTTCATGGTTCACGTCACCAGCAACACGTTCTGGCTCCTGCAGTCCCTTTTGGGCCAGAGTGTGAGGGGTGCATTGAAATCGGTCACCGTGGGAGTTTCGGTAGCCTCGGTGGTCGCGATCTTGCTGATCCTGCCCATGAGCCTGCTGTTCTGACCGCCCCGCCAACCGTCCCATCACGAAGCACGCACGAGAGAAGACCATGACACACCAAACAATCGCCCCATTGGACGGCGTTCGAGTCCTCGAGCTCGGCAATTACATCGCCGCTCCCACGGCTGGCAGGCTGCTCGCCGATTTCGGCGCTGAAGTCATCAAGGTCGAGCGTCCAGGCACCGGCGACGAGCTCCGCAATTGGCGCCTCCACAAGGGCAACACGTCGATGCTCTACCGCACGCTGAACCGCAACAAGAAGTCAGTGGTCCTGGATCTCCGAACGGAAGCCGGCAGGGCGGCCGTGTTGGCGCTCGTTGCAAAGTGCGACATCCTGCTGGAGAACTTCCGTCCTGGAACGCTGGAAAAGTGGGGCCTCGGCCCAGAAGTCCTCAACCAGGCCAATCCGGACCTCATCGTCACCCGCATCTCCGCCTTTGGGCAGACTGGGCCACTGTCCGAGCGGCCCGGTTTTGCCGCCGTCGCCGAGGCGTATAGCGGGTTCCGCAACCTGGTGGGCGATCCGGACCGCGCGCCTGTCCGCGTGGGCGTCTCCATCGGAGACTCGATCGCGGGCCTTTACGCCGCCTTCGGCTCCATGATGAGCCTGTACCAGCGTGAAGCACGACGCCGGGACTCGGCTGGCGCTGTGCCGCTCACCGAGCGCATCATCGACGTCGCGCTGAACGAGGCGATGTTCTCCATGATGGAATCGCTCATTCCCGACTACCAGGCGTACGGCGTGGACCGTCAGCGCGTTGGCGGCCGCATGGAAGGGATCGCTCCCTCCAACGCCTATGTCTGCAAGGACGGTGCCAGCATTGTGGTGGCCGGCAACGGGGACTCCATTTACCAGCGGTACATGGAAACCATCGGCCGGGCGGACCTCGCCAAGGACCCGGAGCTGCAGAGCAATGCAGGACGCTGGGCACGCCGCGAGGAACTGGACCAAGCCATCGGCGAATGGTCCGCGCAGCTGACAGCTCCTGAAGCTTTGGCAGCCCTGGATGCCGCTGGGGTTCCGGCTGGTCCCATCTACACAGCCGCGGACATCAGCACGGACAGCCAGTACGCGGCCCGCAACATGATCCAGAAGTTCGACGTTTCCACTGGCGAGGAGATCCTTCCGGGGGTAGGTTTCCCGGGCATCGTTCCCGTGATCGGAGACCAGTCCCTGCCCATCCGCAATCTGGGACCGGACCTCGGCGAAAACACTGAAGAAATCCTTGGCGGGCTCCTTCACTTGGATGCTGCGCAAATCGATGCGGCTTCGGGCCGCGAGGAGGCTCTCCGACCATGACCAGCTTTGAAAGCCCCCTTGCCACAACACTGGGCAACACTCTGGGCAACACCATCCTGCGGGACGTCACCCTGAGGGACGGGCTTCAGCTCACCGGCAAACTCCTGCCCACTGAGCAGAAGATCGAAACTGTGCGGGAGTTACTGCGGCTGGGCGTGCCGGCCATTGAGCTGGGATCCATGGCCCGGGCTGACCTGGTCCCCACCATGGCGAACACCTTGGAAGTAGTCCAGGCACTCACTCCCGAGGAACTGGAAAAGTGCTGGATCTGGGTAGCGACACCCGGCCACGTTGCCAAGGCATCATCTGCGGGCGCACGGAATTTCCAATACTGCCTGTCTGCTTCCGATTCACATAACAAGGCGAACATTGGCCGCACCACGGACGAAAGCCTGGCGGCTTTGCCCGAGGCGGTTGAGTACGCCCGGGCAGTCGGAGGCCAGATACAACTCTGCATCGCAACGTCCTTCACCTGTCCTTTCGAGGGCTACGTTCCGGAGGAGCGGATCCTTTCGATCGCCAACGATCCCCGGGCCGAGGGCACCACGGACATCGTCATTTGCGACACCCTGGGGCAGGCCGTTCCCGCCCAGGTTTCCAGCCTGATCACGCGGGTACGGGATGAATCCCCTGCCCGGCGGATCGTCTATCACGGTCACGACACCTGGGGCTTGGGCGTGGCCAACACCCTCGCTGCAATCCAGGCGGGCGCCGCTATGGTGGACGGCGCTTTGGGCGGCCTGGGCGGTTGCCCGTTCGCGCCCGGCGCCAGCGGCAACACCTCCAGCGAGGACATCCTGTTCGCCACACGTCCCGAATGGCTCACGCCGGACGTGTTTGGCGAACTCGTGGTCCTGTCAGAGAAGCTGCTTGCCGAGCTGGGCGAGCCCAACCGTTCAAAGGCTGCCCAAGGCGCGCGCTCCCGGGCTGCAGCTTTCGACTGGGTCATCCCGTCCTCCACAGGGAGCAACTAACCGTGGGCAACCACTTCCTTGTCACTACGGCCATCCCTGAGCCCGGTCTGCAATTGCTCTCCGACGCCGGTCAGGTCACGGTCCTTCCCCAGCCGCCTGATTACGCAACACTTTCAAGCTTGTGCGCTTCGGGAGACTACGACGTTGTCCTCACCCAATTACGCGACGTCATCGACGAGCCACTGCTGGCCGGGGCGCGGGTGAAAGGCGTTTCAAACTACGCCGTGGGCTACAACAACATCGACGTCGAAGCCGCCACCCGGCACGGCATCCTCGTTGGCAATACACCCGGCGTCCTGACCGACGCGACGGCGGATATCACCATGCTGCTCATCCTCGGTACTGCACGCCGCGTGGTGGAAGCCGACAGGGTTGTCCGCGAAGGAAAGTTCCTCGGATGGGAACCGGAGTTCATGCTCGGGCGGGACGTCTCAGGCGCCGTCCTGGGCCTGGCTGGTTTCGGCAGGATCGCCCGCGCCGTAGCTCGGCGGGCCCTGGGTTTCGGCATGGAAGTGCTCTTCGCCCCACGGCCACCCGGCGACCGTCCGGTCTCCGACCAGGAACTCGGTGAGTTCGCAGGAAAGGTCCGGCAAGTGCCTTGGCTCGAGCTGGTGAAGCGCAGCGACTTCCTCTCACTGCATGTTCCGCTGAACGAACAGACCCGACACCTGGTAAACGCCGACGTGCTGGCGCGGATGAAGCCCGATGCCATCCTCATCAACACTGCCCGAGGTCCCGTGGTGGACGAAGCCTCTCTCGTGGAGGCCCTCCGCGCCGGTGTCATCGCCGGGGCTGGTTTGGACGTGTTCGAGGACGAGCCCCGCCTCTCGCCCGGACTCGCCGACCTGCCAAACACGGTTCTCCTGCCACACGTCGGCAGCGCAACCGTCCCTGTCCGCGCCGAAATGGCCAGGCTCAGCGCCCTCAACGCGATCGCTATCGCCGAGGGCAACCTGCCACTGCACGCCGTCAACCCTCTCGCCAGAGCATGAGCATTCTGGTTGCCCCTGACAGTTTCAAGGGCACGTATACGGCTGCTGAGGTTGCGTCTGCTATCGCAGCAGGAATTCACGACGGCGGCGGCTCGGCTACTCAGCTACCTGTCGCCGACGGCGGTGAGGGGACTTTCGAAGCACTCTGCCGCAGCCTTCGCGCCTCGCCGGTGAGTGTCGACGTCGTCAATTCTTGGGGCGAGCCGCTCCGGGCGATTCTGGGGATGGCACCCGACGGGACCGCCGTCGTCGAGGTGGCGCAGGCGAGCGGGATATCTGCCGCGCGGAACAGCCCCCAGGACAGTATGTCCGCCAGCACCTATGGGACGGGGCTCCTGATTGCTGCTGCCGTGGACCTTGGAGCGTCGAGTGTTCTGGTGGCGGCGGGCGGCTCCGCGACCACAGATGGAGGCCTCGGAGCCGTTCGAGCCATCAAGGAAAATGGGGGCCTTGGCCGCGCCAGGATCACTGTGCTTTCCGACGTGACCACCTCGTTCCTGGATGCGCCAAGGATCTTCGGACCGCAGAAAGGCGCCGATCCCGCCACGGTTCAGCTGTTGGAAGAACGATTGCGGCAGCTCGCCACGTCCCTTCCTCGAGACCCTTCAAACGTGCCGCGCACCGGCGCGGCCGGAGGGCTATCCGGCGGCCTCTGGGCGCACTTCGGCGCAGAACTCGTATCCGGAGCGGAGGCGGTGCTTGACGCCTCCGGTTTTGACAGGCTCCTTGAATCGGCTGAGGCCGTGGTGGTTGGTGAAGGCCGGCTGGATTCGCAAACCGGAGAGGGAAAGATCATCTCCGCCATCCTCAAACGCGTTCGGAAGAGTCCGCGGGAGATCCCGGTGGTGGCCGTAGTGGGGTGCGTCGCAGACGACTTGGGCAGATATGCGGAGAACTTTGCTTCGGTGTTGGTAGCGACTGATGCCGAGGCGATGCGGGCTGCCGGGCTGGCCGTCGCAAGGCTCTAGCTTGGCTTCCCCGCTCCGCCGGCTGCCATCAACTCCAGCCGTTTTAGTGTCTCGCGGTTGCGGACGGTGATGATGGGATCCCGGAGCACCTTCGGCACCACCTTTCCCGGGCCCCGGGTGGCGTCCTCAGCCATGGAAACGCGGCACTGGTTGCCACCCAGATCCTTCAAGGTAATGCGCACTTTTGCCTCACCTACGGGCCAGCCACGGGCTAAAAGTTCCAGGCTCCGTCCAGGTTCCACGGCGGTGATGCTGGTGCTGTCGTTGAGAAGGAGCGGCCAGGCTCCCACGGAGTGATGCAGCTTTGAACCGACCTGTGGCCAATGATCATCCACCGCACGAATCCTTGAGGCGCCAACTACCCACCCGGAGTAGAGCCAGCCATCGGCGATGACATTCCAGACGTCGGCGGCAGTTGTGTTGAACAGCTGGGTAACGGTGGACATGGATTTCCCTTCTGTGTGCCTTCGGCATCTGTGGTGAGACTAAGCTAAGCATGCTTACAAATTGACTGCCATAGCCCGCCTACACTGTTGGCATGGTCATCAGGGAGTGGCGTTACTGGGCGGCATGCGTAGCTCTGGTGTCCATGCTGCCTCTGGCGTCATGTGACGGTGTCCGCCGCCAGGAACCGCCGACCACCTCCAAGGATCAGCCCATCATCGTGGAGGTCAATCAGTCCCGCGACCAATACGGCAAGCAAGCCATCCTCATACAGCTCACCAATACCACAGACAATCCCCTTACCGTGAGTGGTGCGCGGCTGAGCTCCCCGTTGTTTGAGAAAGACATTATCTGGGAGCCAACAACGGGCGTTCTGGAGCTACCACCCCGGCAGCCCAAGAGCCTTCCCGCCAATTTGCCTGCTCCGCATTGCAGGCAGTTATCTTCTGAACCCGTCAAGGCCGTCGTTCAATATTCGGAACCAACTCAGGGACCCACGGAAACCTCGGTTGAGGCGCGGGATCCGTTCAACGTCCTGCCCCGGAACAGCGACGAGCTGTGTTTGGGAGCCGATGCTGCCTCCGTAGCCGCCATCGTCTTGGACCCCGCCCTTGAGGTGGCCCCGGATGGCCGCACCGCCGTCGTGCGTCTTGTCATCACCCCTGTGAGCACCCCCGGTCAGTCGCCCCAAAAGCTCATGATCAAGTCCATCGACGGAACCACCCTGCTGGCCGAATCGCCTGCGGATCCCTGGCCCCGCGACATCACGATAGCCTCTGACGCGGCCATGCGGGAGTTACCCGTGACGATCCGTCCGGCGCGATGCGACCCGCATGCAGTGGCCGAGGATAAGGTGGGAACGCTGTTGCCGCTGAGGATTTCGGTGGGCGCACGGGAAGGCGTGCTGAAGGTTGCAGCACCGAATGAGTTACGTGGGCGTATCTACGACTTCGTGACGGCGGCCTGCGGTGGAAAGTGAGGGTTCGCTTGATGTCGATTGCCGGAAGGACAGACGTCACCCCGAAGCTGGCTGCGCTCCGGGGTGAGCCGTTCAATCCCGCCTTATCTATTTGTCAGTACTCGAAGTGACGGTCCCCTCTGAGAAGACGAACTCACCTATGACCGTGACGCCGTCGAGGTCGTAGACCGGGATACTCACCGGACCCTTCGGTCGGTTTGCCTGCCAATGCAATGCTTCTTCTGGCGACTTGAATAGCGACGGATCGCCACTTGCTACTTTTCGTTCGCTGTTCTTGACGTACCCAATTCGATCGTTGGTTGCATAGGCCCGAATCAGGTCCGGTTCAACGGAAACCCCCTCGACCTCAGTTGGAAGCCCATACGTTTGGCCAGCGGCATTTTTCTCGAAGGGGGCGTCACTCAACACGACGGCGGGCGATTGGGGCGATACTTCGGGTGTGACTGTGGGCTGGGATGTAGCGCTGGCAACTCCGATTCCGGCACCGCCGAGAAGAATTGCTCCTAAAAGGACAGTTGTGGTTCGGGTTTTCAACAGACGTTTCATTTGCCGCTCCGAAATCATGGGTTCTGGACTTTCCCTGGAATAGTCGAGTACTGGTTATAGGAGCTTGACCACGTGTTCCAAGCCATGGTTTCACCGTGGCTGTAGAAGTACCGCATTCCTCCACCAAAGTTGTAGTAAGCCGTGTACCCCCGCCACTCGCCAGGACAGAGGGTGACCTCGGTGTAGTACCAAGGACCTTCAGACCTCAAAGCAGCGCCAGTGCCGCTCGCCGAACTCTCAAAGAGCTTCGCTTTAGCAGCGATCGAACCTGCTGAGACACAATGCGTGTCCGGTCCGCTTCTCGTTTCTCCCCAAGCCTGAGTACTTTGCACGATGACGTTGGCCTGATTCCAATATTGAATTCCGCTAACCGTGTAGACACCTCGATCTCCGGGCGCATTACCCGCGTGCGCAGCAGTGGGCGACAGTGCCAGGGCTGTCGCTAGGCTTCCTGCCAGTAATGTTTTTTGTAAGAGACGCATAAAATCCTCCGATGACTCGAATTCAAAACTCGCCTTACTACCTAAATTCCCTATATACGTTTTCGCACAATAGAATACTGCCGTCACTGCCTCACTCCGCCCGCGTCACCAGGCCAACACTGACGTGCCGACACCTACTAGGTGTGCGCGCACACGGAAACGTGACGCAGTTCTCATTACCCAGGATCGAGGAGAATTTTTTTTGCGGCATCATCGAGCCGGAGTTTCCCTCAAGAACCGGCAGACATAGGCCGCGCTGGAAGTGCGGCCTATGCGCTCGAATGGCATGTCGGGCCAGCTTGACCGTTAGTGCCGCAGCGTTGAGATTTGATCGATGGCAACACGTAGAATTTCATGCGCATTGAACGGCGATTCTTGCCTAAGAACCGGACGAGCAGAACACGTTCCAGAGACTCACTATGGACGAGTAGACCGCACGATCCATGTAGCCGATCTCGCAGCCCAACGAGGCTGGCGTTAGCCGACTGTAGCCAGAGCGGCCGGAGCGCATTCCACCCTGACTTTCACATTGGCTTCCACTGTCTTCACTTCACCATCCATCTGGTACGGCAAGGGTTTGAGCGTAGTGAATTCATAGCTGCTCACGCTCGGCTGATCGCCCAGGCCTTGGGTGGTTGCGCGGAGGGCTGTCAGCAGCACACGCCATTTGGGCATGTGTGGAAAGACGATGACTTCGAATTTTCCGTCAGAGGGGTGGTCTTCGGCCTCACTGAGCGTGGCGTACTTGGCCATTTCGGGGATGTTGGCGAAAACCAGGCTGTCGAATTTCCTGCGTTTGCCATCGGATGTTCGGATGGCGAATGGCTCGAATTTTGAAAACGTCTTAATGACGGAGACCATTTCAGTCAGGGCTCCCTTGCTGCCCTTTTCGAGCTCGGTGGCCACAACAGGTGTGAGACCAAATCCGATATAGGAATGCGCATATTCCAAAGGCTGGCCTTCTTTTTGGCCTGTGTGAATGCTCAAGAGGTCAATCTTCCGGACGTGGCCCTCAGCAATAGCTTCTTCCAGTGGCTTGGTTCCCGTGATCCGTCGGTGATCGTTGGCGTTGCCCGCAGCCATGACCGCACACACGGCTTGCGGGTTCCCGGCCTGTATTACTCCGTTGACAACCTCGTTATAGCCACCGTCACCACTCACGGAGACAACCAGGACGTCGCCTCCCTTTGCCGCCGCCGTCCTGGCCAGCTCAACGGCATGTCCAGCGTGTTCAGTAGGCTGCAGGGTAATCTCTGGCGCGTAGGAGAGCATGTCCTTCAGCTTGACCTGTAATTGCTCAGCCAGTTCGGGTGCATCACCTGTGCTGTTGGGATTGAAAATAATGGCGATCGATTCAAAATTCCGTGCAGAATGCATAATGTGCTCCTTGCGTGTACGCCCGTTTGGTTACTACCCGTTAGCTCTTAATAGCCCTTACGACTCCCCCGGGAACCGCCCGCCGATGAGTCTGGTCATGTGTTCCGCTGTTGCGAGCAAAGGTTCCACCCACGCCTGGCACGTCTCCAGCGGCATCCGCAGCGTCGGGCCGCTGATGGTGACTGCTCCCACCAGGGCAGCAGCTGAATCGAACACAGGCGCCGATAGCCCGGAGGCACCGTCTTCCCGCTCCCCCACGGTAATAGCAAAGCCATCCGCCCGCGTCTTCTTGACTGCTGTCTCCAATTCCTCGGAACTGGTGATGGTGTAGTCCGTGATCGGCTCCAACGGGTCCTGAAGGACAGCCTCCATCAGTTCAGGAGACCAAGCAAGCAGGACCCTTCCCGCCGAACCCGCATGAAGCGGGATGATCTTGCCAAGGTGCATCTCGCGCCGGAGCGCGTGACGGGTATCTGCCATGGCGACGCAAACGCGGTAGTGCTGTTCTGCTTTGAAGAAGCACGCAGTCTCACCGGTAGTATCGCGCAACGTCTTGAGCAGCGGGCTTAGAATGTCAACCACTTCCATGCCACGGGTGGCCGGAGCTGCCCAATACGCCATCCGCATGCCAATGCGGTACGCGTCGCCTTCCCGGTCCAGGAATCCTTGGGACGTCAGGTTGGTGACGAGACGCTGCACCGTGGAGGTCGGCATCCCCGTGTGCTCACGAATGTCGCTCAGCTGCAGCACCGGCTTCGACAGGGAGAAGGCGTCCAGGATGGACGTGATCTTGCCAAGGACAAGCAAAGGGTTGCCGTTGGCCTTCGCGGAAGCATCGGATGCTGACATAAGTCTCACGCTAAACGCTCGCCCGGGGGGACGCCAATCCATCCCCCAAGTAGGTAGCAGGTGATGCCGTTTTGAGCGTTCATAAGGGCATCAGCTGCTACCTACTTGGGGGGCTAGAGCAGCACGGTGCCCTGGATGCACGTAGCCGATGCCCCTCCGATCCAGATGTCACCGTCCTCAGCCTTCACATGGATGCGCCCCGCCCTGCCCAAGGCAGTGCCCTGCGCCGCCACGTATTCATCAGGTGCCCGCCCCGTGCCGATCAGCCACTGCGCTGCACCGGCGTTGAAACTTCCGGTCACGGGATCTTCCACCATGGCGTCGCCCGGAATGAACGTGCGCACTTCAAAGTCGACGTCGGACCCAGGCTCGTGTGGGCCGATCACCCCGACCTTGAGGTCACCCATCGCCACGAGATCCGGTTCGATCGCCAGGACCTGTTCTGCAGACTCAAGCAGGACACCAACCCACTCCGGGCCATTTACCAGCCATGATGCGTCCAGCAAGGCGTCCTCCGAAAGCCTCAGACCGGCTGCCAGCTGGGAACGAACGGCAGCGTCCACTGCTTCGAAGCGGGTCAGTGGTGGTGCAGCGAAAGCCAGCCTTCCGGCGTCGTGCTTCACTCGAACCAAACCTGCGCCGCATTCCTGCACCAGCACGCCATCCGTCTTGGGCTCTCCACCGGCCTGCAGCCAGGTGTGGGCGGAACCGAGGGTTGGGTGCCCGGCGAACGGGAACTCCTCGCTGCCAGTAAAGATGCGCACACGGTAATCGGCACGCGGATCCGTGGGAGGAAGAAGGAAGGTGGTCTCGGAAAGGTTGGTCCAGTTGGCGAAGTGCTGCATTGTCTCGCTGCTCAGTCCCTCTGCATCAACCACAACTGCGAGGGGATTACCGCGATACGGCTGGGCGGAGAAGACGTCGACCTGGTGGAAGGGGCGGATACGCAAGGATTCTGAAGTCACCGCTGCAGGCTATCACTGGGTGGCCGGCCAACCGCGTGTCTGCGAAACTACGAGCATGGCAGAGAACAAGACCCAGCCCACGGGCATGTCCGTGGATGAATTCCTGTCCGCGGTGGAACACCCCGGCCGGCGCGCCGACGGGTTGGAGCTGCGGCGGATGATGCAGGAGATCACTGGAAAGGAAGGCGTCATGTGGGGGCCGACGATCGTCGGATTCGGCAGCTACCACTACAAATACGAGAGTGGACGCGAAGGTGACTCCGCCGCCGTCGGATTCTCACCGCGCAAGGCAAACCTGGCACTTTATGGCCTCACGTACGGTCCCGACGCCGATCGACTGCTTCCTGAGTTGGGCAAACACAAGACCGGGGCTGCATGTTTGTACATCAACCGGCTGGACGACGTGGACCGTGAGGTCCTCGCAGAAATGATCAGGACGGGCTACCAACACGTCATGTCGGAGCTCCACACGCCGACCTCGTAAGCAAAAGGACCCCCACCACCGGAAACCGGTGACGGGGGTCCTTCTTAGCAGTCAGAGACTACTTCCCTGCTACGACCTCGAGGTCGATAACAGCGGAAACATCCTCGTGCAGGCGAACGTTGGCCTGGTACGAACCGACAGACTTGATGTGGTTCGGCAGTTCAACGTTGCGCTTGTCGATGGCGCCAAGGCCAGCGGCCTCAACAGCAGCAGCGACATCAGCAGGCTTGACAGTGCCGAAGAGACGACCGGACTCGCCGGCCTTCACCTCGAGCTTGACCTTCTTGGAGGACAGAGCCTGAGCCTGTGCCTGTGCAGCTTCAACAGAAGCGTGGGCACGAGCAGCGCGGGCAGCCTTGATGGACTCAACCTGCTTCTCGCCACCCTTGGTCCAGGTCAGAGCGAAGCCGCGGGGCAGCAGGAAGTTACGTGCGTAACCGTCCTTGACCTCGACAACGTCGCCAGCAGCACCGAGACCGGTTACTTCGTGGGTCAGAATGAGCTTTGCCATGTTAGTTAATCCCTTCCCTTAGCCGCGGCCAGCGCCGGAGTAAGGCAGCAGAGCAACTTCGCGGGCGTTCTTGATTGCCTGGGCGATCTTGCGCTGTTCCTGAACGGTAACGCCAGTAACGCGACGAGCGCGGATCTTTCCGCGGTCGGAGATGAACTTGCGCAGCAGTGCTACGTCCTTGTAGTCGATGACAGTGATGTCAGCGGCCTTCAAGGGGTTGGACTTTGGTTTGGGCTTACGGAGTTCAGCCTTAGCCATCGTGGAGCTCCTTTTCTATGGAGCCCGTGGATATTGATCCACGGGATGGTGGTGTTCGACGGCGGTAGTCGCCCGGGTGCCTTGCGGCAGTCCCGGCGGGTTCCGGCGTCGGACTTTTTCTTGGTGTTTAGAAGGGAGGTTCGGAATCCGGGCCGTTGCCCCAGCCGCCTGCATTGCTGACACCGGGCGTAGCCCAGGGGTCATCCTGCTGTGCGGGCTGGTTGCCGCCCCAGTTTCCACCGGAGTTGCCGCCCTGGCTTGCACCAGCTGCAGCGCCTCCTCCAAAGCCACCGGCGTTACCGCCACCGAAGCCACCCTGACCACCGTTTCCGGCGCCGAACTGGCCACCGGAGCGCTGGGTACGGTTGACTTTGGCGTTTGCGTAACGCAGGCTCGGGCCGATTTCATCGACCTCAAGCTCGATAACGGTGCGCTTCTCGCCTTCCTTGGTTTCGTAGGAACGGCTCTTCAAACGGCCGGAAACAATGACGCGCATGCCCTTGGTGAGGGACTCGGCCACGTTCTCGGCAGCTTCGCGCCAGACGGAAGCGCGGAGGAACAGGGTTTCCCCGTCCTTCCACTCATTCGACTGACGGTCAAAGGTCCGGGGAGTAGAAGCGATGGTGAAGTTCGCTACTGCTGAGCCAGACGGGGTGAACCGCAGCTCCGGGTCATTGGTGAGATTACCGATGACCGTAATAGTCGTTTCGCCTGCCATCTACTGCCTCCTTGTTCGTTCCTGCGGTGTAAAGATCTGGAAGGGGCTGATTACTCAGCAACGACCTTCTGGTCTTCGGGGCGGATGATCTTGGTGCGCATGATCGTCTCGTTAAGAGACAGCTGGCGGTCAAGTTCCTTGGCGGTAGCCGGCTCAGCGGTGAAGTTCACCACTGCGTAGATACCTTCGGACTTCTTCTTGATGTCGTATGCCAGACGGCGACGGCCCCAGATGTCAACCTTTTCGATGGTTCCACCATCGGTGGTGATGACATTGAGGAACTTCTGAAGCGACGGCTCTACGGTACGCTCTTCGACCTCGGGGTCGATGATTACCATCAATTCGTAAGGACGCATATGTGAACCCACCTCCTTTGGGCTAAGCGGTTACGGTATTTCCGTAACAGGAGGTTCATTTGCGATGCTGTGGCTCGCTCCCCCGCCGAAGACTCGGAAGGAGGGCGCAACACAGACTTCAATATCTTAGTGCATCTCCTGCACTCAAAGCTATTCGGTGGAATCCACGACCGGAACCTGCCAATCGACGTATGTGGATAACTGAGTCCAGCGACCGTGAATACTGGGAGCATGACCGTCCTGAAGTCCACCATCCTCTTCATTCTTGCCGCCGTCACAGAGATAGGTGGCGCCTGGCTCATCTGGCAGTCGGTCCGTGAGGGAAAGGCCTGGTGGTGGGCCGGTCTCGGGGTGGTGGTGTTGGGCATCTACGGCTTTGTCGCGGCGTTCCAACCCGACGCCCACTTCGGCCGCGTCCTCGCCGCGTACGGAGGGGTCTTCATTGTCGGTTCCCTCGCATGGGGAATGCTCGTCGATGGTTTCCGGCCGGACCGCTGGGACGTGGTTGGCGCAGTGCTCTGCATTGTGGGCGTCGGGATCATCATGTTCGCGCCGCGGCCCGGCTCTTGACCGGAGCCTCCAATCAAAGCCGGGAAACGACAAAACCCCTGGAAGATCAGCGATCTTCCAGGGGTTTCCTGTGCGCGGAGGGGGACTTGAACCCCCACCCCCTTTCGAGGACTAGCACCTCAAGCTAGCGCGTCTGCCATTCCGCCACCCGCGCAGGGTGATTCGGAGAAACAGTGTTTCACTTTTCTCCGTAACAGCGACAAAGACACTAACACGAGGATGCCCATTTCGTGGATTCCTGCATCCCAATACGCCGGATTGAACGGGGAACCCGGGCTAGGGTGGGGGCATGGATGCACTGAGAGTGAGGCGCAGCCGGGTGCGTTTCGTTGTCATGGTGGCTGCCGGTGCCGCGGCCTTCGTGGTCACGGGCCTCGCAGGCAGCTGGGTCGACGCCCCGGCGGTCGGCTGGGCCACGGCAGCGCTGATCTATGTTGCCTGGGTGTGGCTGGTGATAGCGCGGATGGACCCCTCTGAAACCCAGCAACACGCAACCTCCGAGGACCCTTCCCGCGGGGTTACCGATGTACTGATCCTCATCGCAAACCT
Organism: Arthrobacter sp. TmtSoilC48; assembly: GCF_059739425.1. Classification (NCBI taxonomy): domain Bacteria; kingdom Bacillati; phylum Actinomycetota; class Actinomycetes; order Micrococcales; family Micrococcaceae; genus Arthrobacter; species Arthrobacter sp. TmtSoilC48. The sequence continues at coordinate 507,551 of NZ_AP046049.1, read as the reverse complement.
GGCCAGCATCGCCGCCGCTGCCGCGGTGATCGTCAACTCGCACACTGAAGGTACGGACACCCGCTTTTATTCGGCTGCGCTCTCCCTTGCGTGCGTAGCCCTGTCCTGGATGCTTGTCCAAACCCTCTTCACTCTGCGTTATGCCGAGCTGTACTACAGCCCTGAAGCCGATGCCGGTGGTGAAGTGGGCGGCATCAGCTTCAACCAGGACCGCCCGCCGCAGTACACCGACTTCGCGTACCTCGCCACCAGCCTTGGCATGACGTACCAGGTCTCAGACACCAATCTGGGCAACCACCGGATCCGGCTCGAGGCCCTGAAGCACAGCCTTCTGTCCTACCTGTTTGGCACGGTCATCCTGGCCGTCACCATCAACCTGGTCATCGGCTTGGCCCAGTAGCCCACAGAAGTTCCCGCCGCCCGAAATGCCCGGTTCCCGGCCGCGCCCAGGCGTAGGCTACTTGCCATGAAGCCCCGGCTGATTTGGGTTGCGGCGATCATTTTGGTGGCCGCGATCGGCGTAGTTGTGTGGTTCGCGGTGGACAAGTCGCGCGTGTGCCCTGCCATGGGAAACGACACTCCGATCGAGCTGAAGATAGGCTCGACGCCGAGCCGCGTCCAAGCATGTTTCGGAGACGGCTGCACACCGCGGCCCCTCCAGCAGCAGACGGACGGCCGCTGGCTCGTCCCCCAGGAGCCTCCGTATCTACCTGCCGGGCAAACAGCCTCCCCGCCTGCCGTGGTGGCCAAGGTCCGCGTTGTGGTCAAGGAGACAGGCAAACGCCAGCGGGACGCAGTCTTCGACATCCCTGCCGTACCGGGTGTTCCGGATACCACCGGCGCACAATGCCCCGGACCCATCCAGTACCTCCCCGTTGAAGTGCCTTAAACACGAACGGGGCACCGCCGTCGAACGCTGACGGCGGTGCCCCGGACGAAAAGGACGCTTACGACGCCGGTCCGGAACCTAGCGTGACGTGCTCGGCTTCCCCGTCACCCACCGGGGTGGAAGGGGTGCCACCCTTGCGGTATCGGAACACGCCAATGGCGACGACGACCGCAGCAAGGGCCAGGGAGAGGAAGAGCGATTCCCGCGTGGATTCAAGTATCACCATGCCGATGATGAGCGCGACGATGCTTCCAATCGCGATCCACGTGAGGTACGGGAAGAACCACATCTTGAGGTCCAGATCCTTGGCGGCGGCGCCCATGCGTCCGCGGAGGATGAGCTGTGAACTGGCGATGACCAGCCACACGAACAAGGCGATGGCGCCGGAGGTGTTGACTAGGAACAGGAACACTGTGTCCGGAGCGACGTAGTTCAGGCCGACAGTGATGAACCCAACCACGGTGGAGGCAAGTACTGCTGCCGCAGGCACGCCGCGCTTGGAAATCTTCGTCCAGGACTTGGGGGCGTCGCCACGCTGCGAGAGCGAGAAGAGCATCCGGCTTGCCGTGTACAGGCCCGAGTTCAGGCAGGAGAGCACCGAGGTGAGGACCACGATGTCCATGATGGTGCCGGCACCCGGGATTCCGTAGAGCTCGATCACGGCAACATACGGGCTCTTGGCGACCGAAGCGCTGTTCCACGGCAGGAGTGTGACCACTATGGCAATGGAGCCGATGTAGAAAATCAAGATGCGCCATACGGTGGACTTCACAGCCTTCTTGACTGCGTCTACGGGGTTTTCGGATTCACCCGCGGCGATCGTCGCAATCTCGGCACCAAAGAACGAGAAGACCACCACGAGGATGCCGGCAAGGACCGCACCCGGACCGTTGGGCATGAAGCCTCCCTGGTCCAGGAGGTTGGCGACGCCCGGCGCGGAAACGCCAGGGATCAAGCCAAGGATGGCGGCGATGCCTGCGAGCAGGAAGATGACGATTGCGGCCACCTTGATGGACGCGAACCAGAATTCGAACTCGCCGTACGACTTCACGGAGCCAAGGTTCGTCAATGTCAGGAGCACCATGAGCACCAGTGCCCAAACCCATTGGTCGACGCCCGGTACCCAGCGATGCATGATGGCAGCGCCGGCGGTGGCCTCGATGCCGAGCACGATGATCCAGAACCAGGCGTAGAGCCAGCCAATGCTGAACCCGGCCCAGCGGCCCAGGGCCTTATCCGCGTATGTGGAGAAGGAGCCGGTTTCCGGGTTGGCGGCAGCCATTTCGCCGAGCATTCGCATGACGAGAATAACCACCAGGCCAGCAGCCAAGTAGGCGACGAGGATACCCGGGCCAGCCTGTTGGATAGCGGCGCCGGAACCCACAAACAGCCCAGCACCAATCACGCCGGCGATGGCGATCATGGAGAGGTGTCGTGGCTTCAGGGACTTTGAAAGTAGTTGGTCAGCGTGCATGGGTCGGCGCCGTCCTTAGTGTCTTTGGAGAGGGGCCCGAGTTGATGTGCAGCGGGCCACATGGCTTTCCCACAGTAGCCATCCGCGCAGGGCAAAATCCTGTGCGGATGTACATTTTCGTGAGCCCAAAAAAGGAAATATGCACAAAAAGTATGACTATAAGCATCTAAAGTCTCATATAGGAAACTTTAGAAACTCCCTTGAAATGACTCTTTGAGGCTTTGTTAGCCGCGCCCGGGAAATCAGACCTCAGTGCGGAAGAACCGCTCCGCCACGGAGGCCAGCCGGAACGGGTCCTCCACACCACACAATTCCCGAGCCGAGTGCATGGACAGCAGGGGAATGCCGACATCCACTGTCCTTATCCCCAGCCGCGTCGCAGTCAGGGGACCAATGGTGGAGCCACAAGGAAGGTCGTTGTTGGATACATATTCCTGGTACGGCACATTTGCTTCCCCGCACAACCGCGCCCAAAGCGCAGCCCCCGTGGCATCGGTGGCATAACGCTGGTTTGCGTTGATCTTCAACAGCGGCCCACCGTTGAGTAGCGGACGGTTGACGGGATCGTGCCTCTCGGCGTAGTTCGGGTGGACGGCGTGGCCGGCGTCCGCGGAAACACAGAACGACGCCGCCAAGGACTGCCGCCGTTGGCTCACCGAGGCGCCAAGACCGTCAGAGATTCGGGTCAAAATGTCCTCAAGGATGGGGCCGCAGGCACCGGAACGCGAGTTGGAACCGATCTCTTCATGGTCAAAAGCGGCGAGGACAGCGATGGGGCCGTCTTTCGTCCCCGCTTTCGCGCGTTCGATCAATGCCACCAGGCCAGCGTGTGTCGAAGAAAGGTTGTCCAACCGGCCGGAGGCGAAGAACTCACCGTTGGCGCCGAAAACCGCAGGTGCCTGCGTGTCCGCCACGACGACGTCGTAACCTCCGATGTCTGCTGGATCAACAGTGGCGCCCTCGACGCGCCCGGCAAGCAGGCCCAAAAGATCTTCGTTGGCCGGATCACCGAGCCCGAAGACCGGATTCATGTGCTGCTGCTTGGACAGAAGCAGGCCGTTGTCATTAACCGCACGGTCCAAGTGGATGGCGAGTTGCGGGAAGCGCAGGAGCGGGCCGGTTGCGGTCAGGTGCTGCGTGCCGTCGCGTAACACCAGGCGGCCGGCCAGTTGCAGCTCTCGGTCCAGCCAGGAGTTAAGGAGCGGCCCTCCGTACACCTCGACGCCGGCCTGCAGCCAACCGAACTTCCCGGTGGTGGGCTTCGGCTTCAACTTGAAGGAGGGGGAGTCCGTGTGGGCACCCAGGATATTGAAGCCCGTGGTGGGACCGGCACTTTCGGGAGTGACCCACGCGATCAGGGCGCCGTCGCGGATGACATGGAACTTACCCGCGCCACCTTCCCAGGACTGCAGTTCATCCAGCGCGGTGAAGCCGGCGCCATCAAGCCGCCTGCCGGCCTCGTGCACTGCATGGAAGCTGGACGGCGAAGCCGAAACATACGCGCCGAGGTCCTGGATGTGGTCAGCTGCTGCGGGGGCATTCGAAGGCATGCCCCCGAGTCTAGCTGCGCTTGTTGACCGCTTCGCATCAAACCGTGACGTTCAGCGCGGCTGTGTAGCCTCCTTGGACCGAACCGGACATGGTGGCCAGCTGATATATGCCTCCATCGTCACCAAAGACGTTGTCCCCTGCCAGCGTGCTTCTTGCAAAGTTTCGGGCACTCGACTCGTATCCCGGCGAACCGTACACGTCCTTGCACGCGGCCTCAGCCAGAGCGATCTGGGAAACCGCCAACACCTGCCCCGCCGCGGAAGTGTTGCTCATGGATTCAAATACCTCAAAGTGAATATGAGGCCACCGCCCGCTGTAGGCGCCGGGGTAGATAGTAGTGAAAGTGACTTGGCCGTTCCTGTCGGCCTCCTGGACGCCGCGCAAATAGTTCTCGTTCTTCAGCCCTGAATCGTAAAGGGAATACTCGCCGTTCCGGTCGCAGTGCCAGGCATAGACCGCCGCACCTGCCAGCGGTGAGCAACCGTTGGCGTTGTCCAGCAGGGTGAGGGTGAAAGTCAGCGGGACGCCTTCGGCCTTGGTGGTAGAGCTGCCGAAGCTTGAAGTGATGTCCTTTCGAACTACTCCCGATGTCTCGAGCACATTCGGCCCGTTGGAACCGTCGCCGGGATAGGGGCCGAGGGTTTCCTCCGGGATCTCGACTCCGCATTCGGCGAGTGCGCGCGTCACGGTACTGGTAGCGGAAGGTGATACGGCCGCCGTCGTGCTTTGTGTTGCGGTAGCGGCAGCACTGGAAGATGACGACGGCGATGCGCCGCCACCTCCGGAACCCGGCGTACAGGCAGCCAGGGCCGCTGCCGTCCCGGTGGCGAACAGGACCCCGAGCGTTCGCCGACGGCTCAGGAGCGTTGAGAGATCGAATTCAAGGCCGCGATCGTGGTCTGGATGGGGCTGCGGGAACGTCATGCGTCCATCAAACCCACGGGCGCTGTGACTTGTACATGCCAAACCCGTGGTGGAGCTGTGAAAGCGGCGACTACCAGCCGACCAAGGCCTGATGTGCAATATAAACATTTTCATATGCTTGTAATGCTCGTCACCTTGTGCCACGATTGCTCCCAGTAAGCACACCCACGGAAGGCATTGCCCCCATGAACATTGAATTGAAAGCCGTGCGAAAGCTGCGCATCCACTGGCCCATCCCGCTGGACACGATGACGCAACTGGCCAGTGGCGATCTGGGCGCCCTCGAAGCCGACGCAGGCATCGCTTCCCTGCTGCACGCACTCACCGCAACGCCGGAGCTGGGAGGCTTCGGCAATTACCACCACGTCTTCGAGTCCTCGGCGGGGTTCGAGGGCTTCACAGTCGCGGAAGGCGCCAATCCCACGCTGGGAAGCGTTGGGCAGAGGACCATCTCGCCGACTTTTGTCTTCACCACATACTTCGACGACTCGCTCCCAGACCAGGCCGTTCATGAACTCGTCCAGCGGATCGTGGATATCCACCCGTGGGAAGTTCCCGTCATTGAAGTCTCCGGGCCGCTGAGTGTCTCCAGCAGTGCCCACGCTCCTGCCATTGAAAGCCGGGTGGCTTGATGGATTCCCAGTTATGGCAGCAGCTTGCGCCCCTGCTCGAAGGCAGGACATACACCGATCTGACGCATGCGTTCCATCCGGGTCAGCCGCGCTTCGCTGCCTTCCCGGATGAGTCCCGCGAAGCCCTCTTTGACATGGAAAAGGGGGACGGCTTTACTGCCCACCGGTACTCGATCGTCGGCCAATGGGGAACCCATGTGGATCCGCCGTCACACTTTGTGCGGGGCGGCCGCACACTGGACCAGATACCCGTGGAACAAATGCTCTTGCCCTTGGTTGTCCTGGATATCAGTGACCGTGTTCGCCTCGATGAAGATGCCACTCCAACACTCGCCGACGTCCAGTCCTGGGAGGAGCGGAACGGGAAGATTCCGGCAGGTTCATTTGTGGCGCTCCGGACTGGTTGGAGCCATCGCTGGCCTGATGCCCAAGCAATGGCAAACAAGGACCAAGCCGGCATCAGCCACACTCCCGGCTGGTCACAGGAGGTTCTGGAATTCCTGATCGAGACCCGTGCTGTGGCTGCCGTGGGCCACGAACAAACGGACACTGATCCGGGCGTCGCCACCTCCCAGCAGGACTTCAGCCTGGAAACTTATGTCCTGGCCCGGGACAAGTGGCAGATTGAACTTCTTGCCAATCTGGACAACGTGCCCGAGGCCGGCGGCGTCCTGGTGGCAACATGGGCCAAGCCCTTGGAAGGCAGTGGATTTCCTGCCAGGGTTTTCGCCATCCACTAAGACCTGCCCACTCAGGCCCGCCATCGGGGCTGGTCCCCGGAACTGGTCCCCGGTGCCGGTCCCGAAGAACCTTCCGCCCAAAAGCTAGAATCAATCCATGTCAAAGACCTCAAGCATGGGCCGGGGCATGATGGCCATCCTTGCGGTCGGTGCCCGTCACGCGCAAGGATACGACGGCGGGACGGTCGCCGACGTCGCGGCCGACCTGGACAAGGACCGCAGCCAAGTATCGCGAAGCCTCAAGGGTGCCTTGCAGGAGGGTTTCCTGGCCCGCAGGGATCAGCGAAAGTACAGCTTGGGTTGGACTATCCTCACGGACGCCCAACTGGTCGCTGAACAACGGCTGAAGACGGACGGGCTGACCGCGCTCGAGGGTCTCGCTTCTGAAACCAACGAGGCGTGCTTCCTTGGCGTGCTCAGCGGCAACAGTACGGTCACCATCGGTGAACAGGTGCCAGCCAGCGCCAACCTCGTGGGATCGTGGCTTGGACGTCCGTATCCTGCCTATTGCAGTGACGCCGGCCAAGCACTTCTGTGGGACGCCCCGGACGAAGAAGTCCGTAAGATCTTCGAATCTGTTGAGTTCGTGAAGCATGGACCCAATACGCCCCCGTCTGTGGAGGACTTCCTGGCGCGGCTCAATGATGCTCGCGTGCGCGGCTACTCAATCGTGGACGAAGAAGCTGAGCCGGGACTTTACTCACTGGCCGCCCCCATACGCGACTTCAAGGGAGAGGTTGCTGCAGCCCTACAGATAGTGGGCCCGAAGTCTCGAATTGAGCCCCACCGCGAAACTTACGCAGTCGCCCTCCATGCTTGGCAGGAGTGGCTTGAGTCGATGGTTGGCGGACGACTTCAATAGCCGCCAACAGCTTAAGTCCCGGAACCGAGCCGGTGCGCTGCCGAATGCAGCAGCGGGGCAAGCTCCGGTGCGGCCCCCTCAAGATCGGAACGGGTACCCAGGATACTGAGCGCAGCAAGGATGCCGCCTGAAGGATCCCGGACAGGTACGGCCAGTTCCCATACACCGTATTCGAACTCCTCAGCCGCCAAAACAAAACCCCTGGGCCTGTCGCGCTCCATGAGGGCGTCGACTTCCCCTTGGGAATGTGCTGCAGCAGGCCCGCCGACGCCGATGAAGTTGACGTCCTTAAGCAGGGCTTCCAGCTCGTTCCGGGAGTGGTCCCACAGCAACGCCCGCCCCGAACCCGTACACCACACGGGCGTGACCATTCCCGGCTTTGCGAACCCGCCCAGGACTGAGTTGTTGGTAGAGGAACGCAACAGCAGAACCCTGACACCATCCCGCACTGACAGCCGGGACCGAAGTCCCAGGGACGAGACCAACTCTTCCAGCTCGGCACGCGAATCATGGACCCAGCCAACATTGAGGGAGGCGGCCAGGCTGAAGAACCGAGGTCCCGCACGGAAAGGGCCGCGCTCCAGCCGCTCAAGCAGCCCCAAGTCGCACAGTTCCTGGGCCAGGCGCGAAACCCGGCTCTGCTCCATGTCCAGCTCGGCCGCGAGTTGGGACACGCCAAGTAACTGACGGCCCTGCTTTTCGCGGTCAGTAACCAACCGAACCAGACGAAGCCCCTGCGCCAACGACGACGCCTCCGGTGACACCTCCAAGAATCCCGCTCCTTCCGCCAAGCGCTCACGCCATTCTCACACGCCCTTGTCAGCGGCAGGAATCAGGACCTCATGGGCAGGACGATGAACGGCTTCGCGGCCGGACTCTCTCTGAAGTCCGGCCGCGAAGCCCTGTGCTGGATTGGTCAGGCGACCTGCTTAACCGCGTGTCGCCCGTGCCTGAAGTGGAAGTAGATGTAGCAGGCGGCTACGAACGGAATACCGAAGTAGAGAGCAGCAACCTGATTTGGATCGAACGCGATACCTACCAGTGAGATCAGGCAAAGAGTGAATGCCAGGATCGGAACCAGCGGGAAGAACGGGGCCTTGTAAGCAAGGTCGGCCACCTGCCCACCCTTTCGGACGAAGGCCCGGCGATGGAAGAAGTGCGATGCCGTGATTGACATCCATACGCCCACCACCGCGAATCCGGCCACGGAAACAAGGGCAAGGTAGACCGTTTCCGGTGCAACCACGCTGCTGATCAGCGACGCCAGCCCGCCAAGCATGCTTACAGAAAGGGCAACGAGGGGGATACCGCGCCGCGTCAGTCGCTTCAGGGCCTTTGGTGCGTGCCCTTCATCAGACAACGAGTACAGCATGCGTGCACAGGAGAACAGGCCACTGTTTCCAGCGGACAACAGTGCCGTGATGATGACGAAGTTCATGATGTCGGCCGCGTAGGGGATACCCACAGAGGAGAACACTGTGACGAACGGGCTCTCATCCAGTCCCACCTGATCAAAAGGAACAGTTGCTGCGATGACGGCAATGGCACCGACGAAGAAGATCAGGAGGCGGACGACAGTGCTACGCATGGCCTTGGGGATGTTCCGCGCAGGATCGGTGGTTTCTCCGGCAGCAACCCCGATGAGTTCAGACCCGGAGAAGGCATAGAAGACCGCCAGGGCAGTAACCAGTACTCCGGAGAAGCCGTTGGGAAAGAGTCCGCCTGAGGTGTTGAAGTTCTCAAAGAGGAACGGATGGTTACCGGACTCCGCGAGGGGCTGGAATCCAAGGAGTGCGGCTCCGCCAAGGACGATCAACGCAATGATCGCCCCCACTTTGACGATGGAGAACCAGAATTCAGATTCTCCGAAGAACCGGGAGGAGATGGCATTGAATCCGAAGAGGACTGCTGCGAACACAACGCACCACACCCAGACTTCGACGCCAGGGAACCACCGCTGCATGAGCAGTCCTGACGCCGTGAATTCGGAGCCGATCGCGACCGCCCAGCAAAGCCAATAGAGCCAGGCCGTGGTGAAGCCCGTGGCCGGACCAATGGATCGTGCGGCGTAAATGTGGAAGGCGCCCGATACCGGGTAGGCGATCGCGAGTTCTCCAAGGCAGGCCATCACCAGATAGACCACGAATGCCCCCACGAGGTAGGCAATGACAGCACCAAGCGGGCCTGCCTGGGAAATCGTGTAGCCCGAACTGAGGAACAGGCCCGATCCGATGACACCTCCCATCGCGATCATGATGAGGTGCCGCGGACCCATCGTTCGGCGGAGGCCGGTTTCGGCAGGAGCGGTGGACGAGGCGGGAGCATCAGGTAGATGGTCCAGTTGCAGGGGTGCTGAAGGTTCCATGTGGTGTCTCCGGTTAATGACAGATGCGAACGGTACGCCTGAGGACATCCGGACTTAAGGTGCCAAAGAGGGCGTCTGTAGTGACGAAGGTAACACATTTTCGCCGCATGTGGTCATTAAAAACATTTGTTAATGCATATGTTGCACGCTAAGTGCCTAACGCATTAGTAGTCCGGGTTGCTCGGCACAACAAGTCCGGTCTCGTACGCGTACACAACCACTTGCACCCGATCCCTCAGTTGCAGCTTGCTGAGGATGCGGCGGACATGGGTCTTGACAGTTGCCTCGGACAGGAAGAACTTATGGGCTATCTCCGCATTGGAAAGCCCCTCAGCGATGGTCGTGAGGATCTCGGTCTCGCGTGGTGTGAGATCGTCCAATAACGGATCGCGGTGTGGGCTGGGCGATTGGCCGGGCACGCTGCCGCCGCGTACGTACGTCTCCAACAGCCTCTGCGTTACGCGGGGGGCCACAACGGCGTCGCCGCTGGCCACAAGCCGCACAGCGTGCACGAGTTCAACGGGGGCCACATCCTTAAGCAGGAATGCAGAAGCACCCGCCTGCAGTCCCGAGAACGCGTATTCGTCCAGGTCAAAGGTGGTGAGGATGATGACCCGGGCTTCGGAACCGGCGTCCGAAATGCGGCGCGTCGCTTCTATGCCATCCATGGTGGGCATTCGGACGTCCATGAGCACCACATCCGGCTGCAGCTCCTCAACCTTCCGGACGGCCTCGTTCCCGTCTGATGCCTCGCCCACCACATGGAAGTTCTCTTCACCTTCAAGAATGAGTCGAAAGCCCATCCGCAGCAGTGGCTGGTCATCCACCAGCAGGATCTTGATGACGCCCTGATCTACCACTATTCCCCCTTTTCGCCGTTCCAGTGCAGCTCGGCGTGGACCGCCCAGCCTCCCCTTTTACCCGGACCGGCAGTAACGATTCCAGCATAGATTCCAGCCCGTTCACGCATTCCGGCAATGCCTTGCCGTGTTCCCAGGCTGTCCATCGACTCGCCACCCTCCCGGGTTCCGCGGCCGTCGTCGTGCACGTCGATGGTGACCAGATCGCCGTCGCGGGCTACCTGCACGTCCACGCGGCTGAGCGAGCGCCCGTAGCGGAGGACATTGGTCAGCGATTCCTGCACAATCCGGTACACGGTGAGCTCGAAAGCAGGATCGGCCGGAAGCGCGGGGCCAGTGTGCGCGTAGTGCAGCGGCAGGCCGGCCGTACGGAAACCATCCAGCAGCTTGGCGAGGTTAAGCCCGGACTCGAGCGGAGTCAGTGGCGCCGGGCGGCCGGAATCGTCGCGCAGGACTCCGAGCACCCGCCGCATGTCCGCAAGCGCTGCCCTGCCCGTTCGGGACAGCTCACCCAGGACGTCGCCGGCGCGGTCGGGGTCCTTCTTGACCACCACTGCCGCACCGTCCGACAAACTGATCATTACCGTCAGGGAGTGAGCAACGACGTCGTGCATTTCCCGCGCAATCCTGTTGCGCTCGGTGACCTTGCCCAACTGCGTTGTCCGCGCTGCCCATGCGGCGATCTCGGCCTCATGCTCCCGCCGCTGGCGGACGGAGATACCAATACCTGTGGCCAGCAGGTTGGACAGCATGATGGTCACGGCAGTGGCGATGTTGTTGATGAGGTGGAAGTTCTCGGGGACGTCCTGCAGGGTGTTCATACTGCTGGGACTTGTCCACATGAAAAGGTATAACAGGCTGAGCGGCAGGCTCGCAGCGCCAAACACCACCAGCGAAATTGGCCGCTTCCGGGTTGTGGCGACCGCGTAGAGGGCAAACCACAACCCCGCGGACACGTTCGAGCCCCATGGATTCAGCACAGTGGCCAGGACTTCCAGAACCACGACGGCGGCAACCACCTGAAGCGGGTAGCGCCGCCGGAATATCAGGACCGTCGCGATCAGCAGCAAGAGCCCGACGACGAGCCACTTGCCCTCGATGATCGAAGTAATGATGGTGGGCAAGGCCAAAAGGACGTAGCAAAGGACAACCACCGCATCCATCGCACGGGGACGTTCGAAAAAATAGCGACGGATTCGGCCCCTGCGGCGCTGGGCAATTTCAGCGAAGGACGCGTCAGCTGTTACAGCCGGCGCGTCCTTCACTTGGGAAGCTTCAGTCATGGATTGAGCCTAAACGGCCTAGACATCCCGCTTTTTCAACAGGACCATGGCCAAGGCCACAGGCACCACAACCCAGGCGCCGAGAACCAGGGCGGCCTGCCAGACTTCCAGGGTGTCAGGAACATGCTCGACGGCGGTCATCGGGTTGATGGTGTTGCCGGGAAGGTACTTGCGGGCTTCCACGAAGAAATCGCCGGGAATGAGCTGGAATGCAATCGGGGCCACAAAGAACAGGCCCACGAGGCTCATGATGCCTCCTGCCGAGTTGCGGACGATGGTTCCCAGTGCCATGCCAATCGCTGCCACGGCTGCCACGTAAATGCTGTTTACGAGCAAGAGCTTGACCGATTGCGAGCTGCTGAGGTCCAGCTTGAGATCGTAGTTATCCACGATGGGGAGTGACACGAGGCCGGCTATGAAGGTGGACACAGCCGTCAACAGGAATGCACTGACCATCACGACTATCAGCTTGGCCAGGAACGGCGAGAGCCTCTTGGGGACCGCAGCGAACGTGGAGCGCGCCATGCCCGTGGTGAATTCCGAGCTCATGAGCAGGACGCCCAACGAACCGAGGATCAGCTGGGCGAATGCGATGCCGGAAGTGGGGATGCTGACTGCGATGTCGCCGCCCTGCGCAGCAATGGCTGCGGCGGCTTCGGGATCCCTCGCAGCTTGCTCGGCGAATTGTCCCGTACCCCAAGCCGAGAGTGCTGCGAAGCCAACCATGACCAACGCCGTGGATGCCAGGAGAATCAGCGTGGACAACAAGGTGCGGAACTTGATGAACTCGGAGTTCAGTACGCGGTGGAAGGCCGGTCCCGGACCAACGGAGTTGCGCATGGACTTGCGGTCCAAAGTGGTGGTGCTCATGTCTATTTCCCTCCGGCCTGAACGGGAACAGAGGTCCCGGCGGTGATGTGCGAGTGGTATTCCACCTCGTCCTTGGTCAACTCCATGTACGCCTCTTCGAGACTTGCCTGGAGCGGGGTCAGCTCGTAGACCATGATCTGGTTCTCCAGGGCGGTCCGGGCGATTCCGCGAGGATCCAGGCCCGAAACTTCCAGCAGCTCACGCTCGTGGACTTCCACGGATACACCGGTACCGGCGAGCAGTTGCATGAGCTGCTCCGGCTGGTCCGTGCGGACTCGTGTGCGGGCCTGGCCCTTGCCGGTGATGATCTCTGCGATGGGTGCATCCGCAATGATTTTGCCGCGGCCAATCACGATCAGATGGTCTGCAGTCAATGCCATTTCACTCATGAGGTGGCTGGACAGGAACACGGTGCGGCCCTCGGAAGCGAGGTACTTGACCAGGTTGCGAACCCAGACCACGCCTTCCGGATCCAGGCCGTTGACGGGCTCGTCCAGGATGATGGTCTGCGGATCACCCAGCAGCGCTGCCGCAATGCCCAGGCGCTGGCCCATGCCGAGCGAGAAACCTTTCACCTTCTTCTTAGCGACTTCTCCCAGTCCGGTCATCTCGATGACCTCCCGCACCCGGCTCTTGGGGATGCTGTGCGTCGCGGCCATGGCGAGCAGGTGGTTGTACGCCGTGCGGCTGGTATGGACTGCCTTGGCATCCAGCAGCGCACCGATTTCACGCAGCGGCGCAACGTGCTTGGCGAACGGTTCACCGTTCACGGTCACGGAACCCGCGGTGGGAGTGTCCAGTCCCATGATCATGCGCATCGTGGTTGACTTGCCGGCACCGTTCGGGCCCAGGAAACCCGTTACCCGTCCGGCTTGGACGGTGAAACTGACACCGCCGACGGCGGTCTTCTCGCCGTAGACCTTCGTCAGGCCTGTTGCTTCGATCATGGAAGCGTTCCCTCCTCGGAGCACGTGTACGTGCAGATGAGTTGTTGACTGTACTGACAACGCTAGTCACAGAGGGTGCGGAAATCGCCTGTCTCAGGGATGATTCAGGGTCCAGTCAGGGTAGTCCTCCCGGATGACGCTACGAAGCCGGATGACGCTACGAAGCTGGGTCAACCGGAAGCGGACAATACACGCGTAGCTCGTGGCTCTTGACGGTGAACACGGCACTGCGCACCCCGGGCTTGGGCTCACCATCCACGGCGAGGACCAACGGTTCTCCGATCGCCTCAATGGTGACGGTAGTTGCCTCGGTCAGATGCGTGACTTTGGAAGCAGCAACGGTGCCTGTCATGACGGCCCAAAGGAGCCGGGCACGGGCAAATGGTTCATCCGCAGTGATCATGCGGAGATCGAAGACGCCGTCGTCCAGCACAGGGCGTCGAAGTGGGGCATGGTCGCTGGGGTAGTAACGCCCACGTCCCAGGTACAGAATCCACAGCTTGTGCTTCACGCCGTTAACGGTGAGCGTCGTGGGCGAGTTCACTCCGAAAGTCCGCAGCGATGCCACCAGACTGGCCAGGGGTTTGCCCATGGCAGGCTGCAGTCGCTCCCGGCGGCGTACGAGGTTCGGATAGACACCCACGCTGGCCGTATTCAGCATGGCGATCTCACTGGACTCAGGGTTGTCAGGCAAACCTCGATGGACGGCAACATGCCCGAAATCCACAAGCGCGGCCTGCCCCTCTGTGACTGCCTTGATTGCGGCGTCAATGGAATTGGTCCCGAGGTCACGGGCAAAGTGGTTGAGCGTGCCACCCGGCAATACCAGAAGAGGCAGGGAATGCTCGACGGCGATAGCGGCCGCGGTGCCAACCGTCCCGTCACCACCCCACACGCCAAGCGCTACGGTGCCTGGCCGGGCTGCGGCTGCTTCAATCTCAGCGGCGACATCCTCGCCCTCAGCGATTTCATGAATATGCGCTTTGGGGAATACCTCCTGTAGCAGTTCGCCGGTTTCGGGAGAGTAGGAACCGCCCAGGACATTAACAGCGATGCTCAGCCCCTCGCCGTCGGAAATTCCCGGGGCCTCTGCCGGCGTCCGGCGGGGTTTGGGTTCGGCGGGCTTGGCTGGCCACCACGTGCGTGTCAGCAGGGCAGCACCCGCGCCAAGTGCAGAACCAAACACGACGTCTGACGGCCAGTGCGCACCTGTGTGCACACGGGAATACGCAACGCCCGCGGCGATGGGCGCCAGTACGGCGCCCAGGACGGGCGAAACCATCCCTGCTCCCACGACAAAAGCCACGGCCGAAGCTGAATGTCCGGATGGCATGGATGAACTGACCGGCTGCGGGTGTACGAACCTGAAAACGGGCAGGTGTTCCGGCAAGGGCCGCCGCCGGGGGAGCGCCGTTTTGAAGATGAGGTCAGTGACCCCGGAGGCCACGCCCAAGGCGAGCAGTCCATGCAGGGCTGCCCTGCGCGGTTTTCCTGGAACCGTGGCCATGATTCCCGCGATGCCAAACCAGAGCTTTCCCTTGGTGGCCGCTGCTGAGAGCCGCCGGAAGAGATCATCATGTTCGCCTTGCGGCTGGCGCGAAACCGCCCTGACAAGGAAATGATCGAACCTTGCCACGTGCTTGGGGCCTTTGCCCAGGAAACCTCGCATTCCACCACAGTAGCGCGAGCCCGGCGGCAGGACCCGGCGGCATTCCAGAACTCCACCAACCTTACCCAACAGCCGTGACTACGATGAGTGAATGATTCGCGTCCTGCGTCCACGCCAACGGCCCAGCTGGCAGATTGTCACGCCTGCCCTGCTTTTGCTGTGCGCGTTCGCGGTACCGGGAGGCCTGATTGTGGCCGGTCAAGGGGAGCCCGCCTTCAACAGAATTGATACAACATGGCAGGCCTATTCCTTCACCCTGCACGCCCCGTTCTGGGACGCGGTAAACGTGGCGCTAAACTGGGGTGGGTATGTGGGCATGCTGGTGCTGCATGCTGTTCTGGCGGCCGCGCTACTCCTCTGGCGACGTCCCAGGGCTGCTGCCTTCTCTGCACTCGCCGGCCTTGCTGCCCTGGGCCTCACTCAACTGGCCAAGGCACTTGTTGGGCGTGATCGGCCTCAAGGCGCCAGGGTCCTGTCTGATACAGGCTCATACCCTTCGGGGCATGTTTCCGCGACCACCGCCTTCCTCGTCGTGATGGCGTTGCTCATCGGCCGGCAGTGGGCGAAAGTGGTGGCAGTTCTTGGCATACTCGCGATGATGGTCAGCCGAACCTACCTGTCCGCTCACTGGTTGAGTGATGTCCTCGGCGGGGCGTGCCTAGCAGCCGGCGTCGTCCTGCTGTTGTGGTGGCCGTTCTGCAACATATGCATTCAGGAGAATGAAACCGCTGGCCGGGCGGCTATTTGGCGCGCAAGGGCCGTGCAACGCCAGCAAGAAGCAGGGCAACAAGAATAGGCAATCCGATCGCCAGCAGTGCCATGTGAATTCCGGTTTGGTCGCCGAGGTAACCCAGAAGCGGCGGGCCGGCCAGGAACGCCACGTAGCCAATGGTTGAGACCACGGAAACGCGTGCCGCTGCGTGCTTGGGATCGTCGGCCGCAGCGGACATGCCCATGGGGAAGGCCAACGCCGCACCAACGCCCCAAAGTGCCGCACCAAGGCCGGCCAGCACCACGTTGCCGGCGAAGACGAACAACGCCAGGCCCAGCGCGGCCGCTGCCATACTGGCACGGAGTACAGCCACGCGGCCGAACCTGTCGATGACCTTGCCGCCGAGGAACCGCATCCCGGTCATGGCAGCAACGAAGAGCGCAAAGAGCAGGGCGCCGGTCGCTTCGGAGGTACCGAGTCCATCAACGGCCGCCTTGGCAATCCAGTCATTGCCGGCCCCTTCCGTAAGGGTCGCACCCAAAACCACCACACCGATGAGCAGCGTCCGGCCGTCCCGCCAAGCCGTGGGTCCCTTGGGAGCCGGCGCACCGTCGTCGAGCGTTTCAGCCACTGACGCTTCGTGCGGCAGGAAGTAGCGCGGCACGGTTAGTGCGAGGAGGACAGCAAGTCCGGCGATCACGAGCAGGTGCTCGGGGAGGCCAACACCAAGATGCGAGAGCCCCGCGCCGATCAAAGCACCCACAAACGCCCCGCCGCTGAACGCTGCGTGAAACTGCGGCATGATGGTCCGCTTGAGCCGGTGTTCGACGTCGGCCCCTTCGATGTTCTGGGCTACGTCCCACAGCCCAATGCCAATACCGAAGAAGAAGAGGGCGATGGCCGTGGCCGGAACCGATGCAGCCATGAGGGAGAAGGCAATCGCAGCACCTGCGGCACCCGCCACGATCCCGGCGAGGCGAACCGTGCCGGCTGTCCCGATTCGGCCCACCACCCACCCTGCGGACGGCAAAGCCATCAAGGACCCGACGGCGGTGCAGAGCAGCAGTGTGCCCATCTGGCCGGACGTTAAGCTGAGGGCTTCGGTGACGGCGGGGATGCGTGCCGCCCAGCTTGCAAACACCAGGCCGTTCATGGCGAAGATCAGGAACGTCGCCACCGCCGCGGCGTTGACGTTGGTGGTGCTTCTGGTGCTGGTGGTCATGCAATCACAACTTCCACAGAGAGTTTGTCGAGCCGGGCAAGATCTTCGGAGGATGGCTTCAGGTCCGTCACGATGACGTCCACGGCCTCTATCGCGGCAACCAGGGCTACCGCGCTGGCATTCCACTTACTGCCGGAGGAGGCAACGATGACCCGCGACGCCGATTCCAGGCCAGCGCGCTTCACCGCGGCGTCGTCAAGGTCATGGGCCAGCAGTCCGTCCTTGAGGTTGAGGGCGCACGGCGTGACCACCGCAGTGTCGAATCGCAACGAGCGTATGTTCGCCTCGGTCATGGGTCCGCGAAAAGACTGTTCGCCGGGAATGAGGCTTCCGCCGGGGAGAATGAGCTGCGGCCGGCGGCCCTCCTTGGCGTGGGTCAGTGCCTCGACGCCGTGCAAGGACATCGGCATCACCGTGAGTTCGCGCTGGCTCAGCCGCCGAGCAATTTCCGTGGCAGTGGATCCGCTGTCCAACCACACGTGCTCGCGGTCCTTCAGCAGAGCGTCAACAGCTGCTGCGATCTTGAGCTTCGCCTCGTGGTCTTCCAGTTCGCGCTGCCCATAGCCTGGGTTGTCACCACGCGCTACCAAACTGCGGGCGCCGCCGTGCACCCGCTTCAGTACTCCGTTGGCCGCAAGAATTTCCAGGTCGCGGCGGATCGTGGCGCCCGAGGCTCCAGTGGCTGCTACCAATTCGTCCACTGATACTTCTTCGCGTTTGCGCAGCAGCTCGCCAATGAGCCGATGGCGGTCAGGAGTTCCCATAGTTCAACGGTATCAGGCCGACGCTCACTTAATCATGAAATGTGATCATTTGATCACCGATGCTCTCTCACATCCCACCCCTTAAACCACGATGCTCTCTCACATCCCACCCTTAAACCCACGATGCTCTCTCACATCCCACCCCCTTAAAACCACGATGCTCTCTCACATCCCACCCTTAAACCCACGATGCTCTCTCACATCCCACCCCCTTAAAACCACGATGCTCTCTCACATCCCACCCTTAAACCCACGATGCTCTCTCACATCCCACCCCCTTAAAACCACGATGCTCTCTCACATCCCACCCCCTTAAACCACGATTGCGGCCGTATGGTTTTCTGAGACAGCTTGATGGGAGATTCGTTTCAGATGACCACGCCCAGAAGAAAATATGATGCCGCTTTCCGTGAGGAAGCAGTGCGGCTGGTGCTGTCCACGAACCGTTCGGTGAAGCAGGTCGCCGAGGAGATCGGGGTGAAGGAAAGCACGCTGGGGAACTGGCTTCACCGACATCGGGAACGTCAACCAAATGCCCCTGTCCCGTCCGAGGACAGGGGCCCGGTTGCCTGGGAAGAACACCAAAAGGCCTTGGCCGAGAACGCCAGGTTGAAGGCCGAGGTCGAGTTCCTGGGAAAAGTCAGCGCCTTCTTTGCCGCGAAGCAAAAGTAGAGGATTTCTACGAGTTCATCGAAGCGGAGAAGGCCAACCATTCAGTGGTGTGGCTGTGCCGGGCATTGAAGGTTTCCCGGGCCTCGTTCTATCGGTGGCGCAACCCCGCCGGGCCCTCACCACGTGCCGTGCGGCATGAGGATCTGGTCACCGCGGTCACCGACCTCTATACGAAGGAGGAAGGCCGTGCCGGACGGGACCAGTTGGCCTTGTTGCTGAACGCGGCCGGGACCAAGGTCTCCGCCCCAACCGTCGGAGCCATCATGCGCGAGACCGGTCTGCGTGCCATCCGAACTCGGGCCTGGAAACAGACCACGGTCCAGGACCCGCAGGCCAAGACCGCCCACATCGAGAACCACATGCTCGACACCGACGGCAAACGCGACTTCACCTCCACCGTGCCCGGGACCCGTCTGGTCGGCGATATCACCTACCTGCGCACCGGCGAAGGCTGGCTCTACCTGGCCACCGTCATCGATCTGTTCTCCGGCATGGTCATTGGCTGGTCCATGGCCGGACACATGCGTGCGAGCCTGTGCACCGCGGCCCTGCAGATGGCCCGGAACCACGGCCGCTTCGCCGAGGATTCTGTGGTCTTCCACTCCGACCGCGGCGCCCAGTACACCTCTGACGAATTCCAGCAATGGTGCGGCACCAACGCGGTCACTCAGTCCATGGGCAAGGTAGGGGTGTGCTGGGACAACGCGGTCGCCGAGAACTTCTTCTCCCACCTCAAAACCGAGTTCTACCACCACCACCGCTTCGGTTCCAGGCTCGCCGCCCGGACCGCCGTGATGGACTACATCGAGGGCTGGTACAACCGCCGCCGACCCAACCGCCGGGCCGGCGGCGCACCACCCGTAACAGCCCACACCGCTTACCAAACCACCGTTCAGGGACCCCTGGCCGCCTAACCAACAACAACGAGAACTGTCTCACAAACTTGACGAGCGCAGATGCTCTCTCATCAACTGAGAGAGCATCGGGCGAAAAGGGCAATGATGTGAGAGAACGTGTGGACTAGCGGGCGCGCTCCACGCGTTTCTCATCCCAGACGGGTTCCTCGGACTCGTAGACCTTTCCATCGGAGCCGAAGATCAGGAAGCGGTCGAAGGACTTGGCGAACCAGCGGTCATGGGTGACGGCCAGGACCGTTCCCTCGAAAGCATCGATTGCTCTCTCCAGGGCCTCGCCGGAGTGCAGATCCAGGTTGTCGGTAGGCTCGTCCAGGAGCAAGAGGGTTGCTCCGGACAGCTGCAGCAGGAGGATCTGGAACCGCGCCTGCTGGCCACCGGACAGGGACTCGTACTTTTGCTCCGATTGGCCGGCCAAACCGTAGGAGTCCAGGGCACCTGCGGCAGCTTCGCGGGGAAGGCCCGATCGGTGTTCATCGCCGCGGTGCAGGATCTCCAACAAAGTCCGGCCCAGCAGATCCGGGCGAACGTGCGTCTGTGCGAAGAATCCCGGGCGGATACGGGCGCCCAGCTTCACAGTTCCTTCGTGCGGCACTTCAGCAATGACAACGTCCGACACCGGCAAGTGCTCCCGCTCAGGGTCGGTGCCTCCCGTGGCGAGCAAGCGCAGGAAGTGGCTCTTTCCGGAACCGTTGGAACCGAGTACGCCCACACGGTCGCCGAACCAGATTTCAGTGGAGAACGGCTTCATGAGCCCAGTGAGTTCAAGCTTCTCCGCCACGATGGCGCGTTTGGCTGTTCGCCCTCCCTTGAGGCGCATCTTGACGTTCTGCTCGATTGGCAGGGCCTCGGGCGGCCCAGCCTCAAGGAACTTTGCAAGACGGGTTTGCGCTGCCTGGTACCTGTTGGCCATGTCGGACCGGAACGCAGCCTTGTTCTTGTACATGTTGACGAGTTCCTTGAGCTTCACATGCTCCTCGTCCCAGCGCTTGCGGAGTTCCTCGAACCGGGCGTTCCTATCGGCACGCGCCTCCACGTAGGAGCCGAAACCGCCACCGTGGATCCACGCACCGGCACCGTTTATGCCTGGTTCAAGCGTCACTATTCGTCCGGCGGCGTTGTTGAGCAGCTCGCGGTCGTGGCTAATGAACAGCACGGTCTTCTTGGATTCGTTGAGCTTTGACTCCAGCCAGCGCTTGCCGGGGACGTCAAGGTAGTTATCCGGTTCGTCCAGGAGCAGGAGTTCATCCGGTCCCGCAAAGAGGGCTTCCAAGACGAGTCGCTTCTGCTCGCCGCCGGACAGCGTAGAGGCGCGTCGGAACTGTGCTTTGTCGAAGGAAATTCCCAAGGCCGCCATGCAGACTTCGTCCCAGACCGTCTCGACGTCGTAACCGCCGGCGTCTCCCCAATCCACGATCGCCTGGGCGTACTTCATCTGCGTGGGTTCGTCGTCGTGTTCCATCATGGCGAGTTCGGCCTCTTCAACCGCCTTGGCAGCTGCCGCCAGCCCGGCTTGGGCCGTGGAGACCAGCAGGTCCCGGACGGTTGATTCATCCCGGACCTGGCCCACGAACTGCCGCATGATGCCCATGTTCCCGGACTTGCCTACGACGCCTTCGTCGGGTGTGAGGTCGCCGGAAATGATCTTGAACAGCGTCGTTTTGCCGGTTCCGTTGGGCCCAATCAGCGCGGTCTTAGTGCCATCAGGCACCTTGAAGGTCACGCCGTTGAGCAACTGGGTGCCGTCGGAGAGGAAGTAGTCGATGCCGGAAACGTCAATATGGGCCACCGCCCAATCTTCCCACGCCCAGGTATTAAGGCCCGACGGCGGAACTTTGGCCTGGGTGCCCCGAGTGAGCTAAGCGTCAGGCTTTCGCCGGGCAAACTGCGGTGCATGTTCGGGTCGTGGGCCGAAGGCAATCATCCGTGCAGGCAACTTCCGGAGGCCGGGAAAGTTACGGAGCACAATGAGCAACAGCTTGGGGGGCTTTGGCTGCTTGCCCGCCATGACCTGTGCGAAGATAACGCGATGCAGCACCCGCTGAAACGTCTGCACAATCACGGTTGGAGGCCAGCGCCGCTTCTGAACGGCGGCGAGGTGGCGGTCGTCCAGCGTTTTACTCAGCAGCGGCGAAGCAATGATCCGGGCCGCTGCGACGGCGTCCTGCACCGCCAGGTTGATCCCCACCCCACCGGCGGGGGACATCACATGGGCAGCATCGCCAATAAGCAGCAGGCCCGGCTTGTGCCACTCGGACAAGCGGTTGAGCTTCACGTCCAACAGGTGGAGATCATCCACGGAGCGGATGTTGTCCACACGGTCTGATAGGTCTGGCCGCAACCTTGCGACGCGTGCACGAAACGCTTCTACGCCTTCTGCCCGCAACTTCGGATCCAGTCCCTTGGCCGCGAGGTAGGCGATCTGATAAAAGTCCTTGCGGGTCAAACTCAGCAGAACGTCCGAAGTCCCGAAACTCGGGGCAATCGACGCCACGGGATCCCTTTCATCGGCATTCCTCGGAAGCCGGAACCACCACGTGTCGAACGGCACCGGAAATTCGCGTGGGACCAAACCCGCCCGTGCACGAAGCACCGAACTACGGCCGTCGCACGCCACCGTCAATGCAGCCTTCAGTTCGCCCGTCCCCAGGTTTTCGCCGGTGAGGGGGTCCCGGGTTCTGTACGCCACACCCGATACTGCGCCGGACCCGTCGCGGAGCAGCTCTGTGACCTCAGTGTTCATCCGCAACGTGAACGTGGGTTCCTGCTTGGCTGCCTCCACCAGAAAGTTCAGCAAGTCCCATTGCGGCACCATTGCCACATAGTTGTACGGCTCCTTGAGGAGCCCGAAATCAGCGAGGATCACGGAATCCCCGGTCCCTGCAGGCAGCTGGAAATTACCCAGCTTGCTCTGCGGTAGCTGCCGGAACCCTTCGCCCAACCCCAATTCGTCGAGGAGGCGAATGGTGGAGGCGTGCACAGTATCGCCACGGAAGTCCCGCAGGAAGTCGGCGTGCTTCTCCAACACAGTGACTTCAACTCCGGCCCGGGCAAGGAGCAAGCCCAGCACAATCCCGGCCGGACCTCCGCCAACCACAACGCACTGCGTGCTGCTTTCCATAGCTTCTCCCGATTTAACCGGCGGCGGTGAGGAACGACTTCAACAACGGTCCGCTGGTGGTTGCCCCCAGGCCGCCGTCTTCCACGAACACAGCAACCGCCAGGTCTCCGTGAACGGCAACGATCCACGCGTGGGTCTTGGGCGGGTCCTCATTGCCGAACTCAGCAGTACCCGTTTTTGCCCCGACGGGCGCTCCCGGCACCTGGGCGAGGAATCCAGCATGCCCGGAGGTAACCACCGCCCGCATCATGTCGGATAGCGCGGCCGCTTCTTCCTTGGTGATCGGCTTGCTTGAGGGCGGTGACGCGGGCGCTGCGCTAACGGAAGCGGACGACGCCGGCGCGCTGCCACTTTCCGTGGGCGTAGCTGCCGCGCTGGAGTTCCCGGCTTCAGGGTTCAGCACGAGTTGAGGGGACACCGGAGCGCCGTTGCCAACGGAGGCTGCCATGATCGCCGCAGACAGTGGGGAGAAGAGCACCTTCCCCTGGCCGATCATGGATGCCGCGTGCTCGGTTCCCTCTGCGGCGCCGGGGACTGAACCGAGGAAGGCGTCGGCGCCCAGCTTGGGCGCTTCCACGGCCACGCCCAATGCCATGGCGGCAGACTCGAGCTGGTCCTGGCTGACCGTGTCACGGGCATTGATGAAAGCGGTGTTGCAGGAATGGGCAAAAGCGTCCCGCAGCGTTACGGAACCCAAGGAGCTTTCCGGGTAGCCCTCGGAGTTCTTGAAGGTTCTGCCGTCTACTGTCAGCGTCGGGGTGCATTCGACCTTGGAATCAGGCGTCGCGCCGTCGCGGAACAGCGCCAGGGAATCGACGATCTTGAACGTGGACCCCGGAGCGTATTGGCCAAGCATCGCCGTGTTGTAGCCGTTGCTGCCGGGGCCTGATGCCGCCGCGAGAACAGCTCCAGTGGAAGGCTTAAGCGCCACAATGGCGGACGCCGGCCCAACCCCGGCAAGAGTCTCTTCGGCCAGTTGTTGCAGCTTCAGGTCAAGCGTGGTCTTGAGGGTTGTTCCGGGCACAGGGAGGGACGAGAAGAATACTTTGCTTGCAGGGGTCTCGCCTTCCGACTTCGCTTCCTGCTTGGCGACCACCTCCACGCCGTCCTTCCCGCGGAGCAGCGAATCGTATTTCTGTTGAAGGCCGCCGGTTCCTGTGGTGTCCCCCGCCCGCAAGGCGCCGTTGGACTTTTCGATCTGCTCTGCACTGGCCTGGCCCACACTTCCCAGGAGTGCTCTGGCGAAGGTGCGTGTTGGTGCCAACGCCATGGAGTCCAGAATGCTCACGCCTCCCGGAATGGCAGTGATCTTTGCTTCGGTAATTTCGGGGGTGTAAGCGCGGAGGACGATGCCCTCCACGAAAGCCTGTGGACCCGAGGCTGCCACCTGCTTGGCATACTCTTCAACGTCAAGGCCGAGCAAAGCAGCCATTGCCCGCGCGGCGGAATCCGCCTGATCAGCGGCAAGCTTGGTTTTGTCGATACCAACGCGGAAAACCGGACGGTCTTGGACAATGGGGGCATCCCCTGCGCCGAGGATCTGTCCGCGCTGGGCAGGAACCGTCTTGACGGAGAGCGTCTCGCCGTCCGAAAGTTCCGGGGCAAGGAGCTGGGGATTCCATTGGACAGCCCATTTATCGCCGGACTTTTTCAACGTAGCCTCGGAGCTGTACTCCCATTTTGCTGAGCCAATGTTCCAGCTGTAGTTCAAAGGGAAGGTGGCGGTCTCGCCGTCGAGCTTCACGTCACCTGACTGAACCGATGGCTTGGCATCGAGTCCCTCAAACACCGCTTTGAGTTGATCGTTGGCCGCGGAAGCGTCCTTGCCCTCTACGGCGAGTGAACCGACGTCGAGCGCGGCCAGAGAGGAGGCGAGCTGCTTCGCTGCACTTTCCGCACCGGCGCGGCCGTCATCGCAGGCCGTCAGCGAACCAACCATCACCAGCGCTACCAAGCCAAGGACAAGATTCCGTGTTCTCATTTTCCCCATTTGCGACATTATGCCCCGTTCCCCCGACAGTTTCTCTCCGCGACCACAACCCGGACCCGCCCCACCCAAAGGAGCTGGGCGGGGCGGGCTCTGGCGAGTCAGATTACGGGGCACACGTGAACCTGGCATCACCCCAGACACCGTGCGCGCCGTTGATGGATCCGGAGGGGTCCACCACGAGTTCCACGTATGCCGCACCCGTCAGGTCTACGGAAACGGCTTCCGGAGCGAACCCGGGCGTGTACGTTCGCGACTGGTACTTGTTCACGCCGTCGGTATTGACCTTGAAGATGATGTTGCCACCGAAGCCGCTTTCCAGGCCTACTTGCGAGGTGAACGACGTGCATTTTCCGCCCAGGTAATACGTGATCCTGGAGGCCGCGTGAACGCCCAGACCCTTTGCGAAGGAAGGCTGCTGGCCTGTTGCAGGATCGGTGTAGTTGATGGTCAGCGGTTTGTCCGGTGATGACGCCGAATCCTTGTTTGCCACATTCTTGCCGATCACGCCGTAGCCGTTGATGGCCTGGATCCACGGAGTTTCAGACGCGTAGACCGATCCGTGCGGCACGTCGGGCAGCGGCTGCGACGTGACCTTCCAGTCAAAGAACTTCACCCGCGCGTCTGTAGGCAGCGCGACAGAGGCAAGTTCCTTCGTGGGGTTGAGCCGGACCGTGTTGGAGAACGCCTGGTATTTGTACTGCGTGTATTCCGGGGACGGTCCGTTGGCGTTGTTGCGGCCTTGTTCGGACACCGCCACCACAGCGCCGTTCAGCACTGAGGGCTGCAACCAGTTGGGGAAGAAGATCGACTGCTTTTCCATGCTTCCATCGGCATATGTCAGGGTCAACTCAGGGCTTGTTCCATTGCCAACAGCCGCTGATCCGAGAACAGCCAGGTGTGTTCCCTTGCCCTTGACCGCAATGGTCTGTCCGGACAGTGCAACCGAGTTGGGGACATCGGGGCCCACCGCTGGCCACGTGTAGTCCACCTGCTTGGACGTGCCCGCTTCCACTGTCACAGTGCTGCCCGGCCGTACGCCGCCTGCCGGGATGGGAGCGGCAGCCAGCTGCTCGGCAGCGAAGGTGGCCCCTCCGCCGTCGAAGTTTCCGAGCGCCTTCCCCGCCACTGTGGTCACGGCGACGGTGTTGTATGCAGCTGCCAAGGAGCCATAGGCCACGTAGATCTGGTTGCCCCCAGTCACCGACTGCTCGCTTGAGTCAGAAGCAGCGTATGACGCCGAGACCTGCACGGTCTGCTGACCCGCCTTCGCGGTGGGGCCGGGCTTGATGACGAATGTCGCCGTGGTTGTTGCGCCGCCCTCAACCTTCGCGGCAGTTGCCCCGGAGGAGGAGATGACGGTCCACCCGTCGGGCAGCACCGGCGTCAGCACAACGTTTGTCTTGGCCTTGATCCCGGTGTTTACGAAAGCTGCAGTGACGGTGGTTTCCTGGTCCTGGAATACCTGCTGGCCAGTGCTTACGCGCACCTCGGCTGCCGTATCTTCCTGGCTCTTGCCGCCCAGGGGTCCGGCCTGCTGAAGCTGGATGGTGGCTGACTGGTTGGAGGCGATCACACCTGTCTTCACGAGGACGGTACCGTTGTTGGCCTCATCGAAGAACCAGCCGGCGGCAGCGGCATCGTAGGCGTCCCTGGTGCCGTGCCGGGCCAGTGTGGTGCCTCCAATTTTGACGTCTTTGGGCGCCGCACCTGCATGGACCTTGAGCTGGTAGGGGCGGGCGGCAGCTTTGCCCGTGTACTCGCCCTTTCGCTCACCGATAGTTACCATAACGCTGCCGTTGCCCGTGCCGGGTGCCTCCACGGCGAGGAGCTGGGTGGAAGACTTTCCGTCCTTGAATTCCCGCGTGACTTTGTCATCTTCGTACAGGGTGAAAGTGTTTTGCCCCTTGGCGTAGATATCCAAAGTGATCATGGAATCTTCGGGAACCAAGGAGGCGTTGCGGGCCACGATACCTTGTGGGATCACCGCACCTGCGCGAACGAAAACCGGCAGCCTGTCGAGTGGCGCGTTGTAGCCGTTGAGGATCTGGCCACCCTGGTATAGCTTGCCTGTCCAGTAGTCCACCCACTGCTCGCCGGCAGGAAGGAAGATGCCGTTGCGGACGTCGGTCTGGGTAAAGACCGGGGCCACCAGGAAGTCGGATCCGAGCATGAATTGGTTATTCGCCTCGGCGCCGTAAGACCACTGTTGGTCAGGGAATTCGAGGGCCATGGAACGCATCATGGAGACGCCTGTGTCAGAAGCGTTGTGCGCGAGTGAGTAGATGAAGGGCATGAGCTGCTGCCGAAGCTGAAGGTATTGACGGTTGATGGCAGTGGCTTCCTCGCCGTAAAGCCATGGACGCTTGTCCGTCGCTGCCCAGCCGGACATCGAGTAGAGCGCCGGGGCGAAGACCTTCCACTGGAGGTCGCGGACGTAAGACTCCGGGGATCCGCCGAAGATGCCATCCACGTCGCCGGTGGTGAACGCCAGGCCCGAGTTGCCGGCACCGGTGAGGGCCGGGACCTGCCAGCGAACGGCGTCGAGGTTTCCTGAATGGTCACCCGTCCACTGCATGCCGCAACGCTGCGAGCCGGCCCAACCTTCAACCATCAAGGACGTGCCGCGGGCGTTCGAGTACTGCTCGATCCCTCCATGCGCAGCTTCGCAGCCGGTAAGTGCCTGACGGTAGCCCTGGCCCACCCAGGCGACGTCGAGCTTTCGCAGGCGTACACCTGCATCGCCTACTTCGTATTCTTGGTTGGTGAGGGAACGCTGCGTCCAGAGACCCACTTTGAGGTCTGTTTCGTCCTCGATGTTGCTCACGGTTTCGGGAAGTTGCTGATACTCGCAACCGTAGCCGTCATTGACCAGCATCCAGCCCGCGGGCATGTCGTTCTCAACGAACTTCCGTGCCGTTTTGATGGCGTCGGGCGTGCGCTGCTTGGCGCCGTCGGGATCGCCGAATCCAGATGACGAATAGCCGGGGTTGGAGCGGTTGTAGCAATCGGCGTCGCCGTATTCCAAGGCGTAGACCGGCGGCATCATCGGCTTGCCGGTCAACGTGGTGTAAGCGTTCAGGGACTGCTTGTAGTCGCCCACGAAGTAGTAGGCGTCGAAGCGCTTTTCCTCATGGGTGGTGGTGGGTTGGCCACCAAAATTGTAGGAGCCGCGGGCGAACGTGTCCCGCAGGACGCCAAATCCCTTGGAAGACATATAGTACGGAACCGCATTGGGATAGCCGTCGTCGTCCCAGTCGAAATTCCGGGCGATGTTGATCAGCGCGCCGGTGTGGACGGAGCGGCCGTTTTGCATGCCGCCGCCGATGAACTGCTCACCGTCCTGTGGGGCGAGGTGCTGTGTTGCCGAGTTCGCACCAAAGGTGATGGGGGCTGACTCCTCGAAGACCAGGGATCCATCGGCCCTCAGCAGCCGGAGTTGGGTGGTGGCCTTGTTGATCTCGACACTGATCTTGGCAGTCTTCAGGACCAGCCAGTCACCGTCCGTGACTGTTGGTGCGCTGCCGGGGAACTTGTCCTTCCCCACCACGATGTTGGCAGTCCGTGCCGGGTCCCCTTGATCGGTGTTGGCGGGGTCGGTGAACTTGCCGCTGGGATCGGCTTCGAGGCGGAAGTTGCCGTCGTCCAGGAACGTGACGCGGATGGCGCCTCGCTCGGTGGAGAGGTCGACGACGTTTCCGGACTGGGTGAATCCGGTTACCGCTCCGAGGGGTACTCCCGCTGCATCGACAGGTACTTCAGGGGTGACTGCCTTGATGGGGGCGGGGTCGCCGGGAGCGGCATTTGCTGCCGTTGCGAAGGTCAGGGCGGGGATGCCGCCAGCAAGCAGAAGCGACGCCAATCCGAGGGACGCTGCTTTCTTGAGGAAGGAATTGCGGACGCATCCAGGGCTGTTGGGCGCAGCACTGGATAAGCCCTTGAGGGGTGCGGACATGGGGGCCAACTTTCGACGAGTGACTTTTTGTGATCTAACTCATGGCGAAACGTGCACTAATCGTCACTGCAAAAAGGCAAAAGGTCAATCGTTTAACAAAGAATTTCTTCGCCACTGGGGACGGCACTTGCTTTGTCGGGGCCTCATTAGGACGCTAACTGTCCCTCAGACGCCTGGCCGTCAGTGGCCGTCAGTGGCCGCGAATGATCCTGCGTTGCGCCGCCACCGCTATCGCCGCCGTTCGGTTGTCAACGCCCAGCTTGGAGTAGATATGCACCAGGTGTGTCTTCACTGTTGCCTCGGAAATGAACAACTGCTTCGCCATGGCGCGGTTGCCCATTCCGGTGGCCAGGAGTTCCAGCAACTGGACTTCCCTCGGGCTTAATGCAGGTGACGGATTCCGGATCCTGCCCATGAGCCGGGCCGCCACTTCCGGTGCCAGCGCGGTTTGACCGGCGGCAGCGGATAACACAGCCTGCTGGATCTGTTCAGGCGGGGCGTCCTTCAGCATGTAGCCACTGGCGCCGGCCTCAACAGCGGCGAGGATGTCAGCGTCCGTGTCGTAGGTGGTGAGGATAAGGACCGGCGGCGGGGGAGTCCCGGCCAGCCCTGCTTTGATCTTGCCTGTGGCCGTCACGCCGTCCATACCGTTACCCATTTGCAGGTCCATCAGCACCAGGTCCACAGGCTCACCCAGGGTGTTCAACCTGCCCAGTTCGGCCAGCGCCGCGTCACCGTCCGCGGCCTCGGCCACCACGCTGACACCAGGAAAATCGGCGAGCATCGCCCGGAGTCCGGCCCGCACAACAGGATGGTCGTCCACCAGGAGGATGCGGATGTCGCTCATGCCCCGCCCTCCCGGGCAGGCAGCGGCACCCGAAGGGCAACCACTGTTCCCTCGCCAGGCGCCGATTCGATATCCAGGCTGCCATCCAGCGCAGCCAGGCGTTCGGCAAGGCTTTGCAGCCCGACGCCGGTGCCGTCGCCGCGCGCTCTACCGGCCGCCGTCGACGGTTCAAAACCGATGCCGTCGTCGAAAACATCCAGGGTTACCTCCGAGTCGAGGAAGGACAAAGTCACGACGACGGCACTTGCGCGGGCGTGCGCCCACACGTTTGCAAGGGAAGCCTGGGCGGCCCGGAGCAGGGTGGTCTGGTAAGCATTGGGCAGGTCCAAGGGCGTGCCCACAAGCTCGAAACGGCAGCGCAGTGCTGTTCCCCGGGCGGCTGCTTCGGTCTCGGTCTTTTCGCAAAGCCTCCGCAACGTATCCACCAGATCAGACTCTTCCAAAGCGGGCGGCCGAAGATCACGGACAAAGCTCCGGGCCTCGGCAAGGTTCGCCGACGCGGTCTCCTGTACGATCCTCAACCGTTCATTCGCGGTCTTCATGTCCCCCTCGTCCAACGCTTTCCCCGCAGACCTGCCCATCAGGATGATGCTGGAGAATCCCTGCGCCAAGGTGTCGTGAATTTCCCGGGCCAGCCGTTCGCGCTCTGTCAGGACCCCGGCGTCGTGCTGGGTCTTGGCCAATTCTGCCCGTGTTCGTCGGAGATCGTCAGCAACAATGCGTTGGTGCTCGGCCTCCAGGAACAAGGCACGGTATGCCAGTCCGGTGACCACAGCAAAACCAGCCCCGAACATGGGTCCCAGGACCATCGCGAGCTGCAGACCGCCGTCGGCCGGGCCCCGGCTGTGAAACCAGAGGGCACCAATCAGCAGAGCCGTGCTAACCACGATTGCCGGCAAGGCGAGGCGCCGGGGGAGTATGTGCAATTGGAGGAAGAAGAGTGGGAAGGCAACCCATGTGAAATCGCCGCTGACCAGCAGAAGCAACAGCCATAGGACCATCACGGCACCAAGCCACCAGCCTGAGTAAGGTGTGGGATCGAACCGGGTGACGTTGCCGGCGTGGCGTTTCTCGAGGACGGTTCCCACGAGGTAGACCAGGGCCAAGGCGGCTGACAGTGCCAGTCCAGCAATGACCGCCAACGGCGACGGACTGCCCGCAGTGCCTGCCAGGAGCCGCACCACTGCCACCAGCAGCAGCACGGCGAAGCCTACATGGAGACTTATCCGCAGCACACGGAGGATGGTGGCGGTGCCGGTAGGAGTCTCCTGCATGCGTCCCAGCCTATCCCCGCCCGTCACTCCACTCCCTCGAAATTCCGCGTCCCGGGGCAGGAATCAACCAATCGGATGATGGCCGGTTCAACCCCTTGAAGTGCGCGAATCCACCAGGTTCCCGATGTGCCCGGATCCATTGGACGGAAGAGTGGATTCAGCCGGGACCAAGCCCGCATCCAAGCAAAGGATTCTGATGTTTCTAGCCATCCGCGACATCCGCTTCGCCAAGGGCCGCTTCGCGCTCATGGGAAGTGTTGTGGCCCTTATTACCCTGCTGCTGGTCATGCTTTCGGGGCTAACAGCCGGACTCGGAAACCAGTCGACATCGGCTATTGAATCACTGCCCGCACAGCAGATCGTCTTCGGTGCACCGGCGGGCGGGGAGCCGAAGGCCTCCTACACCGAGTCTGAGGTTTCCAATGCCCAGCTCGAGGCCTGGCGGGAGCAACCCGGCGTTTCATCAGCACACGCGGTTGGCATCAGCCAAACCCGCATCCAATCCTTGGCTGGCGGTGGTGCTCCGAACGGGACCGCAAATGTCGCAATCTTTGGCGGTTTGACGGCTCCTGCCCCCGTCCAGGACGGGACGGCTGTGATCGGCAAAACCGTGGCCAAGGACCTGGGGCTCCAGGTCGGCAGCCGTGTCCGCGTCGGCGGGACGGAGCTGACTGTTTCAGAAGTTGTGCAGGACCAGTGGTACTCGCACACCGGCGTTGCCTGGACGACGCTCGATACCTGGCGGAAGATCGCCCACGCTCCTGAGGGCACCGCCACGGTCCTGGCCGTGAATTACGACGCCGGTGCTTCAGTCAGCGTTGATGCCGCCAACGCTGCGGCCGGCACGGTGAGCATGGATCCCGTCGGCTCGTTCCAGGCTCTGGCCTCGTACAAGAGTGAGAACGGTTCACTCATGCTCATGCAGGCATTTCTTTACGGAATCTCTGCCTTGGTGATCGTGGCCTTCCTTACCGTGTGGACAGTGCAGCGGACTCGTGACATCGCGGTCCTCAAAGCACTCGGCGGCTCTTCCGGGTACGTCCTCCGTGATGCGTTGGGCCAGGCCGCAATCGTGCTGCTGACCGGAGCAGCATGTGGCGGTTTGCTGGGCTTGGCGGGCGGACTTTTCGCGGCCAGCGCGGCCCCTTTCCTCGTCACGCCTTTGACCACCTTGGTGCCCGTTGCCGGCGTCGTTGTCCTGGGCCTGGGCGGCGCTGTCCTCGCGGTCCGCAATGTCACCAAAGTCGATCCACTGTTTGCCCTCGGCGGTAACTAGGTCTTGAATATTCCCAGAAAGGCATAAATGGTGACCCCTGCTTTGAACCTCATCAACATCACTCTGGAGTACCCCGACGGCGATTCCACGCTCAAGGCC
Source organism: Arthrobacter sp. TmtSoilC48 (assembly GCF_059739425.1). Lineage (NCBI taxonomy): Bacteria > Bacillati > Actinomycetota > Actinomycetes > Micrococcales > Micrococcaceae > Arthrobacter > Arthrobacter sp. TmtSoilC48. The sequence goes on along the minus strand of NZ_AP046049.1, from coordinate 475,642 downwards.
CTGGACGCTGTAAGCCTTGCAGTTGGGCGCGGCGAGTTCCTCTCATTGGTGGGTCCGTCCGGTTCCGGCAAATCCTCGCTGTTGGCTGTTGCGGCCACGCTCGTGAAGCCCACCTCCGGACTCGTCGTCATCGATGGCCAGGACGTTTCCGCGCTCAAGGATGCCGAACGCACAGCCCTGCGGCGCGACAAGGTGGGCATCATCTTTCAACAGCCCAATCTTCTTCCGTCCTTGACCGCCGTCGAGCAGCTGCTGATCCGGGACCACCTGCGCGGCAAGGCTGTCCGAGGGGCCCTTGGCAAAGCGCATGAACTACTGGAGATCGTGGGCTTGGCCGCATCGGCAAACAAGAGGCCGCACCAGCTATCGGGCGGGCAGCGTCAGAGGGTGAACATCGCCAGGGCGCTCATGGGTCGGCCCACCGTATTGCTGGTGGACGAACCTACCGCAGCCCTGGACCACGAACGCAGTGAATCGATCGTCAGGTTGTTGCGGCGGATTACGGACGACTTCTCCACCGCTACTGTGATGGTCACGCACGACGCCGAATTCCTGCCCCTCACAGACTCAGTGGCCACCATGCGTGACGGACGAATCAGCCCCGCCATCCTCCCGTCCGTTCTGCCCAACTAGGTCGCAGTAGAGCGCGTTTTGGACGTTTGTGATGTCTCAGGACTTCGTAGACACTTCATGTCTCATGACACTGTGGACACTTCATGTCTCAGGACTTCGTGGACACTTCGTGGTTGAGCGGTTTCCGGCGGTCTTTTAGTGGCGGGTATTTGGTTCGTTTGCTTCGTGTGCCTCGAGGGTCAGCAGCGACTCCTGAGGGTTTGCCGTTGCCGACGTAGAGCGTGCCTTTGACGGGGATGGGGTGCGTGATGATCTCGGTGCCGTGGGCATCGAAGAACATCACCGTGGTGCTGTCGTAGATGATGTGCACGGCGGTGCCGGCTAGTTCCTTGCCCATGTTGAAGGCCGTCCCGAACACGGTGACACGGCCGCCCTTGGTGACGCGGCGTTGTTCGCTTTGACGTTGCTCATGGATGGTCACCGCAGGCTCGGGCAGGGCGGGAGCAGGAGTCTTCGGGGTCGCGTGCCAGGCTTCCTCCGGGGTCTGTTTCCCTGGCAGTGCCTGGTGTTCGCGTTCGGTGTTGTAGTACTGGTCGAAGGTGTCGATCTGGGCTTGCAGGATGGCCATGGTCGTGGCCGGTGGCTGCTTACGCAGGTAGCGGTGCAGGGTGAAGTGGAAGCGTTCGTTCTTGCCTTGGGTGGTCGGCTTCCCAGGTTTGCCGGTGATGGGTTCGACCCCATGGGATTTGAGGTATTCCACGAGCGCTCCGGTGCGTCCGCGGCGGGTTGGATTCAGCGCTGCACCGTTGTCGGAGAGGAATTTCTCCGGCACGCCGTGACGTTCGATGGCCAGGGACACGACGGCGATGGCGGCCTCGCTCGTTTCCCCGGTCGCGACCAGAGATGCCAAGGCCAAGCGGGAGTGGTCATCGATGAGTTGAAAGATCGCCACCTTCTTCCCGTTCGCGAGCGGCCACTCGGTTGCGTCGATCTGCCAGCATGCGTTCGGCTGCGGGTAGACGAACCGTTTCTGAGCGTTGTGTGGCTTCTTCCGCGGCTCGGGGATGACGACACCGGCGCGGCTGAAGATCCTGGCCACGGTCGCTCTGGATGGTGGCGCGAAGCCTTTGCGGGACAGGGTCGCGATCACCGACAAAGGGCCGTGATCGTAGCCTCCTTTTTCCAACGCTGCCCGTGTGGCCAAGAGGAGTTCGATCATCGCCGGGGCCGTCGCCGTGGGGCTCGTGAACGGAACTGGCCGCTTCGTTGCCAAGGCCTCCACCGGGCCCGCAATTTCGGCTTCTGCCCGGACTTTGTAAAACCAAGCCCGTGAGACCCCGTGCTTCTTGCAGAACTTGCTGACTTCACCCCGAGGGGCATCAGTCGGCCACAACGCGACTGCTTGACGGACGCTCAACTTCGGTGCGGGTTTGCTCATGAAACCGAGCAAACCCGCACCGAGTGTCTACGAAGTCCTGAGACACACTGTCCACGAAGTCATGAGACATAAGTGTCCATTAAGTCTTGAGACTTCACACGCGTTTTGGACGTTCAGAACGCGCTTAACTGCTACTTAGTTGGGTGAGCCGAGCAACAGATCGTCCTGCGCCTCGTCGTACGTATCGCGGGCTTCGAGAATCGTAGGGACGTGGCTCTCCGCCCACTGACGTAGAAGGGTGAGGGGCTGCAGGAGGGATTCACCCATCGGCGTTAGTTCGTAATCCACCCGCGGCGGCACCTGGGCGTGGACAGTCCGGGTAATGAGCCCATCGCGTTCCAGGGCACGCAGCGTCTGCGTCAGGACCTTCGGCGTGACAACGTGGACCATCTTGCGCAGCTCCGAGAACCGCACGGGCCCGTCACCGAGGACTTGGATCACCAAAGACGCCCACTTGTCGCCGATTCTTTGGAAGATCACGCGGGATGGGCAATTGGGATCCAGGATGTTCCCTGGCAGGGCATTAGTATCCATCAGGTAACTCAGTTCCTTTGAAGCTATCAGTATCCAATAGATACCTTCGTGTTATCGCAAGGATAGCAACCCAAAGGAGAGTCATGAAAATCGCAGTCTACGGCGCAACGGGCATGGTCGGCAGTGAAATCGTCAATGAATCCATCACCCGCGGCCACGAAGTCACGGCCATCTCCCGCAAGGGCGCCGAGATCACCGGCGCAACGGCCCAGGCAGCCGATTTGGCCGACGCGGAGGTCTTCGCCTCCATTGCAAAGGACCACGACGTCGTTGTGCTGGCTACGGGTCCCAGCCGCACCGGCGGCGACCATGGAGAGTGGCTCGATGCCATGGCCACTGCATACAGCAACGCCGAAGGAACCCGCCTCATGATCGTTGGCGGTGCAGGCACTCTCGAGGTGGACGGCGTCCGACTTCTCGATTCCCCGGACTTCCCCGAGGCATACAAGGCGGAAGCCACCACCGCCGCGAAGGCACTGGAAGCGGTCAAGCAGACTCCCGAGGACGTCGACTGGACGGTCCTTGCCCCCGCTCCCGTTATCCAGCCCGGTGAGCGTACCGGCAAATACAACGTGGCCAAGGACACTCCTGCCGGCACCACCATTTCCTCGCAGGACTACGCTGTCGCCATGCTGGATGAAATCGAAAGCCCGGCCCACCGCCGGGCACGCTTCACGGCTGCAAACTAACGCTCCGCGGCTGCAAACCAGCTAACCCACGGTCAGGCCGAGCCCGGGTACCGGCATCTGGAATATGTCCTTGAGGGCATGCTTCGCCGCATGGTACCCGGGCATCCCTGTAACACCGGGCCCGGGCGGGGTGGATGAAGAACACAAGTAGACGCCCGGCATCGGTGTACGCCACGGAACATTGGACACTACTGGCCTCTGCACCAGTCCCCGCATATCCAACAAACCTGCGCTGAAGTCGCCACCCACGTAGTTTTCGTTGTACGCGGCCAGATCAGCCGCCGTCGTGGTCTTCGAGGCAACCACCACGTCCCGGAAGCCTGGGGCGTATCGCTCAATCCGTGCAGTGACGGCTTCGGCCATGTCCACATCTGAGCCAGCCGGCACATGGCAATACGTCCACAGAACGTGTCGCCCGGCCGGTGCCCGCGATGAGTCCACGAGGGACGGCTGGGAAACCAGCACGTAGGGCTCCGTTGGGTGTTTGCCCATGTCCACGAGGTTCTCGGATTCGGCCATGGCCATTCGCGAACCGCCCACGTGAACAGTCCCCGCCCGCTTCAGGCCAGGGGCAAGCCAGGGAACAGGCTCGGAGAGGATGTAGTCGACTTTGCAGGCTGCATTCCCGAAGCGGAATGCACCCAATGCCCGACGATAGTTGTCCGGTATTTCAGCACCACCCAGACGTGCGAGCGTCGGAGGAGCAACATCCAGCAGGATGGCTTTTGCCGGCCTGACCTGGTCGAAAGAATCCACGCGCTCACCGGTGTGGATGGTGCCGCCGTGGGCAATGAGGTCCTCGGCCATCGCACCTGCGATAGCCGCGGATCCGCCCACGGGCACCACCCATCCGCCGGCGTGGGCCAGGACGGCGAGCAAGAGTCCGGCACCCGTGGAACTAAGCGCGGGCTGGGAACCCAACGCGTGGGACATTACGCCGGTCAACAAAGCCGGAGCAGCTTCTTCACGGAAGCGCCGGCCCCAGAACGGTGTTCCTTGGTCAAGGGTCGCGAGACCAAACAACAGAGCAGCAAGGGGATCCCTGGGCACGCGGAGAAGTTGGTTCGACGTAAAGTCCACGACGCCATTCACTCGTGCCAGGAGCGGCGCAATCAGGCGACGATACGCTGGGCCGTCCGCCCCCAGCTCCATGGTGGTCCGTTCCAACGACTGGTACGCGAGGGCGGCACCTCCCACGTCCAACGGCGTGCCGTGCTGGACGTCAGGCACGCGCAGCTCAATGCGCTGCGACAGGTTGAATTCCTTGAAGAAAGGAGACGCCAATGCCATTGGATGCACCGCGGAGCATACATCGTACAGATATCCCGGTTCGATCAGCTCGCTTGTCCGGGTCCCGCCTCCGATGGCATCGGCGGCCTCGTACAGATGCACCTCCAGCCCGGCGCGGGCCATGGTCACTGCCGCGGCCAAACCATTGGGACCAGAACCAACGACGGCGACATCAGCCATCGCTACCCACCTCCGACTGTTGGGGTGCTTTTGGGTGCGGCAGGCTCAACCATTGAACGCCAGGGCAGAACCGACATGGACGGATGAAGAAGGTTAATCCTGAGCCAATCCCTGGTGCCTTCGAAGGGCCCGCCATGGGGATCGTCTTCGCCCAAAGCGCGTAGGGGATCCTGCGTTGGATCCAGGATATCCATCACCACCCTGGCCATCAGGTACGCCGTTGCAACCATGTGCAGCGCCACAGCCAGGACGTAGTAGGACATATCAATGTTGTGCTGCACGGATCCACCGCTGGTGGCCATGCCCAGGTACATCCAAATGGCAGCCCAGTGCAGGCCTTCAGCCGCCTGCCAAACCAGGAAGTCCCGCCAGCGCGGTCTCGCAAGGGCAAGGAGGGGAATGAGCCAGATGACGAACTGGGGGGAGTACACCTTGTTTGTGAGGATGAACCCCGCCACAATCAGGAAGGCCAGCTGGGCGATGCGGGGGCGCCTGGGCGCCGTCAAAGCCAGTGCACCGATCAATGCGCACGCAATGACAAAGAGGTTCAGCGCAAGCGAGTTGATAGTGGCGGCGTCAAGTTGGGTCCAATGAAGCCGATCGGCCACGAGGTTGAACGCGAACCACGGCGAGCTGTATCCGGCGGGCCGTTCCTGGGTGAATTCAAAGAAGTAGCGCCAGCCTGATGGGTTCATCGCGGCGATGGGCAGGTTGACGGCCAGCCATGCCGCGGCAGCCGCAGCGGCAGTCATCCAGAAGGTCCGAGGACGACCAGTGCGTAGCGCCAACACCAAAATGGCACCGAGAATGAGGACGGGGTACAGCTTGGTGGCCGTTCCCAGCCCGATGCAGATTCCCGCCAGGATCAACTTGTCGCGGGAGAAGAAGTACATGGCCAACGCGAGCAGGGCCACAGCCCACATGTCCCAGTTGATGAACCCCGCAAGCACGATTCCGGGGGCCAGGGCCACCATGGCGGCATCCCAGGGGCGACGCTTGTTCATTCGGGCGGTCAGGAGGACGGTAATTATCCATACGGCAACAATCAGCATTGCGTTGACGTCGAAGTAGCCCAGAATGCGTTCCGTGCCCGGCCCTTGTCCTGGTACGAGGAGCGCGGTCAAGCCTGCGATGATCCCCATGAGGACCGGGTACTCAAACAAGCTGCCCTGCGTGAAGAAGGGGAACACGCCATCGCCCAGGCCACGGTTGCGGAAGAGCTCAGGGAAGTCGGAGTAGCACGTGGCGTAAAACTGTGTGGGCGTCTCCCAGCCATTGACGCGGCAATAGTCCTTCGCCAGCACGGCAAGCAGGGCAGCGATCACTGTGAGGACAACGAGGACGCGTTCAACCGTGAACGGCGCGGGGGAGATCTGTCCTGGAGCAGAGTGGCGGCCCAAGGGCCCGCCTACAACCTCCGTGAAGTTACGAAGCAGGGAGTCGCTGCGGCTTGGAACCACAAAGCGGGCACGTTTTCGCTGCCGGTGCGGCTTCGTCTCCTGCATAAATCGAGCTTACCGTCAGGCAGCTTGGGTAACGCCACTGGAGCAGCTCTGGCCGACCGTTAAAAGGGGGAAGCCCACGCGTAGCCGCGTGGGCTTCCTGTGGTTCAGCATGCATGTGCGGCACCGGAAACTCCTTCGGAAGGGCTGAAGGGCATCAACGGATGAGTCCCATCTGGTGCAGAACGACGAAGACGTCTTCACGGCCTTGCTTGAGCAACTGGTCGTTGAACAGCGTGCGTTCCTTGGGAGCATCGCTGCTCTTGTAGAAGCTCAGGTCCTTAGGGCGCTTTGGCATGTGGTTCACCTCCTTTCATTGCAGAAAATTGCCGGAATTGGGCACAACAAATAGAGCCAATTGAATTCAGGGAAATCAAGGCATAAAAGAGCGCACAAATAGCCCGACGCTAATAAGGGGTGTGAGCAGACCTGTGCGGGAGCAGCGAATGACCGTGCACAATTGCGTGTACTTCCTGCAGTCGTCCCCAACAAGAAGCTGGTTCCGAACTTTGGGGAAACTGCGCACCCGTGGCTTGTTGCGTGGGTCTGCGCCTACAACTGACCGCTCAGAATGCCACCCTTTGAGGGGTGGCCATGAAGACCGCCGGCGTTGGAGCCGGTCCGGTGGTTCAGGGAGTGGTCAGTGGTTCGAAAAATGCTTCGAAAAATGGCGTCGATCAGCGCAGGAGGCCGGGGTAGCAGTGACGGTCACATTCCATCCGCTAGTCAAAGTAATCATTTTTCCCAACCTCCTTTTCCGCTGTGGCATTACGTCCCGACTGATTAACCGGGGTAATGCGCGCCTTGTTCCCGGCGAGTCGCTCTGGGAACAAGATATAAGCTACCCCATGAATAGGAGTCTTGGCCAGTGCAATTCACTATTTAGCCAAAGTTTTTCTAAATTCGCGTTTCAGAGACCCCAACGGACAATCGCAGGCGTCCGCTTATCCCATCCAAGCGTGCAAACTTTCGCAGTTCCGAGAATGAAGTGGCGACCTTCCTTGGCGTCCATTTCCAGCCACCGCGCCGTGAGAATGCGGGAGAAATGCCCGTGTGCCACTACCAGGACATTGTCCATGCCCGATTCCAGGACACGTCCAATGATCTTGTCAGCGCGGGCGGCCACTTCGTCCAGCGTTTCGCCGTTGGGCACGCCGTCCGTCCAGATGAGGTAGTCCGGATTGTCCTTGCGGATGAGGTCGGAGCTGACGCCCTCGTAGTCTCCGTAGTTCCATTCCACAGCCAGCGGTTCGTGGACAGCATCGGGAAAACCTGCAAGTTCAGCCGTGCGGCGGGCGCGACGCAGTGGGGAAGTCAGAACGAGATCGAAGTCGATGCCCTCAAGGACTTTGCGCGCTTCGACAGCCTGCTGCTCACCCTCGACCGTCAAGGGAAGGTCGGTCAAGCCTGTGTACTGGCCGCTCTTGGACCATTCCGTCTCGCCGTGGCGGAGGATCCAAAGTTGCGGACGCGGGGAGATCGCGGCGTTCATGAGGACTCCTTGGTTTCTGCGGCGGTTTCGGTTGAAGGTTCGACGACGGCGGACTCGGGTTGCGCTTCCCACCACGCCAGGAGCTTCTTCTCGGCTTCCTCGGGGGACAGCGGTCCGTGTTCCATCCGTTCTTCCAGGAGGAACTTGTAGGCCCTGCCGACGACAGGACCCGGCTTTAGCCCCAGGAGCGCCATGATCTGCGCTCCATCGAGGTCAGGCCGGACAGCCGCCAGCGATTCCTGCTCCAGGAGCGCAGAGATTCGATGCTCAAGGTCATCGTAGGCGAAGGACAAGCGGTCGGCCTTGCGCTGGTTACGCGTGGTGACATCGGATCGTGTGAGCCGATGCAGGCGTTCCAGCAGCGGACCGGCGTCGGTCACGTACCGGCGTACGGCGGAATCCGTCCAGCCGGCGTCCCCATAGCCATAGAACCGCATGTGCAGTTCGACCAGCCGGGACACGGCTTTGATCGACTCGTTGTCGAAACGCAAGGCTTTCATTCGCTTGGCCGTCAGCTTGGCACCCACAACGTCGTGATGCCTGAAGCTCACCGCGCCGCCCGGCTCGAACCGGCGCGTAGCCGGCTTGCCGACGTCGTGCATCAACGCGGCGAACCGAAGCACAAAGTCCGGGCCCGGTACGGGACCGTCCGCACCGGTTTCCAGCGCCGCGGCCTGTTCGAGTACCTGCAGGGAGTGCTGGTAAACGTCCTTGTGGCGGTGGTGTTCATCGGCTTCCAGGCGGAGCGCGGATACCTCGGGGAGTACGAACTCAGCCAGCCCGGTATCCACCAGGAGGTCGATGCCCACGCGCGGGTGCGCGCCGTTAATCAGCTTGACCAGTTCATCGCGGACGCGCTCGGCGGAAATGATCTTGATGCGATCGGCCATCTGGGACATGGCTAGCCGGACGTCGTCGTGAACCGAAACGCCGAGCTGGGACGCGAAACGGGCCGCCCGCATCATGCGCAGCGGGTCATCGGAGAAGGATGCCTCAGGCGCGCCGGGAGTGGCGAGTTCGGAGGCGTGGAGGTCCCGGACGCCACCGAAAGGGTCCACCAGCTCCAGGCTCGGCAGGCGCAAGGCCATGGCGTTGATGGTGAAGTCGCGGCGCAGCAAGTCCTCCGTCAAGGAGTTGCCAAAGGCGACCACGGGCTTGCGGGAGTCAGGATCGTATGCCTCGGCGCGGTACGTGGTGACTTCGATCTGGAAGCCGTTCTTCTTCATCCCGATCGTGCCAAAGGCTCGTCCGATTTCCCAGAAGTTGTCCGCCCACTTCTTGATGACGGAGATCGTCTGGTCGGGCGTCGCATCCGTGGTGAAGTCCAGGTCCGGGGACGTCCGCCCCAGGAAAAGGTCGCGCACAGGTCCACCAACCAAGGACAGCTCGAAGCCGGCGTCGACAAAGCGCTGCCCGAGGTCGAGCACCACCGGATCGATGGTGAAGTTAACTGAAGAGCTGTCCAATACGTGCGCCATAGTTCCTTAAGCTTGGCAGATTTTTGTGCAGCATTGGGCCACAGTTGCATCCGAAAACCAGCGGACCCGTAACGCGTGTCTCCTGCCGTCCATCTTGTGGCCATGTCCCGGTCATCACTCGAGGGCAAGAGTCGTTAGAGTGGACTTCATGGCCAATCCGATCCCGAGCGCTCCTGGCAGGAGGACGAACGCACCGTTGCCGTCGGCAATCGGCGCCCACGTCGCGCCTGCCCCGCAGCACCCGGTCCAGGCCTCGCTTCCCACTGTGGAGGAAGTCTCGGCTGGCGGTGTCGTAGTAGACACGTCCGACGGCGAACTCCGGGTTGCGATTATCGCCCGCCTTAATAGGGGTGGCCGGCTTGAATGGTGCCTGCCCAAGGGCCATCCGGAAGGCCGGGAGAACAACGAGGAAGCTGCTGTCCGCGAGATCGCCGAGGAAACCGGCATCGAGGGCAACATCCTTGCGCCCCTGGGAAGTATTGACTACTGGTTCACGGTGAGCGGCCACCGGGTCCACAAAACCGTCCACCATTTCCTGCTCCGGGCCACCGGCGGCGAGCTCACCATCGAGAATGACCCGGACCAGGAGGCCGTGGACGCCGCGTGGGTGCCGATCCAGGAATTGGCGCGCAAACTGTCCTTCCCGAACGAACGCCGCATCGCTGACCTGGCACGGGAAGTGCTGCCGGAACACCTCTGACCCGGCTACGTGGGACGATAAAGGCGATGTCTGAAGCCAAAACCACCCAGTCCGTTCAATCCGGAGAAGCACGTTCCAGCGCCATCATGGCGGCAGGAACGCTGGTTTCCCGGTTCCTTGGCTTCGCCAAAACGTGGATGCTCGGCGCTGCACTCGGCCTGGGTTCAACGGTCAACGACACGTTCATTAACGCGAACAACCTTCCAAACCTGATCTTCCTGTTGGTGGCTGGCGGCGTGTTCAACGCTGTGCTGGTCCCGCAGATCATCAAGGCCAGCAAAGGTGCGGACAGCGGCGCCGATTACATCAGCCGGCTCCTGACCCTCGCTGTGCTGGTGCTGCTGGCGCTGACGGCCCTCGTGACCCTCGCCGCGCCCATCGTTATCGACCTCACCACCCAGGGCTACTCGGACCAGCAGAAGGCCCTGGCGGTCACTTTCGCGTTCTGGTGCCTTCCACAGATCTTCTTCTACGGCCTGTACGCGCTTCTCACACAGGTCCTGAACGCGCACGGCGCCTTTGGCCCCGCTATGTGGGCTCCCATCTTGAACAATGTGGTGGCCATCGCCGGCCTGGGCATGTTCATCTGGATCCTGGGTGCCAACTACACCAATCCGCACACACTGGATAATTGGGGGCCCACCCAGACGTTCCTGATTGCCGGATTCTCCACGTTCGGCGTGATCGCCCAAACGGCAATCCTGCTGATTCCCGTCATGAGGCTGAAACTGGGCCTGCGGCCCCGTTTCGGATGGCGCGGGGTTGGACTTGGCCAGGCCGCAAAGTTGAGCGTGTGGACGCTTCTGACTGCCGCCGTCGGGCAGTTGGCGTTCCTGTACGTCATGAAAATTGCCACGATTCCCGGTGCCGAACGGCTCCGGCTGGACAATTCAGGCCAGACCACAGCGGCCTCCACTCTTCCAGGAAACGCCGTCCTTGAAGTTGCGAGCCAGCTCTACCTGCTGCCGCATTCGATCATTGCCCTGTCCTTGGCCACTGTTCTCTTTAACCGCATGACGCGGGCGTCCCAGGATGGCAACAAGGCCGAGCTGCGCGACGCGCTCTCGCACGGACTGCGAACGATGGCCGTCGCAACAGTTTTTGGAGCTCTGGCGCTGTTCGCGCTGGCTGGCCCCCTGGGCATGTTCTTCTCCGGTGGAAAGCCGCAGGACGGCGTCATGCTCGCCCAGACGCTCACCGTCCTTGCTTTGAGCACGCCGTTCATGAGCGCGAACTTCATGATGTCGCGTGTCTTTTACGCCAACGAGGACGCCCGCACACCCCTTTATGTGCAGCTTTTGCTCGCCGTCGTTTATGTCGTGGGCGCCTTCTTCATCCAGTTCCTTCCCGTAGGCCAGATCATCTACGCGATCGCCGTCCTGTATACCTTGGGCAACATACTTTCCGTGGTCATCAGCGTGTGGTTCCTCCGCAGGATGCTGGGACATCTGGACGGACCGCGCATCGCCAACTCGTACATCCGCATGGGCTATGCGGGCCTCGGCTCGGCGATTGCCGGTGCTCTGGCGCTCTGGCTTTTGGGCAGCTACCGTGCCGACGGTTTCGCCTGGAGCAGCCGGCCGGCGGCCTTGGTGACCGTGGTCGTCGTCGGGCCCGTGATGCTGGTGGCCTATCTGCTCCTGCTTCGCCTCTTCCATGTCACCGAGTTGCGTGATCTGATGCGTCCGCTGATGGGCCGCTTTGGCCGCGGCGTACCTGCGGTTGCGGGGGCGGCTGCTGAACCCACGACGGCGGCACGCGCCACGGTCTCGGATGACACCGGTTTGATTCCGCGTATCTCGGGCGAGTTCGATGCTGCGTCCTTCAGGGCCGGCCCGGCACTCGAACCGGAGCCCGCCGCCGAGGCTCCAGCCAAAACTTCAGACTATTCCGACACATCCAGCTCTGAAGAACCGCACACGAACTACCTGCCGGATGAGGACGTACCGAGCACGGCCAAGGGAGGACGGTTCCACCCGCAGGTCCCGTTGCCAGGCAGGCGAACCTACCAGGGCGACCCCGGCCACAATCCCTACTTTCCCGCCAGCGGGGACGCTGGACAGCACACCAGGCAGAAGCGGAAGAAGTGAACCGGCGCCGCCAACATGGGCGGCGGGCGCCAATCGGCTAGGCTAGAAATGAATACAGGTAGTTGCAAAAGCGGTACAACCGGCTCGCCGGGCGGCCCGCGTGCAGGACCCGCAGCTCCCGGACAGCCTAGGAGGAACACGTGTCCCACCCGATCGACGTCGGATCAGTGCTTGGCGGCCGCTATAAGGTCACGGCCACCGTATTGACCTCGCATGACCAAGATCTGGTGCTCGACGGCGTGGACCAGGTCCTCAACCGCCCCGTCAGCATCCTCGTTGCCGGTCCCGGAAATGCCGAGCAGGTAGCGCAGAGCGCCCGCGAAGTCGCCACGGGAGAGCGCCCTGGCCATGTCCAGATCCTGGACCTCGGAGTCAGCGACAACACTACGTATCTGATTACTAACCACAGCACTGCGCCGGACCTCCTGGACTTGGTAGTCGCAACCCACCCGCCGTACGTGGAACCGTTTTTCACGGAAACCCTCGGCAGCGAGATCTTCGGCCAACCGCGTACCTATGAGCCCGAAACCTATGACGGCCTCTACGAAGACGATGAGCACGAAGCCGAGTACATCCAGTACGACGAAAACGGCTACCCGATCCAATCCGAATCGGATGCTGCCCACGAGGCGCCAGCCACGCAGGCCAGCAACCTGCCGCCTATGCCTTCCTCCAGCCCGTCATCGGCCAAGGGTGGTCTCGCCGGAAAGCTCGCTGCTGCTGCGGCTGGCGCCGGTGCAGCGGGCGTTGCTGCCGCTGCCGCGCTGAAGAACGCCGGGTCCAAGAACCACGACGCCGGGGCTGCCGCTAATGGCGCTGCCGGTGCGGGGGCTTCGGGTGCCGGAGCCGGTGCCGGAGCTGCCGGTGCTTCGGGTGCCGGTTCTACTACGGGAACCCAGCCTCGGACGCAGGCTGTACAGTCGCCGTCGTCCGGAGCTTCGCCTGCTACCACGCCCGTTGCCCCGGTTCAGCCGCCTACGCAAGCCGTCACTTCGCAGCCCGTGGCTTCACAACCTGTGAAACCGCAACCCGCGCCGACTCGCGAACCTGCCGGGGAACCAAAGGTTTCACTCTGGTCTGAAGAGGACTACGGCCTCGCTGCCGGTGGCGCGGCTCAAGCCGCTGGAGGAAGCTCCGGCCCTGGTTACGATCGCGCTCCTACCAGCTTCCCGGCGTCGGCCGCTGCCACTGAAGATTACGAAGATGAAGAAGTCTACGAGGACGAAACTCCGGAACGCGAGCCGCGGTCCATGCGTTGGCTGGTCGGCGGCCTGCTTGCTGCCGTATTGATCGTGGGCCTTGTCCTGGCGGTCACCAACCTGGGAAGCCTCCTGCCGAGCGGAGCTCCGGCGGCCTCGGATAAAACAACAGCGTCATCGCCATCAGCAGGCACCGAATCCGAAAAGCCGACGCCCAGCGAGACCGCTGCTCCCGCGACGCCTCCGGCCATCGATGGCATTACGCGCCTCGGCGATTTCCCGTTCGCTGCATCGTTCGACAAAGACCTTCCCAAAGCATTTGATGGGAACCCGGCCAGTTACTGGTCCGACATGGAGTTCGCTTCCGCCAACTGGGGTGGACTCTCGGGTGAGATGTCCTTGGTCGTGAAGCTCAAGGAGCCCACAGAGGTCAAGTCAGTGGTGCTGAACCAGCTGGGCGGATCGGGTGGAAGCATCAGCGTCTACACCAATGACCGCCCGGCCATGGATGGCGCCAAGCTCGTGGGCACCAACAGCTTCACGTCCCCGGAACTGACAATGCCGCTGGCTGCGCCCACGCAGACCCAGTACGTCATAGTGGTCATCAAGACGCTGCCTAAACTTGCTGCTCCCAAGACCCAGTTCGGATTTGGTCTGCGTTTGGCCGAGGTCACGGTCCAGTAGTTCCGTTTTCGCTCCGCTTACCCAACTAGGTAGCAGCTGATGCCCTTTTGAGCGCTCAAAAGGGCATCAGCTGCTACTTACTTTCGCATGTGAGCGGTGCTTTGTGACTGATGTGGCCACCAGTCATCCGGCGTCCCCGCTTCGATTGGCCGAGCCTCCAGACGGTACCCTGAATGATGGTGGGTTTTAGGCCCTCCAAATCCAACGGAATATTTGGACCGTTGCAGGGGTTGAGTCAGGTGGCTGCCCCGAAAGCCGCAGCATCGACTAAGGAAGAGGTTCACGCCACGTGAGCATTGCAGAAAACAGCGCATCGCAGGTGCGTGACGTCATCATCGTAGGTTCAGGCCCCGCCGGTTACACAGCCGCCGTTTACACAGCCCGCGCCAACATGAAGCCTCTGCTCATTGCCGGTTCCGTCACTGCAGGTGGCGAATTGATGAACACTACGGACGTTGAAAACTACCCAGGCTTCCCCGAAGGCATCATGGGTCCCGATCTCATGGAAAACTTCGAAAAGCAGGCGGCCCGCTTCGGTACCGAGATTCTCTTCGAGGATGTCACCGAATTGGATCTCGACGGCGACATCAAGTCGGTCACCATTGGCACGGGGGAGACCTTCCGGGCGAAGGCCATTATCCTGTCCACCGGTTCGGCCTACCGTGAGCTTGGACTTGAGAACGAAAAGCGCTTGTCCGGGCACGGCGTTAGCTGGTGTGCAACCTGCGACGGTTTCTTCTTCAAGGATCAGGACATTGCGGTCATCGGTGGCGGCGATTCCGCCATGGAAGAAGCGCTCTTCCTTACCAAGTTCGCCAAGTCCGTTACAGTGGTCCACCGACGCGACACCCTCAAGGCTTCCAAGATTATGGGCGACCGTGCCCAGGCGCACGAGAAGATCAACTTCATTTGGAACACGGCTGTAGAGGATGTCCTCGGCGGTGACAAGGTCACAGGCCTCAAACTCAAGAACCTGGTGGACGGTACCGAGTCCGAACTCGACGTTACCGGCGTCTTCGTGGCCATCGGCAACGATCCCCGCACGGAACTCGTGAAGGGCAAAATTGATCTGACCCCCGAAGGAACTATTGCTGTAGAGGGCCGGACTTCACGTACCAACATCAAGGGTGTGTTCGCCGCAGGCGACGTCATCGATCCCACCTACCGCCAGGCCATCACGGCCTCGGGCTCCGGTTGTGTGGCTGCCCTCGATGTCGAGCACTACCTCGCAGACCTGCATTCCTGAGCTTCACCAGACCAGCAACCATACGAAGGGAAAAGTTATGAGCAACGCTAAAGACGTAACTGACGCAAGCTTCAGCACGGACGTCCTGGCTTCCGAGAAGCCGGTCATCGTGGACTTCTGGGCAGAGTGGTGCGGACCCTGCCGCAAGCTCGGCCCGATCCTCGACGAGATCTCCGTTGAATACGGCGAGAAGGTTGACGTCGTGAAACTCAACGTCGACGACAACCCTGCCATCGCCGCCGAGTACGGCATCACGTCCATACCCGCCGTCTACCTGTTCAGTGGGGGAGAAGTGAAGAGCACGGTCATCGGCGCCAAGCCAAAGCAGTTCTTCGAAAAGGAATTCGCGGACGTCTTGTCCTAGGTTCCCTTAGTTAATCAGTAAAAAGCCGGCGGCTGTCCCTCCTGAAGGAGTGGGAGTCGCCGGTTTTTTGTATTTAAGCCGAATGCATCCCATAGCGTTTGTTATTCGACGCTTTATTGTGTCAGAACCCTTGAGCTTCCGTTGAAGCCAACGATTTGAGTTCGCCTTATCTGGGGTAGGCAAACGCGGCCCCTCTCTCACATCCCCACCCCACCCCGCGCATCCCTCTCTCACATCCCCACCCCACCCCGCGCATCCCTCTCTCACATCCCCACCCCACCCGACGCATCCCTCTCTCACATCCCTACCCCACCCGATGCATCCCTCTCTCACATCCCCACCCCACCCGGCACATCCCTCTCTCACATCCCTACCTACTGAGTCATGGATCGGGTAGTCCGCTTCTCGCGGGGTAAACAAAGAGGCAAAGCCAGCTCCGACTCCAGGCGGAAAGCTTCGGATTATTCATAGTCCGACGGGAAGGATTCCGCTTATGCAACCAATCAGTCGTGCTTGGGCTGCTTCATGGGGTGCCAGAATTTCGGACATTTTCGACTAGTCCGGGCACTTTTCCGTTGGCCGCATGCCAAGGACACGCGTACAAAGCCTTGCGAATCACCGGCATCATTTGAAGTTCAACTCTTTGTAGCGGTCCTGGATTCGCTAGCACCCAGCCTCGACTCTGAAGGCAACGCCTTAGAGGACCCTGCGCTCATGTCACGCAACACCCACGAGTCTCAGACGCCCTCGGGGCTCTATCAGCTCCTTCCGCCATGACTCATTGCATCATTCACTCCGTCCGGAAGTCGTTGTGTTTCCACCACGGTGAAGTTGGGATTTCAGGCCAACGATTTTCATGCCCGCAGACGCTCTTGGAAGCTTCTTCGACCCGAACTGGCGACCTTTTTCATCGCTGCCCTCTTCCTTTGTTGGCCGCTCCTCCGGATATGTTTCACGTGAAACGGCATTCCTTCGGCCTCACTTGCGTTACTCTCAGCGACTGGGGCTCCGAGCGCGGCGCCACTGGGATCATCATCGTGAAGGTTGCCCCGTCTTGTTTCACGTGAAACATGGGCATGTAACGTCACGAAAGTTGATAATTCCGGAGGATCCAGAACCTGCAAAGATCGCCCAAAGGGGGATCTGTCACAGTAGTAAGATGACGCCTGTCTCTTCACAGCAGCACAATAGTCCGACGGAATGGGCGAAATCTCTGGGGTTCCGATCTACGTTACCTGATGAACGGCCGACCCTTGTCTGCCGCGTAGGACAATTGCTCTCAAATCTGATGCATTACCTCAGTGCAAAAGTTTGTGTGCGAGCGGTGGTGTCGTCCAGGATCAAAGCGGGAAAAGCGCTCGTTGGATGTGTCGCCAGCCTCAGACACACATCGTATGTGCTGTTCTTCGCGTGTCTACTCAATCCTCAAGCGAAAACAAGTAGGCTGCCCTCGTCCCACGCAGAAAAGCCCCCATAGACCGGACATGCGTCTGCGAACGGGCCGCCGGTCCCAGAAGCGGCCTTCGCGGACAAATGGCCCAGTCTCTTCGGCCAGCCACAAGTGAACCACTCCTGAGGACAATGACTCCCCGAGGCTCGCTACGCCCTTCCCTGTGCTCGGAGGGCCCTCCAATACCTGCCCTCCCGGGGGACTGGGCGATGAATTTGAGGGCAAATTGTGGTCTCAGGCACGAAATATCTCAAGTCCCGCGTCCACTCTGTGAATACCCTCGTCGAGGCCGGGTTCGTGATGGGCATTCGATCCCGTGCTGCCAACTATGCCCGGGACTCCCGTCATTCCACATATAGTCCCGCTGCGCTGCACCGCCAACGCCGCTTTCGACCTGCGGATGGGCTGGTCCGTCTAACTTTGATTGATCCAGAAACTCTCCCGACCCCGGAGATTTGTTTCACGTGAAACACCGACATCTATCACGTCACTTTAGGTATTTGCATCCACCACACATCGCTCTCGCCTTTGTAGCCTAGGCGATTTCTCACCGCTAGCGAGCCCCAAGATATGCCCCTACATATGAACGGACGTGTCCCGGATGAGCGGACCGCCGCAACTCAAACAGACGCACACAGCGGCGAAAGACGCCTCCACGAGACGAATATACGTCCATGAATACCGCTGCCCACACCGTCTCACCCAGCCAAGCAGGAGGCTCGGCCGTTTCCAACCCTAGCGATTGACGGGCTTCTTATAGCGCCCCCTTCCTTTTCGAAGCCTAGGGGAGGCCAACTACCGATGGTCGATCCAGCCATCGGGCTTCCACTCCACATCCACAGAACCTGGGAATGGGCACGAGACGATCCCTTCTAATGGAGTCTTGCTGCTGGCGGATGACCTTATCCACTATCCAAATCAGGGAGCAACTTCACTGGCGCCAAAACGGTGCTCGGCGGCACTGAAGATTCATTCTCCGGAACCGAGCATTCCATTTGATCTAGGGGCAACCAACAACCACGTGGAGCAGGGGCTGTTTCACGTGAAACATGAGCGGATCCGAACGAAGTTAGTCAGGAACCTGACTGTATTGCTGCAGACTGGCCGGAACTAAGACTGATACGTCGACCGCCTAAGAAGCCGCAGATGCAGAATGCCGCCTGGGACGCCAGCAGTCCTAATCCGGAGGACAGCAGCAAGCGGTCCTTCCCTTCCTACCTTCCATCCGTGCTCCTGATCCTCCGTCCAGTATCGCCAACTCACAAGATCGTCGCTAGAGCCCTTCTTGTGTTGCCTGACCCACCCGTCGCAACCACTCGCGCGGCTGGGTAGCAGCCTACATGGCATGACTTGGTTTTCCCTGGCGCGGCCTCGGCAGATCAGCATGCCTGCCAATCCACCGCTCTACGCCAATTCTTTCGTGGAGCCTTGTAGGCAGACGTCGGATCAAAGGTGGCCCTGCTTCGAGACGATGCCTGGATCTCAACGCTCTACAGCATCACGCCCCGTAGGCCGCGACCCTCGAATGGTGCCGACTATCCCGTCTGAAGAGTGATGCGATTCGTTTGGCACTCCATCGGCCTCCACAGGCCCGCGTGGGAGCGTTTCGTAGATCGACTCAGGATGCCTTCCAATCAACAGGAGGTTCCCAAGAGCACCATGTCAGGTCACGACACTAGCGAGGTAGCAGAGGACTAACGACCAAGTTGTTCACAAAGTTATCCACAGGGTTTTCCACTGGCCACCAGGCGATCCAAATGTCATTTGCCGAGCTCCCGGTACAGCTCCCCGCGGTCCGTCACTTCCTTCCCCCTCCTGCGAGTTTGAAAGCTTTGATGTTGCCGCTCCATTTGACTGCACCACGGTGCATCAAATTCCCGCAAATCAAAGGGTTTTGTGATCATGTGACATGAAATACACGCGGTCCCGTAGGGGATCGTTTCACGTGGAACATTCTGCACTTGGTGCGGAAAGAGTCGCATCACGGCGGCGGGTGCTCGGAAGCAAGTTGCTGGTGATTGGGGCCAGGGAAACCCGAACCAGCGACAGGGTTATCCCCAAGGTTATCCACAGGCTTATCCACTGCCTAAATCCGCCGATACACATGCCCCTTCCTGCCTCTTTCAGCCTTCGAATGATCATGAGACACCTTGGAATACGTTTCACGTGAAACAAGAAATCTCGCCGGTGCGCCTAAATGACCGTCCGCCCTTGTTCGTTGAAGCTGGCGTCAGAGACGTAGTGGCACCGGACCCGCACAGCTCGAAATGTGGCTGAGGCGACAAACAGCACGGCTCCCATTCGGTCAAACGTACAACATCAGATCTATCAATCCGCGACGACAATCAAAGACTCCAGCGCTAGGTTCCGCCATGCGCCAACACGCACCCAGGCGGCCCAGTGCCGATGCCGGAGAACACTCCAACCGGCACCAAAAGGCTCAGCGCTTCTCGGGCCGCGCGGGGGAATGTTTAGACGTTCGACAGCCGAAGCCGGCACGGCAGGGAAGCGCACCATGCGACACACCCCAACGTCCGCATAGGCATTCCTGCTGTCGAGGATGGACATGGGCGCCCCGGGACCACTGCTTCGGCCGTGAGAGGCGCCGTGCCATCTCACTCACCAATCAAGGAAGAACGATGTCGACCAGAGGGCCACCGATCTTGGAACACCTCTTCGTGGCAGGGCGCTGAACCTCTCCGGGCCTCAATTGTCGTCCCAGCCATATGGAACAAGGTACGTTCTGCTGTTTTATGTCGGGGTCTCGCCGATCCATCCGTATAGTCAGTACACAGCCCATATAGAGCGGGGAGCGCCTCCGGGATACGGCCCCCAGTGGGCGAAAGATGAGTTCAGATTTGGGCGGCAAGTCCAATGGCCGAAGAAGATCCTAAACTCACGCGAAAACGGAAGTCCCCAACTCCTGGGCAGCCAGTGCGTTCCCTTGGGAATTTGTGCTGCGATACTGCACCCGTCGTTGGCATGGACAGGAGGTCAAGGCAGGATCCGATCGCTACGCCGCCGCTAGGCCGTTTTGGCTGAAACCATTGCTCCGTTTCCGCTACAAGAACGCGCGGGAACCGTGGGGGCATGGACCTATTGGATGGCCCGTCTGCCCATTGAACTATAGATCACCAAAAGGGGTAGTTATCTCTCAGAAGAATGCTCCACAAAGGGCAAGCACATCTTCTGTGCCAGTAGCTCCCTGATAACGGTGCGCCCAGACGTTGGAAGTCGTAGATAAAGCCTCCGTCCGATCGCTGATAGGACCGGAGGTGTTTCCGAATAACATCCGTGTAATTCGATACAATCGCTCGGTGGTAACGCCTTCGTTTGGCCGCTGTAATTAACGCCGTCAGACCCCAGGGAAATAGGTGTTTCACGTGAAACACGTAACAGTCTTCATCTGCTCGACGAACAGATGCCAAGCCTTTCGATTCGTCTCCGGATTGTCGGTTTCTGCTAAAGGAGAAGAGCGTATTCACTACCTCGACGAGGTTCGTCCATCCAACGAGCTCCAGGGGCGCGGCACGGTTTCACGTGAAACAAGGCCAGCGGTCCATGATGCTTCCAACGCGCGCGCCTCAACGAAACAAAAGCGCCGCGGAAATCGCATGATCGAAGGACTTGATTTGTCCGGGGCGCTCGACTCGGCCAAAGCGGTGTTTGACGGGAGCCCTCCAGAGAAGTGTTTGCCATTCGGCGCGGCAGGGCCGCACGACACCTACGGGAACTCTAATGTAGGCCGTTGTGTAAGGGCAGCGGGTCGCAGCAATTGTGAGGCAACGCCAAGGCACACACCACTGAACAACCGAACCACGCGGCGTCGGGACACCGGGGACACCGGGGACACGCTAGATAGTGCCCCGGGACACCGCAAATGGTGGGCTTTCCGTTTGGTTTACATCTCTTTGATTCCAGCGCGGCTTACCTGAGTTCAGAACGAGAAATCTGCGCCTTCCAGGCCAAGAGCGAGAGTAGAACGAAAGGCAAAAGAGCCCGCGCATTCTAATGCTTCCCGACTGGCGCGTTTCACGTGAAACTTCGAATCCTAAAGTGCGCGCCCACTGCTCCAAGGCGCGAGTGGTCTTCTTCAAGAGCACTACGCAGGGCCCTAGAACTGCCGCACACTGGCATCAGAGCGCGCTCCAGGATCGAGCGCGCAATAGAACGAGTCCGTGCCCGAAGACGCAGCTTCAGGAAGCGCTAGAGCGACATAGCCTGAAGAAGGGGCCAATGACGAACTCCTCTGGGGATGCTGCGAGCGAAAGACCGTCCAAGTATTCAAACGCGTATCCCGGAGTATAGAAAAGAGAGACCTGCTGGGCGCAACATAGCCGCTGCTTTCACCCGCAACAGGCACATCCCAGGCCGTCTTGGAACCCCCAGCCCAATGTTTCACGTGAAACTCCACAAGAAGCAAGTGGCACGACCCCAGAAGGCCCACACCGCCTGTCCTGGAAAACAAAAAAGGACGCCTCAGAACACAAAAATGGGGTCTGCCCGCAAGGCAAACCCCATTTAGTTGGTCGGGAGAACTAGTCGTCAGATCCTGGTCCCAAAACATCCATAATTCGGTTGAGATCCTCCACGCTGGCAAATTCAATGCTGACGCGGCCCTTGCGAGCACCCAGGGTAATCTTCACGTTCGTATCCAAGCGGTCAGATAACGAGGAAGCCAAGTAGTCCAGTCGCTCGTGCCGGGCATTGGGCTTGGGAATAGCACTCTTGGCCGGCGCGGCTGGGTCCTGATACAAAGCTACGGCTTCTTCAGTGGCACGGACGGACATACCTTCAGCAACAATCTTCTGTGCAAGGCGCTCCATGGCGGCCGCATCCGGCAACGCCAAGAGAGCACGGGCGTGGCCTGCTGACAAGACGCTCGCTGCCACACGGCGCTGCACCAACGGCGGAAGCTTCAAAAGACGCAGTGTATTGGATACCTGAGGACGGGACCGACCAATACGATCGGCCAACTGCTCATGTGTAGTTCCGAAGTCTTCCAAGAGCTGCTGGTATGCGGCTGCCTCTTCCAAGGGGTTCAGCTGGCTGCGGTGCAGGTTCTCCAGCAACGCGTCCCTAAGGAGGTCATCGTCAGTGGTGTCACGTACGATGGCGGGGATTGTTTCCAGGCCCGCGGCTTGGACGGCACGCCAGCGGCGCTCACCCATGACCAACTCGTACGGTTCTCCACCCTTTTCGGTTGAAGTACGTACAACAATTGGCTGGAGGACTCCGATTTCCTTGACGGAGTGCACCAGTTCGGCCATGTCGTCTTCATCGAAGACAGATCGAGGCTGCTTGCGGTTCGGATGAATGTCCGTCACCGGTATCTCAGCGAATCTCGCTCCCGGAACCTCAACCAACTCCACCTCAGGCGGAGCAGCTGCAGCAGGAGAAGAAGACGGCGTCGAACTCGTCCCTGCGCCTGAGGTCTTCACCGAGGTGGATGAAGGGCGCTTAGCCGATGGCTTGGACGCCGCGGCCTTGGCTTCGCTGGACTTGCTTGCAGCAGGTGCCTCGGCCGCAGACTTCGATGTTTCCTTCACAGCGCCGGCACGTGAACCATCTGCTCCACTCGGCGTCGCGGATTCGGCCGCCGGAGCAGGTGCAGGAGCTGTACCTTCGAGCGATTCCAGAGGCTCTGCTGTCTTACGGGCTTCCGGAAAGAAGAGGTCCACTGGGCGTGAAGGCGCAGCGCCGTTTCCCTGGGCACCCGCGGGTGAGCTAGGAATGAGAGCCCCAAGACCCCTGCCGAGGCCCCTTCGCTTTTCGCTCATTGATTCATCCCTCCGATGGAATAGCCGGGTGCGGACCCGCCCAGGCTGTTGCAGTGTTTCAAGAATTCTAGCGTTCAGCGATTTCGGCAGCGGCTTCCATGTAGGACAGCGCGCCGCTCGATGAAGGATCATAGGTCATGACAGTCTGCTGGTAGCTCGGCGCTTCAGAGATGCGTACCGAGCGGGGAACCACAGCGCTCAGGACCTGTTGAGGGAAGTGTTGGCGGACCTCGGACGCAACCTGTGCCGCGAGGTTGGTTCGGCCGTCGTACATGGTCAGGAGAATCGTCGAAACCACCAGGTCAGCATTGAGGTGCTTCTGGATCATCTCGATGTTCTTCAGGAGCTGGCTCAAGCCCTCCAAGGCGTAGTACTCGCACTGGATGGGAATCAGGACTTCGCTGGCGGCGCAGAACGCATTGACAGTCAACAGACCCAGGCTCGGAGGGCAGTCGATAAAGATGAAGTCCAAACGTCCCTCACCGTTTTTCTCGCGCTCTTTGGAGTAGACATCTATGGCGCGGCGAAGCCTCTGTTCGCGGGCCACCAATGAAACCAACTCGATTTCCGCGCCAGCCAGGTGGATCGTCGCCGGGGCGCAGATGAGGTTGGGAATGTCAGGGCACGGAGCCACTACATCTTTCAGCGGGAGGTCGTTGATCAGGACGTCGTAGATGCTGTCGACATCTGCGTGATGCTCAATGCCCAGGGCTGTAGATGCATTTCCCTGGGGATCAATGTCAATGACCAGAACGTTGAGTCCTGCAGACGCCAGTGCAGCGGCAATGTTGACGGTGGTGGTCGTCTTGCCAACGCCACCCTTCTGATTGGAGACCGTGAAAATCCGGGTCCGATCAGGTTTAGGGAGTTCGCGTCCAATCAGCCGCTCGCGCCGGCGCGTCTCGTTGGCCAGTTGGCGAGCGATAGGGCTCGAATCATCGATGGAGTCCATCACGTTGTGAACCTCATCCGTCAGCGTTTCACGTGAAACTGCAGCATTATCAACTGAATTCGTTCGCACAATGGCGGATTGAAGTGATGCCGAAGGTGTGGCCATGGCCCGCGCGGACCCCAAGGACATAAAGGGGGGGATCCGTTGCGTGGAGGTTTCGCTACTGCCCACTGGTCACACTCTCACTCTCATTCGGCGCTTGCTGCCGTTCTCTAGCCTAACTGCTCAGCCGCCGACACGCGGGAAACCGAGCGGCGACTAGCCCGTCTTTCCGGGCTTGTTGACGATGATCCTCACCACGGTGGTGGGTTCCTCCAAAAGCTCCTGTCCACAAACCACAACGGACGTTTCCACGCCGCCAAGTTTACGGATAACCTTCTTGGCCTTCTCAATTTCTTCGGCAGCGCTGCGGCCCTTGATTGCCACAACCTCCCCCTTGCCCTTCAGCAGGGGGATAGTCAGGCCAGCCAGGTTGGAAAGCGCAGAAACTGCGCGTGCCGTAACGACGTCTGCGTCCACCAATCCCACGGCCAGTTCAGCGCGGGTTCGCATAATGGTCACATTGTCCAGGCCAAGGTCGTCCACGACTTCCTGAAGCCAGATGACTCGACGCTCCAGAGGTTCAATCAAAGTCAATTCAAGGTCTGGGCGGGCAATTGCAAGGCACAGCCCAGGAAGTCCGGCACCGGACCCAACGTCTGCCACGTGGCTGTCCATGGCAATGGCTGACTCGATGACTGCACAGTTCAGGACGTGGCGGCTCCACAAGCGGGGGATCTCACGAGGACCAATCAGCCCACGTTCGGTTCCGGAGGTAGCCAAATGTTCTACATAGCGCTTGGCGAGATCCAAGCGCTCCCCAAAGATCTTCTCTGCTGCCTGCAGTTCAGTTGCGGTAATTTCAACCATGAGCTGCTAGTCAGCCGAGACCACGATGTGACGGCCGGCGCCCTCGCCCTCGGATTCAGAGACGAATCCGAGGTCAGCGACGGCGTCGTGAACGATCTTGCGCTCATAGGCGCTCATAGGCTCAAGGGCAACGGTCCCACCGGATTCCTTGACCTTGGCAACGGCGTCTTCGGCGATCTGCTGAAGTACGCCGGCACGTTCCTTGCGGTAACCGTTGATGTCCAACACCAAACGGGACCGGCTTTCAGTCGCGGAAAGGACGGACAGACGGGTCAGTTCCTGCAGGGCTTCGAGGACTTCACCGTCGCGACCTACAAGGCTATCCAGGGCAGCGGACTCTTCATCGGTTCCGATGGAGATGTAGGTACGACCGTTCCGGACCTCAATGTCAATGTCGCCATCAATGTCAGCGATATCAAGAAGTTCCTCGAGGTAGTCGGCAGCAATGTCGCCCTCCTCTTCCAGACGGCTGGCTGTCTTGGACAGCGACTCTTCCTGGGTGTCGTCCTGTTCCTCAGTCTCGGCGGCAGTTACATCTTCAGTGCTCTCAGCAGACATTACTTCTTCTTCCTGTTCTTACGTTGTGGCTGGACGCGCTGGGCCCTGATCTCGGCTGCAGCAGCAGCCGCGGCAGCCTCGGCGTCGTCGTCGTCCTTCTTCTTGCCACCCAGCAGCGGAGGCAGGCCCTTCGCGGCGCGGCGCTCTTCCAGTGCCTTCGCGGCGGGCGAGCCAGGTGTGGGCATGCGGCGGATAACGAAGAATTGCTGTCCCATGGTCCAGAGGTTGGTGGTGGTCCAGTAGATCAGGACACCGATGGGGAAGTTGATGCCACCGATACCGAATACGAGCGGCAGGATGTAGAGCATCATCTTCTGCTGCCGCATGAACGGGCTGGCCAGAGCTTCCTCGGACATGTTCTTGGCCATGATCTGCTTCTGCGTAATGAACTGCGAGGCAGTCATGGCGAGAATCATGATGATGGAAAGCGTCCAGACGGCAACTTCGCTACCAGGGGCGCCGCCGTGGAGCAATGATGCCGACAGCGGGGCGCCAAAGATGCTGGACTGATCGAACTGAACAACCTGATCGTGGCTCAGCGCACCAATGCCTTCACCAGCGTTCTTGGCAGTCGAAATACCAGACAGCACCTGGAACAGGGCGAAGAAGAACGGCATCTGGATCAGCATGGGCAAGCACGCGGAGAACGGGTTGGTGCCGTGCTTCTTGTACAGGGCCATCTGCTCCTGTGCCATGGCCTGGCGGGAGAGCTGATCGGTCTTGCCCTTGTACTTGGTCTGCAGCTTTTTCAAGTCAGGCTGAAGCAGCTGCATGCCCCGCTGGGCCTTGATCTGCTTGACGAACACAGGAATCAGGGCGGCACGAATCACCAGCACCAGGCCGATGATCGACAGCGTCCACGTCCAGCCATTGGCGGCTGGCAGGCCGATGAAGCTCAGTCCGTCGTGGAAGCCAACCATGATGATTGACACCAACCACTTGAACGGAAACATGATCGTTCCAAAGAAGTCCATACGATATCCCTATTCGTTAGGCCGCAGTGCGGCCTTCTTCATCAGCCTGAGCAGCCAGGAACTGGTCCGGGTTGTTCAGTACAACAATTGTGGGCGTCTGGCCTTGCGGCCAATGACGATGGCCGGCGGGGACATGGTCCACTCCGCCAGCATTCCAAGGATGGCATTTGGCGAGCCTCTTGGCTGCGAGCCAGCTACCCTTCATGGCGCCGTGCACCGTCACCGCTTCCAGGGCATACGCCGAGCAGGACGGAAAGAAACGGCAAACCTGGCCGTACAGGGGTGAAATGACCTTTCGGTACATCTTCAGCAGGAGAATCAGGATATTTCGGGGCAGGTCCCAGACGAACTTACCTACCACCACCCACAGGTTGCCGTGGGGAACCTTGCCGACGGGCTCGCTTAAACCAGCGGGGTCACCTGGGGAAGGAACGACGGCGGTGCTTATGTCATGCACGCGGTGTCCCTTCCCTTGTGGTGCCGTTGTGTTCTGGCGAAGCGCTGCGTGGAAGTGATCCACCCAGTCGCTTCGTCGTCACTGCCAATGCGGCGTTGTAATCCGAGAGCAGTTGCTCCCAGCTGGCAGATGCAGCTGCGGGCAGTGCCCGGACCACGACCGCCAGGCCCGTTCCATGCGTGTGCAAGGACAGTGCGCCTGCTTCTCTCAGTCTCCTCTTAACGAGGTTCCTGGTCACGGCGTTCCCGACGGCTTTGGAGACAATGAAGCCGATTCGACTCGGCTCCGCGGCCCCGATAGGGGCCGTATATAACACTAAGTTCCGGCGTCCATTGCGGACGCCGGAACGTACAGTTGTTGAAAAGTCGGTAGACGTCCGCAGACGGTTAGGGGTGGCTAGCACCGTCGAACCCGCAAAAAGACCCTGACCGACAAGTCAGTTATTTACGCCGACAGTTCGACGCGGCCCTTGCCGCGACGTGCAGCCAGGATGGCGCGGCCGGCACGGGTGCGCATACGAAGGCGGAAGCCGTGCTTCTTGGCCCGACGGCGGTTATTCGGCTGAAAAGTCCGCTTGCTCACGTTAGTTACTCCAGTGGATCAAAGGTGCGCCCACCCGATCAAAAGGGGAAGAACTGGCCGACGCTAAGTTTTGTATGTGCCTGCCGCCGCTGCCTGCCGCACGATAAACGTACGTCGATGCAGCTGATCACAAAAGCGGACACAAAGGACTTCACAACGTTAGGGCAAAAAGGCACCCTCAGTCAAACCGGGAGCCATTCCTGCCGCTATCCACAGCTGTGTCAACGGACGCTTCACAGCCTGTGGATGAAGTGGCTCACAAGGCCCAAATCAGAACCACAACGGTGTAATTATCCACAAGCAACTTCCCAGCTATCTTCTAGCGATTCCATCCCCTAGAGTGGCTCAGTAGCCCATTGTCCACCCGCTGTGCATAACTCTGTGGATTAACCCCGGAAACATCGCCAGTCGGAGACACTTCGGCTGCCAGCAACGCCGGCAAGCAAGTATTTAGGAACTGATTGATGACAGTAGACGAAGCCAACCACGCCAATACTGTCGGAAGTTCCTGGCGCAGGGTGCTTAGCCTTCTGGAACAGGACGACCGGGTCACACCCCGCCAGCGCGGTTTCGTCATCCTCGCCCAGGCCCAAGGGCTCATCGGCTCCACGCTTCTGGTCGCCGTTCCCAACGAGCTCACCCGGGAAGTCCTGCAGACGCAGGTCAAGGACGCCCTTGACGACGCCCTCCGCAGCGTCTTTTCCGATGACATCCGTTGCGCGATCGACGTTGACACCGATCTGGTGCCCATTCACGAAGAGCCGGAACCCGCCGTCGAGCTTTCCACGATGCCGGACCTGGCCGCTGAACCGAAGCCTCAGCCGACACCGCCCAGCACCTCACATGAATTCGGCCGGCTAAACCCGAAGTACATCTTCGACACCTTCGTGATCGGTTCCTCCAACCGCTTCGCCCACGCGGCCGCGGTTGCAGTAGCCGAGGCCCCGGCCAAGGCCTACAACCCGTTGTTCATTTATGGCGACTCCGGGCTCGGCAAGACGCACCTCCTTCACGCGATCGGCCACTATGCCCGTCGCCTCTACAGCGGAATCCGCGTACGGTATGTCAACTCCGAAGAGTTCACCAACGACTTCATCAACTCGATCCGCGATGACGAAGGCACCAGCTTCAAGACCACGTACCGAAACGTGGATGTGCTGCTTATCGACGACATCCAGTTCCTGGCGGGTAAAGACCGGACCCAGGAGGAGTTCTTCCACACGTTCAACGCCCTGCACAACGCCAACAAGCAGGTGGTCATTACCTCCGACCAGCCTCCCAAGATGTTGGCGGGCTTCGAGGACCGGATGACCTCCCGTTTCGAGTGGGGCCTGCTGACGGACATCCAGCCGCCGGAACTTGAAACCCGCATTGCCATCCTCCGCAAGAAGGGCCTCAGCGAAGGACTGTCCGCACCGGACGACGCCCTGGAGTACATCGCTTCCAAGATCTCGAGCAACATCCGGGAACTTGAAGGTGCCCTGATCCGCGTCACTGCCTTTGCGAGCCTGAACCGACAGCCGGTGGACGTGGCCCTCGCCGAGATGGTCCTCAAGGACCTCATCACGGACGACGGCGCCCAGGAGATCACGGCGAAGCAGATCCTGGACCAGACGGCTGACTACTTCAAGCTCAGCATGGAAGAGCTTTGCAGCAAGTCCCGTACCCGCACGCTTGTCACCGCCCGCCAGATCGCGATGTACCTCTGCCGCGAACTCACTGACATGTCCTTGCCGAAGATCGGACAGGAGCTCGGCGGACGAGACCACACCACGGTCATCCACGCCGACCGCAAGATCCGTGAGCTGATGGCCGAGCGTCGTGTGATCTACAACCAGGTCACGGAACTCACAAACCGCATCAAGCAGCAGCAGCGGGACTCCTGAATCCACATCCGGCCGCGCACTACATACCTTATTAACAGGTGCGTGTGGATAACCCTGTGGATACTTAAGGGGACAAGCGCGGTTAATGGGCTTAAAACCCTTAAGGCATCTGTGGATCGTTAAAAACCGGGTTGGGAGTTGTCCCCATCCACACCCTGTTTAAAACCCAGTTAACGCACAATCCGTGAACAGGGCTTAACCCCGGAACCGCGCGGCCAGATCCTGTTATCCACAGTTTCCACAGCAGTTATTAACACTACGAATCCCAAAAAATTGAAATCCCTCAAATAACAATCTCGTTCTGCGCCACACCGGTCTGCCGCCGGCAGACCAATCAACCCCATCGATGGCCAGCCTCCGGCTATCCACATACGAGGGGTGAGTGCTGCCGGGGATGGGTTAATCGCGGATCTTCCGGCTAAGCTGTCAGCAGCGCTCCCATCCTTGGGTCTGTTTGTAGTTCGCTTGAGTGCGAACCATGCAGGTTCCGGTATCGGACAGCAAAGGTTTGGCGGGTTCCAGGCAGGGATCCGCAGCTACTACTTGGCAGCAGCAATGAAAGGCGGCACCCTTCCGTGAAGTTCAGAGTCGACCGCGACGTCCTGGCAGAAGCCGTTACGTGGACCGCGCGGTCGTTGTCTCCGCGGCCGCCCGTACCTGTGCTTTCCGGCCTCCTCCTCAAAGCCGAGGCAGGAACGGTAAGCCTTTCGAGCTTCGACTACGAAACATCAGCCCGCCTTGAGATCCCGGCGGATATCACCACGGAGGGCACCATTCTGGTGTCCGGCCGTCTCCTGGCAGACATTTGCCGCAGCCTGCCCTCAGCTCCCGTGGAAGTTGAAACCGACGGGAGCAAAGTCACCCTCACCTGCCGGCGCAGCAGTTTCCACCTGGCTACGATGCCTGAGGCGGAGTACCCGGCCCTTCCGGCGTTGCCAGCCATCAGCGGCACTTTGCCAGGTGACGCCTTCGCACAGGCTGTTTCCCAGGTGATCATCGCTGCCAGCAAGGACGACACCCTGCCGATCCTCACCGGCGTGCGCATGGAAATCGAGGATGACATGATCACTCTCCTCGCTACGGACCGCTACCGCCTCGCCATGCGCGAAGTCCCGTGGAAACCCGTAACTCCGGGCATTTCCACCAGCGCGCTGGTCAAGTCGAAGACGCTGAACGAGGTGGCAAAGACCCTCGGCGGCAGTGGCGACATCAACCTTGCCCTCGCTGACGACGACAGCCGCCTGATCGGCTTCGAAAGTGGAGGCCGAACCACCACGTCCCTGCTGGTGGATGGCGACTACCCCAAAATCCGCTCGCTCTTTCCGGACTCCACACCCATCCACGCAACGGTCCAAACACAAGAACTCGTTGAAGCGGTTCGTCGTGTGTCGCTTGTGGCCGAACGCAACACACCCGTCCGCCTGGCCTTCAGCCAGGGTCTGCTGAACCTCGACGCCGGTACGGGCGAAGATGCGCAGGCGTCCGAAGAACTGGAAGCCCAGCTCTCCGGCGAGGACATCACGGTCGCCTTCAATCCGCACTACCTCGTTGAAGGCTTGAGCGTCATCGAGACGAAGTACGTTCGGTTCTCCTTCACCACCGCCCCCAAACCAGCCATGATCACGGCCCAGGCTGAGGCTGATGGCGAAGACCAGGATGACTACCGCTACCTCGTGATGCCGGTTCGCCTTCCAAACTAGCGATCCGCCACCTATCCACTAGCGCAGAAAAGAGTTCCCCCCGTGCACATCGGACTGATCGGCCTTGGAAAAATGGGTTTCAACATGCGGGAACGCATGCGGAACGGTGGCATCGAAGTAACTGGATTCGACCGTAACCCCGATGTGACAGACGTCGCTTCCGTGGACGACCTGATTGCTGCCCTGCCCTCTCCCAAGCTCGTTTGGGTCATGGTTCCGTCAGGCGACATCACCGATGCCGTGATCACCGAACTCGGCGAAAAGCTCAGCCCGGGCGACTTGGTCATCGACGGCGGCAACTCACGTTTCACTGAGGACCAGAAACACGCTGCTGCACTCGCTGAAAAAGGCATCCGCTTCGCGGACTGCGGGGTTTCCGGCGGTGTTTGGGGCCTGCAGAACGGTTACGGGCTCATGGCTGGCGGCGCTGAGGAAGACATCGAACTGGCCATGCCGGTCTTCGATGCCCTCCGCCCTGAAGGCGAACGAGCCGACAGCTTCGTCCACGTAGGCGGGGTTGGAGCCGGCCACTACGCCAAGATGGTTCACAACGGCATCGAGTACGGGCTCATGCAAGCCTATGCCGAGGGTTATGAATTGCTGGCGGCCAAGGACATCGTGAAGGATCTTCCAGGAACCTTCCGGGCCTGGCAAAAAGGAACCGTCGTGCGCTCCTGGCTTCTGGATCTCATGGTCAAAGCACTCGACGAGGATCCGGGACTGGCCTCGATCGATGACTACGTGGAAGACTCCGGCGAAGGCCGTTGGACTGTGGAAGAGGCAATTGCCAACGCTGTTCCGGCACCGGCCATCACAGCGGCCCTCTTTGCCCGGTTCTCTTCCCGCGAAGACAACTCACCGGCCATGAAGATGGTTTCAGCGTTGCGCCACCAGTTTGGCGGACACGCCACACGTCCGGCCAACTAGGCCGCAGGAGTCCAGCAGACGGCGTGTATCTTGAACATCTTTCGCTGACCGATTTCCGCAGCTACGCACAGGTTGACCTGAAGCTCGGCCCCGGGGTTACTGTCCTGGTGGGTTCGAACGGGATCGGTAAGACCAACCTCATGGAAGCCATCGGATATTTGGCAACCCTGAGCTCGCACCGTGTCAGTACGGATGCCCCACTCCTTCGCTTCGGCGCCGAACGCGCAATG
This sequence comes from Arthrobacter sp. TmtSoilC48, assembly GCF_059739425.1. Classification (NCBI taxonomy): domain Bacteria; kingdom Bacillati; phylum Actinomycetota; class Actinomycetes; order Micrococcales; family Micrococcaceae; genus Arthrobacter; species Arthrobacter sp. TmtSoilC48. The sequence goes on along the minus strand of NZ_AP046049.1, from coordinate 443,778 downwards.
ATCAGGGCAAAGTTGGTGCGCGGCGAGCAGTCCACGGTTATCGAGGTGGAAATTAATGCAGGCCGGGCAAACCGCGGCCGGATAAATCGCGGAAACCCGGTGCGTGCCAGGGACATTTTGGGCATCTGCCAGACAGTCCTCTTTGCGCCTGAGGACTTGGCGCTGGTCAAGGGCGATCCCTCCAACCGCAGACGCTTCCTTGACGAGCTCCTGGTTAGCCTGATTCCGCGCCACGCGGCCACCCGCAGCGACTACGACAGAGTGTTGAAGCAACGCAACGCCCTGCTGAAATCGGCCCGGACGGGCAAATTTACTGCAGGCCATGAGGCCACGCTGGATGTTTGGGACCAGCATATGGCCCGCGCCGGTGCAGAACTCCTGCATGCGCGGCTGGAACTTGTGGAACGGCTCCGCCCGCACCTGAACAGTGCCTACACGCAGCTAACTGACGGTTCAAAAGACGCCGGCGCGGTGTACCGCTCAACCATCCAGGGCGTACTGGACGACGACGGCGGGCCGGCCGATCGCCCAACAGAACCTTCGGCGTCGGGCGAGGACCTCAGGCTGTTGTCGGTTGACGAACTCACTGAGCGCTACGTCCAGGCTTTCGCCGCCTCCCGCAAGAAGGAACTGGAGCGGGGCATCTCCCTGGTGGGCCCGCACCGGGACGAATTGGAGCTTGTGCTTGGGCAAGCACCGGCCAAGGGCTACGCTTCGCACGGTGAAACGTGGTCCATGTGCTTGTCACTGCGGCTCGCTTCCTACTACGTCATGCTGGATGATGCCCGTACCGGCGGTACCGCGCCGATCCTCATTCTTGACGATGTCTTTGCAGAACTCGATGTCCAGCGCCGGCGTAAACTGGCAGCAATAGTGGCCGGTGCCGAACAGGTACTGGTCACGGCCGCCGTCATCGCCGATATTCCCGAGGAGCTGGCCGGGCGGCGTATAACCGTTGTTCCGGGAGGCATCGATGGCGAAGGATAGCCCCGACGGACTTCAACCCGGCCGCGATCCGGACGAAATCGATGCTGCCCAAGCCGCGCTGAACCGGATGCGTGAGGCCGCAGCGGCCCGAGGCGAAGTCAGGCAGCGGGCTCCCCGCCCCGGATCCGCGCCTAAACGCAAGGGCCTTCGCGACACCAGGGGTTTTACCCAGTTCCATGGGACCGGACGTGACCCGTTGGGCCTGGGGAAGGTCGTTGGCCGGTTGGTGGCAGAACGTGGTTGGACGTCGCCCGTTGCCGTTGGCTCGGTCATGGCCGAGTGGGAAACGTTGGTGGGCGCGGACATTTCTGCGCACTGCACGCCGGAGAGCTTTACTGACACCACACTTCATGTCCGTTGCGACTCCACGGCATGGGCAACCCAATTGCGATTGCTCAGTACAAGCCTGCTGGAGATGTTCCGGAATGAACTAGGGGAAGGCGTGGTGACCAGCATCCACGTGCTCGGTCCGTCTGCGCCAAGTTGGCGCAAAGGTGGGCGCAGCGTCAACGGTCGGGGACCCCGGGATACGTACGGCTAAACGGCGTGCAGGGCGTTTCAACGCCCCCGAGTCGTATAGGCCCCCATCAGGACCACCGTAGGGCCGTTTCAGATAGGGCCAGTGGCCTCCCATAGGCACATTCAGCTCTCGGCTGCCCCCGTATTTGCAAGGATTCCGGCATTTCCACGATAGAATTGGCGTAGATCACTGAGCGCCGGTGAAACGTCGTCGGGGTCCTGGAAACACTTTCGTGGGTTCCAGGGCCCTCTTCGTCGGAGTAATCGGCGCAATCAGTCACGTGCTCGTTGAAGGCCTCGGTTTGCCGCAGCCTTCAAGGGGAACGGCCGTCATCGAATACAGAGGAGTCGAAAGCGCCTGTGGCTAACGACAATGCAGAGACCTTGGCAGTAGAGCCCGAAGAGGACACTGTTCCTAAGCCTGACACGCCCGCGGAAACCCCCAGGGAGTATGGTGCCAGCGACATCACTGTCCTGGAGGGCCTTGAAGCGGTACGCAAGCGTCCCGGTATGTACATCGGTTCCACCGGTCCGCGCGGTTTGCACCACTTGGTCTATGAAGTGGTGGATAACTCTGTCGATGAAGCTCTGGCCGGATTCTGCACACACATTGAAGTTACGCTCCGCGCAGACGGCGGTGTCCAGGTTGTTGACGACGGCCGCGGCATCCCTGTTGACATCCACCCCACCGAGGGCAAGCCCACCGTCGAAGTCGTGATGACCATCCTGCACGCCGGCGGTAAGTTTGGCGGCGGCGGTTACGCGGTTTCCGGTGGTCTTCACGGCGTGGGTATCTCTGTGGTGAACGCACTGTCCCGCCGGGTGAACACGGAAGTCCGGCGCCAGGGCCACGTCTGGCGCATGTCATTCGCAGACGGCGGCAAGCCCCAGGGCGAACTCGTCAAGGGAGAAGAGACGGACCAAACAGGGACGTCACAGACGTTCTACCCTGACGGCACCATCTTCGAGAGCACCGAATTCGACTTCGAGACGCTCCGTGCGCGCTTCCAGCAGATGGCCTTCCTCAACAAGGGCCTGCGGATCACCCTGACCGACGAACGTCCCGTAGCCCGGGAAGGTGAGGACGATCTGGATCTCGACGCCGTCGCCACCGAAGGTGAAGTTGCCGCCGAGCACCGCACAGTGGTCTACCAGTACCCGGACGGCTTGTTGGACTACGTCAAGCACCTGAACTCAAGCAAGAAGGTGGAGATCGTCCACGAGGACGTCATCGCGTTCGAAACCGAAGACACTGAGCGCCACATCGCCGTCGAGGTCGCCATGCAGTGGACAACCGCGTACTCCGAAAGTGTCCACACATACGCGAACACCATCAACACCCACGAGGGCGGAACCCACGAAGAAGGTTTCCGCGCTGCGATGACCTCGCTGATCAACCGTTACGCGCGGGAGAAAAGCATCATCAAGGAAAAAGAAGACAACCTTACCGGTGATGACATCCGTGAAGGTCTGACGGCCGTCATTTCGGTCAAGCTTTCCGAGCCGCAGTTTGAAGGCCAGACCAAGACCAAACTGGGCAACTCAGAGGTCAAGGGCTTCGTCCAGCGCGTTGTCACGGACCAGTTGGGCGACTGGTTGGAGCGCAACCCCGGACCCGCCCGTGACGTCATCCGGAAGGCCATTTCCGCTGCGCAGGCACGTATGGCTGCCCGCAAGGCGCGCGATAATGCCCGCCGCAAGAGCCCGCTGGAATCCTTCGGCATGCCGGGCAAGTTGTCCGACTGCTCTTCCAAGGATCCTTCGCGTTGCGAGGTCTATCTGGTGGAGGGTGACTCCGCAGGTGGCTCGGCCAAGCGGGGACGCAACCCCGAAACTCAAGCCATCCTGCCGTTGCGGGGCAAGATCCTTAACGTGGAACGTGCTCGCCTGGACAAGGCACTCGGCAATGCCGAAGTCCAGTCCATGATTACAGCCTTCGGCACCGGCATTGGCGAAGATTTCGATATCGCCAAGCTGCGCTATCACAAGATCGTCCTGATGGCAGACGCCGATGTTGACGGCCAGCACATCACCACGCTGTTGATGACGCTCTTGTTCCGCTACATGCGCCCGCTGATCGAGAACGGGTACGTCTACCTTGCGCAGCCGCCGCTGTACCGCATCAAATGGTCCAACGCCGCCCACGACTACGTCTTTAGCGATCGCGAACGGGACGACACCATCCGCAAGGGGGCGGCCATGAACAAGCGCCTTCCCAAGGACAACGGAATCCAGCGTTACAAGGGTCTTGGTGAAATGGACTACACCGAGTTGTGGGACACCACCATGGACCCGGACCGCCGCACTCTTTTGCAGGTCACCATGGACGATGCCCTGGCTGCCGATCAGACCTTCTCGGTACTGATGGGCGAGGACGTCGAATCGCGCCGTAACTTCATCCAGCAGAACGCCAAGGACGTCAGGTTCCTGGATATCTAGTGCCTTACAAGGCGTAGATATTCCAGAGCTGACATATACCTGAAACGGAAAACTTAGACTATGAGTGACGAAACTCCCGAAGTCCCGGCGGAACCCACCGTCGACGACCTCATCCTTGAAGGCGATGTGCTGACTGACCGCGTCGAGCAGGTGGACCTGCAGACTGAAATGCAGCGCTCCTACCTGGACTACGCCATGGCCGTTATCGTTGGGCGCGCGCTCCCGGACGTCCGCGATGGCCTCAAGCCGGTGCACCGCCGCGTTCTGTACGCGATGTTCGACGGCGGCTACCGTCCTGACCGCTCCTTCAACAAGTGCGCCCGTGTTGTGGGTGACGTCATGGGTACCTATCACCCTCACGGTGATATGGCGATCTACGACGCCCTGGTCCGCTTGATCCAGGACTGGACCATGCGTTACCCCCTGGCCCTGGGCCAGGGCAACTTCGGTTCCCCCGGCAACGACGGCGCTGCTGCTCCCCGTTATACCGAAACCAAGATGGCCCAACTGGCCATGGAAATGGTCCGCGACATCGACGAAGAAACCGTCGACTTCCAGGACAACTACGACGGCAAGAACCAGGAACCCACCATCCTGCCAGCGCGTTTCCCGAACCTGCTGGTGAATGGTTCCTCCGGTATCGCGGTGGGTATGGCCACCAACATTCCGCCGCACAACCTGCGCGAGGTTGCCGAAGGCGTGCAGTGGGCCCTCGACAACCCCACCGCTTCACGGGAGGAACTCCTTGAGGCGCTCCTGCAGCGGATCAAGGGACCGGACTTTCCCACAGGTGCCACCATCCTCGGCCACAAGGGCATCGAAGACGCCTACCGCACTGGCCGTGGCTCCATCACAATGCGCGCAGTGGTCAACGTGGAAGAACTCCAGGGCCGCACCTGCCTGGTGGTCACCGAACTGCCTTACCAGGCCAACCCGGACAACCTGGCCATCAAGATCGCCGAACTGGTCAAGGACGGCAAGATCCAAGGCATCGCGGACCTCCGCGATGAAACCTCGGGCCGCACCGGTCAGCGCCTCGTGATCGTGCTGAAGCGCGATGCTGTGGCCAAGGTCGTCCTGAACAACCTGTACAAGCACACGCAGCTTCAGGACAACTTCTCAGCGAACATGCTGGCAATCGTCGACGGCGTTCCCCGCACCTTGAGCCTGGACGCCTTCATCCGGCACTGGGTGACACACCAGATGGACGTCATCGCCCGCCGGACGCGTTACCGCTTGCGCAAGGCTGAGGAAGAAGCACACATCCTGCGTGCACTCCTCAAGGCGCTGGACATGCTGGATGAGGTTATTGCCCTCATCCGCGCGTCCAACACCACAGAGGCAGCCCGCGAGGGACTCATGGAGCTCCTGGAGATCGATGAACTCCAGGCCCGCGCAATCCTCGATATGCAGCTGCGCCGTTTGGCTGCCTTGGAACGCCAGAAGATCCAGGACCGTCACTCCGAACTCGAAGCCATGATCGAGGAGTACAACGCGATTTTGGCTTCGGAAGAGCGTCAACGCCAGATCATCAGCGAGGAACTTGCTGAGATTGTTGCAAAGCACGGCGATGATCGCCGGACGCACATTCTCATGGGCTTCGACGGGGACATGTCCATGGAGGACCTGATCCCTGAAGAGGAAATGGTCGTCACCATTACCCGTGGTGGTTACGTCAAGCGCACACGCAGTGACAACTACCGCTCGCAGCAGCGCGGCGGTAAGGGCATCAAGGGTGCCCAGTTGCGCGGCGACGACGTCGTGGAGCACTTCTTTGTGACCACCACGCACCACTGGCTGTTGTTCTTCACCAACCTGGGCCGGGTTTACCGTGCCAAGGCCTACGAACTGGCAGAAGCGGGACGCGACGCCAAGGGACAGCATGTAGCAAATCTGCTGGCATTCCAGCCCGATGAGCACATCGCACAGGTCCTGGATCTTCGCGATTACCAGCAAGCTCCCTACCTGGTGCTTGCAACAAAGAACGGTTTGGTCAAGAAGACCAGGCTTGAGGACTACGACACCAACCGCACCGCCGGTGTCATCGCCATCAACCTGCGCGACGGTGACGAACTCGTCTCCGCACAGCTGGTCAGTGAAACTGATGACCTCCTGCTGGTGTCACGCAAGGGCCAGTCCATCCGCTTCACCGCCACGGACGATGCCCTTCGTCCGATGGGCCGGGCAACGTCCGGTGTGACGGGTATGAAGTTCCGTGAAGATGACGAACTGCTGGCCGCAGATGTGGTTCAGGACGGCTCCTTCGTCTTCATTGTGACCGAGGGCGGCTATGCGAAGCGCACCGCCGTGGATGAGTACCGTCTGCAGGGCCGTGGCGGCCTTGGGATCAAGGTTGCCAAGCTCGCGGAGGATCGCGGTGACCTTGTCGGCGCCTTGATTGTGCAGGAAGAAGACGAAGTCCTGGTGGTCATGGAGGGCGGCAAGGTGGTCCGCTCTGCCGTGAGTGGCGTCCCGGCAAAGGGCCGTGACACCATGGGCGTCATCTTTGCCAAGCCCGACAAGAACGACCGCATTATTGAGGTCGCCCGCAACAGCGAACGCGGTTTGGAAGGCGAAGAGTCCGAGGACGGACAGGACGATGACGTAACGTTGGCTGCAGAAGACGGAGCCATTGAGGCGACCGTCACGTCAGAAACGGAAAACGACGTGGACCCGGATACAGAATCGGGCGCGGAGCTGAACGAAGACAACACCGGAGGTAACGAGTGAGTAATTCCGACTCATATCCCAAGCCGAGCACAGGTGTCCCCGGCGGACTCCGGCAGCCCTCGGGCAGCACGCAGGCAGGAGCGCCTGCAAGGCCCCAGCAACGCCCGGGAGCCGGCCCTGCCGGTGCCGGAGCTGCCGGAGCCCGGCCGGCAACTGCCACCAACTCGGCCCAGCGACCAGCAGGAGCTCCTGGACAACGCCCCGCTTCAGCCGGGCAGCGTCCGGCTGGTGCCCCCGGTCAACGCCCTGCCCAGGGCGGCCCGGGACTTGTGAAGCCAGCCCCCAAGGCCAAGGTGCGTCGTGCGCGCCTGCTTGTCAGCAAGGTTGACCCGTGGTCGGTGTTGAAGATGGCGTTCCTGCTGTCCGTGGCACTGGGCATCGTCACCGTTGTCGCCGCGATCGTGCTGTGGACTGTGTTGGATCTCACAGGCATCTTCAACCAGGTGGACAGCCTGCTTGGAACCTTGGCCGGATCCGAAGGCAGTGGTTTCGAGCTGAAGAAAATCGCTTCACTTGGCCAGGTGGCTTCCTTTGCCACGATTATTGCCGTGGTGAATGTGGTTCTGCTGACCGCCCTGTCGATGCTCTCTGCCGTGCTCTATAACATTTCGGCAACGTTGGTTGGCGGCATCGGCGTCACCCTGACGGACGACTAGCAAAAAGCCGCGGATTTACGCCGAAAACGGTGGGATTCAGCGGCCGGAATGCCTCGATTTGAGATCGGGCCGGGATGTGCTGTACAGTCATATCTCGGCCCGATGAGGCATCGGGGCGTATAGCTCAGGCGGTTAGAGCGCTTCGCTGATAACGAAGAGGTCCCAGGTTCAAGTCCTGGTACGCCCACGGAACCTAACAGGTTCAGGTAACACTGAACCGGAATGAGGTGCTTGTGAAGAAGTTGCTGGTGGTAGTTGCAGCGGCGGTCGCAGGCGTCCTGGTCTATAAAAAGGCGCAGGAATCCGAAGCCCGGAAGGATCTCTGGAGCAAGTCAACCGACAAGGTCGACTAGCCACGGAGCCCGGTCTGGAACTGGCAAAAGCCGGTCCTGACATGGGGTATGATTGACGGGTTGCTTCTTATGGGGGCATGGCGCAATTGGTAGCGCACCTGCTTTGCAAGCAGGGGGTTCGGGGTTCGAGTCCCCGTGCCTCCACCATAAGAAAAGTCCCGGTCAGAAATGACCGGGACTTTTGCGTTTAACCCAGTTTGGCTTGAGCAACTTAGTTGACTGCGCAACCCAGTTTGGGGGCTGGAGCAAACTCAGTTGTCCTGGGCCACGGTGTTAAGGGCCCGCTCCAGGAATGCCTTCAGTTCACCATCCCCCAGCACAGGAGTCACCACCCCAAGCTCCAGTGTCGGCTGGGTCTTGGCTTCCGCCGCCGCCAACGCAGCCTGGACATTGCGGCGGGCTTCTGCCACGGCCGGGGAATCCCCTCGCTTGGCAGCCTCGAGCATGATCAGGGCCTCTTCCACACCCCGTCCGTAATTGGCGGCCGCCTTTGCCCAATGGGTGGCGTCCTCCGCGAAGCCTGGCACCGCCATCCTCGGCAACAATTCCGGCAGCTTCTGGAGCAGCTCGGCCCGCGCCTTCAGACCGCCCGAAGGCGACTTGCCGGCGTCGTAATCCGACCAGAACTGCCCCATGTCCCGCCGGAGCTCCGGAGCAGACGGAGTGAGCTTGTCGTCCTGCCAGTCTTGGTTGAGGTCCACGAAAGCCCTTACGGCTGCGCGGACCTGCGGATCCGGGCCCGAGACCTGTTGCAGGGCTGCGTCCATGGACTTGCCGGGCTTGTACGCTGGTCCATTCCATGAGAGGTCGGCGTAGTTAAAGATGGCGGGGAGAGACAGATAGGGCTCAATCATTGGATTGGTTACGATTCCGCGGACTGACTTGTACAGATCCGGGTCCCGCCCGACGACCGGGGCCATGAAGAGGTGGTCCTGGGAAAAGTCGTTCACGGGGTAGTTATCCCAAATGACAAGGTCCCGTGGAGAATCCGGGGTCCCGTAGGTCAGCCGGGCGGTCTCGGCTGAGTTGGCGCTGATCCTGTGGGAGACCACATCTTCACCCGTCCACTGGACAACGATCCCGGGGTTCAGGGACCGGCCAAGTTCCCGCTTGTAAGGATTGCTCCCGGAACCGTTGTAGAAGGTGGGAACCGTTTGCAGGGGTTCGATGTCCGGCTTTGTCGAAATGAACCGGTCATTGACGTCATTGAGGAATGATGCCTGTGCTTTGGCCAGGTTGGCTTGACCTGCACCAAAGTCCTTGAGGTCCTCTGCGCACTGGACTTTGGTGGCAATGTCATCAAGCGGAATCACGAACGAACGGACACCGATCGAATACAAGGATTCAAGCTTGGCCACTGCAAAGTTGAGATCCGCCTCGGCGGAATAGCAACTATCGATGCCCGGGGACAGCGCGTAAGTAAAGAGGATGTGGTTGGCAGTGGCGGTATCCACCAGCTCCCGTAGTTGCTTGAGGTCCTCGTCCGAGTACAGTGCCCGCCACTTCTCCCGCAGCAATGGATCATCCTTTGGGGAATAGATGTAGGTATTCATTTTCTGGCGTCCCGCAAATTTGAGGACATCCAGACGGGCCTGATGGGACCATGGCGTGCCGTAAAACCCTTCGATGACGCCACGGGTTTCCATAAGCGGCCAATCACTGACCCGGGCCGCCGACATGGCCCCATCCTTAAGCAACTGGCGCGCGGTTTGCACGGCATGGAAAACGCCGTCGGCATCCGTTCCGGCGAGTACCGCCGTCGGAATCCCTGAAGTTTTTCCAGTGGCTATGGCGTAGCCTTCAGCTCGGCCGACTGCGTTCTGGATGTCCGCCGCGCTTTCCTTTCCCAGCTCTTTGAGTACCGGGCTTACTGTGGCATCTGCTGCGGTGCCAAGGAAGACGGCCGAACTGCCGGCCGCTGGGCTGTCCAGGGCTGTCACGGCTTCTGCGGTACCCCCGGCTCCTGTCACCAGGTCTCGGAGGGCGGCGATGGACGCTTGGTCTGTGCCGGGGGAAGCCACAATGTAAACGTGGCCGTTCAGAGGGATGGGATCTCCCCCTCCGGCCTGGAGATGTTGTGGGACGGGGAAGATACTTGGGATTTCGGTCTTGCCCGTACCTTGCCCACCGGACCGTTCCCGGGAAACCACCAACCAGCCCGTAACGACCAGGGCGACAGCCAGGGCCGCAACTGCGATCAGCAGCAGTACTGATCGTCTCCGTCTGGCTCCACGGACGGGCGTTGTGTTCAATCAGGTGTCCCCTTGGGAAAGCCGTCGCCGACTGTCTGGAATGTTGAATCAAGACAACCACACTGTCCGCGCCGCACATAGAGGGCGGGACGGGTGCCGCACCAAACTAAGGTTGATCCGTGAACCTTCTCATTTCAGCGCTGGGAGTCCTTGGCGTGGCTTCGTCAGGACCATTGATCGCCGGCACCTTGGGTGCCACGTCAGTGACGGCGTTGGCGATCGCCTTCTGGCGGAACGCGATCGGAGCAGTCGTGATGGCGGCGCCGGTGGCCATCCGGGAGCCCAAACAGTTTGGGAAGATCAACCGCCGCGAGTTTGGCTGGTGCACGGTTGCCGCCGTCGCCCTGGCCTTTCACTTCGCTTGCTTCATCACGGCACTGCAGCTGACCTCGGTAGCTGCAGCCACTGCCTTGGTCTGCCTCCAGTCAGCATGGATCGCGGTCTTCCAGTTGTTCAGGGGCGCCCGCCATCGCTGGCCGGTCCTGGTGGGCTTGGGGATAGCCTTTGGCGGAGTCGTGGCCATTACCGGATTCGATATGGGCTCTTCACCGCAGGCCCTTCTGGGCGACGTCCTGGCGCTGGCTGGTGGAGCTTTGGCCGGCCTGTACACCCTGGCTGGCGGCAAGGCCCGCCAGTCCATGGGAACGGGCACGTACACCACGCTCTGCTATGGAATGTGTGCCGCGATTGTTGCTGTGCTGGCTTTGCTCAGTGGCCAACCGTTGGCAGGGTTCGACGCCGGAGGTTGGCTTGGGATTCTCGCCATCACCGTTTGTGCACAGCTGGTAGGACACACCGCGTTCAACCACCTGCTGGCCACAATGAGCCCCTTGCTGGTTTCCATGATCATCCTGTTGGAAATTCCCGGGGCAGCGATCCTTGCGGCCATCTTCCTGAACGAAACACTGCCAGCCGGGACATACGCCGGTCTTGCGCTGATTCTCATTGGACTTGCGGTGGTGGTCGCCGGCCAACGGCGCGACAAAGGCGAAGCAGACCGGCGGGAGGCCGAGCTGGGAACTGACTGAGCTTCCGCCGTCAGGCTTCTACTGCCATGCGTGCTGTTGCCGGAAGGAAGCTGCCGGGCAGGAAGTGGCCGGGCAGGAAGTTGTTGGACCAGGCCCTACAGGCTGCTGCGTCGAATGCCCTGCGCCGCGTTGGCCGTATGAATGGCCCGCAGGAGCTTGGCGGGGAAGTAGACCGAGAAGAAGACCACCATGGGCGCTTTCAGGGCCATCTTCTTGACGTTGTGCGCCTTGTACGTCCGGTCGAAGCGCGTGACGTAGTAGCGGTAGTCCCGCGGAGAGTCCTCAAGGCGTCGGGCCGACATGCCGGACACCATTTGCGGGCAATACCGGACATGGAGATCGTGCTCGGCGAGGTGCAGTGAGAGGTCGATGTCCTCGTGCATCTCATCCTTCTCATCCAGACATGTTTCGTCCCGTATGGTTTCCCATGCGGTACGCCGAAGGGCCATGTTGGAACCGAACAGGAAGTGGTACTGGTGCTTGGCAAGGCGCAGCATCAGCTGGCGCATTTTGTCATCCGCTTTGAGCCCGAACCGGCGCATTGGCATGTCGTAATAGACCACAGGTCCGGTAGCCGCCTGGACGGACTGATCCATGAAGGCCTTCTGGACTTGCTCAACCCAGTCAGGCTCGAGGACGGAATCGGCGTCGATGCGCCCTACGATTTCACCGTTGGCGCTGTTGAGCCCAAAGTTGCGGGTGGGAATGAGTCCCTGCGTGGCGTCCTGCCGTAAAAGGATAATGGGGCTCTCCGGGTATTCCTGCTGCATCTGACGCACTATCCTGGCGGTGCGGTCGGTGGAGAGATTGTCCACCACGATGATTTCTTCAGCAGGAACAGACTGGTAGATGGCCGCGATGAGGCACTGGCGAATGACGCTTTCCTCGTTATACGCCGGGATGACGATTGAAACCCCCGGAGGCACCGGGACTTCCTTGAGGGCACCCGCAACGGGTCTATCGGCTGACATCACTTCAAATCTAACACCCGGCAGAGCGTCCCCAGCGGACTGTTGGGTTACAAGCTGGCAAACACTGAAGGGATCCCGGTCTGGCCGGGATCCCTTCAGTGTTTGTATCAATGGCGGCCTCTATGAACCAGGCCAATCAGAACCCTAGAGCTGGGAGTCCTTGGACGTGGACGTTGTGTCGTCGTCCTTGTGGCCGCTTGCCGCAATGTTCCTGGTCGCGGTTTTGGCATCCGTAGCGACGTTGGACGTGGAATCCTCGCCCTTCTCGAACGCATCCTTGGTTGCCTGCTCCACTTCGGCAGCGGCTTCCTCGGGCGTAATGTCGGAAGTTTTGGATTCGGCCGGCACGGTTGCCGTCGCCGTAGCTGATGCTGCAGTGTCTGCGGGAGCCGGGGCCGGCGTTGGCGCAGGGGTTGGATTGACCGGGGCCGGCGTCTTCCAAGGATCCTCCACAGGCTTGGAGGCCTTCCACGCAGCAACACCGGCAGCAACCGCGGCCGCGATGACTGTGACAACCAGCCATCCGCGTTTCTTCGGCTTCTGCTGGACAGCCAACTGCTGGGAAACAGCCTTGCTGGTCTGGTCCGCCACTGCCTTGATCTGCTTGCCGGTGGCCTGAGCTTGCTCCTGCACGCTGTGGACCACACCCGAGTCCACCAGTTTCTGCGCAACGGCATCCACTTGGGCGGGCGCGTTCTCAAGGACGTGATGGACAACTACGGAAGCCTGGCCCAGCTGCTCGGACAGCTTGGGCAGGTACTCCTCAACTACCTTGTCCCGGGCGAGTCCAAGGGCCGGAGTTGCCTTATTAAGGGTCTCCTGGATCTTGGGTGTGGCGTCCTCCACAGCGTCATGGATCTTCGGCGCGAGGTGCGCCAGCCCATCCTGAAGCCGTGGCGTAACTGTTGCCACGCCGTCGGCGAGGTTGTGCGCCGCCGACTTCAGTCCCTCCTGGATCTTGGGGGAAGCGGTATCAATGCCGTGCTGAATACGGGGAACAGCCCAATTGACGGCTGCTTCCACACGGGGCGCCGCCCAGTCGCGGGCGTTATCCACACCAGCCGCAACGGAGTGTTCAAGGTCGCGGGCAATACGGTCTGATTTCTTCACAACTACCTCCCGATACACATGCTCGTTTGAAGCTAGCCTACGTGCCTTGAGGAACAGCGGCTATTCATCTGCAGGATTCTTCCCGGATTTCACCCAGCGCGGAACCGGCTTTACAGCCATGCCCCCGTTGACCCTGCATGAAAGAATGGGGCCATGACCATCGCAACCGCAAAAGCAACGATCCACACGAGCCTCGGCGACATCAAGGTTGACCTCTTCGGCAACCACGCCCCCAAGACGGTCGCCAACTTCATTGGCCTCGCTACGGGCGAAAAGTCCTGGACGCACCCGGAAACCGGCGAAGACAAGACCGGCACGCCCCTTTATGACGGCACCATCTTCCACCGCATCATCAAGGACTTCATGATCCAGGGTGGCGATCCCCTGGGCCGCGGCGTTGGCGGACCGGGCTACAAGTTCGACGACGAAATCCACCCCGAGCTGACCTTCAACGCCCCCTACAAACTGGCCATGGCCAACGCTGGTATCCAGATGGGCAAGGGCACCAACGGGTCACAGTTCTTCATCACTACGGTCAACACCGACTGGCTGTTCGGCAAGCACAGCATCTTCGGTGAAGTAGCTGACGAGGAATCCCGCAAGGTTGTTGACGCCATTGAGGGCGTCCGCACCGGCATGGGCGACCGCCCCGTTGAGGACGTCGTCATCAACAGCATCGACATCGAACAGCTCTAGCCTGCATTCATGAGCTACGGAATCCCGTCGGCAGAGCCGTCCGCCACCATCCCGGTGTGCCCACGGCACCCGGACAGGCCCTCCTACGTGCGCTGCCAGCGCTGCGGACGCCCCGCGTGCCCCGAGTGCCAGCGGGCGGCCGCCGTCGGGTTCCAATGTGTTGATTGCGTCAACGAACAAAAACGTACGACGCCGACCTACCGCTCTCCCTATGGCGGTGCCTTGGCAACCGGCCGGCCCTTGGTGACGTTTACGATCATCGGGTTGTGCGTGCTGGTTTACGTCCTTCAATGGATTGTTCCCGGCGACGCCGTATTCCAGAATTTTGCGTTCGCAAATTATGCAGCTGCCAGCGAGCCTTGGCGGATGCTTACGGCGGCCTTCCTTCATTCGCAAGGGTTCCTGCTGCACATCGTCCTGAACATGTACACGCTGTGGATTTTCGGACAAGCCCTTGAGCCTTTGCTCGGGCGGATCCGGTTCCTGGCCGTGTACCTGCTCTCCGCCGTTGGCGGATCCGTGGGCTACCTTTTGTTGACTCCCACCTTTCCCGTGGTTGGCGTGGTGGGAGCTTCAGGCGCCATTTTCGGCCTGTTCGGTGCCATGCTCGTAGTGCAGCGTCATCGCGGCGGCGAAACCAAACAACTTTGGGTCCTCATTGCGATCAATGGTGCCATTGGCTTCTTTGTACCCAGCATCGCCTGGCAAGCCCACTTGGGTGGCCTGATCACCGGCGGCCTCGCTGCCGCCGCTATTGCCTATGCCCCGCGGGACAAGAACCAGGCCCTGCTCCAAGCGGGCGGCCTCATCCTCGTGGCAGGCCTTCTGGCCGTGCTCGCGTGGTTCCGCATCACTGCAGGCTAGCTGCAACACTTCCCGCAACTGTGACCGGTTGCCGCAGAATCGTCCTGAGTTTCTCCGGTGCAGTGCGGCGAGCGTCGCTGAGGTAGATCTCGTGATGCTTCCCCGACATCGTCAGCGACTCGCCGGGAATAAAGCTGTTGTGCATTTCCGCGAGCACTGGACCCTCGTCATCGTAGGGCCCTATATGGAGGGTCTGGACGCTTAGCCCTTCATCGAGTGTTTCCAATCGAAGAGCGTCAATTGCCGGGCCTTGGCCCTTTTGGGCGACGATCTTACGTGCGTCCTCGAAGTGATCCTGGGTCATCCAGCCGGGAACCATATTCATCAAGGTCCAGTCCCAGCGTGACTTGTCCCTGGCGCTTGTAAACGTATCCATGTCCTCTGCCCACCAGAGCGCTTCCAAGGGCATCACGGTGTAATCGCGGCCCAGCTCCTGCTTGCTGAAGAACTTCATCTTGTAAGCGATCGGATAGATGGTGGCCAGCGCATCCCTATAGCACTGGGAGGTGTTTGGATCCCCATGGCCGTCGATCATGAGGAACTGCAGGGCCGGAACCGTCACCACGCAAAACCTGCCGTGCGAGGCGTTGTACGTTTCGATCTGCTTTTTAAGGTCGACTTTCATCGGCAAGTAATCCCACTCCCCTATTATCGGCGTTGGACGTTATCCACAGCTGTTGTCCACAGTGTGAGTAACTTACATCCGTGTAGTTAGCTTGTTAGGGGCCTGTGCGGCCTGTCAGAGCAGTAGATATCCCCGGAAAGGCATGGATTCATCCACATCTGTGGATAACTTTGTCCCCTAACCTGTCTCGTTTGTGGACAACCAAGCCCTTTCCAGGCGAGCTGTGGATAAAGCTGTTAATGGTGGTGTGGAGGGGCCTCTATCAACAGGCTTATCAACAATGTTAATAACTTACACGTGTGTAGTTCAGGACCGTTGCGGTTGCTTTTTTGGCGCAAGCGCGCGGATCAAGCGCGGGAAACCCACAAGTTTTCCCCACCTGTGGATAACTTGTGGGTAGGGGGTTGTTGTTAAGTGGGTAACTCCGCCGGGATGCAGGGTCGCGAAGAGGACCGGCGAGGGAGGACGGCCGGCTTCGGGACGATTTTGGGCTTCGGATCGTCAGCGAAAGCGCTAATGAGTAAATCCAGCAATGGTCCACTGATGAACGTTCAATGAAGATGCGGCCACTATCCACAGCGGGATGCACAGTGGGCATAACTCCCTCGTGTGGGTCCGGCGCCCAGGATCAGCACTGCGACGGGGATTCTGGGGAAAAGTACGTGGATGTCCACAGAACTTATCCACGCCTGTGGATAAAGTTACGCACTTCTGTGGAAAATGGCCGAGGGTGGCCTGTGGAAGGCCGAAGCGCTACTTCTGACCTTGCTCCAGCCAAACGCCCGACGTACCCCGCCTGTGGCTATCAACCAAGTGTGTGTCGATGATCCCTACGGCTTCCATGAGGGCATACATGGTGGTGGGGCCAACGAACGCAAAGCCCTTCTTACGGAGCGCCTTGGACAGCGCTATCGATTCGGGCGAAGTGGTGGGGATTTCTGCATAGGTTCGGGGGGCAGGCGTAGTATCCGGTTTGAAGGACCACACGAAGTCCACCAGCCCGCCCTCAGCCCTAAGGGCGATGGTGGCCTTGGCGTTGGTGATTGCCGCCTGGATCTTAAGGCGGTTCCTGACGATGCCGGCGTCCAGCATCAGCCGCTCGACATCCGCGTCCGTGAAAGCAGCGACGCTTTCAGGGTGGAAATCCAGGAAAGCCTTCCTGAAGGCTTCCCGTTTCCGAAGGATGGTTGCCCATGACAGGCCGGCTTGGAACGCCTCGAGACTGATGCGCTCATACATCCCTTGCTCGTCCCGGACCGGCATGCCCCACTCGTGATCGTAGTAAGCCTGCATCAGCGGATCCGAGGCAGCCCACAGTGGCCGCGCCAAGCCATCCTGGCCGATGATGATGCCGGTTTCTTCCGTGGTCATGAATGCTCCTCTGCGGCCGTCCCACGGACGCCAACCCTTGCTCTTGTCTCTAGGGACATTCTGCCCCCTGCCTGTGACATTTTTATCGCTGGGATCTGGCCCCTAGGACAACCCCGTGACACGCATGGTGATGTTGATTCGTCCGTGGGAGAGCCCACACCCTTCCGGGCAGGTTCCGGGGAGGACCTTTGGGATGCCGTGATACGAGAACCTCGAGGCTCCGCCGAAAACGAAAAGGTCTCCCGACCGGAGTTCGACGTCCGTATACGGCTTGGTGCGCGTCTGGGTGTTGCCGAAACGGAAGAGGCACGTCTCCCCGATGCTGAGCGACACTACCGGAGCATTGGAACGTTCATCCTTGTCCTGATGCATGCCCATGGTGGCCCCGCGATCGTAGAAGTTCACCAGTGCGGCATCGGGTGTGTAATTGCCGGCGAGTTCGGGGAGGGCCTCGTTGCCTTCCGGCCCGGGCAAGTAAGCATCGGCTACGGCCTTCCTGCCCAAGCGAACCATCCACTCCGGGAACTCGAGTACCGGCCTGCCGTTCACGTCCGTAGCTTCCCGCGTGTAACGGTAGGGCTGCCAATGCCAGCCCAGGCAAAGGGTCCGGACAGACATCCGGTGCCCTCCCGGCAACGTCGCTGCCCGCAGGGGCACCGGCCCGTGTGTCCATTCGCCAAAGCGTTGCACGATCCACCTCTGCTGCTCCAGGCTGAGCCAGCCCGGCACGTGCACGGCGCCTGGAGCTATCACCCGGGGGCCGGCGTCGTGGGTGTCAGGTTGGATAAGCGTCAACGGAAAAAGGGCGTCCTCGCTCATGCGGCAGCCTCAAGTGTGAGGAGCCTTCGTTTCGCCTCGGTTCCGCCAAGGTAACCGCCGAAAGTGCCGTCGGACTTCACCACGCGGTGGCAGGGAACGATCACCGGCAGCGGGTTCGTGGCGCAGGCGGTTCCAACGGCGCGCACAGCTTTGGCGCTTCCGGCGGCCTGGGCCACCTGTGCGTAACTCTCGGTCCTGCCGTAGGCAATGTGCGGCAAGTGGTGGAGGACATTGAGGCGGAACCCGCGTGCGAGCTGGAAATCCAAGGGAAGGTCGAAATCCTGACGGGTGCGGTTGAAGTACTCGTCCAATTGGCGGGCAGCGGCCTCAAGTTGTGAGGGTGCATGCAGGATGCGGGGACTCACCGTGCTGGCCAGCAATTGCAATACGGCCTCATGGTTCTCACGCTCGAACGCTACCCGCACAAGGCCATGTTCCGTAGCCGCCAAAAGGAGCTTGCCCACAGGTGAATCCACCACTGAGTATGCGATATCCAGGGAATGGCTTTCCTGGGCAGCGCGGACAAGTCTCGCGTGGAGGTTGGACAGGGCGGGTTCGATTCCGGCGTCGAGGGGCTTAAGGAGCACGGCAACCTCGGCGTGGTCCGGGAGTGATTCAAGAGTCATCGGATTTCTCCTTTCGCCGATGCTGGGACGGATGAGGTGGTCACGGACGTGGAATGAACCAGGAAAGCCCGCACGGATTCGGGCTCTTCGCGGAGCATGGCACGGAGGGCTTTCACACCGTCGGATCCAGCACGTCGTGCGGCATCCGGTGTCCCGCCAAGAAGTGACGCTATGTCCTGATATGGGAGGCCCGCCAAATAGTGGTAGGCCACTGCCTGGCGTTGTTTAGGTGGCAATCGCCCGACAGCGCTGAGCAGCTCCGCTTGGTTGTCACCAGGAATGCCAATTTTCGAGGGCCGCTCGGGTGGCTGATCGACAGGTAAGGGGCGGCGATTACTGGAACGGATGAGGTCGATGCATTTCCGATGCGCAATAGTGACGAGCCAGGCCTCAAGGTTGGCATCCTCAGGGAGGGCACCATAAGCCTGCAAAGCCGAAAGAAACGTTTCGGACCATGCGTCGTCAGCATCATGAAGGCCCACCACTGCACGGCACACCCGGAGCACAGTGCCGCCGTGTTCCTGGACGACTGCTTCGAACGGCCTCTTGTGGGCCGGGTGCGGGCGCTGCATCAGAAGAGCTTGCCCTCTTTCACGACGGCTGGCTCTTCGAGCTCAAGAAGGAAGCGCTTGTTGCGCAGGCCTCCCGCGTAGCCCGTGAGTTGCCCCTTGCGCCCCACCACGCGGTGGCACGGGATGATGATGCTAATGGGATTCCGCCCTACTGCGGATCCAACAGCCTGGGCCAGATGGGGGTCCCCCATCTCGAGAGCGAGTTCGCCGTAGCTAATGGTTTCCCCAAAAGGAATGTGTTGGAGCCGCTGCCAGACCTTCTCTTGGAAGGCATTGCCCCGGGCCTCAAAAGCGACGTCGAATTGAGTGCGCTTTCCTTCGAGATACTCATCGAGTTGGACACGGGTCTGCTCGAAGAGTGGCTCGTCGATACGTGCCGGGACTCCGAAGTAGTCCGGCGGAGGCATGTGCCAATGGCCCTCGTAAAAGATGCCCGTCAAAAACTCCCCGCGGGCAGTCAGCGTCAGCTGCCCCAGCGGGGAATCCATGGTGGTGTGCCTGGTGTTCATAACCTGTAGACGTTCGCGGGCACCGAAATGTGAGGTGTGGGATTCCTAGGCGCGCCAGCGCGTAGTCATGAGGAATCCGACGATGGCGATGCCGAACCCGGCAACGATGTTCCACGAAGCCCATTCCTGCACGGGGAACTTGCCCTCGGTGATGTAGAACGTGATGATCCAGATCAGCCCCAGGATCATCAGGCCGAACATGACCGGCTTGTACCAAACGGGATTCGGCTTGTACTGCTGTGCGGCGGAAGTCTGCTGGGCCTGACGGGCAGGCCGCTTGCGGGGCTTGGACTCGGGCACGGATCCTCCTTGGCTGTTCGATTGAAACCCGATGCTGCCGGCCTTGGTATCCTGCAGGAAGGAAAAATTCCAGCGGTCAACGGCCACGCGGTGCTCCGGGTTGTTACTAGCTGTCAAGTCTAGCCGCAACCGGGGTAGGCCAGCGCCGCCCGCGCCCTACATGAGGAGACCCTGTGGCGGACCAGCAGACGACGGCGGCTGCCGCCGTGCCGTCCGCCCGCCGGAACCAGGGGAAGCCTCCCCGCGACCGGCTCACAGCCTCGGCTGTTATGCGCACTATCAGCCAGGTACTGGGCGAGTTGCTCATTACCGCAGGCATTGTCCTCTTGCTTTTTGTGGGCTGGGAGCTGTGGTGGACCAACGTGGAGGCCGACGCCAAGCAGACCGAAGCCGTGAAGAGTTTTGCACAGGAATTTGCGGGGCCGGTAACGCCAGCCGCCAGCCAGGCCACGGACTACGGTCCGCCCGTCGTCGGGACAGCACCTGCCCATGGGAAAACCATCGGGATCATGTACATCCCGCGATTCGGTCCGGACTACACGCGGCCCATTATCGAAGGAACAGACCAGGATGTCCTGGACACGCTGGGCCTGGGACACTACGGAAACACCAGCATGCCTGGAGCCCTCGGCAATTTCGCCGTCGCGGGGCACCGGCAAACACACGGCGCTGTACTGGATAACATCCACACCCTGGTCCCCGGGGACAAGATTTACGTCCAGACGCCAGACGGCTATTACACCTATGTTTTCCGCAACAACCAGATTGTGTTGCCCAGCCAAACCGACGTCTTGATGCCGGTCCCCACCCAACCCGGAGTCACGCCCCGTGAAAGCATCCTGACCATGACCAGTTGCAACCCGCGCTTCGGATCCCAGGAACGCATCATCGCCTACTCCGTCCTTGAGGGTTGGCAACCGGCCTCAGCCGGACCGCCGTCGGAAATAGCCGCCCAAGTAGCCCAAGCCCAAGGAAAGGGGTAACGGATGTACGCCTGGATCTTTCGGAATTTGCCCGGCCCCTTGTGGGTGCGGATACTGACATCGGTGGCGCTTGTGGCCGTAGCCCTCGTCCTGATGGTGGAATTCCTCTTCCCGTGGTTCTCCCAATTCACTTCTTTGACCGACTCAACGATTGGTTTAGTGCAGCAGCCATGAGCTCAACAAAAATCCTCGTCGTGGACAACTACGACAGCTTCGTTTACACCCTGGTGGGCTACCTGCAGGAACTGGGCGCAGAGACAACCGTGGTCCGAAATGACGACGTGACACTCGCAGAAGCCAAGGAGCTTGCCGCTGCCCGTGATGGAGTCCTTATCTCTCCCGGTCCAGGAACGCCGGCAGAAGCCGGTGTTTGCATCGACCTCATCAAGTGGTGCGGCGAGGCCGCCAAGCCTATGTTCGGAGTGTGCCTTGGCCACC
Organism: Arthrobacter sp. TmtSoilC48; assembly: GCF_059739425.1. NCBI lineage: Bacteria > Bacillati > Actinomycetota > Actinomycetes > Micrococcales > Micrococcaceae > Arthrobacter > Arthrobacter sp. TmtSoilC48. The sequence goes on along the minus strand of NZ_AP046049.1, from coordinate 422,930 downwards.
AGGCCCTTGCCGAAGCCTATGGGGGCGTTGTCACCCACGCTCCTGAGCTCATGCACGGGAAAACTTCGCCGGTGCAGCACGAAGGCAAGAGTGTCTTTGTCGGGCTTCCGTCGCCCGTAACGGCCACGCGCTACCACTCACTCGCCGCGGTTCGCGACTCGATCCCCGACGTCCTGGAGATCACGGCCGAGACCACGAACGGTGTGGTCATGGGCCTGCAGCACAAGACCGCTCCCCTCTGCGGTGTGCAGTTCCACCCGGAATCAGTCCTCACCGAAGGCGGCTACCAGATGCTGGGCAACTGGCTGGAGTCCCTCGGCATGACCGGAGCTGCCGAACGTGCTTCGAAGCTGAGTCCGCTGATCCAGCACTGACTTGTAGCGGCAGCTGAGGGGACGTGACCCGTTAGTCCTTCTTAGTGGGGGTCGGCTTGGGGTTGGAGGTATCTGTGGGCGTGGGTGGGGGCGTCGGAACCGGGGCCTTGGCTACCGTTACCGTCACTGTCTTGCCCTGATCCACTTCAGTATTGAAGGTTTCGCTTTGTGCCGTGACCTTGCCGGGGGTCACCTGGGAATTTTCCTGCTCCACCACGGCCATGACGAGGCCGTTCTCCTTCAGCAGCGCTTCGGCTTCCGACTGGGCAAGACCGATCAGTTGGGGCATCAGCACTTTGCCGGACGACACCTGCAGCTCAACGTTGGAAGCTGCGGCTATGGGCGCCCCGGGGGCGGGACCCGTGGTGATCACGAGTCCGATGGGAACCGTGGGGCTGTGCGTCCGCACGCTGGAGATGTTGCCCGTGATTCCCAGGCGCCGAAGGGTGTCGCGGGCGTCTGACTCGGTGCGGCCCACAATGTCGGCAGGGATAGTTACCGAGCTGGGACCGCTGGAGATGTTGAGGATGACCTCGGCGTTCTGTTCAAGCATGGAGCCAGCACTGGGTGAGGTGCCGATCGCCATGTCCTTGGCAACCTTGTCACTGGCCACGCGGGCAGTTTTGGGGACCAGCTTTGCGGAGTAGAGCTCTTGCAGCGCCTGGGACTCCGACATGTTGGTCACCGAGGGAACCGCCACCTTGGCCGGTGCCGCGGGGGGCGCGTTAACCAGGCTGTAGATCCAGAATCCGGCGCCTGCGAGAACAAGGATAGTGAAGATTGCCAGCGTCGCCGCCCAAGTGCGACGGCGGGACTTCTGGTGGGAGGTCCGCTCACGTTCGGGTGGGAGGTCCAAGGGAAGCGCTTCGTCCAGCGGTTCCTCAATGGGGTCCTGGGTCACGCCGTTGTAGTGCTCGACGTCAAGGAATCCAACGGCCGTGGCGCTCAAGAGCTGCGTTTCCGGGTCTTCGGACGAAATGAGGTCGTTGGGGTCGGTGGGTGCCTCGCTGGCGGGAAGCACGGGAACGGCGATGCCATTGCTCGCGGCCCTGAGTGCCCGCCGGAAGGCAGCCGCATCCTGGAATCGGTCCGACCGGCTCTTTTGCAGGGCCTTGGCAAGCACGGAATCCAAAGCCTCGGAAACCTCGGGGTTATGGACGCTGGGGAGGTCGGGCGTCTCCCGGACGTGCTGGTAGGCCACTGAAACCGGGCTGTCGCCTACGAATGGTGGCCGGCTGGTAAGCAGTTCGTACAGAAGGCAGCCCGCAGAGTAGAGATCGCTGCGGGCATCAACGGTCTCTCCCCGTGCTTGTTCGGGGGAAAGGTATTGTGCCGTTCCCACTACAGCCTGCGTCTGCGTCATGGTGGCAGCGGAGTCAGCCATGGCCCGGGCAATGCCAAAGTCCATGACCTTGACGTCCCCGGTATCCGCACAGACCATGACGTTGGCGGGTTTGATATCGCGGTGCACAATGCCCGCCCGATGGCTGTATTCCAGCGCCGCGAGGACGCCAAGGGTGTAGCCGATGGAGTCTTCAACACCGAGTTCGTGCGCTTTGATCATGTCCCGCAGCGTCCGTCCTGCGACGAACTCCATCACGATGTACGGGACACGCACGTCCTCACCCGGTCCGCCCGGGACAGAGTACTCGCCGGTATCGAAGATGGCCACGATGGAAGGGTGGTTCAGTGCTGCGACAGCCTGGGCCTCGCGTTTGAAGCGGGCCTGGAACTGGGGATCGCGGGCGAGGTCGGCACGCAGGACTTTGACTGCAATGGTGCGTCCCAGGAGCGTATCCGACCCACGGTAGACGTCTGCCATGCCGCCACGGCCGATAAGGTCACCGAGTTCGTAGCGACCATTGAGGATGCGCTGCGAAGAGACAGGTGTACTCTCCTCTCGGTGCGCTGGACCGGGCCGTGGCGTAGACATGGCGGCTACTTAGTTGCTCGGGCTGCCGGAGCCGCTGGGGCTGGCGCTCGGGGACGTCGGATTGCTCGGTACAAGCGACTTGGACAGGTGGTATGTGACTACCGAACCAGCCGCAACCTTTGTTCCAGGGGCCGGCTCGGACCGTACGAAGGTGCCTGGTTTCTGGCCGACGGCGCCATTGACGGGATCGCCCGGGACCCACCGCAGGTTCGCTGCTTCGATCAGTCCCCGCACCTCTTCCTCGCTGAGGCCGACCCCGATGCTGGGCACGGACACCATTTCCGGACCCTTGGAGTACTGGACAGTGATAACTTCCCCTGGATCCACGGGACCCGTGGGGTTAAGGTCAGTTACCGTGCCGGCGGGGGCAGTGTTGAACACTTCCTGCCCGTTGACCTGCAGGCCCAATCCAACAAGCTGGCTGCGGACAGTCTCAAACGGTTGTCCAAGATACTCCTCAGGGATCAGGTTGATCTTCTGGGGGGTGGACTGCGTCGGTGTCGGGGAGGGGGCCTGGGACGTCTGCGTTGGTGTGGCCGATTGCGACGTTGGACTTGCGCTCCGGCTTGCGCTTGCAGAGGTGGACTCGCCCGGACCGGGATTCGGGGAGAAGAAGCCCGACTGTGAAATCAGGAAACCAACCAGTGCGAAGAGCACCAGCAGGATCAGGGCAACGAGTGGCCAGGTCCAGGGGCTGCGCTTCTTACGCTCAGGCTCGACGTCGTCGTAGTTGTCATCATCGCTGTAGATGACTTCTTCTTCGTCGTTCAGCTGCCGCTCTGCCTCCAGCGCATTCGCCCGCGCCAAATGGTTGTCCGCGGAAGCGCCGGCGGCTCCAACAGCCGCACCGGCTGCACCTCCAACGGCGGCGGTTGCGCCGAGCACCGGAAGTGCGGAAGTCGACGTCGTGGAATGCTCCTTGCCAAACGGCGAGGTAACGACGCCGGTGGGGGCCGTAGCAGTATTGACCGGTGCCGTGATGGGTCCGGTAGCGGCTTCGAAGAGGAGCATACCCGGCACCGCGGCGTGGGCAGTGGTGATATCGCCGTTGCGGATAGCCTCGGCGGCCTCCGCCAGCTTGATGGCGTTGGCTGGACGGTTCTTTGGATCCTTGGCGAGCATCGACATCAGGAGGGCACGCACCGGCGTGGGCAGCGTCTCCGGAAGTGGTGGCGGAGCGTCGTTAACCTGTGCAAGGGCAATGGCGATCTGGGATTCACCGGAGAACGGACGGTGGCCGGTGAGGCATTCGTAGCCAATGACGCCCAGCGAGTAGATGTCAGACGAGCCGGTGGCAGTTTGTCCTGTTGCCTGCTCGGGAGCAAGGTACTGGGCGGTGCCCATGACCTGGCCGGTCTGGGTCAGCGGCACCTGGTCAGCCAGGCGGGCGATACCGAAGTCGGTGACCTTGACGCGGTTGTCCGGCGTGATCAGGAGGTTGCCCGGTTTGATGTCGCGGTGGACCAGGCCCTGGGCATGTGCCACTGCCAGTGCGCGCGCCGTCTGGGAGATGATCGAAAGGGTCATGTCAGGTGACAGGACCTGCTCGCGCTCAAGGATGCCGCTCAACGGGTGGCCGGGCACCAGTTCCATGACGAGGTACGCCGAGCCGGCTTCTTCGCCGTAATCGAAGACGTTGGCAATACCCACGTGGTTAAGGAGTGCTGTGTGGCGGGCTTCGGCGCGGAAGCGCTGGAGGAAGCCGGGGTCCCCGGTGTATTCCTCCTTGAGCACCTTGATGGCAACGATCCTGCCCAGGATCTGGTCCTTGGCCTTCCAGACCTCGCCCATGCCGCCAATCGCAATGCGACTGGTCAGCTGGAACCTGCCGCCGAGTGTGATTCCCGAAGTAGGTCTCACTTATTCAACACCGCCTCAAAAATCTTCTTTGCGTTCGGACTGGTTAGCTTGGCGCCTGTGAGCACATCCACACCTTCCATGACGATGGTGACGGCCACTTGCGGATCGTTCGCCGGGGCGAACCCGGTGAACCAAGAGTTGTTCAAACCTGAATCGCCGAGCTCGGCGGTACCCGTCTTACCGGCTACCTGGACCCCCGGGACAGCAGCGCCGCTGGCGATGCCGTTGGAGACCGCGCTGCTCATCCACTGGGTGATCTGGTTCGCGATGGGTTGGGTCGTGCTGGTGCGCAGGGCCTCTGGCTTGAACTCGCTGATCACCCGGAGGTCGGGCGCACGGACTGTCTTGACCAGGTTGGGCTTCATCTGCACACCACCGTTGGCAATTGCCGCAGTCATCAGGTTGATCTGGAGCGGGGTTGCCTTGACGTCGCGCTGCCCCACTGAGGACTGGGCAAGCTGGGCCTGGTCCAGGTCCTTCGGGAAGACGCTGATGGCCTGCTGGAGCTTGAGCTGCTCGCCGAAGGTGTCCCCGAAGCCGAACTTCTCTGCCTGATCCCGGATGGCGTCCTGGCCCAGGTCCAGCGCGATGCTCGCAAAGGGAGTGTTGCATGACTGTTCCAGGGCGAAAGAGAACGTTGCCGTTTCGCGGACGTTGCAGTTGCCGCCGGCGTAGTTGGGCAGGCTCGCACTGGATCCAGGCAAGGGCAGGCTGCTGGGGTTCGGCAGTTCGCTGTCCTTGTTGTACTTGCCGGAATTCAGGGCGGCCGCAGTGTCCACGAGCTTGAACACCGAGCCCGGGGACAACAAGTTACCCGTAGGCCCGCTGAGGTTCTGGTTCAAGTTGATGCCGGGAATCTTGTTCAGCTCGGCGTAGTTGGCCGCTGCGGCAGCGGTGTCGTGTGTAGCAATCAGGTTGGGGTCGTAGGACGGCTTGGAAACCATGGCAAGGATGGCGCCGGTTTTCGGGTTGGTCACAACGATCGAGCCACGCTGGCCCTCGGGGATGAGGTCGTAGGCAAGCTGCTGGATGGCGGGATCGAGCGTGAGTTCCACAGAGGCGCCCTTGGGCTCATTGCCAAGGAACATCTGGCTGACGCGGTCCAGGAACAGTTGGTCGGAGTTGCCGGCCAACTGGTCGCTGAGGGACTGTTCGAGCCCGGTGGAACCAAATCCCCTGGAGAAGTATCCCGTGATGCCCGCATAAAGTTCCGGCTGGGTGTACTTGCGTTGGAACGCGCAGGACTCGTTACCCGGAACGGACTCTGCAATCGGTTTACCGGCGACGATGATCGCCCCGCGGTCGTTGCAGAATGTTGCCAGGATTGCCCGCTGATTCCATGGATTGGCGTTGAGATCGTCAGCGCCAATGACCTGGACATAGCTGATGGCGCCGAAAATCAAGGCGAACATGGCGACGGCAGCCATCCACGAACTTCTAATTGCCTGGTTCATGGATGCTTCACCGCTTCCGTGGGCGCGCCCGGCGTGGGTACGGAAGCTGACTTGCGGGCGGCCGGGTTGGTGCTGCTTGCAGGAGGTTTATTCACCATCGGAGTGGTATCTATGGGCCCGCGGGCCGTGTTGGAGATCATGAGCAGGAGGCCGACGATTATCCAGTTGGCCAGGAGGGAGGATCCACCGGCGGCCAGGAATGGCGTGGTGAGGCCGGTCAGCGGAATAAGTCTGGTGACGCCGCCGATGACCACGAAGCACTGGAGCGCGATTGCGAAGGAGAGCCCGCACGCCAGCAACTTGCCGAACGCATCCCGGGTGCCGAGTGCGGCGCGGAAACCGCGGGTAAAAAGCAACAGGTAGAGCATCACGACAGCGAACAGGCCGATGAGGCCGAGTTCTTCGCCAATGAGTGCCACGATCATGTCGCTGTTGGCGAAGGGCACCAGGTCCGGCCGGCCTTGGCCAAGGCCTGTGCCCACAAGGCCGCCGTCAGCCATGCCGAACAGGCCTTGGACGATCTGCCCGCTGCCACCGGGTGACCTGCCAAAGACTTCGGGAGTGAACGCGTTGATCCAGCTATCGATCCTGAAGGCAACGTGCGAGAAGATCCTGGAAGCAATGAATCCGCCCCCAAGTATCAGGGCAAGGCCGATCACCACCCATGAGATGCGGCTCGTAGCGACGTAGATCATCACAATGAAGAGGCCGAAGAACAGGACTGACGATCCGAGGTCGCGCTGGAATACGAGGACGCCAATGCTCACCAACCAGGCAGTGATCATGGGACCCAGGTCCTTGAACCGCGGGAATTGCATGGGGCCGATTTTCCGTCCGGCCAGCAGGATGAGGTCCCGGTTGGAGGACAGATACCCGGCGAAGAATATTGCCAGGGTGATCTTGGCAATTTCGCCTGGCTGGAACGTCATCGGGCCGATCCTGATCCACACGCTCGCACCCAGTACTTCACCGGCAGAGATGCCCGGAACGAGCGGCAAAATCAGAAGGAAAGCACTCGCTGCCAAGGAAATGTAGGTAAACCGCCGCAAGATGCGGTGGTCCTTGAGGAACCAAATCACAGCGATGGATACCGCCATGGCAATAAGCGTCCAACGGAGCTGGTTATTACCGGTATCGTCCCCGGGCCCGTCCATGCGGTGGATCAAAGCGAGTCCGAGCCCGTTCAAGGCAACAACGATCGGAAGTATTACTGGATCGGCATACTTAGCGCGCAACCTCAGGACTACGTGGAAGGCAAAGGCAGCGACAGCAAGCAGGCTCGATTGGAACCAGAAGTCACTGTCGAGTCCACTTTCGGAATTGATGCTCACCAGAGCACTGGCGCCGATGCCAACGGCAAGCGCAAGCACGATGAGCACCAGCTCAACATTGCGGCGCGGTTTGGCCGCGGTCTCAGTCTGGATCATTTTGCCGCCTCACAGGGAGTCGGTACGGGCGAAGGCGTAGGGCTGGCAATGGCCGCTGTACTGGGAATTGGAACACTGGTTGTCGCTGACGGAGTCGGGGAAGGAGTGGTGCTGGGGCAGGTTCCCGACGTACTGCCGTAGTTCTTCAGGTTCTCCACAATACGTTGCGCATCATCAAGGTCTCCCGCAGGAACGGTCTGCCGAACACTCTGTTGACCATACTCGGGAAGGGACTCAACACGGAGGTCGGTGACAGCCTCGAGCCGGGACAACTGGATGGGGCCGAGCCGCTGCGAAATGCCGTTGAAGATTGCTACACGGGAATCGTACTCTCCAACGTAATAGCGGGTCTGCGTCCAGGCGTAGCCAAGCCATAGGCCCACCACGACGCCGAGCACAACAACAGCTGCGACGGCGGGCATGAGCCAGCGGATGCGGCGTCGTGCCGGTTCTTCGACTTCCAGACGATCCTGTTCGGCTTTGTGGGTGAGCACAGTAGCCGCACGTCGAGCAACGGTACGGCCTGCCACAGTGGGGATGGATCCGGTCTCGGCCGCCGTAGCTGCAGCACCCACGAGCTCATGGGGACGGCTGGCGAGTTCCTCTCGGAGGACTTCGGCGGAAAGATGCTCACCCAGATGCGGGTCAGTAGTGGTGGGCGGTTCTTTGGAGGTTCCGTCTTCGTCAGCGGACTCAGCCTTCTCCGCAGCTGGGCCGCCCTCCGCAGCTGGGCCGCCCTCCGCTGTTGGGTCGACAGGGCTGGAAGATGAACCGGCGTCGGCAACCTTGCCATCGTTAGCCGCTGTTGCCTTAAGCTCGCCCGGACTGGCGTCTGCGGGCTTGGTGGCGGAGGGACCTTCCGTCGGCTTGCCTGCAGCAGATGATTCCGGCCCGTCCACCGCGGCAAGCGCCGCAGGAGGAACGACGTCGACGGCGGCCGTGTTGACGTCGTCGACGGTCTCCTCAACGATTTCCAGCACGACCACGGTGACGTTGTCCGGAGCGCCGGCTTCCAACGTGAGATTAACGAGGATTTCTGCGCATTCCCGCAGGTCCTTGGTTTCCCGGAATACCCGCTCCACCACGTGCCCTGCCACATAGTTGAGGCCATCCGAGCAGAGCAACCAGCGTTCGCCCGGTTCGACGTCGAGGGCATCCAAGTCCAGCTCAGGGCTGGCGTCGACGTCACCCAGGACGCGCATCAGGACGTTCTTGTGGGGATGTGTTTCGGCTTCTTCGGGGCGGAGCCGGCCTTCATCAATAAGGCGTTGAACGAACGTGTGGTCAATGCTGACTTGCTCAAACTTCTTGTTCCGCAGGCGGTAGGCCCGGGAATCGCCGATGTGGGCGAAATGGAGTTTGCGGCCCTCGAGGAGCAGGGCGGTGACGGTGGTGCCCATGCCGGAAAGCTTGGGATTCTGATGAACCAGCTCGGACAGCAGCGAATTGGCGGTCTGGATCTCATCGGCGAGGATCGTATCGGCGCCCTCGGGGTAGTCATCATGGTCGAGGTGGATCATGTCCAGCACCGTGGAGGCCGAGGCGACGTCTCCGCCTGCATGTCCACCCATGCCATCGGCAACGACTGCAAGATGGCGGCCCACATACGCGGAGTCGTCATTCTTGGAGCGGATCCGTCCGACGTCGGATCGCGCGGCGTAGCGCATGATGAGTGGGCGCTCCGCAGGCGTTTCCTTGCCTTCCGGGGTCTCGGGAGAGGCCATGGACTACGGCCTCAATTCAATAACCGTCTTGCCGATTCTCACGGGAACGCCAAGCTCCACCGGCAGGGCACGGGTGAGCTGCTGATCGGCCAGGTAGGTGCCGTTGGTGGACCCAAGGTCCTCAATGAACCAGCGGCTGCCCTGCGGGAACAAGCGCGCATGCCGGCCGGAAGCGTAGTCGTCTTCCAGGACCAGCGTGGCTTCCTGCGCGCGGCCCAACAGGATGGGGCTTGCCGCCAAGGGAAGTGTGGTGCCCTTGAGGGGGCCCTCAGTGACCACCAAATTGCGCGCATGCTGGATGGCGGGCGGCGGGGAAGCTGCCAATTCGGGGTGCTTGCGGACCTCGCGTGCTGTGGGGGCTCCGGTCACAGCCTTGCGGCCGATCTGGAAGTCGCGGCGCATGGTGGACACGATGCTGAAGATCAAGACCCACAGCAACAGCAGGAAACCGAAGCGAAGTGCCGTGATGGTCAGTTCGCTGATGTCGTTCACGCGTGGCCACCCAGGGTCTGGGGGAGGAGGCGGAAAATGATCTTGGTACGTCCCATCGTGATGGTTGAGCCGTCAGTGAGCTCCACGCTGCCGTCCACCTTGTGACCGTTGACGTAACTGCCATTGGTGGAACCAAGGTCAACGGCCCACGTAGTGCCGTTCTGGGTGCGGACCTCAAGGTGCTTCCTGGAAACTCCGGTGTCATCCACCAGGATGTCCGCTTCCGAAGAGCGGCCCAGCACGACCGACTGGGCATTGAGGGAATAGCGCTGGCCGGCAATGTCCAGGACAGGCTGGAGTCGGGTGGGCTGCCGGGCGGGTGCAGCTGGAACATTCGGCCGCGGGGCTTGTGGTGCGGCAGCGGCGTCGTCGGAGGATTTCTCGGTCCGGGAAGTTATTTCGAAGTGACCGGCGCGTTCCTCCTCATTTCGACGGAACGAAATCCGGACCGCGCCCTGGAGAGTGTAGCCCTGGCTGCGAACGTGCTGGATGACCACATCGCACAGTTCCTCAGCCAGTGGAGTCCCCCACTCCTGGGCACGTCCAAAATCTTCGTCGCTGAGGAGGACATCGAACACATTGGGGGCGAGGGTGCGGCCGGCTGCGATGGTGATGGACTTATTGTCCAGCTCGCGCCGTAGCTTGCTCGCGATTTCCACAGGCTCAACACGTGCCCGCGACCCCGTGGAGAAGACATTGCGGACAGCCTTTTCAATGCCGCGCTCGACTTTGTCCAGCAAACCCATGGTCCTTCTCCTTTCCTCGCCGCGGCACCCACTGTGCCTGGTTCAATACTCGGTGCTTCGACCCGTCCACGCACACAGCAAAGTGAGCGCCGAACGGCCCTTCCACTTCCCGATACTACTGGGAGTGTCTGGGAATGGCCTTAATCCACAACGCCTTACGACGCGGAAAAGTTCGATTCCGGCCCGTTCTGCCGGGGGAGCCAGGGGGTGAAATTTCCGTGCCGTTAAGCAAAAGTTGTACGGCTTGGGCACCTCCCAGCAGCGTTGCGCACAGCCCGGCAGGGACTCGATTGGTGTTTTGTCTGGAATGTCCGTTATGCTTGATCTCGCTGCTTTTGAAGGAAACGAAGCTGGGAGACCGGTGGAAATCCTGAAAAAGAAGTTGCGCGCGAGTGGCGGAACGGCAGACGCGCTGGCTTCAGGTGCCAGTATCCGAAAGGGTGTGGGGGTTCAAATCCCCCCTCGCGCACGCAATTGAAAGAGCCCCGGTCTTAGGATCGGGGCTCTTTTGTTGTTTCCCCCAACTGGGTCGCATTAGTGCGCGTTTAGAGCCGTTGTGATGTCTCAGGACTTCGTAGACACTTCATGTCTCATGACACTGTGGACACTTCATGTCTCAGGACTTCGTGGACACTTCGTGGTTGAGCGGTTTCCGGCGGTCTTTTAGTGGCGGGTATTTGGTTCGTTTGCTTCGTGTGCCTCGAGGGTCAGCAGCGACTCCTGAGGGTTTGCCGTTGCCGACGTAGAGCGTGCCTTTGACGGGGATGGGGTGCGTGATGATCTCGGTGCCGTGGGCATCGAAGAACATCACCGTGGTGCTGTCGTAGATGATGTGCACGGCGGTGCCGGCTAGTTCCTTGCCCATGTTGAAGGCCGTCCCGAACACGGTGACACGGCCGCCCTTGGTGACGCGGCGTTGTTCGCTTTGACGTTGCTCATGGATGGTCACCGCAGGCTCGGGCAGGGCGGGAGCAGGAGTCTTCGGGGTCGCGTGCCAGGCTTCCTCCGGGGTCTGTTTCCCTGGCAGTGCCTGGTGTTCGCGTTCGGTGTTGTAGTACTGGTCGAAGGTGTCGATCTGGGCTTGCAGGATGGCCATGGTCGTGGCCGGTGGCTGCTTACGCAGGTAGCGGTGCAGGGTGAAGTGGAAGCGTTCGTTCTTGCCTTGGGTGGTCGGCTTCCCAGGTTTGCCGGTGATGGGTTCGACCCCATGGGATTTGAGGTATTCCACGAGCGCTCCGGTGCGTCCGCGGCGGGTTGGATTCAGCGCTGCACCGTTGTCGGAGAGGAATTTCTCCGGCACGCCGTGACGTTCGATGGCCAGGGACACGACGGCGATGGCGGCCTCGCTCGTTTCCCCGGTCGCGACCAGAGATGCCAAGGCCAAGCGGGAGTGGTCATCGATGAGTTGAAAGATCGCCACCTTCTTCCCGTTCGCGAGCGGCCACTCGGTTGCGTCGATCTGCCAGCATGCGTTCGGCTGCGGGTAGACGAACCGTTTCTGAGCGTTGTGTGGCTTCTTCCGCGGCTCGGGGATGACGACACCGGCGCGGCTGAAGATCCTGGCCACGGTCGCTCTGGATGGTGGCGCGAAGCCTTTGCGGGACAGGGTCGCGATCACCGACAAAGGGCCGTGATCGTAGCCTCCTTTTTCCAACGCTGCCCGTGTGGCCAAGAGGAGTTCGATCATCGCCGGGGCCGTCGCCGTGGGGCTCGTGAACGGAACTGGCCGCTTCGTTGCCAAGGCCTCCACCGGGCCCGCAATTTCGGCTTCTGCCCGGACTTTGTAAAACCAAGCCCGTGAGACCCCGTGCTTCTTGCAGAACTTGCTGACTTCACCCCGAGGGGCATCAGTCGGCCACAACGCGACTGCTTGACGGACGCTCAACTTCGGTGCGGGTTTGCTCATGAAACCGAGCAAACCCGCACCGAGTGTCTACGAAGTCCTGAGACACACTGTCCACGAAGTCATGAGACATAAGTGTCCATTAAGTCTTGAGACTTCACACGCGTTTAGACGGCTCTAAACGCGCACTAATGCGACTCAGTTGGGCTGCGAAGCGGGAGGTCAGCCGCGCGGCGAACCCTTGAACCGGCGTCGTGAATTGCTCAGGTGAAGGCGCATCGCTGCCGCGGCAGCGGCGGGGTCGCCGTCGGCGATGGCTGCGTATATAGAGGAGTGCTCGTGGACCACTTGTTCGAACCGTTCCCGGGAGTCCTGCTCTTCACTGCCCAGGAGGCGCGTGCGTGGCATGGTGATCATTGTTTGACCCAGGGCGGTGATGCAGTCCGTATAAAAGGGATTGCCTGACGCTGCAGCAACGGCCCGGTGGAATTCGAAGTCAGCCTTCATGGACTGGGCCGGGTGGCCCGAACTCGCGGTGAATTGCTCCAGTGCACCATGCACTGCCTTCAATTGATGGCCCGTGTGGTTCAGGGCCGCCAAGGCTGCTGCTTCGGTCTCGACGCCGATCCGGAAGTCGAGCATCTGCAGCCGCTCTTCCATGCTGGATACCTGACGGGTTCCGGGGGCCTGCGTAGGGCCGTCCGCCGGCGGGGTCAGTGCGAAACTGCCCCGTCCACGTTCAGTTTCGACAAGTCCTTCAGCCTGCAGACGGGTCAGGGCGGAGCGGACCACTGTCCGGCTGACGCCGAATTCGCTGATGAGTGTGTTTTCGCTGGGGAGTTTCTCACCTGGCTGGATGACGCCGTCGACGATGCGGGTGCGAAGGTCGGCGGCGAGATCCGCGGTCAGGTTTCGGCTCATGGGTTCAAGATTACGCGCCGAATTCCACGGATTCGGTGGTCCAGGCGCGGGCCTGCCCGCTCAGCGTAACGCCCAGTCCGGGGCGGTCCGGAACGATCATCCGGCCATTTTTGGTCTCCAGGCGTTCCTCGAAGAGGGGATCCAGCCAATCGAAGTGCTCCACCCAGGGTTCCCGCGGATAGGCAGCGGCCAAGTGCAGGTGGATCTCCATGGCAAAGTGCGGAGCCAGGCCAAGACCGCGCTCATCCGCAAGGGCAGCGAGGCGCAGGAACTGGGTTATGCCGCCAACGCGGGGTGCATCGGGCTGGATGATGTCGCAACTGTTGGCGTTGATAAGGCCCTTGTGTTCCGCCACGGAGGCCAGCATCTCGCCCGTGGCGATGGGCGTATCCAAAACCTGGGCAAGGTGCGCATGGCCCTCAAAATCGTAGGCGTCCAGCGGCTCTTCGATCCAAATGAGGTTGAATTCCTCAAGCTGGCGGCCCATGCGCAGGGCAGTCGCACGGTCCCACTGTTGGTTGGCGTCCACCATGAGCGGTACGTCCCAGCCGATGTGCTCGCGGACGCCGGCCACGCGACGGAGGTCTTCCTTGGAATCCGGGAGGCCAACCTTGATCTTGATGCCACCAATGCCTTCTTCAATGGACTGCGTCGCGCGTGCCTTGACCTCTTCCAACGTGGCGTTGAGGAAGCCGCCGGAGGTGTTGTAGGTCTGCACGGAGTCGCGATAGGAGCCCAGCAGTTTGGCAAGGGGGAGTCCGGCGCGTTTGGCTTTGAGGTCGTACAGCGCGATGTCGATGGCAGCCAGGGCCTGGGTTGCAACGCCCGAGCGGCCCACAGAGGCTCCGGCCCAGAGAAGCTTGGTGTAGATCCTGCCGATGTCGTTGGGGTCCTCGCCAATGATGCCCTCGGCAACTTCCTTCGCGTGGGCGTACTGTGCGGGACCGCCGGCGCGTTTTGAGTAGCTGAACCCTATGCCGCTGTGGCCTTGCTCCGTGGTGATCTCGGCGAAGAGGAACACTACTTCGGTCATCGGCTTCTGGCGGCCCGTGAACACCTTGGCGTCGCTGATGGGCACGGTGAGGGGCAAACGGGCCGTTGACAGTTTGATGTGGCGAATGAGATCTACAGGGCTCATGGTTCTCCTAAGGTGCGGGCATCTTTGCCTGAAACTTAGGATACAAGTCATTAACTTGTAGTACAAGAGATTATGTTCCGCAAGCTCTGGCACGCCGTCAGGCCGGTGCCTAGACTGACAGCACAATCGGCGGAGCTCCCGCAGATGGCGGGGACGTGTTCCGCCGGAACCTGATCCAGGGAGCATCATGCGTCACTCAAACCACAGCACTGTCATAGCTCGGGGCAGATTCCTGCGCCGAGACCCGTCACAGCCCCTAACCAGGGCTGTGCGCCGCGTCTTCGCGGGCGTAGTCGCCCTTGTGCTCGCGGCCTTCTTCGGCCCCGCGCCGCTGGCCTCTGCCGCCCGGGCCGCGGATTACCTCATCCCCCTGCCTGGAGCCTCATCGGCCGAAGGAATTGCCGCCGGCGCAGGAACGACGTTCTACGCCGGAGACTTTGGAAACGGAGACATCTTCCGCGGCGACGTCCGCCAGCAAACGGCGTCACTTTTCATCGACGTGCCTGATGGCCGGGCCGCTGTCGGGATGACCGCGGATGTGGGCAACAGCCTGTTGTTCGTCGCTGGGGGTGGGACCGGGCAAGCTTACGTCTACAACACAGATACCGGCCAGACCGTCGCCGTGCTCCAACTGACCACCGGTCCAGCGTTTATCAACGACGTCGCGCTGACCCCTGAAGGCGCCTGGTTCACGAATTCCGTGGCCGCTGAACTGTACCTTGTTCCGGTTGGGCAGGACGGCGAACTCGGCAGCGTCCGGACACTTCCTCTGTCCGGTCCCGCAGCTGACACCTCGTCGCAGTTCAACCTCAACGGCATCGCAGCAACTCCGGACGGCGAGAGCCTCATCGTCGCCCATTCAGGAAACGGCGCCCTCTACACGGTCGACCCTGCAACGGGTGCAAGCGAAATAATCGAGGGCGTCAGCGTTCCCGCCGTTGATGGCATCGTAGTTAAGGGCAACCAGCTTTGGGCGGTGCAGAACATGCTCAACCAGGTCAGCAGGTTCGTTTTGGACGATGACCAGGAATCCGGGAAGCTGAAGGGCGTCATCACCAGTGGGCTCTTCCAGACTCCGACGACGGCGGCCCTGTTCGGTGACACGCTCGCCGTGGTGAACGCAAAGTTCTTCCAGCCGGGGTCCACAACGTTCGAGGTCGTGGTGGTTGGCGCCCGCTAGATGTACTAACCCGGTAGGGCGCGGCGGAAGGGGCCGCTGACGACCTCCTCAAAAACTACTCTCGCAGCGCCCCGAACCCGGTGATCAGCGCCTCAAGCCCCAAGCTAAAAGCAACGTCGGTCGGCCGTGGATGGCGCTCCAAGGCGAGCCTGTCCACGGCTGCCGTGAAGTTGGGCACCTGGTCCGCAAGCGAGCCGGCGTCGAAAATGTCTTCCGGCGCGGTGACGTCGTATGCGGCCCCGAACACGAAGGCCTCCAACGCAACAATCGCCGAAATGATCTTCTCTTCCGGGAACCCGGCGTCGCGGAATCCGGCGGTCACGGCCTCGTACATCGCCAGGGTCTTCGGAGCGTTCGCCACCGGAAGTACGGCAATAACGGGAATCAGCGGCGTGTGCTGCGAAAACACATCCCGGTAGGACCATGCCCAGCGGCGCACGGCCACATCCCACGGCTCCACACCAAAAGCGGACACATCAACCATCGCGGCCAAGTGGTCCTCCACCAGCAAGAGCACGTCGTCCTTGGAGGCTACGTGGTTGTAGAGGGCGGATGGCGCCACGCCCAGCGAACGTGCCAGGGCTGCCATGGTGAGACCGTCGTAACCCTTGCTGCTGATTAACTCCAGGGCCGCCGTCGTGATGCCGTTCTGGTCCAGGATGCGTGCCATGGGCCGTCCGGCGCGCCGCCGCGCCTTGCTGGCGGAAGCTGGGGCAGCGCCCGGCTCGGGTTCGGGCGCGGGTGTGGGTGCGGGCATCGGAAGCCTTTCTGCTGCCTGTATCTCCAGCATTATTCCATCGGGTCTTCCCACTCGCGGACTTGGCGGCTATTATCGAATATAAATGAATGGCATTCATTTATTGGTCAGCCACCAAGGACGGCCACGGAGAGGACATCATGCAGAATCTTGATCGCGACGTTGTGATCGTCGGTGCCGGACCGTCAGGGTTGACGGCGGCACGCGAACTGAAGAAGGCCGGACTCAGCGTCGCAGTGCTCGAAGCACGCGACCGCGTGGGCGGCCGCACCTGGACCGACACCATTGACGGCGCCATGCTGGAAATCGGCGGCCAGTGGGTTTCCCCGGACCAGACGGCCCTCATGGACCTGCTGGACGAGATGGGACTGAAAATGTACCCGCGCTACCGCGACGGCGAGTCCGTCTACATCGGCGCAGACGGCAAGCGCGTCCAGTACACGGGTGACACCTTCCCCGTTAACGAGCACACCAAGGCCGAGATGGACAAGCTCGTTGCCATCCTGGACGGGCTCGCCGCGGAGATCGGTCCCACCGAGCCCTGGGCACACCCCAAGGCCCGCGAACTGGACACCATCTCCTTCCACCACTGGCTCCGCCAGAACTCCAATGATGAAGAAGCCTGCAACAACATCGGCCTCTTCATCGCCGGCGGCATGCTGACCAAGCCTGCCCACGCCTTCTCTGCGCTGCAGGCCGTCCTCATGGCCGCTTCCGCAGGGTCCTTCACGCACCTGACGGACGAAGACTTCATCCTGGACAAGCGCGTCATTGGTGGCATGCAGCAGGTTTCGCTGCTCCAGGCCGCCGAGCTGGGTTCCGACGTCGTGCTTAACAGCCCTGTTCGCACCATCAACTGGGACGTCGACCGCGTGACGGTTGACTCTGAGCGAGCCACGGTGAACGCGCGGTACGTCATCATGGCGGTGCCGCCAAACCTGTACTCGCGTGTTTCCTTCAACCCGCCGCTGCCGCGCCGCCAGCACCAGATGCACCAGCACCAGTCACTGGGCCTGGTCATCAAGGTTCATGCTGTGTACAGCACGCCGTTCTGGCGCGAAGAAGGCCTCTCGGGCACCGGTTTCAGCGCCGGCGCCTTGGTGCAGGAGGTCTACGACAACACCAACCACGGCGACTCCCGCGGCACGTTGGTGGGCTTCATTTCCGATGAAAAAGCCGACGCCGTGTTCGAGCTCAGCGCCGAAGACCGCAAGAAGGCCGTCCTCCAGTCCATCGCCGGCTTCCTCGGCGACAAGGCCCTCACCCCCGAGGTCTACTACGAATCAGACTGGGGCTCGGAGGAATGGACCCGCGGCGCATACGCCTCCAGCTACGATCTCGGCGGCCTGCACCGCTACGGCAAGGACCAGCACGCCAACGTCGGACCGATCTACTGGTCCTCGTCGGACCTCGCCGCGGAGGGCTACCAGCATGTGGACGGCGCGGTCCGGATGGGCCAGGCAACCGCTGCCCGGATCGTCAAGGCCAACAAGTTGAGCGCGCTGCCGGTCGGCTAGGCAAAGCGCCTGGGACACGCGCCGAGATGGCACTTAACACCCATGTTCGCGCCTGGCACTGGTGTTAAGTGTCACCTCGGCGCGGGTTGTCCGGCCCTCGGCACCCCTGCCGCACGCTCCGCTTCGATGAGTGCTTGGGCCAGGCGCTCGACGGCGGCCTGGTAGTCAGTCCCGGGTGTCACCCGGCAGCGTTCAGCCTCCCGCATGGCGCGGGCAAGGGCAGCTGTCTCGGCCATCCTGACGTCCGTCATTGCCGGGAAATCTATTGCCTGCCCGGGATCGAGTTCGTAGCGCTGCCACTGCTGGAGGACGCTCGCGTGGCGTGCGGCAGTTTTGGCAAAACCACGACGACGCCGGGGCTCGGCTGCGTGGAGACGGTCAACCTTGCGGCTGGTAGCCAGCGTTGCTGCTGCAGCGGTCATCCCGACGAAGACCATGATCAGTCCGGCCGGCGCCCATTCCACTGCGGGAACCAGGATGGCCGGAAGAATCACAACCAGGCCGGCGAAGAGATCCCAGAAGATCGTGTCCGGTTCCGGGCCGCGCCCATGCGTGAGTTTTCTGTGGAGGACGAACGTTGTTGCCGCTGTTGCGAGCACCAAGGCTAGGCCCCACAGGAGCATCATGGCGGGCATTTGACCACCTCCAGGCGAGTACGCGCTGCTGTGATTTCAGTATGCGCCAGAGTGTTCCCGCGCTGCTACTCTCCGGGTCCAGGGGCGTAGCCTAGGGCCCATGAGACTGAAAATGTGCAGCATCCACGTCAAGGACCCCGCTACGGCCCATGCTTTCTATACGGAAACGTTGGGCTTCGAAACCCTGATGGCCATGCCCGAGCACAACCTCTTCATCATTAAGGATCCCGGCGCGGATAACAGCGCAGACAACAATTCCGTGGGACTCCTGCTGGAACCCAGCGACAACCCGATCGGTGCCAACTACATGAACGCAGTGCACGACGCCGGCCTCCCCGCCATCGTCTTCGGCGTACCGGATGTGCAGGCCGAGTATGAGCGCTTGGTTGCCGCCGGCGTGACGTTCAAGGGCGAGCCCTCCGAGGATCCTTCCGGCATCAGCGCAGTGTTCGACGACGGCTGCGGCAACTTCGTGCAGCTACACCAGGACTAGTTAAACAGCTGTGGCCGGGACCAACTGGTCCCGGCCACAGCCAGCTCGTACTATGCGTGATCGCGTTTTGACGTCTTCGGGGCATCGCGCTTGGCTGCTGCGTTGTCCTTGGCTTCCTTGGTGGCTGCCTTCTTCGCAGCCTCTTCCTTGACGCGCTGTGCTTCGGCGCGGACGGCGGCGTGCGTGGCGCGCTCCACAACCAGCCACTGCGGCGGAGCCTGCAGCAGCTCGGTGATTTCCGCCGTCGTGAGTGCTTCTTCGACGCCACCGCGGGCCAGGCCGCTGATGGAGACGTTCAGCTTCTGTGCCACTACCGGGCGCGGGTGCGGGCCGTTGCGGCGGAGCTCGGCGAGCCACTCCGGCGGGTTGGCCTGGAGTTCGGCGAATTCTTCGCGGGAGATGGACGAATCCTGGAACTCCTGGGGTGTCGCGGGCAGGTAGATGCCGAGTTTCTTGGCAACGGTTGCCGGTTTCATGGACTGGGAGTTCGAGGACGTCATGCTTCAAGGGTATCTGGCCGGTACTGTGAGTGTGTGCCAGACGCTGAAGAATCCGCCCAAATAACCGAGCCCCCGAGCGAGCTTCGCTTCGCTTATGTTGCGGGTGTGACGCCTGGGAAATGGATCCGGCGGTGGGAAGAGCGGATGCCGGACGTCCCGTTGCACGCGTTCATGTCCGACGACGGTGCGCAGCTTTCGGTTTTGCACGACGGTTCCGCTGACCTTAGCTTTGTTCGGCTGCCCGTGGACCGGGAAGGCCTGAACGTCATTCCCCTGTATGAAGAGCAGCCGGTGGTGGTCGCTCCCAAGGGACACGAGATCTCCGTGTTTGAAGAGGTGGCGCTGGAGGACCTGTCCGAGGAGAATTTCCTGGACGTGGAGGAAATGGGCGGGCCGGATATGGCCTTGCAGGTGGTGGCTTCCGGAGCCGGGTTGGCCATCCTGCCCATGTCAGTGGCCCGGCACCTGAACAACAAGCAGACCGTGATGCGGCTCCTGACCGGCGCTCCTGGAACTCAGATTGGCCTCGCTTGGCTTGCTGGAACAGATAGCCCGGTGATTGAGGAATTCATTGGGATCGTGCGCGGCCGGACGGCGCAGAGTTCACGCCAGCCGTCGGCCCGGCAGGAGAAGCCGAAGAAGGCGCCCAAGCCGGATCGTCGTGGGAGCGGGGCCAAGAAGCCCGCCGTGGCGCAGCGCTACGCCCCGAATCCGGACAAGGGCCGTGGCAAGGGTTCGCGCAAGAAGGGCAAGCGCTGACGCTCCTGCCCGGTTGCTCCGCGATTTTGCGCCTTGGAGCGCAGCAATCGGCGAAAATTCGCCGTGCGGACTGAGGCAAGTGGGAGGGAGCAGCGAATCCCGGCTATTCGCCGTGGATCGCGGCCTGTTGCTGCTCTGACCTGTTGAGGTAGGCGAGCAGAAGGTCCCCGGCGCGCTCCAGGTCGCCGGATTCGAGTGCCGAGCAGATCTGCTCGTTTTCCTTGAGCCAGTCGCTGTAGAAGTGCGCGTTCATGGTGGCCTTGTGGAAGTAAAGACGCATCTCAGCTAGCACTTGCGCCATGATCGAGTTCAGCCTCCCGCTTTCGGCCAAGGCAACGATGGCACCGTGGAAATGCTGGTTGGCGCTGCCGAGGCCTTCGTTATCGTCTGCCGCTGCTGCGCGCTTTCCCTCCTCGACGGCGGCCCTCACTGCGGCGATGCGCTCTGGAGAGCCTCCGGCCCGGATGGAACTGACCTCGATGGCCCTGCGCACGGTGTAGACATCGTGAATGTCGCCAGCTTCCAACGTGGCCACATAGACGCCCCGGTTCGGTTGCCGCACCAGCAGACGCTCGCTGGCCAGTTCGGCGAATGCTTCACGGACGGTGTTGCGCGAAACCCCCAGGTCCTCGGCGATGGTGGCTTCCGTGAGCTTGGCACCTGGCACGAGGAAGCCCTCGGCCAGTTGGTAGCGCAGTTCTTCGGCAACCCTCTCGGCAACCGAAGGCACTCGGAGGCGCATGCGGGCGCCAGCGCCGTCGATGCCGGCTTTTCCCCGTGGTTCCTGATCTGCACTGGCCATGACACCAAAATTACACGATTGCCAAAAATTAGGATCGCTGGATTGTTGAACAATCCGGAAATCTGGTGCATCCTTGATGTAACGCACATCACGAGGCAGGAATTACACCATGGCAGTCATCGACCTGAACAGCGACGTCGGAGAGTCCTTCGGACGTTGGACGCTGGGCGACGACGCAGCCATGTTCGAATCCGTTTCCAGTGCCAACGTTGCGTGCGGATTCCACGCTGGCGACCCCAGCGTTATTCGCAGCACCTGCAAAAAGGCGGCTGAGGCCGGCGTCGTGATTGGCGCCCACGTCGGCTACCGGGATCTTGCAGGATTCGGCCGTCGCTTCCTGGACGTTGATCCCATGGAGCTGGCCGACGACGTCGTCTACCAGATCGGGGCCCTGCAGGCGCTGGCTGCCACGACGGGTGCGGGCGTCCAGTACGTGAAGCCCCATGGCGGCCTCTACAACGCGATAGTCAAGCACACGGCGCAAGCAAAGGCCGTCGTCGACGCCGTGAAATCGGTTGACCCCAACCTTCCGATCCTCGGCCTTCCCGGTTCCGAAGTCCTGCGCCTCGCTGAGGAAGCCGGCCTTCGTGGCGTTGCCGAAGCGTTCGCGGACCGCGCCTACAACCCGGACGGAACCCTCGTCTCGCGCTCACAGCCAGGCGCCGTCCTGCACGACCCCGCCGAAGTGGCGGAACACGTTTTGCGAATGGCCACCGAACAGTCCGTCAGGACGATCGATGGTTCCATCCTGAAGATCCGCGCAGAAAGCATCTGCGTGCATGGTGACTCACCGGGGGCCGTCGCGATGGCCACTGCAGTGAAGTCCGCTCTCGACGACGCCGGCGTCAGCATCGGCTCGTTCCTCTAGACCTGTTTGAACCAGGCCCCGCAGCACACCCCTCATCCCCCCGGAGGAAACCATGACCAGCACCAACGCAGCCAAGGCCGTGACAAGGAAGCCACCGGCCGGCGCCCTCAAGGCATACATAGCCAGCCTCACCGGCACATCGCTTGAATACTATGACTTCGCTATCTACTCCGTGGCTTCGGCCCTCGTCTTTCCCAAGATCTTCTTCCCCGGCAACGACGAGTTCGTTGCACTGTTGCTCTCCTTCTCAGCTTTCGCGGTGGGCTACTTGGCCCGCCCGATCGGCGGTGTCATCTTCGGGCGTTTGGGCGACAAGATTGGCCGCAAGTACGTCCTGGTATTCACGCTGGTGCTTATCGGCGTCGCGACTGTACTCATAGGTGCGCTGCCCGATTACTCAGTCATCGGCGTGGCGGCGCCCACCATCCTGGTTCTTCTTCGCCTCGCCCAGGGCATCGGGGTAGGCGGCGAATGGGGCGGAGCGGTTCTGCTGTCCAGTGAATTCGGCGACCCCAACAAGCGTGGCTTCTGGTCCTCCGCTGCACAGATCGGCCCGCCTGCGGGCAACCTGATGGCCAATGGCGTCCTCGCCATCCTGGCTGCTTCACTCAGCAACGAGGCCTTCCTTTCCTGGGGCTGGCGCGTCGCCTTCCTGGCATCCGCACTCCTGGTGGTCTTTGGCCTGATCATCCGCCTCAAGCTCGAAGAAACCCCGGTCTTCAAGGCAATCCAGGCCCACGGCGAACGACCCAAAGCACCCATCAAAGAGGTCTTCACCACTGAACCCAAGGCCTTGGTTTCAGCAGCGCTCTCCCGGGTCTGCCCGGACGTCCTCTACGCGCTTTTCACCGTGTTTGTTGCGGTGTACGCCACCAAGCAACTTGGCATGACCACGGGCAATGTCCTGGCAGCCATCCTCATCGGATCCGCATTCCAGCTGTTCCTCATTCCGTTGGCCGGCGCTCTTACCGACCGCTTCAACCGCCGCCTTGTCTACGGCGTCACAGCAGCCGCCACAGCCGTCTATATTCCCCTGTTCTTCCTCATGATCCAGGGCAAGTCAGTGGTTATGCTGACCATCGGCACGGTGATCGGTTTGGCGCTGCACGCGTTCATGTATGGCCCGCAGGCCGCCTTCATCACTGAGCAGTTCCCAGCCCGCCTGCGCTATGCCGGCAGCTCCCTGGCCTACACCCTGGCCGGTGTGATTGGTGGAGCTGTTGCGCCCATCATCTTCACCGCCCTCTACGGCGCGGCATCCGGCGGCTGGTATTTGATCGCCGGGTACCTCGTCCTGACAGCCGTAGTCACGATCGTGGGCATGGTACTGGGCCGGGATCCGAAGCCTGAAGAAGACCTTCGCCTGCTGCAGGAGTCGGCCGCCTAATTGGCGACGAAGCGGATGATGGAGACCGTGATGCAAACGACCACCGCGAAGCAAACGACCACCGCAAAGAGGGTCCGGTCCGTGCGACCCGTCGGCACACGTGCCGTCCTTGCGGAGCTGGATGGGCTGCAGGACGTACTGGCCTTGCAGGACATGCTCTACAAGTCTCCGCTTCCTGGCCAGGTAGACGTCCTGGCAGCAGCCGAAACAGTTATGGTCGTTGGCGAATCCGCAGCGGCAACCCGGGCCATCGGCGCCCGGTTGCTCGAACTGGAACTCGTCGCGACGGACGTTACCGATTCCGGGCTGGTCGTCATCGATACCGTGTACGACGGCGATGACCTCGCCGATGTCGCGGAGCTCACGGGGCTGAGCGTGGAGGGCGTGATTGCGGCCCACACCGGCCAGATTTGGACTGTTGCCTTCGCTGGCTTCGCTCCCGGATTCGGCTACATGGTGGGCGAGAACGAAGTCCTCACGGTTCCCCGCCGCCCTTCACCCCGCACGGCTGTTCCCGCTGGATCCGTGGCCCTCGGCGGCCAGTACTCGGCTGTCTATCCCCGGCGCTCTCCCGGCGGTTGGCAGCTGATTGGCCGAACGGGAGCCCGGATGTGGGACCTCGACCGTCCGCAACCGGCCCTGGTTCGGCCCGGTGACAGGGTGCAGTACCGGGCTGTTCGGGAGGTCGTCACGGCCAGTTCGGCGCATCAAGCTGAACCCGACTCGGATCACCACACGGACTCCGGATTACGGGTACTCAACCCCGGCGCTCAAAGCCTTATCGAGGACCTTGGCCGCAGAGGCTACGGGGCTTTGGGGGTCTCGGCGGCCGGTGCGTTGGATCGGGCATCGCTCCGGCGGGCCAACCGTCTTGTCGGCAACAGTTCGTCAGCCGCAGCCATCGAAACCGTCAATGGCGGGCTGACGTTGGAGGCAGTCGGCGACCAAGTGATTGCCGTGACAGGTGCGCCCGCCACCCTAACGGTCCAGTCGCCGTCGTCGGTTGAATTCGAAGAGTCTGACGGCGGCGTCCAGGACGCAGTGCGCAGCGTCCCCATGGCTGCTCCATTCGCGTTGCTCGACGGCGAAGTCCTTACCGTCGGGCCGCCCGAGGCCGGTTTCCGGAACTATGTTGCAATCCGCGGTGGCATAGCGGTTCCCGAAGTCCTGGGGAGTCGTTCGGCCGATACGATGTCGGGGATCGGACCTGCGCCATTGGTGGTCGGGCAGGAGCTCCCGGCGGGCGACGCCACGGCGTCTACTGCGGTTGGAAGCCCGGAGCTGCAACCGGAATTTCCGGGTGCCAATGTCACCGTTCTCGATGTGGTTCCCGGACCCCGTGCTGATTGGTTTGATCAGTCCGCCATCGAGTCCCTAACAAGCCAGGAATGGCTGGTCACGCCACAATCCAACCGCGTGGGCATGCGACTGGACGGTACTCCTCTCCAGCGCGCCCGCGAGGGTGAACTTCCCAGTGAGGGGACCATGGCCGGTGCCCTCCAGATCCCGCCCGCCGGCCTGCCCGTGCTGTTCCTGGCCGACCACCCCATCACCGGTGGTTACCCCGTGATCGGCGTGGTTCGCGACGAACACCTTGACCTTGCCGGGCAGGTCCCCATTGGCGGACGGATCCGGTTCCGGATGGTCCCCGATTCCCCCGACTTCACCAAGACCCCAGAGAAGTGAGTATTTGATGCGAAAGGTCCTGATTGCGAACCGCGGAGAAATCGCTGTTCGAGTCGCCCGAGCCTGCGATGACGCCGGCATTTCGTCCGTGGCCGTCTATGCGGACATCGACGCCGACGCAATGCATGTGGGTGCCGCGGATGAGGCCTACAGCCTGGTAGGAAACAGCCCTGCTGAGACCTACCTCAACGTCGCGAAGCTGCTATCCGTTGCCAAACAGTCGGGTGCTGACGCCGTCCACCCCGGCTATGGCTTCCTGTCGGAAAACGCCGACTTCGCGCAAGCAGTCCTCGACGCCGGACTTGAGTGGATCGGTCCGTCACCGGAGTCGATCCGACAGTTGGGCAACAAGATCACAGCCCGCGAGATCGCTGTCCGTGCCGGTGCCCCCCTTGTGGCCGGCAGCGATGGGCCGGTTGCCACTGCTGCTGAAGCCCGGGCTTTTGCCGAGGAACACGGACTGCCGGTGGCCATCAAGGCGGCCTTTGGCGGCGGTGGCCGCGGGCTCAAGGTTGTCCGCGAACTCGCCGAAGTGGAGGAGGCTTTCGACTCCGCAGTGCGAGAAGCCATCACAGCGTTCGGCCGTGGGGAATGCTTCGTTGAACAGTACCTTGACAGGCCTCGGCACGTGGAAGCGCAGGTCATTGCGGATACCCATGGCAACGTCGTTGTGGTGGGTACGCGCGATTGCTCCCTTCAACGCCGTCACCAAAAGCTCGTGGAAGAGGCGCCTGCGCCGTTCCTCACCCAGTCCCAGCAGCAACAGATCTATGACGCAGCCAAAGCAATCGTCCGCGAGGCCGGCTACTACGGCGCCGGGACTGTCGAATTCCTCGTCTCCGCGGACGGGGCCGTGGCCTTCCTTGAGGTAAACACGCGCCTGCAGGTTGAGCACCCTATTACCGAGGAAACGGCTGGGATTGACCTCGTTCAGGAGCAGTTCCGTGTTGCAGCCGGCCTGCCCTTGAGCATTTCCGAGGATCCCATCGCACGGGGCCATTCCTTCGAGTTCCGCATCAACGCAGAGGACGTTGGCCGCGGATTCCTGCCTTCCCCGGGCACAGTGGCATCGTTCCAAGCGCCCACCGGCCCCGGCATTCGCCTGGACACCGGCGTCCGCGCGGGCTCGTTTATTGCACCGCAGTTCGATTCGCTCCTGGCCAAATTGATTGTTACTGGCGCCGACCGCCAGCAAGCGCTGCGCCGCGCACGCCGTGCACTTGCGGAAATGGAGATCACCGGACTGCCCACCGTGTTGCCGTTCCACCGCGCCGTTGTGGAGTCCGATGACTTTACGTCCGTAGCCGGGTTGAATGTTCACACCCGGTGGATCGAGACGGACTTTGCAGATCAGATCCCCGTTGATCCCGAATACAACGTGGTTGCCCCTGGCGGCGTGCGGCGGACCATCACCGTGGACGTCGACGGCAAGCGGCTCGCGGTGGGACTCCCGGCTGATCTGCTGGAGGGTTGGGCCCGGTCAGGGCAGGCACTTCCGTCAGGCTCGGTGGTCACGGGGTTGCAGGGTGATGACGCGGGAGCGTCCGATTCCGGGGGACCCGCGCCAGCGGAATCAGCCCTGGTCTCCAGCATGGCCGGCACCGTGGTGAAGTGGCTCGTGGAGCCCGGTACCGAGGTTTCTGCAGGTGATCCGTTACTGGTAGTCGAGGCCATGAAGATGGAAACGCAGGTGGCAGCCCACCGTGCAGGCACGCT
This sequence comes from Arthrobacter sp. TmtSoilC48, assembly GCF_059739425.1. NCBI lineage: Bacteria > Bacillati > Actinomycetota > Actinomycetes > Micrococcales > Micrococcaceae > Arthrobacter > Arthrobacter sp. TmtSoilC48. The sequence continues at coordinate 396,718 of NZ_AP046049.1, read as the reverse complement.
CTCCGAGGTGCTCTCGGCACCCGGCGGCGTGGTGACCGCGGGAGCCGTATTGGCGCACATCCAGTAGTCCGGCCGACTTAACCCCGACGGCGGTCCAGCCCTTCGCGGGGAGCCGGGCCGCCGTCGTCGTGCGCGTTGGTCAGGAGGGCCGCTGGGACGTCGCTAACCTGCTATTCCGTGGTGGGGCAGCAACGGATTAGCGGCCAAGCAACGAGGTTGTGGCTCCCAAAATGCTGTCCAACAGGGCGTTGCGGAACTTGCCCGAGGGGTCGTTGGTGGCGGCGAGGCTGCAGAAGTCCTCGAAGCGTGGGTAGAGATTGGCGAAGTCGTACAGGCTTGGCGTGAAGAGCTTGCCCCAGTGTGGCCTCGCGCCGAAGGGACGCAGTGCTTCCTCAACTTCCGGGAGTACCGCTTCCACCTGGGCCTGCAGTGGCTTCCATGTGAAGTGGAGGGCCACGCTTTGTTGCCGGTAGAACGGGCTGAGCCAGAATTCGTCGGCCGCAACGGTACGGATTTCGGAGATGAACAGCAGGGGTGCCAGCTTGTCCGCGAGCTCTCGGACAGCTTGAAGAGCCGCAGGTGCATGCTCCAGGGGCAGGAGGAATTCGCTCTGCAGTTCCTCACCGTTGCTCGGCGTGAATTCGTGGCGGAAGTGCGGCAGGCGGTCCAGCCATTTGCCGGGCTCGTCCAGCTGACCCGTGCAGTTCTCCGCCGACATCCCGGGCAGCGGGTGCAGAGCGGCAGTAGCCGCGCTTGCACCGAAGAGGTCGGGGAGGACTGGCTCGGTATCCAGGGCTTTGAACCACACCTGCGGGATGGCGTCTCCGGTGTAGTCCGTGAAGAAGCTGACGCTGTAGGCGGCCGACGCGATGTTCACGAAATCGGCCAGCGCCCGGTCCCACGGCAGCCCCGTGAGCACGCGCTGCCGCATCTGGTAGCTCGGCCGGACGGCCAGTTCCAGTCCGGTGACGATCCCCAGGGCGCCGAGTCCCACAACGCTGGCGAGGAATTCGTCGTCGTCCGGCCTAAGCGTCACCAGCTCGCCATTTGCCCGCACCAGGTCAACGCTTTCGACGGCGCCAGCCAAGGAGGGATTGCGGACACCACTCCCGTGCGTCCCGGTTTGGATGGCTCCCGCAACCGAGATGTGGGGGAGCGAAGCGAGGTTGTGGATGGCATAACCCTGTTCCTCGACTGCCCGGCAGAGTGCGCCATAGCTGATACCGCCGCTGACTTTGACGGTGCCCTTGCCGGGATCAAGTGAGATCTCCTGGGGCAATGCATCCAGGAGAAGGTGCATGCCATCGGTGTCTGCGACGTTGTTGAACGAGTGACGGGAACCAAGGGTCTTGATCCGCGGCGCGTTCGCCACAAGCCCGCGCAGCTGGTCCACGGAGGTGGGCCGCTGGACGTCTGCGGACGAATACTCAAGGTTTCCTGCCCAGTTCTTCATTGAATGATCTTCCCGGTTGGCTACTTGTTGGCTTCCGTAATTGTTAACGTTCACAACTAATTGCGTCAAGGGGTGTCCAACTGGTTGAAGCAGGTATAAGTCGAGCTGCGGGACGCGAGCCCGGGGACGCTAGTCCTTCAGCGGGCGGCGAGCCAGCCATGCCGCTACAATCGCGCCGGAGATGTTGTGCCACAGCGAGAAGACGGCGGAGGGCAGCGCGGCCAGTGGACTGAAGTGCGCCGTGGCAAGGGTCGCGGCCAAGCCGGAGTTCTGCATGCCAACCTCGAATGCCAGGGCGCGGCGGGCTTTGTCATCCAGACGGCCCAGTTTACCGGCGAGATAACCCAGGCCCAGCCCAAAGCCATTGTGGAGGACGACTGCCAGGAACACGATGGCGCCGGCTGCGACGATCTTGCTGGCGCTGCCGGCCACGACGATAGCCACGATCAGTGAAATCACGACGGCGGACGCCCAGGGAAGTGCCGGCAGCACCTTTGCGACGAGCCTGGACAGGAAGAGTCGGGCGAGCAGGCCTGCGATGACCGGAAGCAGCACGGTCTTCACGATATCCAGCACCATGGCGCCGGCATCAATGTGCAGGAACGAACCGGCCAGCAGGAGAGTCAGGGCCGGCGTGACGACGGGAGCGATCAACGTGGAAACCGAGGCGACAGCCACCGACAGTGCGACGTCGCCTTTGGCCAGGAACGCCATCACGTTGGACGCCGTGCCGGACGGTGCGCAGCCCACAAGAATAAGGCCGACGGCGAGCTCGGGCGGAAGCTGAAGCAGGACGGCAATCAACCAGCCCGCCCCGGGCATGATCACGTAGTGCGCCACGATGCCGAGTGCCACAGCCCAAGGACGCCGCGCCACAGAAACGAAGTCGGGCGGCGTCAGCGTGAGGCCCATGCAGAACATGATGACGCCCAGCAAATAAGGAACGGCGACGCCCATGGGCTTGAAGAGTTCCGGAAGGAGGAATCCGAGGACGCCAGCCAGCACAACCAGGAGTGGGAAAACCGTCACGGCTATCCGCGCGATCCTGGCCTCTGCGGCGAGAGCTGGGTTGACGGGAGCCGCGGCCCCTAGAGTCACTGTCTGGGAATTCGTTGCCTCAAGCATTTATCCATGCTCACATTGGTCCGCGGGCATGACCGAGTTCGTTACTTTCAACTGGGCATATATGTCAGATGACCGCTGTTTGGGAGGGCGGCGGGTCAGTCGTTCAGCTTTCCCGCGAGCCGTTCGCGCATCCGAACGCTTGCCTCGTTCAGACCAATGAACTCCACCTCGCGGCCGTGATTCCGGTACTTCTCGGTGACGGAATCCAGTACCGCAATAGTTGATGCATCCCAAAGGTGCGAGGCGTGCAGATCGATCACTACGCGATCTATGCCTTCCGAGGAATCTTTTGCGTAGTCGAACTGGGTGTACAGATCATTGGAGGAAGCGAAGAAGAGCTCGCCATCCACCGTGTAGGTGGCCACGGTTTCCCCGTTGAGCTCCAGTTCCGTCCGCTCGACGGTAGCGAAGTGCGCCACGCGCCGCGCAAACAGCACCATCGCGGTCAAGACGCCGACGCCGACACCCACCGCCAGATTGTGCGTCGCCACAACGGCGGCAACAGTGATCAGCATGACGGCGGTCTCCGATTTGGGCAGGCGCTTCAAGGTGGATGGCCGAACAGAGTGCCAGTTGAAGGTAATCAGGGAAACGAAGATCATCACGGCAACAAGGGCCGCCATGGGAATCATCCCCACAACGTCGCCCAGGACAACCACCAGGACCAGCAGGAAGACGCCCGCCAAAAAAGTGGAAAGCCGGCTCCGCGCGCCGGATCCTTTGACGTTGATCATGGTCTGTCCGATCACGGCGCAACCACCCAGCCCACCAAGGAAACCTGTGACGATGTTCGCCACTCCCTGGCCCCAGGAAACGCGGGTCTTATTTGATCGTGTGTCCGTGATGTCGTCCACGAGCTTGGCTGTCAGGAGTGATTCCAGCAGGCCAACAAGGGCCATGGACAGTGCGAATGGCGCAATGATCCGGAACGTTTCCAGATCCAGCGGGACATTGGGCAGGAAGAACCCGGGCAGGCTGTGGGGGAGTTCGCCTTTGTCGCTAACCGTTGGAACGTCGATGTGCCCCAGAACGGTAACCAGGGTGATGACCACGATCGCCACGAGGGGTGCGGGAATGGCCGTGGTCAGGCGAGGCAGGCCAAAGACCATGACGAGACCCACGGCAACAATTGGATAGACCATCCAAGGGACATTGAAGAGTTCGGGCATCTGCGAGATGAACACCAAAATTGCCAGTGCATTCACGAAGCCGATCATCACCGACCGCGGAATGAAGCGCATGAGCCGGGTAACACCAAGGACAGCGAGGATGATCTGGAAGATACCCGCCAGGATGATCGTGGCGATCAGGTAGTCGAGTCCGTACTCCTTCATCACGGGAGCGATGACCAAGGCCACAGCCCCTGTCGCCGCAGAGATCATGGCTGGTCGACCACCAACAAGGGCCGTCACGACGCCCATGGTGAAGGACGCGAACAACCCGACCCTGGGATCGACGCCCGCAATGATCGAGAACGCGATGGCCTCCGGGATGAGCGCCAGTGCAACCACCAGTCCGGCCAGGGATTCCGTCAGCAGGCGGCGGGGCGAGCGGAAAGTCACCCGCAGTGACATGAGTTGCTCGGGAGTCATGGCGTCCTTACAGTGCAGTCTGGCGGTAACGCTCAATCTGCTTCAGACGCCGCTGGAGGCTATCGCGCCGCGGGTGCGGAACGACGTCGGGCGCCTCAGCGGTGAGGTCAATGTGTTCGGTTCCGTACTGCCACAGCAGGAGGTCATCCAGGAGGCGGTCGGGGCCCGGGGAGTAGCGGTGATCCAGGGCTTTGCGGACCTCCGTGATCCGGTTGGCGCTAAGGAGCCCCGCGAGTTCCACGGTTTTGGTGAGTCCGTGGGCGGCCAGGAGTTCGGCAGCCCACCCCCAGTCGTCATCAACTTTACGGTCAACGTGAGGCAGGAGCGTACGCCAGACGTCCCGCACGCGGTTGGGAGTCAGCGGGGAAGCACCCTCGCCGTGCAGGTCCCAATAGCTTCTGACCTCTTCGTACCGCTCATGGAGGTCCGCGAAGGCACTTTCCACGGTTTCCAACATGGCCGCAGTGGCTGTGAACTGGCGGTCGAAATGCGGGGTCCATGCACGCGGATCCTCCGCCTTGAACCGGATATCGTGCTCGATCTCGCTCCAGGCGTGCGCAAAGACCGTGCGGATCTGGCACTCGAAGAAGTAGCTGCCGTTGGCAGGCATGTCCGGGTTGAAGACATGCTGATACTCCTTGACGGCCTCATTCTGGATGGTTCGCAGGATGAGGTGCCGGCTGGAGTAACCGTACGTGCCCGATTCGATGGAACCGATGTCCTTCTCGCGGTCTCCACGGCAGTCGAAGAGCTGGCGCTGCCTCTTGATGATGTTGGCTACGGCTGCGTTCTCGGCAGGCAATTTGGTGATGACTCGGATGCCCACCATGTCATTCAAGGTGCGGAAAGGGTCCGGGAATTTGAGTACACGTGGGCCGCCCGGCTCCAGAGGATCATCCGTGCGTGAGATTTTTTCGCGGAACGATTCCACTGTTTTGGTCCGCCCGGTAACAAACAGGGGAGTGACCTCGGCGTCGTTGAGCATGTCCCTTAGGGTCAGCAGCACATCCCGCGTGACCCGCTTCAGGGCAGGGCGAACACGCTCATAGAGCGCCACGTTCGCGTCCACTGCATCGCGCTGGTCCTGGTCCAGGCTGTCCCAATTGCTTGCCATGCCCCCAGCTTACGGGGCGGGTCCGACACTGGCGCGGGCCACCCGCCGTCGGGGTGCCCTAGCCAAAGTTGCGGGACGTCACGATAGGCTCGGTACAAAGGAGGGCGCAATGTTGCGGCACAAGTACAGCTACGGCGAACACCCCAGTCAATGGGGCGAACTCTTCATACCCGAACCGAACAACGGGAACCATCGCGGCGCGTCAGCCGTCAAGGGTGGTGTCGCGGTGGTGATCCACGGCGGCTACTGGCGCTCACAGTACGGCGCCGAGCTCGGCGAGCCCCTGGCCCGCGACCTCGCGGCGCATGGAATTACTGCCTGGAACCTTGAATACCGGCGGGCCGGCAACGGCGGTGGTTGGCCCCATACATTCGAAGACATCCTGGCCGGCATTGACCATCTTGCCGAAATCGCCGGAAAGCACGAGCTCCACCTTGGCAAGGTAGTGGCCTTGGGTCACTCCGCCGGCGGTCACCTGGCTGTATGGGCCGCCGGACGGCAGCGCCTCTCGGCCATCGGAACGCCCGACGCCGACCGTCAACTGGTGCGTGCACCGGAGGATAATGCCGTCCACCTGACGGGCGTCGTCAGCCAGTCCGGCTTGCTGAACCTGGCTGCAGCCGAAAAACTGAACCTCAGCAACGGTGCCGTCTGCAACCTCATGGGCGGCGATTCTGCAAGATACCCCAAAAGGCATAAATACGCGGACCCCATGAGTTCCCTGCCTATTGATGTTCCGGTTTTCGCCGTCCACGCTACCGACGACGAGGACGTTCCGGTCAGCCAGTCCGAGGCCTACGTCGCCGCGGCAACAGCAGCGGGCAGCGCAGCGCAATTGCTGCGTGTCCCCGGGGATCACTTCGATCTCATAGATCCAAAGGCCGTGGCTTACAAGAAATGCCGCGAATTGGTACAACGCCTGCTCTCCTGAATCACTGGTAGCGCCCACCCTTCCTCTGGCAGAGTGGTCCCATGCTGACTGTGATTGGCGAGGCCTTGGTTGACGTTGTGCAGCGCCCCAGCGGAATCGAGGCGCACGTTGGCGGCAGTCCGCTCAACGTCGCCGTTGGCTTGGCGCGTTTGGATCACCCCGTGCAGTTCATCGGGCGTTTTGGCCAGGACGCGTACGGCGATTCCGTTGCGGCGCACCTGCGGTCCAGTTCCGTGATGGTCCCCCTTCCGCCCGACGGCAAACCCACGAGCATAGCCACGGCAGTGATCGACGACGACGGCGCCGCCACCTACACTTTCGATCTCACCTGGGATTTGCCGGGCCTCGGAGAGCGGTTGCCGCTCATGCTGCAGGGGGCCACTTTGCTGCATACGGGTTCAATAGCCACGGCTTTGGAGCCCGGTGCCGCGGACGTGCTTGCAGCCGTCGAGCATGCCCACCCGAGCAGCACCATAAGCTTCGATCCCAACTGCCGCCCCAGCATCATTACCGATCGCGATTACGCACGGCGGCAGGCCGAACGCTTCGTGGTGCTCTCCGACGTCGTGAAGGCTTCCGACGAAGATCTTGAGTGGCTCTATCCGGGCATTGATCCGCTGGAATCGGCACGCCGTTGGTTGTCGCTGGGAGGTACGGGAGGACCCGCGCTGGTGGTGGTGACGCGGGGCGCGCGTGGTCCGTGGGGAATCACGGCCATCGGCGAGACCCAGGTCCCGGCGCCTAACGTGACGGTGGTGGATACGGTTGGTGCCGGCGATTCGTTCATGGCGGGGCTGCTGTCAGCAATAGTGGACCGCGGGCTGGACGGTGCGCAAAACCGTGGGGCACTCAGAGCCATGCCGGCTGAAACCCTCGCCGCCATCATGGATCATGCGACCCGTGCCGCCGCGGTCACGGTGTCCCGCGCCGGCGCCAATCCGCCCACACGGGCTGAGCTCAACCACCGGGCTGTTGCCAGCTAAGACTGTTCTCAGCCAGAACATTTGCCGGTGTAGTCCGGCCAAGAGGAGGTGCGCATGCAAGACCATGAATTGCAGGTTGCGAGCGAGTCATTCAACGACGGCGATGCTCTCGGCCCCGATCAGCGGAGCGGGATTCTGGGTGCGGGCGGCCAAGACATATCTCCCCAGCTGAGCTGGAGCGGAGCTCCGGACGGAACCAGGAGTTTCGCGGTCACCATGTGGGATCCCGACGCTCCCGGCCCTGGGGGCTACTGGCATTGGGCCGTACTTAATATTCCTCCTGAGGTATTAAGTCTTCCGGCCGGTTCCGGGGGCAAGGGCGGCCACGCGTTGCCTGCCGGTGCGTTCCAGTTGAAGAACGACGGCGGCCGCAGCGGCTATGTTGGGGCGGCGCCTCCCAGAGGGCATGGACCGCATCGTTACGTAGTGGCTGTACATGCGCTGGACGTGGAGGACCTGGCAATCGAAAAGGATTCCGAGGCGCGCATACTTGCCTCAGTCCTTCCTGCGCATACGTTGGCGCGCGGAACCATCACTGGCATGTTCGAGCGTTAGCTGCGGCAGTTGGGTTCTCAACAGCCACGTAGACTGACATGATGCGCCTCGTAGCAAGTGATATTGACGGCACCATCCTCGGTCATGACGGCAAGATCAGTGATCGGACCGTCAAGGCATTCAAAGCATGCCGGGACGCCGGGGTGGAGCTTGTGTTCGTCACGGGCCGCCCCCCGCGGTGGTTGTACCCGCTTCAGGAACAACTGGGGCACAGCGGTATCGTGATCTGCTCCAACGGCGCGGTGGTCTGGGACCTGGAAACCGAAAAGCCCATTTCTTCCTGCACATTGGATATCACCTCCATTTTTGAAGCGCGACGCATCATCAAGTCCCTCCGGCCGGATGCTTTGTTCGCCGTGGAAACGCTGACTGGTTTCCAACTGGAGCCGGGCTTCCTCGAGAACGAAACAAGCGAGCTGCTTGCGGAGTTCACCCCCGCACCGCTGGACCAGACGCTGACGGCGGATGACGCCGTCGTGAAATTCCTCGCCATAACCCGCAAAGGCACCCCGGACGAATTCCTTGCCGAAGTTCAGCCTGCCGTGGCCCATCTGGTCAGCACGACGCACTCGGCACCGCGCACCGCAATGCTCGAGATGTCCGTGCCCGGCATCAACAAGGCCGTCACCCTCGCGAAGTACGCCGAGTCTCTGGGGATCGACGCCGCCGACGTCGTTGCGTTCGGGGATATGCCCAACGACATCGAGATGCTCCGCTGGGCCGGTCACGGCTACGCGATGGCCAGCGGCCACCCGGAAGCGATCCTCGCTGCGGGGCAGCAGGCGCCCCACTTCGACGACGACGGAGTGGCGCAGATCCTCGAGGCGAAACTAACGGAGCAAACGGTCTAGCTACTTCAGACACGAAAGACACGTGGCTGCGTCACGGGTGGCGCACACCCTGGCCTGCCAGCACGGCGCGGTAGCCCTCAACGTAAGTGGGGAAGGCGAACTCGAAGCCAGTTCCGCGCAGCCTCTGGTTGGAGCAGCGCTTGTCCCCGGGGCCGCCGTGTTGGTCTTCCGACGCCATTGGTGGTTCCGGGTTTCCCATTTCCAAAGCAAGAAACCGCATGACGTCACCCATCTCAGCCGCGTGGTCGTCCACGCCCACGTAGACCTGATAAGGGTCCTGATCCATCGTGGTGAGGTGCACGATCATGGCCGCGGCGTCGTCCCTGTGAACACGGTTGGTGTGCCGGGGCTGCGCCGGAATCACGGCTTGCCCTGACCGGACTTGGTCGATCAGCCGAGTCCGCCCGGGACCGTAAATGCCGCCGAGCCGAAGGACGATGGGTTGAGTTTCCGTTTCCCGACTGCGGGCATGGAGCATATTTTCGGCCTCCACCAGGACTTTGCCACTGAAGCGCGTGGGCTCGGTGGGTGTGGTCTCGTCCACCACCGCTCCGTCGGAGTCCTTGTAGACGGCGGTGGAGGAGACGAACAAGATGCGTTCCGGTTCAACAGAATCACGAACCAAGGCGTCCAGAATATTTCGGAGGCCGTCTATGTACGCGGCCCGGTATGCTTCCTCGGTGGAAGAATCGGCGGCGATGGCGACCACAACGATGTTCACATCTGCTGGGATGACCGGGACTCCACGTGCGAGGTCTGCGCGCATGCCTCGTATCCCCGCCGGGAGCTTTTCCGGGGAACGGCGAAGCCCGATCACGTCATGGCCCAGCTCTGCGAAACGCAGTCCTGCTTCGGTTCCAAGGTCGCCGCACCCGGCAATCAATACAGTCATGCCACTAGTTTGGCAGCCCTGATGCTCCGCAAAGCTGTCACCAACTTCCCAGTCTCCATACAACCCGCGTTCAACTTGCGCCCGTAGGCTCTCAGCCACAGACACGTTTTGCTTGTTGGATGTAGGGGAATCATGGCCAAGCGTAGGATCAACGATTTCAACACCGCTCCGTTGCGGCGGATCGAACCGGACCACCACTGGAGGTCGCTTCGCCAAGGCGACCGCGTGAGCGTGACCCTAACGCCCGGGTACCAATCGGCCGGCATAGTGGACGCCGTTACCGGCGACGCAACGGCAGTTTGGGTGGAGCTCGACGGCGGTCGCGGCCGTACGCTGGTGCACGTCAGCGATGGGGTGGCCGTGGTCCCACTGGAGAAGGTGACGGTCACCGACGAAGCGTAGGTGCCTATGCGCAATGGGCTACGCTTCGGGTGTGACGCTGCCATATTTCCTCCGCAAGGATGGCACTGTGGGCCCGGTGGCCTTTGCCCACCGGGGATTCTCCCTGCATGGGATGGAGAACTCCTTGACTGCGTTTAGGGCCGCGGTTGAGCTGGGCACTTTGCACCTTGAAACCGACGTACACACCACTTCAGACGGCGTCCTGCTCGTTTTCCACGATTCTTCCCTGGACCGGGTCACGGATTCATCCGGGCGGATCGCCGAATTAACGGCAGACGAGGTAGCCAAGGCCCGCATCGGCGGAGTGGAACCTGTGCCGACTTTTGACGAGCTCGTAGCTGCTTTTCCCGATGCCCGCCTGAACCTGGACGTGAAGGACTGGAATTCCGTTAAATCGATGGCCGAAGCCATCGAGAAGCACGGCATCCATGACCGGGTGTTGGTGACGAGTTTCTCCGACCGGCGTCGTCGTGCAGTGTTGAAACTCCTCAGCCAGCGGACCGCTTCTTCGGCTGGAAGCACCCCGACGGCGCTTTTCGTACTTCTTGGATCCGTGCTGCCGGCGGGCCTGGCCCGCAAGGTGCTCACCGGCGTCGACGCTTTCCAGGTGCCGGTCCGATACGGCCGGTTTCCGGTGGTAACTGCCGGTTTTGTTCGTCGCGCGCACCGCGTGGGCGTGCAGGTTCACGTCTGGACCATCAACGATTCCGCCGAGATGGAAAGACTTCTGGACCTTGGCGTTGACGGAATAGTGTCCGACCGGCTGGACCTGCTGAAGGACGTCATGGTGCGCCGGGGGCAGTGGGTTTAGGGCGACGCTTCGCGTCGAAGTGGCATTTGATGACAGTCCCAGGCTGCAACATTGTCATCAAATGCCATCTCGGCGGGCTTCGATGGCTGCCTTACGGACCTGGCTGGCCCGGATCCGCTCGAGATCGAACTTGGCTCCGCGATCGAAAGTGAAGATGCCATTCTTTTCCTGGAAGACATCCGTCAGCTGCGTATAGCAGTAACCAAACATGTCCGGGTTATCCAGGAGCACGCCACATAGTCCGTCGAAACGGGCGTAGAACTCTTCCTCGCTGCTGACGCGCTGGCCGTAACCCCACGACGTCGATACATCCGTTCCGAGGCCGGCTTCTGCCGCGGCTTGGCGAGCCTCCGTTTCGTTCCACCAAGTACCGCCGAATTCGGACACCAAATATGGCTGGCCAGCATAAGGCACGGAGTATTCCTCACCTTGTGGATTCCGGTTTACAAAAGGCTTCCCGTCCGAAAGGCCCTGCTGCTCAATCCGGAACTGCTCCGGATTCTGCTCGTAGGAATGGGAATCGTAAATGTCGGTTTCGCGGATGCGGTGGGAGTATCCGGATGCATCGATGACAGGCCGGGTGGGGTCGGCCAATTTCGCGGCAAGGAACATGGCCTGCGTGACGTCATCCAATACCGTGAGCCGATCGTGCAGGATCTGGTGTGTTTCGTTGAGGGGGCACCATCCGATGATCGAGGGATGGTTGAAGTCGCGTTGAAGCACCTCAAGCCATTGGGCTACGAAACTCGCTGTTGGCTTCTGGTTCTGGCCAATGGTTCCTCCTCCGGAGACGCCCCAGTCGCCGAACTCGCCCCAGACCAGGTAGCCGAGCCGGTCTGCGTGGTAGAGGAAGCGCTCTTCGAACACTTTCTGGTGGAGTCGTGCACCGTTGAATCCTGCCGCCATGGACAACTCGATGTCTTTGACCAACGCAGCGTCATCCGGCGAGGTCATGAGCGACTCCGGCCAATATCCCTGGTCCAGCACCAATCGCTGGAACACGGACTTGCCATTTAGACGAACCACTTTGCCGTCAAGGGCAACTGAACGAACGGCCGCGTAACTGCTGACACGGTCAACGACTGTTCCGGCAGCATCCCGGACTGTCACCTCAAGGTCGTAAAGGAAGGGGTCCTCAATGCACCAAGGGCGCAGGGATCCAGCGGGAATGCCCAGGCACAATGTTGGCGTGAGATCCAAGTCGGCTCTGGCCGTAGATTCCACATTTGTACCGCCCTCATCGCTGAGGACAGCAGTCACCGTGTGCCCTGCGCGGTTCTGGCTGATCGGAACCTCAATCGTGATGCTGGAACCGGCCAGGTTGGGAGTCATTCGGAGGCGCTTAACGTGGACCTCCGGGACAGCTTCCATCCACACCGTCTGCCAGATTCCCGTGGTGCGGGTGTACTGGCAATGAGTGTTGTTGTACCAGGTTGCCTGCTTGCCCCGTGCCTGCATTTCGTGCCGCGAGTCACGTGCACGGACAACGATGACCGCTTCCGTGCCGGGCTCGGCCACTCCACCAAGATCGGCGGTGAAGGGGGTGAAACCACCCCTGTGGCGGGCCACTTCAATGCCGTTGACCCAGACAGTCGCGTCGTGGTCCACGGCGCCGAAGTGCAGGAGGACGTTCTGGCCGGCCCACTCCTGGGGGATGGTCACCGTACGTCGGTACCAAACAGCTTCCATGAAATCCACGTGCTCAATTCCGGAAAGAACCGATTCCGGGGCAAACGGCACCAGGATCTCACTGGTGAGCTCGTGCCTGGCGAGTCCGCGCTCCAAACCCGAGTCGCCGGCGTCGATCTCAAAACCCCAGGTTCCGTTGAGGTTCATCCAGTTCGCGCGGAGAAGCTGGGGACGGGGATGCTCGGGCTTGGGAACGGCTGGCATCATCTTGGGCTCTGTCAACGCATCTCCTTCGGACGGGGAAGGGTTCAATTTCCAGTCAAGCGCATCACCGGAAAATGCGCACCCACCCGCCGGTGCACGTGAGATGGTGTTTCTACCACCAGCCGCCGCGCGAGGAGAATGACGTGACGAGTTACCGCTTGGCCATCATTGATGACTATCAGCAGGTTGCCAGTGACTACGCCCCTTGGGATTCGCTGCTCGACGACGGCGTGAAGGTCAGCGTTTTCAGCGCACCTTTTGTTTCCGAAGAGCAGGCTGTGGCAGCTTTGGCGCCGTTCGACATCATTGTGGCGATGCGCGAACGGACGCGTTTCCCGCGCCGGGTGCTCGAGTCATTGACCAACCTGAAACTGCTTGTGACCACGGGCATGGCCAATGCTGCGATCGACCTTGAGGCTGCGTCGGAGCGTGGCATCCTGGTGTGCGGAACGGGCGGTTCACCGGCAGCGGCACCGGAGATGACGTGGGCGTTGCTGCTCGCTTTTGCCCGCAACCTGGTTGTGGAGGAAAACTCGCTGAGGGCAGGCGACTGGCAGACCGCCGTCGGGTTTGAACTCGAAGGAAAGACGCTGGGAATCGTCGGCCTCGGCAAGATCGGGAAGCGGATTGCAGGCTACGCGAAGGCCTTTGGCATGGATGTTTTGGCGTGGAGCCAGAACCTGACGGCGGAGGCGGCCGAGGCTGCCGGTGCCCGAAGGGTGGGCAAAGAGGAGCTGTTCCGGGAGTCCGACGTCGTGACCTTGCATCTGCGTTTGTCTGAGCGGACGGAAGGCATTGTTGGCGAGGAGGAATTGCGGCTGCTTGGACCTGAGGGCGTTCTGGTCAATACCGCACGGGGGCCGCTGGTGGACGAGGCAGCGCTGATCCGGGCGCTGGAAGAGGGCTGGATTCGTGGCGCTGCAATGGATGTCTTTGACGAGGAGCCCCTGCCCGCCGGACATGCTTTGCTTCATTCGTCGCGAACTGTGCTCTCGCCGCACATCGGATATGTGACGCACGAGAGCTACCGGCAGTTTTATGGCGGGGCATTCGAGGACGTCAAGGGGTGGCTTGAGGGTTCCCCGCTACGCGCCCTGAACGAGTGACGCAATCTTCGTAACCGGCAACCGCTTTCCGGGCAAAGCTGGCAAGATGGACCCATGCGTATCCTCATCGCCCCGGATAAGTTCAAGGGATCCCTCACCGCCGCGGAAGCCGCATCAGCCATGGCCGAGGGCGCACTGCGCGTCTATCCGGACGCCGTAACCACCCAATTTCCCGTAGCTGACGGTGGTGAAGGCACACTCGATGCCGCTATCGCCGCCGGTTACGATGAGCGGAACCACGCCGTTGTGGGTCCAATTCTCAAGCCGGTCGGAGCTTCCTGGGCCATCCGCAAAGATTCTTTCGGCGGAGCCACAGCCGTCATCGAAACCGCCCAGGCTTCCGGCCTTGCCTTCATGGAGCCCACCCCCGAGAATTCTTTGCGGGCCCACAGTTACGGCTGCGGACAGCTCATCGCTGCGGCGCTCGACGCCGGGGCCACCGAGATTGTGCTGGGACTTGGCGGTTCGGCAATGTCCGACGCCGGTAGTGGCGCCTTGCGTGCGCTGGGGCTTAAGCCCTTGGACGCTGCCGGGAATGTGGTGCCTCTTGGCGGAGGTTCGCTCGCCGACGTCGTTGCCCTGGATGTCTCCGGACTGGACCCGCGGCTTTCACAAGCAAAGTTCCGGATCGCCGTCGACGTCCAAAACCCGCTGTTCGGGCCGGAAGGCGCCGCTCATGTTTTCGGCCCCCAGAAGGGAGCCGACGAAGATGCTGTTGAAAGGCTCGACGCCGGCCTCCGCAACTGGGCATCGCTCCTACGGGAAGCCACGGGCCGGGACGTCAACGTTCCGGGAGCCGGAGCGGCCGGCGGGTTCCCGGCGTCGTTCCTTGCCTTTACGGACTCGGCGCTTGAAGGCGGCTTCGCGCTGGTGGCCGGGCTGACCGGCTTGGCTTCGCACCTTAGCGAGGCGGACCTGGTGATTACGGGCGAGGGTTCCATGGATGAGCAGTCGCTCACCGGCAAGGCTCCAATCGCCTTGGCCGACGCCGCAAGCGTCCATGGCATTCCCGTGGTGGCTGTGGCAGGCCGAATCACGGTGACGCCGGAGGATCTCGCCAAACACGGGATAGTAGCTGCGGCCCAGTTGTTGGACGTCGCACAGCGCAAGGATGGCGTTCCGGATGTCGCAGATGCCGTTGCCAACGCGGCCAAGTACGTTGCGTGGGCTACCAGCCAGGTGCTTGAGGGGGCGTAGCTCCTTGTCGTCGGGCGGGACTACTGCCTGTAGCCTTCGACTTCGCTGATGGGACGCGGTTCGGCGTCGTCGGGATTCTCACCAGCACGCTTCTTGGCCCGGCGCTGGCGGAGCAAGTCCCAGCACTGGTCGAGTTGAGCCTCGAGCTGCGCCAGGCGTGCGCGGCTGCCGTCGCCGTCCACGTCGTCCTCAGTTCCCCCGCCCACCGCTGCGTCACGCAGCCGGTGCTCCTCTTCCACGAGTGACTGAATCCGTTCCAGAAGATCCTGCTCGTCCATGGTTCGCGCTCCTCGGTTCACTTGGTAGTTGGTTATACCGAACGTAGTCCGGCTGGCGGGGTGCGTCTACGGGTGGCCGACGGCATACTTGGGACATGAAATTCACCACGACCATCGTCGGCGATGGCAACAAGGCCGGCATTGAGGTTCCTGAGGACGTAGTTAGTGCGCTTGATGCCGGCAAGCGGCCCCCAGTGGTTGTGACCATCAACGGCCAGAGCTATCGCAGCAGCATCGCGGTGATGGGTGGGAAATACATGGTGGGTGTCAGTTCCGCGAACAGGGACCTGACCGGCGCGTCCGCTGGCGACACCGTGGACGTGGACCTGGAAGTGGACACGCAGCCACGTGTGATCGAGGTTCCGGACGATCTTGCTGCGGCCCTTGAGGCTGAGCCCGAGGCCAAGGCCTTCTATGGAACGCTGAACTACAGTGCCCAACGCCGGTACGTGGAACCAATTGGAGACGCCAAGACGGAGGAGACCCGGGCTCGGCGGATCGCGAAGGTTGTTGCGGACTTGAAGGCCCGGAAGAAGTGAAATCAGCTTTGCGGTCCGCGGGATGAAGAGCGCCGGCGGCCGTCTCCTTGCCGGACTCGAGCTCCACCGCGACGCGGCCCAGCCCCTGCATCGGCAACTCTACGGGCAATTGCGCACCCAGATCCTGACAGGATCGCTGCCAAGCGGAACCCGCCTGCCCTCCACCCGCACGCTGGTGGCTGAGCTGGGAGTTTCCAGGATCACGGTGGTCTCGGCGTTCGAGCAACTCACCGCCGAGGGCTTCCTGCGCTCGCGCGCGGGCGACGGCACGTACGTCGACACCTTATGGAGTGACCACGCTCCGCGGCAGCCATTGACCCGGCCACCGCTCTCCGAACGCGGAGCGGCCACCTCTTCACGGGGCGCCGGTCTGTCCGGGGACGCGCCGCACGCCTGGGCACCCACCGAGTCGGAATCATTCGTCGCCAGCCAGGTGGCGGCCTCGGCCTTCCCCGCAGCTACATGGAAGCGCCTCCTGGGGCGCCATGCCGGCAGCACAGAGCAGTTCATGAACGGGTACGGCGATCCGCATGGCCACCGTCCCTTGCGGGAAGCGATCGCGGACTACGTCAACGATGTCAGGGGTCTGGGGTGCACGCCGGAACAGGTCATCGTCACCTCCGGTGCCCAGCAGGCGTTCAATGTGCTCGCGGCGCTCCTCCTGGACGCCGGCGACACCGTCGTCGTCGAGGACCCAGGCCATATTTCCGGACGGCTCGCCTTCCAGTCCCAAGGCTGCCCGGTCCAGGGCGTCCCCATTGACGCGGAGGGGGCGGTCCTTCCGGACGAGTTCGACGGCGGGTCCCCGGCTCGTCTTGCCTGCCTGACTCCAGCGCGGCAGCATCCGCTCGGCACGGCAATGAGTCCGGCACGGCGGGCGGAGTGGATCGCCTGGGCGGAACGAAACGGAAGCTGGATCGTGGAGGATGACTGCGACAGCGAACTTCGCTACCGCGGTAAGGCTCTTCCGACGCTGTTCGGACTGGATCTGAGCAGGCACGTCATCACTGTGGGCTCGTTCAGCAAGGTACTCGCGCCATCCATCCGGCTCGGTTACTGCGTGTTGCCGGAGGATCTGGTGGAGCCGTTCGCCTCCGTATCTTCCATCATTGGCCGGCCGCCCGCGACGGTCCTCCAGGCGGCCCTTACGGACTTCCTCTCAGAAGGGCATTTGCATGCACATCTGCGCCGGACCCGGCGTCTGTATGCGGCTCGCCAGGACGCCCTGCTCGAAGCGATCGATCAGCGATTAAGCCACCGGATCCAAGCAGAACGCGTGGATGCGGGCCTTCACGTCATGGGCTGGCTTCGGGAACCTTCGGACGATATCGAGGTGGCCCGAGGGCTCGCAGCGGGTGGCGTGTACACCTACCCCCTCGGCGAATACCGGGTAACCCGGCGCCTGCCACCGGCGCTGCTGATCGGGTTCGCGGGGACCGCTGAAGATCATATGGCTGAGGCGGCGGGCAGGATGGCCGCAGCGTGGGATCGCTGGGAGAAGCTCGGCGCAACGCCCTGAATGGACTTAACGGCAGTGTCCATAATGGATCTTTTTCGGCGTCCATTACCCACGTACAAATGGTGTGTGACAATCCCCACCGCCCCTCGCACGCCCCCCAAGGAGCCAACCATGCCCCCTGCCGACACTCGATTTCAGGCGCTCCTGAAACCTCGCCTCAATGAAGAGGAGATCGACTCCCTGCCGCGACTGACCGACGAGCTCGCCCGAACCCTGATCGACCGAATCGACGGTGCCCGACTGTTCGGCCATGCGTACGCTCTCCTGGGCAACCTGACTTATGGAAACTTTTCGCCCGACGACGTGCTCGATTTCGCGCATCGCCATGGCCTGGCTGGTGTGTGCATACACGTCCTCGATGGCGAGGAGCGGAGCCTGGGCCGGATGAGCGATGACCGGTTGCGCCAGTTCGCGGACCGCGCCCGCAGCCTGCGTCTCAGTACCCACCTGGAGATCAGCACCACCGCGCGAGCGGACGTCGAGGAGGCAGTCCGCATTGCCGGGATCCTCGGCGTCGAGAATATCCGCATCTACTCGCGCTTCGAAGGCGCACTCTCCGATGTCCTGACCCGGATAGAGGAGGACCTGCGTTGGCTCGCTGAGCTGGCTGACGAGTACGGCCTGCATTTCTCCTTTGAGCAGCACGAGGAGTTGCGATCTACCGAGATTGCGGGGCTGTTGCGCCGCATTTCGCACCCGCGACTTCACGCAATGTTCGATTTCGGGAACATGATCAACGCCTGTGAGAGGCCGATGGACGCCCTGTCAACGCTCGCACCGCACATTCTTCAGGCACACTTGAAAGGTGTTCACATTCTCCCCGAGGGGGACGGGTTTGGCCACCGTGGTGTACTCCAGGGAAGTCCGGACGACGACCTGCCCGGCGCGCGGATGCTCTTCGAGCTCTTGATGCTTGGCGAAGACGAGCCGCAGGTCATCGCCCTGGCTCTGGAGCAGGAGAACCTGTACTACGCGCCTGCATTCCGGCACGCGGGTGAGGGAGAGGACCCCTTCATCCCATATCGCGATTTCAGTACCACCGGAATCCCTGCCGGGTGGACCAAGGAGGAACTGCTCGCTGCCGAACCCGGCTGGGCCGATGACCAGGTGAAGTATGTGAAAGGCCTGCTCGCCTCATTGCGCGATGTTGCTGTGTCGCAGCTGGAATCAAACAAGTCCTTGGAAGGTGAAAGATGAGCGCGATAGCCCCCGGGAAGACCACGAAAAGCACCGACTGGAGCAAGTGGGTCCGCTTTGCCTTGCTCGTCATGGCCGGCGGCACGATCTATAAGCTCTCCAACCTCAAGGACGCGTTCTACGTTCCCATGCAGGAAGCCATGGGCCTCAGCCATACTGAGATCGGGACGCTGCTGAGCGTTAATTCGATCGTCGCAACAGCCCTTTTCGTCGTGGGCGGATACCTCGCGGACCGCTTCTCCACGCGGGTCCTCATCCCCCTCGGACTCGTTGGCTGCGGGGCGCTGGGTCTGTTCCTCAGCACCTTCCCCGGATTCAGCACGCTCCTGGTGGTCTTCGCGCTGCTCGCCGTGTGTTCCGACTGCCTGGTCTGGCCGGCGCTGCTGAAGAGCATCCGCCAGCTCGGTGGTTCCAAAGAACAGGGGCGGCTCTTCGGCCTGCTCGAGGGCGGGCGCGGCGTAGTGGACACTGCAGTGGCCTTCTCCGCCCTGGGAATCTTCGTTTGGCTCGGTTCCGGGATTGGTGGCTTCCGCGCCGCCATCGCCTTCTACGCAATCCTTGATATCGCCGTCGGTGTGCTTCTGTTCCTGCTGCTTCGCAACCAGACAAGTGAGAATCCAGCGCCCAGGAAACAAAAGGCGGGTCTCGCTGAAATCTGGCGCGCGGCGAAGCTGCCCCAGCTCTGGTGGGTGAGCTTCACCGTGTTCATGGTGTACGTCGTCTACTGCGGACTCACGTATTTCATCCCGTATCTGACCTACGTCTACGGACTTCCCGTCGCGCTGGTCGGTGCTTACGGCATCATCAACCAGTACGGCCTGAAGATCATCGGCGGCCCGATCGGCGGCGTCCTGGCGGACAAGGTGTTCAAGGGCGCCAGCCGGTACATCCGCTTGGCGTTCCTGAGCCTGATCCCGGTGGTAGGGGTCCTGCTGCTCCTTCCGTCAGATCCGGGGAGCCAGATTCCGGCGATGATCGTTACACTGCTGTTCTCACTCATCATCTTCACCATGCGCGGCGTGTTCTGGGCCCCGATGGATGAGGTTGGAATCCCCGAGGAGACCAGCGGCACCGCCTTCGGGATCGCATGCCTCGTGGGTTATGCGCCGGGGATGTTCGCTTTCATCGTCTACGGCTCCATCCTGGATGCCAACCCTGGAGCCGCCGGTTACCACATCGTGTTCATCGTCCTTGCGGCGCTTGCCGTCGTGGGGGCGATCGTCTCAAGCGGACTTGTGAGGGCCGCGCGGGCCCGGCGTGCCGCCGTCGAGGTCCCTTCACTTTCCGAGACGCAAACAATTTCCTAAACACACACGACGACGGAACCCCCGCCTGCCGCGGGGGTTCCGTCGTCTCGTTACGACAGCAGCAGGTCAATCCCTTCGCAGGCTGTACGTGCTCACAACGTTGCCCTTGCTCGTGGCGTACTGGTCCTCGAGGACGAGCCTGTTCAGGGGGTCGCCGTCCTCGAAAAGCCGCCGTCCGCTGCCTGCCACCACGGGGTGTGTCATGAGCGTCAGCTCGTCCAGGATCCCTGCGAACAGCAGTTGGCGTACCACGGAGATGCTGCCGCAGACTGCGATCTCTCCGCCGTCACGCCCTTTCAGGTCAGTGATGAACTGCTCCAGCGGCCCATCGATGAGGTGCGAGTTTTCCCATTCGAGAGGCTCGGAGAGAGTGCGGGATGCGACGAACTTCTCCACGGGGTTGATGAAGGCTGCAAAGTCTTCGTCCTGCGACGCATTCGGCCAATATCCGGCCCACTCCTGGTAGCTGACGCGGCCCAGAACCACCGTATCCACGGTGTTGATCATCTTGGTCAGGCCCTTGCCCAGCTCGTCGTCGAAGCTGTCGAACTGGAACTTGAACGGGTCCTGAACTACGCCATCCACGGAGTGGAACAGGCCGGCGGTAACTTTTCGCATACGTGCCTCCAAAGGTTGTCAGGCATCACGCTATGTTGTGTCCTCGTGCTTGGGAAGCCCTCGGGAGTGTGGCGCTAAGCGGTTTGGCCAGCGTGCTGGCCCTCGGAGATTTCCTCTACTACCTTGCTGTTGAACGCCGGGAGGTCGTCCGGGTTCCGGCTGGTGACAAGGCCTTGGTCCACGACGACTTCTTCATCGGTCCAGTTGGCGCCTGCGTTCTTCAGGTCGGTTTGTAGCGTGTGGTACGAGGTGACGTTGCGGCCCTTGACCACGCCCGCATCGATCAGGATCCAGGGTCCGTGGCAGATGGAGGCCACTGGCTTGTGCTGCTCGAAGAAAGCCCGCGTGAAGTTCTGGGCATCCTTGTCCACGCGGAGGTGATCGGCGTTTACCACGCCGCCGGGGAGTACCAGGGCGTCAAAGTCCGATGCGTTGGCATCGGCTACTGCGAGATCGACGTCGAAGGTGTCACCCTTTTCCACGCCGTTGAATCCCTGCAGCTTTCCCTTTGAAAGTGCCACGAGCGTTGGCTGGCCGCCCGCGTCCTTCACGGCTTGCCAGGGGCTGGTGAGTTCAACCTGCTCCACGCCGTCCGTCAACAGAAATGCGACCTTCTTGCCTGTGATGGTGTGTTCTGACATTGTTCCTCCTCCATTGCGCGGCGGATTGCTTTTGAGCGCGGGCCGCCGCTGTGAGAGTTGTTTGTCTGACCTGTTCAAGCCTAGGGAAGGTCATTTTAGTAAGCAAGCTGAGTATTAATTTTGCCGCTGGAGCGATTGATTGATGATCGAATATCGATAGAATCATATTGTTGATCGATAAAGGAGACTCGATGGGAAAGCTGGCAGTCCTTGCACTGCGGGTTGTGATCGCGATGGTTTTGGCGGGCTCACTTTTCGTTCAAGTGTGGATGGTGCCCTTGTTCTCGGCCGACCTCGTTGAGGCTGGCGCCCCTGACGGTCCACGGATCGCGCTGTTGGTGATCGTGGTCCTGGGGATTCTCTGTGTGCAGGTTGTTGCCGTCTGCGTATGGCGTCTGCTCACGATGGTGCGCCGCGGAACGGTCTTTTCCCATGCGGCCTTCCGGTTCGTGGACGTCATCTTCGGGGCTGTTTCCGTTGCTGCTGTGTTGATGTTCGGCATCGCGGTGATCTTGGCTCCGGGCGATATTGCCCCCGGGATTGTGCTGTTGATTTGCGGGGCTGCGCTGATGATCGGCGGTGTGGCACTTCTCGTGCTGGTGCTGCGGGCGCTGCTTGCCCAGGCCGTTGACCGCGACGTCGAAGCTGCCCGCTTGCGCTCCGAGCTCGACGAGGTGATCTGATGCCCATCATCGTGGACATCGACGTCATGCTGGCCAAGCGGAAGATGCCCGTGGGCGTGCTTGCGGAGAAGGTTGGGATTACGCCGGCCAATCTCGCTGTGCTGAAGAACGGGCGGGCAAAGGCGGTGCGGTTTACCACCCTGGAAGCACTCTGCGAAGTCCTTGAATGCCAGCCGGGGGACTTGTTGCGGTGGGAGGCTGGGGTAGAGGAGGGGCGCGGTCAGGTGGAGTTGGAAGACGACGCCGGAAGCGCCCGCCTTGTGGGGGATGGCCCGACGGCCTAGCGTGGCAAACCTGTTACGCGAACCTCTACTTCCCCTTCTTCCCCGTCCTCTTAGCCGCCGCATTCATAGCCGATTTCACCGCAGGCGGCAGGCCCGCCGTCTCCATTTCCGGTTCAGCCACGGTCCCGCGCCAACGGGCCAGGCCCTTCATGCCGTGGTAAATCACCAGCGCCGCAGCAGACCCCAAAGCAATGCCCGTGAACTTCAGCTCGCCAATAGTCCACGTGTAATCCGCAATACCGATAATCAGGGCAACAGCGGCCGTCGTCAGGTTGATCGGATTGGAGAAGTTGACCTTGTTCTGGACCCAGATCTTCACGCCGAGCACGCCGATCATGCCGTACAGCATGGTCGCGGCGCCGCCGAGTACGCCGGGTGGGACGGTCGCGATCAGTTCGCCGAATTTCGGGGAGAAGCTCAGCAGGATGGCGAAGATTCCCGCCACCCAGTAGGCCGCCGTCGAGTAGACCTTGGTCGCGGCCATGACGCCAATGTTCTCCGCGTAAGTCGTCGTACCGGAACCGCCGCCCAGGCCGGCAAGTACGGTCGCGGCGCCGTCAGCCATCAGCGCGCGGCCGGAGACGCCGTCGAGGTTTTGACCGGTCATCGCGGCCACCGACTTTACGTGGCCCACGTTCTCGGCCACCAGCACCAGCACCACTGGCACGAACAGGCCCACCACGCCGAGGTGGAATTCGGGCGTCTGGAACAGGGGCAAGCCCACCCACGCGGCCGCGTCCATCTTTTCGTAGCTGACCTCGCCGCGCATCATCGCCACGAGATAACCCACCACAACGCCCACCAGGATGCTTAGGCGCCCCAGGATTCCGCGGAAGAGGACGCTGACCAGGATGATCGTCACCAGGGTTACCAGCGCGGTGACCGGCGCGGCGTCGAAGTTGTTCTTCGCTGCAGGCGCGAGGTTCAGGCCGATCAACGCCACAATCGCACCGGTGACGATCGGCGGCATGAGCCGGTTGATCCATTCGGCACCAAACTTCTGGACGATCGCCCCAATAAGCGCCAGCACGACGCCGGCAAGCACCACGCCGCCCAGCGCGCCACTAACGCCGTACTGCTGCTGCGACGCCAGGATCGGTGCGATGAACGCGAAGCTCGAACCCAGGTAGCTGGGCACGCGGCCCTTGGTGATGATGAGGAAAAGCAGCGTGCCAAGGCCTGAGAAGAGCAAGGTGGTGGCGGGCGGCATGCCGGTAATGATCGGAACCAGGAACGTCGCGCCGAACATCGCCACGACGTGCTGCATGCCGATGCCAATAGTGAGGGGCCAGGCAAGCCGCTCATCGGGGGAGACTACGTGGCCGGGCCGGATGGACTTCCCGTTGCCGTGGAGCTTCCATTTGGTGCCGAGCATGCTCATGGCGGGGCCTTCCTCAGAAGAGTATTTGGGATTCGGTGCAACATTACCGCCATTGTGGGGCCCGCTCTACGTGCCTCGCGCGCTAAATGGGGCGCAAAACGGGCCTCGCAACGCAATGAATCAGACACGCGGAGTCATGCACTGTGCGCAACGTCACGGGCCGTCATGGGAAGAGGACAAGGGAACTTGAAGTTGCAACCATGGAAAGCAGAAGTGCCCAGCCGCCCCCAAGGCAAGGGCCCAGCGAAAGGTTCACGAATGACGATCGCCCACGAAGAAGCAGTCATTGACGCCGCAGCAGTCGACGCCATTTTTGCCGAAGCCCGTACCGCGAACAGCTTTGCCGGTGAGGTCACCGACGAGCAGGCCCGCGCCATCTACGAGCTCACCAAGTTTGGCCCCACCGCCTTCAACTCCCAGCCCCTCCGCGTGACCTACGTCCGCTCGGACGAGGCCCGCGCCAAACTGGTTGACGCGCTCTCCAAGGGCAACCAGGCCAAGACCGCCTCGGCTCCGCTGGTCGCCATCCTGTCCTACGACACCGATTGGCAGGGTCAGTGGGACAAGTTCCTCCCCGCCTACGGCGCCCCCAAGGCCATGTACGATGCCGACCCCGCCTTCGCCGCAACCACTGGCAACAACAACGCCCACCTGCAGGCCGGCTACTTCATTCTCGCCGTGCGCTCGCTCGGTTTTGCGGCCGGCCCGATGACCGGCGCTGATTTCGCTGCCATTGACGCCGAGTTCTTCCCTGCCGGCGACCAGAAGAGCTTCCTGGTGGTCAACATCGGCCAGCCCGGCCCGGACGCCTGGGGCGAAGCAAAGCCGAAGTTCGCATACGAAGAGGTTGTTCGTACCGTTTAGTCTTTCCTGCTGTTCCGCCGATGCTCTCGCAGGCTGTGATGTGCGAGAGCATCGGCGTTTAATGGCCACGATGTGAGCGAGGATCCGGGGGGTTTGGATGTTCTCTCACTTCCTGCGGCTTTTTCGGCATCCCTCTCGCAGATCCCGTCAGTTCTGACCCGCTGAGTGGCAAACTATGCCTATGCGGAACCTCATCTGGGTGGCATTTACGGAGCCCGTGCGGCCAGGGCTGGTATTTCCGCGCAGCGACTGGCCGCTTCACATCACGTTGTTAAGGTTCGACGTCGGAACTGACGTGAGTGCCGACGTCGCCAATGTCCTCGCTGACTTGGCCGAAGCACCCGTCCAGGGAGCGCTCGGAACGCCACTGATCATTGGCGAAGAAGCGGGCTTCGGCCACATGGGGTCGATTCCCGTGAGCTTGGTGGAACAAAACCCGCTGCTCCAGGGCCTGCACGAGGAACTTTTCGACGCCGTGGTCAGCGTGGGCGGGCGCATCGCTACGCCGAACTACGTCCTCGAACGCTACCGGCCGCACATCTCGCATCACGACGGCAAGCGCCCAAAGCCGGGAGACGTCGTCGTGCTTGACCAAGTGGCACTGGTGGACATGGCGCCGGAAGGCAACCACACCATCCGACGCATCCTCAGGCTCTGGACGCAGGACGCCGCAGAAGCTGAGGACTCGCAAACCGCCTAAGGGGGTTATAGGACAAAACGTGTGTATGGGAGGGGCTTGCATTCCAGTGATCGCGGGGGAAATCCGGGTTAGCTAAGCTTTTGAAGCTTAGGGTGGCTGGGGTGCTTGCATATCTCCGGAGTGTTTGATTTGTGGTCGCGGGCTGGTTCGGAACGGGAAAACAGCTGCCGGGAAGCAGCGGTACCGGTGCCTGGAGTGCGGGGCGAGCCGCTCGGGTGAACGTCCCGATGTGAGCCGCCGGGCTGAATTGGATGCGTTCCTGGGCTGGCTGCTGGGCACGTCAAACCAGTCCGCGGCAACCTCGTTCGGCACCGCCCGTTCCTTCCGGCGCCGAACAGGGTGGTGCTGGAACATCGCCCCGAAGATTCCGGCCACGGGCGAGGTCCATGACCAGGTCCAGGTCGACGGGATTTATGTGGGCTCGTGGTGCTGTTTGATCGCTGTGGCCGGGGATTACGTGCTGGGTTGGCAGTGGTGCGATACCGAGAAGAAGGCCGCGTGGGCTGCCCTGCTCGCACGGTTCCCCGCCCCCACCGTCGTGGTCACCGATGGTGGCTCCGGCATCGCAGCGGCCCTGTCCGAGTGCTGGAGTGAGACCGCGGTTCAGCGGTGCCTGGTCCACGTCCAACGCAACGTCCGCACCTACCTGACCGGCCGGCCCAGGACTGAGGCGGGCAAGGCGTTGCTGCGGCTCGGGCGCGCCCTAACGAGGATCACCACCGCGGCCGAAGCCGCCGCGTGGCTGGGCGGGCTCCATGACTGGCACCAGAGCTACGGGAACCTGGTCAAAGCCCGCACCTATCGCAACGGCAGCGCCGTTGTGCCCGGGTGGGTCAGGGCGAATCAAACCTGGTGGTACACCCACGACAGGCTCCGTAAGGCCTACCGGCTGTTGGAACGGCTCAGCCAGGCCGGGACACTTTTCACCTACCTGCGCGCCGAGTTCGCCGGCCTCCAGATCGCCTCGACCACCAACCGCATTGAAGGCGGCACCAACGCCCAACTCCGGTTACTGCTGCGGGCCCACCGGGGCATGAGCGAAGAGCACCGCAAACGGGCGATCGAGTGGTACCTCTACCTCCACAGCGAACAGCCCCTGCCACCGGCGAAACTCATCAAAGCCCAGCACCACCACCCGGCCAAGACCGAAACCAGGACCCCGATCGAGCAGGAACCCGGGCCCGAGCTCTACAGCACCGGACTCAGCGCCGAGGAAGGCCTCTGGGACCGCAAAGGCTGGGCCGGACGCACATGACACACCCGGGATTTACACACGTTTTGTCCTATAACCCGCCTAAGGACGTGAATCAGAGGCTACGCAATTACCCCATCCACCAAAGCCTTGGCTTCCTCCTGCACCTTGGCCAGGTGATCTGCGCCCTTGAAGGACTCGGCGTAGATCTTGTAGACGTCCTCGGTGCCGGAGGGGCGGGCCGCAAACCATGCGTTTTCGGTAACAACCTTCAGGCCGCCGATTGAAGCTCCATTGCCGGGAGCTTCCGTGAGCTTGGCGATGATGTCTTCGCCGGCAAGGGAAGTAGCGGTGACGTCCGCGGCGGAGAGCTTACCCAGCTTGGCCTTTTGCTCGCGAGTGGCAGCGGCATCGATTCGGGCGTAGACCGGTGCGCCGAACTGGTCCGTGAGTCCCTTGTACAGCTGCGACGGGGATTTACCTGTGACAGCCGTGATTTCCGAGGCCAGCAGGGCCAGGAGGATGCCGTCTTTGTCCGTGGTCCACACACTGCCGTCGCGCTTGTTAAAGGAGGCGCCGGCCGATTCCTCGCCACCGAACGCGCCCTCGCCAGAGAGCAGGCCCGGCACGAACCACTTGAAGCCGACGGGAACTTCAACCAGCTTGCGCCCGAGCCCTGCAGCTACGCGGTCGATGATCGAGGACGAAACCAGCGTCTTACCGACCACGGATTCGGGATTCCAGCCGCTGCGGTTGCGATACAAGTAATCGATGGCGACAGCGAGGTAGTGGTTCGGGTTCATGAGTCCACCGTCCGGCGTGACGATGCCGTGGCGGTCGGCGTCGGCGTCGTTACCCGTGGCGACGTCGTAGGCGGCGGTACCATCCGCACCCAGTGACATGCGCTTGATGAGTGAGGCCATCGCGGAAGGCGAGGAGCAGTCCATGCGGATCTTCTCGTCCCAGTCCAGGGTCATGAAAGCCCACTGTGGGTCCACAGTGGGGTTCACGACCGTCAGGTTGAGCTGGTGGCGCTCACCGATCTCGCCCCAGTAATCAACGGACGCACCGCCCATGGGATCGGCGCCGATGCGGACACCAGCGTTGCGGATGGCGTCAAGGTCAAGGACGGAAGGGAGATCATCAACATAGCTGCTGAGGAAGTCGAACTTTCCGGTGGTGTCCGCGTTCAAAGCATCGTTCAACGGAATGCGCTTGACGCCGCGGAGGCCGTTCTCAAGGAGCTGGTTGGCGCGTTCGGCGATCCAACCTGTGGCGTCGGTGTCGGCCGGTCCGCCATGCGGGGGGTTGTACTTGAAACCACCGTCGCCGGGCGGGTTGTGGCTGGGGGTGACCACGATGCCGTCAGCCTGGGGTGTGCCCGGTGCGGCTTCGCGGTTGTACTTGAGGATCGCGTGGCTCAGCGCCGGCGTCGGGGTGTAACCGTGGCGGGCGTCCACCAGGACGGTCACGCCGTTGGCGGCCAGTACCTCCAGTGCGGAGTTCTGCGCGGGTTCGCTCAGGGCGTGGGTGTCGCGCCCGATGAATAGCGGCCCGGTGATGCCCTGGCGGCCACGGTATTCAACGATTGCCTGCGTGATCGCGAGGATGTGCGGCTCGTTAAACGACGACTTCAAGCTGGATCCGCGGTGGCCCGACGTTCCAAACGCTACGCGCTGCGCGGGATCGCCCAAATCAGGGGTGACGTCGAAGTACGCGTCCAGCAGGGCTGTGATGTCAACAAGGTCCTGGGGAAGGGCAACTGTGCCCGCTCGGCTAGCCATGTCGTCCAGCATGCCAGACCACCGCGCCCCCTGACAGGAAATGTCCCGCGATCCGGCCCCTGTGACGCAGAATGGCGGCGATGTGGCGCCGGATGAGCCAAAGATTTACCTCGCGTTTACGAGCGGCGGCTTTAGTGGGAGGATTCCGCCCCGGTCGCCCGTCCCACACCCCGGGATGCCTGGCCCGACACTGGGCGGAACCGGAAAGCGGGTTGCCTTATGCGGCGCACGTGGCGGCGGTAGGGTGGGAAACAAGGACTTAGCGAGGGGGATTCCCATGTCAGATCAACCATCCAAGGGCAACGAGGACAAACCGGCGGGCTACGAACCGCCGCAGTACATCCCGCCGGCCGAATTCAGCGCGCCGGAGCAGACCTCACAGACTCAGCCGCTTCCGCCGTACGATCAGGGCGCCTACACGCAGAACGCCCAGGGCCAGGACGACTTCTACACGCAGCCGCTGCCGCCCACAAGCCAGGGCGGCGCCAGCCAGAGCCCCGCCAGCCAGAGCGGCGCCAATCAGGGCGCAGCCAGCCAGGGCTCGTACACGCCCGGTGATTACAGCCAGCCGGGCCCATCGCCGTATGGCCAGCCCCCCAGCCCCTATAACCAGAGCCAATACAACCAAGGCCAATACAACCAGAGCCCGTACCAGCAGCAGCCCTATGGCCAGCAGAACCCTTACGGCCAGCCCGCGTATTACGCCATGCCCACGCAGCCCAAGGG
Source organism: Arthrobacter sp. TmtSoilC48 (assembly GCF_059739425.1). Classification (NCBI taxonomy): domain Bacteria; kingdom Bacillati; phylum Actinomycetota; class Actinomycetes; order Micrococcales; family Micrococcaceae; genus Arthrobacter; species Arthrobacter sp. TmtSoilC48. The sequence continues at coordinate 368,100 of NZ_AP046049.1, read as the reverse complement.
CCTGAGCATCGCGAGCATGTGCTGCGGCATTGCCACGTTTGTTGGTTTTGGGTTCTTCATCCTGCCGCAGATCGCAGCTGTGATCCTTGGCCACCTTGCCCTCAACCGCGAACCGGCGGGCAAGGGCATGGCGATTGCCGGCCTGATCATGGGTTACGTCGGCGTGGCGATCACAGTGGTCGTCTTGATCTTCTTCTTCGCCGCGATCGGGGCTTCAAGCAGGTACAACTACTAGCAGGTATAACTACTAGGCAGCAGCTGCCGCTACCAAGCAAACGCGTACGACGGCGACCCTTACGTCAGGTGGGATTCCCACCGAACGTAAGGGTCGCCGTCGTTGTTAAGCGCACACTGGATCGGTCACCCGCCGCCAGCTACCGCACGCCGCCCATCAGCTTCTTGATAGCCGGGGATCCAGCAGCGAGTGCCATAGCCAACACCACGGCCACGCCGCCAATGCCCAGGAAGTACGGGAGTTCGTCGTCGGGGTTGTAGAGGCCGGCAAGGATGCCGGCCAGCGTGGTGCCCAGGGAGACGGACAGGAAGAACAGCGCCACCATTTGGGTGTGGAAAGCCTGCGGGGCGAGCTTGGTGCTCACGGACAGGCCAATGGGGGAGAGGAAGAGTTCTGCCAGGGTAAAGAGGAACAGGATTCCCACAAGCGCCAGCAGCGGGGTCTTGCCGTCGCCAGCCAGCGGGATGAAGCAGAGGAAGGCCAGACCCATGATGAGCAGGCCTGCCGAGAATTTCAGCGGGGAACTTGGCTGTTTGGTGCCCAACTTGGTCCACAGGGCAGCCATGACGCCGGCGAAGATGATGATGAACACCGGGTTGATGGACTGGACCCAGGCCGCCGGCATTTCCCAGCCGAAGAGGTTGCGATCCAGTTTCTCTTCGGAGTACACGGCAATGAAGGTGAACTGCTGCTGGAACAGCGCCCAGAAGGCGGCCGATGCGATGTACAGCGGGATGAACGCCAGCACGCGTTTGCGCTCCAGACCTGTGACTTTGGCGCTGCGGAAGATCAGGAAAAGGTAGATCACCGAGGCACCGATGGCAGCGTAAGCCATGCTGCGAGCCAGGTTGTCGGCGTTAACCGTGCCCGTGCCGAGCAGTACTCCTATGATCACGAGGATGCCCAGGAAAATCAGCCCATACCGTGTGCGGTCAGCAGCCGGGAGCGGGTTGGGAACGCGGTGGGCTTCCTCGGGGAGCTTGCTGCGGCCCAGCGAGTAGATGACAAGCCCGATCGCCATGCCCACGGCTGCTGCGCCGAAGCCCCAGTGGAAGCCGTTGCTTTCCTGGAGCCAGCCTGTGACCAGGGGGCCGATGAGTCCGCCGATGTTGATGCCCATGTAGAAGATGGAGAAGCCGGCGTCGCGGCGTTCGTCCTTCTCGCCGTACAGGCTGCCAACCAGCGCGGTGGCATTGGCTTTCAGGCCGCCGGATCCGATGCCCACCAGCACAAGGCCGGCTATCAGTCCGGGAATACCGGGCAGGAGAGCCAGGGCAATGTGGCCCGCCATGATCATGAAGGCCGAGCCGAAGAGGACCTTTTCGGAACCGAAGATACGGTCTGCGAGCCATGCGCCCAGGATGGTGGACAGGTAGACGCCGCCGCCATAAGCACCAACCAAGCCAGCGGCGAGGCCCTTGTCGATCGACAACCCGCCTTGCTCGGCGCTGAAGTACATGTAGTAAAGCAGGATGCCCTGCATGCCGTAGAAGGAGAATCGCTCCCACATCTCCACGGAGAAGAGGCTGGCCAGCATCTTTGGGTGGCCGAAGAATGACGTATCGCCCGATGGTTTTTGGGGCGTAGCCGTGGTTAGAGGTGTGCTCATTTCCTCAATGCTGGCATTGACTGCGGGCATTGTCACATCGATGGATGCCCATGGCAACCACTTTCCATATGGTAGACAACCACCCAAGCCCGCTTACTGAAAGGCCTCCAAAACCGCCGCGAGCTGAAGAAGCTGCAGTTCAGAACCGGGTTTACCGATCACCTGGATGCCCATCGGAAGGCCGCTCGTTGTCACATGGACGGGGATGCTGATCGCCGGCAATCCACACACATTGACCATGGAGGACCAAGGCGCGTACTCGCATTGTCTTCTGTAATCCTCGTCTGCGTCGCCCGCCCATTCGCTGGGCCAGGGCTCACTGCTGTGGCCGCCGCCCGTGAACCAGCCGATCGGGCGTGGCGTCTGAGCCAGCGTGGGCATGAGGATGACGTCCAACTGCGCATATTGTGCGATCGTGTCGTGCTCGAACTGCCGCAGGAAAACGAGGGCCTCATTGACCTTCAACGCGCTGCGCTGCTGCGCACGACGACGGAACGTCCGGGTGAGCGGGGTCAGGAGCGCCTCGCGCTGGGGTGCTATCCGGGCGCTCCCGACGCCGGCAGTCCAGGCGGCGGTGAACGCCTCCGGGTAGCGGTTGTCGTAGCGCATCTCCGCTTCCGCGACGCGGTGGCCGGCCTCCTCAAGCAGCTTGATTCCCCGCGCAAGGCCGTCCAATGCTTCCTGTTCCACCTCGAAAGGGAAGACTCCGGCCCACGGGCTATCCAGGCTTACGCCCACTTTCAGTGGCGTTGGCGCCTGGCCAACGTTGGCGAGATAACCGCCGTCGGGCGCTTGTTCGCGGGGGACCAGCGCGTCCATCAGCAGGGCAGCGTCCGCCGCCGTACGTGCCAGCGGTCCGGCGACCACCAATTTAGCTGCGTCACCCGCGTTCGCTCCGGATGGCACCATGCCGCGCCCCGGCTTGAGCCCCACCAGGCCACAGGCGCCTGCCGGAATCCGAATGGAACCGCCGCCGTCCGTCCCGGGAGCGAAAGGAACCATGCCTGCCGCCACGGCCGCTGCGCTTCCGCCCGAAGACCCTCCGGAACTTCGGCTTAAGGAGTGGGGATTGCGCGACGGCGGTGCGATGCGGTTTTCGCTGTACGCGGTGAGCCCGAACTCCGGAACCTGGGTTTTGCCCAGCGAGATGGCGCCTTGGCCTTTCAGGGTGGCTGCGAGGGCGCCATCCTCAGGTGCGGGTTTGTGCTCCAGGGCGGCGCTGCCGTGGGTGGTGGGAACGCCGGCTACGTCCGTGAGGTCTTTGAAGGCGAGTGGCATGCCGTGCAGGAGGGGCAACTCGGAAAGGCGGTGCGCGCGGGAGAGCTGCGCGTGCAGGTTGTCCGCCGTGCCGGCGTCGGCCATCGCTTGCTCTGCGGTAATGGTAATGAAGGCGCCCAAGTGCCTGTTGCGGGCCTCGATGACGGACAGGAAATGGCCGGTGGCATCCCTTGCCGACAGCTCGCCGGTCGCGAGGGCATCCCGAAGCGCCACAGCGGTCAGGGCTTGCAGGGAAAGATCAACCAAGGAAACGAGACTCCAACCGTTCCTCCACAGCGATGGCGTCCACGCTCTCGCCAGCACCTGCAGTGACGCGGAAAGCGGCCTTGTTCTTGACTTCGGACACTACCTCCACGAGCTCGGTGCCCTGGTAAACCAGCCCCACGCCGTCGTCCGTGCAATGCGCCTCTCCCAGCGTGCCGTTGGCCACGAGCTTGTGGATGGCAGGAGCGCGGCGGGGTTCGGAGTCATAGTGGACGCCGTTGGCGTAGGGAAGGAAGCCAAGCGCATTGGTCACCGGCTGCAATTCAGGGCCGAAGGAATCCGTCACGCCGCTCTTGAACCAACAGATGGAACCCGCGGAAACCCCGGCCAGGACTACGCCGCTTTCCCAGGCCTTCCGCAAAATGCCATCCAGGCCGTGTGCCCGCCATACGGCAAGCAGGTTGACCACCGAACCACCGTGGACCCACACCACGTCCTGCTCCAGAAGATGCGCTTCAGGGTCCTCAATATTGGGCATGGTGAAGAGATTGAGATGAGCGAAATCAAACCCGGCAATGCGGGCTGCCTGATCCATCTCTGCCGCCCACCAGCGTTGGTCACCTGATGCAGTACCGATGTGGGTCACGCGGGGTGCGCGCCCACTCACCCCGGACAGCTCCACGGCGTAGTGCATGAGGTGGTCGAACTCGATGCGGGTCCGGCTGCCAGGCTTGTAACCGCCGGATGTTGCGAGGATGGTGGGTTGGCCAGCCGCCATGGTCCTGCTCCTAACAGCCGATTCAAGGGAGTCTCTGCGTCCCAGTCTTAGTGCCGCAATCGCGGGGCGCAAGCGACGTCCCGCTTCGCGGCTGCTGCGACTAGGCTGGATGATGATCTGAATCGATGGGAAGGAACCGCCATGAGCGACTTCGAAACCGTGCCTGTGGGCGATATTCCGGCTGATGCCAGCATCCTGGACGTTCGCGAGGACTATGAATGGGTTGCCGGACACGTTGAGGGCGCACGGCATATCCCTATGGACCAACTGCCGGCCCGCTTGGATGAACTTGATCCCGATGACGACCTCTTCGTCATCTGCCGTACCGGTGGCCGTTCCTTCCGCGTAGTCCAGTGGCTGGTGGGCCAGGGCTACTCTGCCGTGAACGTGGCCGGTGGGATGGACATGTGGTTCGAAGCCGGCCGGCCAATGGTGTCGGACAACGGTCTCAAGCCAGTGGTTCTCTAACCTTCGGCAGCCCGACCCGCGCATATAACCAGCAAGGAATATTCAATGTCAGCACCGACCTATACGTTCCTGGGCCCTGAGGGAACGTTCACGGAGACCGCCCTCATGCAGGTCCCTGGCGCCGCTGATGCCTCCCGCATTCCTTGCACCAACGTAAACACGGCCCTCGAGCGGGTTCGCAACGGTGAGGCGGACGCCGCCATGGTTCCCATCGAAAACTCGGTGGAGGGTGGCGTGACTGCGACCCTGGATGCCATTGCCACCGGCCCCGAACTCCGGATCATCCGCGAGGCCCTGGTGCCTATTACGTTCGTGCTGGTGGCGAGGCCCGGCGTCGTGCTTGCCAACATAAAGCGCATCTCCACGCACGGCCACGCATGGGCCCAATGCCGCCTCTGGGTGGAGGAAAATATTCCGAACGCGGATTACGTCCCCGGTTCCTCTACCGCGGCAGCGGCCATGGGACTCCTGGAAGGAGACGCCCATTACGACGCCGCCATTTGCGCACCGTTGATTGCGGGGGAGCAGCCTGGGCTTAACGTTCTGGCCGAAAACATCGGCGACAACCCGGATGCAGTCACCCGCTTTATCCTGGTGAGCCGTCCGGGTCCCTTGCCCGAACGCACGGGTGCGGATAAGACGACGGTTGTTGTCCCGCTGCCGGAGGACCACCCCGGTGCCCTCATGGAAATCCTTGACCAGTTCGCTTCGCGGGGGGTCAACCTGAGCCGGATCGAATCGCGCCCCACCGGCCAGTACCTTGGCCACTATTTCTTCAGCATCGATGCCGACGGTCATGCGTCGGATTCCCGTGTTGCTGATGCTTTGGCAGGTCTCCACAGAATCAGCCCGGCAACCCGTTTCCTTGGCTCATATGCGCGCGCCGACAAGCAGGCTGCGGTGGTTGCCCCGCATACTTCGGACGCTGCCTTCGCCTCCGCTCATGCGTGGGTTCAATCGATTCTTAAGGGCTAGGCTGCGCTGGGTCCGGCGCTAAATTATTGAACCTTCAACCCCTTTCGCGTTGATGCAACTGTGCGTATGCTTGCCTGATCCATAAACGATGGATGAATGCCCAAAAGAAGGGAGCGGTCATGTCTGTCCACCGGGATGACAAAGACGGCCAAGGCATGATCGTCAATCCCAAGCCTTCCGGCGAGAACAAGGACGACTGGGACGGCGACGAAGCTGACCGCGCGGATCGACTCCGTTTTGAAGAAGAACAAGCGATGATCCGTGAGCAGGCCGAGGCACGGGCCGCGGCGAAGGCGGCGGCCGAAGCAGCCGCAGCAAATGCGGCCCAACCCGAAAAGGGTGCAGTCTAGAGGGTTTGAGCTTTCGGTACCCGCACCAATAGCGAACCCGGCTGGACCTGGACGGTGACCTCCGTGGCCTCGCCCGCGGGGTCGCCGTCGAGTTGCGTCGCCATGGGTTCCTGGCTGCGGATGGTGACCTTGCCGGAGCGATAGAAATTCATCACCGGCAAATTCCGTTTGTGCTTGAACAGGATCTTCGCGTACATCGCGATCCATCCGAACGCGCTGCGCGGGCTCATGACGACGATGTCCAGCATGCCGTCGTCGATCATGGCTTCCGGAATGAAATCGATGCCGCCAGGAATCAAGCCGCAATTGGCGAAAAGCACACTCCGGATTTTCCGGGCCTGTTCCGGCTGGTCATCCATGGTGATGGTGACACGCTTGCGGCGGCCGGGCAGATGCCGGACTCCGGCCTCTGTATAGGCCAGCCAACCCACGGTCTTCTTCAGGTCTTCCTTGGTATCGCCCACAACCTCGGCATCCAGGCCCATACCGGCGATCACAAGGAACGTGTGGGTGGACGATTCTCCCGTAATGCCGTTGTCTATGGCCATGCTTGCGGTATCAATAAAGCGCTGGTGCCCAAAGAGGGCGATCTGGATGCAGTCGGCGATGTCGGTGACGTCCAGTTCGACGTTGCGGGCCAGGAGGTTGCCGGTGCCCAGCGGAATGAGGCCCATCGCCACGCCCTTATGCGCCAGCGACTCAGCCACCACACGCACTGTACCGTCGCCGCCGCACGCAAGAACGACGTCGGCCCCGTACTCCAGCGCCTGGCGCGACTGCCCGTAACCAGGGTCCTCCACAGTGGTTTCAAAGAACTTCGGGCTGTCCCAACCGGCGAGGTCGCAGGCATCGATAATCGCTTGGCGGGCCTCGAGAGACTTGTTTTTCACCGGGTTGAGGATGACCGCAACCTTCTGGTGCCCTGGCTCCGGCTTGTGGGTGTCCTCCCGAACCGCGCTCCTGATGTGACGGGCTCTCAACCGGCGCACACCCCACCAACTGGAGACGGCAAACGCCACGCCCCCAGCGAGAATCACGTACAGGATCCAGTCGCTCATGGTGCTCCAACACTATCGTCCTGGGCGTGCACCGCAGATTCGATACTCTTGTGTGGTGATCGACGTAAAAGACCTCAGCGAAAATCCGGACAAGTTCCGTGCCAGCCAGCGCGCCCGTGGCGCCGACGAGTCTGTTGTGGACGCGATCATCTCCGCAGATTCCGATCGCCGTGCGGCGCTGATCCGCCATGAAACCCTCCGCGCCGAGCAGAACGCCTTCGGCAAGAAGGTTGCCCAGGCAAAGGGCGAGGAAAAGCAGGCCCTGCTGGCCGAGGTCAAGGAACTGGCCAACTCGGTGAAGGCCGCTTCCGCTGAAGCTGCTGCCGCCCAGGCCAAGCAGGAAGAGCTGCTCCGCGCCATCCCCAACCTGATCGTCGATGGCGTTCCCGAGGGCGGCGAGGACGACTACGTTGTGGTCAAAACGGTCGGCACGCCGCGCGAATTCACGGATTTCGAGCCGAAGGACCACTTGGAAATCGGCGAACTGATCGGCGCGATCGACATGGAACGCGGCGCCAAGGTCTCGGGCGCGCGCTTCTACTTCCTGCGTGGCGTGGGTGCCCGCTTGGAAATGGCGCTGCTGCAGATGGCCATGGACCAGGCGATCGAGGCTGGCTTCGTCCCGATGATCACCCCCACCCTGGTGCGTCCGGAGACCATGCAGGGTACCGGATTCGATGTAAAGCACGACGCCGAGATCTACCGTCTCGCTGAAGACGACCTTTACCTTGTGGGAACCTCGGAGGTGGCCCTCGCCGGCTACCACGCGGACGAGATCCTGGACCTCTCTTCCGGTCCCATCCGCTACGCGGGCCAAAGCTCCTGCTACCGCCGCGAGGCCGGTTCGCACGGCAAGGACACCCGTGGCATCATCCGCGTACACCAGTTCAACAAAGTGGAGATGTTCATCTACACCACGGTTGAAGAAGCAGCCGCGGAACACGAACGCCTGCTCGCATGGGAAGAGGAAATGCTGGCCAAGTGCGAGCTTCCCTACCGGGTGATCGACACAGCTGCGGGCGACCTCGGCATGTCCGCTGCCCGCAAATTCGATTGCGAAGCCTGGGTTCCTACCCAGAATGCCTACCGCGAGCTCACGTCCACCTCCAACTGCACCACGTTCCAGGCCCGCCGCCTCAACATCCGCGAACGCGTGATCAACGAGGAAGGCGTCGCCAAGGGCACCCGTGCCGTGGCCACCCTGAACGGCACCCTGGCCACCACCCGCTGGATCGTGGCCCTGTTGGAGCACCACCAGAACCCGGACGGCTCGGTCAACGTTCCCAAGGCCCTGCAGAAGTACCTTGGCGGGCTTGAGGTTTTGCCGGTCCTGTAGGTTTCGGCGCGGATCCCCGTCTTACGGACAATTCACCCACGCGCGCGAGGGTGAATTGTCCGTAAGGCGGGGTTTCTTGTCCGAGGAAGACCCGCTGCTTCGAGTTTTGCGAGGATCTTCTCCGGCCTGATTGCTGTTGCCCAGTCCCACCGCACCACCTGGAAACCCATGGCACGGAGCCTGTCTTCTCGTTTCTTCTCTTTGAGCACGGCTTCACGTGCAGTTCCACCGTTGAGGTACTCGTCATTGAGGTACTTTGCATCCCCGTCGAACTCGCCAATAATCTTCAGCTTCCGCCAGTAAAAATCGGGCCGGGCAACGAATCCCAGGGCGTCATGGAATTCGGTCTGAAGCTCGGGGGCTGGAAAACCAAGTAGATGCATCTGGGCACGGCTCAGGGACTCACCGGCTGAGCCCGAGCGAGCGTCGGCGAAGTCCAGTACTGAGCTGACCCACCTTCTCTTGGCGCCGGATGCCAGCCTTCCCCCTGCATGATGCAGCTCTTCGACGCTGGCGGCCGAAGTTCCGAACCTTGCTTGGCTGATGGCATGATCCGCTAGAACCACCGCCCGTGCGAAGGGAAGCCGGGCCATGACGTCAGCCGCTGTTGAGTGAAGGTCCGCGACGGTTAGTCCTTTCAATTGCACTACGCCTACCTGGTAGGCATGGCGATAGAGTCCATAGCTCCTGATGCCTTCCAATCCTGTGCTGCCAGACTTCGCGTCTGCGGCGGCCTTGGTGGTGGGTCGTCTGGAACCAGCGTGGCTGGACGCCGAATTGGCCACGTGGATGTGCGTTGGGATTCCGACGACTTGTAAGCCCCAAAGTACGGCTGCTGTCTCATAGCAGAAATGGGCAGAAGGGAGTTCCAAAGCTACTGCCCTGGCAGTCGCGGAGTAGCGCTCCCAAGGCTTCAGGGAGATCCATCGGCTCTTGTCCATATAGACCCCTTTGCGCACTCTCACCAGTTCACCCTTCGTAAATCGCCTGCTGAGGGAACGGATATCTCCCGTGTTGGCTCTTTGTTGGGCGGACACCAGGAACTCGGTTGTTTCTTTCATGGAAACAACTTTTGACGGCGCAGGGGGTGAGTGGGCCTGACAGGTGGGGCTATGTGGAAAAGCTCATCGCGTTTCACCCTCCACCGGACAATTCACCCACGCGCGCGAGGGTGAATTGTCCGTAAGGCGGGGTCTCGCGAGGAAGGGTGGCGCCCATGGGGTGGCCCGGAGTGTTCACGCGGCGTTAATCCCTTGCTGTGTCCTCGGTCCTAGTGCGGTGTCAGAGGTGTCTGCTCTACTGGAACCATGACTATTTTGACTGACACTCCAGTTGCTGGCATCGATGACCAGCCAAATGACAACAACAAACTCATGATCGCATTGGACGTTGACGGTACGCTCGTGGACCACGATGGCCACATGTCCCCCGAGGTTAGGGCGGCTGCACAGGCGGTGGTCGCGAGCGGGCATGACGTCATGATCGCCACCGGCCGGTCGCTGAATGCCACCTTGCCTATCATCGGGCAAATCGGCTTGGAACGTGGTTACGCGGTGTGCTGCAACGGCGGCGTTACTCTCCGGCTGGATCCCACCCTTGAAACCGGCTATGAGATCATCCACAAGGCAACGTTCGATCCTGCTCCGGCGCTGAAGGCCCTGCGCGAACGCCTGCCCAACGCGAAGTACGCGCTGGAGGATGAAGACGGGAACTTCCTCTCCACGGAGCGCTTCCAGGATGCCAGCTTTGGCGTCGAGGCAATCGGCGTGGACTTCCAGACCATGTTGGAGGCCACGGCGGTACGCGTGGTGGTCTTCAGCAGCGACAACACTTCTGACGACTTCAATCACGCCATCCGCCACATCGGCCTTTCCGGCGTGACGTACTCGGTTGGCTGGACTGCGTGGCTGGACATTGCCGCGGAGGGCGTGACCAAGGCCAGTGCGCTTGAGGCCCTGCGCAAGAGGATCGGCACGCAACAGGCCAACACGGTGGCGGTGGGCGATGGCCGCAACGACATCGAGATGCTCACGTGGGCCGGCAGGGGAGTGGCCATGGGCCAGGCTCCCGAGGAAGTGATCGCCGTTGCGGATGAGGTCACCGCGTCAGTATTCGACGACGGCGCCGCCCTGGTTCTGCGCAGCCTGCTGTAGCAGCCGCACGGCTAAGCCCGGAGGCGGCGCGGGCTAGTCCACCCGCCCCCGCCAGGCACCGGTTTCGTGGCCGCGGTCCTCGATGAATTCCTTGAATTTGTCCAGGTCCGCGGCCACCTGCATTTCGTCGGCGGAGAGCGCTGCGCCGGCCTTCTCCACGAATCCTTCGGGCTCCCATTCCAGTGTCACGTTGACGCCGCAGTGCTGGGGTCCGAGGTTGTCGAAGCGGACTGTGCCGGCGTTGCGCGGTGCGTCGATGCTCTCCCACGCAATGACGGTGTCCGGAACTTGTTGGGTGATGCGGGCATCGTATTCGCGCCGGACTCCGCCGACCTTGGTTGAGAAGTGCAGCGTTGAATCGTTGATCTGGCGGACATTCTCCACGCCGCTCATGAACTCGGGAAACTTTTCGAACTGGGTCCACTGGTTGTAGGCGACCGAAACCGGTACCTCTACCTCGATGGCCTTCGTGACGGTTTGCATCAGTGACACCTCGCTGTGGATTGTTGTGGTTTTGGTGGGGGTTAAGTGAAATGGGTTTGAACAGGGCCGCCGCCGGCTGAGTCGACAATTGCCTGTGCAACGTCCCGGAGCTTGACGTTCCGGTTACTGGAGGCCTTTTTGATGAGCTCAACCGCTTCAGCTTGGCTGCACCTGTTTTGGGCGATGATGATGCCTGTGGCTACGTCGATGACTGTCCGGGATGCCATGGCGGCACGAAGGTTGGCGGCGGTTTGGCTGTGCTGCGCAATCAGCACGGCCAATTGCAGGCCCTTGGATGCCTGCTGAACGTAATCGGTGGCGCGTTGAACGGCGGCCTGCTCGAAGCCGCTGGGGCGTTCGGAGTAGAGGTTCAAGCCTGCCCGTGCGGTGTCATCCGTGAGCGGGAAAGGAACGGCGAGGACAGAATGAACACCGTTCGCCAGGGCTAGCTCGTTGTACTCAGGCCAGGTGTTGTCTTTTTCGAAGTCCGGAACATGCACCAGTGTGCCTTCCCTGCAGCAATGGACACATGGGCCGTCGGCGTACTGGTACTGGAGTTCGTCGAGCATCTGCGCCCGTTCGCTGCTGCTTGCCACTGTGGCCGCGGCCCGATGCCGAAGCAGTGTGATGCCACAAAATACTTCGTTGTCAGGTTTGGTGAACATGGCCGCTGAGTGGCGTGCCAGCTCGGCCAGGAAGGCCTCCACGTCCGGTGTATCCAGAAGCAGGTCCTGGATTTCCGCTGCTACAAGATGCGGTTCGGTGAGTTGTTGGTTTTCCACGTGGATCTCCGATCCCTGGAGGAGGCTACCCTTCGAGCGTAGTCCTGAATACCCGTTGAAAGCTAATAGTAAGTGTGCTTCTCTTTTTAAGGAGTCTTGCCGTGGGCTCACTCACTTCAGCAGGTCTAAGGATTGAAGCCACATGCGACAAACCCGACCACACGACGTCCAAATCCGACCTCCTGCGCCGGAAAGTGCCATCCGTCAAAGCTTCCAGGACGGTTTGGTTTTGGACCATCTCAATCTCGCAAAATCGATTGCCGCCCGGTATTCCGCGCACACGCACGACCTCGACGACGTCCGGCAGGTTGCGTACATGGGCTTGATCAAAGCCGCACGGGGATTTGACGAAAGCAAAGGCGTCAGCTTCCCTGCATACGCCGCCCCGACCATCGCCGGTGAGGTCAAGAGGTATCTCCGCGATCACTGCTGGGTAGTGCGGCCACCGAGGCCCATCCAGGATGTGCGGCGCCAAGTGCTCGCCCGGACCGAGGAACTGACGCAAAGCCTGCAGAGGACTCCGACGCCCGAAGAAGTGGCGGCGGACCTTCGCCTGGAACCTTGCCAAGTCAGGGAAGCCTTGATGGCCGGCACCAGCAAACGGCCGGATTCCCTGGACGCTCCCGCTGCGGAGGGCCGCGACGGACTGCAAGCATGCGTTTCCGCTTTCGGATCTCCGACGGAGCGGCTGGAGGACGTGCTCGCCCTTCGAAACGCAATCCGGGGCCTGAGCGCGGAGGACAGGCACCTCCTCTATCGCCGCTACTACCGCGAGGAAACCCAGTCCACCATCGCGGAGGCACTGGGCATGTCCCAAATGCAGGTCTCGCGACGGCTTTCCAAGATCCTGGTGTCCCTGCAGACACAGCTCCTGGACGAGGAAGCACGCCTCCAGGACGGAACGGCGCCTTAACAAGCGAAAGCAACAGCCGAAACCACCAAGAGCCCAGGACTCAGCAGCCCAACCCGTCCACCGCGTCCAACACATCACGGACGGTCACGGCAAGGAGCGCAGGATCGGGATTGGCGGCGAAAACGTCACCGCGGCGAAGTTCGACGGCGGTAAGGACCACGTGCGGTCCCGGCGGCGGACCCCATTCTTCAGCGGGAGCGGGGCCGAACAGGACCACGGAGGGCCGGGCATACGCGGACGCCAGGTGTGCGGCGCCGGTGTCCGCGGAAACGACGAGCCGGGCATCCGCAATGGTCGCCGCGAACTCTGCGAGGCCCTGCCGCCCGGCCAGCACGCCGCCGTCGAGGTTTGTTCCTTTGAGTTTTGCCAAGGCGGCGGTCTCCACTGCCCGCCCGCGCTCGGATGTGCTCCCGGTCAGCACGACGTCGTGCCCTGCCCGGGCGAGCTCGACGGCCACTTCGGCGAACCGCTCTATGGGCCAGAGCCTGCTGCCATACGCGGCGCCCACATGGATGACCGTGGCGCCAGGCCGGGGCGAGGGAACGCTCGGCCTGTTGAGCCGGTAATCCAAGGGATCGGCGTCGACGCCGTGCCAGTTCAGGAGGCGGGTCCAGCGCTCGCGTTCAGGGATGCCGGTTGTCCATTCAGGTCCGTCGAGCCCGGGAGCTTGGTACGCGAGCACCCGCCTTGCCCGAAGTTCATTGATGCGCTGCCGGCTTTCGGGTCCGTTTCCGTGCAGGTTAACGGCGATGTCGACGGCGCCCGGGGCGACGTTCAGTGGATCATCAAGGCCCGGCGTGGGGAGATGGTCGATGCCGCCCACCAGTTCCAAGGCCTCCGCAATCCAGGCTGGCGCCGCATACAAAATTCGATGCTCGGGGAATGCCCGGCGCAGGCCGCGAAGCGCCGGAACGGCAACAAGCAGGTCCCCTAGTTTCAAGGCGCGCAAGGCCAGCAGCAGGGGTTGTCCGTTCATTTCGGCTGTGTCCATGGTGGCCTCCCGCTAGGAGTCTAGCGGCCAACGCAGGTGCTGGCCCCGCAGGGAAACTTCTCGTCGTCACGCTGTTTAGTGTCGGGAAAACTGGGGAACGTTGCGGGTATGGGAGGAACTGGAACGTTGAAAGCGGTCCTGTTTGACCGCGATGGAACGCTCGTCGTTGACGTGCCCTATAACGGCAACCCGCAACTGGTGCGGCCCATGGATTCTGCCCGTTCGGCTCTTGAGCAGGTACGCCGGGCGGGACTGGCGACAGGGGTGCTGAGCAACCAGTCGGGTGTTGCCCGTGGCCTGCTGACGTTGAATCAGGTCCACGCCGTGAACCGGCGCGTTGAGGAGCTTCTGGGCCCGTTCGATGTGTGGGAAATCTGCCCGCATGGCCCGGCCGATGGCTGTACCTGCCGCAAGCCTGCGCCGGGAATGATTCTCGCCGCATGCAGCACGTTGGGGCTGCACCCGTCCCAGGTGGCCTTCGTTGGGGACATCGGTGCCGACGTCGAAGCAGCGACGGCAGCCGGCTCGCGGTCCGTACTGGTGCCCACCCACGTGACGCGGTCCGAGGAAATTGAGGCGGCGGGGGTGGTCGCGGAGAACCTGTTGGCCGCCGTCGGGCTGTTGCTGGATGCCGCGACAGGCACGACAGGAGGGGAATTCCCGAAACCCGACGCCAGGCAGGATTCACCCGTATGAGCCGCGTCCTGGTGGCCCGACTGGACAGCATGGGCGATGTGCTCCTCGCTGGACCCGCCCTGCGTGCCGTGGCGAATGGAAGCAGGCCGGACGGCAGCAGACGCAACGATGTCGTTCTCCTCTGCGGCCCCGAGGGCGCCGGCGCGGCGGAGATGCTTCCCGGAGTCACCCAGGTCCAGACGTGGCCGTGCCCATGGATCGTGAATCCCGCGCCCGCCGTGACGCCCGAGCTGACCAATGGCCTGATCGAGTTCGTGCGCAGCTCCAGGATTGAGGAAGCCGTGATCCTCACGTCCTTCCATCAGTCCCCGCTTCCGTTGGCACTGTTGCTGCGGCTGGCAGGCGTCAAGCGCATCACGGGTGCCTCCACTGACTACGCCGGCTCCCTGCTGGACGTCCGGTTGAAACCCGGGGAAGACTTCGCCGAGGACCAGCCCGAAGTTGTGCGGGCGCTGGGGATTGCGCAGGCAGCAGGTTTCCAGCTTCCCCGGGGCGACGACGGCAAGCTCCACATCAACCCGCTGGACGAACCCGGGGAGCTGGTGGATGAACTCACCCAAAAGGGTCCGTACATCGTGGTCCACCCGGGCGCAGCTGCTCCGGCGAGGGCGTGGCCTGCACTCCACCACGCTGCCACCGTGGAACTCCTTGAAGCGTATGGGCACCGGGTGGTGGTCACGGGAGGGCCGGGCGAAACATCGCTGACGGCAACCGTGGCAGGACCCTCGGCACACAATCTCGGTGGCACCACAGACTTGCGGACACTGGCAGCGGTACTCGCGGGCGCCGCCGTCGTGGTCACCGGCAACACGGGTCCCGCCCACTTGGCGGCAGCTGTCGGAACTCCGGTGGTGTGCCTGTTTTCCCCTGTGGTTCCTGCGATCCGCTGGGCGCCCTACGGCGTTCCGATGGAATTGCTC
Organism: Arthrobacter sp. TmtSoilC48; assembly: GCF_059739425.1. Lineage (NCBI taxonomy): Bacteria > Bacillati > Actinomycetota > Actinomycetes > Micrococcales > Micrococcaceae > Arthrobacter > Arthrobacter sp. TmtSoilC48. The sequence continues at coordinate 352,871 of NZ_AP046049.1, read as the reverse complement.
GGCGACCAGGAAGCAGCATGCAGGAACACGCGGGCACGCATCTGCCCGGTACCGGGCCACCCGTGCCTTAGCTCAGTTACCCCGGAACAAGTCCTTGAGGCCGTGGAACGGCTGTTGGGGGGAGTGTCCTCGCTCAGCACCCGAAGAAAGGTGTGGAAACCATGAGGATCCTGGTCTGGCATGTCCACGGAGGATGGATGGAGGCCTTCGTCAGGGGCCGGCACGAATACCTCCTTCCGGTAGAGCCCGACGGCGGTGCGTGGGGTTTGGGGCGGGGCGGCAGGGAGTGGCCGCTCGCCGCGCAGGAGATTGACCTGGACACCGTTGATCCGGACAGCGTGGACGTGGTGGTCCTGCAACGTCCGGAGGAGATCGCCGCGGTTGCCCGGAAGCTGGGTCGAAGGCCTGGAGTGGACCTGCCTGCCGTCTTCGTTGAACACAACACGCCCAAAGGCGACGTCCCGTTCACTCTCCATCCACTGGCCGATCAGCACGGTATCCCCGTGGTTCATGTGACGCACTTCAACCAGCTCTTCTGGGACACGGGATCCACGCCAACAGTGGTCATCGAGCACGGCATCCCGGATCCCGGCCGGCTTTATACCGGTGAACGCGAAGAGATGGGGGTGGTGGTCAACGAACCCGTCCGTCGCGGCCGGGTGACGGGCACGGACCTCCTTCCGGGCTTCGCCGGAGTAGGGCCGCTGCGGGTGTTCGGGATGGGGACGGAAGCCCTGCCCGAAGCACTGAACCTGAAGGGGTTCGGCCTGAGCGAGGAGCGCCTGCGGATTTCCGGGGACGTACCCGCGCCCCGGCTGCATCAGGAACTCGCCCGCTGCCGGCTCTACCTGCATCCCCTCCGTTGGACATCCCTCGGGTTGGCCTTGCTCGAAGCCATGCACCTGGGAATGCCGGTCCTGGCACTGGCGACCACTGAGGCGACCCGGGCTATCCCGCCGGGAGCAGGTCTTGTTTCGAACAACGTGGACGAACTCCAACGGTTTGCGCGGTGCCTGCTGGACGAGCCCGGTGACGCCTATGCGATGGGGATGGTGGCCCGGGCCGCAGCCTTGGAACGCTATGGGCTCGGGAAATTCCATCAGGCCTGGGACGAACTCCTGGCGGATCTCCCCACGGCCCGCCCTTCGCTTGCCGATACCGGCCTTCCTGAAAAGCAGATCCCCGAAAAGCAGGTCCCGAATAAACAGCTCCCCGACACGGAACGCCGCCCGCAACCCGGTTCGGAGTCCGTCAGCCATGACACAGAGAGGACGCACCCATGAAAATCTCCATGGTTTCCGAACACGCCAGTCCATTGGCCGCCTTGGGAGGTGTGGACGCCGGGGGGCAAAACGTCCATGTGGCGGCCCTTTCATCAAGTCTTGCCAGCCGTGGCCATCAAGTCACCGTGTACACGCGGCGGGATGACCCGGATCTTCCTGCAAAGGTGCAGGTTGCGCCGGGACTCACCGTGGTCAACGTTGACGCCGGCCCGGCCCGCCACATCCCCAAGGACGAACTGCTTCCTTTCATGGGTGAGCTCGCCGACGGCATCTGCCGGGACTGGGCCGGCTCGGTCCCGGACGTTGTCCACGCGCACTTCTGGATGTCCGGGCTGGCCGCGATCCAGGCTTCCAGGCGGGCCGGTGCCGCCGAGCCCATTGCCGTGGTCCAGACCTTCCACGCACTGGGTTCGGTCAAGCGCAGGCACCAAGGTTCAGCGGACACCAGCCCACCCGCGCGTGCATGGCTGGAACCGTGGGTAGGGCGCACGGCGGACTGGGTGATCGCCACCTGCCCTGACGAGGTCTTTGAGCTCAAGGCGCTGGGCATTGGCAGGTCGAGGATTTCCATCGCACCATGCGGGGTGGACCTCAACCTCTTCCCGGGCACTGGAGAACCAGAGAATAAGTCCCGCACGCACCGCATCCTCAGTGTCGGCCGCCTGGTTCCCAGGAAGGGCGTGGATCTGGTGATCCAGGCACTGCCCCTCCTTGCTGAAGCCGGTTTCGACGACGTCGAGCTCCTCATCGTCGGAGGCTCCGGCGACGCCCTGAACCTGGAAGAGGATCCGGAAGCCCAGAGGCTTCGCGCCTTGACCAAGGAACTCGGCGTGGAGGACAAGGTCACCATGCGGGGACAGGTACCGCGCGACGCCATGCCCGGAATCTTCCGCAGCGCAGACGCCGTGGTCTGCACGCCGTGGTACGAACCGTTCGGCATCGTTCCCCTCGAAGCCATGGCCTGCGGAGTGCCCGTAGTGGCCGCGGCCGTCGGCGGACTCCGGGAGACCGTCGTCGACCAGAAAACCGGACTGCACGTACCGCCGCGGGACCCGGAAGCAATCGCCGACGCCGTGGGGCGGCTCCTCGCCGACCCCGCCTTGCGTGCCGAAATGGGCCGGGCCGGAAACCGCCGCGCCCGCTCGCGCTACTCCTGGGACCGCATCGCCGCGGACACCGAGAAAGCGTACCGGTCCGTCTTGGCCGCGGGGTTGTCCCGGCAAGCCGGAGAAGGCCTGGAACCACTGGAAGGAACAGCGCTGTGACTACAGAATCGACAGTTCCCAAGAGAATCACGCGGAACACGCAGCCCGTCCCGGATACCGTGCCCGCAGGCTGGAGCGGGTCTACAAGCTCAACAAACACCCGTGAACCACAGATCGCCTCAGAGGTCGCCGCACACCTGGACAACGTACTGCCAGCGCTCGAGTCCCTGCGCTCGCAGGCCGCCCGCCTTTCCGAATGGGGAACCGAGCTCGCCCACCGGCTTCTGTCCGGACAACGGCTGCTGGCCGCCGGCAATGGGGGATCAGCGGCCGAAGCCCAGCATCTCACCGCAGAACTCGTAGGCAGGTTCGACGCCGAACGCGCACCCTTCTCCGCAATTTCCCTGCACGCCGAAACCTCCGCCCTCACGGCACTGTCCAACGACTACGGCTACGAGGAAGTCTTCGCCCGCCAGGTCAGGGCACACGGCCGGGCAGGGGACGTCCTCATCCTGCTCTCCACGAGCGGGCGCAGCCCCAACCTCCTGTCCGCCGTCCGGGCAGCAGGAGAACGCGGCATCACCACGTGGGCGCTGACCGGCGCCGGGCCCAACCCCCTGGCCGAAGCCTGCGACCAAGCCATCACAGTGGACGCCATCGCCGCCAACGCCCAGGAAGGCCACCTCATTGCTGTCCACGCTGTATGCCGCGCCTTCGATGCGGAGGTCGCGAGGAGGACGCGTCCGCGCCCGGCCGGGGACGGAGCCCAGCCATGAAAGTGACAGTCGTAGGTGACGTCCTCCTGGACGTGGACATCAACGGCACCGCCACCCGGCTCAGCCCCGACGCGCCCGTACCCGTTGTGGACGTTGCCCATATCCGGCGTCGGGCAGGTGGCGCGGGCCTCGTGGCTACCCTGCTTGCACGCGACGGTCACGACGTCGCCCTGGTCACCGCGGTATCGGACGACGACGGCGCCAGCCACCTCAGGCGCGCCCTGGCCGGTGTCGCCATACTCACCGGAGCCCCGCTCGCCCCAACGCCCACCAAGACCCGCGTGCGTATTGGGACCCACCCCGTGGTCCGGTTCGATGAAGGATGCGCACCTGCCCCTTCCCCGTCATGCACCGCGGAGATGCTCGCTGCCATTGCCTCCGCGGAAGCGGTTATCGTAGCCGACTACGGCCGCGGAATCGCGGCAAACCCCGACATCCGCACTGCGCTCGCCGACTCCGCCCGCCACGTCCCGGTGGTGTGGGATCCGCACCCTGCCGGTTCGGAGCCGGTCCCGGGTACCGCCGTCGTAACGCCCAACCTCGCAGAGGCGCGGGCCGCTGCGAAGGCGGGCGGGCGGCATCCGTCCAAGAGCACTGCGGAGGACGCAGGGAAACATTTGCTGGATCGCTGGGGAAGCCGTGCCGTCCTGGTCACGACCGGCGAAGAGGGCGCGGTTTTGGTGGAAGGTGCGGGGCCGGGCAGGATCATCCCCGCCCCAAAGACAATCGTGGACGATCCTTGCGGAGCCGGAGACCGCCTGGCGGGGAGCCTTGCCGTGTATTTGGGTCTGGGACTCGCGCTGCCTGCCGCTGCGGCCAGGGCTGTCGAGGATGCCTCCGCGTTCCTCGCGAAGGGCGGAGCCTCCTCCCTGGCCATGGATACGAGTACGCCCGACGCAGTAAATGGCAAGCAGCCTGGCAAGGCAAAGGGGAGTCCCGTCGTCGAGCTTTTTGGCCGCTTTCCGGGCGTGGAACCGGGCATCCAAGGCCTGGAACCGGGAATCCAACTCGCGCGGACAATCCGGGCGGGTGGCGGGACCGTCGTCGCGACCGGCGGCTGCTTCGACCTCCTCCATGCCGGTCACGCACGCACGCTGGCCGCGGCCCGGGACATGGGGGACTGCCTCATCGTTTGCTTGAATTCCGATGAGTCCGTCCGGCGTCTGAAGGGCCCGCACCGGCCGATCGTCAGGATGGAGGACCGGGCAGAGCTCTTGCTCGCGTTGTCCTGCGTTGATGCCGTGGTGGTCTTCGACGAGGACACCCCCGAAGCCTGCCTGAACCAACTCAGGCCCGATATTTGGGTCAAAGGCGGAGATTACGAACCCCATGAATTGCCGGAAGCCAGCCTCGTGGCTGCGTGGGGAGGGCGTTGCGTAACGGTGCCCTTCCATCCGGCCCGCTCCACCAGCGGCCTGGCTGAAGCACTCGCCAAAGTCAGCTGAACGGAAGTCTCATCCAAGAATCGACCACCGAAAGGAACCGTATGAACACGCAAACTCCCGGCCGCGTCATCGTCACCGGAGGCGGCTCGGGCCTCGGCGCTGCAATCGTCGATGCCATCCGCGACGCCGAAGGCACTCCCTTCGTCTTCGACCGCAACATCAGCAACGTATCCGGCGCGAAAGCCCTTGAAGTCGACGTCTCCAACCGTGAATCAGTTGAAGCGGCTGTGAAGGAGGCAGCCGAAAGCCTCGGCGGCCTGGATGGGGTGGTGACGGCCGCGGGCATCGACCGCTGTGGCAAACTGGCGGACGTTCCCGCAGCCGAGTGGGAAAAGGTGATTGGAGTGAATCTCCTGGGCACCGTTTCCGTGGTCCGTGCGGCGCTGCCCTATTTGAAGGAATCCCGGGGCCGGGCGATCACCATAGCATCAACCCTCGGCTTGCGTGCACTGCCGGACGCCACGGCGTACTGCGCCTCCAAGTTCGGCGTCATCGGATTCAGCCGGGCACTGGCCGCCGAAACCGGGGGAGTCATTGGTGTCACCACCATCATCCCGGGCGGCATGAAGACACACTTCTTTGATGACCGCGATGAACAATACAAGCCGCAGGACGACTCCAAACTCAACGATCCTGCGAATGTGGCGCAAGCCGTGGTGTTCGCGTTGTCGCAGCCGTTTGGCAGCGAGGTCCGCGAGCTCCTTATTTGCCCCGCAGAAGAAGGCTCGTGGCCATAAGGTCATGCACGTCCTGAACAACGTCGGCCACGGCGATGCCCCGGATCAGGGTGTCGTCGTGGCCGCAGTGCTGTGCAGACCAGCCCACCTGGGTCACATCGGCCCCACACACCGGGCACTCGGTCACCCACGACATGTGGACGCGGTGCAGGCTCCGGCCCCGGGGCCCTGCGTTGAAGACGTTGCCTACCCAGAAGATCCCCACGGTTGGTGTTCCAAGGGCTTGCGCTAAATGCCGGGGACCGCTGTCGCTGGCAAGCATTACGGTGGCCGCGTCCAGGAGCGCGGCGAGTTCGCCGATCTCCAGTTCGCCGGCAACTGAGCGCACGGCATCTTTGTCCTGAACTGTCAGTTGCCTTGCCGCGAGTTCCGCCACTTCCTGGGCCAGCGCCTTTTCGGAGCGGTCACCCACCACCAACACCTGCGCGCCTTCCTGGGCGATGGTCGCGGCAGCTTCAGCAAAGTACGACGCCGGCCATCGCCGCCGCGGATCGGTGGCACCCGGGTGGAGCACCAGGAGGGGACGCCGTTGGTTGAGCAGGCTTTCGACGCTTTGTTGGTGTTCGGGCAGGGGCCGCAAGGGTGGAGAAATGATGGTTGGCACCCCCGCCAAGCCCGCTACCTCAAGCCATCGATCAGGCTCGTTTTGGTAGTAGATGTAATCGAGATTCCGTTCCAGGGGCTCGGCGTCCTTTGTTCGGGTGCCCACCGTGTGCCGCGCCCCCAGACGGAGCAGGAAAGGGTTGGAGTACCGGCCACCGCCATGCATTTGCAGCGCGAGGTCGAACTTGCGGGCGCGCATGGCTGAGCAGAATTCTTCCTGGGCAAGTCTGTCGTCGGTGTCGTCGTTTTGATCGCCGTCTTTGTGGTGGCGGTCGCGGACGCCTTTGGCGAACGGGAGAATTTCCACCTCGTCAATGGGCCCATCCGTCCCGGCCGCCAAAGCCGCATGGATCGGCGTGCCCAGGAGCGTGATCGCGGCTTCAGGATAGGCCGCTTTCAGGGCATAGAGCGCCGGATATGCGTAAATCACATCGCCCAGGCCGCCACCCCTCAGGACCGCAATCCTTTCCACATCCGGGAACTTTTCCAGCACCGGGCCAACGCCCAAATTCGGTTGAACAGCCATCTGGACTTCCCTTCGTCAAAGGTGCTGGAAAACTACCGGACCCGGCGTGTGAACCGCGGGCTGCGGGGTACCTGAGGGGAGCAGGAACATGCCGCCTCTACCGGAAGGTACCCAATGGCACGCCTATCCAATCAAGAAGGTTTGGCCGAATGGCTGCCGCGCCGCCTGGCCGAAGAACGGCCCGTTGTGACAGTTGTCGGCGACGCAATCCTGGACGGTTGGTGGGACGGGCTGATTGAGCGCTTTTGCCGCGAAGCTCCCGCCCCAGTGGTCCAGGTCAAGCGCCGCGACTTCGCCCCCGGAGGAGCGGCCAATACTGCCATGAACCTGGCGGCCCTTGGCGCGGACGTCAGGTTTGTCTCGTTGGTCGGCCAGGATTCTGCGGGTCAGGAACTCCTTGGGAGACTCGCTGCTGCCGGCATCGACATATCCGGCGTGGTGCAGCAGCCCGGCATGGTCACCACCACCAAGTTCCGGATAAGCAGTGCCGGCCAAGTGATGCTTCGCCTGGATGACGCCGCCACAGAGGTCCCTTCGGAGGGCCTTCAGGAGTTGGCGGCCACCATCCCGGGAGCGCTGGCGGGGTCCAACGCCGTGGTGTTGTGCGACTACGAGGCCGGGGCTTTGGAGGGGCCGGTGCGTGCAGCTTTGATGAATGCCCTTGGACCCTCCCGTAGTCTCCGGACTGGTTCCCACCCCGACTTCAGCCACAGGCAAGGCACCCTGCTGGTGGTCGATGCCCACCATCCTGCCCGCTGGGCCGAACTCAAGCCGGATCTTGCCACCCCGAACGCCCAGGAAGCTGCCGGGCTGCTGGGAACTGAACTTCCCGGTGGCGCTGCACGTTGCCCGTTCGTGGAAGCCCACGCGGACCAGCTCATTCGCGCCTCAGGTGCGGGCGCCGTCGTCGTGACTTTGGACCGTGACGGGACGCTGACGCTGCGTTCCAGCGATCCGGACGCAAGCGGTGACGATAATAACGGGTCCCGCGCCAACCACCGAACCTGGGCCAGGCCCGAAGCCGAGAAGCAGGCCTCAGGTGCGGGCGACACGTTCGTTGCCGCGCTGACCTTGGCCCGGGCGGCCGGGCTGCCCCTGACTACCAGCGTTGACCTTGCCCAGGCCGCGGCTGACGTGGTGGTCCACCGGCCTGGCACCTCCGTCTGCACCACCGAGGAACTTGCCCGCCACCTGGGCGGCTTCGCCGATACTGCGTTGACTGCCGATGAATTGGCCAGGCAGGTGGAAGCGCACCGCAGGGAGGGCCGGAGGATCGTTCTGACCAATGGGTGCTTCGATGTCCTGCATCGCGGCCACACCCGCTATCTGAACCAAGCCAAGCAGCTGGGCGATGTCCTGGTGGTGGCCCTCAACAGCGATTCCTCGGTGCGGCAGCTGAAGGGACAGGACCGGCCCGTGAATCCAGAGGCGGACCGTGCCGCCGTGATCGCCGCGCTCAGCTGCGTCGATCACGTCACTGTATTCGACACCCCGACTCCCATCCCGCTCATCGAGATGCTGCAGCCCGATGTGTACGCCAAAGGCGGTGACTACACGCCGGAAATGCTGGCCGAGACCGCGGCCGTGGAACGCTACGGCGGCACGGTGACGATTTTGGATTACGTTCCCGAACACTCCACGACGGCGGTGCTGGAGCGTATCCGGTCCACGGGGGAGAATCCCCATGCCTGACGGGGAATTGCAGGAGGGGGAAGGGAGAAACTCATGCGCATAGTCATCACGGGAGCCACGGGCAACGCAGGTACGGCATTGCTGAAGCGGTTGCAGGCTGCGCGCTCGGAAGAGGGCGCGGATCTTGACCTCGTCGGGATAGCGCGACGCGGACCTGACAAGAATGCAGCCCCGTACAACGCAATGAAGTGGCACACGCTGGACGTCGGGGACTATAAGGACCGGGAAGCACTGGAGAACGCGTTCACAGGTGCCGACGCCGTGGTCCATTTGGCCTGGCAGATCCAGCCAAACCACAATCGCGAACTTCTGCGCCGGACCAACGTGGCGGGAACGGCGCACGTACTTGGCGCCGCCCGGGAGGCCGCCGTGAAGCACGTCGTCTGTGCCTCGTCCGTGGGTGCCTATTCACCAGCCCCCAAGGATCAACGGACCAAGGAAAACTGGCCGGCAGGCGGTATCAGGCGATCCCATTACAGCGTGGACAAGGCAGCTCAAGAGCGGCTTCTGGATGGCTTTGCCAAGGAAAATCCGGACATCGTAGTGGCTCGGCTACGCCCGGCACTGATCTTCAGCGCGGAGGCGGGCAGTGAAGTGGGCCGCTACTTCCTGGGGAGCGTTCTCCCACGGCTCATTCCCCGCAAGCCATGGTTGCCCATTCTCCCCATTCCCAATGAGCTGATATTTCAGGCCGTTCACGCCGACGATGTCGCCGATGCCTACTGGCGTGTGCTGGAACGTCAGGCAGAAGGCGCATTCAACATCGCCGCGGAGCCCGTGCTGGATCCCAACGCCCTCGCCTGGATCCTCAACGCACGGCGGCAGTTGCCCCTACCGCTCCCGGTGCTGCGCGCCGTCGTCGAGGTCAGTTGGCGATTGCGCTTGCAGGTAACCGACGGCGGCTGGGTGGACATGGCGGCGGGCGCACCCATCATGGACACAAGCCGTGCGCATAGTCTGCTTGGGTGGATGCCGCACCGCTCATCATTGGAGGCGCTGACGGAAGTGCTGGAGGGTCTCGGTGCCGGCAAGGGGCAGAAGGCCTCGCCACCGTTGACGCCACGCTGATTCCTGACGTTTGTGGTACTAGTCGGCAGGGGATACCACCGTGATGATCCTGCGCAAACTCATGGCCACAGACGCCGCCGCGTTCACCGAAGCCTGGCCAGCTGCAGCTTCCGTGACTGCATCCCCGAGTTCCGAGACCCGGTGCTTGGCTTCCGCCAAGTGGCTCTCCAATTCCCCGGCTTCCCCATCACGCCACTGATCAATCACGCGGGATACGGCCTCCAGCGCCTCGGACAGGTTGGTCAGGACGCTGTCCGGGATGACGGTTCCCGCGTCCTCCTCCCAGATCACGCTGGCCAGGACGTCGGTGATGTCCTGGACATGGAAGGTCAGCCGTTCCACTATCCGCAAACCAGCCAAATCACTTGGTAGGCGGCCAGCACGACGTCGGGACCTGGGGTTCGCTTTTGCACTCAGTTCCGCTTCATGAACGGCAGTACGCACGGCTGCGGCCGTTGCTGAGAGTTCGCCGCTGCGGCTCGCCCAGGCTTCGTGGTTGGGCGGCCAGGATTCCTCCATCGCGCGCGCCATGTCTTTCAACTGTTGGGACAAAGCCCGTTGATGTCCGGCCAAGGCGGGGTCAATTCCCTCAAGATGCAGCGGCGGAAACACCAGCCAGTTCACGGCGAAGCCAACGGCAACGCCCATGGCCATCTGCAGGACGTAGGCAAAGGAGAAGCCCTCCGCATTGGAATCCCCGAGGACGAGTACGAACAAAGCAGCCATGGGAACCCATTCGGAGGCGGTGCCCAGCCGGGGGAGCCCGCCGATGATCACGCCCAATCCCACCACCACGGCAACGGCCAACGCAGTGGGCGCTGCCACCGTGGTCACCGCAAAAGCCATGCCTATACCCAAGGCCAAGCCCATGAGGCTCTGCAGGCCATGTCTGGCGGAGTCTGCCACCGTGGGATGCATGCTCACGAGGGCGCCGAGCGGTGCGTAGTAGGGGTAGGAGGCAGCAGGACCCGGCATGAAGGGTGCGAGATACCAAGCGACGCCTGCCGCCGCGGCAGTTTTGGCCGCAAACAGGAGTCGGTGACGGGTCACAGTTTTTCGGAGCGCGGGAATCAGCCGCCGCCTGGTGGGCTTGTGGCTCATTGATCCAAGGTAGGCGGGTCATACGCTGCGTGTCGAGCTGGGATTTCGATCAGTATGTGGCGATTGAACCACCGGCAAGCGGGTACACACACATTGATAGTAACGATACTTACTATCCCGGCTGCTGTCCGCAGCCTGCCAACTGTGGAAAGAGAGCGACAATGACTGAGAGCCAATCGCCGCAGGACGGAAGCTTCGCGGCGCCACGGACTGGGGTCCCCGCCGGGACCGAGCCTTACACGGGAAGTTACCTGGACTCACCGGTCGAAACCGACACCACCGGCATGGAAACAGATGCCGGCGCCGGAACTACCGGTTACGGGAGCACTACCACGGGATCCGGAACGACGTCCGGCACGGGAAGCGTCGAATCGGCCAAGCACGAAGCCGCCGAAGTGGCCGGCACAGCCCGCGATGCTGCTGGCGGTGTGGTTGAAACAGCCAAGGCCGAAGCCGGAAACGTGGCGCAAGAGGTCAAAATGAACGCCCGGCAATTGCTGACGCAAACCAAGGGCGAGTTGACCGATCAGGCCGCTACCCAGCAACAGAGGGTCGCCGAGGGCTTGCGGTCCATCTCCGACGAGCTATCCACCATGGCCAATGCCAGCCAGGACGGCGGAGTCGCCACGGACCTGGTCCAGCAAGCGGCCCAGCGCTCCTCCTCGATTGCCCACTGGTTGGAAAACCGGGATCCGGGTTCACTCCTGGATGAGGTAAAGAGCTTTGCCCGGCGTAAGCCCGGCACGTTCTTGCTGCTGGCTGCCGGTGCCGGCGTCCTCGCCGGACGTTTGGGCCGGGGAATGGCGGACAACTCGCCCATGACGGGAACGGGCACCTCGGATACCACCACCCGGACCCCGCGCGCCCAGTACTACCCAACCCAGGGTGGCGCTGTGTCACCTCCGGCAGTTGATCTGCCAGGGCCCCAGACGACAACCGCTGGATACGGAACGACGGGTGCCGGGTATGGAACGACAGCTGCTGGAACGGGTGCTGGATACGGAACGACAGCTGCTGGAACGGGAGCTGGAACCGACACGGGATACGGCGCGGGCACCACGGGTGGCCTTGAAGGATCAACCATGCCCTACCCGGAAACCGATGCCGGTGGCGTGAAGGCCCAAGGAGATCCGCTCGCACGTCCCGATGCTCCCAGCGATCCCGATGATCCCGTCTATGGAGGTCCCCGATGAGTAGTCCTGCCGACCTTCCTCCCACCGAAGCCCATCTCAAAGCCGAATCCGTACCCCTCGGCGAGTTGCTGAGCGATCTGACACGCGACGTCTCCACGTTGATGCGGCAGGAAGTTGAGCTGGCCAAGGTAGAGCTCAAGGAATCGGCCACCAAGGCCGGAAAGGGTGCAGGGATGATGGCCGGAGCCGCTTGGGCCGGGCATCTGACCGTGCTTTTCCTTTCCCTGGCTCTTTGGTGGGCCTTGGGTCAGCTCATAGGCCTGGGATGGTCCGCCGTTGTTGTAGCGGTCATCTGGGGCATAGTCGCAGCGGTGCTGGCCTCGATGGGGCGAAAGGAATTGAACGCCATCAAAGGCATGCCGCGCACCACCGAGACAGTCAAGGAAATACCTCCAACCTTCAAACCGAATACTGAGGAGACACGATGACGCAGAATCCCGACGCCCTGCGCGCCGACATCGAACAAACTCGCAGGCGGCTCAGTACCAACGTTGACGCCGTAGCTGACAAGGTCACGCCCTCGCACATCGTCAACCGGAGGGTAGACAGGATCAAGACGGCCGTGTTTGGCGCCCGCGACGATGTTCAGGACAGGGCGGGCCATGTTGCCCATCAGGCCCAGGACGCTGTTTCCGGTGTGGTCTCGGACATTGGCGACGCACCGCAGGTGATCACACGAAAAGCCCAAGGCAACCCCATTGCTGCCGGCTTGATCGCCTTCGGCGCAGGTCTGCTGGTTTCGGCCCTCATCCCACCGTCGGACAAGGAACGCGAGGCTGCCCAGGCAGTTAAGGAAGCAGCCCAGCCGCTGACCGAGGAACTGGGCCACGCCGCCCAGGAGATGGCCGAACACCTCAAGGAGCCGGCGCAGGACGCTGTCCAGAACGTCAAAGACAGCGCCACGGAAGCTGCTGCCAACGTCAAGGACGAGGGCCAGGCGGCTGCTGCAGATGTGCAGGACCGCGCCGCGATGGCCAAGGACAACCTCGGCAACCAGTAATCGCGTTACCCACCCAACTAATACGAAAGTAGGGGTGGATTAGGCTGCGGTGACCGGGGTGATGGTGACGTTGTAGCCGAGGTTGTTGAGTTGTTTGATGGCGCGGTTCATGGCTTTGGTCGGGTTGATCCTGTTGAAGTGGTCGGCGCCGGGGTCGTTGTAGATTTCGCCGGTGCTGAGCATGTGCCAGGCTGCGGTGAGGATGGAATGTTCGACGGCGACAAGGGCTTTATTGCCTCCAGCACGGGCTGTGATGCGCCGGTATTTCGCGGCGAGGTAGGTGTTCTTGGACCGTGTGGCGGACATGGCCGCGGTGCCGAGTGCTGCTTTGAGGTATTTGTTGCCGGGCAGGATGTGTGTGGATTTGAGGTGTCCGGCGGATTCGTTGGCGCTGGGGCAGACCCCGGCCCAGGATGCGAGCCTGCCCGGGGTTTCGAAGACGGTCATGTTCGCGCCGGTTTCGGCGATGATCACTTCGGCGATCCGGTGGGAGACTCCGTGGATGGTGGCCAGGGCTTCCCTGGCGCCACGAAAGGGTTCCATCGCCTCCTCGATCCGGCCAGTGAGCGCTTCGATGGTGCGGGTGTGGGCATCGATCTGGTCCAGGTGCAGCCGTGCCATGAACGCGTGGTGGGGTTTGAACCTGCCGGTGAGGGCATCGACTAGGGCCGGGATTTTCGAACGCATCGCCCCGCGGGCCATTCCTGCCAGAACGTTGGGGTTCCGTTCGCCGTTGATGAGGGCTTCGAGCATGTCCCGGGAGGAGACCCCGGTCAGGTCCGAGACGACGGAGGAGAGTTTGATCCCGGAACTTTCCAGGAACTTCTCCAGCCGTTGGATTTCCCGGGCCCGGTCCCTGGTGGCGATGGCCCTGGCCCGGGTCAGGTCCCGCAGATCGCGGATTGGTTCCGGTGGCACGAACGAGGCCCGTAAGAGCCCGTGCGCGGCCAGCTGGGCGAGCCACGCAGCGTCGGAGACATCGGTTTTGCGTCCCGGGATGTTCCGGGCGGCTTTGGCGTTGACGAGCATCACCGGCAGGGTTTCTTCGAGTAGGTAGAAGAACGGTTTCCAGTAATCGCTAGTCGCTTCCATCACGACAACGGTGACATGTTCGCGTTCGAGGAACTCCCGCAGTTCCAAGATCGCGTTCGTGGTCGCACCCCAAGTGGTTATCTTCGACGTATAGGTCCCGACCCGGGACCCGGGCACGCGCAGGCAGACCTTCGCGTCGCGTTTGGAGATATCCATCCCCGCGGTGCGTTCGTGAACAATGTCCATCTTCTTCCCTCCAACACAGCGCATTCGGTCATGGATGTGTCTGTCTCGGGGAGGACTGGGGAATATTCAGGAATCTAATACTCGTGCTCGACGGCAACAATCCACGGTTCCCGTGGACGCCCTCCACACCAAGCTGAGTCACGGGCTCAAGGCACCAAGTTGGCCCGGCATCGACCGAGACGGACACCATCTATGATCCGCCCACTACACCCGCCCTGACCACAGCCACGGCGCGTCGAACGCATACTTTCCTACTGCACGGCGCGCCAGCGGCGCCCACACGCTGAGTCGCAGCAGATGCCGTTTTGAGGGCCCAAAAGGGCATTAGCTGCGACTCAGTTGGGTTCGCGTTGCTGCGCGCCGTGGGACCGCGAAAGTATGCGGGGTTGGCTCGCCAGGGCTCTGGAGGGCTTTGGCCTTCCGGATAGATCATTGGACTGTCCGTCTCGGTGAACGCCGACCCAACTATGAGCAACCCTCTTAGGGCCATGCTCGACCCTAGAGAAGCGATAGCCTCCAGCCGGTCACCTCGTCCTGGGGTAACCAGCCCGCGCATATTAGTCTGACAACGCCGTCGCCAACGACACGCCGCCCCTCCCGAGGCCGAGACCCGGACCAAAAGGAAGCGACCCCGGAAACCAAACCGGGATCGCTTCCCCACGCCGTTGACAAAACGAACTACATATTAGTTGGGTTAGTGTGTGCGTCAGGGGACCATTCTTACCGTGCCGCCGATGGTTAGCACAGCTGATCCGGCGCGACCCCCGATGAGGACCCTGAAGGAAAGCTGATCTCCATAGGTAACTGTTTCATAGTTCCTGACGTTGCTAGTGCTCTTGCCGGCAAGCATTCTTGAGATCTGATAGCTCTAATTTGCATTGTTGTAAAAGCAGTTATTCCTGATCTGGAACGCGTCGTTTGTATCTGAGAACCGATAATTGCCCATCCTGCAGCTGATGTTCTGATTAATGGTCGGACCGTACACGAACGGCGGTGTAACGGCCCCTCGCGGCTCTATCAATTGCGTATCACCTAATGTGGACTTGACCTGACGGGCGGCATTCTCCGAGAGGGGCGCATCGAACTCGATCCTCAGAGTTGAGTCGGCGGCCGCATTGGTGTCATTGAAGATGACGACCTGTGAGACCGTAGTGTCGTCCGCCGAGGCGCTGGGCACGGCTCCTAGAAGCAGCAGGAGCACTGCTGCGACCAATCCAAAGAATGTCTGCTTGAACTTAGTGCTTTGATAGCGCATATTTCCCCCAAACTAAGTGATTATCACCGATGTCACTCGAATCACCCGACGTAGTAGGTAACACCGCGCGGATGTAATCTAATGACAGAACACCCCGTTACGGCAGAAGTGTTCACAAGGGAGTGGCGCCAGGAGGCTTTTTATGACGGTCAAGATTGTCGAAATTATTAATCACGTCTTGCGCGACGTTGTCTCCAGCGGGTTTGAGCCGCCCCGCATTCATGACGTGGATTGGTACGACGACCCGCGGGTGCTTTCAGTCATGATTTACAGCGCCCGTGATTCCACAGGACGAGGCATTTCAGTCTTGGGTGAACTTTCGCGCGCTGGTCAGCTCGCGTCCGTGGCCGATCAGATTCAGGAGTGGGTCATTGAAGAGAATAGAGCGACTTGCAGCAACTGGCCCCAGTGCCCTCAACACCCAAATAACCACCCCCTAACGCCCCGCGTGGTCAGTGATCAGGGTGTCTGGACCTGCCCGGCATCGAATAGGCCGGTCGCCGCAATCGGTGAGCTGTTTACAGGCAGCACTAAGCCGGGGCTGTAGTCAGTTACCGCACTTCGAGGATCATCTGCAGCAGACGGGCTGCCGCCGGACGGGCAGCGTGTTCCTCCACCCACTGCGCACGGGCAAGTGCTTTGCTGACAGCCTGCGTCGTGATGCCGAGTTCCTGGGCCACGGCCTTTTGCTGGCCACGCACTCCGGGGGTGAGGAGGTCCAGCACCCGCCACTCCGCCGCGCTTCGGTGCTGCACAATATGCCCGAGAAGTCGCAATACTGCTTCGGCTTCTGCCGCCAAAGCTGTGAAGGGACCATCAACGGCAACAGGGACACGTTCCTTCCCGTTGCGGAGGCGGTCAACAGCCCGCCGGGCATAGACAAGACCGTGCCCGGAAGCGTCCTTGACAAGGTTGGGAAGGGGCTCGTTGATGGGCCCCACTCCGATTCCTACATACCATTGGCCGGTCCGGAGGGCGATCAGTGCTGTGTCAACAGCTTGGTGGCCGGACTCGACGATGCCTTGCACCTCATCCTCAACCGAACGGTCGAAGTCGAGCCGTGCCGGAATATGCCGCAGGTCCTTGAGGAGCCCTGGCACGAGATCGCCGTCGCGGCGGCTGTCGCGTTGGTTGATGGTCAGAGTGAACATAGTGGATCACATGCTACCGGCTGGTAGCCGCTCTGCAAGGGCTTGTTTTCCTTAAAATTTTTCTGTCGAGGATGCCCGCTCTGCGGCCGCCACTTTGGGGTCCGGGACCGGCTGCCGGCCCTCCGCCACACCGGATCGGCGATCAAGAGCAGCAAACTTCGGATCCCACGTATCGTCCGAGCTCCCGCTGAACGCCGCAAGAATCAGCATCACCACGAAGAACGGGAAGAAGGACCAGCAGATAGCGCGCCACCCGCCCAACCAGGCACCCGCCGTCGTGCCGTCCTTGATACGTACCGAGCGCATGCCCGCGGCAGCATCGCCGACGCTGCCGGCAGTACCCCAGATCATGCCGTAAACGAACAAACCAACGAACCAGAGAACAACGTAGAGCGTCAACCAGAAGCCGTCGTTGAAGGCCAGAAGTGAGCCACTGTTCATCATGGCATTGCGTGCAACTGCCACTATTGCAGCCAGGATGCCATAGCCTGCAAGGAACACGATCGCGTCAAGGATGCGACCCCAGAAGTGGGCCCCTCCGGATGCTTTCACGAAGTAGGCGCCGGTCCCGGGATGGCGGCGTACAGGGCGGCCGTTGAGGGCATCAACCAAGCCAGTAGCGGTCTGGGACTTCGAATTGCTCATGCGTCAGGCCAGCCCAGCCAGCCCACCGAGGACGCGGGCAAGCGTCGGCGCGGATGTCTCTTTCAGCTCAAGGGAGACAGATTCGCCTTCCACCCGCGGAGTAAGCACGTGCACGCTGCTGGGGCCGGTGTAGACGGTGACAGTTGGAAAGTCGTTCGTATCAGAATTGAAGACCACCACGTTGCTGGCCGCCTGCGTATCGGCCAGGGCCGTTGCGGCATATTCTTCGAACCCGGCCTCAGAGTAAACAGTGGGATCGGTGTCGCGGTTGGCCGCTGTGTTCGGGTCAACGAATTCCGCCAGGCGCGGAGCCAACTGGTCCCGGGTGACAACAGTGAAGCCGTGCAGCCCGCCTTCATCCACTTCTTCCAGCAGCACGCCGTCGTCGTGGATGTAGCCGTAGAGCCAGCGCTTGCCGGTGGAAACGGTGCGTTCCACTGAGACCACGCTGCTGCCACTGCGACGCAGTGTCAGGGCGCCTGTGATTTCCTCCGTGGCGTGCAGACGGGTGGGTTCGGTCTCGCCTTCAAAGATCACAGGGTAGACGAGTTCCTTGGCGAGCAGCCCACGAAGGGCCACGGCGCACATCAGCTCCTTGCTGGCATCCTGCGAAGTGAGCCACGGAAGGGCCACGATTTGCTCGTGCTGGACGCCGTCCAAGGCAACAACCTCTTCATCTGTCAGCGTCGGCAAGGCCTTGCCGGTGGCGCTTGCCGAGGCCAGGACTTTCGCTGCAGCCTGTACGTCCCGCTCGGTCCAATTCATGGTGCTGGTGGTCATCCGAATATCCCTCCGACAAAGTTTCCGACTGACTTGGCGGCATTACCGACCCCGTCTGCCACCTTACTGCCTACATCCTTGGCGAAATTGCCTACTTCCCGGGCGCCGTCGGCGATATAACTGCCAGGGTTCCGGGCGAAGTTGCTGATGGAATCCCAGTTGTCCGCCACCAGGTTCCCCAGCGCCCAGGCGCCGGCAACGATGCCCGCGCCGATCACGATTGGCGCGCCAATGGGCCCCAGCAAAGCTGCGCCGCCGGCCGTCATGAGCATGATGCTGCCCACCCCGCCCACTACGGACAGGCCGCCGGCTACCCGGTCTCCGGTACCGCGCCAGCCGTCGTGCTCCGGACTGATCATGTCGCTGATACCGCCAACAATGTTCAGCGGGGCCGCCAGGGCCCCGGCGACGCGCAGGCCTTTCGAGAACTTGCTGGCATCCTGGAACGCTTGGCTGTAGGGAATGTTGGCCTTCAGGTCCGTGATGACATCAGTGACCTTCTCGCCGCTGCGCAAAGCGCTCAAAGCATCCCGCAGCACCGTACCGCCAGCCCGCCAATTGGTGAGTACCTCGCGGGTCTTGACCCATTCGGCATGTCCGAGCTTCCCGTACTTGTAGGCGGTCCAGAGCTGCGCGCCCAGTTCCTTGACGCCCGTTGCGGTTTCGTAGACATCCGTCAGGACGCCCACCGACGTACCCGAACCGTCATTGTGGCTGGCAAATTCCTGCTGGTTGGCGTGCTTCTTGAGCTGGCTCGCATTGTCCCTGAGCATGTTGGCGGCCTTCACCAGGCTCTGCCTGTGCTGGCTGTTCCAATCGCTCTTGAAGACCGTGGCGTCGCGGCCCTGCCACGCCGTTGCGGAGTTGATGGCGTTGGATAACTGCGCGCTCTGCAGATTGATGGCATCGGCAGCCTTGCCCATGACGCCGGCCAGACTGCGAAGCTGCGCAATGTCCGCGCCGTAGAACCCAGCCATGTGGTACCCCCTGTTACATGCGTCGTAAAGTCTCGTCCCAGCCTAGGCGGACCCCGAAGATGCCGCGATGGGGAGCAGTGCCCATCAAAGCAACGCGGGGTCACTTAGGGCCCATGCTTTAGCCAATAATGGGCCGTATCTGACCCCGCGTTGCTTAAAGCACGACGGCGGCTGGTGCTGTTCACAGGGAACAGCACCAGCCGCCGTCGTAAGTGTTGCTAGTGGCCTTCGGCCGAGAAGCGCTTGATGGAGGCTTCCAGCTCGGCTTCGGCAGCGGCGCGGTCGCCCCAGCCTTCAGCCTTGACCCACTTGCCGGGCTCCAGGTCCTTGTAACGGGTAAAGAAGTGCTCGATTTCCTTGATCAGGAATTCGCTGACGTCGCTCACTTCCTGGATGTGGTCGAAGCGTGCATCCACCGGGACGCAGAGGACCTTGGCGTCTCCGCCGCCGTCGTCAGTCATGTTGAAAACACCGATGGGGCGGGACTCAACGATGACGCCGGGGTGGAGGTCGAAGTCCTGCAGGAGCACCAGTGCGTCCAGGGGGTCGCCGTCTTCGCCCAGCGTGTTCTCGAAGAAACCGTAGTGCGTGGGGTACTGCATGGAGGTGAAGAGGACGCGGTCCAGGCGGACGCGGCCGGTTTCGTGGTCAACTTCGTACTTGACGCGCGATCCCTTGGGGATCTCGATGGTCACGTCGTGCTTCATGGCGTGCTCCTTGACGGGTGTGGGTGGGGCGCGGCAGGCGAAAGTGCAGCCAGCGCCGCCGACTACTATTGAGGATATAGCGAGAGGCCCGGGTTTCTTGAACCGGCGGCGACATTTTCAGGACTGACAGGACCAAGCAACTTCCATGATGGGCGTTAAAAACGGGGGTGCCCGGAAGTGGGTGTCCACGGCGTGGGGGCGCTTGAAGTGGCCGATGCTGTTGACGTTGGTCCTGCTCTGCCTGGGGGCGATCGTGGTGGCCGGCATGGTGCCGGGACTCCTCACCGCACCCAAGCCGTCACCCTCCGCGCCATCATGGCAGCAGGAGCCGGACCGGCTGTCCGAGGCCAATGGCGTGCTTCCTTTGGACCCCGATGCCCCCGTGCCCGTCCCGGCTGAGCTTTCGCGCCTTGTGAATGACGCCCTGAAACCCGTCGGCGCCGGCAGCATTACGGGCATTGTCATGGACGCCTCCACAGGCACGGTCCTGTTCGACCGCGATGCCAACGCCAACCGAATCCCGGCGTCGAACATGAAGCTTTTGACCGCCGTCGCTGCCTTGAAGGCGCTCCGTCCCGAATCACGCTTTACCACCCGTGTGCTGGCCGGTAGTGAACCCTCGACCGTTGTGCTGACGGGGGGAGGGGACGTGCTGCTCGGCGGAGGCGCCTCGGATCCAGAGGCCGTGATGGGCCGGGCGGGACTTGCAACCCTGGCCTCCGATACTGCCGCTTCCTTGGCTACCGCCGGGGTCAAAGGGCCTGTGACCGTGCAGGTTGATGATTCGCTGTTCAGCGGCGCGCCCCTCAATCCTGCGTGGAGCCTGGACGACGTCGCGGCTGGCGAAACCGCCCCCTTGTTTTCCCTCGCCCTGAACTCCGGGCGCTACTCACCAACAGTCACCACCGGGCCGCGCCCCCAGGATTCGGCCGTCACCACCGCCCAGGCTTTCGCCGAACAATTGGTGGCTGCCGGCGTCCAGGTGAGTCCCGGCGTCGAACGTGGCAAGGGCGTCCCGGCCAAAGTGTTGGCTGCAGCTGAGTCCGCCACTGTGGGCGAGCAGGTGGACCTCATGCTGGAGACCTCGGACAACTTCCTGGCAGAGGCGCTTGGGCGGATGACCGCCATTGCGTCCGGACAGGAAGCGACGTACGACGGCGCCACTTCAGCCGTGCGCCAACGGCTGGGGGAGTTGGGAATCGCCACTGATCCCAAGCAGTTGCAGTTGGCCGATGTTTCCGGCCTTGCCTTGGAGAACCAGGTGTCTGCCCGCCAGTTTGCCGAGGTAGTCCGTGCCATTACCAGCGGACCGGACCTGAGCCTTCGGACCGCCCTGGATGGATTCCCGGTGGCGGGCCTGACGGGCACCCTGGATGACAGGTATGTGGATCCGAGCACAGCCCAGGGTGCGGGCCTTGTCCGCGCTAAAACCGGGACGCTGAACACTGTCATCGCGCTGAGCGGGTACGTGGTGGATGCTGATGGACGCCTGCTGGTGTTCTCGTTCATCGGCAATGGGCTGGACCCGGGCGCGGCTGGAAACAAGGAGGCGATGGACCGTTCGGCCTCGGTGCTGGCCTCGTGCGGCTGCCGCTAGCACCGCTGGGGAACAGCAAAATCCCGCCGCTCCGCGCGGAGCGAACTTAAGGGCCCTTTGTCAGGGTCATGTGGTGTGATGGACCGTATGGTGTCATCTGCCCGAGATTCGTCAGCAGGGGCCCCGTCCCTGATCAATTGGGACCTGGCCGCCTCGACGGCTGCCCGGCTTACCCCGCCCGGCCCGGCACTGAGCGCTGGGGAAATCGGCAAGGCGGTGGAGAACCTGCGCTTCAATGCCGATATCTCCGTGCCTCATGTCCACGACATCACGGGGCTTGAAGCGGCGCGGGACCTGCGGGATTCGCACGTTCTCGTGGTGGACCGTGCCTCGTGGTCCAAGGCCAACACCCAGAGCTTCTCCGTCATGCTCCAGCCTGTTCTGGCGAAAATGCTGGAGTCCCGCAACAGCCTGTCCCTGACACCTGCTGCCGCTGCGGCCAGCGGCGCCATCACCGGCAGCCAACTCGGCGCCATCCTTGCTTTCCTGTCCAGTAAAGTCCTGGGCCAATACGATCCGTTCGCGGCCTTGGCCCCGGAAGCCCACGTTCCTTCGGGCGGGCGGCTACTCCTTGTTGCACCCAACATCATCTCCGTTGAACGCGAACTCAACGTGCACCCGGACGACTTCAGGCTCTGGGTATGCCTCCACGAGCAAACGCACCGCGTCCAGTTCGCCGCAGCACCGTGGCTGCGGGACCACATGCTCGCCGAAATCGAAAAGCTCAGCGGTCACCTTCTGGGCAACATGGATTCCCTGGTTGAGCGGGCAGCCGCCGTAGCCAAGTCCCTGAAGGACCGCGCTGCATCCGGGAACGTGCCAAGCCGGGGCGCAATTCTGGACCTGCTGCAGGATCCAGAGGAGAAGGCTTCCCTGTCCCACATCACTGCCGTCATGAGCCTCCTCGAAGGCCATGCCAACGTGGTGATGGATGCCGTGGACTCCAGCATCGTCCCGTCCGTTAAGACGATTCGCCAGCGCTTCAATGATCGCGGCAAGGACCGAGGCATCATCGAGAAGTTCATCCGGAACCTCCTCGGTCTCGACGCCAAGATGCGCCAGTACACAGACGGCGCAAAGTTCGTGCGCGAAGTTGTTGAGGTGGGCGGCATGGAAGGCTTCAACCGGGTGTGGAACTCGGCCGAAAACCTCCCCACCGAGGAAGAGATCCACAATTCCAGGATGTGGCTCGAGCGGATGGGGCTTTGAGCAGTTCCCCAAGCGCTGCATCCGTTTCCCCAGGCAAGGGCCGACGCCGGCCGGGCCGTTTGGCGCCCGTCGTTGGCAAGGCACGGAAACAGTTGCAGAACGCCCTGGCCGCTGCGGGATACCCGCAACGTGTGCTCGTAGCCTGCAGCGGAGGGCCGGATTCACTTGCGCTGGCCGCGGTGGCTGGATACTTCGCCCGGCGCGGCCATGTGGACGGGCATCCCATTTCCGTGGCCGGCGTGGTTGTCGACCACCAGCTCCAGGCCGGCTCGGCAGACGTAGCTTCCCGAACGGCAGCTGTCTTGAGGGAACTGGGCCTATCACCTGTGGAAGTGCGTACGGTTGAGGTCGCGTCCACCGGATTCGGGCCCGAAGCTGCGGCCCGCGATGCCCGGCACGCGGCACTCGAAGCCGCAGCAGATGATCTTGGTTGCGATCGAATCCTCCTGGGCCACACCTTGGATGACCAAGCCGAACAGGTGCTCCTTGGCCTGGCCCGTGGCTCGGGTACCCGTTCTTTGGCGGGCATGAGGCCGGTCCGGGGACGCCTGCTCCGGCCCTTCCTTGGCCTGCGGCGAGAAGAGACCCTGGAAATCTGCGAGGTCGAGGAACTGCAGCCGTGGCATGATCCGAGCAACAGTGACTCTGCCTTCGCGCGCTCGCGAACACGCGTGGAGGTCATGCCGGTCCTCGAAGAAAAACTGGGGCCCGGCGTTGCTGAATCCTTGGCGCGGACAGCCGCAATTCTGCAGCAGGACGCCGATTTCCTTGAGAATCTTGCAAACGAGACGTATCTCTCGCTCGTGCAGCGAACCGACGACGGCGCGTGGCTGCCAGAGGATGCCGTCCGCGGACTTCCCGCAGCGCTGAGGTTCCGGGTCATCGCGAAGGCGGCTGCCGACGTCGGGGGCCAACAACCCGGGTACGGACGGCTCCAAGCCGCGGAAGCGCTGCTTCGCCGCAAAGGTTCTGCCGGCCCTGTGGAACTTCCTGGCCACGTGAGTGTCTACCGCCTGTCCCTCAGCGATTTGGAGCAGGAACGGGCTGGTGGTTCCGTTGTCTCGGCTGCTGCCGGGACGGGTGATTCGGCCACCGGCGGTCCCCGGGAGGCCGCACGCTGTGGGAAGCTAGTATTCCGGCATCAGAAATCGCCCCAACAGTAGCCGAACCCGAGCATCAAAACAGGAGCCATTGGTGGATTCAAACGACGTCCAGGCAGATCTCAAGCACGTTCTTTACACCAAAGAGCAAATCCAAACGCGCATCGCTGAACTGGCGGCGCAGATCGACAAGGACTACGAAGGCCGCGAACTGCTGATCGTCGGTGTCCTCAAGGGTGCCGTGATGGTCATGGCGGACCTGGCCCGTGCCTTGCACAGCCACGTCAGCATGGACTGGATGGCCGTTTCTTCCTACGGCTCCGGCACCCAGTCCTCGGGTGTTGTACGGATCCTCAAGGACCTCGATACCGACCTCATGGGCAAGGACGTGCTGATCGTGGAGGACATCATCGACTCCGGCCTGACACTGTCATGGCTCAAGTCCAACCTTGAATCCCGCGGTACGGCCAGCGTTGAGATCTGCACCGCTTTCCGTAAGCCGACCGCCGCCAAGGTGGAGATCGACGTCAAATACGTCGGCTACGACATCCCCAACGAATTCGTTGTGGGCTATGGCCTGGACTACGCCGAGAAGTACCGCAACCTGGACTTCGTGGGCACCCTGGCCCCGCACGTTTACGAGTAACCACCCTTACTTACGCCCTTCACCGGACCATAAGGACGTGGGAACCCGTTGACGAACAAAAGCATTGGCATCAAGGACGTAGCAGTTGCCGCCGGCGTGTCTGTCACCACTGTTTCCCACGTCCTGAATGACGTCGCTTACGCTCGCATCAGCGTGGAAACACGGGAAAAGGTCAAAGCCACGGCGGAACGTCTCGGCTACGGCCCAAACCGGCTGGCCCAGGCCCTGCGCACGCAACGGACCGGGATGCTGGGTCTCGTCAGTGAGGAAATCGCCACCACGCCACACGCAGGGCGGATTATCCTGGGTGCGGATGAGGCCGCCAGGGCGCGGGGCTACAACCTGATGATCATCAACACCTCAGGTGCAGCAAGTGACGAGTCCAGGCAGGCCGATGTCGAAGCCCTCCTGGAGCGGCGCGTGGATGGCATCCTGTACGCCACGATGTACCACCGCGAGGTCACCTTGCCGGAAAACCTGAGTTCGATTCCAGCGGTGCTCGTGGACTCCGAGAGCTTGGCCGGGAGCGTCGCTTCGGTAGTCCCCGATGAAGAGGGCGGGGCCAGGGTAGCCGTGCAAAGCCTGCTAGATGCCGGCCACCGCCGGATCGGTTTCCTGAACAACACCGACGACGTCCCGGCTACGCGTGACCGATTGCGTGGCTTCCGGAACGCCTTGGACGAAGCAGGGCTCGACGGCGCGGCTGCACCGGTGGAGTCCGAACTCTCGGAGGTGCTGGGCGGCTATGTTGCCGCCTTGCGGATGTTCAAGCGGAAGGACCGGCCCACGGGCTTGTTCTGCTACAACGACCGCATGGCCATGGGCGCCTACCGGGCAGCGGCTGAGTTGGGAATCAGCATTCCCAACGAACTGTCCGTGGTGGGTTTCGACGATCAGGAACTCATCGCGGCCAACCTCTACCCTGGCCTGACAACAGTGGCATTGCCCCACTATGAGATGGGCGCCTGGGCCACCGAACGGCTGATCGATGCCATCGAGGGCAAGGCAGACCTCGCCGTCCTGGCAGCGAAACCGACGATTCTGGAGTGTCCCCTGGTGACCCGGGAATCCATTACGAATCCCCAGGCAGGGCTGTCCTAGCGCGACGGAGGCGAGTATCCTGTGTACGCCCAGAGGGAACTTTTGAGCATTCCAGTGCGTGAATAACTGGGAACGGTGTATAGCTAGAAACTGAAGCAGCACCATTCGCGCGCAGAAGTTGCGCCTCGCAGCACTACCAGGAGGGACGGGGCGAAACCCCGATCAGATGAAAGCTAAGAGTTTCTTCAAGGGCCCGGGCATCTGGATTGTTGTCGTCGTCGGCTTGCTCCTGGTGGCATTCGCAACGCTGGCTCCGGGCGGTTCCACACGTATTGACACCAAGGACGGCCTGGAACTCCTCGCGCAAAGCGGCAAGGTGGAGCAGGCCAAGATTTTCGACGCCGAGAACCGCGTTGACTTGGTACTGAAAGACAACCTGAATATTGATGGCCAGGACAAAGGCAAGAACGTCCAGTTCTTCTACGTCACGGACCGTGGCCCGGACGTCGTCAAGGCTGTCACCAGCGCCAACCCCGACAAGGGCTTCACTGACCAGCCGATCGAGAACAATTGGTTCTCCGGACTGTTCTCCTTGCTCATCCCCGTGCTGTTGCTTGGTGTGCTGTTCTGGTTCCTGCTCTCCCGGATGCAGGGTGGCGGCTCCAAGGTGATGCAGTTCGGCAAGTCCAAGGCCAAGCTGGTCAACAAGGACATGCCGCAGGTGACCTTCTCCGACGTCGCCGGTGCTGACGAAGCCGTGGAAGAGCTCCAGGAAATCAAGGAATTCCTCCAGGAACCGGCAAAGTTCCAGGCGGTTGGCGCCAAGATCCCCAAGGGTGTGCTGCTGTACGGCCCTCCAGGCACTGGTAAGACACTGCTGGCCCGCGCCGTTGCGGGTGAGGCAGGGGTTCCCTTCTTCTCCATCTCCGGCTCGGACTTCGTTGAAATGTTCGTGGGCGTTGGCGCTTCGCGTGTCCGCGACCTTTTTGAACAAGCCAAGGCGAGTTCCCCCGCCATCATCTTCGTGGACGAAATCGACGCCGTAGGCCGCCATCGTGGCGCAGGCATCGGTGGCGGCAACGATGAACGCGAACAGACTTTGAACCAGCTCCTGGTGGAGATGGACGGCTTCGACGTCAAGACGAACGTCATCCTCATCGCAGCTACCAACCGTCCGGACGTGCTGGACCCGGCACTCCTTCGCCCGGGCCGTTTCGACCGCCAGATCACCGTTGAGGCCCCGGATATGGTGGGCCGCGAGCAAATCCTGAACGTCCACGCCAAGGGCAAGCCGATGGCCCAGGGCATCGACCTCCGGGCTGTTGCCAAGAAGACCCCGGGGTACACCGGTGCTGACCTGGCCAACGTCCTCAACGAGGCCGCCTTGCTGACGGCACGTTCAAACGCCAACCTGATTGATGACCGCGCACTGGACGAGGCAATCGACCGCGTCATGGCAGGCCCGCAGAAGCGCAGCCGTGTCATGAAGGAACTCGAGCGCAAGATCACCGCGTACCACGAAGGTGGCCACGCGCTGGTTGCAGCTGCCTTGCGGAATTCAGCTCCGGTCACCAAGATCACCATCCTTCCCCGTGGCCGCGCCCTTGGGTACACCATGGTGATTCCCGAGGACGACAAGTACTCGGTAACCCGCAACGAACTGCTGGACCAGATGGCCTACGCCATGGGTGGCCGTGTTGCTGAGGAAATCGTGTTCCATGACCCCTCCACCGGCGCGTCCAACGACATCGAGAAGGCCACGTCAACGGCCCGGAAGATGGTCACGCAGTACGGCATGAGCGAACGGGTTGGTGCAGTGAAGCTCGGCCAGGGCGGCGGCGAGCCGTTCCTTGGACGCGACGCCGCGCAGGAGCGTAACTTCTCGGACCAGATCGCGTACGTTGTGGACGAGGAAGTGCGTCGCCTGATCGACCAGGCGCACGACGAGGCTTACGCCATCCTCACCGAAAACCGCGATGTCCTCGATCGGCTGGCACTGGAACTGCTTGAGCGCGAAACCCTCAACCAGGCCGAAATCGCCGAGATCTTCCACGACATCCGCAAGCGTGATTTCCGTGAGATCTGGCTGTCCAAGGAGTCCCGTCCTGTCCAGTCGATTCCGCCTGTTGAGTCGCGCGCCGAGAAAGCCGAGCGTGAGGCCCAGGAAGAGGCCAAGAAGGCCCGTCTGGACGAGCCGCTGGATGCCGTAGCCCCGCACTCCCAGGGCGTCAGCAGCCAGGAGTCATTCCAGTCACCGGGACCCGACGGCGGCAACGACTCTCCGCTTCACGGCTAAGCTTTCTGCTGTGACTCATTTCGACGACGACGACCTCGCCGCCGCCCACGGCTCAGCCACGGACGGCAAGCGGGGCAATAAAGTGGACCGCCCGCGCATTGAAGCAGCAGTACGTGAAATCCTGCTCGCCATTGGTGAAGACCCTGACCGCGGCGGCCTGCAGGACACACCCAAGCGGGTTGCCAAGGCATATGCGGAGGTCTTCGCGGGCCTTCACCAGCACCCGGCGGATGTCCTCTCAACCACGTTTGACCTCGACCATGAAGAGCTTGTCCTCGTGAAGGATATTCCCTTCTATTCGACGTGCGAACACCACCTGGTCCCGTTCCACGGTGTGGCCCATGTTGGTTATATTCCGTCACATGACGGCAAGGTGACAGGCCTGAGCAAGCTGGCCCGCTTGGTGGATATCTATGCGCGCCGGCCGCAGGTGCAGGAGCGGCTCACCACGCAGATCGTCGAGGCACTGGTAAAGCACCTCAACCCCCGCGGGGCGATCGTCGTCGTCGAATGCGAACACATGTGCATGTCCATGCGCGGCATCCGCAAGCCCGGCGCCAAGACCGTCACCAGTGCGGTGCGCGGTCAGCTCCATGACCCGGCCACCCGCGCCGAGGCCATGAGCCTCATCATCGGAAGGTAAGCAATATATGGATTCCCTCGCTGCAGCACCCGGAACCGGCCCGGCCACAAGCCCCCTGCCGATTCTCCGCAAGCCGCGGCCTGCGGCCAGGTTCGAGGACCTGCCAACGGACCGCACGCTCGTCATGGGAATTCTCAATGTCACCCCGGATTCCTTTAGCGACGGCGGCACCCACCGTACGCCGGACACCGCAATCGCACTTGGCCTGCGTATGTTCTACGCCGGCGCGGACATCATCGACGTCGGTGGCGAGTCCACCCGCTCCGGCGCTGAACCCGTTTCCCCCGAAGAAGAGCAGCGCCGGGTTCTCCCCGTGATCCAGGCGCTGGTCAAGGCTGGCGCACTCGTGAGCATCGACACGATGCACACGTCAACGGCGGCTGCTGCGGTGGAAGCCGGCGCCGCGATCATCAACGACGTCTCAGGTTTGACCATCGAGCCGGACATGCCCGAACTCGTGGCGCGCACCAAGGTTCCGTACATCCTCACGCATCGTCGTGGCGATGCCCGCACCATGGACAGCCTCACCGAGTACAACGACGTCACGGAAGACGTCGTGGCCGAGCTCAGCGGTGTTCGCGACAAACTCTATGCAGCGGGCGTTGCTCCCGGCCAGATCATCGTTGACCCCGGGATCGGCTTCTCCAAGAACGAGGACCAGAACTGGGAAATCCTCAAGAACCTGGACAAGCTGTTCACGCTCGGCCACAAGGTCATGGTGGCTGCGTCGCGCAAGCGGTTCCTCGGCTCGCTCCTCACTGTTGCCGGCAAGTCTGCCGCACCGCTGGAGCGGGATGCCGCCACGGCAGCCATCACTGCCTTGAGCGCCGCGAAGGGCGCCTGGGCTGTCCGCGTCCACGACGTCGGTCCCAGCCTTGACGCCGTCAAGGTTGCCGCTCGAATCGCCCGCTGACCGGAGGACCTTGTGGACAGGATCACGCTGACCGGTGTCACCGCCGTCGGCCATCACGGAGTGTTCGATTTCGAGCGCCGGGACGGCCAGCCGTTCGTCGTGGACGCCGTCCTTCATACTGACTTCAGCAAGGCTGCGGAGACGGATGACCTCCAGTACACCGCGCACTACGGCGAGGTGGCTGAGCTTATTACCTCGCACATTGAGGGCGAGCCGCTGAACCTGATTGAGGGTCTGGCCGTGAGGATCGCCGAAGGCATCCTCGCCAATTACAACGTGGCGGCAGTCGATGTCACCGTCCACAAGCCGAAGGCGCCCATCGAGGTTCCGTTTGGCGATGTCACCGTGAGTGTCCACAGGGAGCGGTCATGAACTCCGGATACACCAAAGCGATCCTGGCGCTCGGCAGCAACCTTGGTGAGCGGAACGACACCCTGTCCACAGCCGTCGCCGATCTCGTGGACCCACCGGAAGTAAGGCTCCTTGGAGTGTCGCCGGTGGTCCAGACCAAGGCGGTCGGCGGCCCGGAAGGCCAACCGGATTTCCTGAACATGGTCATGGCAGTCGAAACAACTCTCAGTCCCCTTGAGCTGCTGCAGCACTGCCACGACGTCGAACAGAAGCACCACCGCACCCGTGAAGTGCGTTGGGGTCCGCGGACGCTGGATGTGGACATCATCGTTTTCGGTGATGTGGTCAGCGACGACCCCGTCCTGACCCTGCCTCATCCGAGGGCGGCCGAACGGGCCTTTGTCCTGTACCCGTGGTCGCTGCTGGAGCCGAACGCCCAACTGAACGGGTACAGCGTGGCAGAGTTGGCGGCCGCAGCTGATGACATGCCCGGCATCCGTCGCTTCGACGGCTACGGGGACGTCGCCGGTGTTCCTGCGACGGGAGCGGTGGAGTAGCAGTGAAGCCCATGCGCCCCGCGGTCCTGGTCATCATCGCCATCATCGCTGCCGCCATCGGTTGGCTGGCCACGGCGGCAACGAACCGCTTCAGCATGCCCACTCCCGTGCTTCCGGTCTCCGCACTGGTCACCATGGGCGTCATCGCCGTGCTCACCCTGATCATGGGAATCCGGGTGCTGCGGTGGCGCAACGGCAAGAAGAAGAACCTGCTCAACCCGATCCTGGCTGCCAGGACACTGATTCTTGCCCAGGCCTGCGCATATGCAGGGACGCTCCTTCTGGGCTGGCATGCTGGCATCTCCTTTGACCTTCTGCGAATCGGAACCTTGCGCAGTGGTGAAGGCATCCTGTGGAACGCCGTCCTGATGGGCGGTGGTGGCGTGGTGATGGTCGTCGTCGGCCTGGTGGTGGAGAGGTTCTGCCGGATCCCACCCGAAGACCTCGAAGGTGGCACTCCTGGACCGGAAACCCGCCGCGGGGAAGCAAAAGGCGAAGGCGAGTATGCATACCGAGGCGATTGACCCTCCCGGCGTCCAGTGGCTGCGGGTCTCCCCGAAGTACGTCACGGTCCGCCTGGTGGAGTGGGCCATCGGAAACCTGCTGATGGTGGCAATCCTCAGCCTTCCCCTCGTGTTTGTGCAGCTGGGATTGTGGCGTTGGCCTCCGCTGTGGCTCGCCATCACGGTACCTGCGGTGATGCTCGTCCTGGCGTTGTGGCGGCTCGTGCTGATTCCGCGCCAGGTCCGCGCAATCGGCTATGCGGAGCGCGATGACGATCTCCTCATCCGCCGCGGCATCTTTTTCCAGCGCACCATGGTGGTCCCGTATGGACGCATGCAGTACGTGGATGTGTCTGTCGGTCCGGTGGAACGTGGACTGGGACTCTGTACGTTGAAGCTCCACACGGCGTCCGCCGGTACCAGCGCATACCTGCCCGGGCTTCCTGCCGGGGAAGGCGCACGGCTGCGTGAACAGCTCTCGGCACGTGGAGAAGCCAGGCTGGCCGGGCTGTGAGCCCGGACGGTAGCGCCCCCGTAGGCCTCCCGGCTAAAGCCGACGACGGCGATTGGCGGCGCGTGCATCCAGCATCGCCGTTCGTGCGCGGCTGGGTGGCGCTTGCCGCCGTCGGCTACTTTTTCGGTCGCGACGCCTTTGAACGGATACTGCAGGGGCGTGACATCCTCGATCCCAACCTCAATGGAAGGGTGCCCTGGCTGCTGGCCGGCGGGGGCATTGTGCTTCTCCTGACCGTGGGTGGATTCATCCTGAGTTGGTACTTCACGCGTTATCAGGTGGCCGGGGGCTATGTCCGGGTCAACACCGGTTTCGTGTTCAAGCAGCAGCGGCAGGCGCGGTTGGACCGTGTCCAGGCGATCGACATCGTGCAACCCCTTTTGGCGAGGATTTTTGGCCTCGCTGAACTCAAGTTTGAAGTCGCCGACGCCGGCGAATCGGCCGTGCGGCTCGCTTACCTTCCGCTGGCCCAGGCCAAACAGCTGCGCGCCACTATCCTTGCCCGTGCCGCCGGAGTGGTGAGTGGACCGGAGACTCCACAGGAAATCCCAGAAGCGCCCGAGCACGTTGTCTTGTCCGTGCCACCTTCCCGGCTTATTGGCTCGCTCCTGCTCAGCGAACAAACTGTGGGTATCCTGCTCGGTGCCGTGGCATCCATAGCCATCTCCGTGTACACCGAAAACAGCGCCATCTTCCTGGCGCTGATCCCGGCCGTGCTGGGCATTGGTGCTGCTTATTGGAGCTCATTCAACAAGGGCTACAACTTCACCGCAGCGATCTCCCCTGATGGCATCCGGCTCCGCTACGGGCTCCTGGACACCCAAGCCCAGACCTTGCCCCCGGGCCGGATCCAGGCGCTGAAAGTCACCCAGCCGCCCATCTGGAGGATCTTCGGCTGGTACCGGATGCAAGTCAACGTGGCCGGCTACGGTGGTGCCGCAGGCAATGAGAACGCTGCCCGGACCACCTTGCTACCGGTGGGCATGAAGCCGGACGTCATGCGGATGCTGTCCCTCGTGCTGCCGGACCCGGGCGTTGAGTATCCGGAACGGGTTTTCACGTCCGGGCTGGAGGGGTTGGCCGGGCTTACCTCCGGGGATGCGTTCGTCACTACTCCGCGCCGCGCCCGGCTCCTGGCCCCGCTGGGATGGCGGCGCAACGGGTTCCTGGCCACGCGAACGGCACTGTTGATTCGATCCGGCCGATGGTGGCGCACTTTGGTCCTGGTTCCCCATCAGCGCACGCAGTCCATGGCCCTGCAGCAAGGTCCGCTGGCGCGGCGTTTCGGTGTCGCGGACCTTGTCCTCCACACGACGGCGGGACCTGTGGTGCCACGCCTCTATCAGGCCGACGTCGAGGTGGCGGTGCAGTTATTCGACCAGCAGGCTGCCCGTGCCCGCGAGGCGAGAAAGCGGCAGACCAGCGAGCAATGGCTTGCGGAGGTAAGCGGCCAGGTTCCACCCCAATCACCAACACAATCTCTACCCCAAGCACCAACTCAGGAGGACCCCCAGCATGGTTAGGCCAGGAAGACTCGGAGTCGGCATCATCGGCGCCGGCAAGGTGGGTGCCGTCCTTGGTGCCGCTTTGCGCGCGGCCGAGCACGCCGTCGTCGGGGTTTCTGCGGTATCCGAAGCGAGCCGCGAGCGGGCAGAGACGCTGCTTCCGGGAGTCCCGATCCTTGGGATCCAGGACATCGTGGAGCGCTCGGAACTGGTGCTCCTTGCCGTTCCTGACGATGCCCTCGGCGAACTTGTTGCTGGACTCGCGAAGCTCGGTGCGTGGCAACCGGGCCAACTGGTGGCCCACACGTCCGGCCGCTTCGGCGTCGGGATCCTGCAGCCGATCCGCACGGCCGGTGCAATTCCGCTGGCACTGCATCCTGCCATGACTTTCACAGGTATGAGCCTTGACCTGACCCGCCTGATGGATTGCACGTTCGGAATCACCGCCGACGCCGCTATGCTGCCGATTGCCCAGGCACTGGTCGTGGAGATGGGCGCCGAGCCGGTAGCGATTGCCGAAGCAGACCGCACCCTGTACCACGCGGCCCTCGCGCACAGTTCCAACCACATGGTGACGCTTGTTGCGCAGGCGTCGCAGTTGCTGCGGGAAATCGGCGTCGAATCACCGGAGTCCATGCTGGGCCCATTGCTGCGGGCCACACTCGAGAACGCTCTTGCGAGCGGGGAATCCGCATTGACCGGCCCCGTCGCGCGAGGCGACGTAGGCACCGTTGCTGCGCACGCCCAAGCGCTGAAAGAATACGACGGCGGAGCGGGCGGCGACGTGCTCGCGGCCTACCAGGCCATGGCCCGGGCGACGGCCCGGCGCGCCGGAAACCGCGGACTGCTGCGTCCTGAACAACTGACTGACATTGGCGAGGCCTTGGGAACAGAGCCCACCGCGCCGGAAGGAATCTGAACAGCATGGCCATCAAACTCGTGACCACCACGGCCGAACTGCGCACTGAAAGCGCACGGCTCCTGGCTTCAAAACGAGGAACTTCCCAGGGCCTGGTGCCGACAATGGGGGCCCTGCACTCAGGCCATGCCGCCTTGGCGAGGACCGCCGTGGCAGAGAACGACGTCGTGGTGGCCACCATTTTCGTGAATCCCCTCCAGTTCGGCGACGCCGTGGACCTCGACCGCTATCCACGCACGCTTGAGGCCGATATGGCCATCCTTGATGCCGAAGGAGTGGACCTTGTCTTCGCGCCCGCCGTGGACGAGGTGTATCCCGGCGGGCAGCCGCTGGTCCGTATCACGGCCGGTCCGCTGGGCGGGAAATGGGAAGGTGCCTCACGTCCGGGACACTTCGACGGTGCCCTGACCGTGGTAGCCAAGTTGCTGCACTACGGACTTCCGGGCGGGGCAGCTGCGGACGGTTCCATCCCCGTCTACCGTGCCTACTTTGGCCAGAAGGACGCCCAGCAGCTTGCCCTCGTGAAGCGGATGGTCGTGGATCTGAACTTCCCCGTGGAGATCGTGCCTGTGCCAACCGTCCGTGATGACGACGGGCTGGCGCTTTCAAGCCGGAACCGCTTCCTCTCGGACGAAGAACGCGGGGCAGCGCTGGTGCTCTCACGGGCTCTGCGCCTCATCGAGTCCCGCGCGAACGCACATGAACCGCTGGACCTGGATTCCGCCGTCGCGCTTGTCCAGTCCCAGCCACTGGTGGAACTGGACTATTTCGACGTCGTGGATCCCGCCACCCTTGAGCCGCTGGCGGAGAACTGCAAGGAAACTCCGTTCCGCGGCGAAGGGCTGGCAATCATTGCCGCCAAGGTAGGTCCGGTGCGGTTGATAGACAACGTTCCGCTTAATTCCTGAGGTTGAATACCCAACGTTTGGATTTTCTGCTGACGGGAATCCCTTGGGCGTCTAGACTGTTCCTGTCTTTACCGGCACCGATCGCCGGACTCCAAGCCCAAACCTGAGGAATCCTCATGTCTACCGACGTCACATCCGACGCCAACAGCGAGCCCGGTTCCGGCGCGTCCGCAAGTGCGCCCTCCACAGAGGAAGTACTCGCCCAGGCTCCTGTATCCGGGAAGATGTCCCGTGAATCCGTCACGGTCATTGTCACGTTGTTGGTTGCCACTTTTGTGGTGATCCTCAACGAAACCATCATGAACGTGGCGCTCCAGCGGCTGATGACCGATCTCAAGGTGGACGCGCCCACGGTCCAGTGGCTCGCCACCGGGTTCATGCTGACCATGGCGGTCGTCATTCCCACTACCGGGTTCATCCTGCAGCGATTGACCACCCGGGGCTCGTTCATGCTGGCGATGGGACTCTTCAGCGGTGGAACTCTGCTCGCCGCCCTGGCGCCCGGCTTTCCCGTGCTGCTCCTTGCGCGAATCGTCCAGGCCGGCGGCACGGCGATCATGCTGCCCTTGCTGATGACCACAATCCTCACCCTTGTCCCGATGTCCCGGCGCGGAGCCGTCATGGGCAACGTCAGCATCGCCATCTCGGTCGCTCCCGCAATGGGCCCCACCGTTTCAGGCATCATCCTGGACCACTTCTCGTGGCGCTTCATGTTTGTGTTCGTCCTCCCTGTAGCACTGGCTGCCTTGGCGATTGGTGCCAAGTACCTCACCAACGTGGGGGAGCGCGGGAAGACTGGTTTGGACTTCACTTCGGTGGTCCTCACGGTGCCTGCCTTCGGTGGCCTTGTCTATGGCCTCAGCCAGATTGGTGGTGCAAACGCCGGGGTGGTCCCGGTCGTCGCACTCGTAGTGGGACTCGTGTGCCTGGCGCTGTTCGTCTTCCGCCAGCTCAAACTGCAGAAGTCCGACTCGCCACTACTGGATCTCCGGGCCTTCAACTTCCGAATGTTCACAGTGTCCACGCTGCTGATGGTCGTGGCGATGATGGCCCTGTTCGGCGGAGTCATCCTGCTCCCGCTCTACCTGCAGAACACACTGCACCTCCAGCCGATGGAAACCGGCCTTGCCCTCCTGCCCGGCGGTTTGGCCATGGGTCTGTTGGGGCCCGTGATCGGGCGGATCTTCGACAAAGTGGGTCCGCTGCCCCTGACCGTATCCGGTTCAGTCCTCATGGTCCTGACCCTCTGGCAGTTCTCGCGGCTCGATCAGGCCAGCGCCCTCGGATGGGTCATTGCGCTGCACGTAACGTTGAGCCTCGGCCTGGCACTACTCTTTACGCCCGCCTTCACCACTGGCCTGAACCCGCTGCCTCCGCACCTGTACTCCCACGGATCGGCCATCATGAGCACGGCCCAGCAAGTGGCCGGTGCCGCTGGCACTGCGCTGCTCGTGTCCATCTTCGCCGTGGTGTCCGCATCGTCCGGCCTGGTAGCCGGCATGCAAGCCGCCTTCCTGGCGGCAACCATCATTGCCGGAGCTGCAGTGGTGCTCGGTTCGATGATGCGCAAAACCGAAGGCGCAGGCCACGGCGGCCACTGACCCTTGACCGGGCACTGACCTTTGACCGGGCACTGACCTTGACCGGGCACTGACCCTTGACCGGGCGCTGAGTCTTGACCGGGCACGGCCGGGCCGTTTGGGTGCGGGCCGTTGGGGTTCGGCTGTTTGGGGGGTTCGGCTGTTTGTCGGCTCATCCTCTACGCGCTCGCTCGTGCCCCGCTCGGACGCGCGCCGCCTTCTTCGGATGTTCTCTCAGATAATCGGTGTTTTCGAGCGTCGTTCTCTCACATCCTGACGCGTTTGGCGTGTCGTTCTCTCACGTCCTGAAGCGTAGTGCCGGTTGCTCTTGAGTTCATCGCCCGGTGGCTTGGCCGATATCGACCGCTGATGAGGCCCGACGGCGGATCCTTGGTGCCGCTTGAAAGAGCGGCTATTGCCGCTGCTTCTTCGTGTGACGGGCTTCACGAACAACGGTTTTGCGGTTATTGAGGTGTTTCTGGGCCGTTTCCCCAGTGTTTACGGGGATTTGGGCGGCGTCTGGGCGGATTTGTTCGGACGGTATGGCACGTGTAAAGTTATCTGAGTCGCCGCCGCTGATGCGGAAATAATGGTGACGAAATCCCCTTCAAATTACCGGTTTCCGGTGGTGCTTTTTGTGCCTCCGATCTGGCTTGGGGGCCTGAGTGCGGTTTGCTTCATGCGATCGAATCGGGTAAGTTTGAAAAGTTGCTCCGGAGCGATCCTGTGGCCCTGTAGGGGTTGTGGGTGGTGCCGGTAAGTGTCTGTTGTTTGAGAACTCAATAGTGTGCCAAGTTTGTTGATGCCGATTGTTTTTTGATTGGTTGAAATTATGGCCAGGTTGCTGCGCACCCCCGTGTGTGGTGGTTTGGTTTTCAGCTGGTTTCGAATTTTGTGCAGCCGTGTTCGCCGTTATTTCCGGTGGGTGTGGTTGTGTCTGTTTGATTTTTTGTTTTCAACGGAGAGTTTGATCCTGGCTCAGGATGAACGCTGGCGGCGTGCTTAACACATGCAAGTCGAACGATGATCCCTGGCTTGCTGGGGGGATTAGTGGCGAACGGGTGAGTAACACGTGAGTAACCTGCCCTTGACTCTGGGATAAGCCTGGGAAACTGGGTCTAATACCGGATATGACCATCTGGCGCATGTCATGGTGGTGGAAAGCTTTTGTGGTTTTGGATGGACTCGCGGCCTATCAGCTTGTTGGTGGGGTAATGGCCTACCAAGGCGACGACGGGTAGCCGGCCTGAGAGGGTGACCGGCCACACTGGGACTGAGACACGGCC
The DNA here is from genome assembly GCF_059739425.1 of Arthrobacter sp. TmtSoilC48. Lineage (NCBI taxonomy): Bacteria > Bacillati > Actinomycetota > Actinomycetes > Micrococcales > Micrococcaceae > Arthrobacter > Arthrobacter sp. TmtSoilC48. The sequence continues at coordinate 315,881 of NZ_AP046049.1, read as the reverse complement.
CAGACTCCTACGGGAGGCAGCAGTGGGGAATATTGCACAATGGGCGAAAGCCTGATGCAGCGACGCCGCGTGAGGGATGACGGCCTTCGGGTTGTAAACCTCTTTCAGTAGGGAAGAAGCGAAAGTGACGGTACCTGCAGAAGAAGCGCCGGCTAACTACGTGCCAGCAGCCGCGGTAATACGTAGGGCGCAAGCGTTATCCGGAATTATTGGGCGTAAAGAGCTCGTAGGCGGTTTGTCGCGTCTGCTGTGAAAGACCGGGGCTCAACTCCGGTTCTGCAGTGGGTACGGGCAGACTAGAGTGCAGTAGGGGAGACTGGAATTCCTGGTGTAGCGGTGAAATGCGCAGATATCAGGAGGAACACCGATGGCGAAGGCAGGTCTCTGGGCTGTAACTGACGCTGAGGAGCGAAAGCATGGGGAGCGAACAGGATTAGATACCCTGGTAGTCCATGCCGTAAACGTTGGGCACTAGGTGTGGGGGACATTCCACGTTTTCCGCGCCGTAGCTAACGCATTAAGTGCCCCGCCTGGGGAGTACGGCCGCAAGGCTAAAACTCAAAGGAATTGACGGGGGCCCGCACAAGCGGCGGAGCATGCGGATTAATTCGATGCAACGCGAAGAACCTTACCAAGGCTTGACATGAACCGGAAAGACCTGGAAACAGGTGCCCCGCTTGCGGTCGGTTTACAGGTGGTGCATGGTTGTCGTCAGCTCGTGTCGTGAGATGTTGGGTTAAGTCCCGCAACGAGCGCAACCCTCGTTCTATGTTGCCAGCGCGTTATGGCGGGGACTCATAGGAGACTGCCGGGGTCAACTCGGAGGAAGGTGGGGACGACGTCAAATCATCATGCCCCTTATGTCTTGGGCTTCACGCATGCTACAATGGCCGGTACAAAGGGTTGCGATACTGTGAGGTGGAGCTAATCCCAAAAAGCCGGTCTCAGTTCGGATTGGGGTCTGCAACTCGACCCCATGAAGTCGGAGTCGCTAGTAATCGCAGATCAGCAACGCTGCGGTGAATACGTTCCCGGGCCTTGTACACACCGCCCGTCAAGTCACGAAAGTTGGTAACACCCGAAGCCGGTGGCCTAACCCTTGTGGGGGGAGCCGTCGAAGGTGGGACCGGCGATTGGGACTAAGTCGTAACAAGGTAGCCGTACCGGAAGGTGCGGCTGGATCACCTCCTTTCTAAGGAGCTGCTAACAACCGTGTCGGTTCCCGTGCATGCGGGGGCTGGTGGTTGTCAGTGTTGCCCATTGCGCAGGCGTATGTTCTGCGGTGGGTGCTCATGGGTGGAATATCAACGAATCAAACGTTTGTTTGGCATGGCCTGACCGGTTGTGTCCTGGTGTTAGTACGGCAGTGCGTGCCCCTTTTTTGGGGGTGTGTGGTGTTGGGAACGTGCCGGGGCGTGGTTTGTGTGGGTTGTGTTTGGCGCACTGTTGGGTCCTGAGGCAACAGGACCTTTTTGCAGCAATGCAGGGGGACACAGTTCTGGTGTTTCTTTTGTTCCTGCTTCCGGTTCGTACCGGCACCCGTGTGGGTGTTGGGGGTCTGGTTGACGGGGTTGTTGTTTGAGAACTACATAGTGGACGCGAGCATCTAGGACATGCATGGTGCCGGCTCTTCGGGGTTGGTGGGTGTGTGTTCTTACAGCAATTTCTTATGAATGAACCTGGCCTTTTGTGGTCGTGGTTCTCTCGAATAGATGATGCATCGTGAACCGGTGGGCCCCTTTGTTGTGGGTTTGCTGGTTTGTGTGTGGTCAAGTTTTTAAGGGCACACGGTGGATGCCTTGGCATTAGGAGCCGAAGAAGGACGTAGGAATCTGCGATAAGCCTGGGGGAGTTGATAACCGAGCGTTGATCCCAGGATGTCCGAATGGGGAAACCCCGCACAACGCTTTTGGGTGATTGTGTGACCCGCATCTGAACACATAGGGTGCGTGGGGGGAACGCGGGGAAGTGAAACATCTCAGTACCCGCAGGAAGAGAAAACAAGAGTGATTCCGTTAGTAGTGGCGAGCGAACGCGGATCAGGCTAAACCGTTTCCATGTGTGATAGCCGGCGGGCGTTGCATGGGCGGGGTTGTGGGACTTTCCGTACTGGTTCTGCCGGACCGGTGGGGTGTGTAGTGCAGGCATAGGTGAACGGTCTTGAAAGGCCGGCCAGAGAGGGTGTGAGCCCCGTAACCGTAATGTTGTGTACCGCCTGGAGAGGATCCCAAGTAGCACGGGGCCCGAGAAATCCCGTGCGAATCTGTCAGGACCACCTGATAAGCCTAAATACTTCCTAATGACCGATAGCGGACCAGTACCGTGAGGGAAAGGTGAAAAGTACCCCGGGAGGGGAGTGAAACAGTACCTGAAACCGTGTGCTTACAATCCGTCGGAGCAGTCGTGAGTAATCACTAGTAACTGTGACGGCGTGCCTTTTGAAGAATGAGCCTGCGAGTTAGTGTTACGTCGCGAGGTTAACCCGTGTGGGGTAGCCGTAGCGAAAGCGAGTCTGAACAGGGCGAGTGTAGTGGCGTGATCTAGACCCGAAGCGGAGTGATCTACCCATGGCCAGGTTGAAGCGACGGTAAGACGTCGTGGAGGACCGAACCCACTTCAGTTGAAAATGGAGGGGATGAGCTGTGGGTAGGGGTGAAAGGCCAATCAAACTCCGTGATAGCTGGTTCTCCCCGAAATGCATTTAGGTGCAGCGTTGCGTGTTTCTTGCCGGAGGTAGAGCTACTGGATGGCCGATGGGCCCTACAAGGTTACTGACGTCAGCCAAACTCCGAATGCCGGTAAGTGAGAGCGCAGCAGTGAGACTGTGGGGGATAAGCTTCATAGTCGAGAGGGAAACAGCCCAGACCACCAACTAAGGCCCCTAAGCGTGTGCTAAGTGGGAAAGGATGTGGAGTTGCGAAGACAACCAGGAGGTTGGCTTAGAAGCAGCCATCCTTGAAAGAGTGCGTAATAGCTCACTGGTCAAGTGATTCCGCGCCGACAATGTAGCGGGGCTCAAGTACACCGCCGAAGTTGTGGATTTCACACGGTACCCTAGCCTTCGTGGTTCAGGGGTGTGGAGTGGTAGGGGAGCGTCGTGTGGGCAGTGAAGTCGCGGTGGAAACCAGCGGTGGAGCCTACACGAGTGAGAATGCAGGCATGAGTAGCGAAAGACGGGTGAGAAACCCGTCCGCCGAATGATCAAGGGTTCCAGGGTCAAGCTAATCTGCCCTGGGTAAGTCGGGACCTAAGGCGAGGCCGACAGGCGTAGTCGATGGACAACGGGTTGATATTCCCGTACCGGCGAAAAACCGCCCATGCCAAGCGGGGGATACTAACCGCCCGGAGCCTGCCCGCCCACCCTTGTGGTGTGTGGGTTTTGGCCGAGCGCGGGACCTGATCCCGGGAGGTAAGCGTATTAACAGGTGTGACGCAGGAAGGTAGCCGGGCCGGGCGATGGTTGCCCCGGTCCAAGGATGTAGGGTCAGGGATAGGCAAATCCGTTCCTGTGTGTTTCGAGCACGATCCTGAGATCTGATGGGACTCCCGTTCGGGGGGATCCGGTGATCCTATGCTGCCTAGAAAAGCATCGACGCGAGGTTTTAGCCGCCCGTACCCCAAACCGACACAGGTGATCAGGTAGAGAATACCAAGGCGATCGAGAGAATTATGGTTAAGGAACTCGGCAAAATGCCCCCGTAACTTCGGGAGAAGGGGGGCCTGCCCCGTGATACAGACTTGCTCTGTGGAGCGGGTGTGGGCCGCAGAGACCAGGGGGAAGCGACTGTTTACTAAAAACACAGGTCCGTGCGAAGTCGCAAGACGATGTATACGGACTGACTCCTGCCCGGTGCTGGAAGGTTAAGAGGACCGGTTAGCCCCTTGTGGGCGAAGCTGAGAATTTAAGCCCCAGTAAACGGCGGTGGTAACTATAACCATCCTAAGGTAGCGAAATTCCTTGTCGGGTAAGTTCCGACCTGCACGAATGGAGTAACGACTTCCCCGCTGTCTCAACCATAAACTCGGCGAAATTGCAGTACGAGTAAAGATGCTCGTTACGCGCAGCAGGACGGAAAGACCCCGAGACCTTTACTATAGTTTGGTATTGGTGTTCGGAGTGGCTTGTGTAGGATAGGTGGGAGACGTTGAAGCCCGGACGCCAGTTCGGGTGGAGTCATCGTTGAAATACCACTCTGGTCACTTTGGACATCTAACTTCGGCCCGTGATCCGGGTCAGGGACAGTGCCTGATGGGTAGTTTAACTGGGGCGGTTGCCTCCTAAAAAGTAACGGAGGCGCCCAAAGGTTCCCTCAGCCTGGTTGGCAATCAGGTGTCGAGTGTAAGTGCACAAGGGAGCTTGACTGTGAGAGAGACATCTCAAGCAGGGACGAAAGTCGGGACTAGTGATCCGGCGGTACATTGTGGAATGGCCGTCGCTCAACGGATAAAAGGTACCTCGGGGATAACAGGCTGATCTTGCCCAAGAGTCCATATCGACGGCATGGTTTGGCACCTCGATGTCGGCTCGTCGCATCCTGGGGCTGGAGTAGGTCCCAAGGGTTGGGCTGTTCGCCCATTAAAGCGGTACGCGAGCTGGGTTTAGAACGTCGTGAGACAGTTCGGTCCCTATCCGCTGCGCGCGCAGGAAATTTGAGAAGGGCTGTCCTTAGTACGAGAGGACCGGGACGGACGAACCTCTGGTGTGTCAGTTGTACTGCCAAGTGCACCGCTGATTAGCTACGTTCGGATGGGATAACCGCTGAAAGCATCTAAGCGGGAAGCTCGCTTCAAGATGAGATTTCCATACACAATACGTGTGAGAGGCCCCCAGCCAGACCACTGGGTTGATAGGCCGGATGTGGAAGCGAGGACCAAAGACTCGTGAAGCTGACCGGTACTAATAGGCCAACAACTTACACCACACACAACACACTGCACGCGTCCACTATGTGGTTCCCGAACAACAACCGTTCCAGGAACCAACAACTAAATACACAACACCACAGTTGTAACCACACAGTCTTCCCACCCCACACCACAAAACCGGTGCGCGGGACGGGTAACAAGGTTACGGCGGTCATAGCGTGGGGGAAACGCCCGGTCCCATTCCGAACCCGGAAGCTAAGACCCACAGCGCCGATGGTACTGCACCCGGGAGGGTGTGGGAGAGTAGGACACCGCCGGACAAACATTAACGGGAAGCCCCGACCACCACGGTCGGGGCTTCCCCACTTTAACCACACCTAACAACCGAACCAGGCGCCTGCCAACCCTGAACCCAAGACAAAGGCCTCCATCATCATGGAGGCCTTCACTCGTTAACTGCCCCCAAATCATCGCGACGAGCCCGTTGCCGCCGATGCCGAAACTGACGTTCGACCGTCCGGCACTTCATGTCGCAGCGGCCGCATTCGCCGGTAAAGGTGGGGCTTTGGATTGGTAGGTGTGGCCGGTGGGGGTGCTGATTTCGAGGTGATGTCGGCTGCCGGGGATTGTTTTGGCGTTGCGGCCGGGGTTTTCTTTGGTGTGGTTGCAGGCTTCGCAGAGCCCTGCGCCGTTTGCGAGGCTGGTGGGTCCGCCGTTGTGCCACGGGATGGTGGCCCGCCATTCGTTCAGTTGTCCGGTTTCCAGGGCGGCCATGGTGCGGGGCATCTCGGACACGAGGGCCTTGGCGAGTCCGAGGAGGCGGGAACCGCGGTTGGGGTCATTCCCGCCGGGCGAGGGCGATCTGCGCGCCGACACCGTGACCGAGATCCGGGTTGGGGACGCCGGTGGAGGTTTGTTCGCGGCGCTGGGCCAGGTCAAACGCTACCGCTGCCCGCGCCTGCAACGCCACGATCGCTGACTTTACGTCTTCCAGGCCCCGAATCTGATCGATCACGCCGGAGCTGTCCGCCCCGACACGGAAAGAGCACAACACGGCCAGCAGCTCCTGAACCCCAGAGCCCCCAGGCACAGGCACGCCCGAAACCTCAGTAGCCTCAGCCCGCTCCAGAACGCCGTCCATGGAAACTACTCTTCCAGCACGACCAATGTCACATCAGACCTACATGCGCCTATGTGGATAAAGCTGGAAAGTGCGGAAAGCCATGAGGGACCATGCGTCAGGTGCCCGTCGACGCGGGAGTGATTAGCCGCCCGTTGCCTTGGAAGCCTTTGCAGCCGCCTTGGCCGCTTGTTTGCTGGCGCGAACTTTGACCAAAGAGTCGGGGTCCACGATGTCAGCAACAGAGAGGTATGAGCCCTCTTCGCCGTAGTGCCCCGCTGCTTCCCGCCATCCATTGGCTTGAAGGCCGCATTGCTTACCAAGCAGGGCCAGGAAGATTTTCGCTTTCTGCTCTCCGAATCCAGGCAATGCCTTAAGCCGGCGCAGTACCTCAGCGCCGTCGGGATTGCCGCTGGTCCAGATTGCCGCAGCGTCTCCGTTCCAATCCCGGTGTACCGTTTCGGCCAGGGCTTGGACTCTGCCAGCCATGGAGCCTGGGAAACGATGCACGGCAGGGCGTTCCTTGAATACCTCCACGAAGCCTGCGGGGTCGTAGTCTGCGATCGTGCCAGGATCCAGTGACCCAAGGCGGGCACGGATCTTCTCTGGACCGGCAAATGCCGACTCCATGGTCACCTGTTGATCGAGCAACATTCCGGTCAGCAATGCGAAGGCATCGTCACTCAATAGCTGGTCGGCGGCGGCATCTCCTGTGATGTGCAGTTCCATGCGTCCCATCCTCCCACTAGTGCACACGGTCGTCAGCGGAAGTGGTCACGTTGGCCAGGCTGATGACGCGTCCGGAGTAGTGCTCGACGGCGGTGCTGGCGCGGGTTTTTGGGGGTGTGTTTGGGTGTGTTGGGGTGGATTTGCGTTGGGGGTGTGGGGCGTGTATTGTTTTCTGAGTCGCCGGGTGCGAAACGGAAAGCCGGAAGGTGTGTACGGTTCGGTAGGCGGCCAAAAATAACTCTTCTTTTCCAATGGCCCTGTTGGGTGTGCTGCTTTTGTGGTGCGCTGTCCGGGGTGATGTTTTGGAGGGTCTGTTGTTTGAGAACTCAATAGTGTGCCAAGTTTGTTGATGCCGATTGTTTTTTTGATTGGTTGAAATTATATGCCGGATCGTCATGCACCCCCGTGTGTGGTGGTTTGGTTTTCAGCTGGTTTCGAATTTTGTGCAGCCGTGTTCGCCGTTATTTCCGGTGGGTGTGGTTGTGTCTGTTTGATTTTTTTTGTTTTCAACGGAGAGTTTGATCCTGGCTCAGGATGAACGCTGGCGGCGTGCTTAACACATGCAAGTCGAACGATGATCCCTGGCTTGCTGGGGGGATTAGTGGCGAACGGGTGAGTAACACGTGAGTAACCTGCCCTTGACTCTGGGATAAGCCTGGGAAACTGGGTCTAATACCGGATATGACCATCTGGCGCATGTCATGGTGGTGGAAAGCTTTTGTGGTTTTGGATGGACTCGCGGCCTATCAGCTTGTTGGTGGGGTAATGGCCTACCAAGGCGACGACGGGTAGCCGGCCTGAGAGGGTGACCGGCCACACTGGGACTGAGACACGGCCCAGACTCCTACGGGAGGCAGCAGTGGGGAATATTGCACAATGGGCGAAAGCCTGATGCAGCGACGCCGCGTGAGGGATGACGGCCTTCGGGTTGTAAACCTCTTTCAGTAGGGAAGAAGCGAAAGTGACGGTACCTGCAGAAGAAGCGCCGGCTAACTACGTGCCAGCAGCCGCGGTAATACGTAGGGCGCAAGCGTTATCCGGAATTATTGGGCGTAAAGAGCTCGTAGGCGGTTTGTCGCGTCTGCTGTGAAAGACCGGGGCTCAACTCCGGTTCTGCAGTGGGTACGGGCAGACTAGAGTGCAGTAGGGGAGACTGGAATTCCTGGTGTAGCGGTGAAATGCGCAGATATCAGGAGGAACACCGATGGCGAAGGCAGGTCTCTGGGCTGTAACTGACGCTGAGGAGCGAAAGCATGGGGAGCGAACAGGATTAGATACCCTGGTAGTCCATGCCGTAAACGTTGGGCACTAGGTGTGGGGGACATTCCACGTTTTCCGCGCCGTAGCTAACGCATTAAGTGCCCCGCCTGGGGAGTACGGCCGCAAGGCTAAAACTCAAAGGAATTGACGGGGGCCCGCACAAGCGGCGGAGCATGCGGATTAATTCGATGCAACGCGAAGAACCTTACCAAGGCTTGACATGAACCGGAAAGACCTGGAAACAGGTGCCCCGCTTGCGGTCGGTTTACAGGTGGTGCATGGTTGTCGTCAGCTCGTGTCGTGAGATGTTGGGTTAAGTCCCGCAACGAGCGCAACCCTCGTTCTATGTTGCCAGCGCGTTATGGCGGGGACTCATAGGAGACTGCCGGGGTCAACTCGGAGGAAGGTGGGGACGACGTCAAATCATCATGCCCCTTATGTCTTGGGCTTCACGCATGCTACAATGGCCGGTACAAAGGGTTGCGATACTGTGAGGTGGAGCTAATCCCAAAAAGCCGGTCTCAGTTCGGATTGGGGTCTGCAACTCGACCCCATGAAGTCGGAGTCGCTAGTAATCGCAGATCAGCAACGCTGCGGTGAATACGTTCCCGGGCCTTGTACACACCGCCCGTCAAGTCACGAAAGTTGGTAACACCCGAAGCCGGTGGCCTAACCCTTGTGGGGGGAGCCGTCGAAGGTGGGACCGGCGATTGGGACTAAGTCGTAACAAGGTAGCCGTACCGGAAGGTGCGGCTGGATCACCTCCTTTCTAAGGAGCTGCTAACAACCGTGTCGGTTCCCGTGCATGCGGGGGCTGGTGGTTGTCAGTGTTGCCCATTGCGCAGGCGTATGTTCTGCGGTGGGTGCTCATGGGTGGAATATCAACGAATCAAACGTTTGTTTGGCATGGCCTGACCGGTTGTGTCCTGGTGTTAGTACGGCAGTGCGTGCCCCTTTTTTGGGGGTGTGTGGTGTTGGGAACGTGCCGGGGCGTGGTTTGTGTGGGTTGTGTTTGGCGCACTGTTGGGTCCTGAGGCAACAGGACCTTTTTGCAGCAATGCAGGGGGACACAGTTCTGGTGTTTCTTTTGTTCCTGCTTCCGGTTCGTACCGGCACCCGTGTGGGTGTTGGGGGTCTGGTTGACGGGGTTGTTGTTTGAGAACTACATAGTGGACGCGAGCATCTAGAACATGCATGGTGCCGGCTCTTCGGGGTTGGTGGGTGTGTGTTCTTACAGCAATTTCTTATGAATGAACCTGGCCTTTTGTGGTCGTGGTTCTCTCGAATAGATGATGCATCGTGAACCGGTGGGCCCCTTTGTTGTGGGTTTGCTGGTTTGTGTGTGGTCAAGTTTTTAAGGGCACACGGTGGATGCCTTGGCATTAGGAGCCGAAGAAGGACGTAGGAATCTGCGATAAGCCTGGGGGAGTTGATAACCGAGCGTTGATCCCAGGATGTCCGAATGGGGAAACCCCGCACAACGCTTTTGGGTGATTGTGTGACCCGCATCTGAACACATAGGGTGCGTGGGGGGAACGCGGGGAAGTGAAACATCTCAGTACCCGCAGGAAGAGAAAACAAGAGTGATTCCGTTAGTAGTGGCGAGCGAACGCGGATCAGGCTAAACCGTTTCCATGTGTGATAGCCGGCGGGCGTTGCATGGGCGGGGTTGTGGGACTTTCCGTACTGGTTCTGCCGGACCGGTGGGGTGAGGTGCAGGCATAGGTGAACGGTCTTGAAAGGCCGGCCAGAGAGGGTGTGAGCCCCGTAACCGTAATGTTGTGTACCGCCTGGAGAGGATCCCAAGTAGCACGGGGCCCGAGAAATCCCGTGCGAATCTGTCAGGACCACCTGATAAGCCTAAATACTTCCTAATGACCGATAGCGGACCAGTACCGTGAGGGAAAGGTGAAAAGTACCCCGGGAGGGGAGTGAAACAGTACCTGAAACCGTGTGCTTACAATCCGTCGGAGCAGTCGTGAGTAATCACTAGTAACTGTGACGGCGTGCCTTTTGAAGAATGAGCCTGCGAGTTAGTGTTACGTCGCGAGGTTAACCCGTGTGGGGTAGCCGTAGCGAAAGCGAGTCTGAACAGGGCGAGTGTAGTGGCGTGATCTAGACCCGAAGCGGAGTGATCTACCCATGGCCAGGTTGAAGCGACGGTAAGACGTCGTGGAGGACCGAACCCACTTCAGTTGAAAATGGAGGGGATGAGCTGTGGGTAGGGGTGAAAGGCCAATCAAACTCCGTGATAGCTGGTTCTCCCCGAAATGCATTTAGGTGCAGCGTTGCGTGTTTCTTGCCGGAGGTAGAGCTACTGGATGGCCGATGGGCCCTACAAGGTTACTGACGTCAGCCAAACTCCGAATGCCGGTAAGTGAGAGCGCAGCAGTGAGACTGTGGGGGATAAGCTTCATAGTCGAGAGGGAAACAGCCCAGACCACCAACTAAGGCCCCTAAGCGTGTGCTAAGTGGGAAAGGATGTGGAGTTGCGAAGACAACCAGGAGGTTGGCTTAGAAGCAGCCATCCTTGAAAGAGTGCGTAATAGCTCACTGGTCAAGTGATTCCGCGCCGACAATGTAGCGGGGCTCAAGTACACCGCCGAAGTTGTGGATTTCACACAGTACCCTAGCCTTCGTGGTTCAGGGGTGTGGAGTGGTAGGGGAGCGTCGTGTGGGCAGTGAAGTCGCGGTGGAAACCAGCGGTGGAGCCTACACGAGTGAGAATGCAGGCATGAGTAGCGAAAGACGGGTGAGAAACCCGTCCGCCGAATGATCAAGGGTTCCAGGGTCAAGCTAATCTGCCCTGGGTAAGTCGGGACCTAAGGCGAGGCCGACAGGCGTAGTCGATGGACAACGGGTTGATATTCCCGTACCGGCGAAAAACCGCCCATGCCAAGCGGGGGATACTAACCGCCCGGAGCCTGCCCGCCCACCCTTGTGGTGTGTGGGTTTTGGCCGAGCGCGGGACCTGATCCCGGGAGGTAAGCGTATTAACAGGTGTGACGCAGGAAGGTAGCCGGGCCGGGCGATGGTTGCCCCGGTCCAAGGATGTAGGGTCAGGGATAGGCAAATCCGTTCCTGTGTGTTTCGAGCACGATCCTGAGATCTGATGGGACTCCCGTTCGGGGGGATCCGGTGATCCTATGCTGCCTAGAAAAGCATCGACGCGAGGTTTTAGCCGCCCGTACCCCAAACCGACACAGGTGATCAGGTAGAGAATACCAAGGCGATCGAGAGAATTATGGTTAAGGAACTCGGCAAAATGCCCCCGTAACTTCGGGAGAAGGGGGGCCTGCCCCGTGATGGAGACTTGCTCTCCGTGAGCGGGTGTGGGCCGCAGAGACCAGGGGGAAGCGACTGTTTACTAAAAACACAGGTCCGTGCGAAGTCGCAAGACGATGTATACGGACTGACTCCTGCCCGGTGCTGGAAGGTTAAGAGGACCGGTTAGCCCCTTGTGGGCGAAGCTGAGAATTTAAGCCCCAGTAAACGGCGGTGGTAACTATAACCATCCTAAGGTAGCGAAATTCCTTGTCGGGTAAGTTCCGACCTGCACGAATGGAGTAACGACTTCCCCGCTGTCTCAACCATAAACTCGGCGAAATTGCAGTACGAGTAAAGATGCTCGTTACGCGCAGCAGGACGGAAAGACCCCGAGACCTTTACTATAGTTTGGTATTGGTGTTCGGAGTGGCTTGTGTAGGATAGGTGGGAGACGTTGAAGCCCGGACGCCAGTTCGGGTGGAGTCATCGTTGAAATACCACTCTGGTCACTTTGGACATCTAACTTCGGCCCGTGATCCGGGTCAGGGACAGTGCCTGATGGGTAGTTTAACTGGGGCGGTTGCCTCCTAAAAAGTAACGGAGGCGCCCAAAGGTTCCCTCAGCCTGGTTGGCAATCAGGTGTCGAGTGTAAGTGCACAAGGGAGCTTGACTGTGAGAGAGACATCTCAAGCAGGGACGAAAGTCGGGACTAGTGATCCGGCGGTACATTGTGGAATGGCCGTCGCTCAACGGATAAAAGGTACCTCGGGGATAACAGGCTGATCTTGCCCAAGAGTCCATATCGACGGCATGGTTTGGCACCTCGATGTCGGCTCGTCGCATCCTGGGGCTGGAGTAGGTCCCAAGGGTTGGGCTGTTCGCCCATTAAAGCGGTACGCGAGCTGGGTTTAGAACGTCGTGAGACAGTTCGGTCCCTATCCGCTGCGCGCGCAGGAAATTTGAGAAGGGCTGTCCTTAGTACGAGAGGACCGGGACGGACGAACCTCTGGTGTGTCAGTTGTACTGCCAAGTGCACCGCTGATTAGCTACGTTCGGATGGGATAACCGCTGAAAGCATCTAAGCGGGAAGCTCGCTTCAAGATGAGATTTCCATACACAATACGTGTGAGAGGCCCCCAGCCAGACCACTGGGTTGATAGGCCGGATGTGGAAGCGAGGACCAAAGACTCGTGAAGCTGACCGGTACTAATAGGCCAACAACTTACACCACACACAACACACTGCACGCGTCCACTATGTGGTTCCCGAACAACAACCGTTCCAGGAACCAACAACTAAATACACAACACCACAGTTGTAACCACACACAGTCTTCCCACCCCACACCACAAAACAGGTGCGCGGGACGGGTAACAAGGTTACGGCGGTCATAGCGTGGGGGAAACGCCCGGTCCCATTCCGAACCCGGAAGCTAAGACCCACAGCGCCGATGGTACTGCACCCGGGAGGGTGTGGGAGAGTAGGACACCGCCGGACAAACATTAACGGGAAGCCCCGACCACCACGGTCGGGGCTTCCCCACTTTAACCACACAATTCACAGCGAGCGTGGGAACGCCCACGCGGATGTGAAACTCCCTAGCCCGAGAAGAACCCAGACAATTCTGCGATGAGCTTGTCGGGCGCTTTGTTGGGGCCATCGTGCCCGAACCCGGGGAGGATGGTGTAGCTCGAGCCGGATAGGACGTCGTGGATCTGGCCGCACGCCACCCCGAAGTAAGCGGGGCTTTTCTCGCCCACCACGATCAGCGTTTCAAGGGGCAGCTCCAGGAACGGCTCGGCGGGCATGTCCGCAGCTATCACAGCCTTGATTTCACGGACTCCGCACGTCATCAGTTCCCGCATCTGCTTGCCCATGGGTGTTCCGGCGGTCAGCTTGGTGGCGAGCGTCAACATGGAGAGGGGCATGCGCGCGAAGGCCCCACCGGTCTCTACTCCCTTGATGAGTACGGCGAGGCCGCGATCGTAGTCTCCTGCCGCCGTCGCGCGTTCATATTCCGGCGTCCAGTCGGCTTTGACGCTGTGGTTGACCGAGACGGCGGGATCGTAAACGGCGAGTCGCTCAACCGGTAAAGTGCGTGCCGCATGCAGTGCGACGGCGCCGCCGAAGCTGTGCCCGAATACGTCCGTGCTGGATGTGTGTTTCATGACTGAGTCAAGATCGCGGATGTCGGCTTCGAGGGTATAGTCCTCGGGCTGCGGAGAGGATTCACCGCGTCCACGGCGGTTAAAGGTATGGACGGGCCGGCCCAGGGACTCGCTAAGTTTCTGCGCGAAACGTGTGTAATCGGTGGCCGTGACCATTGAGGCAGGCACCACCACGATACCGGAGCCTGCAGCTGCCAGGTCACCGCCCGTAGTCAGTACCTCGAGGTGTCCGCCGTCCTTTGTGGTGATGATCTCGCGCGTCATGTCTTGAGCCTAACCGAGCCACCTGAACGCAGGCAGCATGCCGGACGCTATGTGGATAACAATCAGCTTCTGAAGTAGTCCGAGATGTCCATCACGAGTTCGTTCACGGCGGCTGGAACGGAACCGTGGAAGCCCTTTGGCGATATCTCGAGGGTGCTTCCGGGAACAGCGGCGTGCAAACGCGCTGCGGTCACTTTGTAGTACTGCGGGCTCTTCTTGCCCACCATGAAGTGGGTGTTGGGAGGTAGGGCGGAGAAGTCACGCGGAGTTTCCGTGGCGTCAAATGCGGCCTTAAGTTCTCCCACCCCGGATGGCATGAGTTCACGGAACATCTTGTTGACTTTGGTTCGCGAAACCACGGCCATGAGGCCCACGAGCAGAGGTTCAGGGATCCGGGCCAGGGCACTTCCGGGATGCATTCCCCGCCTCATGCGGGCCAGTGCAAGGTTGATATTGCCTTTGTTCACGGAGTCTTCGAAACCGGCCATCCAATCCGTATCCATGCTTCCGTCGATGTTCACGGCGGCGTCGTAGACGGCGAGCCGGTCCGGTTGGTGGTGCGTGCCGGCAAACGCCTGCGCAGCGTTGAGGGCCACCGACCCGCCCAGGCTGTGGCCGAGGATGTTCCTTGCATCGGTAGCATCCATGATGGTGCGCACGTCCGCAATTTCCGTGACCATGGAGTAGTTGTGTGGTTGATCGCTTGAGTTGCCGCGGCCCCTGCGATCGTAGACGTCCACGGCCCACCCCTCGCCGAGGCCTTTCGCGAGGGCGATGGAAAAGGGCCGATAGATCAAGGCTGTGAGGAATGCGCCGCCGATCAGGACCACGCGGCGCTCCCCGGGTGCGTCTTCCGCGCCGTAGCTGTACAAGGCGAGCTTGCCGCCGTCGTGCGTTTTGATGGTGCGTTCCCTCACCGGCTTATCCTTGGACGCGCTGGCATCGGGGCGGTGCCTCCTGAAAGGAAGCGGGCGATTCGGGCTGCAAGCCGCCTGCCGGGCCGCAGGGGACCTTCATGGAACTGCAAGGGGACAATAGCGAAATCGATGGCTGGAACCGCTCCGGCAAGGGTGCGGCCGGTTTCTGCGAAGTAGGACGGACTCCAGCCGCCGCTAAGCATGAGTGTTGGGGTCGCGAGCGAGGTGAAATCGTGAAGATGCGCGTCGGCGTCCAGGACCGCGCGCATTTCGGCGACGGCGGTGGGCAACAGGGAGCGCATCTCCGAACCCAGCCGGGTCTGCGCTGAGAGGATGCTCAGCATCCGTAATGCCCCCATGGGCAGGTATGAGATGGGGCCGGCGGTTCCCAAACCCTGCACCAGATGGGCCCACGCGTGGTCCAGTTGGCCTGCGGTGACTGCGGCTTCCAATTCCGGACGCCACCGGCCATGGAGGTTTCCTGATAACGAGACGGCAGCATCGTAGGTGACCAAGCGGTTGATCTTCGTGCTGCGAGCAGCCTGAAGGGCTACGAAACCGCCATAACTGTGCGCCACGACATCCGTTGAACCGGTCCTGCGCATCACCGTCCGGAGGTCTGCGATCTCAGTGCTGGCGGAGTAGCCCGGCGGCTGTGGCGCCGAACGGCCGCGGCCCCGGCGGTTATAGCAATGGACAGGCCGTCCCAGCATGATGCCCAAGGTCCGCGCGAAGGGCCAGTACAGGGAATCGGTCACCAAAGTCCCATGGACCACGACGACGCCGGACGGTTCCGCAGGTGCGTGCGAACCGGGAATCGAGGCCTCCGACGCCGGCCGGAACGTGTGCACCTCAAGCTGCCCGCCGCCGTCGTCCGTTTCAACTGTCCACGTCTCCACAGCCCGAGTCTATGTCCCGGAAATAGAGGCCCGTAATCACCGGTAAACTTAAGGACTGTGACTTCCGCAAACACCCCAGCCCTGAACACCTCCGCAGAGCCCATCGATGCCAGCGAGCAGATGCGTATCCGGATGGACAAGCGCGCCAAACTGATCGAACGTGGCACAGAGGCCTATCCTGTGGGCGTTGAGCGGACGCATTCGTTGAGCGAGATCCGCGAAAAGTATGCGCATCTGGAAGCCGACGAAACCACTGGCGACATCGTAGGCGTCACCGGCCGCGTCGTGTTCGTACGAAACACCGGCAAGCTCTGCTTTGCCACCCTCCAGGAAGGTGGCGTTGACGGCAAGGGCGTTCGTCTCCAGGCGATGCTGAGCCTGGCCAATGTGGGCGAGGAAGGGCTGGCCGATTGGAAAGCCCTGGTTGACCTGGGCGACCACGTTTTCATCAAGGGTGAAGTCATTTCCTCCCGCCGTGGTGAACTCTCCGTCATGGCCGATTCCTGGTCCATGGCCTCCAAGGCCCTGCGCCCGCTCCCGGTCCTGCACGCGGAGCTTAACGAAGAAACCCGTGTTCGCCAGCGCTACGTGGACCTCATCGTCCGCGATGAAGCGCGCGAGATGGTCTATAAGCGTGCTGCCATCACGAGGTCTGTCCGCGAGACCCTTGACCGCCACGGCTACGTCGAGGTGGAGACTCCCATCCTGCAGCTGGTCCACGGTGGTGCTACGGCCCGTCCGTTCGAGACGCACATGAACGCGTTCGATCAGAAGATGACCCTGCGCATCGCCACGGAACTCTTCCTGAAGCGCGCGGTAGTGGGTGGCATCGACCGTGTCTACGACATGGGCCGCGTGTTCCGGAACGAAGGCGTGGACTCCACGCACAGCCCCGAATTCACCACCCTTGAGTGCTACGAAGCCTGGGCTGACCAGTTCGTCATGGCCGAGCGCATGAAGGAAATCATCCTGAACGTCGCGGACGTGGTTGGCACCCGCACCATCCAGACGGATGCAGGCGAGATCAACCTCGACGGCGAATGGGCCTGGGTTGCGGTGTACCCGGGGCTTTCTGAAGCGGTTGGCGTTGAAGTCACTCCCGACACCACTGTGGATGAACTGCTGGCCATCGCTGCCAAGCACGAGATCAAGGTGGACCCGCAGTGGGACGCGGAGAAGATCGTGGTTGAGCTCTTTGGCGAGATTGTGGAACCCACACTGCTGAACCCGACGTTCGTTTACAACTACCCTCCGTCCGCTCAACCGCTTGCGCGTCCGCATCGCGAAGACGGCCGGCTCATCGAGGCATGGGACCTGATTATCGGGGGCATGGAGCGTGGCACGGCCTTCTCCGAACTCATTGATCCCGTTATCCAGCGCGAACGGCTTACGGAGCAGTCACGCCGTTCTGCTGCCGGCGACGTAGAGGCCATGCAACTGGACG
Source organism: Arthrobacter sp. TmtSoilC48 (assembly GCF_059739425.1). NCBI lineage: Bacteria > Bacillati > Actinomycetota > Actinomycetes > Micrococcales > Micrococcaceae > Arthrobacter > Arthrobacter sp. TmtSoilC48. Next base: position 298,947 of record NZ_AP046049.1, on the reverse strand, counting down.
AAGACTTCCTTCGCGCCCTTGAATACGGTGCCCCGCCCATGGGTGGTATCGGGCTCGGCATCGATCGCCTCGTCATGTTGTTCACTGGCGCAGGTATCCGCGAAACCATTCTGTTCCCTTTGCTGAAGCCTGAAGGACACTGATCATGGAATACATCGCAGTCCTGGCGCCATCGATCGTTGTTGGGTTGATCTTCTGGTTTGCCATGAAGTCGATCTTCAATGCGGACAAATCCGAGCGGCAGGCGGAAGCCCGGGCCCAAGCCGAGGCCAATTTGCGGAATTCCGGCCCTGAGGGTGAAGGCCCGGCGGCTAAATAGCCTGCAAATTGGGTGGCCTTAGCAGGAAACCCAAAAGTGCCTTTGACGTGCGTGCTTGGCGTGAACGATAATCAGGAATAGGAACCCTCAAATTTCTGATTATCCAACCCTCCAAAAGAGAGGCTACTCATGGCACAGAAAGTTAAAATCATCCTCGTCGATGACCTGGATGAAGGGTCAGCGGACGAAACTGTCCGTTTCGGGCTGGACGGCGTTAGCTACGAGATGGACTTGTCCACGGCTAACGCAGAATCTCTGCGCAAAGCACTGGAGCCCTACGTAGCCAAGGCCAGGAAAACCTCTTCGGGCCGTGCAACACGTGGCCGTGCGACTGCAACCCGAAACCAGGATTCGGCACAGATCCGTCAATGGGCTCGTGACAACGGTTACACCGTAAACAGCCGCGGACGTATTCAGGCTGAAATTCAGGAAGCGTACCAGAAGGCCAATTCCTGATTCACCCGCCTTCAATGCCCCGGCAGCTTCTGCCGGGGCATTGGCTTTTAAGCCCATAGTTTGTTCTCAGGCCTTCCGGGGCGTGCCTGGACCGGGCCTTGGAATATTCCGTGAATCGTTCCGGGGCCCACGGTTGGCATTATGCGACCTTTTGGAACCGGTCAAAACGACTGGTCAAAGCCGCCTCGTCAAAGTGACAGGTCAAAGCGCCCTGCTCAAAACGACTGGTCAAAGCGCCCTCGCCAATGCGTCTCGTCAGCGGGCGGCAGGCGTTCCCCGGCCTACCGCTGTCCTGGATGGCTGACCACGTCCTCCCCGAGGCCGGCACGGGCGTGGGACAGGCGTTCCGCCGGGCAGGCCTCGGTGCCGCGAAGGGGGTGCCGGGTTTATTCCACTGGGCGTCATGTTTCCCCTGTGGCGAACACGCTCCAAAAGTCGGGCTTCGGCACGTAGCATCAAAGTACGTCGTAGCTAGGAGTGTGGCGAAATGTTTGAGAGATTTACGGACCGTGCCCGTCGCGTGGTTGTCCTTGCCCAAGAAGAGGCACGGATGCTCAACCACAATTACATTGGTACCGAGCACATCCTCTTGGGTCTGATCCACGAGGGTGAAGGCGTTGCCGCAAAGGCGCTTGAATCCCTGAGCATTTCGCTCGATGGCGTCCGCGAACAGGTGCAGGAGATCATCGGCCAGGGCCAGCAGGCTCCGTCCGGGCACATCCCCTTCACCCCGCGCGCCAAGAAGGTGCTTGAGCTTTCGCTCCGCGAAGCACTGCAGCTCGGCCACAATTACATTGGTACCGAGCACATCCTGCTCGGCCTCATCCGCGAGGGCGAAGGCGTTGCTGCCCAGGTACTGGTCAAGCTTGGCGCGGACCTCAACAGGGTCCGCCAGCAGGTCATCCAGCTGCTTTCCGGCTACCAGGGCAAGGAAACCGCGGGTTCGGGTTCCAGCCAGGGCCAGCCGGAGGGAACCCCTGCAGGTTCGGTGGTTCTGGACCAGTTCGGACGCAACCTCACCCAGGCTGCCCGCGAGAACAAGCTCGATCCCGTGATCGGCCGCGAGCAGGAGATGGAACGCGTCATGCAGGTCCTCTCCCGCCGCACCAAGAACAACCCAGTGCTGATCGGTGAGCCCGGCGTCGGTAAGACGGCCGTCGTCGAGGGCCTTGCCCAGGCGATTGTCCGCGGCGACGTCCCGGAGACCATCAAGGACAAGCAGCTGTACACGCTGGACCTTGGTTCACTGGTTGCCGGCTCCCGTTACCGTGGTGACTTCGAAGAGCGCCTGAAGAAGGTCCTCAAGGAGATCCGCACGCGCGGCGACATCATCCTCTTCATTGACGAGATCCACACCCTCGTTGGTGCCGGTGCTGCTGAAGGCGCCATCGATGCTGCATCCATCCTGAAGCCGATGCTTGCCCGTGGTGAACTCCAGACAATTGGTGCCACCACGCTGGATGAGTACCGCAAGCACATTGAGAAGGACGCTGCCCTTGAGCGCCGCTTCCAGCCGATCCAGGTCAAGGAGCCTTCCGTCGCCCACGCGATCGAGATCCTCAAGGGCCTGCGGGACCGCTACGAGGCACACCACCGCGTAACGATTACCGACGGCGCCCTCGCCTCAGCCGCGCAGCTGGCCGAACGCTACATCTCGGACCGCTTCCTGCCGGACAAGGCGATCGACCTCATCGATGAAGCCGGTGCACGCCTGCGTATCCGCCGCATGACCGCTCCGCCGGAGCTCAAGGCCATGGACGAGCGCATTGCCGACGTCAAGATGGAGAAGGAATCCGCCATCGACGCCCAGGACTTTGAGGGTGCCGCTTCGCTGCGCGACAAAGAGCAGAAACTCATTGCCGAACGCGCTGAGAAGGAACGCAACTGGAAGTCCGGCGGCATGGATGACATCTCCGAGGTTGATGAAGACCTGATCGCCGAGGTCCTCGCGAACTCCACCGGCATTCCCGTCTTCAAGCTCACCGAGGAAGAGTCTTCGCGCCTCCTCAAGATGGAAGACGAACTGCACAAGCGCGTCGTCGGCCAGGACGAGGCCATCAAGGCCCTGTCGCAGGCTATCCGCCGCACACGTGCAGGCCTGAAGGACCCCAAGCGTCCCGGTGGCTCGTTCATCTTCGCCGGGCCTACGGGTGTCGGCAAGACCGAGCTCGCCAAGGCCCTTGCCGAGTTCCTGTTCGGTGAAGAGGATGCCCTCATCACGCTGGACATGTCCGAGTACTCCGAGAAGCACACGGTTTCGCGTCTCTTCGGTGCACCTCCGGGCTATGTCGGCTACGAAGAAGGCGGCCAGCTGACCGAAAAGGTTCGTCGCCGTCCATTCTCCGTGGTCCTGTTCGACGAAGTTGAGAAGGCCCACGCGGACCTCTTCAACTCGCTCCTGCAGATCCTGGAAGATGGCCGACTGACCGACTCCCAGGGCCGCGTGGTGGACTTCAAGAACACCGTGATCATCATGACCACCAACCTGGGTACCCGCGATATCTCAAAGAGCGTCGCTACGGGCTTCCAGTCCGGCACGGATACCCAGACTGGCTACAACCGGATGCGCGCCCGGGTCACGGAGGAGCTCAAGCAGCACTTCCGCCCCGAGTTCCTCAACCGTGTTGACGACGTCGTGGTGTTCCCGCAGCTCACCCAGGACGAGATCATCGAGATCGTGGACATGTTCGTTACCCGCCTGGAGCGCCGCCTTAAGGACAAGGACATGGGCATCGAGCTCACCACGGCAGCAAAGGTTCTTCTGGCCACCCGTGGCTACGATCCCGCAATGGGTGCCCGGCCGCTGCGCCGCACCATCCAGCGCGAGATCGAGGACCAGCTCTCCGAGAAGATCCTCTTCGGCGAATTGCACTCCGGTGACATCGTTGTGGTGGATGTGGACGGCGAAGGTGACGACGCCAAGTTCACGTTTGCAGGCAACGCCAAGCCGCGGATCCCGGAGATCGCTCCTACCGCATAAGGCGTACGCAACGTAAGCCAACTGCCCCGTCCATTCCGAAAGGAGTGGGCGGGGCATTTGCGTTGGCGCCCCGAGTGCGTTGGTGCCCCGAGTGCGTTGGTCCCCGGGGTTTTGTGTGCCCTTAGGGTGGCTATGGACAGTCAAGAACTGCAATGGAGGGGTGCATGCGAGTATTGATGATTTGTCCGGGGACGCGCGGAGATGTCGCCCCCATGGCAGGGCTCGGCAGTCGTCTGCAAAAGCTGGGCTACGAGGTGTCCATCGCTGCCAACCCCTCGTACGCGCACCTCGTGGTCAGGTCCGGGTGTGAGTATCGTCCTCTTCCCGGCGACCTTGCCAGGATCATCAAGCGTGCCACACCGGGTGGAGCAAAGTCGTCCGGCGGCATGCTCACCACCTGGCGGGAGCTGAGCGAGTACATGAATCAAGCGGCCACCGGGACCCTGGCTGCGGTTGAGGCGGATGCGGACGTCATCCTGGCTAATTCCGTGGCGCCATATGCCTACGACGTCGCTGAAGCGGTTGGAATTCCAGCGGTGGGCGCGCATCTGCAGCCGGTGGAACCCAGCGCAGACTACCCTCCTGTGCTGCTGGGGTCCGCCCGGAACCTGGGCGGGCTGGGCAACCGGATTATTGGCGAGCGGGTCCTGGCCGGACCTGCCCCCTTTGACGCCCCGAGTGCAAGGCTTCGCCTTGAGTTGGGCCTGCCGAAGCTGTCACGCCAAGCTGCCGAGCGACGTCGAGCCAGGGCGAGCAGCACGGTCCTCCATGGGATCAGCCCCACAGTTCTACCGCGACCGGCGGACTGGCGCCCTGGGTTGGTCATGGCGGGGTACTGGTGGCCGGCGCCCGAGCCGGAATGGAGTCCGTCCGCGGAACTGGAGGACTTTCTGTCCGCAGGGCCACCGCCGGTGTTCGTCGGGTTTGGAAGCAGCGCTGCGCTGGAGGCCGGTTTCGTTCTTGAGGCCATTAGGCGGGCGGGCGTCAGGGCGGTGCTGCAGGGTGCGGGGGACCTCTTGGACGATGATGCGATCGGCATCGGTGCGGTCCCGCACGAATGGTTGTTTCCGAGGATGGCGGCAGTCGCGCACCATGCGGGCTCCGGCACCACCGCTGCCGGCCTCCGCGCTGGTGTCCCCACGGTCTGCGTCCCGGTGTATACGGACCAACCGCTGTGGGCTGCCCGGGTTGCTGCCCTCGGCGCAGGGCCCCGGCCGGTTCCCTACAAGGGGCTCACCGTTGAGCGATTGGCGTACGCCATGCGGGAAGCTGTCAGCACCCCGTCCTACGCAGCCCGGGCAAAAATCCTCGCAGCGCGGATCGGGAACGAAGACGGGACCGCCGCCGTGCTCCAGACGCTCCGCAACCTCCCAACTGGGTCGCAGTTAAGCGCGTTATGAGCACCCATAACGCGCTTAAATGCGACCTAGTTGGGAGCGGCGGGCGAATATCTGAAAGTAGTGTTTCACTAAGAGTGAACTACCCTGTGATCCGCGACACAATGCGTGTTGAATCGGAGCATGGATTCCACTGACACCCCAAGCCCAGGCACGGCATCACCTGAAACTCCATTCCACGACATCGATCACTACCTCTCCATCCCCCGGGTCAGTGGTCTCACGCTCAGCCCGGACGGCAAGCGCCTGGTCACTACCGTTTCAACCCTCAATGGCAAAGGCACTGAGTTCGTCACCGCATTATGGGAGATGGACCCCACCGGTCAGGGCCATGCCCGTCGGATCACCCGGAGTGCCAAGGGTGAGGCCGGTGCCGCCTTCGCCGCGAACGGCGACCTCTACTTCACGTCCTCCCGCCCCGACCCCGAGAGCGCAGATCCCGACGCCGATCCGGTGAACGCATTGTGGTTGCTCCCCGCCGATGGCGGCGAGGCCCGGGTTGTGCACTCGCGCGCCGGCGGGATCAGTTCCGTCATGGCCGCAAAGAATGCGGATGCCATATTCGTCAACGCCGAGGTTTTGGCAGGCTCCAGCAATGAGGAGAACGACGAGGAGCGCCGCAAGGCCCGCAAAGACAACAAAGTGTCCGCCATCCTGCACAGTGGCTACCCGATCCGCTATTGGGACGCGGACCTGGGTCCTGCCGAACCGCGTTTGTTCGCCGTGGAGCCGGGCGAGGCGAAGGAGCACGGCAAGCCAACAACCATTGACGCGCCAACGCCGCTCAAACTGAGGAACCTGACGCCCGGCGTCGGAGGCTCGCTGCGGGAAGCCAAAACTGTGGTGAGTCCGGACGGCAAGACCATCTACACGAGCCTCACGAAAGCCCTCGCCAAGGCCAACAGCCGTGAGGTGCTGGCCGCCGTCGACGTTGCCACGGGAACAGTAAAGGTGCTCCTGGACCGCGAGGGAATGAGCTACTTCCCTGGTCCCGTCAGCCCGGACAACCGCACGCTGGTAGTGGAGAGTGAGAGTGACACCACGCCCACGCAAGCGCCGCAGGTCAAGCTGCACCTGCTGGACGTATCAGGCAGTGAAACGACTGACCTGGAGCCGCTCGCGCACCAGTGGGACCGTTGGCCTTCTGCCTTGGCCTGGCTGCCGGACGGCAGTGCCATCCTGGCGAAAGCGGACGACGACGGCGCGTCGCCGCTTTTCCGGATCGACGTCGCCGACGGGCGGGTCACACGGGTGACGAAAGACGCTGCAGCGTATTCCGACGTCGTGGTTTCGCCGGACGGAACCACAGCCTACGCGCTGCGGAGCTCCTACGGGTTTCCCCCTGAAGCTGTACGGATCGACCTCGCTTCCGGAGAAGTGGTGAGGTTGCAGGCACCCGCGGAACGGCCAAGGTACAAGGGGCGCCTCGAACGCGTGGAAACGACGGCGGAGGATGGCTCCCGCGTGCCAGCGTACCTGGCGCTCCCTGAAGGGGCTTCCGATGACAAGCCGGCTCCCCTCCTGCTGTGGATCCACGGTGGACCGCTGGGCTCATGGAACGCCTGGACCTGGCGTTGGAATCCCTGGCTGCTGGTCGCAAAGGGCTATGCCGTGCTGCTGCCTGACCCTGCGCTGTCCACAGGTTACGGCCAGGAGTTCATCCAGCGCGGCTGGGGTGAATGGGGCAAGAAGCCCTTCTCGGACCTCATGGCCATCACCGATGCCGTAGTTGAGCGGGCGGACATCGACGGGTCAAGGACTGCGGCGATGGGCGGGTCCTTCGGCGGCTATATGGCAAACTGGGTTGCCGGCCAGACCGACCGTTTCAAGGCCATCGTGACCCACGCGAGTTTGTGGGCCCTGGACCAGTTCGGCCCCACCACCGACGCCGCACAATACTGGCTGAAGGAAATGACGGTGGAGATGGCGATGGAGAACTCGCCACACCTCAACGTACGCAACATCAAGACACCAATGCTCGTGATCCATGGAGACAAGGATTATCGCGTCCCGATCGGCGAGGGCTTGCGGCTTTGGTACGAACTGCTGTCCTCGTCGCAGTTGCCCGCGGACGACAACGGCCAGAGCCCGCACCGGTTCCTTTACTTCCCCGACGAAAACCACTGGGTACTGCAGCCGCAGCACGCGAAGGTTTGGTACGGAGTCGTGGAGCACTTCCTGGCAAAGCAGGTGCTGGGCGAGGACGTGGCGCTGCCGGAGGAGTTGGGGATCTAGAGACCGGAACGGGCGGCGGCGGATCAGCCTGCGGACATACGGCTAATTCCGGCGGCGTAGGCGTCGAGGACTTCGAATATCCCGCGGTGCTGCCACACGCGGTTGCGGCGGCGGCCTGACGCTTCCGTCAGTACGCCGCGGTCCGTCAGGGCATCGAGTGCGCGCAACGCCGCCATCCCGCCAAGTCCGAGCTCGGTCACAAGGTACTTCGTGTTCACTGCAGGCTGGCCGATCAGTGCGGGCAACACCCGCCAGGCCGCCGCGTCCGCGCGCAGCCCCGTCATCTTCGCGCGGGACTCCTCGAGTTGTGCGACAAGGTCGTCGACCAGCCGCGATCCGGTAGTTGCGGCGATCCGGCTCGCCATGGCGAACTCGCGGACGATCGGGCCGGCATCGCCCTCCCGAAATGCGCCCAGTGCTGCGAAGTAGCGTGCGGTATCCACCAGGAGGCCCGCGGAGATCGGCACGGCGGTTGAGTCCACCAGGCCCTTGTTACGGAGAACCGACTGCGCCAGTGCGCGCCCTGTGCGGCCGTTCCCGTCCGGGAAGGGGTGGATCGTTTCGAACTGGGCATGGCTGATCGCCACTTGGACGAGTACGGAGACATCATGGCGATCGATGAACTTAACCAGGTCCGTGATCGCACCGGGAATGCGGTCGTGGTGCGGAGCGACGAACTCGGCCACCCGTGGCCCTGCCTGACCCGGGCCGATCCATACCTGCTCGTCCCGGAAACGGCCGGCGCCGGGAGGATCGAAGCCGCGCTTGTGGAGCATCAGTGCCTTGTGCATTGCGAGGATGGACTCCTCGCTGATGTCGTCGGCCAGTTGGAGGGCCGCCTCCATGGCTCGAACGTTGCCGATGACGGTGAGGGCGTTGGATTTGCCGCCCTCGTCGATCTCGGCAAGAGCGAGCTGCTTGGCGGACGTCGTCAACTGTTCTATCTGCGAGCTGGAGGCAGACTCCGTGCGCAGCAGGATCGCCGTCATTGGCCCGAGCGCGGGATTCTCTCTACCAAGGAGCCGCTGCGCGTGCTTGTCGAACCCGACCAGCTGTCGAGTGGCGTCCTCGATATCGGCGGAATCTTCGCTGGAGATGATGGGAGTCCAGTCGGCTATCGGCGCCGTGACGGCAGCCTGGTAAGGACCGGTTTGGCGCTCCACCTCCGCGCGGGAGTACATCTCCGGCGCTCGCGGCTTCCAGTCGAAGGTCTCGAAGGAGACCGGATCGACCGGAATACCAACGCGCGGATGTGTTGCCATGCACCCAGCTTACCAACACTTAACATACTAAGTGTTGGTAAGGGCTTCCAGTCCACCAGATAGGCCTCCTGAAGCTTGGCCACGACAGCCCTTTGCCAACAGATGGACCCATAAATGTTGGTAACCGCCCCTCTTTCTCGGTCACGAATCCGCGGCCAGGTCCCACGTGGCTAGGATGGGGGAGTGAATTCGACCTTTAGCCTTCGTCCTGCCCGCACCAGTGATGTGGCGGCGATTAAGAGGCTGGTCGCGCCCTTGGCGGAGCAGCGGATTTTGATGGCCAAGGAAACTGTGGCGTACTACGAGAGCCTCCAGGAATTCCGGATTGCCGAATCCCAGGATGGCGACGTGATTGGCTGCGGCGCCCTGCACGTTATGTGGGAAGACCTGGCCGAGATTCGTACCCTCGCGGCTGCGGACACGTGGCGGGGGCGCGGTGTGGGGCACGTGCTGGTGGAGGATCTCCTTGAAAAGGCCAAGGAGCTTGGCGTTAGCCGCGTCTTCTGCCTGACGTTTGAGGTGGACTTCTTCAAGCGCCATGGCTTCGAGGTCATGGAGGACCAGTCGGCCGTGGATCCGCAGGTGTACTCGGAGCTGCTGCGCTCGCATGACGAAGGCGTGGCGGAATTCCTGGATCTGGCCCGCGTAAAGCCCAACACCCTGGGCAATACACGCATGATCAAGCACCTCTGAGAACCCACAACAAGACCCGACTGATGCGGGGTTCAACCCTGCCCGGATTATGCGTGATTTAAAACCCTTCTCTTATCTAAAGTTGATGGATAAACTGATCGAGGCTTGCTGGGGAGCTTCCGCCATTCGGTCAATCGAGAGAAGATCATGCAGTCCCACGCGTCCTTTTCAGGTAATGCAAGCATTTCAGAACTCCAACTCAGCGTGCGCGGTCCCGTGTTCACGCCTGACGATCCCGGCTTCCAATCCGAGGTAGCGGCCTTCAATCTCTCCACTGAACACAAACCGGATCTTGCCTTCGGCGCCCTCGACGCAGAGGACGTTTCGGCGGCTATCAGATGGGCTGCGGAACGGGGAATGCCCGTGGCCGTCCAGTCCACCGGGCATGGTGCAACAAACGCGATAGAAGGCGGGATGCTCATCAGTACCCGCCGCATGCTGGAACTCAGCATCGACCCCCTTGAGAAGACTGCCAGGGTGGGTGCCGGTGTTCGATGGAAGGCTGTGGTTGAGCTTGCTGCAACCTTCGGTTTGATGGGCCTCTGTGGTTCAACCACTGACGTCGGCGTGGTGGGATACACCTTGGGCGGTGGCCTGCCCATCCTGGGCCGTAAGTACGGCTTCGCCTCGGATCATGTCATCGCTTTCGAGCTGGTCACATCGGATGGCACCCAGCTACGGGTTACCAAGGACGAGAATCCTGAGCTGTTCTTCCTCCTGCGAGGCGGCAAGGGCAACCTGGGCATTGTGACGGCCATGGAATTCCACCTCTTCCCAGCCGCCGATCTCTACGCAGGCGGTGTGTACTTCGACGGCGGGCACGCCCCGGAAGTCCTGGAGGCGTTTAGGGAGTGGGTGCCATCGCTGCCGGCGGAGGCATCGGCGTCATTGGCGTTTTTGCGTCTCCCGGAGATGGAAATGATTCCGGAGCCGTTGAGGGGAAAGTTTGTGATCCACCTCCGCTACGCCTACCAGGGTGACCTGGCTGCTGCGGCGGAGCTGCTGGAGCCCATGCGCCGAAGCGCGCCGTTCATGATGGACGCCACCGGCCCTTTGGAAGCAAGCCAGTTCGACACAGTCCACCAGGATCCGGACCAGCCAGTCCCCGTTCGCGAGCGTGGCTTCCTGCTTGACCGTTTGGACGAGGAGGCGTCCGAGGCAATTCTGCGGCACTTCGGTCCGGGCGTTGAGAGTCCGGTGTTGCTGGCCGAACTACGACTGCTGGGCGGCGCCCTTGCCAAGAGCTCGGAGGGCGAGGATATTGTGGGCGGCCGTGACGCGGCGTTCAGCTTCTACATGGTTGCCATTGCCGCGCCTCCTGTTGTCGGGGTGCTGCCGGCAGTTTTCGATGCCGTGCACGCAGACCTTCGTCCGGCTGCCAATGCAGGCACATTTGTAAACCTCCATGGGCACTTTGTGGATGCCGAGGACAGGGAGCGGGCATGGGGTCCCAGCGCACGGGAGCGGCTGAAGAAGGCGAAGGCGGAACTGGATCCGAAGAACATGTTCAGCTTTGGGCACGTAGTCGGGCTTCCCGTCGCGGAGCAGCCGGTGGTTATGGATCAGGCCGTGCTGCTCGACGACGTCGTCACGGCCGGCGGCGACGCCGTACTGAACAGTTGAGGGGGCGGACCGTGCAAGATCGTGTCACGTTTCCGGACTTTTCAGCTTTCCAGATAGACATCCCCCACGGCTCCTGGCCGAATGAATCCTTCTGGCCGGGGACAGCCCATTCCAACCCGGACCTGTACTCGGCATTTTGGCTCGATTTCCACGCCCGGGGCGAGGCGGAGATCAGTCCTCCATCCACCAGCGCGGAGCCTGGGCATCACCCGGATCAAGCATGACATTCCGGCAGGGACGGGCCTTTGGTGCCGTCCCTGCCTGTCTTTTAATGGGTGTCGGCTAACAGGTGTGGGCGTCCTCGCGCCGCCGAGGCCTACCGTGTGCCCGGGCGCCGGTAGTAGGGTCAGAGCACCAGCCACAGCACGCCCAGGAGCATCCCATGAAAAAGCTCATAAATGATCCACGCGCCGTGGTGGACGAGTCCGTCGAGGGGTTCGGCATGGCCCATGCCGACATCGTGGACGTCCATCCCGAGCCCAAGTACGTCATCCGGAAAGGTGCACCTGTTGCGGGCAAGGTTGCCCTGGTATCCGGCGGGGGCAGCGGCCACGAGCCACTGCACGCTGGTTTCGTGGGCCTCGGCATGCTCGACGCCGCGGTGCCCGGTGCCGTCTTTACCTCGCCCACGCCCGACCAGATCATACCGGCGACCGTCGCCGTGGACTCAGGTGCCGGCGTCGTGCATATCGTCAAGAACTACACCGGGGACGTCCTGAACTTTGAGACTGCCGCGGAGATGGCACAGGTAGAAGGCGTGCACGTGCGTTCGGTGCTGGTCAACGACGACGTCGCCGTGGAGGACTCGCTGTATACGGCGGGCCGCCGTGGAGTGGGCGGGACGGTCCTCGTGGAGAAGATTGCCGGTGCCGCCGCTGAACGCGGAGACGGTCTTGAAGCCGTCGCCGCCATCGCGGAGCGGGTCGCTGCCAACGTGAGGACCATGGGAGTGGCGCTTTCCGGCTGCACGGTTCCGCACGCGGGTACGCCGAGCTTCGAGCTGGCGGAGGACGAGATCGAGATCGGTATCGGCATCCATGGCGAGCCTGGACGCCACAGGATCGCCATGGAAAGCGCCGACGCGATCACCGACCGTCTCTTGGAACCCGTGCTTGAGGATCTCGCCATCTCGTCCGGGGACAGGGTGCTGCTGTTCGTCAACGGCATGGGCGGCACGCCGCAGAGCGAGCTCTACATCGTCTACCGAAGGGCCGCCCAGGTGCTCGCGGAGCGCGGGGCATCCGTGGAACGCTCACTCGTGGGGAACTACGTGACTTCACTTGAAATGCAGGGGTGCTCGGTGTCCGTGCTGCGCCTGGACGACGAGCTGGTGCAGTTGTGGGATGCTCCCGTCCACACGGCTGCCCTCCGTTGGGGAGCGTGAGCATGAGACTGGGCGTCGATTGGGCAGTGGACTGGCTGAAGCTTTCGGCGAAGGCTATGGCAGAACACCGAACGGAATTGATTGAACTGGACCGCGCAATCGGCGACTCCGACCACGGCGAGAACATGGACCGTGGATTCCAGGCCGTCCTGCAGAAGCTGGACGAGACGCCGCCGGAAACTGCGGGAGCTGCCCTCAAAGCGGCGGCGATGGCCTTGATGTCCAAGGTGGGCGGAGCTGCGGGGCCGCTGTATGGGACGGCATATCTGCGGGCGGCCACATCGCTCGGCGATTCCACTGACATCGACGCCGATGCTTTGGCTTCCGCGCTCGCGGCTGCCCGCGACGGAGTGGTGGCGCGCGGCAAAGCCGAAACAGGGGACAAGACCATGGTTGACGCGTGGACGCCCGCAGTTGAGGCAGCCAAGAACGCGGCGTCCGATGGCGGCGATGTACTCGCCGTCCTGCAGGCTGCTGCCGAGGCGGCCGAAGTGGGGGCCGTGGCCACTGATCCGTTGGTGGCCCGCAAGGGCCGCGCAAGTTACCTCGGGGAGCGGAGCGCGGGGCATCGTGATCCAGGAGCGGCCTCAACGGCGTTGCTCTTGCGCGCCGCGGCAGCAGCAGCGGCCGGCTCCGCAGGAAACACGGGAACCGACGCCGTATGACGGTTGGGATTGTGGTTGTCTCCCACAGCAGCAAGATCGCTGAGGGCGCTGTGGAACTCGCCGCCCAGATGGCGCCCGACGTCGAACTCGTCGCCGCCGGGGGCACTGACGACGAACGCATTGGCACCAGCCTCGAGAAGGTGCTTGCCGCCGTCGAGCAGTCACTGATTGATGCCGGAGGAGAGGGCGTGGTGGTGCTGACGGATCTGGGCTCGGCAGTAATGACAGCTGAGTCTGCGATCGAGTTCGCCAGCGACCCCGACGCTATCTTGCTCGCCGACGCGCCTTTGGTTGAAGGGCTTGTGGCCGCGGCAGTCGCGGCGCAGGGCGGGGCGGGCGCCGAAGACGTGCGTAAGGCTGCCGAAGCGGTGGGATTCCGGGCTTCTGCCGGCACGGAAGCGCCGGACAATCTTTCGGAGTCCCGGGAACCGGATGCTGCAGGCGACTTCGAGCTCATTAATCCCATGGGCATCCACGCGCGGCCTGCGGCCAAGATAGCCGGTGGACTGTCCGGCCTTGACGCTGAGGTGACGATCAACGACGTCGACGGAACGTCCATGATGGCGCTCATGGCGCTCGCCGCCGGCCAGGGTGCAACCCTGCGCGTGGAGGCCCGTGGCAAGGACGCCGCAAAGGCAGTTCAGTATGTTGGGCGGTTGGTGGGCGAAGGTTTCGGGGAGATCTGACCCGCCTTCGTCAGGAGCAAATATTGCTAAGTACACTGATTAGTGATGTTGTAGAGGTACAGGTTCACTACAAGGAAGAGGTGCGGGCATGGGTGCTGACGACAAGATGGAGAACGCTGGCGAGAAGATCGCAGGCAAGGCCAAGGAAGCTGCCGGAAAGCTCACTGACAACGAGCGCCTGGAAGCCGAAGGCAAGGGCGAGCAGGTCAAGAGCGACCTCAAGGGCGCCGGCGAAAAGGTAAAGGACGCTTTCAAGCACGACTAGGAATTCGGGCAGGGCCGTTGCGGTTGCAGCGGCCCTGCCTTCCTTTGTGTTTGGCAGGGCAAACCCGCGCGATCAGATGGAGGATTCTTTCGTGAATTTGCTGGTGAAATTGTTCGGCCTGGCAGTCAGCCTTGGAGCTGGAGTGCTGGCAAACAAGACGCTTGAAGGACTCTGGGAGAAAAAGACAGGCAAACCTGCCCCCAAGGACGGAACCAATCTGAACGATTCCTTGCCGGGAGTGCTCATGTTCGCTGTGGTTTCCGCGGGCGTTGGCGCCGTAGTTCACGTTCTTACCCAAAGGGGCACCAAGAGTGCGCTGGCCCGAATGAAGAAAACGGCAGACGAGGTTTAGCAAAATGGCAATAGCCCGATACCCGAGTGTTGTTATCGATTGTCCGGATGCGCCCGCCCTTGCCGCCTTTTATGGCGAACTGCTGGGCTGGGAGGTCAAAGGCGAAACTGATTGGTTCGAGATCCGTCCCAGCGATGGGAACAACTGCATTGCTTTCCAACAGGTCCAGTCGTATCACGCACCGGAATGGCCGGGGCAAACGGTACCCCAGCAGATGCACCTTGATCTGATGGTGGAAGATCTGGACAAGGGTGAGGAAGTGGCTCTTTCGTTGGGTGCAAGCAAGGCGGAGCACCAGCCGGGGACCACCTTCAGGGTGTTCCTTGACCCGGCCGGACATCCGTTCTGCCTGTGTCTTTCCTAACCTGCCTGTGCCTCTCTAACCCTGCTGGGCCGCCCACTCCTCGACTCGACGGTTGCTCTCCTCTTCGGATAGATCTTCCACCCGCGTCATGATGGACCAGCGGACACCGAACGGATCGCGGATGCTGGCATATCGGTCCCCTGAAACGAACGTGTTCAGTGGTTCGCGGATGAGGGCCCCGGCTTGTTCCGCCCGTTGCACGAGTGCGTCTGCGTCCGGGCAGTAAAAGCCCAGGGAATAGCAGTCATCATCGCCGTCGGGCGCCGGGACCAAGTGGTATTCCGGGTTGGGTTCCCCGAGTTGAAGGTGACCGTTCCCGAGGTCGAGTTCGGCATGGACCACAACCCCGCCCATCTCCGTGACGCCAACAACACGTGCGCCGAAAACGTCCGTATAGAACGTGATCGCATCTTTGGCATTGGGTACGGCAAGGAACGGCGTGAGGCTGGTCAGCCCGTTAGGGACTCCGTGGGTGGTGTACTTTCCATGGGCGGCCATGGTTGGCTCAGTGCTTGTAGTATCTGTCATGTCCTTGACGCTACGGGCCGGGCTGTCCCCGGCGCTTGGAGATTCGCGACAGACTTTGTTGGGGAGGAGGCTCGTGGACAGTTCCTTCAAGGGCATTCTGTACCCGGCACGGCTTCCCACTTTCAACCGTTTGGCGGCACCGGAGTCTGTTGCGGAGCTGGTCCAATGGTTCTGGATTCCTGAATGGGACATCGAGCCAGGCCGCATGTCCCGTCAACACCTGATCGCCTACCCCGCGTCCAATCTCGTTGTGCAGTTGGATGACGTGGTCTTCTCGGGTCCCACAACCCGGGCCGCTTATCGAGACTTGAATGGCCGTGGCTGGGCAGTGGGAGCGCTGTTGCGCCCTGCGGCTGTTCCGGTGTTCACCGACGATCCGGGCAGCTTGCGTGATGCCGAGGTGGTGTTGCCGTTTGAGGACCTTCACCGTTCTGTCGTACGGGCCATGAACGCTCCCGACGGCGGTGCCCGCCGCGGGCTGGCAGTGGACGCCTTTGCGTCGTGGCTGGGTGCCCTGAACTACTTCCCTTCCGAAGAGGCCTTACTGGCGAACCGGATGATGGACGTTATTGGGGCCGACCCGGAGGTGACACGGATTGAGGACGTGGCGGCCCGGCTCGCTGTCTCGGGGCGGACGCTCCAGCGAATTGCCAGGAAATACATCGGGCTCAGCCCGTCGGCGCTCATACGTCGACGTCGACTGCAGGATGCCGCGGAGAGGGCACGTCTGGACCCTTCCGCTGATCTTGCGGGCATCGCGGCCGAACTTGGCTATGCCGATCACGCACATTTGACGAACGACTTCCAGAAATACCTGGGGTTCACGCCGAGCACCTATCGGCGTGTGGTTGGGGGTTAGTCGTCGGCCGATCCCGGCTCGCTCAAATGCCGGTTGAACTCCGCCCCTGCGGCGTCCGGCATGACGTTGCTGCCGAGCCCCATGAGGCGGGACTTCAAGGAGCCGCCCAGCACGTTTCCCTCACCTTTCATCTCTGTGGGCTCATCGATCATCCCTTTCGGTTCGCTATGGAGATTCCAGCGCGAAGCGCGCCCGGAGGAAGACTGTAACTGACAGGTTACTTAGTATTTTCGCGCCCGGCGCCAATAGGGACAAAGCTGCTGACTACACCGAAGCAGGCACCGGTGGTTCCGTAACCTCTTTGGTGGGTTCCGGCGTCGTGGTTTCCCCGCGGAAGACGGCCAGCATCGCCTCCCGATCGAATTGCCCCTCCCATTTGGACACCACAAACGTGGCAACGCAGTTGCCGAGCAGGTTGACCACGACGCGCATTGAGTCCATCAGCCTGTCGGCTCCGAGGAGCAACGCAACGCCCGCAACGGGGAAGATTCCCAAAGCGCCGGCAGTAGCGGAAAGGGCCAGGAAGGCCGAACCCGGAACGCCTGCCATCCCTTTGGAGGTCAACATCAGGATCCCGAGGGCGGCCAGCTGCTGGCCCAAATCGAGGTTATGCCCGAAGGCCTGGGCAAGGAACAGCAGCGAGATCGAAAGGTAGAGGGCGGCGCCGTCGAGGTTGAAAGAGTAGCCCGTGGGAACCACCAAGCCCGTGGTTGCGCGGGAGCAGCCTGCGTTGGTCAGCTTGGTCATGATCCGTGGCAGCACTGATTCTGTGGATGCCGTGCCCAGCGCCAGCATGAACTCTTCGCGGGAGTACTTGATGAACTGCCACAGTGGAACGCGTGGATAAACCCACGCCACGATGAACAGCAATCCGATGAAGACCAGTGCCGAACCGTAGCACGCAGCCACCAGCAAGGCGTATGTGCTCAAAGAGCTGAGCCCGTACTGGCCGATGATGAATGCCATGGCCCCGAAGGCGCCTACAGGGGCAACACGCATCACCCAGGACATGATCTTGAAGAAGAGTTCGAGGGTGGTCTCCATGAGGTCGATGACGGGCTTGCACTTCTCCCGTCCCACCACCACGATGGCCGCCCCGAAGAAGACCGCGAAACACAGGACCTGCAGCAACGTGTTGGATGCGAAGGCTCCAACCACGCTGGTGGGAATGATGCCCAGCAGGAACTGTCCTGCATCCTTTGGTGGCGCCGTGGTGGTCTTGGCGTTGACAGCTTCCGCTGACAGGGAGGTGGGATCGATGTTCAGGCCAGCTCCCGGCTGGACGATGTTGGCCACGAGCAGCCCGAACGCAAGCGCGAACAGTGTGGCGGCGGTGAAGTAGATGAGGGCTTTGACGCCCACCCGGCCAACGGACCTCACGTCGCCCACGGCCGAGATGCCGGTGACGATGACCAGGAATATCAGGGGCGCAATGATCATCTTGATGAGTTGGATGAAGCCATCGCCGAGGGGGCGAAGCGCGGACCCGACGCCCGGCCAGAAGTAGCCAATGGCGACCCCCAGCACCACGGCCACCAGGATCTGGAAAAACAGGGATCTATAGAGTGGCTTCTTGGCCGCTGGGCTCACAGCCATAGCGGGTGCGGGAATCTTCATGGCGCCTATCTGTGCGGGGCCATGCAGGGTCACGGCCGGGGATCACACATGACGCTATGAGGGGCGTGTTTCGGAAATGCTAATTTCAAAGCCTCTTTGTGTTTAATATCGGAATCAAGATTTCACGATACGAAAAGGCCTACTGCGGTTGAAGGGGTTGGCAGCCTTCCGCGAGCACCTCCGGCGGCTTTGGAGCCGGCTTATGGAGCGCATCAAGAAACAACCTGTAGGAGACCACCCCCGCATTTGCGGACCCGGTGGAGCAGCAGCATCGGTAAACGTGCGTCATACACGGACCGGGCAGGAGGGCTCGAAGCCACGAGTCGCACTCGGTCAACGAGAGCGGGGCTTGGATTCCACTGTCCCTGCGATGAGCAGCAATGGATACAGTGACACATGTTCCTGCTGGCGCTGGGCCCGTAGCGAACCATCCCCATTCCACGGTTTCGACGACGATCGTCACATTGACGGTCTCGTCCTCAAATGATGGGGTGGGGCTCATTCGATAGTGGCGTCGGCCGCGGTGGCGTGAGCCGCGTTGCGAGGACCCACTTAGTGCCTCGCGAAGTTCGTTCAGTTCAGTGCCATGTTTGTGGCGGATCCTCGCGCTGAGGTCCGTGACCAGGTTTCCCTCTGCTGCGGCAGGCGCTGGGGCGCCGACGGCGGCGCGGGTGGGTGCCGTAACAGAAAACGTGTCACGGATGGGCTGCTCAGACCGGTGCACAACACCCCCAGGACTTGACCATCAGGCAGGTGAGATGAGGATACCCGCCCAAAAATCAAATCGCTAGAGGAACCGTTCGATTATCCCGACCCTGATCTAAAAGCCGGAGAGAATGGTTACCGCGCCGGGCGTTCCCACTGGCTGTTGGACTGCATCCTGTTGGACTCCACCCTGTTGGACTCCACCCTGTTGGGTTGGGGCCGGATGGCCACTCGTGAGCTTGCGATACGGTCGGTGAGGGCAGCGGCCGAGTCCCTGACCACGCGTACCAGTTCGGATTCAGTGCCCAAATCGAAGCGGCTCTCGGGAATCGTGATGCCGACATCGCCGACGACGATGGTGCCCGAGAGCCCGAAGACCGGGGCGGCGATGGAGATCGCGCCCTCGATCCGCTCTCCGTGCGAGATGGCGTAGCCATCCCGGCGGATCTCGTCCAGTCGCGCGCTTAGCTTATCTGGGTCAACGCGGGTGCGGGTGGTCAGGGCGGGGAGCGGGCCGTGGACGATCTCCTGCCGCGCCTCATCCGGTAGGAAGGCGAGGATCGCGAGTCCGCTGGCACCTGCGTGCAGAGGCAGCCAGGTGTGCATCGGCAGCACATAGCGCAGGGGGTGCGGAGATTCGACTGTGTGGGTGAACATCATCTGCTGGCGCTGTTCGTTGTAGACGCCGAAGAACGAAGACTCGCCCGTGCGCTCGGTGAGTTGACCGAGGATGTCCGTGGCCGCCTCCTCGAGTGGGAGGCGGGCAGTCGTGGCCCAGGCAAGCCGCAGAAACTCGAGTCCGAGTCGATAGGCGCCGTCGCGTGTCCGCCCGACCATCCCGAGCTTCTCCAGGTCCCCGAGCAGCCTGTGGGCCGTACTCGCGCTGACACCCATAAGGGAGCCCAATTCGCGAACGCCGTAAGAGTCCTCCCCAGTGTCGACCATAAGGGTCAGCAGTTCGATCCCTCGCGCCAGCGGATGCCGCTGCCTGTCTGGCGACGGCTCTGAACCAGCAGCCGTTTCGTTTGTACTCATTGCCCCTCCGAGACTCTCCGACGACGCGTTGCGACCATTTCTTGAAATGGTCGCAACGCGAAGTGGTACTGGATGAGTCTATTCAACAGGACACGCCTTGGGATGAAGAATCGACGCGGTGGGCGCGGGTGCGTCAGCGATGGGCGGGTTCTTCCAGCTTTTGGGCTTCTTGTTCGCTCTGGACCGCCTCGATGATTGCCCCGCGCTGATTCATGGGTGTCGATTTCTTGATGGCCATGGTTGCAGCGAACGCGGCCGCGCCTGTGACGACGATGAAAATGATGCCGGCGTTCCATGAAGAAATGGTCGGTGCTGTGGTGCCGGGCACTGTAGCGGACGCCAGCACAACGCCGATGATGGCGGTGCCGATCGCGCTGAAGAGCGTGCGTCCTACAGTAAAGATCAGGCCGACGGCTTCACTTGTGTCGCGGGCGGAAACATTCTCCACGATGACAATCGGAATGCTGATGGTGAGGAGCACTGTTCCCACCGAGCCGATCACCACTGCGACGATCGAAAGCGGGAGGTTATGGGTCGAGAAGAAGAAGCCGGAGTATCCCAGTATTCCGAGTGCGGCGCCGCCGGCGACTATCACCTTCCCGCCGAATCTTCCGGCGATTCTCCCTGCCACCGGCGACAGGGCGAACGCGATCGCTCCCGAGATCAGCCCATACAGGCCGGCTTGGGTCGGAGTCAGGCCGAGTCCTACAGGCAAATTCTCTGGGCTTTGCTGAAGGATGGGCGTGAGCAGGCCGGGCGCCGCAAGGATGCCGAGCGAGACAAAAGCAGTGACGACGAGAGCAAGAACCAATGAACGCTCACGGAACAGTCGTAGGTTGAACATCGGCTTCTTTATCCGCAGTTCCCAGATGATCCAGAACGTGAAGAGCAGCACCCCGATAACAATGAGGACGACCACCAGCGGGCTGGCGCCCTGGGTGCGTGACGTCGTGAACCCGTAAAGAATGGCTGCAATTGCTGGCGCCATCAAAATGCCGCCCAGCACATCCAGCCGGCCACGCTCAGTCACTGTGCCCACCGATTTGGGCAATGCGAGTGCGACCAGAATGGCCACGACCGCCAGGATGGCCGAGGCGATGAACAGGCTGCGCCAACCGCCCGCGGCGAGAAGGATGCCGGCGGCGACGCCTCCTATTGAGCCGCCGATCAGGCCTATACCCGATGTCAGGCTGATGAGCACCGAGACTCGGGAAGGCGGGGCAACCTCGCGGGCCACGCCGATGAGAAGCGGAAAGAGGCCCGCGCTGGTTCCCTGCAGTGCGCGTCCGATCAGCACGCCTTCAAGGTTGCCCATGAAGACGCTGATGATGGGACCAACAGCGGAGATCAGCATGAGAATGATGAGGATTTTCTTCCGGCCATAGATGTCACCGAGCCGCCCCGCTATAGCAGCCGTGCCCGCGCCAACGAGCAGGAAGATGGTAACTACCCAGGAGATCGCCGATGCATCGGCTTGGAAGGCAACCATGAGTGTGGGGATGGCCACATACATCATGGTCACTTCAAAGATCGGGGTGAGCTCGATGATCATGAAGACCGCAATGATCAAGGCAAAAGGCCTCACCGCGATTGACCGTGTGGGGTCGGTCGACGTCATTTCGTTCCTAACTCCGTTGTTAGAGAGAATGTGTTCGTTTTAGTGGAACAAGAGTTTCGTTGTGAGGATTCAATGGTTTCACCGTCAAAGTCCCCTGTCAAGAGCCCGCTTGCGTCAGGGGTGGTTAAGCGCGGTCGAGGGAAACATGGCCCCGATGGCCGCGAAGTCATGGTGATTCTCACGGCAGGACGGGCTTTCCTTCAGCGACGAAGGGCACGAAGACCATGCTGCTGAGATCGAGGTCCGGGCTCATGCCGAGACCAGCCCCGAAAAGCAGGTCCCGGGCGGAGGAGGCAGACCCCTCTACTGCATAGATCGTCGCGTACCGATGCGAGACGGAAGCCGGCGCATCCGTGGAGGCGCGGTACCGCTGGGCGGCGACGAAGCCGGGAAGCCCGAGCACCTCAGGTATGTGTGTCTCCCAGTACCAGGGGCGGAACGCTTCGTCCCGCCCCTCTACGGGGTTGACGAGTGCAAGCAGCATCTCGCGTGGTGGCAGCAGTTCTTCGGTCAATTCAGTCTCCATTTCGGACGGAACGGTGGTCATGACGCGCTGACGCTCTCGCGCACGGTCGACAGCGCACCGTTGTAGTCCCCGGTTGCGGTCATCTCGTCCAGGATCTCGTGCAGCTTGGCGCGTCCGCCCGGGTTGAGCAGGAATTTTCGAACTTTACCCTCGACGTTCGCGCCGTAATAGTGGCTGTGCTCTGCCGAGAAGATGGATTTGGGCGCCAGTGTCTCAATCATGGTCATCCACGATTCCTGCTGTTCGGCGGTCGGCTCGAAGCGTTCGTAGCCGTGCTCACGGGCATGAACCAGCGTTCCGGTGATCCAGTCGATCTGGTCCTGCGAGTAGCGCGGATAGTTGCCTCCGCCGGCGCCGTGAGGCCCGCCGGGGAAAAAGAAGTTCGGCAGCTGGTGCGCGCTGAACCCGCCGAAGTCAGTGGGGCCCTCTTCCCAGTCCGTGCTGAGGTCCAGGCCGTTAATACCCTTGATGCCCATGCGTGTGAGCGCGCCGGTGCCGAAGTCGAAGCCCGTGGCAAAAACGATGATGTCGTATTCGCGGTGACCCCCGGTTGTTTCGATACCCGATTCATCAACCCGCACGATCGGAGTCTCGCTGAGCGCGATCAGCGAGGCCGCGGGATTGTTGAACGACTCGTAGTAGTTTGTGACGAATGGCGGGCGCTTCGCGCCGAACAGGTGGTCCTTCGGGATCAGCCTTTCGGCCGTGACCGGATCCTTGACGATGCTGCGGACCTTGTTCGCGAGGAACTCGCAGAATTCAAGGTTGACCTCGCGGTTGGTGGTCATGTCGTAATAGTTGGAGGTGAGCTTGGCGAAGCCCGGACTGTTCCAGATCTTCTCGTAGAAGGCTTGCCGTTCTTCGAATGAGTCGGCGGTGGAGAACTTGCCGGCGGGCTCGTGCAGAAAGCCGGTCGGGTTGGCCGCCGAGCCGAGCTTCGCAGCAATCTCCTCGAAGTTGTCCCGGAGCCACGCGTTGCGCTCATCGGTGATGGCCCCGTTGTTCAGCGGGGTGGTCCAGGTGGGCGTGCGCTGGTAGAGGTCCACGGTCTCGACCAAGTCAACGATCGCGGGCAGGATCTGGGCTCCGCTCGGTCCGTTGCCGATGATGGCGACGCGCTTGCCTGTGAAATCGACCGGCGTGTGCGGCCAGGCGCCCGTGTGATACGCCTGGCCCTTGAAGTCCTCAAGGCCGTTCAGGTCAGGGTAGTTCGGCACAGAGAGGCCGCCGGTCGCTGAGATGACCCAGCGCGCCCGGATGGTTTCGCCCTTTTCCGTGGTCACCGTCCACGCGGTGTCTGCCTCGTTCCAGAGTGCCGATACGACCTTCTGGCCAGTGCGGATGTGCCCGCGGAGGTCGAAATGGTCCACCACGAAGTTGAGGTAGCGCTCGATTTCGGGCTGGGTGGCGAACTCTTCCTCCCAGCGCCACTTCTCGAAGAGCTCCTTGGAATGGATGTATCCGTACGTGTAGCTCTCGGAATCGAAGCGCGCGGAGGGGTAGCGGTTCCAGTACCAGACGCCTCCGACGCCGTCTCCCGCTTCCAGCGTCCGGGCCGAGAACCCGGCCTCAAGCGCACGCTGCAGCGCGTAGATGCCCACGACGCCCGCGCCGATCACCAGTACTTCGACATCAATGTCGCTGCTGGTCTGTTCTGCCATTGACTTCACTCCTACTCGGTGGGCGCCACTGTGGCGACCGCAGGATCAATATTCAAGCACAAGTGCTCAATAACGACAATAGATCGCCAATTGGTCCGCATGATTTCAAGGATTTCTTTGATTGATATTTTTGAGCTGTTGTGATGAAATCTGATGACGGACACTTCAAAGGAGAACCATGAACGCCACCCCTGACCTCCGATTCGACGGACGTGTTGCCATAGTGACGGGAGCTGGCCGCGGCCTCGGCCGCGCACACGCCCTGCTGCTCGCCGAGCGCGGTGCCAAGGTAATCGTCAATGACCTCGGGGGCTCAAAGGAGGGCGAAGGCAACGACGCCGGGCCCGCCAATGAGACCGCCGCGGAAATCATCGCAGCGGGTGGCATTGCCGTCGCCGATACGAACAATGTGGGCAGCGAGGACGGCTGCCATGCCCTTGTAGAGACCGCGATCCGTGAGTTCGGTCGAATCGACGTCGTCGTGAACAACGCGGGCATCTCGCGCTGGGCGACCTTCCCCGAGGCTGATGCCGAGAACCTTGAGCTCACGCTCGACGTGCACCTGCGCGGCACCTGGCACACGACGCGCGCCGCCTGGCCCTACATGGAGCAGCAGGGGTATGGCCGCGTGATCACGACGACATCAACCGGCATGCTGGGTCTTCCGGACAACCTCGCCTACGCGACGGCCAAAGGAGCCCTCATTGGCTTCACCCGCAGCCTGGCCGTAGCCGCGGCGCCGAAGGGAATCCTGGTCAATTGCGTGGCGCCGAACTCCGTGACCAGGCCGAGCCTCTCGGCCGACAAGCCGAACATAGTCTCAGCAAGCCAAATGGACGCGGCCCGCGTTCAGGCCATGCAGACTGATCTCGTCTCGCCGATGGTCGCCTACCTGGCGCACGAATCCTGCGAAGTGAATGGCGAGATCCTGGTTGCTGGCGCCAAGCGCTTCGCCCGCTGGTTCATGGGCTTTACTCCGGGCTGGCTCGACGGCGGTGACGGAGTCCCCACCATCGAAGACATCGTGGAGCACTGGGATGAGATCAATGACCAGAGCGGCTACTACGTGCCTACGGGCACGTACGACTGGGGCGCAAGGTTCATGGCGCACCTTGCCTAAGCGATAATCCGGCACGGGATCTGCGTTCGCGCGGGTCCCGTGCTTATTTTCTGGGGTAGTCGTTGGCGGGCGTTGCAACAAGCCCCGCGCTGAGGAAGGTAATGAGGTCTGAGATGAGGGCCTCGATGGCTGCCGGGAGATGTTCACGTTTGCGCTGGGCTGTGTGGTAGCGGGCAAGCGCATGGACGGCGCTGGTTAGAGTAACCCACCAGCGTTCGTCGAGTACGGCCTCGGGTATTTCCGGTACCAGCTTGCCGAGCAGGGTGCGCAGCGTCACGACAGCGGCACCAACGCGCACTCCGACCAGCCCTTCATATCCGCCCTCTTCGGTGATGTAGAGGGAGAGGAAGGGGAGGTAGTGGTTGTCTGGCTGGAAGTGGATGGCGAGCGGACGCACGAATGCGCTGACGACGTCGGCTACGGTGGGTGTCGTTTCGCTCAGCATGAGGCCGGTCACCATCTCGGTCCGGCTGATCTCACTCTCCGCCCCGCGGAATTCCATGATCGCCTTAACGATCTCTTCACGCTCGCCGAAGTGGTACTGCACGGCCGCGTGGTTGCGTTGCCCCGCGGCCTTGCCGATGTCCCGCAGTGGCACTGCCGAGATTCCGTGCTGCGCGAAGAGCCGCTCTGCCTCCGTGAGGATGCGCTGGCGTGTTGCCTGGCCTCGCACGTTTTTCCGCTCACCAGACGACCTGGAGGCAACTGAAGTTTGGGACATGCCTATGAGTCTAGTGAGACGCGAACCTTGAGCGGAGCAAAGTCGGTGCCGGCAGGGTAGACGCCGCCGAATAGCTCCACGCCGCTTGCCAGGAGATGGACATCGTTCGCAGTCCAGGCCAGATCCACGTCGCTGTGCTGGGGCACTCCCGCGTCTGTCGCGGCAATGAGGGTGGTGGTGCCGTCAACATTGGTGCGCGCGGACAACATTCCGCCCTCGTGCCCGGTGACGAGTTCAGGATCGGCGATAAGGACGTCGAGAAAACCGTGGTGCGCCGTAAGTCGCACAGACCCCGCGAAAGACAGGTGCCACTGTCCGTCAGTTTGCACGGCCCTGCGAAGGGGGAACGCGAACGCGCCGTCGGTGGTGATGGTGGCGCCACCCTCCACGGTGTACGAGCCGCGGGCAACAACAGTTACGTAGCGCAGCAATGAATCGCGGACCGCCCATGTGAGCGATCCGCGATTCACGGCGTCGTGCAATGACGTCACTTGGCCAGCTCGGGGGAGTGGCTCTCAGGGAAGCTCTCCATACCGGGCTCGAGTTCGAGGCCCATGGTTCGGAACACCATGCAGTGGAAGTCGTAGGTACCCACAGTGAAGAGCAGATCGATAAGCTGCTGGCGGTTGAACCGTGCTTCCAGCGCCTGCCAGGTCTCGTCACTCACGTTCTTGTCGCGGCACATCTCATCGATGGCGCGGACGAGCGAGGCATCATCCTCGGACCACAGGGCTGCATCAGGCCCCTCGGACAACGCGGCGATTTCATCGTCCGTGAGGCAACCAGCGGCCCTGCTCATGCGCACGTGCTGCGCCCACTCGTACTCGCCGTAGCCGAGCCAGGTAGTGCGGATGATGGCGATCTCGCGGATGCGGTCGCCAAGGCTCGAGTTGCGAAGATGGTTCGAGTACGGCATCCAGCCTCGCATCAGCTCTGGATGCCACGCGTAGATACCGAGGATGTTCGATTTCGGCCTGGTTTCGGGGGTGAGCTGCGGGGCGGCCTGGCCACCGGCGCCATGCGTGGCGAGCACGCTCAGCGCGTTATCGACCTCGGCATCCCAATCTTCGGTAGGGCGGGGGGTGATTCTGGGCTGGGTCAGCTGCGTCATCTTTAGTGCTCCTGTTCTCATGCGATGAAAGATCCGCCATTGACGCTGATGGTCTGGCCGGTAACGTACGAGGCGTCATCGGAGGCGAGGTAAGAGACTGCGGCAGCGATGTCGGCCCCGGTACCCATGCGGCCCACGGGGATGTACCTCGCCATGTCCGCTACTGATGGCATGTTGCCGGCTGCCCGCTTCTTCTCGACGCTTGGGGTGTCGATCGACGATGGAACTACCGTATTGACGGTCACCCCGGATTTGGCGAATTCCACGGCCAGCGCTTTGGTCAACGCCAGTTGACCGCCCTTGGATGCTGCGTAGTGCGCCATTCGCGGCGCACCGCGCTGGGCGCTGGAGGACGAGATCAGCACTACGCGGCCGTTGCCAGCCTCAAGCAAGTCCGGGAGGCCTGATTGCACCAGGTTGAAAGTACCGGTGAGGTTGATGGTCAGGATCTGGTTCCACTGCTCCAGTGTCATGTCAAGGAACGGCTGCTGCGGCGCGACGGCCGCGTTGGCCACGATCACCGACAGTGGACCAAGATCGGCCCGGATGGCTGCAAGTGCGGTATCCACCTGCTCGCGGTCACTCACATCGGCCTGGTATCCGCGGGCGACGCCGCCGGTCTCTTCAATTCCGGCGGCGGCCTTCTCAGCCGCCCCTTCGGTGCGCGTGAGGATGGCGACGGCGAACCCATCTTTCGCAAGCCGTTCCGCAATGGACAGGCCGATGCCTGCCGCGCCTCCTGAGACGACTGCTACGCGCCCTGCCCCGCTCATTGGATCTCCTGGCGGATGAGGCGAGTGGTTTCGTGTGTGGTCATGGTTGTCCCTATTCCTTGCCTAGCCGACTGCTGAGCCGAGGCGGGCGTGCCGCCACGCCTTTGTGTGGTGCTCCGCATGCGCTACTGTTTTCTACAACTGAACAGACGTTCCGTTCTCGGGAGATTTCAGAATTGCACGGCCCGAAGATGGATGTCAAGCCACTGGAAGTGGCCATGAAAAGGGATGGTGAGCGATGGGTAGTGCGGCAGGGAAGAGCGAACGAGAGGCCGACGACGGGCTGCGCCGCAGGCATCCTTTGGCCCGTGGCATTGAATTGCTCACGCTCATGACTGACAGCGACCAGGATGTTCATGGGGTGCGGGAATTGGCGGGGCGGCTTGAGGTAAGCCCAAGCACCGCGCACCGCCTCATTGCGGACCTTGAAAAGCTGGGGCTTGTCAGCCGCACTGCCAACGGCTCGTATCGGCTGGGCCTTGAATACCTGCGCCTTGCTTGGACGACGACGGAACGGTATCCGATCCAGGAAGTGTCGAGGGATACGCTGCAGGAGTTGACGGAGCAGAGTGGTGAGTCGTCATTCTTCGCCGTCTTCGGCGAGCAGCGGCTGAGGATGATGTTTGCGCTCGTCGTGGAGTCATCGCATCCACTGCGCTACACGCTTCCCTTGCGTCAGCAACTCCCGCTCCACGCCGGCGCCAGCGGTTTGGCGATCCTCGCGTTTCTGCCAGCGCAGATCCAGGCCGGCATTGCGCATGGCAGGCTGCACCCGGCCACCGATCGCACCTTGGTTCGGCCGGAGAGCCTGCTCGACAGGCTGGCCATTATCAGGAGCGACGGGTATGCGATTACGCACGGCGAGCGTATTGAAGGGGCGATCGCAATAGCCTCGCCGGTCTTCGGGCCCTCTGGCAACGTGGTCGGTTCGGCCGGCATCTCCCTGCCTGAAGCGCGCTTCAACGCCGCGCACACGTCCTCGCTCGCGGGCCTGGTCAAGCAGTCCGCGCGCCAGATCACCGACTATCTCACTGGCGCCAGGGACCCACGTACCGGCATCGCGCGGAAGTAGTCAAGGCGGCCTTGACATGGATTCAGAGCTGAGCTCATACTGATCCTGTTGCGTTGTAAGAACCATCTGTTCTGTTCAACGAATTTCAGTTTTACGAGAAGTACCGCGAAGGGCCAGCCAAAATCCTTCGCGATCCCTGACTACACCGAGGATCAACGATGACCCAAGCAAGCGCCGACCGCCACGTAGTCATTGTGGGTGCGTCGTTGGCCGGAACACGCGCGGCCGAGGGGCTGCGGCACCTTGGACACGCCGGCCGCATCACGCTCATCGGGGCCGAGCCGGAGTTGCCGTACGACCGACCGCCCCTGTCCAAAGAACTGCTCACGTCCGACTGGTCCGATGAGTCAGTCGAGTCGTTTCGCCTGGCCACCAAAACCGGCCTCGAAGGAGCCGGTATCGAGCTCAAGCTCGGCGTCGCCGCCACGGGACTGGACACCACCAATCGCCGCGTGATCCTCGCCGATGGCACTACCGTCGCCTACGACGTCGTGGTCATCGCGACCGGGGCAGCCGCGCGGCCCTCACCTTGGCGTCCAGGGACCGGCGTTTACCAACTCAGAACGCTTGAAGACTCTCGCGCCATAGCCGCCCGCCTGAGGCTCGGCGAGCCCGTCGTCGTGGTTGGTGGCGGCTTCATCGGCACGGAGATCGCTGCGGCCGCCGTCGGCTATGGCTGCGATGTCACAGTGGTGGACCCCGTTTCCGAGCCAATGGCGCGAATCGTCGGCCCGGAGATCGCCCGCAGCCTCGTCGAACTGCATCACCGGCACGGGGCTCAAACCCGCTTCGGTGTCGGCGTCGCCGACATCCAGGGCCAGGACGGCCAACTAACAGTTATCCTCGACGACGGCACTCGCCTTGAGACCTCGACGGCGGTAGTCGGCATCGGCTCGATCGCATCGACCGAATGGCTCGCGGCTTCCGGTCTCACGCTCGATAACGGCGTAATGACCGACGGTTTCCTGCGCGCAACAGGAGCCGATGACGTCTACGCGATCGGCGACGTAGCACGCTGGCCCCACCCCGGCCGCGGCATGCAGGTTCGCGCCGAGCACTGGACCAATGCCAGCGACCAGGCGCGGTATGTTGCTGCCGCCATCACCCAGGGGGTCGAAGAGCCCTATGACTCCACCGATTACGTGTGGTCGCACCAGTACGACTGGAAGGTCCACACCATCGGCTGGCGCCACCCCGAAGGCAGTTCCACCATCGTCGGCGACCTGGCCGAGAGCGGGAAAACCGCGGTAATTCACAGCGACGCGAAGGGAGACGTGTGTGGTGCGGTCACCGTGAACTGGGTACGCGGACTCAACCTGGCCCGCAGGCTCTTCGCCACCGGGGAGTCCGCACAGACAATCGTCGAAAAACTTGGGCAGCTGGCCTGACGGCCGCGCTGCCAGAGTGTAGAGAGGAAACGAACCATGGTCTATGTAATCGCTGACGCATGCGTCGACATTCAGGACAAGAGTTGCATGCAGGAGTGCCCTGCCGACTGCATCTTCGAGGGGGGACGGATGACCTACATCAACCCCGACCTCTGCATTGACTGTGGGGCCTGCATGACGGCCTGTCCAGTGGATGCTGTCTTCTACGACGCCGAACTTCCGGCCGACAAGGAGGAGTACGTCGGAATCAACGAGCGCTTCTTCGAAGAGGTAGAGACGCCGAAGAGCGGCCGGAAGGCCGGCAAGATCGACTACGACGTCGACGTTATTGCCGCTCTTCCACCGCGAACAGGAGCCTGAGCATGAATGCCTTGCGCGTCGCGGTGGTCGGTTCCGGTCCGTCGGGTGCCTATTGCGCCCAGCTTCTCACGGAGGAGTCCGGGTCACCGGTGGAGGTGGATGTCTTTGAGCGCCTGCCGGCACCGTTCGGCCTGGTTCGCTACGGCGTCGCGCCCGACCACCCCCGGGTAAAGTCGATAACTACCTCGTTTGCCGAAGTGTTCGATGAGACCCCGGGTGTGCGCTTCCTCGGCAACGTGCAGGTGGGAAGCGACATTACAATCGATGAGCTCCGCACGAATTACGATGCCGTGGTGTTCGCCAGTGGTGCACAGGTGGACCGGAATCTCGGCATCCAGGGCGAGGACCTGGCCGGTGTGCACGGGGTACGCGAATTCGTGTCCTGGTACCAGGGCCACCCTGACACCAAGACCGATGCCTTCGCCCTCAAGGGAAACCGCGCGGTCATCATCGGCGTCGGCAATGTGGCGCTCGACGCAGCACGCATGCTCGCCCACACCCCCGAGGCACTCCGCGCCACGGACGTGCCCGAGCACGTCGTTGACACCTTTGCGACGAGCACGTACCGCGAGGTTGTGGTGATCGGCCGCCGTGGCCCCGCATTCGCAAAGTTCACGAACAAGGAGTTCATCGAGCTGCTGGAAGTGGAGAGCTGCGACGTCATCATCGATCCCGCAGACTTGGAGCTCGACGCCCAGCAGCAGGAACACGCTGACGCCGACCCGGCAGCCAGGCGGTTGCTCGCCACCTTCGCGAAGGCCGCCGAGCGGGGCGTGCTGGGGCGCAACACGGCCATCCGTTTCCTGTTCGACCGCACGCCGATGGAATTGATGGGCGAGGAATCAGCTTCGGCCATTCGTCTGGCAAGGACAAGCGATCCCAACGTCACGGAAATCATGGAAACCGAGCTCGTACTCCGCTCGGTCGGTTACCGGGGCGCAGCCATCGATGGCCTGCCCTTTGACGAGAGGTCCGGCACCATCGCGCACCTCGATTCGCGCGTCGCCGACGACGGAAAAGTATTGCCCGGCGTGTATGTGGCCGGCTGGATCAAGCGCGGCCCCTCGGGTGTGGTTGGCACCAACCGCCGCTGCGCCTTGGAGACGGTGACTTCCATCCTCGCGGACGTCGCCGCGCCAGGCTGGACGTCGACGGCCACCCCTGCTGCCGCCGTCGATGAGCTATTGCGCTCCCGCGGCGTACGGGTGGTCGACTGGACCGGCTGGCAGTCTCTTGAGCAGGCTGAGTACGCGGCGGGTGAGGCGGTGGGTCGCGAACGCGTCAAGCTGCACGACCGTGCCGAGATGCTCCGCGCCGCAGGCGTCGTGGTCGGCTGAGGAGCAACGCCACCATGGATGGTTTCCCAGCGGGCATCGCAGCCGCGGTCCGCGAGGCAGTGGGGCGGGTGAGCGATCCCGAACTGCGGCGCCCCCTTGCTGAACTCGACATGATCAAGGGAGTCGAGGTCACGGGCGGTGTCGCCGTCGTCGGCATCACGCTGACCATCTCGACATGCCCCGCCGCCGCCCGCATTGAGCGGGACGTCCACGCGGCGGCAACCGCCGTCGACGGTGTTAAAGAGGTACGCATCGACGTCGGCGTCATGACCCCGGAGCAGCGCGCGGCACTCACCGCCAAGCTTCGCGAGGGACGCAGCCGGTCAAGCCTGCCGTTCACCAAAGAATCGCTCACCCGCGTTATCGCCGTCTCCAGCGGCAAGGGCGGCGTGGGCAAGTCAACCGTCACCACGAATCTGGCCGCCGCGATGGCTGCGCGCGGGTTGAGCGTCGGAATCATCGACGCCGATGTTTACGGGTTCTCGGTCCCCGGGCTCCTGGGACTTTTCGACAGTCAGGGCAAAGTCATCAGGCCCACCCGCATCGACCACCTTGTGCTTCCGCCCGTTGCGCACGGTATTAAGGCAGTGTCGATCGGCATGTTCCTGCCCGAGGGTGCCGAGGACACAGCTGTGTCATGGCGTGGTCCCATGCTGCACCGCACTATGGAGCAGTTCCTCAATGATGTCTACTTTGGGGACCTCGACGTGCTTCTCATCGACTTGCCGCCCGGAACCGGCGACATCGCAATCTCGGTGGGGCAGATCCTGCCACACGCGGAAGTGATCGTCGTAACGACGCCGCAGCCGGCCGCCTCTGGGGTTGCGGTCCGGAGCGGCATCCTGGCCCGCGAGTTCGACCAGCGGGTCATTGGGGTGGTCGAAACAATGTCTCCCATGCTGCTCGCCGACGGCAGCTCCTTCGAGCCGTTTGGAGCCGGCGGCGGGGCGGCGGCGGCGACGAAGCTCTCCGCCGTTGGCTCCAGCGTGCCTCTGCTCGCCTCGATCCCCTTCAGCACGGGCCTGCGCTCGGGCGGGGATACGGGAGTTCCAATAATCGCAGCCGCTCCCGAAGATCCCGCGGCACGTGCCTTCACCGAACTCGCCGAAAGGCTCGCCGTGCGTCCCCGCGGGCTGCCCGGACGCAGGCTGCCGGTCTCACCCGCGTCCACTCCCTGACATCGAGCGGATTTCGCTGCTTCCGCACAAGGCGGGGTCCTCCTGGCTGCAAGCGCGCTATGGCAGGTGGAGAGCAGCCGGCGTAGTGTCGGTTTCAACGACGAACCTTGGGGCTGGCACACGTATCCGGCAGCGGCTTGTCGGGTCAATTCGAGCAGGGGCCGGGATGGCTGGATGGAATGCTGACACTGCGGCCGGGCCGCTAGGGACCGGGACTATCACCTTGGTTGAGGGATCGTCCTTCTGCATCTCCCTGCCGAACGGAAACATCCATCCCGAACTGTCCCACGGTGTTTTCTTTCAGGACACCCGCATCCTGTCTGGCTGGAGCATCACCGTCAACGGCCAGCCTTTGGAGCCGTTGGCGGCAGAGACGAAGGAACCGTACCGGGCACAATTTGTGAGCCGCGTTCCCCGAACAGACGGGTATGCGGACAGCACGCTGATTGTGGAGCGCCTACGCGAAGTGGGTGCAGGGATCCAGGAACAGGTCACCATTCGAAACTACTCAGCGGAAGCTGCCGCATGTGTCATATCCGTGCGGATTGAAGCAGATTTCGCTGACCTCTTTGAGGTCAAGGAGGCGCGGATCCAGCGGCGGTGGGACCAAACACGTCAAGCTGACGGTGATTCGTTGACTATCCAGGCTGTTTGGCAAAACGTCCGGAAGGGCATTCTTGTTCAGGCTCCCGGGGCCGACTTATCGCCCGAGGCCTGTGAATACCGTATGTCCATCGCGCCACATGGTCACTGGAGCACGATCCTGACCGTAGTACCCGTCACCGAAGGGGCTGGCCCCGCGAGGCCGTTCGTCCATCGTGACGGAAACGGATTGTCCCTGCGGGACCGGCGCCACCAGGAGTGGGTGGCCAAGATCCCGGTAGTAGAGATGGGAAACCGATCCATCGAACGGACGTTGCGGCGAAGTTACGATGACTTGGGCGCCCTTCGCATCGAAGACCCCAACTATCCCGAGCGCGTCGTAGTCGCCGCGGGGGCTCCTTGGTTCATGACGCTGTTCGGTCGCGACTCGTTGTGGGCCTCGGAAATGTCCCTGCCGGTGGACCCGTC
Organism: Arthrobacter sp. TmtSoilC48; assembly: GCF_059739425.1. NCBI lineage: Bacteria > Bacillati > Actinomycetota > Actinomycetes > Micrococcales > Micrococcaceae > Arthrobacter > Arthrobacter sp. TmtSoilC48. The sequence goes on along the minus strand of NZ_AP046049.1, from coordinate 265,586 downwards.
CTTGGCACTGGGCACCTTGCAGACACTGGCTGACCGCCAAGGCACTGAAGTGGATCCAATAAGTGAGGAGGAACCGGGCAAGATCCTGCACGAAGTCAGGCTCGATGTCTCCAGCGGGCTGTCTTTAGGAGGCAAATCCATCTACTACGGCAGTGTGGACGCGACTCCGCTGTTCGTGATTGTGCTTGCGTCTGTTAGCCGCTGGGGATTCGCAGCGGACGCCATTGCGGCCCTGCTGCCCCACGCCGACCGCGCGTTGGAGTGGATCCGGGATTATGGTGACAAGGACGGCGACGGATTCGTCGAGTATGAACGTCTCAACGATCACGGGCTGATCAACCAGGGCTGGAAGGACTCGTGGGACGGGATCAACTTCGCGGACGGCACGATGGCCGAGGGCCCCATCGCACTGTGCGAGGTCCAGGCTTACGTTTATGCCGCCTATATAGCGCGCGCATGGATGGCGAGTGAAGCAGGCGACGCGAACTTGGCGACCGAGTTCATTGATCGTGCCGCCCGATTGAAGAAACAGTTCAACGAGCAGTTCTGGATGCCTGAGCGCGGCTACTACGCCATCGCACTGGACGGTAAGAAGCGCCAAGTGGATGCCTGCGCGTCCAACATGGGCCAGTGCCTATGGCCCGGCATCGTCGATGACGACAAGGCGCCGCTCGTGGCTGAGCGCCTGATGTCCCCGGAAATGTTCAGCGGCTGGGGCGTGCGAACGCTGGCCAGCGACATGGGCGCCTACAATCCCGCCAGTTACCACAACGGATCGGTCTGGCCGCACGATAATGCGATCATCGCCGCTGGCTTGGTGCGTTATGGCTTCGTCGTCGAGGCGCAGCGGATCGCCATGGCCCTGCTTGAGGCGGCCGGGTTTTCCGATGGCCGGCTCCCGGAGTTGTTCTGCGGCTTTACCAGGGACGAGGTGGTGGCCAAGCCGGTTCCGTACCCCACCGCCTGCTCACCGCAGGCCTGGGCGGCCACCACCCCAATCCGACTGGTAACGAGTCTGATGCGGTATGACGCCTATGTTTCCCGCGGAAGCTTGTGGATGGATCCTGAATTCCCGGAGTCCTTCGGCGACCTGCACATCACCAATGCCCCCTTGGCTGGTGGACGGATCACCATCGATGTTGCCGGTTCAAGCGCATCTGTCCGTGGCTTGCCCGAGGGGATGACGTTCCACCGAGGGCGCCGTCCGTGGCTGGCCGAACTCATGGAAGAACCCAAACCGCCCCTGGACAAGTAGTGCCGGGACCAACAGCTTCGGGGTGGCGAAGTCCTTCACAGCAGCGAGTTATTGCTCTTCGCCCGCAAGAACTACCCCGTCGGCCAGCAATTCAGCGACCTCTGCTCCGGACATCCCAAGCTCGCCTGTGAGGATGCCCAGCGTGTCTGCGCCGAGAGCCGGCGGGTAGGCCGGTTCGACGTCGACGGTGTCGACAAAGCGGATCGGTGTTGCCACATTCTCGAACGAGGTGGCGCCTTTCCTGAGGGTAAGCAGTGAACCATCCTGGGCTTCGCGTGCGTCCTCGAGGGCCTCGAGGACGTTCTTCACCGGCGCGACGGGAACCGACGCGTCTGCCAGGAGCTTCACCCATTCCCCGGCGGGCCTCTCGGTGAAACGCTTTTCGAGGATCTCCCATAGTTCCTCTTTGTTCAGCAGCCGACTGGCGGCATCAATGAAGCGGTGGTCGCTGACCAGTTCGTTGGCCCCGAGTACTTGGCACAGGCCCTCCCACATTCGGGGGGTATTGGCGGTGACCACGAATTCCCGGCCGTCGCCTCCCCGGAAGGAACGATAGGTGGCGATGGAGTCGTGGCCCGCTCCTTGCGGCTGCGGTGCGGTGTTATTAACGGAGGTGTACAGGGCTTGGTAGGACAGCATTGCCAGCTGGCCCCGCAGCATCGAGACATCGACGATGCGACCCCGGCCCGTCTCACGCTGTGCTCGAAGAGCAGCCAGGATCCCGATCACGGCGTACAGTCCAGCTACGACGTCACCGGCAGGGATACCCAACCGGGCAGCCGGGGCGTTTGGGTGGCCGGTAAGGCTCATCACCCCGCTGAGCGCCTGCACCACCATGTCGTAGGCCGGGCGGTCGCGGAGCGGGCCCTCCTGGCCGAAGCCGCTGATGGACGCCCAGATGAGCGAGGGCTGGGCCTCGAGAATTGTCTCTGGTGAGAGTCCCAGCCGGGCGGTCACTCCGGGCCGGAAGTTCTCGATGACCACGTCGGCGTCCGCGATCAGGCGCTTCATGACCTCGATACCCCGCGGAGCCTTCAGATCGATCGCGATGCTGCGCTTGTTGCGGTTGTTCGCCAGGTAGTACGCGCTGACGTCGTCGATCTCGGGGCCAGCGATGGCGCGGCTTGAGTCGCCACTCAGCGATTCAACCTTGATGACGTCTGCGCCGAGGTCGCCGAGCAACTGCGTTGCCGAAGGGCCTGAGAGGAAGGTGGTGAGATCGATGACGCGGATACCCTCCAGTGGTGGGCGCTGGATCCCGGTCATGCCGCCTCGAAGATGTGGATGGTGCAGGCACCGTGGTCGAGTCCGGCGGTGCCGCCGCCGGTGACGTGCGTCATCGCCCAGCGAGCGTCATCGATCTGCCGTGCCCCGGCCTGATCGGTGAGCTGCCAGAATGCCTCGGCGATCTGCGCTACACCGCTGGCGCCGACCGGGTGGCCCTTTGCGAGCAGGCCTCCGCTGGGATTCACTACGACGTCGCCACCAAAGGTGGTCTTGCCGTCGCGAAGAAGATCGACTGCGTGCCCAGGCTCGGCGAGGCCGAAGGCCTCGTAGTAGATGAGTTCGGCGATCGAGAATGCGTCGTGCAGTTCGATCATGTCCAGGTCCTTGGGACCGATGCCGGCCAAGGCATAGGCGTCACGGGCCGAGTCGTAGGTAATGTCGGGCTTGGTCATGTCGCGGAAGCCCTCGGCAACGTGGCCGGAGTGCAGCACTGAGGCGGCCACGCGGATGGCCGGCTTGGATTCGAGCCGCTTGCGTGCGCGCTCGGAGGCAAGAACGACGACGGCGGCACCGTCACCTGTGGGACAGCACATGGGCAGGGTCAGCGGGTCCGCAATGGGGCGGGCGTTGAGAACCTCTTCGACGGTGATTTCCTTGCGGAACTGTGCGAAGGGGTTCAGTGCGCCGTGTTTGCGGGCCTTGACGCTGACCAGCGCGAGGTCCTCCGGCGTCGCCTCGGTGTCGTGCAGGTAGCGGGTGGCGCGCATGGCGTAGACGGCAGGCATGATGATGCCCTGTTTGACTTCGCGATCCTCTGGAGAAAGCGGCAGCGTGCCGCCGCCGAACTGCGTCAGTTTCTCGACGCCGATGACTACTGCGACATCGATGAGGCCCTGCGAGATGGCCTGCCACGCTTCGTGTACGGCGGTGGCGCCGCTTGAGCAGGCGTTGTCGACGTTGACTGTGGGAACAGTGCCGAGCCCGATCTCTTTGCAGATGCGCTGCCCGGTCATCATGCCACCGTAGGAGTGGCCGACATAAACGGCGTCGACGTCCGACTTTTCAATTCCAGCGTCGCGGATCGCATCGATGAGCGGAGAGACAGCGAGGCCGACGTACGACGACGTGCGGTACTTCCCGAACGGGATCATCGCCGCCGAAATCACAAAGACGTTCTCACTCATGTTAAACCTTTCGTTTTTCGCCGGTCGCCGGCACGAAGAACCAGTCGTCATCGACACCAAGCTCCACCCGCATGTCGGGGCGAAGCGGAATGTCGCCCTCGTGGATGTCGGCCAGGGTGCGTACGCCGTTGTCCAGGTCGACGTAGCCAAGGGGGCGGATGCCTTCGTTGCCGACATGAATGCGGGTGAAGGAGTAGAGCACACCGGTAGTTGGCAGGGCCACACGGCTTACATCGCGGCTGATGCAGGAACTGCAGACCACCCGGCTGCCGATCATCGTGCAGCCACATGCGTTGCACTGGCTGCCGACCAGGCGCTGCCCTTCGGGAAAGCTACCGATGAGGCTGTCTGCCTCCATGTCTGCAATGGGCAGGGAGGCTGGGGCCTCGGTAGTCGCAGTCATTGCGCGCCTTCCTTGTTGGCTGCGGCCGCCAAGGCGATGGCCCGCGTGGGGCAAACATTGATGGCCATCTGGATCTTGTCTTCGGGGTCACCGAGTTCGTCGGTGACGATTGCGATGCTGAGATCGTCGAGATCAAAGGTGTTCGGGGCGTAGAACGTACACTGCCCGGATCCCATGCAGCGGTCGCGGTCGACGGTGAGGTTTTCAGACATCATGCCCCCTTCGGCGTGTACTCAAGGTAGAGCTGGTTGTGGCCACGGAACTTGTAGCTGCGGATCAGATCCCACTCGCGGGCGCCATTTGAACCGTGGTGCTCCTCGCTGATCCACATGCGGTCGGTGCGTTCGAGGAAGCGCTGGATCGAGAAGACCGCTTCGGCGCGTGCCAGCGGGGCGCCAGGGCATGTGTGGATGCCACGGCCGAAGGCGAGGTGCTGCCTGGCGTTCGCACGTTGGATGTCGAACTCGGCCGGATTATCGAAGAGGCGGGGATCGCGGCCCGAAGCGCCGTGCAGCAACATCACGACGGTGCCGGGGGCGAGGTCGAGGCCGCCGATGCTGGTGGCGACTTTGGTGAGCCGGAAAGAGCCCTTGATGGGCGCTTCGATGCGGAGCGTTTCCTCGATGAACTTGGGAATCAGCGAGGGCTCACGGCGCAGCAGGTCCTGCAGGTCCTGGTCTTCGGCGATTCGCTGCAGGGCGATGCCCATCAGCTGCACGGTGGTCTCCTGGCCGGCAGCAAACATATTGGAAGCGATCCGGGCGACCTCAAGTGGCTCGGGCAGGGAGCCGTCGGGGAAGGTGGCCAGTGCCATGCCGGTGATCACGTCGTCCTTCGGATCATTGCGGCGCTCCTCGATCTTCGCGACGAAGTAGTCGTAGAGCCGCTCAATGCTGCTGTGATGGTTGGCCTGGAGCTCAAGGTTGCCAAGCACGGGACCTGGAGCCGAGGCGAGCAGCTCAAGGAGCATCGGGTGGTCCTCCTCGGGCACGCCGAGCAAGTCCGCGACGGCCAGGATGGTGTAGCCCTTGGCGTAGTCCCAGATGAAGTCGCAGTGGCCTCGCTGGATGATCCGGTCCAGGAAGTGGTCTGCCGTGCGCTTGAGGAAGTCCTCGTTCTCCTTGAGTCGCTTCGGCGTTATGAGGCCCATCAGGAGCGTGCGATGGTCTGTGTGAACCGGTGGATCGAAGGTGACGATCTGGTCATTGTTCGGGAAGTACTCCCGGTGCTTCTCGAGAAGATCACTCAGGTCATCTCCAACGAGTTCGACGGGGATGTCGAGAACAGGCCCGCCCGTGCGGTTGATCGAAGAATAGACCTCAGGCTGGTGGTACACCTGCAGTGCTTCTTCATATCCCGTGACGATCACTACGCCGTACTTTGGCTCCCGCCACACCGGATGGTTGGCAAGCATGTGGTCGAAGTACGGCTCTGCCGTCTTCGCTGTTTCCGGATCGGTGAAGAAGTCAATCCTGGTGGGATCGATATCGACGGTGGTCATCTGAGTCCCTTTCCCTTCGGCTCATGCGTTTGTTTTATTCAACAGAACAGATGTCCTGTTAGGCGCTTTTCAAAGCATGGATCTCGTATGGGGCAATGTCAAGCCCGCTTATCGCGGAAGCTTCAAAACCAAAGAATGCGCCGTCCTTGACACCGAATGGTGAGTCATGCCACATTTAGTCGAGATTCGTTGAAAGGTTCAGCTGTTCCGTTGAAGGAACACGGCGTCAGGCCAGTCTCTTACGAATAAACCCACGACGAAGGAGTCGGCGAGTGCAGCCAGGTCCCTTGATGCATCATCAATCCCCTAATTTGAGGCGGGAGCGGGCGTCATGCCGTTAAACATCTTGCAGCGTGTGGGATACGCCCTCCTTGTGATCGTCCTGGTCACAGTGGGCACCACTCTGCTCCTCAGCTTTGCTCCAGGCTCCGTTGCCGAGGTCATTCTTGGCGAAGGCGCCACTCCGGAGAACATCGCCACGCTCAAGGCGCAGCTTGGGCTTGACCTGCCGATGTGGCAGCAGTATCTCAACTGGTTGGGTCATGCTCTCCAAGGTGACCTGGGCGCATCCCCCATCACCCACGTCCCGGTGATGACGGCAATCATGCAAAGGCTGCCGGTCACCCTGGAAATCGCATTTCTGGGTTTGGCAATCGCGCTCGCCATCGCCGTCATTCTCGGCGTTATCTCGGCGGCCATGCCCGGCAGCGCTGTGGACCGGGGCATCAACGTCCTCACGTCGGTGTTTATCTCCGTTCCGCCGTTCGTCTCAGGACCACTGCTCATCTTCATTTTCGCGGTGGGTATGCATGCCTTCCCATCGGTGGGCTGGTCACCCTTGGAAGCAGGGCTCGGCCCGAACCTGAGAAACGCGTTCCTTCCCGCGCTCTCGGTGGCTTTCATGGAGATTGCCTCGTTCCAGCGGGTGCTGCGCACTGACCTCGTCAGCACCCTGCGGGAGGACTACGTGGCTGCAGCGCGTGCAAAGGGCATGGGCAAGGCATATGTGATGTTCCGTCACGCATTTCGCCCGTCCTCGTTCTCGCTGCTGACCGTTGCCGGCATCAATCTCGCCCGGCTCATCGGAGGAACGATCGTGGTGGAGACGCTTTTCGGCCTCCCGGGGCTTGGGCAGCTTGTCTCCAACGCGATCATGCAGCGCGATGTGATCACAGTTCAGGGCGTGGTGACGTTCATCGCGGTCGTGTTCGTGATCGTGAACATGCTCGTTGACATCAGCTACGGCTTGATCGACCCGCGGGTCCGGAAGGCTGAGCGGGCGGCGAAGAAGAAGACCACGGCCGCATCGAGGATCCCAAGGAAGGCCGTTCAGGCATGAGTATTACGACGACGACCAAGTCCACGGTGAAGACACCAAACACCACCCGCCCGGGCTCTGGCGGCCCGGGAATCCCCCATGTCCCACCAGTAAAGAAGCAGAGGTCAGTTACCGTCTGGTTCGCTTACTTCTGGCTGGCAATCATCATCCTGTTGGCAACTTTCGCTTGGGTTCTCCCTCTCGCGCCCTACGACGCCCCCGTTGGCAGCCCGCGGACGCCGCCGAAGCCAGGAGATCTCGATCTTCTCCTCGGCACGGACAAGGCGGGCCGTTCGATCCTTGCGCGAACCATCTGGGGCGCCCAGATCTCGCTTGTGGTGGGCACAGTGGCAGGTCTCTCGGGAGCATTCCTTGGCACAGTCCTGGGCTTGATTGCCGGGTATTACCGCAAGAAAGTGGACTGGGTCATCACGTTGGTCGCAGATGTTCTGCTTGCGTTCCCGGTGCTGATCCTGCTCCTCGCCATCACTGCGATCTTCTCCCCGAGCATCCCGACCCTTGTCATCGGGCTGACCGTGGCAAGCATTCCAACCTTCATGCGCCTGGCCAGGGCAAGCACGATGTCCTGGGCGAGCCGGGAGTTCGTACGGGCCGCCAAAAACATGGGGGCGGGAGACTTTCGCATCCTCACGCGGGAAATCCTTCCAAACCTTTTGCCGACGCTTTCCTCGTTCCTCCCCATCGTCGTTGCCGGACTCATCGTGGCGGAGGGGTCACTCAGTTTCCTTGGCCTCGGCGTGCCACCACCCACTCCCAGCTGGGGAGGAATGATCAACGGCGCAAGCGAAGTGCTGCAACGAGCCCCCCACATCGTGTTCGTCCCCGCGATCGCGCTTTTCCTGACGGTGTTCTCACTGAACCAAGTGGGGGACCACCTGCGCGGCAAGTTCGATCGCAGCATGCAGGGCTAAGGCACCCACCAGAAGATCCAACCCACACGAATTTCCAATCTCCGGAAAAATCAGAAAGGCCATCGTGATTTCAATGAAGAAGTCCACAACGGCAGCCGCCCTCGTGGTGGCCGCCGCACTTGCCCTCAGCGGCTGCGCAGGCGGAGGGACATCGTCAGACTCAGCGCCCGCCGCAGACCCGGTTTCAGGGGGCATCGCCAGAGTCGTCGAGGCAGGTACGCCCACCAGCCTGGACCCGGCGCTGCTGCAGAACACCGGCCCACGCATGCCTGTCACGGGCAATTCGCTCTACGGCCAGCTGGTCACGGACGATCCTGTAACAGGCGAGATCAAGATGGGGCTCCTTGAGGAGTTCGCCACCAGCGACGGCGGAAAGACGTTCGCCGTTCGTGTTCGGGAAGGAGTCAAGTTCTCCGACGGGACACCCTTCACCGCGGATGCCGTCAAGTTCGGCTGGGACCGCATCAAGCTTCCCGCGACGGCCTCCTCGGTGATCGGTACGGCCGCGTTGATCGACAACATCAAGGTAGTGGATGAACTGACGGCAACGGTCACCATGACGAAGCCGACACCCCACTTTCCCAGCGCGGTGCTCTTCACCCAGATGAACTGGATCGGCTCACCAGCTGCGCTTCAGGCCGGAGCCGCGGCGTTCAATGCCAACCCGATCGGGGCCGGCCCGTTTGTGCTTGAGAAGTGGACGCAGGGAGACGTGCTGAAACTCAAAAAGAACCAAAACTACTACGTTCCCGAGCTGCCGTATCTGGACGGTGTTGAGGTTCGCGGCATCGCCGATCCGTCCCTTGCCTACAACGCGCTTGCGAGCGGCCAAGCCGACGTTATTGCGACCTCCACCCAGGAGAATGCGGCCAACGCCCAGGACTCCGGACAGGCCGCTACGCCCTACATACTTGGCGGCGGCAACGGCCTGATCATGAACACGTCCAAGGCGCCGTTCGATGACGTGCGCGCCCGCCAAGCAGTGTCATATGCGCTGGACATGGAGAAGCTCAACGAATCGGTCTATGGCGGATTTGGTGAACTCCCCAAGACACTGTTCAAGTCCGACTCGCCGCTCTTCGCCGACGTGCCCGTTCATACCTTTGATAAGGACAAGGCTCAGAAACTGTTCAATGAGCTCGCTGCCGAGGGCAAGCCCTTGAACTTCACCATGGCCGTCTTCCCTGGTTCGACCGCCATGTTTGAGGCTGTGCAGGCCCAGTTGAGCCAGTACGACAACGTCACGATCACGGCCAACCAGCGCGACCAGTCCGAACAGGGCTCCCTTCCTGCCAAGGGTGATTTCCAGCTTCTCAACTCGGCGATCGTGTTCAATGATCCCGATCCACGCATCTGGCTCGCCCTTAACGGGGAGGCCGGAAGCTCGAACTACAGCCGGCTCAATGACGCCGGGATGAACGCAGCACTCAACGCTGGGCGGGACGGAAAGACTGTCGAAGAGCGCGCGGCCGCCTACAAGAAGGTCGCGGAGAGGTTCCAAGAGCTCGTTCCAATGATCCTTACGAATGTTGCGTACTTCGGCACCGTAGAGAGCAGCAAAGTCCACGGAATCCACTTGTACGGGATGGGCTCGCTCGCCCCGGACACTCTCTGGCTTCAGCCCTGAGAAAGGTGGTGCTGCAGGCCGACACCGTGCAGCACCACACAACCCCGTTTCAAAGCATCGAAGGAAGGCGAAACACATGAGCGGCGAAGAAATGCTGCTGGAGATCCGGGATCTTCACGCATACATCGGCTCTCCCCGGGGCATTGTCAAAGCTGTTGATGGTGTCAGCTTCAACCTGCGCCGCGGCGAGGCCCTCGGCATCGTGGGCGAGTCAGGCTCCGGCAAGTCCATTACTGCCCGCGCGGTCATGGGCCTGATGCCCCCAAGATCTGCCCGTACCGGAGAGGTATGGTTCGAAGGGCGGGACCTGCTTTCACTGGGGCGCAAGGACCTGCAGGAGATTTGGGGCAACAAGATCGCCATGGTTTTCCAGGATCCCGGGCGATCGCTGAACCCGGTGGTGCGCATTGAGCGGCAGCTCACCGAGGGCATGCGGAAACACTTGGGAGTCTCGAAGTCAGAGGCACACAGCCGCGCGCTCGGGCTTCTCAAGGAAGTCGGCGTGCCCGACCCCGAACGCCGTCTGAGGGCCTACCCCCACGAGCTGTCCGGCGGCATGCGCCAACGGGTGATGCTCGCCGTCGCGCTTGCCTGTGAACCAGACCTGCTCATCGCAGACGAGCCCACCACCGCGCTCGACGTGACGATCCAGCGTCAAGTGCTGGATCTGCTTCGCCGTATCCAGATTGAGCGCAAGATGTCGCTGATGCTGATCTCGCATGACCTGCACGTCGTAGCGGGTAATACCGACAGGGTGGCCGTGATGTACGCCGGACGCCTCGCCGAGGTCGGAGCGAGCCGCGAAGTGTTTGACGATCCCCAGCACCAGTACACCAACGCCCTGCTCGCCGCGACACCCACTATTGAGCACGAGCGGCATGCTCCGCTCAATGTCATTCCCGGTTCGCTTCCGTCCCCGACGGATCCGCCCAGTGGCTGCCGGTTCGCGCCACGTTGCTCCGCGGCGACGCCTGGCTGCGGCGAGGCGCAGCCGCCAATTACGAATATCGGGCGGGATCATGCAGTCGCGTGCTTCCACCCTGTGACCACGAATGCAAAGGAAGGTGAGCTCGTTGGCCGGTAGTGGAAGCGCGCATCTACGCGGAGACGAGGCGGTCCTCTCCGTCCGGGATCTTGAGGTCGAGTACCACACGTCGCGGGGAAGCTTCAAAGCGGTGGCAGGAGTGAGCTTCGACCTGCTGAAGGGCGAGTCCCTCGGCATCGTCGGAGAGTCCGGGTGCGGCAAGTCCACCACTGGGCGCGCCGTGCTGCGGCTGGACCATATCGCGGGCGGAAACATCCGCTACAGGGAGGAACCGATCGAGTCGGCTTCGCCGCAACGGCTGCGCGAGCTTCGGAGGGACATGCAGATGATCTTCCAGGATCCGATCAGTTCCCTGAACCCGAGGCGCCAGGTCAAGGACCTGGTGATGGAGGGGCTTGCGATTCAGGGCGTTTCCCAGAAGGAACGCGATGACCAAGCCCCCGAAATGCTGACGCAAGTAGGGCTTCCGAGCGAGCGCTTCGCCGAAATGATGCCACGGCAGCTCTCGGGCGGCCAGGCCCAGCGGGTGGCGATTGGCCGCGCCCTGGCCGTCCGCCCTGGGCTGCTCATCTGCGACGAACCGGTCTCGGCCCTCGACGTATCGGTGCAGGCCCAGATCCTCAACCTGCTCGAAGACCTGAAGACCAAATACGATCTCACGATCGTGTTCATCGCCCACGACCTCGGTGTCGTACGGAGCTTCAGTGACAAAGTCCTCGTGATGTATCTCGGCAAGACCTGTGAATTCGGCGACTCTGTGGAGGTGTACGACAGGCCGGCGCACCCTTACACCCGCGCGCTTCTGGACTCGGTTCCCTCACCGGATTCAGAGGGCGGCTTCGCCGGCCCCTCGCTGAAGGGCGACATCCCGTCCCCGCTCAACCCTCCGTCAGGTTGTCGCTTCCGTGCCCGTTGCCCGGCTGCCCAGGCACGCTGCGCAGTGGAAGAACCGGAGATGCGCGAGGTGAGGCCGGGCCAATACGCCGCCTGCCACTTCCCGCTCGATTAGCAAACTTTGCAAACGCACGAGCCAAATCTTATCTAGGAAACCCGGGCACGTCCCCGGAGAAATGGAGTCTCAGATGTCTGAAGAACTCGGACCCGACCCCCTCGCACCTTGGGTGCGGGAAATAGCGGCCAAACACGACGCGGCCCGCCACATCGAAGGCGTGCAATGCCGCGGCTCAGTTGCACTCATTGACCAGGCGGCCCGGTTGCGTGGCGCCGGAGAGGTGATGCTGGGCAAAGCGATCTCACTCGAAAAGGAGATCGAGACCCGGCCCGAGCGCCTCATGGCCAGCCAGGAAGCTGCCGAGAGTGAGAAAGAGCAATGGCAGAAACTGGGTTTGTCCGAAATGCCCCACGGCCACGGCGGCGTCGAACTTGAGGTGCAGATCGGCATTCACGGCCGTTCCGCCCACGGAGGCGACGTCATTAAATATGACGCTCACGGTGTCCATAACACCCACCTCGACGGGCTTGCCCACATCGGAGCGGATGCCACATGGCACGGCCCGATCCCCGCGCGGTCCTCTGAAACCGATGAAGACACGATGGTCAACTGGGCACAGCACGGCATCGCGACGCGTGGCGTGTTGCTCGACATCCCCGCCGTACGCGGTACTGAGTGGGTCACGGCAGAGGAGCCCGTCACCGCAGCTGAGCTCGACGCGGCCCTTGAGGCAACCGGCGTCGACCCTGAACCCGGTGACGCGCTCATCATCTACCAAGGCCGCGACAGGTACGAGGCCGCCGGGCACATCTACCCCAGCGGGGCCGCTGCGGTAAAACGGCCCGGGATTGGTGAGGACGGCGCGAAGTGGATCGCCGGGAAGGACCCTGGACTCGTCTTGTGGGACTTCCACGACGCCCGGAACACCCCGACCGGATCGCTGGAAGTACACAGCCTCATCTGGGCGATCGGGCTCTGTCTCGTTGACAACTGCCTGCTCGGCCCTGCAGCAGCAGCGCTCAAGCAAGCAGGCACATCCACGGGCCTGCTCGTCGCCGCACCCCCTGCCATCCACCGGTCGACTGGTGTTCTGATCAACCCGCTTCTCTTGTACTAGCTCGCGACCGCCAGCTTCACTCTTGCCGAAGCCCGTCGGCGTCCAACACCAGATTGGCGGTGATGAACCGACCGCACTGCTCGCCAAACGGGTAGTCGGCCTTGGGCGTGAACGTCAGCGTCCGAACAGGCAAAGCGGTCCCGGATGGGGACGTGCCGGACACGGTTGCCTCGATGGGGGATTCCGTCAGGTTGGGCAGGAAGAGGTTGCCGTGCAGGGTGCCGTCCGGGGAGGACGTTGCCGAGCAAACGCCCTCGGGTGCGCAGCCCTGATCTACGGAGATGCTTCCGGGAAACAGCTCCAGGTCCGCTTCTGTGCAGGCGCCGTCTTGGCACGCCTTCATGCGAATGGACTTAACCTCGTGCACGTAGCTGGCCTGAATGGTCAGGGACACCACCGGCGCCATCGCGATGGCTGGGCACGGGGGTGGCGATTCCGGATAGCAACCCGGAATCAGCGAGGTCATCGCCGCGAGGGTCCAAGCCAATCCGATCTTGCCCATGATTCAGCGTAAGCCGGGCCCGGGTTCCTGCACCCGGAGCCCAGGCAAAAGGCACCCGCATCGTTACGGCTCACACTGGCCCGTTGCCGAACCGACATCACGCCCCAATTGCCGCTTACGCTGGGAGCCGCAATCCGCCGTCGTGCAATTCCGCCAGGCCGTCGAGCAGCAGCCCGTCGAGTGCCCGTTCCAGCTGCTCGGGGGCTGAGTTGAGCCGGTGCAGTGCTGCCAGCGGAATCCCGACGCCGGAGGGCACGAACCCGAGGTCGGCGGGAGCCTGTTCAAACATTTCGCGCGGAACCGGGGCAGCAGCTTCGCGGAGGACGGCCATCACGGCGCCGCGGACTTGCCGGTCCGTGCCGTGCCAGGACTGGCCCTTGGGCGTGTACGACGGCGGTGGCTCACCTGCCGCGAGCCAGGCGCAGCTTGAGCGCACAGGACACTCGACGCACTTGGGGGTGCGCGCCGTGCACACCATCGCACCCAGTTCCATGACGGAGGCGTTCCACCGCACGGACAGGTGCCGGTCTTCGGGCAGCAAGGCGTCGGCAAGGCGCATCTCGGCTGCGGTGAGCGTCGGAGCGGGCAGGGCGAGACCGGAGATGAGGCGCGCATGGACGCGGCGGATGTTGGTGTCCACCACTGTTTCGCGGCGCCCGAAAGCAAAGGCGGCGACGGCGGCAGCTGTGTAACTGCCGACGCCCGGCAGGCTCAAGAGCTCGGGATAGGTGTCCGGGACGTCGCCTCCGTGCTCGTCCCGGATTGCGACGGCGGCCGCGTGCAGTCGCAGCGCCCGGCGCGGATAGCCCAGACGCCCCCAATGGCGCACGGCTTCCCCTGAAGGCTCGTCGGCAAGGTGGGCGGGAGTGGGCCAGCGTTCCATCCATTCCCGCCAGACCGGCAGCACGCGCACCACCGGCGTCTGCTGGAGCATGACTTCGCTGACCAGGATCCCCCAGGCGCTGCAGTCGGGCTCGCGCCACGGAAGGTCCCTTGCCGTCTCGCCGAACCACTGGTCCAGGGCGTGATGGAGGCCATCGAGGTGGTGGGCACCGGGGTCCGTACTGTGGTCCGTACCGGGAAGTGCCATGCGTCAGATCTCCCGGACTGTTGAAGTTTAGGCTTGCGCCGAAGCGCTGGAATTCTGCCCTCTACTGTAGTGGAAACCGGAACGGCAATGCTCGTGCGGTGCACGTCACACAGGGCGGGTTTGGCGTCCGGCGGCGTGGTGGTGGCGTGCTGCGGAGTGGGCCCGCCTAGCCTAGAAACATGGCCAATCAGGGTAAGAACCAGTCGTCCGCGCGCACATCAGCGCCGGCGAAGGGTGCTGCCCGTAGTTCAGGTGGTTCCGCCCGCCCTGGCACCCCGACGCCCAGGCGACGTCCAAGCCCGGCCGTCTTCCGCCGTCGTCGGCAGTTTGTTTTCGGTGCTTTGCTGCTGGTGATCGCCCTCGTAGTGGCTGGCGTCGTGGCAATCACCGGCGCGCTCGCAAGTAAGTCGGAGCCGCAAGCTGTCAGCACGCCGGAAGCGTCCCTGGTGCCCACGCAAGGGAATGCGCCCACAGCGGCCACTGCTTCCCCGTCCGCAAAGCCCACGCCCGTGTGCGACCTGAACCTGGTGACCGTCGCCGCGGCTACTGACAAGCCGGCCTACTCGGCTGAGGAGAAGCCGCTGCTCACCATGACCATCACCAATGGCGGGACGGCGCCTTGCGAGGTCAACGTTGGCACGTCGCAGATGGAGTACGTGGTGATGAGTGGCTCGGACAGGATCTTTTCCTCCAAGGATTGCCAGGCCGGAAGTGAAGACATGGTCAAGACCATCCAGCCAGGCAAGAGCGAGACCGCCAATTTCCCCTGGCAACGCAACCGGACGCTGGAGGGCTGCGCTGCGATCGACGCCAAGCCCGGCGCGGGCGGCGCCTACTACACGTTCGAGGCCCGGCTGGGGAACAAGTCCAGCACCAAGGCAGTGTTTCAGCTGAACTGATGGCCGGAGGAGAGTGGCCGGAAAGCGTCCGACGTCGGCAATCGACTTCTAGAGGAAACGGTCCAGCAAGCTTGCTTCGGCCATGCGGCTCAAACCCTCGCGGACCGTGCGTGCGCGCTGGTCGCCGATGCCGTCAACAGTCATGAGGTCATCGATGGTGGCTGCCATGAGGTTCTGCAAGCCGCCGAAGTAGTCCACCAGGCGATCGGCGACGGCCTTCGGCACGGACTTAAGGCCGGACAGGAGTCGGTAGCCGCGGGGCTGGACCACAGCGTCCAGCTGCTCAACGCCACCCGCGAAGCCGATGATTCCGGCAATCCTGCTCAAGTCAATCAGTTCAGTGGGGCCGAGGTTGAGGAGCGCCTGGACGGCTTCTTCAATATCCTCGGGAGTGGCGTCGGGGTCTGCGTAGTCGCGGATGATGACATCGCTGCCCGGGCCGCGGCCCATGGTGAGCTCCTCCACCTGGAGGGACAGCAGGCGGCCGTCTTCACCAAGTTCCAGCACGTACTGAGCGATCTCCTCGGAAATCCGCCGGACCATTTCCTGGCGTTGCAGGGTGACGGCCACATCCCTGACCGTGACCAGTGCTTCAATCTCCAGTGCTGAAAGGGAACTGGTGACTTGGTCCAGCCTGGCACTGTAACGCTCCAACGTTGCCAGGGCCTGGTTGGCCCGCGCGAGGACCTTCTCCGAGCCCTCCAGGACGTGCCGCAGGCCGTTCACGTACAGCGCGATGATCTGCATCGACTGGCTGACGGAAATAACGGGAACACCGGTCTGGATGGCGACGCGCTCGGCTGTGCGGTGCCGGGTCCCGGATTCCTGAGTCTCGATG
Organism: Arthrobacter sp. TmtSoilC48; assembly: GCF_059739425.1. Lineage (NCBI taxonomy): Bacteria > Bacillati > Actinomycetota > Actinomycetes > Micrococcales > Micrococcaceae > Arthrobacter > Arthrobacter sp. TmtSoilC48. The sequence continues at coordinate 249,696 of NZ_AP046049.1, read as the reverse complement.
CTTGAGTCCGGAACGAGCTGCACAGCGGCACGGACGATGTTGCTGGCGTCCTTGTCGCAGATGATGGCGCCGTCCATCTTGGCGAGCTCACGCAGGCGCGTGGGCGAGAACTCGATGCCGATATCGAATCCGCCGGAACAGATGGAGTCGATGGTGCGGTCCGAGCCCAACACGATCAAGGCGCCGGTGCGTCCGCGAAGGATGCGCTCCAAGCCGTCCCGTAAAGGAGTTCCGGGTGCGACTCTGGCCAGAGTCGCCTTGAGCGACTCTTCCGGGCTCCGGGCCATAGGGTTTCCCTTCGAAGGTGCAAGCCATGGCTCACAGACAAGCTGAATCCGGCATCTGCGGGCGCTTCGAAAAATGCCCTGATGACGACTAGCACCATGATATGGCTTCCGGGCACCGTTAACCGCACCAGCAAGCCCCAAAGTGGGTCATTTCGTTATGTGCGGGGATGGCTGGAAGGTGCGTTTTCTTGCCGCACCGGCAAGGGCGGTTTGGGCCTATTGGGCGGTTGACGTGCTTCGATATAACAAATTGGTGTAGATATTCTAGTAATCCACCTGCCGCTTCAGCTTGTTACCGAGCCACAGCATCGCCAGGCTCACCAGGAGGAAGCCGACGGAAATCGCTGCGGCAAAAACCACCACACCGCCCCAGCCACCTGCCCGGGCGGGATCGATGAACCAGTACGGATACCAGTTCAGGAAAGCGCCGCGTATCAGGCTATAGACCAGGTAGCCCACCGGGTAGAGCAGCCAGTACCAGATATGGCGGGCAGTCAACGTTGCCCGCGGCGGTTGGAACAGCCAGTCCACCACCATCACCACAGGGATCAGGTAGTGGACCACAAAGTTGACCCACGGAAGCAGGGAGCCAAGGTCCTCGCCGGCAAGCAAAGCTCCGAATACCAGTCCAACTACGGCCATGGCGATGGTCGCCGTGCCGCGGGTGGCGTCATCGATCTCACTGGGTCGTTTCCGGACCAGGACCCTGTATCCGCTGATGAGCAGCACCACGGCCGCGAAGATATTGGACAAGTTGGTGAAGTAGCTGAAGAAGTTCCAGACGTCGTACCCCATGCCTAAATGAACCGTCAGCTGCGTTCCCACTGCCACCAGGGTCAAAAGGCCAAAGAAAAAGCGTCCCCCAATAAGCACAGTTCTTTTGGTCATGACCCAATCCTTGCCGAAACCGCAGCTCAGCGGGCTCCCGACACCCCGGCGGAATTACGTGATCAGCAGTTCCAGCGCTTCGGCCAGGTGGCCAACTTCCCGCACCGAGAAGCCGTCCGGGATGACGCCGGCGCCTGCCGGGCTAGCTGGAACGATCGCGTGCGTGAACCCTAGCCGGTGGGCTTCCTGGATGCGCTGGTTAATCCCGGGAACGGGACGTACTTCGCCAGCCAGGCCCACTTCGCCGAACGCAATGAGCCGTTGGGGTAGTGCCTTGCGGGATTTGGCCGATGCGACGGCCAACGCAACTGCCAAGTCTGTGGCCGGCTCCGTGAGTTTCACTCCGCCCACGGTTGCCACATAGGAATCGTCCTTATGGAGCATGCAGCCGGCACGCTGCTGAAGCACTGCGAGCAACATGGCCACCCTGGAACTTTCCAACCCGCTGGTGGCACGCCGGGGCTGGGAATTGGCGCTCTCGGCGAGAAGGGACTGAACCTCCGCCAGCAGCGGCCTGCGACCCTCCATGGTCACTGTGATGCAGGTTCCGGAGACGGGCTCCCGGGTCCGCGAAACGAACAACCCGCTGGGATCGGCCAACCCCTCGATGCCGGCCTCGTTAAGATCAAAGCAACCGACGTCGTCCGTGGCGCCATAGCGGTTTTTTACGGCCCGCAGCAGCCGCAGACGGGAGTGGCGCTCGCCTTCGAACTGGCATACGACATCCACAAGGTGTTCCAGCAAACGCGGCCCTGCGATGGTGCCTTCCTTGGTCACATGGCCAACCAGCAACGTTGTCATGTTGCGTCGCTTGGCCGCAGAGATGATGGACGCCGCAACCTCGCGTACCTGCGAGACACCACCGGCGCTTCCTTCGACGTCGGCGCTGCTGAGCGTCTGCACAGAGTCCACGATCAGCAGCTTGGGCTCGAGCTTCTCTACTTGGCCCAATGCCTGCCCAAGGTCGGTCTCGGCGGACAGATACAAAGTGTGCGCGACGGCGTCGATCCGCTCCGCCCGGAGTTTCACCTGTGCTGCGGATTCCTCGCCGGTAATGTACAGGACATCCTGCCCTGTGCGGGCGAATTTCGCGGCGACGTCCAGCAGCAGGGTGGACTTCCCGACGCCGGGTTCCCCAGCCAGCAGGATGACGGCACCGGGAACGAGCCCTCCTCCAAGGACGCGGTCCAACTCGTCCACACCCGTGGGCAGGAATGCCGCCGTTGTCCCATCCACCTCAGCGATCCGGCGGGCCGGCTCCAAAACTGTTGCGGCCGCCGTCGTACGCGCAACAGTGGCGCCGTACTCCTCAACGGTTCCCCACGCCTGGCACTCACCGCACCTGCCCACCCACTTGATGGCCGTCCAGCCGCATTCGGCGCATTTGTAGGCGGGTGTCTTGGATGCGCGGGAGGTCTTGGAAGCCATGGGTTCAAGGTTAGCCGCGGGGGCTGACAGTATTAGCCGCGAGATGGCATTTGATGCCAATGTTCGGCCGGCGGATTGTCATTAAATGCCATCTCGGCGGGAGCGGCCTACAGAGCCGGCAGCACGTCCCGGGCCTCGTCGGGTTCCAAACCGCTCGCTTCCAGCAAATCCACCATGAGGGGGCGGAACAACATCACCACGGTTTCGCCCTCAAGCTTCTGAACGTCCAGCATTTTGGGGTGCAGGCGCGAGGCGATGTCGGTCAGCTCGTTGCGTGCGTGACGCAGATGAACGCGGCGGGTTCCTTCGCTCTGCTCCGCCAGGCCGATGGTCAGTTCATCGATTGCGGCGGCAGTTTCCTGCAGCACCTCGGAAATGCTTTCAATTGCTTCGTCGGACAGCGCAGCATGGTTGATTGCGCTGGTGAGCCTGCGGGCAAAAACGCGGCTGTTACGGAGCGCGAGGTCGATGTATTCCAGCGAGTGCTCCAGGCTGGCTAGCTCGTCGCGGTGCCTCCGGTGCGCCGGGGCGAGCGTTGCAACTTCGCCGGACGCCCGCAGGGTCTGCCGCATCCGGTCCACCAGTGGCTGGCAGTTACGGCCGCGAATCAGCGCGTGCCAGGCGATGGTGGAGTCACTTTCGACCATGGCCTTGGCGCACTCGCGCAGCACTTCGGCGAGTTCGTGCAGGATTTTTTGGACATCCTTTCGCGGCTCCCGGCGCGGGTCCTTCGGCACCAAAATGGTCACCAGCAGAGCGAACACCCCACCCACCACCGCATCCAGGCTTCGCGTGAACGGCCCGCCGGCCGGCGCAGGCAGCAGCACCACCAGCAGCGACTGGAGCCCCAGCTGGGTGGTGAAAATAGTCCCGCTGTCCAGGAACCTGGCCAGCAGGATAGAGAAAAGAAGCACGACGGCGGCCTGCAGGATCCCAGCGCCCAGCCAGTGGAGCAGCAGGTCACCCACCACGATGCCGAGCGTGCAGCCCAGACCGACCTCAATAACACGGCGCAAGCGCGGATCACGGGAGAAGCCGAGCGCAATCAGCGAAGAAGTGGCCGCGAACAAGGGCCCCTGGTGACCCAGTACGTATTCCGCGAAAGCATAGGCCCCCACTGCGCACACCGTCATTTGAATAGCGGGCGTCAGCGAGTTCCGGCTACGGACCAATCCCGTCCGGACTCTGGCACGCAGGAACCTCTTGCTTGCAGAAAATCCCTTCGCGGCAGCCATGTCCTCCAGTCTATTTGCCCAACGGCCGCCAAAGACGGGAACCCAGCCCCCACTCAAGGTGGCACGCGCCACATAACCCAATGGTCCGCCGTCGTTCACTTTGCGTTCACCTTCCACGTCAGATCCCGTTACCTGCGCTGCTTACCTTCAGTAAAGGCACAAAAGGTCCATAGCTCACGCACGCCGAAATCTCCGTTCGGCCCGCATCAGAGAATCCCTGGAAGGGGTACATCCAAGTGAAGGCAACTCGCTTCGGCCGCAACGCGGCAATCGCGGTCATCGCAGCTGGCGCTCTCGCGCTCACCGCTTGCGGTTCAGACAACGCAACGGGCACCGCCGCTGGCACGCCGTCAGCAGCATCGGGCACCAAGGTCACCGGCACCCTCACCGGCATCGGCGCATCCTCCACCGGCGCAGCCATGGACGCCTGGAAGGCCGGCTTCGCCAGTGCAAACCAGGGCGCGACCGTGCAGTACTCCCCGGACGGTTCCGGCGCAGGCCGCAAGGCCATCATCGACGGCTCGGCACAGTTCGCCGGCTCGGACGCTTACCTGAAGGACGAAGAGCTCGAGAGCTCCAAGGCCAAGTGCGGCCCTGAAGGCGCCATCAACATCCCGGTGTACATCTCCCCGATCGCCGTCGCTTTCAACGTTCCGGGCGTCACTGACCTTAAGCTCGACGCCGCGACTGTCGCCAAGATTTTCCGCGGCGAAATCGCCAACTGGAATGACCCCGCAATCGCGGCCCTGAACGCCGGCGTTACCCTGCCGGACCTCAAAGTCACCCCGGTGAACCGCTCTGACGATTCCGGAACCACCACCAACTTCACCGACTACCTCGCAGCTGCTGCTCCCGAGGTCTGGACGGACAAGGCCGCAGGCATCTGGCCGGCAAGCCTGAAGGGCGAGAACGCCAAGGGCACCTCCGGCGTCGTCAAGACCGTCACCGACACCCCGGGCGCCGTGACCTACGCCGATGACTCCGCTGTCTCCGGCAAGCTGGGCACCGCATCCATCAAGGTCGGCGAGGAATTCGTCAAGATCTCCGCTGACGCTGCTTCCAAGGCCGTCGAAGCCGGCAAGCCCGTTGACGGCCGCGCCGCCAACGACGTTGCCATCAAGCTGGACCGCAAGACCACCGTCTCCGGCGCCTACCCGGTAGTGCTCGTTTCCTACCACGTCGTATGCACCACGTACGAGACCAAGGCAGTCGCTGACCTGGTCAAGGCCTTCGAAAACTACGTAGTTTCAGACGAAGGACAGAAGACCGCCGCTGACGCTGCCAAGTCCGCACCGCTCTCCAAGACGCTGCAGGACAAGGCCAAGGCCGCCATCGAAACCATCAAGGCCAAGGCCTAGGATTTCCGGCGGGTTTGCCTGAACCCGGCTAAACACTGAAGTTCCCTGTCCTGCGCGGAGTGGCTGAAAGGCCGTTCGCGCGGGATAGGGAACTTAGCCATGTAAGACCAGTTCACTGAGACTGAAGGATCGTGAAGTGACCACCAACTCCCTGACAACCTCCCAAGGCGCAGGACGCGCAGGGGACAAGGTTTTCTCCGGTGCCGCCATGGCCGCAGGGTGCCTGATTCTCGCGGTTCTCTTCGGAGTCGCCCTGTTCCTCGTGGTGCAGGCAATCCCCGCACTCGTCGCACCGCCTGCGGACATCCAGGGCGGCCACGGCTTCTTCGCCTACATCGCCCCGATCGTGGTGGGCACGCTCATCGCCGCCGTGATCGCACTCGTCATCGCGACCCCCGTGGCAATCGGGGTGGCCCTGTTCATCTCGCACTACGCCCCGCGCCGGCTGGCTTCGGGGCTCGGCTACGTTGTGGACCTGCTGGCCGCCATCCCCTCCGTCGTCTACGGTGCGTGGGGCGCGGCTATCCTGGCCAAGGAAATTTCCCCGGCCTACGACTGGCTCGCCAACAACCTCGGCTGGATCCCGATCTTCCAGGGACCGGCATCCGCCACCGGCAAGACCATCCTCACCGCCGGCATCGTCCTGTCCGTCATGGTCCTGCCCATCATCACCTCCCTGTCCCGCGAAATCTTCCTGCAGACCCCCAAGCTGCACGAAGAAGCTGCGCTCGCATTGGGAGCCACCCGCTGGGAAATGATCCGCATGGCCGTACTTCCGTTTGGTCGTCCGGGAATCGTGAGCGCCATCATGCTGGGCCTGGGCCGTGCCCTTGGCGAGACAATGGCGGTTGCACTGGTGCTGTCCTCGGGAGTCTTGACTGCAAGCCTCATCCAGTCCGGCAATCAGACCATCGCCGCCGAAATTGCGCTGAACTTCCCGGAAGCCAGCGGGCTCAAGGTCAATACGTTGATCGCCGCAGGCCTGGTGCTGTTCGTCATCACCCTTGGCGTGAACATGATTGCCCGCTGGATCATCACCAAGCACAAAGAATTCTCGGGAGCCAACTAAATGACCGCCACCGTAGTCCGCAAGCGCTCGGCGCTCACCAAGGGCCAACTGCCCAAGTTCGCGCCCTACATCGTCCTGGCAGTCGCGCTGATCGTGGGCGCAGCCATCCTGGCCCTCATCGGCTTCAACGCCTTCGGCTGGGGACTTGTCAGCGCGGTCCTGTTCACCCTCGGCCTGGTGGCATGGAGTGGAGCCGTTGAAGGCGCCCGCAAGGCCAAGGACAAGCTGGCAACCTGCCTGATTGTCGGGGCTTTCCTGATTGCCCTCCTGCCGCTGATCTCCGTCATCTGGACTGTGCTGGTGAACGGCATTCCCGGCCTGGTAACTCCCGGATTCCTGGGTACGTCCATGAACGGCGTCACCGGTGCGTTCGACAACAAGGCTGCGGAAGAAGGCGGCAAAGTCCTCGGCGGCATTTACCACGCACTGCTGGGCACCCTCCAGATCACGCTCCTTGCCACGGTCATCTCCGTGCCGGTCGGCCTGCTGACCGCCATCTACCTGGTGGAATACGGCAATGACCGTCCCCTTGCCCGCGCCATTACGTTCTTCGTGGATGTCATGACCGGCATTCCCTCCATCGTTGCCGGCCTCTTCGCGGCAGCATTTTTCTTCGCGGTTGTCGGCCCCGGCACCAAGACCGGTGCGGTAGCCGCCGTCGCGCTTTCCGTCCTGATGATCCCGGTAGTGGTCCGCTCCAGCGAGGAAATGCTCAAGATCGTCCCGAACGAGCTCCGCGAAGCCTCCTACGCCCTCGGCGTGCGTAAATGGCGCACCATCACCAAGGTGGTTATTCCGACGGCGATCTCCGGCATTGCGTCCGGCGTTACCCTGGCGATCGCCCGGGTTATCGGCGAGACCGCTCCCATCCTGGTCACTGCAGGCTTCGCGACCACCATCAACAACAACGTCTTTGGCGGTTGGATGGCCTCGCTGCCCACGTTCATCTACACCCAGATCCTGAACCCGACGTCGCCGTCCAACCCTGGCCCCTCGGACCAGCGGGCATGGGGCGCCGCTTTGGTGCTGATCATCCTGGTGATGCTCCTGAACTTCGGAGCCCGCCTCATCGCCCGCCTGTTCGCTCCCAAAACGGGACGCTAGGCCGCGACGGTTTTTCGGCCCCAACCAACACTTCCATAAACCCCCAAGGAATAAGGAACACCATGTCCAAGCGCATCGACGTCAAAGACTTGAATGTCTACTACGGCAGCTTCCTGGCTGTCGAGGACGTCAACATCAACATTGAAGCCAAGTCCGTCACGGCCTTCATTGGCCCGTCCGGTTGTGGCAAGTCCACCTTCCTCCGAACGCTGAACCGCATGCACGAGGTCCTTCCCGGTGCTCGCGTCGAGGGTGAGGTCCTGCTCGACGGCGACAACCTCTACGACCCCGGCGTTGACCCGGTGACCGTCCGCACGCAGGTCGGCATGGTTTTCCAGCGCCCCAACCCGTTCCCCACGATGTCGATCCGGGACAATGTCCTGGCCGGCGTGAAGCTGAACAACAAGAAGATCTCCAAGGGCGAAGCAGATGCCCTGGTGGAGAAGTCCTTGATCGGAGCCAACCTGTGGAATGAGGTCAAGGACCGCTTGGACAAGCCAGGTTCCGGCCTTTCGGGCGGCCAGCAGCAGCGCCTCTGCATCGCCCGCGCAATTGCTGTTGAGCCCCAGGTGATCCTCATGGACGAGCCTTGCTCGGCTCTGGACCCCATCTCCACGCTGGCGGTCGAGGACCTCATCAATGAGCTCAAGGACCAGTACACCGTGGTGATCGTTACCCACAACATGCAGCAGGCTGCCCGTGTGTCCGACAAGACTGCGTTCTTCAACATCGCCGGCACCGGCAAGCCCGGCAAGCTCATCGAGTTCGCTGACACCACCAGCATCTTCAACAACCCATCCCAGAAGGCCACGGAAGACTACGTCTCCGGCCGCTTCGGATAAGGGTTTGCAGGTTCCGGCTTTGGGGAGCCGGCAATGAACGACGGCGGCCGTCGCCTTGGGGGTACGGCCGCCGTCACTTTTTGTACCCAAGTAAGTCGCAATTGTGCGCGTTTTGAGCCCTCAAAACGCTCTTAAGTGCGACTCAGACGGGTCAGAGGTCTGCCAGGGGCGAGAATGCCAACTCAAGGACGAAGGCCATTGCGGCCGTGACGAGCGGCGTGGCAACCCAAAACAGGAGAATCCTGCGAACAAGACGCCTGTTGGTGATGGCGAAGCGCTGGTTGGTGCCTGCTCCCAGTACGGATGCGGTCAGCGTATGGGTTGTGGACAGTGGTAGCTGCAGGCCGATGGCGCCAATGAAGAGCATCATGGAAGTCAGGGTTTGGGCCACAAACCCTCGCAGAGGGTCAACGCGGATCAACTTGTGACCCAGCGTGTGCGAGATCCTCCAGCCACCAAACATGGTGCCCGCTGTGAGCATGATCGCGGTCAGAATGAGGATCCACAGGGGCAATTCGCCCCCACTGGACAGTCCCGCCGCTACCAACGCCAACAGGAGAACGGCCGCGGTACGCTGCCCATCCTGGAGCCCATGGCCAAAAGCCACGGCCGCAGCAGAGACAGCTTGCGCCCGGCGGAAACGCCTGTTGATGACATTCGGCTGCGTATAGCGCGCAGCCCAGGTCACCGGCCAAACGAGCAAATAGGCAGCCACAAAAGCGATCACAGGTGACAGGACCAAGGGCAAAGCGACCTGGGTCAGGAGGACGTTGTCCACCCCGTTGATCGAGTGCCCGCCCACCAGCACGCTCGCAGCGCCTGCGCCGATCAATCCGCCCACGAGTGAGTTGGTGGAAGACAACGGGATGCCCCGCCACCACGCGTATACGCCCCAGATGATGGATGCGGCGAGGGCAGACGTCAGCATTGTTAGCCCGCCAATGCCGTTGGGCAGGATGATCCAGGACTGCGTAAATGCCAGGACGAAGCTGCCGCTGAGCATGGCGCCGATGAAGTTGAAAACAGCAGCCAGGAGGACCGCCACGGATGGCGTGAGGGCTCGTGTCCTCGTGGAAAGTGCTACGGCATTGGAGACGTCACGGAAGCCGTTGAGGAAAGCGAATCCTGAAGCCAAACCCACCACGAGGACCAGGAATGCAACGATCACGTCATGATTCCTTGACGATGATGCTGCCTACCTGCGTGGCGATCTTCCGCATGTCCTTGGTGACTTCCACCAACTGGTTGGCGATGTCCCTGTGCCGGGCGTACTGCGTGGATTTCATATCCTTCAGCATCTCGGCCACCCATGTGCGGTGGGTTCGCTCTGCACGTTTCGCCAGCCTGAGGATCTCAATCCAGTAGTCTTCGAGTTCGTCGAGGTCCTCAAGCTTTCGCATGGCGTCCACCGTCAGTTCGGCTTGGCGGCTGATGATCTCCAGTTGGTCGGCCGCGCGCTTGGGCAGGCGTTCCAGCTTGTAGAGCGCAACCAACTCGCCCGCGGCGTCGAGCTTCTCCATGGCCTCGTTGAGGTGCCGGGACAGCGTGTACATGTCCTCGCGGGGGAGCGGGTTCACGAAGCTGGTGCGCATGTGCGTCAGGAGCGCAAAGTGCAGGTCCAGGGATTTCGACTCGTGCTCGTGGAGTTCCTCGGTCAGGCGTGCGTGCTCACTGGCCTGGGCGCCGAGGATCTCTGAGAGCGTTCCGGTGGCGGCCACAATGACGCCTGCCATCTGCGCGAGCAGTACGAGCCCGGCAGGTTCCTGGGGGAAAAGGCGCAGCTTCATTTCGCTTCCGGGCCGGGGACGGATGGGCTGCGGGCCGCTTGACTTGACGCTTCCCGCTTCGGCCCCAACTTTACCTGTACGACGACGGCCACCGCTAAGTCTGCGGGTGTGGCAGCGGCTCACATTCAGGGGTGGCTAGCCCTGATCCGGGCCTGGGCATAAAAATGGTGCCGAACCGGATACGCCTCTCGGCGGTAGGCCGCTCGGAGCGGCTATAAGTTGAAGCCCGGGGGTTTCGCGGTTCGGCACCAGTTTCAGTGTTCTACGTCGGTGCGGCTAAGTCAACATTGACAGGCAAGGCCCGACGTGGGTAAATTCAGGGGTTTTTGGGCCCTAATCCAGCTCCCCCAAGCGCCATGCATTGGCTGCGTGCTCGAGGTCCTCGGCGGTCTTTACCAGCTGGTGCGAGTTGCGTGTGAGCTTGCTTGCATGGCTTTCATTGCTGTGCTCCGCCCCGTCCGCCAGGGTTGCCTGGCCGAGCGCCACAACCCGGCAGAACGCAGCGGAACGTTCCAGCGCGACGTCGAAATCGCCGTCGAACGCTCCGGACAAAATGGCATCTGCCATGGTCTTCATTTCGTCGGCTCCGGGTGGCTCCGCTGCCCCTGCAACCACGTTGGATACCTGGGCGGTGTCGCGGCCTGCCCTGAAGTAAACAGAAATGCGCTCGGGGTTCTGGATGGTGGCGGCGCGGAGGGCGTAGAGCCTCCACAAAGCACCGGGCAGGGAACGGGCGGGGCTTTCGGCCCACATCTCGGCGATGGCTTCGAGGCCCTGCTCGTCGGCCAGCTTCACCAGGCGACGGGTGACTTTGGGGTCGTCGCTGTCACGGCCACGTTTTACGAGCGCCTGGGCGGCCAGGTGGGCAGCCTCGGAGACGCGGGCGGGATCTGCCCCACCGGCGAACGGTTCGAAGTCGATGGGCGCGAAGGGCTTGGGCTTGTGGTGCCTGTTCGCTCCGCCGTACGCACGTGATCCTGGCTGTTCGCTCATGAGTTCACCGTACTCCTGTGCCCTGATGGGGTCGAGTAACGGTTTCTTTGGCTGCTTTCTTGCTGCCTGTGCGCCTTCCCGACCTACTTTGCCGCTGGAGGTGGGCCGACGCGCCGCTGCCGCCGCGCGCCGTCGTCGGCTCTTCGCTCAAAAGAGGTCACGACGCCGCGTTGCAGGCCCCGTTCCTCGACTGGCTTGACGTTGAGGTACAGTATTCATGGCTGTTTCAACAGCTGGAGGGGCCTTTAGCTCAGTTGGTAGAGCATCGGACTTTTAATCCGTGGGTCGTGGGTTCGATCCCCACAGGGCCCACCCTTTCTGCAGGCCGGAGACGTTGAGTCTCCGGCCTGTTTTTGTTCCCGGCGTGGGGTTCCGTGTTGAGCCCACGATGCCGGGCTTCCTAGGCGATTGCCTGTGATCCGTCCTGGAAGATCGGATACAGCGAAATAGGTGTGACCGTCTCCTCTGACGGAGCGTCGTGGAAAGGCTCTGGCGCCTTTGTTGCTGGCGTAGGAGCCGGTTGCCCGGCGGCGACGATTTCCAGTGATTCCATATCCAGCAGTCGTCGGCTCCCGGTTTCTGCATCCTGGAGCCAGAACAGATCGGTACCCGCGATTGTCTTGAGCACCGTGCCCCGGTGGTAAAGGCGGCCGTTGTGCCACGCCTCTATGTATTCGCCTGGGCTGAGAGCGTGTGGCTCCTCCTTGCTGCCCGGCAAGGTGCCAAAGGCCTGCGCCAGGCTGGCCTGCGTTTTCAGCGCCTGGAATAGATCCCTGTTTGCAGTGCTCATGTTTGCTCCCCTCAGCCGGCTGTTGCCATCTTTGGCCGGTTGGCCTTGTGGCTCCAGCCTTTCGCATTCATGTTGCAGGGGCGTTGCAGGCGGATGAGCGCTGTGTGACAGCTAGTGGGGATCGGCTTCGTCGCCTGGAGCGTCCATGCCGGAACCCGTCCCTGGAGCCGGGTCGGAGCCAGGCTCGGAACCGTTCGAATCCGAGTTGGGAAGCTCGTCAGCGTACGGTGCGTGGGGACCGGGTTGGTTATTCAGGAGCTCGTTTGCCGCCATTGCCAGGAGGTCCCTTTCCAGTTCCGGAACGGACAGCATTCCCTGCAGGTACGCCTCCACCTCGTACTCACCCACGGACCCGCCGATGCTGAAGTACTGCAGCCACAGCGCGCCCGTGCTGATCCGCGCAGCGGAGAGGGCTTCCAGGAGCCTTCGGCGTTGCTCGGGTTCTTTACGTTCGAAGCCCATATCCTGCGGCCTTAGTTGTTGTCTGCCGGGATCCCGGCTACAAGCTCGGCGCTGACTTCCTGCAGGGTTCTGCTTTGGTCGCGGGCGTTCCCTATCAGTTGCTGCAGTGCCCGTTCGTGAGTGATCTTGTGGCGTTCCATCAATATCCCGCAGGCCCGGTTGACCAAATCGCGGCTGTGCAGGGCGGCCTGCAGTCCCTCACTGATGCGCTTGGGTGTCTCAGTGCTTTGAATGTGGGAAAGAAGGGTGGCAGCAGGGGAAGCGAAGAGCTCCATCAGCGTGACTGTGCCTGCATCAAAGACGGCAGGTTCCGGCGCGTAGATCTTAATAGCGCCAATGCTGCGTCCGTTTGCTATCAGGGGTGCGCTGACCACTGACCTGATGGGAAGGGAGCTGACGGCAGTACGCCATTCCGGCCAGCGCGTGTCCGTGCCTAGGTCTTCGATCAGCACGCTTTCTTCCGAGGCCCACGCCGTCAGGCAGGGACCCTGGCCCAGATCATATTGTAGGAAGTCCGCCTGCTCCACGATGTTGTCGGTGAATCCAGTGCTGGTCCTCCGTGCCTGCGAATCCAGGATGGAGACGCCTGCGCCAAGTGTGCCGGGTACGGACTCCTTGATGGCCAGCGACAGGCTTTGAACGGCTTGGTCAACCTTTTCCTCGGTCAACAGGAGGCCAAGAATCCGGCCGATGGCGCCCGAGAGTTCGTCCAGAGGAAGGTGCTTCTTGGTCATGATCTTCTTCCCGGCCGTTCAGGTCGGCTGGCCGACTGAAACAATCTTTGAATCGCTGGACTCCCGTGTTCCAAATCCAGCCTAATGGGTTTTGGACCAGAAAAACCGCATGTAGTCAGGCTGCTTCCTATTCCTCAAAAGGTGCTGAGATCCTCCGATCCCCGGCAATCTGGGCGATGATCCCCTGGGCCACTGCCCGGAGTTTGATGTTGCGGTGGCTGGACGCGCTGACGAGGATTTGGAAGGCCGCGTCCCGGCTGCAGCGGTTCTGCGCCATGATGATTCCGACGGCGGTGTCTATGGTCGTGCGGGATTCGAGAGCGGCGGTGAGGTTCTCGCGCGCGTCCCGCAACTGGGCGATCTTCAAGGCCAGATGGAGGGCTTTGGCCGCAGTTGCAGTAACGCGCTCTGCCGACAATAAGTCCTCGTGGGAGAAGCCATGGGGGCGCTCGGAGTAGAGATTCACCACGGCCTCCGCCGTGCTGTTCAATTCCATGGGAAAGGCCAGGATGGAGCCCACGTTGGAAGCCGCTGCGGCCCGCATGTACTCAGGCCAGCGATCTTCCTCATAAACGTTCGGGACGTGGCTGATCGTTCGTGTGCGAAGGGCCGATAGGCAAGGGCCATCGCCGAAACTGTTCTGGATCTCGTCCAGTTTGCGTGCCAGGGGATCGCTATCAGCCACGGCCACGGGTTTCTTCTGCCGAATGACGGTGACTCCGCAGGCAATCGTGTTTCCGTTCCTTGTGAGCTTCTGCGCGATCAACTCAGCGAGGTCCTGGAGGAATTCACGGATATCGGCATTTTCCACCAAGAGATCCTGCAGATGTTCAACGAAGTCCGTCAGATCCAGCCTGTCCTCATAATGACCAAGATAACTGGGAGGACTTGCGATGTGGCGCGATGGCTGGGTTTCAGTCATTACCGTTCCTTTGATATTCATCGGCACTATTGCCCGCCGGTTCTATCCGGCCGTCTGATGTGAGCTCCCTGAAAGCAGTATCTACGAGTTCCATCTGGCCTGGGGCAAGAACCAGAAGTCCGTTGAGGTAAGCGTCCAGCGCCAGCTCATCGGCATCCCCGCCAATCCCGAAATAGTAGATCCACAGACTGTTGAGGCTTACTGTTCCGTTTCGGAATCTATCGGCGGCGTGCATGCGCTGGTCATATTCATTGTCGTTTTCCGGTGCCCCCCAGGGTTCGGAGTTCATAGAGCCTACCTACCCTCCTTATCCTCGTGACCGGCCCGTTTCAGGATGTCTTCGGCAATTTCGTGCAGCCGCTTATCGCTGTTGCGCGACGCCAACTGTATGAGCCTGACGGCAGCGTCCCGGCTGCAACGGTTCTGCATCATGATGAGGGAAATAGCCGCATCCACTATCGCCCGCGATTCCAACGCGGAACGCAGGTGCACAGGATATGGATCCGGTGTGTGCAGGCGCAGGGCGAGCCGGAGAATCCTGGACAAGGATTCTGCGTGCTTCACAATGGATGCCACGGTCTCTGGATCGAACGTTCCTGCTTCGGTGGAGTAGCAGTTCAGCGCGGCCCTTGAGTCGTCGTCGGTAGGGATCGGAACCGCCAACATGGTCGTGATAGCTTCCTGCGAAACAGCGTCGGCGTAGTGCTGCCAGCGGACGTTGGCCTGAAGGTCCTCAACCAAGACGGTCTGCCGTTGCCGGAGCGCGGTAAGGCATGGGCCGTCGTCGAACTCGTACTGTTTCTCGTCCAGGCGCTGAGCCGCCTCTGTGCTGCTCGCCACCGTGGACGGGCCCGCGTCCCGTTCTACGGTAATGGCACACAGCATGGGGACATCCCCGCCCAACAAGGAAGCCGAAATAGTGGTCAAACCAAGGAGGAATTCCGTGAATCCGGGGCTCTCCAACAGCAGGTCCTGCAACTGTTCCGCTGTGGGTACTGCATCGTTCTGGGCCATTCGGCCTCATTCCAGGCAATGCCAGAGCGATTGACTCCGGCTGGCGGCAGTGCGCTCGAGTTCGCGCACAACCCGGATAGTTAACTCCGGACCATTTGCCACACCCGAAATCTCCTACTACCGACACTACGCCTGGGCCATCCGGCGCAACAGTGCCGCATGGTCTGCAACGATGTATTCCAGCAACCCGGCGAGCGGATGCAGGCCGTAGGACGTTACTGTTCTAAGAATGAATCACGCAGTCCCGGACGGAATCGTCACACCAGCCATCATGATCGACGTCGATATCCTCGACCGGAATATTCAACGCATGGCATCGAGCATGCTGAGCAGGGGACTGAGGCTCCGCCCGCATGTGAAGACACACAAGACCCTGGAGATCGCAGCCAAGCAGCTCGCGGCTGGAGCAGTTGGGCTGACGGTTGCGACGATCGGGGAAGCCGAAGTCTTCGCAGCCGGCGGCGCCACGGATATCTTCATCGCCTACCCGCTGTGGGTTGAGGCGCACCACGCTGAGCGGCTGCGGAAGCTTGCCAGGACGTGCAGCATCGCGGTCGGCACCGATTCAGCGGAAAGCGCGACGGCGATGGGACGCCAGTTGGGCGCCGACGCCAGAAGCATCGATGTCCTGATCGAAGTGGACAGCGGGCATCACCGCAGCGGGGTCCTGCCCGGAGAAGTGGTGGAGGTTGCGCGGGCGGCTTCGGCAAACGGCTTGAACATTGCGGGCGTCTTCACATTCCCCGGACACAGTTACAAACCGGGAATGCCAAGGGATGCAGCGAGTAACGAGAATGAGGCCCTTGGCCGTGCTTCTGCCGCATTGGAGCACGCCGGTTTTGAGGTCCGAACCGTCAGCGGCGGCTCTACCCCGACCGCATTGCTCGACGCCGAAACCCTGGCCACTGAGCTCCGCCCGGGCGTATATGTTTTCGGAGACGCCCAGCAGCTTGAACTCGAACGGAGCACGTGGGATGACATTGCGCTGACTGTCGCTGCGACTGTGGTCAGCCGCCACGAGTCCGACGGCGGGAATGTCCGGCGGGTGGTTGTGGACGCGGGCAGCAAGATCCTGGGCAGCGACCGCCCCGACTGGGCCACCGGATACGGGCGCCTGCCGGAATACCGGGAGGCCAGGATTACGGCGCTCTCCGAACACCACGCCACAGTTGTTTGGCCGGACTCTGAGGAGCTTCCGGCGCTAGGCACGCGGCTCAGGCTGATCCCCAACCACGTTTGCCTGGCCATGAACCTCGTGGACGAGGTCGCTGTGGTTCGTGAGGGGGCAGTGGTGGACACATGGAAGGTCGCAGCGCGCGGCAAGAATAACTAGTTGGGGTATGGGGCTGTGACGGCGGGGGAAATTTACCCGCCGTCACAGCAACTGTCGCGGCGTCCCTTAGCCGATGGGAGTCGGCGGTTGTTTCCCCCCGAGCACGGCGAGCGTGTTATCCGCCGCGAGTACTGCCATGGCAGTGCGCGTTTCTACGGTGGCGGAGCCGAGGTGCGGCACCAGCGTCACGTTTTCCAGCTCCAGCAGCCACGGGTGCACCTTGGGCTCTTGTTCAAACACATCAAGGCCTGCGCCTGCGATCTGTCCTTCGCGGAGGGCCAGGGCGAGTGCGGATTCGTCGATGATGGGTCCGCGGGCCGTGTTGACGAGGTAGGCGGAGTCCTTCATCGTGCTGAGTTGCTCGGCGCCGATCAGGTGGTGCGTGCCCGGCCCGTACGGGCAGTGCAGTGAGACGACGTCGGAGATCGCAAGCAGTTCGTCGAGCTCCACCCGCCGTGCGCCGAGTTCTGCGGCGATGGCGGGGTCGATTTCGCTGCGGGACTGGTAGACGATCTCCATGCCGAAGGCCTTGGCCCGGCGGGCTGTGGCTTGTCCGATGCCACCCATTCCGACGATGCCCAGGGTCTTGCCCTGCAGGCTGGAGCCGAGCAGGAAGAACATGCCCCATTTCCATGGCTGACCGGCCCGGATGAGCCGTTCGCCCTCGCCGAGCCGACGGGTGGCCATGAGGATGAGTCCGAACGCGATGTCGGCTGTGGCTTCGGTAAGCACGCCCGGGGTGTTGGTGGCGGTGATGCCGCGTTCCGTGCAGGCAGGGACGTCGATGTTGTCGTAACCCACGGCGACGTTGGAGACGACCTTCAGCTGCGGACCGGCGGCGTCGAGCAGTTCAGCGTCGATGCGTTCGGTGAGCAGGCTGACGATCGCGTCAGCTCCGGCCACCCGCCGCAGGAGTTCCTCGCGGCTGATTGATTCGGAGCCTTCCCAGGCGTCAACGTCGTGGGAAGCGCGGAGCTTTTCGAGTGCCGGCTGGGGCACGCGTCCTGTGACGACTACGCGGCTCATGCTGCCTCGATCCATTCGCGCAGGCGGCCCAGGCCCTCACGGATGGCGTCCGCTTCGATGCCGGAGTAGGCCAGGCGGATGTACTGCCGTTCCTCGCCTGGCAGTCGCCGGCCGAAGTGTTCACGGGTGCAGAAGGAAACGCCCGTCTTGTATAGGGCGTCGGAAGCGAAGTCGCCGACGGCGGTGTAGCCCAGCCGCTGCATGGCTTCGGTGACGTCGGGGAACAGGTAGAACGTGGACTGGGGCACGGCCACGCTCATGCCGGGGATGGCGTTGACAATGTCGCACGCGGCGTCCCGGCGTTCCTTCAGGATGTCCAGCATCTGCTGCACCGGTTCCTGGGGGCCGCGGAGTGCTTCGATGCCGGCCCACTGCACGTAGTGCGTGGTGCACGATTCATCGTTGGTGTTCAGGGTGCTGAGCACCTGCGCGATCTCGCGCGGGGCCACAGCACAGCCAAGGCGTGAGCCGGTCATGGCGAACTTCTTGCTGAACGTGTACAGGATCACGGTGCGTTCGGCCATGCCCGGAAGGGAAGCAATCGAGCTGGAGACACCTTCGTAGCGGGTTTCGAAATACGCTTCGTCGGATAGGACCCAGAGGTCGTGCTCGATCGCGATTTGGGCGATGGCTTCACGTTCGGCCGCCGTGGACTCGGCAGAGATGGGGTTCTGCAGGTCGTTGTAGATGATCGCGGCCGTGTTCGGAGTGATGGACGCACGGACCTGGTCAAGGTCGATCGCGAAGCCCTTGCTCGTGGGCACGTAACGGTACGGGACGGCCGTCCCGCCGAGGTATTCGATCTGCGACTCGTAGATCGGGAAGCCGGGATTGGGGTAGAGCACTTCCTGGCCGGGGTTCATGACCGCCTGCAGGAACTTGGTGATCACTGGCTTGCCGCCGGTCATCACCACAACGTTCTCCGGAGAGAACTCCATGCCACGCCGTGACCCTAGGTCCTCGGCCAGGGCTTCCCGGAGCTGGGGGATGCCAGGACCCGGGCAGTAGCCCGTGTACCCGTCGGCAATGGCCTTGTTCATGGCCTCAACGATGTGCGGGGCCGTCGGGATATTGATATCGCCGAGGTGGAAGGGATACACCAGGTTTCCCTTCGACTTCCAAGCGGCAGCGGCCTGCGCGACGCTGAAAGCAGTTTCGGTGCCCAGACGTTCGAGCCGGTGTGCGAGTTTCTGCATCTGCTGTTTAACTCCTCATCGAGCTGATCACGGTCTCACGTGAAGTACTCAACTAGTATATTAGTGATGTATTAGACTGTCTATGGATAAGCCGTCACTAAAAACAGAGCGCGAAAACGACTCCCGCCGGACCCGCTGACCTGACACACTCAAGCCCATGCAGTCGTTGTTCGACGGACTCCTTCACGCCAGCCCGCTGGTAGTGATGTGCATCGTGTTCGCACTGGTCTTTGCCGAGGACGCGTTGTTTATCGGCTTCGTGATCCCAGGCGAAACGGCGGCCGTGGTGGGGGGAGTCTTTGCCAGCCGTGGTGACCTTCCGCTGTGGAGCATGATCATGATCGTCATCTCGGCAGCCATCCTGGGTGACACTGTGGGCTACGAGATCGGCAAACACCTGGGTCCACGGATTATGGCCCTGAAACTCCTGGATAAGAGACGGGCCCAGCTGCAGAAAGCCGAGGATTTCCTCGCCCGCCGTGGCGGCCTCGCCGTATTCCTCGGCCGCTTCACCGCCTTTTTCCGCGCCGTCATGCCGGCGCTCGCCGGGCTCAGCCGGATGCCCTACCGCCGCTTCGCCATCTGGAACTTCACAGGTGGCATCATCTGGGGTGCACTGTTCGTGACCCTGGGATTCATCGCCGGGAACTCCTACGAAGAACTAGCCCATGCAGTGGGGCGCGGTGCCGCAGTGGTGGTGGGCGTCGTCGTGGTTGTCATGCTCGGCGTGTGGCAGGTCCGAAAGCATCGAACGGCGGCAAAACCCACAGCTGACTGAGACCCTCTGGAAACGTGGCGGAAACGTCCAGTCCTTACGCTGATCACAAACTGTCCCTTAGTGTGCACCCAGGTAGCGGCTTTTGAGGAGAATTGATGCATCTTTTGCCCCGTGAGCAGGAAAAACTCATGATCGTGGTGGCTGCCGATCTGGCCAGGCGAAGGCAGGCGCGCGGATTGAAGCTGAACTACCCGGAAGCCATAGCGATCATCAGCTACGAGCTCATCGAGGGCGCGCGGGACGGCAAATCCGTCGCGGAGCTCATGAGTTACGGAACCACGTTGCTGAGCCGCGAGGACGTGATGGAAGGCGTGCCGGAGATGATCCACGACGTCCAAATCGAAGCCACCTTCACCGATGGCACAAAGCTCGTCACAGTCCACAACCCCATCCGATAGGAGCCACCCATGATCCCCGGTGAATACAGGCTGCGCCCCGAGCCAATCGCGTGCAACAACGGCCGTGAGGCGATCGCCGTCGAGGTTGTCAATCGAGGCGACCGTCCAGTCCAGATCGGTTCGCACTACCACTTCGCGGAGGCCAACCGTGCCCTGGAGTTCGACCGTGAAGCCGCGTACGGCCGCCGCTTGGACATCCCCGCCGGCACAGCAGCCCGCTTTGAACCGGGCGACAAGAAGACCGTGCACCTGGTGGAGCTGGCAGGTTCCCGCGAAGTTTTCGGCCTGAGTAACGCCGTCAATGGAATGCTCGACGGCGGCACCCGCCCCGGCGGGACCGCTCGCCCGGGTGTTGCTATGGAAGGAGATGCGAAGTGAGCTTCGAGCTTCCCCGCCGGCAATACGCCGAGCTGTACGGCCCAACGACAGGTGACGCAATCCGCCTGGCGGACACGGAACTGTTCCTCGAAATTGAGAACGACTACACCGTCTACGGCGAAGAAGTGGTCTTCGGGGGCGGCAAAGTCATCCGCGACGGCATGGGCCAAAACGGCCAGGCGACGCGCTCCGAGGACATCCCCGACACTGTCATCACCAACGTCATCGTCCTGGACTACTCGGGCATCTACAAGGCCGATGTAGCCCTGAAGGACGGGCACATTTTCAAGATCGGCAAAGCCGGCAACCCGCAGATCATGGACGGCGTGGACATCGTGATCGGCGCCAGCACCGAGATAGTCGCCGGGGAACGCAAAATCCTCACAGCCGGTGGCGTCGACACACACATCCATTTCATTTCCCCCGAACAGGTTCCCACTGCACTCTGCAGCGGCGTGACCACAATGGTGGGCGGGGGCACGGGACCTGCGGAAGGAACCAAAGCCACCACCATCACCCCCGGATCCTGGCACATCTCCCGCATGCTCCAGGCTGCCGAAGGGCTCCCCATCAATATCGGCCTGCTGGGCAAAGGCCACGCGTCCGCCGTCGAGCCCCTCGCGGAGCAGATCCGCGCCGGTGCCGTAGGCCTGAAAGTCCATGAGGACTGGGGCTCCACCACGTCCTCCATAGACATGTCCCTGCGGGTGGCCGACGAATACGACATCCAGGTCGCTATCCACACAGACACCCTCAACGAATGCGGCTTCGTGGAGGACACCATCAACGCAATCGACGGCCGGGTCATCCACACCTTCCACACAGAGGGCGCCGGCGGCGGTCACGCCCCGGACATCATCAAGATCGCCGGGCTGCCCAACGTGCTACCCGCCTCCACCAACCCCACGCTTCCGTACACCAAAAACACCATAGAAGAGCACCTGGACATGCTCATGGTCTGCCACCACCTCAACCCGGACATCCCGGAAGACGTGGCCTTCGCCGACTCCCGCATCCGTGCCGAAACCATCGCCGCCGAGGACGTCCTGCACGATCTCGGCATCTTCGCCATCACGTCCTCGGACTCCCAGGCAATGGGCCGCGTAGGCGAGGTGATCACCCGGACCTGGCAAGTGGCCGATGCCATGAAACGGCAGCGCGGCATGCTGAAGGACCCAACCGGTGCCCCGCACGGCTCAGCAGAAAGCGACAACTTCCGGCTCAAACGCTACATAGCCAAATACACCATCAACCCCGCCATCGCACAGGGCATGGCAGACGTCATTGGCTCCGTCGAAGAAGGAAAATTCGCGGACCTGGTGTTGTGGGACCCCGCCTTCTTCGGAGTGAAACCCGAGCTCGTCATCAAAGGCGGACAGATCGCCTACGCACTCATGGGCGACTCCAACGCCTCCATTCCCACGCCGCAGCCCCGCACCATGCGGCCCATGTTCGCCACCTACGGAAGAGCACTCCAACACACGTCCATCACGTTCCTCTCCAAAGCCGCGATCGACGCCGGTGTGCCGGCCGAGCTTGGCCTCGAACGCCTCATCCGGCCCGTCACCGGCATCAGGAACCTGCGCAAAGCCGACCTCAAGTTCAACGGCGAAACCCCCGACATCGTCGTCGACCCCGAAACCTACAAGGTGACAGTTGACGGCGTCGAAGCCACCTGCGAACCCTCCGACGTGCTGCCCATGGCGCAGCGCTACCACCTCTTCTAGGACCCACATGATCATCGAAAAAATCCTGGGCAACCTCCACGAACAGCCCGACGCCTACGCCGGCCGCCACAAAGAAAAAGTGATCCTACCCAGCGCCCTGCTCGTCAAACGCATCCAACGCGTCACCACCGACCACGGCAAAGAACTCGGCATACGGCTCCCCACCGGATCCGGCGACCTGCGCGACGGCGACATCCTCGCCGCCGACGACACCAACCTCATCGTCATCTCCGTGCTGCCAACAGACGTCCTCGTCATAGCTCCGCGCAGCATCCACGAAATGGGGGTCGTCGCACACTCCCTCGGCAACCGGCATCTGCAGGCGCAATTCTTCGACACCTCATCCGAATACGGGGCCGACGTCATGGTCTGCCAGTATGACCACACGGTCGAGGACTACCTGAAGAGCGTCGGTGTTCCCTACGACAGGCAAGAGCGGGTCATGCCGGTGCCCTTCCGCCATGCTGAGCATTCGCACTAAAGCGCTGCGCTGCGTCAGGTTGGGTGCGCGCGCTTGCGCTCCACTGGGAAGGGGGCCGTGCCCGCTCCGCGATGCCCGCCACGCCGCGGCCCCCTTCCCAGCTCCGCTCCAGCGCGCAGCCCTCACCTCGGGCGGTGCGCTTTGAGTGCGACATATCAGCTGGCTCTTCAGCAGTTGGTCGACTCTGCGTTGCCTACGGGAGCGTTTGCTCATTCTTTGGGGTTTGAGAGCTACATCCACCGCGGGCTTGTTGGTGATGAGGGGTCGTTCGGGGTTTGGCTTTCTGCTTTTGTTGGGCAGCAGTTGACCTATTCGGATGGGTTGGCCGTGCGGTTCTTGTATGAGGGGGTGGATGTTGGCTTGTTGGATGCTGTTCTTTCTTCCCAGTTGTTGGCTCGGGAAGTGCGGGAGGCTTCTTTGAAGATGGGTGGGCGGTTGCTCGAGATTGGCGGGGAGGTGTTCCCGTCGGGGGAGTTGGATGCTTATCGGGAGCTGGTTCGTGAGGGGGACGCTGGGGGGCACCAACCGTTGGCTTTTGGGGTGATTGCTCGGTCACTGCAGGTTCCGTACGAGGAGGCTGTTTCTGCGTATTTGTTTGCCACCGTCACGTCCCTGACCCAGAACGCCGTGCGCGCCATACCGCTTGGGCAGAACGCAGGGCAGCGGGTACTTCGGCACGCGCACGACGCCGTCGCTGCCGCCGTCCGGGATATAGCACAACTGTGCTGGGACGACTTTGGGGCCGTCAGCCCCGGACTTGAAATTTCACAAATGCGGCACGAACGGCAACGCGCCCGCATGTTCATGAGCTAATCAGGAGGACACATGTCTGAACCCATCAAAATCGGCGTCGGCGGGCCGGTCGGCGCCGGCAAGACGCAACTCGTCGAGCGCATCACGCGCCACATGAGCCGCGACATTTCCATGGCCGCCATCACCAACGACATCTACACCATCGAAGACGCCAAAATCCTCGCAGCCAACGGCATCCTGCCCGAAGACCGCATCATCGGAGTCGAAACCGGCGGCTGCCCCCACACCGCCATCCGTGAAGACACCTCCATGAACACAGCAGCCATCGAAGAACTCAAGAGGCGCCATCCGGACCTGCAGGTCATCTTCGTCGAATCCGGCGGCGACAACCTCTCAGCCACATTCAGCCCCGAACTCGTAGACTTCTCGATCTACATCATCGACGTAGCCCAAGGCGAAAAGATCCCCCGCAAAGCCGGCCAAGGCATGATCAAATCCGACCTCTTCATCATCAACAAAACGGACCTCGCGCCGTTTGTGGGGGCGGACCTCGCGGTAATGGAGCGGGACTCCAAGGAATTCCGCGGCAACAAACCCTTCTGCTTCACCAACCTGAAGACCGACGAAGGGTTGGACGCCGTCCTGGAGTGGATCCGCCGAGATGTCCTGATGCTCGACCTGGCCGTATGACCCCGCCCAAGTCCACTCTCATCTCACCAGGGGCGGCGCCCGGGTCGAGTCCGGCGGCTTCGCCGGATTTGGGGCCGTGCCCGCTCCGCGGTGCCCACCACGCCGCGGCCCCCAAATCCGGCTCAGCCGCCTCAGCGTTTAGGACGCCGAGGGGCGAACTCCAATTGCGCGTCGCCGAGCGGGCTGGGCGATCCGTTGCCATCCATCAGTTTCATGAGGGCGCCTTGCGGGTTTTGCGGCCTCATTACTTGGATGGGTCCGGGCAGGTTTGCTACGTCATCGTGAATCCTGGCGGGGCTTATCTTGGGGGCGATCTGTTCCTCGTAGATGTTCACGTGCAAGAGGGGGCGGAGCTGTTGTTGACTACGCAGTCTGCCACCAAGGTTTATCGGACTCCGGGCTCGTTTGCTGAGCAGCGGATGAGTGTGCGGCTGGGGGAGGGGGCGCGGTTGGAGTTCGTGCCCGACCAGTTGATTGCTTATCGGGAGGCGAGTTATCGGCAGAATTCGCGCATCAGCCTCCACCCGACGTCGAGCCTTGTCATGGCTGAGGTCATCACGCCAGGGTGGTCGCCGGACGGCGCATCCTTCAAGTACGAAGAACTGCGACTGCGGAACGAGATCTGGATCGAAGACGAAAACGGAGCGAAACTGCTGGCTCTCGACAACCTCCTGATTCTCCCACCCGTCAACGATGTGGCAGGCATGGGGTTCATGGAGGGCTTCAGTCACCTGGGGTCGTTGATCGTGGTGGATCAGAAAGTGGATCAGGAGCTTGCCGATGAGCTGCACGAGCTCACCCGCCACCTCGACGCCTACACGGGCGTTTCCCTGACCAAAAGTGTTGGCGGCACTACGGGGCTTGTGCTGAGATCCTTGTCAAACAGCACCGACGAACTCAATCATCTGCTGGGCTCTTGCACCGGCGTTCTCCGTAAACGCTGGCACGGGCAGGAGCCCTTGAACCTGAGGAAGTATTAATGACTGCGCTGACCGGGTTCGCCGCCATGTACCGGGACCGGGAGAAGTTGCCATTGCGCACCCGGCTGCTTTTCACGTTCGGCGCGGTCGCCGCCCTACACATTGCCGCCGTCGTGCTTTTGCTGCTGGGTTCGCTTTCACCGCAGGGTTTGGTGGCGGCCCAGCCGCTTGCGTTCGGCTTGGTGATTACCGCGTACGTGGCCGGAATCAAGCACAGCTACGACTGGGACCACATCGCTGCGATCGATAACTCAACGCGCAAGTTCGTCGCGCAGCACAAGGATCCGGTGAGCGTCGGCTTCGCATTCAGCCTGGGCCACAGTTCCGTGGTGATCCTGGCGGGGCTCCTCGTGGTGGCGGGCGCAACGTTGATAGGCCAATTCATGGAGGACGGCACGGCGGGCAACAAGGTGCTGGGCCTGATCGGAAGCGGAGTGTCCGGTTTGTTCCTCCTGGGGATGGGGCTCTTCAACGGTTCGGCATTCATGCGTGCCACGCAGGTGTACTGGAGCGTCAAGGCCGGTGCGGCGATCAGTGCAGAAGACCTCGAGGCCAAAGGATTTGTTGCCCGTTTGCTGGCCAAGCCCCTGTCAAAGGTGGAGCGGCCGCGGAACATCTACGTGATCGGTTTCCTCTTCGGGCTCGGCTTCGATACGGCCACCACCATCGGACTACTGGTTATCACCACGACGGCGTCAATCGCCGGAGTCTCACCGCTCGCCTTGATGGCGCTGCCGTTCGCGTTCGCCGCGGCCATGACATTGTGCGATTCCATCAACGGCGTGGCCATGATGAAAATGTACAACTCCGCCATCAACGACCCCCAGCGCAAGCTCGGCTTCAACGTGGTGATCACCGGAATTTCGGCTGTGTCGGCGCTGTTCATCTCCGTGATCACGCTCGGGAGATTCGTCAACGCGGCGTTTGAACTCGAAGACCCGCTGACTACGTGGCTTGGAGGGATCGACCTTGGCGACGCAGGCCTGTTCCTTGTGGGCCTGTTCCTGATCGCATGGGCTGTTTCCGCGTGGCGTGCCCGCTCAGCTCGAAGCGCGCGCTTGGAACCAGGACAGTTGGAGCCAGGGCTCAGGAGGCAGCCACCGCGTTGAAAAGCTCATTGGTGTCCACGCCAAGGTCCGGTGTGTCCAGGACATTCGTCAGGAACACGACGCACCGGTCCTGCTCCGGGAACATCCACCATTCCGTGCCCGACCACCCGGGGTGACCGTAGATCCCCTGGGCAAGCAGCTCGGATTCGTTGGCTGGCATCTGGAAACCAAGGCCGGTGTGCCGCAAGGGCTTGGGCCGGACACTGATGTGGGAAACCCCGGTGGTTCTTGGCCGGCGCATGGCCGCAAGCGTGGCGGGCCGCACGGCCTTGCCGGAATTGCGCAGCAACTCGGTGCCGAGATTGAGCAGATCCGTGGCGGTGCCGAACAGCCCGGCGCCGGGGTGCTTCTTCTTGTACATCCCCTCAACGTCCAGCCCCTGCTCCTCTGCGCCACGGACTGTGTGCGGATTGCAGTCCGTGTGGAACGTGAGGCCTTTCGCGCCGGTGTCGTTGGCCAATGAACTGAGCTGCTCTTCGAACGGGCGACCATCGGCCCATTCAGCCATCGCCGCAGCACCCTCAAAAGCCACATTGCAGTACTGGACCAACGATCCCGCATAGAAGGCTTGCTCCGCCGTGGTGAGGTCTTCGCGGAGGCGAGTGCCGCCGTCGAGCTGTGTATCCATGATTCCCGAGCGGTGACTCAACAGGTGTTCGAGGGTCACCGTGTCCGTGCGGCCTGCGCCGAAGCCGGGGAGCGCGTCCGTCAATGAATTGACGAGCGACAATTTCCCCAGCTCAACCTGGCGCATCACCGTCAGTGCGCTGATGGGTTTCGTGACGGAGAACAGCGCAAAGTGGTCATCGGTGGTTGCCTTCCGGCCGTCGTCGTGCCCAAAGGCGACAACGTCGGAGATGCCGTGGCTCGATCCAATTCCCAGCGCGGCCACCGGCACGCGCCCCTGATCCACCTGTTTGCGGGCCCAGTCTGCTGCGGGACCTGA
The DNA here is from genome assembly GCF_059739425.1 of Arthrobacter sp. TmtSoilC48. Taxonomy (NCBI): domain Bacteria; kingdom Bacillati; phylum Actinomycetota; class Actinomycetes; order Micrococcales; family Micrococcaceae; genus Arthrobacter; species Arthrobacter sp. TmtSoilC48. Next base: position 222,988 of record NZ_AP046049.1, on the reverse strand, counting down.
TTCCACCATGTGACTTCCACGCTTTCGCTCGGGTTCGGTGGGACGAATCTATCGAAAATTCTCCAAGCCGCGTGTAACCGTGGGACGTCGGCCGGAAACTATAGAAGTATCCTGCAGTTCAGGACACTACATTCAGGGGGAAAATCGTGCTTTCCGAGCGCGAACTGGCGTTTATCGCCATTCACAAAAACAGCTATCCATCCGTTTTCAGATTTGTCCGCCGCAGGGTGGAATCGGCGGAAATTGCCGAAGAAATCGCGGCGGACGTTTTCCGCGTCGTGTGGCAAAAATGGGACGACAACTCCCAACCCGATATTCCGTACTTGCTCACTGTTGCGCGCAATCTCGTCGGCAATGCCTACAGGAGCCGTGACCGCCAACAGGCACTGCAGGAAAAGCTACGCACGACGGCGGTGGAGCGTTTCGGGGACGACTCCGAGAACGTCGTGGTACAGGATGCCATGGCCCGGCTCCGCGAACAGGATCGGGACATCCTCCAGCTGGCGTATTGGGACGGTTTGGGTTCCACCGAAATCGCGCGCGTACTCAACTGCAGTGAATCCGCAGCGAAGGTCCGCTTGCACCGCGCACGCGGTGCTTTCCGGAAACAGATGCCTGCAGGTGTCGAAACGACTACACACAAGATGGGAGTCTGAGATGGACCAGATCAAGAGCCAGATTTCCTCGATCGATCCTCTTGCCCACGAACCAGAGGCCGAAATCAACGGCGAAGAAGCCTTGGCCCGTATGCTGACAGGTCCTCGGGTTTTCAGTGACACTGTGCCGGCTGGAGTCAGCTCGCTCCAAGAGCGCAGGAACCGGAAGGTCCGGATTGCCGGAGCGTTGTTGCTGGGAGCTGCCGCTGTCACTGCCGGTGTCCTCGTGGCCGCCAACTTCGGGTCAATAAGCTCAACGCCGGCGCCGGCAGTCACCGTCACCACCCCTGAGCCAACGCCAACGCCAACGCCAAGCGTGTCCGCCACTCCTTCGCCAATAGCAACGCCAACTGCGACTCCGACGCCGGAAGCCAGTCAGGCGCCGACCCCCACCGCACCAGCTGCGACCACCACCGCACCCGTGGCGCCGCCGGTCCAGGTGCCCACGATCCAGACGTTCACCTTCCCTGATGGACACGTCTCGTTCAGGTACCCCGCCGGTTGGACTGTTCGCCCGGAACAAGGTCCTTCCGACGGAGCCACCGTTCTGGACAGCACGGGCGCTGAAGTCGCCTTTATGAGCAGCGGTTTCTACGGCGACGGTACTGCCGGGCTGGTGGACCGGACAGTTCTGGACCGTGCCGTGGTTCCTGGAGTAACGGATACAGCAGGAAACCAGGTGGAATTCGGGTTCTCCTTGAACTACATCATGAACATCGGCTACAACTCCGGTAGCGGAGGGATGCCCACAGCTAGTGGGCGTTCCGACTCTCCTCCGGTCTACGTCATGGACATCCGGCTGTCCTCCGAGCTTCAATCCGGGCAGACCTCATCCGGCACAAACCAGATCAGGATGCCCAACGGGTTCATGATCGCATACGTGAAATTTGATCTCGACAAGCAGCCCACGTTCGCCACCCCTGAAGCGGCCAAGGCCTGGATGGGTAGTGAACAGTACTCACAGCTGAAGGCCATGCTCCTGAGCGTGAGCTACAACTAGGCCCATCTGAGTAGCAGCAGTGCGCGTTTTGAGCGCTCAAAACGCGCACTGCTGCTACCTACTTGGGTTAGCGGGTGGTGAGTAGATGGCTGGCGGGGTCGTACCGGAAGGTGACCGGTCCGCCGTCGTGGTTCAGGGCTATGTTGCTGCCGTTCGGGGCACCGCCCAAACCGTAGTTCTCAGCCCAGGAGCCGTTGATCGCGGCCTTGAACTCGTAGCTACCCGCTGCCAGGTCCGCCACGGATAGCTTCCAGATACCATCCACAGGGTCCAAGGCAAGCTGGGCCTGAGGGCAATCAGGCATCCAATCGCCGGCACAACCGAGCTCGGAGTTCAGGCTACCGGGAACGGATACCGCGGCGGGTTGCGGGCCGGCGGTCACGGCTCTTATCACGTTGGTTGCGTGGTCGTAGAGGAACGTGACGGCGCCGCCACTGTGAGTGAACACCACATTGGGACCGTTCGGAACGCCATCCGCTCCATAGTTCTCGTCCCACGAACCGTTGAGCGCTGCCTTGAACCCGTACGTCCCGGCCGGCAGGTTCGGGACATTCAACTGCCACAGCCGATGCGTCGGTTCGTAGCTCATCAGCGCCTGTTCGCACGAGGGCTGCCAGTCCTCCGTGCAGCCGAGTTCAGTGTTGAGACTGCCGGCCACGGTGACGGTTTCAGGCTGCGTCGGCTCACCCACCACACCGCTGCGCGGCTCACTCGCCGACGTGTGGCCGGCATTGTCCAGCACCACGGCACGGTACTCCACCGATGCGCCGGACTGCGTCGCGGACACGTCGTGGAAGACCTGGTACGGCGCGTTATCGTCTGTGCCGATCGACTCCCAGTCCCCGCCCGCGGTCCGCGCCTGGAAAGTGACTTCATAGAACGAATTACCGTCGACGTCGGCCGTTACCTTCATGCGCGTGGCGTCACCAGCAGCGGTGACCGGCTTCTTGAGAACGACGCCGGGTGCCGCCTTGGATTGCACGAGTCGCCCCGCTGCTTGATACACCACGGTGGAAAGCGGAGGAACTGAAACGGTCAATTTCGCCTGCGTGTCAGTCTTTGCGTCGGCTGCAGCGTCGCCGTAAACGAGGTTGAACGGCTGCTTCGCTTCGTACGTGGGGATCTCCGCTGTTTGCGCACTCTCGCTGTTGTTCACGGCAACCACGTACTCACGTTGCTCTTTGGCGTCGATACGCGAGAAGGCGTAAATCCCCGGGGCGTCGGCGGCGTAGCGGTTCTGCTGCGCGCCGCTGCGGAGGGTGGGGTGCTCGGCGGTGAGTGCAGCAAGTTCGCTGATCTTCTTGTAAAGCGGGTGCCCGGTATCGAAGTTGTCTGTTGCATGCGTCGCGCTTGTGCCCAGAAGGTCGTCATCAAGGTATTCCTGAACCTGGCTGGCGAACATGGATTGCCGTGAGTCCTGGTCCCCACCTGCCCCCGTGAATCCTTGCTCGTCGCCGTAGTAGACAACCGGGTTGCCGCGCGAGAAGTACATCAGCTCGTGGGCGAGTTCATCACGCTCGACGAGTTCGGCGTCTGACGCCCCGGCGTTGTCCTGGGCGATGAACGTGCCGATACGGCCCATGTCGTGGTTCCCCAGGAAGGTGGGCAGTTGGTACACGTTGGAGTCGGCGTCGGTGTACCAGTCATCTCCATTGAAGAACTCGGCCAAACCACTGGCCTTGCTGCTCTGGGAAGCGAAGCTGCGCGCAGCTCCCTGGAAACCGAAGTCGAGAACAGCCTGCATCTTGTTTCTGGTGGTGAACTTGGACGTGACGCTCTTGGAGGTATCGAAGACCTCGCCAAACATGAAGAATTCGTCCTTGCCCTGCTCCTTGGCGTAGCTCAGGACCTGCGGGCCAAACTGCTGCCAGAATTCATCGTTGACGTGCTTCATGGTGTCGATGCGGAAGCCGTCGATCCCGAAGTCGCGGATCCAACTCTTGTAGATATCAACAAATCCGTTGACCACGCGGGGATTCTCCGTGAACAGATCGTCCAAGCCGAAGAAGTCGCCGTAGAGCGCGTCCTCGCCGGAAAAGGTGGTGTTGCCACGGTTGTGATACAGCGTGGAGTCGTTGAGCCACGCGGGAACCTTGACGTCCTTCTCGGCTTCGGGGACCACCGGTGTGTAGGGGAAGGACGTTGATGGATCCAGTGCAGGAAAGTCCTGTGTGCCGGCATAGTCGTGGTCATCGAAGGCCTCGCCCGCTACCGTGCGGTACGGCTCTGTTTCCTTGGAAATGTAAGGCGCTGACTCGGACTCCTGATACTGGATCACGTCCGCCGTGTGGTTGGTGATGATGTCGAAATAGACCTTCATGCCGCGTGCATGGGCGGCATCGATCAGCGTCTTCAGTTCAGCATTCGTGCCCAGGTGGGGGTCGATCTGCGTGAAATCCGTGACCCAGTACCCGTGGTAACCCGCGGAGCTGTTCTCCACTGACCCGTCACCTTGGACGGCCTTGTTCTTGAAGCTCGGTGTAAGCCAGAGGGCATTCGTTCCCAAACCCTGGATGTAGTCCAGACGGTCCTGGAGGCCTTTCAGGTCACCACCGTTGTAGAAGCCCTTGCGGGTGGGGTCGTAGCCGGACACCATCGGATCCGCACCCAGCCCGCCGTCGTCGTTGGCTTTTGTGCCGTTGTTGAAGCGGTCAGCCATGACGAAGTAGAAGTTCTGATCACTGACGCCGCCGCGGACTGAGTGTTGGCCGGCGGGATCAGGCGGCGTTTTCTTGGTGGTGGTGGTGGCGCTCGCGGGAAGAACGGTGGAAGCCGTCACCACTGCGGTGGCGAGTACGACGGCGGGGACAATGGATCTATAGCTGCGAGATAGCAAGTGATGAAACCTTCCGCTAAGCGACTCTGCTGTGTGGCAACTCACAACTGTAAGCGCTTGCGGGGATTTGATCCATAGAAATAGATGTTTTTCTGCGAGCGAAGCGCCGTTACGAGTTCAATGCTGGAAGCGCTTGCAGGGCTTTTAGTCCAGATTGAGCCAAAATCCTATTGTTCGCCTGCATGACACTGTGCGGAAATGCTATGCAATTGCCTATAACGAACCGTCCATGACTTGCATAGGGTTGAGGAGATCTGCTTCACACCAGGCCCTGCTTCACAGCATGCAGCGCCCTGAACTACCCAAGGATGAGTTTCAACGATGAAGAGCATCGCCCTCCTGCGCGAACGAGCCACCCGTGTCATGCCCACCGGTTCCCACTGCCCGGCCTCGGGTTTGTGGAGCCCGGACTCTGAGCCTGACGCCGTCCAGGTGTTCGCGGAAGGTCACGTCCTACCGGCGCACAACGGAGTGCCCACTGTCTGGCGGCGCCGGACCGCTGGCGACATCACAGCATGACCAGCTCCATCCTGAACCGGCCCAGCGACTACCGGCACGTGCCGGCAGCGCAGTGGACTGAGCTCAGCGTCGGCGATCGCGTCTGGATCTACGACGTCGCCTGGGGTGCCGGCACGGGCCGTGTCGACGACGTTTCCCACCATCAGGAACTGCTGTGGGTGGTCCTTGAACCCACTGGCCGCAAGCTGTTCTGCGGAACGGACGACGTCCAGGTCTGGGCGGCCTAACCCGCCGGAACCAGCACGCTCGGGGACCCTGTCGCCAGCCGGCCTACGGGTCCGTCGGGCAGGCCGGTTTCGGGGTCGAGCCTGAAAGTCAGGACGTCGTTGGACCCTTCATGGGCCACCAAGAGCCAGCCGTCGTGGACCAGGTGGTGCCGTGGCCAGTCGCCCCCGCTTGGCACATCGGCCAGGGGAGTGACGTCCGTGCCCTGGGCGCCCACCTTCAGGACGCAGATCCGGTTGGAGCCCCGGACGCCCACATAGACGAACCGACCGTCAGTGGACATTGCAATCTCCGCGGCGGAGTCGCCGTCGAACGCTTTGTTGACACTGGCGGGAACCACGGCCGTGAGTTCGTAGACCCCCTGGGGTTCGGTCCTGACAGCTGCAACCTCAATCGAGTATTCCGTATCGATGAAAACCGTACCGCTGGGATGCCGCACCATATGACGCGGGCCGGAGTCCTTGGGCAGGATCACGTGGTGGTCGGGCAACAGACCCTGGCCCGGCTCGTACCGCCAAACCCTCACAAGATCGTGCCCGAGGTCCGTGGTCATCACGCGACCATCGGGAAGCATGAGGCTTGAATGTGCGCGGCTTGGACGCGGCTCATCGGTGGGTCCGGTCTGATGGGGGTCGACGGCGGCTTCCGCGCTGGTCCGCGAGGTGATGGCGCCGTCGTGGTCCAGTTCGTAGAGAATGACCTGGCCGTCACCCCAGCAGGTGACCACAATGAAACGCCCCTGTGGATCCGTCGCGACGTGGCAAGCAGCCTCCCCCGCCAGCCATGGTTCACCCATCTCTTCCAGCTCAGCGGTGCCGGTACGGCGGTACGCCCGTACCATCTTGCCTTCCTCGGCAACGGCATAGAGCACAGGGAGGGTTGGATGAATGGCGAGGAAGGACGGCGAGTTCGCCGCCGCAGCCAAGCCAAGCGAAGTAAGGTTCCCGTCCGCATCCACGGTGATGGCGCCGATACCTTCGCCATTTCCATTCCGGTCCGCAGTGTAGGACCCGGTCCAGATCAATGTTTCTGCGCCTGCTGCTTCCATATTCAGTTCCCCCACGTTTAGTGTTCCCGTCCCCTAGTGTCCCTGAACGTCCGAGTCGACGCCGGCGTCGGGACCGGCGTCGAGGGTTTGTAGTCTTCTGAGGTCATCCTGGTCCAGCTCGAAGCCGAAGACGTCAAGGTTCTCCCGCATCCTTTGCGGGTTGGCGGTCTTGGGGATGGCAACCAGGCCCTGCTGGACATGCCAACGCAGGACCACCTGGCCGGGCGTCTTTCCATGCTTGTTGCCGATGCTCGCCAGAACCGGGGCATTCAGGAGGTCGCTGCTGGCGCCCAGTGGACTGTACGATTCTGTGACAATCCCGTGCTGCTCGTTGAACGCGATGGCAACAGGACGCGGGATGGCGGGATTGACCTGGATCTGGTTGACCGCTGGAACAACGTCCGTTTCCCGGAACAGCCGGTCAAGGTGCGAAGGCTTGAAATTGGAAACGCCGATGGATCGTACCTTGCCCGAGGCCTGCAGTTCCTCGAACGTCTTCCACGTGGAGACGAACTCGCCGCGGCGGGGGAGCGGCCAATGGATCAGCAGCAGGTCAACGTAGTCCAGCCCGAGTCGTTGCAGGGAGCCATCGAGCCCAGCGGTTGCCTTGCCCGAGCCTTGGAACCCGCCGTCGAGCTTGGTGGTGATGAAGAGCTCGCTCCGGTCCACACCGCAGGCACGGATACCATTGCCGACTCCTTCCTCATTCCCATATTTGACCGCCGTATCAATGTGTCGGTAGCCGCAGGAAACAGCCTCCACCACGGCATCGGCAACCTGGGCATCATCAAGGGGCCACGTACCCAAGCCCAGTTGCGGGATCTTGTAGCCGTCGTTGAGTTCAATGAGCGGGGCAAGTGTCATGAGCATGATCTCCTCTAATGCTTGAATCTCGACCGGCGGGTCTCTTTGCTGTTCTACGCTGGCCACTGGCTGCTTGGCAACAGCTGCCGCCGCTATCACTCATCTTGCCGTCCACTCATAGAGCCGATCGCTCAGTTCCATGAAGTCTTCCGCAACTACCTGCAGCCCGGGATGCTGATCGTGCCAGTCGATGATCTCCCTCGCACCGTCCGCGAAAGGGATGGTTGCCTGGTAATCCGGCACGAGTGCCTTGATCTTGGAGTTGTCGAACACCACGGAGTGCGAGCGGTCCCCCAAAAGGTTGGGGCCAAGCTCTTTGCTATGGGCGGCGATGGTCTCGGAGGAAACATGGAACAGCTCGGGCTCAGGAACCCCGGCTGCCCGGGCGAAGAGACGGTAGATCTGGTTCCATGGCAGGAACTCGTCGGAAGTAATGGTGTAGCTCTCACCGACAGCCTGTGGCCTTCCCAAGAGCCCAACGAAGGCCTTGGCGAAATCACGGCTGTGCGTCAGTGTCCACAGGGAGGTCCCGTCCCCATGAACCAACACGGGCATTCCCGCGCGCATGCGGTGAATGTCAGTCCAACCGCCCACCAGCGCGATCTTGGTCCGGTCATAGGTGTGGGACGGCCGGACCACAGTCACAGGGAAGTCCTGCTCGCGGTAGGCCTCAAACAACAACTCTTCACAGGCAATCTTGTCCTGCGAGTACTTCCAAAAGGGGTTCTTCAAAGGAGTCGATTCCCTAATGGGCAGGGTGCTGGGTGGCTTTTGGTACGCCGAGGCGGAACTAATGAAAACGTACTGGCCCGTTTTTCCCCGGAACATCTCCAAGCCGGCCCGCGCATGAGCCGGAGTGAACGAGATGAAGTCCGCTACGGCGTCGTACTCCTTTCCCCGAAGCACCTCCCGCACAGCCCCGCTGTCACGGATGTCTGCATGGAGTACCTCAGCGCCCTCGGGAACCGGCCGACCGGCTGACCGTCCCCTGTTGAGGATGGTCAACCGGTGGCCCAGCGCAACGGCGCGGTCAGCCGCCGCCGCACTGATGACCCCGGTACCCCCGATGAACAGGATGTTCCGCGGCGAGACCGTGTCCGCCGTTCCGGGACCGACGGGGAGGAGGCTGCTCACCAGGCGTAGTCCTCCGGGGCGGGGCGGTGTCCCGGGAAAATGTCATCCAGCCGTTTGAGGGCATCCTCGTTGAGGGTCACATCCAAGGCCCGGATTGCGGCGTCCAGCTGCTCCTGGGTGCGTGGCCCAACGATGGGCGCCGTCACGGCAGGCTGATGAAGAAGCCAAGCCAGGGCAACGTCCCCGGGCTTCTGCCCGAGTTCGTCCGCGAAATCCTCGTACTGACGGATCTGGTCCTCATGCTTGCGCAGCGTCTCCAGCGCACGGCCTTCCGTGCGGCGGACGCCCTGCTCCTCCTTCTTCAGCACGCCACCCAGCAGGCCGCCCTGCAGCGGAGACCACGGGATCAAGCCGAGGCCGTACTGTTGCGCTGCGGGAATGACTTCAAGCTCCAGCTCGCGCCGGAAGAGGTTATAGATGGACTGCTCGCTGACCAGTCCGGTGTAGTTGCGCCTGCGGGCGGCTTCCTGGGCCTGGGCAATGTGCCAGCCTGCAAAGTTGCTGCTGCCTGAATACAGGATCTTGCCCTGCTGCACGGCCACCTCGATTGCCTGCCAAATCTCATCCCACGGTGTCTGGCGGTCGATGTGATGGAACTGGTAGATGTCGATGTAATCCGTCTGCAACCGCTTCAAGCTGGCATCCAGGGCGCGACGGATATTCAGGGCGGAGAGCTTGGACTCATTGGGGCGATCCGTCATGGTGCCGTACAGCTTGGTGGCCAGCACTGTCCGTTCCCGGCGCTCGCCGCCCTTTGCGAACCAGCGCCCGATGATTTCTTCGGTCCATCCCCGGTGGCCGGAACCGCCATAAACGTTGGCGGTATCGAAGAAGTTGATGCCGGAATCCAGTGCGGAATCCATGATGGAGTGCGCGGTGGCTTCGTCCGTCTGGGGACCGAAGTTCATGGTGCCGAGGCAGAGGCGTGAAACTTTCAGGCCGGAACGGCCAAGGTGGGTGTACTGCATGCTGTTGTGTCCTTTTGTCTAGAACTACGTTGTCTGTTTAGAACTGGGTAAAAGCCGCGACGGCGGGATCGGAACCTATGCGGGCTCCGGCCTCCAGGGCGGTGATGGCAGCCAGTTCGGATTGGGTAAGGGTGAGATCGGCGGCGCCGAGGTTTTCCCGCATCCTGGCAGAGTCGGCGGACTTGGGGATCACGATGGTTCCCTGCGCGAGGTGCCAGGCCAGAATTACCTGTGCCGGAGTCGTTTCATGTGCAGCGGCCACCAAGGCCACTACCTCGGCGTTCAGGTCCCTGCCCTGTCCCAGCGGGCTATAGGCCTCCACGGCGATGCCGAGATCGCGGCACTTGTTTGCCAGATCGCCTTGTTGGTACGTGGGGTGCAGCTCGATCTGGTTTACGGCCGGCACTATGTCCGCTTCCCGCAGCAAGGTATCCAGATGGTCTGTGAGGAAGTTGGAGACGCCGATGGCCCGGATCTGCTTGTCCTGGTAGAGCTTCTCCATCTCCTTCCAAGCCTGGGTGTACAGCCCTTGCGAAGGTACGGGCCAGTGGATCAGGTACAGGTCCACTGCTTCCAGGCCAAGGGCATCGCGGCTGCGCTGGAAGGCGTCGTACGCTTCACCCTGCTCGCCGTTGCGGAGCTTGGTGGTGATGAAGAGGTCTTCCCTGGGAAGGCCCGAGGCGGCGATGGCAGCACCCACGCCTGCCTCGTTACGGTAGGCAGCTGCGGTATCGATGTGCCGGTACCCTGCCTCCAAGGCGTCTTCCACCACCTTCTGTGTTTCTTCCGGAGGCACCTGAAAAACACCGAATCCGAGCTGGGGAATGGTGACGCCGTTGTTTAGGGTCAGCTCTGGCATGAGGTCTCCTTCGAGGTAGATATTTCCGGGCCTGGCCGCTGCTTCCTGTGGGTTCGGCTGCTGCGCCGGTTGCCAGAAAGCGTTTTCGGGAGGCTCTGTACCGAGCCTATTCAGTTTTCGTCGCAGAGTCAGCAATCCAGACTGATCCTGTTTTTCCTAGGTCTGGTAGTCCTACCCAAAATGGTGGTCCTGCTCTGGTCCTGCCAGCTGCGATGACGGCAGAATGGACGGATGGGTCAAAGCGCCGAGTTCGGAAAATTCCTCAAAGTCATGCGTGCCCGCCTCTCGCCCGAGGACGCCGGGGCTCCGCAGTCCAACGGCTCCCGCAGAGTTCCGGGCCTCCGCCGCGAAGAGGTGGCCAGGCTCTCCGGTGTGAGCACCGACTACTACACACGCCTGGAGCAGGGCCGGAACATCCATCCGTCCAAGGCCGTCCTCGATTCCGTTGCGAGGGCATTGCGCCTGGACGCGGGGGAGCATGCGCACATGTTGGACCTGCTGGAGCACTGCGCCAGTTCGGCCGGCAATCCGGGCCCCGCCCAAAAGGTGCGCCCTGCCTTGCGGCAGCTGCTGGACGCCGTCGGGGATGTTCCCTCAATGGTCCTGGGGCGACGCGCTGACGTTTTGGCCGGAAACCGGATGGCGCATCTTCTGTTCACGGATTTCACAGCACTACCCGCGGCCGAACGGAACCTGACCCGCTGGATCATTCTGGATCCTGCGGCCAAGGACCTGTTCAGGGACTGGAAAACCGTTGCCGCCGAGGCAGTGGGCGCCTTGCGGATGGACGTGGGCAGGCACCCCAACGATCCCCAGACCAACCAGCTCGTGGGCGAACTTGCGGTGCACAGTGAGCATTTCCGTCAATGGTGGGCGGGACACAGGGTGGCCACACGGTCTGCCGGGATTGTCCGCCTGCACCACCCTGTGGTGGGCGACCTTGAACTGAACTTTGAAACCCTGGGCCTCCCGGACGACCCCGACCAGCACCTGAGGGTCTATTCCGCGAAGGTGGGTTCGCCGTCGTCGGACGCCTTGACGCTGCTCAGCAGCTTTGGCGAGGTATCGGCGGAGACCATCCCGGCCCCCGAACCAGCCCGCCGGGATGACAGTTAATGCCAATGTTCGTCTGAAACATTGGCATTAACTGTCATCTCGCGGAGGAAGGGATCAGCGCTCCAAGCGGAAGCCAAGCTTGATGGTTACTTGCCAGTCGGCAATTGCGCCGTTCTCCAGGTGGCCGCGGATCTCCTTCACCTCGAACCAGTCGAGGTTACGCAACGTCTGGGCGGCAGCGGCGATGCCATTCCTGACGGCCGCATCGACGCCCTCGGAAGAAGTGCCAACAATTTCGGAAACGCTATATGTGTGGTCAGCCATGGTGCTCCTCATCATCGTCCCTGAATCTTGAAAATGCTGGCCCGCTCGGCAGGCCGTTCATGCAGACTAGCCCACGGACGTCCGTGCGGGCCAGAGGTCCGGCAGGCTCAGCTTTCGCGCCAGTCATTGCCCGTGATGTGCGATCCCGCATGCGGTCCCATTTGGAGCATTCCGCCGTCCACAGGCCACGAGGCGCCAGTGACGTAGCTGGAATCCGGAGAGGCCAGGAAAGCGATGACGGCCGCAATTTCGCGTGCGTCACCGGGACGGCCCAGCGGCACGCCAGGCCGCTCCTTCTGCCTTGGGTCCTCGTCCGTTTGCCCGGTCATGGGTGTTGCGATCTCGCCGGGAGCAACGTTGTTGGCAGTAATGCCGAACTCCGCGAGCTCCAGCGCCATGGTCTTGATGAGCCCGCCAAGGCCGTGTTTGGAGGCATCGTAGGCAGAGGCTCCGACCCGCGGCTGGAACTCGTGCACGCTGGTGACAGCGATGATGCGTCCGCCGCGGCCAGCGTTGACCATGCGTTTGGCAGCTGCCTGCATGGCCACGAAGGCGCCGTTGAGGTTGGTGTCCAAAGTGGACATCCAGGTGTCGTAATCCAGGTCCAGGAACTTGGTGCCATCGCCCGTTCCGGAGTTGTTGACGAACACGTCCAGGCCGCCGAGCTCCTCGGCCAGCTTGTCAATGCTGGCAGCGGTTTCGGAGACGTTCGTGGTGTCCAGATGGTGTACCACCGCCTTGCGGCCCAGGCCGCGGACCTCTTCCGCAGTGTCCTCGGCACCCTGCTGGTCCGTGTGCCAGGTGATGCCGACATCCATGCCTGCCTTGGCCAGCGCAACCGCCGTGGCGCGTCCAATCCCTGAGTCAGATCCTGTGACGATGGCGGTTTGCGGGGAAAATGATGCCTCGCTCATGTCCTTGCCTTTCGGTCGCGTGATGGTTCCGATGACTTATCCCTACCCGGACACGCGGGATCGTAAACACGGAGGCTGGAAGATGCCGGTTCTTCCCGGATCCCGGCGGCGGATGGTGATGGAGTGTAGATTTTTAGCAGCACCACCAGTGAATTCCCACAACCAGGAGTACTCATGTCTGAAGTTATTGTCGTCGGCGTTGACAGCAGCGAAACGGCCAAGCGCGCAGCCGTGGCAGCAGCGAAGCTTGCCACAGCCCTTGGCGCCGAGTTGCATGTCATCAGCGGGTTCTCCGATGACCGCATTGAAGAATTTGGCAGCGGCAGCGACAGGATCACGGTTTCTTCGGCCGACTCCGCAGAATACGTAGCCCGCAAGGTCTCTGAGGAACTTGATGTTCCCAGCGGCAACATCAAGTACTTCGCAGCCCGCGGTACGCCGGCCAACGCGCTCATCAACTACGCCGAGACCAACAACGCCTCGCTGATCGTGGTGGGAAACAAGCGGATGAAGGGCCTGGGCCGTGTCCTTGGCAGCATCGCCAACAGCGTGGCACACGGTGCTCCGTGCGACGTCTACATCGTGAACACGGACGTCGACTAAACCCGACTAAACGGGGGACAGTAGACGTGCCAATGGGCTTCCATTGGCACGGTTGCTGTCCCCTGCCTGGGTTAAGCCTCCAGGACGTACGTCTTCAGGTCGTCCAGGGTTTGCTGCATGTGGGCGTCCATGGCCAGCCGGGCCTCGTGCGGATTCCGAGACTCCAGGGCCGCCGCAATTTTCCGGTGATGGCCGATCGCGTGCTCCTGGATGTCAGCGAAAGCTGAGGTCTGCGTCCGCCGTGCCTCGAGTACGCGATGCAGTGGCTCGAACAGTACGGCCACGAACACGTTGCCCGACGCATGGAGGATGACATCGTGGAAAGCGAGATCGGCTTCCACGAAGGCGGCCACGTCATTGACTTCGTGTGCGGCCTGCATCTTTTCAACGTGCTCTTTGAGGGCGATCAGCTCGTTGTCGGAGATACGTTCCGCTGCGAGTTCGCAGGCGCCGGTCTCCAGCATCCGGCGTAGCTCAATGAGCTGGACGGCAGCAGCCGCGTCTTTTGTTCCTTCGGAAGCGGCACGCAGGACGGCCTCCAGGGATGCCCACTGGTTCAGTGGATTCACGAATGTTCCGCGGCCACGTTCCACGCTGAGGATCCGCTGTGCCTCGAGGGTTTTCATGGCTTCGCGCACGGTCATGCGGCTCACCTCGTGCCGGGCGCTGAGCTCCAGTTCGCCCGGCACAATTGTCCCGGGCGGAAACTCGCCTGCGATGATCCGGTCCAGCAGTTCATCAGCAACGACGCCCACCAGCGACTTGCGTGCCATGTATCCCCATTTCCTGTAATTCAGACCCTCCCGCACCTCATGGATGTTTTCCTCCAGGCGCGGATGGTTGTCAGACATCTTACGCTGGCGGTGGCCAGCTCGTTTTCCAAAATTCACACAAAGTCGTGACGCATTCTTCCGGCCGCTCCCAGTGGACGTTGTGACCGGCGTCGGCAATGGCCTTCAGGGTGCGCCGCGGGCTTGCCGCCACGAACGCAGTCATCTGCTCGATTGACCGCACGCGGTCGCCCGTGCCAGCGATGACCAGCAGTGGGGCCTGAACTCTGCCGGGCACTGAAGGTTCGACGCCGGTCATGGCCGCCCAGGCGCTAGCGGACAGAATCCGGAACGGCGTATCGAATCCTTTGCTGAGCAACTCCATGTCTTCCGGGGAGAGGTGCCCGTACCAGGCGTTCATGAGCTTCAGCTTGGTGCCCGCGTCGAAGTATCCCTGCTCCAGCTGTGACACCAGGAGGTTCTTGAAAGCCTCGTTTGGAGGTGCCGGAACCATGCCTACCAACGTCACTGTTGCCACTAGTTCCGGATGGGTTGCCGCCAAGGTCAGTGAGACGCTGCCGCCCATCGAATGCCCCACCAGGTGCGCCGGCCCTTTCGTGCGGGCGCGGATCGCTGCTGCAACGGAAGCGGCGGCAGAGTCCAGCGTCCACTCGAAGTCCGGTGGCGTGTCCTCGCCGGGGTGGTAACCGGGGAGGTCGAGGATCCACACTTCGCGTCCGGCGTCGAGCAGTAGCTTTGCCAGCGGCTCCCAGTACGCGGATCCCGAAGCCCAGCCGTGGATGAGCACAACGGGGATTTGCCCGCCGGGGGAAGGCGAGGGGGTTCTCACGTCCACGAAGGAGAGTGGAATTGCGGTGCCGGCCATGTCTCCAGACTAGTGACGCACGGCATCTTGCGCGGTGAAGAGCGCTGTGTCACACTGGCTATGAAATGTTAGATGTCTGACATCTTACATTCACTAAACCGCTACACAGATTTCCCACGATGGAGTGCACCGTGACCCTTGAAGCAGACGTTCTGGCCGCTTTCCCGGCGGAGGTCCAGATTCCGGCCCAGCTGGTTGCGGACGCCGTTGCCGCATCCTCGGCGACGTCCCCCCGCGTCCTGGTAGTCCTCGACGACGACCCCACGGGAACGCAGTCGGTCGCGGATCTCGCTGTCCTCACCCGTTGGGACGTCGCGGACTTCACCTGGGCCTTCAATCACATTCGCGAGAGCCAGACCAAGCCCGCCGTCTACGTCCTCACCAACACCCGCAGCTTGGACCCTGCAGAAGCAGCGGCGCGGAACGAGGAAATCGTCCGGAATGCGCTGGCAGCAGCGGCCGGGAAGATCAGCCTTGGCTTCGTCAGCCGCAGCGACTCCACCCTGCGCGGCCACTACCCGCTCGAGCCGGACGTCATCGCCGCTACGGTCGCCGCCGAAACCGGTGAGGTCACCGACGGCGTCGTCATCGTTCCGGCATTCCCCGACGCCGGTCGCGTCACCATCGGCGGTGTGCACTACATGCGCGGCACCGGGGAAGGAGCCGGCACCCTAACCCCGGTGTCCGAGACGGAATTCGCGAAGGACGCGTCCTTCGGTTTCGCCAACTCGGAGATGGCCAAGTATGTGGAGGAGAAGTCGAAGGGCCGGTTCCCGGCAAGCGATGTAATCGTCCTTGACCTCAACATCATCCGTGCCGGCGCATCGGCCCAGGACCCGGCCATTTCCGCGAAAGCCATCGCTGACGCCATTGATTCCGCTACCAACTCCACGCCGATCGTGGCCGATATCGTCACCGAAAACGACTTCCGTGCTCTGGCCCTGGGCCTCGAAGAAGCCGAACGACGCGGCAAGAAGCTCCTCTACCGCGTGGGCCCGCCGTTCGTCCGTGGCCGCATCGGCCAGGAAATCCGCACCGCACTCACCTCCGAAGAGGCCTACGCCGGCAACACTCCCTCCACAGCCGGCGGCCTGATCGTGGTTGGCTCGCACGTTGGCGTGACCACCCGCCAGCTCAACGCACTCACGGCAGAGCACAGCTCGGCGCGGATCATCGAGATCGACGTCGAGAAGCTCCTCGCAGCCGAAACCGAAGCGGAAGCCGACGCTTACATCGCAACCGTTGTGTCCGACGTCGTCGACGCCCTCCGCCAGTGCGACGTGATCGTCCACACCAGCCGCCTGCTCATCAAGACCGACGACGCCGCCGCGAGCCTGAAGATCGCACGCACAGTCTCGGCCGCCGTCGTCAATGTAGTGAACCGGACGCTGAAAACCTTCCCGCCGCGGTTCGTCATCGCCAAGGGTGGCATCACGTCCTCGGATGTTGCGGCCCACGGACTGGAGATCCGGCACGCGATCGTCCGCGGACCGATGCTGCCGGGCATCGTCTCGCTCTGGGAACCGGTGGATGGCCCCGCGAAGGGCATCCCGTACATCGTGTTCGCCGGCAATGTGGGCGATGACCAGTCCCTCGCCCAGGTCACCCGCAAACTCAGCGCCACTTTCTAACCCATCCCCACTGCCCCCTAACCTCGCAAGCTCGGCCAGGGAACCCGGCAAGCGTGGCCCCTATTTATCGGAGAACACCATGACCAGCAGCAACTACACCATCACCGTTCTGGGCCTCGGAGCCATGGGCCTGCCCATGGCCACCCGCCTCGCGTCCGAGTTGACCGTCCACGGTTTCGATATCGCCGAGCCCCGATTGGAGCTCGCTGCGGCAGCCGGTATCAAGACTTTTGCTTCTGCCCGCGAAGCCTCGCAGGACGCCGACGCGCTGCTCCTGGCCGTTCGCAACGGTGAGCAGCTCAACGATGTCCTGTTCGGCGAAAACGGCGTTGCCTCGGTTCTGAAGCCGGGCGCAGTCGTGATCCTCGGCAGCACGGTGGGCACCGAAGCCATCCCCGCCACGGTCGAAAAACTGGCCGGGTACGGTGTTTCACTCGTGGACGCGCCACTGTCCGGTGGACCGAAGCGTGCCGGTGAAGGCGATCTGCTCATCGTCGTTGGTGCCGAGCCGGAGGCGCTTGAAAAGGCCCGGCCCGCGCTGGAACTGTTGGCTTCCACCCTGAGCATTGTTGGCGATAAGCCCGGCGACGGCCAAGCACTCAAAACCGTCAACCAGTTGCTCTGCGGCGTGCACATCGCCGCAGCTGCAGAGGCCATGGCCCTTGCCGACGCCCTCGGCCTCGATCAGGCCAAGACCCTCGCCGCGCTGGAAGCCGGAGCTGCCGGTTCCTTCATGCTGTCCAACCGCGGCCCCCGCATCCTGGAGGCCTACACCGAGGACGGAGCCGAGGTCCTCAGCCGCCTGGACATCTTCGTCAAAGACATGGGCATCGTCGGCAAAGCCACCCGCGCTGCCGGCCTTGCCGCACCCGTTGCCGCCGCTGCAGAACAGCTTTACCTCCTCGGCCAGGCCCAAGGCCTCGCCGCCGCCGACGACTCCGCCGTCATCAAGGTTGTCGCGCCCACAAAGCGCACCAACTAACCCAATAAAAACCCGCGACGACGGCGGTCCCCCCTTCGCCGTCGTCGCCACCTCCCGCCGGTCTTCTCTAGACTGGTATGTCAAAGGAGACACCCCCAATGAATCCCCTCATCAACTCCTTGGTGGTCCGGGCTGCTGATGCCCCCGCCATCAAACCGGCAGTGGAACTGGGAACACCCCTGTTGCTGACTATCGCTGCTGCGGGCATTGCCCTGCTGCTCGTGCTGATTATCCGCTTCAAGATCCAGGCCTTCGTTGCCCTGTTGGCTGTCAGCATCCTGGTAGGCGTGGCAGCCCAGATTCCGCTCAAGGACATCTTCACCGTGGTGGCCAACGGCGTTGGCAGCACCATGGGCAAGGTTGCTTTGTTGATTGCCCTCGGCGCCATTCTTGGCCGCATGATCGAGGTATCCGGCGGCGTGCAATCGCTGGCCACCCATTTCACTGAGAAGCTGGGCGCCAAGCGTGTTGCCATCGCCTTGACGGCCGTGGGCTTCCTCGTGGCGATTCCCGTGTTCTTCGAGGTGGGCGTCATCGTCCTCGTCCCGATTGTCTATGCCTTCGCCAAGATCGCGAACGTTCACCCCATCAAATTCGGCCTGCCCATGGCCGGCATCATGCTGTCCATCCACGTGGCTGTCCCGCCGCACCCGGGAATCGTTGCAGGCGCCGGCGTCTTCGGCGCTGGCATCGGCCTCATTACCCTGATCTCGCTGATCATCTGCGTGCCGCTTGGCTTCCTGTCCTACTGGGTTGCCAGCATCATGAACCGCAAGGACTACGAACTGCTCCCGGGCGTCAAGGCGCAGGTGGACGAATTCGGTTCCGAGTCCCTGGTCCACGTGGGCTCTGACGGTCCCGGCGCCCGCGCCATCGCCCCTCCGCGTCCCGGCCTGATCATTTTCCTGATCGCCGCTCCGATCGTCCAAATCCTCGTAGGCACGCTGGGGACGCTGACCATTGCCAAGGACAACTACTGGTACGGCGTGGCCGCGTTCATCGGCAACCCGTTCTTCGCGCTCCTCGTGGCGGTAGCCCTTTCCTTCTTCCTGCTGGCGGTCCGCCGCAACTGGTCACTCAAGGAAACCGGCGAGATCTTCGAAGGCGCCCTTCCTCCCATTGCGTCCATCCTCATGGTTGTCGCCGCGGGCGGCGTGTTCGGTGAAGTCCTCCGCACCTCCGGCATCGGCGCAGCCCTGTCCCACACCCTGGACAGCCTGGGCCTGCCGGTGATCGTTCTCGGCTTCGTTATCTCCCTTGCACTGCGCGCCGCCCAGGGCTCGGCCACCGTTGCCATTGTCACGACTACCGGCCTGCTCACTTCCGCAGTGATGGAAGGCGGCTACACGCCCGCCCAGATCGCCGTGATCGTGATCGCCATCGGATTCGGCGCGTTGGGGTTGTCCCACGTGACGGACGCAGGATTCTGGACCGTGATCCGGTACTACGGCCTTACTGTCACCGACGGCCTCAAGACCTGGACCGTCCTCACTACCATCCTGGGCCTGGCCGGCTTCGCGCTGACGTACGTTGCCTGGATCCTGGTGGGAGGCCTGGCCCACTAATGCGCGCCAAACTGGATCAGTTGGTCATTTCCGCGCTCGCTGACGGCTCTGCTGTTCCGGCCTTCACCTGCTACGACTTCACTACCGCGATGGCCGTTGTTTCGGCGGCGGAGGAAGCCCGGCTCGGCGTGATCCTGCTCGTAGCTCCGAAGACGGCTTCCACCCCCAACGGGCTCAGGCTCATCGCGGCACTTCGCGGCCTCGCGGACGACGCCAGCATCCCCGTATCCGTCCAACTGGACCACGCCTCGGACCTGCAGGTCATCCGCGACTCCGTGGCTGCCGGTGCCGATGCCGTGCTGGCGGATGGTTCGTCCTTGCCGTTCGAGGACAACATCGCCTTGGTTCGCGAAGTCCGTGCCGCGCTGGATGCGCAAGGTGGGTCCGACGTCGTAATCGAGGCAGAGCTGGGTGGCCTGGCGGGCGACGAGGACAAGGCATTCGGTACCGAAGATTCAGCGCACGACGCCGGTACTTCAGTCGCCGGCCTCACTGACACGGCGCAGGTGGCCGAGTTCGTTGCGCGGACCGGAGCTCAACTGCTCGCCGTTGCGGTGGGTAACGTCCACGGAAAGTACAAGGGCGAGCCCAACATCCGCTGGGATGTACTCCAGGAAGTTGCTGCACGGACGGAGGTTCCTTTGGTGCTGCACGGCGCCTCCGGCATCCCCGCTGAACAGCTTTCAAAGGCTCCTTCCATGCAGGTTGGCAAGGTGAACTTCAATACCGAGCTGCGCACCGGAATCCTGGCGACCCTCGAAGCTGAAACCGCCGCCCACCGGGCCGACGGTGAGAACCTCCAAGGCTTGCTGGCGCGATGGAACGGTTCTGCGTGGTCCTTCGCAGGCGCGACACTTGCCATGCTGAGTGACTGACAAGGGCTGGACATAAGTTGACGACGGCGGGATTTCCCGCCGTCGTCAACTTATTTAACGCAGTCCCTGAACGGGCTGCCGAGCTGGATCGGCTGCGGCGATACCGCCGCTCAAGTGCTCATTCCGGCAGGCCGCGAGGTACTCCTTGCTAAGTCCAGCGCAGGCGGTGCAAATGGCAGGCTGACCTGTTTGGCTCGGGTCCCTGTCCATCTCCACCGCAATGTAGCTGTGGTCGCACGCATGGCAGCGGATGCGGGCCTCCCAGATGTCCTCCACCTCATCGCGGGGATCGTTGGCCCGGCGGAGCAGGGCTGCCCGCGACTGTGCTTTGAAGGCAGCGGCGTAAAGCAAGGCGCCAAGCGCGAAGGTGAGCGGTGTTGACCAGGTGGCTCCGAACGCGCCACCGAATTGGTAGAAGAGCCCGCCCAGCACCGAGCTTCCAATCCAGACCCAAGCACCCAAGGTGAACCGGGCCAGGCGTCCCGGCCGGAATTCCGGCAAATCGTTCTTGTCGCCACCAGCACTGAAGATGATGTGGACCAACATGATGCTGACCCACGATGCAATGAAGGCACCCTGCCAAGCCAGCGCAACAAGCAAGTAGCTGAGGACGTCAGTGAGCATGAAGACGTAGGTGATGGCGCCGCACAGCAGCACGGCCCAAACGCGCGGGAGCCTGGTGCGGAAGAGGCGCGTCCAGAGTGCTTCCATGTTGGTTGAGGCGACGTAGAAGTTCGCGGTGTTGATACGGGCTTGGGTCACCCACACCAGGAACAGTCCCCAACCGCCCAAAAGGGTGACGATGAAGTCCACGATTGCGGTGGACGAAATACCTCCGGCCAAGCCTGCGGCGTAGGCGATGAAGATGCCGATCAGGCCGTTGGCCAGGTAGACGAAGGCATAGAACACTGGCCCGAACGTCGCGATTCCGTTGATCTTGGCGTCGCGGGGTTTGCCGAAGCGGGCAAAGTCCATGGTGAACATCATGAGAACCAGTACGCCCAGGTAAATGAAGAAGGCGTAGAGCCAGCCTGGGGCGGCGAGACTTGCAGCCTGCTGGGGCGTGTGGGCCAACCATGCGGAGGTGTCCATTCGCGTGGCAGCAAGAATGATGACAAGAATAAGGCCGCCCCAATAAACGGGGAGCAGCGCTGCGTTGTACTTGTCCATCCAGCGCCGGATCCCACCCATAACCAGGGGAAGGTTCATGACGACAGCGATCGCATACCAGACACGGATATCCAGGCCGCCGATGGAGGCGGAGAACGCATGGGCGATCATGGAGCTTTCGAATACCGCGTAGTAGATGGATGTTGCGGCCAGAATGAGCGGCGCAACGATGGACCCCGACGCACCGAACAGGCGTTGCGATATCAGGGCGACAGTGAGGCCGGTCTTGGCGGCGTAGCCGGAGAAGATGTAGCCAAGAGCACCGAACGCGACGCAAGCCAGGACAATGCCGATCAGCGTGTCCACGGTTCCGACGACTGCGGCCAGTGTTGCGGCGGTGACCAGATAGAACATGCCGCTGACCAATGAGTACCAGGACATGGAGAGTGACTTCTTGCTGCTGCGCCATGAAAGCGGAACAACGTGCGTGGTGTAGTCCTCGGTTGCGGCTTCCTTTACAACGCGGGGGTCGTCGGCATAGCTGACGTGGAGCGGGTCCAGTGAGCGGTCCAGAGTGGACATAACGGGTTCCTTTGCAAGTGATGTGCCGGTTCAGGAGCCGGCTGTTGGGGTGTAATCACTTGGTTGGCAGGGCGGCGGCGAATCGCCCATAACTGGAGTTTGTCCGACCTTCAGACCGAAGTCAACAGTTTTTTATGAATGACGTTCATTTTTTAGTTTTGTCTTGACGGTGACCCCCCGAGTGACTAGTGTCATAGCAACTTGGTTGGACCATTGGACTAACTGCCGTGGCTCGGCAGGACAGATTAGGAGCAAGACTTTGGCTACGAGCTATGAAGACCGCGTACGTGAATTGGGTCTGGAGATTCCGGACTTCAGCGTTGACGGCTACTACGGTGCCGACACCTACGGGAGCATGAAGCCCCACCATATTGTGGGCAACGTCCTGTACCTGAGCGGCCACACGCCGGACAAAAGTGACGGCACGGTCCGCTACCCAGGGCGCCTTGGCGCCAACCTGACTGTGGAGGAAGGCTACGAAGCCGCCCGCTTGACCGCGTTGAACTGTCTTGGCGGAATCCGGCTGGCTCTGGGTTCCCTCGACCGCGTCAAAGGGATCATCCGGTCTCTGTGCTTCGTGACCTCCACCATGGATTTCACCGAGGTCCACAAGGTGTCCTCGGGTGCCACTGATCTTTTTGTTGAGGTGTTCGGACCCGAGGTGGGTTTGGGCGGTCGCGCAACTATCGGCGTCATGAGCCTTGCGGGCGGCAGCTGCTTTGAAAACTGGGTGACGGTGGAAATCCTCGAATAAAAGACTGGCCAGTCCCAGCGGCTGGTAGGTTTGTCGAACCAACTTCAGCGGAGGTTTTAGACGTGTCGTCCTTGAGCAGCATTTCAGTAGCCAGCGGTCCCCTTTCGGAGCAATTGAGCGAAAGGCTGATCCGCATGATCACCAACGGCGAGCTCAACCCAGGCGACAAACTTCCCAACGAACGCGAGCTGGCAGAGACCGCAGGAATATCCCGCACATCAGTGCGGGAAGCTCTGCGTGAACTCGAACTTCGGGGGCTCATCAGCCGGAAACCCGGCCGTGGAACCATCGTCGAAGCACAAACCCGTCCCGAACTTCACGCGGGGATGCTCGGATCGATGGAAGCCCCACAAAGGATGCTCCGCGAAGTCATGGACCTCCGTGCAGTCATCGAACCTCCGATGGCTGAGCGCGCCGCACTTCGGGGCCGGGCTACTGAATTGGGTGCCCTGCTCCATCCGCTGGAATTGGCCGAGGCGGAACTCCGCCGGGACGAGCCGTCCATGCAGCTCTTGGTGAGGCTGGACGTCGAGTTCCACGCAGGTGTTGCCAAACTCACCCAGAACCCCATGCTGGTCAGGCTCCTCGATGTCGCCAACGAATGGATGGCGCCTTCCAGGGAGACCGCCCACCAGACCATGACACGAATCGAAAAGTCCGTTGCTGCGCATCGGAGAATATACGAGGCCATCCGTGGTCATCAGGCTGATGACGCACGCGAGGCCATGTCCGGTCACATCCACGAGGTTGCGATGGCTATTGGCATTGACGCCTGGGACCCGGATTCATTAAGCAGAAAGCACAACAAGCCATGAGCCAAAAATTCACCGGCGCGGCCGCGACGCCACACTCAGCTGCGACGGCTGCAGCCCATACAGCATTCGCCAATGGCGGCAATGCCGTGGACGCCGCACTGGCTGCAGCAGCCATGCTTACGGTGGTCTATCCGAATCAATGCACTATCGGCGGTGACGTCATCGCCATGGTGGGATCCGATAACCGGAACGTCACAGTGGTCAACGGCAGCGGACGATCTGCCCGGTCGTTGAACCCCGCCGACTACGCAGGCGCAGACGGGTTCGTCCCTGTATCCGGTGCGAAAAGCGTCACCGTGCCCGGGCTTCTTGGTGCCTGGGAGGTTCTCGCTGAGACCTGGGGGATGTTGCCCCTTTCTGAGGCGCTTCTTCCCGCGGCTTCAGCCGCCGCAGCCGGAGTGCCAGTGGCTCCAGGGGTCGCCCGGGACCTCATCCGGGAAGAGCATCTCCTGGCCCAAGACCCGGGATGCCGCGAGGTCTTCTTCCGGGATGGAGCACTCCTGCGTGAAGGCGAGACCCTGAAGCTGGATCGTCTGGCAGAAACCCTGGCAGCCATCGCGGAGCACGGGACCGAAGTGTTTTACCGCGGTTCCATTGGGCGAAGCATCGTGGAGACCCTTCACGGGCAAGGCGGTGACCTCACCCTGGATGATTTCGCAGCCTACGAAGCCACGGTTGAAACGCCGGTCTCCGTGATGTTCGCGGGCTCTGAATACCTCAGTGCGGCCGGCAACAGCCAAGGCACGTTCTTCCTGCAAGGCTTGGCCGCTCTTAACGTCGTAGCCCAGGAACTTGGCCACGTTCCTGACCCGGATGGCGCCGAGGCCGGCATTGTGGCGTCCGTGCTGGCGGCTGCTGCGAAGGACCGTGACCGCTACCTTGGCGACCCGGAACACACCGAAATCCCTGTTGCTGGACTGCTCTCCGCGAAGTCTGCCGAGGCATTGGCCCTCGGCGCCATCGCAGGCAAGGAACCTGCTTCTTCCCACGGCCGGGCATACGGCCGACGAACCGGTGACACAGTAGCGATCGTCACGGCCGACTCCGACGGCAACTGGGTCTCCCTCATCCAAAGCGCATTCCACGCTTTCGGATCGTGCGTGGTGGATCCGGCAACGGGCGTTCTCCTGCATAACCGCGGGGCATCCTTTAGCCTGACGCAGGGTGCCGCGAATGAGCTCGCTCCGGGACGGAAGCCAGCCCACACCCTTATGCCGGTGCTTGTCCGTCGGGACGGGCAACTCATCGGGGCTCACGGCACCATGGGAGGTCGGGCCCAACCCCAGGTCCACACACACCTGGCCCTGAACCTTGCGTTGGGTATGTCTCCGGCCGAGGCAACAGCCCGGCCGCGTTGGATCGTTGGACAGATGGAAGCCGGAGCTGCTGCGCCGGACGACGCCACCACGATTTCGGTGGAACATGGAGTCTCGACGACGGCCGTCCTGAACCTTCTCGACGCCGGCTTCCACACGAAAGAGCTGGGAGCACTGGACGACGCCGCAGGGCACCTCCAGGTGGTTCGGCAGGAAGAGACGCCAGGCGCCTTCGCTGTTGGTTCAGATCCGCGCTCCGATGGACTGTCGATCGCGTCACAGCGCCCGACGAGCGACGGGAAGTAGGCCCGTGCTTCATCCACGCTTATCGTTCTGGCTGATGATCGCGCTGAGTTTCGGCACCGGGACCCTCGATGCCGCAACCTATCTGGGTATGGACCGTGTCTTCGGAGCAAACATGACCGGCAACGTCATCCTGATCGGCCTCTCCCTCGCAGGTTCGGAACACGTTCCACTTCTGGGGCCGTTGTCAGCACTCGGCGGTTTCGCAGCTGGTTCCTGGGTCCTCGGGTTGATCCTGCGGCGCGTTCCCTTTGCTGGCGGACGCGACGCGTCGCTGGTTCCGGTTTTCTGGACTTCGGCGTGTGGAATGCTGGCTGTTACCGGGGTGCTGGCGTTCCTCCCCATGAACGAACTCCTGATCCACACCGTGACTCTCGCAATCGGGATCATGATGGGTTTCCAAGCCATTGCGGCTCGCAGAGTCGGCGTGCCCGACGTTTCCACCGTAGTCATTACGTCCACGCTGTCCTTGCTGTTCAGTGAAGCCGGACGCTTTTGGGGTGGGGCCACCACGGCGGCCACCATGCGCAGGTTTGCGGCCGTGGCGTCGATGTTCCTGGGTGCCGTGTGCGGCGCCCTCCTTCTGCAGCTCGGTTTGTGGTGCGCAATGCTGGTCCCGGCAATGGTCCTGATCGGTGTGGCCTTGGCATTCACGGTTATTCAACATCCATCAAGGAGGGTAACCGAAGACGCCCGGACGCTCGTGTCTGCCTGACTGCTGGCGCCACGCCCGAGTTGCCCAGCTCCTGACACCTGCGCCAGATCATGGGGAGGCTAGGATCAGACCATGATCCTGGCCTCCCTGATTTTCGCCCTGCTTGCGGCGTTGCTCCACGTGTACATCTTCACCATGGAATCCATCACGTGGACCAAGCCAGCTACATGGAAACGATTCAGCGTGACATCACAGGCCGACGCCGAAACCACCAAGCCACTTGCCTACAACCAGGGTTTCTACAACCTCTTCCTGGCCATCGGCGCGTTGATAGGCATCATCGCAGTGGGCATGGGCGCTCCGCAGGTGGGCTGGACCCTCGTCTTCAGCTGCTGCGGTTCCATGCTCCTTGCGGCACTGGTGCTCGCTGCAAGTGGCAAAAAATACCTCCGCCCTGCGGTTCTCCAGGGGACAACGCCGCTGCTCGCCGTCGTGTTTGGCGTGCTGGCTGTCCTTTAGGGCGCTGTTGCTTAGTGCTCCGGTTGCTTAGTGCTCCGGCGGGCCGCTCTGCGCGGCGGCCTGGTCCATCCACACAACTTCCCAGTGGTGGCCGTCGAGGTCACGGAACGCCCTGCTGTACATGAACCCGAGGTCCTTGGGGTCGTACGTCTCGGAACCTCCAGCCTCGACCGCCTTAGCGGCCAGGGCATCAACACCTTCGCGGCTGTCAGCAGAGATGGCAACAATTGCCCCGACCGAGTTCCGGGTGTCCGCGATGGGCTGATCGGTGAACTGACTCTGTGGATAACGCTTACGAACTCTCCCTCCATAGCGGCAGGGGCACAACGCTGCGACTGCGACCTGCTTCGTCCAGGACGTGGCCCAACCGCTTGAAGGTCCGGACCACCGCCTGCCTTGAGATGACTGCACTTCCTGGAGCCCGCTGGGCAAGTTCACGTTCGTAAGCCTGGACCTCCAGATAGTCCCGGACCCACAAAGTGACCAGCAGGTTCTGTGCGCCAAGGACTTGGGCGCTCAACCGGCAATTGGGCAACGCCGCGAAGAAGCTGCCCACACCGTCAACGAACTCAGCTGGAACGTTCAAGACGAGCGTCACTTCCCTCAGGCCCTGCTGGGCGGAGCTGGACGCATCGCACCTCAGCGTCATGTAGCCGGTTGCCAGGAACCGTTCCACCCGCCGTCGGGCTGTTTGGGGCGAAACGCGGCAGGCGGCACCCAGTTCCGCCCAGCTCGCCCTGCCATCCTTGGCGAGCTCCTCCAACAACGCTGCATCAAGCCGGTCCGGTGCGTAGGCCGACTGCTCGGGCAGGGGTTCCGCTGACACGAGCCTTGCGCGCGCTGGTTCCAGCGTGCCGCTGCGCCATTCTGAGGCCTGCCGATACAACTTGGTGACGAAAACGACCTCACGATGCGTGACGCCGGGCAGCCTTGGAAAGGCGCCGGTGACGATATCCATCAACTCTTCATGGCTGGATGCAAAGCAGTCAATGAAGAGATCGTGCGCACCTGTCACTAGAGAAACTGTGCCGAATGCAGGTTCGGAGCACAGCTGCTCAATCAGCGCCTCGCTCTCGCTGGGCGAGGATGACAGATGGATGAAGGCTGACCACCCGGCACTGAGATAGCGCTGTCCGGGTGCAGGTGTGATCCAAGCCTGGCCTTGGCCGGCAAGAGCGTTCCATCGCCTTGCCACTGTGGGCGCAGACAGCTCAAGGGCGTCGGCAATCCGGCTCCACTCTGCCCGCGGATTGATTTGGAGGGCATTCAGGATTTCGAGGTCCAGCTCGGAAATTATGGCTGATTCGTTCACTGAGGCCTTCCTTGTGTGTATTTCAAACAATTTCCCAGCCAGTCTAAACGAGGGCAATATCGTCGTGACTCGCATCACTAATCGGCGGCACCCTCAACAGGCCAAGACCACAAGGAAGCACATGGGAAGCAAGACAGCACCAGCGGCGGCGTCTGGAACGACGCGCCGGTCCATTGCGGGAATGATCTTCGCAATGGCATTGATTGAATCACTGAGCGGGGTCACCCAGGGGTACTTGAACCCCATCCTCCCCGCGCTCGGACCCGTCTTCGAGATTGACGACCCCACCATCAACGGCATCTTCCTGATCTCCAACGTGAGCTTTGCAGTCCTCACCCCGATCATTTCAAGGCTCGGAGACAGCTACGGGTACAGGCTGGTGCTGCGCTGGTCCACAGGGGTTGTGACGGCAGGAGTTCTTCAGATGGCCTTGTGGCCCTCGCTGTGGACGGTGACGATCGGCGTGGTCATGCTTACGTGCGTGGTGGGCTTCATCCCCCTCATGATGGGCATCCTGCGCGTTAGCAGCCCTGGGCATACGCGCACTGGTGTGAGCGTCATGATCGGGATGCTCATGATCATGGTGGGAGCGGGCGGGCTTTTTGCCGGAATCGTTGGGGTCACCAGCCCGACTCTCGGTTTCTGGGTGGCTGTTCCTTTCGCGGTGGTCGCGTTCATTTCTTCCTTCTTACTGCCCGACGCCGGTGTGCCGACCCGCGAGGGCATCGCCCTTGGGCCGTTGCTGGCTTGCTCGCTCGGTCTCATTGGTTTTGTTGTGGCGCTCTCGATGGCGCCCGAATGGGGTTGGCTGGATGCCCGCACCTTGGCCGCTGGCCTGCTGGGAGTATCCCTGCTGGCCTACTGGGCCAAGCGTGATTACAGGGCAAACCAGGGTAAGCGCTTCATGGACCTGCGGATGCTGGCCATTCCGCGGATCCGCTCCATCTCACTGGCTACTTTCTTCTTTGGCTTCGCGTCCATCAGCTACTTCGGCACCAACGGGATATTCCTGCACTCCAATCCTGAAAAGACGGGTTACGGATTTGCCCTGAGCCCCCTGATGATCGCCATTGTCCTGGCCTTGGCTTCCGTGCTCTCCCTTTTGTCCTCGCTGCTCACGGCCCGGGCTTTGCGAAAATTCGGTGAGCGGGCCACGCTCGTGTTTGCCGGTGTCTTGCTCGCAGGCGGCTTCCTGGTCATGATGCTTGCCCACAGTTCCATTGCCGGCTATTGCCTGGGCTTTGCGATGTTCAACTTAAGCCTGGGAATGTACCAGGCCGGAACCCGCTCATTGTCCGTGGAAGGCGTCCCATTGGAGGAAACTTCAACTGCCGCCGGGCTCAATGAGCTCGCGTTGTCCGTCGGGATCGCGGTGGGCGCGGCCGTGGTGAAGCTGATCTCCTCCGCGTCCGTGGAGTCTGGGCATATTTCAGAGTCCGGGCTGCAGGGCATCTGGGGAGCCCTTGCTGTGGCCGCACTCGTCGCGGCGGCCGCAAGCGCCCGCTACCCAAAGCGCGAAAACGCCGGGGTGTCCGCATGACCGCCGCTGGACTTAACAGCCTAAGCCGCGGGGCCGCCGTCGTACGCGTATCCCAAAGCGACATCGAGGCCAGGCTGAAGGCCGCCACCGAGCGGTGGAAACCGGACCTGCTGGACCTCAGCCACGCCATCCACGCCGATCCTGAGCTCGGCGGGCAGGAGTTCCGTGCAGTCAAGCGGATCAGGCGGCTTCTCCATGCGGCGGGCTTTCGCTTCGATGATCGCCAGCCACTACAACCCACCGCCTTTAGTGCGCGGCTGGGAACCGGAGACCTGGTTGTGGCGCTGTGCGTTGAGTACGACGCCTTGCCCGCCATTGGCCACGCATGCGGACACAACGTGAACGCGGCCAGCGCTGTGGGAGCAGCGCTGGCTCTAGCGGCAGTCGCTGACGAACTCGGCATCACTGTCAAGGTGCTCGGAACGCCGGCGGAGGAGACCACGGGTGGAAAAGTGGACCTGATCGCGGAAGGGTTCTTCGAGGACGTGTCCCTGGCAATGATGGCCCATGCCGCGGCGAAGGACGTGGTGGGCGGTTCGTCGCTGGCGATGTCCATGTGGGACGTGTTGTTCGAAGGCAGGCCGGCCCATGCAGCTGCCGCCCCGATGGAAGGAGTTAACGCCCTGGACGCACTTGTCGTCGCCCAGACGGCCGTTGCGCTGGCCAGGCAACAGCTCCCGATCGGGTCGATCATTTCGCTGATCGTCACCGAAGGCGGAAGCGCCGTCAACGTCATCCCCGAGCGCGCAAGGGCGAGCATTGAGATGCGGGCTCCGAGCATCGAAAAGCTGCGCATCATCCAGGACAAGGTGCGGCGCTGCCTCGAAGCAGGCGCCCACGCCAGCGGTTGCACCCTGGATGTCACGCCAGCGGGCAATGACTACGCCGAACTCCGACAAGACCCGTTCCTGTCGGATGCCTACCGGGCAGCCATGACGGCCATCGGACGGGACGTCGTCTTCAATTCCGAGCCAGTGGCCTCCACGGACATGGGCAACGTCTCCCAACTGGTGCCAACCATCCACCCCATGGTTGGCTACGACGTCCGTGGCGCAGCCCATCACACAGCAGAGTTCGCGGCCTTCGGCGCTTCGGCCGCCGCCGACCAGGCAGTACTTGACGGATCGTACGGCCTGGCCGCGGCAGCGTGCGCCGGTGCCTTGGACCCGGAGGAACGAGGGCGGTTACTGGCCAGCGTGCGCCACTAGCACCTGCCAACGCCCGCATCGGCCAACGCCAGCACCGCTGGTCCCCACGGCACCCGGGGCGGACAATGGAGTCAACACGCAGGAGCGTGTATTCGTGGGGAGGGCCATGCAGCGGGGAAAGCCGGTTCATCCAGGCGCCAGCCGAAGCACGGCTGTGCCGGCGGCTTCGGCTGCGCGGCTGGAACCGGCTGTCCAGCGTGAACCGGTTGTGCAGCGTGAACCGGTTGTGCAGCGTGAACCGGGTGTGCGTCGTGATCCAGCGATCGACCTCGTCCGCTTCATCTGCCTGCTCCTGGTGGTCGCGGCCCACTGCATGATGGTCAGTCCCGTCCTGCACAGGGATGGGAAAGTCACCACGGAAAACACCCTCATGGAGCAAAGCTGGTTCACGCCCGTGGTTTGGGTGCTCATGATCGTGCCGTTGTTCTTCGTCCTGGGCGGCGTCACCGGGTTGCAGTCGTGGCGACGCCTGCAAGCACGCGGCGGCACAGGCTTCGACTTCGCCCAGCTGAGACTCCTGCGTCTGGTCAGGCCGGCCATGGCCCTGCTCGCCATCATGTGGGCGGGGCTCTGGCTGGCTCTGCTCAGCGGCGTCGATCCCCAGGTGATCCAGTTGATGACCACCGGGGCTGCGATGCCACTCTGGTTCCTTGCTGCCTACCTCACGGCCCAGCTCAGCATCCCGCTCATGGCCCGGCTTCATCAACGTGCCCCGCTGCCCACGTTGGGCGTCCTCGTTGCGCTGATCATTACCGTCGACTCCCTCCGCGGCGCTGTCCCGGTTCTTGCCTTCGTCAACATGGTGTTTGTCTGGTGCGCAGTCCAGCAGCTCGGCTTCCTCATGGCGGACGGCTTTTTTGAGCATCGCAGCAGAACCTGGCTGGTAGGGGCGATCATAGTCAGCAACGTGTTGCTCGGGCTGGTGACCGGCGTGGCCGTATATCCGGGCAACATGGTGGTGAACATCAACCCACCCAACCTATGCCTGCTCCTGCTGGCAATTTCACAGACTGCCACCCTCCAACTTCTGGGCAAAGGCATACGCTGGATCGCCTCTGTCAGCTGGGTCCAGGCGACAATTGCGGTGGCGGGCCGCCGGTCCATGACCGTCTACCTCTGGCATCTTCCGCTCCTGGTGGGCATGTCCGGACTCCTCTTGCTCACCGACTTTCCCAAACCGGCCGACGGCACAGCGGAATGGTGGTGGGCGCGAATCCCCGTCTTCTTCGCCGTCGTAGCCCTGCTGCTGCCGGTCGTGCTGCTCCTCGGTCGCCTCGAGGACCGTCCGACGGCGGCCAGCCACGCGCGGGGTCCCTCGCGCACCGCTGTGGTGACGGCCGCCGTCGTGGTCTTTGTCCCCGTTGCGGATGCCGCGTTCAACGGCCTGACGCTGGCGCTCCTGGGCGGGGGAGCGGCATGCTTCGCGCTCGCGGTACTGCTGCTTGGCAGGGTCCCGACGCCGGTGCTGCCGCCACCGGGCCCGGACGGGAGGCAAACACGCGGGGGAAAACGGTCCACATTGCCAGCGCCCGGTTTACGTGCCAATCTCGAATCATGACCGAGCACACTGAATCATTGGCAGACTCTTTCCGCGCTGGCGTCACCACAGTGCGCAACGATAAGTTCCACCGCTATGAACTCCGCGTAGACGGTGAGTTGGCGGTGATGTCCCAATTCATCGATCGGCCCGGTCACATCGATTTCACGCATACCGAGACAAAACCTCAGTTCAAAGGCCAAGGGCTGGCCAAGGTGCTGGCCCACTTCGCCTTGGACGATGTGGTGGCGTCCGGCAAGCGCATCATTCCGCATTGCCCGTACATCGCGGCATACCTGCAGAAGCATGAGGGCTACGAGCAGGACGTCGACTGGCCCGCCGAGAAACCTGTAGGCGAACCGGACAACGAGTAGGGTTCGCGGGCCATTTGGGTAGGGTTTCGCGGGCAATTTTGGTGCCTCCAGGGCGGCCTGATACGCGACGCCTCCCAACTGATTAGTGCACGTTTCCGTCGGATCGTGTCGTGGAATTTCCAAGTAATTTAACCCCGTAGTCCTAAGTACCCTGCGATTCAAGTCATCCCGGAATTTGCTGTCACACTGGGCCTATGGGGAGCGATTTTGATACTGGTTCCAGCAGCGGAACCATCACCGCTGGACCTGTCAGCGATCAGGAAATCATTGCGGCGGTCCGAGGAGGTGACAACGAGGCGTTTGACTCGTTGTACCGGCGGCATCTGGCTGCTGCGCAATACGTTGCACGGGCGAATACGGATAACCCGAGTGACGCCGACGACATCGTTGCCGAGGCGTTCGCATCAGTGTTCCAGGCCCTTAGCGGCGGCAAAGGACCACGGGAATTCTTTCGTGCCTACCTGCTGACGGTCGTGCAGCGGACAGCGCATGCGCGGAACCGGAAAGCAAGGCTCACCCAGTCCGCCCCTGACGACGCGATGTTGGATACCGCCGTCGTGGACGCCGACCCCGTCTTGAGGGAATTCGAATCCTCGGCTGTGGCGTCGGCATTCAGGTCCCTTCCCGAGCGCTGGCAAGCGGTGCTTTGGCATGTGGACATTGAGGGCATGAAGCCGGCTGCTGCTGCGCCGTTCATCGGTGTCAGCCCCAATGGAGTGTCCTCGTTGCTGATCCGGGCAAGGGAGGGGCTCCGCCAGGCGTATCTGCAAAACCACGTGGTGGTTGCCCCCGACGATGAGTGTTCGGAGTATTCCGGCCAGTTGGGCAAATATGCACGGAACGCCCTGAAACGGACCTCACGCGAAAAGGTCAGTGCGCATCTGGAGACCTGCTCCAAGTGCACTGCGCTTCTC
Source organism: Arthrobacter sp. TmtSoilC48 (assembly GCF_059739425.1). NCBI lineage: Bacteria > Bacillati > Actinomycetota > Actinomycetes > Micrococcales > Micrococcaceae > Arthrobacter > Arthrobacter sp. TmtSoilC48. Next base: position 190,334 of record NZ_AP046049.1, on the reverse strand, counting down.
TTTGAACTTAACCACATCGAAGGTGCCATGCGGGCGGCTCTCTTCCCCCTGGTGACGGGCATCGTGTTGACTCCCGGCGCGGTTGCGGGATTGCTCGCGGCAGCGAATCCGTCCGGCGCCACCGGGCAGACCCCTGCAACAGTTCGATCGCCCGGGCACGTATGGAAGGTTGCTGCGGCTATCGCTGCAGGCGTGGCGATTTTTGGTCTTGCCGCGTGGTTCGGGCAGCCTGATGTGGAGGTCAGCGACGCCGGTGATGCTCCAGGTGCCTCGGCATCACCCCCGGCGTCCAGTGCTGCAGCTGACGTGCCCACCGTCCCCTCCCCAGCTCCGACTGCCGTGCAATTGCCGGAACCTTTTGCACCCGTACAGGTTCCGCCGCTTCCGGTCACCGAGGAAATTGCCAGGCAGCGGGCAGCAGTTGTCACGAACTCGGGGACGATGTCCTCAACCACCCAGGCGACGCCTCCAACGGCTGCCCCGTCACAGACGGTCGAGGCTTTCTTTGGCATGGAAGCCGGCAGCGGGTTACTCGATCGCGATGTCAGTGTTGGCTTTTCACTCATCGGAGATCGGGCGCCAGGCTCCGGTGAAGCAATCTTCAGCCTGCCGGAGAATGCCACGTTCATCCCGGGAAAATTCTCGGCACCGGCCGGATGGTCGTGCTCGGATCCCGCTGCGGACAATCGATTGATCCACTGCACCACGGTGTCCATCGAGTCAGCCAGCCTTGCGTTCGAGCTCGGCGTTTCCCTTCGGAATACAGAAGCGGGCAGCACACTGAACTATCAGTTCAGCGGCCAACACATCCTTACGAAGTCCTTCGCCAGTAGTTTTCACTAGTCGCGCTGCCTTTCGCCTGCCGCACCCGGCGCCGGCCAGCTCGTATAGGGCCTCAATCTTTTTCTGTTTTCTCCGTCACGATTCCGCTTTGGCCAACACTAAGAGGCTGACAATATCTGTGCGCATCGGCTTCCTTGGAAGCGGAAGCACCAAGCGCAACTGCCTGGGTCTTGAGCCTGGGGCGCTTGGGGACGATGGAAAGACAAGCAACAGCCGTGAAGAATTCTCTCCTGGCCAGAACTTTGGTGATACTGCTGTCCACCCTTGCTGCTACCTCGGCGCTGGGAGGCCTTCAACCTGCTCCTGCGCAGGCGACAACGCCGTCAACGCCACCTATGCCTTCAACATCCTCGACGCCTGATGCTACCCAGCCCGGCATTGTGGTGTTCTCGGAGAATTTCGAGCACGGCAGCCCCAACTCCGCCCTTGGCGCGCAGTCTTACTCGGCTCCCGGGTCAAAGCAGTACATTGGCAAGGGCGGCCAGGCGTACACAGGTTCTCCAGGCTGGATCGACGCTGCCAGGTGCAATGGCGTCATCCTGAGCTACCGGAATTCCAACACCCCCACATGGGCGCAGTCCGGAACTGCGGCCGAAGGCCAAAACAACAGATGTGCCGAGCTCGCGGATATTCGCAGCTATCAGTACATGCGCATGCTGGCCTTGGGCATGGGGCAACAATTCACCCCCGCCTCTCCCACCACTAATCACGTCAACGGCTCTTACACCGAATGCCCGTCTACCAGTTCCACCGGATCAGTGTGCGATGCCATCCCGTCCGGGCCCGCTGATGGGGTGATGTTCAGGACCACCCGCCCAATCCCGGTGACAGCGGGCCACTATTACGCTTTTGGCCTCAACACCGCGTACATGAATTGCGGCCTGGCTGCGGGCGATCCGTCGTATCAGTTCGCCGCCATTGACAGCGACGGGACAGCCACGCCGGTCGGGAACCCACTCAATGGGTGCCAAACCTGGGACGATCCCAACGTGGACTCGTTCCAGCAACAAGTCACCAGCGACGTCGGCGGAACCCCGGGAACCGTCACCAGGACCGTCAACGTCAACTCGATGACGTCGAACACGGCGATCCGGGCCAATGGCAATTCCCTGGGGCTTGAAATGTGGAATAACAACGGCACCACCAACGGGAACGATGGCGCCTTTGACGAAGTGCGCCTGCTTGACGTCACTCCAGAACTGAAGCAATCTTTCACTCCTGCGGTGGTGGGCCCCGGCGGGATTTCCACCCTCACGCTCACCGTCACCAACACTAGCGAACTCAACGCGAAGCATGACTGGTCCATCAACCAGGTGCTTCCTTCCGGACTGACGATCGCCGGGGATCCGAACATCGGGGGAACGTGCGTTCAGGTTCCCGGAACCAACCCATTCCTTCGCTCGGCAGATGCCGGGAGCGGAACGCTTTCGATTTCCGGCGGCGACCTCAGCCGAGGCCAGGCCTCGTGCACGGTGGTGGTGGATGTGACAGTTTCGGCCGAGGGCACGTATTCCAGCGCACCTACCGACATTGCAACGAACTTGAACCCTCCGGCAGCGGCTTCCCTGGCGGTCCGGGCTCCCAGGATTACGCTGGGCAAGGCGCTGACCACCGCCCGCGCTGCGGTCTCCGACCAATTCACCATGGAGATCCGTGCGGGGTCTCCCACCGGTCCAGTGATAAATGCCACTAATCACTCCACTACCTCAGGATCTGTAGCAGGTATCGCCGCGGGTTCTGGTGTCACAGGTCAGACGACGGCCAACACAGGCACTACCTACTACCTCACGGAAGCCGGCGGCATCCCGTCCAATTACCACCGGAACATCACCTGTACGGACACAGCTGGCCTGCAGCCGAATTTGCCCGCAGGAGCGGCGGTTGACCGACCCTTTGCGCTGACGCCCGTCGCCGGCGCAAACATCCAGTGCATTTTGACTGGCGCCGCTGCGCCCCTTCCCGGCCTCGGGTTTACCCACAGCGCTGATGCCTCCGCTGTCCACTCGCCAGCGCAGGCAGGGGATGTGATTCGCTACATCTTCAGGGCAACGAACAGTGGGAACGTGCCACTGACTGATGTGGTCATCAACAACACTCTTGCCGGACTCCCGGAGCTGGCATATTCGTGGCCCGGGATCCCCGGCCAGCTGCTACCGGGTCAAACAGTGAGTGCTGTCGCTGCCTACAGCATCACCCAAACAGACCTCGACGCCGGTCGGGTCGCCAACTCCGCTGCGCTCGCCGGTGTTCCCGGCGCCGGCGGCCTCACGGCCTCGTTGCCTGTGACTACAGATACACCGTTGTCACCGGATGCACGCCTTGAGTTCTCCACCACCGCAGATGCCTCTGCGGTGGGTGATCCCGCAAAGGTGGGCCAGGTCATCACCTATCACTTCACGGCGAAGAACGCCGGAAACACCGCCCTCAAGAACGTCGCCATTGCGGATCACGCGCGAGGACCCGGGCCACTGGTCTACGCATGGCCCGGAGCCGCGGGTGAACTGCTGCCCGGCGAAACTGTGACGGCTTCCGCAAGCTACGAACTTACGTGGTGGGACGTCAAGGCAGGCAACGTCGCTAACTCGGCAACAGCTATGGGGACGTCTTCGGCAGGTGGGCTGGTAACAACGCATCCTGCCACAACCGCCGTGGCCTTCCCGCGAACAGGGCAGCAGGAGATCGAAAAGGCTTTCCTGCGGATAGCACCGCAACCAGGACACCAGGCCTCCTCGCGGCCCGATTCGAATCAGCCCGCTCCGAATCGGCCCGTTCCCAATCAGCCCGGCGAGTCGGTTCAGCCCGGCGGGTCCGTGATTACTTCCAATTCGTCAGCCGGGGCATTGGCCAACACGGGAGTCGCGTTCTCCATTCTGCCGGTCGCCGTCCTTATCCTTTCGGGTCTCGTCCTCTACCTGATGGGACGCCGCAAGACTGTCCGGAACCAGCCGTAGACCTAGGTAGTGGCGTGCTTCTTCTGCCACTGCGCGGCATGCCAGAACAGAAGGGCGGCCGTGACCAGAATGGCGCCTGGAAGGACGTAGGGCACCGACTGCAGGACCATGAAATTCACTTGGGATGGGGGACTTGTCGCCGTCGGACCGGTCATTGCCGCTACCGAGTCGAAAGCCCAGATGCAAAACCACGCCAACCCAGCGTCCAGCACCCAGAGGGCCGCGACGAACGGGTTCACGAGTACTCGGCGCCGTGCCCGTTCGGGGGCTTCAGGGGCATGCGGATTCACTGCCCGCACCGCATTCCCGTGTTCATCGATCTCGCGGAATCCGATCCGCTCGTGGATGTCGTCAGCCACTGGTCCCCCAACCGTAGAGTTTCTGTGCCGTTGACTCTACAGCCCTTGGCAAGAGCCGGGGTATTTTCCACGGCGTCAGCTTCCAATGAAAGTCAATGACGCTTCCCCTGTTCACAAAACGGCCAGAATACGTACGTTGGGCGAAATAGGTCACAAAAGTTTGACGAAAAGGCAAGCCTAAGTAAGGCTTGCCTTTGCTAACTAGCGCCCAATGATGGAAGGAAGCTGACGTGACGTCACCAAGTGTCGAAGAGCGGATCGCTCAGGAGCAGGACTTTGGCTCCAAGGTGGAACTGGCCCTCGCTGCCACAAACCAGCTGTTCAACGCTCGAAATTCGCCCAGCTATGTGGCGCAGGTTCTTCAGGGAGTCAACGCTGTCTCCACCAAAGTCCAGCGAACGGCCCGTCCGTTCACCGGCGTCGCGCATGCAGAACTGAAGGCCCGGGTTGGTGCCGTCGACCTCGAACGTCCGCTGCCGGATACGGCTGCTGCCCTTGAGGAGCTTGACGGGCTCTACCTCAAGGACGCGATCTACTTCCACGATGCCCGTTATGCGGCACACCTGAATTGCCCGGTGGTCATTCCCGCGCTGGTTGGTGAAGCCGTGCTCTCGGCAGTGAATTCCTCCATGGACACGTGGGACCAGAGTGCCGGCGCCACCATGATCGAGCGGCGCCTCATCGATTGGACTGCCGGCCGTATTGGTTTTGACGCCGCGGCCGATGGTGTCTTCACCTCAGGTGGGAGCCAGTCCAACTTCCAGGCGCTGCTGATCGCCCGCAATCACGCCGTGGCCAGGCTGCGTGCCACGAACGGCGACGCGCGCCTGCCGCACCTGCTGGATCGACTCCGGATCTTCACCTCCGTTGACAGTCACTTCAGCATCCAGAAGTCTGCTTCCATGCTCGGGCTTGGCTTCGACGCGGTGATCTCCGTGCCCACCGCTGCCGACCACCGAATGGACCCCGCCGCACTTGCGGCTGCTCTGGCGGAAGCGCACGACGCCGGCCTGGTACCGATGGCGGTCGTGGCTACTGCTGGAACCACTGACTTCGGCTCGGTCGATCCTCTCTCCGAACTGGCGGCGTTGGTGCGCGCCTATGATTCCTGGCTGCACGTGGACGCTGCTTACGGTGGCGGCCTCATCGTTTCCGGCCGCTACCGCCACCTCCTGAACGGGATCCACCTGGCCGACTCCGTCACCGTCGACTTCCACAAAACCTTCTTCCAGCCCGTCAGCTCCAGCGCAGTCCTGGTCCGCAACGGCTCAATGATGCGCCACGTCACCTACTACGCCGACTACCTGAACCCGGAGAGCGCCGCGAAGGCCGAAATCCCCAACCAGGTGGACAAGAGCATCCAGACCACCCGGCGCTTCGACGCCCTCAAGCTCTGGCTCACCCTGCGCATCATGGGCGCCGACGCTATCGGCGCGTTGTTCGACGAAGCGATCGACCTTGCTGGCCGCGTTGGAGCCCGGTTGATGGATGACACCGAGTTCGAAATCGCCGCCGCACCCCAGTTGAGCACTTTGGTATTCCGCTACCGCCCGGCCATTGGCGGCGTGGCATTGGACGAGGACGCAGCAGATGTCCTCAATCCGGCCATTCGCGCATCGATCTTTGCTTCGGGCGAAGCCGTGATTGCCGGAACCAAGGTTGCTGGCCGCCACTACCTCAAATTCACCCTCCTCAACGCCGAGGCCTCCCTGGGGGATATCCAGGAAATCATCGAACTTATCCGCCGGACGGGCGCCAGCCTGCTCGCGACCACCACGGAGGCTGCAGCATGAGCACCCAGGACAACGGCAAGATTTACGACGTCGCCGGCATCGGCGTCGGGCCCTTCAATCTGGGCCTCGCCGCGCTAAGCGAGCCGGTTGAAGGCCTGGACTGCATCTTCCTTGAACGTCGCGAATCCTTCGACTGGCACCCCGGCATGATGTTGGAGCCCGCGCATCTGCAGGTCCCGTTCATGGCTGACCTCGTCACGTTGGCCGATCCGACGTCGCCGTACTCGTTTTTGAACTTCCTCAAGCAGACCGGACGGTTGTACCGCTTCTACATCCGGGAAAATTTCTACCCGCTGCGGGCGGAATACAACCAGTACTGCCAGTGGGTGGCCGGCCAATTGGAGTCCGTCCGTTTTAGCACAGATGTGCTGGATGTGACTTACGACGACGGCGTGTACCGCCTTTCGGTGCAGGGTCCTGGAGGTGATGGGGGTCCTGGAGGCGCTGAGGTGCTTCGCGCCCGCCGCCTGGTCCTGGGCACCGGCACGTCACCGTTCATTCCGGACTCGTGTGCAGGGATTGTGGACGGCGGCGGACTTGTCCTCCACAACGCCGAGTACATGTCGAGGAAGAGTGAGTTGCAGTCCAAGCGCAGCATCACCATCGTCGGTAGCGGGCAGAGCGCCGCAGAGCTCTATTACGAACTCCTTCAGGAAATCGACGTGTACGGCTACCAGCTCAACTGGGTAACACGTTCCGGCCGCTTCTTCCCCTTGGAATACACCAAGCTCACGCTCGAGATGACCTCGCCCGAGTACGTGGACTACTTCCACTCGCTCCCGGGCGAGCAGCGCGACGGTCTGATCAAGAATCAGAAGAACCTGTACAAAGGCATCAACTCGGACCTGATCGACGACATTTACGATCTCCTTTACACCAAGAGCCTCTCCGGCATAGTGGATACGCAGTTGCACACACACTCGTCGCTGACAGCGTCCAGGTGGGACGCGACCACGGGTACCCACACGCTGGAGTTGCACCACGAGGAACACGGCCGCGACTACAGCCTGGAGTCCGAAGCCGTGGTCCTCGCAACCGGCTACACCTACAAGGAGCCCGCCTTCCTGGCCGGCATCCAGGACCGGATCCGCCGCGACGCCAAGGGCCGCTTCGATGTCGAGCGCAACTACGGAACCGGCGTCGAACCCGGCGAAATCTTCGTCCAGAACGCTGAGCTTCACACCCACGGTTTCGTCACGCCGGACCTCGGCATGGCCGCTTACCGCAACTCCTGCATCCTGCGGGAAATCACGGGCCGCGAGGTCTATCCGATCGAGCGGAGTATCGCGTTCCAGCAGTTCGGTGCACCCGCTGCAGTGCCTTCTGCCATTCCGGTCACGGCTGGAGCAACCGTATGAGCTTCACATTCCGGCCAGTCGACCCCAAAGCGGACGCACCCGTCCTCCACAGCTGGGTCAGCCAGGAGTACGCACGGTTCTGGGGGATGGTTTCGGCCACCGAGCAGGACGTTGTGGAGGAGTACTCGCGGATCGCCGAATCGGGACACCACCAGGCGTTCCTGGGACTCGACGACGGCGCGCCCGCGTTCCTGATGGAGCGGTACCGTCCCGAATCGTCGCCGTTGGCAGACGTTTACGAGGTCCAGGGCGGCGACGTGGGCATGCACCTCCTGGTGTCCCCGCCAAGTGGCGACCCGCAGCCCGGCTACACCACGGCCGTCATGCAGTCGGTGATGACGGAACTCTTCGCTGACCCTGCAGCCCAACGCGTCGTCGTCGAACCTGACGCCCGCAACTACAAGATCCATGTGCTGAACGAGAAGGTGGGCTTCCGCCCGCACGGCGTGGTGACCCTTCCCGCCGTCGATCCTGCCGAAGACCTCAAGCAGGGACTCCTGAGCTTCTGCACGCGCGAGGATTTCCTCGCAACCCTGACCCCGATTCTGGCCGCGCCTGCCGCGGCGACCAGAGGAGATTCCCTGTGACCACTACTGCCGAAACCACCACCCTCCACGAGGCAGCCGAACCTGTATCCCACCTGACCCCGGAGCGTTGGGCCGTCGCCAACAGGCACGTGATCCGGAAAGCCATTGCCGAGTTCTCGCACGAGCGCATCCTGGCGCCGGAGCTGATCCGAGAGGAGGGCGACGGCGTCCGGCTCTACAAGATTGCCAGCGACGATGACGCCGTGGAGTACCGGTTCCGTGCGCGGATCCTGCAGCTTGAGCACTGGTCCGTTGACGCTGGGTCGATCGCCCGGCTACGCGACGGTGAAGAGCTGCCGCTGGATGCCTTGGACTTCATCACCGAGTTCCAGGAGTCACTGGCCATTCGCCAGGAGATGCTGCCCGTCTACCTCGAGGAAATCAGCAGCACGCTGTCCAGCCACGCCTACAAACAGGGTAAGCCTTTCAGCTCTGCCGAGTTGGCGGCGGGCATCACCCGCGGCGCGGACCGGGCGGCCGATTTCCAGGCGATAGAGCACAGCATGACCGAGGGGCATCCATGCTTCGTTGCCAACAACGGCCGGCTGGGTTTCGGCATCGCCGATTACCATGCGTTCGCGCCGGAAACCGGTGCCGTGGTGAAGCTTCAGTGGATCGCAGTGCATCGCAGCAAGGCCGTGTTCACGTCCAGCGCAGGCTTGGATTACCGGACGCACTTTGAGGCCGAGCTCGGACCGGAAACCTTGGCGTGGTTCAACGCGGAACTTGCCGCTTCCGGCCTTGATCCCGAGGAGTACCTGCTCATGCCGGTGCACCCCTGGCAGTGGGACAACAAGCTCGCCGTGACGTTCGCGGCAGAAATCGCCCGGCGCCACATCGTGAACCTTGGCAGCGGCGAGGACTCCTACCAGGCACAGCAGTCCATCCGTACCTTCTTCAACACCACGTCACCGGAGAAGGCGTACGTCAAAACGGCCATGTCCGTGCTGAACATGGGCTTCATGCGCGGCCTGTCTCCGCAGTACATGAAGGCAACGCCTGCCATTAATGACTGGCTTCAGGAACTGATCTGCAACGACCAGGAGCTCCAGGACCGGGGCTTGGCCATGATCCGTGAAACGGCGGCCATCGGCTACCACAACCACTACTACGAGGCTGCGTCGGCGAAGGGCTCGCCTTACCGGAAGATGCTCTCGGCTCTGTGGAGGGAAAGTCCCCTTCCGATGCTTAAGGACGGTCAGCAGTTGGCCACCATGGCTTCCTTGTTGCATGTGGATTCCTCCGGCGCCTCCGTGGCCTCAGCGCTGATTCAGCGCTCCGGGTTGGCTCCAACGGAGTGGCTGCGCCGCTACTTCGAGGCCTACCTCGTTCCGTTGATCCACTGCCTCTACGAGTATGAGCTCGCGTTCATGCCTCACGGCGAAAATGTCATCCTGATCCTGGAAGACGGTGTACCCGCACGGGCAATTATGAAGGATATCGCCGAGGAGATTGTGGTCATGGGGGACCGGCTGGACCTGCCCGCGGAAGTCTCCCGCGTCAAGGCCGAGATTCCCGCTGAAGAGATGGTGCTTGCGATCTTCACTGACGTGTTCGACTGCATCTTCCGTTTCCTGGGGGCCATCCTTGTGGAGGAAGGGACGCTGCAGGAAGACGAATTCTGGGGGACTGCCGCTGCCGTGGTTCGTGAATATCAGGAACGCCACCCGGAGCTAGCGGACCAATTCGCCATGCATGATCTGTTCGCTGCGGACTTCGAGTTGTCCTGCCTTAACAGGCTGCAACTGCGGAACAACCAGCAGATGCTCGATATCTCGGATCCATCCGGTGGATTGCAGATGGCTGGCCGTCTGGCCAACCCGCTGGCAAAGTTCGCTTAGCGGAAAATTGGCGGAGGCGCCGCCGGGAAAAATTGCTTCATCCGGTGGCGCCTCCTCGTGACTGGCTGCCTGATCCGACCCCAGGCAGCTGCCACGCCCATGTAGTACTGGTTACCCCTGAATCGTGTTGCAAAAAGCACGCGGTTTACGGCATTTTCCTATTCCCTTGCCTTTCCTTTCATCAGGCTGAGCGTCTGTGCCGGAGGCCGGCGATTGCCCGGTCGCATTCTGCCGGCGAGGCCGGAAAATCCAAAAATTCCACGAGCGTTCGCCGTCCAACGCCCAGGTTTAGCCCGTCGATGAGTTGCAGACAGCGGAACAGTGCCTCGTAGCTCTCCCGCTTGCGGGTCATCATGGTATGAATGCTTCCGCGATGATAGGCCGCAGTGGCTTCCACTGCCGCAAGTTCCCCTCGGCATATCTGACCCATTTCGGCCAACATTTCCCAGCTAAGCAGCTTGCCGTCTTTGGACCATCCCAGATGAAGAGTCGCTATCGTGTGGCTTCTACGCCGGGCGCGGGGGTACTGCGACATCTCATGGATCAGCCGTTCAAAGTGCGCCATGGTTGCAAGCCCTGTATAGACGTCGGTGCAGGAGAACGGTTCAAGACGTTCATTTTCCATGGCCCATCCCTCGACGAGATCCCGCATGGAGCCATCGTCAGCAGGTACCCCCGCCGCGTCGAAAAAGGCACTGAGGTCCTGCATGGTTTCGCGGACTCCAACGCCATGATAGGCACGGGACGCCCCGAGGTTCTTGGCGGACATTTGCAGCTCTCCGCCCTCCGCTTGAGCCTTCAGCATGTCCTCGACTTCAGGAACCAGCCAGTCACCCGGGAACAGCCATCCGGCCTGCTCACTACGTTGTCGCCAGCGCCCACGGAGCTGTAAGGACCTGCTTTCGATTTTCAGATGAGCGCGTTGATCTTTCATGTTCAATGAGTGCCATTGAGCGCCCAGTCATGACGCAATTTCGTCCAAATACTGGACATCGTTCCCGCTTGGACATGGTTCCGACCGGAGGCCGAGCCTCGGCCACCACATTCCTGTTTGAACCCGAGAGATGTCGCTAAAAAAGATTCCGCTTTTTGCGGCATGAACCTTTCCCACACCGCACTCATTGACTGGAGACCAGCCCTGCCGGACGCAAATGGATGGTCTCCCTTGATGTAAATGTTTTGCTCGTCGGTTGAGGGGTCGGCCGGGTCACTTGTTCTTTGGAAGGAACCCCTTGAAGTATCCGGTTGTGAAGATTACGGCGTTGTTTGCCGCGTTAATGGTGGTCCTGTGTGGGCTTTCATTCGGGACTGTGGGCTTTGGCGCACCGGCCCAGGCGTACGAGATCGCAACCGCCCCGGCGAACCTCAATGGTCCCGGTACCGTCGCCACACTTTCGATGCCTGGATCTGGTCTGACCACCACCTTTGGCCGGTCGGGATATACCAACATGGTGGGCCAGTCAACGATGGGTAGCCGTGGATATGTGTCATCTGATTTCTCACAAAACATAGGGACTGGGGCTCCTGCCGTCGAATTTGCCACCCACGCGGTCAATAATTGCGCGGCAACCGGTCCTTGTAGCGGCTTGGGGACCATCATTATCACTTTCAGTCAGCCGGTGAGGAGTCCTGTGCTCAACATCGCTGGCCTCGGCGGAGAGGTCGACTTGGACGAAACTGACAACGGGACTGTTGACCGACAATCCCAGTTGAGCGCCGTCCTTAACCTCGCAACCCCAGGCCTGACGATGACCAAGCTGTCCGGCGCCAACCTTTCTGTGGCAAACAACGCCATCTCTACTAGTAACAACAATGCCGGAACGGCGTGTAATACGAGTGTGCAGACCGGCACGCCCGACCCTGCCGACGCCCAGGCGACCGCTGGCTGCGGTTCGGTCCGGATCAATGGCATTGTGACCTCGTTGACGTTCGACATCAGCGCGGTCTTCGTCCAGACCACCAGTACGCTCCCGCCGTACACCGAAAACAGCATGTCGGCCAAGAAGCACAACCAGGACAACTTTCTGATGGCGATGACGGTTCCGCAGGATTTCGGTGATGCGCCTGTTTCGTACGATCAAAACAACCTCGCCCAAAACGAAGCAGCGCGGGCTGTCCTCTCGGATGTGACGCTTGGTGCGAATGTGACTGAGGATAACGCGACGGTTGCCAACGGGACTGCCTCGCCGAATGCGGGTGTGACGGCGGCCCAGGATCTGATGGATGACGGCGTGGTGCTGGCTCCGATGACGCAGGGCGCTACCAGCTACTCGACGACGGTGGCGATCAGTGGGGCCAGCAAAGCAGGAACGACCTGTGGGTGGATTGATTTCACCAAGAACGGGACCTTCGACAACACTGCCGAGCGGGCGTGTGCCACCTTCTTGGCTGGCGCCACGACCGCAACACTGACGTGGGTTGTCCCTGCGGGGGTGGGTGCGGGGACGACGTATGCGCGGTTTCGGGTCGGTTACACCGCGGCCCAGGTCCAGGTCCCGATCGGTGCATCGGATTCCGGTGAGGTGGAGGATTACCTCTTCACTGTTGCTCCCTCGTCCGCTCCGGCGATCACGTTGGTGAAGACGGTGAACAAGACCACGCTGGTGGCCGGTGAAACGGCCACGTACACGTTCGTGGCGAAGAACACGGGCAACGTGACGCTGACCTCGGTGGTGATCACCGAAACCCTGTTCTCCGGAACGGGCACGATGTCGGCTTTGTCGTATGCCTGGCCTGGCCTTCCGGGGATCCTTTTGCCGGGGCAGTCCGTGACGGCGACCGCAACGTATGTGGTCACGGTCCCGGATGTGACCACGGGGTTGGTGACCAACACGGCGAAGGTCACCGGGAACCCGCCCCTGGGGTTGCCTGTCTCGGCAACCGATGATGCGCAGGTCACCGCGCCGGCTGCGTGGAAGATCAAGAAGAGCGCCACGGTCAACGGGTCCGTTCCCGCAAACCAGTCCGTCAGCCCTGGCCAGACCATCGTGTACACGGTGACGGCGTCCAGTATCAGCGGCACCATCACCGGGGTGGTGCTGAAGGACAACCTGGCAGAGGTCCTGGATGACGCGACCTTCGTGTCCGGGTCAGCGACCCTGGTCATCGGCACCGGAGCGCCCGTACCCGTGCCCAACCCCGTACCACCCTCCACCTTGCTGACCACGGCGGCGTTCACGCTGCCGGCCGGGCAGACGGCCACCCTGAAATACAGTGTGCTGGTCAAAGCCGGGGCATGGAACGAACAACTCGTCAACGTCGTGACGGGCACCTCCACCACCACACCACCGCAGACCTGCGCACCCACTTCCGGAGCGGCCGGCCCTGACTGCACCACCACCCATCACACCCCGGCGAAGGTCCTGATCGAGAAGATCGGCGAGTCCTCCGGCGGGACCTGGGTGCCGATGGCCGGCTCCACCTGGGCGGTGCACGTCGATAACGCCGGCACCCCCGGTGCCGTGCTGGCCAGCCCCACCATCACCGCCGTGGCGGGGCAAACAGGCCGGTTCCAACTCGAAGGAATCCAGCCCGGAACGTACTGGCTTGAAGAAACCACCGCCCCGGCCGGGTTCAACCTCCTGGCCGAACCGGTGAAATTCACCATCGCCACCAACGGCACCGTAACCCTCGGACAAGGCTCCACGGGACAAGGCTCCGCGGGTGGGGTGGTGACCAGTACCGACGCCGATGGTGACGGGATCTTCCTGCTCACGGTCCGGGACGTGCCGGCCCTGGAGCTGCCCGAGTCCGGCGGCATCGGCTGGTGGCCCTTCACCACCGCAGGATCGGCCCTGTTACTGGCCGCCCTCGCCCTGGCCCTGACCGCCAACCACCGCCGGCAGCAGCCCGTTACTACCACTTAGAAGAGTTCCCTCCTGGTCCTGTGCGTGTTGCGGGGCGGGCGGTGCATGTCCATCTCCGAGTACCACCTGTAGGAAGAACCATCACGATGAAAGAGGAAAACACTGTGAGTAATCACCACACCGGGCGGCTTTGGAAGACCGCCGCCGCCACGATCGCCGGGGCGGTGTTGGCGATGTCCTTCTCCGTGGCCCCGGCTTCGGCTGCGCCCCTGGTTGACGGGGACACGACCGGTTCCATCACGGTCCACAAGTTCGAACGTCCCTCCACCCCGACGGGCCTGCCGAACAACGGCACGTCCGTGGACACCACCGGCCTGACACCGTTGGCCGGTATCGAGTTCACCATCGAGCAGGTCAACACCATTGACCTGTCCACCAACGCCGGCTGGGACGCCGCGCACAACCTCTCCAGCGTCTTCGCCCCGGCCAACGCGGCCGGTTCGATCACCGGCGCCGGGTACACCCTGGGTGCTGCCCAGGTGAAGACCACCGACGCTGCCGGCACCGCAGCTTTCACCGCCTTGCCGGTTGGCCTGTACCTGGTGACGGAAACGAACTACCCGGCCGGTGTGACACCCTCGGCCCCGTTCCTGGTCTCCGTTCCGTTGACGGACCCGGATAACAACGACAACTGGATCTACGACGTCCACGTCTACCCGAAGAACTCCGTTGCCGGTGCTGAAAAGACCGTCACGGACGCCCCGGACGTGAAGCTCGGGGACCAGATCGACTTCACCATCACCGGTGACATCCCGAACGAAGCCGTCATCGATGGCTACAAGATCGTGGACGTCCTGGACCAGAAGCTGACCTACATCGGCGCGTCCGCGACCCTCGTTGACGGCACACCCCTGACCGCGGGCACGGACTACACCGTGAACTTCGACGCCGCGAACAACACCGTCTCGGTCATCTTCACCCCCGCCGGCCTGGCCAAACTGGCAGCCCACACCGACACCCGCGTGCAGGTCATGGTCAACACCAAGGTCAACACCATCGGTGAAATCGAAAACGAAGCCCTCGTTTACCCCAACGCTGCCAGCTTCACCATCGCCCCGGGCCAGCCCGGCGGCCCGGTCGTCACGCCCCCGGTCGTGACCAAGTGGGGAGAAATGACCCTGCAGAAGGTCAACGAGAACGGTGCAGCCCTTGCCGGTGCCGCGTTCTCCGTCTACACCAACGAAGCCGACGCGAAAGCCGGAACGAACCCGGTAGACCTCAACGGCCAGAGTGTCTTCACCGTCGCCGCGGACGGCACCTTGACGATCTCGGGCCTGCGTTACTCGGACTGGGCCAACGGCGCAGCCGTGGCACCCGGAACCCCGGACTACCGCACCTACTACCTCGTGGAAACCACCGCCCCGGCAGGCTATGAACTGCTCGCCGAGCCGGTGTCCTTCCTGATCAACAGCACCACCACCGGCGTCGGGATCGACCTGCAAGTCAAGAACATCCCCTCCAACAGCGGCTTTGAACTGCCGCTGACCGGTGGCGTCGGAACCGGCATCCTCTACGCAGCAGGAGCCCTGTTCGTCGCCGGCGCAGCCCTGATGCTCGTCCGCAACCGCCGCACCAGCAACAACTAACACCAACACCAACACCTGTGGGGGCCGCTACCGCGGCCCCCGCAGCAACCCCAAGTGGGGAAGAACGCCAACCAGGCGCTCTTCCCCACTTGCATTCCCTTCTGCAGTCTCCATAACTGCTGCACTGTTCCAATCGACTCACCCCAGCTACAGGATTCTTGATGACACACGCCCCAACCCGCACCCGTCGTGGACTCCGGTATCTGACCGGACCCTGGAGCCGGCAACGGCTCCTGATCGTGGTGGTCGCGGTGATGGGCGTCGGGATCCTGCTTTATCCCACGGCGGCAGCCTGGTTCTCGGATCGCGTCCATGCCACCGAGATCAGCGGGTACGTGGACTCTGTCCAGACCATGAACCCTTCCGCGAAGAAGTCCCTCCTGGACCAGGCCCGGGAGTTCAATGAAGAACTGCCTTCAGGACCCCTCCGGGACCCTTACTCCCTGAACGAAGCAGGCGAGCAAACCACCATTGGTGCCGGCTCCGAGGCGTACAAGAAGATGTTGGCTGTGGGCCCTGGAGGAATGATGGGCCGCATCAGCATTCCCTCCATCCACGCGGATTTGCCCATCTTCCACGGTACGGACGAGGACACTCTCTCCAAAGGTGCGGGCCACCTCTTCGGGTCCGCGCTGCCAGTGGGCGGCGAAGGCACTCATAGTGTCTTAAGTGCCCACTCAGGATTCGTCAATGCCACCCTTTTCGACGACTTGGACAAAGTCCATGAAGGCGATGTTTTCAGCATCAACGTGCTCGACGAGACCATCTACTACAAGGTCGACCAAATCCTCACGGTCCTGCCAGATCAAACCGAGGCCCTGCGCAAAGTCGAGGGCAAGGATTACCTCACACTCATTACCTGCACCCCCAAAGGCATCAACAGCCACAGACTTCTGGTTCGGGGCGAACGAACCACTGCCCCCACCAGCGCTGACGGACCCCGCACTCTGCCGTCCACTACAACAGACCCCGGATTCCCCTGGTGGATTCTCGGCATCACCGGTTCGATAGCCCTCGCCATCATCGCCACCAAGCCACGCAGGCGGCCCTCTGACGAAGAGCACGGGCCCTCTGGCGAAGAGCACTGGCCTTTTGACGAATAGACAGGGGCGCCGGGAGCGTTCAGCGCATAGTCTAGGCGCATGACGACTCGAGCCAATGAACTCACCGCCCTGGTCACCGGTGCCACGGCCGGGCTCGGTGCGGAATTCGCGCGCCAGCTCGCCGAAGCCGGACACCACCTTGTCCTGGTAGCCCGCGATGAAGAACGCCTCAAGGAAAAGGCTGAGGAGTTCGAACGCGACTTTAGTATCTCGGCGGAGGTTCTGTCCGTCGACCTGACTACCGACGTCGGGGTTTCCTTGGTGGCTGACCGCTTGCGGGACGCGGCGCGACCCGTCGACGTCCTGGTCAACAACGCCGGAATCGGACTCTTGAAGTCGTTCGAGCAGAACGATGTGGAGGAAGAAAAGCGGCACGTACGCCTTCACGTTCAGACACCGATGGAGCTGTGCCACGCGGCGCTGGAAGTCATGCTGGCACGTGGCAAGGGCCGGATCATCAACGTTGCCAGCGTCGCAGCCTTCGCCAACAGGGGCACCTACTCGGCGGCCAAAGCCTGGCAGGTGACGTTCAGCCGTTGGGCGAATATTGCATATGCGAAGTCCGGCGTGCAGGTCACAGCGGTGTGCCCTGGTTTCACGCACACAGAATTCCACGACCGCATGGGCATGGATAAGTCCGTGGCGCCGAGATTCCTGTGGCTCACCGCCGAGCGCGTGGTGCGGGAAGGGCTGGAGGACAACGCCGCGGGCAAGGCTGTTTCCATCCCGACGCGTCGATACAAAGTGGTTAGCTTCTTTGCGCGTATCTTGCCGGCGAAGCTTACCTCCGGCCCGCCGCGCCGGCCCCTGCAGCCCTAGGAGCCGCAACCACTGGTGCCCTGACCAGCACCGCTACCGCGATTCCAACCACCGCTCCGACAAACGTCTCGACCGCCCGCTCCATCACCAGCACACCCGGATCCATGGGCGACGCCAGTTGGGCGATGAGCAGGACCACGGGCGTGAAGAACACCATGGCCCAGCCATAGTGGCGCGCCATGAACAGCTCAGTGGGGAACTGGCAAAGGACCACCACAATGGCCAGGACGATGGCAGCATGGCCGGGGAAATACTGCAGCGGTGACAACGGACTTGGGAAAAGTACGACGGCGACCACCGCCAACCCGAGGAACGTTCCCACGATGCGGTGGATGCCTCGGTGAACGCGGCTCGGGAGGTCAGCACCTGCCAAGGGTACGGCTGCTGCGGCCATGGCCCAATGCGGATGGCCGCTCCCACTCAGAACGCCACAAGCGCCGGCAGCACTGACAGCGAGAGTGTAGCGGGCCGCATGAACAAGGGCAGATTGCCGTAAGGGTCCGCGGAGGACGGGGACATCGCGGGCAGCGCCCGGCTCCCACCTTCGGTGCCGAAGCCAGCCAGCGAATCCGACCAGAATCGAGAACGCCGCCGAAGCTGCACCGATCAGCACCGCCGTCAGGAACGGAACGCTGGTGGGGACCGACGCGCACGCCCCCAGGGCGAGGATGCCGAAGAAAGGCCCGATCGGTTTGAGACGCACTGCGTCTGCATACAAGGAACCTGCGCCGGCAAAGAGCGTCGCCACCAGCACCAGCCACCAGGAATGGATGTGGTTGACGGAAAGAAGCGTGCCGATCGTGAGCCCGCCAACCAGAACAAGCGCGGCTTGGGCTTGGTGTTTGAGCCGCAGTTGGTGGGTTTCGTTGCGTCCGTACATTCCGGTGAGCGCGCCGAACACCGCATACATCATGAGGTCCGGACGGCCCACGAGAATCAGGACCAGCCCTGGAACTGCGACACTGAGGGCCACCCGAACCGCCGACAGGCGGTCGTTGTTTGGCGGCCCTAGCCTGTGGAGCTCCCGGGCATGTGCCATGAATGCGGGCAGGGAAAACACCACCAATCATTCAAGGCCTATGGGTGAACTATCAGTATCGAAAAGTATCAGGAGGCCATGCTGGCCCGCCATAAGCCCGGTCACAACCCGTAGCAAGGCACTGGCAGTACCCCTTACGTCAGTGCCTCCCAAATGGCTTGGGAAGGTTGTTGACTGGATCAATCGAGTTATTCGAAGCAAAGGGAGGCATCATGCACACACGGACACTTGGGCAAGGCCTGGAGGTCTCCGCTATCGGGCTTGGCTGCATGGGCATGTCCCAAAGCTACGGCCCAAATCCGGGGGACCGGGCGGCGATGATCAAGGTGCTCCGCGAAGCAGTGGAGATCGGAATCAATTTCTTTGACACGGCCGAGGTGTACGGGCCGTTCGTCAACGAGGAACTCGTCGGCGAGGCGCTTGCTCCTATCAAGGACCAGGTAGTCATTGCCACGAAATTCGGCTGGCGGATCGAAGACGGCAAGTCCGTTGGGCTGGACAGTTCTCCTGAACGGATCAAACGGGTGGCGGACGAGTCGCTCCGCAGGCTTGGGGTGGAAACCCTGGACCTTTTTTATCAGCACCGTGTTGATCCCAACGTGCCCATCGAGGACGTCGCGGGAGCTGTGGGTGAGCTGGTCCAGGTCGGTAAAGTACGCCACTTCGGCCTGTCCGAGGCATCCGCCAGCACTATTCGCGCGGCCCACGCGGTCTTTCCCGTGACCGCTGTCCAGAGTGAATATTCGTTGTGGACACGGGATCCGGAACCGGAGGTGCTGCCCGCCCTCGCGGAACTCGGCATCGGCTTTGTCCCGTTCAGCCCACTCGGCAAGGGATTCCTCACGGGCACTGTGGATCCGTCCACCCAATTTTCGCCGGGTGACGTCCGCGGTACTATCCCTCGATTCACGGCTGAAAACCGGGCGGCCAACCAGGCCCTGGTGGATCATGTGGCCGAACTCGCCGCCTCGAAAGGTGCATCACCCGGTCAGATCGCGCTGGCTTGGCTTCTCGCGCAGCAGCCATGGATCGTCCCGATCCCGGGCACACGGCGTCGGGAACGACTTGAAGAAAATACTGCCGCAACCAAGGTTGCGCTCTCCGCTGATGAAGTTGCCGATCTGGATACCATGGCCAGCCGGATCGGGGTGCAGGGCAACCGCTACAACGATCAACACATGGGCCTCGTGGGAAGGTAACAGCAACACTGAGCGCTGCCCGGCAGAGTCTGGGAAGATCAAGGTATGCCCGTAGCTTTCGTCTGCCGAACCCGCTCCGCCATGTCACCGCAGGAGTTGTTCGACCTCTCCCGAAACATCGACGCCCATGTGGGGTCAATGACCAAAAGCAGGGAAAAGGCCATAGACGGCGTCACGACAGGCCTGATCTCGGAAGGCGAGCAGGTCACCTGGCAGGCGTGGCACCTCGGAGTCCGTTTCCGCATGACCAGCCGCATCACGCATATGGACGCACCGGCGTCGTTCACTGACGAGCAGGTGCGCGGCCCGTTCAAGTACCTCCGCCACACCCATGAATTCCGGCAGGACGGCAGCGGGACGCTGATGGTGGACACCGTGGAGTTCGCTGCCCCGTTCGGGCCGCTGGGCCGCCTGCTGGAGAAGCTGGTTCTGGCCAGATACCTGCAGGACTTGATCGAAACCCGCAATGGGTTTCTCGTGGGACAGGCACCACCCGCACTGGATAAACGGTGATCCGGCTAGCTCGAACAGACGATCTCCCGCGTTTGCAGGACATCGAACGGGCTGCGGGGGAAGCCTTTCGGGGACTGGGCATGGATCAGATCGCGGACGACGAACCCTTCTCCTTGGACGAGATGAACGTCTACGTAGGTGCCGGGCGTGCCTGGGTGTGGGTTGATGGGCTGGACTACCCCTTGGCGTATCTATTGACGGACATTGTTGATCGCAACGCGCACGTGGAGCAGGTTAGCGTGCACCCGGACCAAGGGCATCAAGGACTCGGCCGCGAACTGCTGCATGCGGCAAGGGTGTGGGCAAGGGGGCATGGCATGCAGCGCCAGACCCTGAGCACCTTTCGCGACGTGCCGTGGAATGCGCCGTACTATCGGCGGTTGGGGTTCCAAGCGCTCGACGCCGGCAGTTGGGGTCCTGAGCTGGCCAGGCTCATGGAGCACGAAGCTGAGTTGGGGCTGACGCGTTGGCCTCGGGTTGCCATGTGGCGTCCTGTGGTTCCGCCGACGTAGCTACTATTCAGCCACCAACTCAACTTCGTAACTGTCAGTGTTGATCAAATACGCCGCGTAGTGGTCCGGACCGCCGGCATGCGGGTACTTCGACTCGAACATCTCGTACCAGCCGGCGTCGGCACCGAGCGCGCGGATCCGGTCCACATTTTCCCGGGTGCCGGCATGGAAGGCCACATGATTGAGCCCGGGATCAGTGCGCCGGTGGGCCGTTCCGGTGATGGCATCCGTGCCTTCCACCACCACGTACGTGCCATTGAGCTTCCAGCTGCAGCCAGTGGGCCACTCCTGGAAAGGCTTGTAACCAAGCTCGCCTAAGAGCCAGCCCCACTCCTCCCGGGCTCGTTCAAGGTGCGGCACCCAGATCTCAAGGTGATGGATCGAACCCACAGTTGCGTCAGGCATGCGCCGAGTCTACGAGACTTGGCGTGGCAGCGTCAGGGATTCGACGGCGGGTTGAGCCTTACGCGGACAGCGGCGCCTGCACAGAGGATCACGGCGAGCCCGCCAACCGCGGTGGTCCACGTCATCGACTCTCCCAAAAGCAGGCTTGCCCACGCGATGGTCATGACCGGTTGGACCAGTTGGATCTGGCTGACCTGTGCCATGGGTCCGATCGCCAGGCCGTGGTACCAGGCGAAGAATCCGAGGAACATGCTCACAACTCCCAGGTAAGCGAAGGACAACCACTGAACCGGTGTAGCAGAGGGCGCTCCCGATCCCAGTGAAAGGACGGTCAGCAGCAGCATGACAGGAGAGGCGACAACCAGCGCCCACGAGATTGTCTGCCACGGGCCGAGTTCGCGCGCCAGAAGACCTCCTTCTGCGTAGCCTATTGCTGCCGCAATCACCGCGCCGAGGAGCAGCAGGTCGGCCCAATGAAGCTGACCGAAACCGCCGGACTGAACCAGCGCGAAAATCAGCGCCGCGATAACACCTATGGCCGTCAGGACCCAGAACAGGAGCCGCGGACGTTCACGGCCCCGGATCACCGCTACCGTTGCCGTGGCCGCAGGCAGTAGCGCGATGACGATGGCTCCGTGGCTTGCGGTGGTGGATGTCAGTGCGAACGTTGTCAGCAAGGGGAAGCCCGCAACGATGCCACCGGCCACCACAATCAGTCGAACCCACTGGAAGCCCTGCGGAAAGCGTTGGCGGGTCAGGCCCAAAGCCAGTGCCGCAAGAATGGCCGCAACAACGGCCCTGCCTGCCCCAATGAACAGCGGAGATAGGCCTTCAACGGCAACCCGGGTGAACGGCACCGTGAACGAGAATGCGACAACGCCAAGAAGGCCCCACCAGATGCCGGTCGACGTCCGCCTGGATACCACTGGCCGTGAAAGTGTAGTAGCGCTACTATTGTGACTCATGAATAACGATAGCAGTTCCCGGATTGTCTCGCGAGTAAAGGAATGGATCGCAGGGGCCGCGCCAGGAGCCAAACTGCCATCCACCCGTCAACTCGTGGCCGAATACCAGGCAAGTCCGGTGACGGTGCAGAAGGCGTTGAGGACCCTCACTGCCCAAGGCCTTATAGAAAGCCGCCCCGGAGTTGGCACCTTCGTGCGGGCATACCGCACCGCCAGGCCGTCCGATTATGGCTGGCAGACAGCGGCACTCCGGGCCGCGCAAACGCCGCGTCTGCTTAATTCTGGCGCCATGCGCAGCGCTTCGAACGACGTCATCGCATTCCACTCCGGCTATCCGGACCGGGAACTCCTGCCTGAACGGCTCGTCCGGGCCGCGCTAACCAGGGCCGCCCGCGGCGACGCTGCACTGTCGCGGCCACCCGCGCAGGGGCTTCCCGAACTGCAATCCTGGTTCGCCCACGAGCTCAGCACCTCAACGCCGGTTGGCGTCACGCCGCCCCAGCCGAGCGACGTCGTCGTGCTTCCCGGGAGCCAGAGCGGACTTAGCTCAATTTTTCGCGGGCTGGTGGGACACGGCCGGCCACTGCTGGTGGAGTCGCCCAGCTATTGGGGGGCGCTGCTGGCCGCTGGCCAGGCCGGCGTTCGGGTCATTCCGGTGCCGTCCGGTCCTGAGGGGCCGGATCCGGAGGAGCTCGGGAGGGCTTTCGAGGAATCAGGAGCCCGGATGTTCTACGCCCAGCCCAACTTTGCCAACCCCACGGGTGCCCAATGGTCACCCGAACGGTGCGAGGAGGTCCTCCGGATTGTGCGGCAGCACGGCGCCTTCCTTGTGGAGGACGACTGGGCCCACGATTTTGGCATCACCGCGCAGTCCGTCCCGCTCGCCGCCCGGGACGATTCCGGCCACGTGGTTTACATCCGCTCGCTGACCAAAAGCGTCTCGCCGTCCATCCGCGTGGCAGCGATTATCGCCCGTGGGCCCGCGCGGGAACGCATCATGGGCGCGCAGGCCGCGGAGTCGATGTACGTCAGCGGGCTGCTCCAGGCTGCAGCGCTCGACGTCGTCACTCAGCCCGGCTGGCAAACGCACCTTCGAGGCCTGGGCCATCAGCTGCAGTCGCGCCGCGACCTGTTGGTCACCAGCCTCCGCGATCACGTGCCAGAGGCGCACCTCAGCCATCTCCCCAAAGGTGGCTTGAACCTGTGGCTGCGGATGCCGGACGGGTTCGACGTCGATCAGCTCACCAAGGATTGCGAAGCGGCCGGGGTCCTCATTGCCGCCGGAACGGAGTGGTTCCTGGCGGAACCTGAGGGCCCGTACATACGGCTCAATTACGCCGGCCCCAATCCTGGCGGATTTCCGGAGGGTGCGCGGATTATCGGCGAGGCTGTTAAGCGGTTGCTCGGATCCTGACCGATTCGGAGTTCCGTTGGCGGGCCGCTATTAAGTTGCCCGGCCGCTTTTAAGTCGTTGGGCAACAACGCGAAAGCGGTCTGGGAACGGGATTAGGGGCATGAACGCGCCATGAACAGCAGCAGCCACCTACCCAAGGAGAGCGCCTTGGCGTTGGTGGCTACTGTGGGCGGCGGGGCCGCGAACTATCGGAAAGCACTGCTCAGAAGTTGCAGGCAAGTGTTCCCTAGGCGGGAGCCAGATCCTTGTCCCGGCGGCCGAACACTTCATCATCAATTGGCTGGCCGTCGAACGGCATCTCGTCCAGGTTGATGAGCGGGTTGGTGTCCTGTGTTGCTACGAGTTCGCGGGCCTCGGCCGTAGTGTCCACGCTGGGCATGGATCCGGGCAGCGGACGTTGGGCTGATTCACGCAGGAAGTAGATGGCGATCGCACCCACGATGGACGTTGCCATCAAGTAGTAGGCAGGCATCATGTCGTCGCCGGTGCCCTCAATGAGGCCCTGCACGATGAACGGGGTGGTTCCTCCGAAGATGGCCACGGAGAAGTTGTAGGCGATACCCATTCCGCCGTAGCGGCTGGACGTCGGAAACAGTGCCGGGAGGGCCGAGGCCAGGTTGGCGATGTAGAACGTCACAGGGAATGCGATCAGGGCAAGGCCTGCCAGTGTCGACCAGATATCGCCGATGCCGATCAGCATGAAGGCGGGAACGGAGAACACGATGGTGCTGCCGGCACCGATCCACAGCACTGGACGGCGGCCGATGCGGTCGGACAACTTACCGGTAAGCGGGATACACAGTGCCATGATCACCAGGACCGGGATGGTCAACAGGGTGCCATGAACGGGATCGTAGCCCTTGGAATCCGTGAGGTATGTAGGCATGTATGAGGTCAGGGCGTAGCCAACAGTGTTGGCCGCCGCTGCGAGGATCATGGCCAGCACGATCTGGCGCCAGTAGGCCTTGATGATGCCAACCGGGCCCTTGGCGACGTTGGCATCTTGTGCCGCGGCGTCCTTGGCGATGGCTTCCTGGGCGTCCAGGGTGGCCTGGAACTGCGGGGATTCCTCGATCTTGCTACGGAAGTACACAGCGATCAGGCCGAGGGGGCCGGCGATCAGGAACGGAAGCCTCCAGCCCCATTCCTCCATGGCTGCCTGTCCGAGCGTGAGCTGCAGGACTGAAACCAGCGCGGCGCCGAGGGCGAAGCCGATGTAGCTGCCCATGTCCAGGAAGCTGGCGAAGAAGCCGCGGCGCTTGTCCGGGGCATATTCGCTCACGAAGGTTGTGGCACCGGCGTATTCACCGCCGGTGGAGAAGCCCTGGACGAGCTTGAGGATTACCAGCAGCGCGGCGGCCCAGATGCCGATCTGCGCATAGCCGGGCAAAAGCCCGACGGCGAAAGTGCTTGCCGCCATCAGCATCAGTGTTGCTGCGAGCACCTTCTGGCGGCCCACTTTGTCGCCGAGCCAACCAAAGACGACGCCGCCAAGCGGGCGGGCGATAAAGGTTGCGGCGAAGGTGCCGAGAAGGAAGAGAGTCTGGACGGACTTGTCCGCTTCCGGAAGGAAGACGGGGCCCATGGTGGTGATGAGGTAGCCGAACACGCCGACGTCGTACCATTCCATGGTGTTGCCGACGATCGTGCCGCCGAGTGCTTTCTTCAGCATCGGTTGGTCCACAACGTTCACGTCGGATTCCTTCAACCGGCGCTTCGTGCGGATCTTCGTTTTCTTAGCGTTCTTAACAGTGTTGGAGGCGGCCGGGGTGTGGGCTGCTTCCGTGTTTCCGATGACGTTCCTTGCGCCATCCGGAGAGACGATCTTGCTTTGGTCTATGGGCATTTGGGCTTCTCCTAGGGAGGTCATTTGCTTGCGACTTCTGCTGCCCCGCTCTGGGCAGGTGTTCAATTTTACGGGGTTTGCCGCCCAAACCCCAGTTGAGATCCGATTTTTGGGCCGTTTTGGGATGCAAATTGCCTAGCTGTGTTGCATCTCATTACCTGCTTTTGCCCTGCAACGGCGCGGAAGACGGGCCATTTTTGCCCTCCCGGGCACGTTGTTACCAAATTGTTTAGCCAAGCCCACCAGATGAGGCGTAATGGGACGCAAAAGCTTACGGATTGCCTCCGGGCGCAGGAGCGGTTCCAAGCACCAGCGTTGCATCCAATTCCTTGTCAACGAGCACCCGTGCACCCAGCCCGCCCGCCTCCATGATCCTGGCAGTTTCGGACGCCTGGTCTTCCGAGGTTTCAATCAGGAGGCAACCTCCAGGCAACAACCACTCAGCAGCGTGCCGCGCAACCCGGCGCTGGACATCCAAACCGTCAGTACCGCCGTCGAGCGCCATCATCGGTTCGTGGAAGCGCGCCTCAGGCGGCATCATTCCGATGGAACCCGTGGGGACGTACGGCGCATTGGCGAGCACCACGTCCACACGTCCCCGGAGCTCGAGGGGGAGGGCGTCGTATAGATCGCCTTGGAAAACGCGCCCGCCACGGGGCTCCACGTTCTTGCGCGCGCAGCCCACCGCGGCCGGATCAATGTCAGCGGCGTACAGCTCGCAGCTCCCCAGAAGATCGCTGAGTGCCGCACCGATCGCCCCCGAGCCACAGCAAAGATCGACGACGACGCCACCCGGCGGTGCGATTTTCGCCGCCTGGCGCACCAGGAACTCCGTGCGACGCCGTGGAACGAATACGCCGGGTTCAACAACCATGCGGCTCCCGCAGAAGTCCACCCAACCGAGGATGTGTTCCAAGGGCATTCCCCTGACGCGCTGGTCCACCATGTAGTCCAAATGGTCCGGACTCGTGGCGGCCTCAATGAGGAGTTGCGCTTCGTCCTCCGCGAAGACGCATCCGGCATCGCGCAGGGTGGTGGCGACGGACATTCTCCAGGTCACGGGTGCCATGCTAGCCGAGGGGTTCACAAAAGCGGCGATTCTTGGTTAGGGTATGACGCATGGGAACACTGATTTTTGAGTAGACCGGCATCTGCCCGCAGCGGCACGGCCGAGTTTCACCTGACAAAAATCCACGCCTGTTGAGGCCCTGCCTCCATGCCGTTCCCGTTGTCGACGCTATTTTCTCGAACCGCAACGCCATGGTTTTGGTGCTTCTCCAGGACTCACACCTGAAGAGGAGTCCACTTTTATGACTGCCAATCCTTCCGAAAACAACACCCCTGATCCCGCGGCATCGGGAAGTCCGAAGTCCGCCTCCGGCGGCATCAAGTCCAAACTGACCGATGCCCAGAAGGCAATGCTGGCCAGCAAGTCCGGCGGCGGCGCTCCTGCTGGCTGGCAAAGCACGGGCAAGGGCCATAAGCCCACGTCCACCAGCGGCAAGCAGGCGAAGACGGAAAAGAAGGTCCGTTGGTGATTCCCGGTTGCAGATAAATCCTGCAGACAACCATCGACGGCCCACCTAGTATTGAAATTCCTTCGTTTCACTGTGGAAAGGAAGAACCATGACTGCAAAGCATCAAGGTGAAAACATCGATCCCGAGGTTGCCAGCCACTTGGTGGAGGCCATGGACATGGCTCCCATGCCTGAGCCGGCAACCATCGATGTAACCCTGGGTTTGGACCAGGAGCAGCACTGGCCGGACGGTAGCGGCAAACGCCGGCACCCGAAGGACCGCGAACAAGCCCACGGACGAGTGGGCCAGGGTGCAGCCGTGACGGCGATCCACCGGACCAGCCGCCCGCAGATGCCGCACTCCTCCTGACCCAACCCAGCCAGCCCAACTAGGTAGCAGCACAGCGCGTTTAGGGCTCTCAAAACGCGCTCAAGTGCGACCTAGTTGGGCGGGCTTACGTCTTCCGGGGACTTGTCAGGACGCCACCCACGCCACACGGGATGTCGTAGCCTGCCCGGGCCGGTCCATTCTCCGAAGGTCACTTCGGCTACCAGCTCCGGATCTACCCAACGGGCACCTGCAGCATCCTCGCGCGGGATATCGGCGAACGGGGAATCGGGTATCAGGCGGGGCTCCAGTTTCTCCATGACATCCCTCAGCTGCCACTCCTTGAACCCGGTGCCCACCCGGCCCACGTAATGCAACTTCCCGCCCTGCGGAATGCCCAACAGCAACGAGCCAAAGGTTCCATTCCGGGCACCTGCGCCGGGTCGCCAGCCACCAACAACCACTTCCTGGCTCTGCTCCAGCTTGAGTTTGATCCACGAGCGGCTGCGCCTGCCTACCACGTAGCGGCTATCTGCCTTCTTCGCCATCACCCCTTCCAAGCCGAGTTCAGCCGCGCTTGCCATGAGGTCGTCGACGTCGTGGTCCAACACCGCCGAAAGGTGAAGCGGGCAGCCCGTGCGCAAGCCCCCGGCAAACGCCGCAAGCCGCTCCCGACGCTCACGGAAAGGAAGCCCGCTCAGATCCGTCCCGCCGTCGTACAGAAGGTCGAACAGCATCAGCTGCACCGGGACCGAAGCGCGGGCTCGTTCGATGTCAGCGGTCTTCACCAGGTTCATCCGGAGCTGCAGACGGCCAAAATCAGGCCGCGAACCCTTTCCAAGTGCCACGATTTCACCGTCGGCCACGAAATCGCCGTCGGGCCAGCATGATCGGTCTGTTAGTTCGGGGTAGGTGGCAGTGAGATCGTTGCCGTTGCGGCTCATGAGACGGATCCTGCCCTCGGTGCCGGTGATGATGGCGCGGATTCCGTCCCATTTCAGTTCGTACAGCCAGTCCTCGCCGCGAAGGTCGGCGACGGTGCCCGACGTGGCAAGCATGGGAGTGTAGTTCGGCATTGGCTGGGGAGCGGCTGGGCTCGATGCCGCGACGGGGGCGACCTTGTTGGGAGGACTGGCAGTGCCCTTCCGAAGCCGTCCTCCGGGTTGCTCCTTCATCAAGTGGATCAGCCAACGGTCGCCCGTATTGATCAGTGCCAGACGTTTGGTCCCGTGCAGTCCACCTCCTGGCTGGCCCGTTAGCGATGCGATCACTTCCTTGCCGTCCCGCCATTTCTCGCACGTGTACTCGCCACGGTCCCAAATAGTCATGGTCCCTGCACCATATTCACCTTTGGGAATGACGCCAGCGAAGTCCGCGTATTCCATCGGATGGTCTTCCGTATGCACGGCAAGGTTGTTCCGGTCGGGCGTCTCCGGAACGCCGCGCGGCAAAGCCCACGACGCAAGTACGCCGTTGTGCTCCAGCCGCAGATCCAGGTGGTAGCGGCGGGCATGGTGCTCCTGGATGACGAAGATCCCGCCGGGCGGTGCAGGGTCGCCGGGCTTCGGCTGGTCAGAGGAAGATCCTCCCGGCGTCGCCGAGGCAGAAGCAGCCGACGACGCCGGGAACGGCTCCGGGGTCTTCTCCGGATCGCGCATCCCCACATATTTGGCGAGACGGTTCTCCACGGTCACCACGCGCTCGCGGGAACCGCCCGAACCGCTGTGGGTTGCCGAACCGCTGCGGGCTCCAGCGCCGTCGTCATCATCCGTATACTCTCCGTGCGGCGGGAGGTGCCGTGACGAGATAGGGGCGAAGTGGTCCTTGCCGGTCTTGACCCGCTTCATCACCGCCGTGTAATCAAGATGGTCCAGGGTGCTCGAGGAGAGTTCGCGCCACGTGCGCGGCGCCGCGACCGTTGGATGGGCTTTACCGCGGAGTGAGTAAGGGACGATGGTGGTCTTGTTCCCGCTGTTCTGGCTCCAGTCCACCAACACTTTGCCGTGGCGGAGGGATTTCTTCATGTCGCTGACCACCAGCTCGGGATGGTCGGACTCAAGGGCACGCGCCAGCTCATGGGCGAAGGACGATACTTGCTCGGACTTCAGGGTCCCCTCCAGCCCGGTATAAAGGTGGATTCCTTTGCTGCCGCTGGTCACTGGCACCGGTTCCATGCCCATGTCCTGCAGGATGGAGCGGGCAAGCTTGGCCACTTCAACGCACTCAGGCAGGCCTGCGCCGGGACCGGGGTCAAGATCCAGGACGAAGCGGTCGGGCCGGAGCGGATTACCCTCGGCGTCAACCTGCCATTGCGGGACGTGGATCTCCAGGGATGCTATCTGTGCCATCCATGTGAGCGTGGCGAGGTTGTTGACCATGGGGTAGACGTTGGTGTGGTCCGAGTGCTGGATGGCCGTGCGGGGGATCCACTTGGGCGCGGAGTCTTCGAGGTTCTTCTGAAAGAACACCTGTCCGGGGTGCTCGGCAGTGCCCACCCCGTTGACCCAGCGCTTGCGTGTGACGGGCCTGTTGGCGGCGGCAGGAATGAGGAAAGGCGCGACTGCGGCATAGTATTCCAGGACTTCGGCCTTGGTTGTCCCGGTCTCGGGGTAGATGATCTTGCCCAGGTTGGTGAGGGTCAGCTCGTGGCCTTCCACGTTCACCCGCTCCTGTTGCTTGCCTGCCACCTCTTCTCCTCTGCTGTCTTGTGCTGTTGACTGGGTGCATGAGGGCCATATGGAAGGGATCTATCGCGTTCGGTCTGGTCAACGTACCAGTGAAGCTTTACAGCGCCACGGAGGACCACGATATTGGCCTTCACCAAGTCCACAATAAGGACGGGGGACGCATCCGGTACCAGCGGAAGTGTGAAATTTGCGGCGAAGTTGTTGCTTACGAAGATATCGACAAGGCCTACGAAGAGGAAGGCCGCACAGTTGTTCTCACCGCGGCGGAATTGAAGTCCTTGCCGGAAGAGAACAGCCGCGAAATTGAGGTAGTGGAATTCATCCCTGCCGAGCAACTGGACCCGATCATGTACGAGCGCAGCTATTTCCTGGAGCCGGATTCCAAATCCCCCAAAGCCTATATGTTGCTGCGGCAGACACTTGAGGACACGGACAGGATTGCAATTGTCCAGTACGCCCTGCGGCAGAAGACACGGCTCGGAGCCCTGCGCGTACGCGGCGACGTACTCCTTCTGCAGGCACTGCTCTGGGGCGATGAAGTCCGGGAGGCCAAGTTCCCCTCGCTTGAGACGGACATCAAGATCTCCGATAAGGAACTGGAAATGTCCTCCGCCCTGGTGGATTCCATGGCCCACGACTTCGACCCCGAAGAATACACCGACGACTACCAGGTGCAGCTCCGAACGTTGATCGAGGCCAAGCTCGAAAAGGGCGAAGCGCTCGATACGGAGGCCACGTTCGGCGTCACGGAAGGCGAAGGGGAAGGCGGCGACGTCATCGATCTCATGGAGGCGCTGAAACGGAGCCTGGACAAGAAGCGCGGCAAGGAAAAAGCGGCCGACGATGACGCTGCAGCCAGCAAAACTGCCAGCAAGCCAAAGACGCGGGCCAAGAAAAAGGCGTGACCCGGCGTCGGGCTCCCAACTGGGTCGCATTTAAGCGCGTTTAGGGCGCCCCAAACGCGCACTGCTGCGACCTAGACCCTGGTGCGTTTGCGTCAGCCTTTGACTGAACCCGCCGTGAGTCCCTGAACGATGAACTTACTGGCGAAGGCGAAGATCACCAGTGTTGGAACCACCGTCAGAACCGCAGCGGCCGACATGGAACCCCAGTCAATGTTGAAACTGGAGATAAAGCCGGCCAATGCCGTCGGAATGGTCTTGTTGCTGTCGCTGTTCATCAGGGTCACCGACAAGAACAATTCATTCCAGCAATTGACGAAGTTGAAGACGAAACTCGCTGCGATGCCGGGCAGCATCACGGGAACAATGACCTTGAAGAGTGCACTCAGCCTGGAGCAGCCATCAATCATGGCGGCTTCCTCCAACGCGTCAGGAACATTCTCGAAAAAGCCACGGAGCATGATGGTGCAGAACGGAATGCAGATCGCGATATAGATCAGGATCAGCCCGGTCTTGGAATCCACGAGTCCGAAGTCGGTCATCATGAGGTAGAGGGGACCCAGTGCAATAAATCCGGGAATCATCTGCGTCACCAGGAACGCCCCCAGCACGGCACCGCGTCCGGAGAAATGGAACCGCGCCAGAACGTAAGCGGAGAGCAGCGAAATCAGTGTTGCCACCGAGGCGGCCACCAGCGCAACCACGAGGCTGTTGAGCATGTACTGGCCAAAGTCGGACTTCGTGAAGAGCCCGATGTAGTTGTCCAAGGACAATTGCCGCGGCCAGTAATCCAGTGGCAGCGAATAGATGGCCCCCGGCTCCTTCAGGGACGTCACCACGATCCAGTACAACGGGAAAACGGTGGCGACCAGGCACAACCCCAGGAAAACAACCTTGGAAATCCTGCCTGCGAGCGTCGGAGTGTTGATCATCGGGCTCCCTTTCGAAAGCGGACAGCCATGAGATAGAAGGCAGCGAACAGCATCAGGGTGAGCACCACGATCAAGCCGAGCGCGGACGCTTTTCCGTAGTCACCCTCCTGCGTAATTTTGATCATGTAGGTGGTGATGATGTGGGTTTGATCGGCCGGTCCACCGCCGGCCATGGCAAAGATGATGTCCGGAAAGTTGAAGATCCAGATCACTCGCAAAAGGATGGTAAGTGCCAAAGTAGTTGCGATGCTCGG
The DNA here is from genome assembly GCF_059739425.1 of Arthrobacter sp. TmtSoilC48. Classification (NCBI taxonomy): domain Bacteria; kingdom Bacillati; phylum Actinomycetota; class Actinomycetes; order Micrococcales; family Micrococcaceae; genus Arthrobacter; species Arthrobacter sp. TmtSoilC48. Next base: position 158,715 of record NZ_AP046049.1, on the reverse strand, counting down.
CAGCGTGATACTTAAGAACGTCCTTACCTTTCCGGCGCCATCCAAGGCAGCGGCCTCGTACATTTCGTCGGACACCGACTGCAGGGCGGCGAGGATCATGATGGCAAAGAACGTGACGCCGTACCAGATGTTGGCAATGATGATTGCCGTCATGGCGAAGCCGGGATCGGACAGCCACGGAATGGGCGAGCTAATGAGCCCCGCCTTCATCAACAGGTCATTGACCACTCCAAATTCGGCATTGAACATCCACCGGAAAAGCATCCCGATGAGGAAGCCGGATACAGCCCACGGGAAGAAGATCATCGCCTGGTAGGCTCCACGCATCCTGAACCGGCGCTTCAGGAACAGCGCCACCGCGAAACCAATCACCACTTGGGGAACCAGCGAGCCAACAACCCACACCACAGTGTTCCGGACGATTGTCCCGAATTCAGGAGCATCGAACAGGCTCTGGAAATTGGCAAAACCAACCCAGGATGTGTCCGAAAGGTCGTTCAGGTTCCAGTTCCGGAACGCCATCTGGCTCCCGGAGATCATGGGGTAGTACGTGAATACCCCTACGAACAAGGCGGCCGGTGCCAGGAAGGCCAGCAAGGTAAAAGCCGTACGGGCGCTGAACCGTCGTTTGGACAGAGTTCGATTACTGGGATCCGGCTTTTCGGTCTTCCGACCCAATGGTGGGGGTGTGGCCCGCTTGACGTCGAGACTCACCGGAAGCTATCCCTTCATCTTTTCGGTCCAATACGTGTCCCAGCTTGCCAGCAGCTCGGCCGTGGACATCTGCCCCGTGAGCACCCGCTGCAGTTCGCCGTCGGACTTCTTGATCCATTCCGTCCACCACGACACACTGCGGGGTTGGATCGCGGAAACGTACGTGTCCGGGTTCTCGGTCATCTTGACGTAGGCAGCCCAGGGACCGGTGCTGTAGAAGCTGTCTTGTGCTGCGGATTTCAGGATGGGGACGAGGCTGTTGTCCTTGCTGAAGGTGGTGGCGGCGTCTCCCTGCGCCAAGTACTTGATGAGCTTGACTGCCTCCGGCTTGGATTTTGACGACTCCGCGATACCCCAGCCAGCGGAGGCTACGGGCTGCACTGCTTTGCCGTCCGGGCCCACCAGCAGGGGAGCAACGTTCCACTGGTCTTCCTTGATGGACTGCGATTCCTTGACCGTGGCGATGACCTCCGGGTCCTGCAGCAGGAAGGCAGTGGAGCCGTTGCTGAAGCCCTGGACCATCTCCGGGTAGCCCCATGCCACGGACGACGGCGGTGATCCCTTCTTGAAGAGGTCGATGTAGAGGTCCATCGCCTCCTGGGCCTTGGGGGACGAGAAGATCGTTTTGCCACTCGTGAGCTTGAAGGCGTTCTCACGGTCGATCTCGTCAGCTACATAGGCCTCAATGATGGCCACGGCGTTGGAGTTTGCATTGGTGCCCCCGCGGAACGCATATCCGAACTTGTTCTCCGATGGCTTGTTCAGGGCTGCGGCCTGTTCCACCATCTCTGACCAGCTGCTGGGAGGACCGTCGAACCCGGCGTCCTTGACGAGGTCGGAGCGGTAGAACAGGGAAAGACCGTAGAAGCCGTAAGGGATGTAGTAGGTTTTGCCGTTCTGCTTGGAGTACGTGACCGCGTTTTCCGTCAGGTTGTTCCAGCCATCCCAGCCGTCCAGGTCCTTGGTCATGTCATAGAGCCAATTGTTGGCTCCGAAGGATCCCACCGTGATGTCACGCGCTTCCACGACGTCGATCCCCTTGCCGGACTGGAGCATCTGTTGGATCTTCTGATCAGCCTGATCGGTGGGAGGCGAAATGAGGTCGACTTTGATGTCCGGGTTTTCACGCTCGAAGCCTGAAATCAGCTTCTTCAGGGTTTCTGTCCTGGTGGGATTGGTCAGGCTCTCCACCATCTTCAAGGTGACTTTGCCATCGGCAGCATTCTGGCCGCCGCCGCATCCGGCAAGTGCAAGAACAGCCGCCAGGCCTGCTGCCGCAGACGCCATTATTCTGGATTTCACGTGGGTCCTCCGTTTATTTGGTTGAGGTGGGCAATCCATGCGCCGGTTGCGCGGCGCAGGTGGTGCTGTCTAGAGGGATCGGGCGAGCCGCACAAGTTCAGGTACGGCTTTCGCGGCGAAAATCTCGAAGTCCGTGGGCGAGTTATAGAGGTGGGCGGAAAGTCGCAGGAAGCCCTCACCGTCATAGGTGGTCACCGCTGTTTCGATGTCCAGCTCGTCCGAGATGAAAGCCCGCACAGTGTGCGAATCCTCGTGCGAAGTGGCAAGGCCATGCGGCAAGCGGATCAAGCGCAGCGGCCCAACCGGCATGCCGACGTCTACTGTGTGGTCCTGCCCTGTGAAGTCGGCAAAGGCATGGCCAATAAGGGACTCGCCGTAGTCGCAAAGGGCATTGGCGTAGCTGCGAAAAGTTCCCCAGCCGTACCGTTGCGCGATGGTGTCGAACGACGTGCGTGCGGCCATCCAGGACGTAACATCCTGGGTTCCGACGTGGTCGAAGTTCTCCGGGAAGCTGTGGGGAAAGCCCCACGAGTCAATGAGCGGGGTTAGCTTGCTGGCGTGTGCACCACGGGCTACGAGGGCGGCCGTACCCCTCGGAGCGCAAGCAAACTTGTGCAGATTGCCAACCCAGAACCCGTCAAAGTCGGGCACGGGCGATTCCAGGATCCCCGGCGCATGCGCTCCGTCCACGAGCACGGGAATGCCCATGGCAGATGCTGCCTCGGCGATGGCCTCTACGGGAAATGCCCGGGCTGTTGCCGAGGTGATTTGGTCCACCACGATGAGGGCCGTCTTGTTGCTGACTTCTGCCATGACAAGGGCGATTGCGGTCACGGCATCCGCATCCAGCGGCACTTCCGCGATTCGGACCCGAGCGCCGTATCTCCGGGCCACCCGGTAAGCCCCGTGCAGTACGGCTCCGTAGGCGTGGTTCGTCATCACGATTTCTGAGCCAGGTGCAAACTCCAGTGAGTTATAAACGGCACTGACCCCGGCGCTGGCATTCTGGACCAGTGCCATATGCGCGGCATCGACTCCGAGGAATGCGGCAACTTCCGTACGCGCTGCCGCCACCGCGTTGTACTGCCCCATGAACCACGTACAAGGGTTTGCTTCCATGCGGGCCTTGAGCTCCAGCTGGAAGTCCTGCGCCGCGCGGGGAACGGAACCATATGAGCCGTGATTCAGGTGGACCTTGGTGGGAGTGAGGCTCCAGTCGAAGGAGGAAGGCTCGCCGTCCGGGGTCATCATGGGACGGGGAGCCGTGAGGTTGCTGGCTGTGTACACAGAGGCCTTCTTGCTCGGAGAGGCGGGACTGTCTGTAAGTTACCTCACACATTCCGCCAAGACAACAGACAACTTTCCAAAGACATAAGATGACTTTCCGCAAATCTGCGAATGCAGACGCAAAACAGCCACGAATGGCAGCAAGAGATAAGATGTCTTGCGATGTGAAGTCTGACAAGATGTCATATCACTACGCACCTGCGCAGGTGCTGTAGCGTGGACCGGGTCTGGAGGAGGCGGCTAATTGAGTGCAGTAGAAACGGCCATGCAGGGCCTGCGAAACAAGATCGCCTCCGGCGAACTGCTGCCCGGGCAGAAATGCCCTCCCGAAGCGGAGCTGTGCGCCCAGCTTGGAGTCTCACGGAGCTCCCTGCGGGAAGCTGTCCGCGCCATGTCAGCACTCGGAATCATGGAGTCGCGGCACGGTTCAGGGACCTATATCTCCTCTTTGGAACCCACGGTCATCCTTCAGAACTTCGCGCTGCTGGTCGACTTGCTTCCTTTGGACGGCCTTTTGGAGCTCTTCGAGATCCGACGATTGATGGAGTCGCACGCTGCGTCCGCAGCCGCGGCAAATGCAACACCTGCCGCCTTGGCTACCCTGACGGCACTGGTGGCCGGCATGGAAAGCACGGACGACCCTTCCGAATATTCTGAACTGGATTCGCAGTTCCATGAGGAAATCTGCCGGGCAAGTGGTAACGCCACTCTGGCCGGCTTAGTGCGCCTTTTCCGTTCGCGCGGGGGTCACTTCCATATTTTCGACGGCGATGAGGGTACCACTGTGCGTGAGGGGAGCACGGCCGGCCACGCTGCGATCGTGGAGGCGATTGCCCAGCGGAACCCCACTTTGGCTGCGACTGCGATGGCAGCACACATTGCGCAGACTGAAACCTGGCTCAAAAGGTTACGGCCCGCCCCGCGGCTCACCGACTAATACGGCTCACCGACTAATGAGGAAGCAGCGTCGGCCGGTGATGATGAACGGCCTAGACTGTTTTCTTGTTGAATATCAGTGGTTCCGCAGCATTGAAATGATCTCGGACTTCTTCTTGCCGGAGTAGCCCTTGATTCCGAGTTCCTTGGCGCGGGACCTCAGTTTGTCCACGGTCCAATCGTCGTAGTCGCCGGACTTGCCTCCCTTGCGGCCTACTTCCTTGCGTCCCTGTTTGGCCGCAGCATTGGATACGCGGGCCGCTTTTTCCTTGGACGCGCCCTCGTCGCGGAGTTCTTCATATAGCTTCGGGTCCTTCAGGCTCGAATTCTTCTTTCCAGGCATGGTGCGCTTCCTTTCGCGTATTGATGTGCCTTTTGCTCACGGTGCATTTCCGCTCTTGCCGTTCCCGTTTTGCAGGGCCCGCCGCTGCAGCCATATGGGCATGCCCACAACGAGTAGCAGCAGGACCAGGACGATGAAGCCACCGGCAATCAGGGCTGCTGTTCGGCCGGCGGTGACATCGAAGACCAGCGTGGCCGAACCCACAGTCAGGATGGCTACGCCGCCCAAGGCCCATTTGGTGATGGCATCGGCGCTGGAGACGAGAGTGGCTTTGAGTCCCCGGCGGAAAAGGCGGCGATGCACGCTGACCGGAAGAAGGATCAAAGCAGTTGTCAGGGCCGCTGCCATGACATTGAAGAGGTAGAGTCCGCGTTGCCAGTCGTCCAGGTGCTCAAAGCGCGCTTGGAAGGGCAAGGTCAGCAGGAAGCCGCCCAGGATCTGGACGCCGGTCTGGAGCACCCGCAGTTCCTGGATCAGCTCCATCCAGTTGCGGTCCATCCGTTCTTCAATGGATTCGTTCCTGCCGGTCCTGGGAACCTGCTCCGGCTCTACCATTCGTACGCCTCCAGATAGCTATTGGTGGACGCTGACACTACACCGGACTACGGTCGAACTGTCAGCATTCCTCGAACAATTTTTGGGGCCTCAAAGGATTTCCAAGGAGGAAGAAATGAGTCAGGACGAACACCGCGTTGACCCTGAAGACGCTGCCGGCGGCTATGGCACACCAACGCCTGAGCAGGAACTGCCAGGACGGGGATCGGAGCGTGAAACACCCGAGCGGCCGTCGCCGGGTACGCCTCCCGGACCGGGGGAGCCACCTGAGGGCAGGCCCACTCCGGAAGACCCGGATACTTCTCCCGTTCCGGAGTCGCCGGACGAATTCCCTACTCCGCGGGATCCTGACGTGGCACCTCCTCCCAGTACGGGCGGGTAAAACACTGCGTTTCATGCGAATATGGCGGCTAAAGCGCCCGTTCCGGAGCCTGTATCCGGGTGCCGGATGCGCCGGAGGACTGCCCCTGCTTGCAGTTCGCCTGCAGTGGGACAGTCCTCACGTTCCGCGGTATTCATCGGCAGGCCGACCAAAGTCCTTGGCCGGTGCGGGTCATTGTCGCGGTGCGCGCTCTATACCGTGTGTCCCCTGCGGCCTGACATGAAGCTGAGCAACCAGCCGATAGCTGCGATAACGAGGAGGACGACGCCTACCCACAGCAGCCAGTTCAGGGCCTGCGAGAAGCCGCCCACCAAGAGAAGGACAATTGCAACTACACCAGCAATGATCAGAAGCGTGTTCATGGTCAGCACATTCCTTTCTGGGGGAATCCGCAAAGAATCTTTGGATTCCTGACTATGCATTCCTATTTACTTCTACGGTTACTTGGGAGCGTTCCACCGCCTCCAAGTACTTTTTATCGCTACCACTTCCGGCCCTCACCGAGGGGTGAAGTTCGCCAGATGTGAACAGCAACACTCTTCATTGTACTACTAAGCAACCTTATGAAAGAGTTATTGAAGTCGCCACTTGATGAATGACCCACATCGAAGGAATTCGACACCAGGGTTTTTCGCTTGCACCGACCGTCCAAGGAGAGGAAAACATGAAAGCGTCACAGCAGCTTGCAGACAACCTTCAAATCGTCCTGACAGACCTGATCGAGCTACAGCTCCAGGGCAAGCAGGCGCACTGGAACATCGTCGGTCCGAACTTCCGTGACCTCCACCTCCAGCTGGACGAACTCGTTGCGGCCACCCGTCAATTCGCGGATGACACCGCCGAACGGATGAGGGCCCTTCACGCCTTGCCCGATGGCCGGAGCGGGACCATCTCGGCCGGCACCCGCCTTGAAGAGTTCCCTGGCGGGCTGGTCAACACCAAGAACGCAGTCAAGCTGGTCACCGATCGTGTGGAGCGGACCGTCCAGACCATGCGGGACGTCCATGACGAGGTGGACGAAGAAGATCCCACAACAGCGGACCTGCTGCACGAATTCATCGCCCGCCTGGAGCAGCTTGTATGGATGATCAACGCCGAGGTCATGAGCGCGGGAGCCGCAGTCACGGATCCCGACGAAGCCTAGCCCACCCCTGAACTCGATCACTGAAAATGCCAAGGCTTCGGCGAAGTGACCTTTCCAAGCCCGGTATTGAACGCCGCAGGGCCGGCAAAGGGTTCAGTTACAGGTATCCTGACGGGAGCCTGGTAAGCCAAGAGGATCGCCAGCGCATTAATGCGCTGGCGATCCCGCCTGCGTGGACCGAGGTGTGGATCAGTCCCGACATCAATGGACACATCCAGGCCACGGGTGTGGACGCGGCGGGTCGAAGCCAATACATCTACCACCCTCGGTGGCGCGAACGTAAAGACACCGAGAAGTTCCAGCGGGCCACGGAATTGGGCTCGGTGCTTCCTGGCGTGCGCAGGACTGTCACACTGCACTTGAAAGACACCTCGTCTCCCCGGCAGCAGACCCTGGCCGCAGCCGTGCGTCTCATGGATCTGGGCGCTCTCCGCGTGGGCTCTGAAAGCTACATGCGTCAGAACGGCTCCTACGGACTCACCACGCTCAGGTGCCGGCACGCGCGAATCAAGGACAATGCCGTGGGCCTGAAGTTCCCGGGCAAGAGCGGGCAGTGGTGGGACATCTCCATCCAGGATCCCGCGCTGGCAGCTTTCCTGGAGCCGCTGGCCCGCCGGCCCGGCAAGGAACGGTTGCTGGCCTACCAGTCCGATGGTTCATGGGTTTCGGTAGACGCTGCCATGATCAACGAGTACCTCCGCGGAATTGCCGGAGCGGCCTACACCTCCAAGGATTTCCGTACCTGGAAGGGAACCGCGGCGGCAGCCCTGTCCTTGTTGAAGTCCGAAGGCACCATGACGCGGCCCCAGGCTTTGGTGAAGGCCATGAAGGACGCTGCCCAACTGCTGGGCAACACCCCCACCGTGGCGCGAACTTCCTACGTGGACCCCAGGATCGTGGAGGCCTATCTGTCCGGGGAATTGCAGGACGTGAAGCCCACTGAGGCTTCGATTGCAGCCTTCCTCATTGGGAAGCAGAGCCAGGGTATTCCGGTCCAGGACACAAAAAAGGCCTGAAGCCACCCAAATCCGGGGGTCTTCAGGCCTTTTCCGTGTCGCTGGGTGGTTTAGCGGTCCTACTCGGCGTCGTGGTCCGTTTCGAGGATCTTCACCAGGCTGTCCAGGGCTGCTTCTGCGCCTTCGCCTTCGGCACGCAGCACTACGACATCGCCGTGGGAGGCGCCCAGGCTCATGAGGGACAGGATGCTCGCTGCGTCCATGGCGTCATCGGCAGGCTCGCCTTCGCGGGCGATGGTGACCTCAAGGTCAAGGTCGCCTGCGGCTTCAGCGAAGATGGCTGCCGGGCGGGCGTGGAGGCCGACGCGGCTTGCGATGGTGGCGGTACGTTCAGGCATTGGTGCTCCTTTGATGTGGGTGGTTGTGGGAAGTTTAGAGGCCGAGCTCGTTCAGGATGGGAAGCTGGGCCCGGACCGCGCTGCGTGCCGCGGCCGCATTGGGGGCCGTCAAGGCAATCGCTGCCAGCTGTTGCGCCTGGGCAACGGTCACAGTGGCAAGCACGGTCGCGACGGCGGCAAGCGCCCGGGCACTCATCGACAGCGTCGCCACGCCAAGTCCAACGAGTACGACGGCGAGTGCCGGGTCCGCTGCTGCCTCACCGCAGACGCCAACCGGCTTGGCCGTGCCGCTTTCGCTGCTGACCTGCGCGGCGCCGTCGGCCGTTAGCTTGACCAACTGCAGAACTGCGGGCTGCCACGGATCATTCAGGGTGGCGAGCGGCCCAAGCTGGCGGTCTGCTGCCATGGCGTACTGCGTGAGATCGTTGGTGCCAAGGGACGCGAAGCTCACTTCGCGCAGAACAGTGGCGGCGGTCAGCGCTGCCGACGGCACTTCCACCATGACACCCGGGGTTTTGAGCCCGGCGGCGGCGCAAAGCGTGGCGAACCGCGCGGCCTCGTCCGCCGTCGAGATCATGGGTGCCATGACCCAGACCTCGGCATTGTTGGCGGCTTCGGCGGCGGCGATGGCCTCGAGCTGCCGTTCGAGGACGCCGGGGGACGTGAGGTCCGTGCGGTATCCGCGGACACCGAGCGCAGGGTTCGGTTCGTCGGCATTGGTGAGGAACGGCAGCGGCTTGTCCGCGCCCGCGTCCAGGGTCCTGACCACAACTTTCTTACCCGGGAAGGCTGCAAAAACGGCTCCGTAAGCCGCGATCTGTTCCTCCACAGTGGGTTCGTCGTCGCGATCCAGGAAGCAGAATTCCGTCCGCAGAAGTCCAACGCCCTCGGCGCCGGCGTCGGCCGCTTTGACCGCATCCGCACCCGTGCCAACGTTTGCCAACAACGGCACGCGGAAACCGTCGGCCATGGTGTTGTTCCCGCTGAAGGCCGCCAGCGTGGAAGCCTGGGTGGCCCACGCCTTGGCAGCCAAACGCAGGTCTTCACCGGGCTCAACTGTGATGGTGCCTGCGGCGCCGTCCACATAGACCTCGGTGCCATCCGCAATCTCGTCCACGCCCAGCGCGGCTACAACGGCGGGCAAGCCGAGAGCACGGGCAAGGATGGCCGTATGCGACTGCGGCCCGCCGCTGGAGGTAATCAGCGCGACTACCTTGGATGGGTCCAGCGTGGCAGTATCAGCAGGCGCCAGGTCCTCAGCCGCCAGGATGAACGGTACATCGGAGGCCGGGATCCCCGGTGCCGGCAGGCCCCGGAGCTCAGACACTATGCGTGCCCGGACGTCGAGGACGTCCGCCACGCGCTCGGCCATGTACCCGCCCAGGCCCTTGAGGGTCTCAGCCACCGTTCCGCCAGCCTCCCAGATTGCACGTTCAGCAGTCCGTGCACCACCTGGAGCCTCAGGAGACAACAGCTTGATGGCCGATTTCACCAGCATGGGGTCGGCGGCCATCAAAGCCGTTGCTTCCAAAACTTCCTTGCCTTCTCCGTTGGCCGTAGCCGCGCGGGCCCTCAGTTCAGCCTGAACCGCCTTGGCAGCGTCCTTGATGCGCTGCCCCTGCGATTCAACCGTGACGTCGGCAGGAATGTTGACGTTCGGGTGCGGCTCCTGGATCGGTTTCGGCATCTGCTTTACCGGTGCCAGGACGCGCCCGGGAGCTACGCCTACGCCTGAGAAGGTCTGCATGTATCTGGTCCTCTGATTGCTTGGGTGCTTTTGGGCTGACGGGTTATCTGCCGGCGCTTACACGCCTGCCGGGACTTACACGCCTGCTGGGACGGGAACTGCCTCGGCCTCAACCGGCTTGCGGACAGCCCAGCGCTTGAGGGCAATTACAAGGAGCGCGGTGATGACCACGCCGACAGCGATCGACAGGAAGAACAACAGGAAGTTGTCGATTGCGAAGAACACGAAGATGCCACCGTGCGGAGCTTTGGACGTGACCGCGAAGGCCATGGACAGGGCACCGGTTACGGCGCCACCCACCATGCTGGCGGGGATGACGCGAAGCGGGTCAGCAGCTGCGAACGGGATGGCGCCCTCGGAGATGAAGGATGCACCCAGAAGCCAGGCGGCCTTTCCGTTCTCACGCTCAGCCAAGGAGAACAGCTTCTTGTCCAGCACGGTAGCCAGGGCCATGGCGAGCGGCGGAACCATGCCCGCTGCCATCACTGCGGCCATGATCTGCCACGGTGCCTGGTTTGCCACCGTTGCCGTGCCGAGGCCCGCAACAGCGAAGGAGTAGGCAACCTTGTTGACAGGACCACCAAGGTCGAAGCACATCATGAGGCCGAGGATGATGCCGAGGACGATTGCGCCTGCGCCGGTGAGGCCCGAAAGGCCGGTGTTCAGTGCCTTGGTCAGTGCCACGATCGGAGCACCAAGGATCAGGAACATCAGGCCGGAGGCCACGAGGGAGGCGAGCAACGGAATAATGACCACAGGCATCAGGCCACGCAGCCAGCGGGGAACATCGAGCTTGCCGATCTGGAAAGCGATGTAGCCGGCCAGCAGACCGCCAACAATGGCCCCGAGGAAGCCTGCGCCCATGAACCCGGATACAGCGCCGGCAACAAAACCGGGGGCAATGCCGGGACGGTCAGCGATGGCATAGGCGATGTAGCCGGCCAGCGCGGGAACCAGGAATCCGAGGGACAGTGCGCCGATCTTGAACAGTACAGCACCGATGTAGGCTCCAAGCGGACCCCAGGCGTTGTCCGGGAACTCGGTGGGCAGGTTGAAGATGCTGTTCTGAACCAGCATCTTGTCAGCGAAGCCCGTGATTTCGTAGCCGCCAAGGAGGAAGCCGATCGCAATCAGCAGGCCGCCGCCCGCTACGAACGGGATCATGTACGAAACACCGGTGAGGAGTGCCCGCTTGAGCTTCTGGCCGATGTGCTCGCCCTTTTCCTCAGCAGCACGCTCGGCCTGCTCTTCGGCACCGAAGTGCGGGACGCGGCGGGCGTGCGGGTCATCCGCAGCAGCCAACGCTTCCTGGACCATCTTGGTGGGTTCATCGATGCCGCGCTTAACCGGAGCGTTGATGACCGGCTTGCCGGCGAAGCGCTCCTTGCCACGGACGTCCACGTCGACAGCGAAAATCACTGCGTCAGCAGCGGCAATGATGGCCGGATCCAGCGGCTTGGCCCCGGAGGAACCCTGCGTCTCAACCTGGAGATCCACGCCCATTTCCTGGGCCGCGGCAACCAGTGAGTCAGCAGCCATGTAGGTGTGGGCGATGCCGGTGGGGCACGCTGTAACGGCGACGATGCGCTTGGGTCCGGCAGCCGCCGTCGTGGTTGATCCGGCAGTGGCCCCAGCGGCAGCGGGTGCTGCAGCAGCTTCGGTGGCCGGAGCAGCTGCAGCTGCAGCGGGCTTGTCCGCCAAGGCCCCATCAACGAGGTCCACGATGTCCTGCTCAGTGGCTGCCGCGCGCAACGCTGCCGTGAAGTCCTTCTTGATGAGGGAGCGGGCCAGCTTGGAGAGCAACTTCAGGTGCTCCTGGTCAGCGCCGTCCGGGGCGGCAATGAAGAAGATGAGGTCCGCCGGGCCGTCCTTGGCGCCGAAGTCCACCTTGTGGGACAGGCGGGCCATGGCAAGGGCGGGCTCGGTGACTGCGGCCGAGCGGCAGTGCGGAATCGCTATGCCGCCGGGGACGCCGGTAGCGGTTTTCTGCTCGCGGGCGAAGGCATCAGTGAAGAGCCCTTCAACCTCGGTAGCACGGCCAGCAGCGGCGACTTTGCCGGCCAGGACGCGGATGACGTCGGCAGGGGAGTCGCCCAGGTTCTGGTCGAGGATGACCAATTGGGGTGTGATCAGCTGGGTCACTGTTAGTCCTTCTGGAGGGCCGTGATGGTTACGGCGTTGGGGGTTGTCTGGTGGACTGCAGGGACAGTGGAGCCCGGCAGCGAAGCAGCAGCGGCACCATGTGCCACGGCCTGACGAAGGCAGTCCTGGGCGGAACCGCCTTGGATAGCAGCCAGCAAGTAGCCGGCCAGTGCAGAATCCCCGGCGCCCACCGTGCTGACGGCCTGGATGGGAGGATGCGTGGCCAGCCACGCCCCATCGGCCGTCACCAGGATTGCGCCCTTGGATCCGAGTGTTGCCAGAACGGCGCCCACACCGCTTTCGACGACGGCGGCAGCAGCTTGGGCGGCTCGTGCCGGGTCGGCTTCCAGTTCCTCGGCGGTGGAGACAATAGCGAAGCCGGCAGCGGCAGCGAGCTCTGCGAGCTCTTCGGCGTTGGGCTTGAGGAGATCGGGTTTTCCTGCGGCATCGCCTTTCAAAGCTGCCGCAAGCGGAGCCCCGGAAGAGTCGATGGCGATGCCGGGGATGGCCGATCCATCAGTGTTCGACCGGAGCCGACGAGCGATTGTGGCGTAGAAATCCGCGGGCACTCCTGGTGGGAGCGAGCCTGCGAGAACCACCCAGCTGGCGCCACGGGAGCGCTCCAGCAGCAGCCCGATCAGGGCTTCCTGCTGTTCGTCGCTCAGCTCCGGGCCGGGTTCGTTGATCTTGGTGGTGACGCCATCCGGTTCGGTGAGGGTGACGTTGCTGCGTAGCGCCTGACCGATGGGCAGGGCAGCGAACGGCACACCGGCGTCGTGCAGTCCGGAAAGTACCGGATCCGAGTCAGCGCCTGGAAGGACGGCGAGTGTTTCGAGGCCGGAAGCTACCAGGGCGCGGGAGACGTTGACGCCTTTTCCGCCCGACTCCTGGTGGACAGCGACGGCACGCTGTACCTCGCCGCGGGCCAGTGGTGCCGGAAGCTCCACCGTGCGGTCCAGGCTTGGGTTGGCCGTGAGTGTGACGATCATGCGATCACCACGTCAACGCCGGCTTCGGCCAGGGCTGCGCTGAGTTCAGCGGAGGGTTCACTGTCTGTAATCAAAGTGTCAACATCCTTCAGGGTGGCGAACTGGACCAATGTCTCGGCGTCCAGCTTGGAAGAATCGGCCAATGCCACAACGCGGCGGGCTGACTTGACGAAGGCGGCTTTTACCGCGGCTTCTTCAGGATCGGGCGTGCTGAGCCCGAAGGTGGCGTGGATGCCGTTTGCGCCGACGAAGGCGATGTCAGGACGAAGCCTGAAAGCGGCCTCCACTGTGGACTGTCCGACGGCGGCCTGGGTCAGCCCGCGTACCCGGCCACCCAGGATCTGAAGGGCGATGCCCGCTGTGGAGGAAAGCTTGCCGGCAATGGGAATGGCGTGGGTGATGACCACGAGTTCTTCGTTGCCGTTGGCTGCGGGCGTCCGCTGCGCGAGCAGGTCTGCCAGGGTCTCGGTTGTGGAGCCTGCGTCCAGCAGGATGCTGCCCGTGGTGAGTTCCGGAATCAGGGCGAGCGCGGCAGCTGCGATGCGGTGTTTCTCGGTCTGGCGCTGGATGGCGCGCTCCAGGATGCTTTCCTCGCGGGTACTCAAGCGGTCCGAGGGGACAGCCCCACCATGAACGCGGCGCAGGCTCCCCGAAACTTCGAGAGCTGCGAGATCACGGCGGATGGTTTCCGTGGTGATGCTGAAACGGTCGGCGAGGTCAGTGACGCTCACCCGTCCGCGCTCTGCGACGAGTGCGGAGATCAGTTGTTGGCGCTCTTCAGCGAACACTTACCCTCCATTGCGGTAAAGCCATTTGTCAGTGCAGCCCATCAGGTGACTGCTGTCACAACGATGTGGAATTGCTTGACTCTATCTTTGTTTGTGTTGGTAAGTCAATAGAAACCAACATAAACAAAGATTGCATGGGCGGGTTGGCTGTTCCGCAGGGCGATGAGGCTGGCTGGCTTCGAGGCGCGCCAAAGTTCGGGCACGCGAAAGCTTCGGACACGCGAAAGGGCATGCCACACTCCCTGTAGTGCGGCATGCCCTCCTTCGGGTCCTGACTGGGGGATTTGCCAGGATCCGGTCTATGGGGTTGGAAACCTCCTAAAGAGGTGGCTGTCCAGGCGGTTGTCCAGTATCTGGCCGCGCCGGTGGTGACGGCACTGTTGGCCCCGGCGTCGGGTCCGGGACCGGGGGAGGTCCTGGTTCCGGCAAGGGAACCGGCTCCGGTGTGGGTCCCGGTTCCCTGGTGGGATCTTTCCTGGTGGGATCCGGTTGCGAAGGGTCCGGCGGGAAGTCACTCAAGGTCAAACGCCCCGTAGGTGCGTGGTACGCCGATGAAGTTCGCGCGCGACGCTGGGCGAGTACCTGCTGATGTCCCACCCGGAGCCTGGGTAGTCGATCGGAAGATTGTCCGGGTCCGGCGGATCCGGAAGCTTGTGCTTTCTAACCGGCCTGTGATCAGTCCCGGTAACTGGAGACTCGTCCTTCTTTGAATCGGTCTGCATGTTTTCCCTTCCTGTTCCTCTACCTCTGTTAAAACTGGTTTCGTTGCTAGGGGCGTGATTACCGCATCTAGTCCGGGATTTCCATGCGGAAGCCGCACGGGCAGCGGAGGATGCGGGTATTGATGATGACCTCGTACATGCGTAGTTGGCCCCCACGCTTCAGGACAAGCGGGGCCTGGATCCGCCGTAGCTCGCAACTACTGGTCCTCATGGGTTCCCCACAATGCAAGTACTGGCCCCCGAACTGCAGTACTCCCTGGGAAACCCCGGGGCGGTTCAGGACGACGGCCACTCTTTGTACCGTGGCGGTCTGGTCGTAGGAGTAATTGCAGGCGCGGCATTCGTAGGCCACATCTACTGTGTTGGGGGAGGGAGGATAGTGCGATTGGATCGAATCCACCACCAAATGTTGGTCAGTATTGCAGTGTGTACACCATAGGGGGTCGTCTGGTTGGTGGGCTTCGTCGGGAACTCTTGACTCGGGCTGGGCCGACATGGGATTTACCTCTGCATTGTTAATGCGGGGTGCCCGTCTGCATGAGCTGTAAAGCCTGTCCGGCAATGCGGACTCTAGCTAGATTGTGCACATAGGTGCACGGCAGATGCAAGGATTCTGGAGCTTGTTCTTCCGGGAGTGACGAGTTGGCTCCGGACGATCGTAAACTGAATCATGGACGAAATGCACGTTGATTTTGCGGTGCCGGACGATGTCCCAGCGCCGCCGGATACTGTCCCATCGCTTGACGATGTTTCGGTGCCTGAACAACTTCAGGACTTGGTGATCGACAGCGATGATGTAGCAGGATTCCTGCATGATCTTGCCGTCTTCTCCGCGGCCTCCGTCTCCGAAGCCGTAGGCCTGGACGTCCTGTGCGGCATCACTTTGAGCAGGCGACGCCGCACTGCAACCGTGGCCGGAAGTACCCATGAAGCGAGGCTGATCGATGAAGTTCAGCAAGCTTACGGCGATGGCCCCTGCCTGGAGGCCATGCGCACCCATGCCACGGTGCATGTGCCCGATACCTCCAAGGAGGAAAGGTGGTCCGAGTACTGTACTGTCATCGCGGAACGGGGGCACCTGTCGGCCCTTTGCGTCCCGCTGGAGTTGGATGAGGGGGCTACGGCAGCCCTGAACTTCTTCGCCCCGAAGGCCAATGTCTACGACGACGAGACAATCCGGAATTGTGAGTTGTACGCCAGCCAGGCCGAGCGTTCATTGAGGTTGGCCGTGAGGATCGGCGTCAAGCAGCAGCATGCCGAGGATCTTCAGGCGGCAATGCAGTCCAGGACAGTGATCGACTTGGCCTGCGGCATCATTATGGGCCAAAACCGCTGTAGCCAGGATGAGGCCTTCAGGATCCTCACCAAGGCTTCCAACGGTCGCAACCAAAAACTCAGGGACGTGGCTGAGCAGCTCATCAAGGCTGTGGCGGCCGAAGCTCCCGTAGCGCACTTTGAGCCCTAAGGGCCGTCGCCGGAGTTTTCATCCCCACCGTTAGGACCTGTGACGGACCTTGCACACTTGTGACGCCCGCCACTGATGAACTACATTCATAGGTGGGTTAAGCAGATAGCCCTTGGAGACTCATGACCTGAAGCCATCCAAGATGGTCCAAGAACTGCACCTTAAGCTGTGGCCACAATCGGCCGGCTCGCCGCGTGCATCCATGCAGGCCTCCTCGAGGAGCAATCAGCTTCTCCCGACGCGATTCAATATGTTGTCGGAACCCACCTCGCGGTGGATACGTGCATAAAGGAGAATGGCAATGACGCTTGGATCCCCTATTCCCGCCCCTAAACCCATGGTTGGGGCGAAACCCGCAACTTTTGACACCGCCACACGGCCTTGGTGCACTGTTTGCAATACTGATTCGTACATTTTTGTTGAGACCGTCGTAGAAGCAGAACCGAACCAATCCGAAATCGTTGAAGTCAGCTATACCTGCAGTGAGTGCGATACGTTTTACGCCCACCCCGTGCCCCTGGTTGAACTAGTACCGGAGATCCAAGCCGAATTCCTGTCTACGTCCGCATCCGGCCTGTGGTTCAGCTGCACGCATTGCGGCGAGCCCATGACGTTGGGACGCCCCTCGGAGAGCATCATCGAGCCACCCCGTAGCACCGACGACCCGGACGGCCCGAGCCTGTTCGAGGTCTATCTGCAAACGCAGGTGCTCCATTGCCGCTGCGGTTTCCAGATGGAGGTTCCGCGCCACGTGGGATAACCACGGCATCTAATTTCGTTACTGCGGGGAGGGTAGCTATGCGTACGTTTGGCGTCGAGGAAGAGTTGCTGATCGCAGATCCCGTTGACGGGATGCCGCTTCCGCTTGCTGCCGGCATTCTGGACATAGCTGCCCAACCCCACATGAACGCGGCAACTTATCCGGAAGCCGGGGATTCCCTCAAGTCCGAGTTCAAACAGGAACAGATTGAGGTGAATTCCCGGCCTTGCCGGACAGCAGCGGAGCTTCGCGACGAGATCCGCCTTGGCCGGGCATTGGCCGACTCGGCTGCACGGACCTTGGGCGCCAGGGTGGCAGCCTTGGCCACACCCCCCGAATTCCATGCGACGCCCACCCTGGGCAATCAACGCTACGCAACCATGGGCACCGAGTTCGGCCTTATTTCGCGCGAGCAGCTAACCTGCGGATTCCACGTCCACGTGGCGATCGAATCGCCGGATGAAGGCGTGGGCGTCCTGGACAGGATGCGCCAATGGCTGCCTGTGCTCCTTGCATTGAGTGCCAATTCTCCGTTTTGGATGGGCTCCGACACAGGCTTTGCCAGTTACCGGACCCAAATTTGGAACAGGTGGCCCACGGCCGGGCCAATGGATGTCTTCGGTTCGGCAGAAGGCTACCGCGGGGTGCTCGCGAACCTCCTGGGCACAGGCGTCCCCTTGGACGAGGGCATGATCTACTTCGATGCCCGCCTTTCCAGAGGCCATCCCACTGTTGAACTCCGGATCGCCGACGTCTGCCTGTACGCCGAGGACGCACTCACCATCGCGGTGATTGCCCGGGCTTTGGTGGAGACTGCGGCGACACAATGGCGGAAGGGGGAGCCGCCGTCGGACGCTTTGACCAGCCTGTTGCGCATGGCCAACTGGCGGTCCAGCCGCTTTGGCATCAACGATCAACTGATACACCCGACGGACCACCGGCCCTATCCTGCTGCGGATGTAGCGGGGGCCTTGTTGAGGCACGTACGCGGGGCGCTGACTAGATCCGGGGACCTGGCACTCGCCCGGTCCGGCGTGGCGAAGATCCTGCGCCGCGGCACGGGTGAACGTCTTCAACGTCAGGCTTACAACCGGCGGCTCAGGCTCTCCGATGTCGTTTCCGCCGCCATCGCCTCGACGCACGAGTACGGCGAACGCTCAAGCGCGGGCCTGTTGAGCCACTGATTGGTGGCTGCGGAACCGGGAAAAGCACCCCACATTCCGCGGAAAGTACGACGACCTGCGGAAAGCACGACGGCGGCAGGCCCGGTAAGTGCGCCGGGTACCCGCCGTCGTCGTACTGATACTGGGGCGTTAGCCCTGGTTGATGCGGATCATGTTCCCGGATGGATCGCGGAAGGCGCAGTCGCGGGGACCCCAAGGCTGCACAATCGGCTCCTGGAGCACTTCGGCACCCGACGCGCGCAGCTTTTCAAACGTCGCGTCGAGATCGTCCGTGTTGAAGACGAGCATGGGCATGACGCCTTTGGTGAGCAGCTCCTGGATGGCGTCGCCATCAGCCTGGGAGCGGCCGGCGTGCGGAGGGGAAAGAACGAGTTCGAGGTCCGGCTGCGCATCGCTGCCCAGGGTGACCCAGCGCTGGCCGTCCGAGCCGACGTCGTTCCGGACTTCCAGGCCGAGGGCGTCGCGGTAGAAGGCGAGCGACTCATCGACATCGTTGACGGTGACGTGTGCATACTTCAATGAAATGTTCATGTCTCACACGCTATTGCAGCTGTGAGACGGGCGCTTCTTCAATCCTGCTCAGGTTCTTATTGCCGTTTCTTTCAGGGCGCGTTTGCTGCTTCGCGATGCAGGTGGGCATCGCCTTCACTGCATGGTGCTCGCGCGAGCGGTATTCGCTGGGCGTTACGCCGACGATCTCCGTGAAGCGTGAACTGAAGGAGCCCAGGGATGTACAGCCCACCTCCATGCAAGCATCGGTGACGCTGGTTCCGGCCCGCAGCAGGGCCATGGCACGTTCGATGCGCCGGGTCATGAGGTAGTTGTAGGGAGATTCACCGTACGCGGCCTTGAACTGGCGGGAGAAATGCGCGGGGGACATGAGGGCGCCGGCCGCCATGGTGGGCACATCCAAGGGTCGCGCGTACTCGCGATCGATGAAATCGCGAGCGCGCCGCAGATGGGCCAGGTTGGCCAGTTCCTGCGGTGTCATGCGGCCAGTCTACTAGGCTCGTTCCATGGATTCAGTGGTCTGGTCGAAGCCCGAAAACCAGCGTGGGGGCACCCCGTTGCTGGTGATGATGCATGGCTACGGCACCAGCGAGCAGCGCATGGTGGACCTGTTTCCGTTTCTTCCCGCGGAATTCACTTGTGCGGCCCTTCGCGGCCCGAAGGAAATTGGCGACCACTACGGTTGGTTCCTCCTGGACTACTTCCTGACTAACGACTTCGCCGACGTCATCACTTCAACCAACTCCGTTTTCAACTGGATCAACACCGTGAAAGAGAACCACAGCAGCGTTAGCCTGCTCGGCTACTCGCAGGGAATGGCCATGGCCAGCACGCTCCTGCGGCTGCGGCCCCACGCTTTCAAGGCAACGGTTGGCCTGTCTGGGTTCGTCCTGGACAACGACCTCCTGGCGCTCAGCGAATCCTTCGATTCGCCGCCGCCGTTCTTTTGGGGCCGCGACAAGGCGGACCCGGTGATCAATGAAGACGCCATCGCCCACACCGACGAGTGGCTGCACGCGAACGTGGCTTTGACGGCGCGTACCTACCCGGGGATGGGGCACAGGATCGAGCCTGCGGAGCTGGTGGATGTCAGCGCGTTCCTTCGGTACTACGTTTTGAACGGGCACTGAGGGTTTTGAACGGTCACTGAGGGTTTTGAACGGGCACGGACGGTCTTGAACGGGCACGGAAGGCGAACGGGAGCTTAGGCGCAGGCTCTGGATTAGACGGCATTAGCCCCTCAGAATCAACCTTTCCGTGAGATTCGCGTCACAAATTCGCATTCGACCACACAGTATTGAATGACAAAATTGTAAGCGCTTACACTTTTGGCTTGCGGCCGCCCCAATGTGGGAGCTCTCCCCGGGTGCAGTGCCGCTATCCCAACGTGTAATCGAGTATGGAAAGGGTTGAGGCCGTGTTGCATGGTTAGGACTCACAGGGTGACAATCCAGGACGTCGCAGTCCTCTCCGGATTGTCCATTTGTACGGTGTCCAGGGCTCTGAGGAATCTCCCCAACGTTTCCGAAAAGGCCCAACGGCAAGTGGCGGAAGCCGCAAACAAGCTGGGCTACAAAGCCTCGGCAGCAGCATCCAGACTGGCGGGTGGCAGGACGGGTTCCGTGGCCATCATCGCCCCCACCGCTACAGCCTGGTTCTTCGCGCAGGCGGTGGAAGCGGCAGAAGAGGTCTTCGGCGACAGCGGCTACGACACCGTCCTGATCAGCCTTCGGAACAAGACCAGCGTGCGTAAGCAGGTCTTCGGCGATCTTGAACGGTTGGCGCAAAGGGTGGACGGGCTGCTCCTGCTCAATGTTGACCTCGACCCCGGGGAAGTGGAAGCCTTGGAGGCTTCCGGGCTGCCAGTCGCCAGCGTGGGCATGCGGAATGTTCCGTGGGACAATGTTGGTATCGATGACGAGCACGCAGCTTGGCAGGCCACCCAACACCTGCTGGGGCTGGGCCATTGGGACTTGGCCGTTCTCTCGAGCAATGATCACTCCGTTGTGACTGAGACCCCACGGTTCCACGGCTTCAGGCGTGCACTGGATGAACACCACCTCACCGTCCACCCGGACCTTGTGGTGGCTGCCGGGCCAAGCATCGACGACGGCCGCCGGGCAATGACCGAACTCATCACCCGCGGCGCACGGCCCACTGGAGTGTTCGCCCATTGTGACGAAGCAGCGTTCGGCGCGCTGATGGCCTTGCGGGAGCATGGCCTGTCCGTGCCCAAGAACGTTTCCGTGATCGGAATCGATGACCACCCCATGAGCTGGTTCCTTGGACTGAGCACTGTGGCGCAACCCGTTGCCGACCAAGGTGCCTTCGCCGCGAACCTGCTGTGCGAACGACTTTTGAATACAGATCCCCCCAACCCACCCTCCAACCACCTGCTCGATACCAAGCTCATCGAACGCAAAACCACGCGCCACAAGCGCTGAACGGAACTATGCACATGACTGATCTTCGTAATGCCTGGACTGGTGCTTCGGCGCTCTTGTTCGACCTCGACGGCGTGCTGACGCCCACTGCCGTGGTACACGAGCAAGCCTGGCAGGAGCTGTTCGACTCCTACCTCGCCGATGCCGGGCACCCGCAGGGATACCAGGAAAGCGACTACTTCGATCACATCGACGGCAAGCCACGCTTCGACGGCGTCCGGGACTTCCTGACCTCGCGCGGCATCACGCTGCCGGAAGGTCCGCTGGACGACGCCCCCACGAACGAAACCGTGCAGGGCCTGGGAAACCGCAAGAACGCAATCTTCAACGAGATCGTGGACACCCGCGGCGTCGAGCCCTTCCCCGGCTCGGTCAAGTTCATCAACGCCGCGCTTGAGCTGGGACTCAAGGTCGCCGTCGTGTCCTCTTCGAGGAACGCCCCCGCCGTACTGAAGGCTGCTGGACTTGACCACCACTTCACGGTGGTCGTCGATGGCCAGGTGGCCGCCGCCGTCGGACTTCCGGGCAAGCCTGACCCGGCCACGTTCACCTACGCTGCGTCCCTGCTGGACGTCCCCACCCAGGAATGCATCGTGGTGGAAGACGCCGTTTCCGGCGTGCAGGCCGGCAGTGCCGGCAACTTCCAGGCCGTCATCGGCGTGGACCGCGGCGCTGGCCGCCAAACACTGCTCGACGCCGGCGCCACGCTTGTGGTCGACGACCTCATCGATCTTCTCTGACCCTACTTTTCGAAGGACCTCTTTAGCCCATGGCACTCATCAGCTCTGATCGGCTGCGCTTTCCCTGCGAGCCTTGGAAGCTCGTGGAAAGTATCCACGTCCCCGGTGACGAGGGAACCCTGGAAACGCTGTTCGCCCTTGGCAACGGCCACCTTGGCGTCCGTGGCGCCCATTCCACGCGTGGCGACGGCGAACTTCCCGGCACGTTCATCAACGGCTTCCACGAAATCTGGGACATCAAGCATGCCGAGAATGCGTACGGCTTTGCGCGTACGGGCCAGCGGATTGTGTACGTCCCGGACGCCAACAATTTCACGGTATCAATCGATGGCGAGGCCCTGAGCCTGGCAGAATCCACGGTGCTGGACTATCACCGAAGTGTGGATTTCTCCACAGGCGTCTATGAGGAAACCACCACGTGGGCTTGCCGC
Source organism: Arthrobacter sp. TmtSoilC48 (assembly GCF_059739425.1). Lineage (NCBI taxonomy): Bacteria > Bacillati > Actinomycetota > Actinomycetes > Micrococcales > Micrococcaceae > Arthrobacter > Arthrobacter sp. TmtSoilC48. Next base: position 136,776 of record NZ_AP046049.1, on the reverse strand, counting down.
TCCGGCGCTACGGTCACCACGGTGGAACGCCGCGCCGTCGGGTTCGATTCGCGCGGATGTCTTGGCCTGGAACTGACCGTCAGCGCTGACCGCGACGTGTCCGCGGACATCGTTTCCGGCGTCGTAAACCGCCAGGACCAGCCTGTGGAGGACCACTCGGTCCATGACCCCAGGCGATCCGGCCGGCACGCCGGCCGTGTCCTGTTGCCGCTGCACCTCCAGGGCGCCGATGGCTCCTTGCGCCTGGCATGGGAGACCTCCGAATCCCGCCAGCGCATCGCGATGGCCGTGGATCACTGGATCTCCGCGGAAGGCCAGCCCTTCGAGACTGTCGTGGCCGAGGACGAATCGTCTGTCCGCTACGTCCTGGCCATCAACAGCGGTGAAGCGTTCCGTCTGGAGAAAACGGTCAGCTACGTCGTGGCCGGGCGCACCCTGACGGACGATGACGACGGTGGCGAGAGCCTGACGGCGGACGCCGAGGCAAACCTGGTGCCGTTCTCCGAAATCCTCGCGCAGAGCCAGGCCCACTACAGCCAGTACTGGACAACCGCGGACGTGGCAATCGGCGGCCAGCCCGAACTCCAGCAGGCCGTGCGGTGGGCGCTCTTCCAGCTGGCCCAGGCAACAGCCCGCGCCGGGGTCGCCGGCATTCCCGCGAAGGGCGTAAGTGGCTCCGGCTACGAGGGCCACTACTTCTGGGACCAGGAGGTCTACCTGCTCCCTTATCTGACGTACACCAATCCAGACGGTGCCCGGAAAGTGCTCGAATCACGGCACGCCATGCTTCCGGACGCGCGTGTCCGCGCCAAGGAACTCAGCGTGGACGGAGCCCTGTTCCCGTGGCGCACCATCAATGGCCTGGAAGCGAGTGCCTACTACGCCGCCGGAACAGCCCAATTCCACATCGCAGCGGCCATCGCGTTTGCCGCCAACCGCTACGAGTGGGCCAGCGGCGACGCCAGCTTCCGCGCCGACATCGGTGCCGACCTGCTCATTGAGACGGCGCGCATGTGGGTCTCCCTGGGCTTCTTCGGCAAGGATGGCCTCTTCCACATCCACGGCGTCACCGGGCCCGATGAATACACCGCAGTGGTCAACGACAACCTCTATACCAACGTCATGGCACGGTTTAACCTCCGAGCTGCCGCTGCCTTGGAACACGAGGGCATTGCTGACACGGAACGCTTGGTGTGGCGCCAAGCTGCCGAGCGCATGTCCCTCCCTTACGATCCTCACTTGGAGGTCTTCAGCCAGGACAACGACTTCATGACCTTGGAGCCTTGGGATTGGAATACGCCCAAGTCCAAGTACCCTCTCCTGCTGAACTTCCACCCGTTGGTGATCTACCGGCACCAGGTCCTTAAGCAGGCCGATACCGTCCTAGCCATGTTCCTCCAGTGGCAGGACTTCTCAGCCGAGGAAAAGCAGCGTGCCTTCGACTTCTACGATCCCATCACCACCGGCGACTCCACCCTGTCCGCCTGCGTGCAGGGCATCATGGCTGCCGAAGTTGGGTATGGCGACGTCGCACTGAAGCATTTCACCGAAGCGTTGTTCATTGACCTGGACAACTCACACGGCAACACGATCGATGGCGTCCACATCGCGTCCACCGGCGGAATTTGGAGCTCGTTGGTCTGTGGTTTCGCCGGAATGCGTGACCAGGGCGAGGTGCTGCGCTTCGATCCGCGGCTGCCCGTGGAGTGGGACGGCCTCTCCTTCCGGCTCAAGGTGCGTGGTCGCTTGCTGTCTGTGGAACTCATTCAGGGATCCATCGCGCTGGCGCTCGTTACCGGCTCGGGCTACAGCGATGAACCACTGCTGATTCGGGTTCGGGATCACGACGTCACCGTCAGCGCGGACACCATTACGGTGCCGCTGGAGACTGTACCCGTCCCGCCGCCGTCGATCTTTCCCAGCGTCTTCCCGACGGCAGGACTGCCAATCGTTCGGGCATAGGCCGGCACGGCTCTTTGGGTCGGTTGCAGTATTAGCGGTTGTTCCCCCGCGGGAGCAACCGCTAATGCGGCTCAGTGAGGCGAGGGAAACGTCGATGTGTGGTCCTCGATGAGGCCACTCGCTGCGATTTCCCTCAGCGTGTAAATAGCCTTGGCTGCTGCGCCTTTGTCCCTATAAGTGACGGTTAGCGCGAGTTCGATCCCGTCGTCATCGACGAGGCGTACCCTGCAGTCGCCGCCAGTGGCGTCAACGACTTCGAAATGCCCCGCCATTAAGCGGCACCCGGCTGCATTGCCTCTGCCGTATCTGTTTCGGCCCCCTGCGTGTTGGCCCCTTGCTGATGACCAAATGCGCGACGCCGATCCAACTCGTTGTTGATGAGCTCCAGAAGCGCTTGGGCCGGCTCGGACAAATGATGGGTATCGGCCGAGCCCAGCTGGTCGCAATGGATGAGGACGTGGCGGATGCGCTCAAGCTCGCGGGATGGAACCAAAGGCCAACGGTGGAACAGTTGCCGTACGGCTATCGCCCCGAGGAGGGCGTCGGGTTTGTTGGGCGCGACATGGTGCCCTGCTGCTCTTCTTCGAGCGACAGCAGCCGCGACTCCATGTGCGAGGAGGATCTCGGATTTGAGGGAATTGGGGGCCATGCGGACCTCCCGAAATAGTGCGAGGGAAGCCGGCTGCGTGACTTTCAATCAAGCTTACAGAATGTGAGTTATGTCATGTCAATCATTACGTTATCTGTGAAAGGGGCAGGATGGGTTCGGGCGTTGGTGCGGGCAGCCAGGCCATCCCCAGCCTGCACTCCGGTTGGGATTGTTAGGCTGGAACGCATGAATCGCCGCCTTGCAACATTGTCCGCCGTGCCCCTCTTCCTCCTCCTCGCCGGCTGCGGCTCCGTGCAGGAAGCAGCCGGGAATGCTGCCAGCGATGCAGCCTCGAAGGTAGCAACTGCTGCTGCCGAGGAGGTCAACAAACAAATTTGTGCTGTGGTCCAGGACGGTTTGGTGAGTGTTGAGGACAAGCAGGTACTCAGTGGGCTGGTCACTGCTGCCCGCACCGCCGGTGTTCCGGCTGAAATCACGACTCCGCTGAACCAGATTGCTGAGGCTGGCGACGACGTCCCGGCTGAGTCGGTCCAGGCATTGAAGGAAGCTTGTTCGGCATAGCCCCTGTTCGACATAGTCCTGGTTCTTCATAGCCCTGGTTCGACATGGTCCTCGTACCCGGCATCCGCTCCGGTGTCAGTTCCAACTGATGCGGTGCAGCACGTCGTTTTCCAGCCGCATCCCAGCCATGGAGAAGTGGGAGGCTGGCGAAGCTGGTGACCATGACGCTGTTTCGGGCGCCTCTGCCTGCACGGGTGAAGTAGGCGCCGGTGAAGTGGGTGCCGATGAAGGCGGTGTTGGTGAAATTGCCGGAAAGCGCGTGTGGCCTGGCAGTGGTGGGGCTTTGGATTGGTAGGTGTGGCCGGTGGGGGTGCTGATTTCGAGGTGATGTCGGCTGCCGGGGATTGTTTTGGCGTTCCGGCCGGGGTTTTCTTTGGTGTGGTTGCAGGCTTCGCAGAGCCCGGCGCCGTTTTCCAGGCTGGTGGGTCCGCCGTTGTGCCAGGGGATGATGTGGTCGATGTGGCGTATGGGCGCGTCGCAGTAGGGTGTGCGGCAGGTGTCGTCCCGGGTTTGGATGAAGCGTCTCATCCCGGGTGGGAAGAGCCGGGCTTTGGAGTCCATGGCCAGCAGTTCGCCGCTGGCGGGGGCTGTGTAGAGCCGGCGGAGGTAGACGTTGAATGCCTTATCTTCCGTGGACTCCGGGCTCCCCTCGGATTGTGCTCCGGTGAGGAGGGTTCTGGCCCATCCGGCGGGGACGGTTCCGTAGCCTTGGAGCCGTGCTGGTTCGGTGTCGGCTTGGAAGAGGGTGCGGTCGGTCATGACGAGCTGGATATTGATGGCGCTGATGCCGCCGGGGGTGCCGGTGAGGCGTTGGACGAGGGTGTCGGCCATGACTTGTCCTCGGGTGCGGGTGTCTCCGCCGGCGCGTGCTGATTCGGCGGCCCGGGTGAGGGCGGTGTAGGCGGCGACGCCTTGGGCTGCCGGGAGCAGGGCGGTGAGGATGGTCATGGTGTCCGGGGCTGGGCGGAGGCTGATGTGTCGTTCGGACGCGGCCCGGGCCGCGCGTTGGGTGATGGTGCGCGGGTCGCGGCGGTAGGCGGCGGCTCGTGCGGCGGCGGTGATGGTCCGGTCGCCGGCGCCGTTGAAGGTTCCGGTGTCGGGGGCGAGTTCCTGATCTACGGCGGCGCGGTCTTCGATGGAGAGGCAGGCTGTTTCCTTCACGAGCAGGGTGGCCCGCCATTCGTTCAGTTGTCCGGTTTCCAGGGCGGCCATGGTTCGGGGCATCTCGGACACGAGGGCCTTGGCGAGTCCGAGGAGGCGGGAACCGCGGTTGGGTGATTCCCGCCGCGCCAGGGCGATCTGCGCGCCAACCCCCTGACCGAGGTCCGGGGAGGGGACGCCGCTGGCGGTTTGTTCGCGGCGCTGGGCCAGGTCAAACGCGACCGCTGTCCGCGCCTGCAACGCCGCGATCGCTGATTTCGCGTCTTCCAGGCCCCGAATCTGATCGATCAACTCGTTGCTGTCCGCGCTGACCCGGAAAGAACCCAACACGGACAGCAGCTCCTGAACCCCAGAGCCACCAGGCACAGGCAATGAAACAGGCACGGCGGAAACCGCCTTAGCTGCTTGGCTCGCCCCGTTCCGCTCCATACCCATACTTTGACACCACTCCTTTTCGTTAGGGACAGCCCAACATTCCTATGTGGAAAACCCTCGAAATCTTGTTCAGGATCCTCCGAATCATGCTTCCCTGTGTTCATCCAGCGCAGTGAATTAGGATCAGATGCTAGGGAAACAAGCTTCACGCTTATCGAAGGATCATGGGATGGACGCAAACGGCCACGCTAAGGGCTATTGGTACGGCAAGGACCCTGGGCAGAAAGCCCTTGCCGTTGATGTCCTGAATGCCCTCCGGGATTATCGTGTCTCGGAACAGGCCATGCGCAGGCGGACCCGTTCGGCCATGGGCATGGGTGAAAAGGACCTCCTGGCCTTGCGGTACCTTTTCGAAGCGGAAGCGGCGGGCAAGGTGATGAAACCCAAGGACCTGGGCGATCGCTTGGGCATAACGTCAGCGTCAATGACCACACTGATTGATCGTTTGGTGGAATCCGGACACATCCGGCGGGAATCGCATCCGTCGGATCGTCGGGCCTTGATTCTGCGGCCTACAGCCGGTTCGGACCAGGAAGTCCGGCACACACTGGGCGGAATGCATCGCCGGATTTTGGACGTCGCAAGCGCGCTGAGCCCGGAAGAAGCACGCGTGGTGATGGACTTTCTTGAGCACATGCGCCAGGCCGTGGACACGATCGACGAAGACCCAACTGATGAACAACCCAAGGGCCCGGAATCTACCGCTTCATGACGTCAGGTTCCACTGCAGGATCAGTATCAGCGTGACCAGGAAACCCGATCCGTAGTTGAGCCAGATGAAACGGCGCCATGCAGTGTTGGTGCGTGCCGCCGTCGTATCCGTGACGTTCCACCAGGGAGCGCAATTGGCGATATATGGGACGGCGATTGCTGCTGCGAGCGGCCCGGGCCACGGCGTGGCCAGCATGGCGAGACCCGCAACAAGCCAGAGTACGACGGCGAGCCGCACCGTTCGCCGGGCACCGAAGACTGTCGCTATGGAGGCGATATTTGCCTGCCGGTCCGGTTCGATGTCCTGGACGGCTCCAAACGCGTGAGCCGCCATGCCCCACAAGAAGAATGCGGCGAGCAGGATCATCAGTCCCGGCGTCATCTCGGCACCCGCCAACGTCAGAGCCACGACGGCGGGACTCACGAAGTGCGTACTCGACGTCAGTGAGTCCAGGACAGGACGTTCCTTGAAACGTAGTCCCGCCACGGAATAGGCGACCACAGCGAAGGCGCTCACAGCGATGCCCAGCCAAGTAGCGGGGCCACCCGCAACCGCCAGCACCACAAGGAATGGCACATTGGTGATGGCGGCGAGCCATAGCATTGGCCGGTGCAGCCTCGGTTGAAGCAGGGCGCCTTCAATGCCGCCTTTTCGAGGGTTTTGCAGGTCCGAGGCGTAGTCGAACACATCGTTGATCCCGTACATCGCCAGGTTGTAGGGGATGAGGAAATACAGCGTGCCGACCACCAGTACCCAGTTGACCTCTCGGGTAGCCAGGAACATGGCTGCAGCGAACGGATATGCCGTGTTGATCCAACTAATGGGCCGTGACGCGAGCAGGGCTTGGGGGATGAGACCTTTGGGGTTCCTGCGCTGTGCCGCCTCCCGCCCCCGCGTCAACCAAACCCAGAGCCCGGGAAGAACCAGCACGCCCGCCAAAGGGTAGGCGAAGTCCTCTACCGGCGCCAGCCCGATCGTCAGGCCCAGAATGTGTGATGCGTCGTAGTGGAAGAGCTCCATCCCGATCATCACGGAGTCGAATACAGCCGTCAGCACCGCCAGGGCCCCGAAGGCAAGGCCAGCCGCCGTCCAATGCTGCCTGGCTTCGCGGGAGTTGGCGCCCTTCCGGACACAAACCACGCCCACAATGACCGCTGCCGCAACGAACACGAGCGAGAGCCACAGGTAAGTCATAGGTTCTTCTTCTCAAGTCGCCGATCCTCAAGTCGCCGATCCTCAAGACACCGACTCTCAAGCCGCCGGTCGCCCTCATGAGGCAGCATGGAGCGGGCAAGCATCTTCCGCGCTCCTGTATAAAGCACCATCGTGCACAGCACCAGGAACAGCAGGAAGACAGGCTCTTCAAGGGGCAATTGCGGTCCGAGCATCACCCCGGTTGCGATTGCGCCCTCACCCCGCAGGAAGATTCCCAAACCGATTCCGGCCAGGTCCCAGCCGAGCAGGAACAAAACCCCGACGGCGGTCACGATCGCCGCAGCTCTGGCGTCGCGCCAGAAGAACAGTCGGAACCGGTGGTCCAGCAGCAGCATGCACAGAGTGCCGATCAGCAGCACAGCAAGATAGACGATTCCCATCAGGGCAACCTGCCGGCGGTACGCTTCATGCGGTTGGGGTCGATAACGGTGGGCCCGGGGCTGTTGTCACCGCGAATCCTTTTCAGCACCAGTTCCGCACTGATGAGGCACATGGGCACGCCTACGCCTGGTGCGGTGGTGGCACCGGCGTAGAACAGCCCCGTCACCCGCTTGGAAGTATTCTGGGCACGGAACATTGCGCTCTGTGCCAGGGTGTGTGCCGGGCCGAGCATGCCTCCGCGCCAGGAGTTGTAGTCGCGGGAGAAATCTCCGGGTCCGATGGTCTGCCGGACCACGATCCGTTCACGGAGATCAGGAATGTTGGCCCATTCCGAGATCTGGTCGATGGCGGCGTCGGCAGTCCTCTCGATAAGGGAGTCACCTGCGCCGTCCGGCCCGCCTGATCCGATCCCGGGGTCCGCAGGTATGGGGATCAGCACAAAGAGGTTCTCGTGCTCCGGCGGGGCAACGCCTGGGTCTGTGGCGCTGGGTTTGCAAACATAGATGGAAGCGGGATCCGGGATGCTGGGCTGATTGCCGAAGATCGACTCGAAGTTCGCTTGCCAGTCCCTGGTGAAGAACAAGGAATGGTGCGGGAGTCCGGGCAACCGCCCCTTCACACCGAGCATCACCAGCACGGCACCAGGACCGCTGGTTCGGCGCTGCCACCACGTGGCCGGATAACTCTGGTCCTCAGCGGCCAACAGGGCGGTTTCCGTATGGTGCAGATCCGCACCGGAAACGACGATGTCGGCAACGCTGAAATGCTCACTGCCGTGCTTCTCCCGCCACCGGACGCCGGTCACCTCGCGTTTGGTGGTTCCAGGCAATCGACGACGGCGGCCCAAGCCGCCCAGATGCCCCTTGCCTCCGGCCCGGGCTGCTTCGCGGGTGGTGATCTGGACGACCTCCGCGCCGGTCTGGATGCGTACGCCGGCTTCACGTGCCAACGCTTCGAGACGCTCCACGAGCTGTGTGAAGCCGCCCATGGGGTACTGGACGCCGTCGCCAAGATCCAGAGCGCTCATCAAGTGGTACATGGCCGGCGCCTCAGCCGGATTGGTGCCCAGGAAGACGGCCGGGTAACCCAGGACCTGACGCAGCACAGGATGGTGAAAACGCTGGGAGACAAACTTTTCCAGCGGAGTGAGCAGGAGGCGGGCCAGCTCCGGCAGGGCGCTCAGGATCTCGGGCTGCAGGAGTGATTGCAGCTTGGTGAAGGGGTTATAGAGGAAGAAGCGTTCAGCCATGTCCGAGGTGTGCTTTGCCGAAGCCAGGTAGGCTGCGAGGCGCTGTGCGCTCCCTGGTTCAACCCGCTCGAACGTCCGCATGACGTGTTCACTGCCCAGTGGGATAGTGAGCGGATCCTGCCGCCCGTCGTCGTGCTTTGGTTCGGTGAAGACCCGGTAGGCGGGATTGAGTGTTTGAAGATCGAGCTGTTCCGCTGTGCTGGTTCCCAGCAGGCCGAAAAAGTGGTCAAAGACGCCAGGCATCAAGTACCACGACGGTCCGGTGTCGAAGCGAAAACCGTTCCGCTCCAACGTTCCGGCTCGCCCTCCCACGTGGTCGAGCCGCTCCAGAAGTTGCACCTCATGCCCTTCCCGCGCCAGGAGCGCAGCGGTGGCAAGCCCAGCAATGCCACCGCCTATCACGACTGTCCGGGTCATTCGCGCGCGCATCATCATCGGTGCTCCAGCCAGGTTGCTGCGACTGCCCGGGCCGCGAGTCCTGCCTTGAAAACGTCAGGGACACGCACACGGGACCGGTAGAGCTCGTCAATGTTTGTCTGTTCTATGCGGCGCGTCAGGGCAGCAAACAACGCCAGGGCACTTCTCACTGCGGCCCGGGCGTCATGCGGAAGAAGGGGAATGACGGCGTTGGCATCGTCCAACTGGGCGCGGATCGTCTTCACCCATTCCAGACGATCCCGGTCCTCAAGATGGTCTGCCACACCCAGATAGTTGCGGCCCAGCCGGGCCGTGTCATCGGAGAGGTCGCGCAGGAAGTTGATGTTCTGGAAAGCAGCGCCCAACCTGCTGGCGCCATACCGCAAAGCCGCGGCATCGCCGTCGTCGATGTTCTCCCCGCGCATGAAGACGCGAAGGCACATCAGCCCAACCACCTCGGCGGAACCGTACACGTACCCCTGATGAGCCCCGGCATCAAAGCGGAGAGGAACGGCGCGCGTTGGCGTGCGCTCGCCGAGGTCCGTGCGCATTGAGGCGAAAAAGGGGTCTATCAGGGACTCATCTATCCCCGCAGCCCGTGCCGTCTGGGCGAAGGCGTGGATGATGAGATCGCTGCTGTAGCCGATGTGGAGCGCCCGGTGGGTTTCATCGATGAAGTGGTCCAAGGCGTCGTTCTGCTGTTGGTGACTCAGGCCGGCTTCGGCAGTGACGCCGTCAACGAGTTCATCGGCCACACGCACCAAAGCGTAGATGTTGCGAACATGCTGGCGGTGGCGGGGTCCAAGGATCCGGGTTGCGAGCCCGAATGAGGTGGAGTAGGCAGCAATGACCTGGTTTGCGGCGCGTTCGGCCGTCCGTGTGAAATGCCCAAAGGACGTGTCGACATCGATGCTCATGATTGCCGTCCTTCCAGTTGTGCGGCTAGATCGATCAAGACGTTGCGTGCGGTTTCGGGAATGTTTGCGGCATGACCTCGTAAAATTTCGTGGAAGTGTGCCAGTTGCTCCCGGATCAGGCCTTGAACGAAAGCCTCGGCCCCGCAGTCGCTGAGCTGCCGGCGTACGTGCTCCGCCTCCGGCCGGCTAAGTTCGGACCGACCAAACCATGGCTCAATCGCCGGCCAGGCGCTGGTCATCCGCGCATAAGCAATGATGGCTGTTTGTTTGCCTTCACGGAGATCGGAAAAGGGATCCTTGCCGTGCTGGCGCGGATCCCCGAAGGTGGACAGAAAGTCGTCCTGGAGTTGGAAGGCCAGCCCAAGATGCCGGCCCGCCGTGGCGAGGACCGATTCCATGGAAGCATCAGCGCCAGCCAAAGCGGCGGCCGCACGAAGCGGAAGTTCGAAGGTGTAGGTGGCGGTCTTGTATCCGCACATCATGAGGATTGTCTCGAGTTCGGGGGCGATGACGCCGTCGCCCAGGCCAACATCGAGTTGCTCTCCGGCCACCGTCTCGTTGATTGTGTGTTCCAGGAGATCGAGGAGCCGGAGACGCAGAGGGTGGGGCAGGTCCGCCCTTGCGAAGGCCTGATGGGTGGCGGCCAACAACAGATCGCCCATCAGGATTCCGCCCGTGCGGGCCCAATGGAGTATTGCCTGTTCTCCGGGCTGGCTATCGGCGCGGGGTAGTCCGGCTTCCGCGAGCGGGAGGCCGGCTTCCGTCAGGAGGGACCCGATCAGGTTTGGCCTGCCGCGGCGGACGAGGTCGCCGTCGATCACGTCATCATGCAGGAGGAAGGCGTAATGAAGGAGCTCGACGGCGGCCGCGATGCTGATGGCGGTCTGCCGGTCTGGATGATGATCAGAGCGCATCCGGGGCTCTTGCAGGGCGTCGTACATTTCCATCAGGAGCAGCGGGCGGACGAATTTCCCGCCGAGCACGTTCTCGCCGGCAATGGCCCAAAGACGGGCAAAACGGGGACCATACGGGGCCGCTGCAAGGGCTCTGACGGACATGAGTCCACCCAGTTCGTCCTCGATGGCGGAGCAAAGATCGGTTCTGCTGCGATCGGTTTTGATGCGCGTGGCACCGGACGTGACAGTCATGCTTGTGCTCCGAGCGCCAGAGCCTGGGCTTCGACGAGCTGGGGAAATTGCAGTGCCAGCCATGGGCTGAAGGCAGCAGGAGTCCTGTCCAAGGCTTCTGCAAGGAGTCCCGGCGACATCCAGGCGTAGTCAGACACTTCCAGCGGATTTGGCCGGAGCGACCCCAGGACCCGGGCCACGTAGACAGGGCAAAGCTCATTCTCGACGATGCCCGAGGGGTCCACGGCGCGGTAACGGAAGTCAGGGAGAACCAACTCTATCCGCCTCACGTCCACTCCCAGTTCATAGTGCGCGCGACGGAGAACAGCGTCCTCGGGGTCCTCGCCGGGAGCCGGATGCCCGCAAAAGCTGTTGGTCCACACCCCTGGCCACGTCTTCTTCTCGGGGGAGCGGCGCGTAAGGAGGAGCTCGCCGAGGTCATTGAGCAAGTAGCAGGAAAAGGCAAGATGCAGTGGAGTTTCCTGGGTGTGGACTGCTGCTTTGGAGGTTTCGCCGATGGGCCTGCCGGCGTCGTCGAGAAGGACGACCATTTCCGTCGCGTTCATCTTTGCCCTTCCTCCGGCCCCTTGAACGTGGAGATCACTCCATTATTGCTAGACAAGCTAGCTAGAAGGCTACCATGTATGCAGTTAGGTGTAACATACTCAGAATGAACAGACCGGATGAAATCGAAGCCTCGGTTTCCACCGGCATGTATGACATGGACGTCAATGATCCCGGGCGCGAACTGGTAGACCGTGAGGGGCTATCCCGTGACGATGTTCAGCAGATCAGCCAAGTCATGGCCTCGCTTGAAAGGTTGCGTGAGGCCGAACAGCGGCTCTCTGAGACCTCGCTGAAATTCATGAAGGTCAACCACTCGGATATGCGGGCCCTGCACTACCTGATCGTTAGCGCCAATAGCGGAGTCATTGCCACCCCCGGCGCCATTGCTGCACATCTGGGCATTTCGACGGCGTCCACCACCAAACTTCTCGACCGGCTGGAACGCGCGGGGCACATCGCAAGACAAGCGCACCCCACAGACAGGCGCGCCCTTGCGATCGCGATCACCCCTGAAACGCACGAGACGGCCATGCGGACCGTAGGGCGCCAGCAAGCACGGCGTTTTCTGGCCGCCGCCCGACTGACTCCAGAGGAGCGTGAAACCGTGATGCGCTTCCTGGATGACATGGCCAGGGAGCTTTCTGTGGGGGACGGTGCGGTTTAGTGCTTTAGGAATGGCCGGTGATAGTCAGTGTAATGAGCACTATGTTCAGCCCGACGATCAAAGTTGCACTCGTCCAGCCTGCTATCTTCAATGGCTTGGAGTCCGCATGGATGCCCATGACTTCCCGCTTGCCGGTGAGTCTTATGAGCGGGATCAGCGCGAAAGGAATACCAAAGCTCAGCAGGACCTGGCTCAGTACCAGGGCCAGGGTGGGCTCAACGCCTGCTCCCAGAACGATCAATGCCGGAATGAGGGTGATCACGCGGCGGGTCAGCAAGGGGATGCGTACTTTTAGCAGGCCGCCCATGATGGTTGCACCGGCATAGCAGCCTACCGATGTCGATGCGAGGCCGGAGGCCAACAAGCCGATTGCGAACACGACGCCGATAGCCGGACCAAGTGCCGACGTCACGGCCGCGTGGGCACCGGCAATCGTGTCTGTTCCCTCAATGCCCCGGAGGCTGGAGGCAGCCAGCAGGAGCATCGAAATGTTCACCACACCGGCAAGCAAAAGGGCGCCCACAACGTCAACGCGGGTTGCGCGGATCAGCCGCGTCCGCACCGCCGGGTTCTCTGAGAAGCCGTGGCGGTCCCGCGCCAAGGCCGAGTGCAGGTAGATTGCATGCGGCATCACTGTGGCACCGAGCATGCTTGCTGCCAACAGGACTGTATCGGTGCCCTCAAAGCGGGGGAGCAAACCGCCCAGTGCGCTTCCGGCGTCCGGAGGGTTGACGAACAGGCCGGATACAAAACCGACGGCAATGATTCCCAGCAATACCAGGATCGCGTACTCGAAGGAGCGCTGGCCGCGGCGGGACTGCAGCGCCAAGAGCATCATTGATGCGAGGCCAACGATGATGCCGCCAGCCAGTAGGGGTAGCCCGAACAAGAGATTGAGTGCAACCGCACCGCCAATCACCTCGGCCATGTCCGTGGCGCCGGCTACGATCTCGGCCTGCGCCCAGTAAAGACGCCGGCGCCTGGTGCCAAGCCGCTTGCCGAGAATCTCCGGAAGGCTCAGGCCGGTAGCCAGGCCAAGCTTCGCTGATTGGTACTGCACAAGGACTGCCATGGCGTTGGCTGCAACCAGCACCCACACCAGTAAATATCCGTAATTGGCTCCGGCCGTCAGGTTTGCGGCCACATTGCCGGGATCGACGTACGCGATCGCCGCCACGAACGCAGGGCCAAGCAGGAGAAGCCGCGACCATAGCTTTGCTGGTGCGGGTCGTCTTTGCAGGGTGGGGACGGCCAATGTCTTATCCTCGTCTTCGCGGAGATCTGTTCTGAGGATAACCGAAAGTTAGGCATGCCGAAAAGTGTTCTTTAGGCGCACCGCCTCGGAGGCATCAGTACGGAGGCCTCAGTACCTAGGCCTCAGCACAGGAAGTTTCCGAGGTCAGTACAGGAAGATGGGCAACCAGTCGCGGTTGTGCGCATGGACCAGCGCCAGGAACAGGACGAAATCGAAGAGCAGATGAACTGACACCACGTAAGTGAAGGACTTCGTCAGCTTGAACGTATAGCCCTGCAGCAGCGCGAACGGGAAGGTAAGGAGGGGACCCCACGCCTGGTAACCGATCTCCCACAGGAAGGACGAGAAGATCACGGCTTGCAGGAGGTTGGCCAACCAGTCGGGGAAGTGTTGGCGCAACAGCGTGAACGTGGTGCAGATGAAGAACAGTTCGTCCCAAATGCCCACGGAGTTCACTCCGAGGAAGAGGCGCCAGAAAATGGTGGGATCGGACGCGTCCGGCCAATTGTGGTAGACGCCCGTCCGAATGAGGTAGGCCGGGAGGATGAAGTACCCAAGCGCTACGACGCCCACCAGGTATAGCTTCGCGGCGAGCGGCCATGGACGGCCCGTGTTGACCGGAAATTTGATGGTCTTTTCGTTGTACAGGTAACGGGATACAAGCCACGGAACCAGCACGGCCAAAGCAAGGGCGCCACCCATGAGTGTCATGTGTCCGATGCTGAGATCCGCGTTCAGGGGTACAAGGCTGATGATGACCATTCCGGCTGCTACCACTGCCAGGTGCCGCATCAGGCCGTGGTCGATGAATACAGCGGTGACAATGCTGGCCGCCACGAGTGCGTAACCGAGAAAGTCATTGCCCAGAGCGAAAAGTGGCACCCCGGACAGGGATAGCAGCCCCGCTGGCAAAAGCTTCCAGGTGAGCGCGGTCCGGGATTCCGTGGAAATCGACATCACACCTCTAGCATCCCAGTGCTGGCTGCCGCACGACACGGTTTTCCTGGACTGCATCAGGCCCCTAACTGGAACGCGGAGTTTCTCTGTAAGATTCGTGGCAGGGCCCAAGCTTTTTCGGGTTCAGGTCATGTCTGGCTTAGCCAGCGGGGGATACTCATAAAGGAATATTCAATGGCTCAAGAGGCGGGCTCTTTTCCACCGGGCGGCGGTGCTGACCACCCATCAGCGGAGGACGTCGAGGCGTCCACCTCTGCCCGGGACATGACCATGCGCGAACAGGTGATGGACATCATCGATGCCATCCTCGGTGATTCCGATCCGAAGAGTGAAGGGCCCAGGAACAAGCTTCGCCAGCTCATGGAGGCTCGTCCGGATGATCCCCAGGGCGCTTTGCTGGAGCACCTGCTGGAAACACGGAAGGTTCCGGCCCCGGAGCCGGCGGTTCCGCTTCTACGGGAAGTTTCCAGTGTCCACCTTGAGTCCTCCGATGCAGCGCGAACGGTAACCGTTCCCGTCAGCCAGGAGGTTCGGGAAGACATCCAGGCAATACTGGCGGACAAGCTTTTGTTGACGGCCTTCCAGCCGGTCCATGCACTTCCTGACGGAAATGTGGTGGGCGTCGAAGCGTTGACCAGGTTTGTCGGTGAGGACGGCGCGGGTGCGGATGTCTGGTTCCGCGAGGCCGCGGAAGCGGGCCTGGGGACTGAATTGGAGATCGCAGCCCTCCACTGCGCGCTGACTGCGGCCAAGGACGTCCCCCATGACATGTATGTTGCCTTGAACCTCACTCCGGCGACCTCCCGTGACCCAAGGGTTCGGAACCTGCTTGCTGCTGCTTCGCTGGCGCCGGAACGGATCATCGTGGAACTAACCGGCAGCCTGGAACCCCTGGAAGGCCAAACGCGCGACGACGGACTCGGCCAGTTGCGCTCGCTCGGCCTGCGTGTTGCTGTCAGCGCCTCCGGGGCAGGTTTCGTTTCCATGGACCTCCTGAGCGAGCTGAGCCCGGACATCATCAAACTCGACCGCCATCTCATTGAAGGTATCGAAGGCAGCGAGGGACAACGGATCCGTGCCAGGGCAGTGGTCGAGCTTGCCCGGGAAGTTGGAGCTGCTGTGGTTGCGGAGGGCATTGAAACTCCCTCAGAACTCAAGGAAGTCACGGCGTTAAAGGTGACTGCCGCCCAGGGATATTTGCTCGGACGCCCCTCGGTTCACCCCTTGGACTGGTCCGCCTGGAGCATCCGCGCGCAAGCTGAGGCCCAGCCGACGGGCTAGTTTCTTCGGGGTTCGCGATCACTGTTCGTGCGGATCCGTTCCCACGTACGTCCCCGGCGGCATTCCGGCGCCAAAAACAGGCCCGGGATCCGGTCGCTTGGGGTGTCGGTTGTCCTCGGCCAGCCTTTGCGTGAGACGTTGAAGAACCCAGGGAACCAGGTGTTCCCGCGCCCAGACGATGTCGTCCGCCCTCGCCTCCCGCCACGTGCGTGGAGGCAGGGTCTTGGGAACCATCGGCTCCAAAGTGTGCGGGACATTGAGCGTATCCAGCACCATCATGGCGATTGTGTGTTGGCCCAGCGGGGAGAAATGCAGCCGGTCCGGATCCCACATTTGCGGGTTGGTGAGCTGGCGCAACGCCCAGAGGTCGGCGATCACGGCGTCGTGGCGGGCGGCGATGATGCGCATGTTTTCGTTGAAGATGGCTACTTTGCCACGGGCATGTCCGAGCACTGGGGTTGCACCCCAGTCGGGGCCCGCGAACAGCAGGATTGTTGCGCCTGTGTCCGCCAGGACTTTCACGCCGGAATCAAGTTCTAGGGCCAGTTTGTCGGGATCGCTCCGGTGGAACAGCAGGTCATTTCCACCGGCGTTGAGCGTAATGAGATCCGGCTGCAGGTCAAGGGCCGGGCCCACCTGCTCTTCCAGGATCTGGTGGAGCAGCCGGCCGCGCACTGCAAGGTTGGCGTACGCGAAGTCCTCGTGGCCGGCGCTCAATTCTTCAGCGACCCTGTCTGCCCAGCCCCTCAGACCGCCGGGGCTGCCGGGCTCCGGATCGCCTACCCCTTCAGTAAAGGAATCGCCCATCGCCACGTAGCGGCTCCACGGGTGCAGGCGGGTCCCGAATCCGGCGGGACCACCCTGCGCCGGACTTCCATTCCGGCCACGACCGTCGGCGCTGGGCGCGTTCATTCCCCCATATTGCGCTCTCCCGCGGCGCAGCGCCATGGGTTGTGCGGATCGGTAGTAAGTGTGCTTACCATGCAGGTTCGAGCCGGTTGCGTGGAAGGGCAAGGAATCATGCCGATGTGGCTGCAGGCGCTGATGTGGGGAACTGTTGCCGGAGGGGCGTTGGTCCTTGGATCCGGAATCGCCTGGCTATGGAAAGTCCCGCCAAAGGTTGTATCAACCATCATGGCCTTCGGCGCAGGCGTGCTGATTTCGGCACTCGCCTTCGAGCTCGTCGATGAGGCGGTGGAGGGCGGCGGCTTGTTGCCGACGATCGGAGGATTCCTTGCGGGGGCTGTGATCTTTGTCGGTTCGAACGTTCTCCTGAACCGTGCAGGCGCCAAGCACCGCAAGCGCTCCGGCGGACGGCAGCCTTCCGAGAAGGACTCGCCAGGCAGCGGCACGGCCATTGCGGTTGGCGCACTCATCGATGGCGTGCCCGAATCGGTGGTCCTCGGGCTTGGGCTTCTCGCTTCAGGCACCGTCAGCCCTGCCATGCTCGCCGCAGTTTTCATTTCCAATGTTCCTGAAGGACTGTCCAGCACGGCGGGGATGAAGAAGGCGGGGCGCAGCCGGGTCTACGTTTTTGGAACGTGGACCGGGATAGCCGTCTTCAGCGGGCTTGCCTCCCTGCTGGGATATACGGCGCTGGAGAATGCACCCGAGGCCCTGATCGCCTTCATCACCGCCATCGCCGCAGGCGGCATACTGGCCATGCTTGCCGACACGATGATTCCTGAGGCCTTCGAGGAACACCACAACCTGACCGGATTGACTGCAGCTGTAGGCTTCCTCACCGCATTCACCATCCACCGCACTGGAGGTTGAGGGGGCGGCACGGGCGGGTGATAAGCCGCTAGGCAGAAGAACGACGGCGGGACGCACCTATGGCGCGTACCGCCGTCGTTCTTTCAGAAGCGGATGTGTACTGCGAAGCTGGCCTCGGGGTGGCCGGTGTAACGTGATGCGGCGTTGCGGGCAGCCTCCGGTATATCGATGAAGCTCCGGGCTGTAGTTGTGAGCCCCGGGTAGTCGTCGAATGCCAAGGTTAACCGGCCGTCAGCAGCGTGCTTGATATGCACCGTGATGACTGTTTTTGGTGTCTCCGGCGGAAGCCCGGCTGTGGTGAGCGAGTAGTAGGGCGTGGTTCTTCCGCGGATGTCGGCAGGAACGTTTGCCCGGATGGACCCCTCTTCCTCGAGCTCGGAGAGGCGGGCCTTGACCGTATCTTTGCATGCCGTGACGCCGTGGGTGATGTCTGATACTTTGCTTGCGCCATTGCGAGCAAGGTAGTTGAGGATTTGGCTTCTGGTGAGTTGGGTTCGGGTGGGGGCTTTGATGGAAGTCGTTGTCATGGCCGTGTCCAAGCGGTCGACTTTTTTGTCATCATTTCCTATGGTCAGGCGCCCAAAGGGGCGCATTGAGGCGATGCGGATTCGTCGTTGAACCCGTCCGAATGGTGCGGTGGGCTGCCGTTCGATCCAGCGCTTTAGGGCGCCGGGACCGGTAGGACAGCCCCAAGCGATCCTTCTACGCCATGAAGGTGCCGCATCATGGCGATTCCGGCATCTTGAGCCGAGCCATTTTCGATGGCTTCAAAAATGGCCGCGTGCTCGAGGCCGGATTCCTTTCTCCGGTCCACTACCTGGTTCAAGGTGCTGGACTGGTTGGCCATGGCTTCCTCGATGTCGGAAAGCATCGATGCGAAGACGCCATTGCCACTGCTGCGGGCGATGATCGCATGGAATTCTGAATTGAGGATGACCCACTGTTCCAGATCATCTTCTTCA
The DNA here is from genome assembly GCF_059739425.1 of Arthrobacter sp. TmtSoilC48. NCBI lineage: Bacteria > Bacillati > Actinomycetota > Actinomycetes > Micrococcales > Micrococcaceae > Arthrobacter > Arthrobacter sp. TmtSoilC48. Next base: position 118,567 of record NZ_AP046049.1, on the reverse strand, counting down.
TCCATGGCCCGCAGGATTTCCCGGAGTGATTCGACATCCTGCTGGCTGCGGTGTTCCGCGGCCAAGCTTGCGGCCGGCACTTCAATGTGAGGCCGTGCCTGCAGGAGTTCGCGCGCCGAGTACTTGCCCAGTTTCAGGTCCTGGCCAACTTTGTCGGCGATGACGAATGTGCCCTTGCCCGTCCGGGTTACGGTCAGGCCCAGGGCGTTTGAAGACTTCAGGGCCTCGCGCACCATGGTCCTGCTGACGCCGAACTGCTGCGCCAACGTGGCTTCCGAATCCAGGCGCGAACCTACTGGAAGGCTGCCGTCTTCGATGGCAGCCCTCAGGGTGGCAAGCACCGCCTCGGCGGCACCGACCCTAACGACTTTGGTTTGTCCAGCAGTCCAGCTGTCCAACAGGCTGATCATGGAACGAATATGGCATGGCTCACAGAGCGGGGCAAGTTGTTACGCGGGGAGTTGCGCTGCTTGACGGGAACTCCGGCTGGATGCAGGAACCAGGAGGCGCGGGCGCTGCGACTGATCCAGCTGAAAGCCAGGGCAACTTTACAAAGCTGCCGAGACTCTCCCAGGTATGCGTCTGGTTGTTGAGGACCGTTGTAGCGGCACCGGAACCTTTGGCTTCCCTGAGGCCGTACTGGTATCCGGTAATCAAATATTCGTGGAGTTTTCCATCAGTGGAAGACTCCGGTAGGAGGAGTGCCAGGTATTCTTTGCCCACCTCAACATCGATGTCGTCCATGATCTTTGCTTGAACGTACTTCGTGTCGCCTGGCTTCCCGCCGTGATTCAAGCCGAGTATCTTGTCCTTTTGTGCCTGATTGAGGCTGCTCCAGTAATCCTCGTAAGTTACGGTTCCGCCGGCGCGGGAGTATGTTATTTGTGCACCTGGCTCGACGTCACCCTTGTAAACTTCCCGAATCGTCATCTTGCCAACGGTCTGCGGGAAGACACTTTGGTTCGAAATGGGGCTGAATGTGCGTCCGCCATCGATTGACTCGATATAAACGCGCGCAACGATCGGATAGTTGTTATATCCGTAAAGGGGATCCCCGAGATCCCATAGGAAATCAATGCCTGTCACCACCTCCTCAATTTGGTCAAGAGGGATATTGGCATAGGCATCCTTGGGTTGCATTGATGCAGTCACTCCAGGCTGCTGATTTAATTCTTGCCCGCGCTTCGGCGCTTCGGACGCGCAAGCTGTGAGGCCGACCATTATCGCCAGTCCCGCACATGCCAATGATGGTCCAAGCTTGTTCATTCGGCAGTTCTTCCCTTGGACTGTGGATGATAACCAGCAGGATTCAAAGCTTCCGTTATTACCCAACCTGCCATTACGGAGAACTCTGGCTTTCCTGGTAGTCGGCGAAGCGTAGACGTGCTGGCCGTGGGATCAGTCTCAAGGGTCTGCGTGATTATTGTCAATACTTCGGTGAGGTTATCAATTGACCGTCTCGAGGGCGCGCAATGCCGATAGTTATATGTTCAGAAGGTGACAAATATTCTGCGTCACGTTCTGATTATTACCCACACCTAATAGGTAGCAATGCGTGTTGCAAAATCGACGAAGCGCCAGTTCTGTCAAGCAACCTGGCCGCTGGTTTCCCAACAATGTCGCTAGTTGCCGTTCCCCATCAGCCGCTGCATCTGCTCACCTGCATCGCTGCCGGGCGCCGGTGTGTAGACAACGATGTGGAGATCCGGCCTGTCAGACGGAGAGACCTGGTGGTGCTCCAGCTGCAGTACGCCCACCGCCGGGTGATGGAAAAGCCGTTCCCGGGACTCGAAGCCCAGGATGTCGTAGCGGTCCCAGCTCTCCTGGAACTCCGGGCTGGCTTGCTTAAGCCGTTCAACTTGAAACTCAACATCGGGATCGCCAAGTCGCTGACCGGTCTCGGCGCGGAACTCGGCAAGGAACCGCTTGCTGGTCACGTCCCAATCGGGGAGAAGGTCACGGACGTACGGATCCGTGAACACGAGCCACAACAGGTTCCTATCGGAGGCGTCGAAGGTTCCAATGTTCGGGTACAGGGCCTCGTAGGCCTTGTTCCAGCCGGCAACGCCCCAGTCCGGCGAAAGTGCATAGGCCGGGTTGGGATCCAGGGCGTCCAGTAGCCGTTGCACGTGCGGGGGAGCATCAGCCGCAACGGGCCCCTTTGGCATGGCGGACGAATAGCCGCCCAAGGACAGAACGTAGCTGAGCCCGGTGTCGGATAGATGCAGCGTGCGGGCTACGGCCTCGAGCACCTGCCGGGAAGGGCTGATATCCCGGCCTTGCTCAAGCCAGGTGTACCAGGTGACGCTGACCCCGGACAGGAACGCGATCTCTTCCCGGCGGAGGCCGCGCTCCCGGCTCCGCCCCACTGGAGGAAGACCATAGTCAGAACGCAGGGCCTGGTTCCGGCGCGTCCTGAGGAAAAGTCCCAGTTCCTTGCGCCTCTCATCCTTCACCTGTATAACACTATTACTCTGTTAGTTTCACTACTAGTAGCAACACCGTCTTCCGCGCCATAGCGCACCAAAGCAGGATGGTATGCATGCCTGCACTTCGCTCCAGAACAGTTACCCATGGCCGCAACATGGCCGGTGCCCGCGCACTGCTGCGCGCGTCCGGCGTCGCCAACACGGACATCGGTAAGCCGATCATCGCCGTCGCCAACAGCTTCACCGAGTTCGTTCCCGGCCACACCCACCTTGCTCCCGTGGGCCGGATCGTCTCCGATGCGATCCTCGCCGCCGGTGCAGTTCCGCGCGAATTCAACACCATCGCCGTGGACGACGGCATCGCCATGGGCCACTCGGGCATGCTCTACTCCCTGCCGTCCCGCGACCTGATCGCAGATTCCGTTGAGTACATGGTCAACGCCCACTGCGCCGACGCACTGGTCTGTATCTCCAACTGCGACAAGATCACCCCGGGCATGCTCATGGCAGCCCTGCGCCTGAACATCCCCGTGGTGTTTGTTTCCGGCGGTCCCATGGAGGCTGGCCGCGTGACCCTCACAGACGGGTCCGTGCGCTCCCTGGACCTGGTGAACGCAATTGCCGACGCCGTGGACGAATCCATCTCCGATGAAGACATCAACCTCATCGAAGAAAACGCCTGCCCCACGTGCGGCTCCTGCTCGGGCATGTTCACGGCCAACTCCATGAACTGCCTCGCCGAGGCCATCGGCCTGGCACTGCCCGGCAACGGCTCAGTGCTCGCGACCCACACCGCCCGTAAGGCGCTGTACGAGAAAGCCGGCGCCACAATCGTCGAGCTGGTGAAGCGCTATTACGATGGCGACGACGACTCCGTACTGCCGCGCTCCATCGCCACTGCCGAGGCTTTTGACAACGCGATGGCCCTGGATATCTCCATGGGCGGCTCCACCAACACGATCCTGCACCTGCTGGCCGCGGCCCAGGAAGCGGGCGTGGACTACGGGCTGGCCGAGATGGACGCCAAGTCCCGCCAGGTGCCCTGCCTGGCCAAGGTGGCCCCGAACGTGGCCGGAGACAAGACCTACTACATGGAAGATGTGCACCGCGCAGGGGGCATCCCCGCCCTGCTGGGTGAGCTGAACCGCGGTGGCCTCCTGCACAAGAACGTCCATTCCGTGCATTCCAACGATTTGGACGGCTGGCTGGACGACTGGGACATCCGCGGCGGCAAGGCCACCGAGGAGGCCCAGGCCCTGTGGCATGCAGCTCCCGGCGGCGTCCGTTCCTCCACAGCTTTCTCGCAGTCAAACCAGTGGACCTCCCTGGACACCGACGCTGAGGGCGGCTGCATCCGTTCCGTGGAGCACGCCTACTCCAAGGACGGCGGCCTGGCGGTGCTGCGCGGCAACGTAGCAGTGGACGGCGCAGTGGTGAAGACCGCAGGCGTGGACGAGTCCATCTGGACCTTCGAAGGCCCGGCAGTGGTGTGCGAGTCGCAGGACGAAGCCGTGGAAATGATCCTGAACAAGACGGTCAAGGAAGGCGACGTGGTGGTCATCCGCTACGAAGGCCCCAGGGGTGGCCCTGGCATGCAGGAAATGCTCTACCCGACGTCGTTCCTCAAGGGACGCGGCCTGGGCAAGAAGTGCGCCCTCATCACGGACGGCCGCTTCTCGGGCGGAACCTCCGGGCTTTCGATCGGACACATCTCCCCTGAGGCCGCCTCCGGCGGTGCCATCGCGCTGGTTGAGAACGGTGACATCATCAGCATCGACATCACAACGCGCTCCCTCCAGTTGCAGGTCTCCGACGAAATCCTCGCCGAACGCCGCGAAAAACTTGAAGTCAACGGCGGTTACAAGCCGAAGAACCGCGACCGCCAGGTGTCGCCAGCGCTTCGCGCCTACGCCGCCATGGCATTGTCGGCGGACAAGGGCGCCGTGCGCGACGTCTCTTTGGTGGAAAACCTCTAGGCTACGTTCCGGCCGGGTCCCGCAGCCGGGACCCGGCCTCCGCATAGCTGTCCAGAAGCTTCCGGGCGCGGCCGCCGTCGGCGCCTTCAGCTGCCAGCGCGGACCGCATGTCTTCCAGCTTCTTTTCCGCGGCAGGGAAGGGCGGAAGCAGCGGGATGTCCGGGTCAGTCAGGACCTCCAGGACTGCAGGGCGGTCCAGCGAGAACGCGTAATCCCACGCATCGCCGAGCTTGGCCGGGTCCTCCACCCGTATTCCGGCCAGGCCCAGCAGCTCCGCATAGGCGGCATATGGAAAGTCCGGGATCTCCTGGCTGGCATTGAACCGCGGTTCGGCTTCGTTTTCGCGCTGCTCCCAGGAGACCTCGGCAAGGTCGCGGTTGTTGAAAACGCACACCACAAACCGGGGATCGGACCAGTTGCGCCATCGATGCGCCACGGTGATCAACTCCGCAATGCCCAGCATCTGCATACCGCCATCGCCGGCAAAGGCCACCAGGGGCCGGTCCGGGTAAGCAAGCTTGGCAGCCAGGCCGTAGGGAATCGCGCATCCCATGCTGGCGAGCGTGCCGCTGAGATGGGCCGGGACTCCTGGCGGGAGCGTCAGCTGGCGGGCGTACCAGTAAACGCAACTGCCGACGTCGATACTCAACTGTGCGTTGTCCGGAAGCCTGCCGTTGAGTTCGCGGACCACGAGTTCCGGGTTCACGGGATCTGCGGGTATGTTGGCGCGTTCCTCTGAAAGGTGACGCCAGGCGCGGACCTGCGTTTCGACGTCGGAACGCCACTTGGCCCTTGCGCTTTCCGGCTGGTTGGGCTGCTGATCGAGCCGCTGGGTGAGCTCGGCCAGCGACGCGGCCGCATCGCCCACCACTCCAACCTCCACGGGGTAGCGGTTGGCGACCTTCCGGCCATCAATGTCGATTTGAACAGCTTTGGCAGTCCCGGGCTTTGGATAGAACTCCGTCCAGGGATCGTTGGAGCCGATAATCAGCAGTGTGTCGCAGTTGTCCAGGACGTAGGCGCTGGCAGAAGTGCCCAGGTGGCCCATGGTGCCGGCAGCGAAGGGCAGCGTCTCGTCGACGTACGGCTTTCCCAGCAAGCTGGTGGTGATGCCTGCCTGCAGCTTTTCGGCCAGCGCTTGGACCTCGGTCCGGGCACCCCGCGCTCCCTGGCCCACCAGGAACGCTACCCGCTCACCTTTGGAAAGGATCTCGACGGCGGCATCCAGGTCTTCCTCGCGCGGCATCACCCGTGCGGGGTGCCATACAGGGGCGGTGACAACGATTCCGTGCTCATGTTCGAGCTCGGGTGCCTCGGCGGACTGGATGTCGTGGGGGATGATCACGACGCAGGGGGACTTCGTCTCCAGTGCTGTACGGAACGCGCGATCCAGGAGCATGGGTACCTGTTCGGTAGAGCTGGCGAGCTGTGCAAATTGTGCGGCAACGTCCTTGAACACGGTCAGCAGGTCGATTTCCTGCATGTAGCCCGAGCCCAGGACGGTGGTGCTTTGCTGGCCAATGATCGCCACCACTGGAACGCTGTCCATTTTGGCGTCGTAGAGTCCGTTGAGCAGGTGGATGGCGCCCGGGCCTTGCGTCGAAGTCACCACCCCGACGCCGCCCGTGTATTTTCCATGCCCCACGGCCATGAAGGCGGCTGCTTCTTCGTGCCTTGCCTGCACGAATTCCACCGCATCCTGGGCTCTGCGGAGCGCGCCCATGAAGCCGTTGATGCCGTCCCCGCTGTATCCGAAGACCCTGTCCACGCCCCACGCTTGAAGGCGTTCAACGATGAGATCCGAAACTGTCCGCTGGGCCACGCCGGAAATTCCCTTCGCTAGGTACTATCGTCAATTGTTGACAATTGCTACGCTTGGTTCACTACCTGAAACCGGGCTTCGCATCCGCTGAAAGCCCCTTGAGTGAAGGACCTCCCATGAAAAAGCGACGCCCCGCTACCCTGGCTCCAGAGCCCGTTGAAACATCGCGCACCGGGCACCACTGCCCCAAGACCGGATGGTGGTCTGTCGCGGGAGACCCGCGGGCCACGCGCCTCATTATCAAGGGTGAGGTCATGCCTGCCCTGCACGGCACCCCGGCTCTCTGGATCATGCGCGAAGCAGCCGGCATCGTGAGCGAAACAGCCGCCCGTCCCGCAGCCGATTTGATGCCAACCCCATAGCAGTCAGCCCTTCTTCCGAAGGCCGGCCTGCTCCACAAGTTCGGTCAACCAGGGCCGGTGTCCTCTATGGAAGACCATCCCTTCCGGAAGCCCCTGCACCGTGGGAACGGAATCCGCGATATCGATTGTTACCCTGCCACCACCCATAGGCGCATTGGTGATATGCAGGTCCCCGTAGGACGCCGGCAGTTGGGGATCCATCCAGAACCCGCCACGGGAGACATGGGCGTCGTATCTCATCAGGCTGGTGACCAGCTGGATGGGCGAAGTGGCTGCCCACGCCTGCGGTGAGCACGCGGTGGGATACGGTACGGGCTCGCTGTATTGCTCCCTGCTGAAGCCGCAGAACAGCTCCGGCAGGCGGCCCTCGGAGTAGTCGGCAGCTTCGAGCAGTGCCGTCGAAATTCGTTGGGCCTCTTCCACGAACCCGTAGCGCATCAGGCCGGCGGCAATCACGGCGTTATCATGCGGCCAAACAGAACCGTTGTGGTAGCTGGCCGGGTTGTAAGCGCCCATGTCGGTTCCGAGGGTGCGCACTCCCCAGCCACTGAACATCTCAGGAGACATCAGCCGTTCGGCCACGAGCGGCGCCTTGTCTTCGTCCACCAACCCCACCCACAGGCAGTGGCCCATGTTCGACGCGCAAGCGTCAACCTGCCGTTTCCTTCCATCCAGAGCGATGGCGTAATAGCCCCGGTCCGGCATCCAGAATTGCTCGTTGAACCGGACTTTTAACTCCGCTGCCCGATCGGCTAGTTCCCGCGCCAAAGGTGCGTCTCCGGCGTCGTACGCTATCCACGCCCGGGCCATGTACGCGTCATAGACGTACGCCTGAACTTCGCAGAGCGCTATAGGCGGCTCCGCGAGGCGCCCATCCGCGAAATTGATGCCGTCCCACGAGTCCTTCCAGCCCTGGTTGATCAGTCCGCGGTCATTGAGCCGCTGATACTCGACGAATCCATCGCCGTCCCTGTCGCCATAGTCCCGGATCCAGTCCAGGGCCCGGTCTGCGTTGGGCAGCAAGGCCGCAATGGTGTCCTTGGCGAACCCCCACCGGCTGACCGAACCCAGCAACACGACGAACATCGGCGTGGCATCGATGCTGCCGTAGTAGACGGATTTGCCGCCGAGCGACAGACCGCTGGAGACGTCCAGCCTGACCTCGTGCAGGATCTTCCCGGGCTCTTCCTCGCTGATGGGATCCACCACCTTGCCCTGCCGGTCAGCAAGCGTTTGCAGAGTGCCCAGGGCAAGGGAAGGATCAACGGGCATGGCCATCTCCGAAGCCCAGAGGGAGTCGCGGCCAAACAGCGTCATGAACCACGGCGCTCCTGCTGCCACAACCACCCTGTCCGGGTGCGTGGGGTCTTCAATGCGGAGGGCGCCAAGATCGTCATAGCTGCGCCGCAGCGTCCTCTCGATGGAGTGGTTGCCCATGTGCAGCACGGGAATTTTGGCCACCCATTCCTGGCGACGCTGATCGCTGCGGGATAGTTCGCCGACGGCGGGACGCACCACAGGCGCCGCAGGCGCCCCTCCCTCGGTTCCGGGAGCAATGGTGACCACGGTGCTCCAGTGCCCGCGTGGAGGGATAGTGGTCCGGTGCCTGAGGCCCTCGCGGGTCGCCTCGGCAACATCGGAACTTACGACGACGGACTTCCGGACATCCTGCCAACGGGAGCGGATGGTCAGTGTGTTGTGGTTGTACTCGCGGGACTCCTCCCACTGCCTCTGGACCCGCGCTTCCTTGACTTCGAAAACGTCCGCGAAGTCCGAGCCCACTGCGAATTCGACCAAACATTCCACGGGTTCCATCGAATGGTTGCGGACGGTCACATGCTCCACCATTCCCACGCCTACTTCCCGCAAGCGCTCCACGATCAGCGGCGTATCCGCATATCCGTCAGATCGTGTGACGCGCCCGGCAAAGGCTGCCCTGTAAGGCTCTTTCGTCTGGGCGGTCAGTGGCTCCAGCGACTGGCCGTTGATGGTGAGGACCCAATCGGACAGGACCCGGGTGTCCTGGAAAAACATGCCGTGGGGATGGTCCGGGTGAATGTCCCCATTGGGCAGGGAGATGCAGAAGGACGTGCCTTCCACCAGGGTGACAGTCCCGGCGCCGAGGGGTCCTGCTGCTGTATCCGCATTCCATCCAGCCACTGTAAGGCTCCTCTGAGAACCAAGGGCGGCCAGTCCCTGTACCGGGCTCCCGGCTGTCCTGCTACATCGTCACCTCGACGGTACTCTTGCCGGGCTGCCGGGGCTAGGGCCTTGATGGCTGTTGCTTTGCGCTGTGAATCCGGGGCTGTCAGCCTTGCGAGGCGACCAGCAGATCGTAGTCATCATCGATGTGGAAAAGCCGCCGTTCGCCGATGCGGTCTATGACCCAGATCGTTTGTCCGTCCGCAGTCCGGTCATCCACGGTTCCCCTGTGGTACTCAAAGCCGCGCAGGCTGAGGGAAACTACATCTCCGGCTTCCAGGGAGTTCCAGAGCGATATCCTCCGGCTTTGCGCGCTGCACGCGGCAGGAGTACTTTCCAGGCTGCTTTTCCAGATGAGTTTCATGGGGAGTGTTCTCCTTGGTGACGGGGCCGGCGTGGATGACAGGGCGTCGGGGTGAATATTTCTCCATTAAGCCTATCGTCGATTGTTGACAATTGCTAGGATAGAAACTGTGCTTTCCAAAGACGGCAGGCACGTTCAAATGGGCGCAGTCCCAGAAGGAGAATCCATGATCAAGGCCACTGTCATGAGCGACGCAACAACGCAGGACCCGGGGGAGCACATCCCGAAAGCAACCACCAGCACACCTGGCCAGACTGAGGTCTCGTTCCGCCTGTGGGCCCGCGACGGCCACAAGACCGGCATCTGGGAGGTTACGCCGGGCGTGTTCAAGAGCACCCGCCCGGGTTACGACGAGATCTGCCAGATCCTCAGCGGCAAGGGGACCATCACTGAAGAAGACGGAACCAGCTTCGACATCGGCCCCGGAACGTTGTTCGTTACTCCGGCGGGATGGACGGGCACCTGGACCATCCACGAGACGCTGCGGAAGATGTGGGTTGTCACGGACGTTCCCGCAAACTAATTCCATAAAGGAAGGGCCCGGTTCACAATGAACCGGGCCCTTCCTTTATGGGGACTTTCCTAAGCAGTAATTCCCGTTGCTTCCGGGCTGGCAGTGAGGTCCTCTACGGCCTTCTGCATGTGGCGTTTGATAGCCTGCTGAAGTCCGCCATGGTCACGCGCCTCAAGAAGGTCCAGGATCATCTGGTGTTCCTGCACCAGCGCGTCAATGCGGGGATACGCCACCTCCAGGCTCAAAATGCACATCCTGGATTCCGCGGCAAGCGTCTCATAGATACGTATGAGCCGCGTGTTTCCGGTGCCTGAAACGAAGGCGGTGTGAAACTGCATGTCGAGGCGGGCAATGGCCTGCCAGTCGGAGGCTGCAACCTGCTTGGCCATATTCCGGATGATGCCCTTGAGCTCCCGGCACGTGTCCGCCACGTGCTCCGGGTCCGAGTCCAACAGCGTGTTGGCAGCGGCCAACTCCACGGCTTCGCGAACGGCGTAGATCTCCTTGACGTCCTGCGTGGAAAGCTCAAGCACGAAGACGCCGCGGTTGCGCTTGCTCACGAGGATGCCCTCCTGGCATAGCCGCTGGAGTGCCTCGCGGAGCGGACCCCGCGAAGTGTTCAGCTGGCTGGCCAACGCAGACTCATTGACCTGCTGTCCAGGGCTGAACGCCCCCTGGACAATGAGCTCACGCAGCTGGTCAGCGATCAGCTGTGCCGTGGGCCGGCCTTCCAATACGAACATTCCCTCCGGTGCCGCCATTGACATCCCCTCATTCCATGCTTCGGCAATTTGAAACTGCTAGACCGCTATTGCGGTGTACTTGTACTCCAGGAATTCTTCGATTCCAATTTTCCCGCCCTCGCGTCCGAGTCCGGATTGCTTGACGCCGCCGAACGGTGCCGCGGGGTTGGAAACCAGGCCGGTGTTCAGTCCGACCATTCCAACTTCCAGTTCCGCAGAGAACCGCAGTGCCTTGTCCATGCTCTCCGTGAATACGTACCCCACCAGGCCCCACTCGGTATCGTTGGCCAGGCGGAGGACTTCGTCCTCACTGTCGAACGCGGTGATCGCGGCGACGGGGCCGAAGATTTCCGTGCTCATCAGTGCGGCGTCCATGGGCACGTCCACCAGGACGGTGGGGGTGTAGAAGTAGCCGGGGCCTTCCGGACGGCTTCCGCCGGTCAGCACACGTGCTCCCTTGGAGACCGCATCTGCAACGAGGCTTTCGACCTTTTCCAGGCCCTTCTGCTCGATGAGGGGCCCGACGTCGGTGCCAGTCACAGCGCCGTTGCCTACCTGCAATTCTGACATCTTTTTGGAGAACTTCTCGCCAAATTCCTCTACCACTGAACGGTGGACGAAGAAGCGGTTTGCTGCCGTGCAAGCCTCGCCCATGTTCCGCATCTTGGCCTTCATGGCACCGTCCACGGCTTTTTCGATGTCTGCATCGGCCAGGACGATGAACGGTGCGTTACCGCCAAGTTCCATGGAGGAGCGCATCACGTTGTCGGCCGCCTGCTTCAGCAGGACCTTGCCCACTTCGGTTGAACCGGTGAAGCTGATCTTGCGTGCGATGCCGCTGTCGGTCCAGGTCCGAACCACCGTGGAGGCGGTGGACGTCGTCACAACATTCAGCACGCCGTCGGGCAGACCGGCCTCCTTGAAGAGGGCGACCAAGGCCAGCGACGTCAGCGGCGTCAGCTCAGCAGGTTTAAACACCGTGGTGCAGCCGGCAGCGACCGCGGGAGCGATCTTGCGGGCACCCATGGCAAGCGGGAAGTTCCACGGAGTGACCAGGACTGAGGGGCCAACCGGTTCCTTGGTGATGAGGATGCGGGTATTTCCATCAACGGAGGCCGCACTGTCACCACCAATACGGACAGCTTCTTCCGAGAACCAGCGGAGCATTTCGGCGCCGTAGGCCACCTCGCCCCTTGCTTCTGCCAACGGCTTGCCCATCTCCGCGGTCATGATGGCTGCGAGCCGGTCCGTGTTGGCAATGACCAGCTCAAAGGCGCGGCGGAGAATATCGCTTCGTTCGCGGGCCGTGGACTTTCCCCAGGCAGCCTGGGCACGTCCGGCTGCCTCGATGGCCAGGGCAGCGTCTTCAGGACCGCCGTCGGCAACGTGGGCAATCACTTCGTTCGTAGCAGGGTTCTCAACGGCGAAGGTGGCACCACTGGCTGCCTTCTGCCACGTTCCGTCAATGAACAGGTCCGTTGGGATGGTGGTGGGATCAAAGGAGGTGGTCATGGTCGCTCTTTCAGTGATCAGGGGGCTAGTGATCGGGGCTAGGAGGTGGCCGTCTTGAGCGCTTGCGTGAACTTGGACAGGCCTTGCTGAATTTCATCGCTGCTGACATTCAGGGCGGGGATGAGGCGAATGACGTTGCCATGCGGACCGCATGTGAGGAGCAGGAGCTCTTCCTTGATGGCGGCCTGTTGGACGGCGAGGGCAGTCGCCGCATCCGGGGTGTTGTCGGCGGCGGTGAATTCGACGCCCTGCATCAAGCCGCGGCCACGCACATTGCCGATTCCCGCGAATTCCGTTTTCAGGTTGTCCAGTCCTGCCCGCAGTTCGTCACCGCGCAGCAGGGCGTTCTCCACGAGGTTCTCCCGCCGGATCACACCCAAAGTTGCGACGCCGGCTGCTGCCGCGACTGCGTTTCCGCCATAGGTTCCACCCTGGGAACCAGGCCACGCCTTGCCCATCAAATCGGCGGAGGCGGCGATTGCGGAGATGGGGAAGCCACTGGCAAGACCCTTGGCGGTGATAACGACGTCGGGGCTTATTCCTGCCCAGTCGTGTCCCCAGAACTTGCCGGTGCGGCCGACCCCGGCCTGGACCTCGTCCAGGATGAGTATGATGCCGTGCTTGTCGGCGCGCTCACGCAGGCCTTGGAGGAATGCGACAGGCGTTGGGATGTACCCGCCATCACCCAGGACTGGCTCGATGATGAAGCCGGCGGTATCGCTGGGGGCGCTGATGGTCATCAGAAGGTGGTCGAGTTCCTTCAAGGCAAATTCGACGGCGGTGGCTTCGTCCCAGCCGTATCGGTACCAGTGCGGGAACGGGGCAACATGCACTCCGCTCATGATGGGGGAGAACCCGGAGCGGAACTTGGTTCCCGCCGTAGTTAAGGAGGCGGCCGCTACGGTGCGCCCGTGGAAACCACCTTGGAAGGAAATGATGTTGGGGCGACCGGTTGCCATACGGGCCAAACGGATGGACGCCTCGACTGCTTCGGAGCCGGAGGTTGCGTAGAAGACGCTGTCCAGGCCCTGGGGCAGGACGCCTCCCAGGAGTTCCGTGAGCTCCAGGAGGGGCTTGTGCATCACGGTGGTGTACTGGGCATGGACAATTTTGCCCACCTGTTCGCGGGCTGCGGCCACTACGTCCGGGTGGCAGTGGCCGGTGCTGGTGACGCCGATTCCGGTGGTGAAATCCAGGTATTTCTTGCCGTCTGTGGCGTGGATCCAACTACCGGACGCGTAGTCCACGACCACTGGAGTGGCCTGCTTCAGGATGGGGCTAAGTGTTGCCATGGCTTCATACTTTCTTAGTAACTGTAGATTGTCAACAATACGCGATTCGCGGGCCGTTAGCCCGCGAATCGAGTGGTGGTGCTTACTTTTTGAACCGCTGCGGGCGGACGAAGTCCAGCCCCTCGAAGCCGCCCTTGCCAAGTGCTTCGCTGGCAGCAATCTGGCCGTAGCCGGAAGCCATCTTGAAGCCGGCGCCGGAGAAGCCCGTGGCGGAGTAGATCCTGCCCTGCTCAGTGAAGAAGCCCAGGAGGGGTTGCGAATCCGAAGTGAACAGATCCGGGAAGGCATCCGAACGGACGATGCTGGGAACCAGGTCCGGGAAGAATTCCGTCACCGTCTCAATGGTTTCCGCAATCTCCGCCTTGGTCAGCTCCCTGGGCACTGAGTCCGCGGAGGGGGTTGGTGCCCCGCGGCCATCGAGGGTGGCCTTCACAGTGACGCCGTCCACCGCTGGCGCCCCATACATGGAGCGGTCGCCGGAAATCCTGATGAAGATGGGGAACTTCTCCGGGGTGAACCGGGTTGCGTCGCGGGCGACGAACCAGCTCAGGAAAATCCTGCGGGTATCCGTGTGCGCCTTCAGGTAATCGGGCATGAGCTGCCGGGACCACCCACCGGAGGCGATGATCACCCGTTCGAACGTCCAGGACTGTTCGCCGGAGGTGACCACAACGCCGTCGTTGGTTTCGGTGATGCTGCTGACAGGAGTATTGCCGAGGACCGTGGCCCCGTTGGCCTGTGCCGCTGCAACCGCCGCGGTAACTGCCCGATCCGTGCGGAGTGCGCCCCCGAAGGGATCGTAAACGGCGACATCGTCAGCCCGGAGATTGTGCTGCGGGTAGCGTTCGGCCATCTCCTCCCTGCTGAGGATCTGGTGGCTCGCTCCGTTGATGCGGGTGGTTTCCAGCAGCTTGGGAATGTATGGTCCATCAGCAGTGCCGATGGAGAGTCCGCCGCAGCGGGTGAGGATGTCCTGTCCCGTTTCTGCTTCGAGCTCGGCCCACAGATCCCGGGAGCGTTCCAGGATGGGGTAGTAGTCCGGCCTTCCCCTGTAAAGCATCCGGAAAAGCCGGGTGTCGCCACCCACCGCACTTCTGCCATGGCCCGGGGCGTGTGCTTCAAAGCCGACCACGGAATCGGACAGCCGTGAGGCCTGCCAGAGCGCCATGCTTCCGATGCTGCCCAGGCCGATGACGGCGAGTTTTCCATCCATCGCTTACAGCACCTGCTTCAGGAAGGCCTGGGTGCGTGCTTCCTTGGGGTTCTTCAGGATCTCCCGGGCATCTCCACGTTCCACCACGTAGCCCTCATCCATGAAGATCAGGGAATCGGCCACTTCGCGGGCGAAGCCCATCTCGTGGGTGACTACCACCATGGTCATGCCCTTCTTGGCGAGGTCCTGCATGACGCCGAGGACTTCCCCTACCTTTTCGGGGTCAAGGGCGCTGGTGGGTTCGTCGAACAGGATGATTTCCGGATCCATGGCCAAAGACCGGGCGATGGCGACCCGCTGCTGCTGCCCGCCGGAAAGCTCGGCCGGGTAGCGGTCACCGAAAGCGCCGAGGCCCACGCTGGTGAGCAGTTCCTGGGCGCGCTTGGAGGATTCCTTCTTGTCGGCACCCTTGACCAGGACCGGACCGGACATGACATTCTCGCGGGCAGTCATGTTCGGGAACAGGTTGAACTGCTGGAAGACCATGCCTACCCGTGTACGTTGCTGGGCAAGCTTCTTAGGGGGCAGCGCGTGGTAGGCGTGGTCGGTCTCGTAGTACCCGAAATCGTCGCCGTTGACTTTCAGGATTCCGGAGTCCACGGTCTCCAGGCCGTTGATGCAGCGCAACAGCGTGGACTTTCCGGAGCCGCTGGGTCCGATGATGCAGCAGATTTCACCGCTGGCGATATCGAGGTCGATATCGTGGAGAACGGTCTTGTGCCCAAAGGACTTGCGGATTCGGCGGGCGTGGATTGTGCCGTCGGTGCTCATCGTGCGATGCCTTCCGGTGCGGTCAGGGTGACTTTCTTGGACTTGCGGGGTACCCGGGCGGAGGTGTGGGAGTACTTCTGTTCGAGCTTGGACTGCGGGTAGCTCAGCAGCAGTGTCATCACCAGGTACCACAGGCTCGCCACGATCAGCAGCGGGATGGTCTCGTAAGTACGTGCGTAGATGAGCTGGGCGCTCTGCAGAAGTTCCGCAACACCCAGGACACTGACCAGGGATGTTTCCTTGAACATTCCAATGACCTGGTTGCCGGTGGCCGGAATGATCGATGGCATGGCCTGAGGAATGATGATCTTGCGCATCTTCGTAGACGCGCTCATTCCCAGGGAGTCCGCGGCTTCAATTTGTCCCTTGCCCACCGAGGAGAACCCTCCGCGGATGATTTCTGCCATGTACGCGGCTTCATTCAACGTCAAACCGACCAAGGCTGCGGTGATCGGACCCATGAGTGCATTCGTGTCGATTGCGGTGCCGATGTCGGTAAACGGGATCCCGATGGTGAGGTTCGGGTACAGGGCTGAGATGTTGAACCAGAAGATCAGCTGGACCAGGACCGGTGTACCGCGGAACAGGGTGATGAACGCCCCTGCCGTGGCCGCGATCGGCTTGACGCTCGAGGACCTCATGATCGCAATGACCAGGCCCAGGAGGGTACCCAGGGCCATGCTTGCGAGCGTAAGGAAGATGGTGAGCATCAGCCCGCGGAGGATCGATTCGTGGGTGAAGTACTTGGCCACCACGTCCCACTTGAAGTTGGGGTTGGTGGAGACCGAGAAGAGGATGCCCGCGCCAAACAGGATGGAAACCACCCAGGCGACGTATTCAAAAGTGCTTCTGCGGCGAAGGCGGGGCTTGAGTGCCGGATCAATTCCGTTCATTGTCGGTTTGCTTCCGTTACTGATGGTTTGCACCATGGGAGCACTTCTCCTAGTTGAGTTTCGCATCCGTGATGGCTCCGGCATCGAGGCCCCAGGTGGAGAGGGACTTCTTGTATTCCGGGCTGTTCAGGACCGACTGGATGGCGGCCTGGAGGGCGGGAGTCAGGGCAGATCCCTTTTTGACACCGATTGCGGTGAGGTCGCTGGATCCGACGTTGATCTGGGGGGTCAGGATGGTGAACGATTTGGGCTGCTGCTTCTCGGCCCAGGCGAGGGAGGTTGTGTCGTAGAGGATGCCGTCGATCCGCTTGGATGCCAGCTGTGTCAGGGCCTCCTGGACGTTGGGCAGGGTCACGGCGTTGATCGCGGGCTGTCCCTTGGACGTGCAGGTCTGCTCCGAGAGGGCCGGGAGTCGCTTGAGCTGGCCCGTCGAGCCCTGGGTAACGGCAATGTTCTTACCGCACAGTGTCTCGTTGCTGAGCTTCAGCGGGTTACCTGCGGCCACGGCCACTGAGTTGCCGGCCTTGAAGTAGTCGATCATGTCCAGGACCTTCAACCGCTCAGCGGTCTTGGACATGGTGGTGGCGGTGAAGTCGTAGCGCCCGCCGTCCAGGCCGGGGACGATCGTGTCGAACTTGGTGTCCTGGAACTTCAGCTTCAGGCCGAGCTTCTTTGCTACCAGGCGGGCAATGTCCGGGTTCAGGCCGATCGGCGTCGAGTTGTCTTCGGCGAGGAACGTCGTCGGTGGGTAGTGCAGGTCCATGGCGACCGTCAGTTCGCCCTTGTCCTTATAGGACGCCGGCAGGAGGCTTACGGCCTTTTCGTCGGGCTGGACGCCCTCGGAGATGTCTGTAGTGTTCGTGGTCTTGCTCGCGTCCGGGGAATCGCTGCTGTTGGCTGTTCCACCACAGGCGCTCAGGGCGAGTAGTACGGCAAGTCCTGCGGCTGCAGTCTGGGCCTTGTTACGAATCTTCATGGTGCTTCCCTTCGAGGGAGTCGGTCACTGGGGAGGGAGAAGTTCTAGGTTGCAATGTGATCCGGATCTCTCCGTCATCTAATGCAATGCAACCCCCTCAACAGTAGATTGTCAACAATTGACAGAAAGTTTTTTCAAGCTTCCTCTCTATGAGAATGGTTCTAATTACAGCACTAGAAACTGTTGACAATTTACAATTTGGCGGCCTAGAGTCGAATCATCGGGCACGAACCTTCCAGCCCGCCAGGCACGATTTCGCGGTTCAGCTCGCCTCTTTCGATACCTCCACACACACGGGGCAAGCCCCCTTCCATCTCCCGAAAAGAACGGAAACCCCATGGCAGAGACCAACTTCCGGCCGAAGTACATCTCCTTCGATGTCTACGGCACGCTGATCAACTTCGACATCGATCCCACCACCCGGCGGCTGCTCGATGGACGCATCTCCGAAGAGCAGTGGCCTACGTTCAAGAAGCAGTTCCGTGGCTACCGCTTCGACGAGGTCCTGGGGGACTACAAGCCGTATGAGGCGATCCTGCAGGATTCCTTTGACCGGGTGTGCAAGCGTTGGGGCATTGGGCCCACCGAAGGTGCCGGCGCAGCGTTCGCTGACGCCGTCCGCGGTTGGGTTGCGCACGAGGACGTGCCGGCCCCGCTGAAGCTCATGGGCGACAACTACCAGTTGGTGGCGTTGTCCAACGCGGACGACAGTTTCCTGGATATCAGCATCCCGAAGCTGGGTGCAGAGTTCCACGCGGTCCTGACTGCCGAGCAGGCACAGGCCTACAAGCCGCGCTACCAGGCTTTCGAGTACATGCTCGACACCCTGAACGCCAAGCCGGAGGACTTCCTGCACGTCTCCTCGCACACCCGGTACGACATGCATCCGATGCATGACATGGGCTTCCGTAACCTCTGGATGCTGGACCGTGGCTACGACCCCATTGGCGGGGGCTACGACCTCACCACGGTTAAGTCCCTGGACGAGATCAACAAGCACCTCGGTCTCTAAACCGGCTTCGAAGCGAAAGGTCATACCGTGAAACTTGTTCCCTACTGGCTCGATACTGCAGAGCCTTCCGGCGATTACCGCCGCACTCCGGTCCCGGAGAACGTTGATGTTGCGATTATCGGTGCCGGCTTTACCGGGCTGTCAGCAGCCCTTGAATTCGCCAAGCAGGGCGCCAGTGTGGCCGTTTTCGAACGTCACACTGTTGGCTGGGGCGCTTCGGGCCGTAACGGGGGAATGGCTACGACCGGTTTGGCCATTGGCTTCAGCACGGCAGTCAAGCGCTACGGGGCTCCCCGTGCAGTTGAGATGTTCCGCGAATACAACGATGCCATCGAAACCATCGAGAAGCTGGTGCACGACAACGGCATCGACTGCGATTTCAAGCGTTTCGGCAAGCTCTCCCTGGCGTTCCACAAGTCCCACTACGATGGCTTCCTGAAGTCCCAGGAGCTGCTGGCAAACCTGGTGGATCACCATGTAAAGGTCATCCCCAAGTCAGAGATCCACAGCGAAATCGGCACGGACTTCTACCAAGGCGCCATGATGGATCCGCTGGGTGCCGGTCTTCACGTAGGGAAGTTCGTGCACGGCCTGGCAAAGGTGGCAATCGACAACGGCGCAGTCATTTGCGAGAACGCGTCGGTCACCGAGCTGAACAAGGTCTCGGGCACAGTGCACGATGTCCACACCACCCGTGGCATTACCCGGGCCAAGCAGGTCCTGGTGGCCACCAGCGGCTACACCGGCAACATCACCCCGTGGCTGCAGCGCCGCGTGATCCCGGTTGGCAGTTTCATCATCTGCACGGAGCCTCTGTCCGAAGAGGTGGTGAACCGCATCCTGCCCAACAGGCGCCAGGCCTCTGACAGCAAGATGCTGACGTACTACTTCCGGATCACGCCGGACAACAGGCTGCTGTTCGGTGGCCGGGCCCGGTTCGCTTTGTCCAGCCCGGATTCGGACGTCAAGAGCGCCGAAATCCTGCACAAGGCCATGACTGAGCTCTTCCCGTACCTCTCCAACGCCAAGGTGGACTACATCTGGGGCGGTCTGGTGGATCTATCCATGGACCAGATGGTCCATGCCGGCCAGCATGACGGCCTGTTCTACTCCCTCTGCTACAGCGGCCATGGCGTTCAAATGGCGGCCCACATGGGTAAGCGGATGGCCCACTACATGGCCGGCGACAAGTCGGCAAATGTGTGGGAAGACCTGAAGAACCCGCCGGTTCCCGGCCACTTCGGCCCGCCATGGTTCCTGCCGTTCATTGGCGGAGCCGCGAAGATCATCGACCGTATCAAGTAGACATTCCGCTAGCCAGGCAAGGTAAAGGTTCCCATGAGTTCATCAACAACCGTCGCTGGAGCGCGCCTAAAAACAGCTGAGGAAACGGCCTACCGGCGGGCAAGCGTTGCGGCGCTTCCCGGAGGCGCATTCCTCGAAGGCCTTTGGGAGACCGCAGACAGGATCCTGGAAGTGCGGGACCCTGAAGACGGCGTGCTGTTGGGCACTGTGTGTTCTTCAACCCCGCAGGATGTCCGCCGGGCGGTTGCCCACATTCACCGCCACCTCCTGGACGATGAATGGCCTCTCCGGGAACGCCGCGAGGCCCTGGAACGGGCTGCAGTGCTCCTGGCTGAGCAGTCGGTACGGTTTTCGGAGATCATTGCCGCCGAGAGCAGCAAGACCATCAACGAGGCCGAGCGTGAAGTGCGCCGGTGCATCGAGACGTTGCGGCTTTCGGCGGCAGCGTCGAGCGAACTCGTGGGGGAAACTCTCGGCTTTGAGGACAGCATGGCGGGAGCCAACAAGATCGGCTGGTACAGCCGCAAGCCTGTTGGCATCATCGCCGCCATTACGCCCTTCAACGATCCGCTGAACCTCGTGGCACACAAGCTGGGCCCGGCGCTGATCGGAGGCAACGGCGTCGTACTTAAACCCTCAGGCCGCACGCCGCTGACCGGGCTGGCTTTCGTTCAGCTGTTGCTTGAGGCCGGTGTTCCGACAGGTCGCATCGCCGCGATCGTGTCGGGACCCGGGGTGTCCGAAGCGATCGTGACCGACCCCCAGGTGGACCTCATCTCTTTCACCGGCGGGCCGGCCACGGCCGACCGCATTGCTGCCGCCGCGGGAGCAAAGAAGATCCTTTCGGAACTGGGCGGCAACAACGCTACGATCGTCTGCGCCGACGCTGAACCGGCGGCTGCTGCTGGGGCGATCGTCGCCGGGGCATTCGGGGTGGCCGGCCAGAACTGCCTGTCGGTCCAGCGCGTTTACGTCCACATTTCGCTGTTCGACGAAGTCCTTGAAAAGGTACTCACGGGGACAAGCGCACTCCGCGTCGGAGCGAAGATGGACCGCAGTACCGATATCGGCCCGCTCATCAGTGAAGCGGAGGCCCGGCGGGTGGAGGCATGGGTGGAGGAGGCCAAAGCGGCCGGCGCCACTGTCCGTGTGGGCGGACAGCGCCACGGCGCCTTCTACCAGCCGACCGTTCTCACCGATGTGCCGGCAGACGCCCGCGTCATCATTGAGGAAGTGTTTGGCCCCGTGGTCAGCATCATGCCCTTCATCCAGATCTCCGACGCCATCCACGCGGCCAATGCCTCCGAATACGGGCTCCAGGCTGGTGTCTTCACAGAATCCATTGACCTGGCACTGGCAATTGCCGACAAGCTGCATGTCGGGGCGGTGGTCATCAACGAGACAAGCGACGTCCGGATCGATTCCATGCCCTTTGGCGGGTTCAAGAAGTCCGGGGTTGGCCGTGAAGGCGTCAAGCACGCAGTCCGCGAAATGACAGAGCCCAAGAGCACCATTATCAAACTGGCGGAGCCCGCCACCCGCTGGCAGCAGCTGACGGGCACCTCAGAACGGAACGCATCATGACTACCCACAAAATCGCGGTCATCGCGGGCGACGGTATCGGCAAGGAAGTGGTCCCTGCGGCCATCGAAACCCTTGAGCGAATCGCTGCGATCCACTCCATCAACCTGAAGTTCACGCACTTCGACTGGGGATCTGACTACTACGCCCAGCACGGCCGCATGATGCCGGTGGACGGCCTGGACCAGCTGGCTCAGCATGACGCCATTTTCCTGGGTGCCGTTGGCTCCCCGGAGGTCTCCGATGCTGAATCGCTGTGGGGGTTGCTGATTCCCATCCGCCGCGAATTCCAGCAGTACATCAACCTGCGGCCGGTAAAAACGCTCGACGGCGTGAAGTCGCCCCTGGCGAACAAGGAACCGATCGATATCCTCATCGTGCGTGAAAACAATGAGGGGGAATACTCGGAGGTCGGTGGGCGCATGTACCGCGGGCTGCCCCACGAAACCGCTGTCCAGGAAACCATCTTCACCCGCCTGGGAGTGTCCCGGGCAGCGCACTACGCCGCCTTGCTCGCGTCCTCCCGCAGGGGCCATCTGACCTCGGCCACCAAGAGCAACGGCATCATCCACACCATGCCGTTCTGGGACGAGGTAGTGGAAGAAACCACCCGCCTCTACCCTGACGTAACGCTCACCAGCGAACTGGTGGACGCCTTGGCTGCGCACCTGGTCCTCAAACCCTGGACCCTGGACGTCATTGTCGCCTCCAACCTGTTGGGCGACATCCTCTCGGACCTGGGCAGCTCGGTCACCGGTTCCATCGGTGTGGCTCCCAGCGCGAACCTGAATCCCGACGGTGATTTCCCATCCCTCTTTGAGCCGGTGCACGGATCTGCTCCGGACATCGCAGGGAAGGGACTGGCAAACCCGGTGGGCCAGATGTGGTCCGGCGCGATGATGCTGCAGCACCTGGGCCACCCGGAAGCCGCTGAGCACCTGCAGCAGGCATTCGAGGCAGTGTTGCGCGAGGGCCTCGGGACCCGCGACGTGGGAGGCCCGTCGTCGACGTCGGAATTCACCGCCGCTGTTTTGGCCGCTATCGATGTGATTGATGTGGCTGGCTCGATCGAGACCAGTGCGGCGACCAAGCCCGCGGGAGCACCGGCGTCGTCATGACGGTTACCCCTGGACGCAAGAGGCCTGTTGTTGCGGCACTGTATCGGGAGGCTTTGCCGCCCCGGTTGGAGGAGATCGAAGCCCTGGCCGAGGTCCGGCTGACCAAGGCGGAGGGACTGGCTGAAGCGATGGACGGTGCGGATGTCCTGTACCAGTGGCATTCCTTTTCCCCTGCCTTGCGGGAGAACTGGGACGCAGCGTCATCGCTGAAGTGGGTCCATGTAACGGCAGCGGGCGTTAGCCAACTCCTGTTCGACGAGCTCATCCAGAGCGACGTGGTCTACACGAATTCCCGTGGAGTCCTGAGCCGTGCAATTGCCGAATTCACGCTGGGTTTCGTCCTGGACGTTGCCAAAGACTCGCAGGGCTCGTTCAAGCTTCAGCAGCAGCAGCGCTGGCAGCACAGGGTCACCCGTAAGATCCAGGGTCAACGCGCCCTGGTGGTGGGCACCGGTTCCATCGGGCGGGAAATTGCGTCCCTTTTCCGTGCAGTAGGCCTGCAGGTCAGCGGCGCCGGGCGAAGCAGCCGTCCGGGAGATGAACTGTTCGAGCACATCCATTCATCCCGGGACCTGGCCGGGATCGTCGGCGACGTCGACTATCTCGTCCTGGCAGCGCCACTGACCGGGGACACCAAGGGACTCGTGGGCGCTGACGTACTTTCCGCCATGAAATCCACCGCGCACCTGATCAACGTGGGCCGGGGGGAACTGGTTCGGACCGACGCGCTGGTGGAAGCCCTGGCCTCCGGATCCATTGCCGGTGCAGCACTGGACGTGGTCCATCCCGAACCGCTTCCCGCCGGACATCCTTTATGGAGCATGGACAACGTCATCATCACACCCCACATGAGCGGCGACACCGAGGACTACCTCGACGATCTTGGGCAATTGTTCGTGGACAACCTGCGACGGTTCAGCCAAGGCGAACCCCTGCTGAACATCGTGGACAAAAACCTTGGTTTCGTCCCTGTGTCTTGATCCTGTTTCCCGTTTCCCAGCTTTATTTTCCTAAGGAACTTTGCCATGAGCACCTCAACGACGACGCTCACCCAAATCAACCATTTCATCGGCGGCGCCGAGTCCACAGGTGAGGGGGAACAGACCAAGCCCGTCTATAACCCGGCGACCGGGCAGGTCACGGCTGAGTTGCGCCTGGCGAACGAGGCTGACCTGAACGCCACGGTGGCTGCTGCGAAGAAAGCAGCGGAGTCCTGGGGTGACATTTCCCTGGCGAAGCGCACCGCGGTGTTGTTCAAGTTCCGTGAACTGGTCGCCGCGCACGTGGATGAGCTTGCTGAGTTGATCACGGCCGAGCACGGGAAGGTGATCTCCGACGCGAAGGGTGAGATCGGCCGTGGTTTGGAAGTGATCGAGTTCGCCTGTGGCATCCCGCAGCTGCTCAAGGGTGACTACTCGGACCAGGTCTCCACCGGAATCGATGTGTTTTCCTTCCGCGAACCGTTGGGAGTCGTTGCAGGGATCACGCCGTTCAACTTCCCGGTGATGGTGCCGTTGTGGATGGCCCCGATGGCCATCGCCACCGGCAACGCGTTCATCCTCAAACCCTCCGAGCGTGACCCGTCCGCGCCGATGCTGCTGGCCAGGCTGTGGAAGCAGGCCGGGTTGCCCGATGGGGTGTTCCAGGTCCTGCACGGCGGCAAGGAAACCGTTGACGGGCTGCTGACCCACCCCGACGTGGACGGCATTAGTTTCGTGGGTTCCACCCCGATCGCCCAGTACGTCCATGAGACCGCCACCAAGCACGGCAAAAGGGTCCAGGCCCTGGGCGGTGCGAAGAACCACGCCATCGTGATGCCCGACGCGGACCTGGACAACGCCGCGGACCACCTCGCGGCTGCCGCTTTTGGTTCCGCGGGGGAGCGCTGCATGGCGATCTCTGTCGCCGTGGCCGTGGGGGACGCTGCGGAGTTGCTGGTGAAGAAGGTCCAGGAACGGGCCCTGGCGGTGAAGGTCGGCAACGGCACCGAACCCGGCGCGGAGATGGGCCCGGTCATCACCCCGGCCTCCAAGGAACGCATCCTCAGGATCGTCACCGAAGCAGAAACCGCCGGTGCGGCCATGGTGGTGGACGGCCGCGACCTGGTCGTCCCCGGCCACGAAGAAGGGTTCTGGGTCGGTCCTACCGTGATCGACCACGTGGGCACCGAAATGACCGCCTACACCGAGGAAATCTTCGGACCCGTCCTCGTAGTGGTCCGCGTCGCCGACCTCGAGGAAGGCATCGCGCTGATCAACGCCAACCCGTACGGCAACGGCACCGCGATCTTCACCTCCTCAGGTGCGAACGCCCGCAAGTTCCAGCGCTCGGTCACGGTCGGGATGGTGGGCATCAACGTGCCCCTGCCCGTCCCGGTGGCCTACCACTCCTTCGGCGGCTGGAAGAACTCCCTCTTCGGCGACAAGCACATCTACGGCCCCGAAGGCGTCTCCTTCTACACCCGCGGCAAAGTCATCACCTCCCGCTGGCCCGAACCCACCCACGCCTCCGAAGCCTCCTACAACTTCCCCTCCAACTAACAGCCGCGTTCCGGGGCCAACTGCCGAAAGAAGGATGACATGCCTACTACCGTGAAGGCCTATGTGGCCTCGTCTGCTGCCTCGGCACTCACCCCCGGCACGGTGCAGCGGCGCGATCCCGGCGATTTCGACGTGCTGATTTCCATCAAGTACACCGGAATCTGCCACTCCGACATCCACGCCGCGCGCGGAGACTGGGCCAGCAACTACCCCCTGGTGGTGGGCCACGAGATCGTCGGAGTGGTGGAAGCCGTCGGTCCAAAAGTCACCCGCCATGCGGTAGGGGACCGGGTGGGGGTGGGCTGTTTCGTTGATTCCTGCAGGGAATGCGTCAATTGCCGGGCAGGGGAGGAACAGTACTGCCTGCAAGGTGCAACGAGCACGTACAACTCTTTCGGCCGTGACGGGCAGCCCACCGCAGGCGGTTACAGCACAGGAATCGTCGTGGATGAGAACTACGTCCTCCGGATTCCCGATGGCCTGCCCCTCCAGGAAGCGGCCCCGCTGTTGTGTGCGGGAATCACCATGTACGCGCCGCTGCGTAACTGGAAAGCCGGGCCAGGCAAGCGCGTGGCCATCATAGGTATGGGCGGTCTGGGCCATATGGGGGTGAAGATCGCAGCGGCCTTGGGAGCCGAAGTCACGGTACTCAGCCAATCGCTGAAGAAGCAGGAGGACGCCGTCAGGCTCGGCGCCACCAGCTACTACGCAACATCTGAACCCGCCACCTTCGAATACCTGAAGGGCCAGCTGGATCTGGTCATCAACACCGTCTCCGCGGACATCGATGTGGATGCGTATCTGTCCTTGCTTGCCTTGGACGGCACCATGGTCCTCGTCGGCCTGCCCTCCAAACCGTTGAGCCAGCGCGCGTGGTCGCTGGTGGAATTCCGACGCAACCTCAGCGGCTCAAGAATGGGCGGAATCCGCCAAACACAGGAAATGCTGGACTTCTGCGCCGCCCACAGCCTGGGAGCTGACGTGGAAGTCATACACGCAAACCAGATCAACGAAGCATTCGAACGCGTACTCGCCAGCGATGTCCGCTACCGCTTCGTCATCGACGCCACAACTTTTTGAGGCACCCTGCTGAAGGGCAATTATTACGGACGCCCAGAACGCCATTTCGCGGAAATAAAGAGGTAAGGCTAACCTAAATAGTCTTCAATTTCCTCTGTGCTTTCCCGGGCACACTTATCAGGCGGTTCCATTGCGCAAACTCAGCCCATTCGCAGCCCTTGGTCTTGCGGCCCTCCTTGCCCTAACGGGTTGTGGCCTGAGCGGGGCCCAGACGGGTACCGCCGGGAAGGTCGCGGATACCAACCAGCGCATTGTGGTGGACAACTTCCGTGCACCCGTTGCCAACTGGGCGCTGGAATCCGACTCCGCGTACATCCTGTCGCTGTCCGGGTGCCTGGAGACGCTGACCAAGTACGACTCCGCCGAGGGCAAGGTGGTTCCGTTCCTTGCAACCGAATGGAAGCAGGTCTCACCCCTTGAGTGGGACTTCACCCTTCGCCAGGGCGTCAAGTTCCAGGACGGAACCGACCTCACTGCCGAGTCGGTGGCTGCGGCCCTTAACGCCGTTCTCAAGGCCAAGGTCCCTGCCCGGGCATTCAACCCGGGCATTGTCAGCGGTGTCCAGGCCATGGATGCCAAGACAGTTCGTGTGACAACTCCTGCGGAGAGCCCGCTGGTGCCGTACCGGCTTGCCAGCGTCAACACCGGCATCCTGTCGCCGGCTGCTTACCAGGGCGCCACCGTGGACCCCTTCGGTCACTGCACCGGGCCGTTCGTTCCCGTGTCCGAGAAGGCCAAGCAGTCCCTGACGCTGGACCGCAACAAGAACTACTGGGGCGGCGAGGTGCAACTCGCTGGAGCCGAAGTCCGCTTCATCACCAACGGCGCAACCCGCGCAGCCCAGGTCCAAACCGGTGAAGCTGACATCTCCCTTTCCATCCCTGCCTCGGGCCTCTCCACGCTTAAGAACGCCCCCGAGGTTTCTGTTCTCAAAGCCAACTCGCCCCGCACGGCGACGCTCTACATGAACAACGGACGTGCTCCCTTCAACAACGTCGACTTCCGCAAGGCCCTGCGGTCTGCGCTGGATCTTGATGCCCTGGCGGCCAGCGTCTACGAGGGCGCAGCCCTCCCGGCAGCGGGACCATTCGCACCCTCCGAACCGTGGGCAACAGGCAAAGCTAGCGCGCCGAAGCAGAACATTGAGGAAGCAAAGAAGCTCCTCGCTGATGCTGGATACACCGCGGACAGGCCCTTGGAGATCATTGCCATCGTCGAACGGTCGGAATTCGCCGACGTCGCCACCGTGATTCAGGACAACCTGAAGAGCATTGGTGTCCCAGTCACTATCCAGGCCAAGGAATACGCCTCCGCTGAGCCTGATGTTCTGGCCGGCAACTATGACATGATCCTCAGCCAACGGAACAGGCTGATAGATATCGCAGATCCGATCGGCTTCCTCACCGCGGATTACACGTGCAAGGGCAGCTACAACCTCAGCCACTTCTGCAACGAGGAGTACGACTCCACCATTGCCGAAGCGGCCCGGACGTCCAACACCGAGGAACGCTACAAGCTGTATGCCAAGGCCGGCCAGATCCTGGATGACCAGGCCGTGAACCTCTGGCTGGTGAACGAACAAGCAACTGACGCCATCCGCAGCAACGTCCTCTCCTACGTTCAGGACCCGCTGTCCCGTTACGTCCTGACAGCCCAGACCGCAAAGTCCGGCTCCTAGCAGCGAGCCGGGCCCAACGAACCAAACCCCGCATGATCATGTTCCTTGCGAAGCGGACGGCGACCCTCGTGGCCGCCGTCCTGCTGTCGTCTTTCGCTGTTTTCCTTATCCCGTATGTCACCCCGGGCGATCCTGTCCGCAAGATCATCCGCTCGCGGGTGGCCGGGGATGTTGTGGACGATTCCACCGTCCAGGCCCTCGGCCAAAGCCTGGGCCTCCACGATCCACTCCCTGTCCAGTACTTCCGCTGGCTCGGAGATTTCTTCAGCGGCGACATGGGGCTATCGCACATCAGCCGGACGCCCGTTGTTGACCAGGTAATGCCCGCTCTCGGCATCACCCTCAGCCTGGTGATCGTGGCGCTGGGCATAGCGGTCATGGTTTCGCTGCCGTTGGGGATCGTCGCAGGACTGAAGCAAGGTGGCAAGGCCGACAAACTGATCACCACCGTTACCCAGTCCTTCATCGCCATGCCCGAATACTGGCTGGCACCGCTCCTGGTCCTGGTATTCGCCCTCAAACTGTCCTTGCTGCCGTCAGCTGGCTGGAACACCACATCCTCCATAGTCCTGCCGGCGGTAACCCTGGCCCTGCGACCCATCAGCTTCTTCACCTCAGCGGTGCGCTCCGGCATGATCGATGCTTTGGAAGCAGAGCACATACAAGCCGCCAGGGCCCGCGGTCTCAGTCACGCCCAGACCGTCATGCGGCACGTCATTCCCAACGGGTTGGTCCCGTTGTCCACTCTTTTCGCCGTATGGTTCGCCGGTCTCCTGGGAGGTTCGGTCATTGTGGAGGTCATTTTCGCGATTCCGGGCATGGGACGGCTCCTGTACGACGCCGTGGTGAACAGCGACATTCCCCTGGCGCAGGGCGGTGTTGTCGTGGTCGTTGCATTGGCCGTAGCAATCACCACCCTCGCGGACTTCCTCCATCGGATCCTCAGCCCTAAGGTGAGTGGCGCCCTTGCGTAACCTCTCAGCGGTAGACAAGGCCGCCGTCGTCGTTCTCGCCCTGGTGGTAGCCGCTGTAGCGGCCGCGCCCTGGCTGACGCCGTTCCCGCCGGACGACCAGGACCTTGCCGCGCGCCTTGCATCGCCTGGCGCCACTCATTGGCTGGGAACGGACCACCTTGGGCGGGACACCCTCAGCAGATTGCTCGACGGCGGCCGCTTCTCCTTGGTGGTGGCGGCACTGGCCACGGTGCTGACTGGACTCGTCGGCCTGGTGATCGGCGTGCTGAGTGCGCGCCGCAAAGGCTGGCTGGACGAGTTCTTTACGCGCACGAATGATGTCCTGCTCGCCTTGCCGGAGATGGTGGTGGCACTGTTTATCGTGGCTGCGATGGGTACTGGATTCTCATCGTTGCTCGTGGCGCTCACGGTCACGGGGTGGACGCCGTTCGCCCGGCTTGCGCGAACGCTTGCCTATGACGTCTCTGCACGCGGATTCGTTGAGGCGGCGCGCGTGGTGGGCTGTTCGCCGTCGTTCATTATTTTCCGCCACATCCTTCCGCACCTGGCAGCGCCGATGCTGGGACAGGCGACGCTGCGGTTCGGGCAGCTCCTGATCAGCGTCGGAGCGCTGTCCTACCTTGGGCTTGGTGTCCAACCGCCGCAATCCGACTGGGGCTCCATGGTGGCAGCGGCCCAACCGTACGCTGAACGGGCTCCGTGGGGGATCATCGCCCCCGGACTTGCCATCTTCCTGGTGGCTCTCTGCGTCACCCTGATCGGCCAACGGGCCTCCCGCCGGGCAGCGGATCCCGTGGATGTCCTCGTAGTGGAGGGCCAGCATGCCTGAGCTCATCATCGAGGACCTGACCGTCCGCAGCGCGGCCGCACAACCTCATGTCCTGCCAGGGCCACCAATCCTGTCCGGCGTCAGCCTGACGGTCCGGCCGGGCGAGTTTGTTGCCCTCGTGGGAGGCTCGGGCTCGGGAAAGACGATGACCGCCAAGTCCGTCCTGCAGTTGCTGCCGGAGCCGCTGCGGATTGAATCGGGCTCCATCCGGCTGGGCCCGCTGGATGTTACGCAGGCGCCTGAAGCAGAGCTAAACCGTATCCGTGGGGGCCGGCTGGGCATGCTGTTCCAGCAGCCCAAGAGGATGTTCAACCCGAACAAGACCATCCGCAAGCACCTCAAGGAGCCCCTGAAGCTGCACGGTGGCTTGGGTGGCAAACCGGCGGACCGGAAAGTACTTGAGCTGCTCGCCGAAGTGGGCTTCGAAGATCCGGAATGGGGCGCGCGGGCCTACCCGCACCAGCTGTCCGGTGGAATGGCACAACGGGCAATGACCGCGATGGCGTTGGCCGGCCAACCCGAAATCCTGCTGGCAGACGAGCCCACCTCCGCCCTGGACAAAGTGCTGGAAAGCCAGATCCTGGAATTGCTGGACCGTGAGCGCAGGCAGCGTGGGCTCGGCATTCTCTACATCACGCACAACCTGGCTTCCGTGGCAGCCTTTGCGGACCGGGTCCTGGTGATGGACGCCGGGAAGATCGTGGAATCCGGCACCACGGAAGCAGTTCTAGGCAGCCCCAAAACTGCCTACACACGGAAGCTCCTGGACGCATCAAACCTGTTGCCCACCAGCATCACGGACGTCACCCCGGAGGGCCGTAGCGTGCTGACCCTGACGAACGTCGTCAAACGCTTCGGGGCCCGGAAGCGCTTCGGCCGCGGCAACGTGGACCGCCCAGCTTTGAACTCCGTTTCGCTCGACCTCAAACGGGGCGAGATCCTTGGTGTGCTCGGCCAATCAGGGTCCGGGAAAAGCACCCTCGCAAGGGCAATCGTCGGGCTGGAAGGGATCAGCGGCGGCAGCATCACCCGTACCCTGGCGGCAGGCGAGGCCAGTCCGCCAACCGCCGTGCAGCTGGTTTTCCAGGAACCCCACGATTCCTTCGACCCCCGAATGACGCTCCGCGCCAGCCTTGAGGCTCCCCTCCGCCGCAACATCGGTCTCTCCTCCGCCGAGCGGTCACAGCGCCTTCACGACGCCATGAAGGAAGTGGAACTGGAACCGTGCCTACTGGACAGGCGCCCTGGACAATGCTCCGGTGGGCAACTGCAGCGCGTCACGATTGCCCGGGCGCTCCTGTTGGAACCCGAGATTCTCATCTGCGACGAAGCCACCTCGGCGCTGGACGCACTAACCCAGCGGACCATTCTTGACCTGCTGCAACGCCTGCACCGGGACCGTGGATTGTCATTGATGATCATCACCCACGACATGGACGTCGTGCGGCACATGTGCCAACGCGTGGCCGTGCTCTTCCAGGGCCGCCTGGTGGAACTTACCGACACCCACAAGTTCTTCGCCGAGCCCCAGCACGAGCACAGCCGGGATCTGGTGTCCGCAGCGATTCCCTGCCGGGGGCTCCACCTTAAAAAGATGCGCGCGGCAAGCTAACACTCATCACGCGTACAGCCCCGTCAACAGTTCCACAATCCGTTCGCGCTCCTGAGGTGGATCCTTGGCGGACCACGCGAGGTACACGGGCACGGACGCAACGTCACGGACCGGACGATAGATGATGCCCCGACGTCGATACTGGTGGGCCGTGGACTCGGCAGTCATCCCGCGAGCCGCCCCGCTGCCAATCGTCGTCAGCCAATCGTCCACATCATTAATGGGCACGATGTCCGGCTGCCCCTCCTTCGGCCATAGCTCAAGCGTGGTGCTTCCGGTCCGCAAGTCCATGGCCACGGGTCGCTGGGCTACCTGCGCCAGGGTCACAGAACGCCGTGAGGCCAGCGGATCGTCCGAGGACATGGCACAGTACCGCTTCTCCTCACCAATCCGGACATGTTCGACGCCGGCCGCATCCGGAAGGCGTCGAAGGATAGCGAAGTCGGTGGTTCCATCTGCCAGGCCGCCGGTAGGGGAATTGGAGTGCAGGAGCTGCAGCTCCACACCAGGTATTACGACCGCCCATCGGCGCTGGAACTCCATGGTGTGCGCGCCTAAAGCGGACCACGCATAGCCGATCCGGACCTTTCCAGTACCGGACCTGGCCTCCCTTTCGAGGTCGCCCAGAAGTGAGAGGATCCGCCGCGCCTTGGCCACGACGCGCTCGCCGGAGGGGGTCAGGCCGACGCTGCGGGTGGTCCGTTCCAGCAGCCGTACCCCGAGAACCTGTTCCAGCCCGGAGATGTTGCGTGAAACGGCAGCTTGGGACATTCCCAGTTCAATAGCTGCGTCTGTGAATGTACCCTCCTCGACTACTGCCAGAAGGCAGCGCAATTGCCTCACCTCGACGTCCATACCGCCCATCCTATTCATGCGCCCACCGCATAAATAGCATCGTTCATGCATTTAGCGGATACGTTGCCCGAGCGCAGAATTTCACCATGATCGATACGAGGGCAATTGGAGTAAAGCCGTCCCGGAAGGCCGGGGGTGCGGCGACGCTACTGGCCAGCGCACTTTCCAACCAACTTGGCGCCGCAACGGCATCATTCGCCTTTCCGGTCATGGGACCTGTAGGTGTGGTGGCGGTGCGCCAGCTCGTGGCGGCTGCAGTTCTCTTGCCTATCGTCAGGCCGCGGTTGAGGGAATTGCGCTGGCGGCAATGGTGGCCCGTCCTTCTGCTCGCAGTCTCGTTCGGCACCATGAATCTCGGCCTGTATGCGTCCATCCAACGGATCGGCCTTGGACTTGCCGTCACCCTCGAGTTCCTTGGGCCCCTGGCTGTGGCCTTGATCAGCTCGCGACGAAAGAGCAGTGCGGTCTGCGCTGTGGTCGCTGCATTCGGTATCCTGGCCATCACCCGGCCCGAGGCATCCATGGACGTCGTAGGGATCGGCTTGGGGCTCATCGCCGCTTGCAGCTGGGCCGCCTACATCCTCCTGAACCGGACTGTCGGCCAAAGAGTGCAGGGCATCCAGGGCACAGCAGCCGCAACAGGAGTGTCGGCGACGCTGTTCCTGCCTGTCGCCGTCGTGGTTTTCATCAGTCAACCACTGGACGGCCTGGCCGTTCTCTGCGCCGTGGCGGCGGGAATCTTCGCATCCGTGCTGCCTTACGTGGCTGATCTGATCGCGCTTAGGCGGGTCCCCGCGAACATGTTCGGTGTGCTCATGAGCATCAACCCTGTGTTTGCGGCGGTCATCGGCGCCGTGATCCTGCACCAGGACCTGGCCGCGGGGCAGTGGGTGGGAATCGGGCTGATCGTCGCCGCCAATGCCGGGGTGCTGCTGCGGGAGCACTACCCATCTGAGTCGCATTAGAGCGCGTTTAGAGCCGTCTAAACGCGCTCAGCTGCGACTCAGTTGGGAGAGAACGCGGCGCGGAAGGCTGCCAACGCTGCGTCGCCCGCCTGGATGCCCTGGCCGCCGATTGCATTGGCCTCCATGCCAATCACACCCGTGTACCCGGCGTCGCGGAGTGCTTTGGCGATGGACGGGTAGTTGATCTCGCCGGTCCCTGGTTCGAAACGGCCCGGCACGTCGGCAACCTGGATCTCACCCGTAAAGGGCTGGGCTGAGCGCACCAGCTCAATAAGGTTCCCTTCACCGATCTGTGCGTGGTAAAGGTCCAGCATCATCTTCACGTTGGGATGGTTGACGGCCTTGACCAAGGCGTGTGTGTCCTTGGCGCGTGCCAGCGGAATGCCGGGGTGGTCCAGGATGGTGTTCAGGTTTTCCAAGGCAAACACGATGCCGTGCTTTTGGCCCAGTCCAGCCAGCTGTTCCACGGTTCGCAGGCCGGTCAGCCACATCTCACCGGTTGACCGCTGGAGCGGGCGGACAGCCCGTCCGCCTTCACCGAGTTCGCCAGGGTGAACCACCATGCGTTCGACGCCCAGCTCCAGTGCCGTGGGGATCAGCTTCTCTGCGGAGGCCAGGACTTCATGCGCAGTGGCAGGATCAATGACGCTGCCGCCGAAGTAGCCGCTCATGGAGGAGAACGTGGCGCCGGTTGCTGCGAGGGCCGGGATGTCCCGGCCACGGGTGTCCCAAAGCTCCACCTCGAAACCTTGATCGTGAATGCGGCGTACCCGATCGATTAATGGCAGCTCGCCGTAGACCATCTCGGCGCAGACCGCCAGTCGGAAGCTCATGCTCCGTGCCCTACGGCCTGAAGCTGTGCTGCCGCCTTAAGCTGTCCTGTCGGATGCGTTTCGGCTGGACGAAGGTCCGCAATCGATGAAACGTCAACGGGAAGCCCCGTCCGGGCTGACGTGAAAGCGGCCAGGGCGACCGCGAGGGCGTTGCGCGCATCCACGCCCCCGGGGGCAGCTGCAGCGGCGGGCGGGTTTGCCGGCGTCGTGCGTTCACTTGCTCGCCCGCGGCGTGCGGCGACGTCGTCCGCGAAGTGGGCCAGCTCTGCCGTATATGCATCGTGGAAGAGATCGATGTTCAGGCGGGTGGTGTCCGAGCCGATGCCGGCGGTTGTGTAGCTGGTGGTGTTGGTGGCCTGTGGGCTGCCTGCGGTGACCATGCCGGCAGAGCCGAACACTTCGCCGCGGACGTCGTAACCGTACAGGGCGTTGAAGTTGGCTTCGGCTACAGCGATGGCGCCGTTGCTGTACGTGACAGTGACAACCGCAGTGTCCAGGAGGCCGCCGGCCTTGGCCTCGGGAGCAATCAAAGCATCTGCGACTGCATGGACTTTCACGGGGACGGCGCCCGGATTCAGCCAGTTCAGGGTGTCGAAATCGTGGATCAGGGTTTCCAGGAAGATGGTGCCGGGGGCGATCCTCTCCGGGTTGCTGATGCCGGCTTCGGTGCCGGGATCGCGGGTGAGGGAGCGGAGCAGCTGCGGGACTCCGACGGCACCGTCGTCGATCAGCTTCCGGGCGGCGGCGAAATCCGTGGAGTAGCGGCGGTTGAAACCGAAACGGAGCACGACGCCGGCACTTGCCGCCGCTTCAATGGCGGAGTCGAGTTCGGCGATGGTCCGTCCGCCAGGCTTCTCGCAGAACACGTCCTTGCCGGCTTTGGCGGCAGCGGATATCAGCTCGGAATGGAACCGCAGGGGAGTGGCGATAAGTACGGCGTCCACATCGGGATCGGCGAGGACGTCGGCAACATCGGTGCTGATTTTGGTGACGCCGAGGCGGCTTGCCAACGCTTCCAGGGCTGGCAGGACCGGATCAGCAATGGCTTCCAACCGGGTGTTGGGAATCCTCCGGGCAATGGATTCGGCATGGAATTTGCCGATCCAGCCGGCGCCGATTACAGCGATGCGGACAGGCCGGTCCTCGATGACCGGGTGCTGAAGGTACGTCATTATTGTTCCTCGATTCACGCGTCTAGATCGTTCTAGTGAACCAATGGTTGCATGTTCGGGACGCTGCCGTCTAGATCGTTCTAGATGCCTCTTGTGCCTGGTTGGATGGCATCGTTCCGCCGGGCACGTGCATGGGGAAGATGACGCCCGAAGGCCAGCCTGATGAGCGGGGTCAGCAAAAGGAGCAGCAGGACGCTGCCAACGCCAACAATGACAGTGAGGAAAACCAGGCCGGCCATGAACAGGAGGTGGATGTCGGTGGTATCCGCAAGCGGTAGGACGGCCGCTATTGCCGATACCTGGTTGAGGGTGTTCATGTGTGGCTCCTGACGCGCATCGGTTGCTCGTTCGAACACTTTTTAAGTGCGCTTAGGAGAAGAAAAATGTCGCCGTTGCGGCAACACGTTCAGGGCTGCAGGATCACGAAGCCCGCAGGGGCATGTCCTGGGCCAGTTTCACCACAATCTTCTTGTCATTGCCGGGGTCCAAGGGGTCGTACCAGAGCGTGGTCTCCTGACCATCAATCACGGGATCGGCGGCATTGATCAAGAGGGGACGCTGCACCCATCGTTGGACGCCACTTGAGTCGTGAAAGGTAAAGGTCACCGTGGCGAGGATCCGGGCGCTGTCGCGGAATGCCACATAGCCTTTGTCGCTGACTCTCGCGGACGTCATGATGCCTGTGCTCATCACACCGGCCTCACGTTCGGCAACAAGCCGCCTTTTCTGCGCTGCCATCACCCCAAGGAGCACAAGAAACAGTGACACGACGAGGCAGCCCACGCCTATCCACGTCAGGATGGCAGGGTATTCGAGACCGACCGCGGCCACCGCCACACCGGTTGCCGCACCAAGCCACATCAGCGCTCCGCCCAAAGTGAGCCCAAGTTTGCGGTGCTTCATCACGATGGCTGTCCAGGCGATGGAGCTCAGGACAATCAGGGGGATGCTGGAGATGATGGCGGCCAGTGCCAGGCCGGGAGGCTCCTCCGACTCGATGGCTGTGATGTGGGGCCAGCCAAAGCCGGCCGCCAACCCAGCGACGAACTGGAAGGCAAGCGTCAGCACCACGGCAAGCGGGCCGGGGCGCTTGTTGGCGCGCAGTTTCCGGAGGGCGACGGGATCCACTGTGCTCATGGGGTCATTAAACAGGTCTTGTGGAAAACAGCCAGAGCGCTCGCCGGAATACGGCGGGCGAATGTTGCCCGGAGGACGCCGATCGGGGAACGCTGAAGATTATTCCAAAACCCCGCGTCACGTTTCCGCAGGCCAAAGCACATATCCAGTGCCCAAGTCGTTGTGCCGCGTAATGTGCCGTTGCCCTTTTCGGCGCATGTCCGCGGACAACGCTGAGTTGGCAGTGATGGATGTGGTGGGTTCTGGGGCCCACCCGGGGCGCCGTCACTGCGATACCGGGCTAGTGCGGTCGGTCGTCTGAGTCGCGACCGGCCGCATGTCCGGGGGCAGGATTCGTTTGCGCCGTTTGTGTCTTAGATCGTTCTATAGACTGGCTGCGGGCGAAGGAGGGCCACGATGGGAAAGCGTCCCACACTGATGGACGTCGCTGAAGCGGCAGGGGTTTCCCGTGCGCTCGTTTCCATCGTGATGCGGGACGCTCCTGGAGCCTCTGAAGCCACGCGGCTTAAAGTCCGGCAAGCGGCCAAGGAACTCGGCTACCGTCCCGATAGCCGTGCGCGTCTTCTCCGCAGCAGCCGGACGAGGCTGCTGGGTGTCAGCTTTTCCACGTCGCACCCGTTCCACGCCGAAATCGTCGATGCCGCTTACGCCGGAGCAACTGAGCGCGGCTACGATATCGCGCTAAGCGCAGTGGCCAACGGCCGGCCGGAATCGCGTGCCGTCGAGTCTCTCCTGGACCTGGGTTGTGAAGCCCTGATCATGATTTCTCCAGCGCTGGGGGAGGACGAGCTGGCCGGTTATGCCGCAAGGCTCCCTGTGGTCAGCCTGCTCCGCGACGACGTCGGCGAATCCCTGGACTCGGTCAGCAGCGATGACGACGCCGGTATCCGCATCGCAGTGGAATATCTCACCTCGCTGGGGCATCGGAGAATTGCCCACGTAGACGGCGGGGACGCTGTTTCGAGTCCACAACGCCGCGACGCATTCCGGGCAGAGATGGCTGGCCGGGGGCTGGAAGCCCGGGTGATTCCCGGTGGCGCCACCGAAGAAGACGGCCTCCGGGCTGGTCGGGAGCTTCTGGAGGACCTGCCCACCGCCGTCCTTGCCTTCAACGATCGCTGCGCACTGGGCATCTGGGAAAGCTTCCGGGCAGCTGGGCTCAGCGTCCCTGAGGATGTGTCCGTCCTCGGTTACGACGATAGCCAGTTCGCCCGCCTTAGCTACGTCCAGTTGTCCTCCGTCAGCCAGGACGCCCCGCTTCTGGCGCGGGCCGCCGTCGACCGTGCCATCGATCGGCTGGAAGGCTCGACGCCGCCGGCGCACCTTGTGCGGACACCGCACCTGGTTATCCGCAACACCACCGGGCCCGCCCCAAAATAGCCCGCGGCCGGCCCGGTGGGTTCATGACTAGCGCACGCCAAGGGCTGGCCGCTCTTGAAGGCGTCCAGCGGTAAGTGCGGGAGGAACCGGAGTTATGAAGCGCCCGACGGCGGGGCGTCGTCGTCGAAATCGGGCCCCTCGGCAGCATCCTGGCTGTGGATGCCGGTATCGTGCGAAACCCAGCCTTCCGTCTCTCCCTCTGCAGGGGCGTCGGTGTGGTGCCGGATGATGTGCTGTGTCTTGTCGTTTGCGTTCATTACGGATACTCCCTGTCCGTGCTTGGACTGCTTCCGTGAGTGCACTCAAGTCTACGCCGGCCCGGCTCTCTTGAGAGGTCCGCCCTGCGCTGAATCCTCGCCCGGAAACGCGCAGAACAGGCCTCTCAACGGGCCATACGAAGCTACGGGTGGCATAGGCTGAACGCAGTAGTTCTCCGCGAAACGACTAACTGCCATGCAGAGGTGAAGATGCCCAAGCGCCCCAACCCGGCGGTGAAAATCGCCCAAGAGACAGCCCACAACGCAGTATTCGACGCCCAAGGCAACGCCAAGCCGGGTGTGCACAATGTCTTGCTGCGCGCCGTCGAAATCCAGCGGCCACTAGTTCTGGCAAACCTGCGCAGAATGCAGCGCAGGCATCCAAAGGCGTCGCCCGCGCAGCTTGCCGCGAAACTGGAGCGCGACTACTTGGCCGCCATCACCGGCGGGGGAGCTGCCGTGGGGGCCACCGCCGTCGTGCCTGGCATCGGAACCGCAGCCTCGCTGGGACTCTCCGCCCTTGCCACCGTCGGGTTCCTGGAGACCACCGCGCTTTATGCATCAACACTGGCGGAGCTCCACGGCATCCGGCTGACGGACCCGGAACGGGCAAGGACGATGGTCATGGCCATCATGCTCGGCGAGGAAGGCACGTCTCTGCTGGGTGCCCTCAGCGGCCAGTCCCTTGGACGAGGCAAGGGCGTGACCAATGCCTGGGGCACGACACTCACCAAGAAGATTCCCGGCAGTGGCTTTGGCGTCATTCGCGATGCCATCCAGCGCGCGTTCCTGAAGAACCTCCTGAAGCGCCAAGGCTCCGCGTTCCTGGGACGAGCCCTGCCGTTTGGCGTGGGTGCCGTGGTGGGTGGTGCCGGCAACCTGATGATGGGCCGCGCAGTCGTCGCAACTGCCAAGGAAGCCTTTGGTCCGCTGCCCGATACGATCCCCGGCGAACTGCTGGCGGGCGCACCCACCAACGAGACCAACAACAATCTGACGCTGGAAGGCGGTAACAGTGGACCTCAACGCTGATCTGGGGGAGTCGTTCGGCTCCTGGACCATGGGCGACGACGCCTCGATGTTCCGCATCGTGAGCAGCGCCAACGTGGCCTGCGGTTTCCACGCCGGAGACCCACTGACCATGCTGGACAGCTGCCGTGCCGCTTTCGAACTGGACGTTCGCGTCGGCGCGCATGTGGGGTACCGGGACCTGGCCGGCTTTGGACGGCGCTCGCTGGACATGACCTTCGACGAACTGTTCGGCGATGTCCTCTACCAACTCGGCGCCCTCGACGGCATGGCCCACGCCGTGGGAGCGTCCGTGGATTACGTCAAACCGCACGGCGCGCTGTACAACAGGATCGTCCACGATCCCGACCAAGCTGAGGCCGTGGTTGCCGCCGTCCATGCCTACGATCCCGGGCTGCCGGTGCTGGGCTTGCCGGGCTCGGCCTGGCTGAAGCTGGCCGAGGAATCCGGACACCCGGTCTTCCGGGAAGCATTCGTGGACAGGGCGTACCTTCCTGACGGCACACTGGTCCCGCGATCCGAGGAAGGCGCAGTGCTGCACGACCCCGCAGCGGTAGTCGCCCAGGCCGTTCGGCTGGCGACGCGTAAAGAAGTGGTGGCCGTGGACGGAACCATTGTCCCGGTGAGCGCCGATTCCCTCTGCATCCATGGCGATACTCCTGGAGCTGTGAACATGGCCGCCGCCGTTCGGGCAGGCTTGGAGGAAGCAGGGGTGGAAATTGATGCGTTCGCCTAGTTTGTCCTGGAACGCACCTTGAAGACGAGGTACTTGAGGAGGTTTTAATGGGTGCCGTTGCTGTTGATCCGGGCCCCTTGACCCTGGCCCTTGCACCTGACCAGGCCCTGGACCGCGCCTCCCTGCACCTTGCCAACGCAATGCTGGGCAACCCTGACTCTGCGGGCGGCCTGGAGATACTTTTGGGTGGTCTCCGGCTCCGGTTCGTCACGGCCTCGGCCTTGGCCGTCACGGGCGCGGAAGGCGTGGTCAAGCTCAACGGCTCCGAGCTGCCGTTCAACAAGGCTGTCCGCGTCAGCCCGGGGGCGGTATTGGAGTTTGGGCCGGCGCTGTTCGGGATCCGGTACTACCTGGCCGTTCAGGGTGGCATCGAACCCCAGGCGGAACCCCTTCGCGCCGGCGGGACCCTGACTTTCGGGCGCGCCCACGGCCATAATATTTCGACGGAGAACCACGCCCCGCGTCGGGCCCTGGACCCCGAACGTCCGGTGGTGGCCCGAGTGGAGCGGGGCCCGCAAGCCCAAAATTACGACGCCGATACCTGGCTTCGGTTGACCAGCGAACCATGGATCCTCTCGCCGGAATCGGACCGGGTAGGTGCCCGGTTGGTGGGGCGCCCACTCGAGCCCGCCGGTGCGACGGCGGTGGCGGGCGCCACTGGGCCGGCCACGACTCCAGCACCCCAGACACAACCGTTGCTTTCAGGCTCGGTCCTGTTGCCGCCGTCGGGCTTTCCCGTCATTGCGCTCGCCGGCCACCCGCCGACGAGCAAGTCCCCCGTGATCGCAGTTGTTCGCGACGAAGACCTGGACCTGCTGGGCCAAGCGCGGCCGGGACAGATGGTTCATTTGCTGGGGTGATACCGGGCCAGCCAAGTCTGGATCCGGGGCAACTCACCCCACTCAGCGGAGTTCGTGCCGCCCCATCACGGTCGTGTTATGGCAGCCATGGAAGACCTGGTCGGCCGCCGGGAAAGTGCGTGGGGTCAGCGTATGGCTGGCACGTGACATCATCGCAGCGCTGGACGACTTCGCTGCACGGTCCGGCCGCCGCGTCCGCTACTGACGGCCTTAGCCGAACAGCAGGTGCGCCACCGTGAAGATCGCGAGTCCGGCCAGGGCACCCACAACGGTTCCGTTGATCCGGATGTACTGGAGGTCCTTGCCCACTTGCAGCTCGATCTTCTGGGACGTTTCCTCGGCATCCCATCGAGCGACCGTGTCTGAGATGACGCCTGCGATGTCCGATCGGTAGGTGTTCACGAGGTAGCCCGCAGCGTCGCCAATCCAGGCGTTGATTTTGCCGGCGAGTTCGTCGTCGTTGACCAGCCGCGAACCGAAGTCCCGGACGGCGCTCTTGAACCGCTGGCTGAGTTCGCTGTCGGGATCGTCGACGGCGGTGAGCAGCGCATTCTTGACCGTTCCCCAGGTGCGCGAGGCCAATTCCCGGACTTCAGGATCACCTAGGATTTGGGCCTTGATGGTCTCGGCGCGCTCGATCATGGCAGGATCATGCTGCAGGTCCTGCGCCAGGTCGGTCAGGTAAGCGTCGATCGATTTGCGCACTCGATGGTTCTGGTCATTTTGCACAGCGCGGACGAACTTCAGGAGTTCGACGTATACCTTGTCGCTCACCAGCCCATCCACGAACGTCGGCACCCACACCGGCGAGCGGTCCGAAACCAGCCTGTTGACCGTTGCATGGTTGGCATCC
The DNA here is from genome assembly GCF_059739425.1 of Arthrobacter sp. TmtSoilC48. Taxonomy (NCBI): domain Bacteria; kingdom Bacillati; phylum Actinomycetota; class Actinomycetes; order Micrococcales; family Micrococcaceae; genus Arthrobacter; species Arthrobacter sp. TmtSoilC48. The sequence goes on along the minus strand of NZ_AP046049.1, from coordinate 77,692 downwards.
ATCCAATCCGCGGCACGGTCAACCAGCAGGTCCACCAGCTTGTGGTGATGCCCGTCAGCGAAGATCCGTTCCGCCATCCGGCCCACGGGCGGTCCCCACGGCGGGGTGAGCAGGTGCTTGCGGACCATGCCCTCAATAACTGCTTGCACGTCGTCGTCGTTCAGCACGGTGAACGCGCCGCGGATCATCGCGCCGCCTTCCTTGGCCACACGTTCGGCGCCTCCCGGTCCGGATAGCCAACGGCCCGCCTTGCGGGCAATGTCTATGCTCGCCAACTTGTCCTGCACAACTTCCTGTGACAGGAAGTTGCTCTCCACGAACTCACTCAGCGATTCGCCTATCTGGTCCTTCCGGCGGGGAATGATGGCTGTATGCGGGATCTTCAAGCCCATGGGGTACTTGAACAGCGCCGTGACCGCGAACCAGTCAGCCAAAGCACCGACCATGCCACCCTCGGCCGCTGCCCTGACATACTCAAGCCACGGGTACTGCTTCTGGAAAGCGAACGCCAGCATGAACACAATGGCCATGCCTATCAACAGCGCCAGGGCCAGCCGTTTCATGCGGCGCAGAGCCGCTGCCTTTTCCTCGTCTCCCGCGGAGCGGCCGACGACGGCGGACCCCCGTTGCGTGGCTCCGGAAGCTGTCGCTTGGGCTGGCTGGGCTTGGTTGGTGAGGTCTTCGGCCGGGATTTGTTCAGAGTTCACCTGCATTAGCCCAGCGTAGCCCCGTGCGTGCAGCCGCGTGGGCTACCGTGGCTGCATGACTAGCGACGATTTGGCCCCTCGCCGGCCCAAGGTCTACGCACACCGCGGCGCCAGTGCTGCGTTCGCGGAACACACCCGTGCGGCCTACCTCAAGGCGATTGCTGACGGAGCTGATGGCGTTGAGTGCGATGTCCACTTGACCCGGGACCAGCACGTCGTCCTTCTGCATGATGCCAACCTGGACCGCACTTCCACCGGCACCGGCCCGGTCTCGGAGAAGACCCTTGAGGAACTCCGGGCCTTGGACTTCTCCTCCTGGAAGGGCGCCCGGATACCGGATGCCTACGGCGGGATCGCTGATCAATTCCTTACGCTGCCGGAACTGCTGGACATTCTGCGTGGCGCGGGGCGCGAGATAGGTTTGGCGATCGAGCTCAAGCACCCCAGCCCCTACCAGCTCAACCTTGAGGACAGGGTTCTGGACGTGCTGCTCAGTGAGGGATGGATACCCGGGGAGTCCCGGCTTGAGAACATCCAGGTCTCTTTCATGAGCTTCGATTCCGACTCGATCCAACACCTGCTGAAGAAGGTCCCAGCCCAGCACATTTGCCAGTTGGTGGACAACTTTTCGGTGCAGGAGCTTCGGCAAGAGCTGGGCCTGGGTCCGATCACGGCAGGTGCGGTGGCCAACGTCATGAAGGCAACCCAGTTGGAGGCTGAACGCATCCTTGATCACGGCGAGGTAGGGATTGCCGGGCCAGGCATCGACTACGTGCGGGAACATGCCCGCAACGTCCAACGCTGGCTGGAATCCGGCAGGGTATTCAGGGTCTGGACCGTGGACTCGGAGAAGGACGTAGCTCTGTGCCAGGGGCTGGGCATCCATGAGATCACCACGAACAAACCCGCGCAGGTCCTGGCCCAGCTTCAGGTCCCAAGCAGATAACACCGAACTTTGGGCCCCACCGCGCTTGTGATTGAGTGGTCTCATGTCATTTCGCTGGTCAGCCCGTGCCACCCAAACCACTTCTGCCATTGGTCTGGGCGCACTCCTCCTGGCCAGTGCCATGAAGCATTTCCGCACCCCGGGGTTCTATTACCCCGTTGTACCGGATTACTTGTGCAGGAGGGACGAGCCGGGGAGCCAGCCGAATGGCCCACTGGCTCTTATGTCCCGTGAGGAATGGGTCGCTTCCAGCGGCCTGCTCGAGGCGACTGCCGCCGTCGGGCTTTTCATCCCAGCCACCCGCAAAGTGGCTGCGGACGCCACAACAGCCATGTTTACCATATTCCTTGCAGGGCATATAGATGCCCTCCGCCGTGCATATGGTCCCAACGGCACGCCCAGCCAGCGACGCATCCACACGCTGAGATTGCCTCTTCAGGTTCCGCTCATCCTGTGGTCCTGGAGCCTGCGGAAGTGAGTGGAGGTCCGGCAGTTCCCTTGAAACTCAAGGACTCGCCAGCTTTCAAGATTGCCCTGTCGCTGAGCATTGCCACAGGCCTCTATGGCGTGTCCTTTGGTGCGCTTTCCGTGGCGTCAGGTTTCGATTTCTGGCAAACAATGGTGCTGAGTCTTTTGCTGTTCAGTGGAGGTTCCCAGTTCGCGTTCATCGGCGTAGTGGCGGGTGGGGGATCCGGGGTGGCAGCCATGACGGCCAGCGCTTTGCTGGGACTGCGTAACGGAATATATGGCATGCAGATCAATGCCATGCTGCGTCCACATGGATGGCGGCGATACATCTCAGCCCACGTGACGATTGACGAGTCAACAGCGACGGCGTCCGGCCAGTCGGACCTCGACGAGCAACGCCGCGGTTTTTGGACAGCCGGCATCGGAATATTCATTCTCTGGAATATCTTTACTGCCATTGGTGCGCTGGCCGGCGACGCCATGGGCGATCCCAAACAGTGGGGCTTGGACGGCGCCGCGGTTGCTGCGTTCCTGGCATTGCTGTGGCCGCGGCTTAAGGGACGCGAACCGTGGGCCATCGCCGCGGCGTGTGCACTTGCGACGATTCTCGCCGTGCCGTTTGTTCCCTCGGGAGTTCCCATTTTGGTGGCTGCGCTGGTGGCCGGCGTGATCGGTTGGTTCAGCCACGCACGGATGGATGAAGGACTTGAGCCTGACCTCGACCCGTACGCGAGCAAGCAGGGGCACGGAGATAACCACACCGCCGGCAGGGGGAACGAATGAACCTCTGGCTCTGGATCCTCATCGCCTGTGCGCTTGCGTACCTGACCAAGCTGGTGGGCTATTTTGTCCCGGCCAAGCTGCTGCAGAGCCCGAGGATTATGCATATCGCAGGCACCATGACCATTGGGCTGCTGGCGTCCCTGACAGTGGTCAACGCCCTCGCTTCAGGACAGGGGCTCGTTTTGGACGCACGCATTGGCGCACTGGCGGCAGCCGCCGTCGCTCTTTGGCTTCGCGCGCCGTTCCTGGTGGTGGTCATCTCGGGTGCTGCCGCAGCAGCACTCCTGAGGTTGCTCGGCTGGGGCTAGCCGCTAGACGTCGTCGGTGAGCGTAACGCCCGGGATGGGTGATTGTTCCGGGAGCGGGCGGGAGGGACGTTCTGTCCGGATAGCGTCTTCAATGAGCGCCACAGGACGCTTCCAGGCTTCGGATCCGGGTTCCATGGTGTCTACGGCACCGATCAACATGGCAAGGAGCCGGACCATGTCCTCGATGGTGATATCGCGGCGCAGCGAACCCTGACCCTGACCGCGCTCCAGGAGCGTGGCCATGGAGCCGATAAGGCCGCCGGTAATGCCCATGAGGAGTCCGCGTCGGCCCGCGACGGCGTCGAGCAGGTTGGCGTCTTCGCTTGCCACCCCCATGACGGCATCGATGACGTTGATGAGACCCTCGGCGGCGTCCATGCCTTCGAGGGACGCATCTGCAACGGGATCTACATGCTGGCGAAGTTGGCGGGACAGGGCCGCAAGTACCAATTGTTCTTTATCGGAGAAGTTGCGGAACAGCGTAGCCGGACCCACTCCTGCCGTGGCGGCGATGGTCTGCAGGGGAACTTCGGGGCCGTGTTCCCGGAAGCACTGCCGGGCTGCGGTGATGATTTTGTCCACATTTCGTGCAGCGTCGGCCCTGAGGGGCTTGCGTTCAGAGGGCTGTTCCATGCTTGTCAGGGTAGCAACGGACAGGGGTTGAGCCTTTGTTACGCGGGAGTAGGCCGTTATGTGACAAACCAGTACGTGAAACACTGGATTTCATGTTGCTTGCATTCTCAGTCGCCCCTTCAGGCCAGCCCGCTTCCGCCACCAACGGCGGACCCACCCCCGACGCCTCCGTGCACGATGCCGTGGCCGCCGCGGTCAAGATCGTCCGGGAGTCCGGATTGCCGAACCAGACGGACTCCATGTTCACCACCATCGAAGGCGAATGGGATGAGGTCTTTGACGTCGTTAAGCGGGCGACGGAGGCCGTGGGCCGCTTTGGCAGCCGCGTCTCCTTGGTGATCAAAGCGGACATCCGGCCCGGTTACAGCGGTGAACTGACCGGTAAGGTAGAGCGTCTGGAAGAGGCTATTTCCACCACGGATTAGCTCTTTCCCCTGTCAGTGACCAGTGCAAGACTGGGGGCCATGATTGAACACGTGGCTGAACCCGGTTGGATTGACGTCGAGCATTACCTGACTGACGTCGTCGTGCGTCCTGATCCTGCCCACAAGCGCGCCCTGGCATCTGCAGCCGAGGCGGGCATGCCACAGATAGAAGTGGCGCCGAACGCCGGCAAGCTGCTCAAAATGCTCGTGCAGTTGTCCGGAGCCAGGCACGTCCTGGAGATTGGTACGTTGGCCGGTTTCAGCAGTATCTGGATGGCCCAGGGACTTCCCGACGACGGCCGGCTGGTGACGTGCGAGTACCTCCAAAAGCATGCTGACGTCGCACGGGCGAACGTGGACGCGGCCGGGGTGGGGCACAAGGTGGACATCAGGGTAGGTGCCGCGTTGGACACGCTGCCCACATTGGTGGGCGAGGAATCGTTCGATTTTGTGTTCATCGACGCGGACAAGGAGAACGACCCCAATTATCTTGACTGGGCCATCCGTCTTGGCCACCCCGGCACGGTAATCGTGATCGACAACGTCATCTGGGACGGCTCCATCCTGGAGCCTGCGCGGGACGAGGTGAACGCGCCGGGAATCGTCAAGGCCTTGGAAATGCTTGGCCAGGACCCACGTCTTGACTCCACGGCAATCCAGACTGTGGGCAGCAAGGGCTGGGACGGTTTCGCTATCGCCAGAGTGAGGTAGCCGATGGATTTCACGCTGCGCCCGGCAACTGTTGAGGACGCCGAAGCCATGACCATCATGCATGTCCACTCTTGGCGGGAGAGCTATGGGCACTTGCTGCCGCCGGAATTCTTCGCGAAGCAGGAAGCTGCCCTGCCGGACAGGATCGAGCGGTACAGGGCCTTGATCGCGGCAGGCCATCCGCGAATGCTGGCCCATGATCCCGATGGTGAATTGGTAGGAATCGCGGCTTCAGGACCGGGCAGGGATGAGGATAGCCCCTGTGACGTGGAGCTGTTCATGCTGTACACGCTGCAGCGGGTGCATGGCCGCGGCGTAGGCCAGGCGCTGGTGGACGAGCTCTTGGGTGATGGTCCGGCCTATCTGTGGGTCCTCGATGATAATCCGCGGGCCCAGGCCTTTACCGTCGCAACGGCTTCGTGCCCGATGGCAAGCGGCAGCTGTGCGATCCCTCGTGGTACTTACTGCCGGAACATCGGATGGTGCGGCCCCCCGTCGGGCTTTAAGGTGGGGACTTCTTGCCTTCAGGCGTGTTCATGATGGCGCGGCCTGGGGCGCCTGGCTGCCCGTGGCCTGGGCAGGAGATGCCGTAGCCGTCCTTGGCGTGCGCCGGGTGCCGGTTGCGTGGCGCCTGGGTGTTCGTCCTCGGGCGGTTCCTCCAGGAGGCTGGGCGGTTTGGGCACCCGGGCAATCAGTAGGCAGACCACGGTCAGCCAGGCGAACGCGACCGTAAACACCTCCACCCAAACCGATCCCAAAGCTTCCATGAAGAGATCTTATGGCCCAACGACGCTAAGTGGTAAGCATCCTTATTAAATGCTTCGATGGAATGCGATGATGCGCGACTCCACTAGGCTGGATCCATGACTCAGGCAGGGCGGTTTTAGTGGCGAAATCCGGTAAATCCAGCAAAGCAAGCAAGTCCGGCCGGGCGGGAAGGTCGACGGCGGGAGTCATTGAGCTGCCTGGCGGCACCCGTCCTGACGGTCCGGTAGCAGGCGTCTATTACATTGACACCGGCGACTGCGAACTGCTTCCCGATCCTGACAACAACAACGGCTGGCTCCTGAAGATCAACGGCGTGCTGAGCTCGCACATTGACCTCGCCGATCCGTTGTTCCTGGACTTTGAATACATGCGCTGGATCGCTGCGCTGGTGGAATCGAGATGGCCGCGGGAGGCAAAGCCAAAGCTGCGGGCCCTGCACCTGGGCGGGGGAGCCTGCTCCATGGCCCGATACTTCAATGCGGCTTACCCGGATGCTCGGCAGGTGGTGGTGGAGCTCGATGGAAAGCTCGCCGACTACGTCCGTGGCTGGTTCGAACTCCCCAAGGCGCCCTTGCTCCGGATCCGCGTCGGTGAAGCGCGTGCAGTGACCGAGTCCCTGACCCCTGGTACGCGGGACCTCATCATCAGGGACGTCTTCGCCGGAGCTTTTACGCCACGCGCCCTCACCACCCGCGAATTCAACGCCCACGCCGACGCCGTCCTGGCCCCCGATGGCTTGTACGTGGTCAATTCGGGCGACGCCCCGGATCTGAAGAATGCACGCGCTGATGCTGCCACCATCGCCGACACTTTTGAGCACACCATGATCATCGCCGACCCCGCCATGCTCAAGGGCCGCCGCTACGGGAACATGATCATGGCCGGCAGCCACGTGCCATTCGGCGACGACCCAACCCTGGCCCGCAAGCTCCTGGGCGGGGCCGTCCCTGCACACATCTGGAACGACGCCCAAGTGCGGGCCTTCGCCGCCGGGACGCCGGTTCGCCACGATCCGCCGGCGACTTCACCCGAGTAGCTCCTCCCGGCGGCGCTCCGTCTCCTCGCGCAGTGCCTGCACGACGGCGGCTACCGCTGGGCGGCGCATGGAGTCCGGCCGGAGGACCATCCAGTATGGGAGCAGCTCCGCGAAGTCGGCTGGCAGGAGCCGCACCAAATCTGCGTGACGATCGGCCATGAAGCAAGGCAGGAAGCCCACGCCCGCGCCGGCTCTCGTCGCCTCCACATGCACGAACACGTTGGTGGAGCTCAGCCCATCGCGCATGGACGGCACGAGTCTTCTTGGTGCGTCCAGATCGTCCACTTGGAGCATGGAGTCCACGAAGTAGACCAACTGATGCTGCGTAAGTTCCTCGATGGTGCGCGGCGTGCCGTTGGCTGCCAAGTACGCGCGGGAGGCGTACATTCCCAGCCGGTACTCGCCGAGCCTTATTGCTTCTGCCCGGTGGACCTGCGGCGTCCCCACCACCACCTCGATATCCAGGCCGGAGCGTTGCTGAAGCGCCCTGCGGGTGACGGTGACAATCTCAACGCTGAGCCCTGGGTGGTCGCGCCGAAGGCGGGCTACTGCCGGGGCGGCGATGTAGGCGCTGAAACCATCGGTTGCGGTCATGCGTACGACGCCGGTAATGGGGTCGGGTGCGCCGTCGCTGGGTCCCAGCGCGCCCACCGCAGTTTCAATGCGTTCGGCGACCAGTACCGCCTCTGTCCCCAACTCCGTCACTTCCCAGCCACCAGCGGCGCGGGCGAGGACGCGGCCGCCGAGGGCCTTCTCAAGGGCCGCTATCCTGCGCGAAACGGTGGTGTGGTTCAAGCCCAGGGCTTGTGCCGCCGTCGTGAATTTTCCTGACCGTGAGACGGCGAGAAGTATCAGGAGATCATCCGGATTGGGATTCATATCTGCAATTCTGCACACACTTAGTGCCGGTTTGGTCATTGAGGCCTGATGAATCTGCAGTAATACTCAGTGGAGCATTTCGTGTTGTGGATCACAGCATGCATCAGGGCACTGTCAAAAGGGTCAACGAGGACACTGAGGAGATGGATATGAGCGTAGAGCAGCGCTCCACATCAAAGGCCGGGAACGAATCCGCCAAGGGCTCCGGCCTTAAGAAGATCGTCGCTGCGTCCATGGTGGGCACAGTGGTGGAGTGGTACGAGTTCTTTCTCTACGCCACCGCCGCGACACTGGTTTTCGGCAAGTACTTCTTCCCGAGCACCGGCAACGAACTGGACGGCATCATCCAGGCGTTCCTGACCTACGCGGTTGGCTTCGTAGCCCGTCCACTGGGCGGAATCGTCTTCGGCCAGATCGGTGACAAGCTCGGCCGCAAGCCCACGCTCCAGCTGACCATTGTGATCGTGGGCGTCTCGACGTTCCTCATGGGCTGCCTCCCCGGCTTCGCCGAGCTGGGCTACTGGGCACCGGCCATGCTGGTGGCGCTCCGCTTCATCCAGGGCTTCGCGCTCGGTGGCGAGTGGGGAGGTGCCGTGCTCCTGGTAGCTGAACACAGCCCCAACAAGTCGCGCGGCTTCTGGTCATCCTGGCCGCAGGCAGCAGTTCCCGTGGGCAACCTCCTGGCTACGCTGGTCCTGTTCATCATGTCCACCACCCTGAGCAGCGAGGCCTTCCTCGGCTGGGGCTGGCGGGTCGCATTCTGGCTGTCCGCAGTGATCGTCTTCGTCGGCTACTACATCCGCACCCACGTCACCGAAGCACCCATCTTCCTCGAGGCCAAGGCACAGGTCGAGGAATCGAAGGCCATCAGCTACGGCGTCGGCGAGGTCATCCGCAAATATCCCAAGGGCATCCTGCAGGCCATGGGACTTCGCTTCGCAGAGAACATCATGTACTACCTCGTGGTGAGCTTCGCGATCGTCTACCTCAAGAGCGTCCACAAATACGACACCTCATCGCTCCTGCTGGCATTGCTCATTGCGCACGTGATCCACTTCCTGGTCATCCCGCAGGTTGGGCGTCTTGTTGACGCCTGGGGTCGCAAGCCCGTGTACCTGGCGGGAGCGATCGCCGGCGCAACCTGGCCGTTCTTCGCGTTCCCCATGTTCGACACCAAAAACGCCGTGGTCATCGTGGTGGCCGTGACCATCGGCCTGTGCCTGCACGCCTTCATGTACGCTGGGCAGCCCGCCATCATGTCCGAGCTCTTCCCCACCCGCATGCGCTACTCCGGCGTTTCGCTCGGCTCGCAGGTCACGTCGATCTTCGCTGGCTCGCTCGCCCCGCTGCTGGCAACGCAATGGCTCAAGGACACCGGCTCCTGGCTCCCCACCGCGATCTACCTCGTCGTCGCCTGCGCTATCACCGTCGTCGCAGTCGTTTCGCTGAAGGAAACCAAGGGCATCGCGCTCCAGGACGTGGACGAAGCCGACGCCGTTCGGCACGGACTGGCTACTTCAGCTGCCGGCACCGCAGCGAAAGGCTGATTCCATGGACAACTCCTTGAACGGACGCAAAGCACTGGTCACCGGCGGTGCCAGCGGAATCGGGGCGGCCTGCGCCCGGGCGCTCGCCGCACGCGGGGCGAAAGTAGTAGTGGCCGACGTCGATGCCTCCGGAGCTGCGGCCCTCGCCGACGAGCTGGGCGGCACGGCGTGGACGGTGGACCTGCTGGACGTCGAGGCCCTGGCTGCCCTCAGCCTCGACTGCGACATCCTGGTCAACAACGCCGGAATCCAGAAAGTAGCACCGATCGAGGAGTTCGAACCTGCTGAATTCAGGCGGATACTCGCGCTGATGCTGGAGGCCCCGTTCCTCCTCATCCGTGCCGCGCTCCCGCATATGTACGCCAACGGGTTCGGCCGGATCATCAACATCTCCTCGGTTCATGGGCTCCGGGCTTCGGCCTACAAGAGCGCCTACGTCTCCGCAAAGCATGGGCTGGAGGGCCTCAGCAAGGTCACTGCTTTGGAGGGCGGCGAGCACGGAGTGACGTCCAACTGCATCAACCCCGGATACGTCCGCACGCCCTTGGTGGAACGCCAGATCGCCGATCAAGCCCGGCTCCACGGCATCCCTGAATCGGAGGTCCTGGCCAAGGTGATGCTGACGGAGTCCGCGGTAAAGCGGCTGGTGGAGGTTGAGGAAGTGGCGTCGTTGGCAGCCTGGATGGCCTCGGACGACGCCGGCATGGTCACTGGCGCGAGCTACACGATGGACGGCGGGTGGTCGGCGAGGTAGCTGGTCCGCGAGGTGACAGTTAATGCCAATGTTCCGCGCGAACATTGGCATTAACTGTCACTTGGGCGCAGGGTTCCTAGACGGTCTCGTCCACGAGTTCCGCACGACGCAGGCCGCCACCGCGGACCCATAGCTTGTAAGCGACGAACAGCAGCACAAGCCATGTGCCGCCAACATAGAGTGCAACCCGGGTGTCCTCGAAGACACCGAGGATCACGATCACCATGGCCATGAACGCCATGGTCAGGATGGACGCGGCCGGCCACAGGGGCGAACCGAATTCCGACGCCGGAAGCCCCTTGCGCTTGATTTCCCGCTTCATGGCAACGTGCGAAGCAAGGATCATCACCCAAACCCACACCGTGGCAAACGTGGCTATCGAGGCGATCAGCACGAACACGTCTTCCGGGATCACAGCGTTCAACACGACGCCCACAAGGAGGATGCCGCCCATCATCACCACGGTCATCCAGGGGACGCCGTGCCGGGAGATCTTGCTGAAGCTCTTCGGTGCATGCCCTTGCTGGGCAAGGCCGAACAGGATGCGGCCGGCCCCGAAGATGTCGCTGTTGATCGCTGACAGCGCGGCAGTGATGACCACGGCATTGAGGATGTGCGGTGCAGCGGGGATGCCCAGGCCATCAAAGATCTGCACGAACGGGCTACCGCTGCTGCCGATTTCGTTCCACGGGAAGATGCTCATCAACACGCCCAGGGTCAGGACGTAGAACAACAGGACGCGGACCGGCACAGTGTTGACTGCCTGCGGAATGACCTTCTTGGGGTCGGCTGCTTCGCCGGCGGTAATGCCGATTGTCTCGATCCCACCGAAGGCGAACATCACGACGGCGAACGCGGCCAGGAGCCCTTCGAAACCGTTCGGGAACAAACCGCCGTGATGAACCAGGTTCCCCAACCCCGGTGCCACACCGCCGCCGTCGCCCGTCTGGAAGCCGAAGACGACGATTGCCGCGCCTCCGACGATCATGGCGATGATGGCCACCACCTTTATCAGCGAGAACCAGAACTCCAGCTCACCGAAGACCTTCACGCTCAACAGGTTCATGGCACCCAGGAAGAGAATGATCGCGAGGACCCAGATCCAGCGGTCCACCTGCGGGAACCAGAAGCCCATGTAGATGCTGAAGGCAGTGACATCGGCGATTGCGACAATGGCCATCTCGAACACATAGGTCCAGCCGGTCACGAAGCCGGCGAACGGTCCAAGGTATTTGCTCGCGTATTGGCCGAACGAGCCGGACACGGGGTGCCGGACGGCCATTTCGCCGAGCGCACGCATCACCATGAAGACGGCTGCGCCGCCGATGATGTAGGCCAGAAGGACGGCCGGGCCGGCTTTCTGTATGGCGGACGCGGAACCGTAGAACAGTCCTGTGCCGATTGCGGATCCGAGTGCCATAAAGCGGATGTGGCGGACGTTGAGGCCACGGCTCAGTGCCGTACCGGCGGCTTGGAGGACTGTGTCCTTCGAAGCCAGCGTGGTTTGTTGCATGGTAAAACCTTCTCGTCTTTGGGAGGGGATCGCTAACCAGCACATCACTTTTGGCGGCCTTGTGATTGGCCTCACGGGGGTTTGGTGTCTTTGATCGCAGACAGTGCGACAGGAGTCACAGCCGCGGTCCGGGCCGGACCAGCTCCCTTCCTTCACAGGGACGCTGATCCTGCGTAACGTCGGCTCCATGGACCCTGTCATCCAGACCGTCGATCTCCATAAGAACTTCGGCCGGGTCAAGGCACTGGACGGCCTCGACCTCGAAGTCCCTGCGGGGCAAGTCCACGGCTTCCTCGGCCCCAACGGTGCAGGGAAGTCCACCACGCTGCGTATTCTCCTGGGCCTGGCGCGGGCCTCGTCGGGCAGTGCAAGCGTCCTCGGAATGCACCCATGGGCAGACGCCGTCGAACTGCATCGGCGTGTTGCCAGCGTCCCGGGCGACGTCAGCATCTGGCCGAATCTCTCTGGGGGAGAGACCATCGATTTCCTTTCCCGGCTTCGTGACGGCGGGACGGATCGGGCGGAGTATCGACGCCGAAAGGAGCGTTTGTGCCAGCTCTTCGACTTTGACCCCACCAAGAAGGGCCGTGCCTACTCCAAGGGAAACCGCCAGAAAGTTGCGCTCATCGCAGCCCTGGTTGCCGACGCCGAGGTCTACCTTCTGGACGAGCCGACAAGCGGTCTGGATCCCCTGATGGAGGCCGTCTTTACCCGCGAGATTCGCCGGCTCGTCGGTGAGAAGGGAGCCACTGTCCTCCTCTCCAGCCACATCCTCTCCGAGGTGGAACAGCTGGCCGACAGTGTGAGCATCATCCGCGCAGGCCGAATAGTGGACGGCGGGACGCTTGACTCCCTGCGTCACCTGACGCGTACCGGGATCTCTTTCGCGCAGGACCAGGTGGACCTCGGTGGCCTCCAAAGCCTTTCCCAGGTCCACGACCTCACGGTGTCCGCCGGGCGGGTCAAGTTCAGCGCCGATTCGGATCGTGTCCACGAGATCCTGCCGATTCTTGGCCGTCTGGGTGTGCAGGGCCTCCTGGTCGCTCCACCGTCGCTTGAAGAGTTGTTCCTCCGGCACTATGGCGTTGCCCTTCCATCCCAAACAGAAGAAGTGAAGGCCGACGGCGGCACTCACCATCGGCGGCGTCGGCCGCCCGCCAAGACGGGCCTCTAAGATGAACCGCTTCGTGGATCTGTATTGGCAACGACTCCGCCGCGATCGTTGGCAGCTCCTGAGCTGGGTTGCTTCCATCGGTGCACTCGCCTATTTCGCCACAACAGCGGTGGCTTCGGCATATGGTGACGATGCTTCCCGCGCCGAGATCCTGCATATTGCCACGGCCACCCCGGCTATCTTGATACTCCGCGGCTTGGTCCGCGGCCCTGCCCTGGACGCGTTTACGTTTTTCCAGATTTTCGCCTTCCTGGGTGTCCTTGCCGGTTTGATGAATACCTTCCTGGCGGTGCGGCATACGCGCGCCGAAGAGGAAGCGGGCCGGGCCGAGCTCGTAGCGTCCACGGCAGCGGGCCGATGGATGCCGCTTGCGGCGACCATGACTCATGGGCTCGCTGCAAACGTACTGGTGGCCGCGGCGGTCTCGTTCGGCTTTGTGGCCGGCGGGCTCGATGCTGCGGGCTCGCTGGTTGCCGGATTTGCGGCCGGAGCCATTGGATTGGCGTTTCTCACGGTCGGATTGCTCGCGTCCGAGTTCATGAGCACCTCGCGTGGGGCAAACGGAGCGGCGGCGGGGCTGGTGGTGGCTGCCTATCTTTTGCGTGGTTTCGGGGACGCGACCGGCGAGGTCAGCCAGGACGGCCTCACTGTCACGGCAGCTTGGCCGAGCTGGGTTTCGCCCATCGGTTGGGGACAACAGACTTTTGCCTACACCGGAAACCGATTGTGGCCCCTGCTGTTGCCGCTGGGCCTCGGCGTCGTATGCGCCTCGCTTACCGCCGTCGTCATGTCCAGGCGCGATGTTGGCGCAAGCGTGCTGGCTGGACGACGTGGCCGGACGGACGCCCGCCGCTCACTCCGCGGACCCTTCGCCCTGGCACTGCGACTCCAGCAGGGCGCTATCGTCAGCTGGTGCATTGGCGGGTTCATCGCAGGCCTGCTCACCGGCGCCCTCGGCGCTGCCATCCAGCAGGTCAGCATCACGAATTCCTCCGTCACAGCGATCCTTAGGGCCATGATCGAGGCGCAAGGCACATCCATGACGCAGCTGGTCATCGCTGTCCTCTTTGAAATTGGTGGCATCCTGGCGGCGGCCTGCGGACTCCAGGCCGTTCTGCGATTGCGGCAGGAAGAAGTGGCGGGCACTGCCGAGCTGGTGCTTTCGGAACCGCAGGGGCGCATTCGTTGGTTTGGCAGCTTTCTCGGCCTCGGTGCGGCCTCGGTGGTGCTCGTTATGGTATTCGCGGCGTTCGGTGCCTGGTATTCCTTGCTGGTCTCCGGTGAATCAGTTGTTGAAGTGGGCAACGTATGGGAAACCGCCGGGGCTCAAATCCCGGCTGCCCTGCTCTACCTGTCGTTGCCCGCGGCGGTTTTTGTTACCTTTCCCCGGGCTACTGTTCCGGTGGGCTGGGCGTTGCTGGCGTTGGGCGTGGTGCTGGGGGTCTACGGCGGAATGCTTGGCTTCGACAAGTCGCTCAGGGACCTGTCTCCGTTCACGCACTCGCCAGTGGTTACCACCAGCGGAACCGATTGGAGCGGCGGCTTTTGGATGCTCGGGATTGGCGCGGCGCTTGTGGTGTTCGCGTTCGTTGCCGTGCGGCGTCGAGAGGTTGGCACTGCCTGAACCGCCCCCAAACTGAGGACTATAGTTAAGTCTGGTATTTCAGACACCGTAGTGGAAGTGCGGGCTGGCGCAGCGCCGATTAGGAGGGCACGCTTGAGTACGGGATACCGGACACGTCCGGCCGGGAGAGGCTGGACTGTGTCCCCTTCAGCAGTCTTGAGCAGTGAGGAACCATGACAACCACGCCACTGGCACCAGGCAAGGCCACGTCCAAGGTCCCTGCCGCCGAAAATACGCTGCGCATCCTGAAACTTCTGGCCTCACGCCGGGGGCCGATGGCGGCGTCGAACATCGCGACGGCGCTCGGCCTGCCCCGCTCCAGCGTCTACCACCTGCTCGGCGTCATGGAGGCCAACGGCTTCGTCCTGCATCTCCACGAAGAGCAGCGCTATGGACTCGGCATCAGCGCCTTCGAGCTCAGCTCGGCCTATTCGCGGCAGGAGCCCTTGTCGCGTCTCGGCCGGCCCATGCTGGCCTCGCTCGTGGACGCGATTGGCGAAAGCGCGCACCTCGCCGTGCTTCACGGCCGCGACGTCCTCTACATCGTGGAGGAACGTGCCAAGAACCGCCCAAGCCTGGTGACCGACGTCGGAGTCCGCCTGCCCAGCCACCTCACCGCGTCGGGCCGTGCGATCCTGGCCGCCCTGCCAAAGTCACAGGTTCGCGCCCTGTACCCGAACGCCGCCGCCTTCACATCGCGCCACGAAGTCGAATTCCCGATCATGAAGTACTCCGCCTTGTCCTCCCATCTGGACCAGGTGCGGCAGCGTGGCTACGCCACGGAAAACGGCGAGATCACGCCTGGATTCGGCTCTATCGCCGCCGCTGTGACTGACCATGTGGGATGGCCGACGGCGGCAGTCGCCGTTACGTTCCTGGAGGACAAAGTGCCGGCTGAGCAATGGCCGGTACTGGCTGCCCGCATCCGCAAGGCTGCCGACGAACTGTCGGTGCGCATTCACGGACGACCGGCCGGCTAGGCCCTTCGCATAGTTGATCCGCCCTAGTCGCCACGCGGCTTCGGTTCGCCGGGCTTCGGTTCGCCGGGCTTCAGCGTGCCCGGTTCCGTGGCCTCGCGCTCGACGAGTCTGCGGAAGGTCTCCAGCTCACCGCGGAAGCTGCCCCGGTAGGATCCCATGGCGAAAATCCGCCCGAAGATCGCCGCGATGAATCCCCGGGTTACGAACTCCTGGTGGATGCGCGTGCCGCCTGCCTCGGGAGCAAACCTCACATCCGACTCGCCCTTGAGGATCGCGTTGCCGAACCGTGTCCGGATGTGCCAGGGCCGTTCGACGGCGAGGATCTCCGTGGGGCTGGCCATCCGCCCGAACCACACCGTGTAGCGGCTGCCGACCTGGTCGATCGAGCCGGTGCGATCGGTCACGCGGGTGACTCCGCCGATCCATTCCTGGAACCGGTCCGGATCCGTCCAGGTCGCGAAAACCCGCTCGGGCGGAGCCGCAACCAAGGTAGTCACTCGGAACGTTGCCATGGGTCCAGCATGCGCTCCTTCTCGCGCGAATGCGAGGGCTGGCCGTACTTCACCAGGACGCTTGGGCGGAGGAAGGGCGAAGGGCGGCATGCGTCTGTAATCCCGGACAGCACCAGTTGAAAAGCCATTCCTGGGGCCTCGTAAAGGAGCTTTAGTAGAAGCAGAAGAACTTTCCACTACACACTTCCCAAAGACGAAGGAGTCATCATGGCACCCGCCGATTTCACTTCTGGTGCCCGTCCGGTTAAGGCCGCGCGGGGTACTGAGCTTACTGCCAAGTCGTGGCAGACCGAGGCGCCGTTGCGCATGTTGATGAACAACCTGGATCCGGAGGTTGCTGAGCGTCCGGATGATTTGGTGGTGTACGGGGGTACGGGCCGTGCGGTGCGGTCCTGGGCTGCGTTTGATGCGATTACCCGCACCCTGGAAACCATGGAGAAGGACGAAACCCTCCTGGTGCAGTCGGGCAAGCCGGTGGGTGTGTTCCGCACGCATGAGTGGGCTCCGCGGGTGTTGCTGGCGAACTCGAACCTGGTGGGGGACTGGGCGACGTGGCCGGAGTTCCGCCGCCTGGAGGCCGAGGGTTTGATGATGTACGGGCAGATGACGGCCGGGTCCTGGATTTACATCGGCACGCAGGGCATCCTGCAGGGCACCTATGAGACGTTCGCCGCGGTCGGGAACAAGCTCGCCGCGGAGGGCCGCCACCCGGCCCCCGCCGCGGAGGGCTCGTCCGAGGGTCCGCTGGCCGGGACGCTGACGTTGACTGGTGGGTGTGGTGGCATGGGTGGTGCGCAGCCGTTGGCGGTGACGTTGAATGATGGTGCGTGCCTGATCGTGGATGTGGACGAGACCCGTTTGCGTCGCCGGGCGGGCAAGCGGTACCTGGACGAGGTTGAAACGGATCTGGACGCGGCGATCGCGAAGGTCCAGGCCGCGAAGGCCGAGCGCCGTGGCTGGTCGGTGGGGTATGTGGGCAACGCCGCTGAGGTGTTCCCGGAACTGCTCCGCCGCCACAAGGCCGGGGACGTGACCTTCGATGTGGTCACGGACCAGACCAGTGCCCATGATCCCCTGAGCTACCTGCCGGAGGGCATCACGGTGGCGGAGTGGCACACGGAGGCTGAGGCTGATCCGGAAGGGTTCACGAAGAAGGCCCAGGCGTCCATGGCCCGGCAGGTGCAGGCGATGGTGGAGTTCCAGGACGCCGGGGCCGAGGTGTTTGATTACGGCAACTCGATCCGGGACGAGGCACGCAAGGGCGGCTATGAGCGGGCGTTCGAGTTCCCCGGGTTCGTCCCGGCGTACATCCGTCCGTTGTTCTGCGAGGGTCTGGGCCCGTTCCGCTGGGTCGCGCTGTCCGGGGACCCGGAAGACATTAGGGTCACGGACGAGGCGATCAAGGAGTTGTTCCCGGAGAACAAGCACCTGCACAAGTGGATCGACGCGGCCCAGGAGCGGGTGGAGTTCGAGGGGTTGCCGGCGCGTATTTGCTGGCTCGGGTACGGCGAACGCGCCAAGGCCGGGCTGCTGTTCAACCAGTTGGTGGCCGAGGGCAAGGTCAAGGCCCCGATCGTGATCGGCCGTGACCACCTGGACTCCGGCTCGGTGGCGTCCCCGTACCGGGAGACCGAGTCCATGGCCGACGGGTCCGACGCGATCGCTGACTGGCCGTTGCTGAACGCCCTGATCAATACCTCTTCGGGTGCTACCTGGGTTTCGATCCACCACGGCGGCGGGGTGGGTATCGGCCGGTCCCTGCACGCCGGGCAGGTTTCCGTCGCTGACGGCACGGACCTGGCCGCGGAGAAGCTCGAGCGGCTCCTGACCAACGACCCCGGCATGGGCGTCATCCGCCACGTCGACGCCGGCTACGACCGCGCCGTCGAAGTCGCCAACGAACGCGGCGTCCGCATCCCCATGAACGAGAAGTAAGAACATGACCATCACATCGAACGAACAGCTCACCGTTACCCTCGGTTCCAGTGGCGTGACCCCGGAAGACGTCGTCGCCGTCGCACGCCACGACGCCAAGGTGACCATTTCCCAGGAGGCCCTGGATAACGTTGCCAAGGTCCGGGCACACATCGACAGCCTCGCCACCAGCGATGTCCCCGCTTATGGGATCTCCACGGGCTTCGGTGCGCTGGCCAACCGCCACATCCCCAACGACCTCCGCACGCAGCTGCAGAAGTCGCTGATCCGCAGCCACGCAGCGGGCATGGGCCCGGCGGTCGAACGCGAAGTGGTCCGCGGCATCATGTTCCTCCGCGCCAAGACCCTGGCATCCGGCCGCACGGGTGTCCGTCCCGTGGTCCTGCAGACCATGGTGGACGTCCTCAATGCAGGCATTACCCCGCTGGTCCGCGAGTTCGGTTCGCTCGGTTGCTCCGGCGACCTCGCACCGCTGTCCCACTGCGCGCTGGTCCTGATGGGCGAAGGCGAAGCAACCGGTCCCGACGGCGAACTCTATGGTGTGCCCGGTAAGCAGACGGTCGCTGAGCTGCTCGCACAGCACGGCATCGAACCGGTCACGCTGGCGGAAAAGGAGGGCCTGGCCCTCGTCAACGGAACCGAAGGCATGCTCGGCATGCTCCTGATGGCCATCGCCGACATCCGTTTGTTGCTCGCGACGGCGGACGTCACCGCCGCGCTCAGCGTTGAGGCGCTGCTGGGCACCGACCAGGTGTTCCTGCCGGAGCTCCACGCTGCCCTGCGTCCGCACCCCGGCCAGGCTGCCAGCGCGGACAACATGCTGCGCGTG
Organism: Arthrobacter sp. TmtSoilC48; assembly: GCF_059739425.1. Classification (NCBI taxonomy): domain Bacteria; kingdom Bacillati; phylum Actinomycetota; class Actinomycetes; order Micrococcales; family Micrococcaceae; genus Arthrobacter; species Arthrobacter sp. TmtSoilC48. The sequence continues at coordinate 59,160 of NZ_AP046049.1, read as the reverse complement.
CTGTCCAACTCGCCCATCGTCGCATCCCACCGGATCAACGACACCAAGGTCCAGGACGCCTACTCGCTGCGTTGTGCCCCTCAGGTTGCCGGTGCTGTCCGCGACACCGTGGACCACGCCGCACTGGTGGCTTCCCGTGAACTTGCCGCTGCGATCGACAACCCCGTTGTCCTGCCGGACGGCCGCGTCACGTCCAACGGCAACTTCCACGGTGCGCCCGTGGCCTATGTCCTGGACTTCCTGGCGATCGCCGTCGCGGACCTCAGCTCCATCGCAGAGCGCCGCACGGACCGCATGCTGGACCCGGCCCGCTCGCACGGACTCCCGGCGTTCCTCGCCGGCGACCCTGGCGTCGATTCCGGCCTCATGATCGCCCAGTACACGCAGGCCGGGCTCGTTTCGGACAACAAGCGCCTGGCCGTGCCGGCATCGGTGGACTCCATCCCGAGCTCCGCCATGCAGGAAGACCACGTGTCCATGGGCTGGCATGCTGCCCGGAAACTTCGCAAGGCCGTGGAGAATCTCCGCCGCGTCCTGGCCGTGGAGCTGGTCACCAGCGCCCGCGCTATCGACATGCGCACGCAGATGTCCGACGGCGAACTGACCCCGGGCCCGGCCGGCACGGCTGTGCTTGAGGTGCTTCGTGAAGTGGTCCAGGGACCGGGAACCGATAGGTTCCTGTCGCCCGAACTCGAAGCGGCTGACCGCCTGGTTGGCTCCGGTGCGGTCCGTGCGGCCGCCGAATCCGCCGTCGGGGTTTTGGCCTGACGTCGAATAAAACGCTCATTTGATGGGCAAATTTGTCACGTCCCGGAAATTGTTCGCAACGCAATCTCCGGGGCGTGACAAATGTAGTAGAACTTATGGTGTACGTCACGTCCACGTCAACGACGCCGTGGGCTTGACGGTCAACCGTTCATAACTCAATACACAACAGCGAACATCCACAAAGGGGTAGAAGTTCAATGAAGGCACGTGGAGCAGTCCTCTCCAGACGAAACGCACACTCGGTTACGGTTTCGGACTGGAGGCAACTCAAGGTTGGCGAGCGCGTGGAGGTAGTCAAGTACGCGCACGTGATCGCGGCAGGGCTGATCGAGGAAGTCTCCGGCAGCGGGAATGTGGTGTGGCTTGAGCACTCAGGGCCGGGCGTCACCGAGGAAGGCAAGGAACTGTTCATGAAGTCCGACGGCGTGACTCTCCGCCGGGCGTAATGAAGCAAAAAGCCGGGGCTTGGGCCCCGGCTTTTTGCTTTTCTACTACAACTGCAATTACTACTATTACGCAGCGAGCACTTCGTGGGTCTGGCCGAAGGGAACGGATTCGTCCAGGGCCACTGTGTAGGTGCCGGGCTCGTGCCGGGTCACCAGAATGCCGCAGTTGGCATCTGCTGCTGCGTTCTTGATCAAAGCATCCACGGCGCGTTCAAGGCCGTCGTGGATCTCGTCTGCCTTGGAAAAGGACAGGCGAATTTCGCGTTCTGCAGTCATTGCAGCGGTCATTTGGGTGCCTCCTATTACTTGCCGCATGCGAGGGCGACCCGTCAATCATAGGACGTTTGACGCTAAATTTGTAAGATGACCGGCAGTATTGGTGACCGACGCCTCATCTCCGGACCATGGCGCGAAGCAGCTTTACCGCGACGGAGAGCGCTGCAATGTCCACGGGACCGGGCTTGATGGCCTCCTTGATGGTCTCTTGGACGCGTGCCAGTTGTTCGATGTTTCCACGTTCCCAGTCCATGATTCGCTCCACTGGGTCTGACGTCGTGGGAGTCGCCGCACCAGAAATCCGGGGCGTGTGGCGCACTACCGCTTTGGTCATGTCCGCGAGCACCAGGTACATGTCATCCCGCAAGGCCGCACGTGCCAGCGATTCCCAGTGCGTGTCCCTCGGGAGCATGGTGATGTGTTCCAGCAGGGGGATGGCCGAGATCCGTTCGAAGACTGCGAAGTACACCTCAGCAACTGCCTCCACTGGCTCCTGCAGTTCTTCTGCGATGGCGGAAATGTCCAGCAAGCCGTAGCTGACCAGGATCTCGGAGGCCCTGACACCCAGATCATGGGGCAGGCCCACCGAGTCCGTATGGGCCATCCGTTTCTGCGCGTGGGCAAGGTTGATCCCATGAAGGAAGCTCGTGAAGTTCGCCCGCATCAAGGACATGGGCTGCTCGAGCCGGACGAAGGCATCGGCAATGGGCTTGTCGCGGAAATCGTGGGTCACGTACCAGCGGACGGACCGGTCCAGCAACCGCCGCATGTCCAGGGCAACGGCTGCTCCATGCTCGCGGGGAGTGCTCGGCGGCAATTGGGCGATGGCGCCTGTGACGGCGTCAAAGTCCCAGATTTGCCGCATCACTACGAACGCCCGGGCCACCGCGGAGGCAGAAACCGTGGTTTCCTCCATCGCGCGGAAGGCGAACGCTATGCCGCCCATGTTGATCATGTCGTTGGCCACTACCGTGGCAACGATTTCCCGGCGCAGGGGATGCGTGGAGAGGTGTTCGCCGAACCGCTCTGAGACTTGCTTGGGGAAATAGCCGCGAAGGGTTTGAGAAAACCAAGGATCATCGGACAAACCGCCCTCTGTGAGTTCGCGGGCGAGTTCGATCTTGGCGTAGGCGGCCAAAACGGCGAGTTCCGGAGTGGTTAGTCCCTTGCCCGTGAGGACCCGTGCCTGAAGTTCGGCGTTGCTGGGAAGGTATTCGAGTTCCCTGTCCAGATCTGTGACTGACTCGAGCCAATCCATGGTCCGTTCAAAGCTGGGGCTCCATTCCAGCGCCAATTGCTTGTCATTGAGGAGCAGGACGTTCTGGTCATCGTTGGTTTTCAGGACGAGCCGTCCAACCTCGTCTTGGAGCGAGTGCAGGAATCCGGTTCTCTCTGCCACAGACATCCTGCCCGCGGAGATCATCCGGTCAAGGAAGATCTTGATATTCACTTCATGGTCCGAACAATCCACGCCGGCTGAATTATCGATGGCATCGGTATTGACCAGGACGCCTGCCAAAGCTGCTTCGATCCGGCCGCGCTGGGTTACTCCAAGATTGCCGCCCTCGGCAATGATGTGCGCGCGCAGATCCCCGGCATTGACCCGGATGGCGTCGTTTGATTTATCTCCCACATCGGCATTGGACTCGGTGGATGCCTTGATATAGGTACCGATTCCGCCGTTGTAAAGGAGGTCCACAGGGGCAGTGAGGACTGCACGGAGAAGCTCAGGCGGGCTCATCGCCAGCTGGCCATTCGCATCCGTGCCTTCAGCCAACCCCAGGGCGAGCCGGACTTGTTCCGTGATCAGGATGGATTTTTCCGTCCGGGCAAAGATTCCGCCGCCCTCGCTCAGCTTGGTGCGGTCATAATCGGCCCAGGAGGAACGTGGCAGTTTGAAGAGCCGTTCCCGCTCGGCGTAGGAGACCTCGGGGTCCGGCGTAGGGTCAAGGAAAATGTGCCGGTGATCAAAGGCGGCTACGAGCTTGATGTGGTGGGAGAGGAGCATGCCGTTGCCAAAGACGTCTCCGCTCATGTCTCCGATGCCAACCACCGTGAAATCCTCGGCACGGCAATCCACCAGGAGTTCACTGAAATGGTGCCGCACGGATTCCCAGGCGCCCCGGGCCGTGATCCCCATCTGCTTGTGGTCATAACCCACTGACCCTCCGGAAGCGAAGGCGTCACCCAACCAGAAGCCGTACTCCCCGGCAACGGCGTTGGCAATGTCGGAGAAGGTTGCTGTTCCCTTGTCAGCGGCCACAACGAGGTAGTAGTCGTCGCCATCGTGCCGCACCACCCGCGGTGGCGCGAGTACGCGGCCGCTGCTTCCGCCGTCGGGATCCGGCACCAGGTTGTCGGTGATATCCAGCAACCCGCGGATGAATGTCCGGTAGCTTTCCTGACCTTCCGCGAACCAGGCAGCACGGTCCTCTGCCGGGTCCGGGAGCCGTTTGGGGAAGAACCCGCCTTTGGCTCCGGTGGGAACAATCACGGCATTCTTGACCGTCTGGGCTTTGACGAGCCCCAGGATTTCCGTCCTGAAGTCTTCCCTCCTGTCCGACCACCGAAGGCCACCGCGGGCTATCGGACCGAAACGCAGATGGACGCCTTCAACGCGCGGCGAATAGACCCAGATCTCGAATTTCGGGCGGGGTGCAGGGGCAGCCGGGATGCTGGCGGGGTTGAGCTTGAAGCTGATGAAGGGCTTGTTGAGATAGAAGTTCGTGCGGAGCGTGGCATCCACCAGGCTCGCCAGGGAACGCAGCAACCTGTCGGCGTCCAGGACAGGGACGGCGTCGATGGCCTCCATCAGGTTCGTCCGCGCTCTATGAACGGCTTGGGTCCTGTGGCTGAGTTCGCTGCTTCCCTCTTCGAACAGATCGCCCCTGGCCGGCTTTGGCTCGCCATGACCGGATTTGAGGAGTTCCGGTTCAAACAAGTCCGGAGCGAAGCGGTCAGGATTGAATTTTGCCTCGAACAATTCAAGCAGGGCATGCGTGGCCAGGGCGTTCCCGCGGAGTGTGTCAGCGATGAAGCCATAGGAGTTGGTGCTCCCGAGTTGGCGGAGGTACTTGGCATACGCGCGCAGGATGGCAACCCGCCGCCAGTCGATACCCTCCTTGATGACCAACGCGTCCAAAGCGTCTGACTCGGCGTCACCGCGCATTGCGGCACAGAACGCACCGGCCAGCAGATCGCCCGTACCCACAGGGTCAAGCCCGCGCGGATACTTCAGGCCGAGGTCGTAAAGGAAGAACTGCCGCCCGTCGGCACGATGAACGTCGAAAGGCCGCTGGTCCAGGACCTTCAAGCCCAGGTTATGGAAGAAAGGAAGGATCTCGGTCAGGCTCTGCGGGCGCGTTAAGTAGAGCCGGATCCGGGCATCCTCACTGAGGACTGCCGTGCCAGGACGTTGGTAAACGGTGAGGAGGGGATCTGCTTCGTCCACAGAACCCGGCTCTGCCGGAAAACTTTCGAACCTGGCAATGTCCTCAACTGCGTCCTCCACCTCATAATCGGCCTTGTAGCTGGCCGGAAACGCGGCTGCCCACTGCCTGGACAACCTGGCCGCCTCTTCCCGCGGATACCTCGTTTGGAGGGCCTCGTCCAGGCCTTGCGGCCAGGACCTCGTAGCGGCGATGATCCTCTGCTCGAGGGCTGCCGCGTCCACCACCGCAGGAGCGCCGCCGTGCGATGAGTCGTGCCGTGAGGGGTCCTGTGGCAAAAGGATCCGGAAGAACACGCGAGCCATGGCGGATTCGCCCAACCGAAGCTCGAACTCTATGGCATCCGAGCCAAATGCCTCGCGCAACTCGCGCTCGATGTTGAGCCTGACGGCCGTGCTGTACCTGTACCTGGGGAGGAAAACCAGTGCTGTCATGAACCGGCCGAAGGAGTCCGGACGAAGAAAGAGCCGGGTGCTATGGCGTTCCTGGAGCCGGAGGATCTCGCGCGCACGGATGGCCAGCTGCCCGGCATCAACATGGAACAGTTCGTCCCGCGGATACGCCTCCAACACCGCAAGGAGCTCCTTGGCGTGATGTGACGACGCCGGGTAGCCGAAGGCCCGCAGCACTTCCTGCACTGTGTCCCGGATGACCGGGATCTGCTGGGCCGGGCGGGCCGTTGAGCTAGGGGAGAAGAGGCCAACAAAAGTACACGCGCTGGTGTTGGTGCCGTTCCCGTCCGCTGTGGCAATGCTGATCTCGTCGAGGTAGGCACGGCGAAGAACCGTTGAGCGAAGCGTGGATTTGGTGAGTGTAAGCACCTGGCCGGAAACCTCGCCTGGCGCCGCAGGACCGGCCGCATCACGGAGGAGTCCGAGCCCGCGGCGCCCGCGGAATCCCAGGAACACAAAGTTCCCGTCGTCCAGCCACCGCAGCAGCTCCTGCGCTTCACCCGCCGTCCGGTCTTTTGCCCCAGACCCCTCCAGTGCACCGATTTCGTGCAGCAGTTCCTCGTGGATGGCATCGGCGTCCTCGGCCGCTGCCCGGACATCACCCAGGACCTTGTTCAACCTGCCCACCAGCAGCTCCGCGCTCGCGTTGTCCGGAATCCGGGGGATCTCGATCGCTATCCACGCCTCCGTGAGCCGTCCGCCGTCGTTCCCGTCCGTCGAAGGTGCCGGCGTCGCCCGCGCATGATCTTCGGAACGTTCGACGCCGGTGGGCAGCCCCGCGCGGTGGGGTCCCCTGTGGATATCGATCAGGCGGTGGGTGGCGGGGTCCCGCGTGACGCTGAAAGTCGGGTGGACCAGAAGCCGGATGGAAGCGGTGTCGCGAGAGATCTCGGCCGTGACGGAGGGAAGGAGATAGGGCATGTCGTCCGTGACAATTGCCACCAGGCTGGTATCTGTTTCGTTCAGGACCCCGATGACTGCTTGTCCAGTCTCACGGCGTTCTGCCAACGAGCGGTGATAGCGGGCCCGTTCCAACAACGTTTCAGGTGTGTAGCTGCGGACGTCGTCGTCCGTGACGTGCTCGTAGTAGTCGGTCAGGAATCCGTCCGCCGGCTCCGTAATTGGTGCCATGTCGCTGCGCCTCCGCTGCGCAAAGGAGCGGCCGTGCTGCTGCGGTCGGCAAAGTCCATGCGCCTCATTTCATGATCGCTTAAATCCCGCGAGATGACAGTTGATGACAGTGTTTGGGCAAGACATTGGCATTAACTGCCATCTCGCGGAGGCCCGGCTACCGAAAAGCTGCGGAACGTTGCCCTTGGTCTGGCCAGCCTCGAAACGCCCGCGGCCACCACGAGGGTGAGAATGGCGGCAGCTGCGTGGGTGTAGAGCATCAGGTCAGCAGCATGCAGTTCCCCTGAAGCCGGCTGACTATCGGCAGGAACCGCCACGGGCTGCTGGGGCTGCCCGTGCAGATGGTCAAGGAACCCGACCCCGGAAAATGAACCCCCCAAAGCCTCGAAACCGAAGAACAGCAACTGCTGTGCCACGCCGGACAGCAGCAGCAACAAGATGGGCCCATGGATCCAGCGGGCAACCAGCTGCGCGGCCAAGGCAGAGAGGGCAACGAAGCCCAGAAGAACGGGCATCGCCGGGGCGCCCCCACCGGAAACGACGTGTGCGGCAAGGCCCAAAGCGACCGCAACGGGTCCTGCCACCCAGGCCCACTTGTCCTGCACAGGAGTTGCGCCCATCGCCGTCCTTCCCTTCCCCTCAGGCTAAACGCAGGACAGGGACCGGGAACAGGCCTCTATGCCAACAGCGTGTTTACCAGCCTTGCTGCCACTTTCGCGGTTCGTCCATCAATATCGAACTCCGGGTTCAATTCGGCAACGTCCAGGTGCAACAGCGTCCCGCTTGCCGCTACCTGACGGCAAACGGCACTGATCACGGACAGCGGCACCCCAAACGCGGCGGGGGCACTGACGCCGGGCGCCACCGAAGCAGGCAGGACGTCCAGGTCGATCGTCAAGTACAGCACATCGATTCCAGCCACGAAATCGGCTACGAACGTCTCGACGCGCTCCGCGGAACAGTCCTCGTCCAGCAAGTACTTCACGCCCAGGCGGTCAGCGGTGTCAAAGAGCGTGCGCGTGTTGTTGGGCTCCGAGATTCCGACGACGGCGTACCTCAGTTCGCGTCCAGCGGCGGTTTCCTCCTGCGCCATCTGCAGGAATGGAGTCCCGGAGCTCGGGGTCGGCTCGTCGCGCAGGTCAAAGTGGGCATCCAGGTTCAAGACACCCAAGCGCTTTCCGCTGCGCACCGCATTGGATCCGGCAACGCCAAGGTAGCTGGCAAATGCCGTCTCGTGGCCGCCGCCCAGCATCACGGTGAGGTTTCCGGCGTCGAGCAGTTCCGAGACGGCGCGTCCGGCGCGCTGCTGGCCTTCTTCCAGTGAGTCGTCCTCCACAACCACGTCGCCGGCGTCGAACACGTCACGGTCCAGGTGGAAAGCCAGGGGAGCCAGCGCCGAGCGGATGGCGGCCGGAGCCGCGGAGGCACCCGCACGGCCCTTGTTGCGCCGCACTCCGGCGTCGCTGCAGAAACCCAGCACGACGGCGGGACGCGAGGCGCCGGGAATGGCCGGGGAAGTAAGGGGTTGGATGGCCTGCCACCAGCGGCGATGTTCGTCGCCGTCGCCGTCAAAGCGGCCGGTCCATGGTGCGGGAAGGACGTCTACGGAAGGGTTGGTGCTGGTGTTTGGAGCCATGCTTTAAGCACACCCCACCAGCGGGCCAAAAAACAGCTATAGCGTGCTGCAGTGTCCGGGATGCCGGACATCGCTACTTGACGCCCAACAACTCCTCCACAGTTCCAATGCCAAAGAACAGCAGGAACGCAGCCGCCACTGCCCACATCAGGGGGTGGACTTCGCGGGCACGGCCCTGGAAAGTGCGGATCAGGACGTAGGAGATGAAGCCTGCGCCCAGGCCGTTGGCAATGGAGTACGTGAATGGCATCAGGGCGATAGTCAGGAAGGCGGGAATGCCAACGCCCCAGTCCTGCCAGTCGATCTTGCCAACCTGGGACACCATCATGAAGCCCACCACCACAAGCGCAGGAGCCACGGCTTCGAACGGGACCAGGTTGATGAGCGGCGTGAAGAACATGGCCACCAGGAAGAGCAGGCCCGTGACAATGGAGGCGAGACCGGTCCGGGCGCCCTCGCCAATGCCCGCGCCCGATTCAACGAAGATCTGGTTGGACGAAACGGAGGCACCGCCACCGACGATTGCGCCCAGGGCATCAACCTGCAGGACGCGGTCCACATTGGGAATGTTTCCGTGTTCGTCCACGGTTCCTGCCTCGTTGGCCAGGCCGACCATGGTGCCCATGGCGTCGAAGAAGATGCTGAGGAGGATCACGAAAGCCAACAGCGCAGCAGCCACGAAACCGAGGTGTTCAAAAGCTCCGAAGGGGTTGGCTTTGCCGATCAGGGAGAGGTCAGGGGCGCCCCATTCGGAAAGCGTCGGCGCAACCAGCGACCAGCCGCGGGGGTTGACGTTCTTACCGTCGAAGCTGGGACCAATGTGAAGCGTGAATTCGAGGATGGCGGCCAGGGCGGTGGACACCACGATGCCGATCAGGATTGCCCCGCGGACCTTTCGCACCACCAACGCAATGGTCAGGACCAGGCCGACAGCGAACACCAACGTCGGCCAGCCCATCAGCTTCCCATCCACGCCAAGGCCCAGCGGGACCGTGGTGCCGGCGGCATCCGGAATGCGGCGGACAAAACCAGCGTTGACCAGCCCGATCAAGGCGATGAACAGGCCAATGCCCACCACGATTGCCGTCTTGAGCGCTTCCGGGACGGCCCTGAAAACGGCGGTGCGGAATCCGGTGAGTACCAGGATGAGCATGGTGACACCCGAAAGCACCACCAGCCCCATCATGTCCGGCCAGGTCAGTTCCGGGTGGGAGGCAACCGTCACGGCGACGAATGCGTTCACTCCCAGGCCCGTTGCCACCGCGAAGGGGTGCTTCGCCCAGGCGCCCATGAGGATCGTGAGGATGCCCGCAACGAAGGCAGTGGTTGCCGCTACGGCCGTGAAGCCGAGCGATGCTCCCCTCGAGTCTGCCCCGGAGAGGATCAGCGGGTTCAGGACCACGATGTAGCTCATGGCGAAGAAGGTCGCGAAGCCGCCGCGGATTTCCCGCGAGTATGTGGACCCGCGCTCGGAGATCTTGAAGTAGCGGTCGATTGCAGAACCTTGTTTAAGCATGAAGGTCTCCGGGGATCGGGGGAGTTTGCTCTCAAATCCTATGCCCGCCAATGTGGGGTGCTGGAACGATTCGCCTAGTCTGTAAGGAAGCCAACACTAGGAGAAACCGCCCCATGCGTACCATCCGCCCGCTTCTGGCCGCCGTCGTAGCCGCTCTTGCTTTCGCTTGCGCGTTGCTGCTTGGAGCTGCTCCGGCCTCCGCGCACGACGTCGCCGAATCAACAACCCCGGCCAACGGTGCCAGGGTGGCTGAAGTGCCGGCGTCGGTATCCATCACGTTCAACAACCAGCCACTGGCCATCGGTTCCGGCGTGACCGTCACCGCCGGGGGCGAAAACTGGGCAGATGGCGCAGTGGAAATCATCGACAACAGGGCTGTCCAGAAGCTGCGTCAGGGCGCTCCAGCCGGCGAATACACCGTGGTGTGGCGCGTGGTCAGTTCAGACTCCCACCCGATCGAGGGAACCTTCAAGTTCACAGTTTCCGGGACAAGCACGACGACGGCGAGCGGCTCGGCAGGTGCCTCCGCCCCGGCTTCGGCGGCTGTTCCGACGGCGGGCACAGCGGCCCCCGGTACGGAAAATACTGAGCCGGCTCCGGCAGCTTCCCAGCCCTTCCCCTGGAGCATCGTTGGCCTCGCTGTGGTGGCGATCGGTCTCGTGATCTTCCTCGCTGTTACAGCCCGGAAGAAGCTAGCGGCCCCCAACGACCCGGATGGCGAAAATTCCCCGGAATAGCGGGGTTTTCTACATACTTGCGAAGATCTCGAAACGGTTACTGCGACACGCCAAAAACGAACTGCTCGTTACGTAAATGTGACTTTGCGGTGATCTTCCCGTAGGGTTGTACCTGTGCCTGTTCCACGTAACGGGCATTCCGGTCTGATTGCCTAGCTCTGCCGCAGTCCGGAATCCGTTCGCAGACAAACCTACGGCAGAGACGGGGAACCCATTTTGGCCCGCTTTCAGAGCGCGCCTTGGGGTGAAGTCACGAAGCTTCCGCTGCACAGCGGGGGATAGTGGCCGGGTGACTCCCATCCGAATCCGACAGCTAACCTCGCAGGCATCGGGAGAGGCTCTTTCATGTCTTCACGCATTCTTCGCGGCCGTCGTAAGGCGGACAGCGTACGTCCTAATCCGTTCATCTCCATCTCCAAGGCTGTTGCCAGCAACGCCTCCGGCGCAGGTCGCCAAGCCGCTGTCATCGCAGCAGCTTCAGGCCTGGTCCTCACGGGCTCCATCGCTGCCCACGCAGCAGAGACCCCTGTTCAGCGCGACTCCAGCCCCGCTACTGTCGCCGAGACCGTTACCGAGGGTCCCACCAAGGTTGTTACGGCCGCATCGACGGCCACCATCAACTTCGAGCGCCCCGCGGTTGCTTCCGTAGCGGCTCCCGTCATTGAAAAGCCGGCTCCTGTTGCTCCGGCTCCGGCGGCCAAGAAGGCGCCCGCAGCGGCTACCGTCCAGGCCGCTGCAACTACTACGGCTACCGCCCCAGTGGCATCCGCGCCTGCTGCAGCTCCGGCTGTTGGTGGCATCAACGCTGCCATGGTCGCCTCGGCTTACGCCCAGATCGGCATCATGCAGGATTGCACCGCGATGGTGGAACGGGCCCTCGGCTCTGCCGGCATCCCGGTTGGCGACCTCGCACCCATGCAGTTCCTGAACTACGGCAAGGTTGTCAGCGACCCCCAGCCCGGTGACATGATCGTCCAGTCCGGCCACGTAGCCATCTACATCGGCAACGGCCAGGCCATCAGCGGTGGCATCAACGGCAACCAGACGGGCATCCACCCGATCAGCTGGCTCACCGCAACCGGCCCCATCACGTACGTACGCGCTGGCGCCTAAGCTTCACGCTCCAACTCAAAGGCCGGTGCTTTCGAGGACAAATGTCTTCGGAGGCGCCGGCCTTTTGGGTTAATTTTTGTTCTTTTTAGGAACATGCTTTGGTTGGCTCGATCGTTTCAAGGCCAGGGTTCTCCGCCAGGTTTCTACGCGCAGGGTTCCAGGTAAAGGCTCCAGGCCAGGTTCTAGGCGAGGGCGATGCCCGGCCCGGCGGGGAGGGCCACCTTGGATGAGATCGCTTGCCCCACTGCCTTGGCTTGCCGTAGTACTTCCTTGGGCGTGGGTGTAATAAGTTCCCCAACGCCCACCAAGTGCATCCCGACTGCACGCATGGCTGCCACGAAGTTCTGGCCTATGGCGATTCCCAGATCGGCAAGCATTCGGCGCAGCTGGCTCTGGGCGCAGCGCGTCACCACGATGTGGTCTGCCAGGAGAACCCCGCTGGCTGTATGCACGGCCCATTGACGTGGGGTGGATTCGAGGGGGCCATAGACGCTCATCCCAGCCCTCAGGCTGCCCGTGGTCAGGCTTGCAACGGGTCCGTATCCAAGCTGCAACGACGAGTCGCCGCCCAGGAAGTCCAGCCGAACAGCGCGTGTGGTGGTGCGGACATCCAAGTGATGGCTGGCGGCGTAATTGCGCAAATGGCGCAGGATCTCGTTGCGCTCCTGCATTGCCGCGGGATCTGCTGCGTCGCAGCGCTGGAGCATTCCCGTGTGGACCGCTGGTCCGGTGGTCGATAAAGAACCAAAGCCATCCAGCACGATGGAACCGACGCCGTAGCGGCTGAGCTCGCTGGCAACAGCCAGGCCGGAGAGGCCGGTGCCGATCACCACGGTGGTAGTCCGTTCCGTGACGGAATCAGGAGTGAGTGACACTGCTTGGGTTCCTCCTTGACGTGTGTGCCTTTCGGCAGCGCGCTGGATCGCGTCCGAGTTCCCCAAGCGGCCGCAAATAAATGGCCGGGTTGTGTCCTGGGACACCTTTGCCGGCCATTCGGTGACTCGAACACTACCGAACTTTTTCTGCCATGGATAGCCTCGGCGACAGCGTGTTTTGGATGTTCATCCGCAGCGCAACCCGGCGCGTGGTGAGCGTGCCGGAAACCGAGCCCGGACCGTTATCCACATAGCCCAAAGTCGCCTTGATTCGGCATTGCCAACCGAGAATAGTGGGCATTGGAAGGAGAACCCCGAGGGTTTCTTCGGCCCCGGCTATTGGTTGCGCGCCAGCAAAGGATCACCGGTATGGAGAACCTCTGGCAGAATGGCCGGAACATCAAGCAGTAGGTGGAGAGGCGGGCCCCATGGACCAGCACGGCAGACACATTGAAGAACCACTGGACGGCGGGGACCAGGCTGTGGCGCCTGGTGGAATCGTCGTCGGAGTGGACGGTTCCGAGCATGGTCAATGCGCCCTTGTATGGGCTGCGCGTGAGGCGGAACGGCGCCAACTTCCCCTGCATATAGTCACGGCTTATTCGGTGCCCATCTTCGCAGCGTCCGGCCTCGACGGCGGATACGCCACCGTGGACGATTCCGTGATCCGCGAGGGCGCGGAAGCAATCGTCAAGCAAGCCATGGATAAGGTCTCAAGCTACAACATTGACGTCGATGCGTCAGTGGAGAATGGGGATGCCGCGGGAGTCCTCCTTGACCTCTCTGCGAACGCTGCACTCCTCGTGTTTGGCAGCCGTGGCCGTGGTGGCTTTGTCGGGCGTCTCCTGGGCTCGGTCAGCAGCGCCTTGCCGGCCCACGCAAAATGCCCCACCGTAACGGTCCCGCTGTATTGCGCCGATCGTTTGGGCGAGAACACCGAGGACAAGCACATCAAGGCTGAGCACGCCAAGGCCGGGCCGCGAACGGTGGAAAACGTCGTCGCCGTGGGTGTGGACGGTTCGGAGCAGGCCCGCGTCGCCGTTCTCGAGGCAGCCGAACAAGCCCAGCGGATGGGGGCCAAACTCCGCGTCATCTGCGCAGTCCCGCAGTACAGCGGCTCCTTGGCCTGGGTGCCGGCACCGTTGGATCGCGATGCCCTGTTCGCGGATATCAAAGTCCAATTGGATGCAGGCGTCGCCTGGCTCCGCAGCCACTTCCCGCAGCTGCCCGTGGAAACGGACCTTAGGGACGGCTCACCAGTGGACGTGTTGGTTGAGGCCAGCCGGGGAGTGGAGTTGGTTGTCCTGGGTACGCGGGGCCGGGGTGGTTTTGCAGGCATGCTCCTTGGTTCCACCTCTGATGGCGTGCTCCATCACGCCAAGGGGCCGGTCCTCGTTGTTCCGGACCGCGAGGATCCGCGGCTGGCAGACCGGCCCAAATTCGGACCCATGCTCGGCGCGGCTTAGGGCCATGGCGCGAACCGTCCATGGATAACCAGCAGCCCGGGAAGCATAGGCAGGAAGACAGCGCGGGCCCGGATGTAAACGGGCAAGTCTTCATTCGGGATATTGCCGACATCCGGGCGGACATGCTCCCCGAGGTAGGCGGCAAGGCCGCCAATCTCGGCGAGCTGAATGCCGCCCGCCTTCCTGTGCCGCCGGGCTTTTGCCTTACAACGTCGGCCTACCGGTACGCCCTTTCCGCGATTGGAATGGAGGAGATCTTTGCACTTCTACAGGACGCCGGAGCTTCTGACCTTGACGAACTGAATAGGCTCGCCGCCCGGGCAAGATCCTTGGTGCTCGACGCCGGAGTTCCCACCGACGTCGCTGAGTCGGTACGGACGGCGTATCGGAGGTTGGGAGACGCAGCCCCCGTCGCAGTGAGGTCCTCAGCCACGGCCGAGGACTTGCCCTTCGCGAGTTTCGCCGGGCAGCAGGACACTTTCCTGAACGTAGTGGGAGCAGACGCAGTTCTGGACGCCGTAAGCCGCTGTTGGGCATCGCTCTGGACGGACCGGGCAGTGAGCTACCGGACAACCAACGGTATTGACCATGCCACGGTGACGCTGGCCGTCGTTGTCCAGGAGATGGTGGATTCCGCGACGGCCGGTGTGATGTTCACGGCCAACCCCGTGACAGGGCGGCGCCGTGAAGCTGTGATCGATGCCAGCCCTGGTCTGGGAGAAGCCGTAGTGTCAGGCGCCGTTAATCCCGATCAGTACGTAGTTGATATGCAGACCAACTCCATCCTGAAGCGGTCGCTGGGTGACCGGCAGGTAGAGATCAGATCGCTTGCCGGCGGTGGCACCGAACGAATTGAGCGGGCCGGTCAGGCCGCGGCAACCAAGAATCACGCCGTGCAGCCGTGCCTCAGCGATGACCAGATCCACGCGCTGGCCGAGTTGGGAAGGCGCGTCGAGGCCCACTATGGAGCCCCGCAGGATACAGAATGGGCGATCGATTCGTCCGGGAAACTCTGGCTCACGCAGGCAAGGCCCATTACTACCCTCTATCCGCTGACCTCGCGGGTGCCGGCGACTCCCGGTGAGCACGCGTTCCTGAACTTCAGCCTCGCCCAAGGACTCACCAGGCCTCTGACGCCCATGGGCCTGGCGGGTATCCGCCTGATAGCTTCCAGCGTTGCCCGCAGGGCGGCTTTCGATGTCCCCGATCCACGCTCGGGACCATCGCCCTATTATGAGGCCGGGCAGAGGATCTTCTTCGACTTCACATCCGTGCTGCGCAGCAAGGTGGGCCGGGCCATTGTGCCGCGCATCTTTGACATCATGGAGGCCCGTTCCGCGGCGGTGATTCGCGGCCTCTTCGATGACCCGCGGTTCGCCGTCACCATCAAAACTCCGATAAGACTCATCAGGCACGTTGCGCCTGTTGCTGCTAAATACCGTGTCCCTGAGTCGGTAGTCCGGGCTCTTTTCCGTCCCGACGCCGCAATGAAGCGCCAAGAGCAGCTTGAGGCAGAGCTCCATCAGGCCCTCCGGGTGCCGGAGGGCGTCACCGCCCACCAGCGAATTGCCCACGTGCAGCGAATCCTGGGGGAGGAAGTATTCGCAACGGTTCCCCAAGTGCTGCCCCTTCCCGTTCTGGGCTTTGCGATGCTTGGACTCGTCCGGAAGGTGTTGGGCGGGCAAGCCTCCTGGGACCAGCTCCAAACAGTCATCCGCGGGCTACCCAACAATGTCACCACCGAGATGGACCTTGCGCTGTGGCAGCTTGCCAAGGAGATCAGGGAAGATCCGGAGGCCTTGGCCTTCCTGAGTTACCCCACACTCGACGAACTCGTTCAGCAGTACAAGGACAGAGCACTACCAGCAGTTGCGCAATCCGGGCTTGAAGCTTTCCTCCGCACCTACGGGCACAGGGCTGTGGCTGAGATCGACCTCGGCATGCCCCGATGGTCGGACGACCCAACCCACATACTCGGCGTCGTGGTCAACTATCTGCGGCTCGAGCACACGGCGGACGCACCCGACCAGCAGTTCGGGAAAGCTGCCCGGGAGGCAGATGAACAGGTTGCCAGATTGGTTGCGCGGGCAAGGGCCAAGAGTCCTCTCCATGCCAAGCTGGTCCGTGCGGCGTTGGACCGTACCCGCAGGTTTGCCGGGATGAGGGAGCTGCCCAAATACAACCTCGTCCTCGGGTTGGCTTCGGCAAGGGAACAACTGTCGCTGGTCGGAGCAGAACTGGCGGAGGCAGGGCGGATTGAAAGCGCTGAGGATATCTTCTTCCTGGACCTCAACGAAGTAGAGACTGCCCTGGCTGGCAGCAAGCTCCACCAACTCGTGGCAGATCGCCGCGCAGAATACGCGCAGGAACTAAGGCGTCGGCATATTCCGCGGGTACTGCTCTCAGACGGGACAGAACCTGAAGCCACTGCCGCAGCTGGCAGAACCCCGGCTTCTCCCGGAGCGCTCTCCGGCAGTCCGGCGTCGGCGGGCGTCATCACAGCCCCGGCGAGGGTCATCCTGGACCCCGTTGGCGCTCATCTGGAACCTGGGGAAATCCTCGTGGCGCCCTCCACCGACCCCGGCTGGACACCCTTGTTCCTCACCGCCGGCGGCCTTGTCATGGAAATGGGCGGTCCCAACTCCCACGGCGCCGTGGTGGCCCGCGAATACGGCATACCTGCGGTGGTGGGCGTGCCCGACGCAACCCTGCGGATCAGCTCAGGCCAGATCATCACGGTGGATGGAGCAGCAGGAACGGTAACTGCGACACCAGGTGACGCGCCCGGCTAGGCGTGCTGGTGTGATTCGTGCTCGGAGTGGCTGACAGGTTCCAGCTGGAAGGTACAGTGCTCGGTGTCGAAATGGCGCCCCAAGCAGGATCCGAGCTGGTCCAGGATGCTGTCTGCCCCGCTGGCGTTAAGGACCTCGTCTTCCACAACAACATGGGCGGAGAACACGGGCACCCCGGATGTGATGGTCCAGATGTGGATGTCGTGGGCCTCCACTACGCCGTCCACGGCAAGGATGTGCTCGCGGATCATGTTCACGTCCACGCCCTTGGGGGTAGCTTCCAGAAGTACGTCCACAACATCGCGGAGCAGGTGCCAGGCGCGGGGGATGATCATGAGGGCGATCAGGACAGAAGCAATGGGGTCAGCGGCAGTGAAGCCCGTGGTCATGATGACGATGGCCGCCGCGATAACGGCAATCGATCCGAGAAGATCGCCAAGGACCTCAAGATAGGCCCCCCGGACGTTGAGGCTTTCCTTTTGGGCCCCCTGCAGGATCATCAGGGAAATGAGGTTGGCCAGGGCGCCCAGGATCGCCGCCCACAGCATGACGTCCGTGTGGATTTCCGGCGACTCCCCAAAGCGGCGGATGGCCTCGATCATGATGACGACTGCGATGACGATGAGTACAAGGGCGTTGGCCAAGGCCGCCAGCACCTCGGCCCGTTGATATCCGTAAGTCCGTTGATCGCTCGCCGGGCGGGTAGCGATCCACGCTGCCATCAATGCGATGAACACGCCTGCGGCGTCGGACAGCATGTGGCCTGCATCGGCCAGCAGCGCAAGCGAGCCAGAGATGAGCGCGCCAACCACCTGGATGCCCACCACACCCAAGGTGATGGCCAGGACTGCAATAAGCCGTTTGCGGTGCTTGCCGGTTGCGGTTACTCCGTGGGAGTGGTTGTGATCGTGCCCCATGCTTACAAGGCTAGCCCCAGCCGAGCTCATGGAGGCGGTCGTCGTCGATTCCGAAGTGGTGAGCGATCTCGTGGATCACCGTCACGGCCACTTCGTCGATGACTTCCTCGCGGGTGGAGCAGATGTCCAGGATGGGCTGGCGAAAAATAGTGATCCGATCCGGCAGGGAGCCCGCTTCCCACCAGGAGTCGCGTTCGGTCAACGGCACGCCCTCGTACAAACCAAGTAGTACGGTGTCCGGATCTTCATCCTTGCGTGGTGTGTAGTCGTCCTCGATGAAGATTGCCACGTTGTCCATGGCGCTTGCAGCTTTGGGTGGGATCAGCTGCAAGGCGTCGCTCACGGCTTCTTCGAACTCCTCCGGCGACATTTCGAACGGCGCGGCAGGGAAATCCGCGTCAACTCCGCCTAATCCAGCGCCCTCGATGGGGGCATGCTCGATCGGGCTATGCACTGCTTTCCGCTCCGGAAGCGGCGAGGAGGGGAGATCGCCGTCGGGAACGATGGGCAGGCCGGGAGGGAGATTCGCGGACATGATCCGACTCTAGTCCCAACAAGGAACATTGACGCCCTGGAGCTGGTACGCGCTGGTGCACCGTCCCCAGGTCATGCTGAACTGTTCGAATGCGAGCTCGTCGAACGGCAATCCGTAGGCCAGCCCCGCATCTCACCAACGAACGAACAGGAACCGCATGACCGCCACGCCTACCTCCGCACCTGAGCCCCTCGACGTCGTCGTGGTAGGTGAGGCGCTCATCGACATCGTGGAGTCGCCCGAGGGGCAGATCGAGTATCCCGGAGGCTCGCCGGCCAACGTTGCTTATGGGCTCGGCCGCCTGGATGTAAAGGCTGGCCTGCTGACCGCCATCGGACGGGACCAGCGGGGCGACGCCATTGCCTCGCACCTTCAGGGCGCGGGCGTGGTACTGCTGCCCGGATCAAAGTCCTTGGGCAAGACGGCGACGGCGACCGCCCGGATCGATGCCGACGGTTCGGCCGAGTACACGTTCGAAATTGATTGGGCACTTGCTCCGCTCGCGCTGCCGTATGCACCAAGAATCCTGCACACGGGTTCGATCGCCACGTTCCTTGAACCTGGGGCCAGCGTTGTCCGGAGCCTTCTGGAGCAGGCGCAGGGCGGCTGCATGATCACCTACGATCCCAACATCCGTGCTGACCTCCTTGGCAGCCACCACGAAGCACTTTCCTTGTTCGAAGAATTGGTGCCATTGACGGACGTCGTGAAAATGAGCGCCCACGACGCCCGTTGGCTGTACCCGGGCAAGGATTTGGAGGACACCGCGAGTCACCTCCTGGACCTTGGCACTGTACTTGCGGTAGTGACCCGGGGCTCCAGCGGTTCGCTCATGGCCACCCGGCACATGCAACTCACAGTTCCCGCCATTCCATCGAACGTGGCCGACACCATCGGCGCCGGGGATTCATATATGTCGGCGCTGATTATGGGCCTGCTCCTGCGTGGCAGCGACGGTCTGGCGCCTACGGTCCTGGAGCGGATCGGAACCACGGCATCCATGGCAGCGTCTATTACCGTTGGCCGTCCGGGCGCCAATCCGCCCACGCACCGGGAGCTCCTTGCGGGTATGGCCCGCTAGTCACTTTGCCGTTCGCCGGGCAGCCATTGCCGTTCGTCGGGTCAGGCCCACGCCGATCAAGCACACCACGCCACCGATCAGTCCCCAGATGGTTGGGACTTCCTGAAGCACAGCCCAAGAGATGAGGATGGTGGTGCCGGGGACCAGGTACGTCGTGGCGGCGAGTTTTCCGGCCGAGATCAAGGACAGCGCGTACGCCCATGTGGTGAAGGCGATGGCCGTCGGGAAGATGCCCAGGTAGACCAAGCCGAGTGTGGCCGGCAGCGGCGCCGACTGGACCTCGCTGATCAGTTGGCCCGTCCACGGCAGGCAGCACACGGTGCCTACCATGATGCCGAACCAGGTGGCCTGGCCGGCTGTGAATTTCCGGAGCACCGGCTTCTGCAGGATCGCGCTGACGGAGGCGAGTACGGCGGCAAGCAAGCACAACAACACCCCGGCGACATCCGCCGTCGAACGCTGTCCCGAACCGAGGGCGATCATCGCCACGCCACCGAACGCAACGGCGCTCCCGATCAGAAGCCACCGTGGGAAGCCTTCCTTGAGGACTACTCCGGCGAGGATTGCAATGAGGATCGGCGAGACGTTGATCAGCATGGCGCTGGTACCGGCGTCGAGCATGTGCTCCGCAGCGTTCAGCGCCACGTTGTAACCGCCGAACCACATCACCCCGTACGCCATGATGGGCAACCATTCCTTGCCCCGTGGCCAGACTTTCAGGGTGGGCAGCACCACGATTCCAAGAACGACGGCGGCAACCGCCAACCGTCCGAGCGTCAAGGAACCGGGGGAGAAGCTTGGGCCCACAGCGCGGATGCCGACGAACGCTGAAGCCCAAAGGACTACGGTGACGACGACGGCGGCGATGCCAAGTTTGCTGATGGGAGCTGCAGGCACGGGGGTGTTGCGCGGTTGCATGCCCGGGGACGGCTGGCCAGGTTCGGCCGGGGTGGTGGTTGTCATAGAGCCAATCTAGTGCCGGGGAGGTTGGCGGGGCTGGCGGTTTTCGGACGCGTCACGGCAAGAAACTGCCAATGTTTGACGCCGCGTGGGTTGCGGGGTTAGTTTATCGATGTTCGATATTAACGAATTTCGATAACCACTGGGGGGAAACTGTGGGTTCAAAAAGAAGGATCGTGGATTCGCTGGCGCGCGTGAGTGTGCTGTCAAGAGTGGATTCGGTCGTACTCATTGTCGTCTCGGTGGCGGTCGCCATTGCCGCTTCGCTTTCAACAGTCTCGACGATCATCAGTAATGGCGACGGAGAGGTGGTCCTGCGGCTGCCCCTTGACCCTTCCACCCGGGAGTCGGAAGCGCTGGATCTCGGTGCCGTAGCCCGCGTCTCGGAAGTGCAGGCAACCGTCCCCGTCCTCCCTGTCTATGAGGCTTCACTCCTGGGTTGGTCGGCAGCCATGAATCTGGTGGCCGTCCTCTGCGTCGTTTCGCTCCTGGTCCTGCTGGCCTATCGGCTTACGAGCAGGGTGCTGTTCGGCCCGCACACTGCCGTCATCGTTGGGTCCGTCGGTATGCTCCTGGCAATCTCGGGAAGCGCCGCCCAGATTCTGGATTCCACCGCTAAGAGTCGGCTGGCCGAACAGCTTGGAGCCATGCCGGCGAGGGTCGGGGAAACGTTGGTCTACATTTCCGGGTTCGACCCGGCATCTTTGGTGGCTGGCGGGGTGCTCGTGTTGCTGGGGGGCGTGTTCCAATTCGGGCGACGCCTACAGAGCGACACCGAAGGCCTTGTCTGATGCCAGCCGAAGAGACGATCGCCATCCACTGCAGGCTGGATGAGTTGCTGGAGCTCCGCGGCATGACGCTGACGGAGCTCAGCCGTCGAGTTGGGGTGAGCCTCGTCAACCTGTCCGTCCTCAAAAATGACCGGGCGAAGGCCATCCGATTCTCCACGCTGACAGCCATCTGCGATGCGCTTGATTGCCAGGTCGGTGACCTCCTTGAGCACGTCCCGTAGTCGCTATTGCATAGTCGCGCAGACCTCGATTTGGGAATATCGCCATCTATGCTCTAAAGTTTTAGAGTCCAGTTCGGACGGGTGAGAACCGAAAAGAACGCATAAAGTGTTGTTTTTCCTCGCATAATCCGAATTGAGTTCAGGCCCCCATCGTCTAGCGGCCTAGGACACCGCCCTTTCACGGCGGCGGCACGGGTTCGAATCCCGTTGGGGGTACGCAAGGCAAGTGGTAAATCGGATGAAAAAAGTCTGGTAAGCTAGAAGCCTTGAAAAAAACGCGGTAGAGATACTGCAAACGCAAGGCCCTGTAGCGCAGTTGGTTAGCGCGCCGCCCTGTCACGGCGGAGGTCGCGGGTTCAAGTCCCGTCAGGGTCGCTCTGAGCGCCGGAAGTAATTTCGGCTCTCAAGGTGACTTGTCACCTAGGCTCTGTAGCTCAGTTGGTAGAGCGTTCGACTGAAAATCGAAAGGTCACCGGATCGACGCCGGTCGGAGCCACCACTGGGAAGCATCAGTTCTTCGGAACTGGTGCTTTTCTTCTTTAACGCATCGCCGCTTCCGGGGGTTGTTGCTTTGTGATCTTCACGACACCCAAATTGATCCAAGGAATTTGGGTGTCCGCAGCCAGGTCGGGTGCGTAAGCGTAGGCACCCCCAACGATGCCTACGCTTACGCCGCCGGGGCTTACGACTTCAGCTTCGGTTTCACATCCTTGTTGTAAATGCCTTCCAACGTTCCCTTCAGCTCGGTCAGCGTTGCTTGCACATCGGCCTTTTCATTCATGATCCTGGTGGCTGCCTTGGCCAGCTCCTGGTCTCCGCCGGGAAGGAACGTTCGGGCAAAGTCCTGGGTGCGGGTCTCTTTGAGCTGGTCTACGACAGTTTGGAATTCCGGTGTCTGGGCAACAATCGCCGAGATATCTGCCGCCTCGGCCACAGGTAGGTAGCCGGTTGCGGCAGACAGAGTGGACGTGCTCTGCGCGTTCGTCATGAACGTGACGAACTTGGCTGCTGCAAGCTGCCGTTCGGGCGACGTTTTGCTGGCGATCACCAAGCCGGAACCGCCCGTGGGACAAACCTGCGACGCCGCGGCCGAACCGCCCGGCAAGAATCCGACGTCGATCCTCATGTTTGCTTCTTTCGCAGCCTTTAGGGTGGCGGCGAGGTCGGCGGACGAGCTGATCGTGGCGCTGATTGCACCGGCTTGAAGGTCGGTAATGGCGTTCTTGGAGGAGACCCCGGCCCAGCCATTCTTCACAATGGAGTCCTGCACCCACTGCATCGCGGCAACAGATTGGCTTGAATTTGCCGTAATCTCCCACTCCTTGGACCAGCCGCCGCCTTGGCCCCACAGGACGTTTTGCAGGGTCCAGCCGGCATAACCTGCGATCGCCGGGTACTGGTAGGCGTTTTGGTATCCGGAAGCTGAAGCATTCGCCGACTTGATCCTGGGTGCCCACTCGGCGAACTCTTCCCAGGTTTTTGGCGCCCGCTCGGGAACTCCGGCCGCCTTGAAGTGGTCCTTATTGAAGTAGAACAACGGGGTTGAACGGGCGTAGGGGACTGCCCACAGCTGATCAGAATATTCGTAATCGGCGATCAAACCGGACTTGTAGTCGGAGGAGCTGACATTGACGGCTTTGAGAAGCGCATTAATCGGAAGGATGGCACCTGAAACCGCGTAGCGGAACCACCACACGTCCGACGCCACGACCACGTCCGGTACTTCGCTCCCGGCCTGGGAGGTTTGGAACTTTTGCGCCACTTCCTCGTAGTTTGAGCCTCCGGTGATGAGGTTGACTTTGATATCCGGATTGGCCGCTTGGAAGGCCTCTATCAGCTTCTGCTCCGTATCCCGGGACTTGCCGGGATGGCTGGACATGAAACTGATGCTTGGGGCAGGTTTGATCTTGGACCAATCCTCCGGGGAGAGCGCCTTTGCGGATGTGCTTCCGGCATCAGTCGAGGGACCGCCACAGGCTGCAAGCGCGACGGCGGTGACTGAAGCACCAGCCAAGCCGAGGAAATGCTTCCGGGAAAGTGTTTTTGACATAGGGGAAGTGCCTTTCTAGTGATCGAGGTGCCCAAGCAACCTCGAAGGGTGGAGTTTTAGCCTGTAACCGAGCCCTGAGTGAGCCCGGAGACGATGTATCGCTGCAGTGCGGCAAAGATGAGCAAGATCGGTAGAAGGACGATCACCGCGCCGGCCATGAGCATGCCCCAGTTCTGGGTGCTGCCATCGCTGTTAACCAGCTGCGTCAGACCCACAGGAAGGGTCATCATGTCTGGATGGTCGGTGACGATCAGTGGCCAGATGTACTCGTTCCATTCAGAAACGATCGTCACCAAAGCCACGGTCGCGATGCTCGGCACGGACACAGGGACAACGATCTTCCAGAGCTTGCGCCAGTGGCCCGCTCCGTCGATTTCCGCCGACTCCAGGATTGCCGGCGGCAGTGTGAGGAAATGCTGCCGGAGGAGGAAAGTGCCAAACGCCGTTCCCAGACCTGGAAGGATAATTCCCCAATACGTGTTGAGCCCTCCCATGCCTGCGATCAAAACGTAGTTGGGAAGCACCGAAACCTGCGGCGGGACCATCAGCGCAACCAGAATCAGGAGGAAGATCACCCTCTTGAAGGGGAAACGGACAAACACGAGTGCGTAGGCCGTGAAGACTGCAAGTACGCACTTAATGGTGGATCCGATGACCGTGACGATCACGCTGTTGAGGAAGAATCGCGCGAAGGGCACGGTGGATGCTGCGTCTGCGTAGTTCTGAAAGCTGGGGCTCTTCGGCAGCCAGGTCAGGTTTGTTGTCACGATCTCGCCGGGCGCTTTGAGGGAAGACAACATCATCCATAGGAGGGGCACGAAGACAACCATGGTTGCCAGCAGAAGGGGGACGTAACCCCCGGCAATCGTCTTGCCAAGGTTTTGCCAGGAGAACGGGCGGTCACGACGTGGTGTGGCTTCAACGGTGTTGGTGCTCATGAGTAGTGAACCTTTCGCTCCACGAAGCGCAACTGCACGGCCGTCATGACGAGCAAGCCGGCGAACAGCACAACCGAGATGGCCGCGGAGTATCCGGCCCGGTTGTAGGAGCCGAATGCCTGAAGGTAGGAGTCAAAGATCAGCGTGCTGGTTCCGTTGCCGGATGGAGTCATGATGCGGATGATGTCGAACGCCTGCAGGGAGCTCAGCAGTGAGGTGATCAGGAGGAAGAAGGTGGTGGGGGAAAGAAGGGGAAGCACCACCGACGTGAAGCGCCGCAGGCTACTGGCACCATCCAACGAAGCAGCCTCCAGGAGCTGGGTGGGAATGGATTGCAGACCTGCCAGATACACCACTGCGCAATAGCCAAGGTTCTTCCACACGTACACGATGATGACCATGAGCAGCGCGAGCTTAGGATCGTTGACCCACTGGGGACTCGCCTGGCCAACTGTGCGGAGCATCCATGAAAGGACGCCGTACGTCGGATCGAAAATGAACAACCACACCAAGCCGACGCCGACGCCGGAAAGGACATAGGGCGCGAAAACCACTGCCCGGGCGAATGTTGTGCCCTTCAGCCTCTGGTTAAGAGCCAACGCCACCAGCAGGCCCAGCATCATCGCACCGCCAACGGTGGTGATCGTAAATAGGGCTGTTACGCCCAGCACGCTTGAAGCGTCGGGGGAGGTAAAGAACTCCACATAGTTACCCAGTCCCACACTCGTTGCTGTGGCCGCCCCGAGCGTCCAGTCGAGGGTGGAATAGTAGAAGTTGGTAACCAGCGGACGGTATGTAAAGAGGAGGATGAGCAGGACATTGGGTGCCGCAAAAGCGGCAAAAACCCATGCGTCCCTGCGTGTTCTCCGGTTCCACCGTCGGTTCTTCGGGGCGCTTATTGGCGGTCTGTGGACCGGTGCCCTGCTGGTTTGCGCATCACTTGTACCTAATCTGCCCATGGAAAACCCTCACGTTGACCCCCTCGTCATCGCTGTCCGGGCGACTTAGCACTTGCAAAAAAGCATTTGTTCAAATTTGACCTGACAACCTAACTTCAGGTCATGGTCAACCTACACACAAAGATGGCTGATCACAAGACCCGTTTCCGCGACGGTGGAAATAGGGTTCCGTGGCGTGTTACTGGGTATTTTCAGCCACAAATACTGGCCGAAAATACCATGCTAATACGTCCTTACAAAGTTCGTCGGCCAATTTGCACGAATGTGCAGAAGCGTTGACTGGTACGTTCCGTGGCTTGAAGAATTAGCTGGAGGACCGGCTCGCGTCGTGCCTACCTTGGGCTGCTTTTGCATGGAACATCCGTATCGGACTGGATCTTCCACAAAGAGGACAGAAGAAGGGGGTTGATAACCGAATCGGAGCAGTAAGTGATCTTCAGCGCGGATACACAGTGGTGGCAGATGTGTCTGGCCTTGGCCGCAGCACTCGTCCTATCCACAGCCATAGGTTTTGAACGCCAGAGCAAGAACAAGTCTGCGGGCATGAGAACTCACGCCATGGTTGGACTTGGAGCCGCACTGTTCATGGTGGTAAGCAAATATGGCTTTAGCGACGTCCTGACAGTGGACCTGGTGAGGCTGGATCCCTCCCGCCTGGCGGCTCAAGTGGTTTCCGGCATTGGCTTCATAGGGGCGGGGCTGGTGTTCGTGCGGCGGAACCAAGTCCGCGGATTGACGACAGCAGCCTCCATCTGGGTTACAGCAGCAGTCGGAACGTCCGCCGGGGCAGGCCTCCTGCTTCCCGCGGTATTCGTCACCGCAGCCCACTTCGTCATCGTCTACGTCTATCCCGTGGTGACTGCGAAGCTCCGCTTTGGTTTGCCAAGCCAGTGGATGTTGAAAGTTACCTATATGGACGGTGTCGGAGCCCTGAGGGACGTGCTTCGAACGTGCACCGAGCAAGGTTTCCGTGTTCAAGGTTTCGCTACGACGCGGGGTTCGGCCGAGTCCAAGGGCGTGATGGACCGGTTGATGACAGCTACCGAAACCGCTGCCACAGCTGACCTCATTGAGATAGAGCTGGAGATTGAAGGCACCATGGCAGCGTCGGACATCGTGGCCCAACTGTCCCAGCTCACCACCGTTATTGAAGTTTCCGTCGTGGACGAATCGGAATAGGAAGATCAATGATCGAAATTCAGGGCCACCGAGGCGTTCTTGCCACACGGCACGGGAATACGTTGGCGAGCTTCGTCGAGGCACTTCGCCTTGGCGTTGATGCCATAGAAGTCGATGTCTGGCTCACGTCTGACATGCAACTGGTATTGAGGCACGACGCCGTCATCGGAACCGCCGACATCAGGTTGGAAAGCATGCTTCAGGCTGTAGTTGAGAAGCACCCGGCGACGATTACCGACGTCGATCCTGAAACGCGTGCGCCCTCGCTGTCCGAGACCCTTGCGTTGTTGCGGTTCGCCAATGCCGCCGACGTCGTTCTGGACATTGAGGTCAAAACTGACGGTGCGGCCTGGGACCAGTATGGCCACGGAATAGTGACTGCATTGTCCAGGCTGCTCAAGGCTCACCAGGGTGAACAGGCCTTGCGCGTCCGCAGCTTCGATCCCCAAATCATTCGGGCACTGTCAGCAATGTTGCCTGGAGTTCCGCTGGTGGCGCTGAGCAGGGAGAGCCCCGTCCGGTCGGTAGGCCTCTATCCTTCTGCCGTTAAAGAATTTGTGATGGCTGCTTTGGCAACCGGCGCTTCCGCCATTGCGCCCGCCTTTGAAATTCTCGACGCCGGATTGGTCGCCAAGGCTCGTGGCGCCGGCCTCAAGGTGTTCCCTTGGACTCTGGCGACAAGTGATGAAATCAGCGCAGCCGTCCAACTCGGAGTCGAT
Source organism: Arthrobacter sp. TmtSoilC48 (assembly GCF_059739425.1). Classification (NCBI taxonomy): domain Bacteria; kingdom Bacillati; phylum Actinomycetota; class Actinomycetes; order Micrococcales; family Micrococcaceae; genus Arthrobacter; species Arthrobacter sp. TmtSoilC48. Next base: position 32,153 of record NZ_AP046049.1, on the reverse strand, counting down.
GGGATCTGCGTCAACGATGTAGCCCTGGCCCGGCAAGTCCTGGGCGAATTGGGCCAGCCTCTTGCCCCGCCCCGCGCCATCGCGTTGCCATTGCTGCACACGGCTTCTCCGCCGGACAAGTGGTTCTCCTGATCCCCTTGCCTGTGTTCCTCTTGGGTGCTGTGGCTTCCTGACCTTCTTTGCGGGCCAAGGCTGCTGTTTTCGGGCGATCTGGGTCCCTTTTCTCTCAAGGGGGTCGGGAAGCTGCGGGCTCCGTCATTTTCCGGTGTTGGGGCAGCCCCAGGATGTGGGGTTTTCCTGGCAGGTGTCGGCGACGAGTGCTTTTTCTGTTTTCCAGACCTGGATGGTTTTCGGTGGGGTGGTCAGGTCCAGGGTTCCGTTGACGGGCAGGGGCGGGCCGTTGTTTACGGAGTAGGTGCCGGTGAAGCTGGTGGTGATGGTGGCGGGGTAGTTCCCTGTTGCCGTGTAGCTGTGGCTGGTGCGGGTGTCGTTGAGGAGCCAGACGGCTTCGGGGATCGAATAGCCGGCTGCGGGGGTGGGGCCCAGGCTGGTGCCGTCGCCGAAGGTGTAGGTGAAGCTTGCCGGGGTTGCTCTCAGGTGGACGGTTTGGCCGAGGATGGCGACGTTGAAGGCTTGTTCGGTGGCGGTGGTGTAGAAGTTTGTGGGTCCGCCTTTGAGGGTGTGGGGGAAGGGTTGGGCCTCGAGGGTTCCCGGGTTGACGGGGAGTTGGCGGAAGTCGTTCAGGATCCGGGCTGCGATGTTCGCCAGGACGTTCTCGGGTTGGGCGTCGTACAGGCAGGTGGGTCCGCTGACGGGGATCCAGTTGGTCCAGCCGGGGTTGGTGATGGACTTGGGGGCTTGTTTCCAGATCACCGGTGTTCCTTCATCACCGCCCGGTGTTGTGGCAGGGCAGCTTAAGGCCAGGCAACCGGGATCGACGGTGTCGGGGCCGTCCGCCCGGCAGTGGGTGTCGGCCATGTACTGGTTGGGGTCGTCTGGTGCGGACGGGGCACCCTCAAGACTTGCATTAGCTTTCCCAGTACTTGGGTCTAGTTTGAACCGTGCTTCAACATCAACACCTCCATTGCGGGTGTTGTTTGACGCCCATAAGTCCTCGGCCTCGGCTGCCGCTGCCAGTACCAATGCCCCGATCAGAGCAAAAAAGATGGCCATCGAAGTGATGAGGTGTGCCTGATACAGCTCACTACGAAAGCAGGCCAAGGTCCACCACAGTCCATTTGTCATCTGCGAATTTGGCGAAGAATGCAAAAGCGTCGTTGCTCTGTTCGTCACTAGCTCGTCCCGCAGTTCCATCAGCGTTGTAATAGTTGATTGCTTCTTGCACTACTTGCACCTTCGCCCACGGGCCGCCGTTCTCTGCACCCCATTGCACTTCCACGACTGGCACGGAAATCTTGCCGCCAGCCAACCAACGCCCCTTGGTATATCCGTCTTCTCCCGATTCCTGAAGTCGAATGCAAAGCCTGCAGTCGCGGGAGATCAATGGAAGCCACGAGGACATGTCGCCCGTTTCATCCACATAAGAGAGTTGTGCGTACCAATACCGGATAAACGCCTCCAGCCCCTCCTTCGTGTTCTCCGTAGCCAGCTCGGGCATAACGGGCACTGGCACATTCTGCGCTTTGCCCTTCGCATCCGCGGGCTTGTAGACGCCGGAGGGAGCGGTGGTCGCGGAAGGACCATCGGCAGAAGGTGGGCCGGACGCGCCAGAGGTGGGGGACGCCGTCGTCGGGCCTGTTTCTGTGGGTGGTTTGCCCGGCGGGCTGCCGCCCTGGCAACCGGTGAGCAGCAGCGAAACCACGAGCGCAGCAGCTGCCACGCGGACGATGAGAACAGTAAGAGAGGCAAACGAAAGGCGTGGCATGACAGGCTCCCCAGCGGCTGTTTGGTGATGTGTCGGCCAGTCTAGGTGGCGCGGGCTTCAAGGACCCCCTCGAAGAGAACTTCCTGTGGATAACTCAGCCTCTGTTCACTGCCTCCCGCCGGGCGTATTCTTGCCCTCGCCGGTTCGTGATCGCACGCAATCCAACGGGGGACACCATGATCGAAACCACAGGCTCCAGCACGTCCAGGCTTCCTGGAAGGAATCGCAGGAAAGGTGCCGGCCGGCGAGGTACAAGCCCGCTGCTGATCGGGTGTCTTCTGATCGGAACGCTGGCGCTTAGTGCCTGCTCTTTCCCGCTGCCGGTTGCACAGCCCACGCCCATTGCGTCGTCGAACACCCCAACAGCCAGCGCCCCACCATCCAGTGCCGAGCCGTCCGCGGAGATCAGTGCAAGCCCGGACGCGACCACAGGCACAGGCGGCGTCTATGGCGAGTTCGCTTCCTTGTCTGAAGCGTGCATCTCCGTCAGTGCCGCCATGCTGAGCGTGACCATCCTTCCGTTGGCGGCCTTGGTGGGCGGCGACCCGGAAGATATCAAGAAGGCCAAGGAAGAACTGTCGCAAATGCAGGGCAAGGTGCCTGACGAACTGAAGCCGAGCTTTGAGAAGCTGAGGGCGTATACGGAGTCCGCCGGAACGGATTTCCGCAAGTACGGGGAGCCTGAATTCGAGGAACTTATGAAGCCGATCCAGGACTGGATGGATAAGAACTGCAAGTAGCCGCCGCGCACACTCGCTTCTCTCACAAAGCGTCGGAGCTAGACGCTAGGGTGGTACTCAAGAGAAGGGGAGTGCTTCGATGTCAGATCAGAACTTGCAGATCGACCCTGCGCCTGAGGGCGAGGTCCTCGGTACCGGACGCACCATCATCTCCGAGGCGGCAGTGGCAAAAGTAGCCGGCATCGCTGCACGCGCGGTTCCAGGTGTCTACTCCCTGGGCTCAGGTCCATCCCGCGCGCTTGGCGCAATCCGTGACGCTGTTGGCAGTTCGGACCATGCCGCGGGTGTTCGCGCCGAAGTGGGCGAGACCCAGGTGGCGGTGGATATCAACCTTGTGGCCGTCTATGGGCATCCCTTGCACAGCGTCGCCAACCAGGTCCGCGCTGCTGTTTACCGGGCTGTTGAGGAACTCGTCGGGCTGCAGGTCATCGAGGTCAACATCGAGATCAACGATGTCTATGTGGCCCCGCCGCCCAAGCCCAAAACCGTCGTGGTCGAAAGGGAGGCACTGCAATGAGCATGACCGTTGTGGGAATTGCGATTGGCGCCTTCGTGGCGTTCATGTCGTTCCAATTCGGGCTGTGGGGCTTCCTTATCTCACTGCTCTTCATGGGCATAGGCGCCCTCCTGGGCCGTGCAGCTGAAGGCAAGCTTGATCTTCGCAGCGTCTTGGACGCCATTACGGGCCGGCGCTCTTCGTCATGAGCGTGGCTGGGGCTGTGGAACCTACCACCAGCCTGGCCGGACATAACCGGATCAGTACCCAGGCTTTGACATCGCTGGCACAGGCCGCTGCCGCCGAGGCTCTCGGCGTGGAACCCAGCGACATCCGCGCAGATTGGTCGGACGACGACGGCCTGCTGGCTTTGTCTATCGTGGCACCTATCAGCATCCCCGCGTTGAGTGAGGTACTGCGCAATCCGGCGCGTGTCCAGGGCTTCGGCGGCTCCATCTGGGACCGTGCTGTGGCCGCAAAGGCAACAGTCTTGGAGCGTGTGACCCGGCTCAGTGGTTTCCGCATAAGCAGAGTGGATATCAGGATTAGTGGAGCCCACGTTTCAGAGGGAGGCCGCGTCCGGTGACACAGGACCAGCAAACAGTCATTGAACCTTCTGACGCTGGCTCCGGAGCCAGCCCCATCGCCGGCGAGGACCCGGCAATGAGCCGTGTCTTGCGCAGGGAAACGCACTCGTCCCGGGCTGGAGCAGCCACCATCGCCGCCGTGCTGGTGATCATTCTCTGCGTCCTCGCGCTTCTGGAATCTGCGCTCCGCGCCATCGGCCAACCGCCATGGCTTATTGACCCAAGCACGGCAGCGGAGCGCATCATCGCACTTCCGGCGGGCATGCCGCCTCTTCTGCTTGGCGCCAGCGGTGCTGTCATTGCCATGGTCGGACTCTTTTTCCTCCTTCACGCTGTTTTACCAGGCAGACGTGCCCGGCATTTGCTGCGGGACCCACGCACCGCCGTCGTCGTTGACGATGAAGTGCTGGCCTCGGCACTTGCGCGGCGCGCGCGGACTGCCGCCAACGTGACACCGGAACAGGTCATGGTGATTGTGTCCAGGCAGTCAGTGGTGGTCAACGTCCGGCCCACCTCCGGCAGCAGGGTCAGCGAAGAAGCCGTCCTACAAGCAGTGCAGTCCGAACTCGATGAAATGTCCCCCTTTCCCATGCCCACTGTTCGGGTGAACCTCTCTACGTCGGGGGTGGTCGGCGCATGAACGAAACACCACGTGCCCTTAACCGGGTGCTTCTCTTCATCATTGGCGTGAAACTCCTGGCCGTTGGGCTGCTTCTTCTCCTGCTGGCGACTGTCCCGGCCGTAGCAACGTGGTGGCACGGCTGGGCCGCGGACATGTGGGCCCGTGCGGAGGATGCATTCCAGCGAACCCGGTTCCCCGGCCGTGAGGAAAGTTGGCTGTGGATTGTGGCCGGTGTGGTTTTGGTGGCCATCATTATTGCGATGGTCGCCTGGGTGTCGCAACAGGGTAAAGGCAGGGCCAACCTTCTGGTGGCCAGCGACGACGAGAGTCATGTGGAGGGTGAGGTCCAGATCGGCGGCGGCGTCGCGGAACAGGCGCTCCGGGCAGCTTTGGCAGATCGGCCGGACCTCGCCGGCGCGTCTGTGGCCACGTATGAGGTCAAAGGCCAGCCCGGATTAAGGGTGCGCATCCAGCCCCGGCAGGGCGTGGCACCGCACCTCCTTGCTGCCGAAATTTCACGGCTGGTCGAAGCCCTGGACCTGGTGATCGGCAAGAAGACGCCCGTATTGGTCCATATGGCATCAGGGGCCCGTGCGAAATTTACAAAAGCTGAACGGGTTCGCTGACTGTCCTGGCTAATTTTGCCGAATATTTCACTCCGGGTGTTTTGCGTTGCTTAACCCGCGTGGATGCCAATAGTTTGAAAGTAGAGGGGAAAACTCCCTGATGCGATTGATTGCTTTGCGGGATAAATCCCGGGAGTGATCAGCGTTAAACCGTCACGAAGGAGAGCACCATGAGTGAAGAAACCACGGGATCGGAAGCAGTAGAAGGCGCTGCGGGCAAGGCCAAGGATGTAGCTGGCGAGGCACTTGAAAATGCTAAGGAATTTGCCGGCGAGGCCGCTGAAAATGTCAAGGAGTTCGCTGGAGCGGCTGCAGAAAACGTAAAGGAATTCGCAGGCGATGCAGCTGAAAACGTCAAGGAATTCTTCTCTGGTGACGTGGGGGAGAATGCTAAGGAACTTGCTGGTGACGTTGCCGGGAAATCCAGGGAAATCGCCGGAGATGTTACCGAAAACGTGAAGGGTCTCGGCTCCAAGATCGCAGGCCTGTTCAAGGGCGGGAAGTAGCCATAACCGCATGGCGCGGGGATGGCAGTTCAGGAACGTGCTGGACCGCACCCTATGAGCTGTCATCCCGCCTGCGGCTAATCGGCGACCCCGCACATCCACGCCTAGTAGGCTGAGTTTCACACGCGATGGACGGGAGGCTCCAGTGGTCGGGAAAACTGCGACTGGTACGGCTGCAACTGGGACGACGCTGGCCGGCGTGATGGCCGAGCTGGCCGCGCTGGAAGACCCGAGGTCGCGCGAGGTGAACGAAAAACACGGTGACGATCACGGTGTGAACCTCAGTAAATTGCGCGCGATTGCGAAGCGGTTGAAGATCCAGCCGGAGCTTTCGCGCGAGCTTTGGGAGACCGATGACACCGCGGCGAAGCTGCTGGCACTGCTGATTTGTCGGCCTAAGTCGTACGGATCCGAAGATCTGGACACCATGCTGCGCGAGGCCCGAACCCCCAAAGTCCATGACTGGCTCGTGAATTACGTGGTCAAGAAGAATCCGCACGCCGAAGAGCTGCGGGTGGCCTGGTTTGCGGACAAGGATCCCTTGGTGGCGAGTGCCGGTTGGGCGCTGACCTCGGAGCGCGTCGTCAAGGATCCGGCCGGCCTGGACCTTACCGGGCTGCTGGATGCCATCGAGGAGGGGATGAAGGACGCCCCGGACCGCCTGCAGTGGGCGATGAACACCTGTCTGGCCCAGATCGGCATCGAACACCCGGAGTATCGCGCCCGCGCCTTGAGTATTGGTGAGCGCTTGGAGGTGCTGAAGGATTACCCAACTCCGCCCAACTGCACCTCTCCGTTCGCGCCTGCCTGGATCAACGAGATGGTGCGCCGGCAGCAACTGTCAGCAACCAGCTAGCCCCTGTTGCGGTGCATCATCCGGTACGTCAGTTCTGCGAGGAGTTCCTCGTCTGAAAGATGCGAGGCCCGGGCTATAGGCGCTGCCGGTACCATGACGCGAGGCCCCGGGGACTGCCGTGGCTCGTCGCTGCTGCGCATGTCGTCCGGAGTGATTTGGTCCGGAGCGAAGCTGGATTTTCCCTTGAGGACTTCAGACATGGATCCAGCGCGCCACCCCAGGGCGTGCTCGAGCTTGCGCTGATTGATTTCCTGGGTGCGGCGCGTACCGGATTCCAGCGTCCGTACAGTCTTGATTGCCGTTCCAGCCTGCTTGGCCAACTGCACCTGGCTCAGCCCTTGGGCCAGCCGTTCTTCTTTGATCAGGCGGCCGATAGTCTGGAGTGCTTCAAGTTCATCCACACTTCCCACTGTTGCATAGGCAATACTGGGCAAACAAATCTCATGACGTGCATGTTGGACCCGCGCCTTCCTCTTGCCCGTGCGGTGGCGGCCGCTGTAGGCGGCGGGTTCAAGACGTCGACGACGGCGCCCGGCAATCGCTGCGGTGCAGTTCCGGCGCGATGCAAAGGTTACTTTGTATCGTTGTGGTTACGGTCGGTGTAAGCGCTTGCATTTCTATGGACAACCTCGCTAGTGTGAGGGCCACCACATCAATCGCGCCACGATTTTCTTGTACTCAGCGAGGAGTCTTCAGCATGAAAAAAACCAAGTACCTGCTCCCGGTCGCAGCGGCCGGCGTTCTGGCACTTACCATGTCCGCATGTAGCGGAAACAGCGGCGGCGGCGGCGGAAGCACCGCGTCGGACGACTGTTCCGCATACGAAACCTACGGCAAGCACGACGGCAAGACAGTCTCCGTGTACTCCACGATCGTCGACGTCGAAGCGACAAACCTAGAGGAATCCTGGGCACAGTTCGAAAAGTGCACGGGCATTACGGTCAAGTACGAGGGCAGCAAGGAGTTCGAGACCCAGATCGGTGTCCGGGCCCAGTCCGGTACGGCCCCTGACGTAGCGATCTTCCCCCAGCCCGGTCTTCTGGCCACGCAGGCCAAGGCCGGTTACCTGAAGCCCGCTCCCAAGACTGTGTCCGATCTTGTGGACAAGAACTGGTCCGCAGACTGGAAGAAGTACGGCACGGTGGACGGCACGTTCTACGCCGCCCCGATGCTTGCGAACGTCAAGGGATACGTCTGGTACTCGCCCAAGACCTTCAAGGACAAGGGTTGGCAGGTCCCCAAGACGTGGGACGAAATGATGGACCTGACCAAGAAGATCGCCGACGACAAGACCATGAAGCCGTGGTGTGCCGGATTTGAATCGGGCGAAGCCACGGGTTGGCCGGGTACCGACTGGATCGAGGACGTTGTCCTGCGTGCCGAAGGCCCTGAAGTCTATGACAAGTGGATCACGCACCAGATTCCGTTCAATGACCCCAAGATCGTCAACTCCTTCAACAAGGTTGGCGACATCCTCCTCAACCCGGATTACGTCAACGGCGGCTTCGGTGACCCGCGCTCGATCTTGAGCACCGCGTTTGCCCAGGCTGGCCAGCCGGTTCTGGACGGACAGTGCGCCATGCACCACCAGGCATCGTTCCAGGCAGCCAACTGGCCTGCCGGTACCAACGTGGCCGAAGACGGCGACGTCTGGGCATTCATGACGCCTCCGGTGGATGAATCCAAGGGCACTGCCATCACCGGTGGTGGCGAGTCGGTCGCCGCTTACAAGGACACCCCTGAGGTCCAGGCATACCTGGCATTCATGGCTAGTGCGGACTTCGCCAACAACCGTGTGAAGCTCGGCGGCGCCATCAGCGCAAACAAGGGCCTTGACCCGAACAACGCACAGTCGGCCCTGGACAAGCAGTCCATCAAGCTCCTTCAGGATCCCAAGACCGTCTTCCGTTTTGACGGTTCGGACCTGATGCCGAGCGCCGTGGGTTCCAACTCGTTCTGGAAGGGCATCGTTGCCTGGATCAATGGCAGCTCCGCCCAGCAGGTAACTGACAGCATCGAGTCCAGCTGGCCCAAGGGCTAACTCCGAAAGCGCTGCCTCCCCTGGCTGGTTTGCCCAGTCGGGGAGGCAGCGTTTTTCCCGGAACCTAGTGATTCACTCACGCCCCGGAGGTTGGGTATGGAATTTATCGGAGGAAAACTCCTTCAAGTAGTGATCGCCCTGGCGATCTTTGCCGCTATTATCGGCATCCTCATGCTGGTGGTGGACAGAGCACCGAAATCAGTCAAGGACAAAGTTACGGTGGCAGGATTCCTGGCTCCCGCCGGAATCCTGATGCTGGTGGGCCTCGTGTACCCAGCGGTGCGCACGTCAATGTTGGCCTTCACGGACGCCAGTGGCCAAGGCAACGGCTTCGACAACTTTGTTTGGATGTTTACCCAGCCTGAAGCTTTGACCACGCTGCGTAACACCATTATCTGGACCGTCCTGGTCCCCCTGTTGTCAACCTCTTTCGGCTTGGCCTACGCCGTCTTTATCGATAAGGCCCGCGGAGAGCGGGTTCTGAAGTCCCTGGTCTTCATGCCGATGGCCATCTCCTTTGTAGGCGCCGGTATCATCTGGAAGCTCGTGTATGACTACCGCGGCCCCGGCATCGAACAGACTGGTGTGATCAACTTCATCCGTGACGCGTTGGGAATGAACCCCAAGCAGTTCCTCCTCGACGCCCCGGAAAACACGGTGTTCCTGATCATCGTGATGGTCTGGATCCAAACCGGCTTCGCCATGGTGATTCTCTCCGCGGCCATCAAGGGTGTCCCCGTGGAACTCATCGAGGCGGCCCGGTTGGATGGGGCCAACGCCTGGCAGCAGTTCCGCAACGTGACGGTCCCGGGTATCCGTGGGGCGCTGGTGGTGGTCCTGACTACTATTACGATCGCCACGTTGAAGGTATTCGACATTGTTCGAACCATGACGGCCGGTAACTACGACACGTCGGTTGTGGCCAACGAAATGTACACGCAGGCCTTCCGTGCCGGTGAGCCGGGACGAGGTGCCGCATTGGCCCTGATCCTGTTCCTCATGGTGCTGCCCATCGTCGTGTACAACGCTCGAGTCCTTCGCAAGCAAAGGGAGATCCATTGACAGCCACGCCAGCCCCGAAAGAGGCGTCCAAGGCCGCCACCCGGCAGCGTCCTGGATCGGACCCCACGGAGGACGCCCAGCCGATGATGCGCAGGGTCAAGACCAAGCTCACTTCCAAGTGGGCCACAGCGGCAGCGATCATCATCGCCGTCGTATGGTCTGTCCCGACTTTTGGCCTCTTTGTCACCTCATTCAGGCCTGCAGCCAAGCAAGTAGGCCCCCGCTCAAACGGCTGGTGGAATGCCTTCCTTGACTGGGACTTCACCTTCAAGAACTATGTGGATGTCCTTACCCCGGCGGGCTCGCAGTCTGCCAACCTTTCCCAGTACTTCATCAACTCCGTGGCGATCGTCATTCCAGTCACCATCTTTGTGCTGGTATTGGCGTCCATGGCCGCCTATGTTTTCGCATGGGGGAAGTTCAAGGGCCGCGACGCACTCTTCATTTTCGTTTTTGCCCTGCAGATCATCCCGCTCCAGATGGCACTGATTCCGCTCCTGCAACTCTTCACGCAAACCCTGCATTTGCCTGCGGGTTCGTATGCGCAGCTGTGGATCGCCCACACCATGTTCGGCCTTCCCTTGGGTATTTTCCTCCTCCACAACTTCATCTCCGAGATCCCGGGTGAGGTTATCGAGGCGGCAAGGGTGGACGGTGCGGGACACAGCACCATTTTCTGGCGGATCATCCTGCCGCTTTCCGTTCCGGCACTGGCGTCGCTGGCGATCTTCCAGTTCCTGTGGGTCTGGAACGACCTCCTGGTTGCGCTGGTGTTCTCCGGCGGAACGGCCGACGTAGCACCTATCACCCAGCGTCTGGCCGAGATTTCCGGCACGCGCGGTGCCAGGGACTACTTGAACCCGGCCGCGGCCTTCGTGTCGATCATCATCCCGCTTCTGGTGTTCTTCGGCCTGCAGCGGTACTTCGTCCGGGGCCTGCTGTCCGGCGGTCTCAAGGGCTAGACAATTGCAGCGTTGGTTACGCAGCGGAACGACTCCGCTGCGTAACCAAGGCCTGCACAAAATAGACTGATTCTTCGCCATGAGACAGAGAACGGCGAAGTGAAGGCAGCCGGAGAGGGGGGCCTGTGACACGAACAACGGGTAGGTCCCAGCGCGGTGGTCATACAGGCGTCAGCATCGAGGACGTCGCAGCAGCAGCGGGAGTGTCCACGGCTACCGTATCCAGGGCCGTCCGGGGACTGCCACGGGTTTCGCCGGCAACCCGTGAAAAGATCCTGGAAGTGGCGGCGTCGCTGGGTTATGTGGCGTCGTCGTCGGCGTCGGGTCTGGCCACCGGACGCACGCGCACCATCGGAGTCCTGGCGCCCTTCGTCAGCCGTTGGTTCTTCTCCAAGGCAATCGAAGGCGCGGACAGGGAACTGCACTCACGCAAGTACAACCTCTCCCTGTTCAACCTTGGCGGCCATGGCAGCAATCGCGAGCGGCTCTTCAGCTCCACCATGGTGTACAAACAGATCGACGCCCTGCTGGTGCTGTGTATGGCGCTCAGCGAGGACGAACTGGAACACCTCCACAAGATCGACATCCCGTTGGTAGTGGTTGGCGGACACGTTGAGGATTGTGCCTACATCGGTATCAACGATTACGACGCCGCAACCACCGCCGTGCGGCACCTGCTGGACCTCGGACACAAGGACATTGCCCTGCTCCATGGCGATGACGAGACAGACCTGAACTTCGACGTTCCACGCGTCCGGATCCGCGCCTTCCAGGACGTCATGACCGACGCCGGCTTGGAAGTCCGTCCCGAGTGGGACGAATGGGGTGACTTCACGGTGGCCAGCGGGCAGCAGGCATTCAACCGCCTCTGGAGCCAGCCTGGCCGCAAGCCTACGGCCATTTTCTGTTCCTCCGATGAGATGGCCATGGGGGTCATCTTCGAAGCCACGCGACACGGCGTTCGAGTGCCCGCGGACCTCTCAGTCATCGGAATCGACGACCACGACTTCTCCGAAGCCCTGGGCCTGACAACGGTGGGTCAACGGCCGGACGACCAAGCCGAACTGGGCACCAAGATGCTTTTGGACGAACTCGATGGCATCGCCGGTGCCGTGCATTCAGAGGTAGCGCCGCATCAATTGATTGTGCGGGAGACAACAGCACCGCCGTGCCGGTGATGACAGCCTACGAGGCCCGCGCCAACTGCCGGATGGGGATCCAGCGCGAGGCTAGCCGGCGATAGGCTGCCGCTGCGCCCGTCATATCTCCCTCAGCGAGGCACTCGATCCCGAGGCGAACATCCATGGGGGATTCGTCCGGGTACACCTTGTCCGCCACAGCTCCGTAATCCAACTCCACCATGGACTGGACATGGAACAACTCCAGCCACTCGGTGAGCTGCGTGAGATCGTCCAGCATGTCCAGGTCCGGGGCTGCCAAAGCCAGATGGGCTACGGCAAAGCGTGCCCTGTCCAGGGCCTCCGTCAACGGCGTCCACACCCGGACAGTGAGGATGTGCCCGTCCGATTCCACCACATCCTTGCGGTCAGACTCAGCGAAAAGCGAGAACCAACTAAAAGGGATACCCCAGGTGGAGGCCCGGGTGTGGACCCGCTTGGCTTCCTCCCCGGCGTTGATGCGATCGATCCGCGCTTGGTGCTTGTCCCGCTGCGAAACCGGAATCAGCAGATCGGCCAGCGGGCTGTGCACACCATCCATGAGGGCATTCGCTGCCAACCCGGCGCGAATCACCAGTTGGCTGGGGCAGTAAAGCAGCCGTCCGGCGTCGTGGGCGTCCTTATCCTGGGCCGACGCGCCGGTGGCGGCATCTGTGGAACTGTCCGCTGCAGTGTGCCGCCCGCCCGGCACGCGCGTCATTCGCACCAGATCAGTCCGGCCGGTGGGGAAGGGGTCCCCGCCCGTCCGGGTGATGCGGCCCAGCGAGGCTTGGAGCTCAGCGTTTTCGACGGCGGCCCGGGACCGGATCTTGCTGCTGTCCGCCACGAGCTGGCGCTGCTGCTCCGGCGGAAACGCCTCAAGGGGCTCGTAGATGCGCAGGGACGAAGAGAACGGCAGTCCTGCCTGGCCCCTATACAGGTTTCCAGTCATCTCCAGCCGGCCCCTTTCGTCCATTAGCGGTGATTAGTCTGCAAGCTCCACGATCACGGGAGCATGGTCGGAAGCGCCCTTGCCCTTACGTTCCTCACGGTCGATGGAGGCACCGGTGACCCGGGCAGCAAGCGCCGGGGAAGCCAGGCAGAAGTCGATGCGCATGCCTTCCTTCTTGGGGAAGCGCAGCTGCGTGTAGTCCCAGTACGTGTAGACGCCAGGGCCGGGTGTGTAGGGGCGAACGACATCGGTGTAACCGGCAGCTTCGAAGGCGTGGAAAGCGGCGCGCTCCGGCTCGCTGACGTGCGTGAAGTTGTTGTTGCGGAACAGTTCGATGTCCCAGACGTCGTCATCGAACGGTGCAATGTTCCAGTCGCCCATGAGCGCCACCTGGGCGGTGGGCTCGGTCTTGAGCCACTCCGCGGCGTTGCCTTGAAGGACGTCAAGCCACTTGAGCTTATACGGCATGTGTTCGTCGTCCAGAGAGCGGCCATTGGGAACATACAGGCTCCAAACGCGGATTCCGCCGCAGGTGGCGGCAATAGCGCGGGCTTCCTGCGCGGGATCCTTGCCGGCCTTGCCGAACATCGGCTGGTCCAGGAAAGTGCGTTCTACATCCTCCAGCCCAACGCGGGACGCAATGGCGACGCCGTTCCACTGGTTCACGCCGAAGTGCGCAACCTCGTAGCCCATGCGCTCAAAGAGCTCCCACGGGAAGTTATCGTCCTTGCACTTGGTCTCCTGGATGGCCAGGACATCACAGTCACTGCGCTCAAGCCACGCTTCCACGCGGTCGGCACGGGCACGGAGGGAGTTCACATTCCAGGTAGCTATCTTCACAGCCACTAACTTACCGAACTTAGCGCCGAGCGCATCCCCTCATGAAGGATTGAGCGTGACAGGCCGATTAGTGGGCGTACATGAAGGAAGACGAGGCGCCCCTGCGCATCTTGATGCCGCAAACGATCAACAACAGCCCCGCAACAGCGGAGAATGCTGCCAGCAAACCCACCACGCCCAGGAAGCCGAGACCGGGGTTGATCAGGACGAAGAGTCCAAAAAGTGCAGTCACAAGACCCGTCAGCAGCCAGACCCCCCAGCCATTAACGGAGTTCCTTGCAGCAAAGGCGAAAACGATCTCGGAAAGCCCCAGGACCAAGGCCCAGAGCCCAATCAGGATGCCAAGTGCTGCAGCTGTGATTCCCGGCCATGCAACCGCCACCAAACCCGCGGCGATGGAGATGAAGCCGCCCACCATCGTCCAGCCGGAATGGCGTGAAGGGTCATAAAAGTAGTGGGCTACGTTGGTGAGGCCGTCCACGATTGCGAAGATACCGAACACGATAACCAGCCCGAAGACCGTGGCTACCGGCAAAGATGCCACGAGGAAGGCAAAGAGTACGGCCAGAATTCCGCGGACCAGCAGGGCGGTTCCGGAATGTTTGAACATCTTGCGTGCCGAAGCGTCGGACATAGTGCCAGCTTAATCGAAGGCGGGCTGTGGATATATAGCAATGAGCCTTGAATCGCCAGGCGCGGCCTGCCTACCGCATGCCCTCACGACGGATGGCCGTTGCGATTGCCGCCGCCCGCGTCTCCACGCCGAGCTTGGCGTAGATGTGGGCCAGATGGGTTTTGACGGTTGCTTCCGAAATGAAGAGGCGTTTGCCCAGATCGCGGTTGCTGAGGCCCTCCGTCAGGAGGCTCAGGAGCTCTGCCTCCCGGGGTGTGAGGATTTCGTCCGGGTTCCGCAGCTGTTGGAAAAGCCGGGACGCAACGGGCGCGCTCATCACGCTTTTGCCCTGCACGGCGCCTCTCACAGCTGCAAAGATCTCTTCCGGTGCAGCGTCCTTGAGCAGGTACCCCATTGCGCCGGCGTCGACGGCACGGACGATGTCGGCGTCGGAATCGTAGGTGGTGAACACGATCACCGCCTGGCCGGGGTTGCGCTGCCGCAACTGTTTGATGGCCTCGATGCCGTCCATTCCCGCGCCCATCGCAAGGTCCATGAGAACCACTGCCGGTGAGTGCTGTTGTGCCGCCTCCAACGCTTCCTCACCGGATGCCGCTTCGCCGACGACGACGATATCCGCCTGGGTGCCCAACAGCGCCTTCAGCCCGCTTCGGACCACCGTATGGTCGTCCACAAGGAGTACGGAAATGGTAGTCACAGGGACTCCTTCGATGGATCTTCGGGCCAGGTATCTTCGGCCGGGGTATCTTCGGGCAGAGCCGGCAATGGCAGCTGGGCCGCGATGATCGTACCTTCACCCGGGGCGCTCTCCACGGACAATTCTCCGCCCAGTTGCTCAATGCGTTGCCGCATGGCGCGCAGGCCGTATCCTCCCGATTCCGACGGCGGAGGTACCGCTCCCGGATCAAAGCCGCGGCCGTCGTCGAACACGTCCAGGGTGACTGCGTCCGGCAGGTACCCAAGAGTCACGCTGGCGTTGTCCGCGTGGGCATGAAGTTTGATGTTGGCCACGGCGCTCTGGGCCACGCGGAGCAGGGCGTGCCGGACCTCGGCCGGGATGGGACGGGTCTCGCCGGTGACCTGCACGCGGACATGGTCCAGATACGTCCGGGCGGCGCGTTCCAAGGCCTCGTGAAGGGGCGCAGTCTCCAGGCCAGGTGCCGAGAGCTCGTGCACCAGGCTCCGGGTGTCGGCAAGATTTCCGCGGAGGAGGCTGGTTGCTTTGCTGACCTCGTGGTGCGCCGCAGGGTCGGGCCAGGAACGTTGGGCTGCCTCAAGGTGGAGCAGGCCGCTCGCGAGGCCCTGGGTGATGGTGTCGTGGATTTCACGTGAAACACGCTCGCGCTCCGCCGCGATTCCTGCTGTCCGTTCACTCGCCGCCAGCCGTTCCTGGGCTTGGGTTACGTCTTCGAAGAGCTTCCGCTGGAGGGCGCCGTCGCGCTCGATCTTGTCGTAAACCAGCGTCAACAGCGCGCCGGCAGCGAGCGGTCCCAGCAGCATGGCGACGTCCGTCCATCCGCTCATACGGAAAAGCCCGACGGCGGTGGCCGCCGCCGTCGCGCCGCCAGCCAGATACGCGGCCGACCCTCGGAACGCGGTGCGGCTGAGGAAGAAAATGGCGAAGGAACACCACGCGAAGCTGGGTGCCGCGATCACCAGAGCCGACCAAACCGCCACTAAGGCAAACATCCACAGCTTGCGGTTCAGGGTTTGTTGGCTCTGGGCAGGATGCCGGTGATCGGTGAGGTGGCTGCGTTGGGTGGGCTGGCGGTGTTGGGCCAGCAACGCTGTCACGACGTACAGAGCACACACGGCGACCGCCAACGCCACGGTCCACAGGTTGTCCGCGGGGGAGTGGCGCATGACGTAACGGACAGCAGAGGCGACCATCAGCACGGCAAAGCCCAGATGCACCACCGCATCGATGCGGGTATCGATCCGGCTTGGCTCGGGCCGGCTTGGCTCTAGCCGGGTGCTTGGATCCGGCCGCTGAAGGGCTTCTGGCATTGGGTGGTTCCCGTTTCCGTTCCGGTCGGTAGTAGGCGCTCTTTCCATGCTAGATCCCGTCTCATTGCTGGTCTCTCCACCTTTTGGCTGATACGGCTGGCGGAAAGGCTGACCTTGGAACCGGCTCACGGCCGATGCCTGCCCGGAGCTGCCCCGGAAGCATGGGTATGTACCCGAAATTGCCGATGCGTGCCACGAGGAGAACTCCATGAAGAAGTCCAACAAGATGATTGCTGCCGCTGCTGCTGGAGCGCTGTTGCTCACAGGCGGGGTTACCGCAGTAGCCAATGCCGTGGCCCCCGCGGCCGCGCCTGTTACCGCACCTGCCGCGCCGGTAGCTGCCGAAGTCCAGCCTGCTCCGGAGAATGTGGTTGCCCAGAACCGAATCACAGTGGGTGCTTCGAGTGCGGCCGTAAATGCGGCGCTTTCCAAGTGCCAGACGGACAAGCTTCCGTTCGTGACGGTCGCCCTGGTGGATCGCTTCGGTACGGTCCAGGCCCTTCTCCGCGGCGACAACGCCGCCGAGCACACCATCGAAGCCGCCAAGCAGAAGGCTTACACGGCGGCTGCCTTTGGTGCCCCCACCAGCGAACTGGCCAAGCGCATCAACGGCACCGGACCGTCCATCGCGGACCTTCCCGGCACGCTTTTCCTGGCTGGCGGTGTCCCGTTGAAGGTCAACGGCGTATCCGTGGCTGGCATCGGCGTCGGCGGTGCTCCCGACGGCGCCTTGGACGAGGCGTGCGCGACTGCTGGTGCCGAGGCCTTGGCCACAGCTGCGAAGTAGCCTCGAGGGTATGGGTTCCCTCAAGGCGCGCCGGCTGGCTGTGGGCTCGGCAATCGGCGCAGGTTTGGTGGTCGCCGGGCTTCTGGCTGGCTGCGTGCCGTCCTCGCCTGTTGACTCACAGACGTCCGGTTCGCAAACAGCGAGTACGACGGCGGCCGCCTCACCTGACAGCCCGGCACCTACCCAAGCGACACCGTCGAGTGTCAGTCCTGTCCCGGCGTCGTCCGTTGCCTTGCCGCCCAAGCTGTCACCGGAGGCTCAAATGGAAACCGACAGGCTCCTGATCCTCGCCGCGAAAGCCAACGATCCCGTCCGGGTGCGGGAACTGATCGCGGCAGGTGGCAACGTCAATGCCAAGGACGACATCCAGGACTCGGCGTTCTTGTACGCAGGGGCCGAAGGCTTCAACGAGGTGCTGCAGCTGACCCTGGCTGCCGGGGCCGATGTCCGTAGCATCAACCGATACGGCGGCACAGCCCTGATTCCCGCGAGCGAGCATGGGCACACCGAAACTGTACGGATCCTCATCGCCGCGGGCGTGCCTGTGAACCACGTGAACAACCTGGGCTGGACGGCCATGCAGGAAGCCATCCTGCTCAACAACGGCGGGCCGAACCAGCAGGACGTGGTCCGGCAACTGCTGGCCGCGGGAGCTGATCCGGATATCCGTGATCCCCAAGGCCGAACCGCCCTGCAGAACGCAGAGCGGCTCGGGTTCACGGAGATCGCGGCTCTGATCCGGAACCGCTGACCCGCCCCCGCCCGTGCCCGCCAGCCCAACTAGGTCGCATTAGTGCGCGTTTTGACGACTCTAAACGCGCACTACTGCGACTCAGATGGGCTAAAGGGACTCGAGGATGCTGACGTAGTTGGCGATGCCCACTCCGCCCATGTTCTGGACGGCACCCCGCCGGGCATTGGGAAGCTGCATGTCGCCGGCGGTCCCCGTGAGCTGCATGGCCGCAATGACATGCTGCGACACGCCAGTTGCGCCCACAGGATGCCCCTTCGCCTTAAGGCCTCCAGATACGTTTACGGGAAGTTTGCCGTCCCTGTATACCCAGCCCTCCTGAACAGCGCGCGAGCCCTCGCCGCGGGGAGTCAGGCCCATGGCCTCGTACATGATGAGCTCCGCGATGGTGAAGCAGTCGTGGACTTCGGCGAAGTCCAGTCCATCGATGCCCACCCCCGCCATTCCCAGCGCGCGCTCCCACGATGCTCGGGTGGCGGCGAATTCGGTGGGATCGCGCTTCTCCGCGGGGAAGAAATCGTTCGCATGACCGAAGCCAGCCAAGCGCACCGGGGCGGTTGCGCCGCCGGTAGCCGTCGCTGAAATCACGACGGCGGCCGCACCGTCCGAGACCGGCGAACAGTCCGTGCGGCGCAAGGGGTCCGCGACCATCGGGTTCTTGTCCGAGATGGTGCGGCAGAATTCCTCCCCAAAGTCCCGGTGCATCTGGGCGTAGGGATTGTCCATTCCGTTGTGGTGGTTCTTGGCTGCAATGGAACCGAGGACATCGCCCAGGCCCCCGGGGTAGTTGGCGGCGTCAATGCCCGTGCCGTACCGCTTCCCGTAGTGCTTCGCCACCTCGGCGAACAACCCCGTGAACCCTGTAGTGGAGGCCTTGCCCGCCATCTCGTACGACGCACCAAGCAAAGCCGCCCCCACAACGTCCGCTCCGGCGTCGGTCATCTTTTCCGCGCCGATCACCAAGACATTGCGGGCAGTTCCAGCGAGCACAGCCTTCACGCCTTGCTGGAACGCCGCGGAACCGGAGGCGCAAGCGTTCTCCGTACGCGTTGCAGGGACATTGGCCAGGTCTGCGGAGAGCTGGAGGGCCAAGGACGACGTGAAACCCAGCGGTTGCATGCCCGAGTTGAACTGGCCGAGATAGACCTCGTCGATGTCCTTCGGCTCCAGCCCTGAATTGCGGATTGCTTCACCGGCTACTTGGACGATCAGGGACTCCAAAGTCTCGTCCGTGAGTTTGCCAAACTTGCTATGGCCCCACCCGGTGAGCAGGATGTCCTTGCCGAACTGGTCTTTCAGGCTCATGCGTTTACTCCTTCGAGGGTGCTTTCTTCTTCAGACTCGAGCGCAACAGCGAACTCGGCTTCGGTCTTACTGCGTATCTCTTCCACGGTGACGCCCGGGGCGAGGCGGGTCAGCAGAAGTCGCGTGCCGACGTCGTGGTTTTCCGGGTCCGGCGCTATGTCGAAGACGGCGAGGTCCGTGATGATCCGGTCAACGCACTTGAGCCCCGTGAGCGGCAGTGTGCATTCTGTGACGATCTTGGCCGAGCCGTCCTTGGCGTTGTGCTCGGTGAGGACCACCACCCGTGGCGTCCCGGCCACCAGGTCCATCGCGCCGCCCATGCCCTTGACCATCTTGCCGGGGATGGTCCAGTTGGCGAGGTCGCCGCCGCCGGACACCTGCATCGCGCCCAGGATGGCCACCTTTACATGCCCGCCACGGATCATGCCGAACGAGGTAGCGGAATCGAAGATGCTGCCTCCCGGGGTGATGGTCACGGTCTGCTTGCCTGCGTTGATGAGGTCGGCGTCTTCCTCGCCCTCGTACGGAAACGGGCCCATGCCGAGCAGGCCGTTCTCGCTCTGGAGGACAACCCGCACGCCATCGGGCAGGTTATTGGCAACCAGCGTGGGGATGCCGATGCCGAGGTTGACGTAGTCGCCGTCGTTCAATTCTTCAGCCGCGATGGCGGCCATCTGGTCTCGTGTCCAAGCCATGATTGTGCTCCTTGTTCCTTAAACCGTTAGCGCTTCTTTAGACCGTTACCGCTTCGCGCCGGGGGCGGACTGTGCGCTGTTCGATGTCCTTAACCCGTGCGCTGGCCTGCACCAGTCGCTGGACGTAGACGCCTGGAGTGACGATGTGATTGGGGTCGAGCACGCCGGGCTGCACAATGACCTCCGCCTCAGCGATGGTGACGGCGCCGGCCGTTGCCACCACCGGGTTGAAGTTCCTCGCCGTGTAGCGGTAGATCAGGTTTCCATCAGTGTCCGCGGTGTGCGCATGAACCAGCGCGACGTCGGCGGTGATGGCGCGCTCGCGGACGTAAGTCACGCCGTCGAACTCCTCCAACGGCTTGCCCTCGGCAACAAGCGTGCCCACGCCGGTCCGCGTGTAGAAGGCAGGGATGCCGGCGCCGCCCGCACGGAGGCGTTCGGCAAGGGTGCCTTGGGGAGTGAACTCGACGTCGAGCTTGCCGGCGAGGTACTGCTCGGCGAAAAGCTTGTTCTCGCCGACGTAGGAAGCGATGACCTTCCGGACCTGGCCTGCCTCGATCAGCACACCGAGCCCCTTGCCATCCACCCCCATGTTGTTGGAGACGATGGTGAGGTCCTTGGCGCCCGACTCACGGACGGCATCGATCAGGTCGGCGGGGATGCCACTCAGGCCAAAACCCCCGACGGCGATCGTCAGGCCGTCTGCCATCAAGTCCTGGAGCGCTTGGGTTGCGCTGGCGTGCATCTTCGACATGGGAGCTCCTCTTTGAGTGTTCGTGGTGGACGTATCCACTTTGTGGACTTGTGACCTGTAGAGGAGCCTAGGTTTCATCCCACCCAGGGTCAACGACCAGATTGCTTGGCTACTCACGGTGTGGACTGTAGGCTCAATGGTGTCCATATTGTGGATGAAATCTTCAAAGGAGCACCTGTGCCGGAACAGAAATCCACGCAAAACCCAGTCCAGGGCGCCCAGGTCGTAGGCCGGGTTGCCCTGCTGCTGAGGCTTGTTGGGCGCAAACCCGAGGGGACATCGTTGGCCGGATTGGTTCGGGAATCAGGGCTGACGCGGCCAACAGTGCACCGGCTGCTGACGTCCCTTGCCGCGGAGGGTTTGCTGGAGCACGATTCAGCCGCGGGGAAGTGGGTTCTGGGGCCGGAGATCTTCCTCCTTGGATCGGTAGCGGCGGCACGCTTCCCCATGGAGGATATTGCCCGGCCCAGCCTGCGCCGGCTCGCCGCGGAGACTGGCGAGAGCGCGTTCTTCTCCATCCGTCGCGGCAACGAAACCGTCTGCGTGTTGCGCGAGGAAGGCTCGTTCCCGGTGAGATCCTTCGTGCTGCATGAAGGCGTACGTTTTCCGTTGGGAGTTGCGTCGGCAGGGACTGCGATCATGGCTTTCCTGCCCGCCGATGAGCAGGAAACCCTGCTGAACGACTGGCCGGCGCACGCTGGCGACTTTGCCGTGGGACACCCGGTCGACGTGGTTCGGGGGAACCTTGAGCGCACCCGGCTCACGGGCTACTCGGTAAATCCGGGGCTGATCCTTGAAGGAAGCTGGGGGATGGGCGCAGCCGTCTTTGACCAACAGGGACGCCCCGCATGGGCCCTTTCCTTGACGGGGATCGAACCCCGGTTCCGTCCTGATCGACAAGAATTCCTCGGCAAATTGCTGCTTGAGGAAGCTCACCGAATGACCGCGAAACTGCAAGGCTGACCCAACTGTGAGTCTTATCAGCAGCTGGTCTGGGACTGGCTGGCAGGATAGTATCGGCCGTCCGCCTCGGTGGTTGTGACTCAAAGAAACTATGACCATTAGTGTTTTGCGTCCGACTTGTCCTTCCGTCGGGGTGGTCGGCCGGTACCTGTCCGGCCCACTTCGGTGACTTGATCAGAAGATTGTCCGCGTTGTTGAGCGCGTGACTCGTCACAGTGCTGTTCCGATGTGATTCCTACCCGGACCGGTACCGGCCTTTAGCGGCCGGACCTTGTCCATCGCTGAGGAAAGGTGCTGCACCGCCATGTCTATCGTTGCGCATTCCCACCCGTTTGTCGTGGGGGTTGATACCCACGCCCGGAATCATGTTTACGCCGTCCTCGCCGCTGGGACCGGCGAGCTGCTGGATACCCGGGAGTTTCCCACGACGCCTGCCGGCATCAGCAGGGCCATCGCCTGGGTCGCCCGCCGTACCGGGGCGGACGCTGACACGCTCTGGGTCATCGAAGGCGCCGCATCCTACGGGGCTGTCCTGGCCGGCACTGTTGCCGCCGAGGGCTTCCCGATCGCCGAGGCACCACGCATGGATGCCAGGAAGCGCCGCGGCGTTGGGAAGTCCGATGCCCTGGACGCCCACCGGATCGGCGCGGCCGTGCTGCCGCTGCCGCTGGAGAAGCTGCGCCGGCCCAGGGTGAACGACGGGGTCCGTCAAGCCCTGCGGATCCTGATCACGGCACGCGATGCGATGAGCACCGAGCGGACCCGCTCGGTCAACGCGCTCACCGCGCTGCTGCGCACACACGTTTTGGGAATGGACGCCCGGAAGCCTCTTTCAGTCGGGCAGATCACTGACGTCTCACGGTGGCGTGCACGCGAGGAGGAGCTCTCCCTGTCCATTGCCCGCGCCGAAGCGGTTCGCCTGGCCAGGCGTGTCCTCGAACTCGATGAACAGCTCAAATCCAACGAGAACCAACTGACCGAGCTGGTGCAGATCAGCGAGGCCGCGCCCCTGCTTCAGGAACCGGGCTTTGGGCCCGTCGCTGCAGCGACCTGCCTCGCCACCTGGTCCCACCACGGGCGGGTTCGAAACGAGGCCGCCTACGCCTCCCTGGCGGGCGTCAACCCGATCCCTGCGTCTTCAGGAAACACCGTCCGCCACCGCCTGAACCGCGGGGGCGACAGAAGCCTGAACCGAGCCTTACACATGGTCGCGCTCACCAAAATGGCCCACGATCCCGAGACCCGGAAATACGTCGAGAAGCGGCGGGCAGAAGGCCACACAAACAGGGAAATCCGTCGATGCATCAAGCGCTACCTGGCCCGGCGCATCTATAGGACGCTCAATGCCTCCTGCACTAATGCCGCTTGACAGACATAGAAGAGTCTGAGTCGCATTTGTGCGCGTTTTGACGGCTCTAAACGCGCACAAATGCGACTCAGCGTGTGGGCGCCGCTGGCGCGCCGTGCAGTAGGAAAGTATGCGTTCGACGCGCCGTGGCTGTGGTCAGGGCGGGTGTAGTGGGCGGATCATAGATGGTGTCCGTCTCGGTCGATGCCGGGCCAACTTGGTGCCTTGAGCCCGTGACTCAGCTTGGTGTGGAGGGCGTCCACGGGAACCGTGGATTGTTGCCGTCGAGCACGAGTATTAGATTCCTGAATATTCCCCAGTCCTCCCCGAGACAGACACATCCATGACCGAATGCGCTGTGTTGGAGGGAAGAAGATGGACATTGTTCACGAACGCACCGCGGGGATGGATATCTCCAAACGCGACGCGAAGGTCTGCCTGCGCGTGCCCGGGTCCCGGGTCGGGACCTATACGTCGAAGATAACCACTTGGGGTGCGACCACGAACGCGATCTTGGAACTGCGGGAGTTCC
Source organism: Arthrobacter sp. TmtSoilC48 (assembly GCF_059739425.1). Taxonomy (NCBI): domain Bacteria; kingdom Bacillati; phylum Actinomycetota; class Actinomycetes; order Micrococcales; family Micrococcaceae; genus Arthrobacter; species Arthrobacter sp. TmtSoilC48. The sequence continues at coordinate 9,045 of NZ_AP046049.1, read as the reverse complement.
TCGAACGCGAACATGTCACCGTTGTCGTGATGGAAGCGACTAGCGATTACTGGAAACCGTTCTTCTACCTACTCGAAGAAACCCTGCCGGTGATGCTCGTCAACGCCAAAGCCGCCCGGAACATCCCGGGACGCAAAACCGATGTCTCCGACGCTGCGTGGCTCGCCCAGCTGGCCGCGCACGGGCTCTTACGGGCCTCGTTCGTGCCACCGGAACCAATCCGCGATCTGCGGGACCTGACCCGGGCCAGGGCCATCGCCACCAGGGACCGGGCCCGGGAAATCCAACGGCTGGAGAAGTTCCTGGAAAGTTCCGGGATCAAACTCTCCTCCGTCGTCTCGGACCTGACCGGGGTCTCCTCCCGGGACATGCTCGAAGCCCTCATCAACGGCGAACGGAACCCCAACGTTCTGGCAGGAATGGCCCGCGGGGCGATGCGTTCGAAAATCCCGGCCCTAGTCGATGCCCTCACCGGCAGGTTCAAACCCCACCACGCGTTCATGGCACGGCTGCACCTGGACCAGATCGATGCCCACACCCGCACCATCGAAGCGCTCACTGGCCGGATCGAGGAGGCGATGGAACCCTTTCGTGGCGCCAGGGAAGCCCTGGCCACCATCCACGGAGTCTCCCACCGGATCGCCGAAGTGATCATCGCCGAAACCGGCGCGAACATGACCGTCTTCGAAACCCCGGGCAGGCTCGCATCCTGGGCCGGGGTCTGCCCCAGCGCCAACGAATCCGCCGGACACCTCAAATCCACACACATCCTGCCCGGCAACAAATACCTCAAAGCAGCACTCGGCACCGCGGCCATGTCCGCCACACGGTCCAAGAACACCTACCTCGCCGCGAAATACCGGCGCATCACAGCCCGTGCTGGAGGCAATAAAGCCCTTGTCGCCGTCGAACATTCCATCCTCACCGCAGCCTGGCACATGCTCAGCACCGGCGAAATCTACAACGACCCCGGCGCCGACCACTTCAACAGGATCAACCCGACCAAAGCCATGAACCGCGCCATCAAACAACTCAACAACCTCGGCTACAACGTCACCATCACCCCGGTCACCGCAGCCTAATCCACCCCTACTTTCGTATTAGTTGGGTCAGCGCAGGTCCAGGCGCATGAGTACCCTGGGGAAACCGTTGAGGACGGACGTTGTCTCTGCGACCTTTGTGAAGCCGGCTTTCTCGAACAGTCTGCGGGTCCCCACGTACGCCATGGTCAAGTCCACCTTGCTGCCCTTGTTGTCCACTGGATAGCCCTCAATGGCTGGCGCGCCGTACTCGCGGGCCATCTCGATGGCACCCTCCAGCAGATGATGGGAGATGCCCTTGCCTCGATGCCCGGGCCGCACCCTGATGCACCAGACAGACCAGACGGCGGCGTCGTCCACGTGTGGAATCTTCCGGTTGGTTGCGAAGCTGGTGTCGGCCCGGGGGTGCACGGCAGCCCACCCAACTACTTCGCCGCCGTCGTAAGCGAGAACGCCTGGTGGCGGATCCTCCGCCACCAGCTTTTCCACGAACTTTCCCCGTTCCTCCCGCTGGAGCGCAAGATTTTGTTTCGAGGGAATCCGGTAGCTCAGGCACCAGCACACGTTGGCGTCCGGACGTTTGGGGCCGACGATGGTTTTCACGTCCTCGAACACCGTTGCCGGGCGAACCTCGATTGCCATGCCGCCCATCCTGTCACCGCCGCCCGACTCTTCGCTAGACTGGCGGACGTGATGACCGGATCGGGCACCTGCCCTGCACGGATTGGCTACCCGGCCGACCTCTGACGCGCTCTGTCAGCCAGAGCGGTGGCGTCCCGCGCGCTCCTCCCTGTGGATCGATGAATTTCAGCCCATCGATTTCAAACCCACATCCAAGGAGTCATGCATGCCCGCACATTTCAACCACACCATCATTGCGTCCATCGATCGCGCCGTCTCGGCCGGGTTCTACAGGGACATCCTCGAAGCGGACGAAGCACCCGGTTGGGGACCCTTCACCAACCTGACCTTGGCTGGCGGCGTAATGCTCCAATTCGCTGAGCCCCCGGTCGAGATCCAGATGCAGCATTATGCCTTCCTCGTTGACGACCAGCATTTTGACCGTGCCTACCAGCGGCTGGTGAGTGCCGGCGTCGAGCATTGGGCGGATCCTCAGATGACCCGTCCAGGCGAGACCAATACGGAGCACGGTGGCCGCGGTGTCTATTTCAAGGACCCCTCTGGCCACGCGCTGGAGCTGATCACGAAGCCGTATTTCTAACGACGAAGCGGAAGCTGGATAGGGGGCCGCGGCGTGGAGGGCATCGCGAAGCGGCAAGGCCCCTATCCAGCTTCCAGCGCGCACCCTATCCGAACGTGAAGGAGTACGCCTGGATGCCCTGCGGGACCTTGACCTCGAGCTTGCCCCCGCGGATTTCGGGGTCGTCCACGATCTGATGTAGCGTGGGCGTCCCTGAGACCGCCACGGACGTGGTCTTGCCATCGCGGACAACATCGATCATGCCTTCACCACTGACCACGATGTACACCTGCTTGGCGTGGTAGTTCAGGGCAATAGAGGAGCCGTCGCCGGCAGGAGTTATGGATTGTGTCCCGAGATCCCACGAACCTTTCAAGGAAAAGCTGTCACCGGGCTGGTCTGCCGGCACTGTATACAGCCCAACCCCGGCTTTATAGGGTTCCGTGCCCGCATAGTTGACCTTCTTGGTGGTGCCCAAGTACGTCTCCGGAGTGGTGGCACCTGCTACCGGCCCGTCGTCGGACGATTCAGTGGGCGCGGGGAGCGCCGCTGAAGGGTTGGCCTCTTGCAGTAGTTTGCGGATCAGTTTCTCAGTGGTCTGGTAGCCGCCCTCGCCGAATTTGATGTGCCGGACTGTTCCTTCGGAGTCGATCAGGTAGTGGGCAGGCCAGTAACGGTTGCGGTAGTTGGTCCACGTGGACAGGGTGTTGTCGATGGCTACGGGGTACGTGATGCCCAGGTCCATCGCACCGGACATGACGTTGCGGGTCTCTTTCTCGAACGCGTACTCGGGGGAGTGGATCCCGATGATTTCCAGGCCGGAGTCCTTGTACTTGCTGTACCAATCCGTGAGGTGCGGAACGGAGCGCTGGCAGTTGATGCAGGAGTAGGCCCAGAAATCCACCAGGACTACCTTGCCCTTAAGGTCCTTCAAGTTCACGGCCTGGCCGCCAGGGGTGTTGAACCATTCCTGGATGCCCTTGATATCCGGCGCTATGCCACACGATTCGAGCTCGGTGGCACCGTTGCTGCACTTGTCCAGATCACGGTTTTGGTCATTTACCAGTCCACCAAGATCGAGGGCCTTCTTCACGGCCTCGTTGTCCTGAACCTGTTCCTGGAGTGTGGACGTGTAGTCGGGCACCAGTTTCTGCAGTAGCTGGGGAAGGTTGAACACCAACCCGATTGCCAGGGCGATCATCATGATGCCACCGGCTATGCGGATCTTGCGCTGGTTCTTGCGAAACGCCTTGACCCGCTCTGCGACGCGACGCCCAGCCAGCGCGAACACCAACAGCGGAACGGCCGCCCCCACGGCAAATGTCAACGTGAGGACGATAGTTTCGGGGCCCACTTGTCCCGTGGCACCGGCCACGGCAATGGCGGCAAGCACTGGTCCTGCACAGGGGACATAGACGACGCCGAGCGCCAGTCCCAGCACCAACCCACCGTTCCCAGTACCAACCTTTCGCTGCGGGATCCAGGAGAACGGCTTCTCCAGGATGTGCTGGAAGCGATCGAAAATCAGGCCGCAACCAATCAGCACCAGCACCACCAGCCCGATCCATCGAAGCAGGTCCTGCGGCAGGTTCACCAGGGTCAGCAGGAACGAACCAACCAGCGTAAAGGTGCTGAAGCTGATGACCAGGCCCAGGATCACCAGGTACGGGCGCAGGCCCGCCCGCCGTCGCTGCCTGGACCGGGTCTTAAGTTCGACGGCGGATGGCGGCACCTCTGTTACCGCGGAGCTGGTTGGAGAGCCTTTGCGTGCACCCTGAACACCTCCGGAAAGAAAGATGACGGGCAGGACGGGCAGGATGCAGGGCGAGATACCTGTAATCAACCCGCCCAACAGGCCGATAAGTGCTAGTTGCAGCATTGCGTCTCCCAACGTTCGCCGGACCGGCCCTTAAGGGTGCCGGCTCCGGATATCTGTAGGCAGTTCGGAGCCGCAGCCGCGATGGCTTGGTTTAAAAACTTTTTCAATCCGCACCCATCCACGCCGGTGCGACCTCCGAATAGCTGGTGAGGCACAAACCGCTGGCAACGCAGATGCAGCGCCGGGGAGCCAGTGCCCACACCCAATGGACCCAATGCCCTGGTTCCACGAACAAGGAGAATGACATGTTGTCCACAAAGCGCCCCGCCCTCGCCTTCGTTGGCCTCACTGCCGCCGCCCTTCTCGGACTCACCGCTTGTGGTGGTTCAAGCAGTTCCAGCACACCTTCGTCGTCGTCCGCCGCCCCGGAGATGACGTCCGCGGCACCGTCGCCGTCGGCTTCATCCATGACCAGTGCAGCCATGGATCCCGCGCGTGATCTTGTTGGCCCCGGCTGTGCCGGTTACGCCGCGCAGGTTCCGGATGGTGCCGGTTCGGTAGTGGGAATGGCCCAGGACCCGGTGGCCGTTGCTGCTTCGAACAACCCGCTGCTTAAGACCCTCACTGCCGCTGTTTCCGGCAAGCTCAACCCGAAAGTGGACCTGGTCTCCACCCTGAACGGCAGTGAATTCACAGTCTTTGCACCTGTTGACGATGCTTTCGCAAAGATCGACCCCGCCACGATTGAAACGCTCAAGACGGACGATGCCCTGCTGAGCAAGATCCTCACCTACCACGTAGTCCCAGGCCAGCTGACTCCGGACCAGGTGGTCGGAACCCACAAGACGGTCCAGGGTGGCGAAGTGACGGTTGGCGGTAGCAAAGATGCCCTCACAGTTGACGGAGCCAACGTGATCTGTGGCGGCGTCCACACGGCCAACGCAACGGTTTACCTGATCGACTCCGTGCTGATGCCCAAGTAACCCGATGCCCAAGTAACCCGCCAGTCCGCAAACAAAAAGCAGGCGCCGGAATCTGTACTGCTCAGATTCCGGCGCCTGCTGTTTTGGGTCTGGAAATGAATGGTCAGCGCTTGCCCAGGTCGCTATCGACGTAGGAGCCCTGGACCGTGGCGGTGGTTCCACAAGTGCAACCACCGTCAACCTGGAGCTTGACCGTTACGGGTTTCGTTGCATCCAGGGTGAAGCTCACGGTGTCCCCGGAATCGCTGGAGACACGCAGGGTGCTTTGGTGTTCATGGGTTTGCGACATGGCGGGATACCTTACTTGTCGGTCGGCTGGGTGCGGGGAGGCTGAACCGTGGGGATGGTTCCGGTCGGAGTTCCCCCGGGACAGTCGGAATCCGGGCAGTCTTCCGCACACTCGTGCCTCGTGACCAGATCGAATTGAACGCCCCGATGTTGTTCCACGCCCGTACGAATCGCACGTTCAACTACGGATGTCGCCAAGCGCTTCCGCAGTGACAGAGGATCACGGCGCAGATCCTTCGTCAGGGCGAAACAGAGCAGCAGCATGACAATGACGAACGGCAGGGCGGCAACAATCGTGACTCTTTGGAGCCCGGCCAATGCCTCGGATGGTTCGTCGCCGCCGGCCAGGAGCATAACCGCTGCTACTGCACCGGTAAGGCTTCCCCAGAAGATCACTACTCCGCGGCGGGGATGTTCGGCTCCGTTGGAGCTGAGCGACCCCATGACGATGGAGGCTGCGTCGGCACCAGTGATGAAGAAGATTGCCACCAGCACCATGGCCAGCACGATCACTGCTGCGGTGGCCCAGCCGGGCATGCCCAGGTTCTTGACGAGATCGAAGAGTGCGCCGTCGAAATTGACGGAAGGCACGCCGTTGGTCATGGTCACCAGGCCGGGTGTGCCGGCCTTGTCAGCTTCCTGCTGGACATGGAAGGCAGCTCCACCGAAGATACCGAACCAGATAACGCTGACGATGCTTGGCACCAGCAGGACGCCGGTGACGAACTGGCGGATGGTCCGGCCGCGGCTGATGCGCGCAATGAACATGCCGACGAAGGGCGTCCAGGAGATCCACCAGGCCCAGTAGAAAATGGTCCAACTGGTCATCCAGCTACGCAATGCTTCGTCCCCGACCGCTTCGGTCCGGGACGACATTTCTGCCAGGTCCCTGGCGTAGTCGCCGATTGCGGAAGGGATCAGGTTGAGGATGAACAGGGTAGGGCCGGCAACAAAGACGATGATTGCCAGGACGACTGCCAGCACCATGTTGATGTTGGAAAGCCACTGGATGCCACGGCTGATTCCGGAGACTGCTGATGCGACGAAGCAGAAGGTGAGGATGGCCACGATGACCACGAGTACCGGGGTGCCGATCTCGCCCACCCAGCCGTTGGAGGTCATGCCGCTGCCGATCTGAAGGGCGCCAAGGCCCAGGGAAGCGGCGGTACCGAACAGCGTGGCAAAGATGGCCAGGATGTTGATGAATTTCCCGAGGGGGCCTTCCACCATCCTGATGCCGAACAGCGATGTGAACGCTGCGGAGACCAGCTGCCTGCGGCCCAGGCGGTAGGTGCCGTATGCCATGGCAATGCCCACCACTGCGTACATGGCCCATGGGTGCAGGGTCCAGTGGAAGATCGAGGTGGCCATGGCAGTCTGAATGGCAGCAGGGGTGCGGCCGTCCACAGTGCCTGGTGGTGGCGAGATGTAGTGGTAGAGGGGTTCAGCCACGCCATAGAACATGAGCCCGATGCCCATGCCGGCGGCGAACATCATCGCTACCCAGGAGACAGTACGGAATTCCGGCTTCTCGCCGTCCTTGCCCAGTGGGATGTTGCCGAACTTGCCCAGCGCGAGCCAGAGGACGAAGACGACGAACAAAGAGGCAAGAACCATGAAGAGCCAGCCGGTGTATTCCATGACCCAGTTCAGGGCGCCTTTGGAAGATTCGGAAAGGCTGTCCCGGCCGACGAAGCCCCAGACCACGAAGGCGACGGCGATGGCGCCCGTGATTCCGAAGGTGACTTTGTCCAGCGTAAGTTTGCGGTTCCGGCGGGCGCTGACTGCCTGCTCGGTCCTGGCATGGCGCAGTTCTTCCAGGATCTGTGCGTATTCCTCAGTATCCGGGAGTGCTTCTGCGCCTTCGCCCTCATCGTCGAGGACTGCGGGGTTGGTTTCATCTGGGGAGACGCTGATGACGTCTCCAGGGTTCTCCAGACGGTTTGTCTTACGTGATGAGGGAGTGTCAGCCAGGTTATCGTTGGCGGGCAATTCCTCGGGAGTTAAAGGCTTTAAATCGCTATTTATAGCCATGAGCGGGTCCTTTGCTCGGCGAGTCATGGGCTTGGGTTTATACATGGCCCTGGAGGGTGGGGCCGGATGGAAGGTTGGGGGCTTCCTCCGGTTGGATGACCATGATGGTTGGAGCAGTATCGAGCCGCAGCGCCTCCCCGGGAGCGGGTTCACCAGTGGGGCAGGCCTTGCGCATGTGCACCTCTTTTAGTCGGGGAACGGGTTTCTGGTCGCTTTGGCTGAATCGCCTTCGTGCGTTTCGCAAGAATCAACAGTTCTCGCGCTAAGCAACAGAGTGCGCCCCGTCACAGGGCAATGTCAAGGTGTTTCTGTTCCATTTCGCGGCACCTTGACAGCGCCGCCGACATGCGCAGTCTGTTGCATATCGTGCCTACTGTTGCGTAACAAGCGATTTTCCCACCCAAAAATGGGCATGCTGATGCCAGCGGTTTGAAGCGTCGAGAAGCGGCCTGGCAGCGCCTAGCGGCGTCGGTAGCCCATTTTGGCGCTGATGGTGAAGCCAGCCTCACGGAGGGCGTCTATGAGCCCTGGGTGCTCCTCCGGGGCAAAGCGGAAGGCGGGGCCGGAGATACTCACCGCAGCGATGACATTGCCCATGTGGTTAAAGATGGGCACGGCTACCGCCGTCAGGCCGATCTCGAACTCTTCATGCACGACTGCGTAGCCGTTCCGTGCGACGTCGAGCAGCTGCTTCTCCAGCTCCGCGCGATTGGTGATGGTGCGGGGTGTGCGGGCAGGCAGGCCGACTGTCTTGAGGACCTGGTTCCGCTCATCGGCCGTCAGCGCGGCCAAAAGCACTTTGCCGCTGGATGTCGCATGCAGCGGGGTCAGGCTGCCCACCCAGTCGTAGGTGGCAAGCGTTGAGGGGCCCATGGCCTGATCCACGTTGACTGCGTAGTTGGACCGAAGCACGGCAAGGTTGACCGTTTCCTTGTACTCACCCGCAAGTGCTTCCAGTACTTCCCTGGCCTCGTGCACGACGCTCAGCCTGCCGGGGATGGAGGTCGCCAGCCGAAGGATTCCGAAGCCCAGCTGGTACTTGCCCCTCTCGCTGTTCTGCCGGACAAGCTCGCGGTTTACCAGCGAGCCCACAAGCCTGGACACCGTGGATTTATGGACGCCCATTTCGTCAGCGATTTCACTGACGCCGGCATCCCCTTCGCGTGCAAGGATTTCCAGGATTTGCAGCGCGCGGTCCACTGATTGGACGCCGCCGCCTTGGGCGTCTGCGTCCTTCTCGATGTCTGGATTGTTGCGTGGGGCCATGATGCCTCGTGTCGTTGTCCCAAGCAGGCGGCCGGGGCTGTAAAGCCCTGCCCGGCATGCTCCTCGTCTTTCCTCATCCTAGTCCGACACGGACACGGGCCTTGAAACACGCGGGGAGTTTGTGCACAGCAAACGCACCCTATCGGCATCAACAGGGCTTTAGCTGCGTGCAAACGCGGAAAACGGGCGGTCAGAGCCCGGCGTAGACCTCCTCACGTGCTGCTTTGCGGGGGCGGATCAATCTGTCGCGTCCGGCGTAGACGTTGAGGCTGTGACCACGGCTGAAGCCAACCAGGGTCACGCCGGTCTCAGTAGCGAGGTCCGCGGCAAGGCTGGAGGGTGCGCTCACGGCTGACAGGACGGGGATGCCGGCGAGGGCAGCCTTCTGGACCAGCTCGAACGATGCACGTCCTG